>NZ_ATDL01000001.1 GCF_000416985.1 Sphingobacterium paucimobilis HER1398
CAGAAACTGTGTATAACTGTACGGTTCTGCTGCCAGCTCAACATATTGCTGATAGTGGTATAGAAAAGTGAAACCGGGATGGTTCCGGGCCTTGTTGACCCCTTCGAAATAAAGCATGAGCTCATTATGCCGTACGGTGTCCAGGGGGGTATACGAGGAGAACAGCTCGGACAGAGCAGACGTTTCGAAGCCCAGAAGTTCCTGAAAGGAGTATTCGCTGCCTGCAAACAGCTGCATATAGGTATTGACCGTATTGCGGGAAATACCCAGAACGGAACCTATTTTACGGTTACTGTAACCGTCCAGATGTAATGTGAGTATTTGTTTTAAGTCCATCGGATCAAGTTTGTTGGCCATATCGCTGTATTTAGAGCGACAAGGTAATTCTTTCCCGATCTTTTTGAAGTGGCACAATTCGAACCGTAAAAAACGGAGCGATGGAAGAAAACTAAACCACTAAAGTGGCATCATTTGAACCGTAATAGCTGGCACCATCCGACCGAAATGACTGGCACAAATCAAACCGTAATATCCAATAATAAATGAAAACGGATAAGTACACAAAAACTATTTTGACAATCATAGCTATATGCTTGTTAGTAATCGCATTTAAAGATGTAAAATTTTTCCCAGATGCTCATGCAGCAAACTCGAGCAGCAACCTACCTTTAAAGAACAACACTAACTATGGCTTAGTACCAATAAATGAAGATGGCTCCATTAATGTAAGACTACATAGTAATGATGTCGTGGATGTAAGACTCAGAGGAATAGACGAAGCATCCAACCTTAGATGGGAAGCTATAAAAGTTGAAGTCCAAAATTAGAGTATATAAGGAGGTTTGGGTAGTCTGCGATTCCTGGCAATATACTCGAACCTCCTAATTTTCGATATTGAGGCTTCTTATGAAAATAATTCTTTTATAAAAGTAGATATCGGACTCCCAACAAAATAACCAATCGCAAAACATGTCCCAATAAGAATTATTAGGATTAATATCCAATGATAATATTGAATTTTTTTGATGTTATCTCTAGTTATAATCCAAATAAGCAGAACAAATAAGGCCAATGAATACCCAAATGACATGATAAATTTATAATAGACATTTGGATCTTCTATCACATTTTTATTTCCAAAAATTTGGATACTTCCAACAGAGAAAAGAGCCATTGCGGAAAATATTGCTAAGATCTCGACTGATCGTCTTTCTTGCTTTCGCATTTTTTCTGACACATCTGCAACTTCACCGACAACATATTGCAACCTATCGTACACAGTAAGCAACTCTTTATAGCTGTTTTTTTTGGAAACTAATAAATTTTTCTCAAGCATAACACTTCTATAATCCAATGGCAGAACAAAGGAAGAAAAGAAGAACAATCTTACCTCTGCAAAATTATCAACGATTATCTTATAATCAGAAAGACACTCATCAAAAGGAAGTTGCATAGGAATAAGCTTTTTATAATTACTCCAACTGTAGGCATCCTGAAGCTTTTCAATCACCTTTGAGAACAAATCCAATAGCTCTGTAAATAGTTTATATTTTTTAGGATCTGACAATTGCTTAGAAACATTATCAATTTGATCAGACATCGTTTGAGCCAACTTCAACCATGGAAAATAGTTCCTCACATCATCCAGATTCTGCCTATTCTTAATCTCAGAAAAAAGATTGTTAAATTCTTCTACTGTAATGGAATTATCCTCGCACTTCAATGAAATACAGTTGTTGAAAATATATGCGCTCGTGCAAACTTGGCTATAATGATTGAACTTCAGAGCATCCTTATCACGATCATTAAACGAAGTTAATAGGTTTTGGGCCTGAATCAGGATTTTAGTATCATCTTTAAAAATCTTTATAAGCCCGTGATAATCTTTAAAAGAATAGTCCTCATGCCTTTTCGCCTCTATTTCCTTCCTTCTCTTTCTCTGCTCGGCCTTAAATTGATTAATCAATCCATAATGAACCTTAACTAAATCATCCCATTCAATCAAACTATCTTCAATATCAATACTATCCAATCCAAGTACAGCATCATCTTGTTGATCAAATGAATATATATATTCAGGTACAGTTGCATCTAAATTAGAAAGACTCCTACGATATAAAATCTTTTTTAATAGAAATGAAACTTTGACATGAATAGCATTTTTTATTGTCTCATTTATGGAAAAGTATTCAAACTCTTTACGAATGACTAAAAAATCACGTAATAAATCATCTTCTAAACAATTTCCAAAATGTTCAATTCCAAGAATTTTTATGAGTCTCTTAAAACTACCTATATAATCCAATACACCTTCGTCCATCTCGTCTCCACTATTTGCAACTTTATCGCCACGAAAAATTCCTCGCTTATATTCAAAATTTAATTGAATGTTTAAATCTCGGAGAAAGTAGGTAATTATGGGCCGAATATGCCGTGTAAAGGGGTAGACAAGATTGGCTTGAAATTTTGCTTGAAGCTCTAGTTTTAACTGTTCATTTTCTAGATTATCTATCTCAAACCCCCTTTCTTTAAGATAATTATCTATCGTAGTAAAATCCTCTTCGACACTTCCAAAAACATATTCGCCACTAAGAAATAGCAGATGATAATATTTTAAAATTTCATTTGCTGCTGAAATGATATTCAAGACAATCATTTCCTTAGCTTCTTCCAAATAAGGCTCTTGAGGAGGCACTTCTAGCCAATCTTTGGAAAAAAAATCCTTATCCAGAAAAGATATCAATCTAGAAACATCTAAAGACTTATTCATAAAACTCTAGAATATGCTATAAAACTTTTCTTCTTTAAGTATCAATTCACTATTAATAGGCCGAGAATAACTTCCATTTTGTCTCGCTTTTTGAAAATTATATCTCCAGGAAAACCATTTATGGCTCAACTCGACCAACTCAAATGGCTCTAACGATATTAATGATAAATTGATATTTCGTAGCCTTTCGATACAAGCATCAATCACCTCATAATTTTTGGGAAAAAAATTCAAAAAACTATTCATATCATTAATGATTAGCTTACTATTTGTAACATTGCAAAACCGCAAATTGTCTAGATGATTATAAATACCACTTTCGACATGACCATAAGGCATGGCATGGAAATCATCAAAAATCTCTAAAGCTTCACTATTAGTACTACATGCAAAAAAATGCAGCTTAATTACTTTAAGTTTACTCAGATTATTATACGGATGGTCATTAAAATTGGTAATATTTAATTGGTAATAATCACAATACCATTCCACCAGTTTCTTTAAAAAATACTCAAATAAGACAATTTTATTCATCGGATGGGGGCTGTAGTTAATGACAACAACTTAATTATAAGTTTTTATGTACTTTAAAGATACTATTTATCTCTCAATAAATTCGGCAAAAGTAGCTATTTTTTTTATTACTACAATACAGACATATTCCATTATCGGAGCCAACAGGGCTTTGAGTATGTTTAAACCCCCTCGCTAGAGTCCTCGCTCATGTGATGACCGCTTACTTAAAATATAGCAAGTAGTCTATTATGATACAGAGGTATACTGCTATCCGTGAAATGATACTCACCCCTGCCGCTTATCACGATTTTACAAGTTCTTCAAATGTACAGATTAAGATATTCGACCAACAGATTACAATTTACAATTCCTGCAAATTATACACTAACATTGCCATAGATGACTTAGCAGAAAACAAATATTCATCTGAATTGAAGAACAAACTAATCGCTGAAGCACTTTACCTGACGAAAGATATAGAAAAATATAGAATTGGATTCTATCGCATCAGAGATGAAATAAAAGCTATCTATCCTACATTGCGCTTTGATTTCTATGAACAAGGAGATGGCTTTATACCTTCATTATCCTATACAAAACAGAAAATTTCCTCAAGAAGTGCTACTGAATATACAAATTACTCAGTAAATAAACTTCTTGAATTGATTCAAGAAAACCCATTGCCAATGATCAAAGCTACCACACGACCAAAACCGGCAAAGGGGGTACTTCGATTGAAACAGGAGGAAGACAGCGAAACAACATAATAATAGCTACTCCCAAAAGAAAACCAAAAGAGGTTAAAAAGTAAGGGACAATTATAAAATAGGGCAACGTAAAGCATCCTAATTATATACTTGCCCCCTCACACGGAAGAAAAGGAAGATAGAATCGGGCACAAAAAATGCCATTCTAATACTGGAAAAGCTATAGGTATATTTCAAACTTTCCACAAAAGACAATAAACTTATAATCATACCTAAAACTTTGATCATATTTAATAAAAGTTATAAACATATCTAAAACACTTAATATCCCCGTACATAAACAGTCAAAACCAAATCAGTAGCAGTTCAGATTTCTTAGGAAAAAGATTTAACAGATTATCTTTAGGAGAACCAACAGATCTTTATGCTTACGAAATTTATGACCTTTCAATAGCTCTCAATACAAAACCCAGCCAACTCTTCGAATACTTTTACGGAGAAGGCGAGCGCCCTATCATAGGTTTGGTATCACCTGTGGAAGAGAAGAAATAGAAAATGGGGAAAGTCATCTTTGCAGATATATTAAGCTCTCTGGACAATAATTACCACAACAAAATTTAAAGTCAATTTGCATCACAACTGAGCGAAGAGGGCATTGCAACTGCTTTAAACACTAATATCGAAAGTCTCGGGGGTAAAGTATTTTACTATATGTTCAAAATCGTATCGCAAAACTTTGATGAGGATTGTGTTAAAGCTTTCGAAGAGATAATAGCTATAAAAATAAAAGAACTTGAGACTGAAAAACCTATAGGGACTAATGGCGATAAAAAAAGCTTTATCAAACAATTTACCATTGAACAATATGATGTTGCCACTAAAGCTGGTCTAGATCCAAATAGATTGACTAAAATATTAACAAACAATGTCTCCGATTTCTATGCATTTGAAGTCATAGCTATCGCCACCACGAATGATATGAAACCCAAAACTGCTTTCGAACAGTTATATATCACTCCGCTAACAGACGACGATATCTTCAAAAAGCCCCGGACTTCCAAAAAAGATAAACCAGCAAAATAAAAACGAGCCAACTTCAGAAGAAAACCAAAAGAGGTTAAAAAGTAAAAGCCATCTGGTCTTCCCAAATGGCTTAAATATATTCATATACGACCTCTATTCTCTAGAGCTCTTCGACTTCTTGAAGACTAAGAGCAGCACCTTTTGCTATATCAGCTAAAGACAAACCCTTTTCTTGAACTCCAAGCCTGTGGCAACGGCCTCTTCACGATTGCCTTTCTCGATTCCTTCCTTTTTTGCCTTGTCCAGTAAATATTCCCGAGTGCCCATAGTATTATTCCTTCCTAATTTTTTGATGATAATATTGGTGTTATATAGCCAGTAAACTTCTTTATTAAGGCAAAAAAATGCGATAAGCTTCTGGATTAGAGGTTTAAGAATTTATCTGTACGTTATAATATAACCAAGTGGGCGACCATTAAAACGAAATAACCGAAAATATAAGTATAAAAATATACCACTTTATAATTTAATTAGTATGTTTGTATACTTAAATGCTCTGAAATGAATTACGATTTTATTAAGGATATACTGGATTTGGTAGAGGAATTTGAAGATCAAAACGTTGGTCTGAACAAATCGACAGTAACCGTCGAGGATTTCAAAAAGTGGATTTCAACAAATTATGAACCCCAAAATCTAACTGCTGAACCGGATTGGGAAGGAAAAGAAAAGGGCCGCTCGCCCGAAAGTGTTATAAACACGCTGATCGTACATATGAACCGTTATGCTAAAAGCTATTCAAAATCGGCGATTTTCGGTTCCGATTTTTCTTCGCAGGAAGACTTCATTTACCTCATTAATCTCAAAGCTTTTGGTGAAATAAAAAAAATGGACCTTATAAAAAAGAACGTGCACGAAAAACCTGTCGGAATGCAGGTTATTAACCGCCTGATCGCAAAAGGGTGGGTAGAGCAGGCTGATTCGAAAACAGATAAAAGAAGTAAGGTCTTAAAAATTACAGAAAAAGGCATCCAGACTCTGGAAGGCCAAATGGATAAAATCAGAAGAGCAACTGAAATTGTAACAGGCGACCTAACCACAAATGAAAAAATGGAATTGATCCGCCTACTCAATAAGCTGAATGATTTTCATAGGATGATATATGACCAAAATATAGAATCAGAATATCTGTTGGACAAAGCCTTAAAAAATATCGGATAATGAAAAAGAAAATAGCTGTGATCGGCGCAGGATTTTCAGGTTTGTCGGCGGCGGCATATCTGGCCCAAGCCGGTCATGATGTACATGTTTTTGAAAAGCACGACCGCCCTGGAGGTAGAGCCAGACAATTTACAACGGGACAGGGATATATTTTTGATATGGGGCCAAGCTGGTATTGGATGCCGGATATAATGGATGGTTTCTTTGCCGACTTCGGTTATAAAACGACTGATTTTTTTGAGCTGGTACCCCTGAACCCACAATTTCAGATGATTTTTGCAGAGGATAAAATTAGTATTCCTGATCGTATAGAAGAGCTAAAAATAGTATTTGAAGAGATCGAAAAAGGTGCAGGCCGGCAATTAGAAAAGTTTATGCATTCGGCAAAATTTAAATATGAAGTCGGGATGCAGGATTTTGTGAATAAGCCATGCCACAGTTGGACTGAATTTATTTCTATACAGATAGCAAAAAGTGCACTAAGATTAGATTTACTTACCAACTTCAGGTCCTACGTATCCCGATATTTTAAAAGCGATAAACTAAGAACATTAATGGAATTTCCGGTGATTTTCTTGGGTGCCTCTCCTAAAAATATTCCTGCATTATATAGTCTTATGAACTATGGCGGCTATGCACTGGGGACTTACTATCCGATGGGCGGGTTTTACGAATTGGTATTGGCCATGAAAAAAATAGCCGAGAAACAAGGAGCCAACTTCTACTTCAACAAGACTATCGAAAGTATCGATGCGCAGGACTGCGAAGTAAAATCTTTGATTATAAATGGCCAAAAATATGAATACGATGCGGTGATCGCGTCTTCGGATTATCATCATACGGAAACTCTTTTGAAACGGGAGTATAGAAACTATGATGACAATTATTGGAAAAAAAAGATGTTTGCACCATCTAGCCTAATCTTCTATCTGGGCATTAATGAAACCATCCCAAATCTTAAACACCATACGCTCTTTTTTGAAAACGAACTGGATGAACATATAGACTGTATATACAAAGATAAAAAATGGCCCGAGAAGCCGCTATTTTACGCCTGTTGCCCTTCTAAGACGGATGGCAATGTTGCTCCTAAAGGAAAAGAAAATCTGTTTTTGTTAATGCCGCTGGCCACCGGCATAAATGATGAGGAGCCGATGAGAGAAAAATACCTATCAGAAATGCTTTCAAGAATTGAAAGACTTACGGGGCTATGCAATCTGCAGTCTAAAATTGAATACAAAAAAAGCTACTGCGTCAGTGATTTCCTATCTGACTACAATGCGTATGGTGGTAATGCCTATGGATTGGCCAATACGCTCGGACAGACGGCGGTCCTAAAACCTAAAATAAGAAACAAAAAGTTAAAAAATCTATTCTACACAGGCCAGATTACTGTTCCGGGACCGGGCGTACCACCGTCGATTATATCAGGAAAAATTGTAGCAAACGAAATAAACAAAAACTGAGTACTATGAAACAGCTATTTGATGAACTCTCTTACTCGGTAAGTAAGATAACTACGCAAAAATACAGTACAAGCTTTTCTCTGGGGATCCTAGCTCTAAACCCCAAGATCCGAACAGCGGTATATGCTATTTATGGGTATGTAAGGCTGGCGGACGAAATCGTAGACAGCTTTCACGGTTATGATAAAAAACAGTTGCTGAACCGATTGAAAAAGGAAACAGATATCGCTCTAGCAGAAAAAATATCGCTGAATCCGATTTTGCAAGCGTTTCAGGAAACAGTACGTAAATATGCTATCGAAAAAAGTCTGATTGATCAATTCTTACATAGTATGGAAATGGATCTACAGCAGATAGATTATAATTCTGATCGGTATAAGGAGTATATCTTTGGCTCGGCGGAGGTGGTAGGACTGATGTGTCTGAAGGTATTTACAGAGGGCAACATACAACAGTATGAGGAGCTGAAACCTTATGCCATGAAGTTGGGGGCTGCGTTTCAAAAAATAAATTTTTTGAGGGATCTGAAAGATGACTATCATATTCTAGGACGCTCTTACTTCCCAAACATCGACATGAAGGTATTTGATAATAATGTTAAATCGCAGATAGAAGTAGAAATTGGAGAAGACTTTAAGGTGGCACTGACCGGAATAAAGAAGTTGCCAAGTTCTTCCATATTCGGGGTGTACCTGGCTTATAAATACTACTTGTCTTTATTCAAAAAAATAAAAAGAAAATCGTCCATAGACATATTAAATAAAAGGGTGAGAGTGCCCAATTCTGAAAAAGCTTATGTAGCGTTAATAAGTTACCTTAGGTACAAAACTGCTTTTTTATGATGCCGGCGTTCGGAAGAACTGATTTATTATTGGATAAAAGATAATGAAACATCAACTATACAGAAAACAACAATTGCACTGCGATATACAAACGGCCTGGGATTTCTTCTCATCGCCAATGAATCTCTCAAAAATCACACCGGATGATATGGGATTTACAGTGCTGTCCGACTTCAGGAAAGAGCCGATATACGAAGGAATGATTATCGATTATACGGTCTCGCCGATACTAGGTATCCCGCTGAAATGGAGAACAAGAATAACACAGGTTGATAGCCTCAAAAGTTTTACCGATCTGCAAGAAAAAGGACCTTATAAATATTGGAACCATTTTCACGAATTTATACCCAACGCAGATGGCGTGCTGATGAAAGATACGGTAGATTATGAATTACCCTGGGGGATGCTAGGGGCCATCGCACACCAGACATTTGTAAGAAATAAACTGGAGTCTATTTTTGATTTCCGCTACCGAGTATTAGAACAAAAATTTAAAATATAACTCTGGATGAATGTACTAATCGTATTGTCAACATTTGTGCTGATGGAAGGGGCAACCTGGCTGATACATAAATATATCATGCATGGTTTTCTTTGGAGCCTGCACAGAGACCACCACGACCATACCACTGCGGGCAACCTGGAAAAAAACGACTTGTTTTTCGTGATATTTGCATTGCCCACCATAGCGCTGATGTACTTTGGCTCATTAGAGCATTTCAATCATCTTTTTTATATAGGCCTGGGAATAATGCTGTATGGAATGACTTATTTTTTTGTGCACGATATTTTTATTCATCAACGGCTTAAATATTTCGCACGCACCACAAACCCTTATTTCTTAGCGCTTCGTAGGGCACACAAACAACATCACAAGCATATGGGAAAAGAAGGAGGTGAATGTTTCGGATTTCTATATGTGCCGTTTAAGTATTTCAAGATAGTTTTAAATGCTCGTAAAAAATGATAGCATATACATACGCATTGATATTATTTTTCACGGTCATCATTTGCTTTGTCGCATCTTTTGATCGGAGATTACTTTTTAATTTGCATTTCGGTGCATTTTTGAAAGCCGCTGTTCTGGTAGCCATTCCTTTTATCACATGGGATATCTGGTTTACGGCCAAAGGGGTCTGGTGGTTTAATACGGATTATACGCTCGGAATAGTGATTGCAGGATTACCGATAGAAGAATGGCTATTCTTTATTTTTATCCCGTTTTCCTGTGTATTCACTTATTTCTGTTTCGATAAGTTTTTCAAATTAGAATGGCTCTCGGGATTTAATAATTTAATCATTTTTGTGAGTGTAATTGTATGCGCGGTGATAGCTCTGTTATATCACGACAGAATTTATACCCTAACCACTGCTGTAGTTACGATTGCAACCTTAATATATCTCCATTTCATTGTCAAAGCAGATTGGATTGCCAAAGCTTCTCTTGTTTTTACGATTTTGATGTTAGGTTTTTTTCCAGTAAATGGTGTCCTGACAGGAACAGGCTTGGAATCTCCTATCGTAAATTACAATCCTGACGACTTCTTGGGCATAAGAATACTCACAATACCGATCGAAGATGCTGTATATGGTTATACCCAATTCCTTTTGATCTTATATTTTTTCAAAAGGTTTAAAAGAGACTAGAAACGCAAACCAGCACTAGAAAATCATAAATTATTTAAACTAACAAGCTATGAAAACAAGTCTTGGAATATTAAATATTGCCGCTCTGTTACTCACTGTCTCTATTAGTTATTTGTCTAACTTGGGATTTTTAAATGGCGAAACAATGGCGAGTATATCGGCAAAACATCAAACGCTGTTTACACCTGCAGGATATGCCTTTTCTATCTGGGGTATTATTTATTTGGCATTGACGGGTTTTGTGATTTACTATGGTCCTGGAACGAAAAGGGCTAGTCAGAAAGAAAAGGTGGTTTTAGCTATCGGATGGTGGTTTGTTGTATCCTCTGTCGCCAACAGCTTGTGGGTAGTCACATGGATGTATGGCTATACCTTCATTTCTATAATTTTAATGCTTTTAATTTTTGCCTCATTATTGATCATAATACAAAAAACAAAACCCGAAATAAAAAATTGCAGCGTGAAAACATGGCTTCTTCGACAATTGCCATTTCAACTATATGCTGGTTGGATTTCAGTAGCTTTGATTGCCAACACTGCCTTTTGGTTAAAAAAAGTAGAATGGAACGGCTTTGGTATTTCGGAAACTGTCTGGACGGCAATCATGATCATTATTGCAGCCTCTGTCCACTTGTATATGATATGGAAGCAACACATGCCTGTATTTGCTCTAGTTGCTGTATGGGCGTTCATTGCAATCGCGGTGGCCAATCAACAAGTTAACTCAGTTGTTGTAGCTACGGCATTAAGTCTGGCGGTATTCATATTTCTAAATATTGGCATTTATATTTTTCTCAGAAAATCCGTTCGATAAAAATAGATATATGGAAAGAAATAAAGTTGTACTTGTAGACAGGAATGATAATGCTACCGGAGAAATGGAAAAGATACTCGCACATCAGCAAGGTAAGCTGCACCGGGCCTTCTCTGTTTTTATTTTTAACGATAAAGGAGAACTGCTCTTACAGCAAAGAGCTAAAAATAAATATCATGGCGGTGGTCTATGGACAAACACTTGTTGTTCGCATCCCCAATGGGAGGAAGATGTACGTACTAGCGCCATAGAACGCCTGGACTATGAAATGGGGCTGCATACTGATCTATCATTTGTATTTTCATTTATATATCATGCTCCTGTCGAGAATAATCTGACAGAACACGAATTGGATTACATTTTTATCGGTTATTCTAACCAAGATCCCGTCCCAAATCAAGAGGAAGTTCAAGACTATAAATGGATGGGTACAAATGCAATACTTTCGGACATAATGGAGAACCCATCGCATTATACGGTTTGGTTTAAATCAGCTCTACCGACACTGCTCTCAAAGATACAGTTATGCAAAAAAGATTTATTGGAAGAGGAACGTGTTTCAAAGGGCTAGCAAGCACCTTGAATTAAAACTGATAAAACTTTGTATCTTTAGATTGACCGGGTGTCAGCTGTGTTGAATTACAAGGCAACAGCGAACATAAGTAAAAAAGATATGAAAAGACTACTATTAATACTCTTAACGACGACAATAGGCTTCACCACTCTGGCACAGGAACAAAAAGCAACAAGTCCTAAAATATCGGTTACATATGCTTATGTGACGGTGAGCAATAAAACCCTGTCAAAAAAGCTAAAGGTAAATGTTGACCTCGGCGACAAGCCCGAGCAGCAGGAAGAGGGAAACCGTCTCTCTGACTAGCTATACAACAAAGAATCGCACGCAGCGATACTCAATTATATGGCAGAAAAGAACTTCGAACTGGTAGAGACCATAGCAAAACAACACCCGCACTCTACCGATGCGGGTGCACTGGACGGTATCGTATTTATCATGCGGAAAACACAACAGCCCGACGGCTATTAGAGAAAAAACACCATCATGAAGTCAAATTATTTTATACTATTCCTGCTACTGGCAGTTGGTATCATTCAGGTTGCTTATGGACAACTGCGTATAGTAGAAGAAGTCGAGCGTGAGATATACCGATCCGGAAAGAATACGACATATGAGATAGGTAGTCTCGAATTAAAAAATGGGCAGAAAAAAATATATTACCGCAATGCCTCCGAAGAAAAGGATGAAATAGCCTTTGGTGAAATCATAGATGGCTTTAAGGAGAAAGCAGAGCTTCCTATCAAAATGGATCTAGGGGACTCCTACCTCTTTCTGTACTATGACAGGGTAATCGGTGGACGCGTATTGAGAATAGGCCACGCGTATAAAAGCGCTCCTTATCAAAAGATGTTAAGCCATAGATTAAACGAGAAGGATATCAATAAGCTTTTTGGAAAGATGTAGGTTCTGCTAAATTATCGTTACGATCAACAATCGCTACATGATGAAAGCGATTATTGGTTTTTAACCGACGAATTGTAAACGGCTCAGAAAATATTTGAAAAAACCGATTATTTTAGAAAAATGATTTGGAGAATATTCGCTATGGACTCGTTCAAAAATTCGATATACGGACTATGTTTATCCTGGTTCATCTTAATACCATATATGCTCCAGGCAAACATGGCACAACCTTATTTTGAAGGCAGCCGCAATGCGACGATGTATGGCAATGGCAATTATAGCGTACTGGATGAAGTAATTGATATTGATATCAGAAAGGACTCGTTGGAGAATAACCTTCACGCTGTATTTAAGGTGCGCTATACCATCCAATCGCCTGACAAAGTACAGCTTCCACTATTGTTTTTGGCGCTATACAGATCGCCTAGCCACCGGATCAAGGTAAACGGCAAGACGATTTCTAATCAAGAGCTCACTCCACTCAATTACACAAAGTTCCCGTTCATTTCAAAACTAAAAGAAGCGACCGACGATTTATCCTACAGCATAGCTTATGCAGAAAACGAAGGTATTGCTGTCAGATTGGACGATCTGATCTATTTTAATGCGCCACTACAGGAGGGCAAGAATGAAGTTTACATCGAATATGAAACGGATCTTGGATCGGATACCTATGGCTTCCTAAGAAACTATAGTCTAAAATATTCGCTCTATCCGTCAAAGTTCTGGAAGTCATTTGGTCCCATACAAGTCCGCCTGCATCTGAACGGCCTGGCTGAACTCACCGAATCTAATCTCGGAAAACCTGAATACGATACAGATACAGCAAAGTGGACTTTACATACAACGGACAAAGATCTGGATATCGTGATCAATCATAAAACCAGTCTGGCAGGCAAAATAGTATTATGGCTACATCCTATAGGTATTGCCTCTCTGCTACTGATCGGCATGGTTCTACTGCATGTAAAGTTGATGTCAAACTATCCGAAAAGTAGAAAATATTTTTTTTGGCTAGGAATCATCGTTGTTCCAGCTATTTTTTACACGGCATTTTTTCTATCTTTTGATGCGATAGAATGGATTTTGGGATATACTTCCAAACACGGATATGTATTCTTGTATGTGGTTACCTATCCAATTTTTGTCTTGCTTTATGGTCTTTCCCTATTTTTTCTGAAAGCGTATATTTTTCAGAGGCCATCAAGAACTTTTTTCATAATGATTTCCTTTTGTATTGGCATTCAAGAGCTCCCCGATAACATCGGGATCGGTTCATATCTGTTGGTGAGCCAAAGGAATCATGAAAGTTTTTTCTGAGAAGAAAATGCAAATAGCTTACTAAAATATATCTTGCATGGCGTAAGGGGTCGGGATCCCGTAGGCATATTGCTGGACTTTTGGAAAGAGACATCGATAATAAAACACGCCTGTGATTAATAACCGCAGGCGTGTTTTATTTATACAATTGCTGACTCTTCGCTAACCGCCATATTTAAGGCGGGCATCAGCAATACTTTGAATCTTTTGATCAATATCCTTGGTGGAGCGATTCTGCTTTATCTGTTCTTCTTTAATCCGCTGCGCAACCTCCAACGCCTGATCCCAACGTAAATTACGGAACAGGATATGAAAATAACTGTCTAAATAGCGTACATCTGGATTTCGATCGACCAGACGCTCCATCCATTCGATACCAGCGACACCTTTATCTTTGCCCCAGATCAAATTGGCTAGCATCATCGTTAAAGATATCGTATAATCATCGTTGTTCAGCCCATATTTTGCTAAAAAGGCGGTTCCCTTTGTCATAAAGATTTCAGCATCGCTTTTGTTGTCGCTGTTTTTAAAATCAAAAACATCGTAGAATGCGACATACTCGTCGTAATACGGGTAATTCTTAGCTTTAAATTGTGCCAGCTTGGTATTGAACTCGGTAAGATCTTTATTCATCATGCCCCCATACTGTAGATTCTTGAGATACCATAGGTAGCTCTTGGCAATCGTGCTATCAACTTTTCCTTTACCGACAGTCTGGTAATAGTCCGCTTTATTTTGCTCTAAATAATCGAAAGCAGGTGAAAAGGGAAGCTCTTTGACCGTCTGCATCAACTCAAAAGTAAAGCTGCTTGCCTTTTCTGCTTTGGACAATGTCGCAAAGTACTGTTCAAAATCATCATGTGCTTTTGCATTCTGATAGGCACGCATCAGGGAGCTGAAGTATTTACGCATAAAGGCTTCTTCTCTATTGCCTGAATCCCATTCCTTGAGGAGCGACAGCTGATTTTTTTGAGGATCCAGGGCGGTCTTTCCCAGCTCAATCAACCCCTGGGCATCTGGCGCACCGGCTGTGGAATGTACAATATCACCATTGCCATCCAAAAACATTAAGGTAGGATAAGCTGCTACTTTGTACTGTTTTCCTAATGCGACTCCATAGCCGCTGTCATCACATTGGATCTTAACGCTGATAAATTTTTCATTATAGAAATCGCCTACGATCTGCTGAGGAAAAACATTGGCCGACAAAGCCTTACAAGGTCCACACCAAGAGGTATAGAAATCGACAAATACGAGCTTTTTCTGTTGTTTGGCTTCTTTTAAACTTTCTTCGAGATTGGTATGAAAAACAATCCCTTGTGACCAGCCAGAATGCCCCATAAAAAGGAGACATATACTGAGTATGATGTATTTTAAATGTAACATATAGGTATTGATTGTGTCATAAGAAAGTGCCTGATATGATCAGGCACTTTCAAAGAACATGTACTATTTTTTGATCCGGATACCGTCTAGGCAAAAGTACTGCGGTGTGAGCAATGTGCCCTGCGTATCGCGGTAATCACCATCCATCTTGAAACGAAGCTGATCCACTTTACCCAGGCTGCGTAACCCTACAGCTACCCAGTTATTCTGGGTATACTCATGCGTCGGATTATTGGGATCCACCCCTTTACGGACAGCCAGCAAGTGCGTAACTTCGCCTACTTTATTACCTCCAGAATACCCTTCAATAATCAATTTGACCTGCCCCAGGACTCGCTCGGCAGATGCTTTATCATAAGCCGCCTGTGCCTCCTCGGCAGTTTTGCCGGCCTGTAGTGCCGCTTGCTTGGCTTCATTGCCAGCCTTGTCCTTCTGAAGGGCCACATAACCGTCGAGACGGATCAGATCTGGGCCTTGTATCTGTGGCAAGTAAAACACACCGTACATTGTAGTAGATGTATTTGGATTCAGCGGATTACGCACCTTGGTCCCTGTCGGATTGTAAGCTTGGGTCACCTTATCAAGTGTTCCGGAATAGGTAGATCCATAAAATGTCTGCAAATAACCATAGGTGGTATTGGCGACTAGTACGTGTTCTACTTCGGCAGGTGTCTTGATATTGATTACAGCTTTATCATTAGCGGCATTACCTACAAGATAATTTTCCGTGCGATTGGGCACATTGGTAAATACCGAAAAGAGCGTGGAGTCTATTGCTGCTTGACGAGATTCTCCTGTCAAAGTAGGCGTACCGAAGGTATGGCTCAACGACCAAGGGTAAGAGCGGTAGTTTTTATTGGACAGTGCAAACCCTTCAAAATCACCTGAAGGCAGGCGCTTGCCGGAAAAACTGACAAAGCCAGCTTTGTCCGATCCTGACTGTGCTCCCTCTATAAATCTGAAAGAGAACCGATCCATCTCCAACTCATTGAATGTGATATCCTCTGGATAAGGAAGAAGGGAGTCTTTGGTTTCTTTGCTACAGCTTCCCAAAAGTAAAGACACCCCTAGGAGCAAATATGTTGTTTTTGTCGTAAACATAGCGTTAGTTCAATTCTGGATTTTGTTTAATCAATTTGTTAGCAAGGATCTCCTCTTTTGGTATGGGATAACATACTCTATTCTGCTGAAACTGTACATCATCTTTGATAGTCTCGATGTAGGGCTTTCCATCTTTCTGAAACCGCAGGGTGGCAAAAAACTCAGAACCATTCTCTAGAAAAGTCTCCATGACGATCTCTTTAAAGATAAGGTCCATAAGCTCATCTTTTGATGTCGCCTGAAGCGCAGGAAGAACCGGAGATACGCGCTTGGCACGCATCTGATTAATCGGTGCCAATGCCTCTGTGATCGAAGCTCCTGTACGGGCCAGCAATTCGGATTTCATCAGATACAACTCTGGATAACGAAAGTGATAAACGGTATATTTCTCGTCCACAGGAGTGGCCTGAAGTCCTGCAACTGCGCCAAGGCGACATACTTTTTTGAAGGTGTGATACTTCGTTTCATCCCAAGTCTCGCCCGAGCGTACGGGGCCAGTGACGATAGGCCAGCGCGGATCGGCCTTGTACCAATCTGCACCATACTGCAAGCCTGCTGTAAGCTCTACACCAGGAGCCAATGGCAATCGTGTACCGTTGCTTACTACGCCTTTTGTGTAGACGTAGCCCGCATAAAACGTCCTATTACCATTGTTCTCTAAATACATGGAGAATAATGACTCATTGGTATCCCAAGCCTTAATATAAACATCTTCCAACTTGGCTTCCATCGCAAACGCAGAGGGGCTCTGTGTGAGTATCGAATTGACTAAATCGAGGGATTCGGTAAGCATTGTATTATCACCCAATGCCGCTCCCCGGTACAGCAAGAGTTTTGCTTTGATAGCTTGTGCAAACTGCTTGGATACATAACGGGAACTTTTGAAAACCGCTCCGTGTGAAATACCAAAATCCAGATCTTGGATAATACGCTGATAGCTTTCGCCAACGCTAACTCTAGGCTGCTGTACATTGCTTAAATCTGATTGCTGATCTCTATACACCAATCCATATGCAGAGGCATCCTCAGCCCACCAGTGACCAAAGTTCAACAGAATATTTAGATTTATCCATCCCCGAAGAGTCCTAGCCTCGGCAATCAGATTGTCCTTCGCTTCGGCTGAAGGAAATTTGGCCACATCGAGTTTCTCGATACCGCTGATGGCAAAATTGGCCGCATTCAAGGCATTATAAAAGTTAGGCCAAATCCTTTCATTTTTAAAATCCTGCTCCCTGTAGGACATTTCATAATCCTGATCACCATACTTGTAAAGACCTGATTTTGAAGCCAGCCTTACGTAAAGGTCGCCAGACCACTCGCCAGTTTGCGTCCTGGAATAAATCCCTCCGATTGCGGCTTTGGCTTTTTCATAATCTGTGATAGAATTCTTGTCTGTTAACGCATATTTTGGCTCATCTTCCAAAAAACCTTCGCAAGATTGTAATAAGCCTGCCGCGAAGAGAAGCCCGATATATAAGTATCTCATATTATTTAAATGTAAATTTTGCACCGAAATTGAATGTTTTTGAAGACGGATAGGTCGAATTGTCAATCCCCATTCCTGTTCCTACCTTAGAACTCGACCAGTTGCCCTGTGGATCAAAGCCTGGATAACGTGTCAATGTAAACAGGTTGGACACCTGGAAGGTAAGATCTACACCTTGCAACAAGTTCTCTCCGAAAAGCTTGCCGGGTAGTCGATAAGCCAGGTTTAATGCATTAAGCCGAATGTAAGAAGCATCGTACAGCCAAAAATCGGAGAATACACTATTCTCTCCATCACCGTAAGGCAATGCGCGAGGTAAAGTAGCCTCATAAGGGTTTAAGAAAGTCGCACTCTGTCCGCCGATCTGATAACTTTGGTTATAGTTGCCCGTATTGCCCGAGTTATTCCGTGGTAAATCCCACAACCGCTTGTTACCGTAAGCATAGGTAAATTGCGCATTAAGCCGTAATCCTTTATAAATAAAGGTCGCCCCAAAGCCTCCGAAAAGTTTTGGATCGGCGTTCCCGATGATAGTACGGTCTTCTTTGGTGATCTCTCCATCGCCATTAAGGTCCTGCATATAAAGGTCGCCCATAGACTCTCGATTATTTCGATAATAGCTTTTGGCTCCGGTCTCTGACTGCCCCTGAAGCGCAATGATTTCTTCCTGAGTTACAAAAAGACGACCATAAGTTTTGTAACCATACCATTGCCCCACGCGCTCTCCTTCTTGAATATACATCATATCAGAGAAAGTCACGTCTTTGACTGACTCATTGATTTTGTTGAGGTAGGTTTTATTGGTCGATATATTAAAATCCACACTCACTTTCATATCCTGCTTTTTGTATACATCGGCCGTAATATCGAACTCGACCCCCCTATTGGTCATTGTCCCCACATTGGCAGCAATGTCTTTGAATGCCGAACTGGTAGGAATAGGTTGTTGATTAATCAGGTGATCTGTCACTTTCTGATAATATCCAATCGATCCACGGATCCGCTCGCCCCAGATACCATAATCCAAACCTATATCGGTCATCTTGGCCTGCTCCCACTGCAAGTTAATATTACCTAAACTACTTGGTACAATAGCAGGACTGTCATTATAAGTAGTAGAGGCCACGCGTGTCTGCCAATCATAGTTCTTTAGATTCTGTGAACCTGCCAGTCCAATCGAAGCTCTCAGCTTAAGGTAAGAAAGCTGCTCAGAGAAGTTTTCCTTGATAAACTTTTCCTCATGGACAAGCCATGCAAATGCTCCGGAAGGGAATATTCCCCAGCGCTTGCCTGGTCCAAAACGGGAAGAACCGTCGCGGCGTATCGTACCGGATATAATGTATTTTTCATTGTATTTGTAATGCGCTCTGGCAAATTGAGATACCAAAGCGTTCCATTCGTAGTTTTCTTTCAACATACCACGTGTGGCTGCTGAGCCAAAATTGATCAGAATATCATCGTCCGGAAACTTACTCGCATTCATCCCGTATTCATTGCCTTTGAAGCTCTCCATCGAAAAGCCCCCCATAGCCAATACATCATGCTTGCCAAAAGTACGCGCAAAAGTCGCTGTATTTTCCCAAACCGAAGTAACGTTACGTTGATTGGTCCATTTGCGCTCTGCATCGTTCTTATACGCCGTACCTCTTCTATTAAATTCTAAATTCTGAGAATTGACATAGCCTGAAGTATAGGCTGTCCTAAGTATCATGCCTCGAAACGCTTCCCATTCTAGAAAACCCGTTCCGGTGAAGTTCTCCATACGCCCCTCTTTCGTATTCGCCAAGGTAGTCAATGGATTCTCGGTGTAATAATCATGGGTATAGATCGTACCGTCCTCATTGTACATGGGCATATCGGGCCTAATCCTGTAAATCTTCTCCAGCATGGCGTCTTTATCGTCCGTTTTACGGGTGGAGCCGTTGATATTCATTCCAAATTTCAAACCTTTGCTCAATTTGGCTTCCATATTGAATCGGCCACCAAATTGCTTGCTCTGCCCGCCTTTAACTACTCCCTGATAATCACCGTGATTCAACGATAGGTAATATACCAAGTTGTTGGTACCCCCGCGTAATCCCAAATCATAATCCTTATTCCACGGACTTTGGGTCATTTCCTTAACCCAGTTGGTACTTCCCTTATGAAAAGCTGTCGCTAGTGGGCTGTAGTTGCTCTTGTCAAACTCGCTGGTATTCAAACGGAAGAACGCCTGCTCATCCAAATACTGACGGGTAAAGTAATCGAAGGTCCCTCTATTATAGGCTTCTTCGACAGCTGCAGCAAAAGCAAATTTCTTATAATCCTCGGCATTCATATATTTGAATCCGTTAAAATCCTGCTTGGCCAAGCCAAAACGGCTAGAAAACTCGATCGTGGGGCTCATGTTGGCCACGCCTTTGCGCGTAGTAACAATAACGACTCCATTGGCCGCACGCGAGCCGTACAATGCCGTCGCAGAAGCGTCTTTTAAGATATCGATGCTCTCTACGTCATTCAAATTAAGATTGTAGAGCGTATTGCTGACATCTCCAGAAGTATTGTTGGAATAGTCTGGAACACCATCAATAATCCATAGGGGCTGATTGCTACCCGACAGCGATGATGCGCCACGGATCACGACACTGATCGGTGAGGTGGGCGAAGCCGATTGCATCACCACATTGACTCCCGCAGCCCGCCCTTGTAAAGCTGACTGCACGGTCGCTCCCATAGGCGCATTCTCTAAATCTTTGGCCGTGACACGAGCTATGGACCCCGTGACATCGCGCACCTTAGACTGTCCGTATGCGGTCACTACGACCTGATCGAGCTCTCCATTGGCCATACCAAGCTGAATGGTCTCGGCAGAAACATTGCTCCCTTTAATGGTAACAGCCGATGTCTGTGTACCATACCCCACCATACTGACGGTATAGGATACAGTGCCATTTTCCAAATTCGGAATGGTAAAACGTCCATTGGCATCGGTTTGCACCTGCCCTTTGTTACTGCCATGTCTGAAGGATATCGTAGCTCCAGCAATCGGTTGCTTACTATCCTTATCCTCCACCCGGCCTGAAAAGGAAAACTGTTGCTGTTTGTTTTCTTTACTATGGTCTAGTGGCGCATCTTCCGCAACAGGCTTCAACTTAACAACGACCATATTTTTATCAATGGTATAGGTTAAGGCCTGTCCCTCAAAACTGCTTTTCAAGATATCATCAATGCTTCCATTTTTGACAGAAACATTGATTTTATTAGCTACACGGAGTACATCGTTGCCATAGATGAAATCATACTTGGTCTGCGTACGTATTTCCTTAAAAAGATCGGTCAGTGATCCATTTTTAATCTGGATGGTTAATCGTTGCGCCTCAGCCACAGAGTGGGACAAAAGAAGCGCAGGTAATCCCAAGCAAAAGAGAACTTTTGCTATGCGATATTTGGTCTTTATCATAAAGGTTAGTTATTATTTATATATTCTTTAAAAAAAATTCACGTTTATCAGGTACAAGTTCTACTCTACATAAAGCCTCCTTTCTTTGAGTTTATAGGTCATCTTTTCTGTGTTCGACAGGAAGTCCAATACCTCCTTCAAACTGCGTTTACGCGAAATAATCCCCGTAAAACGAACCTTAGACCGGGCTGGACTGATCGCTACATCCACATCATACCAATGGGCAATCTTGTCCATAACCTCTCCAATAGAAGAATCTTCAAAATAGAAGTCATTATTTTTCCAATCGAGTTCTTTATCCAGGTTTACTTTTTTCTTGTACAGTCCTTTTGCAGTAAAAAGTGCCTGCTCCCCTGGTACCAATGTCAAGGTAGTGCTGGGATCACTGGACGAAAAGACGCGTACACTGCCTTCCTGCAAGGTCGTCTTGGTGACCTCGATTTTCTGTGTATTAATACTGAACCGTGTGCCTAAAACCTCTACAGATTGCTGAGCTGCACGCACGATAAAAGGCTTTTTCTCATCCCGCTGTACCGCGAGAAAAGCTTCCCCTTCTAGGTATATCTCCCGATAATCGTTCCCCTCGAATGTATTCGGAAAACGAATCGTACTACCTGCATTGAGATCGACTACTGTACCGTCTTCCAATTGCAAACGCACTACGCCTCCATAGGGAGTTTTGACCGTATGATAAAGTATTGCCTGCCGCTTTTCATCAACAATCCCCCCCTGTGCAATCGTCAGCCCATATTCTTCATCCTGCAATACATGTATACCATAATCTCCTAAGACTGTATCCTGCAGTGTAGCTCCTACCGATAATTGTTCGCCATTGGACAGCGTCAGCACTGCTTTCCCCTCTGCTGGGCCTACTGCAGCCAAAGATGCTTCGCCATCACCTTCCCCCGAGAAATAGTATACCCCTATGGAAAGAAAACACAAGAGTAAGGCGGCGGCGGCATAGGGGACATAAGAAACTCGGGGGCCTTGAATTTCTCTATCGACACGTTGTTCAAACCGTGCCAGAGAATCATGGATTTCATCCTCTGTCAATTCACGAGACTCCGGATGCCGAAAGCGATCTAGCCAACGCATCACTATGGATAGCTCGACAAGAGAAAGCGTACCCTTTATAAATTTTTTAAATATGTGATTTTGTCCTTTCATAATATCAGTACAATAAGGCTTTCTTGGTCCCTGTTGTCTATATTATGTCGTCCAGATAGGATGGAACAAGTATGCTGCTTAAGAAATAATCACTAAAAAGCTGTTAATCAACAGCTTTTTTTTGAGAATCGAGATCGCTTTTGTGATATGGGTAGAGACGGTATGTATAGAAATGCCTAGTTGGGAAGCGATCTCCTCGTGCGTTAAGCCTTCTTCGCGACTCAGCAAAAAAGTCTCCCGCATACGTGGAGGCAGTTTGCTTAACTCTTCGTCGATATATTCTTTAAACAGAGATTCTCGGGCTGCATAATCCGTATTGGAAATGATACCTGTCAATTCATCTCCCACAGCGGAAAGGTAGAGGTCTTTATTCTTATTCTTAGCAATGATATCCAACACTTTATATTTAACTGCCTTGGCAAGGTAGCTGGCTAGTCGTTCTTTTAGAACAATACGTGTCCTACGCTTCCAGACCTGCAATAATATGTCTTGGACAATATCTTCGGCTGCAGCAAAATCCGCTATCTTTTGATAGGCTAGACGAAGTAATACAGCGTAAAATCGCTTATATAATTCTTCGTAAGCAACTCTGCTATCTTGATCACGTACGAGCTGCAGAAGCTCTTCGTCTGTTTCTTTTTTCGCCCTCACGTTCGTTTTTTTTGCCCTTTCATCAGGTTACTTCACAGCTGAAGACTGATGAAATGTCATTAGTGCTGCACGAAGATAAGATGAATTTAAATCATACGAAAATCTGCTAAAAAAAATATGCTTCAAGTTGAATAAATTTCACACCGACATTTCTGCTTTTAAGAATGGACTTCCATTTCATCTAAAGCAGGCAGTTCGCCTAGTGCGCACCGTTCGATAAACCCCACTTCTTTAAAACATAAAGTATGTTAAAAGTATAAAAGGAATTAAAATAAATAATATTTTGGATTATAATACTTTATCAAAGAAAAAGGAGATGACAAAAAAATGTTTCAACCTTGCCTTAACTGTGCTACTGCTATTAATAGCAGGATCAACCGGATTTGCCCAGCGAAAAACAAATCTTTCGCTTTCCTTCAATGGACAGTATGCTCAAAATGATTTTGAAATCATCATCAACGACGGCATAAACGGGTTTGACGTGGATAGTATCGTGAACAACAGAGTTCTTATAAACCGAGAAATCTTTGCTCCTTATGCACATATTTCAATCATCTACAAAGGCAGTCAATCTTATGACTACTTGATCGGTACGGCACCTGCACAGATAAACATGAATATAAAAAGAGATATTGACGGAATGGAGAGGTTAGATTGCAGTGCTTTAAATGCCGACAGAATAATGGATCCTACTACGAGTCCAATGTATGCAGGCCTTTTACAGGTAAGAAAAGAACATGGAGAACCCATATCATCCTTTTGGCAAGAACATGGGAATACTTTTATGAAATCGGATTCATTGAAGCGGCAATATGCAGATATCATCAAAAATTTTAATAGTGTTACGATCAATTATCTGAAAGACTATCCCGACGACTATTTCTCCTTTTGGTTTTTTAAGACTCAGGTGCTGGACGTTAGCAATATTATAGCAAAAGTAGCACCGGACTATGTGGAATATCTGATTTCATTTATGTTGGAAACCTTTCCAGAGCAATACACAACATCCGAGGACGTTTCATATAGTATAGAATCGCTACGAGCGTCAAAAGAAGTGCCAATACAAGTTGGAGAGCTTGCTCCCGGCTTTGAGGTGGTAGACTATAACGGAAATGTCATCAACCTAAAGAACCTACGCGGAAAATTAGTGCTTCTGGATTTTTGGGCTTCTTGGTGTGGTCCCTGTATCGCTCAGATACCAGACATCAAAAAATTAGCAGCGCAATTCCACATAGATGATCTAGAAGTGATAGGAATCAGCCTGGATAGAGATCAGAACGATTTCAGAAATGCGACTAGACAACACGGAATGACATGGAGACATATACTTGACCATCGAAAAAAATTAAGCTACCTATACCGCATATCGGCGGTACCGACACTATTACTGATCGATAGAGAGGGAAAAATAATATTCAAAAATGACAAAGGTTATGGTATAAATGAATTACAGAAAATGATCAAGGCAAACCTATCTAAAGATTAAATAAGGTACTTGCAAGAAAACAGCAGGAATAACAACCAATTATCCGACCAGTCTATGATTTTATTTTCTTTATCTTAGGCAGCATTAAGACGACAACAAGTAAACAGCAGACTAGTGTGTCTTGACAAGTTAATTATCAACGCTTTAAAATGGGACAAACAATGCCTAATGATTTCTTCCTGCAAACTGGTGAAACACCAAGACAGCCTCTCCATTATCTGTTCGGATTTCCATTTTTTTGATGATTACTTTGGCGACAAAGAGGTGGGCGGATATGGAATTGAAAAATTGGCGAAGAAACTAGCGAAGGAAAACGGACTATCAAAAGAAATCGTTTTTGATAGCGAGGCGGGCATGTTCTGTGCGCATGCAACAGACAAAAACGTGCTACACCAACTCTGCCTAGCACTTCAAAAGATAACAGGCGGTGCAGACATACATACTCCAAAAGGTAATACGGAACTATCAGTACCGAAGGAGGAGGCCGAGAAATTGCTGCTACAGGGATTCGTTATAGCTTTAGATAAAGATAAACAGGTTGAGTTTTTAAAGAACGTTCCTTTTCCACATGTATCCCTAAAACAGAAAGAACAGCTCCATGCTATAGAAAATGGAACAGCTAAAGAAAAAATAACAGCGGCCAAGAAGATAAATTCAGAAGCAAGAACGAAGACCAGAATGTGGGACAACTATCTGTCGCATCCGCAGACCGTAACTGTTCTCCTTAAAGCTATAGACCATGAAACAGACAGCAAAGTCATACAGGAACTGCTATGGGCCCTTGTATTTATCTGTGGCAGACATCTACCGGACCTAAGGACGAAGTCTTATTTTGAACAGGCTCTGGAGCACAAATCGGCGACCATTAGATGGCTCGGGCTGATGGGATTAAACTACCTATGGGAATGCCCTTTAGAATCTGTCCTGAAGATGAAGGAGGATAAATCCGAAAAGGTGAGAAAAGAAGCAGAATCTGTATTAAAACATGCAATAGTTAACGAAAAGCAATTTCCGCCCTGGATGTTTGACAAAGAAAACTATGAGGTAACACGATGAGAACCCATTGAAACATATGTGGATAAACAGGGGCAATTTCTAAGCCTATCCCTTCTTTCGTATGTTAAAAAGTATGTATCTTAGGTTGACTAGCAGCCGGAGTCGGCTACAGTGGACGCTATGCCAATAGCAAACGTAAATAAAACAGACATGAAAAGATTATTATTACTACTTATAATTACGACAATAGGTTTCACGGCTTTGGCGCAAGAGCACAAAGCAGCAAGCCCGGCAACACCGACTACATATGCCTATGTAGCAGTAAGCAATAAAGCCCTATCTAAAAAGCTAAAAGTCAAGGTGGACCTTGGCGATACGCTCGAGCAGCAGAAAGAGGGAAACCGTCTCTCTGACGAGCTAAACAACAAAGAATCGCACGCGGCGATACTCAACTACATGGCAGCAAGGAACTTCGAGCTGGTAGAAACCATCGCAAAACAACACCCACACTCTACCGATGCAGGCGCACTGGACGGTATCGTATTCATCATGCGGAAAAACCAAGAGTCTGCCACACCTTCCAAAGAGATAATGAAATAGTAGGAGTCAAAAAAATGTTTCGTCACAAGGGAAAAAGAAGGAACTACACACACAATCTACGACTGGCCTCTATGCTTTCATTCGTTGCTGGTCTGGTGAATGTAACTGGGGTGATGCAATTGCAGGTGCTAACGACCAACGTGACAGGACACTTTGCCTATTTTGCGGAAAACATCGTACTTAACAAATATGCACCCGCCATCGTGCTGGTGTTTTTTGTTACAAGTTTTTTGTGTGGCGCCTTCTGTTCCAGCATTTTGATCGAGCTGTTTTCAAGAAAACCCGTTGTAAGTCGGTATGTATTTCCGATTTCTGTCGAGATAATATGTTTATGTCTTGTGGCATTGTTGGGCCATACCATGTCGAGCAGCTACCTGCTGGCATCGGTTCTTTTATTTGCTATGGGGATTCAAAATGCTTTGGTCAGCAGAATATCCAACTCTGTCGTACGTACTACACATCTGACAGGCTTGTTCACAGATCTAGGGATCGAACTTTCGCTCTTGTTTTTTCACAAGCGCAACAATCAAAACATAAGGAAACTTAAACAAAATATCTATTTGAAGTTTATCATCATCCTCTTCTTTTTCTTCGGGTCAATAGTAGGTGGGTTCCTTACTTTAGCATTCCATTTTAAGACGCTCTTCGTTGCTGTGATATGCCTAGTGATAGCAATGTCCTATGATTATTTTAAACTAAGCTATGTTCAAATCAAAAGGCGCCTGTCCCAACATAGGTGACCATTTGTTTCTTTGGCAGCCTGTATAGATCTCCAAGAATTCACAGTGATATAATAAACTCAGAAGAGAATTTCAAAGCTATCTGCCCGGAAACCGATATACAACATCAACTTGTATTATTTATACAAAAATTATTGAAACCATTAAAAATAACCTTATATTCGCATTGTCTTAGCTACTGTATACAAGGCTACTAAGACAAAAACCGTATATGAAAAACTTAACCAAAAGATTAAAATCTTTGCTAAACAACATGGCTAATGCCAAGACAATAGCGCATAAAAAGCACAGTTCTGACTCAGGTGCGCCAGAGGAGGTGTTCTTGTTAAATGAGGTTGACAGAATCCCTGGAAAATATTATCCCGAAGTGGACGACTATAAAGATAAGTATAGATATCGTCACATGGATCCGACAGACAAGAAGACACCCAAGCGTAGACCACTGCGCTCCTTTCCTAAAAAAGAGGTGTATAAATGTTTTGGCTGGCAGCTCCACCCCTATGATATTGAAAAACTCGCCTCCTATATCATCGCCAACCCTCGTCTGTCATTAGTCGTTGGGCAAAGCGCACTAGAAGGGGCTGCGGAGGCCGACATCCTGGTATTGACCAGTGGATCGGGCAAATATCATATGGATAGTTTTCTCGCAGACCTCGACACATCCAACAAACTGATCATCATCGCTTCTGTACGTGACATCGAAAGTGTACAACAGGATATCAAGCACCGTATCGATGCTCATTTCAACAAACTTCTTCCGTTTTCACAATCTGATTTCGACAAGCTCATCGATCGCGTTATCGAAGAAGCCTTTGTAAAACAATCAGCACCGCAGCCAGAAGATGAAGTGGTCGGCATGCTAAAGAAGTAAGACCGTAAATCCCGATCATTTTATTACCTTTGTCCCCTGTGCGCCATTTCTATAATTTCTATTTTCATAGCACGGCAGCCTCATCATACTAATAAAGCGCATATCGGCAGTCTGTCCTTGAAAGTCTGGAGCAGGAAATTATTTCACCCCTATTTCGCAGGAAACGAGCCTCCTCTGAAACAAAAACAGCCCATTATCTGTTTCTGTTTCAATATACATGATGATAAAATTCACAAAAATAAGAACTACGCTCAGTAAAGGCGTCACGCTCCCCAGCTTGATTTTCATTTTAGGCATATGTTTATTGTCCGCAGCCTTTCCCGTACTGACCGAAAACCTACTGAACACTGTCAAATCTTTCATCTTTATCAATCTCAACTGGGTATACGTATGGTCTGTGACGATATTCGTCCTTTTCCTGATCTATCTCATGTTCAGTAAATATGGAGACATCAAGCTGGGTGATAATGACAGCAAGCCCCAGTATTCATTCTTCTCTTGGGTCTCCATGCTCTTTGCTGCAGGGATGGGTATCGGACTGATGTATTTTAGTGTGGCTGAACCCATGCAACATTATTCAGACCCGGTATTTGATGGTAATACACTGATCAACCGCGCCAAGAATGCACAGCTATACACTTTTTTTCACTGGGGCATACACGCTTGGGCCATATACGGCATGGTGGGACTCTCCCTAGCCTATTTTGCCCACCGCTATCGCTTGCCGCTCTCTCTGCGAAGCGGCTTCTACCCGCTGCTGAAAGATAAGATCAGCGGTCGATGGGGCAATGCGATCGATGTATTCGCCCTATGCAGTACCTTTTTTGGAATCACCACGACACTCGGATTTGGTGTGGTGCAGATTGCATCTGGTCTAGAGACTCTGCATATCATTCCAGAGAGCAGCTTTACCTATCAGGTCATCATTGTCGTTGTTCTCGTTTCGCTTTCCATATTCTCTGCCGTATCGGGCGTCGACAAAGGTGTGCGTATACTGAGTAATATCAATGTCGCCGGTGTGATTCTCCTTTTGCTTGCCGTACTTGCATTGGGTCCCACAGTCTATCTGATTGGCAGTTTTACCGAAGGGTTGGGCAATTATTTCAATAACTTTTTCAACCTCACGTTTGGAACGCATGTCTATGAGGAAGAGACTCTACCGTGGTTTTATAACTGGACTATTCTTTACTGGGCATGGTGGATATCCTGGTCTCCGTATGTGGGGCTATTTATCGCCAAGATATCCAAAGGACGAACTATCCGTGAATTTATTGCTGCTGTACTGATCTTGCCTACACTGTTCAACTTTATATGGATGTCTGTATTTGGTAACAGCGCCATGTGGATTGATTTTAACATAGCTGACGGAGCACTCAGCAAACTCGCGACGGATCCTGACGCCCTAATGTTCCGTTTTTTCGAATACTTGCCTCTATCTACAGTGTTTAACTTTGTCGTTATTCTGATCATTGTCATCTTTTTTGTGACCTCTGCCGATTCTGGGATTTTCGTAATGAATGGTATCGCTACCAAGAATGCCAAAATATCTCCTAAGTGGCAAATTGTATGCTGGGGTGTACTCTTGGCCACGCTAGCATTGCTGCTCTTGAACGCAGGTGGTCTACAAGCGCTGCAAAGCATGACACTGATCACTGCACTTCCTTTTTCCATCATTGTGCTACTATTTATCGTGAGCCTGGTCAAGGCACTTGCTATCGACAGGAGCTACTACGAGAAGGACTTTTCCGCATCGACGGTACCCTGGTCGGGTGAGTCCTGGAAAGCGCGACTGAAGCAAATTGTCTCCTTTAAAGACAGTAAGACTGTCGATACCTTTATACAGACTACCGCTAAGACAGCTTTCGATGAGCTGCAAGCGGAGTTTCAGGCTAATGGCATAGAGGCACGTATCAATACCTACGATGATCCGATGCGGATCGAGATCGAGATACATCATGATGTGGTCAATAATTTTATTTATGGGATCAAGAACAGCGCCCGAGAGGTGTCCGACTATCTTTTGACAGAAGACAACTTGCCAGATATCCGAGAGGAAGAAAATCACTACCCCAAATCCTACTTTGGAGATGCCAGAGAAGGATACGATGTGCAGCTGTTTACCAAAAATGAATTGATTTCTGATGTCATCAAACACTACGAAAGATTTATCGAGATCATTGCAGAACAGCGCAACGATATGTTTATCAGTATCAATGCTAATCGAAGGATGAAATAGCAAAATACCAGGGGAGGGAGAGAACTATCTCTTCCTCCAACGGTGACGTGATACCCGTACTATAGCTAGGCGGTGCAGCTGCCGATTGTGGAGCATCCAGCCGCCTAAGGCTCCGATCAGGCTACCGATAACGATATCCAATAGCCTAGCCGTGATAAGCAGGTCTGTATCTAGGCTAAACCCAGATCCAATCTCTGCCAGAAAAAAGGTTAATGGTGTGATAAATATAACGGCAAGCGCATAGTGGCGGACAACCAGCATTTCGATTACAAACTGCAGTATCAATATAGCAATACAGACATGCAGGGCTGTGGGCTCCGCAGCCAGCAAAATCCAAGTCAGGCCTACCCCCACAAAAGTACCCAATATCCTGTGTAAACTACGTCGACCGACATGAGCCACATTGAGACCTTGCATAACGGCCAAGCAGGATATAGGCACCCAGTAAGGATTGTCCAAATGCAGCGTATGCCCAACCAATAGAGAGAGGCTGATAAAAGTACCAATGATAGCGGATTCGATTCGCATGAAGCGATCCGCCGAACGTACAAATACTGGGGCGGCCTTATGCGGTATACGCCGCAGGATATACAAACTATAGAAAAAAGCGAGAATACAGGCGAATATAGTCCCCAGGGCAATCAATCCTACCCTAGTAGGCAACGCCACAACATCAAAGGGCATACAGCTTGCCATCGATGCGATCATGATGAAAAAGAAATTACGCGGAGGCTGCAGAGCGAAATAGCGGACAAGCCAATTAATGCTAAAGGCAAATAATCCAAGTGCTACGGCCGAAAGAAAAGGGTCAAAACTAAAAGCGGCACCTACAGCAAAACTGATAACAAAACCGAAGGCACATAGAAGCAGGGTAAGCATACGGTGCTCCATATTGGTAGAAGGCATATATAGAATAACTAACCCGCCAATACAGGCCAGGACCCCGTAATCCAATCTCCCCCCGAAGTAACCGAGCAATAGCGGAATGCCGGTACAGAGCGAAGCCAATAAGGGGATATGCCAAAGACGCTCTGTCTTTTTCAATTGAAAGAACAAATAGAACTCTTCTTTTACTATCGTTTTGATCCGATCCAATATGTCTATAAATAATAGTACAAATTTACGAAGCGCTAGCCTCAAAAGCAATTAAGGCCAGATTGACTATAGAGCCGTATTGCTTTAACGTCACTTGCTTACTATTACAGGGTGTAGAGATAACGTGGAAAAGACAGCGAATAAAAAGCCGCTAGCAAGAATAGCTTTTCTATAAAGAATTAATCTGCAGAAAAGCTTCTAAGCACTATACTTTTACAAAAAAAACACTAGCTTAGTGTAAGCAATCAACTGATTTTTAAGACTAATCAGTACAGCAACCCATAACCTACATACAGAAAAGAATAGTAAAGACCATTTATGGAACCAACGCAAAAAAAGAATAAACGCCTAGCCTCTCTAGACGCCCTAAGGGGATTTGACATGTTTTTTATCATGGGATTGGCAGGGGTAATAATTGCATTTACCAAACTATTTCCCGATTCAGCATCCATGCAGTGGTTGGAACACCAAATGCACCATGTGGAATGGCATGGCCTGACACACCACGACACGATATTCCCTCTGTTTCTATTTATAGCAGGGATATCATTTCCATTTTCTTTGGACAGTCAGCGTCGCTATGGCAAGAGCAATAAGGATATCAATCTAAAAATCATCAAACGAGGTATCACCTTAGTCTTATTAGGAATAGTCTATAATGGTTTTTTCCAACTTGATTTTGAAAATATACGCTATGCCAGCGTATTGGGCAGGATCGGTTTGGCCTGGATGTTTTCAGCCCTGCTATTCGTTCGTTTTGGCACGAGGACTAACTTAGCAATTTCGATATTGCTCCTAGTAGGCTACTGGCTCGCCTTATGGCTGATTCCAAACGCTAACGATCCCTACTCTTTTGAAGACAATCTCGTGGGCACTGTAGACCGTCTGTTATTGCCTGGCAAATTGATCTACGGATCTTTTGACCCTGAAGGTCTGTTGAGCACCATTCCTGCCATAGCGATGTCTATGTTTGGTATGTTTACCGGCAAATGGATACAGATGCCTATCGAACAGTATTCCGAAAAGAAGAAGATAAGCTATATGCTCGCCGCAGCAGCTTTACTGATCATTATCGGCTATATATGGAGCCTACAGTTTCCAATCAACAAAAAACTATGGACCAGCTCTTTTGTTTGTGTCGTATCGGGAATATCTTTGATCTTGTTTTCACTGTTCTACTATATCATGGATGTAAAGGGATACACCCGCTATGCTTTATTTTTCAGCGTGGTAGGGCTCAATTCGATTACGATCTATCTTGCTCAGGAAATTGTACCCTTCAGCAAAGTATCGAATTACTTTTTAGGTGGTATTATCCGCTTTCTACCTGACACATATGGTCTGCTGTTAGGAAATATTGGCTATTTTACGGTCTGTTGGCTGTTTTTATACTTTTTATACAAGAAGAAGATATTTCTCAAAGTGTAATGCTGTACTAGAATGACAGGCTTACCTAATCGCCCCCTATAATTAAGACGACCGATCATCCCTTTTCATACACGATAAAGCAAAATTCAGTTTAAAAGAATTGAAATAAATACGAATATTTGTATAGAAGCGTTTTAAATAAAACTGAAAATATGTTAAGTCAAAATATCAAAGAGAATACGCACGCTGCCCATCAAAAAACAGAGGGCATCGTCGTGCGCCAGCTAAAGGCAATCCGCTCCGAAGCAGACTATGCCGAAGTACTAAAAGGATTTTACGCATACTTTCGTGCGGTAGAAGAGAATATTGCTCCTTTTGTAACGCCCCAAGTGCTACCGGATGTAGCGGAAAGACGCAATTCTTCTTATATCCGAAAAGATATCGAAGTACTGGGTGGCACGGTAGATAATCTTCCTGCAGCTAGCGCCCCATCGGTACACAATATACTGGAGGCTTTGAGCTCGCTATACGTATTGGAAGGCTCTATTATGGGCGGTCCATACATTGTACAGATGCTCAACAAATACGGCATAGGACGTGGAACATCCTTTTTCGAAGGATACGGTCCTCAAAGTGGACAGATGTGGGCAGGATTTACCGCTGTGCTGAACAAGTATGGCGAAGATCCGAACGACCATCAAGCCGCCATCGATATGGCCAATGAGACCTTCCGACAATTTGGAGAGGTATTTGCTACGGTATCTTCTGAGAACTAAAAAATACGCCTGCGATAAATAATCGCAGGCATTCGCTATCTCGACAAGCTATCCTTAGAGGCAGCGTCTTTTTTTGATGAAATATATGATCTTACTAAATGAAAAAAAACAGGCACTTCAGTATAGAGAGAATCAGCTTAGCTATAATCTTAGCGGTTTTGACAGCATGCAGCAGTTCCAATGAGGATAAGGCTGATCGCCTCAATCGTGATGGACAGACAGAGGAAGCTATCGTGCTCTATAAAAAAGCAGTCGAAGAGGGCAGTATAGAAGCTATTAGTAAAATTGCCTTGGCATACAGTAACACCCATCAACCCGAGAAAGCCAAAGAATACTATAAAATGGCTGTTGATAAAGGGGATAAAAAAGCAGCAGGAATACTTGCCAACTTGAGTCTGAGGGACGAAGCATACGATGATGTGATCACTTATCTAAAACCTGTTGTAGATGCCGGAGATACGACTCAAGTCTATACTCTGGGAAGCGCCTATATAAAATTGGGCAAATATGATGATGCAGTACAGGTATTACTGAAAAATAAGAACAGTGTATACGTTAAAGCTATATTGGGTACGGCATACTATGAACTAGGCGATAAGGAAAATGCCGAAAAATATTGGAAATCGGGTGTATACGATCATAAATCAGGAGGTATTAACTCCTACAACAAACTCCTGGAACTCTATAAGGAGCAGGGACGGACTACAGATTATGAAGCACTGGAAGGGGCCTATTAATAATATACAAGAACCTGTAGAAAGCAAATAATATTAATATTATCTAAAAAAGGCGCAACTCCAATGGGGGTGCGCCTTAATAGATTGTAAGCACAGTTACCTGTCGTATTGAATCGACCAGTCAAATGGGGTTGTACAGGGATCACAGTCAAATTTCAACACTTTACCTAAGCATTTTGCCTTTTTTCCTTTCTTGACAAATACATAGGCAAGATCCAAATATTGTTCAACTTCTTGACCGCTTTCATCTCGGCCTTTTAATATAACAGAGTAATATTTTCCTTCGTCATCTTTTTTGTAAAACACTTCGTTTACTGTGACCTTTTGAGGGAGGTCATCATCGCAGCAGCTACACCATAAAATAACAATAGGTTCTTTTTTGAGATAAGCAACAGCAGCCTCTGCCTGCTGCTGTGTCAATGCCTGGAGCTGATCCGCACGGGACACAAAAGCGGTGCACAGTAACGCAAAAAGTAAAATGAAATTCTTCATATCAAAATATTTAAAAAACATGTTGAACAAATATTATGCCTTTTGGTAAAGAAAGCGAGTGTACAATGCTATCTTTTTATTACTGATAAAAAATGCCTCAATAAGTTAGAGATTTATTGAGGCATGTCTATTTTGAACAGTTTATATACTGAAAATTCCTAATTAATCGATAGCAACGACTTTTCCGGCATCATCAATCTTGAATTTAAAAGGGTAATAATTCTGACTTACCATTCGTCCATTCTGTGTCTTTCCCTCGCCTTTCTTTGTGGTATTGATCGTAAAAAGTTGTTTTATCTTGCCGTCATCACCTACCGTAAATTGATAATCTGCCAACGCATAGTTTTCATACTCCTCAGGTATAAGGCCTGCCGCCTCACCGACCTTATAAGGAATAGGCTCTACGTCAAACTCCTTAATAGCAACAGTTTTTGTTTTTGGCAAATGGGTCATTTTCTGCTTCGACCCGAAAGTTTCAGCGGATTCTTTCATTCCATCGGAAGAACTGAATACATCTTCCATTTGCTTATCTCCATCCCAGTATACCGCAGTGAGAGTACCAAGCTCGCCATACAGCTCATCTTTGGCTTTGATTGTCAGTTCCTGTACTTGTTTCTCTCCATCAAAGTTCTTATCAATGATCTGCTTTACGGCCTTACCTCCCCCTTCATTTTGCGGGTATATACCCCCATCGCCACAAGAAGTCATCAAAAGTACGCTAGCTACTGCAGCAAAAATTGTAGTTTTCATTTTTCGATTATTAATGTTTTTATTCCTATTCTTTTGAACCACACCAAAACTACAGATATTAATCTTATATACCCCGAAAATCATATCATGATTTACAATTCGCTAGGATAGAATATAAAAGCGTACGGATTGTAATCAGTAAGATGTCTAATCCGCGGGGAAGTGTTCTATCTTTACAAGATTACCAACCTCATCATAATACTTCCATTCGCCACAGGGCTTCCCATTCCTATAGCCACCGTAAAAACTGACTTTACCATTAGTGTGGTATTCTCGCAGATCAACGTCGGTATTTCCATCTTCGTCTTTGCTGTATAACAAAACCTGAGTCAACACCCCAGAGTTGTCATAATGCTTCCATTCGCCCGACGGATCGCGATCCTTATAGTTTCCCTCCTTGCTTAACTGACCATTTTCATGATAGAATTTGGCGGAATTTACCTGCCCAGAAGTACTATAAATCATGCTTTGCAGTAGATTTCCTTTATCTCCAAACATTTTCCATTCGCCTATTTTCTTACCGTCCTCATAATGGGCACTATCAGATAATTGTCCATTCCAATGGTAATTTTTCCACTCACCGGTCTGCTTGCCACTCTCGTAGCGACCAACTTTTTCAAGTTGCCCGTTATCGAAATAATACTTCCATTCGCCGTCTTCGACATAGCCCACACGATTACCAATCCTTTTTAATTGACCTTTATCATTATATTCTCTGAATTCGCCCTTTGGCTCCCCTTGCTGATAGTTCCACACTTCCCATAACTTACCATTGAGGTGATAAGTCCTCCATTCGCCGGTGGCATTGTCACTCTCATAAGTGCCTTCTTCGCCAAGTTGTCCGTTTGATTGATAACTTTTAGAGACTCCCGTTCTATTTCCGTTTACATAATACACGGTCTCCCGCAGTTGCCCATTCTCATGATACGTCTTCCACTCTCCGGTCCTATTTCCTGCACTATCAAATTGTCCTACTGATTCTAGTTTTCCGTTTTCAAAGAAAGACTTCCACTGTCCGCTTTCTATACCTTTAGCATCAAACTGCCCACTCACCTTTAGCTTACCACTAGGATAAAAGATTTCGTGTTTCTTTTGTCCGAAAACAAATACGTGTATCAAAAGTATAGACGTCAGTATGACCAGCTTTTTCATCGAATTTTGTACTATTTATAACCCCTTATACTCGCTTATTATTCCTATCCTGTTAACAAACGGACTAAAAACTGGGATCGGTGATGGGATAATACTTGATCAAGACATCTTTTCTAATATTATCCTTGCCTAGCTTTTGGCGAACGACAGACGTGTTCACCACTGTGATGTATTTCACCGGGTCACCATTGGATTCGAAAACAATGACTTCAGCGAAATTGGTCGAATCGATATTTTCCATCGGTTGCTTTAACAGGCTCAAATCACCTGCATCCAATGTCTCTATCAACTCATCCTTACTTTCGATGTAAGGAATCTTCGCAAACGGCTTGCGCCTGACCATCCAGGCATCGTTCTGTTCTGAAAAAGGTTCGGATGCCTTACCAAACATCACAGCTAATACAACACTGATCAAAATCACAGCAAATTCACCAACCCACAGTGCCCACAGGACAGCACCACTTACTGTCGAGCTACCCTCTACACGAAATGTTCCGGCTTCATTCAGAGCGACAATCTCTTCTACCAAGGCTTGAGGATGGGTAAACAAAAAGAATATATTCTCCAAGAGTGCCGTAAATCCTTCCTGATCACGATTTAAGGAAAAGCCATTGGTATTGTACATAAACTCATCAAAAAATATCCATTGCATATAATAGGCCAGCAAGCCGTAGAATACCCCGATAACAGCTGCGACCTTGATATTCCTGATTTTTCCAAGGCCGATTCCCAGGTCGATAAAAAAGCCCAGTCCAAGGCCAAACATAACGGCTGATATTGCCGCAAACCAAATATTGGGAATCCAATGGTTGACGAGGACATATAGAAGAGGCAAAAGAATGCAGCCTAATATTCCAAAAAGAACGGTTTTCAATATTCCTGTGAAGGAAAAAGCCCCTGAGGGGATGTATTTTTTAATCATGCAAGTTAATATTTGCGGGCAAAAGTAAATAAAATCGGAAACCAATAGCAAACTTGATGCCGATTATCACTTTTTGTAATTGACAACATCGCTCTACCCTACTGTAGTGGAAAAAACAATAACGTAAAAATAGCGTCGCCTAGATTTCTAGACGACGCTACAATCGCACATGGTCCTTCAAGACCATGAAACGACAATACAATTACTAATAATTCGCCACACAACGTACACAATGTCCATTGAGGCCTGAATCTGTACCATTTGAAAAATTGGCATTTGCGGACCCAATAGTGAGACGCAATGGATTATTACCAGCATTCGCACTCAAAAAAGCGACCCAATGGTAGGAATATAATCCCTCTTGTTGGAAAACTTTACTAGCCTCGTTCCAACGGCCACTAGGGAGGATATTAAAATCGATCTGCGTACTCAATTCTTTAAACAAAGGATAGGCTCCACTGGGAAAGTTCGCATTACCGCCATAATTGAACGTTGTCCCTCCATCCCAAAGTCCTCCAGCAGACTGTGGACTACTCCCTTTCAGATAAGGCCCTACAAGGCCCCAGTTCGTCAATGTAATACTATTTATCACGCCTACCTCTCTTCCCCAGCCAATAGTATAGCCATCTTTACTCGCTCCGATTTCCGCCAATGTACTACCTGGTATATTATATTCAGCCTTAATAGACACCAATAGATCGTACCAATCATTGACGTTGGCGAGATGCCAGCCTTTGGGACAAGCGCCTTGGATCTGTATATTGGCAGAGCTCGCTGTTGTACCATCAAGTCTGAAGGCATTACCAGCATCATCCACCCCTGCATAACCGAATTTGTACGGATTCTGTGCAGCTGTCGCTTTAGAAATACCCGTGATCGCCTCCGCCCATGTGTACAGCCGCCCATAGACAGCCGACTTGTTCACATTATTATCATATGCCCAACCTAAATTGCCATCGGCACCTTTTTCGTTCAGATTTTCTAACATCCAGGTCTTGGAGCCAAATCGCTTAGTCTTATAGCCATCCAGGCTCGGTGGCGGGGTCAGTATCGTAACCTCTTTATAAAACCATCGCGTATAACTGCTTTTATCATTCTTAACAGCAGTTACGCCCAAAGATTTGACAGGAATCACACCTCCTTCAACAACACCTTTTACTGTAATACGACTGGTTCCCTGTCCTGCTATCAAGGTTAGCATATTCGGCAACTCCCATTGATAGGTAATACCAGTATCCTCGTCAGCAATGTAGAAATCAAACTCTTGTCCCCCATCTATAGCCAACGATATTGGCAGTGAAGTCTTGATAAAGTCTGGCTGTGGAATAGTGTCTTCACCGTCCTTGCTACAGCTCAAAAGAAAAGAAAAGCTCAAGAGCAATACCAAACTATGGCAAAATATTTTTTTCATATTCATGATTATTTTGTCTGTCTATAAAGGTGATCGGATGGGTAACTGAAAGGATTGTCTATAAACCACCTTGCTTTGTACATCTTGTACGAGTCTTTGAAAAAAGCACTACTCCCTCTGCTATTTGTCACTCTATTGGTCCAGTACGAAGTCGTAGGTTCGATAATGAGTGTGCCAAATCCCGCAGGACCGTCGCTTATGGACTTAATATTGCGCTTGGAATAGGGATGCTCTGTAAACTTCTCCTTGGCAATATCAAATATATAAATCTTGGAACCCGTGGTTAGATAAAGCTCCTCTTTTCCATAGACCGGAAACATGTCATGAGGATCCTTATCCGGAAGTGGATAAAAAGTAGCCCCTTTAATCAAGTTAAGGTCACCGTCTTTATTCTCGTACGTAAAGGTATACAGATACTGGTCATCTGTGGACCATAGTATGTTCTTTTTGTGATCCCAGACCACATTATGTGCAAAAGTGTGGTTATAGCGTTTGTACTCCTGTTCAACATAGGCCTTCAAAGAGTCAACTTTATATAATTTTAACGCATCTCCGAGACCATTGCTAGATGTACTGCTTGCCATCACGATATTACCGTCTGGTAATAATTCGGCAGAATGTGGGCTACCAACATCGCGTGTATAGAACATGATTTTTTTGTCGCTGATTCTAATCAGTGCAACACCACCGCTCGAGGCAGTGAGGAGCACATACTGCTTTTGATAGACAGCTTTTGCCTCATCAATCTCTCTGAACCAAGCGGCTTGTGTGGCACTGAGATGCTCACTGGCTTTCCAGGTCCAGAGTATACCTTTACTCAATGAATCTATTATAACCACCTGCCCCTCGGACTGCTCGCTGATCAAGATAGGCCGCTGACTATCTTTAAGGGCAGGTACGGGATGATTTTCTTCGCCACTATCACCAAAGGGATCTGAAAAGTCTAATAGGGGGTTCTTATCTGCCGAACAGGATAATACGAGTGCCATTAATGGCAGGAATACCCCTAGTTTTAAATACAGTCGCAAATTATTTTTCATGTCTATTTCTGATTTATTCACCCCAACCTGGGTTATTTGGTTTAAGATTCGGATTCAACTCTATTTGGGTGGTCGAAATCGGCCACCAATAATCCCGAGCTGGATTAAAAGAACGGGAAATGATAACTGAACCGTCAAACTTTTTAATCACCTGGTTCATAGCCACCTCAGCAAGTTTCCAACGTCTGAGGTCATTATAATAAAGTCCCTCACCAGCAAACTCTATACGGCGCTCGTACTGTATATGTGTACGCAATAGATCTTGATCAGCTCCAGGAAACGCAACAGCTGTAGATGCTGTAAAACCAGCACGCTTTCTAATTTCACCAAGAGTACGTGTCCATACTGCTGCATCTAGCCGCCCCAGTTCGTTCATAGCCTCGGCATACATCAATAGTACATCGGCATAGCGCAGTACCATGTAGTTTATTTCGGACATATTTTCTCCAATCTGAGCCTGTTCCGTGCTAACCGCAGCTGCATCGTAAATGCTATATTTCTTAAAAGTATAACCGGTCTGTATCACTTTGAATACGGTATTACTCCCATTTGCCTTTACGGTTTCGCCCATAAATGTAGCTCCTGGGTATACCACCGTCATCTTAAAACGTGGATCAAGATTATCATAGGCTGCCGAATTTGCAAAACTGGAACTTGCTCTGGGCTTACCGTCTATCATCCAATAAGCATCTTCAAGATCTTTGAGCGGCGCGGCATTATTATATTGCCTTAACGCAATATCAAAACTACTCCCTAAGTTTGGTTCGTTGACATTTTGTATGTCAAATATATGCTCGACACTATTTTCACCTGCAGGCAGGAACAATTGCCTATAATTAGGATAAAGGTTATAGACATTCAGATCCATCACCTGCTTGGCAGCTGCAGCGGCGGCTTCCCATCGATCGGCCGCATGGCTAGGGTTCAACAAAGGAGAAGCCTCGAAAAGTAAAAGACGAGCTTTCAACGCCAGACTCGCGCCCCGTGTGGGTCTACCAATATCACTGTTCTGGCTGTAACGTACCGGAAGCAATGCGGCTACTGCATCCAACTCTTTCACAATAAAATCCACGACCTCTCCGTGAGCTGTGCGCGGATAGTCTTTCTGCTCCAACTCTGCTTCTTTAAGAATCAACGGAACATCCTTATAATATGTAACTAATACTTGGTACAATAATGCTCTTAGAAAGCGTGCTTCAGCCTTCATCTGTGCAATCTCTGGTTTTGAAAGCTCTTGGTTCTTATCTATATTGTCCAGCAATGCATTGCACCGCCCGATACCGCGATAAGCGGCTGTCCAACGTCCATTGAACAAGGCCAGATCAGGCGTCTGCGTGCCCAATGCGACACTGTTCCAGCCTAGCCTGTTATCATAATTGTATGCATTGGGAGTCGCAGACTCTTCCCAAAGCGGGGAGGCATTACCGAAGAGATACTGATCTTTTAAAGCAGCATAACATCCCGTAAGCCCTGCTTTGGCGGTTTTAGCTCCTAACCAGAACGTCTCTTGGTCATATTTGTCCGTAGGCGATACAGTCAGTTCACATGAGGAAAGACTAACCGCTGCAATAACGCATAAAAATATATTCTTAATCATGGGATATATGCTTAAAAATTCAAATTCAATCCTATACTATAACTCTTCAGGTTGGGGTATTCATACAGGTCCCCTTTTGTCGTTGTCAACTCAGGATCCCACATCTTAAACTTACTCCAGGTCAACAGGTTCTGTCCACTGATATACAGGGCTGCCTTGCTGATACCTGCCCGATCCAACCACCGCGACGGCAAGTTGTAAGTCAGAGAAATATTCTTCATCCTTAGGTAAGAAGCATCCTTTAACCAAAAAGTAGAGTTTATAAAATTTTCACCGGCATCAGTATAAGTGGTCAGTAAAGGCAACGCCGCATTGGGGTTGGAGGGTGTCCACGAATCGCGAGCCCAATCTTCGGTGACACCGGCTCCGTTATTGAATGGAAAAGCAACATTGCCAGTAGGATAGACATCGACGTTGGCAACACCCTGGAACTGCGCATCCAGCATAAACTGTCCATAGCCCAACCGTGCAGAGAAACCATAATTATAATCAGGTATGGTATTTCCTGTGATTATTTTATCGGCATCATCTATGTAATTATCACCATTGGTATTGGCGTATCGTATATATCCGGGACGCAACTTAGAACGGGTACCGTACACAGCCTGAGCATTGTCGATCTCGGCCTGGTTCTGATAGTAACCTTCAGCTTTGTAGAGGTAGTACGAATTGATAGAATGTCCTTCTTTAATGATATAACGTCCCGAAATAATCTGTTGATCAGCAATATCGATCACTTTATTCTTGACATAGGAGACCGAACCTTGCATCCCATATTTGAACATTCCGACCTGATCGGCATAATCCACAGCCAGCTCCCAACCTTTATTATCCACTTTGCCCAAATTGACCGTAGGTCCCGATAAACCGCCAACTTGGCCCGGTATCGCAATGGCTCGTAGGATATCATAGGTACGCTTATAGAAATAATCCCCAGTGATGTTCAGCTTATTCCAGAGATTCATATCAAAACCAATATTGTAGGCTGTAGTAGACTCCCAACGGATATTCCGATCCGCTAATGCTGAAGTAGCGGCACCACCCGTAGTCACTCCTCCAAAGCTATAGTTGTAACTATTATTGATATTGACGGTACTATTGTACGCGCCATTCGCCACTGCCTGGTTGCCCAGTTTGCCAAGAGATCCTCGTATCTTGAGACGCTCGACAGCTTTACTATCGAAAAAATCTTCTTTGCTCAACATCCATCCCAATGACATCGACGGAAATAATGCCCATTGATTGCCCAGAGCAAATCGAGATGACCCATCGTAACGGAGACTACCTTCTACCATATATTTTTGTTGATAATCATAGGCGAGCCGCGAATAAAAGGAAGCTAAGATATCCTTGGTCGAACCTCCTGTAGCCTGCGCATTTGTTTGGTCAGAAAGTGCATTCAGCTCATAGAGGCTATTGTCGTAAAAGCCCCAATTGTACGCTTGAAATCCTCTACCATCATTAATCTGATAATCCTGACCAAACATAGCATGGACATTATGCTGTCCAAACTCTTTCTCAAAGACCAAACGGTGCGACAAAGTGAACTGCTTTTCTAGAGAGTCCCAATCTTTGATCCGTGGGGCAGTACTATTGAAATTTTTGACGTCGCCAGTCTTGGGGTCTACGGTATACATCTGAGGTATAAAATCCTTGCTGAAATGATCCACACGCCGATATCCCAGCGTATTATGATAGGTCAGATTGAACGGTAGCTTGTACTCTATATTGAAGTTGGTAAGTGTCTCTTGATAATCACGATAGGTAAACCCCTGTTCCACTTCCATACGAGGGTTCTCTATGTTATTGCGTCCTGGTGTATACAACCAACTCGATCCATAAAGATTGTTTTTATGATAGTCTGATATAATGGGCAGTCCCCGCATAATGACGTTAAATACCGTACCTGTACCATAACCAACTTCATTAAATTCTCTCAGATTACCAATAATTCCTGCATTGATCTTCAATCTAGGTGTAGCCTGTGCAGATACCTTGACGTCAAATGAATACCGTTTAGCATCATCATTGGCAATGAATATTCCTTTCTGATTCATATAACCTCCACCTACAGTGAATGTATACTTATCTCCGCCCCCCAAAACACGGGCATTGTACTGCTGTAAAAATCCGTTGTCCAGAGTGATGTCAAACCAATCGGAAGCAGGATATACAGACGGATCGGTCCCCATGCCTGCACGGTACTCGTCTATCTGCTCCTGGCTATAACTCAATGCAATCTTACCCGAGTTAGCCTCTGCCCTATTACGCATCTGCATATAAAGGATAGGATCGTTAACAACCTCCGGCAAAAAACTCGCTTGCTGAATACCGGCATGGCTTCTCAACTCTATCTTGGTCTTTCCAGCCTGCCCTTTTTTCGAGGTAATCAGAATTACACCATTGGAAGATTTTGAACCATAAATAGCGGCAGACGCATCTTTTAAAACAGTAATCGTCTCTATATCCGCTGGATCGATTTCATCAAAACTGTACTCTATTCCATCCAACAGAACGAGCGGATTAGCGTTATTCAGCGTATTCACACCCCGGATACGGATTGTCGTGGCATCCTTCCCTGGCTTAGCTCCAGCTTGATTAATCCAGAGACCAGAAGTACCATACAGTGCCTGAGAAGCATGTGTCAATGTCTGTTTCTCTTTGTCAACCATATTGACAGTAGATACCGCCCCATTGACCAGGTCTCGCTTTACGGCTCGATATCCGACCACGACGACTTCGTCTACAGCTTCCAAAGCTTCTTTCATATGAACCTCTATCTTAGATTGATCAGCAGTAAGCTCCAGTCTTTCAAACCCAAGATAGGTAAATAGCAGTGTCGGTCGAGCAGAAGAGGCTTTAAGAGAAAAAACACCGTTTTCATCACTTACTGCTGTCGCTCCGCCACTTCGCTCGATGACAGAAACCCCCTTCAAAGCCTCTCCCTTGCTGTTCCTGACCACCCCAGTAATGAAGTGTTGCTGCACATCCCGCGTACTCACGCCATCCCCTTTTGTCGGAGAGGAAGCATTTTTGCTCAATATGATATTCTTGTCTACAATCGAATATTTCATATTGTACCGTGATAATACTTCACTCAAAACTTTCTCAAGTTTGGTATTATGAAAATCGACCGTAATCTTTTCACTTTTTGAAAAATGGGTATTATCGTAAAAAATATGATATCCCGTCTTTTTCTCAATCTGCTTCAATGCTTCCGAAATGGTGATATTCTCTGCTCGTAAGGATATCTCCTGAGCCTGCGTCCAAGCAGAGACTTGGAGTGATCCTGTAAAAAAAAGTAATGCCGCAAGTTTTGATTTAGAAACTCTAAGCAGAAGCCAGGAAGGAATCTTCCGGATACTCTTTTGGTTGAATTCTGACATTTTTATTAATTGGTTTTAAAAAGGAATGGTTGTTTTATATCTTGATTTTCACTAAAACAATAATTAGGACCTATGGTTACTTCATTACAAAGACCCTCCTTCCCTCTCTCTTGAAATTAACAGAACCGGTTAGACTGATCGTGTTCAACAGCTTATCAATATTTTCAAAGCGGGATAATCGACCTGAAAACCGACTGTCACTACGTATATTTTCAAATTGGATTTCGATATCGTACCAACGTGATATGTCGGCCATGACCTGATGGATAGAAGCATTCTCATAGGCAAAAAGACCGCTCTTCCACGCGATAGCATAACTCGGATCTACCGATACGACGGCAAAGTCCTCGCTATCCGGTCTCAAAGTAGCCTGCTGCGCAGGTTTTAGGTATTTTTCGACCTGTTTGCTGTTCAGCTTCACACTTCCTTCAACCAAGGTCGTAACAATGGATTTGTTATAAGAGTTAACATTAAAAGCAGTACCCAATACCGTTATAACCTGTCCTTTGGATTTGACTTGGAAAGGAACCCGCTCACCCGCCTCTTTAACTTTGTTCACTTCAAAATAAGCTTCTCCTTCCAAAAGCTCCACCCCTCGGTTCTCCTTCGCAAATCGGATAGGATAACGGAGATTTGAAGCAGCATTGAGATAGACTTCAGTACCATCGGCCAATACCACATTGTACTCCCCACCTATTGGCGTTACGATATTATTATAGATAGGACTATCTGAACCGTCAAGCGACGCGTAAATAATCTTTCCATTTTTGTCCTTATGGATACTATAGCCATCCAGCACAACAGAATGCCCTTCTTCTAGGCTATCCAGATGAATCTTTCGACCATCAGCCAGTAGAACATGTGCCCGCTGCCCCCCAGGTACTACCTCAATATGCGCTTGTTCATTCTGTTCTCCAGCCTTATTCCAGGAAGGGACGAAGTAGTAACCCAGTGTCAAGATAGCAACAGCGGCCACACTCCAACTCACCAAACTATTGATTCGGAAACGCCGACGGCCTGAATGGCTAAACTGACCGCTGATTCGCGAATCTGAAGAAATAGCATGGAATAATTCTTCATGAGATTGTGGTGAAGAAAGTGCAGAGAGATCATGTATGATATCTTCGAATAATAGATCTTCAATATCATCTTGATCAAAGGCTTGTTTCAAGCGTTCAAAATCTGACGCTGAAATCGTCCTATCTTCCAGTTGCTTTAATAGTGCTTTTATCTCTTCCTTGTCCACGATTATGCTGTTTATAAGTATAATCGCAACCTATCGGAAAAAGGACTATAGAAAAAACAAAAAAAATGATAAAATCAGATTCTGGAAGCGAGCGAGCTTAAGTTTTATGATTTTTGTGGCCGATATTAATTGGTTTTTTACGGTATTTTTAGAAACACCGAGATGATCAGCAATTTCCTGATAGCTTTTATTTTCCAACCTGCTCAACAGGAACACCTGCTTTTGCCGTAGTGGCAGCTCATTTACAGATCTGTCAAAAGCTTCCTGTATCTCCGCTCCCGCAATACGCTCCAAAACAGTATGTTCTGCTTCGCTCCAAAGTGCTCCTAATTCGTCCATATAGCGCTTGGAAGACATTTTACGTCGGTAGGTGGAGATTGTCTGCCGCTTCACGACTGTAAACAGGAAGGGATAGATCTGCTCCGGCGTACTAAGCTTGTCCTTCTGTAAAAAAAGCTGAACAAAAGCCTCTTGAACAATCTCCTCAGCAGTACTCTCGTTTTGAGTCGCTTCTACAACGTAATACATCAAGACATGCTGATATGTTTCAAAGACCTTTTTAAATGCCTTTTGATCATTGTCCAAAAAATCCTCAAAATCTTTGTCTGTAATCATAGAGATAGCATTGCTTAAGACGATAACGTCATAAAAAACTACTGCTGATAAAGGTTTATACTACTCGATACACGAAGATAGTTAATAACCTACATATCCAGTGCACAAAGCTAGATATCATAATATTAACATAAAGTTAAATATTGCCAGAATAAGATTGCAGCTATATAAACCGATTAGTGCTTTTCGTGCCTTGTAGAGATATTAGATTCTTCGAGCATTCAGGTCCTATCGTTCCTTTTTTGTTACAAACGAGTCCTGTTTTCCAACCAATGATAAATTTATTTATTTTCGTATGGCCGAAAGCCACATAATATTGCCTATCTCCTTCCAATCCGTGATTTTAGCTGTTTTTCATTTGTGCCATCTGATTACAAATCACTGAAGAACAAGCTTAATATACTCAAATTCAAACCTACCCCTAAATTATTTTTTGTATATTAGTTTGTTATGGAACTAGCAAACATTACAAAACAAAGGCTTTTGGATGCTCAGAACAAAGGATACACAGCTATCATAACGACGTACAACTCCAATCCATTGGACCCCATCTGGACCTTTGAAAAAGTAAAAAGAGAAAGATTAAAACAATTTTCAGAAGAACTTACAGATACCTTTCAACTGTGCTACTCAATTTCTGAAGCAATCAAAACTATAGATGAATATGCCTTCATTGGGAAAGTAAAATTATTAGATTAGAATAGGTGGGCAATGCCCACTTTTTTTTATCATACACCATCCGGAATAACATAAAAACAACATAAAGATAACACCTATTATTCTTCATGTTATCCGTTTTGCTATACCTTTGGCCAAAATTCAAAGCCAAACCATGTCAAATTTTTTAGCATCAAATTTAACATTGAAAAGATTGGTCTTTATTGCCTTAGCGATTGTGAGTGTAAGTCTAACGATAGATCTTTTAAGCGCATGGGGTGACCAAAAACTTTTTAAAGACCTTCGGATCAATAGTACCCCAACTTTAAAAGCTTCTGGATATACAGACTCTATCCCTTCCAAATCTGAAAAAGCGACACAAATAAATAATGTTGATACGATGGCCGTTTCACATAACTATAAGTAGTCTTACCACTAAGAACACCATCCCATATCCCTTTAGAGCAATCCTATAGGCTCGCACGACAATGGCTCTTTGATAGTTTAAGAATCTTGAGGTCATTTTTCAATACCTGGATCTATAAAAAATAGGAGTCAAAAATATATTTCGACCCCTATCTTTGTTTTAAACTAGAATATGAACAAATAAATTACACCTAGTAATCGTGTCCTAAGCGTATGACTACGCGTTTGGACCTCTCCAACGATCAATAAGATCCTCAGCCATTGCAATTGTCGCATTAGCAGCGGCCTTGATCAGCCTTCCGATCACGCCACCACCTTGGATTTCTAACATTTCTTTTTCCGATAAATCTTTCATATGTATTTGATTAGTCACGATCCTATGGAAAATCCAGCATGGACATTCCGTAATCGTCTGTTTTGTATTATTAATAAAAAATAGGAATGGGGTGCTAGAGGCACCTCCGATTCACTTTAGTTAAAATGCCATTTGAAGCTTTCTTCCCAAAATCTTGTCAAATGGGTTAGGAATACAACCTCCTGGGCTGTTGATTCCATAGTCACCACCCTGTCCATCATTTGGATTCCAGACACCACCGTCCAGTTGGATTGTTTCTTCTAAATCTAACACAGTTAAGTTTTTGTTTTCTAAATTTTTCATAACGTTTATTTTTATTGTTTGTTTCTATTTTATATATCAAATATCCTTTAGTACAATGCATAAAAAAAGCATTAAACATTTTTATTAAGCCTTTAAAATGCCACCCCATTTCCTCCTACAAATCCTAGTACAGGCATCCCAAAAGACATAGAAGAAAAGCCCCCAGCATCATATAATCTAGTATCGACATCAGATAGCGGTTGCATACTAACCTGAATAAAAATCCGATAATCAAACTCATAAAAATAAGTCTGCAATGCACGATCGTATTGGATCGGAGCACCCGTCTCTCTCAGGTATTCTATAATCCGGGCCAAGCGGGACACCGAAAGGTCTAATCTTCTAGCCAGGGATTCTGGCTTACCGGTTCTTTTTTGCGATATCAACTTATCTAAAAGATTAAGTCTATCAATTTGCTTAAATAGTTGCATAGGAATATTTTGTTTTTATAAGGTTTCTTCAATAAAAAATTTAATCATTTTTGACACGAAAAGGCAATTGTACTTGGCTTGTAGCATTTCACTCTCGGCTTTCAACATATTGCTCCTAGAGCTGTTCAAGTCGTATATGGAGCTTTTACCGGCATCGTAACTCTTACTGGTAAATGCCAGCGCTATCCGTGCACTTTCGAGCATGTCCTGGGCGGCTTCGTGCTGATCCTGATATCCCCAATAGTCGAAATAGAACTTTTCGATATCTTGCTTTATCGCCAGATACTGTTGTTTGGTCTGAATGTCATTCTGTTGCAAATACAGTTTATTCTTTGCTACCGCATTTTTCACACGTCCTTTACTAAAGATGGGAATAGACAGACTGATGGCTACCTGCTGTGAGAAATTATCCCGCATCTGTGGAAAGAACCCTCTGTCTCCTGCCGTAACCAGACTATTAAAGTATAGACTCCCAAACAAGGCACTTCCTCTAACTACAGGGTACAGGTCAGACTTGATAATATTATGCTCGACCTCGGCGGCAGACCGCAACAAGCTCAGTTTCTTCAGCTCTGGATGATTGGACGCAGCTTGCTCTATAGCCTCAGGCAAGGTGTAGGTCAAATGAGCATGAAGCGCTTCCTGTCTTTCTTCGACAATATCGAAGTTGTTATAATCCTCCAGTTGCATCAATTGTACCATAGCCAGCTTAGCACGATCTACATCCAGCTTGGCTTGCTTTAGCTTTTGCCGCTCTCTCGCGAGGTTAGCCTGGGCCTCATATTGTACCGTCAATGCCGTACTTCCAGCCTCGGTAGTTTTAACAGCTTTTTCATACTGTAGGTTTGCATAAAACACCGCGCTATCTATCGACCGGGCAATCTCTTTACTCAGTTGGATTGCCAGATAATATTCGATTGCTTTGATGGCAATATTCCGTTTGAATAGAGCCATTTCTTCTTCACTCACACTAACCAAAAGCGTAGATTTCTTAATCTCATTCGCCAGTTTACCATGATTGTATATCGTAACATTCGCATCTATCCCCACTTCACTATTGAGATTATCATTCCTACGTGTGTTTCCAAACACATCTTGCCCCTGCCCAAACTTCGAGTACAGGTTTGTAAAACCTTTGACTTCCAATAACCTTTCATTCTTCGCGATCCGCAGCTCTACATGCTTCACGTCATTATTGACTTTACTATTTTGAATCTCAAGGTTATTCTCCTGTGCAAAAACAATACACTGCTGGAGATTCCATTTTTCTTGCGCCTGTACTTTTAGGCTAAAAAAATGACCCAATACAATAACTACCCATGCTATTATCCGTCCCATCTTAAACCTCCAGTGCTAAAGTTTGTTTATCCCACATACCGCGATAGATTCCGTCCATCGTGATCAATATCTCGTGATTTCCCTGTTCGACGACCTGTCCCGCTTTCAGCACTAAAATATTGTCGGCATGCGCGATAGTGCTCAATCTATGAGCGATTACCACCATCGTCTTACCAGCATCTTTAAAATCCTGTAGCGTTTTTTGGATGATCTGTTCGGATTCGGTGTCCAATGCCGAAGTCGCCTCGTCTAGAATAAGTATCTCCGGATCTTTGTACAGGGCGCGTGCAATAGCAATACGCTGCTTTTGTCCTCCTGAAAGCATGGCGCCATTCTCTCCAAGATAGGTCTGGAAGCCGTTGGGCAATTTCTCGATAAAAGGTAAAATCCCAAGACGTTCCGTTATCTCCAATATCCGCTGCACATTGGGAAAATCCTCTCCCAACGCAATATTATCAATCACATTACCTGAGAAGAGATCAATCTGCTGTGGGACAACAGAAACAACCTGGCGGAGTGAATGATTGGAGATATAGCTAAGATCATATTGCCCAATCGTAATTTTACCTTGCTTCAAGGGATAAAGATTCTGCATCAATCCGGCTATAGTTGTTTTTCCAGATCCGCTCTCTCCCACTATCGCTGTAGTCTCCCCTTTTCTAAACACACAATTGAACCCTTTGAATACATCCACCCGCGAACCATAACTAAAAGCAACATCGCTAAAGGTGACATGCCCAACATGAGCTGGAGTAAGATCCAACTTGTCTGTCGACTCTTCGCGCTCCAAGTCCATAATTTCGAACAGACGGTCCGAAGCAATCATGGCATTCTGAATAGTCTTATTCATCCCGATCAACTGGGTAACAGGTCCCGTAAAATACCCCACCAGCGCATAAAAAGAAAGAAGTTCCCCAGGAGTAATAATACGTTCAACTACGTAATTAGAACCCACCCAAAGTAAGATAATCGTGAATATACGGGAGAGAAACTCTGCAGAATTTGTCGAGAAAAGACTGTTCATAACCGACTTATAAACCGTTCTTAACAAGGTACTGAAACGGTTATCCGTTTTATTGTTGGCAAAGGTTTCCACTCCAAACTGTTTGATCGTACGGACGGAATTTAGAGATTCTACCAAATGGGACTCCAATTCGGCACCATCCTCCATCAGCTTTCGCTCCACTTTTTTATTCAATCTATTCGTCAGCCAATAAACAGCACAGTATAAAGGAATAACCAATGCCAGTATCAAAGCTAATTTCCAATAATAACTGAACATCAGTGCAAATGAAAAAATCACGATAAATACATTGACCACAATCTGTATGGACACGTCATTAATAAACGCTCTGATTTTGACCGCATCATTCACCCTTGAGATAATCTCACCCACTTTCATGGTATCAAAAAAGCGCTGAGGCAGTGTCAAAATATGCTTATAATAGCCCAAAATCAGGTATTTGTCTATCCGCTGTCCTGTCTCCAATACCATAATACTCTTCATAGCTCCGATAAAAATCTGAAACAATAGAATCAGCACCATAGCGATAGACAACAGGTTCAAAAGTCTTGTATTTCCATCGATGAGCACATAATCTGTTATCTTTTCAATATACAGCGACGTCGATAGTCCCAACACCGTGTATACCACAGCACCTATCAACGCTTGGATAGCAACCGTCTTATGAGGCTTTACCAAATTCCAGAACCTTCCGTAGACACTGACCTTTTCATTGCGCTGCTCGAAGTACTCGTTTGGCTCTAAAAGAATCAATACACCCGTCCAAATCTTTTGAAAATCCGCCATACTATACTTTTCGATCTTGCCATATGCAGGATCCATAACCTCTACCTGATTCTTATCTATTTTATAAATGACAACAAAGTGATGCAATTGCTCCATAACTACCACATGGGCAATAGCAGGCAAAGGAATCTGGACTAAGGCATCCATATTTCCTCTGACTCCCTTGGCATTGAATCCCATATCATTCAACCCTTGTGTCATCCCCAGAATATTGGTACCTCGGGTATCTGTGTGACATAACTGCCTAATCTTGGCTATAGGGAGATTGAGCCCATAATATGCCGCAACCGAGGAGAGGCAGGCTGCGCCACAATCCTTGATATCCTGCTGTTTTACTAAAGTTCCTTTTTTCATATGTATATAATTTCTTCATGACCCCTATGTCGATGGATCGCATTGACTTTTAATCGTTTTTAACCGTTTCGGATTACCCGGTACTATTTATTTTTTGACATGACAATCCCCTTAGAGCAACTCCTTGTTCTTTACGATTAGCATATTTCAGTAGCTTACTTTTAAATCAGATTTGGATTAAACCAGTCATCAACCCGATCAAACAGCAGTTGCCATAGCGTTCGATCCAATAAATAAAACCGAGCCGTATAGGTACTTCCTTTTTGGATCTCTCCTTTATACCCGTTCTTTAACTCAAGATGATTTTTTTCCATAGAGCACCGGACTTTAAAAAAGCTCTGCCCTCCCTCCGTTGCCATGATATTTTGATCAATATCCTCAACCTTACCGTCGATCATTCCCCATTGGTTATAATTGTAGGTATCAATCTGAAAACGCACCTTTTGCCCTTTCTTTATTAATCCGATATCACTGGGAGACACCATACATTCGGCAACAAGGTCATTATCCACAGAAATTTCAACAATGGGCTGCCCTTGTATTAAGAAATTACCCTCATTGACCCCCGATAGGTTGACCAAACGGCCTGCTATCGGAGCACGGATAACATAGTTCTCGCCTTCAATTTCTATTTGCGAAATATCATTGGTTACTGTGGTCAGTTGACGCTGTATATCTCTTTTTTGCGCCTGCCACTGTGCCATTTGTTGCTCTTCTAAAGCTTTGACCTTACTTTTGATATTCTTGAAACTAAAGTAGGTTTTATCGTATTCGGCCTGTGGGATGACCCCCTGTTCAAACAGCACTTTTGCTCGAGCCAGTTCTTTTTGAGCCAATTCCAGCTGTGCCCTCAGTTCTTCTGTTTTTTCCTGTAGCGTGCTTACTTCCTTCTGATACTGTCCTGTCAACAGATTGGAGAAATCACCTCTTACCAATTTGGACAAATCATGCAACTGCGCATTGTAATCACTACTCAACCCCACCTGAAGGTGTTTCTTAGACTCAAGGTGCTGGGATGTCACGACTAGTAGTGTATCCCCCGCCGCAACCAATTGGTTATTGAACTTGAGATTAGATTTGACAATCCTTCCACTAACGACCGAGGCTAACTTAGTATTCTCCGATACTGGACGGACAATTCCTCTTGAAGAAGTTGAAATGGGGATTTTAACAAGGGGCATAATTGCTATCACGCAGACAAGCATAACAAGTATGGAAATATAGATCGTGTTTCTTTTCATTTTTTATGTCCTTTAAGTCAGGCTTTATACCCCTTCCCGTGTTTCATCTTTTAGTTCAAGGCAGATATACATTTATCTTATACCTCCTTTGCTGCCCTAAAAGTAAAAGCAGTTTTGAGCAAATAAATAATTCGTTTATGATTCGCTCCCTTGGCTTTACAATCCGTATTTCAGAATACTTGTTCCTAAAAAGAGAAAATGAAAATTAGAAAAGAGAGCCAAATAAAGCTACAATCAGGCTTTATGGCAATAAAAAATAGAATAATGAAATCTTGGTAAGGATTTTGCAACACACATTCAATAAAAACAAATAGTTACTCTATGTCTGCGTTAAACAATATTATCATAGCGACTTTGTCCTTTTTTGCAATTATCGGCTGCAATCTGAAACCTGCGGAAACAGCTTCACAAGAAGAGATAACAGATCGGTCAATAAATGTAGAAGGCAACTATGTGGATACCGCATATGAAAAAAGAGCCGAAGGCTATGATTGGGTGGGTATGTCGGTACAGCGCTTATCGGATACTGTTATTAACATCAAAGTCCGGTCAAGAGCAGATCTAAAAGGGCCGACCTGCACCTTAGATGCTCAAGCATTCCAAACCCGAACCAATGTCTATCGCACTATGCTCGAAGGAAAACCCGTACTTTTATCTTTCGATGAGGAGAGTGTAAGCATAAAATCAGAACTAGTCAATGACTCTACCATACTCCACTTTTATTGCTCTGGTGGTGCATCTCTAGGAGGGCGATACAAAAAAATCAAAGAGGACTTGGATCCCAAACAGGTAGACCAAACTTCCTTTATCAAGAATCTCAAATTCAATGGCATTTCTTTTTCAATCCGAAGTAAGAACGATGGGGATAAGGAGCTATTAATGATTACTCCTACAGGATTGTCCATAGATAACGACATACACAGCCACGATATCACTGGTCAGACGGTATTAGATGCTCAAATTGGAGACATGAACGGCGATGGCTATCCAGAAGTACTGGTATACACGCAGTCTCATGGTAGTGGGAGTTACGGAAATATAATTGGATACTCCGTCAATAAAGGTAAGTCTCTAAGCCAAATCTACTTTTCTCCTGTAGCCGACAATCCCAAGATCAGTACCGGTTATTTGGGACACGATAGCTTTAACCTGACAGGAACATATTTGACACAAAAATTCCCCCTATACCAGGAAGGTGACACCAATGCCAATCCTACAGGTAAACAAAGAGAAGTGCTATACGAACTGACCGATGGAGAAAACTCGCGCATATTAACAGTATACGCTATTAAGGATATATAGATAGCTCAATCAATTACTTTTACTGTAGCATCAGACCTTGGAGATGGCTCGGATTGCTCACCTATCAATTCAGCGATAGTCTCTTCAATCATCCGCCCCATACTGCTCAAGGCTAGATCATTTGGTTCTTGACCAAACGGCTCTTCAATTTCGTCTGCTATCGCTTCAAAAGCGACAAAGGTATACGCTACAAAAACAACAATAAACGGCGTAAACCAACTCAAGCTATCAACCAGTCCAAAAGGCAAAAGCAAACAGTAGATATACACAGTACGGTGCAGTAAGACTTGATAACTATATGGAATCGGAGTTGACAAAATACGCTCGCAGCCTCCCAAAACATCGGAGAGACGATCTAAGTTTTCGTCAAATCGAGATTGCTGAATAGAGTCTATATTGCCCTGTTCTTTCGAACGCTTTACCCATTGTCCCATTAGTTTTAGAACAACAGCCGGCTTATACTTTGCTTTAGAGATAACTTCATAGTCCGCTTCGGAAAGCCGCAATCGCAAGTCCTCAAGTGCATCAGTCGACCGTAACTGATGTCTCAAAGCAATGATAAATGCACCAATTAGATAAACGAAATAATTTATAGACTCTTTGTCGGACGTATCTCCTAACGTTAAAGCTTGACGGGTCAATGATCTTGATATGTTAAGCAGTGCTCCCCATAACTTTCTTCCCTCCCAAAAACGCTCATAACTCACATTATTCCGAAACCCTAAAAACAGAGCTAAAACAAATCCAAATAAAGTAAAAGGTACCGGGTTCAAAGGTACTTTATAAGAGAATAGAGTACCATGGAAATAAACAATCCCTACAGATAGCATAAAGAGCAAAAACAACCGAGGCAGCAACCGAGGCAAGACAGATCCATGCCAGATAAACAACATCCTAAACCAGTTTTCTTTTTTTCGTATAATCATTATAATCTACCGATTTAATTCGTCACAAAAATACGGAGATATTTTAGCATTAATTAAATTACATCAATATCAGATCAAACTATACGAAATCCATAACTAATAGCCTTATCAAGCAAGATATTTTGTCTCCTCACTATCTAAGATAGCGGGACGCTCAAAAACAATAAACTTTTGATATATAGCATGTTTACTCAACTCAGGAGACAATAAATATCCTCCGATATGTAGTTCCAAGCCATTAAGTCTAATTTCAGAAAGCCGGTCAGCATCTACCATAATAAAGAGTTCACGCGCATTTGTCTCAGTGGACGATGCTGTAAAAAACAAACGGTTGAACTGCTTAAGTCTAACTTCTTTACGTCTTAGAAAACCTATTTCTTCCACACAGATTCCTTTATAAAGAGGCGACAGAAACAAAAGCTCCAATCGCAGCTTGACCATCGCACTTCCGACATCCGAATCTTCACCAGTTGCAGCATAACATACCGAAAGACGCAAATCTACAGCGTCCTGAAAGAGAAAAATCCTTCCCGTCCTATTACTTTGTATATAGGCCAAAAAACCCAAAAGGATTATTACCAAGGTTAATAACACTTCATAAATCATAGATAGCTTGGAATTGCCTGGGAGCAAGCCCTACTACGAATTTAAGAAACTTTCAGTTGTAAAAGAAATTTCTTATTAAAAAAAATAAAATTAACAGTTGGTGATTGTATCCTGAGGATTATAGACAACGAAATGTTCTAATTTTTCTGCCCAAAACGCTTTACTTCTACTTTCTTACTCTTAACCAGCAATTGAAAAGCCTCAAGTTTCACTTCTTTTCCCACAGTAACTTTTATCGTGTAACCCGATTGATCCATATATACGTGCTCTGGAAAAGCACGAACATCTGGATAAATAGTATACTCTCCTTCAGGAAGATGAAATGTAAACTCACCTCGTATATTACTTCGTACTGTAAATATTTTCCCTTGCTCATTACGAGCAATTACACTATAAATATCTAATCTTGTATCAGTTGACAGACTCAATCCAGGATCAAAATTCAAAAAAAGTTGGCCCTGTACGGCTCCCACTTTATGCAGAGCGACTTCCACACGCTTAGTTCTCCCATCGATATCAACCACACGTGAACCTCCTTGATATTGGTTCTTTAGAGGAAAAAAAAGCATATAGCTACCATAAGGCATTTTCTTAAAAGTAGCTTCCCCTTTTTTATCTGTGACAAAAAGAATATTCCGCGCTGTAAACTCGTAATCTACGGCCTTTTCGTCCCCTGCATCAAAAACAGAATTACCGTTGTTATCATAATAGCAAAAAACATGCATATCTCCTGACTTGACAACAGGGCGATCCAGATCCTGTCCTTTAAACTGCTGCCGCACCCCAATCTGTAAGTTGGTATAATTATATTTGTAATTCGTTACACTGACATTATAGATATACTGAAATACAGCCTGCAACTGCGTCAACTTAGCAATTCGATACTGCCCTTGTATATTCCCATTTAAAGAACGTCCCCAACCTCCATTAAACTGTCCACTTAAGCTTCCATTCCAATTTACCTTTCGCTGCAACAAATCCCCCTGATATCGTGCTCCGAGCAAATACCTTTTCCCCATATCCTTTCCCATCAAAAGCGAACTCATCATATCATAAATCTGGAAAGGGCCATTCTGAAAATTTCCAAAAACACCTAACCGATCGTAATTATAGGAAAAATCTGTACGTATTACATATTTCTTTGATGACAGTTCCTTAAGCTCCGTGCCCCCCCCCTCAACCGTAAGGAAAAGATTGTGTTTTAAATCCTTAGAACGAAAGTTTGCAGTAGCCAGCACCAAGGCATAATGAGCAGACAAATTAGCAAAATCACTTTGTAGCGCATAGTTAGCATACTCACTACTATAACTAGGCACAATAGTCAATTGTCCTCTCGAAGACAGCGGCAATGAGAATTGCATGTCCCATTTAGACACCCCACTTTTAAATGATTGAAAATAAGGATTAAGATGTTGAGGATTATAATCCGAGTACGAATAGCCCAACCCCACACCTAGCTGCTTTAGTCGACGATTGATCCGCTGAACCAATTGCACTGTTCCTCTACGGTTCCCTGGGAAATAGCCTGTACTATAATAATTGTCGCTACTAAAATCCCATCCCCGACTACGTTTGTTCAACTTCAATCCGCCTGCAAACGAAGGCATACTTTCTTCATTATAATATACGCCATGATATTGTTGTACACCTGCTCCTATAAAACCCTCTAATCGTATCGCATCAGCTCCCGATGGACGAAGAATATCAAAACGATTAGTCCATAAAATAGAACTAACACTATCCATCCGATTATTGTCAAACAGAATCTGACCTTCATATCGCTTTCCCTCTAAATGCCCCTCCCCCAACTGTAACCTAGCAAATGCAGTCAAACCAGGGTTATGGTTTCCATAACCTCCAATCAAGTCAGGCCTACGTTCTACTGCCCCCACTGAAATACGCTGTCCCAAAGCCGTATCCCGATAAGCATATGTCCCACCTCGTCCATAAAACGGAGCCTCTAAGCTTTCCTGTATGTTTCCTACGGTCACATTGTGGGCTCCCTTTTCATACTCTAAAAAAGTATTGTTGACATTCCATCGTGAATCTCCTCCCCAACGGTTTATAGCAGTTCCATATCGAATACGTCCTCCCATCAAACGATAGGTACCTTCAGAGAAAATATTATACGACGGCTGTTCATCCAAAATATTAGATGCACGAAACTCCACATAGTTCGGATTATAGCTAAACGACGAACGATCAGGAGCAAAAATCTGCTGAAAATTTCGACTCGATGCTATATTTGCATAAAGAATTCCCAAATTCCCAAAAACATCGTTGTTATCATAGATACCGGCTACACGTACGGTATACTGAGGCAATGTCAACATATAGCGTTCCACCGGAAAAGTATATCTTACAATACTATCCATGCCCGAAGGAAGAGATAGATCGATCTGCTGGAAGACAACTTTACCTATCCGATCTGGAGACGATAATAGAATCCTTACATTCTCATCTGTAGTCCCAGTATTAATCACCCGCAACAACATTTCTACAGAGTCGCCGACCTGACGCAAGTACTGAATACCAGAATTATCCTGAAGCTGAACAGAACGCTTATCGGTCACTTGTAGATTCACTCTTTTCTCCCATATCCGCCCTCTCTCCTTCTCATGCAACAAGACTTTCAGACTTTTTCCTTTAAGTACACCTAGTGCCTGCGGTCGTAATTTGAGCGAAAGAAATCGCTTTTTTCCCGGCGATATAAGTACTGGAATACGCGAAGCACTTAAACTGACCAAATCAGGAGGTAACTCTAACGTTATGTATCCTTCAAAAACAGCTAATCCCTCATTTTGCAGTTCAACTTCCAGGTTGTTAACACCTGCTTGAAGAGCCATATCAGATACAATCCCCCATCGAATCGGGTCAGATACTTGAGCATATGATCGTACCAGAGTCAAGCAGACAAGCAGAGAAACCAATATACCCTGACCGATATATGTATAAATAATCCCAAAACGAGGAAACATCTTCACTATTTAGGCATTAAAAGATACAGTAAAGAAACGGTGTAATTACCCGGACGGGCGGTCAACGACTGTGACCGTGTCAAATTTGCCTCATACTGTATATTAAAAGTTCGTACCACATTTTTATCTTTCGACTGCCCAGCATAGGCTACCTGTTCTATCGTAGACAACTGTATCTTTGGATTAGTAATTGTTCCTGCTCCTCCCAAAGCTGGAATAACCTGCAAAGACAGCAAAGACAGGGGGAGTCCTTCTCCTGTAGTCCTGCGGATTTCAGGGTCCAATGACTTTACGCGGAGTTCATAATCGGTATTCGAATTTACTCGGATAGCATTCTGGACCAATAACTTCACCCCATCAATGTAATGTTGACGGGTAAAAAACTGCAATGAAGCCTCTATCGCCCCCGCATCAACTTGCAAACTATAGTCGGGCTCAACTTCCACGGCTCCACCATCCGTGAGCTTAGGAGGGATATGCAATTGATAGGTAAGAACATGACTTTCTATAACTTTGCGATTAGCTCCATATAAAGTAAATTGCAAAGGAATATCGTACACAATGCGCGTATTCTCACTCACCCCACTCACAAAACCTTCCAGATATTTGCCTTGGGCTATTTTGACCATACCAAATAATAAAGCCGAAGAGTGGTAATTCATTTCCGCACGTAGTGGCTGATTAGACTTTTCAATCAGAAAAACTTCACCGCTATTTGCCAAGAATATGTCATTGCGGCTTGCCCCAATCCCATTCAGATTCAGATGAGCTTGGTTATCGTCTTCTGTCCAACGTAAACTTATCTTATCTGCTGGAAAAGGTTTACCACTTTTATTGGGACCTCCCGAAACGGGAATTATAGGACTCAATAGCCGTACTGACAAAGACCAATTCGGAATATTGATATTACTTTGACTGCCCATCTGAAACTGGAAAGTATTAAACTGGGGAAGAGTGCTCTTCCCTAAATAAGAAGTAAGCTCTATATAGTTGTTGGACCAAGGCCTAAAAGAAATCTGTGCTTTACCAGACAAAGAAGCAGCAAGCAGAATCAACAATAGTATATAGGAACTACATCTTCGGCACATAATCAAATTCGATCTCTGCGATCTTAACGTCATTATCTTCTCCATAAAACAACATTGTTGTCGCCAAATAATTTCCAGCAGTCATTTCTTTAGGAAGCAGTATATACTGCTTACGTTGATCTCCAGGCAAACTATAAAACTGAATATCATCGATTTTATACCGATTTCCTGTATCTTGATTCAAAAATTCAACACGCAATTGCCCCTCGACCCAAGTGTTTCCTCCAGTTTCAAAACTCAGTTCCAAATAGCGCCCAATACTGTCAACAGCTTGGTATTCTAGGTTACTGATCTCTATATCAGCACGAGATCGTCCATTGAAACGCTGATAGATCTTTATACCAGATCGTACTGCCAATCGGATATTCGCACCTTCTCTTTCCTCGCTGATACGAGGGTTGAGTTGGGTGACGAACAACATCGTAGTATGCACAGGCAGTTCTTCAGTATATTTCTTACTCACAGGTACACTCATCTGCAATTGCAAGCGTTTGGTTTCTCCGGGTTTCAATGAAAAAAATGGTTCTGAAACAGTCAACCAGTCGGCACAACTTGTCTTTAGGCTTCCTTTTGGACCCAGAACATTGTCACCCAACACAGAGTACTCCCAGTCCTCGAAAGAAACAGCAAGATCCAAGGGATAGTCCTTACTGGGATTTGTCACATCTACATACTGTGTTTGGTTCTGTCCACCATCCGCAACAAAATAGACACGAGGAGGACCGACGGTAAGCCCTGTTTGTGCATTACCCGACAAAAATATAAATGTATTCAGCAAAAAAGTAAACAGGCAGTATCGCATAGGATGTAGATTTTGTACGGAAAATTAACAAAAATTTTCGATAGCTCAGGTATAAAAACAAACTCTAGGACAATAAAAATGTGTTGACAGTATTCCTGACTTAGACGCGTCTATATATAATCAGAAAAAAGCAAGTGTATATACACTTGCTTTCCTTATTCCTTGTATTTTATAGTCTAGTTTGTCGTTATGGTATACACCACATCAATAGTATATTTGGCTGTAGAATTTGCTTGATTAGTGGTAGTACCAAACATTTTGCCCAACATGTCCGCATTCAATGACTTACCGAAATACTTGACATCCAACTCCTGATCCAATACCGAAGAAGCGCCAGAACCAATGACACCGAAACCAGTAAAAGTCATTTTTGCACCAGCATTTTGCGGCGTACCGTATCCAGCACCACTTTTTGCAATTGCTACCTGCAGAAGATCTTTAGCTTCTACTGTAGGCGCTCCATTACCCAGCTCTTTGCCAAAAACTCCAGACTGACCACTATACATCAAATCCGCTTTGATATTATATCCTGTACCTACAGATGATACTTTCAATTGCTTGGGCACTTCTACTGACACTCCGTTTTTGTAATCATTGACTGTTTTATACTCCAAAGTCACTTGATCAATATCTTTTCCGCTACCAAGTTCAATAGACTGAAACGGATTAAGCACAACATTAACCTTTACTTTAGCTGATGTCACTTGAGCATTTACTCCCAATACTGTTGCGAAAACTGCTGTTAACGCTAAAACTACTTTTTTCATATTTCTTTTAGATAAACTTTTTCTTACTTTTTTTGTGTTCTATCTCATGGAGAACAGAACAAAAGTAGTCACGGAAAAGGGCCATAAAATATGATTTTAGGCGCAAAAGATATGAAAAAATGCAGTAGTTGTTATTTGTAGTTTTTACACTACAAGATGTGGCTTAAAAGCTACAGAAATGGGCTGGTTATCCCTTAACGGGTCTCAATACTGTAAAGAACATCGTTAGTAAAAACGACACTTTTGTTTTGTTCGGCATAGCGAATGAGTTCCTCGCCACCAGGCCCTTGATAAGTCACATCATAGGCGACATCAAATGCAGGTCCAGCTGACGAGATAATCCGTCCACCGACTGTACTTAGCTCACCGGTAGTCAAACTGACCTTTTGACCTGCTGCAACTGGTCTGGCCTTTATCTTTATATGTGGCATAAGCAGTCGGTCGGTCGGTTGTCCCCCTAGCTTTACGAACTCTTCATTGGCAAGCTTGACCTTGACTTCATATGCCCCAGTACTAAAAACAGTCAAATGTGAGTTTTTGACCACCTCAACACCTCTCCTATAATCCTCCAAATCATTATAGGTCAATGTAACTGCATTCTGCTCGGGATGTACAGTAAGATTTTGCACATGATTAAGGACAATGTTAAGACGGACATTAGTCTGGGCACCGACCGTCCCAACAACAGTTGCAAGAAGTAATATCGTGGTCAATAAAGCTTTCATAGTATAGCACTTTGTGTAAAAATAACGCTAAAATCAGACCAAAAAGAATTTTTAACCCATTATTTTATAGACTGTGATACAAATCATAAAATTAAATACGCTTCGCTACTTTTTCCAGTTATTACGATACTTTTTGGGACTCTCCCCTGCTTCTTTTGAAAAAAAAGCGCTAAAATTATTTTCATCAGTATAGCCAAGTTGCCAAGCGATCTGCTTTATACTGAGCTTTGAATTAGCCAACAGACGTTTAGCGACACGCACCAATCCATCCGTGATGAGTTCTTTCGGAGTCTTCCCTGCCACCTCTTTGGTATATGCAGCTAGCTTTCTCGGACTTACCTTAAGACAGTCGGCATAATAGGACACATGTTTCTCTTTAGAAACATGCTCTATGATAAGCTGTTGAAAACGATTCACAACCATAGCGGACTCACTTTCCCCCATGAATCTTGCGCTATCCCGATCTCCCAAATAGACTTCCCCCAGTAATAAGATTTGCTTAATGATATTAAATGCCAAAACATGCTGGATGGATTCAGGACTTTGCTTCCTAGCCATTTCCAGATGCGTACGCACAAATTCATAATAAAAAAGGTATTCATCTGGGACCGACAAAAACCGGTAAGTAGAGCTATCTACTGACGTACTGAAGAAATTTTGAAGAAAGTTACAATCCCATTCACTACGACAAAAAAACGATTCTGTAAAATAAATAAGTACAAATTCCCGAGATTCTTTTGGGTTACTCTTGAGCAAGGTACCGAAAGGAACAAATATTAAGCTATTAGCCGGAAAATCCAAAAGAACCTGATTGAAATAAAGACTACAACCGGCATCCTTAATAAACAATAAAGTATAATGTTCCTTTTTTAATGCAAGATCATTTGCTTTGGGGCTTAAATCCGCCCCCACAACATATCGTATGCCGTATTCCATTAATAATGCTTTTAACAGGTACTGCAAAACCATAAAGGCCTTACATAACATAAAAGTAAAAAACTCTTTTAAGTTTAACGAAAACCAAGCGCAAAATGACAGAAATAAAACCGAGCTGCCGACATACAAGGCGCTTGCCGACATAAAAGCAACAGACCTATCGCCTATCTAGAGCCGCGCATCCACAATCGTGCGATCCAATACAGATTTACAATCAAAGACCACTGCTTTATCCGCTAAAAGAGAGCGAACATCCAAGTCCAAGAACTCCGTGTGTGCAACAGCCAAAATAACCGCATCATAGCACCCTTCGGGTCTAACCAAGAGCTCTATCAAATACTCACGTCTAACTTCTTCTGCATCAGCCCAGGGGTCATACAACATAGGGACGGCTCCATACTCTTTGAGCTCTTCATAGATATCCAGGACTTTAGTATTACGTACGTCCGGACAATTCTCTTTGAATGTGAGTCCCAGGATCAACACCTTAGCATCTTTGACCGCAATATGCTTTTGAGACATCAACTTGACTACTTTAGAAGCGACAAACTCCGCCATTCGGTTATTGACCCGCCGTCCAGAAAGGATTACCTCTGGGTGATATCCCAACTGTGAAGACTTGTGTGCCAAATAGTAAGGATCCACTGATATACAATGCCCCCCCACCAAACCTGGCTTATATTTAAGAAAATTAAACTTCGTCGCAGCAGCATCCAGCACATCATGCGTATCGATTCCTATCCGATCAAAGATCAGCGCCAACTCATTGACAAACGAAATATTAACATCCCGCTGTGCATTCTCGATTGCCTTAGCGGCCTCTGCGACCTTAATTGACGGAGCTTTATATGTACCAGCGCTGATTATGGTACGGTAAAGCGCATCAATCTCTTCGGCTGCTGCAGGTGTCGAGCCAGAAGTTACTTTTACAATCTGCTTCAAAGTATTGATCTTATCTCCTGGATTGATCCGCTCCGGGGAATAGCCCACAAAAAAGTCGATATTAAAACGAAGTTTAGAAGTCTGTTCCAAAATAGGCACACACTCCTCCTCTGTACATCCCGGATACACGGTCGACTCATAGATCACAATATCTCCAGGCTTCAACACCTGACCAATCTCGAATGATGCCTGTTGTAAAAAGCTAAGGTTTGGAGCATTAAACTCATCTATAGGCGTGGGTACCGTGATGATATAAACTTTAGCATGCGCTATATCACGCAGTTCACTAGTAGCTTGATAGCCTCGTCTTCCTGGTTGTTCGACAGCTAGCGCTAACATCTCCCGCAGGAGTAGTTCTTCCACCTCTAGTGTACGGTCTTTGCCCTGATTGAGAGCCTCTACGCGAGCAGGAGAAATATCGTATCCCAATACCGAATAGTAAGCTGCAAAAGCCAATGCAAGGGGTAGTCCTACATACCCCTGTCCGATAACGGCTATTGTATCTGGATACGACATCTAAACTATAACAATGGTGAGGCTCCGTGCTCTAACTCTTCATACAAATGTTTGACATCCTGAGAGGCCTGTTTTTTGACCACAAGAAGAGCATCTTCTGTATAAACCAATATGGTATCCTGTACCCCGACAAACGAGACATACTTGTCCGTTCCTATTACCATATTCCCCGCAGAATCTACAGCATGACCTTTTACTTTAAGATAATCGTACAGTGAGTCGTAAGACCCCATATCAGACCATACAAACTGCGAAGGGATAACCTTGATCCGCTCGCTACGCTCCATCACAGCATAGTCTATACTTTTGGAAGGAATCTTTGCAGAAAGCTCCTCTGATAGTACCCCATGATGCGAGGCTTCAAACACTTCTTTGGAGGCACGAAACACTTTCGGTTCAAAACGGAAAAGCTCCTCCAAGTAAATAGAGGCTTTAAAGCAGAATATTCCCGAATTCCACAGAAAATTCCCTCTCTTTAAAAACTCCTTTGCTGTCTCCAAATTGGGCTTCTCCCTAAAAGACAGCACATAATTATCTTCGTATTCGATATATCCATAACCAGTCTCTGGACGATTCGGCTGTATGCCAAATGTGACCAAATAGTCTTGCTGAGCCATCTCAACCCCTTGCTTCAGTACGGCTTCGTACTGTGTTTGATTTTCGATAAGATGATCCGAAGGGGTCACAATCAAAATATCATCGGGATTACAAGCAAAAGCAGCAAAAGCAATTGCAGCTGCAGTGTTACGAGGACTAGCTTCGACAATCGTCTGACTCTTGTGCTCAGGCAAGTAAGGCTTTGCAAGATCCACGTTTTGTATACTACCGACCATAATGGTACGATCGACAACGCCTTGATTCCGAGCTACAGTCAATTCGAATAAAGACTGCCCCTCAAATAGTGGGATGTACTGTTTAGGGCGTGCCTTACGAGACAACGGCCACAATCTAGAACCAACTCCCCCGGATAATATAACATTAATAATACTTGCCATAATCTGATATAAACTATCCCCCTGAACTATAGTAAAAGTGCTGGAGGAATAAAATCTTGTTTTAGAAAAAGTAAAGCTGATGCCCGAGCATCAGAAAGAGCATCGTGATGTTCCAAAGGAATTCCCATTAACTCACAACAAATACTAAGTTTAGTTTTAACAAATCCTTTCTCACGGTAGATATTACTAGTACAAGCCCAAGTCTCTGGAAGCTTGAGTTTTTTATAATCCAAATTATACAGACTCATGGTCCGTTGTAGGACAGCTCTATCAAAAGACTCGTTGTGCGCAACCATAAATTGCCTAGTGAGCAACGGCTCTAGACTGGGGTACAAATCTAAAAAGCTAGGCGCCCCTGCCGTATCTTTTGCTTTGATACCATGCACGCGGGTTGTTTGCCACATATACTTGTTCTGAGGCGGCCGCACAAGACTATAAAACTCATTACTAATCTGCCCGTCAACGACATTGACGACCCCCACTGCACATACACTCGTATAATCCGAAGTTGCCAACTCAAAGTCAATCGTTGTAAATGTATTCATCTCTGACAAAAGTATAAAGTAATCTGCGAAAATAAAATCAATATCGGTATTTCTCTTTCCATTTCGTCCGCAACGAAAGCCGCAATTTATCTTCAGCAGCATTGTTTCCAGGCTCATAGAGCTTATTCCCCTGGAGCTGATCAGGCATAAATTCCTGCTCTACAAAATTCCCGGGATACGCGTGCGAATATTTATATTCCGTCCCATAGTCCAGTTCCTTCATCAATTTGGTAGGAGCATTACGCAGATGCAGCGGCACAGACAGATCTCCCGTCTGTCGGACCAATGCTTGCGCCTTGTTGATGGCCTCATAAGATGCGTTACTTTTCGCAGAAGAAGCCAGATAGGTAACCGTCTGCCCCAGTATAATACGAGACTCAGGCCATCCGATTACATTTACCGCTTGAAAGCAACTGTTTGCCAGTAAAAGTGCATTCGGATTAGCATTACCAATATCTTCCGAAGCCAATATCAGCAGTCGTCGTGCAATAAACGAAGGATCTTCTCCGCCTTCGATCATTCGTGCCAACCAATACACCGCAGCATTGGGATCAGAACCTCGAATAGATTTGATAAATGCGGATATAATATCATAATGTTGCTCCCCCGTCTTATCATAGCGTGCCATATTCTGTTGCACCTGTTTAAGCACAAAGTCGTTAGTAATCGGCGTATTATAAGGTACCGCAGCATCCACCACCAATTCGAAAACATTCAACAGTTTTCGTGCATCCCCGCCCGACAAGCGCAATAAAGCGTCATATTCTTTTATTACGATATTATCCTTTTTAAGGAACTCATCTTCCGCAATCGCTTTCTGAAGAAGCCCAATCAGATCTTCGGCCTCCAAATTTTCTAAAACATAGACTTGACAGCGGCTCAAAAGTGCTGATATCACTTCAAAAGAGGGATTTTCAGTCGTAGCACCGATCAATGTCACCAATCCACGCTCCACCGCCCCCAACAGAGAGTCCTGCTGACTCTTCGAAAAACGATGAATCTCATCAATAAATAAAATGGGCTGCTCTTGATTAAAATTCATCAATTGATCAGCCTTGTCAATCACCTCGCGAACTTCTTTTACTCCAGATTTGATAGCACTGAGGCTAAAGAAAGGTCGCCCCAACTCTTTTGCAATCAAATTAGCCAAACTGGTCTTTCCAACACCAGGAGGCCCCCAAAGAATCATTGAAGGAATATTTTTTCGCTGCAATGCATGATAGAGTACTGCATCTTCACCTATAATATGTTGTTGACCTACATAATCCTGTAATTTACGAGGTCTAAGCCGTTCTGCCAGAGGTATTCGTGTTGCCATAATCGCTCTATTTTGATCCACAAAGGTACGGAATTTGTAGAAAGGCATAATCATTGCCCTACTTTGACGATTTAACTGTTTTACAATCCAAAGAATTTAATTACGTTTGAATAATGACACATATATATAACGCTATAAAACTGACATTTCTGTCTATACCCCTACTCGGGACTTTAATAGCGACTCCGACATTCGCTCAACACAAACCCTTGGATCCTGCCGGCTTCATACTCAAATACGATATTAACTTTGATGGTATCGGACCAAAGGTATACGTACTGCCTCCTCCACGGACCAAAGAAGAAAAAATAAGAGACAGCTACATGGAGATTGTGAACTTTCAGGACTCTATACAGCGTGCCTTACAGTACCTTAGACTGATCGAGGCGTGGAAAAGTACATCCAATAATGCCACTGTCCTACAACTGTTGACCCCGATGCCACGAAGTACATCCGACTGGAACACGATAGTCAACCAATATACTGAACAAAAGAACTATGCCATCACCACGGGAATCCTCAACGAGTATGCCAAACTACGAGTGCTCAAAAAAGAAACAAGCCAAGCTGTAGGTATATTAGAATCAGCATTACTACAGGCCTTAGCTCAGCAAAACACCAACGAAGTAGGCATAATACAGTCCAATCTATCATCTTTGCTAGTGTATAACCAAAACTATGTAGAAGCTGGAGCCCATGAAGAAGCTTATTATAATCAAGCTGTCTTCAATAAAAGCATTGTCGACCAAGCCAGCTCACTGGTTAAGATCGCTTTAATACAGGCTTACGACAAAGATTACCAATCCGCCGAAAACACAATCATTCGAAAAGCAGTACCTCTTTTCAATAAAGCCAAGTCTTATGAAGGCAAAACCATTGCGTGGCTCATACTGGCTGAAATCTATCAAATGCAGAATAAGCACACTGAAGCACAATGGTTTCTTATTCAAGCCCGCGACCTGGCCGTGAACAAGGAATTTAAAAACGATCTGGCCGAGATAGAGTTCATGTTAGCCTCGTCCAAGTATGTACAAAAAAACCTAAGTATCTCCAAGAAAGAACTAGTCTCAGCCTATGAGTTGGCCAAGAAAGAAGACAACAGATATTTACAACTTGCCATAGTAGAAAAACTGGGGCGAATTAGTTTACAAGAGAATAAAATTGATGACGCTGAAAAACAATTGGAGCACTATTGGAAGATCAGAAAAGAATTATTTTAGAAAAGTCACATGCTTTTTACCTTGTTTATAAATTAATTACAGCAATGAGGCCTCCGCTTGTGTATTTTTTTAACTATTTTTAGCCTTCGCAAGATCTTTACCATTTTTTGCGTTATTTTTTGACGATGAATCTTAATAAAACAATCTATATGTTTAGAAATTTAATAATTGGATTAGCATTGATTTCAGTTGTAGCCTGCGGTTCAAAACCACGCGTACAGCTCGAAGAAGGGGGGATCAAGATCAAACCAACCTTGCAGCATGAGGTTATTGCAAAAGAAGTGGTTGGTATATTAGAGAACTTTAGTTATAAAAAAGTCGGAGCCAGTGATTCGCTTTCCAATATCGTTTTCAACAACTTGATAAAAATGATCGACCAGGGCAAAAATTACCTGCTCCAGTCTGATATTGAAGACATTAACAAATACAAAAACACCATTAGTCAAGACATGAAAAAAGGGGATCTTTCTGCTCCCTTCTATATTTTCAACATTTACTCCCAGCGCTACCTAGATGCTATGGAGTATGCACTGACTCAGGTAGATGTTGTCCATAATTTTGACAAAGACGAAAACTATACCAATAATCGGGAAAAACTGAACTGGTTTAAGTCCGACGCAGAACTCAAAGATCAGTGGCGTAAAAGGGTAAAGCTAGACCTCTTGAATCTTAAAATGACGACTGCGGATGGGAAAAACGAAGATGACAAACACAAAGAGACACTTCGCAAACGATACAATAATTTGATTTCTCAAGCAAAGAAAACGAATGCCAATGATGCATTCCAACTGATCATGTCCTCATTTACAGATGCCATCGACCCTCACACCACCTACTACAACCCTTCGTTTGCACAAGCATTCAATGAAGGCATGTCCAACACCTTGGAAGGAATAGGAGCACGTCTACAAATGGAAAATGAAATGGTCACCATTAAAGAGATCATTGCAGGTGGTCCAGCATTCAAAGAAAAAACCTTAAAAATGGATGACCGTATTATCGCTGTAGCTCAGGGCAATGATGGTGAGTTTGAAGATATCGTAGGCTGGAGACTAGATGCTGCAGTAGCAAAGATCAAAGGCTCTAAAGGTACGATCGTACGTTTAAAAATCCTTCCTGCAGGACAAGATATATCGGCCCAACCGACTATTGTAAAGTTGACCCGAGAAAAAATCGTCTTGGAAGAAGAATCTGCTAAAAAAAGTATTAAAACCGTAAAAGGAGATGATGGCAAAGATTACCGCATCGGGGTCATCAACCTACCTAAATTCTATATTGATTTCGAAGGATATCGTAAAGGAGATCCAAATTACAAAAGCACGACACGTGATGTTCGTTTGATATTAGATTCTCTACGTAAAGAGAATGTAGATGCTGTAGTTTTAGATTTACGCAACAACGGAGGAGGCTCCCTACAGGAGGCTATCGAACTTACAGGGCTATTCATCGACAAGGGTCCTGTTGTACAAGTGCGTAGCACAAACAACCGTGTAGAAGTTGAACAAGACAAAGATCCTGGTGCTATATGGACAGGTCCATTCGGTGTAATCATCAACCGCTTCTCAGCTTCAGCCTCAGAAATTTTTGCAGGCGCAATCCAAGATTATGGTCGGGGGATTATTCTAGGCTCCACGTCTTACGGAAAAGGAACCGTACAATCCGCGGTACAAATGTCCCGCTTTATCAGCCCTACAAATAAGTTGTTATTAAAAGCTGCAGGCGCTGACAAAGATGCAGACACGCCAACAGGCGCTCCCGAATTTGGGCAGATCAATGTTACTATTGGCAAGTTTTACCGTGTTAACGGAAGTAGTACACAACATAAAGGAGTCGATGCTGATGTCACATTTCCTACCCAATATGGAGCGGAAAAGTTCGGCGAAAGCTCAGAACCAGCAGCTCTTCCTTGGGATCAGATCAAAGGCACGACATTTAACAAGCTTGCAGACCTGAAAGGCACAACCAAACAACTTCAGGATATCCATATGAAACGTATGGAAAAATCTCCAGAGTATAAGTTCTTATTAGAAGATATCGAAGAATTCAACAAATCTGACTCTATAGCGCAGATCAGCCTGAATCAAGAAAAACTCAAGAAAGAACGTGATGCCAACAAGGTAAAAAACAGAGCGCGTATCAACAAATTATTGGAAATACACAACATGCCACTTTGGAAAGAGGGACAGCCACAGCCAAAAGTCGAATTTGATTTCATATTGGACGAGAGCATGAAAGTGATGAAGGATTATGTACAACTTGTAAAAAAATAAAGTTAAATCTCATTTATAGCGAAAAGGGCATTTTCTGAAAATGCCCTTTTTTTATCGTGTTCTTCTCAACATAACAAATCCATATGACTAAACCCGCTACAACTACTAGCCAAGTAAATATTGCATCATCTACAATTATATATTTTATTTTTTTAAAAAAAATATATACTTTTGACAAGGAAAGAAGGTTCCAAAAGGCAAACAATGAGCATTCCTAGGCACCTATATGAAAAACGTATATTATTAACTACTTCGTTTATTTTTTGAAGAGCGATATGCAAAGAGTGCGCATATGTAATAACTACATGATTATACTTACTTTGCTATTATACGGGCCCCAGATGGGGCGTGGGCAAACAAGAGCGTATTTGACTGGAGCTGTAAACCCTAGCAGCAATAGCGGAATATACAACAGCGGCCTGTTAGGCACTGGCGGGGCTAAATTAGATAATCCTGAACATGCTGCCAACGCAACAGAAAATACATATGCATCCTTAAGAGCAGAGAAGGTGATTGCGTTAGGTTTACCTCTAGGACAAGGTGATGTGAGACTCCATATAAGAAATACAGGTAACAATCATCTACAAATCAATAAGCCAGTTTATTTTAAGCTGAAGGAAAAACCAACAACACAAGGTCTTTCTATTGACTTGGGTACTTTATTAGGACTCGTCGAAGGGGTTTCAATAAAAGGTGAATTATTTGCTGGTGCTACCAACCCTACTTCAGGCATTTTTCCCAACCCTAATTTTGGTACACCTCTGCCAAACACGAAAGATCAACTCTTGATAGATAAACATGGTGAATACTATCTATCGGTCATTCCGCCAATGGGACAGACATTTAACGCCGCTCGTCTAAGTGTAGAAATGCCAAATACTGTTCTTACGGTGGTAGATATATCATCTACTACACTTAGAGTATACAACGTATTTCAACTTGAAACAGGAACAGTTTGTGATCTTAAACCAATATTCACCGATCCAGGAGAACAAAGTGGCCTCAATGTTAATTTATCTGCTATAAAACTATTGAATCTTGGTAAAATTCTAACTAATCCATCAAACGCTATTGATGACGATAAAACCTCGTTTTCAGCATTAACCCCTGGATTATTATCTGTTGGCAACTACGTTTCACAAACTTTCTTTTTCAATCATTTAGCAACTGCTATTGACAAGGTGAGGTTTAGAGTGTCATTACCAGTAGGCTTGTTGAATGTTGCTCTATTAAATAGCATTAGCTTTCAGGCATACGATGTTGAATCATCAGTTGGATCGCCAATCCAATTAAGTGAAGATATTCTTGGATTAGACTTGTTGGGTATTCCTGTATTAGGTGATAATTATACCATTCCTATGGAGTTTACTATTAGACCAAATCAGAGGTTTGATAGAATAAAAGTCAGATTTAATACAACATTGGACATTGGAGGTGGCATTTTAGCCGGAAGTTTGAGAATCCACGATGTTTCTCTTGCTCCCTCTGCACCAGAAGTTTCAGGAATGGAATCCGCTCAACCTAAAAACACCACTATATGCGAAGGAGATCAAGCAAAGTTCTCAGTTATTGCTGTCCAAACAGGAGACAGAACACTAACCTACCAGTGGCAATATTTAAATGAAAAAACTTGGTCAGATATCTCTGGAGCGAATTTACAGGAAGTAACATTGCCTAATGTGTCATTAAGCGATGATGGAAGAAGGTACAGAGTAGCAATTACCGGAGGGAATCAAAGTTGTCCGCAAACAATTTACTCCGCTGATGCTGTGCTCAATGTTACTCCCAAGCTAGGCAAACCGCACGTTACTATAACAAATGTAATAAACTAAGACATTACCAAACTTCAAAAATAACCCCTATGAAAACAATGAAAATGATTAAAACAGGGCTAGTGGCTTTGTTTTTATCGACAACAGGTAGCACCTTTGGACAAACAAACAACGGAACAATTGATAAAGGCCCGTTAAAGGTTGGCCCGACATCTCCACACGGAGCTACTGAAAGAGAAACATTATTAGGATTAAGTGGTAACGCTTCAAATGCAAATTTCACTAATCAAACAAAAAAACAATATGAGGAAGCAAATGCTGTACTTTTCTATAACCCAAATAACCCTGGCTCGGGATTGACGCTCGTTGCTAGTAGACAGGAAGATTTTACTGGAATTACGCCGGCGCCGACGAGAGCGGCACAGGATTTTACGCATTATCGTTGGACATATATGGGACAGGATAATAGTGTAATAAAAGATGGAACAACTTATAATGCAGAACTTAATGCAACAGAAGGTTGGCTGAAAGAATATTTAGCTACAAATGACAACAAACTTTCTGTTACAGGCTTAACACAAGGCTATCATTATTTCAAAGTGCAGGGATATATTGTTCCAGCTGGAACTACTCTAAATGAAACCTGTATGCAATACTCAGAAACATTTGTAGTATTCGTTCTTCCGCAATTAACAGTTGATGCCAAGCGTGCTGATGGAGGAAAGGGTGTCTTACAATATTGTGAGACAGAAGCTTCAGACCAAGACAATGTGGAGCTCCAAGCAGATATTAAATATGATGGGTATACTGGCTCTCCTACTTTAGAAAGCTTCGAATTAAAATATACTTGGTATTCTGTAAAAGCGGATGCTAGAGGAAATTACTCTACCATTGATGCCACCAAAGTTGATCTTGCAGGAGCTGAACAACGAGCAAGCAATGATGTTACAAGTATAAGTAATAGCTTCTCTCCTAGCATAGCAGAAGTGGGAAAATATAAATTTTTTGTGGAAGTAGAATACACAGTAAAAGAAAGGACTTATGATGGGGCTGAAACATCTAATGCTCGTAAACGTACTTATGCACTTTACCGTGGATGGGTCGGTGGGACTGATCAAAATAGCGCGACCGAAGTATTTGTTACTCCTGCTCCAGGTAAACCACACATTACTATTGAAGCTGTTCAAGATTAATACTGCACTTCAATTCTAATTTACTATATGCATCGTCTGTCCTTAATCCTAAACATTTTGATACTGCTATTTTTAGCAGCATCAAAATGCCTTATGGCACAACAAGGACAGACCCTGCGTATTATAAAAGGTAAAAAAGTAACCCTGCGTGCAGATGCCACACATGCGGCCTCCTTCATCTGGTTCAAAAATGGTGAACCTATAAATGGTTCGCATGACCAGCGTATTATCGTGACTGATGCCGCTATATATACCGTTATTGCTCTCGGTGAAGACTGCAACTCCGATATTTCCGATCCGGTTGAAATCATCTTCGACCCTACAGAAGAAGAAAAGCTAGTCGACATCGAGATCCGTAATCTTCCCGACAAGACAACTATATGGAAAGATCAATCCTTCAACCAACAGCTACTAGTGCTGAATAACAGTGACAACACCGCCAATGAACTGATTGTTGAATTCGAAATCCCCAAGCAGTTAGTCTATGTGGATGCTTTGTCTGTTCTAGGCACCTCCATTTCTTTCGATAACCAAAGAGGTCGGTTAGTTTGGAAAATCGATGAGCTCAAAGCTCACGCAGCCCTTAGCCAATGGATACAACTAAAAGGTGTGCAGGCTGGTGAAGCCATAACTATAACTAAGGTAAGCGCTAAGCAAAAGGAAGGTAACCTCAACAACAACCAATCACACGCTACTATAAAAATAGTCAATTTCTTTATCCCCAATGTTTTTACTCCGAATGGTGATGGCAAAAATGACACCTTCGAGATTATTGGTCTTGAATTGTTCAAAACAGCTGAATTACGCGTTTTTAACCGATTCGGGTTCGAAGTATATTACGCTCAAAACTACAGAAATAATTGGAACGGGCAGGGATTGAATGATGGAACTTACTTCTATTACCTAAAATTTGAAGATGAAACTAGGCAAACCCACATCAACAAAGGATACGTGACCATACTTCGCGATCGATATTATTAACCTCTCTAAGCGAATCACACTGACAACACATGGCTTCTGACAGAAAGCCAGATGGCATTAGAGTCTTATTGAAATTAGCTAAAAGTAGCTGTTAAAACAAAAGAGAGAACTAGCTTAAAGAATCAGTATATACCAATAAGTTTAAAACAAAAGCTCCAACGCTAACACTTATCACTGGAAAGACATATTCAGGGCTTACCGCCTAACATAACTACTTACGCTGGGTTATGGAAAGGCTTGGACGAAAAATCCACCGAGGCCCTTTAAAATTAATTTATATAAAACTAATCCCTCCAACTCTTATATTGGTTAATAAGCCCGTTGGTTGAACTGTCGTGACTAGACACTTCTTCGTCCGATTTCAATTCAGGAAGAATCGTATTCGCAAGTTGCTTACCCAACTCCACTCCCCACTGGTCAAAGCTGTAGATATTCCAAATAACTCCCTGTACAAAAATTTTATGCTCATAAAGAGCGATCAGAGTGCCTAAAGAACGTGGTGTGATCTTCTTCAATAGGAAAGAATTCGTTGGTCTATTCCCTTCGAAAACTTTATAGTTCTTCAACGCTTCTATGGCTTCCTTATCCATACCTGTTTTCTCAAGCTCGGCCACGACTTGGTCTTCCGACTTTCCATTCATGAGAGCTTCCGTCTGCGCGAAGAAGTTTGATAATAGCAACTGATGATGGTTACCTATAGGATTATGCGAAATCGCAGGCGCAATAAAGTCACAAGGAATTAGTTTCGTCCCTTGATGTATCAGCTGGTAGAAAGCATGTTGTCCATTAGTCCCCGGTTCTCCCCAAATAATAGGCCCCGTCTGATATTCAACCCGATTACCGTTACGATCGACATATTTCCCATTACTCTCCATATCACCCTGTTGAAAATAAGCGGCAAAGCGGTGCAGATACTGGTCATAAGGGAGGATAGCATGGCTCTCTGCATCGAAGAAATTATTATACCAAACACCCAAAAGACCTAAAACTACTGGAATATTCTGTTCGAAATCAGTATTTTTAAAGTGTTCGTCGGCCACATAGGCTCCTTCCAAAAGATGTTCAAAGTTTTCAAAACCTATTCCCAATGAAATCGACAAACCAATAGCAGACCATAACGAATAACGTCCACCTACCCAATCCCAAAACTCAAACATATTGGCTGTATCAATCCCAAAGGCAGCTACTCCCGATGAATTGGTACTCAGTGCTGCAAAGTGCTTGGCGACATCCCCCTCTTTCGCCCCAGATTTCAGAAACCATGCTTTGGCAGACATCGCATTGGCCATAGTCTCTTGTGTGGTAAATGTCTTGGAAGCAATCAAGAATAAAGTTGTCTCTGGATTCAATCCCTTCAAAGTCTCTGCCATATGCGTACCATCAACATTAGAAACAAAATGGATATCAAGCCTTGTTTTATAAGCTTTTAAAGCCTCCGTCACCATTACTGGTCCCAGATCAGATCCTCCAATACCAATATTAACGACATCGGTGATCTCCAGCCCCGTATACCCACGCCATTCTCCAGAGAGAATTCGATTGGTAAAGTCTTTCATATGAGCCAATACCGCGTTCACTTTGGGCATCACATCTTCACCTTCAACCAAAACAGGACGGCCAGACTTGTTCCGCAATGCCGTGTGTAACACCTCACGTCCTTCCGTTACGTTTATCTTTTCTCCGCCAAACATAGCCTTAATAGCCTCCTCCAGGTTACACTCCTTAGCTAGCTGGACCAACAAAGCCATAGTACGCTCATTCACCCTATTTTTAGAATAATCCAAAAGGATGTCCTCTAAGCGAAGAGAAAACTTGGTGAACCGTTGTGAATCCGCGCCAAATAAATCCCGTAATGTATATTCATTAATAGATATATAATGATCCGCCAGATATTTGTAGGCCTGTGTCTGAGTAAAGTTGATTTTCGGGAACATAAGTCTGCTTTTTTTGTTACTCCCAAACTTAGATAAAATGGCTCTAATTCTCGAATACAGAATTGCTTTTTTTTAATTACACACCCTCCATTAATCCTTAACCATTAACAATTAATCCTTACCTTTGAATCTATGACCAGAGAACAAATTCAGGACTTGAGGGATAGAGTAACTTCCCTAAGGAGGCATCTTTGACATCGATGTCAAAAAAGCAGAAATAACAGATGCCACAGAAATAACATTACAACCAACTTTTTGGGATCACCCAAAGGAAGCAGAAAAAGTGCTTCACGGGATTAAAAACCTAAAAATATGGACAGACCATTTTGACCAAGTCTTGGCTTCTGTCGAAGACCTCGGCATTATGTTTGAATTCTTCCAAGCGGGTGATGCCAGCGAACAAGACGTACAAGAACAATATGAGATCGCATTAAACAATGTCGAGGAACTCGAGTTCAAGAACATGTTAAGTGCAGACGAAGACCAATTGGATGCCATTCTACAGATTACCGCTGGTGCTGGTGGAACCGAATCCTGCGACTGGGCCGCTATGTTGATGCGTATGTACATTATGTGGGGAGAAAAACACGGCTGCAAAGTCACAGAGCAAGACTATCAGGAAGGTGATGTAGCGGGTATAAAAACCGTAACATTGCAGTTTTCCGGCAACTTCGCCTATGGATATCTCAAGGGAGAAAATGGCGTACATCGGCTAGTCCGGATCTCACCCTTTGACTCCAATGCCAAACGCCACACTTCGTTTGCCTCCGTGTATGTCTATCCTCTTGTTGATGACAACATCGAGATCGACGTAAAAGACTCTGAGATAGAATGGGACACGTTCCGGGCAGGCGGAGCCGGAGGACAGAATGTCAACAAAGTGGAAACAGCGGTAAGATTACACCACAAACCAACAGGCATCATCATCAAAAATCAAGAGTCCAGATCGCAGCTACAAAATAAAGAGAACGCTTTTCGTTTACTAAAATCTCAACTCTATGAAATAGAAATGCGAAAACGTCAAGAAGCAACCGCTGCTATCGAAGGCTCGAAGAAAAAAATAGAATGGGGATCGCAGATACGCAACTACGTACTACATCCCTACAAGCTCATTAAAGATCTACGCACCAATACAGAGACATCCAATACACAGGCTGTACTCGATGGTGACCTTGATGAATTCCTAAAAGCTTATTTGATGGAATTTGGAGGATAAAGATGCGGAAGGATGCTAAAAAGCATTCTTCCACATCATACTTTCCACAGGACGGATCGTCTTATTGTTATACTTAGCATTACCTTTGCTATTGTAGAATGTTTCTATATCTCCCTCTACAACAAAGTAAATCAGCTGCCCTATAGGCATTCCCGCATAAACGCGGACAGGCTGTGCAACCGAGATCTCTAACGTCCACGTATTGCAAAAACCCACATCACCTTTTCCCGCGGTAGCATGTATGTCGATTCCAAGGCGGCCCGTACTTGACTTACCCTCCAAAAAAGGCACATGCCCATGCGTTTCTGTATATTCTATAGTAACCCCTAGATACAGGGTGCCCGGCTCTAGGACATATCCCTCTTCGGGGATCTCAAAATGAGTAATCTCATTATGCTTTTTCGCATCCAGCACCGTGTCTTTATAAGTTGCCAAATACTTGCCCAGATGTACATCGTACGAGTTTGTACCCAAACATTTACGATCAAAAGGTTCGATAACGATGGTTCCGTTTTCGATTTCCTCTAATATTCTTTTATCCGATAATATCATATAGAATTGTCAAACAGTCAGGATTACCGACTGGACACCAAAAATACGGTATTGCCTGACATCTAGCAAGTTTTTTCCGATAGACTTTTACAAGAAGACTCTTGCTCTTTATTTTTTTACTTCCTACTTTTGATTTCTAACCCCTAATTTTTAAAATATGGCTTTGGTATATCTCCGTGAATTAGACAGTGCGACAAAGTTTGCAATATGGAAAATTGAGGAATCCGCCGAGGAGCTATTAAGCAAATTGCAGCTGGATGACAATGAAAAGGAACGCCTCCGCAATTTAAGTAAAGGAAAAAGAACACTACACTGGTTAGCCACGCGTGTATTATTGCGTTACCTTTTACAAACCGATGAATATATACATTGTCCCTCAGACTCAAACGGCAAACCCTATCTGCCAGATTATCCGTACAAAGTTTCACTGACGCATTCCTTCGACTATGCAGGAGTCATGCTCAGTACCAAAGGCGAGTGCGGCATGGACCTCGAAATTGTAAAAGACAAGGTACTCCGTATAAAAGAGAAATTTTTAAAACCAAACGAACTGACCTTCATCAGTACAGAGCAGGAAATCTTACAGCTATACGCTTGCTGGTGCGCAAAAGAAGCAGTCTACAAGCTTCAGGGCAATAAAGGAGTATCCTTTTTGCACGATATGACAATACGCCCGTTCAATTATAAAGCACAAGGGGTAATGACCCTTGATTTACATAAAGACGGTAAGACATCTACCTTTCAGGTATATTACGAACAGTTTCAAAATTATATGTTAGGGTACGCTGTAGGATAGGATTACTCTAATCTTTCTTCCAGTATCTTCTTCTGCAGAGATAATCGCTTATTGGCCTTATATATTCTTACAGCAATCAGAAAATAGGCCAGTAGCAAAGGGCCGTATACCAAGCCCATAATACCAAATAAAGGAATACCAATAATAACACCTACAATCGTAATAATAGGATGGATATCCCCAACCCTCTTCGCAATAATCAGACGCAGCACATTATCAATATTGATAACCAACCCAAATCCCCACACCAGCATGCCGACCCCTTGCCAGGCGGCTCCCTGAGACCATAAAACCGCAGCCGCCGGAACAAAGATCAATGGTGGTCCTAACAGTGGAATAAACGACAGGATGGCACAAATTACACCCCAAAATAAACCATCTTTAACACCAAAAATATAAAAACCTATAGCTAGACAAATCCCCTGTACAATAGCAATAAAAGTCTGACCTATAATGTTAGAATAAGTAATATTCTTTAATTCTTCACCAAAGACAGTGGCACTAGCATCATCAAATGGCAGATAATGTATTAAGCTGCTCTCAAATCCCTTGTAATTCACAAATAAGAAATAAAGTAAGAAATACATGACCGATATCTCCAAAAAAGCATTAGCCGCCCCACCAATAATAGCCGTCAACATCCCTCCAAAATAGGCCGCACTCTCTTGAATTTGTTCTTTCAAGAAATCAGGTTTCCCCAATTTATCACCCGCAAATGTATTGATCGCATTAATAATATCATTGATCCAAGCGGGATTCCGTTGCAATTCAAGCGCTTTATTGACCAACATCGTCCCGATCCCAACAAAAGGAAGAACAATAATAAAAACGGATAGTATTATTACGACCACTGAAGATAATGGCTTCGGCCATTTCCATCGCTCAATCAAAAATATATTCAAGTTACGGAACAGGGTATACATCACCATCGTACCCAATATCGCACCAAAAATACCCTTCATGGCATATAAAATAATCGCACCCAATACGAGTATGATTATTAAAATGATAATATTCCTCTCCTTCTGCGAAAAAACGTCTTTACCAATCATTATTCTATTCTTTACCGCAAATAATACCTTCCTAAAAATTAGGTTTTCTTTTTTCTAAAAATGCTTGAATACCTTCCTTCGCTTCGTCGGTATCGAACGAAGCTCCAAAAAGTGCTATCTCCTGCTGAAACCCAATTTGCGGCTCTGCTAAACCTGTATTTACAGCCTTGATCACCTTTGCAATCGCTTTGGGAGAACGTAGATACGTACGTTCCAGTAATGTAAAACATTTTTTGAGAAGCTCTGATTCTTCCGCCACATAATTGACCAATCCATAATTCAGCGCCTCTTCTGCTCCGATCATATCTCCCGTCATAATCATTTCAAGGGCTCTCCCCTTTCCAACAAGCTGTGGTAATCGTTGTGTACCGCCATATCCCGGTATCAACCCAAGAGATACCTCTGGAAGTCCTAGCTTAGCACGGGGACTGGCAATACGTATATGAGCAGCTAGCGCCAGTTCAAGCCCCCCTCCAAGTGCAAAGCCATTAATAGCAGCCACAATCGGTTTCGAATAATCAGCAATCTTATTCATTACCTTTTCTTGCCCTTTCGCAGCCAGCTGTACCGCTTGAGATCCGTCCATTCCAACGAATTCCTGGATATCCGCACCGGCAATAAAAGCCTTATCGCCAGCTCCCGTAATCACAATTCCCCGTACATTGTCTTCTCCTGCCAAGCCATCCAAGGCATCGCTCAAATCCGAAAGCGTCTCGGCATTAAGCGCATTAAGCTTGGAAGCCCTGTTTATCGTAATAATTGCTGTATGTCCTTCCTTCTCTACTACAATTGTATTGTAAGTTACCATAATTCTAAAAATCAAAGTTTAAGGATAATTTAAATCTTTCTTTACTTATGCTAGGGTGTTCGCGGTAATTAAAACGGTAGTAATACTGCACCCGAAATATACTTAAAATATTGTCCAAGCCCACATACCCTTCCCAGTACGGATTCTTACCCAGCACATGTGTCATTGTATGCCCTTTCTTATGAGTATCAAAATAAACCACACCATCACCTGTGTAGGGATTATTATCTTTCGATAATTGCCCGTAAAACATACGCGCTCCAAAGATTTCTCGGAACCGCAGCTTTTTAAGCAATGGTAATTTATTAAGGATGTACCCATTCAACTCATGATCATAAGAAATCTTTAAAAATTGGTCAGCCACAAATTCCATAGAATTGGTCATATCATACGAAATAGTGTGCCGATCCCTTGTCTCCTGGATATTGGGCATCTCCAATAAAGGGTAAGGCAATACACCCCAGATCTTGCCAGCAGTCATCGTCACATCCCCAAAACCAAGCTGATTCATAAAGAAACGCTTAGAGACAGATAAGCGTAACGCATCATAATCATATCCAGCTCCAATAAATCCTTTGATTCCTTTATTATACTGCAAACTAAATACAGGATAACTTTCTATAATAGTCCTTCGCTGTAGGTTTCTGTAATAAAACTTTTCGAAAGGAGCCCATCTTAAGGTGACTTCTATATCACTGGTATTAATCTGCGCTAAGGACTGTGTACTGTCAACAGTCAAAGGGAACCGTAAGTCACCGATTGCTCGCCGTCGCTGGTGCGTAATGTTCGTAGCCACACTGACATGGTTTCCAAACTCGTACACGTGTCCCAACTTATAAGCCTCCGTCTCCAACCACTTCGTAGGCTTATTGGAAACAAAACTTCGAAAGAAACTATCCCCTTTGAGGTATCCAATTGCTTTTCCTGGCTCAAAAATATCGTACTGAGTGGATGCCTCCAGATAATGAGCAGGAAAGGTAGCTACAGACTTCCCGTTCAAAGCCATAGCTGTACGCAAATAGTACTTAAAACGTTCGTCCCGAAAACCATAGGCAAGATAGCCCTCCATATACACCTTATCGGATAGAGCCGCAGTAGTACGTCCTCCCAGCCGTAATCGCTGACCTTCCATCTCATTCATGTGATACAAATATTCCAATGGGCCAAATTCAATTTTGCCTACAGGAAAGTACCCCTGAGCCAAAAGATAGCCCACAGCCAGTAATGATTTAAACGATTTTAAATCGTTAAGGCTATCAATGTTCGTATAGGTTCGCTGTTCATGTGCATTCAGTGCAACAGGTCGTCTATCCCGAATGTCTTCGCCTGTAGACAAACGGACCTCGATTGGCGAACCGTTAAACACAGTATCAGGAATCACCCGTTGCGTATCATAGCGATATTGCACACTACTTCGTTCGCCAAAAAGCGCATCCACCTTTCCTCGACCAAACACAACAAAAACACGCGAAGTATCCTGCAACATTATCCCTTCGGCATTCTTAAAATAAGAAAGCGAAATATTAAAATCATTCACCCAAGATATATTCGCCTTTTTGTCAACCTTCAGTTCTACATTTTTCACTGCATAACGTCCATCCATAGAAATGACAAGTTGACCATGAAACAGCAAATCGCTACTGTTTCGAGGTTCGAAACGCAACCGGACAAAAACATCCCTTTCCGTTTTTAACGTGTCTACAACAAAGTATTTATAATACATCTTCGCATTATCCGCAATAGGGCTCAAGAACAGCTTGTTGAGGAAAAAGATACTCTCATCATATATATCGACAGGCTGAAAAAGATAATTGAGATAAGAACTTATATTTGGATTATTCACATAACGGGAATCAAACTCTGTCTTGTGCTGATTGCGAATGATTCGTTTGGTACGACTCGGCTGTTGCCTCACATAATTGTCCGATATATCCTCCTGCAGGTAGAGTGTCAACAGTTCATGTCCCTTTAACGAGGCTGTATCTACATCTTTAAAGAAGAAACTCATATCCCCGAGCTTGGTTTTAAATCCTGGCTTAGGATCCACCATCCCAAATTTGATTTTGTCGTATTGTTGAAAGTAAAGACTGTCTTTCTGAGCGAGCCTATTTTTACGTTTATGCGTTATTACTAAATCGATAAGCTCTGTCGCTGGATTACGATTTTTATATCGTCCTTTCTTAACGATATCTACAGTCTCAATCAACTGGTCCTCCTTTTCAAGATACACCATCAGCGCGCTGTCCCCTTCGAGCAGAGCAATACGTCTATTTTGATAGCCCAGCGCAGAGACTGTAATCTCTGTAACAGAGGAGTCTACCCGAATATGAAAACTACCACGATGATTTGTTGAAGTACCCTCAGGATGCGCTACACATTTGATACTCGCTCCAACAATAGGTCGTTTACTCACCGCATCCCGAACTTCCCCCTGTAAAGAGGTCTGTGCTACCATCGAGTCGATCGACAATAGCATAACGATACAAAGTGCAACATGTCTGCTCAATAGCACAATTAATCTTCTCATAATCAACTATGACCCTTTATAAAGATACAACTTGTGGCCAAAGTTCAAAACACATTACCATAAAAAACATAGTTCTTATGGTCACCATAGCCTTAAAAAAACAGAAAGCCCTTAAAAAAGGGCTTTCATCATGAATTTATAAAACAATTATAACAGTCGAATAATACAATCGGGATAAATACCGATTATCAGCGTGAGTAGCATCGTCGTTGCTAAAACAACTTTAAAGGTCCATGGTAAAACGACAGTACCTTCTTCTTCTGCTGATTTAAAATACATATGCACCACTACACGCAGATAATAATATACGCCAATAGCCGCATTCACCACCGCCAAAAGGAGCAGAATAATGTGATAATCCTGCATCGCTGTATTAAACATCATAAATTTACCGATAAAACCTGCAGTCAACGGGATTCCCGCTAAAGACAGCATTGCTATCGTAATCACAAAGGCTAAAAACGGATTTGTTTTTCCCAAACCATTAAATGCGATAAATTGATCTGACCCTTTGGCACGCTTTACCAAAATAAGACCTGCAAATGCAGCCACAGAAGATAGCGAATAAGCGATAGCGTAAGTAAAAATGCTAGCCGTTGATGTAGCTCCTAAAGCCACAATTGCAAACAACATATAGCCTGCATGCGAAATACTAGAGTAAGCCAGCATCCGCTTGAAGCTTGCCTGCATCATTGCTGTAATGTTACCGATGAACAATGTAATAATAATCACCACCAGAAGAACAGGAGTCCAAAAGTCGTGTAATGGAACAAACACATAACTAAATAAACGCAAGAAACCCGCAAACGAAGCGACCTTTACCACGGTACTCATATAGCTTGTAATCAGTATCGGAGCTCCCTCATAAACGTCTGGCGTCCAAAAATGAAATGGAGCAGCACCGACTTTAAAACACAATCCTATTAATAGCAATAAAACACCCCCATAAAAATAAGGGGATATCTGCTGCGGATTATCAATCAAATATTGACGCACGCCTGTGATATCGAAGGTCCCAGTAGCACCATAGAGCAGCGTAATCCCAAACAACAAAAATCCGGTAGAAAATGCCCCCATAAGGAAGTATTTAAGCGATGCCTCATTCGAACCAAAGTCCGTCTTTCTAATACCTACCAAAATATACAAAGCCACCGACATCACCTCAATACCAATAAACAGCATCGCAAAGTTATGGTAGGAACTGACCATGAGCGCTCCTGTTAATGAGAACAGAATCAAGCAATAATACTCCGCTACATTATTACTAATAGAACTAAAATAAGCTTTAGATAGCAACAATATCAATCCTGTAGTAACAATACACAATATAGAAAAAGCAAGCGCAAAATTGTCAAATATTACCATCCCATTATACAAAGGTTGAGCATCTCCATTCCAAAGCGCGAGCTCAAAACCTAAGGCAATCAACAAGCCGATAAGTGTAACGGGCAGCAAAGCAGACTTTGCTTTGAACAATCCCAAATACAATACTAAAATCCCTAATAACGAAAGCGTAATAATCGCACCCATAATATATTAACTTATACTTGCTTTAAAATTTAACCTGCTGTAACAGTTGCGCCACCGACGCCTCCGATAAATGCAACAACCCATTTGGGAACACTCCTAAGTACAATACAAACGCCGCGACAACCAACAACAAAACAACCTCATGACCTTTGATATCTAAAACAGCATCCTGTGCAGGAGAACCTGCACCCAACATCGTTCGCTGAAATAACCGCAACATATATACCGCTCCAAAAATCAGTGTCAATCCACCAAAGACAGCATAGAATATGCCTACGCCGTAAATACCTTTAAGCAATAAGAACTCCCCAATAAAACCATTGGTCAACGGCAATCCCACCGCACCCATAATAATAAGCAAGAAGAAAACAGCTAGCTTAGGCATACGTTGTGCAAGACCTCCGAGCTCACTTAAGCTACGGGTACCTGTCCGCTGAGCAATAATATCCAACACGAAAAACAAACCGACAACACTGATACCATGGTTTACCATCTGCATCATTGCGCCCTGCATACCTTCTTGGTTCCAAGCAAAAATACCAGCACCGATTAAACCAACGTGAGCAATCGATGAATAAGCCACAAGTCGCTTAGCATCCTGTTGCTTAAATGCAATAATGGAAGCGTAAACAATACCTATGATACATAAAATCAGTGCAAGTTGTCCATAAGCAACTACCCCTAGTGGAGCAATCGGAATCAACCAACGAATCAAGCCATACGTTCCCATCTTAAGCATTATACCTGCAAGCAGCATCGTGCCTGCTGTAGGAGCATTTGTATACGTATCCGGTTGCCAGGTATGAAAAGGAAAAATAGGAATCTTAACCGCAAAAGCGATAAAGAAAGCCCAGAAGATCCAACGTTGCGTACCGTCCTGAAGCGTCAATGAAGCAAAAGACTGCCATTCGAAATCTTTAGTCGCTGTTTGCTGATAAAGATATAAAATAGCAATCAGCATCAATAAAGAACCAAAGAACGTATAGATAAAGAACTTCAGATTAACACGAATACGATCCCCTTCTCCCCAAAGTGCACAAATAAAATAGATTGGAATCAAGGCAACTTCCCATCCTACGTAGAAAGAAAAAGCATCCAGTGCTACGAAAACCAAAATCAGCCCTGCCTGCATGAAAGATACCAAGGCATAAAAATTTCCCTTTAGAGTCTTACTAAAGGTAGAAAGAACAATTAAAGGGATCAATCCATTAGTCAACAGGAGCAAAGGAAGGCTAATACCATCCAATCCGATATGGAAGCGAATCCCTAAACTCTTTATCCAATCAAATGATTGCTCAAACTGAATAGTGGCATCGGGTACAAATTGACATAGAAAAGGAATCGTCAGTGCAAACTGCAACACCGACAAGCTCAAAGCGGCCCACTTGGCAGAAGTCGAAGACTTCACAAATGCTAAAACTAAAGCACTTACAAGCGGGAGTAACAACAGTATAAATAGGTTATTCATGGATTACTTCGATTACAAATAGCTATACATTCAAAAAACCGTACAAAAGGATAGCAATAACCCCAATGACCATCATAAAAATATAAAAACCAACATGTCCAGTCTGCAGTTGACGGATTCCTCGGCCGGAAGACATAAAGAAACTTCCAACACCATTTACAAAACCATCTATTCCTGCTTTGTCGACAATACGGTACAAAAATTTAGAAAGCGCATTTAACGGACGGACGAATAAGATATCATATAGCTCATCTACATAAAGCTTATTATAAGAAAGCTTATATAAGAACCCCTGTTCTTGGCCATCGGCTCCAGGAATTCTCTTTTTCTTGACATAAGTTGAATAAGCTATAATGGCCATAACCAACGCCGCTAGGGCTGAGGCCCCCATCAAAATATACTCCGTATTATGATCAATATGAACCGCTTCTACACGACTATTGCTATAAGCAAATATTGGGCTCAGGAAATTCGCAAGCCAATTGCCCCCTCCGAGTGCTTCAGGTATATTGAGCATCCCGCCACCTCCCGCAAGAATCGCCAACACCACAAGAGGCAGTAACATCGTCACAGGAGATTCATGCAGATGACCTTTTTGATGTTCAGTCCCCCTAAACTCACCGAAGAATGTAAGGTACAACAACCGAAACATATAAAAAGCAGTGAATAGCGCTCCTAAGAAGCCCAGTCCCCACAATAAAGGATTGGAAACAAATGCATGGGCCAAGATTTCATCCTTAGAGAAAAATCCAGATAAAGGAGGAATTCCCGCAATAGCTATAGTTCCTATCAGCATCGTAAAGTAGGTTATAGGCAGATTCTTTTTAAGACCTCCCATCTGACGCATATCCTGCTCATCACTCATCGCATGAATGACCGATCCCGCGCCTAGGAAAAGCAAAGCTTTAAAGAAAGCATGGGTCAATACATGGAAAAAAGCGTCCGTAAATGCACCAACACCCAATCCCAAAAACATATAACCAAGCTGAGAAACAGTTGAATACGCTAATACTTTCTTAATATCATTCTGCGTAATAGCAATAAAAGCAGCTACTAGTGCTGTACACACACCGATCGCAGCAATGATTTGCATCGTAACAGGTGATAGCGTAAACAGAATATTCGACCGCACAATCATATAGATACCTGCAGTGACCATAGTTGCCGCATGGATCAGCGCCGAAACTGGAGTCGGTCCCGCCATCGCGTCTGGCAACCAAGTAAACAAAGGAATCTGTGCCGACTTACCAGTCGCAGCAACAAATAATAATAAGGTAATCAACAGGAGTGTAGAGTCACCTATCGGAAAACTGGACGCTTGCTGAAAAATAGCATCAAACTCCAGGGATCCAAATGTAGCAATGATTGCAAAAACAGCAATAAGGAAACCCAAGTCCCCAATCCTGTTCATCACAAAAGCCTTCTTAGCAGCGCTTGCATAACTTGAGTTTTTATACCAGAAACCTATGAGTAGATAAGAACACAACCCCACGCCTTCCCATCCAATAAACATTATCAGATAGTTAGAACCTAGCACCAAGAGCAACATAAAGAAAATAAACAGATTCAAGTAAGCAAAGAATTTACCAAAACCTGCATCGTGACTCATATAACCTATCGAGTATAGATGGATTAAAAAACCTATACCCGTAATAATAAGCAACATTAATGCGCTCAACGGATCAACCAAGAAAGAAAAACTAATATCTAGGCTTCCAACGCGAATCCAATCAAATAAATTATATGCAAAAGCGGACTCTTGTCCTGCATTCCGAGCAGCCAAGACGTCACCAAATACCATACAGCTCAATATAAAGGACACCAATACCACACCACTGCCAAATATTCCAATAGCACGCTTAGGGAGAAAGTTCCGCCCCATTCCATTGACTACAAATCCAATTAGGGGTAGTAAAGGTATCAACCAAATTAGTTCGATCATATAACTAGTTCTACTTAATTTTTACCAACGTAATTTACTCAACGACTCTATATCTACTGATTTCGTATTCCGGTACACCATGATAACAATAGCTAGCCCTACAGCTACTTCTGCTGCTGCCAAGGCCATGATGAAGAATACGAACACCTGCCCACTGGCATCTCCACGGTAGGCAGAAAATGCAGCCAGCAATAAATTAACCGAATTGAGCATCAGTTCAATCGACATCATAATGATAATAACATTACGACGAATCAACACACCAATAACACCAATTGCAAAAATGACACTGCAAAAAATCAAATAATGATTCAATGGTATCCCTTGTATATTTTGAATAAGATTATCCATTATGCTTCTTTCGTTTCTTTTTTAGCCAACAATATAGCTCCGACCATCGCTGTTAACAACAATATGGAGGATAGCTCAAACGGCAAGAGGAACTCATCAAATAAAACCTTGCCCAGATTCTTCACAAGCCCCACATCCGTATTTCCTGTTACAAATTCATTACTGCTCTCGAGCACCTTAAAGGCTCCCAAAAACGTCGCCAGCATACACATCCCTGCAACAGCCCCCATAACCTTTACTACGTTGGACTTCATAGGTTCTATATCTTTATTGAGATTGAGCAGCATCAAGACAAATAAAAACAAAACCATAATCGCCCCCATATAGACAATGAAGTTGACAACAGCTAGAAACTGTGCATTTAACAAAATATAGTGTACCGTAAAGGTGAAAAAAGTGACAACCAAATATAGTACGCTATGTACAGGATTCTTTGTGAAGATCGTCATCAGCGCAAAGAAAATAGACAAAAAGGCAACAAAATAGAATATAGTCATTTGCTTAAACGTTTTCTCTGTTTAGTTTCGTAATATCAAATTTGGATTCCACCAATTTATCTTTACCATATATAAAATCCCGTCGTAAATACTCCGCCGTCACATGGGGACCATCCAAGTATATCGCTTCTTTAGGACAGGCTTCTTCACAAAGCCCACAAAAAATACAACGCAGCATATTGATTTCATAAACAGAAGCATATTTTTCTTCACGATACAAATGCTCTTCGCCCTTCTGGCGCTCAGCCGCAGTCATGGTAATAGCCTCAGCAGGACAGGATAGTGCACAAAGCCCACAAGCGGTACAGCGTTCACGGCCCTGCTCATCACGTTTTAAAGAATGCTGTCCTCTGAAATTTTTAGAATAAGGACGTATTTCCTCCGGGTATTTAATCGTTGGTATCTTCCTAAAAAAATGTTTAAGGGTAATAGATAGCCCCTTGGCAATAGCCGGCAAATACATGCGTTCCCATATATTCATTGGCTTCTGCTCAATTACCTTCTTTCTATTGCTTAATGATTGCATAACTGTTGTTTTGTTATCAAGTTATCGTGTTAACTTGTTATCCTATTAACTTGATAACTCGTTCACCTGATAACTCTTCCTAAAAATAAGTATCCTTGACTAATGTAATTACTCCGGTCAGTACAATATTCGCTATAGCTAAAGGAATAAGGACTTTCCACCCAAGGTTCATCAATTGATCATAGCGGAAACGTGGTAATGTCCAACGTATCCACATGAAGAAAAATATAAAACCGAATATTTTTAAAAAGAAAACGATTACACCAATAATAGTAATCCAATTTTCAGACAGACCAAGTTCATACATAAATGGAAAATTATAACCACCAAAATACAATGCAGCCATCAACGCCGAGGACACAAACATATTGATATACTCCGAGAACATATAAAGTCCCAGCTTCATCGATGAATATTCGGTATGGTATCCGCCCACCAGCTCTGTTTCACATTCAGGCAAATCAAATGGCACCCGGTTACACTCCGCAAATGCACAAGTAATAAAAATCAGGAAGCCCAGAGGTTGCACCCATATGTTCCAATTCACGAAGCCCGATTGTTGCGCTACGATATCCTCCAATTGCAGTGTACCCGTCACCATCAATAAAGCAATCAGAGACAATCCCATTCCAATCTCATAACTGATACTCTGAGAAGCAGCACGAATAGCACCCATCAAAGAGAATTTGTTATTGGAGGCCCAACCACCAAGCATGATGCCATACACGCCCAACGCAATCACACCAAACATATAAAGCACACCGATGTTGATTCCTGAAGCGACCTGTAAAGAGATTACCTTTCCATTAATAGTCAGGTCCTGTCCCCAAGGGATGACAGCCGAACTGATACACGCGGTGATAATAGCGATCACCGGCCCTAGAATAAAAAGAGGTTTGTGTGCACCTGACGGGATGATTTCTTCTTTAAAGAAAAACTTACCGCCATCGCACAAAGGCTGCAACAGGCCAAAAATACCAGCTCTGTCCGGACCGTGTCGATCTTGCATAAAACCAGCAATCTTACGTTCCGCGAGAGTAGAATACATCGCGATCACCAATGTAATGGTAAACACAATTACTACTAAAATCAATTTTTCTAAAATAAAAGCTACTTCCATCGCTGATTTACTTTAACCGTTCTGTTCTAGCCAACTGTTCTTCATTGGCTAACTGCAATTTTTTATTTTCATGAATCACCGATGGTGGGTTGAATGCCAAGTAATGATTGGCTCCAATCACCGACTCGTGGTCTATCGGCGTAGGCTCTTCTAGCGTCCAGTCCGAAGTATGTTTGGTTTCAAAACGGCAAGTATTACAGATAAAGTCTTCTACTTCTCCATATTCATCTTTTCTGCCCGTAACCCGTAATACCTCATCCCCTTTGTACCAAAGAGTCACTTTGCCAGCACAAGTAGGACAATTCCGATGAGCATCGACAGGTTTTGTAAACCATACACGATTTTTAAAACGAAACGTCTTATCCGTCAAAGCTCCCACAGGACATACGTCGATAACATTACCCACAAAATCGTGATCCAATGCCTTTTCTATAAAAGTCGAAATCTCTGAATGATCACCTCTATTCAACACACCATGCTCCCGTTCCTCTGTCAGTTGGTTGGCCACGTATACACAACGGTAACATAGAATACAACGATTCATATGTAACTGTATCTTATCGCCAATATCAATACGTTCAAATGTACGGCGCTCAAATTCGTAACGTGTTCCCTCATTACCATGCTCATACCCCAGATCCTGTAATTTACACTCTCCAGCCTGGTCACATACCGGACAGTCCAAAGGGTGATTGATCAAGAGCATCTCCACAACTCCTTTTCGAGCTTCAACAACATCGGGAGACGTGATATTCTGTACCTCCATGCCATCCATGACAGTCGTACGACAAGATGCTACGAGCTTAGGCATAGGACGCGGATCCTTCTCAGAACCCTTAGACACTTTGACCAGACAAGTACGGCACTTACCCCCAGTTCCTTCCAACTTAGAATAGTAGCACATCGCGGGTGGAACAATATCTCCACCGATCTGACGTGCTGCATTTAGAATAGTAGTCCCAGGATCTACCTCTACAGGTATACCATCGATCGTTACTTTAAATTTTACAACTTCTTCAGCCATCGTTTCTGCTTTCTACTAGATAATAATCCCTTTACTGCATTACAGGTTTTATAGGATCCGCATAGTGTGCCAATCCATAATTCCGCGATTGTGACTCTCCCGAATGAAGTACATGCCATTCGAATTCATCCCTAAAGTGCCGAATTGCCGCAGCAACAGGCCATGCCGCAGCATCACCTAGCGGGCAAATAGTATTCCCTTCTATTTTGCGTTGGATATCCCACAACAAGTCAATATCCGCAATAGTGCCTTGTCCGTGCTCGATTTTATACAGCACTTTCTCCATCCATCCTGTCCCCTCACGACAAGGCGAACATTGTCCACAGCTTTCGTGATGATAGAAGCGCGTAAAGTTCCAGGTATTGCGGACAATACATTGATCCTCATCAAATACAATGAAACCACCCGATCCCATCATCGTACCCGTTTGGAATCCACCGTCCGCTAAAGACTCATACGTCATTAAACGGGCATCACCGTTGATCGTCTTACAGATCAGGTTAGCAGGCAGGATCGGGACGGAAGATCCTCCAGCGACCAAAGCCTTTAACCGTTTTCCATTGGCGATACCTCCACAGTACTCATCCGAGTAAATAAACTCCTCGACAGGTACACCCAACTCAATCTCATACACTCCAGGATTTTTCACATTTCCCCCCGCGGAGATCAGTTTCGTTCCTGTACTGCGTTCTATACCAATCTTTGCATACTCTTCGCCTCCATCATTTATGATCGGTACAACAGAGGCAATAGACTCAACATTATTTACAACCGTAGGACACCCCCAGAGGCCAGCAACTGCCGGAAATGGCGGTTTAATACGTGGATTACCACGCTTACCTTCCAACGACTCCAAAAGAGCCGTCTCTTCTCCACATATATAAGCCCCACCACCCGGCTGTACATAGATTTCTAAGTCATAGCCTGTACCGAGTATATTCTTACCTAAAAGTCCTGCAGCTTTCGTCTCGGCTATGGCACGTTCTAAAATTCGAATCTGCGGCATCATCTCCCCCCGCACATAGATATACGACGTATTGGCACCTAGCGCATAACTCGAGACAATCATTCCCTCAATTAATGCGTGGGGGATATGCGTCATCAAATATCTATCCTTGAAAGTTCCTGGTTCCGATTCGTCCCCATTGCACACCAAGTACCGAGAAACACCTTCTGGTTTTGCCAAGAAACTCCACTTCATCCCCGTAGGGAACCCAGCGCCGCCACGTCCACGTAATCCAGATTTCTTAACTTCCTCTACGACATCGTCAGGAGACATGTTTTTTAATGCTTTTTCTACAGCACGGTATCCCCCTTTTTGGCGATAGACGTCAAAAGTTTGAATACCTGGCTCATTGATATGCTCTAATAATAATTTACGTCCCATATGTTTTAAGCTTGCTGTTTAGCCTTATTTCGTAAAGCATCGATCAACTCATCGACACTCTCTTCTGTTAAATTCTCGTAAAAGGTATATTCCGGTCCTATCTGCAGTACCGGTCCATAACCGCAGGCAGCCATACACTCCACGCCACGCCAAGAAAACAAGCCATCCGTCGTAACTTCCCCTTCTTTCACTCCCAAACGATTCTCAATATGCTGCATAATCTTTTCCGCTCCGACTAGGCAACAAGGCCCTGTCCGACACACTTCCAACATGTATTTGCCCTGAGGTCTTAAAAAATACATTGTATAAAAAGTAGCAACCTCATATACCTCAATGGGCTGGATATGAAGATAAGCTGCCACCTTATCCATACTAGCTGTACTCAACCATCCATACTCCGCTTGCACGAGATGAAGGATAGGCAACAATGCTGCCTTTTGGCGGCCTTCGGGATATCGAGAAACGATCTCTCCAAACTGCTCTAAAAGTGCCGCAGAAAATTCTACCGGTTGGTTCTCTTGTATACTAAGCATCTAATTCTCCCGCTATTACATTTAAACTACTCATATTGATAATCGCATCCGATATCAACATACCGCTACTCATTGGCGCAAACATCTGATAATTGATAAACGAAGGCCTTCTGAAATGAAGTCGGTATGGAGTCCTTCCTCCATCGTGTATCAGATAAAACCCAAGTTCTCCGTTCGCCCCTTCTACCGAATGGTATACTTCAGATTTTGGAGTATCCCATTCACCCATCACGATTTTGAAGTGATAGATCAACGCTTCCATATTATTATACACCTGCTCTTTTGGAGGTAGATAAAAATCAGGAACGTCTGCATGAAATATACCTTTTGGCTCTTTCTCTATTTTTTCCAATGCCTGTTGGATAATACGCATAGACTGCCACATCTCCGCGTTACGAACCATAAAACGGTCATAGACGTCTCCATTTGTCCCTACAGGAACATCAAACTCAAACTCTTCGTACGAACAGTAAGGCGCCGTTACACGTACATCATAATCTACACCGGTAGCACGCAAAATCGGACCGGACCAACAGTAGTCCAAAGCCTGCTCCGGTGTGACCGCTGCCACCCCCGAAGTCCGTTCTATAAATATACGGTTGCGCACAAACAGCTCTTCAAACTCACTCAAAACTGGAGGGTAGCGCTTTAAAAACTCTCTAATTTTATCAAAGGCTACTTCATTGAAGTCGCGTTCAAATCCACCTATACGTCCAATATTTGTAGTCAATCGAGCGCCACATATTTCTTCAAATATCTCATAGATAAATTCCCGCTCCTGCATGACATACAAAAAGCCCGAAAACGCCCCTGTATCAACCCCCAAAATACCGTTACAGATAATATGGTCGGCAATACGGGCTAGCTCCATGACGATAACACGCATATATTGTACGCGTTTAGGGATCTCGATATCCAACAGCTTCTCGACGGTCATATGCCACCCCATATTATTGATAGGTGACGAACAATAGTTCAAACGATCCGTCAATGTTGTAATCTGATAAAAAGGACGGTGCTCCGCTATCTTTTCAAAAGCACGATGTATATAGCCTATCGTAGAGACACCACTCACGATTCGTTCCCCATCGATCTGCAATACATTCTGAAACACACCATGTGTCGCCGGATGTGTAGGCCCGAGATTGAGCGTTATCAACTCATCTTGCGGGTCATTATCAAAAAAAACAGGGCTGTTTGGGGTTATCTTGGTTATTCGGTTACTCATCTTATCTACACTTGAAGTTAACGGCCAAAATAAAAATCTTTCTTATCTATTCGATTGGGGTCTTCTAGCGGATATTCTTTCCGCATGGGGAAAACCCCTAAATCGTCCATGTTTAAAATACGCCTCAAATCTGGATGCCCTTCAAAATGAATCCCAAAGAAATCATAGGTCTCACGCTCCATCCAATTAGCCCCACTCCAGAGGGAGGTAGCCGAAGGTACCGTAGGGTGTTCACCGCCGACAAACACCTTAATACGAATGCGTATATTCTGAAAAAGATTATGCAGGTGATATACTATTGCATATTGCTTGTTTTGATTCGGATAATGGACAGCTGTAATATCGGTCAAATAGTTTAACCGAAGCATTTCATCATTCTTCACGAATGCAAGCAACTCCAAAATATCAGTAGCCTCCGTCTCTATGGCCAATAGACCGTGCGGCTCACCTAAAAAACGAACCCTATCGTTAAAAACAGACTGCAGCCGATCGATTATGACTTGATTATCCAACTTACTCATTGTTTGCTTCTATTCCGTACTTCTCTAATAATGCCTTATACTCTGGAGTATTTCTTCGATTTAAGGACTCGCTTTTAACAATTTCTTGAAGCTTCAGCACACCATCTAAAATAGCTTCTGGGCGAGGAGGACAACCGGGCACATATACATCTACAGGTATGATCTCGTCTATACCCTGCAAAACAGAATAAGTGTCAAAAATTCCTCCGCTAGAAGCACAAGCACCGACAGCAATCACCCATCGAGGCTCCGCCATCTGGGTATAGACCTGCCTCAGTACTGGGGCCATTTTTTTGGCAATAGTGCCCATCACCAACAGCATATCTGCTTGACGAGGAGAGAAACTAGGTCGTTCTGCACCAAAACGAGCCAAGTCATAGGTGGAACCCATGGTCGCCATAAATTCTATACCGCAACAAGATGTCGCAAAAGGCAGAGGCCATAACGAATTAGCTCGAGCCAAACCAATGGCTTTATCTAAGGAAGTGGCAAAAAATCCAGCTCCTTCTACACCCGGAGGCGCTTCGGCTAAGGTAACTTTGCTCATAATTAGTTTATCTTCTTTCCGTAGTTTATTTCTCGCTCAATATAATATTTTTAATCCTGTATTGAGACTTAGGATCGCTATTTAGAACCGTTCTAACCCCAGTCGAGTGCTTTCTTTTTGACCACATAGATAAAGCCCAAAAGCAGCATTCCCATAAAGATAAACATCTCTATCAGTCCTTGTATTCCAAACTCTCTAAAGTTGACTGCCCAAGGATACATGAAAATAACCTCGATATCAAAAATCACAAACAAGATAGCTACAAGAAAATACTTTATCGAGAAAGGTTGTCGAGCGTTACCTATAACTTCCACTCCAGATTCGAAAGAAGAAAGCTTCTTTTCGGAACGGACTTTCGGCCCTAAAAGATGGGTTCCAACAATAGTAAGAACACCAAAACCTGTAGCTACTGCTAATTGAATCAGAATAGGCAAATAATCAACTGGCATATTCTCTATTTGTACATTTTCCATGATAAGTTTAAGTCTCAGTTATATACACAAAAATATGAATTTTATCCCCAAATAAAAAGGGGAACTGAATGACAGTTCCCCTTTTTATTATTTGTATCTAGAAATTTAACTCTTTAAGTATTCCAAATACGCTTGAGCGTTTTCGTCTGCTGGATTGTACTTAACAGCATTCTCCATGTATTCTAACGCTTTTTTATTATCGCCCTTCAAAATGTGGAAAAAACCAACATTTGTATAGCCATCTGCCAATTTCATTTTGTCATCCTCAGTCAATTCTGCACCAGTAGCCTCTTTATCCTTCAACACCTTGATCAATTGATCAAAAGCAGGGACAAACAAACCTTTGCATAGCTCAGGGTGCTCGGTATCAACAACATCCAATTGTAGATTTGCAAAACCTGTCATATACAATGCTTGAACTAAATACTCATCATATACTTTTTGGTCATTAGATTTTGCAATAATATCAAATGCTTTAACCGCATCGCTCAATTCTTTGGTTGCATCTTCTTCCTTCTCTTTCTTAGCAGCGCCGGCACGGAAATTAGCCATACCCAAGAAGTAATTTGCCTCGTAATAGAAATCTGTTCCTGTTTTTTGTGCAGGGATATTGAAGATCGCTGCGGCTACGTCGTATTTTCCCTGTCCAAAAGCGACCATACCGGCAGAACCGATCTCCGGCATCATTTCCGGATTCATATCTAACGCTTTCTGTAAATTAGGAAGACCTTTTTCTACATTACCAGATTCGATATAGGCTAGACCAGAGAAAAGATAATCGATATCAATCAAGCGGTTTTCCTCAGCACCAGCAAATAATTTTTCAAAGTATTCAACACCTTTTGCATAATCTTTATCCTGATTGACAGCGATTAAACCTAAATAACGGAATACTTTAGCATCTACCCCCGGTACATTCGCTAATTTCTCAGCTACTGTCTTTAATTCGTCATATTTCTGTCCATATACCAAGAAGTCAGCATAGCGTACATTCGCTTCTGGTGACATATCTCCCGTAACTTGTAGATACTTTTTGTAACTATCCACCGCTTTTGCAACCTGCGCCTCATAAGCAGCTTTTTCCTCATCGGTATTGTCAGGCATACGTTTCGCCATTTGCAACTGTGTCTCTGCTATTTCGCGATATACCGGACCGTAGTTAGGGTATTCTGATGCAATATTATTATATTGCTCCAAAGCTTCGTCAAAAGCAAATGCACGTCGTGTGATTAATGCCTGCTGAACCCTTGCTTTTACCAAGTTAGGATCTACATTTAATGCATCGCGATAGCTAACATATGCTTGGCTATTGTCTTTCAAACCTAGAAACGCATCACCTAAAGCCACAGGTACCATAGCATCTTTAGCATTTTTAGCTTTGGCCTGAGTCAAATAATCTACTGCTTTTGCATAATCTGGTTTTGGGGCATCAATATAGGCACGACCGATATAGTATAGTGGCAAATAATCTTTTTTTCCTAAAGAAGCTGTAGCTGCTGCAAATTTCGATTCTGCACCTGATGTGTTGTCCTTCATCAAATCAACAATACCTAAACCAACACTGTTTAGCTGCTCTTTAGGTGCATTTGTAAGACCATTATTAAAAATAATTGCCGCCGAATCGACCTTTTCGTTAATCAAATAGATTTGTCCAAGGTAAAAGTAATTCTCACCGTCTTTAGCCTTCTTCTCGACCAAATTTTGCAAAATACCTTTAGCCTTATCGTACTGCTCGGCATCAATTGCTTCCCGAGCATCCTTCAAACTTTGAGCACTCGCTGTACCAACCACAGCCCCAGCTAGTAATAAACTCAAAAATAATTTGCTTTTTGTCATAATTCTATCTTGTATTCTAGTTGTTTACTAATTTATTTTATCTCTAACTATTATCTCCCTACCTGGCATGGTATAGGGTAACAATCCCGATTTCAAAACTATACGTTGCCCTCTATCCCCAGTCATAAAAGCTGAAAAACCGACTCCCAACCCCATATTTGGCTGGTAGTTCAAGACGAAAATCTCTCGCTTCAAAGGGTATTCCCCTGTAGCTAAACTCGTTTGAGAAGGCTTGATAAATTTCCTCTCGCCCGACTCTTCGTTAACTACGCTCAAGATACGAATTTTATCTTTTTCTGAAAAAGAACTTTTTAAAGATAAAAATTGATTGTAACTAATCAAACCTACTTTTCCTTTATTTTCGGCTATCTCTTTCAGAACTGCCTCAGCGCCTGCTCTTGCTTCTACATAGGTGTTAGCTGCCTTTTCCATCTTTCCTAATTCTTTAAAATAACGAAAGATACTCGAGTTTAGGTTATCAAAAACCAGCGAATAATCCTTTACATTATTACCCTTCATCAGTTCTAGAATGTCAGACACATTAACGCTCGTATCCACATCCGCTATATTCCCTACCAAAATAATGCCATCATAAGCAACGCTATAAATTCTAGGTGTAAGAGACCTCGCTTTAAACCCGTTCTGCTCCTCTTCTGTCAGCTGCCTGGTCAATACCGCAAACGCCACATCTCCGTTCAGAAGACTGTTAACCACTTGCACTTCAGGATTGGCATGCTCTTCAATCTTAGCATTATAGTACGAACTCTCAAAAACTTCTTTCTGCTCCAAAAATAAAGGCAAGACAGTCTCGTCGACAGCAACTTGCAAGACTCCCGTCAGAATATCGTCTTTCTTCTCCTTTTTAGCATTAGAGCAGCCTGTCAAACCAAGAACGGTCACGCTTATCAACACTGAACAAAAAAACAGTCGTATATTCATATGTGTATAATTATTTCATGATCCGTCATCTGGCGGATCGATTTGATTTTTTCTACCAGTATCTCGCCCCGGTTCGTCGGGATGGAATACGCACAAATTTTTGCACTTTACTGCCTATGAGTACTTCAATAAGATTCAAAGATTAACAGAACGATTAATCATTTGATGATTTTTTTAACGCAAAAAATTGTTTTGCCAGAGTCTAGCAAACCGCATAAAAGAATACACGATAAGTAAGCCGCCAAACATATTTTTATACGTCTTGTCGATTTCTAATGGAAACTCCTTCCAAAAGATAATTAATAGGCCCAAAATAAAGTAAAAGAGAAACATACATAGGCCTAAAATGGACAGAAATCGCTGTGTCGGCGATTTCTGTCTAAATTTATTGTTTCGTGAGTTGTTGTTCACAGGCATTACATATTTGTTAAGTCCAAACGAATAGGCAATGTATAAGCAACACGTACGGGGCGTCCGTTCTGAATACCTGGACTCCACTTCTTCGCTTTGGCCAACAATTTCTTAGCCGCATCTCCTGTGCCATAGGACAAGTCACGCACTACTTTTATATCTGTCAAAGAGCCGTCTTTCTCCACAACGAATGAAACTTGAACAGTCCCTTTTACGCCTGCATCAATTGCCCCTGAAGGATACTGATAGTTGTCTCCAATCCACCTACGGAATGCAGCCATACCACCAGGTGGCTCTGGTTGGATCTCTACGGACTCGAAAATCTCTTCACCCGTACCTGTTCCACCTTCTACACCTTTAGTACTACCTGTAGCTGAACCAGCTACATCTTTAGTACCCCATTTACCTTCTGTCGTAATACTTCCACCCTTCATGCCTTTCATTGCAACAGGGCCGATAAGTTTTTTCTTATCTGTAGCTTCCTCTGCAGTTGCTACTTCCTCCTGTACAGCCTTCTCTTTAGGAACAGGCTTAATCTCAGGTAGAGCTACGACATCCAATGCTGGTTTAGATTCCGCAATTTTAGGAGCTTCCTCTTGCACAGGTGGCTTTTCTTCTTCTTCAGGAAGTTTCTCTGCCAAATCCTCTAAAGTAACTTCTTCCGTAAAAGCAATTTCCTCTTTAGGAGCCTCCTTACCCGAGAAAAGCTTTAGATTCATTGCCGAAGGAATACTGAAAACAGCAACAACTGCCGTTACAATCAGTAACGCGGTGTTGGTCGCTTTCGGTCCCAGCTTACGAAGCTCGTAAGCTCCGTAGGCCTTGTTCCTGTTCTCGAAGACAACATCAAGCCACTCCTTTCTAAATATATTTAATTTTTCAAACATATTAATTCTGTTTTATGATAACTATATGTGGCGACTAGTCGTTATATAAGTTATCTTTTTTCAATAGCTCAACTTCATCGTTCATGATACGGTTAGATATCATATAACGTTTAACATCTACGATCTTCATCTCGTCCAACGCATCTACGATATTTCTAGTTACTGATTTTTCACTAGGACGTATCACTACAATCATATCTTTACCACCTGCCTGCTGAGGAACTGTTTGTTTCATCTTAATAAGTACGGCACGTAGACCATCTTTACTATAATCAACAACTGTCGGTCCTTGAAGCGGCTTTTTGACATCACCCTGATACCAGATAAGCTTGTCATCAGAACCCAATACTAAAGTCACACTACGATGCTCATCCACATCTACATCTGTCTGTTTATCGGTCTCGACATTTTTATCAGGCATAGCGACATCCATCGCTTGAGGCTTATTCAAGGAAGTGGTCAACATAAAGAACGTAATCAGTAAGAACGCCAAGTCAACCATGGCTGTAAGATCGACCTTACCACCATCTTTCTTGGTTCTCCCTTTTTTACTTTTCTTACCAGAGTCTTGATTTAATTCTGCCATTTGTTTCTATTCTATTTAATCAGCTTTAAGACCAGTTACGAAACTGAACTTGTTTTGCTTCTGATTACGTAATGTTTCAATTATTAAATTCAAACTAGGAAACTTCTCATCAGCATCTGCCTTGATTGCTACGGTCATTAGCTCAATATCATCCGGATCGCCACCACTTTCAATAGCTTTATCTCTCAATATTTTTGCTGATGCCAATCTAGCCTGTTTTACCCATGATGACAATTCATTTGATGCATTTGTCGTCGAATCTACAGGGATACCTTTTTGCTTATCTGCCGTTCTATCGCCTGATTCTGCAGCCAACAATGTTTTCATTGTTTTCATTGACACCCCAAAATCTTCCATCGATTTGAATTTACCGTATTCCTCTGGTGTAAATTCAATGCCATACAACGCACCCATTTGCTGTAACGCTTGTACGCGTACGTTTTGGTCTGACATATGAAAGAAGACTTTCCCTTCATCACCTACTGTGATCATCGCTACGTTTCCATCAGGCAATTTTGCTTCCGAATACGAGTGTGGTGCGTCAACTATCAGTGACTCTTGTTGTCTTGCGGTTGCTGTAAGAACGAAGAACGTAAGAAGCAAGAAAGATACGTCACACATCGCCGTCATATCGATCGATGTACTGGCTCTTTTTACTTTTGCTTTACCCATTTTCTTTAATCTTTTTTAATTAACAACTCTTCTTTACTTAATGATGCTTACATATTTCAATTTCCATAAAAAAATTGAAATTTACTCAAAGCATCTTATTTGTGGTTAGCCGCGTACGTTTGTACGATAGAGAAACCAGCCTCGTCGATAGAGTAAGTTAATTTGTCGATTTTTGCAGTCAAGATGTTGTACATTACAATCGCAAATGTAGATGTAGCGATACCTGTAGCTGTATTGATAAGGGCCTCGGAAATACCGTTTGCTAATTTAGCTGAATCCGGAGCACCACCTGTTGCCAACGCCGAGAAGGCCTTGATCATACCTGTTACCGTTCCCAATAGACCAGTCAATGTACCGATAGAAACCAACGTAGCCAATACGTTTAAGTTTTTCTCCAACATAGGCATTTCTAATGCTGTAGTCTCTTCAATTTCTTTTTGGATAGCCAAAGCCGATTTTTCTGAATCCAAGCCTGGGTTAGCTTCAACATCTTTGTATTTTAACAAGCCTGCTTTGATCACGTTAGCAACTGATCCTTTTTGTTTGTCACACTCTGCGATAGCTGTATCGATACTTCCTGTTTTTAATAAGGACTGTACTTTTCTTACAAAGTTACCTACATTACCAGTACCTGAAGCTTTTCCGATAACGATAAAACGCTCAATAGCGAATACCCATACCATTAAAAATAATCCCAATAGAACAGGAACTACATAACCAGCATGATAAACCATACCACCATAGTTACCTGGAAGTGGTTGATTTTCCTGTTTTCCATCAATAAAGTTTGACGGATTACCCATCACATATTCCCAAATCAAATAACCAATGATAAAACAAATAACGATAGATAAGCTCGCAAATAAGTTACCTGAATTGCCACTCTCTTGTTTTGCTGGGCTAGTAGTTTTTGGTGCGTTTGCCATTTTTACTAAATTTTAGATTTTACTGTTGTTTAATTATTTATGTTTAATTCAATTTTCTGCAATACTTGCCGCTTCATTTTGACGTCTGTCAAAACAAATATACTATTTTGTTACAAAAGTCAAATTTTTTAGCATTTAATTTTATACTCTTTTTAATGTGCTTGACGGATGAGCATCAGCGGCAATCATATCCTCAATACACATATAAATTAAATGTTTCCATCTTGTGAATATTATGCAATAAAAACTATTTTTTTTTTGATATGCAAATTAATAAATAGTTAACTGAAAAAAATAAGTAAGCTATCACTTACTTTACTTGTTCCAACATATTTGCGTGTTACTGCATTTTAAGCTCCTAAGCTCCTTGTAGTAACGCATTTATAAAGCAAAAATTGCCCTACCCACCAACCTGTTTGACAGAATAGCCACCAGAGATCAGTATATCAAAAACTTTCTGCTTAAAATCTCCTTGTATCAAAATTTCGCCCTCTTTGGCAGATCCCCCCACCCCACATTTCTGCTTTAACAATTTAGCGAGTTCCTGTAAATCGCTGTCTTTCCCGACAAAACCTTCTACAACAGTGACGACTTTCCCTTTACGGGATTTACGGTCCAAAAGGACCTTCAACCTTTGCTTCTCATTCGGTAGCGTGTCTGTTTCTAAATTCAGACCCTCCTCATAACTAAAGGAGCTATCCGTCGAATAGACAATACCTTCGTAACGCTGTTTTTTTTGCTTTGACATTTTTATTTAAAAGTTATAGAAGTTATAAAAGTGGTTTTACAGCTTCGCGATCTTGCTCCTCCTTTATTAACATATTATTTTCAATGAACTCGGTTTTACTTCTATCTGTAAATTGCCAGGGAGCGCTAATGGTTCGCCATCCACATGCACTGGTCCTGCATCATCGCGCTCAATCAATATATTTCTACCCGGAATAATCTCAACATACTCAGACTGGTCTGCCGAGCGGTTGAAAAGGTGATATACCATCATAGGCAGGATATAGAGAGGAAACTTATGCACGATACATACGTCCAGCACACCATCGTTGACAGATGCATTAGGGGCGATATAGGCATTATTCCCATATTGAGGAGAGTTTGCAACAGATATCATAAATGCTTCACGCTCGTATTTTTTCCCGTCGATTGTCAAACTATAATGGCAGGGCTTGTATTTACTCAATACATTGATCACAGATCTCAAATACCCAATAGGACCTCGTATAGAGTCATTAGCAAAGCGGTCACTCACCGAAGCATCAAACCCAAGCCCAGCAATATTGAAAAAAGGCTTACCATTCACCGTCCCGCAATCGACATCCGTTGTTTCGAATCGATTCAGCCGGCGAATAGCTGCAGTCTCATTCATAGGAATCCCCAGGTATAGCGCCAAACCATTCCCAGAGCCCTCCGGAATAATTCCCAAAGGAATTCCTGAACCTACCAATGCTGCCCCCAATTCGTTGATCGTCCCATCCCCCCCCACAGCAATGACCGCATCGTATTTGTCTTCTATTGCCTTTTTACCCAATTCATAAGCATGATTGGGCTTTGTCGTCTGTTGAAAAGTTGGATTAAACTTCTTTAAATCAAGAACTTCCAAAACCTTCTTATTGAAGGCCGTTTTCTTTTTCCCCCCCGAAATAGGGTTTATCACAAAAAGTATCTTTTTTTGATCTTCCATAAAATGCATACTGTCACGTCTGTAAAGATATAGATTACATTGCAATTAATAATCGTCCAAATCTTGGAATAACTAAAATTAGCTTTTAATAGTTATAAAAGAGTTGTAGCTTTGTCCCGTCAAAAAAGGTGGACTGATTTGCATTTTACTTGAACAGTAAAAAGGGAGATTGCAACCACAGAAAAAAAGTGCTAAAACCATTCATTTACTCGTTTTTCACTTCTACCTGTATTGCTTTTTTCTAACTAAGGTACAATACAGTTCCCACAAGGTAATATTATACAAAAACAACTATTGTAATATGGCATATTTATTCACATCCGAATCGGTATCGGAAGGCCATCCAGACAAAATTGCGGATCAAATATCTGATGCATTAATTGATAACTTTCTAGCGTGGGACGAAGATGCCCGCGTGGCTATCGAAACTTTGGTCACTACAGGTCAAGTCGTATTAGCCGGTGAAGTGAAATCTAAGATATATTTGGATGTTCAGAAAATAACACGAGCAGTCATTGAAAAGATCGGCTATACGAAATCGGCATACATGTTCGAAGCGAACTCATGCGGTGTATTATCAGCCATTCACGAGCAATCTGCTGATATCAATCAGGGAGTAGACCGTAAAACGAGGCAAGAACAAGGCGCAGGAGATCAAGGGATCATGTTTGGTTATGCAAACAATGAGACCGATAACTATATGCCATTAGCGCTGGATTTATCCCATCGCTTACTTTATGAATTAGCCGCTTTACGTCGCGAAAACAAAGAAATCTCTTATTTACGCCCCGACGCCAAATCGCAAGTTACCTTAGAATATAGCGACGACCATAAACCCTTGCGTATCGACACCATTGTAATCTCTACACAGCATGATGATTTTGACAACGAAGATACTATGCTTGCAAAAATTACAGAAGACATCAAAAACATTTTGATTCCTCGGGTCAAAGCACAGTTGAAACCGGAGCTACAAGCATTATTCAACGATAATATAAAATTCCATGTCAATCCTACGGGTAAGTTTGTAATCGGTGGTCCACATGGAGATACCGGATTGACAGGGCGTAAAATCATCGTGGATACCTATGGTGGTAAGGGAGCACATGGTGGTGGAGCTTTTTCAGGAAAAGATCCTTCAAAAGTAGACCGTTCGGCGGCCTATGCAACACGGCATATTGCCAAAAACCTAGTAGCTGCTGGTGTTGCAGACGAAATACTAGTTCAGATTTCGTACGCTATCGGTGTAAAAGATCCTATGGGAATCTACGTAAATACATACGGAACAAGTAAGGTGAAATTCTCAGATTCTGAAATTGCAACGAAAATTTCTGAAATTTTCGACATGACACCATACGGTATCGAAACACGCCTGGGGCTGCGCAATCCTATATATTCCGAAACTGCAGCTTATGGACATATGGGACGGACACCAAAGACCGTCACGAAAACATTTGAAAGTTCTAATGGCGAAACCAAAACGGTGGAAGTAGAGCTGTTTACTTGGGAAAAACTTGACTACGTGGATAAAGTCAAAACGGCTTTCGGAATTTAAACTGTAAGCATACAAAACAGCACTCGAAAAATTGAGTGCTGTTTTTTTTCGCCATCCGTATCTTTGATAGTGTAAACCTTGTAAACAAGTACAGCTATCTAAGAGATGAGACATACAAAAAGGCCCTTGAATCCATGTTGAGTCCGAGTCCTCTCCGTGTTGGCAGCGAGTAGTCCCCGGCACCAATTCGCTCCAATCTAGCAAGCAGGTCGCACACAGTCACCTTCTTAATAGGATCTCAACTACAGCGATACTATATCTATACTGAAGTTCTCGGCACTAGAACGTCACCAAAACGTAGCTTATATCAAACCTCTTGCTTTAACCTCTAGATACTTATTAATCGCATTGATGCTCAAATCCTCAGGTGCAGTATATATCGTCTGCAATCCATTACGGGCGAGCTCTTGAATAATCAGGTTTTTCTCATAGACAAACTTCTCAGCTATAATCTTATTGTAGATATCAATTGTTTTGACAGCCTCGTCCCGAGCCATTTCCAGCAGCTCCGTATTCTTAAAGACAACCACCACCACGATATGGCTTTTGTTCAACATCCGTAAATAAGGCAGCTGCCTATCCATCGCCTCTAGCGTTTCGAAATTGGTGTAAATAAAAATAAGCGAACGCTTATTGATATGTTTTCTAGCAAAGGCATACAAACCGCCAAACTCGGACTCTTCAAACTTTGTGGTGATACCATACAACTTGTCAGAGATCAGCTTCATCTGCTTATTGTTCTTCTCCGCAGGAATATGGTTACCTACTTCTTTGGAGAAGGTTAACATCCCTGCCTTATCCTGTTTGAGTATCGCCGCACTGGAAAGGACCAGAGTGGCATTGATGGCATAATCCAATAAGGTCATTTCCTGAAAAGGCATACGCATGACACGCCCCAAGTCAATAAAGGAATAAATCGGTTGGGATTTTTCTTCTTGATACTGGTTTATCATCAGCTTATTATGCTTGGCAGAAGCTTTCCAATTCATGTGTCGATATTCGTCCCCTTTTACATACTCCCGTATATGGTCAAACTCCATCGTAGTTCCTATTCGACGGATCCGCTTAACTCCCATCTCTACGAGCCTATCCGTCGTAGCCAACAGTTGGTATTTGTGCATTTGTATAAATGACGGATAACAGGGAACATCAAGCATACCTTCCAACACAAATTTTCGCTCAAAAAGCCCCAGATGACTGACCAGCACATTACACTTTCCAAAAGAATATATACCTCGGCTTTTAGGACTTAGTTCAAAATCGATGAGATGTTCTTTATGAGGCACCAATCGCAATAAAAACTCATTCTGTCGCATCTGCAATTGCACCGGCATCTCTTCTAATACTCGGGCTTTCATCCCGATAATATAACGACTGGCAACAAGCAGGGAAAATGTATTGATATCCCCATTAGACATTTTTTCGGGATACCTACGCTCGATGGAAATAGGCTTTTTGGGCAAAAACAGAAATAACAAGTCCCAAACGCATACAAGCAATAACACCCACAAAAGAACGGTACATAAGATACGTAAAGGTTCCACGTAAAACGACAACGCAAAGCCTCCTGCTAATCCTAAGAGCAGAAAGAAAAACAGGTTCTTAACATATAACCGTTTTATCCAGTTCATTATCGCGGAATTTCTACAGACTCTACCAATTGGCGAATAATATAATCGGCAGAAAATCCTTCCATTTCTTTTTCCGGGGTCAGCTGCACACGATGGCCTAAGATTGCTGGCGCCACATATTTCACATCCTCTGGTGTCACAAAGTCCCTACCTTGCAAAGCAGCAGATGCTTTTGAAGCTTCTAATAAAGCTATGGTCGCCCTAGGTGATGCGCCTAAACTCAAATTGGGATTACTGCGTGTCTGCACCACGATCTGTGCCATATACTGCAACACGTCATCATGGACATACACCAACTTCACCAGTTTCTGAAAATCAACTATTTCTTCTTTAGACAATACCGTCTGGACAAGATCCTCCTTATTGCCGTCCCGTTGCAAGTGATGTTCCTTTAAGATATTCAACTCTTGCTCAAATTCGGGATAATGAACATCAATCTTAAATAAAAAGCGATCCAACTGAGCTTCGGGCAACCGATACGTACCTTCGTGCTCAATGGGGTTTTGTGTAGCAAATACAATAAACGGGCTGGTCATTTTGTACGTGTGACCATCAACAGTTACCTGCTCTTCACTCATACATTCAAACAAGGACGCCTGTGTTTTTGCGGGAGCCCGATTAATCTCATCGATTAAAATAATATTCCCGAATATAGGTCCTTTTCTAAACTCAAACTCATTGGTCTTCAAATCCAGAATAGAAGAACCTGTCACATCCGAAGGCATTAAGTCTGGTGTAAACTGAATCCGCTTAAAATCGCTAGCTATTGTCTTCGCAATAAGTTTAGCGGTTAATGTTTTGGCAACCCCAGGAAGACCTTCGATCAATGAATGTCCGTCCGCAAGAATCGATATCAATAACATATTAATCACACGGTCTTGTCCGACGATAACTTTCTTAATTTCCTGTCTTACGGCATCTAACTGCTGCTGTAGGGCAGACAAATCAATCCGATTTTCGAAATCCGGCAAATAACGGTTTGTTACATGATCTTGTTCGCTCATATCAAATTGGCTTTACTTTTAAATTCTTCTATTTTTCTATTAACATCTCTAACATCTTCTATGGAAAAACTATGCTGTTCGCGACACCTATGAAGAAAAGAGAATAATGCGGTGGTCTCCTCTAAATTCACTGCAGATTTAAGCGATAGCTGCCGCAGAAATTTACGATCTAAAAGATCCATCGTTTCCAAATGGTAACTGTGTCTTATGGCATAAAGAAAATAATCAATCTTTTTATGGACAATATTTCCAGGATCTCCATTTTCATAATACAACGTACCGATAGTCTTTGCAAACTCTTTGGAAAGATTAGGCTCAGGTCGTACAATTTTTACTGCGCGTTGCTCCCGCTTACTTTTAAACACAAGCAAAACAAACAGACCAAACAACAACAAATACCACGCTTGGTTAAAACCCGGACTTGTCAAAATAACACGTAAAGGCGTAGCTGATTCCCCAGATTTGAAATAATAGTCAGAAAACAATATCTTCTTGCTTTTAATCTGTTCTAGAGCTCTTGCCACGTATTCATATCCATCTTGCTGTAATAGGTGATAATTCGTAAACACTTCGGGGAGCAAATGCAAATATAGACTTCCTTCTCCATGAGACACACGTATGAAATTGGGGATGGCTCGCCCTCTCGCATGTAACTGTCCCAGAATCGTGCAGGTCCTTGCATTAAGCTTAGAGAATACATTGAAATCATTTATCCTATCCAAATGAAGTCGCGCTGTATCCTGTCCCAAGGAATAGCTGACGTTTTTGTCCGTAGGTACAAACAGTTTATACTGTAAAGACTCTGCTTTTATCCCTAGCGTATCCAATAATTGCTTACCAATATAGGTAGAAGCTATAAATACCTCGCCTCCTCGATCCACAAAATCCAATATTTTCTTAGCATCGGAATCACTATAACTAACTTGTTGGTATACGTCTAGGAGTGCCGTTTCGTAACCTTTAACGCTATCTAGACGGTCCACCAATTCGTATATAGTCTCTCCGAAATCTGCATATACACGGTCAGCTCCCAATATATGCGGCACCTCATTGCGAAAAACAAATAAGCCGTAGGGTATCTTATCCCTGAAGTTATAAGTCTTCGTCCAATTTATAGGACGCTTTGCTCCGGCATCTATCAGCGCAATGCCAATAGCAACACTCAGCACCAACAAAAATCCTATCCATATACTTTTTTTCAAGACCACCTCCTTTGAAATTGGACAAAACGTTCTTCATACTTAGCATAGGAGCTCTCCGTAACTTCAAAACCTCCAAACCATACATAATCAAATAACGAAGCACAATCTAGAAAATCATTCTTTAGCTCGGCATTCTCAACTTCTTCCATCAGTTCACCATTCGTCTTGGATTGATTCCACTCTACAATTCCTTTTCGGCCCAAGAGCTGAATATTCATCAGATGCAGATAGCGGATAGCCAATGCATAATTCTTTTGCTCCAATGCCACTGACAGATAAGCGTCTACATCTATCTGCATGAGGTTTCTTTCTACAAAGTCTACCTGTTGCACTTCTTCCTCTTCAACTTGGTGATGTATATAAACTCGATTTCGAGACATAATAAATTTGTAGACCAAAAAAACAAAGATGATGCCACCTACTATCGCTAGGATATTAAAAATCCCTTCATTAAAATCGGTTTTTGGAGCAGGAAACAAGCTCGAGAAAAAAGCTTCTATCTGGTCAAATAACTTGTCAAAAAAACTCAACTTGTCTGAAATACTCTCTGCATATTCAAACTCTTTGCTTTGATACCGAGCCAACATAGCGTCAAAGGAAGAGATCGTATCCAAAGCTATCATCTTGGCCTTTGGAATAGAGTCATAGTAGCCCGATTTCCAATATTCGTAGCTAGGCGCATCAGCTGCAATAACAACCGTATCAGTAAATACCTCTCGTAGATTACTAGACATTATCCCTCCTTCCTATCCTGTGGATTCTGTCAAAAACATCTTCTCCGAAACGAAGCTCCTTGGCTGTTTCATAGATAATGCCATAACTGATTACCGACAACATGTAGTATATAATAAAAAACACAGTCAACACTGTACTCCCAAAGGTTACTAATATCTTTCCGATATAGGTTTCAAAAAAATCATTGTTGAAACCTACATAATTATAAGCAACTAAACCTATGATGATAAAGGGGACTACACTCGTCAAAGTGATCAGTGACCGAAACAAGAAGGTAACCACATAAGAAGCCAATCCATATTCGCCTATCTTTTCCTTCAGCAGTGAAAAAGCTGACGTATAAGTATCGAATAAGTCATAGTAATTCTCTCTGTATAACATAAAAGCTGTAAAAAACCACAATCCTAATATGGAGAAAACTATTCCTACAGCAATCGACCCAACAAGAGGTATCAACGCTGAAATAAATATTGCAAATCCAATTGGAATAAAGAGAATCACCCCAACCACGATGCTCGCCAGTAAAAAACGTATATACTTGTTACGCTGATCTATAAATGATCGCCATATGTCTTTATAGGAAAACAGGAGATCCCGCCTATTTCTCAGAAGGATAAAATACTCGATGGTAAATCCAAATGCCAGCACTCCGATCAGCAACATAAAAAGTCCGGCAAAACCAAAAATAACCAACATGTCTACAATTTCGCCAGAACTGTAATCGACATTTAAATTTAATTGGGTTGAAATGTAATAACCGACAAGCATCATCATACACAAAGGCCCTACCAACAGACGAAGTAACTCCCGTGTCATATGCCCCCAGATGATTTTGAGCAAATTGATAAAGTCCTGTACAAACTCTCCAACCTTGCGCTCTCGCTTAAATTCGAATTCGCTTAACTCCATTTATACCTAAGTGCTAGTTGTCGCGGTCTAATGATGTAACAATAAATAATAGCAATCGCCGAAACCAAGATAATACATGCACATAGCCAAATAGAAACTTGGTAATAACGGGTCACGAACCCCTCCAATGTACCTGCGATAATGAAAAAGGGCACCGTACTGATCAGAACTTTTGCAGCCTGCTTTGTCACAGCTTTGAAAGAATCCAATCGACTATAGGATTTAGGAAATAGGATGCTATTGCCCATAGCTAGACCGCAACCTCCTGCAATGACGATGACAGAAAGCTCTATTGTACCGTGTATCCATATTGCGGATACCGCCTCCTGTAATACATCGTACTTGTGAAACAGATAATGAAAGGTTCCTACCATAATTCCATTGCTGAATAGAATATAGCCTGCACCCAAACTAAAAAAGGCTCCGAATATAAAAGCATAAAAGGCTACTTTCACATTATTAATGGTTATAGCCAGTGCTCCCCCCCAGTTGCTTCCATCCTGGTAGACACCGGCAGGATTGCCGGCTTTAATATTTTCGATCGTCATATTGACATAGTGATCTCCTAAGATAAGACGGACAAACCCTTCGTCATATTGAGCAGAAACAAAACCAATGAGACTGGCAAATATAAAAATCAAGAGAGAATACAATAAAGGCCGCCGAATAGACCAAATAGCTTCGAATACTTCAACCTTAAAAAAATGGGATACTTTATTATTCGATGACTTTTGATCCTTGTAGATCAGTTGATGCGCACGAACAGAAAGCTCATTGAGATATTGCCTGGTCTTACTTTGGGGATAAAAGGTCTGCGCATATGCCAGATCATTCGTCAGTTCGATATAGTTAGACGCTAACGTATCGGGATTGACATCACCTTTATTCGTCAAATTATTTTCTATTGACAACCATTTTTCTTTATTTCGTTCTATAAAGGATGCTTCTCGCATAAACTTAAGATTACAGCTCGCTATAAACTTAGATAAAATGCTTGGTATTCTCGAACACTAAAAAAAATTAATCTGTCAAAATCTTGTAATGACACAAAATAAATCACCCTATATAACCGAGTAACTTTATAACTCCGTAACTTCATGTCGCTATGAACAGATTATTAATCAATACTCCCCAAAACGTAAATTTCGAGTATAAGCTCGCGTCTGTCGGTTCACGCTGTATTGCGTTTGGCCTAGATTATGGAATTATGATACTCTATGCAATCTTTACGATCACACTTCTTTCCAAAACGGGCGTATTCAACTCGGCGGATCCTTGGCTTAGTTGGGGAGTCACTTCCTTTGCTACCTTGCCTATATTTCTGTACCCGCTCCTACTGGAAACGCTAATGGAGGGACAGACTATCGGAAAACGGATTATGAAAATAAAAGTTGTTAAGATCGATGGCACTCGTGCTACTTTCTATCAATATTTTATACGTTGGGTCTGTAATGCAATCGACATATTCATGAGTATGGGAGGTTTAGGACTCACGAGTATCATCCTAACACAAAAAAGTCAGCGTATTGGAGATATTGCCGCTGAAACAGCCGTCATCAATATTAAAGAGGATATTGGCTTAAAAGAAACACTATTTGAAGAAATTACGGCTACCCACGCTATCGTATATCCTGAAGTAATCAAACTGACCGATCGGGATATCAACGAGATTAAAGAAATATACCATACCGGATATCGCAGAAAAAATTATATTATTATCCAGGCTTTAGCTGCCAAAGTGGAAATCCTACTGGGTATAAAAGCAACTATACACCCAGAGGATTTTATAAGTCAAGTCGTAAAGGATCACTACTACATGTTCAAAGAACAGAGTTAATGATTAAATCTGCCTAAACTTTTCACCAATTACTTGCCACTAGTCATTGATAACCGCAGATGAAGTTTGCACCTGTCTATCGACCTTTTTCACAAGCCCTTGTAAGACATTTCCTGGTCCAACTTCTACGAATGCCTCAGCACCATCGGCCAGCATATGCTGGACAGTCTGTGTCCATCTCACGGCTCCTGTTAATTGAGCAATTAGATTTTCTTTGATCTTGGCAGGATCTGTATATGGCTTGGCATCTACATTCTGATAAATTGGACAAGTTGGAGCGTTAATAACCGTAGCCTCAATAGCAGCCTGCAACTCTAACTTTGCGGGCTCCATCAATGGAGAGTGAAAAGCTCCGCCCACATTGAGTTTCAATGCGCGTTTTGCTCCAGCTTCGGTCAATAAGGCACAAGCCTTGTCTATTCCAGCAATTGATCCTGAAATCACCAACTGCCCAGGACAATTGTAGTTAGCGGGGACAACAACATCTTCTACCTGCGCACAGATTCGCTCGACGGTCTCATCATCCAGGCCAAGAATTGCAGCCATAGTGGATGGCTCGACTTCACAAGCTTTTTGCATCGCGTTTGCTCGTTGTGCCACCAGCTTTAAACCATCCTCAAACGATAAAGCTCCTGCAGCAACCAATGCCGAAAACTCACCTAAAGAGTGTCCTGCTACCATCGCTGGTTTAAAACTATCGCCTAATGCCTTTGCTAGAATTACAGAGTGCAAAAATATCGCTGGCTGTGTTACTTTCGTCTGTTTAAGGTCTTCATCTGTACCGGAGAACATAATGTCCGTAATACGAAAGCCCAAAATATCGTTTGCCTGCTCAAACAGTGCTTTTGTTTCCGCATTCAGGTTATAAAGATCTTGTCCCATTCCAACAAATTGGGCTCCCTGACCAGGAAAAATATAAGCTGTGTTCATATTATGTATAATTATTTATGAGTATTTGATGTCGATCTTGTGATCCGTCAAATGACAGACCTGTTGATATGATTAAAGATAGTTACTTTTCGGGCATAAATTTTAAAGAAACCAAATGCTTATCATCGAAGAAAATATTTGACAACTCGAAGAGATCCGCTGTAGTGACCCTATCGATGCTGTTCAACACGTCATCCAAAGAAATAACACGACCATAATCAATAATATTTTTGGCCTCGGCAATAACCATGCTCATTCTATTTTCTTCAGCCAAAGCGATCTGTCCTTTAAACTTCTGCTTTGCCCGCGTGAGCTGATATTCGGAAATCGGCGTGCTTTTCAACTTTCCTAGTTCCTTAAACACCAATGAAACAGCCTTGTTCAACTTCTCCTCATCGGTTCCCAAATAAATACTAATACTTCCCGTATCTTTATACATCGTAAAATTGGACTCGATAGTATAAGCAATACCATATTTTTCGCGAATACCTAGATTAAGTATGGAGCTCATACCGTATCCTCCAAGCATATTGTTAAGCAAAAGAAGCGCTGTCTTCCGTTCATCATAAACACCAAAGGTCTGGCCTCCCAGCATATAATGCGCTTGATTGATCGGCTTTTCGACAACCTGATTAATCTCGGTCACAGCAGGCACCACCTGTGTAGCTACTTCCAACAAGTTTGGCTTTATTTTTCCAAAAATACGCTCTGCCAATCGCTTAACCTGGTTTAAAGAATAGTCTCCCGAGATAGCGATAACCATCTCAGATGTATCATAAGTCTCTTGCATAAAGCGAAGAATATCCGACTTCGTGATGGTTTTTAAATCTTCTTCTAAACCTAATATATTATGTCCCAACCCAGACCCCTGAAACAAAAGATCTTCAAAATCATCCATTATAGACTCTTCGGGACTATCCAGGTAAGAGGCAATCTCATCCAAAACAACCCCTCTTTCTTTCTCAATTTCTGCCTCAGGAAAGGTCGAGTGGAATAAAACGTCTTCAAAAAGATCTAATGCCCGTTCTAGATAAGGATTAAGGAACGAAGCGTGCAAGCAGGTGTACTCTTTGGTCGTATAAGCATTCAGATCGCCTCCAACGTGTTCCAGACGATTGAGAATCTGATTGGTCGACCGTTTTTCAGTACGCTTAAAAACAAGGTGTTCAATAAAATGAGCCATCCCAAACTTACCCTCTTGCTCATTTCTAGATCCGGTATTTACGAGAATACAGCTATGGGTAATAACTGACTTTTGAAAATGTAATAATACACGTATACCGTTATCCAATTGGATAAGATTGTACTCCTTCATTCAGATGGATTTTTTAAATAATGAATGCAAAGTTACATAATTAAAAACACAAAAGGCGCTCCAGAATACTTGAACGCCATTTGTGTATGTACGGATCACAGAAGCCCATCGTGTGGATCAGAGCGCCTGTTTTGTAATGTTTCGAAGCACTTCTACATCCTTGGTGGTCGCATCCCTCCATGTGAGCCACTATTGCCTTCCATCGGATTCACACCAGAAAATTTCTGTAGTTTGAATGTGAAAGTCAGCATAAAGTAACGCGCTAAGCGATTGGTACGGCTATCTGTCAGAATATCATCCACTGTACGATTAATATTGGTCTGTTGATTTAGCAAATCAAATCCCTGAAAGCGAATGGTTCCTCGCTGTCCTTTCATAAATTTCTGCTCAATATAACTATTGATAATAAATGGGTTGACATTATCACGATATCCACTATTAAACTCTTTGGAAAGGTCTGCCCCAAAAATCGTAGTCGGAGTAATATTCACAGACCCGATTAAAGAAGGTGCTATCTTCGTCGTATTGGGCTGCGAATTAAAATCTGGAAGTGTCGATTTGGTAATGTTGTAAGTATATCTCACCCCAGGGTTAATTTCTAGGTTTTCTGATGGATTATATCTAAAAAACAGCATTTGGAAGATATTGGTATTATTTGTAACATTTTTATCAAATACACCTCCAGTTTCTTCTTTGTTGATATAGGAAATGTTCTTCGTAAAGCCGACTCCCCCTCCGTACATAATGTTATACGTTTTCTCCTTTAGCGATCTGCCCCAGTGATAAAAGGAATTAATGGAATAAACGGGATCAGATTCATTTTTATAGCCAACCTCGTTAACATTACCCAGCCCTGAACTCAGATATCTTCTGTTCATAGACACAATCTTATCTGTTGTTAACTCGGCTCTAAGCATCGCAAAGAAGCTCTTTCCTTTCTGAAAATCTCCAGTGCGGAAACGCATCCTTGCAGAGTGTCTAAATTCAGGATCTAGGTCAGGGTTTCCAATAGTCGTCATCGTTTCACTAGTGGACTCAGGAAATGGAAGAATCTGGGATACCGACGGCTCCGAGGACTGTCCAGAATACTGGAAGGTTACATTGGACTGCCTAGAAAACTTGTACTCAAACCGAGCAATCGGAATAATATTGAAGTTCTTCCGGTTGATTGTTGCCGATTCGGCTACACTAAATGCGTCCCCTTTCAACGTGGATGGTTGAACCGCAGCCCCAAGAGAATATTTCACCTTATCATTATCAAACATAAAACTCGTCCCCAATCGATGTGTGGTAAACGCATAGTCGTAATCATACTTATAATTCAGAACATTGGTTCCTGTACTACCTCTAGACTCTACTAAATCTTGCTGATTGTGATTGTCATAATCATTAGTATTAAAATCATAAGTAAACTCCAACTTGCTTTTTTCGGAAAGAGGCTCGATATAAGAAACCGAAGCTCCTGCATTCCAACTTTTATTCTCCACTTCACGATAGGTCTTTTCGTATATTTCTGCTGCTGGTCGATCGGCATTTCCTGGATCTGTGAGCCAGCGCTCCAAAACTTGGTTATACTCATTCTCTGTAACAGAATTATCGTAGTTGAAATTGAAGAATATATTCCGTCCCTTTTTATCAAACTTGTGATTATACAAGCCTGAGAAATTATACCTGGGAGCAGTCGCCGTCGATCCATTATTTAGCTCTTGAAGATTATCAAAAACTCCAGAGGAAAGAAATTTTGAGGCTGAAAAATTGTCCGTTGTATTGTCATTGAATCCAATCTGAGGAGTAAACTTAATATAATCTTTGTCTGAAATATTCCACTCTAAATTACCCTCAAAGCGATGATTCGCTCGTACACTATTGTTGTTTTTTTCAGATTCTTCCGTCAATTGCTGACCTATATATTCTGAAAAGGAGTTCGTCAATGTGCTATTGTCATCCCGTCCATAAGAATAACTACCATACACTTTCAATTTATCAGAAAAATCATGGCGAATATTCACACCAATCGAGCCCGTATTGGTAATACCTTCCGAGCCACCAAACATACCACCAGGGCCTCGTCCGCCACCGCCTCCTTGTCGCCCTCTAGCCCCTCCACCCATAGCATTAAAATCAAAGAGATTGGCATTCATATTATTTAAATTGCCCAATACAGACACTTGGGATTTGTCTTTAAAGCCCATAAACATACCTGTGGTCTGGTAACGCTCTTCGGTACCACCTCCAACGCGTAAAGTAGTTGCATAACCTTCATTATACTTTGGGTCTATCTGTATATTCAACACCTTTGTAGATTCTCCAGATTTATTACCCGTGAGATTGGCCATGTCTCCAAAGTCATCCACAATCTGCATCTTTTCGATGATATTAGCAGGAAGATTCTGCGTTGCTGTTTTAACATCACCTCCAAAAAAATCCTTTCCGTTAATACGGACACGAGTTACCTGCTCACCCTGAGCAGTCACATTTCCATCTTTATCCACCTCTACTCCCTGCAATTTCTTTAGGGCATCTTCTGCAACAGATCCTTCTCGCAATTTTAAATCCTTAGTCGAATACTCTACGGTATCCCCTTTGACCTGAATCGTAACAACACCGTTGATAACGACCTCTTCCAACATATTGGGAATACCTACGAGGATAATGTTAGGTACTAACATCCTATTATCCTCAACAGGAGTAAATGTGTAGTTTTTCTCAAACGGCTCAAAGCCCAAACTGGAAACTTTAATCTTGAAAGATTGATCCTTCAGATTATTAAAGGTATAGATCCCACCAACCGAAGAGCTGGTCTTTAGCGTATCTGTTCCTGCAATATAATGCACCGATGCTCCTGCCACAGGCCTTGACAACGAATCTCTAAGAAATCCCTGCACCACCTTATTAGATTGCGCCTGAACTGAAAAACTAACGAATAGGATCAGTGCCACGATCCTTGCCTTTAAAAAATCCATATGTTTATTCTCTCTCTATTTTATATTACCCAGGAGCCAGATCATGGTCTCCTCTTTGTACGAGTTTTTGATCACAGGCCCTGTTGGACTTGCCCCATAAATCTGTACATTGCTTGGTCTATTTCGCGAATCCACCAACTTTTTCATCTGAAAAAACTGTGTGTTAATCCCTAGTTGGACCGCAATTTTATCACTTTTAAAATGTATTAAATCCAATGGTATTTCGGATTCATACACTAATTCATTTTTATCATCAAAATGAGCTACGGCATGGATACCATAAGTATTGTCGAACGACAAAAGCCCATCAACAACCCTACTAAACCCTGAAATCTGGTACCCTCGAACACTATTCAGTAACTCGTTTTTTATATTATGCACATTCAGGTCTTCATCCTGACCTAATGCCCGCAGCCGTTCCCTATCCACAAATGGAAAAAGAAGCTTTGCCCCCTCTTTCTTCTTCTCGTTATAGCTGACATTTACAAATATCCCGTTACGCAATGCCTCTCGTTGCAACATATCATCTTTAATACGCACCGCAACATATAACTTGACTCCATCTGTACCGACACCAAAAGACCAAAACTCACTCTCTGGATTATACAATTTGTCTTTCCATTCGGTCAGAGATCCGTCCAAAGCTATTTTGTCAACCTTTTGGATGGTATAGTCTTGTTTTTTCTTTTTTTGTGCCACTAACACGAATGGGCACAAACAGATTAGAAAAAGGATATTAAATTTATTCATCAGCAATTTATGTTTACTTTTACAACACAAAGAGATACAAAAGTTTCTTTAAATTGTCAATATCTTTACAAAAAAATGAAGAAGTTGTGTAAATAAGTGTTAACATAGCGATATCACAGATAAGTTACACACCTAATTAAAATATGCTTTTATCCCAATTTCAAAATGATCTCATAGAGGCCGGCTGCGATGAGGCTGGTCGCGGATGCTTGGCAGGCCCCGTATTTGCCGCAGCAGTGATCTTTCCCAAGGATTACTACAATCCTATTCTAAATGACTCCAAAAAGCTCTCCGAGAAAAAGAGAAACGAACTTCGCCCTATAATAGAAAAAGAAGCATTAGCCTTTGCCGTATGTAGCGTGACCCCACAGGAAATAGATAAAATCAACATCCATAACGCTTCGTATAAAGCGATGCACCTTGCGTTAGACGCCTTAAGTGTAACAGCAGAATTTTTAATTATCGATGGCAATAAATTCATCCCCTATCAAGAAGTACCTCATACGTGCATTGTAAAGGGAGATGGCAAATACCTCTCCATCGCGGCAGCCTCAATACTCGCTAAAACATACCGTGATGAGTACATGGACAACATCGCTGACGAGTTTCCTCAATATGAGTGGCGATCCAACAAAGGATACCCTACTATAGTACACCGAAAAGCGGTATTGGAGTATGGACCGACCATACATCATCGTCGGACCTTTCGTGTCACAGACCCTCAACTCAAATTAGCACTATAAAAAAGGCTACTTAAAAATTAAGTAGCCCTTTTTGCTTTTTGAATTTACTTGCCACTAGGCAACTTTCTTCTTTTTTCTCGATACCACTATAACTCCAACTAGACCAAGAACCAAAATAATGGAACCTATTAGTGAAACAATATTAGAAACTTTCATGGTCTGTGGATCAAAAACAAATTCTATTTTGTGATTCCCACCAGGCAACTGTAAACCTCTTAAAATATAATCGGCTCTTATAATCGGAACTTCTTCTCCGTCGACATACGCTTTCCAACCTTTGTCATAGTACACTTCAGAGAAAACAGCAAACACATCATTAGGTGCTGTATATTCGTACTCCATCTTATCAGGATGATAGGATGTCAACTTAATTTCTGCATTATTAGGACGCCCCAATCGATTGGCATCAAGTTTTCCTTTAAATTCTTCATGTACAAAAGCCTCTTTAGCAGGATCGAAACTGCTAATAGCCTGCATCTCCTGTGCATTATCTTTAACAAAAGTCACCTTATCGACAAACCACACGTTTCCAGTGGCGGTGGATCTCCTCTGAATGCGCTCTGCCCCATTGTCCTGATCACGCGTGATGACATAGCGAACATTGAACATATCTAAAACATCCTCATTGATAGCTCCGTTAAATTGGTGCTCCAACAGTTCTTGGAAGCGCATCAACTTAGCCGCATGATACCCACCCAGACTTTTATGGAAATAAGATGCTTTAGCATCAGAGAACGGATTTGTTGTCAGGTCAAGTACACGATAGTGCGGATCTTTGTCCATACGGATCAACTGATCAACCTCACGCTCTTGAATAGGATTTTTCGTCATGCTTTCGCTAACAAAAGTATCATTATTCAAATAGCGCTTGTCTACCGTCCACAGGTCCAATAAAGTAATAAGTCCGACCCCTATTACAAGGACATTTGCCGACAGCTTCTTTTTGACAAAAAACCAAGTCAGGGCGAAAACAACAAGTACGATACCTAGAGAACGCCAAGCATCTGCTGATGCAAGATCTGCACGGTCCTTAATCAATTCGGCCGAAAGTTGATTAGCAAGGTTAGCATCTCCAAAATTCTGCGTCAACATACTGATAAATTCCTGATGTGTGGATGTTTTAAAAGCTAAAATATTAGGCATCAAAGCCACCACTAAACAAATAGCTGCAACGATACCGAAACTATAGAGCACTTTTTTATCCAACTGAACAATCTCACTCCCCCTATTTATTAACTCATTGACAGCCATTACCGCTAATAATGGGATCAATATAGATGGGATAATCAGAATAGACTCTACTGCCCTAAACTTATTATACATCGGGAAGTAGTCGAAGAACAAATCTGATACGAAAGGAAAGTGTCGACCAAATGATAAAAGTATAGTAAGTCCTATAGCAGAAAGTATCCACCATTTCAGTCGATCCTTAACCACGAAAATACCTAAGACAAATAAAAAGATAATGCCAGCTCCAAAATACCAAGGTCCAGAAGTAAAGCTTTTCTCCCCCCAATACGTGGGCAGGCTCTGTGCCATCTGTAGGGCTTGACTTTGGGGAGCTCCCAATCCGACAAAAAACTTTACAACATGAGAGTCGGCTCCCAAAACACCTTGCGTCTTGCCCCCATAGGCGTTGGGTATCAAAAAGGTAATATTCTCTCCCACACCTTGACTCCAAGCATAAGCATATTCCTTGTCTAACCCTCCACTTTTACCGCCTTCTTCCACCTTGACTATATTTGCTTTTCCACGGGTTGTCAGCTTGCTATACTCGTAAGTAGGAAATAATACAGTAGCATTAACCGCAACCGCAATAGCCATAGCTCCTAATTGTAGTCCGGTAGCTTTAGCAAAAGCAGGGACCTTTTTGTCTCGAATTGCGTAATACAATTCAAATCCAACGAAAACCAACAGCGCAATAAACAGATAATAGGTCATCTGCACGTGATTGGTACGGATTTCCAGCGCAAGGAAAACGGCCAACAAAATAGGTCCCCAGAGCTTACTACCTCGATAACAGAGTAGAACAGCTCCTATAATCGGTGCCAAGTAAGCAATGGCGTAAGCCTTGTTGACATGTCCGGCTTCAATATAGATGAAGTTGTACGATGAAAAGGTGATAGCAATAGCTCCTACTGCAGCCAGCCAGGGCTTAATACGGAGAACACATAACAGAAAATAGCTTCCTAAAAGATAGATCAACACCACATCCGCAGGAGAAGGGAAAACAGTCTTTATAACGCGGCTGAGATAAGTCGTCACATTGGTCGTGTGTTCATACCAAATCTGATAGGTTGGCATTCCCCCAAACATCGAATTGGTCCATTGTGGAGCATGACCATCCTGGGCTTTATAATCGAAAAGCTCCTTTTGGCTTCCCATAGCCTGCATGACGTCATGTTGCGACAATGCTTTTCCCTGCCACACTGGAGAGAAGTAAAAAAACACTAACACAAAGAATATCGCAGTAACAATCAAATGCGAAGAATTCTCTTTAAACCAATTTTTCATCTGTAAATAATTTGTTCTTTAATGGCCATAATGGAATATCCAGATTCTTTCCCTTGGTTATGAGCTTTGCAATCCTGGACATTTCATCAAATATTTTTTCTTTTAAAGGTAATGAACCCATTGTAAGCGTACTCAAAAGCTCACCATGTATTCATGAATAAGTTAGAGGTTATGCCTTTTATTTAAAGCTCAAACCTACATAAATTCATTTTTATATGCAATATAATTACAGTGCATGTAAAATGATTTTAATCGGATTCATCCGCACGATCGAACGATTTCGCAAAGAAGAAAGCCAATGAGGTCAAGAGAAAACTTTTAAACTCCGCTGTTAGTTCGCCTTCTCAATAAGCTTTTTGATATCGGACAGCTCTCCAAAGAGCACCAATAAATCATTCTCGCGGAGCATCGTATCAGACTTCGCAATGCCAGAAGCTTCTTTATTTTGAATACTTTTTCCTTTATCGACTCCATCTGTCACCGTAACAGTCGTTAAGACTATGACGCGGTATTTATTGGTCAAATCAGCTTCTCGCAAAGTCATCCCTACATATTTAGAAGGCACTCTCGTCTCTATAATACTATATCTATCCGACACTTTAAAGGAATCAACAATATCGATATTGTCCAATCGCATAGCTAACCGCTCTGCTGCCTCTTCCTCTGGCATAATATACTCATCGATCTGCATAGCCTCCAAAACGGTCTTCTGTAAAGCGGAGACGACACGCCCAATAATTCGTTTCACACCGAGCTGCTTTACTAATGCTGTCGTGAGCAAGGAAGCCCCTTCGTCCTCGCCAATTGCCACAATTACAGCATCACTATCTTTAAGAGGAAGAGAAGAGACCGCTTCTCGGTCAGTGGTATCTAGACAAACCGTGTGGGTAATCTTATCTTTCAACTGTTCGACAATCTGTATTTTCAAATCAGCTCCTATGACCTCATGGCCCAACTCGGTAAGGTGTATACCCAATGAACGACCAAAATGTCCCAAGCCTAAAACGATATACTTCATCTTTGCGTCTATTTAATGCTTTAAAACAGAAGTTTTTCTGTTGGATAAATATAACTCTTGTTTCTTGTATTCTTAATAAATGCAACCAATAACGTCAACATGCCAACGCGTCCGACAAACATGGTAAATATAATAATCATCTTACCTGTCGTGCTCAAGGATGGAGTCACCCCCAAGCTTAACCCACATGTTGTATAGGCAGATACAGACTCAAACAAAAGAGCCTTCATCGGCTTGTCTGCATCAGAAAAGTTAAGGAGCACGAAAGAAAAAGTTATCGTCAACACGGACAGGACAATAATCGCAAAAGCTTTGTTGATGGATTCTCCTGCAATCTTTCTCCGAAAAAGCTCAATAGAGTCCTTACCTCGTGCCAACGAAAAAATATTCATAAAAGCGATAGCAACCGTCGTCACCTTGACACCTCCACCCGTAGAACCTGGAGAGGCACCCACCCACATCAGGGTAGTCAACATAATCAAGGTCGGCGTACTTACAAAATTGACATCTACGCTATTAAAACCTGCAGATCTAGAAGCATTGGCCATAAAGAGAGACGTAACCCATTCTCCAAATACACTGCGATCCGGAACCAATGTATTATGCCGCTCCATAAGAAAGTAGGATCCTGTAGCCACGACAACCACAATAGCATTGCACAAGAGTATAAACTTGGTGTTGAAACTGAAAGGCTGTGCTTTATACTTATATTTCTTTTTTAAGAACAATATACAGACCACTGCATTCAACTTCCCTTTGATATAGGTATAAAAATTATATACAGTGCCGAACCCTAATCCTCCTAAAATAAAAATCAATACCAAGACAATCTGGAAATGGTAATTGTAGCGATAGCCCGGATTGCCGATTCCATCTGAAAGAATAGAGAATCCGGCATTACAAAAGGAAGAGATCGCATGAAATGCAGAGAAAAAGATACGCTCAGCCGAACTTTCAAAAAGTACGGAGTCTAATGTAAAATATATAAATACACCGCCAATGAATTCAAAAAGTAAAGTGATAAATATAATAGTCAATAAGGTGGAAACAACATCATTGAGTTTATTCTCACCTAAAATTTCTCCAAACATCAGTTGGTTTTTAAAAGAAAAACCTCCTGAAAAGAAATAACCAAAGAAACCGGTAAATGTCATGATTCCCAATCCACCAACCTGTATCAACAACATAATAATGGTTTGTCCAAACAAGGAAAAGTTAGTAGAGATATCGGTTACCGAAAGACCAGTAATACACACAGCACTAGTAGCCATAAAAAAAGCATCCACAAAACTAAGTGGCGCTTGCAAAGTGGTCCTCGGCAACATCAAAAGTACGGTACCAATAAGAATCAATCCGATGAAACTAATCACGAATAGTATGGTGGGATTGAAATAAAAGTTATCGAAAAACAAGCTGCTCTTTGATAACTCTGAAAGAAAGACAGCTCCGATTCCAAAATAAATCCACTCGTCCTTTGCAAAATATGCTAACCAAGAGGCACCGGATATACGCGATAGAGCGATTACTAAAAAATAAGAAACAACGACAAGTCCAGAATAATGAGAGACCGCAACTCGCCTAAAAGCAAATATAGAGGAACTGGTACGAAAACATTCTAAAACCAAAAGCCCATAAAACATACCTATAATGGCTATTTTGCTATGTTTTGCTATTTGCGGATTGGTGATATAGCCTATGTGTATCAATACTGTCAATGCACAGATCATGCTGACATAAAACATGATAAGATCTACAGCCTTGTAACGGTATCGGAATACGAATTTTAAAAAATCTGCAATAGACTTCATACTGCAAACATAATAATATATATTTTTGCTGAAGTCAATTAATTCCCCTCTCCTTCAGTTTTTTCCTTCTTTTTAAATAGCCCCTTAAAGAATTTTCCTGTTTTTTTAACCACGCCCTTAGCCTCCGTACTTACCTCTTTTACCTTCTCTGCAGTCCCCAATAGTTTCGCCTCTCGCTCTGGGCTGATACCTGCACATTGCTTTATTCCCTCTAATAAGCTCTGCCAAAGCGTCTTGAAAAATGTATGCTCTGGCACTCGAGTATAATTAATCTTTCCGACATGATATTTCTCATTTGCATCAGGGTTGCTGTCATTTATTAGGATCTGATTGACAAGAAATGAAGCCAACTTAGACTTTTTACCATTCTCTTTTTCAGGTAGGTTGATTTTCAAATTGTCATAATCGAATTTGAAACTCCCCCAATTCTTACGATCATTCCCTTCCATATTAAAAGCAATTTTTTTAATATTTCCAGAAGCAATCCCCACATTAAGTAAGGGGTGCAGAATACGGTTAAAAGCTGTAGCATTCATGGCTCCTAACGTCCCGCTATAGGTATGGTAACCGGTTTTGCTCAACATGTCGAAACCAAATTTAGCGTGGAGTCGCCCTGCCCCCATTACCTGCGCAATCAAATCAGCCCGCATATACTTATCTTTTCTTAGCACGGTAGTATCATTGGTGACATTGGTAAGAGTCCCTTTGGCATGATTGAAGCTAATCGATCCCTCGCGCCCAAATTTTGCACTCATTTCATAGTAGGTAACGGTTACATTATCGACTAACACGGTATCTAAACGCAATAATTTTTGGGCCTTCATCAGCTGTTGGTGTGGAGAGTGTCCAATCTTTACAACAGGATACTTGGGGTATCTCTTATCTGCGGAGAGGTCTACCGAACCGTTTTTGATCTGTACTTTGGCAGCTATGGTCTGTTGATTATCAATTAATCGCCTAAAATCTAGATGTTCCATTCGCAATGTGTCAAATGCTAAGACAGCCATAGTGACATTTCTCTTTTTATTCTTAAAAAAGGCACTCTTGCTCATTTTTGGACCATAGAAAACTTTCGTCATGAGGACATTCTGCTCTCTCGTATTGATCCGGAGGTTTTCAAAGCTAGCTTTATAAAAACCATCGGGCAAATTGTATTCGAAATGGGGGATCTGCACATCGACCATCTTTGTATAATAAAGTCGAGAGGTGTCCGCAAGTGACGTTTCATCCACCAACACATCGTGCACATTGATATTCACCTGTTCGAGACTGATACTGCTTGTATTGCCCTCTGCTATCTTAGAATACTTAAACTTGACATTGTCAATCTTGATGTCCTTCACATTGATCGAACGAACAATATCTTTTACATTTTCATACAATGTCTTCTGGCTGTGCTCTGCGATGGTATCATTATAACTATGATATTCACTGATCAGATGAATACTAGGCTCTTCAAATACTATAGTTTTTATATTCAGCCTTTTTTCCGACAACACATCCATGAGGCTAAACCTCCTTATTTTCAATGACTTAAGACTGATATGATAGCGATTGTTTGGCGCTTCTTTAGACAATACTTGTTGCCTGTATACAGCTGAGTCAGGAATCAGCTCCGCATTTAGCAAGGTAGCATTACCCAATGCAATATTCAAATCTAAGTCATCATATCTCAGGGTATACAGCCCCCCAGTAGACTTATGCACAGCCTCCTTGAGTTTTGTCTCAACAATCGGCTTCCAATTTCTCCCATAATACCAAACCAATCCACCTACTCCTACTATAAGAATCAGGAACACAATCAGAACCCACTTTAAAACAAGCTTCATAAATGTCGATTTATCAGTTTTAAAAACAAACAAGGTGATTTTTTGTTTGTCACCAAACGCCAAGAATTAGCTACGGTTATCCTCATTACTGTATATACTGAGATAGCTTTCGTAACGAGATGCCTCAATCTCGCCCTGCTCGACGGCATCCAGCACCACGCAGCCGGGTTCATTAATATGTCGACAATTATTAAACCTACATTTGTTCAAATAGTGGCGCATCTCAGGAAAATAGTGCGATAATTCGGTCTTTTCAATATCAACAACACCTAACTCACGGATACCCGGAGTATCAATCAATTTACCTCCAAAAGGCAGGTTAATCATTTCGGCAAAAGTCGTCGTGTGCTTCCCTTTGTCCGACCAGTCTGAAATACGTCCAGTGCGCAACTCTAATCCTGGTACCAGTCGATTAATCAGGGTCGATTTTCCAACTCCAGAATGTCCGGACACAAGGGTAACCTTATCGCTTAATACGCCCTGTAAAACATCCAGATGTGTTCCTTCAAGGGCAGAGACCTCATAGCAGGGGTATCCAATATTTTGATAGATAGCTTTATACTCTTGTAGTATTTCTTTCCCCTCCTCGCTAAAAAGGTCTAACTTATTAAACACAAGCAATGCCGGTATACCATAGGCTTCTGCAGTAACTAAAAAACGGTCTATAAACCCCAAGGAGGTCGGTGGAGATGCTAAGGTCACGACCAACAGTGCCTGATCCAAATTTGCACCTAAAATCTGGGTCTGCTTGGATAAGTTTACCGATCTCCGTATAATATAGTTCCTCCGCGGTTCCAACGAATTGATAACACCGATGGTCTGTTCGGATGACTCCAATTCGAAGTTCACCCAATCTCCCACAGCTATGGGGTTTGTGGTCTTAATACCCTTTATCCTAAATTTGCCTTTAATACGGCAGTCATAAGAAACATCATCATCTCCTAACACCTGGTACCAGCTACCGGTTGACTTTGTCACCAAACCTCTCATATCTTATTAATGCTTATTTTATTAAGTAATTACCTCAATCGCTACAAAAGTCGCAAAAAATATCAACATTACAGCCTTCCACAGGAGCGGATTACTTGCACCAAGTGTGTGGAGTTGATGAAGGTTTTATTACCTTTGTGTAGTATACTATTAAACAAATTATTTGTGAAAAAACTTTTTCTTTTGGATGGGATGGCTCTTATTTACAGAGCTTACTTTGCACTAAGCAAAGTTCCTAGACTGACTTCATATGGACTCAATACCGGTGCTATCATGGGTTTTACAAACACGTTATTAGATGTTCTGAAAAACCAGACCCCAAGCCACATTGCTGTTGTATTTGATACGGCAGCTCCTACAAACAGGCACTTGGAGTTCGAAGCATATAAGGCCAACCGTCAAGAGATGCCCGAAGACCTTTCCAAATCAATCCCCTACATATTTAAACTAGTGGAAGGTTTTAACATCCCTGTCATCACGATGGACGGCTATGAGGCGGATGACATTATTGGAACTCTAGCCAAACAAGCCGAAAAAGAAGGTTTTACGGTATATTGCATGACTCCAGACAAGGACTTTGGTCAACTGGTATCAGAGAACATATTTATTTACAAACCAGCCCGCATGGGAAATGGTGCAGAAATTCAGGGTGTGCCTGAAATACTTGAAAAATGGGAGATAAATGATGTATCTCAAGTGATCGATATACTGGGGCTTTGGGGCGATGCTGTTGATAATATCCCCGGAATCCCCGGAATAGGAGAAAAAACGGCTAAAAAATTAATCCAAGAATTTGGCAGTGTAGAAGAGATCATTGCCAACTCGCATAAACTGAAAGGCAAACAACAGGAAAATGTAGTCAACTATGCGGAACAAGGTCTTATTTCTAAAAAATTGGCAACGATACTGCTTGATGTGCCAGTTACATTAGACGAAAAGCAACTACAAGTAGGCGCACCAAACAGAGATATTCTAGAACCCCTATTTGCAGAGTTGGAATTCAGAACCCTCGGTAAGCGTGTGTTTGGAGAAGACTTCGCTCTTGGGGAAAATACAGAGAAAAAAGCCTCTGGTCAAATGGATCTCTTCGCTACGCAGCAACCAACGACAATAACGCAAACGGAGGATATCATTCCAGCAGCATCTATTGATCCTAATACTACAATAAAAGATACAGAACATACCTATGTCTTAGTGGATGAACCTGAAGAAATAAAAGAGCTAGCAACTCTACTTTCCAAGCAAAAACAGTTCTGCTTCGACACCGAATCAACAGGTGTCGACCCTTTGTTGGCAGATATTGTGGGACTTTCTTTTTCGTTTGAAAAGGGAAAAGCATATTATGTCCCAACCCCTGCTGACAAGGCGGAAGCACTGCGTATTGTTAACTATTTCAAGCCAATATTTGAAGACACTGCAATCCAAAAAATAGGGCAAAATCTAAAATACGACATACTTCTACTTTCTAGGTACAATGTTAGGGTCCAGGGAGAATTATTTGACACCATGCTTGCCCATTATCTGATTGATCCAGACACACGTCACGGGATGGATATTCTGTCCGAAACCTACCTTGGCTACACCCCTATTTCGATTACCGAACTGATTGGTAACAAGGGCAAGAACCAAGGAACTATGCGTGATGTGCCTATAGAACTAGCAAAGGATTATGCTGCAGAAGATGCTGACATCACATGGCAACTTTACGAAACATTTGCTCCACTTCTATCCGACACTGCCACCAAAGAGCTCGCAGAGAATGTAGAGTTTCCTCTGGTATATGTACTTTCTGAAATGGAAAAGAATGGTGTAAAGATTAACATTGATACCTTAAAGGTTTTCTCACAATCATTGGAAAGTGATATTGTAGCGCTTGAAAACAGGATCTATGAAAAAACGGGGGTTCAGTTCAATATTGCCTCTCCAAAGCAGCTTGGTGAAGTTTTGTTTGACAAATTAAAATTAGATCCTAAAGCAAAAAAAACCAAAACAGGTCAATACAAAACGGGGGAGGATGTCTTACTCGCTCTGGCCAACAAATCTGATATCGTACAGGATATTTTAGATTTTAGGCAGTATCAGAAATTAAAGTCGACCTACGTAGATGCACTACCAAACCTTATCAATCCGGAAACTGGATTAATCCACACATCCTACAATCAGGCCGTAGCTGCCACGGGACGTTTAAGCTCGACCAATCCAAACCTGCAAAACATACCTATACGCACCGAAAAGGGACGTGAAGTACGTAAAGCATTTGTACCCCGATCTGAAAATCACACGATCTTATCTGCCGATTACTCGCAAATCGAACTACGAATAATGGCGGAACTAAGTCAAGATGAAAATATGCTAGAAGCATTTACTTTGGGACATGACATCCATAAGGCAACCGCAGCTCGGGTATATAATGTTGCTCTAGAAGAAGTGACCCCCGATCAACGTCGAAATGCAAAGGCAGTCAATTTTGGTATTATATATGGGCAATCGGCTTTTGGGCTTTCTCAAAGTTTAGGTATTTCTCGCCGAGAAGCTGCAGAAATTATTGACCAGTATTTTACGCAATATAACGGAATTCGGGACTATATGTCCCAAGCTGTAGAATCAGCGAAAGAAAAAGGGTATGCAGAAACTATTCTGAAAAGAAGACGTTATCTAAGAGATATTAACTCCGCCAACATGACGGTGAGAGGGTTTGCGGAGCGAAATGCAATAAACGCGCCGATCCAGGGATCAGCAGCGGATATGATCAAGATTGCTATGATACAGATTCAAAAAGACATAGAGGATCAAAAACTAACGGGTAAGATGATTATGCAAGTGCATGATGAATTGGTATTTGATGTACCGCTAAACGAGGTTGAAACTTTTAAACAGATCATAACTGATCGAATGACTAATGCTATTGATTTGCGCGTACCGATAGAAATCGAAATTGGAGAAGGACCGAATTGGTTAGCAGCTCACTAACGAACTTAAGAAGTGACGTAAAAAACAAAAAAGAATGAAAACAACAATTTATTTGAGTACACTTTTGTTCATACTCCTATCGTGCGCAGTAAGAGCACAAGATGCTAGACCATTGTATTTTGAAGATGCTCCAAATAATATGAAGCGTTTCTTTTTTGATCAAAACTACTTCTTGGTTGACAAAAACTGTGAGTTCAAATATTTGGAACGGGTATCTTCATTCGACAAAGACACGAATAAATTTGCAGGCACATTTAAGGATTTCGACCCAAATGGGCGCCTGATATTGACAGGTCAATATCAGGACGGTAAAAAACAGGGAGAATTTAAAGCATTTCACCCCAATGGTGCGCTCAAATGGGAATCAAATTTTACAGATGATATCCCTTCAGGTTCCTGGAAATATTATTATCCAGATGGCAAGCCAATGCTGTTCGTCACACTGGCTCAGGATAACTTTTATATAAATCAATATTGGAATAGACAAGGAGAACAACTGGTAAAGGATGGCGAAGGAAAATACGACATAGACTTACCTATAATTGGTTTTACGGACCATGGATATACAAAATTTAATCGCCAGGGAAAGGTAAAAAATGGACAACCTGATGGCATATGGTACATTTCTTTTGTTAATGAGCAAAAGAGACAAGAGAGAACGTTGCTTTTTATCGAACAATATGAGAATGGTGTATTAAATGGAAAACGTTTTGAAGAAGGCTTTGAGCATCTTATGATTGCGGAAGAGGACTTCGTCTTCACTCCCAACGACTATTTTCCACGTGCTGAATTCATGTTGAGCAAAAAATGTTCCTTCGACGAATTCACTGGTTTTAATGTTTTTATAGCCAACAAGTTCATGCACTATCTAAACGAAGTAGGCTATATTAAGGGGCAAGATTCAGAAAAGGAGATGGAGATTACTTATCAAGTCTCCGTTTCTAAGAACGGGATACCGTCCGGTATTCAACTGAAGCAAAGCGAGTCGTTTTCAAAGGAGGAGAAATTTTATCTCAATCAGATGCTAAACCAAATCGGGTACTACCTCCCTTCTTTCTATCAAAATGATCCTATTGCAGACATACTTAGCATTAAGTTTATAATACAGTATCAAGACAGAAAAATACATATATCTCCCGTGCAAATACAACGTGAAAAGGGCGTATAGGATATTTAATTGAATTTTTCTATGTTTGCATAAAAAAGAGCTTTAAAATAAAGATTGACACATGAAATATCCATGTAGCACAGACTGCGCATACACGAATCACAGTGAAGACAGTATGATATAGTTTGGATATTCCATATGGCCATTAAAAGACAAATTATTCACATATGAAATTCCACAAAGAAGGATACACTAGCTTAGCGTTGGTTGTTCTATTTATATTCGTTATCAATGCTATCGCAAACTATTACGATGCCAATCTAATCATCAAATGGTTCTTGTACGCTGTATCTGCTTTTTTGTTTATTACGATAGTACAGTTTTTCAGAAGCCCTATTAAAAAAATTCAGATAGACGAAAATGCGGTGTTGTGTCCCGCTGATGGAAAAGTGGTAGTCATCGAAGAAACGGATGAAACCGAATATTTTAATGATAGACGAATCCAGGTGTCTATATTCATGTCTCCAGTCAATGTACACGTGAACAGAAACCCTGTTTCGGGTATCGTATCCTTTTTCAAATATCACCCTGGCAAATTTTTGGTCGCATGGCATCCAAAATCTTCTACCGAAAATGAACGTACCACTGTTGTTGTCAAGAAAGCAGATGGAGTAGAGGTTCTCTTCCGTCAAATTGCTGGCGCTTTAGCACGTCGGATTGTATGGTATGTCAAAGAAGAGCAGGCTGTTCAACAAGGCGAGGAATTTGGTTTCATTAAATTTGGATCTCGGGTAGACGTCTTCCTTCCAGTGGGAACCAAAATCAATGTGGCTATTGGAGATAAGGTCGTAGGAGGAAAAACTGTCATCGCTAAGTTTTAATATTAAATTAACATTAATATCATTACTTTTAGCGCTGTAACAGTCTAAGTGATCTTACATAGGCCTCGTTTTTGTTACGACGTCAACATTGATTAATTAGAATAAAGTCTTCATGAACTTTAGGCTCCTTGTTTTTTACATCGCTTTAGTAATTTCTTTGGCCATCGCCTTAGTGAGTATGTACTATGAAAGAAGCTGGAATCACTTCTTTATCTTATTTTCTGTTTCTTTTGTAGTCGCTTTCATTATACTGAACAATGTACTGCACCAATACATCAACAATAGGATCAGTAATATCTATAAACTAATTCGCAGCCTAAAACTAGGCAAGGATATGAAAGAGGTCCTTGCTGAACACGCTAGCGATGATCCCATAAAGGGAGCCGAACAGGAAGTGAGGGATTGGGCGAAGCAAAAATCTACTGAAATTGACCAACTCAAAGCGCAGGAAAAATTCAGACGTGAATTCTTATCGAATATTTCTCATGAGTTCAAAACGCCTCTATTTGCCATCCAAGGATACATAGAAACGTTACAAGACGGAATGATCGCAGACGACCCGGACATGGCCTTGATTTTTCTAGATAAAGCAGCAAAAAATATTGATCGCCTGACCTATCTAATTAATGACTTAGATGAAATATCAAAACTAGAGTCAGGGAAAATATCGCTGAATATTCAGAAGTTTGATATTGTTGAACTTATCAATGAAACAATCGAACACCTCATCGATAAAGCCAACAGACATAATATAAAGATTGTCTTCAATACTAAACCCAACCAAGCCATTCAAGTAAAAGGAGACCGTCTTAAAATCCAACAGGTCTTAGTTAATCTAATTGACAACTCGCTGAAGTATGGTAAACATGGAGGAAAAACAACCGTCAGCATATTCCCATTGCTTGATCAGATACTAATCGAAGTCACGGATAACGGCTATGGCATTGAAGAAAAAAATCTTCCTCGGGTATTTGAACGTTTCTTCCGTACAGACAAAAGCAGATCTCGTGATATCGGTGGTTCAGGATTGGGGTTATCCATTGTGAAGCATATATTAGAAGCACATCAGCAGACAGTAAATGTACGCAGCACAGAGGGAATAGGCACGACTTTTGGCTTCACACTCTCCAAATCAAAGAACATTTAATTTGCCGCCCCTCACTAAACTTAACATTAACTTAACATTAAGATTATACTTTTGCATCAAAATAAAAGTATTATGTCTTTAAATAGCATTTTTCAGTACTTTGTCCCTAAGGACAAAAAGTTCTTCCCTCTGTTTGAACAAGCTGGCGCTAATCTCATTGAGATGGCTAAGCTTTTAAACATCTCGGTAAATAGCACAAATTTAGAAGAAAGAAAAGAGCTTTCTAAAAAGCTCGAAGACCTAGAACACGTCGGTGACAACATTACTCACCAAATACACTTAGAACTTGGAAGAAATTTTATCACTCCTTTTGACCGCGAAGACATACATGCGTTAGCAAGTTCCTTAGACGATGTTGCCGACTTCATCCATGGAGCCTCTAATAGAATGCAGCTTTATAATGTAGAACAACCTACTCAGCCAATGATCGAAATCACTGCGCTGATCTTAGAAGCTACTGAACATGTGGCTAAAGCACTGTTTGAACTAAAAGACTTAAAGAATATACGTAACATCACTGACTCCTGCGTACGTATCAATAGTGTTGAAAACAAAGCGGACTATATATTTGACAAAGCCGTTGCAGATTTATTTGAGTATGAAAAAGATGCTATCGCTCTCATCAAGCAAAAAGAAGTGCTGTCTGCAATGGAAGATGCAACGGACAAATGCGAGGATGTAGCCAATGTTTTAGAGAGTATTCTTGTTAAAAATGCTTAATTGCGATACGTTAACTATACATAATTAACTATGACCACCTTATTAGTTATTGTTATTGTATTGGCTATAGCCTTTGATTATATCAATGGCTTCCATGACGCAGCCAATTCAATTGCAACTGTCGTATCGACTAAAGTATTGACGCCATTTATGGCCGTGCTATGGGCTGCTTTATTCAACTTCGTAGCATACTTTGTATTTACAGACCACAAAGTCGCAAATACAATCGCCAAAACTGTCATTGAAGAATATATTACTTTAGAGGTAATATTTGCGGGATTAGTTGCGGCCATATCCTGGAACTTATTTACCTGGTATTACGGAATACCTTCGTCCTCTTCACACACTTTAATAGGTGGATTTGCTGGATCAGGAATGGCCTATGCTCTCTTTCTTGGCGCCAACCCTATCGAAGCTATAAACCTAAGTGCTACGTTAAAGATTTTATCTTTTATTGTACTTGCACCTGTTATAGGTATGACTATTGCCATCATTATAACCCTCATAATCATCAATATTTGTAAAAAAACCCGTCCTAGCGTCGCAGAAAGATGGTTTAAATTTCTTCAATTGGTTTCATCAGCAGGCTTAAGTTTTGCCCATGGTGGAAATGACGCACAAAAGGTAATGGGGATCATCGCCACAGCCTTAATTGCTCAAGGTGTCATAGGCAGCTTTGAAGAAATGCCGGAATGGGTTCCCTTAGCCTGTTATGTTGCCATCGCAGCGGGTACCATGAGTGGTGGTTGGAAAATTGTGAAAACGATGGGTACGAAAATTACTAAAGTAACACCTCTAGAGGGGGTGAGTGCAGAAACTGCAGGTGCGGTCACACTAGGAATTACTGAACATTTTGGCATCCCTGCATCAACGACACATACAATCACAGGTGCTATTATTGGTGTGGGTGTAGTAAAACGAGTATCCGCAGTAAGATGGGGCGTAACGATAAGTTTGCTATGGGCTTGGATTCTGACTATTCCGGTGAGTGCAATCCTCGGCGGCTTGACTTTAGCTATTATACATTATATACTTTAACAACATAATTATTGCAATTCTTTTGAAAAGAATGGGTTAGACATTGTGGTCTTTATACGACATTGCTTTTCATTTTTATCGAATGACAAACAAAATTTCGCTAAATATTTGTTATATAACAGACAAATAAGTAATTTTACCTATTATTTAACAGCAAACGTGTGAGGGATTCAGTTTTTTTTGGATTTTGAGTTTTTGGCACCGTTATTGTTAAGTTATGTTAAAAATGAGAACAATTAAAAATTTTAATAACCTTAAACAAAAGAGTATGAACTATTCTACAATTAAAAAAACAGCTGTTGCAGCTTCTTTAGTAGCCGCTTTAGGTTTTGCTGAAACTGCTCAAGCTCAAACTCCAACTGTATTTGGTGGTAGATCACAATACAGAACTTGGTCTATCGGCGTACAAGGTGGTATCACTACTCCTAACACTGTAATCGGTGGTAACAATGCTTTTGGTCAAAAAGTTGGTTACTTCCAGAACAAAGTTGGAGAGTACTATGGTTTAACAGTTCGCAAACAATTCTCTCACCTATTTGGTTTAGAAGTTGAAGCTAACCGTGGTAAAATCAAAACATTCAACCACAATGTATCTGGACCTGCTTCAGAAAATATTGGTGGAGCTAAATCTGCACAAACAGACGTTAACTGGGCAGCTAGCTTAAACGGTGTATTCCAATTAGGTACAATCGACTTTTTAAGAAGAGAAAATGCTGTTAACTTCTACGCTAAAGTAGGTATAGGAACATTTGCTTACAACCCTGTTCAATACCTTAACAATGATTTCACAGGAACTGTTGTTTATGACAACAAAGGTAAAGTTGGCGAGGCTGTATTTGGCGAGCGTGAATTCAAAGGAGACAGAGATTACAGATTAGGAATGATTGTTCCTGTAGGTGTTGGTGCTAAATTCAAATTATCTGAAGTTGTTGCCTTGAACTTAGGTTACACAATGAACTTCACTGATGAGGCATTATTATACGGACCAAACAGACATGGAGATGCTAAACAACGTTTCTCTAATGTATATGGTGGCTTAGAGTTTACTCTAGGCTCGAAAGACAAACAAAACTTGACTTTTGCTAACCCAGCTGCTACTATGTACGATGAGTTGAGAGATCCATCTTTACGTAATGAAGTTGAAGCATTAAAACAACGCGTTTCTTCTTTAGAAGGTACTGTTGACGCTTTAGGAAAAGATTCAGATGGTGACGGTGTTCCAGATAAATTTGACAAATGTCCTAACACTCCTGCTGGTACAGTAGTTGATGGTTCAGGATGTCCTATCAAATTCCCTGAGCCAGTAGTTACTAACAATGCTACAACTGGTGCTTACTACGCTCCTATTCAATTTGAATTTGACAGCTCTGTATTGAAGACTGAATCATATTCTACTTTAGATAAATTAGCTAAAGAAATCCGTGATGCTAAATCATCTGTTACTTTAGATGGTTATGCTTCATCAGAAGGTTCTGAAGCTTATAACGTAAACTTATCTAAAGACCGTGCTAACGCGGTAAAACAATACTTAGTAAATGCTGGTGTATCTGCATCTAGCATCACTGCTAACGGTTATGGTGAAGCTAACCCTATCGCATCTAATGCTACTGAGGCTGGCCGCGTTCAAAACCGTCGTGTTGAAATCAAAAAATAATCATACTTAAGGTATAATTATAAAGCATAATAAGCCGTCCCTAAATCAGGGGCGGCTTTGCTTATTTTAAACCTTTCGATCTTTTTACACTCTGTATGTTAATATGTGGAAAAGATTTTTGAACTGGTTTAGTTTTAAAAGTGTATTTTTCGATAAATAGATACGATATGGAAGAGGAATTTGAGTTTGGATCGCCGGAGGAGCAAAAGGAATCTGTAAATCGTTACGAAGAAATGATTCGGAATGACGATCAGTACTTCTTTGACTCAGCTGCATTTGATAGTATTATTGATTACTATACCGAAAAAAATGATCCCTTAAAGGCATTACAAGTTATTGAATTCGCTAGCAATCAACACCCCTTTGAGACCTCATTCATTTTAAAAAAAGCCCAACTCCTTGCTTCAGTACAGCAGTATGAAAAAGCTTTAGAAGCATTGTTGAAAGCAGAGCTCCTAGAGCCCTCAGATGGGGACATTCAGCTCGTGAGAGGCTCGATCTTAGCTTCAACAGGCAAGTACGAAGAAGCAGAAGAAGCAATGCTCAATGCGTTGAATAATGTCGAGAGTAAAGAAGATGTATACTACCAACTTGCTGGTCTTTATCAAATACAAGGAGCTTACGAAAAAGCGGTGCATTATCTAAAAAAGACACTCGAAATAAACCTAGAAAATCCCGATGCACTATATGAACTTGCATTTTGCTATGATATTCTAGATAGACAGGAAGAAAGTATCACCTTCTATAATGAATTCATAGATAGAGATCCTTATTCATTTATTGCCTGGTACAACCTAGGTAATGCGTATCATAAAATGTCTAGATTTGAAGAAGCAATCGACGCTTACGACTACTCTATACTGATAAAGGAAAACTTTGCATCAGCTTATTTTAACAAGGGAAATGCACTCGTCAATCTAGACAAATATTCGGAGGCAATCCTTGTATACAAGCAGACATTTGAATACGAACCTCCAAATGCTGACACCTATTGCGCCATAGGCGAGTGCTATGAAAAGCTAGAACAAATGGATACCGCAAGAGATTACTACAAAAAAGCAGTAAAACTCGACAGCAATCTATCTGACGCTTGGTTTGGTATTGGCGTAACCTTGGATTTTGAAGAACGTTATTTTGAGTCTTTACATTTCTACAAAAAAGCGTTAGAACTCGAAGATGATAATCCTGATTATTGGTTCGCTATTGCTGATGCACGCTATAAATTAGGCCAAATCGAGGAATCGGAGAAAGCATATTCAAAAGTGGTAGACCTCAATCCTACAGATATAGACGCGTGGCTAGACTTTTCGTCTATCTACTTCGAACAAAAGAAGTTTGTCGAAGCGATAGAAACAATGTCGGAAGCCATAAAATGTAATCCTGATACTGCAGAACTGTATTACAGGCTAGTTGCCTATTTGTTTGCCAATGGTCAATATAATGAGGCTCTTAATTTCCTAGAGCTAGCATTAGCTTTTGGGCCTGAAAAACACAATATACTCTTTGATTATCTCCCCCAGTTACAGGGAAATCAAATAATTGCGGAAATAATAAAGAAATACACATCCAACTCATGATAAAGTTAGGATTAATCGGCTTCCCTTTAGGTCATTCATTTTCCAAAAATTACTATCTGAAAAAGTTTGAAAGTGAAGCTATCGAAAATGTAGAGTACGATCTGTATTCAATAGAAGACATCAACCTATTTCAAGATTTGTTTGGGAATGACGATAAATTTAAAGGATTTAATGTTACTATTCCTCATAAACAATCTGTTATAGATTTTATTGATGAACTCTCTATAGAAGCAAAAGAAATCGGGGCGGTTAACTGTATCACCATACATCGAAAAGATGAAAAAGTATCTCTAAAAGGTTATAATACCGATGCTTTTGGATTTGAACGCTCGTTAACCCCTCTTCTTGAGAACCATCACCAACGAGCGCTTGTACTTGGAAACGGAGGTGCAGCAAAAGCAGTCTTATATACACTTACCAAATTAGGAATATCCTATTCTATCGTAAGCAGGAGTTCCGAAAATGGCGATATGACCTATAGTGAACTCAATCAGGAAACAATCGCCAACCATACGTTGATCATCAACTGTTCTCCTGTAGGAACTTTCCCAGATATAGACAAATGCCCAGACATTCCTTATGAATATATAACAGACAAGCACCTTCTCTACGATTTGATATATAATCCTGAAGAAACACTATTTTTAAAACACGGTAGAGCTAGAAAAGCCAACACAAAAAACGGATACGAGATGCTTTTGCTACAGGCTGAGAAAAATTGGGAAATTTGGAAAAATAACTTCTAATGGTACGTGGCATTCTTTTCCTGGTATTAGCTGCTATAACTATTACCGCCTGCAACAATGATGACTATAGTCCAAAACCTCGCGGCTTTCACCGTATTATATTTCCAGATAAAATATATACTGAACACCAAACCGGATGCCCGTATCGTTTTGATATACCTACCTATAGCCGCCTTGAAACTGACAAAAGTAACAATGCTAAGGCCTGTTGGAAAAACCTAGACTTTCCTCAATTCAATGCAAGATTACACATCAGCTATTTCCCTATAGGTCCCAACTCTACACTAGAACAGCTTACAGAAGATGCTCGAACTTTTGCCTTTAAACATACCGCAATGGCAAGCTCAATAACTCAGAAAGAAATCTATCTCCCGGAAAATGCTGTGTATGGTGTAGAATATCACATTGCAGGAAATACAGCATCAAACTATCAGTTTTTCATATCGGACAAGTCTAAACACTATCTGCGGGGAGCTCTATATTTTAACGAAAAACCACATTTAGACTCTATAAAACCCGTTTTGGAATTTATTGAGAAAGACATTGCTCATCTGATCATGACGACCAAGTGGCTTTAAAATATATTTTGTCCTCAGGTATTCGTGAATTATACTCTTTTTGGCTAAGTTTGAATTATGATTACCGTAGAAACTATTACATTTAATCCCTATCAGGAGAACACTTATATTCTCTTTGATGATCAAAAAAACTGCATAATCGTTGATCCAGGTATGCATGACCATCACGAGGAGCTGATTCTCAAATCATTTATCGAAACGAACGAATTAACACCACAGATATTACTAAACACACATTGTCATATTGATCACGTGCTCGGCAACCATTTTGTATACGAAGAATGGGGGCTCAAACCCTTATTCCATGAGGGCGAAATTCCAGTATTAATCGCTGTTCAGAACTACGCTCCACAAATGGGGTTCCGATACGAACCTTCACCTATTCCTGAAACATTCCTAATCGACAGACAACAGATTTCACTTGGTAGCAATGTTCTGGATTGTATACTTGCTCCCGGGCACTCACCTGCACATCTTTGCTTCTATTCTGCTCAGCAAAAATTCCTAATAGGTGGTGATGTTCTGTTCAGGAATAGTATAGGACGAACCGATCTACCTGGAGGAAATCACGAAGTCCTACTTAATTCCATTAAAAATAGAATATATACTCTCCCCAACGAAACCAAAGTATATCCAGGACATGGACCTACCACAACAATTGCTTTTGAGAAAGAAACAAATCCCTTTATACGCGGATGAAAAAAATAGGAATACCACTATTATTTGCCTGCAGATATCTCTTTTCTAAGAAATCTGTCAATGCAATAAATATTATTTCAATAATAAGTATTGTAGGGGTATTCGTAAGCACTGCGGCTCTGGTGATTGTTCTGTCATTTTACAACGGTATGGAAAAATTTATTCTATCTATGTATAGCAACTCGACTCCAGACCTGCGTATCGAACCTAAACAGGGAAAAACGTTCTCTAGCAATACAGCTCTATTTAAAGAAATAGCATCCTCGCCGGAAGTCAAAAATTATATCGAATTACTCGAAGACAAAATTCTGATTCAATATGATCACCAACAGTTTGTCGGACAACTCAAAGGTATATCGCCCTCTGTTCTTCAAGCACAGGATGAACGAGAAATCTTACATTCGGGTCGCTTTGTTATCAAATCAGACTCAACAAACTATGCTTTGATTGGCGCTCAGATTCAAGCAAACCTGCAGATTCCGCTAACAGGATTTTACAATCAAATCGAACTCTTTTTCCCAAGACGAGGAGTTTCTGCAAATAATCTAAACCCTCTAGAAGATTTCAATATTCGGAGTATAGCTGTAAACGGTGTGCTTACTTATCAGCCAGAATTTGACAATATCATCCTCGTCCCTATGGACTTTGCTAGAGATATCTTGGGCGAACCCGATCAAATATCGGGTATTGATATATACCTTAATGACCCAACTAATACTCCAAAAATTCAAAAAAAACTTGAAAAATGTCTGAAAGAGAGTTTCTTGATCAAAAATAGAGAACAACAGAACCCGACATTATATAAAACGGTTAAATCAGAAAAATGGATTGTGTTTTTCATACTCACATTCATTGGTATAATTGCCATTTTCAATATCATTGCATCTCTTACAATGTTGGTTATAGACAAAAAAGAAGATATGAAAATCTTACAACATCTAGGCGCAAAGAAGTCTATGGTCGAAAGGATTTTCTTTATTGAAGGAATATTAATAGCTTTTATAGGTAGCTCTCTAGGAATAATTATTGGTTATATCTTCTGTGAACTACAGCAAAAGTTTGGATTTATCCGTACAGGAGAAATGGAAGGCTCCCTAATAGATATATATCCCATCGATATTCGGCTACAGGACTTCGTTATTGTATTTACGACAGTATTTGTACTCTCTGCGTGCGTTTCTTACTTTTCATCTAAACTAAGTGTACGTGAAATAGGACGTATTACAGAATTCAAAAATGCTGATTGATTTAATATTTTAACTTCTGTCGACTATAATCCCCCCGTTGGATTTGATTAATCAGTTGGGCCCAACCGAATGGATTCAAAAGAGGATTTGCATATCTTTGATTAATATTCTTATTACTCATATTAATATGCCGCTGAATTGAATTAAAGTTTTGAATCTCATCTGCATTTCTAGGTACAATGCGAGCCAATGCAGCCATAGCATCTGGGCTTAAGTTACTGCGAGCTGAAGCTACAGGATCATACCCCTCTTTCATTCCCATAAAATCTGCTAAATAATCCTCATAGCTAGCCCAAGGAAATGGTGTCACAGCGGGCAACTCTATCACCAAACTCCGCATCTGTATGTGGGCAGTAAATTTATCGTCAGATACAGTAGGTATGATATATGTTAGTGGTTCATACCCTACACTAGAAAATTGTATAGTATCGCCACTATGTGCAACAAACGAGAAATACCCGTCGTTATTTGAAATAAATGTTTGATTGTTAAAAGATGTGTTCTTAACAGTGACATAAGCCACCGGCAATTCTGATCCAACAGAGGTAATCAACCCACTGAACTGTAAGATATTCCTACTCTGTGTATAACCAAACTGTATACCACAAGTATAACATAAAACTAATAGATATTTTATATACTGTTGCATTCTAACAAAAATAGTTAAACTCAGAATGGTTTCTTGTTAAAATGTGTTAAGCAAAAAAAAATCGCTACAATCGGTTGGGGGATGTTGCCTTGGGATCGTCCATATCTGTTATGTTAATGGCCTCCACAGCAACAATCTCAGGTACGGCCTTTTTAATAGCCTGCTCCAATCCAGCTTTAAACGTCATAATACTCATCGAGCAGCTTGCACAAGCTCCCAAAAGCCTCAATCGAACGATATTATCACTAGTAATTTCCTCTATGCTAACATTACCACCATCTGTTTCAAGATAGGGCCTTAATGTGTCCAATGCCTGTTCGACTCTTTCTTGTAAGGTCATTTTATAAATACTTTCTTTCCTTTGGAGTAAAGATAGGTAAATATTTGTTTACTTTGAAATTCGCCTAACTTTTATAGCATTACCATGACAGCCCATACCCTAAGGGTTAAAGTTTGTTAAAGGCTTATGTCTATGCCACTAACTCAATTAAAATCAATTAAATTGCACACCGAAATTTAATTGAATATTATCTTTAATTGACGTATCTTTGTACAATGTTTTTAAATAGACGCACAGGAATAATAATTGCCTTTGTATTGGCCACATTTTTTTTTACAGGTTGTAAAAGTAAGTTCGAAAAACTGAAAAACAGCAATAATATAGCCATGAAGTATCAAGAGGCTGTAAAATTCTATGAAAAGGGAAAATACTCAAAAGCTTTAATCCTATTTGATGACTTGGCGGAGAAATACCGGGGTCGAGCAGAAGCTGAAGATCTTTTTTACCTTCGCGCCAATGCAACTTACCGTCTTAAGGACTATACATCGGCTAGATATCATTTCAAAAATTTCGCAACTATCTACCCCAGTAGCCCTCGTGCTGAAGAATGTAGATATATGGCAGCTTATTGTTATTACATAGAGTCTCCTAGGTCCAACTTAGATCAAGAGAACACCCGTAAAGCGATCGACGAACTACAGCTTTTTGTGAATTACTACCCGGAGTCCGATAGGGCCAAAGAGGCAGGGGAGCTTATCCAAGATCTTCGTGAAAAATTGGAAAAGAAAGCTTTTGACAATGCCAAGTTGTATTATAACATGGGGCTTTCAGATGACTATCGTGCTGCCGTAATTGCATTGGAAAATGTTTTGAAAGACTATCCCGATACACGGTTTGCAGAGGAAATCGAATATTTAATTGTAAAAGCTCAGTACTTGTTCGCGGACAACAGCTACCCAAATAGACAAGAAAAACGCTTCAACGATGCTATTGACTATTACGAAACTTTTGTGGAGCATTATCCAACTAGTAAGTATAGAGGAGAGCTAGATGGTCTAAAATCTACCGCGGACAAGAAGATTGTATTTGCTATTCGTAAAATGAATGAAATTAATAAGCAGATCGAAGATCAAAACAAGGAACTCGGAATAACGGAAGTAAACAAAGAAGCTAATGCTACAGAAGTCAAGAAATAGAATATTTACATATATACCAACAAATATGAGTCAAGCAAAAAACAACGCCATTCCAAACTCAACTGTTACGAGAGATTTAAGAGAATTGGATAAAGCTACCGACAATCTATACGAATCTATAGTTGTAATTAGCAAGAGAGCGAACCAAATTGGCGTAGAGATGAAGGAGGAGCTGAATTCCAAATTGGCAGAATTTGCTAGCAATAACGATAATTTGGAAGAAGTGTTTGAAAATCGGGAGCAAATCGAGATTTCCAAGCATTATGAACGCATGCCAAAGGCAACTCTTGTCGCAATTGATGAATTTCTAAACGATAAGGTTTATTTTAGAAACCCATCGAAAGAGCAGGACTAATCGGTATTGCAAAGATGTCTTCTCTAAAAGACAAAAATATTATACTTGGTGTATGCGGCAGTATAGCCGCATACAAAGTTGCTTCTTTGGTACGTCTTCTAATAAAAAAAGGCGCTAATATTCAGGTTCTCATGACCAAAGAAGCCACAGAGTTCATTCCCCCATTAACGCTATCCACATTATCCAAAAAACCTGTATTAGTAGAATACTATGATAAAATTACGGGCTCTTGGAACAATCATGTGCAGCTAGGTTTAGAAGCTGATTTTATGTTAATAGCTCCTGCTTCTGCTAATACTATAGCAAAAATAGCAAATGGATTTTGTGACAATATACTAGCTGCGACATACCTATCAGCGAAGTGCCCTGTTTACATAGCTCCTGCAATGGATCTAGACATGTGGAGACATCAGGCTACACAAGACAATATAGCGCGCCTGCGATCTTTTGGAAATATTGTTATTCCCCCAGGAGACGGAGAGCTTGCAAGTGGTCTAGTGGGAGAAGGACGCCTAGCAGAGCCCCTAGAAATAGTAGATTTCCTGATTCAAAGTTTAGACTTAGATCAGCCTCTCAAGGGAAAGAAAGCATTGGTAACAGCAGGGCCGACCTATGAAGCTATTGATCCCGTACGATTTATCGGTAATTATTCGTCTGGTAAAATGGGTTACGCTATAGCTAATCGCCTAAAACAGCTAGGAGCTCAAGTAACTCTAATTACTGGCCCCACAGCACTCCCTATACCGCAAGAGATAGAGACAATTTCTATCCAATCTGCCCAGCAGATGTATGACGCTAGCACATCAGTATTTCCAACAGCAGATATCATCGTCATGAGCGCCGCTGTTGCTGACTATACGCCTATCGATATATCAAAAGAAAAAATCAAAAAAAAATCCGATACTTTTTCGATTCAATTAAAGAAAACCACTGATATTCTTGCTTTTTTGGGACAGCATAAAACATCGAAACAGACATTAGTAGGTTTTGCATTAGAAACCAACAACGAATTAGTACATGCAAAAGAAAAACTTATTCGTAAAAATCTTGATTTCATTGTTTTAAACTCTATGAAAGACAAAGGTGCTGGCTTTGGCACCGATACTAATAAAGTAACGATTATATCTAAGGAAGATACTATTAAAAATTTCCAACTAAAAACTAAAGTTGAGGTTGCGAATGATATATGCGAATTGATATTAGTGCATCAGAAAGCAGTCAATCCTATTAACTAATTTTCCATTAAAGATTTGCTATCCTAGCTTCTTTGGGATAATAGTTATTAATACGATTTGTCATAGCTTTGATCCAACCTAAATCTACACCTTTATAGCGAACAATAATCCAACCTTTTAGCTCTTCCCTATTTACGGTAGTTGATAGACTTTCCTTTCGGAGATAGGTTAACATATCTTCCAAATTTAAATTCAAAAACGGAATATCTTTATGAATTCGATTACTCAATGCCAAATCGTGGCTAGGAACCAAATCGTTTCCTACTACTCGTCCTATTTCAGTACCGGCATTTTTCAGGTATAATACCTTCTGTAAAGCAGCCAAATCATGCTCATAAACACTAGGAAAAATATGTAGCAAATCGTGATAAAGAAATGAATAATGACCACTCATATCCGCCCATTTACTCGCCAAAGATTGTGGAGCATTATTCTTTTCGACTTTAATCTTTTTAACAGCGAAACCTTCCTGTAGTCCCGTCTTTCTAAGGACTGCACAAAAAAAACCTTCCCCAGAAACTTTATGCGGATAGAAGCGATACGAAGCTGCATTATACTTCTTTGACAATGTCTCTTGAATTCCCCAAGAACTATCTACTGATACTGTGATCGGTTCTAAATCAAACGTATCGATCATCCAATCAACAATATCTTCATTCTCTTCCTGAGAATAAGAACATGTCGAATAAAACACATAGCCACCTGTTTTTACCGTTGCAATACTACTTGCTATTATGCGTTGTTGTCTTTCGCTACATAGCTTAACGTTAGCAATCGACCACTCATCAATTGCGTCATGGTCCTTATGAAACATTCCTGATCCTGAACAGGGGGCATCAATAACAGCCAAATCAAAATAGCCAGGTAAACGTGAAAAAGCAGCTGGATCATTATTTGATACAACAACGTTAGAGTTTCCCCATTTCACCAAATTATCTCTTAATATCGCCGCCCTGCTTTTAATTATCTCATTCGCAACCAGAAGGCTATCATCATGCAATACAGCATTCAGTAACGTTGCTTTGCCTCCAGGAGCCGAACATAAATCCAAAGCTCGTATTGGCGCAACATTCAGCTTGAGCTGACGCACAACCTGGTCAAGAAACATAGAGCTCGCCTCCTGAGAATAATAACATCCTGCATGAAACAAAGGGTCTAAAGTAAAAACAGGTCTCTTATTAAGATAAAAGCCACCTTCACACCAAGGAATATTCTTATCAATATCCAAAAGAGACAAGTCAAACCTCTTTTTAGGATTTATGCGTACTGAGGAAGTTTTCTGTTCATTATCGTGAATACTTACAAAAGCATTATAATCAAATTGAGGATCACCTTGGAGATGCCTTACTAAATCTACGGGAAGTTTATTACTCATATACAAAAATAAAAAGCAAGAATTAAGTATGCAAAACTATGCTGCAATAATATAATAGAAAGAAAAGCAAAATACTCTCGATTAGCATTATCTTTGAACATGAAAACATTCAAAAAGTACTATATTATTCCCGCCACTCCAGAAGAAATCTACCTTGCGTTGACAACGGAAATTACCATTCGTTTATGGACCGGTGACCTTGTAGAGATTGACCCTCAAGAAGGAGGACAGTTTTCATTGTGGGACGGGGGGATTACAGGTCACTTTCTAGAGTTAGATCCTCATAAAAAGATTGTTCAACAATGGTACTTTGGGGACCAAGAAGCTCCCTCCATTGTTACAATAAAGCTACATGAACATAAAAAGGGAACTTCATTTGAAGTTAATCATATAAATATTCCTGATGAAGACTATGACGATATCGTAGAAGGATGGAATCATGAGTATGTAGGAAATCTAATTGATTTCTATGCAGAAGACTAATTATCTCCTTAAAGGAGACTATCTCATTCTTTAGTCTGATATGTCACTCTTCATATAATGGTGGTCTGAAGAGTATGTCCTCTATTTCTAAACATACCCTCTACTCCATATAAAACGTCGATTATTCATCTCATCTGTAGATATTTACCCTTTGCAAGCAAGATCTCTTATAGAGAAATCCAATCGTCACTATAGGGGACAAGCTCTTAAGGAAAAAGAGTTCCTAGAGTAAAAAAAGGAACAGGAGTATCCATTTCTTGGACGTATGTATAACAGAAAAGCCCCTCCAGTTTCCTGAAGGGGCTTCGTATAAAAAAAGGCACCGACCTACTCTCCCACCTGTTACGGCAATACCATCGGCTCTGGCGGGCTTGACTTCTCTGTTCGGAATGGGAAGAGGTAGACACCGCCGATATAGGCACCTGAAATATCTTAAGCTCATCGCTGTTGCATAACAGCTATAGCCTGATTGACATGTTATTGAAAGAAAAAGAACAGTCAGAGAAGACAACAGGTCTATCTGCTTGGAAAGCTTCGGGCTATTAGTACTACTCGGCTTTGGTCTCTCAACCTTTACACCTGTAGCCTATCAACGTTGTCATCTCCAACGACCCTGTAAGGAAGTCTCATCTCGTGGCTAGTTTCGCACTTAGATGCTTTCAGCG
>NZ_ATDL01000002.1 GCF_000416985.1 Sphingobacterium paucimobilis HER1398
AAGGAAAACATCATAATCTGTGGAGCTTCCGGCACTGGAAAAAGCTACCTGTCTCAGGCACTGGGACACCAGGCCTGTCTCACTGGAATAAAAACACTCTACACAGTAACTGCCCGGATCATCAAGAGACTGAAACTGAGCAAGGTTGACGGTACATATCTCAAGGAGCTGGAAAAACTGACCAAGTCGGAACTTTTGATACTCGATGACTTCGGACTGCAGGCCTTCGATAACCAGGATCGGGAAACATTGATGGATATCATAGACGATAGGCATGGCAAAAGATCCACCATAATATCTTCCCAGATACCGGTATCAGCCTGGTATGAAATCATCGGCGGTGAAGGGACTATCGCTGACGCAATACTGGACAGGATCGTAAACTCCTCGCATAGGATAGACCTGAAAGGTGAATCCTTAAGAAAAGGAATATTGAAAAAGGAATAATCACAGCTTTTTTATATAATTGTATGATCTTTTGAGTGGCACGGTTTGACCGAAATCACTGGCATCAACACTCCGAAATACCCAAATCTTTTAACAATTGCTGAAATTTATACCACGCAATAAGTTTGACCTATTGGTAACAAGCATCAATCCAACCGCTACTAAAAGACCTTTGATGCATACCGGAGCATCCTGTTCTTCCCCACTTTTGGTGGTGATATTATCATATTTGTCTTCCATTAGCGTTCATATTTTAATGTTTGGATCGACATTTGAGAACTTGGTCGCAAATTACGAAATGGAGGTCGTAGATGGAGGATTTAGGAGTGAAGGACAGCTATAAATGCTATCTTTTTCTAAGAAACAACTCAATATCATACTAGATTTGGTCCTTTGGGAGTACTCGATTTAGAACGTTAATTTGTATCCTATAGTATTATAGATGTATAAATGTTATATTTATATATTCATAAGAAAGGTTCCGCGCTAGCGGTTTATAATTGGTTTGGTATAGCCCTTGCGTCTTCGCGAGGGCTATTTTGTATAATGTTTATTTATTCCTTGAACAGCGCAAGCTCTTTATCCGCAAATAACGGCGCCATTTTGAGAATAAGCACTAACAACTTTTATGAGTTACTCCAAATATTGGGTTGCAAGTAACGGATCGTGAAGGAAGTATCAATTTTTCTTTAATGTTGCTATTTCAGCCTTTAATTCTTGAATCTCGTCTTTCAGGTAATTCGTATAAACTTCATATCCACCTTTTAATTCATTGGTATAATGAACGTCTCTATCTCCACCTGCAATATATTGACTATGATTTAGCACCTGATATATTTGTAGGTCCAAAATCTGCTGTAAAGTACAGTTGAAATAGTTTGCTATTTCAACAAACTTACCTAGTGAGAGATTTATATCTTCTCCTTCCTCAATTGCTTTTAATTGATCTATGGTGATTTTTAATTCAGAAGCGAGTTTTTCTAAAGATAATTTTCGAATATTACGAAGTGCTGCAATATTTTTGCCTGCTTTTCTGAAAAGTACAACTAAGTCAATTCTGTTATCTATCATGATGTGATTTTATTATTCTAAATTTAATATTTTAAGCTTAATAATTTGTTAATCAATTCTTGATTTTGGGACTTTAGTTGATCAACGTGTTCTTTAAGAGCTTGTATTGCTTGCTCATAACCATCGGCTATGTTATTTGTCATGGTATGGTTACCTGATGGCTGATTAATATATTGAGAATAGTTGAAAATCTGGTGACCTTCAATATTTAAGACCTGAGCGAGAGTGATACTATAGAAATCACATAGTTTAATCAGTAATACCATACTAAGCCCTGGATATCTGCCATTTTCTATCTTACTTAAAACCGGGTGCGTAATATCTAGTTCAATCGCAACCGCTTCTAACGTTAACTTTAAAGAGTGTCTTACTGTGTGCAGATTCTTTCCAATCGTTGAAAAAATCTCATTAGCTGAACTTTCAGTATTCATAATAGCTTTGATTTATTAGTGTAAATATATAAAATGTTCCTGACAGTTACAAAGAGTATCCTGTTATTAGATTATGTGTTTGGTTCTTTTCGTGGTTAGTAAAGAATTAAATTTGTTTAGTATTTTAAGCATTAATCAAAGAGTCTCGGCTATAAAATTCGACATTAAAAAGCTAATCGAGATGGTAGAATTAATGCCCATATGGATATTTTATGTAAATTCGCGCATAACTATAGCATATGGGCCTCTACTGTAACCGTATTAGCAGGCGTCGAATCCTTATAGCACGGTGTAGAGCCCAGCTATAGTTTCTTCATGGTATCTCTCCGAATGAGGCTCGTTTTATAAACTAAACGAGCTATGATAAGGAAAAAAAGCAAAAGAAAGATTAAAATTCCTCCTTAATCCTAAAGGACTAAAAGTCATTATTGATGACTTAGATCGTTGTATTTGCCAATTAAAACCTAAGATCCCAATTATAGACCGCAAAGGCATTTCCTCGATTTCATTCAGTTAATTTTTTATTTAAAACAGTGTGGCCTCGTGGGTCAAGGAGTTAGATTTCTCTGTTCCGCTTCGCTCCAATCGAAATGACGATCGGACAGGTCACAAAAAATGAACTTAAAAATGAGACAATTTTTTAGGGGTGGGAGAGAATTGCCGCAAGGGCAGGGCTATGTCTGCTCGAAAATGCAAAATAAAAGCAGATTGCTTCACTTCACTTCCCGAAGTAAATTCGGGACACAGCGCAGTGACGTGGTGTTTATGATTTTTTGTGTGTTGTGTCTTGGCTATTTGGTTTCTCCTGCCTTCGGGCAGGAAGCCAAAGGCCTAACACAAACCGTACTTAGAGGTGTGGTATCATCTGTCGTAGATGGTAAGCCTATAGAAGGAGTATCTGTCAGCGTAGACAAGAAGTATACGCGCACGGACAGGGAAGGGAAGTTTACGATCAATGTAGATAAGCCTACAGGAGTATTACTAATAAAACATATCGGATACAAGGAGCAACGGGTTGCCTATGAGAATACAGCTACAATATTGAATATCGCCCTACAGGCCAATGAAAAACAGATTGAAGAAGTCGAAGTCGTATCTACCGGATACCAGAAGATACCCAAAGAACGAGCTACGGGGAGCTTTGAGTTTATCGACTCGGCCTTATTCAACAGGAAGGTGTCTACGGATATCCTGAGCCGGTTGGAAGATGTCGTGCCAGGGCTGTCAACAGATAAGACCTTTGCCTCAGGTCGGGGCAACTATCTAAATATGCACGTTCGTGGTGTCAGCACATTAGGACCAAATCTTTATCCATTGTTAGTTATCGATGGTGTTCCTTACGAGAATAATATGGCTGACTATGGCTTGGCCGCTTTTAATAACATCAATCCCAATGACGTGGAGAACATCACGGTATTGAAAGACGCTGCGGCAGCCTCGATATGGGGCGCGCAGTCGGGCAATGGCGTTATCGTGATTACAACGAAACGTGGTAAGTTTAATCAGAAAGCGCAGCTTAGTTTCAATAGTAACTTGACAGTCATTCAAAAGCCAGATCTCTATAAATACAAAGTATTACCTACTTCGGATTATATTGATATTACCCGCCTTTTCTACGATAAAGGCAAATACAAGTCTCGATTCAACCAATGGAATAGAAATGTAGAGCCACTGGTCTGGTTGTTGAAAGATGCTACAGACAAGAAGATAACGGAAGAAGAACTGGAGGCGGAGCTTGACCGCTTGCGAAAGATCGATGTACGGGATGATTTTATGAAGTATATTTATCGACCTCAAATTAAACAACAGCATAGTATTCGATTAACGCAGGGGTCGGATAAAGTCAACTTCTCTTTGGGACTGGGCTATGATAAGAATCTGGCTACACTCATTACCGAACACTATCAACGGATTAATGCGAAAGGAGTCGTGCAGGTTCGACCTGTCAAAAATCTATTGCTAGATCTATCTACTACCTATACCGAATCTAAGAAAAAGGAAAGTTGGGATTACGCTAATTATAATGGTTTAGCTATTGGTGGTACGAGTCCACCTTATATTCAGTTGGCTGACGCAAACGGCAATCATTTACCTGTAGAAATTTCGGGGCTCAGCCCTATGTACCGAGATACTGTAGGTGGCGGTCTCTTACAGCCATACACTTATATTCCTTTGGATGAGCTGTTTTTAACCGATCAGGTGCAGAAGACAAGGGAGGTGCTGATGCAGTTGGATGCGCGTTATAAGTTTGATTTTGGACTGAGCTTGCACAGTATGTATGCCTATCAGCGGAATAACAATCCAATCAGTAATTGGCGGAGTGGAGAGACTTTTCTAGCAAGGGATAATGCAAATGCGTTTGCGGAGTGGAATGACAATACGGTCGTATGGAATTATCCACTTGGTGATACTTTTGTGGGGTTGGACTGGAACCATTATGCCCACCAAGCTCGGATTAATCTTGCTTTTGATCGTTCGTTTGGCGATCAACATACCGTTAGCTTTCTCGGTGGATTTGATATAAGAGAGTTGCAGAAGGATCTAAAGATTCATCAATACTATGGATACAATCCGCAGGACGGAACATTTAAGCAGGTGGAGTTTGGTAAGGAGATCAGAAGATTCAACGGTAAAGCAGGGGTGAGTAGAATTATTGATTATAATCGTATGGAATCGCTTACCAATCGATTTCTAGCTTTCTACATGAATGGTTCATATACCTTCAAGCAGCGATATATTTGGAGCGGTAGTCTACGGAGGGATGCCTCCAATCTTTTTGGTGTGAAAGCCAATGATCGTGGGCAGCCTTTTTGGTCTACAGGGTTAGCTTGGCTTCTCTCGAAGGAAGACTTTATGGCAGACAGTTACTTCAACTACCTAAAGCTGCGGGCTACATATGGCTACAATGGTAATGTCAATAACAGTACCTCACCATTGCCGATCATGACCATTGAAAGCCAACAGCACTATATTACGGGACAGCCCTACGGATTTATCAATAGACCTCCCAATCCCAATCTGCGGTGGGAGCGCGTAGCAAATCTCAACTTTGGGTTAGACTTCGGGACGAAAGATGGCCTGCTTTTCGGATCGATAGAGTATTATCATAAACACGCCAAAGACCTGATCGCTCAGGCCGAAGTAGATCCATCGGTAGGATTTACACACCTGACCATAAATACTGCAGACCTATTGACCAAGGGGTGGGACATCTCTATTAATGCAAAGCCTATCCGTAGTAAGACTTGGGAATGGAATTCGAATCTTGTATTTTCTAACGGTCGTACCAAGGTACTGAAAGCTTATATCTCTAATGATATCGCGATGTACAATGTAAGCAAGGCGGAGGCTGTCCAGATGACTCCTTATGAAGGACGGGATCTCTACAGCTTATTGGCTTTCGATTGGGCAGGATTAGATCCAGATGATGGTTTGCCTCGCGCTTATTTAAATGGCGAGATGACCAAGGATTATAATGCGTTGCTCTATGGAAATACAGCATCGCTGAAAGAGTTTGGTACCCAGCGACCGCGCTATTTTGGTTCCTGGCGTAATAGTCTGCGTTATAAAAACCTTGATCTATCCTGGAATATTTCCTATCAACTGGGGCATAAGTTTATTCGACAGACCTTTCGTGCGGATTATTTCTTTAACGATGGCCTAGGCCATCCCGATTATGCATCACGTTGGCAGAAGCCAGGCGATGAGGCCTGGACGGATGTACCTACATTCAATTACCCCATAAATGATGGAGCGTCAAAAGTATACGGCAGTTCGTCTGCCCTGATCGAGCGTGGTGATCAGATCAAACTTCGTGATATACAGGGAAGTCTTTCGATCCCCACACTATCACAATACGGGTTTAAAAACTTTAGAGTATATGCCTATGTGCAGAATATAGGAACAATATGGCGAGCCAATAAGAAAGGAATAGATAGCGAGTACGGTAAATCCGTCCCTGATCCGATTTCTGCCTCACTTGGAATCAATTTTAACTTTTAATGATGATGAAAATGAAAGAGTTACTATGTATAAATGCAATTGTTTGTTTACTGAGTCTTTCGGCCTGTAATGAGTTCTTGGACAAGAAGCAGGATATCAAAATGGTGGTTCCACTTACGATAGATGACGCTACCCATTTGTTGAATGATTATGGAACGATGAATATGGGCTATCCGATATGGGGGGAATTGGGAATTGACGATTATTACGTTACTAAAGAGGTTTGGGAGTCGGGTATGGAAGATTACCGCAATGCCTATATCTGGGCAGATAAGCCCTATATAGATGTGGCGCAATGGCAGCGCCCCTATAAAGCGGTGTACTATGCCAATCAGACAATAGATATATTAAGCAAGGTTGATCCACAGCAGGATCGCACCAATTTTAATAGAAATCTTGGTATGGCACATTTCTTCCGGGCTTTTGCTTTTCAGGTATTGACAGAGGTGCATTGTCTCGCTTATCAGCCCAATACTGCATCTGCGGATATGGGGATTCCTTTGAGATTGAGTCCTGGTGTAGATGACAAATCCACTCGAGCTACCCTGCAGCAGACCTATGATCAGATATTAAAGGATTTAAAAAAAGCGGTACAGTATCTTCCTATGGTGGAATCGGTGCGGGGCAGGCCATCCAAGGCCGCTGCCTACGGTGGATTGGCACGGGCATACCTGAATATGGGGGATTTTAATAATGCCTATCAGTATGCAGATTCTTGCCTGCAGTTGAGGCCTGAGCTAATGGATTATAATACGCTGAAAGCTACAGACGAATCGCCTATCAAGCAATTTAATATCGAAGTGCTTGTTCCTATATCCAGTGTATCAACTGGTCTTATGTCCGGTATGAATGCCATCATAGCCCCGGAGCTCTACAATTCGTATGCTCCAGATGATCTACGTAAAGGAATTTTCTTTAAACCCAATCCAAACATAGTTGGAACCTATCTTTTTAAGGGTGGGTATAATGAGAATAGCTTTGAGCTGTTCATGGGAATCACTACCAGTGAAATCTACCTCGTGAAGGCTGAGACTGCTTGTCGTATTGGAAAGATTTCGGAGGCGCTGTCGGCAATTAATACGTTGCGTAAGTCGAGGTGGAGCAAGGATGTTCTTTATCCCGCTATAAATGAGAACGATCCAGAACGATTATTAAAAACAGTTTTGGAAGAGAGACGTAAAGAGTTGGTTTTTAGAGGGCGTAGATGGTCTGATCTAAAGCGATTAAATCTAGATAATCGGTTTAAGAAGACTTCAAGCCGTCAATTAGGTACGGAGCAGTACGATTTGCCAGCAGGTGATCTGCGTTATGCGTTTCGCTTATCGGAAACACTAGTTAAGGTAGGGGGAATACCACAAAATATAAGATAGCACATGAGAGGTTTATTATTGATGATTATAGGTCTGGTTCTAGGAACTGGAATTGTACAGGCTCAGGCCAAATGGGTGCCAGATTTGAGTAGACGACTATATGTGGGGGATATATTTACAGCACCATCTACCGTACAGCTGATGCGAGGGGGATTGAAGAGGGGGGATTGGAAGATGCTGGAAAATAAAATCGTGTTATTGGAGTTTTTTGATACTTCCTGTGGTAGTTGCATCGAGGCGATGCCTAAGCTACAGCAGTTGCGGGAGCAGTATCCTGATATGTTTGAGGTTCTTTTAGTCGGTTGGCAGGACAGGGGTACTTTAGAAAAGCTGTTTTCATCGAATGCGTATTTTAGGGAAAATAAAGTAAACCTTCCCGTCATCTATGCGGACAGTTACCTGAAAAGTTTGTTTCCGCACCGCTCGGTACCTCATGCTGTACTCCTTTATCGCGGAAAAGTACAGGCTATAACAACGAGCAACTTTATAACCGAAGGGAATATCCAAAAACTGTATAAAGAAGGAGTTATAGAGCTGCCGTTGAAAGATGATTTTGGCAAACGGGAACTGTCGGATAGCCAAAAGAAAATCGGAGTAACGATTATGGGTTATCAGGATGGCGTCCCATATCAGGGCTGGAGGTTTGAACGGGATAGCCTATCAGGTCTGATCAAGAGTTCGTTGTATAACGCGTCTATTTTTGCCGCATTGAAATCCCTTTCGGCTAAAGCTCGACTGCAACAATCCCTGTACATTCCTCGTATGGATAGGGTGGTCTGGAAGGTGAAGGACTCCATTCGTTATTATAACTTTGCCAACGCCCCCTATTGGGATATGGCAAATAAAATCTGCTATGAGCGCTACGATAGTATAGCTCGTTCAGACTCGTTGCAGGCACGGACTGTATTAAAGGACTTTGAGACATTCTTTGGCGTCAAAGTCTACGAGGGACTGAAGCTTATGCAGGTCTTGGAACTTAAACCTATTGCGATTAGGGCCTATATACCTCCAAAAGGACAGAAAAGCATGACTTATCTTGGCACCACTGCATTTGCAGGAATGACCGATTATAGCGAGCAGTTTCCGCCTGTACTGGATCGTGTGAAGTCGGAGGTGAAGATGGAGATCTATCCCTACAGGTCTCTGGAGGAACTGAATATACAATTGGCCGCTTATGGGATCAAAGCCGAATATGGGATGGCGGAGATGGAGGTAGTGGTGGTCGAGGAGCTTTCGGAACGGAAATAACCTTTAAACTGTAAGGGCATGGATACAATCCATGCCCTTTCTAAAGTCTAGCAATGCTTATTTTAGTTGATCTGCCCTAGGAATCAACTTGTCGTAATCCACTAGGGATTAACGCGCCTTCAACTGTACATCAGCTTCGTTCGCCTCGAACTGTAATGCTCTCACCATTTGGAGCAAAAGAGGTGCGTCCAAAATAGGTTGACCACTACCATTGTTTGTTGCATTGATTGCACAGATTTTTTCTTCTGTGCTACCACAACTAGGAGGTGTTGTCGCTAATGTATAGTCAGCGGGAACCGAAGGGTCACCGCTGGGCTTCAAATTAAACCATGCCATAAGCTTATGATTTTAATTACCTAACTATCATAATTCGTTTTAACTGATCACAATATGCTGCAGTCACATTGGCCCCATGGTCTAGTCTGTTCGTAGCAGACATGTGGCACCCGGCGTCGGGACTCCTTGTTCGGCCGTACCACTTTTGATTTCCCCGTATACCGCCTTGCGGGGAATACCGCAAATTTACGCCAGTGCCATAGGGCAGGGCTGCTGCATTGCAAAGTATAGCTTAACCGGCTTCCAGCAGTAGCCTGCACCTCATCTATACGGATGTAGCCTGTATGTACCATCGGTACGTGGCTAGGTACCCGACGGTGCTCGTTGGTCTGCCTTGGAAGGGGGCTCGGATATATTCTTTTGCGTTGCATATTGTTCATCTTACTTTGTCCATGTATTCTGTTACCAACTATGGGAGAGAGTATCATAGTCAATACCGGAATAGATTGATAATGTAAAGTTAGGCTGAGGGTGGCTGTATCCGATTGCAAGTATTTAGCATATTGACCCCCAATGTTTTAGATTCAAGAGCCAAATACTTTGCTTACACACGCAAAGTATTTGGTATTGGGGTTATAGCTGATTTGCAGAAAATGGCCTGAAGCAGATTTAGGCCATTTTCTGTGGTGCTATATGTCGAGACTGCTATAGTAGGTAGGTGTCAGTCCTAAAAAGGAGCTCTTGTCCTTGATGGCACAATCGCGATAGGCATCTGGATACGCCTTCTTGAACAGTGTCTTTTTCTCGATTCCTTGCAGATTGACCAATTTGGATCGAAAAGTTCTGCTTTTTAGTACTTCGACAATGAAATGCCGAAGATGCCTATTGAATATAGGGTGCTTGTTGAGTAGTGTATCCTGCTGTTCACGGCTTATCAGTGCTAGTGTACTGCTGCTATCGGCCTCGAAATAGCAATTGTCTATGCGCTCGATATGATAGATAGCCTGCCTGGGACTGATAAAATCGAGCACATCACTGTTTTCGTTGCTTTTCTCGTCGCGGCGCTTTACTATCGTACCGGCTAGCACAATATGCATATCAAATAGCTGTCCTGCGATGTTTCGGTTTTTGCTGTAGTGCTTGATCTCTATATGGGCTAATAGATCAAGCCAGAGATCGGGAGGTAGCGGAGCTATGGCTTGCAGACAATCATATAGGGGCTTCTCATAATCTGGTTCATGTGTCATGGCTATACATAGTTTTCGACGTGGTAAAAGTGAAAATTTAAGGAGACCAGACTATCCTGTCCTTTTTTAAGATTAGATCCGCTATCCGTCGGCATAGGGTTGTATTGCTTGGCGCTGTCTGCGACCTTACTGTTCTGCGGTGGTGTTTGTCGCACAGACCCACTGTCTTGAACTACGGGGATGGGTTTGTCCCTGCGTAAGGTGATGTCTGCACGGTTGTTGATTGCTTCGTTGATGTCTCTTCCGATCTGATCGAGCGTGATCTCGCCTAGGCTGTGCATGTAGTCGATCTGTGATTCATCCAGCTCAAAGCGGAGTGGTATCCATTTGGACGGATCCAAGGCTATGAGCTGTTGTTCTTGTTGGATGATTTGATCTGATGACGCATAAAGTTGGTCTTTCCAGTCTTGCACGCCGTTTGTTTCGAAGGGGAATTTTTTGGTTTCCATATTTGTTGATTAAAGTTTATAAAAACAATAATAGGGGTTAATGCAGGGCAAACAAATTTTTTCCCTAATAATTGAAACGAACCCCTTCTTTTCCCAAACGAGTAGGTTCGTTTGGGAAACGAGCTCTTGTGAAAGGCTTATTTAATGCTAGCCTTTCGGGAGCAACCGTTTTTTTTATTGTTATATTCGTATTTATCTGACCAAAATAATAGACTGAAATGTGGAGTTCAATAAAATGTTATTTACAATTTCTGAATTGGGGATGGTTTGTCGTAGTCGTAGGGATAGCCGCTATCCTCGTAGCACTATTCCCTTTTAATGTGACTTCTTTTGAATACATCATGAGCGCTCCAGTGCTAATGGTGATGGGCAAGACTTTATTGATTGCCATACCTACAGTGCTTAATGCGGGATTGGCTGCCTATTTTATTTATTACAAGAATCTTTGGAGGGTAAATATCTCGGGGGCTATAGCGGTGCATGTATTGTGGGGTATGCTGCTGTCTTTTCAGATTGTGTCTTGGATGATACAGTGGTTATACAGCGATCGTATCGTGCTGGATCCTAACCATCAGTCTGATATCATATTTTTCGTTTGCTTATTGTTGATTCTTAATTTTTGGATGCGGGTGCGTATTGAAGTGGCATGGGCTAGGGATCAGGAACGGATTAAGGTGACACAGGAAGGGCGAATCGCTAACATGTCGCTGGAAAAGGTGCAATCGGAAGCACTAGCGCAACGTAATGCCGCTGAAATAGAAGCTTTAAAGCTGCAAAACGAAAAGCTTAAGAAGGAAAGTGTAGAGATCGATTTGCTACAGGCTACCATAGCAGACTTAAAAAAACTCATCAAGGAGCGAGCTGTGCCTTCTGCACCTTTTCAAGAGGAGAAAAAACTCAAGCGCTTGGAAATAAAGTCGGCAGATGGTCCGGTGGTGCTCACGGAGAAAAAAGTATCCTACGCCGAAGTGGGTAAGGAAGGCAAGAGCTATGTGTGTAAGGTGATCGATATCAGAGGGGAGCTTTATTATGTGCCGGTACAGTCCTTGCACGCTCTGGTTACTACGTATTTTACGGGGATGATGCATGTGTCGCGGAATTATGCTGTAATGCCCGAGGCGATCTTAAGCTATACTAATCTGGATGATAGGTTGAGTATTGTGGTATTGCATATGAAAGAGCCGATTGAGGTGTCTGGGGTTTATTATAAACGACATGCTGCGGACATTCTCGATTTTATAAATAGAAAATGACTTGGCGAGGCTGAATAGCTCTCTCCATCTATTCAAGCCAATTGTCATGATGGGTTAGGTAAGCTGATTCCGGATGTCTTCTTCGTCCAGACCGGTGTACTCGGCAAATTCACGTATGCTGATATACTGATTCTCATTCCGGCCATAGCTATCTCGTATGCAGGCTAGTATGCGTCTCGACTGGGAGAGGCTCTTGCCTAAAATATTGCTTACATCTTGCGGGTAGATACATAGTCTTTGTCGCTTCATAGTACTCTTTTCTTTTAGGTTCTTAAATCTGATTACGCTACGACGAACTGGATTCCGTTGCTCAAAAGCTCCTGTTCTGAAGCTTTACATATTCCAATCTCGGGCTATACCGCTGTATGCGTAATTCGATGTCTTAGACTACACTCATAACGCACTGTTAACGCTTCGAGACTACTTGACATACGCAGGTATAACGCTTGATGATCGTGCCATGCTCTCTCTCCTGAGCGGACTTTTCCAAATCGATGCTTGGCTAAATTAGCCATTATCACTTTTGTGTACAAGTGTCATTTCTGCTCATTTCGAGCATTTTGAACTGTTTGTGCTCAAATGATGCATTAACTAGCATATCGAACTGACCTTAAAAATAGGATTGCCAAATTTGACTTGTCAACATCAGATAAATGAAATGGCAAGATTAGAAGGATTACTTAAGATGAAAGGGCAGATCGGGGATCTGACTTTCTTCAAAACAAAGGATGGTTCGTACCAGGTGCGTATGAAAGGTGGGGTATCGGCGGAGCGTATTGCTACGGATCCACGATTCCAGCGTACACGGGAAAACGGGATGGAGTTCGGCAGGGCCAATATGGCTACCAAAAAGTTGCGGGAGCAGCTGCGCGAGCTCTTTGAGCAGAATGTGGACAGCCGTATCTCGCAACGTCTATCGTCGCGGATGTCGGCCGTGATCAAGGCGGATTCGGTCAATGAGCGTGGCGAGCGCCGTGTGCTGGCGGAGAACCTGCCAATGCTGACCGGTCTGGAGTGCAACACGACGGCTTCGCTGACAACGGTGTTCTACGGTAAGCTGCAGTATGCGTACGACCGTACCGGGGGTGAAGCGACGCTGGCTACGGGGGCTTTTTCGCCCCGCAGTAAGATCGCTAGACTGGAGGGAGCCACACATGCACGATTCACGCTGGCGGTACTGGAGTACAGTGCCGATTCGGAAGATGTGCCTGTGGTTGTGGAAAGCTCACCGTACATCGATGTGCTGTCGATGGGCCCTGAGCAGGTGGATCTGACGGCAGTACTGACAGCTGATCCGGCCAAGGCGGTGATCGTACTGGTAGGTATCGGGTACTTTCAGGAGGTCAACGGTGCGTACTATCCGTTGGCTAACGGGTTGTACAATGCGCTGACTTTTGCAGCGGTGGACAGACCATAAGTGAAGGTGACGAGAAGGTGAGAGGAGTGAAGTAAATTACGTTAACCCGTCACCTCGACCTTGTGGAGAGGTCTATTAGCTGTATAGGATTAAAAATATAGCTTTTAGATCCCTCCACTTTAGTCGGGATGACGAGATAGTTTACGAACCTGTCTTCGGGAAGCCTGTGTAACAGTTCCAGGCCGATATAAGGCTCACCTCCATTACTTAATCTTAAAAAAACAATGAACAATCAACACACCTTACATCTCCGACGGATATACGGAGAGCGGGGGACAAATGGGACGATCTCGTATCAGGGCGAGCAGATCTGTCATACCATCGAATTGCCCTGGCGCAATAACATGCAGCGCATGAGCTGTATCCCTACGGGACGCTACAAACTGGTCAAGCGTACCTATACCAAGCACGGTGAGCAGATCGGCATACCGAATGTACTGGGACGCGAAGCGATCCTGATCCATGCGGCCAATGACGCACAGCGCGAACTGCTGGGCTGTATCGCTCCGGTGACCGAACTGACAGGCGAAGGTACCGGCTCGGAAAGCCGCAAAGCACTCGGCGAACTGAAAGCACTGGTGTATGGACTGTGGGATATGGGTGGGGAGGTGTATTTGGTTATTAAGTGAGGGAGTTAACAAGTGATCGAGTGAACGAGTTATCTAGTTAACAAGGTTAGAGAGTTAGGTTACAGGGGTATAAAGTTACAAGGTTATCGAGTTAGGAAGAGTGAAATCGTAAAACTGTTAAAAAGTAAAGGCTTCACGATTTAGCTTATTTACGGTTTAACGCTAGCCCTTCTAACTTTAATTATTAAAAAAAATGCATAAAATCATCAAGAAAATAAGCCAGGCGGTACAGGTGTTGCTGCTGGCTCCGATCAAGCTGCCGGGAAAGGCACTGAATATTATCAAGTATATCGCTGTAGGGCTGGGGGTGTTGGAGACAATGACGAGTGAGAAGGAGGAAGACGAATAGACAAAGCACGTCACTGCGAGCGTAGGAGCGCCTGTCCCGAATTTGTTTCGGGAAAGCAGTCTGTTTCAAGAATAGTGAGGAAAGTGAAGACAGTTATCCAATGAACGAGATATTCCCGATAAATCGGGACTTCGTTTCACTGCGCATGTTAACAATAAAAACACATGAGAACAAACGATATACGTGCAGGTACCCTAGGTGGTACTTTATGTAGTCTCTGGGCGTCGGTTACGCTTGGAGATCTATTACAGACGGTGGTGATGGCGGCACTGGGTACGCTGGTGAGTTATCTGATGTCGCGATGGCTGGAGCGGAGGAGAGAGTAGTAATTGGTAGTGAGTATTGAGTAGTGAGTAATGGGTATGAGAATACCTGATATTTGGACGGCCCTCGAGATGATCGGGGGCTTGTTTGTTTAGGATATTTCGTTTAATGTTTTAGAAATCAGTTGTATGTTTGAATTGCTTACATTATGGTTTTTTGCCAACGTTGTCCATTTGCTTAATGCAGATTGCGTCTGCTCAATTATCTCATCTATATTGCTTTTGCTTAAATTGGCTTCTAGGCCTAACTTTTTGAGGTGTTGTAAGCTTGGCTTCTTTCCTTCTCCCATGACCATAGTACTTTGTTCGCCATTAGGCCCCGAAGAAAACGTTAAATCATATGCCGGGGCAAGCTTCCATTCGCCGGTACTGTCCATAAGAAAACTGAAATTCTTGGCGTGATCATCACGATTGTGTGCGAGCACATTGAAAACTGCCAAGCGGAATAACTTCTCGACTTCACGTACATCCTTGGTCAGTATTGATGTTAAGCCTGCAAGATCTTCGTAGTCGAGTGATGGTATCCTAAAATCGTTGTGTAGGAGTCCGCTGGCAGTATGCATGTGCAACCGCTGATCTTGATGTCTGTCGAAGCGTTTTACAGCAAAATAACCTGCGCCATTTTTCGCATCAAATAAGTGTATAGCAGGCATATTTAGCCCAGCCTCCTTAGCCATTAAAGCGTATACATACTCGATAGCACCTGCATCGCTTCCATCTTGCGAATTGGAGAATTTGACAAGCCAGGGGGTGTATTGATGATCCAGTTGCTTGGCACCAAAAGTTATCTTTGAATACGTTTCATCCACACCGATTAAAGCCTTGGGACGTGCACCTGCTGATGAACCATTTAATGCTAATAGTTCCTGTAGTACATCTGCAGAACTTCCTATTAGAATCTCTTCTGCCTGAGTGGCCAGATAATCTAAGTCTATGGGCTCGTGGCTGTCCGAAGGACTGTTGTCTGGTTCATAGACCAATGCTCCCATGCCATACAAACCAACATGGGCTAAACGGTCTAAAGGAGATATTTCACTAGGAAGCATACCTTGGGACCTAGCCAGCCTATCAAAGAGGAGTCGGCCCCATCCATCGGGTAGGCTGTCATTAAATACGCCAGCTAATCCTTCGAACGGTCGTGTAGGTAGGTTAAGCACTCCGCCCCGCAAAGGGAGACGAAAGGGAGAAATTTCTAATCCATGCTGTATGAATGTATCATCGTATTCAAAATATACGATCTGGTCGCGCATAGCCAGGCGTCCAACAGGCTGTATATTCTTGCCGAAGCATAAGCCAACTTTAATTTCTCTTACTGTCTTCATTATTTCCTCCGTCCTCTTTTGCGATAAGCTGTATATTCTTCCTTCAGAACATCGTCAATCGATGTAAAGGTGGGTTTGTCAGGTTCTAGCGCCACTATAATATCTTCTAGGCCACCAACGACTACAAGTATTTTCAGTAACGATTCGAGTGATATTATTCCTTTCTGTTCAAATTTACGTAATGTAGCCAATGGTACCCCCGAGCGCTGTGACAATCCATCTTGAGTAAGCTCCAGCACAAGACGCCTATCACGTACGTGATCAGCTATTTTTTTTTGCGCCTTTGATGTAGACATAAGTGATATCATGATGTTATTTGTTTTCGTTTTTTATATCTAAATAATACTATAGTAGTATAAATATAAGTTTATTTATTGGATTTTGCAAGAGCGTTTATCAAGTTTGATCAGCGTTGGTCAGTGACAGGCTGTTTATTTTGTTGCTAAAATAATTAGTATTTATTGTTTTTTATGGTTATATTAGCTTTTGATTTTTAACTGTTTATAAACAATGAGCTATGATAGAATACTATGATTATGATGAAATTTTATTGGCTTTAGAGGAGCCAATGGAAGAGGATCGGTATGAGGGTAATTCCAAATACATTAATCTAACGACGGACTTCAGCTTCAAGAGGGTATTTGGGACTGAGGTCAACAAGGATTTATTGTTGTCTTTTCTGAATGGTGTCTTTGCGGGGCGCAAGGAAATCAAGGATCTTCATTACAACAAGAATGAGCATGTGGGCGACAGCGACAGTATGGGTGGGGTAGTCTTTGATTTGACCTGCATCGGGTCGAATGGAGAGCAGTTTGCCATTGAGGTGCAAAGGACTTCTCAACTCAATCTGAAACGGCGAATGCTTTATTATGGCAGTAAGATCATTTCGGATCAGGCTCCTAAAGGACGCAGAAGAGAATGGGATTACAAGATTTCGGAGGTATACGTAATCGTTATATTGGATGGTTTTCCCATGCCCGGTGGTAATGGTCTGGACTATATTCATGATATCTGCCTGTGCCATAGAGATACAGGTCGGGTATTTTACGATGAGTATGGCTTTATTTATATTTCTTTGGTTAACTTTGTTAAGCAAGAGGTTGAACTTGAGACTGATTTCGATTGTTGGCTTTACGTTTTGAAGAACATGTCCAAGATGGACAAATTACCACTGTATATGCGTAAGCCAATTTTTGAGAAGCTGTTTGATATCGCAGAATATAGTAATATGAATAAGGAGGACAGACAAATGTATGATGTTAGTTTAAAAAGAAAATGGGACGCGTATTCCATTGAGCAAACAAGGATTATCTTAGAGGAGCGTGCCGTGGAAAGGGGACTTCAACAAGGATTAGAGAAGGGACTTGCTCAGGGCCTAGAACAAGGAATCGAACAAGGAATCGAACAAGGACTTGAACAAGGACTTGAAAAGGGTCGTGAAGAGATGAAACTGGAGACTGCGAAGACAATGTTGGACAAAGGCTTTGATCCAAAGATGATAGCTGAGTTGCTCCATCTGTCCGAATCGGAGATCGAAAAACTTAGATAATCGTTTTTTTGATGTGCCTCATCTAAGGCATGTCGTTCTTCTACACATCAGAAGCTCATTGCACCCCGTAATATAACCTGTAAATAACCGAATCAGGGCTTCTGAAAAATCAATTTTCATCTGTCATTGACAGCTATCTAGCTGCTGAGAAGGACTCCGGTGCTCTTAGAACGGACTTCGCTGGGGCGGTAGTTATACATTTGCTCAACTTTTCTTCTTCTTGCTCATCATCTTCCGATAATCCCAAGGGGCCATGGGGGATCGCTGCGACCAGATATTGACCTTGCGTGTTCTTGCTTTTAGCTCGGCTTGCTGGTACGCGTCACTCTTACTGTAGGATGGGTAGTCCCAGGCCAAGCCGGCTTGGATGAGCTTTAGATTCAGATCAGTATATCGATCTACCCATACGATGCCAACAACACGTCCGTATCGATCTTTACTCATCACTTCTACTTTGACCTTTTTGTCCAACACCTGCGAAGAGGTGAAGTTCTTGGCAGTACGCCCATATTCCTGACCGATCTCGGGACAGTCTATTCCGAAGAAACGGACGCGTATTTTCTTTTTGTGCTTGTCCAGCATCGTAAAGGTATCGCCATCGGCTACCCGTGTGACACGGCCTTCGATATAGCGCTGGGCAAAGCTTTGAAAAACAAATAAGAGGAATAAAAGAATCAAGGAGGTCCGCTGCATGGCGGCAAAGATAGAAGAAACGAAAAGGAGCTCAAAGCCGTATTGAAGGCAGAAAACGTAAGTCGTAGAGGCCTAGTAAGAAAAAAATCCTGAAGTGGGGAACTTCAGGATTTTACCAAACCAATTATTAACCTAATTATGAAATTATACCCTATTAACGCATATCTGTCCTGATATAGTATACCCCCTTGAGTTTCTTAACATTATTTAACGCATAGCAGGAGCTTCACATTAATTTAACTTTTTTTGAATATATCTAAAAAAAAATGGACATCTTCGCTACGACAGCATACCACTGCCAATTCGAACGAACCGGCTAAACAAAACGATGAAAGGACCACTAGGCTATAGGTTATTATGGGAAAGAATACGGTCGGGAGACGAAAATGCCTTCTTCGATCTATATGCCGCATTATATCATGACCTGGTCAATTTTGGCATACGTACCTGTGGGGATGTGGATCTCAGTACAGAAGCACTGGACCAGGTATTTGCCAGTATATGGGAAAAGCGGGAAAGCTTGGACCGCGTAGAGAATGTGCAATCTTACCTGCTGACATTCCTAAAAAGAAAAATTTTAAGACTGCTAGAAAAGCAGAACAAAATCAACACCGCCCTGCAGCATCTAAAAGCGGAAGAGGACTGGACGGAAATGCCTTACGACGAATTTATAATCCGTGTGCAGACGAATGAACTTGTCAAGCTACGTCTAAAAGAAGCACTGGAAACACTGACATTCAGACAGAAACAACTGATACACCTCAAGTTTTTCGAAGGATATAGCTATGAAAAAATAGCCGAAACCACGCACATGAGCGTAAAGACTGCCTATAATACACTGTATGATGCATTGAAGACCTTACGAGAACAATTAAAGGATTTTTAATCAACTGAATAACAATAAGATGAAATTTATTTCATTTTTCTTTTAGGCAATCGAGCGGATTATAGGCACTATAGTATAAAACCGCTTAAATAATGAGCCATAAAGACTACAAAGAAGTAGAGGACTTCCTAATTGATGATACGTTCCAACAATACTGTGCCCAGGAAAATGAGCAATGTGTACAATACTGGGAACGCTATATACAACAGCACCCCGAGCAACAAGATGTCATAGCGCGAGCGCAACGTGTATTCGCTGTATTGACAGGCCATAAAAGACCGGTTGTCCAACAGATGGATAACCTACGAAATACAATCAACCCACAAAATAAACTACAACCTATCAAGCGGTGGGGTAAAGTGGCCACTTCTATTGCTGTGGCCGCTGCACTCACCTTATTTGGATTTGTGTACTTGGGATATTTCAAGACGACAGAGACGGCTATGGAGGAACTGGCGATGTCTGCTACAGCTCAGGTATACCAAACTATAAAAGGGGAGAAGAAGACATTTACCTTGGACGATGGAACTATGGTAACACTCAATTCGGAAAGTAAGCTGGAGATCGACCGTGATTTTGGAAAAACAACACGCCAGGTGTCGTTGACCGGAGAGGCGTATCTTGACGTAAAGAAAGATGCCGATAAGCCCTTCGTATTACACACCAATGAATTTGATATCCGCGTATTGGGCACCTCATTCAATGTGAAGGCTTATCCCGATGAACTGGCTTCGGAAGCCTTGCTGATTGAAGGACTGATCGAGCTGAAAAGTAAAGGCAAAAATGAAAATTCGATCGTCATCAAGCCGAATCAAAAGGTGACTATCTATAAAAATGAGATGATTGCAAGCTTGGAAACGGAAGCTAAGAAAACGGCAAAACCTAAAGCAAATGTCAAGGAAATAGCAATACAGGATGTCCCTAACGATGAAAAGCAGGAAGTGGCTGATATCGCATGGAAAGAAAACAGACTGGCTATGGTCGACCAGGATTTCAATGAGCTGAAGTCTATTCTCGAACGCTGGTACGATATCAATATCACGCTAAAAGGGCCAGCGATAGGAAAATACAGATTTACGGCTACATTTAAAGAAGAAGATATTAACCAAGTTTTAAAAGCATTGCAAAAAGTAGAACCCTTTAATTATGAGATACATGGAAAAGACGTGATAATTTATGAGAAATAACTAAAAAAGGATGGTAAAAACCATCCTCTTATTGGATTAATTTAACCGGCAGGCGTAAGCTTCGAACCCATACGCTGCCTATTATAAACTTTAACCAACACTAAAGTATGATTAAAAATGGCTTTATGCAAGTGCATTGGAATTATCTTGTGCACTCTAGATTCATTATCCGGATGAAACTAACCTTGATTATGATTGTATTAGCATTTGCGAACGTAACGGCAAATGTCTATTCCCAACAGAAAGTCTCCTTGGATGTCAAAAAGACAAAGTTGAGCAAGATTCTCAAATTGATTGAGGAACACAGCGACTATTATTTTGTCTACAGTGCAACCAATGAAAACCTGAACAAGGAACTTTCCCTAAAAGTAGATAACACAAAAGTGGTCGACCTACTGCCACGTCTGTTTGCCAGAAATGGTCTGCAGTACTCGGTGTCGGGTGAAGGACTGGTTGTGGTGTCCGAACAACAGACGCTGAGCATAAAAGGATCAGTGACCGATCAGGATGGAAACAAACTATCCGGCGCTACGGTACGTGTAAAGGGCAGTGCAATCGGCAAAGCAACCGATTTGAATGGCCGATTCGAGATCGATGTACCGACGGGAAATACCTTGGTGATTTCCTTTACGGGCTACCTATCTAAAGAAATCATTATACAAAAAGGTGGTGAGGTGACTGTCGCCCTGGAACGCGATGACCAAATGCTGAGCGAAGTGGTGGTAACAGCCCTTGGTGTCAAAAGAGAGCGCCGCTCGCTGGGATACTCCGTCACGCAGGTAGAGGGCGAATCCCTCACAAAAGCGCGCGAGAACAATGTGGTGAATTCCTTAGTCGGTAAAGTAGCTGGTCTCGACATATCGTCTACATCGGGTGGTGTCGGTGCCTCGAGCAGCGTCATCATACGTGGGGTATCCAGTTTAGGACAGACGAATCAACCGCTCTATGTCATCAACGGTATGCCGATGGAAAATAAACCATCGGGAGCGCCGACCAGTGGCACGACCAATCCAAACGGCAACAAAGGTAGCCAATGGGATAACGCACCCGATATGGGCGATGCGATCAGTAATATCAACCCGGATGATATCGAGAGTATCTCGGTATTGAAAGGAGCTGCAGCATCGGCACTGTACGGTTCTAGAGCAAAGGCGGGTGTCATCCTCATCACGACCAAATCGGGTAAAGGTAATGGTGTCGATTTCAGTTCTAACTATGTGATAGAAAATGTAATGGATCGCAGTGATTGGCAATATGTATATGGACAGGGAACGAATGGTGTGAAACCGACGACAGCAGCAGGAGCTAAGCAAGTAGGCGCTTCGAGCTGGGGTGGAAAGTTGGATGGCTCAAACGTGATTCAATTTGATGGTGTAGAACGTCCTTACATCGCACAAAAGAATAATGTCAAGAATTTCTACAGAAACGGACATACCTGGACGAACTCTCTGGCATTGAACAAGTCGTTCGAAGGTGGATCACTACGCTTCTCGGTATCGGATGTCGATAACAAATCGATCATGCCAAATTCTGGCCTGGACAGACAGTCGTTTACATTGGCAGGAACCTTTGAGCCTGTGAAAAGACTTTCTATAGATGCACGCGCAAACTACATCATCGAAAATGCAAAAAACAGACCGATGCTGTCGGATGGTGCCGGAAGTGCCAACTTCAACGCGATATTCTTGCCAACGAGTATCGATATACGCGACCTGAAGCCAGGAATGGATGAAAATGGAAAAGAGGTGGCTTATAACTCCGGCAATCCTTGGGATACAAACCCCTGGTATGCCGCTTCGGAAATCCAGAACAACACGAAACGGAACAGACTGATCAGCTCGGTAACAGCACGCTACACATTCGAAAACGGTCTATTTGTACAAGGACGTGCTGGACAAGACCACTATACCAATGAATATGAGGGGATCTTCCCAGAAGGACTGGCGTACAGTCCGCCAAACAACATGGTGTTGCAGAACACCAAATTCACAGACCTAAATGCAGATATCTTGGTCGGGAAGTCCTTTGCATTGACCGATGATATGTCTTTGACGCCGAATATCGGGGCAGCATTCCGGAATACCAAATCGGACTTGATGATTAACCAAGGTTCTGGATTTCTGGTCGCAGGTGTACATACGATCCCTGGACTGGGAAGCAAGTCACTGGCGCAGATAAAATCGGAAGAAGAAATGCAATCGGTGTATGGAACTTTAGAATATGCGTATCGCGATATTTTATACCTAACGGGAAGTCTGCGCTCGGACTGGTTCTCGACACTGGCTACTCCTGGAAAGGATAATAAGCTGTACTCGGTGTACCCTGGTGTGAGTGGTTCATTTGTTTTCACGGAATTCTTGAACTCTTCGGTATTGAACTTTGGTAAGTTGCGTGCTGGATACGCTCAGGTTGGTCAGGCGACGAATCCGTATCAAACAGCCCTGAACTATAGCTTTATGGCGCAAAACCTAAATGGCAATGCGCTGGGACAAATATCCAACACAGTTGTTCCAAACTCCGAACTGTTCCCTTCTACGGCTTCCGAGCTTGAAATAGGTACAGACTTACGTTTGCTGAATGATCGCCTGTCTGTGGACCTGACATGGTATAATAAACGCTCTAAAAATGAAATTCTAGAGGTGTCTATCCCTATCTCCACCGGATACCCTGGAGCGATATTGAATACAGGTGGAATTCGCAATACGGGAGTAGAGCTTCTATTGACTGGTGTAGCGATAAAAAAGGAAAACTTCAGCTGGACTACTTCCCTGAACGCAACCTACAATGACAATGAAGTACTTTCGTTAGCGGATGGCTTGGATGAGCAACTTGTAGCAACCTCGCGCTCGGGTGCGGGTTTTATTAAGAATATTCCTGGAAAACCTTTCGGTCAGATATTCGCTTACGACTATAAATATGATGCGAATGGTGAAATCGTCAAACTGGCAAATGGTGCACCTGATAAAGGGGAATTGAAAAGCTATGGCTCTTCTCAGAACAAATGGTTCGGTGGTTGGAACAACGATTTCACGTATCAGAACTTCAATTTTGGATTCTTGATCGATGGTAAATTCGGTGGAAAGATATTCTCGGGAACTGATTATTACGGCTATATAAAAGGCTTGCACAAGGAAACACTGGCAGATAGAGAGACGCTTGGAAACGAGGCGCCTAAGTATTACGAAAATATGGCTGACAATACTTCGTTCCGTTTTGTAAATGATGCAAGCTTTATCAAATTCAGACAACTGACGCTTGGCTATACGTTTCCCGCATCTATGTTTAACAACAAAATCAAAAGTCTGGGACTGAGCTTTGTCGCACGGAACTTGTTTATCCTGATGCGCAAAACCGACAACATTGATCCCGAGTCTAGCTATAACGCTACTTTTGTGGGTCTAGAACTCGGTGGTATGCCAGCGGCACGTACGTTTGGCTTCAATCTAAATGTTAAACTCTAAATCGAGATACGCTATGAAAAGGAACAAACTCAATATATTGGCACTTTTAGCATTGACAGGAGTGCTTACAACAACAAGCTGTACGAAGGATTTTATCAATATCAATACGAACCCGATTACGTATGGCCCGACCAACTTTGACCCGAACTTTACCCTCACAACAGCCCAGATGACCTATACAGGAAGTATTGACCTGGCATATGACACCTGGCGTGCCAATCTCATCTACTCGGGTACGATGATGCAGGGGCTATCTTCTGTCATCAGCTACTGGGCGGGAGACAAATACCTTCTGAACCCCTTGTATACCTCGGCCTATTGGGAACGAGCATATGACGAACAGGTAAAACCGATTGTGGATGTGGTCGTCATGACCAACGACAACGAAAAATACAAAAATGTACATCAGGTGGCACGAATATGGAAAACGTTGGTTTTTGCCCGTATCACGGACCTGTACGGTGATGTACCTTATTCGGAAGCGGGACAAGGCTACTACCTGAAAAAACTGTCTACGAAGTATGACAAGCAACAGGATATCTACATGGATATGCTAAAAGAAATCGATGAAGCGGTCAATGCCCTGGACGAGAATGGGGACAAGGTGACCGGGGATGCGATATATGGAGGCAATCTCGACAAATGGAGACGCTTGGGCAACTCGATCATGCTGCGTCTTGCTATGCGATTGACTAAAGTGGACGAGAATACAGCTAAAACCTATGCAACGAAAGCTATCGGAAAAACACTGACAGGCAATGGAGACAACGCGATTGTAAAACACGATACAAAGGGACTTCGGATTACGAAAAACCGAAACAGCCAAGTACTGGTAGGAGATGGTGGCTCAGAACACTATTACGTGAAATGGTCGAACACCTTTATCGATGCGCTGAAGTCGACAAATGACCCCCGTATAAACGTCGCTGCGACCATGGTATGGCCAGATGTCAATACGAAAGAGTTTGAGAATATCAACCCGAACTTTGTAACTGATCCTACAAAACAGAAAGGGATGCCCAATGGCAAGGATCTAAACAGTAATCCACAGTATGCCCTATCATCGCATCCATCGTATACGACGATACCGGAATACTCTTCACCGCATCCTGGAATGATAAAACCGGATGGTATTACTTTTATTCTGACCTACGCAGAAAGTGAACTGTTACTGGCTGAAGCGGCAGAACGCTGGGGAATAGGTGGCTCTGCGAGTACACACTATGCCAACGCCGTAAAGGCGGGTATCACTTTCCTAGGGCAGTATGATGACCGATTGAGCATATCGGAGAGTACTGCAGAGGCATACGCCAATGCACATCCCCTCACTGACGGTGTGAAACAAATCAGTGAGCAGTATTGGATTCATCAAAATACGGCTTTAAACTTCTACGAATCATGGGCCAACTGGAGAAGGACTGGTTATCCGGAGCTGACACCGGTAGACTATCCTGGCAATGCGACAAACGCTACGATCCCACGTAGATTCCCGTACCCATCTGCTGAAGAAGCGGGCACAAATAGGGCTTATTTTAAAGAAGCTGCTGCTGCTATTCCTGGCGGAGATAAACTGACTGGCCGCGTATGGTGGGATAAACAATAGAACAGTTAGTGTGTTCAAATAGGAAATAGGTCTGCCGTAACGGTAGACCTATTTTTTTGTGGTTATCTCTTATAGCTACAGTTACTTCCATAAGCTGAACAGCCCAGATTAAGGAAGGATATCACCGCAAAAATCAAACCCAACACAATAAATATCCATTCATTACTATCCCATCCCTGGGCAGCAACAATCAGCCCCAATGCGATCCGAAAGATCCGCATAAAGCTCCAATTTCTTAAAAACAATGCTTTCATCTCTTTACTAAATTAATAAACAATTCGGTTCCCGCTCGTGCATCAATACTGTTGTAACAGGGGGCGAAATGCTCCTGTGTATAATAGCTGCCAAACAGCTCTTGATACTCGGACGCAGAACCGCCAAATGGTGGCTCGTCTCCACTAAACTGCCGATCGAACAATACGCCCATCAACCTTCCTCCTGTACGCAACAATTCCGCTGTCTTGCGGGCATATTCGCTACGCCGATCAACAGGTATGGCACAGAAAAAGGTCTGCTCAATAAGCAGATCAAACTGCCCCTGAAAGACGAAGAAGTCTCCACAAACAAACTCGATCGCGGTATGGTGCTCCATCTTTGTCTTCGCTCGTGCAATCGCTGTCGGAGAGATATCCAATAGGGTGATATGTCTGAATCCCTGCGCAGCCAACCAATCTGCTTCATAGGCATTGCCACAGCCAGGTATGAGGATATGAGCCTCCTTGTCCGGATACTGTTCCATATACTGCACAATAGGGTGGGAAGGATATCCAATATCCCAACCGGTACGTCCGCCCTGCCATCGGTGCTCCCAATAATCGGCTGCCATGCGTGTCCTCTCTTCCATATCTGTCGTTGTCCTGTTTTGAAGTATGCCGGGAAGTTAACTATTCTCCTGCGATCTTTTTCAACATCTTAGCGTAAAGTTACGCCAACTAGCGGCCTTGCTTGGTTACTTGTGTTACACAGGTTAGATTTTGGCTGCGACAATACTTATCTTTGTATAAGGAATCATTAAAACAATCGATCGATAATGGAAAAGATGAAAATCGAAATATGGAGTGACATCATGTGTCCATTCTGTTATATTGGAAAACGTAAATTAGAAAAATCTATCGAGGGGCATCCGCATAAAGATGCTATAGAAATCGAATGGAAGAGTTATCAATTAAACCCTGATCTACAGACTGATGTATCCCAGAATATCAACGATTACCTCGCAACACATAAGGGCATGAGTATAGCACAGGCTCAACAAATGAGTCAGCAGGTAACGGAGATGGCTGCTCAAGAAGGACTGGAATACCATATGGATAAAGCGGTAGTAGCCAATTCATTCCGCGCGCATGTATTCGCTCACTTTGCCAAGAAGTACGGCAAACAGCTGGAGGCAGAAGAATTGCTTTTTAAAAGCTATTTTACGGAAGGTAAAAATGTGGATGATATCGCTGTACTAAAAGACCTGGCGGTGCAGTTGGGACTGGATGCCAATGCACTGGAAAATGTACTGTCGAGCGGTGAACTGGATGATGAGGTGAAGATGGATATCCACGAAGCACGGCAAATCGGTGTTCAGGGGGTACCTTTCTTTGTATATGACCGCAAGTATGCGGTATCGGGTGCACAACCCCAAGAATTGTTTGCACAGACATTGGAGAAAGCACTCACGGAATGGTCCAGCAATACAACGCTTCAAATCGTAAGTGATCCGCAGGGACCAAGTTGTGGTCCTGAAGGATGTGAATAATACAACACGGCCTGATTATTTCTGTAATCAGGCCGTGTTTATGATGGTATATGCCAGCACTAGAAAAGAGTAAGCAGTCGAGGCATGAATATAATAACACCTATCACGACGGCAACAATAGCGGTGACGAGTACGCCTGCCGCCGCAAGGTCCTTTACCTTTTTAATGGCGGGTCTCTTCTCAGGGGATACAAAATCGGATAAATGCTCTATAGCAGTATTGAATATCTCCGCAGCAATCACCATAGCAATAGCTATCAAGACCGTGATCCATTCATACCTGTCAATACCGAGAAAGAGCCCCAAAGCAATCACCACGATGGTCGCCAACAGGTGTATCCTGGCATTTGCCTCTTCGCAGAAGACGATCTTGAGGCCGTTAAACGCCCACTTGAAACTATCAACTCTTTTCTTTAGGTAAGACATATTAACTCATTTAAGCCGAATGATATAGTTGATCAAAAAGTGTTTTGTACTTTGCCAGGATTACCTTACGCTTCATCTTGAGGGTGGGCGTCAGTTCGCCTCCTTCGATCGTAAATTCTTCCTGCAAGATAATCGGCTTTTTGATCTGCTCCCAATTGCCAAAATGCTGATTGGCCAATCGGATCTCACTATTGATTTTCTTTAGAACCGCATCCTGCTTCAAAAACTCCTCCTTGGATAAACTCAAGGTATCCTGTGCCTGGGTACGGGCCCATTCAAGAAGGTTGGAATAGTTGGGAACGATATAGGCGGAAGCAAATTTCTGTCCATCTCCGATGACCATAGCCTGCTCGATAAATGGCGACTCGACCAATCTCTTTTCAATAGGTTGCGGCGTTACATATTTGCCTCCTGATATCTTGAACATCTCTTTCTTGCGATCGATGATCTTAATGAAACGGTCTTCTTCGAGTACCGCTATATCTCCTGTATGCAACCAACCGTCGATGATGGTTTTGGCTGTCTCCTCGGGATCTTTGTAATAGCCCATCATCACATTGGGTCCCTTGACCAAGATCTCGCCGTCTTCGGCCAAGCGTACCTCCACATATTTGACGGGCAGACCTACGGTACCTAAGCGTACGCCATGTATGTAATGATTGACTGCTATAAGAGGGGAGGCCTCGGTCAATCCGTATCCTTCATAAATGGGGATACCGGCTGCCAGAAACATCCGAGCAAGCTTATTGTGCAGGGAGGCTGAGCCAGAAGCTATGGTAACAAGGTGTCCTCCTAATGCTTGATACCATTTGTTGAGCACGAGTTTTTGGGCTATAGATAACTTTAAGTTGTAGAGCGCACTGCGTTTGACGGGATTGGGATCGTAACGATCTGCCACATCGACCGCCCAATCGAAGATCTTGCGCTTGACACCGGAAAGCTCATGGCCGGTCTTCATGATCTTCTCATATACTTTTTCCAGGATACGAGGTACCGCTGTCATGATGTGAGGCTTGACTTCGGCAATATTTTGCCCGATCTTATCCAGGGACTCGGCGATATGAATGGTAATACCAATATACATATAGGTATAGACGACCATGCGTTCGTAGGCATGGCATGGCGGAAGGAAAGTGAGCCCTCGATCAAAGGCCTGACATGGTGTAATGTCACGTGCAGCCATCACGTTGTACACGATATTGTCGTGAGACAGCATCACGCCTTTGGGTTTGCCGGTAGTACCAGAGGTATATATTAAGGTCGCCAGGTCACTGGACGAGATGCTGTCTCTGTAACTTTCCAGAACGTGCGTATCTTTATCTCCTGCTATTTCCTTTAAATCATTCCAGCTTCGAATATCTTCCGCCTCCTGAATACAGAAGATATATTTGAGGGTATATATGGCTTGTTTGATCGTATTGATACGATTGTACAGGGCTTTGGTACCGACAACGCAGAGCTTGATCTCGGCATCGTTAAATATATACTGGTAATCGGCATCGGTGATATTGGGGTACATAGCAACCACTACAGCACCGATCTGCTGGATGGCAAAGTCCATCATGTGCCATTCGACACTGCTGTCGGCAATCAAGCCTACTTTTTCGCCAGGTTGTATCCCCAGCTCAATAAGTCCGAGGGACAACTGATCTACTTCTTTCAAAAAATCAGCTGTCGAGAGGTATTGCCATTGACCTGCCCGTTTATATCCAAACATGGGTAGGTCAGGATATAACTCAATCTGACGCCGGGCCAGATCAAACAATCTTAAATGTTGTGCTTCGATCATATATAAACAGGTGTATGTAAACTATACAATTCCAGTATGTAAAGGTTTTCGTTATGTTGTACTTTAATAGATTCGGTTGCAAAAATAGGCTATTTAGCAGGGTAATGGAAAGGCTATGCAAAAATAAATTTGTCTGGATTGTATGATAATGGTCATCGATCCTCCAGTGGATCGACAGAGACGGTCGAGTTATCCAAGGAAAAGCCCAATAATATCGCACGTTATTATTGGGCTAAGGAAGTATTTTGTAATTATAAGTGATTAATAAAATGTATTTTACAATCTAACATTTAATAATCAAAGTGTATGCCAAAACCGTCTGCTATAAGGATATCATATTGTAGCTCGATAAATTTAAAGCGATTTTGTAGTTCAACAACTACAAAATCACCAGATCGACCTACAAGTCTCCGTAAGCGGGGAAAGCAGGATCGACAATCCGCTTCCAATCGGGATGCTTTTTGATATAGGCAAATACGTACGGACAGTAGGGCATAAGCTTGCGTCCATCTTGCTCGATATACAGCAACGTCTTTTCTACCACTGCGGCAGCAGCACCACTTCCTTTAAGTTCGGGCGCTGCTTCGGTATGTATCAAAGAAATCCGGCTTCTCGTCTCTTTGAAGTCTATAAACGCTAAATGACCATTGACATTGATCTCAAAACGATGGTCTAAATCATTTTTCACTAACGGAATATCTTTCAACTCTTCTTTCATATCTAATCTCTTATGTGTCTTTGATGCCGTGATATGCTTTCGCACAGCAACCTCGCACGTGTCGTTGTCTCCACCAAAGATAACGTAATGGTATTCCTCAAAAGCTAATCCAGATTAAGAAATAACAGGATTTTTATTTTTTCCCAATACGGTATAGCTTACCCGTATCCGTGATCGTATAAAGTGCCTCGTCGCTTCCTTGTACAATATCGCGAAAACGCTGTCCTTCTTTATTCAGTAATCGCTCTTCGCCTACTACTTTATTATTCTCGATGACTATACGAGCGATGTGCATGCTGCTAAGCCCAGCTACGAAAAGGTTGTTTTTCCACTCGGGAATAGCTGTGCCTGTATAGAAAGAGATGCCTGAAGGCGACAAAACAGGATCCCAATAGTAAACGGGCTGTTCCATACCTTCTTTTTGCTGGATAGGGGGATTCCCGATAACCTTGCCCGAATACTCGATACCGTAGGTGATGGTAGGCCAGCCATAGTTCTTACCGGCCTCTACACGATTGAGTTCGTCGCCGCCTCTAGGACCAAACTCGGTCTCCCAAAGATCTCCAGTCTCTGGATGAAAAGCAATCCCCTGCACATTGCGATGTCCATAGGAATATATCTCGGGAAGGACATCTGGTTTTCCTTCGAAGGGGTTGCCGGCAACGGCTTTTCCGTCGGTAGTAATACGTAATATCTTGCCGAGGCCTGTTTTTAAATCCTGAGCCATCGGACGGGTAGCTAGTTCGGAACGCTCTCCAGTACTGACAAAGAGATTGCCCTGCTTGTCAAAAATAATACGGCCACCAAAATGCAGGTTGCCTTTGAATACAGGACCAGCTCTGTAGATTACCACAGGATGTTCGATAGTCTTTTCGTCGTCCGCCAGTTTTCCTTTGGCTACTGCCGTAAGGTTGCCTTGTGCAGAAGGCTCCGAAAACGTCCAATATACCATACGGTTGCTTGCAAATTGAGGATCCAGTGTGAGTCCGAGTAAACCTCCCTGACCATCGCTGTCGACCGTGGGCAAGCCTGTAATAGGTTCGCTCAACTTGCCATCACTCCCCACGATACGCATGGTTCCTTCTTTCTCCGTTACGAGAAAACGACCATCGGGCAACACTGTGATACCCCAGGGGGATTTCAGTCCTTCGGCAAAAACCTTGCCCTCGAACGCTGTAGCAGTCTTGACTCCAGCGATGCGGGTCTGCCCTTCAAAAGCGGGCTTATAATCTGTATTTGCTTTTTGGGTCTCAACGGGATTGGCTGTACTGTCAGTGGCCTCGTTTTGACCATTAGCAGCACTGTTGTTACAAGCGGCTCCCAAAAGTGACGATGAGAGCAGTGCCAACGATAAAATATTTTTCATATGTTATAGTGTGTTTATTTTAGTACAATAGCCTCTTTGTGCGAAAGTAGTTGCTTATAAGTGAAGATTTCTGACGATGCCAATAAATCTTGGTGATAGGGAGCCGGCAGCAATACTTTTATTTCTTTGCGACCATCCAGTGGAACAAAACAGAGAACTCCCTCTGTCTCGGACTTTTCATTGATAAGCATGGTATATTTATCAACGGACTGATCTAATTTCTTTGCCTGTTTTAGGCTATTCATCAAGGTGTTCAACATGCCTATGCGTTATTATCTGATCATTAAAACAATAAATTGTCAAAATCGTTCACTTTACTGCTAACCTTTTTCTTCATGAAATACCAAGATAGGGGTGTCCGAGTGAAAGGCAAACTTATTGGAAAGACTGGAATTTATCAATCGGTCAAAGAAATTGCGATTGCGCTTGACTATCGCTAAAAGGTCGATTTTATTCTCTGTCAAGAAGCTGTTGATCGTACTCTCCACGCTTTCTTTCTTCTCCAAAAAGACGAAGTCGAGTTTCTTTCCTTGAAATCTCTTGCCCCAATCCTCCCCATACAGCAGCGCTGTACTGGGATTGCTGGCGTCATCCATCACATGGGTACAGTACACTTCTGCATCAACCAGGCTGGCCATATTGACTACTTGCTCCAGTGCTGGCAAGTCTTTTTCTCGGAAAAGCGTCGTAAATGCGACCTTTTTGATCGGTGCATATTTTGCCTGTGCCGGAATAGCCAGTACGGGCTGTTGGATATTCTGTATAACAGCAACGGTATTGGTGCCGATAAATTTTTCCGTAAAACCGGACGCTCCATAGGTGCCCATAACCACCAAGCGGATATCTTCGGAATTGACGACTTTACGAACACTCGTCATCACTGTCCCTTCTTCAAATAGAAATACGAGTTTTTCGTAATCTAGACCATTCTTTTCCGCAAGCTCGCGAAGGGCAGGAACTTGCTTCTTGAAATAGTCAAACTTGGAGAGCTCTACCTGCTGGTAAACATCAGCCAACATCTCGGGCTGTCCTGCATGTGTCGCTGACAAAACTGGAGTAACATAGGAATACAGCACAAATAGCTTTGTATCCAATTGATTAGCTAAATGCAAGGCATACAAAAAAGCATTGTTGGCTGCTTCGGAAAAGTCTGTAGGGAAAAGTATATGTTTCATGGATTTTGACCTTTTTGTTTCCTTTAAAATTAAGCAAAAAGAACCAAAGACTCAAGCTAAATAGCAAATCAAAAAAATAAACGTGCATAGGTTGTAGCGTTTATTCTCTATTTTCGTTATTATCATAGACAGTGAGAGATTTATTTGTATAATTGAACGCTTTATGATTAGTATAACTGGAAATAAAATACTTAATTTAGATACATGAATATCAGATAAATCTTACGTGAATATATTGCCAAAATACTTCAAAAAGAGAGATCCTTTGACGCTAAAGTCCGCTTTGGAGGAATGTGTATTGGCAAATACAGAACGCAGCAAGTCTTATATTTATAAAAAATTCTATGGCTATCTCATGGCAGTCGCACTTCGTTATGTAAAGGATGAAATGGAAGCAGAAGATGTAGTCAACGAATCTTTTGTGAAAGTATTCCGGAAAGTGGTTGACTTTTCGTTCGATGAGGATGAGTTGGTGATAGAAAAGACATTCAAGGCCTGGATGGCTCGTATCACGGTAAACACGTCTATTGATAAAATAAGGGCAAAAAAGGAAACTTATGCGCTGGACGAAATTCATGAAGGCGAATTGCTACACCATGCTGTGAGTTCATCAACCAGACTCGAAGAAAATGACATATTGCAGCTGCTCTATGAACTTCCCGAAATCCAGCGGTCCATATTCAACCTCTATGAAATAGAGGGGTATTCGCACGAGGAAATTGGGAAAGTATTGAATATTCCGGAGAGTACCTCCCGTACTTATTTGACACGAGCGAAAGCAAGATTAAGAAAACTCTATACAGATCAGTTTGCTGTATTGGACAATATAAATCATTCTTAAATATAGGCAGAATGAAAAGTGAGAAAGACATCATCGATGACATCATAGCCCGCCTGAAAGAGCAGCCTGACAGAGGTTACAGAGAGGGGGCTTGGGAAAACTTCAAGCAACAGCGTGCTGGCAATACGTCTAGAATAAGACCTATCGCACGTTGGAGTGCAGCTGCGGCAGTCTTACTCCTTGTGGGAGTGGGCTCGCTATACTATGTTAAAAACGCAGCCGTAAGGCCAAACCCCAACGACCATACCCTAGCTGTTACCGAAAACAAGGTTACTGCGGATGATGACTCGGAGATGACTACTCCTGTTGACAAAAAAACGGATATACAAACACCTACACAAACTGAAATCCAGCAAACATATTCGTATACGTCAGTACCACATGATCGCCATACAGCGGACGAACTGCACCTGCCGCTCATGCCTCAGGTACCGCACCAACTCGATAACAAGATCGAGCTACCTGCAGCAGGATCGATCAAAGAACTTTTGGCAGATACCAGGAGCTATTCGTCGGTGGGAGTGAAGAAGCCTCAAAGTGCCACACCAATACCTGATCATGTCGTATTGGCGGCTCAATCCATTCCTTCTTCGGTATTGGCCCTTAAAGAAGTAGAGACGATAAACCAACACAAACAGTTCAATTTTGGAGACAAATTTGACTTGGGGCTGTTTGTCTCGCCACAGTCTACGGGTCAAAAGACCAATATCGGTGGTGGATTGACACTGGCTTACAACCTGACCAATAAAATCAGTGTGCGTACGGGAGCTTCTTATAATTCTTATGAAGTAGGATTGGTAAAAAATCCTATGGAAGCTGCCAGCGCTGAAGCAGTAGTGGTCAGTCAGAAAGCGAATGATGTGACTGCAGGCAAGTCCATGGTAGCGTACAATGCTCCAGAGAGCAACAGAATGATCATGCCGAATATCAATGCGGTAACGAGTGTGGTACAATCTCTGGATGTACCATTGGAAATCAAATATAATGTCGCCAAGTCTTTCTATGCTGTCGCAGGGGTCTCTTATTCTGCCATTTTAAATCAGGAAAGAAACGCGCACTATGTGGACAATGTCAATATGGAAACATTCTCCAAAGGTTTTCCTGAGGATGAGAAACAAATGAAAACAGCAGTGGCAGCAGTAAGCAAAACTGTAAAATCCGCCGACAAAAACGTGTCTACGAATGGATTCAACGGTTTTGTGAATTTCTCCATCGGCAAGAAGGTAAAGATCAACAACCACATGGGTGTCTCTGTAGAACCGTATTTCAAAGTCCCAGTAGGACAATACAGAAGGGCCGATATGGACTATACCAACGGCGGTATACGGGTGATGACTAATTTTTAAATACTACAATTGATCGATACGTACCCACGCCATACCTGCAGCTATGGCTCCAGCTACGCCGGGTTCGCCATCCTCAAAGACGAAGCAGTCTTGGGGAGCAACGTCAAGTAAAGTAGCACATAATAAAAAAGGATCTGGGGACGGTTTCCCTCGTTCGGTATCACCAGCACATACTAAAGCTTCATACTTGCCCGATACTCCAACGACATCAAGCGTAATATTCAGTGTGGATCGGCTCCCCCCTGAAACTATACCTATTTTCTTCGTTGCCATGCTGTCTATCAATACCTGTCGAACGAAATCGATGGGCTTGGTATCATAGACAAATTTTTCGATAAAAACAGCTGATTTTCGTTTTGAAAAAAGCGCAATATCGAAATCAACATGATAGCGTTTGGAAATCTCCTGTGCCACAGCGACTGTAGGCCAGCCTGCTGTTTCATCAATCAATGCATCATCCAACGGAATCCCATACTCCAACGCTGTCTGTACATAAGCCGCTTTGTGTGCCCATATATTGTTGGCTAAAGTACCATCGACATCGAAGAGCAGCGCCTTCGAGGTACTGGACAGCTCCATCAAACGTTGGTACTTGGCAAATTCTATTTCGGTCATATCGTATTCGCTATAAAAAATAAAAATTCTCCGTCTGAAGGTTACTCGCTGTCAGACGGAGAATATGTTATCATCTGTACCAATTTCTATAGGGTACCTGCGTAATTACTTTTTCAAGTTTTTTCTACGCTTTTTCTCTTTGATGATGAGACTAAGCTCACGCCCCGTCTGACCTGCAGCGGATGTGTTCTCTTGTGCTCTACGGAAAAGATAAGGCATCACCGACTTAACAGGGCCGTAAGGCATATATTTAGCAACATTGTACGCTGCCGCACCTAAATTGAACGAAAGATTGTCGGACATCCCCAGCAATTGTGCGAAAAAGACATGGGGATGATCGTGTGCAATACCACGCTTGTCCATTTCGCTTGCCAACAGCATACAACTCGAATCATTGTGCGTACCTGCCATCAAACCTATCCGTTCGATATTGTCCATACAAAACATTATAGCATTGTTATAATCGACATCACTGGCGTCTTTTGTGGGTTGAATAGGGGATGGATACCTTTTCTCCGCCGCACGCTCTCGCTCGATCTCCATATAGGCTCCACGAACGATCTTGGCTCCCAAATAGAAATTCTGAACTTCTGCATAAGCGAAATCAGCTTTCAATGAAGCAAGTTTATCATGTCTGTACAGCTGATAGGTGTTATACACAATAGGCTGTTGTTTGTTATACTTTTCCATCATTTCGCGCGCGATATCATCGATCGTATCTTGTACCCATGAATGCTCTGCATCAATGAGAACCCGGATCCCGGCGTCGTGACAGGCTTTACAAATACGGTCGCAACGGTCCATAAGTCGTGCAAACTCTTCTTTTTCTGCTGCTGTAAGTTCCTCTTTGGCATCTACCTTGGCCAATAAGTCAAAGCGTCCTATACCTGTAGGCTTAAATACACAGAATGAAATCAGCTTATTGGTCCGAGCAAAAGCAACCGTAGATAACACTTCGTTACAACAGGCATCAAAACTTTCCTCCGTCTCTTCTCCTTCGACCGAATAGTCCAATATGGTAGTTACGTTTCCTTTACCTAACTCTTCAATGGCGTTGCTACAGCCTTGAATAGTCTCTCCGCCACAAAATTGTTTATAGATGGTGTTACGGATGATTCCTTGGATCGGCAGCCCTATGTTCAGAGAAAAATTAGTTATCGGCGTACCGATTTTAATAAGTGCATTGGATGCTACCATTTTGAATAGCCAATAGGCTCTTTCTAGATCTTTGTCAGACTTGTTGCGGAAAGCTATTTCGGTGTTATCAAAATTTAATATTGATGAACTCTCTTGTGTTATCATTATGCATTAGTTTTTCGGGACAAAAGTAAGTAATAAATGATTAGTTTTTTGGGAAAAAGATTATTTTACGATGGATTAACTTACTTTTGCATATGCAAACATTTACACTAGAAGGGGACTTTATTCCGATGATCCAATTATTAAAGGTACTAAATTGGGTAGAACATGGCGGTATGGCGCAACGCGTAGTCGAAGATGGCCTGGTAAAGTACAACGGGGCTGTAGATCTACGAAAAAGATTGAAAGTCAAAAAAGGAGATGTAGTAGAGTTTGATGGATTAACAGTCAAGATTGTATAAAATACGTATATTTACTGCCTCATACCAATAACATGCAAACAATAGACAGCTTAGGATATAAAGTATACTTTGACGACACACTAAAGTCATTGGAATCGTATATTGCCGAGAAGGCTTACTCACAGATTCTCATTTTTGTAGACAGGAATACCAACGATCAATGCTTGCCAGTATTACAGGCTTCACTACCAGATCTTGTGGATTATGATGTCATAGAAATCGACCCAGGAGAGGAAAATAAAAACATTGATTTTTGTATTGGAGTATGGAAGACCATGCTGGACTTTGGCGCGGACAGAAAAGCGTTGATGATCAATCTGGGAGGAGGAGTCGTGACAGACATGGGAGGTTTTGCAGCATCGACCTACAAAAGAGGAATTGATTTTGTGCAGATTCCGACGACCTTATTATCACAGGTAGACGCATCCGTAGGTGGAAAAACCGGAATCGACTTGGATAACGTCAAAAATATCATTGGTACATTTACTCAGCCTCAGGCTGTCTTTATCAATCCTAAGTTTCTGGAAAGTCTAGACCAAAGACAAATGGCATCAGGATTCGCCGAGATTATCAAACATGGTCTGATTCAAGATAAAGAGCTGTATATGACGTGCAAACAGACCGATATCAATCAGATCGACCCATCACTCGTGTATCGTTCGGTAGAAATCAAAAACAAAGTTATACTAACGGATCCGCACGAGCAGGGGCTGCGAAAGATCCTCAACTTTGGACATACGATCGGTCATGCCATCGAAGGATATTCTTTGTTGCACGACACAAATGCCTTATTGCATGGTGAAGCTATTGCCATCGGTATGATCTGTGAAGCATGGCTGTCGCATAAACATACGGGCTTATCAAAAGCAGCACTCGATGATGTCACCGAAATGTTCCTGTCACGTTATGGTCAATACAGCTATAGTACTTCCATATATGATGAGTTGATAGCACTGATGAAAAATGACAAAAAGAACGAAGAAGGCAAGATCGGCTTTGCTTTATTGAAAGAAATAGGGAATGCTACTTACAATATCTTCATCGGTGAGGAGGATATCAGAGAAGCGCTGGATTACTATCTAAAAAGTTGCAAACAGTAGATTGATTCCACAGTTGTAAAATATCGGATTGTTATTGATGAGAACTCCTAACAATCCGATAGCTATCTAAGATAAACCGGCTAAAAATCAAACATGCTTTCAAAAATCACAGTAGCTCTAGCAATCATTACCAATGATGAGAATGAGATGCTGGCTCTCCGGAAAAAGGATGCCAGCTACTATACGCTGCCCGGTGGAAAAATAGAATTAGGAGAAACACCAATAGATGCTTTAATAAGGGAGCTTAATGAAGAGCTCGACATCATATTTAACAAAGAAGACTTCAGCTTAGCTGGCACACACATGACTCGAGCCGCAAATGAAGCAAACACCATCGTGGAAGGCTTTATATTTTGCCTGACTGTTCCTTTCAAAACAACGGTCTCACCTCATGCAGAAATTGAAGAAAAGATATGGCTTTCTAAGGAGAATTATAAAGACTATAATCTCGCACATCTCCTAAAAGAATTTGCATTACCCCGATGGCTAGACCTTAATGTTCCAAAGGACTGTTGACCAACCCTATAGCTTCTTGCAAAATTTGTTTTCTTTTTTGATCATTGATTTCCAAATCCTGCAAAAATTTGGGATGCCTAATCACGTCTTTGACCAAAATACACTGGGCTTTCAACAGTCTGGCTTTATCCTGCGCATTCAATGAGGTAAGACAGGTCACGGGGTATTGACCGTTGTTGTCCACCCTGGCTTTAAGGCTATAGGATTTGGGATAATCCCAAGCCAACAGATTCATCTTGTGGTATTCTCCAAACTTAATAGAATCTGTCGTCAGATACGCATTGGTTACTAACCATCCCGCAGATATCTTTAAGTTTTTATTAAAGAATGTATAGCTAATGTCCGATATATCAACGACTCTGGACATAAAGTACATCGGAGTAGTCACCGATATCTTGGCATCTACGTCGTTTCTAAACTTGCATTCTATAGCCAACAGCTCCTGCCCCTTACTAGCGACCACATCAATCTCATGCGTCACAGCATGCCCTTGAATTACCTGTCCCGTGACCGCCTGGTATCCATCTTCTTGAAAAATGCGTGCTATCCATTTTTCAAAATAAAAGCCTTCGGGTCCAAGATCTCTTAAGGCCTTCTTTAAACTATATCGAGCAGCATAAGTATTCCTGCAGGCCTTCAGGTACTCAAAGGCCAATTCATAGAGTTCTCTAGTTGTTATCCCGTCGTATAACTTATCTTTAATACGTTCGAATACCCCGTCAACCTCCTCGGGACTGGCTCCAGAACGAGATAAGGAATATCGTAAACTGTCGGGGTTAAATGGCACTAATTCTCCAGAATGTTTTTTTACCTGCATAGTCTAAATGTTGTCTCAAAATACAAACTCAAGATACATATATTCGTGTTTATTGAAAAACATAATCTCAAATAAGTTGTTATATGAGTGTAACAACAAAAGAGACGAATATGCTATTAAACTACGCTTTGGAAAAAATCAAAAATAAGCTGAACGATGATTGTATCGACGGAAACGTAAGCACCTCTGAACGAATCTTATCTGTTGTCGCAGGTGGATTAATATTGGGTATCGGAGTCAAACAATTGATCAAGCGCCCCATGACGGCATTGACCGGTGTGACGCTAGGGGGAGCATTGGTCTACAGAGGTATAACTGGTCATTGTTCCATAAAATCTACCATAGATAAACTGTCAAAAGACGATAATGAAGTAACCGTAATAGAGCACCGCTACTTTGTGAAGCCTTAGTACAGCTGAAGTTTGAAAAGATAAAGTAAAGTCACTTTCCGTTAATCATGTGATCAGCTCGAAAAAATTTTATCTTTGAACATTTATGAAGCGAAACAAGATAGTCGTGCTGACTGGCGCCGGTATTTCGGCAGAAAGTGGGCTCCAAACTTTTAGGGGAGAAGATGGTCTATGGGAAGGGTACAGAATCGAGGAAGTGGCCACCCCAGAAGCCTGGCGAAATGACCCAATACGGGTGCAACGTTTCTATAATGAACGTAGAAAGAAATGTATCGAGGCACAACCAAACGCAGCTCATCGGGCATTGGTGCAATTAGAAGAGTATGCAGATGTACAAATCGTCACACAAAATATAGATGATCTGCATGAACGTGCTGGAAGCAGCAATATCTTACATCTACACGGTGAAATCAGAAAATCACAATCCTCGTTGGATTCAACAATGACCTTTCCAATAGAAGGTGATGAGTTGAAAATGGGGGAGACCTGTACCTTTGGGTCACAACTGAGGCCAAACGTTGTTTGGTTTGGGGAACCTGTACCCAATATGGGCAGGGCTATTCGGCTGACCAAAGATGCTGATTTTCTATTCGTGATAGGCACTTCATTACAGGTGTATCCCGCAGCAAACTTAGTCTATGAAATTCCAAGAGGATGTAACCTTGTGGTAGTGGATCCCTCCATACCACATATAGAACCCAATGGCAATCCTATCAAAATAGTAAAAGAAAAGGCAGCTATAGCCTTACCAGCTATGGTATCACACTTTGCCAAACATCATACATTTTAAAAACAAAGAGAGCTAGAAGCCCTCTTTGTTTGCTTAATAATATCTATTGTACGCATCGTTAACCCCGGTGCGCATACCTTTAAAAGTCACTAATACCTGGTTGATAAACTGCTCATCTAAAATTTCGAATATACCGTTGACACCATTTAATACATCGGCTTCAGCCAGCTTATAGGATTGCTCTAGATTTCCCTGTTCAAACTTAATAATAAACTTTTGATTCATGCCAAAAATAGTGATCTTACAATCTGGATGTGGCAATTCTGCTAATACCCTCATTTACCTTTATTTTATACTACGAGTTACAAAGTAAGCAAAATACTGCCAAAAGAGAAGCTAATAGCTTGTAAATATCCTACAGGACACCCTGAGATTTCATGGCCTCAGCAACTTTTATAAATCCGCCTATGTTTGCACCTTTCAAGTAGTTGATATAACCGCCTTCTTCCTTACCATAGCGTACACAAGTCTTATGAATATTTTCCATGATGGTCTTTAACCTTCCATCCACTTTATTTGCTGACCATTGCTGTCCGATTGAGTTCTGCGACATCTCTAATCCCGAAACAGCCACACCTCCAGCATTGGCGGCCTTGCCTGGAGCAAAGAACACCTTGGATTTTAAAAATATCTTAATTGCTTCGGATGTAGATGGCATGTTAGCTCCCTCTGCTACACATTTACAACCATTCTTAATCAACTTCTTGGCATCCGCCTCATTCAATTCGTTCTCAGTTGCGCAGGGGAGAGCAATATCGCACTTGAACTGCCAAGGTTTTTCTCCAGGATGAAAGGTTGCCGTTTTATATTTCTTCGTAAACTTTTGGAGATCCCGCCCTAAGGTGCTGAGATGAGACAATTTCTCCAATGTAAAACCGTCTCTATCATATAAGGTACCTGTACTGTTGGAAACCGTAATCACGCGAGTCCCCAATAAGATGGCCTTTTCTGCAGCAAAATAAGAGACATTGCCAGCGCCAGAAATGGCCACGGTCTTGCCTTCGAGCTTCTCGTTGATGGAATCGTATATACACTCTACAAAGTAGAGCAGACCGTAGCCTGTGGCTTCTGGTCTTATATATGAACCGCCCCAATTCACGCCCTTGCCGGTCAACACGCCTGTGAAATTATTTTGAATCCGCTTGTACTGCCCAAAAAGATAGCCTATCTCACGTCCGCCCACACCTATATCACCTGCTGGCACATCGGTGTCAGCTCCGATATGACGATAGAGCTCCGTCATGAAAGATTGACAGAAACGCATAATTTCATTGTCTGACTTACCTTTTGGATCAAAATCAGAACCGCCCTTGCCGCCACCAATTGGCAAACTGGTCAACGCATTCTTAAAGACTTGTTCAAACGCCAAAAACTTTAATACACTGAGGTTGACAGTAGGCGAGAAGCGTAGACCGCCTTTATACGGACCGATAGCACTGTTCATTTGCACTCGATAACCTCTATTGACTTGAATTTGGTTCCGGTCATCCAGCCAAGCAACACGAAAAGACACAACCCGCTCGGGTTCAGTGAGTCTTTCCAAAATCTTCAACTCCTCAAACTCGGCGTGATATTCGTTGATATAGGGGATAAGATCTTCCAAAACTTCAACCACTGCTTGTAAAAACTCGGGTTCGTTTGGATTACGTTTTTCAACGTATTTAATAAAATTATTAAGGTTTAGCATCTTTATTTGAAAAAAACTTATACAGAAGTTTTCAAATTTAATGATTTTACATAAAAAAATGTAAAAAAATAAAAAAAACACAAATCAAACATCTGATTCATGAATTAAACCAAAATTCAAGTTAGGATAAAGAAGAAGGAGGGAAGGATCTACTCTACACACTTGCCCGCTTTGCAGCAGGATCAAACGGTTCAATATGGACGAAAACATTCGATATCGAAGGTATGTTTAACATCAGGTAATCCTTCAATGCATGTGCTATATCGTGACCTTCTCTAACACTTAAATCAGGACTTACAACAGCATGCAAATCGACTATATAAGTCATTCCAATCTTCCGAACAAAACATTTGTCCGTAGCCATCACGCCATCTACATCAAGCGATATTTCCTTGACTTGATCCACGATGTCTTCAAAAAGATTTTCATCCATGATTTCGCCCAGAGCGGGTCTAAAAATACGATAGCAATTGTATAAGATAAATCCTGCTGCAAACAGAGCTGCCCAATCATCAGCATATTCATATCCTTCGCCCAACCAGAGTGCAAAAGAAATCCCAATAAAGGCAGCAACTGAAGTAATCGCATCGCTACGATGATGCCAAGCATCTGCCTTCAAAGAAGTGCTGTTTAACGCCTTTGCACGTCTGTTTACGACATGGTAACTGATTTCCTTCCATATAATAATCCCACCAAGAACAAATAAAGTCCAAGCTTCAGGTGGTTCGTGCGGAGTCCTTAGATTGATGACGCTCTGATGTGCAATAACAGTGGCTGATATCACTAAAAATATAACGACTATAAATGTCACTAATGGCTCAATACGACCATGTCCATATGGATGTGTCTCATCTGCTGGTCGCTTTGAATATTTAATACCTAATAAAACCAGTATCGATGAAAAAATATCTGTGGTAGATTCTATAGCGTCAGCTATTAAGGCAAATGAGTTTCCAAAGAAACCGGCCAGCCATTTTATAATCGCTAAGCCTAGGCTGCCAATAATACTAAAATATACTGTTTTTTCCGCCTTGTCTGCTTTAGAGGACATGTTTTGTTCTTTTATACAAAGTAAACAAATTATTCTCGTGTCCGAAACCATGATTCCATTTATATAACAGTTAAATGTCAAAATAAACACGGTTAGTTGAAAATGATGTCAAATAACAACCTCTTCCCATTTCTTATATATTGATAATATAATTTACGTTATGTTAAATAGATTGATTGAATAACTCCTCCTGCCAATCCATAATATACAGCAATCCGGCTAACTTGAAGCTGGATTGCTGCAGTCCATAACCAGACGTTCGTTCATCAATCGATTAATCGGTCAATGTAGTCAGATCTATAGCAGGTTTTCTCAGGTTCATGTTCCTAACAGCTTGCTTACATGCGTCGACCATTTCGTTCGTCATGCTGTAGGTGTACTTTCCGTAATCATCCAATTCAAATTCTCCAACATAGAAAAATCCATATTTATCAAAGAAATCTGTCAGATCGACCCTGGATACTTCACAAGCTGTCTTTACAAAATTCAATTGGTGAACCGCTGGATTTTTCTCACCCTGCATACGTTCCTGAGCCCAATTCGTAGTTTTTACCTGCTTAACATTACTCTTGCTATTTGCCTGGTTACGAAACTCTTCAAACAAATCCGGATAGAAATCAGGATTCTTTCCAACGCCCTCGAAATACAACTGAAGTTGCCAAAACGGCACCAATCTATTAAAGACATCTGGGTCCTGTAAAAATGATATTTTACCGTCAATTATCTTCTCTTTAGCGGTTTTATAATTCCCTTGTTCTGAAATTCGTGTAGGATTATTAAAAGACCTTGTTACATAAAGGGAGAACAAGTTATTGCTCACCTCACCTAAGCCTCCCCAGTTAAACATAGGCCGTGTCTGATGCCACATGCCCTACTTCGTGGCTAAATCCCCAGCAAGGGTCACCTTTTATAACGCGGCTCGGATCTACAACAAGATTCATCGCATAGCCTTTTTTATCCCCCATATAAGCTACACCATCACCATCCCTAAACATATAATAGTTATAATTTACCCGTGATAGCATCTTATTTTGAGGCACCTTTCCATACTTAATCAATCCCATTATTCGATGCTGTCGATAAACAAGAGAATCGTAATTACTAAGAAGCTGCACTCCTCGTCCGTACGCGTATTTTTTAAGGGCCTCGACGGGATAAGCTATCTGTATATGTTCGCCAACACCATCCAATATCGGAAATACGGCATTGTCAATTAGCTTATTCCAATCGGTATCATCATTTTTCTTAATATCGAAATAACCATTCGTCTTTCCAGTGATAAAATGGACTTTGACAGGTTTCTCTTTTGATGGCGTGTCTGAGAAGTAGTCAATATAGGCCAAACTACCATAGTTGTTCAAATCAACGATATTAATCCCGTTGTGCAGGTCGAATGCTTGCTTCTCTATCCCCCAGCCTTTGGGATCTTTGGTAGGCTCTTCTGGATTCGGCGCTCTACGCTCCCAATTGGGAATTACCAATTTTACTTTTTTTCCTTTTTCGATGCCTTCGACTAAGACAACATGTTTGCCCAATGGTAGATAAACACCTGTTATATTCTCATATTTGCTGTAGCCATCTCCGATACTGAGTTCTTTACCTAGTGTTGTTGGTGAAAGTAAAGCCTTGTATGTATTGAGCTTAAAACTGTTGTCATAAGTTCCTTTGAGCATCTGCAAAGCTACATCTCTGATAACAGGGTCTAGGATTTGACTTGCTTCTTTGGTATTAACGCCTTTTTTAAGAGCGGTGGCGACAGGATCATTAAAGAGAGACAGACTGTTTGTAATGGTTGTTAAATCGGATGTTGTCTGCGCATTCAAACCTATCGTAAATAGGTTTAGGACAGCTGCTGCAAATAGAACTTTTTTCATAATTAATACGTTTAGTGATACCTAAAATAAGAGATAATACATTCAATAAAGCGCAACAAAAAAGTGACAATATAAATATCGAGATTAGAATCTCATTGCAAACGATTGTCTAATTTTTAGAGCATGAAAAATAAATTTGCAATTGTTCTAACATAATTATACATTTGGCTAATTATTATTAATAAATGACAACAGTGCTTACACATCACATTCATATGCATCATCGCCAGATTGGCGATATGTAATGTTATGTGTTTCTACGTGAAGCAACTCCCCCTCGATTTCATTTTTTATAATTAATAATAGTTTTTACTACACCTAAACAATTCGTTTTGAAAAATCTAAAAATAGCTATCCAAAAGTCGGGTAGATTAAATGAAAAATCCGTTCAACTTCTAAAAAACTGTGGTCTCGATTTTGAGAACTACAAAAGCTCTCTGATTACGTCAGTTTCTAATTTTAACTTAGAAATATTGTTTCTGAGAGACGATGATATCCCGGGATATGTCGAAGAAGGTATTGCCGATCTTGGTATCGTAGGCGAAAATGTAATTGATGAAACAGAGTCTAATGTAGCTTATTTACAGCGACTTGGGTTTGGTAAATGTACATTAAAACTCGCTATCCCTAGAGACTCCAAAATATCTGATTTAAAAGACCTTAATGGCAAATCAATCGCAACCTCCTACCCTGTTATACTTAAGAATTTTCTTGAAGAATATAAAATAAACGCCGATATTCAAACAATTTCTGGTTCCGTAGAAATCGCTCCAGGTCTAGGTTTAAGTGACGCTATCTGCGATATCGTATCGACTGGTGGTACACTAAAAAGTAACGGTCTGAAACCATTTGCTGATGTACGCAAATCGGAAGCTATATTGATAGCACGTGAAGGCTTGGAAGAAAATGAAATACTAATGGAGCTGTTGCAACGGATTCAGTCGGTATTAAGGGCCAAGGAAACGAAATATGTGGTACTTAACGTAGAAAAAAATAACCTCGAAAAAGTAACGGAATTATTGAAAGGTGTCAAGAGTCCAACCGTGGTACCTCTGGCGGAGGAAGGCTGGGTAGCTGTGCACACCGTAATTTCGGAAGATGATTTTTGGGGTAAAATCAATAAACTCAAGTCTGTAGGCGCACAAGGAATCGTGGTTATGCCTATAGAAAAAATCATATTATAATGCTAAAAGTTTACAATCAGGAAGAATTATCTCCAGCTGCTATCGAACAGTTGGTACTGCGAAATACAGACCCTAATAATGCTATCTCTGACACCGTATATTCCATCATCGAAGATGTAAAAAGTTCAGGAGACAAAGCCTTAAGAGCTTATGCCTCTAAATTTGACCAGGTGGATTTAGAACAAGTATATCTGGACAAGGACGATATAGAGGAGCTCGCCAGTACAATATCTAGAGATCAGCAACGCGCACTCGAAATCGCGTTTCAAAATATTCACCGTTTTCACAGTACACAACTGAAACGCGAACGGGTAACGGAAACAATGCCCGGCGTAAAATGTTGGCGTGAAGCACGACCTATTGAACGCGTAGGCCTTTATATCCCTGGTGGATCGGCGGTATTGCCCTCTACCCTGCTCATGCTGGGTGTTCCGGCAAGAATAGCGGGTTGCAAAGAGATTGTGGTCTGTTCGCCTCCTCAGAAATCGGGTAAAATCAACGGATTCGTTGCTTATTGTTTAATCCTATTGAAAATAGAGCGTATTTATCTTGTAGGAGGTGCTCAGGCTGTTGCTGCTATGGCATTCGGAACGGAAACAGTACCTAAGGTTGACAAAATATTCGGCCCTGGAAATCAATTTGTCACGAAAGCAAAAAGTATTATACAGGGTCAGACAAATGTCAGTATAGATATGCCTGCTGGTCCTTCGGAAGTATTGGTTATCGCTGATGAAACAGCAAACCCGGCTTATGTAGCTGCGGATCTATTGGCACAGGCCGAGCATGGACCAGATAGCCAGGCTGTATTGGTCTCGACTTCGGCCGAACTCATTACTGAGGTCAATCTAGAACTAAACAAACAGGTGGGTCTACTACCACGTCAGGAAATAGCCAGCGCGGCCCTGGCAAACTCCTACGCTATCCTAACGACAGATTTGAGAACGGCAATGGAGTTTTCCAACCAATATGCTCCCGAGCACCTTATTATCGAGTCAGATGCCTGGCAATCGATCACTTCGCTAATACTTAATGCAGGTTCTGTATTCCTTGGACATCTTACTCCAGAGAGTGCAGGAGATTACGCCTCCGGAACAAATCATACACTGCCTACCTCAGGCTATGCAAAATCCTACTCTGGAGTATCTGTAGATTCGTTTATTAAGAAGATAACATTTCAGCAGATAAGTCCTGAAGGACTACAGCAAATAGGCTCCGTGGTAGAAATATTGGCTGAACTAGAAGGACTTCATGGTCATAAAAATGCAGTCAGCATACGTAAAGCTGATTTGTAATAAGAGAAAAAGGTAAGCAAGAATAATTAAACTTGCTTACCTTTTATCTTATCGATATGTTGGGATAGTGTGCCCCGGGTCAGTTCGTACCCTTCTTTTATCAAATCTGACGATCGATCGAAATCCCATATTCCTGAAAGATCATTGGGAATATTTATTACATAATCAGGCTGATACAGTTGAATACTCAAAAGGCTGAGTCTGCGCCTCATGGCCATATAGGATTCTTGCAATAAATCTAATGCATTGAGTTTGCTATAGGATTTCTCTACGGCAGACTTGGGAGGTCCATCTAAATTGATTGCTATCTTAATATTATCTGTATTCTGCACGTAATTGACAGGGACAGGGTTAAGTACTCCTCCATCAACAAGAAATTTATTAGCAAGCTGTACCCCTTGAAAAACAGCAGGTATAGCTATTGACGCCCGAATAGCAGAATATATACTTCCCTTTCGAAATACAACTTCCTGCTCGTTGGCTAAATCTGTTGCAACTGCAGTAAATTTGACACCAAGTGTTTCAATAGCGACATCTTCAAAAACTTCCTGTAAGGTACGCATAACCTTTTGCCCTTTTAAAATCCCGAACCTCGGATCGGAAAAATCCATCAAACGAAATACTTCCCGTTTTGTCAACTTGCTCATCCATTCACCTAGCTCTCCTATCTTTCCACCAGCAAAGGCTGCTCCGACTAATGAACCTATAGAACAGCCCACCACTTCGTCAATTTCGACTCCCTGTTCAAGAAGCCATTGTATAGCACCAATTTGAGAAATGCCTCGTGCACCACCACTACCTAGAATCAAAGATACCTTCTGTTGTTGCATATTGTACAGTTTTGACTAAAGATAGAAAAAAAGATAGATTTATTTTTGTCAACTGAAAGTCTAAAAAACAAGCCGAATTTGCAAAAAATAAAAACGGGTGTTACTTTTGCTAACAGTGTTAACTAAATGTTTAAACACATGAGCACAACAACAAGAAGAGAACGTGAAATTCAGGAGCTACGTAGCAAGATTATCACCCAGTCATGGAAGATAATCACGGAGGATGGATGGCAAGCCCTATCTATCCGGAAGATTGCAGATGCAATCGAGTATAGTGCTCCGGTAATCTATAAACATTTTGAAAGTAAAGAGGCTATCATCGAGTATTTTTCGAAAGAAGGATTCAACATCCTATCGCATGAGATGAGTTTGATTCCTGAAGACAAAATCGACTCTAGTGAGCGCCTACGAGATATCGCCTATACATACTGGAAATTCGCATCTACTTATGTACAGCATTATAGAATCATGTTTGGATTAGGAATCCCTCCGTGTGAAGCTATTAACAGCTCAAAAGAAATGCAACGTACTTCAAACTATATGTATAGTGCTATAGAGCAAGTGCTAAGCGATTCTGGGAATGACATTGCGGATAAATATTTGAAACTAAAGACTTTTTGGTCTACGCTCCATGGCTTTATAGCGATTGCACTATTATCAGACGACCATATCCCTTCGGCACCTACACCTACACTGATAGATGCTGTTGAAGGTTTTATATTTACACTAAAAAACAACAAATAAACAATGAGCTTATTACAAGACTTATCCTGGAGATATGCCACTAAAAAAATGAACGGCACTCCAGTAGCACAAGAAAAAGTAGACTATATTATCGAAGCTGCTAGAATGGCTCCTACCTCATCTGGATTGCAGCCATTTAAAATTATACAGGTAAGCAATCCGGATCTTAAGGCCAAGATTCAACCTATCGCATTCGGACAGACACAAATTGTAGACTCTTCTCACCTATTGATTTTTGCGGCTTATGATGAATATACAAAAGAACGTGTAGATGCCGTATTCGCACAACAGGAAGCAGAACGGGAGTTGCCATTGGGTACCTCGGACGACTACAAGAACACCTTATTTGGAATGTTTGCGCAACAAACAAAAGAACAACACTTTGCACATGCTGCACGACAAGCCTATATTGGCTTCGGAATGGCGATCGCCGCAGCTGCAGAACAACGTGTGGACGCTACGCCAATGGAAGGTTTTACAAATGCTCAACTGGACGAACTTTTAGGTCTTGACAAGTTGGGACTGAAATCGGTTACGATACTGGCGTTAGGTTATAGAGACGAATCGAATGACTGGTTGGTCAACCTGAAAAAAGTAAGAACAAAAGCGGAAGACTTCGTCATCAATTTCAATTAATTTTTTATATTTTCTATTGAATAAGCCCCATACCGAATGGTTGGGGCTTTTTTGTACGCAAAAAAAAGTCTCTCTATTCCTTAAATAGAGAGACTTGATTATGTTGGATTACAGATTATTAAATTCCGGCAATCGCTGTATTCAATGTCGCTGAAGGACGCATCGCTGTAGAAGCAAGCTCATCATTAGGGAAGTAATATCCTCCAATTTGTTGTGCTTTACCTTGTGCAGCAATCAATTCTTCATTGATTTTAGCTTCATTGGCAGTCAACGTTTGTGCCAATGCCGCAAATCTAGTTGCTAAATCAGCATCTTTAGTTTGTTTTGCCAATTCCTGAGCCCAGTATAATGTCAGGTAGAAATGTGAACCACGGTTGTCTATCTGTCCAACTTTACGTGCCGGAGATTTGTCATTAGCTAAGAATAATGCATTTGCCTCATCCAACGCATCTGCCAACACCTGAGCTTTGCTATTGTTCTGTGTCTGTGCCAAATGCTCGAAAGAAGCCTGTAAAGCCAAGAATTCACCTAATGAATCCCAACGTAAATAACCTTCTTCTAAGAATTGTTCAACATGCTTAGGAGCGGAACCACCGGCACCTGTTTCAAATAGACCTCCACCATTCATTAAAGGAACGATAGATAACATCTTAGCTGAAGTACCAACTTCTAAGATTGGGAATAAATCGGTAAGGTAATCACGTAAAACATTACCTGTTACGGAAATAGTATCTTCACCTTCACGAATACGGTCTAGTGAGAATTTTGTAGCTTCTACTGGAGACATTACAAATATATCTAAACCATTTGTATCAAAATCGCCTAGGTATTTCTCTACTTTCTTGATAATCTCTCTATCGTGTGCACGTGCTTCATCCAACCAGAATACAGCTGGTGTAGCTGATAGACGAGCACGGTTAACTGCTAACTTAACCCAGTCTTGAATAGGAGCATCTTTTGTCTGACACATACGGAAGATATCGCCAGCTTCTACAGCCTGGCTCATATATACATCGCCATTAGCATCGACAACACGAATTGTTCCTTTAGCAGTTGCTTGGAACGTCTTGTCATGAGAACCGTATTCTTCTGCTTTCTGTGCCATCAAACCTACGTTTGGAACAGAACCCATTGTTTTAGGATCTAAGGCACCATTTTCTTTACAGTCTTCGATCATAGCCTCGTATACACCTGCATACGAACGGTCAGGGATCATGGCAATGGTATCACGTTCTGCACCTGCTTTATCCCACATTTTACCACCTATACGGATCATCGCAGGCATAGAAGCATCGACAATCACATCAGAAGGAACGTGTAGATTGGTGATTCCTTTATCAGAATTAACCATAGCCAAATCAGGGCCATTAGCAATAGCAGACTCAATAGCCGCTTTAACTTCACCTTCTTTTTCGTTACCCGCTATTTTAGCGAATACCTCGCCCAAGCCATTATTCTTATTGATACCTAAAGAAGCAAACAACTCACCGTATTTAGCAAATACTTCTTTAAAATATACCTCTACAATAGCACCAAAGATAATAGGGTCTGAGACCTTCATCATGGTAGCTTTTAAGTGTGCTGACAATAAGACTCCAGCTTCTTTCGCTTCTGCAATAGTAGCAGCAACGAAGTCTTTTAATTTAGCAACATTCATTACAGAAGAATCAATAACTTCACCTGCTTTCAATGGAGCTAATCCTTTCAACTCTTTTACGGATCCGTCTGCGGCGACAAATTCTATTTTATATTGAGACTCTTTTTCTATAGTCACCGATTGCTCTGTTGCATAGAAATCTCCCTCTGTCATAGAGGCAACTTTAGTTTTGCTATCTGCTGCCCAAGCCCCCATTCGATGTGGGTTTGCCTTCGCATAGTTCTTTACCGCTTTTGGAGCTCTACGGTCCGAGTTTCCTTCTCTCAATACCGGATTCACTGCTGATCCTAAAACCTTAGCATAACTTGCTTTGATTTTCTCTTCATCATCATTAGAAGGGTTGTCCGGGTAATTAGGTATTGCATAGCCTGCAAGCTGTAATTCAGCAATAGCTGCTTTCAGTTGAGGTATAGAAGCCGAAATATTCGGTAACTTAATAATATTCGCGTCAGGTGTCGTAGCTAACTGTCCCAATTCCGCCAAAGCATCTACAGTCTGTTGCTCTGGTTTCAAATACGAATTAAAATTGGCAAGAATACGTCCAGCCAATGAAATATCTCTCAACTCAACGTCAATATCAGCAGTTTTTGCAAATGCTTGTACAATCGGTAAAAAGGAATAAGTTGCCAATAGTGGCGCCTCATCTGTTTTGGTGTAAATAATCTTAGAAGACATAGTTTCTGTTGAAGTATTATTAATTTTTCGTTTTAAGAGTCTGAATATTGAAATATTTAGTGAATATTTTCAAAATTCGCCTAAAGATAACAAAATCAAAGGTAAATACGCATAAAAGCCTAAAATATGACTTTGTTTCCAACTGCCAGGCCGTTGTTTTTTGCCAACACGCCACACATATGGAACAATAAGCGCGCACCTACATTACCATCCCATTCATCCTCACCTGGAGCCACTTCTACCAAGTCCATACCTATGATCTTCTTGTTGGATTCAGCAAGACGGCTTAATGCATACACAGCCTGTTCATAAGAGAGTCCACCCGGTACAGGTGTCCCTGTATTTGGACAGTACCATTGATAAAGGGCATCAATGTCAAAACTTACAGCTACATTGTCCGGCAATAAAGCGATGGCTTCGTCGACCTGCTCTTGCCAGGTCTTGCCCTCGAATTGTCCTTTTTTCAAATCAGCATCGGTAAAGACTTTCACTTTATCCGAACCTTTGACAACCGCCACTTCTTGCTCACAGAAATCACGGATCCCAACCTGGACCAATTTAGATACCTCTGGCAGTTGTATAGCATTGTACATAATGGAAGCATGTGAGTAGGTAAAACCTTCATATGCAATGCGCAAATCCATGTGTGCGTCAAAATGAAATATACCAAAACTGCCATAAATCGATGCTAAGGCTTGATAATATCCATAAGGTGTAGAATGATCTCCACCCAATAAGATAACCTTCTTGCCTTTATTTTTCCATGAAGTAACAAGCTCCTTAAGCTCGGCATTGAGTACTTCGGAAGCTTCGTTTATTTTAGCTAAGTCTCCTTTTAAAGTGGGATTATCGTCCACAACCTCCCCATTCTCCAAGGCTTCGATAATCGGCTGAGCCATCTCCTTATACAGGGCGCTATTTGTTTTCCAATGTGCTGGCCCTTCGTCTAGATAGATCCCCAATTTCCACAACTCTGGAAATTCCTGATGCAATAGGTCCACCTGAAATGAAGCATCCAGTATGGCTTCTGGCCCTTCAGAAGCTCCTGCACCATAACTTACTGTTACTTCCCAAGGCACGGAAACAATAATAATTTCACTCTCCTCTGCCGAAAAAGGCAATCCATAAATACTTGCATCTGCTAATCCCGGTTGAGAGGGGTCAAAAGTTGCAATCTTATCTTCTTTTGTTGACATAAATAGCATTTTTTAATACGTGTCGCAAAGATACTATTTCTATAAAAATAAAACAGCAACCATTTACCTGGTTGCTGTTTCTATAGCTTTTGCGAAAGTTTATTTTTTGTAATACTTCATCGCTTCAGGTATCAGACTCTGAAGCTGTGTAATTCTTCTGGCGTCACTGGGGTGTGTACTGGTCCACTCTGCTGGCTGGTTTCCCGATTTTGCAGAAGCCATACGCTCCCAAAATTTCACCGCCTGATTCGGATCATATCCCGCCATGGCCATGATGATCAATCCAGCTTTGTCCGCGGCCAATTCATCATCCCTTGAAAATTTAAGCATACCTATCGGTGCTCCAATACCATAAGTCAGATTAAGCGCGTCGAGCCATTTATTATCTGTGGTAGCAGAAGCTACCCCAATTATCTGACCAATTCCCTGTGCCGCAATTTTGTTGGACACCTGAGCTACCGAGTGCTCTTCGATAGCATGAGCAATCTCATGGCCCATTACAGTTGCCAAGCCAGCATCTGTTCCTGTAAATGGTAAAATTCCGGTAAATACGGCTACCTTACCGCCAGGCATACACCAAGCATTCACTTCATCATTCTGAATCAAATTAAATTCCCAATTGAAGTTGTAGCGATCTGCTATACCTCTTTCTTTAAGAAAGCGCATCGTAGCGGCGGCGATATCATTACCTACACGCTTTACAGCGGTAGCATTAGCTGTACCCGTGACAACTTTTGTACTCGAATTCGACAAGAATTCTTTATATGCTAACGCTGCCTGATCGTTTATTGCACTGCTATCTACCAGTTTAAGGTACTTTCTTCCCGTAATAGCTGAAGTAGCGCAACCTGCAACTACTGCTCCTAAAAGCAAAACCGCTGCATAATTAAATAACCTTTTCATCCTATTTCTAATTATCTGACAATGACCTTGTGGATTAAAACAACTCAAACATGTATTAGTTTAATCACTTCGTCTTTTTTTAAACAAATAAATCTTTGACTCGTGCCCTTTCAAAAGCCTCTCTATATTTTTTTGATGCGTGATTAATATTAAGGCACAGATCGCAATGGCATATAACATAATAGACGGCACCGTAGTTTTAAATATCAACGCCAAGCTTATCGGAAACGTGAACCCCGCAGAAATTGAACTTAAGGACACATAATGTGTGATCAAAAGACACAATATAAAGACAGATACACAGCATAATGCGGCTGGCCAATGGATAGCTAATACCATCCCGAATAACGTAGCCACCCCTTTGCCTCCTCTAAATCCTGCAAACAAGGGGAATAAGTGGCCCAGAACAGCAATTACCCCAAGAGCCAATTGAAAATTGACAAAATGCGGTGATCTATAATCTCCAACTACAGTGGTATCCAAAAGATAAGGCAGATTTGTAGCCGTCCAACCTTTAAAAATATCCACAAACATCACGATAGAACCAGCTTTTTTGCCTAATACACGGAATGTATTGGTAGCACCGGCGTTCCCACTTCCATATTCTCTGACATCTACCCCGTAAAAAGCCTGACCAAACCACACGGCAGTTGGTATAGAGCCAAATAGGTAGGCCAGAATTACAATACTTACTAAATAAATCGAAATCATTAACTTCTATTAAATAAGTCTTGCTTTTAAACTCAAATCTAGACTCTTAACGGAATGCGTTAAAGCGCCCACTGATATAAAATCTACTCCTGACAATGCATAAGAACGAATAGTTTCTAAGGTAATTCCCCCGGAAGCTTCAGTCACCAGCCTGCCATTTACCAGTTTTACTGCTTCACCGACATCTTCTGGCTTGAAATTATCGAACATTACCCTATCTACCCCCTCACATCTAAGCAGCTCCTTCAACTCATCAAAATTACGAACCTCTACCTCAATCGGTATATCAATTCCCTTGTTCTGTTTATAAACTACGGCATTTTTTACAGCCGCAGATACACTACCTGCGTAATCGACATGATTATCTTTGATCAATATCATGTCGTAGAGTCCAAACCGATGATTTACCCCTCCACCTATCACTACCGCTCTCTTTTCTAAAAAGCGAAGTAATGGCGTCGTTTTTCGTGTATCCAATACACGTGTATTCGTTCCTTTTAGTTCTTGCACATACTCCATTGTCCTCGTAGCGATACCGGACATACGTTGCATGACATTAAGCAATAAGCGCTCAGCCTTGAGGATAGAGTGAATTTTTCCTTTTGCGATCAACACGATATCACCATTTGATACCTGTTGACCATCTTTAATAAACACTTCAACCTGTAAGGTGGGGTCTACTTGATGTAATATTTCTACACCAACCTCTACACCTGCCAAAATGCCGTTTTCTTTTACCAGTAATCTTGCTTCTCCCCATTTGTCCTCCGGCAATGCCGCCAAAGAAGTATGGTCTCCCTCTCTAACATCTTCCTCCAAAGCCTGTTGAACAAAATTGCTCAACTCTTTCTTATACTCTTGATCCATTTTTTAGCGTCAAATATTAAGCTAAGATGAATAAAATAAATTTATTCTGAAAAATTATTGTTTATTAAATCCGATACCATCAATCCACGCGAAGCTCTGATATTAACGCAGCTCCCTTCAACTCAATCACTTTGACCAAAACACGAAAATTTCGTTTTGTAGTCTTAATACTATAAATAAAATAACGATTCGTCTTATGATTTTCAGAAGCAGTGACACGCTTCACCTCAACAACCTTATTTTGCTTTAGAAAATCAGTTAACAATAATTCCCCCTGAAACTTTGTTACAATCTGCTCCTCGCTATTAATAGACAAATTAATAGACGATGAAAAATATTTGGTTAAAGCTTTAGCATCATTACTTTTTAGAGCTTGTACAACAATCTTGTTCATATCATTTTCTTGGAATGAGTACAAAAGAAAAAGTAAAGGAGAGATAATAAAAACAAATCTTACACCCATTATATAACATTTAATGTATTAGCTAGAAACGGTTTAAAAGGACTAGGGATTGAGCCAAAACTATGCCATAAAATCAAGTGCTGCTACTGGCCAGCTCCATGAATAAGTTTGTCTTTTAAAATTATTATATTTGTGTGTGAACAATTCAAATCAAAAGAAAGTAGCCTTACTCATCCTGGATGGATTAGGGTATGGCAAAGAAGATAATTCAAACGCAGTCCGTGCCGCACAGATACCTTTTCTAGACAAATTGTTGTCGACCTACCCGAACTCTAAACTCGAAGCCTCAGGTGAATCCGTAGGTCTCCCTGATGGCCAAATGGGTAATTCTGAAGTAGGTCATATGAACCTCGGCGCAGGGCGCGTAGTGTATCAAGAACTAGGTCGTATCAATAAGGCTGCACGTGAAGGGGATTTTAACAGTGATCCTACTATACAGAAAGCATTTGAATATGCTCGTGCGAATAATAAAAGGGTGCACTTTATTGGTCTCCTATCCGACGGTGGTGTGCATGCGCATATCGACCATCTCAAAGCATTGTGTGATACGGCGCAGACATTCGGTCTATCGAACGACAATGTATTCATACATGCCTTTATGGATGGTCGTGATACCGATCCTAATGGAGGTGTTGGCTATCTACAGGATTTGCAAGCGCATCTCGTGCATTCTTGCGGAACAATTGCTTCTGCCATCGGACGATACTATGCGATGGACAGGGACAATCGTTGGGAACGCGTACAACAGGCGTACAACCTACTCACACAAGGTATAGGTACACACACTACAGATATCATTTCTGCGGTACAGAACTCGTACGCAGAGGGCATCACTGACGAGTTTATCAAACCTATCGTCATGGTGGATGGCAATGACTTGCCTGTAGCCACTATTACTGATGGTGATGTTGTTATCTGTTTCAACTTTAGAACGGACCGTGGACGTGAGATATCAATAGCGCTCACACAAGAAGCTTTCCCTGCTTATAATATGGTTCCTTTGAATCTCTATTATGTGACCATGACGGCCTACGATGAGACTTTCAAAAATGTACACGTCGTATTTGAAAAAGATAATCTTTCGCAAACGCTTGGCGAAGCACTCGCAGCGCAAGGAAAAACTCAGGTTCGCATAGCGGAAACCGAAAAGTACCCACACGTTACATTCTTCTTTTCAGGAGGACGGGAGAAGGAATTCGAGGGCGAGCGTCGTCTATTGATACCTTCGCCAAAAGTGGCGACATACGATCTACAGCCGGAGATGAGTGCCGTTGGAATCACGCAAGCTATCTCTGACGATATCAGAAATAACCAGCCTGATTTTATCTGTCTCAACTTTGCCAATCCGGATATGGTAGGACATACGGGAGTATTTGATGCTGTAGTTAAAGCTGTAGAGACTGTAGACCGCTGTACGCAACAGGTGGTAGAGACCGGCCTCGCTTATGGCTATTCTTTCATTATCTTAGCCGATCACGGTAACTCCGAGTTTATGGTCAATGATGATGGTTCGCCCAACACTGCTCACACCACCAATCTCGTGCCTTGTATATTGATTGACAAAGACTATCAACATATCAAAGACGGTAAACTTGGCGATATCGCACCTACAGTGCTCAAGTTATTGGGTCTAAACATTCCTGTAGAAATGAGTGGAGATGTCTTGGTATACTAATAGACAAAAAGGAATGAAAGGAAAAATGGCTACACAGGCACTTATAGGCTTTGTCGTGACTATCTTCTACTCCTGTGGTTCGCCTTCGTCTCCACGGAAAAACGAATTGACTGTTAGCGAGTTTGACTTACCAGCTTTTTTTCAACAAGAAATCAAAAGTCTGGATATTTCCAAACCAACCATTAGAAAGACGGTATCAAAAGACAGTATATCTGAAAGCAAAGAGTTGCAGATCGGAGATTGGGAAAGAGAATTGGCGAGTTTTTTAACTGTAGACCTCAATAAACCGGCTTACCGCGGCACTTATCAAAAAGATAGTATAGCGAATACAGTGACATACACCTTTACCGATTCAACAGTGGATCTATCTGTGTTAAAAATTGTATACACCGATCAAATCCCAGTATCATTTACGATCAAAAAGTCAACGAATAATCTTTTATACAATACCTCCGAGAGCTTAGAATATATAAAAGGCAAACGTTATATTATAGACAAGGTACAATCTGTCAAAATGTTGGGAAATCGACATTATCGTATTGAAGGAATCATAGAATAGATATCTCATAGCTAAAAAGCCTGTCTAAAATATAGACAGGCTTTTTTTTGTATTTAGTGCTGATCTTTCTTCTTCAGCGCCTTTTTCTGAGACTTGATATTGAGATACTCTACGAGCACAGAAAACGCCATCGCAAAGTAAATATATCCTTTTGGAATATGCTGATCAAAAGCTTCAGCTGTAAGTGAAACCCCAATCAATAATAAAAATGCTAAAGCCAGCATCTTCACCGATGGATAGTCATTTACAAATTTGCTGATTGATTCTGCCGACAATAGCATGATACCTACAGCTACTATAACCGAAGCGATCATAACACCGATCTGATCAACCATACCTACTGCAGTAATAACCGAGTCCAATGAGAATACCAGGTCCAGAATGAGTATCTGTATAATTATCGAAGAAAAAGAGACGATCTTTTTGGTTGTCGACGTAACCTCAACCTCGCCTTCCACTTTATGGTGTATCTCGGTAGTACTTTTATAAATCAAAAACAAACCTCCAATAAAAAGAATCAAATCACGTCCCGAAAGCACAAAATATCGTGCATACTTCTCGTTATGCCAGTCAAACCATTCGGAGAGATTAATGAGCGGTGCGGTAAGCCCCATGACCCATTTGATAGAGAACAAAAGCAGTACACGCATCACCAACGCAAGCAAAAGACCGATTTGTCTTGCTTTCTTTTGCTGTTCAACAGGCAGTTTAGCACTCTGAATAGAAATAAAGACAATATTGTCTATCCCAAGTACAATCTCTAAGACAGTCAATGTTAAAAAAGAAATCCAGATTTGAGGATCAGTAATCCATTCCATATATTTTATATTTTTTTACTGTAAAAATATAAAACAGAACTTATAATCCTAATACTTTACTAAAGAAATAATATTATCACTAAACCGCATTAACCTTCCGGAGCCGTTAAGAAAATCTAAATTAATTATAAATGAAAATCCAACGACCACAGCGCCTAACTTCTCCATCAACTTTGCACTTGCTACCACAGTTCCTCCAGTAGCCAATAGGTCATCATGAATCAACACCTTTGCACCCATCGGTACAGCATCTTCGTGCACCTCAATCGTTGCCTGTCCATACTCCAATTTATAGGATTCCGAAATAGTTTTATAAGGTAACCGACCTTGCTTTCTAATCGGGACAAAGGGTAGGCCCAACCTGGTTGCCAACATCAGTCCGAACAAGAAACCTCTGCTTTCGACTCCAGCTATCACGTCAATATCTATACCCTCCAACCGGTCCACAAACTCATCCACGATTGCCATACAAAGTAGAGGATCCTTCAGTATAGGAGTAATATCTTTGAATACAATTCCAGGAGCGGGAAAATCAGGAATGTCCCGCACGACATCTCTCAGTTTTTGTTCTAACATTTCATCTAAAATTCTAAGTAAGGCTCAATTTTACGGAAAAAATCTTGATCCAGTAACTGTATATCCGCTAAACTTGAAAAATCTTTGAAAGCGCCATGCTGAATTCTATAATTGACAATCCACTGTGCCTGTTTCTTAGAGACGTAAGGATGTTTTGCCAATTGCTCTATAGTACATTTATTAATATCAATCGTATGGACCGTTGAATTGGGCGAAAGGTATAATTGGTCCTTAATCGCCGTAAAAGTTTCAGGAGGGAGACCATACACTTCAGCTACCTGAGCAATACTGCTGAAACCGCCTAATGCTTTTCTATAATTAAGGATTCGCTTGGCAAAGACTGGACCAATCCCTCGCAATGCAACCCAATCGATACTATCAGCCTGCATGATATCAATCATAATCTTTTTACGAGTCACTGGCTGATCGGTTTCCTTAACTATTTCCGCTTTCTTACCATATGACTTTGACGATAATTTTTCCTTATTGGCTTGTAGTAGATCTCTATTAATCTTGACAAATGGAGCAAGCTTCTCGTACTCGCTCTTGGAGATCGAATACATTTTGGCTAAGTCCTCTTTCTCAAAAAACTTCCCTCCTTTTGCCTCGTAATTCTTGATCACCCGCGCCTGCTTCTCAGACAAGCCGAGTTCTTGCCATTCCTCAAGCGATAGACCATTGGGGTCAAAATCGGCAGTAGGGCTTATTTTCTTAGAATGGCTGCTTTTCGTATAGTCTTTATTACGATATAATTGCTTTTCTCTTTTATCACTTTGCTCTAGATCTACTAGATCATACGTGAGTGAATCTTCAGTCCGAATCAATTTGTAGAGGTAAGGTATCGAGAGTGCGCACAAGATTAATAGGACGAGTGCTATAAAACCCCGTTTCTCAGCTAAAGAAAGATCAAAATACTTAAAAAAATTCCTCATAAATAGCCTCTCTTTTTTTATTGAGACCAATTGGTTAATAATCTTTACTTAAATTTGGTAAATTAATACTGGAATCTAAAATGTATTTTGTCAATGCTCCTTTTTTTCTGCGCTGGATGTATCCTTCCGTAACCTGGAACCGGTCCCGTCTAGATAAAAAGATATACTTAACCTTCGATGATGGTCCCATTCCTGAGATTACGCCCTGGATTTTGGACGTATTGAAAGAATATCAGATCAAGGCTACTTTTTTCTGTGTGGGCGCCAATATTGTGAAGCACCCTGATATCTTTCAGCGACTTCTTCAAGAAGGACATCGCATCGGCAACCATACCTACAACCACCTTAAAGGCTGGGATACCCCTGATGACAGCTATATAGAGAATGTTCGCTTATGTCAGACCCATACACAGAGCAATCTTTTCAGACCTCCCTATGCCCGAGCAAAAAAATCGCAGATCAATAGATTAAAAAAAGAGTTTGAACTCATCTATTGGGATGTCCTATCGGGCGATTTCGACCTGAGCCTTAGTCCTGAAAAATGCTATAACAATGTTTTAAAACATACAAAAAATGGCTCTATCATTGTCTTCCATGACAACTTAAAAGCCATTCCTCGTGTAAAGTATGCATTACCAAAAGTAATAGAACATTTTCTTAAAAAAGGATTTACCTTTGAGACACTTTAGTCATTCTCTTTTACGATCCTAATTCCATATTCCTTGGCACTGCTCACGCTGAAATAGCCGAGAGCACCGTTTGACAAGTTAGACGTAGGATTTGCAGGTGCTGCACTACCAGGATTCATCATCTGAATCTGATTCCAGTATGTATAGACCTCTTTAGCGATGCATTGACGTCGGACCACGACACTATCTCCGAGCTCAATAGAATTGTCCCTATCCGTTATTTGATGTGAGACATATAGACCGTCATTGAATTTATCACTATAAGCACTCGCAAACTTAAATTCCTTCCCGTTTATAGCGATATCATATTTATAATAATTGGGAACATCTTTAGGGTCATTGAATTTCAAAACAACAGAATAGTAGGTTTTGTTAAAAACTGTCTCCTCCTTTACAGCGATTGAATCCACTGGCACAAAAGGATTCATGTTGGTCGAAGACTGGTAGATTTCATCCCCCACCTTTACAGTTAGATCATAAGACAGCCCGACTACTGGCTTAAAACCATCCTTTAGATATATACCATCTCCTTTGTCCACAAAGTTGAACAATTGTCCTTTACTGTCCATCACTGCTACCTTCGCACCGGAAATAGCTTCACTGGATATCGGAGAACTGAAATCCACCGTACGCGACAGTCGGATTACCTGTTGATTACCTAGATCGTTCAAATCCGCTTCGATCACAATCTTGGGATTAGCGCTGTTCAAGTCCACCTCTATCAGGTCTTCGCAAGAAGCCATAAGAAAGGCAACACTTAAGAATATATAGAATCTGAGCAATTTCATAGTTAAAATTTAAAGTTCCAAGTCACAGAAGGAATAGCTCCAAATAATGCGATACGGTATGCTTCCGTGATATTTGCATTGTTCTCATTCTCCCTAAAGTCAATAATATAGGCGTTCTTTCTATTGTATACGTTATATAGACCAAAAGACCAACTGGAATGAAAGCGTTTATGGGCTGGCTTAGGTTCGTAAGTAGCCGAAATATCCAAGCGATGATAATCCGGCATTCGATACCCATTCCGCTCCGTATAATAGAACATCGTATTACCATTAACACTGTACTTGCCGCTTGGGTAAGTTATAGCATTACCAGTATAGTAAACAAAATTGGCACCGAGGCTCCATTTCTTGGTCAGCTCATACATAGCTACCACGGAGACATCGTGCGTTCTATCCTGTCGCGCGTTGAACCACTTACCATCATTGATCAGGTCAAACTGCCGTTCACTTTTTCCCAACGTATAGCTTATCCATCCATTGAATCTCCCCTGGGTCTTTCGTAACAACAACTCCAAACCGTAGGATCTACCTTGCCCAAATACCAACTCCCCTTCCAGATATTTATTAGCTTGCAGATCAGCCCCATTTCTAAAGTCAATCTGATTGCCCATATATTTATAATAAGATTCTAGAGACAGTTCATATGCATTATCCGCAAAATTGCGAAAATAACCAACTGCTACCTGATCAGCATATTGTGGTTTAATATTTATGCTGCTCAGTACAAACTGGTCCGTAGGCAGTGATGATGTTGTATTTGTCAGCTGGTGCAAGTTCTGCACTATCCTATTATAAGAAAGCTTAATACTGTTTTTTGGATTAAGGATAAACGACATCGACAACCGTGGCTCTAGATTCAAGTGATGCTTTACAATAGAACCACCATACTCCTCAGCACCAATCACATCACCATCGTCATCAAAATCATAGAAAGTTCCAGGTCCTTGTACCATAAAATCAGTAATACGCAGCCCGTATATCAATGAAAGCCAGTCAGCAGGCTTCCATTCATGAGATGCGTAAGCCGCTGCCTCTATACCATACCGCTTTTCGATATCTATAGAATTGAAAGAAGAATTATCAGCAGCATCTAGACTTGCAGGAGATATCTTTTGACGTAATCCCTGTATACCAAATCGAAAAGTATTGCTATTATTACGGTAGTAAGAAAAATCCTGCTTTAAGTTGAAATTTTCAATTTTGGAGGCAATCTTAAATTTAGTATCATCGCTCGACACATTTACATTATAGGTAAAGTCACTATATATCAACGTTGTATTACTAAACAATTTTTCGCTGAATACATGATTCCATCGCGCCGTAGCGGTTGCATTGCCCCAATCAAAACTAAATAGATCACCATACCCCAGATCATCCTTCCCAAAATATCCAGAAACATACAAGGTATTTTTATCATTAAATCTATAGTTCGCCTTGGCGTTTAGATCATAGAAATATAACTTACTTTTTTTAACCTTTTCGTCATTAGAAAGCTTCAAAAAGAGATCTGCGTAAGTACGTCTACCAGATATCATAAATGAACTCTTATCCTTTACTATGGGGCCTTCCAATTTTAGTCTCGATGCGATCAGTCCTAGCCCACCTTCAGCAGCAAATTTTTTATTATTTCCGTCCAGCATCCTTATATCCAAAACGGAAGAGGCTCTGCCTCCATACTGTGCCGGTATTCCTCCTTTGTACAGGGCTACATCTTTGATTGCATCCGAATTAAATGTAGAGAAAAAACCCATCAGATGTGAGGCATTGTATACCGTAGCCTCGTCCAATAGAATAAGATTCTGGTCTCCGCCACCACCCCTTACGTAGAAATTAGAAGAACCTTCACCGCCTTTGGCAACCCCTGGCAGCATCTGTATCGTCTTCAATATATCACGTTCACCAAAGAGTACAGGCACATTCTTCACCTCCTCCATGGTAAAATTTAATGCCCCCATCTGCGCATCAGTTACGTTATTGTTGCGTTTCTTTCCAGAAACAACCACCTCTTCCAGCATATTATCCAGCGGTTCAAGTTCGATTGCCAGTCTCTTTTTATTCGAGACATTGACTTTAACAAAAAAAGGCTTATAACCTACAAAAGAAGCAATTATATCAATATCATTCTCTAAGACATCCATCGAAAAATACCCGTAGCTGTTAGTCGCGGTCGATAATTGCGTGTCTTTTACCTGTACCACTGCTCCAATCAAAAGCTCACCCGAAGAGGCGTCTTTTACATAACCACTAATCGTATTCTTATCTTGACAAAAGGCACTAAAACAGCTGAATATAATCAGGCTGCTTATTAAAAATAGTATACGCATAAAAAAAAGTAGGAGAAACTAAAACATTAATTTCTAAAAAACTGATCAAAAAATGCCATTTGCAATTGGATAGATTGGCTCCAATAATCCCAGTTATGTTTTCCAGGCATAGAGACGAACGTGTGGGGTATATTAAGATAAGTCATCTTTTCATGAAGCTTCTGATTCACTTTATAGAAAAAATCATCCGTCCCACAATCCACAAAAAGCTTCAAGCTATTGGGTTTAATCTGATGCAACATCTCCATGACCACATGACTATCCCAGGCTTCCTTGTTCTCTGCATATGTTCCCAATCTATTGATAATTTCCCAATTGTTCGGAAAAGGTCTAAAATCAACACCCCCAGCAGTACTCCCCAGCGCACCATACACATCCTGATGACGTATACCGATATAGAATGCCCCATGTCCTCCCATACTCAATCCAGTAATAGCTCTACTTTCTCTATTTTGACACACATCATATTGTGATTCCACATAGGTTACGAGCTCCTTGCTCACGAATGTTTCGTACTGATTATTCTTGTCCCCTGGTACATCCCAATACCAGCTACCGTATCCACCATCCGGACATACCACAGCGTAGTTGTACCTATCAACCAGAGTCTTGATATATGGCACCTTATTAATCCAGTTAGCATAATTTCCAGAGTATCCGTGCAACAGATATAATGTCGGGATCGGTTTGTCCTGTTTTTCAGGCAATATAATCACAGCTTTTATTTTCTTCCCCATACTGTTGGAAAAGATTTCTACGGTATCTACTTGTGCGGCTTTAGACTGAAAACCAACAATAACGAAAGCAACTACCAAGAGGTAGTGTAAAATATTATTTTTCATATTTATATTTATAAAGATAAGATTTTAATCCCAAAGGCTGCTCTGAAATTGTATAAAAACAGCTGTCAAACCGATCAAAGCAAATTGCTTCTCCTTGTGGCTCTACCTCATAAGGAATCTGTCTAGAAGGCTGCTTCAAGGCAGAAAGTATGTCTTGGCCTGGATTTCGCTTCCATAAAAAAACAGATGTTAGATTTTTAATCACAATATATCGTCCATCTTCGCTAATATCTGCACCAGTTGCAAAAGTAAAAGGAAGCTCCAGCTGTGGTGATAGTTCTTGCAGCAAGCCTGTTCTGCCCGCTGTCAACGTAAAGCTGAACAGTGTAGACCTAAAATCACGCTTAGATATAATGTAAATTTTATTATCTACAGGATCAACAAAAAGTGCCTCTGCATCTCTCCTTTTATCTGTATATCTAAATTTGATCTCCGAAATTTCCTTTCTAGAAATGATGTAAGAATCTCTACCAGGTGTTAAAACAGGCTCTCTAAATAAGTAAAGCGATAACGTATCTCGGTCTCTTAAATTATTGCCCATATCAGCCAATAACAGATAAGGTATCCCATCAATAAACAAACTGGCAATATCCTCTGCATCAATTACCGTAACGCCCTCTAGCTCGACAGAGGCTTTCAATTGAGCTAGACTATCGATTAGATAAATAGCAGCACCATCTCCACTATCATTATGTACCCAAAAAGTATTTTTATAAAAGTGAGAGGTAATCATACCTGATACCTCGGTCAGCTTCGCACTCTCCAATTTGCCCATTTTCACCGGGCTTTGTCCGTTTGCTACTGCTACGAAAAAAAATACAACGCATAAATTCAAGTACAGTCTAAACATTTTTCAAGTATTGCTTATCACTTAAAAACCTTGATTCTATAAAACTTCAATTACAGTTCCATCTTCAGTTGGATGAGATGTACAGATTAAGCATCTTCCATTAGCGACTTCTCGATCCGTTAATATTTCGTTATAATCCATTCTTACAGCACCTTCCTGCACCTGAGATATACAAGTACTACACATACCAGACTTGCAAGAATATGGCAACTTCAACTTGTGTTCAAGCCCCACATCCAAAACACTCTTATTATAAGGAATCGTCATTAAATGATCTTGTCCGTTAAACCTCAGTGTAATCTCATAAGATGTCATATCAACAGGTTCTTCATCTTTCTCGTCTTCATCTTCCTCCTCTTCGGGAAAATGAAAAGTCTCCTTCTTTATCTGATCGTCTGAAAACCCCATCCCCAACAACGTAAATCGGCAAAGATCCATATAAAATAATGGGCCACAAGTATAGAAAACACCCTCCGTTCCATCCATCAGATTCTCCGTTACCAGATCAATTAAATACTCCCTGTTCAATCGAGCTTTCAAAAGATTCTTCCTATTTGACCAAATAAATTCGATTTTCAGTCTTTCTGGATATCTTGCTTGCCAGGAAAGCAATTCTTCATAAAACAAGGTAGATTGTTCGTTACTATTACTGTAAATCAAAATGACTTTGCTATTCTCTTCCCGAACTAAGGCTGTCTTTAGAATAGAAAAGAGCGGAGTCACACCTACACCGGCACCGAATAAAAAGACGGTTCTCTCCAACGTATTATCAGGTTCATAGATAAATAGTCCCTGAGGATCCATGACGTCAACCACATCCCCTACGGTGATACTATGATGTAATAACCTCGATATCTCCCCATTATCTACACGCTTCACCGTAATTTCATACGCTTCATCTACATCGGGAGAACTACTGAAGGAATAAGATCTCCGAACCTCTCGTTCACCAAATTGAAAACAAAGTGTCAAAAATTGCCCAGCCTTATATTTTGGAAACATGCCGGACAAATCACGAAAACGAATAGCTATATTCTGATTTGGATGTGGAATAATCTCTGATATCTGAAATTTATACATAGTGCTAAAGATAAAACCTTAAAAATTTAAATCAAATAAATACGAACTATAATAGGCAAAACTGCTCCAACTTATCATAAAAAAATCCCAACCATAAAGAATGGTTGGGATTACTTACGTATATCAATTATTGTAAACTACAATTTACGCTTTACTTCTACTTGTTCGTATGCTTCCACAATATCGCCTACCTGTATATCGTTGTACTTGTCGATTTGGAGACCACACTCGTAACCGTGTGTTACCTCTTTCACGTCATCTTTAAAGCGTTTCAACGAGGCCAGTTTACCTGTGTGAACCACTACACCATCACGGATTATGCGGATATCATTATTTCTGGTGATTTTCCCGGTAGTAACCATACATCCGGCAATTGTTCCCACCTTAGTAATTTTGAAGGTTTCTCGAATCTCAACTTCTGCAACAATCTTCTCTTCAAACTTAGGCTCCAACATACCTTCCATCGCAGATTTAAGTTCTTCGATAGCATCATAGATAATCGAATAAAGGCGAATATCAATCTGCTCGTTTTCAGCAAGTTTGCGCGCATTCTGAGTAGGTCTTACTTGGAAACCGATAATCACAGCATCTGAAGCAGAAGCCAATAATACGTCAGACTCCGAGATAGCACCCACTGATTTGTGGATAATATTAACCTGGATTTCATCAGTAGACAGTTTCAACAACGAGTCAGATAGTGCCTCGATAGATCCATCCACGTCACCCTTAACAATAATATTAAGTTCCTTAAAGTTACCGATAGCCAGACGACGACCGATCTCATCCAATGTAATATGTTTGGTCGCACGCATGCCTTGCTCACGTTGCAATTGTAGACGCTTGTTCGCTACGACACGAGCTTCTGATTCACTTTCCATAACGTAAAGCTTATCACCCGCCGTTGGCGCACCAGACATACCCAAGATCTGAACCGGTACCGAAGGACCAGCTTCTTTTACGCGCTCACCTCGTTCGTTCGTCAACGCTTTAACTTTACCGGAGTGTGATCCTGCCAAAATAGCATCTCCTACACGCAGGGTACCGCTTTGTACCATTACCGTAGTTACAATACCACGTCCTTTATCCAATGCGGCTTCTATAACCGAACCCACAGCCCGTTTCTTCGGATCCGCTGTAAGCTCCAACATCTCTGCCTCTAATAATACTTTTTCCAACAACAGATCCACATTATGACCTGTTTTTGCAGATATCTCTTGCGCTTGGAATTTACCTCCCCAATCTTCTACTAAGATATTCATAGCAGACAATTGTTCACGGATACGATCCGCATTGGCATGTGGCTTATCCACTTTTGTAAATGCAAATACAATCGGAGCTCCAGCTGCCTGTGCGTGATTGATAGCTTCTTTTGTCTGCGGCATCACAGCATCATCCGCTGCAATTACAATAATAACAATATCTGTTACTTTAGCACCACGAGCACGCATCGCTGTAAATGCCTCGTGACCTGGCGTATCTAAAAATGTAATCTTACGGCCATCCTCTAAACTTACAGCATACGCACCGATGTGCTGAGTAATCCCTCCAGCTTCACCTTTCGTTACATTCGCCTTACGGACATAATCCAATAAGGAAGTCTTACCGTGGTCAACGTGTCCCATAACAGTCACGATTGGCGCACGGGAGATTAGGTTATCTTCGTTATCTGCTTCTTCGAGCTCTGTAGTCTCTTCATCTTCAGGTTTGATAAACTCAATCTGATACCCGAACTCATCCGCCACAATAGCCAATGTTTCTGCATCAAGACGTTGGTTAATCGACACGAACATACCAAGACTCATACATGTACCGATTACTTTAGTCACTGGTACATCCATCAGGTTAGCCAATTCATTTGCTGTTACAAACTCTGTAACGCGCAACACTTTGGCCATCATTTCTTGTTCTAATGCTGCCTCTTCTGCTGATAATGCAACATCATCCCTTTTCTGTCTACGCAATTTTGCACGTTGCGCAAATTTACCAGACTTTCCTGCGCCGCTCAAACGAGCAAGCGTAGCTTTGATTTGATCTTGAATTTCTTTTTCTGTCAGTTCTTCCTTAGGAGCATCCTGTCTCGTACCTCTATTTCTAGGGTCAAACTTACCTCTTCCTGGGTTGTTACCACCTGGTCGGTTCGTATTACCACGAGGTCCGCCACCTTGTTGGAAGCCGCCCGGTCTATTCTGTCCTTGTCCTCCACCTTGGAAGCCACCCGGTCTATTCTGTCCGTGACCACCTTGAGGATTTCCACCTTGCTGACCGCCCTGCTCATTCGGAGAGATAGGCGCGCCCGGTTTATTAGTCCGTTTACGTTTGCGCTTGTTGTCTTGGTTTGCATTCGACGACGATGCAACAGGTTTCTCCTTGGGTTTGAATGTTGGCAATTCAATTTTACCAATCACCTTTGGTCCTTCGAGCTTTTCAGAACGAGCACGAATCACTTCGTTATGCTCTTCTGCAGGTTTAGATTCTATAACAGGTTTATTTTCCACCTTTATTTCTTCCTTTTTAACTTCAATTTTATGTTCTGGTTTTTCAACCACAGGCTTCACCTCGGCTACAGGTTTCACAACCTCTTCCTTCACTACTACTGGTGCTGGTACAGCCTCCTCTTTCTTCACTTCTGGTATGACAGGCTCTACAGGCTTAGGAGTTTCCACTACCTTAGGTTCTTCTTTTACGGGTTCTTTAACAGGTTCCTCTTTCACCTCTGCCTTTACAACCTCTTCCTCTTTCTTCTTGCCTTTACCTCTATTCAAGCTATCAAGGTCAATCTTGCCAATCACCTTAAGGTGTCCGGCAGTTGCATTTTCTTCAGGTTTCTCCGGTTGCTCCTGCTTTACACTTTCTTCCTTTCCAACGGGTGCAGGTGTAGACACATTCTTGATCAAAATCTCTTCTGTGTCATCCGCACGATCTTCTCTTTTAGAGGCTGTAGATTCTTGAGGTAGGGTTGCACTTCCGCCCAAAGGAGTTTCATCACGGCGAATTTTACCTATAACGATCTGTTTCGCTTCATCCTTTGCGATTTTATCACCTTGAAATTCACGCGAAAGAACGCCATACATATCTCCAGTTAATTTTGTTGTAGGTTTTGCTTCTACGTCAAAACCCTTTTTACTTAAAAATTCCACTGCAGTACCTATACCAATATTAAGTTCCTTTGCTGCTTTGAGTAAGTTTATGCTTTTACCTTCTGTCATCTATTTATTAACCTCTAAAAATCTGTTACTACAAAAATATGTTTTTTTTACTCGCAATTAACAAATATTTACATTTAATATGTAATATCCGTATGGGCAACCGAAGCTTATTCAAACTCCGATTGCAAAATGCGCACTATCTCTTGGATAGTATCTTCTTCTAAATCCGTACGTCTTGTCAATTCTTCCAACGACAGTGACAATACCGACTTCGCACTGTCTAGACCTACACGTTTTAATTCGTCGATGATCCAGCTGTCGATTTCATCTGAGAATTCTTCGATATCCACATCCTCCTCTACCTCATCGTTTTCTCTGTATACATCGATTTCATAACCTGTCAACTTGCCAGCCAACTTGATATTGTGCCCTCCACGACCGATAGCCAATGAAACCTGATCTGGCTTCAAGTAGACTGCCGCTGTCTTACCTTCTTCATCAATTTTGATAGAAGAGATACGCGCAGGACTCAATGCACGTGTGATATACAGGGAGTGGTTTGTAGTGAAATTGATCACATCAATATTCTCGTTACGCAATTCGCGTACGATACCATGGATACGGGACCCTTTCATACCCACACAGGCTCCTACCGGATCGATACGGTCATCATAAGATTCTACTGCTACCTTAGCACGTTCTCCTGGTTCGCGTACGATTTTCTTAATGGTAATCAAACCGTCAAAGATCTCCGGAACTTCCAGTTCAAATAAGCGTTGTAAGAATTCAGGGGCTGTACGTGAAATAATAATCTTAGGATTACTGTTCATCATATCCACCTTATAGACTACGGCACGGATGCTATCTCCTTTTTTGAAATAATCGGCAGGAATCTGTTCTGTCTTAGGCAAGATCAACTCGTTGCCATCCTCATCCAATACCAGAATTTCTTTCTTCCAGATCTGATAGACCTCCCCGATGACTAATTCGCCTTCACGGTCTTTATATTTCTTGAACACCTCATCCTTCTCCAGTTCCAATACTTTAGATACCAAAGTCTGACGAGCAGCCAAAATTGCACGGCGGCCAAAACTTTCCAGTGTAATCTGTTCGATATAATCATCACCAACTTCCAAATCAGGATCAAACTGGTGTGCTTCAGCTAATTCGATTTCTAAATCATCATCTTCCGAAAATCCATCCTCCATCACCACACGTGTTCTCCACATTTCCAAATCCCCATTGTCCGGATTCACAATAACGTCAACATTCTCGTCCGTACCGAAACGCTTACGGATCATGCTGCGGAATACTTCTTCTAATACTGTAATTACCGTAGGACGGTCGATATTTTTGAACTCTTTAAACTCCTGAAAAGAGTCAATCAAATTAATATTGCTGCTCATTTTTAGTTAAATGAAATTAACACCTTTGTTTCTGTTATTTTATCCATTGAAAATACGACTTCGTTTGTTTCAGCCTTTTTTCCTTTTTCTTTTGTTGTTTCTTCAATTACCACTTCCGACTCCGTTGCGCTGATCAGTTTACCTTCACGCTTAGTGCCATTCTCCAATTTAATCCGAACATTACGTCCTATGTTCTTGACATATTGTCTCGGCATCAACAGCCCTGTATCGATACCCGGCGAAGAGACCTCTAGGCGGTATGCCTTTTCAATAGCATTCTCCTCCTCCAGGTGAAATCCCACGTGTCTGCTTACGGCTACACAATCCTCAATAGAGATTCCTTCATCACCATCTAACAAGATTTCCAGAATCCCACTTTTCAGCATCTTGATGCGAACTACAAAGAGATCTGCTCTATCTGCAATTTTTTCCTCTACCAGTTCTTTTACACGTTGTTCAACCTGCATACGTTAATTTTATAAATCAATTAAAAAAGGGGGCAAATACATGCCCCCTTCCTTTCAGATAGTACAAAAGTAGTGTTTTTTTTTGAAAAACACAACTCTGTTCTATATTTTTTCAATACTTGCCTCATCTCGAACCAATGAAAACATCTTAACGCCTTTTAGTTAGGGATTTTTAGTATCTACCACAGCACTGATTGTCTTCTGCATCTGCGCCATCATTGCTGTAAGAGACTCCATAGTTGGTTCGCTACTTGGCTCTGGAAATTCCGTAGATATATAAGCCTTGGCCTTCCATATCTCCAAAATCTCGTCGGCAGCAACCCAATACGGCTCATACACCTTATTATCCGACACCAACTTCAATCCTTTATCGTCTTTATATTTGAATGCAATACGTTTATATACAATACCGTCATTTTGGGACAATACAATATACGTCTGCCCCGGCTTCACGTCGTGCCAATTCTCCACATATTCTGCAACAACGATAGAACCTGACGGGAGCGGCAACATCGAATCTCCTTTTATCTCAAACGCCCTGTAAGTACCCTGTTTGAAAATCGGCAAGGAGAACCTTGGCAATTCTCTCACAAATTCAGGATCGCCATAGCCATTCAGATATCCTGCACTGGCCTTCGTTGGCACCAACTCGATATTCTCCCTATCATCCCCATCCACTGTAACACTTAGCACGCGCAGATTAGAGGCATTACTTTTAGGAACAGGCTTCCAGTTCTCATCTATCTGGTCATTGACCAACTCATCCATCGACAACTCGTAATACTCTGCTATTTTTTTTAGCAGCTCATACTTAGGCTCCGCACGATCCTCCTCGTAGGCGCCTACAGAAGCACGCTTAATCTCCATAACATCAGCAAATTGCTGCTGTGTCAGTTTGCTCTTTTTTCTTAAGAACTTGAGGTTTGATGAAATGTTTGACATAAAGTATTTTAAAATATATTTTTTGAAAACTAAATTTATTAGTATTATTGTGCCAATAAAATTAGTAAAAAATATAATCACCACCAAATAATTTAGTATATCACATGAAAAAACACCTAATTTACATCGCAACGGACCCTAACAGAGCCTATGTAGAGGCAGGTTATACACAGGATTTAATTGCACAATCCGCCAATCTACAATTTCACTCCATTCGCAACACAGGCAAGCTGCCTAAATTCAACCGTATTGTACATGTAGAAGAATTTACTTCTTTTGAGAGTGCGCAAAAGCGTTTGATGGAACTTACCCACTTCACCCGCATGCAAAAAGAACGCTTGATCCGAAAACACAATCCAAACTGGCTGAACATAACTTCTTCTTGCGGCGCGATCAGCAATCATCCGACAGTGCGTGTTGCCCAGGCTCTTGCTGCCGCTTACTAAGGTTACTGGCAGCTTTCAGTGATATACGACCAGATTATACAACAAAAAATGTCACTAATCGGATTAGTGACATACTACAACAGCTATACTATAAAAAAAGGCGTTGTTTAAACCTAAGTCTAAACAACGCCCCCTTAACAACCTCAACATATATCGCATATGTTATAGGTATAGACTACCATCCTGGCGCAAAGTTTAATCCGAATGTTCCAAATTTAGAACGTGTCTTTTGGAATGGTATCGCATAATAGGGTTCCAGTATCATTGCGCCAAACAGATTTATGCGCAACGACACCCCAGCACTGAATACCGGCACCCTTACATTGGGATCATATCGCTCAATAGTTTCTCCCCCTACAACCTCTGTTATAAGATCGCTATCATCTTTCTTCATTTTAATAGTATTTCCCCCCTTCCAAGCCAAACCGCCATCAATAAAGAAGTTAAGATCCGAGAATAAAAATCCCGATTTGACTACAGCCAATTTTTCAGGGCCTGTAAACGGCAAACGCAATTCCATATTAGCAATCACCATTCGAGATCCCATCAGATCCGAAAAACTCACCTTCCCAGTCGCGTCAAAATTTCCTGTTTCATACCCCCTGATCATATACGGATACCCTATGTATAGCGGATACAAGGCATCTTCATCCTTCCCTGTACGCATATAAGAATATACACGCCCTGCTACCGTCACAGGCTTGAATCGATGGTACTTTCGCAGGTCCACATTCCATGCGGTAAATGTATAATCACCGAAATACTGCTCTACACCTAAGCGATACCGGTAGCCGTGCAATGGGGCAGCGATACCGAACACCGCATTGTCACCGACTAGACCAGTATTAATCTGCTGTATAGTAAATGGCTTCAGACTTCTAAAGCCTAGTTTTTCAGCTTCTTCATTTGGTATCTTTTGCCTGTCACCGTATCCATAATAGTAACTCTGTCTCCATTTATCCACCCTGTAACTATGTCTTGATATGGCTGCCCCCATCTCTACCCGGTGGTGCCGATTAAATGGATACGCCACAAACGCCTCTGCCTGCGTCTGGAAATTACGGACCAAATAAGTATTTAGCGACAGCTCTTCTTGCCCTCTGCCGAAATCCTCCATTTCATACAGGTTGTACCCTGACATATAAGGAATATGCGACAATGCGCCACCCCAATTGATACGACTGCGCTGATTGATATAAGCTACCTGCCCTCCAAAATCATAGATCTCTCCATTGATATTCAGAGCTGCAAAAATCTGGTTATATCCAAGAATATCCGAGAACATTCCTTGGATACCAGTAGATATCCCTGCACCATAACGGGATCCTACCGACATTCCTACACCACTGTTTGCCAAGTAATCCAATTTGAACTTGGGAGCATATGCGATGTTATTGATTTGCTGATCATCTATTCTCCCAAAGACATTAAAATTACGCAGATTGGTATTAACCACATTCACCCCTCTGCTCACCAATGGCGGCAACATCGCTGCCGTAAAATCGCTTACAGTCCCATCGACAGCGACTGCTTCAAAATCGCTGCTTTTGGCTTTGTAAACATTATATTTCCCTTTCTTAAAATAAGAATATACAATTTCATCTTTATCTGAGATACTCATTGCTGGTGAATATTCAGTGATCCCGGATATCCCTGTAAAGTAATCTGTAAGCCGCTCGACTGTGCCCGAAGCAATCAGATAGCGGTACATATTACGGTATCCATCACCATTGGACAAAAAGTAGATTTCCTGTCCATTGGATGAAAAATGCGGATTCAGGTTATTCGCTCCCGGAAACACATTTATATTTTTGATTTCTCCTGTAGCCACGGTCAAAACCGCCAGACTCATTGGGATATCCACCTCTTTGCTATTTCCCTGCAGCGCCAATCGATCCGTACTGAATACGATATACTTACCGTCTCTCGAGTAGCTTGGTTGAAAATCCGAATACACATCATTCGTCAGCTGTGTGACTTTCTTCGTGTTCAAGTTGTATGTATACAGATCCGAATGTCCGTTGCTCAGCCCCGAAAACGCCAGCGTCTCTCCATCCGGCGACCAGGTTATATTCGCAAATTCTACGATTTCTCCCATAGCCTGCACCGACAGCACCTTTCCTGTCTCCACATCCACCGTCATCAGCTTACTCTTGCCCTCACTGAATACCGAGAAGGCAAACTTTTTACTATCCGGAGAAAACGTCCCTGCCGATTCTAAGAAACTAAACTCATCGATATCCTTACTCGTCAGCTTGCTCCCCAGTTTTCGGATCATTGTTCCCGTATTCGCATCCGCCAGATAGAGATCTATACTGAACATATCCTTTTCCGACATGTAAGCCACATACTTACCGTCTGGAGATATCGTCGGCGATACATTCATATTCCCTGCATTCGAACTGTTTAGCAAAGACACCCCTATAGGTCGCGATGTCGTGTCTTTACCCAAGTTACGGTACATATTCTCCATGCTGTTCTTCCATAGCGTAGATACCGTCTGTGCATCATAGCCAAATACCCGACGCATCGCATTATCGTAGCCATATTTTGCTGTTTCTATAAAGAGTGGCATGATCACCGTATCACCATATGTAGATCCTATATACGACCAAAAAGCCTGTCCATAGCGATAGGGAAAATAATTATGGGACTGCTCCGTCATCTGCTTGAGCGACGGGATATCATTATTCACATAAGCATCACGCATCCACATCGATGTAAAAGCATCCTTCTTCCCGATCGAAAAATACTCAGCCATACCTTCCACCATCCACAGTGGTATATTGCCTATATTCTCCAATCGTGTAGAATCCGTTCCCTCCATAAGGACCCTATATTGAAATGCGTGAACCATTTCGTGTCCCAATACATGTCGTGTCTGCTGGTTGATCTGCATAACAGGCATCACCACCCGTTGCTTGAATGCCTCCGTCACACCGCCCGTCCCCACGCCTATCTCTCCTGAGATAGCTGTAGTCTGCTGAAATTCCGGATGGTTGCTGTAGACGATAATTGGGTTTTTACGCGAAAAAGTGTCCTGAAACACCTGTTGGTGCAGCTCATACCACACCTCCGATTCTTTTGCCAACCAGCGAATCAAGCTGTCATTTTTCGAATAATAATAGAGATTAAAATGTGGCGTATCGTAGACCTTAAAATTCAGCTTCTTATAGCGCATTTTATTCTGTCCAAAATACTGCGCCTGGACAGATATACCCAACAGGAGCAACATACAGCATGTCAACGCTAATTTGGCGAGGTACCGCATAATTCCATTCATAATTGCATGTAATTTATAATCGAATAAATCTATAACTAATTAAGGTAAGTTGTTATTTCTATTTTCTTGTGCACTGCCTCGATTCGCCTCAACTTCCACCTGCGCAGGACGCACCTCTTCGAGCTCCGGAAGCACCACTCCTTCATCTTCTTCATCCGTATTACTGACACTATCCGTTGGCTGTTCTACACGTATACGCGGACTTGGGCAGCGGTAATCTTTCTTGATCTCAACAGTAGATTCCGGAAACTTGCCAAATGTTACCCCCAATTCAGGATGTTTGTACAATTCTTCCATAAATAAAGCATAGATAGGAAGCGCAGTCTTAGATCCTTCCCCCGTAGCCGAGTTCTTAAAATGTATACTCTGCTCATCACAGCCTACCCATACACCTGCCACCAAATCTTTGGTCACCCCCATATACCAGCCATCGACATAGTCTGAAGAGGTCCCTGTTTTACCACCTATTTCATTACCATTCTTAAACAAATCCCATTCCCACAATGCCTGTGATGTACCACCAGGTTCCTCCACAGTCCCCCTTAACATATACGTCATCAACCAAGCATTTTCCGGATTGATCACCTGTTTTTGCTCGGATTTAAATGTAGCTATCGTACTACCATCCATTCCTACAATCTTAGAAACCAATACTGGATCCGTCTTTTTCCCTGCATTCATGAATGTAGCGTACGCTTTTACCATTTCAAAAACAGACACATCATTCGACCCCAGTCCTACGGAAGGAACGGACTCCAATTTGCTATCAATACCACATAGATGAGCTACATCGACTACCTTATCCCAACCTACAGCGTCCGTCACCTGTGCTGTAATCGTATTCAACGATCGCGCCATCGCCCAACGGAGCGACATCTCCCGGTACGACACACTCCAATCTGCATTCTTAGGTTCCCACACCTCATGTTCCCCCTTTTTATTGGTAAATTCAATCTTCACAGGCTTATCCGTAAACTTGTCGCATGGAGACATGCCGGATTCCAGAGCCGCCATATACGCAAACGGTTTGAACGTAGACCCCGCCTGCCGCTTAGCTTGGTTGACATGATCAAACTTATAGTATTCGTGGTTGATCCCACCGACCCACACTTTAATCTCGCCATTATAGGGATTCATCGCCATCATCCCTGTATTCAGCATCATCAGATAATGCTTCAGCGAGTCCATCGTCGAATAGTTCACTTTCTCCATACCCTGCCATGTAAACACCTCCATCTCCTTCTTTTTGCGCAACTCCGTGAACACACTGTCTTCGTTATTATGGTATTTGCGCATCAAATCCGAGTATATCGGCAACTTACGAGCATGATTTTCCAAAAATTCCGGAATCACCTTCCCTTCCTTGTCCCGCCATGGTTCCTCACTACCCCAGGTATTCTTTAGACGTCGCTGCAACTCTTCCATACGATCCGTGACCACCTTCTCCGCCATCTTCTGCATCCGCGAATCGATTGTTGTATAAATCTTAAGTCCAGCTTTATAAATATCAATTTCATTATCCTGGCTCCATTTTTCCAACCAACGTTCTACAGCCGAGCGGATATAAGAATCGTTGCCATCGATATTATCTTTATAGTTCAGGTCCAAGCGTAACGAATCCTTCGATAAGTCCGCTACCTGCGCCTGTGTGAGGTAACCCGATTTTTCCATCTGCGCCAGCACCACATTGCGACGCTGCATGGCATTCTTTGGGTTACGGATCGGATTGTATATCGTCGTTCCTTTCAGCATACCGACCAGCAACGCACTTTCATTCACATCCAACATACTCGGTTGTTTATTAAAATAACGGATCGAAGCCGATTTTATGCCGTAGGCATTATTGCTGAATGAGACTGTATTCAAGTACATGGTAATGATTTCATCCTTACTATATCTTGTTTCCAGCTTATAGGCTGTCATCCATTCTTTATATTTGGTGATCAGGATACTCAGCCCTGGCACCTTGCTCAAATAGCCTTGTGCATTGGTATACCTTGTTTTGAAAAGATTTTTGGCGAGCTGTTGCGTGATGGTACTCGCACCTCTGGGATCCCCTTTCAATGTCGAGACCGCTCCCGATACCAGCCCCATAAAATCCACCCCATTATGCTTATAGAAACGGACATCCTCTGTGGCGATCAGCGCATCCAATACATGTTTAGAGATGCTATCAAAGGGTACAGGGTCTCTGTCCTCCTCAAAATACCGCCCGATCAACACCGAATCTGCTGTATAGACCTCTGAAGCCACATTGAGCGTGGGCATTACGATATCATTCTTTGTTGGTGAATAGCCGAATAGACCTAAGAAATTGAGTTGTACTGCACAAGTAAACAATATGATGCTATAAACAACAATCAGCACATATCGCAATAATCTATTTTTAACACGTCTAAACATGCGGTAAATATGGATAAAATGTTTTAAAATCCTATGTTTTAGAAAACAAAAAGAACAGCACGTGAATAAAATTAACTAATTTTAACAAACTCTAATAATAGGTTGAAATAACCTGATTTAACCTTTTGATTTCTCACTGGAAGACGACATCATTCCATTCTTAATTAAATAAACAAGAGTTAATCTCGGTATAAATCATTATTTTTACCCGTGTAATTAACTTAGACATGTTAAAACAGACATTACAGCAAAAACTATTACAAAAACTATCGCCGCAACAGATACAATTTATCAAGCTTTTGCAGGTACCTACAGCTTCATTGGACACCCGTGTCAAGGAAGAATTAGAAGAAAATCCAGCACTAGAAGATGGTAGTCTGACCAACATGACTGATCCTGTAGAAGAATATCCCGACAAAGATCCCGATGAATACGATAGCAGTGAAGACTCTTTTGACGATGAATTCAGTGTAGAAGACTATATACAAGAAGATGATTACAAGGATTATGGGAGCAATTACTCCAGTGATGATGAAGATGAACAGCGCGAAATGCCAATCGCTATACAAGATTCTTTTTTCGAACGGCTGCAGAGCCAACTCGATCTCTTGGCACTGAATGACAAACAATATTTAATTGGCAATCAACTCATAGGAAGTCTTGACGACGACGGCTACTTAAGGCGTCCTATACTTTCACTTATTGATGATTTGGCTTTTTCCCAGAACCTGATGGCCGAAGAGCACGAGGTAGAAGAGATGTTGCATATCATACAAGCTTTTGAACCTGCAGGTATTGGAGCTCGTGATTTACAAGAATGTCTCCTTATACAGCTGCGCAAGAAGGATCAGCACAATCCTGTGGTCCAGCAAGCGATGCGTGTGGTACAAGATTATCTGGATGAATTCACAAAAAAACATTACGATAAGATTGAAAAACAACTGGATGTAAATTCTGAAGAGTTAAAAGAAATCATCAACGAAATTCTGAAGCTGAATCCCAAACCTGGAGATTCCGCAGCAGCAGCAGGCAAACAGCTACAGATTATCCCTGATTTCCATATCAGTAATGACGATGGCGTATTGCATCTTACACTCAATGGTCGCAATGCCCCCGAGCTACGTGTATCACGTTCCTATCAAGAGATGTTTGAACATTACGAAAAGGCAGAGAAGAACGACAAAAAGATGAAAGAAGCCGTGCAGTTTGTCAAGCAAAAGCTAGACTCTGCAAAATGGTTTATCGATGCGATCAAGCAACGTCAACAGACATTGCTCAAAACGATGAATGCCATTATGGAGTTTCAGTACGACTACTTCCTCACTGGGGATGACCGTATGCTCAAACCCATGATCTTAAAAGATATTGCCGAAGAAATCGACATGGATATCTCTACCGTATCCCGTGTTGCCAATTCCAAATATGTACAGACCGAGTTCGGAACTTTCCTTCTAAAGTCATTTTTCTCCGAAGCTATACAGACCGACTCAGGAGAAGAGGTCTCCAACAAGGAAGTCAAGAAAATATTAGAAGAATGCATTTCCAACGAAGACAAGCGTAAGCCCTTGGCAGACGAAAAGCTGACCGAGATCCTCAAAGACAAGGGGTATACTATTGCCAGGCGAACCGTAGCTAAGTACCGCGAAGCCCTGAATATCCCTGTCGCAAGGCTTCGAAAAGAACTTTAAAAAACTACAAACTATTTTTCCTTCTTCCCAAAAAGAACAAGGAAAAATAGTTTCCTTTAACAATAACCCATAAAAAATCACTATCTTGTAGTTGCTTAACAACTGATAATAGTGTATGGAAAACCCGATAGGGCGGCAAAAAAGCAAACTGATGCGAGCGGCCAAGTTAATCAGCATTCTTGGCAAACATGGCTTTGAAGATCTCAAATCCAAAATCACCAACAAAGAAGAGACACCTTCTTCTGCAGATACTACAGGAGATCAGATACCTTTATTCTACGAGCGTATCCGTAGAGTTATCGAAGAACTGGGGCCTACCTACGTCAAATTTGGGCAGACCCTCTCTACGCGCGAAGACCTGCTCCCTCCTCCACTGATCCTCGAACTCAAGAAACTGCAGGATAATGTAGCACCCGCAGCTATCGATATCCGAAGCTGGCTTGAAAACGAACTACAGACAGACGACCTATCGCACATTTTCGAACAGATCGATGAGCAACCATTTGCCTCCGCTTCTATCGCCCAAGTCTACAAAGCCACCTTAAGCAATGGCGACCTCGTGATACTGAAAGTAAAGCGTACAGGCATCCGAGAGATGGTGACAGCAGACCTACTTCTGCTCAAAGACATCATCAGTCTACTCATTGACTATTATCCACTGGTACGAGAGATCAATCTTCCCGATATATTCGAAGCCTTTGAAAAAAACATTATGGAAGAACTTTCTTTCCAGCACGAACTCAAAAACATCCAACAGTTTGCCCGTAATTTTAGCGAAGAGCGACGCATCAAATGCATGCAGGCCTATCCCGAGCTATCTACCGACAGCCTCTTGTGCATCTCGAGGATTCAGGGATTCAGGATCACCGACAGTACATCCATCAAATCACATCAGCTTGATCCAGAATGCATCATCGATACTGGTCTAGACCTTTACCTTACCCAGGTTCTCGAACATGGATTCTTTCATGCCGACCCACATCCGGGCAATATACTCGTTACCCCCTCGGGCCATCTCGCCTTTATCGATCTCGGCGCCATGGCACGACTGCTCCCTAAGGACAAAGAGCATCTCGAAAACTTCATCCTTTACTTCATCAATAAAGACGTCGATAATCTTATCCGAACCATCAAGCGCATGTCCCTCCGTATCCACATCAAAAACGAAAAGATACTCGAGCGCGACATACACGCTATGTTCGATATGATTGCAGCACAGTCACTTCAAGAACTCGATGTCAAAGCTGTTTTTTCAAGGTTTTCAAAAATACTCAACCAAAACGATATCCTCATGCCCGACCACATCTATCTGCTGGTACGAGGCATCGTATTATTGGAAGGTATCGGCCGGTCCCTCTTGCCCGATCTGAATATTATCGACAAGGTCAAACCCTATATTAGCAAGATCATGGCCCGCCGTCTTTCTCCGCCGCACATCATCGAGAATATCCTCCAACTGTTACAGCAATTACAGAGCACCTTATCCACTGCCCCCAAGTCTCTAATAGACCTACTGCACAAAGCAGAACAGGGCGAATTGAAGGTCCGTATAGACAGCGAAGCCCTCGGTGCACTACAGCAGCTACAGCGCAAAGACAGCAGTATCAACAGATATCTCTACATCGCAGGCATCTTATTTCTAGGCGGCTGCCTACTCTCCGGCGTACAACAGAGCACTTTATTAGGCATCCCTTGGATAAGTTGGATCCTATTTGCCGTTAGTTTAATTTTCTTTGCACTGGCCGGTATACGTAGAATGCGCATCGGCTAATCCCCCATACATACCAACACAGCCCCCGATCATATCAGGGGCTGTTCCAAAAGCCAGGTAGCCCCATTAACCCTGTAACTATATAACCTTGTCACCTCCTCCTAACCTCCTTAACCAACTAACTCTTAAGGCAGACTGCTTTTCAGGCTCACAGTGACCTGTGTGAGCTAGTCTACAACAGCCCCATTCCACCTATGCGATAGCGAAATCCCATCTCATGGGTATTGGTTGATATTTTTTGATTGAGCGTATGTCCATTCACGCTGAACTGATAACTGTAGCCTATACCGAAGTTGCCAAAATTGAGCTGCATCAGTGCGGATAGGTCTCCCTGATTCTGCACCCCCATACCCAGGCCTATCTTTGGTCCCACAAAGACCATCGCATTGATATCATAGCGGGGCGACATCTCCTGCATATGGCTCACCAGGAATGATGGACGCAACTTGAAGGTGTCGTCCAAACGTATCAACATACCACCAGTCACATAGATGACATCGCGAAATTCATACTCGCGGTCTGTATTCCGCTTCAGCGAGAAGCGCGGCATAGACACCCCCACATAGAACTTATCCTTCTGGTAGTAGGAGGTACTTACACTCAGTACGCCTGCCGTGCCACGCACATCCTCCCAGAAAGCAGGATCCTGATCGTCCAACTTTCGGTAGTTGCCTTCATAGAATAAGAGCCCGCCACCCATGGACAGGCTCAGGTATTCATTCTCCCCAAGTTGAACTGCTTTTGCCGCATAAGCCGTAATTTCATTCTCACGCACCACGCCCAGCGAGGCATGTTTAAAATCCCCACCGATCGCAAGCCCCAGATTCTTGACCATACCATGGCCGGTCACCCATACCGATTTGGGTGCTCCGTCAACACCCGTCCATTGGCTACGGCCCAAAGAAGCTAAGCTGCCACGTTCGTCCATCGTACTCAACGAAGAGTTGAAACTGTTGCGCAACTGCCCAAATTGATTGTAGCTCACTCCATGCTGAGCCATACCGCACAACGGCAGCAGCGATAGTAGACTTATAATTATTTTTTTTGTTATCATGTTGTATTGTTATTCCCGACCATGTCGGGACTTCGTTTCACTGCGCCTGTTACGTTGTTATCTAGTTATCGTGTTATCGAGCCTAGCTTCTTCCAGTTTATCGGAATCCCGATTCATCGGGAATAACATCATCACCGCCTAATCACAAAATACCCTTTCTCCCGTTTCCATACGCTGTTATCTTTTACATCTATATAATAGAAATACGTACCATCGCGATGGTCATTTCCCGAGAATACCCGATCCCTATTATTGTAGCTTGCTATCTCCGCCAGTACAGAACCGCTCTTGTCGAAAATCGTCACTTTATTTTCCGGATAATCCTGTATTCCCTCGATGGTCAAGAAGTCGTTGACACCGTCTCCATTTGGCGATAGCGCCTGATGTACACGGATCGGCAGAGGTGCTGCCGCATCATTGGCAATCCGTACCGTTACAGTTACGGGAGCTGCTGCAGCGTAGTTTTCATTGCCCGGTTGCGTCGCCGTGATACGCACTGTACCCAGTCGTAGCACCTTCACTTGGGTGCCCGATACCGTGGCTACTGATGGGTCATCCACGGACAATACTACTGGGAGGCCCGAACTGGCACTGACATCTAGCGACACCTGGCCCGCATCGCGTGCCAGCATATCAGGTCCTATAAAGCGGATGGTTTGCTCGGCTTTCATGATGGTCAGGTCGCGTACGACAGGTGCTGCAGGTAGGTATGCCTGATCACCGCCCTGAATCGCCGTTATCTGCACCTTACCCGTTTTTTTGACATTTATTTTCCATTTGCCTCCATCATTGTTGTCCTGATAGACTTCTGCGATATCCACGTCCGATGACACAAACGATACCGGCAGATTCGATGTCGCTGCAGCCGTCAATACCACAGCCTGTTGACCATAAGTAAGGTCAGGCAAGGCGGCGAAATTGATAGACTGCTCTGCCATGGTCTTCGCTGAAGCTTGTGCTTCCAGACTCCGATTGCCGACCTGGTCCACTGCGACCAGGAAGAATTCATATGTTTTTCCATCAACCAGTCCTGCATGCGTATAGTATTCCGTACCCTTTGCAATATCTGTCAAAAACAATCTTGCCTCATCTTCAGGCTTCACATAAAGCATATATTTCGTCAGATCCGCTTCTGTATTGGATTCCCAAGTCAGTGATATCTGTGCATGTTGCCCTATAGCTTTGAAACCAGCCGGAACCGCTGGAGGTTTAGCATCCACTTTTACACCAGTGGTACTTCCTACCGAATTCAAGGTCAGGTTTGCATCATTGCCTGCGGCATCACTGATTGTACTCCCATTCAACGATAAAGCACTTACGGTAATTCCATCATGGTCTTCCAGGTCGTTAATCACTACATAGCGGAACTCAAGAGCAGTGCTTCCGGAGCCAGATAGGTAATTCGCATATGCCGTCTGTCCCCCAATCGTAAGCGATAGTCCAGGCGTTCCTCCTATCGTATTTACTACCACAGCCTCCGAAAAGTTAACCGTAAAGTCAAGATTTTGATTAAGTACATAATAGCCATTGGCAGGCAGAGCTACCGATGCTACTGTAGGTCGCACCCCATCTATCACAATAGCATGTTGCCCAGCAATGGACTTCGGACCGCCAACAGCAGGCAAGGTCAATACCGCATCATTTCCACCGCTATTTTTAATACTCGCACCATTCAAAGAAAGTGCTGAAGTCGATTGATAATCTAGATCAGGTGCTCGATCACCAGCCTGTACCGTATAGATGAATGTCAATGTATTACTTCCGTTACCACTCACATAGGTTGACATCCGATCGATTGCTCCTGTCTCCAATAAAAGGGTAGGTATACCTCCCTCTGTATTGACCATCACCGTCTGATCGAAAGTCACGACCAGTTTGATATCATCGCCTATTTTATAAGTTCCATCAGCCGTTGAAGCACCTACGGACACTATTTTTGGGTTGATCGGTTTAACCGTAATAGCTATGGTATTTGTAGCTGTCTGTCGCCCACCCGACCCCGTATTGCCCAAGTCATCTGTAGTTATTTGCAGCGAAGCAGGCCCATTATAACCTGGCGTCGGCTCAAATATCAAACCATTTAAAGCATTATTAATATCGGCAAGGGTTCCGTTGAAGATCATTATCACATCATTCGTACCGCTCCCTATTGACACACTAAGCCCTGAAGTACCAGATAGCGTAATTAGGCCATTCGTAGCTGTTAAAGCAACTTGGACAGCATTAGCGCCAGCATCCACATCCGAAACAGAAATCTGGTTGTTATTTGCAGCGCTAAATACTAATATAGCATCCTGATCAACAGATTGTGTGCCGGGCACGGAATTGACCGGTGCATCGTTGACAGCTGTAACCACTAGTGCAATCGTTTTAGTATCTGATAATGCTGTCCCACCAGTGTGTCCGTTATCGTTAATAGATACCGTCAATGTCACATTAGAAGTTGCGTTACTCGCCGTGGTAAATGTTACAGCACCAGCTGCGACAAAGGCATTGATAGTAGAAACGCTTCCACTAAGTGTCAAGATTGCTGCCGTTCCGCCTACTGTGATACCCATTCCTGATGTCGCACGGAGCGTACCAGTCGGCACAGACAAAGTAACTGTCACAGGATTCGCACCCGCATCTACGTCACTAAAACTTATACCTGTGAGTGCAGAAGCAACATCTTCTGTTACAGCGATACTCGTAGGTACGCTAACTACAGGGGCATCATTTACCGGATTAACGGTTAAATACAACCATGCTGTCCCACACTTAGAAGGAACTCCATTATCGCACACTTGGTATTGTAAACTATCTCTACCCGCGTAATTCGCTTTAGGTGTATACGTAAAACTACCGTCCGCATTCAGGACTATCATGCCGTTAACAGGCGCTATGACTAAGGATACCGTTAAGGCATTACCTTCAGGATCCGAATCGTTCGTTAACACATTGCCCGTTGCTGGTATATCTTCTGTCAACGTAACATAGTCATCTACTGCAACCGGTGCATCGTTGACTGCGATCACGGAGACAGTTTTCGTAGCGGCCACAGATTCCTGATCACTATCGTGTACTTTGAAGCTTATCGTACGGTTTGCTGTTGACGGATTTTGTGACAGGTTATCGTATTTAACAGCACGTAAAGCCGCTTGCCATTGTGCTACTGTAGCGGTTGCACCAGCGGAGCTAAGTGTCAATACACCCGTCGCCTTATTGTACAGCGCTGTCGTTATATTACCCATTGTAGTCCCATCACTGGTAAAACTCAATATATCCTCACCAGATTGGAAATTGCCCGTAATCGCGACTGTTGCGGTAGCCAAAGTCGTATTGTCCGGATCCGTAACGGTAAGACCAGCATCTACTACAACCGCTAATTGCCCCTCAGTAAAGGCTGTGCTGCCCCCACTGCTGATCACCACAGGTTTAGCGTTTGGATTCGTCAAGATAACATTATCTATCTTCTGCTGACAGCCTTTTGCATCGGTGACCACTACGCTATACAGACCAGCACCAATATTGACTAGATCTTTTGTGATCGCTATGATTGTACTTTCTCCATTCTTAAACCACTGATACGAATACGCAGCTGTTCCTCCCGATACGGTGATCTGAATACGGCCATCTGTCGCACCGTAGACCGTTGGAGCGGTAAGTGTGGGCTCGTCCACCTTCAAGGCGGCCACGGGTTCTGTCACCGTCGCACTGAGGGAGTATTGACAGCCTTTACTGTCCGTAATCGTGACCGTATAGCTGCCCGCAACCAAGTTTACTCTATCCTGTGTTGTTGTTCCATTTCCCCAATCATACGTATAAGGAGCCGTTCCACCAGCCGGTGTTACATCAATTGCCCCTGTAGCAGTACCATGACAGCTCACATCAGCGACCGTTGCAGTAGCATGCAGATTAGAAACCGTTAATACGCCTTCGCTGCTTTCATTGGAGAATCCTAGCTCATCTGTTATCACACAGATATATGCGTAATTGTTCATACTATAGGGAGGAGCTTTTAGGATCAGTGTATTGGTATTCGTACCCGAATACACAACATCATCTGAGATAAAATCAGATTTGCCCGTTGTCCTGTTACGTATTTTCCATTGGTACTTCAGATTACCTTCTCCTACAGCTTCCACCTTCAAAGACACATTCGTATTTGCGCAGGCAAGTACATCTACCGGTTGCGTAGTTATTTTCAGAGCTTTCACCAGTTTGGCCTCACTTGGCGCCTGCTGTGCTCCGCGCAGTATCACACGAAACCACGTGTCTTCACTCAGTGGATCCTTAACAGAAAGATTTGGTTTTTGGGTATCTTCAAATGCTTGACTTTCGCTGATATCCGTAAAGGTCACATTGTCCGTACTTGATTGCCATTGGTAATAACAAGCATTGATAACCCCGTTGATATTGATGCTTTTGTTGCCCAGCGTCATACTGGAGTAACTGGGCAGAGCGGCATTCCAGGTAATCGGCGAGTTGGCCAGTTGTATATCATTGGCCTGTCCCCCAGCAAGTATAGTGAATGGCGCTGCAAAAAGCTGCGTACGCAATGCCGCTCTACTTCCTGCTATCGTTATAGGGGATAGTTTAGCCTGAAAGGCATTCTCCTGATCAACTGCAGGGCTTCCCTGTAGATTTGCTACGATAACAGACTGCCTCGGCGCATTATTAGGATCCAGTGATACGGACGAAGACAGGTATCCTAGGTTTTGTATAGACGGATCTGTATCCCAGGCTGTCCGGTTGATCAGCATCGCAGCGTGGATTTTCAACGTCTCTGTATAAGCAAATAGCTGATCGCCTGATATTCCCAGTTCAAAATTCCCTTCGTATTTTGTGATATTCCCTTTAGAAGCCTTGCTGTTGATGCCGTCCAGTGTGATCACAATATGCTGACCGCCCGGGATCGCTTCGTCGCTGCTCCAGGTCAACTGACCGTCTGTAGTGGCCTGTCCATACGTCTGGAAAGCATTACCCAGCCAGCCTCGATCCGTAAAGTGGATAGCTGTTTTCGCTGGGAGATAATCCAGTACAACAAATGAAAAAGCATCTTTCTTCACCGTTGTAAAATCAGTATCACCGATTTGATACCCCGTAAAGGCGACCAGTCCATGGTCGTCTGTACATTGTGCAAAGGTGTGATGGCCCATTCCCAAGAAGAGAAATAATGCCATCAGATATTTCAGGGTATTAGCTGTTTTTTTCATGACCGAAGCGTTCGTTAAGAACATAAATAGGTGTTAAACCAACCGTTTTGATTGGGGTGTGGGGTTTTATCTTTCAAATCCTGCCATTCCGAGCGCAAAGATTCGGCAGGTATCATCTCAAAATGAAATTGTCCGCCTGTACTGGAAAATCTAAACGCTGGCGCGATAAAGCTGTGGTATGCGATATCGGTCAGCACTTTACCTCTTGTACAAAGTATATCAGACAGGCCATCTTCCAACAATCCACTCAGGGCGGCATTTCGATCTGATGTGCTGTTGGTCATTGCTGCGGCTAATAACAGCCCTGTGTCCCATCCCAGCGCAGCTACATACGATGCTGCCCGTTTTAGTTTTCCTTCATACACCGTGACGAAAGTTCTGTTTTCTTCCGTATCCAACTCCTTGTACCAGGCCAGTAAGCCTGTCACATCAGCAGAGGATGACAAGTGCTCCGGACAAACGTCCAGTGCGTCCATCAAACAGGCAGAACTGGCCCATAAGCTATGTTTTTTACCTACGGGCTTACTTGCCCATTGGTCCAGAAATACCCGCGCCAACGGATTTGAATAATTGGCCAACACCGTAACATCCGACTCCTCCTGTTCGAGATACGCTTCCAAAGGTGCGATCGAAAAGAACTGCCCTTTGCTCTGCGGTATAAAATTGTAGGTAATATCGCCTCCCGATTCTACGAAGGAATCTATGATCTGTTGGCAGGGCGAATACCCACCTTCATAATAATTGGCCGCCAAGGCTGCTTTTTGCACTCCTCGAGCGATCAGCTCCTTGCCAGAGCGAAAAGCCAAAAGGCTCTCTTGCAGGTTGAAATGAAAAACCAACGGATGGACATTCCAATCCGGCGGCAACTTCGCCCCCATATTGACCATGAGCAGTTCTTTATTCAGGGCTTCCAACAGGGGAAACAAGTGGCTTATTTTGGGATACTCTGCAAAGGCGACGAGCATATCCGCGCCACGGTTCAGCAGGAGGTCTTCTGCCTTGGTCAGCATATCCACTTCGTCCACTCCAAAGCCTATGGAAGCGCTCATCCATTCGACAGCTATTTGTTTCTGCTCCATAGCATATTGCATAGCCAGGTAGAAATCATAGCCCAGCTGTTTATGGGTGGTCGAACTGGGGAGCAGGACGGCTATTTTGGTCGGTTTCATATACATCTTGTCTAACATGGATACTACGATTAGGTTGAGCTTGGAAACACACCAGATAGCGATATTATAAAATTCACACAGAGGTAAGGCTGAAAATTGGTATGCGGCTGACTACCACCTGTTTGTTTTGTAGTGATCTTATCTATCAAATCGGCCGAATTACTGTTTACAGCGGTGGATTTTACCGTCCCATATTGTTGCAGGCCCAGTACCATCGTCGCGTAGCTGTTTTTCGGATCTGGAGACCCTCCGGTCCCCGCCCCCAAGGCTCTGCCAAATAATTTGGGATCTCCCGATGGATCACCTAAGCCATGGTCATGGCTGGGGATTTGCGCTGTGGTCAGCCAGACTTCTTCAGCACCACCAGTTTCAGCCAGCGTGAATCCGTTACCCATATGTATAGGTATCCGGCCACGAAGGTCGGGCAAGGCAAAAGTAGATTCTCCATCGCCCCCATAGGTTGTGCCTATTAATTGAAATAGCGTTTCATTTTCGGATATAGAGAGTAGCTGGCCCTCGCAGAACATCCATCCAACAGGAGCAAAATTGCCTGCAAATATTCTTATTTCTCCGACGTAGGGTTGTGACATAGCAAAAAATTAAGGTCTTGGAGGAAACACTCCCTGCAAGGCAATACAAAAAGAAAGGGTTAGATAAGGCTGCATATTATTATGGGGCATGTCATGACCACTTACATCATCTACCACCTGAAATTTGACGTCCTGTCCTACGAACGATTCAGTGCTGTACAGATTCTTTTGAGGCACTGCAGCCCAATAGCTTTTCGCAGGTCTGGCGGTATTGGCGTCCGTAGCGGTAGCGTAGCTTAAGTTGTTAACCGTATGGCTATGCAATGGTATCTCAGATAGTAAGAGGGTCACTGTTTCTGTCCCTCCGGTCTCTCCCAGATCATGCAACGACAGACCCGGCCCCTGCCCCGGATGCATCGGCGCCTGTCCCTCCATATTAGGCAGCGCAAAATTGGATTTTCCATCTCCCCCATAAGTTGTACCCAGGAGGGAAAATAGAGCCGTATTCTGTGATATGGGTAATAATTGTCCATCACACGAAGCCCAGCCTTTCGGCGGGAAATTAAAAGGAAATATAGCTATTTCTGCTACAAATGGATCTGATCCTGCCATAATTTATTAATTTGGAGAAGGGAAAATCCCTTGTAAAGAGATACAAAAATTTAACACCAAAAAAGGCTGCATATTCAGATGCGCTTGATTTCCGCCCACAGCAGCAAGAGGCTGTTCACCAGTGCTCGACAATGCCATCATTTCATCCGAGCTATTGGCAAAGCGATTGGAATATGCGGGGTTTAAGCCAGGCAATGCGCCAATAGGGCTTTCCTGGTTGGCTGCCACGCCATAGCGCGCTTTGGCGGTGATTTCTCCAGCATGGCTATGGGCAGGCAATTCACTTATGTTAAGAGTGTGCGCTTGCTCGCCTCCCCGCTCTCCCAGGGTATGATTGTTTCCCTCGTGTATAGGCACGCGACCACGTAAATCGGGCAAGGCAAAATTTACTCTACCATCTCCCCCATAGGTAGTACCCAATAAGCTGAATAATGCTTGATTTTGATTGATGGGGAGCAACTGTCCATTGCATAATGCCCATCCTTTAGGAGCAAAAGGGAATGAAAAAATACTTACTTGGCCCAAAAAAGGTTCTGTAGCATTGAATGCTTGCACCTCTCGGGCATAGATCTTGTTAGACCCCAGCAATATGCCACCCAGCAGCACCACCGATTGCTTTAGAAAGCCGCGTCTATTGTTGTTATTCATAGTGAGGTTCTATTTTTATGACGTTTTACTTAACACCTAAGCTTAGCTTGTGAAAGGGTTCGTCACTGTTTATTATCCGTCTTTATCGTGTATATTAATAATTGCGGAGTAAATGTAGTTAAAAACCTACAAAAAAATATTGTCCAAGGGGGGACAATTGGGGGACAAATTCAAGAATATGCATTTAAAGCCAATTAAACAGATATTTCAAACTGAAGGCAATATTACTTGTACCTGTATGTATATCGGTTGGTCTCGTGTTTTTTAAAGTTTTACTTCTTCTCAGCCAACTCCATTCACTGGCCTATTTTCATTGAAAGGCTTCGAGCAGTTCCCGTTTATAGGTATTTCCAATAGGGAGAATAACACCTGTATCCAATTCAATCTGCCCGCCAGAGACTTTTACTATTCGATCTAAGGCTACAATATGAGATTTGTGTATGCGTATAAAAAGTTTTTTATCCAATTTTTGCTCGATCTCTGAGGTCGTAATCGCACTAAGATAATGAGCTTCATGGATAAAAACCTTCACATAATTACCCCAACTCTGAATATGGATTATTTCATGAAGAGGGATTTTTAGAACAGCACCGTCTACCTTTAGGATAATAGAACTGACTTCAGCCTGTCCTTAAAACAGACTGCTTCTCAGGCTCGCAGTGACGTGTGTGAGCTAGTCTACAACAACCCTATTCCACCTATACGATAGCGAAAGCCCACCTCATGCGTATTGGTCGATATTTTCTGATTCAGCGTATGTCCGTTGACACTAAACTGATAACTGTAACCTATTCCGAAGTTGCCAAAATTGAGCTGCATCAGCCCCGATAGATCGCCTTGGTTCTGTACGCCCATACCTAAGCCGATCTTTGGTCCCACAAAGACTATGGCATTGATATCATAACGCGGCGACATCTCCTGCATGTGGCTCACCAGGAATGAAGGGCGCAGTTTGAAGGTATCGTCCAGGCGGATCAGCATACCTCCCGTCACGTAGATGACATCCCGAAACTCATACTCGCGCTCTACATTACGTTTCAGGGAGAATCGAGGCATTGCTACGCCAACGTAAAACCTATCTTTTTGATAATAGGATGTACTCACACTCAGCACACCTGCCGTACCGCGCACATCTTCCCAGAAGGCCGGATCCTGATCGTCCAGCTGCCTGTAGTTACCCTCATAAAAAAGCAAACCACCACCCATGGATAGACTCAGGTATTCATTCTCTCCAAGTTGTACCGCCTTGGCCGCATAGGCCGTAATTTCATTTTCACGAACCACGCCCAGCGAAGCGTGTTTAAAATCCCCACCTATGGCCAGTCCCAGGTTCCTGACCATACCATGCCCCGATACCCACACCGATTTCGGTGCTCCGTCGACACCCGTCCATTGGCTACGGCCCAAAGAAGCTAAGCTGCCACGTTCGTCCATCGTACTCAACGAAGAGTTGAAACTGTTGCGCAACTGCCCAAATTGATTGTAGCTCACTCCATGCTGTGCCATACTGCACAATGGCAGCAGCGATAGTAGACTTATAATTATTTTTTTTGTTATCATGTTATGTTGTTATGTAGTTAACAAGTGATCATGATAGCACGGTCACTCGTTAACTTAATCAGTTGATCATTTCCTTTACTCGTTAACTCGATAGCATTCCTCACCTTCATTAAAACAGACTGCTTCGACAAGCCTCGAAGTGACGTTCCAACATCACTTCCCTCACTCGTTAACTGCGTAGTGAAACGAAGTCCCGATTTTTCATCGGGATCACTCCCTTACTCTATCACCCTCTAACTCGCGTAATAAAACGAAGTCCCGATTCATCGGGAATAACATCATCACCGCCTAATCACAAAATATCCTTTCTCCCGTTTCCATACGCCATTGTCTTTCAAATCCAGATAATAGTAATAGGTACCCTCGCGGCTTTCCTTGCCGGTGAATACTCTGTCTCTATTATTATAACCGATGATTTCAGCCTGTACCGAACCGTTCTTATCAAAGATGGTGACCTTATTTTCCGGAAAGTCCTGTATTCCTTCGATCATCAGGAACTCGTTGATACCGTCACCGTTTGGCGATAGCGCTTGATGCACGACGATCGGCAGTTTCGCTCCAGCGTCCGCTACCACACGTACCGTAACGGTGACTGCTTTGGCCGCCTCGTGATTAGCGTCGCCTGCCTGTGTTGCTGTAATCTTGACCGTTCCAAGACGATGAACATGCAGTTCCATATCGGATACCGTAGCGACCGAAGGATCATCAACAGAGAGACTGACCAGCAGGCCGGCATCCGTACGTACATCCAAAGCTACTGTACCTGCATCCCTTCCCAAGGTCTCAGGAGCCGTAAAACTGATCGTTTGTTTAGCCTTTTTGATAATAAGCCTAGCCGTCTGCAAACCATCCATGTAGTTGTTGCCCCCATCGATCATAGCTGTCACCGAATATTCACCTGCATTTGTCTGGTTGTTACCTACATAAGTAACCTTAGCCTCTGTAGGCAGGCCAGTAGCCACCAAAGCTTTAGACGTGCCATCGTAAGTATACGTCGCATCAGCAAAGGTAAAAGCAGGTAATACCGCCTTCTCTATCGTCAGCTTTCCTGGTTTGTAACTGATACCATAATTACCGGAAGTAAGTCCTTGTGGTTCGATAGCGTAAACACCAACATCTATTGCCCCCTGACTACTACCTTCATAGCCCAACGTACCGCTAAGGATAGATTCATCCTCGTTATTTACAAATCCTGCATAGACGACACCATTCCCCCCTGTATAAGCCATAGCATCATAGTTCTTGTTTTCATCCTTAGCCGTGATGCTTAACGCGACACGTTCTATGACACCTACATTGGCGGTTAGCTCCACTGTATTACTGATCTGATAGTTCTCCGCATTGTTTCCGTTTAAGGTCAGATTGCCCGCCGCCAACGCAACGGTCTTGCCTGTGCCTGCGTCTTTCGTGCCGTAGCTCACCACTGAACTGATCAATCCAATCTGCACATCATCGCTCCCGATAATATCACCAACGGCAAAAGCCAATTGAGCAGGCAGTATACTGCCCTGTGTATTACCATCGTAGTCTTTATTGATTACGGCAGTGGGAACGATACTTACCGTTACTGCTTTAGGACTTATTACCATTGTAAAGTCTTTCGTAGCCGGAAGGTAACCATGACCTCCTTCCTGACGCGCAGTCAGGGTGACGGTGCCTACTTTTTTAATCGTTATCTTCCATTTGTTCCCATCAGCAGCATCCTGATAGACTGCGGCAATATTGTCGTCTGCCGAGCTATAGGTCAATGGCCGTCCCGAATCCACCGTAGCCCCAGGCTCAAATACAGCATCTCCATAGGTTTTGGTCAGTGCAGATGCCGTAATCAGCTGCGTGACTTCCTGCTGAAATTCGTAAGCGCCCATATCGATTTTAGAACCGACCAATCGAGGATTTCCTGCCAAGTCTTTATCCCTCGTTATATCAGCCCCGTTGTACAGGTCATTGTCCCCTGTACCGATGGCTACTGCGCCCAGTTTGAGGCTATAATCGTGGTTTGTGACATCGGCAAAAATCTGTTGCGCCGTGATACCGGCAGCATTGATATTACCATCTGCAGTGCTGCTTTCACCCTGCACCAAGCTATATTTCAGAATCTTAGTAGGCGAGCCTGCAAGGGAGCTGCTGCTATTGTCCGCTTTTGTATTGCCCAGCACCAAGCTGTTGTTGGTTACCAATGTTCGCTTACCCTGTGAAAAACTTATAAAAGAAGTTCCGATATTACCCGCCAGCGTACTGTTATTTAGCGCTATTGTATTATCATAAGAAGAAAACGGCACTGAACCCGAATAAATCGCGGCTCCGGTATTTTTTGCGGTATTCTCCGTGAGTGCCGAATTATGAATGCTTGTGGTGGATCCCCCTTTATCAGACTTCATGTATATACCGCCACCATCGGCATCCGAACTATTTCTATGTATTCGACTGGAATTCATAACAAGATCAGTTACTGTCGTCTTGCCAGCAGCATTTGACATCATTCCACCACCATTATTCGTAGCGGCATTTTCAAGAATCTGTGAATTATTTAAAATCAACTTGGACGACGACTCTCCAGAAGCAGAAGCGGTATTAGCATAAGAAAAAACACCTCCTCCAAATCGACTCGAGTAGTTTCCTTTGATACTGGAATTCTCCAATTTCACTATCGACGATGAAGAATTAGTATTCATGGTATTGGAATATGAATAGGAATAAACTCCACCACCGTTATCCCCTGAATAATTGTCGTGCACATGTGTATTGTCCAACAGAATGCTAGAGCTCGGTGCCGGAGAACTAAAGAAAGGCGCATTAGAAGCAGAATAGATACCTCCGCCAAATTCGGCAGATGCATTTCTGCTAATGCGGGAATTCTTTAAGTGTAGTGTAATCTTGCCATAGGTTGCTAGATAGATCCCTCCTCCATTACCTCGCCATACACTCGCGAAGGCATCTGTCTTCACAAACATCTCCGAAGATTGGTCGGCATTCCCCCCTTTTACCTCAAATCCATCTATTATTACATTGATATCCTCTTCGGCGTTTACCACTGTGACTACGTGATGGGCATTCTCGCTGTTATTACGGATATCCAATGTTTTTCCGCTTCCGGTTATTGCATCATCATCATTAAAATCACCGGTCAGAATGGTACTTGTCAAGCCACCAGTAGGGATTACACGTTGTTCGGGCAGTGCCTCATTTCCGATGAAACCACCGTACAGCTCCACATCTTTCACCATCAGGAAAGTACGGTCACGCGCATATTGTGCATCAGCACTGAAATCCTTTCCATCTTCGGGCGTATACATGGGCTTGTACGTGCCTTTGGCGACGTAGATCTTTAGAGGATCCGTTTCTGACCAAAGTCCATTTTCTTTATTCGAATGCGCCCATTTCAGTGCATCCGCTAACTCGGGGATGGCATTTGCCCAACTATCGCCAGAGCCGTTTCCTCCATTGACATGCTTGTTGACATAAAGTATCTTGTTAACGTCGGGGGCAATACAGATCGGTTGCATTATTGTAAAACTTTGTTTCGCTGTACAGCCATTCGCATCAGTCACGGTCACCGTATAGGTACCAGCGGACAATCCAGTCGCTGTAGCTGCAGTGCCGCCCGATGGTGCCCATAAATAGGTATATGGTGCTATACCACCCGTAGCGGATGCAGTTGCACTTCCTGTATTTCCTCCAAAACAGCTTACATTGGTTTGTGATATTGTAGAGGATATATTCGGAACATTTAAAGTCCCCGCATTTGATATTGCAGAACCATCGCCAGATACCACACAGCGATAGGTAAATCCATTCATCGAGGCCGTTGCTCCAGTGATCGTTAAAGTAGTAGTTGTAGCACCGGAGTAAGGCGCACCATTTGTTATATCCGTAAAACCACGACCTTCATCCACCTGCCATTGATAACCGGTCGCATCCGTTGCGGCAACAGAAAAGGTGGTATTGCCATCTACACAGATGGTTCTGTTCGGTGGATTTCCTGTAATGACAGGTAAAGCCAGAGGAACAGAGACATAGCTTATTGACGCGACATCTTCTACCATCGGTAGCGCTTTGAGGCTGCCCATATAGAACATTATTAAAAACAGCGAAATGGAATAACAAATGGAATCCGTTACTCTTCGCCTATACCTTTTAAATAAAGCATTCACTGTCGGTGTTGGCTGTGATGATGGTCTGTTCATATTCAAGTTAATATTTTGTATTATTTAGCTACTATTTTCACAGATTGCAAAAGAGATCCGATCCATTAGCGTACCCATCCCTTTTACAAGAGTTAAATGATTTGTATTAAAAAGTAAAACTAATTAATACAGCAAAACAATATACTATCTGAGGGGTGGACAATTGGGGGACAAATGCGAAAGTGGCCATTAAGAGGTATTTAAACGCATGTATCAGACTGCGTGAACCACCACATTGCCACATGATGGAGACATCGAAATCGTTCGAAAGCAGCATTTATCATCACTTTAACTAGACTCATTTCTTCGCTAAATATTGAAGGAATTACACTTACAGAAGCTCAAATAACCACTATTATAGATAAAAATCGTGTGTTGGGATACATGACCGCTCACCTTCTGTCGAAATACACCGTCACTCTGTGGGTTCTCATAGGCCGCAGGCCAGCTCTTTGGCAATCGATAGCTGCCAAGGACAGATCATTAGAAGGAGGGAAACGTATGAAATAAAAAATGATTTTTCAGAAGCCCTGATTCGGTTATTTACAGGTTATATTACGAGGTGCAATGAGCTTCTGATGTGCAGTAGAACGACATGCCATAAATGAGACATATCAAAAAAATCCGATTATCTAAGTTTCTCGATTTCCGATTCGGACAGGTGGAGCAACTCCGCTATCATCTTTGGATCAAAGCCTTTGTCCAACATTGTTTTCGCGGTCTCCAGTTTCATCTCTTCACGGCCCTTTTCTAGCCCTTGTTGCATTCCTTGTTGAAGTCCCCTTTCCACGGCACGCTCCTCTAAGATAATCCTTGTTTGCTCAATGGAATACGCGTCCCATTTTCTTTTTAAACTAACATCATACATTTGTCTGTCCTCCTTGTTCATATTACTATATTCTGCGATATCAAACAGCTTCTCAAAAATTGGCTTACGCATATACAGCGGTAATTTGTCCATCTTGGACATATTCTTCAAAACGTAAAGCCAACAATCGAAATCAGTCTCAAGTTCAACCTCTTGCTTAACAAAGTTAACCAAAGAAATATAAATAAAGCCATACTCATCGTAAAGTTAGATTAATGTATTTGGAATTACCCTCATACCGATCCTCTTCCATTGGCTCCTCTAAAGCCAATAAAATTTCATCATAATCATAGTATTCTATCATAGCTCATTGTTTATAAATAGTTAAAAATCAAAAGCTAATATAACAATAAAAAACAATATATGCTAATAATTTTAGCAACAAAATAAACAGCCCCCGATCATCTCGGGGGCTGTTCCAAAAGCCAGGTATCCTCATATCCATTACTCACTACTCACTACCAATTACTACTTTCTCCTCCGCTCCAGCCATCGCGACATCAGATAACTCACCAGCGTACCCAGTGCCGCCATCACCACCGTCTGTAATAGGTCTCCCAGCGTAACCGACGCCCAGAGACTACATAAAGTACCACCTAATGTACCTGCACGTATATCATTTGTTTTCATATATTTTTATGTTAACCTGTTATCCTGTTATTCCCGACGATGTCGGGACTTCGTTTCACTACGCTTGTTATCGAGTTTTATCACTGATCACTCCCTAACCCTTAACAGTTTTACGATTTAACTCTTTAACCCCTTCACTAGTTAACTCGATAACTTGATCACTCCATAACTTTTTAACTCCCTAACCCTTAACCTCACTCACTCCCCACTACAAGCTATCAATTGACCAAAGGAAGCCTAGGAAATTTTCGCCTGAAAAGTTTCCAGCTGACGATGTCAATGGATAGCGACTTCTCCCTCCCCTACAACATCCACCAGCAATGCATACAATCGCTTGTAAGCCTTAGCGGATTTCAGTAGGATATAATCACCGTCATCGTCCTTTGCATAACTGTCACCTACCAAGAGACAACCTGCGGTATCCCCAAAGTTGTTGCCGATATGGATGTACACATACGTGAAGTTTGGAATATCGCAGATCTCGATCATACCCCGGTGCATCTCCGGGAACCGCCGTTTGTACCGTGCATTCATAGCGCCATAGGTATTCAGCCGTAGCGGATAGACGCCAGCCGGAATCGCCGTAGCCCCTTTGATCTTCACCTCCCGTACCAGATCCTCCAGACCATAGCAGAGAAACTTACCGTCCAGGTAAACCTCAGACAGGGTACTGTTCTTCCCCTGCCTGATACGTTTCACCGTTAGTTTCATTAATTTAATGCCTAAGCTCTAGTCACTGATCACTTCGTCACTCTTTACTTCGTCACTCTTTACTGTGTCACTACTATCACTTACCACAGCCTCCAATATCCCCAGTCCCAGGGCGACATATCGGATGACATTCAACGCCTTTCCAGGCAACTTCACCGGAGCCAGCAGCAACATCTGCACCGCCTGGCTTATTTTCTTTAGAATATTTTTCATGTTTTTTAATAATTAAGTTAGAAGAGAGTTAGAGGGGCTGGCGTTAAACCGTAAATAAGCTAAATCGTGAAGCCTTTACTTTTTAACCGTTTTACGATTTCACTCCTCCTAACCCTCTAACCTCATAACTCCCTTCCGACCCACCCAAGAATCAAACTTGATAGCTCCATTGGCCTAGGACTTTTACGCGTTAAGAAAACAGTTTGAGAAGTCCGTAAAAAACAACCCGAAGAAGTGAAACGGCTCCGGGCTGTTTAGGACTTAAGAAGTGTTTTCAGCGTAATCGTCCAAGCCTTGACCTTTTGGTTCTTTTCTGTCAAGAGAAAATTGCAACGCAATCTCCGCAGGAAACGACTAGGCCATGTGGCTATGAACTTACTTCAATCTCTCCCAGATAATAACTGTTCGAAGTTTTCACCCCATCCCGGTGCCCCGTGAATATCCAGCCGACCACATGGTCTCCGGCATAGACAGCAGGAAAGGTAAAGCTCAGTGTACCATCATTGCGTGTTGCCGACTCCAGGATGCTAAAGAACTGCTTCTCCTTGTTGTACATCAGCAGGATCACCGAGTCATCCGCAAAAGCGTTGAAACTATTCACCTCCGTAGTCCAGGTCACACTGATCTCCTGCGGAGCAGACTCCGTCCAGAATACCCCCATCAGGTTGGCCAGTCCGCCTTTGGCGATCACTACAGAAGCGTAATCCAACTCAAAACTCGGGTAAGCCCCTGTGATGCCATAAGCCAAGAGATGCTGTAAGGCCTTGTTGTAGCCCGTCGCTCGAGGCTGCATCGCATCCGAGTAGCCCAGCTTGAGGAGATCCTTGATCGGCGAGAGAAAACTCACCGCCAGTGAGAAACGAGCCCGTTGGGCCAATTGATCTTCGGTAGCCGGCTTATTGCTACGTTTGGGGAGCGAGCGTACATAATCCACATTACGCCAGCTCGAGCCGATTACGCTTCCCACTTTCCCGGAGTAAGCGCCTGTAATTCCTTTTAAAAATCTTGCCATTTTTTTAGATTCATTTAAACTGTTAAACCATCGTCTACATGTAAACTATTTTGTGATATCAACAGCGAAACTAGGAGCTTATCACCTAAAATATAAAGTAATGGGACAACATGGGAGGATATGGGACGATATGAGACAGACTGTCCCAAAAACAAGATAAAAAGTGGCTCAGCAAGTAGATTTATCCAACGGGCTTCGACTGGGGATGCGGTACCTATGCAGATCTGTTCGGGACTTGTCCGACTCTGCGTATGCCTTTGTTCGACTGGGCTTCGACACCGCTTCGACTATCCTTCGAGTGCCCTTCGAGTGCGAGTCGAACAGCAGTCGAACACCACCCGAAGCGCTCTCGAACATGTCTCGAACATGTCTCGAAGCAGTCCCGAACAACAGTCGAACAGCTCTCGAACACGTGTCGAAGAGCTGTCGAACAAAAAATGACAAATTTGAATCAGATTCGGCCCCGTCGTTTACTTTCCTGGATCATATCCTCCAGGTCCTCGAGGTAGTAGCAGTGCCGTTCTCCGATCTTGCGGGGCACCAGCTTGCCGGTATTCACAAAGCGGTAGTAGGTCGAGCGGCCGATGTGCAGGATATCGAGTACCTCCTCGATGTCCAATAGCTTTCGCTCAGTTAGGCCTGGCGGCCTGGCCTGTTGCTGTGCATTGTTCATCCGCAATACACAATCCCTTATTTCCAGCACATAGTCACGCATTTCGCGTACATAGCCCTGTATCTCCGATAGATACACAAGCGTGTCATTAGGAAGATTTTCCATGGTCAATCCGTGAAATTGAGGCCATAAACCGAAAAACCCGAAAGAAGTCCCTTTTAAACTCCCCTCCTATACAGCCGGTTAACAATAATTAATAAACATACATTATCTCTATAGCTCGATCATCTCATCCCAGCCTTCGTGCGACAGCGATTCCTTGTGGAGTACAAATTCATCCAGCTTAGGTTGCTGCTTGCGGTTTATAGGCAATGCCGCCTTGATCTTTGCATAGTTCGGTGTTTCTTTGATTTGCTCATTCACCGAATAGGTCAGTTTCAGATATTTGTCACCCACTTCAGGCTCCTGGACATACAGCATATTGACATACGTCCATCGGCTAGTTGTCAGGAACCAATTGGCGAGTAACCATTTGTCGATATCCACCGAGTTGAGCGAAGTCGCTATTTTGGTACCGTCGCGCAGGATGAAGAAATACACCCCCTCCTCAAAGGTGATCACCAAGATATCCTTTATCCGCACCTTATGGTCCTGATAGACGACAGACGATCCATAGATCAGATCCAGGTAGCTCATCAGAAAAAACATCTTGCGGCTGCCGATCCATGAATTCATAAAATTCTTGGCCCTGCTGTCCCGATCCGTCATACGCCCCTGTGGCAGGAGGCTTGCTTTCGGCCAATAGCATACGACCAGTATGTAGAGCAGCAGCGGGACAGCGAAAAACGGAAAATCGGTGATCCAGTACGATGTATTGTAGAGCATGCCCATTTGGGAAAATACAAGTATTTGTAGCAGCACCACATGCATCAAGACCGGAGGGATTACAGCTGCAAAAAGATACAGCGCAGTTTTAAGCCATTTCGGAATATCGGACAGCCTACCGAATAGCAGTCTGTACACTATCGATACCCACACCGCATAAATAATATGCAGCATCATAGTGCCCAGCAAGAGGATCCATAATCCGGCCCCCACCTGTAGCTCCCCTTCGACAGCCTTGTAGCCCAGATTGGTCACCAGGGCAGTAATAGCCGTAATGGTCAAGACAAGGAATACACGCAACACAGAGGTAATAATACGATTCCAACGGACCTTAAAACAAGTCCATTGATCAGGCTTAAATAAGTTCATAATATGCTATAAAAATCTGTATCGGTTAATGAATCAGAACCATGAATATACAAAAAATATAGAATACACATCCCATCCGTGCAAACAAATGCCTCGATTGCGCACTGCTGTTCAACAGTATATGGTGCAAGGATATCGGGAACTCCGCTTTCCAACGCCTGAACTGAGGTACATTTTTCTGTACCTCGACGTTTTTGCCGTATCGGCCATATTGCTTAGAGGAAAATCTGCCCTTAATTTTGAGGTAATAATTTAAACTTAATGTATATGAAACAGAATTTTAACAACGCAGGCTTTGCCAATACGCAAGCCTCCGTACTGAACCTGCCATCTGCCGTGAGGCACGTAGAGACCGATCGAATCCGCACCGACATAGACGGCTGGATGCTGGACACCTTTGAACTCAGCACCGATCAACAGGCACAGCTCAAGGATCTCTCGCCGGACTTCAAGCAGCAGATTGCCGATGCTGTTGCAGACAGCTGGGATGCCGGACAGCTCATCCTCTTCGACAAGCAGGCAGAGCCTTTAGGCAACAATGAGCGTAAACAAAAAACGGTCAAAGAAGTCGTACTCGAAAAAATGAGCGCTACTTCTCAAAGCGTACGGTCGCAGGATATGGCCGATACCCAGCAGGTTGCCATCCGTATACAGTACGGATAGACATAGCTCCGATCAGAACGATAGCTGTGCTGAGCCGAAAACCAGTACGGCTATCCGACTGATCTATATCCTTTTATTCCTACTCGTTGTGATTATGATAGATTTTGACTTCAGGCATTTAGACCTGTACATCAGCACCTCGCCCGAACAGCGACAGCAGATATGCGCTGTACTGAAGCAGCGTCATGTGCGCAAAGGTCATACGCTTATGCTCGATCAGGACGATCTGATCTATATACACGAAGGACTGTTGGTCATAATAAACAATGACAGTGATGCTATCGAGCATTTCATAGCCGAGCATGACATTGCCATCTATCCGGCACGCCATAGCCCTTACGCCCTGCAAGCACTGGAAGACAGCTCCATTTACTATATAAAGCATGACGACGTCGTCCATGTCCTCAATAAGAGCAATAATCTCAATCTTATCCGAGCTTATCACAAGATGTTGCTTTACTGGGCCTACCAGCGTCTGGCCCGCACCGAACTCTTATTATTGCCCGCCAGGGAAGCAAAAGAAATGTTCTACAAACGGTACAAGCACATTGCACTACGCCTACAGAGCAAAAGTATCGCTTCCTACCTTCATATGGACCCCAGTTACTTCAGCAAACTATAGATTTTACAACTTTTAAATAGGAAAATCACAATTCCAAACCGTCCGATCTCCCCGAACTTAGTATCAACAATAAGGAGATAAGTAACGATATAACCTTGTGACTATATGACTCTATAACAAAACATTAGACAACAACATATATAACAGCATCACTTGATAACACGATAATACGATAACACGATAACACGTTCACTTGCGTAGTGCAACGAAGTCCCGACATAGTCGGGAATAACTACATAAAACAAAATGACAGCAATAGTCCCATATCATCCATCCGGTATCGCACAAGCAGGTAGACACCGAGCCTTGCGGATAGACTCCGCAGGTACAGGCCATCCCTCATGGGGGCATACCTACCCTATGCTGTATTTAGTTGGTATGATGCGAAGCTATTGCCACCGGCCGCTATTCAAACGGATACGGCGTAGATTTGCGGTATTTCCCGCAAGGCGGTATACGGGGAAATCAAAAGTGGTACGGCCGAACAAGGAGTCCCGACGCCAGGTACCACATGTCTGCTACGAACAGACTAAACCAAGGGGCCAATGTGACTGCAGCATATTGTGATCAGTTAAAACAAATTATGATAGGTAGGTAATTTAAATCATAAGCTTATGGCATGGTTTTCATTTACAGGGACGGATCCATCAAATCCGGCACACTATACTTTTGCGACTTCTCCCCCTTCGTGTTCGACACCTAAGCAGGCCATGTGCTCGCTACAGGCAAATGACAACGGAGGAAGTCCAGATATCACTGATGCATTAAAGAATGAGTTGATTAATTCTTTACAAAATCAGGTAGACGGACCAAATGTGAAGTTGAAAAAAAGATAGTACCCTAGGCAGTATTATTAGAACAAGCGTTAGCTAAAATTAGAATAGGGTATGCACAGCACATACCCTATCTGCTTTTCTAGTCTACTTCTCTTCTATTACTAAAACTTCCATCTCTCCCTCACCTAATACAGCTTCGATGCCATACGCATTTAGCTGAGCATTCAACTCTTTTAAATCTTCAAAGGCACCTAGTCTAATCTTCATTTCTTTCTTAACTCTATCCAACACAGGGGGTAATTTATACCCTAGGTCTATGACAACAGCTAAACTTGCCGTACTCTCACAACTATAGCCGCCTGTAATCGGCTGTATACCTTTATATGGTTTAATAGGACATGGTCTCAGGATAAGACAATCTATTTTACGTATTTCCCGATAAGACTGTATCCCTAAAAAGCTATGTAAGTCATCCAAGACAATCCTAGCCTGTACGGAATCAGCACGTCTTACCCTATCGATACGTTCATACGATATTGCATTTTTTGTATACCAATCATTGCCTATATTCTCAAAGTCCTCATACATGTTGCGATTCTCAACATTCAGTATGAGCCGCTCATACCTAGGTATGTAATCAGCCTTTCGAACCCGCGCCCAATTAAAGAGTATGGCGCTGTAAATCGAAACATTATAAAAAGAGGTGTTGATCATTCCTGTTATACTATCCGTCTTGATCTCCAATGATTGATATGCTGCTCCATCCTGATATCCATCGAGACGTATCCCTAATTTATCAGCATTGTCGATTCCCATCCCCGTCAGGCTCCCCTTGCCGAAATCGTCCTTTAAAGCGAGTGCTATTTCTCCTGTATTAAATAGCTGTAAGATATTTTCCTCTGTGATCAATTCGGAGAATGTAATTGCTTTGACTTTGCCTCTAAAAATGAAAGCAACATGCGGAACGCCCATATGCGGAAACTTTTCCTTCAGATAAATGTCGTTATAGATAACAGGTAAATTGACCTTATTTTCTTTCAGAAACGCATTGCCTTTAAAGAACTTCTCAAAGGTTTCCTTACCCTGCCATCCTACCGTGAAGATTTGCATTTTGTCCCTCAGTTTGTTCTGTAGCGCCTGCAGTCTAGGCATACTCTGAATACAAGATCCGCAACTGGTTTCAAAAAAATCCAATACAATCACTTTATCATCTAGCTTATTCCAGTTTATTGTTTTATCAGGACTCCGCATAAGCTCTACCTCATCAGGAGGTAAAAAATTGTCTCCTACCTTCAGTGCTTTATTTAAATCTAATCTAACCCCTTTCTGTCCATAACCTGTTTGAAACAGACTGATTAGTAAAAAGGCTACTATTAAGAATTGAAACTTTTTCATATGTATATAATTTGATTTTCAGTTGCGATATAGAATATCCAAAGTATATTATGCACAGGAGTATTGTAAAATAGTGTGCATGCTGCTTCGCGGTCATTCGTGTTTGTGCAGTCTGTGCTACATGGATATTTCATATGTATATAATTATTTCATGAGCTCGCAAACTCGGTTTGATTTTCAGCTGCCATTATCTTGTCCCGATTCATCGGGATCATATATATATCTTTTATAATGTTATCGAATATTTTGAGGTATCTTACCAATAGTGACGACAGGCTCTGGAAGTCGGAACGCGTATTTACGGCTATCTGGTTCCAGTACATCCACTTTGCCGTCTACCGTTCTCTCTATAACCTTCTGAAAGCGTGTGTCGAGATTCAGTCGCTTGAGATCAGCCCATCGACGTCCACGGAATACGAGTTCTTTACGACGCTCCGACAGAATAATCCTTAGTAATGATTCTGGGGATCTCTCCGATACAGGAGCGAAAGAAGTTTGATCAATACGGTTCTCCAAAAGGGTGTTGATAGCATCTAGAGCTTCATCAATCAGCCCGAGACGCGTCGCGGATTCGGCCTTTACCAAATACATCTCGCTCGTAGTCAAACCTACAAACAGGGAGGAAATAGATTGATTATATGCTCCTTTGAAACTATAGCTTCCTGTAGGGATATTTGCTTTTAAAAAGAAAATACTTTTTCTCAGATCCGTATCTTCATAGCTTTCGTATAGCTCAGGAGCAATTCTTCCATTGGTACGGCTCATCGGGCCTGCCACCCCCGTAACAGCCGAGAATAGCACCTCCGTATTGAATTGTGGTATCGGAAAATCCCTGCTCGCATCCAGTAGATTAAAATCCATCAAATCACCGTGTATACGTATGCTCGAGTCCGCATAAGCATATGCGAGATGATAATCCGCAGTGTTCAAACTAGCCCGTGCAAGCCCAGCGTACGCGCTGGCTCTAAAGGGGCGACCTTTTATACTCTCGTGCAGTGGAAGCATCGGCACTGCTGCTCGATAGTCACTGATAATCTGGTCATAAGACTGTTGTAGAGATGCCCGTACCGACGACTTATCGATTTCTGGTCCCAGTCGTAACGGTATCCCCAACTCTTTGTCTGCTGTTTCCTTTTGGTAAGCCATAGCGTGAAGCTCCAACAACTGCTGAAAAGCAAAAGCACGGAAGAAAAGAGCAATACCTCTTAGATTGTCCCTTCTCTGAGAAACAGCTGCAGCATCAACGGATTGGATGATTTCTAGCGCCTGATTGGCGTTAAAAACTGCTTTATAGGGCAACTGCCACTGCGTAAACGCCTCATAAGGAGCATCGGCCCATGTGTAGGCATTCCTTTGATCGATAGTCAGCGCTCCATTAAATGTCTGGTCGGTTACATAATAATCATCTATGCCCCACTCTCCCCAAGTAGGGTATCCCATATTCATCGTGCTATAGTTATTTAACAACAGTTCGGCATCCTCTAGTGTATGTGGAATCACCATTTTGATATCCGGCTTTTCTTCCAGAAAACCTGTACAGCCTACACTGGTCAATCCGACCAGTAAAAAACTGATAAGTACATTTACATTCATAATATTCTGACTAAAAGTTAAAACTAAGCCCAAATGAAGCCATCAATGGCTCGGGCAACCCAAATCCATATTCCGGATCGATCCCCTTTTTATTCGCTCTCCATATCGTACCGACGTTCTGTAAATAGCCGTACACCCGGCAATTGTTAAGTCTATAGCGATGGGCAAACGGCAATCCGACCGATACTTGTATATCCCTTAATTTGATCTGACCAGCTTTTTCGACCAATGCGGAAGATCGCATGTACACCTGACTCCCGAGATTTGCGGGATAACTAAAGGCTGGAACATCCGTACGCAGTTCATCACCTTCTTTTTGCCAGCGTAGCGCATAATCTTTGTGTCCCAGATCATTGTTTATAAAAAGTAGGTTATCGAAGGAATTTCTTAAAAAGCGATGTCCCAAATGGTAAGCAATATTCCAAGAGAGTTCGATACTTTTGTATTTCACACTATTACGCCAACTTCCAAAATACAACGGTACAGCCGCCCCGTGATTTTCGAGATCATTGACATCCATTGCCAGTATGGCAAAATAATCCTTAGACACTTCACCATTTAAATAGGCTTGTGCGTCTCCATTTTCAGGATCCAATCCAGCCCACCGATAAGATAATACAGACCTTAGATCCAGGCCTTCAATAGGTGTAGACACCATTGTCTGGGCTGTACCGATATAGTCCTTTCCTGTTTCATTGGCTATATAAGATTTCAAGACCTTGGTCCGAGCGTACGAAAAGACAACATTAGATGTCCAAACCCAGTCTTGGTAACGCAATGGGATCACATTCAGGGAGACATCCCAACCTTTGGTACGTATATTGGCACTATTTACCATCAGATTATTAAAACCTGTAGTCGGATCTACACGATCGGGAGCAATCAAGTCTTTTGCGTTCTTTATATAGTATTCGATAGATCCAGAGAACCTATTCTTGGCAATCGCAAAATCCAATCCCAGATTAAGAATTCCTACCCGCTCCCATCGCAGGCTAGGATTAGGAGGCGTATTGATCGATCCGTAGTTCTGATTCGTGATATAATGAACCATGCTTTCTATAGTCAGTATTGGTAGAGCCGACACACTGTTATTGGCATTACCGTTATAACCGTATGTAGAGCGTATTTTCAGCCAATCAAAAAAAGTGCTGTGTGACAGTAAATCTTCATTGGACAATATCCAAGCCCCACCTACAGACCAGAAAGGCTGTCCGCGATCGTTGCTTTTTACACCAAATAGATTGGAGGCATCTTTGCGAAAACTGGCACTCAAAGAATATCGATCGTTGTATGTATAAGCCCCATTAGCAAAATAAGACACAAAGTTATTTCGTAGGTATTCATATCGGTTACGATCTATCACTGCACTGGTCCCCTCCATTCCGTTGAGCAAAGGTAGCTCAACTCCATATGCCACAGGCTTAAAAGCGCCAGTTTCCCTATTGTATCCGTGATACTGCGCTGAGTTCAGCATTTTTTTATTCTTGGAGAATTCGAATCCTCCCAATAGGGATATCCTATGTCTTTCATTCCATTGGCGATCGAAATCCAAACTGGCCCGGCTCTGATGTGATACGATATCCCAATTGAGCAACTGTTTAAAATCGCCTACCGGAAGATTCCAGGTTATCGAGTTGTCATTCCAGCTGGCATACATATTGATCTCATCACGTTGCTGATAGTTTTCTATCCCGATCCATGTCTCCAACGGATTGTTAGACCGCTTATAAGCATACATCATATTCAGTTTCAGTCCAAAATCAAAGGAATAAGACGCTTGTGCATTTGAAAAGAACTCGCGTACATTCTCTGTAACCCTATTATAGGGCATCTCCTTCAGCGGAGCGTATGACCAGTCCAGTAGACGGCCATTGGCCAGTGTATCTCTAAAAGCAGGATTATATCCGCTTACATCATACGCAAGGGGATTTCCGGCATAATCAGCGAGCCTTAGATAGGGATAATTATTATCCGATATCTGCAAGCTATTGTAACGAACCGGGATTGCACTATTAACGTTCTTTGATTCGGTATAGGTTAAGCCTATATCGAGCAAAAGATTTTTTAGAGGCTTGACCTGCGTATTGGATCTAAGCGTGTAGCGATCATAAATAGAAGTCACTACATCATTCAAGTTCTTATCATAACCCACTGAAAGCATTGTATTAGCCCGCTCTCCTCCAGCCGACAGTTGCAAATTGTACTGTTGATTGACTGCCTTTCGATAGATGTACTTCTGGTAATCGGTTCGTACATCATGCTTCTTGAGATCGGTTATTTTCTCTGCATATTCCATGGGGGTTATCTTGCCAGTCTTCTCCTGATGCATTAACCACAGTATAGGTTGTGGATTATAGTACTTGTCCTCAAACCATCCGTCATAGGCATCCTGGTCAAATAGGTACCGTTGCAACTCTATGTAATCCGGAGAGCTCATCTGCGGGTAATAGAAAAGATCAGGGCGATCTTTAATGGATATATTGGAATTAAATGATAACTGCGTCCCTCTATTAAATTTTGCCCGCTTGGTCGTAATTACAATCACCCCATTACCGGATTGTGCTCCCCATATGGAGGCCGCGGCTGCATCTTTAAGCACCGTCACATTTTCAATATCATTAGGATTAATGTTATAGTGCATTCCCTGACCGTACTCTCCTCCTCTATCATCGTAAACTACTCCATCAATCACGATCAAAGGAGATTGTTTCGACCTCAATGTACTTTCGCCTCTTATATTTATACCTAGCGTATAGCCTTTTGTATTCGGATTATATTTGGAGGATGATATGCCCGGTACCACGTCCTCTAGCCGGCTTACAAAGTCCGTCGACACCTTCCTGTTGAATAATGCCGAGTCGATAAACTCAAAGCTCCCCGTAGCTCGTTCTTTGGGTAGCTTCTGGTACCCGGTAGATACGACTTCTACTTCTTCGATCTGTTTTTCATTGGCCTGTAGGGCGATATTCAATATTGTAGCTGTATTCTCATAGGCAACCCGTTGCTCCTTGTATCCGATATGTTTTATAGTTAATATCCCTGTAGGCTTATCCACGCTGATCGTAAACCTCCCCTCCTTATCCGTGCGCGCATGCTTCTTCTCTATTGCAACGGAAGCTCCTTCGATAGGCTTTCCATCTTCATAAGATGAAACTACACCTCTGACTACAGTCTGAGTTAGGCCTTTGGCCTCCTGCCCGAAGGCAGGAGTAACCAAAGACCAACTAAACAACACACAGAATATCATAAACACCACGTCACTGCGATACCGCCCAAGCGGGAGAAGCAGTCTATAACTATTATTTTTCATTTTCGAGCAGGCATAGTCCTGCCACTTTGGGCAGTTCTCTCCCACCCCTAAAAAATCTCTCATTTTTAAGTTCATTAGGTGTGACCTAATGAAGGCGGGTCAGAGCGTTACTTCTATCAATAACCAACCGTACCTAATCCTCGATCAGGCCACACTGTTTAAATAAAAAATTAACTGAATAAAATCGAGTAAATACCTTTGCGTTTTACAATTGGGTTTTGTCGGTTTAATAACTGGCAAATACAATGATCTAAGTCATCAATAATGACTTCTATTCCTTGGGTATTAAGGAGGCCTCTTAAGCTTCGTTCTAATTTGTTTTTTTCTCATTGTTCATCTTGGTTAAGGCATCAATGAACAACAGTATCTATATAAGAAGAGGTGCTATCTGAAAAGAGATGGGACTTACCTCATTCCTTCAGAAGGCCGTAGGAAGCCCGGAGAAAAGAACAAGAGCAAGCGCCCATCTCTCCTCACAAAGATAAGAGAATGGGGCTTAGACTCCTGAACCTTGTTTCTCCTGAAAATTTCCTACGTTTTCTAAACAAGATGCAGCGTCATTCGCCAATTTATTAGCAGAAATACAAATAGTTAATCAGCTAATTACAAGACAAACTTAAAACAAAAAATACAAAATTCCAACTTTTTCTAATCATCATAATTTGCATCGAATATTCTTTATTGCGATTATGGTTAAATTAACAACTTCAGCAATATTCACAATCAACATGGTTAAGCTACGTAGACTGGTTAAAGGTCGCTCAGCAAGAGACCTATCAGCGTCTGTCAGTAGTGATCCAAATTTAATTTCAGGATTTGAAAGTATGGTGATAAAATCACAATATCCGCATCATGTTCTATCATCTATCGCAAATGAATTAAATGATGATATACGACTATATTATCCTCCTGATGAAGACTTGCTGGAAGATGACGGCAGTAGATTTGTCAAAGAGATTATCAGTCTATCTAATATAGATGATTGCACGTTAGTGATAAATGGAATGATAGATGCGGGTTGTTTTATCGATGGAAAGAGTAAGGATGACACTGCGATATATCTGTTTGAACAAGGGAAACCTAATGCTTTGATCATCGAACAGGCCTTAAAAATAGCAGAAAAAGCTAATAAATTAAGCCTTCGCGACGGCAAATACTTTTCCTAATCACAAGCATTGTTGTCTCCAATCATATAAAACCTTATTTTAGAGTTTTATTAATCTAAATTGGGGAACGTTAAGAAAAATACCAGAGTAAGAAGCCCGCTTGTTATCATGCTTAGAAGTGATTTCGAGGTACTTCGCAACGTGTACCATCTTTTACAAGATTCAATTCTGTCAGATGAGGACGTCTCATTTCTAATGGGTAAATATGATGGTTATCTTTTTGAAATATTAGATCCAACGAACAAGAAGAAATTTAAACAAGACCTGTGGACGCTTTTTGTCCCGATATTCCAATCTTCTTTTACAGAGGTTATGCCTCCTTCACATGTAGGTTCCTATGAAAAAGTAAAGCTTAATAGTGCTGCCAACCATAATAAAAAAACGACTATATACCGTTTTACGGTAAACTATGAAGATCGTACAGAAGATAAAAATGGTGTTGAACATAAGATAGCCGTAGAGCCTGAATATCTGGAATGGAAAAAGAAGGTGGTTACGGGTGAACGGAAAATTGAAAACAAACCGCTGACTCATTACTTAAAGTTTTTGATCAGCGAGGGATTCTTTTTTACACCCAAGACTTCCCTATTCATTCTTATCCATCTCCGTGAGTACTTTGATAAACCATTCACAGCTGAAGATCTAGGTGTCTCTATTAAAAAACTGTGTAGACGACAGTCGGGAATCGAGACATTACTCCAACGGAATATAGATGACTCAAGATACTCCTACTCCGAGTTATTTCATATCTCGCCATTAGATGAAGTATCAGAACTTCCGGAAGCACTCCTTGAAATGGCTAGTAGATCCACTGTTACTGTCCGACACAAAATTACACATGCAGTACGCGGTTTACTAGGCTTTATCGAGCTGAACGACCGAGAGCTGGTGAACATAGCAGTGCATCCTGACTTTAGAGAAATGCGTATGGCAGCGAGATTGCTCGATTACGTCATGGCTCTCAATAAAAAGTCGCCATTGACAATAGAAGTCGATATCAAATCTCCCCACGTCGACTTTCTTGAAAACTGTTCATTCATAGAAAGCAAAGAAGACCGGAAATATAGGAAAGATAACAAACTGTCAATAATTAAGCTGAAAAGAGGAACCAAGAAGGAGGAAGAAGATGAGTAATAAGTCTGACAATAAAATCATCCCAATTATAACAGGGATTATAGGATTCTTTGGAGGTATAGCTCTTGTAAATAATTGGCTAGTACTGAACAGAGAATATCCTGAATCTGAGTATCTAAAAGTTCCCTTTAAACCAGAGGCATGGGGTAATATTGCAGATTGGGCTATGGTTACTATTACTTTGATTACAGCTATTTATCTTATTAAGACGTTTAAAAGTCAAAACAAAGCTATTGATCTACAACATCAAGCACTTCTGGAACAACAGAAAATTACAAAAATCGAGCAGATGATGTTTAAAGAGAAAGTAAAGCCTTACTTCTCATTAAACGTGGTTCCCAAAAATCAAACTATAAATAACGACATAGCTTTTTACACCTATTCATTTATATTCCTTTTGGAGAATAGTTCTGCAAACAACATTCAAATTACGACTAGTTTATTTAACAGTGAGAATAATTTCGGTGAATGACTTACTTATCAAAAACATCAAGGGGACTATATAGCAATGTTTGAGACTACATACACTCAAAAAAAACTTTCTCAACAAAAGGATGGCGCTGATTTCATATTTCGTTTTGAGTTCACATTAGTTTATGACGATATTTTAGGGAATAGTTACGAACAAAAAATAATGTTTTACGAAGATAATCTAGGCAAAACAAATTACCACGCTGGTGGACCAGCGGACTTCTTAAAGAAAAATGTTTAGTACATGATAAGATTCATAATACACTAAAATTCAGTTTGTACTGTGACTTTTCCTCAGCTAGTCCTGTGCTTTGTAAGCTGGACGATAACAGATAACGTACAGTCTGATGAAACCTATGTTATACAAGATCGTGTCCATAAATATTTTGTATATTGCACTTCCCTAATATAGATAATACTTTGTTAAACCGAATATGCGGTATCGTGGTATTCACCTGACTATTACGCAATGATTTTGACCAGTACATTAAATCCACTTCCTAGTGAATAGTTACACTAATTTAGCTGTTATAAGATAACTTTTCCCATTTCTTTATTGACAGCTTTGTAAACGGAATTTAAATCTTTAATAACTAGAAAGCTGTTTTTTAAAAAGCATAAAATTCTGTAAAATATTGTTTAGTATTGTAATACACGTTGTCTTACAACAGATTCAAATGTAGAATCGTTTTGAAGAGTTTTTTACATAAAATAATCTTTGTAAATTAAAAAATATATGGGTCAGAAATACTTTTGTTCTAATTGTCAAGGAGTGCGGAATCATCACACTTTATTTGAGACAAAGAAAAGTGGAGGAGAAGATGATTATAATTTTCAATGGGTCGAAAGATATTGTGTAATCCAGTGTCTAGGGTGCGATCATATCTCTTTTCTGAAAGCTTATGGTGATAATTTTATGATGAGACAAACCAAAGAGGATGACTACGAATACTATGAAAATGAGATAATCTTGCCTCCGTATTTAAAACATGGGAATATTATTGACACATCGCATCTTCCTGTCACTATTAAAGAAATATATTTAGAAACAATTAATGCGCTTAAGGTAGAAGCAAAGATATTGGCAGCCGGTGGCTTTAGAGCCATTATCGAATGTATTTGTAACAATTTGAAGTTAAAAAAAGGTTCACTAGAAATGAGAATTAACCTTCTTCACGAGAAGGGATATTTAACTTTTAAGGAATCAAAAAGACTGCATTCGATACGTTTTATTGGTAATGATGCATTACATGAAATTGAAATACCTAAAATGCTACAGTTAAACATTTTATTAGATATAATCAATCATCTCTTGATCAACCTTTTTATCAATGATAAAATCCTTAATGGAAAATTCGATTTAGTTATAGATGAATATAGCGAATTCATTAGTTTGCTGAATAAGAACATTATTGCAGAGTTTCTAGGTAAAGAAATAACATTAGATTCAATCTTAGGAAAAGCCAAAAGACTAATTTCAAAAAGCAATATGGGGAAATTTCAGCAACGTCTAAATGATGAAATCAGGGAGCAGACTAACATCTTTCTTTCGATTCAAGACGAAGATAAAAATCTATATAAAGTAATAAAGGTACCAGAGCTACAATCACCTTTCCCTTTCTAATAAAGTGTTAAATTTATTTCTCCCGATAGCGCGAGCTTGTAGCTCGTATCTACATTGTTTATAGGTTATCATTTTACAATCTAATGTTCACAGCCTGGGCGAAATAACAAAACGATATCCAATAATCGGGGACTATAAAAAGATCTAGTTTTAAAGAAAATAAGAAAAGTTAGACTGCATGAAGGTACATACATCAGATAGCACATCGGAATTATCTCTAGATTTAATGTTTATCGCAACTGACACGGTCGATCTTAAGGTATTCTTAGATGACGACCCACTCTTTGCTACCTATCTGGGTAATGAAACAGGAATAGAATCCTCCTATACCGAAAACCAAGATAATCTCATCCTCCTATTAGAGTTCATTTTCAATACGAAGGTGACATTAACAGAGTTGACTGAGTCTGCAAACAGAAAGGTCTATGATCTGACCTTCTATAAAGACAGATGCATTTCAATAGAAGACCTTGAAAGAAACTACCTAATTTGGATTGAGGAAAGCGGACACGATAACAACATGGATGAATATGGTAACTTAGTGAGCATTATTGGTTATATAAGACGTAATCAAGGCAAGAAACATCTGCTGCTAACTGTTGAAAAGAGAACTCCATAATAAGATCTATTGTAGTTCAATGCTTGGAGTGACACCTATGAAACTATACCTAAGATTAACAATCTGCAAATGGAAAGAATAAGGATAACAAAAGATAACATTCATAATTTTGCCAAATTTGAGGCATTGTTGGACAATGGGAAAATTAAATTTGATGCATTGGGTAGGCTTCGATATTTACATGGTGCGCCTGTCGGAGATCTAATTCATACTAGAACAAGTAAAGATGGGCAACCAATATTTCAAGAGACAGCAGACGAGTGGTTTGCCCCAGAAAGTCAAAGATCTAAGGAGTTTGTTTGGCCTTAAAGATCTTTGCTAGTATCATGCTGCCGAGAGCTTCCAACTTCTGTCTATGTAATTCTTATAACTAAGCCTGGATTCAATATTGATTTCTCTGGCAGTTGCCGCTCCAGGAAAGAAATAAATATCATACAAGATAGCCCTCGCGGATTTGCTAGGGCTATGCTTAACCAATTATAACTCCGCAGGGATGCGGGCTCGTTTTACGAATATTTAAATATAACTCTTATATATCTATAAAACAATAGGATAGCAGCGCTGTTTTTGAATTATAGAAGTCCAAAATCGATATAGAAACATGTGTAAGAAAGCTAAAAGTCTAAAGAATATGCTTGGGACTGATTGAAAATACAACACATTTTATATCTTGTCTTTAATATGAGGTTGGTCACATGGAATTGTAATGGTGCTTTTAGAAAGAAGTTCTCAGCACTTGATTATTTAAATGCAGATATTATGATAATTCAGGAATGTGAAAATCCTGAGACATCTAATCACAAGCCTTACAAAGAATGGGCAAGTAATTATCTATGGATTGGAAAAACCAAAAATAAAGGATTGGGGATTTTTGCCAAGAACGATATTCGGATAACCCCTCTTTCCTGGTCAAATCAGTATGATGATCATACCGTAGATTATTTTCTGCCTTGTCGTGTTGGTAATGAGTTTAATCTACTAGCCTGTTGGTGTCATGGGAACAACTCTCCTACCTTTGGATATATCGGCCAGCTATGGAAATACCTTCAGCTCAATAAAAACATAGAAAACACACTAATCGTAGGAGATCTCAACAGCAACAAAATATGGGACAGATGGGATCGGTGGTGGAACCATACGGATGTATTAAACATACTTGACAAAAGCGGTATAGTCAGTATGTATCATCACCTAACAGGAGAAGAGCAAGGAGAAGAAACTAAAAAGACATTCTTCCTACAGCGAAACCCAGCAAAGGCATATCATATAGACTATGTATTCTGCCCTACTGATCGTATAGGCACGATGGCTTCGTTACAAGTCCTGGACTTCGAAGATTGGAAACACCTGAGCGACCATGTGCCAGTGGTGTTTGAGAACTAGGTAACCTTAGGTATAAAACAAATCTAAGGGCTAGTCACCTGCTAGTGCGAACTTCAAGTTTGTGTCTGTACAATTTTTATAATTAAGCATGGATTCATAATGAATCCCCATAAGACCTACACAGACATTAACCTCTGATCCCCGTACGTGCACATTCATTGTATTAAAACCATCACTTGTCAAATACAATGTCTTTGCATCCATCCGAAGTAATGGCTCACCAAAGCATAATACCTTTCCTTTATTCTTCATAGTTTTTCTCCTTTTTACTTAAAAAAATTAATGATCCAGTCTTCAACCTTTTGTAATTGCTCGGGATAGGTCCAGTGTCCTGTAGGTTGGGCTACATAAACTTCCTTTGATGCAGAGATTGAATTGTAAACGCTATAGTAAGAAGTAGGAGGACAAGTATCATCGTTATATCCCCAAGTAAAAAAACCAGGAACTTGTATCTTATTTGCATAGCTTGCTGCATCAAAATATCTTGCTGTCTCGAGTTTATCGGCTTTTTGTGTCTGAGGGTTGGTGGCTGCACCTACATGAGGCCAACCTCCTGCTCTATGGTGCTGATAACCCGCCAAATCGCAGAGAGCTGGATAAACTGCTACGTATCCTTTGACTCTTTTATCCATAGCGGCTGAAAACAGCGTCATCCCTCCCCCTTGACTGTGTCCATATACGATAAGCTTATTCGGGTCATACTGAGGTAGGGTCTCTAAAAAATCTACTGCGCGTATACACGCTAGATAAACACGCTTATAGTAATACTGATCCTTGTCATCCAGGTTATAAAACCAATATTCTTTGAGGGAAGTATTTAGCAGCTCACTATATACCGAAGGGTCCTGATCCAAAGGTAGTCCATGAATACCTATCTGCAATGTGATGAATCCTTTTTCTGCCAGTGCAGTGTAACCTACATAATTGCGTACTCCTGCTCCCGGAAACTGTACTACAGCCGGTAGCTTGCCGGATTTTTTAGGTACGACAAGCTTACCATAGATACGTGAGCCCCAGCGGTAGTGCTGAAAACTCACCGCGTAGACATCGTACAAAGCAGTACTTTGTGCAGGTAGGAGCTCCATTTTAGGAGCTAGGGTAATCTTTCTTGCATCCTTGATCGCTTTATCCCAAAAGGACATCAAATCTGCTGGTGCTTGTTGGGTGATTTTTATTTCATTTGGCGCAATTGCTGCAGTTGCTATTCCCTTGTACTCTACACCATCTATGTTTACTAGAGCTTCACAACGAAGGAAACCAGGACGATCCGGCTTTTTAGACAGCAGAATGACTTCATACTTGGACGACTGCAACGTACCTGTATCCGTAGGCTTTTCTTTTTCATATCCCATAGTGTAGCGAATGGGTACACCTGCAATTGGCACTTGGTTTTTCAGTACTGTAACCTTAAATTGAACGTCCTGTTTACGTTGATAGGTCCAATCTTCATGGTCAGGACTAACAAGCACTTGAATCAACTGGTTGGATCTTGTTTGAGCGAAAATAGTACTGATAAAAAGAATCGAAATGATACTTAAAAACGACCGTAAAATTACTTTTTTGAGTAGGTCTTGATAGTGAAGTTTACACATGTTTTGAAATTGATATTTAATTCCCTAATTTAACAAAATACATTCACTAATCAACGCTCAAAAACAAGTAAAATAAATGTCAGAAAAACAAACATTAATATCTGGAACATACACAGTTAATACAAAAAGCAAAGGTGTTTACATCTTTCAAGAAACAGGTAACAAAAACGAGAAATTAAAACCACAGCACACAACAGCTAAAAACCCATCCTTTTTAGCGATACTACCACACAAAGACAGGCTGTATTTTATTGAAGAAGTGGGAGATGAAAAAGGACAAATAAAAGCGATCTCGTTTCCACAACAATCAACAGATTTAGCGTATGATTTCGCCATAAATACTCAGGGAAGCGCACCTTGCCACATCGCCATCAGTCCGCAAGAAGATTTGCTCATAGTTTCCAATTATATGAGCGGCAACTTTAGCTGCTTTTCCCTCAATGAACAGGGTAACATAGGATCGTTACTAAGTTGTTACGGTTTTAAAGGCAAGAGCATACACCCGAAACGGCAACTACAGTCTCATATACATTCAGCTGCCTTCAGCAAAGACGGAAATAAGGTATACATACAAGACTTGGGTGCGGACTGTATTTATCAATTCGACACAGAAGACCTTAGAACGAATAATCAAAAGTATTTCACATTTAAATTAACACCTGGATTAGGGCCGCGGCATATTACGATCTCCTCTAAAAATCGTATGTATGCAGTGAACGAACTTGACGGGAGTATTGAGGTGCTACAGATCGATGACTCAAACATGATTGTCAATTCGTTACAACGTACCGCTTTAAACACTAAAAACACAGTGTCAGGTTTAGATCTTGGCGCACATATACGGATCACTAGGGATGAAAAATACATTTATGCCAGCAACCGCGGAGATAGAAATGAAATCACGGTATTTGAAATCGATGAACAAGGATATCTAGCCCAAAAACAAATAGTCTCTAGTGAAGGGATAGGGCCTCGACATTTTGAATTTGACAGCGATGAGAGCGTATTGTACGTAGCCAATCAACAAAGTAATACCATTCAAAAATTCCATCGAGACAAAAAAACGGGACTGTTAAATTACGCTAATCAAGAAATTTCAGTACCTAGCCCTGTATTTGTCGCTATAATATAATATTATTAGTAATTTGCTCTATCAAAATTTCTTTATGCAAATTCAGGTTAACCATTCAAGTAAGACACCTTTATACAAACAGGTCGTACAAGAGATTAAAGAACTAATCACCAAAAAAGTGTGGAAAGAAGGACACCTTCTTCCATCTATGAATCAGCTCTGTGAATCATTACAGGTTTCAAAAGAAACTGTAAAAAAAGCCTATAGTATACTTCGGGCAGACGGCTTCATTGATGCTGCGCACGGTAAGGGGTTTTTCGTAAAGAAAATAAAAAAACAAGCACTTAAGGTCCTTGTATTGTTTGACGTATTAAGTTTTTACAAAAAAGAGCTTTTCGAGTCTTTTTCCGAACATATGGATAGCAATACAGAGTTTACCATCCGTCTGTTCAACCAAGAGATTGATCTCTTTGAAAAGTTTATCCTCGAAAACTTAGGTCAGTTTGATTACTATGTTATCACACCTCACCTACCCCTGACGCCCAAAATACAAGCTCGTGTCATTTCGATATTAAAGAAAATACCTAACCGTCAATTGGTACTATTGGACAGAGACTTGGATGGATTACCTGGAAATTTCATCTCCATTTATCAGGATTTTGAAAATGATGTTTACGAAGGTCTGCAACAAGCTACCGAAGCAATTTCAAGATATCCTAAACTGAATATCTTTACCATGAAGGGGAGTTTATATGGAAAATTACTCCATAAGGGAATTCAGCATTATTGTGAAGAACAAAAGATTAACCATGCTTTTTTTGATCAAAAAATTCCGGACAAACTTACTGCTGGCGAGTCATACTTTATACTAAGCGGTCAGTTAGAAAATGAACTGATCCAGATGGCTAGAATGGCAAAAGCCCAAAAATTAAAAATAGGAAAAGATATTGGTATTTTATCCTATAACGAATCTGCCATCAATGAAATTATCTTAAATGGTCTTTCGGTATTATCGACAGACTTCAAAGAAATGGGCAAGGAAGCGGCAATAGCTATTAAAGAAGATAAACACCGTAAAACAAAATGTGTATTCCGCTTTATAAAACGGAATACATTCTAAAAAGATGATATTTTTTGATATAGATGATACCTTAACGGATAGTGTAGCAGCCCACAACAGTGCTATTTTAGCTCTTGCAGAGCAGCATGGGCTGGACATTCAGGACCGCGAACTTGCAAAAGTGCACTGGTTTAACATCACAGAAGCATTTTTAGAACGGTTCTTCAAAAAACAAATAACACTACAAGAACAACGGGTGCAACGCCTGCAGGCATTTTGGAGTACCCATGGGGATGAACTGGATGAAGACACAGCTACTCAACTTTATCCTATATATCATCAACTGTACCTAAAAAATTGTTTACTTTTCCCGGATGTGAGCGAGAGTTTAGAAAAGATTAAAACCATGCCTTTAGGAATTATAAGCAATGGCGTTAGCGCAGATCAATATTTTAAACTAACCAATAACGCTATAGCTTCTTATTTTAGTATCATTGTTATTTCTGAAGATATTGGAGCAGCAAAACCAGATACAGAAATCTTTCAGCAAGCATGTGATCGAGCGGGGCTAGCACCTTCGCAGTGCACGTATATCGGAAACAGTTATACCCTTGACTATTGCGGCGCCAAAATTGCTGGTCTGCGAAGCCTATGGATTGATCGATTGAATGAGAATTATACAACGGATAAAGGAGATCACTTTACCCAAGTCGGTGAGGCTATAGCGCACTTAACTTCCTAATTATCCAAAATTTCAAGATTTGCTACAAAAAGGGGCTGTAATCACAACAGCCCCCAACATTTGATCACACACTCTATGCTAACATGTTTCCACCTTAGCCAGATCTCTTTTCATATAAAAGCGGTAGGCTACCCATAATACTATAGCACCGAAAATCCAAACTCCCGCTAAAAACGAGAATCCCATAGACAAGCCGAAAATAGGTTTAATATACCCCAATACAACGGGAGAAAAAGAACCTATAAAAAAACCCGTCATAATCATCACCCCTGATGCACTGGAATGATAGCGTGCCGGAACTACATCATACAATACAGAATACGTATTAGCATCAAAAAAAGCACGCATGAAACCAAAGCCCGCAAAACCGATATAAATCCATGTCAGACTTTGCGCATTACCCATTAATATGATAAATGGGCAGGCCAGCAACAATCCCATACTCTGTAAAAGTATACGATAACGTTTATCTTTTACCGCCAACTTATCAGAAAGCTTTCCGGCTAATATCACACCGATGAAAGCAAACACATGTGTATATACCATCGAATGAAATCCAGCTTGAGATAGCGAGAGACTAAAATTTTCATAGAGATAAGTTGGCATCCAGGTTAGGTATCCCGTCAAGCCAAAAATTAAGCAGCTAAAACCGATAGTAAGTATAAGAGCAGTTGGTGTCCCAAACACGATCTTAAATCCATCTAACAAGGATGGCATTTTTTCTTGGGAAACAGCATTATTGGCCTCTACAGGTTTATCTTTAAGCCTGAATATCATAACGATCCCATGGATCAGCCCCAACAAACCGAAGATATAAAATGAATAACGCCAGCCCCATCGCTCAGCGATATAAGAGGCTGCCAGACCACTCAAAATGATACCTAGGTAATAGGATGTCTGGTGAATAGACATCGCAAAAGCCCTGGTTTTAGTATGATACTGCGCTAAAAGCGAATAATTTGGTGGGCCAAAAAAAGCTTCACCTCCACCTGTTGCAATACTACGCAAAAGAATAAGCATAACCAATCCGGTAGCAAAGCCCGTAGACAACGTCGCTGCGCTCCAAAACAGAATACTAGCTACGACGATCCACTTTTTACTGTATCTATCACCGACGTAGCCCGCTATCGGCACGAAAAGTGCATACACCAAATTGAACAGGGTAGCAATAGCCCCTACCCCTACGTCGGTAAGACCTAGGTCTTCCCTTAGCAATGGTAGTACGATATTGAAAACCTGTCGATCCGCCTGGTTAAATAAAAATGCTACCCATAGTAGTGCTAGCACTTCCCACTTGTAGCCTGTTTTCTCCGTATTCACCATGGTTGATATTATTTAAAATAACTTGTTGAATCGGCAGGACGTATATCGGTAAGATCACCCTGATAATGACGCAAATTACGTGGAATGTACGGGTATTTTTCAATCTCCTCTTCGAAGAAATCAATCCCTAACCCCGGTTTATCGTTAATTTTCATAAATCCATTTTCGAAAAACACTTCCTCGTTACAGATATCTTTTCTATAAGCGACATCAGACGACATGGTCTCTAAAAGATAAAAATTAGGTGTACAAGCGGCTAGTTGCAATGTCGCCGCATTCGCAATCGGCCCACTAGGATTGTGCGGACAGATGGGTATATAATGCGTTTCGGCCATAGCGGCTATTTTCTTAAGTTCGCCTATACCACCCGCATGGGAAATATCTGGTTGCCAAAAGTCAGCACAACCATAGCGTAAAAATTCATTAAACTCATAACGATTATACAGTCTTTCTCCTGCAGCAATGGGCACCTTTGATTTTTTTCTGACCTCAGCAAGACCCTCTCTGTGATCTGGTGGAATAGGCTCTTCAAACCAAAGCACATCGAATTCAGCCAATGCATTCGCAATACGAATAGCCGAAGGGATATTAAAACGACCATGTCCTTCTATGAGTAGATCTGCCTTTCCTTTTACAGCCCCTTTTACCGCTTCCACACATTCCAAAGCCTGATAAAATACCTTCGGCGAGATATTCATATATTCCGAACCAAAAGGATCCCACTTCAAGGCAGTGAATCCATTGCCGACAGCTATCTTGGCCTTTTCAGCAAACTCCTCCGGCGTTTTGGAACCAGCGAACCATCCGTTAGCATAACAAGGTACTTTATCTCTCACTTTTCCTCCTAACAACTTATAGACAGGCACGCCCAAATCTTTACCCTTGATATCCCAAAGTGCCATTTCTACCGCAGACAGAGCGCTCATTAACACCGGCCCTACCCGCCAATAGGAATCTCTATACGCATCATGCCAAAAGGCCTCCACATCATGCGGGTCGCGCCCTACCAGATAACGTTCTAACTCCATGATAGCAGCCTCAACAGTCTTCTCGCGCATCTCTAGGGTTGCTTCTCCAACCCCGTAAATCCCCGAATCGGTATGTACTTTTAGAAATACCCAATTTGTTCTATAAGCATGGCATATAGCCGTCGTAATTTTAGTAACTTTCATAAATCAACTTCATTAAAAATCCACATCTATTGGCATATGCTGTGCCGAACAACCACCATCTACAACTAAACGCGAACCATTGATCACTTTAGCTTCATCCGACGCCAAAAACAAAACCGCATCAGCAATATCTTTCCCGTAGGCTTCTACCCCCAATGGTATATTTGTCCGTCTTCTCTCTTTAATAGCTTCGTCCAACACCTCCCAACGATTAGTAAAAATATAGCCCGGTGCGACGGTGTTTACACGAATACCCTTAGGCCCTAAATCGATAGCCATTGCTTTGGTAAGACCGTCGATCCCTGATTTACTCGCAACATAGGCTGCTCTGTTGTGTATGGCGCGTTTAGATACGTTCGAACCCATATTTACAATCACCCCTTTGTTTTCCTGCTTCAACATCCGGGAAACCGCCTGTTGGGACATCATGAAAGTACCCTGAAGGTTAACTTGAAGAACATTCCAGAAAAAAGAGGTCGGTATTTCTTCAAATGTTGGCCCTATACCTTGGTGACAGGCATTATTTACAAGTATATCGATACGACCATAAGCTTCATCTAGCGCCTTAAACATAGCTGAAACCTGCGCTTCATCAGATATATCAGCCACGTATTGCATAACGCTATCTTTATAGTGCACGCTTAATTCTTTATAAACTTCTTGCAAATCATCTTTCACATTGGAGTTGATCAACACCTTAGACCCCTCTTCCAAAAACCGCTTAGCAATCGCAACTCCTGTATTCTGGCTTGCTCCGGTTACAACTACAACTTTATTTTTAAACCTCATTTTTTTTATAATATTCCTAATTCCTCTTTATCATTAGATTTATCCTGCCCCTGGTCAGCTCCTTTTTGCAATTGCACATGCGCTCTTTCCACAAGCAACATCGGACTATCCCAAACCGGAAAATCTCTTAATTTGATGGCAGTACCCATATTGCGATACAATTGTTTGTTCATATCATAAACCTTACCGGTAACGACATCAACCAAAACAGGATCTTTTAACGGCAAATCCTTAATCTCAATATCTAAACGATCCCATTCGAGATCATCTGAAGGCACTTTATCATCGTACCACATCAAGGCACCAATAAGCTGATTATCTTTTTTCACACCTTCAATTGCGATACTTTTAAACGTATTTGCCTTATAGGCCAATCTTCCCGAAGCGGTTATTTCTGTCGGAAATAGATTGATCATATTTTTGACTGCGTAATAACTAGGACGTTTGTAGACTATCTTCTTTTCAAGATTAGTACGCAACAAACCAAAAGACTGGTGCATGTTAAAATACTGAAGATCCACCAAGGTGAATATCGAAGACCTGATTCCGAATGACCAATCATTAGCCATACGTCTTAAAAACCATTTTGCCTGACTAATTTCCGACCAAGGATGCTGATTCAACGCGTGTCCCCATTCTAAAACCGACGGACAACCATTCTCTCCCTGAAAAAGCTTTACTTTTGGATTATAAGATTTCGCTAGCTTGGTTAACGCATCTATATTATACCTAGCCTCATCTGGGTTATTCATATAGGGGTGAAAAGTAAGGTAATCCACAATATCTACCTTGTTGTTGGCTTTCAGGATTTCATAGACATCCTTCGTAAATTTAAGAGACAGGTTTCCCGAAAGCGCGAACGCCATAATGACGGCATCGGGTTGTTCCGACTTAATAACCTCGACAGTCTTCATCAACAAGTTAGCGTAGGCATCAGGATATTTAAGATTATCGCCTAGGTTCGGTTCATTCCACACCTCCCACTCCTTAATCTGGTGCTTATAGCGCTTCACGGTTTGACGCACATAGTTCAACCAGCCGTCCATGGTTTCCTTGTCGGTAAAAATCTTGGCTCCCAGTTTCTCATTTGAGCTATAAATAGGATTACCGTAACATAATACCATCCAGGGCTGCACATGCCTGGCTTTCATATCCGTTACGATTACATCAAGCCATTCAAAATCGTATTTCCCTTTTTTAGGCTCACACTTGGCCCAGCCGCTCTGTATACGAGCATGTTTAGCTCCTAGCTCAGACAGATAACTTTTGTATGCATTATAGTCGGCATAGTTGCGATCCAATGTTTCGCAACCGATAGACCAGTATGAATCTGCTATCTTGTCCGTCTGTATATTTTCCACTTTGCCGATAGTGAGCATATTAGGCGAAATGCTATTAAACTTTTCCCACATCACTTCGCGGTACTGCGCAAAACCAGACATCGTGCACAAAAGGCTCAAACCTACCGTTAACAACTTTTTCTTATTCATTTTATATTTTAAATTTAATATCCAGGATTTTGATCCTTTGTTTCATCAATTGCCTTATTATAAAAATACTCAGCATTTGGAATTGGCCACAACAGATGTTTTTGAGCTACAGTTTTATTATGATTCTTTAAAATAGCAGCCTCTAATCGGCCGGTACGTTTTAATTCCAAAAATCGCTTACCTTCACAAAAAAGCTCATACATTCTTTCCCTATCCAGCAGATCCAGAAATCCTTCTTTTGAAGGATACTGAACTAAACTAAAATCCTTTACGGAAGGGACTTCCGTGTTTAAGCCATAAGCTCTTCGATGCAACTTATTAACAGCTTCTAAAGCATCAGCTGTACCTTTACCCTCAACTTGACAGGATGCTTCCGCAAAAAGCAAGAGCAAATCAGCGTATCTATATATTGGGTAATCAGTACTCAAGCCCAAAGTTTTATCAGGCTCAATAAACTTCTTATAAAGCATCGTCGTTTTCGACCCCAGGCCTATGTCCATATTATACAAATTGTATTTCTTTCTCAAATCATTTGGATCCCACTGTACGATCTCTTTATTTTTAACACTATCCGTATACAATCCATAAGCTCCGTCACCGCCGTAGTATGGAGATTTAGGATGGTGTAGCATGAAAACAAAATTGCTAGGTTTAGTTCCTGTAAATTTAATATAAAATATCTCCTCCTTGGTATTGATCACATCCGGTCCAAATATCTTGTAATAATCGTCCGATTTTGTAACTTGTAATAATGCAAATTGATTCGCATCAATAACTTCCTTGGCTTTATTCATCGCCTCTTCCCAGCGTTTAAGGTTTACAAGAACATCGGCATACATTGTTTTAGCAGCCCACTTGGTAGCCCTCCCAATCAATGTTTGTACTTCAGGCAAAAGCGTTTCGGCCTCCTTAAGATCATTTTCTATCTGTGCATAGACCTCTTGTTCGGTGGCTCTTGCTAAATCAGCTTGCCCCATATTAGTTTCTGTTCGAATAGGCACACCAGACCAATGCCTCACCAAATAAAAATAGCATAATGCTCGCATAAATTTAGCCTCAGCAACTAACTTTTGAACTTCAGTTTCACTTACGCCGTTATCCAAGGCACGCTGCTTATTTGCAACAACAAGGTTTGCGTTACGAATGGAGAGGTAAAAATTAGTCCACATATCTCCTACACGATTTACATTCGTTGCATCTAGCCCATTGAAATCCGTTACAGAGGCATACGATCCTCGTCCATAACCGTAATCCAACTGAGACATCTGAATAGTATGGTAATGCCGACCAAAAACGGCTTGATTTGCCTGTAAAGGAACATATGTAGCCATAACCGCAGATTCCATTTCAGCGGCCGTATTGTAAAAATTTTCAGAAGCGATTTCTTTCGGAGACTCATCCAAGAAATCTTTGCATGCCCCTGTAATAAGAAGGGCCATTATAAAAGGAAAGAATTTTAATTTCATAATAATCGTTATTAAAGCCCTAATTTTACACCAAACGAAAATGATTTTGCCACAGGGTAAGCATAATGATCTATACCTTGATTCAGAGAATTAGCACCACCTTTTGTATTTACCTCAGGATCAAACCAAGGGTATTTTGAAATAGTTAATAAGTTTTGGCCGCTCACATAAAACTGTAACCTTTTTATCGCCTTCTCACCCAGCCATACCGAAGGTACATTATAAGAAAGTTGGACATTCTTAAGTCGTAAGTAGGATCCATCATAAACAAAACGATCCGACATCATCGTTGAACTTGTACGACTTATTTTGGGATACATTGTATTGGTATTTTCTGCTGTCCAATTACTATTTAAAACTTCACGTAATGTATTCAACCCTTGTCCAAAATCCATAGTCTGTGCCGCCATACTCAAGCTATAAATATCATTTCCTTTAGACCCCTGTACAAAAACAGACAAATCGAAATTCTTATAGGTCATATTTGAATTAAGTCCATAGGTAAATTTAGGATTAGGATTACCTATATAAGTTTTATCAGCCGTCGTTATCTTACCATCTGCATTCAGATCCTTATACTTTATCTTACCCACATCCGTGTAACCATCCTCTACATACCCATAGAATACCCCCATAGGCTGTCCTTCACGAACGAGATTCAAATTATCATTCAATATCGTAATATTTAAAGTACTCCCCAGTATATCTTGTCCTTCGTACAACTTCTTAACCTTATTCTTATTAAATGAAAAATTGGTAGTGAGATTCCATTTAAAATCTGTGTCCCATACTCTTGCATCAATCAAAAACTCGAAACCTTTGTTCTGCATTTGTCCTATATTCTGTATGGTGGTTACGTAACCAAGAGATCTTGGTAACTGCACTGCATTTAATAAGTCACGCGTATTCTTCACATAATAGTCGGCTGTAAACCGCAGCCTATCCTTCAAGACAGAAAAATCAATTCCGAAATTTGTCTGCTCGGTTGTTTCCCATTTCAGATTAGCGGGCAACCTATTACCTGGCGCAAAGGCATTAAAAAGATTATCATTGAAGACAGCCTTAGACCCTGCAAGCATATTCAGCGTATAATAGGGGTCTATTGCAGTACTACCTGTTTGGCCATAACCCAATCTCAGTTTTAAATCATTCACAAAACCCAGGGTTTTGACAAACTCTTCTTCGGACAACCGATAAGCTAGCGCAGCGGATGGGAAATACCCCCACTTGTTACCTGTACTATACCGAGAAGAACCATCGGCACGTAAACTAGCTGTAAATAATAGGCGTTCATCAAAATCATAATTAATTCTTCCGAGATAAGATAGCATGGTCCATTTGGTGTATCCTGAACTGGGTGTATTGATAATAGACGCCGAACCAATGTTATCGGTCTCGTATACATCGCTCAAAAAACCAGAACCGGACAAAGATACCGGACGCGCGATGTACATATCAGCAGTAGTGCCCACCAAAGCTAAAAACTGATGTTTTTCATTCCATGCGTTTTTGTACTCTACGGTCGCAGAACCATTATACTCACTCGTATTACCTAAATCTATAGCCGCTTTGCCAATAGACTCTGGATATTTACTACTTGTATAATTGTCCGATCTCGAATCAACATTAGTCAAGTTTGCACCCAAATTAAAGGTTAGATCCTTTAACGGAGAATAGCGCAATCCACCATTTAATATTACCCTATTTGCCATCCACTTGCTAGAAACCTCATTAATGTATGCAATAGGATTAATAAGACCATCTGATACAAACGGATAAGTAGAATTCAACAAACGGTAAGATCCATCTTCAAGATAAGGTCCCACAGTAGGTAATGCACCTGGAATAGCGCTCATCAGCGATCCTCCACGAAGACCAGCGCTAGGATATCCATTTTTACTATGCGATTTGTTTAACAAAGTATTCATAAAGACGCTAACCTTAGGATTAATTTGATGATCTATGGTTCCTCGCACATTAATACGTTGAAAACTATTATTCCTTACAACCCCCTTTTGATCATAAATAGCAGAAGAAAGCGAAAACTTAGTTTTATCGTTCCCTCCTAACACCGCTATGTTGTAATCATGTAGAGGAGCCGATTGAAACAATAAATCCTGCCAATCATACTGCGAAGCATTTGCAATATCTTCGGCCGAAAAGAATTCTCCACCATTATCATTTTTTTGCTGAATATTCATTAATTGCATGTACCCTTTTGCATCGAGTAAATCCAACTTCTTTCGTACCGATTGGACGGTATAGTTTCCATTATATTCAACTCTTGTTTGTCCTGCCTTCCCTTTTCTAGTTGTTACTATCACTACACCGTTAGCTCCACGAGACCCATAGATCGCTGTTGCGGAAGCATCTTTGAGCACTTCGATATTTTCAATATCGCTAGTGTTTAACATATTGGAGTTGCCCGGAAAACCATCAATTATCCATAAAGGCTCGTTGTCTCCACGAACAGAATTTGCACCGCGAATACGGATCTGAATTCCAGCCCCCGGTTGCCCTGAGTTCTGTTGTACCTGCACCCCAGCAGCTCTCCCCTGCATAGCCTGAGCGACGGTGGCATTTGGAAAAGCTTGGAGTTCCTTTGCCGATATCGAAGACACAGAACCGGTAAGGTCTTTCTTTTTGACCGTACCATATCCAACAGCAACCACCTCTTCAAGCAAGTTATCTTTCGGCACTAACATTACCGTAAATCCATTTGCATCTTTAAGGACAACTTCCTGATTTTGATACCCAACAAAAGAAAGCAAAAGTGTGGCCCCAACAGGGAGATCACTGAATTTGAAAACACCTTTCTCGTCTGTTTTGAAAGTTTTAGCCGTTCCGACAACTTTTACAGTTGCCCCCTTAATAGGAACACCTTGTTCATCTTTAACCAGCCCCTGCCCCGCTCCCTGTTGTCCTAAAGCAAGTTGCTGAAGCAGGAAAGCGCCTAAAAGCAGTGAATAGTTTTTCCATTTAGTCTTATTCATTTTAGAAAATGTAGTTTTATATTAGGTTTATTTATAATTCGAACATGCAATCGCTAAAACAATCAATACTGTAGTGTACTGTGGTTGTAAAACTATGTTTATTTTTTTTACTTTCAAAATTTAGATTAAAATTTAATAATTTATTAACACGTTATTTTCAAGAAGTTATTAAATACAACAACGGCTTCAACATCCTCGGGCTTCAAATCCCCTTTACGATACAATCAGACTCACCAAACAAATTCTTATGCTAAACAATACATAGACATTCCAAGCTTGCAGGTTATTTTTTGTACGTTTAAGAAAAACAACAGAAATATGTCACACGTTGAGTATAAATATGCACCGGTATTGGTTGCTTTTTACGATGTACGTGAACAGTTTGTACTGAAATGAATAGCGTATCTGCAATTTGCCTACTCGTTAATCCTTTGGCTAATAAATCCAATACTTCCAACTCACGCTTTGATAACTTTGTGACCACCGATGGGTTTTCATCCTTTGAGAGATGGATCTAAAAATAATCATTTCGCTTACCGAATCCCGTTACCAACACGATATAATAATTACTTTTTGTAATATACTGTATGTCCTTAGCCAATCTTATGGATTGATGATGAAACAAATGATAGCTTCCATCATGTATTCGCATCCGAAAATTATAGGAAGTCTTCAGGTAATGATGATTCTTAAAACCAACATCCGCTATTTTCTACAAGGTAGCCTCTTCAGCATTCATGACAAAGTCCAAATCTTCCGGATGTACATAACTGATTGATCATATCTTTTAGCATTTTGGGCTGTTACTATCCCCATGTATAGCTAAAATATTATCGCAAAAATGTCCTAATGAGTAATCCTACATATTTACGATAAAATAATAATAAGGCCCAATTGACGTCACATGGACTTAATAATTAAAATGCATATAGATTTTAACCTATATAAGACTAATGTATCTGGTACTTCTTTGTTCAATACTTATTCGGAAAAGTGTAATGCTGTTATCATTGAAAATAAAATTTACGCCGGAGATAGCAACCATAAGGACACGGTTGATGAAGTTGGTGATGGTGCATCTGACATCAAGGTCGGTTATAAAGGTCAGCTAGAAAGATATTACAATACGGTATCTAACGGCATAAATAAAAAAGGTGATGACACGGACTTAAAAAGAAATGTGAGACAGGTAGCGTACCTTACATTGGCTGGACACCACCCTACGAAGGAAAGCATCGGCATGTTGCCAATTGAACCAAAGATAATCTCCTACATCGACCATATCAGCAAATGTTTGGAGCAGTGTGCTGCAATGATCGATAATACGTCTCCAAAACTGAGTACTGACATCCGGCAATATAGACAACTGGTGATAAGACTGACGAGCGAGGTTCCTCAGGTTTTAAAGAATCAAGCTGTAATTTCGGATAAGATTGATATTGCTTGGGAACTAGAAAATAGTGACAAATTTTTCACAAGTGATATGGCTCCGATATTCAATCATGTAAAGTGGCATACGATAGATGACTTTTTTAACGAATTGGCCTATGCTTTGGAGCAACAGGAAAACTGTAATGTAGTATCTAGACCTGATCCAGAAAGTGTTACGAAAGTAGCGCATAGTAAGGGTAGATCGACGCATATGCTGATTCTGACTTTTGTTCTGAACGGTAACTCGATGCAGATCGTAAGTGATTCCAAAGGCTTTACTCTAGGTAATCTGAGTACTATGCAATGGGATAACATCAAAGGTGTAGATGTGAAATTAAATGACTTTAGCAAAGAAGGTACCTTTCGTATGATTAAGGGGTCGGATAGAGAGATAGTAGTTTCGGAAATAGTAAGCTTCACTTTAGAAAACTACAATAAACTGAAAAAGGTTTTTTAGACCTGTAATAGACAAAAGGTGTTAAAGTATTGGAAGGCGACGGAGAATTAGGCAAATTGAAATGATTATACCGTACTATTGTATATTGATCCCAATTTGCTTAAATTTATTAAGTAAACTTAAATGAGTTTAGTAGAACTCAACTATTTCGTACCTTTACAGTCGCGAATTGATAGCAATCGATAAAATGGGACAACAGGATTATATAAAAGACATCGCACGCTTTGGGTTGGAAAACGACCAAGAGAAACTATTGTCCACGTTGAACGAATTTATCGAGCACAATAAGAATAGTAAAAAGGTAAACTTTGCCCTACAGTTGCAGTCACTATTGAAGGATAGCATCCGCAAGCAGCAGCATAACTCGCTGCAAAAGGTGGGATCGCCATCGCACTACCAGCAGATACAGGACAGAGAGACGGATGAGCTGATACTGGAGAAACTGACATCGGACTATAGTCTGGACAATCTGGTGTGTACGCCATCTGCTAAGGATAAACTGGTCAACTTTCTAGAAGAGCACCGCAACAGCGAGCTGTTATCTAAGTATCAATTGCCGATATCGAACAAGCTACTGCTATATGGCCCATCGGGCTGTGGTAAAACCTTGGCCTCGTATGTGATAGCAGGGGAACTGCAAAAGATGATGATCGTGGTCAATCTGGGTGCTATTGTATCATCCAAACTGGGTGAGACGAGCAAGAACCTAGCAAAGATATTCCGTAAGGCGGCACAGGAGGATTGTATCATCTTTATCGATGAGTTTGACTCGCTGGGTAAGGTACGAGACTATAGCCAGGATCATGGCGAGATGAAGCGCGTGGTGAATACGATATTGCAGCTCTTCGACTATCTGCCACAAAGCAGTATGGTAGTATGTGCGACCAACCAAAAGGACATGCTGGATGAAGCGCTGTTGCGTAGGTTTGATCTGGCAATCTCTTTGGAGCTACCGGATCAGCAACAGATACATGAACTGATCAGACTGGTACTGAAAGAGGGGCAGTTTGGATTTGACCGTAAGGTATCTCTAAAAAAGCTTATCGAAGTGGCTCAGGGTCTCTCCTACTACAGTATACAGAAGACACTGATCAATGCGATAAAGAGGAGCCTCTTCGCAATGAAGGATAAGAAGACTATAAAGCCTACGATAGATACGCAGATCTGGCATGATCTGCTGATACAGGAAAAAGAAGCCTTGGCCGTTGAATAAGCCGAGGCTTTTTTTTGAACTGTTTTATGCTTCGGCCTCGAGGTCTTGGTCTGCAGATAAGATATTCTCTATTTCATTTATAGCCAACATCTCATCATACAGCTTTCCAGTTGGTTTTTTCAATGTCTCTTCGATAGCTATAGCAATAGAAAATCTATTGTCTTTTTGATAGGCTGTATCCTCTCCTGGTCTTAATTGCGGATGGGTAAAGCAATGAACTCCTATCTTAAATATGCCCCTTTCATCTAACAATTCATCGACATTGACAACAAAACTTAATTTCTGAGTATTGGAAAAGGGATTGGGCTTTTGTTTGAAACGACTATTCTGGCTCCACAGTGGTCCTGATTTCAGTTTGGATTTATTATCTTTTTCTTTGATCACAATACCTGCCCCTTCATGATTTTTAAAGAAGCCAAAAGCTATCAAAACGGGACAATAGCCTAGTTGACTCTCTCTAATGGGAAGAAATTGGTAGGAAATAGTCGCTGTAACTCCTAAAATCCGATTTCTTTTCTTCAAATCATCTGTCACTAAATATTTAGGAAAGTTCAAAGGTATCACCTTCAGATCCCCATTATCTATAGTATCCTCTACAATAAAATTGATCATATCGCTATCGGAATAGATAGCTCGCTCGGTATGCAAACATCCGTGCCCCACTAGCATCTGTTTGTCCCTAATTAAATCGTCAATCGTTTTGTCTGAACAATGGTTGAGCATCAGTGCTTTTATGGAGGAGGCACTAACATTAGGGTAGTGTTTTTGGATCTGCACAGCGACGTTGGCGGCTAAGGGAGTGGCAAAACTCGTTCCGAACAGTCTATAGAAGCTCTCGGTAGGATCTGCTGAGAGTAAGAGCATACTCCCCTCACCTATATCGGTAAGCCAACCTCTCTCGTAACAATAATCACCCCCCGCCATAACGAGGTCTGGTTTGAATAAAGTCTTGTTGACTTTGGCCCTGCCTTTGAGCAACTCATGTTGATAATGACCTGTGCGACTATAAATCGTAGGGTACTCTGGTCCATTGGCTATACCTATATGCCCTCCTACACCTAAAGAATCTGAACAAGCTCCTACAGTCACATTGTTGAGCGATTCTGCTGGGCTGCAAAGGTTGGCTTCCTCTTCGGCGAAATACGCTGTATCATAAGCTTCATTCGTCCGAAAGATGGCATCCGAATTATTACCTGTTGATATAAAGATTAAACAGTCGTTCTCGAAGGAAAATTTGTCCAGCGCGTATGCATAGCTTGAATAGTGCTCGTTAAACTTCTTGCTTTGATGAAAGTTAATGGTCAAGGTGAATATCTTGATCTGGGGATATTTTTGCTTGGCTATAGTCAATAACTCTAAGGTACGGCTGATCGATATTGCAGCGTTATCGCTATCAATAATCTTGATAGGAAGCAAGCGACAATGTGGGGCAAGGATACCTCTATATTCGCGACTGACCGCTTCTCCGCCTAAAGCTACTAGAGCTGCTACGGCCGTACCATGTCCCCTCCCTCTATCTACATTGTCTTCTCGGACTGATGTGGTAGTCAGATTTAGGTCTTCGTCTAACACTATCAATGGCGCTAAAGGTGTACGGTCGTCTACCCCCGAATCTATAACTCCTACTAAAGGAAGATTATCTACAGCAGCGATTTCGAATCCGTAATCCCTATCTGGTGCATTGAACGCATTAGGGCGGATTATTGTGGCTCTTCCTGAGGTAACCTGTAAAAAGATATCGAAGTTATCGATGATGTCTTCTAAGTTGAACGCTTCGGTATTGTATATCTCGATAATACCGATTTCTTTATTTTTGATATACGCAATCCCCTGCGTGTTAAGATAGTCTTCTAAACTTTGTATTAAAGTCTCTAGTTCACGATTGTGGACCATAAGGTCTGCTATCTTTAAAATAAAGACGTCTGCTGTAACATCTGTTTTTATGATGTCTTCTGAAGTGAGCAGTTCAAAATCTTGTATATAGTGTATGAGTTTGGGGTATTTTCTACCTTGATGATCTTGCCCATTACGGATTACAGAATCGACCGCGGTTAAAAATGCATTGAACTTGTCTATATTATTGTCCGTCACAGCAAACAACACAGAAGTTCCGAAATTTGTAACTTCAACTGCTTCCAGTCCAAACTCTTGATACCACCGACCAAAGTAATCATGTACGGCAAACTGTCCGAAAAAATTAATTCGAATGAAGTCTACGTGAAGTGGTACCTCTAAATAAACACTCCTACGTGCCGTTCTTTGAGCTCTATCAGCATTAAACTTTGTATAGGATCTTTGTAAGTTTTGACCTATTCGCACATAGTCATCAGGTTTCTCATTTTCTTCTTTGTCTTTCTTGTCATCACCGAAGCCGTAGTTGTATTTCATCTTTACCGAATCATTCTTTTGGATGCGGGTGTTGAGCAGGACATGTGGTTTCTTCATAATTTTTGAAAAGCTTATAGTTTATGAATCGGTTATTCTTCAATATAGCTGAAAACGAACAGTTAAACAAATTATATTGTATAAAAATACAACACGGATAGATACCAGTTGTAAGGGAAACCGTAGCACTATCGGTTCTACTAAGATTAAATTTAAAAATCGGATTCTAGCCAACTAACCATGGCTACCACAGCAAGAAGGTGATCGGACAACCATTCGCCGATCTACCATCTAATTAAGTATTACCTACTAATAAGCTTTTCTTTTGTTCCTGATAAAACATTCAATAAGGTATTGGCGTCAGACATAGAAAGGAAGACATTAGAATTAGAATCATGTTGGAGAACGATTGAAAAAAAACGTCATTAGTAACAGAAAAACACAATATCACAAACAAAAATTAATAGATTTATAAACAAGAAACACTCCTTAGCGGTTTCTCCTGATTAGTTTGAAGGCATACATTCAGGACGATACAATTTCATAAATCATGATATACAGCCAACCATTCAGGCTTATTCAGAATTTCTTTTAAGAAAGAGGCCTTTAAAAATTTTCTATCATCATACCTGTCCATAGTGTATTCTTCGACAACATCAGACACAACTTCGGCATAGGTTAGATTATGATTTCTCTTTCTACTTTTTTCAAATTTAAATTTTAGCAGTCTTAATTCAGAGTAACTAAACTGTCTTATTTCCTCATTGTATCTTGTTTTGATTCCAAATAACCAGTCCCACGTATCGACTTTATCTGCGTCATTATTGAAACCAATTAAAACTTCGCTTTGGTTCAATAGTGAAAAATTGGTGGAATCCGAATCATTTATGTTAACGTTAACTTCGAACTCATTATCTAAAGGTTTAAAAGGATAAAATGATGTCCTTTTGTTTTCAAAAGGATTTTTTACTGTTTTCCATTTTTTATTACACTTACTACATAAAGGAGGTAAATTCCTAAAGTTTACAGAAGCAAAAGGATACTCTGCTTTAGGTAAGTAATGATCATTATCTTCTCTGAAAGGTGACTCTTTTCGTTCAATTCTGTTTAGTCCACAGCAAGGGCAAAAATCATAATTTTCATTATTTTCTACTAGGTTGTTATAATAAACTAGCTTTTCTCTCGAACTAATTAGATCATTATAAAATCGGACCAATAAAGGTTTCATTCTTTCCGTAACTACAGGATGTAATGTGTTCAGTTCAATTGGACTGAATGCTCCTTCGCATAAAGATTCAACATCATTATTGACAAAGAATGCCTCACGAATTGCAGCTCTTTCATCATCAGTCAATTCCTTACATATCTCGTAGATTTCATCTACCGCTATTTTTACCCAATCTCTTGCTAAATATATAAGCTCAAATTCATCCGATAATAAATCTTGACAACTTTGTCCATCAGCTGCATTACACCAAACATTACAAATCAACTGTTGGACGTGAGTTTGGTATATAAAAATGGTATGATTATCTAATGGTTTATAAGTTCTTAACATTTGGATTATCTTTAAGTTTTCTATTCAGCTGAGATAATACCATGTCCTTTTCTATAGACTCTCCAAATTTTGTCAGTGTAGCTTTTGCTTTAGCAATTTCTTCTGGTGTAGTTATTTCATCAATATTTATTTTTTCAATTTCTGAAAATGATAAATCTCCAATTGATTGATTATAATCAAAAAGTTTATCTAAAATCAATTCAACAGATGTTCCATATGTATTGAAAGCATTGTCCAGTTCTGAAACTTTTTTAGCAGATGTTTTTCCATTTTCCTCTTTCTCAAACAGAATTACATTATCAGGCAAACAATCAGATATAATGAAAGGAGAATGAGAAGTTAATAATACATCTTTCAGCAAATGTACATTGAAATCATTTCCTTTATTTCCAGCTTCAATACTATCATTCAAAACCTTTACAAACTTTGCTCTCCAACTTGGATTGAAATGGGTTTCTGGTTCATCTAACAATAACAGAGTTCGTCTATCTTTAAGCAAAAGACAAATCCCCATAGTGTGAATAAATTGATGCTCTCCATCTGAAAAGCTTCTTAGTAACAAATCCTTTTTTTTTCCAGTTTTCTTTAATTCTTTTGTGATATAGAAATCTAAGAAGTGAAATACATCTTGGGATGGACTTGGTGTTGGTAGTTTACCATCTGTATATACACCTTTGGAGCGATACACATCAGCTTTAGTTTTTTCGTCAATGAAATAGTTATTTAGCTCGTATAATAAACGGAATAGATGAAAGCATTCTAAAGCATTACTAAAATGACTTCTAAAAGCTTCTTTAGTTGCTTCATCAACATAGAAGTCCAACGATAAGGTATTTGTTTTATAGTCTAAAAACCACGAGGTAGAGCATTTTTTTAGAAAATCAAGCTGTCTTTGTTCAAGCAGTTCCATAATTTCCTTTTTTTGAAGTTTTCCCTTATTATCCTCATATTCAAAATCGTGAAGATGAATATTAACTCTAAAGCTTCTCAAGCCTAAAATCCCTGTATTATCTACTGATCTAAGAGGGGCTAAAGCGTCATCTTTCTCAAACAGTAAGCATGTTAAAAGTACAGCTTGGCTCATATTACTGTCAATATAAATCAAACTATTTTCTGCTTCATCATAATCATTATAATTGTCTCTTATAGCTTGTAAATATTCATCTAAATGGATTAAACGACTTTTTATAAATGGCAAACTTAAGATCTCATTTTCTCCTGATGAATACCCTATAATATGAGCAGGCAAATATGTTTTTCCTTCTGCTGCGGATTCCTTATTTTTTGAAGGCACTAAAGAGACTTCCCTTCTTTCGACTGATTCATCAAACGGAAAAGATTGAATGAACATTTGCGGTTCTTTTCCTTCTTTTTTAATAATCGTTACTTTGTCAAAATAGTAAAGGGCATAACATTTCCTATTATGTTGACCAATTAGATATTCTAATGTGAAAGCATCTGGTGTACATTCAGCTCTTTTAAAGTTGTCCGGATTTTGAATACTCTGAGGTAAATATCTGGCCACACAAACTTCCAAATGATAAAAAATATTTGCCAGTGCTTCTAATACATTTGACTTTCCACTACCGTTTAATCCTGCAAAACAAAAAGGACGAAAATGCTCCATAGCTTCAGTGTCTGCCAAAGAATGAAAGTTTATTTCAAACCCCTGTTGAAGGCTTCGAAATCCTTCTTTATTTTCTATTCTTAACCTAAGTAATTTCATTAAACAGTCAGTTTCACGCGTTTGGAATCATTATCAAAGACTTGTTTTATTTTATCTTCTTTGAGAAGTTCGAATACAAATTCTTTTGCTTTATCATAAAGCCTTTGATCATAAAACCTATTGTCATTCAGCTCATGTTTATCCAATCTTTTTAGCAATAGTTTTATAGTTTCTTTATTGCTATTTTCTTTAAAAAATGTATAATCATTTTCCAATAACATTTCTAAATCAACCGCTGTATTAAAATCTAATTCCCCTTTAAAAGCCAATTGCGAGATTGAACTAAATAATTCAGAAATATGTTGGTGTGATTTTTTTAGTATTTCTTTTAATCTCGTGTATTTTAAATATGTCTTTTCAAATTGTTCTTGTAACTCTATTGGTGGATATGGAATTATAATATTCTTGAATTTATCCATTGAAATATTAAGCATAGAACCACTTGATCCGGTAGCAATTGATAAAAATGTTTTTCTGACATCCTTATTTTGCAATACATAATGCAGAAAAGTCTTTTTTATCACAGATTCATCTGTTTCAACTTTCCATATCTTATCGGGTAAAAAGAGACTATCATAGTCTGTATCTACAATACAAGTAGCACCAACCAACTCTAGTGTATTTGCTCTGCTAAAAAGCAAATCACCTTTTTTTGGATGAATGATTTGACGCTTAATAACATCTTTCTTGACCGCCTTAAATTCATTCGCATTGAAAAAGCCTTTTGTAACAGCACTTATTTTCAATACACCTAATTCATCATCTTCCAAAAGCTTATTTTCTTCTCCACTATAACTTGTTCCAGAAGACAATTTGGTTAAACTATTTCCAATAGTATCTAATAATTTCCATCGATTTGGTCTTTCTATAGGATTACCAAACGTATCAAGAAAAATGGCTCTTAGTAACTCATCATATCTAGCAATGGTTTCTTCGCGCTTAAAAATAATAGATTTCACTTTTTCCAAAATAGCCACTATTCTGTTTTGTGTTTCAATATCAGGAAGATCTATTCTTTGTTTTTCTACAACAGAAAGAGAGATATTCTTTAGGATTGCCCCTTTACTTTGAGAAGAGAGAAACTCTTGGTTATATTCTAACCAAAATTTCAAATAATTAATATTTAATATTTCACTATCCTTTGCCCGTATGCCTAATATTGCTTGATTTGTTGACGCCTCTACTCCAAGAATAGCTGTTTTGCCAACAGATCCATACATAGCCAACAACAATGTTCCCTTTGGGTATTTCGGAGTGTTGATGCCAGTGATTTCGGTCAAACCGTGCCACTCAAAAGATCATACAATTATATAAAAAAGCTGTGATTATTCCTTTTTCAATATTCCTTTTCTTAAGGATTCACCTTTCAGGTCTATCCTATGCGAGGAGTTTACGATCCTGTCCAGTATTGCGTCAGCGATAGTCCCTTCACCGCCGATGATTTCATACCAGGCTGATACCGGTATCTGGGAAGATATTATGGTGGATCTTTTGCCATGCCTATCGTCTATGATATCCATCAATGTTTCCCGATCCTGGTTATCGAAGGCCTGCAGTCCGAAGTCATCGAGTATCAAAAGTTCCGACTTGGTCAGTTTTTCCAGCTCCTTGAGATATGTACCGTCAACCTTGCTCAGTTT
>NZ_ATDL01000003.1 GCF_000416985.1 Sphingobacterium paucimobilis HER1398
AACAGAAAAGCCCCTCCAGTTTCCTGAAGGGGCTTTGTATAAAAAAAGGCACCGACCTACTCTCCCACCTGTTACGGCAATACCATCGGCTCTGGCGGGCTTGACTTCTCTGTTCGGAATGGGAAGAGGTAGACACCGCCGATATAGGCACCTGAAATATCTTAAGCTCATCGCTGTTGCATAACAGCTATAGCCTGATTGACATGTTATTGAAAGAAAAAGAACAGTCAGAGAAGACAACAGGTCTATCTGCTTGGAAAGCTTCGGGCTATTAGTACTACTCGGCTTTGGTCTCTCAACCTTTACACCTGTAGCCTATCAACGTTGTCATCTCCAACGACCCTGTAAGGAAGTCTCATCTCGTGGCTAGTTTCGCACTTAGATGCTTTCAGCGCTTATCTATTCCCGACGTAGCTACCCAGCCGTACACCTGGCGGCATAACTGGTTCACCAGCGGTCAGTCCATCCCGGTCCTCTCGTACTAAGGACAGATCCACTCAAACTTCCAACGCCCACAACAGATAGGGACCGAACTGTCTCGCGACGTTCTGAACCCAGCTCGCGTGCCACTTTAATGGGCGAACAGCCCAACCCTTGGGACCTTCTCCAGCCCCAGGATGTGACGAGCCGACATCGAGGTGCCAAACCTCCCCGTCGATATGAGCTCTTGGGGGAGATCAGCCTGTTATCCCCAGCGTACCTTTTATCCTTTGAGCGATGGCCCTTCCATACAGAACCACCGGATCACTATGTCCGTCTTTCGACCCTGCTCGGCTTGTGGGCCTCACAGTCAAGCAAGCTTATGCCATTGCACTCCACGTACGGTTACCAAGCGTACTGAGCTTACCTTTGAAAGCCTCCGTTACCTTTTTGGAGGCGACCACCCCAGTCAAACTACCCACCAAACAATGTCCTCGAAATCATCGAGTTAGAAACCGAATACAGAAAGGGCGGTATTTCAAGGTTGATTCCACGACTCCTGGCGAAGCCGCTTCAAAATCTCCCGCCTATCCTACACATCCTGTACCCAATTTCAATGTTAAGCTATAGTGAAGGTGCATGGGGTCTTTCCGTCCCGTTGCGGGTAATCGGCGTCTTCACCGATACCACAATTTCACCGAGCTCATGGCTGAGACAGCGCCCAGATCGTTACACCATTCGTGCAGGTCGGAACTTACCCGACAAGGAATTTCGCTACCTTAGGACCGTTATAGTTACGGCCGCCGTTTACTGGGGCTTCGATTCAATGCTTCTCCTTGCGGATGACATCCCCTCTTAACCTTCCAGCACCGGGCAGGTGTCAGGCCTTATACCTCATCTTTCGATTTTGCAAAGCCATATGTTTTTGCTAAACAGTCGCCTGGGCCTTTTCACTGCGGCTGCTCATCGCTGAGACAGCGCCCCTTCTCCCGAAGTTACAGGGCCATTTTGCCGAGTTCCTTAGCCATGAATCACTCGAGCACCTTAGGATTCTCTCCTCGACTACCTGTGTCGGTTTACGGTACGGGTTTTCTTTACCTGAAGCTTAGCGGGTTTTCTTGGAAGTCTGATTACCTGCTCTATCTGCGCAGCCGAAGCTTTGCAGTACTGTTGGGTTTCAGCAGGGTCGGCGGATTTGCCTACCGTCCCTATACCTACGCCTTTTAACGGACTATTCCGTCAGTCCGCGGCAGTGTCACTACTCCGTCACCACATCGCAGTAAAGAAAAGTACTGGAATATTGACCAGTTGTCCATCGGCTTTCTCCATTCGGATGCGCCTTAGGTCCCGACTAACCCTGATCCGATTAGCGTTGATCAGGAAACCTTAGTCTTTCGGTGGGCGGGTTTCTCACCCGCCTTATCGTTACTTATGCCTACATTTGCTTTTCTATAATCTCCACACTGCATCACCACAGTGCTTCCCCGACGATAGAATGCTCCCCTACCAGATGCATTTACATGCAAATCCATAGCTTCGGTAGTAATCTTGATGCCCGTTTATTATCCACGCCCGGTCGCTCGACTAGTGAGCTGTTACGCACTCTTTAAATGAATGGCTGCTTCCAAGCCAACATCCTAGCTGTCTGGGCAACCGGACCTCGTTAGTTCAACTTAGACTACATTTGGGGACCTTAGCTGATGGTCTGGGTTCTTTCCCTCTCGGCCTTGGACCTTAGCACCCAAAGCCTCACTGCCGATTATATTTAACAGCATTCGGAGTTCGTCTGGATTTGGTAGGATTTGACTCCCCCGCACCCAATCGGTAGCTCTACCTCTGTTAAACTCTACATCGACGCTGTTCCTAAAAACATTTCGGGGAGTACGAGCTATTTCCCAGTTTGATTGGCCTTTCACCCCTACCCTCAGGTCATCCGGAAACTTTTCAACGTTTATCGGTTCGGTCCTCCACTGTGTGTTACCACAGCTTCAACCTGCCCAAGGGTAGATCACAAGGTTTCGCGTCTACCTCTACTGACTCTGCGCCCTGTTCAGACTCGCTTTCGCTTCGGCTGCGTGGCTGAACCACTTAACCTTGCCAGTAAAGAGTAACTCGTAGGCTCATTATGCAAAAGGCACGCTGTCACAGAATCGCTCTGCTCCAACCGCTTGTAAGCACACGGTTTCAGGTTCTTTTCACTCCCCTGTTCGGGGTTCTTTTCATCTTTCCCTCACGGTACTGGTCCACTATCGGTCTCTCAGGAGTATTTAGCCTTACCAGATGGTGCTGGCAGATTCAAGCAGGATTCCTCCGGTCCCGCCCTACTCAGGATACCACTATGCTGCCATTCTTTACCTGTACGGGGCTGTCACCCATATCGCGCAGTTTCCCACCTGCTTCCAGTTCATAGCGACAATGCAATGGCGTGGTCCTACAACCCCCATATTGCCGTAACAATATGGGTTTGGGCTCTTTCGTGTTCGCTCGCCACTACTTACGAAATCATTGTTATTTTCTCCTCCTACGCTTACTTAGATGTTTCAGTTCGGCGCGTTCGCGTATTATACGACTGTTCTTCAAACAGCCAGGTTGCCCCATTCGGAAATCCACGGATCAAGTCACATTTGCTGATCCCCGTGGCTTATCGCAGCTTATCACGTCCTTCATCGCCTCTGAGAGCCTAGACATCCCCCGTGTGCCCTTATTTACTTTCTTCTCTCGCATAGCCCTTTTGCTACTATGGAGATGCTTTGACTAATTGTCCTGTATGAATACAGAACGTTCGTCCCTATTGTCTTCTCTTGTGTTTTTTTTCTTTCAATATGTCAAAGAACTCTTTTTTTCAGGCACATCGCTAATGGCTTTTGGCTGTTAGCTATATGCTGAAAACAGTGGAGAATAACGGATTCGAACCGTTGACCCCCTGCGTGCAAGGCAGGTGCTCTAGCCAGCTGAGCTAATTCCCCTCTTGTATGTAGTCCCGAGCAGATTTGAACTGCTGACCCCTACATTATCAGTGTAGTGCTCTAACCAACTGAGCTACGGGACTAGCTTTTGCTTTCTATCTCTCGGCACTCCACCGGGGTGGGCACTTTCTTCTTGTCTCTTGATAATCATGTGTGAACGTAACGAGCCTCGATCACGAATGCTCTAGAAAGGAGGTATTCCAGCCGCACCTTCCGGTACGGCTACCTTGTTACGACTTAGCCCCAATTATCGGTTTTGCCCTAACACGCTCCTTGCGGTTACATGCTTTAGGCACCCCCAACTTTCATGGCTTGACGGGCGGTGTGTACAAGGCCCGGGAACGTATTCACCGCGTCATTGCTGATACGCGATTACTAGCGAATCCAACTTCACGGGGTCGAGTTGCAGACCCCGATCCGAACTGTGAACGGCTTTTCGAGATTGGCATCACATTGCTGTGTAGCTGCCCGCTGTACCGTCCATTGTAGCACGTGTGTAGCCCCGGACGTAAGGGCCATGATGACTTGACGTCGTCCCCACCTTCCTCTCTGCTTACGCAGGCAGTCTGTCTAGAGTCCCCACCATAACGTGCTGGCAACTAAACATAGGGGTTGCGCTCGTTGCGGGACTTAACCCAACACCTCACGGCACGAGCTGACGACAGCCATGCAGCACCTAGTTTCCTGTCCCGAAGGACGGATGCGTCTCTGCATCCTTCAGTAACTTTCAAGCCCGGGTAAGGTTCCTCGCGTATCATCGAATTAAACCACATGCTCCTCCGCTTGTGCGGGCCCCCGTCAATTCCTTTGAGTTTCACCCTTGCGGGCGTACTCCCCAGGTGGATAACTTAACGCTTTCGCTTGGACGCTTACGGTGTATTGCAAACATCGAGTTATCATCGTTTAGGGCGTGGACTACCAGGGTATCTAATCCTGTTCGATCCCCACGCTTTCGTGCATCAGCGTCAATAATGGTTTAGACAGCTGCCTTCGCAATCGGAGTTCTGAGACATATCTATGCATTTCACCGCTACTTGTCTCATTCCGCCATCTTCAGCCACATTCAAGCTCTTCAGTATCAAGGGCACTGCGACAGTTGAGCTGCCGTATTTCACCCCTGACTTAAAAAGCCGCCTACGCACCCTTTAAACCCAATAAATCCGGATAACGCTCGGATCCTCCGTATTACCGCGGCTGCTGGCACGGAGTTAGCCGATCCTTATTCTTACGGTACATTCAGCCCTCTACACGTAGAGGGGTTTATTCCCGTACAAAAGCAGTTTACAACCCATAGGGCAGTCATCCTGCACGCGGCATGGCTGGTTCAGAGTTCCCTCCATTGACCAATATTCCTTACTGCTGCCTCCCGTAGGAGTCTGGTCCGTGTCTCAGTACCAGTGTGGGGGATTCTCCTCTCAGAGCCCCTAGACATCGTCGCCTTGGTAGGCCGTTACCCTACCAACTAGCTAATGTCACGCGAGCCCATCCATATCCTATGAATATTTAATTGCTGCACCATGCGGAACTGCAATCTCATGCGGTGTTAATCCGAATTTCTTCGGGCTATCCCCCTGATATGGGCAGGTTGCTCACGCGTTACGCACCCGTGCGCCACTCTCACCATCTATAGCAAGCTACAGATGGATCCCGTTCGACTTGCATGTATTAGGCCTGCCGCTAGCGTTCATCCTGAGCCAGGATCAAACTCTCCATAGTAAAATGAAGTGTGAGATCAAGACTATTTATGAAAAATAGAATTGTCCTTATTTAAATAATTTCTGATTCTATGATCGTCAGGTTGAGTTTTTTTAACTTTCGTTGTTTCTCAACACTACTCGTTACGTTACATGATCATTTCCTTAAAGAACTTTATCGCATCCGCTTCGCGCTTCTGCTTGTATCATCGACATCCGAAGATGTGACCTGTCATTTTTTTCCGGACTCCCTTGCGGAGACCGCCCTTCGTTTCCGTTGGGACTGCAAAGGTAGGAATCTTTTTCGAACCTCCAAATTTTATTTTAAAATAATTTCCGGAGAAGATTTTCAGAGGATAAAATCAAACGGATAAAACCGCAAAATAACCACTCTGTCTACCTTATGTCATCGTTCCGAAGAACCGTCCCTCCCTCGCGGAGTGGTGCAAAGATAGGAACTTTAAAACCACATTTCAAAGACATAACACAGACTATTTTACAACAAACAGCGTAAAACGCTGGAACAGCGGACAATAAAATTGAAAAAAGAAAGCACACAGGCACCATGGAATGCACAAAAGGCATACTGTTCCTATCATAGGACAGAATCAGCAGGGATTTAAGCCAGGAATAACAGAGCCTTTATAGTGGTTTACCTCTATGAACCCTCTATAAAACCTCTATTATATCCCTAAATAATCTCTACAAAATTCAAAGCAGGTACGGAAGCATATAAAAGGAAGTAGCGAACTATCTCCATCCACCACCTAACGACCTATACAAGGTCACACATGCGTTCAATTGTCTTTGCTTCAACTCTACTAAATCCAATTCACTCTTTAAAGCATTACTCTGCGCCGTAATTACCTCCAAATAAGTAGCATACCCACTTTTAAACAATAAAGAGGCATTTTTCACGGCGAGTTCTGAGTTTGAAACCCGCTCTTCCGCTAAGTTTAACTGTTCCTTCTGCTTTTCTACAGTTATGATTGTATTCGATACTTCTCCAACAGCCTCCATAACCCGACGCTGAAAATCCAGTTCCACCTTCTCCCGCTCTATTTTTGCTACCTCATACTGATTTTTAAGTTTTTTATTCCGAAATACAGGAGCTGTTACTCCACCTGCTATCCCCCCAAGCAATGCACCAGGTATATTAAACCAATTTTTTGCCAACATGGCATTTACTCCAAAAACTCCACTTAAACTTATACTTGGATATCGCATAATCTGCGCTACATTCATTTGAGCATTGGCCGCAACCAGAGCATACTCGGCCTGCTTAATGTCCGGCCGATTACGGATAATATCCAACGGGCTCCCCAAAGAGATATCTTGATCAAAATTGATGAGGCTATCATTTAATGTATTATTTCTATTCACCGCAGCAGGCATATCTCCGACCAGCATTCTCAACGAATTTTCTTGAATTGTAATTTCCTTTTCTAAATCCGGGATCAGCGAAGCCGCAACCAATCGCTGTGACTCGGTCTGTTGAATAGCTAATGCTGTGATTTCACCAGCATCAAACTGTAATTTTATCATGCGCAGCGTACTGTCATTCAATTGTAGATTCCTTTTAGCGACTTCAATCTGTGCATCCAACATTAATAGATTAAAATAGCCGGTCGCAATATCCGCAATGAGTTTCGTCTGAATTGCTGTTTTCGCTTCTTTCGTATCCAGCCAACTTGCTTTCAAAACATCTCCCTCTTGCCCTATCTTACCCCAAATATCCAACTCCCAACTAAACTCTAGCCCTGTAGCATACTGTGATTGATACTTTGCCATAGATTCTGGAGCCTTTTTCCCTTTTTGTTCATACCATTTGGATGAGGCTGAGCCATAAAAATCTTTTGAGCGATACTGTTGATTCACTGTCGCAATATTAGCGTCTACGGCAGGTAAATAGTTTAACTTATTGATCCTTAGATTCCGATTCGCTATTTCTATATTTTTTAAAGCAATCCGTATATCATAATTGTGGGAAAGGCCACTATCAATCAGAGTAATCAGATTACTATCGTTAAAGAAGTTCCTCCACTCAATTTGACTTAGTGAAGAATCTCCTTCATCTGTCGTCCAGGCGGATCGGAATGAATCAGGCGTATTCAAATTAGGTTGTTTATATTTCTCTCCGACTTTGCACCCTGTCAGAAAAAAAACACCCGCAAATAGATATAAAATTGTTTTTATCGACATATTACTCATAATTAATCCTCCTCCGACTTAAATTTCAATTTGACTCGCTCATCTAGTGTTTTAAAAACAACAAAGAGTACTGGGATAATAAAAATACCAAAAGCAACCCCAGCAAGCATACCACCTGCAGCACTAAAACTAATAGAATGGTTACCAATAGCCGATGGCCCAACAGACCACATAAGAGGCACTAAGCCTGCCACAAATGCCAAAGAGGTCATCAAAATAGGTCTCAATCTCAACTTTGCACCCTCAATAGCGGCATTGTATATACTCATTCCTTTATCCCGCTGCTGAACAGCAAACTCGACAATAAGAATTGCATTTTTTGCTAACAAGCCTATCAACATAATGAGCCCAACCTGTACGTAAATATTATTTTCTAAACCAGCCATTAAAACTGTCGCAAAAACACCGACTAATCCAACAGGAACAGAAAGCAACACTGCCCATGGTAAAATATAACTTTCATATTGTGCGGCTAACAAGAAATAAATAAACAAAATACTTAAACCAAAGATCAGTACAGTCTGCGAACCAGATTTACTCTCTTCGTAAGACATTCCGGTCCATTCATATCCAAAATTACCTGGCAATTGTTGAACCGCCAACTTTTCTATTGCCTGCATCACATCTCCTGTACTATAACCCGATGAAGGATTAATATTTACTGTAATGGCATTGTAGAGATTATATCGTGCTATAGTCTCTGGCCCGACTACTTTATTAAGTGTCATTAATGTACCGACAGGCACCATTTTCCCTTCCTTATTACGGACAAAAATGGAGTTTAACGATTCTGGATCTGTACGATGCTCAAAATCTGACTGCATATATACCCGATAGGTACGTCCAAAGCGATTGAAATCTCCTGCACTCACTCGCGCAAAGTACATCCGGATTGTATTCATCATTTCTTTAATGTCTACGCCCATACTTTTTGCCTTCACCACATCAATATCTGCTTCGTACTGTGGAAAATTGGATTTAAATGAGGTATACGCATTATCCACCTCTTTCAGCGCATTGATTTTATTGATAAAGGAGTCCGCAACAATATCAAAATCTCGAATATCTCCTCCCAACCTGTCTTGAAGAACTAACTCTACGCCGGCAAAATCACCAAACCCTTGTACTGTGGGCCTTGGAAAAACTTTAAATGTTGCCTCATTGATCACTGACAAATCTTTGCGAACCGTATCCATAAATGCATTTATATTTTTAATTTCTTTTCGTTCTGCATGAGGTTTCACATTAATATAACCCGCTGCAAACGCAGGGCTTGTCCCTCCCCCCAAAACATTAAAACCAGAAACAGTGGTCATACCGGCAATATCTTCGCGTTTTTGTAGAATACTATCTGCCTGACGCAAAACGGCAGTGGTTCTCGACAAAGAAGCCCCAGGAGGCATTGCCAAGGAATAAGTAACAAAACTATCGTCCTCAGTAGGGATAAAACTCTTTGGTGTATAAAACAAGAATAGAACACCTATGACAGTAACTAGCAATAATCCACCAAATGCAATTTTCTTATGCCCAATCAAATATTTTACCCCAACAATATATTTGTCTGTGAATCTATCAAAAGATGCATTGAAGGCATTAAAGAATCGTTGCTTATATTTTTGTACTTTACTCAAATCCTGTTCAGCTTCGATATCCTTGGGGTGAATCGGCTTTAAAAGCAATGCACACAACGCAGGTGAAAGAGTCAATGCATTGAAAGCTGAAATCAAAATAGCGGTAGCAAGGGTATAAGCAAACTGTCTATAAAAAATACCAACAGGTCCTTCCATAAATCCTACAGGTAGAAATACTGCGGCCATCACCATTGTTATAGACAATATAGCTCCTGTAATTTCGGACATGGTCTGCACAGTAGCATCTTTTGCCCGCATTCCTGTCTCGTGCATTTTTTGATGAATCGCTTCCACTACGACAATCGCATCATCGACAACAATACCAATAGCCAGCACTAGCGCAAACATTGTTAGTACATTAAGCGAAAAACCAAACAGACTAAGGAAAAAGAAAGTTCCTATCAAAGAAACAGGGATCGCGATCGCAGGTATCAAAGTAGAACGGAAATCCTGTAGGAAAATAAAAACGATGATAAAAACTAAAATAAAAGCTTCAAACAAAGTGGTCTTCACTTGATTAATCGACTGATCAATCTGATCTCTGACGCTATAGGAGATCTCATAATGAATCCCTTCTGGAAAAGATTTTGACAATTCCTCAAGCACTTTCCGAACCTCTATATCAATCTGATGCGCATTGGAACCACTCGTTTGTGTGATATTCAAAGTCAGACCTGGATTACCATCGACTTTATTATCACTTCCTAAATTGGTCGCTCCAAATTCAATGCGTGCAATATCTTTGAGGTAAAGTATAGAGCCATCTTTATTCGTTTTGATGACCATGTTTTCAAATTCTTCTGGCTTACTGAACCTTCCTTTATGTTTGATCACCGTCTCAAAGACCTCATCTGAGGTCTCTCCAAATTTACCTGGAGCAATCTCAAAGTTCTGATCATTCAAAGCCTTAGTAACATCCTGCGGGATAATATCATAAAGTGCTAGCTTTTCTGGATTCAGCCATACCCGCATAGAATAATCTCGCGCTCCCAATCGAGAGACTTGAGCAACACCGTCCACACGTAGTAGAGGTCGTATCATATTAATCTGCGAGAAAGCTTGTAGAAATGTCTCATCGTATACAGAATCCTGATGATCCGAGAAGATATTTATAGTCATAATAGCACCACTTTGCCGCGGTTGCACGGTAATTCCGTTTTCATTGACTTCTGCAGGTATAGCACTAATAGCTTTTGATATTCGTGTCTGTACATTTACCGAAGCGATATCGGGATTAGTTCCTGTTTTAAAAAACACCTGTACAGAACCTGAACCCGAGTTAGTAGCAGACGATTTGATATAAGTCATATCTTCTACCCCATTTATAGCTTCTTCAATAGGCAGTAAGACACTCTCCGCAACGGTCTCGGAGTTTGCTCCTGGATAGCTCAATGAAACAACAACACTTGGTGGAGCTATTTCTGGAAACCGGGTGATCGGTAGGGTCTTTAGTCCCACCAGTCCTAAAATCACTAAAATTAGGGACATCACCGTAGCTAATACAGGTTTGTTTATGAAGGTTTTTAACATACTGTTTGGATTTAACAAGCAATAGTTTTCAAGCGCCATCAGTTAAGACGGCGCAAGAAACTTTGCTACATTGAAAATTATTGTTGAATTGGGGTTACTGTTGATCCTTCAGTAATCTTATCCAGGCCGGTCAGTAAGACACGTTCGCCTACAGCAAGACCGTCTGCGATGATATAATTATCTTTACTCTTACCACCTATCGTAACAACACGGCGACGTACTTTGTCTTCCTTGTCCAACACATAGACAAAGGTTTTGTCTTGCAACTCACTGGTTGCTGTCTGTGGAATCTGGATTACATTTTTCTTTACCTCGGATATTTTTAAAGTTCCCGTACTTCCACTTCGCAACATATTGTCTGTATTCGGAAAAGAAGCTCTTAATGAAATTGCCCCAGTCGTACGATCTACCTGTCCATTGATTGCGTCGACAGCTCCTTTGTTCGTGTATTCTTCACCATCCGCCAAAATCAAGACAGCGTCTGGAAAGCTTAATGCATTCCTGCTTTTTGGAATTCCATTGATACTATCCTCTTTGACCTTTAATTTTGAGAAGTATAAAAAATCAGACTCATTCATAGAAAAATACACATATACATCCTGCACATCTGACAATACAGTCAATGGCTCTTTATCCCCTTTACCAACAAGATTACCTATTCGCTTCGGAATACGACCAATATATCCACTAACTGGCGCTGTGATTATAGTAAAACCTTGATTGATTTCGGCACTACGAACTGCAGCTGTAGCCTGGTCTAAAGAAGCTTTAGCAACATCATAATCGGATTGAGCTGACCGCAGGCGAACCTCAGAAATAACATCGTTGTCAACCAAGGGCTTCAATCGCTCTATCTCTAAACGTGCATTCTTTAACTTTGCTTTGGCAACATTCTGATTAGCGACACTATTATTCAACAATTCTTGGTAAGCTGATGCATCTACCTTAAATAGCTTCTGTCCCTTCTCGACAAAGGAACCTTCATCTACATAGATTTCCTGTAAAAGTCCCTCTACCTGAGGTCGTACCTCTACGTTTACCTTCCCCTCGATAGTCCCCAAATACGTCTTGATCGTCGTTGCATCACTCGCATTGACCGTATATACAGGGAGTGCTAAGGGCTTGGCTGTAACTTCATTCTCTTCGGACTTACCGATAAAACAACTGTAAAATGTAGCAACGACTAAAGCTGTCATTGAAACAATTGAAATATAAAAACTCACTTTCCTTTTTCTCATATTACTTAACTAGATTTTAGCAAATTAATAAAACGTAACTGATCTGTTACACTCAAGAACGCAAAAACAATGCAAGTTTGGGCCTTTCCTTGTTTCTTTTAACAGTCTTTAACAGAATAAAAAGACCTATTATTAGGCTAAAAGGCAAAAAAAAGACTCTCCAAAACTGGAGAGTCCTTTCATTTTCAAAGATTTAAGCTACTATTTCCAACCACCACCTAGGGCTTTGTACAAAACAACTTGATTTAGCATCTTTTCCTTCAATACATCCACCTGTGCTTCCTGAGCTCCTATAACATCTTTCTGTGCTGTTACAATATCCAAATAATTGACTCGTCCTGCAATAAAAAGCTCTTCAGCCGCAATAATAGCAGATTCTAAAGCTTCTACCTGATTATGAACTAACACTTCACGTTCTGCAATAGCACCTTGTGTATGCAGTGCCAAAGAAATTTCATTCACAGCATTCAAAATCACTTTTTCATACTCCAAAAATGCTATTCCATAATTTGCTTTCATGGCCTCATACTGCGACTTCAATTCCCGTTGTCTGAAAATTGGGACTGTGACACTACCTAAAACTCCATAAGCAACAGACTTATCCAAATTGAAAAGTTGGTCTATACTAAAAGTCTGTAACCCAAAATAGGGACTGATCGCAACAGAAGGAAGAAAGGAGAGCCTAGCAACTTCCAAGTCGCTATAGTTACCCTGCAATTCCAATGCTGCCCTTCGGATATCGATACGGTTATTAAAAAGTAAATCAATGTTACCAACATGGAGTTCTTGGAATATCTCATGATTCGGAACATGTTCTTTTGTCCTCGCAATAGGTTGATACACTCTTCCTAAAAGTTGGTTTACCTGGTGTTCGTATCCGACTATTTCTTGCATAGCCAAAGCCCTTCGTCCCTTAGATTCGGCTAGAATAGATTTAAACTGTTGTACACCTAGTTCGTCTGCCCGGCCAGCCTCTTTCTGTGCTTCAATAATACTTAAGGCTCGTTCATGCAACAGTATATTCTGCTCATATACCTTTACTTTATGATCCAACGCGATCAGTTCAAAGTATGCTGCAGCAACACTACTAATGAGTTCGGTTTGTAATAACCGCTTAGTTTCGCTTTCTGCTAACAACCCCATAAAAGCAGCTTCTCTTCTATTTCGTAATTTTCCCCAAAGATCTATTTCCCACGATGAACGCACACCAACGAAATAGTCTGGAATGAATGGCTCGGGTAATTTTTCATCTGATGTCAAATTATCCGAAAAATTAGAATCGTAATTACCAATACCGGATTCAGTATAGTGGCCATATTTCCGAAGTCCAGCCTCTACTGCTGCATCCAACGTTGGCAACAATGCAGCCTTACGTTGCCTAAAATTAGCTTGCGCCACTTCAATACGGTGGATAGCTTGCTTGAGGTCTCTATTATTTACTAAAACAGTATCAATAAGGCCTTTTAAATAAGGATCAGAAAACACCTGCTGCCAAGGAATATCTCCTAAGGAAATACTGTCTGCCAATACCGTTTGAGCATTGACTTTTACATCTTGACTTAACTCAGATTTTGTGACTTTCTTAGGAACAGTACAAGAAGACACCAACAACAGAGCTGCTAACACAGCTACTACCTGACCTGTTTTTTTAGGCTTATTACGCTTGGAAAACAAAACCACTAACCCAGGAATTACAATAACTCCCAAAATGGTTCCAATTACCATCCCTCCCACTGAAGCCGTACCAATAGTCCTGTTACCAACGGCACCTGCTCCATTTGCCAACATCAATGGAATAAGTCCTGCAGCAAATGCAAAAGAAGTCATTAAGATTGGACGTAATCTCGCTACTGCTCCTTCTACGGAAGCTGTAAAAATATCCATCCCTTGCTTGTACTTCAAGTTGGCATATTCCACAATTAGGATGGCATTTTTACCTAACAATCCAATAAGCATTACTAATGCGACCTGCGCATAAATATTATTTTCAAGACCAAATATTTTCAAGAAGATAAAGGCTCCAAAGATTCCTGCCGGTAAACATAAAATGACGGGCAATGGAAGCAGGAAGCTCTCATACTGTGCTGCCAAGAGCAAATACACGAATACAAGACAGAGTAAGAAGATATATCCGGCCTGGTTACCTGATATCTTTTGCTCTCTTGTCATTCCCGACCATTCGATTTCGTATCCCTGCGGGAGATTCTCCGCAATACGCTCTACCGCCTCTATAGCCTGTCCAGAACTAAAGCCTGCAGCAGCTTGACCAGTAATCATCGCAGAACTAAACATATTATATCGTGTAATCTGCTCTGGCCCATATACGCGCTTCATAGTCATAAATGAGGAATAAGGAACCATCTCTCCTTCTGCAGTCTTTACATATAGCGCCAAAACATCTTCTGGTTTTTGACGGGAAAATGCATCAGACTGAACCATCACTTTATACATCTGTCCATAACGGATAAAATTGGTCGCGTACTGACTCCCTAAAAGGGTCTGTAGGGTATTCATCGAATTCTCAACAGAAATGCCTTTTTTAGCTGCTAAATCATAATCGATTTCAAGCATGTACTGTGGAAAATTAACATCAAAAGTAGTACTAGTGCTCTCTATTACATCGTCGTTGTTCAACTCTTTAATAAAATCATTCAGTACAATACTCGTTTTTGATAAATCTTCATTACCACTTTTATCTAACAAACGCAGCTCAAATCCGGAAGAGTTACCGAATCCTGGGACTGTTGGCGGTGGAAAAAACTCTATTGTTGCATCTGCGATATGGCTAGTTTTCTCTCTAAGAATCGTCATCACATCGTCCACACTTTCATCACGTTGATCCCACGCCTTCAGGTTAATCATCCCCATACCATAGGATGCTCCCGACACCTCGGTCACAATACTATATCCGGCTAACGTGGATACAGTCTCTACAATATCCAACTCTCGAGCAATCCTATCTACCTCATCAAGAACCTTTTCCGTACGATCTACCGTAGCGCCAGGAGGAGTAGTTACAGCAACATAAATCATACCCTGATCTTCTGTTGGAATAAATCCAGTAGGTAGAATCGCAGCAGATCCCCAAGTAAGGACAAACATCAAGGCTAGCGCCCCCAATGTAACGACTCTCCGTCCTGCTATACGTGTCAATAAATTTTTATAACCTCCCCCTATTCGATCGTATGTGGCGTTAAAACCTTTGAAAAAACGGGATAGCAAACCGTTGCTTTCCTTTTTATCGTGAGGTGATTTCAGAATCAAGGCACACAACGCTGGTGTAAGCGTGAGGGCATTAATTCCGGATATAACAATAGACGCAGCCAATGTCAGTGAAAACTGTCGATAGAAAATACCAACCGGCCCTGAAAGAAAGGCAACAGGTATGAATACCGCCGACATGACTAGCGTAATCGCAATTACTGCACTACCAACTTCCTTCATCGCCGCAATGGTTGCTTCCAGCGGTGGAAGATGTTCATCCTCCATCTTGGCATACACAGCCTCGACCACGACAATACCATTATCGACGACAATACCGATGGCTAGCACTAACGCAAATAAGGTCAAAAGGTTGATAGAGAATCCCATCATTTGCATAAAAAACAAGGCTCCAATCAAACTAACCGGTACTGCAAGAATAGGAATTACGGTTGCCCTAAAATCTTGAAGGAAGATAAACACAACCAGAAACACGAGAATAAAAGCTTCCAATAGCGTGATAAGTACGCTAGATATTGAAGCATTCAGGAATCTCGACACATCATATCCCATGGTATACGTCATCCCTGGGGGAAAGGTTGCTCCTTTGAGCTCTTCCATTCTATCTTTTACGCTCTGAATTACATCCTGGGCATTGGAACCAGGCAACTGCTTTAACATGATCGAAGCAGAAGGTCTACCATCTGTCTTAGATACCATTTCGTAATCTAAGGATCCAAATTCAACATCGGCAATATCCTTGATACGGATTATCGAACCATCTGCATTTGCCCGGATAGGTACATTTTCGTACTCGCTTACCTCCGTAAACTTACCAGGGTAACGAAGCACATATTGCTGCATATTCACTGCCTTATCGGAACTTATTCCAGTCTGACCAGGTGCTGCTTCTATATTTTGTCTCCTCAACGCTGCAACAAGTTCTTCTGTAGAAATAGAATAAGCAGAAAGTCGATCAGGTTTTACCCAGATGCGCATTGCATAATCCTTCATTCCCATAATTTGTGCAAAACCTACCCCTTCAATACGTTTCAGCTCTTTAAGAACATTAATATCTGTAAAGTTATAAATGAATCTTTCGTCTGCCGTCTCATCGTCTGTATACAGATTGAGGTACATCAACATACTATTCACCTCTTTCTCGGTGGTGACTCCCGCCTTGATTACTTCTTCGGGCAACTCATCCAATACGGTCGTAACCCTATTCTGAACGTTTACCGCTGCAATATCCGGATCAACACCTACTTTGAAAAACACCTGAATTAATGTAGTACCGTTGTTGGTGGAGACGCTATTCATATAGGTCATCCCCGCGACTCCGTTGATAGCACGTTCCAAAGGAATAGCCACAGCATTGGTACTCACCTCCGCATTGGCTCCAGTATAATTAGCTGTTACGACAACAGAGGGCGGAACAATATCAGGGAATTGTGTAATTGGCAAAGTAAATAATGCCAACAAGCCCAAAAGGGTGATAAAAATTGAGATTACCAGTGATAACACCGGCTTTCTAATATACGTTTCAAACATCTAAATCGCCTCCGTTCTAATTATTAATCGGTTTCGGTTGTATGCTCATACCATCTCGCAAAGACTGTACGCCTTCAAAAACGACCTTTGTGTCCGCATGTAACCCGTCTTCTACCACATAATAATGTCCAACGCGCTGGCCATTCTTAAATGGCATCATCTTAACTTTATTACCCTCTACCGCATAAACGTAGGCTTTGTCCTGGATCTCAAATACGGACTTTTGGTGTACGAATGTAAGATTTCCAGTCTGCGTGGGTACTCCAATACGTCCTGAAGCACCGTGCTTTAGTAATCCCTTGGGGTTATCGAACTTGGCGCGCAAAGAAATGGATCCTGTACTAGCCTCAAACTCACTTTCAACGATCTCGGCTATCCCTGTATAAGGATACACCTCGCCATTGGCTAATATCAAGCGTACTTCTTGCTGAAATTTATTCCTGTTAAATGAAGAATCAGATGCAATAGCAAGATATTCAGATTCAGAAATATTATAATAAACGTTTACTCTTTCTAAATCAGAAATGGAAGTGATCAATGCACCTTCGCTCAACAACGAACCTTCCTTGAGCAAAATCCGGTCAATACGACCATCAAAAGGCGCTCTAATCTGGGTATGGCTTAGCTTGGTTCTTGCTTGATTCAATATCGCATCAGCTTCCTGCACCTTTGAAATAGCGGCTTTAAGCTGTACTTTGAGCAAATCCTGCTCAGTGGTACTGATGATTCCTTTTTGTACTAGCTTTGCTGTCCTTTCCAACTCTAACTCCACTTTCTTCACCTCCGCTTTTGCTGTATTTAACCCCGCTTCTGCACGCGCAAAATCGGCCTTATACTCTTCATCATTAAGACTAAACAAAACCTGCCCCCTTCTGACGAAAGCCCCCTCATCAACATAAATTCTATTTAAAAATCCCGACAGTCTAGAGCGCAACTCTACGTTCCTTTGGGATTGAATATCGGCAATATACTCTTTGTAGATAATGGTATCCATCTGTAGGAGACCAGTCACAGGCACAACCTTGGCTTGTTCCTCGGATTTATTTTCACTGCTGCTAGCAGTACAGGACGCGGCAAATAACAGGCACCCAAATATTGGGTACATGAGTTTATTTTTCTTCATAGCTAAATATGAGTGAATTAAATATTAAAAAATCGATAAAAATAGAGCGACCTACGAGAACTAAAACTAGCCTCATAAGCATTTATTAAGCAAATAAGATGGGGTTGTAAAAATTAGAAAGGTCTGAACCTATACAGAAATGTATAGTATCCTGGCAAACATAGGGTTTTAGAAACGTAGGCTGGATGATCAATCTCTTTGGAGAAGAGAAAAAGCTTTCGAACTAGCCAACAAAAGAAAAGAATAACAGGCAGTACGCCCAATATTAACATAAGAATCCTGTAATCATCAAAAAAGATATTAGGAAGATTCTCATGTTGTTCTGGATGTGTGACATCTAAAATCTCCTCTAACACAACCTCTAAGAGCGTTTCGCTAGAAGAAACAGGTTTAAAGTCTACTATATTACAATACTTCACCTCATAACAAAGTACATTGAGATAGCCAAAAAGCGCTAGAAAATGTAGTATTCGCAACATATGCTGCAAATATAAAGAAGCAAAACGCAGGAAAACGCAGAGCATTGTAAAAAAAATGTTATCTAGACAGTCCAAGACGGTAGTTAGACTTTTCTCTGACAAATACAACCTACTACATTAGCTCACTATTGCTTGAATACCCAGAATTTTTGTAATGTAAAATTGAATCCTAAAGAAACTATTATTTCTACGATTCCTTTGGACAATAAAAAATGGCAATGCCATACGTCTACGAGGAAGTGTATACCCGTAGATTTCAGAACGATACTGCCCATCACCACAATAGCAAACTTCCACAGTTGACTTGCTAAAGGGACTGCTGTATTGTTAAACGACCAATATCTATTAATCGTAAAGTTGACTACTGCTCCCAAACTTCCGCTGACCACATTGGAGAGTGGAGCGGATATCATTAAAACTTTATAACAAAAAGAATAAATTCCAAAATCAAACAGACCTCCTACAAAGGCGGACAATTGTGCTTTTAAAAACTCTTTAAGTTTAAATGTCATTTTCTTGGGTTTGTTCAGCTTGCTGTTTGGCCAACTTCTCTTCTTTATCTTTTGCATCTCCAACAGCTAGTAGCTTCATGGTATCACCTATATTAATAAAAAACAGAATGATACAAATTCCAAAGACACTATAATCGATTGTACCTTTGAACAGAACTTCAACAAGCAGTACCAAACAAACAACAACCCTTATTTCTGTAGGGCCTAATAATCCAGCGTCAATTGTATACTTGTCAGTAATTCTGTAACGCAATTGAGATATAATCATTGCCCAGCCATAGAGCGCTACCAATGCAAAGCCCAAGTATTTAAAATCTCCGACCGTATACAACATGTAGCCTAGTCCTATGAACACTGTACTGACCCAATCCATCACTATATCGAGAGCGAAACCGTACCATTTACGTGATTTATTACGATAATAGGCTATTCTTCCGTCAAGAGAGTCACCAAACCACTGGATAAAAAAACCAGGAATTGCTAACAGCAAAAGATCTTTATCTACATATTCAGCCAACAGGAAACTTACAAGAATTATTATGGATCCCAAAAAGCCTATCGCTGTCAATCCATCCGATGTAATCCGTTCCGGTATACGTGGAACCAAATAGCTAATGAACCGCTGTTCTGGGTCGCTCAGTATGTTTGTACGTTTTCTATCCTGAAACAATTTTTTGTTTATTTCCTGTTTACTCATATCTCTCTTATTACAGCCAATTATTCGTTTTATACCACAATAGCGTTTCCTTCAATCCTGAAGATAAGTTAAATTTAGGTTCAAAAGCTAATTCTCTTTGTGCCTTTTCAATATTACATCCCCAGTTTTCAGCGGTAAGCTCGGCCAATCGCTCAGGATATAAAACTGGAGTTTTTTCAGATCGTGCATAAAGTGATTGCGAAATTTTAGCGACAAAAGCCACTAGAGCATAAGGAATATGCAGACGAAAAGACTTTTTATTAAACGTATTTCTAAAAACATCAGCCATAGCATATCGCGAATAGACCTGACCATCTGTAATATTATAGAACTGTAGACCTTGTTGTGATTGCGTGCATGCATCAAGAATAACATCAACAAGATCCTTGACATAAACAAAGCTCAACTTTTGAGGTTTGTTTCCAATATAAGGATCAAATCCCTTACTTAAGGTATCAAAGAGAATAAATAAGTCCTTCTCGCGCGGTCCATATACTGCTGTAGGCCTCAGTACGGAAATAGGACTATCCGAAAAGTTAGTCTTAATCATCTCTTCGGAAGTTCTCTTACTACGGCCGTATACAGTCAGGGGATTGTAAGGTGTGTTTTCTGTAATTAAAAATGGGCTTTCAAAATCAATTGGACCTACGGCAGCTAAGCTACTAACGTATACAATTCTTTCTAAAATATCCTTTATTGCGGAAGAAGCCTTTAAAATGTTTTCGGTATATCCGACGTTAACTTTCAACATATCGCTTTCGCTCTTTGCTTTAGTCATCGCTGCGGCATGTATGATATAACTGTACTGTTCTTGCTGAAATAAGGAGATTAGCTCGTCAGAATCATCCATATTCGGAAACACGAATTTATCAACAGCATGCTGAATAGTATCAATCTTACTGGTTTTTCTTACAGCAGCGTGGACCTCATACCCTCTTCGTCTTGCCTCTTCTACCAGATGAGACCCCACAAAACCACTAGCACCTGTTATAAATACTTTTTTCCTCATATCGCCTTCTCGTATAAACGATAGCGTTTGTATAGTTCACCATTAATTTGCTCAATGGCGTGATTCATTAAGTAGTTTGTTTCCAACATCCAGGAACACTCCGCACCACGTATACCAGCAGGTTTAGCATTTCTGATAATCCGACCGTATAAACAAGCTTCAATTCCTAGTTTCCGATAACCTTCCAAAACCCCCAGCATCAGAACACGTAGGGATTTAATATTCTTTTTCCCAAATAACAATTTAAAAATACCCGTTGGCAATAAGCGTCCACGTTTTATATTGATTTGGATTTCATTAACATTGGGAATTCCTACTGCAAAACCGATTATTTCTTCTCCTTTTTCTGCTATAATACAGAAACGGGGATCAACAATCATTTTTAAGTCTTTGGCGATATAATCAAACTCTTCATCAGTCATAGGGACAAATCCGAGATTCTTATCCCATGCCTTGTTATATACTTCCCGAATCTTAGCCGCTTCGCTTTTAAAGTCTTTTAAGTTAATTGTCCTTAGCTTTATTCCCGATCTACCTAAACGCTCCTCTAGTCTATCCATAAGTTGAACAGCACGCGTACTGGCGGTTTCCGTTCTCACGTTATAAGCTAAGAGATCCACTTTTTTATCAAAGCCGTAATTGCTTATTAAATCGAGATAATAAGGGCTGTTATAAGGCATCATCGCCATTGGAGGCATATCAAAACCATCTACAAGCAGTCCACATGTCTCATTTGTAGAGAGATTGATCGGCCCTACAATATTATTCCCTCCTTTTTCTCTTATCCAACCTAATGCTGCGTCAAACAATCCGTTGGCCACTTCCTGATTATCAATAGAATCAAAGTACCCAAACTGTCCTTCATTCAAATTGTTAATAGAATTGTGGCGATTATTCCATATTGCAGCTATTCTTCCAACAACTTTATTCTCTTTATAAGCTAAAAAGAGCTGTGCTGTCGAGTGCTTATAAAAAGGGTGCTTTTTAGGATTTAACAAATCACTTTGTGCAATAAATAACTCGGGAACGTAGTTAGCATTCCCCAAATACAAATCATGCGGAAAGTCTATGAATTCCGCACGTTGTTTTTTTGTCTCTACAGGTATGATTGTTATCATGGCCTTCCTAAAATAGATAGTATGTCTCTATATAACTTTTTTGTATCGCTCTACCTCCAATGTCTTAAAGACCTTGGACATTTTGTCGATAGCCTCATCGATTTGATCGAAAGTATGGGTTGCCATCAGCGAGAAACGAATCAAAGACTCCTCTGCTGGAACTGCTGGTGCCACCACTGGATTAACAAATACCCCATTATCTTGAAGCATTTTAGTAACAATATAAGTTTTATCGTTATTGCGAACAAAGATTGGAAGGATAGGACTTTCAGTGTCTCCTAAATCAAAACCGTTTTCAATCAATAGTTTTTTCGCATAATGTGTATTCGCCCACAATTTCTCTATATGCTCCGGTTCTGTTTGGATGATCTCCAAAGCTTTTAATGTAGATGCAACTGAAGCTGGAGTCATACTCGCGCTGAACATTAATGACCGTGCTCTATGTTTTAAATATTCAATCGTATCTTTATCGGCAGCGACAAAACCACCAAGAGATGCCAAAGACTTACTAAATGTTCCCATGATAAGGTCAACCTGATCCGTCAATCCAAAATGACTTCCCGTACCAGCTCCTTTTTCACCTATCACACCTAAGCTATGCGCATCGTCACACAGAATTGCAGCATCGAACTCTTCTGCTACTTTAACCATTTCGGGCAATTTGACAATATCACCTTCCATGCTGAAAATTCCATCCGTAGCAATCAACTTCAAGCTGTCTTCAGGAAGTCTCGCCAGCTTAGCACGAAGATCCTCCATATCATTGTGCGCATATTTGATTACCTTCGAAAAAGAAAGTCTACTTCCATCAATAATAGATGCGTGATTTCTTTCATCCAATAGGATATAGTCATTTCTTCCAGTAAGACACGACAGAGGCCCTAAATTCGACTGAAAACCTGTACTGAATAATACAGCAGCATCTTTACCAACGTAATCAGCTAATTTTTCTTCAAGCTCTACATGGATATCCAACGTACCATTTAAAAATCTGGATCCAGCACAACCTGTCCCATATTTCGCCAAAGCATCCTGAGAAGCTTCAATAATACGCGAATCAGTGGTTAATCCTAAATAAGAGTTTGATCCAAACATCAATACACGTTTTCCGTCAATAATGACTTCCGTATCCTGTTTTGATTGGATAGGCCTAAAATAAGCGTACAAATCGTTGGCTTTAATTGGCTCTAGTTCCTTTTTTAGAAAACTTGATGTTCTTTCACTTAACTTTCCCTTGCTCATGCTATAGGTATTTCTAATTTTACGCCTTTATATTTTAACTTTCTGACCAAACCGAAACAAACGTCAAAAATATGAAATCTATATTAAGGTAAACAATTTTTATCAACAAATGACGTTAATCTAACATTGCCTTAGTACGTACTTCTCATAATTCCACGCAATCTCTAATCTAGCTGCAAAACGTGCAAACTTACAAAACTTTGCAGTATAAACCACAACCAAAAAGCATATAAATATCATAAAGTTAAATTATTGTTAATAAACAAACAATAGGTTTTGGCAATATCAATCCTCAAATTTACTACATTTGCACATTACACAGTTATAGTTATGGCATTATCGTCTCAAATAAACATAAAAAACAAAAAAGCTTCCTTTGAATATCATCTGATCGACAGGTACGTAGCAGGAATACAACTGCTCGGCACAGAGATCAAATCTATCCGAGAAGGGAAGGCAAATATCAATGACAGTTTTTGTTCTTTTTTTGAGGATGGGCTCTACATTCGTAACATGCATATTGCTGAATACTCCTTTGGATCATTTTACAACCACGAATCCAAACGAGACAGAAAGCTCCTATTAACCAAAAAAGAGCTAAAGAAACTCAAAGATAAAGGGGAAGAGAAAGGCTTCACCATAGTCCCGCTACGCATCTTTATTAGCGAAAGGGGCTTTGCTAAGGTTGAAATAGCATTAGCTCAGGGTAAGAAAGACTTTGACAAAAGGGAGACTATCAAAGAACGTGAAACAAAACGTGAACTGGATCGCGTTATGAAATATTAACGACTGCGATTAACCGAGCATGAATGCACCTGGTGTAATTCCTTCTCGGTTCTTAAAAATCCGAACGAAATAATTCACATCATTAAATCCCGCACCAAAACAAGCTTCTTTCACACTTCTCGTCGACAATAGCAACTCTTTGGCTTTAGCAAGACGTTGTCTGATAATATACTCCATTGGACTCACTCCCAGCTCCTGTTTAAACATTCTTGTTATACTTGATTTGCTCATATTGGCCGATTTCTCGAGCATATCGAGCGTCAGTTTCTCAGTGATATGCCTACGTACAAACTCTTTCAGATGAGTTAGCGCAGTATTAGTCACTTTCCCAAACTCCAATGCTAACAAAGACTGAGCCTGTAACAGTCGAATCATCAACTCTTTAAATGTCAAATCAGCCAATGCATTCTTGAGCGGATTTGAGCTCATCATAATCTGGAATAGCTTATTCAGTAGATCTGCAAGCTCAGGTGTATTATAAAGGTAATAATGGTCATCTTCCAATTTCCAAGTACCTGACAGACTCACTTTAGGGTAAAAATCATTTAAATAATCCATCACCTTACTGATTCGTTCTCTGCTTACTGTAAGGGCTGTACATTGCGTAGGATTCCCAAACGTGGCCTCTGGAAAATCAATATTCATTCCCACAGAAGCCGGCAATACAATCATCTCGCCTGGAAGATATTCAAAAGAATGTATATTATTTATATGCATCACTTTTTTGCCTTGTATCATATTGATCATTACGACATCATCAAAACGCAACGGAACGTTTTCAGAAGGCTTATACGTTTCATAAACGTGAAGCTCTAAATTGTCTAATGTAAACGCGCGTCGATTCTCCACGAGAGTGGACAGTTCCCGTCCTGTTGCAAAAGGCAATAACCGTACCTGATTATTATTTATCATACCATAAAACTTTACAATTGGCAGTCAACCAAATATAACAAAAAAACACAACAAATCCCCGTAACCTAACGTTGACTATATAATGCTATCCTTTGACTAGATAGTGCTACATTTCTGAAAAATGGTTGGCTAAATTTGATAAACAAGAATTCAAACAAATAAATACGATTAATATGAGTACTATTAAAAGACCAACGTTCAAAGAGCGTTACGACAACTACATAGGCGGAAAATTTGTTGCGCCAGTCCAGGGCAAATATTTTGATAACATATCTCCTGTTGATGGAAAAGTATTCACTCAAGTAGCACATTCTACTAAAGAAGATCTTGATCTCGCAGTCAATGCAGCAGCAAAAGCATTCGAAACGTGGGGCAAAACCTCTGCTACAGAGCGAAGCATCATCCTTAACAAAATTGCTGATCGTATAGAAGAAAACCTGGAATACATAGCAGCAGTTGAAACCATAGACAATGGAAAAGCAGTACGCGAGACTCTTAACGCTGATATCCCCCTAGCGATTGATCATTTCAGGTATTTTGCAGGTGTAATACGGGCTGAAGAAGGCTCTCTAACAGAACTGGACGCTAACACCGTATCATTGATTGTGCACGAACCGATTGGTGTCGTCGCACAGATTATTCCCTGGAACTTCCCTATCCTAATGGCTGTATGGAAACTTGCTCCTGCACTCGCCGCAGGAAACACTGTGGTATTAAAACCAGCAGAGAGTACACCTACCTCCATCCTAGTTCTCATGGAATTAATCGGTGACCTTATCCCTGCCGGCGTTGTCAATATAGTAAATGGTTTTGGATCTGAACTGGGCAGAGCATTAGTAACTAATCCTAAAGTTGCCAAGGCGGCTTTCACTGGTTCTACTGCCACAGGACGCCTAGTCATGCAATATGCAACAGAAAACATTATCCCTGTAACACTAGAACTTGGCGGAAAATCCCCCAATATCTTTTTCAGCTCGGTGATGGACGAGGATGACGCCTTCTTAGACAAGGCTATAGAGGGTGCAGTACTATTTGCATTAAACCAAGGAGAAATATGTACATGTCCATCACGATTGTTAATACAAGAAGATATCTACGAGCGCTTTATCGCCAAAGTCATTGACCGTGTAAACCAAATAAAGGTAGGTGACCCGCTAGATCCATCAACAATGATGGGAGCGCAAGCTTCAAAAATCCAAAAGGACAAGATTATGTCTTACATCCAATTGGGTAAAGAAGAAGGTGCTGAGGTGCTGACTGGTGGTGATCAAAACAATGTCGGCGTTGGGTTTGAAGAAGGCTACTATATCAAGCCTACTTTATTCAAGGGACACAATAAAATGCGGATTTTCCAAGAGGAGATTTTCGGCCCTGTGCTTGCGGTAACAACTTTTAAAGACGAAAAAGAAGCTATAGAAATTGCTAACGACACCATTTATGGCTTAGGTGCAGGAGTATGGACCCGAGATGCTCATCAGCTCTATCAGGTACCTCGCGCCATTCAGGCAGGTCGGGTATGGGTCAACCAATATCATGCTTATCCTGCAGGCGCGCCTTTTGGCGGATACAAACAATCTGGTATCGGTCGAGAAAACCATAAGATGATGCTTGGACATTACAGACAGACCAAAAACATGTTGATCTCTTATAACAAGGAAAAACTAGGATTTTTCTAACAGCAACAAAAAACACAGCTCCTCTTGTCTTTATTAAACAAGGGGGCTGTGTTTACTATATCTTCACAACAAAAATAAAAATGAGCAATAGACTAGACACCACAGAAGCCGCTAAAGTCCTTATTAAGGAATTGGCAGAAAAACATGGAGATCTTATGTTCTACCAAGCTGGCGGTTGCTGCGAAGGCACGCAACCTCAATGTTTCGAAAAAGGCACCTTCTTTCCACGTACCAATGATGCCATGATAGGCCTTGTAGAAGGTTTTGAATTTTGGGTAGACAGAGATCTGTTTGAATATTGGCAACACGCTCACTTTACATTAGATGTCCTAGATGGCTTTGGCCCTGGCGGTTTCTCTTTGGAAAGTCCTTTAGGAAAAACCTTCAAAGTTCACTATAGACTCTTTGATGAGCAAGAGCTCAAGCAATTAGCCCCCGTAATACGGAACCAATAACAAGTAAGGCTATAATAACATTATACTCTATTCGACTGTGACATTTAGTCCTTCCAGCACGGGTATTGGATTTTTATTATCATCTAATGCCACAAATGTAAACATTCCTTGGATTGCTAGTTCCCGTCCCTCTTCGTACATATGCTCAAGATAGATTTCAACTTTTATTTTTAAACTGGTGCGACCCACACTGTCAACCCTAGCAATCGCTTCGATAATACTACCCGATGGGATAGCTTTTTTAAAATCTATGCGGTCTGTGGAAACCGTGACCAGGCGCTTACGACAAAAACGTGTCGCCGCCATAAAAGAGACTTCATCCATAATAGCCATGGCCTTTCCACCGAACAAGGTATCATGGTGATTGGTTAAAAAAGGAAATACAGTCGTACATACACGTGTCTCCGAAATTTCAATCTTTTCTTCTAACGTCATTTTTGGAATAAATTTTCACAAAGGTAGTATTTTATCAATTACCTACTTCCACCCCTATGCCTTTTAATAACAATGACGCATTAAATACGGTACATTTTCCGTCTTTTAACTTATAATCAAAGAGCATCTCTCCTTGCTCCACTTGAATATCGAAATGATAGTTTTTCAATATGCCAGGATAATCGTCTTGCAAGGATGCCAATTGTAGATCATGGGTAGCTACCATACCTCTTCCTCCCATCGCTATCAACTTCTTAATTATAGCTCTAGATCCCAAATACTTGTCTACAGAATTAGTACCCCTCAACATCTCATCAATCAAAACAAAAGTATCCGTTTCTGCCGCTACTAGATCTAAAATAAACTTCATCCTATCCAACTCGGCTTTAAAAGTAGAAGTACTCTCATTTAAATCGTCTTTGATCCGCATATAAGATACCATCCTATATATAGGCAGTTCGAATCGGTCCGCACAGACAACAGCTCCCGCGTAAGCGAGTACTGCGTTGATTCCCAAAGTCCGCAAAAAAGTACTCTTGCCAGCCATATTAGATCCGGTAATCAGTGCTATTCTATGATCTTCCGAACTATAATCATTTGCAACGGCCTTATCGATCGGAATTAATGGATGATTCAACTTATTTGCTACTATAGAGTCCTTATTGACATCATCCAGTATAACCGGAACCGTCCATTGAGGATGATTTCGTTGTAAAACAGCCAAACTTATCAATGCTTCAAAGTCGGCCATGATATTAAACGTATTTAATATGTTGCCTTCATAGCTTTTCTTCCAGCGTACAATAGCCATCACTTGCTTGAAATCCCACAAAAAGACGATATTCAACAAAGAACCGATCAAAATATTATTGCGAGCATCCAGTTTGTCTACTAAAGTTCCCAAACGTCGAAATGCAACAGAAAGATTCTCTTGCTGTTCCGTCTTTAGGTTCTGTTGCAGATTTTGATTCATCTTACTAGAAAAATGTTCTTCCTCAATCATCTTGACCGCATCGGAGTACGCGATCAAGGTCGCCCCAATCTTATCTATACGGGACGAAAAGTGACTCACCTTACCTGCTAAAGCAAGCGTCCATCCGAGATGTATCAGTCCCAGCAAGAGTAGGATATTCCAAATCGGGAACACAAGAAGAGAAAATAAAACACCAGCAACAAATAAGTAAGGAGCAATCGGCACATAAGTTCGTAGTAAAACAGAACCAAAATCAAGTCCTCCATCCTGGAGATATCTGGATAAAAAAACGCGAATATTGGTTGTTTGTCCCAAATTGAAAAGCAATTTAGTCTGCAGTTGTTGTATCCACTCTCCCTTATCCCGCAACTCAGTACTGCCCTGCTGACGCAACAATATTTCTTCTTTGCTCGTTGGCTTGACAAACCACGACACCAAACGTTCAACGCCATCGGGAGTAGCGGCTCTATTAACTTTTGCAAAAAGAGACTTCGCTCCAAAAATATCCAAATCAGAGACATAGGGATGCTTGCCTTCGTCATGCGCCTCTCCTTCGTTATATATATTGGACTTCCCTTCTCCTAAAGCGACCTCATTTTTATTGATCCGTAAAAAGGCCTGCGCATCAGCTTTTGCTTTTTCTAACCTACTCTGCCGCAATACCAAATAGGCAAAAGACAAAACAATCATTAGAACGACAACCAATAATAACCAGATGTTATTCCATTGAAATATTTTGAAAAGTGCAGCTCCACCGACCAAAATAACGGCCAACCGTAAAAGACTATTTTTATTTATTTTTTTCTCTAGGGAAGAGAGCTCTATCTCAGCTCGCTGTATATTGTCTTGATAAAGTTCTCTCATATGATTAATTAGGTTTACCAGGCTTTATCACCTACTAATGGTACAAATCTAAAAGTATCTAATTCTATTCGTTCAAAATCATTTTCTCCTACACGTAGGATAGTTACCATCTTCTGACTTTTCTCATCTCCGACGGGTATCACCAAAAGACCTCCCAGCTTCAATTGTTGTAGCATAATTTCTGGCACAAAGGGAGCTCCAGCTGTAACAATAATCTTATCATAAGGTGCATGCTGTACAATTCCTTTCGAGCCATCGCCTAAAAAGAAATGGGGTTTATATCCCATATAGGGAAGAACTTGAATCGTTCTATTATACAAACTCTCTTGTCGCTCGATAGTAAACACCTCTGCTCCCAACTCTAATAAAATACAAGTTTGATACCCAGATCCTGTTCCAATCTCTAAGATTTTATCTCCTCTTTTGACATGCAATAATTCAGATTGATAAGCAACTGTATAGGGCTGGGATATCGTCTGCCCGTCTCCTATTGGAAAGGCGATATCTTTATACGCCTGATTCCAGAATGTTTCATCAAAGAAATAATGTCTCGGCACCTTTCCCATGGCCTCAAGCACTCTTCTATCCTGAATACCTCTGCCTTCAAGGTGCTTTACAAGCTTGTTCCTTGCACCTTTTTCCCTATAATTATCTACAAACTTATATGCCATTATTCCTCAAAAATACCCTAATTAACGGATATTTTAAGGAATAAATACAAAATGTTTGAAGTCAGCATCTTCCCAAATAAAACATTCTTCTTTATCAAACAACGACCAACTGTTGAACACCAAACTCCATATTGCTAGGCATTCCATCCCTCCTAGCCGATCTGACAACTATAGGGCTTGCGCACAGATTACTTCAATAATAAAACATAAATATTTTGATTTTTAGTATCTTTCTCACTTCAAAAGCAAATAGTCAATGTACAAACTTTTTTTTCTTTCTATACTATCCTTCTGTCTTGCATGCGGAACTGCATCTAGAAACAGTAATCAAAACGACAAGTATAAAAATGATTTCACCTCTATTTTAAACAACTATGATTTAAAAGGGAGCATACTCATCTATGATCCACAGGAACAGGAGTATTATTCTAACGATTTCGAATGGGCCGATCGAGGTTTCCTACCCGCATCGACTTTTAAAATCCCGAATAGCATCATCGCTCTAGAGTCTTCGGTTCTAAGAAGTGATACTTCTATCCTCAAATGGGATGGCCAAAAAAGAGATTTTGAAAATTGGGAGAAGGACCTCACTTTACGAGAGGCTTTCCAAACATCCTGTGTCCCCTGTTTTCAAGAAATCGCACGTAAGATTGGTGTTGCAAATATGAAAACCTACCTAAACAAGCTTCATTACAATGGCATGGATGTTCGGACAGAGAATATGGATTCTTTTTGGCTCAAAGGAAACTCACAAATATCCTGTTTCGAGCAAATCGATTTTTTAGAACGTTTTATATCCAAAAAACTCCCCATACTCAACACAACCCGAGAGACCATGTTAAGGGTATTTCTTATAGAAGAAGGCAAAAACTACAAGCTGTCAGGTAAAACAGGCTGGTCTTATAACGAAATCGACAATAACGGTTGGTTTGTAGGCTTTCTAGAAAAAGACGAAAAAAAATATTATTTTGCTTTAAACGCTACACCTAAAGATCCTAAGAGAATGGAAAAATTCGCTGAGGGTCGCAAACAAGCCGTATATGATGCGCTCAAAACAATGAAACTAATGTAAATCACAACAAATAACTGAAACTCAAAATCGATTCGCTAACAGCGCATTATTAAACAATTAAACACTTATGAACAAAATCAACCTAACCTTAATCTTATTCGCTACTTTCTGCCATGCCTTATTCGCTCAAGAAGCTGGCACACTCAAAATATTGGCCATAGGCAATAGTTTTTCCGAGGATGCTATCGAAAACTACCTGTACGATCTGGCTAAAACCAATAACAAAAAAATGATAATAGGAAACCTCTATATCGGGGGAGCTCCTTTAAAACTCCACGTTGAAAATGCTAAAACCGATAAAGCAAGTTATAGCTATCGTAAGACAAATATAGATGGAACAAAATCCTCCACTAAAAACACAAGTATTGCACAGGCTTTAAAAGATGAAGACTGGGATTATATCAGCCTACAACAAGCGAGCCCCTATTCAGGAAAGTACACTATTATCATGGAGAGCTTACCAGCGTTAGTCGCTTATGTGAATAGCCTAAAACCATCAAAAGCCCAGCTTATTTATCACCAGACATGGGCCTACCAAAATGACTCAGATCACAAAGGCTTTAGCAATTATGAAAGGAGTCAAGAAATCATGTATAAACACATAGCTCAAACAACGAAGAAAATCAACAAGTCAGGTGTTTTTGCTTTCGTAGTACCTGCGGGAACAGCTATACAAAACGCAAGAACTTCTTCTATCGGAGACAAATATACACGTGACGGCTACCACCTGCAATTAGATTACGGTCGCTTTACGGCCGCTTGCACCTGGTACGAGATGCTATTCAAGTTAGATGTACGCGAGAACAGCTACAAACCTGAAAAGGTGAGTGACCTACAAGCAAGAATTGCTAAAGAAGCTGCTCATAAAGCGGTCAAAAAGCCATTTAAGGTCTCTAAAATAAACTTATAGCTTATCTCTACCTAGTACGGATCTATATCCAACTGGATCCGTACTCCTGAATTGAGCTTATCCAGTTCGAAGGAAAGTATAGCTGCACGGATAAGCTCCTTGACCTTTACAATACTTACGTGACCACGCTCGACCTTTAAGGTGATGGTCTGTATATAATTATTACGCACTCTAGAAACCAAGGGAGGCTCAGGCCCCAACACTCTATCCCCCAATTGTGCACGTAACAGAACTGCTAGTTTTTGAGCAGAATCCAATGTCTGCTGTTGATCCGGATGCTTAACATCCAAACGTATCAACCTATAAAACGGTGGATAATGAAAGTTTTTACGTTCTGTAACTTCTTTCATAAACATCCCTTCATAGTCATGCTGAACAACCTGCTCTATAACGCGATGATTAGGTGTATAAGTCTGTATTACGACTTTACCCAGGGCATCTCTACGACCCGCCCTTCCGGCAACCTGTGAGAACAATGAGAAAGCTCTTTCATAGGCTCTGAAGTCCGGAAAGTTGATAATCGTATCCGCATTAATAATTCCGATCAAGCTCACTCGACCAAAGTCTAGTCCCTTGGCTACCATCTGTGTACCAATCAACACATCATACTCATGATCATCAAATGCCGTAATAATTTTATCAAAACCATACTTGCCCCGTGTAGAATCTAAATCTAGCCGACCAATACGAAGCTCTGGCATTAGGATTTCCAACTCTTCCTCCACTCGCTCTGTTCCAAAACCTTTACTCTCCATATGTGGCATACCACAAGCTGGACACACATTAATAGGAACCTCTGAATGTCCACAATAATGACAATGTAATAAGTGAGATGTTTTATGATAGGTAAGACTTACATCACAATTCACACACTTAGCCACATATCCACAAGTACTACACTGTACGAAAGGAGTATGTCCTCTTCGGTTTTGAAATAGGATGACTTGCTCTTTACGCCCTACGGCCTCTTTAATTCCATTCAGCAAGGTTTCACTGAAATAGGAGTGCATTTTGTTTTTCCTGCTTTCTTCAGGAATATCTACAATCTCAATTTCAGGCAATTGTGCCTCCCCATAGCGTCTCAACAGCTGTACCAGTCCATATTTGCCCGCTTTCGCATTATAATAACTCTCCACCGATGGTGTAGCTGATCCCAAAAGAACCTTAGCTCCATGAAGATGTCCTAGATATATGGCTGTATCGCGCGCATGATACCTTGGCGCTGGATCAAACTGTTTATAGGAGTTCTCGTGCTCTTCATCCACGATGATAAGTCCCAAATTTTGAAAGGGCAAAAACACGGAGGATCGAGCCCCAATAATAACACGGAACTCATTTTTTAAAACTTTATGCCATACCTCTGCCCGCTCATTGTCATTAAATTTGGAATGATACACCCCTAACTGATTTCCAAAGTGAAGTCTCAATCGTTCCGTAATCTGGGCAGTCAAAGCAATCTCAGGCAAAAGGTAAAGAGCATTTTTACCCCCCGCAAGCATCTCTTCAATCAACCGAATATAAAGTTGGGTTTTTCCAGATGCAGTAACGCCATGCAGGAGGACGACATCCTTTTGTCTAAAAAGGCTACCAATTTCATCAAAAGCATATTTTTGATCGTTGCTGAAATCAAATTCCTTAGTCATCTGCATATCTACCCCTTCAAACCTACTCACTACCTTCTCCCTTATCACAAAGACACCTTTATCGATCAGCGCTGTAATTGCACCTGCCCCACAAGCTGTTGCTTCCTGTAAATCTTGTCGGGTTATATCCTGCTTATTCTTTACAAGTTGTAAAAAACCCAATACGGCATCCTGCTGTTTCGGCGCTCTATTCAGACTGTCCAATAGCAACCTTTTTCCTTCAGAATCATTATATTCAGAGGCCATAGAAAGGAACGTTTTTGTTTTAGGCTTATACTTTTCTTTTATCTCTTCCGAAATGAGAATAAACCCTTGCTCAAAAAGTGACCTTAATAATGGAAAGACAGATTTTTGCCCTAATATCTTAGTCACATCCGCTACACGAAGCTCTCCTGCAATATCAAGTGCTTCTAAAACCAAATACCCTTTATCGGAAAGTATCGTCCTGTCCAGGTCAGGATTCTCAGCTGCTACAATCTTAGTCTCAGAAGCCATTTTAAGAGCTGCTGGCAAAGCAGCCTGCATCACCTCTCCCAACTGGCACATATAATAGTCCGACATCCATTGCCACAGTTTTAGTTGCGTCCCATCGACAATAGCGTTGTCATCGACAACCTCTAAAATATACTTTGCTTCATATTTCAACGGTGCTTCTGTCGAGACATCTTTCACGATGGCCGAATACACTTTATTCTTTCCAAACTGAACGATTACCCTTATCCCTATCCTGATTTTTTCATTCCATTCAAAGGGTACTCGATAGGTGTAGGTCTTCGCTATGAAAAGTGGTAACACCACTTCGACAAATAAAGTCTTACGTTCGGCGAACAAATCAATATTATGCATCTAACAAAGATAGGTAAAAACCCACAGTAGCACACTGCGGTAAAGATGTGACGGATACGAAATCGAGAGAAAAAGACTAAGCTCTATGTTTGACAGCTGCTACAAACAAGCCTATCCAACCGATCATAAAACAAAGACCACCTAATGGTGTCACCGGCCCTAGGAACTTCCATCCCTCTATTCCCAGCAAAGAGCGAACACTAAGTAGATACAGTGACCCTGAAAACAGAAGAATTCCAATAGTAAAAGCTATAAAGGATACACGGATGGATTGACTTTTGGCTCTGGAAAAAGTAGAAAGAAACAGTAAGGCAAAAACGTGATAAAAATGATATTGATTGGCAGTCTTCCAAGTGCCCAGATGATAATCACTGATTTTTCCTTCTAGACCGTGTGCTCCAAATGCTCCTAAAGCCACAGCGATCAAACCCAAAAAAGAAGCAGTTAAAATGATTTGCTTATTCATGTATTTTTATTCAGAAACTACTTATGTTGAACTTTTGTTTATAAATGTATAAAATATCCCCTATAAATTAGGCATTTTTATTTTTTTACAGCTAAAGACCATTAAAAGATCAGTATTTGCGTCGAATATCAGCATTCACGACACATTCTATTACCAATAGAAAATATTCACCTGATTAAATGAATTCAAACAATGATGAAAAGTTTTTGTTACGTTATTTATAAAATAGCAGTGAAATAAGTAGGTTTGCAATATGCGAAATACTATTATCCTTTCGGTAATTCTATTTGTAGCGGTTGTCGCTGCTTCCATATATTACTTCCGTGATCTTGATGGTGAACATAACCGAGCAGCCAAGCCACTACGTTATCTCCCGGACAATGCGCTTCTAATTGCTGCTATTGGAAACAATGAAGCCTCGGATAATATCTTTAAAGACTTTGAGATTTTTGAAGCTCTACTAGGGAAACAGGATTTTGACTTGATAAGCGAATTCAAGATTAACCTGCTGCGCCATGAAGCTCTAAAAAAATATGTGGACGACTCCGAAGTATACATTTCCTTCCATCCTGAAGGCAAGAAAACAGAAAGTATACTCACTATCCCGACTTCTACAGCGATCGCTTCATCCGAATTTGCTACTATATTAAATACAATTCGTAAACAATACAAAATTAACGACATAGACACCTTAGGGCATAAAGTATATCAGATACAATACGGGGCAAAAGATTCGACTTTGTTTTCTGTTTATTACAACAACATTTTCTTTGCCACCAAGTCTATAAACCTGCTTACCAGAATACTCGACAAGCATAGTAAACATCTTCCCGATTCCCAGATCGATTTCTTTCTGAAAGGTGATTCACGCAACACAGCGTTAAGTATTTACTTTCCACACCAACAATATGACAGTATCGTAAATTTATATCAACGCAGAAACAGTGGTGCTTTTTTAGATTTATTCAAAAATATGCAGGGACAGTCGGTTTGGAACATCAACTTCAAACAAGATGCGTTAATGCTTACCGGAGAAAGTGAACTTGACCAATACTCGGAAAACTACGTCTCTTTATTTAAAAATCAGGAAAAGACAAGTCAGCGTCTATATACCTACTTTCCTTCTAGCACAGCAGTATATATGGAGTGTAGTATAAGTGATCGTACTCGTTTTCAAAAAGATCTAAAGGATCTCTTTAAAAGAAGAAAGGAAAAAATTGCAGAAGAAATCGACACAACAGGAAGACGAGAACAGCTTACAAACTTAATGGGTAATGATATTGCTTTTGTCGAAACGGCTTCCAGCAGTTTTATAGGCTATATTAGATTGGAGAACAAGGAATCCTGGGTGGAGCTGGAGAAAGATTTCTTAGAGAATCTACAAGACTCTATCTACCGCTTTAAATCATCAGGTTTACTGTATGCGCAATTTGGAGACCTTTTTAAAGAGCTACCCCGCCCTTATGTAACACGCATTGACGATGTACTAGTCCTAGCCAACAGTAGCAGGACATTAAAAGATTACAAAGACGATGTGGAAAGAAGAGACTTCCTAACAGGAACATTAGGATTTAAAAACTTTGAAAAATTACAGGGAAATGAGGCCAACGTTACACTTTTTGTACACACAAGAAATGCAAACTCTAAGCTATTAAACTCCTTGAACCAACCTTTCCAAAACAACTTTAAAGACAAAGAAAATTTTGGTTTTCAGGATTTCTATTCCTGGTCCGTACAGTTGTCTGGTAATGCAGGTAAATTCACCTCACAGCTTTATGCACTATTCAAAAGCAAGAATGCCCTGGGGGCTACGCCAGAATGGACCTATTCTTTTGAGAACAAGGCCATCACAAAACCATACATATTTGAGCATTCCGACACGAGTCAATTTATACTCATCCAAGAACTGGACCACACCGTCCATGCAATCAGCCCGCAAGGTCAAAAACTATGGTCTACAGTATTCGCTGGTCGAGTTGTCGGCGATATTCAACAGCTAGAAGATCGCAGCATGCTGTTAGTAACAGATCGTAATCGATTATATCGCTTTGACACGAACGGAAAACCATTAAAAGGATTTTCTGTGGAAATTCCGGATGAGCCCATAGCTCAACCTTCTGTGGTGACCCTACAAGGAAAAACAATAATCTTGGTACCTACCCGAAAGAAGATCCATGCTTTTGAGATGAATGGTACCCACCAGAATAACTGGGGGACTTTGGAGATAGAAGGCGATATATTAGGTCCTGTGTTCAATGCCCATAATCAAATTGCTATAGGCACTACCTCCGGCAAAATATATCTTATCAATGAGAACGGACAAAAATCACGTGAAATTCGAATAGGAAATAACATCCAACTCCGAAATCCTATCGGCTTGCTACAAGAGAATAGCCCTAACAGTGATTTTCTCGCAATAGATACTACAGGTCGCTTGTACATAATACCCACTGAGGGAACAAGCAAGTCCTTTTTACTGGATCGAATGGCTGCATCCAGTCTAGCAGACTTTGTAAATATAAATACGTCGCCCCACTCGGAACTTGTCAATATCAACAATGATCTCCTACGCGTCTATGACATTGCAGACAGCACACGTCTTCTTTTTGAGTACAACTTTACGAAGACAATCAATGATCGTCCACAGTACTTTCGACTGCCCAACAACGGGGGATTCCGAATCGGAGTTGCTTCAAAGGCCACAAACCTTATTTATCTTTTCAATAGCGAGGGTGGTTTAGAAAATGGATTCCCTGTAGAAGGACAACCATTGTTCCATTATGGCCGAATAAACTATAATAGTGACATCTATTTATTGTGTATGCGACGCGACCATAAACTATATGCTTTTAAACATCAAAAATAGCTAAGACTCGATGCTAGAGAAAGGACAATTATCTCTTTTTTTATTGCGAAAACACAGTGTAATTGCATTAAAAATAATTTTCTTGCCAAACGAATAATTTGTACGTTTGTATTCTTATATTTTTTATGTTACGAGGAGAAAATAATTTAACGTTACTGTCCCAACCTAGACGTATTGTCATTACAACACATCACAAGCCCGATGGAGACGCTTTAGGCTCATCCCTAGCGCTATATCATTGGCTTAAAAAAAGGAATCATGATGTTTCTGTAGTACTATCATCAGATTTCCCTTCTTTTTTGGACTGGATGCCGGGACGTTCAGACGCCATTATCTATCCCGAACAGACCAAGTCTGCAAAGGAGCTATTGGCTAATGCTGAAATTGTATTCTGTCTGGACTACAGTGCACTTTCTCGAACAAATATTCTCGAACAGTTTATTACCGCATCTCCTGGTCAAAAGTGGATGATTGACCATCATTTAGACCCAGAAGATTTCGCATCGTTGGTTTATTGGGACTCTTCTGCTGCTGCCACAGCACAGTTGATTTACACTTTTATAGCGGACGTACTTGAGGCTCGCGAAGAAATAAATGCCGATATAGCGACTTGTTTATATGCAGGTATTATGACCGATACCGGCTCCTTCCGCTTCCGTTCTACGACCGCCGCTGTGCACCACATTATAGCCAACCTGATTGAAGCTGGAGCACGGAATTGGGAAATCCATGAACACATCTATAACAGTTCAACAGAGCGTCGATTGAAATTTTTAGGTTATGCCCTCCTCAACTGTCTCGAAGTAATACCGGAATACAATACAGCACTTTTCGCGATAAGTAAAGAAGACCTCGCGCAATTTGACATCACGACAGGCGATACGGAGGGATTAGTGAATTATGCATTATCGATAAAAGGTATCCGTTTAGCTGCATTAATTATTGACAGAACTGAATTAATTAAATTATCTTTACGCTCGATTGGCGAAATCCCATGTAATGAAATATGTAAAAAGTATTTCAATGGGGGAGGACATTTGAATGCCTCTGGAGGTAGTTCTACTTCTGATTTAGCTGCTGTTGTAAATACATTTAAATCTATATTACCAGAGTATAACGATATATTAACAAAGTAAATAAGTATTAATCAATAAAATGAAGACCATCACGATTTATTCTATCTATCACCAAGAAGAATAAATCAGATAGCTTTCATACCAAATGAAAACAATTTTAAAATAGATGAAAAAATCAGTTTTATTTTTATCAGCAGCCGCTATGTTACTGGCTGCCTCATGCCAGAGCTTCAAAAAAGGCGAAGGCGGTCTAGAGTACAGTATTGTGGACGATGTTGCCAAAGAAAAAGCCGTAGCAGGCGATTTTTTATCTGTCGATCTAACGATCACGTCCGACAAGAACGACTCTTTATTAAACAGCACATATGACTTGGGGTTACCTCAAATTGTAAATATTGCACCAGATTCTATTCCTGGAGCCTATAAGGGAGATTACAACTCTATGTTCAAATTCTTAGGTGAAGGTGACTCTGCTGTATTCAAATTAAATATGGATACTATGGCGGCCAAAACAGGACAGCCTAAACCAGAATTCGCAGACAAATTTGTTACGTTTACTGTTAAGGTAAGAAAACACTTCAAAAAAGGTCAATTAACAGATTCTGCCTTATACGCTGAAATCGATGGTTATTTCAAAGGTGAATTAGAAGGTCTGAAAAAAGCGGAAGAAGGAAAAATATCAAGCTATATCGCTGGTAAAAAACTAGAGCCTAAAAAGACAGCATCGGGATTGCAATATGTTATTGCGGAAGAAGGAAAAGGCCCTAAACCGGTATTGGGAGATACTGTGGTTGTAAACTATACTGGTATGTTGACCAACGGTACGGTTTTCGATTCATCAATCAAAGAAAATGCAATTAAAGGAAAACTTCCTGTAGACCCTATGCGTACTTTCGAACCGATTCGTTTCCCAATTGGTGTACAACCGGTAATTGAAGGATGGACAGAAGCTCTTTACTTATTTGGTAAAGGTACAAAAGCAACACTTATTATTCCTTCGGCATTGGCTTACGGAGATCGTCCTGCAGGACAAAAAATTCCTCCTTATGCACCGTTGATTTTCGATGTAGAACTAGTTGACGTAATTAAAGGAGTAGCTCCAGCACAAGCACCAGCTACACCTAATGCTACCGCTCCAACAGTAACGGAACCTACAAACTAAGAGTAAAAAGATTATAAAAAAACGCCCGAGAGATCGGGCGTTTTTCTTTTTTAACCATTGTCCTTACAACTTCATAATTATGTAATACTAGAAGCTCTTCACTTCCTATTCAACACCACAAACATAACCTCGTAATGAAGGCAAAATGAAAGTATCAGCGTCAAAAATTGAGATAGGTCTATATCGTACATTTCGCGCCGTTTGGCGCTGACAGACAGCTTTTAAGATTCTGCTACATACTTATTGGGATAGTGCCCACAGTATATGGGGCATCACCACCCACCACGGACAATCTCGTACAAAAGTGTGAGGGACTGGTACCGAACTTTCACATTCTCACACAAAAGTTCAATAGATAGATACCTAACTTTAAGAGTTCTGTACATAAATGGCAAACAGTTGTACAAAACTTTCATAATCTTGTGCACAAGTTTGAAACTTCTGTACAGAACTAGAAAGAATCTGTACAAAACATCAATTGCTCTGTACAAGAATTAGATAGTCCTGTACAGAAGTACGATAGTCTTGTACAAATGTTTAAAAGTATTGTACAAGACATTCGCAGAACTGCACAAAACAACAGCAAACCTGTACAAGGAAAGTACATTCCTGTACAGGTTTACCGCATCATTTCATGAAACACAGCTACGAGCGCCCCCTAGTCACGACTTCTTTTTATACTTTGATACCATGAGGTCCTTAGCTAGACCACGGGCAAAGTAATAATCAATTTTCCCCAACTTCATCGGGTCGAGCTTTTCATCTGCTACGTAATTACGAAAGGTCGCATCCGATATGCACAGCTTTTTCAACACCTCCTGCTTGAACAGCAATGCTAATCCAATAGCGACAGTAGATCACGGTCGAGAATCTCGCCCATCTGCAGCATCAGGTCTTCGATCCGACCGATGCGTCGTTGTAGCAGTTCCATCTGCTGCTCCTGGTTTTGAAGAATAGCCTGTTGGATCAAAAAAGTCTCATGCTGCTTTTCATTTAGATCATTGGCCCTGATCGTCTGGTCGATCAGCTGTTGGAATAGTTTTTCCATGTTGACATAAGGACATACACAGTCAAAGTCCGGCGTAGCGGATAGATATTGTTATACAGTAATCGATGACAACATAAACACAACGGACAGACTAAACAGAATAACTCAATATATATAGTTTATTATCTGAGGAGAATAAAACGCAATTCTTTAACATTTTCAAAAATAAAACTCAATTCCTTTAAGGGAATCACTTTTATTAGGCCTGGATTAGTCTTATTATTAACAATTTGCTATTTTTGAAAAATTCAAAACAAAGCTGATCATGCAATCACCCTTTACCTTAACCGATACGCATACGCATCTTTACTATAATATTCATACAGAAAAGATGGCGGGACAGATTCAGCGCTGCTTAGACAATAATATCGAGCGGCTTTTTCTGCCCAATGTCGATTATGAATCCGTCGCCGCCGTGATGGATACAGTAGCGACTTATCCTGATTATTGTTACCCTATGCTCGGACTCCACCCCTGTAGTGTAAAGCAGGACTATAAGTCAGAGCTAGATCGTATCGAACAGGCAATTTCTCGACACAAGATATATGCGATAGGTGAAATAGGCCTCGATTTATATTGGGACAAAAGTACACTAGATTGGCAAAAGGATGCATTTCGAACCCAGGTCAGATGGGCAAAAGAACTCGGTTTGCCTATTGACATCCATTGTCGCGAAGCATTTGATGAAATTTTTGAGCTCTTAGATGAATTAAAAGACGATCAACTATTTGGTGTTTTCCATTGTTTCACGGGGAGCCTAGAACAGGCACATCGGGCTATAGACCTAGGTTTCAAATTGGGAATAGGTGGAGTTGTCACTTTCAAAAAAGCAGGCCTAGATGCTGTCGTCAAACAGATCGGACTAGAACATCTCGTATTGGAGACTGATGCCCCATATCTTGCTCCAGTACCTTTTCGAGGAAAGGAAAATGAAAGCTCCTACTTACATTATATCGCTGAAAAAGTCGCTGACCTACATGAAACCAGTTTGGAAGAAGTGGCACGCATAACTACACTAAATTCGAAAACAATTTTTGGTATCTAAATAACTATGAACATATTCATCATATATACTGGAGGAACCATAGGTATGGTTCAGGACGAGTCTGGCACCTTTGTGCCTTTTGACTTTGACCTTATAAAGAATAACCTTCCTGACCTAAGCCGTGTAGATTACAAACTCACCGTACACTCTTTTGACCCCATAATTGATTCATCGAATATGAATCCGGAAATCTGGTTAAAAATGGCACAGCTGATTCAGGACAACTATGAAAAGTATGATGGTTTTGTAATTCTTCATGGTTCAGATACAATGGCCTTTAGTGCCTCCATTTTAAGCTTCTTGCTCGAAGGACTACAAAAACCGGTTATCCTCTCCGGATCCCAGCTTCCTATTGGAGAAATACGCACGGATGCCAGAGAGAATATGATGACAGCGTTGGAAATTGCCTCAACAAAACATAATGGCGTATCCGTCATACAGGAAGTGTGTATATTGTTTGACAACAAACTCTTTAGAGGTAACCGCGCATTTAAATATAATTCGGCTAAATTTGAAGCCTTCCGCTCGCCAAATTACCCCGTTCTAGTAGAAGCTGGCATACACCTCAAGTACAATTTCGAGGCTCTCCTAAACAATACGGACAAAGAAATCGTCCTACACAATAAGCTAGATGACCAAGTAGGAGTACTCAAATTATTTCCTGGGATTCGTCCGGATACCATCAAGGCTATTTTAGACTCCGATGTACGATCCATCGTCATGGAGACATTCGGATCAGGCAATACGACCACAGATCAATGGTTTTTAGACCTACTGGAAGAAGCAATCAAAAGCGGGAAAAATATACTCAACATCTCTCAATGTAAAGTCGGATCTGTAGAACTAGGGCGCTACGAAACAAGTCAAGGTCTGAAAGCTATTGGGGTATTAAACGGTTATGACATGACTTTTGAAGCTGCTGTAACAAAACTCATGTACTTACAGGGCGAATTTGAAGACCAAGCTCGGGTAGCTTATTGGGTCGAGAAAGACATTCGTGGAGAATTAACTATAAATGATTAGGTGCTGATAGCCATCCTATTTTAATAAGGATGGCTATTCACTTTGTCCGACAGGCTATATTTATTGAACCTACTTCAAACCCATTTTTCCTTTTTTAACAAAGCGAATTTAAGTAGGTAATGTCGCATTGTAAATTATGTTATTATCCTAATGGCTTTATCACCATATTTGGATAAATATTTTATTACAATGCACAAGGCAATCTATTTCATCCTTTTAACCATCTTGACAACACACATTGTTCAAGCGCAGGACATATTATACTTTGATGAAGACTGGCAGAAAACTACCAAGGATAAACATGTATATTATCGCCCTCTTCCACTAAAAAAGGAAGGTGAGTTACTTTTACTAAGAGACTACTACAAAGGTGGTCAATTACAAATGCAGGGATATCTCATAGCAGACAACCCTGAGATTTATGTAGGGGATGCCTATTGGTACGATGAGAAAGGCTTTGATACCAGCTTCAGTCAATACAAAAACAACAGTACCGTCAAACAGCTGAACTACTACTACCCTGATGGCAGCTTATGGCAAACGGTAAACTATGGGACAAACGGAAAAAAGGAAAAAATCACAACCTATCTGCATAACAAAGTAATCGCGACAGGGTATATATCTCCTTCAGAAGAACTCTCTGGCAATTTCAGTTATGGTCAGCCCCTATCATATTATGAATACAGCCCTTCTGATGAAGGAGTAATGTTAGAGAAAACAATTGCTGTCCCCACAGACCCCGTCACTAAAACGAAAGAACAGCGCTTTTACTTCATTACGGTGTTTTGGGAGAATGGAAACAAAGCGAGTGAAACCAAAGTAGCCTATAAACCGTATGGAGGAACGGCCGAAGTCTATAAAAAGACCTGGAATAAGGAAGGTAAATTTATTTCAGAAAAAAAGTATGACAGCGAGACACCTAACGCATCATACATAGAAGAAGAGTATTATACTAAAAACTATATCGCTACACAAATCCAAGAAACAACGCCCTACAAAAATGGAGAAAGATATGGTGTATCGATAGTCTATAGTAATAATGGAGACACACTGTATCGATCCGTTTTTAAACAGGATGAACTCCAAGAAGTCAATATATATCAAAACAATAAGCCCACTCAGAAAAACATATACCAAGACAGCAAACCCTACGATGGTATTTTTACGGATGAAATGGGGGGAGTCATCAAGGAGTTTAGATTACGTAAGGGTGTGAAAATAGACAAAGAATTCCTGAAAGAACAAGATAGTCAAAAAATATTAGCAGAAGGTGTCTATCAAAATGGGCAACCTTGGGATGGGACTTTCTTTAATGAAGGAGACTTATTCGAAATCCTACAGTACAAAAATGGTGTTCAGGAAGGAATACAGCGGGCATTTAGCAACTTATACTTTGAGCACATCAAGGAAGAGTATGAGATGAAAAATGGTCTACGCCATGGATATAGGAGAATGTATGAGGAAGATAGTCTTGTAAATGAAAGTATATATAAAAACGGTCAGATTGTTTCGGGAACAATTCAAGAGGATAATATGAAGCTCACCTATGCAAATGGAAAAGTAAAAACCCGCAGTCAATTCCATCACCGTGATGAAAACCGTCTGTTGTCCACAGAACAATTCGAAGACGATATCATCCAATCCATAACTTACTTCGATTTTTCGATCAAAGAACAGCCCAAGGCATCGTATACAGGTTATTTTAGAAATGAGAAGCCCTATGCTGGGTTCTTTAAGTTGGACACGCTGATTGATGATATTTCATTAATAGACTATTACGAGAATGGTACACTTAAGTACAAGTATTCTTTTGATTTTATCGAACAACTCGAAAATTATGAACATTATCTATATACTGTAAAAACCAGCTATAAAGAAGGACAGCCGATATCTGGTCCTCTTTACAAGAGAGTCGGAAGGGAACGTCTATTACAAATCGATTACACAGAAGGGAAAATCAACCATTTCGATGTCAATTTATTCGGCATGCACTATTTTGCCCGTATATCCTTCCAACTCAACAATAACATTTTATCCATATCCGGAGGTAACTCTCCGATAGCAATAAAGGCATATCAGGCAGATCAAAGTATCATTGCTGACCTCTATAAGGACAATCAAATCTTCAGAAAAGGACAGGAAAGCATACAAATAAAAGAAGGTAGTCCAAACTCCATAACATTTTATTATATCAAAGATGGGCAAATCAAAACATTCGCAACCTCCATCCTCCCTTTCATGGATGAAGACATCGACCACAATGATCTAGTCATGAAGCTGTACCCTATGTTTCCTATGAATAATACAACAGACATGCAGACCTTGCTTAACAAATTTCTCAACAAATTTGAAACAGAGGATCTAGAGGAAACATTTGAGTATGGTATCGGTGAAAATTTTCCTTTTAAAATGGAAGATATACTAACAACCGTCGAATTTGATCAAAATGGAGCAATTGCCTATGGAATACGCCCAATTATTCAACCTGATGGCAGCATTCTTATAGAAGGCATTGAAAACGGGAAGATAAAGAAAAAAACAACATTTAAAAGTATTCCCGAATTGCTCAAGAACAATAAGGCTGACTTCAAGAAATTTGAGCACAATTTACTCAATGATATAAATTAAAAAAGGACAGACAGGAGGACCAACTACCATCGCCCTCCTGCACCCCCTCCTCCTGAGGATCCTCCTCCAAAGCTACCGCCCCCGCCGCCTCTTGAAGAAGAACCTCCTCCTCCCGAAGAGCTACTACTAGACTCTCTGGTTTTCATCGGAATAGTAAAAAATTTTATATGTTTAAAATATTTACAGTTTTGACAAGCGTCAAACTGCTCCCCCTCCCCCGAGGAGGAGTAAGTAGCCGAACGGATAGTCTGTATTTTTTTGACTTCCAAAGTAAAGTAATGGCATTGCGGACAATCGCTATAATGCGAACTTCTATCCCAAGGTAGCAAACGTATCTCTTTATTGGCTGTATTCATCCAGATTTCGTAGCGTAAGCTCTTGATCGATTCCTCTTTTTTCTGACCAGAATCAAGATAGCGCTGCGCCTTTGCTTTCGTATCTCCACGATTGATCCGAATCCAGTTACCACTGCTATCAGGAGGAGTAAAACGACCTGCATTACGTCGAAAACGATTTAATATTCCTCCCAGATCAAACCAAGCTAATGGAGTAAGTAACATCGGAATCAATAAATATGACACGTATTTTTTCAATCCCTTCTGTATATCCTCTTCATCTTTGAAGCTCTCTACGATTTTAGTTTTACCATTTGTGATTTTCATGGCAAGTATCAATGCTAAAAGAACAAACACAAAATAAGGCAGGTTCTTGCGTTGATAAATTTCTTCCAGATTATTGAAAATAAAAACGAAAATGAAAAGTGTCAAAAACATAAGGAGCAGCATACAGCCCATCCCCCAGAATATAGGCGCTATCAGCTTAGGCTTGTTCTTCGTTCCTTTCAATATACGTCCAGAAATATAATGCACATATAGATACAAGCCCGTAAACAAAGCTAACATCCAAAGTGTATTCACCAGAATAGGGTTACGTGTGCTCCAAAACGGAGCCGCATCAGGCATCAAACGTTCCAATTCTGCAACCGAATCAGGGGATTTCAATATCTTCTCAATAAAACGAGAGGCTTCCAATACACCTTGGTCATAATCTTCATTTCGAAAGTTAGGGACTAAATAGGTCTCACCAACCCGTTTTAAATAAGCGTCCGGAAAGATAGCCTCCATGCCATACCCCGATATAAATCGATACTCATGTCGATCTTTAGAAATAAACAATAACAAACCATTATTTGCTTCTTTTTTTCCTATACCCCACTTATTAAAAAGCTCCAGCGCGAACTCGAAATCGCTATCACCTTCATAGTCGTTGACCAACACAATAGCATACTCGGCTTGAGTCAGGCTATCGATACTCGCTGAGATTTCATTCAGTTGAGCTACGGCATAATATCCCAATATCTGATCAGGATCACTCACAAAATAATTCTGGCCCTGTGTTTTAGGGTTAGGCACAGTCTGTACGGTATATTGCCCAAAAACAGAAAAGAAAGACAAAAAAATAAGTATTCCTATACTAGCAGATAATCTTCTAAACATTCAAAATCAAAATTTGTCGCCTAAAAGTAAGTAACAAACCTTGATTTTGAAGAATGTTTTTTCCTAGAAAGATTCCTCTTGTTGGCCACTCCAATCCATATCCCGTTGTATTTGAAAAGTTCCAATAGGATCTACATCAATCAAGAGATTTCCTCTAAAAACAAGTTGCATATTCTGTTTTAACGTACTCTGCAATTGAAACGTACGCAGCACTCCATTGGTACCCAACAAAGAAATACTGTATTTAATTGGTACCGCTAAAGTCTGCTCTCCCATAAATTGATTAAAAACCAATTGCTTATTCTGCTGAAAATCATCGATAATCTCCACATCGCTTTGATCTAAAATAGGATTGGTCATATTGGAATTGAAAGGTGCAAAGAAAAATGGCTCATGCTGTTGGCTGATACGTATTTTGCTTATTACCGACAAATCTGACGCATCTGTAAACTCTAATTTGATCTGACTGAACAACCTCCTTAGTTTCACTTCATGATCAGTCTCTCCATCTACCTCCAACTCGCCATAATAGCCAAAAATATCAGCGTTTGAGTTGGAAAAATGATTCCCTACATAAAAGTTGGAAAGTGTCGGATTAGAAGTAAGAATCAAATCTCTATTGGATGTATTCGACACAAAACAGATCGAATACTTGCCTTCAGGCAAATTAAGTTTCAAACTAGATACCTCTTCATATTTAATTGTGCCTGTCACCACAACTTCGGGCTTAGTCTTATGGAAAAGATAATAATGAAGTTTATCTATCGCTCCGCCACCACCTGACGAAGAAGCCATTCCCACTAAACGTATATTGTCAAAACGCCAAGTGCCAGTTGACTCACTATATGCGCTTCCCTCCTCTCCTCTATCTCCTGCTTTGGGAATAATTTTAAACCAAAGATTAGTAGCAGCAATATTCTTTGATGACAGCTCGTAGACGTAGGACTGTTTAGCTCCGCTAGTTTTTGTATTGCCAAACTGATTTTCTATTTGTAAAACTTCATATTTCTCTCCTTCGTTTATCGAATAATAGATTTCAAAATCTTTAGGTCCCGTATCAGAGCTACCTGTATCAAAAGCGAATTGGGTGATTTGTTCAGCTCCTTGAATCGGCATTTTGATCAATACCTCATTAGCTGCTTTTATGGAAAGAGACTTGCCGGGGGGATACTCTTCAAATTTATAGCCTGTTATATAAGAAGAAGTACCATGCGAAACGATCTCAGGTGCTTTCACCGTCTGATAAGCAATATCAGGTGCTAAGCTTTCATTATTGAACGACCAAAAATAAAGATAGCCTTCCACATAATTCGACACCGGATTGGCACTTTGAGTCCCGATTGGAGGAGACGAACTCTTTAATACAATGGATTCACTGGTAAACCCAGAGATTTTAAACTGAACAGCGTGCAGGTTTTCATTTTGGTCATCTACGGATCCTTCTTTCTTACAGGCGGCAACGGCTAATAAAATGATGAAATAAAATGAAAGCCTATCTTTTTTGACAAATAGACTTCTCATAATTCTATATAATTAGTTTATAAAAATATTGGGAGATAATTCCCCTTACCCCTAATATAGATAAAACATTTTAAATCAACAAATTACCCCTTAACAATATAAACTTCTTCCTTACCATCCACACGAACACGAACCTGATCACCCTTTTTTCCATTAATCCTATAAGACTGTACCTTTCCGTCTTTCCAAGTAATATCCACGATCTTATTTCCTCTAGCCCGAAGACCTTTTACTTTGCCCTCCTGCCATGCTTGAGGCAAAGCAGGCAACAAATGAATATAACCATCTTGGCTCTGTAACAACATTTCTGAAATACCTGCTGAGCCTCCAAAATTTCCATCGATCTGAAATGGAGGGTGCGCACAGAATAGATTTGGATAAGTCCCAGATCCTGCTCTACCATTCCCCAAAAACGCTGGCTTCATCAACTGTCGCAAAATCTCCAGAGCATGATCACCATCATGAAGCCTCGCCCAGAATAATATCTTCCAAGCTCTGGACCAGCCCGTGCCTTCGTCGCCCCGAACCTCTAGTGTTTTCTTAGCCGCTTTGGCCCAATCAGGTGTTGTATTAGGAGAGATAAATGCCGCCGGATATAGGCCATAGAGATGCGAAACATGTCTATGAGTACGTTCTATTTCCTCATAGTCTTCCAACCACTCCATAATACGTCCGGACGAACTAATACGTACAGCTGGCGGAATATCCTTAAGATCAGCACGCAAGGTATCAGCAAAATCATCTTTAAGGCCCAACACTGAGTCTGCACTAATCACAGCTCCATATAATTCCCTCACAATTTGATTGTCGATGGTAGGTCCCATTACAACCGAAGCCGTTTTACCATTAGGCAATCTAAAACCATTCTCGGGAGAGACAGAAGGTGATGTAACCAACCATCCTGTTTTCGGATCTTTGACCAAAGTTGCCTGATAGAACTTCGCCGCTCCAGCCAACAAGGGATATATCTCTCTTAGATAAGCTTCATCCGCACTAAAAAGATAATGCTCCCATAAATGATTACATAACCAACCAGAGGCCGTACTCGCTCCCCAAGAAGCATTCTCTCCTGGAGCAGAATACCCCCAAATATTGGTCATCATATACACCACCCATCCAGGAGCATTGTAATAAGCCTTTGCCGTCTTTTCGCCTTCTTTAGCTATTCTTTTGATCAACTCTATAAAAGGTTTATGATATTCCGGAAGATTACCCACTTCTACTCCCCAGTGATTCATTTGTGCGTTAATATTCAAGTGATAATCACCATTCCAGGGCGTCTGAATCTCATGTGCCCACATCCCCTGCAAGTTAGGAGGAAGTGCCTTTTCGTATTTCGGTGCAGTACTGGAAATCATCAGGTATCGTCCAAACTGATAATAGAGCGCTGCCATTGCATTATCTTCTTCAGGATGTTCGAAAAAGCTTTGGATCCGTTGATCCGTGGGGAAATTTGCTTTAGAAACCTGATCCTTCAGACTTAGTTCGACTCGCCCAAACGTGCGTTGATACTCCCGTAGATGTGCAGCAAACAGCTTATTATAGCTCCATTGTCCAGCGTTCTCCAGGTTAGTTGACACATCAGTATCGGGAGATTTACTATAATAACTGGTCGACGCTGTAAAATAGACCAATACCTCGTCTGCCTCTTTGACGATAATCTGGTTATCATACAACTGCTGCTTCCCGCCCTTCGCCACCACCTTAATTTTACCGACAAACTCCAACCCATCTCCTCCCACGCCATTCGGTAGTCGGCCTGTTATAGTGATTTCATCTTGCCGCAGCTCATAGTCCTTTACATCTTGGTCGCGGTAAAAGTGGAGCGCAAAACCGATAGACTTCTTCTTATTTGCTGATAGTCTCACGACACCGACATTCTGATCCTGAGAGGTGAAATACTCCCGTAAATAATGGACCCCATTGGCTTCAAAACTCGTTTCTGCTTTTGCCGTCCGTAAGTCTAAACTTCGTCTGTAATTAGAAAAGTCCCCTTCTATAAAATGAATAAAATTTAGGAAACCAAAGTTCTGAAAGCATCCATAGGGGACAGTAAATCCATTGCCATGCCCTGAACCTTGACCACTACAAACGAAATTCTGATTGACAAGCTTCTCAGCTTCATCATTCTTCCCTTCAAAAAGTAGCTGTTGGATACGTCCAACACTTTTGTAAGCATTGTAATTATTCGGATCCTGTTCTGAACCAGACCACATGGATATTTCATTAAGAACGATTTGCTCCTCTTTGACACCCCCGTACGGCATCATCCCTATCCGACCATTGCCCAAAGGGAGTGCCTCCTCCCAATTTGTAGCAGGCTTGTCATACCACATCTTAAGACCTTGGCCATAGACAATAGAAAAAGTGCAGAAAACTGCCACTATAGTACAAATCTTCTTCATTACTAATGAGTAAATTAAATTCTGCAACTTTTTACAATCTTAACTAAGGTACATAAAGATTAGCCATTTACACGAATCACCTCATTAAAGATATAAATCCAGACTATAGTGTATAGTTTTTTACGATAAGAATCTACTGCTTTTTTGGTATAATTTTGGAAAACAAAAACAGAGGTAAAAACATTTACTATATATAACACTAACAGCTATGGAAGAGAACAAGAAAAAAATTACTACCGCATCGGGCAATCCTGTGCCATTTTATCAAGATTCGATGACTGCTGGTCCAAGAGGCCCCATTTTATTGCAGGACTTCTTTCTTCATGAGAAACTAGCTCACTTCAACAGAGAGCGAATCCCAGAACGCATCGTTCATGCCAAGGGTTCGGGTGCCTATGGTACTTTCACAGTGACACATGATATTTCAAAATACACAAAAGCGAAATTCTTAAATCAACTGGGTAAAGAAACCCGTGTATTTTTAAGATTTTCGACCGTAGGTGGTGAACGCGGTTCTGCTGATTCAGAAAGAGACCCTAGAGGTTTTGCCTTAAAATTCTATACAGAAGACGGCAATTATGATTTAGTAGGCAACAATACCCCCGTGTTCTTTATTAAAGATCCTCGCAAATTCCCTGATTTTATCCATACACAAAAAAGAGACCCCTACACCAATTGTAAATCGGCAACTATGATGTGGGACTTCTGGTCATTGAACCCCGAATCGCTGCATCAGGTTACCATACTCATGTCAGATAGAGGAACCCCCTACGGCTTCCGTCATATGCATGGATACGGTTCACACACGTTTTCAATGATCAATGCCAATAACGAAAAAGTATTTGTAAAATTTCATTTCCGAACACAGCAGGGGATCAAGAACCTTACTGGCGAGGAGGCCGATCAAATGCGAGCAAAGGATATGGACTACGCGCAACGCGACCTTCATACTTCCATTGCAAATGGAGATTTTCCAAAATGGAAACTCTATATCCAGGTCATGACCGACGAACAAACAAAAACATTCAAATGGAATCCTTTCGACCTCACAAAGGTATGGTCGCAAAAAGAATACCCTCTGATCGAAGTCGGTGTTTTAGAGCTTAATGAAAACCCTGACAATTATTTCGCTCATGTCGAACAAGCCGCATTTGCACCGGCTCATGTGGTGGATGGCATCTCTTTTTCACCGGACAAGATGTTACAGGGACGCATCTTATCTTATCCGGATGCACACCGTTATCGCCTAGGCGCAAATTTCGAGCAAATCCCTGTGAATAGATGTCCGTTTATGGTCAACAATTACCAAAGAGATGGTTACATGCGGGTAGATGGAAATGGTGGTTCTACACCGAATTATTTCCCAAACTCTTTTGACGATAACCGCGAAGCCCGGGAATATGCCGAACCCGCCCTACACCTAGACAGTGCCATCGCTGATCACTATGACAGAAATGCGAATGACGATGACCATTATACCCAACCTGGAGATCTATATCGTTTGTTAGACCAAGAACAAAAAAATCACCTCATTGCTAATATAGTTGGTGCAATGTCCGGAATAGAAGGTCCCAAGCGCGATGAGATAATCATGCGACAATTGTGCCACTGGTTTAGAGCTGATATGAACTTAGGTATGGGCGTAGCCAAAGGCTTAGGTTTTTCTATGGATAAACTAAGTGAATATATGGCGAAATAAAGATCAACAAAAAAAAGCTACCAATTTGGTAGCTTTTTTTTGCATAAGCAGCAAATAGGTTTTATTTTTATAAAAAAAAGCAATGACCGTAAAAAACAAGTAACATACATATGAAAAAAGATCAGTCCCGAATAATCAGAGAACAGGCACCACGTTCTGCAACAAGAGAGCACTCGGTACCCTTGTACCTGACCTCTAGCTTTATTTTTGATAACGCAGAACAGGGACGAGCTATTTTTGCTGATGAAGAAGAAGGAATGATCTACTCGCGTTATGCCAATCCCAATACCTCTGAATTTATAAACAGGGTGTGTGCTTTGGAAGATGCCGAATCGGGATTAGCTTTTTCCTCCGGTATGGCTGCTGTATTCGCTTCATTTGCGGCTTTTGTTGAAAATGGAGATCATATCGTATCTAGCCGAGCCATTTTTGGTTCTACACACCAGCTTTTAACCCAGTTACTTCCTCGGTGGGGAGTAACCACTACCTATGTCAATAGTGCAAAGATATCCGAATGGGAGAATGCCATACAAGAAAACACAAAAATTGTCTTTCTAGAATCTCCTTCCAACCCTGGACTCGAATTATATGATCTCAAGAAGCTTGGTCAATTGAAGAAAAAGTATCCTAATATTATCTTTTCTATCGACAACTGTTTTGCTACTCCTTATCTGCAAAAGCCCCTACAATACGGATTTGACTTGTCTATACATTCCGCCACAAAATATATGGATGGCCAAGGCCGTGTTTTAGGTGGTGTCATTACGGGAAATAAATCATTGATGACCAAGCTGATGTTCTTTATCCGGCATACCGGCCCCGCCATGTCGCCTTTCAACGCTTGGACATTATCCAAAAGCTTAGAAACTCTTGGTCTCCGGATGGATCGACATTGCTCGAATGCCTTGGCCATTGCCAAAGCTTTGGAAAAACATCCGGAAATAATCAGTATACGCTACCCTTTTCTTCCATCTCACCCGCAATATAAATTGGCACAGAAACAAATGAAAGCAGGCGGAGGCATTGTTACATTGGAAGTAAAAGGAGGACAAGAGCGTGCTTTCCAGTTTATTGATGCCCTGAAAATGATCCTTTATACATCTAATTTGGGGGATTCCAGGACAATCGCAACACACCCCGGATCCACAACGCACTCCAAATTAACCGACAACGAAAAAACAAGTCTAGGGATTAGCCCAGGCACAATAAGACTTTCTGTTGGTCTAGAAGATCTCGAAGACATTCTTGAAGACATCCTACAAGCGCTGGAAGTGACAAAATAAAAAAGAGGGACACCATCTATATAGCGCCCCTCTTTCTGTATTGTAATGATACTTTTAATCCGCTTGTTTTGAAAAGTTGAAAACAAGGTGTCCACTAGCACCATTATCCAATGGAATAGGCATTTTTAACACCAAAGACTGTTGATCTGCAAAAGACAATCCTAACGCATAACCATTCTTGACATTTGCAGCTTTATCTCCTGCATATATTTTCTTAAACTGAAATTCGGGCTCACCTCCCATTTTCCCTGGGTCATAGATAGACCAAACGATCGTACGCACAGCACCATTAGCACACAGCTTACCCGAAGAATTGAACGTGATACTTCCCGTCTGATTTCTAAAACTTCCAGCAGGCAAATGCCATACGCTACCTATGAAACATTCTACAGGAGCCTCATCAAAAATATTCTTTATGGTATAGGAGTCAGGTATATCTTGACGTGTCACAGAATTTAACACCCATGTTCCTTTTACACCCGCACGCCATTGAGAAGCAGAGGGACCTGTTACTGATGTTGTAGAAGAACCATTATTGGTACCGGAGGCTCCTTTTTTTTGAGCTCCACATGAGGTTACCAACATTATCACTGTAAAAAGTGACAGTAGGGAAAGAATACGTTTACGCATAATTATAATTATTAAATAATCTATGATGTATATTTGCAAAGATATAAAACATTGATATCTTAATTAGCGATGACATCCAAAAATCATACCATAAGTAGAATTATAGCCAAAACGTTAATACGTCTACTCGTTATTATTCTGGCATTTTCTATTTATCTCTATTTTGCAAAAGGGGATCAGTTAGCCTCTACCCTACATTTTGAAAACATATGGTCTTTAGCTTTTCCCATAGCGCTATTCCTAATTGTATTTATACTCATGTTCATAAGCTTAAAGCACAAGTTTATACACTCAGATATCAATTGGCTTTTTTCTCTATCTTGTATATTCTTCATAGTTTATCTTATCCTATTATATTCTAGGATCTACCCCCTAATATAATGGATATGATAATGTAATTTTGTAGGCTACGAAAAGTAAGATTAGCATGAAGAATAAAACAACACTAAATGTTGTAAAAAATATTTTCAAAGTAATTGTCACGTTTGGTGCGCTATACTGGGTTGCACAAAAAATTGATTTTAAAGATCTAAAAGAAGCACTTGTTGATTGCAATTGGGGGTTTCTCTTCTTAGCTCTATGTGCCTATACCTTATCTATACTGATTGCTTCTTCCAGATTAAACTCTTTTTTCAAAGCTATCCATTTAAAACTCAGTGAACGCTACAACCTGAGGCTATACCAACTGGGGTTACTCTACAACTTCTTCCTTCCCGGTGGCATAGGCGGGGATGGCTATAAGATATACTTCTTGAAAAAAAATCACGACGTATCAGGCAGGAAGGTTTTAAGCGCCGTTTTCTTTGACCGGCTTAGCGGCTTGTGGGCTCTCGCTATCATCATATGTGCGCTCGTGATATTCATGCCAAGGTTGGCCATTCCTAATATACTTCCAATTTCAGTGGCGGTTATTGGCACAGCCTCCTATTATTTCTTTTTACATCTTTTGTTCCGTGGATTTTCCAAGAAATTCATCAGCACACATATCAAGGCGTTAGCCGTGCAGAGTTTTCAGGTTATCACAGCAATACTGATTTTATACTCGCTCAACTTCGACGAAAAATTCTCACCATACCTGCTTATCTTTCTCGTATCCTCTTTGGTTGCTATCGTTCCTTCGATCGGAGGAGGCGTAGGGTTACGGGAGCTGGTGATGATATATGGAGCAAATTATTTCCAAATCGACGAACATACGGCAGTTTTGGTCAGCCTGTTCTTTTATATAATTTCTCTTTTAGTGGCATGTTCTGGTATTTACTATATCTTTAGACCACAACGATTAGGGGCTGACCGTTTACCATCCGTGGCAGAGGTTGAAAAAGAAATCGACAAAGAAACTTTAGACGAAAACAATTTATAATGGCAAATATTATTATTACTGGGGCAAGTAGCGGTATCGGTTTTGAAGCAGTACTGGATCTCACTGCCAATAAAGAAAACAATGTAATAGCACTGGCTAGATCAGCAGACAAGTTGCGAAAACTACATGAAATAGCATCTTCATTAAACCATGACGGAGGGAAATTCTATCCTGCTCAGTTTGACATTGTGTATGATAACTATGCAGAATCCCTAATCCCCTTCATCACCTCAAAATTTGACAAAGTAGATATTTTGATAAATAATGCAGGAGCATTAATCAACAAACCTTTTTTAGAAACCTCAACTGAAGACTTTGCACAGATGCTACAAAGCAACCTGCTAGGCCATATCAATATGATCAAACACGTAGTGCCTTTAATGACCGAAGGGGGACACATCATCAATGTCAGCAGCATGGGAGGTTTTCAAGGATCTTCCAAGTTCCCTGGCTTAAGTGCTTATTCCAGCAGTAAAGGGGCACTTGCTGTTTTAACGGAGTGTCTTGCTGAAGAATTCAAAGATCGAGGCATAAAAGTCAACTGCCTAGCACTTGGCTCTTCTCAAACCGAAATGTTCGAGTCTGCTTTCCCAGGAATGCAAGCAGGCACCCTAGCTTTTGAAATGGGACGATACATTGCCGAATTTGCCCAAAATGGTGCTAAATATTATAATGGGAAAGTATTGCCCGTAGCTAATACGACTCCGTAAAAAATAAAGAGCATTCCTGCTCTTTATTTTTTATAATCCTTTTATCCAGTCTGCAATGTCCTTCAAAAGCTGAACGCTTATCGTTTCTTCGATCTGAGCATATTCTGTCACTTGTCCGGTTTTAGCGTGTTGAAACAGATGATTCAATCCTTCGTACTCCTTCAATACATTTTTCTTGTTCTTAGGCAAAAGATCAAACAGACTTTTGAGATTGACATCAGCCGGCACCTGAACATCCAGTGAGCCAAATGCTGCAAAAACCGGCACTGTAATCTTTGGCAGGTACTGTTCTGGTTCGATACGAACAAAATAACGGTAGGCAGGGGCCAACATCGTCATCAATTCAGTCTGTAATTCCGTACTTCCGTTATTTTCAATCACCCCTCCAACGTTTCCCATCAATGCCGTATAGGCCTCTGCCGTAGTTAGGTCACTTTTTATAATTGCAAAATTCTTGATATTAATCTGCTTAGCTATATCAAGATTAGCCTCACTTATGCCACCACTTTTACCGATAGCATACAGCTGCTCCACCATCAGCCTATCAATTGAAATAGCAGGCCCCGCCAAAGAGACAATAAAAGACAAACCAGACAGTCCCTGACCTGCCAATAACTCTGCTATCAATCCGCCCTCGCTATGACCAATAATTCCCAGCTTCTGTGGATCCACTTGTTTTTGTTTCTTTAGGAACTCCAATGCTGCAATAGCATCTTTACTGAAGTCTTCAATTGTACTCGTTTCAAACACTCCACCACTCAATCCCACCCCTCGGTCATCATAACGCAAAACCACAACACCTTGGTTTGTCAAATAATCCGACAGAATCTTAAAAACCTGGTGTCCAAATAGTTCCTCATTTCTATTCTGTGCACCAGATCCTGTCAACAAAATGACAGCAGGATAACGACCAGACTTCTTGGGGTAAGACATCGTACCAGCCAAAGTAATCTTATCATAATTATTCCTAAAACTAACATCTATCGTATCATAACCATAGGGAGGTTGCGGGGTCTGCGGTCTAATTAAAGGCTTCAAGGCCGTATCAGCTCCTGTCTGCCGAGCCAAAAGTAGGGGAAGTTTTACACCTGCCTGCATAAATGTAGCCTTTATCGTGCTATCGTCAAACAAAACGCCAGATATTCGTATTCCACCTTGCAACTGAACAAAAATAGAATCTGCACCAAAACTCACCTTCCCTGGTATACCATGAACGCCTTGCTTTGGACTGTCCCCCTCGACCATCCATTGTCCGTTGGTTAGTTTCAACTTCAAGACAAAGGGTAGACTTGCGCTTCCATAACTTAAATCTCCTTGCCACCTGCCTTCGTAATCTTGTGAAAAACCCAAGCAGCATTGCATCAGGATAAAGAATAATAAAATACAAATACGCATCAATTAGATATATAAATTAAGAAACTGTAATAGCGTGTTTAATAAGAGGACCAAAAGAACGATAATAACCATATCTCCCCCTTTCTTACTATTCATTGCAATTTTCATTCCCATTGTCAAAAGAATAAAGAAAACAATCAGACAACCAATCGAAAAGAAACCAAAAATGAGCATTAAAATGATCTTATCCAGCGGAATCTTACTGGGATCATCGATATGATCTAACACCAGAAATTCGATCGATTTCAAAAAATCAGATACAACAGGTATACTACTTACCAATAGCAATACATACATCCCGAAATGGGCAATCAGCACCGTATTAAGCACATCGACAAATCGTGTTCGACTAAACCGGATCAGTGCAAAAAAATACAATAATAGCGTATTAGCTATTATGGTAAACCCTAAGTTATACAAGGAAGAATACCATTCTTTAGGTTTCACATGCACCAGTTTTAAGGACCCCAGCATCAATGTATCACTATAGTTGGTCAACACAACTGCAAACGCAAAACCTATGAATCCGAACAGAAGCAACTTCTTTTCGGAACTATCTACAAAGGGGTTGAATGTCATATTAGCCATTTTCTCTTATTTTTGTGATAAACTGTTGAATTTCCTCGGGATGTTGTGTGCCTACGAGAATCTTCTTTCCATTTTTAAATTCAAGCTGCACTCCATATTTCCCTTTGCTGGTATACGCTACCCCACCACTTCCAATCCGATGCCCCCATCCACCAAATTCGTACAGAGAATATTTACGGATATATACTTTTTGAACGTCTCTCCAAGCCCAACGCTTTCGCCATGCAAAGGGCAAAAATGTAATCTCGATCCCATCCGCATCTATAGTCGTACATAACCTGGCAAAGGCAAAATAGATAATTAACGCCAGGATTATCAACAAACCAAAATCAAAGGTTAGGTCGCCTATTTCCTTACGTTCACGATAAATATCTATCAGAGGAATCAACAAGAGCAATGACAGCAAAACAATAACCCATATCTTTGCAAAACTCTGCTTCTCCAGGTAAATATTAGAATTATTTTTCATGTTGTAAATCATTTACTTTAGCGATTAAATCATCTAATCTGTTGCGGACCGTAGGATAACTTTTCCCAAGCTTAGAAGCCATATCTTTAATACTTCCTGAACTCAATAAAAATTCCAGCACAAACTCTTGTTCTTCAAGATTAAGCTGCATATACACAGGCAATCGATAGGTTCCAGACACCTCTGTATCACAGTTCGTACAATTAAGCTTGGCTACTTGTAATTTTCCATCACAACTCGGACACTTCACGGGTAATTTCATATGTGTATAATTATTTCATGATCGGCATCTAGAGGTCTCATGATTGTTTGTGTTTCGATAAACAGGAGTATCTCATATCAACAAACCAAACAAGAACCTAAATATTAACAAACAAAACATTAATATTATTACATACAATTTAAACATTATTAAACAAAAAGCCAAATAGATTAATAAAAATGAACAAAGGACTATCTGCTCAAGATTGCTCAATTGTATTGCATATACGCTGTAATTTCTCTAAGTTTGCTGCATTATTTTTTTGTATGAGAAGATTTTTTGGATACCTTCTGACTCCTATTTTTTATTTCTGTTTTGCAGTTGCACTTTTGATTTTCCACCCGATTCAATGGTTATGCCTAAAATTGGGCGGCTATACAGCTCATAAGCGGAGTGTAGATATCCTTAACTTCTTTCTCACTTCTTGTAATTATACGCTATTCAATTCGGTACAGTTTACCGGACATGAGAAACTGCCTATTGGCGTTCCCATCATATTTGTAGCCAATCATCAAAGTATGTTTGATATCCCTGCTATAATATACCATCTAAGGAAACATCATGCTAAGTTCATTTCAAAGATAGAGCTTGCTCATGCTGGAATCCCAAGTATATCCTTCAATTTGCTACATGGAGGAGCTGCTAATATCGATCGCAAAGACCCCAAACAATCCATAGCAGAGATATTAAAATTGGCCAATAACATGAAACAAAAAAATTGGTCTGCTGTCATATTTCCAGAGGGAACACGAACTAAAACAGGGAAAATGAAAAATTTCTCCGTTGGCGGTATTGCAACACTATTAAAGAAAAATCCGAATGCCCTCGTCGTTCCTATAGCTATAAACGGTTCTTACCAAATGGTGCAATATGGAATGTTCCCACTGAGACCATTCACTAAAATGACCTGGGAGGTATTAGCCCCTATAGACAAGGAAGGACTAAATGCTGAAGAGATCGTAAAACAAGCAGAAGATCTGATCAGATCAAAAGTAGAACATTAATTTACCTGCCTGCCCTTCCAATCATATTTACCTGTATTCCCAGCTATACCGATATATACCATATAAAAGCTATGGACTATAGATAGAATTGGTACATATTTTAATAATTCTTTTCTGCCCATAAAGGAAGAAATAGGTACCATAAAAAAGAATTCTACAATTATCTTTAAAGCAAAAGCAGTCAAAAGAAGCCAGTTAAACTCAGGCATTCGGATAAAAAACACAAGCAGAGAAACCAAAAGAGCTAGATTAAATAGCCAAATACTCACTCCTAACGCCACTACTTTTTTATTCTTATACTTCGTACTCTTAGAGGCCCATCGTTTACGTTGGCTGATAAACGATTTCAGATCAGGTTTAGCATCAGTATACACAATCGCCTCCTTTGACTTACAAAAGCCAATTTTATCGGCATATTTCTCTGCTACTTTATGAAGGAAAAGCTCGTCATCTCCCGATGCTAGATTATCAATACCTGTGAATCCTCCCATTTCAAAAAACACAGATTTTCGATAAGCTAGATTCGCTCCGTTACAGGTCGTAGGAGAACGAAGACCGATCCCAGCAGCCCCCAAGCCAATGAGATACATAAACTCCAACGTCTGCAACTCTTCGAAATGGCTTTTTTCTTCCGAATATAAAACTGGAGAAGAAACTAAATAACTATCGTGAGCTTCGAAATATTGTACTATTGTCTGGAGCCAATTCTCTCCCATCCTACAATCCGCATCCGTAGTTACTATAATATTCCCAGCAGCCATTTCAATGGCTTTAGTAATGGCATATTTTTTATAAGAATTAAGTTTATCACCTACTGAAAGCTGTAGCAACTTCACTCCTTTATCGGAATACGACTGTACGATATCCGCAGTTGTATCGGTCGAATGGTCATCAACAATAATAAGCTCAAGTCTCTCCCTAGGAAAATTTTGATGCAATATACACTCGATAGTACGCGCAATATTATCCTCCTCGTTACGCGCCGCAATGAGCACCGAAACGGTTTCGGATATAGAATCAGTTGATTTAAAATAAGGTATATTTCTCCATCCCTTACGCATGTAAAAGACAAGGAAGACATATACTACAGCACAAAATATTAGGGCAAAATTAAGAATTACTATCACTTAGGTAATTAACATTCAATACAAAAAAAGAACCAATAATAGCCGGCAGAATCAAGTTAACAAACCATATACAAGAAACAATAGCCATGACTGCTATCTCCTGTGTGGTAACATAACTATATAGATTGCTAGCGACAAAACTACGTACACTAAAGTCAAATATATCCAATGAAGGTACAGCAGCTTGCACAAAGAAAAGAATAAAAATCATTAATATCATAGATATCAACGGTATTTCAGGCAAAATAACCACCATCAGTATCACATATTGTGATGTAAAAATCACAAACCTAGCCAAAGAAAGAAGAAGGACATGGAGAAGTTCCCTGGAACTTACATCTTTTAAAACAGAAAAAAAAGGTTTCACTTTACTTAGCCAACTCAATTTCCCAACAAGATGATCTATCCATTGTACGTTAAAATATAACAATAAAAAAGCAAATGCGTAGATTATGGCAATCATCCAAATGGCCAAAATAACCGAAGCAGGAGCATCTATAAAGACTGTAACAAACCAAGCGATGCTTAGTGCACCAAAAAAACTAGTCAATACCAGTTGAGCGAACAGCCCTACTCCCATCAATACAGCACCTCGTGCGCGATTCTTTGGTTGTAGAAGCAATACACGTCCCCCATACTCTCCGATTCTATTAGGGGTGAATATTGCCCAAGTCAAACCGCAGAAAACGGACTGTATAGCTTTCCAATAGCTCAGAGACTCTAGATTCCGACTTAGATATCTCCATTTGACGACCTCTAAGAACCAATTACACAACATCAAAACAACAACAACGCCCAACGTCACATACATGGTTGATGATGGAATGCTCTTCACTAATGAAGTAAATGCCAGCAGATTTTGTTGATTATTGACCTTGGTTATTATAAACCAAATTGCCAAACCTACAATACCGAACTTAATGCCGTAATTAAGATATTTTTTCTGTGTCTTTGTCAATTTCAAAATTTTGAAAGCACAATTTTAAGCATATTTTTTCAGTACCCCTATTTTTTACAGCTTGTTTAAAATTTTCGAGACATTTTTATTATATCCAATAAATACATAAAACAGCATCACTAGTCTATATGGTAATAAGCGGCATGTATGATTCCTGTTCTCTAACAGGCCTACGAAGATCAAAACTAACCACAGTCAAAAGCAAACAAATAATTACTTAGTTTTGTACCATGCAAAAGGAAAAGGCCAAAGAAAGAATTATTTTGGGAATTGACCCAGGGACCATCGTTTTGGGATATGGAGTCATAAAAGAAGTCGGAAAAAAAATAACTTTGGAAACGCTGGGCGTTGTAAAGATGGGACATCTTGACGACCATGGCCTGAAACTGCAGCGTATATTTAAAAAAACCTTAGCCTTAATTGAAGAGTATAAACCGGACTGTGTCGCTTTAGAAGCTCCCTTTTACGGTAAAAACATTCAGGTCATGCTAAAACTAGGGAGAGCACAAGGAGTAGCCATGGCTGCAGCTCTCAGTCAGGATATCCCCATTTTTGAATATGCTCCACGAAAAATAAAACAATCTGTAACGGGCAATGGAAGTGCAAGTAAAGAACAGGTTGCGGCTATGCTGCAGAGTTTGTTGGGTTTTAAAGAAACTCCGGAGTTTCTAGATGCTACAGATGGTCTAGCCGTGGCAGTATGTCACTCTTTTCAACAGAACACCACTACAGGTAGTAAAAGCTACTCCACCTGGTCAGCGTTCATTAAAGACAATCAAGATCGGATCCGCTAGAGCTGCACCTGTCTGATGACATTTTTAACATTTAGCTCTACAATATCCGTCATACTCTTACATCGATAATAATTGTCATTATTATAATATCCTGCATATCCTTCTCGAAGCTGAATGATATTTTCAACGGTTGATAACTGCTGAGTTTGAGAAGCATCTCTCAAATCTTTTATGCGATGACGCTCACTCCGCACACGATGTACAATAGAAGACCGTTCTTCCTGTTGATACTGCAAGACTGTCCTATCATTCAAGTGTTCCATACAGAGTTTGACATAAGGAAAATTTTCCTTAAAAAACTGAGGCATATATACCTTTGGATTACCTTCATAAAACTGTTGGTCAAAGTCAATTGCTCTTATCCTGAACTGAAAATCGTCAAAATCTGGAGTTATTTGCATGACAAAGTTGTAGGCCCGCATATCGCCCAACAACGATATAATACAACGCTCATTAAACTTAACAAACTCCTTGGCAATTCTTGTCTGATTGTAATCGGGATTTTCGATTCTCCCCTTACTAAAAACATCGCCCGGAATGCCTACGATATGCTCCTCTACCAAAGTGTCACGATCATAGACATAGTTCACTTGGTTGGGAGAAAGAATCTCCTCTAATTCAAGCCCATAAATTCGAGAAGCATCGGCTTGTTTAATATAAAAATAATCATAGACATCATTCAATCGATTTACTATCCGAATTCTAAATGGCTTTGTATTACCAAATGCACAGTACTCAATCCTATCTATAATTTTATGCTGTACTATTCGTGTATTTCCAGACGCCTTAAGCACCGCATAAACGACCTTCAATCCTTCGTACAATTGATCCTGCAAATGCGGCGGATATAGCGGAGTCTCCCAAAAGGTATCGTTACCATTCTTATCCATCACAGGCACTGTCTCTTGGAAATGTAATAAATCATAGTAAGAAATCGGCAATTTGGCTTCCCGTTGATACATTTTAAGGTATTTCAACAAACCAATACCAACCGAAAATATCGGCTTCTTGCGTGAAATCTTTACATCATCAATCTCCATAAATAGTTACTTAATTCTTTAATTTTTATAAAGATAAAGAAAAGCGGCAGTGTAAAAAAACAGAACTATTATTAAAATATCACAAAATACAATTCATTTTTTTCAAAAAATAAAAATACAATATGATTTTTTGTTATTAATTTTGAAAAATATTAAACAGAAAAAAAGTCATCGTTTCAGTGCGCTGATCTATTAAAAACGTATTTTAAGATCAAGCAATAAGAAACCTGATATTTATTATTGACAAACACAATAAAAGAAACAGTATAATTTTTACATTCTATGGAAAAAAACTATTCAAATTACGATCTAGATAATCTTGACGTTCAGATTTTATCCATTTTAATGGAAGATGCATCTATTCCATATACAGAAATAGCAAAGAAATTAATTGTCTCTGGAGGAACCATACATGTCCGTATGAAAAAAATGGAGGAACTTGGTATCATACATGGTTCCAACCTTATTATAAACCCGCAGAAAGTTGGTTTTGATATAACAGCATTTTTAGGGATCTACCTAGAAAAGGGATCTCAGTATGCTGATGCAGTAGAGCAACTGAGACAAGTCAAGGAGGTCGTTGAATTGCATTACTGTACAGGTCAGTACAGTATGTTTGCCAAAATCATATGCAAGGATACTGCACATCTCCGTAAAGTTCTTAATGAAGACATACAAGGACTAAAAGGAATACAACGTACAGAAACCATTATCTCTTTAGAAGAGAGCATAAAAAGGCAAATCACATTATAAGAAAGAGTTACTTATGGCAGGCCAGGATCTGCCATAAGTAAAAAGCCTATGGCTGCTAGGTAAAAGCCATAATTGATATCACACATAAAGGTTTTTTCGTAACTTCGCAACGTATGTCTGATATTATACAATTACTCCCAGATTCCGTTGCCAATCAGATCGCCGCAGGTGAAGTGGTCCAAAGACCTTCCTCTGCTGTGAAAGAACTCATAGAGAATGCTATCGATGCTGGAGCAGACCGTATCAAGTTGATCGTTAAAGATGCCGGCAAAACCCTAATTCAGGTCATAGACAATGGATGTGGGATGAGTATTACCGATGCACGCTTATGCTTTGAGCGACACGCTACCAGTAAGATTAGAAAAGCAGAAGACTTATTTGCGATCCGCACGATGGGATTCCGTGGTGAAGCAATGGCATCTATCGCCGCAATCGCTCACGTAGAACTAAAGAGCAAACGTGTAGAGGATGAACTGGGTACCATTGTTGAGATAGAAGGCTCTAAGGTAATTGACCAACGCCCGGAAGCACTGCCTGCTGGAACAAGCATAGCAGTAAAAAATCTCTTCTATAATATTCCAGCTCGACGCAACTTTTTAAAGAGCAACTCCGTCGAAATGCGTCATATTATTGACGAATTTCAGCGGATCTCACTAGCCCATCCTGATATTTTTTTCAGCTTACACAGTGACAACAATGAGCTCTTTCATCTCTCACCAGGTAGCTTAAAACAACGAATAGTTCATCTCTTCGGAAATAATTATAATCAAAAATTAGTACCGGTAGAAGAAGAAACAACAATCATCAATATTCAAGGGTTTATTGGCAAGCCCGAATATGCAAAAAAAACAAGAGGGGAACAGTTTTTTTTCGTCAACAAGCGATTCATAAAAGACCCTTATTTAAATCATGCGCTCATGAATGCGTATGAAGAAGTCTTACCTACGGACAGCTTCCCTCTATATGTCTTATTTATAGAGATTGATCCTTCAAAAATAGACATCAATGTCCATCCCACAAAGACTGAGATCAAATACGAAGATGACAAAGCGATATATGCTATTTTAAGATCCGCAGTAAAGAGATCACTAGGTCGATATAATATCACTCCTTCTTTGGACTTTGACCAAGAGACAAGCTTTAGTAATTTAATATCCACCAAACCGTTGGATGAAATACAAGCGCCAACAATTTCTTTTAACCCGAATTTTAACCCCTTTGAGGACGGAAGTGATTTCCCGACATCCTCCAAAACCTCGAGATCGGAAAGCTATTCGAAAGGTTTAGAAAAGAAAATAGGTATGCCTCAAAATTGGGACACACTGTATCAGATTACGGAACAGGAGGAGCACTCCCAACTGTCCCTTCATCCAGAACAGACCGAAACGGAAGAAACCTTTAAATACAAGAGCGAGGACAAAAAGCTTTTTTTTCAAATCCATAACAAATATATCATCTCTCAAATTCATTCAGGCTTCATGCTCATTGACCAACAAGCTGCGCATGAACGTATTTTATTTGAACAGTACAAGGAGCATCTAGAAAATAATAAAGGATCCAGCCAACAAAGTCTATTTCCCAGTACGCTAGAGCTATCCGCTTCAGATTTCGCACTGATGGGAGAACTCCTTCCTGAACTACAGACATTAGGCTTTCAACTTCGTCCTTTCGGAAAAACTACTTATATTGTCGATGGAATTCCTGCTGATCTCGGAACGAATATTAATGAAGCGAAAATTGTCGACCAGCTGTTAGAAGACTACAAGCATAATGCTTCGGAACTCACACTCAGCAAAAGAGAAAATTTGGCTAGGAGTTTAGCTAAAAATGCCGCGATTAAACCGGGAACAGCATTAGATAACGAATCGATATCCGACTTAATCGACGCTTTATTTGCCTGTGAAAGCCCTAATGTTTCTATACATGGCCGGCCGACAATCATAACCATCACCCTGCAAGAATTGATGGAAAAATTTAATAAAATTTAGAAAAGCATACATGAACAACTTATTTGATAATCTTACTCCAGTCGTAAAAAATCTATTGATCATAAATATCATATGCTTTATAGGTACTGTTATTTTTGAACCAGCAAGCAGGTGGTTTGGAGTATACTATCCAGATTCTCCGTTTTTTAAAATATGGCAACCCATTACGTATATGTTCATGCATGGGGGATTCAGTCATATTTTCTTCAATATGTTCGCTCTTGTTATGTTCGGACCGATTATCGAACGTATGTTTGGATCAAAACGATTTTTAAACTACTACCTGATCTGTGCTCTTGGAGCACTGGTACTTCAATACGGTGTACAAGCTATAGAAGTAAAACAGATAGCAGGAAGCATTAGAGCCAGTACTTTTCTTAACTTTGATTTTGCATTGGATCGCGTCTCCACGTCCTTGCAACTCACACAGGATCAATTTGACACTTTAGTATCAATATATGGTACACCTATGGTAGGCGCATCTGGTGCAATATTCGGTTTATTGCTAGCCTTTGCCTATCTGTTTCCAAACATGCCTTTGTATTTCATGTTTATCCCTGTCCCTATCAAAGCAAAGTATTTCGTAGGGGCTTATATCTTGATTGAAGTATATCTTGGTTTTAACAACTCTGGCTCTTCCATTGCCCATCTCGCGCATGTAGGTGGAGCATTATTTGGCTATCTATTGATAAAAATCTGGAGAATAAAAAAAGGATATCATTAGTATGGTATCACTAAAGATTAAAGAATAAAAACATTTAATCTCGAAATGGCATGAAGGAAAATGTCTTAAAATCATTTGTTAGGGATACCTATAAAAACACATCTGCTATTCCGTACATTATTACAGGACAGGTCTTCATGTTTGTATTGATACATATTTTTGAGCTCCTGTCCTTTGATGAAGTTATAGCTATCGATCTGTTTCAATGGACTTATCAGCATCTTAGCCTTCCGACCTCATTCAATACATTTATCCAACAACCCTGGTCTTTAATCACACACCCTTTTATCTACAAAGGTATTTTCAATATCCTCTTTGATTGCCTGTGGCTGTATTGGATAGGCAACATTTTTTTGAATTTCTTGAACAACAGACAGCTTCTTACCGTCTTTTTAGGAGGCTTGTTGATTGGAGGACTGCTCTACATCGGAATGAGTTCATTCCCTTACTTCTCGAGTCAAGCAAAATATTGGAATACCACGACATTCGGCTTAGCTGCATTAGTGAGTAGCGTTATTATACTTGTTCCGAATTTAGAAGTTAACATGTTTATCTTCGGAAATATTAAATTAAAGACAATCGCTATAGTTTACCTCGTTCTCCAATTTGTATTCCTAGCATTAGAGATACCAGCAGCTGCTGTAATTTATGTAATTATTTCATTCTTTGGACTATGTTTTATATGGCAACTTCAAAAAGGAAATGACTGGAGCCGGATGTTCAAAAAAAGTATGCGACCTAAACATTTAAGAGTCGTACAAGGAAAAAGTATTCATGATGCTATAAATTCAAATAGAAAACATCCTTCGGACTTACCCAATCAAGAACTTATAGATCAAATATTGGACAAGATTTCGGTAAGTGGATATGAAAGTCTAAATTCGCTTGAGAAGGAGATTCTCTTCAAAGCTAGTAAACAGGACGAGTAATGAAAAAACGATCTTTTTTACAAAAGAGACTTGGCTACTTTAGCAGAACAGTGCTTGTGATAAATATCTTTGCTATCGCTGCCTTATTGCTAAGTTACTCCGCTTCCTTTATCGATCCACAGCAATTTTGGCCTATCGCTTTCTTTGGCCTTGGGTTTCTCCCCATCCTAATTATCAACTTGGGATTTATGGTCTATTGGTTTTTAAGGAAAAAGCGATATGCCTTATTAAGCCTATTTGCAATTTTAGCAGGATGGAGTCTACTGGGGAAGCATATCAACTTTAAGAACAATAAGGACAAGATTGTTGTAAAAGCGGATACCACACTTCGGGTGATGAGTTTTAATGTTCATCTTTTTGAAAAGTTCAATAGCCCTAAAGACAATTTCAGGGAAGAAACTGCAGAATTGGTCAATACTGTAAATCCTGATATAATTTGTTTTCAAGAGTTTTACAGTCGTATTCGTGGATCAAAACAATTCACCAAACTACTAAAAGAGGAAGGCAAGTTTGAAGACTATTATTTCGAACCCGTTTCTAAGAATGATTATGAGGGGTACGGGCAAGCAATCTTTTCAAAATTCCCCATTATAGACCACGGAACTATATTCAAAAATGGGTATGGCATCAATAGGATTATCTTCGCAGATATCAAACGAGAAGCTGATACGATACGAGTATACAATGTACACCTGCGCTCTTTTGCACTACAGGAAGAAGACAAAGAATTTATACAGCTTTCAGCTGCCGCTCAAGTAAAAGATGAGGAAAAGACGAAACAGGTCGGGCGCAAACTAAAAAGAGCATTCACCAATCGCAGTGAACAAGCCAAATCTCTCCGAAAGCATATCGAATCGTGTCCCTATCCTTATATTGTTATGGGAGATTTCAACGATACCCCCATGTCCTACAGTGTCAATATAGTAGGACAAAATATGTATAATGCATTCGAAGAAAAGGGATTTGGATGGGGAGTTACCCACTTTGGAATGCTTCCACTATTTCAGATTGACTACATCCTATGCGATAAGGCAATTACTGTAGACAATTATGGTATTATCAAAGAGCGTCTATCTGATCATTATCCAATCTGGGCAGATCTTATTCACTAACTCCAATAGGATCTATGGCACGAGGCTGCAATAAATCTATAGCTCGCCTTACATATTCATCTCTTCTATTCTTGACTTTAAAATATGCTTCCCTGCCAAAATAATAACGCCCCACAATAGCCTCGATATCAGATTGTATCAATTTCAAAAGATCTTTACTACGTCGTTCGTTTACAATAATATCCCTTTCCCTCAAATAAAGAATAAATCGGTCGTACTCTGCCTGGGGCAGATGATATCCCTGGATAAAGTTTTCTATCGAATATGCTGGCAATTGTTTAGTAAAGCGTTCGTAGACAAATTGCTCCAAATAACTAGACTTTACAATCTCCTGATAAAGTAAACTCAATGTATTAGAATCGATGGAAATCTTGATATCAGGACTGATTCCGCCCCCGCTAAACAGTTCTCTACCAGCCAACGTTTTGTACATCTGGGCGTTCGCAAAGGTGGTATCAAGTACCCACAATCCTCTATACATACTCGCGTAATCTATCATATTAGACCAATTTGCCGTATACTTCTTCTGTATACTACGCCCTAACGGGGTATAATACCTAGAAATACTCAAGTTTATCCTCGAACCATCCAAAAAATCAAACTGTTCTTGCACAATTCCCTTTCCATACGACCTGCGTCCGACCACAGTAGCCCGGTCCCAATCCTGAACGGCTCCGGCCACAATCTCTGAAGCAGAGGCTGTTCCCTCGTTAATCAAAACGATCAATTTTCCATCCGTATACTCTCCTCCACCTTCAGAATAATACTCCCGTTTATTCTCGTGAGCCCCCTCCGTATAGACTAGCATCTTTCGATCCTTGAAAAATTCACTGGCCAAACGAATAGCAATATGGAAGTAACCTCCCCCATTATCTCGAAGGTCCAAAATAAGATTTTGAGCCCCCTGCTTTTTGAGCTCCTTAATAGTTGCTTTAAAATCTTCAGCCGTTTTCAACCCAAAACGTCTAATTCTTACATAACCGATCGTTGGCTTTACCATATAAGAAACATCAATAGAACTTACGTTGACCTGATCCCGGATAATTTTAAACGGCTCACTTCTAACATCACTATCCCGAAGAACATACATAGCAACACTAGAGCCTTTTTTCCCTCGCACCATTTTATCTACTGTCGATTGTGCAACTTTTCTCCCAGAAACATAAGTAGAATCTATCCTCAAGATTCGATCACCGACCTTCAATCCAGCTTTTTCGGCAGGCCCTCCACTTATGACCCCTACAACTAACAATGTATCATTGAGATTGAAAAATTCTAATCCGATTCCTTCGAATGTACCTTCCAATGCTTCAGACTGAGCCTTAGACTCATTAGGCAATAAATAAGAAGAATAAGGATCAAGGTGAGCTACAATATGATTGATAGCTCCATTTTGCAAGGAGTCCACATTTAGACTGTCCACATAACTATTAGAAAGGAGATCAAGTACCTGCTGAATTTTATACGAATTATCAGAGAGACCAATAGGTACTAAAGAGCTTCCTGGTTTATTACTCTGTTGGTCTACGTAATTTTGTCCAAGAATCAATCCTAAAAATAAGGTTGCCGCATAAGTAGCAGCTACAAAAATATTCCGTCCAGTACCTTTCTGCATGTAATTAATCCGTAGTATACACGTTTAACCAGGATATATGTGTTATACTGATGCTTATTTGATCAAAAAACACAATACACAAAGATACCAAAATAACTGCCAAACTATTTAATATCAACAAATAATTACGATTATTTACCTTTTTCAAACACGCTTAGAAGAGCGACAATCGGTACACGTTGATGGTTAAGTTCTACTTTTCGTGCCACACAAACTAGATAACGAAAGCACTTTTTTGCTTTCCTTGTCATGAATTCAAAGCTTTTTATTTAGGTTTGAAAAAAAATATATGCACGAGATCGAGCCTTACTATAAGTGGCGCCATGATTATATCTCATCCGAAGATGACAGATCACCTTTTTTTGGCGTTGTCTATAACGAATTTGAATTTGACAAACAGGTTTATAATTTTTTGCTCCATCCACAGTGGGATGACTTCGGCTCACAGACCTTGTACATTAAGATATTATATGTTGATTATGATCATGGTTTTACAATCATGGAGCTGATAGGCGAATGGAATGATGCTATCTACAATGATATTATGCTATTAAAACGCGAGGTTATCGATATCTTAATACACCAAGGTATTACCAAATACATTCTTATTGGCGAAAACATATTGAATTTTCACACATCAGATGACGCATACTATGAAGAGTGGTTTCAAGACATAGAAGATGGTTGGATAGCAGGCCTACATTTCAGAGATCACGTCATACAAGAATTCCAAAATAGCAATATAGACTATTACATCAATTTCGGAGGTCTTTTAAACGAAATACCTTGGCGCACACTAAAACCAAAGCAACTCTATTATCATATCCATGAACACCTACAAAGAAGATTGGGAGAATAGATAAGCATTGAGTAACTTTGTACTAAGGATTTCTGTCCAAAGAAGATGGTTCAGAGATCTTATTTTTTGAGTTTAAACTTTTTACTTTAACATTATGTCATTCAGAATAGAAAAAGATACAATGGGTGAAGTTCAGGTACCAGCAGACAAATACTGGGGAGCCCAAACAGAACGTTCACGCAATAACTTCAAAATTGGACCAGCAGCTTCTATGCCTCATGAAATAATAGAGGGTTTTGCTTATTTGAAAAAGGCAGCAGCTTATGCAAACCATGAATTAGGAGTACTTCCTATCGAAAAAAGAGATGCGATCGCTACTGTATGTGACGAAATATTAGCGGGTAAATTAGATGATCAATTTCCATTAGTTATTTGGCAGACGGGTTCAGGCACACAATCTAATATGAATGTGAATGAAGTTGTTGCAAATCGTGCACAAGTATTAGCTGGAGGTACTATTGGCGAAGGCGAGCCGGTTCTGAAAGCAAATGACGATGTAAACAAATCTCAATCATCCAATGATACTTTTCCTACTGGGATGCATATTGCTGCCTATAAAGCTGTAGTAGAAGTTACGATCCCTGGAGTCGAAAAACTCCGCGACACGCTAAAGCGTAAGTCAGAAGAATTCATGAACGTGGTTAAAATAGGACGTACACATTTAATGGATGCTACACCTTTAACATTAGGTCAGGAGTTGTCGGGCTATGTGGCACAACTAAACTATGGAATTAAGGCTGTAAAAAACACATTAGCACATCTTTCAGAAGTTGCACTTGGAGGTACAGCCGTAGGCACGGGACTGAATACTCCTCAAGGATATGATGTTCTTGTTGCTAAATATATTGCTCAATTTACAGGCCATCCCTTTATTACTGCTGAGAATAAGTTTGAAGCCCTAGCCTCACACGATGCTATTGTCGAGACCCACGGAGCACTTAAACAACTTGCTGTTGCATTAAACAAAATAGCAAATGACATCCGTATGTTAGCTTCTGGCCCACGCTCAGGTATTGGAGAGATAATAATTCCGGAAAATGAACCAGGATCATCGATCATGCCAGGCAAAGTTAATCCAACACAATGTGAAGCATTGACAATGGTTGCGGCACAGGTCATGGGCAATGATGTTGCTATTACAATCGGCGGTACACAGGGCCATTACGAACTCAATGTTTTTAAACCCGTAATGGCAGCTAACTTTCTCCAATCTGCCCGTTTGATCGGTGATGCTTGTATTTCCTTTGAAGAACATTGTGCCGTTGGTATCGAACCGAATCACGCACGCATCAAAGAGCTCGTTGACAATTCGTTGATGTTAGTCACAGCATTGAATACTAAAATAGGCTATTATAAAGCAGCAGAAATTGCACAGACTGCACACAAAAACAACTCTACACTGAAAGAGACTGCGATAGCTTTAGGCTACGTTACTGCAGAGCAGTTTGATGAATGGGTAAAACCAGAAGAAATGGTAGGTAGCTTAAAATAAATTAGTGCAGATACTTAAAAAAAAATATGCGAATAGATTGGTATACCTAGGAATATTTCTAGGTATACTTTTTGTATTTCCAAGATGTCAACGACATTCCGAAATGCAAACAGAGGGTGTTTCATTCCTTCAGGGCGTGTGGGTACAAGACAGTATACCTCAGCAGCAGCAAATGCTTAATTTTACATTACATGAATTTACTTTTACCTGTGATTCTTTATATAGTAAAATGTATGTGCATGCTCGGACAAAGACAATACCTGACAGCTGTTACAATAATGGTTCTTGGACAGAATATGCCAAGGCAGTTTACGTCCTAAGAGGAGACAGTATTATAGCAGAAGGGATATACACCAAAGAGAATGGAAAACAAAAAATATCTGGTTGCTACAAAAGCGGACAATATCTGCCCCGATTCAAATTAGTATACCATGACAAAGATTCCGTTGTATTAGAGAATAAATTTGATTCTCGCCCCATTATACTACGAAAGACCAAAGACATAACCTGTGTTCCTAAAAAACGTTGGGAAATGTAACAATGAAAGGGCTTTGTCCTACATTTATATCAACCAAATGCAGGACACAGCCTCTTTTATTTAATTTATCAGTTTCGAATCGTCAGAAGACTTTAAGAGATTCGTTTTCAGTTCATTTTCCGATTGCAACAACTCTTGCTCGACAACTTTCCGTTTCTCGCGACCATCTCGTTGTATTTGAAGGACTTGCTCAATGGTATTTATAATATCCGAGTTTGCCTTTTTGATTGTTTCAATATCTACAATTCCACGTTCGGTCTCCCGGGCAACATTAATTGTCGACTCTTTAAGCATCTCCGAATTTTTACGCAAGAGCTCATTGGTTGCGTCCGTGACAGCCTTTTGAGCCTCTAGCGCACGTTGTGCATGAGCTATTCCCAATGTAAGAACCATCTGATTCTTCCACAGCGGCAAGGTATTGACAATACTCGATTGTATTTTTTCCATCAAAGAACTACTATTGCTCTGTATCATGCGAATCTGCGGAGCAGTTTGCAAAACAACCATACGTGTCAGCTTAAGATCGTGAATCTTACGCTCGAAACGAACAACATGCTGTTCCATATCTTTGTATGCCTGTATCTTATGCTGATCTCCCGAGTCCTCTGCCTCCTTTTTAAGCTCTGGCAAAGTAATGCGATGTACCTCATCTAACTTTTCCTCGCCTGCCGCGATGTGCAAAGACAACTCTTTAAAATAGTTTTGGTTTTCAACAAAAAGCTTATCAAAAATATTTACATCTTTCAGGAGATTTTTATAATGCCCCTCCAACTTCAATTCAATCTGGTGAATATTTTTCTCGACAGAAGCATATTCAGTCCGCATACGTTGGATTTTTTTCTTTACCGTATCAAAAAAAGGGATGAGAGGCTTCTTATTTAGATTTTCATCAAAAGATTTGATATCCGAACGAAGATTCAACAGAATTTCCTCCGCTCCTCCCATATCTTTTGTGCGTACCTGCTTTAATATTTCGTTCGAAAAATTACTTACCTTCGTCTGGCTAGCGACACCAAACTGAATAATATCCGTTGTTGAGTGAAGGTTTATCTTATCTTTATATTGTTGAACCAATGCCTTTTCTTCGGGTGAAAAACTCACCTGCATTTCTTTACTTTTATCTTGGTTATTATCTTCTTCGTTAATAGTCAGATCTATAGTAGCCATATTTTCTTAATCTTTTAAAAGGTTCTTATTCTTTAAGGTTTGTAAATACACATCAGATTCTGCTGAAACATCCAACAACCGCGCCTTAATCAAATTAGTAACGTCGAGCTCAATCGCAGTAGCAGCTTGAGCAAGTACCGCCTCCAATTTATTTTTTGAGTCCAGCGTTACCTGATTATTCAGCCTGGTATTTTCGAGATCATCATACTCTCGGAGGACATTGACAACTGTGCCATGTCTTACCAAGAATTTCTCGGCTTCCTGAATATCTCTCTGCTCCAGCAAATGAAAAAGCCGAACAATCTTATCTACATATTGCTGTATATTTCTATTATCCACCTCTTTCTGAAAATAGAGCAGCTTCGTAACAAAGGACTGCGGAGTCTCTATCTGGGCCTGCGCCAGTTCCAAACGGCGTTGATCCGCCAAAGTATTAATCCATGTCAATGAGCGTACTTCGCCCAGTTCCAGTCTTTGTAAATAGGATTTTGATTGGTTTAACAAGAGTCCATTTCCAATAATATAAGAAGATATATATCCACAGACTGTTAACAACATACCTTGCGACATAGCTCCGGCAAAAACATAGAAAGAATAAAAAAGCCCAAATTGTACAAAAAGCAATAGCCAGGATAACAGATACCATGACCTTACTTTACTCTTAGACGCCTGAGACATCATCACAAAAGGATGAATAGGCGGAGCAAACATCAAAATAGACAAAAACGTCCACTTTAATTGTCCTAACTCCCAACGTTTACTCTTTTTTGTGGCCCAACCCATAATGCAATTTAATTATTTTTTTTGGTAAACATTAATAATTCACCTACACTCAACATCTATATTACGTGGATACCCAATTCTTGTTCCAATTATATATATTTTTACATCATGGCAGAAAAAAACACCTACATTATTTACCTCCGTGTCATTGCGACAGTATTTGTAGTATTGATACATGCTTCAACAGGTTTTCTATACCATGTGGACACAACGACATTTGATTGGAACTATGCCAATTGGATCAATGCTGCGACTAGGTGCTCTGTCCCCCTATTTGTCGTAATATCAGGTGCATTGTTACTACAGAAGGATGAAAACATAGGGGAATTTTATAAAAGACGTCTTCCCAAACTCATCTATCCCTTTATATTTTGGACGATAATTTATATTATATATTATTTCTACCGTTACACCAACTTTGCAACACTGTCATTTGAAAAAATATGGGATATAACATGGGATAAAATATTGCATGGAGCTAATGCCCATTTATGGTATCTATATATGATCATTGGACTCTACCTAACAATACCCTTCTTAAGAAAGATATTGGTCCAATGTAATCTTAAAGAGATCGAACTTTTCTTATTACTATGGTTCTCAAGCATGTTTATATCGAACCGTGAATTCTATTCCATCATGCCTAAATTCGACCTTACTTTCTTCTCTGGATATATAGGCTATTTAGTACTGGGCTACTACATCACTACAGTGGATTTCAAGTGGCACAAGTTAGCCGCCCCAATCGGCTACATTACAGTCACCCTAATCACCGCTATAGGCACTTATCTATTGAATAAAAAAGGAGCGAAACTAAACACTCTACTTTACAACTATGTATTTCCTACCACAGCGACGTCAGCAGCATTTTTATTTCTTTGGGTTAGACAAAGTGTCACGAAAACAGGAACCGTACCTAGATGGATATTAATCATCGACAAGTACAGTTTTGCCATCTACCTAAGTCATATTCTACCTCTTAACTTCTTACACCCCGTATTTTCACGCCACATGAGTACCGGTTGGGTTATCCCTTTAGCAACAATCAGTACGATAATAACTTCTATCCTTTTAACCTTTATCCTCCGTAAGATGCCCTACGGTAGATATATCAGCGGATAAGCTTAATTTGTTGTCAACAAATCATTGTCAAAACAATTAATAATGAAGTAACGAGCCAATCCAAATGTTATGTCATTTTCGCTCAAAGTAGAGAGCACAACCTCACAGTTATTTAAAATCCGTCCCATCGCATAGGTCTGTATTTGTTGTTGAATAGGATTCGTAATCAATGTTGCTGCTTTAGCAAAGTTACCACCTAGAACAACGCGTTCTGGATTAAAAATCTGTACAAACAAAGCGATTGCCTTGCCTAGATTTTTCCCTAGTTCTGTGATCAACTCAATTGCATATTGATCTCCTTCCAAGGCAGCATCTATAATATGTTGTGGCTGTATATTTTCACTATTAAACTTTTTGGCAAGTAATGTAGGGACGTTATTTTTAATATCTTGTCCTGCTTTCTTGACCAATGATATCCCTGAAGCAACAGTCTCTAAACACCCCCTCTTTCCACAGTAACAGAGTTCCCCATCTTCAACAAAGCTCATATGCCCCATCTCTCCGGAAAAACCATTTTTCCCCATATAAATTTCACCTTGCGCAACAATACCTAAAGCCATACCCCAATCCATCAAAATTGTCAGCCCATTTTCAATATTCTTTAGTGCCCCAAAGTTCTGTTCGGCATAAGTTGTCAATTTGACATCATTGACAATATATACTTTCTTGGAAAAAGTTTTTTCCAGGTGATTCTTTAAATCAAAATCTGACTCAAAGAAAAAAGAATAGTTTTTGCCTTTCGATTTATCGATCAGGCCGGGCATAGAAATAGCGAGTCCAGATATATCTGACCAATCTAAACAATGATGAAGAACATATTCTTTAATGACCTTTTGAAACTGTTCCAAACCGCCTAGGTCGACAGATAAATCACAATCATACGATGTTGAAGGCACTAGAATTCTACTATTATTATCTATATAAGAAATTTTTACAGAAAATCGATTCACTTCGACACATAACACCTTGAAAATACCATCATTTAGTTGGTACAAATTAGGCTTGCGTCCTCCTATCGACTCACCTCTTTCCTTTTGAAGAAGTAACTTCTGATCTATCAGCTCAACAATTAAAGCATTTAAGGTTGGAAAACTTATCCCCAAAGCTTTCATGAGTTCGTTGACGGAAATCGTTTCCTTATCATACACGGCACGCAACAACCTGTTTTTCCGTTGCATAGCACGGATATATTTGGCGTCGGATGAACTTGACAAAAGATTTTCTAAAATACTCATAAAACAGGTTTCTTAATGAAAATTGATACGATATCAACGATCGCTCCTAAGATACAACTTAAAACAAATAATAATAAATATTACCTTAAAAATGAAAGTTTATTAAAATGTTGAGCCATAACACCCTTTCATTTGTTAAAAAATACAAAAACAAAAAAGCTATTCCGTTGGAATAGCTTTTCTATATTGACTGAATGGAATTGACTAGAACGGCAAATCGTCATCATCAGCACCTGAAGAGCTGATATCAACAGGCGCAGGCATATCTGCATACCCTGGAGTAGCTGCTCCACTACCTGTATTAGCTAATTTGGTCACGCGCCATGCAACTAATGAGTTGAAGTATGTAGTCACCCCTTCTTTGTTAGTCCAAGGACGTCCGCGAAGGTTAAACGATACTTCGACTTCTTCTCCAACAGCCAAGTTATCAAAGATATTAACTCTATCTTGTGTCGCTTCGAAGCGAATATACTCTACAAATTGTGGGTTCTCGGCGTATGCAACAATAAGATCTCTTTTCTTAAAAGACTCTGTAACCTGCTGTAAAGCACCGACTTCATGTACTTTTCCTCTGATTTCCATATTCAAAATTATTAAACCATAAAATTACACATTTTTTGCGTTCTAGATTAACTAACTTTGCACAAATATGAAGGAAGTTTTCAACACCCCAAAAAAGGTGATCATCACATGCAATAAAAGACTATCACCTTACTTGCAAGAAGAAGTAGTAGCCTTAGGCTTCGATATTAAACGAGCATTCAACACCGGAGTTGAGTTATATGCCTCTGTAAACGAATGTATCAAACTTAATTTGAACCTACGTACTGCCAGTCAAGTACTGTATGAGTTAGGTTCTTTTAGAGCCAATAATCCTCAGGAACTCTATGAAGGTCTTCTAAAAATAGACTGGGAAAATATTATTCCTTTTGATGGATATTTTTCTGTAACATCCAATGTACACAACGAAACCATAACTACACCACTATTTGCAAATGTCAAAGTAAAAGATGCTATCGTAGATCGAATAAAAGATAAAAAAGGTGTACGGCCCAATTCGGGTCCTGATTTTTTTAAATCCGTCATACACTTACATTGGATGGAAGATCGAGCAGAGATATTTTTGGATACTTCTGGCGAGACCTTGGCTAAGCATGGCTATAGAAAACACCCTGGAAAGGCTCCTATGCTTGAAGCTTTAGCGACATCCACCATATTAGCTACCAAATGGGACGGAAAATCACCTTTTGTCAATCCCATGTGTGGTTCTGGTACCCTAGCCATAGAAGCGGCACTAATTGCCCAAAATAGAATGCCTGGTCTACAGCGCATGAACTATTCCTTCATGCATTTCATCGGTTATGACGAAAACGTCTTCTTTAGTGAAAGGAAGCTCTTGAAAGAGAAGGCTGACAAATCACAAACTCCTCCAATCATAGCCTCCGATATTTCTGAGCAAGCTGTAGAAATAGCAAAGATCAATGCGAAAACCGCAGGAGTAGAACATTTAATCACTTTTCAAGTTTGCGATTTTGCGGACACCACCGTTCCAAATGTACCTGGAGTTATTATGTTCAACCCAGAATACGGCGAACGACTAGGTACACATACCAAATTGGAAATCACTTACAAAAGAATAGGAGATTTCATGAAACAAGAATGTAAAGGCTATCGCGGTTATGTATTCACTGGTAATCCTGACTTAGCAAAAAAAATCGGCCTAAAAGCATCTAGACGCTTCGAATTTTTTAACGGTAAACTTGATTGCAGGTTATTGCAATACGAGTTGTATGATGGCTCTAAAGACAGTTAAGATGCAAGACATCATCGATCGTACGGTAATTTTTGTACAGAAGACATTAGAGGGGGCCGAAGCAGGACATGATTGGTGGCATATTCAGCGTGTATGGAACAATACAAAGCTGATTTTAGAAACAGAACAAGCTGACCGGCTGATATGTGAACTTACCGCACTATTGCATGATATAGCCGACAGTAAGTTTCACAATGGAGACGAACATCTAGGCCCGCGTATAGCTGGTGAGTTTCTAACCTCTATCGGCGTAGACGAAACTACAATTTTGCATATACAGAATATTATTCTCAACATGTCTTTTAAAGCGTCTTTAGGTAAAATAGAATTCAACTCTAAAGAACTGGAAATCGTTCAAGATGCGGATCGTTTAGATGCCATTGGAGCGATAGGAATAGCCCGAGCATTTACATACGGTGGATTTAAGAACAGAGAAATCCATAATCCCGATATACCAATTCAATCGAATTTGGACAAGGAGTCTTATAAAAATACAACTGCCCCTACAATCAATCACTTTTATGAAAAGTTACTTTTATTAAAAGATAAAATGAATACCCCTACTGCAAGACAAATAGCAGAAGACCGGCATGAATACATGAAGAGCTTTCTGCAACAATTTCATAGCGAATGGAATGGTTTAAAGTAAGTTAACCATTTATTAACAAAAGTTTCCTAAATTAGGCAGTATGAACTCTAAACATACTGTCTTTTTATTTTTAACAACCATCTTATTAACAATACTTTACAATAACAGCTATAGCCAAAGAAGGGACTCTATTACCTTCGCCGGAATACAATGGAACACCTCTGCAGTCAGTAAAGGAATCCATTGGAAACAGGCCAATATAAGCGATATCTTTAACAGTCGACAAGAAATAAACATCATAGAAATAGATCTAAAAAAACACAAAAACTCACTTCGTCTAGCAGCTCTTCCAAGGAGTTTAGAAAAAACGTCTGTACTAGCAGAAAAATCCCATGCGCGGGTAGCCATCAATGGAGGATTCTTTGACATGAAAAATGGAGGAGCCATAGATTTCATCAAGGCAGATAATCATGTGATTAATACTACAGCAAATCCTTCTATACGGGCCAATGCTTATTTTGTCTTCAACTCTAAAAAAGTGGAGATAACAACAGATTCAACGCTGGCCTTCCATTACCCCAATGCTTTATTATCTGGGCCTCTCTTACTCGAAAAAAGCTTACAACAGAGACTTCCTAAAAACTCTTTTAATGACCACAGACATCCAAGGACGGCTATAGCACTGAAGGATGACAAGCTGATTTTTATCACCGTAGACGGTCGAAATTCAAATTCGCAAGGTCTCAATCTAGAAGAACTCAGCAAAATCTTGCGATGGTATGGCTGTGAGGATGCTATGAACCTAGACGGTGGCGGTAGCACAACAATGTATATTAAAGGCCAACCAAATCGGGGAATAGTCAACTATCCAAGTGACAACAAGCAATTTGACCACCTGGGAGAACGCTCTGTTGCGAACATCATCTATTTGTTTTCAAAAAAATAATCAACCTTAAATCAAAAATACATGAAAAATCTAACCACATTACTTTTATCAATGTTGTTTATCAACTTAGTAGCCGCACAAGAAAGTAAGATTATAGCGCATCGTGGCGCCTGGAAAAATACCAATGCTCCACAAAACAGTATTGCCTCTCTGCAAGAAGCAATCAAACAAAAGGTATGGGGAAGTGAGTTTGATGTACATATGACCAAGGACGGAATACTTGTAGTAAATCATGATAATGATTTTTATGGCATTGATATAGCTACTTCTACCTATGAGCAACTCCTAGCAAAGAAGCATCCTAATGGAGAAAATATAGCTACTGCAGAAGAATATCTAAAAGAGGGGCTGAGACAAAAAAAAACAAAATTAATTTACGAGCTCAAAACCAACCGTCTTGGCCTTGAAGAAACATTAAAATCTGCAGAGCTCTCCCTCGCTCTACTGAAACGATTAAAGACAAAAAATAAAGTTGAAATAATCGCATTCAGCTGGGATGCTTGCTTAAAACTACGATCACTTGACAAAGCACTAAAAATACACTATTTAAATGGAGACAAAACTCCACAAGCTCTAAAAGAAGCATCTCTATCCGGGTTCGACTACAACACAAATACTCTTAAAAAAAGCCCCAATTGGATAAAAGAAGCCCAATCTTTAGGATTGAAGACTAATGTCTGGACTGTCAACACACAGGACGATATGGAATATTTTATAGGTCACAAGATACATTATATTACTACTGACGAACCAGAGTTATTAAATACCACATTACATAAAAAATAACATGAAAAGAACGATTATACTCTTATTCTTCTTGGGTTACCTTTGCCAGACGATCGCACAGGAAATACGAGCAGCGAGTTTCAATATCAGATTAAAAACAAGCAATGATGTCGGAAATCTATGGGACGACCGTAAAGATGCACTCTGCAATTTGATCCGGTTTCACGAGTTCGAGATCTTTGGGATCCAAGAAGGCTTCATCGAACAACTAAAAGATATGCAGCAGCGGTTGAGCAATTATTCATACATAGGTGTTGGCCGAGATGACGGTGCCGAAAAAGGTGAACATTCGGCAATTTTCTATGATAACACTCGTTTTAAAGCATTGAAAAGCGGAACGTTTTGGCTGTCGGACACGAACACCGAAGTACCCAATAAAGGATGGGATGCAGCACTGCCAAGAATCTGCACATGGGGAATCTTTCAAGATAAAAAGAATAGAAAAAAGTTTATTTTCATGAATACACATTTTGATCATGTCGGTACGGTAGCGAGACGGGAAAGTGCCAAGCAAATACTTGACAAGGCCAAAGAATTTGCACGAGATTTGCCCCTCATCTTAACAGGCGACTTTAATGTGGATGAAAACAGCGATGCATACCTTACTCTAGCAAATAGCGGAATAGTACAAGACACCTATACACTAGCTCCATTAAAATACGCACCGAACTCAACCTTTAATGGGTGGGGCAAAAGGCTAAAAACCAGTGAGCGGATTGATCATATATTTATTACCAAACCTTTCAAGGTTGTGAAGTATGGCATACTTACGGATACGTATATGAACAAATTTCCATCGGATCATTTCCCCGTACTTAGCGTATTGAAGTGGTAGGTTTCTAGCATATACTTTCGTATTTTTGCATCTTAATACGATGTACATGAAAACGAGAAATATTCTAGTCTTAAGCTTAATTTCTATCCCTCTTTTCTGGGGGATAGAAGCTTCTGGGCAAACAAAAAATCCACTATCTTCACTAGGTCGCATTTTGGGCACCAAGTCTCCATCCAACACCAAGCAGCAAGGCACGACCAACACGATAACGCAGACTGAAGCGATTACTGGAATAAAACAGGCGTTGAGCAATGGCCTTACGAACAGCATAAATACCCTCTCTGTTAAAGATGGTTTTCTAGGAAATGCAGCTGTAAAGATTTTAATGCCAAAGGAAGCACAACAAATAGAAAAAACATTACGCTCCCTAGGCATGGGCAGTCTTTGCGACAAATTTGTAGTTAGTTTGAACAGAGCAGCCGAGTCAGCCGTGAAAGAAGCTGCGCCCGTATTTGTCAGTGCTTTATCACAAATGACGGTAACCGACGCATTTAATATTCTATTAGGTTCTGAACAAGATGCAGCGACTTCATTTTTCAAGCGTACAACTTCGACAGCACTTGCTTCCAAATTCAGCCCTATTGTCGAATCGGCCCTAGGCAAAAATAATGTAAGTGGCTACTGGACACAATTAACATCCGCTTACAATAACCTACCCCTCTCTCGCGAAAAAGTCAATACCGATCTTAATGCATATGTAACCCAAAGGGCCATAGAAGGCTTATTTGTACAGGTCGCCACAGAAGAAATAAAAATCAGGCAAAATATAGTAGGATCGAGAAACTCAAACATTTTAAATGATGTTTTTGGCTGGGTAGACAAACAGAAATAGACAGATAATAAACATTAACATATGGATCATTCAACTATAAACACAATAAAAGACTTCAAAGTTGCAGACCACTTTATACGTTACGTACAGATAGATACGCAGTCTGATGCGAGCTCCGCTACTTTCCCTTCCACCTCAAAACAACTTAACTTAAGCAAGCTCTTGGTCGAAGAGCTCTTAGCTATCGGAGTAAAGGATGCCCAGCTGGATGAGAATGGTTATGTATACGGTACCATCCCTTCAAACACAGACAAAAATGTTCCTGTGATCTGTTTTTGTTCGCACGTAGATACCTCACCTGATTGTTCTGGCAAAGACGTTAAACCCGTAATACACCATAACTATCAAGGCCAAGATCTTGTCTTACCGGATGATAATAGTGTCGTTATTAGATATACTGAACACAAAGATTTGGCTGAACAGATAGGCAATGACATCATCACAGCATCAGGGACTACTCTTTTAGGAGCAGACGATAAAGCTGGAGTTGCCGAAATTATGGATGCAGCAAGACTGTTAATAGCAAATCCCCAAATCAAACACGGCGACATCAAAATTCTCTTTACACCAGACGAAGAAATTGGTCGAGGAGTTGATTTTGTCAATTTAAAGCACCTCGGAGCCCAGTTCGCCTATACAATGGATGGCGAAAAAGCGGGTACTATAGAAGATGAGACCTTCTCTGCTGACGCAGCAAAAGTGACGATACATGGTGTATCCGTACATCCTGGATTTGCAAAAAACAAAATGCAGAGTGCCATTAAAATTGCAGCTAAAATCATTGAAACCTTGCCTGTGGACCGATTGTCTCCGGAAAGCACTTCAGGCAAACAAGGATTCGTACACCCCACCAATATATCAGGTACGGTAGAAAAAGCAACGATAGATTTCATTGTGAGAGATCACCTGACCAGTAATCTTCAACAACATGAAGCCGAACTAGAAAAGATCGCTCAGGAAGTAGTCTCCCGATACCCAGGCTGCACCTACACTTTTGAGACCAAAGAACAGTACAGAAACATGAAAGAGGTTTTGGATCAGTACCCGCAAATCATGGAAATCGGTCTAGAAGCAATAGAACGTGCTGGTATGAAAGCAGAAAAACGCAGTATACGCGGCGGTACAGATGGCTCTCGACTATCTTTTATGGGATTACCTTGTCCAAATGTATTTGCAGGAGGGCATGCCTTCCACGGAAAAATGGAATGGGTCAGCATACAAGACATGGAAAAAGCAGTCAAAACTATCTTACATATCGCAGCATTGTGGGAAGAGAAATCAAATTAACCAATATATTTTTAATAACATGAAAAAAGCAGCAAGCATACTCTCATTTCTATTTTGCCTTGTAGGTTCTTTATTTGCACAAGAGCAACTCGAACTCCAAGGAAAAGTTACCGATGGGAACAATGGATCTATAAAAAACATAACAATCACGATCAAAGGGAAGGAAGAAACTATCCAGACAAATGATGTCGGATCGTATCGTACAACAATTCCAGAAGGAAAGCAGGTCGTCAAATTTTCAGCTCCAGGATATGCTTCCAAAACTATCATTATAGAAGTCGTCGACAATACACAATTAGACGTTCAGCTGGATAAAATTCAAAATTCAAAATCATCTCGTTTATAAGCAATCAACAAACAATATCATGAAGAAAAAAAACGATGTCTTAGAGGCAATCCACTTTAGAAGAACGGTAAATCAGAATAGCTTTACCTCGGAAGAAGTAAGTAAAGAGGACATCTTGACCATACTAGAAGCCGCAAATGCAGCTCCAACGCACAAACGTACCCAACCATGGCGATATGTAATATTTAGAAAAGAAGGACTACAACGCTTAGGTACTGAACTGGCACGAATTTATAAATCCATTACACCTACGGAGAAATATACCGAGGTAACGGAGCAAAACATGGCAAAAAAGGCTACTATGTCTAATGTTGCCATCGCTATCGTTGTAAACTATACAGGGGATGTTCCAGAATGGGAAGAGCTTGCCGCTACAGCATGTTCTGTAGAAAACTTATGGTTAGCCGCCCACTCTTTAAATATTGGAGGATATTGGGCAACTCCAGGATTAATAAATCATCTTGGCGGATTTTTAAACCTAGAAGAAAATCAAAAATGTATTGGGATCTTCTACTTAGGACATCATCAGGCTGAATCACGTGAACCTGTACGAACACCGATCGAAGACAAAATCCGTTGGGAAGAATAAAAAGCGAAAGAGCAAAGACTAATAATCTTTGCTCTTTTACTACATCTTCAATTGATGTAAATCGATACGCATCTCCACCTCCCCTCCTCGCCATTTCGGACCATTTTCCAACAAATTCACCAGTTCGGCATATAGTTTTACATCTTTGTTCCCATCAATGGATAACTGATATGGCCTTCCCTTTTCATCAATTTTAAAACGGACTAAAACCTCACCTTCTCTATGAGATACTCCCGTATAATCATGGGACAAATAAAGTTCATACTTGCTCCATCCAATCATTGGCTCTCCATCAAATTTTCCCGTGTTGGTCACTGTAATGGAGAACACTTGATCCTGCATAACTTCCACCTCGGCTAAGCTGGACTTAGGCTGAGGAAAGTAGCGCAACAACAACAGTGTACAGACAGCTACAAACATAACCGCAGCCGTAGCGCCTATTGCCAGACGCTGCCAACTATAAAATCGTCTATTCTTACCAATAGATTGTTCTGCTATTCGTGTAGTCAACCGCTGTTGTAGTAAACTCAACTGTTTAGCGTCCACGCCTTCCTGCAATTTATAGCCATCAATAGCATCTTGTAGAAATGGGTCATCTAGCGCCTCACGCTCCAGTGCATACATTTCCTCACGGCTCATTAAACCATTTACGTAGTTATGAATTCGCGATAATTGATACTTATTTTCCATTTCCTTTACTTTCCATACAGATCTTCAGATTGCGTTTACCGTTTTGGATTGCACTCTTGACCTTATTCAAATCATACCCTGTTCCATCAGCGATGTCTTTATAACACATCTGCTCCAAATAGAACAAACGTACGCACTCTCTTTGTTCAACATTCAATTTTTGTAAACAAGAATCCAATTTGTCAAAATCATCATCGTTCCATTTAAATTCTTCCTCCTGCACCAATCTCTGTTCGCTTTCAAAAAGATTGTCGTCAATATCTAAATGTATAGCCCGCTTATCTTTCCTCAATTGCATAAGACAAAAATTTCTGGCATATACATGTAACCAACTTTTGAAATTCTCGACTTCATGTAATCGAAGTTTAGCAATCAGTTCTTCAAAAATATGCATCACAGCATCCTGGCTACGATCTGCATCTTGTAGATACTTGAAACAGACCCCATAAAGAAGAGACATATAAGGCGTATACAGTTTCCCCAGAACATCTAAGTTCCCGGTAATCTTATACTCCTGAAGCAACTCCTTTTCATTCATTCTTCGTTGTTTACTATACTAAAGATGCTTTAAGATACATAATTCCATAAACAAAATATCAAAGCAAAAAGGCCTCTATATTAAAGTGTCCCCAGTTTATCGGAACAACAACAGAGCAATCACCAAAGTAACGAGGACGTTAAAAGTCTGCGCAATAAGAAATGCATACAGAGGCTTTTTGTTCTCTTGCTTGAATAGATCTTTAAAATTGGTTTCTAGACCAATGGAAGTAAATGCTAATGCAAACCACAGTCCCTGAAGGCTTTTTAAACTGCCTTTTACCATTTCATTGGTCTCATTTGATACAACAAATGAAAAAAGCAGCGAAGCAAAAACGAATCCAAGAACAAACTTTGGAAAGCGTTCCCATATCACCTTTAAAGTAGGCTTCTCTCGCATTGTTTCCTCGTCTACCGATTTCGAATAGGTCCAGTAAATACTAATAAAAAATGCCGCGATTCCCAACAAGACATTTTGTGAGAATTTCACAATTGTACTTACTTTTAACGCTTCGTCACCTACCAAAGTCCCAGAAGCGGCGACAGCACCAGAAGTGTCTATGGAACCGCCCAACCAAGCTCCAGTAACTGCCTGAGAAAGCCCCATCTTATCAGCGAGATAAGGCATAAATATCATCATAGGTATAGCTGTGATAAGCACCAAAGAAATCACATAAGACAATTTCTTGTTGTCTCCTTTGATTGCTCCAGACGTTGCAATAGCGGCGGATACACCACAAATCGATACGGCACTGGACAACATCAACGACATTTCCTTGTCTATTTTCAGTTTCTTACATACCCAGAAGGCGAAATACCAAACAGAAACAACCACAACAAGTGCTTGGATAAGTCCACGAGATCCAGCCTCCAATATATCACCAAATATAACGGTTGTCCCTAAAAGGATAAGACCAATCTTAACATATAATTCGGTACTTAAAGCATTTTTAAACCATTCTGGAAGATTAAAAAAATTACTGATAACTAGACCTATCCCTAGACTGAAGATAACAGCCTCTAAATTATATTCTTTAACAAAAGAGTTCCCTGCAAGGATGACAGCGACAATAGTTAAAAAATAAACCATTGGGAACACAAACAGTAAGGCTTTAACACTTTTCTTAAGCAACCAGGCTCCAATTATAGCGATGCTATACACCATCGCAAACTGACAGAGCACAGCAAATACATTTTCAGAAGAGAAAACTTTGCTTTCCAGCTCTCCAAAATTAGTCCACGTAAAACTAGGCACAGGAACAATGAGTCCGGATAGAGCTAAAAATGTAATAGCTAAGCCAAGTATAACCACGACCCAGTCTTCTGTAAATGTAATTTTTTTCGACAACATAGTTTAAGTTGATTTTATAAGTTGCGCCAAGGCGCTGTGAAGATAGTTATATTTGAATTTAAAACCATCCTCTATTGTCTGTTTTGTCGTAGCGGGAACCGTTTGCAATAGGAGACTCACATCAACTCCTTTCAAAAAAGAACCTACATACGCCATAAAAACAGGCACGGGCAGTCCCAAGGAAATCTTAGCCTCTTCTCTAAATACCCGCATAAAATCCTTATTGCTCCTAGTATCCGAGCTACAAGCATGATATACAGGCGCAGGCTCTTTCGATTCCATAACCCACTTTACCATTTGAACAAAATCATGTTCATGGATCCAACTGACCATCTGCTTTCCGTCCCCTACTTTTCCGCCCAAGCCCATCTTCACCAAAGGATGTAATTCGGCAAACATTCCTGAACCCTTGCTTAAAACGGGACTGATACGCAATATCACTTTCTGGGTATTCCGCAATGGAATGTCTACAAAAGCAGCCTCCCATTCTTGTGCCAAAACACTTAGAAAATCGACTCCATAATCTGTACTATCCTCTGCATGCAAATTCTCTTTCCCACCGAAAATTGAAATACCAGAGAAATTAATCCATAACCGAGGAGGTCGCCTTAGAGATCGAAGAGCTTCACCCAAAAGCTTGGTCGGGACGACCCGGGAATTGGTCAAAGTCTGTTGATTCTCTTTTGTAAAACGACATTGTATACTTTTTCCACAAAGGTTAATCAGTGTATCTGCATCCTCTAATTCTCCCACCCAATCACCGAGTGTCTCTCCATCCCAATAAACATAGTCAACCTTTTCCATTGTCTTATCCACTTTACTCCGGGAAAAGACTACAACTTTCATCCCAGCTTTTATTAACAGCTCAGCCAGCAACCTTCCCAGGTGGCCACTGCCTCCTGCCAACACTACTTTTTTCATTCATTTCCTCCTCTTAAGAAATTAAGTTTCAAATCTTGTTCTTTAATCCCGTAATGATCTTTTAATACAGTCTTTGCGGCCGCATAACCACACATTCCATGTACTCCACCGCCAGGAGGCGTAGCCGATGAACAGATATATGTGGATGGATCAGAGGTCCTATAGGGTGTCAATGAACGGATCGGCCGCGTATACAACTGTCTTATATCCATTAATCCTCCATTAATATCTCCTCCACTATAATTAGGGTTATAGCGTTCCATATCCATAGCATTCATCGAAGAACGAGCTATAATTGTGTCTTTAAATCCTGGCGCAAAACGCTCGATCTGCGTCTCAATAGCCTCTGTTCTATCGACCTCCACCCCATTAGGAACGTGACAATATGCCCATCCGGTATGCTTACCCTCGGGAGCTCGCGTGCGATCAAAAGAACTCTGCTGTGCAAACAAAACAAAAGGCTCTGTCAATAGCTTGCCGCAATGTGTCATCTTTTCATAATGTGCTATCTCTTCGTAAGTATTTCCGAGATGTACCGTTGCAGCTTGATTACATTCACTATTTATAAACGGCGTAGGATCAGAAAGAGCCCAATCTATTTTAAACACCCCCATTCCTTGTCTATACTTCTCCAACTGTTTTTTATAGCTCTTTGCCCATTCTATTCCTTTCAATCCGAGCAATTGTCGTGGCGTGAGATCCAACAATAAAACCCGATGTTGCGGTATATCACGAATATCTTCCACCCAACAATCACACTGTATTGTACCGCCGAGAGAAAGATAATAACTTTTTAAAGCATTAGCTATAGATTGAGACCCTCCCACCGGAATTGGCCAGCCATACCGATTTCCAACCGCCATCAATACCATGCCGATCGCCGATGTCCCCCAATTGGACAGCGGTTGTATACCATGTGCAGCCATTCCTCCGAATAGAGCTCTCCCTGTTATCGTCTTAAAACGATGTACCAACCAATCGGCAGGCATGAGACCATCCAGCCCAAAACCCATCATCTGACCAGGATGCTCCGGAAAGCGCAAAGGCCCCATGATATCCAACGACAAAGTCTCCCATTGCTCCACCACAGGTTCGATAAGATCTTTATATTTTTTACCGTCAGCACCAAGAAAGGCGACAGTTTCATCCACAGATTTACATAGGCGTGCTACCTCTCCATTTTTCAACGGATGCGCTGCCGCATATGGAGCCTGAACAAAGTGCAATCCGTGCGCTTCCAGCGGCAAGGAACGCAAAAAGGGAGAGGCCATCGCCATAGGATGTATCGCAGAGCAGACGTCATGGCGGTAACCTGGTAACGTCAATTCCTTTGTACGCATTCCGCCGCCAATAGTATCAGCACCCTCCATAATCAGTGTGCTTAAACCCTGCTGTTGCAAAGTGATTGCCGCAGCAAAACCATTCGGACCAGAACCAATTACTATTGCATCGTATGTAGTCATACTAAAATATAAAGTACAGCTAAGTTACTTACTTTAACGCAAAGACCACCCGAACAGCACATATAGTTACAACTTACATAAAAAATGAGTATTCGGAAAATGGAGATTTCTCCCGAACTAATCGATATAGAGAGCGCCACGATACCATCAATATAAATGCAAAAAAGCCTGTGCAATTTGCACAGGCTTCCTTTTCTACAAAAATAAACCTCGCTTAGAAGCAATATCTGTTCTCTTCGATCAGCTTGCGTGCAATACGCTGGCGAGCTTCCTTCACATTGAAAGGTTGTGCTTTTGTAAAACGTCGCAAACCAACCAACATCATATTCAACTCATCCCCTTCTCCAAATGAGTAGAGAGCCTCTTTACCTGCCACATTCACCTTATCTATAGCCGAGTACAAGTATACACGAGCCATATCCGCTTGTAGACCTGTTGCCTCTTCACCCAATGTATGGTACAGTTTTTCAGTTCTTAATAAGACAGACTCCGCTACATATACATAACCTATAATATCTGCTATATTCATCAGTATCTCCTGCTCTTTAGAAAGTGACATCATCAACTTCTGCACAGCCGCCCCTGCTACCATTAACCCCGCTTTCTTCAGATTAGCGATAATTTTCTTTTCCGCTGCAAAAGGTGCAGTATCCTCATCTGCAAAATCAGGAATAGCCATCAATTCGCCCACGACAGCCTGAGCAGGCCCCATTAAATCCAGCTCTCCTTTCATGGCACGCTTTAACAACATATCGACAACTAACAGGCGATTAACCTCATTCGTACCTTCAAAAATACGATTGATACGAGAATCCCGATACGCACGTTCCATAGGAGCCTCGGCTGAATACCCCATACCACCGTAAATCTGCACCCCCTCATCGACAACATAATCCAGCATCTCTGAACACCACACTTTGATGATAGCACACTCTATCGCAAACTGTTCTACAGATTTTAATTTTGCTTTGGCTTCGTCCATACCTCCAGCTATCAATGCCTCATAAGTATCATCAATATTCTGTCCGGCCCGATAAGCTGCCGATTCCGTTGCAAACAAACGAATAGCAGATTCCGCCAGCTTATAACGGATTGCTCCAAACTTAGAGATAGGCAGATTGAATTGCACACGTTCATTCGCATAATTTACTGCTGTCGAAATTACAGCACGAGCAGAACCAATCGTAGCAGCCCCTAGCTTGATACGTCCAATATTCAATATATTCACGGCGATCTTGAATCCATTCTCACGTTCCGAAAGCATATTTTCAACAGGCACAGCACAATCATTAAAGAAAATCTGCCGTGTAGAAGATCCTTTTATCCCTAATTTGTGTTCTTCAGGATTCATGGTAATACCGCCAAAATCTTTCTCTACGATAAATGCCGTCAAGTTTTTGTCATCTCCAATTTTGGCAAATACAATATAGATATCTGCAAAACCTCCATTGGTAATCCACATCTTTTGACCATTGATCAAATAATGGGTGCCTTCTGCATTTAATTTGGCAGAAGTACGTCCTGAATTGGCATCCGAACCTGAATTCGGTTCTGTCAAACAATAAGCAGCCTTCCACTCACCAGTCGCCAATTTCGGTATATATTTAGCCTTTTGTTCGGCATTTCCATAATATAAAATAGGCAATGTACCAATTCCCGTATGAGCAGATAACGCTACTGCAAAAGAAAAGCCTCCACCTACCGCATCAGCGACCAGCATTGACGTGTTAAAGTTTTTACCAAAACCTCCGTATTCCTCAGGGATAGACACCCCCAGCATCCCCAATTCGCCAGCCTTATCCATCAATTGTTGCATCAGACCTTCTTCCTGAGCATCTATTCTATCGAGTTTATTCAAGACCTCGGTATCCAAGAAATCGAGACAGGTCTGACGAATCATCTTCGCTTCTTCATCAAACTCTTCAGGGATAAATACTTCGTTATAGGGCGTTTCTTTGATTACGAATTCACCACCTTTGATTGCTATTTTATTTGTCATTTTATTAAAATTTGAGATTACTAACCTAGTCCATCATTTCAAATATCCCTGCAGCACCCTGACCGGTACCCACACACATCGTTACCATACCGTACTTTTTACCACGACGCTTCAACTCATTGAGAACCTGCACTGTCAGTTTTGCACCTGTACATCCTAACGGATGCCCCAGCGCAATAGCACCACCATTTACATTGACCTTCTCTTCATCCAATCCCAGTGTCCGGATAACAGCCAATGACTGCGATGCAAATGCCTCGTTCAACTCAATAAGATCAATATCTTCTTTTTTCAACCCAGCCTGTGCTAATGCTTTTGGAATAGCCTCAATAGGACCTATTCCCATGATCCGTGGAGGTACGCCTGCTACAGCATAAGAAATCAACTTAGCAATTGGCTTCAAACCAAGTTCCTTCATTTTACGCTCTGACATTACCATCACAAAAGCCGCCCCATCGGACGTCTGCGAGGAGTTACCCGCTGTCACCATGCCATCTGCCGCAAACACAGGTCTTAATTTGCTCAACGCTTCTATTGTCGTATCTCCACGAGGTCCCTCATCCGTATCAACGACATATTCACGTGTAGCCATCTTACCATCTTTAACATAGTTCTCTTTGATTGTAATCGGCACCACTCCGTCTTTAAGATGTCCATTTTTAATGGCTTCAATAGCTTTTTGGTGAGACTTCAAAGCAAATGCATCTTGATCAGCACGCGATACCTTATACTCCTGAGCCACGGCCTCTGCTGTCAGGCCCATGCCCCAATACCAGTCTGCATGGTCTTTTGCAACTTTCGGGTTAGGCACGATCTTCCAACCACCAAATGGCATACCCGACATCACTTCAGCTCCTCCGGCAATAATAATATCAGCCATTCCCGCTTTGATCCTAGCTGTGGCGGTTGCAATCGTATCCAAACCAGAAGCACAATAACGGTTGACCGTTACCCCGGGCACCTTGTCCGTGTCTAGTCCCATTAACGAGATAAAACGGCCCATGTTCATCCCTTGTTCTGCCTCTGGCATCGCATTCCCTACGATGACATCATCAATTTCTTCTTTATTTAAATGAGGAATCGAACCTACCAAGTGCTTGATAACCTCGGCGGCTAGATCATCTGCCCGCATAAAACGAAAACCACCTCTAGGCGCCTTGCCTACGGCTGTACGATATCCTGCTACAATGTATGCTTCCATATTTTTTTAGTATTAAGTAGTTAGATATTAGTATTTAGATTTCAGCTTCTGCTGAAAAACGTAATTCATTTTCTGCAATTCCGCAACCTTATCTAACATCGCTTCTAAATTATCATCTAATAAATAACCTAAGTTTTTTGATAGGATTAACTGTATTTCGACCTCATATGTAGACACGCATGCGCTATCGCGAGAAATTGTCTAAATACTAAGTACTAAATACTTTTAATCTAATTCCGCAACGCCTTTCCTTTCGTCAACATATGCTGAATCCGCTCTAAGGTCTTTCGTTCAGCACAGAGCTCCAAAAATGCTTTACGTTCCAAGTCCAACAAATACTGTTCAGATACTTCAGTAGGAGCTGAAAGATCACCTCCACACATCACCCATCCCAGCTTTTCCGATATTTTCTTATCATGATCAGAAATATAATTGCCAGCTCTCATCGAAGAAGCACCAACATAGACAATACCTAATCCCTGATTGCCCAAAACTTTAATATCGTGGCGCGGTACAGGCTGTACATAACCAGCATCCGCCAATTCGATGGCTTTCGCTTTGGCATCAGCTAATAATCGAGCCCGATTCATCGTAATAGCGTACTTACCTTCTTGCAAGTAACCAAGCTCATAAGCCTCCACAGCGGACGTAGAAACTTTTGCCTGTCCTATCGTCAGAAACTTATCTTTTAATGTATTTTGTGTAATCTGATCCTCTTTAAATTCGTCCGAAGCACGTAACGCAAACTCTTTAGAGCCACCTCCACCGGGGATCACTCCAACACCAAACTCCACTAACCCCATATAGGTCTCCGCATGTAACTGTACAAAATCGGCATGCATAGAAAACTCACATCCACCTCCCAGTGCCAATTGGAACGGTGCCACAACAACAGGGATAGCAGAGTAGCGTATACGCATAGATGTATTTTGGAACATACGCACGGCCATATTTAACTCATCATAATCCTGTTCTACAGCCATCATAAAAATCATTCCGATATTGGCTCCTGCCGAGAAGTTCTTGCCGTCGTTAGAAATCACCAGACCACGATAGTCCTTCTCTGCAATATCTATGGCCTTATTGATACCCTGAATCACATCCCCTCCGACAGTATTCATCTTCGTATGGAACTCACAGTTAATAATACCATCGCCAAGATCTATAATGGATACACCAGAATTCTTCCAGATGGTCTTTGCCTCCCGGATATGATCCAGCACGATAAGATCCTCCGTCCCTGGTATCGCTTTATAAGACTTAGAATTTATATCATAATACTGACGGACGCCATTTTCTATTTTATAGAAAGACTCACATCCTGCAGCTAGCATATCGTGTACCCACTGCGCTACCTCACCACGTTGCCCTGGAAGCCGCTTTTCTTCTTTTTTAATCTTTTCTAATGTCTCCCGCACCCCTAGAGCATCCCAGACTTCAAAAGGACCGATTTCCCAACCAAATCCAGCGCGCATCGCATCATCGATACGGAAAAAATCATCCGTAATCTCAGGCACTCTATTCGAAACATATTCAAACAAAGGATAATGCATAGCTCGGAACAACTCACCAGCCTTATCCGTTCCCTGCTCATATACCTTCATCCGCTTACGAATATCTTCGACCTGTTTGGTTGCTTCTAAAGTAGCAGACTTCACCTTTGACTGAGAACCATATTCCAGCGTTTTAAGATTCAGGGATAATATTTCAGAAGTTCCATCTGCTCCTTTTACTTTTTCATAAAATCCCTTTTTCGTCTTTTCACCCAACCACTTATTAGACACCATCTGTGTAATGAAACCAGGCAAAGTAAACACCCCTTTAGCTTCATCATCAGGAGCATTCTGATCAAGACCGTTAGCCACATTAACCAATGTGTCCAATCCGACGACATCAGCAGTACGGAAAGTTGCAGATTTAGGGTGTCCCATCGCTGGCCCCGTATATTTATCCACTTCTTCTACAGTCAATCCCAATTGATCCACAAGATGAGTCAACGCTAACATAGAGTAGACACCGATACGATTGCCTATAAATGCAGGCGTATCCTTACACAGCACGACGGTTTTACCCAACATTTTATCACCATAGTGCACTAGAAAGTCAACGACATCCCGCTTAGTATGAGGGGTAGGTATAATCTCCAAAAGCTGTAGATAGCGAGGTGGATTGAAAAAGTGTGTCCCACAAAAATGAGCAATAAAATCGTCGGACCGGCCTTCTGTCATCAAATGAATGGGGATACCAGAAGTATTAGACGTAATCAATGTCCCTGGCTTTCGGAACTGTTCGACCTTATCAAAAACGGACTTCTTAATATCCAATCGCTCGACCACAACTTCTATAATCCAGTCTACATCAGCAATCTTGGACATATCATCTTCAAAATTTCCGGTACTTATCCGTTTAGCAAAAGACTTGCTAAATAAGGGCGCGGGATTGGACTTGATCGCCGTATCAAGTGATGCGTTTACGATACGATTACGTACGGCCGAATCCGTCAACTGAAGTCCTTTTGCTTCTTCTATAGAAATTAATTCTTTCGGTGGAATATCCAATAACAATACTTCCACGCCTATATTGGCAAAATGACAGGCAATACGAGACCCCATCACTCCGGACCCCAATACGGCTACCTTTTTAATGTTTCTGTTCATATGTAAATACATTTTTCCGTTTATAACTTTAAGCCACTCTACCTAGAAATGTCCCACATCTATCTTTGTAAAGTCACTCATCTCAACACCTTATTTCAGTTCCAACACATTCATCGGTTCAGCTTCATAATCACCAGCCAGATCATTCACCTTAGCAAGCATCTTGATCAACTGTACCCGCTCCTTCTCCGTGAGCTGAGCCTCCAAGTATTCATTGAAGCCACGCACAACACCCTTCGCTACCCTTCGCTTTTCCACGCCAAGCGGGGTTAAGTACACCTTTACAGACCGCTTATCTGTCGTGCTTGTTTCCCTATAGATAAAACCAAGCGCCTCTAGGTTATTTAACACCCGAGACAGAGAAGTGGTTTTCACTCCTGTAGAATTTGCTATTTGAGAAACAGGAGTACCATCTTTATGGATATTAATCAATATATATCCGGCAGCCTGCGTAAACCCATGTTGTGAAGCAATATTGTTATATTTGTTCGCAACAGTCTGCCACGCAGCTTTTAAAAAATAATCAATTGTATTATCTTGGTTCATTGTTGATTTTTGTGACCTACTTGTATTTTATTATGCAAGCATAACAAATCTAATAGTTTAACTTGTATATTCCAAATACTTGTAAAAAAATATAACACCCACACAAAGAACCATAACAATCTGTTTTAAAACCTCTTATTCTTAACGAATCAAGTAAAAAAAGTATTTCCCAGAAGTCAACAGTTAACTAGATGCAGCCAATAGCTAGCATTTATAATAGGGTATAAATGGAATCATAAAACTTTTATTTAGGTTTGTATCAGGTTTAAAAAAAATAATATGGCACTCGTAAACATTCCACGTCTAGACTTGCAGCACTATACCCAGGGCAATGTCGACCAACGCAAACAGTTTGTTCAAGATATTGGCAAAGCATTTAACGAAACAGGCTTCGTTACCATTGCAAATCATGGATTAAGTGAGGAATTAATATCCGAATTATATCAAACAGTAAAGGCATTCTTTGACCTTCCTCAGGAGACTAAGGATAAATATGAATTCCCAGAACTTGCCGGACAGCGAGGCTACACAACAAAAGGCAGAGAAAAAGCCAAAGATTCCAAAACGCCAGATCTAAAAGAGTTTTGGCAACGCGGACAGACTATTGTTGGAGAAGAGTATTCCAAAAAGGACTTTCCTGACAATCCACTCGTAGAAGAGCTACCCAGATTTGAAGCAGTTACTGCTGAGATCTACAAAAAACTAGAGAATGCCGGTCGTAATCTATTGAAAGCCATTGCAACTTATCTCGATCTTGACGAAGATTATTTTGAAAAGTATGTTATCAATGGCAACTCTATATTGAGAGCAATCCATTACTTTCCTATCGAAAATCCAGAATCATTAGCACCCGATGCCGTACGTGCTGGTGCACATGAGGACATCAATCTCATCACCCTATTGATAGGAGCATCCGCAGATGGATTAGAGGTACTGACAAAAGATGGAGAATGGTTTCCCATTAAGGCTAAAGGAGAAGATATCGTTGTCAATGTTGGGGATATGCTACAACGACTAACGAACAACAAACTGAAATCGACGACACATCGTGTAGTAAACCCACCAATCGAGTTGATGAAGACTTCTCGTTATTCAGTACCTTTCTTTTTGCATCCTAAAGCTCAAATGAGCTTGGCATCCTTAGATTCTTGTATAGATACAGCTCACCCTAAAGTATATGAGGATTATACTGCAGGACAGTACCTAGACGAACGTTTACGTGAAATTGGATTGAAGATGTAATCTCTAATACAGATCCTTAATATAGAAAAGGCGGATCTATACGGATCCGCCTTTTCTATTAATTAAATACTGATATCATCTATTTTAGCGTATAGCCTATTCCAACATTCATGAAGATATTGTGCATACCAAAACTAATACTCTCAAACCCTGTTTTCATAATGTTGTTAAAACCATAGTCAAATTGAGCTAAGGCAGAAAACTTATTATTGATCTCATATTTTGCACCTAAACTCATACCAACATCGATATTACGCACACTCTCTGAAAAATCATAATCAGCTTTATCAATATTAATCTTATCTCCTGTAGGAGTCTCATGTCTCAAATATCCATCAAACGCTTCTCCGTAGAATTTTTTCCTAACAGCAAATGCCACATAAGGGCCTGCTTGAACATTCCATCTTTCAGACACCTGATAGGTAGCCTGCACCGGAACAGAAATATAGAGATTATGAACCTTAGTCGTAATATCTCCAGTATAATATCCACGAAGCTTGCCTTCGGAATCATTTATAGCACTAAATGTTGTTTTATAACCTTTAACTCTGGCCTTCGCATCCATTCCCTTTCCTTCGAAAATAGCTCCAACAGCTACCCCCCATTTTGAATCTATAGCATAATTAGCTTTAGCACCTACATAGAACGGTAAGTTAGGATTATAACTTTTTATCTTTCTGATTTCCACAGGTAGAGATAATGGAGCAGCTCCTCCAATCTTCCCTCCTAAAATAAAATCAACGCTAATATCTCCAATCTCCTGTGCATTACCTTTAGTAATGAAAAGGAATACCGCAGAGAGAACAACAATATATTTACTAATTTTTCTCATTACTTAGTTACAATTTTTAAATCATCAACAATCAACTTACTTCCTACGGCCCCGATAAAACTATCTCCTCGTTTACTTGAACTCATTACAATCGCAATGTTATAATCCAATCCGGCAACTGCCCCCATATCCACCTTAGTACGATATTCGAACGGCAAGCTAAACTTAACAAATCCATCTCCAGTTGTTGCTGAACCATCCTTAATTTTAGCAATTGCCACAATACTTGGATCAGTAAGGATATTATGTCCTGTCAAATAAGGTACTTTTTTCTTCGGGTCACTCACCGATTCCATTAATTGTTTACGATTATAAAAAACAGCATAAATATCACAGGAATCCTTCATATTCACTGGATTCATATTTTCATCTGTAACTTTATCGGCAGGTTGATACTTGTAATACCCCTCTAGTGCGGCAGGAACCTTATTAAATGGTAATCCAAATTGCGTAGCAGAGAGGGCATCCGTTAACACTGGTCCTGTATCAAATGCACCAATAAACAAATTTCCTGCGGCTATTGGTTTTTTTAATTTTGCCACGAAATCAGCTGTAGCTTTCGTCTCTAAAAGCAACGCTCTTTCCCCCGAATATGCATCAGTCGTTGTTGTAGTGGGATATGCATCGGGCTCAAGTTTTCCTCCCCCAAACATTAAAGAAAGAGAGTAACCAATATTTCCTGATGACCAATTGTAAAAATCCTGATTATCTATACGATTGAAGAATTCAGTATATTGTTGATCCTTATTAATGACAATTTCTTCAAAGCCATATTCTGTAGGGACAAATCCGTCTTTTGTATTTATAATTTTTAACAGATATTGCTTAGAATACTGCTTGTCTTGGGAGATTGTTTTAACAGAGACTCCTTCTGTTTGCATACGCTCAGCTAACTCCCTATCTACTTTAAGAACATTATTATCCATCACCTGTCCATCTTCCGCTTGTAACTGAGCGCCTTCGGTCAAAGTAAATTTGATATCGAACTCTAGGGTTTCTTCTTGATCAGGTTTTAAATACAACACTATACTACCTCCTGAAACTACAGGCTCTAATAAAAAGACATCATTTTCAGTTTCAGCTTTAATAATATCAGCCTCCATATTTGGAGCCTCGTCCTTTATACAGGACGACAAAAACAGGAGCAGCGCTCCGTAAAAAAACAATAAACCACGTAACTTCATAAACTTTCAATTTTTAAGCAGGGCAAAGCTAGTCTTATTATCACGTTAAAAGAGCATTGGATAAGGTATAATCAACTATATCTACTAAATCTTTACATTACCTTGTTTTAATGCATGGAAATATCAGCTGACGCTCTCAATTTCTTCACGCACCTTTTTTGGCAAACTATCAAAAACAAGCTGATAACTGTGGTCGACCAATTCAAACAATACGGCATCCGACAATTCCCGATTGGCATATACCGTGTTCCAATGTTTCTTGTTCATATGGTATCCAGGAAACACTGTATTGTCATAGCACTCTCTAAGCTCTACCGCATATTCTGGATCACATTTCACATTAAAGCTCAACTGATCCACCTGATCCAACCCCACCAATAAAAACACTTTACCTGCTACCTTGAACACTAGCGTCTGGGGTCCAAAAGGCAACTCCTCAGAGGCCCCCTGTTGGCTTAAACAATATTCCCGAAGTTCCTCAATATGCATGATCCTAATGTCTAGAGTCCCAAATCTTATTTCTTTTCTACTCCGCTCAACAATGCCACAAGTTCATGCTGCAATTCAATACCTTTGTCGGCATTGTACCAGGTTTGAAAATAAGTCTTGATATCTTCAAACTCTTTGCCTTCAGCTTTCATTTCATCAAAGATCTGTTGTAATGCTGCAGGCCTAGGTCCCCAGATCGCTATATCTTTCCCCTGCTCATTTCTAATAATTAATTTAGGAATAGACTTGCCCCCGTTTGTCAAGTACTTATCGATCAGAAAAGGTTCGGAATCCCGCAATTGGATATCCAAGATAATATTAGGGTTATCCTTGATCAAAGTATGAATTTGAGGAACACTATGTGCAGCATCACCACACCAGGGCTCTGTTATCAAAATCCAAGTCTGCTTTTCGGTAGATGTAGAGAAAAATGTGCGGACATCCTCATTAATCTCAAATTTCTTCAACCATCGATTCATCCGAGACCAATTGAGCTTGGCATAGTTAAAATATTCAGGATCGTTGTAAGTAGGATAATTTGATGGATGCGTCAACACATCTTCAAAATAGTTCAAATAAGCTTCGAAAGTCATATAATTTATTTTATCAAACGGCCATCAATAGGCCCATATTCATTGCTCAATATCACATAAGCTATCAATTATTACTTTATGCGATAGCAGTATTTCATAGTTGGACATTATTTCTGCACAAAAATAGGCATAATACCTCAACAAAACAGTCATCAAAATGTTGCAATCCATTTAACATTATTTAATAGTTGTTCACTCTATCTTTGATCAGTCTTTTAAACCAATTGAATGAAAAGATTTATATTCAGCATCCTTATTTTAGTTGCCACAAACTTTGTTTATGGACAACATGCGCTATCCGGCAAAGTCATAGACAAATCGGATAACAAACCCCTTATCAATGCATCTATAGTCTTGCTCGATCAGGACTCTATCATGCAACAGTTCACAAGAGCAGATGAAGATGGAAGATTTTCATTTAAGAATTTGAGAGACTCCTCCTATCTACTTATTGTATCCTATCCAAAATTTGAACTCGTTTCTAAGAAGATAAAGACAGAGGGCACCAGTTCAACATTAGCTCCAATAGCATTAAATTCACAGGCCAACTTGATTGAAGAGGTTGTCATCCAGCAGCGTCTTCCTATTCGCATCAAGGGCGATACATTAGAATACGATGCTGGCAGCTTCGAGACAGAGAAGAACGCCAAACTAGAAGACCTGCTAAGACGTCTTCCTGGCCTGTCGGTCTCCGGCGATGGCAAAATAACAGCAAATGGGAAATCAGTATCCAAGGTATTGATCGATGGTGAAGAATTTTTCGGTTACGATCCTAAAATCGCCATTCGAAATATTCGGGCAGATGCTGTCGACAAAGTACAGGTCTTTGAAAAAAAATCCAAGGAAGCTGAACTCACAGGTATAGATGACGGCGTAAGAGAAGTTACCGTCAATGCGGTATTAAAAGAAGAAGCACGAAAAGGTATTTTTGGTAATGCGGAAGCACTCGCCGGAAGCAGTGACCTCTACACGGGCAGCTTATTTGCAGCAAAATTCAACAAGACAGAACGTATGGGCGTGACAGCCAACACCAACAATATGGGAGCTGGCATGGGACGAGAAGGAGGTTTACGCATGAACAGCCAGATTACAGGAAACCCTGTCAGTACGTCCGTAGGAGCTAATTATGAAAATCAGTTTTTTCAAAAGAAAGTCAATTTCAATGGAAATTACAACTTCAACACAAACAGTAACAACAATGAGCGTCAATCCTTTAACAAACAGTTATTGGCAGAAAATGTAATTGAAGAATCAGAAAGCAAGTCAAAGACTGCAAACTCGTCAGACGCACATGGTATACGATCAGAAATAAGATATAGAATAGACTCTACATCCAATATGGAGATCAACTTGGGAGCCAACTTTGCCAATAACTATAGCAGTAGCCAGTCCAATAACTATACTACCCAAAATGGAGAAGCTTTCAGCAGAATGGGAGACACAACAACAACCAACGGACAAACTCGTTCTAACGATATACGAATCAATTATAGAAAACGGCTGAACAAAAAAGGAAGCTCACTAAACCTACACTTTAACAACAGCTATAATAAAAATAATTCCGAGAGCATTGTCAACCAAATTGCGATGTATCATGTAAAAGGAGATACCACTTACATCAATCAAAATAGGCTGAACAACAATAACGGCAATAACATCTCTGGGCAGATTCAATATTCAGATCGTATTTCTGACAAGCTCAACTATTCACTTGGTTATAATATCAGTAATGCTACCAACGAAACCCTATTAAATGCATTCGAAAGAGGCAACAACACCGCTCCAGTCTTAGATTCTTTATATTCGCAAGATCAAAGAACGGTTAATACCAGCCATGGAATGGTTGCCAACCTTAATTACTTTACAGAAAAGCTTTCGGTGAACCTATCCAACCGTACAAATTTTAGGGATCAATCTCTGACAGATGAGTATAGAAATATTAATCTCGATCGTACATTTTGGGATAACGACATTAACATGAATGCAAACTACAGGCTTTCAAATAGAAAAAACGTAGGAATATCTTACCAAAACAGCTTTAACATCCCTACGTTTGCGCAGTTACAACGATTACAGCCTCAGACCAATCCCTTATTCAAACAAGAAGGGAATCCGGATCTGAAGCGATCAAACAACAATTCTTTCCGGCTAAATTATCACACCATGAGTCTCTTAAAAGGAACTAACTGGAACCTCAATGCGGACATTTCGTTTACCACAGACCCGATAGTCAATCAAAGAGTAATAGACACTCTAACCGGTGTGACAACCAGTTCATACATCAATGTTATTGGTAAATCCAGCTGGCGGGCAGGGATGAACAGCAACTTTAATAAACCTGTATTTGACAAAAACACACAATTCAATATATTTAGTGGGCTCAATTACAACAATGGTTTCAGCTACATTAAGTACGGCGATGACATTAAAACGCAGCAATATCAGCTTAACAATGAACAGACCACAAGCCTATCCACAGGTATCGGTCTTAATGAACAAAACTCTAAAGGTCTAGATTATGATTTCAATTGGAGAATCAGCGTCGATAATCAAAGAAACAGCTTACAAAAAAGCTATAATTACACGAGTTTCAATATGGCAGGTTCTGGATATTTTAAATATTTCTTACCTAAGAAATTCAATGTCAGCAGTAACGTAAATTATTCTTTAGAAGGACCTACCAAGTTTTATAACAAAAGCTTGCATCAATTCTATGTTAATGCCGAGATCAGCAAAAAATTATTGAGCAATGAAAGTCTTACGGCCAGCATCAAAGGCTTTGATATATTCAACACTTACAATAACATCAATAGATCATCCTCTGAGACCGGTTTCAATGAATCTACCCAGCAAATATTGACACGTTATATACTGGTTGGACTAAAATGGGATTTCAATAAAAATTTGGGCAAGAAAAAAACAGATTAATAGCGAGAGGATAATTTCTGACTACGTCGTAAAACAAGAACTTAACATGAACAAGATATTAATATTAACTATAGGCCTCTTACTCGGTATTACTGTACAGGCACAGTATGCCTACTTCGGCACTAGAGGCACCATTTCTTTTGACAGAATAACATACACACGTGCGCAGACTAGAGAGATGATGAAAAAATTTGACGATATGTCGCCAGGTGGAATGGGAGGTAGACACTTTTGGGGAGGAGATATCAATACGATGCCCGACTCTCGGACCGAGCGCATGACTATGTATTTTGACGAATATGGCAGTTTACTAGTACCAGAAATAAATGAGGAAGAAAACAAAGACGCACGCAATCAGCCTAGAATAAGTGGAGCTAGAGGCGGTAGAGGCACAGGCTCCATGGGAGCAGTAACCATGCGAGGCGGTGGTGGTGCAATGGTAATGCGCAGCGCTCGAACTCGAGGAAACACCTCCAAAGTACTTTATCAAAACTTAAAATCAAACACGGCAGAAGTACAAGTTGAACTAGACGACAAATATATCCTCAAAGATTCCCTAACACAGGTAACATGGCGCTTTACAGACGAATACCGCAACATCGCCGGTTTCGAATGTCGTAGAGTAAACGGTGCTACTGCAGACTCTTTGTACCTAGTCGCTTTCTATACCGATCAAATACCCGTATCGGCAGGCCCAGCGTTAAGCCATGGTTTACCAGGTATGATCCTAGGCCTTGCGATTCCCGAAATGCATATACAGTATTGGGCAACAAAAATAGACTATCACAATGAGGCCCTACCAACCGATTGGCGCGATAAAAAATCAAAAGCCATGACATTAGATGACTTCTCCAACTCGCTTGGCAGATTCTTTCAACGAGGCAGTGACAGTGGATCCGCAAAAAAGAAGATTCTAGAGCAAATAATTTACTAAAAAAAGACATTTTGTCATTGAATGGTGTCACATTACCGCCATTTTGTTGTTCTTATTCGCTTTTTTGGGGCAAACATTTTGTTGGCATAAGGGTTGTTATAGTACAATCAAGAATTAATAACTCGTAAAAACAATACATAAGAATATGTCTAAAATTATAGGAATCGACTTAGGAACTACAAACTCATGTGTAGCCGTTATGGAAGGTAATGAGCCAGTAGTAATTGCAAACAATGAAGGTAAACGTACAACTCCTTCAATTGTGGCATTTGTAGATGGTGGTGAGCGTAAGGTAGGAGATCCTGCTAAACGTCAAGCTATCACTAACCCACATAAAACAATTTACTCTATCAAACGCTTTATGGGTACTTCATATGATGAGGCTTCTAAAGAGCTTTCACACGTACCTTATAAAATAGTAAAAGGCGACAACAATACGCCTCGTGTAGAGATAGATGATCGTAAATACACACCACAAGAAATCTCCGCAATGACACTTCAGAAAATGAAGAAAACTGCTGAAGACTACTTAGGTCAAGAGGTAAGCCGTGCTGTAATTACTGTACCTGCTTATTTTAATGATGCACAACGTCAAGCAACCAAAGAAGCTGGTGAAATCGCAGGTCTAAAAGTAGAGCGTATCATTAACGAACCTACAGCTGCAGCTTTGGCTTATGGCCTTGATAAAGCAAATAAGGACATGAAAATCGTTGTATTTGACTGTGGTGGTGGTACACATGACGTTTCTGTTCTTGAATTAGGTGACGGGGTATTCGAAGTTAAAGCTACCGATGGTGATACTCACCTAGGTGGTGACGATTTTGACAATGCCATCATCAACTGGTTGAACGATGAGTTCAAAGCAGAGAACAATGGTTTCGACTTGAAAAAAGACGCCATGGCTTTACAACGTTTGAAAGAAGCTGCTGAAAAAGCTAAAATTGAACTTTCAAGCACTTCATCTACAGAGATCAACCTACCATACATTACAGCTGATGCTACAGGCCCTAAGCACTTGGTACGCACATTGTCACGTGCTAAATTCGAAAGTTTAGTAGCTGACTTAGTCAAACGCACAATCGAACCGTGCCGCACAGCATTGAAAAATGCAGGCTTCAGCACTTCTGACATTGATGAAATCATCTTAGTAGGTGGTTCTACACGTATCCCTGCGGTAGTGGACGCAGTAAAAGAATTCTTTGGCAAAGAGCCTTCTAAAGGAGTAAACCCAGATGAGGTTGTAGCATTAGGTGCTGCTATCCAAGGTGGTGTATTGACTGGTGAAGTAAAAGATGTATTATTATTAGATGTTACTCCTCTTTCATTAGGTATTGAGACTATGGGTGGTGTAATGACTAAATTGATCGAAGCGAACACCACTATCCCTACTAAAAAATCAGAGGTATTTTCTACGGCATCAGACAATCAACCATCAGTAGAGATTCACGTATTACAAGGCGAGCGTCCAATGGCTGCACAAAACCGCACTTTAGGCCGTTTCCAATTGGCAGACATTCCGCCTGCACCACGCGGTATACCTCAGATCGAAGTAATATTCGATATCGATGCCAATGGTATCATCAAAGTATCGGCTAAAGATAAAGCAACAGGAAAAGAGCAAAATATCCGTATTGAGGCTTCTTCAGGTCTTTCAGACGAAGAAATCCAAAAAATGAAACAAGAAGCAGAAGCTAATGCAGAAGCGGACAAAAAGATAAAAGAAGAAGCAGATAAAATCAATGCTGCAGATGCCTTAGTATTCTCTACAGAGAAACAATTGAAAGAATATGGGGATAAAATTTCTGCAGACAAAAAAGCTCCGATTGAAGCAGGCTTAGAGAAATTGAAAGCAGCGCATGCGGCAAGAAATTTTGCAGATATCGACACTGCTTCCGAAGAGTTACAAAACGCATGGAATGCAGCTTCTGAAGAAATGTACGCAGCTTCGCAGCAAGGTCAACCTCAAGGTGGAGAGCAAGCTGGACAATCTGGAGGTAACCAAGGTGGTGCTGATGACGTTCAGGATGTAGACTTTGAAGAAGTAAAATAAAAAAATAATAAATAATCAATAAAAAAGAGGGACGATGTCCCTCTTTTTTTAATTACAGAATATTCAATATTTTATACTTCTTACTGTTAAAAACAATCTCATCGCCAACTTCAGCACCATCTAAAGCCTTATAAATCGGAGCCTCAACATTTACACCGATATAGCTCTGCCCTTCATAATCAAATGCTATAGATGCAATTCCAATCATAAAACCGAAAGAGTCTGTCATAACCAATGCCCCTGGCGTAACTTTAGATTTAGGGCCAAAGTCTAGTTGCAAAAATGCTTTGAGGATTGCTTCTGCCCTATCGATACGAAAAGAAAGACTTCTTGCAGACTCCCGGCTCTCGTCCTGCTTAGCGAAGTCCTCATGCCCTAAGGAAGACTCTTCATCCAGATCAGCAGCCCCTGCGTAGATTTCATACATTCCTTTTAAAGCCTCCAGGTCCTTCCGTTCATTTTCTAAAATCTGATTTTTAATAGTTTCTTTTAATGACATAATGTTCTCATTTTTAAGGTATGATATTACTTTAAATATAAGCAATTAAAAAAGCAAAAAAAAGAACTGTAACAGTCTGGCAGATTAAATAAAAAAAGGCCCTAAGAAAATACTTAAGGCCTCAATAGATAGTAGAAACAATGTTTCTAAAAAAGCTTTTCAGGATAAGCTCCCTCAGCCACCAGCTTAGAGATACTTTCTTGCACAATCGGCTTATCTTCTGAATAAGTCACTCCAAACCATTTAGAAGAAGTCGGAATCACCTTGAAATTCGCTAAACCATGCCTTACCATATAATCTGGCACAGAAGGAATAAAAAACTCAGCTTTAAGATTGTCTGCATTTTCTTCCACAAATTTAGGGAACATAGACAAGGCAACCTCAAATACTTTTGGTGTGAATCCCCAAAAATTCATAGAAACACGTGTATCGGGAGCAAGCTCAGTTTCAACTCCACCTTCCTCGTATACAATTTTCTTACCGCCCGCTCCATCTTCTTTATAATAGATGTTCGTACGTTCAGTAACGCTATCCATATTACCGTCAGTTGACACTTCACAGACCCCCCTAGAAACATAGCCATAGTCTGACATCGTATTTCCGACCTCAAAGCCCATCAATGACATATGCGTATCAGACACTTCATTATTCAAGAAATCGGCCATTTTCACAAAAGAATCTGTCCCATAAAAATCATCCGCATTAATTACACAGAAAGGCTCATTGATCAAATCTTTTGCACTGAGCACAGCATGAGCAGTACCCCAAGGTTTGGTACGTTCGATAACACGGTCCACGCCAAACTTCGTCAAGTCAAAATCTTGAAAAGCGTAGTCCACATCGATTAATCCATCAAATTTGGAATCAAATTTTTCCCGCATGACATCTTCAAATTCCTTACGGATGATAAAGATTACTTTTCCAAATCCAGCATGTATAGCGTCATATATAGAATAATCGATAATAGTCTCACCATGAGGGCCAAAACTATCTACCTGTTTCAAAGATCCATAACGACTTGCCATCCCAGCTGCTAAAACTAACAAAGTAGGTTTTCTCATAATATATAATAGAGTTATATGCTTATTTTCAAATTGTGCACAAACCTACATAAATTCATCTTCATGTGCAATACAATGGACTCGTATTAATCAATTTATGCAGTTACTTTCAAACACTTAAGACCTTGAAATTAAAGCACAATACTATTTCTTTTTAAAAAAGGCATTCAATAAACCATTAGCCAATTTGCCGATTAACTTCACTCCCTCACGAGCCAATGTACGACTGGCTTGAGCTTGGGCCGCTTCCATAGGAGTTTGTCGCCTAGATCGTGTCGCTGCAGGCCGAGCCGCTTGTTTCTCCGCCTGTTGCCGATTCTTTTCTTCCTCCTTTATCCGATTAGCTGTCGATATCCGCTCCTCCAATATTTCAGAAGCCGTACGTCTCTCGATGCGTTCCTGATACTTAGTAAAGAAAGAAGAACCTCGGATCAATTCTTCATACAGTGAGGGAGAACAAGGCCCCATTATCGCTCGGGCAGGCACCAGATGCGTAGCCACGACCTCCGTTGGGATCCCCTTATCATTCAATACCGTTACCAGTGCTTGACCTGTACCCAGAGATGTTAGTATCTTATCGATCTGATAAAATTCCGAAGTCGGATACGTCTTCACCGTCTTTCTCAGATTCTCCGCATCATTGGGCGTGAAAGCCCGCAGTGCATGTTGTATACGATTACCCAATTGCCCCAACACACTCTCGGGAATATCCGTAGCCGCCTGCGTACAGAAGAACACCCCTACCCCTTTTGAACGGATCAAACGAACGATCTGTTCAATCTGCGTTAAAAACGCCTTAGAGGCACCGTTAAACAACAAATGTGCCTCATCAAAGAAAAAGACCAATTTGGGCTTATCCAAATCACCCACTTCTGGCAATTTCTTAAACAACTGCGCCAATAGGCTCAACAGAAAAGTAGAAAAAAGTAAAGGTTGATCCTGAATATCAGAAATGTTCAAAAGCGAAATAATACCTTTGCCATCCACCTTTCCAAAAAGATCATTAATATCAAATTCCCGCTCTCCAAAGATATGTGATACCCCTTGTTGTTCAATCGCTACGATCTTTCGCAATATAGCCCCCGAACTAGCGGTACTGATCCGACCATAATCTTCTTTGATTTCATCAGCTCCCGGTCCATCAGAAAGATAACTCAACAGCCTCTTCAAATCAGTAAAGTCAACCACAGGCAACTGCGTGTCTTCCGCATACTTAAAAATCGCGCTCAGCACTCCAGATTGCGTATCGTTTAAATCCAAAATCCTTGACAACAGTACTGGCCCAAAATCTTCCACAGTCATCCGCATAGGCGCTCCTAGCTTTCCGCTCAGTGAAAACAGCTCTATTGGAAATTCAGACGGCTCAAAAGGTATCCCTACAGCGAGCCCACGTTCTAGCAGCGCATCATTCGTCTTACCAGCTTCAGCCAACCCCGAAAGATCGCCTTTGACATCCAACATAAAAACAGGTACCCCTGCGTCTGACAGCTGCTCGGCCATCAGTTGCAACGTACGTGTCTTTCCGGTTCCAGTCGCTCCGGCAATTAGACCATGACGATTCATCATCTTCAAAGCCAGATTAACCCTTGCATCCGTCACAACCTCACCATCCAGCAAGCCCGAACCCAGTTGAATAAAGGCTCCTTTAGGATTGTAAGAAGCTAAGATCTTATCAATAAACGGTTGTTTCATCGTATCAACAAATTAGTGTTTGTGTTACCTAATTTATAAATAATTCGCTCAATATCTCAATAAAATTATCTCTGCCTCAATCTAGACACATCACACAACAACGAAAACAAGCTTTATATGTATATTTTGTAATATTTTTATAATAAAATTTCAAAAAACATACTGTTTGCCATTTTTTATTTTATTTTTGTTCAAGTGAAACACACAGAGAACATAGATATGTTTAGTAAAGCAAAGCGAATCCTAGCTGCTAAGATTTGCTTTCTAGTCTTCTTTACAAAGATGCTTATCTCTGCCACCCCTATATTTATAGATGTTTTAGACAAAGGAACCATTCTACAGGTCGTCATGCAGCTCGAAGTTGAACAGACTTCAAGCGGAGCTAACAGCAATAATGAAGACCTACACGAACATGGTGTCAAGATTTTTAAACCGGACGCCATAGATTACCTCGCATTTAACCCTTCCGTCGAAAACAACGGAAAACAACGTAACTATCTCCGTAACGAGAAGGACATCTGCAGTTACCACCCTTCTGCCCCCACCCCGCCTCCTAACTGTTAAATCCATTCGTCCAAAGCTATACCTCTCCTCTATCCCACTACAGATAGCGTACAGTATATAGCTTACAATCGATTTAACACAACACAGTAAACATTATTGAATTTTTATGTTAGGAACACGTATGTCCGCTTTTCTCAAACTATCGAAAAGGGACTTAAAATATGACTTCCCTGCAAGTATTGTGGTTTTCCTAGTCGCTTTGCCGTTATGTCTAGGCATTGCAATGGCCTCTGGAGCTCCCCTATTCGCAGGTGTATTAACAGGAATAATTGGCGGCATTGTAGTCGCTTCCATCTCAGGATCACAACTCAGTGTAAGTGGACCTGCAGCAGGTCTCACTACCATTGTCTATGGAGCTATCCAACAGCTCGGAGCTTATGAGACTTTTCTCTTGGCTGTCGTTATCGCAGGTATTGTACAGCTACTCCTTGGGATCATCAAAGCCGGAATGATTGGAAATTTTTTTCCTTCGGCTGTCATTTTAGGAATGCTGACCGCTATTGGTATCACCATTATACTAAAACAATTGCCATTAGCTTTAGGGATGACAGAATCACACGCATTTGAAATTGAAAACGGAGGTGGCATAGGCGCATTTACAGACACAGTCTTTTCCACGGTCAATATAGGAGCTACGATTATCTGTCTACTTTCACTGGCCATATTGATATATTGGCCAACTTTAAGAGGGCTCAACAAGCTTCCGGCTCCACTTGCAGTGGTTGTACTGGGCCTAGGCTTGGGCTATGCTTTCCAAGGGACTTCTTTTGCACTCATCAACGGATCCACACACTTTGTAGCGATTCCTACCGTATCCTCCTTTCAAGAGTTTACGAGATTATTCATCTTTCCCGACTTCAGTCAAATTACTAATGCAGAGGTATGGACAGTAGCGATAACCATTGCAATAGTAGCAAGCTTAGAGACCCTGCTCAGTATCGAAGCCGTCGACAAATTAGACCCTTTGAAAAGAGTGTCTCCAACTAATAGAGAGCTCGTCGCCCAAGGAGTAGGAAACATGACTTCAGGATTTCTGGGTGGCATTCCTTTGACCTCTGTTATCGTACGGTCATCTGCTAATGCAAATTCCGGAGGACGTACGCGTCAATCCGCTATTTTACATGGTATTTGGTTACTATTGGCTGTATTAGCCATTCCCTTCGTCATCAACTTGATACCACTTGCCTGCTTGGCAGCCATCCTACTGCATACTGGATATAAATTGGCCAAGCCAGCACTGTTCAAATCCATGTACAACAAAGGTCTCGATCAATTTATTCCTTTCATCATCACCGTTGTCGCCATCGTGGCCACCGACTTACTAAAAGGCGTAGGTATAGGTATCCTTGTAGCTATGTTCTATATTTTTAGAGCGAACATACAGAATGCGTTTATCTTCAACTTCACCAAAGATTCCGAAGCGGATAAAGCCGAAACCACCAAAGTAGTCATTACCCTCGCCGAAGAAGTGACTTTTCTCAACAAAGCAGCTATACAAAAACAGCTATATGACTTACCAAAGGCGGTAAAATCGGTCACTATAGATGGACGAAACAGCAAGTTCCTAGACAAAGATGTCATAGAGGTTATTAAGGACTACGAACAACATGCACTCAACAAGGGGGTGGAAATAGCACTCGTAGACATTACATACAAAAAACAACCACAGGAACAGTTTTAAAAAAAGAAAACAATTGATATCCTCAAACAACTGAACAGCAAAAAGATACACAACACAACATCACCAAGAGGAGAAAATATAAGGTGGTACATAATAGAATTAAATCGAAAATACTGTAACTTGGACTCGTTTAAACAGTCCATACATTAAAACAATAACATGGAAAATAAAGAACTAGAACTAGGTTTTCAAAGAATAAAACAGGGTAATAAAGATTGGGTAGACTTTGTAAGTAAAGACACGACAGGGCGATTCCAGCAATTGGCCAAAGGACAGAACCCAGAGATTCTATGGATCGGCTGTGCCGATAGCCGAGTTCCTGCCAATGAAATCACAGGAACCAAACCAGGAGAGGTTTTTGTACACCGTAATATAGCCAACATGGTTATCCATGCGGACATGAGCATGTTATCCGTTCTGGATTATGCTGTAAACGTTTTAAAGATAAAACAAGTCATCATAGCAGGCCACTATGGTTGCGGAGGAGTAGCCGCGGCCCTAAGCCGTCAGCAATTTGGCATTATAGACAACTGGCTGTGTCATATTAAAGATGTATACCGTATCCATGCTGCTGAAATCGATGCTATCGACGAGCATGAAAAAAAAGTAGACCGATTGATCGAGCTAAATGTTAAAGAACAAGTTTTCAACCTCTGCACGACATCCATCATACAGAATGCGTGGAAAGAACGCAATGATCTAGCGGTCCACGGGATGGTTATCAACATCGGTACTGGCGAATTGACAGACTTAGGCTGCACCTTTACCAGCAACGATGATCTAGGAGACGTCTTTGCTTATAAATAGGAGACTGACCTCTAAAAGAAAAGCCATATAACAGTTGTTATATGGCTTGTTTGTTTTACCAGAAACTATATCGACACAACCTCTTCTGCATTTTTCTTACCAACGGTCAGGCCAAACCACATAATCACTATATAAGCTAATACACAAGGTAAAAAAGCGATTTCCCAAGAATAGAGATCTCTCAATACGCCCTGGACGTATGTTAAGATCGCTCCTCCTACTATTGCCGTAGAAAGCATTCCTGAGGCAGTTCCCGTATGAGCCCCCAATCCTCTAACAGATAGCGAAAAAATTGTAGCAAACATTATTGCATTACATAACCCCACAGCTACCATGGCCCATATAGAAAAAACTCCTGTGCTCCAAGTCGACAATAAGACCAAAGATGTAGACAACAACGCCATAATAAAAAGGATCCGATGACTCGCAAATCGCTGTAGGAAAAAAGCTCCTAAAAACCGACCGACCAACATCCCTCCCCAATAATACGTCAGGTAAAAATTTGCAGCACTCTCCGAAATCTCCAGTCTATCCGCTATATAATTCGTCAGATAAGTCCCTATACTCACTTCAGCACCGACATACATAAACAATGCAATAATTCCGAATCGGAGATTCGGGAATTTCTTGAGTAGGCCAAGCAAATTAACTTTCTCCTTTTCTTCATCTGCGCTATGCTCCCTTGATTCTACCACTGGCAACTTGATCCAAAAGACCAACAGACCAATCAACAGCAGCCCCGTACCGATAAACAAATAAGGCTTAACCAGCGCCTCAGAACCACTGGATTCTGAAATCTTAGCCAGAATGAAGTGCGCACCAAAGACAGGAGCCAATGTAGTCCCCATAGATCCTACCCCTTGTATTAAAGTCAATCGAGATGCAGCACTACTTGCTGGCCCCAGTACCGTGATATAAGGATTCGCAGACACCTGCAATAAGACAATACCGATAGCTACGATAAAAAGAGAAATCAAGAACAAGAAATACTCGTGAAAAATTGAGGCAGGATAAAACAAGAATGCCCCTACAGCAGCAATAGAGAATCCTGCCACCATCCCATTTTTATAACCGATCCTATCGACCATCCTCCCTGCCGGAATAGAGATCAATCCATAAGTTAAATAAAAATAGAATTGGACAAGAGAAGATTGAGAATAACTAAGATTAAACCCCTCTTTAAAAAATGGGACCAGCGTATCATTCAATACGGTAATAAATCCCAACATAAAATAAAGAATCGCTAGAACGAGCAGAGCGACCTTATAAGAGGTACCAGCATCCTGTCCGTTAGCTTGAACTGATTTTGTCATATTTCTAAGGGGTATTAATCTTGTTTTTCAAGTAAAGTCTGTTTATTATGAATTTTTTCGGCAAGGCGAGCCAACTGGTACAAAGCCCTTGGGACGTGAAAACAACCTTTCCATTTCCCTCCCTTTAAATTTAACAGCACCTCACCCCGTCTGTTTAAATAGCCGTACATTTCTCCGTATTCTTGATCCACAAAGTTCGTCCATATATAATCATGCAGTTTTTCATACCATACCAGACACTCCTCATTACCAGTCAACTGATAACCCTTTAACATAGCAATAGCCGCTTCTAAATGAACCCACCACAACTTTTGATCCCATTCTAATTGTTGAACGGGAACTCCCTTTCGATCTAGAAAATAAAATATTCCACCAAATTTCTCATCCCATCCATACTTTATCGTACGAAGGCCGATCTGCACACACCGATTGATCAAATCACGATCACCCCATTTTTCAGCAATGTCCATAACAAACCACATCGCCTCCAACCCATGTCCTGGGTTGACCAACCTTCCTTCAAAAGTATCACTAAGACGGCCTTCCTGATCCACATTTTCTAAAATAATCCCCAAATCTTCCTTATAAAAGACATTCATGACTTCATTTACACCAAACCGAAGTGTACTTTCCACCAACTCATCCGGAAGAAGAGACTCTATTTCCAAAACCAAGTTACACAATATCATAGGAAGGGAAAATCCTTTCAAAGCCCTATGATCACCTATCAACTTGGAATATTTTCCCTTAGGATCCTTTTGACGTTCTAAGATATTATGAAAAGTCTGCAATGCTATATCACGGTACACCTCTTCTCCGCTTGCTTTAAATAATTGAGCGTAGCCCATAGTGGCAAAGCAGTCTGAGAAAATACTATGAGGCTGCACAATAGGATTTCCTGCTCTATCCAATGCAAAGAACCAATTCCCATCTTTGTCCCTGCCATTCTTCAAAAGAAAATCCGCTCCCTTCTTTGCTACACGCAAATAAGTTTCGTCAGCCTTATAGTTGTTGTACAGCATCGCAAAGGTCCATACTTGACGATGCTGCAGCCACATAAACTTATCGGTGTCATAACACCGTCCCTCCCTATCAAGACAAGTATAAAACCCACCGTACTCCTCATCAATAGAGTGGTTTAACCAAAAAGGGATAACATTATCGCTCAGATAAGCGCTGTACAACTTCGCTCGTTTATCAAAATTCATGATTAAATTTTAGGTTAGATATTATTGATATTTTAACTCCATAATTACGGGTAAATGATCCGAAGCATATGTTTCAGGATAGGTAGCATAAGACTTAACAGTAAACATATTTTCTGCAATCCCATTATATAACAGAAAATCAATAGCTGTAGTCGGTTTTGTGGCAGAATGCGTACTTGGACAATTCGTACAAGGTACCCTAAAAGCCACCTTGAGTAAATCCCATACCGGGTTAGACTGGTTCATATTGAAATCTCCCCCAAGTACCATCGGATATTTTTGGTAGGATTTAAGTGCTTTTAAGACCTCTCTCGACTGCAATTCTCGATTAGCATCGGCAAGGTGATCCAAATGAGTTGAAGCAAACACAAAATCATTACCATCTTTCAATTTTACGCGTATCCATCCCAGCGTTCGCAGTTCCGCATTCGTACCCGGATTCACCGGGAGCGAAATATTGTGAAACTCCTCTATCGGATATTTTGATAAAATAGCCACTCCATATTCACCATTTGAACGATTTATAGCTTTAAAAAACTGATAGTGCATACCTGTGAGTTCAGCCAATTTAGCAGCTTGATCCAAATCCTTACCCGAACGGTCTGTAAAACGGTCCACTTCCTGCAAAGCAACAAAATCTGGCTTTGCTGTATTGATCACATTAGCAATTGCAGCCATATCGATCACCGTAGCAGGTTCTGACGGTGGATTACCGATATGAATATTATAAGACATAAATTTCAATACTTTTTCATTAGAGACACTTCCGCCCCCCTCTTCGTTTTTATCCTTACTGCACGCCAAAAGCACGATACAAAAAGGAATCAAAAACAAGAACGATACACTTATAGCTTTAATATTTAATTTCATAGCTTACCAATTTGGGTTTTGTTTTAAATTTGGGTTCATTAAATAATCACTTTCCGGAATAGGATATAGATACATGCGATCATGCCATACGCGGGGCACATGATTCATCCATAGTATTTCGCCTTTATTTCCCTCCGACAGAATCATAGCATTAGGCTGACCATTGACCGTACCGGCAATATTCATATAGATCACACCACTTTCCGTTTGACTCGGAGTCGCTGTTACGAATGCTACATCATTTTTTCCATCTCCATTCAGATCCATGGGGGTATTTAGCGTAGGCACATACATACCATTCCACTCATCTGTAAACAATTCGCCTCTCTTCCAACGAATGATATCATAAAACCGAAATCCCTCCAAGGCCAGTTCTATCCCTCTCTCTCGACGAACTTCCAAAATCACCGCATCATTTATCCCTGGAAAATATGCTTCCTTCAAATAAGCATCTACAATAACAGGCTTACTCGTTAAGCCCTGTGTTATCCCCCCTCGTTCCCGCAGCAGTCCAATACTCTTAGCCCAATCTGCATCAGACAGATCACCCAACTCCGCTTTTGCCTCTGCAAAATTCAATAGTACCTCCGCATAACGTATCAATGGAATATGGTATGCATTTCTAGCCCCACCATCTAACGATTCATCCGGCTCGACCCATTTGATAGGTTGGTATCCCGTGTACGTATGAGAAAAACTAGGCGCAGTTAACACCGACTTTCCTCCATTGACACGAGCATATCCCTCCGTCCGTATAGTCTGCTGCAAACGGCGGTCCCGATGTTGTGTCTCTTCTTGAAAAGTCTTCGTTCGATAATCTGTGGACGCCGTAAAGGAACTGCCATCCCTGTTCAGATATGTATGGATAAATTTTCTGGTGAAGCTAAGACGGTCCCCATACGAGGCACTCGTATAATACCAATTCGCATCATGATATACGCCTAATTCCGTACTATAAGCAATATTCAATATCGTCTCATTCGTCACCCCTTGCTTCACAAACAAATCTCTATAGCTCGTTTCCTCACCACTGTTATGCAATGAATACAGCTTGGAGTCCATCACAGCAGAGGCAGCTCCAGCCGCTTCTCTCAACCATTCATCCGCAGTTGATTGAAGTTTCAACTCCTCATGGTACTTGCGATAAGTCCCCTCAAATAAGCAGATTCTAGATTTAAGCGCCAAGGCAGCACTCTTGGTGATACGTGTTCGTGTTGGCTCGGATACAGCGCTGATATGTTGGATTGCAAAATCCAGATCTTTCAAGACGGAGTCCATGACCAATGCGCGCGAATCGCGCCCCCCATACAAGAGTTGATCCGTATTACTTAACGTCTTGTTTATCCATGGCACATTTCCAAACCTTTTTACTTTTTCAAAATAAAAAAGAGCACGAAAAAGCCGGGCGATACCATTATAGTTGTTCCGCACTTCCTCACCAACCCCAGGGGAATTATTATTTTCCAAGAAGTAATTAATATTCCGCAAAGCGGTCCATGTCCATCCTGTACTCTGTCTAGGCCCAAATGCTCCCGGGCGAAAGAAATCAGGCACATCTTTACGTGCCACGAAATCGCCCATATTATCTCCCCTCAGAATATCTGTTGCCGTAGGCAAAATGGAGTAAAAGGAATTAGAATACAACTTAAGGCCAGACTCTGTATTGAATACAGCTTCCTTACTAACCGTGGACTTTGGTTCTTGGTCCAGTTTATTACAGGATGACATGCCCCCCAAGACCAATACAGTATATATAAAAAATCGAGTAAATTTCATGTCTTAAAAAGTTAAGGTAATACCAAAAGAATAACTCTTAATCATCGGATAGTTGAAACCATCACCTTGGTTAGAATCCCCTAAAAGCTTATCGGAGTCGCCCGTATTTTCAGGGTCAATATTTCCTTTGGTCACTTTAAACATAGGGGAGTAAGTAAATAGATTTTCACCCGAAAAATAAACGGCTAGAGATTTGACAGCATATTTATTCAAGAAACCAGTAGGTACGTTATAACCGACCTGCAAATTTTTCAATCGTGCATATGCAATATTTTGTAGATATCGAGTCTGTGTCTCTCGGAGCGTCCCACCTGCCGTCCAAGCCAAATACCCTGTATATCGAGGAAAATAAGCATCTGGATTATCTTCGGTCCAAATATTGCCCAGCTGAGAGACCAAAGGGTGCCCATAAGGAGCATTATATTGCCCCCAAAAAGTATTGGCGCCTCTGCTTGGATACCAGTCCTGCTTACCGACTCCTTGGATAAAAGCCGACATAAAAAAGTTGCTATAATCAAATGCAAGATTTAACCCAAATCGATACCTCGGCATGCTATTGCCAATAATAACACGATCCCCGGAGTTGGTAGCCGTATTCTCTCCATTGTTGATCACCCCATCATTATTGATATCCTTAAACTTGATATCTCCGACACGCCACACACCGGCAGCAGTAGTGCTAAACAAACTTTGATCAGCAGAAGTTTTTATTTGGTGTTGACTTGTATAAAAACCATCGGTCACATAACCCCATATGTCACCCAACCTCTGTCCTTCATAATAGTCATTTAACAATTTGCGTTCGTTATTGAACTTCAAAATCTTAGCTTTATTATCAGAAAGAACCCCCTTTATACTAAAATTAAATGGCTTATCTGCAATATTGAACTTATCTGAATAAGAGACTGTTGCTTCAAATCCACGCGTCTCTAAATCTGCGTAATTGCCCTTAGGCGAACTTGCACCAAAAATAGCAGGCAATTCTTTACCGGCAGTAAACATATTGGTTGTTTTACGAACGTAATAATCCGCGTTGACCGTCAGCCTGTTCCTAAAAAAGCCAAGATCAACACCGTAGTTGGCTGTAGTCGATGTTTCCCACGTCAGACCATCCGGGAGCACAGCCGGTGCGCTTGTACTTGCCTGCTGTCTACCTTCGAGAATACGCGTCATCTGCCCCAATGCCAGCTGCTCCTGAAAAATATAAGAAGCTATATTTCCATTTCCCAATGAGCCATAAGAAGCTCTAAATTTAATATCAGAAACCTTATCCTTATTCCATGTCCAGAACGGTTCATTTGTAAGACGCCACCCAGCCGAAACCGATGGGAACAAAGCATAGCGCTCATGCTTAGGAAACTTAGAAGATCCATCATACCGTCCGTTAACTTCAAGCAGATAACGATCATCATACGCATAGTTCAATCGGAAGAAACCGCCCAAGATGTTCCATTGCTCATAGCCACCAGTCGTAGCCATAGATTCTCCCAATGCCAGATTAATATCTTCCGCATCCTCATAAATCAACCCATTACGTTCCATACCGATACGCTTATACGTACTCAGTTCATAATTATAACCTACCAGCGCTTTGAAATAATGCTTGTCAGCAAACATTTTTTCGTAGTCAGCATACAGGTTGCTCGCCATGTACTGTGTATTACGTTGTATTTCACGAATATCATTATACTGATTACCCAGATATTCGACACCCCCCTGTACCCTGCTATACGGAACAGGAACCCGTATACGGTTCTCATTGCTATTTGTATTCTGATACGTAAAATCTCCCTTTACATTAAGCGCATTATCCAAAAACTTAGCATGAAAACCTGAGGTAGTACGCAATACATTTCGATCATAGTCCATACCATTCTTGCCATAAACGTAATCTCCAACAGTATATGCTGCCGATTGTGTCAATGTACCATCCGGATTAAACATAGGTACCATAGGATGCCCCTCTGCCGCCATATTTCTCCAAATACCGCCACCCTCTCCAATATTCATCGGAATGTGAAACACATTTTTTGCAAAGTCCATATTGTTATAGACCTGTAGCCAATCGGTCAGTTCAATAGCACCTTTGGCCCGTATATTATACCTCTTAAAATCATCCGAATTATATTTAAACAAACCAGGTTGGTTTAAATAATTTGCAGAGAATATATAACTTGTTTTTTTACTCTTCCCCGAAAGGCTCAAGTTTTGATCCAGAGCATGTGTATGCTTCTTATACAGATCATCCATCCAATTATGACTGTCATAATAGATATACTCGCCCGTATTAGGGTCGACCTCTACACGAGGGAGACTTGGATCCTCACTCCTTCTTTTCAGTTCTTGTAAATACTCTTGCGAAAACTTCATCGTCTTATTAACATTCTGCGGATAGCTGGCATAATTGTTCCAACTGCCAAATGCCTCATTAAACATGGAAGCCCATAGGTATCCGTCAGAAACAAATTCCGGAATATAGGTCGGATTTTTTATCGCATAGTTTCCTGTATAGTTAATTTGTATCTGATCATTCTTGGGGCTCTTCGTGGTGATCAAGACAACACCAAATGCCCCTCTAGCACCATATATCGCCGCAGAAGCAGCGTCCTTGAGGACCGTAATAGACTCAATATCATGTGGATTTATCAGGGCTGGATTCCCTTCAACACCATCGATCAGGATCAAAGCAGAGCCTCCCTGTCCTATAGAAGTTGTACCACGGATATTAAAACCAGGTGATTGACTGGGTCTGCCATCCGCAGGCGTTATATTAAGGTTAGCCACAGCGCCTTGCAGACCCTGCGAAATATTAGTAATAGGCCTATTTTTGAAAGTCTCCTCACCGATATGTGCGACTGCACCCGTTAGGTTACCTTTCTTTTGAGTACCATATCCTACGACCACCACTTCTTCCAGATCCGTACTGCTTTTCGATAAGATCACAGTAACTTGAGACAGATCAGTAAAATTAACCTGCTGCCCCATATAACCAACAAGACTCACCGTCAGTACGCCCTCATCGGCAGTCACGGGCAATACAAACAGCCCCTTCTGTCCGGTCTGCACCTGAGTATCTCCCCCCTGTAGTCGCACTGTCGCACCGATCAAAGGTGACCGATCAGCATCCAGCACTACACCATGTAATTGCTTTTGCGTCTGCGCAAAAGAAGGGGAGCGCATACCAGCCAAAAACAATAGACTGATAAAAGATATAAATAATAGTTTTAGTTCCTTATTCATGATTTAGGATTTAAAAGTTAAAATGAACATCATCGATATTAATCCTTGGCCTATTGTTATTGGCAAACGGAAGCGATGTATTCACAATACGGAAGCGAACATTTTCACTAAAACCAGCGTTTATCGGAAATTGTACCGTACTCAACACAGTCGACTTGTTATCGATTTCGGTAGTACCCACCAGGGTATAACTCGCCCCACCATCTTTGGACATCTCCAGAGCAAACACCGTCGGATTGACATTACCGGTTTCTGCTGCCGCAGGGTATATGCCGTAAGAAACAGCAATAGTCTTGACGCCTTTCAGGTCAAAATTCATCGCAATAATTCCATTACGCTTCGAGTTTCCAACGGTCCCCTGCAAACGTATACTCTGTTTGCCATTTTTCGGATCGGCTGTACTTGTAGCCGTAATTCCCCCATCGACAAGCCAAGATCCAGTTACGAAATTCATAGACTTCGCATCATAATTCGTATTCGAGCCCTGCTCGAAATCCTCTAGAAGTTCTTTCAGACCGACTTGAATATCCTCAAGATTACGAGGTACCAATACAACATTCTTTCCTTCCAATCTCGCTATACCAACCATAGCCTCCACAAACTCAGGATTGTCCTCCCCTTCAAAAACAGAGCCTTCCTTAAAGTCGGCCATAATCTCTACGATTTCATCATCGATCAATAATCTGCCTTTCAGTTTACCATCTTCCCCCAAAGCAATATTAACCTTATCCAGTTTTACCAGAATCGGCCCCCAATACCGCACGTTGGCAAGAAGAGTAGCCATACTGGTAGTTTTAGGACGTAACATATTGCCCGAACTTTCCACCTGGATTCGTTCACGTTCCAACTGCACAACGACCAACTCCCCCTCTATCTCTTTCAATGTAGCTCCTTCCAAATCCAATATCACCACATCCCCCATCAATAGATCTGTATTTGCAAACCCCAACTGAACGACGATTGCAGCCTCTGAAACCAGATCCTGCACAATCAGCAGTGTATTATCGCTATTTTTTGCTCCTGCATCAGAAGTCACCATGCCACGAATTGCAGTTTTGCCAAACACAAGGCTCTCCTTTTGCTGTACCTTTCTCAGCGCCTGTATACTCGCAGGCATCGAGTATTCATAATTCGGTATCTTAACATCCTGTCGGCAGCCCTGCAACAGCGACAACAAGAGAGTCAAGAATAAAAGGTTCTTAAACAATTTCATTTTACAATCAATTTAGTTTTAACATGCTATTTATTAATACATTAAATAATTCCACAAACTCCTTATCCTCTTTAAAGGAAGACGTCATTTCCCAAAAATTCTGTTTATTAACCTGTGCAATCAAGGAATTGACGATCCAGCTCTGTGTCCATCCCGTCTGAGTGCCCCAAGGCCCCCACCCAGAATCGGCATTACTTGCCCAATAATCCCACCGTCCAAAATCAAACGCTCGGAACCAAGCGCCGTCCAGATCAGGATGTGCCTCACTTTTAACCTGACTTCTGACAAAAAAAGCATTGATCTTTTGCAGGGCATCGCTATACTGTTGATCTTCTGTAGCCGCATATGCTTCACTTAGGCCAAAGGAGGCGTAGTTTAATGTATACAGCATATCCGTCACCGGGTCGCCGTAATCCGATATTAATGGCGCCTCTTTCGACCCATACTCTTCGTTGCTTTTGACCTTATCATATCGCCCCAGCCCTGCTATCCCCAATCGCTCTTTAATAGCCCCCGAACTATCCAGATCCTGCAGCAGCGTATTCGCAACCAACTTCAACCAATAGCGATGCAACTCGGTATCCTCCACCCGAACCAGCCATGACAAGGGAAGTAACATGCGCGCATATTCCTGCTGAATACCGTTTGTCCATTTCCATAGTGGAAATGCATTCATCGTAAGCGTTATAGCTTTTATAGCCCGTTCTTTAAGCGGCTCATAACCTGTCTTATCATAGAGCCATAGATAGTTGGCCCACAACCAGGACTCATAGTGCGGATGTAAATTGACCAGATCTTTTTCATATAAGCTCTCCCATGTCAATGTCTGTAACTTTGCATCTCTAAACCAAGGACCGCGAAATCCCGACTTTCCAGTAGTACGAAAATTACCCAAAATACCTTCAATGATATACGAGTGATAACGGCTGGTGTTCAGGTTGTGGCTGGCTCCAATAGTAGCCAATAAGGCCCTAGCGTTGTCATCTCCATAATAGGCATCTGGATCCGTTGTGGCCCAACCTATCAAGCCAAATGAGGTACTTTTGGGATCATCTCTTTCTCCACTCCGAAGATTAGATTTGACATACAGAAACTCCAAAAGATTCTCAGCTATCACTTTGTAATCTGAATCGTGAGAAAGCAGTGCTCCCGAGCTCAGAGCGAAAGCAGTCTCCGCTTGACAATCCCCTCGAATCCACCATCTGATAGGCTGCGATCCGTCAGCCTGTATATAAGAAGCATGTCCTTCCAAAATCCCTAGCGACCCATCCCCTACACGGTGCTGGAGTTCCGTCCTTGGAAATACCACCCCCTCTCCATTTTTCTTGGTATACTGTTGTAGGTAATCGGCCCAATCGGGATGCACAAGTAGTCCCGACTGCCTATACCATTCCACCCCTCTTCGTATCGCCTCACTATAATCATCAGCTTTAAGCACTTGACCCTTGGAAAAGCTAGGAGACACATCTGTCGAAGCTTCCAGCACACCAATATCTTCAACGCCAACATGTTTCAGAATATATTGCCAAAGTTGATTCAGAACCTGATTAGGACCAAACCGAGAAATCACATAATCACTCAGTGCAGTGCTAGATACCAGAATCTGTCCTTCTCTATACAGACCAGGATAAGCGATGGTACCATCTAGGCCATACTCTGCAAAATCAAACCCTGCAACCTTCGCGATAGCCATAATCGGCTTATCATTTTTATATAAGTAGAAATTATGGTCGTTTAACGTGACAATGCTATTAGCAGGAACACCTATATCCTGAGCCTCAAGAAGAACACCTCGTTCCAACCCTATCTTTTTCACCTCAGGACGGCTCTCTCCCCAATAATAAGGGTATTCTAGATAGACCTTCAAACGTTTGCTCTCTATCACTCGTTTTTGACTCTCCTTTAATTGACCACTATCGTTTCTCGTGTTAGAAAGGAGCAGCACCCCATCTCCCACACCCGCACGATTTAAAACATCTTCCATATTTGGCCTTAGAAAAAAAGCCACGTTATTAGCCTTCAGAACTTGCAGAAAACGGTTACCACCTTCCGCCACAACCCAAAGACCACAAAAGGCTGACTTAAAGGACACAAAAAGGAGGGAAAGCAGCAGCTTATATTTTAAACTTTTCATAATTGATTCAAATTTATTAAATTTAATTAATATATATGTTAAAATTAAATAAATTTTTAATAAACAAAAAGTAAACAAAACAAACACCTCAATAAGCGAAATAAGCGACATACAAGAAGTTGACAAATAACAAAAATGATTTACACACCATAGAAAACATAATAAAGCCGGCTTAATACCCGTCACCACATATTAATATTTTTTATAAACACAGGTGTATTTAATACAAAGAAACATTAATTGAAGGAACAACAATTATTCTTACTATCTTAGTTGAAGATTTTAAGCAACAAACGACAACTTCGATGGCCTCTAGCTTTCTAACGGACTTACACAATGCAAACATCTCCGGAGTAGCATTTAAAAACATAAAACTTAAAAAGAAAATACTAGCGTACTTTGCCACCAATGAGCTGGGCACTATCGCAGAGCTCAGCAAGGAATTCAACATCAGCATCCCTAAGATCAACGAATCGATCAATGAGCTTATGGAAGAAAAGCTCGTTAAAGACTATGGCAAGCAGTCTTCAAATATCGGGCGCAGACCCAATAACTACGGCTTAGAAGCAAACTCTGCTTTCTTTATCGGGGTACAGGTCAGTCATGATTTTTTGAGCATCGCTATGATCAACATGAAGAAAGAGCTCATCGCCAGCAAACATGACATTCCTTATACCTTAGAGAACAATGAACAGTCTCTGCTGGATATTTGTAAAGAGATTAAAGACTTCGTTGCCAAACTCAGCATAAAAAAGGACAAGATACTGGGAGTAGGCATTAATCTTTCGGGACGTATAAATTACAGAACCGGCTACTCTTACAGCTATTTCAACTTTTACGAAGATCCCTTATCCAACTTTTTCGAACACGAATTGGGCATACGTACATTTTTAGAAAATGATACCAAAGCACTTTCTTACGGCGAATTTTCCAGCGGTGTGCTGAACAATGAAAAAGATGCACTCTTTGTCAATGTAGACAATGGCATAGGCCTTGGAATCCTAATAAACAATCAGCTTTATTATGGGAAATCGGGATTTTCAGGCGAATTTGGACACATCCCCATGTTTGACAACGATATCATCTGCAAATGCGGCAAGAAAGGCTGTCTGGAAACTGAAGCCTCTGGATATGCATTGCGACGTTCGGTAATAGCCCAGCTCGAGAAAGGAGCCACCAGTATATTGACGAAAAAATTCAAAGAAATAGAAGACATCCGTCTACAGGACATTATCCAAGCAGCAAAAAAAGATGATAATCTATCCATAGAAGCGATAAATCAAGTGGGCGAAAACTTAGGCCGTGGTCTTGCCGCGCTGATCAATATTTTTAATCCAGAGCTCATCATAATTGGAGGAATCTTAGCGACTTCGGACGAATACCTCAGCCTACCGTTAAAAAATGCGATCAACAAATATTCGCTGTCCATTGTGAATAAGGACACGAAAATCGCCATGTCCAGCAACGGACAAAAATTTGCAGCCATGGGCGCATGCCTACTTTTAAGAGACCGACTTTTAGAAATCACTGAGTAGACGATTTTCGATTACTCAAAACATCCCTATGATGAAGTAGCTACTCCACATTGTGATAGAGCCTATTAACCCCTATCGCAATATTTTGCCCTCAACATCCACTGCTTTGGCATAAGGATCCGCATAACGATCTACCAGTACTGCAAACTCATACCGACTGACTACGTGATTCGGATCATAATCTCCCTCAAACTTTAGTTTTCTTGACCACTCTTTCTCTACCTCTCGATCCAGCTCATCTCCTCTGAACGAAACCTGCTTAATCAGCGCCAAGAGTTCTTTCAGTTCAAACACTCCATCCTTTTTATCCACAAACCAAAGCTGACTCCTAGAGTACAGGCTGTTGAATACTTCTTTCACACGATCTATATTAACCGGTGTCTCCCCACTAAAAACAAGCGGATTCTGCTCTTCACCTGCAGGCAGCAAGGATACCAGGTATATTTTTTGAATAGATTTAAAATGAACATCTGAAGAGCTTACGTCCAACCACGGTAAAAGACGAGCATCGAAAGTCAACAATTCCGTTTGGAGTTTACGCATGTCGACCTTATCGGCTGTAGTCTTAAAAAAAGAACAATACCCCGCCGCCGCACCCAGCGCCTGCCCCAGGTTCGCACGCAAAGGCAAACTGTTATCATCCAATCCCACTTGCACCAAACCAGAAGTATAGAAAATATTAGAAACACGACGTGCAAATAGATCTGACCAGGTATACCCATATACCACATCAGCATACTCACCAATAGATACCAAAGTGCGTCGTTTGGCGGCCTCGATCTCAGCAACAGACAATACCCGAGCAGGTTTTGTAAACACATCCGTCGACACCACAAACGCTCTCGTATCACCTCCTTCAGTGGCATCTACCATAGCCCGTACCTTATACTTACGTTTATTCGACAACGTCACCGTCACGTCCTTTTTCCCGTCTACAACCTTGGTAATGCCAGCAGTCTGAATAAGGGTCAGATTACGTTCTTTACTCAACATACGCTCTATAGCATTCCGCAGCAACTGCGGATCCATGTCACGCTGTAGCGCCACCAGCAAGGAATCGTCTTTCCCCTTGAGCTGCCCTGTTTCTATCAGGATATCTTTCCAAATGCCACCCAACAACCGACTATTGGAAGTAACAGAAATTCTCCTTTTTGTCAAGTCTTCCAAGTAGGTTGATTTCGTAGAAACCCAGATGGTAGGCACATTAGAACGTACCGCCTGTAAGGCAGCGGCAAATGCTTCTATGCCATCGCCGTAAACCAACAATGTAGGTTTAACTTCTTTAGCCTTCACTTGCATCACACTGCAAATCAGAACGATGCTCACCAAAATAACAGCCTTTAATCTTATCATAGCACAAAATACATAAAATTTCTTATTCACATACGTGCTAAGCTGCATATTTGCACCGCAGTAGCACGCATTTTTTTACGGCCAACTTGGTAACTATATTGCTTTATTGAGTAACTTTGCTACATGATAGAGGACGAGAAATCACTTAATTTTATTGAAGAAATTGTCGAAGAGGATCTTCGCAATGGAACACATGATGGACGTGTACTGACACGCTTCCCTCCTGAACCCAATGGCTACCTGCACATCGGACACGCCAAATCCATCTGCTTAAACTTTGGATTGGCACAGAAGTACAACGGAACGACAAACTTACGGTTTGACGATACCAATCCCGTTACTGAAGACACCGAATACGTGGAAAGTATAAAAAAAGATATACAATGGCTGGGATTTCAATGGGCTGAAGAACTCTACACCTCCGATTATTTCGAAACCCTTTACCAATATGCAGTTAAGTTGATCCAACATGACTTGGCTTATGTGGATGACAGTACTGCAGAAGAAATTGCTGCTGCAAAAGGAACGCCGACAGAACCAGGTGTACCAACACCATACCGCAGCAGATCGATTGAAGAGAACTTAACACTCTTTCAAGAGATGCGTGACGGCAAATATAAAGATGGAGAGAAGGTATTACGTGCAAAGATTGACTTAGCAAATCCAAACATGCATTTGCGCGACCCATTATTGTACCGCATCAAGCATGCTCACCACCACCGTACAGGTGACACGTGGTGCATCTACCCGATGTACGATTTTGCTCACGGGCAGTCCGATTCTATCGAAAAAATCACCCATTCCGTATGTACGTTGGAATTTATCCCCCACCGTCCATTGTATGATTGGCTGATTGAAAAATTAGAAATATTCCCTTCACATCAGTACGAATTTGCACGTCTCAACATGACATATACCGTCATGAGCAAGCGTAAACTTCTACAATTGGTAACCGAAGGACATGTCGAAAGCTGGGACGACCCACGGATGCCGACCATTTCAGCCTTCCGCAGAAGAGGATACACACCTGCCAGTATACGCAATTTCTGCGAACGGATTGGTGTACAGAAGCGGGAAAACATGATTGACTTTAGTCTTCTGGAGTTCTGCATTCGTGAAGATCTAAATAAAACTGCATGGCGCCGTATGGCCGTACTTGATCCTATCAAATTGATCATTACGAACTACCCGGACGGACAAGTAGAAGAATTGGTTGGTGAGAACAATCCTGAAGTAGAGGGAGGCGAAGGCAGTAGAGCAATACCTTTCTCCAAAGAACTATGGATCGAACGCGAAGATTTTATGGAAGAACCTCCAAAAAAATTCTTCCGCCTAGGCCCAGGACTATCCGTTCGTCTAAAACACGGCTATATTGTCGAATGCCATGATTTCAAAAAAGATGACAATGGAAATGTAACAGAGATACACTGTACCTATGCACCGAATTCTAAGTCTGGCGAGGACACCTCCGGATTAAAGGTCAAAGGAACCATACACTGGGTATCTGTTGCACACGCCAAGAAAGCTGAAGTAAGATTGTATGACCGTCTGTTTCAGGTGGAAAATCCGGCTGCCGAGGAAGACTTCAAAGCATGCATCAATCCGGACAGCTTACATGTTATCGAGAATGCGTATATCGAACCGGATCTTGCTGACGCTGTACCCGGCAAAGGATATCAATTTATCCGTATGGGATACTTCACCCTCGATACCAAGTCGACACCAGAGCACCTCGTGTTCAACCGCACAGTGGCACTGAAAGATTCATGGGCTAAAGAAGTCAAAAAAGGATAATAATAAAAAAGGAAGCTTTAAGCTTCCTTTTTTATTATACAATCAGAACCTGTGCTTCTAAAACTAAAATACATAGCCCATAAATTAGCAATCCACCATTGATCATTACCCCCTATACCTTTACGCCAACTGCTCGACGATCTTTTGCGTAGGACCAGGGTTACTCATCGTGTAAAAATGTAAAACCGGCGCACCAAAATCAATCAACTCCTTACACATATTGACCATCCATTCCTGACTTACAAGATGCACATCCGCATTCGTTTTGCAGGCGTCGACCGCATCACTGAGCTCTTCTGGAATATCCAAATGGAATATCTTAGGCAGCGCAATCAGCTGTTTTTTAGAAGTCAACGGTTTAAGTCCTGGAATAATTGGCACATGAATATCATTATCCCGACATTTAGTGACAAACTCTTTATACTTATCAATATTATAGAACATCTGTGTCACGATAAAGTCCGCTCCCATCTCCACTTTCTTCTTCAGCCACTTAAAATCCGTATTGAAGTTGGGCGATTCAAAGTGTTTTTCTGGATAACCAGCCACTCCGATACAAAAATCGGTTTGTTCCGAACTCTCCATATCCTCGTGAAGATAATGCCCTGCATTCATACTAAGCACCTGTTGTAGTAACTCCGTCGCATACGCATGTCCGCCGGGAGTTGGAATAAAATCCGCATCCCCTTTACGCGCATCGCCACGTAAAAGCAAAACATTGTCGATACCTAAGAAATTAAGATCGATCAGTGCATTCTCCGTTTCCTCTTTGGTAAAACCGCCACAGATAAGGTGTGGCACAGCATCTACCTTATATTTATTCATGATTGCGGCACAGATGGCTACCGTACCTGGACGCTTACGATACGCAACCCGTTCCAACAACCCACCGGCATGCTCTTTATAGAGGTAGTCTTCGCGATGGTACGTAACATCGATAAAAGGAGGATTGAACTCCATCAATTTATCCATCGTATTAAAAATACTCTGGATTCCCTTACCCTTGGCAGGAGGAAGAAGTTCAAAGGAGAACAAGGTCTTTCCATCAGCCTGTTTAATATGGTCGATAATCTTCATACAAATATATTAAGGCCAAGAGAAAGCACACAAAGGCATTGTGCGTTCAGCTTATCTTTCCCGCCAATTGGAGGGTAGAATGTAGCACCTTGAACAGTGTCAGGTTGCTAAGGCTTCAGCGGGTCTATTCCCTCGGCCTTTCTCTATAAGCAGAGCTAATATCGGTTTTTAAAACGGAAAGAAAAAACGGAAAGAAAAAAAATTATTCTTTATACAGCTCCACCAATCCTTCTGGCAGCTCCACCTCAATAATTTCTTCCTCAGCATCGATACCCAATATCAGATCTTCGGACAATGGAAACATCAGTTCTTTGCCATCCATGTCTACTGTGGCAATAAACTGTTGTGGCATTTCCTGTACATTGATAATCTCACCAAGTTCACCGTACTCTTCATCGATCACGAGATAACCGACCAGATCCGTGTAACGAAAATCATCGGGATCTCTCTCAGGCATCTTATCATTCGGCAGGTACATTTTCTTACGAACCAATACCTGTGCCTTGTCTATATGGTCAACATCTTCAAATGTAGCATAGGCTGTACTATTGTTATGCAGCTTGACCTGATCCACAAAATAGGGCACCAATTTCTTGTTGACCTCTAAAAAAATAACCTCAAGTTCCAACTCATCATAATCCTCAAATTCGAAAAACAACTGTACCTCTCCTTTGAGTCCTCTCGTCTTGCTTACATAGCCGATATAAAAACTGTCCTCTATTGTCATATTCTTTACGTAAAAAGGCAAAAATAAAAATAAAAAGGTCGATCCATATCATGAATCGACCTTTTCTTTGAATACTTTATGAAAGATTAACCTTCAGTTTCTTCTGTGTTTTCAGCACCTTCAGTTGCTTCAGGAGCTTCTACTTCCGCTTCTTCAGCAGGAGCTTCTTCAACTGGTGCATTTTTAGCTGCTACTGCTGCTGCAATTTCTTCTTTTTTCTTAGCTTCAGCTGCTAGAGCTAATTTTTTAGCTTCTTCTTTAGCTGTAGCTAAGCCAGATTTTTTACCTTCGATTTTAGCTGCATTGCCATCAGCCCAGTTAGCAAAAAGCTCTTCAGCTTTAGCTTCATCAAAAGCACCTTTTTTAATACCACCTTGCAAGTGTTTTTTGTACAACACACCTTTGTAAGAAAGGATAGCACGTGCTGTGTCTGTAGGTTGAGCACCTTTGTTCATCCAATCCAATGCTTTATCGAAATCTAAAACGATAGTCGCTGGATTAGTGTTTGGGTTATAAGAACCTAAACGCTCGATGAATTTACCATCACGTGGAGCACGTGAGTCTGCTACTACTACGTGGTAAAAAGGTTTTCCTTTTTTACCGTGTCTTTGCAATCTGATTTTAGTTGCCATGTTTGATTATTATTTATGTATTCAACATATCCCCCGTACTGCATGTAAGAGGGGACGCAAAGATAAAGATTAAAAAGGGAAAATTAAAAATTAAAAACCATAAGAAGAAGATCGCTATATTTTATAGAAAATCTTTAGCGTAGTATGACCTCGCTTGATTTCTTTGATCCGCCTCTGCTCATCGTACATATAATCGATATTCATGGATTTTCCATCAACCTCCACATTGACCATATTATTCTTATTATATATTACGAAAGGCTCTAAAGATAACGCCTTTTCTACTTCCTTAGGAACAAAGCCAAGCGACCCAAACAAAAACATATAGACATTGTAACTGGAATCATACGAAAATGAACGGTTGCTTTTAATTTCAATTTCTTCAGCCTCAGGGTTCCATTTTCCATTCACTTTCCCCTTGACTGTCATCTTTTCAGCCACGATATTGCTTTTTTTGTGTTCAAACATTCCCACAGATGTTCCTTTTTCGAATCCACTTGGAAACTGTACGCCAGACGTATATACTGCGTGAGGACAATCAATGGTCGACGGAAGCGAAGAATTGTCTCCATAACCAAGGGAATAACTCCTAGATTCGACGCCAGGGCGAATATACATCCCGCCCTCAGACGAAGACGAAGGTTCTTTAAACTGAACGTCCGATATAGACTTGAAACGCCCCAAATGATCATACGTCAGATCAAACCAATAATGGTCTGCAGAATTAACAAATTCAGAAGGTTCTATTTTTACGTCTATCTTCGTCACCTTACCTGCATTATTGTATTGGTACGACTCCCCTTGAAAACCAATGATCCGCCCTTTCTCATCGTATACAATGTCATCGATCAACGTAGGGCCAAATGACGGAGCTGTATAATGAAATTCCAAACGATCTATTTTAGAAAAAATCGGAATAGAAAGGGAATCCTCCGTATCTTTTTTACAGGAATAATTCAAGCCAGCACATAAAAAAAGAAATAGAACGAAATACTTCATAAAAGCCTTTTTAGTTTAATAATTGTAGAACGTAAAGTAACAAATAACTTTTTAATTTGTGCTTTTTAATTTTTACTTTGTAAAATGAACAATGTAGCTCCCCTCAAAATTCTGAAAGCTTCTGCTGGCTCGGGAAAGACCTTCAGCCTTACTCTCCATTACCTCTCCCTATTGCTGGATAATGAAAACAATTATCGGGAGATCTTGGCCGTCACCTTCACCAATAAGGCTACTGCAGAGATGAAGGAGCGAATTCTTTCTGTACTCCAAGGTCTCGCTGTCGACGACAGCAGCCCTAAGATAGAAAGCTTCCGGGAGTTACTATTGAAACAAAACCCAACATGGACTGCCACCATCATTCAACAAAAAGCACACCGAGCCTATCGTAGGATCCTGCACGACTACAGTCATTTCACCATAAGCACCATTGACGGTTTTTCACAAAAAGTGATACGTGCCTTTACCTATGAACTCAATCTCGATGCGGCCTATAAAATTGAAATGAACACCAACAAGGTCAAAACAGACCTTACCCTAATGCTCAACCAACTGCTCGATGAGCGGCCCGACCTGCTCAACTGGATTATCGGCTATGCGGAAAAAAAAATAAACAATAATGAAAACTGGAATTACAGAAATCAGCTCACTCAACTCGCAGGACTGATATTCTCCGAAAATTTTCAAGAATTCGATGCCGCATTAACGACAGCAAATACAGCCGAGATTTTCAATCTTCTCAACACGGAAGTCATCGAGAAAACGCAATCCTACCTGGATGCCCTTAGCCTGGCGATTACCTCCTTTCAGGATACATACCGTACAGTAGGAGTCCAAGCGGATGAACTAAAAGGAAAATCCCGCAATAAGCTTGTTGCAGCAAGCAAAGTGTCCAGTAATGTACAAAAGCTATCGCTTTCAGAACTTGACAAGCTAATGGAAAGATTTCTCCTGCTCATCGACAATGAAGAAGCTTTCACCGACACCGAAAAAAACGTAAGACACGACTACATCCAGGCCTTTCAGCCCGTATTGCAACAGTTTGTAGAGCTCCGAAAACTGACACCTATATATATAGCTTACCAAGCCGTGCAAGGAAACCTGTACTACCTGCGCCTCTTAAAAGAAATGAGCGATCTATTAGGCACATGGCGCAAAGAGAATGCTGCTCAGTTGATTTCTGACTCACAGATATTACTCAATAAGCTGGGGCTTGACAACAACAATGATCCCACCTTTATATGGGAAAAAATAGGAAACAGGTACAATTACTTTCTATTTGACGAATTTCAAGACACCTCTCGTATCCAATGGAAGAACTATAGTCCTTTATTATTAAATGCACTCGGCAACACAGCCGGAGGACGTAATGAACACCTCATCGTCGGAGATGTCAAACAAAGTATATACCGCTGGCGCAATGGAGACTGGCGTATCTTACTCCAACAGGTCGAAAAACAGGTTGTCAACACCTTCCATCTATCCACTGGTACTCAGAGCAGCTTTATAGAAAATGGGGTTTTAGAAACCAACTTCAGAAGTCTGCCCAACATAATACGTTTCAACAATTACCTCTACCAACAGATTCCTGCACACCTCCAGCACGTGCTGAATGAGAAAGTATCCGAAGAACTCTCTGACGAAGGGTTGCAATGGTGGGAGCATGAGGGCAATCATAACATGTTGATACAAGCCTATGAAAACAGCAGCCAGTCCATACCCCAGCAAAAAGCGGATAATAGGGTACAACAGGGATCGATCGAAATAGATTATTTCCCAGTTACAGATGGTCGCTTCAGAGCCAAACAGACCGTAGATAATGCCGCTGAACAGCTTTGTCAGAAAATAGGACAATGGATCTCAACAGGAAGGTATGAAGCAAAGCAGATCGGTATCTTGGTTCGTAGTAATGCCCAGGCTATGCTCATCATACAAAAGCTAATGGATTATAAAAACAGGAACAGCTTGACGTTTGATGTTATTTCAGGCGACGCCTTGTCACTGGCATCCAACGATGCGGTCAACTTATTGATCGAGACATTAAAGGCGATCGTGTATACCTCGGATCAACATGTCATACATCATGCACGAATAGCCTATCTCTATCAGCTGATCCAAAGCAATACAAGCTTTGACCCCGCCCTATGGTTGCAGTTTAAAGCCAATGAAATACAAGCTTATCGCGAGATCCTGCCAGATGAATTAGTTACCAATTGGGAGCTATGGCAAAAGCTACCACTGATTCATCTCATAGAAAAATTGATCGAGATTTATGGATTCACCTCTCCAGGCAACCTACACCTCCCTTATATCTTGACTTTCAAAGATATCGTCGGCAGTTTTACTGCAAATGGCGAACGTGGTATCACACAATTTCTCGAATTTTGGGAGCAAGATGGAAATAAAGCCGCTCTGCCATCCAACGGCAAAGTCAATGCTATAGAGGTAACGACCATTCATAAATCTAAAGGACTAGCCTATGATGTGGTGATGATTCCCTTCTGCTCCTGGAGCATAGATGGTATGCTGAATGGTGATTTTTGGATAGACACCGACAACTCACCCTTTGCGCAATTGGGAAAGATACCCATCAAATACAACAGCAATGTAGCCCGTTCTATTTTTTACAAACAATATTACGAAGAGATGCTATTCAATTATATGGATTCGCTCAACACTCTATACGTAGCCACGACACGTGCTGTAGAACACCTTTATATTACGGCTCCTGCATTTAAGGAAACCGTAGATAAGAAGACGGGAGAAATCACGGGAATGGACATTAAAAACGAGCTTATATCAGATGCCCTTTATCAGGTATTGGCACAGCCCAACTCGCCATTTGTTCTGGAGGACGGTCAGTTGCACATCGACCAACCTATTTCTCCCCTATCTGATGCAAAATCAACACATCAAGATAACCAAAGCATTGCGCTGCCCTTCTATCCAACATCAAGGGCCATGGAAAGTGCGCTGAACAAATCGAGCCATCGCAGTATCAATACCATATTAATGATGGAAAAAGCATCGCAATACGGGATACTGGCCCATGAGATCATGGCCGAGGCCGCCGAAGAGAGCGACATAGCTAAAATCATAGCCCGTTATATTGACGAAGGTATACTTGCTGTCGAAAACAAAGACATTCTGGAAAAAGAAATAAACCAAATCTGGCACCACCCACAGATACATCCCTGGTTAATCGGTCAACATAAAATATGGAACGAATCCGCTATAATCACCTCTGATGGGCGAACACTGCGTCCAGACAAGGTATTTACGAATGACCAGGAAACGATTGTATTGGATTTCAAATTTACGAGTGACAATTATATCGAACACAAAACACAGGTAGATCAGTACATGAAAGCATTACAAAACCTAGGTTACAAACAAGTCAAAGGCTACCTGTATTATGCTAAAGTCAATGAACTAGTCGAAGTACGTTAAAAAGTGAAATCGCTAAAGGGCAACAATGTAGCCCCAAGACGCAGTACTAATGTCTCAATATTAAAAAAATGATTCCTTTTCTAAAATTAGTCGCACAAGATATACAACAACGATTTGGCAATGACCTGTCCGATATAGCTATTGTATTCAACAACAAGCGGCCTATTACATACCTTAAAAAACATTTGGCTGATACCTACGCACAAGCGATATGGTCTCCGCAATTCTTCACCATACAAGAGTTCTTGGGCTTATCTTCCAACAAAGAGCAAGTAAGCCCATTGACACAATTTTTCTATCTTTTCGATCTCCACAATGATCTTCTGGCTACCGAAGGGCTCCCGCCAGAACCCTTAGAAGAATTCTATCCTATTGCCGAAATTATATTAAGTGACTTTGGTCAATTGGATTATGACCTTGTCGATATTGACCATATCTACATGGAACTGTATGATACCAGCCGTATTGATATCGAGTTTCAGCACTTAACAATAGAACAACAGGAATTCATACGCCAATTTTGGCAATCCTTCCATATGGCAGGGCATACAGGTGTACAGCAACGATTTTTAAAACTATGGAAGCGCCTTCCAATTCTCTACAAAAAATTAAAAGCGAAACTAGAAGACCAACACCAAACCAACTACCCCACGATATATCGTAATCTAGTAGAGGGTACGATGGACAATCCAGATTTTGTTGCCTCCTATAAAAAAGTACTTTTCGTAGGATTCAATGCGTTAAACAAAGCCGAAGCCACGCTCTTTCAACGTTGGCAGGAAGAAGAACGCGCCCTATTTTACTTCGACGCAGACACCTATTACCTGAATGACCAACAACAAGAAGCGGGGCTTTTTATCCGTCGCAACATTTTACAGACGGAGCTCATCAATGCATTAGGAAATCCTCAGGATATAATAGGCCAACGTAAAGACACCGTCCATCTCTATGCATCCACGGGAAAAGTCAGCCAAACAAAATTGCTCCATCAAGTCCTGAACGAGCAAGAAAAAGAAGGAAAAAGTATCGCCATATTATTAGCCGATGAGACGCTCCTGGTTCCGCTATTACAAAGTCTTCCGGAACTAAAAGTGAATATCACAACAGGATTTCCTTTGACCCAATCACCTATTTTCGGCGTCCTCAACCTTTGGATGGACGTACATGAAGCAATATCTCACTTCAAGAGGACAAAGTTGCCCTATCAATACCTGGAGACCTTCCTCAACAACCCAATGACACGGGTTTCCGCAACGGAAAAGAAGGCCAACCAGGACTTTATAAACGAAAAGCAGCTATTCGAGATCAGTCTCCAAGACATAGCGATCAACAGCAGTATTCTTTCCGACTTTTTCAAGCCATTGTCCGACAACAAGCAAGTCGTCCCGATCTTGATTGCTATCTTGGACAACATATTGACTTCATTAGCACAGGACACGCAAATAAAACAGATAGACGCCAACCTTCTGATCGAAACCAAGAAGGTACTTAATCAACTGCAACTCGGTTTCTCAAAAATACCAAAGCTGAGTATTCTATTTCAAATAGGCTTGATCCGAAAAGCTATCGTCACGATCAATTCTGCAATCGAAGGAGATCCCTTGGATGGTATACAGATCATGGGCCTATTAGAGAGCCGCTGTCTCAATTTTGACCAGGTATATATCCTTGGGGCAAATGAGGGTATATTGCCCAAAGTCTCCAGCGGTGTTACCTTCTTACCAAATAACCTAAGACGTGCCTACAATCTCCCGATCTTAGAAAATCAAGACGCACTGACCGCTTATCTTTTCTACAGACACTTCCAATACAGTAGCGATATCCATATATTCTACAATGGCATCGTCGATGAAAGCAGTACCGGTGAAGAAAGTCGCTTTATACGTCAGTTGGAGTTTGAAAGTCAGATGCATTTTGCAAAGCATCAACAGCAGCAACCCATTCAGTTTCCACCAGTAGCTACCGAACTTATCATTCCAAAAACGGGAGCAATATGGGACAAGATGTACCGTACTTTTATAGAAGGAGGACGTAGGATATCGGCAACAGCGCTTACAACCTATCTCGCTTCGCCGCTGCAGTTTTTCTTAAAGCATGTAGCCGAGATCAAGGAACCACCTTCTATTTCACAAGAATTTGAGATGAACCGCTTAGGCACAGTAATCCATGAGGTAATGGAAAAAATACTTCAACCTTACAAAGGTATAGAAGACTTCACCCCGACCGCTACACTCAAAGACAAAATACCGTCTGTTGAGCTACTGGTACAACAGGAAATAACATCATTATACCACATTGAAAGCCAATCGATAGATGATTTTAACAGCTTGCAACATATCATGCACAAGATTGCAAGCGAATATGTCAAAATGTATATTCAATATGATATAGACAACTATCAATCGTTCCGAATAGTTGAATTGGAAAATGATCAGGACTATACCATGGACTTTCCTATTCAAATCGATAACCGAACAGAAACGGTTACTCTTTATGGAATCATAGACAGAGTCGATCAAGTGGTGACAGATCTGGGCGAAGTAAAAACACGAATCGTCGATTACAAAACAGGGGCTGATGCCGTAAAATTTTCGACAATGGAAAAGGTCCTTACGTCCAATACGGAAAACAAGGCTCTCGTACAGACACTCTTTTACACCTATGTCTTTGAACAGGTTACAGGACACCGTGATCTCGAGCCCCACCTTTATGTAGCCCGTAAGATGCGAGAAGAAGGCACCTTGTTTTACGGCAGTTATGGCGCACTGATGGAAGGCGAATTTCTAGCAAATCAGAAGGAACAATTCGTTGATTTCCTCCGGACGACCCTAGAAGAGATTTTTAATACAGAAATCCCTTTCAAACACAATCCTGACACACCTATCTACCCATCAGATCCCTACACTCTTTTTTACAGAAATGCAGTTAGCGCAGATGAGGAAGTGACTGATTAAAAAAAGCGAGCTAGATTAGCTCGCTTCTTTTATTTTTGACATCGTTTAATCGCTTTATTCGCTCGTTTTGTCGCGACTTCTACTTTATAATCGAGCCATTTATTCTTGAATATCTTCCGCATCGTATCATCAAAATGTCTCGTGATGAAAAGATTCCGTGCACCTTTCAATTTCTCTCCGAAGGAGTTTGCTAGAGCACGAACCGAGATGGAATAACCTTCCGTCTCGTATTGGATATAATGCCACCATCCTGCAGGCATATAACATGTCTCTCCAGGGCCTATGACCGCCTCATAACCGTGTAAAAGCTTCAGGGCAGGATATACATCCGTACTGCTTGTTTTCAAGTTAGCAATACTGTGAAAGTTATAAGGCAGTTTGTACATCAAGTCTGATTGGTTATTTGGAAACAACCAAATCCGCTTATATCCCTGAAATTGGGAAATAAACACATGCGACATATCAATATCAAAGTGATTTCTCGTGGCAGATCCCTCACCCCCAAAGAACATATAAGGCAGACCCTGGATCACTTTTCCTCCGGTCACATCATTATACACCACATCTTTCTTTAGTTCAGGTCTTAATTTAAGAAGGTTGAATAAGAAAAGTCTCAGTTCTGTAGGTTCTGCACTTATCTTATCTAAATATTCGCCAAAAGTCATTTTACCTACGGGCGGACTAGCTGCATAATTTTGGCTTTCTTCTTCCTTACCATAAATATTTACAACTTCACTTCCGGCTATTTCCTTGAAATAGTCGTAACTCCATTTGGTCCAACAGGCACTATCCGGGCTTATAAAGTCCTTAATGATTACAGGTTGTCCCTTATTTAGGTAATCTCTCACAAAGTCATTTGGAGCGATTCCGGAGATTTTCTCGACAGGTTGTAGTTTCACAAGCTTTTTGTTTTATTCCCCTTATATGCAACAATATTAAACAAATCTATACAAAAACAGATATCTAGACGAGAGAATTCGCCAAATAGCTCTTTTATCTAGAAAGATTCTAAATACTAAGTTGAGAAAATATTCTGAGAAAACAAGTGACTTTCATCACTTATTTTAATTAATAAGACCATAGATCCTGTTCCCAATCCATGATTACTTTCTTGATCCTTTCGGATTCCAGCAATCTTTCCACATCATCTTGAATATAATCTTTTATACGAAGGTCTTCTGGGTTATCTTGTTTAATGATATAACTTGAAAACAGACGCTTGATAAAGATATCATCATAACTCAATCCCGTAGCTGCATTATGTCTATTCATCGCTTCCTTATTTACAAGGACGTGTCTAGCTTCTGGAAAGTAAATCCAAAATGCAGGAGTAGCATCTACTGCTGGTCCAAAAGCATCTGTCGTCGGCAAAGAAGGTGCCTTATCAGGTGTAGTTGAATTTTCACTAGCCGATCCCTCTGGTTTTACAGCGAAAGGGTCGAAAGGATCGTAGCCACTATCGTTGGTTGTTCCTGATCCACCTGTTGCAACATTCTCCATACCAGGAATCTGAGGAGTGATAAGAGGAGCTATCCCCACAATACGGGGCTCAAACACCGAACGTTGCTTATCAAAAATCCAGTCTTCTTTGATTCTAAATTTGATTACATTCTCTCCACTGAACGCACGGCTCTCATATTTGGAGCTGATAACTTCATTATTTTCGTTAAACTGCTCTACCAATACACTATCGCCACCCAAGCGTGCCATCACCTGATCAATCGGCAAGATCTGCATTTTCTCAAAGTTATCGCCCGTTGGATTATCCGCAGTTGGAGTTGGATCATATGCTGTCAGCTCTCCCGCTTGGATAGCTGTGACGATGATATCCATTAACCGAGCTTTCGGTGAAGCAAAAATCTGATTCATCTTTTCTCGGAGATCAACTTCCCTCCATACCCTTTTTCTATAAAAAACATCCGTTTGTCTGATAGGCGAGTACGGAATTACCTTACGGTTCTCGATATCCGTATTTTTATAGTACCCATCAATGGGAGGCTCATCTGCTGGCGTACGAGTGGGCTTTGTGCTATTCGTGAGATTAGCATCCTGCGCTACCGTGGCCAAGGCCAATACCGTACAAGCAATTGATAAAACTATCTTTTTCATAATAATACTTATTATGCTACTAATTTGTAACCTGGAATGTAATAGGTTCCAAGTTTTGTGCTACACCATCAGGTCCTATCCCTACAATATCGTAGATCATTACGACCGAACCAGCTTTAACACCACTAAGTCCTGACTTCATCTGCGCACTAAAATCATTGCCAGAAGAAGAATAAGGTCCGATAGGATCTACCCGAGGTATAGCGATATACATACTGAATTTAGTAACTCTAAATTTAGCATCAAAATCAAAATTATCCAAGGAGGCCGACACGACAGTCTGTCCTCTTAATTGTGCCGCCGAAATACGTCCCCCAGTCTTTCCTCCCACACGCGCAGTAGGCTGAGGAATACGTTTCACACGAAACTTCGAAGTACCCAGATTTTGGGTCTTTCCATCTATGGTAGCTGTCACAGCCAAAGAAACATCACCAGGCGATGAAACACGAGCGGTGTACTTGGCGTCACCTTTCGATGTAAGATTCACACCTGCCCCAGAAACTTTCAAACTTTCTACAGGCACACCTGGTGCCGAGATCGAAATAGGATTGTCTACGCCGATATACAATACGTTCATCGCGTCAGGCGAAACTACAGCAGATGGTTTCGAAACCTGAAATGTCATAGGCTCAGTTTCGTATGTTTTGACCGTACCGTCTGTCTGCTGAACACGGATAGATCCGCGCCATGTATGTGTACCCACACCTGGAGTCAAAGAATAGGTTCCTTGCCCATCCACCACTGGCAGCGAAGAACCATTAACCGATATCTGCGGACTTGATTTAGAATCATAGGCCGTAAGGAAGACTTTGGCAGTATACGGTTGTCCGGCTATCAAATAAGATGTCGGCGCAACAGCCACGGCTGCAAATTTATCCAAATTGACCACAGCCTGATCCATCTTACCAAAAATATGTTTTACAACAGCGGATTCCGCATTCTTAGCATCAGCATTAATTTTATCCAAAGCCGTAATTGCTGCCGTCAATGGAATACCGTCACCAAAATTTACATTTTCCCAGGTCTTTTTCACACCAGCCCTTGGAGCAGGATCCTCGGCCGACAATGCAAAGTTCACCTCGTTATTAGTCAGTTTTTTCAATTGATCAGCGGTGCTATTTATCAGCTCACGGAGTTGTTTTCCTCTTCCTTCGTTGATCATTAAACGGGTCGAAATCCCCGTACTACTACGGTATTTGACGTCTCCTGTCTCTTCATCCATTCCTCCCCCCGCTCCTGACAATGCCTGGTTGTATTCTGTCAACTTAGATGTTAATTGCGCAATCAGCTTTTGCGCTTCTTCCGCTTTAGTCAACAAGGGTTGCGCACGCTCTGGGTTTTCCTTCATTTTGGTTTCCCGAAATGCTAAAAACATATTGTCGATACCAGCCTGCGTATTCTGTGTCGATGTATTTAAACTATTTCCTAGATTTCTAAAGGCGTCTAGAATAGAATCCGATACATTTAGCGCTACCAATCCCAGTAGTACTAGATATAGGATCCCAATCATCCGCTGTCTAGGTGTTTCCTTATGTCCTGCCATAGTCTTTAATTTTCCTTAGATCTGTTTCCAATTAAAGTTATACTTAGGAACGATTAGCATTCATTGCCGACAACATATTACCATAGATGGAATTCAATGATGTCAAGTTTTTATTGAAAGTACTCACTTGCTCTTTAAACTGTTGCATATCCCCAGAAGCCTCATTAAAGGTCTGCAGATCCGCTGCTGCACGCTCAAAAGCATGGCTTAACTGTGATGCCCCCGTAGAAGCAGCATTCAGCTTGTCCGCAAACTGATTCGTAGCTGTAGCCGTATCAGCAACCTTAGAAATTGCAGCGACCTTATCCCCGAACGTACGTAAACCATCGCCTAAATTTCCGATCAGATTCTCATCAATTTTAGCATCTTGCAATAACTTGTCCAATGCAGCAGTATTACCAACCGCCGCAGGTTGTGCAACAGCTGCTACAGCACTGCGCTTGGGAAGCTCACCGTTAAAATTCTCATCAAGCTCCGGATATACTCTTGTCCAGTCTACTTCTTTTTCTTCGGCCATAAATCCCATAATGAAAAACAACAAAGCCTCGACAGCGAGCCCGATGCCGATCATCCATTCTCCTCCTTTGAAGGAAAGAATTTTAAACATCAAACCGATAATAACTACAGTCGCTCCCCAGTTGATAAGCGTGTTGATTCCAAAACCAAATTTCTTTTTGCGTGCCATATGACTAATGCTAATTTACTAGTACGTTATTAATATTATTGCTCTTATATTCTAATATGCTACCCCAGGGTATCGTGTAACCGACCGAAAGCCAATATACGACTTGGCGGTATCTTGATACTCATACTGTCTAGTTCCGTTCTGCAAGAAGAAACCGACATCTTTCCATGATCCTCCACGGATTACCTTTCTCTTCATCGTCTCGTGATCCGATGCTTTAGCATTGTAACTATAGGTAGGATTCATATCATGGACAAAAGAGTAGGCTGATTCATTATAACTGGACTGTGTCCATTCGGCGACATTACCCGCCATATTGTACAGTCCAAAGTCATTCGGCCAATAGGAATATACTGGTGCAGTATAAGCTACACCGTCATCAATATAATTACCACGACCTGGTTTAAAGTTGGCCATGAGACAACCTCTGGCATTACGTGCTGTCGGTCCACCCCATGGGTATTGTGTACCAGTCTTTCCACCTCTTGCTGCATACTCCCATTCTGCTTCTGAAGGCAACTGATAATCGAAACGCGGTTGTACACGGTTCTTCGCAGCCATATTATTAAACAATTGTGTACGCCAAGAGTTAAAGGCCTGTGCTTGTCGCCAAGTTACACCGACAACAGGATAGTCGTCAAAAGAAGGGTGCGAAAAATACCCGTTGACCATAGGCTCATTGGCTGCATAACTGAAATCAGCAAGCCACACTGTCGTGTCTGGATAGATCAACATCGTATCACGCATAATAAAATCCGAGCGTCTTTTGGAAGGGTCATTTTTCCCACGAACAGCCGCTTGTTGGTCATACCATTCAAAATGATATTTCAACAGGCGCACATCCAACTCATTCCGACCAAACACTCGGTCTTCCCCTTGGTAGAACATACTACCTAGACGTTCTCGTTTATCTTTATCCGTAGTTTTCCATGGTGATTGCTTAGCCACTTTATCCCAATCGATATAGCGTTCACCACTGGCATCATCTGTGGCCAAAAAATAGGAATCATCCCCTAAAAAATTGTGGATTAAAATCGAATCGCGAACCCAGTTGACAAACTGACGATACTCACTGTTGGATATCTCTGTGTCGTCCATGTAAAACGGAGCAATAGTAACTTGACGATTTTGGGCGGTTTGTGAAAACCCGATATCTTCGTCCGATTGTCCCATGATAAAAGTACCTCCTGGAATAAGTACCATCCCATGTGGAGTCTTATTTGCCTTCAACTTATCCAATCGTACGCCTACTAGCTCACCGGTATTACTTGGCCCCTTACATCCCATGGCGACTACCGCTATCAGCACGCATACAAAACCATAAGACAATCTGTAACGATTAAATTTCATAAATTAATAATCTAAGCTAAAACTTTACTCAAAGTTCTTTTTATCCCATCAAAAAGCCAACCAAAAATCGACTTTTAACACATAAAAAAACTCCGAGAAAAAACTCCTCAAACTTTTAACAAGCAAAAGAAGCACCTAAAAATAGGTGTTAATTATGTTATTCAATCAAGAATTTTCAAAAAAAAACAAAAAAGATCTCCTCGAGCTTCCTTTTAACACTTTTTAACGAAATTCTTGAAATTGAGAAACGTCCTTCTACTTATTGACCTGCTTGATGTATTGCTCTACAGCCATAGTCATACTTGGTGCACTAGGTGTCGGAGCAGGAATATCTAACAGCAAACCTTTTTCTAACAAAGCCTGTTGCGTACTGGTACCGAATGCAGCGATACGGGTATTATTCTGTACAAAATCCGGAAAGTTCTCATAGAGAGACTGTACGCTGGATGGACTGAAAAAGACAATAATATCGTAAAAGACATCCTTTAGGTCTGCGATATCACTTATTACGGTTTTAAACAAAACTGCAGGCGTAAAATCATAACCATTATCTTGAAGCCACTTTTGCGTCTCTTCATTAGCCACATCTGAACAAGGGAACAAAAACTTCTCCTTACTATGCTTTTTCAACACCTCTTCCAAATCCTTGGCAGTCTGCTTTCCGAAGAATATCTTCCGTTTTCTATATTGTATATATTTTTGTAGATAAAGTGCAATAGCCTCTGAAATGCAAAAATATTTCAACTCTGCCGAAACCTCGAATCGCATCTCTTCACACACTCTAAAAAAATGGTCAACGGCATTTTTGCTCGTAAATATTACCGCCGAAAAGTCAGAAAAATTAATACGATCCTTTCTAATTTCTCTAGCAGGAACCCCCTCTACATGAATAAAACCACGAAAATCCAATTTTAGATTATACTTTTCCGCTAACGTAAAATAAGGCGACTTATCATTTTCAGGTTTTGGCAATGTAACCAACACGCTTTTTACTTTTTTTGCTCTCGCAACGTCGATCTGCATAAAATTCTATCTTTAATTGTTTAGTGTTTTCACTAATATTAAAATCGGTGCAATTTCTAAGCTGCAAAGATACAGAATTAAATAAAAGATTGAAAACCTAAGATTCCCCACTACACTGTAAGCGGTACGTAAAAAGCGGTATAAGAACAAGATAGACACCACAATGAGAAAGAAAATTAATATTATCTTAAAGTATGAGGTCGGGAAAAAGGTAACGAAAAGCAATAGCGGCATTAATATTAACATACTGTTAAAGTATACTAAATACAGTACGGTGATATATTCCCGGACCAACCTTTCCACCTCAAAGACGATAGCGATAGCCCGGACCATGACGATCTTCGTAACGAACAGAATTGCCACAAAAACTGAAATCTGCAAAAAGCTAGCAAAAGTCACAGCGCTCATCGGATTATAGGCAGACCGATAGATAAGGATAAATAAGCCGAGGGAAAAACTAAAGATAATATACAGAAATATGTACGGCCAGGACGTCACTACATTATCTTCCTTACTGATCTGAGCAAGAACTCGATCATTAAAAAATCCGTAGATAATATTTTGAAAATTCGAATAGAAAAACAATCGAACCAACCCTATCCCCAAAAACAACAAAATCAGCACACCAATGATCCATAGCGGACGATCCACTTTCGAAACAGCCGGCATAGTAGCCTCTTCCTTATGAGTGACTAGACTCGCTGCAAATTCCATCCAAGACACAAAATTGTTATCGCTTACAATTACTTGCTTCCGAAGGCTATCCAGATACGGATTGGGTCTATTGTTATCCAAAAAGATATACACCCTTGCCAAAGAATCTTTTTTTAACGCTACAGTCGCCAAAGAATCCTGTACGGCCCGTTGCAAGGAATCCGATGGTATGGTCAATGGTACAGTCTGTGCCTTTAAGGTGACAAACGAAAATATCACTATAACTAGCATCAGAAGATATTCCAGTTTTTTCCTAATTTGCGACAGCCTATACTTTGTTTTCATGTGTATTCAAAGGTAGGATTTTTGTCCTTAAAAACTAAACGATTCTATGAGTGAAGCAAGCAATAGATGCCCCTGGTGCGGAAACGATCCGCTATACGTAGCCTATCATGATACAGAATGGGGGAAAAAGGTTACTGATGATCAGATTTTCTTCGAATTCCTTATACTCGAATCCGCCCAAGCCGGTCTGAGCTGGATTACCGTATTAAAGAAGCGCGAAGGGTACCGCAAGCTGTTTGCTGGCTTTGATCCGGTAAAAGTTGCTGAATTTACAGAACAACAGATCGATAAAATAGCACAGGATCCGGCAATCATACGACACCGCGGAAAAGTCGCTGCGGCAGTAAACAACGCCAAAGTATTCCTCACAATACAAAAAGAATTTGGCTCTTTCTACAATTACCTTTACACCTTTATGCCCAATGGACAACCTATCCAAAACCAGCTCGCTTCTATGAAAGAGGCGCCTACCAGCACCTCTCAATCCGATGCGCTGTCCAAGGATCTAAAAAAACGAGGTATCAAATTCTTTGGAACAACGATATGTTATGCCTTTATGCAGGCTGTAGGCATGGTGAATGACCACCTCGACAGTTGCGACTTCAAAAACTAACCAGCTCCTGTAACCTCTTTGTAAATATCAGGGAGGTTACGGCACTGCCCGTTATAATCCAGTCCATAGCCCACGACAAATTCAGGGTCAATTTCGAAACCTACGTACATGATATTTTCAAATTCATGCTGGAGACAGGCAGGCTTCAACAAAAGCGTACACACCGCCACACTCGCCACCCCCAGTTTTTCCAAGGCTTCCATCGTATATTTCAAGGATCGACCAGAGTCAACCACATCCTCTACGATAACCACATCGCGTCCCGTCAGATCAATGCCAACACCGATGAGTTCGTGTATACTTCCCTGTGCCGTCCCAGCGTAGGAAGCTAATTTAACGAAAGACATTTCACAGGGGATGTGCACCTGTTTCATCAGGTCCGCCATAAACATAAAACAGCCATTCAACACCCCAATAAATACCGGGTGTTTGTCTGCATATTGCACATTGATATCTATACCGATCAGACGGATTCTCTTTTTTATTTCATCATATTCGATAAAAGGTTCGAATTTCAAATTATCAATCTCGATCGTTCTCATCTTATTTAATTCTTTTGTTCTTTATTCATCAGCTTCTCCAAGATAGACTTCTTCGCAGTCTCCTCTCTCTCCATTTCCTCCATTAGACGTTCATGTTCTTCTACTACCCCCAGCGATACCGTATCCCGCACCAAGGGGGCAGGAGGACGTAAGCCTGACTGTAGCACGACATCGTAAAAACCATAATTAGCCGGCACATTGACCTCTTTCAGATCGCCAACCTTGGTCATGATATAACCATAGGTATTGAAATGACGCTGTACCCACGGCTTAAGATGTCCCGTATAATCAAAGGAAGACAATCCCGTCTTAGGTCTCGGCACAATACTCGAAAGGAATAGACTTTCTCCCAGATTGAGCTCCTGTGGCCGCTTTTTAAAATAGTACCGCGATGCTTCAGCAATACCGTACACATCTTTCCCCCACTCGATCACATTCAGATAGATTTCAAAGAGCCTATCCTTACTGACCTGACCCGAAGCCTCCAGAAGCCAGACCAGCAGAATTTCTTCAAATTTACGCGTCATCGTCTTCTTGCGATTCAAAAACACATTCTTGACCAACTGCATCGACAACGTACTCGCCCCACGCTTAAACTTACGTTCTTTAATATTCGTTCGAATCGACAATTTAAAAGCCTCTTCTTCAAAACCATTGTGTGTATAGAAAAAGGGGTCTTCCGTATTACGTACGGTAGTCTTCAGTACATAAGGTATCTGTCCCAGTGGTGTAAAATCAGGATTGCTTGGTCCTACCACAATATGCCGTACAAAGGTCGTATCGTCGTAAGCATCATACTCAAAAGGAAAGTTAAGCGAGTCCACTTTGGCTTTCCCCCAATGTAATACTTTCAGATCCGTGTCATCGATTGATGACTTGAATACGATATTGTCAGGATTATCCAATTCGACAGCAAAATCAAGGTTATAATCGACTTGCCCCGTCACTCCTATTCCTTCCAAACTCTCAAATAATCCAACAGGAATAGCATCAAAAAAATTCTGTGCAACAAAAGGGCCTGTACGTACAGAAAGCTCGATCTTCTTAGCAGGTTTGATCGTAAACTTCGCCTTGGGAGATACAGAAAACTCTTTGACCGTTATTTTTGACTTATCAGTCAATGCAATATAATCGTTAGCAATGGCAAAGCCACCTGTTGCCTGGCCATGAGGCAAGACCACCGGCTCGTCCGAAAGCCGTCTGTGCCTGACCACCAGGTTGTCATATTCGACCGCCCCAGTCACATGCAACAGATCTTTTTCCACTTTTCGGATACCCGCAAGGTCAAAAACCAGTTTGTCAAAGCTAATGCCCAAACCATATTTGCCCCGTAAAAAAGGCAGCTCTGTATTCTTCTCTTTGGACGATACTTCGACTTTGAGTTTCTGTTGATCGCCATTGACATAACCTTGGAGACGCCACTCGGCATCATGATCATTCAGAAAAAGACTCGTTTCGAAATCACCGTCATCAACAATAGCTTTAGGAACCCGTATACGCTGATGGAGCAGACTGTCCCGGTAAGAGATTTCAAAATCATTCATCCGCATATTGCTGGGTACTTTAGAGAAGATCTGTTTAGCGAGACGTTGTGCCCACTCTGCGAAGTTGCGCTCATTGGGCTCTTCCACAGAAGTGGAATCTTTTTCCTTTTTACGAAACAAAAAGTCATAATTGCTGAGCGTGTCTTTTTTGACAAAGGAGACTTTGCCCTTATCCAGATCGAAGTGACCTATTTTAACTTCGCCAAACAATAAAGGCCATACCCGAATACCGACCCCCAAATGATCCATCGTCGCCAACGTATCTCGGCCCACAGGGATTAGAGCAACACGATCAAAAACAACAGTCGTCAGCCCATCAAAGCGATAATTAGCCACATTAAAATCAAGCTGATAGTCTTTCTTAAGCTTTGCTTGTGCCTTATGCACAGCCATATCCAAGTACCCTTGCCGTTTGGACATCGCAAAAGCAAATGCTGCTCCAAACAATACAACAAGAACTCCTAAGGCTATTATAAGCCACTTTTTCCGTGACGATGAAAAACGCATATCTAAATCGACCTATTTCGACGTTAAACTTAGATAAAAAGCGTGAAAATCCCGAAAGATGCATCAAAAAAAATCGAGACATCCCGATTACAGCATCAAAGATATCTCGATTTAATTATCGTGTGAGCTAGAAAAAACTACAATCTAGCACTGAATCCCAAAGACAGAAATCCTTTGAATCCAAATCCCAGCTCCGCAAATCCACCAAAACGTTCCCCGTAACGAACTCCAATAGGATTGATCTGGAAAGCAAATACCGTTGAGCTATAATCCTTATCATTATTAGCCGCTGCTCCTACACTGGACGTTCCTGATAAGGTGGTCACCCCAGCAGAAGCATTTCCATACAACCTTACTTTCCGCTTGCTCATATAGGCGTATTCCGCAGAAGGTAATATCAACACAAAGTTTGTTTTACGAGTTCCCTCTTGTACATCCCCCTCCTTCTTCAATTCGTAATCCGCTTTGAATTGCATATAACCCAAGTCCAATCCAACATTAAATCGGGGAGTGACGTGATACCTATAGCCTAATCCATACACCAATGGCATTGGACTCTCTCCCGTACGTTTTATTTTGTAATCACTAAAAGAACTGCTAAAAGCATCTGTTAAAGACATGGTGATACCATTGATAACCGCCAACGGTATCCCATCACTGATCTGAAACCGCAGTTCATGTTTGAGCTCACTCGTCTGCGCAACAGCTCTTGAACCGAAACAGACAGACAGAAATACACAAAAAAACACATTCGCTTTCTTCATAATAAAAGGGTTTAAAAAAATTGTTCAATAATACTGTTTATCAAACAATCCAGGTTTACAAAAAAATTCTGATGCTAAGCTACTTATAATACATTGCAACTACAAATACCCCTCCTCTGCGAGAGAGCTTCCTAAAAACAAAATTCTTCAAAACACAACATTTATACACTTGCAATAAACAAAGAATAATATTACTTTAGACTATACTTAAACATAAACACTACTAGATTATGAACAAACGGGAATTTTTAAAAAGCAGTGCTATAGGCGCGTTAGGACTTCTCCTTTCGCCTTCTATCCTAAAAGCTTTCCCTACAGATCGTCGGTTACGAACTGCACATATCGGTGTTGGCGGCATGGGAAGAGCAGACTTGGATGCCATCTCCTCCCATCCAAATGTAGATATTTTTGCGTTATGCGATGTTGACGCCTTAAACCTTAATGAGGCACACAAACTACACCCCAATGCTCGTACATTTTCCGATTATCGAAAGATGTTGGCCGAGCTTGGCGACCAGATTGACGCCGTCATCGTATCGACACCCGACCACACCCATGCTCCAGCTTCCCTATTGGCCATGCAGATGAATAAACCTGTTTACTGCCAAAAGCCCTTAACGCATTACGTGTCTGAATCACGTGAAATGAAAAGAGTGGCAGCTGAAAAAAAATTGGTCACCCAGATGGGGATTCAGGTACACTCTTTTTACGACTACAAATTGGCAACGCTTTTGATTCAGTCGGGTATAATCGGAAAGGTACACACTGTACACGCCTGGTCTCCAAAAAACCATGGTTACGACGGGCCTCCGCCTCAAGGAGAAGATCCAATCCCAGAGACACTGGATTGGAATCTATGGGCAGGGACCTCACCCAAAAGACCATATAAAAAAGGAGTGTATCATCCAGGACGTTGGAGACAATTGATGGATTACGGCTGTGGCACTTTGGGCGATATGGGCGTACATATTTTTGATACCCCATATAATGCGCTGCAACTCGACGTACCGCGCACGATCGTCAACGAGTGTCGACCTACGAATGGGTTTGGTTTTCCAGAGCACAATAAGGTGACCTACGAATTTCCAGGCACGGCATATACGACCGCATCGTTAAAATGGATCTGGTATGATGGCCCTGGCGCTCCGGCAATCAATGAAGACTTAACGCTCCCCAATATGAAAGCTGTTAAAACAGAGGCAAAGAAACAGGACGAGCCAGGTGTACTGTCTTTAGACCCTAAGATAGCAGGCGACGGACAACTTCCCGAACAAGGGGCGATGTTTGTCGGTACCAAGGGACGCCTGTTGTTACCGCACTTCATGCAGCTACCTCGAAAAATAGTCGATGGCCAGTATGTCGATATCTCCCATGAAATAGACGCAATATCGGCCAAGCATAACCTGGGCAAGCCTGTTCGTGACTATGATAAGGAAGGTGCCAAGCACTACCATCAGTTTGTAGATGCTTGTTTGGGCAAAGCAGAATGTTCGGCTCCTTTTGATTACGCCTCCCGATTAACGGAGACCATTTTGTTAGGAACCATTGCTGGACGCTTCCCTGGAGAAACCCTCCATTGGGACGCCAAAAAAGCTAAATTTAAGGAAGAAAAAGCAAACCAATATCTACAAGGCAACTATAGGTCCTTTTAAACAAAAATTTGTTATTCATACAGAAAGGTTTCCATCATCAGGATGGGGGCCTTTTTTTGTTACCCTTAGTCAAGCCATGGGTCTTTAAAGCAGCAAAATTTGCTTATATGACTTATTTTCATTATATTACAAAATTCAGGCTAAATGATACGGACTGCCTGAACGGATTTCTTTCAATTTTCGAAGATATTCCAGGGGTAAACAGACACACCACCTTATCCCTTACATTCAAATTCACTAAGCATATGAGCAATAACATTTTAATACATTATCCAAAGGCAAGTTCGAGGCCTGTTAGTGTCAACTACAAAGTGTCGAACGAAGGTGACCTAAAAACGATTACCTGTGTTGTCCCTGATAAGGACAACACCCCATCATGGCTCGAACTACAGAAATTTGAGCTGGTAGCCATGAAATTTGACAACGCTTACGATCTGGTATTCGAACAGCGCAAGTTTGACCGTAATCTAGATACCGTCTTATTCTTGGACAAAGTCTTCGAAAAGATTATGGATTTGAGGCAAGCATGACACGTTTGTCTGCCGCAATGTGTAGCTTTGTAATAGAATTACGAAGTTATGATTACAAAAGAGCAGATATTACACGCACTGAGCCATGTAGAAGACCCGGATTTGAAAAAAGATCTGGTAACACTCCACATGATTCAAAATATAGAGATATACCCGAACAAGTTAAAATTTGATGTGGTTCTGACCACACCTGCCTGTCCGATGAAGGGGCATATCGAACACGCCTGCCGTAATGCGATTGCCCTATTTGTCGATAAGGATATCGAGGTTGACATCAACATGACCTCTAATGTCACCAGTGTAGACACATCCCAACTTAAAGGCATTAAAAACATCATCCTCGTCTCCTCTGGTAAAGGTGGCGTAGGCAAGTCGACCGTGTCCAGCAACCTGGCATTGGCATTAGCCCAATCAGGAGCCAAGACCGGTTTGTTGGATGCTGACATTTACGGTCCGTCCCTCCCAATCATGTTCGGCCTTGAAGGAGCCAAACCGATGGCTACGCAGATGCCCGATGGTAAGACCAAAATCGAACCCGTTGAAAAGTTTGGATTGAAACTTCTTTCCATTGGTTTTTTCACTGATCCGAATCAACCGATTCCATGGCGCGGACCGATGGCGACATCGGCTATCAAGCAGCTCTTCAATGATGCAGATTGGGGCGAATTGGATTATCTGATCGTGGATATGCCACCGGGTACGGGCGACATACATATCACCGTATCGCAGACCTACCCTATTTCGGGTGCTGTCATCGTGACCACACCGCAACAGGTAGCACTTGCTGATGCAATCAAAGGAATAGCGATGTACCAGATGGAAGGTATCAATGTGCCTATCGTCGGTATCGTAGAAAACATGGCTTACTTTACGCCTGCCGAACTGCCCGACAACAAATACTATATCTTTGGTAAGGATGGAGGCAAGCGATTGGCAGAAGATAATAAAGTTCCATTCTTAGGCGAGATTCCATTGATCAAAGCTATCAGTGATGCTGGAGACAACGGCTTTCCAGTAGTAATGGATGATAGTGAAAACGTCGCTCAAGCCTATAAAGATATAGCGGGCAGAGTCGCTCAAGAAGTCAGTATATTGGCAAATAGATAATATTTTACGAGCAGGCATGGCCTGCTCGTAAAATATTACTGTTAAAATGTTAAGGTTTCTTCGCCAGCCTTGTATCGGTATCTTCCGGACAAAAGCTCAACAGCTCATTCCTTTTGACCATTTTGGTCCCATTTTGTCGTATTATTGCAAAAATTTCTTTCTCAGTAAGTCTGTGACAGACCGATTCATTGACACGACGTTCATCAGGTATACAATGTATATTCTGAATCCGAAACCCGTACCAACGGCTCATTTCTACGACAAAATCACGCAGCGATGCATCCTCATACACACGTACCGCCTTACTCCATCGCTTTACTTTATCATAGTCTGCATTCGCCGTATAGAACAATGTATCCCGTATATTCCGGCTATCCCTATCCGCAATACGCACTAAAAGGCCCTGCGCGCCGAGACAATCCAGCTTCACTCCCCTATCCTTATTATTCTCCTGCAATGTCGCTACACCTTTCAATATCGTAGCCTGGGTCATACCGTTTAGTGCCATCACCATCACTTCTCCCTCTTCCATGGTCACCTGCCCGTTATCTGTCACTAACCGCAACGGCCACACACCCCTCTTTTGTTCCATCGTTATCAGGGCTTCCCCCGACACCCTCACTGCGGTACGATTTTTCAGTTGTTGCAACGGGTAGTGCAGTGCCGATTGCGCGTTCAACCTTACGTGGGCACCATTCGGCAATTGAACCACACACTGCTGTAGTGCCGCTGTAGAAATCACCAACTCACGGAGCTTATAATCCATCTCTACGGCAGCATTTTCCTCCAGTACCAATAAGCCATCCGGCATCCTCCGAGCTACCAAAGGCCCTATAGCAACAGATTCGCCCGCTGTTAGTACACGCCTATTATCATCTCCCCACATCAGTGTAGATACCGACTCCGATAGGGGCAACTCGATATCCGTGCCGGCATCCCCGCAACTGCCCTCCACATATAGTTGGGGGGGCTTAGACTCTCGGCCCGCTAAAACAAACAATAGCGCGGCAACAAGGCAGGCCGATACACCAAACGCTATCCGCCCCAGCAGCTTACGTCTTTTATCTCTTTTCAGCGCTGTGACCATCTCCATACCAACCTGTATCGCTTCGGCTTTCTCGATAACCATATCCATATCGGGCCGCCAGTCGCCCAATTTACCTTTGGGCAATTGCCCACCCAGCCCACGCAGTACCTCGATGACCATATTATCATAGGACTCCTCCGAATGATACGCTTTCTCCTGTTCCAGTAGCAGCGCTTCTTCTGGGCTGATCTGTCCCAACAGCTTCTTTCTTATTAATTCTTCGATATGCAGCTTATTATTTTTCATTACGATCTATACTTTAATTTTTTGATGCTAACGATTACCTGGAGCCACCCCTCAGAAAGTTCACACATTTCTGCTTCACTTTACTCATCACATTCTTTACAGTTTGCGGCTTCAGGTTAAACCGTTCTTCCAGCTCCTCATTATCCAAACCTTCCAGTGCCGAAGCCCTTAAGATTTCACTTTCCCTCGGGGTCAGCAGTTCGCCTTTGGAGAAAATCTCGTCCATCAGCTCTTTCACAAGTAGATCCAGATCGGCTTCCTCGCCACTACTGATCTGATACTGCTCTTCGATCAGATCACCAGCATGTTTTTGCTGTGCAATACGGATTTTACCGCCTATCCTTCGGGCTATCCCCATGATATACCCAAAGGGATCATTCGCGCTTGCCACCTCTTGATGTTTTTGATATATCACGATCAGCGTAAGCTGTATGACCTCCTGTACCAGATCCATATTATAAGGAAATTTGTGCACGACAAATGCTTTCAACTGGTTGCCAAACCTCTCTTCCAGAAGTCGCACCCCACGATGGGGATCATCGTATAGTATTTTAAAGATTTCATTGTCCATATCTTCGGTTTTATATCCATACTTCTATTTACTCTGCCTATTAAATGAAAATTATAGCACTGATAATCACTCAACTAAAATAAAATCAAGAATACACATGGTATTTCTGCCTAAAAAAAGGCAGTAGTATATAGAGGACAATGACATTTATAATATGGTAATCCGAACTTAGATAAATTGCCTTTTATATGCAATATAATTGCGTAGCATATAAAAGCAGTTTATCGATCTCTACTCAGCCATTGATAAACTTATTTATAGAGTAAATATAAAACTAAAAAACAGAAAAACAAAACATAAAATATTTATTTACAAATAGTTACAAAACATTGTGACCTGATATTGGAATGGAATGACAGAGTTATCAAGTTAACCCCGATGAAAAATCGGGACTTCGTTTCACTACGCAAGTGATGGAGTTAACATGCAGGGCAAGATAACTGGTTAACACATACGTTGAAGCGAAGTCCACACATCATTGGGAATAACTAGATCATCAAATAACATGATCATTTGATAAAATCAAAAAGCTATACAGATACTTGATAACGGGTTCACAGGATAACTAGATAACAGAAGAAAAATGAAAACAACAAACCATATCACCTTTTACAGCATCCGGATATTCCTGATGGTATTCTGGCTATACGTTGCGATGGACAAGCTGTGGGACTGGCCTTTACTTGTCAATCTATTGCTACTTGGGCTCTCCATACTGGGGTGGTATTTGACTGGACCAACTGCCCCCATGGTCGCGTACACAAGAAGCAAAAGACAAGTAATATTATTCATCCAGTACCCCATCAGTATAATGGTACCGATGTACCGCCTCATTCTAGTGCGAACCAAAGTATTCAAGCGGCGATTTGCCCCTTTCCCGGCTAGTCCGGTATTAGAATAGATTATGATACGTAGCGGTATCTGCGTCAAACTTGCCAGCAAGAATACCCGAGGTATTAAACCAAGATCTATACACCTCGTAAAAGCATAGTGATGGTCGACAGTAAAGAAATTAGAGTTTTTTGGAGGACGTTTTTTGCTATTATAAAAACGGCAACAAGAGATGAAAACATTAAATTTCATCAAAAAATATGCGATGGCTATAATAGCCGGAATCGCAATCATCGGGTTTAGTTCGTTTAAACTATATCAAAAAGAAACGTTGACAAATGTGGTGTTTACGTATCAGCCACCAGGCTCTTTGGCAAATCCTTTTGACGATTCCAATGTCAAAAACACTAATTATTGGAAGCCGCTAGGGACGGAATGTCCTACAGATCAGGATCAAGAAGTAGCCTGTTCCATTCGCGTGCCGATTGAAAATACAGAAGACGAAGCTGGCTTAGCTTTAGATCCGTCAAAAGTTTCAATCCAGACCACATTCTTTGCTACGAATAACTATGGTGTAACTACCCATAGCAGTTATTCTAACCCGAGAAATAAACCTATGCCGTAACGTAATTTAGGATAGGATATAAAACCGTCCCTGAAATTTTCAAGCCATATTGGTAGAAATTTCAGGGCGGTTCTTTATGATATTATAATAAATTGCATTTTACTTTATGTACTCCTCTATATCTGTCGGCAATCCTAATATCAACTTATCACTTGTTGCTGTAACCTCTACCAATCTTCCTTGTATTTTTCTTTTAAGTTTTAAAGAACTATCCTCTAACCCCTGCCGCTTTACATCGGATAATCGCAGCCCTCTGAATAATAGTTCCTTTCTACGCTCCAATAAAACAATTCGAATTGCTTCGAACCTCGAATCAGCCTTTAACTCTAAGAATACACGATCTTTATTCCATCTGTATTTCCTAAAGTTGTTTAGAAGCTTTATGGCAGATTTAAAATCTCCGATCCTGCACATAGATTCTATCTTAATCAGAAACATCTCAGCTGTCGTGAGTCCCGTAAATAGCCAGCTGGTAGACATGGAATAAGTTCCTTTAAACCTTTGATAGCTCTCACTTGACCTGAAGAAAGCAGTTTTTCTTAGGTCATCCGTATGATAGCTATTATACAACGTTGTATCAACATAAGATCCAGTTGTAGGCACGTGCAATCTAAAGTTCAGCGCCATATCAGCATAATAAATTGTTTCCTTATTAAATCTTTCAAAAGGCACAGCATCGTTGATTTTTATTCCATCTGCCGCATTATTATAGTCCATAAGATCACTATTAATGCGAAGTGCTAACTCTGCATAATACTGTGCATTGGAATAATCACTCATCGATAGGTAAGTCCTCGCTAATAAGGCATACACTGCCGCTTTAGAGGGTCTTGATTTCAGCTTCGGTACCTCCGGAAGATAATCAACTGCAGATTTAAGGTCTTCTAAAATACGTTCATAAACGGTAGCAACAGAACTAAGTCTGCTCTGCTTATTAAAATCCGAATCTTCACGAAGTACAATCGACAAACTACTATTGTCTCCGTTGGGATTAAACACAGCACCGTATGCCCATACTAATCCTAGATAAGCGTTAGCTCTATAAAACAGTGATGATCCGTAAATATTTGACCACACTGCGCTATTAGTTTCGTTCTTTGATATCTTTTTCAAGATATCCAAACAAAAATTAGCATTGTAGACAATCGTATACGCACTACTCCAATCATTTTGAAATTTTGATTCTACGGGCAACCATTCGTATAGTGGTTTATGGTCTTCTAGCGTAGCAATATAGCGACTGTCGGTCAAAAAGTAATCATCAGCAGCAGCTTCCAAATAAGAAGGTGTGCGTCTTTCATTCATATCCTGAAAGCTGTCCAATAGTGCCTGCAAATCCTCTAGCTTATCTGGTACAGCAAGTTTATTGTTGCTTTTTAGATCAAGAAAATCAGAGCAGGCTGTCTGAAATAAGCAGAAAAAAATACTGCAAAAAATAAATTGTGTCTTCATGATGAATCGCATTAAAAATTTGATCTAAAACCAAAACTCCATGTCCTCCCAGCTGGGTTTGTATACAAATGCTCGGGATCCAAGCCATCTGAATTTGATCGCCATAGTATACCTAGATTGGCGACATTAGCAAACAGATCAATAGTGAGGGGCCTTTTTGAATTCAAATCTAGTTGGTAACTCAGGTTTATAAACTGAAAACGTACATGATCAGCTCGTTGCACCAACACCTCCGATCCAAGATAAAATGAGTCTCGGTCTTTAGTTACCAGAGGATACTCAAAAGAAGGCACCGATGTCACATCACCTGCTTTTTGCCAACGCTTAGCGTAATCGGCATGGCCTGCACCATTATTAACCAGTGCACTATAATTGATTGAAGGTTTCCGAAAGTAATACCCCATTTTGTACATCAAGTTAAAGCCTACGGTAAATCTTTTATAACTTAAATCTGCTCCCCAAGAACCAAAGTGTGTAGGTATAGCAGACCCAATAAAACGGATGACTCCATTTTCCTCTCCTTCTTTATATGCACTATTTTTTAACGCTTGATAATCAATAGAAACATCACCGTTTAAAAATCCCATTGGATTTCCATTGTCATCCAGCCCTTTCCAGGTATACGCCGCAATGGAATAAAATGGATATCCCTCTACGGGAGTGATCTGTACACTGGATCGATCCATTAGATTGGAGACTTTAGAAGCAAGCCCTTCATCATAATACCGATGTGTAATACTTGAGCTGTAGTTATAGATGAACGATGAACGGAGGGCCATGAATCCCCACTGCTTATTGAAAATCAATTCTGCATCGAGCCCCTCTCCTTTCATCTCTGCAACATTCTTAGTAATTGTTCCGCGCATACCCCATGTTGTGTAATCGTATTCCGTAATTCCGTACAAATCTTTACCGTATTTACTGTAATAATCAATAGATCCTGAGATGGGCAGATTCTTCAATTGAAAGGTTAGACCACTATTGATCTGACGCACCTGCTCCCACCTCAGAGACGGATTGTTGAGCGTTTCAATTGCGGCCGCAGGTAGTCCTCCGACCTCTACCGGATTATTAAAATAGGCTGCGACAGGCAGTGCCGAACGGCTCAAGTCTACATTCCCCGAGTATCCTAATGAGGATCGTACACGCAGGTACTGGAATGGTAAACTATTCATAAAACTCTCTCGAGTTACTTCATAGCCAACACCTACAGACCATAACGGTTTCCACTTATCGTTGGTAGAAACACCGTAAATATTTGAGCCATCTTTGCGCATGCTAGCACTTATTGAATACCTCTTCAAAAGTGTATAGTTAAAATTACCGTAGCCACTCAGGAAACGGTTCTGAAGGGTAGGATTAAGGGATGAAGCACCTGCAATGCTACTTTGGGCTCCTCTAGGAAATGTGCGGTAGCGTGTTGTAAAGCTAACGGGAACATAACCAAGCGGGTCTCCATTATACCCATAATATGTCCATGCAGCACCGTCTGTACGGGTCATCCTACCTTCCAATCCGAAAAAGAGCTTAATATCGTGAATACCCCACGTTTTTGAGTAATCAATTTGGGATCTAAGGTTATGACTTATATAATCAGAAATTGACTTTCTTAGAACATCCCCTTCAGGCACGATGTACGTTACTTCCCCTGTTTTCTCATTGATCTGCGAGAATTTATTGACCATATCCCGCACATAATAGCTAGCTGAATTATACTGCCTATCCGCTACATTATCCTGTTTGGATATTTGGTAATATACAGCAAAATTAAGTCCATCCACCAACTGGTAGCTCAACCCAATATTCCCAAGGAGCTCCGCATACCTGCTTCTCGTTTCCGTCTCACGGCTATCGGCTATTGGGTAATATTTCCAGTCCAAAAGCCGGCCTTTTCCTACCGTATCAATCAGATTTTTATTCCAGTACTGATAAAAAGCCTCCTCTTCACCATTTGCATCATATAGGCTCATATAGGGTACCTCCTGCCTCGTTCCCATTTGCATAAGAGATATTAGCGAAGGGATATTATCCCTCTTTTGATTTCTCAACGAATAGCTGAACGATGTCGCCAACTTCAGGTTCCGAAGCAAGTTAAGGTCATTGTTTAATCTGAGATTAACTCTTGAAGATGGCTGCCCTATATTGTCCTTTACGTGACTATTATTCAAGGAAATTCCCCAATTGTTCAATCTGCTACTTCCACTCAATCGTATTCCAGTTTGTTGCTGCAACGCAGTACGATTAAAGGTCTCACGATATTGCTTTCTCAAATCTGACGCAGCATAGAACTGACGCCTTTCTTGGTATTCATCAGAAGTAATAATTCCCTTCTTTTGTTTATCCAACCAATATACGATCGGTGTCAGGACCGGACCAGAAATACTATTTAGATTGGAGTTAAAATAACCAGCCTCATACAGTTTTTCTTCCACAGCTATATAATCATCATTTGACATATACTGCTCTCTACGATCCATTGGAGTCTCAGAAAGGGTGGTTGCATTTTCAATACCTAGATTGATTCTTTCCCCTTTAGCTCCTTTCTTTGTTGTAATTACAAGAACACCATTCCCACCTCTAGCTCCATAAATGGAGGTTGCAGACGCATCTTTAAGGATAGTGACACTTTCCACATCGTTTGGATTGATATTGTCAATATCACCGTCGTACACAAAGTTGTCTATGACAATCAGGGGATCTAATGGTCCATTGATCGTACTGTATCCTCGCACAGTGATACCCGTATTATTCTGTGGGTTTGTATTCTCTCTACCCTTTTGGAAAGCCAGACCATTCGTAATGCCTTCCAGCCTTGATAAGATATTGCTGCCTGTCTGCTTTTGGAGCATCTTTTCATCTATAACCGTGATAGCTCCGTTCACTTCGTTCGCTTTTAGTTGCTGGTAGCCCGTACTGATCAGCACTTCCTCTATTTGGTTCGCAGTAGTATCTAGTATTATCCGGATATCGGTTGAGGCACTATCCAGCTCGTAGGTCTTAGAGTTGTACCCCATTTTGGAGAAGACCAGCTCATCAGTCTTGTTAAGCATAAGTTTAAATTCTCCGTTGCTGTTCGTCCGGACAGAGATTCGTTGGGCGGTAGCTTTGACCGTCACCCCTTCGATCCCTTTTGCCTGGGCATCGGTTACCGTCCCTGATACCAAGATATCTTTCTGCTGAGCGACAGCCATACTACTCCATAGGATAGCACATATTAACAGAATTAAAACTCTGCTTTTCTCGATAAATGTATGCATAGCCATTCCGTTAAATGTATGAACCATATATGTAAGCCGCATGTGATGGGATTTCAGCTAATTTGCCGGACAGAATATCTATATATTCTGTCTCTGTCAATTTCCCTGCATTGGAGATTCCGAATAATTGACCATTCTTTATCCATAGTGTAGGCCCTGTTCTCCTATCATTCCAAAAGAAAAGATGATGCAAAAGAGCGGCACTTTTACCTATGATCTGTGTGCTCTTATAGCCAAACCGTCTGCATGAAGGCACTGCTCTGTATGTAAGATTAGTGTCGAAATTCCCCAGTAACGTAAAATTTGTATTCTGATCAGAGAAGCGGCTTTCCCATGCAGTCATGGACTTAATACAAGGACCACAGAAGTCCGCCCACAGGTCTATGATCAGCCATTCTCTATCAGACTCTTGCCTTAAGGTAGTGGTATCACGACCATTGTAATCATTTACAATCCATAGCGGAAGATCCCAAAGTTCGTCCGGTATTTTGTCCCCAATCTTGATCTGTTTTATTTTCAGGGTATCAACATCGTATCTCCCGATCTCGAACTTCTCCAAGTCTGCCTTTGGATATTCCTCCAATGCACCTTTGTAAAACCTTTCATGATTAAATGGCCTAAAGATTACCGCATCATACAATGTATAATTATAGTTCCAAACTAATCTATTTGGCTTTATTCTAAGGCCATCGGCCTCCTGCCCGAAGGCAGGAATGACCGCAGCCGCACTAAACAACACACAGAATATTAGCATAGGTAGTGTGTATACCTTGGGCAGTTCTCTTCCACCCCCATTAAAATTCTTCATTTTTTGGATTCATTAGGTATGACCTAATATTATCCCGTCACCCTAGCCTGTCCCGATATCTTGTCGGGAAGCGGAACGCAGAGGAGTCGAACGGGTCTAAAAACTATACAGTCTTTAACTAGGCCACACGATTTAAATAAAAATTGATTAACTGATTTTGTCTAGCGCGCTTAATCGGGAGATAATTTGGTTTTAATCGGTATGTATTACGCTTGGACACAGAAATCGAAATAACGAGCCACAGAGCTACTCGGGGCCTTTGATGATGTTTGTATAAAGCTGTTTATTAAACATAGTTTATCCGTATTGGTTTATACAAAAATCGGCAAACGGATTTTAACGAAGGAAAATCACAGGTTGTATTATTTTGTATTTAGGTTGTAATTAACTAATTTAGTTGTATTATACACTTTTAAAACTATAAAAATGAGAAATAGTGCAACGAATGACGAAAAAATAGGATCTAAAATTAGAAAGCTCAGACAGATAAAGGGGTTCAGTCAAAAAATGTTTGCTGCTGAATTAAACATCTCACAACAAGCCGTTTCGAAAATTGAAAACAGCGAAATAATAAACGAAGAAACACTTAATAAAGTTTCCGAAATTTTAGGCGTATCTATCGAAACTATCACTAATTTTGATGAAGATGCTGCATTCACGAATATAATTGAAAGAAATGAAACAATCAATCAACGTTGCGATGTTGTAAACAACTATAACTCTACGGATAAAATCGAAGAATTGTATGAGCGACTACTAAAAAGTGAGCGAGAAAAAAATGAAGTTTTCAAACAAATGCTAGAATTAAAAGATAAAATGACCAATGAATAACACGATGATTAATAAACAAAAGCACGGAGGCCTTCAATTAAAAAATGTATTAGAAACTTTTCAAATTTCTTCTGAAAAAGTCTGCAAAGACTTAAACATAACAATGCAAGAACTCGTATCAATATTTTCAAAACAAGAACTTGACCAAACGACTATACAGCTTTTTTCAAATTACTTGAGTGTTCCATCTCATGTAATTACAAACTTCAAAGACGATATGAATTTTAATACTACAATTCTATCAGAAAACAATACTGTTATAAATTACAACTATTGTATTAATCAAAATTCTATCGAAAATATCGCCAAAATATATGAAGTTGTTAAGGAGCTTATAAAAAAAGAAAACGGAGTTAAGTAATCTGCAATTATCTAACATTAAATAATCAAGCAAAACGCCATGACCTCAATTGAAGATGCACTATCGTTAAAACAAGAGTTTGAAACCCTTCGTCCTCTTTCCAAAGAGCAGGAAGATAGAATCATGCAGAAGTTCAGACTAGATTGGAGTTATAATTCAAATAATCTAGAAGTTTTAGTAGGCTAGGTAATGACAAAACCAATAAAAGAAGATCTACATACGGAATTTAAAACCTCTTTCAACGATGGAGTTATAGAATCCCTTTCTGCCTTTGCTAATACCAAAGGCGGACGGGTACTTGTTGGTATTTCAGATAGTGGCAAGCCGATCACAGGCTTTTCCATTGGGGATGAAACGCTACAAAAGTGGATCAATGAAGTCAAGAACAAAACTCAACCTAGTATTATCCCCGATGCAAGCATCATCAATATTGACGGTACAGATATCGCCGAATTGGCGATATCAGAATTTCCAATCAAACCCATAGCGTTTAAAGGAAGATATTACAAGCGAGTGAACAACTCCAATCATCTGTTATCAGCCGTTGAAATTTCTGACATGAGCATCCAATCCCTTCAACTTTCGTGGGATTCCTATCCCGCACATGGGAAGACCTTCGATGATCTTGACGAATTATTGATAGAAAAATTTATAGCAAGGGTTAATGCAGCCGGAAGATTTCAGTTGCTAACCGATGCGACCAGTAGCCTAGAGAAGTTAAAACTGATTAATGGCAATCAGATTACTAACGCCGCCTGGCTACTTTTCGGCAAGGGAAACATAGGATATAATGTCCATTTAGGAAGATTCAAAACTCCTACCTTTATCATTGACGATAAAATGCTGAATGGGGCTTTGTTCCAAGTGATCGATGAGATTATGCAATATCTAGTAGCACGCATCAAAGTAGCCTTTGAAATAAAGGGATACCCCACACAACGTACCGAAATTTTCGAATACCCACTTCCCGCTCTAAGAGAAACAGCAATAAACGCCCTTATACACAGAGACTTTAGAAGCCCTATCGATATACAGATAAAACTCTTTGACAATTATGTATCGTTTTTCAATCCAGGAAAACTTATGGGGGATCTCACCACGGAAGATTTGGAACGAGATAACTATCGCGCGTATGCCAGAAATAAACTTATTGCTGAAGCATTTTATCTTACGGGCGATATTGAGAAATATGGAAGCGGGTTTCTCCGTATCCGCCAAGAGATTGAGACCTATCCGACTATGAAGTTAACCGTTGAAGAGATTCCTAATGGCTTTCATGTACAATTGGGATATACAGAACAGAAAACTTCTACTATCATCAAAGAGGGGAATAAAGAGGGGAATAAAGAGGGGAATAAAGAGGGGAATATATTCTCTTCAAATCAACAAATTATCATAGAAGCAATAACGAACAATCCCAAGATAACCATTCCAGAATTATCTGAAATAATAGGGATCAATGAAGCAAACATACAAAAGAACATCAAAAAACTACGTGATTCAGGCAAAATAAAACGTGTAGGCTCAGCAAGAGGTGGATATTGGAAAATAATTGATTAAGGAGCTTATTAAAAAAGAAAATGAAAGAAAATAAATTCTTCCAGTTTTATGAGATATACAGAATATATAGCTTTACTCACCTCAAAAAAGCCTCTTAAAATAGTAGCCATACTTTCCGCAGAAGAAGGGGATGTCGTTTGAATCCATAGCATTCGGTAGTTCTTGCATCTCCCTTCAAGAGAGGCAGGAGACAGGTTCGAGACTGCCTTGAGACATATTCGCCTATTGTTCGCCTATTTTTCGACCATCGTTTGCCTTGGAGACCAAGCATTGTCGAAGAATTATCAAAGGACAGGCGAAGCAGTCCCGAAGGAATCCCGAGGATGGTACGGAGCATTGCCGAAGCATAGTCGAAGCTATAACGGAGTTGAACGGACTTGAGCGGACTTAAAGGGACTTGAGCAGACTTCGAGTGATCATTTTATGTTATTGGTAAACACGCCTGCAGAATGCTCTATATACCAATATGAAACTGTTAAAATCATCACTTCTCGCTAAAAATCAATATAAAAGAGCGCCCTCTCGCTACGTAACATGGATACATTCTTGTACAAGTAGATGAGATACTGAACCAAAAGGATTAGAAACCAGCAGCAGTAATTAAGAGTCTGGGCTACATATGTGACATACCCATATCGGTACCTGCTATATTTAGATCACTTTCTACGGTTGCTACGTAGCAATTGGAACCATAATGATGATTCTATCCCTAACTGATCTTACTTTATGATTTACCTATACGAGACTGCGAGAAACTCACAACAGTCTACCGCACTCATAATTAACCATGAAGAACATTCATTATTGCATAAAGTAAAACATTGTTTCTTTAAACGCATGTTACGTAGCGATAGCATATACGATAAAGACCTTCTCTTATAGTTGCACAGCACTATTTGTTACTTGTACCAGATCAAGAGCAACTCATATGCCTTCGCCAAATACTTGACACCCAAAATGTCAAAGCAGGATCTCTCCACAGACACGCCTCGGAGCATTTGCAAAGGCTCACACCATAACTTCTTAATTGCGTGTCCATTTAAGTTTTAGTATATTGAGTCTGCCTATCAATGGCGAACAGTTATAAACTACTTGATTCTGTTTGTTTTAATTATGAAGTATATCCGTGCAAAAGCGAACTTTTTCCGATTGGCCGATGAAAAGTTAATTGTCCTGGGAGCCCGCATTATAGAGTGTATGAAGACATCAGAGGTCTTTACCGATCCCACTCCTACCATAGTACAATTGGAAGAAGCTTATGCATCCTATTATGAAGCGGTGGTACCCGCGGCTAGTCGAAGTAGGGAGACGCAAGCCTTGAAGCGTGAACGGAAGCGCGTACTGGCAGATTTATTTCAGCAACTTGTCTATTATGTCAATACCGTAGCAGACGGACAGCTATCCCTGCTATACAGTTCCGGCTTTCCGGTGTTGACCGGCAAGCGAACAGGCGTAATACCAGCCACTCCAACAGGGATAGTACTGGAGGATGGCAGACGGGCTGGTGAAGTCGCATTCCGGTTTACCCCGGTAGGTCGAGACATGCAGTATGAATACAGCTTTGCCGTAGAAGACTTAAACAAAAAAGAGTTGGTATGGGGAGAATCCTTATTTACTACTAGATCTTTCAAAACCTATCAGGATGGGTTTACTGCAGGAATCTACATTTACTTTAAAGTGAGAGCTCGCAACAAAAACGGAGCAAGCGATTGGTCTACAGCAGTTCGTTTTTTGGTGCGATAGACATTTCTGCGGCATCACTTTCATAACGTATTATTGACCGCAACGATTTTTACTGACACTACTTCAGAGCAAATATGATTTTGGTAAATAGAGAAGGGGGAATAATCCCCCTTCCATTTAAACTAAACACATGCTAAAAGACATCGATGAGATGGTCTTCTGGATGACTTTACGTAGTAGGAACAAGTTTTACAGTTCCGGCTTCGTTTGTAAAATAACCCTTTGTATAACTCCCCCCAGGTTCCACATACTTCAATTCTTTAAACTTTACACCTTTTATATCATATTCTGTATAAAAATCCAGTCCTGTAGGGGTATAACGGTATGCAAATGGAGCCGAAGTACCAGCTATCAATAAAGCGCGCTTCGTTGCTGCTGTTGCAAATGTAGCATTTATCGACTCTGTCCCCACCTCAAATTTATAGCCCCCCATCGGATGGAATTTAGCAACGGCTGCACGATAGGCATTCAGAATAGTGCCTGCCTCACTTGATTTAATCGGTAACAGAACAACCTTATTGTATGATCGACGTGCTTCCAAAACAACAGAGTCCGACGATACTTTGGTAACCAAAAAGTCATTTTCACCCTTCATCCCCTCATTACTGGCACCAATACCTGCTTTATCTGAAATAAACCCAGGCAATTGATACTCCTTCTCCTTATTGAAATATTGCGGTAAGGCAAAAAAATGAAAAATTCTATTATAGGTGTCAAAGCTTAAAATAGGACCTGCTCCCGGGATGACAGCATAAGTACTCGTTTGAGCTGCCAATGTCGTCATATCCCCTTCTACTACAACATCTGTTGAGTTGGTAAATTTTGTAAATAATGTATATCCTCCAAACTCCATAGCTTTACTCGGATAGTATTTGACCAACCAACCATCTTTATTGGCCTGTAAAGTAGAGTACACATTCGCTATACTTATATTTAAACGTTCTGTAGGACTTTCTTCGAAGATACGATCCATTTTTTTCTCGCAACCTACGGTGAAAGATAAAATGGATATGCCTAAAATCGCTAGTTTTAATTTCATTTTTTCTTAATTTAATGTAGTTTGATCAAATGTTCCCAACTCTGCATAACGTGCCAAAATATTACTGCGAAGCACATCCATATCGATATTCCATTCTGATTTCATGTAAGACTTTACAATAGCCAGTTTAGAGAGAATAATAGCTTTACCTGCTGAGGCTGAACCATCCGAATTCACGATGGCATCAAAATCTGCCTGGCTTCTTGTTACATAAAAAGAATAAAGCTCCGCGAAATCCTCTGTATCGGCTTTTGAGGCATAACGCGACACAAAACCTGCTTTTACAGCAGACTCGAGTGTTGGATACTTCGCATTCCACTCATCTTCAACATAATTAAGACCAGATATTTCTTTGAAACTGCTCGGATAGGGTTTATTCTGATTCAGTATATGTTGAAACTCGTGGTGAACCGTCTTAAAATACTCATCATTGAGAAATACAGAACTGACGCTCTTAGCTTCAGTCAATCCAAGCAGATTGTATAGCGATACTTTTGTTCCCGATTCAGCCGTTCCTTTTATAATAACCCCATTGGTCTGCACGGGCACCGATCCCGTAAAGGTTATTATTTTGGGAAAATTATCCCGGATAAACTGCTTGCTTCCCGTCACTTGATTATACGGCTCGATAGCCAGGAATAACAATAACTTGGATAACCTTACAGAAGACTCATAGGGTGCGGGGACCAATCGGTAGGTCATATCAGACTCCTTGTCCACATACTTGTACATGATTTCGATATTATAAGGCTTTACAAAATTATTATACAAGTAGGTATCCAATGGATTCTTGGGGATATCCGAATCCACAAAGACGCTATTCGAATTCAGTTTATCTTCTTTGCTACATGCTGTGAACAATACGCCACACGAAGCTATTAATAGGACTATATTATTTCTCAATTTCATATTATCTCGGATTAGGTGTTAAACCAGCACTAATTACATCCTGTGGCAATTGAATAGCTCGGCGATTATCGCGGACTTTCATTGTATTCGTTGTTACGGTATACGTTATCGTTCCACCATTAATCGCAGGCGCTTCTCTCCTGGTAATTTCAATGCCATAACGCTTCACATCGAACCAACGCATTCCGGTGTGAAGAAATTGTAAACGCTTCAATGACAACACCGCATGCAACATATTCTCTTGTGTTCCCTTCCTTTCAATTTCAAAATCAGGACTTAACACCTTTTTGGGTGTCGGTTCAGTCGGGGTAAAGTAAGCGTATGAGTTTGCCCAGGTATTGATAGAAGCTTCACTGATCGTAGAAGGGTTCTTGATCGTATTATTATTGATATGGATCTGCATATCAGCAATGGCTGCAGAATAATTCTTCAAAAGTATGTATGCCTCGGCTCTATTTAAGAGAGCCTCCTCCGATGTTAACGGAGCGAACACTCCCTTCGTATAACCGGTCTTTTTGACTGGATCTGTATATTCAAACATACGTGCTATATGCGGGAAGAGAACTTTATTAGTGCTTGTACTCCCATACACAGAAGCTTTGATTCTATAATCTGTAGAAATCTTGGCTGTACCGAAAGGTTGACGAGCGAATGTAGTTTCTGTCATTCCGATGGTTCCGCCATGTGCAATCCTGTTAATTGTGGAATAATTACCAAAGGTCTGCCCCATCGATGAGGTAGCCGTAGCTAACAAAAAGTTGGCTTTTATTGAACTCGAATTATACTCTCTCGTAATATTGGCATAATCGGCTGCGAATGTGGCTATAGTTTGATAATCCCTCAAAGTGGTTGATGGGTTCTCTCCCAAAGCCTGTGTAGCATACTCAATAACCTTGGGCCAATCTTCGGTAAACAAGGCAACACGAGAAGCAAAGGTATAAGCAGCGGCCCGATTGAAATGATACTTCGCCACATTCGAGTTTGAGTAACTGGCATCGTTGATCAATGGCAATCCCTCTTCTATGTCTTTCTTCATAAAATCATAAACCTCAGCAACGGTATTACGTTCATATTTAGGATTTAGCGTAGTTTCTCCTTTAGTCATATACGTCACGCCCAGGTCTGTCGATGAGTGTGTCTTAGAATAATTCTGCGAAAAGATATTCACCAAAATCCAATGACTGTAAGCCCGTGCCAACAATGCTTCTCCACGCTGTGCGGACAGCGATGTTGGGTTACCTTGTTCATCAATAGCCTGCAAAGCAGCATTTGCACTGGCTATAGCGCTATAGCAGCCAGACCAGATCCTTTCGACTCCATCATTATCGGTTTCTTTGATCTCCTCCCACTTATAGATTTCTTCTATAAACTTAGGGTAGTTTAAATATACTGGACCGACATCATCCACATTGTCTGAAGACATTTCTGCTACAACCACGTAAGAAGTACTCGGATAAGCGCCAACTAATAACTTACCTATCTTGTCCACTGAGTTCAATTCAGAACGATTATCAGGCAATACATCCAGATACTTTTCACAAGAAGAAAAGCCAGACGCAATCGCTGCAAAAAACAGCATATAAAACAATTTCTTTTTCATAATCTTAAAATCCCATTCTTAAGGTTAATGTATACTGTCTAGCGATCGGCAGAGCCACACCACCAGAATTCACAAACTCTGGATCCTGTCCATTCAGGCGTTTATCCGCATAAACCAGCCAAGGATTAATCACGTTCAAGCGTAAACCCAGGTTAGACATTCCTGCACGTCGAACGATATCCTTGGGCAACTCATATGCTAAAGAGATGTCCTTCAGACGGATAAAATCACCCTTGGCTCTAGTTTCCGTCGAATAATTATAGGCATTATAAGCATATCCATACTTACTGTCATTACGGATAAAACGACTATCCAACACCACGGGTACATTGGTAATATTCTCGTCTCCTGGAATAGTCCAAGCGTCCCACAACTCTCGTGGCATAGCATTCAGATCAGAATACCCAGTCTTGTAAGCGGGATCAAGACGAACCACATTGCCAAAAGAATAGGTAAAGAATACATTCAATTTAAAATTCTTGTACGAAAACACGTTTCCAAAACTACCTAGATCGGTAGGATCAGTAGGTCCTTCATACTTTAAAAAGTTGATATTATCTCTATTTTGGAAATAGACACCTGTTATTGTTTCTTTTCCGTCTTCATTCATAAAGACTGGTAAACCACTCCCGTTCAACCGAACAAAAGGTATCGAGAACAAAGAGCGAACAGGGTATCCTTCTAGACCAAACCCATTACCTGCGATCAAATCTGACACGCGGCTATTATTTTCCAACGAAGTTATTTTATTTTTTGCTTTCGTATAGATAAAGCTTGATACCCAAGAGAAAGTTTCATTTTTCAAGATAGTAGCGGCCAAACTAAACTCCACACCATTTGATTCCATATCCGCTACGTTACCGTATTTTGCAATCTCTCCTCCTAGCCCTTGTGTATTGACAATTCCAATCAGGTCAAAGTTTTTACGCTTGTAGTAATCAATATCTAATGCGATACGATTTTTAAATAAGCCCAAAGAAGCTCCAATATTCAATTCGTGTTTCTTTTCGTAAGTCAATTCTGAGTTTTCTAAATCCGAAATATTCAACCCTGACTCTTTATCCGAAGTACTCGGTCTCCATGGATTATAACTTTGAATAATAATCTTTGAATTGGTCACGAAATCAGGTCCCCTATCAGCTGTCAAACTGTAGGAGGCTTTCAGCGCTAGATTGGATATTGGTGTCTCAAGCTCTTTAAAAAATTTCTCTTCATTTACATTCCACATTCCCGAAACGTTCCATGTTGGCATCCAACGTGCCGAGGTCGTCCGTCCTAAACGATTCGTCCCCTCGTAACGCAAGGTACCATTCACCGTATACCGATTATCATAGGTATAGTTTGCTGTACCGTAAAAAGCTATTTGACGAGTGCGCGCTGGCATTACAGAGCCATTTTTACGTCTATCTATAGAATAGTAATCGGAATTTTCTTCCTGACTTTTCTTAAACAGTTTGTAATCAATAAATGGTATTTCGCCCAAATCATATTGCAATCCCCATCCTCTGAACCAATTATTGTTTCGATCTACAGAATTCAGCTCCCCACCAGCAAAAAGATATAGTTTATGTACCAAATTAAAGGTATTGTCATAGGCAGCAGTGGCTCGAAAGTCTTTCGTCCACATTCTATTATCAGTTCTGTCATAAATACCACCGTTAGGCAATACCGTCTGAGGAATAGCATAAGGATCACTCCGGTCTTTGTATAGGAATGGGTTCGCATTTCGTATAAAAGTAGTTGGCATCCAACGATAAGCCAGGGCTTGATTAGACTGATCTTTTATGTAGTGTTGCTGCGATGTTTGTTGATAACGAGTCGCTCCCATTATTCCCAACTCTAATGGTTTGATAGGCTTCCATTTCAGCTCCCCTTGAAACTTGATATCAGCTACATTCAGATCCATGTAGTTATTTTCAAGTTCATGCAATATATTGAATGGCGCATAATTCCTAGCGTAAAATTCGTTCTTATCCAAAGTACGGGAAGTATTTAAAGCATAAGAATAAGGATTAATATCAAAGTCACGCTTTACTTCCATAGAAACTCGGTCTACTGTAGACCCCAGAGTTCCAGGTGCACGTTGATCACGATAAGACCCGTTGCTTCTGAGTTCGAGTTTTAAATTGTCGTACAGATTATAAGACGCATTGAATAGAGCCGTATAGCGCTTAACGTCAGACTTTTTTGCCCAACCATCGTCAAAAACACCACTGATAGAAGTATAATACTGAGCTTTATCTGTTCCCGAGGAGAGACTCACAGAATGATTTTGCATTACAGTCTTACTGAAGAGTTCGCCGAACCAATCTGTATTTCTATACTCTGCCTGCCGCAAATAAGCATTCCGAGCTTCTTGAGTGTTCTCTAATTCTCCTGCCTTTATCAATTCGTACATCTTTCCATATACACCAGACTGCGACCGGCTAGCTACATCTGCCATTGTCAGCCATCCTCGTTGCTCTAATATCTGATAGAAAGACATCTGCTCCTGAGAATTCATTATATTGAAATTGTTGTAGGACGGAATTGCTCTTGTTGTAAATTCACCCACATAACTAGCAGAATTCCTCCCAGCGGTACCTCTCTTGGTCGTTATGACAATTACTCCCCCCATAGCTCTAGCTCCATAAATCGAAGTAGCCGAGCCGTCTTTTAGAACTGTAAAAGACTCAATATCATTTGCATTCAAACCTGCGACCGCAGAGCTGATCAATGTCAAAGCATCTCCAGAAGATAACTCGTCGGATGAGACACTCCCGACATCTTCGACAATAACTCCGTCGACTACCCACAACGGCTTAGAACTACCATATATAGAAGTTGCTCCACGAACCCGGATTTTTGGAGCCGTACCAAACGTACCTGTCGTATTCTGCACAACGACACCTGCTACTCGTCCCTCTAGCGCTCTCGACGGATCAGGCAATCCGCCAAGTTCAATATCTTTCATATTGACCTTGCTGGTTGCACCAGTAAATGTTCGTTTATCGATTTTTACGCCTAACCCTGTTACAACGACCTCTTCTATCTCATCATTATCAGCCAATAAAGTAATTGCAATAGTCTCCTGGTTACCGACGGGCACTTCCTTTGGCAAATAACCTATGTATTTAACGAGTAAAGTTGCCCCATTAGCACCTTGAATAGAGAAGTTTCCTTGCGCATCTGTAGTTGTCCCTACAGTTGTCCCTTTGATCGAGATCGAAGCACCGACCAATGGGCTTCCTCCTGCATTACGAACTGTCCCTCGGAGTCTATGCTGAACTTCATTTGCAACGTCTAGCCTCTGGATGTTTTCTACTTTCGCATTAATCGTAATAGTTCCATCTATTATCTTAAAGGCCAACTTATTATCAGCAAGAACCTGTGTCAACGCATCAGACAAGAGTTTATTTTCAAATTGAACATTGACCCTCTTTGCATTTTTAAGAAGCGCATCGTTATACAAGAATTTAAATTTTGTCTGTTTACCGATTTCCTTAAAAGCATCTTCTAACCGCGCATTCTTTAAGGAGAGCGAGACTTTTTGAGCGTTGCTGCTTCCATATGCACAGGTCATAAAAACCAACATCAAGACTGTTGCTATTTTCATAATCCGGAGAATTATTGGAAAGGGGGTGCCAGAAGAGGCATAACGCCCTTTGCCAAATGATAAGTTATTCATACATTTGAGTAATTGAGTTAATGTTAATAGTTTAATTCTGATTAGCTTAATGATTTTTAACAGGGGTGCTGCAACACCTCTGTTTTCATTTTTCCCGTGTAAACCTTATATCATACTTTATTGTTTTTTAGGATTAATAATTTGTTATTATCTATTTTAAAATCTAAATCACTTACAAATTCCAGCATCTTCAGTACTTCTGTCAAATTAGAGCTACGACTTATTTCACCGGTATAGGTCTGAGATAAAGAAACGCCCTTCGAAAAAGAGATTTCCAAATCATACCAATTTTGCAGTTGCTTTGCAATAGTCACAATATTATCTCCTTTGAAATAAAAAGAATTATTTTTCCATGCCAATGCTTTTTCCACATCAGCATTTTGTACATCAATACGATTATCCAACATTTCTGCTTTCATACCAGGCGATAAAACTTGTTCCATCCCATCTTTATACACTAAAACAGATCCTTCCTCAAGAGTTGTCACAGCCTTCTCATCATAAGCAGACATGTTAAAGCTAGTTCCCAATACCTCAACATTTCCTCCATCCGTTTCAACAAGAAAAGGTCGATTAGCCTCCTTGTTGACCTGAAAATAAGCCTCTCCTAGCAATTTAACCTGTCTCTTTTCTTTTGAAAATTGACTAGGGAAGGTCAATCTGCTATTGGCGTTCACCCAAACTTTGGTACCGTCCGAAAGGGTTAGATTCAGAAAGTTTGCAACAGGTACTATCAAAGTATTCCAAGTTGTTGATTTGCCTTCTGTCAATACCGTCTTGTCCTTCGTTGCAATACTTCCATCAGCAAGTAATGTTACATTATCATTGACTTTTATTTCTGTTCCATCTGCTAAGACAATTTTCGCCCCTTTGATTGCCGGAAGAATATCATTTTTATAACGTTCGTCTTTACTCTCGACAATACGGTTATTATCTTCTGCTCTATTAATTCTCAACACGAAAAAAGACACTATACCTATCACAGCCAAAACCGCAGCAATACGACTCCAGTATAAAACGAACTGTTTTCTTTTTTTCTTGTGTATCATCGACCAAGACCGATCGGAATCAAAGGAATCAAAAACTTGTGTATTCATTCCCTTTTTGACCTCATCCTCCAACTCTTGGATCAGACGAGCGTTTCGAAAATCCTGCTCAGACCATTTCTGCAGAGCATAGATTTCCTCCTCAGTCAATTCGTTATTGAATTTCCTACGTATCAGTTGGGCAATATGTAAAGGGTCAGTTATCATAATTTCCTCTATAAAAATTTAAATTGATGAGGAGAGCTACAAATTCGCTTTTATATCATGGCACAATTCTATGGCACTTAAAGTCGAATTCCTGTAGGTTTGTATATAAGAAACGGAAAGTGAATAAACGGGTGACAAATAATTAACTTTTTTTTAACAAAAAGGTTATTCTTGAAAAAACAGGAAAATACAGCCTAATTATTGGTAAGTATCAGCAACACGATAATGAAAAAGAATTCGGGATGAATCTTCTGCCGCAGCACACGGAGTGCCCGTTGTTTTTGTGTCTTGATCGTGTTGACCGAAATCGACAACTGATCTGCAATCTCTTGATTAGATAGACCGTCGAGATAGCTCAGCTTAAAGATATATTGACAGGAGTCAGGCAACCCGTTTACCACACGACTGATCTCCGCCATAAACTCGGCCCGAATAATCTTATGCTCATAATCGGTGTCATCCATCTCATCTCTAGATTGTCTGCTTAAGTACTTCTGAATGGTCTTGCCTTTACGATTACGATTATATACCGCATTACGAATAGTACTGTACAGAAAAGAACGTACAGCATGGGGTTCGGAAGAAATTTTATGTTTATTATCCAAATAAGCGACAAATGCATCCTGTACCAGATCCTCGGCCAACTCAGTATCGCTCACCATCTCCCAGGCGAAATAACATAGTACTTTGTAATGCTTGTTGAACTCTACTCGATCCTCGAAATTCATCCCTCGCCCTCCTCTAGGAATATAGTGTGACGGTACTTATTTGTACGCTAGTAAATATAAGATATAGTTTGAGAAATGGCAAACAAATACCTCAATATTGAAACTTAACATTAAAATGCTGACATAATTAATAGCGCAAAACAGCCTTCCAATAAAAAAGGGAGTGAAAACAAAATTTCACCCCCTTTTTTATTGAAAATCTTCTAGAAAAAGTTAATTAACATCCCACCAAATTTTATCTTTCTGAGGATCAATGTCACCTTCAGCAGCTACATTTGCCGCATTGTAATTAAATTCATTTTGAGGGTATTGTAACCTCAAAGGAATTTTTCTTCCATTAAGGGAAGAATTCAATGACAAAGGAACATCGCTAGGGTACCCTAGTCTCCTATAATCTACCCATGCCTCAAAATTATTAATGCCAGGCAACGCCAAATATTTCTGATTAATAATCAACTCCAACTTATTAGAGCTATTCGACCAAGAAGCAATATTCTTCTGTAAATATCCAGCAACCTCAGTTTGTGCATCAGGAACATTCAAGAAAACGAAAGACTCTTCGACAGCCCTTTCATACATTGCTTCCGCATTTCCTGACAACCAACCTCTTTGGACAGCTTCCGCTTGTAAAAACAAACTTTCCACTGAAGTGAACAACCAAGCAGGTGCATCAGGAGACGGAACTAAACCTAGGCCCATCACAATAGATTCTCCTGACGAAGATTCTCCCGATACATTATTTTGACCAAAATTCTTACCTCTCCATAATTCCCCACCAACAGGTGTGATAGCTTTTAAAAAAATCTGTTGATATCTTAGATCATCATTTTGTTTATATTTATCTAAAACAAAATTATTCGCTCGATTAAACCCATCTACTAAAGTATTATTCTCATCCCTAACGTATGCAATATACATAGGGTTCAACTTGTATTTATCGTTAGAATATCCAGGGTTTACCCACGCCGTTTCGCCTTCATCTAAGAAACCACTTCCATCTGCAACAATTTTTGCTATCTCAGCTGAGGGATTTGCAACCTTTTCAGATTGATGCACCAACAACCTGAGGGTCTGCGTATTGACAAACTTTCTCCATTTTTTCAAATCGCCCTTAAATATCAAATCAGCTGCGACGGCTTGATCCGATATGGAAAGATTAGGATTGGAAAAAATCATACGGGCTTCATCAAGCTGTATTAATAAATCTTTATAAATATCCTCTCCTTTATCATATTTTGGCGTTATTTTATTGGCCAAATCAAAAGCTTCAGAATACGGCACGTTATTATACATATCAACCAAATACATGAAACCTACCGTCTTTAATGCTTTAGCCACCCCAACATAAAACTGTTCGCCACTAGCTAAGCCTTTTTGCTCCATTACATGATTATCCATAAGAATATCGTACCACCCAGCATCAGGCGTAACTCCTGACCACTGGGTCGCTTCAAAAGCAGCATCGATATTATAATTCTCTAAAGGAACAGATATCCCAAACGAACTACCCCTAGCCCAGTATCCCATCCAATGCGCGGAAAATCTATAAGATGATGTACTTCTTTTAACCACATTTGTAATAACGGATGTCATTAACAAATCTGGAGTGATCGCCTCTTCTGTTGGAAGATTCGGATTTTTGTTGATATCAAAAAAACTATCTTTACAAGCTGAAAAAGTTAATGTAGAAGCACATATAATTGCTATTATTTTATTTTTCATTTTCGTAATATTAAATACTAAAACTTAGCGTTAATTGTAAATCCATAATTTCTAGTCGGAGGATTTTGTGTAGACGTAATCATACCCATTGAGTTACTTCCATCATCGTAAAAACTATTAAAGTCGGGATCCATAAATTTGTTTTCTTTAGGCAGCCACAATGCGATATTTCTACCCACCAATGCTATAGACAAAGACTTCACAACTCTCTGTCTAGATGCTAGCCATTGCTCAGGCACACTGTATGTCAGCGCTAGTTCTCGGAACCTCCAACTACTTGCATCCACTAGAAAATTAGAGGCAGCCTGCCTATATTCTGCAATATAGTGCTGCAGTACGTGCTCATTCGCTCCGATTTTAGCAGTCGTATTCTCAATATATTGACCAGGATTGTTTGGATCCTTTATAACAGAATTAGGAAGTATAAAGGGCTCTCTATTATTATATGCAGTAGCTTCTGAAACACCTGTCCAAGCCATAGAAGTTCCCATTTCGTTAAAAGAAGCTTGATGCCCAGTTTTATGTTCAAATAATGCGGACAGGTTGAAAGATTTAAAATTGACTGAAGGGTTCAATGAAATAATCCATTTTGGCATTGTACGACCATAGACTTTTAACGCATTAGATGCGCTAGGACGTCCAGTTGTTTCACTCACAATAATTCTTCCTTGGTCGTCCCTAACGTAATCTGTGGCTTTAAACACAAAGGCAGGTTGTCCTTTAATGGCATAATTACCAACCCTTGCATAACTTGTACCAATGACAATCTCATTCAAATCTTGGTCATCAAAAATAGAAGTTACCTCACTATCATTATAAGTAGCATTGGCTCTAAATCTAATATCACCTCCATCAAACTTCACTAATAGCGTTAAATTTAAATCCAATTCAAAACCTTTATTAATAAATGAAGCTGCATTCCTGTACATAGAGCGATAGCCTGTAGCATCGGAAACTCTGACGTTAACGATTTGATCTGTATTCTTTTGATAGAAATAAGTTCCTTCTAGACGAATTCTATTATTCCAAAATCCAGTTTCCAAACCGACTTCTGTACTGTTAATAAATTCAGGCTTTAGGTTGGGATCATAAGCAGTGTTTCCAGCTGTAAAACCAGGTACGGAGCCATAAGGATATCCTGTGTCACCTGGTTGAGAAAATGTTGCTTGAAGAAGATAAGGAGTAATATCAGCATTACCAGTTTTATTCCAAGCCCCTCTAATCTTTAGAAAAGACAAATAATCAGACCTCAAAGCATCAATTGCTTCAGTTAAGATTAATGAGCCTGACACTCCAGGATAAAAATAAGTATTATGCTCCGAAGCCAATAAAGATGTTTTATCCATTCGCCCAGTAACCTCAACATTTGCCCAGCCTCTATAATTCAACCCTGCACTACCAAAATAAGAAAATAGGCGAGCTTTATATCCATTAGATGATCCCGTCAAGTTGCCTAAACGATTACCTAGGTTAAAAATATCCGGAACAAGCAAAGAACCTGCTTGAACACGAGTCGTACGATACTCATTCTGTCTCACATAAGTACCCAAAATAGCAGACAATTTGAAATCATCATCCAACTGCTTATTAACCTCTCCAAACAACTCTGAAGAGAGCGTGGTATAGTTATAGTTATACTCTTCAATTGACGCAGGAATTGACTCCTTTTCTCTGTCTATCCCAAACTGTGAGACCTTAACTCCTAGCGAACTATTGCGCTCCGCCGTATTTCGGGAAATTAATCCTGCACGATACGTAAAACTCAGCCAATCTGTTGCTTTAAGAGACAAATCTAAATTGGTTATTAAATCTTGTTTTTTACCTTCTTTTCTCCAATTTCCAGCTTGAAAATATGGATTTAACCCATAGTTTGTAAACCAATTTTCATGCTGAGACCATTTCTCATTCTGAAAATCTTTATATTTTGTAACTCTAATATGAGCAGGTGTATTTATTATCTGATTAAAAATCCCATCATTCCCCCCAACACCTAAAACAGCAAACATTTCTTCAGCCCCAGTACCATCAAAAACATTATAATTTTGTTGAACATAATTTGAATTAAATCCAACCTTAAATATACCAAATTCTTTACCCGTATTTAATCGGATACCTGTTCTTCTATTTTTATCATTTGGAACGATTCCCTTTACGACAGCATCTTGAAGACTAAGGAAAAAATCATTCGTCGACAAAGACAGATCGGTCTGATGAGTAATTCCCGTGTCATAAAACTTCTTACGTTCATCAGTTGCGCTATATACCTCTGTTTGTTGCGAACCGTCTGGCAATTTAGGACCAATATTAACAATAGAACCATCAAATGCTGGTCCCCAGGACATATTTTCGATCGGATCATAATCTCCATCATATCCTGTACCAAACTGCTTCTGCATCGCAGGAAAATAAGAGACATTTTGAAATTGCGTGGAGTGTCCCAAAGTGATTACAGGAGCTGAACTGCCTTTTTTAGTTGTAACAACAATGACACCATTTCGAGCATCTGGTCCATAAATTGCCGCAGATGATGAACCTTTCAAAACAGAAACATTCGAAATGTCATTTGGATTAATAGATGACATATAATTCAAGTCCATCGGAATTCCGTCCACTACTAACAATGGATTGTTCTTACCTGTAAGAGATCTAATACCACGCAAGTTCATTTTAACGTTTTCAAAAACTCCGCTATTAACTCCAGTTACGTTCAACCCGGATACTTTCCCTGTCAGACCACTAGCAATATTAACTGCATTAACCTTGGTCAAATCTTCACTGCCAACCGTTGTCGCAGCGTATCCAAGATCTTTCTTACTTCTCTCTATCCCCAATGCAGTCACTACGACTTCCTCCAAAGCATTATCATCAGAAGCCAACTGTATATTGATAGTACTCTGATTCCCTACCGTAACGCGTTGAGCACTATATCCAATAAAAGAGAAGTTAAGTGCTGCGCCTTGATTTACGGAAATAGAATAATTTCCACTTCCATCGGTCTGTGTAGCAGTAGAAGTACCTACCACAGACACGGAAACTCCTGATAATGGAGTGCCATCCGTTGCAGAGGTAACTTTACCACTCACTTGCCGATTTTGTGCCATCGACACGCCTATTAAGCAAGTCAGCACAAAAAATAAACTGAGTAATTTTTGTTTCATGTGTTTATGTGTTTAGTTAAAAATTGTGTACTTGATATATTTGAATTCATCCAAAATCCGATGCGTAATATCTCCTCTCCACATCTAAAATAAGATGGAGATAAAACGTTTTATCTAATCAGTTAAAACGGGTAACAGACCATAGCGTACAATGATCTTAGAATTTTTAGAAAAAGCAGTTATATAATCCTTGTCTGACTTAAAGAGCCAGATCAAACTCCACTAGAAAAATCTAAATGCGGAGATCGAGGGATAAATTGAATAATCTTTGTTCCATGTGTTGTGTGTTTAGTTTTTAAAATTGTTTGTGTGTTAGTAGCTGCAACATCGTAACAACGATATTACTATGCAAACATATAAAAAAAAATAAAGTTTCACACTTTTTAACATATTTTTTATTGAAAACAACAAAAGAAACCGTAAAAAAGACAGAATACAGACTTCAATTGTAACAACAGGCCAACTATTTTGCCAAACAACTAAAATAATAGGAGTACAATATCACTAGTATAACTACATAAAAACGGGGTGACATTTTTCAATATCCCCCCGTTCCATCCACTAAAGATTTACGAAATCTAAATATTCCTTCTACCTGTCATGGTAATTGAGAAACATTAATCCTTCAACGGATTTTGATCTGCCACTGACAATTGCTTATTAGCATTAATCTCATCTTGAGGTATGGCAAACAACCACCGGTTACTATTAGCCGGCAACGATGTTACGCCTGGAGCAAAATTATTTCCATTTCCTCCATTTAACTGCGCCCCTCCATGGTTACCAGCTCCCGTAGGACGATTAAGTCCTTTTCCAAGACGTTTGATATCCAAGAGGCTAAATCCTTCTCCCCACAACTCAATTTTACGCTGTAACAGAATCTCATTTAACAAGGCTTCCCCTGCGAGACCTGCAGTACTGTATCCGCTATACCTTGTTGTTACTAGATCAGCAAGTGTCTGTGCAGCTGCTGCATCCTGCGTAAGACGAGCCTGCGCTTCCGCTTTGATAAGATATAGCTCTGACAATCTCATAAACAAATAATCAGAAGCCCAATTTCCCAATTGACGCAACTGGAATTTCTTTTGTGCATAAATAGGCATATCCGCACTAATTACACCCTGAAACAAATCTTTACGTACATCACCAGATGGGATCTTATCATAAAGATCCTTGGTGATCTTTTTCTGACCACCCAGTGCTGCATAACCGCCTACGGCAGCTCTATTATCCATATGCGAATAAAATGAAGCAAAAGCCGTAGACTGCTCTACATTGACCTCTCCACCCCAGATCCACTCAGCCGCACTCAGCGTATTAAATGCTGCCGACGTGTATTGAGCAGCAGTAAACAATTGTTTACCACTCGACTTGATCGCTTTATCGGCCATTTCCAAGGCCTTCGGATAATCGCCCTGTTGAAGAGCCACACGTGCAAATATTCCCTCTGCTGTAGCTTTGTTTACATGCGAAAGATGAGCACGGGATTTCCCTTCTAGCAATTTAGTAGACTCCGTCAAATCCAAGTAGATTTGATCGTACACATCCTTCACCGTACCCCTTCCCTTACCGTCGGTTGTGGGAGCCGTATAAAGCGGCACCCCTGGATTCTCTGGCCCATACTTCGAGAAGAAATTGACGAGATAATAATACGAGTGTGCACGCAAAGCTAATGCCTGCCCCATAATCAAGTCTTTTTCTTCCTGCGGTCCTGTTGCTGCTGGCAATAAGGATATGATCCGGTTCGCATTATTAATGATCCGGTAATAATAATACCAGGTACGGTCTGCTCTTTGATTAGTACTAGCACTACTTAAACCAGAGTAATTATATTCACTCGTATAATATCTATAGCCTTGGGCATGCAGAATAACATCTTCCCCCATCATATCAGAGGTCAGGTCATAGGCCTTTTGTCCAAAATTCCCGTGGTTGGTCAACGAACTGTACATGGTACGTATGGTACCATTCAAGGCGACCATCGCTCCTTCAGTAGTCTTAAACACAATATCTGCACTCACTAAATCTGTCGGGTTCGTTTCTAAATATTCTTTCTTACAACTGGTAGCCATAATGGTGCAAGCCAAAGCTATCGCAGTCATTCCTTTATATAATCTTTTCATGTTGTTCTATCTTATAAACCTATTGTTACACCAAAAGTGAAGTTCCGCATGGTAGGATATGTATAATCTGCAGTTCCAGTGAAGGAGCGCTGCGGATCCATACCTTTTCTTTTTGTGAAAATCGCCGCATTATCTACGTTTGCAAAGACGCGAAGTCCAGACAATCCCATCCTAGAAATCAGCAGTTTATCAAAATTGTATCCCAACGTAATGTTTTTAACATTTAAGTAGGACGCATCAAACAGGAATCTGGACGACGTAGAGTTTCCAGCATTTGCCGCTCCGATACCATTCTGAAGACGAGGTACATCGGTCACTTGCCCCGGCTCTGTCCATGCATTCAAAATATCAGAATGCCAATGTGTTCCGTAATTACCCATATGCATTAATGAAGCATAGTTCCCATCATAAAACTTGCCTCCGATCTGGTAAGTCAAAAGAACTGACAGATCAAACTGTTTGTAACGGAAAGAGTTAGTAATACCACCGACAAAATCAGGAATGGCAGAGCCATGATAGTAATATGTAGCAGAGTTTACGTTATTAGTCGTCGTACGACCAATCACATTGTCGTTTGCATCCAGCTCGTCCATGTACCACAAGGCATCTCCATTAGCAGGATCCACTCCTGCATAATCTCTTAACCAGAATTGATAAACATCCTGTCCTTCCATCAGCCTCTTTGTCCCACTTATAATACCTGCTTCTCTATTTTCTTCTGGCAACTTCGTGATCTTGTTTTTGTAATGGCTGAGGTTAAGATCAATTCTCCAGTCAAAATCAGTATGTCGGATAGCATTGTAACCGATCTGAAGATCAATACCACGATTATACATACTACCTACATTACGCCAGATCGATGTAATACCAGTAGACATTGGTAGTGGAACACGGAATAATAAATTAGAAGATTCTCTATTATACCATTCAATAGTACCGTCGATCTTTCTATCAAAAAGTGTAAAATCCAACCCGACATTTACGGCTCTGTTTTTCTCCCAACCTAACCCCTCATTGGGTAGTGATGTGATGATTGCTCCTGGCATGCTTACATTGTTCCATCCGTAACCGTAAAGACTTTGCCAGCCATAGAAATTATCAATATTCGTGTTAGTAGGATCTTCCTGATCAGTCTCAGAGGATGCGCGAGCTTGTACGACCCCCTCATTACCTTGCTCCCCATAACTTGCTCTCAATTTCAACTCGTTAATCCAGCTCACATCCTTCAGGAAATCTTCCTGGCTGATTCTCCATCCGGCACCCACAGAGTAGAAGTTACCCCATTGGTTATTTCCTTTTCCATCCTTACCAGGGTAAAAACGAGAAGTACCATCGCGACGTAGACTAGCAGACACTAGGTATTTATCGAGATAGGTATAGTTGACACGGCTGAAATAACCTTCGATTCTATGGTAGTTTTCGTAAGAAGTCGCGTCCTCAAGGGTAGCACCTGGTGCCAGTTCCGAATTTCCTGGAAAAGGGAAGCCCGAACGTGTTGCTGACAGAAAATTGCGCTCTAAGCGGTAATTCTCATGCCCTACCATTACATTCAAATTGTGATCTCCAAATGTCTTGTCATACGTCAATACCTGATTGAAGGTAAATGAAAGCTGTCTATTTTGGATTTTAGTAGATCTACCTCTCACATTCGCAGCATCACCATATTCTGGATTTTGGAAAGTAGTGGTATACCTGTTGTAATAGTTTCCTCCCACAGTCGTCCTAAATGTAAAATCTTTTAAGAAACGTGCCTCTAAATAAGTGTTAAAGTTCACATTACCTATTTTACCAGTTCGCTCATCTAGAGCCAATGAACCTAAAAGATTGGAGTTACCTGCGTAGGGTCTTGCTCCCATTTGAGAGTTCAATCCCCAGTCCAACGATTTCTCTCCGGTCAATGGATCGATCACAAAGCCCCCTTGATCATCACGTTGCCAAACCGGATAAATCGGCCCCATCATACGTGTATAGTAAAAAGGGTTTATAGTGGTTGTACCACCTATTGACTGTACATTATCCTGATAAGCCAAGGCACCGTCCAAGTTAAGACCTGCAGACAACCATTCCTTTACCTTACTATCCACATTGACACGCCCGTTAAAACGTTCGTATCCTGAATATTTAACAAAGCCTGGTTCATTCAGATAACCTAGAGACACGAAATGGGTAGACTTATCGGATCCTCCAGAGTAGTTCAAATTATAATCTTGTCTGAACGGAGTACGAAAAAGTGCATCTTGCCAATCGTCTGCATATAAAATCTTCGCATTCGGATTGAATTTGCCATTTGCCAAAACAACCTCATTGTCCGCCTGATCCGTTACATTATAGACCAATCCATCCATCAAAGAATTAGAAGCATTCTGATTAACAGCATCAGTGATCTTAGACGGATCACCAAGAATCAGTCCATTACGGGTAGCCTGCCACATACCCTCATAATACTGAGGGATACTCACACGGTCATATTCAGGTATAGCTCGGTTCAGGAATCCCAAACGCGCTGTAAAATTCATACGTGGTGTATTCGCCCGGCCTTTTTTTGTAGTGATCATCACAACACCGTTGGCAGCACGCGAACCATACAATGCTGTCGCTGCGGCATCTTTTAATACCGTCGTACTTTCGATATCATCTGTAGAAATAGAAACGTTGGAACCTGAATACGGTACGCCATCGATAACATATAACGGAGACGAACTTGCATTTACCGAGCCGATACCACGGATACGGATATCCGAGCTTGTACCCGGCGCCCCTCCACCGTTACTGGCTTGAATACCGGCTACAGTTCCTTCCAAAGCCTTTGTAAAAGATGCTACTTGCTGCTTTTCGAAAGTTTTAGATGAAATAGTCGATTCCGATCCAGTAAAAGCAGTCTTCTTAATTGTTCCATAAGGAACCTGAACAACCACTTCTTCTAGCTCCTCTTGATCAGTGGCCAACTCGACATTGATCACAGACTGGTTACCGACAGCTACACGCTTTGAGACATGACCTACATAGGTAAAATTTAACGTTCCATTTGAGGAAACTTCCAATACAAAGCGTCCATTGCCGTCTGTCTGTGTACGGGCAGTTCCGCCCACCACGGATACAGATACACCAGCCAAAGCGGTCCCATCCGAAGCAGACGTCACCTTTCCACTCACTTGGCGATTCTGTGCATACGCACCTCCTAAAAGAAGTACAAATACACAAATAAAACTGAGTAATTTTTGTTTCATGTGTTTATGTGTTTAGTTAAAAATAATTACACTATTAGCTCTCTTGCTAGTGATCAATGCAACCAAATTGTAAACACAAACACAGACGGTTTATGCAGATTACAAAAAGCGAAAAGAGTCGCTTTTCATAAGATGAAGAAGTATAAAAAAGTTAGTATACGCCAATTCGTTAGAACTGAGGCAACAAATATAATGTCACAAAGTTGTTATTGCAAGCTTTTAAACACAAAATATATTTTATTACAAATGAAGCAAGCAAAACACACACTATTTAACAAACCATCAAAACTCCACTTATATTTAACAATTCTTTAAGAAAACAACGCATTTTGCCATATAACCCTGAAAAACAACACACTTAAGCAATCATATTATTAAAAACACACTTCCAACACTAAAGACCAAATAATCTAGATATGAATTTCATTACTTCATACCGGACGTTCAATTCTCAATACTAAATTATTACCTTTGTAACATGAGATTTGATATCATTACAGTGCTTCCTTCGCTATTGGACAGTCCTTTTGCACACTCTATATTACAACGTGCCCAGAACAAAGGTCTCAGTGAGATTCATGTGCATAATCTGAGGGATTACGCCACTAACAAACAGAAATCGGTAGACGATTACCCCTATGGTGGTGGTTCGGGCATGGTCATGCAGATCGAACCCTTTGCTGCATGTATTGAAAAGTTAAAAAGCGAGCGCGACTATGATGACGTCATCTATATGACTCCGGATGGAGTCACTCTCAACCAAGCTATAGCCAATGACCTGTCGACAAAAGGCAGTATCATTATGCTGTGCGGACACTATAAGGGAATCGATCAACGCATACGGGACATATTTGTAACACGTGAAATCTCTATCGGGGACTATGTGCTTTCTGGAGGCGAGCTACCCGCGGCTATCCTGGTCGATGCTATTGTACGATTGATACCAGGAGTGCTGTCCGATGAGACCTCTGCCCTTTCCGACTCTTTCCAAGATGGCCTGCTTGATGCACCGATATATACAAGACCTGCCGAATGGCGTGGACATAAAGTCCCTGAGATTTTACTCAGTGGCCACGAAGCAAAAATAAATGCGTGGCGAGACGAACAGCAACTGCAACGTACTCAGGACAGAAGACCAGATTTGTTACAAGACGAATAATACCCAATAAAGACATCGACATCTGTTGATAATTAGGTAAGCTTTCGTAACTTTTTTTATTTTTTTAACAAAAAGAATTTGATTATTTAAAAATTATTCTAAATTTGTGATTCAATGATAACACAAAGCACATATCAATTTTGGTGGTGGCCTGGAGCAAATAGCGTCGGGAGGCACCTCTATTGGTTTTCAGAATAAGGATTTTTTAATCAACCAAAACCATAAATCAAAAAGCCCGACGTATTTCGTCGGGCTTTTTTTGTGCAATTAACATTAAAAGCCATCAACAGGAATTTTAACAAAAAACAAAAACATAGCCATCAATATGACATACACTTTTAAAACGAACCATAAGAAAATACTGGCGGATACGACCACTCCCGTCAGTATCTATCTTCGTCTGCGGGACACCTTTCCAAACAGCCTCCTGCTAGAAAGCTCCGAATACCATAGTCGGGACAATAATATCAGCTATATATGCTGCCAACCGCTGGCGGGTTTGATATTGAATGAAAAGAGCTTAACCATCAGCTATCCAAATCAAGAGAAAATATCCAAAGAAGCATCAGGAATAGACCTGAAAAATGAAATTTCTTCCTTTCGTCAATCTTTTACGGAGAATATTATTGCTGACACCAATGTAATTTCCAATGGACTTTTTGGTTATTTTTCCTTCGATACTGTAGCTCACTTCGAGGACATCACTCTTACAGCTCCCTTGGACGAGTCTAGAAAGATTCCTTTTCTACAGTACCATATCTACAAATATGTCATCGCCATTGACCATTTCCGCAATCAGCTGCATATTTTCGAGCACCTCTTGGACGACGAGGAAAGTGAATTAGAACGCATTGAATACCTGATTCAAAATAAGAATTTCCCGGAGTATTCTTTCCAAACCAAGGAACAGGAGACCTCCAATATGACGGATGAGCAATTCAAGCAACTCGTGGAGAAGATGAAATCACATATCCGCAGAGGAGATCTATTTCAGATCGTACCTTCTCGTGCATTTTCTACTACTTTTTCAGGTGATGAGTTTAATGTCTACCGTGCATTACGCTCAGTCAATCCTTCGCCCTACTTGTTTTATTTCGACTATGGCGATTTCAAGCTCTTTGGTTCTTCCCCTGAAGCACAGCTGACCATCAAAAAGGGCGAGGCTACCATATACCCTATTGCAGGAACCTTTAAACGTACTGGTGATATCGAGCAAGACGAAAAAATTGCGGAGGACCTAAAAAATGACCCCAAGGAGTCTGCTGAACACGTCATGCTAGTCGATCTAGCCCGTAATGACCTAAGTCGTCACTGTACTCATGTACAAGTCAAATCCTATAAGGAAGCACAATATTACTCACATATCATCCATCTGGTATCCAAAGTGGCGGGCAAACTAAAACCGACAACCAATCCTTTTGATATTGTAGGAGACACCTACCCTGCCGGCACCTTATCGGGGGCTCCAAAACATATGGCACTCACACTGATAGACCGTTACGAAGGACTACAGCGCTCTTTTTACTCTGGTGCAATCGGCTTCATGGGATTCAATGGAGATTTCAACCACGCCATCATGATACGCTCTTTCCTCAGTAAAAAGAATGTTCTACACTACCAGGCAGGGGCAGGCATCGTACTGGATTCCGATCCGGAAAAAGAACTACAAGAAGTTAACAATAAAATAGCTGCACTGCGCAGAGCACTTGAAATAGCACAGACCATATGATACGCCCACTTGAATATTGCGAAAACACCGCACAAATAACCGCAAGTATTGAAACTATTGATTCCAGAATATTGGAATTGCTCCACCTGAGAAAGCAGTATCTTGCCCAAAAACAAAAAATACAAAGGAGCTGTGAAACAGATTTGATAAATTTGACCACAGTTAACGAAGAGATCCAACAGTTAATACAAACCAATCATTCATTACAAAATGAACAAAAATAGAATTCTCGTTATCGACAACTACGATTCTTTTACGTACAACCTCGTACATCTATTACAAGAGTTGGGAGAGAGCTATGAGGTTATACGAAACGACAAATTTGAGCTTGATTATGTTCAACAGTTTGACTGTATCTTACTATCTCCAGGTCCAGGCATCCCAGAGGAAGCGGGATTACTTCTCGATGTGATCCGTACCTATGCGGCCAGCAAACGCATCTTAGGCATATGTCTTGGACAGCAGGCGATTGCAGAAGTATTCGGTGGCACACTGTATAATATGCCCAAACCGCTACACGGGGTCGCTTCGTCCATCATTATTACAGATAAAGACGAAAAATTATTTCAGGACTTCCCTGAAGATTCTAAAATAGGCCGTTACCATTCGTGGGCTGTTAATACGGAAGACCTACCGGACTCGCTCCAGATAACGGCAGTAGACGAAAATGGGGTGATCATGGCCCTAAGGCACAAACAATATGATGTCCGTGGAATGCAATTTCACCCAGAATCTATATTGACCGAGAATGGAAAAAAATTAATCGAGAATTGGCTTAAATAAAAGGCTATCAAGTTAACCAGATAGCTCCATCACCAGACAACTACATAACTCGATAACTATACAAAAATGACTATACTAGATAAAATCGTAGCAAGAAAAAAAACAGAAGTAGCTGAGGCCAAAGCCAGGGTCACTATACAACAATTGGAAGAGTATCCGTTGTTTTCCAGAATTTGCTACTCTTTAAAAGAATCCATCGAACACCCACAGCGCACAGGTATCATTGCTGAATACAAAAGAGCTTCCCCATCTAAGGGCATCATCAATGGCAAGTCGACCGTACAAGAAGTGGTACAAGGGTATCAGTCCGCTGGTGCGTCAGCAATATCCGTACTCACTGACCAGGATTTTTTCCAAGGCAGTCTAGCCGACCTCACCGCAGCTCGCGAAGTACTTCAGCTGCCCTTACTCCGTAAAGAGTTTATAATAGACAAGTACCAAATCGCAGAGGCAAAAGCTTTTGGTGCTGATATCATACTACTGATTGCTGCCTGTCTCACGCCGGCCGAAGTGGAGTCCTTATCCATTTATGCCAAGAGCATTGGACTGAACGTATTGTTGGAGGTCCACAATGAGGAAGAACTTCAACGCAGTATTTTTAACAGCATCGATGCTATAGGTGTCAACAATAGAAATTTGAAAGACTTTTCGGTATCGCTGGATCACTCTTACGATTTGGTCAACAAAATACCGAATCGCTTTATCAAAGTTTCCGAGAGTGGAATTTCCGATCCACATACCATACGGGATCTCAAAAAAAGAGGTTTTCAATCCTTCTTAATAGGCGAGAACTTCATGAAGACAGTCGATCCAGGAGAAGCGATGAAAAATTTTGTCGGTGAATTAAAAAATTAACGTTCCATACTGTAACTAAACTTACGATTTCACTTGCATCACGACCATTTCTCGCATCGCGTCGCCTCGACCTTGTGGAGAGCTCTACAAACTATGCAGAGAAAACCATATCGTTAGATCTAACTTCGTTGAGCCCTCCGGGGTTCTCCGCTATGGTCGAGAGGACGACGAAACAATTGAATGTACGAAAACTTGATTTTTGTCGCGCATCCAATTTCACGGTTTTACATTTTAACAACAAAATTATTCCTAATTTTGTCCCATGTCTGTAAAAATTGGCGAAAACATAGATTTGGGAGAATTTCCTCTTTTATTGGCTCCTATGGAGGATGTCAGTGATCCTCCGTTCCGTTACGTGTGCAAACAGAATGGCGTAGATATGATGTATACGGAATTTATATCTTCAGAAGGACTGATTCGAGATGCTGCCAAATCCGTGCAAAAATTGGACATCTTTGAATACGAACGTCCCATCGGTATACAGATATTTGGAGGTGACATCGAGTCGATGCGTCAATCAGCAGAAATATGCACTAAAGCCAATCCCAACCTTATCGACATTAACTACGGCTGTCCGGTGAAAAAAGTGGTGTGCAAAGGGGCTGGCTCATCTTTGCTGCAAGATATCGACAAAATGGTCGCTATGACCAAGGCTGTAGTCGAAGCAACGCATCTGCCTGTAACGGTCAAAACCAGGTTGGGTTGGGACGATAACACCAAAAATGTATATGAAGTAGCCGAGCGCCTACAGGATGTCGGTATACAAGCGTTAGCAATACACGGTCGCACACGAGCTCAACTTTACAAAGGGCAAGCCGATTGGGCTATGATACGTGACATCAAGCGCAATCCTCGAATAAAGATCCCAATCTTTGGAAATGGAGATGTAGACTCTGTTGAAAAGGCAGCAGCGTGGAGGCAAGAATATGAAGTCGATGGAATTATGATCGGCCGCGCATCTATTGGTTATCCTTGGATATTTCGGGAAATAAAACATTTTTTCAAAACCGGCGAGCGACTTGAGGGACCTACTATTGCCGAACGCGTAGAAGTGTGCCGTACGCACCTGACGAAATCCATCGAATGGAAAGGTGAGAAGCTTGGTATCTTCGAAATGCGCAGGCATTATGCCAATTATTTTAAAGGCATTCCTAATTTCAAGGAATATCGTATGAAATTGGTCGGCCTCTCCTCCCATGACGAGATCCAAGAAGTGCTTGAAGAGATCAAAGAAAATTTTGTAGGAGAGGCTGTTTAACTAGCCTTTCTTAGTATCTGCATGACTTTATTCTTCTCCAAAAACACAGTAGCAATACAAAAAACAATCAATAAGAGATTTCCTATCCAAACATTACTGTCGAAAACGAAATAGCTGGTTAAAGAAATCAAAAATCCGACTATCAGATATAGACTAATGGTACCAAAAGCGTACGGTATCGGATAGTATTTTTGTCCCCACACCAGCGACAGCATAATCATTATACCATAAACAATGGTGGTCGACAGTACCGCTCCGACATAAGAGTATTGGGGGATCAATATAACATTCAAAACAATGGTCACCAAAGCACCTACCCCTGAAATATAAATGGCATATTTTGTCTTATCCGTTAACTTATACCATACTGAAAGATTCATATAGATCCCCAACAAGACATAATTAAAAAGTAAAATAGGGACAATCTTCAGACCTTGCCAATAGACCTCAGGCTGTAATTCATTTCCTTTGATAAACATTTTCAGCCAACTGATATTTGCCGTTATCCCCACCATGACCATCACCATCAATATCACAAAATATTTCATGATGATGGCATAGGTTCGCTGCGCGTTTTCACTCTTGGCATGCGAAAAGAAAAAAGGTTCTGCTCCTAATCTAAAGGCCGTGACAAAAAGGCTCAGAAATACAGCGATCTTAGTTACTGCATTATATATCCCCAACTCTATCTTTCCAATTTCTCCTGGGATAAGCTTGGGAAAAAACATCTTATCGAGATTTTCGTTGATAATAAACGAAATATTAGCCACTAGAATAGGAAGACTATAGGTCAGCATACTTCTCATAATCGGCTTATCTATCTTCAAGCGCACTTTTGAGATCTCTGGGAAGAGTAATAGAAGCGTGACTACACTTGCCCCTAGATTGGACAGGAAAACATAGCCGAGCCACCCCTCGACAAACCAATCGCCTGCAAAATTGGACCAAAATAGGGAGGTCTGCTTCCAAGCTGGGAGGTAAACGATAAAAAATAAATTGAGACCTACAGTGACAAATATATTTACGAATTTGAGGTAGCTGTACCGAATGGGGCGTCCTTCAGCTCTAAGCCTAGCAAAAGGCACAACAGCCAGGGCATCGGCCACCAAGATAAAAGCAAAATACTTGATATATTGAACATATATGTCCACATCTCCCCCATCGGCAAACCAAGAAGCAATCGGCTTAGTATACAGAAAGACAGCAAAAAGCAATAGCGCAGATGTAAACAGGGTAACAATAAAGCTATTGTTATAAATTTTATCCCTGTCTTCTTCCTTCTGTTTCTGGAGGTACCTAAAATAGGTAGTTTCCATACCAAATGCCAAAATCGCATTCAACATAGAAACCCAAGCATAAAAATTGGAATAGACTCCGTAAACGGCAGCATCTTTAAACTTCCGCAGGTACACGGGAGTCATCAGGAAGCTAATCATCCGCGATACGATGGTCGTAAAACCATAAATCACCGTATCACTTAAAAATTTCTTTATAGAGGACACAGGCTATTATTTACGGCGTTTGAGAACTTCGAAATCCTTAAAGCCTCTGATCTCGCTCGTCTCTTCATAAGTAACCTCTTCCACCTCAGCTCTATCCGGCCCTTCCTCACAGTATTCCAACAAAGACTCTAAAGCGAAATCGTCCCCCTCAGCTTCGATATATACCGATCCATCCTCCTGATTGATGACAAACCCTTTGATCCCCAGCTGATCGGCAACAGCTTTGGTTGTGAGCCTATAATAAACACCTTGAACCTTTCCTTTTACCGTAATATTGTAATGTTTCATCAAAACGAATCTCTTTAAATTACATTCCACTTATTACCGCAAAAGTAAACAATTTATTTAAGCAATCCGTTCTATCTCGATCTTGTCCGTGACCTTAAAATGATTCATATTTTTGACCAACAACAGACCAGGCGTCTTTCCAACTTCCAAGGAACCCAAACTTTCCTCTAACGTCAACGCCTTCGCACCATTTATAGTCGCCCATTTCAAGGTTTGATTAAAATCCAACTCAGGGAAGTGCTTATGCAGAACTTTCAGTTCATCCAATACACTTAGCGTATCGTTAGAAGCTAAACTATCTGTTCCTATAGCTATTTCACAGCCATTCTGCTCAAAAATACTAACTTTTGGAAGCGCATCCTCTATATACAGATTTGCCTTTGGACAGATACACATGACCACATCCCGTCCCATTCTACGGATAAAATCCAGATCTTTTAGTGATGTGTAGGTGTTATGCACAAGGATGACTTTGTTTCCTGTTGGAAGATAAGACATATAGGTCTGTATAGAATTTCTAGCCTGTGCTTTAAACTCGTCTGCTGAAAACCCTATCTTTTCATAAAACTCCAAGAATTCTCCAGTCTTATAGCGGAAAAGTTTATTCTCCTCTTCACTCTCTTGATTGTGAATAGAAATAATATTGTCTTCTGACACAGACTTTTTGAAGGCTTTGAAAAGCACCTTAGAGCAAGAATAAGGCGCATGTAATGTAATGGACGCATGTCCCGAATCAAAACTAAACTCGATTTCGCGCGCTTCATCAATCTTTTGTGCTGCCTCCTCTTCCCGTAGACCTAATATCTCTACAAAGGTATGATAAACAATTTTACTGTCTTCTTTTATCTTAGCCGAAACGGCAGAGTTGACATGATCCCCCACAGCCTGTATACCGTTGGCATACATAGCTTTGTCTGCTAGGTCCATCGCCTTCTGAATCACATCATCATCAGCACTACGATTAGACATCACCTCGGTGATAAACTTAACCAAACCCTTCTTTTGGGAAATCTTGCCCAACAAATGAGACAATTCTAAATGACAGTGTGCATTGATAAATCCAGGAATCAGAACTCCTTTGAAGCGTTCTATTTCTACATTCTTAGGCACCGAATCATTATCATATATCCCTAAGACTGTACCATTTTCGTCCATAGCAATGACCCCATTTTTTATAGGGCTGGACGTGACAGGCATCACATAATCAGCTGAATAATAATGAACCATTTATATACCAATAGTTAGTGTGTATGTTTTCTAAAGATAAAAGACTTAACCTCTAGAAAATGTAAATCTACTACAAAATATTGCTTTAAACCAATAGTCTTGACAAATTAAGTAATTTTTTTTACAGAAAGTTGATGGATATTTTTTTTACAAAAAAAATAGGGTATGTTTGCGCCATCGAAAAGGGGTGCCTTGTTCATTCAGAACACGAAAAAGGCTGAGATTATACCCTGTCCTGCTTAGCAGGACACACCTGATCTGGATAATGCCAGCGTAGGGAAGGGCGGTTAAATTGTAACGCTACTGTGACCCCTTGCAGTAGTTTGGTTTAACTCAAAATATTTTTTAAATCTTATGATTAAGCATTTTATTGCTACTTGGCTGTTAACACTGCTCATTACGATAAGCGCGTTAGCACAACAGAAGTTAACGGTTCGTGTCACGGACCAACAAACGGGGCCTATTCGAGGAGCCACCGTCACCATCGATGGTAAATCAAAACAAACTAATGAAACTGGTCTGGCAGACTTTTTAATTGGAAACGAAGGCAATAATCCCATCAAAGTACACCACCTTGGATACAAAGTCTTCACCGCACGTCTTGAGGGTACGCCCACACACCTAGACATCATTCTGCAACCTTTGCATTTACAGACAGGCGAGGCTTTTGTATATGCGACACGGGCGAAGGAAAACTCGGCCACGACTTTTAAAAACCTTTCTAAAGAGGAAATACAAAAGAACAATCTAGGCCAGGATATCCCCTACCTCATCAACCAGACACCAGGAGTAGTTATCGGTTCTGACGCTGGTGCAGGTATCGGTTATACGAATATCACCATACGGGGTTCGGACAACGAACGAATCAATGTAACGCTCAACGGAATCCCATTGAATGATGCAGAGAGTATGGGATCCTTCTTTGTCAACCTACCGGACTTTGCGTCAAGCATGGAAAGTATCCAGATACAGCGCGGGATCGGTACTTCAACCAATGGGGCAGGTGCCTTCGGTGCTTCCCTGAATATACAGACAGATGCTTTGGAAAACACGCCCTATGCAGAGCTCAATAACTCTTTCGGTTCGTACAACTCGTGGAAAAACACCCTAAAGGTCGGTTCGGGCTTGATCAATGACAAGTATGCTTTCAATGCCCGCCTATCTCGAATCGCATCAGACGGGTATATGGAAAGAGCCTCCTCGGACATGAAATCTTTTTACGTAGACGGAGGCCTTTACACCGAAAAGCATACCCTTAAGGCGACGTTATTCTCAGGCAAACAAAAGACCTACCAAGCCTGGACGGGAGTACCCGAACCTTTGATCAAGGGCGATCGCTCTCTGCTTACGGAATATGCCGGAACTGGACTTGGAATATACGGTGGTCCAGAACTGGACAGAATACTGCAGGCGGACAGACGGTACAATGTCTATACCTACGATGACCAGACCGATAACTATACGCAGACACATGCTCATCTACAGTACACCAATCGTATCAATGAAAAATTAGACTTCAACACCGCACTACACTATACCCGTGGCGCGGGGTACTACGAGGAATACCGTCTGGATGACAAACTCGCTAAATACAATATGGAGGACGTCACCCTAGGTGGGGAAAAAATAAAAAAATCTGACCTTATTCGTAGAAGATGGCTAGATAACCATTTCTATGGCCTGACCTATGCCCTAAACTATAAGCCCACAAATACCCTAAACATGACACTTGGCGGTGCCTACAACCAATACAAAGGGGATCATTACGGTGAAGTCATTTGGGCAAGATATGCGTCGAACAGTGAGTTAGGTGACAAGTATTACCTAAACGATGCCAAGAAAAATGATTTTAACATCTTTGGTAAAGTAGATTACCGAGTAGACAGATGGTTGTTAAATCTTGATGTACAATACCGCAACATCTATTATCAGGTTCAGGGCAATGATGACAAGGTCAAAAACATGGATTTTGACAACAACCTAAACTTTGTCAACCCGAAAGCAGGTGTCACTTACTTTATATCCCCGAACACCAACTTATACGCTTCTTATGCCTATGCCAATAAAGAACCTGTTCGCAAAGATTATGTAGAGAATCCTCGCAACGAATTTCCTAAGGCCGAAAAGATGCAGGATATAGAAGCGGGATACCGTTTTAATAACAGCACATTCAATCTAGGAGCAAATGTGTATGCTATGCTTTACAAGGATCAACTGGTACCTACTGGATCTATCAACGACACAGGAGGTGCTCTACGCATGAATATTCCGAAAAGCCACCGCATAGGCATCGAATTGGACGGATCTTGGCAGATCAGTAAGCAATTCTCCTGGGCGGCTACTGCAGCATTAAGTGACAACAAAATCAAAAACTTTGTGGAATACGTTCCCGTATATGATGATAATTGGGTAAAAACCAGAGAAGAGGTGGTAGAGCATGGCAACACAAACATTGCCAAGTCGGCCTCCACAATTCTATCCAACAACTTTACATACTCCCCTGTAGAGGACTTATCGTTCAGTCTATTGAGCAAATATGTATCTCGCTTATACCTAGACAATACCTCTAGCAAAGACCGTTCAATAGATCCATCATTTGTAAACAACCTTATAGCACGGTATAGTTTCCAAGCATTGGGCCTACAACGTGTCGATTTGAGTTTAGCTGTAAATAACATATTAAATGCCAAGTATGAGTCGCACGGTTATACCTGGAGACAAATGTTTGAATCTAAAGGTACTGTCGAACACTACAACTTCTACTACCCACAGGCAACAACCAACTTTATGCTGGGATTAAACATTCGCTTTTAGGGGCGTCTTAATGAAAAGATAAAACTGCTGTCCGCTACAGACCAAATCTGTGGCGGACACTTTGTTTAATGCAGGAACCACACCCGTTTACCACCTGCTATAACGGACTTCTGTAGACATACACGGACTTGGACGGACTTTCTTACTTTTTCATTTTTACTTTTTACTTTTTAATTCGTACTTTGAAAAATGCGAGCAGTAATACAACGGGTGACAAGAGCATCATGCACCGTAGACGGGCAGATAACCGGAGAGATAGAAAACGGACTACTGGTATTGATCGGTATCGAAGATGAAGATGATCAACAGGACATGGAGTGGTTATCCCAAAAAATTGTCAATCTCCGTATCTTCAGTGATGAGCAAGGTCTAATGAACAAATCCATCCAGGATATCGATGGAAATATTTTATTCATTTCGCAATTCACCCTATTCGCACAGACAAAAAAAGGGAATCGACCTTCCTTTATACGGGCTGCAAAACCCAATAAAGCAGAGCCAATGTACCTAGAGATGGCCAAAAATCTATCTACACTTTTAAACAAAAAAGTACAGCTGGGCATATTTGGCGCAGACATGAAGGTCGATCTTCGGAATGATGGCCCGGTCACCATTATGATGAACACCAAGGACAAGGACAACTACTAATGGTTAATGATTAGTCATTAACCATTGATCATTAACACTTAACAATTGAAAACAGATGACAATTAAAGATGCACAGGAAATAGTTGATAAATGGATTACCACTACCGGTGTACGTTATTTTAACGAACTGACCAACACTGCTATGCTTATGGAAGAGGTTGGCGAAGTCGCTCGTATCATGGCACGGCAGTACGGTGAACAGTCTTTTAAGAAATCGGACAAAGACGTAAACCTTGCCGATGAAATGGCTGATGTGCTCTTTGTATTGATATGCCTAGCCAATCAAACAGGAATAGACCTGACGGAGGCGCTGGAAAAGAATATGGACAAAAAGAGTATGCGCGATGCCGAACGACATAAGAACAACGAAAAGTTAAAGTAGTAAAAAATCTACTTTAACTCAATCTCTGCAAGTAACGGCAAATGGTCCGATGGATAGGATGCATCGATAACACTATAGCTTTTCCACCGAAACTTGGTTGGATTCGAAATTAAGATATAGTCAATTTCCGCTTTTGCCCCTACATTAGGAAATGTAGGTTTATTATCCTCCTTATTCCTAGAAAATTGCTGTTCCAGTATACGGATAGCTTCAGAACCCGGCGAAGCATTGAGATCTCCAACGAGAATCAGAGGATGCTTACCGTCAACCGCTAATTGATTGATATATTCTGTCTGTGCTTTTCTATTTTCTTCTTTGAGATCAAGATGGGTATTAGCAAAAGACAATACTTTACCATCAGCCAGTTGGATATCCACAATAGCTAAAGAGCGATTTTCACTTTTCACAGGCATCGGCAGATCATACCTACGCTTACTCAGTATTTTATGTTTTGTCAAAATCAAGACGCCATACTCCCCTTTTTCCAGATCAATCCCCTTAGAGAAAAAATAATCCGTATCCGTCAATTCGGCCAACCGCTTGGCCTGATCTACATTTCCTGAACGAGAGACATTTACATCTACTTCCTGAACACCTATGATATCAGCATCTGCCTCATTGATAACTGCAGCTATAGCTTCTAAATCAATAAATCCTGGTTTCGATGGAGGATTTCCATGATGGATATTATAGGTCAATATCTTGACCGTCTGTGCTGAAAGAACAAAATTCACTAAAAGCAGAAGAAAAGAAACAAAGTAGCGCATAATTCGATAATTTATGTGAATATAACTATCTTTAGTTGTAAAGACTAAACTAATTTCAAACCAAAGAGCGGACTGTTTTTTAAAGCAGAGATTATGTACCTTTTAAATCATTAAAACAAACAACAGACAAACAATTACAAATATTATGATGAAACATCTTTGGCTATTTGCAGTTATATGCTACATCACTGCAAGTTGCACAACTTCCAAACACACTCATGACACACAAATATTTGAAAATGGTGCTGTCATTACTGCTCATCCCCTAGCCTCGGCTGTCGGAGTAGAAATCCTGAAAAAAGGCGGCAATGCGACCGACGCCGCAATCGCGGTTCAATTTGCTCTAGCTGTAGTCTATCCAAATGCTGGAAATATAGGTGGTGGAGGATTTATGGTCTATCGCAGTAAGGATGGTGAAGTATCCGCATTAGATTTTCGAGAAAAAGCCCCTGCTGGCGCAAGCAGAGATATGTACCTGGATAAAGACAGCAATCCAATCACAGATTTAAGTCTATACGGACAACTAGCCGCAGGAGTACCTGGAGCAGTTGCAGGGATGGACGAAGCCTATAAAAAATACGGAACCCTACCTTGGAAAGAGCTATTAGCTCCTGCAATACAACTGGCTAAAGAAGGTTTTCCTATTACCGCGCAACAAGCTGGCGAATTCAACCGCTACAAAGAAAGGTTTCAGCAGCACAATAAACAGGGAGCATCGATAATCAAAGATACCGAATGGAAAGAAGATGACCTTTTTGTTCAAACAGAACTTGCCGAGACTCTGGAGCGCATCGCGCAACAAGGGCGTGATGGCTTTTACAAAGGTCAGACAGCCGATTATATCGTTGCAGAGATGAAACGAGGCAATGGTATCATATCCCACCAAGATCTTGAAGATTACCAAGCCGTATGGCGTACACCTATAATAGGCTACTACAAAGGCAACAAGATTATCTCCATGCCTCCTCCTTCTAGTGGTGGCATAGCGCTATTGGCGTTATTACAATCTGTGGAGAACTACCCCCTAAGACAATGGGGCTTCCAAGCAGACAGTACCGTGCGCGCTATTGTAGAAGCTGAACGCAGGGTCTATGCAGATAGGGCAACACATCTTGGAGATCCAGATTATTACAAAGTCCCCGTTACAGAACTTACGAACTCCGAATTTAATCAGAGCCGTATGGCCAAAGTTTCGCTGGCTAAAGCTACAGATAGCGAACACGTAAAAGCAAGTAAGTTTCCGGGCTATGAATCCGAAGAAACAACACATTTCAGTATAGTAGACAAGGAGGGCAACGCTGTTTCACTGACGACTACGATCAATGGATCCTACGGTTCTTGTGTATGGGTAGATGGTGCAGGTTTCTTGCTCAACAACGAAATGGATGATTTCTCTGTAAAACCAGGTTCGCCAAACCTATATGGACTGCTGGGAGGAAAAGCAAACTCCATAGAACCTGGTAAACGTATGCTGTCGGCCATGACTCCGACCATTATAGAAAAAGACGGAAAGCTAAGAATGGTAGTAGGAACTCCCGGAGGATCGACCATTATCACTTCTGTATTACAGACTATTTTAAACGTTCTGGAATTCGACATGACTGCTCAGGAGTCTGTAAGTGCGGCACGCTTTCATCATCAGTGGAAACCAGATCATATCGATGTAGAAGAAAAAGCAATCGACACAACAATCCGCAGTAGCCTACAAAAGGATGGATACAAGATCAATAAACGGGGGCCTATTGGCCGTGTAGAAAATATTGTTGTTTTGCCGGATGGCCGTCTCCAAACAGGAGCTGACCCCAGAGGAGACGACAAAGCTATGGGATATTAAATCACCCCTCGTCCAGGAATCGATCGTCGATTTGTTTGTTTGCTTTAGCACCCAAGACTTTAAGATTTTCGACCTTTCGCACAATGTTGCCCGTTCCTGACGAAAGTTTACGCATGGCCTCCGTATGTTTTTCGGAGGCCTTATCTAAATGCGTCTGTATCTGATCCATATCATTCAAAAAGCCTACAAATTTATCATACAACAATCCTGCTTCTCGCGCAATATCCAATACATTTCTGTTTTGACGCTCTTGCTTCCAGATTGCAGCAATGGTACGCAGTGTCGCCAGTAACGTAGATGGACTCACAATCACAACCCGTCTATCCCAGGCATCGGAAAACAACTCTGGTTTTTGCATGACTGCAACACTAAGAGCAGACTCGATAGGCATAAACAACAATACAAAGTCGGGCGAATGTATCCCATAAAGACTGTGATAGTTCTTTACTGAAAGATCACGCACATGATTTTCGATAGATTGAACATGAGCTTTGAGGTGCAAGGCACGCTCTTCGTCGGACAGCGCATTGACAAACCGTTCATAAGAAACCAACGACACCTTAGCATCCACAACAAGCTGCTTGTCATCCGGCAAATCTATAACCGCATCAGGCTGCAAACGTCTCCCTTGCTCATCGGTCAGGGCAACTTGTATACGATATTCTTGGTCACGATTCAAACCCGAGCGTTCCAATACCCGTTCCAAAACAACTTCCCCCCAATTTCCCTGTTTTTTTGTATCTCCCTTTAGCGCCCGAGCCAGATTACCAGCCTCGTTTTTGATTTCCACACTCTGCTGCATCAATTGTTCCACTACACCTTTCAGCACATTCCGCTCAGCGGCTTCTTGATTGTACGTTTTCTCTACTCGTTCCTCAAAACTCCTTATTCGCTCTTTCAGAGGGTCTAACAGTTTTCCCAATTGCTGTTGATTGTAAGCCGTAAATTTTTCGCTTTTCTCTTCCAGTATCTTATTCGCTAAAACCTGAAAATCTGCATTGAACTTTTCTTTAATCAGCGCTATTTCTTCCTTTTGCTCTGCATATTTTTCCTGCTGTGCCTGCAGATAGGCATTCGTCCCTTCCAGTGTACGTTCTACAGCCTGTCGTTCCTGCCGCTCCTTGTCTAACATAGCCTTTACCGATTGGACTTCTTGATTCAGTAGCGCAACGTGATGATTGGCAGTTGATGCCGCAATCTCCATTCGCTGTTTCTCTTCCAGCACATTACGGTAAGTTGGCTGTGATACAGCCTGTCCATTGCGCCACATTAAGTAAGCACATGCGACAATAAGAACAATTAAAATGAGGTATAAGATATACGTCATGCTGAATACGATAATTTATTGTAATTTCTGATGTGTGCGCCACCAAAGATCTGGCATCTCCCCCGATACAGCGAGTTGGTAATCCTCATAGCGACACGGCACCAAGTAGTACCGCTCATTAATTGATTTGGTACCAAAGTAAGGTACTTGCATCCACCAACGGTCTGACTTTTTACTCTTCACGAATACCAATTCATGTTCTTCATTTTCTAATTGTGTGCGATAGATGATATAAGCCGATTTTGGAATTAATGGCGCATCATTTTTACGATTATAATACCCATCAACAAAGCACCAGATCATCTGCGACACCAACATCGCCGTCTGTTCCATCGGGTCAAACGTTGGATTTAATTCATAGAAACCAATAGAGCTACATTTGTCCGACATTCCAGCATACCGTGCGAGTTGACATGCCTCATCTCCAAAAAGACCATTCGGAACAGCATTCGCATTACCAGGAGCTTCAGAAGCTCGTATTGCCCCGATATCAAAGCTGACCATGTCAGCTGCCCGAATGATAGGCTCTGCCTGATCCAACTTGCCTGCTATCATGCCCACACGTTGCGCATTAAAAAAGAGCTTATCGTACATATTAATAGATTCCTTACTCACCAAATAGGTTTGATAAGCAACATTGTTCAGATTGAACAAATAATCCGGCTGATGCAAGATAATATGATTCAGATAGGTCTGCGAATTTAAAGGAGTTTCCTGGGCACTTGCTTGATCCAGATCAAACTTAGCATCTATAATAGCGACTTCAACACGCTGCTCCAGATCTTCATATCCCCGATACTGTGCATACGTCAGGTCTTGTCCCCCTCCAATAATCACTGGTACGATATCTGATTTGACCAATTCCTCTACCACTAAGCGTAACGCCGCATACGTATCTTCTATACGACTACCTGGTTTAATATTGCCCAGGTCAACGATTGTCACATTATAATCCCCTTGATACAATTCATACAGATGTTTTCTTACGGCATTAGGTGCCTTTGCTGCTCCTTTATTACCGACAGCTCCCCTATCCTCTTCGACTCCGACAATAGCGAGATGAGGTCTGCTTTCTGGATTATCCAATACCGGAAAATCATCGACGTATGCTTGGATAACGTAGCCAAATTGAGAGTTAAAATAACCATCGCCTGTTGAAAAATCAGTAATGGTCAGTGGGGAGAAAAAGTCTGCTAACGACATAGATTCAAGTAAATAAAGTCAGAAGTAAAAGTATAAAAAACTAATGCCTTATACTGTAAATAAGCTTAGTCAAATGTTGACTGTACTACAAAAATGCATTAATTAACACAGGAAACCTTAAAAAAGTATCCACAAAATGTGGGAAAGTTGATTAATTTGCATAGGAATTAGCAATGGGTTATCTTTGAGAACATCAAGTATTTCAACAATAAGTTAGCAAGTGATATTAGTAACAGGAGGAACAGGTTTTTTAGGTTCAGCGGTGATCAAACGTCTCGTTGAAAAAGGAAATGCAGTAATAGCTCTGAAACGGAGCAGTTCCCATATCCCCGAAAGCCTCAAGGCATCATCATTAATCGAATGGGTAGACGCTGATATTACAGACTATTTTGCGCTGTCGGACATTTTTGACCGTGTGACGCATGTCTATCATTGTGCCGCTAAAATATCCTATCAAAAAGAAGATGCCGAGCAGATGCTCCACGTCAATGTAGAGGGCACACAGCATATTGTCAACCTTTCTCTGGAGCATGGTGCTCGCCTATTACATGTCAGCTCCATTGCCGCCTTAGGCAGCAATAAACTTGGCAAACCCGTTGACGAATTAGATAAATGGGAACATGATATCAATATGTCCAATTACTCCTTGTCCAAGTACAAAAGTGAATTGGAAGTATGGCGCGGTATCACCGAAGGACTGGACGCTGTAATAGTCAACCCCTCGGTCATCATGGGGGTCAACCCTGCCAAATCAGGCTCTGCCGTCATATTTGATCTGGTACAAAAAGGCATTAAAATATATCCTCCAGGATCCGTGGGTATTGTCGATGTCGAGGATGTCGCTGAAGTCATGATCGTTCTGATGGAACGGAATGACATTACTGCACAACGGTACGTATTAAACAGCGAAAACATTACCAACAAGCAACTGTTGTCCACGATAGCGACTCTATTGGGCAAAAAGGCGCCAACCATTGCAGCCAGACCTTTCATGCTACAACTGGCTTGGCGTGTTGCTAAACTGATTGCTAAGGTAAAGGGAAAACGACCTACCCTGACAAAAGAATCCGCTTACGCCGCCGCCGCTAAACTCGCTTATTCTAACACTAAAATTGTAAACGAAATAGGCTACAATTTCAAACCCATTACGCAGACACTCCAAGAAATAGCAAATACATATTCATAACACAAACAACAACAATCTAAACCCAATGAAACGTATAGGATTTGCTCCCTGTAACACCTATAGGAATCATTACTAAAAAACCGTTTATTACAATGAAGAACTATTACATCATTGATTTTGACAGCACTTTTACACAGGTTGAAGCACTGGATGAACTCGCTCGCATATCACTCGAAGGTGACCCTGAGCAGGAAAAAGTATACCAAGAGATCGAGCGCTACACCAACCTGGCTATGGAAGGCAAGATTTCATTCCGAGAGAGTCTAGCGGGTAGAATAGCGCTGTTAAAAGCAAACAAAAATCATTTAGACAAACTTATAAGCCATCTTAAAAAGAAGGTTTCAAAATCATTTGATCGTAATAGAGAATTTTTAAAGAGCAATTCTGATACCGCTTGGATTGTATCCGGAGGATTCAAAGAATTTATCACTCCAGTGGTATCGCCCTATGGGATAAAAACAGAAAATATCTATGCCAATACCTTCCTGTTCGATGATAAAGGGAATATTATCGGATATGATGCCGACAACCCATTGTCCGATGAGGGTGGAAAAGTAAAGCTATTGAGGGAGCTTAATATCCAAGGTCGTCTTTTTGGAATTGGAGACGGATACTCTGATTTCCAACTGAAAGAATCCGGACTGATAGAGAAGTTCTTTGCCTTCACCGAGAACATATCCCGCCAGAGTGTTACAGATCGGGCGGATCACGTTACACCCAGCTTTGACGAGTTCTTGTATGTCAATGACCTCCCACGTGCCATATCCTATCCGAAAAACAGAATCTTATGCCTTATCGTAGGTGATGTCCCAGAGATATCCAGTCATATCTTAAAAAGAGATGGCTTCTCGATCCGAGTCAAGGATACATTTGAGGACAAATACACAAAAGATGTCGGCATGCTCCTTTTAGGGCCTGGGGTAGATATCTCTGATGAACAATTGGAACGCGCTGCAAAGCTAAAAACAATAGGTTATCTAGGGGATGTAAAAGGACACATGAGCCGCTCTATCTGTAGTCAGAAAGGCATTGTGGTATTTGATGACAAAAAGAATAAAGCACACAATGCAGAATTCATCCCACGGCGTATGGCTGAATTCATCAATAATGGCGATACCGACCAGAGCCGTAACTTCCCCAACCTCCTACTTCCCAAGAAGATAAAAGGCCATCGCTTGTTGCATATCCACAAAAACGTTCCAGGTATCATGGCACAGCTCAACAATGTGTATGCTGAAAACGAAATCAATATCCTTGCACAGTTCTTAATGACACGGGGAGATATCGGCTATGCTGTCACCGATATCGACACCAATTATGATAAGGGATTACTAAAACAATTAAGACAGATCGATCATACAATTAAATTTCGGATATTGTATAAATAGGCCTAGAGATTGCTCTCTGAGGAGCGAGGTCAAATAAGCAGAAACTGGTTTAAGAGTTTTTTTGTAAATTACATCAAAAAACAATAACACATATATAGGCATGAAAAAGGTAATACTTTCGATAGCAACAGCTACATTGCTTTTCCTAGGAACAGGGATTAGCAACGCACAGGTCAAACTTCCGCCAACGAGCAGCAGTCAGACCATAACTCAAGGTCTAGGGATCAAAGACATCGTGCTAACCTACCAACGTCCAAACAAAAACAATCGTGCTGTTTTTGGTAGTCTAGTTCCTTATGGAGAAGTATGGCGGACAGGAGCAAATAATATCCCCAGCATAACGTTTGCTGAAGAGGTGTCTATCGAGGGAAACAAAGTTCCTGCCGGCACCTACGGTCTATTTACCATTCCCCACAAAAATGAATGGACGATTATATTAAGCAAAAACGTAAAACAATGGGGCGCTTATCAATACAATAAATCAGAGGATTTACTCCGTTTCAACGTCAAGCCACAGACACTAGCAGAAAACGTAGAGACATTTACTATTGCCTTTGAAGACGTAACGACCAAGTCCACAAAAGTAACTTTAGCATGGGAAAAAACGAAAGTCGGTTTTAATATAACGACGGATCAATCGAAAGAAATCCTTTCTAACATAGATCAAGCGATGCTTGGGGAAAACAAGCCTTACCTACATGCTGCCCAATATTACTTAAACAATGACCTGGATCTAAAAAAAGCAGTGGAATGGATTAAAAAAGGTGATGAAGGAAATACCTCTGCTCCACATTTAAAATATTGGAAAGCTAAAATCCTCGATAAAGCAGGAGACAAAGCTGGTGCAAGACAGGCTGCAAAAGAAGGAATCGAAATGGCTACAAAACTAAATAATCCAGAGTATATCAAAATGAACACGGAAGCTTTAAAGGCAATTAAATAGTATCCGCGTAGTTGGAACATACGATCTATAACAACGTCATCTCAAATATATTCGAGATGACGTTGTTTTTTTAAGGTGTATCCAAAAATTATACCAGGGCCTGGTAGAGTACCTCAATAGGGTGCATTGCTTTTACCCCTGTCCCATCTTTAATCTGATGTCGACAACTGGTACCCGGAGCAATTACGATATCTTCTTCAGACCTCCTATTAATTGCAGGAAACAAAACCAGGTTTCCAACCTGCATTGATAGCTTATAGTGCTCGCGCTCATAGCCAAATGATCCCGCCATTCCGCAACATCCTGATGGTATAACCTTAACAGTCGCCCCTTTCATGATCTTCAGCGCATGCTCGGTATACCCCTGCAATTTCCAGGCCTTTTGCTGGCAATGGGTATGGAGTAAAATCTGACGCTTACTCTCGTCAAACATAGCTGGGGAAATATTCCCCTTTTTACTTTCGCTAACGAGAAACTCTTCAATAAGCATAGCATATGGCGCGATTCGCCTGGCATCAGCCTCTAACTCAGGAGAGACTAAGTCCACATATTCATCCCTAAATGTCAATATAGCGGATGGTTCTACTGCCAATAGCGGCGTATCTGCCGACAATCGTGAAGCAAACGTCCTTACATTCTTATCTGCCAGTTTTCTAGCATCACGCAACAGTCCCTTAGAGAGCAATGCCCGTCCACTGGGGGCATGGTCAACCATCAACACCTCATAACCTAATCTTTCTAAGAGTAAAATGGATTTTTGGCCAATTTCTAAATCATTGTAATTGGTAAATTCATCACAGAAAAAATAGACCGTACCTTTCACCTTTCTATCGCTAGGCTTATCCTTGCTCACGAACCACTTTCTCAACGGCATGCTGCCTAACAAGGGTAAGCTTCTATCTTCTGCAAAACCGACTATACGTTTAGCCAATCTTCCGATGATTGGATTTTGTACCGACCAGTTATACAAGCCGGGCATATAAGCCATCAATCCCATAAGCTTATCTACATGTCCAATCATACGGCTGCGTAATGGCACTCCATGTGTGTCATAATATTGCTGCAAAAAATCGGCTTTCATTTTGGCCATATCGACACTAGATGGACATTCAATCTTACAACCTTTACAGCTCAGACACAGATCCATCACTTCTTTTATTTCAGGATGATCAAAAGGATTATCCTGGGTCGAATAGGTCAAAAACTCGCGTAATATGTTAGCTCGTGCACGCGTTGTATCTTTTTCATTGCGACTCGCCATATAGGAAGGACACATGGTACCTCCGGACAATTCAGACTTCCGACAGTCTCCCGAACCATTACATTGCTCGGCATGCCCCAAAATATCCTGTCCGGCATATCGGAACACTGTTTTTATAGCTTTGCGTTCCACGCCCGGTTCATAGCGCAAAAAAGTATTCATCGCTGGAGAGTCTACAATCTTACCCGGATTAAAAATACAGGCAGGATCCCATTGCTGCTTTATATCTTTCAACAATTGATAGTTGCGATCTCCAATCATATACGGAATAAACTCACCGCGCAGACGTCCATCCCCGTGCTCTCCACTCAATGAACCTTTGTATTTCTTTACTAGTTTTGCAATTTCAAAGGCAATCTCCCGAAACAATCTATTCCCATCCTCCGTCTTCAGATTCAGAATAGGACGCAGATGCAATTCTCCTGTCGCAGCATGTGCGTAGTGAACAGAGTATAGGCCATACTTTTCCAAGACGGTATTAAACTCCGCAATATAAGCAGGAAGATCTTCGACTGCTACTGCCGTATCTTCGATCACCGCCACAGGTTTTTCATCCCCCGGCATATTGCTCAGCAGCCCCAATCCCGCTTTGCGTAAGTCCCACACCCGCTTTCTATCAGCTCCAAAGATAACCGGAAAATAATACCCCAGACCAGCTGCACGCATCGCCGTTTCTACCTGCCCTGCCTTGCTACGGATATCTTCCTCACTATCACCTTCGTACTCTACGATTAAAATAGCCTCGGGTGTACCTTCCACAAAAAAACGATTGTGCCGTTGCTCCAGGTTGCTAGCTGTGCATTCTAGAATATAGTGATCCATCAATTCGCTAACTAGAGGCTTGTGCTCCAAAGCTATTAAATTGGCTCGTAGAGCATCGTCCAGGGAGTTAAAATGGACACACAGCAGACCTGTCGGCTTTGTCCGTAGTCGGTCAACATGCAATTTAATCTCTGTCATGAAAAACAGTGTCCCTTCGGAACCGCATATCAGTTTACAAAAATTGAACGCATCTCCTCCTGCTGTAAATGGATCGCTTTCCAACAGCAGGTCTACAGCATATCCTGTATTTCGTCGATTTATACTTGCTTTGGGGAACTGTTGTCTTATTTCCTCTTGGTTATTATAATCGCCCAAGATACTTCGGATCTGTCGATAGACTTCCCCTTCCAAAGACTGCAAATCACACTTCGCTATAAAATCGTCAAAAGACAGTGCTTTAAACGAAGTCTTGGTGCCGTCGGAAAGGAAACCATGAATTTCCAAGGTATGTTCTCGAGTACTATGGTAGATCAACGAATTGGAACCACAGGAGTTATTCCCGACCATCCCCCCGATCATCGCTCGATTCGCTGTCGAGGTCTCTGGGCCAAAATACAAGCCTAAAGGCTTTAAGAACATATTTAACTCATCCCGAATAACCCCTGGCTGTACCCTGACCCATTGTTCTATAACATTTACTTCAAGAATATCTGTAAAGTGTTTAGATACGTCTACGATAATGCCTCCCCCAACAACCTGGCCTGCCAAGGAAGTACCAGCTGTCCTGGGAATAAGTGATGTTTTATTCGCAATTGCAAATTGGATAAGATGCTGGATATCCGCTTCATTCCGTGGCAATGCGACAGCAAGCGGCATCTCTCTATATGCCGATGCATCTGTAGCATAGAGCGTACGCATCAGCTTGTCGCTATGCAGCTCACCCTCCATCACACTTGCTAATTGCTGCAACCTCTCTTCCACAAGCAAACTCTATTAAGAACCTTTTATCTGGGTTGTATATGTACTTTCAAAAATCTTATCGGCATTATTGGTCTCAAACCCATCTCTTCGATGTGTCGCACGAATCTCACTTTTATCCAAATCCTTGAATTCAGGCAATACGCTACGCTCGGCAAACTCCACATAGCTACCGGCTATTTCTAATGTCTGATTGTCCGCAAAAGTCGCTTTATATAAAGCAGACACCGTACTGCTCTGCCTCAATAGATGGTCATCACTAGTCTTGATCACACCTCCTGAATTGTTGAGTTTGACACCTATACTTATCAAAAAAGAATTAAACTCTTCTAGCGTATTATAACCGTCTTTCAGCTCATGGATACTGATGGTATAATGGTTTAAATAGTATCTATTATAAATAACCCAAGCCGCGTATTCACTTTCTTCCAGCAACAACTTATAATCTTCAGAAGTTGGCAGATCCCACAGCGGTCTTTGCAGAAAATCGGCAACCTCTTGCCCATGCTCTAAATTAATGTGATCTACAGGGTCTTCCGTAATATGAGCGGTGTATTTATATATAATCTCCTGTGCTTTGGGGCTCAGGTCCTGTACACGCAATTCCGAAACAAATATACGCGGGTATCCCTCTTGTGGTGGCGAAAACCAATATGCATCTAATTTTTTACCCTCAAAGTGATAATAGTCTCGTTTTTGATAGCCAAAAGCCAAAAATATCTTCTCAAAAGACTTAATACCCAAGTGAGGTACTCCTAATGTACGAAAAGCGATATGATCATTTACAATATCCTCCTGGGAGCCGATCACACCTTTATCCAGTAATGCTTGAGTGATTTTATTCACATCCGAAACATTAGCTCTATAATGATCAAACAGATCATTCAACACGACATCTAATGGTTTATTTTCATCAAAATGCATATGATCAAAAATTTAAAGTTTATACTACAGTAAATTTAGCAAATAGATTCTAATAAATCACCAAAACAAAACTATTATCGAACAAAAATCAGACACAAAGTGTTTTTAGAGAAAAATATTCTAAAAAAACAGATAAGTACAGAATCTTAAAGTTCCTCTTTCAACAATTCTTCCAATTCCTCGGGACTAAGATTCATATTGACACTACCATCTTTAGCTAAAGAAATCTCACCCGTTTCTTCGGAAACAATTACAGCAATCGCTTCCGACACCTCCGTAACTCCAATAGCTGCACGATGCCGTAAGCCAAACTGAGGAGGGAGATCTTCACTGTCGGACAGGGGCAATACCGAACTCGCTGTCATCACGCGGAAATCCACAATGACTACAGCGCCATCATGTAGAGGACTATTTTTAAAAAAGATACTTTCTAACAGTCTTTTGGAGACTGGAGCATCGATATACTCTCCACTGGACTGATAGTATTCCTCGTCAAAGTATTTCGAAAATACCAGTAGCGCTCCGGTACGAGATCGAGACATGCTTCTGCACGCATCTACTATCGGTTTGATTTTCTCAGAATGGTCTTGTTGCGCTGTTTTCTTAGCGCCTAAAAAGGTCCAAAAGAACTTCTTTCTACGCATGGATATATTCTTACCGACATGGAGCAAGAATCGCCTTATCTCTTGTTGAAACACCACGATCAGCGCGATAGAACCTACAGAAATAAAACCACCAAATATCTCCGTCAGGAGACGCATCTCCAATTGTTTAACGACGAGATATATCCCATAGAACAGACCTACACCCAATAAGATATTGACAGCGATAGTACCTTTAATCAAGCTATAAATGTAATACACGATTACAGCCACTAAAAAGATATCAATGACATCCAATAAGCGGAATCCTTCCAGGAGATCAAAACTTAGTCCATTCATTTGCTATGCAATTTAAAAAATTAATACCAGGATTTCTTACCTCTAAATAGATTTTGTAGTGATATGTCTTCGATCTAGACAAAGTTTTAGAAATTAAGCGTTTTAAAAGAAGGATTTTTATACACCAAGGTCTGGATCCAAGGAATAAAGAAGATCTGGTCCTGACAAGTACAAATGTGATAATTTAATCCTTCGATTTTTAATTATCTTTGGGCTTAACATATCTTGCAAACATGACAAAACTATCCGTAAACATCAATAAAATAGCTACTCTTCGGAATTCTCGTGGAGGCAATACACCGAATGTACTTGCTGCGGCACTGGCTTGTGAGCGGTTTGGCGCGGAAGGTATCACGGTTCACCCACGACCTGACGAACGGCACATCCGTTATCAGGATGTATATGATCTGAAAGGTGAAATCCAAACCGAATTCAATATCGAAGGAAATTGTCAGGAACAGAAGTTTATAGACTTAGTACTTGCCAACAAGCCGACCCAAGTCACATTAGTACCTGATGCGACAGGACAACTGACCTCAAACCATGGCTGGAACACCATTAAACACAGGGATTACCTCAAAGAAATGGTCACTCTTTTTCAGCATGAAGGCATACGTGTATCTATTTTCGTAGATCCCGTGGTGGAAATGATCGAAGGTGCTGCAGAAACAGGAACAGACCGTATAGAATTATATACAGAGTCCTATGCTTCAGAGTTTGGTTTTGACAAGGAAAAAGCCATTGCTCCCTATTATAAGGCTGCAGTAAAAGCCCGTGAATTGGGATTGGGCCTCAATGCCGGCCATGATTTAGACCTGAACAACCTCGCTTATTTCAATCAGCATATACCTGATTTGCTGGAAGTGAGTATAGGCCATGCTCTTATTTCTGATGCTTTATATCTGGGTTTAGAAGAAACGATCAAACGATATTTGGCAGCGTTAAAGGCATAAAGTTAGCGCGTTAGAGCCTAAAATATAAAACTGTAAAAGACAAAACCGTAAAGACTTTTAATTTAAAATCTTTACGGTTTTGTCTTTTTAACACGCTAAACTTTTAACGTATTTACGGTATTACAGCTTTACGCTCTCTACTTTATTCCTCTGAATATTCGGTTCCAACGGACTTTGCTAAAGAATGTCCCATCTTTATCCCAGCTCAACCAAGTGAACAATGCTTTACCCACTACGTGATCTTCCGGGACGAATCCAAAATCTCTAGAATCCAACGAATTATCCCTATTATCCCCCATCATCCAATAGTAATCCATTTTTATGGTATAGGTATCGGATTTCACGCCATTAACATATATACCATCTACTTTCTTATCTAGCGTATTCCCTTCATACACCGTAATCAAACGTTGATAAACAGGAAGTGTCAACTCATTCAACTGAACGATTTCGCCTTTTTTAGGAACAGTCAAGGGGCCAAAATTGTGGAAATTCCAATTATACTGTCCATCTTTCGGAAAAGCTGGGCTATCATTATTATACGGAACTACTTCTGTAACCGTCGACCATCCTTTGACCTGTTCGATTTCTTCTTTTGTAACATGTAATAGATAGGCTACAATACGACCATTTTCATCAGGAAGTTCCATATATTCGAAGCGCTTGTCCACCAATATATCGGGATTCAATCCCCGCTCATCGGTATATACAATATAAGCAGACTGCACATCGTCAGAACCAAACCCAGGCTTTCCGTTAACAATCAGGTTACCGCCTTTCATCTCGACAACATCTCCCGGAATCCCTACCGCACGCTTGATATAGTTCTCACGTTTATCGACCGGTCGGTTAAAAGGAGCATCGGCCTCCATTGGAAAATTGAAAACAACCACATCATTGCGCTCTATTGTTTCAAAGCCTGGCAGTCTCTTGTAAGGGATCTTAATTAACTCAGAATAAGCCTTCCCTCCGGTGACTGGCATGGTATGGTGCGCAAAAGGAAATGCCAGTGGTGTATTCGGAATACGTGGCCCATAGTTCAACTTACTTACAAAAAGAAAATCTCCCACCAACAGACTACGTTCCATAGATCCTGTAGGAATCATATAAGCTTCAATCAGAAATCCCCGTATCAATGAGGCAGCTACTGTCGCAAATATAATTGCATCAGCCCACTCACGCGCGACTGTCTTTTTATAAGGATATTTCTTTTTGAATTCTTCTGTATTAGACTGTCCAAGATATTGAACGGAAGTATCTCTTCCCCACATAGGGAGTACAATAAAAGGAACCAATACAGCTGCTGCATTCTCCCAAAAACGACGCTTGCCAAACGATTTTATCAGATCAAGGTAGAATCCATAAAATATGAAAATATTGACAATAGGTACAAACAACCAAACAATCCACCAGGTAGGCCTTCCGACCAACTGCGCCATCACATACTCTCTATAAAAAGGTACAATAGCCTCCCACCCTTGCTTGCCTGCTTTTTTAAACAATAGCCACAGACCGTAAAGTGAAATGACAGTTAGTAACCCAAAAATGATATACCACATAATAGTAAAATTTAAAAGTCAGAAATCAAAAACCCGACCAAAGCCAAAAGTTATCATCATGACTTTTTATATGTCGACCAATCAATTTATATGTTACAGTAATAATTATTATTTATTAAAATCAAAGATCTCTGTGACCTGAAAGAAGCCCTTGCGCCCCTTCAGCCATTCTGCTGCTACGACAGCTCCCAAAGCAAAGCCATCTCTATTATGAGCTGTATGTTTAAACTCGATTTGATCTACTTCTGAGCTATATAACACGGTATGTGTGCCCGGTACTTCTTCAATACGAAGACTCTCAATCAATAATTCTTCAGGTTTATTAATCACATCACTTTCTTCCCCCACGACCTCATTGACCCATGAAGTCTTAGACGAATTGTTGTCTATAATACCTTCTGCTATGGTAATTGCTGTACCACTCGGTGCATCCAGTTTATGAACATGGTGTATCTCTTCCACTTGCACATCATATTGCTTATAGGGGTCCACTGCCTGCGCAAGAAGCCTATTAATGTGAAAAAAAATATTTACCCCGATGCTAAAATTAGATCCGTACAACAAGGATTGCTCCGCTTCAATACAAGTTTCCCTGACCTCTTGCATATGCTCATACCAGCCCGTCGTACCGACAACAAGAGGAAGATTTGCCTCGAAACATAAGCTGATATTGGATAAAGCGGCATCTGGTGTACTGAAATCAATCGCAACATCTGCGTTCTCTAAATCTGCTACGGTGATACTCTCCCGATTATGAGCATCTACTATCAGAACAACTTCGTGCCCTCGTTTGAGTGCAAATTTTTCGATAAGTTGCCCCATTTTTCCATAGCCGAGTAAAACGATCTTCATATCTTATGGTTTAATAATTGCCAAATTAACATTAATTATTTAATAGTAAATGTCAACTTCACACCTGGTGTAAAATAATTCGTAAGATTAGGCTTGTAGGCCATAGTCTGTGTAGGCATAAAAGTCGGCGATATCTTCAGGCCTAGATCATCCCCAATATTATAACGATTACGTAACATGGAGTCTGTATAAGCTTCGATGACATTACCAGCCCACCATACTGCCGTGACAAGAATGGTCATATCTCGGTTCCGCCTAAAATTATCTTTCTGTCGAATGATACCTTCTGTACTCATCCGTTCCAAATCGACATTGTTTGTGCCTCCAGAATTATCAATACGATATGCTGCCTCTTTGGCAAACATTTGATAATAATAGTTCCAATAATCAAAAACGAAATAGGCTGTAATAAATCCGCCGTAAATAATGGGCAATTTGACCCACACCCAACGGCCTCCGTTCGTTATCTGCCCCCATCCTGGCGCTATTGCCGAACGTCGCCAAGCGACACGCGAGACGTGCTCTATGGCCAGACGTGTAGAGTCTTTGAGTATATCTTTATAATAATATTTTGCTCGCTCTTTTTCTGCCTTTTCTCTTTCTTTACGTTCCTTCCTAGTTTCTTTTTTAACAGAATCCTGTACCGCAGCTGTATCTAAATTCAATTTTGTTGAATCCCGCAGCTGTTGTAATGAATCTATTTGGGCATAAGTACCTGATGCCAACAACAGGAAAAATATAACGACTAAGAGTCTGGGCATTACCAATCAAGCAGTTCTAATATACGACTTAAATCATCTTCGGAATCAAAAGGGATTTCGATAGCACCCTTACCGCGTGCATTCTTTAAATTCAGACGTACCCGAGTAGAAAATCTTGACGCCAGGTCATCTTCTATTTTCTGGTACTGAAAATCTAACTGCTTGCCTACATTCTGATTTTTCTTAGGCTTCAACTGTTCTTGTATGTTGCGCACAAGAATCTCTGCCATACGGACCGAAAGCCCCTTATCTATGATTTCCTGAAACACATACAATTGCTTGTCTACTTCACCAACATTAATGAGTGCACGGGCATGCCCCATAGAGATCTGTCCATCACGAATTCCCGCTTGGATCACTGGTGGCAACTTTAACAATCGAAGATAGTTGGTTACCGTAGAACGATTTTTCGAGACCCGATCTCCAAGCTCTTCCTGCTTCAGGTTACACTCTTCGATCATCCGTTGAAAACTCAATGCTACCTCGATAGCATTTAGATTTTCACGCTGTATATTTTCGATCAGGGCCATTTCCAACATCTGTTGGTCATTTGCCGTACGAACATATGCCGGAATATCTGTAACACCTGCTAACTTAGAAGCACGTAAACGACGCTCTCCACTGATCAGTTGGTACTGATTTTTACTAACCTGGCGTACCGTAATGGGTTGAATCAGCCCCTGTAGCTTAATAGACTCAGAGAGTTCCTGTAAAGCTTCTTCATCAAAATCGGTACGCGGTTGAAACGGGTTAACGGCGATGTGCTCCACCTTAATAAAATTGATACTCCCTGCCGCTGCTCCACCTAGATCACCGTTATCTTTCTGTGACGACGCTGACGAAACATTCATTTCATCTTGCAACAAAGCACCTAAACCTTTACCTAGCCCTGTTTTACGTTGTAATGCTGCCATTTTTATACGATCGCTTTTTCTTTATTCTGTTCAACCAAACCATTTTTCTGTAGAATCTCACGAGCCAAGTTCAAATAATTGACGGCTCCTTTACAAGACGCATCATGCATAATTACAGATATACCAAAACTTGGAGCTTCACTCAAACGTGTATTCCGTTGGATAATCGTCTCGAAGACAAGTTCTGTAAAGTGCGTACGCACCTCTTCCACCACTTGATTAGATAGGCGTAGACGCACATCATACATGGTCAAAAGAATTCCTTCAATTTCTAAATTGGTATTCAGTCTGTTTTGAACAATCTTTATAGTATTCAATAGTTTTCCTAATCCTTCCAATGCAAAGTACTCACACTGTACAGGTATGATGACAGAGTCTGACCCCGTGAGTGCATTGATCGTGATGAGTCCCAATGAAGGAGAGCAGTCGATGATAATGAAATCGTAATCATCTTTTACCTCATCCAACATTTTCTTCATTTTGTACTCACGTTCATTAAGATTGATCATTTCAATCTCTGCCCCAACCAAGTCAATATGTGCAGGTAAAAGATCCAAAAAAGGAGTCTCTGTTGCTTGGATAGCCTCCCGCGGAGGTAAATCATTGACCAAGCATTCATAAACGCTTGCCTTGATATTACGTGGATCGAAACCAATTCCGGATGTAGAGTTAGCCTGTGGATCAGCGTCCACTAGAAGCGTCTTATACTCCAAAACAGCCAAACTAGCCGCTAGATTTATAGACGTTGTTGTTTTTCCTACGCCACCCTTTTGATTTGCAATTGCAATTATTTTTCCCATGAGATACCGAACCTTTTACAATTTTTGTTTATAAGCATGTTCTCCATTCAAAAATACATTTCCATTACTAAGGAAATGTTTAAATGATGTTAAAATTACTAAATTTGAGAACTTCCTGATGCTATCACTCAGGATGCTAAGATACAAAAAATTGGTTTACGATTTGACAAACTCGTGGATTGATTATTATAAGTAGCAACATAACAATGAATTTAATTATATCAGGAACAAATCGACTGGGTAGTAACTCATTAAAAGTCGCAGAATATTATAAAAAAGAATTGTGCAAGAAAGGCGAAGATTGGCAAGTACTGTCATTGACCGATCTACCACATGACATTTTATTCTCTGACTTATATGGCAAGCGCTCAGTTGCCTTTGCACCTATTCAGGAATTAGTCGCTAAGGCTCAGAAATTTGTTTTTATCATACCGGAGTACAACGGAAGTTATCCAGGCGTGCTCAAAACCTTTATCGATGCCTGTGCCTATCCGGTATCTTTCTATCACAAAAAAGCAGCACTAGTAGGAGTATCTACTGGAAAATATGGCAATATCCGCGGAATAGATCATTTTACGGGGGTGTGCAACTATATGCGCATGCATGTCATGCCATTAAAAATTCATATTCCCAGCATACAGGCTGAATTGAATAGCGAAGGAAACTTACAGGAAGACAGCACCTATAAGTTCGTCCAAGAGCAAATTGATGAGATAGTTCGTTTTTGAAACGCTTATCGTTCGACCTTAATACGATCTAGAATGCTCTCCAATGTATATGATAGCGGAGATTCGTGCAAAGGATACTTACCAAGCTTGTCCTTCTGTTCTTCATAATGGAACATGGTCCACTCTTGGTTATTGTATTCCAATGCGGACAGGTTTTCTATCCAATCTCCCGAATTCATATATACACATTTTCCTTTCTTCGTCTCGACGGTTCGGATCTGGGGCTGATGTATATGTCCACAGATCACGTAGTCATAATGGCTTTCTATAGCGAGCTCGGAAGCCGTTTGTTCAAAATCACCAATAAACTTAACAGCCTTTTTCACAGAGTTTTTTATTCTTTTAGATAAGGAATATTTTTCTCGTCCCATTCTATTCAACCCCCAATTTATAAGGTTATTGACCCGTATCAGCATGTCATAACCCCAGCCTCCCAGTTTAGCCAGCCACTTCGAGTGCTGTACCGAAGCATCAAAGACATCACCATGGAACACCCAAGCCTTCTTGTTCCCCAGATGCAAGACGACCTTATCCACGAGCTTTATATTTCCGAAGCTGATGTCAGAGAACTTACGCAACATTTCGTCGTGATTGCCCGTAACATAGATTATTTCTGTTCCCTGATACGCCATATCAAACAAATATTTGATAACACGCAGGTGCTGATCAGGAAAATAACTTTTCTTAAACTGCCAGATATCGATTATATCTCCATTTAGAATCAATTTGGAGGGCTTTATCGAATACAAATAATGGAGCACCTCTTTGGCTCTACACCCATAAGTTCCTAAATGGAGGTCGGACAGAACGACCAAGTCTACTTCTCTCTTCATAGTTGATTAATACAAATAAAGAGAACGAAGATTAACTTATCATTTTCAGATAGTTAAGAAAATTTTAATTATGCAGTGATCAAGAGCATATTTCTTCAACTTTCGGACGCCTAATTTTCCCTTTCTTTTTTGTCTTTTTCTTTTTGCCCCACCAGACATAAAAGCCCGTAATCGGCAGGGAAGCACAAATCAGACTAGCGATAAAATAGAGTATTTTTGTCCACATACCTCCAATAAAACCCGTATGCAGCGCATAATTTGACCTCGAGATCCACTCCGCTGTCCCCGCTTCACGCACCGGCTTTTGTGAATTTGGCAGAAGATCGATTGTATTTCTATCAAACCGCAAATCCCTCCATCTTCCGGAATGCATATCTGTGCAGGCATAGATCATCTCTTCACCCTCTTCGGGAATATGAATAATGACTGCCTCTTTGTTTAGTGATGCTATTTCGGTACGCACCTTATACCAGATCTTGTCCGCTACCACGAGCGCATCCTGAAGTACTGGATCTGTCAACGCAGGCTCCACCTTTTCCACCTTTGGCCTAGGGGGCATACCACCACTCAGCCACATCACCGATTTACGCATCCATGGGAAGGCCATAATAAGGCCTGTCAGCGCCATCAGCAATGCTAACAACAAGGAATAAAAACCGAGCACATTATGCAGATCGTAGTTGATACGCTTTAGCTTAGCTTTCCAATTAATAGTAAAACTTTGCTTCGCAGCCCGCTTCGTCCACCTCTTGGGCCACCACAGGATTACTCCAGAAAGCGTCACCAAGAAAAAAACAAAAGTTCCCCAGCCCACAATTTGTCTTCCCAGTTTACCTTCAATCCACAAATGTCGATGTCCCTCATCCATAAAATGGAAAATGTCTTCATGATCTACCTCTGCTAAAATCTGTCCTGTATAGGGATTAACATACAGCAAGGTATCACTATGATCGATACTGGCCTTTATAGATTTATCCAAGCCATAATACCAAAGGCTAGAGACCTCCTTATCTGGATAGAATTCTTTTATCTTTTGATGGATTACACTCGGAGGCAGTTGAGCATCCGCAGTCTGCTCATCAACTGAAATATAATTAAACACCAGGTCTTTGATATCATGTTCAAAAACAAGAACGCAAGCGGTAATCGATAGGATAAAAACGATAATACCTGACACTAAACCCAACCAAAGGTGTAACCAAGCATTTATTTTAAGCAAGACAGATTTCATATATAGTAGGCCAGTATAATGGCAATTGGCTTTGGTAGTACATAAAAAAGAAAAGCGTCCAAAAGGAAAGGAACCAATACCTCTCTTTTTGGACACACTTTCAAAAAATAATTATTTATTCAAATTGAACAAGATTGGAGTGTCATTGTCTCCACCGATAACTTTAGCGCCACGTGTCAACTTGTCTGTTGTCGGATTGTACTCCCAGATGTAAATAGCATCTGCCTTAGGATCGTTTACAGCTATATAAACATTTCCATTATGCACGATAGCTGATCTTGAGTTTGTAACCAGTGGAAAATCCAGTTTCTTGATTACTTTTTGTGTGTTTACATCCACAATTAAATATTCCCACATTGCAGCATACCACCAATCATTCTTCTCCTTTACATTAGTAGCTACATCATGAGCTGAAATAACCAATGCTTTACCATCCCCTAAATAAGCAACTCCTAATTGATTATCACCACCTCTTTGTGCACTGATATTGAAAAAATAATCCTTATCCAAAGCCTGTTCACCATCTTTTATACGGAAAAATCCTGTTGGCATATGCGGTCTACCTCCTCCTAAAAATGGCATCGTGTAAGACATTAGATACGTATATCCTTTTTCTTTAAATTGGTGGAAATAACCATTACGAACTGGTCCAATTGGATTGGATCGTAGATCTTTTCCTGTAACTTTAAAGTTTTTGAATGTTGGAAAATCCATCGATGCGGTGTATGTGGTATCATAAGTTTCCTTAGTCACCTGATTATACAGACTATAGCCAAGCACCACCTTATCGCCTTGAGGAACCATAGCATACAGTTTTAACTGATGATCTTTCGGCAATGCAGTACCCGTGTCAAAAGTCCCCGAAGATTTGACAACCATATTCTCGACATCTACGATCGCATATTCGTTACTACCTCGTGGGCCGAATGCAACATGTGTCTCGTCTATCCAATTATGCCAGCCTAGATAATAGTTTGTCAAAGTTACCAACGGAATTGTTTTCACAGTCTTGACCACTCCTCCTTCAGCACTATACTTTCCAAACTTACGAGCGTCAGGATCTAAATGATAAAAAAACATTCCTTTCTGAAATCTGTTTTCTTGCCAGGTAAAGATGCTCGTCACATCTGTACCCTTACCCTCTGGTGATATCTCTCCCGTCATCAGGTTTTGAAAAGGAACCATGAATACGCCACGTTCCGTGCTATAGGAAATCATAAAATTCGGATCCTCCGGTTTGGGCGAATCAGGCCCATCATTCTTAGAATCTTTACAAGAAGTAATTAAAGCAACTGCTAAAGCAAGTGGAACAATCAGTCCCTTTTTTAATTGAGCAAACATATGTTAAAAGTTATTATTTATATGAAATCAAATATCTAAGCTTAACGGAGAAGGAGCGACCAGGCTTTTCGAGCTTGAATGTATCATAAGCAATCTCATCCGTCAAATTTCGTCCCTCAAAAGTGATGTTGTATTTATTATGGGCTAAAGAATAAGTTAGCGCCACATTATGAAGCCACTGAGCAGGAATATAATCCTTTGTGGATTTGTCAGCCAACTTAGACCAGCTAAGCGAATAATCATTGATAAACTGGAGATAATAGTTCAAATAAAGATTCCCATCTCCTAGACCAAATGGTTTATTAATGAAAGTACTTATATCAGCATTACCGTATAACCAAGGTTCGTTGGGGGTACGATTTTTATAGGTAAGTTTAACCCGATCCGTTCCTTTTTCATATTTTTCATTATCTATCGCATTGTAGTAACTCACATTGACCTGAGCGCGGAATACCCCTCCCCTATACAAATAACGCAGTTCAGTATCTGCCCCATTGATACGCACCCCTCCTTCATTGGTCGAATATCTTCTGGAGCCCTGAGGCCCCTCATAGGTCGTATTGATAATATAATCCTTAGCGTGACGATAAAAAACACTTCCATCCACAGAAAACTGGTGTTCTTCCCTACCGACATTGTAGTTTAGAGAGAGGTTAAAATTATTACTATTCTCTGGCCGAAGGTTGGAACTGGGGTCGATACTGATACCATCCCCATGCAGTTCTACAAAACTTGGCAATCTGAAGGCTTTTTCATATGACCCTTTTACCGCGAGACTCTCCCAGATTTTGTAACTTACCGCTGCACCATATCCATAATAGTCTGTCGTTTTCGACACTTTAGCCCCCTGTCCGACCTGACTTTTACCCATTACTCCATACCTTTTTCCAAAAACAGAGCTGTTCAGCCGCTTGTCAAACAACAGTTGTTGATAATTCAAACCTGTTACTTGCTGTGTCATACGATTAGTCTTGCTATAATAATCGTCGTAGGGATCTATCTCATCATAGGCCTCTCTCTCATTACTGTTGATATTGTGATTGAGTGTAAATATGTGTTTTGGAGAGAGTGTGTACATCAGGTTTACCTGACCAAAAAGATTGTTGTTCTTCTGATGCTGCCTCGATTTACGATCCCTCAGCTCTCCTTTGGCAGGCTTACCCAAATCCACTGGATCACCTGTCCACATATAGGTATTGAAAGAACTTGTATCCGTGATAACAGTATTGCTATAAGCTAGATTGCCGTACATCGTTGCAGACAGTCCGTCTAACCATAGCCGATCTTTTCTATACCTGACATTAGGAGTATAACTCTGGGTCTTGCTATCCACCATACCAAATGGTCGGTCCTGTGTAGCTCCTGTCTGTACATCCTTATCTGTACTGGCATAGGTAAAGCCTAATACAGCTACATCTGCCCATTTTTTATCACGAATCCCCACTTCCAATTGTCCCATAGAAGATTGGTAAGCATCGTGAAATCTGCGAGCAGAAGACAGGGTATCATACGAAGAATATTGTCCATTTGCATCCTTTACAGGAATTTCTAACCACACCCCTGCTTTGGGATTGGTATGCATCTTGTAATTGTTGTCCGAATAATTATGATAGGCGTTCAGATTAAAAGTTAAGCCGGTTTTCGGGTCCTTGTACCCGGTACTCAGCGCCGATCGATGTGTATTAAAGGATCCCAGACTATAACTTAGATCCATAAATTTATTACGATCTCTATTAGTCACGAGATTGACAGCTCCCCCCAGCGCATCCGAACCCAGATAAGCGGGTACCACCCCCTTATACACTTCAATCCGTTCGACAATATTTACGGGTATATTATTAAAGGTCAACCCTGAACCCATAGATTCCAAAGGTATCCCATCAATAAAGAACTTAATATGATTGCCAGAAAGTCCATTTAATGAAAAACTAAAATTAGAACCAAGGCCTCCTTGCTCTCTAATACGGACGCCTGTACTCCGATTTAAGATTTGATTGACATCAGAGTTAGTGTTTGCATAGGCTTTTGTTTCGATTACATTAACATTAAATCCTGTTTCTCTTATTGCCTGCGCCTTACTGTGCCCCTCGACGTCGACGATTTGAATCTCTTGATTACGCTTAATCATCACGAGCTTCAAGGATGGGTTTTTACCGTCCAAAACCTCTATTTTCTGCTTTAAGGTATCATATCCTACAGCTTGAACCTGCAAGCTATAGTGCCCTGATTTAAGTCGATTAAAAGAAAAATACCCTTTCCCATCTGTTTGCGTCTGCTGCCCTGTCTCTACAATCTTAACACCTACTCCAACAAGAGCTTGCTCATCAATAGAGCGAACTATACCGTCAACACTTCTTTCTTGGCCATTGGCCGACAATATTCCTATTGTAAATAGAAGCACCAGCTTCCATCTCAAATCCAGCATTCTTATTTAGATTAATTATACATAGGTATGTAGCCTATGTAGCGCTAAACCGAAGGTTGGAAATAAAAAAAATAGATTTTATTTAAGAAAATCTAATCGAAGAATATAATTCACTGATTTTGAAGCAGAAAAAACCTTATCCGTTTTTCCATTGGCAGGGGTATAACGCCATACTTCGTGCTTTTTGCCATCGCTGTCAATACCAAAATAGACATAACCATCTTGAACCAGAACATTTTCCTTACGGGTACCTTTGTCTAAAGGTATATTTATCTTCTCCAGTTTTTTCGTAGCAAGATCCACGAGATAGTATTCAAACTGAAAGACCGAGTGATGATTGGAGAAATCTGTATATAGATCACGCTGCTCGCTTCTAATAATAGCTTTTTGTCCACCTACATACCAAAAACCGTAAGCATGATTAAGAATACGTTCAGAAACGTCCAGCATATAGGATGTATCTACCTGTTGCGAACCTGCTTTCTTCCGAAAGATCGCTGTCGGCTTGGACAGATTGTTGCCTAGTGCCACACCAGGACAGCTCATAAAATAAAAGTCGCCCTGATCATCTCGAAAGCTATAGCTTTGCACGGTATTAATGCCCCCAGGATAGGACGATCGAGTATCTTTTTGCAGATTAACAATGTCGAATGATGAAAAATCAAGGGTTGCATAATACATCGTATCCGAAGTTGTATAGTCATCTATCGTCAGCACCTTCGAATAGCAATACGCCATCCACAACTTGTCATCCACAAAGTCTACCAAACCTATGCTCAAGAGATTAAAATCTGCTACTGATGCTGGAAACGGTAAAGCCTCGTCACGTATCAACTTAAATTCTTTGGTATCGACCATATACATACGAGCACGAGCAGTGGTTTTCTTTTCTACTATAAAAAGCAGTAATGTGTCTGTATCTCCTTTCCAAAGATAGTTCTCCAAATAACCATCCTTAAATTGAATTGAATCTACCGCCACCATATGCTTATTATCATCCAATTGATAACGTATAAAGTGGCTATTCCATTCATTGAAATGATAAAACACCCCACCTTTTTGGATATACTCCCTCGTAAATTCTTTTGAAGGTATGGGGATTTCGATTTCCTTTTGGTCATCTTTCAGGCTCTCTTTCAATAAAAAACTATTTGTCCCATCCTCATTCAAAAGGTACAACGCATAATCAGGCAAAAAAGTTGCGGGAGAACTTGACGAGGTACAGGAGAAAAACAACCCTAAACTCGTTAAAAATCCGATATATAAAAAAGGAAGGAAATACTTCATGAATAGTTAGGAAATATGAAACTGCTGCTTGATTCTACGTTGTATCACCGGTGGCAAAAACATTATTTCTCGTTTTGACAAGATGATAAGCTTCTTCTGTCCCTCTCGTTCCGAGACGAAATATACTTCTCCACGCTTAAAATTAAAAGACTCGTTACTACGTTCATCCTGCAGAACAAAATCACGCTTGGGCGCCAACATGATATTCCCTATCAGCGATATATTTCCTGATTCAAAGTCAATATTAGCCTCACTATTGGCACTCAACGCCACATCAAAATAATCCTTGGAAAAGGAGATGACATTAGACTCCACATTAGCCGCTTGGAATACAGTAAACTCTTCATCAGCCTTATAAGAATAATAAAAGACACCTGTTAATATAAGAATACAGACGACAGCAGCGGCAGACCAATATCTCTTTATAGAGAAGATTTTGTGACGGAGCTGTTTAAGGGGCGGACTGTCGGAAATATCCATTGAACCAGAGATATCTGCCCACATATCCTCTTTAATAGTGACATCTACCTCGCTCTTCAAGTCCAATTCTCCCCAATCCTCATTATCCAGCCAATCGCGGACAGCAGCAAGCTCTTGATCAGTACACTGACCAAGCTCATATTTTTCTAAGAGTGCTTTATTGATGTCCATTTCTATTTTATACACAAAAATACAAAACTATACTGTTATATTATATGTAGCTGCATCAATCTTGTTCAGCAAGATTAGTACGCAATACCAACAGGGCTTTGCTAATGTGATATTCTACAGCTCGCTCAGAAATAAGAAGTATTTGTGCAATTTCTTTGTTTGTTAGTCCCTGCTCCCTACTCATTTTAAAAACATTTTTACATTGTCTTGGCAACCCCTCCACAATTGTATTCAACTTAGAAGCCAACTCTTTGACTTGTAATTGTTGATCCTCGTACATCACCTGCGACTGTGTCTGTATCACCTCGTGGTGCCGTTGTCGTGTACATTTGTTTCTAATATGTTCTAGCGACTTTAATTTGACCGATCTCAACAGATATCGTTCCACATCTTTAATATTCAACGTCTCCCTTCGCTCCCACAATGATTTGAAAACATCCTGAACAATCTCTTTTGCCTCGTCCTCATCTTCCATTGTCTTCAATGCAAATACATACATTCTCTTCCAGTATTCCTGAAACAGAGTGTCAAATGTCTCGGCATTGATCGATATACTTGTATTGCTATGAGGCGTCTCCAAATCATCGCAAATATACATTTATTTAGATTTATTATAAATAATATTTAAGATTCGATATCATTCCCAATCCAGTCCTTACTGATACGAAAATACTTCCTTCGTTCCAGTGGTCTACTCTCACTGATAATGGCACCTTTTTGCCGCAATGTCCGTACACTATGGTATACTGCCGCATAGCTATAACATTTTGCTGCAGGATTCAACAATAAAAATATTTCTTCCACATCCATGAAGACCTTCCGCTCATGTAGCAACGCAATCACTGCTTTTTCCGTTTTACTCATATCTACTGAATTATTGACTATGTTATTATGTGCCAAAGCGATAGCTAAGGGACAATAAAACCTTTCTATTATCGGGATAGGCCGAATGATATAATGTCAAATTATCATATGTACTGGTCAACCTCGGATTTCCATTTCGAATCAGACCATTAACAGCCAATTTTATCATCGCACGGTCGTCCATCAACTTCTTTTCTACGCCGAGATCCATTCCATAGGTCGCTTCCTTAAGCTGTACCCCCGTCGTGACACCAGAATTATAATAGCCTAATAACTCAGACCGAATTCCCCATTTCAACTGCAATGTATGTTTGGAATTGAATGACCAGCTTGATCCCTCCGAATCCAAGTCAATACCGTCGACTTCGCCTGTGTATTTATTGTGAAAAGCATTGATATAGTGACTTCCCGCCCACCAAGAGGTAAACGAACTATTGTACATTACATTCGCACTATAATTAATAAAGCGTCCGATATTTTCAGGCGTACTGAATGTCATGTTCTCTTCCTTTGCTCCCCTTGTTATCCAAGTAATCACGTTTTTACCGTAACTGGTCGACAATGTGGTAAACAGTTTATTTTTAAATCCATGTCCCAATTCGACGATATAACTACGCTCTGGCTCCAAATCAGCATTACCCTCATAATAAGAGAAGGCATTCTCATATACCCTAAATACATTGACATCATGGTCGCCAGGCCGTTCAATACGACTGCCAAAAGAAGTCCGCAAAAAATTGTTCTCATTTAGATTATACAAGGCAAAAGCATTAGGAAAGACATCCATATAGTTCTTGCGATGCTTCTTATCTAGCGTCTTTTGCACCGTTTCGATATAAGCATATTCTCCTCGCAGCCCCGCTTGATACTCAAATTTTCCACTTTTCCCCGAGTAGATAAGATACCCAGCTTGTACATGTTGTGTGTACTTAAAATTATTTGAGCTGTTATTATCGACCACCCATTTCTCCTGTACAAGCGTATCATTATGAACACTGTTGTCAATAAAGAAATGGGTGAACTTGTAACCCGCCTCCAACTTAGAGTTATCATAAGGCTTACTGTAATCTACACGTGCCGTATAAGTTGTGTTACTTAAATCTTGAACATTCTTTCTCGCGGAGATATTTTCCACAGCAGTCGTAGTACCCACAAACTGTGTGCGATACATATTGTCATACTTATTCGTATGTGGCGCATAGTCAACGTTCACCTTTAGAAAATGTTCTTCATTAGAATACCTCTTGGCATAGTTAACATTAAATGTTAGGTTGTTGTACCCTTCATCGAAGGTATTGGTTGTTTCGGCAGAAGTTGATGTCCCCGTCACTTCAGTCTCCGTATGAATAGCAGAAGTTGAAATAAATGTCCCTTTAATCCAGTTGATACTGGCTTCGATAGTACTCGTTGTATCAATCTCAAAAGTAGCTCCCGTGCGTACGCTGTGGTATCGTCCCGGGTTCAATGTCCGCTCTTCTTGCTGCTTCTGGACTCTGCTCAGCATTCCATTGCTATAAAACCTGTTCTCCGTTATACTATGCTGCTTCGACTCTTCACGCCCCACAGATGCATTCACAAAAGTATTGAGTCGGTCATTCTTAAAATGTAATCCTCCACCTACACTGCCCTCAGGTCTACGTGACTGTCCAGCTCTGGCAAATAGATCGCCACCAAGCCCCAGTCTACGATTTTTCTTCGTTACTATATTAATAGATCCTGCTGTGCCCGAAGCATCTTCTTTGGAAGAAGGATTAGCCATAAGTTCCAACTTAGCGATATCGGAAGCCTGCATACCCCGTAGTAAAGCGGCCAACTGTGCTCCTGCAAGATAAATATCCCTTCCGTCTATCTTTACCTTCGCTCCTGCTCTTCCTTGGATAGAAAAGTTACCTTTACCATCCGAAACAATACCAGGAGTCTTTTCAAGAAGTTCGAGGACATTGTTACCTTCACTGACGACACTCTCCGCAACATCGACTACCATTTTATCCATATACTGTCGAACAGATGGAGCTTTACCTTTTACAGCAACAGCGTCAAGAATGACTGCCTGTGGGGAGAGTATCACCGGAATAGCTACGGTTCTATCGCCTAATCGCAAAGCGTAGTTTTTGCTCAACAACGTCTCATACCCCAAATGCGAATAACGTAGTGTATAGTTACCAGCCTTATTCAGATTAAAGAAGAAAGCGCCATCTTCAGCAGTCTTCTGCTCCATAGTAATGGAGGAATCTGGTAAAGACAGCAACTGTACATTAACCTGATCTAAAACCTTTCCCTGAGGAGAATAGACTTTCCCCGATAAAGAAATCTGAGCTGTAAGATTCGAAGAATAGATAAAGAGCAAAAGAAATAACAAATAAAGCTTCATGTAGCAAACTAAAAGTCTTAAATTAGACTGAGTACAAATTAACCGTTTATCTATAAGTTGCCCAGCCGCCGCTTTACCGAACCTCAGCAACAAGTTTTATTGCTCTTGCGACTCATTAGAGTTAAATTTATCCGCAAAGGCTTCCTCATAGACCACCGCCCAATCTTTGGCTCGACCGGTATACCCCTTGGAATACGAATTATGCCGACGCAGGCGCTCAACCAGATTACCTGTGAAACCAATGTAGTAGCGGTCTATACTTACAGAATAAAGAATGTAAACAGTGAACATAAAGCTCAAAATTGGCATACAGCAAAAAAGCACCAGTAAACTGATGCTTTCAAATATAGTGGAAATTACTGGGCTCGAACCAGTGACCGCTCCCGACTAGTCGGGATGCTCCAAACCAACGGAGCGGATCAACTCCTCGATAAGAACACGGCTCTTCCAGCTTTTAATTACACCCTCCCGTTCCATTGCAGCAGATTTATCCGCAAAGGCTTCCTCATAGACCACCACCCAATCTTTGGCCCGACCAGTATACCCCTTGGAATACGAATTATGCCGACGCAGGCGCTCAGTCAGATTACCCGTGAAACCGACATAATAGCGATCAAGACTTACAGAATAAAGAATATAAACAGTGAACATAAAGCTCAAAATTGGTATACAGCAAAAAAGCACCAGTAAACTGATGCTTTAAAATATCGTGGGAATTACTGGGCTCGAACCAGTGACCGCTCCCGACTAGTCGGGATGCTCCAAACCAACGGAGCGGATCAACTCCTCGATAAGAACACGGCTCTTCCAGCTTTTAATTGCACCCTCCCGTTCCATTGCAGCAGATTTATCCGCAAAGGCTTCCCGATAGACCACCACCCAATCTTTGGCCCGACCAGTATACCCCTTGGAATACGAATTATGCCGACGCAGGCGCTCAACCAGATTACCTGTGAAACCAATGTAGTAGCGGTCTAGACTTACAGAATAAAGAATATAAACAGTGAACATAAAGCTCAAAATTGGTATACAGCAAAAAAGCACCAGTAAACTGATGCTTTAAAATATCGTGGGAATTACTGGGCTCGAACCAGTGACCACTCCCGACTAGTCGGGATGCTCCAAACCAACGGAGCGGATCAACTCCTCGATAAGAACACGGCTCTTCCAGCTTTTAATTGCACCCTCCCGTTCCATTGCAGCAGATTTATCCGCAAAGGCTTCCCGATAGACCACCACCCAATCTTTGGCCCGACCAGTATACCCCTTGGAATACGAATTATGCCGACGCAGGCGCTCAACCAGATTACCCGTGAAACCGACATAATAGCGATCAAGACTTACAGAATAAAGAATGTAAACAGTGAACATAAAGCTCAAAATTGGTATACAGCAAAAAAGCACCAGTAAACTGATGCTTTAAAATATCGTGGGAATTACTGGGCTCGAACCAGTGACCACTCCCGACTAGTCGGGATGCTCCAAACCAACGGAGCGGATCAACTCCTCGATAAGAACACGGCTCTTCCAGCTTTTAATT
>NZ_ATDL01000004.1 GCF_000416985.1 Sphingobacterium paucimobilis HER1398
CATCAGTTCGAGTCTGGTCCCCGCTACTCAGTAGAAAGCTTAATCGTAAGATTAGGCTTTTTTAGTTTTATTACCAATTTAAAGAAATCATGTATACTGTTTACGTATTGCATTCACTTGTTTATGACAAGATCTATATCGGTTATACCGGTAATTTAGCTAATCGTTTATTGAGTCACAATGAGCTGTCGACAAAAGGCTGGACGGTTCGGTACAGGCCCTGGGATTTGCTCTATCAGGAGGAATATACCAGTAAAGAAGAAGCGCTGAGGAGGGAGCGGGAGTTAAAGAGTGCTCAGGGACGTGTTTTTATCCGCGGTCTGCTGGTTTGAAGGGCTCTTATCCGCCAGTTGGCGGACATCAGTTCGAGTCTGGTCCCCGCTACTCAGTAGAAAGCTTAATCGTAAGATTAGGCTTTTTTAGTTCTATAACCAATTTAAAGAAATCATGTATACTGTTTACGTATTGCATTCACTTGTTTATGACAAGATCTATATCGGTTATACCGGTAATTTAGCTAATCGTTTATTGAGTCACAATGAGCTGTCGACAAAAGGCTGGACGGTTCGGCACAGGCCCTGGGATTTGCTCTATCAGGAGGATATACCAGTAAAGAAGAAGCGCTGAGGAGGGAGCGGGAGTTAAAGAGTGCTCAGGGACGTGTTTTTATCCGCGGTCTGCTGGTTTGAAGGGCTCTTATCCGCCAGTCGGCGGACATCAGTTCGAGTCTGGTCCCCGCTACTCAGTAGAAAGCTTAATCGTAAGATTGGGCTTTTTTAGTTTTATAACCTCTTGAAAGCAAGCTGTTGTTCTCTCTAGATACGAGTGTTGTCCGATGTTAAGTGTGCAACTTTTAATTTCTTTTATGTTTTGTTAAAATGATTTAGCACTAAATATTGTTATGTTACATAATTGTTGTTTATGCAAACGATTGTTCAATTTGCGCAAACGTTTGATGTTAACACAAAGTTTTTAAAACTGTAACATTAGGGTAATTTGGGGTCATAAAACTAGATTGTGATAAGGACTAGTTTGCCGAATACCTTAAATTAATATTTATGATAAAAAGATTTTCAAAACCTTTTTTTGTCAATGGATTCTATTCGATTACTTCTGCAGTAGTGTTAGCACTGGTGGCACCTAATTTGGCCCACGCCAACTTTGTTGTCAATGGAATCGATGGTAGTACTATAGAAGGGCAAAAAAACATTTCCGGAAAGGTAACTTCTAGTTCAGGCATTTTAAGCGGTGCTACAATTACAGTGAAGGAAAACCCTAGCGTAGCAACATCTTCTGATAAAGATGGTAATTTTTCGATTTCTGCTACTGTAGGACAGACATTGGTTGTTACTGCTGTGGGATATGAACCTCTAGAAAAGAAAATAACTGGGGAAGTATTGGCGATTGTGTTGGTTGAATCTAGTGAAACGTTGGAAGAGATTGTGGTAGTAGGATATGGTACCCAACAGAAAAAAGAGAGTTTGACTGGGGCATTACAAACAGTGAGTGGTAGTAAGCTGAGAGATGTAACTACTCCTGCTGTCGAGAATATGTTAAATGGCAAAGCTGCTGGTGTTTATGTTTCTCCCGGAGGAGGAAAGCCTGGTTCTAGGGGGGCAGTAGTTATTCGTGGACAAGCTACTTTGAGTGGTACTTCAAGTCCATTATGGGTTATCGATGGAGTAATTGTGGGATCTAGTCCTGGTGATATTAATCCTGATGATATTGCGAGTATGACTATTTTGAAAGATGCTGCTTCTACATCCATCTACGGTTCGCAGGGCGCGAATGGAGTTGTCGTAGTTACTACCAAAACACCTTCTGCTCAAAAAGGAGGATTGAGTTTCTCAACGAAAATGGGCTTTAATCAGCTCCATAATGGTAACCTGGAGATGATGAATGGTGAGGAGCTTTATGATTATTATAAATCGTTTCAGAATGCTGATAAAATTAAGTTCAACCTTTGGAATGAGGATTTAAGAGAACGTGATTTTGATTGGTGGAAGCTAGCAACGAAAACAGGCTTTGTTCAGAATCATAATGTGTCATTGCAATCAGGTACAGAAAAACTGCAATCTTTATTTTCGTTAGGGTATTATGACGAAGTTGGTGCTGTAAAAGGCTATGGTTATGACCGTTACAATGTACGGATGAATACAGTTTATAAGCCGTTTGATTGGTTGACTATTAAGCCTTCTGTTGTGGGTGCACGTAGAGGAGTAGATGATCGTCAGTATTCGACAGGTGCGATGTACTCGAATTTACCTTGGGATAGTCCGTATGATGAGAACGGTGAACTCGTACCACACCGTTATAGTGGCTGGGTTAATAGTAACAGTACTAATTATCTGTACGATTTGCAATGGAATCATGGTTCGAAAACGAATTATGAGTTAATGGGTAATCTGGATTTCGATATTAAGATAACAGATTGGTTGACCTATTCATCTATAAATAACTACAGATATAATACATCCAGTAAGAGTACTTACATCGACCCCCGTTCTAATAGTGGGCTAAATGTCAATGGACGTAACGAAGATTATAGAACAGAATATGCGAGACGGTATACAACGCAAATTTTGAGAGCCAATAAAAGATGGGGTAAGCACGCGGTTAACGGTATTGTAGCGTATGAATTCAATGATTATTGGGCAAAAGTGTTAGATGTTTTTGGTAAAGGATTTATTCCAGGTTTTGAAGTCTTGGATGCGGTATCGACTCCTGAACGTACTCTAGGTAGTATAAATGAATGGGCGACACAGTCTTATTTATCTAATGCGAATTATTCTTACGATGATAGGTACTTAGCACAAGTGTCCTTTCGTAGGGATGAGGCGTCCAATTTTGGTAAAAAGTCCGGCAACTTCTACTCTATCAGTGGAGGGTGGAATATTCATCGGGAGAATTGGTTTAATGCCCCTTGGGTTAATAACCTAAAACTTCGTGCCGCATATGGAACAGTAGGAAATAGGCCTGAATCACTTTATCCACAGTATAGTTTATATGGGGTAGGAGGAAGATATAGCTACGATGCTATGCCGGGTATGCTAATTACCCAAATTGGTAACAGGGGATTGACTTGGGAGCAGACAGCTACAACGGGCCTTGGGATAGATGCGACTTTATTGGATAGCCGTTTGAGGGTGAATCTTGATTGGTATGATAAAAATACAGATAATATCCTCTATAAGGTGCGTGTTCCTACAGTTACAGGTGTGAGGGATGTATGGAAGAATATTGGTGAGATGAATAATCGCGGCTTCGAAATTACTGTTGGCGGAGATATTATTCGTAAGAAGGATTGGCTTTGGTCTGTGGATGTTAATCTAGGACATAACCGAAATAAGTTGACTGGGATGTATCAAACAAGACAGGCTGATGGATCTTATGCCTTCAAAAATATTATTATAGATGATGATACCAATATTGCTGGTTCGGCTAAACGAGTATTAGATATTGGCCGTCCTGTGGATACCTATTACTTGAAAGAATGGGCTGGGGTTAATCCGGATAATGGTGCGCCGATGTGGTATATTGTGGATCGTGATGCAAATGGCCAGGAGGTTGGAAGAACGACAACTTCCGAATATGATAAAGCAACTACAGAGAAGTTAGGAAAAGCTTCTGCAGATATATTTGGCGGTATCAATACATTTTTGAGCTATAAACAGTTCGATTTAGCGGCGGTATTTGGTTACTCTGTTGGCGGAAAGATTTACAATTATTCACGTCAAGAGTATGATGCGGATGGAACGTATACGGATCGCAACCAAATGAAGTTGCAAGACGGCTGGAGTCGTTGGGAGAAGCCTGGAGATGAAGCTACGCACCCTGTAGCTCGCTATGGAAATATTCAGAATGGAAATAAGGTTTCTTCTCGTTACTTAGAAGATAGTGATTTTCTACGTTTACGGTCTCTGACGGTTGGGTATAACTTTAATCTTGAGCAGTATAAAGTCAAAAATCTACGTGTGTTTTTTGCTGGAGAAAATTTGTTCACTTGGACGAAGTATTCGGGCGTAGATCCTGAACTGCCTGTTAAGGAAGACAACGGCAAGATATTAAGTACAACGGGAACTGATGTATATCCATCCGTACGTAAGTTTATGTTCGGTGTTAATGTTTCATTTTAAGAAGGAGAGATAGTTTTATGAAAAAAATAATAATGATACTAATCGCATCGGCTTCTCTTGCTGCTTGTGATATTGATAGAATGCCCTACGGTTCTCTAGAGTCTGGGAGTATAACAGAGAATCCAGAGGGAGCTATAGATGGATTATTGAATGGAGCATATGCACAGTTGAAGGCATGGTCAGACCCTATGCATCGTACTGGTGAATATGCAGGAGATAATATGATGATTCGGGGCGCTTCTACTGATGATTTCTTTGAATTTATTTCCTTCTCGAGAACTCCAGAGAATGGACGGTTGTCGCAATTTTGGGATGATAGTTACATTGCGATTGCTCAGACATCGAATATATTGAAGATGATAAAAGAGGGGCAGAGCGAAGAATTGGATAGTAAGCTCGGTGAGTGTTATTATATTCGGGGAATGCTGTATTTCTACTTAGTTCGTGCTTACGGTAGGCCTTATTCGCAAAATCCGGAAACAAACCTTGGTGTCCCTATTGTGAATGGTACACCTGATGACGTTATCGATGGTTTACACTTGCCTGATCGTTCTACTGTAAAAGAGGTCTATGAACAGGTTATAAGTGATCTGACAAAGGCAGAAACAATGATTGCTAAGGAACGAAATGGTAAGAAGAGAGAGCCTATTTTCGCTTCTAAAGGGGCGGCCCAAGCGATGTTGTCTCGCGTATATTTGTATATGAGTGGAACTTATCAGTCTCCTAATACAGTATATGCTCAGTTAGCTGTTGATTATGCCGATAAAGTGATTTCATCAGGATCATATGTGCTTTTGGGGAGAGATCAATTTATGAAATATAATACCTATACCCCAGAAGCAAATCCAGAAACAATCTTTGCTGTTAAACGTGTAGCTTCAGAATTTTCCGGTGATGATCATTCATATGGTGTTGGTGGAATGTATGCTACTATCGGTGGCCAGGGCTGGGGCGAGATGTATGCGAGCGCTAAGTATTTAGCATTGTTAGATGAGACTGGACGCAATGACTGGAGACCAGATAGCTATAAAATGGTTGATGCAAGAGCGGCATTTATAGAGCCTACTTATTACAAAAATTCGAATTCGGGTAAATATCTAGAGGTTTTCCGTTTTATAAAGGAAAATAGTAATCAGACATGGGATTATGTGCAGGACACTGTGGTACGTAATGGTGCTACAATTTCTACTAAAAATAATAAAGAAGTTTATACGCTTACTCCTGTTAACGCCGAACAAGGTGTGTACAGCATCAGATATAAAGATGGAAAGACGTATAACGGCGTACTGGATTATTTCATTAATTTGAATTACGCCTATCCACAGTTCTATATCATAAAAGCTTCGAGAGAAGGTGAAGATTCACATTTGCATTCACCAGTTATTAGTCGTCTTGGTGAGGTTTATTTGAATCGTGCTGAAGCGTATGCGAAACTAAATAATTATGGTGCAGCTTTGTCGGATTTGAACCTTATCCGTAATCGTTCCATTGTAAATGGAGGTTATGCTTCATTAGATGCAAGTAATGCAAGCGAACGAATAGACAAGGAGCGTCAGTTAGAGTTGGCTTATCAGGCTGAACGTAGTTATGATGTGTTCAGAAATGGAGAGTCTTTAGCAAGAAGATATCCGGGGCCTCACAATCAAACTGAAGAAATTGAAGCTACAGATTATAGAGTGGTCTACTATATACCTCAAGATGCTATTAATTCATATCCAGGTACATTAACGCAAAATCCTACGGGCAATAAATAGGGTTGGGCAAGTACTTGCTTTTTTTAGAAGCCTCACATATTTTATGTGGGGCTTTCTTTTTGATTCGTTGCCCTATTTGTAAAAAATGAATATGGGCTGATCTTTTGGTGGGATGAAAATATTATCCAGGAAGTTGATCGCTGCAAAAGATAATACCACTGTTTTTGCGTAACTTTGTCCGTTCTATTTATTGAGTAATAAAAGATTAGTTGCCGTGAGGGTAACGCGCGAGATAAAAGTTTAAAGATATGGCAAACATTGTTGCAATTGTAGGTCGTCCCAACGTTGGGAAATCGACCCTGTTTAACCGCTTGACTGAAAGTAGAAAAGCGATTGTAGATGACTTTAGTGGTGTGACGCGTGATCGTCATTATGAAGTCGCAGATTGGATCGGCAAGAAATTTACGGTGATTGATACCGGCGGTTTTGTACATGGGTCAGATGACGTATTCGAAGAGGCTATCCGGGATCAGGTTCATATCGCTATCGAAGAAGCCTCGGTTATTATATTCATGGTAGATGTGACTACCGGAATTACGGATTTGGATGATGAAATTGCAGATTTATTGCGCCGCACATCTAAACCTGTATATGTTGTCGCCAATAAAGTCGACCATGCAAAGCTACATCATGATTCTGCAGAATTCTATGCATTTGGTCTAGGCGAAATCTATAATGTGTCTTCGGCTACAGGCTCTGGTACTGGTGAGCTCTTAGATGCGGTGGTTTCTAATTTTCCAGATGAGGAAGAAGAGGACGAAACTCCTTTGCCAAAAGTTGCGATTGTCGGTCGTCCGAATGTCGGAAAATCCTCGATGACTAATGCTTTATTAGGAGTAGATCGTAATATTGTAACGGATGTAGCAGGAACTACACGCGATTCTATACGGATTCATTACAATCAATTTGGACATGAGTTCTTAATGATAGATACTGCGGGATTGAGACGAAAAAGCAAAGTGAGCGAGGATATTGAATTCTATTCGGTGATGCGTACGATAAAAGCTTTAGAAGACTCAGACGTAGTGGTGTTGATGTTGGACGCTAATGATGGTATAGAAGGACAGGATATCAATATCTTCCATTTAGCTGAGAAAAATAAGAAAGGAGTTCTAATCGTTGTCAATAAATGGGACACTATTGAAAAGGACAATAAAACGATGAAAGAGTTTGAGGCTCGGATTAAGGAGAAAATAGCTCCTTTTACGGATGTGCCTATTATCTTTACGTCAGTTACCGAAAAACAACGGATCTTTAGAGTCGTTGAAAAGGCTATGGAGATCTTTCAGAATAAAACCAAAAAGATCCCAACTTCCAAGCTGAACGAGGTTATGTTGGAGATTATTGAAAATTATCCTCCGCCATCCATAAAAGGCAAGTATATCAAAATCAAATATGCAACACAGTTGCCAGGACGTAGTCCAATGTTCGCATTTTTCTGTAATCTCCCACAATATATCAAGGAACCTTATAGGCGATTTGTAGAAAATAAACTGCGTGAGCATTTTGATTTTAACGGTGTGCCTATTCAAGTGTTTTTTAGACAAAAATAGTTTAATCAATATATTATCTGTTCGATATGCAACATAATCTATTCGTATACAATACCCTTACGCGAAAAAAGGAAAAGTTTGAACCAATTCATCCTAATCTAGTTGGTATGTATGTATGCGGTCCTACCGTATACAGCGATGTACATTTGGGCAATTGTAGAACCTTTGTATCCTTCGATCTGATTTTTCGCTACCTATTGCATTTGGGGTATAAAGTTCGATATGTAAGGAATATTACGGATGCTGGACACCTCGAAGGGGATAACGATGAGGGAGATGATAAGTTTGCGAAAAAAGCGAAACTCCTGCAGTTGGAGCCAATGGAGATTGTGCAAAAGTATACCCTTGGCTTTCACGACGTGTTGCAGATGTTCAATACATTGCCGCCAAGCATAGAACCGACTGCTACAGGACATATTTCAGAGCAGATCGAGATGGTACAGCAAATTATCGAGAACGGGTATGCCTATGAGGTCAATGGGACGGTGTATTTTGATGTGGATAAATATGTAAAAGAACATAATTATACTATTCTGACCAATCGTAATCTCGAGGATATGTTGAATAATACCCGCGAATTAGGTGGGCAGGATGAAAAGAGAGGACGGTTAGATTTTGCGTTGTGGATTAAGGCCAAGCCAGAACATATCATGAGATGGCCTGCACCTTGGAGTGTTGGTTTTCCGGGATGGCATATCGAATGTTCGGCGATGAGTCGCAAGTATCTTGGCGATCAGTTTGATATACATGGGGGTGGAATGGACTTGGCAGCTACACATCATACCAATGAAATAGCGCAGTCCGAAGCGTGTAATCACGTACAACCTGCTAAATATTGGATGCATACTAATATGCTGACTGTAAATGGCGCACGGATGTCAAAATCTGCGGGGAACGGCTTCTTGCCAGGTGAATTGTTTACAGGTGATCACCCGCTGCTTGAGAGAGGATATTCTCCTATGGCGGTTCGCTTTTTCATGTTACAAGCACACTACAGAAGTACATTAGACTTTTCGAACGAAGCATTGGATGCTGCTGAAAAAGGCTATAAGCGCTTGATGACGGCTATATCTTTGTTGGATAAAATCACGCCTGCCGCTAAGACCAAGATCGATGTGGATTTAGAGGATGTACGTAACAGGTGTTATGCGGCCATGGATGATGATTTTAACAGCCCAATCTTGATTGCTGAGCTTTTTGAAATGGTTCGTCTTATCAATTCCATTTATGACGGTAAGCAGCAGGTTAATGTGGCGACACTAGCGCAGATCAAGCAATTGATGCATGACTTTGTGGTCGAGATCATGGGGTTGAAAGATGATCAGATGGCTGGTGATAGTCTCCATATAGACGGATTAATGGATTTGATTATAGGGATCAGAAATGAAGCAAAGCAGAATAAGGATTTTGCAACTTCTGACCGGATCAGACAAGAGCTATCTTCTATTGGCATACAGCTGAAAGACAGTAAAGACGGGACACTTTGGAATAAGATTTGATATGGTAGGTTCAAAATGACAGCTAAAAACAGGTCATATATTTATGAAGTATAACAGTATTCTTACCAGCATATCTCTTGTTTGTTTTACATTTCCCGCTCAGGTATTGTTTGCACAATTACCAGATAAAGTTGGTGGCCTCATTACAGCAGATAGAAATGCTGCAGCGATTTCTAAAACGCAATCGCCGCATGCGGCTTTTTCCTCAATTATTGATAAGCAATCGGTTTTTTATGTGCCTTCTGCGGTTAATGCTTTCAATTATTTGAATAATAGACCCAATATTCCTGATGTCTTGAACTGGGATCCTAATTTTGCTTTAGTATCCAAAAGTTTGGATTGGGGAGTGACGTCTGGTAAGATGGAGTTTCAGAAGGTAGGAGCGGTAAAGAGAAATGGGCAGTATTTGACTGTATGGAAGCGGGGTAAGAAAGGAGATTGGAAAGTCGAATTACGAGCAGAGGTGGAAAATTTTGGTAAAAATCAGCCTAAAGAGATATGGTACCATGAGCCCGATGACTCTTGGTATCTGAAGCATCGCTCCAAAGTTAGATTACAGCAACGGGAGGATGTGGTGATGTCTACGGATCAATTGTTTTCCACAGTCTTGAAAGCGAATAATGAAACGGCCTACTCCGAGTTTTTGGCGGATGACGTCCGCTTCTACTACCCATGGCAAGAGGAAATATCGGGCAAGAAAAATGTACTGTCATTTCTGAAAAAACAACGGATTACAATTGAGACCGAGCCTACTGATGTCGGAAGGGCGTATAGTGGTGAGTTTGCTTATTCTTTGGGAACAGCTACAGTTGCTTCAAAGGAGAAAGAAGTGAAGTTTAACTATATAAGAATATGGCAGCTGAAAGACGATTATCAATGGCGTGTGGTTTTAGAAATGCTATTTGAGCGATAGGTTTCATTTCAAGAATAAAAAAAAGGCGAAAAGTTTAACTTTTCGCCTTTTTTATTACTTGCCTTTCACGATTTTATCATCATTGTTGACCCATACTTTTAATTCATCGCAGGATAAAAAGTCTGGATTTATGTCGATGTAAGTTGTCTCTCTTCGGGATTCAAACCATTCACTCAATGTGCGGTTTACTTTATCTTGCCGTGCCGCTTCTTTGATTTTTGCAAAATCTTGATCCAAGTTTGCTTTATGCGGAGCTATTCTGGATTTCAAATAATAGATACGGTAAGATGATTCGCCCGTTCTTTTATCAGTGTATAGCACCGAAGGAGATACTTCACCTTCTTTTAGAGGATCTATGGCATTAAATACGGCGACATCATCCAATTGATCTACTGGGATCAACGTCGAACGATCTTCCATATTCGTAACTACACCACCATTGTATTTCGTTTCTTTATCATCCGAATATAGGGAAGCTGCCGTATTGAAGTTCATTCGTTTGGTGTTAACGATGACATTGTGAATACTGTCTATTTTTGATTTTGCACGAGATAGTGCAGCAGGTGTAGGTTTGCTTTTGATCAGGATGTGACGCACATTTACTTCCTCCCCTCTTCTTTCAAGAACTTGTAAGAAGTGAAAGCCAAACTGAGTTTCAAATACAGGTGATATCTCACCTGCTTTCAATTTAAAAGCTTGTGCTGCGAATTCTTTTACCCATGCATCTCTTGTGCTGAATCCCAGCTCTCCACCGTAAGGGGCAGAACCATCTTCTGAGTATAGACGAGCAATGGTTCCGAAATCCGAACCATTTAATACTTGTTGACGGTAGCCTTCAGCCTTGGTACGGAATTGTTCTTTTTCCTCTTTTGTCAATACGGGATCGATTACCAATTGTGCATATTCTATCTCTGTATTGAAATAAGGAAGACTGTCTGCATTCAAACTTTGGAAATATTTCTTAACCTCTTGAGGGGTTACGTCAACTTTAGAAACCAATTGTCCCTGCATTTTATTACCCTTCAACTGTTCGGCAACGGCAGGACGCATCTCTTCTTTATGCTGTAAAATGGAGCGATTTAAAAACTCTTCCAATCTTTCCTTGCCTCCTGCTTTTTGAATCATGGAGCGGATACGAAAATTTAGCTGATCATCTATTTCACTCTCGGATACTTCGACAGAGTCAATTACCGCTTGTTGAGCTAACAGCTTTTGTGTTAATAATTGCTGTAGAATATAGCACTTTATCTTATCATTAGGCGTGTTTCCTTGGGCTAAAAACTGGGTGTATTCCAATTCCAAATCCGATTGTAGGATATAACTTGTCCCAACGGTCGATATGACACGGTCTATTAGCTTCTCTTGTCCAATAGCTGGTGAAAAGTATATCGACAGAATAAGAAATACTCCTAAGAATTTTTTCATCTTTTTCTAATTTGTTTTTAATTTGTAATGAAGCAATCCGATCTGCTCACCGAATGTGACGGTCTAAATCGTGATAGTTTCATAATAATATATTGTTCAATATTTGTATACAAAAATATCAGAATAATTTGTAAAAGTCGTATTTTTCATCAGAATAAGATTATCTTTCCCTATCGTAGTGCTATGTACAGCAAAGGTTATGGTAGATTGTCTGATCTAAATCTTTATATGCTTTTTTTTATTCTAGATTTTCCTACGAATATAGCTTTTTGATAAAGGGTAATAAGGTTTTTAACGAAATTTAACGCAGGTATAATATGTTTGATTTAAAGAGAGTAGGCGCATTTTTTTTAGGAATATTGATTTCAGTTTTGTTTTCTGATTTAATCGCTCAGACGACCAAATTTTATGTCGGTACATATACCTCTCCAACAGGTAGCAAAGGTGTACAGCTTTATGATTTCGAGGTCCATACTGGAAAGTCTGTTTTCTCCAACACTATACCCATGGATAACCCTTCTTTTCTAGCTCGCAAAGGACAGGTGTTGTATGCTGTTAACGAAAATAATGAGGGAAGGTTGACCGCTATTGATTTAGAAAACAATACGATAATCGGGGCCCTGCCAACCAAAGGAGCTCATCCTTGCCATGTGGCAATCAGTCCTACTCAACCTGTCGCAGTCGTGTCTAATTATACTGGAGGTTCTCTGTTGCTGGTATCCCTGAAAGAAGACGGTAGCTTGGACCGAGAGGAGGATTTTATACAGTTTAAAGGAAGCAGTGTCAATAAAGACCGACAGTCCGGATCTCACGTGCATTCTGCTTTTTTCTCTGCCGATGGCTCGAAGTTGTTTGTTTCCGATTTGGGAGCTGATCTTATCTACATATATGGAGTCGAGCAAAAAGGTGATGGGTATAGTTTGCATAGAATCGATAGTATACCGACTCCAAAAGGGACAGGGCCAAGGCATGTTGTCGTATCGGACGATGCAAGGTGTGTATATGCTGTGCTCGAATTGACAGGTGAGGTCGCTGTATTTCACGAAAAGGATAGTCGTTGGGTTAATACGCAGATACTGCCGATTTATGCTGAAGGATTCGTGGGCGAACATGGGGGCGCAGATATAAAAATATCGAAAGATGGTAAGTTTATCTATGCAACCAATCGTGGGGATGCTAATGTGGTTGCTTCTTATCAAGTGAAGAAGGATAAAACCCTTCATCTGAAAAGTATACTATCTACAGGAGGGAACTCCCCTAGGAATCTGAATATTTCGGAAGACGATAGCCGAGTGTTTATAACAAATCAAATTTCGAATCAAATTACGGTCTTTAAAAGAAACAAGCACACTGGAGCTCTAGAGGCAGAAAAATCTGCTTGGGTCGATGTCAGTAAACCGGTTTGTCTTATTTTTTAATGAACGTATAGCGATAACGAAACTTACTCCGGAATATCATAATGACCGAGGTAGCGGACAATGTTATTGGCTCTTGAATTGATATAGTTGGACGGACGGCGGGCATCCCACTGTCTTGGATTGGGTAATATAGCTATAATCAATGCAGCCTCTTTTTTAGTCAGGCTTTTGGCGGATTTGTTGAAATAGTAATGCGCAGCAGCTTCTGCTCCATATACCCCTTGTCCCATTTCAATAACATTAAGGTAGACTTCTAAGATCCTCTTTTTACTCCAGAGGATTTCAATCAGAAAGGTGAAATAGGTCTCTAAGCCTTTTCGCAGCCAAGAACGTCCCGGCCAAAGAAATACATTTTTTGCCACTTGTTGGCTGATGGTACTACCCCCGCGAAGCGGTTTGCCTGATTTGTTCTTCTCTAATGCCTGCTTGATGGCATCAGTATCAAAACCATTGTGCGTCATGAAATGAGCGTCTTCACCGGCCAAGGCTGCTCTCTTTAGATTATTAGACAATTCATCGTATGGTAGCCAGTCTTTTTCTATTTTAAACCCTTTTCCTTCAGACTGCCATTGGAACCCTCTCTTTATCATGAGATAAGTGATTGGCGGATTGATAAACTTTAAACACAGTGTCCATAAAATGGTCAGCGCAAAGAATCCTCCTACGAGCCGTATTGACCACTTTTTTAGTTGTTTTTTCCAGGGAAGTGGAACTGTTTTTTTCTTTCTATAATTACCACGCTTTATTGCCATGACCTCATCACAAATTGGATGCAAACCTATGAAAAAAAGAGACAAATTATGTACTTACCAATGCTTTTTTAAGCAGTAGACAGATACATTCTGTAAAAATTACTAATTTACAGGATTATTATCCGTATTATGACTGTAAAAAATATTCTGTTTTTGTTTTTAATGTTTATGAGTTCAGTTGGTATAGGGCAACAAGCAGTGCCTAAAGATAAGGTAATCCTTGTGATCCATGGAGGTGCAGGGACTATCTTGAAGTCAAAAATGACTTCCCAAAAAGAGCAGGCCTATACGGATGCGCTTCGAGCGTCATTGAGGGCTGGCTATGATATTCTAAAATCTGGTGGGAAAAGTGAAGCGGCTGTTGAAGCAGCGATCCATGTTATGGAAGATTCTCCATTGTTCAATGCTGGGAAGGGGGCTGTTTTTACCCATGAAGGGAAAAATGAGCTTGATGCTTCTATTATGAAAGGTAAGGATGGCACAGCAGGAGCTGTTGCAGGCGTTACCACAATCAAGAACCCGATAACTGCAGCTATAGCAGTTATGGAGCGCTCGGCTCATGTCATGATGATGGGAGATGGGGCCGAAAAATTTGCCAAAGAACAGGGAATTACTTTAGTGGATCCATCTTACTTCTATACGCAAGAGCGTTGGGACGCCCTACAGCGCATACGAAAAGAAAACAGTAAAGCTGTTGAATTAGATCATAGTGATAAGCAATCAGTTGTAAAGCCGGAGTGGAAGGACGAAAAGTTTGGAACGGTAGGATGTGTGGCCTTGGACAGTAATGGAGATCTATCCGCAGGCACGTCCACAGGCGGAATGACCAATAAGAAGTTTGGTCGGGTGGGAGACTCCCCTGTTATTGGTGCAGGGACCTATGCTAATCAGCAGGTGGGAATCTCTTGTACTGGATGGGGCGAATATTTCATACGAAATGTTGCTGCGTATGATGTTGCTGCACTGATGAAATATAAGTCGTTTTCCGTGTTGGAAGCGTCGAAAGAAGTTATTCGAAAAATTGGAGAAATGGGCGGAGACGGGGGTATGATTGTCTTGGACAAGGAGGGAAATGTCGCCTTGCCATTTAATACCGCAGGGATGTATCGTGGATATATCACGGAGTCGGGAGACGTTAAAATAGAGATTTACAAGGAATAGGCCAGAATGCTTTGATTGGGGGATATTCGGCTTGCCAAATCCCCACAATTCTCTTATTTTTACACCTCAACAAAAAACAGATTTCCATTGGCAAAAGTAAAGAAAGAAACTCCCTTAATGCAGCAGTACAATACGATCAAGGCAAAGTACCCTGGTGCATTATTATTATTTCGTGTTGGTGATTTTTATGAGACTTTTGGTGAAGATGCGATTAAGGCTGCGGGAATCCTTGGCATTGTCTTGACCAAACGTGGGAACGGTTCCGAATCCGAAACTGCGCTTGCAGGATTCCCTCATCATTCGTTGGAAACTTATCTTCCAAAATTGGTGCGTGCGGGGCAACGCGTCGCAATATGTGACCAATTGGAAGATCCCAAGCAGACGAAGACGATTGTCAAGCGGGGCGTTACAGAATTGGTCACTCCTGGCGTTTCGTACAATGATAATATTGTACAACAAAAATCCAACAACTACTTGGCCTCTGTTTTTTTTGAAAAAAACTCCATTGGTATTTCGTTCCTGGATATTTCCACAGGAGAGTTTCTCGTTGCTCAGGGAGGTGCAGGATATATTGATAAGTTGCTGCAAGGTTTCAAACCAACTGAAGTCATTATGCCCCGCAAGCAGATGAAGGAGTTTACCACCAATTTTGGGAGTCAATATTATACGTATTCACTGGATGAGTGGCCCTACACAGGAGACTATGCAGAAGAGAATTTGTTGAAGCATTTCGAAGTAAAGTCTTTAAAAGGTTTTGGTATTGATCGTATGCCTACGGCAATTATTGCCGCAGGTGTAGCGTTACATTACCTTAACGAGACAGAACACCGGAATTTACAGCATATTTCCCACATTGCACGGATAGAAGAAGACCGTTATATGTGGTTGGACCGTTTTACCATACGCAATCTAGAACTTATTGGCTCTGCCAACGAAAATGCCATAACACTGTCTGATGTTTTGGATGAAACTTCCTCCCCGATGGGCGCACGTCTGTTGAAGCGGTGGATTGTAATGCCCCTGAAGGATATTAAGTCTATACAGGAGCGTCTCCATGTTGTCGATTATTTCCATCAACATCGAGAGTTACGGGATGAGTTGATACGGGAGATCAAGCAGGTGGGGGACTTAGAGCGATTGATTAGTAAAATCGGCCTTCAGAAAGCTAATCCAAGGGAAATATCTCAATTAAAACGAGCGTTGTATGCGGTCGAGAAATTGAAAACACTAACCAATGTTAAGGCATCGGAGTCTTTGGCCATGTTATCTGAGCAACTGAACCCTTGTGTGCTGATTCGCGAGAAAATCGAAAAGACAATCCAGGCAGAACCGCCCGTAGCCTTGAACAAAGGAAATGTGATAGCAGATGGGATCGATGAAGATCTTGATAAATTGCGTAAGGTTGCTTTTGGAGGTAAGGATTATCTCTTAGAGATCCAACGAAGAGAGTCCGAAATTACAGGTATCCCATCCCTGAAAATAGCATTCAACAACGTGTTTGGCTATTATTTGGAGGTGACCAATACCCATAAGGATAAGGTGCCAGCAGGCTGGATACGCAAACAAACGTTGGTTAATGCCGAAAGGTATATCACGGAGGAGCTTAAAGAATACGAAGAGCAGATACTCGGAGCTGAGGAGAAGATCCAGGCCATCGAAAATCGGATCTATGCTGAATTGCTGGTGGCTATTAGTGAATACATAAAACCGGTACAGCTGAATGCACAGCTCATTGCAAAATTAGATGTATTGCTCAACTTTGCGGTAATTGCTGAAAAAAACTATTATATCAAGCCTGAGATCAGCGACTCAAAAATCCTCGATATTAAAGGAGGGCGTCACCCCGTTATTGAGAAAAATCTTGCCGTAGGTGAGGACTATATTACGAATGACACATTCTTGGATCCTGATACACAGCAAATCATTATTATAACAGGACCCAATATGGCGGGTAAATCAGCTTTATTGCGTCAGACGGGCCTCATCGTCTTGATGGCGCAAATCGGTTGTTTCATCCCTGCTAAGGAAGCGCACATTGGCCTAGTGGATAAGATATTTACGCGTGTAGGTGCTTCCGATAACTTATCGTCGGGAGAATCTACGTTTATGGTTGAGATGAATGAGACCGCAAGTATCATGAATAATCTCTCGGACAGAAGCTTAATCTTATTGGATGAAATTGGACGTGGAACAAGTACCTATGATGGAATTTCGATTGCTTGGGCTATAGCGGAGTTCTTACATCAGCATCCTGCAGCTAGGGCGAAGACCTTGTTTGCAACCCATTATCACGAGTTGAACGAGTTGAGCACTTCCATGCCGCGGATTAAGAATTTCAATGTGTCCGTCAAAGAGGTTAATAATAAGGTCATATTCCTACGCAAACTCGTTCCTGGAGGATCTGAACACAGCTTTGGTATACACGTTGCCAAATTGGCCGGTATGCCTCCAAAGCTGATCGGTCGCGCTTCCGAGATATTGAAAAGGCTGGAGCAAGAGCGTACCGGTGGGGAGAAGATAAAAGACAGTATGCGTAAGATTCAGAAACAAGCCTACCAGTTACAGATGTTTGCCATAGACGATCCTGTCTTAGAGAAGATCCGGGATATGCTTAATAATCTAGACGTCAATACGCTGACCCCTGTAGAAGCACTCATGAAATTGGACGAAATACAACGTCTGCTTAAGCACTAAAAGCGAATAAAAAACTCAGCACTGCCGTAGTCACTAGGGACATGCGGCACTAGCTTATCGTCCCAATTGTAAGGAATAAGATGATAGTTGAGTTCTACGCCAATGAATGTTTTTCCTTGAAGACGTATCATGCTGGTGATCCCAATGCTGTTCTGCCAGGTTTTTACATTTCGTAAGGACGTGCTTTTGCGTTCGATACCCCATTCGTCAGTGTAATAGTAAGAGTCTGATAACCCTGTCCATATAAAACCTAATCCGGTGTTTATCTTGGGCAATAACACGACTAATGTTCCATTGTCATAGGCTTTGTAGCCCAACCCAAGACCGATAAAGTGACTGCTGTTAGGGTTTACTTCACGTATCTCTTGTTTATAACGCATATCAAAAGGGCGTGAGTTGTTGTGTACTCTAAATTTATAGACAAGCTCAGAAACGATAGAGTTATTTAATGATCCCATATAGGATATCCCGAATATACCAGATTGATCAAAGATGGGATTGCTGTCAAAAGGGCTGAAGATACCTGCGCTTAATCCTATCGTAGGACCATTCATTATACTTTTTTTAACGGGGTAGCGGTTTGCTGTACTCGAAGCTGTTTTTACGGGCTTTCTGTTTCGTTCCCTGAGAAATTCATCAATATGGTCTGCAAAGAGATAAGAGATGGTTGTTTCTTCTGTATTCAGCGCATAGCTTTGAGATTGTAGTAGAGCTGCTGCCTTCAGTTTTAGGAGCGAGTCTACAGGATGGTTCAACGGAAAGTATTGGTACTTCTTGGGAGCTTGTCTGTACATGCCGTTCGCATTTCTAGCCGCAGCAGCATCAAAACGTTGTATGAGCATATCATCATAATGCCCCTCCAGATACGCTTTGATAGAGAGGCTGGTATTCTGTTTCTGCAATAATTGGGAAATGATTTCGAGGCGACGCCCCAGTTCGTTCTTCTCGCAGGTGCCTTTTAGTGTATTGATGATGGTTTTCAATTGTCCAAAATCGTTTTTAGTTAAAACGTTTGGCAACTTCTGAAGTACAGCGGTCATCACCGGCTCACAGCCATTTTGAGCAAATGAAAACTGTATCAAACAGAAGAATAGAAATAAGGGTAAACAGAGGTAGCGCATAGGGTTTGATAATACAAAAGTATATCCGAAAGTACGAATTATTTTTTAGTTTCATCAATTGCAAAAAGCTAACTTTGTCCTTCATGGGATCGGTATTTAAATTTAAAGAGTTTGATGTCAATCAAGAGGGGTGTGCCATGAAAATCAATACGGATGGCGTGCTGTTGGGAGCCATGGTAGAAAGCTGCGAGCCTTCCCGTATTTTGGACGTAGGATCCGGGACTGGCGTAATCTCTTTAATGCTGGCTCAGCGTTTTCCTAATGCTGTCGTTGATGCTGTAGATATTGATGAGACAGCCTATAGGAGGACCCTGGAAAATTTTCAAGCATCAGGATTTTCTGCGCGTATGTGTGCTCATGACGGAGATTTTGAAACGGTACCAACAGAAGCAGCATATGATCTAATTGTTAGTAATCCACCGTTCTACGTCAATGCCCTACATAATCCCGACCCACGTAAACGTGTTGCTAGACATACGGATTTAGCTTTTTTCAAGCGACTGATAACGTTTGCTGACCGGAGGCTTTCTGCTGGAGGTAAGTTGCAGCTGATTTTGCCAATTGATTTAAGTGAGGATATCTTGCAGTACACGGACAAAGAAGGATTACTGTTGGTTAAAGAGGTAGTAGTCCGTTCATTTGCTTATAGTGAGCCGATCCGTAAGATTATGTTTTTTAGTAAAGATAGGAATGTACCAACAGAAAGGAATGATTTCGTTATCTATGAACAGAAGGGGATTTATTCTGAGGAATACCAAACTCTTCTCAAGCCGTTCTTTCTAGCTTTTTAAGTGTACGAATAGCTATTGGCTGCTGAGCTATCATAAATAAGGAATACATAAACGAATTAATTAGAGATGAAAAAGATAGGACTGTTGTCTGATACCCATAGTTACTTAGATGACGCTGTTTTTAAGCACTTTGAAAATTGCGATGAGGTCTGGCATGCTGGAGATTTCGGAAGTATCGATGTGGTAGAAAAATTGAAAGACTTTAAGCCATTTAGAGGGGTGTATGGAAATATAGATGGGAAGGATATTCGAACAGAGTGTCCCGAGCATTTACGTTTCGACTGCGAAGGCGTAGATGTCTGGATGACTCATATCGGAGGATATCCTGGGCGATATGCTCCGGCAATAAAGACCGACCTTATTAAGAATCCTCCTAAATTATTTATTTGTGGGCATTCCCATATTCTGAAGGTACAGTATGACCCAAAGCTAGCTTTACTGCATTTAAACCCCGGTGCGGCAGGAAAACAAGGCTGGCATAAGGTGAGAACCCTGATGCGTTTTGATCTAGAATTAGGTGAAATTAAAAATTTGGAAATAATAGAGTTGTTTAATCGGTAAATATTTTCATATTTTTGTTTTTTATAAAATTAAATTATGAAATCCTTAAAAACTTTAGGTCAGTTTATTATTGAAAAGCAAACGGATTTTCCTTATGCAAAAGGAGAGTTGTCCCGTTTGTTGCGCGATATCGGAATCGCAGCCAAGATTGTCAACCGTGAGGTCAACAAAGCAGGATTGGTGGACATCTTGGGTACGGTTGGTGATACCAATGTGTTTGGTGAGAATCAAAAAAAACTTGACGTTTATGCTGATGAGCAGTTTATAGCAGCACTAAAAGATGGTGGTGAGTGTTGTTTTGTAGCTTCTGAAGAACAGGAAGAAGGAGTAGAGCTGACCGATGCGGGGATTTCTAAAAATGCCAAGTATATCGTATGTATAGATCCATTGGATGGAAGTTCCAATATTGAAGTCAATGTTTCCGTAGGAACTATTTTTTCGATCTATCGTAGAATCAGTCAGGTCGGTGAAGCCTTGACTCAAGAAGATTTGCTACAGACAGGTGTGCGCCAAGTTGCAGCTGGATACATTATCTACGGGTCTTCGACGATGCTGGTCTATACGACAGGAAAGGGCGTCAATGGATTTACCTTAGATCCATCCATAGGTGAATTTTGTCTGTCCCATCCGAATATGAAAATCCCGCAACAAGGACATATCTATTCGGTGAATGAAGGAAATTACCTGAAGTTCCCACAAGGAGTAAAAAATTATATCAAATATTGCCAGGAAGAGGATGCTGCAACAAATCGTCCCTACACCTCAAGATACATAGGCTCTATGGTGGCAGATATCCATAGAAATCTATTGTTAGGTGGCGTCTTTATTTATCCACAGACAGCTTTACAGCCTAAAGGGAAATTGCGACTGATGTATGAATGTAATCCGATTGCCTTCATTATCGAGCAAGCAGGTGGAAAGGCAACAACAGGGACCGAAAGAATATTGGAAATAGAACCTGAAGAATTGCATCAGCGTGTACCAGCCATATTGGGGAGTACAGATATGGTTAATAAAGTATTAGAGTTTTTAGATAAATCATAGACTATCTCTAACCTCTACTAAGAAAGATTTCAAGCGCTCAAGAGAATCAATGACACGTTGGTTCTCTTTTGCTTCCGTCTTGTTCGTGCGCAGATAGTCGCGAGCCCCCTGTAACGTATATCCTTTGTCTTTAACCAGATTGAAGATGATTTTGAGATTGGCTATATCATTTTGTGTAAATAATCTATTGCCTTTTTTATTCTTCTTGGGTTGTAGGATATCAAATTCGCGTTCATAAAAACGGATCTGCGAAGCATTCACATCAAACATTTTGGTGACCTCGCCCATTGTATAATACAATTTGTTAATTTCGCGTTCTTTGTAAGGCATACTTAATAATCTGTTTGTACCATAACAAACTTAGACAAAATGCTTGGCATTCACGAATACCTGAATAAAAAATATACGGGTTCCATTGGGATTATGCTGTATTCCTTTCTTTCTTACCTACTTTATCTAATTTTGTAATGTGAAATATCCTCGATGGATACAGAGGAGTAATATATAGATCAGAATTTAAGAGCTTTGGGAAATTAAATTTACTACAGATGAGAGGAAAGGTTATTGTCAGTTCTCTATTAGCACGTTTTTTTTCGGCAGGCCATGCGGATGCAGTAACGATATTTCCATTTATATTTGTCCGTACGGCTGCCATGGTACATAATAAAGTGTTGATGAATCATGAAAGAATTCATTTGCACCAAGCCCTAGAGCTATTGGTACTGCCTTTTTATATCCTCTATGTTGCGGAGTTTTTAGTCCGTTTAATCTGTTATAGAGATTTTCAAAAAGCTTATCTAAATATCAGTTTCGAGCGTGAGGCCTATAAAAATGAAACTGACTTATATTATTTAAGAAACAGAAGAAGATGGAGTTTTATAAAGTATTATACGCTATAGCTACTGTAAAAGTTGTATGATGACTTGGAAAAATCATACACTTTCACAAAAAAACAATCGCACCTAGTGTTACTAAGTGCGATCGCTGTATATAAGACTTTTGTCTTTATTGAACAAGCTTTAAGAATGTTGAAACTTTCTCTTTAAGTTGTCTACGGTCGACAATAAAATCCAAAAATCCGTGTTCTAGAACGAATTCTGAGGTTTGGAAACCTTTAGGAAGGTCCTTTTTAATTGTTTCCTTGATAACCCGCGGCCCCGCGAAACCAATAAGTGCTCCTGGTTCAGCGATATTGATATCGCCCAGCATAGCATAAGATGCGGTAACACCTCCTGTCGTCGGATCCGTCAATAAACAGATGTATGGAAGCTTTGCTTGGCTGAGGAGAGCTAGTTTGGCCGATGTTTTGGCCATTTGCATCAATGAAAATGCAGCTTCCATCATACGGGCTCCACCCGATTTGGAAATCAGCATAAAAGGTAGCTTATGTTCGATACAATAATCGATAGAACGCGCTATTTTTTCACCAACAACAGACCCCATAGAACCACCGATGAAATTGAAATCCATACATGCAATCACGATATCCCGGCCTTCCATTTTACCATGTGCAGTGCGGAGTGCATCTTTCAATCCTGTTTTTGCTTGACTTTCTACCAGACGTTCGCTGTAAGGCTTACTGTCCACAAAGTGCAAAGGGTCGCCAGCAGTAAGATTTGGGAAGAGCTCTGTAAAAGCATTATCGTCAAATAAAATAGAAAAGTAAGCTGCCGATCCAATACGGATATGATAGCCACAATATTGACAAACGTAATTGTTTTCGATTTGTTCTAGGTTCAAAAGAGGCTTTTTGCATGATGGACATTTATTCCACATACCATCAGGTGCTTCTTTTTTATTTTCTGTTGCGGTATTGATACCCGCTTTGTTTCGTTTAAACCAACTCATATACTCGTGTTAATTCGAATTACAAATAAACGAAAAGAAAGTTAAAACTTAAAAGTTAATACGGTGTAAAGTTGTAATATGCCTGTGAACCCTTTAGTTTGATGCTTGGAATACACCAGTAATAGCATGGCTATAGCGGACTTTAACGGACTTGTGCGGACTTTAGCAGACTTGAAGAGACTTTGGTAAGGTAAATATATGCTTTGAAGATAAAATTTTAGGCATAAAAAATGGGTAAGCTCCCTTTATCGCACCGCTCAACCAAATACCCTTGCTTTGTTCCCAACCTGGGGGAGTCAATGGGAGCTGGTCGTAAAGGACTTACCCACCGCAAAAATAGAAAAAAAATCTATTTAACAAGAACTATTGTGTGATTAAATCATAGGTTGCTGATAGACAGATTGAAAAAAAATGTTTTATCACAGTTTTAACGCTAGAGCAGCTGCTACTCTGGCGGAAAAGGGTCAGATAAGCTTAAAAACCTTGCCGGGTAAAGAGATTATATGCCCTTCAAGTTCCATTTCTAGCAATATAATAGCCAGTTTGCTCTGAGGCCAATCGCAATAAATGGCAATTTGGTCAATTGTAGCTTGTTCAAGTTCCTGATCGGATAGGAAAGTATATACTTTCTGTTCATCGCGGCTCATCGCTTTAGGGACAAGCACAAGTTGTTTCTCCGGCTTGCTTGCTGTCGCTTCCCAATTCATGAGGTAACAAAGGTCTTCGGCATTACGGATGAGGTGTGCTCTGTTGGTCTTGATCAGATAATTGCATCCTGCAGAATATTCCTGTTCAATAGAGCCAGGGAATGCACAGACATCGCGGTTATAGCTATTCGCTATTTCGGCGGTGATTAAGGCTCCGCCTTTCATAGCTGCTTCGATCACTATCGTGACATCTGCAAGTCCTGCTATGATACGATTACGCATGGGAAAATTTTGTCTGTCGGGATTCGTGCCAGAAGGGAATTCGGTAAGTAATCCACCATTCGCCAACATTTTGGAGGCAATCTCTCGGTGGCTCGCCGGGTAGATACGGTCTAGTCCGTGACCAAGTATGCCAATAGTAGGAATCTGTTGCTGGACAGCATATTGGTGTGCCAATACATCAATTCCATAGGCTAATCCACTAATGATATGGACATCGAGTGTGGCAAGTGCTTCGACCAGCTTCTCACAGATGCGTTGTCCATAGCGGGTAGAATTGCGAGTCCCTACGATACTGACCACACGACTCGGATTGAGGTCGGCATTACCTTTATAGTATAATAATAGGGGGGCATCTTCGCATTGACTTAGTCTTCTTGGATAATTGTCGTCTTCCAGCCAAACGGCTTCAATTTGATGCTTTTGGATAAATTCCAATTCTGCTTCCGCTTCTTTGAGATAGGTTTTGGATAAAATACGCTCAACCGCGGCCGGACCTATGCCAGGGATTGATAATAAGGCTTTTTTTGAGCTGTCGAATACAGCTTCCACAGATCCGCAGTGAGCCAGCAGATTACGGCTCAGTCTAGGACCTATCCCCTGTATTTTTGTTAAGGCAATTTTATTAAGTGTGTTCATAATCAGTGTTATAAACTTAAGGAAATTCTATTGTATATCCAATACGATTTATCATGGGATATAGTATTTAGTTGCACAGAGATTGCTAACTTTGTGTTTTTAAAATGTAAAAATCATGGAAATGCAAGAGCCTTTCGATATCGAGATCGGAGATATTATATATTCGGTGTTCCCGGATGAAAAAGATACGTATACCATTTTTAAGGATGGGCAGGAGTATATTCAGATCATCAAGGATACAGAGACCAGTTGGTTGAAGTTGCACCCAGAGACTGGTCTGCCTTTGTTTGGGATGGACGAAGAAGTAAACCTTATAGGTCAGAAAATCCTTATGGAACTTGGGGAGTAATAAGATCTACAAATAAAAAGCGCTATCCTTATTGAATAGCGCTTTTTATTTGTAAGTATTGTTACATCGGTACATATACGACATACTTCGTGTCAAAAAAATCTTCTTCGAAATAGGAAGATATAGGGTGCAGTTCTGCTTTCAGTTTTGACTCTTTGATTTCTTCCTTCAGATCTCCACCTTTTAGATATAGAATGCCATTTGGGATACCATTTTTGTCTTTTTTCTCAAACTTATTTCTAATCCAGGGCGCAAAATCTCCGAGTCTAGTGACCGCACGGGATACCACAAAATCATAGTTGTAATCCAGTTGTTCTGCACGGATATGATCAGCTTCTACATTGGTCAAGCCGATAGCTTCTGCGACACCACGTACTACTTTTATCTTTTTCCCAATAGAATCCACAAGATGGAACTGAACTTCGGGAAATAATATGGCTAATGGGATTCCCGGAAAGCCTCCCCCTGTTCCTACATCTAGAATACGTGTTCCTGGAGCGAACTCCTGCACAAATTTTGCGATAGCTAAGGAATGCAATACATGTTTCAAGTATAAGCTTTCAATATCTTTTCGCGATATGACATTGATCTGGTCGTTCCAAAAAGGATAGACTTCTGCAAGCTTTTCGAACTGTGACTTTTGTGTTGCGGTCAGATTTGGGAAATATTTGAATATGATGTCTACTGTTGGATTCACGTCTTATTAAAATTATAGGGTGTTGTAAATACGTTTTTTGTCTGGAGATGTTTTGAAAATATTACCAGGATCTTTGTTTTTTCTTTCGGTTAAACAATCCGTTCAAACAGATATAGAAATAAAAAAATACATCTAATATGGGTAACCAAAACAAGAGGTCTTTTACCTTCAACTTAAGAAAAATAGGGCGAAACACGATAAACTGACATAGGAAGCGGAAAAAGAATACGCCTATACCGATGTACCAAAGCGATGGAAAAAGAGCAATTGCTAAGAAGAGCACGATATAAAAAAGAAAGGCTGTCACAAGCTGTGTGGCCAACATAAACTGATGTCTGTTTTTATAGGCTACAGAAGCGCCAGAATGTCTGGCTTTTTGCTTGTAATAAGAGCTCCAGGTTTCTTTTGGTACGGAGTACATATGGGCATCTGGTGCTATGGCTATGTGCGTATTTTGTTTTGTAGCATTTTGGTTAACAAACAAATCATCGTCACCAGACTTGATATGCATATGAGCGTTGAAACCTTTCCCTTTAAAGAATAGGCTTTTGAGGTAGGATAGATTGCGTCCTACGCCCATATAAGGATCTTTTTTTAGCGCATAAGAAAGATAGCTCATGGCGGTATGTGTCGTTTCGAAACGGATGAGCTTATTCAGAAAACCAGGTTTTTTGAAATAAGGAGAGTACCCTAAAACAATCTCTTTAGAAGCACTATAAGCGCCTCCTATTTCTTTGAGCCATTCGCTGGATTGTGGTTCGCAATCTGCGTCTGTCATTACCAGGTGTTCGTATTTTGCCGCTTTAATACCAAGCGTTAATGCAAATTTTTTGCTGTGTTTGAGTTGTATGTGTTCTTTAATTTCTACAATACGTAGGTGTGGGTGCGTCGCCTTAAAAGCCTGTAATACCCATTGGCTTTCATCGCTTGAATAGTCGTCGACCACAATGACCTCGTATTCAGGGTAGTCTTGTGCCAGTATTTTGGGAAGAAATGTCTCTAAATTATGCTGTTCGTTATGCGCACAGATAATGACCGATAACGGAGGCAAATTTTCAGCATCTTTAAAGCTTCTTGCCTTATGTGCGGCCAATTTGCCATAAACAAACAGGATGTAGTAGAGCTGGAATAATAATAAAACACCTAAAATTCCATAAATGATATAGGCAATATTGGGGATGATATAGTTGTAAAGACTCATAGTGAAAGAACAAAGATAAGGCGTTCTCTTTAATAGTTCTAACATTAGTCGTTAAGAATTGCTAATTAAATGGTAAAGGTGTAGTGGGGTCGAAATTTTATAGTATTTTTGCGGGATGAAATTTACGCTTCAAGCTCAAGATAAACTTTCCCAAGCACGTGCAGGGGTGATGGAGACCGCCCATGGCAAGATTGAAACCCCTATCTTTATGCCCGTTGGTACGGCGGGAACTGTTAAGGCCGTCCATCAACATGAATTGGTCAATGATATCCAGGCCCAGATCATATTGGGCAATACGTATCATCTTTACTTAAGACCTGGTTTAGATGTCTTGCAAAAGGCAGGAGGACTTCACAAATTCAATGGCTGGGATAAACCTATTCTTACGGATTCTGGCGGTTATCAGGTGTATTCATTGACTGAAGTGCGTAAGATTAGAGAAGAAGGGGTGACCTTTCGCTCTCATGTAGATGGATCTAAGCATCTATTCACACCGGAGAATGTGATGGATACACAGCGTGTCATCGGAGCCGATATTATCATGGCTTTTGATGAGTGTACGCCTTATCCGTGTGATTACAATTATGCGCGTCGTTCGTTGGATATGACACATCGCTGGTTGAAGAGGTGTTGTGATCGTTTTGATAGTACGAAACCTTTATACGGCTATGACCAGACCCTATTTCCTATTGTACAAGGATCTGTCTATAAGGATCTGAGAGCCAAATCTGCTGAAGTAATTGCTTCTTTCGAACGTGAAGGTAATGCCATCGGAGGATTGTCCGTTGGAGAGCCCGCAGAAGAAATGTATGCAATGACAGAAGTTGTAACGGCTATTCTGCCCAAGGAAAAGCCAAGATACTTAATGGGAGTAGGTACACCGATCAATATATTGGAAAATATAGCCCTTGGTATCGATATGTTTGATTGTGTGATGCCAACACGTAATGCGCGCAATGGTATGTTGTTTACACGTAATGGTATTATCAATATCAAGAATGAAAAATGGAAGGCTGATTTTTCACCGATAGAAGCTGAATCGGATCTGATGATGGACCAATTTTATACGAAAGCATACCTTCGGCATTTGATTCGGTCTCAAGAAATCTTGGGAGCTCAAATAGCATCATTGCATAATTTACATTTTTATCTGTGGTTGGTAAAACAAGCCCGCGAAAAGATCATTGATGGCACATTTTATGAATGGAAAGAAAAAATGGTGAAAGTCTTGGGACAACGTTTATAAAATTTGTAAAATTGAACATTATATATGCTGTGAGCTTTTTAGTTTAGAATATGAATATTATAGATCGCTATATTATCCGTAAATACCTGACAACCTTTTTGTTTACGGTCGGTATTTTTATTGTAGTTATCGTGATATTTGATATCTCTGAAAAACTAGATGACTTTTTGAAAAATAAAGCCTCTTTTACACAGGTTTTATTTCAGTACTATGCGTTGGGTTCCGTTCCTTTCTTCCTGAATATGTTGACCCCGCTGATCAATTTTATCGCTGTTATCTTTTTTACATCAAAGATGGCGGATCAGACCGAAATTGTGCCTATACTTAATGGGGGGATGAGTTTCAACCGATTACTGCGACCCTATATGATTGGGGCCTCACTGATTTTTGCATTTACGTTGATATCTAATCTCTATATATTGCCTGTCACCAATAAGTTGAAGGTGCAATTTGAAAACGTCTACGTAAGACCGCATAAGATTAGCACCACGACATCATCGACACACATGCAGATCGACAGTAATACCTATGTGTACATCGACAACTTTGATACGCAAAGAGCTACAGGAACTGGATTTGTGATGGAGAAGTTTGAAGGACGAGAGCTGAAGGAAAAACTCATGGCGGATCGGGTTGTCTGGGATTCGGTAGCAACGAAGTGGCGCATTGAAAATTATACGAATCGTATTATTGATGGGTTGAATGAAGAGATGTTAAAAGGTGAGAAGCGGGATACTACGCTGGATATGAAACCCCAAGACTTCGAGACGTATGATAATATCTTTACGGCTATGAGCACCGATGAGCTGAATGAACGTATATTCAAAGAAGAAACACGTGGCACAGGAATGATGAATGATCTATTGTTGGAGAAATACAAACGTATTGTTCACCCTTTTGCCGCATTTATTTTGACCTTGATGGGAGTCGCTCTTTCTTCGAAAAAGGTACGTGGAGGAATCGGTTTGAGTCTTGGTATCGGGATTGGTCTCAGTTTTGCCTTTTTGGTGTTTAACCAGTTCTCTACTATGTTTTCTTTAAAAGGAGGTCTTCCACCTTTATTGGCGGTGTTGATACCAAGTGTGACATTCTTAATATTAGCCCTGATCTTACTGAAAAAGGCCCCGAAATAGCCCTAACATCATGCACTTTATAACGCGCTATCGCAATCTGCTGATCTTGCATTTTACAGTCCTTATCTGGGGATTTACGGGCGTGCTCGGAGATCTGATTACAGTTTCTGCACTTCATCTTGTATGGTACAGGGTCTTGATAGCGGCTTTTACATTGTTTGTGTATTTTAAGTTCAGTAAACAGCAGCTAGCAGTGCCATGGCGTAAGATGTTAAAGTTTTTAGCTGTAGGTATGATTGTCGGTCTGCATTGGGTATGTTTCTTCCATGCTATCAAAATATCGACAGTCTCCGTTACCTTGGTGACACTATCTTCCTTAACTTTATTTACAGCGATTTTAGAGCCTCTGTTCAATCGGAAATCCATTGCTATAGGTGATGTTATTGTGGGGCTGATTATTATATTTGGTATTTATCTCATCTTTAAGTTCGAATTTCAGTATTGGCAGGGAATTGTTTTTGGCCTGTCTGCAGCATTGTGTGCAAGTTTATTCTCTATTCTTAATTCTAGAATGGTAAAAAAAGACAGTCCTGCGATTATTACTTTTTATGAGATGATAGGAGCTTTTATCGGAGTGTCTATTATTATGCTGGCGTCTGGACAGTTCACCGCAGAAATGAATCTTTCTCCCTCAGATCTGGGATACTTATTTGTATTGGGGAGTGTTTGTACAGCTTTTGCGTATGTGCTTGGAGTTGCGGTGATGAAGGAGTTGAGTGCCTTTACTGTTGCACTGACTACGAATTTAGAACCTGTATATGGTATTTTGCTTGCCATTGCCATTTTAGGACATCGAGAAACAATGAGCATAGGCTTTTACTCCGGAGCCGTGATTATACTTGGTGCAGTGTTTTTATATCCGATGTTAAAAACAGCGCTGGAGAAGAGTAGGTATAGAAAACTTGTTAAAGAATAATAGTTTATTCTGTTTCCTCCTCGCTTTCGGCAATCTGTCCTTTTGGCGAATCGGCATTCGTTGTTTGTTTTTCTGATTCTTCGTTATTGAGTCTGCCTGTTTCTTTGTCATAGCGTCCTGCCAGCTCGTCTATAATAGTGCCTTTCCAAAGTGGGGTACCTGTTAAGTAGGCTGCTCGTCCTATCATGTGTGCTGCGATGGGCGAGGTGATGATTAGGAAGAAGATAATCGCAATAGCTTTCGTGCTGACTGAGATATCAGGAAATAAGATAGCTGCACATAATAATAATAAGCCGACGCCCATAGTAGCGGCTTTTACGGTCACCGATAGGCGTAGATAAAAATCCGGCATTCTGAGGATGCCCAGGGACGCAAAAAAAATAGCAAATGCACCAATCGTGCTCAGTATGGCAATCAATATATCAATCATCTTCTCTTTTTTCTATGTAAAATGAAAAAGCCACAGTGCTTAAGAATGCAATAAGGGCCAATATAATCGCTACATCAAGAAGTACCTTCTGATTGGACCTGATCGTAAAAATAGTAATAATCCCTATCCCTATGGTAATTATCAAATCCAATGCGATTACCCGATCTACAACCCTAGGGCCTTTTACCAAACGAATGAAAACCAAAATCACTGATATGGTAAGGATCGGAAGTATAAAATAATCAAAATATGTGGCTAATGTCATCTTAATGCTTCTAATAGTCGACGTTCTAATCCTGTTTTTGTCTCTTGTACAAACTTCTTGGGGTCATCGAGGTACATCACATGTATATACAAGGTTTTCTTATCTTCACTGATATCTAGAATCAATGTGCCTGGTGTCAGTGAGATCATCATCGATAATAGGTTTATCTCCATTTCAGTTCGTGCATTCATCGGGTACCTTACTACTCCAGGTCGCATAAAGTAACGTGGCGTCATCACGTCATAGGCGACCTGCACATTAGCTTTGATCATCTGAAACAAAAAATAGAACACAAAGCTGACGATCCGCGGTACTTTATAAAAGTATCTTCGGTCGCCATCATTGCGGCTCATGATCCATAGGATGGTAAAACCAAGTAAGAAACCAAATAAAAAGTTGGTATAATACATCGAACCTGTAAGTGCTACCCAGATGAAGGAAAGCAGAAGGTTCATTAAAAACTGCTTAATCATACGCTTAGTTTCGTTTACCTAATACCGCTTCTATATACGGTTGTGTATCTATTAGTTGGTCTGTAATCTTATCGACCAATTGAATAATTATCTCCGAGTTTAAACCAATATATAATGTCGCTAGACCCAATATACCTATGGGCAATACCAGCAATATCTTGCGGACTAAAGGTAAGGGTTCAAATTTGTTTTCTACTATAACTTCGTCTGGGACATTTTTCCAAAATACCTCAGCCCACATTTTTGCAATAACATAGAGCGTGACGAAACTGCCTACGATCAATGCGCCAATGAAAAAGTACTGTGATTGGGTAAAGGCTTCTTGGAATAAAAATATTTTAGGCCAAAATCCAGAAAGTGGAGGGATACCCACTAAGGAAAACAGTACGATAGCAATAAGCAAGGACAGTTTTGGGTATTCGGCGTATAAGCCTCCGTTTTTTTTCATATCCATGCTGCCCCGTAACTGGCCAATTAGACCGGCAATCAAGAACATATTGGTTTTTACCAAGATGTCATGAAATAAGTAGAAGACGGTACCCATTAATGCAACTTTTGTAAACATACCTATACCTCCTATCATAAAACCGATATGGCAGACGATCAAATAGGAGAAAAGTCGACGTATATTAGTCTTTATGAGTGCACCAAAACTTCCCGTGAGTATGGTTAATACAGCAAGCCCGACTAAAAGATCTTTTGTGAACTGATCAGGAATGAATATCAAGCTGAACACACGTATCATAGCATAAATCCCTACTTTGGTCAGCAATCCACCGAATGTAGCTGCTACGGCAGAAGGCGGAGTGTGATAAGAAGAAGGAAGCCAATAATATAAGGGAAATACTGCGGATTTGATTCCAAAACCAAGTAAGAAGAAACAGGCGGTAATACCGACTAGAGGCGAATTCTGTACATCTTTAATCTTGATGGCCAAGTCCGCCATGTTGAGCGCACCCGTCATCCCGTATAAAATTCCGATACCTGTCAGAAAGAAAGTGGAAGCCAGGATATTCATCGCCATGTATTTAACGGCTCCTTCAAGTTGGGTTTTGCGGCCACCCAATGTCATTAGTACAAAGGATGAAATAATGATGACCTCAAACCATACGTACAGGTTGAAAATATCTCCGGTCAGAAACGCTCCGTTGAGTCCCATGACCAGAAAATGGAAAATAGGGAAATAACCGTAATTCATCCGCTGCCTATTGAGGCCTGTAGATGAGAATAAGGATACAGCTAACCCAGCAAACGAAGTGATAAGGACTAGGGAACTGCTGAGCAGATCCGCTACAAATACAATCCCAAATGGAGACTCCCAGTTGGAGGCATTCAGTGTCAGAATTCCGGTCTCACTGACCCTGATCAGGAGACGCAAAGAGAGGATGACAGCCAATAAACTTCCAATTACGCTCATGAAGCGCTGTGTTACGGTCTTTCGCCAAGCGATAAGCTGTAAGATAGCCGTAAACAGGTGGATGAAAACTGGAGCTAATATGTGGTTGTCTATCATATATCTTCTTCCTCAGGGGTATTTAAATCATCTAAATCGTCCGAATCTACCAATGCGTAGACTCTTTTTAATAGTACAATTGCAAAAGCCGTCAAGGCAAAGCTGATCACAATGGCTGTTAATATCAAAGCTTGAGGGATAGGATCAGCGAATACATCTTGAAATAACTTGGCGTCTTCGTCGATAACTGGTGGCTTACCTTTGGTTATCCCAGCAAGTAAAAAAATCAAGATATTAGCCCCGCTACCCAGTAACATGATCCCTAGCAAGAGCTTAACCATACTCCTGCGGAGAATCAAATAGACTCCTGCTGCATAGAGAAGACCAATTAATATAATGAGCAATAGTTCCATCAGTTGTTTTCCTCCTCGTTGTTTAATGCGATGGTAAACAGAATAGTCAATACCACTCCGATGACAACTAAATAGACCCCCAGATCAAAAAACAGAGAAGAGCCTACCATACCGATAACGGGTACGGGGTGCTCAAACCATAATCCGGTCATAGGGGGGAGGCCAAAAGCCATAGGCGTGACCATGCTGATGGTCGATAATGCCAACCCTATCGGAATCAATGATAGTGGTTTTCTCTTGAGTAGTTTCATGGTTTGTGCAGTTCCATTTGCAAAACTATGTAATACGAAAGCTATGGAAGCGACAAGCCCTCCTACAAAACCTCCTCCAGGGTAGTAATGTCCCCGCAGAAGTAGGAAGAAGGAGAATAGTAGTAATATCGGAAGCAGGTACTTGCTTGCAGATTGTAAGATTGGACTTTTCATGTTATTCTCTCTCAGACGATTTTAAGCGTAAACGGATCAAGCTGTACACCCCTAGCGCTGCAATACTCAGTACAACGGTCTCGAACATGGTATCGATTCCCCTGAAGTCTACTAGAATTACGTTGACGACATTCTTTCCCTTTGCCAGGAGATAGGCATTCTCTCCATAAAAATTAGAAACCTCTCTCGATATTGGTTCAGACCAGGCTTTCAAAGCAATCAATGATAAGGTGACACCAAATCCAAGGGATATGAAGGCATCACGGTAAAGGATTTTTTTACTGGCAAAATTGATGAAACCCGGTAATTTATAAAGTACGAGTACAAATAATACGGTCGATAGGGTGTCGATCGTAAACTGTGTCATGGCCAGATCAGGCGCACTGTATATGACAAATATTAAACAGATACAATACCCAATGACACTCATAGATACCACCGAGGTGAGCCGAGAAGGAGTCGTCACGATGATATAAAGTGCGCCAATTAACACGGCTACAATTACGACTTCGTAGATATCTGGATAAGTAAGCATCCATACATCCAGTTTAATAGGTCCGCTGACCCATAATTTGTAAGCGAGTAAGGCTTCTGCAAATAGGATGATCTTAAGATGATAGGAACGAAGATAGCCGTTGTGGAATAAGTTGGTAAACCATGTTGCAAAGCGGACGATATCATTTGCATATCCCGTTATAATGCGCTGAGGCGAAATGTGATCGAATTTTGCAAGTTTATTGAGTTTGGCTATACTGGGTTTATTGAAGAAATAGACTAAGGTCCCCAACAGTAATGTCGCAATACTCAATACTAAGATTATATTGAAATGCCAGATTTGTAGATGTTTGCTGATGAAAACTGCTGCTAGAGAGCTTGCTGCAGGCATACTTATATAGTCGCCGGCAAAAGAAGGAAATATGCCGAATAGAAGCCCTAAGACAGCCAATATAAGTGGCGGGATCCATAGTGATCTGCTCGGAAGATGTACATGTTCCAGTGTAACAGGTAGTGTACCTACAAAAGGTTTGATTCCTGCCATAAAACCAGCGGCGACCAAACCAATGTTGGTTAAGATAGCCAGACCCGTAAGCACCCATATATAATCAGTCAATGGACTGTGTAGGGTCGCTTCGTAGACCAAGTCCTTACCGATAAAGCCAAGTGTAAAAGGAAGTCCGGCACTTGACAATGCGGCGAGTGCTGCTGCTACAGCAACTGGCGGCATGACCTTCTTTAACCCTGCTAAGACGGTGATATCCCGTGTGCCGGTTTCGTGGTCGATAATGCCTGTAACCATGAATAGGGTTGCTTTATACAAGGCATGAGCCAGTAAGAAGACCATGGCTGCAATGAAGGCGTCTTGGGTGCCTATTCCTATTAAAAATGTCAATATACCCAGTGCAGAGATGGTCGAATAGGCCAATATACCTTTTAAGTCAATACGGAAGAGTGCGTGTATAGCGGCATAGAGCATCGTGATTCCGCCAACGGTCATTAATGTGTAATTCCAATAATCGGTGCCGCCCAAGATGGGAGTGAAACGAGCTAGAATATAGATGCCGGCTTTAACCATGGTTGCCGAGTGCAGGTATGCCGAAACTGGCGTAGGGGCTTTCATTGCACCCGGTAGCCAAAAATGAAACGGAAACTGTGCTGATTTCGTAAATGCTCCAATGAACAATAGGCAAATGACAAGAGGGTATAAGGGATGATCGAGGATGAGTGTTTTGCTGTCGATCATGGCAGATATACTGAATGTACCAGTAATATTGGCCATCAAGATCAAGGCCGCTAATAGGAAAAAACCGCCTAAACCCGTTATGCTAAGTGCCGTCAGTGCACTCTTTCGAGAATCTATATTGTCGTTGTTAAAACCAATGAGAAAGAATGACGATATGCTCGTCAACTCCCAAAAAATGAAGAGTAGAATGATATTATCCGATAGTACGACGCCGAGCATTGCCGACATGAACAAAAACAGATAGCCAAAGAAACGATCGAAATAGATATGCCCCTTTAGGTAGGAGCGTGCATAGATGAAAATAGCGGTACCTATTCCGGTAATCAATAACGCAAACAAAAGCGAAAGTCCATCGAGCTTAAGGTCAAAATTGACCCCCAAGGATGGTACCCAATTAAAATGTTGTGCCAGTTGATTGCCACTTGCAATCCAGGGTACTTGCGCTGCGAAAAATGAAAATAAAAGAGCTGGTAAAATAGGAAGGAGAAGACTCCACCTAGATTTTAAATGTTTGCCGGCGAAGACAATTAAACATGATGAAAATAATCCCGATAATAAAGTTAATAGCATCTATCCCCTTTTTCTGAAAGTGTCTATTTATTGATTTTGTATAAATCAATGGCACCAAAGTCCGCTCAGTAGCTGTGCTCCATACTCCAGTGTCATTAAGGCCCTTCATGTCTTTGACTTCACTCCGAGGGAGTGCGAAAGTTTATGCACATTAATGGAAAGTCATAAAAATAGTAAAAAAACCTTGATTTTTTTTATGTTTTTGAAGAAAAACAGGAGGGAGAAATGAGAAGGGAGTCCTTTTGGACTCCCTTCGGTACTTATTTTTTGAATTCTTTGGAACCTTCTATAATTGCGTCCACTACGGTTGGATCCTGTAGTGTCGAGGTGTCCCCTAGGCTGGATAGTTCGCCTTCGGCTACTTTTCGTAATATACGGCGCATGATTTTTCCTGATCTTGTCTTAGGAAGGTCAGTTACAAACTGGATGATATCCGGTTTTGCGATAGCGCCGATAAGACGTGTTACCGTTTGCAATATATCTTGGCGTGTTTTTTCTGCATCGATATGGTGATTGGCGATTACGTACGCATAGATACCTTGTCCTTTTACCGGATGCGGGTAACCTACGATAGCTGATTCTACCACGTCGGCGTGCATATTGATGGCATTTTCTACTTCTGCAGTTCCGATACGGTGACCTGACACGTTCAAGACATCGTCTACACGACCCGTAATGCGGTAATATCCTTCCGGGCTACGGTAACAGCCGTCACCTGTGAAGTACATATTTTTATAAGTAGCAAAGTATGTCTGTCTGCAGCGCTCATGGTCTCCCCATGTCGTACGTAACATACCAGGCCAAGGGAATTTGATGCATAGATTTCCAGAAACATCATTTCCTTCAATCTCTTTGCCATTTTCATCCATTAAACAAGGCTGTACTCCTGGAAGAGGAAGCATGGCATAACCCGGTATTTGAGGGGTGACGCCTGCAATAGGCGTGATCAGGTGCCCCCCATTCTCTGTTTGCCACCATGTATCTGCAATTGGACATTTACCTTTACCAATTTTATCGTTGTACCAATTCCAGGCTTCTTCGTTGATAGGCTCTCCAACCGATCCCAATACGCGGAGCGAAGAAAGATCTTTGTTGTCTACGTAGCTGTCTCCAAATGCCATTAACGAACGGATTGCTGTAGGAGCAGTATAGATGATGTTGACTTTATATTTGTCGACGATATCCCAATACCTACCGGCATCAGGGAAGGTAGGTATACCTTCAAACATCAACGAGGTCGCTCCCTGTGATAATGGCCCGTATACAATGTAACTATGACCTGTGATCCAACCAATATCAGCCGTACAAAAATAGACTTCACCAGGTTTGTATTGGAACGTGTTGGCAAAAGTATAGCCCGTATAAACCATATAGCCCGCAGTCGTGTGTACTACGCCTTTTGGCTTTCCTGTTGAACCGGAGGTGTATAAGATAAATAGCGTGTCCTCCGAGTCCATTTCTTCAGCAGGGCAAGCAGGATTTCCTTGTGTTTCTACCTTTTTGATCTCGTCTTCCCACCATACGTCGCGACCTTTGATCATGGAGATCGGTGTACGTGTACGGGTAAGGACGATTACCTTTTCTACAGATTTACACTGCATCAGGGCATCGTCTACTATTGATTTAAGCTCTAGTGTTTTGGTGCCACGGAAGCCTCCATCGGATGTGATGACTAGTTTGCACTCGGCGTCATTGATACGATCTGCTATGGATTGAGCGGAGAAACCGCCAAAAACAACAGAATGGATGGCTCCGATGCGCGCGCAGGCTAATACTGCGATTACCAATTCGGGAACCATTGGTAAATAGATACAGACGCGGTCGCCTTTACGTACGTTATTATTCTTTAGTACATTCGCGAACTGTTCTACTTTGCTTAAGAGTTGTTTGTAGGTTAGGATGCGATGTGCTTCTGATGGATCATTGGGCTCCCAGATAATCGCGGGAGTATCTCCATTTTTGTAGATATGACGGTCTAAACAGTTTTCAGTAATATTCAGCTTACCGCCATCAAACCATTTGATATTCGGCTCTGTGAAATTCCAGTTAAGAACATTGTTCCACTTTCTTTTCCAGAAAAAGTTGTCTGCTATTTCTCCCCAAAATTGCTCGGGATTGTCGACGCTTCTTTTATAAGCATCCTGATACTCCTCAAAGTTTTTAATTTGAAAACTCATTTCTTACTTCTAATTTTTAGTATAGGTCTATTATTATTATAATTTTGTTATTCAAAACAGACATCGATTTATTTGGAACTGTAAAAGAGCCTGTTGTAGGGCTAATTTAATTTTTTTTGCAATTAAAAACTAATTTTTATCACAAGAAGCACTTTAATTTGTACAACCAATAGTGGGGAAAGATAAGTATGCAATTACTGCGGAGAATATATCACTTCATCATTTTTAGCAATATTTTGATTGCATCGGCGGCTATAGCACAATGTCTTCTGACCTACCTTGTGCTGGGGCTACCGTCTAGTTGGTATGTGATAGGTATCGAAGGCACAGCCACACTGTTGCTTTATAATTTCAGTTTGTTTTTATCTAAACCCAAAGATCCGCAGGCTTCACCTTATTTGCGTACCCGCTGGGTTTTTGGACATGAGTACATATTTTGGATCAATAATATTGTTGCTCTAGGATTCCTCCTTTTTTGTTTAGGAAATGTCCATGTCTTTACCTGGTTGTTTTTGAGCTTCGTGGGGATAGTGAGTGTGGGGTATAGTTTGCCAGTTTTTCGCTTTTTCGGTAAGCGGGGCGGTCTACGGCAGATTCCGGGGTTGAAGCTTTTTCATATCGCGGTGGTGTGGTCATTGAGCAGTGTCGGACTGCCCGTGGTAGAATCGTGGGCCACAGCCGTTCCAATAGATTGGGGACAAGCCAATACACTCGGTTTATTAAAAATCCTTTTCTTACTGATCTGTACACTGCCCTTTGATATTAGGGATATGAAGCAAGATTCTTATTACCATCTGAAAACCATACCGCATCTTATTGGGGAGTATCGCGCCAAGTGGCTTTGTTATATTCTTGTAGCTATCCATATCGGCTTGTTATGGGTGGCGCCCTTTGCCTCCCTGATTAAGGAAGGAATGATGCTGACGGATATCCTGATCGGAATAGCGTTGTATGTTGTTCTATTTAGAAAAAATGTGGGCTATCATCAAGTGTATCTACTCGATATAGCCCTTTTGGTACAGTATTTTTGCGTAGTACTATTTCTGTACTAAGGCTAATATTTTATCAGCAAGTACGTCCGATAATTTGTAATAGCTTTCAAACGTCCAGCCTGCGACATGAGGACTTAGCAATACATTGTCCCGGCTAGCGAGGTCTGCATACCAGTCTTCTTGGGACAAGGCAGGAAACTTTTCGACAGGGAGCACGTCAAATGCCGCTCCTATAATTTTTCCATTGTCTAAGTTTTTCAGTACAGCAGGGATGTGAGCGATTCCACCACGAGCCCCCATTAAGAAGAAAATAGGTTTGCGAAAATGGAAAAGATATTCCTCGTCAACCATGCCTTTCGTCTCCCGGGTTAATGGAATATGAAAACTTAAGACATCGGCCCACTTGACAACTTCCTCCATGGATACTTCTGTTGCATATTCATCCGAAAAACCTGTTTTATATTTGTCATAGGCCAAGACCGTAACGCCAAAACCAGAAAGTTTTTTTGCCATAGCTTGTCCATTGTTGCCATAACCTATGAGTGCCACGGTACGTCCCATGAGTTCGTAACCTCGGTTTTCTTCCCTTTTCCATGTTCCATTGCGGATTTCGTTGTCACCTCGGTTAAGGTTGTTCATTAGACTCAGGAGCATGCCGATCATGTGTTCGCCGACGGCATCTCTATTGCCTTCATTTGCGGATAGCAGGTCTATTCCTTTAGAAGTGGCGTAGATTTCATCAATATTGTCCATTCCTGCGCCCGAGCGACCGATAAATTGCAGCTTAGCGCCGAGGTCTATGAACTTTTGGTCTACTTGAAATTTTGAACGGATGATCAGGCCTTCATATTCGCCAATTAGTTGTTCGGCTTCTTCGCGTTTGATGTCCGGTTGGTAGTTGTACGAAATATTGTTTTTATCAAGTCTCTCGAGCAGTATGTGGTGTATGTCGTCTACGATTAGAATGTTCATGTTTTCTCTTTTAATGTTGGTTGAAATATCCATGCTTGTGCTTCGCTAAATGGGATTATTTCATTTTATGATCTATTTATCTGCATAAAGTCCTTGGACAGTAATTTGGATAAACTATGTTGCTTTATACGATTAGGCAATCCTTTGGCTAAGGTATTGCGCAGCGTGATTAGAACAGGATTTTCCCATTGGGCGACCTGGCCAATTTGTCTTGATGTTTCAGTGATGTACCTGGTCCGTTCGAGCCTTCTTTTCTCAAAAGAACGAAAGGCTTCCACCATCGTTTTGTTTTGTTGAAGCTCGTCGATGAGTACGGCTACATCCTCTATGGCTTGACAAGCTCCTTGCCCCATATTGGGAGTAGTGGCATGGCCTGCATCGCCAATGATCAGAATATTGTCGTATGCGAGGTGCTGCAGCGGTTTAATGTCGATAATGTCGCTCCAAATCAGATTTTTATTTTCGGTGGCCTCCAGTATTCTTGGTATCGGATCGTGATAGTGCTCAAAACGATGATATAAGTCTCCGGCTGTTGTGTTTTTGAACAAGGGACTATTGGCAGGACCATTGACACAGGCGTACCAATATATTCTATTGTCCACCAACGGAGTGACGCCAAATCGACCTGCTCGGCCCCATGTCTCGAAACCGGTGTCGAGTTGGATGTCCGTATTGTCTATTGTCGCCCGCCAGCATGTATATCCTGCATAGCGGGGTATTGAAGATGGGACGAGCTGTTGTCGCAAGCGGGATTTAACACCGTCTGCAATAAGGAGGTATTTTGCGGTATATGTGCTTCCATCGTCAAAGAAGACCCGAACTAAGTTGTCTTTTTGCTCTAATTTTTGTGCTCGTTTTCCCAAGACCACATGAGCAGGCTCTATTTTAGAAAGAAGATGAGCATGGAGATCTGCACGGTGTATCGCAAAGTTTTTCTGACTGTATTGTCTGGCGATACGTTTGGTGTCGGGGCTGAAGAGGATATCGCCTCGTTCACTGCGGATATTGTAGTTGTCAATGTAGTATCCGAGCTCTTCAATCTCTGTTTTTAATCCCAGTATATCCAAGGCTTGCATCGCATTGGCTGCTAAGCCAAATCCAGCACCTATGCCGTGTAGGAGTTGGCTTTGTTCGAATAATCTAAAATCACGGTTGATTGATTGGAGAGCGATGGCTGCTGTAAGGCCAGCAACACCTCCACCTATAATTAGAAATTCGCTGTCCATAGTATGTTACAATTATCTAGAATTTGCTATTTCGTTGGTGAGCTGTACGAAGTCTGCTACAGTAAGACGCTCTGCCCTTAACTCATACAAGGGGTTGTCGCTCATTTTATCCTTTTGAACTACGGCTGATAAGGCATTTCGAAGTGTCTTCCGGCGTTGATTAAAACCTGCTTTTACCACTTTCCAAAACAGTTGCTCATCGCATTCTAACTTTTTTACCTGGTTGCGGGTCATACGCATGACCCCCGAAAGGACCTTTGGCGGTGGGTTGAAGGCTCCAGCCTTGACCGTGAAAAGATATTCTACATCATAATATGCTTGCAGAAAAACACTCAGTATGCCGTATTCTTTACTGCCAGGTTTAGCGACACAGCGTTCGGCAACTTCTTTTTGAAACATGCCCGCCATCTGTACCACACGGTGTCTCTCATCTAAAATCTTGAAAAGAATCTGTGACGAGATATTGTATGGAAAATTGCCGATAATGGCCATTTTATCGCCAAAGTATTTGGAAAAGTCCAGCGCTAAAAAGTCACCATGAATCAGGCGATCGCCAAGTTCGCTGTATTTGTCTGTCAAGAATTCAATGGATTCGTCGTCAATATCGATAAGAAAGGTTTCATATTCCTCCTTTTGCAACAGAAAATCCGAAAGCACTCCCATACCTGGGCCTACCTCCAGTACCTGCGAAAAGCCCAACGATGGCGTTAAAGCTTCAACGATGCGCTGTGCTGCATTTTTGTCGTTCAGGAAATGTTGGCCGAGATGTTTTTTAGCGCGTACTGTACTCATGTGAAATGTCAAAAAGTGAAATGTCCGAAAACCCAAAAGTAAAAAGTAAAAAGAATAAAACCGTCATGAATCTTTAAAATAAAGAGTCCTGTGTGTTATTGTTTTGGGTGTAAATGGATATTTTCGGGATCGGAGTGTTTTTCCTTGCCTAATTTTTGTTACTTTTGAGTATAAAATGCTTTATTGAAATGAGTGAAAAATTAAAAGTAGGTATCAGTATAGGTGATTTAAATGGAGTCGGAATGGAAGTGATTATTAAATCACTGATGGATCCTCGTGTGTTGGAATATTTTACACCTATCGTTTACGGTAATACTAAGAATGCATCATTTCACCGTAAAGCAAACAATATCAATGATTTTAGTTTTAACGTGATTCAGACGGCCGATCAAGCCAATGCAAAGCGCCCCAATATTATCAATTGTTGGCAGGAGGATGTCAAGATTACGTTGGGAGAGGAGAACGAAATAGGAGGTAAGTATGCCTTCATTTCCCTTGATAGAGCCGTTACTGATTTGAATGCAGGACATATCGATGCATTGGTCACCGCGCCGATCAATAAGCATAATATACAGCAAGAAGGCTTCAGGTTCCCGGGGCATACCGAGTACTTACAAGAGAAAGCAGGTGCCGATGATGTGCTTATGTTTATGCTTTGTGATGATTTACGTGTTGGTGTTGTTACGGGGCATGTTCCAATAAAAGACGTCGCTGTTCAGATTACGGAAGAAGCAATTTTGAAGAAGCTGAGGCTGATGAATAAGAGTTTAAAGCAGGATTTCTGGATTCAAAAGCCCAAGATTGCTGTATTAGGATTGAATCCACATGCAGGCGATAATGGTGTCATTGGTACAGAAGATGAAGAGATCATTCGGCCGGCTCTTGCAAAAGCAAATGCAGAGGGAATTCTCTGTTTTGGACCGTATCCTGCCGACGGATTCTTCGCATCGGACACCTATCTCAAATTTGATGCGGTATTGGCCATGTACCACGATCAGGGACTTATTCCTTTCAAGCATATTGCGGATCGCAAGGGCGTGAATTATACGGCAGGCCTCCCTATTGTGAGGACCTCTCCAGACCATGGAACCGGATACGATATAGCTGGGAAAAATTTAGCATCACACGAATCTTTTTTAGAGGCTATTTTTACGGCTGTACATATTGTAAGGAATCGTAGGGAGCAGGCCGAATTGAGTGCGAATCCACTGGCGTTCCGCAAACTCTCGCGAGACAGAGACTAGATATATCACATAATTTACTCTGTTAATAGTTCAGAAAATTCTTTTAAATTAAGTACTTTTGTAACTTGTTAGACCTCTAGGTCTGTATGCGCAAGCTATGATAGAACAATTACAACACCCTATATTTTCCATTATTAGAGACTTGGCCGATAAAACGGATACTGTCTGTTATGTTATTGGGGGCTACGTGAGGGACAGACTGATGGACAGGCCTTTTAAATATGATGTGGATATTCTGGTGATTGGGTCAGGTATTGAGTTTGCCACTTTGTTGGGTGAACAATTACAGACTAAGGTTGCGCTCTACAAATCCTTTGGAACGGCTATGTTGGTATACGATGGACTCGATATAGAGTTTGTGGGAGCCCGAAAGGAATCGTACCGAAGAGATTCCAGAAAGCCTATTGTGGAGGATGGAACATTGGAAGATGATCAAAATCGGCGTGATTTCACGATCAATGCCATGGCCTACTCGTTGAATGGGGCTACTTTTGGGCAGTTGCTCGATCCCTTCCATGGTGTGGCAGATATACAGGAACGCATAATACGTACACCTTTGGACCCCAACGATACGTTCTCTGACGATCCATTGCGAATGATGCGGGCTATTCGATTTGCCACGCAGTTGAACTTTCGCATCGATATTAAAGCTATTCAGGCTATTGTCGACAATAAGGAACGCATCAAAATCATATCAAAAGAACGTATTACGGACGAGCTTAACAAGATCATCCTATCGCCTAAACCTTCTGTGGGTTTTCGCTATCTTTTTGACACTGGATTGTTAGAATTGATATTTCCTGCGATGCAACAGTTGTATGGGGTCGAAGTGATCGAAGGTCGGGGACACAAGGATAACTTTTATCATACGCTGGAGGTGCTTGATAATGTGGCAGAGCTGTCTGATGACTTATGGTTGAGATGGGCAGCTATTATGCATGATATTGCCAAGCCTGCAACAAAGCGCTTCGATAAAAAGGCAGGATGGACTTTCCATGGGCATGAAGACAAGGGAGCACGTATGGTGCCCAAGCTTTTTGCGGAACTAAAATTGCCCCTGAATGAAAAGATGAAATTCGTACAGAAATTGGTACAATTGCACCTTCGGCCTATTGTGTTGGCACAGGATATTGTAACGGATTCGGCGGTACGCCGTTTATTGTTCGAAGCAGGGGATGATATTGATGCATTGATGCTTTTATGTCATGCTGATGTGACCACGAAAAATGAGTTTAAGAAGAAAAAGTATAGGGATAATTTCGAGCTGGTCAAACAGAAGCTTAAAGATGTAGAGGAAAGAGATCATTTGCGAAATTGGCAACCTCCCGTCACAGGAGAAGATATCATGCATGTCTTTGGCTTGGGACCGGGAAAACAGGTGGGAATCATAAAAAATGCGATTAGAGAAGCTATATTGGAAGGTGATATTCCAAACGAGCGTGAGGCAGCATATCAGTTTATGGTAGCTCGCGCTAAAAAACTCAATTTAGAACCAAAAGAAACATTGTCCTTAGCGACATCAAAATAAATTATATTTTTACATTTGGATAAGCACAAGCTTATTTTCAACTTTGATTATGGCTATTTATAGATTTAGAGTAACATTTGAGGATTATGAAGATGTATATCGCGACATCGATATGCCTTCAAAAAGTACGTTCATAGAACTGCATCACGAAATCCATAAGAGTACGGGGTATCAAGCAGATGCGTCTTCTTCTTTTTACGTCAGTAATGATCAATGGAAAAAAGGAACTGAAATAGCACTTATGCCATCTTCACGTAAGATCGACGCGGGGGTACTGCTGATGGAAGATATCCGACTGAGTAAATTTATTGATGATCCACATCAGAAATTTTACTACATCTATAATTTTGATCGTCCTTATGATTTTCATGTCGAATTGATAAAGATTTTAAAAGAAGAAGAAGGAAAGGAGTATCCATCTATCTTTAAATCGGTGGGGCAGGCTCCAAAAATGATTGCTGCCGCTAATTTTCCTGTCGCTAGCGAAGAGGAAGATGACGAATATGTAGAGGAAGTAGAAGGTGCTGAAGAGTATGGCGTCGATGAGGAAGACGATTATGAAACTATGGATGGGGATGACGAAGAAGAGGGAGATGAAAATCAGGAGGATTTCGGTGCTGCCGAAGATGATTATTAATCTATAGTGGGTACACAACATAAAAAGACTTTAGTCGTAGTGGTAGGACCTACAGCGGTAGGTAAGACAGCTACGGCTATTTTTTTAGCGCAACATTTTGGTACGGAAATTTTGTCCGTCGATTCACGACAGTTTTATCGGGAAATGACGATAGGAACTGCAAAGCCTGATTCTGAAGAATTAGAAGCAGCAGTTCATCATTTTATTGATTCCCATTCGATAGAGCAAGAGTATTCTGCCGGTGATTATGAAAGGGATGCGCTACAGCTTTTAAGCGTGCTCTTCCAAAAACAGGATGTGGTGGTCGCGGTAGGAGGCTCTGGACTATTTGTTCGAGCATTGACAGAAGGCCTTGACGATTTGCCCAAGGCGCCGGAGGGCGTACGAGAGCGGTTGAACGCTCAGCATGAGAAAGAAGGTCTTACAGGCCTCCAACAACGCCTTTTAGAAGTAGATCCTGTTTACTACGAGATGGCTGATATTGATAATCCCCAGCGTGTGATACGTGCGCTCGAAGTTTATGAGACTACGGGCAATCCCATGTCTTATTATCAAAGAAATAAAGTGAATGAACGTTTTTTTGATGTAATCACTGTTGGGTTAAATATGGAACGCGCACAGCTGTACGAACGGATTAATGAACGTGTTGATAGGATGCTTGAGGCTGGACTGGAAGAAGAAGTGAAATCTTTATCTGACTATCGTAATAAGCCCGCACTGCTGACTGTTGGCTATGCAGAAATGTTTGATTATTTTGATGGGAAGATAGCTTTGGAAGAGGCCATTGAAAAAATCAAGCAAAATTCAAGACGTTATGCAAAACGTCAGATTACCTGGTTTAAAAAGTACGGTAATACGACTTGGTTTGATCCGACTCAACGCGATTCGATTATCCCATTTATCGAAGGAAGGTTGAGGGGATAGTTTCACCGCCTTGTCTAACTGCTGATGATAGCTATAAAGAAAGCCGAAGGATCGATCCTTCGGCTTTCTTTATAATAAGAATATTACGGTCATTAGACCATAAAGTTCCATCCAAATGAATCTTCAATCTTGCCATAGCGCAACTGATTCAGATAGTCTAAAACCTTTAAAGAGAATTCGCGACCTTCTACCGGAGGTAAAGTATAGTCTTGCCCGTTGAATCCAATACGGTCGATATGTGTAATCGTTGCTGCAGTTCCTGCCGCAAAAGCTTCGGTCACCGTACCATTTTTAATTCCTTCGATAAGCTCTTCCACAGATACTTTACGTTGCTCGGTTTTGTATCCCCATTTTTCAGCGAGTTCCATGATGGTACGACGTGTTACACCATGTAGGATCGTGTCTCCGTGCGGCGTGATAATCGTATCGCCTATACGGAATATTAGATTGGCTGTTCCTGCTTCCTCAATGTATTTATGCTCCGCAGCATCGGTCCACATGATCTGATCGTAGCCTTCGTCGTTGGCCAATTGAGTCGGATACAGGGATAATGCATAGTTACCCGCATTTTTAGAGAAACCAACACCGCCTTCGGCAGCGCGGGTATAATGCGTTTCTACTTTGAGCGATATAGGTTTGCTGTAATAAGCACCTACTGGGCAGGTAATGATGACAAATTTATAGGAAATGGACGGGTGTACACCCAATGCTGCTTCTGTAGCAAACATAAATGGGCGAATATATAGCGCAGTTCCTTCTTTTGAAGGGATCCAATTACGGTCTATATCTAACAGTTTTTTTAATCCACCCAAGAATATATCTTCAGGTACTTCCGGCATTTGCAGGCGTGAAGCTGATTTGTTGAAACGCTCCCAGTTTTTGTCCGGACGGAATATACTGACCTCGCCATTTGCGAATTTATAACCTTTTATTCCTTCAAATATGGCTTGGCCATAATGTAGGGCAGACATAGATGGGCTTACAGTGATATCGCCGTATGGCAGGATGCTGACATCAGTCCATTCTCCATTGTTGTATTCGGCCACCAGCATGTGGTCTGACATGATCTGTCCGAATTTTAAATTGTTAAAGTCTACTTGCGAGAGTCTTGATTCTTTAGTTGGCTCTACGCGAATTGAAATTTGGTCTGTCGCGCTCATATCAATGATATAGTTTTTGAAAGTCGCAAGTTAGGAAAAAAATATGTGGATTTTCTTTCATTTAGTGGGTAACAAAAAAGAAATAGTTCTGATATATCTACAAAGGTTCGTATCTGCGGAAGGATCGTGCCAAAATCGTAAACTAAAAAAAGAGGTATATGAAGAAACTTTTACTCGTATTAATGTTATTTGGAATCACATTATTCGCATTTGCACAGGAGGGGCAAAAAGGAGACCTCCAGATAGGCGTCCAAGGCGGAGCCAGCTTACCTATTCGTAATTATAAGACGCTTGGCGAAGCAAAAACGGGATTTTATTCTGGACTGTTCATTGACAAATACTTTAATGGAAATAGGTTTGGACTGGGAGTTGATGCCCGTTATATCCGCAACGATTTGTCGAAGATGGATAGCTTCCACTTTGAAAATGGACATATATCGACACTTTATAAGAATAGTAGCCGTTTTCAGGATTATCTTTTTACCATAGGCCCGAGCTACAGGTTTGCCAGGGATAGGTTTCATATAGAAGCTTATGTGCGGGGCGGTATCATGATGCAGTATTTTCCAGCGTACGAACGTACATTGACTTATTCGGATACCAGAGGAACTTATGATTACATTATTAAAGCCACTGAAAATGATGTGACGAACAAAGCGAATAGTTGGGCAGGGCTTGGAGGCCTACGGTTCAATTATAAGTTGAATACCAATTTGGCTCTGTTTGCACATATGGATTACGTGCAGAGCTTTGGGACAAAGTTTGGTAATGAGCCCAGTCGATTTGTGGTGAAGGAGAGTGTGCCTACAACGAATCCTATAGCTACCTCAACCACAATAAAGGGGTACCTTGATCATTATGAGGAAGTGCCTGCTGTCAAGAATACACTTCATCAAACTGTGCATGCCGGTGTAGGTATAAAGTATATTTTCTCCAGATCGAAGCCAGAGAACGTGGCACTCATCGCGCCAGGCAATGACCGATATGACGAAGTGGTCAAAGCTAAAGTTGAAGCCAAGGATATACAGATCATGGTTCGTGATAAGCAGACAGATTTGGCGTTGAGTGGTGTTATTGTGTCTATAGAGGGCTTGAATACAGATGAAAAGTCTACTACGGATGCCAATGGGTTGGCAAGCAAGTTGGTGGGGGTTAAGAGTGGCGTCTATCGGATAGTAGGCGAAAAGAACGGTGTGAAAACCCCTCTTTTAACATTGACGGATGCTGACTTTGGTACCAACAGTAATGTTATTTTTAAGGAAATATTTCATGACGATCCCCGCTTTACATTGATAGGCGAGACATTTGACTGTACATTAGAGCGCAATTTGTCTCATATCAATACGGTTTTGACGAATAGTGGCACACGAATGAACTCGAGCCAAATATCGGATGCCGAAGGTAAATTTATATACCAACTGGATGCACATTCCGATTTTACCGTGATGGCGAATCAAAAAGGACAATACTCACAAACAGAGATCGTAACAACGAAGGGACTGGATCGTGGACAGACCTTGTATGTGACGCTAAAGCTAGGTGTTTGTGAATTGGAAAAGGACGGTACTTGGATTCTTAAAAATATACTCTACGATTTTGATAAAAGTAATATTCGGTCTGATGCAGCGCTGGTGTTGGATAATGTAGTTGCCGTAATGAAACAAAATCCCAGCTTACGGATTGAGTTGTCGAGCCATACCGATAGTCGTGGAGATGGTAATTATAATTTGAAACTTTCGCAACGACGTGCTGATGCTGCTGTGGCCTACTTGACCAATAACGGTATCGACAAGTCTAGGCTGATTGCAAAGGGATACGGAGAATCAAGATTGATCAATGCATGCGGGAATGGTGTGGATTGCTCAGAAGAACAACATCAGGAGAATAGAAGGACAGAAATCAAAGTTTTGGATTATGTCAAGTAGCGAATTCGTATCGCCAAACGTTTAGATAGTGTCAATATACTTAGAACTATGAATAATCCCTGTAACAGATTGATCAGTAGATGTATTTGGTTGAATTAGTTGTAGGGTAACCGATAAAAATAAAATTATATACCTATGAAAGAAAATTTAGAAGAAAGCGCTTTGTACAGCGACGACGATTACAAACAGATGAGCTTATTGGGGTTTATAGCGGGTTTTTTTGTTTTTATATTTGACCGTTTTGTAAAACCTTAAAGCTAAGGGGTATTGTAAAGCGATAAGGATCAGTCCCGCTATTCCCCACATATAATAGGATAGGTTTGAAGGTTTCTTCAAACCTATCTTGTTTCCTATTCCGGTGTAGTTGATGTTGGCCCAGTACCATGGATTTTGCTCTACTGGATTTGCGTTAAGCAGATACGTGCGCTTGGCTTCTCCCAGCGCACAGATAGGGTCCTTCGTATGATATAATGCTTTGTAGAATGAGGCCGTGAGGTCCAACATAGTTTGGTCGTTGGCAAACCAGAAAGTAGAGATTACTGAAGGTACATTCTTGCTTAAAAATACGCGCTGTATACTTTCGGTCCCCTCTGAGGGCAGAGGTCTTCCATAGCCGGTATTACAGGCTGACAGAAATACCAAAGGTGTTTTCATTTCATAAAAACGCAATTGGTTTGTAGATATGACCTGATCTAAATAGATCACAGGAGCCGCAGTTGTATCTAAGATGGTATGAGCTGCTATATGGACGATATCAGGATGAGCAAATCGTTCTCGTATAGTAGCATCATTTTGCTTTTCGGGGCTGATGCGCTGTGCCGAGAAATGACTATCAATGTTGTCAACCTCTTTATCCACAAATTCTAGATTGGGGAGCGGGGATGGGTACTGTGAACGATAAAGTACGGTTATCGCTGATTCCTCTACGGTTTTATTGGTAAGGAAATCAAACAGCAGAAAGGAATTCAAGTAGGCAAAATTATGCTTTTTAACCAAAAAGTCGCCGTTGTATAGTGCGTCAAATGGAAAACCATATAATTGAGCATCCAGTGAGACGAATATATTATGTTGGGCACCTTCGATGTGAGGGAGAAGTTCGTCTGTAAGATATTGCGCTTTTTTATAATATTCTTCAGGATTTCGATTATAGTTATTGGGACTATCTCCAAAATAACGTGCCTTGAAATCCAAGAGCTCATTTAAGGGGGCTGCCGTTAAACCTTTTTTTAGAGTGATATCCTGTTCTGATTTATGAATGACGGTAATACTACTGTCATGATGTATGAAATAGGAATAGAAGTCGCTATTAGGTCTGTTTAAATGTTTTAAAAAATTTTCTTTTTGAGGTTCAAATTCTATTGCTTCAAAATATCGTTCCGAAAGTTCGAATTCTATCATTACTTTTTTGAGGCGTGCGGATAGCTTTGTCTTTTCAGTGGCATCAGTCGAAATATCTATTTTGTGGTAGATATCACGAATGGTCTGCATGCCTAATTTTGTTTTTTCGGAGGCGTGGCTCCAACTTTCCGACCGGTTGATTTCATTGATTAGCAATCGAGCTTTGCTCAATTCAATGCACCAAAGAAGCTGTTGTACCACTCCTTTTTGCCGACTCAAATTTGGTTTGCTCTCGATCAGGGTGACTATGCTTTCAATAATTTCTTTATTGAGAATATTGTTTCTCAGCTGATCCCGCCCACTGGCGATTAATTGCTGGGTCCGGAAGTCATTTTCTATAGCCCATTCATAGTAATAGAGCGCTGAATCCAATTGTTCTCGGGCGGAAAGGATGCTGGCTTTGCCCAAAAGGGCTTGGGTATAGGTATAATCTAATACGTATGACTTACCTTGTGGCTTGAAGTAGGAAAGGGTCTTTTCGTAGGTTTGTAGCGCTTCGGGATAGAGTTGTTGAGCACGTAGAATATCTCCACTCATCAAGGTGAGTTTGGCTTTGAATCTGTTTTGTGCAACAGGAAATTTTTCCTCCACTAAGTTTATAGCTTGTAATACTGGTTTATTGTCCTGTTCTAAATTTCCTTTTAATCCCAGCGCTGCAATATACCACAGCATGGTATCGCCCTGTAGCTGACTCTTCTCAAAGCCTCTTAATGCCAAGTTGTTATAGCGTATGCTTTCTTTTTCATTTTGCTCTTCCTGGTATACCGAAGCTAGGGTGTTGTACAACAAGGCGTTTGATAACGGGCTCGCAGGGTATTGCATTGCCCGAAAGAGGACCATTTTTGCACTGTCCAATTCGGCATTGTACAAGTAGGCATTCGCCAGATTGTTACTGAGTCCGCTCAGTTCGTTGATATTCTTCGTGTCCTGTAGTGCCTTTTGTAAAAGTGATATTGATTTTTGGGTGTCGTTTATCCGTACGTATAGATTGGCTAGGGGTTTTATAATTTCCGTATTTACATCCCGTATTTGGACAGACGTCGACTGTATATAATTATAGGCTTTTTCATAATATTTGACACTTTCTAGGTTGTCTCCATGCTGTAAAAGGCCATATCCCATAAAAATAAGGCCATAGAGATACAGCTCTTTTTGGTAATTGCTCTCCGGACGGACCGTTAGTTGGTTAAAGAAAGAGTCCGCATTATTGATATATGATTCTGGCTTTTCATAAGCGATCCCTTCAAATGCTTCAAAAATAGAATCCAGTTGTTCCTCTGTAAAAGATGGTGTTGAACTTTTATCGACAGGAGGAGAAGGACTGTGGCATGAAGCTAGGAATACGATATATGCGGATAACCATAGAAAGCGCATGACCTAAAACCGAAATATACCATAAAGACCACCGTTCCATTTTTGCTCTTTATCATAGGCAAAGCGCAGCCCCAGTGCTGGGCCCAGATTGACACTGCCAATATTAAGATCTAGAAAAGGATTTACTTTTATGTTGCTGTTGATTTTAGACAGTTCTTTAGCTTCACTAAATGTACGATTCTCCATGAGTCCGCTGGCACCATCGCGTTGAAAATAATATGTTGTTTGCCCAGACGTGGTGGTGTTAAAATCTTTACGCATACTGGCTCCTGCTCCCATAGAAATAAGATGGCTGAAATTATAACGTATCTGTATTGGAACTTGGAGTGTGAGATAATCTCGCTTTTCAAGATCACTAATGGCGTGGTAATAGAAATAGTTGGGTTTGCCATCAACAAGATAAAAGTGTTCGCCTTTTTCGTCTCTACGCGGAGATTGACTTTCGCGTTTAAAATAGCTGGCATACAGTTCTACCTGCCAATAGGGCTTGCGGTAGGGTGCTGTAGGGGCGATCCCGACCCCGATTTGATAACCGGTTTTAAATTTATGATGGAGTTCGTTCTCCCGTGGCGTACCAAATGTATTCGTAGCCCCTATCGTGATAAACGGGGACAGCGTACGTAAAAAGCGCGTTGTTGCGGTATTGGTTTTGATGGGAGGATTATTGTCAAAATAAATATTCGTATAAGCATCAAAGGATTTGTTCTTAAGCTTCTTTTGAGTTTCTACTTCAAATAGGATAAAGCCTTTGGTACTGTCCATATCCGTTATGTCCTTGGCCGCAGTCCCCGGCAGTGCTATGTCCTTGAAATGAAAAACCAAAGTGCCATCTTCTTTTAGATAGTAGCGGTAGCAACCACGGCTGGCGTCTGTATCACAACTGTCGCATTTAGGGTATAGCGCCTTTAGTTTAAACGTATTTTTTACAATCTCATCGGGTATACGCATTTCTAAACGTACATTCTTGGCATCTCCCTCCCCATCATTTTGGAATTGAACTTTATAGGTCATTGTCTTTCGTTTCTTTTGAAAGCGATAGTTCATCCGTGCTGGTTTGATTGACATTTTATTGGGGTCGTGCGATTTAACAATAGGAATATCAACTTGATGGACATTGGCAAGGCCATCTTCAGGAATAAATACCCCCGTAACGGTTACGATAGCATTGGTATCTACCAGCATGTCGGGTGTAACATCAAGGTTGATTAACGAAAACTGTTGCTCTCCATGGGACGGTTCTACATCGTATGCTGTTAGCGAGTTGTATGCGGCATAGAGTTCTTTAAAATAGTTGACAGCTTGTTGTTGGTTTTGAAATGTAGAGACCTCTTTGATCCCATAATCGGGTGATCCTGTCTTGGTAAAGGTCGATTGCTTGACACTGGCCCAAAGACCTTGTAGTCTGTTCGCTAAAACCAATGTGTCTATATTTTCGTTATAATATGCCGTTTGGTTGGCAAATTTGAAGCCATCCAATCCTGCGGCTTTTTCATTAGATAACAGATATATTTTTCCTTTCTTGCCGGCCGTCTGTACCCCTATCACGAGCGATAAGTCTTCGCCGGGTTTTGCATCCGAGAGCTTGAAGATTTGGAACGTACCATTTGAAGCGAAAAAATTCTGTTCAAAGCTATTGCTGTTTATACTCGCCAAGGCCGAAGGAGGTGCTGTGTTTTTTATCTTCCGTGTTGGTCGTTTCGGTTTGGGCCCATCATCATAGTTGTTTACTGCGTATAGGGAAACCTCGTATTCCCCTGGCTTAGCGTAGTTATGTACGGGTTCGGCTTGTGTGCTGAAGTGGCCATCTCCGAAGTCCCATAAGTATTTGTAATAGGGTGCTCGACCGCCCGGCACCTGGACCAATGGGCGTAATATAGGTTTAAAGGATATTCCGTTGGGATGTTGCTGAAAGTCTATTTTACTTTCAAAGGTATCGATTTGTACAATATTACTATCTTGTTGGGCAATGCTGGAAGAAGAGCCTAAGAGAAATATTAGGGTAATGATCCAAGATGTTTTCATAGCGGTCTACCTAAAGGTATGTCGGTTCATTAATAGTTAATATACACGATTTCACATATAATGATACCATGTAGCTTTGTTCAGTATTTGTCACTCTTTTAAAAGGGTAAATAAACATAGTTAAAATTCTTCTTATATGCAATATAATCGTCTTACTGAATAAAGTAAGACGTAATACCATATCCCTGCTGCGGATTTTTTTTTATCACCGAAATATTTTTACATTTACAGTGTAATGGCCAATTAAATGCACATAGACCAGATATATATTCAGTATCTCAAAGAGAATGACAGTAAAGGCATACAGCTTATATATAATAAATATGCTCGGCAGATTGTTACCCTCATAAAGCAAAATAATGGATCCGAGGATGATGGATATGATATTTTGCAGGAATCTCTTATGGATATTTATCACATGGCTCATCAACGTGATTTTGTCCTCACGACAAGTTTTGGTTCTTTCTTATCGTTAGTCTGTAAGCGGAAGTGGCTGAATGCGTTGAAGAAAAAACAACGGGAGCAGGTAACAAATAACGAGGATGAGTTATTATATGTTGAGGACAAGTCATACAGCGAGTGGGAGCAGATGTTATTGCAGATAGAAAAAGAAAATCATGTGATGGAGATGTTAGGAACATTGGGACAGAGCTGTCAAGATATTATACGACGTTGTTTAGTAGAAAAGCAACAAGAAAGAATAGCAGAATCCCTAGGGATTACCTATGCTTATCTCCGCAAGAAAAAAAGTGAGTGTATGTCGACCTTGATAAAAAGGGTTAAAGAAAGTAATATTTTCAAAAGTTTAAAGTAATGGAAAACCATTCAGAGAAAATACAAGATTATATCGAAGGACTCTTAGAGGGAGAAGAGCTTACGTCGTTTGAGGCTCAATTGGGCGTTGACAAGGAGCTTAGGACTATGGTAGGGCTACAGCGTGAAGTCTATGATATCTTAAATCGACGAGCTCATCAGCCAGAAGGTTCTTTGAAACTAACCTTGGAAGAAGTAAATAGACATTACCGGTCTACATCTCATTCTTCGAAGAGAAGGTTGACGAAGTGGCTGTCCATCAGTGCCGCAGCCTGTCTGTTGGTGGTTGGTTCGTTGTTTTTCTTTCAGGGATCGAATGAGTTGTACGAATTACCTACCATGCGGTCGGAAGTCGTACGAGGCAAGATGGAGAACGTCTCCTACGAGCATGCCGTGGGAGCTTTTAATGCTGGTAAATATAAGCAAGCCGGAGAGGTATTGTCTGTTCTTTTGGAAAAAGATCCGGAACAGATCCAGTATCAGTATTATTTGGGGCTTACGTATGTAGGTCGCAAAGAATGGGACAAAGCTATCGATAGACTAGTTCCGATCGCGAATGGTCCTTCTGTATTTTCTACGGAATCTAATTATTATTTAGCCTTAGCCTATTACAAAAAAGGAGATACAGACAGTGCCAAGATGTGCCTGAATAAGATTCCTGCTGAAGGTGCCATTGGTGAAAAGGCTGCCAAACTTCGAAAAGAAATGGATTAAGAATTGCGCATCACTTCCAGTAGCGTATCCAGATACTCTCTGTTGTTGGCTAATCGTGGAACTTTGTTTTGACCGCCTAGCTTACCTCTGGACTTCATCCACTTGTAAAAAGTAGTTGGTGGAGCATGGTGGACAATAGGCTTGTTCAGGGCCATGTTTTTGAAGCGTTTGGCATCATAATCTGAATTTATTTCACGCAGTTTTTGATCCAATGTTTCGCAGAACAGATTAAAATCAGAAGGTTTTTTGTCAAATTCAATCACCCATTCGTGTGCTCCTGCTTCGTTGGCATTGAAGTACACTGGACCTGCCGTATAATCTCTAATATTGGCGTTAGTTGCAAGACATGCTGCATGAAGCGCTTGTTCTGCATTATCAACGATTACCTCTTCGCCAAACGTATTGATGTACTGTTTGGTTCGGCCAGATATCTGAAAACGGTAAGGAGAAAGCGATGTAAATCGAATGGTATCTCCAATTTTATAACGCCACAGTCCCGCATTTGTCGATATAATCATGGCGTAGTTTTTACCAAGTGCTACTTCGTCAAGTCCCACTGTTTTAGGATGTTCATCCTCTAGAAACTCCATGGGCAGGAATTCGTAGTATATCCCATAGTCTAGCATCAGCAATAAGTCATCAGAGTCGGATTGGTCTTGAAGCCCAAAGTAGCCTTCTGAGGCATTGTAGTTTTCGAGATAATACATTTCATCAGAAGGAATCAGCTGTTTGAATTGCTCCCGATAGGGCTTGAAGCTGACTCCGCCATGTCCATAGAATTCGAGATTAGGCCATACCTCGAGGAGGTTGTCTTTTTTTGTAATCTCTAAGATACGATTGGCCATGACGATATTCCAGGTCGGCACTCCAGCTAGACTCGTGACATCTTCTTTTATCGTAATCTGTGCTATTTGTTCGATTTTCTCCTCAAAGTTGGGGTTTAATGTGACTTCCAGATTTGGAGTCCTTTTGAATTCGGCCCAAAAAGGGAGGTTACGGATAAGAATGGAGGACAGGTCTCCGTAATACGAATCGGGGCTGAAATTGTTGATTTGTGAAGAGCCACCTATCACTACAGACTTGCCGGTAAAAACCTTGTTTTCAGGTTTGTTGTGACAGTAGATGGATAGCATGTCTTTTCCTCCCTGATAATGGCACTCCTCCAATGCCTCCATACTGACGGGGATAAATTTGCTCCGATCTGAAGTGGTGCCTGATGATTTAGCAAACCACTTGATATCCGAAGGCCACAGGATATTTTGTTCGCCCTTGATCATGCGATCGATATAGCCTTTGATATCGTCGTAATCACTGATGGGCACTCGTCTCTTATACTCTTCGGGAGTCAGTATGCTTTTATAATCGTATTTTTTGCCCCATTCGGTAGCCTCTGCTGCGGATATCAAATTTTGAAACCACTCTTCTTGCACATCGTGCGGATACTTCATGAATAGCTCAATTTGGTGAATGCGCTTTTTCATGATCCATGTGAAGATAGAATTCAGTAGTTCCATAAGAGTCGTTTTGAGGTTATAATTTTTTGCGTCTTAGGACGAAATTTTGGCCGAGGTAGAATTTTCTTGCCATTTCACTGTCTGCAATTTCCTCTGGGGTACCTGTGAGCATAATCTTGCCCTCGGTCAGTAGGTATGCACGGTCTGTAATGGAAAGAGTTTCTTGTACATTATGGTCGGTGATCAATACGCCAATATTCTTTGCTTTCAATTTAGCAACTATGGTTTGGATTTCTTCGACAGCAATAGGGTCTACTCCGGCAAAGGGCTCATCCAGCAAAATAAAATTTGGATTCGCTGCCAATGCCCTGGCTATTTCTGTACGACGGCGCTCACCTCCCGAGAGTAAATCACCTCTGTTTTTACGAACGCGGTGTAAACTGAATTCAGTCAGTAATTCTTCTAGCCTATTTTTACGCTCCTCTTTATTGGGGTGATGTATTTCTAGGACGGCAAGGATATTGTCTTCAACGGACAGTTTTCGAAATACCGATGCTTCTTGAGCGAGGTATCCGATTCCTTTTTGAGCACGTTGGTACATCGCATCTTTGGTGATTTCATCTTCATCAAGGAAGACATGGCCATCATTTGGCTTTATTAGACCGACAATCATGTAAAAAGATGTGGTCTTGCCTGCACCATTGGGACCTAAAAGACCTACGATTTCTCCTTGCTCTACATGAAAGGATACGTCGTTTACCACCGTACGCTGCTTGTACTTTTTAACTAGATGTTCTGCTCTTAGTATCATCGATTTATTATTCGCTTATTGCAAACCTAAATAAAATGCTTTGTATTCACGAATGCTTGCTGTTTAAAAAATGATCAATTTTACAGTAAATTTGTCTCAGACACTCTATTGGCGCTATTACAGTCCAAGAAAGAGAACGTAAAGCAATGGGGCGTTGTTCGTTAATAACGGATTCCCTTGATATTCAATTGTAGATTTTTTTTTCCTCGCCAATTGTTTTCTTCAATGCTATAACATATATCGAAGGGCTTTTTGCTGTTGAGATGACTGATGTGTTCTGCAAGTCCAAAAGCTATACAGTTAAAGCTGGGCGAACCTTCTTGTACTGTGGTGAACTTGAGATGGTTGTTGCCCACTACATATGCTGATCCATGTAAGTTGACCTTTTTTGAAACAAAAATAGGTGCTTCATTTTGCGGACCAAATGGCTCAAACTGTTTGAGTATGCGATAGAACTTGGTATCGATATCGTTGAGCTCGATTTCAGCTTCAATAGAGACCTCTTGTTGCAGCATCTCTGGTTTTATCAAACGCTCTACTACTTCTTCAAACTTAGTCTGAAAGAGGGAGATGTTTTTTTCTTGCATGGTAAGGCCCGCAGCATACTTGTGACCGCCAAATTGATCTAGAAGATCGCTGCATTCGCTCAGCGCTTCGTAGAGGTCAAATCCTATAACAGAGCGTGCTGATCCAGCAATGTGGCCGTTGGTCTGTGTCAGGATGACTGTGGGGCGATAATAGCGTTCTGTAAGCCTGGATGCTACGATACCGATGACGCCTTTGTGCCAGTCCGATTTATACAGTACAGTTGATTTTCTGACTTTATTGACCTCATTGTTTTCTATAATAGCCAGTGCTTCTTCTGTGATCCTTAAATCAAAATCCTTTCGTAGGTTGTTTTGGTCATCAACAGCGGCCGAATAGGTTGAGGCCTCGTCTTTTGATTTGGAGATCAGTAGATTGACCGCCCCTTTTGCGTGGTCTATTCGACCTGCTGCATTTATACGAGGGCCTATTTGAAAGACTATATCATTTATCGAGAATATTCCTGTTTTATTGGAAGATAGTTCTATCAGAGCTTGCAGTCCTACAGATGGGTTGGAGTTGAGCTTTTTTAAGCCAAAATGTGTTAATATTCTGTTTTCACCGGTTATTGGGACAATATCTGAAGCAATACTGACAGCTACCAGATCCAGGTACTTGTAGGCTTCTTCCATATCCATTTCATTTTTTTGTATAAATGCCTGGATAATTTTAAAGCCTATTCCACAGCCTGACAATTCTTTGTAAGGATATGGACAGTCTACTCTTTTGGGGTCAAGGACCGCACAAGCATTGGGGATAGTTTCCCCCGGCAGATGATGGTCGCCAATGATAAAGTCTATACCGCGTGTATTGGCATATTCAATTTTTTCCAAGGCTTTGATGCCACAGTCAAGTGCTATAATAAGCGAAAAGTCATTTTCTGCGGCATAATCGATTCCTTTGGTAGAGATGCCGTAGCCTTCGGCATATCGATCTGGAATATAGTACTCGATGCGAGAATGAAAGGCACGAAAGAAACTATAGACAACAGCTACAGCAGTAGTCCCGTCGACATCGTAATCTCCATATATCATGATCTTCTCATTATTACCGATGGCCTGTTCGATTCGAGAGATTGCAATATCCATGTCTTTCATCAAGAAAGGGTCATGTAATTGCTCTAGGGAAGGTCTAAAAAAGGCTTTAGACTGTTCAAAAGTGTGGATTCCACGATTAACCAATAGCCGAGCAACTATAGGATTTACTCCCAGTTCAGATTGTAATTTATTGATTATGTTGCTGTCATTTTTTGGTTTCAGGACCCACCTTTTTTGCATACCTTTGCACTATATTTTGTATGTAAATATACATTTTCTAGGGCTCGTTACCTAATATTGCCTATTGTATTTCAATAGCTATAGGCTTAACTGTCATATTTACAAGATTATAAAAGATGATACAAGCATATTCCCTTTTTGAAGGTTCTTTTTCAGTTGATGGTACCAAAAAGTTTATTCCTTTTGATCCGTTGAAAGATGACCCGAAGAGCCGTCCTGGTTCTTTATTCGTTCATGTCCATCCTTTTTTGATTGTTGCTGGATGCGGTTTGATTCTGTGCGACACCGGATTAGGGTATCGTACCGAGGATGATGAGTTGTTGATCCATGCTAATATTCGTAAGCTTGGATTCGAACCCCATGATGTTAAGTATGTATTGATGTCACATCTCCATAAGGATCATGCCGGTGGTATGGTAGATTTTAAAGACGGTGTTGGGAGAATTGCTTTTCCGGAAGCCGAATATATTGTACAGCGTGGCGAATGGGAAAATGCGTATAGTTCGGAATCTGCATCCTATCGTACAGAGGTATTTGATGTATTGCAACGTAGTGGTAATCTAACACTGGTCGAGGGAGATGGTACTGTAAATAATGAGATCAGCTATGTGCTCAATGGAGGACATACGGAGTTTCATCAAGGTTTTCATATCGAAACTGGCGGTGAGCATTTTTTCTTTGGTGGAGACGTGTTGCCTGAACCGGAAGAATTGTTCAAGAATTTTATTGCGAAGTATGATTACGACGGTCGTGCATCTCGTGATAGGCGTAAGGAGTATTGGCAAGAGGGGGCGCCTGCAGGCTGGGTGTTTATGTTCTACCATGGCAAGTCTTTAGCTATAGGGAGGCCTAAGCAAAAAGAAGATGGCGCTTATATTTTGGTAGACGCAAGCAAAACAGCGTAGCCCTGCCCAACTTACCTGTTGTATATACGTACAACTTTAGTTAAATTTGATTAATGTCTATTTTATAACTAATAAAAATAATCATGTCGGTAGTTAGAGAAAGTGATCTTATTGGCATTGGAAAAAAGTATCAGATTGAAACCGAAGCAGGGGACAATATGGTTGTCGTAATCCATGATGATGGTCGTCGCGAGTTATATCGCCGTGATGATGAAGATAATGATACGCAATGTGTGATGACTCTTTCTGATGAAGAGTCTCGGCAGATAGCTGGTATTCTGGGCGGGCTGTCCTATAAGCCAAAAGCGTTGGAAACCATTGAGGTGGCATTGGATGATTTGCGTATTGAGTGGTATAAAATAGATGTTTCCGATGATTGGGCTAATCGCAGTATCGGAGACCTGGCTGTACGACAAAAGACAGGTGCTTCTATTATTGCTGCTATTCGAGAAGATGAAACTGTTATCAATCCCGGCCCGGATTATGTAATAGCGACTGGTGTTACACTGGTTATTGCGGGAAAAGCCAAGAATATAAAACTGTTAAAAGAAATATTGTTGTAGCTCGTCTATGTCGCATATTATAATATTAGAAATAGGAATTGCTGTTTTACTGGTAGCTTCAGTTGGTTTGTTGGCTAATAAGCTGCGTTTTTCGGTAATACCTTTTTTTATTATTATAGGGATGTTTCTTGGTAATAAGGAATATCCGGACTTTTTGGTGAGGTTTTTAGAGCAAACCGATAATCATGGCCTCACTACGGCTATAGAGAAGGTTTGGGGCTTTTTTACATTTTCTGAAAGTAAGCCCTTTATCGAATTTATGGGCCGATTGGGAGTGTTATTTCTTCTCTTCTATCTCGGTCTCGAGTTTTCTGTAGGGCGGCTCATAAAATCAGGGAAATCTATTATTATTGGTGGTTCTTTGTATGTTGCACTTAATTTTGTCTCCGGATTATTCATCGGATGGTTGATGGATCTTCCTTTTAAGGAGGTGATGGTATTAAGTGGTTTGATGACCAGTTCGTCGACGGCCATTGTCGCTAAGGTACTGACCGACTTGAAGCGTACTGCTAATCCAGAGACAGAGGTTATCATGGGCATGATTATGTTTGATGATCTTTTTATAGCCATGCACATATCGTTCTTGTCCGGTTTGATTTTGGCGGGAGGTACTTCGGTATGGGCTGTATTGGGTACATCCTTGTTGGCGCTGGGTTTTATTCTCACTTTTTTGATTTTAGGCAGAAAACTGATTCCTTTTATTGATCGGTTACTTCAAGATAAATCGTCCGAACTCTTTATACTTATCCTATTTAGTCTGCTTTTTGTTATTGCCGGTTTTTCGGAGACGATTCATGTGGCTGAGGCCATTGGGGCGTTGATGGCCGGTTTGGTGTTTGCAGATTCAAAGTATATCAAGAAGATCGAAGCGATGGTTCTACCTTATAAGGATTTTTTTGGAGCCATGTTTTTCTTCAGTTTTGGGCTATCTATAGATATCTACACTTTAGGAGGAGCTATCGGTTGGGCTACACTGGCTGCAGTTATTACGGTTGTTTGTAATGTGGCTTCTGGTTATTTTGCCTCTCATTTTTCGAAAATGAAGCCCCGTGCGTCTTTCGATATCGGTTTTACGCTATCGGCTAGGGGAGAGTTCTCTATTATCATGGCCAATATAGGTAAGGCCGGCGGCCTTCTTCCTATATTGCAGTCCTTTGTTGTTGTGTATGTTTTGATCCTTTCCATTGTGTCTCCCTTATTGACCAAAGAGTCGAGGAAGATATGGAATGCGCTATTTGGCAAAGAGGGGGGAACTGTAAAGCCTAAGAAGACCTTGGCTGAACTAGAAGCCAGTGTCTTGCTAAAGAAAGACTAAAGAAAGCCCAGTTCTAACTTAGCTTCTTCACTCATCATATCTCTATTCCAAGGTGGATCAAACGTAAGTTCTACTAAAGACTCATTCACACCATCGATAGCGGCCACTTTACGTTGCACTTCATCCATGATTTCTCCTGCTACAGGACATCCTGGAGCGGTCAGGGTCATGACTGTTTTTGCGATGCCTCCTTCTTTGGTGATTATTTCGTAGACAAGTCCCAAGTCGACAATATTAGCGGGTTTTAACTCAGGGTCATATACACTTTCCAGTGCTTCTTGTATTTTGGGCGCTAAACCTAGCGGGTCCATGATGATGATACTCATTGTATTTTTGATTGTTGTATTGCCTCTTTATATATCCTTTCTAATAATAATACGTTTTTTTGAGCAGAATAATTGTCGAAAAAGTCTTTTTTACAATTGTCGGATATTATTTCCTTGTCATCGGTCGATAAGGACATCCAATTATCGAGCGTTTCTTTTAGACTTTTTTTATTGTTGGGTTCGAAGAGAAGACCATTTTTACCTGGACGGATCATCTCTTCTAATATGCCGATCTTGCTGGCGATAACGGGGGTGCCGCATGCAAAAGCTTCTAAAACCGTCATAGGCATGCCTTCAAACCAAATGGAGGGAACGATTAGTGCCTGACTTTGGGATACATATTGGTGAAGTATTTCTTTACTTTGAAAACCTCCGTAAATGATGTTAGAGTGTATTTCGCTTGCTTCTTTGACCCGGTCACGGAGGGGTCCATCACCATATATCTTGATGGTATATTGGGATAGTGAAAAAGCCTTAAGTAAGGACTCTACTCCCTTTTCCTCGGAAAGTCGACCTATGTATACGAAGAAATCTTTTTTTTGAACTTTATAAGGCTCCGAGTCCTCAACGGCGAAATTCGGCTTTATCGCGATTTGATCAGCGTTGAGTCCAAGCGTCGAGTTTAAAAACAGCTGTTTGCCGAACTCAGAAAAGGTAAGAATGCGTTCAATATTTTTCCAGGTTCCCAATCTTTTATGCAGATAGACCGTAAATGCTGTCCAAAAAGTCTTCAGCAAAGAGTTGTCTAAAACTTTATTTCGGATGGATTTCCAGGGGAACTCTCGATCTATAGTGTCTGTAAATACGGTATTGTTGTGAAAAAGATTGGCCGAGGGATCCAGAAGCCGAAAATTATGTAATGTCAAAACAACGGGTATGTTGGCTTGGTGTAATTTTCGGAACAGCAGTGGACCTATGGCGTAGTGCGTGTTGTGGATATGTACTACGTCCGGATTGAATCCATTAACCTGTTTCATTATTTTGCGTGATGCGCAAACATTCCATGGATATAAGAAAAATTGGAGCAGTCCCTTTAATCCTTTTTTGTTGTGAAAGGAGATGGTTTCAACTTGATGCGCTGCTTCCGTTAAGATTGCCGCTTCCTGTGCAAAAACAACATCTTCGCCTCCTTTATGTTGATAGAAATTATGGATTATCAGAATACGCATGATCGAAATATAAATACAAAATTATCATTTTCATTTTGTATTCTGAGGGTTTAGGCTTAAATCTTATATAATAGCGTCTAGACGCCGTTATTGAAGGAATTGTATGGGTAGGATTTTACGGATTGTCTCGTTAAGAACAGATTATTATGTATCTTAGCGTATGATTACGAAAAGTGTTTTTGGCAACGCAATTTTTTCAGATAAAATTAGTGTGGCACTGGGAAATGTACAGTTCCCAGAAGGCCCAACTAATCTATATCAACCTATACGATACATACTTTCTTTAGCAGGGAAGCGTATCCGTCCTCAATTAGTCCTGTTGGGCGCAGATTTATTTGGTGATACACCTATTGATGAAGTGGTCCCCGCATCTGTTGCGATCGAGTATTTTCATAATTTTACGTTGATCCATGATGATATCATGGATAAAGCGCCTTTGCGACGGGGCCAAGAGACCGTACATCAAAAATGGAATGACGATATAGCTATACTTTCTGGTGATGCCTTGCTTATTAAAGCTTATGAACAATTGGCTCAATGCCCTGCAATAGTTGTCCCATCGTTATTGAAGACTTTCAATAAGGTCGCTTTGGAAGTTTGTGAGGGGCAGCAGATGGATATGGATTTCGAGACTCGGGAGCATGTATCGAAAGAAGAGTATGTCAATATGATTCGGTTGAAGACCTCTGTTTTATTGGGAGGAGCTCTGGAGATGGGGGCCATTATAGCGGGCGCTTCAAATCAAGAGAGAAGTAAGTTGTACCGTTTTGGAGAAAACTTGGGAATTGCTTTTCAGTTGCAAGACGATATTCTAGACGCTTTTGGTGATCCTGCTACTTTTGGCAAACAGATCGGTGGCGATATTATTGTAAATAAGAAGACTATATTGCATATTCTGCTAAAACAAGAGTTAGATGTAGCTGACTTTGCTTTGTTTACTACGATTTTAGAGATGCCAGCTTCAAAATCTGAGTCCAAAATTCAACAGATGAAAGAATTATATCAGAAATATGCTGTTTTGGACAAAGCAAATGCATTAAAAGAAGCGTATACGAGGCGAGCGTATGCCAGTTTGGACGAGATAGAGGTCGAGAACAGGCGAAAAGAAGATCTTTTTAGCCTCGCTGATCATTTGATGAACAGAGCTCGCTAATAAATTACTTAGGAAATTATAGGTTATTTCACTAAATTGGTTATCTTATTATAAATAACTGAGTTGTAAATTTTCATGGAGCCGATAAAAATCACCATATTTCAAGCTTACCTATTTTGGGAGAATGCGGAGAAAAATCTGCAGAACTTAAGATTGCGACTGTCTTCACTTAAAGAGAAAACAGATTTAATTCTTTTGCCTGAAATGTTTAATACCGGTTTTACGATGAATGTCGAGAAGTGCGCGGAGCGTATGGATGGACGGACGATGCGTTGGATGTACGACACGGCTATTGCGTTTGACTGTGTCGTTGCTGGTACGCTTATTATTGAAGAAGAAGGCCGGTATTATAATCGATTCGTATGGATGTCTCCTGATGGCAGTTATGTGCATTATGACAAGCGGCATCTCTTTGCTATGGGGGGTGAAGACAAGTTGTTCACGGCAGGTAATTCTCGTGTAGTGACCAAGGTGAAGGGGTGGAAGATATGTCCGATGACTTGTTATGATCTCCGTTTTCCAGTATGGTCCAGGAATCAGGAAGAAGGTTATGATTTACTGGTATATACGGCGAGTTGGCCTGATAAGCGCTCTGCTCATTGGAGGGCTTTGATTCCCGCTCGGGCTATCGAAAATCAAGCATTTGTCATTGGGGTCAATAGAGTTGGGCATGATGGCAATGAGGTGTATTATTCGGGAGGATCGATGTGTATCTCGCCATTAGGGGATGTGGTCTACTACAAGCCTGAGGACGAAGATTTATACACTTTTACGCTCAATCCCAAAGATCTTGAAAATACGAGGGATAGATTTCCTTTTCTACGAGATAGAGACCAATTTTCTTTATTGTAATTTTCTTGTTTTCCCTTGTTGCTGTATTGCTGGATCTGATGCCGGCTTAATGGTAAGGGCGTTCTAATATCGCTGATTGGATGACTGCTTGACGCAGGTCAAAAGCAATTGGTTCTTGTTTTTCTTCAACTTCTTCAAGATCTAATTTTGGATTTTTTTTCCGAGATTCCCTTATACGTTGTACTTCGTCAGGTATTTCTTGTATGGTGTTGCTTTTTGTTACAAAGCTTGGAGCCGTCTTCGAGATGTTGGGTTGCGGTACTGGCGGTGGTGTAGGATTATATTGCCTAGGCTTTACATCGGTCGTTGCAGTTTGTTGCTGGACGACAGGAGGGCGTTGTGGCCCCCTTTTAGCGGACTTTTCCATCTCCTCTTTATAATTTGTGTAAATCTTGTAGACAATTGAACCTACAAACAGCAATACAACCACTAGATTTTCCATAGGAATAAATATAGGTAATTTTGACGTTAAAGTTATAATGTTAAAATAAAATTTGCATATTGAATGTGAAATTGCTTAATTGCATAAACAACCTAAAATTATAACTAACTAATGAATGAATCTACAGTAATTTCGGAGGAATTTTTTTCCTTTTTATCGGGGAAAGCATCGACGGCAATCTCGAGGCGATTGCAGCGTAATCTAAAGGATTTTAAATTGAACATCACAGCGGAGCAATGGAGTATTCTGTACTATTTGTGGATGGAAGAGGGACTCACGCAGCAGGAGTTGGCAAACTTCACTTTCCGGGATAAACCCAGTATCACGCGATTGATCAACAATTTAGAACGGCTAGGTATGGTGATACGTGTGAATGATAAGCAAGATAGACGGTCCAATCTGATTTATTTAACGAAAGAAGGTAGAAGACTTAGAGAGGTGGGGATGAGACAGGCTTCTTTGACCGTTCAAGAGTCTTTGGAAGGTGTAGATCAAGATGAATTAAAAATAGCTCAACAGATATTAGAGAAGGTATTTCAAAACCTGAAATGAACTTTTCTAGGTTATCCATAAAAAAATCCTCGCCGTTGATCTGGTCGAGGATTTATTATGGCTTTATATGTCCGTGCCTAGTGGTTTAGAAACTCTTCTTTAGCAAAAGAATTTTCTCTCTTATTAAGACGGCCAGTATCTTTGAAGTAAATATCTTGAAAACTCAACGTCGTGATATTATCTGTTTTACGGAAAAACTTGTCTGCAGTAACGTCATCCAATGTTTTGAAACCACAAGCTTCCATGATTTCTACAGTAGCCCGCAGGGTATTTCTATGGAATTGAGCGACGCGAACATATTTATCTTCGACATCTAGTCCTTTATAAAGATGTGGACGCTGTGTGGCTACACCGACTGGACAGACATCTTCATTACATTTCAAGGCCTGAATACAACCTAATGCAAACATCATACCTCTAGCGCTATAACATGCATCAGCACCCAAGGCTATTGCTTTCAATAGATCAAAACCGGTAACGATACGACTCGATGCAATGATTTTGATATGTTTCTTTAGACCGAAGTTTATGAGTGTCTTTGTAATAAAAGTCAGGGCATCATATAGAGGCATACCCAAGTTGTCTGTGAACTCTAATGGCGCAGCTCCTGTTCCTCCCTCAGAACCATCGACTGATATGAAGTCTGGGAATATCTGTGTTGTCTGCATCGCATGACAGATATCGATAAACTCTTGCTTATCACCGATACATATTTTGAAACCTATTGGTTTAGCTCCTGATAGATCTCTTAGTTTCTGTACGAATTGCATCATTTCCAAAGGCGAGGAGAATGCGCTGTGTGCCGGCGGCGACATTACATCTGTTCCAGGAACAACGTGGCGGATCGCTGCAACTTCAGGTGTGTTTTTGGCGGCAGGCAGTATACCTCCATGTCCTGGTTTCGCACCTTGAGATATTTTAAGCTCGATCATTTTGACGTACGGTCTATGTGCCTTTTCAGTAAATAGGTCCGCATCGAAATAGCCGTGCTCATCCCGACAACCGAAGTAACCCGTACCGATCTGCCAAATCAAATCCCCTCCGCTGATGTGGTAGTTGCTGATTCCTCCCTCACCTGTATTATGAGCAAAGTTTTGCAATGCTGCTCCTTTATTTAGTGCAGTGATTGCAGTTTTACTCAAAGCTCCATAACTCATCGCTGATATGTTATAGATACTTAAGCTGTAAGGCTGTTTACATGCGTTGTTACCCACCATGGTACGTAGGTCATGGTTCTCTATGTGTGTAGGAAAAATAGAATGCGCTATCCATTCATTGCCAATCGCTTGTGGGTCAGATTGCATCCCGAATGCTACGGTCTCGCGTTGATTCTTTGCCCGTTGGTAGACAATAGAACGCTGTCTTCTGTTGAACGGACGTCCATCGGTATCCGACTCCCAAAAGTACTGTCTTAATTCAGGACGGATCGATTCAAATATGTATCTGAAATAACCGACCAAAGGGTAGTTGCGCAGTATAGCGTGGCTTGTCTGCACACTATGGTATACTGCAATAATCAATAATGGTACTGGGATAATTAAAAGCCAAAACCAACGGGGCGTAAAAATAATTCCAAAAGAAATGATAATTAAGTTTACAATAATAATGGATACAAGAATTAATTTTCTAACTGCCATGACTAATATGAAGTTATTCTATGAACAAACGTTTGTTAGCTTCGTTTGTTTTAATTTATAGCAAAATTAATAAGTAATTTGGGCTTTATGATACAGGTTTAAACTTTTACTTTATTCGTAAGCAAAGGGTTATTTCTGTCTGCTTTTAATAATGAAATCAGATAAATGTTGATAGATTTGAGTTAGCTCATTTGAATAACTTAAGAAATGCAAATGTCTGTTTATTGTGCCTAGGTCATTTCTTACTGCAGGGCCGGTCTGTACCTCAGACGGGAGATGGTTTTGTACCTTATTTGCGGTCTCTAAAATGATTGGACGAAGTAAATCGAAGTCGAGATTTTGACGTTCTAAAACCTGTTGGGCTATATTAAAAAGTGCGTTAGGAAAGTTATTAACTAATACAGCAGCAAGGTGTAAGGCCAGTCGCTGTTCGGTATTACAGGAAAACAGATGCGGGGCTATTGGGCTGATCAGATTGTGAATAGTTTGGTACGTTGCAGCATCGTCCGCTTCAATTCCTATGGGCACGTGTATCATGTCGATATTGACCTGTTTACTTATGCTCTGTGCGGGATATATGACTCCTTTTTTAGGGAAGCGATTTAATACCTCCAGAGGGGTTGCTCCTGAAGAGTGTACAACTATCCCATGTGTAATGGATGGCATGTCTGCAACAACCTGTGGAATGGCACTGTCAGCGACAGCAATGAGATAGATATCTGCTTCTAGGTTCAGTTGGTTGAGGTCAGCTGTTGCTTGTGCTTTAACGGCGTCAGCCAATGCTTTTGCATTGGCTGACTGTCTGCTGTATACTTGTGCGATCTGATGGCCATTTTGGTAGAATGCCTGTGCAAAAAGGGTTGCTACATTTCCGCTGCCTAATATTACAATGTTCATATCTACACTTTTGCTGTATTCTTTTTGCCTTCCTTGACTCGTCTATATATGGCCATACAGAAACCGACGGTCATCACGATGGTACCCAGCCAGAAAAAGTTGATATAAGGGAACTTAATGGCTTTGAAAACAATCCATTTCTTCTCTGGAAGAGGTTTTTGATAGACCATAATTTCTAGCTTATCTTTTTCAGGCAGTATATTCGCAAATCTGAATTTCAATCCCTGTTCGCTGACATCTTTATTAAAGTCATAGGCATTTCCGTCTTTTAATAAAAAGGTTGGTTCCGCTTCATACGTCTTTTGATCCGCAGCGATGACTTTTATTTTAAGGCCAACAATAACGTCGGTCGGTTTTAACGGTATATTTTCCAGTTTAGCATTTTTATTGATGCCCTCTATGACGAATACTCCATTCCTATACCGTAAGGTATCTCCAATATTAACCTGATAAGTAGCTGGTTCGTCATAATCCTCAAATCCTGTTTTCTCTTCGTCTTTAATCTTGCTCATTGGAGCTTGAGAATCCGCCGCAGCAGCAGTGATCAGCGTATAGATATCATGACTTATATAGTGCTTCGTTGCTGGAGTACCTATGAGTCCTCCCATATCGGGGTTGTTCTGTGCAAAAGGGCTTAAGACAAAGTGTTCTTTGACTTTACCGCTTTCTTCATCCAATCGCTCGTACTTGATATGGTAGTATACGTTGGGTGGAGCGACACTGTCACCGATATAAGTGATTTTGTAATCTCCCATTTGTACTGGTTCACCTTCTGTAAGGAAAAGGTTTTCCCCAGGATCGGTGAATTTATCCCCTTCTTTACCAAAGTTTTGAACACCGATATAACCACTGTCATTGATCGATATGACTTCATTGGTAGCCGCTGCGATCAAGGCTCCCAGTACGAGTAGACCAAAACCTATGTGCGATACTGCGGATCCGGTCAGTTTCCACTTGCCTTTGAATGCGTCACCTAATATCCGAATGTTAGCAATAACACAGAATATAGCAGTGAATGTAATCAAGACATACATGACATTGCTATATACTTTGGTGAAGTAAATGACAATTGCCGCTATCAAGATGCTTACGAGTAAGGACGCTAAGATCGCTGCCCAGAATTTTTTGCTGTCTGTGCGTTTGTATTTTAAGAATTGCGCTACTGCGGTGAGTAATAAGATGACTACGGCAAATGCTCCTTGCCACTTGTTGTAGTGTGCTATTGGATCGATCGGTGGAGCTACCTTCGTTCCGAATAAGGCATTGAAAACAGGGATTGAAGTCGTGGCTATCATCTGTACGCAAGCTACGGTCAATACCAATGCCCCTATAAACAACCAAAACTCACGAGAGTAGATATCTTCTTCTTTTTGGGTGCGTGGTAGATCTTTTCTTCGCCACACCAAGAGACCGATCGTGATCAGTAAAAAGGTCAGATTAAACCAGATCAGTTGGCCGGACATTCCTAAGCTGGTAAAGGAGTGTACGGAAGTTTCGCCCAGGATTCCCGAACGGGTCAGGTACGAAGCGTATATTACAAGTACAAAACTGATGAGCGATAGTAAGGTCGCGGTGAAGAAACCATGACCAGAATGTTTATAAGCTAGTATTACGTGTACCGCAGCAATCAGGGTAAACCAAGGGATGATGGATACGTTCTCTACGGGATCCCAAGCCCAAAAACCACCAAAGTTTAAGGCTTCGTAGGCCCAAAACGATCCCATTATGATACCTGCTCCTAAAATCATCACAGCGAATAATGCCCAAGGTAAGCCAGGAGTCATCCATTCTTTATAGCGTCTCTGCCATAATCCAGCGGCAGCGTAGGCAAAAGGTACAATCATGGATGCAAAACCCAAGAATAAAGTAGGAGGGTGGATTACCATCCAATAGTTTTGGAGCAAGGGGTTCAAGCCTGTTCCATCAGCAATCATGGAAAGGTAATTTGGATCCTTCAAGATCGGTATGTCCAAGGCATCCCGTAATAGTATAAACGGGGAGCTGCCGATACGATTTCCAAATATTTCTACGCCGATGAGCATACTCGCTAAAAATGTCTGGCAAAGCATGACGAAAGTCATCACTGGTGTTTCCCAGCTTTTCGCTCTAAATACCAGGACGGTTCCCAGGACCACTTGCCAAAACATCCAAAGCCAAAAGCTTCCTTCCTGGCCTTCCCAAAATGACGATATGATGTAATGGGTAGGGAGCGATTTGGAAGAGTGGCTCCAGACATAGTGATATTCGAAATAATGATTATAGATTAAATAGAACAGAATGGTGCCGATCGTGACAATCGAAATTGCGTTAGCAAAAAAACCAATACGACCTAATTTTTTCCAGTGTGGCTCCTCCGGGTTTTTGGTCGCAAAAAAATAACTGATCAGCGATAATAAGGAGGCTCCAAAAGATAGAATAACAAAAAATTGCCCTATCTTTCCTGGCAATAGGTGCTCGCCTATGTAACTAATATCCATTATAATAATTAAAAAAATTAGAAGTCAAAAGTTGAATCATTATAATGAAGCAGTCGTTGCTTCAATTACCTCAACCTGGTCTTTGTTGTATTTCGAAGGACATTTCATCAAGATCTTAGAGGCATGAAATGTATTGCCTTCCATCTTTCCCGTTAATACGATTTGTTCTGACCGTTCGATATCTTGTGGTTTTGAACCATTGAATACGACCTGGCATTCCGTACTGTCGTTGTCGTACATGTAGAACGAAAAATGGTTGGCATCTTTTACGGGATCGTAATGTAACTCTTTCTCTTTATTCAACACACCGACTACGTACAATTCCGTGTTTTTTTCTTTGGCTTCTGCAAAAGTCGAATACGTACTGGAATCTGTGTAAATAACCAAAATCATAGCTATTGCTATTGCTATGATGACAATTAAGATGATTGAACTTTTTTTCATTTATGTATTTATTGTGGTAATGGTATGAACCTATACCCGGTATTTGTTTTATTTTCTAGTTGTGATAGAATCAATCACAAAATTACAAAAAGGGAAATGAAAGAAGGAATTTAGCAAGATTGTCAACCTATTTAGAGTAAATCTAAATAGGTTGTGAGATTTCTTTAACACTTTGATATACAGTATTTAGTTGTTGTTTTGTTTTCTTTCTTCCATAATAATGGACGTAATTGGGGTATTACATCATCAATATTACAAATCTGGAGGGGAAAAACCTTCGTTATCATTTAAATCGTACCATTGTCTTGATTCTGATCATCTATTTGGAGAAATTTTTCTCCAGAAAATCGTGTTACTAACATCGATGCTATCGTATCCCCTGTAGCATTGAGTACTGTTGCCGGTGGATCGACCAGTGCTCCGATGATCATGATTGCGGGTATAGCTTCATTGGGTATATTATATACAGATATCATCAGCATTTCGCCTATGAATCCTCCATTGGGTATTCCGCCAGCTACCATGCTGACTAATAGGGTTATCCCTACAGCCATGAATAAAGTCGATGGCTCAAAAAAGTTCCATTCCAGAATGGAAAAGGCGACATATATTTTAAGAATGGAGGATATTGCGGATCCATTTTTATACAGCGTATTGCCCAGTGGTATTACTACATTGGCGACGCCGCTGGGCACTCCTATTTTTTTAGCGGCTAATAGATTCGATGGGAGTGTCGCTAGGCTGCTGCATGTGCTCAATGCGGTGAGTGACGGGGTGATGTTATTTTTCCAGAACAATGGTACACCTCTCTTTCCTCGGGCAATAAACGCATATAGCGAAAACATAGTGAAGAAAAATACGGTGCCAAAAATATAATAGAAAGCCAGGGGTTTGGCATAAAAGCCAAATAGTTCTGCGCCGAGCTCATGTACTTGGTATGCGAAGTAGGCACCTAAACCAATAGGGCCTAGTTTCATGACAATATCGAGCATGTTTTTCATGACTTCATTGCCCGCTATCAAAAAACGTAAGAATGGAGTGCCAATTTCCCCGCTTTTTCGGACTGATATGCCTACTAAAAAGGAGAAAATAACAAATGCTAATATATTCTGACGGGATAGTAAATTGACAAATTCGCCGACAGTAACAAAACGTACGATTTTATCGCCCCAACTGTCATTTGCTGCATTGATAAGGGCTTCGTCCATGCCCTGACCGTCGCTTACCGCAGTGACGGGAAATGCCCAGAGTCCCAGTATGGTTAAGATTGCGGCAATGGCTATGGTGATGATAAAAACGAAAGACATAGTGGTCAGTATGCGCCCCAGTCGATTATTGCCCTCGATATTGGCGACAGCAGAAGATATTGCGAAGAACAACAAGGGTATGACCGCTACAAATAGCAGGTTAAGGAAAATGTCACCTAATGGCTTTATATACGGTACAACGGCGGGGAGGAACAAGCCTACGAGGCTACCGATACTGATTCCGATCAGAAGCAGGATTATACTGCTGTAGTTTTTGATAATAGATTGCATAAGCGATTAGTCTATAGCTAAAATAGCTTATTTTTTTATCAATCTATACTTAGGTCTTTTTAAATATAAAAATATATCCGAATTGTATTTTTTTTATAAATATAGATTTGGGGATACAAACATTTGTCTAAAATAACCTTAAGTTTGGGTATAGGGACCTGTCTTTGTTGGATGAGGTGACGAAAATGTCTAGGAGAGGGCTGTTTTATGCCGTTTCAAACAGCATCATTATTTTATTTTGATTAGTAAGAATAGTAAATGAACAGTCGGTTTAACGCTCTCTGGCAAAAAATGATATTGGTTATAGGATTGGTTGCTCTATCCGCTTTTTACGCATTCCCCCAAATACTTCGCAAACATGCTTTAAGTCTACAGACGGACAATGATTCTTATCTGATGATAGGGCAGGATCAATATTATACGAACGGTTTGATTTTTACTTTTGATAAATTGCTTGGGCATTCAGCAGCTGGCACTGATCGGTTGAGTGTACAGCTGGGGCATCAGCTTTTTAATGGCAGTGAAGTATATGGACGTGACGATTTGAAATGGGATCGTCCCTCTACGGGTTATTTTTTTCTAAATACCCAATTCCAACGTGTCTATACGCGAGAATGGCTGTGGCGTGTTAAAGCAGAGGTAGGTACGGTGGGAGAGGCTGCGAAAGGAAAACAGATACAACAGTTCGTCCATCGTACATTCCGTATGTACGAGGTGGAGAGTTGGGAATCGGATCTGAAGAGTGCTGTTGGCTTGGACCTGGAAGCGTCTGTGTTTAAAAAATTATGGAGGAATAGGTCTGACCGTTTTGAAATTTCGGGAGGAGCTATGGGGCGAGGAGGAATGAACTTTTCCTATCTTTCAAGTCGGATGATTTTCCGTGCGGGTCGATTGGCTCCTTATACAAGGAGTCACTTGGTGGGAAATGGTGGATTTCTTTCGGACGATACGGAGTGTTATTTTTTCTATTCGCCAGGGTATATATATCAGTTGCATAATACAACTATACAAGGAGTCGTGTATGCTCAACGAAATGATGAAATGTATGATATTTCAAAGCATGTGTTTTTTCATAAAGTCGGTTTTGCGTATTCCCACAGACGATTTTCTATAGAGGCTGCTGTGCTTTTCAATACGAAAGAAGGACAGCAAATGTATAGTAATCATCAGTATGCTCAGATCAAGTCGGGGTTTCGGTTTTAAAAGACTTCTTTTTTCCGTATATATTCTGACATCTTCCTTGTCCTGAATTTGTGTAAGTTTGTACAAAAAAGATATTATGGATTTTGTTGTTACTGCTGACGGTTCCAGTACGCTATATAATGCCGAAGTCGGCGAACACTATCATTCAAAACACGGTGCATTGCAGGAGAGTCAGCATGTCTTTGTCCAATCTGGTCTCGCTTATTACGCAGAGAAAGAGGGTACGGATACTGTTGCTGTTCTGGAGGTTGGATTTGGCACAGGTCTCAATTTTTTACAGTCTGCTGATTATGTCCGTCAACAAGGATGGCATTTGCGGTATTGTGGTATAGAAGCTTATCCCTTAGCAGCTGATGTGGTATTCGCTACGGGATATGATAAATATGTGGATACTGAGGTTTGGAGCGGCTTTATCGATACGTACAGGGGTGCCTGGCAGGGGGCGGTAGGCTTTCTTGACCGGATAGAGTGGCAGGTCGCACATCGGAAAGTACTCGATTTTAAATGTGATCAATTGTTTGATGTTATTTATTTTGATGCTTTTGCTGCGATCCATCAGCCAGAAATGTGGAGCGATGAGACTTTAGCGCATGTCTGCCAATTTTTGAAGATAGGGGGAGTATTTGTTACATATGCCATTACGGGCAATTTGAAAAGATCAATGAAGGCTTTAGGTTTTAAAATAGAGAAAGCTCCTGGTGCACCGGGAAAAAGGGAGATGCTCCGTGCCACCCGTGTTGTGTAGTAAAAAAACAAGGACTAAAGTTTTTTCATCTTTAGTCCTTGTTTTTTTATTTAGTGTCCTTCTGTGCCATCAGCACCGTGAGAATGCCCGTGAGCAAGTTCCTCTTCAGTTGCTGGACGCATCGCAAGGATTTCGATGTCAAAGTTCAATTTTTTACCAGCCATCGGGTGGTTTAAGTCTGCAACCACTACCTCAGGGCTAACCTCAACTACTACTGCGCGGAATTGATTTCCTTGGTTATCTTGCAATGGCAATACCTCTCCAACTGGAGGCATACCTGTTTCATTAAACATATCTGCTGGCAATTGAGCCATTGCTCTGTCATCTCTCTCTCCGTAAGCATCTGCAGCTTCCAGTTCAAAAGATGTTTTGTCACCAATCTGAAGACCAGCAATATTTTCCTCGAATTTTGGTAACATCATTCCCACACCATATAGAAATGTTAGCGGATTTTCAGCTGTTGTTTGTTCTACGAACGTTTTTTCTCCGTTTCCTTCAATTGTGTGAAGTGTGTAGTTCAACGTTACTACGTTGTTGTTTTCTATTGCCATTTTTTACTCTTTAAAGAGGTTTAAGCCTCGTTATCATTTATTAATTCAATCAATTGTGCAATCGACGTTTGAGGAAGACTACAGGTCTTGTTTCGACAAAGGTATGCTTTTGATTCGAATTCTTGTTTATTTACTAACAAAGGAAGTGTAGAATTTGTTCCTCCCAATATGATTTTGTTTGGAATATATAGTTTCTGCTCCAGTTCTTTGCGCCATTCTGCAGCATTTTCTCCTGTCAGGGCAATTTCATTGGTTTCGAAGTGTAGTTCCAATAATTGTATGGCCCAGTTGGAATAGGCAGAACCGTAGCTCGCGATGTGTGGATATACGTTGGCAAATACTTGATCAGCTATTGCCGTATAATTGTCTTCGTCAAAAAGGAGTCCCAGTTTATACAGTTGTCGTACGATACTGGATGAAGATCCCGGTATGACATTGTCCATGATTTCACTTTTTCGTGCAATCAATTCTTCCCCATTGTTAGCCGTATAGTAAAAGGTTGCTGTCTCGCGATCGTAAAACAGCTCAATTGCACGGTCGGCAAGTTTCTGAGCTTGGTGGAGCCAGGTCTCGTCGAAGGTGGCTTCATATAAGGCGATATAAGCCTCTATGGTGAATGCATAGTCGTCCAAAAAGCCATCTATGCTTCGGTTGTGGTCTTGGGGCTGATGCAATAAGGAGCCTTCAACAGTACACTCTTTTGCTATAAAATGGGCTATACCCATAGCTGTGGAGAGGTATTCCGGATCAGCAAAGGTACGATACGCGTCTGTCAGGCCTTTTGCTAACAGGGCATTCCAGCTGGTGAGCTGTTTGTTGTCTAATCCAGGGCGAACTCTGGTAGCGCGATAGTCGAGCAGTTTGGACTTGACCTCTGACAGATACTGTATCCATTCATCCGTTGAAAAACCGGCTTCTTCAACAAGATGTTCGTTTTTGCTGTTTACAAAAGGAATATTAGTCTGCTCTTCAGTCCAGTTACCCTCTTCGGTAATGTTAAAATAATTTCGAGCTATAGTAGCGTCTACGCCAAGTAGATCAAATTCTTCGTTCTTGAATGTATAAAACTTACCTTCTACCCCTTCGCTGTCGGCATCCAGTGCGCTGTAAAAACCTCCATTGGGAGCTTTCATCTCGCGTATCGCCCAAGCAATTGTTTCCTTTACGACCTGTTTATAGTGTGGGGATGGGGTCTGTTGGTATGCTTCACTGTATAGCGAGATCAATTGACCGTTGTCGTACAGCATTTTTTCAAAGTGCGGTACGTGCCAATGCTCGTCCACCGCATAACGACAAAAACCGCCTCCGATATGGTCATAGATTCCTCCGTTGGCAATTTGTTGTAAGGTGTAGTGTACATGGGATAGCACCTCGTTGTCTTTTGCCAGGGTTGCATATCGTAACAAGAATACCCAGTTATTGGGAAGCGGGAACTTGGGCGCTCGGCGATATCCTCCATCTCGATAGTCAAAGTGTTCTTTCCATGGCAGAACGACCGATTTAAGATCTTTCAGACTATATTGCTCCGGGATTTCTGCTATAGGAAGCTGTTCGGCCTGTTGTATGCCTGCTGTCAATTTGCTGGCGTAGTCTAGGGCGACCTGAGGTGTTTCTTCCCACATCTGTGCAATCTGTAGGAGTATATTCTGCCAGTCTTGCGGTTTAAAATACGTTCCCCCGTAGATCGGTCTTCCATCGGGGAGGCAGATTACATTGAGCGGCCATCCTCCGGATTTTGTCATCAGTTGTACTGCAATCATATAGATTTGATCGATGTCGGGACGTTCTTCTCTGTCTATTTTTATAGAGACATAAAACTTGTTCATGGTCGCTGCGATGGCTTTGTTTTCAAAACTCTCGCGTTCCATGACATGACACCAGTGGCAAGCTGAATAACCAATGCTGATAATGATTAATTTGTTTTCATGCTTTGCTTTCGTAAGCGCTGATTCTCCCCAAGGCATCCAGTGTACAGGATTGTCCATATGCTGCTTGAGGTAGGGGGATGTCTCGTTTTGGAGTTGATTTGCCATATAGCGAAGGTACGCAAAAGTTAACGATAGGCTTCTTTTTGGTTACAGGTTTTTGTCGAAATAATATTTCCTCATGTGTTGTGTGTATTGTTGTTTTAGGAAATAAAGAGGGGAGGTGTGGTGTCTTTCCAAAGAGAACACGTACTCTTTGGAAAGTCTACGTGTACTCTTTGTCAAGTGTAGCCGTTGACTTTTGAAAAAGAACGTGTTCTTTTTGACGTTTTTCTTGATCGATTTTCAGTTTTAAAAAACACCTTGCCCGCAGAAGCGAAAATAAGAGATCTGAGCGCTTTAATTTTTAAGCGGTATAAAAGGTCAAATTTGACTTTTGTTCTGAATTAACTTTTGGTTAATGAGCTGTGTTCATTCTGTGATCGTTTGGACCAAGGTGGCCGTACCTCCGGATAAGCTTGCAAAATCGATTCCATCCTCTAGGTTGATCACAGCACAGTGGGATGTTTTGAGTTCTATATAGCTATTGCAGATGTAGTTGGTCAAGTCGGATAAACCGGGATTATGGCCAAATACCAAGAGCGTATCGATATGTGCTGGCATCTGGTTGATAATGTTGAGAATATCTAGGTAATATGCTTCGTATATCGCTTTGGTCTGTAATATATTCTGTAAAGGGAATGCTAATGAGGTACAAAAGATATGTGCGGTCTGTATTGCTCTATTGGCAGTAGAGGAGAGCACCGCTGTTTTTTCATCTATCGTTACGATATCTTTTAATTTGTTGGCTATATGTTGAGCTCGAGCTGCTCCTTTATCCATAATATTGCGGTCAAAGTCCTTCTTTTCCCAAATTGGAATTTCTGCCTTGGCATGGCGGATGATAAAGAGTTTCTTGCTTGACATTCGTTGCTGTATTATTTTAAGTAATTAAGTTTTGTCTTGAAGCGTACAAATCCGTCTTTGAGACGATAGGCTGTCCCTCTATCATCGTATATATTGGCCTCAAATCGTGCTTCTATCCGTAGTGCATTGTCCTGTAGACTGTCTATACTGATAATCTGAAAATAGGAATCGTCTTGCAAGTCTTTGTCAATCTTGGAGCGTAGGATGATGGAGGAACCAGGTAGGGATGTGCTCAGCCTTTTTACAGGCTGAAGGGGAGACACCTCAATGCTGACTCCATAGGTGGTGTTTTCCAGATCTCTGTCAATGGCAAAGGGTTTTGCTCCAACATGGAATGTGGTATCATCAATCATGGGAATTAGTAGATTGCTGGTCTGTGTAAGATCTTCAATGGCGAATTTCTGACTTGTTGCAAACGATATATTGGATAGCTCTGGTGCTTCAAAAGAAAAAGTATGTTCAAATAGAAGGGAGTCTTTCTCGCCATACCACCAATATCCCCCCGTAATATAGGCCGCTTCTCTGTTCTTTAAGACATTGGAGTATGGTTTGATATTCGTTTGTTTATTTGCAAATCCAAATCCATCCAGTTTGATAGAAGAGTATCTCTTGTCATCCAGTATAAAAGATATAGAATCTCGACTATGTAGGTTGTCCTGTTCTAGTTCCTGCTCCAATACATTTTCATCTTCCTTCTCGCAGGATACCAATGATATCGAGAAGATAAGAAGTAAGATGGATATTAGAGGTTTCATAATGTTTAGTTATTCTCTCAAATATAGTGAAAAATTCTTAGTGATTTTTTTTATGGATAAGTATTATATGTGATTTAGTGGAGTTGAGTCTTAGAAATAAGGAAATTATGGCATGGACTAGCTTTTTTAAGGATGTTGTGAATCTATGCTTATTTTGACTTTTTTGAGTTGTTGGAGATTGTTACTTAGCATAGTAAATAATATATTTGAAAGTTGCAGCGTATAATTGTATATCAATGAGGGTAAAGTTTTCTGTAGTAACTATAAATTATAATAATAAAGAGGGGCTGTCAAATACCATCCAGAGTGTAACATCTCAAAAGTATTCTGATGTTGAGTACATTGTTATTGATGGAGGTAGTGACGACGGTAGTATCTCTGTGATAGAAGAATATCGGGAACAGATTGATTGTATTGTTATAGAGAAGGATAAAGGGATTTATGATGCAATGAATAAGGGGATCGAACGGTCAACAGGAGACTATTTAATTTTTATGAATAGCGGCGATACATTTTTTGACTCTGAGACAATTTCTACTTATGTTGATCATGTTGATGATAAATCTGATATACTTTATGGTGACGCTATGGGGGTCAAAAATGGTATAGAAATCATGCGTTTACAACAACCCAAAGAGTTGGATGTTTCGTTTTGGTTGTTTCACTCCATTAATCACCAAGCTTCGGCTATATCTAAAAACATATTTGATAGATTCGGGGTATATAGTGACAAAAGGCAAGTCATCACTGTCGATTGGCAGTATTTTATTAAAATCTATTTAAAGGATGGGGTGAAATTTAAATATATAAACCAAATATTATGTAATTATGATCTAGGTGGTGTTTCGTCAGATGTTGCTTTGTCACAGCAGCATCGTTTAGAGCGAGAGAGCTTTATTGAAAAAAAACTTCCAGAGTATTGGCAAACTTATCAGTTGCTATATGATAGAAAACAAAAGCGGACCGAGCAGTACTTTTATATTAAACAGTTTCCTATGGCGTTTAAAATATTAAAGGGATTAATGAGTATTATATTGGTTTTCCTACCTAAAAGAGATATTTAATGAAGGTGTTATATGATTACCAAGCTTTTCTGATGCAGAATTATGGAGGGGTATCTAGGTATTTCGGAGGGCTTATCGAGGGATTGAAAGCAACGCCGAATTTCCACTACTCTTTGAGAGTGATTGGAGGACGTAATTATCATTTATCTGATTTAGATAGGGTTAGGGGTAATTTGTTTTTTAGGGATAAGTATAGAAAAAGTCCTCATAAGGCAACTAGAATAAATCAAAAGAAGACGTTGAAGGTGATAAATGATGGAAATTTCGATGTGTTCCATCCTACGTATTATAATGGATATTTTTTAAAATCTTTAAAGAAGCCATTGGTGATAACCGTTCATGATATGACATACGAGAAGTATCCGGTTTTTTTTAACCCTAATGATTCTACGCCCTATGATAAGAGAAAGTTATTGGAGAAAGCAGATAAAATAATAGCTATATCCCAAACTACAAAGAATGATATTTTATATTACAACGATATTGAAGAAGATAAGATAGAAGTTATTTATCATGGAATAGACTTGAAAGAAGAGTTGTCCTATCATCGACTAGCAGAAGTTCCTGAAAGTTTTATTCTGTATGTAGGTAGTAGATTTGGTTATAAGAATTTCGTTCTCTTTGTCGAAGCATTCGCTCAATTGTCGGCTCATACTCCGGATCTGCATTTGGTGATAGTGGGAGCTGATTTGGGCATTGCCGAGCAGGAGCTGTTGTTCAGATTAAAGGTTTTAGACAAGACTAAAGTTGTGGCAGCATCAGATTCCGAACTGAATTTTTTATATAAAGAAGCATTGTTTTTTGTCTATCCATCTTTATACGAGGGGTTTGGCTTGCCTATATTAGAGGCGTTTAGGGTGGGGTGTCCCGTCTTGTTAAGTAAAGCTAGTTGTTTTCCTGAAGTTGCAGGTGATTCAGCATGTTATTTCGATGCTAATTCTATAGAATCGCTAGTGGACAATATGCAGGTTTTGCTAGAAAGTGAAGCTTTGAGAAAAGAAATGGCTATACGTGGTAAGGAAAAGGTTAGGGAGTATGATTTGAAAGTCTGTATTGATAAGACATTCCGTCTATATTCAGATTTAGTTTAAGGTTATAATATGATAAGTATACAAGGTGATGGTATAAAAGTGTCTGTAATTGTTCCTGTATATAATACTGAAGCATATTTAGAAGAAACAATAGCGAGCATTAGAAATCAAACCCTGATTGATTTAGAGATTATCATAGTAAATGATGGGAGTACGGACGGCTCATTGGATATATGCTTGAAGAGTAGAAAGATCGATTCCCGAATCTATGTTATCGATCAACGAAACAGTGGCGTTTCCGTGGCCCGTAATAAGGGTTTAGCTAAAGCAAGGGGAGAATATGTCTTTTTTTTAGACGCAGATGATACTATTGCTCCTGACTTTTTTGAACTTGCTTATAGACAAGCTGAGCTTAAAAAATCAGATATCGTTGTTTTGGGCGATTATTATTGTCGAAGAATTTTGAGTGGAACGAAGGTCTTGCCAGTATGTGCACAGTTTATACGACATAGTTTCCTCCTTGAGTTTTCAGATGTCAGATTCCCCATCGGGATACAACCCTGTGAGGACGGTCTGTTTTCACATCAGTTATTTGCACTGACTGATAAGTATTGTTTTTGTCCAGAGGCTGCCTATCATTATCGGCAGCATAGCGAGCAGAATCATTTAACAATTAATTGTCAGGGATATAGGGTTGTTGAGCAAATTCCATTATGGTTTGAAATACTAGAAAGTTTTTATTTGAATTATGATCTTTTCGATCGAAAATCTTTGCATTTAGCTCGCTTTTTAGAACACGAACCTTTTGAATTTAGGTATTTAAAAATGCCTTTGGATGTTTCGACTAAAGGCATTTTGTATGATATGATAAGAGAATTCTATAGTAAGCGTGTTAAAGATTTTTTGAGTCCTACTGATTTTAGGCAACTGACATTTTTATTTAAAGAATTTTTGCTTTCTAAGGATGTTGCTGCGTTTGAGGATATCTTGAATATTTATGTCCGCAGAAAGAAAAAAAGAATTAATTTAGCTAGGTTTATACCTTTTAGGGGCTACAGAAGAAAGATAAGAAGTAGGATTCAGTCTTTATTGGATTCTATAAATAGATAGGAAAGCATTGATTATGAAGAAGCGTATTATGTATTTTATGGCAGAGAACCCTTTACGTTCCAAAGCCGGAAATCTAAGTCGATGTCATCAAATGTTGCGCTATTTTGAAGACAATTCTGAGTTTTTGGAAGTTGACCTTGTCTCCGTCTGGGGATGGAAGGAGTCCGATAGGCGGCAGTTCGAATTGATGTACCCTAATATTTCACTAATAGTTGAGGATATAAGAATGTCCAAGGCTAATCGAATCAGCTATTTTTTTGAAGATAAATTGCCTCGCAAGATAGCAGAGCTTAGAAAAAATAACGAACTCGATCATACCACCTCTTATTTTAGAAAGAAAATCCAAGAAGTTATTAAGGGCAGGAGGTACGATATCGTAGTTGTGAGTTATGTTATATGGGGAGCTATAATCCAAAATATAGATGCGGAGTATAGGCCGTATTGTATTATCGACACTCATGATTTTATGACTTTGCAGTACAGTATTGTTAAGCGGAATTTAGGGGAGAGGGCCTTCATTGGTCGAGAGTTTGAAAATGAGATTCGTACTTTGTCTCTTTTTGATGAGATTTGGACATATTCCATTGAAGAAAAATATTTATTTGAACAATTTACCGCTAAAAAAGTGATATGGATGCCTATTTCTTATCAAAATAGAGTAGATAATGGGGGGCAAGAAGCTAGATATGATCTGTTGTACGTTGCGAGTGATAATCTTCATAATATAAGAAGTATTAATTGGTTTATACAAAATGTAATGCCTTTGCTTTCTTGCGTGAAACTCCACGTTGTTGGTGCTATTTCGTCTCATGTTGAAGAGACTTCTAATGTTATTAAATATGGACTTGTAGAAGATATAGATGATTTTTATAAACATTCTAAAGTTGTGATCTGCCCAATGTTGAGCGGAACAGGTATAAAGATAAAGGTATTAGAAGCATTGTCTTACGGATTACCAGTCGTATGTCATCAAAGAGGTGTGGATGGATTAGTGAATAAGCGGCAAAACGGGTGCTTGGTTGTCAACGACGAGAAGCAGTTTGCTGAGGCTATTTCCGTCCTTTTAGAAGACAAGGAGTTGTATGCTAATCTCTCTCAAAAAGCAATAGATTATATTCACGAGAATCATCATGTTAAAATTGAAAAAGCAATTTTGGATGGTGTTTTTTTACGGGATTTAAAATGAAAATATACGTTTTTTGCCCCGATAGTAAAGAAATCAGAGGTGGGATCAAGCAGCTGTATACCATGGTCGATCGACTTAATGAATATGGTTATGATGCATGTTTGATCCACAGCAGGCCGTCTGCTCTAGCCTCTTGGTTTCACCATGACACGAAACATGTTTTTTTCCCTTATTTGTTCTTTTTATTAAGGCATATAATCATTAAAAAGGATACTCATTCTTTCCTTTTTAAATTGAAGAAGTGGCTGTTTATAAATAAGGAACTGCCAGAGAAGGATGCTGTGATTGTTTTTCCTGAAGTATATGGACCTGATGTGGTACACCTACTCCCACAGAACCCCTTCGTTATTTTCAATCAGAACTGTTATTTAACGTTTCACCTTTTCAATTTTAACGAAAATCGAAAATCGCCTTATTTAGCAGATAATTTATTGGGAGCAGTTGTAGTCTCTGAAGATTCGAAACGCTATCTGCAGTATGTTTACCCACTGTTGTCTGTGCAGAGGATTTATTTAGGTCTAGACCCTTGCTTCATGTTGGGTATGGAAAAGAAGAAAAAGATTGCTTTCATGCCTAGAAAATTAAGCGAAGACGCTTTACAGGTCATCAATATTATACAGGCAAAAAGCCTATCAATAGGATGGGAGATAGTTGCTATAGAAGATAAATCAGAGTTTGAGGTAGCAGAGGAGTTGCAGGATACAATGATATTTTTAAGCTTTAATGATCAAGAGGGTTTTGGTCTTCCCCCTGTCGAGGCAATGGCTTGTGGCTGCTATGTGATTGGTTATATGGGAAGAGCAGGAGTCGAATATTTTAAGGAAGAATTTTGTTCGCCCATTCTTGAACGTAATGTAATAGAGTTTGCTGATACTGTTGGTAGGACAATAGCAGAATTTGATTGTACTCCACAAATTACGATTGAAAAGGGAAGGACAGCCTCTCAATTCGTACATCAGCATTATAATGCCATAAATGCGGAGGATAGTCTGAAAACTGCTTGGGAAAAACTGCTTGTAAAGAAATAATATGATGTCAAAAATTGCTTTTTTAAATATCGACTATAGTATGGGAGGTGGGGTCGAGCGCGTGACTTCAGACCTGATCAATATGTTTCTTAAACAGGGCGAGACCGTCATGGATATGTTTACGGTGTCTCAGCGCAACCAAGAAACCGCTGTTGAGTTTTCTAAGAGCTTACTTGTCCATGTAATTGGTCCGCTCAAGTCGGAGAGCGAAAAACAGAATTTTGTTGAAAAACTAGTGGATAGGAAGATTGATGTTCTTATTTATCAGGCTGATAATATGAGTATCGCTCTATCTGTTTTGGAGTGTGCAAGGAAGGCTGGAGTTAAAGCGATCGGTCACTACCATGGTTCGCCTTATGCCTATCTGCAAAAGTATCCAGACGCTCAGCATGGCAATCTGGCCAAAATATTGTTTAGTAAAATTGTTTTTCCCTTTAAGAAGAACAAATTGAAGAAGTTCTTGACTTTGTCAGAAGCAGTTGTATGCGTGAGTCAACGTGTTAGGAAGGAGTTAAAAGATTTGTTTCCTAACCATGATTTTCCAATATATAGCATATTGAACCCGTTGCGGTTTGAAGATGAGGAATATCCAGGGACTGTCAAAAAGAATATCATAACCTTGGTTTCTCGCTTAGAGAAAGCGCATAAAAATGCTTTCTTAGCGGCTACCGCTTGGAGCAAGATTGCGCATCAGCATAAAGATTGGACGCTTCGGTTTCTAGGTACAGGCTCACTAGAGAATGAAATGAAGTCCTATTTTTCTTCGCTCGAAATAGAGAATGTAGAATTTTTAGGCTTTAAGAGAGAGGTGGGAAGGTTGCTTGCAGAAAGTTCGATTGGGATTTCTACGTCAAATTGTGAAGGTTTTTCAATGGCTGTTTTAGAATATATTCTGACGGGCAATGCGGTCGTTACAACCGATAGCCACGGTGGGGTGCATGATATGATCGAGGATGGTCGTACCGGGATTGTTGTTCAACGAAATAGTGCAGAAGCGCTGTCCGCTGGTATTGCAAGATTAATCAATGATAGCGAGGAGCGCGACTTCTTTGCAAAGAATGCGTTGTCGGAAGTAAAGACAATGTACGGGGCAGACCTGTTTTTGCAGTGGAAGAAACTGGTGGACTAAGGGGGTATTTCTGAAGGACAATTTAGGAGCAGATGTGCAATTAAATTGCAGATGACAACGAATTTATTTACGTTTGTATTGAAACCAAAAGTTGACAACTATTGAATATATCTTTACTCATTACTACTTATAATAGACCTGACGCATTAGAAGCTGTATTAACGTCTATACGTTTTCAAAGTATTAAACCCCAGCAGGTTATAGTAGCTGATGATGGGTCGGATGACCGTACCCGAATACTGATTGAAAACTTCCAGGATAAATATGGTATTTCAGTAGATCATGTATGGCATGAGGATCTTGGCTTTCGTGTTGCCGAGATCAGAAATCGGGCTTTGGCACAGGTGAAGCATGAGTATGTTGTCATGATTGATAGTGATATTGTCATGGATGAAAATTTTATTAAAGATCATCGAGACAATGCTAAAATAGGTTTCTTTTTGCAGGGCGGGCGTAACCTTTTAAGCCCTGAGTTAACGGACAAGATTCTTCTGACGCCCGATGTCTACCCTAGATTCAGATATGCTGAAAAAGGTGTCGAAATGCGATTAGAGAAGCGGTTGCTTTCTTTTCGAGCTCCTTGGCTGACTCGACTTTATAAGCGAGAACTTGTTAATGAATTATCCGGGATCAGGACATGTAATATGTCTTTCTTTTTCAATGATCTTCTTGCTGTCAACGGTTTTAATAACGAGTTTGTTGGTTGGGGGCGAGAAGATAGTGAATTGGTTGTTCGTTTATTTAATTACGGTGTAAAACGATATAATATTAAGTTTTCAGCTCTTTGTTATCATTTGTATCATAAAGAAGAATCTAGGGCATCACTTCCTGAAAACGAAATGATATTAGATGCTACCATTAAAAAACGCTTAGTTCGCTGTGAAAACGGATTAACAAAATTCTTATAAGATGGCAATTCCTAAAACTATTTATCAAACATTCAAGTCCGATAAGTTACCCTGGTTGACACGGTTTTACATTTGGAGATTTTTACAAAGAAACAAAGGCTGGAAACGGGAGTTTTTTGATGATAAGCGGATTTCAGAATTCTTTGAAGCCAATTTTGACGAACGTACCAGATTTGCGTATGAGAGGTTACAAATCGGTGCGGCTAAAGCTGATTTTTTTAGATATGCAGTGTTATATATCTATGGCGGTGTTTACCTTGATATGGATAGTAATATCACAGGGTCTTTAGATAAATATTTGCTGGAGGATGATGTAGCTATACTCTCGCGTGAGAAAAACCATCCTGAGCTTTTCGCACAATGGGCATTAATTTATGGAAAGGGGCATCCGTTTCTGAAAAGAACTATAGCTTATATGGTCGACAATATTGAAGCCGAGAGATTTCCGCATGATGTCCACGCGACGACCGGACCTAAAGTATACACTCGTGCGATTGAAGATGAGATGCGTATCAATCCTGACGTAGTGTACCGTGAAGTTGGATATGATTATAAGGGTGTCATGCAGATAAAATATAAGTTGGCGAAGTTATTGCTCTATAGGAATAAAAAAAATCATTGGAATCGTGTTCAGCAACGAATACCTGTGGCAAGACCTTTGGATTCTAATGCTGTGTAGCATTTGTAGTGTTTAATTCGTTAAATAGGAAATGTTAGGAGAGGTAAGGTGTCAATATAGCAGTAGTTTGGGTGTTAGCCAAGTAGGATTGGGTAAGCGGATTCTTTTGGGGATGCCGCAGCGTCTTTTTTTTTCGGAGATCAAACAACAGCTGGAGGCCTATGGTTTTGAAGTCATAGGTATTCCCTATCCCGATGATTTCAAATACAGTAGTTTTGGAGACCGTCTCTATAATTGTTTTAGAAAGGTTTTCTTATTTGACAATAAGTATAAAACGTACTTGAAATATAGAGACACAGGAGCTAAGACCAGATCTATTATAAAGAATATACTCAAGCCTGTGGACTATGCGTTGATCATCAGCATGGACTATTTTCCAGATGATGCCTTGAAACTAATTAAGGAGAAGTCTAAGGTCTTAATAGGATATCAATGGGACGGGCTGGATCGATATCCCCTAGCTAGAGATTTAATAAGTCTATTTGATCGCTTTTTTGTTTTTGACCCAAAAGATTTAAAGGAGGAGGGGATCCTGCCCACGACAAATTTCTATTTACCTACAAAGTTGGTGAATGTGACAGCGGATATTGACGTGTATTATATTGGAAGTTTCGTCAAATCAAGAATGAAGGTGATCAACGAATTGGCTCATTATCTAGACGGTACGGGGGCACGCTCTGTAATCAAGGTGTTTTCTAAAAAGCCAGAGGTCATTGACAAATATAAAGACTCTCCCTTGGAGATTATTGAGGAGTATATATCATATGAACAGAATTTGGCCTATGTGTCTAGGTCGAGGACTATTGTCGATATTTTGAATAAAGTTCACTGCGGCTTATCGTTCCGGGTTTTCGAAGCGTTGGGAAATGATAAAAAGCTTATTACGGACAATCAGAATATTGCGAATTATGATTTTTATGATCCATCCAATATTTTTATTATTCGAGATTTGAATTTTGAAGGTTTAGAAGAGTTTATAGCATCACCTTATAAACCTCTAGATCCGCTTATTAAGGAAAAGTATAGCTTTGGAAATTGGATAAAACATATTTTAGGTATACAGCCCCACATACCTATATCGCTACCTGATTTGAACAGTTCCAGCGTATAGATTATTCCATGCTTCAGCGATAGTCTGGTCATTAAACCGTTGTGCATATTTTATCCCCTCTACGATCATTTCCTGCTGCAATGCTGGATTATTCAGTATCGTTTGGATAGCTTCGGTAAGCTGCGTAACGCTATTGGGATCAATATAATACGATGATGGTCCCCCTGCCTCTGGGAAGACTCCTGAATTTGTTGTTATGACCGGTGTGCCTGAGTAGAGAGCCTCAATAATAGGAATTCCAAACCCCTCATAGATTGAAGGATATATGAATATATCAGCCATAGCATAGATAAGTGATAGCTCTTCCATGGTAAATCCCTGCATCAAAAACACTCGATTTTCAAGTCCTTTTTCTGCTATATAAGCTTTGATTTTTTTAGCATATTTAGTCGTTTTGCCAACGATTATTAAAGGGATGTCTAATGTTTCTATAGCCTTTACTATTTGAAATGCATTTTTGCGAGGCTCTACTGAACCAACATTTAATAAGAAACGGTTCGGTAAATTATATTTTCTGCGAAGCTCTTCTTTTTGTTCATCGGTTTTCGGATCCTTAAAGGAAGGGTGGCAAACTTGGTAGATGACTTCGATTCTATCAGACGGGATATGATAAAACTCCATGATATCACGTTTGGTTTGCTGACTGATAGCGACTATCTTATCTGCATTGTTGACCGCGTGTTTGAATTTTTTATGATATATATAGCGGTCTATTCTCTTGTAAAGTTCTGGAAACTTTAAGAAAATTAAATCGTGGATGGTCACTACCGATTTGATGTTATTTTCTTTTAAGCCGACAGGGATCTCTCCTGATAATCCGTGAAAGATAGCAATGTTATCCCGTTTGAGATCTTCTACTATACGGTTGCTTCTCCAGAAGCTCGAAAATAAGTTGTTTAGTCTGCCTTGAGGCAGCTTGGTGTTTTTCACGAATTCATCTGAACGAAACCGCGAGCCTTTAATCTTTGGTGTATATTTTATATATTCATTTTCAGGATAATGATGTGTGAGGATACGAATCAAATCCCGACTATAGTTACCTAAACCTGTTTGGTTCAAAAAATAACGTTTAGCGTCAAATCCTATTCGCATATATTTTTGATATGTTCTATTACCATTTGTGAAGTTACTAAATCTATAGCTTCTGTACCGTCGCAATCACAAGGTTTGTTACCATAGACAGAGCTGGGACGATTGGCATGTTCTACTTGGATTATGTCTTTCTGCGATTGGCCATATCCCAAGAAGCCCGCATAAGGATGTGTCGCTCCCCAAATGGATATACATCGTGTTCCTACCAAAGAGGCCATGTGCATTCCTGAACTGTCCATGCTTAGCATTAAGTCTAAATTTGCGATAATGTCCAGCTCTTGGCTTACGCTGAATTGGTTGATGAGGTTTTTTACGTTTGGATAGCTTTTTGCCCAATTGTCCGCAATCTCTTGTTCGTTGGAACCTCCACCAAAAATATAGGTAGCATAATTGTTTTTAGACAAATACGCTATTACCTCAGTCATTTTTTCAAGGGGAAGTACCTTAAAAGCATGCTGGGCAAATGGGGCAATTCCTATGGATTTTTTGGTTGTAGAAAAATCTATAGCTAATTCTTTAGGGACGCTACGGTCTGTCTTTTCTAGCTTATGGCTCAGCTGAATATCAAAACCTAATGCCCGAAGTACATCAGCATAGCGCTCTGTGGTCAGCTTTAGTTGGTATTTGACTTTGTTGTAGGACCGGGTTAGCGCTTTCTTTTCTGACCTACCTTTATGTAGCGTGCATAATTTTACTCCCGATAGTTTAAAAAAACTCCCGAGTATTCTTGATCTGATGTTATTGTGTAGATCTGCAATAAAGTCAGGCTTGTACTTTTTGAGTTCAGTGAATAGTCTAAGGAGGCCTAAGGCTCCACGATGTCTGCCCGTAGGATCTATAGGGTGAAACACCAGCCTTGGGATATGCGTAAAGAATGCTTCAAATAGCTTGCGGGAAACCATTATAATCTCGGTGTCCGGATGCTGCTGTTGAAATTCATAGAGAATTGAAGCGACCATAGCCACATCACCCATCGCCGAAAAACGAGTAACTATAATCCGCTTCATCTTAAATTATTTCTGGGAACTATAGAGTACCGGATTTAAAGATGGATCATTATACATTTTCATCTGCTTGTATACTTTCATGTACTTTTTACCAGACTCAATATCCTCCAACAACTCGTCAATACTTTTAGAGAGGTCGTTACGTTGTTCTAGAAGAATATTCAGTTTTTGCTGGCAAGTATCGATATGCTGGCTGTCTACATCTTCCCGCAATGTCTCTTGCTCCATGTGATAGATCTTGAGCGCTAATATAGATAGTCTATCAATTGCCCACGCAGGACTTTCGGTATTAATGCGAGCATCTGATAAAGGTTGTACGTGCATGTACTTGTTCAGGTAATAACTATCGATATATTCAACAGTGTCTGTTCGTACTTGATTTTGTTTATCGATTCTTCTTTTCCAATATAAACCGTCGTTCGGGTCAATGTTTGGATTTCGCACGACATCTTCCATGTGCCATTGGGCGGTGTCTATCCAACATTTCAAATAAAGCAAGTGTTCTAGTGTACTGGCTTCATAAGGATTTTTGATCGGATGGTTAATCTCATCATGAACGTGATAATCATTGATTACACGTTGAAAAATGGTATTTGCAATTGGACTAATCATAGTGCAAACTTATATAAAATGGTTTGTAATCACGAATGTGCAGTGCAATTATTCCTTAATTCAGACGAATAATCCCGACAATAAATGAGGGAATAACCCAAAGAGAAGAATAGTGATCCCGCACACTATGGCTATTAAATAAGGCCATAATCTTGTGGTGTAAGTAGGGGGGAGGGATTCTTCCTTTCGGAGAAAAGCATATAGTGGAATTTTGAAATAATAGAACAACGAAATGACCGAAGTCAGTGCTCCAGTAATCAACAGCAGCAGTAGAGCGACATCCTGTGTGTTTTGATAGCGGTCAAATGTAGAAGTGAAAACCAACAGCTTGCCGATAAAACCTGCCGTGGGCGGAAGCCCAATCAGAGATATACCCAACAGTGTAAATGTCGTAAATAATAAGGGCTTATGTTTGCCCAGTCCACTGTAGTCCACGAGCGCTGTTGAGCCTATATACTTTTCTAGGAATTGTATGATTGCAAATGCACCAATGGTCATTATAGCATATACGGTAATGTAAAAAAGTAACGTCTTATAATCCGAACTGGGACTGCTGATAATAGCCATCAACAAAAAACCCGTATGACCGATTGACGAATAGGCCATCAAGCGCTTGGCATCCGACTGACGAAGAGCAATAAGATTTCCCATCAGCATGGTGACTATCGCTACTACGGTAATGAATAACAGCGTAAGCTCACTAAAATAAAATAAGGTCGATGTCCATGATTCGAATAGACGTTGGAACAGTATAAGGGCAGCTATTTTGGGAACTGTTGCTAAAAATGTGGTGATGGGCGTGGGGGCTCCTTCGTAGACATCGGGAGTCCAGAGGTGAAAAGGTACGAAACCTAGCTTGAACCCGTTCCCTACAAAAACAAAAAGTATAGCGACACTGCTCATTATTTTGGGAGCAGAAATCAGTCCTTGAATATGAGACGAGGAAGAGAAATCAAGATTCCCCGTGAAACCATATATCAGGGAGAGACCATACAGCATGACTGCAGCACAGACCGAACCAAATAAGACATATTTCATCGTCGCTTCCGACTGTTTTTTGTTTATTGATGCTGTGGTTTGCGTCTCGTCTTTACCGGATAATACCGGCTTATTTTCGTTCGTAAAATAGCCTACCAACACATACGAACTGATGGACACGGTCTCTATAGCAATAAATACCATCAGCCAATTGGTGCTGAGGGTGAGTAGGTTCATACCTAGGGTGGCTGCTAGCAAGATACTGTATATGTCACCTTCGTTTTTTAACCCTTTATCGTTCGCATATTCACGAATGAGCACCAAGATGGGAAGCAATAAAACAAGCATGATCAATCGACCGTATACAGCAAGGGTATCCACTTGCAGCATACCAAAGAATCCGGATTGTGGTTGCCCAAGTTGACTGTACACGGCATAGGCTGTCCCTACGATTCCGAGGCATGCGATGCTGAAAGTACTGTTTCTCCAATAACGATCTAAAAACAGACTGGAAAATATACAGCAAAGGAAAGCTATTATCAAACCCAGTTCAGGCTTGAATACAGGTATGGAGCGTATAATCTGATCCAGTAGGGAGCTAATCTGTGGCGTAAATTCTTCCATAGGTATTAAAAGTAGGGCGATAATAGCGAGATGAGGTTCAGCACGCTGCTATTGACCGTGTCAAATACTAAAGAGGGCATTATACCTAGCGCCAAAGCTAATGCCAACGTAGGAAAAAGGACGATTCGTTCTCTTATGTTTACATCGTGCAGAGCAGCAGTCCATGCCTCTCCTCCCTTAAGTCGTGTCTGTCCGAAGAACATGCGCTGCAGTGTCCATAAAAAGTAGACTGCACTGAGGAGTATACCTAAGGAACCCGCGATAGCCATCCATCTCGGAATTCCTGTGCCTACACTTTCCGCATTAAACGTGCCTATAATAACAAAAGCTTCACCGATAAAGGCCGAAAAGCCGGGCAGACCAAGCGAGGCAAAGAAGGCGACAGCGACAAATCCGGTATAGGCAGGCATCAGTGATGCTAAGCCTCTGAAATTATAAATATAGCGATCATGAACACGGTCATAGATCACACCGACCAAGAAAAAGAGGGAAGCTGATAGAAAGCCATGGCTGATCATCTGAAATATTGCTCCGGATACGCCTTCTGCAGTCATAGAGGCCAGGCCGAGTAGTACAAACCCCATATGCGATACGGAGGAGTAGGCGATCAGGCGCTTTAAATCTTTTTGGGCAAGTGCATTCAGTGCACCATACAGAATGGAAATAATACCGATCAGTCCCAACCACCAGTTTGCATCGACAGCAGCATCCGGAAATATACTGTAACATACTCGGATGATACCATAGCCACCGATCTTTAATAGTATACCTGCCAGAATAATGGATACCGGTGTAGGAGCCTCAACGTGAGCGTCGGGCAGCCAGGTATGCAAGGGAACTACGGGGACTTTGATGGCAAAGGCGATGAAGAGGACTATAAATCCGATCATGCGTGCCGGTATACCCAATACTTCATTATAGTTGTTCAGGTAGGCAAAGAAAGAACCGTCTACATAGTTGTCCGGATTCATCATATGCAACATGTTGAACGTATGCGCTCCCGTGTCTGGGTTGATGACTGAAAAATAAAGACCAACGATAATCAGCAACATAAATACGGATCCGAAGAGCGTATAGATAAAGAACTTCATGGCTGCGTATTCGCGGTTTGCCCCACCCCATATACCGATGAGGAAGTACAGAGGCAACAACATTACCTCGTAGAAAATATAGAACAGGAAGAAATCCAATGCGGTGAATATGCCTATTACGGCCATGTTGAGCAGCATCAGCAGCGCAAAGTACCCTTTGGGACTTTTTGTGATATTCCAGGAGGCACCTATAGCCATCAGCATCACGAAAGCAGATAAAAGGAGCAGTGGCATGGAGACGCCATCGACGCCCAGGAAATAGTCAATTTCCAACTGCCCCAGATTTCCCAAGGCTAATCGTATCCAGGGTATTTGTTCGACAAATTGATAGCCACTGGTGGTGTTGATCCCCTGTGCTGTCTGGTCAAATTGTAGATAGAGCGAACCTGCGAGTGCAAACTGAACTAAAGTAATAGCTAGCGCAATGTATTTATACGTTTTCTGTAGACTGTTGGGGAGTGATAGTATCACCAATGTTGCCAACAAAGGCAAAAATATAAGTATTGATAGTAATCCCATGCTATCGTAGTATCAAATAAAGTATTCCAATTAAAACAACGGTAAATGCGAATCCCAGGTAGTTCTGTATACGTCCATTCTGTATCCAGCGCAGCAAGTGGCCTAAATAATAAGCTGTTCCTGCAATAGTATTAACAATACCATCGACTATATGTTTGTCCCACCAGGCCGCAAGTTGACTTAAGCGTAAGGTAATATAGCGGATCACCCGTACAAAACCATCTACCAGGTACCTGTCCAGTACAGAGGCAACCTTACTAAGGTATAGCGTACCCCTGCTCGTACCATTGACCATGCCTTCTACGATGTATTGATCCAGCCATACGCTTGTCTTGCTGATCACTAAAGTTGCCTTGACAAAAGTGTTGTTGATAAACTCGTTGATCCCAAGTTGATTGGTTTCTGCTTTGATCCATCCGCTGTTGGCATCCAGAGGGTATTTACCCAATACATACCAGTTGTAGCCTATAACCCAGCTGATGAGTGCTGTTATGGTCAGGGTCAAAGGAACGAAGAGGTGTAAGCTGTGTATTTCCTTAAAGATATAATCTACGGAAAAACCTTCTAAAATGCCTGCTTGGTGATAAGAAATCGGGTTCCAGGAGAATACAAAAAATAACGAGCAGATCGCTAGAAAGTACATCGGGTATAGCATCTGTTTTGGAGCTTCATGTAGGTGTGGTCTCACTTGTTCAGGGAGACGAGACTTACCCAAAAATGCTTTAAAGATCAACCGTCCGATATAGAATGCTGTCAATATACTCACGAGTACCAGTAAAACGGGTACGATAAAATAAAGTCCTCCTTTATGCATAGCCCATTCGAACGTGGCGATCACGATGGCGTCTTTGGATAGAAAGCCCGATGTAAGGGGAAATCCTGCAAGCGCTAAAGAAGCGATACTCATGAGCACAAATGTTTTAGGCATATATTTTCGTAGGCCACCCATGTGACGTAGATCCTGAGGGTCAAAATCTAGCCCTGACTTATCCTTGGCATGTGCAATTTCATGAATGACAGCTCCTGCACATAGAAAGAGGAGACACTTGAAAAAGGCATGTGTTGCCAAGTGGAATAATGCGGCATCCCATGCGCCAATGCCGACAGCAGCCATCATATAGCCCAGTTGGGATATGGTGGAGAATGCCAGTACTCTTTTGATATCATATTGCCCCGAGGCAAAGTAAGCTGCCAATGTCGCCGTCACGGTACCTATAATGGTAATAAACAGGAGTACGTGATCGTTGAAAAGTGGGAACAGGGTACATAATAAGAATACACCGGCTGCGACCATCGTAGCGGCGTGTATCAGAGAGGAAACCGATGTGGGGCCTTCCATAGCATCAGGAAGCCAGACATGCAGCGGAAATTGTGCCGATTTGGCCATCGCTCCGAGAAAGAAGCCTAGGCCTGCCAAGGTCATCAGCCCAGTATTGTTATCAAAGTCCGAATAAACCAGCCCTTCCTTGCCGAACAGATCCACGAGATCCAGCGTGCCGAACGTGGTGAATACCGCCGCTATACCGATTAAAAAGCCCAGATCTCCAATACGATTGATCAGAAAGGCCTTTTTATTTGCTTGTACTGCTGATTCTTTGGTAAACCAAAAACCAATTAATAGGTAGGACGCAAAACCCACCAATTCCCAAAAAATGTAGGATACCAGTATGTTTTTGGAAATACAGAGACCGAGCATGGCAAAACAGAAGAGGCTGAGGTACATCCAGTACCGGTGTATCCCAGGGTCGCCCTTCATGTAGGCTCTCGAGTAGATATGCACCGGAAGAGCCACGATACTGACAATGAACAGCATCAATACTGTTAGGTTGTTTAATAATATGCCGATAGTAAATGTCTTATCACCTATACGGAACCAATCGTAGGTCTGATGCATTGGCATATTATTCCAGACTTCTGCAAAGACAAATATCCCGGACAGAAGGGCGCTTAAGGCAATCGCTACAAGAGAGAATATACCTGAAGTCGATTTTTTGCCCCGTATAGCCTGTATAAGAAAGGCCATAAAAGGGAGCAGTACAACGAGTATACTGGCACTAATCGGTGATATATTTAACAGCTCTGTCATCAGTCGCGCAAATCGGTGATATTATCCGGGTTAATAGTTTTATAATGACGGTACACCTGCAGTATGATCGCCAGGGCGACCGCAACGGATGCTGCCGCTAGTACGATGGCGAAGAGGGCAAACACTTGGCCTGAATAGTTGATTTTGTCATACTTGCTGAAGGCTACAAAGTTGAGTATAGCAGCATTGATCATCAATTCAATACCTACCAGTATCAGGATCGCATTCCTTTTGGCCAGTACGGCATAGAGGCCTATACAGAAGATGCATGCGCTCACAACCAAAAAATGAGTTAAGGTAATCATCGTTGTTCCTCCTTTCGTGAAAGATGAGCGGCACCGATGAGTACCATGAGCAGAAAAACCGAAATGACTTCAAAAGGGAGTACGTACTGTGTCATGAACCGCAGGCCCAACTGTTGTACATTGTTGTCATTCGGTTGTATGATATTTCCTTGTTTGATGTTTTGTACGATCCATTCCGGCGTCTGTTGCTGCCACTCGATAATTCCCCACAGCATTACGGCAAGAAAGCCTAGGACCAATAATAGCGATTGCCAATTGGGTAGGTTTATCCAACGACCGGACAGCTGTTGAAGGGATTTCAATAATTCCTTGTTGGAAAGCATGAATGCAAATAGCATCAAGATCAGTACGCCACCTACGTAAACCATAATCTGTGTGATGGCTACAAAATCTGCCAAGGCAAATATAAACAGCCCCGCCATAGAGAATAAGGTGACAAAAAATAGGAATAAAGCACGCGCTGTATTTTTTAAGCTGACGACCAATAATGCCGAACCTATAGCGAGTGCCGCAAAAGCATAGAATATAAATTCTTCCATATCGCTTACTTTTTCTTGGCTGCCTCCTTTTCAGCTTGATGTTTGGTCCATTCGGCCTTGCGTTGTGCGATTTCAGTGTCCGACATCTCTCCAAAACCGTAGATTAAATCGGTCAATTGTGTTGTGCTCCGATCGTATTGGTTGGTCATTGTGATGCATTCGGTAGGGCATACTACTGTGCATAGTCCACAGTACATACACTTCGCCATATCAATATCAAACTGCGCGGCGTACAGTCTTTTGACCGATCCGTCCGAAGTTTTGCCTATGGCTTCTGGTGATTTTATAGCCTCAATAGTGATACAGTCTACCGGGCAGGCTTTAGCACATAAGTCGCATACGATACAATCGTCAATCTCCACATCCAGTTGATATCTTGCGACCTCGGGAATAGGCATTTTCTCTTTCGGGAATTGTACTGTCGTGACGCCCTCCTGTTGATCGAAGTAGTCTTTACTGCGGATATCAACAGATTGGCGGGATCGACGTGCCCCAAAGAGGTGCCGGAACGTCAAAAATAATCCTTTGACGGCCGAAGAAAAACCCTGTATCGTTGTTTTTAAGATCAATTTTTATTTTAAGTTATGAAGTTATGAAGTTATGAAGTTATAGGCCTATGGCCGCTATAACCATTATAACGATGTAACCCCTTATAACCTTTTCGTTAAATAACTTGTTCACTCCTTATTTTCCACTATCCAGTTGTTGAGCTGCCTTGTTAACTCGTTCACTTGATAACTTGTTCACTCCTTACACCCTTACACCATCACCAAAATACGCCACAGTCCTGATATGGCCATGCACAAAAATCCCAATGGGATCATTACTTTCCAGCACAGGCTCATCAGTTGGTCTGCTCTAAAACGGGGCAGTGTCCATCGGATCCATATCTGCACGCCTACCACAATAAGCGATTTGAGGAGTGTCCAAAAGATGCCCCATCCGATTCCTGTTGTCCAGTCTGCGAGCCGTATAACACCTATATTAGGTAGGGGAGTATTCCATCCTCCTAAAAATATAACAACACCGAGCATCGCTACCAAAAACATCATCGCATATTCGGCGAGGAATATAAAAGCGAAACGAATCCCTCCATATTCTGTATGAAAACCTCCGATCAGTTCGGACTCAGCCTCCGGTATATCGAAGGGGGCTCGGTTACATTCTGCCAGCGACGCGATAAAAAAGATGAGGTATACGACGATAAGGTGTGGAGCCTGAAATACATGCCAGGCAAATATGCCCCCGATATGGCTAACATCCCAGATGCCTAAAAAGAAAATGGGATCGGCAGACAATATGCCCTGTTGATATCCAATCTCGTTCAGGTTTAATGTCTGAGTGATCATCACGGCAGCGATCAGAGACAGGCCCACAGGGATTTCGTAAGATACCATCTGCGCAATTGCACGTATAGCTCCAAGAAGCGAATACTTGTTGTTCGATCCCCAGCCCGCCATCAGGATACCTATTGCATCGATAGACACGACCGCCATAATGAAGAACAAGCCGGTGTGTGTATTGGCCGGAAGCCAGTCTGGTGCCCAGGGGATGACCGAGTACCCGATATACACCGCACCGAATATAATGATTGGTGCTACAGCAAATAGGATTCTATCTGCTGCTTTGGGCGTAATAAATTCTTTTTGCAAAAGTTTAAGAATGTCAGCGATGGTCTGTAAAAGGCCGTACTTGCCTGTTTCCATTGGACCGAGCCTGTCCTGTACAAAACCAGCAATCTTGCGTTCTGCATATACCGCAAACAGCGTGAATAGCGCAATAAAGCCAAAGATAGCTACAGGTATAATGATATGGACAATTAGTTGGCTCACAAAGCTCTTTAGAATAATTCTTAATTGGATGCAAACATACGCAAAACGTAGCAAAAGAACGATAGAAAAACCATCACAGGCATGTCATACGTCAAATTAATATGCCTGAATATGATTCTTTTTATTGTTCCGATTTCAAAAATAAACTATTTCTGTGAAATAATATACTGAATTGGTAGAGTATTATTTTATTAGCTTACGGTTGCCGCAGGTTTGTGTGTCTTGTGGGCTAGTTTTTCTGACCTGCCAAGTTCGTGTAATTCATGGATGAGTGCTTCAATATTATCCAGACGCTCCAGTAATGCTGTATCATTTTCTTGCTCGATTGATTTGGTGATACTGACCGAAATACCGACCAAAAGCGCATTGATGCGGTAAGCTAGCGTCTGAAAAGAGAGTATGTCACTCCAGTCCTGCTTCTTGTAGCGCGGTTCCTTTTGGAACTGATCCAGATTATCATAGAGTTGTGCCAATGAAGTCTGTGCGTGCTTTCGTACAAGTCTCAGTTCTTGATTATCTACATTCTGTTCGCATAGTCGTGCCCGTAGTTTATGGTAGTAATTCTGGTAATTGCCAATAAGTATCTCCGTTAGGTTTTTCATTGTTTTGTGATGGTTTACTGGCAGGGCAAAACAGCCTATCAGCGCTATGATCGACCCCAGTAGAGTAAAAGCTAAGCGGCTGCCCAGTAAATCCCATATATTTCCTTCGTAGAGGTGTAGGGCTAATATTGCTGCAATGGTAATGAATATCACACAGATCAGATAGTCAGGTTTGTTAAAGAGAAAGAAGCCATACAGACTTATCATGGCAATCAGGAGCAGTGTGGTGGTGTCGTGTGTGGCCAAGGTAATCAATAGACTGGCCGCAATGCCAACCAGGGATCCGACAATACGTTGGTAATTTCTCCTTTGTGTCGTGGCGTAGCTCGGACGTGCCACCAAGATAACGGTCAGTATAATCCAAGAGGCGTACCGATATTCGGGCAGCGTGTAGCCAACGAGTCCCGATAGCATCAGTAATGTAGCCATACGTATCGAGTAGATAAATATGGGGGACCTTGTCTTGATATGTTTTGCGATAACCTGACGTTTATTTGTCGTGGGAACAAAGTTTTTGTACGAGGCCGTACTGACCCACGTGGGGTCCGGTGCGATGTTCGCTTGTTGGATCTGTTGGACGATGGTTACGATATGTTTGATATGAATCAGAATCGGATTAATCAATGCTTTGTTTTCGTTGTCAGAACTGTTCAGTATCTGTTCTAGTTTTTTTATGTCGGCGCTGATCTGCTGTTTTGTCTTTATTTCGGCATTTTTATCCGTCATCTCGACAAGGTCGAAGTGACCAGAACCTTTAGGATCTTTATTCAGCTCCATAGAACTTGTATTTTCCAGGTCCTTGATTTCGTTAGAAAGAAGTAGAAGGATATGGCGTATAATAGGGAGTACTTCGGAGTGTTTTAATTTTTCGCGAATTGTTTCATAATCAGTGTCTATTCCCATCAAGAGTTCGTAGAGGTCTATTAGTCGATAGATTTTACGCAGCCAAATGAGGTCAGACTCATGCTCTGATGTAATTAGTGTTTTTTCGCGAAGCAGCAGCGATCGGATGTTCTCGAGTTGTTCACTGATTTTGATATGCAGTAGACTCAATTCGCGGTATGCCTGTTCTAGAGGGAGTCTTTCATCATAGCATTTTATCTTCGTTTCTAAGAGTATTGCCATCTGTTCGAAACCGTCTTTCATTGCATACTTTAAAGAACGATAAGGTGACAGGTAGGCTTGTAGTAGGCTGATTACAAAAAAACACCCTGTTCCTACGCTAAAGGATAGTGCAAAAACAATGGGATCCTGCGGTTTGAGTCCGATGGTAAAGCTAATAACAATCATGGTCAGGTTGCCGATGACACCCCATCTAGGACCCAAAGCGATCAATAATGTGCAAAGGAAGCCCCATATTCCTAGAATTGACAATATGCCCCAAGAGAGATGGTGCAGAGCCAGGGCTGTAGAAAAGGCCGTGATCGTAAATAAGGTGCTGCACCAGATCGCTGTCATTGTTTTGTCCTGTCTATTTCCCGGCAGATCGGTAAGGGAGGAGAGTATCACGCCTACAGCAAAAGCTATGGCGACATCTAGACTTACGGTATAGAAGAGTAGGATAGCAGGAAGCAGGATAACAAGGATGTTTCGTAGTGCATCCTTGCTAAACTCTTTGCCGAAAAATTGATTGACAATACGAATCATAAAGCCTATTTACAATTGATCTTTTAAATCGATTGCAAAAGTACGAAAAAATCACTTATGTGAAATATATTTTTACGATAGGTTTTTTGTTCAAAATATTATTTTGTATTCTTGGTATCTTGTGGAATATGTGTTATTAAAAAAGACCCTTCCGATTGTTCGGAAAGGTCTAATAGAAGAAACAGAAAAAATATAGATTGATGAATTAGTAACTAATAGGTTGCATACTGTGGTACCGCTTCTTTGCTCTCGAGTTCGGTCCTGCCCATTAAATATTCGTCCACTTTTCGAGCGCACTCCCGGCCTTCGGATATTGCCCATACGACGAGAGACTGTCCTCGGCGCATGTCGCCTGCTGTGAAATACTTGTCGACATTGGTTCTATAGTCTTTTTCCGAGGCTTTGACATTGCCTCTGTCATCGCTGGCGATGTGGAGTTGCTGTAGAAGACCCTCCTGCTGTGGATGTAGGAAGCCCATAGCCAGTGTTACCAGTTCACAGGGGATTTCTCGTTCCGAACCCTCTACCTCCTTAAATCTGGTAGGTCTCCCAAACGCATCACTTTCCCACTCCAGATCTACGATGCGGGCTGCACGGAGGTTGCCTGCCTCATCTCCTACGAAGGCTTTGGTGCTAATGCTCCAATGACGTTGGCATCCTTCCTCGTGCGATGTTGTCGTTTTGAGGAGCATGGGGTAGGTGGGCCAGGGCATAGCCGAGGTACGGCTTTGCGGCGGCTGTGGCATCAGTTCAAATTGCGTGACCGATTTGGCACCGTGACGATTGGATGTGCCAACGCAATCAGAGCCGGTGTCGCCACCGCCAATAACCAGTACATTTTTACCCTTTGCATGTATAGGCTCTGTCGTGAGGGGAGAATTCCCTACGCGTTTATTTTGTTGCTTTAAGAATTCCATAGCGTAGTGGACTCCTTTTAGTTCCCGCCCCGGAATGTTTAGATCACGGGGTATGGTAGAACCTCCAGCCAGCACGACGGCATCGTATTGGTCGAGTTCCGATATCGGGGTGTTTTTGCCTATTTCTGAATTTGTACGAAACTCGATGCCAGATTCCTCCATGATGGTGACTCGTCGATCGATTACTGTTTTGTCGAGTTTGAAATCGGGTATACCATAACGTAGTAATCCTCCGACTTTGTCATCTCTTTCGTATACCACGACATCATGGCCAGCTTTGTTTAGCTGTGCTGCAGCTGCTAGTCCTGCAGGACCCGAGCCTACTACAGCGATTTTCTTTCCTGTTTTGAGGTAGGATCTATTAGGCTTTACGTAACCTTTTTTATAAGCTATCTCAATGATGTGTTTTTCTATTTCCTCAATAGCAACCGGGCTTTTGTTGATCCCTAGTACGCAGGCTGATTCACAGGGAGCAGGGCAGATACGGCCTGTAAATTCGGGGAAGTTATTGGTGGATGTCAGTATGTTGTACGCATCTTCCCATTTACCGTCATATACGGCATCGTTAAATTCAGGGATTACATTCCCTAAAGGACAGCCTGAGTGACAAAAAGGAATGCCGCAATTCATACAGCGTGCTGCTTGCTGGTTGAGTTGTTCGTCCTTATAGCTGTGAACAAACTCCTGATAATTTTTCGTTCTGCTTGCTATTGGCTCCTTTTGAGGTGCAGATCTGTCAAATTCTAAAAATCCTGTCGCTTTTCCCATGTTTCACTACTTAATTTAAGCTACAACCAATTGTTTGCGGATTACATTTTTATATTCCCTTGGGAATACTTTGATGAACCTGTTTTTTTCTGTTATCCAATGTTGAAGAATGTAGGAAGCTCTATCGCTATTGGTTAAGTGTATATGTCTTTTTAAGAGCGCTATGATAGCGGATTCGTCTTCCGTTTCGAGCGGATCCAGGTCTACCATTTCTTGGTTGCAATTGTCCCGAAACGTTCCGTTGATATCATATACCCAGGCTATTCCACCGCTCATTCCCGCTGCAAAGTTTCGTCCCGTTGCTCCCAGTATCAGGGCGCGGCCTCCCGTCATATATTCGCAACCATGGTCGCCAATGCCTTCTACTACGGCGGTGGCTCCCGAGTTGCGGACGGCAAATCGCTCTCCGGCCATCCCGTTGATGAACAAGTGGCCGGAGGTAGCACCATACAATGCGACATTGCCTATAATAATGTTTTCGTGAGGTATTAAAGTACTTTCTTTTGCTGGATAGATAGCGAGTTGCGCCCCAGATAGGCCTTTGCCCACGTAGTCATTGGCTTCTCCCTCGAGCTCCAGTGATATTCCTTTTGTGTTAAAGGCACCAAAGGACTGGCCTGCCGAACCCTCAAATTTGTAGTTGATGGTATTGTCTGGAAGTCCCTCTGAGCCGTATATTTTGGATATTTCGTTGGATAGGAGTGTGCCTATCGTGCGATCTGTATTCTTGATATGAAAGGTGCCGAATACAGGTGTCTTGGCTTCCAATGCAGGCTTGGCTTGTTTTAATAACCCCCAGTCCAGGATCATGGCCATGCCGTGATCTTGTTCTTCGGTATTGTATAGCGTTTCGCTTGTTTCGTTGCGGGCGACATGCAGTAGGTCTTTGAAATCGATTTTGTTAGCTTTCCAATGGTTGACGTTCTCTCGTTTTTTCAGGAATTGTGCTCTTCCTACCATTTCGTTTATCGTACGGAAGCCCAGTTGTGCCATGATTTCGCGCATCTCCTCTGCCAGGAACTGAAAGAGGTGGACGATATCGTCAGGTGAACCCGAAAATAGCTTGCGCAATTCAGGGTCTTGTGTTGCAACGCCTACAGGGCAGGTGTTCAGGTGGCATTTGCGCATCATGATGCAGCCTCCTGCTACCAGAGCCGCTGTGGCGACGCCCCATTCCTCGGCACCGAGGAGTGTAGCAATGACGAGATCCCGACCTGTTTTCATCTGTCCGTCCGCCTGTAGCACAATGCGGCTCCGTAGTTTGTTGATGACCAGGGTCTGATGCGCCTCAGCTAGCCCGAGTTCCCAGGGTAGTCCTGCATGTTTGATGGAGCTGATCGGGGAGGCTCCTGTACCACCGTCGTAGCCAGCGATCAGTATGACATCGGCATGTGCTTTGGCAACACCGGCCGCTATGGTGCCTACACCTGCTTTAGAAACGAGCTTGACGTTGATCCGCGCATTCCGATTGGCATTTTTGAGATCAAATATCAGCTGTGCTAGATCTTCAATAGAATAAATGTCATGGTGCGGTGGTGGTGATATCAGGCCTACGCCGGGTGTGGCATGACGCACTTTGGCTATCCACTCGTCGACCTTATGTCCAGGGAGCTGCCCACCTTCGCCGGGTTTGGCGCCTTGTGCCATTTTAATCTGTATCTCATCGGCTTGCGTGAGGTAGTTGGAAGTTACACCAAAACGGGCTGATGCTACTTGTTTGATCGCAGAGCGCATGGAGTCTCCATTAGGCAACTTTTCGTATCGTATTTCATCTTCACCACCTTCTCCGGTATTTGATTTTCCTCCGATCCGGTTCATGGCGATGGCAAGTGTACTATGGGCTTCGTGTGATATCGAACCAAAAGACATGGCACCTGTAGCAAATCGTTTCATGATCTCACTTGCAGGCTCGACCTCGTCCATAGGGATAGGGGTACGGTGCTTGGCAAAATCAAGTAGGCCTCTCAGTGTAAACAGGTGTTCCTCTTGGTTGTTGATCAGTGCTGAATATTTTTTGTAGGTTTCGAAATCGCCCGTACGGCAGGCTTGTTGTAGCAAGTGTACCGTTTGTGGATTCCACAAGTGGCCTTCACCTCGGCGCTTCCATTGGTACAGGCCTCCTTCGGGCAGTAGAACTTTGGATGTCCGTTGGTTCCCAAAACTACGTTCGTGTTTCGCTAGTGCTTCTTTGGCTATATCATCAAGATTCAGGCCTCCTATACGGGATACGGCTCCGCAAAAATAGGTGTCCACGACCGATTTGTCGATACCAAGGACTTCAAAAATCTGTGCGCCATGGTACGATTGTAGGGTCGATATCCCCATCTTGGAGAAAATTTTCAACAGACCATTGCATACTGCTTTGACATAATTCTTGCGTAGCTCTTCCCAAGTCAGTTCGGTGTCAAGCAGGTTCTCCGCTTTTAGGGTACGGATGCTGGCTAATGCCAGGTACGGATTGATCGCTGTAGCGCCAAAGGCCAGTAGGCAGGCAAAATGATGTACTTCGAGTGCATCACCGGCTTCTACGACAAGTCCTACGGCACCGCGGTTTCCTGTTTTTATGAGATGGTGGTGAACTGCCGATACCGCCAATATCGAAGGTATAGCTGCATGTTGGGAGTCTATTGCCCGGTCAGAAAGGATGATGACTTCGAAGCCGTCACGTACGGCATCGTCTGCATAACGGCATAGGCGCTCGATACCTGCTTCCAACGAACCTGATTTGCCATCGGCACGGAAATAAGCCTGTAATGTTTTGGCTTGGAACACACCTGTATCGATGGAACGTAGTTTTTCCAGTTCACTGGAGGTTAATATCGGATGCTCGAGTGTTACGCAGTGACAGAATTTTTTGTCTTCAATCAATATGTTACCTGCATTGCCGATAAATGTGGCCAAACTCATTACCAATCTTTCCCGTATTGGGTCGATCGGTGGATTGGTCACTTGTGCAAAAAATTGCTTGAAATAGGAAGAAAGATGCTGCGGTTGATCCGATAATACGGCTAAGGGAACATCGGTACCCATTGAGCCTATAGGTTCGTAACCGGTCAGCGCCATGGGAGTCAAAATCGTCTCCAGGTCTTCGCGGGAATAGCCAAAAGCCTGCTGGTATTTAAATACGGACTCTTTGGATAGATAGGTAAAGGTGACCCTGGGCTCTGCGAGTTCTTCCAGTCTTATTTTATATTGGTCGATCCAGTCGCCATAGGGTTGTTGACGGATCAATTGACCTTTTACTTCTTCGTCCGAACGTATTACTCCTTCTTGCATGTCGACAACGAAGATTTTGCCGGGCTGCTGACGCCCTTTTCTGATGATGCTGGCTTCTTCTATCGGCAAAGCTCCTGCTTCAGATGCCACGATAACACGGTCATCGGATGTGATTGCGTACCTTAATGGTCGCAATCCGTTGCGATCAAGGGTGGCTCCAATGGTGTTACCATCGGTAAAGCACAATGCAGCTGGGCCATCCCAAGGTTCCATTAAGGTGGCATGGTATTCATAAAATGCCTTTTTCAAAGGATCCATCTGTGTATTTCCATCCCAGGCCTCAGGGACCAGCATCAGCATGACGTGAGGCAGGCTCCGTCCGGAATGTAATAATAGTTCGACAACATTGTCTAGGCACGCGGAGTCTGATTGCCCTCGGTCTACGACGGGCAGGAGAATTTCCATTTCCTCCTCGGTGAAGTAGGGGGATGACAGTGAACGGACACCGGCATAGAACCAGTTGAGGTTGCCTGTCAGCGTATTGATCTCTCCATTGTGGGCGATCATACGGAAGGGCTGTGCTAATGACCAAGAAGGAAAAGTATTGGTCGAGAAGCGGGAGTGTACCAATCCAAAAGCAGATACTACCTTTGGATTCCGTAGATCTTCAAAGTAGGAGCCGACTTGATAGGTCGTTAACTGTCCTTTGTATATAATGGTTTTGCAGGATAGCGAAGCGATATAGAGTGGTAACGGATAGGCTTGGTGTGTTTTTATTTTCTGAATGATCAATCTTCGGAGTACATACAGTTTGCGCTCAAAGTCTTCCGTATTGCTAACGCCATGAGGGCGTGCTACAAAAAACTGTACAATTTCGGGCTCTGCTCCTAGTGCAGTGGGGCCAATACCTTCTCGATTTACAGGTACTGTTCGGAAGCCTAAGAATTCCATATTGCGATCGGCGGCCGCTTGCTGTATCACGGTACGGCAGATCTGGTTCAGTCCTTCTTCCTTGGGTAAGAATACCATTCCTGCTCCGTAGTACCCCGGTTCTTGAAGTTGTATGTTTAATTGTATACACTCTTCCCATAAAAACTCATGCGGCAATTGGATCATAATTCCTGCGCCGTCTCCACTCTCGGGATCACAACCGCAGGCGCCACGGTGTTCCATATTCTCAAGCATGGTGAGCGCATCTTTTACCTGTGCATGCGATTTATGTCCCTTGATGTGGGCTACAAATCCTACACCGCAGGCGTCGTGCTCAAATTCGGGGTTGTACAGTCCTTCTTGTTGCATTGTTTCTTTGGTTGAGTGTATTTGTGCTGTAGTTGACGATCGCCTGTTCTGTTGGTCAGACTACCGGTTGATGGTTGACAGTTTTTCAATCATCAACTATTGCGTTTACAAATATAGAAATAAAATGTTTTTTATTTTATAAATAATTCAATAAAAAAAAGATTTATTTATGTTATTTGCAATAAATATTCTTTTGTAGCGATGTTTTTGTATTATTTTTGGTTTTTATTACCGATTTGGGAATTTCATTCTGTGATAGGAGTGCATGAAAGAATCAGATCCATCCTTCGCGTAAGGCTTTGGAGCCCAGCTCAACAAAGGATTTACAGTTGGATTTTCGAAGGATGTTTTTGCGGTGTACACTTACGGTATGTGGGGATAGGTGTATTAAACCAGATCAAAGGCCATTGCAAATCGTAATAAATCAGCAAAGGAATTACACTCGATTTTACGGATGATGTTTTTACGGTGTGTTGATACCGTATGGGAGGAGATAAAGAGTTGGTCTGCTATCTCATTGCTCGATTTGCCGTTGGCCAGTAGCGTTATTATCTCTTTCTCCCTGACCGTGAGTTCGGCAAATCGCCTATAGTTGTTTCGGATGTACTGGTCTTGATCCAATGTCTTGTTGACCCGGGAGATGAGCTGATCCATCCCGATGACCGGCGAAGAGAGCAGGATGATTTTATATTCTAATTCACTGAACATTTTGACCTGTACTACTTTTAAAACTGTGTAGAACCAGGTGTAATGGGTGTCGCCATAGAGTTTGACCCGTTGAAAGAAGTTGTATTGTTTGTCAAAATCACCTAATACCAGATAATTGTTCATCCCCTCAAAAATGCCATAGGTTTCCTCTTTGACAAAGTAACGATCATAATATTTTTCTCCCAATTGGTTGACCTCATCTACTGAGGATCCTAGATGTTCGCAACCCCAATTGTTCATATAGCTACAGCCAATAGGACGTAGGCCATCCAGGTCTTGAATCATGAGTGATGCTGGGACGATATCGCCAATGTCGGGGATATTAAAATCGCCATATTTGAGTCCTTTGGATATACCGTGTAGTTGTGTGGCCAGGGTATCCATAATTTCTAATCTAAGTGATCGTAATAATTGCTTCTTTCTCCTGTTTGCAAGATGTGTTTGGTGTAATTAATTGCAAATCAATGCTAATATAGGTAATAAAATTGAGTTTGCAAGATGGTGTTGTAGCAAAATACCTAGGTCTAGGTATTTACCTGTATGCTAGGAGGGGCTAGCTTTGTGGTATTGAAAACCAAAGATATAATGAAATGAAGAGAATGGCTAACCTAATAGCAGGGATATTCGGGATGATGTGCTTGCTAGGAACGACAAACGTAAGGGCGCAAAATGATGTATATAAAAACACACTGATAGGGGTTGTCATCCGTTGGGAAGGTTCTGAGGGAGGCTATGATTGGGCTTTTGTGAAAGCCTTGCCTAATTACACTGTTTCCTTTACTTATCAAGGGAAACAAGTCACCTTATCAGGTATGACAGGACAGCGCTTTATAAGAAAAGATCACCCCATTCCGCAGGGGTTCAAACTTACCGATAGTCAAGTGATGGTTGACGGTTATCCTGCCACTAACTATAACAACTACATGTCTTATTATAACACGTTATACGAAGCGAATAATAATATATTCAAGGAGGCAAACAGAAACGACAAGCAAAGTCTGTTGAGTGTGATTAAAAAGATTGACAGCAAGATAGCCGAAATTAACAGTAAGATGCAGAGTTTTCAGGTGTCTTCTAGTTTTAGGAATCAGTATGATATGGATAAATATATCAAAAGGTTGGAAGATCAACGAAAATCGTATGAAAAAGACATTAGTTTGATCGAAAAAAAAGAAAGTGAAACCAAAGTTATCATTACTGGTAATAGTAAATCAACCTCATCATCAAAGAGCAGTAGTTCCGGTACGTCGGCAGAAGCGGTGTCTTTGGGCGGTTCATCTTCGGGAGCTACTCCTGCGACAGGACCAACGACAGCGACCACAAAAAATGAGGACATCCGTGCTGCATCGTCTTTTCAGGGAGGTCTCAGCAATATCAAGGAAGGAGAGGTCTTCAAGAACGACAGGGGCGAGTATTTCCAGAAAGTCAACGGTGGCGCCCGCAAGGTGGATAAATCGGCTTACGATAGGGTAGAGGCCAACCGCATCGCCGCACAGCTGGCAAATCAGGAAGCTGAACGGCAAGAGCGTGACGCTGTGTATAGTCGTGCTACAGAAGACCTGACGAATCTGGGAGCGAATGTGCTGATGGGGATGCGTGCAGACCGGGAAGCCCGTCTGGACAGAGCATATGCGGCACAGAGCCGAGCTGATGAAGCCATTAAGGCTTATGGCGAGCTTGCAGCCGATGGAAACATAGAAGCTTTGAAAAAGGTAAACAACGCTTATCATACCCTAGCGTTTTATAATAAAGAAGAAAAAGGGGGGTGGAACGGCAAGTACAGCAAAGCAAGGGAAGCTTTTCTGAAAAATACTCTAGAAAAAACGAACAATAGTGGTGCGCGGGATCTGCTGCTGGGGTTTTACGATACACAAAAGGAACAGGCGATGGCGCGTCGTAGAAAAGGGATTTATCGTGCAATCGCCTATCCATTGTTGGGTGCCGGCTTAGCTTATGGAGGATATAAGGTTTATGACTCTATCCTAAATGATGATGACGACGGTAGTATGGAATGGCTCGGTACGACGATGTTAAGTATCGGTGTTGTCGGCGGAATAGCATTTGGAGGCTGGGGGCTTTTTGAGGGAGCATCTGTTTTCGGTAGAGGAAAAAGCAGCGAATACTATAAAGAAGCAGATCGAAAACAACAGCAGATCCTTCGGCGTTATGCGTGGCGATTAACACCAAAGTACAATACCCGTCTCCATGCTTCGCTGTTGAGCTTGAATATTACTTTTTAACGCTAACGATGTAAACATATCCCCATCCGGTAAGTAAAATACCTAGAACTAGGTATTTTTCAGTAGCATTTTTGGATATACCTTTTGGGGGACTGTACCTTACTTGTTTTAAATCGATTTTGATATGAAATATCCATGTAGAACAGGCTGCACAAACACGAATGAATATAGTTTGGATATTCCATATGACAGTTGAAAATCAAATTAAATACATATGAAAACAATCAGCAAAATTATGGTAGGCATTATCGGAATTATGTGCCTGTTTGCCTCCCTTCAAGTAAAGGCACAAGACCGTTACGGTTATTGTACTTTCAAAAAGTATGACAACGGTACTAATACGCAGTACTTGGTTATTTCCGATCCTTTTCGGAATTGGTATGAAACTTCAAATGGTAAAATGACCGATCAGGAAAAGGAAGCCTGGACAGCTAGTTTCAGAGCACAGGCCAATAAGCAAGTAGGCTCTCAGTTGATGCGAACATCGGATAAACCTGTGCCTTACCGGGGCGAGTATAATCATTTTACGTCTGAATCTGCCTGTCGTGAAGGTATTACGAAAGAGGTAAACGATTTTAACAACGGGCATAAAAATGCTCCTCAATATCAGGATGGCTATCCCGGCGGTAAGAGCTATTATAAAGTGATCTATGTGTATCCTTCAAGACGATAAGCGATGAGAGCAAAACTGATTTTTATGGCTTTAGTGTTGGTGGTCCTGGTGAGTTTGGGACAGGCGCAAACGAAAGAGGAAACCATTACGTGGATAAAGGAGAAGTTTGAGAAGTATCATGAAATACAAGGATACACAAAAGCAAATTATAAAAGCTCTTATGATGAATTGACTTATTCACTTGTTATTACACCTTGCAATATTGAATTACATTATGGAGTAAAAGAAAACCTAAATGAACTTGGGCGTATAGTAGCTTAATGGTTACATAATTAAAGTTTCTTTCAACCCAAGCATGTCTAAATTGGGTTTTGGTGATCACGATGTGGTAATTGCAGAGAAAGATGTTGTATTGTATGATTACAAGCATTTCATTTCCGGAACTATTCAGAAAGAGTGTTTTAAATTGATTCCCAACTTTGACTACTCAAAAGAACCTAATCTTGCTGAACGTATGGCAAAAGCATTAAACCACTTAGAAACGTTTTGTGAAGAAGGTAAAAACGAAACATTTTAACACTTAAATATTTAAAACTATGTTAATAAAAAATGAAGAAAACCAATTCGTAGAACTATCGGCTTATGCGGATATGCTGCTACAAGACGGACTTGGCGAAGATTCAGTAACTGAGGAAGATGCCCAGCAAGCGTTGAGCGAACTATATTTGCACAACCAACAAGAACAAAGTACGTATTTTATAAGCCAGCCTGTTGGTCTTACAGCCTTAACCATAGATAGTATTAATCTTGCAATACCGTGGCGTGATTTTAAAAATGCTTTTTGCAATCTTATTAAAGAAGATTCCATTTCTGGTAAAATAATAGAATATGTTTTACAGGCTATTGCCTTGGTAACTGGGAGTAACTTTATCTTAAAATTAGCAAAGGTTATATTGACCTATGTTCTAAAGAAAGGTGTCAACAGACTTTGTGGCTCTTAGTAGCGACGAATACCTTTCCCTTACTGTCTCTTCTTCGGAGGAGGGTGTGAGGATTAAATTTTATAACCATGAAAACAATAATAACTCTTTTAGTAATGCTGTTAAGCATTAATCTTTGTAAGGCTCAAGGAGCGACTTTAACAAAAGATGAAACCCTTAAATACATTGGAAAAAAAATAGATGAATCTAAGGGATACAAGGACAAGGACTACATTACTTATCTTTCAATAGCTTTGGGCGAGGCAAACATAAATTTTAGTAAAGTAGTATGTCCATATAGGAGTAGTGAGAATAAATCACCAAATAACAGGGCTAATACAAGCTATGTAGAACACTACTATGATTTTATATTTAACCCTGTGTTTATTTCTTCTATTACAAATGTTTATAACGCTGATCAAAATGTTTCCTATGTAAGATTGCATTTTAATTCTAAGACGGTGAAATGTAATTATTATTTTAAGTATTGGAAAGAAGTGCAAGTGTATCGTATGAATTATGACTCTCACGATGGAGCTAAGTCATATGAATATGATTATGTAGACATTCCGTACCTAACTGCAGACCCAACCAACTTTGATAAAATCAAAAAAGCTTTCGAACATCTAAAAACTTTATCAAAAGTTGAAGATGACCCTTTTGGATAAACGACAGTTGCAAATAAAACTGATTGTAAAATCAACAGTTGAACAAAGAGTAAACAGTATTGTAAATTTTAAAATAGTTTAGTTATGAAGAAAATACTTCAATTAGGTAAATGTATTACTTTGCTTTTATTGACAACTACAACGATTAGTTGTGAAAAAGAAAGTAACGACAGTCATCATTTATATAAAGGTACAGCTAGCGCAAGAGTTATCAATTCAAAACAACAGCAAAGAGTTATTACAGACTCTACACCTTGTATTCACAGATCAGAATCAGAAGCAAGGCAAGCACTTTATGACGGTATTAAATACTTGATGTGGACAGGCGAAGCATTCGCTGATAACGTTCAATACTCTATCAGTAAATGCGATTAAAAAACACAAATAAAATAGAAACAAAATGAACAGAATTATAATAATTACAGCAGGAATTGTTGGGATAATGATGTTGCTTGGGGCAAAAAATGTAAAAGAACAAACTCAGTCACCTAATTTGGTGTATGTTATTGCTCGAGAGCATGGTGGCGATAAAACAATTATTTCATACCCGTTCAGCGGAAATTGCAGTAAGATGTTTTATGGAAAAACCAACATTATCAATGAGTACAAAGCTAAATACAGCAAACGAATAGAAAAGACATTGACTTCAGTAGAAATAAAAGGACCTTATTCGTCATGGGACAAAGCAATGGATGCATATAATGCTGATTTGGAGAAATTTGGAGGCAAGGCTAAGCCATTTCCTTTTGGATTGGAATGTAATAATGGTAAACAATAACAGTCTTTTGAATTTTAATCCTTGAGCGAGGTGGAAACCTCAGGTTGTTTAACAGGTTAAATAACAATTCTTATGAAAAAACTATTCCTTTTTACCATAGCATTTTTGTTAAGTATTACTTTATTTGCCCAAAAAAGCAAAATAAAAACTAAGTATTATTATGCCCTAGGTTGGGAACATCTGCCAATGCCTGAGCAGAGTGCAACAAATAAACAACCCTTGGTCAGCAATATTTTCGGTTTACGCTGCGAAGAAGACCGTCAGCCGAATAAAACCGGAATCACAAACGAACTGAATGACTACTACAGAGCTTACCTTAGCAAAAGTCGTCGTTTTAACGGTTTAAACCGTGCTATAGCTTTCGGACCTTTTGATACTTGGGACGAAGCAGAAAAGCATAGACGAAAAAGCATTGCCGATTACAACCAGAATTGGAGACCTATATTGTTGACGGATTTTTCGGTAGGTTGTGATTGATTGGCAATATGTTGTAAAAGCAGATATGCAATGAAAAATATAGTTTTACTTTGCTTTGCGTTGCTCAACAGTAGCGCCGCACAGGAGCAACAGGCAGTTCCTGAGCTTGGTGTAGAATTGTTAGACCCCTACCCCAAGCTTACTGCTACCGAGTTGATTGAGCAACAAAAGTGGCGTGGACAGGGACTTGATATTCGAGAAAGCGAGATTGTCCTCGATCTATATACAAGTATAACCATGCTGGATACCATTATCGAAAGAGGGAAATACCAACTGCTGATCAAGCATAATAAGGACATTGTGCAGTTTGCCGTTTGGAAAAATGATAGACCAATAAAGCATATGGAATGGAAAGACAACAAGGCCTATGCGTTGTACAAAGGAATACGAAGCCGCGTAAACAAGCCGATGTTACGATTTGGTAGAAGTACCATGTATAGGATACAAATACAGCTGGAAAGTGAGGCGTATCCACGGGTATTTCGTATCTCTACCCGCCACCCAGACACACCGAAGCCTAAGAAGGAAGAGTTGGGAGTACCGATATGAAAACACTGAATCCCTACACCGTCCGTAATGAGGACTTTACCGACCGTATCGATGTCGTATGCCCACGCTGCGAAAAGAAAGCGCTGGTCATCGGGGCTGGTCTGTATGCACCTATGGCCGAGCACGAAGAAAAGGTGCGTTTTTCTTGTGTATCCTGTGGTTATGCTATTAAATACGGAAGTACGCCCAAGGTGACGGTGTACGTCAATAGTCGTGGGGTACCTAAGTATACTCGGGTACTGCACCGAAATGAGCCAATAGATCCGTTCTTTGGATTTGCGCTGTGGTATTGTATTGAGGCCAATGAAGGTACACTCTGGGCTTATAATCTCGAGCATCTGTCGGTTATCGAAGCTTATGTGACAGATTCTTTGCGAGAGCGAAATGGGGAGCCTTATCAAAACAATAGCATCGCGAGCCGACTGCCCAAGTGGGTGAGTGCAGCTAAAAATAGAGAGTACGTATTGCGACTGATCGCTAATGCGAAAAATAGGTGATAAAACTTAATAAAGAACAGAGCGCCTTGAACAATTACAAGAAATATATGGTGAAGATGATGGTCAATGAAGATCTGATTATAGGTGTTGCTGCTGCGTTTCTTTTTATTGCAGCTGTATTTATTTGGTTTGTAGGGTAGTGGAGAAAAAGCACAATGCCGCAAGTATCCCCTTTAGGGAGCTTGCGGCATCAGTGTTTAAATAATAAATGAGCTAATTGCTCTTTACCAATTCGACACGTCTGTTTTTAGCTTTATTGCCCTCGCTATCGTTGGCGACAAGTGGGCGTTCGGCTCCGAATCCTTGCGCTTTTAGTCTAGACTTGTCGATACCATCAGCAGTCAATGCTTTCAATACCGCGTTGGCACGTTCTCCGGAAAGTTTTTTATTGTGTTCCGCATCACCGGTATTATCCGTGTGTCCTTCGATGTTGATGGTCAGTGTACTTTCTTTTTTCAATGCAGTCGCAATCTGCTGTACGACTTCTTTCCCGTCTGTGGTCAGGTTAGATTTGTCGGTGTCAAAGTTGATGTACAGGATCGATTTCCCTTTTTCGTTAAGGTCTTTTGCAATTTCATCGGCCGTAATCTTGGTGATGGTCTGCGTCATTGTCCCTTCTTGAAGGATGTTTAGCTTTCCAGCGGCATTGTTGGCACTGAATTGTATATAAATATTGCCTTGATCTTTGGTACGGATCACGTAAAACTTGATATTTTCATCGGCATAGCCCATGTCACCCTCATCGCCTTTATTTGGATCCTGTTTGTTATAACGGTCATATTCCTCACGGCTTATAGTTCCGTCAAAGACCTTGACAGCACCTACCGACTGTAGGTAGTCTTCTACACTTTTTTCATAATAGCGTTTGGAAAACTGTTCTCCTTGTTCAGTATCTACATTGATTTTGTAAAGTTTCCCTTCAAATGGCGTCATCACACCGTTTACTGGAAAAAAGCACACATCAAAATCTTTTTGAAAAGGTCTATTGTTATGTTTTAATCCTTTTGGTAAGGTAAAATAAGGAAAGGTGCCAATATCCGATGTTGTTACAGGGATACTCCCGATATCCAATGTCGTGTTAGGGGTCGCTGAAGCATTTTCACTCTCGGCACTTTGCGTGGATGATACGCTATCCTGCGCAGTGTTGTTTTCTTGCTTGGGGGTATTATTACAAGCGATAAGCAGTGCTGCCGAAGCAAACAATAGTGTGGTCTTTGTCATAGATTTCAATATAAATTGATTTCTAATTTCTGTAAAATCATGGGACAAACCAAGTTAAATTATTAATTTGATAGATCTCGATACCTCTAATAGGTCTATAATAAACGGCTTGATAGGACGAATCTTCTATTTGGAGAGTACAGACCAGCCACTGGTTAGGATTGGTAATGCTTTGAAAGCCCATTCTGCATTGATCTCTCCATATCCAGGCTGAGTTGTACGACTTTTCAATTCATTCTCATTGACCACTCGTCGTTCTATGGATTTGGGCTTCATGACCAGTGTCGGTGTGTTATCATCTACAAAATAGATATCTATGCGAAGAATACCGTTTTTTTCATCCAAATAAAATGGATGTGTAAAGTTGATTGTCTTTTTGAATAGAGGAGAGGTGTAGACCAATAATTTGCGCATTTGGATAGGAGTGTCTGTATCTAATGTTTTTGGCGTGAGTTGAGATACGTTGCACAGATAGCCATTTACAACCTCAGTTTTATTGAGTTCGGTTCTGTTGAAGTTCTCGAGCTCAATATTGCTGTTTGCTCCTGCACCAGGATTTTCACTGGGTGTGTAGTGGGCGTAAATTTTTCGATCACTTTCAGCAATCTCACTTGTTTTTGTCAGTGTTTCGAGATAAAGACTCCCTTTATCCTGAAGTTCATCATGGTAGTTGTCCATTTCCCAACCAAATCCTTTCACTTTGCCGAGCACTTTGTCGTCCTTGACGTAGTAGGTACAAGAAGTTGTGTTCATGGATAAAACGAGACCCGCGAGTGGATTTTTGGATGCCATCTCTTCCACTGTTTTAACAATAGCCTGTACGTCTTTGTCTTTTTGTAATAGATTTTGATATTGCGATTTGGGGTCTGCCTGTGTAAAGTCAATTTTATCGACAAGCTTACTCAACTCTACTTCTTGGGAATAGATACCCATTTTAATAATGCCCTGGTCAAAAGTCTCTGTTTTGATGTTTTGATCGATGATCTCTTCATTCTTGTCTTTGCTGCAGTTAGCAAATAAGGCGAGAGCGGCAACTGTAATGCCGCTTTTTATTATATTTCTAAATCTCATTTTTCCTATTTAACCGTGTAACTGACCAAACCGTAGCTCTCGCTGTCTGAATCGTTATAGGTTGTTTTTTCGTAAATAATACCTATTCCTTTTGCAAGCCAGGTTTCATAGACTATTTTTTGTGTATGCCCCGTTATGCTGTTATGAAGCGTTTTTTTGAGTTCCGATTTTAAAACATCTTTATACGTTTTTCCATTGATGGTGGCGTTAGCAGCTTTTTCTAATATTCGGCCCTCATTAAAGTGTGTGATTGTCCCAGAAGCGTGCCCCGAGATTTGTAAAGATACTTCTTCTTTCCATATTTCACCTACTTTCAGGTTGGTATTGATATAGGTGGCGGTACCTGCTGAGGTGTTTATCCCCATTTGCGAAGTCGCACCATGGAGGGAGATAAATACGCCGTTTTCTTCACGAAAGCCGTCATTTAATTCTACGTCGGCATCGATTCCAAGAGGTTTGAACTGGAAGTATGTTTTGCCTTCATGCGTTAGTGATTTGTGGATTAGATATTGATACGTGTCTTCTGTGTCGTCCGTATTTACAAGATTCCATTGGTTGCCTATGGCATAAGGCCAGTAGGTGCCACTTACATAACCACCGTCGCCAACTTCTTCCGGCTCGTTGTCATTAGATTTGCTACAGGCCGTAAATACGAGCAATAGCGCTGTTAAAAAATAGCTGATTGTTGTTTTCATAGTATTTGAGTTTTAGTTCGTACGTACAAGTTCGACACGTCTGTTCTTAGCTTTGTTCTCCTCCGAATCATTGGTCACAAGAGGTTTTTCTGCGCCGAAACCCGTAGCTGAAAGTCGAGATGCGTCGATACCATCTTTTGTTAATGCCTGTAGCACAGCATTGGCCCTGTCTTTGGATAAAGATTTATTATGTGTCTTATTCCCAGTATTGTCAGTATGCCCTTCGATGCTGACCTTAAGGGAAGTTTCCTCTCGTAATGCTTTGGCAATCTGCTGTACCAGCTCAGTCCCATCGCTTGTTAATTCGGACTTGTCTGTGTCGAAATTGATATATAGAATAGATTTTCCGTTTTCATTCAGATCTTTGGTGATCTGATCCGCAGTAACTTTGGTCATCGTTTGCACGAAAGATTCTTCTTGCAATACATTGAGCGATGCTCCAGCATTGTTTGACAGATATTGTATGTAGATGTTGCCCTTGTCTTTTGTGCGAAGTGCCCAGAATTTTATGTTTTGGCCTGCATAGCCCATGTCGCCCTCACCACCTTTATTCGGATCTTGTTTGTGGTAGCGGTCGTATTCTTCTCGAGTAATCGCTCCGTCAAATACATTTACAGCACCTACAGATTGTAAGTATTCTACCATGCTCTTTTCGAAGAAGTGTTGCGAAAAATCTTCGCCACGTAAAGGTGATACAAAGGTTTTATATAGTCTGCCTTCAAAAGGAGTCATGATGCCATCTATAGGAAAAAAACAGACATCAAATTTACGCAGCATGGGTTTGTTCATTTCTTCTAGCCCTTGGGGTAATTTTATGAAGGGGAAGTCACCAATATCGGCTGTCGCTACTGGGATACGCTGGATGTCAAAGCTTGATGTCTGCTGTAACTCGGAGGTCGCAACAATGTTTTCCGTCGGTGAGTTCCTGGAGGTGCTGTCTTGTTGGATTTCCTGGCCATGCTTTGTATTGTTGTTGCAGGCCAGCAAAACAGATATTCCTATTAGAAAAGAGATCTTTTTCATTGCGTTATATTGTGTAATTAACCCCTATTTATCGTGTAATGTGAAAACTGACCAGGTATAAATGGGTATGGCTGTTTTCACTAACAAAAGTAGTTGACTATGCAATAATTTGGAATACCCGTTAATAGGGGTTTTTACCCTCCTAATAATAGGAGGTGATTACAATAGGTTTTCTTGCACAACAAGCATGAGTAGCTCTGACGTATTTTTTACTTTAAACTTTTGGAGGAGGTTTTTACGATAGGTATCTATGGTAAATTTGCTGAGGAAAAGTTCTTCTGCTATGGTGGAAGTTGTTTTTCCCTGTGCCAGCAGCGCTATCAGTTGTTTTTCTCTCTTGGTGAGAGCCGGAAATGTTTTTGTCTGTACGGGGGTGGTAAGTATACGCATGACTTCGGAATCCATAACGATCTGCCCTTGTAGCGCATCCAGTATGCTGGATATTATTTTTTCAGAGGGGGTGCTTTTGAGTAAAAAGCCACAAGCCCCATTGTCGAACATCTGGCGGATAATACTCTGCTCGATTTGATTGCTGAGAGCTATAACCTTGATCAATGGGTGTTGGGCTTGGAGGTTTTTGCAGATATCAAGACCGTTTCCATCGGGCAAGTTGATGTCCAGTAGGAGGATGTCAACAGAAGGTCGTTCTTCCATAAACTTGTTAAAGTTTAATGCACTGCTGAAAGTCTGTACAGCAATAGTTGTACTGTGATTCAGGAGCAAAGATTTCAACCCTTCTAATACAATAGGGTGATCGTCCAGTATGACGATGTTTATTTTTCTAGCTGACATGTATTTCGATATTAATGGTTGTACCTTGGCCTGTCGCACTTTCTATGGCATATTGCCCCTGCATATAGTTCACGCGACTTTGTATGTTTTTAAGGCCTATACCGTGGAGATTCTGTTTATTCTGCGTGTCAAATCCCAGACCATCATCCTCCACAGTGAGTAGTAAGGTGTCTTCGTTTTGTATACATTGTACAATAATGTTTTTCGCTTTGCCGTGACGTAGTGCATTGCTCAGCAGTTCTTGGACAATCCGGTACAGGTTAGTTTGTATACTATTGGAGAGATTGTCAGAGAGTTCGGAAGACTGGTATTCAATCTGCGTTTCTGTTGTTGAAAAGCTTATGCAAAGATCACGCAAGGCGGTGTCGAGCCCTTTATGGAAGAGGTTTTCAGGTACCATGTTACGGGCGATACGACGTATTTCGGCTATAGAGCCTTCGAGTTGTGTGATAGCACGGTCTAGGGTTGGCCCTTGTCGCTGTTGTTGGGATTCAGAAAGTTGGATATGGATACCGGCCAGTGTTCCACCAAGTCCATCATGAAGATCCCGACCTATACGCTGACGTTCTCTTTCTTCGCCTTCCAGCAGCGCTTTGGTAACCTTTAATTGGTTATCGGTTTCTAACTGATGTATACGATTTGCATTGATTTTTTGTTTGCTCTTGTAAATATATAGGATGAATCCCAATAGTATCAACAGCAGAATGGCGGCTGCGGTAAAGAGCCCCGTGAAGATACGTTGGTTTTTCAGACGTAATGTGATTTCGTTTTGTTCCGCCTTCAAATGTTGGATAGCGGCGTCTTTCTCTTGGGTGCGGAGTTGAACTTCGAGGTTAGAGATCTGTGTAGCGATCTGGTCTTTACTGACGGAGTCCCGGTGTTTGATATAGCGCTTCCAATAGAGTGTGGCTTGTTTATGGTCGCCTATTTGTTCATAGGCCGATGCATAGGTCGGTAGTAGTTCGCTCAGGTCTACCGTTCCGAATTTTTCGGGATTGAGGTGTATGCTGTCGATAGGGTGGCTCTTTTTTAGAAGACTTAAAGCGCCTTGTTTGTCGCCTAAGCCTGCACGGGCCTTGTATCCTTGAAAGTGAAGGTTGAGGAGATAACGTGGTGGCACACCCTTAGCGTTAGCTAAGGTGTGATTGATCAATTTTTCGGCCTTCTGATAGTTCCCGTTTTGTAGGAGATGCATGGCCTCGAATGATGTAATACGTAGTTTCTGGGCTAGATTGGGCTGTATAAGTAGTAGCTCATTTGCTCTACGGATGGTCGAATCTGCCTTGGGACTTCTCTCTAATAGATTATAGACATTGGCCAAGGAACCTAAGGTATGAATATGATTGTACAATAGGTTTTCCTCCTTGGGTTGGATAGATTCGTAGCGTGCTACGGCCTTTTCCAGGTAAGGGACCGCTTCGTTGTACATGCTTTGATTGACAAAGGAACGCCCCATCTCTAGTGCAATCTCTGCGTCGTATGCGGGATTCTTGAGTTTCTGGGCGAGTGGCATGATGTCTCTTTGCAGCATAGCTAATGCTTTGTCCGCTAGGGCTTGATTGATAAGCCACCTAACCCGATTTATAGCCACCCGATAGGTGTAATCCCACGCGTCAGGATGGTCGTACTTGCGAAATATAACAAGAATGGCATTTACTTCTTTTTCGTCCCTGTAAGATGGTATAGCCTGATAGCGATATATGGCGTTTAGATATTCGTTGCCTTTGGAGAGGGTATTGCCCTGTTGAAGGTACTTTAAACCGCGTGCTGAATCTATATTTATCCATATTTTGGAGAGGTGAAAAGCTGCACGCGCACGTATGCTGTCCGTTTTTCCCTGCTTTAGAATGATTAATAAACTGTCATTCCTTGATTGATCACGAGGTTGAACCTGCGAGAAAAGCTTGCTGCTGAGTAGAGTGAAAAATAGAAAATAAAGTAATCTTTTCATGTTTTACGCCAGGTGCTTGGACAAGATGTCAAAGATGCATAATAAATAGGTAAATCGGAATATCCTAAATATAGGAGGTGGCTTTTAAATGTTGATATTCAGGATTAGTAGTAAATAAGTTGTATATTAGATAGATAACCGTTGTTATGCCTAAAGTGTATAGATATGAACAGAATACGTTTTCTATTTGTTGTGGCGCTTATTGCTGTGGCAAGCTTACTGTCAGCCTGTAAGTATGGGCGCTTTGTTTGGTACAATTTTGCAGACCTCAATGACTACAAAATTTTTCCGACACGTGAATTAAAGGCTTCGGACGATCCGTTTGTTTTCTATCATGCAGATGTGGAGACAAAGCCGACTGGTACTACGTACAAGGATAAAGAACTGTCTTTTGAGAATTTCCTGAAAGAGACAAAATCAGTAGCTTTCTTGATCATCCGTAATGATAGTATCCTATATGAACGGTATTTGGATAAATATGAGGAGGCATCTATAGTACCGTCATTCTCTATGGCCAAATCGGTCACTTCTATGCTTGTCGGTTGTGCTATCCAAGATGGTCTTATAGGCTCGGTACAGGATCCTGTGAGTAGATATTTGCCCGAAATGGCCAAAAGTGGTTTTGATAAAGTGAAGATAGCACATGTGCTGCAGATGACATCGGGCATCAAATTCAATGAAGGTTATTACAATCCATTTGGCGAGGTGGCTTCGTTTTATTATGGAACCGATTTGCGCAAGGACACCCAAAAGTTAAAATTAGAAGCTGAGCCAGGTAAGGATTTTGTCTATGCCAGTGGTAATACGCAACTATTGGGACTGATACTGGAGCGTGTGCTAAATGGTAAGACGATCACAGAATACCTGGATGAGAAAATCTGGAAACCTATAGGTATGGAGTATGATGCTTCTTGGAGTATTGATCGAAAAGACGATGGTATCGAGAAAACATTTTGCTGTCTGAACGCACGAGCACGGGATTTTGCAAAGCTGGGTCGTTTGTATCTCCATAAAGGAAATTGGGAAGGACAACAGTTGGTTCCCGCGGAGTGGGTCGAGGAATCGACTAAAGTAGACAGTACAGAAGGTAGCTATAAGCGCTACCAATATCAGTGGTGGCTACCGACGGAGAATGGCGATTTTGCTGCTCAGGGAATCTTGGGGCAGTATATCTATGTCAATCCGGATAAAAATTTGGTGATGGTTCGCCTGGGACATAAAGTGAATGCCAATTGGTTCCGGCAGTTTGTACGATTGGCAAAGGAGTATTAAGTTATAACGTCAGCTCCCCCGTAGTGGAGAGGTTTATGAACTTTATAGGGTTAATATATAGCTTCTAGACCTCTCCACTGGGTCGAGGTGACGATACAGTTTATAACCTGTCGTTGCACCTTCCAAGATTATTTACCCGTGTAAAACAAAATCATCTCCTCTAGTGCTCGGCTACAGACCGGGCAAAAGTCTTTTGGCGTATTGGCCTTCATGCGACAATCGTGTGAAGGAATGTATAGTCCATTTCCTTTTAAGCCTTCGAATGCACCGATCTTGACAGTTCCCAACATGCTGTCAGGAGTAGGGATTGGTGTGCTTTTCGCAACCATATCTGCCCATTTGCTCTGAAAGTCAACTAATGAGGTGTTGTTCTTTTCCCATGGTTCAATCTTTTCAATGGCTTTGTTTTCAAAAACATCGACTGCATAAAAATACTCGTCAGCTAATCCGGCAAAGCTGTGTCCGAATTCATGGACAACAACGGGTTCAAACTGTTCGTTTTTGGTCGTTGTAAGAGCATAAGAGTTAAGGATTCCACCGCCACCATATACATCGGTGTTGGAGAGGATGATGATATGCTGATAGGGGATGTTTTCTAGGAGCGTATGTAATAATTTGGTGTGCGATGTGGTTAAGTACCGCTCGGCATAGAAGGTGTCAAAATTGGACTGGACGGCTGTAGATCGCCATATGTTCTTGGATGGAACACTGACATTGGAATCTTTGGAAGGCGATTTTACGGCAACAATTTCAAATGCATTTTCATGTTTCTTAAAGACCTTGTGTTGGAATAAGCTATGGACAGTTTTTCTTGCATACTCCATAAATTCATTCATTTCGGTATCCTTGTATCCCTCCGCTACTATGGCTATTTTTATGGGGTTGGCTGTCGTAGCTTTATGGATTGTTTCGTACGGAATATCATTTGTTGTCGCTTTTCGGATTAAGATATCTTGGGGATCGATAAGGTGTGTCAATAGGATCGTTTCTTTGCGCTGGGCATCGAAGAAAGAGACCTGAACCTTGGCTTTTGCTTTTGGATAGGGAATTAAATAAGAGTTTTCAAAACTTTTAGTCGTTTGGTTGGATTCCTCTTGGGTCAGCCATTCCTGAAACAGGCTGCTGAAAGGCAGGACGTAAATCAGTTTGTCCGTTGCTGCATCGTATACTTTTATCTGACCATTACCCTGAATAGGCGTTGTACTGAGGTTGCCCTTTCTGCCATCCCATCGATTCAATTGTACCAAATCAGCTAAATAAGCATGTTGCTGAGCCTTGTTCCCTCCGAAGATATAGTCCAATCGCAGTGTTTGCTCCGTAAAATAATCATTAAACTGCTGCGCCTGTACCGAAAGGTAGGATAGAAAAATAGTCAGTACAAATATGATTTTAACTCCTGTTTTACGTATGGTCATTTTTTTTGTGTTATTGATTGTTCTTTGTTGTGTTTTGACAAAAATACAGGTTTGCTTTTGTTTCTTGCTTATTGTTTCAAAAGTCTTTAACTTTCGTCATTAAAATAGAGACAACATTTACTAACCTAAAACAGCATATCAATGATTATTACGCACATTGAAATATATCGTTTGAGCATTCCTATGGAGCCTTTTGTTATTGCAACAGGTACGATGGATTATGCCCAAAATACTTTTGTACGGGTCTATACCGATGCCGGCATCTACGGAGTCGGCGAATGTTCGGCATTTCCGATGATTGTTGGAGAAACACAGAATACCTGTATTGCGGTAGCGCAGGATTTTGCGAAGATTTGGAAAGGAAAAGATGCGTTGGCTTTGGAGGATCGTCTGGCGGAGCTGCATCTGTATATCGCAGGTAATGCTACGATAAAATCTGCTTTTGATATGGCGCTGTATGATATCGCTGCTAAGCATGCTGGGCTACCTCTATATCGTTTTTTGGGAGGGGAGAGACGTGAAATCACTACGGATATCACGCTGGGGATAGCGTTGGCAGAGGAGATGGCCGAGAAGGCATTAAAACTAAAAGAAGGCGGGGCTTTTGCGCTGAAGATAAAGCTGGGTAAGAAACCTACTGATGATATCGCCCGGATTAAGGCTATTCGCAAGGCGGTAGGTTTTGATTTGCCGATCCGTATTGATGCCAATCAAGGTTGGTCTTATGAGGGGGCTGTGGAGGCATTGCAGGGATTGGAAGCATACAAAATCCAATTCTGTGAGCAACCGATGCGCACGTATAATGATCACTTGTTGCCCGAATTGCGTACCCAAACTATTGTCCCTGTTATGGCTGATGAGTCGGTGTACACACATCGTGATGCCGAACGCTTATGTAAAGCGGATGCCTGTGATTATATTAATATCAAATTTTCAAAATCTTCGGGTATACACGAAGCGCTTAAAATACAGGCGGTGGCTGCAGAATACGAAGTGCCTTGTATGATCGGTGGTATGTTGGAGTCGAGGCTCGCCTTGGCTGCTAAGGTTCATTTTGCTTATGCAGCACCGAATGTGAAGTTTTATGATCTGGACACCTGTATGGTTGGACATCTCGAAGATCCTGTGGAAGGTGGAATTCAGTACCAGGGCTATGGCATCTCTATTTCAGAGGAAGCTGGTATCGGTGCTGATATCAAACAGGAGTTTTTGGATAGGTGTGAGAAGTGGGTTGTTTAAGGAGCTGTAGAGTTAACCAGTTAACAAGATAACTCGATAACAAGATAACTCGATAACTTGATCACAAAATAAAGAATATGAATAACACGACTTGGAATATAGGAATGTCGGAGGTGGTTGTCCTCCTGGTGATGGTGTTGATTTTGGTAGGCGCATTTTTCTTTGTGATGAAACTTATCCGAAGGAAATAGCTTTTTTATCATTTGTTAAAAAACACTTTCCCTCCACGGCTTTGCAGGTACTGGAGGGGCTAAAATAAATTATATTCAGTACCTTTGCTAGACTTGTTAAAACACGATAAAAGATGAGTACACAAAAAGGGCCTATCAGCCAATTTATTGAGCACAATTACCGTCATTTCAATGCAGCAGCTTTAGTAGATGCAGCAAAAGGTTATGAAACACACCTATTAGAAGGAGGAAAGATGTTGGTCTCCTTGGGAGGTGCAATGTCAACTGCGGAGTTAGGTGTATCCCTAGCCGAGATGATTCGTCAAGATAAAGTACATATTATCTCTTGTACAGGTGCCAACCTGGAAGAGGATGTCATGAACTTGGTGGCACACTCGCACTACAAGCGTATTCCTAATTGGAGAGATTTGACTCCAGAGCAAGAACGCGAATTGTTGGATACACACTTCAACCGTGTTACGGATACTTGTATCCCTGAAGAAGAGGCTTTCCGTCGTCTTCAAAAGCATTTGGAAGATGTATGGCATGCTGCTGAAGAGAAAGGCGAGCGTTACTTGCCACACGAATTCTTGTACCAAGTGGTGAATTCGGGCGTATTGGAGCAATATTATGAGATTGATCCTAAGAATTCTTGGATCGTTGAAGCAGCGAAGAAGAACTTGCCAATTATCTGCCCAGGATGGGAAGATTCAACTACAGGTAATATCTTTGCTTCGAATGTCATCAAAGGTAACCTGAAAGCTTCTACAGTGAAGTCTGGTATTGAGTACATGATTTACCTGACCGAGTGGTACCGTGCTAATTCTGATGGTAAAGGTGTGGGTTTCTTCCAGGTTGCTGGTGGTATCTCTGGGGACTTCCCGATCTGTGTTGTACCGATGATGTACCAAGATTTAGAATGGACTGACGTTCCTTTCTGGTCGTACTTCTGCCAAATTTCAGATTCTACAACTTCATATGGCTCGTATTCTGGCGCTGTTCCCAACGAGAAAATCACTTGGGGTAAGTTAGATGTCGATACGCCTAAGTTTATGATCGAGTCGGATGCAACAATTGTCGCTCCGTTGATCTTTGCTTATGTTTTAGGACAATAGAATTGAGGGGCTAGTTGCCGTCATTCCGACCGGAGCGGAGGAATCTATGGACTTGATGTCTGTTGAGTATACATATAAGTCGTTAGATCCCTCTGTTCCGCTTCGCTACAATCGGGATGACGCCGCTATCTCTTTTATCTCACATCTCATACCTAATAAAATGAACAATCTCCTTACTGATAATCCCGCGGCACTACAGGCTCTAATGTCGGAAACGATTTTCTCGACTGGATTTTCTACGGATCAGGGCGGAGTAAGCCAACAAGGCAATACGGAAGAGGTTGCTTTTGATAGCTCATCGGAAGAGTTTGTTTTTCAGGGCGATAAAAGTACAGGTGTCCTTTTTATTCTTCGCTATCCGGAATTTCCTTATTTCTCACCACAGGCAGAGGAGGCTTTTGTGAAGACAATAGGTGCCCTGCAACTGACACCACATAATGTGGCGGTGGTCAACTTGGCCAATCCTCAAAACCCGAACGAATTTAAACGGATCATGGAATTCTTTAAACCCACGAAAATCACCTTGTTGGGGGTTGAACCGGCTTCACTAAAGTTGCCTGAAATTGCTCATAACTCGTATATGCGCGGTAGGATAGCGACGGTGTTCAATACGTTCTCGTTTGAAGAGATGTTTGTCGACATCGAGAAGAAAAAGCTCTTTTGGGGAGAGTTTAAGAACTTTATCGGAAGTTAGTAGTTATCAGCTGAAGGAGTTAACAAGTTATTCCCGATGATGTCGAGACTTCATTTCACTAGGCAAGTAGACTGGATAACAGCATCACTCGATAAAAAAAGTCAATATATATGCTACAACTCGTATTTGCTACAAATAATGCACATAAGCTTGAAGAAGTACAAGCTATTATCGGAAATAAATTCAATTTGAAATCATTGACGGATATCGGTTGCCACGATGATATTCCTGAAACAGGAGTGACATTTCAAGAGAATGCGCAACAAAAGACGGACTACTTGGTAGAACGTTTTGATGTGAATTGTTTTGGTGATGATTCGGGTTTGGAAATAGATGCACTAGGTGGTGAACCAGGTGTTTATTCGGCGCGTTATTCTGGCAGTCGTGATATGGAACAGAATATAGAGTTGGTATTGGAGCGATTGAATGGACAAGCGTCTAGGAAAGCGTGTTTCAAAACGGTTATCTCACTTTTCTTAGCGGGCAGACAATACTTTTTTGAAGGGGCTATTGAAGGTCGTATCATCGAAGAGCGTCGCGGAGATGGTGGATTTGGGTATGATCCTATATTTATTCCAAACGGATATTCCCGTACGTTTGCTGAAATGTCAGCAGCGGAAAAAAATTTGATCAGTCATCGGTCGATTGCGGTATCCAAGATGGCAGATTTTCTAAATCAGTTTTGATTTTTACGAGCTTTTTAATTTTTCGAATAACTCTATGACACTACTTTTTTTTGATTGACTGATTGGAATCTGGCTATTGTCTACCATAATTAAAAATCCTCCGTCATTTCGAATATATTTTTTAATATGATTTGGGTTGATAAGATACGATTGATGAACTCTTAAAAAAGAAAATTTTTCAAGTAGTTTCTCAATTTCTTTGAGGGTTTTGCAAATCGTAGTAGACTTCGTTGAAAGTGTAAATATAATTGTATAGTTGCTCTGACTATTACAATAGATAATATCAGAGACATTGATAAACTCTAAACCGTCGCTCGTAGGTATCGCTATTTTGTCTTTTAGTATATCATCTCGTTTTAATTGTTCTAAAAGTTGATCGACTTTTAGAGATGGTGTTGATACCTCTCGTCTACGATCGAAACATATCAATATAGCTTCTTTAAGCTCATCCTCATCGATTGGTTTGAGCAGATAATTTATAGCCTGTGCTTTGAAAGCTTTAATGGCGTACTGGCTATATGCTGTCGTAAATATAACATCGAAACTCAGCTTGTCAAATTGCTCTAAAAATTCGAAACCATCCATGAGTGGCATCTCTACATCAAGGAGTAATAAATCAACGTCAATACGTTTCAGTACCTCTATTGCTTCTAGAGGCTTAGTACTTTTGAATACAATAGTTGCTTCTGGAAATAGGCTGGTGATATGGATTACAAGGCTCTCTACGCAATGCGTTTCGTCGTCAAGAATTGCTATGTTCATGATTGTTGATGTTTTTAATATGTATATGGATAGAAGTACCTAAAGGTATACCTTGAGAGTCTTCTTTATCTATGAATTTGTATTCAATATTAGCGGAATGGGTATTGTTGAAAAGCTGTATACGTTTGTTGGTGATCTCAGTACCACGACTTTCGTGTCCTTTGATTCTTCTTGATGCCTGAAAGCGACCTATTCCAGAGTCATCTATTACAATATATGCTCCATGTTCTGTTTCAGTGACTGATAGTTGAAGTTTCTTTAGTTTTTTTTCACTGGGAATTAGACCATGCCATATAGCGTTTTCAATAAAGGGTTGAAGTAGCATTGGAGGGATTTTTATTTCTTTTGTGTCTTCGCCCAGTGTATTTTCAATGTTATATACAAAGGTGTCGTCAAATCTGTTTTTTTCAAGTTCAATATAGAGTTTTATAAGATTGAGTTCTTCAATCAGTGTATGTGTAGCCATGTTGGTAGTTTCTAATACGGAGCGTGAAAAACGAGCAAGCATAATTAAGTACTTTATTGCCTCTTTATTTTTACTCTGTTGGATCAATATTTTGATTGCATTGAGGCAATTAAAAAGAAAATGAGGGTTGATGCGCATTTGAGTAGAAAGAATTTCAGCTTGTGCTAGGTTTTTTTCATAAACAGCCTTAAGATGCTTTTGTTTAGCATTTAGTAAGCGCTTATTGGCTTTCTCCTGATTTTGACGGTATCTGTATTGAAGGAAATATACGATAGATAATGTGATGAATAGCGCTATAAGTAATAGGATGATGATACCACGGTTGCGCATGCTACTGGCATGTTTAGATAATTTTGCTTCATTTATAGTGTGTTCAGCTTTTAGTAGCTCTATTTCAGTCTCTTTTTTCGCTATATTATATTGGCGGTTTATAGAAGCAATCTCTACGTTTTGTTTATCTAAATTAATACTGTCTTGATAGTCTCGGGATAGCTTATAGTGTTTAAGTGCTAGGGGATAGTTTTTGAGAGCTTCATATGCTGATGATGTGGCTAAAGCAGTAGCTTGCAATAATGCCTTGCTTTTGACTTGTTGAGAAAGAGATGCCGACTTTTCAAGCTGACTTATACTACGATAGTATTTCTTTTGGATATAACTAACCTGCCCTAGACGTAATAGCGCATTGGCTTGTTGCAGTTTGTCGTTGATTTCCCGAAATAGCGATAAGGAAAGATGGTAATATCGCTCAGCTAAGTCTAGATCGTCTCCAGCATTCAGGTAGCTGTCACCTAATGCTTTTAGACTCATAGCAATCCCCTTTTTATCACCTATTTGTTTGTTGATTTGAATGAGTTTGTTGAAGTATGTTCTAGCCTTTTCATATTGCTTCAATTTGTCGTAATAGCCCCCAATAGTTAGGTACTGTATCGCTTCACCTCTTTTATTTCCTTCTTGCTTGGCTGTAAGCAGCGCACGCTCCAAATATTCTAATGCTAGACTCTCCCGTCCTGGTATAGCAATGTAGGCATTGCCAAGACCGTTGCAGGCTATTTCTATATTACGCATGTTTTTTTCTCTCTCCGCAATATTAAGCGCAAACAAATAATATTTTACGGCGACATCATACGAATTTGCATACCTTGCGGCAACTCCAGCGTTGTTGGCATAAGTCATTTTTTCGATACCGTTATCCGTAGCTTTTTCTACAAGATGGAAAGCTCGAACGTGCAATGTCAATGCTGGCTTGTACTGCTGGTCATATCGTAGCAATAGTCCTAAATTATTGAGGCTATGGGCATATAAAGAGGAGTCTTTTGAAGAGGCAATCTTTACAGCATCAGTAGCTAATTGAATAGCTTCATTTGTTTTTTGAGCATCCCTTTGCAATTCCCGCGATAAGTCGACCATCAGTTTTACTCGTTTAGAAGAATCTCTTTCTATATCAAGTAACTGCTCTAAACTGTCTGTAATAGATTGTGCTGATAGCGATAATGTAGAAAGCAAAAAATATACTAAGCCAATGCTTAAAAGACTTAAATTATTAATCTGATACATTTGATCTCCTTTCATTTTGGTTAGATGAGCAGGCTACCAGTTGTAATTCAACGCGTGTTCCGGTAGGGACTCCTTGATAATCTTTGAGATCTGTAATACTGCAGTTGATCTTCTGTTGGTTGTGATGATGGTTAAATAGTTCTATGCGCTTTAAAGTCAGCTTTATACCAAGTCCCCCAATTTTAGTCGAGGATGGCTTTTTAAGATTATGACTGCGTCCTATCCCATTGTCCTCAATGATTACTTTTACCCCTTCTGCCACACTATCTACCGTGATGGATAATATTTTTTCTTTTTTAGTGCTAGGGAGTAATCCGTGCCAGATTGCATTTTCTGCAAAAGGTTGTAGTAAAAATGGCGGTGTGTTAAAATGGAGTGTTTTGCTTGTCAAGTTATTAGTTATATGGATGTTAAAGCTTTCGTCAAATCGTTTTTTCTCCAAGTCCAAATAATCGCTTAAAATGGATATTTCGCTTGCCAGGGAAATACTCTCGTTGTTGACCTGATCTAGTATAGAATGGATAAAACGGCTAAACGAGATGAGATATTTGATCGCTTTTTTTGATTCATTTTGGAGTATTAGATATTTAATAGCATTGAGACTGTTGAAAATAAAGTGTGGACTTATCTGAGCCTGCTTAGCTTGTATTTCGGACTTGAGTAGGTTGTGTTCGTGTTCAACTGATAGCCGCTTGCGTTCTTGATCTTCCAAATTTTCACGAATGCTAACTATTTCTTCTACTCGAACTTTGATTTCTGCTTCTAGGCGCTTGTTTGTCGCTTTGGTTCCCTGGTCTTGTAAAGCCAGCTGATGCATTCGGCTCCGTTGTCTAAAATCTCGTTCTTGTCGCTGGAATGCTGTTTTCTCACCCATGGCTAGAGCAAAAAAAAATGCCTGAAACGATACTCCGATTTGAAAGTAAGATGATGCACGTAGTTCATAAAAGTTAGCGAAGGGAACCGTGGTTGAGGAAAATCTTATGGAGGCAACGACAGCTCCTGTAAAATACAAAATACTCCCCAGGATGAAGAATGTCTTCACTGGCGAATCAATGTGCCAATGGATCTGTAGCAGGAAGTAGATGCTCAATGGAAAAATTAATACCCGTGCTATTATGAAAACTGTTAGATGCTGAGTAGCTATAGCGTTATAGTAAAGTAAGTATAAAAGGGAATAGCCTATACAAACAAAGCCAAAAAGTTGAAGCTTCTTGAATAGTTTAGGCCGTTGAAACTCTATGTTAATAAGCTTTATCGCAAAGAATATGTAAAAGGAAAATGAAAGTATAGTGACAGGCTCAATATACCTTCTATTATGTCGAAGATGATTGAGGAATGTGTTATCAAAATTCGAGATTTTTTTAAGTCCCGTGAGCGCATATAGTAAAATAAATAATAAAAACAATGTATAGTGGAGGTAGATTGTTTTTCGGGTTTTAAGAAAGATAGTGAGGACACCGAATAGCGTAAACGTGACGGCTCCACAAAACAAATAGCCTATCGCGTCGGATAGGACAAAGGGTTCTATATGTTCACCGAGCATATCTAAAAGTTTACAATAAAGTTCATGACTAACGAATATAGCATTTAATCTGCTTGGTCAGGATTATCAATTAGTATTTGAGCTATTTTATTGAGTATTATGAGGTTTATTGATATTATTCGCTAATAATACGGATAATAAATGAAAGCATGCAAATGCTCAATGACTATTCCTTGCTTTAAAGATTAGCCTTTCTTTTGCTACTGAACTAAAAATTTATTTAAGATTAGAAATTTATGAACATTATGAAAAGAGTTTATTACACCATTGTATTGCTGTTAGTTGGTAATATAGCATTTGCACAAAAAGGATTTCATACGGTTGGTGCCGGTGTGGAACTAGGCTTGCCTATAGGTGATTTTGGGCAAGGATTTGGTATAGGATTCGGTGCTACTGGGAAAGCCTTTTATGGTATAACTGATATAGGGGATATAACTGGGACTTTAGGATATTTGCGCTTTGGCATGAAAGAAAGCAGTGATCTTATGAAAGGTAGTATGGGGATGGTGCCTATTGTATTTGGCTATCGCCATGATTTTGGTGGACTATATGGGGAACCGCAAGTTGGGTTAACGGTAGTAAAATCTAAAGTGACTATTAAAGATGATTTTGGAATAGGATTGTCCGGAATAGGTGGTAGCGCATCGACAACGAAGGCGAGCTTTGGTCTAGGAGGAGGATATGTTTTTGGTAATTGGGATCTAGGTGCGCGTTTTCAGATTATTGATAGTATGAACTTTCTAGGCGTACGCTTAGGTTATAATTTTTCACTGGGTAGATAACTTAAAATTAAAACAATGAAAAGATTTTATACAGCTTTTTTTTTAGCAATCGTTCTTGGTGTAGGTTTTTCAGCCTGCTCCAAAAATAGCGAAGACGCGGAGCAAAGCGAAAATGCTAGCTTAACGATGAAAGTAGATGGAGAGATCTGGGGGACTACGATTAATAACCTTTTTACCGAAGAACATGAATATGAAGGTACTGAATATTACCTCGTTTTGGTAGGTGGCCAACGGATAGCTCCAGGCGGAGGCGAGGATGATGTAAGCTCCATAAGCATGCATATTGCTATCCCCAAATCTAGATTGAATAATCCCAAAGGGACTTATCAACTTCTAAAAGACTCCGAAGCAAATATAGGCCAAGCTACAGCCTCGTATATCGTTAGTACAGAGATAGGACAGACTTGGTATGCTTCTTATGATCCAGGAAATCCCACACAAGCAGTAGGTACAGTAGAAATAACAGGCTTTGAGGTAGGAGAACAGAAAATGGTTGGATACCCTACTGGTAATCCGGGGTATACGCGACTATCGGGTACGTTCAAAATGAATGTGTATCCTATACAGGAGAATGGAGGATCGGCAGTGAAGATAACCGAAGGGAAATTCAATCTGAAATCGGGGCTGGGTTTTGATTTTAAGTAGTAGTGATATCGTCTAGTGGCGAATGGTCAAGTATTGTCCGTACGGTATACGAATATACGGTACGGACAAAAATTAAAAAAATAAGATCATGAGAATAATAACAAGATATTTTGTTTCATATGTTAGTTTGGCCGGGGTGGCGCTAGGCGCCTCAATCCTGTTTTTTGCATGTTCGAAATCGAAGGGAATAGGCGACGATCCTATTCAAGAGAAACAGGTAGATATTTATGTAGCAGGATATACAGGCCCGCTAAATGGCCCCTTCACCGCGCAATATTGGAAAAATGGGGAGCTGATCAAACTAACGGATGGCTCTACCCGTGCTATTGTAACCGATATTTTTGTCGAGAAAGGTGATGTATACGTTGCCGGAACAATCACGATAACGGGCAAGGGGGAAAGGGCGGTATATTGGAAAAATGGGCAGCGGATGGATCTCGCAGTAGACCAAGGTGTCTACACGCGAGCAAGTGCTATCGGCGTAGCCAAGGGTAAGGTTTATGTAGCAGGTGTAGAGAATGCTGATGCTGTATATTGGGTAGATGGTGAGATCCATAGGCTGCCGTCAAGTGATGACTATACATTATCTCCATACTTTGCGATCCATGTGACAGATAAAGAAGATATCTATATCGCAGCAATGGTGACAAAATCAGTACCACAGATTGACGATAAAGTACAGGTGGTTAAATACTGGAAAAATAATGTGGAACACATCGTCGCCTCGCCAGCTAAGCATCATTTCGGTCATGTTGGTGGCCTTTTTGTAGACGGTGAAGACATATATATTGCGGGGAACTACCAAAATTCTGGAGGAATAGGCTGGGCTAAGTACTGGAAAAATAAAGAGGAATATACACTGACGGAGAATGTCAGCGGTGGAAGTGCATATGATATTTATGTGAAGAATGGTAATGTACATGTGATTGGAAGTGGTCAGGGGGGCATGCCTCTTTATTGGAAAAATGGAAAGGAGAAACCGTTAGAAATGAAAGGGAAAGGTTATGGTTCTTTTAATGCCATAGCGGTGCACAACGATGACGTATATATTGCAGGTGCGGTTTCTAACGACGATGGAGATTGGGACATCGGCGGCTATTGGACGAATGGAAAATGGCATGCCCTCGAAACTGCTAAAAAAGATAATTATACCACAGTAACGTCCATGTTTATAGTGGAACGTTAAATTGCCGTACGTGATGAAACGGATGGCATGGTATAAAACTTAAAAAACGTATCATGAAAACACGACTTTATTCCTACTTAAAATACACAGGAGCGGTGCTATTTAGTTTTTTGCTACTCTTTGCCTGCTCGAAGAGTGAAGTGCCGAGAGAAGAACCAGTGCCTTTGGAACCTACGGAAAACGGACAGTTAGTCCTGATAGCTTCGGCAACAGATATCGACGAAAATGAGGAGGTCACCTTTACGGTCATGGTGGATGGCAAGCCGATTGAAGCGGATGTATACGTCAATAACGAAAAAATAAACAACAACAAACATGTTTTTGCAAAGGTGGGAGACTATGAAGTTATGGCCAAGAAAAACAATTATAAAGATAGCGATAAAGCTGTAGTCGAAGTTTATAAAATAGATATTTATGTGTCTGGTATTCAGAATACAACCGCCAATGATGCTTCTGTTACTCAAGCCATGCTTTGGAAAAATGGGAAACTATTATATGAACTGACGGACGGTACTTCCTTTGCGGCGACTGTCGGAATAGCCTTGCACAACGATGATGTATACGTAGTTGGAACCGAGGCAAGAGGCTATACCCGCGTGGCAAAATATTGGAAAAATAATACTGCTCATATCCTTACTGATGGCAGTAATAGCGCAACGGTTGCAGATATAGCGGTCGATTATCGGGGGGATATATATGTTATAGGAACGGATAGTAATCCACATAAGCCTGTTTTGTGGCGAAATAAAGTCCCCCATACAGTTGCCGCTACCAATGATGGCCGGTATGCACGCGCTATTGCTTGCTCAGGTAATGACATATATATCGTAGGAAACTCGTCAAGCTATGCTAATACTCCTTCCGTTGCCATGCTGTGGGAAAACAGTCAGGAGATTCACCTCACTAATGGTGTTAAAGCAGGTAGAGCTTTGAGTGTGACCGTGGAGAATGAAGATGTTTATGTGTTGGGCGATGAAAAGAGTAAAGGGCTGAATGGACAGGGGGGGCAGGAAATCGGTCGGTATTGGAAGAATGGAGAAGTCACACTATTGGATGAAGATCCGACGACTTTTATTGGATTAGTGGGGGGGGACATAGCGGTGCAGGATGGTGTGGTCTATGTATGCGGCGTATGGAACGACGGAACCACTACCCATTCAGTGCCAGTTGTCTGGAAAAACGGCAAGCGCTTGTATAAACTGACGGAAGGGACGTCCAATAGCGCAGCGGTGGCTATAGCTGTCGGAGGAAAGGATGTGTATGCCGCAGGTTATGAGAGTAATAGCAAAGGAAAACCTGTTGTCAAAGTATGGAAAAATGATAAGCTCCTCTATGCGTTGACGGAAGGTGACCGCAGAGCCTTACCAAGTGGCATCGCTGTAAAGAGGTCGAAATAGAAATACAATTTACTCAATCATGTTAGTAGAAAATAAAGTCATGGAAAGAATCATTAAACATTTTGTTTCACATGTTAGTTGGATATGGGTGGTACTAGGTGCCTCCCTTTTGTTTTTCGCTTGCGATAAAGAGAGCGAAGGGAAGAAGGAAAGGGCTAGTTGCTTTGAAAAGTTTGATTATAAATACGAAGAATTGCTGACCAAAGGTGATGTTGCTAAGCATGTCGCTATAAATGAGGCTACTTACAAAGAAAAAATATCGGTTACCAAGGGAGTGTATGGCTATTGTGAATACCAGTGGCTTAGCAATCGCCCCGACTTAGAAATAGAAATATCCGGACAAATCATCAAAGGGCCGGATATGGATATGGTAAAACTTACAAAGTTGGATTTTTATACTGATAGCGAACTCAAACTGTATAGCCAGTCCTCTGCCCTTGCGCTATTCGATCAGGCTTATAAAAAGCTGAACCCGTCGGAGTATGAGATGCTTTTGGCTAATCTTAAAAAGGAATATGCAGGCGATCCAAAAGGCTATGAAGAAGCTAAAGGTCTCTTGGATGCTCGGAAGAACTTTGCTTTTCAGCCCGTTGAAGATCTGGGGGATCGAGCCTATTGGAAATGGAATGATACCTATGGACTGGAGCTGGTGGTCTTGGCAGGTTCTGCTCGCTTTACCATTGAAACGAAGCTTAGTACAGAAGCCAGAGGGACATTGCCCGTAGCGGTCAAATTGGCCAAAGAAGTATTGGCGAAGTGTGGCAGGGTATCAAGGGACAATGATTAATAATTTAAATAAGCAAAAAAATGAAAAATATATTAATAACAAGCAGTATGTTGCTGTACCTGTTGATGGGGGGAGCTACAGCGAAAGGTCAGATACTGAAAGGGTTTGGTCAAAAACTTGAAAAGAAAATTGAGCAGCGGATTGAGCGGAAGGCGGATCGGCAGGTAGATAAAGTACTGGATAAGGCGGATAAGAAAAGTGATGAATCTATAGAAGGAGCATTCAGTAAATCCAAAACAGAAGCTTCCGACAAAAAGCCAGGTAAAACAGAGCTGATAGGTAGTGTAATCACAAACGTAGAGGCATGCCCCGATCAGGCGTTAGTATTGGTTGGAAACGGCTGTACAGACTTCAGCTGGTTCAAAAAGGGAACGGTATTGATCTATCAGTCTACTGACGATAAAGGAAGAGAGGATGCGGAATTAAAGATGACCATAAACGATTTGAAGACCAAAGGTACAGCTACTATTGCGGAGGTTAAAGCTGATATGACGACATCACATTTTGGTGCTTTGAGCTATACTATGAACTACATTTGCGATGGCGACATGATCTATATGGATATTGCTTCTATGATGCAGGCTATGATGGAAAACAACCCGGAAATGAAAACTGAAGTGGTACAGAACGCATTAAAAAATACGACGATTGACGTAGATAAGGGCTTTGCTTCGTTTCCGAAAAAGATGTATCCAGGTATGAAACTGGAAGATCTGAATTTTTCGTTTAAAACAAAAGCCGGGTCAAACGAGATGTCCTTTCAAACGGTGGTGACCGATAGGCAGGTGGTCAGCAAAGAGCTTGTTACGACTAAAGCGGGAAGCTTTGAATGTTTAAAGGTCAAATCATCCATCAATACTTCTGTTAAAGTGATGGGGATGAACAAGAAAATGCCCGCCAGTACTGAATACCTGTGGTTTGCACCAAAAATAGGCATGATAAAGCAAGAATCGCATGCTAAAACAGGAAAGACAGCCATGGAACTGAAAATGTATAAAATGTAAGAATTGCCTAAGTCCTTCAAGACTTAGGCATCCTCTTTATAATTGGGTTCCGCTTGGAAAAAACCAGCTATTGTCACTTTTGAGTTCTATCCTCCTCCTTGTTTATTTCAGGATTAGCCGATATATCTTTATCGGTTGTTTTGCTTGATTTTTGATCTTTCTCTTCCTCTTCTTTTTCGGAGGTATCTTCAGCGATTTCTTTACTAGGCTTAGCTTCGGCAGGTTTGCCCTGAGAATTATCTTCTCCTTCTTTGGGCTCTACAGCTTTTGGTGTCTCTCGTTTTCTGTTCAAGAGATCCTCTTTGGAGGTTGGGCGATCTTGAGGTCGCCAGATAAAACCTGGCAGTATTTCGTTCTCCTGCGTAATTAGTGCAAATGGATATACTTTTTGGTCTACTTTTCGTATCGTGGTATAGTCGATAATTTTCTTTCCCTCCATCTTTATTTTGATCCGCCCACCTCGATCATGGAACATCTCTTTGATGAGCTTGCTCTTGTCGTCTTGGGTGAATACGAGGTTTTCGGCATTGCCATCGACAAATAGTCTGTCAATATTGTTATTGGCAAAGAATGCGGTGATTTTTCGGCCTTTTAATTGGTTGAACTTAATCGAGTCCGATACTGCATTGACCATAAAAGCATTGTCTTTGAGTAGGGCATTGTCCATTTGCTGTGCGACAATCTGCATGAATATAGTGTCTGCTGATATCTGCGAACCCTGCGACCATATCATTGGTCGGCCCATGAAACGGAACATCGAATCGACCATGCCATAGTAGACGGAGTCGGCAACAGCCTGTAAGTCAGACTTGAATAATCTAACATTATAATAGGCACGTACGATCCTCGTTCTGGCGGTATCCAATTGAGCTGCATTAAGGCTGTCAGGCGCCTTGCTGATCGAGTCAGGTGCCTGTGCCGTACGAAGAGCACGATTGATCAATGTGTCAGCATGATTCGCGGTAGGTACTACGGCTTTTTGTCGTAGTACAGAATCTGCTTTTAAGGTACTACCGATATTTTGCCGATCGCCGATCCGATTGGGCTCGGTTATAGCATTTTTGGGTTTGAGAGGGACGGGCGTTTTAATGCTGTCCTTCTTGATTATAGCCTTGACCGGTGAAGCTGGTTCTTGTTGCACAACTTCTTCAACGATCTGTAACTGTTGCTGTATGCTGTCTTTTATATTGACGTTGGTAGAGTCTGTGACTTCCGCGCCCTCAACATCACCATAGTCTACCTCTTCCTCGGCTTCTAATTTGCCTCCGTCCCTGCTGAGGTTGAGTTGCAGGGGCTTGTAGTCTTTTACCAGGATCATACGTGAGTACAGGGTGTCTGCAGTCATGTAGACGGAGTCCATCTTTGCCTCTCGTAAGGTGCTGTCGCGAGGAACCGTTTTTGGTGCAGGACCGATATCTTCTGTTTTTTTCTTCTCTTTGTCAGATATTTCTTCTTGGACCTTTACTTCGTCTTTACCCTCTTTTTTCTTTTTTTCTTTAGCTTTAAGGTCTATAGGTGCGGCTGAGCTATCTGCCGTCGAATCTTGGTTTTCTTTGACAACGGTGATGATATAGGGCTTTTCTGTCATCAGAATCGACTCTTCGGATTGTGTATAGAGCCCGCGACCGCCATAGGCAAAAAACTTATCTAATGTGTCGACAAAAACAACATTTCTAAAAGCTTCGCCTACCCCTTTAGAACGTTCGTAATGTAAACTGTCACCTTTTAGAAATTTGGATCCTTCGGTGTATAGGTTGTTTTTGTTAAAATCGGCAATGCCCGTTCCTGTGTTGTAGGTGCCTCGCTCTGTGTATAGATTTTCGTTCTTGCCTTCTTCATTGCTGGTGGGCTTGATGTTGGTAGGACCGAAGAAATAGGTCATTTTGCTCAAAGAATTGTAACGCATGGTATCAGTATATACCTTTACGTTGGGGCTTCGTACGACTACTTTGTGCCGAAAATAGGCATCGGATGTGTTTTCAAAATAATAGGCGTTCTTTGAGGTGATGGTGTCTCCCTGAGATATGATCCTCCCTCCGCCAGTGTAGGTTCCGACTTTGGAACGCATATTATAGGTGAGGTGATTGGTCGTCAGTGTCGACCCTTTATCGACCATCTTCACATTTTTGGTGAGCAGTGCGTGTTGGGCGGCGGCGTCATAATGGAGATAGTCGGCATAGATTACAGTTCCTGAAGGCTGTGTGATGACGACATTGCCAAAAGCTTCGAAAAACTGTCTTTTTATCTCATCTTCATAGATATAGCCGCTGTCTGCGGAAAGGGTATTGCCTTTGTGCTCGTAGACAGGAACGTAAAATACCATGTGTCCTGTCTTAGCATTGATACGCCCACTGTTGGACGACACTAGGTTAAGACGGTCTCCTTGTTGTGCTGTCGAGCCAATTGGAGTCTGTCCAAAAGCGGCTGCTAAGGATAGGATAAAAAATATGATTATTAACCAGTTTCTCACGCAGGCAAAAATATGGATTTTAATAGCAAAAAAATGTTAATTGAATGAAATTTAATACGAAATAAAATTAACGAATATCACTGGTCTTTTTTGCTAAATAAATTGCGGGTGGCAAAACTACGGTGGACTATATAAAATCTAAACTATCACCTCCTCTCGACCGAAGCGGAGAGATCTACAGGCTATTTATTAATCCTATGCAGTTGATAGACCCAATAGACTCGACTATATTCCGCTTACTGATGAATCGGAACACAGCAGGGTGACGTTGACTGTCATTCAACCGCCTCTGTGTTTGTTAAAAAACTTACCTCTCGCATTGACGACAAAGTCTACTTTGTGAAATGTCCCCATTGCATATGAAAATGAATTTATTTAGGTTTGAACTATGGATATCGATTTGCGTTTTGAACGGTATATAGAAGATCATAAGCTGTTTACTAAAAAGGATAAACTGCTTGTAGCTGTCAGTGGAGGTAAGGACTCGATTTTGTTGTTGACTTTATTGGCCCGGTATGGTGTGTCTGTGGAGGCCGCACATTGTAATTTTGAGCTGAGAGGAGAGGAGTCCGATGGAGACGAGGAGCTCGTTCGTGCTTATTGTGATCAGCTCGGTGTGCCTCTGCATATACGTCGCTTTGATACCATTTCTTATGCTCATGCTCACAAAATATCGATACAGATGGCTGCTCGGGAGCTTCGTTACGATTGGTTTGAGATGTTGAGACAAGAAGTGGGTTGTGATTATATCGCGGTGGCACAACATAAAAATGATCATGTGGAAACAGTGCTGTTGAACCTGTCTCGAGGTACGGGATTGCTGGGTCTACAGGGGATTCTGCCTAAAAGGGGGAATGTTGTACGACCGCTGTTGTTTTTGACAGCGACCGAAGTCCAGGTGGTTGTCGAGTCGCTGGATGTGCCGTATAGAGATGATTCATCTAACTTTTCAAATAAGTATGCGCGCAACAAGATACGTCTCGATATCATTCCTCAATTTGAACAGTTGAATCCTGATTTTGTATCGATTATGGAGGATAATATCGTGCGTTTTCAAGATGCTCAAGGGGTATTGTCTTTGCTCGTTGCTCAAAAACGGGATGAGCTGTTTGTTCAAGTTGGAGAGCAGCAATGGGAGATTTCCAAAGAAGCCATAAAAGCACAGGGTATAGGTTTGTTGTATTATGTTTTTGAACCTTATGGTTTTTCAAAACCCGTGCTTGAAGATATGTTGGCCGTGTTGGATGCCGAATCCGGGCGGATCTTTTTATCATCGACTTACGAGTTGCTGGTGGACCGTACGACACTTAGGCTTCGGAGAATGGAGAAGCCCGATGGATGGTCTGAATTGGCAAGTGGTGATGGTGAAATGGAGTGGCGTGATTATGTTTTTGCGGCGAGTTGTTCGACGGAGGTTTCTATAGAAAGAAATCCAGCGGTAGCACTTTTGGACTACGATAAACTGATTTTTCCACTGACGGTGAGGTCTTGGCAGGAAGGTGATGTGTTTCAACCCCTAGGGATGACGGGGACAAAAAAGGTGTCTGATTTCTTTATCCAAAAGAAAGTCAATCTGTTCGATAAAAAGAATATTCCGATTGTGGTGAATGGCAATGGTGAATTGCTCTGGATTGCAACTTATCAGTTGGACGACCGATATAAGATAACGGAAAATACACAAAAAGTCCTTAAATTAGTTTGCAATATTAGTAAGTATGAGTACAAATAATCTATTTGTTGAGCGTCAGTACCTTGGAAGGGATATGACTTGGATTAGTGTCAGGATGGTGTTGGCCCTGTTCTGTTTTATTGTTTATTACTTAAATATGGATCATCTCGTGTCGAGTCAGCTGTTCTTTATTGTAGGTAGTTGTATCATCGTGGTATCTGTTGTCATGATGTATCTGGTACATTACAAAACGGCGGTCACTCCGAATAATGTAACGCTGAGCGGCCTATGGACGACGAGTCTGGTTAAGATCGATCTGGCTTCACTGGTAAAAATTGAGAAGAAACCTTACAGCAAGTTTGTGTTTAATAACCCGGTCTATAACTTACATAAGAATGGAAAGATTCGTTTTTATGCAGGCGGCAAGGATGCGGTTTGGCTGACAGATAGGGACGGATTGGTATATATAATCGGTACGTATAAGCAAGAGGAGCTTTACAATGCGATTACTAAGGCCAAGCAAGAATCTTAATAAATGTTAAGGTTTTCAGTCTGACACTTCTTTGACGTTATGTGGAGTTGAATTTGATATATTTACTCTATTAAAAGTTATAATTGAAAGCGTAGAACCTTAAAATATGTTCTGAAAGCAGCTTTTTGGGCTTAAGAACAAATTTATGTAGGTTTGAATAACTAGAACTAGAAGAAAATGGGTTTATTATATTTTATATTATTTGTTGTTGCGTTTTATTATGTGTTTAAGTTTTCGATGCGTTTGCTTCTGCCATTCGCAATGCGTAAGCTGACGGAGCGCATGATGAAAAAAGCACAACAACAGCAATCACAAGGACAATATAACTACGGTGGCGCGGGTAATCCCTTTGGCGGTGGAAGCCCTTTTGGGAATGCCTATGAGCAACAATCTTATCGATCGGACAATACGAAAACAAAAGAAGGTAAGGTGAAGGTGGATTATGTCCCTGCGCAGGAAGCCAAACGAAAGGGAACAGCTACAGCTGGTGAGTTTATCGATTTTGAAGAAGTAAAGTAAATGTGGCTTAAGCAACTATCGCTATTAAATTTTAAGAATTATACCGAATCTACATTGACCTTCCTGCCGGAGGTCAATGCCTTTACAGGGGAAAATGGTGCAGGAAAAACCAACCTGCTGGATGCTATCCATTACCTCTCCTTATGCAAGTCTTATTTCAATCCTATTGATTCGCAGCATATCAAGAAAGGGGAGGAGTGGTTTATGGTGCAGGGGGAGTTTGAAAGAGAAGAGCGGGTAGATGCTATTTCCTGTAGTCTGAAACGTAACCAGAAAAAGCAATTCAAGCGCAACAAAAAGGATTATCCCAGATTGGCAGATCATATCGGCCAGTTTCCACTGGTGATGATATCTCCTAATGATAGTGAGATTATCACGGAAGGCAGTGAGGAACGTCGAAAATTTATTGATAATGTGATATCGCAGACGGATAATCGTTACTTAGATACATTGATATTGTATAATAAGGTACTTCTACAACGGAATATGTTGTTGAAAGGTATCAAAGAACGTGGTGTGTTTGATGTGGGCTTATTGGAGGTGCTGAATATGCAGCTGGTAGATGTCGGCGATCGTATCTATGCACGCCGTAAACGCTTTATGGAAGAGTTTACTCCGTCTTTTCAACGGCATTATAATTATCTTACGGACCAAGCCGAGGAGGTCTCCTTAGTATATGAGTCGCCACTGCATCATCATGACTTTTTGGAACTGCTTAATAGTTGCTTAGACAAAGATAGGGCGCTGGAAAGAACGACTCAGGGCGTGCATAAGGATGATTTGCTCTTTACGATACATGGAGAGATGCCACTTAAGAAGTTTGGGTCACAGGGGCAACAAAAGTCTTTTCTTATTGCTCTTAAGCTTGCACAATACAGTTTTTTACAGGAACAAAAGAAGTTCAGACCATTATTGTTGCTGGATGATATCTTTGATAAGTTGGACGACAGACGGACTACGAAGCTGATGAAGATGGTGTCGAATGAGGAGTTTGGTCAGATATTCATAACCGATACGGATGCGGATAGAATTCGTAAAATATTCGATGAAATCGCTCAACCAATACGTATCTTTGATATTGAAGGAGGTCAGGTTCATGTATAAGAAAAAGTTTGATGAAATACCCACACGTGATGATATCAGTATGAAGCAGGCGGTGGAGAAGTGGTTGGAGGTGTATCGTCTACGTCGTAAATTTGATGAATCTTCTGTGGTTTCCTTTTGGGGTGAGATTATAGGTCCTTATATCGAAAAACGAACGTTAAAGATTTTTGTAAAAGATAAAAAACTGTATGTTAAAGTAGAGTCTGCCGTTGTCAAGCACGAGTTGACTCTAATGCGACGTCAGGTTATCGGGCGTGTCAACGAACATGCGGGACAGGTTCTGGTCGAAGAACTCGTTATTCTGTGATGAAGTTAAGAAGTTATTCCCGATGATATCGGGACTTCGTTTCACTGCGCAAGTGAACGAGTTAACAAGATCACACGATAACAAGGTCACACGATAACTCAATTACAACCTAAAATGCAAGTCAAATATTACGCTGCGGCTCTATTTTCATTTATTGTCTGGGGAACATTCAGCTTGGTATTGCGACCATTGGGTGCTTATGCTTCTTTGGATATTCTGTTGTATCGGGTCTTGTTTGCTTCTGGTGCTATCTTGTTGATTAGTTTTCTTGTCAGGCCTGCCGTGACCAAGGCCAATATAAAGTTGATTCGGAATATGTCCAGTCGGGACAGAAGAAATGTATTCTTGCATGCGCTGTGTAGCGCAATGATGTTGGCGTTAAACTGGTTTTTGTTTATCTACGTCATGAATAATGTCAGTGTCAATGCAACTTCACTCGCCTATCTGATATGTCCGATTATTACTACTGTACTCGCCAGTGTGTTTTTGAAAGAAAGGCTGAATCGGGGGCAATGGCTGGCGGTAGGGCTTAGTGTTCTGGCTTGCTTCATGTTGGCCTATGGGCATTTTATGGATATGATATATAGTCTTGTCATTGCATTTTCATATGCTACTTATCTGGTGCTTCAAAAAGGCAACAATCGATTGGATAAATTTTTTACTTTAAATCTGCATATTATTATCTGTACGGTTCTTTTAACCCCTCTCTTGTATATCTTGCCTCAAGGTACGGTGCATGGAACTGATTTCTATGTATACGTATTGTTGATTGCAGTGCTGTTTACGATTATTCCGTTATTTTTAAACATGTATGCCTTAAAGGGACTGGACTCTTCGGTCGTGGGGATATTGCTTTATATCAATCCTACTATAGCTTTTCTATTGGCTGTTTTTTATTTTAATGAAGCTATTAATGGGGTACAGATTATTGCATATGCGTTGATTTTTATGGCTGTCGCTATCTTTAATATCGCATATATCCGATCTGTGCGGACATGGAAGAAAGAAGAGGCTCTAACGGCATGAATATCGAGGCTCAGTTGATGTTCCTAGCGCCCAAGCTATAGGTATTGCTCTAAATCTCCTTTGCCTTCACGTATAACTTCAAATTCTCCTTCCGTAACGTCGACAACGGTAGATGCCACATTATCACCATAACCTCCGTCAATAACCAGGTCGACGAGTTCTTGATATTTCTCATAGATAAGCTCGGGGTCAGTAGAGTATTCGATGATATCATCCTCGTCATGGATCGAGGCTGTTACAATAGGGTTGCCTAATTGTTTGACAATCTCTCGAACGATATTGTTGTCTGGAACACGGATACCTACCGTTTTCTTTTTTGAACTTAGCAGTTTGGGAACCTGACCACTAGCGTTGAAAATGAAAGTAAAAGGACCAGGTAGTGCTTTTTTCAAGACTCGAAATACGGTGGTGTCAAATGGTTTGGTGTACTGTGCGATATCGGTAAGGTCATAACAGATAAAGGAGAGGTTGGCTTTGTCTGTTTTTAGTCCGCGTATCTGACATACACGTTCAATCGCTTTTTGATTGGTGATGTCGCAGCCTATGCCATACACCGTATCTGTAGGGTAGATGATAACTCCTCCTTTGCGTAGGATGTCGACTGCTTGGTCGATGTATTTTTCGTTTGGCTTGTCGTTATATATTTTTAATAGCATGTGGCTTGTTATTGTTTAATCCAGTGTATGTAAATGACTCCCTCTTATTTAAAAGAACAACAGCCAAAATGATTTGTTTTGGCTGCTGTTTTTTTATGTTAAAACTCTGCGTTTTTCGGTGTGCGTGGGAAAGGGATTACATCTCTGATATTGGTCATTCCTGTTGCAAACAATACCAGGCGCTCAAAGCCAACGCCGAATCCGGAATGCGGTACAGAACCGAAACGACGTGTATCTAAGAACCATTCCATCTCTTCTGCTTCGATACCAACTTCGGCCATACGTGTCAGAAGTTTTTCTAAGTTTTCTTCTCGTTGGGACCCACCTACCATCTCTCCGATGCCTGGGAACAGAATATCCATAGCGCGTACGGTATGACGGCCTTGTGCATCAGGTTGGTTCTGTTTCATATAGAAAGACTTAATCTCTCTAGGGTAGTCCGTAAGGATTACCGGTTTTTTGAAGTGTTTCTCTACCAAATAACGTTCATGCTCGGACTGTAAGTCTGCACCCCATCCTTCGATAAGGTATTTGAACTGTTTCTTTTGATTGGGCTTGCTGCGTAATAAGATCTCGATAGCCTCTGTATAGGTTAGGCGCTCGAAGTTGTTTTCTAATACGAAGTTTAGTTTTTCCACCAAGTTAAGCTCTGAACGTTCAGCTTGTGGTTTTGATTTCTCTTCTTCCAACAATCTGTTTTTCAAGAATTCGATTTCTTCAGGACATTGCTCTAAGGCATATTTAATGACATACTTCAACAAGTCTTCTGCGAGATCCATGTTGTCTTCTAACTCGTAGAAGGCCATCTCCGGTTCGATCATCCAAAACTCTGCCAAGTGACGGGTGGTGTTGGAGTTTTCGGCACGGAAAGTAGGACCAAAAGTATAGATGTTGCTGAAAGCTAATGCTGCAAGCTCGCCTTCCAATTGACCTGATACGGTCAGGTTGGTGGATTTGCCGAAGAAATCTTCTTTGAAATCGACCTTTCCATCTTCCGTCAACGGTGGGTTTATCGGGTCTAACGTTGTTACTCTGAACATTTCACCTGCTCCTTCTGCATCCGAACCCGTAATGATTGGAGAATGAAAGTATACAAAATCACGTTCCTGGAAGAATTTGTGTATAGCAAATGATAAGGCGTTTCTTACCTTAAATATAGCATTGAAAGTTCCTGTACGTACACGTAAGTGTGCAATTTCACGCAAAAACTCTAAGCTGTGCTTCTTGGGTTGTAGTGGGTACTTCTCTGGATCTGAATCACCAATAATGGAGACCTCAGTGGCTTTGACTTCGACACGCTGCCCTTTTCCTTGCGATTCGATCAAATTACCTTTTACACGAACTGCAGCACCGGTAGTGATTCTTTTTAGAATCGAATCAGGCGTGTTTTCAAAATCAACTACGGCTTGAATATTATTGATAGAAGAACCGTCATTAAGTGCTATAAACTGGTTATTACGAAATGTTCTAACCCAACCTTTGACAATAACTTCTTTTCCAAAATCTTCCGATTGTAATAATTCTTTAATTCGTGTGTGTTCCATTTTTTTAATAGAAATATTTTCTTTTTTCAACTACAAAAATACGCTATATTATTGGCTAATTGATAATAAAAGCGCAAAATGTTAATGATTCTAAGTATCGCTAGCGTAGCTTTTGTATGAATTCAGGGATTTTTTTTAAATAATCTTCCTGACTCAGCAGTTTGACAAAAGCGGTGCCTACGATAGCTCCATTGGCATAGGCGGTGGCTTTGCGAAATGTCGCTTGATCAGATATGCCAAAACCAATGATAAAAGGGCTGTCTAAGTCCATGTCTTTTATCCGTTTGAAATAGCTCTCGGCTTGATCTTTTACTTCGAGATTTGTGCCTGTGATGGCATTGGACGAAAGTAAATAGATAAAGCTCGTTGATAGTTTGTCTATTTTTCGTATACGCTCTTCTGAAGTCTGTGGAGTGACTAAGAAAATATTGCTGATGCCATTCTCTTCGAAGATATGCTGATAGAGTTCTTCATACTCGTACATGGGGAGATCTGGGATAATTGTCCCGTTAACACCCACTTCCTTACAGGCCTTACAAAAATTCTCTACGCCGAATCGGATGACAGGATTGACATATCCCATCAGAAATACAGGAATAGTAACATGTTTGCGTAGGTCTTTCAGCTGCTCAAAAAGGACATGGAGCGTCATTCCATTCTTGAGCGCTTCTTCGGAGCTGTGTTGTATGGTAGGACCGTCTGCCACAGGGTCAGAATAGGGGAATCCTATCTCCAAGAAATCAGCACCGGCTTCTTCCAACGCTTTGGCAATGGTGACGGTACTGTCCAATGTAGGATAGCCCGCAGTAAAATATATGGACAACAGTCCGTTGGCGTGTTTATTGAGTTGCATGTTATGGTTTGTTAACATGTTGTCGAGTGATCTTGTTATCGAGAAGTCTTCACGACTTGTTAACTCGATAATTTGTTCACTTGATAACGAATACTACAAGTTAAAATACTTCATATAATTGTCCAGGTCTTTGTCTCCGCGTCCCGATAGACAGATGACGACTACTTCGTCTCCTTTGAATTTCATTTTTTCAAGGTGGGCTAGTGCATGGGAACTCTCAATGGCAGGAATGATTCCTTCCAATTGTGTAAGAAGTAATCCTGCCTGCATCGCTTCATCATCGGTTGCAGAGACATATTCTCCACGGCCGGATTGGAACAACCAAGCGTGTTGGGGACCAATACCAGGGTAATCTAGTCCTGCGGATATAGAATAGGGTTCGACGACTTGGCCATCGTCGGTCTGCATCAAGATAGAGCGGCTACCGTGCAATACGCCCTCTTTGCCCAGCACGGTGGTCGCGGCAGTCTCTCCTGAATCGACACCGAGGCCAGCAGCTTCTACTGCGATAAGACGGACATCTTCATCATCGACAAAGTTATAGAACATACCTGCTGCATTGGAGCCGCCACCTACACAGGCCATGGCGATATCTGGGGTTGACTTTCCTGTCTTTTCCAACAGTTGTTTTTTTGTCTCGGCAGATATAATCGATTGGAAGCGGGCTACCATATCGGGGTAGGGGTGAGGACCTACTACGGAGCCTATAATATAGTGGGTGTCTACAGGATTGTTGATCCAGTCACGGAGTGCTTCATTCGTCGCGTCTTTGAGTGTCTTGCTGCCCGAGGTTGCAGGCACTACTTTGGCTCCCATCATTTTCATACGGGCGACATTTGGAGCTTGACGGGCAATATCAATCTCGCCCATGTAGACCACACATTCTAACCCTTTTAGTGCGCAAACTGTGGCAGTAGCAACTCCATGCTGCCCTGCCCCGGTCTCTGCTATGATTCTTTTTTTTCCTAGGCGCTCGGCCAATAGGATCTGCCCAATGGTATTATTGATCTTATGTGCCCCAGTGTGGTTAAGATCTTCTCTTTTTAAGAATATCTTGGCTCCATAGCGCTCGGATAGACGCTTGGCATGATATAGGGGGGAGGGGCGACCTACATAATCCTTGAGCAACTGCTCGAACTCTTCTTTGAATGAAGGATCATTTAAGATCGTAAGGTATTGCTGTTCCAACTGTTCAACGTTAGGATACAGCATCTCTGGAATGTAGGCACCACCGAAGGGGCCATAATAGCCTTTATTGTTTACTTGGTATTTGCTCATTTCGTATGATTGATAATGCTTGTGTTAATGTTTCAATATTCTTGATTCCGGGTTGTCGTTCGAACCTGGAGTTTAAATCTACTGCGTACAGCCTGTTATCGTTGATGCTAAACGCATCTTGGAGATTGTCCGGCCCTAAGCCTCCGCTGAGAAAATAAGGTTTGTTATAGGGATATTCTGTCAATGCCGACCAGCTAAAGGCTTTTCCGGTTCCGCCGTATTGCGTGCTTTTGGTATCGAAGAGGAAATAATCGATGTGTTCAAGGTAGCTTTCTAGCGTCAACCAGTCAAATGTGCTGTCGATTCCAAAAGCTTTGATGATCTCCAGCTTTTGATTTTTTAAAGATTCGCAGAGTTGCGGTGTTTCATCACCATGTAATTGGACTGCGTCCACCTGGTGAGTATGAACTTTGTCCATGATTTCAGAAAACGTAGAATTGACAAATACTCCAACTTTTTTAATGTCAGCAGCGTTAATTGACGGGGCTTGGTCCTGTACAAAGCGTGGGGATTTTGGATAAAAAATAAACCCAATATAGTCAATAGGAAGCTGTAGGAGTTGTCGTATGTTGTCCACATCTCGCATGCCGCAAACCTTTATTTTGATCTTGTTATTCATTTTTTAGTTATGAGGTTATTGAGTTATCTTGTTATCGTGTGATCCTGTTATCGAGTGATCTAGTGTCTTGTTAACTTGATAACTTGTTCACTGGCTAACTCATTCACTTGTTAACTCCTTACTAATTTCTTCAGACTATCCAATGCTTTTAATCCCAAAAGTGAGGCCTCTGCCTCGTAATAGCAGTCTCCAAAACTTCTTTCGGGATGGAAGGTCTTTATCGCAAAAGCAGCATTGGTCAATACGACATTGTTTTGTGAATTGGTACCTTTTCCCTGAATAATGTTATTGAAAATGTTGGCCGCTTCCTCAACGGTGTCACCACCTGCCAGTTCGTCGGATGTCACAGGCTCAAAACCCAATTCTTCGACTGTATAGTAGCTTTCCCCAGCGTTGTTTATAAGCTTAAAATCTCCTGTAAGAGATATCTCGTCATATCCATCCAATGCATGTATGATGCTATACTGTTTGTCCGTGTTCTGGCAGAGATAGTTGTATAGCCTTGCTAATTCGAGACTGAAAACCCCTACGGATTGATAGGTCGGATTGGCGGGATTGGTCAATGGGCCGAGCATGTTGAAAAATGTTTTGACGCCCAGTGCTTTTCGGATGGGAGCTACCGTTTTCATCGCTGGATGGAAGAGAGGAGCATGGAGAAAGCAGATATTCGCTTCATCCAATTGGCGCTTCAAGCTGTCCATATCATTGGTGAATTGATATCCCAGGTATTCCATCACATTGGATGAACCGCAGCCCGAAGACACACCTACATTGCCGTGTTTTGCTACGTGGTATCCTGCTCCGGCAACGACAAAAGAAGCTAAGGTGGAGATGTTGAACGTATTCTTGCCGTCGCCACCCGTACCGCACATGTCGATAAGGTCATAGCCCTGAAAATCAACTTTTAGACATAGATCATACATAGCATCCCGGAAACCTGTAAGTTCTTCAACACGAATACTGCGCATGCCATAGGTTGTCATAAAAGCGGCAATTTGATGACTGTCGTATTTTCCTGTTGCGATATGAGTCAGGATATCATAGGCCTCCTGTCGGCTGAATGACTTGTACTCAAATAGATGTCTTAGTATTTCTTTCATTTTTTTATGGTAAAAGGTCAATGATTGTTGTTCAAAAAAGAGCAAAAAAAAGGCTTGCCGATATGGCAAGCCCACTATTCTTTGATTGTATCAATTTCAAGCAATAGACGTCTGCCACAACATTAACTGTCGTGCCACCACCATGCGTTATTGATTACAAAATTGTTCATTACTTAGTCGTTGGTAACAAATATCAAATAAGTTTTTAAAAATGTCAAGTTTTTTTCGATTTTTTTAATAAAGTACAAAATGTGCTAGGTTGTTTCCTTTGGAAACTAAGGTGAGAGAGCCTACTTTGTCGTTCTCTAAGTATACAGCGAGCATCTGTCTTTTTCTATATTGTAAAAAGTACATGTTGTCGGTATCTAGATCTTCGGGATCAATATCGCGAATTTCTTTCTTTGGCATTTTGTTATAGGGAATATACTCTATTTCTTTTAGATTTTTAGCCATAAGATTTATTCGTACCTCCTGTAAGGATACTTCGAGATAATCGTAAATTTCGTCGGAAGGATTTTCGACAATAAGGTATTGGCTTAATATGATATCGATAGCTTTGTTTTCATCAGCAAGATCAGCGATAAAAGATTGAATGTACCTAATATCCTTATTATAATCTTTAGGGATGGACTCCTGAGCGCGTAAGCTAGTGGATAGAATAAGCAATAAGAAACTAATTAATACTTTCATCTTTATTTAATTTTTAATGACGATCAACCCATAGGAAAGGTTGGTTGTGTTTCCAAAGGAACAAAATAAAAATCGCACTTAGAAAAGTGCGATTTTTATGATGGATTAATACTCGTCTTCATTGAAAAAGAAATCGTCTTTTGTAGGATAGTCCGGCCAAATCTCTTCAATGTTTTCATAAGGTTCGCCATCGTCTTCCAAAGCTTGAAGATTTTCGATTACTTCTACTGGAGCACCAGAACGAATTGCGTAATCAATTAATTCATCTTTAGTCGCAGGCCATGGCGCATCTTCTAAGTGTGATGCTAATTCTAGAGTCCAATACATAGTATTACAATTTAAGTTCTACTTTTTTCGCAAAAATAGTATTATATTTTATATAAGCAAGTTAATTATGTATTAAATAGGTTTTTCTTTTTTATAGCTCTGTTTTTGAGGTTTATATGTTTTTAGGCTTCCATGTTTTTTACATTTTGTAGACTTTTCCCTAGGGTCCAGTAAGACTGCATCCGATGGTAGACCAAGGTTTGTATTTCGTCGGATTGTTGTGTAGTCATCAGTTGTGTACTGATAGGTGTGAGTACTTTTATCTGAATGGTACCGGGGCGAGAGCCAAATTTTTCACCGCCGTCCCATAGAATCTGCCATGCGTTTTGTATAACGACTGGAAGTATCTGTATCTGGTTGTCAATAGCAAGTTTGAATGATCCTGATTTGAATTCATGAAGTCTTGGAGGATATTCGTCGTCAATTTTTCCTTCGGGAAATATGACCATCGATTTGCCTTCTTTGACGAGACTGTCTGCTTTTTTGAACGCTCTGAATGCAGATATTTTGCTTTTTCGATCCACGGCAATATCGATCGTCTTGAAGAAAATTCGTGTGACTGGATTACGTAATAACTCGACTTTGCCCATAAAAGAAAACGGTTGTGGACACATGAAGATAATAGCAGTGATATCTAAAATAGAAGTATGGTTAGGACAGATGATGTAGGGCATTGACCAATCTATTTCAGATTCAAACTCGACTTTGAAAAATATACCTGAACATGTTGTGGCGAGTAGGGCTATAATACGTCTTACCCGTACGATAGCGGCATAATTCTTTTCGGGGTTCCGAGTCAAAAGGTATAATAGTGGAAACAATAAAATGAAAAAGATAAGTAGACAGAGGAAATACCAGAGTCTATGCAGCTTTTTTAGGATTTGCACCATACGATTTACATTAATGAAAATCGAATTTAAAAAGAAAAAAGGATACCTAGGTATCCTTTCTTGAAAGTTTTATTTTATACTGAAACCGTATTTCTGATAAATTTGTTGGGCTGTACTCGTCTCCATAAACTTAAGGAAGTCATCTGCAGCTTTTGGATGGGGGGCTGTTTTGAGTTTGGTCGCCATGTAAGTAGCTGTAGAGTTGAGCTCATCAGGGATCTCGACGACATCGACAGGATGTCCCTTTATTTTTTGATATACGACTTCGGAACTCCATACGGGAGCCACATCGGCATCGCCATATAGGATGCGCATAGGGCTTTCTCGATGGTGTATTTTTGTTAGATAGGTAGTGCCTTTCTCCACTTTATCTTTCATGATTTTGTTGACAAGAGCTTCTCCGCCCGCTTTTTTGTAGGATGCTTGTATCTGTTCTCCAATACCTTCCCATAATGGGTTGGGCATAGCGATACGTACATCTTCTTGTGCCAGGTCGTTGAGCGAAGTTATCTTGGCTGGATTTCCTTCAGGAACCATCAAGCAGATGTTGTTGTAACAATAGATCTGGGTATGACTGAAGTAATCTTTCATTTCGGTAATCGTTCTTTTGCCAGCGGTGTATACGTCAGGCTGGTGCGTGATACGAAGATTGCCTAAAGTCAAGGAACCACCTTGTATCTGTTTGGCCAATATTCCTGGAGGTAATGTCTCTACGAATATACGTTGGTACTGGGGATATTCTTTCTTAAATGCAGCTAATAAGTCGTCTACGACCATAAATTGATTGCCTGCGAAAAATATGGTGAGTTGTGGATCTACGATATCTCCATAAAGGTCCGGTACATTATTGATACCAGGTACAGTAAAGTGTACTGCAGATGCTGGAGGAGTGTTCCATGGTGGATCAAATCTATGGTCTTGGGCCTTTCCTAAGGTCGAAACCAGTAAGAATAAACCTAGTAGTATGTTTCTAAAATTCATATCTGAATGTATATGGGGTGTCGTTATGGTTTTACAATAATCCAACCTTCGCTAGCGCGTAAGATAAGCTCGCCGTTGCCACTCGGCACGTAGGCGAGAAAATCATAAAGTTCACTTTTGGCTATTTTTCGCTCTTCAAGGGTATTAAGGCACTGTACGACATGCACGCCCTTTTCAATGAGACCTTTCAGCGCTTCTTCATATTGGCTGTTTGATTTTTTGAATGCTTCTGTTCCTCCCGAGAATGCAATCAGTTCAATTTCGAGTTTACCTTGCAGACGTGGGTCTTTTAGGGCATTGTTGATATTTCGGAATGCCTTGGCAATGGTTTTTGGATCATCACTGTCGAGTTGGTAGATGGCTTTATAGCTTTTCTTTTTTGCAACTGCTCCTTGGAATGATTTGTTCTTGGTGAGAAGGTCACTGTCCTGAGCGAAGCTCTGTCCTTGGAATGCTATTGTAAATAGGATTAGGCAGGTGGTAATAATGCTATTGTTCATATGTATATAATTTGTTATTAAAAATTAAATGGTCCGTATTTGTGTTGTTCTGCGCTGATATCATCCGCATAAGGAGGATATGCACAGTCTTTAGGTTTTTTTGCCAAATTAGGATAGTCTTTTTCCTTGTTTGCCTTTTTAGGTCTGTCAAAGGAATTGATGTAGGCAGCGACATCATACGCTTCTTCGTCACTCAACAGAGGTTCGTCATAGGTCGCACCTAGTGGCATGTTCCCTTTGATAAAGCGAGCGGCAGTCAGCATGCGGGCCATACCAGCTCCGTCATTGTAGCTGTCAGCCCCCCAAAGCGGTGGGTATAGGTAACCTCCTGCATTTGGATTCTTCTGGCCCTGACCTTGTTCGCCATGGCAGCTTGAGCATTGGTTGGCATAGATAACCTGACCGTGTTTTAAATCTGCTGCACGATCCGGGATTTCTATCTTTACGAATCCCTGACCGTCTAGACGCTTGTCATTGTGTGTACGCTGGCTTACTTGTTTGATATAAGTGATGATGGCTCGCATTTCATTGCTGTTTTCAGCAATAGCTCTGCCATTCATACTCCGTTCAAAACAACCATTAATCCGCTCTTCCAACGATTCTACTTTGTCCTCACGTCCGATATATATTGGGAAGACTTGGTGCAGTCCTACATAAGGAGCCGCAAAAGCTTTTGTTCCGCCATTAAGGTGACAATTGCTGCAAGCTAAGTTATTGCCTATCTTTTTGCCGTCTTCATAAAAATAATCATAGGTGTTTTTTATTAGTTTTTCGCCGTAGGCTGCGAGCTTGCCCTCAGCATCATCTTTAAAAGTGATAGGAACATAGTCCGCCACATGAACGATAGTGCTGTCATCTAAGACTTCTTTCGCAGAAGCGATATTACCTCTTCCCTGTTCGTAAGCAAAGAGAAAGAGACATACACACATTACTAATGATAATAAGGCAATACCACCGAGTGCTTTTACATAATTGGTTAATCTTTTGTACTCCATCTTTCAGAATAGTTATTTCTACAAATAAACTTTCTTTCAAATTGTTCAAAAAGAAAGGAAATATTATGAGGTATAACCAAAAGTTATTTACGAAAGTTAATTACCTGATACAGAACTGTAAAAACTGATTCGGAATACCGGTCAGTCCGCCATAGACATGGGTGAAATAAAAATATCGTTCGATCTGCAAGTCGGGCAGGTCAAGAATAGTGAGCTTGTTTTCTAATATTTCTTTTTGTATCGAATGAATCGAGAGGAAGGCAAAGCAATCTCGCTCTTGGATATAGCGTTTGATACTCTCGGTTGATGCTAAGACCATTTCGATATTTAACTTCGAAAAATCAATACCTAAGCATCGCACTTTATTTTCGATGATGGAGCGTGTGCCTGATCCGAGTTCGCGTACGACCAATGGCATCTTGTAGAGGTCTAATACATCTGGTTTTTTGAGTTGTTTTAAGAACGTATTCTGGCTGTTGGTAACGAGTACAATCTCATCTTTCATAAAGGGGATATATTTAAGAGCTCGATTGTCTGTTGCTCCTTCGGTAACACCCAGGTCGATTTTCTTTTCGATCAAGAGCTCTTCGATCGCCCGGCTATTATATTGGGAGACCTCAATATGGCTATTGGGATGCTCGTTTAAAAACTTAGCCAGTAATGATGGAATGATATATTGTGAAATGGTCGTACTGGCACCCAAGGTCAGATGTCCTTTCATATCGGATTGGAGGTCAAAAATCTCTTGGTCGGCTTTATTGTAGAGCTGTATAATCTGTCCCGCGTAGCGGAATAGGATTTCTCCTGCTTGGGTCAGTATGAGGTTATTGCCTTTGCGTTCAAAAAGGGAAACGCCCATTTTCTTTTCTAACTCTAAGATATTCTTACTGACTGCGGGTTGTGAGATGTAAAGGACAGCAGCGGTCTTTGTAAAATTGAGTTGCTGAGCTGCAGTGTGGAAAACCTTAAGTCGAAAATCAAAATCCATAGAAAAAGGGTTATTTCGTTAAAAATAACCCTTTTATTTTTTTATACCGAATTACTTACTTAATTCAGCGTAATATTTGTGAAACAAAGGAATTGTTTCGATACCTTTTAAGTAGTTTTCGATACCGTATTTTTCGTTTGGAGAGTGTAAGTTGTCACTGTCTAATCCGAATCCTAACAATACTGTCTTGATACCTAATTCTTTTTCGAAAAGAGCAACGATTGGAATCGAACCACCACCGCGCGTAGGAATAGGTTTTTTGTTGAATGTTACTTCTAATGCTTTTTCAGCAGCTTTATAAGCGATGCTATCTGTTGGAGTTACTACAGGCTCGCCACCGTGATGTGGTTTTACCTCAACTTTTACAGATTTTGGAGCGATAGCTTCAAAGTGGTCTTTGAATAGCTTGGTAACTCTATCTGAGTTTTGGTTAGGAACCAAACGCATCGAGATTTTAGCATAGGCTTTAGAAGGTAATACTGTTTTTGCACCTTCGCCAATGTAACCACCCCAGATACCGTTTACTTCAAGTGTAGGACGGATACCTGTATGCTCGATAGCAGTATAGCCATTCTCTCCCCACAATTCGCTCACGCCTAGGTCTGTTTTGTATTCCTCAACGTCAAACGGTGCTTCGTTCAATGCTTTACGCTCTTCTGCTGTCAATTCTAAGACATCATCGTAAAAACCAGGAATAGTGATATGGTTGTTCTCATCGTGTAGAGAAGCAATCATTTTGGATAAAATAGTAGCTGGGTTAGCTACTGCTCCACCGTATACTCCTGAGTGTAAGTCACGGTTTGGTCCAGTTACTTCGACCTCAACGTAAGAAAGACCACGTAAGCCTGTCTCTATCGATGGGTTTTCTAGGCTAATCATAGAGGTGTCGGATATAACAATAACGTCTGCTTTTAAACGCTCTTTGTTAGCTGCAACGAAGATACCTAGGTTCTCAGAACCTACTTCTTCTTCACCTTCAATCATAAACTTGATGTTACAAGCTAATTGATTGTTTTCCATCATGTATTCAAATGCCTTTACGTGCATGTAGAACTGACCTTTGTCATCTGCCGCACCACGGGCATAGATTTTTCCATCACGGACTGTAGGTTCGAATGGAGGAGTATCCCAAAGCTCTAAAGGATCAGCAGGTTGTACGTCATAGTGACCATATACTAATACGGTCGGTAATGAAGGATCGAATATTTTCTCTCCATATACAATCGGATACCCAGCTGTAGGGCATATTTCTACCTTATCAGCGCCTGCATCCTGAAGTTTTTTTGCTACGAATTCAGCCGTATTTAATACGCCTTCTTTGTACTGAGGATCAGCACTGACGGAAGGAAAGCGCAATAATTCAAATAGTTCGTTTAAGAAGCGTTCTTTATTAGCTTCTACATAATCTTTGATGTTTTGCATGTCAAAAAATGATTTACTACAAAGGTAAGTATTTTGAAACGGTATTCCTGCTTTTTTGGAAGGCTCTTTAAACGGTAATAAAAAGGTGACTTTTCTGTCTTTTTAGTGAAGAAAGTGTAACATTTACCATTTTTGTACAACTAATACTGAAAAATAGTTGATACTTAGTTTTATTAGATCCTTTTATGAGAGGTATACTTCTTTGTTTTATGTTCATGTCCGGGTTGTATTTTAAAGGATATTCCCAAAATGTAGTTACAGGTAAGGTCGTCGATGCGACAGATAAGAAAAGCCTGCAGAATGCAACTGTTATGTTGCTGAAAACGCAAGATTCCACATTGGTCGACTATGGACGGGCGGATCTTGGGGGTAAGTTTCAGTTGAAAAGACCCGAGAGTGGTTCGTACCTGGTTATTGTTTCCTATCCAAAGTATGCCGATTTCTATGAGACGGTAACGGGTGGAACCACAAGTTCGAACCTCGGTGAGTTGGGGTTGACAAGTGTTGCTCACCTGATTGAAGAGGTTGTAGTAAAGCGAAGAGCCGCTATAACGATCAAAGGGGATACGACAGAATACGATGCATCCCAGTTTAAGATGGAGGCAAATGCGAAAGTAGAAGACCTTTTTAAGGCACTGCCTGGTATTACAGTCGACGCTTCGGGCAAGATTACAGCCCAGGGTAAGACGGTCAAAAAGGTTCTCGTGGATGGAGAGGAGTTTTTTGGTAATGATCCGACACTGGTAACCCGCAATCTCCGTTCGGATATGGTGGACAAAGTGCAGGTCTACGAGAAAAAATCTGATCGGACCGAGCGCACTGGTGTAGATGATGGAGTGCGCGAGCAGACTATCAATGTAAAACTGAAAGACGGTGCCAAAAATGGCTTCTTTGGAAAGGCCTTAGCCGGTGGCGGTACGGATAAGTACTATATGGGGCAACTGATGTTCAATAAATTCAAAGGTCCTCAAAAAATATCGGTGTATGGTTTGCTGGGAAACAATGGGACCACCACGATGAATTGGGAAGATGCACAGAAGTTTGGGGTAGAGGTCGATGCTTCTTTTGAAGGCGGAGTGATGAAAGTGAATGATCCATTTTCTGGAGAGGGAGTGACCGGGATACCACGTGTGATAAATACAGGAGTGAACTTTACGGATAGATGGAAGGGCGATAGATACCGTCTGAATCTAAACTATAAGTATGGAAAGATTGCCGCGGATGGAGAGGAAAATACGATAATGTCCGGTATCATCAATAGTGAGACTACGAAGAAAGTCGATACGGACAATGATCAACATCGTGTCAACTTACGGTTGGAAACAAAGATCGATTCACTGAACGAGATATTAATTACGGGATCGGCTAGCCGGAAGAAGTTGTGGAGTAATACAATCACGAATTCTAAAAACTATGCGGACACTGTTACGAAGAACTATAGTGAAGAAGATATAGACAATAAAGTCAACACTTATGACTTTGATGTATTATATACTAAGAAGTTCTTGAAAAAAGGACGGGTGTTCTCTTTGAATGCAGTAGGTAGTAAGAGTGAAACTGTTGGAACAGGTACCTTATTTTCAGAATTGAGTAAGGAGCCTGGAGGGAAACTGCCGACTACAGACCAATTCAAAAACACGAAACAGGATTTAAATAAAGTAGAGGGGAGGGTTACCTATACAGAGCCTCTTACATCAGAATTGAATCTATCGGTGGCTTATGGTATCGTCAGCGTGAAGAATGCTTCGCTATTGGAGTCTCTTAACAAGGGGACTAGTGGGAAATATGATGTTCTGGATCCGAAGTATAGTAGTAGTTATGACTTTAATAGATTGAGTAATAATTACGATGTCTCTGTGGCTTACCAGGGAGAGAAGTGGGAAGCCAACCTTACCAATACGTTTAATGATGACCGATTGAAACAAATCAATAATTATGACAATAGGTCGCTGAATAGGAATTTCTTTACCTATAACCCTAGATTGACAACGACCTATAAATTCTCTGTGGCCAAAGCATTACGATTGTCGTATTCAGGACAAAACCAACTGCCATCTCTCAATCAGATACAGCCGATTATGAATAACTCGGACCAGTTGAACATCTATAATGGTAACGAGGACTTGAATCCGGCTTTTACGAATACATTTGAAGGATTTTATCATAGTTTTAATCTATTGTCAAATCAATTCAGGTATTTGGGCGGTACAGTTACGTTGACGAAAGACCCCATCACACAGAATATCACGACCAATAATGGTGTCAATTATTACCGTTGGGATAATATGAATGGTAAGCAGGATTTTTCTGCATCGATGTATGGTGGCTATCACTTTAGACTGAACAAGTCATTGATGTTGGAGAATTCAGTTAGCTTAGTTTTGGGAGTCAATAGAAATAATAACTTCTTTAATAGTGAAGCGAATCTGGTGAAATCGCAGAACTATACGCTGAGCTATGAGATAAAAAGGGAGACAAAGACAGGCTTGAATTTTGTGACGAAATTAAGTCCTCAGTATAGGCAGATGACGTCCAATTTGAGTCCTGAACGGGATAATAGCGGTTTTGTGTTTGGTGTATCTGGAGGTATTGAGTATTTCTTGTCAAGCTCATTCAAAATATATACTAATTATGACTATTCGTACGAAGCGCCTACGGATGCGTTTGACCAGAAGTTGGAAAGGTTTTTGGTGCACCCAGGAGTCAGTAAGAAGTTCTTTAAGAATGAGTCCCTTATGTTGGATTTTACAATCAATGACGTGTTTAATCAGAACTTAGGATATTCTAGAACCCAATCAAACTCTGTGTTTACACAAAGACGCTTTGATACAATAAGACGGTACTACATGTTGAAGTTATCTTGGGATTTTAATAAAATGTTTGTGAAATAATGATGACTATGAAGAATATAATGATGCTGTTGGCCCTTTTTGTATTGGGGCATACAGCGACAGCGCAGTTTGCCATGTTTGGGAAATCAGGAGTGGTGACTTATGATAAAACCATGTACATTAAGAACATCATGCGTAAGCAGTACCTAGAGAAATCGGATGATCGTTCTAGAGCTCAGTTCGAGTCGATGATACCCAGTGCACCTGAGAATCTCGTGTTGAAAAAGACCTTGAAATTTAATGGGGATGAGACATTATTCGAACCTGTTAAACAGGATCTAGATGCGGAAATCAAACAGTTTATTATGATGCTGGCTTTAGACTTTGATGCAACTACATTGTCTGATTTAAAGACTAAAGAATACAAGCGTTATAATGATATCATCGGTCAAAAAATAATTGTAGAAGATACGGTCAAGACGATTGATTGGAAGATTACGGATGAGTATCGTGAGATCGCTGGGTATAACTGCCGACGTGCCAATGGTTTTACGCCCGATTCGACGTATGTGATCGGTTATTATAGCAATGAGCTTTTGACAAATGGGGGGCCAGAATCTATTAGCGGTCTACCAGGGCTGATCTTAGGTTTGGTAGTGCCCAGCCAACATGTCTCTTACTTTGCGACTAAAGTAGACGTTACGGATAATTTAGTGTTAGATAAGAAGCTGTTTAATAATGCAAAGGCAAAGCGGATGAATAGAGCTGAAATCGCTAAAATGATGACCGATACTTTCGGTAGCTTTCTAAATAAAGCGACGGTAGATTATGTCATCAAGTTGGCACTGATGTAGCTGGTGGACAAGTTCTCAAAAATAAAAAATCCCGCTCTGAGCAATTCAGAACGGGATTTTTTATTGTATAATCTGGTATAGATTATTTTTTTCCGTCGTTTTTCTTTGCAGTAACTTCGTTACGGATGTCTTGAGCTAAAGTTTTGATATCTTGCAATCCTTTACGTACGCGAGTACCTGCTGCAGAGTTACCATTGTTGAAGAATTTTTCAGCATCAGCTTCGATTGAAGCAACTAGTTCTTTTAATTTAGTGTAGTTTTCCATTTTAATTAATATAATTTAGTTTCTAAATATTTGCACTAATATGTAATAAATATACAAAAACAACAAATACAAAAGTAATTTAATCCTATTTTTTTGTTGAAAAAAACAATTTAATAGCGTTTATTCTACAATTGTGAGTTCGTCTATGATATTTTTAGCTCCTGCGAATTTATCAATAACAAATAGAACGTATCTGATATCGACAGAAATAGTCCGTTGCAGTTTAGGGTCAAAGATCACATCGCCAGCCATAGCTTCAATATTACCATCAAAAGCCAAGCCAATTAATTCGCCTTTAGCATTTAATACTGGAGAACCTGAGTTTCCTCCTGTAATATCTTGATCGCTTAAGAAGTTGACGGGCATGTATCCCTCTTTGTCTGCATAACGACCATAGTCTTTTTGTTCATACAATTCGATGAGTCTCTTTGGTAAATCAAATTCTTCATCGTTTGGTTTATACTTCGCGATAGTACCTTTTAACGTAGTGTAATTATTCACTTTTGCATCGTTTCTAGGGTCTGCTGGTAATCCTCTTATACTTCCATACGTCAGGCGTAATGTGCTGTTTGCATCTGGATAATATTTGCCTTTTGGATTCATTTCTAAGAAACCTGCAATGTATTTACGGAATGCAGCTTGGAAATTGTCTTCTTGTTGACTTTGTTCCACTGTGCGCTCACGATACTTGGTCATCAATGCTTCCGAGATCTTAAATAAAGGATCTTCTTTTACTTGTGTCGCTACTGGATTCGCTAGATAAGCTTCTAGTTTTGATGCTGATCCAAAAATACTGTTTTCAAACGCGGATTTAACAACGTCGTTAAAGTTTCCGTTATTCTGTTTGGCTAATTCAGCGATGTAAGGAGCAATCTGTCCGGCTTTTGCACTGTAAAGATTTAATTCGTCTGCCAATACATCTATCTCTAGTGGAATGTAGGCTTTTTCATAGTTCTCTTGAATAGCAGATTCAAATCTTACGCGCATCTGCTGACGTGCCGCTTCATTGGCTTCTGCATACTGTTGTAAGGCACCCCCTAGACTAAAAGGTAGAGCTGCAAAAGTAGAGGAGCGTAGCATGCCAATAAGGTAGTTGTCATGACGTGCCTTTGCATTGGTCGCAGTATAGTAATCGTTGATAGTTTTGATAACATCACCATACTTGTCTTTGTTCTCTTTTTTATTGGCCCATTTTTCGAAATTGTTTTCTAATTTACGCTTCGCATTGGCTGTTTGGTGCTGCGATAGAGCATCGATCATACCTTGACGGTTTTTCCAATAGTTGGCAACACCCGAATATTGTGACGCATAATTGATGTTGACAGCCTGATCTTTCTCCATGTATCTTTTCATGGCGTCCATACCTGTCTTAGATGCTTCTACCCAAGCAGGATAAGCGTACTTAACATTTTGATCGATTCCTGCAGCTGGCATCCAACGGTTGGTGCGTCCTGGGTAACCCAAAATCATGGAAAAGTCACCTTCTTTGATGCCTTTTATGCTGATAGGTAAGTGGTATTTAGGTTTCAACGGGACATTTGTTGTGGAGTATGGCGCAGGATTTCCATCTTTGTCTGCATACACTCTGAAAATAGAAAAGTCACCCGTGTGACGTGGCCATTCCCAGTTGTCGGTATCTCCACCAAACTTGCCAATACTATTTGGCGGGGTTCCTACCAGACGTACGTCTTCATAGTCTTGATATACGAAGTAGTAGTATTCATTACCATTGTAAAATGATTTGACAGAAACAATGTACTTGCCGTTTTCACTGTTTTCTTTCTCAATCTTAGCAATCTCCTGGTTAATGATTTTTTCTCTTTCTTTTTCAGGCATCTTATCGTTTACTAAACTGAGTATGCGCTTAGAAACGTCATCCATGCGCACGAAAAAGCGCACTGAAAGAGATTTTGGTTTCAATTCTTCGCTATGGTTTTTAGCCCAAAAACCATTGGTAAGGTAGTCATGCTCTGGGGAAGACAGCTCTGCTATCGCGCCATAGCCACAGTGGTGGTTGGTCATAACTAGGCCTGAACCAGATACGATTTCAGCGGTACAGCCTCCAGCAAACTGTACAATAGCATCTTTTAAACTGGAGTTGTTGATGCTATAAATTTCTTCTGCGGTCAATTTGAGACCTTTTTTTTGCATATCGGCTTCATTTAGACGCTTCAAATGCATGAGGAACCACATTCCCTCATCTGCCATGGTTGTCAAACTGACGACACACAGCACCATTAACGATACTATTTTCTTCATTCTAATCATTTTTTCTACAACAAAAGTGCTTTAAATCGCGCGCAAAACAAAATTTTGACAAATAAAGTTTGGGGATAATGTATGACTACAATCTCCCATCTTTTTAACTATCTTTGTAAGATGCAGGCATCGTTCGAAGATTTTAAACTCAATAAGCAGATATTAGACGCAATCGCGGAAGCAGGTTATAACAAGCCTACTGAGATTCAGCAGAAGGCAATAACGCCTATTCTTGCAGGACAAGATGTGATGGGGATTGCGCAGACTGGAACGGGGAAAACAGCGGCGTTTGTGCTCCCTATGCTGATGAAACTAAAATATGCACAAGGGATGGATGCCCGAGCATTGATTTTGAGCCCGACACGAGAATTGGCAATCCAGATTGAGGAGCATATACGTATTTTTTCCACTTATTTGGATTTGCGTACTGTTCTGTTGTACGGAGGATTAGGACCAAAGACGCAAAAAGAGCAATTAGAAAAAGGCTGCGATATCATCGTGGCGACTCCAGGGCGATTTTTAGATCTCTACCTAGAGGGATATATTAATACGAAATCTTTGAAGTTTCTCGTTATGGATGAGGCCGATAAGATGATGGATATGGGATTCATCAGCAAGATCCATCGCATCTTGGAGGTTGTTCCAAGAAAACGTCAGAACTTGCTTTTCTCGGCAACAATGAGTGAGTTGGTCCGTAAGATTGCAGGTGATTTTTTGGCATTCCCCACAGTAATCGAAGTCACGGAGCAGGCAACACCGGCTAAGACGGTAACGCAGACGTTGTATCATGTTCCTAACCTCAAGACGAAGATTAACTTACTTCAACATCTGTTTATGGATGATGAAGCTTTTCACCGTGTGATTGTATTTTGTAAGACCAAGGAGGTCGCTGATAATGTTTTTGGTTTTCTAGAACGAAAATATGGTGAAGATAATGTTCGCGTGATCCATGCGAATAAGGGGCAGAATACACGTATCAATTCCATTAATGCGTTTAAGTCTGGTGATATCCGTTTTTTGGTAGCTACAGATGTCGCAGCGAGGGGCTTGGACGTTTCTAATGTGAGTCATGTTATCAATTTTGACGTGCCTATCGTGATTGAAGATTATGTGCATCGTATAGGACGTACAGGACGGGCTTTTAGTAAAGGAGACGCAATCACTTTTGCAAATCCTGCTGAGGAGTACTATCTGGCTAAAATTGAAAAGTTGATTCGCCAATCTATACCTGTTGCCGAAGTGCCTGAAGGTGTATTTGTGGAAAAGACGCCTTATGATGAACGTCAGGCTATTGCCCGTGAAATTGATAACCAAAAGAAGAAGGATAACCCTGATTTTAAAGGTGCTTTTCATGAGAAAAAGTTCGTTATTCAACAGAAAGCTGCAGCAAAGTCTGGATATAAGCCCAAGAAGACGTCGGGCAAGCCGACAGGGGCAAAGAAAAAGGGAAAGAAGTTTAAAAATAGCTAATCTGTGAAACTGACACCATTAAATATTGCTTTGGCATGCGTCTTGGTATGGGTGGTATCCGAGTGGGGAAGTGAGCAGGAGCAGATTATGTCTTGGGCATGGTTGCTTGCACTGACAATCTTCTTAGCGTTGATTGATCTTGGTTTTCGTTTATTTTTTAAAGACTTAAAAAGAATTTGGATCCTACAGATCGGTTTTATACTACTTGTAGGTATACTGATGGTTATATTGAAAATACAGTAATGAAAAAAGCAGAAATAAAATTAAACGTCGAGTTGGACGAAAATAATGTTCCAGAAGTAATTCATTGGTCCTCTACAGACGGAGAAACATCGGACACGCTGCCAGCTAAGGCTATGTTTTTAGCCCTATGGGATGCACAATATAAGAATTCCTTACGTATTGATTTGTGGACTAAAGATATGCCGTATGACGAAATGAAGCGTTTCTTCTACGAGACCTTGCAGACGATGGGGGATTCTTTCTTGAGAGCATCGGGAGGTGATCCAATGGCTGAAAAAGTAATTGGTGATCTCCGTGATTATTGTGCACACTTTGGTGATAAAATGGAAGTTCTGGAAGAGGAGGGATAGTATGAATTATTTTTTAGTAAAGTCCGAACCTTTTAAATATAGCTGGGAGCAGTTTAATAAGGATGGCCAAACCTTTTGGGATGGTGTACGCAATTATCAGGCTCGGAATAACATGAAGGCGATGAAAACGGGAGACTTAGTCCTGTTTTATCATAGCAATGAAGGTAAAGAAGTAGTTGGGGTCGCTAAGGTCGTCAAGGAATTTTATCAAGATCCAACAACAGAAGATCCAAAATGGGTCGTGGTCGATCTAGCTCCAGTAGAGACTTTAAAAAAGCCAGTAACATTGGAGATGGTAAAAGCCGATGAGTTTTTACAGGATATTGCTTTGGTACGACAAGGCCGTTTGTCGGTTATGCCCTTGAAGCAGGAAGAATTTGACCGGATACTCGAATTGGGTAATGGATAACAAAAAGTTTCAGCTCCTAGCTGAACCTTTTGTTTATAAGCCTTATTAATGACTTTTAGCATGATCGATGAGTTTTTTTAAACTTTTTGCATCTTTCATTTCCATCTTACCTGCTAGAATGAGACGCAATTCACGGCGTTGTAAGGCTTCTTCAAAAAGTAGTATCTCTTCTTCTGTCTCGGGAAGTAATTCTGCAACCCGGCGAGGTTTTGTATTTTCATCAATAGCAACAAAGGTATAATAGGCTTCGTTCGTTTTTACCTTGGTCCCTTGGGGTAAGTTGTGGGCGAAAATCTCCATCCGAACTTCCATCGAAGAGCTGAAGGCACGTGAAACTTTGGCCTGTATCGTAACAACTTCGCCAAGTTTAATGGGTCTTGTAAAGGAAACATTATCTACAGATACAGTTACAACAGGGCTGTTTGAATGTTTCTGTGCAGCCATTGCCGAACAGATATCCATCCAATACAACAATCGTCCTCCCATTAGGTTTCCAAAGGTATTGGTGTCATTGGGGAGTACTAGTTCATTCATTTCCGTGTAGGAATCCTTTGCTATTTTTGCTTGCATCTATTGATCGTAATGTTTTAACTGTTCATTTATCCTTTGCAAAGATACGACAAAAGGAGTAGGGGTGAAGCCCAAAACGGTCTTGGCTTTGTCAAGAATAAACCCTGTTTTGGCAGGACGATTCATCGCTTGACCGATCTCTTGAGCAGATATTGATGTGATTAAGGTTCTGTCTAGTTTCCAATAATCGGCGACCTTATGAACGATCTCCTCAATGCTGTACATCTCGGAGCCTGATATATGGAATATTCCTTCTGCTTTTGTCTGCATAGATAATAGGCAGGCGTGCGCTAAATCATCTACCCACGTAGGCATACGCCATTGGTCATTGACCACACGTATGGGGTGATTTTGTTCTAATTGTTTTTTCGCCCATAATATAAGATTGCTTCGACCGGTATCTGGGATACAACCATAGACCAGTATGGTGCGCAATATTGCAATGTTCCCATTTAAAGCTCTAAGTTGCTGTTCAGCGTCGATCTTACTCTGTCCGTAAGCATTAATAGGCGCTGTGGTATCCTCTTCCCTGTAGGGACCGTTTTTTCCGTCAAATACAAAGTCTGTTGATAGAAAGGTTAGATGGATATTGTTTTTTACGGCATAATCCCCTAGAAATTTTGTTAAATCGACATTGATTCGTTGGGCTAAGTCTGGATTACTGCCGCAGGACTCTACGCTACTTAGGGCGGCAGTATGTAGGATATGGGTGGGCTTAAATTCAGCAAGCAGATTTGCAATCTGATCTGGTTCCGCTAAATCGCACTGTACAAAACAAGATGCGGTAAGAAAACTATTCCTATTAGGAGATCTTGATATACCTAATAGTGCTCCATCTCTTTCCTTGTCATACCATTGCTCGCAGAATTTTTGAGCTACAAAGCCGTTAGAACCTGTCAATAATATACGCATCTTCATTAGTTTGTCCAGGTGAAATCCATTTTTTTCTGTTTCATAGAGTGGTCAATGACCTTGACTTCCAATTGGAGAATACTCTTTAGAGCTTGATAGTCGATTTTTTCGGCATCATCCCCCGTTTTGTGATAATCTTCATGACCTCCAGTGTGAAAGAATAGAACCGGAATGTCCTTTTTATAAAAAGAAGTCTGATCGGAACCGCCATTCCCGTCTTTACTTAGGTTGAATTTGATGTCGCTTTGTATGCCTTCAAAGATTTCAGGAAACTGTGGACTAGTGCCGTACCCTATAATGGCGAGTCCATTGTTCGGATTGTAGCGCCCGATCATATCCATATTCAACATCCAATGAATATCTGATAGTGGAAGAGTTGGGTTTTCTGTCCAATATTTTGAGCCCAGTAGACCGAGTTCTTCCGCGCTAAATGCTATAAAAAGTATATTGAAATCCTCTTGAACTTGATTGCTAGAATAATATCGAGCCAGCTCCAATAATCCTGCGACTCCGGATGCATTGTCATCTGCCCCATTGTGTATCTTACCAATATTATCAGGATCTTTCGAACCGCCAAAGTCGCCCAGTCCTAAATGATCGTAGTGAGCTCCTATCACAATGGTGTAAGGTGCTCCATTGTCTAGAAAGCCGATTATATTTTCAGCCGTACGTATACTGTCCGCAACGACTAAACGGCGTACCTTTGCTTCAAAAGATTGACGGTATCCTTTCGTTCCTTTTGGAGAAAGTCTGTGTTTTTTGAATTCTTTTTCAATATAGCGAGCTGCTTTCTTTAATTCTTTGCTTCCTGTTGCTCGTCCTTTCATTTGGTCTGACGAAAGGTAATATACGTGTTTTTTCAAATTCTCTAAGTTAATATCCTGAGCGATACAAAAGGCTGTAGAAAGACTAAAGAAGAGTAGTAATAAGCATTTGAGTTGTTTCATCGTACGGGTTAGGATGTTGTAGATTACAAAAATAAAGTATAAATAAGAAGAGCGGAAATATTCCGCTCTTCTTATTTATATCTAATCTTCTAATACTTCGCTATGAATGCTATCTTCCTCTTTGTGCTCTTCTTTAAAATAACGTTTTTGGAAGATCAGGATTAAGAATACACCTATAGAAATAGCTGAATCGGCAATATTGAATACTGGTCTGAAAAATAAGAAATGTTCTCCTCCCCATATTGGAAACCAGTCTGGAAAGTTGCCCTCCATTAATGGGAAATAAAGCATGTCTACTACTTTTCCGTGTAGAAAAGAGGCATATCCTCCTCCTTCAGGAAAGAGAACTGCTTTTTCATAGAAGGTACTCTCGCTAAAAATTAAGCCGTAGAAAGCAGAATCCAAAATGTTGCCCAATGCTCCTGCGAAAATTAGAGCTACATTCAATATGAAGCCTCGATTATATTTGTTTTTGACCATGTAGTGAAGACCATAACCTATTCCTGATACCGCAATTATCCGAAATACACTTAAGAATAGTTTTCCGTATTCGCCACCAAATTCCATTCCGTAGGCCATTCCGGGGTTTTCAATAAAATGAATGAGAAACTTATCTCCTAAGACTTTGAAGTCCTGACCGATGGTCATATTCAGTTTAATCCAAAATTTGGAAAGTTGGTCTATTAATAGTACAATGAAAATTAGTGTAATAGGTCTCGTATAGCCTTTCATAGTCAATTCATGAAATAGCCTTTACAACTTAATTGTGCAAAGGCTATTCGTCACTTTTTTAGTATTGTTTATTTTTCGCTTCGATGCTCAAAGTCGTGTGCGGAACTGCTTTTAGACGCTCCTTCTGAATCAGTTTTCCGGTTTCTCTACAGATTCCATACGTCTTGTTTTCTATTCGAACCAAAGCCGCTTCCAAATTGTCTATAAACTTCTTTTGACGAGCAGCCAATTGATTGGTTTGCTCCTTTTCTAATGTAGCAGACCCGTCTTCTAAAGTTTTGTAGGTACCAGCTGTGTCATCAGTTCCGTTAGCGTTACCTCCACTCAAAGTCTTTGTTAAGGCTAGGAGCTCCTCCTTGGCTATTCTTAACTTTTCCATTATAATGGCTTTGAATTCTAATAATTCAGCATCACTATAGCGGTTTTTTTCTGTATTCTCTCCCATACTTTAGTTTTTTTCAATTAATACCTCAAGTTTAATATCATTGATTTCTATATTATCAGCTCCAGTTAGTTCTTTTTCAAAAATCAATGAATCAGCTAATATTTCCGTGCAAATATACGATAAATTATTCTCGACGGCCTCCTCAATCTCATTATTTTGTGTCAACTGCACTCTTATTCTGTCGGTTACCTCAAACTCTTTTTCTTTACGTAGATTCTGGATACGATTGATAAGCTCTCTTGCGACACCTTCTTGTTTCAGTTCAGGGCTTATCTGTATATCTAAGGCAACTGTGAGATTGCCGAGGTTGGCCACTTGCCACCCTGCGACATCTTCGGCGATAATCTCTACATCCTCTAAGCCAATGCTGTAGGGCATGCCTTCTAACTGCAGAGTGCCAGCGGTTTCTAGGGCTGAAATCTGCTCCATGCTGAACGCTTGTATCTCTGCGCTAACGGTTTTCATGTCCTTTCCGACTTTTGCCCCCAATGCCTTGAAGTTTGGTTTTATCTTTTTCTTGATGATGCCTGCTGTATCTGTTATAAACTCAATATTCTTAATATTTGTTTCAGAAAGAATCAAATCTTTTACTTTCTCTACCTTAGTTTGGAAAGATGCATCCAGTACCGGTATTAATATTTTGCTTAATGGTTGACGTACGTTGATGCTCGTTTTTTTACGAAGTGACAGTGTCAACGAAGAGATGTCCTGCGCTAAAGCCATGCGCTCTTCGAGTGCTTTATCTACCAAATCAGCATGATAAACAGGGAAATCAGCCAAATGAACAGATTCGAACACCTCTTTGCCTGTAGCTGCATTAAGATCGAGATAGAGTTGATCCGCAAAAAACGGTGATATTGGAGACATCAGTTTCGCAATCGTATTCAGACAGGTGTATAATGTCTGGTATGCAGAAATTTTATCTTCCGTATAATCACCTTTCCAGAAACGGCGACGACAGAGACGTACGTACCAGTTACTCAGATGTTCATCCACAAAGTTTTGAATCGCTCGGGCAGCCTTTGTCGGTTCGTAATCCGCATAATAGCTGTCCACTTCTTGGCTAAGGCTGTTTAGTAACGATAGTATCCATCTGTCAATTTCAGGTCTATTGGCCAATTCTATTTCTGGTTCCGCATAGCTAAAGTTGTCGATGTTGGCGTAAAGGGCGAAGAAGGCATACGTGTTGTATAACGTACCGAAGAATTTACGGCGCACCTCATCCAAGCCTTCTTCGTTGAATTTTAAATTGTCCCAAGGCGCTGCATTACTGATCATATACCAACGTGTGGCATCAGCACTGTATTTTTCTATTGTAGCGAAGGGGTCGACACCATTACCTAGGCGTTTGGACATTTTATTGCCATTCTTGTCTAGGACAAGACCGTTAGAAACGACATTCTTGAACGCAACAGAGCCTGTGACCATTGTTGAGATCGCATGGAGTGTGAAAAACCATCCACGAGTCTGATCTACTCCCTCAGCGATAAAGTCTGCGGGGAAGGCATTGTTATATTCGTTTTTAAATGGAAGTGCTTCACCTTTTGCAAGTTTGTCATAATCCAATCCCCACTGTGCATAAGGCATCGCACCGGAGTCAAACCATACGTCGATAAGGTCGGGTTCCCGGAACAGTTTTTGGCCGGCTTCGGATACTAAGACGACATGGTCTACATACGGACGGTGCAAATCTAGTTTTTCGGTTCCAAATTTATCAAGATAGGCTTTGTTAACTGTTTTTTCTTCTGCTGTAAGAATATCGGAAGCAAGGGATGCCTCTAAATATGATTTTAGTTCCGACATAGAGCCGATACATATCTCTTCATTTTCATCCTCCGAACGCCAAATAGGTAGGGGAGTGCCCCAATATCTAGAGCGGGATAGGTTCCAGTCAACAAGGTTTTCTAACCAGTTTCCAAATCGTCCGGTACCTGTTGCTTCTGGTTTCCAGTTGATGGTTTTATTCAAAGCCACCAATTGCTCTTTTACAGCAGTGGTTTTGATGAACCAGCTATCCAACGGATAGTATAGTACAGGTTTGTCTGTACGCCAACAATGTGGATAAGTGTGTTCGTATTTCTTTACGTCGAAGGCTTTGTTCTCTTCCTTCAATTTGATAGCAATCAAAACATCGGTCGGGCGGAAGTCTCTGTCTGCACGTTCTTCAGCTGTATAATACTCTTCTTTTACAAATCGACCTGCAAAATCAGTAATCTCTTTTACAAAACGGCCCGTGCGATCCACAGTAGGAACGTCCTTGCCGTTTTCGTCTTTAATCAAGATGGCAGGTACTCCATTTTCCTTTGCAGCTCTAAAGTCATCCGCCCCGTAGGTTGGAGCCGCATGTACGATACCTGTACCATCTTCGGTAGTTACAAAATCACCAGGGATAACACGGAAAGCATTTTCTAATAACTCCTCGGATGTAATGTAAGGTAGTAACTGATGATATCTCAGGTCTACCAATTCTGCTCCTTTGAATTCGGCTGCTTTTTCCCAAGGAACGATTTTGTCTCCAGTTTTATAATCTTGGAAAGAAGCATTTTCGCCTTCAGCTTTGAAGTGTTTACTGATTAGGTTTTTGGCCAAGATAACAGAAACAGGCTCGCCAGTATACTGGTTGAACGTTTTGATTTTGACGTAATCAATGTTTTTGCCAACTACAAGTGCCGTGTTGCTTGGTAGGGTCCAAGGGGTAGTCGTCCAAGCGATAAAAGCAACATCTTCTTCTGGTGTCTCTACCAACGTATTTACCATAGGGTGTAGTTGCTTTTTGTCTAAGCGAAACTCCGCTACGATGGTGGTGTCCTTTACATCTTTGTACGTACCTGGTTGATTGAGCTCATGGGAGCTCAACCCTGTACCTGCAGCAGGCGAGTAAGGTTGTATGGTGTAGCCCTTGTATAGAAGGCCTTTTTTGTATAGATCTTTCAATAAAAACCATAAGGTCTCTATGTACTCATTTTCATAGGTGATATAAGGATTGTCCAGATCTACCCAATAGCCCATTTTTTCAGTAAGGTCGTTCCAGAGGTCTGTATATTTCATCACCTCTTTACGACAGGCATCATTGTACTCTTCTACAGAGATCTTGACGCCGATATCTTCTTTTGTAATGCCTAAGGATTTTTCTACAGCTAGTTCGATCGGAAGACCGTGTGTGTCCCAGCCTCCTTTACGTTTTACCTGAAACCCCTTTAGAGTTTTGTATCGGCAAAAAATATCTTTAATAGCACGCGCCATCACGTGATGGATACCAGGGGTTCCATTTGCAGAAGGAGGTCCTTCATAAAAAGTGTAAGGCTTGCTCGCTGGACGATTGGAAATACTTTTTTCAAATATATTTTCTGTTTCCCAACGTTTTAATACTTCTTTACCGATTTCGGGTAAATTTAACTGCTTATATTCCTTGTACATCACGTATTTGTAAATCAATTTTTAAAGGTGGCTAATTTAATGAATATTAAGGAAAGGTAAAAGTCACAGATGGATAATATTAAGGATCTCTGTATTCTAAGGCGAAAGGGAAGGTGTTGAAAAGAGAAGAGGTGAGTCTAGGGGGGAGTTGAAAAAAGAAAAGCTACCCTACATATTATGCTGATTAATAGATTATATAGGGCAGCTATTTTGATTTAAGCGGAGAAACTAGAGCCGCATCCACAAGTGCTTGTGGCATTCGGGTTGTTAAATGTAAAGCCTCTTGCGTCCAAACCATTCTTGAAATCAATCTCCATCCCTGCAAGATACATTCCATGAGCTTTGTTCATGAATACACGGAGACCTTCGATCTCGTATTCCGAATCGCCATCTTTCTTTTGGTCGAAGCCAAGGATATAGTTCATGCCAGAACAACCTCCACCTTCAACACCAATGCGAAGACCGTAGTCAGCACTTATCTCTTGTTGGCTTATTAATTTTCTTAATTCCGTAACAGCGCCTTCTGTCATTTTTACGGGTGCTGTGCCTGTTGTATGTTCGATACTCATTTTCTTACCTTTCCCTATTGTTGATAGTTAAACAAAAATACATATTTTTAGCCGAAATAAACATGCTGTGTTTTTTTTGACACTATATAAACAAGACTTGATAATGGAGTATATTGATTTTTTTAAACAACTTTTCGTTTTAGCTTTTGGCGTATTTATAGCTTTGGTATTAGCATTTTACATTATTTGGCCCAAAATAGAGGGGCATTTTCTAAAGATGGGTAATATCAACCAAAATAAAGAGCTCCTTAAGGATCGCTTGCAGTTACGTTTTGCAGCTTATGAACGGTTGTTGTTATTTGTTCATCGGGTGTCGCCAGAGCAGCTTATGCTCAGACATCACGGACAGGGGATTTCGCTCCATCAATTTAAGCAGGCTATATTGGCAGATATCGAATCTGAGTTTCAGCACAATTTTACACAACAACTGTATGTCTCAGATGTAGCTTGGACTATTGTGCGGGATTTGAAGGGTAATACGTTGGATTTGATGCGTAATGCAAATAAAGGTATGGGGGCAGAGGCTTCTGTTGATAGTTATATAGAGGTCGTTTTAAAACATATGAAAGCGCTCGATGTGAATCCCTATGAAGCTGCTCAGGTGTTACTTAAGAAGGAACTTGCTGTCTAGAGTAGATGTGGTGCCTGATAAATATAAGATGTCTTTGATTGATAATTGTTTAATGTAAGATTTGTTTTTTAAAAGATACATTAAAGAATTCCTTTAAAAGCTAAGATAATCGTATATTTGCGGCAAAATAATTTATTCTCAACACCCCAATAATAATTACACAAGAATGGAAAGAGATCAAGCTATCTTTAATCTAATCGCAGATGAGCTAAAACGCCAGGAAGAAGGCATTGAATTAATTGCCTCAGAAAACTTCGTGAGCAAACAAGTAATGGAAGCAGCAGGTTCTGTATTGACCAATAAATACGCTGAAGGACTTCCAGGAAAACGTTATTATGGTGGATGCGAAGTGGTCGATGAAATAGAGACAATCGCTATCGAACGTGCTAAAAAGCTTTTTGGAGCAGAATGGGTTAACGTGCAACCGCACTCTGGTGCACAGGCGAATGCAGCTGTCTTTTTGGCTACAATAAAACCTGGAGATAAAATCCTAGGTCTTGATCTTTCTCATGGTGGTCACTTGACGCATGGTTCTCCTGCCAATCTTTCTGGGAAAATCTACCAGCCTTTATTCTATGGTGTAAAAGAGGATACAGGCTTAATCGATTACGAACAACTAGAAGAGACTGCACTACGTGAGAAACCAAAGATGATTATTTGTGGTGCTTCTGCATATTCACGTGATTGGGATTATGCACGTATGCGTAAAGTTGCAGATGAGGTAGGAGCCTTATTATTGGCTGATATCTCTCATCCAGCAGGATTGATTGCTAAAGGGTTGTTGAATGATCCTCTTCCGTACTGTCATATCGTGACTACGACTACGCACAAGACATTGCGTGGACCTCGTGGTGGTATGATCATGGTAGGTAAGGATTTTGAAAACACTTGGGGTGCCAAGACTCCTAAAGGAGAGACTCGTACAATCACACAATTGTTGGATTTGGCGGTATTCCCAGGTACGCAAGGTGGTCCTTTGGAGCACACTATCGCGGCTAAAGCTGTAGCTTATGGCGAAGCATTGAGCGATGATTATTTAGCTTATGTGAAGCAAGTACAGAGCAATGCTCAGGCTTTGGCCAAATTCTTCGTGGATCGCGATTACAAGATTATCTCAGGAGGAACAGATAATCACTTGATGTTAGTAGATTTACGTAATAAAGATATTTCTGGTAAGGAAGCAGAAGCTGTATTGGGATTAGCTGGTATAACTACCAACAAAAATATGGTTCCGTTTGATACACGTTCTCCTTTTGTTACTTCAGGTGTTCGTTTCGGTACAGCAGCGATTACCACTCGTGGGGTGAAAGAAGCAGAGATGGTTCAAATTGGTGAGTTGATCGATGAAGCATTGCAAAACCGTGCAAACGAAGCACAGTTGGCAAAAATCCATGATAAAGTGAAAGCTATGATGGCTCAGTTCCCACTATACAAGTAGGTAGGTGAACGAATGATATAGAAAGCTCCAAAAGAAATTTTGGAGCTTTTTTTTGTAGAATAGGTTTCCGTGTGATTGCGGCGAGTGACTTGACAGGTGAGGTGACTTGGGACGCTGCATGTGCTTTTCGGAGCTTATTTGGTAAGCTGGCTTTGTGGTATAATTATTGCGTTTAAGAACTGTGAATTAATGTTAAAACTCGTGACGTAAATTTGAAACGTCATTTTTTTTCAGCTACTTTGAGTTAAATAATCAGATTTATAACAGTTTAAAATAAAAGCCTATCGAAACACGGTTACTCTAAAAAATTGAATTGCTTACATGCTCTATACTTATAAATATTAGGGGAATTATTATGAAACTATTGAAAAGCAAAACAGATCAAGAGTTAATCCGGGCCTATGTCAATGGCGATGAGATGGGATTGAAGGTGTTAATAGATCGTTATAAGACTAAAATATATACTTCTATTTTTGTTCGTGTCAAAGATGAATTTCTGGCAGAGGACATTTTTCAAGAGACCTTTATTAAGGTCATCAATACTATTAAAACAGGACGCTATAATGAAGAGGGAAAGTTTTTACCTTGGGTTATCCGTATTGCTCATAATATGGTGATCGATCATTTCAGAAAAGAAAAAAGAGGACCAACCGTAGTAAATGGGGATGGTTATGATATCTTTGAAGTGCTTAATTTTGTTGACGAAAATGCAGAAAGCAAGTTGATGCGTGATCAGGTTGATGTCGATTTAAAGAAATTAATACAGCTTCTTCCTGATGATCAAAAAGAAGTATTGATAATGCGTCATTTCTGTGATATGAGTTTTAAAGATATTGCTGAAATTACAGAAGTGAGTATTAATACAGCTTTGGGACGTATGCGATATGCATTGAGTAATTTACGGAAGATGATTGAAGATCATAACATGACATTTCAATTTAATTAAATTTCATTTTATTAAAGATACCAGATGGGCTTTTGGGGATACCCAAGAGCCCATTTTTCATGGAGTTAAGCATTCTTGTAGTGATCGTTTAGTGATGAAATATGCCAGAGCCGTTTCAGATTTTTTGACGTTTAGATGAAGCTTGCTCCCTTGTTTGTTGTCAAAATGACAGAAAATTTGTGTTTATTTGTTGCAAGGATACCTTTGGAATTAGTTTTGATAGTAAAGAGTAAACGAAATTTAATAAGAAAAATATATGGGAATTTGGATTTTATTGATTGTTATCGGGATTGTCAGTATGATTGTCCAGACAAGATTTAAAAATAAGTTTAAAAAGTATTCGGAGATGCCGTTGACCTCAGGGATGTCCGGGGCAGAGATTGCACAAAAGATGTTGCACGATAATAATATTTACGATGTAAATATTGTGTCTGTAGAGGGACAACTTACGGATCACTATAACCCTGGAGATAGAACGGTCAATCTAAGCCCTGAAGTGTATCACGGACGTAGTGTTGCCGCTGCTGCTGTGGCAGCACATGAATGTGGACACGCCGTTCAGCATGCTACAGCTTATTCGTGGTTACAATTTCGCTCATCAATGGTGCCGATTGTAAACTTCTCATCGAAGATTGTCTCTTTTACCTTGATGATCGGTGTCATGTTGGCCGTATTTTCAGAGAGCTACCTTTTATTACAGATCGGAGTAGCGGCCTTAGCTGTGACTACGGTTTTTAGTTTTATTACATTGCCCGTAGAGTTTGATGCTTCTAAGCGTGCGTTGGTATGGTTGGATAGGGCTAATGTAACGCATAACAGCGAAGAGCATGAGGGAGCTAAGGATGCATTGAAATGGGCTGCTATGACTTATGTGATTGCCGCTCTATCTGCACTTGTTACCTTGTTATATTACGCATCTATTCTGTTGGGAAGACGGGATTAATAAGACGAATAAAGATAGTGTCTGTAAAAGCCGAAGCCATGTTGCTTCGGCTTTTTGCGTTCAGATGGGGCAATAAAAATGTTTGTTTACGGCTTTTGACGTTAAATCAAGGGTTGAGAAAAAGCAAAATATTATTAACTTTGCAGCTTAGCATAAGAGTTTCAAAAAATTAACTATGTTTTCAAATCTTCAGGATAAGTTAGACAGAGCTTTTAAAGTATTAAAAGGTCAAGGGAATATTACCGAAATCAACGTCGCTGAGACGATGAAGGAAATTCGCAAAGCGTTGTTAGATGCGGATGTGAATTATAAAACAGCGAAGACTTTTACGGATGACGTTAAGCAAAAAGCTCTTGGTGAAAATGTGTTGAGTAGCATTTCTCCTGGGCAATTGTTAACAAAAATCATGAATGACGAATTGACTAGTCTCATGGGAGGTGAAGTCAATGAGTTAGACCTGTCTAAAAATCCTACAGTTATTTTGATCGCAGGTTTGAATGGTGCCGGTAAAACCACATTTACAGGTAAGTTAGCTAGCTTTTTGAAAGACAAAAAAGGGAAGAAACCTCTTTTGGTTGCCGGTGATGTGTATCGTCCTGCGGCAATTGATCAGTTGGAGGTTCTGGCTGAACAAGTAGGCGTTCCGGTCTATACCGATAGAAACTCGACGGATCCCATTGCTATTGCTAAGGCTGGAGTAGAAGAAGGTAAGAGAAACGGTAATAATGTGATTATTGTCGATACCGCAGGTCGTCTGGCTATCGATGAGGCATTGATGACAGAAATTACTGCTGTAAAAGATGCAACGCAGCCGAATGAGATTTTGTTTGTAGTGGATGCGATGACGGGACAAGATGCGGTCAATACAGCGAAAACGTTTAATGATCGACTGGACTTTACTGGAGTTGTATTAACCAAGTTGGATGGTGACACTCGGGGTGGAGCAGCATTATCCATTAAGTCTGTTGTCAATAAGCCAATCAAATTTATTGGTACTGGAGAGAAGATGGATGCTTTGGATGTTTTCTATCCAGATCGTATGGCGTCACGTATTTTAGGAATGGGTGATGTCGTGTCGTTGGTGGAACGTGCTCAACAGCAATTTGATGAAAAACAGGCGGCAGAACTTCAAAAGAAAATCCGCAAAAATAAGTTTGATTTCAACGATTTCAGGTCCCAAATTCAACAGATCAAGAAAATGGGTAATATGAAGGATTTGATTGGAATGATCCCAGGAGCAGGAAAGGCGCTGAAAGATGTGGAGATTGAGGATGATGCATTCAAGCCTATTGAGGCTATCATTGATTCTATGACTCCTTTTGAAAGAGAGAATCCAGATGCAATTGATCAAAAGAGAAGAAGTCGTATTGCGAAAGGATCAGGAACAAATCTTGACGAAGTAAACAAGCTTTTGAAGCAGTTTATGGATATGCGCAAGGTGATGAAGCAGATGTCTAACCCTGCTATGGCAGCAAAGATGATGCGCAATATGCCAAAAATGCCAGGTAAGCCTTTCTAAAGATAACGATATAGATATCGAAAACGGAGGGTCAAGTGAGAAATCATACTTGACCCTCCATTTGCTTTAGGCCTAAATTTGATGCTTATTTTTAGAAAGAACAGAATTTATTGTTAATTTTGCGTTTATGGACGATCATCCCACCCAACTGTCAGCTTATGGATACATTCTCCTTATGGGGATTATAGGTGTTCTGTTGGTGTGTGTGACCATTTTTCTAGCCAAACTGATTTCGCCCAAGAAACCTAATCCTATCAAGGAAAGTACATATGAATGTGGAGAAGAAACCATCGGTACCGCGTGGGTACAGTTCAATCCTAGATTTTATGTTATTGCACTGATCTTTCTGCTTTTTGATGTAGAGCTTATCTTTATTTTTCCTTGGTCAGTAGTTTTTGGAAATGAAGGGCTTATAGTGTCGGACGGACGGTGGGGATGGTTTACAATGGTAGAAATGGCTATCTTTCTGGCTATCCTGATTGTTGGACTGATCTATGTATGGCGAAAAGGTGATCTCAATTGGATTAAACCTAATCATATGAAGCCGATTGTCCAGGTTAATATACCTTCGAGTGCATATAGCCAGTTAAATAATGCGGTATACGACGTTCGTGACTTTCGACAAAATGATATCGTTGTAGAAGACAAGATCAATGATAGGACTGAAGTGAGTGTCGGTAAACCATCTATTGGATTTAAACCTAGATTCAAAAAGTCATGAGTATAGATGAGCAATTAAGGTCTGATGGTGTTATCGTAGCCAAGATGGATGACTTGCTGAATTGGGCGAGATTGTCTTCGATGTGGCCTGTTAGTTTTGGTATTGCCTGTTGTGCGATTGAGATGATGGGAGCGATGGCCGCTACTTATGACCTTGATCGATTGGGGGTATTCCCACGTCCTTCACCGCGGCAGTCTGATGTGATGATCATCGCGGGGACGGTGACTTTTAAAATGGCAGACCGTATCAAAAGACTATATGAACAAATGCCCGAACCCCGGTATGTGATCTCGATGGGGTCGTGTTCAAATTGTGGTGGACCTTATTGGCAGCATGGCTACCATGTTGTAAAGGGAGTGGATAAAATTATCCCCGTAGATATCTATGTGCAAGGTTGTCCACCTCGACCAGAAGCCCTTATAGGAGCATTTTTAGAATTACAAAAAAAGATAGAAAAAGAGCATATTCTTCACGAGAAATACTTTGAAGAAAGAGCTTGAGCATATAATTAAATTATGGGAAAAGATTTTTATGGTGAGTTGCAGTTAGGAATCCTTGGCGGTGGTCAGTTGGGGCGTATGTTGATTCAGGAAGCGATAAGTTATAATATAAATGTACATATACTCGATCCGGATAAAAATGCGCCTTGTCGTAAATTGTGCGATCATTTTGAATGTGGATCGCTAAGTGACTATGACACGGTTTTTAACTTTGGTAAAGACCTGGACATGATTACTATCGAGATTGAAAAAGTCAATGTAGATGCTTTGGAGGCCTTGGAGGATAAGGGGGTGATAGTGTATCCACAATCGCGAGTAATTCGCTTGATTCAGGATAAAGGATTGCAGAAGCAATTCTTCAAGCAGAATGATATTCCTACTTCGGCATTTCAATTTATTTCAAATAGAGAATCGCTTCGTAATGCCAATCTTTCCTTACCTTATGTACAGAAGCTTCGTAAGGATGGCTATGACGGCAAGGGAGTCAAAATGATTCATACAGAAGATGATTTGTTGACAGCCTTTGAAGAACCGAGTATAATTGAAGAGATTGTAAAGTTCCAGAAAGAGATCGCAGTTATTGTCGCCCGTAACGATCGAGGAGAGGTTAGGACTTTTCCAATGGTGGAAATGGAGTTTAACCCCCAGGCTAATCTGGTAGAATTCTTAATTTCGCCGTCGACTTATAGTTTCGAAATACAACAGAAGGCAGAAGAGTTGGCTAAAAAAATAGCAAATGACCTGCAGATTGTTGGACTTTTGGCTGTTGAAATGTTTTTGACAGAAGAAGGAGATATTTTGGTCAACGAGTTAGCACCAAGACCTCACAATTCAGGGCATCAAACCATTGAAGGAAACTTTACTTCTCAGTTTGGTCAACATCTTCGGGCTATATTCAATTTGCCTCTAGGAAATACAGACGCACGTTCAAATGCAGTAATGATCAACTTATTGGGAGAAGAAGGGTATGAAGGCTTAGCCAAATATGAAGGGATAGAGGAAATCCTAGCTATGGAAGGAGTTTATCTGCATCTTTATGGTAAGAAATACACAAAACCTTTTCGTAAGATGGGACATGTGTGTATTGTAAATGTAGATCGAGAAATCGCCATAAGCAATGCTCGTAAAGTACAAGAAATATTGAAAGTAATAGCATAGATAAAGATATAAATGAGCGCACAATTGATTCAAGTAGGAATTATTATGGGGAGTAAATCAGATCTCCCTGTTATGCAAGATGCCGTAGAAGTATTAAAAGAGCTGGGAGTTAGTTTTGAAGTGACTATCGTATCTGCACATCGTACCCCACACCGTATGTTCTCATACGCTGAAGAGGCTGCTTCTAGAGGAATCAAGGTAATTATTGCTGGTGCTGGGGGAGCAGCTCACTTACCAGGAATGGTAGCATCGATAACACATCTTCCTGTTATAGGTGTACCTGTTAAATCATCTAACTCTATAGATGGATGGGATTCTGTACTATCTATTTTGCAGATGCCTAATGGTATTCCTGTCGCCACGGTCGCCCTCAATGCAGCTAAGAATGCGGGAATATTAGCAGCACAGATTATAGCAACGTCCAATTCTGAAGTTTCGCAAAATCTCTTGGCATTTAAAAAGGGGTTGAAAGAAAAAGTCGAAGAAACGGCTTCTGAAGTTGAAGCAATGAAGTTCTAAAAAATAAAGGGCTGCACAGATGCAGCCCTTTATTTTTACTTGACTAGAAACTTTTGAACATAGTCATAGCTCTTTTTGACACTTTCAAATTTGTTGGACATGTAGATGTCATCCTGTTCTACGAAGGCATACTCCAACCCCGCTTGTCTAGCGCTTTGTGCGATATTGATGTAGTCAATATTGCCACTTCCGACTTCTGCAAAACGTACTTTGTTCTGTATGGAATCAAACGGTAGACTATCATATTCTTTGCCTACTATGGGGTCAGCATAGTTCTTGTCCATATCTTTTATATGCCACATGGGAAAACGACCTGGGTATTTCTGAAAATAAGACTGTGGACTAAGTCCCGATTTTTCGATCCAATATATGTCCAATTCAAAGCTTACTAAATCAGGTTCTGTAAAGGCAATCATGATATCCAAACCCTTTGTTCCATTGGCAAAATTTCGGAATTCCCAAAAATGATTATGATAGCCTATTTTTATACCAGCTTTACGAGCAATTTCTCCTGCTTTGTTTAACTGTTCTGCAGCATATTGGTAATCTTCTACTTTCAGATTATTGAGGTCATCCATAGGTGTTACTGGTGCAATGACATAGGTCTGGCCCAACTCATGTGCTGTCTCTATATATTTTTCAATATTTTCTTTATCCGTGGTATGGTGTCGGCTTAAAAATCTGCTCATATCATAATGACCACTATAGGTTTTTAAATCTACATCTGCCATTATTTTCTTGACTTCAGGAATACTAAGACCCCAAAAAGTATTGCTGGTGAGATCCATGCCAAAAGTTTCGATATGACCATACCCGATTTTAGCAACTGTTTGTAAGGTTAGCTTAGGATCTTGAAACAATAGGTCACGTAGTGAATATATTTGTAACCCTATATTACCAAAGGGGCCTTGTCCCTTGGGGATGCTTCCAGTACAGGCTTGTAGAAGCGAAGAACCCAAATATGCTCCAGCTAATCCTAAACCGGTTTTTTTTATAAAGTTACGTCTCGTTGTCATCATATATTAAGTTTTGTAGCATAATAAATTTAGTAAATGCAATCGACATATACGAATCGAAATTCAGACCATAAAATTATTGTGAAATAAAGCTTTCGTGATTTCGTTGGATAATCAATAGGAATGAAAGTTTTTTGATGGTCTCTTAGAGTAAGATCTCTCGCAAAAAAAAGCCATCGTTAAGATGGCTTTTATGTTATTAGGATATACAGACTATACAGTCATAATATCTTTTTCTTTGAGTTCCGCCAATTGATCGACTTTTACAATGTAGTTGTCCGTCAACTTTTGAACTTCGGCTTCGCCAATTTTAATTTCATCTTCAGAAGCACCATCATTTTTTAATTTTTTGATGGATTCATTTGTGTCTTTACGGATGTTTCGTACTGTTACGCGTCCTTTTTCAGCTTCTTCTTTTGCCTTTTTAACAAGATCACGTCTTCTCTCCTCAGTTAGAGGGGGCACAACCAAACGTATAATAGAGCCATCGTTTTGTGGATTTAAGCCGATGTTCGAATCTATGATCGCCTTTTCAATTGGTCCTAACATGTTTTTCTCCCAAGGTTGGATTACAATTGTACGAGCGTCCGTAGTATTGATGTTACTAACTTGAGAAAGCGCAGTTGAAGATCCGTAGTAGTCTACATGAATTCCATCCAACATAGATGGTGTAGCTTTTCCAGCGCGAATTTTTGTGAGTTCTGATTCGGTATGCTGCACGGCTTTCTTCATTTTCTCTTTGCAGTCATCCAATTCTATAGATATCAGTTCGTTCATATGTTTGTAATTTTGTTTTTAGCTAACGACAGTTCCGATGTGTTCTCCTTCTGCTAGTTTTTTCAGGTTACCTGGTTTATTCATGTCAAAAACTATAATTGGGAGGTTGTTTTCTTGACATAGCGTAAAGGCTGTCATATCCATTACATTTAATCCCTTTTGATAGACCTCCGTGAAAGAAATATTGTCAAAACGAGTTGCATTAGGGTCTTTCTCTGGATCTGCGGAATAAATGCCATCTACACGGGTTCCTTTTAATACGGCATCTGCATTGATTTCAATAGCTCTTAGCGAAGCCGCTGTATCTGTTGTAAAGTATGGATTGCCAGTACCTGCACCAAAGATTACAATTCTGCCCTTCTCCAAATGTCTGACAGCCCTTCTACGGATAAATGGTTCACAGATTTGCTCCATTTTGATAGCTGTAAGTAATCTCGTTTTTAAGCCTACTTTTTCTAAGGCATCCTGTAGTGCCATACTATTGATCACTGTTGCCAACATCCCCATATAGTCTGCTTGAACTCTGTCCATCCCTGCTTTTTCTGCGCTCAGCCCTCTGTAGATATTTCCACCTCCAATGACAATAGCAATTTCTAAGCCTTGTTCATGAATTTCTTTAATGTCACTGGCATATTGAGCTACTCTATTGATGTCAATACCATAATTCTGCTCTCCCATTAGAGCTTCACCGCTGAGTTTTAGTAGGATACGTTTATATTTCATGCTTGATTTTTTTGGAATACTTCCAAAAGTCAAAGATATAATTTTTTTTCCGCCTATGAGGGACTTAAAATGATTTGTTTTCTTTTTTCTATAGGTGCATGTCCTTATAGATGATAAAAAAAACAGTGTTATTTAGAATCAAGATTCCTTTTTAACCTTGTTAATTGCCTTTTGGTAATATGTCTCATATACGGGTAAGATCTGCTTAATATCGAAGTCTTTCGCACGGGAATATGCCGCTTTTTTAAATTCTTCAAGACGTGCACAATCTTCTAGAATGTAGATGGCATTTTTTGCCATATCATCGACATCTCCTATATCGCTTAAAAAACCAGTTACTCCGTTAACATTAAGTTCGGGCAAGCCACCTGTGTTGGAAGAAATGACAGGTACACTACAGGCCATAGCCTCTAAAGCAGCAAGTCCAAAACTTTCAGACGAAGAAGGCATAATGAATAGATCAGAAACGGATAGAATTTCCTCGATAGCATCTTGCTTTCCGAGGAAACGTACACAATTGGAAATCCCCAGTTGGCGGGAGAGCTCCTCGGCATTGGTACGTTCCGGACCATCGCCTACCATCAATAGTTTGCTCGGGATTTTCTGGTTTACCTGATAGAATATACGTACCACATCCATTGTGTTTTTAACCTTTCTAAAATTTGACGTATGTATCATGATACGCTCGTCGTCTGGTGCTATCGCTTTTTTGAAGTGTTCTCTCTTTTTATTGTAGAATCTATCGAGGTCAATAAAGTTGGGGATAACTTCAATATCCGTCGTGATATCAAAAAATTCTAAGGTTTGCTTTTTTAGACTTTCGGATACAGTAGTGACGCCATCTGATTCATTGATAGAGAATTGAACTACCGGTTTGAAACTTTTATCTTTGCCTACTAAGGTGATGTCCGTACCGTGTAATGTCGTAACTACGGGAATATCGATGCCATAGCTACGCAGTATCTGTTTGGCCAAGTAGGCTGCTGAAGCATGTGGAATTGCATAATGAACATGTAGCACATCCAGTTTTTCGAAACGAACCACATCGACAAGTTTGCTGGCGAGTGCCGATTCATATGGAGGAAAATCGAAAAGCGGATATTGAGATACAGCAACCTCATGGTAAAACAGGTTTTCTGAGAAAAAATCTAAACGTGCTGGTTGGCTGTAAGTAATGAAATGTACTTGGTGCCCTTCGGAGGCGAGCCCTTTCCCTAATTCTGTAGCAACTACTCCTGAACCACCAAATGTGGGGTAACAAACTATTCCTATTTTCATCAATTGTCTCTTTAGTTTAACGTGATGAAGCTATCAGGAGTGTATCAGACGTGTTTTTGCACGTGGTTTACTCATGATGGTTTCATGAAGTTTTGTTTATATTTATAACATTCAAATTTAAATAACGTTTTACAATCGTTTTGCAATAAAATCGTAAAGTTTATCGGATGACTGTTCAGTTAGAGGATTTAAAAAGAGAAGTTAATTTTAGAACATCACGTTCTGGTGGTGCAGGAGGACAGAATGTCAATAAGGTGGAAACTAAAGTCTCCCTGTTATGGGATGTACAAAACTCTTTATTGCTTTCGGCAGTACAGAAAGATATTGTAAAAGGAAAATTGTCCCACCGTATTCAATCACAAGGTTTGTTACAATTGGATGTTTCCGAAAGTAGGAGTCAGTTGACGAACAAAGAGATTGCTGTTGAACGACTGTACGATCTACTCTTAAAAGCGCTAACACCTACAAAAAAGCGTATCCCTACCAAAATACCACGATCAAAAGTGCTTGCAAGGCTAGAACGCAAGACCAAACTTTCCGAGAAAAAAACGAATCGCCGATGGCGAATGGATTGATTTGATTGCGTCTATTTGTCTTTTTGTGTTGACAACTAAAAAAATAGTTTTAAAACTAAGTTTTTAGTTATATATTCGTTCTGTAATCGATTATCGGCAGACGTGCCTTATTTTAATAAACAGTATTATGGACGAGATTAAAGAACTTACAAAGGCAGAGGAGCAAATCATGCAGGAGCTGTGGGATATGGAAGGGGGATTTGTTAAGGATGTCATAGATAAACTTCCTGAGCCTAAGCCTGCATACAATACAGTATCCACGATTATAAGGATTTTACAGACCAAGGGTTTTGTAAGTCACGAGGCTTTTGGTAAGAGCCATAGGTATATTCCGACAATCTCAAAAGAAGAGTATAAGAAAGTTGTGGCGGACAAATTATTGAATGGTTATTTTGATAATTCGCCAAAAAGAATGCTTTCTTTTTTTCTGGAGGAAAATAAGTTGGATGTAAAAGAATTAGATGAAATATTGGCAATAATCAATAGACACAAATAACAAGCTATCTATTGCTTGATTATAAACTTAACTAATGATGGTTTACTTACTTCTGGTTAATATCGCCTTGACGATAGGTTTTGGCCTATATCATATTTGTTTTCGAAAGTTGACGTTCTTTCAGTGGAATAGACTGTATTTATTAGGAATTGTGGTATTAGCGATCCTTATACCTATAGGATTATTCATTGACATCTCGAGCCTAATAGCGGAGGATGAAGTCATTCCACAAGTCAATTTTATAGAGGTCATGGATGTGATGTATATCCCCATGGCGGTGGCACAGACTTCTTACAGCTTGGTTGACTTGCTCACGGTTCTGTATTGGACTGCTGTCAGTCTTGGAGTAGTAGCTTTGGTATACCGATTATGGACGGTCAAACGGGCATTCATTAGTGAAAAACGTTATGTAAGTTTTTCATTTTTTAAATGGGTGTTTTTGGGAGCAGAAGTACAGAATGAGCAGATAATAAATCGGCATGAACAAGTTCATGTAGAACAGAGACACTCCTATGATATATTATTGTTAGAGCTTATTTGTGTGTTTAATTGGTTTAACCCCATAGTTTATCTTATTCGAAAGGAGTTGAAATTTCAACATGAGTGTATCGCTGATGAGCTTTGTTCGGAAGATAAGGTCGCTTATGCCGAATTGTTGGTTGCGAACGCCATGCGAACAGACGTAAACAGTCTGGTCCATGAGTTTTCGAACCAGTCATTTTTAAAAAAGAGAATTATGATGTTATTTAAAAATAAATCGTCGAATAAAAGTAAGTTGTTTTATTTAGCTGGCCTCCCTGTGCTGTTAATAACAATTGGATCTACTTTGGTTTTTAATACAAGTAGAGCCAAAGAGGTGGTAGCTGGTATGGAGACACAGTTGGTTGATGTTACTTTTCCTAAGGATATATTAGGTGGTTCTGCGGCAAGGGACGAAGAAACCTCGAATCTTGTAACCCCAACGGATCAGGATACTTCGAAGAAGATTAATGCCCAGGGGCAAGTTGATGATGATGTTATTTTCCAAACTGCTGAAATCAATCCTGAACCTCCTGGAGGAATGGTAGCTTATCGTAGATGGATCGGGGACAATTATCAATTTCCACAAGCTGTAATTGATGCGGGGATAAAGGGAACGATGCTAATTTATTTTGTTGTTGAGAAAGATGGACAGTTGAGTAACCTTAAGGTGGTTCAAGATCTTGACTATGGTACGGGTAAGGCTGCTCTTGATCTGCTTAATAAATCAGCTAAGTGGTCTCCAGCTGTTCAAAATGGTAAAGCAGTGCGATTTGCATATACGCTGCCTATACGATTGGATTTAACGAATATGTAGTTATATGAAAATTACGAGCGCTCTCTCCTTTGTAAAGAGTGCTCGTAATAAGTTATGCTAAGAATTCTTTTTCTAAATCTAGAGGAGCGATATACTGTCCATTTTTATAAACACGCATATTGCCTCCTGAAATCTCATCAATAAGGATGATTTGATTGTTCGTTTTATCGTAACCGAATTCTAATTTGATGTCGTAAAGGTCTAATCCTTTTTTTGCCAGTTCAGCTTTGACGATATCACAAATTTTTACGGTCAAAGCTTTTAATTCTTGATATAAGTCTTTGGTTAAGATACCTAGATTTTCTAAGGCGTCTTCAGAGATAACGGGGTCGCCACGCTCATCATCTTTGATTGTAACCTCTACGAAACCATTTAGGTCTTGGCCTTCTTGGCAATAAGCAGCATAGCGTCTGTAAAAACTACCAACTGCTTTATATCTGCAAATGACTTCTAATCCTTTTCCTAATACTTCTGCTTCTTTTACGACCATACTCACTTCATCAAGATTAACGGATACTAAGTGCGTAGGAATGTTAAGATCATTTAGCAATTCATAAAAGTATTTGGTCATTTTGAGTCCAGATTTCCCTGCACCATCGATAGTGAGACCTACTGTATTGGCCCCTGGATCGAAAACGCCATTTTCGCCAGTGACGTCATCTTTGAATTTTAATAAATACTGGCTATTACCGAGATTATAGACATCTTTAGTCTTACCTTTATAGATTAATTGCATGACAGGTTGAGTTTTAAGCGCGCAATTTAGTATTATTTTGCCAAATATCCGCCATCCACTGGATAATATGATGCCGTTACAAAGGAAGATTTATCCGTAGCTAGCCATAGTGCCAATTCTGCTACTTCCTCCGGTTTGCCCAAACGCTGAAACGCATGCTGACTGGCCAAATATGTTTTGGTATCCTGGTCCAGTGCATTATCAATCAGCGGCGTCTCAATAAAGCCTGGGCCAATGGCATTGACGCGGACTCCTTTCGTCGCATATTCCCAACCTGCCGTTTTGGTCAGCCCCACTACACCGTGTTTCGCAGCAACGTATGCTGCTGAATTCATGAAGCCAACAGCGCCAAGTATAGAGGCTACGTTGATAATACTGCCACCTACCTTTGCGATTTCAGGAAGTTGATAGTGCATGCCGTAAAAAACACCATTTAAGTTGATAGCGATGACCTTGTCCCATCCTTCAATAGAAAGATCGCCTACTGGATTAGACTCGCCACCAATTCCTGCATTGTTGACGGCGATATGCAAGGCCCCAAAATTGGCTATTGCGGCCTCTACAATCTTTTCATTGTCTTTAGGTAATGACGAATCTGCTTTTACAAAAATAGCATTGTTCCCCTCACAGTTATTGATAAAATCATTTCCCGCTGTTTCATTCAGGTCGGAAATGATTACTTTCGCGCCCTCATTTATAAAAATTTCGGCAATAGCTTTTCCAATTCCTGAGGCACCACCAGTTACGATGGCGACCTTGTTTTCTAACTGTCTCATTTTGTGTTTATTTTTACTGTCTTTAACAAGTTAACCAATATCTTTTAAAAGAGAAGACATTAAGAGGCGTAGGAATATTGATTATGACCTTATTAAGAGGAAACTTGGCGTAGTTTACATTTACGTGAAGGTATTAGTGTAATCTTTTCAGGGTTTGTATCTGACTTTTTAGGGACTCAATCTTATGCAGAAGTTGCTGAACAATTTCTATTCCTTGGATATTAAGTTCTAGATCATAGTACCAATTTTGGTATTTTTGAATCTGTGCAACTTGATCTTCGTGTACAAATTCCTGACTTTCTATAACCGTAATTTCTATAAGACCGTTCTGGTGTAGCTCTTTAATAAAAGCAATTTCAATATTATTAGACCTGCAGATATCGACTATTTTAAATAATGTAGCTTCCATGTTATTTTTTGTTTAAAGCGGCGGCTTGTTCAAATAGTTTTTTTTGTTCATCATTAAGATCAGTTGGTATTTTTACCATGACTTCGGCATAAAAATCACCAAATTGACCTTCCTTTTTGTAAATAGGGAATCCTTTTTCTTTCAAACGTATTTTCGTTCCGTTCTGCGTACCTGATTTTATCTTGACTTTTATTTTTCCGTTGAGTGTCTCAATAATAGCCTCTCCCCCAAGCAGGGCAGTGAATAAATCTATTTCCACTTTGGTATACAGGTCATCCCCTTGGCGGGCAAAGCGTGGATCCGGAGCAATATGAAAAGTGATATAGAGATCTCCATTGGGTCCCCCATTTACACCCGCAGCGCCCTGTCCTTTGAGGCGTATCTTCTGGCCATCCTGTACTCCCGCAGGAATTGTGATGCGAATATTCTTCCCATTCACGGTAAATGTCTGCTTATGTGTACTGCTAGCCTGTGGTAACGTCAATTCTACTTCGGCATTATAGTCTTGCCCTTTAAAAGAACTTTTACGGCCTGTGCCAAACCTTGATCCGAACAACTGCTCGAAAAAGTCGGAATATTCACCGGTTTCATAATTTCCATTATAATCAAAGCCCTCGAAAGGATTTTGCTGGCTCGTTCCGCTGGACCTGCCTCTGTATTGCTGCTGTGTCTGCTCGTACTCCTCGCCATGTTTCCAATTTTCACCATACTGATCATACTTTCGTCTTTTCTCCGGATCTGTCAGTACCTCATTGGCCTCATTTAGTTCTTGGAATTTCTTTTTTGCAGTTTCATCATCAGGGTTTAGATCCGGATGATATTTTCGTGCTAACTTGCGGTAAGCCTTTTTAATGTCTTCTTGGCTTGCTGTTTTGTCAAGCCCCAATGTACTATAATAGTCTACAAATGCCATAATTATGGGTTGATGCTTAATAAACAAACGGATTAGTGATTTGTTTATTATTGTTTTGCGATTTAGTACTTCAGACTGGGGAAAAAGTAAAGCCGTCCTGAATCAAGACGGCTTTACTTTTTGTATGAGATGTGGTTATTTTTTATTACTATCAACCACGAGTCTTTTCGATCTGTTGGCGATTTCCCAAGCAGTATAGAAAATTAATTTTTCACGTTTTACCATCATTGGGAAGTCTATTTTGTCGACAGTATCTTCTGGCGTATGATAGTGGGGATGTAGACCTGAGAAGAAAAAAGCCGAAGGAATTCCCTTCTGTGCAAAATTATAATGGTCCGAACGATAATACAGCCGCATGGGTTCATTGGGGTCATTATAGGAATAGTCTAATCCAATCTGTACAAAGTCTTTATTGGCTTTCTCCGTAACCTGTTGTAATTCTGAACTAAGTTTATCGAGCCCTATAGCATGGATGTAATTGTGATCACCATTAAGGTGCTTATCATCGATGCGGCCAATCATGTCAATATTGATACAGGCCACTGTATTTGCTAACGGGATGATAGGGTTTTCTACATAAAACTTGGATCCTAAGAGGCCTTTTTCTTCGGCAGCTAGTCCGATAAAAAGAATGCTTCTTCGCGGTCCTTTTCCTTCTTTTTTGGCTGTAGAAAAGGCTCTGGCTAATTCCAAAACAGCAACAGTTCCGGAACCGTTATCGTCTGCACCAGGAAAGAATGTCCCGTCGGGTAGTATACCATCGTGGTCATAATGCCCGCAGATGACCATAACTTCGTTTTTTAAATCAGAACCTTCTAGTAGGCCAAGTACGTTGGGATCATCGAGCTTTTCTTGATTTACTCCCATTTCAGCTTCTAAATGACTTTTTATGACCAATGGCGCTTGAATGCCGTTACTGGCAAGTTTCTTAAACGATGCTAATGAACTATTAGCCTTGGATAGGATTTGATTAGCAATCTTTTCACTGATATTAACAATAGGAATGGGTTGAGAAATCGTGCGGTTGATGGTGTTGTTGCCGAGCGAAATACGAGCGGAAGATGATCGGCCTTTCATTCTGTTGAGCATACCTGCGACGATGGGAGTAGTGGCCAAGATGAGCTTGGGCTCTAATTTGACAAGTTCCTGGATTCTTTTGAAACGACTTTTAGACCATTCGGATTCGTTACTGTTTCCTGTTAAAAGCGAGTTTCCATTGTCGTCGAATGGCTCTCCTTCGTTCAATACTAGAATAACTTTACCTTTAATGTCTGTGGACTTAAGTTCGTTGTAAGAAGGATGTTGAAGACCATAACCAACGAAAACTATTTCTTGCGAAGAGAACTTCTCGATATCATTGTCTCCCTGTACATAAAAATCTTTTCCATTCTCAAATGGAGTCTGGTCAATACTAAAATTTTTTACGACATGTTCTGTTCGTAATAAGGAGACGGGTTGAAAAAAAGAATTGCCATTAACGATCGGTTGTAAACCGTAGCTTTTGAAGTGTTCGGCAATATAATTTGCAGCTTTTCTTCCGCCTTCTTGTCCGGTACCTCTTCCTTCAAACTCTTTGCTGGCGAGTATGGTGAGGTGATTGCGAGAACTCTCTTCAGTTATAAGTTCTCCATATTTTTTTTGTACCTGAGCGAGACTGCAGCTGTACAGCGCAGGTAGGATCAATAAAATAGAAAACAGTTTTTTCATGATTTTCACGTTGATTTAACTACAAGCAATTTTATTGACACGATTGGCATGTCGTCCACCTTCGAAGTCTGTCGTTAGGAAAGTCTGTGTTATTTTTTTTGCGAGTTCTAGATCGACAAAACGGGCAGGAATACAGATAATGTTGGCATTATTATGTTGACGGGCAAGCGCTGCTATTTCATTTTGCCAGGCAATTGCAGCACGTATTCCTTGATGTTTATTGGCTGTAATAGCTACGCCATTTGCGCTTCCACAGATCAGAACACCGAGCTCATTTTTCGCATTCTCTATCGATGTAGCTACAGGGTGGGCAAAGTCAGGGTAATCTACAGAATCCGCTGTTGATGGTCCAAAGTCCTGAACTTCATGCCCCAGTTCCTTTAAGTATGCAATGATTTCTTCTTTATAATCAAATCCAGCGTGGTCGCTACCTATTGCTATTTTCATTTCTCTAATAATTAACTTTTATAAAATTCTTTCTCCTTTAATTCTTTTTCTTTCTTCACTTTCGAGGAAACCATGATGCTGATCTCATATAGTAGGAACATAGGTGCAGCTACTGTAAGCATTGTAATGACATCTGCTGATGGTGTAATTACGGCTGCTATTACGAGTATGATTACCGCTGCATATCGTCTACTTGCACGCATGAATTGTGGTGTCATGATGCCTAGTTTTGATAGGATAAAGATCAGTATAGGCAGTAGAAATACAACTCCACATCCCAATGTGAGCGTGGCTACAGTGGACAAGTAGTTGTCAATAGTGATCTGATTCGTTATCTCCGCACTTAATGAAATGTTGGCCAAGAAATTGATAGATAGAGGAACGACAATATAATATCCGAATAAAGCTCCTAATACAAATAATAGTGTAGCGTAGAAAACAAATCCGCGAGCAGATTTCTGTTCGACAACTGTAAGCGCAGGCTTAATAAATAGCCACACTTCAAAGAGAAGATAGGGGAAGCCTAATGCTACAGCCATTAATAAACAGGAGTTGATCTGCAACATAAATTGCCCAGTCAACTCGGTACTAATGATATTGAAGGGGATGCGCTGTACGCAAAAATCATCTAGGTTAAAAATATCAGCGAGCTTGCACATCATACGATATGTCCAGAAGTCAAGGTTCTTTGGACCCATGATGATCTGATTAAAAACAAAATCGTAAAATGTGAATGATAAGATAGCAAAAATAATAATGGCTATAACGGAACGAATGATGTGCCATCTAAGAACCTCCAAATGTTCGAAAAATGACATTTCGGCTTCTATATTTTTTCCTTTTTCTTTGATGGCATCAATTAGTTTTTTACTAGACATATTGGTGTTTGTATAGAAAACAAAAATACCATTCTTTAGGAGAAGAATGGTATTTTTTAATATAAAACAAAAATTTTACGTTTAATCTTCGTCTGGGTATTCTGTTAAGTCAAACGTCTCCATGAATTTTGTGGTAAAATTACCTGCTCTAAAATTTGGATCACGCATTAACCGTAGGTGCAATGGGATCGTGGTTTTAACACCTTCTATGACAAACTCACTCAATGCTCGTTCCATCGTGCTTATAGCTTCCTCTCTTGTCTGTGCGGCACAGATTAACTTAGCGATCATGGAATCATAGTTTGAAGGGATGGTGTACCCCGCATAGACATGTGTGTCTACACGTACACCGTGACCCCCTGGCGAGTGGAAGTTCGTAATCTTTCCTGGTGATGGACGGAAGTTGTTGAAAGGATCTTCTGCATTTATACGACACTCGATAGCATGCATTGTCGGCTCATAACTTTTTCCAGAAATAGGAATACCTGCTGCAACTTTGATCTGCTCTTTGATCAAGTCAAAATTAATGACCTCTTCGGTGACAGGGTGTTCTACTTGAATACGAGTATTCATTTCCATAAAGTAGAAATTACGGTGTTTGTCTACCAAAAATTCTATGGTACCAGCACCTTCATATTTAACCGCTTGCGCACCTTTAATGGCAGCTTCTCCCATTTTAGCACGTAATTCTGGTGTGATGAATGGAGAAGGGGCTTCCTCTACCAACTTTTGATGACGACGTTGAATAGAACAGTCTCTCTCCGAAAGGTGGCATACAGTACCGTATTGGTCGCCGATTACTTGTATTTCGATATGACGAGGTTCTTCTACATATTTTTCAAGATAGATGCCATCATTTCCAAATGCAGCAGCAGATTCTTGACGAGCAGAGTCCCAGCTTGGTTCAAATTCTTCATCCTTCCAGATAATACGCATACCGCGACCACCACCACCCGCAGTAGCTTTGATAATAACAGGGTAACCGATTTCTTTGGCTAATTCAATACCTGTTTTTACGTCTGGAATAAGTCCTGCTGAACCAGGTACAGTCGGCACACCCGCTTTTTTCATGGTATCTTTAGCGGAAGACTTATCACCCATTTTTTCGATCTGATCTGCAGTAGCACCAATGAATTTAATACCATATTCTGCACAGATAGCAGAGAATTTGGCATTCTCAGACAAGAAACCGTAGCCAGGGTGTATGGCATCTGCGTTCGTAAGTTCGGCAGCTGCAATGATATTGGGTATATTAAGGTAGGAGTCTTTACTCGCTGGGGGGCCGATACAGACTGCTTCATCTGCAAATCGCACGTGAAGACTGTCTCTGTCTGCTGTTGAATATACGGCTACACTCTTGATTCCCATCTCCCGACAAGTGCGGATGATACGTAATGCGATTTCGCCTCTATTTGCTATTAATATTTTTTTGAACATAGTGAATGACTTGATTAACACTTTATACGGCATATTTTGTTCCGTATAGCATATTTTTTAGAAAGAAAGGGAAACATCGACATCGTGCACAATGAATCCCATTCTCCTAAATTCAAAAAAGCTGCTCAAAAAGCAGCTAGATATTATCTTGGATCGACTAAGAATAAAGGTTGATCGTATTCGACTGGTTGAGCGTCGTTCACTAATATTTTTACAATTTTACCGGACACTTCTGACTCGATCTCGTTGAACAATTTCATTGCTTCAACAATACAAGTTACTTTTCCTGGTGCAATATCATCACCTACATTTACAAATGGAGCTTTATCTGGACCGGCAGAACGATAGAACGTCCCGATCATCGGAGATTTTACCGTAATGAAATGAGATTCATCATCAGCAGCAGGTGTCGCAACAACGGTTACAGGTGCTGCTACTGGCGCTGCAGGTGCTGGTGCACTTTGGACAGCAACAGGTGCAACAGCAGGCAAAGATGCTGTAACGTACGTTGGTTCCTGATTTGTTTTTATCGTGATCTTGAAATCTTTTTCTTCAATCGATACTTCATTCACACCTGATTTCGAAACGAATTTAATCAGATCTTGAATTTGTTTGATATCCATACTCATACTTCAGTAGGTTTTATTTTGTTTATTTAATTTTTAAAATAGCGCATAAAGATACATAAAAGTTTTTTAGGAACCAGCTATTGCTGGGTAACGAACAAGTTATGCAGTTATCAATACGCTTGAATACATTCTTTCTAGAAAAGGCTCTATTTTTAGTAGGCCCATTTTAAATATACTGAACCCCAAGTGAAACCGCCACCAAATGCAGCTAGAATCAAGTTGTCTCCTTTTTTTAGTTGGCTTTCCCACTCCCATAAACAAAGTGGTATAGTGCCGCTTGTTGTATTGCCATATTTATGGATATTCACCATGACTTTTTCTTCCGGAAGACCTGCTCGTTCAGCTGTAGCATCGATAATTCGCTTGTTAGCTTGATGCGGTACCAGCCAAGCGATATCATCAGCCGTCAGTTGATTACGGACCATGATATCATGGGCTACGTCTGCCATATTGGTTACGGCAAATTTAAAGACAGTTTTTCCTTCCTGGTAAGCATAATGTAAACCCGCTTCAACCGTCTCATGAGATGCTGGGTTTAACGAACCTCCTCCTTTAATGTTTAAAAACTGACCGCCTGAGCCATCTGTTTTTAAGATTGTATCTTGTATTCCATTACCTTCGGTGTTGGGCTCTAACAGGACTGCACCACAACCATCACCAAATAGGATGCACGTATTACGGTCTTGATAGTTTACGACTGATGACATTTTATCAGCGCCAACAACCAATACTTTTTTGTGTTTTCCAGATTCTATAAATTGCGAACCTGTAGTCAATCCGAATAAGAAACCCGAACAGGCAGCTTGTAAATCATAGCCCCACGCATTCTTTGCTCCAATTTTATCAGCCAAAATATTTGCTGTTGCAGGAAATAACATGTCTGGCGTACTGGTACAGAAAATGATCAAATCGATATCTGCAGCAGTGATTCCTCTTTTTTCAAGTAATCCTTTTACAGCTGGAACCGCTAGATCCGATGTAGCAAGCCCTTCCCCTTTTAGAATGCGACGCTCTTTGATTCCAGTACGAGAGACAATCCACTCGTCATTGGTATCAACCATTGTTTCCAGTTCCTTATTTGTCAATATATAGTCCGGAACATAACCATTTACGGCCGTAATGGCTGCATGAATTTTAGACATAATAATTATCTTAGTTAAAAGCAGATCTGATCTTGTCTATAAATTTAGACTCTATCATATCTTTGGATAGTAATAGCATGTTTTTGATAGCTTCGGGGGTAGATATACCGTGTCCTATAATGACTGGAGCATTCACTCCTAAAATAGGACTTCCGCCATATCGCTCGTAGTTGAACCTGTCAAAAAAATCATCCTTAAAGCCCTTCTTCAATGTTACGACATAAAAAGACTCGGCTAGCTTCAATACCACATTACCCGTGTATCCATCGCAAACATATACATCTGCTTGATCTGTGAAAAGATCACGCCCTTCGGCATTGCCTATGAAATTGATTTTCGGATTGGATTTTAACAGAGGATAGGTGGCTATGGTCAATATGTTCCCTTTTTCTTCTTCTTCTCCAATATTAAGGAGTCCTACTTTGGGTTTTTGAACACCATATACATGTTCGGAGTAGAGGCTGCCTAAGATGGCGAATTGATTTAGCATTTCGGGTTTACAGTCCGCATTGGCACCTACATCAAGTAGGATTCCGTACCCATTTTTAAGTTTAGGTACATTGGTCGCTATTGCGGGTCTTAATACACCAGGGATTGTTTTTACACTAAACATAGCGCCTACGAGCATAGCGCCTGTATTTCCGGCAGATGAGAAAGAATCTATCTCTCCGTTTTTTAACAGCTCAAAGCCCTTCGCTACGCTCGAGTTTGGCTTCTGTGTGATAGCTTTGGTGGGGTGTTCATGCATCGAAATGTTCTCGGGCGCATGAATATAATCAAATAGTGAAGGATCTATTCCTGCTTCAATTATTTGTTTTCTACTATCTTCTTCATTTCCGATCAACACTATACGTTGATCATTTTTAAGAACTTTTTGGGCTTCTATAGCACCAAGAATTGTGGAATTTGGAGCATAATCTCCTCCTAAGACGTCTAATCCGATCTTCATCCGTTATTATTTTTCTAAATCAATAATACGCAAAAAACATCCCAAATTAAAGCAAAATGTTAAATAACTAAGCTTTTTTTGGGATGTTTTTCAAAAGATATTTTTTAGACAGCGGCTGTGTTCTCGATAATCAATTTACCGTTGTAGTATAAATTGCCATCTACTTCGTATGCTTTGTGTGGTACGTGTACAGCACCAGTTTCTTTACATACAGTCAATGTAGGTCTTTCAGCCTTATAATGTGTTCTTCTTTTGTCTCTTCTCGATTTCGAAGTTTTACGTTTTGGATGTGCCATCTCGTATTATGTTTTTTAATTGTTTTTAATATTCTTTAATGCTGCCCAACGTGGGTCTATACTTTCACTCTCTGTTGTTGACTGTTCTTCTGCATCCACTGTGCCGCTTATCTTTGCCAGCATTTCAGGATCACAGGATATGTTTTCACCTTGCTCGCTACATTTTGCATAGTAAGGGACTTGTACATTGATGTATTCGTATAGCAAATTCGCAATGTCCAGTTCATGGTCTGTCTTGTTCAAGACGATGACCTCTTCTGTCTCGTTGTCCCATTCTTCATTTATAAACTTTACGATTACTCGTTCCGTAAAATGAAGCGGAGACTCGAATTCCGTTAGACATACATCACACTGTAGAAAAATCCTGCCCTGTATGTCAAAATTGACAATCAGCATGGTCTCTTGCTTTTGTAATGAAACTTTAGCAAGAAGTTTTCCTTTTTTTACTAATGAATGCTCAAAGCAGTCAAAGAACTTGTCATCAATCTCAAAATCAAAATCATGTATCCCCGCCGCAAGTCCTGAAAAAGGTATTCTATATTGTTTTAGATACTTCACAATCCTGTATTTGAGCCTGCAAAATTAATGTTTTAAAATCAAGGATGCAATTAATTTTCGAAAATATTTTTTATTCCTCGTCTCCGTAATATTTAATGCCTAATTCTATTTTGTCCCGGCCATTGGCCATGCGCCATTTGTTCGTGTCACGGAGCGAGTAGGCGCAACCACAATATTCTTGCATATAGAATTTTTCACGTTTGCTGATTTCGAGCATACGAGCCGATCCACCTTTTTTGCGCCAGTTGAGTGTCCAATATTCCATTTCCGGGTGTCGTGAAGCTGCACGAACTCCACAATCGTTGATCTGCTCCATGTTTTTCCAGCGAGAGATCCCCAATGAACTCGATATCACATCAAAACCATGTGCAGCAGCGTACTCCGCTGTTTTTTCGAAACGCATATCAAAACACATCGTGCATCGTATTCCTTTCTCTGGTTCGTTTTCCATGCCCTTGGCGAGATCAAACCAATGGTCAACATCGTAGTCTGCATCAATGAATGGTATGTTGTGCTTCTCTGCAAAGCGGATATTTTCCTCTTTGCGTATGTCATATTCTTTCCTTGGATGTATATTGGGGTTGTAAAAATAAATGGTAAAGTCAATGTCCGACGCGATGAGCGCTTCCATCACTTCTCCAGCACAGGGAGCACAGCATGAATGCAGTAATAGCCTTTTTCCACTCTTGGGCAGGCTTAATTTTTCCCTTACTAATTTGTTGTTGCTATCCATTTTCATCTCCTTCCAAAGTGCAATTTTACGGAAAACTCTCTACATTAGAAAGTTTAATTGCAGATGTGGCAATTTGGGGTGTTTATTCGTTGTTATGTTATAAAGTGTGAATTTTGCGCTAGGCATGCATGAATACAAAGCATTTTATATAAGTTTGCATATAAGAATCAAGACATAGTATGAAGAACTTTCTCTTTAGTATAATAGCAGGATGTATACTGATTTCTGTAGGTAGTTGTAAACGGGATGATGATGAGCCCGAACGTGAACGTAAACCTATCTCTAGGTTGTATGTATCGACCTCTGATTATTCAGCGGGATCTGCATCTGCCTCTATTTTTAATGTTTGGCCAGTTGACAATGTAGATGCTGATGAATTGCCTAAGCGAGAAGACTTTCGACCGTTTACCTCTGCCGCAAAAGGAGGGAGGATGATTCACTATAGCCCTTTTAAAGGAGGGAGGGTTTTTCAGGGGAGTATGAACCCCGCATCCGATCTGGATACAGCAGTACATGTCATGGGAATCAGCAAGACAGGAGTGCTTGATAACAAGACTAGCGCGACTAATCGGATATATGATAAAGTAAGAGGGTTATATTATACCGTTGTAAATGATGGTAAATTGTCTGAGGATTATCTTTTGTTTGCAAATGCTTCCGATACAACGAATGGCAATCCAGTGCCTAATTATACCTTATTTGCTGTCAAAGGGCCTGGGACTACAGGCCGGTTTTCACGACCTCGTTATCGAATGAAGCTTAACCACAACCCTTGGGCGGTACTTGCCATTGGGCAAGATTTGTTGATTTCTAAAGCAGAAGAGAATGACGGAGCTATAATCGTTTATAAAGGTTTTATTAATAGGTTGTTACAGAATGGTGATTCGATTATGAAGGAGTCAGATAACTATCTGTTGAAGATTCAAGGGGCTAATAATATAAGAGGAATAAGTTATTCGAAGTCGGCAGATATCCTAATGGCTACAGATTATAGTGTATCTTCGGGGTCAGGTCAAAATGCTGGTCGGATCTTGATCTTTGAGAAATTCTCCCAATATAAGGCAGCTCAAGATATTGTGCCGACTCGTATAGTCGAAGGAGATCAAACAAAGCTGAGAGAACCTACAGATGTAGCCATAGACGGAAAAGAAGGTGGAAAATACTTCTTCGTGGCTGATCCAGCGGCGAAACGTGTGTTCCGTTTCTTGATCAGTGCAGATGGGAATGTTGCGCCTAAAGATGAGTTGAATTTCGATAATAGACCTCCGCAATCCATATCCTTAGATTCTCGCTAGTTAAAATCATTCAAGAGATTTAATAAGGAAGATATTTCTTCCTTTTTTTGCATATTGCCCAGGTTGTCATAAGCTGTTGTTAAGTTTCTTAATACACGCTTAATAATAGCTACGTTAGAGCAGGGTAACGTAAATTCTTCTTTTGGCGGCAGGTTGAGTTGCTTTAAGAAAGAATAAATGTCATCGTGTTTCATCACCTGTCCACGGTTGAAAACATTGATATAGAATAGGGGGCTCTCATGCTCTTCTTCAATATAGGCAACCACAAAATGTTTTGGCAGATTGATGCCATAGATAGGAATATCAAGTTTTTGAGCGACAATACTGTAGATACAGGCGAGGGAAATTGGATTTCCTTTTTTTGTTTCCAGTACTTTATGTAAAAACGAGTTCTGAGGGTCATGATAATTTGTGGTATTTCCTGAAAGGCCAAACTCTCTGAAAATAATATTATTCAGGAGTTTTACCTTTTCTAACGGACTCATATCATACATCAGCTGAAACCATGCGTTCCGTCGCAATTCAGCTAATTGATATTGAACGATATTTTCATCCAAGTTGGGGTATTGGTATCGATTGACTATCAAGAGTCCTTCCAAAAGATCCTCGTTATTCTGGAGAGCCCAAAGTTGAAGATCATTTTGAACCTGCTCAAACTGGATTTTATGGATAATGTTCTCAATGCGGGTCTGGGACAAAGGGTCAAAAGAAGACTCCCAACTCGCCTCGAGTTGGGGAACAACTTCAGGTCCATATATAATCAATTGCTGCTCGACCTGATTGAAAATCTCCACGTCGGGATCATCCAACAATGAAATAAGTGCTTTCAATTCCGCTTCCTTCATGTACCAATTTACAAAAAAGAAAGTTCTTGCGCAATATTTGGTTGTTATATGTCTTTTAATTGACCATCCAGCAGATTGACGATGCGATGGCCATATTCTGCATTTTTCTCGGAATGGGTTACCTGTATGATGGTGACACCTTCGTCATTTAGTTGTTTGAATAACTCCATAATGTCCTCGCCTTGCTTGGTGTTGAGGTTGCCCGTAGGTTCATCTGCGAGTAAAAGCTTAGGTGAGCCGGCCAAAGCTCTAGCGATACCTACTACCTGCTGCTGTCCACCGGAGAGCTGAGAAGGGAAAAGGTTCTTTTTACCTACGATACCGAAACGGTCCAGCATATCAGCAACGATTGCTTTACGTTCTTTGCTGGATAGATTTTTATAGATAAGTGGTGTCTCTATATTTTCGTAAACGGTAAGTTCGTCAATGAGATGATAGGATTGAAAAACATATCCCATATGAGATTGGAATAGAGCAGCTCTTTTTTTCGCCTTAAGGGCTAGGACATCTTCATCCATAAAGTAGTATTTCCCTTCATTGGGTTCATCAAGTAAACCAATAACATTAAGTAATGTCGATTTACCCGATCCAGAGGGGCCCATGATGGATACAAAATCCCCTTGCTCTATATGTAGGTTAATATCTTTTAGTACGAAAGATCGAGTACCACCTACGTTATACCATTTAAATATATTTTCTAGTTTTATCATTTTTAGTTTTTAGTAATCAGTAGTCAATAATCAGTTTTCAGTGCGTTTAGTGTCTCTTAGCTAAATAGTTCTTTTTTACTCATCTCTCAAAGACTTTATAGGATTCGTTCGTGCTGTCTTCAGCGATTGGAAGCCTACTATTATTGATAATATAGTAGCAATGGTCCCTATCCCTATCACAAATATCCAAGGGGAAAGCTGTGTTTTATAAGCAAAGTTATTTAGCCAATCATTCATAAGCAGGTAAGCTATGGGTATTCCGACTATACTGGCTAATGTCAACATATAAATATACGGTTTATGGAGATGTAAAAGTATGTCTTTGGTCGATGCTCCTAGAACCTTTCGGATAGAAATCTCTTTATTTCGAACGACAACATCATAGGCCGACACACTAAATAGTCCTAGCATGGCTATGAATAAGGAAAGTATAGTATATCCATTTAAGAGTATTTCCATCTGTTCTTGTTTCGCATAAAGCTGGGCGTAGGTGGTATCTAAAAATTCATAATCCAGTGGTAGAGATTCCGCGGAAGGGTTTTTAACCCATTCCTCTTTTACGGCCTCTATGGCTTGTTTTACGTTGCCGGCTTTAGCTTTTACAATCATGGAAGTCTTAAATCGGCCAGGTCCACACTCATCTCCATAGGAGTAGATTGTAGGGACTACTTTGTTTTCAAACCCATAAGTCTTTACATCTTTTACGATAGCTGTGACTGAGAAGTCGGTCTCACACCCCGTTATTTTTATTCCATTGGGAGATACAATCCCTAGTTCTTTTGCTGCGGTCTGGTTGATTACTGCATAGTGTGCAGTGCTGTCCTTCAGTAGTTGTTCTAAGGATACTTGTGAAGTACCTGCTATACTTTCGATATTTAATGTGTTGAAATAGCCTAAGTCTACTCCTATATGGTCCAACTCTATAGGCCGATTTTGATAGTTGAATTGTTTTTTAGGAGGGACATCTGCTCCTCCTGGTAGATTTGTCGCTGACGAGGCGGAGATTATATTGAGGTTTTGTTGTATGCGTCTTTTGAAATCATAAAAGGTGCCATCGGGCTTTGCATCATAATACATGCCGACTCCCTTGAAGCTGATAACTTGCTCTGCGTTGAATCCCTTATCTGTTTTTTTGATAAATTGCATCTGCTGGTACACTAGCATAGAGCCACACAGAAATATAAGGGCAATAAAAAATTGAAAGGTTAGCAGCGAATTCCGTAAAATAGATCGATTGGGGTGGGCCTGTAATTTGTCTTTGATCGTAGTGCTGGTTTTATAACTGGCTAAGTTCAGTGATGGGTAGAGTCCTGCGATGACTGTGGTGATAACGACTGCAAGAGATAGCTGTAGTAGTGTCACTGGATGAAATAAATAGTTTATTAAATCGTCATTTAAAAAGGTCTGTAGGATATTTTCGCAAAGGGCTATGATAAACAAAGCAAGTAGAGCCGCAGCTAAACATTGTACAAATACCTCAGCTAGTAACTGAACTGTGATGGATCCGGTGGAACTTCCGAACGTCTTTTTTATGCTCATTTCCTTAGTCCTGCTTTGCGCTTGAGCCAAAGTGAGATTGGTAAAATTAATAGCCGATAGTGTCAGTGTTAAGAGAGAGAGTATACCCAATATCCATATGGTTAGGTAGGCTCCATTTGAACCGTTTTTGGGACGAAGATGAAGATGGGATAGGGGATCGAGATAGACTTCACCATTGGCGAAACTAGAGTGTTTAGTCCAGGATAATTGAGTAACCTGATCGTGGTAGATTTGATTTATCTTTTCGGTCAGTTGAGGGATTTTAGTTTCTGGAGAGACCTGAATATAAGTATGGTAGTTGTATGGGTTTCCATGCTGTTCACCTTCTATTTCTTTGATGAGTAGCAAGTCATAATTTATAATGGAGAGATTCCGTACTTTGGATATGCCGTAGATGTTTTCTGTCACGCCTAAAGCTTTACTGAAGGCAGCCACCTGCTTCGGTGTAGAAAAATCGATATTATCCTTGCCAAATAGCTGTCTACCTAGCTCTTTACTCACCAAGGAGGCTTCTTTTTGTTGAGAAGACCTGTACAAAGGCCCCGTCTCTGCTTCTATTTGGAATATCTTAGCCGCGCTGGAATCCATGAGCAGTGTTTTTCGAACGTTAACCGTCTCTTTGCCAAATATAGGGTAGTTACTGTAGCTATAATCGAGTACTAGCCCTACCTCTTTTATTTCGGGTAGTTGTTGCCGTATCGCTTTGGCAAGCGGAGATGGAGTTTGAGCAACATGTTCGCCTTCGTGTGTCAATCCTACCCGATAGATGTTTTCGTAGTTAGGATTCCATCGGTCGTAGTTTTTCTCTCTATTTATATATTGATAAGCTAAAATGAATGCAGCGAATCCTAATGCCAGTCCAACAATATTTAAGGAAGTAAACAGTTTGTTGTTCCATAAAGTCCGATATAAAAAAATAAAAAAGTACTTGCTCATGTTGGGTTATAATTGATCGTGATTATTCATCTTTAAGTGCATTTACTGGATTCGTACTCGCCGCTTTTATAGTATGCATTCCTATCGTAATAGCTGCTAGAGCTAGTACGGCGAGTGCGCAGAAAAACAAGATTCCAAAGTGAAAATTAAAACGATAAGAGAAGCTGCTAAGCCATTCTTGAGAAAGATACCAAGCTATAGGTAGACCGATGAGTAATGCGATCAGGACAATCTGTAGAAAATCTTTCGACAATAAGATCACCAGTTTCCATATCGAACTACCCAGTACCTTGCGGATGCCGATTTCCTTGACACGTGCACTGATAGCAACCAATGTAGCCGCAAAGAGTCCCATACAGGCAATAATAACAGCAATAACTCCTCCTACACTTATTATCTTCATCATTTGTTGCTCCTGTTCATACATCCGGTCTGTATTCTCGTCAAGATACGAAGCATTGTTTTTATAGTCGGTATCAATGGTTTTCCAGATACTTTCGACCTCTTGCAGGGACTGTACCAAGTTGCCTGATTTTATACGTACCAGTATATATTTGATGTTAAACCCTAGATCCGGATCCATAAATAGGGAAAGAGGTTCTATTCTTTGTTTCAGGTCTTTGAAATTGTAATCTTTTGCAACACCGATTACCGTCATTTGCTTATCAAATAAAGGTAATGGCTTATTTAATACATGCTCTATGCCTCCGAGCTGTGTCGCCATCTGCTCATTAATGACCAGTGCTGTGGAGTCTGTCGGTCGATCTGCTGAGAAGCTGCGGCCAGCGACCAAGGGTATCTCTAAGGTGCTGAAATAATCAATATCTACACGTTGCCAGTTGGTGCTATATCCCTTGCCTTGATAATCAAATCCCAATTGCGAGGTAGACTGATTGCCATCACGTCCCAATCCCAAATTAATGTCTGACCCCGTCACGCTCATAATAAATGGATTACCCAAGGAAGCCTGTCGCATTCTATGTAAAGCCTGATTTCCATCTAATTTTGGGCCGATTGGAATACTGATGACTTCCTGTTTCTCGAAACCCAAAGGGAGATGCTTTATATGATTGATCTGTAAGACGACAACGACACTGCATACAACTAGGATGATGGCTATCGTAAATTGAATCAGTGGTAATATGCGTTGTATATTCCAACGGTTATGTATACCCGAGTTGCCTTTTACTAAGGATAAGATATTTTCTCTGGTAATACGTAATGCTGGATAACCACCTGCGACGATACTGATTGTCAAAAAAGAAAATAGGGTTATAAGGACATGCTTCCAGGTAAATAGGTCAAAGATTGCCAATCGATAATGGGTATTGCTGTTATAGAAAGGGATCAAAGACCAAGCTAACAATAGACCGAGTCCAAGCGATAGTAAGCAACAAATCAGTGTCTCTAACCACAGCTGCGCACTAATATGTAATATACTGCCTCCCAGGGTCTTTCTAATGGCAACTTCTTGACTACGGGATACAAAGCTGACCAGTTGTATATTGATAAAATTGCTGACCGATATAATAAGGATCAACAGTGCTAATCCCAGCAGTAGCTTCGGAAGTAGGGGGCTATTAGGATTTCCTATCTGTAGGTCATTGAGATGATAGTTTTTGAAAGGAATTAAGGAGAGAGCAAGATAACTGCCATCTTTGTTAGGACTTGTGCCGTCGCGCTTAAGCTTTGCTATATCGTCAGCAAAGTATTTGGTCGTGAAGGATTTTGCGGCAACAGCGAACGACTGGGCATCGATGCTTGGTGTTTGACTAAGTACAAATACATCATGGTTTTTGTTAGACCAGCTGTTTTTATCAAAAGTATTTGGGAATTTTTCAAACCTTAGTAAGGATTTGAATGACAGACTGGAATTTCGAGGGGGATCTTTTAAGATCGCAGAAATTTGCATGTTCTGCCATTGGCCATTTATATTGACTTCAATCTGGCAACCGATAATACTTTTATCTGTATTTCCAAAAAGATTCTCGGCAGTAGATTGTGTAAGGACAATATTATCAAGATCATCTAGGGCATGATTATTTCCGATCTGAAATTCGAAATCAAATATGGAAAAGAAGTCTGGATCGACATAACGTGTTCCTATATTTATTTCTTTTTGATCTGTTTTCAGAACTAATCCTCCGTTGCCCCAACGTGTCGCTTTTTCGACATAAGGGAGTTCCTCTTTTAAGGTAGATGCTAAGGGGAGAGGCATAGTGCTGGCCGCATGATTTTGGTGGTCTTCTTGAGATTGAAAATAGAGTGCGCCGATACGGTCAATGTGGTTATGAAAATGATCAAAAGATAATTCGAAGCTGGCTGATAGGAAAAGGATTATTCCGATCGCAAAGGCAAGTGTAAGACTTCCTATCTGTATGAAGGTTTGTAGTTTTCGCTTTCGAATATTTCTCCAGGTACTAAAAATAGCTTGTTTCATTGCAACATTATGTTTATTTGAACCGTTTGATGATTCTTTCAAATTGTAGGCCGTTTTAATAACTGTTTGATTGTTAGTTTTATGCTGTTTTTGGGTAGTGTTTTATTGTCCGCTTTCGAACAGTAGCTGTACATTTATGGACAATAATGTTTTTTGAGAATAATTAGAACTTACATCACCACATGCAACTATTTTTTTTCTTAGGTATTTAGAGAGTCTGTCCAACATCATACAAATCGTTAACTAGTGACAGTAATGGGGTTGGTTATTTATAAGTTCTATCTTGATTATATAACAACTGAGAGTAACTACTATTTTAAGAGAGGGATTACTGAGTCTTTCTAGTGTTTTACCTCTATGAACCCTCTATAAATCCTCTATTATACCTCTATGATATCACTATAAATATATAAGCCATAAAGAGTCTGTTTAGAACTTGTCATAAATGAGTTAAAAACGTTTTGGACATAAATTAGTAATCAAATTTTGTGAGTTCTGACTGGGGAACAAGATCGGAATGTAATGATGTTGTTTCAACAACTAAGTGTTTCTTTATATAGTTCGAGCAAGCGTTTGAGTGGATTCTCCTGTGACTAGAGAAATATGAGAAGTTTAATTAATGGGTATTAGGAAGTGAAATTAGTATTTAAAGTTCAATAGAGGAGAAATTCAACAGTTAGAGCAGACTCTCTGTGCATCTGTATATGCGAGCCGATTAGTAGAAGCATAGAGGCACAGCGACAAAGGGTTTTTAGAAAGCTCTTTTGTGTTAATTTAATCAGGTTTTGACTTTGAAGAGAAGTCTATTCCTCTTCCTGTAATGCTAAGCCCTCGCATAATACATTCATCATATCGCAAGGATTGGTATCGATGGCCAAAGCAATCAGATACATCTCATCTAAGCGTAGTTTGGAAGTATCTGTCATCGTAAGTTCGTTTATTCTCGCTTTACTGAGTCCTGTCTTACGTGCTATCATAGATTTATTCACCGATTTTTTTGCTAAGTATTCACCAAGTCTAGTCATGCTATTTTGCGTTTATCTATTAGTATGTATAGATAAATTTATAAAATGTAGTTATTATTATAACAAATGTTTTGAATATTGATTGTTTTTCTTTTCTTTTGTATTGATAAACTATACAAATGTAAACTTTGAATTATGAAAAAGAAGAATGATGAACCGAAAGTAAGAGTCTATACACGCAAATGCTACCCTATGTACATTGCAATTTACTATCGAATATTAATACATCGAATATCACAGAATTTATCACCAAAAGAGATGTCTTTTTTGATGGGAAAGCCGTTGGATTTTATGACTAAAGTAGAGCGGATTAAGTTTATTCGATGGATGATAAGCGACTTTTTTAGAATAGAAAAATCTTTGAATATAGACGGAATAGAGCACGTATTTCCTATTGTAAAAGCTTATTTAACTGAAACTTTTCTCTATCAAATTTCTATAAAGACATACGAGGATTACGTGGTCTATGATATGAAAAAAATGGATTCAGAGAAAGAAGTATTTATTGATGAATTCCAATTAATTGACCAAAGATGTGATGTAAATATTTACCAGTTATATGCAGAATCGGAAATACAAGAAGTAAGAGATTGGTTGAAGATTCTATTTGAAGAAGGCTATTTTCAAGAGAGTAGAACGCCGCTTGAAATTTATAAAAAAAATTGTGTTGATTTTGAGAATAGGGTGAAGCCCATAGTCATTTTAACGATATTACATGAACAAGTTAATTTGAAAGATTTCCCTACCATTAAAAGAGTAGAGAGCAAAAATGGAGCATATTATATAGCCACTTCAGCTGTTGATATATAGAAACCAATATTATAAGCCGTAGGAATTACTAATTATAAACCAATCTTTTCTCGATGATTGATATCAAACTTATTCTGACAACCTACGGCTTATTTTAACCTCATTCATCCCTTAGGCTATTGCTGATAGTATTGCGGGTCGACCAGAAGATAATACCAGTAATAAGAATAGTAACCATGACAGCGAGCAAAACTGTAGGAAGGAGAACAGAAACAAGGTCTATGGAGGTTTGTACGGCAAATCTTTGGAGCCAGTGATTCATGGCAATATATACGAGTGGGATACTGACGAATAGAGAAGCAAGAAATGTCCGATAGAAATCTTTGCCAAATAATAAAACAAGGCCAGTAGGAGAGGCACCTAATACTTTACGGATACCAATTTCTTTCAGACGACTATTGACGGAGAGAGAGGTGAGACCTATAATGCCCAATACGACAATAAGAATAGAAATCACTGTTGCGGTTTGGGATGCTTTTTTCAACTGCAGTTCAGTTTTGTACATCTTAGCTATAGTAGCGTCCAAAAACTCAAATTCAAATGGGGCATCCGGTAGAAGGCGCTTCCATTCTTTTTCTAGAGTTTTTATTTTGTCCGCCATTTCTCCGTTCTTAAGTCGAATCGAAAGATAGCGGTATTGTGGACTGGCTTTCACGGGAAACCAAACAACAGCAGGTGATTGGCTGTGCATGGTATTGGCATAAAAGTCATCTGTGACAGCGACAATCTCTGTCGTGAGCCTATCATCAGACATGGTTATCGACTGGCCGATAGCCTCCTCAGGGATTGTATATCCCAGGTTGGTAGCTGTCTTTTGATTGATAACAACTTTGATATTATTGTCTTGGTAGTTGCCGTTTAAATTTGAAAATTGTCCTGCTATTACGGGTATCTGGTAGGCCTCTGCAAAATGCTCGTCAGCAGTAATGAATAGCGCATCTGTTGTAGATGAAGCTCCCCTTTTTTTGATCTGCTGTACACCATTGCCAAATGCTCCTGGTATACCGTAGGACAGACTTATCGCTTCGATTTGAGGAAGTTTGCTCAACTGTTCGCGAACAGCTTCTATGCGGTTAAGACCAGCATCCGACCAGTCTCTTGGAACCTGTACCGTAAGAAGATGTTCTTTATTGTAACCTAATTTTTCTGAGATAAAGGTTTGAACTTGTTTGCTGACGATGAGTGAGGAGATAAAGACAAAGACGGCAACGGCAAATTGTACAAATAAAAGAACATGTCTCAAGGATTTTTTAGAATCTGTATTTGTCAGTTGATTTTTAACAGCATATATAGCGTCATTGTTGGCCAGCTTGTATGCAGGATAGCTTCCAGACAATAGACCAATAAGTAACACTACAAGAGCAAAGTAAGAGAAAAACGGGATAGGTAGTGCCATCAATCGGGGAAGCGAACTGTCCAGTAAAGATTCGAATAGCGGTTTGAATAGCGGATAACTGGAAATCGCGAGTATGCCTGCTATGGCAACGATGATTACATATTCGATCAATAGCTGTAAGGCTAGTAATCGGCTACTGCTGCCCATTACTTTACGAATGCCGATTTCTTTTAACCGAGATAAACTCTGCCCGATTGTAAAGTTGATGAAATTGATAATTGCCATTAGCATCAAAAAGCATGCAGTCGCTGTGAGAATTATGACCATCTGCTTTATGGCACCATTATTATCTTCTAAATAATAGCTGTCTAGTGGTTTGATATTTGGGGTCAGATTCGCCGCTACTTTTGGGTCGGCATGTCGGCGCAGTAAATCTTTGATTGGTTGCTGTAGTTGTGAAGGGGTGACACCTTCTTGAAGTTGAATAAAACCTGCAATCCAAAGGTTATCCCAGTTGTCTATGTCTCGACCAAAATAGGATTGACTGCCCAATGGTAGGAATATAGTTGCCCGCATAGCCGGCATCAGTTCCATAACCGAGTTTTGTACGGTGGGTTTCATTACCCCGGTTACTGTAAATGGATGGTTGTCACCATTGAAGTTTTTTATTTGGAGGGTTTTGCCAATAGCATCTGTGTCTCCAAAATAGCGCATAGCGGTGGCTTCGGTGATAACTATAGAAGAAGGGGAGAGCAAGGCTGTCTTAGTATCCCCTTCATATAGTTCAAAACCGTACATATCTAGGAGCGTAGGGTCACCTAGAGATACCGCTTCTTCATGTATGACGTCCCCCTGTGATACGATACAGGTCAGCCCATCTATGCGGTAATAGTTGGCCACTAGGTCAGGGTATTCTTCTTTAAGTGACTTGGGAAGAGCTCCTACGGTGGTAAGTTCCATCCCCATGCCTGCTTCCTTATAGATGCTTTGTAGAGCATACTGTCTTTCTTTGTGCCTCAGATTTGAGTTGACTTGAAAGACCTGCCATATGTAGGCTCCTATAAGTAGCACAAAGACAAAAGCAGCGTATAGCCCTAATGTATTTATCAGTGTTAGCGATTTTCTTTTAGTAATATTTCGCCATGCGGTTACGAGGTGGTTTTTCAGCATTGTCTTTAACGTTGTTGTTTAAAATGTTAGTTACTCATCTCTAAGGCTCTTGACAGGATTGAGTATTGCCGCTCTAAAGGCCAATGTACTGACCGTGAGTAATGCTATTACTATGGCGAGTATTCCAGCTAAAGCAAATACCCACCATTGTATATGGATACGGTATACATAGTCGGATAGCCACTGATCCATAATCCACCAGGTGATAGGCGAGGCTATGAGCAGGGCGACGATGACTAATTTTACAAAATCGCGTGATAGCATAGCGATTATACTTGACACTGTTGCACCGAGTACCTTGCGTATGCCAATTTCTTTTTGCTTTTGGATGGTTGCGAATGATACTAGCCCAAGTAGACCCAAACAGGCTATAAAGATGGCCAAGCCTGAGAAAAGCCCCGTGAGTGCTGCTGTACGTTTTTGAGTAGCAAATTTTAAAGCATAATCATCATCTGTAAAGTGGATATCGATTGGATAGTCAGGATTGTATTTCTTTACTAAGGATTGAATTGCTTCTACGTTCGTTAGTAAGCTTTTTGCGCTGTTTAATCTAATATGTATGTAATCTGACCAAATGGACGGACCTTTGATCATCATAGGCTCAATGTTCTGATAGGGGGATTGCCATACAAAATCCTCAATGATCCCGATAACAGTATAGACCTGTTGATATTCTGTATCCTGGCCTACGGTCACTTGTGCGCCTATAGGATTGGTCAATTGCATTTTGGCAACAGCGGTTTCATTGAGCAGGAGGGAACTGGAGTCGGAAGCGTGTCTGTAAATGTCAATATCTCGTCCTTGTAGTAATTTTATTCCCATTGTTTGGGTAAAATCACAATCTGTAGCCATATTATTGAATACGACATCGTAATCTTCTGGTCTACTATTAGGCCAGGAATAGCCCCAGCTGTTACTGCCATTACGACTGATACGTCCCCATGTTTTGCTCATGTTGGTGGCAATTCCTTGCTGAAATAGCTCATTTCTCAATGCTTCATAGTTTTTGCCGAGATTACCTTCTAATGGTAAATAAACGAGGTTATTACGGTCGTATCCCACATTTCGTTCTTCTCCAAAGCGTATCTGCTGACCGATAATAAAAGTGCATATTCCTAGGCCGATTGATATGGTAAACTGTAAGGTGACAAGGATTTTTCTGGGTTGTAGGCCAGCGTTTAAAATCAGATAATTTCCTTTTAAGGTTTTTATGGGATCAAAGGCTGCCAGAACAAAGGCAGGATATAATCCGGCACATAGGGAACAAAAGAAGATAATGATAAGAAATATAGACCAAAAAAATATCGGATCGTCACCGATCGAAAGATCTCCATGTATTAGGTTGTTGAAAAACGGAAGAGCTAAGAAAATAATCAATAACGCTAAGATAGCGGCCAAAAAGGTTAGGATAAAAGATTCTAATAAAAACTGTTGAACAAGTGATTTTTTCGGTGCTCCGACCACCTTACGTACACCTATTTCTTTGGCTCGTCTTTCCGCACCTGCAGTGCTTAGGTTGATAAAATTAATGCAAGCAATCAAAAGAATGAATATACCGATTAGTCCAAATAGCTGTAGAGTGGTGATATTGCCGGCTACCATCTGCCCATTAACAGACTTGTTGTATAAGTGCCAGCGATGGGCAGGGTATAGGTATATGGTCGCTTTTGTGGTGCCGTTGGTATGTTTGGAAACCAGGTTCTCTATGCTCTTATTGATTGAGGGAAGTGATGCTCCTTCTGTTAAAAGGGCATAGGTTTCATGGTTATAAGCAGTCCAGGAGTCAGAAAAAGTTTTTCCTCTTTTTGCGAGATAATTCAGGGAGCAGATAAAGTCGTTTCCATAGAATTTGGAGTTACGTGGAATGTCCTCGATAACGGCTTCTACAGTCAGGGAAACGGTAGTGTCCATATCCACTCTGCGACCAATTACATCTGTTTTACCGAATAGCTTTTTAGCCATGGAGGCCGTTAGTACTATGGCATCAGGACGGGATAAAGTTGTTGCGTAATTACCAGAGATAACTTGGAAATCAAATAGTTTCAAAAATGCAGGATCCGCCGCTATTCCTGAAGCACTGAGGCTCGGTTCGGCATCATGATGAATACGGTGATCAATATTCCATATACGTACGACCTCTTCTATTTCTGGATGTTCCTGCTGTAAAATAGGACCGAGAATGTTAGGGGTTCCGCCCCAGGTATGTTGGTTGCCATCAAATATATCTCTCGTATACACTTGATATAGGCGGTCTGTTTTGGAGTAGAATCGGTCATATCTTATCTCTGAATTAATCCAAAGGGCGATGATCAATGAAATGCCCATGCCTAAGGCCAATCCTAAGATATTAATAAAAGAATACCTTTTGTTTTTCCAAAGGTTTCTCCATGCGATTTTGATATAGTTTCTTAGCATAGCTTTAGTATTAAGATTTAAGCATTATTTCTTATTCGTCCTTCAAACTCTCTACTGGATTACGCTTAGCCGCCATTAATGCTTGGTAGCCTACAGATAATAAGGCTATGAGAAGAGTACTGCAGCCTGCCAACACTAGCGTCCAAGGTTGTATGTCTATGCGATAAGCAAATCCTTCCAGCCACTTGCTCATGATCCAATAGGCTATAGGTAAAGCGATAAATAAGGCGATAATAATCAACTTGATATACTCTCTGGACAATAAACTTATAATACCAAAAACGGTGCTTCCTAATACTTTTCGTATACCGATTTCCTTTGTCCGTTGATAGGCGGTCACTGTCACTAACCCAATAAGTCCCAAACAGCTGAGGATAATGGTGATAGCAGTTGCTAAGTTGATGATACGACTTTGCTTGACATCCGATTCATAGAATGTCTTGAGCTCATCGTCATAAAAGCTATAAATAAAGGGGGCTTTTGGATAAATGTTTACCCATTCTTTTTCCAATATGGCGATGGCTTTTGGCCATTGTGAAGGTCGGTCGGGGAGTCTAATGTTGAAAGTGCGTAAGCTGTATTTATTATTAGTCACCATCAAGGCTAAGGGTCCTACGGCTGTGTGTAAGTTTTTTGAATGAAAATCTTGGAATATACCTTGTATTCGTAAAGGTGCTCCGCTATGGTCGCTAATGTTTTTTCCAGCGGCTTCTTCATTACTAATAAAGCCCAGTGCTTTTCGGGCCGATTCATTGATGAATACACTTCCTACAGTATCCCCTGGAATAGTATTTCTTCCTGCTAATAGTTTTATTTTATAAAGAGACAGGTAGTCTGCGTCCGTGTATTTGAAGGCAAGATTGAGCCGTATCTCACCAGTGTCGGATGGTGCTACCAGGTTATTTCCCCAATGGCTGTTGTCCAACGGTTGGTGCCCTAGTGCTATATCTTGAATTTCGGTGTGTTGCTCAATAGCGTGTTTATAAAGGAATGGACTGGCGTGTGCTTCGTGTTTCGCTTTTTGCGGGATAGCAATTGATACAATAGCGCTTTTCTCAAAACCTAGATCGGAGTCCATCATATATGCTATTTGAGCCGTAATAATAAATGTTCCCACGACAAAAAACTGCGCTATGACGAACTGAAATACGATGAGGACTTTTCGAAGTGATATTCCATTTGATGTCAGATTGCCTATGTTTTTTACTTTTAATACATCAATGACCTTAACTTTGTTTATTAGAAATGTCGGGTATATGCTAGACAAAAGGGTGACGGCAAGGATTAGGCCGGTTAAGAAGATGGAAGTAGCGACCGGTGTATTAAAGTCTTGTATGTTATTAGGAAGGAAGTCGTTATATTGCCATGTAAAGTAAGAGACGAGAGGGATTGAAAGGAGTAAGGCAAAGCCACATATGCACAAAGTCTCTAAGGCAAACTTTAAAGTCAAATGTTGTCCTTTTTCACCTAGAGTTTTTCGGATTCCTATTTCTTTGGCACGATAAGGCAGTTGTGCTGTCGAAAGATTGACATAATTGATGCAGGCGAGAATAAGCAAAAAAATACCTATACCAGATAATCCTAAAATTATCTTCTTGTCAGCTGTGTATTCGCCGGAGGCATACTCTTGAGCAAAGTGCTTTTGAGAAAGAGGCAGTAGGTCAAACCAGACCTTATAATGGTATTTTTTAAATTTTTCTGCATTCATTTCTGCTACTTTGGCATTGATGTTCTTCAGTATCGGTGCTTTACTGTTTTCAGAAACTTTAAGGTATAGTTTATGATCCGAATTTGCACTTGACCATTGTTCATTTTTTAATTCTTCTTTTGGGATCGGCATGAATTCCTTTGCGGTAAAGGAGCTTGGGGATTTTAGATCCTTAACCACACCCGAAATAGTGAATATGGTGGAGTCATAAAGCAAAGTCTTACCAACAAGGGATTGAAGGTCTGCATTGCCAAAGTAATGCTTGACTCTAGATAATGTTAAAACTACTTGGTTAGGCGCAGATAATGCTTTTTTAGGGTTTCCTACAATCCATTCATAGGGTAGCATATCAAAATATGCTGAAGTGGTACTTTTTATTTCTTGAGGTTCGTCAAATGAAATTGTTGTACCGACAGCTGAAGGTATGCTGATTTCTTCATAATATCGGTTGTAGACAGGCACCAGCTGTTCTATGCCAGTTAGTGTTTCTTGCATATAAGGATACAGGGGGAGAGGAATTCCTCCAAAGCCACTCTCTTTACCGTCGAAAACCGATTTATTGACAATCTGATAAATATCCTCACTCTCTGGTAGAGCTTTGTCAAAGCTTAGTTCATAATTGACAATGCGAAATATGATCCAACAGGCACTGATTCCAATGGAAAGTCCTAAGATATTCAGTGTCGTGAAAAATCGATTTGCCCAAAGTTTTCTCAAGGTTAGTTTGATGTGGTTCATAGCATTGTCGTTAAACAGTTTGACTTTCCATAATAACCTGACCATCTAGCATACGTATCACCCGATCTGCAAATTTTGCATCATGCTCTGAGTGTGTCACCATCACAATAGTAGTACCAGCTTCGTTTAGTTCGGTAAGGAGCTGCATGACTTCGTTACCATTGCTCGAATCCAGATTACCAGTTGGCTCATCGGCGAGAATTAGCTTCGGATTGTTGACTACCGCCCGGGCTACAGCAACCCGCTGTTGCTGTCCACCGGATAGTTGTTGTGGAAAGTGGTTGCGCCGATGCATAATCTGTACTTTTTCCAACACCTCTTCCACACGACGTTTCCGTTCGGCAGCAGGTACGTTTGTATATACGAGAGGAAGTTCTACGTTTTCGAAAACAGTAAGCTCATCAATGAGATTGAAACTCTGGAATACAAAACCGATATTATGTTTTCGAAGATTGGAGCGGTTGCTCTCTTTGAATTTGGCAACTTCTGTACCGTTGAAAAGATAGCTCCCTTCATCGAGATCATCAAGAAGTCCTATGATGTTCAGTAAGGTGGATTTTCCGCAGCCAGAAGGGCCCATAACAGCGACGAATTCGCTCTCTTTGACATGAATGTTTACCTTGTTTAAGGCAACCGTTTCAACCTCCTCGGTACGGTAATATTTCTGTAAATTCGTTATTTTTATCATGGTTATGAAGTTGTCTTGCTATAAAGTTATGTAGTTATCTTGGTATCTAGCTATGAAGGTTACAGTAAGTGTGTCTGACATCTTACATCCCAATACTATTTAATATTCAATTCCTGTATCTTGTCGTAGGTTTCATAATTTGAGACTATAACCTTGTCGCCAGGCTTCAATCCACTGATTACTTCATAAAACTCGGGGTTTTGTCTGCCCAATTGTATGTCCATACGATAAGCAGTTGTTCCTGTTTTGTCCAATTTGAAAATCCAGTTGCCTCCGGTTTGCTGATAAAAACCGCCTTTGGCTAGTAATAATGCTTTCGTTTCGTCGCTTAATGAAAGTCTTATCTGTAAGGTCTGTCCTCTTCTTACTGTGGTCGGAGCCTGTCCTACAAATTCCATGTCAACTTGGAACCGACCATTGGTGACCTGTGTATACACTTTTTTGATTTTTAGTTGATAGGGTTTTCCATTCAAAGTGAACTCTCCTACCTGATCGGTAAAAATGCGATTGATGTAGTGCTCGTCGATTTCAGCACGGACTTTAAAGCCCGTAAGCACGTCAATTTGTCCAAGTCGTTCGCCTGCATTTTTATTCTGACCGATCTCTGCGTCAAATGAAGTGAGCTGTCCGTCTACTGGGGCTCTAAGAATCAGGTCCCCCACTTTGCGTCGCATAAGCTTTAAGGCACTTTGTGTACGTTGGAATGTTTCCTGATCCTGTTTAATTTTTTGTCTGCTGGAAATAGAGTCCTGACGTAATATCTGCTTGGTCAGCACGACACGTTCTTTTTGATAGTTGTAGTCATTTTTTGACTTTTCAAATTCTTGAGATCCAATCGCTTTTTCTGCATAGAGCTTCTTATTGAGATTGTATAGACGTGCTGATTCCCGCAATGCCTGTTCGACATCAGCCATTTGATTACGGTTATTGATAGACACCTGTTCGGCACTCGTGCGGGCAATCTGAGCTTGGGTAAGAAGGTTAAGAACCTGTGTCTCCTGTTGGACCAGCCCTAATTCTTGATCGGTATTGGACAGTTTCATGATCGGGTCACCTTTCTTAAGGATAGCTCCGTCTTCTACATATTTCTCTTCGACGCGGCCACCTACAGCAGCGTCGAGATATATGCTGCTTATCGGAAGTACTGTTCCGTTGATGGGGATGAATTCCTGGAAGACACCTTCTTTGACCTCCACAATACTGATGCGGTCCTTATCGACGTTGAGACGGCTATTGCCACTACTGAAATAATAGCTTCCCCCAATCAATGCGACAATGGCTGTTATTCCTATCAGGGTGAGAATACGTTTTGTATTCCATTTCTTTTGTTGTATTGGTCTGTCCATTCAGAAACTAAAAATTAAAAATCCAAAAAGGCGCATAAACAGCCCTTTGGCAGAATCACCTACAATCTTGTGCCATTTTTTTAAATCGTTGTTTTACAGCTGTTTATTGTATTCATCGGGTTTAAGGTGTCCGTATTCGGACACTGTTTGTTCGACAATGGACACCCTATACGATATTTCTTTTGTATGATGTTGTTTTATAGTTGTTTATGTTTTTGGCACGTGCTATGGGTAAGCCAATCTAATAATTGATCATTTAAAATGAAGACGATTTTTAGAATTTTTATTTTGTTTTTATTTACTAGTTGTTTGGTGCAGGCGCAAGGGCAGACAAAACGTTTGTCCCTTGTCGATTGCATCACGTTGGCTCTGGAGAATAATCCGGCATTGCAACGATCCGAATTGAATCTAGTAAGAAATAATATAGCACTTCAACAGGCGAAGAATAATAGGTTACCTTCTCTAAAGGCGGAGTGGGGGCACGCCTATAATGAGGGGCGGAGTGTAAACCCAACCACGAATCAGTTTGTCGAAGAGAGTTATTTTTCAGGGAATCAGGCACTCAATTTAAATGTGCCTATATTTAATGGATTCCAGACATTACACCATATTCGCGAGCAGGCTAATGCGAAAGAGGCAGGACGATTTGAATTTGATCATGCGAAGAATGAACTGAAATTGGATGTGCTGACGGCCTATATCCTAGTTTTGACGGCCAAGGATATGCTGGAACAAACCAAAGGACAATTGGCTGTGACGGAAGAGAATGTGCGGCGTACGCAGATTCTGCATAAAGAAGGGGCGGTAAGCCCTGGAGACTATTATGACTTGCAGGGACAGCTACATGCCGATAAAAATACACTAGAAGCAAGTGCGCAATTGTTAAATAGAAATAGGTTGCAGTTGGCCTCTCTTTTAAATCTGTCTGTAGATAGTTTAGGTGATATTGAACCCTTGGCTATGTCGCTCGATGTAGCAAGGCAAACGGGAGAGAAGCTTTTTAGAAATGCATTGGACGTTTTGCCAGAGTTTAAAGCGTATGATTGGCGTATTAAGGAGGCCGAACAAGGGGTGAAGGTGGAACGTGCAGCTTACCTCCCATCCTTATCATTAGGGGCTGGGCTTTGGTCGCGGTACTCAAGTACCAATCCGAGCAGTTATGGAAGACAGATGAACAACTACCTGTCAAAAGGTATTTCATTAGGACTTAGTATTCCGATTTTTAATCAGTTCCGAACAAGGAATCAGGTTAAGTTGGCGAAGCTAAATCTTCAGGAAGTGATTTGGGATAGAGAAATAGCAAAAAGTAAACTGCGAGAGGAGACTGCCAAAACGGTTTTTGATTTAGAAACACTGCAGGTAAATGTCGCTAATCTCCGGGAACAAGAGAATAGCTATAAAGAATCATTTCGAATAGCTCAGGTTCATTTTGATGCAGGAAATAGTAATTCTGTGGTCTTCCTTACGGCGAAAACAAAACTAGATAACGCCCAAGCTCAGCTATTGATCAAACGGTACGAACTTATGTTGCAGAAATATATCAATGACTATTATGCAGGAACTATAAATTTATAACTAATTTAGTTTTGATGAAAAAAGCACGAGTATTAGTTGTAGATGATGATCAAGACTTGTTGACTGCCGTAAGGATACTCTTGCGTCCGCTGGTCAACGAGGTGATTATTGAGCGTAATCCGGAAAATTTGCTTAGTATTCTGTCGAAAAACACGATAGATCTGGTGTTGTTGGATATGAATTTTAAAAGTGCAATCAATACCGGTAATGAAGGATTGTTTTGGTTGGGGAAGATAAAAGAGGCTTATCCACATATTCGGGTCATTATGATCACAGCTTATGGTGCAGTCGATCTAGCGGTTCGCTCGCTGAAATTGGGGGCTTCCGATTTTATTGTAAAGCCTTGGATTAACGAGCATTTGTTGAATACCCTAGAATCGACCTACAGCGAGACGAGAGAGAAAGGGAAGAAAAAGAATGTGCAGGCATCGCGCGAAGAAGAAGAGTTGGTAGGGAAGTCTGCTGTAATGGAGGATCTGCAGTACAAAATAGATAAAGTGGCACCGACAGAGGCCAATATCCTTATTCTAGGGGAGAATGGTACGGGAAAAGACTTAATTGCGAGAGCGCTGCATGGCCGCTCGTTGCGGAATAAAGGGCCGTATGTGAAGGTGGATGTCGGGGCGCTCACGGAGACGCTTTTCGAAAGTGAGTTATTCGGGTATAAGAAAGGAGCGTTCACAGATGCAAGGGAGGATCGGGTAGGTCGTTTTGAAGTGGCTGATAAAGGAACTTTATTCTTAGATGAGATTGGTAATATTAGTCTACATCAGCAGGCAAAGTTGCTTAGTGTTCTGCAGAATAGACAGGTTATGCCGCTGGGATCTTCAATAGGAGTCGATATCGATATTCGCTTATTGAGTGCGACGAATGTCCCTCTTAGGGCACTGGCTGAAGAAAGCCGGTTCCGAAAAGACCTTATCTATAGGATTAATACGGTCGAGATTCAGGTACCGCCATTACGTGAGCGTGGGGATGATGTGGTACTTCTTGCCAATCATTTTCTGGTTTTTTACAATAAAAAATATCATAAAAGTATCGAAGGCTTCGAAAGGAATGCTATCTCAAAATTGAAATCTTATCACTTTCCTGGCAACGTTCGAGAGCTGCAATACAGCGTGGAGAGAGCCGTTATTATGAGTGAGGGGAGTAGCATTAGCGAGCATGATATTTTGTTCTCTCCTATTGAACAGGCTTCTTTGGTAGATACTTCGATGGAAAGAGTGGAATATGGGAATCAAAGTTTGGAGGAATTGGAAAGAAAAGCTATTCAATCGGCTATTGAACGTTATAATGGGAATATTAGCAAGGCTGCAAAGGAATTGGGCTTGACCAGGGCTGCTTTATATAGAAGGATGGAAAAATATAATATTTGATCAATGGGGATATGGCGTTTTTTTCTTTTCCTGAAAGTCACCTTGTTGCTATTGGGCTGTGTTGGTACAGCTTATCTTGTGTTATTGGGTTATTGGTTATACGCTTTGGGGTCTTTTTTTATTCTCCTGATCTTGGCGTATCAATGGTTCAGGGTCGAACATAAATTACTGGGGTATGTGCTCGATTTTACGGAAGCCGTTCGCTATAAAGATTTTACGAGAAGGTTTGCCGTGAGAAGGCAAAATAGTGTTGAAGGAAAGCTGTTCTCTGCTTTTAATACGATCAATCAGGTCTATAAACAGATTAGTATAGATAAAGAGTTGCAACATCAGTATCTCAACAAGGTGATCAATATGCTGGACTCGGCCATTATTTTTTATGCGGCGGAATCGGGTAAGGTCATTTGGATTAACGATGCATTTAAACAATTATTCAATACGCCTCATCTGGGAAACATAAAGGGGCTTATGAAAAGGCACTTGGATCTATATGATAAAATGCTGGGGCTAAGAGTTGGGAAGCCACAGACTGAAACAGTGGCTTCGATTCAAGGTAAGATTAAATTGCTCATGAACAGTTCGGAATTTGAAACGCAGGAAGGTGTATTCCGGATTGTGGTGTGTCAGAATATCAACGAAGCTATTGATGAGGCGGAGACCAACGCGTGGCAGAAACTGCTTCGGGTATTGACGCATGAGATTATGAATTCCATTGCTCCGATCAGTTCTTTGGCGGAAACACTGCACGGACGTTTGGAAGGTGGCTATAAGGATGAGGATATGGAGGATTTGAAGGTTGGTATCTATACCATAAAAAGGAGAAGTGAAGGGCTGTTGCAGTTTGCCAAAAGCTACAGATTGATCAATAGGGTAGATCAACCTGATTTTAAAGATGTTTTATTAATAGATCTTTTTGAAGATATTTATCAACTTCTTGAACCGACCATGCTGCAGAAAGGAATAAATGTGGATATTATCATTAAGGATAGAAGATTGGTTGTGAAAGCGGATAGGAATCTTATTGAGCAAGTGATTATCAATCTACTGTTGAATGCAATGGAAGCGGTATCAGGTTATGATTCGCCGTATATCAGTATTTCCGGTAAGATGCAGGATGATCGCATACAGATTCAGATTGCGGACAATGGAAAGGGAATGTCGGCTGATATACAAGAACAGATTTTTACTCCTTTTTTTACTACACGGAAAGCCGGTACGGGGGTGGGGCTTACTTTGAGTAAGCAGATCATGCTGGTTCATAATGGGAATATTATGGTTGATAGTAAAGAAGGGGAAGGCAGCGTCTTTACTTTATATTTTGGAGGTGAGCAACTGTAAGTTGAAAACGGTCGATTCTTTAAACTGAGAACCGACCATTTTTTTGACAGGGATTATTTTATTCCTATAAAAATATCTACCTCTGCGTTGTTCATATTTTGACTCCGTTCGTCGTATTGCTCGAAGTCGGATTGAAAGGTCCTGTCAAGATCGGTGTTCCAGATGTGTAGCCACTCGTTGTAAACTATATTCTCTTTCATATTCCCCTTGGCGGTGAATTTCTTGAATTTACCGCCATTGATGCGATGGGCGAGCATACCATCAGGTATATAGTCAATGCTGGCTACACGGCAACCTAATACGACACGATAGGGCTGGGTATGATCTCCTTCATAATCTGTATACACGCTGTAGATAACATGGTCTATTTTATTGGGAATTTTATTTAAAATATCTTCTGCGAAAAAACGTTGCCATAGTGCAGGTATATCAACGTCAGCTTTGCCAGGATCATTGCTGGTCAGGATAGAAATACCTATCAGTTCAAACGGGGCTACTTGTAAAAATTCCATAATATGATGTATTTAGTATAGATCCACAAAATTAGTTCCGCTTTTGACAACTGCTTGTCAGTAGAGCAAAAGGAATAATACTGTTTCTTTTGGTTGAAAGTGTTAATTTTGCCGAATGCGATATTGGTGGCGTTTATGGTTTCATTTTTTTTCTTCTAATAGCCGTCATGGCACACATTCACCTTTTGTGTATAAATTGGCGGATGAGGCAATCTATGCTCGGTCTAAGGATATTTCTATTGAGGATAAGCGGGAGCGGTTGTTGTCCGATATTGCTGCTCACTTTGGCGTTGAGTATGTCGCTTCGGGTTCGGAAAATGGGCCGAATAGGGCTTGGATTGTTGATGAGACTATCGCTGATACCGAGCGATTGGCTACTCAATACACACAATTTAAATATTTGGTGATTCTTGACATCTATAAGAATAATGCGAGAAAACAGTTGTGGGAATCCATTTGTCGAGATTCCCGTTTTATCGTTTGTATAGATTTGTTTTACTATGGATTGGTTTTTTATAGAGAGGAACAGCCTAAAGAGCTTTTCAAGTTGCGTTTCCCATATTGGAGATAAGGATCTTTCTAAAAAGCTTCACTGACACTTAGATAGAATCCCGACTGTCTTTTTTCTCCTGTTCTTTTTTCTCCAAAAGCATAATCTAACCGGATGCTGCTACTGTGTTCTATACTAAAGAAATAACGAATTCCAGCGCCATAGCTTGGTACAAGGCGGATTTTATGTTCTTCTGAAAACGTACTTCCTGTTCCGAGTAGACAGGCAACTCCAAAACGAGGCAGAAAGCGATAGCGTAGTTCTGTTTGTGCCGTGATGTAATTGTTGTCTTTGTAACGTCCTAGGTAGTAACCTCGCATACTCATATCTCCGCCGAGGTCCCTCATGGCGTAAAATGGAATGTTTTTTCCATATGTTCCTCTATAGAGACCTTGGGTAGCTAAGCTTACTTTCTGGGAAAAGGGGTAATAGCCCCGAATGTCTATTTCTACCTGGCTTCCTTTGTAGTTGTCCTTCCCAAAAAAGTTTGGCGCATAAGCATATTTTGCTCTTCCATAGAAGCCTTTAGTCGTAAATGTTGTGACGTCGCGAGTGTCATATAGTGCTGAAACTCCTAGCGCTAAAAATTGTCCACCGGTCTTGCCGTATATATTTTCGGATTCAAATATACCCCCTGTTTCGACATCCTGGAACTTAAAGTTGTCGTAGTTGGCATTTATACCTACATAAAGGTGAGGAGCCATTTTTTTTTCTACGTCGATTTTGAAACGATACAACTTTTGCTCTAGGTAATCCTCATCGGCTTTCCAAGTGTCGTTGCCTATTCCATAAAAGTTGAAAGGCCAGTCTCTTAAACGTATGTCTGTAAGTATGTGGTATTCGTTTCCTCTTGTCCATAGATCAGATGTTATGTTTATCTTCTTTTGTTTTTCTGTAGTCACTGTTGCGATAAGCATAATATTAGAGGTTTTGCTCTGGAGGTCTGTTCTGTCCATATAGAAGTTGTATGCGCTGGCAACTCCTATTTCCAGACCCGTTTCTTGTGCATAAGCAAGTGCTGGTAAAAGCATAAAGCTTGGCCCCCGACTGCTATCAGTCGATGAAGAGAAAACTTTTTTAATTACTCTTTTGATCAAGTTGTTTTCTTTTTGCGCTGTCGCTGTCAGCGATATACCTATTAATATAAGACTAAGTACTGATTTGTATGGATTCATGTAATGTGAAAATTCAAAGTCTCAAACTTAGATAAAATGGATTGAATTTTCGAAAGTGTGATACAAAATACATTAAAAAGAGTCGCTGTTAACAGATCTTGCGCTAAGAGAGCGACGAGGTTATCGCTGTATAACAGATTTTTTTTACTAAAAATAGGTTGATATTCGAGGGATTCGTGAAATAGGTCTTTATCCGTAAAAATTATTTGGCTGCATATCAGTATGATGAGTGTTAAGAACTGTTTTTTTTAATAAAATATTTTTGATAAGTCATTTCTGTGTCTATCTTTGCATCATCAAAAACGGAAACAATCGTTGTTTAAGTCGCTTTTGAGAACGTTCTTTAAGTAAGAAAAAAAAGAAAAAAGTTTTTTAAAAATCTCTTGCAAGTTTGAAATAAAATTTTGATTTTTGCACTCGCTGTTCCAAGGTAACAGATTGTTCTTAGAGATTTAAAGAAAAATATATAAAAGCCTCCTTAGCTCAGCTGGTAGAGCAACTGACTTGTAATCAGTAGGTCATTGGTTCGATTCCGATAGGAGGCTCTAAAAATGCGGCGTAAGTTGCAGGTCTGGGGGGGTTCCAGAGCGGTCAAATGGGACGGACTGTAAATCCGTTGCTTCGGCTTCGAAGGTTCGAATCCTTCTCCCCCCACACTTTTTTTCTGACCTTTTGAAAAAGGTCAAAAGCGGAAGTAGCTCAGTTGGTAGAGCGATAGCCTTCCAAGCTATAGGTCGCGAGTTCGAACCTCGTCTTCCGCTCTTTAATTTCAAGGTTTTCAGTCTCTATCTTTTCGTAAATTTATGATGTTAGGTGGGGGCATAAATCTGTAAATAAGCTTTTATAAAGCCGAAGTAGCTCAGGGGTAGAGCACTTCCTTGGTAAGGAAGAGGTCGTGGGTTCAAATCCCATCTTTGGCTCGATAACTTAAGTTTATTATTTTTTTTGTATAAAATTTAATAAAGAATATTTAATAATTACTAATTCGCATAAACATGGCAAAAGAGAAATTTGACCGTAGTAAACCACACTTAAACATTGGTACGATCGGTCACGTTGACCACGGTAAAACAACCACTACAGCTGCTATTTCAAAAGTATTGGCTGATAAAGGTTTTTCAGAAGCTCGTTCATTTGATTCAATTGACTCTGCTCCTGAGGAGAAAGAGCGTGGTATCACAATCAACACGTCTCACGTAGAATACCAAACAGCTAACCGTCACTATGCACACGTTGACTGTCCAGGTCACGCCGATTACGTTAAAAACATGGTAACTGGTGCTGCTCAGATGGACGGTGCTATCATCGTAGTTGCTGCTACTGATGGTCCTATGCCTCAAACTCGTGAGCACATCCTATTGGCTCGTCAGGTTGGTGTTCCTGCGTTAGTAGTTTTCATGAACAAAACTGACTTAGTTGATGACCCTGAGTTGTTAGACTTAGTTGAAATGGAAGTTCGTGAGTTATTGTCTTTCTACGAATTCCCAGGTGACGATATTCCAGTAGTAAAAGGTTCTGCTTTAGGAGCGTTGAACGGTGAAACTGAGTGGGTTGATAAAATCATGGAATTAATGGATGCTGTAGATAACTACATTCCAATTCCTCCACGTTTGACAGATCTTCCATTCTTGATGCCAGTAGAGGACGTATTCTCGATCACTGGTCGTGGTACTGTTGCTACAGGTCGTATCGAAAGAGGTGTAATCAACTCTGGTGATCCAGTTGAAATCTTAGGTATGGGTGCTGAGAACTTGAAATCTACAGTAACAGGTGTTGAGATGTTCCGTAAAATTTTGGATTACGGTGAGGCTGGTGATAACGTAGGTTTATTGTTGCGTGGTATTGAGAAAACTGATATCAAACGTGGTATGGTTATCTGTAAACCAGGTTCAGTAACTCCTCACGATAACTTCAAAGCTGAGGTTTACGTATTGTCAAAAGCAGAAGGTGGACGTCACACTCCATTCTTTAACAAATACCGTCCTCAATTCTATTTCCGTACAACAGACGTAACAGGAGAAATCGCGTTACCAGAAGGTACTGAGATGGTTATGCCTGGTGATAACGTTACAATCACTGTTAAGTTGATTAACCCTATCGCTATGGAGAAAGGTCTACGTTTCGCTATCCGTGAAGGTGGTCGTACAGTAGGTGCTGGTCAGGTAACTGAAATTTTATAATCTGTCTAGATTATTCTAACAAATAAATAAGCTAGTCGGCTGATGCTGATTAGCTTATTTTTTTCTTTTAGCACGGAATGTATTTTTCGGAAATAAAAGATGAGAAATATTTGCTGCAAATGGTTTAAAATACTATATTTGCAACACAAAATAAGAAATACACGGGCATAGTTTAAAGGTAGAACGAAGGTCTCCAAAACCTTTGGTCTGGGTTCGAGTCCTGGTGCCCGTGCATAATAACTTAAATAATCAAAACAATGGCTAACGTACTTGGTTTTTTTAAAGAGTCATACGAAGAGATCACGCAAAAGGTAACTTGGCCCACTTGGGCACAGTTGCAAAACCATGCAGTGGTCGTACTTATAGCTTCCTTAATAATCGCTTTAGTGGTGTTGGCAATGGATAAGGCTTCAAGCAATATTTTGGAGTTATTGTACGGTACTAAGTAATCATCTATTTGTTATGGCAGATCAAACGTTGAAATGGTACGTAGTGCGTGCTGTGAGTGGAAAAGAGAAGAAGGTAAAACAGTATATAGAAGCTGAAGTAAACCGTTTGGGTATACAGCATTTGATTCCTCAGGTGCTGATTCCAATGGAAAAATATTACCAGATGCGTGATGGGAAAAAGGTAGCTAAAGAACGTAACTATTATCCAGGTTATGTATTGATCGAGGCTGCTTTGGATGGTGAGATTGAACACGTAATCAAAAACTTAAACAGTGTTATCGGTTTCTTGGGTGATAAGGCAGGTGTTGCTATTCCTTTGCGTCAGACTGAAATCAACCGTATCTTAGGTAAAGTTGATGAGATGGCTGAGCAAGGAGAGTCTATTAATATGGCTTATTTTGTTGGAGAATCTGTGAAAGTTGTCGATGGACCGTTCAATGGATTTACGGGTGAGGTTGAAGAAGTGCATGAAGATAAAAAGAAATTAACAGTTATGGTTAAAGTTTTTGGACGTAAGACTCCTCTGGAACTTAACTATATGCAAGTTGAGAAAGAATAACGGCTGTAAAGCATTAAGATATTAAAAACCCTGTTCACATTTTGAACAGGGTTTTTATTTATAGTTATTTTTGACAATTAGTTTTTGTAATTTAAAACTAATCATTATCTTTGCACCTCGTTTGGTTGTGTAAACTTCGGTTTTACAACTCCTCGAAATAAATGTTACAGTTTGCTTCCAACTTACTAACAAACATTTAACAAATTAAATAACAAACAAAATGGCAAAAGAAGTCAGTGCGTTAGTAAAATTACAAGTAAAGGGCGGTGCAGCAAATCCATCACCTCCAGTAGGACCTGCTTTAGGTGCTAAGGGTGTGAATATTATGGATTTCTGTAAACAGTTCAATGCTCGTACGCAAGACAAACCAGGACAAGTATTGCCCGTTGTAATTACTGTTTATGCTGATAAATCCTTTGATTTTATCATTAAGACCCCTCCAGTTGCAGTTCAGTTGAAAGACGCTGCTAAATTGAAAACAGGGTCTGGCGAACCTAACCGTAAGAAAGTTGCTTCTATCACGTGGGAGCAGGTGGAAACGATCGCTAAAGATAAAATGCCAGATTTAAATGCATTTACTGTAGACGCGGCAATGAGAATGGTCGCTGGTACAGCGCGTAGTATGGGTATCACTGTTTCAGGTGACGCTCCTTGGAAAAATTAATTAACGAAATCAGTTTAAGAAAGTGGCTAGATTAACAAAAAATCAAAAAGCGGCACTATCCAAAATTGAAGCTGGTAAAGCGTACACTTTAGCAGATGCTGCGGCATTGGTTAAAGAGATTACTATGACTAAATTTGATGCTTCAGTGGATATCGACGTGCGTTTGGGCGTAGATCCACGTAAAGCGAATCAAATGGTTCGTGGTATTGCGACATTGCCTCACGGAACTGGAAAAACTGTTCGCGTTTTAGTATTGTGTACTCCGGATAAGGAGGAAGAAGCTAAGGCGGCAGGTGCAGATTACGTAGGCCTTGACGACTATATCAGTAAGATTGAAGGTGGTTGGACTGACGTTGACATCATTATTACTATGCCTTCGGTGATGGCTAAGGTAGGTAAATTGGGCCGTATTTTAGGTCCAAGGAACTTAATGCCAAACCCTAAGACTGGTACAGTAACTACAGAAGTAGGTAAAGCTGTAACAGACGTAAAAGGTGGTAAAATTGATTTCAAGGTTGACAAGACAGGAATTATTCACACTTCAGTTGGAAAGGTGTCCTTCCCTGCAGAAAAGATTTACGAGAACGCATTAGAAGTATTGCAAGTTATCTCTAAATTGAAACCTTCTGCAGCTAAGGGAACATACTTCAAGAGTATCCATATCTCATCTACGATGAGTCCAGGTATTCATGTTGAAACTAAATCAGTAGCAGGAATTTAATCATGAGAAAAGAAGAAAAACAAGAAATTGTTCAAGCTTTGGCCGAACAGATTAAATCTTACGGTAATTTCTATATTACTGACACTGCTGATTTAACTGTTGAGAAAATCAATGGAATTCGTCGCAAATGTTTCGAGCAAGATATCGTCATTCAAGTTGCTAAGAACAGCTTGATTGAGAAGGCTTTGATCGAAGCTGGGATTAACTCTGATGAATTAAAGAGCGTGTTGAAAGGTGCGTCTACTTTATTGTTCTCTGAGACAGGTAATGCTCCCGCAAAATTGATTAAGCAATTACGTAAAGAAGGTGATAAGCCTGTTTTAAAAGCAGCTTACATCCAAGAAACAGCTTTCGTAGGCGATGATCAATTGAATGCACTAGTTAACCTTAAATCTAAGGAAGAATTGGTTGCAGACATTATTGCAGCATTACAATCACCTGCGAAGAATGTTATTTCTGCTCTTCAATCGGGAGGAAATACAGTTTCAGGTTTGTTGAAAGCTTTAGAAAACAGAGGCTAACGAGCGTCTCTTAAAAACAGTTCGTGAACTATTAAAAATAATTATTTAAGAAAATTTTAAAAATCAAAATAAAATGGCAGATTTAAAACAACTTGCTGAACAGTTAGTTAACTTAACGGTAAAAGAAGTTAAAGAATTAGCTGATATCTTAAAAGATGAGTACGGTATCGAGCCTGCTGCTGCTGCTGTTGCAGTTGCTGCTGCTCCTGCTGAAGGTGGCGCTGCTGCTGAAGAGAAAACATCATTTGACGTTATCTTGAAAGAAGCTGGTGGTCAGAAATTAGCAGTAGTTAAATTGGTTAAAGATTTAGCTGGCTTAGGCTTGAAAGAAGCTAAAGATTTAGTTGACGGTGCTCCTAAAGAATTGAAAGCTGGTGTTTCTAAAGACGAAGCAGAAGCTTTGAAAAAACAATTAGAAGAAGCTGGTGCTGTTGTTGAGATTAAATAATTTCGCATAACGCCCAAAAGAGATTAGACTCTGATAGTTTCTATCAGAGTCTATTCCTGTTTTAAAGTATTGAAGCGAATCATACGTGTACTGGCGGATGATTTTCAAAGTGACAAATAACAGTACAATTAAGCTCAGTTTTTTAAACTAAAATCTTATTCCCTTGGCAAACAATAATATTCAAAAGGAAAGAGTGAACTTTGCTACAAGTAAGAAGGTAATTGATTATCCGGATTTCTTGGACGTGCAATTGGAGTCTTTCAGGGAGTTTTTTCAATTGGAAACTACTTCTGATAATCGCCATCAGGAAGGGTTGTACAAGGTTTTCGCGGAAAACTTCCCTATTTCTGATTCAAGAAACATTTTCGTGCTGGAGTTTTTGGATTATTTCATTGATCCTCCTCGTTACGATATTCAAGAATGTATCGAGCGTGGTCTGACGTATAGCGTACCTTTAAAGGCAAAGTTAAAGTTATCTTGTAATGATGAAGAGCACGAAGATTTCGAAACTATAGTACAAGATGTATACTTAGGTACAATTCCGTACATGACACCAAAGGGAACGTTTGTTATCAATGGTGCAGAACGTGTTATCGTATCTCAGTTACACCGCTCTCCTGGCGTATTCTTTGGTCAGAGTAGACACACAAATGGTACTAAACTTTATTCTGCAAGGGTAATCCCTTTTAAAGGGTCTTGGATTGAATTCGCAACTGACGTAAATAATGTCATGTATGCGTATATCGATCGTAAGAAAAAATTCCCAGTTACTACCTTATTACGTGCTATCGGTTACGATTCAGATAAAGATATCTTAGAGTTGTTTGACCTAGCTGATGAAGTGAAAGTTAGTAAATCGGGGTTGAAGAAATACGTTGGCCGTCGTTTAGCGGCAAGGGTATTGAACAAATGGACTGAAGATTTCGTAGACGAGGATACAGGTGAAGTCGTATCTATCGATCGTAACGAGATTATTCTTGAACGTGAAACTGTTTTGGAAGAAGATCACATTGACTTGATCATCGACGCTGGTGTAAAATCCATTATATTGGCGAAGGAAGATGAAGCTAACAATGCGGACTATTCTATTATATATAATACCTTACAGAAAGATACGTCTAACTCCGAGAAAGAAGCGGTTGAACACATCTATCGTCAATTGCGTAACGCTGAACCACCTGATGAGGAAACTGCTCGTGGTATCATCGACCGTCTATTCTTCTCAGACAAACGTTACGACTTAGGAGACGTAGGTCGTTACCGTATCAATCGTAAGTTACAATTAGGTAAAGATGCTGATACGAAAGTATTGACACGTGAAGATATTATTGCTATCGTTAAATACTTGATCAACTTGATCAACTCTAAAGCGGAAGTGGATGATATCGACCACTTGTCAAACCGTCGTGTACGTACTGTAGGTGAGCAGTTATATGCTCAATTCGGAGTCGGTCTAGCTCGTATGGCTCGTACTATTCGGGAGCGTATGAATATTCGCGATAACGAAGTGTTCACACCTACAGACTTGATCAATGCACGCACATTGTCATCGGTTATCAATTCGTTCTTCGGAACGAATCAGTTGTCTCAGTTTATGGACCAAACGAATCCATTAGCAGAGATTACGCACAAACGTCGTCTATCAGCGTTAGGTCCTGGTGGTCTTTCTCGTGAGCGTGCCGGATTCGAGGTTCGTGACGTTCACTACACACACTATGGTCGTCTTTGTACTATCGAAACTCCAGAGGGACCAAACATTGGTTTGATTTCTTCTTTGGCGGTTCACGCGAAAATCAATAACCTTGGTTTTATCGAGACACCGTATCGTAAGGTGAAGGATGGTCGTGTAGTAGTAGAAGAACCTGTTATCTATTTATCTGCTGAGGACGAGGATGAAAAGACAATCGCGCAAGCGAATGCTATATATGACGATAAAGGTAATTTCGAAGATCCAAAAGTAAAAGCTAGATACGAGGGTGACTTCCCGGTTATCGAGCCTGAGAAATTGGATTTGATGGACGTTGCGCCAAACCAAATTACTTCTATTGCGGCTTCTCTTATTCCATTCTTGGAGCATGATGATGCCAACCGTGCATTGATGGGATCCAACATGCAGCGTCAAGCTGTTCCGTTGTTACGCCCACAAGCACCTATCGTAGGTACTGGTCTTGAGGGACGTGTAGCATCCGATTCTCGTACATTGATCAATGCTGAAGGCACAGGCGTGGTGGAGTATGTCGATGCAGAAGAGATTAAGATTCGCTATGATCGTACAGATGATGACCGTTTGGTATCGTTTGATGATGATGTCAAAACATATCGCTTGATTAAATTCAAGAAAACCAACCAGAATACGTGTATCAACTTGAAGCCTATCGTTAAGAGAGGTCAAAAAGTCGTTAAAGGACAGGTATTGTGTGAAGGTTATGCAACAGAAGATGGTGAATTGGCATTAGGCCGTAACTTGAAAGTCGCATTCATGCCTTGGCAAGGATACAACTTTGAGGATGCGATCGTGATCTCGGAGCGTGTAGTGTCTCAAGATATCTTTACTTCCCTTCATATCGAAGAGTTTGAATTAGAGGTTCGTGATACCAAACGTGGTGAAGAGGAGTTAACTGCTGATATTCCAAACGTTTCTGAAGAGGCTACTAAGGACTTGGATGAAAACGGTATTATCCGCGTAGGTGCTGAGGTAGGAGAAGGCGATATCTTGATCGGTAAGATTACACCTAAAGGAGAATCTGATCCTTCACCAGAAGAGAAGTTATTGCGTGCTATTTTTGGTGACAAAGCTGGAGACGTGAAAGATGCTTCTTTGAAAACTCCTCCTTCGATAAAAGGGGTCGTGATCGATACAAAATTATTCTCCCGTGCTAAGAAAATGTCAAAAGAAGTCGAGAAAAAGGCTTTGGAGAAATTGGAAGTTACGCATGAGAAGAACTTAAGAGTATTAAAAGATCGTTTGGTCGATAAGTTATTTACGATTGTAAATGGCAAAACCAGCCAAGGTATCTATAATGTGTATAAAGAGCTGTTGTTAGCTAAAGGTGCTAAATTCACTCAGAAGATCTTAATGGACTTAGACTATGCAAACGTTAACCCGTTTGGATGGACTACAGACGAAGACAAAAATGAGATGATTAAAATGTCACTTCATAACTACAACATCAAACTAAATGAGGAGCTAGGTGCTTTCAAACGTGATAAATTTGCAGTTTCTGTAGGGGATGAGCTTTCTTCTGGTATCGTTCAGATGGCTAAAGTTTATGTCGCTAAGAAACGTAAGTTGAAAGTGGGTGATAAGATGGCTGGTCGTCACGGTAACAAAGGTATCGTAGCACGTATTGTACGTGACGAGGATATGCCTTTCTTAGAAGATGGAACGCCAGTAGATATCGTGTTGAACCCGCTGGGTGTACCTTCACGGATGAACTTAGGTCAGATTTATGAAACAGTCTTAGGATGGGCCGGTCAAAAATTAGGCGTTAAGTTTGCTACTCCAATCTTCGATGGTGCAGAAATGGATCAGGTAGAAGAATGGGTAGATAAGGCAGGTTTACCAAGATCAGGTCGTACGTACTTGTACAACGGTCTTACAGGTGATCGTTTTGATCAACCGACTACTGTTGGGGTTATCTATATGTTGAAATTAGGACACATGGTAGATGATAAGATGCACGCACGTTCGATCGGACCATACTCGTTGATTACACAACAGCCATTAGGTGGTAAAGCACAGTTCGGTGGTCAGCGTTTTGGTGAGATGGAGGTTTGGGCATTAGAGGCATTCGGTGCATCTAATATCTTACAAGAGATCTTGACTGTGAAATCGGATGACGTTGTAGGTCGTGCTAAGACATACGAAGCCATTGTTAAAGGTAATAACTTACCTACTCCATCTGTTCCTGAATCGTTCAATGTATTGGTACATGAGCTTCGCGGTTTAGGTCTAGATATCACATTAGATTAATCAAGCAAAGAAATGAGCTTAGGAGGCGTAAGCCTCTTAAGCTTTTACATACATCTTTAAGTTATACAACGTATGTCTTACAAAAAAGATAATAAAATTAAAAGTAACTTTACCTCCATTACCATTAGTTTGGCTTCTCCGGAAACTATCCTAGAGCGTTCAAGTGGAGAGGTTACTAAGCCCGAAACGATCAACTACCGTACTTACAAACCAGAGCGTGATGGTTTATTCTGTGAACGTATTTTCGGTCCTGTAAAGGACTACGAATGTCACTGTGGTAAATATAAACGTATTCGTTATAAAGGTATCGTATGTGACCGTTGTGGTGTTGAAGTTACCGAGAAAAAAGTACGTCGTGAGCGTATGGGACACATCAACTTGGTGGTTCCTGTAGCACACATCTGGTACTTCCGTTCACTTCCGAACAAAATAGGTTATTTATTAGGTCTTCCAACGAAGAAGTTGGATATGATCATTTACTACGAGCGTTATGCCGTTATCCAACCAGGTATCAAGGAGGATGATGGTATCTCGTACATGGATTTCCTAACAGAAGAAGAATATTTGGATATTTTGGATACCCTTCCAAAAGAAAACCAATATTTGGATGACAATGATCCTCAGAAATTCATCGCTAAGATGGGGGCAGATGCTTTGGAAGAATTATTAAAGCGTCTTGACCTGGATCAATTGTCGTACGACTTACGTCACCAAGCAGCTAATGAAACTTCACAACAACGTAAAAACGAGGCGTTAAAGCGTCTTCATGTTGTAGAAGCTTTCCGTGGTGCTAATACACGTATCGAGAATAGACCAGAGTGGATGATCGTTAAGATCGTTCCTATCATCCCACCTGAGCTACGTCCTTTAGTACCTCTAGATGGTGGTCGTTTTGCGACTTCGGATCTAAACGACTTATACCGTCGTGTTATTATCCGTAACAACCGTCTTAAGCGCTTGATCGAAATTAAAGCTCCTGAAGTAATCTTACGTAACGAAAAACGTATGCTTCAAGAGGCTGTCGACTCGTTGTTTGACAACTCACGTAAGGTAAATGCAGTGAAAACTGAAGGTAACCGTGCGTTGAAATCATTATCTGATATTTTGAAAGGTAAACAAGGTCGTTTCCGTCAGAACTTATTGGGTAAGCGTGTCGATTATTCTGCTCGTTCAGTAATTGTTGTAGGACCTCATTTGAAATTACACGAATGTGGTATTCCTAAAGATATGGCTGCTGAGCTTTACAAACCATTCATCATTCGTAAGATGATCGAAAGAGGTATTGTAAAGACGGTAAAATCAGCTAAGAAAATTGTGGATCGCAAAGATCCGGTAGTATGGGATATCCTTGAAAATGTTTTGAAAGGACACCCTGTATTATTAAACCGTGCTCCAACGCTTCACCGTTTGGGTATTCAGGCTTTCCAACCTACTTTAGTAGAGGGTAAAGCTATCCAATTACACCCATTAGTGTGTACAGCATTTAACGCGGATTTTGATGGTGACCAGATGGCAGTTCACTTACCTCTAGGTAATGCTGCAATTTTGGAAGCCCAAATCCTAATGTTGGCAGCTCATAACATCTTGAACCCTGCCAATGGCTCACCGGTTACTGTACCATCTCAAGATATGGTATTGGGTCTTTACTATATTACTAAAGGCCGCAGAACAGATGATTCTCGTAAGATGAGAGGTGAAGGTAGTATTTTCTATTCTCCGGAAGAAGTAATCATAGCTTTGAACGAGGATCAGGTGGATCTTCACGCATGGATCAAAGTGAGAACTGAAGTTCTTACGAAGTCTGGTCAGATGGAGCAACAAATCATCGAGACAACTGTCGGAAGAGTAATTTTCAATCAGATTGTTCCAGAAGAAGTTGGTTATATCAATGAAATCTTAACAAAGAAATCATTGCGTAACGTAATCGGTGAGATTGTTAAGTCTACAGGTATGGCACGTGCTGCTAAGTTCTTGGATGATATGAAGGAACTTGGTTTTGCAACGGCATTTAAAGGTGGTTTATCTTTCAACTTGCAAGATTTAAATATTCCTGCTGCTAAAGCGGAATTGATCACGCAAGCTACCAATGAGGTAGATGAGGTGATGAACAACTATAACATGGGTTTCATTACAAACAACGAGCGTTACAACCAGATTATCGATATTTGGACGCGTATCAACAACAGGTTGACTGCGCACGTAATGGATATCTTGTCTAATGACAACCAAGGATTCAACTCTGTATATATGATGTTGGATTCTGGAGCCCGTGGTTCGAAAGAGCAGATCCGTCAGCTATGCGGTATGCGTGGTTTGATGGCTAAGCCTCAGAAATCAGGTAATTCAGGTGGTGAGATTATCGAAAACCCGATTTTGTCAAACTTTAAAGAAGGTTTGTCAGTATTGGAGTACTTTATTTCTACTCACGGTGCGCGTAAAGGTCTTGCGGATACGGCCCTTAAAACAGCCGATGCGGGTTACTTGACTCGTCGTCTACATGACGTTGCACAGGATATGATTGTTGTTGATTTCGATTGTGGTGGATTACGTGGTCTTTATACAACAGCATTGAAAGATAATGATGATATTATCGAACCATTGTATGACCGTATTTTGGGACGTACACCGCTTCATGATGTTTACCATCCTGAAACCGATGAACTTATCGTAGCTGCTAATGATGATATCACAGAAGAAGTTGCTGCTGCAATTGACGAAGCAGGTATTGAAGGTTTGGAAATTCGCTCAGTATTGACTTGTGAGGCTAAACGTGGTGTGTGTGCTTGTTGTTACGGACGTAACTTAGCGTCAGGTAAGCGTGTTCAAATGGGTGAAGCTGTCGGTGTAATCGCAGCACAGTCTATTGGTGAGCCAGGTACACAGTTGACACTTCGTACATTCCACGTGGGTGGTACTGCATCGAATATTGCCAACGAATCTACTGTTGTCGCGAAGTATGAAGGTACTGTAGAGTTTGAGAACGTTCGTACGGTTGAGAAAGAAGGTGAGGAAGGACCTTACCAAGTGGTTCTTGGTCGTTCAGGCGAGATCAAATTGGTAAATGCAGACCGAAAAGTTCTTTATCAACAGATCATTCCTTATGGTTCTAATCTTTATGTTAAGGAGGGTGATAAGGTTGAGAAAGGTACTAAGCTTGTTGATTGGGATCCATATAATGCGGTGATTATTTCGGAATTTGCAGGTAAGGTTGAATTCGATGCAATTATTGAAGGTGTAACTTTCCGTGAAGAATCTGATGAGCAAACTGGTCACAAAGAGAAGGTAATTATTGAAACACGTGATAAAACTAAAAACCCAACTATCAAGGTTCTTGATAACAAAGGGGAAATTATCCGTTCCTACAATATTCCAGTAGGGGCGCACGTTTCAGTTTCTGACGGACAAAAAGTTAAAGAAGGTGCTGTATTGGTTAAGATCCCTCGTTCGACAGGTAAAACTCGAGATATTACAGGTGGTTTACCTCGTGTTACAGAGTTGTTTGAGGCTCGTAACCCTTCAAATCCAGCAGTAGTTACAGAGATTGATGGAGTTGTTTCGTTAGGTGGTGTTAAACGTGGTAATCGCGAGGTATCTATTGAATCACGTGATGGTCAAGTGAAGAAGTACTTGGTACCTCTTTCCAAACATATCTTGGTTCAGGATAATGACTTTATCAAAGCAGGTATGCCATTGTCTGATGGACAGATTTCTCCAGGTGATATTTTGTCAATCAAAGGCCCTGCAGCTGTACAAGAATATATCGTAAATGGTATTCAAGAGGTTTACCGTCTACAAGGTGTGAAGATTAATGATAAGCATTTTGAGACAATTGTACACCAAATGATGCAGAAGGTGAATATTGAAGATCCAGGAGATACACGTTTCTTAGAAAAAGAAGCTGTAAATAAATGGGACTTCATGGAGGAGAACGATTCATTGTACGATAAGAAGGTTGTTGTTGATGCCGGGGACTCTAACGAGTTGCGTCCAGGACAGATTGTTACGTTACGTAGACTTCGCGAAGAGAATTCACTCTTGAAGCGTCAAGATATGAAGCTAGTAGAAGTTCGTGATGCTATTCCAGCGACATCTAGTCCATTGCTTCAAGGTATTACTAGAGCTTCGTTGGGTACTAAATCATTCATTTCAGCAGCGTCCTTCCAGGAAACTACGAAAGTATTGAATGAAGCAGCTATCGCAGGAAAACGTGACCATTTATTAGGATTGAAAGAGAACGTAATTGTAGGACACTTAATTCCTTCAGGTACAGGTCTTCGTCAATACGGTAATATCATCGTTGGATCGCGTGAAGAATATGATCAGTTATTAGCTTCTAAAGAAGAGGATTAATCGCTTCAGAAGTATGCTATAGGAAAAGGGGTGTCCATTTGGACACCCCTTTTTTTGTAGCGACATATATACGAAAACGTTTTCGTATATATGTCCGTTAAAATACGCTTATTTATTGATTAACTTAGTTAAGTTTGTATCAAATAGAATTAAGATATGAGCATTTTAGAACGTTTTTCTTTATCGAATAGAGTGGTGGTTGTGACAGGGGGGACGGGGATCTTAGGTAAGAACTTTGTGAAAGCTATTGCAGAAGCTGGTGCGAAAGTTTGTATTATAGGCAGAGATTTAGCTAAGGCACAAGAGCGCGTTAAGTTAGTAGAAGAACTGGGCTCTGAAGGTTTGGCGATAGCAGGAGACGTGTTAGATGAACAGTCTATGTTGGTAGCCTGTCAGCATATCGTTGACAAATGGGGCACAATTGATGCTTTGGTTAATGCCGCAGGTGGGAATATATCGGGTGCTACTATAGGTCCGGATCAGGATCTATTTGCTTCTAATATACAGGATACAATAAAAGCGATTGAATTAAATCTGTTCGGTACGATCATACCTACGCATATTTTTGGAAAGATTATCGCAGAGAAAGGTAAGGGGGTGATTATCAATATCGGCTCTTTGTCTTCTAGTCAGGCTATAACAAGGGTATTAGGGTATACAGTTGCAAAGAACGGTATTGTGGGCTATACCAAGTGGATGGCTACTGAGTTGGCTTTGCGCTATGGAGATAAGGTGCGTGTCAATGCTATAGCTCCTGGTGTATTTTTAACTGAGCAAAATAGGGCATTGTTGACCAATCCAGATGGAACATTTACCGAACGCGCACAACGTTTTGTTAATGGTACTCCCTATTCCCGTCTAGGTGATCCCAGTGAATTAGAGGGTACTCTTATTTATTTGTTGAGTGACGCATCCGCTTTTGTTTCTGGAGAGACCGTGTACGTAGACGGTGGATTTAATGCGTGGACAGGCGTATAATTAAAAAGAAAAAATGAAGAAATTTGAACAAACTTGGAGATGGTACGGACCCGATGATCCAGTGTCTTTACAAGATATTAGACAAGCTGGCGCTACAGGTGTCGTGACGGCTTTACATCATGTGCCCCATGGAGAAGTATGGACAGTAGCGGATATTCTTGATCGGAAACGTATCGTAGAGGAAAGTGGGCTTTCCTGGTCCGTTGTTGAGAGCGTACCAGTACATGAAGTCATAAAGACTAGAGGTAGCGAAGCAAAGCGATATATCGAGAACTATAAACAAACACTTGAAAATCTTGCTTCCTGTGGGATATATATCGTTACCTACAATTTTATGCCTGTATTGGATTGGACGCGGACGATGCTCGATAAGGAAATGGAAAATGGTGCAAAGGCACTCTATTTTGATTGGGTCGACCTTGCTCTATTTGATATTTATATATTGAAAAGAAAAGGAGCTGATAAGGATTATTCAGAGGAAATCGTAACCGCTGCTAAGAAGGGCTTTGAACAGCGTTCCGAAGAGGATTTGGCAGCCCTAACTCATGTGATATTAATGGGGATTCCTAGTGAAAAAGATATTTCGTTAGCGGATCTTCAAAATAGTTTAGACGTATATTCAAATATAGGACTTGATGGACTTTTAAGCAATCTCTTATGGTTTTTAGGAGAGATTCAGGAGGTTTGTGAGGCCAATGGAGTACAGATGGCATTGCATCCAGACGATCCGCCTTATCCGATTTTAGGTTTGCCCCGGATAGCCAGCAATAAAGAGGATTACCTTAAAGTAATAAATGGGGTAGATAGCCCCTTTAATGGAATTTGTTTTTGTTCTGGATCCTTAGGAGCTGGAGCGGCTAATGATGTCTTGGATATAGCTCGTGCTGTCAAGCACAGGGTTCATTTTGCTCACTTTAGAAATGTTAAGAAGGATCATATAGGTAATTTCTATGAAGCAGATCATCTCGATGGCGATGTGGATATGCCTAGTCTTCTCCGAATATTTGTTGAAGAGAATCAAAATAGGACGCGTCCTATTCCTTTCCGACCTGACCATGGACATCAGATGCTAGATGATCTGCATAAAGTCACGAATCCCGGATATTCTGCCATAGGTAGATTGCGTGGTTTGGCTGAATTAAGAGGAGTAGAGCAGGGCCTGATAGCCCTTATGTAAGTGCCGTAGATTTTCGGAGCTGGATAGAGGTTTCTAAAAGAATAGTTTGAAAATCTATCTGGCTCCGATCTTTTTTTGAGTTTATAAGATCCAAAAGTAACTGTAATGCGGTACTTGCCATTTCTTCTGTCGGTTGGTAGATAGTTGACAATGCGGGATTGAGACTGTTAGCAAACTCTATATTGGAATATCCAATAACTGCTATATCTTCAGGTACTTGTATCTTGAGACTAGCCAATACGCCTAGCAAACGTGTTGTCAATGTCTCGGTAGTACCTATTATAGCGTTAGGAGTACAGCCTGAACGCCAACATCTGGAAATGCTCTTTGTTAAGTCTTCATCTATTTTGTTTAGCGTTTTGCTATAATCTATATAGATGATATTTGCGTCATTCATTGGAATATTATAATCTTCTAGGGCTTTACGATAACCTTCTAAGCGATGATGGGTAATTCCTATATCTTTTCCGCATAATGCTATGATATTTTTCCTGTTGACTTTTATGAGTTCTTCTGTAGCCAAATACGTGCTCTTTATATTGTCAATTCCTACTTTGTGTGTGTCTAGGTTATAGTGTATGCGGTCAAATAGAACGACAGGACAATTCTCTTGATGGATTTTGGAAATTAATTCTAGATTAGACGTCTCGTGTACTGGAGCAATCAAGATTCCGTCTACCCCTTGATTGGTTAATGTCATCAAGGCTCGTTCTTCATCCTTTTCATGATCCATGCTCTGCATAAAAATGATGTTATAGCTGTTAGCTATTGCACTCTGATGCAGATACTGTAACAGTTGGGCAGAGAAAGGGGATTGAATATTAGGTAAAAGCACGCCAATATTATTGGTCTTACCTAGTTTTAGATACTTGGCTAAAGGGTTCGGTTGATAGTTGTGCTGTTGCGCAAATTGCTTAACCTTTTTTTTTGTTTCTTCACTTATCTCGTAGCTATCATTCAAAGCTTTCGAAATGGTAGATGGGGATAAGTGTAATCTTTTAGCTATTTCTTTTAAGGTGATTTTGGCCATATCGGTCGGATTCTATGGAGCCTAATATACAAAAAAGGAGGCCATGTTTGCCTCCTTTCATGACTTATCGTAAGTCTATGCTTTCATATCCTTTATACCTATCTTTTGCAAAAGTAAAAATACTTTCATCGAACTTCTGACCTAGATATAGCGATTTAATCGTATAGGTAAACCGGTTACTGGACTTGTCAAAAATCGTAACGTCGTGTATATGGTTATTTTCGTTGATACGTAGTTTTATCTTAAAATAATTTGTTTTCGTATCCAGGGGAGATAATTCTACTACACGCAGGGACTCCGTTTTACCGTTTTTGGTCAACTTCTCTACTGGCATCGATATGTACTTATATCCTTTTTTGTAGAAGGAAAAAAGGTTGTTTGGGCCTATCGTGCTATCATCATGCTCCGCATCCGTTATCTGAACTTCCTTGATATCGTGGGCGATATTCCATACGGTCTTTCCATTGGACAATATCTCTTGATCTTCCATTTTGATAGCATATTGTTTTTTAGGCTTGTTGAAATACATAACTCCTGTATTGCTATAAGCCGTTTTGTTCGCATCTTGCACAGTCAGATCAAATTCCGAGCGAATTGTTTTATAAGAATCATACTTCTTAGAAACCTCATTTAGCATTTTTGTCGCTGCCGGATCGGTTTGTGCTATGGATAGAGTTGCAATTGCAGTACAAATCAATGTAAGAATGTGTTTTTTCATATTAATCCGCCTTTCTTAATGTTTCTAAAAACTGTTCTAAGGAGTATTCATCTGGATATAATACTTCGCGGGCTTTACTACCTTCAAATGGTCCCACTATCCCAGCAGCCTCCAGTTGATCGATGATACGTCCAGCTCTATTGTAACCCAATTTTAGCTTCCGTTGTATTAGTGACGTAGAGCCCTGTTGATGCATGACGATAAGACGAGCGGCCTCTTCAAATAACTGATCCCTATCCGACATTTCAAAATCCATAGATCCGGATCCTTCTCCGGATTCATCGATATACTCCGGTAGCATGAAGGCAGAAGGATATCCACGCTGACCTCCGATGAAGTCGGAGATGCCTTCTACTTCGGGAGTATCTACAAATGCACACTGTATCCTTATGAGATCACTTCCGGTGGCTAATAGCATGTCTCCTCGTCCAATAAGCTGGTCGGCGCCTCCAGAATCTAAGATAGTCCGGGAGTCAACCTTGGATAGAACTCTAAATGCGAGCCTTGCGGGGAAGTTGGCTTTAATAGTACCCGTAATAATATTGACCGAAGGTCGCTGGGTAGCAATTACCAAGTGTATACCCACAGCACGCGCAAGTTGTGCCAATCGTGCAATAGGGGTTTCAACTTCCTTGCCAGCTGTCATCATCAAATCAGCAAATTCATCAACAATAAGAACTATGAATGGTAAGAATCGATGTCCCTCCTCAGGGTTTAATCGTCTATTGACAAATTTGGCATTATATTCTTTTAAATTCCTTACCTGCGCATTTTTTAAAAGATCATAGCGCTGATCCATCTCAATACAGAGTGAGTTTAATGTGTTTATTACTTTCTTCGTATCGGTGATGATGGCGTCATCTTCGTTAGGTAATTTGGCAAGGAAATGACGTTCAACCTTTTTGAATAGGGAAAGTTCAACCTTTTTGGGATCTACCAGTACGAATTTTAGTTCGGCAGGATGCTTTTTATAGAGTAACGATGTTAATATTGCATTGATACCTACTGATTTACCTTGACCTGTAGCACCAGCAACTAATAAGTGTGGCATTTTTGCTAGATCGGCGATGTATACCTCGTTGGAAATAGTTTTTCCCAGTGCGATAGGCAGATCCATGTCTGTTTTTTGAAATTTCTCTGTAGATATTACAGAACGCATAGAAACCATTTCGGGCGTACTGTTCGGAACTTCAATCCCTATAGTTCCTTTCCCTGGCATGGGCGCAATAATACGAATTCCTAAAGCTGCCAAACTTAAAGCAATATCGTCTTCGAGGTTTTTTATTTTCGATATGCGGACTCCTGGTTTGGGGATGATTTCATACAGAGTAACAGTAGGGCCAACAGTAGCTTTGATGTGTTCTATTTCAATATTATAATTTCTTAGGGTTTCTACAATTCTATTTTTGTTGGCTTCAAGCTCGTGTTGATTGATGGTTATTTTACCAGTACCGTAGTCCTTAAGCAATTCGAGTGTAGGGTGTTGATAACTTGACAAGTCTAGTTTAGGATCATATTCTCCAAATTGAGCTACCAAATCGCTTGCAGAGATCGATTTTTCTTCTTTTTGTTCTTCAATGCTCAATGTCGGTTCATTAATCTCGTCTTCTATAGATGTTATATCAAGAGGTGTATCTACTGTTAATTCTATCGTTGTATTTTCCTGCAATGTAGTTGACTCCACTGGAGGCTTGGTTTCAAAGCTTAGACTGTTTGTGAGTTCTATTTCATCTAGTATAAACTCATCATGCTCTGCATCTTTGTTTTCTTCCCGCAGATGCGCATATCGATCATTGAGACTAGGAGAGATGGAATTCATTGCGTTTCTGTTTCGTAGAGTATTGGAAACTTCAATTACAGCCCCGTCTATATTGATGTCGTCGTCCTCCTCTTTTTCTTCTAAAGGTGCGGAGTGTTCTCTTTTTATTGTCGAGATCCTGTTTTCTTTTTGATATTCAAGCTCTTCTTCTGTACCATCTTGATTCTCTTTCTGAGTTGCAGATTGAAAAGAGAATTTAAGGTCAAGATTGTAAATTAATATCAATGCAGTCAGGTAGCAGAAAATCAATAATCCCCCTACACCATATTTTCCGATTTGTGTATTTAAGAGCTGGTTGGTCCAGAACCCAAATTTTCCTTCCAGTATATGTGGTGTTTCTGTAATGTATTCCTGTATAAAACCAAGCGTAACCGAAAGGAAGATAATGCCAATAAATGAATAAAGAAGAGTTTTCCAAACAGGGAGTATAGACTTTTTATAAAGTAGTTTGTAACCGACAACGAATAGAATCAGAATAAATAGGAATGACGCTATACCAAACCACTCAAAAATAAATAGATTGGCCAACAGAGCTCCTAGTTTTCCTAACTTGTTTTCTACGATAGGAAGTTCAACGCCTTCTGTCTGTAGTTCTACATTGGTGTTAAATAGTGTTTTCCAACCACCATTGGTGGCAGCAATATAGCTTTGGTCTTCCTTCCATGTAAACAAGTAAGATGTAAATGCAACAGCCAATAAAAAAGAACTTAGTATCAAGAAGAGCCCAATAATCTTTAAGGCCTTTCTTTGCCCTTCCGAAAAATCGATATTATCAAAAGATTTTACGAATGAAGGAGTTTTCTTTTTAGCTATTGTCGCAGTACTCTTTGCTTCTTTTGTATTTCGATTCTGACTGCTATTTTTAAATGTATTGCCTTTGTATGCCATGAAAATGTTATACTTTACCGTATACAAACTTATTAAAAAAAAATGGGAGAAATGTATTGTTATTGGGGATTTGTAAGGTATGTGTAGCATTTGCTGTATACTGTTCGTTTTAATCATTAAATTAGCATTTTACGGGGCAGGTATGAACTATAGATATAATATTGCACTTTTTTTGATAACATTGTTCCTGAACAGTTGTGTAAAGGATGATGGGATGAACCCATATGATAGCCCTAGCGACTTATCTAGCTTGGCTAGCTTTAATGCAGTTCCTGGCACTTCTGAATTGAGCCTTTTTTTAGATGGTGCTAGGTTGAATAAGACAGATGAGAAGTTCTCTTTTAGTGAATTCATGTCACATCGAAATGTCTATCCAGGAGAAAAAAAGCTTAATATTGAAGGTGTTTATGTCAAGGGGGAGAAAATCAGGACTTTAAAGGATATTTCTCTGCATGCAGGGAATATATATAGTTTGTTTCTTTATGAAGAGGGGGGAATTCAGACGTTATTAACAAAGGACAATATTGTCGTACCTAAAGAAGGGTATGCTAAAATTAGACTGGCGCATATGGTTAAAGATGCTCCAGCACTTAGCATATGGGATAAAGAAAGGCCTCAACCTTTATTTGGAAATATACCTTTTAAGGGTGTCACTGAGTTTATAGAAGTTAAAGCCGATGAGATTGTGGAATTGCACATTATACCATCTGGTGATAGAAGTAATAAGAGTCTAGAAATCTCACAAACTTTTGTTCCTAGAAACAAAGCTTTTTATACACTAATGGTCGTTGGATTAATCAATGCGGAAGATAAAGAGCAAGAAGTATCTCTCCAAGTTATAGAGTTTTAAGAGAAATTTATCTACTTTCTTCGCCTATCGTTTTTTTGGCGTTCTTGTAATGTACTTCGCAATAGATCATTGAAGTCTTCAACAACTTGAAAGAATTGTGATGCTCTGGCTTGTCCAAGAACCTTGGCAAATTCTTCTCTATATTTTTTTTTGGTTTCGACTTCTTTTGCATCAAAAGCAATTACATCACGTTTAACTCCTGTGAAAGAGTTCGCCTGCTGCGGCGTTTCTCCTCTTTTTGCCCGTTTTAACTCTCTTAATTCATCACTATATTTGTTGTAGATAGGGAAAAATTTCTGAGCTTCACTAGGTGTTATCTTGAGCTCTTTGGTGATATAAGCTATTTTCTCACTTTCAATCGCCTCAAAGTTTCTTTGTTGGGCAAATGTTATTGAAAGAGAGAACAGCAAAAAGAAAACTGTAGTTAAAATATACTTTAAACGTAACATTATAGCATGTAATTTAAATATTCCTTTATATCCTCGTCAGCTATCGTATTATCTATGTGATTTTGGTTAGCGGTATCTTCTTGTTCTATAAATTTTGTCAGGTGCATCAGTTCTTCTCCTTCCGATACCTGAGCCAGGTACTCTAAGATTTCTTCATCGCTTACCTCACCAAGATTAATCTGGGTCGAGTTTGTCTGAAGTCTGGGGATAGAATTGGACAATGAAGCCTGCTTTAATGTAAAATAAGAACCAAATCCAATAAGGAATAGTAGTGCAGCAGCAGAAATATAGTTTATCCAGTTTCTGCCTTTGTTGATCGCAATAGTCTTTGCTTTTGTTCCATTGTCATTCCTGTACAGGGATGATGTGCTATTAATCTTATCAGATAAGGCATTAAAATAATCCGTTGGAATTGAATAACCATCAGAAGGGACTTTTGATTTAAGTGCTTCTTCTGACCTTTTTGTCGCTATATCTTTTTCTAATGAAGAAAAATAGTCGGTAGGAATAGCAAAACCATCGTCAATGATCGTCTCCTTGAGCTTGATTTCTGAAATTTGGGCTAGTATGGAATGCTCTAGATTTTCAAAATAACCCTGAGGCACATCGGCAGAGAAAGTTGCCTGTTCTTTAATCCTAATTTCTGATTTCTTAATTAAAATAGATTCTTCGAGTTGCTCAAAATAGTCTTTTGGCAGACTGTAACCATCAGATGCCGGTAAAGTACGAGATTGAAAAACACTAATCTCTGTTAGAATAGATTCTTTCTGTTTTATAAAGAAATCATTGGGTGTAGAAAAAGGTGTCACACGTAGTGAGTCAGGAAGGTTATTGTCTTCCATTGGCTCGTTATATATGTCTCTTTCTCTCATGGTCTATCTATAGATACATTCTTAGGATAAAGGTTTAATCATTGTTGTTAAAAAAGTTTTCAACCTTCTTGACCGCTAGGTGATAGGATGCTTTCAGAGCACCTACGCTAGTTCCTAATATGTCAGATATCTCATCGTATTTCAGATCTTCGAAATATTTCATGTTGAAAACCAAACGTTGCTTTTCTGGGAGAGTCAAGAGAGCTTGTTGTAGTTTCATCTGCGCCTTATCACCATTGAAATAAGTGGTATCGGCTAATGTTTCTGAAAGGTAAGAAGAATTGTCGTCATCAAGAGATACATTCTGCTTTTGTTTTTTCTTATTTAAGAAAGTAATACATTCATTTGTAGCTATACGATACAGCCAGGTATACAGCTGTGAATCTTCTCTAAACTTTTCCAAGTTTCGCCATATCTTGATGAAAATATCTTGGGTCACGTCATCCGCATCGTCATGATCAATGACCATGCGTCTGACATGCCAATATATTTTCTGTTGATATTTTTTTAACAAATGACTGAACGCCGCTTCTCGTGTACGTTCGTCTGCAAACATAGCTATGATTTGCGCGTCTTCCATTTGATTTATTTTCTACTGATAGCTTTACGTGCAGCAGCTACTATACTGTTAGCGTTAAGCCCGTATTTTTCCATCAACTGTGCCGGTGTGCCCGACTCTCCGAAGCTATCGTTGACAGCGACGTATTCTTGTGGAGTAGGCAGTTTCTGAGCCAATACCTGAGCTACACTATCACCTAGTCCCCCAAGACGATTGTGCTCTTCGGCCGTTACGACACATCTTGTTTTTGCTACCGATTTTAGGATGGCCTCTTCATCCAACGGTTTAATGGTATGGATATTTATGATTTCGGCATTGATTCCCAGTTTTTCTAACTCTTCGCCAGCTTGTATAGCTTCCCATACAAGATGTCCTGTTGCGATGATAGTGACATCTGTCCCCTCATTAAGCATGACCGCTTTTCCGATTTCAAAGGTCTGATCTGCAGGAGTGAAGTTTGGTACTACAGGTCGGCCAAAACGTAAGTATACAGGCCCTACGTGGTTTACCAATGCAATTGTTGCGGCCTTAGTTTGATTGTAGTCGCAGGTATTAATAACCGTCATCCCTGGTAACATTTTCATCAAGCCGATATCTTCTAAAATCTGATGCGTAGCCCCGTCCTCACCTAATGTAAGTCCCGCATGTGAAGCACATATTTTAACATTTTTGTCGGAATAGGCAACGGATTGACGGATCTGATCATAAACACGACCGGTGGAAAAGTTAGCGAAAGTACCTGTAAAAGGTATTTTTCCACCAATAGTAAGTCCTGCCGCAATTCCTATCATATTGGCTTCGGCGATACCAATTTGGAAAAATCGTTCTGGAAACTCTTTAATGAATGCATCCATTTTAAGAGAACCGATTAAATCGGCGCAGAGTGCTACTACATTGCTGTTTATTTTGCCCGCTTCTAACAGGCCTGCTCCAAAACCCGAGCGTGTATCTTTAGATTCTGTAAAAGTATATTTTTTCATTATATTATAGATGTGAGATACTAATGATTATAGTCTCATTTTTAATATCTGGTTTCTAAAACTCTATTTTAAATTTAGTAGTCCCCCAAAGTTCTAGGGATTTGATTAAGAGCTGATTCTAATTGCTCATCATTGGGAGCAGCACCATGCCATTTGTGAGTACCCATCATATAGTCTACACCAAATCCCATCTCGGTGTGTAATAATATGACCACGGGTTTTCCTTTTCCAGTGCGGGATTTAGCTTCGTCTAGACCAGCGATTACTTCAGTCATATCATTGCCCTTGTTTACCTCTAGAACGTCCCATCCAAATGCTTCCCATTTAGCTTTTAAATTACCTAATGACAAGACCTGATTGGTAGGGCCATCTATTTGTGCTCCATTGTAATCCACAGCAGCTATAATATTATCTACCTTGTTGTGAGGTGCATACATTGCGGCTTCCCATACTTGCCCTTCTTGTAGCTCTCCGTCACCCATTAATACATAGACTAAATGATTGTCTTTGTTCAGTTTTTTAGCCTGTGCAGCTCCAACAGCTACCGAAAGTCCCTGTCCTAGAGATCCCGAGGCAACTCGTATTCCAGGTAGATGTTCATGTGTTGTAGGATGCCCCTGTAGACGAGTGTTGAGTTTTCGGAAAGTCGCTAATTCACTTACCGGAAAATAACCAGCTCTAGCTAGGGTGCTATAAAACACAGGAGATATATGTCCGTTTGACAAGAAAAATAAGTCTTCATCTTTTCCGTCCATTTGAAAAGAAATGTCATGTTTCATAGCGTGAAAATACAGCGCTACAAAATAGTCTGCACATCCTAAAGACCCTCCTGGGTGACCAGATTGACAGGCATGTACCATACGTACGATATCACGCCTTACCTGAGAAGCGATTTGCTCGAGATTGTTAATATCTACACTCATCTTTAATTGAATTTCATAATGTTTATTCGTAAAGGTAGTGAATTTTGAATATTTAGGGCTATTATTTGCATTTTTAATTGTTGTCGATTATGGAATTGGTATGGATTGTGCATCCCTAAGCAAATCATAGATTTGAAATAGTTATTTAAAGAGATTATTATAATGAGAAAATTAATTTTTTGTATTTCGTTGTTGGGTTTAATATTGCCAAGTAAAGCACAACAAAAGTTAAGTGCCATTGCCGAAGTGAAGGAAGTCACTGTTTATGCAAATGGTGCTCAGGTGCAGAATCGGGTTCTTGTCAATCTGCCTGCCGGTAGCAGTGATCTGATTATAAATAATGTGGCCAGTGATCTGGATGAAGGCAATGTCCAGATTAGTGGACCTGATCAAGTGTCCGTTTTATCGATAGCAAAAACACGTGCTGAAGATGTGCCTATTTCTAATGTGAAGTATCAACGGTTAAAAGATTCTTTAGATTTATTGATCGCTGATAGAGAGGTGGTCGGGAATAAATTAGATGCTGCAAAAGGTGCATTGCAGATCTTGAAAAATGATAATCTCTTGGGGGGCGGTAATGGAAAAATTGATGTGGCGGACTTATCCAAATTGGTTGATTACTACCAAATGAAGTCAGTAAATCTCAATAGAGATATTTCTAGTCTTAACAAAGAGATGGGGGTACTTGACAAAAAGATTGCTCAAATGCAGATGGACTTACGTACGTATATTGGCAATGGAGGACAACTGAAACTACAGCTGGTCTCAAATCGCGGAGGTAATGTTACGTTGGACATCCGGTATATGACATATGCTGCAAGCTGGCAAGCATATTATGATTTAAAGGCAGTTTCTGTCTCAGCTCCGTTGAAGATGCTCTACAAGGCAAGTGTATCGCAAAATACGGGAGTAAACTGGCAGAATGCCAAGTTGATATTGTCCACAGGCAATCCTACAATGGGTGGAACAGCTCCTGTTCTTTCAACTTCGTATGCCGTGATCCGGAATCTTGATGAAGAGCTCTTTTCAAACTTATCGGTACAAAATAGAGCTCAGAATAAGATACAGTCATTGAGTGCGAAATCCATTCGAGCGGAGGTAAGCATGGATTCAAAAGCCCTAGAAGAAGTAGCTATTGCGACTACATCCATGGTTGAAAATCAGTTGAGTACTACATTTGATATAGAGGTGCCTTATACTATCCTTTCAAACGGTCAGCCGCACAGTGTAACGTTGAAGGAATTCTCTCAACCTGCAATCTATAAATACTATGCTGTTCCGAAGTTAGATAAAGATGCTTTCTTGATGGCAGAAATCACAGACTTCCAAAAATTGAACTTAATCCCTGGTGAAGCAAATATATCCTTTGAAAATATGTTTGTAGGCAAGTCGTATATCAACCCCAATATAACTACGGATACATTGAATTTAAGCCTTGGTAGAGATCACGGAATATCTATAAAAAGGGAGCGTATAATGGATCAAAAAAGTACGCAAATCTCTGGTAGTTGGAAAAGGCAAATATTTACCTATGAGATTAAAGTCCGAAACAATAAATCCAGCGAAGTAGACATCCTGTTGAAAGATCAGTACCCTATCTCTACGGATAAGTCAATCGAGGTAGAATTGTTGGAAGCAAAATCTGCACAGGTTAATGCGGAAACGGGAATTGCGACCTGGACAGTTCGATTGAAGCCTAATGAAACACAAACTTATAGAATAAGCTATATGGTAAAGTCTCCTAAGGACAAGTCGTTAGCTTTTAATTAAGTGTTTTAAAAGCAAAAAAGGCAGCGAAATTACTCGCTGCCTTTTTATTAGTTTAATATAGACCATGTTGACCAAGGTATTCTACTGAGTATAAGTATTAATCCGATGGTGTACATAATGAATACTTTTTGGTTGGCAGCGTAATCTTCTTTCGCTTTTTTAGCCTTGGAGTAACCTATGGTAATTAAAACGATCGCAATAATCATGGTCAACGGGTGTTCGATTACTTTAAACCGTAACTCAGAACTTTTCATAGTACCTGCTGAAAACATGGTGTAGTATTTAAGAGTGAAAAAGTAAATTAGACCGATCAATAACTGAAGGTGTGCACTGATAAAGCCGATTAATGCTACTTTACGGTTGTAAGGTTTAGCTTTAAAATAATTGACAGCTGTAATGATAATTGAAATAACCAAAGCCGCCAATAAGATGATTGCTAGGGTGGAGTGTAGGTGTTTCATTCCTGTTAACATGATTTATAGTTTAAGTTCTCTCTTTTGTTTTTCTCTTCTTTAATAATGATTCCGTCAAAAGTACTACTTTGTTAATCGTTTCTCTCCTAATTCACGAAATTCTGACATGATTTTGAACTGTGGGAACGTTTTTTCCATACTTAAGGTGTACCCAATATCAAAAAACAACTTAATGTCTGCTCGTATTCCATCAAAATCCCAATTATCATCCAGTTCATCAGATGGTGCATGGTAGCGGTCCGATAGCGCTGCTCTTCGTTTATTGATTTGTACCGTATCGGTAGATACCAATTCAGTACCGCTTCCCATAAAGAGACCAGGGATACCTTTTTTTACAAAATTGAAATGGTCTGATCTATAGAAGCCACCTGATGTTGGATTTTTCTCACCGTGTACTGTCCGCCCGAACTTATTAGCGGATTGTATGACATAGTCGTCGATTTCCGTTTGTCCAAATCCGACAATAGAGACATCTTTTGTTTCTCCTAAGGGACTGAAAGCGTCCATATTTAGGTTAGCGACAGTTTTGTTGATGGGATAGATTGGATTGTTGCTATAATGTGCCGATCCCAATAAACCTTGCTCTTCGGCAGTCACAGCCATAAAGATAATAGTTCGCTCCGGTTTTACCTTAGCAGCTTGAAAAGCTCTCGCTATCTCAAATAATGCAGAGACTCCTGCAGCATTGTCTATTGCTCCATTATAAATAGAATCGCCGTTTACCGCTTCCCCTATTCCTAGGTGATCCCAGTGGGCCGTATAGATAATGGTTTCGTCAGCTCTTTTGGTCCCCTCTATTTTTGCAATGACGTTGTTAGATTTGGCATATTTTAACGTATTCTTTAACTGTACTGACGTTGAAATAGCTAGAGGGATTGCTTTAAATCCCGGTTTTTTAGCAGATTCGATTGCATCGGTGCTTATTCCGGAGAGTTTAAATAACTGCTGTGCAGTTTTTGCCGATATCCATCCTTCGTATTGTGGTTTTGGATCTGCTGTATTTTTGTCATCGAGGTCCATTTGAGGGCCACTCCATCCCGAGCGGACCACATCCCAACCGTAACTCGCAGCTTTGGTATCGTGGATGATTAGTACACCTGTGGCACCTTGTCGACCAGCTTCTTCAAATTTATAGGTCCATCGTCCATAATAGGTCATCGTATCTGCTTTGAATAACTGTTTGTCATAGTGTCCGGGATCGGAAGCTAAGACAACGACCGTTTTTCCTTTTACATCAAGGTCGGCGTAGTCATTCCAATTGTATTCAGGTGCTACAATTCCAAAACCTGCAAATACCAAATCCGTCGATGCGATATCGATATGCTCTTCCAATCGCCTCGTACCGATGACATAATCATCTAGATATTGAGCGGATAGAGAGCCGTTTTTGCCTTTAAATGTAAGTGTTGAAGTTACAGGTTTGGACGATATCTCGACCATAGGTACCTCTTGGAAAAAAGAGTCGCCATTTCCGGGCTGTAATCCTAGCGCAATAAATTGATTTTTGATGTAATCGACCGTAAGACTGTCTCCTTTGGTAAATGGCATTCTTCCTTCAAATTTATCAGAGGCTAGGTTAGCTACATTATTAGCATAACTGTCCATGTCGATAGCCGCAATAGCAGTGCTATCAATGCCCGATGCATCGTATGAAGTGCTGTTGGTTTGCGTACATCCAATGCATATAAAGAATGTAGTTAAGGTGATGAATAGCTGTTTGTTCATATGTGAATACGCTGTTTAAAGTATAGTATTGTGGATTGCAAACTCTAAAATTACAATATTTTTCCCATAATTTGAGCTATTGATAAGAGGCTCTTACAATAGGAACTTAATCTTCAGAGAGGAAGACTTCGGCAATAGGATGAAACAGGTATATTTTATCGGTATCTATTTCAATGCATTTGTAACGCTTTCGGACCTTTTCCATTTTTTTGAATTTCCGCCCATTTTTTAAGGTGAAAATCGCATGGAGAGGAAGTTCTTCCACCACCGTCGCGCCGTTGGTGTTTTGAGTGTCATGTTTTTTTAACGCACGGTATAGATTTAGATCTGTACATGATGACGCCGATGGGTTGCTCATATAAGACGAAATCGCGATGAGTAGATCTGTGGGGAATATAGACAGTTTAATAAAAGGCTGTATGAGCGTAGCAAAGTTCTGTTTCCACTCTTTACCATGTGGTTTGACCGTGCTTTTATAATCCTGATAAGTCTTTAGGTGAGCAAATTCATGGATACTCGTGATTAAAAAAGAGTATGGGTTGAGGTCATGGTTTACCGTAATCTGATGAGGGCTACCTCTAAAAGGAGCTCTATAATCTCCTAATTTAGTCTTGCGGCTTCGGGTTACTTTAAAGCGGCATGAAGTATCATTGATCCATTGGGAGATAATGGGAGCAGCAGCCTCAGGCATATATTTACTCAGTTGTTTGCTAAAGTCTGACATGATTGCAAACATATTGTTTTCTTTTCAGATTCAGATTATTTCAATTTCAAATTCGTGAATATAAAGCATTTTATCTAAGTTTGATTTAGATATTTAAATACATATGGTTCGGATTCTTTTCACCTTATTTTTTGTTCATTTTTATTGCTTATCGTGGGGACAGGAGTTACTAGCGCGAGTTGAAATCTCGGCTCCCCAGGTTCAAAATGCAAACTCACGCACTATAGATTTTTTGAAAAAGGTCGTTTCTGATTATTTAAACAATCGATCCTGGACGGATCATAAAGTCAAACCGGAAGAACGTATAGATTGCAGTTTCAACATTGTGATTTCTTCCTTTGATGGAGTTAGTCAGTATAAAGCTACTGTGCAAGTCAATTCAGCACGGCCTGTCTACGGGACGAATTACAATTCTCCTGTTCTGAGTTTTAAAGACAAATATTTTAATTTCACCTATACTGAGGGGGAGCAACTGGAGTTTAACGAAAACCAAGATATGGGGACGTTATCTTCTTTATTGGCGTTTTATGCGCAGATTATTATCGGAATGGATATGGATACCTTCAAAAGTATGGGAGGAACTAGTGTATTTGGGCGGGCTCGGAATATTGTGAACTATTCGCAGTCTACGCAGAGCGAAGGGTGGCGGGCTATGGATGCGACAGATAATAGATACTGGCTGGTGAATAATTTATTGGACAGGAAGTATTTTCCTTATCGAGAGTTTTCTTACACCTATCATAGAGAAGGGTTGGATCTGATGGCAGAAAAGGAGATAGAAGCGAAAAAGAAGATGGCTGAACTTCTTGTGAAATTGAAGGATGTAGATCGTTCTAATACGGGCAATGTGCTGACTAATGCATTGTTTACAGCAAAGTCGAATGAGTTTGTCGGTTTGTTTTCGAAGATGCCAGGCAATGAAAGTGTTAAGGTCTTCAATCTATTGGCCGACCTGGACCCGACCAATGTGTCAAAATATGAAAAGTTGAAGAACTAAAATCTGATTGAATTTTATGCTAGTACGATTACTGATAAAAAACTATGCACTGATCGATAGTTTAGATATTTCTTTCGACAAAGGACTGAATATCATAACAGGGGAGACAGGAGCTGGTAAATCTATATTGATGGGGGCCTTGGGGTTGATTTTAGGGAGTAGAGTAGAAGGGCGTCCTTTTTTTAGTGAAGAGCGGAAATGTGTTATAGAAGGATATTTTAATATTTCCGCCTATGGCTTAGAACCCTTCTTTGAAGAAGAAGACTTAGACTACGAAGCGGAAACCATTATTCGCAGGGAAATCCTATTAGATGGCAAGTCACGCGCATTTGTTAATGATTCGCCCGTAACACTGGCTACATTGAAGGGACTAGGGGAGAAATTGATTGATATCCACTCTCAGCATGCCACTTTGCAGATCAATACGGAAGATTTTCAATTATTTGTTCTGGATAGCCTGGCTGAAAATGAAGAACGGTTGGTTTCGTTTAGAGAAGAGTTGAAGGAGTTACGGAATTTGGACAAACAGCTCAAGACGGTACGGGAAGAGCTGGACAGTGCGAATGCGGAGGCCGATTATAATCAGTTTTTATTTGACGAATTGGAGCGTGTGAATGTACAGCTTGATGAGGTCAAGGGATTGGAAGATGAGCAGCAGCAGTTGGAACATGCTGAAGAAATAAAACGGGGGCTAAATGCCGCAAGCTATTCTTTGTCAGAGGGGGAGGCTAATGTGATTTCACTTTTGAAGGAAAGTGTAGGGCAGGTGCAACATGTGACTCGCTACCTTAGTGGTGTTGAGGGGCTGACAGAGCGAATGCAGAGTGCTTTGATTGAACTCAAGGATATTGCCGAGGAGTTGGTGACACAGGAGAATGCGGTTAATTTGGATGAACAACGTCTTGATGAAGTGAATAATCGCTTAAGCGAGATTTATGTTCTACAGAAAAAGCACCGTGTAGATTCGGAGAATGAACTGGTGCAGATCCGCCAACAATTAGAGACTAAGCTTCAGATGGTTTTAAACCAAGATCAGCTTGTAGAAGAACTTGCCCATAAGCAGAAAGAGCAAATGCAAAGGGTATTACAGTTAGGGTACGATATCCATGAAAAACGGAAATCTATTATTCCGAGGGTGGAGATGGAGGTACAGCAAACACTGAGTGCGGTAGGGATGCCTAATGCGCAATTGAAGATTGATTTACAATTGTTAGATGGTGATCGGATGAGTGTAAAGGGACTGGATGTTATACAATTCCTTTTCTCCGCAAATAAAGGGCAGGCTATGCAGGCTATTCATAAGGTAGCGTCCGGAGGAGAGCTGTCGCGGGTTATGTTGGCGATTAAATCTTTGGTTGCGAAATCATCCGCTCTACCGACGATTATATTTGACGAGATAGATACAGGTATATCGGGTGAGGTAGCATTGCGCGTAGGAGAGGTAATGGATAGCTTGGCAGATCATATGCAGGTATTAGCCATCTCGCATTTACCGCAAATCGCTTCAAAAGGAAAAGCACACTTTAAAGTTTATAAAGAAGATCGCGGGGATAAGACCCAATCTAATATACAATTGTTGAATAAGGATGAGCGTGTTATGGAAATCGCACAAATGCTGAGCGGAACCAACCCTGGGGAGGCTGCATTACAGCACGCAAGAGAGTTGTTAAAGTCCTAAGCAGATGCTTAGGACAAATTTCACCCTATTTTTTTAGTTATAAGTTCACCTGTAATTACCATAGCAGAACGAAATGTCTGTGGCAGATTGCTTATTTTCGATATCCTGAGTGGGAAGAACGGTAGTGATTCTACTTTGTACGCTTGGGTTGGGATGATAGACGTTAGCGCGTAGACATGGTAAGCTAACACACAGACTATGTAAGCTAGTGAGCAGAGGAGATAGGCTGGTGCACGGATACAAATCGTTAGCCTGTCTATGCTGTTGGCAAGCGTACAGCATAGACAGGCTAGCTGCTGGACAATATACGCTAGCGTTTGTCCATTGGGAGCTAGCGTCCTGATGTCAATCGGATACGCTAGCGTCTGGTCTGTGGGTGATAGCTTGTCAATTCGAATAGCTGGTGTCTGGATTCTGTACGCTAGCGCGTAGCCTCCACACGCTAGCGTGCGGGGATCGGTTTTTTGTGATTTTCCGTCGCTCTAAAAGTTTGTTTTTGATATCGATAAGGCTGTTTTTGAGCTTTTTTTTGCTTCTAAAATGACGTAAGAAAGGTTTGGAAAACGGCAAAATATTTTTTTGTACCCCCTTGATTTTGGCCGAAAAACAAACCTTTTGTGTCTTATTTTTAGTTATTGTTTTATCAAGTTTTAGCAAGAAAATGTCCGTTTAGAAAGGATCCGGAATTGGGTGGGTATTTCTGCTTGATCATAAAAATACCCCCAAAAAGCATATAACCTTTTGGGGGCAGTGAAAATGATAGTCTCTTTAAAGTCTTATTCTACCCAATCAGCATCTGTTAATGAAACTTTGAAGAATACCTTATCAGGTGGATTGATTGTCACACCGTTGTCCATTATTGGATCTTCTAAATAAACACGGACAATGCCAAGCTTATAGTTGAATGAATAGGATATACCATCGATAGTTGCAGGAATAGCGTCGTAACTCTTTTCTCCATCTTGACTCATAGCAAGTGTTACAATACCTTGATCCATATAGTAAGCATTCAATTCTTTGACAGACAGCTCAACATATAGACGATTGCTGGATTCCCTTTTCCAATCACCAAATACTCTTTCGTATATCATAGTCTGGCTAGGGACGAAATTATTTGTAATGTACTCTTTTGTACAAGAATTAAGCGTAACGAGGGATGCCCCTGCTATCGCAAATGCTAGTAATAATCGTTTCATATTTTCAAATTAGTTTCCATGTTAAACAATCGATTTCTTTTTCTATTTATAAAGATAAGACACGACAAGTCGTTAATCGTTTAATCTAAGCAAAAATATTGCCATAAAAGAATAAGGCGCTAGATTTGCCCTAGGAGCAGGTCATTCTAGTGCCCTATATAGTATGTTGATTATTCCGCAATAAGCTTTATTTTACGTTCTACAGAGACATTATCGCCGGTTAATGCATTACCGTCTTTATCAATTAGCGTAAGTTTTACAACATTTTCGCCCAAGGGAAGATTGAGTATTTCATAAGGAGCCCATTGGTCGAGTATGAATTCCTGTCCATTGATGTCTGCTTTGACTTTATTTCCGTCAGCAGCTAGTGTTGTGTTCTCTATAAAGAAATCCAGTAGGATGTTCTTGGTATCTGCTCCTTTGTATTCGCCTTTCGGTCTGCTATAGAATAGAGAGGGCGTTGTTACTTTTGGTAATTCTTCTATTTGAGCATTGGCATTTACTTTGAATTTTAGCAATTTCGAGGCATCAACTGTTTTGATCGATTCATGAAATGACCTAGACAGAAAGGACATTAAGTAATGCTCCGAGTTGAGTGCTACGGTAACGCTATGCTCTGGTTTATACAACGCAGCATAGGGAGTGTTATCCAGAATGAAGTGTATATGCTGACCCTCATGTGAGTTCGCCATATTGTGGGTGTGTGCAGTCTGTTCGGTGAGGTTAAAGTTGTGTACGTTGTATTTTACAGTGACTTTTGCGGAGTCACTACCCACTTTTTCTCCCGTTATACTGGCTATGCTCAAAGTCGCTCCCGGAAAATCCTTTGCATGAGCTATAGGATTTACAGCTATAGCACCGACGGTATCTTTGAGTAAGGTACTATCTTTGACTTCACCGTCCGTGTTTTTTGTGGGTCCATTACAGGCACTAAAGGAAGCTAGTAATGTCAGTACTGTAATGCTACATATCCAATTTTTCATAATATTAACGTTTATGTGTGAATTTAATGTAAGGTATACAACAGCTGAATTGCCGTATTTGTTTTTGAGGAATAAAAAAACAGGCTTCCTGCGTAAAGGAAGCCTGTTTCATGCTTTTTAAATTTGGTTATGCTTCAAAAGCAATCAGTAAAGAATCTTTGATTGCAGCGAGAGCCGTCGCCAGGTCAGCTTCTGTATGTGCTGCGGATATGAATCCTACTTCATAGCCCGATGGACCAAAATATATTCCTCTATTGAGCAACTCACGGTGCATTTTTTTATAATACAACATGGAATTTGGATCGATCTGGTCAGCACGCTGTATGCGTTCTGACGTTGCAAAGGCAAACCAAAAAATCGAACCTACTGTAAATATCTTTACATCAAGTTGCTTTTCGGTAATGAACGATTGAATTTCATTAACGAAAGCCTGCGTTGTCTGTTCTAACTTTTCATAGAATCCAGGTTGCGACAATATACGCAGGGCTGCTATTCCTGCTGCCATAGCCACAGGATTGCCCGATAGTGTACCCGCCTGGTAAACATTCCCATCAGGGGATATGTTTGACATGATTTCGGAGGATGCTCCATAAGCTCCCACAGGCATACCACCACCGATGATCTTACCGTAAGTAAGTATGTCTGGTTGTATGTCGTAATATTTTGCAGCACCTTCAAAACCTAAGCGAAAGCCGGTTATCACTTCGTCAAAAATTAATAAGGCACCATTGTCTTTTGTTATTTTTCGCAAGAATTGGATATACTCTTTGTCCTGGATAAGCAGTCCATTGTTGGCAGGGATACCCTCGATTATTACGGTTGCAATTTGGTCTTTGAAATCAGAGAAGACTTTCTCCAATGCTTCTTTATCATTTAGAGCGATTACGATTGTCTCGTCGGCAAATGCTTTGGGCACTCCAGCAGAAGAAGTTTCTCCAAAGGTGACCAAGCCTGATCCCGCTTTTACAAGAAGTGAATCGGAGTGACCGTGATAACAGCCTTCGAATTTGACAATTTTACTTCTATTGGTATAGCCACGCGCTAGCCTTATTGCAGACATAACCGCTTCAGTGCCTGAACTAACGAAGCGTATCTTCTCTATATATTTATTGTGTGTTAATATCAGGTCGGCAAGTTCATTTTCTAGACGGGTAGGAGCTCCAAAGCTCAATCCCTTACCCAATTGGGCTTGTACTGCTTCACGAATTTCTGGATTATTATGTCCTAGGATCAAAGGACCCCAAGAGCAACAAAAGTCGATGAACTCGTTGTTGTCCGCATCCCAGAGACGCGAACCATCTCCACGTTCAATAAATAATGGACTGCCGTATACAGATTTAAATGCACGTACAGGAGAGTTGACCCCTCCTGGAAAATAATTTTTAGCCTTCTCAAAAAGTTGAGCCGATTTCTCTCTTGATATATCTTTTGTCGCCATAACGTTAATAAGAGTTTATTTTTTTTCAGATCTATTTTACCCAGCCCTTTTCTATGACTTCTTTTGCGTGATAGGTCAGTATAGAGGTTGCTCCAGCGCGACGGAAACTTAATAGTGTTTCCATAATCACCGCTTCTGAAAGCCACCCATTTGCTATTGCAGCTTTAAGCATTGCATATTCTCCCGATACATTGTAGGCTGCTATCGGCAGGTGAAAATTGTCATGCAATAGCTTGATGATATCTAAATAAGGAAGACCTGGTTTTACCATAAGGAAATCTGCCCCTTCTTCCATATCCAGCTGTGCTTCGATCAGCGCTTCTCTGCTATTTGCAGGATTCATCTGATAGGTTTTTTTATCTCCATTTTTAGGTGCCGATCCTAAAGCATCACGGAATGGACCATAGTATGCCGAAGCATATTTTGCTGTATAGGACATCAGGGATACATCGGTATGCCCGTTTGAATCCAGGATTTCTCTGATATAGCCAATTCGTCCATCCATCATATCGGAAGGAGCGATAATATCAGCTCCAGATTGAGCATGGGCTAGTGCCATTTTACCTAAAACCTCCAGTGTCTCATCGTTTAAGATTTCACCATCTTTTACAATACCGTCATGACCATCGGAGCTGTAAGGATCCATAGCGACATCGGTCACAACGCATGCCTCTGGAAAGTTCTTTTTTACAGCCTCAATAGCGCGCAAATAAAGTGTGCCTTCTCTATAACTCTCTGTTGCGTATTTATCTTTCAGTGCTTCTTCTACAGCAGGGAATAAGTCAAATGCGTTCAAACCGAGTTTAAGACAGCTTTCTACCTCTCTAAGCAAGTTGTCTATAGAGTAGCGATAGATACCCGGCATGGATTTTACCTCTACCTTTTGGTTCTCCCCATCGACAATGAATAGGGGGAAGATTAGATTAGCTGCTGATACGTGTGTTTCCTGTATCATGTTACGAATGACAGGCGACTTTCTGTTTCTTCTAGGGCGTTTTAACATTTCTTAGTCTTTTAGTACAAAGTTCGATTTACATATCCAGTCCAAATATGGCTTCGGCTAGTCCCATTTCATCCGGTGAGAAGGGTAGGGTATAAGGAAGTCCCATTTCTTCTATGGCCTGTGCTGTGGAATAGCCGATACATATTATCTTTTGACCTGGGTCTGCAAGGTTTTCTTTGAAGTAGGCTTCTACATTGCTTGGGCTAGTGAAAACTAATACCTCAGCATTGGATTTGTCAACCTCTTCTTCGAGTACCGTTTCGTAAATAGGCATATCTATAATATGCGTATTTGGGGTCAAAGCTTTTTGTATACTTTGTAATGAGTCTTTGGCTCTAGGTATGAGAACGGTTTGTCCGTCAACCAATTCAGCAAAAGCTTGTGCGATAGCTTCTGTACTGATACCAAGATCGTCTCCAGAAAAGTCTGCTACTCGACCGAACTTTCGTAAGGTAGATTCCGATCCTCTTCCTAATACCGCAATTTTAGTCTTTTTCAGAATGAGCGGGTCAAGGGCAAAGAAATGCTCGATAGCATTCTTACTGTTGAAAAAGATCCAATCTGCCCTTTTCAATATAAAGGAATCGAGGACATTGATCGTTGGGTATATTTTTATCAACGAGCGTGCGTCGATCTGTATGTTATGCTTTTTTAAGTAACGGCCCAAATAGGAGTTTTCATCCAGATCTCTTGTAATAAACAGTGAGGAAGGAAGTTTTCTGGATTTGTCGTACTTGTTGAATATGGCTTCAGCCATTCCCTCTGTGGTGTCAGCCTGTAGGTATAGGCGATCTGGGAAATCCTCGTTGTCTTCTGCAATAGAAGTCCAAGATTCAAATTTGCCATCACGTTCGCGGCAGTAACAACCTAGGGGAGCGTGACAACCTGCCTCGAACATGTTGAGTACTTTCCGTTCTACAGCGATCGTCTGTGCGACTTTGGTGTCATTGATTTTTTGTAGTGTATTAAAGAGCTCCTGGTCAGATTCTCTGATTTGGATAGCCAATACTCCCTGAGCAGGGGCTGGTATTATTTCTACGGGTGCGATCTCTTCCATATGGAAATCCGAAAGCTCCATGTTAATACGGTTTACGCCGGCTTTTGCTAAGACAATAGCATCGTATTTTTCGTCGCGCAGTTTTTGAATCCGCGTTTGAAGATTACCACGAAGATCTTCAAATTCTAAGTCTGGACGAAGAGAAAGTAATTGAGCTTTGCGTCTGTTTGAAGATGTGCCAACCGTAGCCGCATGTTTTATGGATAAACGTTTTGTGATATCGACACAGTCTTTGTGGATGATGATTACTTCGGCGGGGTTTTCTCGTTCTGAGACCGCTGCAATGATTAGACCTGGAGGATTTACAGTAGGCAAGTCTTTGTGGGAGTGTACAGCTAGGTCAATCTGAGAAGAAAGTAGTTCTTCTTCGAGTTCTTTGGTGAAGAAGCCTTTTCCTTCTAGTTTATCAAGTCTAAGGTGTTGGATAATATCGCCTTGAGTCTTGATGATTTTCAATTCGGCCTCTATGCCAATTTCCGCTAATCTGTCTTTTACAAAGTTAGCCTGCCACAGTGCAAGCTCACTGCCTCGAGTTCCAATAATTAGTTTTCTATTCAACATGGATTGTTTATGTTACGAAAAATACCACGGCAAATTTAGCCAAATACCCTAATAATCTGATCATATAATGTCAGAATAAAGTATCTTTTAGGAAGATTGTCGTAAATTAATTGTTTTCGAATTCGGTGTTTTTAACCAAGATCTCTTTTGCCATTACCATTGGAACTTTTATGTATTTTTTTTCCATGTAGTTAATGACCTTTTCTAGTACTTCACGCGCTTGCGGATCAAGTTTACTAACATCTTGGGCAAAAATCTCATTCAACGCAATTTCCCGAATTTCTTTTATTTTATCAGGCACCTGACGCATAGCCACTTCAACGCGACGCTGTTTAATAAGTGGAAGAAATTCTTTGATGTTCTCGTTGATTATTTTTTCGGCAGCTGTCAGTTCTCCATAGCGTTCTTGGAGGTTTTTCTCTGCGATAGCTTGTAAACCGCTTACTTCGATGTAGTGAATTGCATTGTCGGGGATGACTTCCGCATTTATGTCGTTTGGTATTGCTAAATCGACGACGATCTTTTTATCGGTATCTCCCTGTAATAAGTTTTGATATAGATTGTTGTCGATGATTGATTCAGATGCACCGGTACAGGTGATCATAATATCAAAACCTCCTTTGTAGCCTGCGAGCTGGCTTAGTGGATAAGCTTCACAGTTTAGCTCTTTGGCAAGTGATTTTGCGTTTTCAATTGTTCTATTAAAAACGACAAAATTTGAAAGTTTATGCTTTTTTAAATATTTCGCTAGATTTTGGTTCGTCTCTCCCGACCCAATTACTAGTATTCTAGGGTTTCCTAATAGTTTTACTTCTTTCAGCTTGCGGTATGCCAGCGATACGACAGAAATCGGATTCCGAGAAATATTGGTATGGGTGTAGACTTCTTTTGCTGTTTTTACAAGGCGATCCATCATGAGGCGAAGAAAGTCTCCTGTAAATCCTGCCTCTTTGCACTTTTCGTAGGCTCTTCTAACCTGAGCTAAAATTTCTTTTTCACCTACGACCAAGCTTTCTAAGGAACAAGACATTCTGAAAAGGTGGTTTAATGCCTCTAGTCCAGAATAACGGTTTACTTGTCCTAGATAGCATTGAAGCCTTTCTGATGGTACGCAGAAGTTCATCTTATCCATGAAGTGTGCGATAAAATCATCAGTCAGTTCATGGGCTCCATAGAAAACAAATTCCACACGGTTACATGTTGCAATATAGAATATCTCAGGGATGTCTAAGTTGTTTTTTAGATTGATTAATCTGGAATCTAACTCTTCGTTACAAATCACCAGATTGCCCAAATCTTTTAGGTCAACATGCTTGTGGGTAAATGCTATAACTTTTAAATTCTTCAACGCCTTGGTAATCTAGCCTCTATTATACTGATGCAAATGTAGACTAAAACCTCGGGTGTTATGTCAAAAATCTGTCAAACGAGCTAATTTAGAAGGGTTATAAATAATGTTAATTTTTTGTTAAATGTCTTTTTTACAGTCTGTTGTTTGCGGTTCTCTTTGGGTATTTCCTAGTTATATCTTCTTTGTTTTTTGTCTAAGCTCCTGCGACGTTTATAGGGTTTGCACAACTAAAGTGAAATCTAATCGTAATTTCTCATTAGAAGCATTATAGTGCCTGTGGAGATAAAGGAAGTAATTGATGATTTTGATGCTAATTCAGCGCTTTTTTTGAGAAGAGTGCGTGATATAGAGGGGTTAAAAAATGTTGCTAATTGCGCCCAAAGTTTTTTGACATTCGAAAATTGAAATCTACCTTTACGCTATGTATGTGCTTAATAAAATATACGCATTGCTAGGGATAGTTATTGCGGCGTTTTCCACGGTGTTTTGTCCTTTTCTTAGGGTGCCATTGACCGGAAACTGGAACTTGTATCAGACCGATCTTATCTTGTTTGGTGGGACCATTGGACTACTATCGTTATTGGTTCTTTTTTTTACACTTAGAAGGGTGAGTTGGTTCCGGTGGACATCTTACCTGCTCTTGGTTTGGTGTGCAGTCGCTTTTTTGGGTGTTTATTTTAAGATAAATAATTATTTTGGGATGAAATTTGTTGATGGTATGCTAGCTAAGGCATTGCACTTGAAATGGGGTTGGGTCGTTTTGTTTATAGGGGTATTCATCTCGGTGCTGAGTGTTAAAAAGGTCAAAGAGATTAATTGATTTAGAATGTAAATAATATGAGAGCTAAGCAGATAAATAATACGCCCATTAATCAGATTATGCTGATTCTGATTATCCTCTTGATCTGCATTTTGATTTTTAAGAATCTGCTGTATTATCTGCCAGGTTTCTTGGGAGCAATTACCCTGTATATCTTATTCCGAAGTTCTTATTTTTCACTTACTGAAGGGCGCAAGTGGAATAAGTCGTTGACCAGCGTCATGTATATTCTCATTTCGATCGTCTTTATCGTATTGCCGATATGGGCTATTGTCGATTACTTGGCACCACAGCTGTCTACATTCTTGACGAATACGGATCGGATGGTCGACCAGTTTAATCTGGTAAAGGAGTATATGAAAGACAAACCATTGCTTAAAGATATAGATATGTCGGATGAAGCGTTATTGGCTTTTGTGCAGCGCCTCACGAGATATATCCCCAATATCGTAAACTCTGTTGTCGAGGTGGTCATTAATGTGGTCGTAACGCTGTTTGTCCTTTACTTTATGCAGGTGCATGGCAAAGCGATGGAGAAAGCGATAGAAAGAGCGATACCTTTCTCTGTTCGTAGTAAAAATGAGATTTGGAATGAGGTGAATCTGATGGTACGGTCAAATGCGTTAGGTATTCCTATTTTAGGTATCTGCCAGGGATTGGTGGCTATGTTGGGGTACTGGATTTTTGGTGTAGAGAATTTTGTGCTATTGGGCGTGCTTACAGGGGTGGCTTCAATTGTTCCGGTTTTAGGGACAATGACCATCTATGTTCCGGTTACGATAATGGTACTGGCATCCGGAGAGACAGCCAGTGGTATTGGTTTGGCGATCTATTGCTTTTTCCTAGTGGGGGGGATCGACAATATATTGCGATTTACGATATTAAAGACTTTAGGAAATGTGCCGCCAATGATTACGGTGTTTGGTGTACTATTGGGACTTAATATGTTTGGTATGCTGGGGCTTATCTTTGGGCCGCTCATTCTCTCTTCAGTGGGTGTTTTAATTAAGGTATACAGCAACGAATTTGGAAGGCAATCGATTGATGTATTTACACAGGAGAAAGAAGAATAGTAAATAGCTATAAAAGTGACCACTTACTTTTTTTTAAAATATATTTTCGGTTATTATAAATATCTGCTTATGTTTGTAACACAAAGGGAGATGAAAAGAAATACTTTGTGAGTCTTTACTCACATTTGTAACCAACAAAAGTAAACAACTGAATATTGATAGACGACAAAGTCTTAAAACTTGAAAGAAATTTTTCTATCCAATTATAAACTAATTTTGATGAAGACTTGTCCACTTGCCCGCGACAAGTCTTTTTTTTTGCCTAAAATGTATATGTTGTTGATTCGATATTTTATTAAAGGTATTAATTAGCTCTCTTCGTTCGGTTTAAAGGACATCAAGAACTTTTTTCATGATGATTTCCTTTTGCATTTGCATTCAAGAGCTCGCCGATAACATCGGGATCGGTTCATCTCTGTTATTGATTCAATGGCAGGGATGAAAGTTTTATTTCAGGTGTTCGTGAATACAAAGCATTTTGTCTAATTTTGTGAGAGGTGAGGTGTTGACATTGGCGACACCTGTATTATTATTTTAAATATTCATATAGCATGGGAACGGAAAGTAAGAGACAACAAAGATTCGGGGGAGTCATCCAACAGGATTTGGCCGAACTGTTTTTACGGGACGGAAAAAATTGGGCTCCGGGAGCTTTTATAACAGTAACAAAGGTTCGTGTTACTCCAGATCTTGCGATAGCTCGTGTATATCTAAGTTTTTTGAATACCAATACCGCCAAAGATGATATCGCAAGCATTAAAGCTAAAGTTAGTGAAATCAGGTATAAGCTAGGTGCACGGATTAAGAATCAGGCTAGAATTGTTCCGGATTTGGAGTTTTTTCTTGACGATACCAATGAGTATGTCGAGCATATGGATCGCCTTTTTGACGAAATCAGTAAGGAACCGAGACAATCAGATTAGTAGCTCTAAGTCTATTGTCCCATGGTATTTCAGTTAGATGAAGATTTAATTTTGTTCCCCGATGTACAGTTGGCGGAGGAAGATGGGCTTCTGGCAGTAGGTGGCGATCTTCGTACCGAGCGATTACTCGAAGCCTATAAGAATGGGATATTTCCCTGGTACAGTGATGATACACCTATCCTGTGGTACGCTCCTCACGAACGCTTTATTCTCTATCCTCACCAGGTCAAGGTGAGCAAGTCGATGACTAAGGTGCTTGCCAAGAATATATTTGAGCTATCCTTTAACACCTGTTTTGAAGATGTCATGCAGCAGTGTTCTACTGTAGCACGTAGAGGCCAGGATGGAACATGGATTGTGGATGATATGTTGAGAGCTTATGCCCGATTACATCAGGAAGGCTATGCACATAGTATTGAAGTGCGTCAAGGTGGGAATCTTGTAGGCGGATTATATGGTGTTCTGATCGGTAAAGTATTCTGCGGAGAGAGCATGTTTTCTAAGGTTCCTGATGCCTCAAAGGCAGCCCTGATTTACCTATGTCAAAACTTTGATCTGGAGTTGATCGATTGTCAGATTTATTCTTCGCATTTAGCATCAATGGGAGCAACTACTGTAGATGCATCTTTTTTTTATAGCAAACTACAACAACAAGAAGTTGAAATCAATGGACTACAAAAGTTATTTCGATATCCCTAAGGGATTGACTTATCTCAATACCCCAGGAAATGGGCTAATGCCTATAAAGCATCATAAGTGGAGACGGGAATGGGAGCAGGCATTTTTTGATCCTGACGGTAGCTTAAGAGATCAGCAGGTGGCTTTTATAAAGGGAATAAAATCGGAGATATCGACTTTATTTAATTGCCCTGTAACCAATGTGTATGCTGTTCCGAACTTTTCGTTCGGGTTTAACGTATTGCTGGAAGGCTTACCTAGAGAATCCACGTTTTTATTGGTCGAGGATGATTATCCTTCATTAAACTATCCAGTGATTAGTCGAGGCTATCGTTATGATATTGTAGCGATTGGAGACGGTCTATTAGAAGCTAATATTCGCGATGCGCTTAAGCAAGAAAAGACCGATGTACTTATATTAAGTATCGTGCAGTATATAAGTGGGCTTAAGATAGATCTTGATTTTATTAAAGAGCTTAAACGCGATTTTCCGGATCTTATTCTGATAGGTGATGCTACGCAATATTTAGGGACCGAACCATTTGATTTTATGGAATCGGGCTTTGATGCGGTATGTGGTAGTGGCTACAAGTGGATGATTGCAGGTTTTGGAAATGGTTACGTAATGCTGTCCGACAGATTAAAAGAGGTGCTATACGCAGATGCTCAGAAGCGGGAGCGGCCTAAAGAGTTGATGTGGGAACACAAATCAATTCTTGAAACCTTTTTTGAACCGGGGCACCAGGATGTACTTAGTCAAGGGACGTTGCTTCAGTCTGTTCTTTTCTTCAATGAAATAGGCCTCTCGAACGTAAAACGGCATCTAGATGATGTTGTGACTTATGCTTACGAACGGTTTATCGATCGAAATTGGATTCTTCCAATCGTTGAATGCAGATCTTGTAGGTCTGGGCTCATCAATTTGCAAGTACCGCAGGATTGTTATCCATTGTTGCAAGAGGAGGGGATTAAGTGTTTTCCGAGAGGAAAGGGAATCCGTATAGGGATTCATTTATATAATAATAAAGAAGACATTGACCGTGTCGTCGATGTGTTAAGCAAAGTGTGTTAAAAAGATGAATTTGAAGATAGGTGATTTGGTACGATTTGTAGAGGAACCCATTGAGGGGCATATTACCTCTATTCAAGCCAACGATGTTATTGGCGTTACAGATGATACGGGTTTTGAGATTCCGGTTTTAAAAACGAAGGTTACACTTGTTCACGGGAATATGAGGATGCCCGAAGACGAGCTGGAAGAAAATACTTCTACATCGAACCTGCCGTTTGTCGATAAGGGTATTTTCATAGGCGTAGCAGGCGAACAAAAAAATGGTGTAGCGAAGTTTTACATTATCAATGAAACGTCTTTTGAGCTCTTGGTAAGTGTTTCTGTATTATCTGGAACCAAAGTAACAGGTGTTTTTGGGAACTTGATTCCAACGCATGATTATGCACAGTTCTATATGGCTAATTTTGCAACTGTAGGTAAATGGCCTACGTTTCATATACAAATAATTCAACATAGTAAAACATTACAACCACGGCAGCAACCGTTGAGTAAAGAGTTTCGTGTGAAACCCCTAGATTTAATAAATTCCAAGGAGCGTGTGGAGATGCTGAATGATAAGGTGTGGCTGTATGAACTGGATAAAGAAGAAGAGGATATTGGATTGGATAAGTTGAAATCCCATTTTATATCGCACCGGCCGAATAAGTGATGAATATCAATATTATAAAAAAACCTGCTTTAAATTTTAAAGCAGGTTTTTTATTTTGAGTAGATATTCTAATTATTCTCCTAATTGAATGCGTTTGAACGCTGTTACAGTCAATCCTTTAGAAACTGAATCTAAAAACTGAGCAATACTTTTAGAAGAATCTTTTACGAACTCTTGGTTCAATAAAGTGTTCTCTTTGTAGAATTTATTCAATTTACCAGCAGCGATTTTTTCTACCATTTCTTCAGGTTTACCTTCTGCACGGATTTGCTCTTTAGCAATTTCTAATTCGCGCTCGATAGTTTTTGAATCAACGCCATCTTTATCGATAGAAACTGGGTTCATGGCAGCGATTTGCATAGCTACATCTTTACCTGCTTCTTCAGCTCCTGCTGCGTCAGCAGAAAGACCTACTAATACACCTAAACGGTAGTTACCGTGGATATAAGCTACTACTTTTTCACCTGTTACGATTTCGTATTTAGAAACGTCGATTTTCTCTCCGATAACACCAGTTTGCTCGATTAACGCTTCTGAAATAACTTTTCCATCAACTGTTAAAGCTTTTAATGCATCCAAAGAAGCTGGAGTATTAGCTAAAGCTACATCAGCGATTTTATCTGCGAAAGCTACGAAATCAGCATTTTTAGCTACGAAGTCAGTTTCACAGTTAACTTCTACCACGATACCAGTTTTACCATCCGCTGAAGATTTAGCGATGATAACACCTTCGTTAGAATCACGGTCCTGACGGCTAGCAGCTACTTTAGCTCCTTTTTTGCGTAGGTAGTCAACAGCAGCTTCGAAATCGCCATTTGCCTCTACTAGAGCTTTTTTACAATCCATCATACCTGCGCCTGTTTGTTGACGCAATTTGTTTACATCTGATGCAGAAATTTGTACTGACATGATATTTTATTTTTTTTAAAATTACAATTGTAGGATTAACAAAAGTATACTTTGTAAGTAAAGCTATTGTTAACGTTATAAAAAGAAACCGGATAGACGAGTTTGTTTAAGGAAGCTTTTCTTCCAGAAACCAACACTTGTCTATCCGGCTTAATATAGAATTATTATTCTACGTCTTTTGCTTTACGAGTGCGTTTTCCTGGAGCAGCATCTGTTGCTTCACCATTGTCGACTGCTGCTTTAGCTGCAACAGCTTCTTTTTCCGCATCTTCTTCTTTATCGCGTTTACGCTCTTCCAAACCTTCGATGATTGCTTGTCCGATAATTCCTGCGATTAAGCTAATTGATTTAGTAGCGTCATCATTTGCTGGAATAGGGAAATCAATGTTAGTAGGGTCAGAGTTTGTATCTACCATTGCAAAAGTAGGAATGTTTAATTTAATAGCTTCAGCTACTGCAATGTGCTCTTTTTTCACGTCGATGATGAATAAAGCTGCTGGTAGACGATTCAAATCAGCGATACCTCCTAAAAGGTTTTCTAATTTGATACGCTCACGCTGAATCATTAATTTTTCCTTTTTAGATAATACATCGAATGTACCGTCTTTTTGCATTTTGTCGATGTTAGACATCTTTTTGATAGACTTACGAACTGTTGCGAAGTTTGTAAGCATACCACCTAACCAACGCTCTGTTACATAAGGCATGTTTACATCCTTAGCTTGTTGTGCGATGATTTCTTTTGCTTGTTTTTTCGTAGCTACGAATAAAACTTTACGACCTGATTTTACGATTTGCTTAATAGCAGAAGAAGCTTCTTCTAATTTCGTAAGAGTCTTGTTTAAATCGATAATGTGAATACCGTTGCGTTCCATGAAAATGTACTTAGCCATTTTCGGGTCCCATTTACGTGTAAGGTGACCAAAGTGAACACCAGCATCCAATAAATCTTGATAAGTAGTTCTTGCCATTTTGTGATCCTCCTTTGATTAACGTTTACTGAATTGGAATCTTCTACGAGCTTTCTTGCGTCCTGGTTTTTTACGCTCAACCATACGGTCATCACGCGTTACTAAACCTTTAGCACGTAAAGCTGGTTTTACTTCTGGGTCTAGCTCAACTAGTGCTTTAGCAATTGCTAAACGTACCGCTTCTGCTTGACCTTTAACTCCACCACCATGAACGTTAACTTTAACATCAAAATTTGTTAGTGACTCTGCTACTAATAAAGATTGAGTAGCAATGTACTGCAAAGGCAATGTTGGGAAATACTCTTTGTAGTCTTTACCATTGATGGTAATGTTTCCGCTTCCTGCTCCTAAGTAAATACGAGCAACAGCAGTTTTTCTTCTTCCTGAAGTGTTAGTTGTTGACATAATAATGCTCCTTAGAATTTAACGGGTTTTGGGTTTTGTGCCTCATGTTTGTGTTCTCCACCAGCGTAAACAAAAAGATTTTTGTACAACTGACGGCCAAGACGGTTCTTAGGTAACATACCACGAACAGCTTTCTCGATGATGCGCTCTGGGTGTTTTGCCATTAATTCTTTAGGAGATACAAAACGCTGACCACCTGGGTAGCCTGTGTAGCGAACATAAGTTTTGTCGCCTAATTTGTTTCCTGTCAATTTAACCTTGTCTGCATTGATAACAATCACGTTATCACCGCAGTCTACGTGTGGGGTGAATGTAGGCTTGTGTTTTCCACGAATTACTTTCGCAATTTCACTGGCCAAGCGCCCCAAGATCTCGCCCTCAGCGTCAACAACGATCCACTCTTTGTTAACGGTGTTCTTGTTGGCAGAGACAGTTTTGTAACTTAACGTATTCACTTGCTTTTATTTAATTAATTAAACTTGTTATTTACCAATCGTAATCACTACAATTGGATTGCAAAGGTACGATTTTTATTTTTTAAAACACAAGAGGTGTGCGTCTTTTATTTTTGCTTTAATGCTTTTGGTTTTTCGAGGCACTCAATGTGTATTCACAGATTGGTGAGAAAAGTAGTGTTCGATTCATGTAGTCTAATAGTGGGATGGATAATTTTAACATTTATTAAGGAGTTTGGGATTAAACTTTTTGATACTATTGTACTCTTTTTTTAAGGCAATATGTTACCTTAGTAAAAGGTGTTACTATGATTTTGAAGATGTTTTTGAATATGAAAGCGATAGGTTTGCTGAAAAAAGTATTTGTATTAGGGGTGTTATTGTTTGCAGGAACCGCAAATGCCCAGCGTGTTGACCCTCCTTATAAGATGCAGTTGGCAAAGGTGGAAGAACGATTGAAAATAGGCGATTTTAGGGAAGCTATGGGGGAAATGGACCGTATTACGGCACAGTACCCAGATGCTGCTGAAGTCTATTATGCGAAGGCCTTATTGTTTGGTCAGACTGGGAATTACGAAGAGGCTCTAGAAAATGCTAAAACAGCTTATCGACATGATGCCAATATTATGCATGCAAACCTACTGGTAGAGCTTTATAAAAGCAAGCAGAACTGGGCAGAGGCCAGTGTCATATTGGCGGAACTTAGGGGGAGATATGCAGGAGTTTCTTCTATCGCAAGAGACTTGATTATGGTCTTGTCCAATGCGAAGAAGCTGGATGAGGCTATTGCAGTATACCACGATGAGGTGGCTCGCGGACATGCCTCGGATACGTTGGATGTGGTGTTGGCCGATGTTTACGTGATGAATGATCGTTTTAAGGATGCAGAGGCGCTTTTGGAGCCATGGGATGGTAAATCAACATTAAGACATGTATATGGTACATTGGCCTATGTTAATTTGCAAAACGGTAAGACCAAGCCAGCTATTGCGATTTTAGAGCGAGGTGTAAAATATAGTAAAGATCCGGTGTTGTACCTTGATCTTGCAGATGCGTATAAGTCAGATGGTAAAATGAAGATGACTTTCGAGTCGCTAAAGCTTGCATTTGAGTCTAGTCAGGTCGATTTTGGGGATAAGCATCGCGTGATGTTGAATGTAATGCATCCTGATTTTAAGGGATTCACCTTGGATCAAATTCAAACACTGGCCAATACGTTGGTCTTGATCCACCCGAGAATAGCAGAGAGTCATGTGGTCAAAGGTGAAGTGTTATGGCGTAAAGGAAATACTGCAGAGGCCCGTTCGCTATTTCTTACTGCTGTAGGGATTAATCCTAGGCATGTTGATGCCTGGCGTATGCTAATCAATACTGATTTAGGACTGAATGAGGTTGACGAGGCTATTCGTCACGCGGACGAAGCGATCCGCGCAAATCCTGGTAATGCGATGCTGATGTATTTTTCTGGATTGGCTTTCATGGTAAAAGAGGATTTTGAAAAGACACGTATCATGTTGGAGATGGCTTTGGATCATAGTGAGGAGGAGAATACCTATTTGAGGTCAATCATCTATAGCGGACTAGGGGATCTGTACCATCAGTTGAAAATGGATGCTGCTTCGGATGTCGCTTACGAAGAAGCCATACAATTGGATAGTACGAATAGTACGGCTATGAATAATTTAGCTTATTACCTCTCTATTCGAAAAAAGGATCTGGATAAGGCGGCCGGTTATGCAAAGAAGGCGAATGAAATAGATTTGAATTCAGCTACTTTTCAAGATACCTATGCCTGGGTTCTATTTCAGCAGGGTTCTTATAAAGAGGCTGCTTTTTGGATGGAAAAAGCTATTAAGTCTTCTGCGTCTCCATCTGCTTTGTTATTCGAGCACTATGGCGATATCCTTATACAGCTCGGTAGAGAAAAAGAAGCGGTCAAACAGTGGGAAAAAGCATTGTCTCTTGTCAAAGGTGATAGTGTAGACGTCAATAAGATTAAGTTAAAAATAAAAGATAAGCGATATGTGGAGTAGGTATGTTTTGTTGTTGCTAACCTTAACTATTGTATTCGGTTGCGGTAGTAAGAAACAAGTGGTCGGTGCAAAAGGGGGAGAGGGCACAGTATACAAGAATGGTGCAGAAGGTTATTTGATCAATAACCTCGATTTTAGTACGTTTTCAGGACGAGCAAAATCGAAAATTGAGTTTGATAATGAAAAACATGATGTGACTATGCATGTGAGGATCCTGCGCGATCGTGAGATCTGGATTTCGGTAACTGCAACATTGGTTAATTTTGAAGTCGCACGAGTTAAGATCACCCCGGATAGCGTACAGATCTTAAATAAAATGAGAAGCGAATATATCGGGAAGCGTTTCGATTACGTGCATCGGTATACGGGAGAGGGAGTTTCATTTTTTACGTTGCAGGATCTTCTGATGGCTAATGTATCGCAGCCATTGTTACGGACCGACCAAATTACGGTAGCAAGTGCGTCTGATGAGGTGCAGATTGTTGGGGTAAAGGATCAATTGGCTTTTCAATACAGCCTAAACGAAAAGAATAGGCCTAAGGTATTCCGCTTGAATGTTGTAGGGCGTGATGATAATTTAGAGTCCTTTTATAGTAATTTTACAGTTTCTGGAGGCTATAATTTTCCGCAGAATCAACAGATAAAGTTAGGTGCGGGAGGAATGTCGATTAGTGCGATTTTAAATTATAATAAAGCTGATTTTAATCAGGATATAGATTTACCTTTTACTGTTCCAGCTAAATATAAAATAGTAGAATGATGTGGTGAAGGTGTTAAAAAGTTATTTTTATTAGGCAAGTAGGTGAGATATGTTTATTTTTGGAGGTTATATAAAACGCTAAGTTTAGAAGTAGCAATTCATGGTTTTTAAGAAAATATTACTCAGTATATTTATAATCGGCGCATGTGCGCATTTTTCATACGGTCAAAGCAGTGCGGAACTAAAGAAGCAATTGGAAAAAATCAATGCCGATATTTCTGCCTTGAACAAAGAGTTGTCTGCTAAAACCAAAGAAAAGCTCCTTTCCCAAAAGGAGGTCAATGCGCTCAGCCGTCAATTGAATTTACGGGAAGATAAGATTACGATTATCAATCGTGAGTTGGTTAATCTTTCAAAGCAGATAAATGACAATACAAAGTCTGTTAATGCATTGAAAGCAGAGCTCGAAAAGATGCGTCAGGATTATGAAAAAATGGTCATGTTTGCATTCCGTAATAAAAATGCCTATAACAAGATGATGTTTATCTTTGCTTCTAAAGATTTTAATCAGGCTTTCAAACGGGTGAAGTATTTGCAACAATTTACCGATGCTCGTAAAATAAAGGCAGCAGAGATTGAAGGGGTCAGAAAGGAAATAGAGTTGAAGATTGCGCGATTGGAAGCAGATCGGAAAACACAGAATGAACTGTTGGCAGAGCAGCGAAAAGAAAAAGATGTTATTGCCAAAGATCGGTCTGAGCATCAGGTTCAATTGAATCAATTGGCAAAAGAGGAGAAATCGTTTCAAGGTCAATTGTCTGCTAAACAACAAGAGCGGAAGAAGTTAAATTCGTTGATAAAAACCGCAATTGCCAGGGAGGCAGCAGAGGAGAGACGAAAAGCGGAGGAAGCACGGCAGAAAGCAGCCTTGGCTGAGTCGAAAAAAACGGGTAAATCGGTTGAAGATGCGCGGAAGGAAATCGATAAGAGAAAAGGAGCTGATGTTATTGCGAGTACGCCTGAAGTCGCAAAATTGTCGGCAAGTTTTCAGGCTAATAGAGGAGGGTTACCTTGGCCTGTAGCGCAGGGTAATATCGTTCGTAACTACGGAAGTGTCGTCGTTGAGCATGGAGTTAGGGACTTCTATGACTATATCCGTATTCGGACAGGAGATGGTGCAGCGGTAAAATCAGTGTTTTCCGGAACAGTAGTGCAGGTTGTAAGCATGGGGACTTCAGCGGTGGTCGTTAAGCATGGTAATTATTATACCGCTTATTCCAATTTGAAGACAACTTCAGTTAGTAAAGGTCAGTCCGTAAGTACTGGTACGGTAATAGGTACAGCTGCTGGAGATGCCGAAGAAGGGTTTTCTTATATTGATTTCAGTGTCTTCCAGGGAGAGACTGTTTTAGATCCATCTGCTTGGATAGCAAGATAGTTACGGGATATTAATTTATTAATATCTATATTTGTAAGAAGGAGTATTTATTGTAAAAGTATTTTATAAGTATAATAGAACAAAATGTATACATCAAATTTATTATTTATAGGAACCCAGGAGATTATCATTATAGTTGTCTTGGTTCTATTATTGTTTGGAGGGAAGAAGATTCCTGAATTAATGCGTGGCTTGGGACGTGGTGTCAAAGAGTTTAAGGATGGGCAGAAGGAAGAGCCTACCGATCAAAAGAACAATACATCTGATAACACAAGCAATTCTTAATGATTGCTCTTACATAGGAAAAAGGATTTGATCTTCGCTTTGGAGGATTGAGTCCCTTTTTTTTTGCAAGTGTTCGCTGTTTAAGGCCATTAAGATTTTTTTTTTCATGATGTTTTATCTTTAGTATTCGTATTCAAGAGGTCTCTCGATAACAGTGGAATCGGTTCATATCTTTTGAATATTAAAAAGAATCATGGAAGTTTTATTTTGTAAACCTTGCCCACTAGTCGGCTAAAAAACTAGAAAGCATGAAATTTTCTATTACGTTGTCAATCGCTGCTGTATTTGTATTCTCGTGTACGGTAGCTCAAGAAGTTGCGATTGATGCCCAAAAAGAGGAACTGAACAGTTCAATGAATGCCTTTATAGAGCTTCAGCAAAAGCAATTGGCATCCCATCTCGATTCAATCAAGGAAAATATAGATCCCAATCTGGAAATCACCCCTGAAGACCTAGGGATACTGAGACGATTGAAGTCTATTTCAAAGGACGTGCCTTTGGAGTTTAATTCACAGGTGAGGGGGTATATTGGTAAATATGCATCTCAGAACTACAGGCCCTATATGAATAGATTGTTAGGGTTGAGCCAGCATTATTTTTCAATTTATGAAGCTGTCTTTGAAGAGGCTAAAATACCTGAGGAGATCAAATATCTTTCCTTAGTCGAGTCCTCATTAAATCCTCATTTGGTTTCTACTTCAGGTGCGGTTGGCCCCTGGCAGTTTATGTATGCTACTGCCAAGTTTTATGACTTGGAGATGAATAGTAATATAGATGAACGAAAAGACGCTTACGCGGCGAGCTATGCCGTGGCTCGATATATTAATGAGGCCCATACTCAATTTAATGATTGGTTATTAGCTTTGGCATCTTATAATTGTGGAAGAGGTTGCGTACAGCGAGCGATTCAGCGTTCGGGATTCACCAATCCTACCTTTTGGGAACTAGCTCCGTTCCTTCCTAAAGAGACGCGAAATTACATTCCCAAATATATCGCAATGACCTATGTTCTTTCGAATGCCGACTATTATGGAATAGAAGCAGAATCTACAGAACTAGAGTTGGCGAGCAAGTTGGTTATGGTGGATAAGAAGATTGCTTTGGCAGGAGTAGCTGAAGCTGTCGGGGTATCTTTGGATCAGTTAAAGAAGTATAATCCGGCATTCAAGCAAAATGTAGTGATAGGCTCAGTTGAGAAGCCACGACGTCTATTGTTACCTCTTACCGAAAATACAAATGATAGTCTTTTGTATTTAGCTTTAAATGAAGTTGTATTACCCCAGCAATCGCCTCGGAATGAAGAAGTAGAAGCAAAGCTGGCTGTTCAGGAGCAAAAGAAATATAAAGTTAAAAATGGTGAAACCTTGGTTAGCGTATCCCGTAAGCTAGGAGTCTCTGTTCAAGACCTTGTAGCTTGGAATGGATTGTCGTCTAAGAGCAAGGTTGTGGGACGCGTTTTGATTGTAGAGAAACCTGTTGATTCCCGTTTGGCGGAAAGTGTAAAAACTGCGGCAACCAAAAGGAAAAATACGGGTGTGGTCTATACGGTGCAAAGAGGGGATTCTCTAGATCGGATAGCCAATAAGTTTTCAGGGAGTTCAGTGTCCAAATTAAAAGCAGATAATGGTTTAAAAAGTGATATGATTAAACCAGGAATGAAACTTAAGATAAATAAAGGCTAGGGATGAAAAAGGTGCTGCTTAGTAAAGCCAAGCAGCATCTTCTTCATTGTCGATTTCTTCTAGTCTGACCTCAACATGCTCTTTCAAGATTGTAGAGAGTTTTACACCGTAAAAATCGCTGAATATAGGGAACTTATGATGGCTTCTATCAATGAGCACTGCGGTCCGCATTTTCTTTAAGGGTACATTAATAAAGGCTCCTAGGGCATAGGCTAATGTACGGCCACTGTTAAGCACATCATCCACAATGATGACCGCTTTGTCTTTAGCCATTTCAACAGGTAGGTCTGTACTGGCTTCCAGATTTCTTTTACTCTTTTCTATATTGACCTTAATAAGTTCTATTTCTTTTTCAGGTGCTATTTCTTGAAGTATGTTTTGTAGGCGTTGCGCAAAAATATACCCTCGGTCAGCAATTCCAACGAGTACTACAGCTTTTTCTTCAAAGTTGTCTTCTAGGATCTGATAAGCGATGCGACGGGATTTTTGCTGTATCTGCTGCTTGTTTAATATAAGAGTTTTCTTTGTTGACATGATGATTATTTGACTATGCTAATTTAGTGAAATTAGGAGAGAAGTTCTATATAATACGCGTGAAAATTATTTAATGCGGGATGAATAAAAAAAAGCCTAGATGGATTCCATCTAGGCTCTATATTGTTCAAATAGTAACAAAGTCTATTTGTTGTCTTCTTTGTAGTTTGACGCATCTGCTGTCATGATCCTATCTTCGTCTTTTTTAGGCCTTCCTCCGTTATAGTAATAACGCTGCCAGTAAGCTTCATTAAGACTACTTACCATTACACCTTTACTCGAGGATGCATGTGCAAATTTGTCGTCTCCTAGATAGACGCCTACATGTGTTATACTTTTACTTCTGATTTTGAAAAAAACTAAATCTCCTGCTTGAAGGTCGCTTTTTCTGATGGGAGTTACATTGTCATATTGATTCCTGCTGTTGTATCCGATTGTAGTATTGAATACGTTTTCATAAACAGCCAAAGAGAACTTGGAACAGTCTATGCCTTTTTTGGAATCCCCGCCTAGTCGGTAGGGAGTACCTAACCAATCGTAGACAAACTGATAAAGTTTTGTGCTTGTTGTAGTATTAATAGCTACACCCATAATCTGAGAAAAGTACTCTTTTGTAAGATTATCCTGATCTCCTGTTTTACTTTTGTTTGTTGTTTGTGCGTGCGACACTAGACAAAAGCCTATAAATAGCATACTCGCTATTATCTTTTTTGTTTTCATTAAATCGCTTTATTTAATTACAACTTTCCTTCCGTAGATGTATATCTACACATCGACATCAACGAAGATAGGGTATTATGGTTGCGGTTCCAAACTATTTTACATTTTTTTAACAAAACTTTAACTTTTTAATTCGTGTAAATACTTGTATTACAATAGGTAGTGTGTTTGTCTTTCTGTGCGTATTGTAAAATGTTATTTGTAGTATATTAACAAGTCAGTGTATTTGATTACCATCTCTGATTAGATAGAAATAATAGACTAATATTTCTATTTTATTAAAATAAATTTGCATTTGTTGATATAGTTGTATTATCTTTATGAAAATTTTACAAAAGAGATGTTTTTAAATACGATTATTTCAACAACTATTATTACCACCGGGATAGATTCTGGAGGAGGTAGTTCTATGGTGAAATGATTAAGTGCAGCGAATATATAGAGCCTTCCTCCAGAAAAGAGGAAGGCTTTTTTTTTGAACTATTTTGACACAAACTAATATAAAACTAATGAAGGTATTAAAATTTGGAGGGACTTCGGTAGGTACCAAAGAGAGTATCCAAGAGATGTTGGCAATCGTTAAAGAATCTTTTGATAAAGGAGAAAAACCACTTGTTGTTTTGTCTGCAATGTCGGGGGTAACGAACTTGCTGACCCAAATGGCGGAACATGCTGCTGAAGGAAAACCGTTTGATGAGAATCTGAAAGTGCTGGAGGAAAAGCATTTTGATGTTGTAAAGAGCCTTATCGCGGTCAAATTCCAGAATCCGGTATTTACCAAGTTAAAGCTTATGCTCAACGACCTGGATGAAATCCTACAAGGCGTCTTTGCTTTGAGAGAGTTGAGTATGCAGAGCAAAGACCTGATTGTTTCTTTTGGTGAGCGCTTTTCAAATTATCTGGTTTCTAAGATTATGGAGCAATATATACCGGAGTCCGAGTATATCAATGCTTCTCACTATGTCAAGACGGACTCCAATTTTGGGAATGCCCATATCAATGAAGAGTTGACGACACAGCTTATTCAGGCTTTGTCTTATACCCATGCGGACAAATTGTTGTTTGTTACCGGTTTTATAGGATCCAACGATAAGGGACGTGTGACGACATTGGGCCGTGGAGGTTCCGACTATACTGCTGCCATCTTTGGATCTGTCCTAGGGGCTTCTATTATCGAAATATGGACCGATGTAAATGGAATGATGACAGCTGATCCGCGGATCGTTAAAAAGGCATTTTCGTTGCCTATACTATCTTACACAGAAGCAATGGAACTCTCGTACTTTGGCGCCAAGGTAATCTACCCGCCGACGATGATTCCGGCATTCATGAAAAAAATACCTATCGCTATCCGTAATACCTTCGAGCCACATTTGGCAGGGACAGTTATTCAATTTGAATCGGATAAGTCGAGTTATCCTATAAAAGGTATATCGTCTATTTCAGATATATCTATTATCAATCTTACAGGAAGTGGAATGATTGGCAAGTCTGGATTTTCCGGGCGACTTTTTACGATGTTGGCAAGAGAGCAGATCAATGTGATCCTAATCACGCAATCATCCTCTGAGCATAGTATAACATTTGCGGTCAATCCACAGGATGCAGCGAAAGCATTGCAGTTGATCGCCGTTGAATTTGAATTGGAGCTTGATGCCAATAAGCTTATCATGCCTGAGTTGGAAGAAAATCTTTCTGTCTTGGCGATAGTGGGTGAAAATATGAAGCGTACTCCGGGTATATCGGGAAGGTTGTTTCATGCATTGGGGCGGAATGGTATAAATGTACGCGCTATCGCTCAAGGTTCGTCCGAATTCAATATATCGGTTATTATTTCAAAAGATGACCTTGCTAAGGCGCTGAATGCTGTGCACGATGCGTTCTTTGCCGAGTTGAAAAAGACCTTACATGTCTTTAACTTGGGTACAGGCAATATCGGCGCTACATTATTTAAGCAGCTTCATGAACAACATGACTTTCTACTGGACAATAATGATATCGAAGTAAAGGTCGTTGGGATTTCTAACTCTCGGAAAATGCTCTTTAACGAAGCGGGAATTAATTTAGAAGGCTGGCAAGAGGATTTGGAAGGCAATGGTGAGATAGCAGATTTATCAGGTTTTATGGAAAGAATGCGAGCGATGAATCTGCCAAATTGTGTTTTTATTGATAATACAGCGAGCAAGTTGCCTGCTACCTATTATGAAGACATCTTTAAGTCCAATATATCTATTGTAACATGTAATAAGATCGCTAATTCGGGCGATTATGCACAGTATCGTTCGTTGAGAGACACGGCGCGCTTACACGGCGTTGACTTTTTCTATGAAACCAATGTAGGTGCCGGGCTACCTATTGTACGTGTTTTAAAAGACCTGATGATGAGTGGAGATCGGATTTTAAAGATAGAAGCAATTCTGTCGGGTACAATCTCTTATATCTTTAATAATTTCGTTGGCGATGCTTCTTTCTATGAAGTTGTGAAAAAGGCACAGGAGTTGGGTTATACAGAGCCTGATCCACGTGATGATCTGGGAGGAGTAGATTTTATGCGTAAAATGTTGATTTTGGCAAGAGATGGAGGTCATGTGATCGAAGCATCTGATGTCGATTTAGGTGCTATCCTGCCCGAGTCCTGTTTGCAGGCGGCCTCTGTTGATGAGTTTTATGCCGAATTATTGAAAGCTGACCAGTATTTTAATGCGTTGAAGGATAAAGCGGCTAGCGAAAATAAAGTAATCCGTTACATCGGTACATTGGAAGATGGTAAGGTGAAGATCTCTTTGCAGATGGTCGATAGCTCACACCCTTTCTTTGCACTATCCGGTAGTGATAATATCATCTCGTTTACAACGGAGCGGTATAAGGAACGTCCGCTCGTCGTGAAGGGGCCTGGAGCTGGAGCAGAAGTAACAGCAGGAGGCGTATTTGCCGATTTAATTAATGTTGGTGCGAGGTAAGCCGTTACATAAGAATTTGATTCAGTTTAACAGTCGAGTTATGAACGAAATAAAATTAGAGAAGAAAGTAAACTTTGATAATATAAAAGATAAGGTTCGGGTTTTTGCGCCTGCTACCGTGGCAAATATGATCTGTGGCTTTGATATCCTGGGCTTTGCTGTCAATGAACCCGGCGATGAGGTCAAGATGTATCGCGTAGCCGAGCCGGGGGTCCGTATCCGTTCGATAGCAGGGGATGACGGACGCTTGCCTCTGGATGCCGACCGTAATACAGTGAGCGCTTGTGTGAAGATGCTGCTGCGGGATCTGGGAGTTGCGGATACCATCGGTGTAGAGATTGAGCTTATTAAGCATATGCCAATAGGTTCTGGCCTGGGCTCGAGCTCTGCGAGTACCGTTGCTGGTCTGTATGCTATTAATGCTTTGTTGGGAACACCTCTTACGAAGGAAGAGTTAATGCCCTACTGTGTAGAAGGGGAGCGCCTGGCGTGTGGACATGGACATGCTGATAATGTCGCACCAGCATTGATGGGGGGAGTCACGTTGATTCGAGGACAGGAAGCACTGGACGTTATAAAGCTTCCGGTACCCGGAGATCTCTATGCAGGGATTGTATTTCCACAGGTCGATGTACCGACACGGGATGCCCGCCAGCTCATAAAAGATAAGGTGCTATTGAAAGAAGCTGTAGTGCAATGGGGTAATATCGCAGGGTTGATTGCGGGCCTTTTTCAAAATGATTATGATTTGATAGGTCGCAGTATGCAGGATGTCTTGATCGAACCTACGCGCGCTATTTTGATCCCTGAGTTTTATGAGATGAAACGGATTGCCCTAGAATGTGGGGCGTTAAGCTTTGGGATATCGGGATCTGGACCATCGGTTGTAGCTATCTCCAGAGGAGAAGATATCGCTCGTGTAGCGACAACTAAGATAAAAGAACACCTGTCGTCAAAAGAAATCGATAGCTATCAGTATGTGTCTGCTGTTAATGTCGAGGGGCCTCGACTGTTGGAGTTTGACAACGTATAGAAAAGCCCAAAACTAACTAATGACCATTGAAAATTATATACATATGAAATATCCATGTAGTACAGGCTACACAAACACGGATGAATATAGTTTGGATATTCCATATGACAGATAAAAAACAGATTATACACATATGAAACTTTACAGCACAAATAATAAAGCATTGCGTGTTTCTTTTCAAGAAGCCGTTTTCAACGCTCTCCCTCAGGATAAGGGATTGTATATGCCAGAAGTCATCCCACAATTGGATCCTTTTTTTATCCAGAATATACAACAATATTCACTTCAGGAGATCGCTTTGACGGTGGCCTCAGCATTGATTGGTGATGATATCCCTAAGGCTGACTTGAAGAAGATTGTGGATGATGCCATTAATTTTGATGCCCCGGTTAAGTTCTTGAATGCAGAGACGGCAGTTTTGGAATTGTTCCATGGACCTTCTTATGCTTTCAAGGATTTTGGAGCTCGTTTTATGAGTCGGGTCATGGGGTACTTCTCTCAAAAAGGCGATCAGCTCTTGGATGTGCTGGTCGCGACATCAGGAGATACCGGTGGAGCAGTGGCTTTAGGCTTTTTAGGAGTTGAAGGAACGCGTGTCACGATTTTGTACCCTAAGGGAAAAGTATCTAAGGTACAGGAGGAACAGTTGACGACTAACGGTCAGAATATTAGAGCCCTGGAAGTAGATGGTACATTTGATGACTGTCAGGCTTTGGTGAAAGAGGCTTTTAATGATACCGAACTTAATAGTGTGTTGCGGCTCACATCAGCAAATTCAATCAATATCTCCCGATTGATTCCTCAGACATTCTACTACTTTTGGGCTTATGCGCAATTGAAAGCTCAGGGGATCTCTGAAGTCGTATTTACAGTGCCTAGTGGTAATTTTGGAAATATCGGTGCTGGGTTATTGGCCTATAAAATGGGACTCCCAGTGACGCATTTTGTAGCAGGGACAAATGTTAATGATACCGTTCCTCGCTTTCTTCGTTCGGGTAACTATGAACCCAAGCCTTCGGTTCAAACACTAGCCAATGCTATGGATGTAGGTAATCCAAGTAACTGGGTCAGAATACAAGATATGTTTGATGGAGATTTAGAACACCTTCGAGGTATGGTCTCTTCGTATACCTATGATGATGTTGCGACTGAACAAGCGATGAAAGAGCTGTATGAAAAATATAATTATATAGCTTGCCCTCACACTGCGATAGCTTATCTAGCATCAGAGGCATATCGTAGAGATACACCGGGGACCTACGCTTCGGTATTTTTATCAACGGCACACCCTTGTAAATTTCCGGACGCAATAGACGAAGCGGTATTTGCCAAAGTAACTCTTCCTAAGGGAGCAGTAGATTTGTCCAATAAACCTAAGCTTGCGACGGATTTAAAAGTCAGCTATAAAGATTTTAAAGCCTATTTGCTCGCTAGTAGATAGGCTGATCGTCCTATATCCGAAAAGAGCAGTATCCGATAGGAACTGCTCTTTTTTTGTGTAGTTTGGAATAAAATTTTGAAAAAGTTTAAAATAAATAATATTGTTTGCTTCTTCAGTTTTATTTTTGTGCGATGAATAAGATAATCTTACAAAAAGGTAAAGATAAAGCTGCTTGGCAATTACACCCTTGGGTGTTTTCTGGAGCGATCGGCAAAATAAATGGTCGGGTGCAACCAGGAGAGGTTGTAGCCGTATACAACATAGAAGAGGAGTTCATTGCCTATGGCGTCTATAATAATACATCGCGCGTTGCAGTCCGTTTGTTGGAATGGAATCCGGCGAATGAGATTAATGAAGACTGGTGGAGGCTGCGGGTAAGAAAGGCCATTCAGAATAGAAAACATTTGTTGACGGCAGATAATGATGCGGCTCGTTTGATTTTTGCGGAAGCTGATTTTTTACCCGGACTGATTGCGGATAAATATGCAGACTATATTTCTATTCAGGTTCATTCGGCAGGGATAGAACAGGTCAAAGAACTTATCGTTGATGAATTGGTAAATCTCCTGCAACCTAAGGGGATTTACGAAAGAAGTGATTTGAAGTCTAGAGACTATGAAGGGCTACCGGATAGCAATGGCGTATTGTGGGGAGAATTACCTCCGGATTTTGTTGAAATCGTGGAAAACGGGATCCATTATAAGGTAAATATCATTGATGGTCAGAAGTCAGGGTTTTACTGCGATCAGCGTGAAAACCGCTTTTTGACAGCTCAATACGTCAAAGGCAAGCGGATGCTGGATTGCTTCTGTTATTCGGGTGGTTTTACTTTAAATGCTTTTCGGGCGGGGGCTGATGAAGTTGTCTCTGTTGACAGTTCTGCGTTGGCGATAGAGACCTTAAAGGAAAATGTGAAGTATAATGGTTTTGATGAGACAAAACATGTAGCGGTTCAGTCTGATGTAAATAAGTATTTGCGTCAATTGGGAGAGGGTGGAGAAAAGTTTGATGTAATTGTGCTAGATCCACCAAAGTACGCACCCTCCAGATCGACTTTAGAAAAAGCTTCGAGAGCTTATAAGGATTTGAATCGTAGGGGATTGATGTTGTTGGAGAGTGGTGGTCTATTAGCAACTTTTTCTTGCTCTGGAGCAATGGATATTGAGACCTTTAAACAAGTTATAGCTTGGGCTGCTTTGGATGCAGGTAAAGAAATCCAATTTATTAGACAGTTTTCGCAACCGGAGGATCATCCCGTTCGTGCTTCTTTCTCCGAAGGTGAATACCTGAAGGGGTTATTGGTGCGTGTATTGTAAGAAAGCAAGTTGAAATGTTGTGATAAGAAAGTCGGCAGAAAGACGATTCCTTATCACAACATTATATTATTACCACCGGATCAATGCCGATCCCCAAGTAAAGCCTGCTCCAAATGCGGCTAGGCAAATCAAATCGCCTTCTTTGATCCGGCCCTCTTCCCAAGCTTCTGAAAGCGCTATTGGTACGGATGCAGCAGTTGTATTGCCGTATTTTTGAATATTATTGAATACCTTATCATCCGCTAATCCCAATGTTTTCTGTACAAACTGTGATATACGGAGATTGGCTTGATGCGGTACCAGAAGGTCTATATCGGCAGGTGCTAATCCGTTTTTGGCTAAAGCTTCACCGATGACTTCCGGAAATTTTACCACTGCCTTTTTGAAAACGGCCTGACCATCCATATACGGAAAAGCACTTCCATCTTCTAGCATTTTAGGAGTCACGAACATTCCTCCCAGTTCCTGATCGGGCCATTCGGGTCTGTTTTCTAAGCCTTTTCCTCCCGATGCTCCAGGGTAATACATCGCTAGTTTTTCGGCATCCGCACCATCCGAGTGGAGGTGGGTACTCAAGATGCCTTTACCCGTTTCGGTTGTTGGTTGCAGTACGGCGGCACCCGCTCCATCACCAAATATAACGGATACGGCACGGCCTCGTGTCGAAAAGTCCAAAGCAAAAGAATGTTTTTCTGAACCGACCACCAGTATGTTTTTATACATTCCCGTTTTTATAAATTGATCCGCTATAGACAATGCGTAGACAAAGCCCGAACATTGGTTACGGATGTCTAATGCTCCGATTTCTCCCATACCCATTTCCCTTTGGAGCAGTACGCCACAGCCTGGAAAATAATAGTCTGGAGATAGGGTGGCAAATATGATGAAGTCGATGTCTTTAGCCGTTGTTTTTGCACGCTCTATAGCGATCTTGGCTGCTTCAATAGCCATTGATGTCGTCGTTTCCTCCAGACGGTCGGCATACCGTCTTTCCTTGATGCCAGTACGTTCTTGGATCCACTCGTCGGTGGTATCCATGAATCGGGTAAGGTCATTGTTGGTATACACATTTTTAGGAACATAGTGTCCTATGCCTGCTATTTTAGATTGGAACATGATCTTGTAATTCTAGTCGTTAATAATCCAATTGTTTTCAACCCATCCGCTGATTAGGATGACCTTTTATTCAAAGAGGTCTGTCCATAGGGAGGAAATTACTACAAAATTACGGTTTTTTTGAAAAATACACTACTTTTGCGCTATGGGTGTAGAAACCGCACAAGAAACCTTTACGCTTGAAGAAATATTAGCTTCTGTAAAAGAAAGCCATAAGCTTATTCTTTGGAATGATGATATTAATACGTTTGATCACGTAATCTATTGTCTGATCCATCATTTGCAATATACAGAAACACAGGCCGAGCGTATTGCTTGGAAGGTGCACACTGAAGGCAAATGCGCTGTGTTAGAAGGGCCTTATGTAGAGCTGGAGATTTATCGGAAGATATTGAAGGCAGAAGGTCTTACCGTTTCGGTGGAGTAGCTTTTTCTCGGTAATAATACAGTTACGATAGTCCCTTATTCTGTTTTATTCTCCATTTTTGTAGCTTACGAACGCAATCTAAGCTATGCAACTTAAATTACTATTTACCCTATTTTTTGCCCTTCCTTTATTTATATATGCGCAACAAGGCCAGTTTAAAGTCACTGTCCTAGAGGAGTCGACCAAAGAGCCTGTTCTTGGAGCCAGTGTCTCGTTGTTGCACGCTGTTTCAAAGGCCCCTGTAAAGGGACGGCAGACGGATGGTAACGGAGTCGCTTCTATTGATGGGCTGCCTGCCGGTACGTATCTCGTAAAGATCAGTTTTGTAGGAATGCTTGATTATGAACGGGAAGGTGTGGTAATCGCTGCCAATAAGACAAATGATATCGGTGTTGTATCCCTTTTTGAGAGTGGTCGTCAGCTGGACGAGATTGTGGTAAAGGGGCGTCTGCCCGAATTGCAGTTGGGAATCGATAAAAAGGTATTTGATGTCTCCCAAAGTATGGTTAGTGTAGGTGGTACGGCGCAGGATTTACTAGCCAATGTTCCCACCTTACAGGTGGATATGGATGGTTCTGTGAGTTTGAGAGGATCTAACAGCGTTCGTATTTTGATAGATGGCAAAGAGTCTGCTATGGCAGGTTCTGATGTTAATAAATTGCTTCAGTCACTACCGGCTGATGCCGTTGCTAAGGTAGAAATCATTACCAACCCCTCGGCAAAGTATGATGCGGAAGGACAATCCGGAATTATCAATATCGTGTTGAAGAAGAATGTCCGCACTGGGTTTAATGGGGTGGCAAATGCTTCTGTCGGTAGTTACGATAATTATAATGCAGGGGTTACGTTGAATTATAGAGACCGGAAGTTTAATTATTTTGGAGGATATAATTATAGGAATGGCCGTAATGTAGGCGAGGGTGGCGTACGTACGGTACAGCTGTTTGACGGTTTGCAACAGAATAACAGTGAAATCACCGAATCGAACTCAGAAACATTCCGAAAGGGAATAAATAATTCTTTTCGTTTAGGAACGGATTATTATGCTAATGAAAAGACAACGATTAGCGTAGGAGCCAATTTGAGTTTGAGGGATAATAAAAGAGGTGAAGATATTTTTTACAACTATTATAACCGCCCCGATTATGGTAGCTCTAGTTCCCGTGAATCCAGACAGAAAGAAGAGGATCTGGGATACGATATCAGTTTTGATTTTAAGCGTACCCTACGTAAGGAAGGCGAAGAGTTGACGGCTAATGTAACTTACGGTTACGACAAGGAGGATGGTACGAATAACTATATACAGCGCTACGATAAGACTTCTACTATCTCTGAAAGTAGACGGAAAAATGCGACCAATGAAAGTGGCCAGAATTGGAATTTTCAACTGGATTATGTTTTGCCGCTAGGTGAGAACCATAAGTTCGAAGCCGGGTATCGTACGATATTACGTTCGTCGGATGAAGGGCAACGTTCGGATAAATTAGTAGACGGAGTGTTTGAACCTGATTATGGGGTAAACAATGATTTTAATATGAAATCGGGTGTCCATGCATTGTACGCTAATTATCAGCGTATGTTATCTCAGCGAATAGGGCTACAATTAGGATTGCGTGCGGAGGATGCTTTTCTAAATACGACTATCCGTAGTTATGACCCATCTCTCATCAATAAAGGGACAGATGTGATGCCAGGCAAGCTCGATTACTTTCGAGTATATCCGAGTTTGTTCCTAACTTATGATGTTAACGCGGAAGGCGATAAGGTACAGTTGAGCTATTCTAGACGAGTGCAACGTCCTCGAGGCTGGCAGGTCAATCCTTTCGTGGATTTATCGGACGAGACGAACTTTAGACAAGGTAATCCGGAGCTGATGCCCGAAGATATTCATGCTGTAGAGATGAGTTTTGCAAAGTTTTATTCGGGATGGAATTTCCTTGCCTCGGCTTATTACCGCCGTATAAACGATGTGACGCAACCGTTTCAGTATGATCAAAATGATTCTTTAGCAGCTATTTATTTGGCTGATAATCCCAATGCTACTTTTATGCGTTGGGAAAACATAGGTTCCAGAAATAATGCTGGGTTTGAGGTCGTGTCTAAGGTGAATATTTTTCCCTGGTGGGATATAACTGCTAATGGAAATGTTTTCTATTTTAAAATAGAACCGAATGAAGGATATAATGTTCGTTCTTCTGACGGACTTTCTTGGAACGCAAATCTAACGACAAACCTTAAGTTGGCAAAATTGACCTCTCTTCAGTTGCGTGGCGATTACCGAGCTCCAATGAACAGTTTGCAGGGGCGGACGAAAGCCATGAAGGGGGTAGATCTAGCTTTAAAGCAAGACGTGTTGAAGGGGAAAGGCAGTGTCACGTTTAATGTTCGTGATTTATTTGATTCTAGACAGTTTGGTGGCGATAGTTATCTGCCTTCTCAGTATTCGGACCGGTACTTTAGATGGTCTAAGCGTACATTTACGCTTGGCTTCTCTTACCGTTTCGGAGTACAGGATTTGACCAAAGGCAGAAAGAAAAATGAAGACATGCCTTCCGATGAAAACATGGGCGGTTATTAGGTTTTTCTTTTAAACTACTAAGTGTAGGAATTACATTAAGTATTTGTATATTTATTGGTAGAATTTTGATTATAGATTTGAACCTGAATAGTTTTCGATGACTTTTGGGTAATTCAACGACCGTAAATAAAAAATATTTTAATGAAACTATCATGATTTATTCGATCATAGGAGAGAATGAATCTGATAGCTTTCTAACAAATGAAAAGTAAACCAATCCGCCAACTGGCGGATCACGAAGTAATTATATACATATGAAAACTAGCTTTATTTCAGCTTGCTTAATGATGGGGATGTTTTCCTTCTCAGCAGCACACGCACAAGGCAAAAAGAGCTTCGAGGCTGTCGATCCAACCTATGAATTGATGAACTTGCCAAAGGTAGATCTGACAAAGTTCAAGAAAAACAAAAACGGAGCCTATGTGCTATTTGATGGTAGTTCCCTAGAGGGCTGGCGAGGATACAATAAGACCTATGTTCCCAATAAATGGACTATTGAGGATGGTGCACTTAAGTTTTCTAAGAAGCCTAGTGTCGATAAGCCTGAAGGTGGTGATCTAATTTTTGCACACGATTTCAAGAATTTTGAACTGGAGTTTGAATGGAAAATATCCGAAGCGGGCAATTCTGGTGTGTTTTTCTTAGCCAAAGAAGTCAAAGGTCAACCGATATATATATCGAGCCCAGAATACCAAATTCTGGACAACGAGAAGCATCCTGATGCTAGTAAAGGTGTTGATGGGAATCGCCAATCGGCCTCATTGTATGATATGATCCCCGCAAAGCCTCAAAATGCAAAAGCGGTAGGAACGTGGAATAAATCGAAAATCATCGTTCAAGGAGAGAAAGTTCAGCATTTTCAGAATGGTAAGAAGGTCGTAGAGTATACGATAAGAACCCCTGAATGGAATAAGTTATTGCAATCGAGTAAGTTTAGTCAAGACAAGTGGCCCCTAGCTTTTGAGTTACTTTCTAAAGTGGGCGCTGAGCCGGGGGTGATAGGTTTTCAGGATCATGGAGACGATGTTTGGTATCGAAATGTTACGATTAAAATATTACCATAATGAGCGTGTTTATATCCAACTATAGAGTTAGACTATGGTGCGCGATCTTTTGTTCAGTCTTTTTATTGACTGGTGTGGCACAGGGGCAGCAGCAATCTTATAAGGTCAGCTCTGATGTTTTAAAAGGGAGGGTCAAGGAGATGTCGAATGAAAGTTCTCTAGGTCGTCTTCCGGTGAGGGTGAAAAGCCATGTTAGAGATGCTGTTTGGAATCTAGGGGAGAATTCAGCTGGCGTATATGTAGACTTTCGTACAGATGCGGACACTATAGTGGTTCGTTACGCTGTTTCCGGAAATTTGAATATGCCGCATATGCCCTCGACAGGCGTTAGTGGAGTAGATCTATACCTCAAAGAAGGGAATAGTTGGCAATGGGCATATGGTAGCTATCAATTTAAAGATACCATACAATACACATTCAGTAATATTGGAAGGAATAAGTCGGGTACCTATCGTTTATACCTCCCCTTGTATAATACGGTAAAGTGGCTTGAAATCAGCGTAGATAAATCGCAGCAGTTTTCTTTTGTGGATAACAAGGAGAAAGCGGCTCCTATCGTGGTGTATGGAACTTCCATCGCACAGGGAGCCTGCGTATCGCGACCAGGTATGGCTTGGACAAATGTGGTGGGACGCTCTTTGGGAAAAGAAGTAATCAATTTAGCCTTTTCAGGAAATGGACGTTTGGAGAAAACTGTGTTAGACTTGATTGCTCAGGAAGATGCTGCAGTTTTTGTTTTGGATTGTTTACCTAATTTACCTGTTACCCCTAGTCGGACGGAGAAACAATTGGATTCATTGATTGTGGGAGCTGTCAAAACCATTCGGGCCAAGCATCCGACAGTTCCTATCATCCTCACAGGGCACAGTTCGGCTTTTACGCCAGGCTTCCTAAATAAAAGTACACGTGCTGAATATGAAAGATCTACAGAAGTAGGTAAAGCAACTTTTGATAGATTGGTCAAGGAAGGTGGCCGTAATCTTTACTGGTTGGACAGTAGGGAGATAGATTTAGACATTAATTCTACGGTCGACTATGCACATCCCAATGATTATGGCATGGATAAAATAGCACAAGCCTATATCCGGTTGTTAAAAAAAGTATTAAAATAGGGGAGGGGTTAATCTTCCCCCCTATTAAAAAATATGTTGCAGCTCCTTTAGGTCTACAATCATATGTTCCACGTCAGCTGGTTTGTCTGCTCCCGTACTATTGAAATAGATAGCTTCCATGCCTGCATTTTTTGCTCCCCTTATATCAGCGTCTATATTGTCACCAATCATGATAGAAGTTGTCTTTTCAGCTTGGCCATTACTTATCGCATGATCAAAGATCCGTGGATCCGGTTTGTTGATACCAAAAATTTCTGATATGACAATTGTTTTGAAGTAATTTTCAAGTTGACTGTGCTTTAGTTTAAGCTCACAGGCTTCCTTAAAACCGTTTGATATCAGGTGAAGATTATACTTTCTTTGAAGGTAGGAGAGTGACTCGTGTGCATTGGGGAATAGATTGGTCTTTGTGGGGCACAGTTTGAGATATTCTTCTTCGAAGGCAAGTGGAAATAGGCTAGGGTCTACGCCTAGCTGTGAGAACGTATCTGAGAATCTTAGTTTTCTTAGTGTAGGTTTGTCTATTTTTCCATGATGGTAAAGCGCCCATACACGGTGGTTGTTCAATGTATAGGTCTCTATAAAAATATCTGCTCGGCCAGGTCCAAAAAGACGGTCAAATTGAAAAGCTGTATACAACTCGTGTAATGCTTCTTCTGCATTTTTGTCAAAATCCCAAATGGTATGGTCGAGGTCAAAAAATATGTCTTTTTTTTGTTTGAGCATGTACAAACCTACATAAATTCAATATTCTACGCAATATAGTGGCATTGTAATAGTTTTGTCGCTTTCTCTATTTAATTTTTTTTAGAAGAAATGACCAACCCTTTTTCTTATTAGTGTCATAAAACAAGGCCTATTTTATTATGCCCTAGTATTTGCCTATTTTTGTTGAAAATGCATTTATGAGAAGAGCACTTTTTTGGTTTTATCTACTGGCGTTATATGCACTTTGCCAACTAATAGGTTGGGGGTATATGTTTATAAAGCATGTGCCAGATAGAAAGGGGATGATTATTGGTGAGGGATTGATTTTTATAGCAATTTTCGTTCTAGCGGTAATCAAGCTGAAAAAGCACTTAGAACGTGAGCGCTATTATCAACAACAGCAGCAGAACTTCCTGCTTTCGGTAACACATGAGCTAAAATCGCCCTTAGCTTCTGTTAAGCTTTATTTACAGACTATTTTAAAACGAGACTTGGATCGTGAGCAGCAGAAAACGTTTTTGTCCAACTCGTTGAAAGATATCGAACGTCTTGATTATTTGGTAGAGAATGTTTTGTTGGCTACCAAATTGGAAAACCGGACTTTTATTCTACCTAAAGAGGATTTTGATTTTTCAGAATTGATTGAAGAGATATTGGATCGGCTTCAAAAAAATGCATGCAAATCTGAGATTATTAGACCGCAAATCGAACCGGGAATTGTCCTACATGCTGATAAGTTTGCAATTACTAATGTGGTGACCAATCTTGTTGAGAATGCCGTCAAATATTCGCCACCTTGTGCTAATGTAGAAGTGAGTCTCAAGAAAAATCATAATAATCTTGTTTTTTCTGTTGCCGATCATGGAGCAGGTATACAAGATGAGGAAAAGAGACTTATCTTTAATAAATTCTATCGTGTAGGGAATGAATCTACTCGCAAAACCAAAGGAACTGGTTTGGGGTTATATATAGTAAAAACTGTATTGCAAAAACATGATGCTACAATTCGGGTAATGGATAACAAACCTTCTGGTAGCATCTTTGAAGTAACATTTGAAAATTATGCAAGCTAAACAAAGGATACTCTTAGTCGAAGACGAGGAACACTTGTTGGAGGCCATCAAATTAAATTTAGAATTAGAAGGGTACCGTGTCACTACGGCTACCGATGGTAAGAAGGCGTTGAAAATCTTCAAAGAAGAACGCTTCAATCTGATTATTTTGGATGTAATGATTCCTGAAATCGATGGTTTTCAGGTAGCAGAAACCATACGTCTTCAGAATACAGAAGTGCCTATTATGTTTCTAACGGCCAAAAACAGTAGTGAGGATCGTATTACAGGTTTAAAGAAAGGTGCAGATGATTATTTGGTGAAGCCCTTTAATTTGGAAGAGCTAATCTTGCGCGTTGGAAATCTGATCCGCAGAGGGATGAAAGGAGACGAGTTAAAGGAACTCAACTCTTATACAATAGGCGATAAGACTATTTATTTTAATTCCTACGAGCTGCACTTGGCAGATGGTACAGTCACTTCGTTGACAAAAAAGGAAACCATGCTCCTAAAGTTACTCATCGAACGACGTAATGAGGCCGTTTCTAGAGAGCAGATTTTAGAAACAGTATGGAACTATGATGTGTACCCTTCTACACGTACAATTGATAATTTTATTCTGACTTTTAGAAAGTATTTTGAACCCGATCAAAAACATCCTATTTATTTTCATTCGATAAGAGGGGTCGGTTATAAATTTACAGATAATACGGACGGTCAAGCCGAATAATATATTTTATGAATACAAGGCGCCGAATGATAATCATAGGCATAGCCATTATTGGATTGGCCTATGCTGTTGTTTTTAAGCACTATAACGTTTGTATCTATTTGTTGGGAATTATTGGTTACTTTATATGGAGCCAGTATAGAGAGGGGACAGTTTTTCTAGCAACTCAGGCATTCCATAGACAAGATTACGAAAAGACGGACAAGTTACTTTCAGAAATCAAAAATCCAGATAACCTACGTAAGGGAAGGCGTAATTTTTATGAATTTATGAAAGGCAATCTGGCCTTGAAAAATAATAATATAGAGGAGGCGGAGTATCATTTTCAATTGGCATCGCGGTTACCTTGGCGGAGAGACAATGAGAAAGGTATGGTTCTGATTAATCTAGCCAATATTAATCTGCGGAAAAAGGAATACGATCGAGTGAACACCTATTTGGAATTAGCGGACAAATTGGCTTTGACACACAGACAACGAGATATCGTTGCAAAAATTAAGGAAGACGTAAAAAAATATAATTAAAATATAGTGAGTACAACTTTACAGAACGATTTGTTTATCAAGGCTGCGCTTTCGCAGCAAGTGGAGAGACCTCCGGTATGGATGATGCGTCAAGCAGGACGTTTTATGCCAGAGTATTGGGAAATTAAAAATAAGTACAGTTTTTTGGAGATGTGCAAAACTCCAGAAATTGCTGCGGATGTAACCATGCTTCCTGTTGACCTTTTAGGTATTGATGCTGCTATTTTGTTTTCGGATATTCTCGTCACTGGAGAGGCGATGGGAGGAGATCTTTCTTTTGAACAGGGAGTAGGTCCTCGTTTTGCGAATCCTGTCCGTACTTGGAAGGACGCTGAAAATCTATCTGTAGATTGTCTCGATAAGTTGCAATACGTAGCTGATGCAATCCGTGTTATACAACAACGTCTTGATGGACGCATTCCTTTGATTGGATTTGCGGGAGCACCGTTTACAATACTAAGTTATTTGGTTGAAGGTGGATCTTCTAGAGATTTTAAGCTAACGAAGTTGATGTTGAATAATGAGCCTGAATTGGTGCACCTTATTCTTCAGAAAATAGCAGACTTAACGATTGCTTATTTAAATATGCAGATCGATGCTGGTGTTAACGCTGTTCAGCTTTTTGATAGCTGGGCTAACGCGTTGTCATGGAATGACTACCATACATTCTCGCATAAATACAATAAGTATATCTTAGCGAATCTGAAGCGTACAGTACCTGTAATATCATTTGCTAAAGGAGCATCTGTATTCGCACCTGTAATGGCTGAGAGTAATCCTGATGTTATTTCTGTCGATTGGAATGCGGATCTGTTGAATATCAAGAAGAGTCTTCCTGCAGGTATGGCGGTTCAAGGAAACTTAGATCCGTTTATAATGTATGCAGACAAACCGGTGATTAAAGCTAAGATTCATGAGCTGTTCGAAAGAATGCGTGGGGAAAATGGCTTTATATGTAATCTGGGGCATGGTATTATGCCTGATATGCCATTTGACCATGTCAAATACGCAGTGGAAGTCATAAGAGAGTTTAGATACTAACGATTAGATTAAAAAAAGGAAAAATTATTTAATTTTTCCTTTTTATTTTTGTGCTATGATATACCTATACGCGAAGGCAGTGCATATAATTTTTGTGATCTGTTGGATGGCGGGATTGTTTTATATGCCTCGGCTTTTCATCTATCATACCGAAGCGAAAGCTAAGGGAGAGGTTGAATATCAAATTTTGCATAAACAGTTTACATTAATGGAAAATCGCCTATGGTGGGTGATTACTACTCCAGCAATGTACATTGCAATAGCTTCGGCACTACTGATGTTATATACGACTCCTGGCTTGCTGACGCTAGGGTGGATGCATGTCAAGTTGTTATTTGTTGGAGGTATGGTTTTTTACCATTTCAGATCGCAGCGGATTATGCATGCGCTTAGGGATGAAAAATCAACATGGACATCACATCAGCTGAGGTTGTGGAATGAAGTCGCAACAATATTGGTATTCGCTATCGTGTTTGTCGTTATTTTGAAATCAGCACTCAACTGGATATACGGCGTATTAGGTATTGTGTGTCTAGCAGTATTGCTGATGTTTTTGATTAAGCTTTATAAAACATATCGTAAATCAAAAGGAGAACAAGTAGATTAAAACTATTATGATAAAAGGAATTTTGACTTTAATAGCGGTAGTGGCACTGACAACGGTTTCACTTAGCCAAGAACATAATTGGGCATTTGGTTTTTATGGAGACATGAACGTGAAAACCGCTAAAGAAAATAGCTTTGGTGTACAGGCCAAATATGATTTGAACAATAGAAGTGCTCTTCAGGCTCAAGTGCATGGTAGAAGTAGTTTTGTATCAGTAGGAGCAGACTACCTATTTTCATTCTTAAATAAACGTAACAGTGATTTTAATGTTTTACTAGGAGTTGGTGCTGCTGAAGAGTTTGTTCGTTTTCAGAAAGAGAAAGAAATAGACTATGAGTTGGTCAAAGATGATTTGTTCGTTTTGAATGGACAAATAGGAGTTAGTTATTACTTTTCTCCTGTTAAGTTATCCGTCTATGCTGGATATAAGATGAAGTATATTACGACCGATGAAAAATTCAAGCCCAATTATGCGATGTTGGGTGTGCGTTATCACTTATGGTAAAACAAAAAAAGAGGATCAAGTCCTCTTTTTTTATGAAAGCTTTATTTATATGTTTTTGAGAATGGTATGGCCCATTCGGTCTCGTTTAGTTTTTAAATACTCTTCGTTGTAAACATTGGGCTCTATTTCGATAGGCACATTTTCAACAATCTCAAGACCGTAACCTACTAGGCCAGCTCTTTTCGTAGGATTGTTGGACATTAGTCTCATTTTCGAAACTCCCATATGGCGGAGTATCTGAGCGCCTACACCATAGTCTCTATGGTCAGCTTTGAAACCTAATTGAATATTTGCATCTACAGTGTCGATACCTTTTTCTTGTAATTTGTAGGCTTGCAGTTTATTGATCAATCCAATACCTCGTCCTTCCTGGTTCATGTACACGATAATGCCTTTGCCTTCTTTTTCGATCATTTCCATAGCCTTATGGAGCTGCGGTCCGCAGTCGCAACGGCAAGAGCCAAAAATGTCTCCAGTCATGCAGGAACTGTGTACACGTACCAATACTGGCTCGTCTTCTTTCCATTCTCCTTTGTATATAGCAAGATGTTGTTCTCCACTGTTCTTTTGTGTAAAAGCTTTCATCTGAAAATCACCGTAGGCTGTTGGCATTTGTACCGATACCTCTTCATTAATCAATGTATCGTGCTTTAATCTGTATTCTATGAGATCTTCGATACTGATGATTTTAAGGTCAAAGCGTTTCGCTACCTCTAGAAGGTCCGGCAATCTAGCCATTTCTCCATCTTCTTTGAGTATTTCTACCAATACTCCAGCTGGCTCAAAGCCTGCAAGTCTAGCAATGTCTACAGTAGCCTCTGTGTGGCCTGTACGGCGTAGTACACCACCATCCATAGCTATCAATGGAAATATGTGACCAGGACGTCCGAGTTCCTCAGGCTTGATATTAGGGTCTATTAAAGCTTTTATAGTTTTCGAACGATCCGAAGCTGATATTCCTGTGGTACAGCCATAGCCTTGTAAGTCGACAGAAACAGTAAAGTTTGTTTCGTATATAGCAGTATTCTGACCTACCATTGGATGTAGGTTGAGTTCTTGACAGCGTTGTTCTGATAATGGAGCACACACTAATCCGCGCCCATGGGTTGCCATAAAGTTAATTACTTCGGGAGTAGCATTCCTTGCGGCAGTAATAAAGTCGCCTTCGTTCTCCCTGTCTTCATCGTCCACTACAATGATTACTTTTCCAGCCTTGATGTCTTCAATGGCCTCTTCGATTGTGTTTAATTTTATATCCATTGATATATGATTTTTCCAATTACAAAGGTATATCTGATTTCTATTCTTTTAATAATGAAGAAGTCAAAAATGGTATTAGACCTTTTGTTTTTTGATATTTAGTTTTTCTTTGATCCACTGTAAAGCGACCTGTGCTTTGATCTTGTATTGATCTATGTCAAATAGTGCTGAATCCGTGGTGGATTTATAAGTGAGGAAAGCCGCTAATGGACTAAGTACGAGTATAGCCATCCACATTCCCCAAAAAGGAGTCATAGCACCATCTTTAGCAGATTTTTCTGCCACCGTAGATATGATGTGGTATATCAGGAAGAATATGATGGATATAACTACTGGTGCACCTAGACCTCCCTTTCTGATGATTGCCCCCAAGGGAGCTCCAATAGCGAAAAGAAGAAGACAGGATATCGCAAGTGTGAATTTTCGATGGTATTCAATATCATAGCGGGTATCTTTGTCAACTAATCCTTGGTACTCGGTCGATCTGTTGAATGTACCGTCTTTAAATTGCTGAACCTGTCCCAATGCGCTACTAACCACATTTCTTCGGTTAGACTCCGGGATATAAGCTAATATGTTATTGCCGACTTCTATCTTTGCATTTTCACGAACGCCTTCATTATAATATCTGGAGGTGAAAAGAATATTGTGTTTTAGTTCTTGCGCAGTCATCTTTGAGAGACTATCCAACTCCATCAAGTTGGTGTCTGATTTGAGTTTGAGTTGGCGTAAGTTTAGCATTTGATGATGTTGTTTGAAAAGGTTCTCATCTGTGCGTTTCATTTCAAACGCATCCATGTTAAACTTCGTTTCTGTCTCTTTGAAATAAAAGCGAGTAAACTGTTGACGAGGATCATAGGTCTTTGCATTATTGGCACGAGAATCTTCATATCGAACGCCGTCGATTAGTTTTAGGATCATGAAATTTTGATCACGTGAATTATACATATATCCCTCTTTGGCAACTAGGACATCACTGGCTGAGTTGCCTTTCGATTTATCGTAGATAGTGAGATCATAGAGTACAGTTCCGTCTTTACTTTTGCTTTTGGCTCGTATGGCATATCCTGGAATAGTGCTGTTGAATATTCCGGGCTTGATTAAAAAGTCGGCTTTTTTATTACGTACATCCCATAATAGAGAGCCCATTTTCAGATTTACGACAGGAAGTATATAATCTGAAAATAGAAATGATCCAGCTGCAAATAATCCCACTAAGATAAATAAAGGACTCATTGCTTTTCTTAAAGATACTCCTGCAGCTTTTATGGCTACCAGTTCGTAGCTTTCTCCTAGATTTCCGAAGGTCATGATTGACGAGAGGAGCATGGAGAGAGGGAGTGCCATGGAAAGCTGTACAGCACATTGATAGCCTATCAGCTCCATTATCACATACCACTCAAATCCTTTTCCAATAAGATCGTCGATATATTTAAATAAAAAAAGCATCAAAAGCACAAACATCACAATACAAAATGTGACAATGAACGGCTTAATGAATGCTTGCAGTATTAATTTGTGTACTTTTTTCATGTATCTATAAGCATAGCCTTGTTACCTTTACATGAGGCTATGCGTGATAAACAAAGGTACAGAATTTTAAGCACCAATTACACTTTGAAGATAGCTTATCGAGTTGTCCCAGATTTTTTTTCGATCTTCTACATTTTCGTCTTTTGCATGGTCAGTGATTGCCAGAGCGACATCATTGGTTAGTTCATCCTGTATGATTTCCAATTCGAAAAAATGCGGCTCGTCATCTATCCATTTGAACTTAACATATTTGTTTTCTTTAAAAGCAGCAATTTTTGCTCTGTGAGATTCGCCATCCCAAATGAATTCGTATACTCCATCGTGATAGATTACATCATCAGCAAACCATTGTGCAAGATCGTTCGGCTCAATTAAATAGGGGTAAAGGATACGTGGAGAAGAGTTGATTATATATTCTAGGTGAATTTTAGTTTTTTCCGACATAGCTAAATCATTTTTTAGTTAACGTTTTCATATTGATTTCTGTAATAATACATATTTTTATTTTAAAAGTACATGAAGCATAATAAAACTTGTTAACATCCACAAAGTTGTCAACATGTTACAGCTTTCATTCTTAGATAATTGCGTGGAGGGGCTTTTTTGAAGGTTATAAAATTATTAAAATCTCTAAAAAATTACTTTGAAAATAATTCCTTATTGCTATATTTGCATCACTGAAACGGCGGGGTAGCTCAGATGGTTAGAGCGCAGGATTCATAACCCTGAGGTCGGCAGTTCGATCCTGCTCCCCGCTACTAAATAAAGCTTCAAGGAAACTTGGAGCTTTTTTCGTTTATAGGTATTAACGAGGCAGGCTTCATATCCGCCAGCTGGCGGACTGCAGTTCGATCCTGCTCCCCGCTACTAAATAAAGCTTTAAGGAAACTTGGAGCTTTTTTCGTTTATAGGTATTAACGAGGCAGGCTTCATATCCGCCAGCTGGCGGACTGCAGTTAGATCCTGCTCCCCGCTACTATATAAAGCTTCAAGGCAACTTGGAGCTTTTGTCTTTTATAGCTCCCCAAAAATCCTATTTACTTCATGTTACTGGGGGCGTATCCGTAAAAATTTTTAAAAGCAGTAGAAAACTGTACAATGCCATTGTATCCGCAGAGGTAGGCGATTTCGGTTATACTATGTTTCTCTTCATTCAATAAATCTATGGCATGTCTCATCCGTAAAGAAATGACATAACTCTTTATGGTCATGCCAAAACAGGATTTGAAGCCTTTTTTGAGCTTGAATTCATTGAGATAGCTCATACGAGCAAGCTCCGGAATCCCTGGAGCATCTCTAAAACCGATATCTAATATATTTTTGGCTTCCAGGAGCTTTTTATGATCCCGGTCATTCAAGCCTGATTTATTATATAAAAGATGCTGCTTTTGGTTTATTTCGAGTTGCAGTAACAGGAGCTCTTGTATTTTATTCTCAATGTAGAGGCGTTTTAACTCTCCTTTTCTAGTGCATGACCTTATTTCGTGAATGACTGCATGTATATATGGGTTGAACTGCAGCATCTTCCTGGAGAGTGTAGCTGTCTTTTGCTCGAAGATATTATTTACAAACTCTTTATGCAGTATATAGTCTTTCGGAATGAGGTTAAAATAATACTCCTTAGACAGGATGATGATTAGAAACTGAACAGGGATGTTTGGAGGCATTTTAAACCGACCGTGGTAGTTCTTAGAGAAGGTTATATTATGTGTGTTGGCTAGATTCCAAGTAGAGTGCGTTAGCTTATCAATATCGGCTTCTATTTTGGAGTCAAACATAAACTCCATCATCACGCTTTCACCGTCTATCTTGAAGATATCCGTCATAGCCTGTTGCAGGGTCATTGTTACATCAATTAACAACATGCCCCCGCAGGACATCTGTTTGTAGGTGATTTGGCCTATTCTGTCCTCTACAATGTCAACTTCTCTTTCGTCCAGTAGGGTAGACCTGTTATAGGCATCCTCTATTTCCTTTTGGATATAATACCGGTCAACCTGTTTCAACTTTGCTGAAAGCCTCATTTTAATCCTTTTATATTAAATAATCATCCTGTTTTGTTAACCTCTTGAATTTAGATAAATCTAGCTTTGCAAATATATTTATAATGAGTCTTAATAAGAATAGCTTTAAGGCATATCATTGTAATGATTCTGTTAATTGTTTCAAATACTGAGCTAAGGAGTTGAAGACAACACTACTTATATTCGTTTTATTATTTTTTTCTATACTCTCCCTATTTGTAGGAGTGGCCGATATTTCTATATCAGATATTCTTCAATGGGATATGGACAAGATTTCTATCGTGTCTTTGAGTCGTATACCAAGGACTATATCACTGATATTAGCTGGAATTGGATTGAGCGTATGTGGTCTTATTATGCAACAGATGACACAGAATAAGTTTGTGTCGCCTACTACAGCTGGGACTTTAGAAGCCGCCAAGATGGGTTTATTGGCAGGGATGTTTCTTATTCCAGCGTCTAGTATGCTTGTAAAAGGCGCTTTTGCATTCTGTTTTACATTCCTGGGCAGCTTACTCTTCTTATTTATTACGGGGCGTATACGATTCCGCAACGTTATTTTTATTCCATTAGTGGGACTTATGTTTGGAGGTATTCTGAACTCCATTGCTACTTTTTTTGCCGCCAACCATAATTTAGTGCAAGACATGAACGCTTGGATGATGGGCGATTTTTCAGGTATTTTGCAGGGACAGTACGAGCTTATTTATGTCAGTCTACCTGCGATAATAGTTACTTATCTATATGCCAATAAGTTTGCTGTGGTAGGGATGGGGCGGGATTTCTCCAAAAATCTAGGACTGAACTACAAAGCTGTTATGAATATTGGCGTATTATGTGTCTCCTTAACGGTTAGTACTGTTATTATCACTGCCGGTTCTATTACTTTTCTGGGATTGGTCGTTCCGAATATAGTCAGTATGGTATATGGCGATAATATTAAGAAGACGCTTCCTTATGTTGCGCTGTGGGGAGCTATTTTCCTGCTGATCTGCGACATTATTGGAAGGGTAATCATTTTCCCTTTCGAGATTCCGATAGGTATGGTCGTTGGTTTTATTGGAGGTATACTATTTCTCCTTCTTTTATTGCGCAAGAAATGAGGGAGAACAAGAAGAGAGTTTTGCTATTGCTATTATTGGCTATTCTCATTATAGGTCTATTTTTAGGCTATAATCTTGGGACTAGTTGGCGGTTTGCGCTAGAATTAAGGTCCATCAAGTTGGTCGCCATGCTTGTCGTAGCTTGTTGTGTTGCTTATTCCTCTGTTGCTTTTCAGACCATCACTGCCAATCGTATTCTGACACCTTCTATTATGGGATTTGAATCGGTCTATATGCTGTTGCAGACCATTATCGTGTTTGTATATGGTGATATGACTTTTCGTGTTCTTAATAGTTTTGACAATTTCTTGTTGTCGGTTGTATTCATGATCGGGTTTTCCTTTCTGCTTTATTTTCTGATTTATAGAAGAGGACGCAACAATATGTATTTGTTGCTATTGGTGGGACTGGTACTTGGGATTTTGTTCAATACCTTCAGCTCATTTATGCAGTTGTTGATTGATCCCAATGACTTTTTCATCATCCAGGGAAAGATGTTTGCCTCTTTCAATAAGATAAATGAAAGCTTGCTATGGTATGCTGCAGGTATTTTGGTCATCGTTCTGCTCTTCGGTTTTCGAATGAATCGGTATCTCGATGTACTTGCTTTGGGACGTGATCAAGCAATTAGTCTTGGAGTGGATTACCCTAAGGTGGTGAAGACCTTCTTTATTATCATTGCTATTCTTGTATCGGTTTCTACAGCGCTAATCGGTCCTGTCGCCTTTCTAGGCTTGTTGGTTACCAATGTAACTTACCAACTGATAAAGTCACAGCGCCACGGATTGGTTATTCCGGCCTGTTGCCTGGTAGCTATTATTGCTATTGTAGGAGGACAGTTCATTATGGAACGGATACTTAATTTTTCTACACCAATCAGTACAATTATCAACCTGGTGGGAGGAATATACTTTTTGTATCTATTGTTAAAAGTCAAAAAAATATAGTGCTAATTCTGTTTTAAATAATATACATATGAAAAAATCTGTTTTTTTATTCGCACTGGCGATAGCAGTCGCTTTTACGGGGTGTAACAATGCCAATCAAAGTAAGGCTGAAGGTGAAGGGGCTAACGATAAAGTCACCATAACTCATGAATTGGGAACGGTAGATGTGCCAGTCAATCCCAAAAGAGTAGTCGTATTGGATTTTAGTCAATTGGAAAACCTAGACTTTATAGGAGTAAAGCCGGTAGGTATCCCCAAAACAGGAGTGCCAAAGTATCTTTCAAGATATAAGGACGATGAGAGTATTGCTGACCTAGGTAATCTGGTTGAGGCTAATGTCGAAAAATTGAATGAGTTGAATCCTGACCTTATCATTATTGGAGGTAGGCTTAAAGATTCTTATGAACAGATTTCTAAAATTGCCCCGACTATTATTCCTGTTTGGGATACAAAAGACCAGTTCGGTGCATTGGAAAAGAATATAACCAACTTAGGTAAGATCTTTGGTAAAGAAAAAGAGTTTGAAGCATCGTTGGCCGATATTAAGACAAAAGCAGCAGCAGTCAAAGAAAAAGCAGACAAGTCTGACGCAAAGGCTCTTGTTGTATTACATAACAAGGGACGTTTTAGTGCTTACGGTAGCGGTTCACGTTTTGGACTGATTCACGATATCCTTGGTGTGCAGGAAGCTGCAAAAGGTTTAGATACGCATCTTCACGGGACGAAAACCTCTAACGAATTTATTGCTGAGACCAATCCTGATATTTTATTTGTTGTCGATAGAAGTGCTGCTATCGGTGATACCCCATTAAACAAAGAGGAAGTTGAGAACAAATTGATCCAACGCACGAACGCCTTTAAAAACGGAAAGATTGTTTACCTAGATTCCGAAACCTGGTATCTAGCTGGCGGTGGAGTGATCTCTATCAACAGAATGATCGATGAAGTAGATAAGGCTTTATAGTAAAGAATAACAAAAAAGCTCCAAGTGAAAGAACTTGGAGCTTTTTTCTGAAAGTACCTTTGTTATTGATTCCATACTATATTTTAAGGCACCAATGAGCGCTCTTCATTCGACTCAATGAAAATCACCAACAGTGATGAAAGTTTTATTTTGGTATATGACAGTCATTATGATTACTTTTAAAAGCTAATCAGATAAGATATCTTAATAAATATGACAAAGTATCAATTAATTGAGACATTCGTAAAAAACCATCAAATCCTAATAGACTATATAGATCAATTGGAAAAAGAGGGATATCTCTATACCCAAGGTGGAAAATGGACAGCGGGTCAACAATTACATCATGTCGGCTCCACTATCGTTCCGTTTACTAAAGCTTTGGTTTCAAAAGAATACCTGGTTCAAAAGTTTGGCGATTTGGATAGATCCACTTGGTCTTATCAGACTGTTTTGGATAACTACGCCAAGACAAGTCTAAAAGCACCTGAACAGTTTTTGCCACCTGCGGAAGTCAGCTTTGAACAAAAAGAGACTATTATTACGTCACTTCACAGCGATCTCAAAAAAATAAGTGCTCTGTTGGAACTTTATGAAGAAGATGAACTGGATCTTCTCGTTATTCCACACCCTTTGTTAGGCAAAATGAATATTAGAGAGATTTTCTATTTAATGGGGTATCATCCTATCCATCATCTCAAGCAAATTAAAACTCTGTTAAATAATTATGAGGTGTAAGTGCGGGAGCTGCTAATGCAAACTACAGCCTGATAAAAAGCTCCGAATTTCCAAGCCTTTCTTAGTAGTACTCTAGAGAAAGGCTTGAAGTGCTACTTAACAGCATGGGCAATCTCTATGCGAAAAATCAATCGTCATTGTTTGTTGAGATTAGCAGTGTTTTGATGTTAAGCTTTCTTTTTAATACCTTTGTGCCATTATGCGGCAATAATAAATCTATTCTTATAATAATTATACCCTTTGGTTGATTCTATACCAAGGGCTTTCTTGTATTTATTAATTGTTAACAGATCCTATACCATCAGGTATAGTGACTTCTTTATTATTGCTTCATAATATGAAATCTAAAGAGAGATATACGCTATTTTTTATCGTGATAGTGGTCAGCATAGATACCGCAGGCTTCGGTATTATTTTTCCAGTACTGCCACAGTTATTGACTGATTTATTGCATACAGATATTAGTACTGCCGCCCAGTATGGGGGCTGGTTGTCTTTTTGTTATGCCCTTATGCAATTTGTCTTCGCTCCTATATTGGGTAACCTCAGTGATGCTTACGGACGCCGGCCAGTGTTGCTGAGCTCCTTGTTAGGCTTTGGGATAGATTGCATTTTTTTAGCTTTTGCACCTGATATATTGTGGCTGTTTTTGGGGCGTACCATCGCTGGGATCACGGGAGCGAGTTTTTCGGTTGCATCAGCCTGTGTAGCTGATATCAGTACGGGAAAAGATCGAACAAAGTTTTTCGGCTTGATCAATGCCGCTTTTGGCGCGGGATTCATTTTAGGTCCCGCCATTGGAGGGGTGTTGGCCAAGTGGGGAACACACGCACCTTTTCTTTTTGCGGCTACCTTGAGCCTGATCAATTTTATCTTCGGATATTTTTTCTTTACAGAGTCCCTGGAGAAAGAGAAAAGAAGGAAATTTGATTGGAGAAAAGCTAATCCCTTTGGTGCCCTCGTGCATTTGCAGAAATTGCCAGCCGTTTGGTCGTTGGTTATCGCGATGTTGTTCGTCTCCATGGCAACCCACAGCATGGAAAGCGTATGGTCATTCTTTACTATAGAGAAGTTTCATTGGGATAATTCGATGGTGGGTTATTCTTTGGCGTTTATTGGTGCCCTTTCTATTATCGTACAGTTGTGGGGAGTAGCTTTCCTCACGGATAGGATAGGGGAGCGAAGGATGCTGATCGGTGGTCTTTGTTGTCTTATATTTGGCTTTTTTATTTTCGCTTTCTCTTCTGTAGAGTGGTTACTATTCGTTGGGATTATCGTCTTTATTATAGGAGGTGTTCAAGGAGCAGCTATGCAAAGTATTATTTCTCTAAGTGTCCCTGATAACGAACAAGGAGTGCTTCAAGGTGCTTTGGGGTGTTTACTCGGCTTTACTACCTTTGTGGCGCCGCCAATAATGACATCAAGCTTTTCTTGTTTTACGAAAGAAGGAGCTGGATTTTATTTTCCGGGAGTGCCTTTTTTGATAGCTGCTGTATTCGGGGTTATCGGCTTGGTTTTATGCTATTTCAGTATTAGCAGATTATCAACGAAAACCAGATCAGAACGGTCAAAATAACACTGTTGATTTTTAATGTGTGGTTGAAATAAGCTGTAAGAATCTGAATATGTACAGATTTTTATGGCTTATTTTATAGTTTCGTTTGAAACCTTTTAAATAATTGACCTTTTTTGTTTAGTGGTCAGTATTGAAACGTCTTTTTCATTAGGAAAATTGTATAAAAGCTCTTTTTTTTATCGCATTTTAATAAAAAACACAATTGTTACATTTGTAACTTGTTGATTTTTAGTTTTTTATTTTTAGTTTTTAGTTGTTGTGACAATTAGAAGACTTTTTGTTCTTTTTTTGATTTTAAAAAGTTCTACATTTGCCAGTGTTAAATATAAATTAAAAAGATATGAAAAAATTTTTACTTACATTAACTGCTGTTGCAGGTTTGACAGTTGCTTCTCAAGCACAAGAATTTGGTTTTGAAAAAGGTAACTTCATCGTTGAAGGTAACTTAGGATTTACTAATAAAGATGTTAAAGGCGAAAAGATCAAAAACACAACTTTTAACTTCAATCCACAAGTAGGTTATTTCGTAACTGATAAGATTGCTGTTGGTGTTTTTGCTAAGGTTGGAACAACTAATAAAGATCAATACGCAGAAGATAAAGATATTCAAAATAAAACAAATACTTTTGATATCGGTGCTTTCGGACGTTACTATTTCCTAGAAGTTGGATCACGTTTCAAAACTTATACTGAGTTAGCTGTTGGTTACGAGTCAGATAACAGTAAAACTGTGACTGCTGGTACTTCTGTAAAAGATCCAAAAGTAAGTGGTTTTGGAGCTAATGCAGGTATTGGTGCTACTTTCTTCTTAACTGACAAAATTGCTGTTAACTATAAGTTCGCTGATGTTATTGGTTTCAAAAACTCGAAAGTTGATGTAGACGGAGCTAAGGCTACTAACACTTTTGGCGTAAATGTAAATAACTTTGAGAACTTCTTTGCTTCAGGCACATTCGGTTTGACTTTCAAATTCTAATTTGAATAGAAGTTCAAAAAATAAGATCCCGATAAGCATAGCTTATCGGGATTTTTCTTGTTTATGGATTTGTGGACCACAATGAAGCTGATTTAAGCATCGCTCTGCGTGGTAATTTGAGATTGGCGACGATCAGTTCGGCAAAGTCTTCTGGTTGTAGTACGGTCTCTGGATTGCCGTCTGTGAGCTTCAGCTCTTTGGACATATCCGATGCAATAGTACTTGGCATTAATGTACATACACGGATATTGTTTTTACGTACTTCACGCATCAGCGAGTCTGAGAAACCAATCACGCCAAATTTGGATGCACTATAAGCAGAGGTAGTCCCTGCGCCATTTAAGCCCGCAGTAGAAGACACATTGATGATATCTCCCTCATTCTTTTCTATAAGCTGTGGCAGGATCGCTTTGGTGACATAATAGGTGCCCAATAGATTGGTTTCGATAATGTCTTTCCAGGTTTTTGGATCCATATCCAATACCGATCCAAAAGCGGCTACACCTGCATTGTTGACCAAGATGTCGAATGTTCCAAAGTCCGTGTTTAATTTGGCTATAGCCGTCGTCACAGCGTCAAAGTTAGCCACGTCAAAGACCGCATAGGTCGCCTGTACTCCAAGAGCCCTTAGCTCAGAGATGGTCTCTTTCAATAGTTGCTCATTTCTGCCTGTAATCGCTACGTTGATGCCTTCTTTGGCAAACGCTAGGGCAGTTGCCTTACCTAAGCCTCTACCGCCACCAGTGACGAGTGCATTCTTTCCTTTTAAATTCTCCATGTACAAAACTACTCAATAGTTTTTATCCTTGTGTTCACCTTGTGGAGAGTTTACGTTTATTTAACACGAGAAGTTCGCTTGTACCCATAAAAAAAGCCCTCTCTCACGAGAAGGCTTTTCTTTTTCAGTAACTGAAATCTATCACACTTTGATTTCAACTTCAACACCTGAAGGTAATTCTAATTTCATCAACGCATCAACTGTTTTTGAGTTAGATGAGTAGATGTCTAACAATCTCTTGTAAGAACACAATTGGAATTGCTCACGTGCTTTTTTGTTAACGTGTGGTGAACGTAATACCGTATAGATTTTTTTCTCAGTAGGCAATGGAATAGGACCACTAACAACTGCACCTGTAGGTTTTACTGTTTTTACGATTTTCTCAGCTGATTTGTCAACTAAATTGTAATCGTAAGATTTCAATTTGATTCTGATTCTTTGGCTCATTTTTTATTTGTTTTAATATGACCACTGATTAGAGCTATTCGCAACCAGTGATCGGTTTATCTTTCTTTGGATTAAGGACAGAAAGAACAAAGATAAAAGACATGTCCTTCATCTTTGCTCCTTTATCCTTATTCTCAATTATTATTCTTCGATACCTTTAACTTTACCTTTAGATTTTGCGATTACATCATCTTGTACGTTACGAGGTGCTTCAGCGTAGTGGTCAAATTCCATAGTGGAAGTTGCACGGCCTGAAGTGATCGTACGTAATTGAGTTACATAACCGAACATCTCAGATAGAGGAACGATAGCTTTGATTACTTGTGCACCATTACGTGTGTCAAGACCTTGCATCTGACCACGACGACGGTTCAAGTCACCCATCACGTCACCCATGTTTTCTTCTGGAGTCAATACTTCTACCTTCATGATAGGCTCCATCAATACTGGAGAACATTTAGGTAAAGCTTGACGGTATGCCATCTTAGCAGCTAGCTCAAATGAAAGAGAGTCTGAATCCACTGCGTGGAATGAACCATCGATCAAACGAACTTTCATGCCTGATAGCGGGTAACCTGCCAATACACCATTGTTCAATGAAGATTCGAATCCTTTTTGAACAGAAGGGATGTATTCTTTAGGAATAGCACCACCTACGATTTCGTTTACGAATTGAAGAGCTGATTTTGTTGTGTCGTAATCCTCATCGACTGGAGAAATAACAACTTTGATGTCGGCAAATTTACCACGACCACCGGATTGTTTTTTGTAAACTTCGCGGTGCTCAGTGCTACCGTTGATAGACTCTTTGTATGCTACTTGAGGAGCTCCTTGGTTAACTTCAACCTTGAACTCACGACGTAGACGGTCGATCAAGATATCCAAGTGAAGCTCACCCATACCTGAGATTACAGTTTGACCTGTATCTTCGTCCGTTTTAACTACGAATGTAGGATCCTCTTCAGATAATTTACCTAAAGCAATACCTAATTTATCAACGTCAGCTTGAGTTTTAGGCTCGATAGCTAAACCGATAACCGGCTGAGCAAAGTTCATTGCCTCAAGGACGATAGGGTGTTTTTCGTCACAAAGTGTATCACCAGTTTTGATATCTTTGAAACCTACTACTGCACCGATATCACCTGCGCCGATTCTTTCAATTGGGTTTTGCTTGTTAGCGTGCATTTGGAAGATACGAGAAATACGCTCTCTGTTTCCTGAACGCGTGTTCAAGACATAAGAACCTGCTTCTAATACACCTGAATATGCACGTACGAAACACAAACGACCTACGAAAGGGTCAGTAGCGATTTTGAAACCTAAAGCTGCGAAAGGCTCTGCTTCAGATGGTTTACGCTCGATTTCTTCACCATTGCGTGGGTCAGTACCTTTTACAGCTTCTTGATCCAATGGCGAAGGCAATAACTCCATTACGAAGTCAAGCATCGTTTGTACACCTTTGTTTTTGAATGATGAACCACATACCATTGGTACGAATGCGTTGTCCAATACTGCAGCACGAAGTGCGTTAAGGATTTCGCGTTCTGTCAACGAGTTTGGATCTTCGAAGAATTTCTCCATCAAAGACTCATCATATCCAGCAACAGCTTCTAATAGGTTTTCACGGTATTCAGCAACCTCATCCAACATATCTTCTGGAATAGGCACTTCTGTGAAAGTCATCCCTTTATCTTCTGTATTCCATACGATACCACGGTTGTTGATTAAGTCAACTACACCTTCGAAGTTATCTTCAGCACCGATAGGTAATTGAAGAGGAACAGCAGTCGTACCAAGCATTTCTTTAACTTGCTTAACTACTTTTAAGAAGTCAGCACCTGAACGGTCCATTTTGTTTACGAAACCAATACGAGGTACTTTGTAGTTATCTGCTAATCTCCAGTTAGTCTCAGATTGAGGCTCAACACCATCTACCGCAGAGAATAAGAAAACTAATCCATCCAATACACGAAGGGAACGGTTTACTTCAACCGTGAAATCCACGTGTCCAGGAGTATCGATTACGTTTACTTGGTATTTTTTGTTACGGTAGTTCCAGAATACAGTTACTGCAGAAGACGTAATTGTGATACCACGCTCTTGCTCTTGTGCCATCCAGTCTGTAGTTGCCGAACCCTCGTGCGTTTCACCTAATTTGTGATTCACACCAGAGTAAAACAGAATACGCTCTGTAGTGGTTGTTTTACCAGCATCGATGTGTGCAGCGATACCGATATTTCTTACTAAACTTAAATCTTTTGCCATTTTATTTTTGCAGTTTGCCTTGGAAGGCTGTTTAATTTTAACACTTTAAATAAGTACACCGACCGTGATAATGATAGGAATCTTTATCAGCGATCGGTGTAATCATATTTGTTTTGTTGTTTTCAAAACTAGAATCTGAAGTGTGAGAACGCTTTGTTAGCTTCCGCCATTTTGTGCGTATCTTCTTTCTTCTTCACAGCAGCACCTTCACCTTTAGAAGCTGAAATGATTTCTCCTGCTAATTTTTCGAACATAGTTTTCTCACCACGTTTACGAGCGTAAGAAATTAACCATTTCATACCTAAAGCGATTTTACGCTCTGGACGTACTTCCATAGGAACTTGGAAGTTGGCACCACCAACACGACGAGATTTAACCTCTACTGCAGGCATTACGTTGTTCAAAGCTTTTTTCCAAGCTTCTAGTCCGTTCTCTTGTGTTTTTTGTTCTACTAATTCTACTGCATCGTAAAAAATAGAGTAAGCGATAGATTTCTTACCGTCAAACATCATATTGTTTACAAAACGTGTTACCTGAACGTCGTTAAACTTTGGATCAGGTAAAATGATTCTCTTTTTTGGTTTTGATTTTCTCATTTTTCTTTCCTCCGTTTAATTATTTCTTTTTGCCTTTTGCTGGAGCTGCAGCTGCTTGTCCTGGTTTAGGACGCTTAGTTCCATACTTAGAACGACGTTGGTTACGACCTGCTACACCTGAAGTATCTAATGCACCACGGATGATGTGGTAACGCACACCTGGTAAATCTTTAACACGACCACCACGGATCAATACGATCGAGTGCTCTTGTAAGTTGTGACCTTCTCCAGGGATGTAAGCGTTGACCTCTTTACCGTTTGTTAAACGTACACGAGCTACTTTACGCATTGCTGAGTTTGGTTTTTTAGGGGTAGTAGTATATACACGTGTACATACACCTCTTCGCTGTGGACATGAGTCCAACGCTGGTGACTTACTCTTGTCTACCAGAGCTACTCTACCTTTTCTAACTAATTGTTGAATAGTAGGCATTTACCTGTTTTTGTTTTTAAATTTTTGTTTAAAATACTTTTAAAGTCCGCAAAGATAACAAGAATATTTCGAACTCTAAATAGTTGGGGTATAAAATGTTTTAACAATTTAAGAACTGTTGTTTTTTATTTGTTATTGACTTGGGCTACATTTTTTATTTCGTAGACACAGCGTCTGTCTTTGGCAAGAATGTGCTGTGTTCGTTTTATCTCATATTTAGGGCCTAGGAGCTTGATGAAATTCTGTAGTTCTGCTCGGCAGAATCCCTGACAGGCGGTAGCAGCTGCACAGATCGGGCAATGATTTTCGATGAAGTAATAGGTTTCATCTTCTTTTTTCCATTCGGCCATGTAGCCTTCTTCCGTACGAAGCTCACGTAGTTTTTCAAGACGGCTTTCAATGCTGTTGGACGATGAGAGCGCTTGGTCATAGCGTGTGTAGGTCTGTTGTTCGCGATCGGATATGAGCAGGTCTAAAGCTTGGTCGCCCAATAAGGTTTTAACGGCGTTGAGAAGATCGACTGTTACTTGGGCGTGTGTGTCTGGAAAACGTGAAAATCCCTTTTCCGTGAGCGAATAATAGGTCGTAGGCCGTCCTACGCCCTCACTCCGTTGGGATGAAGTTACCAATCCGGACTCTATAAGATTGTTGAGATGCTGGCGTGCTCCCTCTTTTGTAATATGGAGTTCGGATGCCAATAGTGCGAGCGTAGCCTCTCCTCGCATTTTTAGCGTCATTAGGATACGGTTCACACTTTCTTTCTTCATAGCTACAGTTTGTACGTTTGGGTGCAAAGATAATGCTATTTTCCGAAAGCTGATTAATAAAACAAGTTAAAGCTTGTTTTATTAATCAGCTTTTCTCAATTTTGCAAAATGGATTATCGATGTTTTCTCAGGTTTATACATTACGATTATTATATCGTACAGATGGTGTTGGCTCTTTAAGCCTATACTTCTTAAATTAGTGATTAACAATTAAAAAGTACTTCATATGGAAGATGATGTTTTTATAAACAAGGTTCATGCGTCGGGAATTGTAACGGTAGATTTGATGGATTATGTCCCTCAGGAAGAAATCGTAACTCTTGATATCAAGGATTTTTTGTTTATGGGCCTTATTATAAGGGAAAAGGAGTTTAAAGAAGCCGTTGCGGCTTACGATTGGACGGCTTTGAAAGACAAAACAGTAGCAATATGCTGCAGTGAAGATACGATTATCCCCACTTGGGTTTATTTTATGCTGGCGGATAAGCTTCATGATCTAGCAAAGCGTTTCGATTATCGGTCCGCTGAGGAGGTCGGCAGGCTTCTGTGGCGGGCCAATATCCAGGAAGCAGACTTTACCCGCTTAGAAGGGAAGAAGGTAGTGATCAAAGCAAATCCAAAAATTGATCCGGATCTTTTTATGACTGCTGCGGATCAGTTACGTCCTTTTGTGGCGACATTGATGTATGGTGAGGCGGGTATGCCTAAAGTTATTTTTAAAAGATAGATTTATGAAGGTATTATTGTTTAACGGTTCGCTGGACCGAAGAGAAGGAGCTACTTCCGAAATAATAACAAAGTATTTCGAGGAAAAGTTTCTGGAGGAAAATGCTTCTGTCGATGTTTTTAGAGTTACAGACTCTGGGGTTCCCTTGTTTGATACAACACTCAATAAAGTGCCCAATGCTGTTGAACGTATGAATATCATGTTTAGAGAGGCTGATTTACATGTATGGCTCACTCCTCTTTATCATGGAGGAATGACCGGAGTGATGAAAAACTGTCTCGATTGGTTAGAATGTAGTGCAAAATTACAAGCACCTTATTTGACAGGCAAATTGGTCGGTCTTGTCTGTTGGGCGGATGGTGTGCAAGCTATGCAGGGAATCAATGGTATGGATGATGTGGCCAAATCATTGCGTGGCTGGACATTACCATATAGCTTGCCGATGCAGCGTAAACAGCTGTTTACAGCCGAACGGGAATTGACGGAAGAGTATATGGAAAGAATTGATAAAATGGTCAAGCTGCTTGTACATTCTCCCTTCGCAAAATAGGTGGATCACAGCTGTCTATATTGCTCTCCGATTATCCCTTAAAATTTATACTTTTACGATCGTATATAAGATTAAGATAAGGTACTCCGAATGGATCCCAAACACGCTGTTATTTTACGGGATATAGTATTGACTTCATGTTCTATTTACGATATTATGCGTTACCTCGATACAGAAGTAAAAGATATCGTATTGGAAGAGCATGAGTTGTTTTATCCGTTACACATCCAGATCGATCAGGCTCTATTTACTAAGAATTCTATGGGGCCGATGTATCCGGAAGTCGGTATCCATCAAGAAGGGACGTCTTTAGCGTTGACCTGTACCTGTGGCATCCAGTCTGATAAGCTATGTGTCCATCAGTTTGAAGTGTTGGATGCTATTCTCAAACGGGAGGAGCTACGTGTCTTTTTTGATGATCGATTGCGGGATTCGCGTCTTCGCAGTCTCGCAGCAGGTTATGGGCTCGAACATGAGCACGATATGGATTCCTATTTCTACCTACGTTATGAAGATGGCAGGACTCAGTTCTTCAGCAAACAAAAGGAGTTGTTGCGTATTGATCAGTCCTTTCTTCGGCAGCCTTCTTTTGCACGGAGTACATCTGCTTTGCCAGCATTGTTGGAGCGTAGTGATTCAAAAAAATGGATATTGGTACTTAGTCGACACCGTTTCTATGATCAGCTTAATTTTTTGTTGTTTGAAGCGGCCTTTACCCAAGAGGATAAATTGAAAAATCCATTGACTCCCGTCGATCTTACCAGGCAGCTCTTGCTGGATAATACGGTGGAGACGCTTCGCTTTTTGACAGCATTGCTCAGTTGCCAAAATAGATTTGAGGGTGAGGTGACCGAGACCGAAAATATGGCACTTCAAATCATAGCTTCAAATCCTATGGGATTGCGGGTTTATTTTCATGATAGAGATAGGTCTGATAGCATCGTTGCAAAAAGCCTGTTTCCTGTGAAACTGGCGGTAGTCAAACCCGAGTTGAAGCTCAAGGTTCTTAAAAAGGAACCTTTTTATGAGATCAGCAGTACTTTGCATCTCTTGGGGAACCTAGTACCTGTAGCCGAATTGGCAATTAAAAATGATCTGTTCATCTTGTTCAAGGAGCAGTATATTTATGTTCCTGATTCTGATCTCATGCGGGTCATTCGCTTTTTTAAGAGTAACAATGAGATTTTATTGGTCCACAGTTCCAAGTATGATGCGTTTGAAACACAGTTTTTGGCACCTATCGAGGATTACGTCGAGGTAGAGTACGGGTACATCTATAAGGCTGCTTCTACAGCACTGCCAGTAGAACAAGAAACAGAAAAGCAAAAGCTCATCTATCTCCAAAAGGAAGGTTCTATTATTTCAATCACGCCCGTCGTACGATATGGTGAGGCCGAAGTGCCCGTATACTCCCGCAAGCAATTGTATACCATCGATGCTGCCGGCAATAGATTCAAGTTAAATCGAGATCGCAAATACGAAGATGATTTAACAGCCTTGATAATGAGACAGCATCCCGACTTTGCGGAGCAGTTACAATACGGACAATATTTCTATCTGTATAAAGACAAGTTTTTTGATGAGGACTGGTTTTTGTCGGCATTTGAATCCTGGCGGGCAGATGGTGTTCGTATTCTGGGGTTTAAAGAACTTGAAGGCACGCGTATCAATGCACATGCGGCAAAGATAGATATCAAGGTCAATAGCGGTAAGGATTGGTTCAATGTGCATTTGAAAGTAGACTTTGGAGGTCAGACAGCAAAGCTTAGGCAGATACAGCGAGCTTTCAAGAACAAAAGTAAGTTTGTCGAACTGGACGATGGGACGTTAGGATTAATGCCTGATGAATGGATGGATAGAATCGCTGGATATTTCAGTATGGGCTACCTTGAAAAGGAACTATTGCATATTCCAAAAGTTCGGTTCTCTGAAGTTGCTGCATGTTTTGAACGAGAGGTGTTGGCCGAAGAGGTGCGCGAGGAATTGAACGTATTTCAGCAAGAGTTTTTAGACGCTACAGAAATTCCACAAGCAGCTGTTCCAATGGGTTTACAGGCTGTTTTGAGAAATTACCAACACGAAGGTTTCAATTGGCTGTGCTTCTTAGATAGATTTGGTTTTGGAGGGTGTTTGGCAGATGATATGGGACTGGGCAAGACGGTACAGGTTATTGCTTTTCTGTTGCACCTTAAGGAAAAGTATGCGTCTGCTCCCAATCTGATAGTTGTGCCGACTTCGCTTTTATTTAACTGGGAAGACGAATTGTTCCGGTTTGCACCGGAACTACATGTTCTTAACTATAATTCGGTGACACGCAATCGGCAAGAGCAAGCATTTAGTGCCTATGATGTTGTTTTGGTGAGTTATGGTGTATTGGTGTCGGATATCAGTACCTTCAAAAAGGAAAAATTTCAATACGTTTTTCTTGACGAGGGGCAACTCATCAAAAATCCCAATTCGGAACGTTATAAAGCAGTCTGTCTGCTGCAGTCTTTCAACAGAATCGTGTTGACGGGGACGCCTATCGAGAACAGTACATTTGATATTTATGGACTTTTTTCATTTGCATGTCCGGGGTTATTAGGGAATAAACAGTTTTTCAGAGACACCTATGCGATACCTATAGATCAGTTTGAATTCCAGCGCAGGGCTATTGAGCTTGAGCGTCGTATAGCGCCTTTCCTTTTACGGCGCACCAAAAGCCAGGTTATTGCGGAGCTTCCTGAAAAAACAGAGACCCTTATATACTGTGAGATGGGGGATAGGCAGCGCGATATTTATACCCGTTACGAGGACGAGGTGCGTAGTTATATTAATTCAACCGATGCAGATAGTTTAGAGGGGGATCGTATACATGTTTTGGCTTCCCTCACCAAGTTACGGCAGATCTGTAATTCTCCAGCTTTGTTGCAGGAGGGATATTCTGCAGCGTATAGTGTCAAGATAGATGTTCTGCTTGATCAGATCAAAAGCAAGATGCAAGTGCACAAAATATTGGTGTTCTCTCAGTTTGTCGGTATGTTGGATCTTATTAAAGAGCGCCTAGATCATGAGGAGATCGCGTATTCCTATCTGACAGGACAGTCCAAGGATCGAAAAGCCATTGTTTCTGAGTTTCAAAGCGATGATGCTATACGCGTATTCCTGATCAGTTTAAAAGCCGGAGGGGTAGGGCTCAATTTGACAGGGGCAGATTACGTCTATCTGATTGATCCTTGGTGGAATCCTGCAGTAGAAAATCAGGCAATAGATAGAAGTTATCGTATTGGGCAGGACAAAAAGGTTACGGCAGTGCGACTCATATGTACCCATACGATCGAAGAGAAGATTGCTGACCTACAGCATCGTAAACAGAAGTTAGCCGGTGATCTGATCGGCAGTGGCAGTGCCTGGACCCATAATCTGTCAAAACAAGATTTGTTACATCTGGTAAATAGGACGGACTAAACCACGACAGTCCGTAATTGTATAACACATTGTCCAAATACTATAAAACTATTGTACTGCGATTGCAGACCTTTGTGATGTTAAATAATAACATGCAATTATGGAAGTTATAGAGTTAAAAAAAATAAAAAAATCTTTCCCCGTACTCAATATGAGTTGTGCCAGCTGTGCCTCGAGTGTCGAGAGCATGGCGCAGACGGTGGATGGAATCATAGATGCCTCGGTTAATTTTGCGACAGCTACTGTCACAGTCAATTTTCGAGAGGGAGAAGCAGATCCGACAAAGTTGCAACTGGCGCTGCAAGATATAGGTTTTGACATATTGATCGAAGAAGAAGATAAGCAGCAGGAGATCTTAGAGGAACTCCATGAACAAAAATACGCCGATTTAAAGCGTAAGACCATTGGTGCAGTTGTGCTATCCTTACCGGTAGTTATTATCGGTATGTTCTTTATGAACATGCCCTATGCCAATGAGATCATGCTGGTGTTTTCAACACCTGTTGTGCTCTGGTTTGGTAAAGATTTCTTTGTGAACGCTTGGAAGCAGTTGCAGCATAGGAAAGCCAATATGGATACACTGGTCGCATTGAGTACAGGTATAGCCTACTTGTTTAGTCTTTTTAACATGGTGGCGATGGACTATCTGATGTCACGTGGTATAGAAGCTCATGTTTATTTTGAAGCAGCAGCAGTGATTATTGCCTTTATTTTACTAGGGCGGCTATTGGAAGAAAAGGCAAAAGGAAATACCTCCACCGCTATCAAAAAATTAATGGGTCTACAGCCTAAGACCGTGTTGGTCATATTGCCTACTGGAGAGGAGAGGACTGTTCCTATAGAACAGCTCTTGGTCGGTGATACCGTGATGGTCAAGCCAGGCGAAAAGATTGCGGTAGATGGTCGGGTTATGTCGGGTAGCTCATTTGTGGATGAGAGTATGCTCAGTGGAGAACCTGTTCCTGTGGAAAAGAAAGAGGGAGAGCCGGTGTATGCCGGTACGATTAATCAAAAAGGAAGTTTTCAATTTGCCGCAGAAAAAGTGGGCAAGGATACCATGTTGGCACAGATTATCCGTATGGTACAGGATGCACAGGGTTCAAAAGCACCGGTACAGAAATTGGTCGACAAGATTGCTGGAGTCTTTGTCCCTGTTGTCATATGTATTGCTGTAGTCACGGCTCTATTGTGGGCTGTGCTTGGAGGTGAGCATGCATGGGTGATGGGGCTGATCTCTGCCGTGACAGTCTTGGTGATAGCCTGCCCTTGTGCTTTGGGATTGGCGACACCAACGGCGATTATGGTCGGTGTGGGCAAAGCTGCTGAAAGCGGTATATTGATCAAAGATGCCGAAAGCTTACAGTTGGCCAAAAATATTACAGCAGTAGTATTGGACAAGACGGGGACAATAACCGAAGGAAAGCCTAAGGTTGTGTCCGAGTATTGGGTGGAGGACAGTATACAGAACAAGCAGATCTTGTTTTCGATCGAACGAAAATCAGAACACCCCTTGGCTGATGCTGTTGTGCATCATTTGGAGGGCTATAGCTCACTGGCTCTTGAACGCTTTGAGAGTATTACTGGACAAGGTGTGGAAGCGGTATTAGATGGAGAGCTTTACCTGGTGGGCAATCCTGCACTGCTGTCTGCACATCAAGTGGAGGTTCCCGAAGAGGTCGCTAGAATAGCGTCATCTTGGGCAGCTATGGCACAGACAGTGATATGGTTTGCAACGAATAGTAAAGTGTTGGGAATAATGGCTATAGCCGATAAGGTGAAAGAAAACTCGAAAATGGCTATTAAGTCATTGCAGAGCGGAGGTATTGCCGTCTATATGATGACTGGCGACAATACCTCTACTGCAGCGGCTATTGCGGAACAGACAGGTATTACGGCTTACAGGGCAGAGGTGCTACCTCATCAGAAAGCCGAATTTGTAAAGGAGTTGCAGTCTCAAGGCCATACCGTCGCGATGGTGGGAGATGGTATTAATGACAGTAGTGCACTGGCCACTGCCGATGTAAGTATTGCGATGGGCAAGGGATCTGATATCGCTATGGATGTAGCCAAGATGACCATCATTTCATCCGATCTGCTGAAAATTCCTCAGGCGATAAAAATCTCCAAGCAGACCGTGGCAACGATCAAGCAAAATCTGTTCTGGGCATTTATATACAATTTGATTGGTATTCCTTTAGCAGCAGGGTTGCTTTATCCGATCAATGGTTTTTTATTAAACCCGATGATTGCAGGAGCAGCTATGGCATTGAGCAGTGTTAGTGTGGTGAGCAACAGTTTATGGCTTAAGATCAAAAAATAAAGATCATTTTTTTAATAACAATAAATCAAGTATAATATGGAAACTCAAAAATTTCAATTTAAAACGAATATCAACTGTGGTGGATGTGTTACGAAAGTGACGCCACACTTGGATAAAGTCGAAGGTATTGCATCATGGGAAGTTGATACGACGAATAAGGACAAGGTACTCACGGTAAGTTCGGACAGTGTTAGTGCCGACAAGGTCGTAGAAATTGTCAAAGAAGCCGGATTTAATATCGAGCAAATTTAAGGATATACGAATGAGTGGGCTGTCTCAAAAAAAAGACTGTCTTTTTTGAGACAGCCCCTTTTTAGTGATTACAAATAGCGATTGGCTTTACAATCTCTTCCTAAAAAGGCAAGGCCGTAGTCTGCTTGATATAGCGCATGACGAAGGAACTCTGAATCTTACTCACCTCCGGTATGGCCGACAGCTTTCCTGAAGCAAATGCGTTGTAAGCCTCAGGGCTGCTCACCACCACTTTCAATACGATGTCGAATATCCCTCCTGTTACGTAGGCATCCATTACTTCATCGAGAGCCGTAATCTGTTCCAAAAAACGATCTACATGTACCTTTTGTTGGCTGATCAGGGATACATTGACGATGACCGTAAAATTCAGGCCCACTTTTTCCTGATCCAAGATAGCGACATACTCTTTGATGTAACCTTCATTTTCCAGTCGTTTTATTCTTTCGTACACCGATGTGCGGGACATATGTAAGCGTTCTGTCAGTTCATTGATGTCAAATTTTGCATTCCGCTGGAGCTCCCTCAATAGTGCTGTTTCTTGGCTGCTTAATTTTTCCATTGTATTTTTTCCGAGTATGACCTGTTCCATCTGCTGTTTTCTGTTTTAAATCCCAAAAATAATTTAATTTGTGGACTATATTCGTATTTAAAACTTGTTTGTTGGTTGTAAAACAGTATTTGATAGATTTGTCCGTACAAAATTAAATTATGAACAGGTACGTGTGGATTGTTGGTCTTGGTGCATTGAGTTATGGAATGCTATCTTCCTTTGCTAAGGTCGCGTATGGACAGGGCTATAGCGCTGCGGAAGTAACTTTTATACAGGGATTGATCGGATCAGTGGTATTATGGTCAGCTGTACTTATCCGAGGTATATACCGTCGGAAAAAGACCACTGTTCACAGTGCATCCGTACGATTCAAATTGCTGTTGTCGGGCGCTTGTATGGGGATTGCTACCTATTTGTATTATCTGTCCGTGCAGTATATAACAGCCTCACTTGCTATCGTCTTATTGATGCAGATGGCCTGGATGAGTGTATTCGCCGAGTGGATCGTGCTGGGGATCCGTCCACCGGCCAAAAAGCTAGTCGCTTGTGCATGTATTATTTTTTCAACCTTTCTTGCGGGAGGCTTCACGGGGCTTACTGCTCTAGATTACTCCTTACTAGGTATTATCTTGGCATTGACATCGGCAGTGTTATATACCTTTTATATCTTGTTGACCAGTGAGTTGGGCAAAGCTATGCATGTCTTTGAAAAAGGAGCTTTGATGACGACGGGTTCTACTGTGATTATTTTTCTTATCAACTGTACTTCCATATGGAATAGCTCCCATATGGATAGCGGTCTTTTTCAATGGGGACTCTTCTTGGCACTGTTCGGTACCGTGATTCCCCCGTTATGTTTTAGCATTGGTATGCCCAAGCTAGGGCCAGGACTCAGTTCGATCCTGTTGACGTTGGAACTTCCGGCAGCCGTGTTATGTGCATTTTTCGTTCTTAATGAACAGATCTCATTTATACAGCTGCTCGGTATTGTACTGTTGTTTATGGCGATTGTCTATATCAATTTGTCCATGAAGCCTCATGGTACAGCAAGCGTTGATAGCGGTATGCCCCCGAGTACCACTCCTGTTATAAATCCCTCGGTCGGAGAGAGGCAGGCGAGCTGATCTGTTTTTTTACAAAATACTTAACATATACTTAATAGGATTTCAACTCTAGCTTAAATCTTAGTGCCTATTTTTGTTACATTGACTCTTCTATATTAAGTCTTTGGGATAGAAATGGTGAAATTATCAGATAAAAATTATTATAATTGTCTTATCGCTTTGGGTGAATTGATCTTCAGCATAAGGGGAAACCAATTAAAAACAATGATAATCTGTTAAATACTTGCTATGGAATATATTTCTGGAAAGGATTTTATTGAATTTCAAAATGGGAGCGAACAGGTTTTTAAGCAGATATTCGAACACCATTATCGAACCGTTTTTAATTATGCTTATGGTTTTGGTAAAAATCGGCATGACGCCGAGGAGGTAACCCAAGAAGCTTTTACCAAGCTTTTTCTGTATCGTAAGCGAATAACCGATTTGAACAGCATAATGCCTTTTCTGCTGGCCGTATCCAAAAGGATTGCTATATCCATCTTTCGGAAAAAGGTAATACGAGAAAACAGTGTTGCCGATATCCAATTAGCCACTGAGACTGTTTCATACAATACCAAAGAGACCATCTACAATAACGAACTACATAGCGCACTGGAGAAGATTATAGCAGAATTACCGATTCAGCAGCAACGGGTATTTGTACTTAATAAAATGGAGGATCTTTCCTACCAAGAAATTGCTGAAGAACTTGGGATTTCTAAGAATACAGTGAAAAATCACCTTATAGTAGCTTCTCGTTCTGTTCGAATCAAGCTTCAGAAGTTGCTCTATATTTTTTTATAATCGCTCTATTGCGCGGATACTGAAGTTATTTATAGTATCTGTATTTTTTTTCCTTCCGACTAGTCCATTTTCAGAGATGAAGCGATTACCTATAAAGAGCATCAACGAAATTGAACAAAGAAAGACTACTATATCTAATAGAACAATACCGGGAGAATCGGTGTACACCTGCTGAGCAGAATGAATTGTATCAACTAATGTCGGAGGAAGACGTAGAAGATCATATACTACAGTTATGGGATCAATTGCACAGTTCGACTACCACCTCAATGTCAGAAGAAGAAAGCAATCAATTGTTTCAGCGGATTGTTAACAGCTCTTTGGTGCAGCAAGATATTGAACCTGCAAAACAGTCAACGATGGGTTGGTTTAAAAGAATTGGTGCAGTAGCAGCTGTTGCTGCTCTTATTCTAGGCACTTGTACTTTTCTGTTCTTAAGAAGATCAGTATCGACGACGGATTATGCAGCACTACCCTTAGACACAGCTATTATACCAGGTAGTAAGAAAGCTCATGTTATTCTTGAAGACGGAAAATCCATCAGTTTAGTAGGATTGGAATCCAGGGACACGATTCATACTGGCAGTTATCTTATATTGAATAAGGGGCAGGAGGGAATTTCTTATCATGGAAAGGATGGTTTGGCAAATAGGAATAGAGAAGTCTACAACACGCTGGTGACGCCGCTTGGAGGCGAGTATATGGTCGTGCTTGCAGATGGAACCAAAGTGTGGTTGAATGCAAATTCTCGGTTGAGATATCCTACTGATTTCGTGACCGACGTACGTACGGTAGAATTGGAAGGTGAAGCTTATTTTGACGTAGCGAGTCTAGAGAGCGGGGGTAAAAAGGTGCCTTTTTACGTTAAGACCAGAACTCAGACTGTAGAGGTTCTGGGAACCCAATTCAATATTAATAGTTATGGTGGACAGATAACGACCACACTGGTCGAAGGAAAGGTAGCTTTGCGATATAAAGGCGTTTCCAAACCGTGTTTACTTAGCCCCAATTATCAGTTGATTTATACAGAGCATACCCATACATATGAAAAAAAAGAAATAGATCCCTATTATTTTACCGCTTGGAAGGATGGAAGTTTTGCTTTCGACAATACTCCTTTGACGGCTGTCATGGCGGATATCTCCCGCTGGTATAATGTTGAATTCAACTATGAGACTGATGTTTCGGATGTTTACTTTTCGGGTAAAATTTCTAAACTAGAAAGCTTCGAAAGCTTATTGCAGACGATCCAATGGACTGGTTCTGTCAAATTCAAAATCAATGGAAGGAGGGTAACCATAAGAAAGTAAGGATACAAAAAAGCAGGGATGTTACCAGCACCCCTGCAGGTCCAAAAGACCAACGATTGAGAACTAACGTGTTAAATTATTAATCAACCGAATACAAATGTATAAAAAAAAGCGGTTAGGTCTGCTATTATATACAGCTGACCGGACCATTACCAAATCCGTATTAATGAAATTTTCATTAGCTGTACCTCTATTGCTTACGGCAACATTGCAAGTCAGTGCATTTGCCTTTGGACAAAAAATAACCCTTCGGAAAAAAAACGTGAAAGTAGACTACGTCTTGAAGGAATTACAAAAGCAAAGTGGTTATAATATTCTCTATGATCAGAAGATAATCCCCTCCACAAAAATACATCCACTCTATAATGATGTCCCTCTTCAAGAGGTCTTAAAAGATATTTTGGAACCCCTGAATATTCAATTTAGGATCAATAATAAAAATATCGTATTGAGCCCGTCTCCTGCTTCAAAAGAAAATAGGAGTAATATAAGAAAGCAAAAGGAAATCAAGGGAAAGGTTGTGGACAGTGATGGCAAGCCTATCTCTGGAGTTTCGATTCATCTCAATGATGGGACATCGGGGGGCGTGCTTACCGCAAAAGATGGATCCTTTTCTATTGCTGCGCAGGTAGGCGATCGACTTACGCTCCGTTATGTTGGAAAGGAAACCCTGGCTCTAGTTGTTGAAAAAGTAGAAGATCTCCTGCTCACCATGACGGACAAGGCCAATGAAATGGACGATGTGGTCGTTGTTGCCTTTGGAAAGCAAAGAAAAGGAAATGTGGTAGGCTCTATTACTTCTGTAAAGCCAGAGAATTTAAAAATTCCTTCAAGCAATCTGACAACGGCCCTCGCTGGTAATGTTGCAGGAGTCATCGCTTATCAACGTAGTGGTGAGCCGGGACAGGACAATGCTGATTTTTTCGTTCGGGGGATTACCACTTTTGGAAATAATAATAAACCACTTATTCTCATTGATGGGGTAGAGCTGACAACGACCGATTTGGCACGTCTACAGCCCGACGATATTGCTAGTTTTTCCGTCATGAAAGATGCTACAGCTACAGCATTGTATGGTGCCCGTGGAGCTAATGGAGTGATATTGGTCAGTACCAAAGAGGGAAAAGAAGGACCTGCAAAAGTTTCGTTGAGACTTGAACATTCAAGTTCAGCACCTACTCAAACGACTAAAATAGCCGATCCCATAACCTTTATGAAGTTAGGGAATGAAGCGGTTTTGACACGAAATCCTCTAGGGGATTTGCCTTATTCACAGACCCAGATTGAAAATACCCAGCTGGGAGTCTCTCCAGTTGCTTTCCCTGCAAATGATTGGTCTGCGCTATTGCTCAAGGACCAGACCTCTACCTCTCGTGGCAATCTAAGTGTGAGCGGAGGTGGACAGGTGGCCCGTTATTATGTAGCTACTTCTTTTGCTCAGGACAATGGTATTCTGAAAGTAGATAAGCGTAATAATTTCAATAGCAATATAGACAACAAGTCCTATACGCTACGTTCCAATGTGAACGTCAATCTTACTAAATCAACCGAATTGATCGTACGGTTGAGCGGTACATTTGACGATTACAAGGGACCATTGCAAGGTGGAGCAAAGACTTATGACATGATTATGCATGCCAATCCGGTCAAGTTTCCAGCTTTTTTTCCAGTGGACGCCGAGCATGCGCATCTACAGCATATCATGTTTGGTAACTATGATAATCGATATACCAATCCTTATGCGGAGACGGTACGAGGGTATAAAGAGCGGTCTCGTTCACAGGTACTGGCGCAGCTGGAGTTGGGGCAAGATCTTTCGTCGATCACTCCAGGCTTGGCGATTCGAGGAATGGCCAATGTTTCGCGCCTGTCCCAGTTTGCCGTTGCAAGATCTTATAATCCATACTATTATCAGTTGGCGAGCTATGATAATGCGACAGGCGAATATAGTATCGTCATGAATAAAGAAGGAACCGAATATCTGGGTTATTCCGAACCATCCGACGACAAAGTAACCAATTCGACCTTGTATTTTCAGAGTACACTGAACTACGGTCGATTGTTTGGTAATAAGCATCAGGTTAATGGTCTTTTGGTGGGTATACTCCGCGAGGAGTTGAATGCCAATACCGGTAGTTTACAGCTTTCCTTACCATCACGTAATCTTGGTGTTTCTGGGAGAGCGACCTATGCCTATGATAATCGTTATTTCGGGGAATTCAATTTTGGCTATAATGGATCAGAGCGTTTCGCGAAGAATAAAAGATACGGCTTCTTTCCTTCGATAGGCGGTGCTTGGTTTGTATCTAATGAGAAGTTCTGGGATGAGTTACGTCCAGTATTTTCTAAGATCAAACTTAGAGGATCTTATGGACTAGTCGGTAATGACAATATTGGTAGTGCCAAGGATCGATTTTTCTATCTCTCTGAGGTAAATATGGCCAATGCGGCGAGAAGTGCGTTTTTTGGTCTGAACATGAATGTTGGGCTCCCAGGAATATCCATATCAAGGTATGCAAACCCGGAGATCAGTTGGGAGATATCACATAAACGGGATCTGGCCGTAGAGATAGGTCTATTTGATAAAATCAACCTGGTGACAGAATACTTTACCGAGAAGCGTGAAAAAATCCTTATGAGCAGATCGTCAATTCCTAATACGATGGGATTGCAGGCCGTGCAGCGCGCCAATGTTGGTGAGGCAAACTCAAAAGGAGTAGATCTCAGTTTGGATTATACACAAAACTGGAATACCGGTTTCTGGACATCAGCTCGTGCAAACTTTACCTATGCTAGAGGTACTTATAAAGTATACGAAGAACCTGCCTATGAAAATGAACCATGGCGATCGCGAGTTGGCCATTCTATCAATCAGCAGTGGGGCTATGTCGCCGAAAGGTTGTTTGTAGATGATGAAGAAGCGCGAAATTCACCTATTCAACAGATTGGTAATTCAAAATACGGCGGTGGCGATATCAAGTATACCGATATCAATAAAGATGGTAAAATCAATGATTTGGACCGTGTACCGATAGGTAATCCTACTGTGCCAGAGATTGTGTATGGTTTTGGTTTATCTATGGGCTACAAGCAGTTTGACTTTTCAGCATTCTTTCAGGGAGCTACCAATCAATCTTTTTGGATTGATGCCACTAATACCAGTCCATTTCAAAAGCAAACACAATTGCTGAAGGCTTATGCAGATAGTTATTGGAGCGAGGACACGCAGAATATATATGCATTATGGCCTCGTTTGAGTGCTGACGTAAATAGCAATAATGTGCCTCGCAATACCTGGTTTATGCGGGATGGTACATTTCTCCGGCTGAAGCAGTTGGAGATGGGATATACGCTCTCCGATAAGATGAAACAACGCTTGAAAGCTAAAAACCTGCGTATTTATTTGAGTGGCACCAACCTTTTGCTGATCAGTAGATTCAAGCTTTGGGATATTGAAATGGCCGGCAATGGACTTGGATATCCATTACAGCGCGTATTTAATGTCGGACTCAATGTTCAATTCTAACATCATTACCAATAATACCGTCATGAACAAAAAAATAATACGAAATATCATTTTATCCGCATTGTTTATTACAGGAGGGTTGAATTCCTGTAATTATCTCGATGTCGTGCCCGATGGTGTGAGTAAATTAGAAAATGCCTTTACCATGCGTAATCAGGCTGAAAAATTTCTGTACACCTGTTATTCATATATGCCTACCGAAGGACAGCTTTCCTTAGACCCTGGGTTGTTGGGAGGAGACGAGCTGTGGAACCTGGAAACGGCCAATGCACCCGTCTTTAATTTTGCTGCTTTCAATATTGCTCGTGGTTTTCAAAGTCCTTCCAGCACGTTGGTCGATTATTGGGGACAGCTCTATATTGCATTGCGCGATTGTAACATCTTTTTAGAGAATATCCACAATGTCGCTGATCTCCAAGCATGGGAGCGAGATCAATGGATCGCTGAGGTTAAGTTCTTAAAAGCATATTACCATTTTTACTTGGTCAAGATGTATGGTCCGGTGCCGATTATACGTCAGAATCTCCCTATCGATGCGGGTATCGAGGAGGTAAAAGTATCCCGCAATACGGTGGATGAGTGTTTTGACTATATGGTGGAGCTATTGGATGAAGCTATCCCAGTTTTACCTCCGGTAGTAGCCAATCCTACTGTAGAATTAGGACGTATTACAAAAGCTATTGCTGTATCTCTAAAGGCTAAAATCTTGGTCACAGCGGCGAGTCCTCTTTTCAATGGTAATACCGATCAGGCAGGCTTGGTCAATAAAGATGGTCGTCAGTTGTTCAACCAAGTGAATGATGTGGCTAAGTGGGAAAAAGCGTTAGCGGCTTGCGAAGATGCGGTCCAGGTATGTGAGAATGAGTTGGGGATGAAACTCTATAGGTATCCGGGCAATCCTCAATTTAACCTTTCGGACGTGACCATGCAGGAGCTTACCTTGCGCAATGCTTTTGCCGAAAGATGGAATTCGGAAATTATATGGGCAAATACGCAAAGTGTTAATCATCAAACCCAACAATTCGCTGTACCTCGTTTTGACCCACGGTATCCTGATGCCCCGTATCTGAAGAATGTAATAGGTGCTCCTATTAAAGTTGCCGAGCAGTTCTATTCAAAGAATGGTTTACCGATTGCCGAAGACAAAACCTGGGACTATAATGGACGATACAATATCCAGACTGTTGGAACTTCTTACCGTCGTTATATGCGAGAGGGTACCCAGACCATCAAAATGCATTTTGATAGAGAGCCTCGGTTTTATGCCTATCTGGGGTTTGATACCGGTATCTGGTATGGAGAAGGAGTCTTAGATGATGCTAATCCAACAAACCTATATGCTGTTGCAGCTAGAAAAGGACAGGTTCATCAAAAGCGGGGTTCGGACGATGGACCTATTACAGGCTATTTTATCAAGAAATATGTCCACTTTCAAAATACGATGATTAATATAACAACATATTCTACAGTATCTTATCCGTGGCCCTTGATCCGATTGAGTGATTTGTTTCTGCTCTATGCCGAAGCCGCAAATGAGGCTAATGATAGTGAGCAGAATAGAGGGAAGGCTCTTGATTATTTAAATATGGTACGAAAAAGAGCGGGTATTCCCAAGGTAGAAGATGCTTGGACGGACTACTCCATTACACCTACCAAGTTCAAGTCACAGAAGGGACTTCGACAGATTATTCATCAAGAGAGGCTCAATGAGTTGGCTTTCGAGAGTCAACGGTTTTGGGATGTAAGAAGATGGAAGACGGCTCCCGATTATTACAATACGCCTATTCAAGCTTGGGATCTGACACAGTCTGCCCCTCAGAATTTCTATAGAAAGGTGTTGCTGGCAAAACAGACGTTTACGGTCAAAGATTATTTCTGGCCCTTGAATATTTCTAATTTAACGATAAATAATAATCTAGTACAGAATATCGGCTGGAGATAGCTGTAGGATCTTAAAGAAAAATAACAATGAAAAATTTATTTTGGATTAATATACTTCCTCTTCTGCTGTTGTTGTCCTGTAAAGAGGAACAGCCATCTGTCAATATAGACGATACACTACCGGCTCCACAAGCAGTCAAAAATGTGACTGTTAAAAATCTGCCTGGTGGAGCAGTGCTGTACTATGACGTGCCTGATGATAAGAACTTTTTATACGTCAAGGCGGAGTATGAGATCCGCCCTGGTGTGATTCGCGAAACCAAGGCATCGCTGTATACCGATACCTTATTGTTGGATGGCTTTGGTCGTCAGGGCGAATACGCTGTCAAGCTGTATAGTGTTGGGCGCAATGAGAAGCCGTCCGAACCGGTAGTTGTTCAGGTTGCTCCAGAAGAAGCCCCTGTGCGGCAGGCTTTTCATGATTTAGCACTTACAGAAGGTTTTGGTGGAGTTCGTTTGTTCTTTGAAAATCCCTATATGAAGGATTTTGCATTTTGTCTGATTGCCGATACCCTTAATAATGGAGATTGGACTGCCCTGCAGACTTTCTATAGTAAAAATAGTTCAGGGGTATTCTCCCATAGTGGACTTAATCCTAAACCGATCAAAGTGGGGAGCTATATTCGTGACCGTTGGGGGAATACTTCCGATACTCTGGTTTCGACATTGACGCCGTTATTTGAATACATGATTCCCAAACCTTATGGCGTATTCAACCTTCCGTCGGATAGTTTCGAACCGGCAGAAGGGAACGCAGGTAGATATGCCATTACTGGTTTGTGGGATGGGATTACAAATGTTGAAAACAGTAATATTTTTGCCAATTCTCACGTAGAACCCATGCCGCAGACATTTACGGTCAATTTGAAGCAAAGCGCAACGTTGAGCCGTATCAAAGTCCATCAAAGGATAAAAAATGAATACACGGGGAGTATGGTCAAGAAGTTTGAACTCTACGGGTCCAATAGCAACAATCCAAAAGATGATCTGTTCGGAGGTGATTGGGTATTGCTAGGTCGGTTTGAGTCCGTAAAGCCATCTGGGCCTGGTGCTATTACCGCAGAAGATCGCAATTATGCTAACGTGCAGGGGGAGAATTTTGAGTTGGTGCCTACGGATGAAATTCCTAACCCATGGGTTCCAGTCCGTTTTATACGATTCAGAACGCTAGAGACCTATAATGGGCCATCCGAACGGGGACAGGTTATTATTGCGGAGATATCATTATTTGGACAATCAACAAAATGAGAAATTATCTGATGAAAAAGAAACAAAAACTAGTTGGATGCCTATTATTATTAGTGTCGTTGGCTATATCAGGCTGTAAAGATATGCACGATATCTATGCGGAGCATGTTGTCCCGAATGGATCAAAATATCCGGGTAAAATACAGTCTATAGTGGCGCATTCAGGGCACAATCGTGTCGTTTTGGGCTGGCGTAATACAAAAGACCCGGCAGTGAATAAAGTTCGTGTATTTTGGAATAACTATAAAGACTCGGTCGAGATGGATATCACAGAACGTAAGGATTCCTCCTCGCTCAGTATACAGCCGCTTAATGAAGGTAACTATAACTTCGTTGTCTATACCTATGATCGAGAGATGCGTCGCTCGGTTCCGCTTGAGGTGCAGGGTATTGTCTATGGCGAGGTCTATAGTTCTTATCTGTCCAATAGTGTGATTGTGGAAGACAAGATCTTGGAAAATGAGGGACTTTCTATAAATTGGGGTACCCCCGACACCCAGAATGGTATGATAGGTACACGTATCATTTACCGTAGCAATCAGGGAAACGAGAAAACGGTTGTAATTCCTTCGACAGAAAAGAAAACGTTTATTGATGATTTTGATACTTTCTCCAACGGCTATCAGTACCAGGCTCTGTTTCTTCCGAACGAATTGAGTGTTGATACATTTAGTGTCGCTTTGGACCGTAGGATACCTACTATGGCTTTGGACCGTCGTTTATGGACTGTTACTGCGAGTTCCTTTGAAGCGACTGCGCAGATACCAGTAGGAGGTGGTCCTCCCGAAAAAACTTTAGACGGCGATGTCAATACATTCTGGCATAGCAAACACACTGGGACAATGGTGCCTTTCCCGCATTGGTTGGCATACGATATGAAGAAAAAGATTCTCATCGAGAAGATCGTGCTTACTGCGCGTCCTGGGAAGTTTAATAAAGAAGATTTTAACAAGTTTATTATTCAGAGTAGCAATAATGGAACGGATTGGACCGATCATGGCAGTTTTACATTTGCAGATATTGATGATCCTCAGGTCTTTCTACCGCAGACCTCAATTTCTGCTCGGTATTTTAGAATCTATATGACCGCTGGTCCACAGAAATACAGTCATCTGGCTGAGGTCGAGGCTTATGGAAGAGCCGTAGATCTATAAACAAGAGTTATAATGCATAGATTTAAAATTATTCTTTTTATCATGATTTGCTGCTGTCAGGGACGCCTGATGGCAGCAAATTCTGTCGCATCTATTGTTCCTGGCCATCTCACCTGTGCCTACCTGACAGACCCCATAGGAATCGATGATTTGACTCCTAAGCTTGGCTGGCAGCTTCGCGCCACGGACAAGAGTCGTTATGGACAGCGGCAGACAGCCTATCGGATTTTGGTCGATCAGGACTCTGTCGCTTTGAGCCAACGTCGGGCCGATGTATGGGACAGCGGATGGGTTGAGTCGGATGCTACACAGCATATTGTCTATTTGGGAAAGAAGTTGCATCCCGACAGAAAGTACTACTGGTGCGTAGCTGTCAAGGATGAAAAAGGCAAGATGTCTGATTTTAGCCCTATTGGTAAATGGGTGACTGGACTGTTCTCTAATGCCGACTGGACTGCTGACTGGATCGGTACATCCGAAGTCTTTGATGCCAGTCAGACCGATTATAACGTATACGATCCCTGGTTCCGCAAGAATATATATCTGGAGGAACAACCATCTGACGCACGTATTTTCGTTGCCTCTATAGGTTTTCATGAGCTATATGTCAATGGGCAGAAGATCGGGAACCCGGTACTGGCACCGGCGGCGACAGATCATGGTAAGAGAGCCCGTTACATCGGTTACGATATCAGTAAAGCGTTACGCAAAGGTTCGAATACGATTTCGTTTTGGTTAGGAGCAGGTTGGTCTATCTATGCACCCTATGTGCGAGATGACAGGCCGCGGGGAGCCATGGTACGGGCAGAAGCTAGTCTTTATAATGCTTCGAGAGAGGTCATCGGGGTGATTAAGACCGATGGAAGCTGGAAGACGCATCCGAGTCCCAATAAGCTGCTGGGCAATTGGTCACCGCGCAACTTTGGTGGCGAGGTGTACGATGCGAATCTCGAAGTGCCAAATTGGAACCAGCCAAGTTACGATGATCGATCCTGGAAAAGAGCAACAGTCTATTACCCTCATGTGCAGTTGTCAGCCCAGCAGGTCGAAGGGAATGTCTTGTTCCGAGAAATAAATCCAGTCGCTATAGAGGCATTGCCCAATGGAGACTACCGTGTGGATATGGGCGTAAATTTTGCGGGTTGGACCCAGATCAATGTCAAAGGAGCTCCTGAGAAGCGGATAGATTTTCTGTTTTCCGAGCGTCGGCAGGACGAGATGACGTTTAACAATCGGAGTGCCTATATTGTGGATGCTTCTGGAGTAGGGACGTTTAAAAACAGATTCAATTACAGCTCGGGACGTTGGATCACGATTAAGGGCGCCGAGTCGAAACCCAGCCTTCAAGATATTAAAGGATGGGCTATCCGTACAGGATATGCTCCGGCTAGTTCTTTTGTATGCTCAGACAGTCTTCAGAATTGGATATACGATCGTACCCTTTGGACCTTTGATAATCTATCGTTAGGTGGGATGATCGTAGACTGTCCACAGCGCGAACGGATGGGCTACGGAGGAGATGCACATGCTACTACCGAGACTGGGATGCTGAACTACAAGATGGCGTCCTTTTATGCGAAGTGGATGGAAGATTGGCAGGATGTACAGGGCACCGAACCCATGGTCGGGAATATGAATGATCCTCAATGGGCCAGAAAGAAAACGAGCAGTGGTCGGGTCTTTAATACGGGGATCCTTCCCCATACAGCCCCCACGTATTGGGGCGGAGGAGGTCCAGCTTGGGGTGGGATTGTGGTTACTCTTCCTTGGAGCTATTATCAACAGTATGGCGATAAGCAAATATTAGAGGACAATTTTGATTTGATCAAGGGTTGGTTGAATTTTTTAGAGGGACATGTTCAGGATGATCTCTTAAAACCCTATGGTGGCGATTGGGATTTCTTGGGAGATTGGTTATGGCCCAATGCTACTGCCGAAGGAATGAACAATAAGAAGCCAGAAAATATATGTTTCAATAACCTGTATCGGGTTTATAATCTTCGTACAGCAGCCTTGATAGCCCATGAAATTGGAAATGAAGAACAGGCTGAAATATGGCTGGCGCAAGCCGAGAAAACCTCAACAGCCATCAACGCTCATTTTTACAAAAACTATAGCTATGCCGACGGTTCTATGTCCAATCAATCCCTGGCACTCTTAGCCGAAGTAGTGCCTGCAGAAGATATCAAAAAGGTGCAGCAGCAGCTGGAATATGAAATTCTGGTCAAAAGGAAGGGACATATTCATGCCGGTATTACAGGTGGAGCCCTATTGTTTAAGTATTTGCGTTCGATACATCGGAATGATCTTATATACAGTATGCTGAAGCAGACTGCTTATCCGAGTTGGGGTTATATGCGTGACAATGATGCTACGACCATTTGGGAGATGTGGGAAAAAGATCTCCGAGGACATTCTTTATTGCACAGTTCATTTCTCTATCCCGGAGCTTGGTATATAGATGGTCTATCCGGAATAAAGTCTTCATCACCTGGGTATAAGACTTTTGATATACAGATTCCAAAAGCGACAGATACTGATATAGCGTGGGCAAAGACTGACTTTATATCTCCTATGGGGCCTATCAAGAGCCATTGGACGCGGCAGGACGGTACGCTTACGCTCGATATTGCTGTGCCTCCCAACACCACAGCATTGCTCAAGATACCCAAAGAGGACGGTACTTTAGTTCTGCAGCAAAAGGCAAAAGTACGTACCCTTCCAGCGCAAGCGGAATATAGCATCATAGTCTTAGAACCTGGAAAATACGTTTTTAAAAACATAAATTAATGATCGTCAAATTGTATGAAAATGAAAAGAAATGTTGTAATTAAACTGTTTTTATTATGCGCAGTTTTATTTGCTGTTTCATGCAGCAAGTCAAAAACGGGAGAAGAAACGACGACTCCTAAGACCGAAAATAAGGAAGTTCCGGTAGACAAGCCTTTTATCAATATAAAGGTAAAAAACTATCCCGATGCTACCGTCAAAATCGATGATGTCAATAGGAAGATTGTCATCAGTTTTGCCCATCCGGTACAGCTCAAAAAAATGAGTTTGGATTTTCAGCTAGCAGGCAAAGTCCGGCTCAATACAGCACAGTCTACGTTTGATTTATTAGCTCCGTATTCATTAAATATCAATAATAATACCCATCAACAAAAATATACGATTACGGGCGAGGTCAAGGCAGCAGATTATAGCGGTTGGACCGAAGATGCCTCATTTGGTGAGCTACCTACGCACATCAAATTGTTCAAGAATATCAGCATGCAGGGAAAGGCAGGGATTGCTTATTTTGCACTGGTAGATCTTGCCAAGGATCCTAAGTTCAATGTCATTGGGGGAGCCTCTGGAGTCAAGACTCCATCCTTATTTTACGAACAATTGCCAGCTGCACAAAAACCTACTATTCTTATCAATTCGGGCTATTTTACGTATTCCGATGTACAGGGGATGTATGGCGTCAGTCTCTTGATTCAAGAGGGGACTACGGTACGGCACAATACAACCTCGACAGATAGGCTTGGAAAAACATATTATATGACTCGCTCAGCGATCGGTATGGAGAGAAATGGGGCTTTGGAAATCAATTGGGTGTATACAGACGGCATCAATGCGCCGACCTATGCCTATCCTGCTCCAGCTGCAAATATAGAAGGAGAGACCCCGTTATCCAAGCCCTCACTGGTTTTCCCTGCCAACGGTCGTATTTGGAATGCTTATATGGCTTCTGGTGCTGGGCCTATTGCTGCTAAAGATGGTAAAGTTGTGCCTTTTGAAAAGATGAAGCAAGAACTTATTACAGGAGATGGTTCGGCCAATCGACCACGCTCTGCTGTTGGCTTGACGAGTGACAACAAAATGATTGTCTATGTCAATCAGGGCAATGGCTTTGATGGATTGGGAGGATATACCTGGGAGGAAGTAGGAAGAGAATTGGTCAAGCTCGGTTGTTATGATGTGCTCCATTTTGATGGGGGAGGGTCGAGCTGTATGCTTATCAATGGCAAGCCGTTGATAAAAGGGGGAGAGGTCGATACACCAAGCGCTCCTAACCCTAATGGGGCAAAGCAACGTGCTGTGGCTACTGTAGTGACAATCAATTAATGTTTGTTTATGACACTTTGGATGATGCTGTACCCTGTGAGTCTCGTTTCTTAGTTATCTCAAGAATAATGGTTTAATAGGAGAGTGTATTAATTTCATTCTTAAGACTATGTTGAAATATATATATATAGGTGTTTTTCTTGTGTTTTTTGTCAATATGCTGTGTGGGCAAGCGACAGATGAAAGAGTATTGTGGACCATGGGCCTTAATTACAAACTTCCCGAAAAATTCAAAACTTATATCCCAAAGTCCTCTTCCTTTAAAGAAAATCTCAAATTAAGGCAGTTAATGGGAAATCCTGCACAAGGTATTATCTCTGATGATGACGAGTTTATTTCGTTTTTTCGAATATTTAGAATCTCTACTAAAGAAGATTCTATACGGATTAATAGTCTGTTTCCAGGTGCTAATATGTCTCCAAGTATTAGGCATATAGACAATATACGGCATCAGATTAAATTGCTTTATGGAGACAGTGCCAAGCAAAACTGGTTGAACTATGTTGATTATTGGCCAAATGATAAAGCTAAGGAGGTTTTTAATGCAGATTCTGTCATTGTCTACACTGCGAAACTTAAAAAGGAAGAGGTCTATGAAGGTAAATATGACCATTTTGGAGCGCTATATCTATCTAAGAAAGACCGTGGTTTTGTTAATTATTTTTTTCTTTTTACGGAGAAGGCGAACGAGCAGTATGATTCTTATATTAAGAATATTCAACAATCCCTTTATTATGATGATTGGACAGGTCTCAAAGAAACGCCTGACCCTAGAGACCTGGGAGGACCAGTTACTATATACAAAGAAGGTAATGAGTGGAAAGTAAAGGAGGGGACTTAATTCATTTCAACGCCTCGTTAATCATTCCTTTTAAGGTGTCATTTCCAGGGAAACCAGTGAATTTATTGATTAGAATTCCTTTCCTGTTGTACACTAAATAGGATGGAATGCCCTCAAATCCGAAATAATCCATCATGTATTCCCATTGAGCGTCGTTGAGATTGAAGTCTTTCAAAAAGCGAAAATAGGACCGATCGATCTTTTGGATGTTAGGTTTACCAGTTGTGTCCCGAGTTGCGTTACGATAATTATGTTTCATCTCTCTTTCGTAATCGAAGACATGCCCTGTGTATAGGAATAAACGATAATCTTTAACGATAATATCTTTAAACTCCTTGGAAAGCAATTCGTCATTATCTACGAATAATGCAGATTTTTTGAATACATTATTTTTAGCATAGTCCAAGAATTCATCGGTACCTTTATCATAGAGTCGCGGATACACCCAATTTGGATCAGTAGGTCTATGATCGATCATCTTGTTTAAAACCACCAAGGACTGCATCATATCATATTTATTCATCGCAGGGGCAATCTCGATATTTTTGAAATCGCGGTTTGAGTTATAAACTATATCAATGTAAGTAGAATCATTGTTTCTTGATTTGATGTAGAGTACTTTATAAGGATTTACACTGGTGGATAAGCCTATTAAAGAAGTCTCGGTTTCTGTATTAAATTCCAGTGAAAATTTGCCTTTTTGGTCAACCAAAATTTCTTGTCTAACATTTTCCCCCGAAATTGGATGTGTTAGGCTAATAGTTACCATGATACTATCCATGTGAGAATCATCAGGAGTAATGATACTTCCTGTTATTTTGGAAGTGCCAGCGACTATGGTTGTTATATCTGTATTTATCTCTGTTGCCTGGTTACATGACAAAAAGAATAAAAGACTACAAATGGAAAAAAGGTTTATTTTATTCATAATTGTCTTAGACTTGTTTTTGTTTGGTTCTACATACTAAAGATAAGGTTTTGTTCAATCAATAAATTTTAAAAGATTTTAAACTGGTGTGTACATCTGATATAGAGCAAAAGCTGATCTGAGATTTTTGATCGATCCAGCATAGGGTTCTTTAGGTTGTTGTACGAAAGGACTAGAAGTCTTTTAGGTTGGATTATACTTCGGCAATTGGGAAAGTCTTAACAGAAAAATCAACATTTGGTGCGTGCACATCCAATAAAAAATTAATTTTTGGTTTTCTTACATAATTTTCTACTTTTGTTATGTAGAACATATAAACATAAATTATAAACCAAATTAAAATGAAAAGAAACGTTACCAGCGTACTATTTCTCTTCTTGTTTTTACTTTCTTCGATTGTATTCGCTCAGGAATCTGATTTCGGGGTAATAGGCAAAGTTATTTCAAGTCAAGATGGGCGCGTCTTACCAGGGGTTAGTATTCGATTAAAAAATACAACAATTACTGCGGCCACAGACAGTAATGGGAAATACGCTATTAAAGTGCCCTCTGGGCAGGGCATCCTTGTTTTTACTTTTGTGGGTTTTAAATCTCAGGAGGTTGCTGTTCAGAATAGTAGAAACCTAGATGTTTCGCTTGAGAAAGATGAAGCAACTCTAGATGAAGTAGTGGTGGTGGGGTATGGTAAGCAGAGTCGAGAGACTGTTGCTGCCTCAATTACCCATATAGGCAAGGAAGAGTTTGACAAAGCTCCAGGACAAAACCCTATGCTTCAGTTGCAAGGCAAAGTAGCAGGACTGTCTTTACAAGTGTCAAATGGTCAGCCTGGTTCCAGCCCGCAGGTCTTTATACGGGGCGGTAGTTCGACTTCTCCCGAAGGTGATGCGCCTCTATTTGTAGTTGACGGACTAGTTTCGCAAGGGACACGTAGTATAAACGATTTGAATCCCGATAATATCGAATCGATTACGGTTTTGAAAGATGCGGCTTCAACAGCGATTTACGGCGCTAGGGCAGCAAATGGGATTATTATAGTAACTACCAAGACCGGTAAACTCGGTAAGCCTACTATAAACGTACGGTATACGCATGGGGTAGAGCAGCAGATGAGTCGTTTGCCTTTGCTGAATGCACGTGATTATGTGTATCTATCACGTAAGAATACGATCGATTTTAATAAATCAAATCCAGACTTTTATCTCACTGGTGGTCGATATGGTATGTCTACTGGTAATCCACGTAATTCTAGAAATACATTAGAATTTCTAGATGTATACCTTCAAAATTATGGACAAGAATATGTTGCCGATTTATTGGAAAACCAAGGTTGGGAAACTATGACTGATCCAGTGACTGGAAAGAAGCTTGTTTTTCAAAACAATGATTTTCAGGATGCTACATTTCAAGTAGGAGGCAAACAGGAGGTGGATTTCGATATCAGCGGGGGAACCGAAAGAGCAAAGTATTACTTTGGCCTAGGATATTTGAATCAGGACGGCATAGTGAGAGGGACCAATTACAAAAATTATAGTGCTTTATTTAATGGCGATTTCAAATTGAGTGACCGATGGAGTATAAATACAAAATTTACCTATCAGCAGCGAGATGACAATTCGCCTAATAACTATGAATGGGTATTATCAAGGAGTGTGTTGACACCGCCGACCTACAGACAATATTATGAAAATGGTCTGCCAGCACCTGGAGAAGGAGTTTCATCCTTTAGAAATCGTCTGCACGAAATCTATTACAAAACGAAATATAATGATGTTGAGGTGTATCGTACCAGCTTTCAACTTGGTGCTAATTGGGATATTATACCAGGGCTTTCATTTAAGCCGTCTGTGTATTATTTTGGATCAGAGGGAATAGAGAATTACTTTGAAGCTTATAATGAAACAGTGACAAACAGGCCTGCTTCAGCCCGACATAACTTTGATAGACATATTCAAACCGATGGCTTGTTGTCTTATGATAAACAATTTGCTGATCTACATAATTTCAGCGCAATTCTTGGCGGAAGTTATTATCACGATTATAGTTACCGTATGAGTGGGAGTGGACGGGAGGCAAAAACCGACCATATCCCTACATTGAATGCAACTTCGGAATTGACACAGCGTATTACAACGACTAAGGGGTATGAGGCTATGTTGAGTTATTATGCCCGTGCCAACTATGACTATGCCCGAAAATATATACTGTCTGCTAGTATGCGGATGGATGGATCCTCTAAGTTTGCTAAAGACAAGCTATGGGGGTATTTTCCAGGTATGTCAGCAGCATGGAATGTGCATCGGGAAGATTTCTTCCAGACGCTGGCCAATACTCCATTATCCAAATTAAAGTTTCGTTCCAGTTGGGGCAGAACAGGGAATAATAATATCAACCCATTGGATTCTCGTGGACGTTATGCGACTGGATATAGTTACATGGGCGAGGTAGGGATTTTGAATACTGTTCTCATGAATAATAGTTTAGTCTGGGAGAGAACGACTTCCTTCGATGCAGGTTTAGATTTGGGGCTGTTTAATGATAGGCTCACAGTTTTGGTAGATTACTACAATAAAGTCACAGATCATAGACTGTTTGACAAGCCCCTATCTTCTCAGCTTGGTTTTGGTTCTATAAAAAGCAATTACGGTTCTATCCGTAATCGTGGGTTTGAAGTTGAGTTGCAGGCTACCCCTATTAGCAATGACAATTTTAAATGGAACCTGAGTACAACTTTCTCGTTCAATCGTTCTTCGGTGGTGAAGCTACCAGCCAATGAAGAGGATAAGAATCGTATAAATGGAAATTATGTATATGATCCTGCATTAGGAGATTATAGAAAAGTAGGTGGATTGGCAGAAGGAGAACGATTTGGAGGGCGTTGGGCTTATCATTATCAAGGGGTTTATCAGACAGATGCTGAGGCTGCAAATGCGCCTTTGGATCGAAATGCTTCAGGAAGAACAAAGACTGCTGGTGATGCCATTTTTGAAGACTTGGATGGGGATGGTGTTCTTGATAATAATGATATGGTTTTTATGGGATACATCCGACCAGATAAAATGGGAGGGATGGTTAATAATTTTTCTTATAAAGGACTTTCATTACGAGTTGTTGTTGATTGGTCCGTGGGGCATGTAATAGACAATGGTTTCAAAGGAAATGTGATGGGAAGCAGTCGCAACAACAATAATGCTTTTAAAGAAGCCATGACAGAGAGTTGGCAGGGCGAAGGACACGACGCAAAATATCCGAAATATACTGTTCAAAGTGATTTCGATTATAATTTCAGAAATCATATGAGATGGGACAATGGATTAGGCAATGCCAGTGGCGGTAGCAATAATAGCCGTTATTATGGAAAAGGTGATTATTTAGCCTTCCGTGAGGTATCATTAAGTTACCGTCTAAAAGCTGCTTTTTTAAGTAAGGCTAAGATTCAAGGACTTGAATTCTTCGGTGGAGTATACAATTTGGGTTATTTGACAAAATATGATGGCATGATGCCAGAAATATTCGATGGTGCCGATTACGGTACTTATCCACGGCCAAGGCAGATTAATTTTGGCATGCGCGCTACTTTTTAAGTTCAAATAGTTTTAATCTAATACACATGAGACAATATATTAAAATATACACGCTTATCATGGGCGTCTTCCTATTCACCAGTTGTGAAAAATTATTGGAGGTCGATACGATTTCTGATATTACGAATGACGATTATTGGCAAAACCAAGGAGATATGGAAAGCTATCTTCTCGGTGTCTATGATCAGTTTCGAAATCTGAACAACAATACCAATTACTTCGAAGACCGTGGAGATTCCTTTGTCCCTGGCATGGAAGGAGGCCCTTCTAATGCTTGGAATCAAAATTTGACAGATCAGAATGCTCCAAACTGGATTGGTTTTTACGGAGTTATTCAGCATTGTAACCTATTGTTGAAATATTCCGATAAAATAGATTTTGGAGTACAGGCTGACAAGAACCGTATTTTAGCCGAAGCTTATTTTATCCGCGCACATACATATTTTAGTTTGTTACGTATCTGGGGCGATGTGCCTTTGGAGCTAGAGCCCACAGAGAATGATAATAAAGAGCAGTTACCTAGATCACCTAAAGATGAAGTCATGGTGCAGATCTTAAGCGACTTATCTAAATCAATTGAGTTATTTCCCGAAAATGGATTTAAAAATAAAAGCAGGGCTTCTAAACCAGCAGCTTATGCTTTGAAAGCAGATGTGCTACTATGGAAAGCAAAGGTTTTGAACGGAACAGATACAGATTTAGAAGAGGTTATCATTGCAGCAGATGCGGCCCAGGTAGGAACGAGTTTAGAAGAAGATTTTGGAAAGATCTTTGAAGATGGAAGTAAAAATGGCAAAGAAATAATATTCTCGATTTATATGCAACGGGATGAGAAAGGGGATCATTACAGTAGCCGTTTAAAACCGAGAGATGTTTTCGTCCAGAATGCTATCAATGTAAATGATATTGCTTTTGCAAGAAGCGGTGCAAGAAGTCAGTATGCTCCATCACCTAAACTACGAAATGCTTTTAGTGAATATACCTCTGATATCAGGAGGTCAAAATCTATTATTGAAGCTATCGCACCCGGAAATGTTAGTATTGGTTGGTTTGACAACAAGATGAGAGGAAGTATAAATACTGGAAATCGTTATTATGATTCTGATATTGTAGTCTATCGTCTAGCCGAAATGATTTTATTCAAAGCCGAAGCATTGGCTGCTTTAAACCGTACAGGCGAAGCGATTGACGAGTTAGATAAAGTAAGAGCAAGAGCCAAAATTGGAGATTATACCGGCTCGGCAGAAAAGATTGCTGTTGAACGGGCTATCCTCCAAGAAAGATTTAGAGAATTCTATCTCGAACTTAAGCGGTGGCCTGATCTGTTGAGATTTCATTTTGGTGGTACCATAGATGTCTATGGTGAGGTGCCTAATCTGAGTGGTACCACTGTTCCCTTATATTCACCTATTCCGAAGATACAGATTGATAGAAATCCTAGTTTGGAACAAACTGACGGTTATAACAAATAAAAATTAAGAGCAAATGGTTTTAAGCAAAAATTTAATAACGAGTATTGTTTTATTGTTATGTGTGACTTCAAATGTTGCATTGATTGCATGCAAGTCTGATGAGCCGACAAAGCCAGTTACAAAGCCAGGAGGCAATGGCGGAGACAATGATGGTGAGGACCCTACCAGTTCCTTCAACTATATTTATAAAGAGAATACTGGAGGATTCCAAGTCTATCGTATTCCGGCCATTGTAAAAGCCAATAGCGGGCGTCTTTTGGCTTTCGCCGAAGCGAGAAAATTAAGAAGCGGCGGAGATAGTGGTGATATTGATATGGTCGTCAAATTGTCTGATGACAATGGAAAGACCTGGGGCAATATGATTACTATTTGGGACGAAGGAGTGAATACCTGCGGTAATCCAGTTCCGATTGTAGATAAAGTTACAGGCAAGATACACCTGCTATTGACCTGGAACAATGGTGCGGACGATTGGGCAGCATTGACCAATGGCACAGGTAAGGACACTAGAAGAGTATATTATACCTCCTCTTCTGATGAAGGGGCAACCTGGAGTAAACCCAGAGAGATTACATCAAGTGTCAAGTCATCCACATGGGATTGGTATGCCACTGGTCCAGTTCACGGTATTCAGATTTCAAAGGGCACATATAAAGGTCGACTGGTATCACCAAACTATTTTACCGAACGGGTGGACGGACGGCGCCAAGATCTTTCTCACGCTATTTACTCCGATGATAATGGACTTACATGGAAGTCTGGAGCGGCAACAAAGACTGGTGGTGTGGGAGAGTGTACCGTGGCGGAACTCTCAGACGGACGTTTGATGATGAATTTTAGAGTGAGTTCTGGCAATGTGCGCAAATATAGTATCAGTGAAGATGGAGGCGAGACCTGGGGCGATATCCAGACCGATTACACGCTAGTGGATGCTATCTGCCAAGGCAGTTTACTTTCTGCACCTATTGATAACAAACATATGATGTTTTTCGCTAATGCAGCGAGTGTTGAACGCAAGAATATGACCGTCAAATTGAGCAATGACAATGGCAGTAATTGGACAAAAAAGGTGTCGATACATAGCGGGCCTTCGGCGTATTCGGATATGACTCTTACCGCCCAGGGAAAGATAGCCTTGGTCTATGAAGGAGGAGTCGGTAGGCCCTATGAAGGTATTGCTTTCAAAATGTTGGAACTGGGAGATTTTAAATAGTAAACTATAGACTGAATAGGTTTACATCCGTACTAAACAATTATAGACATATGAATACTAAATTTTTATTGGTTATCTATATCGCTTTGCTGGGGGCGTTTTCGTCCTGCAAAAAAGACGACGTTATGGAGCAATTGGCGGCCGATTTTACATTTGAATCTGAAGCTATTCAAGTGGGAAATCCTGTCGTTTTTTCAGATGCTTCTACTGGAAAAGTTTCTAGATGGAATTGGAAGTTCGAAGGAGGAGATATTGAAGAATCCGTGCTTTCCAATCCTATTGTTATTTTTGAACAACCTGGAAAATATAATGTAACATTGGAAGTCTCGAATTCTCATGGCGGCTCCGTGATTACAAAGGAAGTGACCGTTGGTTATGACGTGATAGAAGCTGCTTTTGAAGCAGATAAAACGATAGTCACACAGGGAGATGAGGTTAGTTTTATAGACGCTTCAACGGGGCTGGTTGAAAGTTGGACGTGGGAGTTTACTTCAGCGGAAGGTATTGTCCTGACCTCTAATGAGCAGAGTCCAAAACTCAAGTTTAATGAAGTAGGGATTTATCGTGCTAAGCTGACCGTCAGTAACCCTGACTTTTCTGATGTCGAAATCAAAGAAGCTTTTATTGAGGTTTTAGACGCGAGTAACGTTAGTATCGACTTTTCTGCTAGTTCTACAGGTACCTATGAAGGCGGCACCATAGATTTTACGTCATCGTCCGTAGGTACTGTAAATAGTTGGCAATGGGAGTTTGAGGGCGGCACGCCGTCAACAAGCACCGCAGAAAACCCATCTGTTCAATATGCCAAACCTGGAAGGTATAAAGTAAAATTGAGAGGGACAAATATTGCAGTAACCAAAGAAAAGGTTAGAGAAGGGTATATCGTAGTTATGCCTGGTGATAGGTTGGCCGCTTATTTCCCATTTAGTGGTAATCTGAACGATGTGGGGCCTCACAAGTTTGCGCCGACAATGCGGGGTGCAGTGACGAGTCTCGGGGTAGATAGAAAAGCGTATGACAGTAATGCTGCAGTGTTCAACGGATCGAGTGGATTGGTCGTGACTGATCATCCTGCGTTGAACTTTGGTGACAAGGACTATACGGTTGCTGTATGGGTCAAAGCAAGCAAATTGGCTAAGATGATGGTTTGGCAGGAAAGTGGTGATAAAGGTTCCAAAGATAATCAGACTTGGTTGCGCTTATTGTCAAATACTACAGATCAGCTTGTGACCTTTGCTACAGAAGATTCCAATGGTGGATCCTTCGTAAACTTGAATGAATCTCAGAAAGGTAAATGGGAGGCCAACCAATGGTTTCACGTTGTGACTACCCGTAGTGGTTTAAAAACATCTATATATGTCAATGGTGTATTTGCTAAAGAAGGCACTTCGGCTAGCGGCGTCAAAGTCGTGTCTAATGCGGGCGACTTCAAGATAGGTATGCAGCGCGGAACCAATGCGTCTGGTGATTTTACATATGGCAGTTACTACAGTGGTTTGTTGGATGATTTAGTTATTTATAATAAAGCATTAAGTGCGGCGGAAATACTAGCGCTATACAATCTTTAGTCGATATAAAAGTTGTCCAGAAGTAAGATTTTTCTGGACAACATTATAAACAAGAATTTTGCTATAATGAAGGATATATGTATGAAGTTTCTTGCGATGGTGACAAGTGTGATGTTTTGTTTTGCATCCTGTACGAAAGACAGTGTGACAAAGGAAAAGCCACAACCACCTGAGTCCGAAAATACGCAGGATGAAGAATTATTGAAGGCTCCTCCAATTCATACCCAATTGAAAATTTTTGATGGAGGAAATGAAGGTTATCATTCTTATCGGATCCCATCCTTGGTTCGGACAGTATCAGGAACCTTGATCGCTCTTGCGGAAGGAAGGAAGAATGACAACCGCGATTATGGGGATATTGATCTGGTATATAAAACTTCACAGGATAATGGAGCAAGCTGGTCTTCTTTAAAGACGGTGGTTAGTGAAGGTAATGGTACCTGGGGTAACCCAACTGCCGTGGTGGATGAATCAAATGGGCGTATCTGGTTGTTTATGTCTTGGAACAGCGACAGACATAACCAATCCGGTACTGACGGATTTGAGAAAATCGACCATTGGGGGCAGCGAAAGGTATATTCTTCCTATAGTGACGATGAAGGGGAAAGTTGGTCCACACCACAGGATTTAACCGCTATTCTTTTGCCTTCCAATTATACTTGGGATGCTATGGGACCAGGAATAGGTATACAGAAGAAGCAAGTAGAGGGCGTAGGACGACTAATTATTCCAGCTATTGGACGAAATATTTACAGCGATGATCATGGGCAGACTTGGAAATATCAATTACTGGCATCTGGTACGAGTGAAGGAACGATTGTTGAAAAATCCAATGGAGCAATGATTCGAAATGATCGAGCAGTAAGAAGCGCATGGGAGCTCTCGAAAACGAGAAGAATCTCTACTGGAACAATTGGCAGCTTTTCAAATTGGGTCTCAGATCAAGCCCTTCTTGATCCTGCAAATCAGGCCTCTATATTGCGGTTTACGTGGAATCGCAATCGTATACTTTTTTTAAATTCTGCAAGTACGACGACTAGAGGCCGGATGCTAGTCAGGCTAAGTTATGATGAAGGCAAAACCTGGCCCTTGGATAGGCGAATTTACGACACACTGTCTGAAGAAGAGGCCCAGCGCCAAGGAAAAGGCGGGTATTCCAGTATGATAAAGACGAAGGATAATATGGTCGCTGCTTTGATCGAGATCAATGAAAATACAAGGAGTTCTGAGACTAGTAACCGTTCGATCGACTTTCATCGATTCAATTTAACATGGATATTAAATGGTTCTGCCGAACCAAAATAATCAAAATAGTAATAAATAAGTTAAGTCATAATATGAAGTTTAGCGTTTTAGTAAGTGCCGTTTTATCGTTTATTATCGTATCGTTTCTAGCTTTTGCTCCTGTTGATTTTAAGATATCGAGTGATCAGTATCAATTGCCTGTATTAAAAAGGAAAGCCGATAATCCCATCATCCGAATTCACATATTTTCACCCGTCGAAGGAAGCGTCCTGACCGGGATACGTGCGAGTACTAAGGGAACAACTGATCTGAAAGATATCAAAGCGGCTCGATTATATTACTATGGGCAGGATACGCTTCCTGGGAACATGGAGACCACAAAAGCTAAGCTGATGTCTACGGTAAATCATGTAGATCAGGAATTGCGTTTTGAGAGTAGTCAGGTTTTACAGAAAGGGGATAATTACTTCTGGCTTTCTTACGAACTCGCTGACAATGCGAATATATTAAACTTTGTAGATGCAAGTCTATTGTCTGCTGAAATTGACGGAGAGAATATTAATATAACTCAGAAAGATAATCAAGTAAAGCAACGTATAGGTGTAGCAGTAAGAAAACACAAGCAAGACGCTGTTCATACCTCCCGGATTCCAGGTTTGGCAACAACGAATAAAGGGACGTTAATTGCTGTTTTTGATGCACGCTATGAAAGTGGAAGGGATTTACAGGGCCATATGGATATAGGGGTCCATCGTAGCGAAGATAGGGGCAACACCTGGCAACCGATACAGATAGCGATGGATATGGGAGAATGGGGTGGACTGCCTCAAAAATTCAATGGCGTATCGGACGCTTGTATCCTAGTGGACAAAAATTCAAATACGATTTATATTGCAGGTCTGTGGATGTATGGTGTTATTAATGACGATGGTCAATGGCAGGAAAATCTTACTCAGGCTAGCAAAGATTGGAATCATCAGTGGCTAACGAAGGGTTCACAGCCTGGTTTTGATGTGAAACAGACTGCCCAGTTTTTGATTGTTAAAAGCACAGATGATGGGAAGACTTGGTCAGAGCCAGTAAATATAACACAGATGGGAAAAAAGAAGGATTGGTGGCTATGGGCACCAGCACCTGGCCAGGGTATTACTTTACGTGATGGCACATTAGTTTTTCCGACACAGGGTCGGGACAGTACTGGAGAAGCATTTTCAAATATTACCTATAGTAAAGACGGAGGCAAGACCTGGGTATCCAGTGAGCCAGCCATAGGTGAATCGACCACAGAATGTATGGCTGTTGAATTATCCGATGGATCTATTATGTTGAATATGAGAGCGAATTCTAATAAAGGACGGATAGATGACACAAATGGGCGGGCTATTGCCACAACCAAAGATTTAGGAAAGAGTTGGACAGTACACCCTACTTCTCATCATGCTTTGATTGAACCCGTTTGCATGGCGAGCATCATTCGCCATGATTATGGCAAGGGAAAGAAGGACAAGTCTGTTTTGCTGTTTTCAAATCCTAATTCTAAAACAACACGGCATAAATTGACCATCAAACATAGCTATGATGACGGCATGACCTGGTCGTCCGACTCGTCGCTACTTTTGGATGCTTTAAAAAGCAGAGGATATTCTTGCCTTACGAGCATAGATAGACATACCGTCGGAATTCTTTATGAAAGCAGCCAGGCTGACATGGTTTTTCAGGCGATAGAACTAAAAGACCTTTTAAAATAAATCAAGGAATAAGAACGCTCCCTGAAAAGTGAAAATATGAAGAGGTTGAGATGGAGCAATAGATAGATGCACAGAGATAATTACATAAAAAGAGAGATATACGATGAAAAAAATTACAGGATTGGTAGCTGCGACTTTTGCTGCATATAATGAGGACGGTGAAATTAATTTAGAGGCTATTCCTCAGATTGTCGAAAAACTGGTCAGAGATGGAGCTTCTGGAGTGTTCGTGTGTGGTACAAATGGAGAGGGACCAAACCTAACGATAGATGAAAGAATGGCTATCGTAGAAGCTTACGTCAAGGCGGTAAACAAGCGCATGACAGTTATGGTGCATGTAGGACACAGTTCCGTAAAAGAAGCTCGTAAGCTGGCAGCACATGCGGAGCAGGCCGGTGCCGACGCACTTTCATCCGTTTCAGCCTTTTACTTTAAACCAGCTTCTGTCAAAGCTTTGGTGACGAGTTTAGCAGAAATAGCTTCCGCAGCTCCCAGCACGCCTTTTTATTATTATAATATTCCCCATTTGACAGGTGTATCTATGGATATGCTCGAGTTAATAAAGTTGGCCGAGGAGATGATTCCTAGCTTTGCTGGCTTAAAGTATACGGCGACTACCCTACATGAATATGAAGCTTGCTTGAACTATAAAGGCGGTAAGTACGATATCTTATATGGGCTAGACGAGATGCTGCTGGGAGCCATTGCGGTAGGCGCCAAAGGAGCAGTCGGAAGTACATATACCTATGCTACTCCGCTATATAAAAAAATAATTGAGAATTTTGAAAGCAACAATATCGATGAAGCTCGTCGACTACAGATGGTTTCGATCAAGATGGTCCAATCCCTGGTCAAGTTTTCTCCTATTCCTGCACAGCGTGCTATTGTCGATATGAGCGGTTTTGAGTTAGGTCCATGTCGTCTGCCATTGGTCAGCTTAAATTCAGAAGAAAGAAAGAGACTAAAGGATGATTTGGAGTCTGATAATTTCTTTAATTTGGTAGATCAGTGCAGAGATGCGTCTATGGTAAATTTTTAGGAATGAGGTTTTTATTCAATACTGTAAAATTAATTTTTCTAATGATAGGTATTAGTAGCTGTTCATCTAAAAACATCTCCATTGATTGGAGTTCTCTGATGGATATTCCTGATCAAGTTGGCTTTGCCGGTTCCTTTGTCGGTATTGCCAATGATGCTTTGATTGTCGCAGGAGGAGCTAATTTCCCAGATGGTGGGGCTCCTTGGACTGGATCTAAGAAAGTATGGCATGATGATATTTTTGTGCTTGATCATCCTAAGAGCAAGTGGAAAAAAGTAGGTAAACTCCCGAGACCTTTAGGCTATGGTGTATCTATTACTTGCAGAGAAGGAATGATCTTAATTGGAGGGAGCACCCAAGATAAACATAGTTCTGAAGTATTATTGCTCCAATACGAAGGTGATTCAGTTCGATTTGAGCGATTTCCAGATTTGCCCCAACCTCTTGCCAATTCTACCGGCGTTATTCTGAACAATATTGTTTATATATTAGGAGGTACTCTAGATCACAGCTCCACAAAAAGCGAGTCTAACTTTTGGGCTCTAGATCTCGACAGCGTCGACGCGGGTTGGAAAATATTAGATTCCTGGCCCGGTCCCTCACGTATGCTTGCCGTAGCTGGTGCTCAAGACGAGGCCATTTATCTATTTAGTGGTGCCCGGCTGGAGGATGGTACTCGTGAATATTTGAAAGATGCATATCGATATGATGTGGGTAAGGGATGGAAAGAAATTGCAAGCTTGCCAAGTCCCGTGGTAGCAGCTCCTAGTCCTGCATTCGCGGAGTCTTCAGGTCATCTCCTGATTTTCGGAGGGGATGATGGTTCGTCTGTAGGCATAGATCCGAAGCAGGATAAACACCCAGGGTTTTCCAGAAGTATATTATCATATGATGCATACGCTGATCGTTGGTCTGATATTGGGAGCCAGCCAGAGACCGCAGCAGTCACTACCTCGCTAGTGGTTTGGGACGGGCGGATCATAATCCCAGGCGGAGAAGTACGTCCAGCTGTGAGGACACGGCAGGTCGTTGTAGTCGACGTGCGAGACTTATAGTGTTTTGAAATGTTATAGTAGTATATTGTTAAGTTTAAGTTATCTAATGTGGTAATTAACATATTATTTACAGTGAGAATGTGTTTGTAAAATGTTTTATGTTAATTTGTGAAGTGGCTCTAATAGTTAAAGTATAAATAATGGAAATAAGTGAGTTAAGTAAAGATTTGAAACCCATATCTGCTGATACTAGAGCAGATCTTGTGGAATTACGCCTTCGCGAGTATTTAGCCAATAAAGAGCTACGGACAGGTGATGTGTTGCCTACAGAGCTTGAGCTGTCTGCCGCTTTGGGGGTCAGCAGAAATGTGCTCAGAGAAGCTTTGAGCCGACTCCGTATGTTGGGGTTGATCGAATCAAGAAAGAAACGGGGGATGGTATTGACTAGTCCGGATATACTGGGATCTTTCGAACGGGTATTAAATCCCCAGTTGATCGATACCACTACATTGCAAAATCTTTTCGAACTAAGACTAGTCCTAGAGTCCGGGTTAGCTGATTTACTTTTTCTCCGAAAGACAGAAAAAAATATTGAGGAATTGGAGGCGATCGTGGATAATGAAAAGTTTATAGATGACGATGTGTTTCGAGTCAATAGTGAAATAGCATTTCACAGTAAACTGTATGAAATTACAGGAAATGATACGTTAAAGAGGTTTCAGGTGATGTTACTTCCCTTATTTGACTTCGTATTGAAAAATGAAAACCGTAGCGTAAAGTCAAAAGTTTCGCACGCTGATTTGGTTCAGATTTTAAAAGAGGGGACAAAGGAAGAATTTGTAATAGGGATGAGAGAGCATCTCCGTCCACACTTTGAATTACTTCAGAAATAATCATAGTGCGATAAAGAAGGTTCCTAGACAAGATAAACCTTTTTGTCGGAATTTATTTGTACTACATAAAGACTAAATATCTCAAAGATAAAACTAAGCCAATGAAAACAAATACAAAAGGATATGCCTGGTTATTGGTCGCTCTGCTGTGGGTGGTAGCCTTTCTTAATTACTTTGATCGGATATTGATTACTTCGATGCGAGATCCGATCGTAGCTGATTTCAATCTGACTGATGCACAGTTTGGGTTGCTGACTTCTGTTTTTCTTTGGTCGTATGGTTTTGTTAGTCCATTTGGCGGATTTCTTGCAGATAAGTATTCGCGGAAGAAAGTCATTGTATTATCTGTTGCCATCTGGTCACTTGTCACCTTATGGACTGGCTACGCTACTTCTTTTCCAGAGATGCTGGCTACACGCCTTTTCATGGGGATCAGCGAAGCCTGTTATATTCCTGCGGCGTTGGCATTGATTACGGATTATCATTCCGGCAAAACTAGGTCATTGGCTACGGGGCTGCACATGTGCGGTCTGTACACAGGCCTAGCCTTGGGCGGATTGGGCGGCTTTATTGCAGAGTACTGGGGCTGGCGGTATGGTTTTCATGTATTCGGTATTTTTGGAATAGTGTACGCTATAGTGCTCCTATACCTTGTTCGCGATAAATCAAAGGAAGATAATGTGGAAGAGGACGCAGTCACTAATACGAAGAAATACTCCATAAAGGAGGTGCTAGCATCCCTGTTCAGGTTACCGTCTTTCTATATTATTTTAATGTTTTTTGCCGTGTTAGGAATGGCAAATTGGCTCGTGAATGGATGGTTGCCAACTTTTCTCAAGGATCAATTTCATCTAGATCTCGGCACTGCAGGTATTTCGGCTACTGGTTATATCCAGATAGGATCGTTTGTAGGCGTAATCCTAGGAGGCATTATTGCTGATAAATGGGTTCAGAAAAATCCGAAAGGCCGCCTCAATGTTATGATTATTGGATTTTGCATAGGCACACCTTTCTTATTTCTCATGGCTTCTACCTCTGTATTTGTCCTGGCCATAATTGCTATGGTGGTATTTGGATTGGCCAGAGGATTTAATGATGCTAATCTGATGCCGATGTTGAGGCAGGTTGTTGATCAGCGATATATTGCTACGGCCTATGGCTTTTTGAATTTTCTCAGTACGATTGTGGGTGGGCTTATGGTATATGTCGGAGGAGCATTAAAAGATGCAAATATCAGTCTTTCTATTACCTATCAAATTATTGCTATCGCACTACTATTAGCATCTTTGAGCTTGTTTTTCGTAAAGATCAAGCAAAAAGATTAAGCATAACGAAGTAGGGTTTAAAGGGATGCCATAGGTATCCCTTTGCTTTTGCATCTTTTCTCGAGCGATGTTGAGTAGCTCAGAAATTCTTTCTTAAAACACCCATTATTCTTTTTTAATTGTATCTTACCATTACTAGTCAATGCTCTCTACATGGATAAAATTCTAAAAGACCGCAGTTTTCGGTTGTCGATTATTCTTACCGCTCTTTTCTTTGGTACAGGTATCTTTTTTCTGTTTATCGGGACAGCTCCATTAGGTTGGGCTCTTTTCATTGTTTTGCCTATAGTTTTGGGTGTGGCTATCGGTGCTATGCCCAATGCAAAATATATCGTATGGGGGGCTATCGGATCGGCAGCTATTATTCTTACAGCGCTCGTTATTCCCGGCCTGTCCGGTTTATTGTGTATTGTGATGACATTGCCCTTGGTGCTTCCGCTTATCTTTGCCGGTTATATTATTGCGCATTTGATAAAGCGTTATCGGCATATACGGGGTACAGACAGGTTGCGGGTCTTGCTCCTCCCGCTGTTGCCTTTTCTGATCGCAGCACCAGTAGAGCAATACCTAACAGCAGATAAGGATGAGGTCATCGAAGTCGCCACAACGCAGATCTTTGACTATACGCCAGAGCAGGTGTACGATGCTGTTAAATCTGTTGATACCCTCGATGCCGACAAGCCCTATCTTATGTATTTTGACCTTCCTATCCCTACCAAATGTGTTTTGGAGAAAGAAGAGGTCGGGGGATTGAGGACCTGTTATTTTAAAGCCGGAAAATCCAGCGCAAATGATTTTGGTAGCGGTACTATTGTAGAGCGGATTACAGCCTTGGAGCGCGGTAAGGTTCTGAAGATGGATGTCATCGACTATAAGTTGGTGGGACGCAGTTGGCTTGGTTTCAAAGAAGCAATATATTATTTTGACAAAGTGGGAGAGGACAAATGTAAGCTGACACGGATTACAACCTATACCTCTGTTTTGAAACCTCGATTCTATTGGGAACCGTTAGAAAAACTCGGGATAAGACAAGAGCATGATTATGTGTTTAATAACCTACTCAAGGATCTGACAAAAAGATAAGGCTATATACCTGATATACGGATCACGCTATTGTTCGTAAATAAGCTTTCTGTCTTCCTTTTTTTGCAAGTAACGTTTATAAAGAACTGGTCACTTTGCTCCAGAACATTGATTCTTTCTATCTGTCCGACTTTTTAGATTTATTACAAATGTTGGGTGTCTCAAAAGTGTTTGATTTAAGAACAAAATAACTGTTCCCATTGAACAAAATAATCTAATGTTTTAAAGGGCAGTACTGTAAATTAATTAATGAGATGTATTTGTTGTTGGATATAATCTAGATGCACTTGTTTGTAGCTCCTCATAAAATCAAGTCCACATAACATATAAAAATTTGCTGAACCAAAGGGGCCTTTCATTATGAAGTCTTTTTCTTTCGTTATTAAAACTTCAGGTTGTTCGATTTTTAGTTTCCCAGAAATCAATAAGGCTTTTAATTCTACTGCGTGTAGATCTTGTTTGTGATTCACGAGATTCGTTCTTTTGGACGTTGTGCTTTTTATGGGGGTGTCCCAAGATTTGGTAAGTGAATCTATATCTAAATTTGTAAAGAGGGCAAATGACTTATTAAAACCTGAATCAAATATCATATTTGCAGTTTGTGAATTAGAATTGTTTAAGAGAAAGACGACTTTTACAGCTGTTGATACATGCAATATTTTACTGTAGTCTGTTTCGAACCCCGCGTCAGAAAAGACCATATCAAATGTTGTAATGTTGTTATATTTGGACTTATCTATAGATGTCTTTGATATCGTAATAATATGATTTTCAAAATCAATTCCAAAGTTTCTAGCTCTGTCGGAGCTTGAAATTCCCATTAGTCCGTCTATTCGAATCCCTCTTTCCTTACTCAGCCAATCTAGGTCAACAGCTAGCCCAGATGTGTTCATTTCATTCAGTTCCTCAATTTTAAATATGTCGGCCTTTCCAAAAGGTAAGGCTTTTATGTTACCGCCCGGCATCAAGGATGGTATTTCATCTTTTGTTTTTATATTGTGTTTCCTAATAACTTCTGTGCTTAACATAAAAGTGTTAGCTCCAGAATCGAAAAGCATATTAAGCATGTTCCCTGCCTTATCAGGAGTTTGTATTATGATGCTACCATTGGTTATTATAAAGGGGATTTTTGTGTCAGTTACACCTGCTTGTGTCGTTAAAGAAACAAAAAAGATAAGTGTTGCAAGTAATAGCTTTTTCATAGATTTTTTCAACTTTGAGACTGAGATTCCTCACCTTGTTTTTTATGTTTTAAGTTTAAAATGGTTGTTTAAAAGAGCAGTCTGCACTCCTTCCTGATATTTGATAGAATTCAGCCCAATCCTTTACTTAAAAAATCGCATAGCTTGAATAGATCAGTGTCTTTGTTGGTGCTGTTGGTATTCAATAATTTCATTTATAAACTTATAAGTGGTTGCTTTTCTTAAATGTAGGCGTTAAAAATGAATGTTTCAAGCTTTAATGTTTTTATTGATGATAATTTAATATGATTGTATAATAAGTTTTGTTAGTTTGAATTGCATGGGTCGTTATTTCATTATAGTAAAAAATGAAAATAGAAGATATCCAAAAACGTATTATTGATTCTTTTATTTTTTGTTTTAGCCTGTTTTCCCAAGCCTAGACGGGAATTATAAAGCGCTATTGGACTATGATGTAGCAGAGGCTAACGTGATCAAGGCCAAATATACGCTGATGTACAATGGAGAGGTGATCAAGGTGTTGAGAGGGGAGGAGTGATGGCTTGCTTATGTTTGCTAATTATTTTAGTTTAAAAGGTTTTATTTTTGTATATTTGTTTAATAACCAATGATTAAACGATATGACTAAATCAAAGAAGCATCTCGGTAAATACGTCGATCCACGGACCGACTTCGGTATGAAGTTTTATTTTGGACGGGAAGAAAATAAGATCTTATTGATCGAATTCCTTAACAGTCTGTTTGAAGGCGAGAAGATAATTGCCGATCTAAAGTATAAGACCGTAGAGCACGATGGTGATCAGGAAGATATGCGTCGCGTTGTTTTTGATCTGCACTGCATAGGTAGTGATGGTGAAATTTTTATAGTCGAATTTCAACAATTATTCCAGGAGTTTTTTAAAGACCGTGCCGTGTTCTATACCTCACGGTTGATTAATAAGCAGCTTGCCAAAGGGAAGAAAGGGAATGATTATCATTTGCCGGAAGTTTACTTCGTCGGTATTCTGGAATTCGACATGAATGGAGGCTCGAATGTTGCGTTGCCCCGCGAGACCGATCGCCCGTATTTTTATGATGTTGCGTTATGTGATAGGCATACCCACGAGGTTTTTTATGACAAGTTGGGGTATAAGATGGTCTCCCTTCCTGTTTTTGATAAGCAGCCAGAGGAATTGGAGACGATAATGGATCAATGGCTCTATCTTCTTAAGCATCTGAGTACCATGGATAAACTACCTTCATTTTTGGACAAACGGATATTTGGTCGTATCTTTGCTATAGGAGAGATAGGTAAATTAAAAGAGGAGGATCTGATGTCATACGAAGCAAGTTTAAAACAAAGACGGGACGCTGAAAGCGTTTTTAATTCTGCATTACGCTCTGGCCATGCCAAGGGTAAGGCTGAGGGGCGTCAGGAAGGTCGTCAAGAAGGTCGTCAAGAAGGTCGTCAGGAAGAGCGGGCAAAAGCAGATGCAGAAAAGCGAGAATCAGCGGTTAAGATGTTGGAAAATGGATTTGGGGTCAAGATGATCTCGGAAATTCTTGGATTGACTGTTGAAGAGATAGAAAAGTTGAAATAGTTTTAAAAGATAATTATATTATAAAAGCGTTCAGGATTAATCCTGAACGCTTTTTTTTATGTGTTAACTCCGCTATTTTTTCAAAGATGCATTGCGCTATATCCGTCAGTCGGTGTATCTTCCCGTCCGCATCAAACTCAAATACCGATCTGCCTTTCAACTTGATAGCATCACCTTTTTTTGTGCTGGTTTCTCGGATCGCACCTGCTCTGTGAGTGGTAATGTAATTTTTTGTTTGTTGAGACACCACTTGCAAAGTGGCGCTAGTTTTGAATCATGGTGCTAGCCTTGGTTATTTAGTATCTTTAAGGTCGATAATAATATATTCATTCACACGAGCTTTAGCATTGTCTGAATGTTTTTTTCGCGATATTAACCAACCATTTTTAATAGCTGTCAATAGTGATCCGGATATATTTTTATAGGTTATGCCAAAAGCCGTCCTTATATATTCATCTACCGTTTGTACGTCTACCCATTCTCTAAAGAGATTTAAGTCTAAAAGTCTTAATTCAATTAGGTCAATCAAATCGATGGGAGTGTCAAGAATTTTATGTCTATCTGAATCGTGCTCTTGATGGAAATTAATCATGTTAGCTCTGAAAGTCTTTTCGTCTTTTAGTTTCTTGGAAAAATCAAAGAATTCTAAAACAGGAACTCCGTAGAAGGTAAGCAATTTGAGCAAATTAATGAGATGGACATTTCCTTTGCCTTCTTCAAGCCTCTTTAACGATGCAACAGTTAAATCTGAACCCGTTGCAACTTTCTTTAATGAGAGTATTAATAGCTTTCTAATAGCTTTTAATCGTAATCCAATCTCTCTAGATTGAAATGTTGATATCTTACTTATTATCATTGTTTTTATATTTTTATAAATACATTATGTTATTATAAATATGTATCGTATATTTGTGTCAGCGACTTGTGAGTAACGAGTGATGTCTCTCATTTAAATGGTCGTTACACGTATATGAATTAAATTATAGGCTAGAAAATATAACCTTGGTATAGGTCGATACATTTAAAGTCTCGTCGCTTAGAATATCCCACACGAGAGCGAGGCAGCAGGTATTACCCAATCCCATCCAAATGACTTATATTTGTCCTTTGTATGGATAGGGTACTGCTGTTGATCCGTTACTCGTGTGGGAACTCAAGCGGCGGGGAGGTAGTGCTCAAATCCATACATTTCCATTAATGATTTCAGCTCAGCCTTTCCTATTGTATTTCCTTTACCATTTAAACTCAATTGTAAAAATGGTGAAAAAAAATCAGAATCATCAGATTAAAATTATCTCTGCTCCTGAATAGTTCAGGTTAGTAGACTTGGTCTTAAGGAGACCAATCTAATCGGTTTTGCGCTCCAATTATATAACCCGAAAATTATACCAATTAAATACTTAAAAGTGAGCTCTTCCCGATAACAAATCAATCAATTTTATTTATTAACCGTGTGGCCTGATCAAGGATTGGGTACGGTAGGATATTGACCGGTCTATTTTTCCGGCGCCACACATTCAATGAACTTTAGAAACCCCGCTGTGCGGGCTCTTTAAGTCCATTGAAAAACAATTTAAAATCTTAAAAAAAATGAAGAATTTTTTAAGGGGTGGGAGAGGACTGTCCTTTGGACAGGGGGATCATGTTGTCAAATTATCCCGATATAACTTCCCGATTCTCGGGACAAGCGGGACAGGTCTCCGTGACAAAGACCTTTCTAGTCGCCCAATTGATAAGAATAGAGGTATGACATCTTTATTCTGTATAGACCTCTCTGTTCCACTACGCTCCAATCGAGGTGACGTGCTGTGTGGATTGAGGTCGCCATCTGCTATTAGCTATTGGCCATTAGCCTGTATAATATTATTCTGTGTGTTGTTTAGTGGTCTTTTGGTTTCTCCTGCTCAAGGGCAGGAGGCCAAAGGCCTTAAGAAGCCAAATGCTTTGCAGATAGGAGATACCATACCGGAAATGTTGTGGCATATGCCTCTGCAGATCGTAAGTAATCCTGATCAAATGAAAACAATGACCTTGAATGACTATCGGGGCAAGCTGATTATACTCGACTTTTGGGCTACATGGTGCGGAGGTTGTATAGCTGCTTTTCCCAAGCTTGACACACTGCAACAAAAATATGCTAAAGATGTGGCATTCTTAAGTGTCTCTACAGAAAGTAAAGAACGTGTTTCCGTATTTATAAAGGCACGCGGTGCTCAAACACCGAATCTTACTTTTATCTCCGAAGGTAAGGACATAGATGATTATTTTAAATATGGAACACTGCCACACTATGTTTGGATAGACTCGCAAGGCGTAATTCGTAGTAGTTCCGAATCACTACAGGTCAATGCTGTCAATATAGATGAAGCTCTGAAAGGAATATTTAATTTCAGAACGAAGACTGACGTCATTGTAGAATATGATTTTGACAGATCATTACTTCAAAATGTTGGTAATGATGAGATCGGTCAATTGTATTTTAGTAGCACGTTGATACCTTATCATTCAGGTTACAAGTCCATGCGTAAGATAAGTACGGACAAAGACAAAGGAAGAAAGATTACTCTTTTAAATGTTCCGCTCTTTTGGCTATATATAACTGCATACTCTACGAATGGGCAGGGGTTTTGGAAATCGAATACCATAGTTGAAGTAAAAGATCACGAAAAAATTGTTAAGCGGGGAATCCCGGGACAACGCTATGAGGATTGGCTTGCTGCTGGAAACGGCTACTGCTATGAACAGATCGTGCGCTACGAAGAAAGAGATTCAAGCTTTAAATATATGCAGGCTGATCTGGACAGGATGATTCCGCAGTACAAAGCTGTAGTGGAGTCTAGAGAGATCTCCTGCTATATTCTTAAACTCATTGATGAAAAAAAGTTAATAGCGTCTACCGAAAAAAACACTACGCTCGGAGCAGCTTATGGCACCGGAGAAAAGACATTTAACGGTACTAATATCCCTATCAATAGATTGGTCGAGGAAATTAATGAGTACGACAAAATGGGTGTTAATCTCTATAATGAGACGGGTAGAAATGATCGGCTTACAGTAGCTATACCAAAGCCTATAGGAGACCTGTCCGAAGTCAATCAATACCTGGCAAAATACGGGCTTGCCATCTCTTTGGAAAAAAGGACAAAACCTTTTCTGGTTATTAAAGATAGACCTACCTCATGAAAACATTGTATGTAATATTTAGTAGTATAGGGCTACTGGTAGTCCTATACTTGTTGCCTGTTCGTGCAATAGCACAGGACAGAACAGGAGATATATTGAAAGACAGCCTCAAAAGACCTGTCGAAATTGAGGAGGTGTTGATCAATACGGGGTATCAGCGCATTGGTAAAGAGCGTGCTACAGGTGCCTACTCGCACCTGGACAGCTCTAAAGTAAAATATGGTGTCGGTATGGGGATTTTGGAGCGATTGGCCGATCAGGTGCCGGGGCTTATTTTTAATAATGTAGGTACCAAGGCTATCAACAACAATAATATCCTGATTCGTGGACAGAGCACCATCCAATCACGAACAGACCCGCTTATCGTTATTGATAACTTCCCATTTGACGGCGATATGAGCGCTATTAACCCCGAGGATGTCGAGAGCATCACGGTACTGCGCGACGCGGTGGCTACCTCGATATGGGGTGCCCGTGCAGGTAATGGGGTTATCGTGATTACGACCAAACAGGGTAAATACAATGCTAAGGCCAAGCTAACGCTTTCCAGTACGTATACCATAGGGCAACGACCTGATCTGTCTTATCGCCAAGCGATCAGTAATGCGGATTATATTGATATCGAAAAAGAGCTGTTTGCAAAGGGAGTGTATAATAATGATATCATAAGTACTGCCAAGTTACCGTTGAGTGAGGTGGTGGAATTTCTATTGGAGAAAAAGAACTATCCAGAAAGAGGAGGTGAAATTGATCAGCAGATAGAGGCACTTAAGGGTTATGACCTAAGAACGGATCTTTCTAGATATGCCTACAGAAATTCTTCGTTAAGACAGCTTTCGCTGAATCTTAGCGGAGGCTCGAGTAATTACCGCTACTATTTATCGGGAGGAACCGATAAAAATTTGGAATCACTCAAAGGCAATAACATGGATCGATATACAGTTAGGTTTGATAATGTGTTAAAAGTACTTGGCGAGCGTGTGGAGATCAATCCACAGGTCAATTATAGTAACTCATCAAGCAGTCGCTTTTACATACCAGTCAAATTCTCTAGCTTATACCCGTATGCACGGCTAGTGGATCAGCATGGGGTGGGCAGGGGGCTGGCACTGGACTATAGTTCGCGGTTTATTGAAGAGGCAAATGATTTAGGATTTTACGATTGGTCGTACAATCTTTTGGACGAGATCGAACGATCTAATAATTCGGTACGAAACCACGATCTACGGTTCAATTTGCGTACCGATGTGGATTTATCCCGAGGCTTTGCTTTATCTTTGAATTACCAGCATCTGCTGAAATTTGGATCAGGCAAAACGTTGAATGACAAAGTCGACTATTTCACACGTAGTCTACTTAATCAGTATTCGTCTATCAATGCGGAAGGAGTTGTTAGTAGCGCTATTCCAACCGGTTCTATTCTCGATTATTCCAATGAAACGGCCAAAGGTTATAATTTCAGGTCGCAGCTTTCCTATGCCGGGCAAGATCGATTTACAGGCCTGCATGTCATAGCTGGTTACGAGATCTCGGACAATAAGCTACAGTCGCTCATAAGTAGAGAGTACGGGTATGATCAGGATTATGGCATTTTCTCACAGGTAGATTATAAAACTAGTTTCGTTCAATACCCTAATAGTAACATACGTGGGCAGATTCCTTTCGTGAACAAAGAGAATGAAACTGTCGATCGCTTTGTCTCTCTATACGGTAATGCATCCTACGAATGGCGTAATAGGTATTCGCTTTCATCGAGCGTGCGTTGGGACAGGAGTAATCTTTTTGGCGTTAAGACCAACCAAAAAGGCGTACCGCTCTATTCGATCGGTGGCGCATGGAATATCAAAAATGAGTTATTAACGAATAATACATTTTTTGATGCGCTAAAGCTGCGATTGACCTACGGAAGCAGTGGTAATGTAAACAGAAGTTTATCAGCCTATACCACTGCTCGATTCTCTGCTTTTACGGCAGGAACCGGTTTGAAATTTGCAAACGTTGTTAATCCTCCGAATCCGCAGCTACGCTGGGAGCAGGTAACCATGCAGAATGTTGGGTTAGACCTGAGTGTATTGGACAGGCGGCTAAACGCTACGATTGATTATTACCGCAAGAAAGGGAAGGATATCATTGGCGAAAGCCCCTTACCACCACAGACGGGTGTGGCAGCCTTCATTGGTAATACGGCACATACTGTCGGTTCAGGACTGGATGTTACGGTTGGTACAGGCAATACTGTTGGTGTGGTCAAATGGACAACCGATTTACTCTATCATTTTGAGAGAGAAAGAGTGACGACATACTTGAAGGATAATATAACCGCACGGTCGTACACCGAGAATACGAGTCAACCAGCAGTGGGTTTTCCGCTCTATGCGTTCTACAGCTACCGATCGGCAGGATTAGATCCAGGTAATGGTTCTCCTCGGGGCTATCTGAATGGGGAGCCATCTGTAGATTATGCAAAAATAATGTCAAGTACAAAGTTCGAAGATCTGGTGTATCATGGCTCCGCACGACCGACACACTTCGGAAGTTTTAGAAATAGCTTTCTTTTTAAGGGGGTGACATTGTCGTTTACCCTCAATTTTAAATTGGGCTATTATTTTAGACGGGAGTCTATCGATTTCAATTCGCTTATCCAGGGTAAGGGCGGTCATACAGACTACTATGATAGGTGGCAGAAATCAGGGGATGAGACGACTACTTATGTGCCGTCGGCACCATTGGCAGTGAATGCCAATCGGCATACCTTTTACCGTTACAGTGATGTGCTTGTGGAGCGTGGTGATCATATCCGCTTTCAGGATATCAAATTGTCGTACGAGTTTGATCGGTTGCTTAAGAAAGACTGGGTTCGATCTGCTACACTATTTGTATTTGCTAACAATATAGGACTTCTCTGGGCTAAAAATAAGAGACATATAGATCCTGATGTGTTGCCGCTGGTCAATAGTTTCCGTAGCCCTACACCATTCTCTTTGTCCATGGGTCTACAGTTTAACCTTTAAAGATTATACAGATGAAAAGAATAATTATTACAGTTAAGATGCTATTCTGCATTGGCTTTATACTCATATTGCAGGCGTGTCATCAGGAATTTCTTGCTATAAAACCCACCAAATCGCTCGTAGTACCACAGAAGCTCGAAGATTTTCAAGGCTTGCTGGATAATATGTCCACCGTAATGAATAGGGGAGTTGGAATGCATGTGATGGCCGGAGACGAAATGTTTGTTGAGCCAGTAAATCTATTGCAATATGACCAGATTGATAGAGAGACTTATCTCTGGAAATTGCCTCCCTATCCAGACAATAGCAGTTACGATTGGAGTGACGCTTATAGGGGTATATTTTATGCGAATATCGTACTGGAGGGCACTAAGAAGTATGGAGAAGGCTCTCTTCCATGGTTAGAGCTGGAAGCCGCTGCGAAATTTTACAGAGCTTGGGCGTTGTATGGTCTGGTCGAGGCTTTTGGTGACAAATATGATGCAGCTAAGCTGAAGGAGCTAAAAGGGGTTCCTGTTCGCTTGGATCCAGATATTGAGGTCATTGCACAACGCGCATCATTATTTGATACTTATAAGCAGATCTTTGAAGACTTGGACTTTGCGAAAAGCTATCTTCCAGAGAAAATAGAGTACGTGACTAGACCATCAAAAACAGCAGCTCTTGCTCTGTTGGCGCGAATTTATTTGGCCATTGAAGAATATGATAAAGCATTATTGAATGCAGAGTTATCTATGAAGTTTAAGGACGATTTGCTGGATTATAATACACTAAATACGTCTAATACTCGAACATTTCCTTTGGGATATTTAGGTACTAATCCAGAGGTCATCTTTTACAGTATATTAACAACTGGTGCATACACAATTTTAGCGACAACCTATTGTGACACCGTGTTGATAGAAGATTTTCACAATTGTGATCTCAGACGAACCTCCTTTTTTAAAGATCTTGGAAATAAAAGAGCTAACTATAAAGGAAGCTATACTGGATCAGCGACGGCTTTTGGCGGGCTGGCTACAGATGAGCTATATCTGATCCGTGCCGAATGTCTGATTCGACTAGATCGTAGTGCTGAAGCAAAACCTTATCTTGATAAGTTGTTGATAAATCGTTGGATGAAGAATAGCTATGTACCTATTCTGTTGGAGGGGCAAGAAGAATTGTTGCGATTTGTTTTACAAGAACGGAGAAAGCAACTTTACCTTCGAGGGTTGAGATGGCCTGATCTTAAACGATTGAATAAAGACCCCCGCTTTCAGGTAACGCTGAAAAAGCGGGGGACTGATGGACAGCTGTTGGAGCTGCCTCCCGATGATAATCGGTATGTGTTTCCTATCCCAGGTAATGAACTGGAATATATTACTAAATAGGGACTAGGTGCGGCACCCGTGCCGCACCTTTATTTTATGGTTCTATAGTATACCCCAGTGCATATTCACCATCAACAGCATTTTCTATAATTTCGTCTTTGGTCATATCTGCTGGATTCATACCTGTTGGAAGAACTACGTGACAGATATCTTGATCCGTTAGACAGGATGGAATTCCTGAAGGAAATCCTTGCTTCCACTCGAATTGATTGCTGGCGTTGCGTACCCTACGCCATTCCTGTGTAGCGACTTCATCTGTTTTATTATCCATCAGCGTATACGCTGAGAACCCTATTATTGATGCTATCGCCAACGTAAAGATGACAGCATATGTTTTTAACTTTTCCATATTATTAATTTTAATAACAGCCGATCTCCCTCTTTCTTTTATTAGGGCGGAGTGATCACTAGTTCCCCATTTTTTATCGCTGTGGCCTTTTCTTTATACACCTGGGCACAGCCTGAGTGGTGTACCCTTTTGGTGAGTTTCCCCTTTTCATTGATACCTGGTATCGCCGATCCGCTGTACTTGCGTTTTGATATTTCAAAGTTAGGGCTGCTTTTGCGCTCGAACTTGTACGATTCGTACAGCTAGGAAATATTTTTCAGCTTTTTGTCCATATATTTTTTGGCCTTATAGTAGGCTTCATTATTAGCAAGCTTGAGAAATGCGCTTTTTTGTTCTACGGTAAGCTGTTTGATCAGATTGGGACGATCGAGATGCAAATCGTATAGACGTTCTTCTGCCAGGAGTCCATTGGTGCGGTGTATATGTCTATTGGACTGATTGAGCTTTCGCTGTACTAATCTGTGATAGATGGCTTTGAGTTCATCATGTTGATCCAGCAGCTCCTGCAGATGACTATTTCTGATTTCATACAGCAATGTAGGCTTGAGAAATTTTATAGCCAAGGGTTCTCCAGTGGATGAAAAGGTGTGCTTGGTACCGACAAAGTATTCATTGGTATCGCATATACGCTCGACGACCAGTCGATCGCCCGCATTGAAATGTTCTTCGGAGACCAGTCCCTGTATGATAAAACACCATTTGGAAATAGCTTCGTCCTCGTGTTTATAATAACTGCCTTTGTTGTATCTCTTGATCTTGCCGAGTGTCGTTAAGTCCTGTTTGATTTCTTCGTTTAAGGAACTGTAACGTTCAAATTGTACATAGATTCTTTCCATAATGTGTGTTGTCAGTTGCTTGAAAAATCTCCCCACGGACCGCGCTCTAACCCACAGGGAGACTATAAAAAGGGATTGGGGGTGCATTGTTATGTTTCTAGGTGTACCTGATCAAAGCGCTCGCGGCGTTCTTGCGTACTATGGTCGATATAATAGGCAATCGGGTGCTGAGGTGTTATGTCCAGTATCTGCAGAGCTTTGCTTAATCGCTCTTCTATCGATCCGGAAAGGACAATAGGCTGGATACCCATTTCCATATAGGTGGCCAGCAACCTTTTCTCGGATTCTGTTCGAAAGCGCTCAGAAGTAGGTCTATGTCCATCAGCGACAAACGGAAACTCTGTCGGTAGATGGAAAAATAGGTCATAGTGACTTCGGGTGTAGGCTTTTACCATGCCTTCAAATCCTTGGAGCAGTTTTTTGAAATCGCGATAGCTGCGGTAGTATCCTAGTTTTTTGAGCATCATTTTCCAAGGATATTCATCAGGGTAGGCGCCCGTGACGAGCCGGGTACTGCCATAGAGCCATTCTTGTAGCGGACAGCCATCGGAGATAAAGCCATTAGGTAGTTGGGCTTCGCTGTGTATACGATCTTCAAAACGCCGCATACCGAGGGTGATGAGCTCGGCATAGTTGCATTGGCGAAGGGCCTTGCCAGGGTATAGCATAGGCAGTATCTCACGCATGGTGAGTGCATGGGTAGCGGGTATGTCTGTGGCTTTTTCTAATGCTATGGTGAGTGTGGTCTTACCTGTGCAGTATGTGCCGGAGATGACGATTCGATTCATGATGTTTTGGATTGGTTACTGGTTACGGGGTACTGGTTATGCGTCACTCGTTACGGGGTATGCGTGACTGGTTACGTGTGACTGGTTACGGGGTACGATTTTGTACAGACTTTATTAGGCCAACTAACATTTTTCTTATTCTATCATTTCTATCTAACAGTAGAGTTGATTGTTCCTCGTTGAAATAGTGCAGGTTTTTGGCAATTAATAGTTGTGTTTCCAATTCTGACGCACTACCTAAGGCGATATATAAAAATTGGATGTATTCTTTGTTATGATTTCTGGCGGCGCCTTCAGCTATATTGGATGGAACGGATACAGCAGACCTTCTGATTTGATTAGTGAGTCCGTAAATTTCTTCTTTTGGAAATTTTTTTGTGTGTTGGTAGATAGCTGTTACCAGTTCCATACTTTTGTTCCAGACATCGAGGTCTTTGTGTGTTTTCATTTTTTTAGGTTTTAAATTGCTTACTGGTCACTCGTCACGTATTACTGGTTACGCGTTACTGGTCACGCGTTACTGGTCATTCGTCACGTATTACTGGTTACGCGTTACTGGTCACGCGTTACTGGTCATTCGTCACGTGTTACTGGTTACGCGTTACTCGTTACTGGTCACTCGTCACGTGTTATTGGTCACTCGTTACGCGTTACTCGTCACTTCTTTACTTCAAAAGCTACTTCAAATCTGCCCTTAAAATTACCAATGGTGCCGCTCAGTTTTACGAGTTTCCAGTGGACCTCGCCTTTTTGAATCTCTCGGATATGATCAAAATGAACTTCTGCGCTAGCTGTACCCGTAAATAGCGGGCGATCCGATTGTAGGTACATTTTGCGTAACCAGATATTGGGACAACTGTGTCGACAAGAGTTCTCGAGCTCGTAGAGCAGTACTTGCATGAGTTGTCCAAAGACACGTATTGCATCGGTTGTCAACAAAGCATCTCGTGCACTGCCTATACCGTGCAGGCTATTCTCCTCGAATAGGTAGGCGTACGATATATCAGCGGTAATGCACTGCTGTCGTAGGTTTGTTTTCAGGGCGGTAATGTCTAGGTCGGTACACTTATAGCCTATAGAATGCAGCTGTTCGATATGGATCGCTAAAGTCTCCTTTGCTGGGAGCGTACCATAGCGCATGCCACCTCGGTGATCGATTGCTATATGGATGGCAACCGCTCCGATATTGATTTCGAAATGGGAGATGCTGCCCTGCATACTGTTCGCATCGATGACGCTCTGTACCAGACGACAGTGAAACTGATGCTGTCCCGTGTAAAGGCTCTCTTTGTTAAGGATTTGATAGCTGTGCATAAATGCGCGATCGGTATCCGATACCGCTATCCTTCCGAGTCGATTGAGCCCATAGGTGGCTAGACGAAGGGCAACGGCGGTGTATTCTATACTGCCTAGGTGCGGCGCCTCCTCACGGGGACGCTGTGGCCCTACATAGTCTACATAAAATTGACCGGTCAGTTCGCTCTCAGATTGCTCCATGGTAAGGAAACGGACATAAAAACTACGGAATGCCTGTCCAAAATAGCGCTCCGTGGAGCGACCCAATACATGTTCTATGGTTGTTTCTTTTGCTATCATTGCTTTTGATTTTTGTATTCGTAACGAAGTTAATGGGATGAAATCATTTAAAAAATGGAAGGAAATGGCAGGATTTAGAGGCATTGGCAATTTATCCTGTAAGCAGCTTACGTGTTTTTGATAGGGACAGAGCAGGTGTGTAGTATGTTTACGTAAGGTTGATGAATAGGGTAAGCTGCATGTGTGATTTTGGGAATATATGGCATAATCACTGGTAAAAAAATAGAGATTAGGCGGATATAGGCCTGAAAGGTGTAATGCTGTGGTGTTTTTTTGTTGATTATTAATTGGTTAACTTGTGGGTGCTAAACAACATTACTAAATATGAAGACACAGAAAGAACTTTTTGAGGTTATTTTAACCCGGTTTAAAAGTCGAGTGGAGATGTATGCACATGTATCCGCACTGCTATCGGTCAGCACCGATACGGTGTCCAAGTGGAGCTATGGAAAAACCTATATCCGCTATGACCGTCTCATGAAATTGGTAGGTCACTTTGTGCTTTCCCCTGGGGATCTGCATCAATCGCGTACGGATGAGGTGACATTTCGTTTTGCTCCATTGGATATGGATGATATACCAGGCTATTGTCATTACATTCGTGGTTTTCGGGAGATGTTGCAAAGAGTTGTGGAGGCTCCTGATGTGCATATATGCTTTCATGCAGATGAGTTGCCGATATTTTATTTCATGCCTTATGTAGAGCTTGTCTATTTCAAACTGTACTCTTTTGCTCATGATACACTGAAAGTTGAACTTAGCTATGAGCAGTTTGTAAAACGTATGGAAGAATATAAATTGGACACAGTGTTTGAGGAAATTGCAGCGCTTTATGAACGTATTCCTAGTGTAGAAGTCTGGGACGATGCTGTGATAGATTCGCTGCTCTATCAGATAGACCATTTCCAGGTATTGGAACGCTATGACGATCCTGACAGTCGATCTTTAATTCTTGGTCAATTGGACGAATTGTTGGAAGACTTTCGGAAGACAGCAGCAGCGGGCGTGAAGTCCTCGGGCGTACGCTTCGATTTTTACCGTAGACATAGTCCAGCCAAAAAGGGATATATGTTGTTGCGTGACAATGGACGGATTAGCCTTTCGATCAAGACAGATACGATCAATAGTATGTATACACAGGCGCAGGGGATAGTGGAGGCGTTTGTTGGTTCTTTTAATGCTACTATTAATAAATCTACTGCTGTGGGTATTGGTGCCGAACGCGAACGTACTGTATTCTTCCGCAACCTAAAGACTAAGATTGAATTTGCGCTGACTAAGGATTGATAGTAAGGGGGAGGGGGGAGTGGTAATTTTTAAAAGGCCTATGTATTGTTTTCGCAGTAGGCTGTGTGTCTACATATACTCAGCATATCTGCGCGCTCCGGAGAGGGTGCTGTGGCACATTCCCAATTTATCATGGAAAAATTATTCCAAAAGATGATCGCCCAGACGATCAGAGCCAATGATCTAAATGAAAAGCAACATGAGACTTTTTTGATCCAACAGGCTATTCTTCAAAAGCAGGAGCAGCAGATGGAACTGCTGCAACGGCGCATCGGTATTATGGAAGACCTGATGCTCAAGATGTGTGAGATCCTTGACCGTGATCTACTGTCGCTATTGGACCAGCCGCTGCTGTTCAAGCAGGATGTGATGGAAAAGCTAAAGGTCGTGGATTCTACTTACCGATCTTACGTAAAGGAAGGCAAGTTGAACCCGATGCAACTGGGGAAAATTGATTATTACTTTGCCCGTGGCCTAGCCAAGGATCTCATGGCATCAAAGTATAAAAAGAAGTCGTGACTAGGGGGCGCCCCTGGTGGTTTCTCGTGAAATGATGCGGTAAACCTGTACAGGAATGTGCTTTCCTTGTACGGGTTTACTGTTGTTTTGTGCAGGTCTGTGAATGTCTTGTACAATACTTTTGAACATTTGTACAATACTATCGTACTTCTGTACAGGACTCTCTAATCCTTGTACAGAATACTTGAAGTTTTGCACAGGTTCTTTCCAGTTCTGTACAGGAGTTTCAAACTTGTGCACAAGATTATGAAAGTTTTGTACAACTGTCTCCCATTTCTGAACAAGACTCTTAAAGTTATGTACGTATCTCTCGATATTTTGTGTGAGAATGTGAAAGTTCGGTACCAGTCCATCACACTTTTGTACGAGATTGTCCGTGGCGTGTGGCGGTGTCCCATACACTGTGGGCATCATCCCAATAAGTATGTAGCAGAATCTTAAAAGCTGTATGTCAGCGCCAATCGGCGCGAAATGTACGATATCGACCTATTTCAATTTTTGACGCCGATACGAGCTGATACTTTCATTTTGCCTTCATTACGAGGCTATGTTTGTGGTGTAAAGGGGAAGTTAAGGGTGACGAGTGACGAGTAACACGTAACGAGTGATCAGTAACTAAATCTCTAACATTTTAACATTTAAATAATAAATATGGCTACAAAAATGAAAGCACTGATCGGATTTGGCGGTATGCTGGACGATCAATTATTAAGCGCTGCGACGACGATAGTCGCTGCGATGACAGGGAATACAAATTTCCCGACACCGACACCCGCACTGGAGGATATTCAGGACCTGTTGGATGATTTTTCAACCAAACTGGCTGCAGCAAGAAAAAGGGGATCTCCGGAAGATACAGCCCTTAAAGATGAGAGTTTTCCGCTGCTTGTCTCTGGTTTGCAGAAACTGGGATACTATGTCAACTCGGTCGCTGATGGACAGCTGTCGGTGCTGCTGAGTTCGGGTTTTCCGACCAATGCGCCCTCGTCTCCATCCCGAGTACCGGACATCGTTCTAAATGTCAGGACGTCGGACACCAATCAGTCGGGACAGATGCGTCTTGATTTTCAACCACAGAAAAGGGTGCGCTTGTATGAGTACTGTTACCGTAAGGTCAGTACCCCAGAGGAACTTTGGAGCGATCGTATCGTTACAGGCACATCCCGAAATAATGTGATAGCGCCACTGGAACCAGGTCAGTATTATGAGGTGCGTGTGCGTGCCGTCAACAGCAAGGGGGCAGGCGACTGGAGCAATACAGCAAGGTTGTTGGTGAGATAGCTCATAGCCGCAAGGCCTAGTCCTTTTCCCTTGATAGAAAAGGACCAAAAGATCAAGGCTTGGATGGTTACGCTAAAAACAACCTTGAAGTCCTAAACAGCTCGGAGCCGTTTCTCTTTTTCGATCTGTTTGAACGGACTTACAATACTGTTTTCTATACGCGTAACCCTCCTAGGCCAAGTTGTAAATCAATAAACGCAGTGTCATGCAGATAGTAGTAAAACGCATTAAACAGGGGAATAACAGTACGCTGTCTGAGATCTATATCGATGGGGAGTTTTTTTGCTATGGATTGGAAGATCTGGTACGGGATGTCAAGATAAAAGGCTCGACGGCGATACCTGCCGGTAGCTATAAGTTGGGGCTGAATACCTATGGAGCTATGAATGCACGCTACAAACGTAAGTTCCCGGAGGTGCACCGCGGTATGATCGAGATCAGGGATATCCCGAATTTTAAGTACGTCTACATCCATATCGGCAACTATTTCTCCGATACCGAAGGGTGCCTGCTGGTCGGCGAATATTTTAAGCTGTACGATGGCGATTATGCCGTATATGAGTCGACTAAGGCTTACAGGATGTTGTATGAGTTGGTGGTGGAGGCGGTAGGTAGAGACGTAGAAATAATTATTGGCTAGGGAGGGAGGTTACAAGGTTATATAGTTACAAGGTTATAGTTCCCACTGCGCTAAACAAACTTTTATAACCACTATAACTTTCTTAACCTCCATAACTTAAAATCAAATGAACAAAATAATCAAAAAAATAAGCCAGGCGGTACAGGTGTTGCTGCTGGCTCCGATCAAATTGCCAGGGAAGGCATTGAATATTATCAAGTACGTCGCTGTAGGACTGGGGATATTGGAGGCGGTGACGAGTGAAGAAAGTGACGAGGTTGAAGAAGAGCAGTAATGGATATTGACGTTATCAAGTTAAGTAGTGAACGAGTTATCTGGTGAACGAGTTATCCAGTTTTTTCAAGATAACAGGTTAACTCAAATAAAGCTGATTAAGTATGGTTTTTAGACCTCTCCGCAAGGTCGAGGTGACGATGTTTGCTTTTTAACCTTATAAGCTTAAAAACTATGAAACTAAACGAAATACGGGCGGGTACCCTAGGTGGTACGCTGTGCTCGATATGGGCTTCGATCACGCTGGGGGATATCCTGCAGACGGTCGTCACTGCAGTAATAGGAACAGTAGCCAGCTATATCGTGAGTCAGCTTCTCCACAGAAATAAACATAAGCACTAGCTAAAATCAGAACAGGGACCGAGAGATCGGGCCCTGTTATTTTTGTTTTTACCAAAACTAAGAAGATAGTTAGTTTCGAATGTTAGATGTCCATCATGAGAAAATCAATTAGATTTCTTTGTAAAATTCCGCCATGGTTGTCACCGATCATAGGATCATTGAAAGTAATTACGTATTTTGGATAATTATCTTCTATATCTTTGAGATTGCCAAATTCCCGGGCTATCGTGTTTTCATAAAGTAACGTTAGACAGACTTGTACATATATTTTGGTGCCATTTCTATCTCCAATAAAATCAATCTCCTTGTTTCCCAACTTTCCGACGTATACGGTATATCGTATACTTTTTGTTAAATGTGATGAAGTTTCATGTATATCGTATTCTTTCTGCGGCAAATAGTTTGTAGGCGTTTTTAATAAGTTTAATTTTTATTTGCCCAATTTATTCCTTTGTCCGACAGATAATAGTGTTGTTTTCTGCTGTTGGCGCCGCGTAATGCAAGATTATTCCATATTGAATTTCTTTTTTAATTTGAGGGCCAAATGTGGAGCAATGGTATAGTACCCTTTAGGCTGGCCAATAGCTCTATACGATAAGAGTTTTTTCTTGACACTTTCCTTGTTGATCTGGTCAAATACCTTCTGCAGCAAGGGAGATATAATGATAATCTTCTTTTTTACATCTATTAACATAATATGGTCATAACGGATATAAAGGAGGTCATTGATGTGCAGGAATATACCATCGTAGAAATTTTCTGGACCTTCTTCGTTATCGAATACCATCGGTACAGTAAAGCCATGGTCAATAATGACATAGTCAAATCCCTTTCCATAGATGAATGCATACATTTCTATATCTACCTTGGCTTTAGGTGTGTCTTCGGGCGGTGGTTTTGAAAAAGTATTAGCTAGTTTTTCTGCTTTATGAAGTAGCTCTTCACTGTTATCCACAACAGCTGTGGTCTCTTGTGGATAGGAGCTCGGTCTATCGGCGATATACTGTACCATAGTCAAAAAATGCTTTCGATAACCTTTGTATAGTGCTAATATCAAAAAGCCAATTGATATAGCGTAAAGGTAGTAGCTTAGGTCTCCCTGATAAGATAGTTTGGTCAACTCGATTTCTATCGCAGAGAAAGGTTCATTGTCTATAAAATAAGGGGAACGGTAGGGGACTACTTTGTCCAGGTCAATGTTTTTCTGCCTGTGGAATAGATATCCAAAGAAAGCAGTATACAAAAAATAAGGAACGAAGGACCAGAAGAAGAGTGTGATTTTGGTTAGCGGTCTACGGCTATGAGATCGTGATATTATTAGAGTTATACATAAGGTAAAGAAAGAGGAAAACACTATTGACAAAATTAGTGCCCATTGTATACGATCTGCTAAAAACTGATCGTAAAGATCGCCTGATAATGTGTGCAAGAGTGGAATGTAAGCACAGAAGGAGCAAGCTGCCGTAATCAGGAATGTTGCAGATGGATAGAATATAAAGCTCTTCCAGGCTTGTTCTGGTTTATAGTGGTTAGTCATACCTAAGTATATTGGTTTTTTATAAGTATACTGATTTTTAATTAGATAATCAATTTTTTGAGGTTTTAAATCCACTACTGCTATTTATTTCACTTTTTTACTAAGGTTCTTCTTTTTGATTCGTATTGCTGGTATTAAGGTAAAAGTAATATGTACGATACTTCGGAAATAGCTCGGTTGATCAAGAGAAAAATGGAGGGAACCATTACAGCTGATGAGTTGATGGAGCTCAGTGAATTGGCTAAAAAAAATCCCTCTATTGACAGGTTGCTGTTGATGGTCGAAGATGACCGTACCTTACTGGAAGATACAGCTATGTATCTGAGCCTTTCTATGGAACAGGAGAAGACGGATCGACAGAAGAGGATACTTGAAAACACATTGTCGAAAATTCATCAACGGCCTAAAGTAGCCCTGTATCGTAGGCTCCTGCCATACGTAGCAGCAATTTTGGTGCTGTCGTTGATCAGTCTTGTATACTATAGCCTGGAAGTAAAGAAATCGCCTGTCATGGCTCTGCAAGATTTGGCTCCGGGTACCAATAGGGCCTCTATTACATTGTCGGATGGTCGTATAATCGAGCTCAGTGAAGATCAACATGGTGTGGTCTTGGGTGATCAGCTGCAATATGAAGATGGTACACTGATTCATAATCTGGATCAGGAAGAGGTATTCTCTGCAACGATAGCTACGCCAAAAGGAGGACAATACCAGATCACATTATCTGACGGTACAAAGGTGTGGTTGAACGCCGATTCAAAATTGACGTACCCCTCTAAATTTAAGGGAGAGGATAGAATGGTAGAACTTCAGGGTGAAGCTTATTTTGATGTCTCTACGCTTTCCAAAAATGGAAAGAAAACTCCATTTATAGTCAAAACAGTTGAGCAGCAAGTCGTGGTACATGGTACCCAGTTTAATCTTAAGGCGTATGCGGACGATCAAGGGGATGTTCTGACGACGCTGATAGAAGGGGCTGTTTCCTTACATGTAGGAGGTAATACCCTTCCGTTGGTTCCTGGAGAGCAGGGAGTCCGTAGCAAGCAAGGGTTGCGCAAAAGAAAAGTGGATGTAGAGCCTTATATCGCTTGGAAAGACAACCGGTTTGTCTTCGAAGAGGTAGAGTTGAGAGAGGCGCTCAAGGTATTGAGCCGTTGGTACGATTTTGATTTCAGTATAGATAATGCCGTAAAACCTATACATCTATACGCTAGTATCAATAGAGAGAAAAGTTTCAAAGAGGTGTTGAAAATACTGGAGAGCAGTGGTATTCGATTCAGACTGGAACGTATAGGAGAAAGAAACAAATTATTAATCTTCAATTAAAAACCAACAAAAAACTACTATGGGATAAAAACGAACAGAAAAAGGGAGATGGAAAAAGCAGCGGACAGTGCGCGAACACTGCCCGCAAATGTTTGATCTATCTGTCGCAATTATGATCTCTAAGCAAAGAGAAGATTTTTCATTTTAACAAATTATAGTATGATCTAAACAGTACAAATGTATGATTTTTAAAACAAAACCTGAAGGACTGTATAGGCCTTCTGTTAACCGTGTGCTCTTAATTATGAAATTAATAGTTGTACTTATTTTGCTAAATATTACAGCAGTATGGGCCAATGGATTCGCACAGAACATCACCCTTAAAGCAAATGGGATGTCGCTGGTGCAAGCTATGAAAAGCATTCAACAACAGACCGGATATGAGTTTTTTATAAAAAGTAAAGCTCTTGCACAGATTAAGGTCAGCCCGGATATCCAAAAGATGAAAATTGAAAGAGCGATGGAGAAGCTGTTGCAGGGACAGTCCGTAGCTTGGTTATTGGAAGGCAACACGATTGTGATAAAACCAGCTGCAGCATCTACGGCGGCGACTGGCAAATCTGTAGTTAACCTGACGAAAGATATGGTCAGAGAGTTGCCCCTGGTTCAACAACATCGGATAACAGGAAAAGTGACGGAGGCGATTGATGATGCCCCGATATCGGGGGTAAGTGTCCTCGTGAAAGGAACCACGAATGGTACCAATACGGCTGCAGACGGAGTGTATGAATTGGCGGTCAACGAAGGAGATTCCTTGATTTTTTCGATGGTAGGCTATATCCAGCAAAGGGTAAAAGTGGGCGCTTCCAAACTAATCAATATCAGGTTGGCTAAGGACAATAAAGAGTTGGAGGAGACGGTTGTCGTAGCCTTTGGCCGGCAGAGCAAAGAGAGTGTAGTATCTTCTATCACGACTGTCAATGTGAGAGATTTACGATCGCCTTCGAGCAACCTGACTACAGCATTGGCAGGCCGTATGGCAGGCTTGGTAGCTTACCAATCTACTGGTGCTCCTGGAGAAGAGGATGCCCAGTTCTTTGTACGTAGTGTCACGTCGTTCGGTAGTGGATTGGCATCGCCCTTGATTCTGATCGATAACATCGAGATGACTTCAAGGGATCTGTCGCGCTTGAACCCCGATGATATTGCTAGTTTTTCGATCTTGAAGGATGCTTCAGCGACAGCATTGTATGGTGCACGTGGAGCGAATGGCGTGGTCTTGGTGACGACCAAAGAAGGGGAAAAGGGAAAGGTGAAGACCTCATTTCGTTACGAGACATCAGCCTCGACTCCGACCACTAAAGTAGATGTGGTAGATCCAGTTACTTTTATGGAATATTCGAATATTGCTAGTTTGACCCGACATGATGTATTGACCTATCCGCAAGGCAAGATCAATATGACTAAGGATCCGAACCGTAATCCGTATGTGTACCCTGCGGTCAATTGGAAGGACATGATGACAAAGGACTATTCAATCAATCAACGAGCTAATATCAATCTGACAGGAGGTGGTAATGCAGCAACCTACTATTTAGCAGGATCGTTTTCGCAGGACAGAGGGATATTGAAAGTGGACAATGTCAATCCATTCAATACGAATATTGACCTCAAGAAATATACAGTCCGTTCGAATGTGAATTTGAACTTAACAAAGACCTTAGAAGCTAAAGTAAGGCTGAATGCCAACTTTGACGATTATACCGGGCCTATAGGGGAGTCCGGAAGTGGAGGTGCAAACACCTATGGACGTAGTTTATTGGCCAATCCTGTATTGTTTCCGGCGTACTATGCACCAGATCGGGCTACACAGTATGTGGATCGTATTCTGTTTGGTAACTATTCGGATAGCGAATATGGCGATGGGGCACCTCAATATATGAATCCCTATGCCGATGTGATGAGGGGATATGAGGATGTGAGAAACAGTACTTTATTGACACAGTTAGAACTGCATCAAGATCTGAAGTCGGTGACTGAGGGATTGAAAGCACGTTTTATTGGTAGCTTTACACGATATTCGGGCTTTAATATCGCTCGAAGTTATAATCCTTTTTACTACCAATATATCAAAGGAACGTATAATCCGAATAACCCAGAATTTCCCTACGATTTGGCTTCTTTGAACCCAGAGGGAGGTTCAGATCATATCGATTATGCAGCGGGAGGAAAAACAGTACAAGCCCGTTATTATGCCGAGGGGGCCATGTTGTACAATCGGAAGTTCGATGGTAAACACGATGTGGGCGGACTGTTAGTGGGGTCTGTCAAAGAGAGTATGGATGGGAGTCCAGTCAATTTGGATAGCTCACTTCCGTCTCGAAATGTGGCTCTTGCGGGTCGATTTACGTATGGATTATCACAGAAGTACTTTGCCGAGTTCAATTTCGGGATAAACGGATCGGAGCGTTTCGACCCTCGTTACAGATGGGGATTCTTCCCTTCGTTTGGGTTAGGATGGCAGGTATCGGACGAAAAGTTCTGGGAAGGGCTACAGACTGTCATTCCTAAGTTCAAGATAAGAGGTACGTATGGGCTGGTAGGTAATGACGTTATCGTAAAAGATTACGATCGTTTTTTCTTTACATCTAATATTAATCTGAATGGCCCAGCGGCAGGTCGTTTTGGGAATAACCCTTACGAGACCTTTACACGGCCTACGGTCCAGACCTTGCGTCATGCCAACCCTTATATCACATGGGAGGTGTCGTATAAAACGAATCTAGCGGTAGAACTGGGGCTGTTGAATAATGATCTCTCGTTGATTGCCGAAGTCTATCGTGAAAACCGGACCAATATTGTACAGGAAAGAAGTGATATACCGTCGGTCATGGGCGTGGCAGGCACTATTCGTACCAATTATGGTGAAGCTGTTGGAAAGGGATTTGACCTTACTCTGAATTATAACAAGTCGTTCTATAATGGTATGTGGTATATACTACGGGGTAATTTTACCTATGGGTCGTCCAAGATTACGGTATATGACGAATTGGATTATTCGGAAGTTGCGCCTTGGCGCTCAGTTATCGGGCAGAAGGTTGGCCAGTCTAGAGGATACGTCGCCGAACGCTTATTTATCGATGATGATGAAGTGGCCAATTCGCCGATACAACAGGTGCATAGTTCAGGAGGGGACTATCAGGCAGGTGATATCAAGTACCGGGATATAAATGGGGATGGAGTTATCAATTCCTTTGATATCGTCCCTATGGGGTATCCGGTCAATCCGGAGATTCAATATGGGTTGGGGGCTTCTTTTGGTTTTAAAAACTTTGATATATCGGCATTTGTGCAGGGTGAAGCACGCTATTCTTTCTTTCTTGATGCACGGGCTATGGCACCGTTTGTAGAGGTGTTTTCTGGTGAGTTGAAAAACGGTCAATGGACGGAGGATGGTTCGAAAACTGGGTTGAAAGGAAATAGAGCAATGCTAAGTTTTATTCCCGAAAGTCTGTGGACGGAGACTAACCGGGACCTGTATGCCAAATGGCCACGTCTGTCTCCAGATGGTAGCGGTATTGCAGCTGGTAACAATAATAATTTTGTGAAAAGTAATTATTGGATGCGTACCGCAAGTTATCTCCGACTGAAGTCGGTAGAGATGGGGTATAAGATTCCGGATATACGTGGTGTCTCGACACGGGTGTATGCGAGTGGGACAAATCTGTTGACTTTTTCTGATTTTAAATTATGGGATCCGGAGATGCGTGGCAATGGTCTTGCTTACCCTTTACAGCGCGTATTCAATCTAGGGGTTCAGATCAATTTTTAAACTACAAAGACATACTACATGAAACGTATATATTATTTATTCACTTTTATCTTATTATCTGCTGTCAGCGGCTGTAATAAGTATCTGGATATTTTACCCGACAACAAGCCGGTATTGGAAGATGCCTTTAAGGATAAATATAATGCCGAGAAGTATCTGTTTACTTGCTATAATAGCTTGCCAAATGTGGTAAACCCGACCAATACCCTGGGGATTTCAGGTGGCGGAGATATTATCTACTCCGAAAAAAATACAGGCGGAGGATTCTCTGCTGGGCCTCCTGCTACACAGATGGCCTTTCTGAAAGGAAATAACGTAGCCAATCCTTATGTCAATTTTTGGGATGGAGCCAATGGTGCCAGTAGAAATATCTGGCAGGGAATCCGTCACTGTAACGTGTTCCTGAATCATATCCGTGTCGAAGATGGAGGGCCTCGTGATCTGGACGAGTCGACCCGGGACAAATGGATAGCGGAAGTGAAAGCTATAAAAGCTTACCTGCACCTCTACCTTTTCCAATTGTATGGACCTATTCCTATTATGGACGAAGTGATCCCCATTTCGGCCAAGGGGGAAGAATTAGAGATCTATCGCGAACCTGTAGATAAGGTGGTGGATTATATTGTGCAGACATTGGATGAAGCAATTGAAGATCTGCCTACTATAGGTGAGCTGGATATTGTGAGTGAGTACGGTCGTTTTACGAAAACTATTGCGTTAAGTGTCAAGGCTAAAACATTGGTATTGGCAGCAAGTCCTTTATTCAATAACAATAATAATTACAGCGGATTTAAAGATAAGAGGGGGGTAGAGCTTTTTCCTGTAGGGGATTCAAAAGCAAAATGGGAGCGCGCATTGGCAGCATGTGATGCTGCCGTACGTGCTGCAGAGGAGGATGGAGCAGTTATTATGGTGACCACAGACGGCGGGAATAACGCTATTCGTGGCATCAACAGCACCAATATCAATGATACGACCAAGGCCATGGTGAGCCTAAGGCAAGCTGTCACAGCTTCTTGGAATCCAGAGGTGATATGGGCCGTAAATGAGAGTACAACGGTTTTACAGCGCTGGGCCACAATGTTGAGCAATGATGAGTATTTTAACTTAGCAGGATCAGCAGGATCAGATATTGGGCAGCGCCAAAGCCCTACGCTGAATGTGGTAGAGATGTTCTATTCATCCAAAGGGGTGCCGATCGAAGAAGATTCAGATTGGGAAACTAAAGGATGGTATCAAAATCGCTACAATACGCAGCTTCCTGACGCTGAGCATAGCAAATACTTCATAAAAGAGGGGCAAGAGACGGCTGTACTTCATTTCAATCGCTGTCTACGATTTTATGCATCAGTAGGTTTTGATGGGGGAATATGGGAAGGACGAGAGAAACCATTGAGTGAAGCTTCGTTCCCGAATATGATGCGCCATTTCGGTAGCGGATTCAAGCATTCGGAAGCCTATGGCGGTTACCCCTTCTCAGGCTACCTCGCAAAAAAGCTGAGTCATTTGAAGACAACTTATACAGAGACACGTATCACGTTGATGCGGGAGGACTATTCTTTTCCAATTATCCGACTGGCTGATATGTATCTCCTGCTGGCAGAAAGTCTGAATGAAGTAGGTGGTCCTACACAAACGGATTCCCGTGGACATAATGCATTTCATTATTTGGATGCGATTAGAGCCCGTGTAGGGATGGAAGGGGTAGTAGATAGCTGGAACAAATATGCGTCAGCTAGATTCAAATCTAAGCCTAGTACTGAAGGTGGGCTTCGGCAGATTATACGTCGGGAACGGATGAATGAACTGGCTTTTGAAGGACATTTTTACTATGATGTCAGGAGATGGCTTATGGCCGAAGAGATGTTTAATCGCCCGATTCTAGGCTGGAATAAGGATGGAGAAAATAAGACTGATTTTTACAATGTCAGGGTGCTGGCACAACCTCGGTTCTCCATGAAGGATTACCTGATGCCAATCCGTACGAATACATTGTTGCAAAGCAAGACGCTCGTGCAGAATCCGGGTTGGTAAGCGTATAACTGATTTTAATTCATAGAAATGGAAAAGATGAAATATATAATGAGATTTTTAACCGCTATGGTCGTTTGTCTTTCGTTATTAATAGGTTGTGGCGACACCTACCTAGGAGTAGAACAAGTGGTGATAGATACGAACAGACCCGATAAACTGACTGTGAATAAGGTTGTCGCGCAGTCTGGTGCATTGGAGATTCATTTTAGTATACCTGCTGGTAATCCTAATATTGATCAGGTGGTGGCTACCTATAAGAATAAAAAGGGAGAAAATGTAGAGTTCAAAGTGTCCAGGTACAGTTCCACGATTTTGGTGGAGGGATTTACGGGGACAGATGAGAAATCTATAGAATTGGCCTGTGTGGATGTGAGTGGTAATAAATCGGACATCACGACAGTCAATGCCGCACCTCTTTTGTCGCCACTTGAGATTGCTTTTGAGTCTCTTTTCGTAGAGCCTGCATTTGGTGGGGTTCGCTTAAAATGGAAAAATAATAATGCTAACCCTTTGGCTATCCATGTGCTGACCGAAGATATACTACAAGTGGGGGTGGTCTCTCTGGTTGAAGATCCGACCAAGACCATCTATAATAGGGACTCGGTCAATACGTTTGCTTTTGTTCGTCAATATCCATCTATTGAACAGAAGTTTGGATTTACAGTATCCGATAAGTGGGGCAATAGGTCGGATACGATGATCAATTCGTTGATACCGTATAAAGAAGAGGAAATAGAATTTAAGTATGTCAAAGCGGTTTCTTTTTTCAACCCTACGTACTATGCGGGTAGTCGTGATTATGGTATATATGGGGTCAATCCGGCCACTGGTATACAGAATGATGCAAATGCCCACGCAGCGGGCAATGCTCCACAGACAATGTTTAATGGTGTGACTTCCGGAAACCTGTACTATGGCTACAAGTTTGTGAAAGATCTATCCAATACAGATCCTTCAAAACGAGAAACGGTACACGATGTGTATGCGACTTTTGATCTGAATATGGAGGCCCGTCTGAATAGGGTGAAAATATCACCTCGGGTGCATATTTCTTATACTTATTCGAGATCCAGTCCTAAGCGTTTCAGAATATGGGGTACCAATGATGCGAATAGCGCACGCTGGGCCAAGTTTCCAGAAGGATGGACCCTGATCGGTGAATATGTGGGTAAGACTCCGGTCAACCTGGCGAGTCTGACCGATGAGGAAAAAGACTGGTTCAATAATAATCAAGAATATTTGATCAATGAGGATAATGTGAATCCTGATGCAAAACCCACTGAACCATTCCGCTATATGAGGTTGCAGCTTATGGAGTCTTATAACAAAAATGAAGCATATTATACAATCAATGAGTTTCAGATGTTTGGTGAAATATTGAAACGCTATTAACATTGTCTTTACTTAACAATAGAAGCTATGAGCAAAATTAACTATATACTTTTATGGGCATTTTTTCAGCTTTTTCTGGTAGGCTGCGATAATGCAGATGATCTGCTGAACCAACATATAAAAGATGGACCTTTGGTCTATGCCGGTAAGATTAAAGAAATGGGGGCACAGTCGGGATATTACCGAATCCGTGTCAATCTCTTTCCAACGACTGATGCCAATAGGTCACATAGTGTGCTGACTTGGAATACGCAGGGAGATACAAAAGATTCGATGCGAGTGGATTATAATGAGGCGAATTTTGACCCAATCATGGGGGGGTATTTTAAAGTCATCGAATTTGCTGATCTCCAAGGACCATTAGAAATCAAGGCACAGAATGTTGATAAATTTGGCAATAAATCATTGATGGAATCGATCAGTGCCAATATTTACGGGACTGATTATGTCTCGGCATTGGTCAACTCTCCAGCAAAGGTATCCTCCAAAGTGGATAAGGTGACCTTTGAGGAGCGGGTAGGTGCAGTCGGTAATATTATCAGTTATGAAAAAATAGATGGTAGTTTTACACCCGAAGTTTTTGTGAAAGATAAAAACTATCCGTTGGTAGATGCCAAAAGAGGAGGCTTAGTTCGTACAAAAACACGATTCTTGATCAACGAGACGGATATTGATACGTTGGATGTTACGGCATTTTTGGAGACAAGGATACCCACCAATGACGGAATAGCCGTTTATGAGGCATTATTGCAAACCTCTCCTTTTTCGCTGGACAACGAAAGATTGGCCGTATTGAGACAGATTGAGGTGTTTTCGGATAGTTTTCCGAAAGCTTCGTTTGGACAATATCTTAAGGCTGGGGATGAGGCATCGGTCGATATGGAATATACAACTCCTATCCTATATGCGTATGGGAGGGCTTTTGACAAACTGATGGATGAAGTACAGCATACCGATGTCGCCTATGGTTCGGTCGCAGTATGGCTTCTGTATAATATGGGCTATGTTGTCAAAACTCCTTCAGTGACTTTTGGTATAGATGTGGACCACCGCTGGGCAGAAAAGTTAGAGCCCTATCTGGATTTCATTTGTGTGACACATAATCATGTAGATCATGCTCATGTAAAACTGATGGATGCTATGAATAAAAAAGGTAAACCTGTATTGTCAAATTTTTACAAAAAGGATACCAAGTACTATTCAGAAGATGCTAAGAACTTTACTATTGGAAATATAAAAATACGTACCGATATTACAGATCATTTGCGGGATCCAGCATTGCCGAAGTTCGTGACCGTATTCCGTATCGAATGTGGTGCGGATGCTGGAAATTTCTCTATGCTGCATTGTGGAGATTCAGGATTCAGACCGACTGAGTTTACAAAGGTAGAGGGGCCTTTAGATTTGGCTGTCCTAAGATGGGGTGCACCACGAGAAAATGATATTTTGGGGACGGGCAGTGGTCAAGTGGAGCCTAAGTACGCTATATTGTCTCATTTGATAGAACTGCGGCATGATCCATATCCGAATGGACAGGCTTCGATCTCGCAAACACTGAAACATCTTCCTGGTGTGAAATGTGATAATACCATTATTCCGTTTTGGGGAGAGAAAATGATTTGGAAAAATGGACAGATGCAATAAATCTCAACATATGTTTAAATACGCTTTATCAATTTTATTACTCGCTTTTTGTCAGCTTTCGAGTGCCCAAAAGAGATCTTTTGAAAAGGACCAGAAAAACTATGTGAATGTAGGGGTGGAGACGATCAAGAAGTTGAATAAAACGAGTCCTCTGGTATTGAGTGAGGAACGTGTATCCCTGTTGAAGACGATCGAGACTTATTCTGACCCTTATTCTGACGTTCCATTTAAAGAGTATCTGAAGAAGTCTGAGGAAGAAGCAGAAGAATTGGAGCATAAAGAACCTATTCTATATGCCTATAGAGCGGCGTTTGAGAAGGTGTTGAAAGAGGTAAAGCATACCAAGGTCAAAAAAGGTACAGCATCCGTATGGATGCTGTACAATATGGGGTTTGTCATTAAGACACCTTCTGGCTGTTTCGGAATAGATGTGGATCATCGATTGGCGGAGCAATTGGCTCCTTATCTGGACTTCTTGTATATTACGCATAATCATGGGGATCATGCCAATCTGAAATTAATGGCCGCCATGAAGCAATTGGGCAAGCCTGTGATCACTAATTTTGATATCGACAACGCTCCCTATTTTTCCACTGTTGCCACTGGTTATAAAATTGGAAACTTTACATTACAAACCGATATATCAGATCATTTGAGAAGCCCTGATCTCCCTAATTTTGTAGCTGTGGTTCGTATCGATTGTGGAGATGATACAGGAAATTTTTCTATCCTACATTGCGGAGATTCTGGCTTTGATCCACAACGGTTCCAAGAAGTACAGGGACCGGTAGACGTAGTGGTATTGCGTTGGGGAGCGGCAAGAGAAAATGAAATTTTAGGTGCGGGAGATGGTCAGGTACAAACCAATTATGCGCTGTTGTCGCACCTCATTGAAATGAGACATAAACCTTACCCTAAAGGGCAGGCTTCCATTACACAGACATTGAAACATCTTCCTCATGTGGCCTGCAAAAACACCATTATGCCATTTTGGGGAGAAATGTTAACCTGGGAAAATGGTGTGTTGAAATAGCTTCTTATAGAAAATAGGTATAACATACTCCTCATGTTAGGAGTATGTTATATAATGATTATGTAATCGTTGGGAGAAGTCTTTTCTAGTTGGTTTTATTTAATTTCGCATCGAACTATTTATTAGCTGTATGTAGGTGCATTTTTTTAGCTTACCTGCTGTGGCGTTTGATTTATATTGCTTAACTTAGTTATGCTATCAAAATTATCTAAACCTCTAGAGCGTGAAAGACGACCTGAAATATGTTGAAATTCTATGTCTTGGACATGAAGCGGGGTTACAGTATTTTATCGCTCAATTTGGCGAACCGTTACATTTTTTTGCTTACAAGATTACCAAGAATAGGGAAGTGTCTGAAGAGATAGTCTCCGAGTCATTTTGTAAGTTGTGGCAGCGAAAAGAAAAAATGGAAACCTATGAAATGGTGCGATCTTTTCTGTTTTCGGTCACTAGAAATGCTTGTTATGATCATATGGGGTCGGCCTACCAGAAAAAGATCTCTCTATCCCATAATGATTGGACCAGTATCGAGGGAAAAGAAGGGGATATGTTGGGACAGATCATCTATATCGAACTGATCAAGCAAATTATTCAAGAACTGGAGAAGCTACCTAAGAAGCAGGCCGAGATTTTTAGACTCTCATATATAGAAGGTTTGGATACGGAAGAGATCTGTAGGGTATTAAATACGACTGCTAATAATGTTTATTTTGCTAAATCTAAAGTATTGAATGTATTACGGCAAAACTTAAGTAAAAAGGATATGGGACTCTATCTTACACTCATCGCCTGGATGCTGCCTTTAGATTGATAGGCTTTTGTCTCGTATATTATAATGATAGTACATGTGATATCTATCACTTAAAATTATAATTTTCAGCATAGGAACTGGTGCTGTAAGTTGTTAGATTTGTGGTTAATATGGGTGGATTCTTTTCCTCAATCACTATACGGCAGTGGACGGTCCTGGGTGTATTCAATTTGATGTTGGTGGCCGCCTTTGGACTGCTGATGCGCAGTATGGTTATCTTTCCGCAGACTTGGCTTAATCAGAAGTTTATTCTTCATGCACATTCGCATTTTGCTTTTTCGGGTTGGATATCCCATATGCTGATGGTTTTGATGACTATGGTGGTATTGCGGCGTGAACCGGGTGAGTGCCTTCCAAAACGTTATCAGCTGCTTTTAGGGGCTAATATGTTGGCCTCCTATGGAATGTTGTTCTGTTTTTCCTGGCAAGGGTATGGACGCTATTCCATTGTCTTTTCTACGCTTACCATCTTGCTGTCTTATGTATTTGTAGGGATGCTGTGGCGTGCTGTTGGCCAAGCTCTACTGTCTCCCTTGGTGCGGAAATGGTTTAGGGCGGCACTTGTCTTTTTAGTGCTGTCTTCGGTTGGGACATTTTACCTGGCTTATCTACAGGCAACACATAATGTAGACGGTGATAAGCAATTATCGGCGGTATATTTCTTTCTTCACTTTCAGTATAATGGTTGGTTTTTCTTCGCTTGCATGGGCTTGTGGCATCATTGGTTAGCCTCGCATAAGATAGAAGTGTCTGGTGGGACAATACTGTATCGTTTTTTTGCATGGACTTGTGTACCTGCTTACCTGTTGTCGCTACTGTGGATGGATCTGCCCGTATGGTTGTATGTTATTTTGGGTATGGCAGTCGTGTGTCAGAATGTGAGTTGGTTTTATTGGGTAGTGGGAATGGTCCCGGGGGTGAAGCGAGGAAAAGGTATCCAGCCGGTCTGGCTGCGCAGTGTACTGCTGTGTGTGCTATTGGCTGTGTGTCTTAAATTGCTATTGTACGTTATGGCGCTGATTCCCAAATTTCAACCGTTGACCTACAGTTTCCGTCCGATTGTGATTGGGTATTTACATTTGGTGCTGTTGGGCATAATCACGTTATTTATTTTGGGCTTTGTATTTTTGAATGCTGTTACCCGTGAAACTCCGCTCACCAAGTGGGCGTTGATATCATTTATAGTGGGGATTGTTGGTAATGAATCTTTGCTATTGTTGGAAGGATTGACCGGAATGCAGGGAGTCTACATTCCCTATATACCTTTGGGGCTGGCGGTAGTTGCCTTGCTGTTGTTTTTGTCAATCGGGCTGCTCTGGATATCAATATTCTTAGGCCGTAAAAATGTAGAAGGTGCTGCTGGTTAAGAAAAGAATGATAATTGTTGGCCTTTTTGGGTTTGAATGGGCTTCTTGGAATCGCCCATCACGGTCTTGCCGCCGTATTGCCAAGCGTCTTTCCGTTCTTGTTCGATGACTTGTTGTACGTCAAAGCAAGGGGTAAATTGTTGCTCTGCCTGTAATACAATCTGATGAAGTTTTTGTATGGTTTTTAGCTTGTCTGTATGGCCTAATTTTGATTTTTCTATTCCATTGCGCAGTATGGCGATTCCTTCGTCATAGACCTTGGTGGGAACTGGAAACGGATGCCCGTCTTTTCCGCCATGGGCGAAGGAAAAACGTGCTGGATCGTCGAAGCGGCAGGGTGCGCCGTGTATGATTTCGCTGACTAGTGCCAGTGACTGTAAGGTCCGGGGACCCACGCCCTGTAGAAGGAGCAGATCTTCAAAAGTGTGGATATCGGCCTCGCGGGTGACATATAAAAGTGCGCCCAGTCGTTTTAAATTGACATCCTTGGACTGGACATCGTGTCTCATAGGCATGTGTAGGTGGCGGATTTGTCGGAGGGTGTATTCAGCATCCTCTTTTGATAGTGATAAGATGCCTTGACGGTTTTGAGTAGCTTCCAAAGCGGTCAGGTTTAAGATCCTTCCTCTGGATACACCGCGTATACCACTATGGGGTTGATCGATGAATGACTTTAGATGCTGGGAGTGCCAGTGGTAGCGTCGGGCGGTACCATCGTATTGGTGCATGCCCTGTTGTACTACGGCCCAGTTCCCTTCATTGGAAACAATAAAGTTGTGAAGATATAACTGATAGCCATCTTGTATAGCGGTATTGTCTACCTTGGCCGTGAGCTTACTCGCTCTAACGAGGCTGTTACCATCTACTCCTGTGGCATATGCTACACGCTGTATCTCGTCTGGTGTGTGGCGGGACAATTTTCCTTTGCCTCCACAGATGTATAGTCCGAGTTGTGCGGAATGTGGATTAATGGCTCTTTTTAGTGCACCCATGACGGAGGTCGTGATGCCGGATGAATGCCAGTCCATGCCCAGTACAGCACCAAAACTCTGGAACCAAAAAGGGTCAGCCAATCTTTTCAAGACTTCGTCCTTTCCATAGTCGGTCAATATATTTTCGACAATAGAAAGACCTAACGCCGACATACGCTCGTAAAGCCAGCTAGGAACTTTGCCGTAGTGTAAGGGGAGATCTGCTGTGCCGGATCGTTTCATGGATTGCTAATTTTATTAGTGTAAACTTAGTGTTTTTTTAATAGGTTTTTAGGATTCTTTTTTTCTTTAAGTATTTTATAACTTCGTATATCCAATTATATCGTTTACAAAATTAATAAGAAGTTTACATAGCATTAATTTACTTGTAATACATTTGGCTTATGGCTATTGCTGGATTTAAAATCACTGCTAAAGAGTTTGAACAGTTCCGAGATGGAGATGAGCAGGTATTTGAATCTGTATACCACGCTTATTATAAAACGCTGTTTACAAAAATTAATAATCTTTGTAACGATACGGAATTGAGTAATGAGGTAATACAGGAGACTTTTATTCAATTATTTATTAATAAAGAAAAGATAAAGGAACCAGAAGCACTCTATCCCTTTTTGTATACGGTATCAAAACGTATGGCCATATCTGCGTTTCGTAAATCTGTGGTTCGAATGCAGTACCAGGAATATCTGCAATATACCTTTGAAGAAAGTAGTGAAGCCAGAGGCTTGTCCATCTTGGATGATGATATGACAAGCCGGATTCATGAAATGATAGATGAACTCCCAACAGAACAGAAAAAGGTGTTTAAAATGAACAAGATTGAGGAAATGAGCTATAAAGAAATTGCAGAATCCGTAGGCGTCTCTCCTCATACAGTCAGAAATCAAATCGCTAATGCTACAAAACTGATACGGCTCAAAGTCAGTAAAATGTTGTTTTTATCCCTTTTTTTACTTTTTTTACTTTCGCAATAGTACATTTTTCATACTGATGCGTGTATACTTATAGAAGTATCACAGCAGATGGAAGAAAAGAGACTAAGAGAACTGATTTCAAAATATCATAACGGACAATGCACCGAGCAGGAGTATCATGAGCTTCAGGAGGTGTTGGCAGATCCTGTACAGCATGATTTATTGGAAAATTATTACGACAATCTGCAGCCCCAAGAGAAAGTGCCGGAAGTTAACCTCTATGGATCTGATAGGATTCTAAAGAATGTTTGGAATGACAATCGGGTAGGACAACAAAGAAAGGCACGTCGGATTGATCAAAAACAAACTATACCATATTATAAAATTGCTGTTGCTGTTTTACTGATTCTAGGCTCTGTAATCTGGTGGTACCCCAAGTCAAAGGTAGGCGATCTTGTTGCGAGGACTGGAAGTGAAGTGGTGCATGGCCAGGATCGCGCGCAAATTCAGTTGGACGATGGCCGCATATTTGATTTAGATAGTCTGAGTGGTGGAGCAGAATTGATGGATAAAGGTTTTTATCTAACCAATGGAGAAGGTAAAGAAATGGTGTTCAGGTATAGTCCTACTGGAACGAGCACGGGTAGTTTGAAGTACCATACCTTATCTACACCTAAAGGAGGGCAGTTTAAGTTGGAACTACCAGATGGGACGCTAGTATGGCTGAATGCGGAAAGCAAAGTGAGTTTTCCTGCGCATTTTCTAGATAGAGAGCGAATTGTGAAGTGTGAAGGAGAGGTGTATTTTGAGGTGGCAAAACGTACAATAGCCGATAAACGGATTCCTTTTAAGGTGATGACGAAAGATCAGGAACTCGAGGTTTTAGGGACTACATTTAATATCAGTAGCTATGGAAGCACCGTAGTAACCACGTTGGTAGAAGGGAGAGTTAGCTTAAAGGATCATCACGGTCAAGTATTTCTCGAACCCAATCAACAAGCTGTTTTTGATAAGTCCTTTGAAATAAAAGCTATAGATCCTATGTACGCCGTGGCATGGAAAGATGGGGATTTTGCTTTTCACAAATCTAAAATTGGAGATGTAATGGCTGCGGTATCCCGTTGGTACAATGTTGAGGTGCACTTCGAGGGTGATTTTAGTAAGGATTCGTTCACCGGAACTATATCTAAATATGAAAATATAGATAAACTATTAGAAACAATAGCGCTCACAGGCTCTATAAAATTTTCAAGAGAAGGGAGGGTAATAACTGTAAAGAAATAGAAACAAAAACCTGAAAAGATCAGGAGTGCTTGCAACACCCCTGACTTGGAGTCAGCGAGCTGACATGATTGAAAAATAACCTGTTATCAATTAATTAACAATCAACACAAATGTATGGAAAAAAACTAGGAAATAGCTTTCTGGATAGAAAGCAGATTCCGCCTATTAAATCTATTCTCATGAAGTTGAGCCTAGCCGTTCCTTTGCTTGTGGTTGCCAGCCTGAATGTAAGCGCGGTAACGATAGGGCAGACCATTACGCTAAAGAAGAAGAATCTGAAAATTGAAGAGTTGCTGAAAGAAGTCAGAAAGCAAACTGGATATAATGTTTTCTTCAATGAATCAACTATTCCGCAAGAACTTAAATTGGATGTCCTTTATTCTAAAGCCCAATTAAGAGATGTGCTGGATGAGATATCCAGTAAGTATAGTCTTGGATATAAAATAGTAGATAAGAACATTGTACTGTCCAGTGTTGCTGAGAGGCAATCGATGGGGGATAGTGAAGTAGTCGCTGCAATACAGCAAAGACAGGTCACCGGACGTGTTACCAATATGAAGGGAGAGGCTTTGGGAGGAGTGACGGTATTGGAGGTTGGTACGGGGAATAGTGTGATCTCTAATAATGCAGGGGTATATACTATTACGATGCATAGTAAAGAAAACTTATTAAGATTTTCGTCAGTGGGCTATGCGAGTAGAGAGGTAAGGCCGACGACTTCCTCTACTTTGGATATAACTATGGAAGAAGCGATCAGTGTATTGAGTGATATTGTAGTAGTGGGATATGGTACACAAAAAAAAGGTAATCTTACTGCTGCCGCTAGTGTAGTAGATACAAGGTTACTAAAGAGTAGACCAGGAGGGAATGCTTCATCACTCTTGCAAGGGACAGTACCCAACTTGAATGTCAGTTTCTCGACTGGTAGGCCTGGGGCAGCAGGTAGCTTCAATATCCGTGGCGTGAACTCCATCTCTAACGATGCAAAGCCACTGATTATTATTGACGGTTTTGAGGGGGATATCAATCGCCTCAATCCGAATGATATCGAATCCGTAACAGTATTGAAAGATGCGTCAGCTGCAGCTGTGTATGGTGCAAGAGCTTCGTATGGGGTCATTATAGTGACGACTAAGTCTGGAAGCGGAAGTGCCACTGCAATCAACTATAGCGGACAAGTGTCTGTGAGTACACCAACTACATCGACTGATTACGAGCGGCGAGGATACTATTCTGCAGCTATAAACGATAAGTTTTTTTCGCAATATGCAGGAACAAACTATACGAGGTACACAGATGATGATTACTATCAGCTATGGATACGACGGGAGGATAAGAAGGAACATCCTGATAGGCCATGGGTAGTACTGGATAAACGGGATGGGCGTGATAGCTATGTGTATTATGGAAACACAGATTGGTATAGTTACCTGTTTGATGATAAGCGCCCAATGCAGTCGCACGATATTAGCGTAGTAGGTGGGGCTGATCATATACGATATAGCCTTTCTGGTAATTATTACGACCAAAAGGGAATATTTAGACAGAATCCAGATCAAATCAAACGGTATAACCTACGATCTAAAGTAGATTTTGAAGTAAAACCTTGGCTAGATATCAATACGAATATAACTTATTTTAACTCTGCATATGGTTATCCTGGTGTGGGAGGTGTGGAAAAAACTTTCGAGAATTCTGTCAGTCATGGTTTGGCGAGTATCGTGCCTCGTAATCCTGACGGAACTTTAGTATATGCTACGACTATCAGTAATTATAATGTTATGGATGGATATTCTGCGATGTTGACACAGGGATTACACCATAATATGGATAAAATATCGGAATTTTCACCAACGATAGAAGCTGTATTAAAGCCGTTAAAGGGATTGGAGCTGAGATCGAGTTATCGCTTTACGCATTACAATTATCAGACAATGAACCGTTCGGTTAATATTCCTTATTCCAAATACCCAGGGGAGGAATTGAGTATTACAACAGGAATTGGTAATAATCGCCTTTATGAATCACAGATCAATCATTATTTTCAAGGTGTAAATATGTATGCTACCTATGAGCATACATGGAACAATGCCCATAATTTTAAACTAATGGGAGGGTATAATTACGAAACCCGTTATATAAAGGATGTAAAAGCTGCACGGGACGGCCTTTTGAGTAATCAGCTGACAGATTTAGAACTCGCTACGGGAGATGTAATCGAAGTAAATGGGGGACAGAATGAGTATGCCTTATTCGGTGTGTTTTATCGGGCAAATTACAACTATAAAGACCGCTATCTGTTAGAGGCCGCTGGACGGTACGATGGTACTTCCCGATTTGCTAAAAATCATCGTTACGGTTTTTTTCCATCGTTTTCTGCTGGATGGAGAGTAGATCGTGAAGATTTTTTCAAAGATTGGAATCAACATTTATTTTCTGGACTTAAGTTAAGAGCTTCTTATGGTTCTTTGGGGAATCAACAGGTGGGGTATTACGATTATATACAAACAGTCAACGCAGGCGGCGTCTTAAAATATTCATTTGGCGATGGCAGTGTGGCTCCGTTTGCTGATGAGAGCGCTCCAAACTCGAGTGCCCTAACATGGGAAACTGTAAATACTACCAATATAGGATTGGATGTCGAGTTACTTCAATCAAGGGTGACTTTTAATGGGGATGTATACTGGCGTGAAACTTTGAATATGTTAACGTTGGGTAAAGCCATTCCTGCCTATTATGGAGCAGGCTTCCCTAAAGAGAATGCATCTGATTTAATGACTAAAGGATGGGAGGTGAGCGTGTCCTGGAAAGATCAATTTGAACTTGCTGCTAAGCCTTTTGCCTATCATGTAGGAATCGGTGTAGGGGATAATACATCGAAGATCACACGTTTTGATAATCCGAATAAAAACCTAAGTAATTTTTATGAAGGGCAACGTCTAGGACAGATTTGGGGATATGAGGTGAATGGTTATTTTAAAACGGATGAAGAAGCGAAAAATTATGCTGTAGATCAAAAAGCGGTGAATGCGATTATCAATTCTTCCGCTATCGATCAAGGCCTGCGCGCAGGTGATTTGAAATTTGAGGATCTAGACGGAGATAAGGTAATATCTATGGGCGACAACACATTGGCCAATCCTGGAGATAGAAGGGTCATCGGAAACTCTCTGCCTAGGTATAACTTTAACTTCAATACAGGAGCTTCATGGAAAGGGATTGATGTCTCCGTGTTTTTTCAGGGAATAGGTAGGCAGCACTGGTACCCAGGGGCAGAAGCTATAAACTTCTGGGGTCCTTATTCTAGGCCCTACGCAACTTTTATCCCACGCGATTTTATGTCACAGGTATGGAGTGAAGATAATCCGGATGCCTATTTCCCTAGGCCTAGAGGTTATATTGCCTTAAATGCAACGAACCGTTCGCTGGGGGTTGCGAATACAAAATATCTGCAGGACCTCATGTACATACGTTTGAAAAATCTGACTGTGGGCTACAGTCTTCCTGAAGCAACTGTAGGAAAAATTGGATTATCACGTTTACGCTTTTATTTGAGTGGAGAGAATCTGTGGACTTATACGAAGCTGAAGAGTAAATATATAGATCCTGAACAGGCTGCAACGAAGAATACCTATAAAGTCTCGACGAGTACGGCCAAAACCTATCCTTGGGCTAAGACATTTATGTTTGGCCTGGACATTGGATTATAACTTTAAATATTAGGATGATGAAAAAATATTTGATACAATATATAGCGGGCATACTCTTCATTTTGGGCACTTTGAGTGCATGTGACCTGGATAAGATGCCGCTAGCGGCACTTTCACCGGATACGTATTTTTCTAATGAACAAGAACTAAAACTGTATAGTAATAAGTTTTATCTAGATGTCTTGCCAGGGGCGTCTGATGTTTATGGAGAAAATGCTGACGATATCGTGATCACTCCATTGAGTTTAGAAGTTTCTGGTCAACGTACCGTGCCCGCAGCCGCGCCTACAACAGGGTTTGGATGGCGCTGGGCTCCACTTAGAAGAATAAACTATCTGTTGGAAAATTCGCACCAGACAGCAGATGTTCGTGTGCGAAACCAGTATGATGGTCTGGCCCGCTTTTTTAGAGCCTACTTCTACTTTGAAAAAATGGTTCGGTATGGAGAGTTACCTTGGTTTAATCGGGTGCTTGGATCTCAGGATACTGAATTATTTAAACCTCGTGATAGCAGGGATCTGATCGCTGACTCTATTTTGAGAGACTTGGATTTTGCAATAGCGCACCTGCCAACGACAAAAGATGTTTATCGGGTAAACAAATGGACAGCTATGGCCTTAAAGTCCCGGATGGCACTTTTCGAAGGAACTTTTAGGCATTATCACCAACTGCCGAATGCTAATAAATACCTGCAGATATGTGCTGAGGTTTCGCAGGAGTTGATAAACGATGGTGGATATTCACTTTATAAAACAGGAACACAGCCTTATCGGGATCTGTTTGCTAATTCTAAAGCAATAGGTCAGGAGGTTATTTTGGCAAGGGATTATGATGAATCATTGGCTTTGTTTCATGATGTCCAGAATTTTGAAAACTCCAGTACCCGCGGCCGGCCAGGTATTGCTAAAAGTGTGGTCAATTATTATTTGATGACATCGGGAGCGCGTTTTACGGATATGGCAAATTATGATAGAATGGAGTTTGTGGAAGAGACTAAGAATAGAGATCCGCGTTTGGCGCAGACTATACGGACTCCAGGGTACACGCGTATCGGAAGTACAGCATTAGTCGCTCCGAACCTAACGTTTTCTGTGACGGGGTATCATTTAACGAAATATAGCATGCAGCAAACTTACGATGCTTCGGGAAAAAGCTTTTCTGATATCCCGTTATTTCGCATAGCTGAAGTTTATTTAAATTTAGCGGAGGCTAAAGCTGTGTTGGAGACACTGACACAAGAAGATTTGAATAAGACGATCAATCTGCTACGCAATAGGGTGGGCATGCCTAGCCTCAATCTAGCGCAGGCAAATGCCAATCCTGATCCTTACCTTGGGCAGGGTGAATATGGTTTTCCAAATGTAGTAGGTGCTTTTAAAGGAGTTGTATTAGAGATACGTCGTGAACGTACTGTAGAGATGATGTTGGAAGGACTGCGTTATAACGATATGATGCGTTGGAAGTCGGGAAAACTGTTTGAAAAGCCCTTCTTGGGAATGTATTTTGGTCGTTTGGGAAATTTTGATCTGGATAATAACGGAACTATTGATGTATGTCTATATGAAGGTACTAAGCCAAGCTCTACGGCTAGTGTTTTTCTGGAAGTGGGTAAGGATATCATTCTTTCCGAAGGAAATAAGGGATATATCGTGGTGCATGGTAATTTAACACGTGTATTCAGAGAAGATAGGGATTATCTATATCCAATCCCAACAGAAGAAATTAATCTGTCGAATAAGACGCTAATTCAAAACCCTAACTGGTAGAATCATGAAAAAGATATATTTTTTAGTGCTTTTTGTGTCGTGTATTTCTGTTACGGGATGCAGCAAAAAAATTCTAGATAACTCGCGTTACGACAGTCTATTCCCTGAAATTAAGGAACCTGTTCCTCCGGTGTCACAGGTAACCCTAAAAGATAAAGATGGATGGACTATGGATACCATGGCAAATGGGTTGATACATTATCAGTTTGCGAAGTACATACAGACACAGACTGCGAATCAATTTGTGAATGTGGTCGAGATAGATTTGATGAATCCGGAATATGAACTTGAGTTTGTGAGCTTAGGAGCGCAGGATACATTGTCTGCTGTTGCAGCCAACCGTGGTGCCATTGTTGCGATTAATGGTACCTATGAAATGGACGCAAGTTACATCAAGACGAATGGTAGCATTCACTCACCTATTACGTTGAGTTCCGGACATTTGAGATATTGGAAACATGAGGGAGCGATTTCTTACAATTCAGGCCAAGATCTTAGAATAGAGAAGGGAACGAAAGATAGCTATGCACAATCTCCTTACTTGAATATATTTTCTGGATCACCTATGTTGGTCGATGATTATAAAAAGGTGGGAGAGGATTTTATTGGAGATGTGAGTGGTATAAATCTTAACAGTCTGGACTATGAAGATTACCGTCGGCATCAAGGAGTAAGGCACCCCCGTACAGTAGTAGCAGTGACAGAAGATAAGAAATTACTCTTAGTAACCATTGATGGACGATTCCCAGAGTCTGCGGGCATGACTGCAAAAGAGGTTACTCAGTTTATGACTTCTTATTTTACGCCACAATATGCATTGAATATGGACGGCGGTGGTTCTACAACTATGTTTGTAAAGGATAAAGGCTTTAAAGGTGTAATCAACTATCCTACGGACAATGGTGTACGTAATCATTACGGACAACGCATGCTTCGGACTTTTATATTGGTCAAAAAGAAGGGACAGGGTGGTAATGCTTTTGCCGGAGGTGATGGTACAGAAACTAACCCTTATCTGATTGCCACTGCTGCGCATTTGCAGAGTATGCATACGCTGGATTGGTCCAACACCGAAACGAATCCATATTATTTTAAATTGACAGCGGATATCGATATGATAGGTCGCAGTTGGACTCCGCTTAATAATCAGGACCCTTATGCAAGATATCTGCATTTTGACGGCGATGGCCATGTGATCAAGAATCTGAAAGTGGGAAAATCTTCTTATGGAAGTTTGTTTGGTGTATTGTTTGGATCATGTAAGAACCTAGGGCTTGTTGACGTTGATATCGAGTCGAGTAATGGAGCTGGTGCATTTGGTGGGTATTTGGGATTACGATCGCCTGATAAAGTGGCGAAGATAGGTGTGTTGGAAAATTGTTTTTCTACCGGTAAAGTGACAGGAACAGATGCCGTAGGGGGACTTATTGGTAATGTGGGTAAGCGTAACACTACTGGAGCACCTAGTATGATCTCGAATTGTTTTTCTGCTGCAGAGGTAACAGCGACGGCTACGGCCAATGGTCGTGCAGGAGGGATTGCTGGTATTGTATATGATGGCGGTGTAGTAGAAAATTGTTTTGCGAGTGGAAAAATTGTGTCTAAAACTGCTTCTGGAAAAGGTGCCGGCGGAGTGGTTGGATGGACAGATTCAAAGGTGAAGGGTCTGGTTTCTTTTAACGTTTCGATCAATAATGACGGAAATGGAACTGCAGGACGCATCGCTTCTGCGATGGGACTCGTAGGGGGAGCAATCGCGCAAGGAGAGAATTGTTGGGCGTCCGAGGAGGTTATGGTGACCAAAAATGGGATAGCCGTGCCATCGTCTGCTTATATCACGGGAGAGGTAACGGTAAAAGAAACGGGATTTGATGGGGAAACTAAAACTAAAGTCTTTTTAAAAGATATGAATAACTATAACAGCGTTCTTGGATGGAAGCTAGGGCCCGGTAATTCATGGTCTTCTACAGTAAACTCGAAAGGAAAGCCAATTTTACAGTGGTTATTTCTAAGAGGTGATTATGAGTCTTTTTATCAATAATTAGTTTATTGCAATTTGAAAGGTAGTCTGTGTATTTCTATACAGACTACCATTTTTTTGAACTTATCTTTTTTTATCGCACTGTGGATTTTCATAAAAAGAGATGAAGGTTTTATTTTTCATCCTTATACGACTGAACTAATTTTTCAAGATTGAGGCTGCGGGCGGAGGCATCGAATATCTCCCGATAGGTACCCTTGACATCCATTAATGAGTCGTGTGTACCGGATTCGACAACTTCTCCCTTCTTCAATACATAGATGTAATCGGCATCCAATATCTGAGAGAGGGAGTGGGATATGATCACTACGGTCCTGTTTTTTTGGATGGCGTCCAATGAATTTTTGATCTGTTCGGTAGCAATAGCATCTAGACTGGCAGTAGGTTCGTCCAAGAAAATAATGGGTGGATTTTTTAAGAACAGACGTGCTATGGCGATCCGTTGCTGTTGGCCTCCGGATAGTAGTGTGGCGTCATGTGCATATCCTTCTTTGAGTTCCATGATCTGCTCGTGCAGGTAGGCCTTGCGTGCTGCCTCTTGTACTTCTTCAAAACTGGCTTCTATTTTTCCATATCGGATGTTATCTTCGATACTGCCTTTGAAAATATGGTTGCGCTGTAATACCAGCCCGATTTTTTCGCGCAGTGCGCCATTGTCATAGTCATTCAGGTTGATCCCGTCCAAGAGAATCTCACCACCTTGAGGTAGATAGAACTTGCAGAGTAAGTTGATTATTGTAGATTTGCCTGCTCCACTCAAGCCGACCAATGCAGTGGTCTTGCCGCTCTCGATACGCATGTCAATCCCTTGTAGTGTCTTAACACTATTGGGATAGCTGAAGTCCACATTACGAAGTTCGAACGTACCATTCGTAGTAGACGGAGCATGGTGACCATTGGGTTCGATCTCGGAATCGGCTTCTAAGATATCGAAATATCCTTCGGCATAGATCATGGCGTCATTCATGTCATCGTAGATGCGATGTAATTGACGGATCGGAGCGGATACATTGTTAAATAGCATGATATGTAGCATGATTGCACCGATGGTCATCTGTTGATCCAATACTAAGAAGACGGTCAACAGTATGATGGCTACCACGCCAAACTGCTCTATGAAGGTCTTGAGTCCATCATAGAGAAAGTTGACTTTGCGGGTATGGAGTTGACTTTCCATCAGTTTCATCTGAAGATCATACTGTTTCTTTCCTTCGAATTTCTCACGAACAAAGCTTTTGATGACCAGTATGGAGTTGACCAAATTTAAAAGGCCAGACGTTTTCTGCTCGCGTTGGTTGCGTAATGTACGCCTTACGCCGCCCAATTTTTTGGCCTGTAAGGAACTTACGTAAAAATAGATGGGTACGACAACGGTAGATACCAAACCGACGTACACATTCTGGATATACATCACTATGAGTGCTAACAATGCACTGGAAAAAAGTGGTAGGATATCGATGAAAAAGTTCTGTACCAATCGGGTGAGGCTTTCGATGCCGCGATCGATTCGGGTCTGGAGCTTACCGGATTCATGATTGCCATCTGTATAGAAAGCTACTCTATAGGTCAATATTTTATCAATGACGGTTTGGGCCAACTCGGAACTTACATTGATGCGTATTTTTTCGCCGTAGTACTTCTGTCCAAAATTGATGAAGATATTGATAATTTCTTTTGCTAAGAGAACAACGGAGATGAAGGCTAGTACGTGGATACCGGTTTCCATTGGAGCTGGGAGCTGGATCAGTTGGGATACTTCATCGACGGTGTATTTTAAAACAATGGGGTTGACCTGTGCCATCAAAGCACCCACCAGGGTGAGGAGCAATGTCCATATAATCATTCGCTTATTGGGACGGACAAAGGGCTTTAACTGTCGAAAAATGCCGAAAAGGCTGATGGTTCTGTTAAATGGATTTTTCATTGTTGTCTACAATTTAACAAATTTTGGCGGTTATTGTTTGTCAAAAGACAAGGGCTATCCTTTTACCAAGAATAGCCCTTTACTGTTTCCACGATATGGTGGATTAAATATTTTTGATAAGCTCTTTAAGGAGTACTACAGGCTTGGTGTTTTTGACAACCATCTGTAGGTTCTTTTGCTCTCTCATGTCATAATAAATCGAACGGGTCGATGATACGGTGCTGATCAAATTGCCGTACTGATCGACGATAGGTGCTCCACTGGATCCTGCAGCGTAATCGGCTGTGATATCTGTCTGTGGAAGTCTTTCTGATTTTGAAACTGATTCTATATAGTTACGTGCCACTTTGCCCGTCGTGAAATAATTAATCATCGGAGCTGGATTGCTCATGACGAATACATTTTCTCCGACTTTAGCGGTATTGCCCAATGGAAGTGGAGTCAATTTTTTGCCCTTGGTATCGACACGTACGATAGCTAGATCGGCGTCTTTGAAAGAAGAAACAATCTCGTGTACCAAATAGACTTCACCATCATTGGTCTGTATGGACATCGCTAGGTTTTTGCCAGCTTTACTTTCTGTAAAACCTTCGATAACATGGTGGTTGGTAGCGATAAGGCCATCCTCGCTGATGATATAGCCCGAAGCGGTATTGAGGTGGGTGCGGTGACAATTGCCACAATCATAAGCCGTTGCGAAGGATACAAATGAAGGCTGTATCAAGGTGGCGATTTCTGAAGCTTCCAATGCTTTGTTGCGTAGCTTTACCAAAGGCATGTCTACTTTTTTACCTTCTACAGCGAGAAGGTCTTTCGCTGCTTGTTCAGCGGTGATGTATTTGCTACTCTTTAGTAATTCTTCTGTTTTCAACTCAAAATTGTTTGTGATTTCTTGTTGATCACTGAAACCATCCCATTTTTTTGAGGTCTGTGCATTGATCTCGATATTGCCAAAGAATAAACCAATAGCCAAAAGGCTGAGCGATAACTTACTTTTCTTCATGATACTCATTTAAAATAATTCGTGTGATTTACATTTCGGTTACATCACATGGGCAAAGTTAGTGCTTTGTACTGATCAGTGTATCGCGTAACAATAATTTTAGAAAAGGAGCGAGAATGTTATAATGCAATCATTTTCGATAATTGGGTGGACAGATCGATTTTCATGCCTATGGTGAAGACAGCATCTTCTTTCGCTCCAAGTGCTGTACGGCCATTGGAGATACGCTGCTCGCTGTAGAACTGTACAAATCGTATGGGTTGGTAAGATACACCTAATATGAGGTCGTTTCTTTTAAATCCTTTGTCGATCGGGTCGGTAATAGGGTGGTTGTTATTGGGTTTAAAGGAAGGTATGTATAAATTGTAACCAGCAAGGAGGGATAGTTTGTTCCACTTGTATTTTGCAAATAGCTCGAGTCCTGTGGCGTCAAATACGACGGTAGGGGTAGCGTATTGGCCAAGTGGATCGGCATAGTGTCCCTGTGTAAAATCTCCGTTTTTCTGTAGCACGGCTACAGCACTGAAGTCGATTTTCTTGCCTTTAAAATCGCCTCCTAAAGTGGCATAGATGGGCTGTCCCGAGAGGCCTAGTATCTTACCGTCATTGATCAGGTTGTCACTGAGGAACGCTTTGTTGAAGGCTGCTCCTATGCGTAGTTCAGGAATAATCTGCATCTGAGCAGAGGCGCCAAAGCCATCGACAAAGCGATGATTGTTGGCACCACGGGCCTGTAATTGTCCACCGATATAGAGGCGTCCGATTTGATTACGATAGATAATGGATTGATCGGCCCGACCGGTTCCATTGGCCCCACCGTCGGTGCCTCCGATAAATGTAGCGGATCCCTTGGAACCAAATACATTGAAACGGTCGGTATAGGCTGTCACATCGCGGTATACGCTCCATTGTTTACCAAAAGTAAGTCGGCCAAGACGTTCAAACTCTACGCCTAAATAGCCGAGTCTGTTGCCGAAAACCTGTTGGTTCTGTCCTGACTGTATGGTTAGAAAGCCTCCGGACAAACTTCCGTCAGCATTGAAACTCGAGCCCCCACGCAGCATGTTGACCTGGAGCTCGGCTGCAGCGACAAATCCGAGCTTGCCTTTTTTCATAGCGACTTCGGTGCCGATACGCGATGCATTTTCCTGAATATCCATCTTCCCATCGTAGATGGCGGCATGTCCTCGTAGCCCAGCATAGGGCCTGATCCTCATCTCGATGGAGTCGGCTGAATTCTGTGCATAACTACAGATCGTAGCCGATGAGAGTAGTGAAACTATCAGTGCTTTGGAAAATACTGTTTTCAGGAATGTTGGATACGTTTTCATAGCTTAATGGCTGTGAATCCAGCCGGTACGAATTTCGAAAGATTATGTTTGAACTCCAAATTGTTATTGTAATTAGAGGCTTACTTTTTTAAACTGTGTAAAGACATGCCAATAATGACCAGTAGCATTCCTGTCAGGGCATAGCTATGGGGAAGGGGACTCTGTAAAATGAAGATTTCGCCGATCACAGCAAATACGACTTCAGCCGACTGTGTCGCCTCAACTTTGGCCAATCCTTTTTCATCTTTGCGAACCATATCGGTTGCGGTGAAGAAAAGAACAGTAGAAATAACACCGGAGAATACTGCGACAATTAAGGTCTGTAAGAGTTGACTGTCCGAAGGTGAGGGATGCCCCGAAGAGTAGCCGTAGAGATTTAAACCTATCCAAAAAGGAATACTGCATAATATCATACCTAATATACGTTGGTATACATCGAGTTGTCCTTCTGCTAGCTGCATCATTTTTCGATTGCCTAAAGGGTATGCAAATGCGGCAACTAAAACCCAGAAGAAGCCTGATAGCAGATTTGAAATCTCCACGGATTGGAGAGCTTGGACCTGCATGATGGCGATGCCTAGTAGTATGATTGCAGAAAAAGTATAGGTGCTTTTTGAATGGATGGATTGATAGTTTTTGTTAATAAAGGGAGCAAGTATCATTCCTGCAATAATGGTAATCTGCCAAGTGCTCGCAACGAGCCAGGATGGACTGAATGCAGCAGCATAGGTCAGGGGGGCATAGAAAATCCCAAATCCAATTGTACTCCATAATAACCAAGGTAAGGGTTTTTGTTTTATTGCGTTAAGGAGTGGCTTTAAATTACGGCGAAGTACGACAATAATCAGGAAAAAAGGCAGCATCCAGTAAAAGCGTAAGGAGGCACTCCATATCCAACTGCCACCTTCTACAGACATGAGTCTATTGACGACAAAGGTCACTGCAAAAAATAGAGCTGATAATAGTCCCAGTAAAAATGCTTGCTGTGTGATTTTCATAAATGAAGTGCCGTTTTAGGTTTGGAACAAATATACGGTACTAAAATCTAAAAAAAAGGTAGCGTCTGTAAAGAGGGCGCCTCAATATTATCTATCGATGTTACCAATTGATTTTGTGGATCCGGATAATGAAATATTTGGTATTCCTGTTTGATTTTTTAGAGTGTATTCATTTGTTTGTTAGTTATTTCTAATAATTGTTTTTAGTTTATTTAAATATATGTTAGATATATCTAATAAATATTATTAGTTTTGCCGACATTATGAGTAGGGTAAAGAAAGTATTGCGAGAAATACACGGTATAATAGGACTGTTGGTAGGTGTGGTAATTGTAGTGGTAGCCTTAAGCGGTTGTGTATATACCTTTCAACGGGAAATCAGAAATGTGCTATATCCGCATCTTCTGTATGTTGATATTCCAAAAGATGGTGTCAGATTGTCTGTCGATCGTATGTCGGAGATCGCCGAGGAGTATCATTCAGAAACCAAGGTGCGGGAGATTGTGGTCAATCAGCAACTCGACCGCTCGGTAAAAGTGTATATGTATGGCCAACATTTGCTCTATATCAATCCTTATTCTGGTGAAGTACTGGGCAAGACAGATACCACAAAGGATCCCTTTTTAATGGCCTGGACTCTTCATACCCAGTTGGGCTTAGGGAAGGTAGGAGGTAATATAGTAGCTTGGGCTACCCTGGCTTGTATCCCGTTGATCATTACGGGAATGTGGCTATGGTGGCCTTCTGTACGGAGCGCTTGGAGGAAGGCTTTCCAATTGCCATGGAGAGGAAATTGGCGGCTGCTGAACTTTCAATGGCACAAGAACGGAGGGTTTTACGCATCTGTATTTTTGCTGTTGATCTGTCTGAGTGGCTTAATGATGTCTTTTAGTTGGTTTGAGCATGGTGTATATTGGCTCACAGGGTCTGCACAGGCGTCCCGAAAAGCACCACAAATAGAAGTGGCCGACCCGAAGACAAATAGTATTCAGGAGTCTTTAAACTATACGTTGAATACTTTTTCAGGTATACAGGAGGTCAATATTTTCTTTCCGGGAAAATCAAACAAGGTTTTTATGTTTATTGCTAAATATGAGGATCGTCTCGGCCGGCGTGAGATACTCTATTTCAACCCTGCTGACGGAAGGCTTTTACAGGGCATCTACTCGGATGCGCAAAGCGTGGGCGATCAGATAAAGGCTTTGAATTATAATATTCATTCGGGACAGATCGGTGGTCTCTTGGGAAGAATCATAGCGTTCGCGACGACTTTATTTGCTGTGTTCCTCGTGATCAGTGGAGTACTAATTTGGTGTCGGCGCAAGTGGAAATAAGCATAGCTGATTATTAATTAACGTGTAATATATTATGAAATATATCAATTGCAAAATAAGGGTTATTTTGTTGGTTTACTGTGCTCTTTGTTTTGGAGTCAAGGAGGTTTTTGCGCAGGAAGGAGAGGTGTTAAAAGGGCTTGTTACAGATGAAAAAGGTAGCCCAGTTGTAGGTGCTAACGTCTACTTAGTTGGCCAAAAAAGAAGCGAACAGACGGATAAAGATGGCTTGTTCCACTTTGTGGATGAAGGAGGAAAACATCGTGTACAGATCAGTAAGGTTGGATATGGGAAGCTTTCTTATACGGAAGTTTTCGGGCGAGAAAACTGTCCGGTATTTCAGTTGGTAAGTGAAAGTGTAGGTCTGCATGAAATTGTCGTGACAGCCACGAGGACGGAGAAGCGGCTGGCGGATATCCCGTTGCCGGTATCTGTGGTGGGTGCCAAAGAAATGCAGGAGAAGGGAATGGTAAGGCTAAATGAAGTACTTGCCGAGCAGCCTGGGATAGCACTGGTAGAGAATCATGGTACAGGCGTACAGTTGCAGGGATTTGACGCAAAGTATACATTGATACTTATTGATGGGGAGCCTGTCATCGGACGGAGTTCGGGCACTTTAGAGCTCTCTCGTATCACGTTGGCCAATGTGGAACGTATCGAGATTTTGAAGGGACCATCGTCTTCGCTCTATGGTTCGGAGGCAATGGCAGGTGTGATCAATGTGATTACCAAAAAGGCTCTTCTGGGCAAAAAGTTGGGTGCCTCCATGCGTTATGGCACGCATCAGGCACTGGATATTGGTGTCGATGGAAGTATAGCCGGCCGTAAGACGGGCGTATATGGAGCATTTAATCACTTCAGTAATAATGGTTACGGGTATAGTGATGGAGCAGTAGGCAAAACGGTGCCTCCATTTTACGGACATACGGGGCATGTCAAAGTCAATCATCAAATGACGCCCAAACTGGAGCTTCAGTTGGGATTAAATTATAATGACGAGTATGCCAAGAATCAGTACGAGACGAATACCGCTGTGACGAAAGAAATGGTGTCATCGAAATTTTTGAGGCGTGATTTTACATTGACGCCTCGATTGGAATATCGGTTCTCAGACCGTCATACTTCTTTTTTACGAGTCAATCAATCTTTTTATAAGACCGATACGCGCATCCATGTTTTGGAAGATGGTCACTTATATAATCACGATTTTTTCGATCAAAAGTTTTCCAGAGCGGAGTTGCAGCATAATTTTCAGGTTAATGATAAGATCTCTTTTACTGGAGGGGTAGGGACAACCGACGAATGGCTGAAGGCAAATCGATATGATGATAAAAAAGAGTTTAGAGCTGGATTTGGTTATGTACAGGCTGATATTCGTTTTTCGGATCGATTGAATGTTATTGCTGGTGGACGATTTGATGTGCATAGTGTCTATGCATCACAATTCAGTCCCAAGTTGGCTGCGCAGTATAAGGCGCTTTCGTGGTTGACAATCAATGGTTCCGTAGGCAGTGCCTATAAAGCTCCCGACTTTAGAGAGTTATATCTCAATTGGACGAATCCTACGCAGGGATATAGTGTATTTGGAGCTGAAGATGCAGCCTATAAGCTGGATAGGTTGTTGGCAGCAGGTGAAATTTCGGAGGTGCTTTTTGATGCTGAAAATATCAAACCATTAGATGCTGAGCGTTCCTGGAATTATCAAGGAGGAGTAAGGCTGCACCCCTGGGAGAAGTTGACCGTAGGTGTTAATGCTTTTTATAATGAGGTGTCGAATCTGATCGAAACGTTTGTACTGGCAACAAAAACCAATGGTAAGTCGGTATATACCTACTCGAATCAAGAACATGTGGTGATCAAAGGAATGGAGTCGAACGTGGCTTATGAATGGCAGGATTTTCGGCTACAGCTGGGTGGGCAATACCTGAGGACCGCCAATACTACGGTGCAGGATGCCATCACTGCTGGTAAAGGATATTATACACGTGATGCAGAGACTGGTGCCAGTCGACTGGTAAAGCCTAACGAATATGGAGGACTTTTCAATCGATCTCGCTATAGTGGTACTATGAGCTTGACGTACACCTGTCCCAAACCGAAGTTGACCTGTACTTTTCGCTGGTCTTATCGGGGGCGCTTTGGTGTAAGGGATATTGATGGCAATGGTATATTGAATTTAGATGAAGAATATGCATCGGGATATTCCCTGTTGAATGCGTCTGTTGTCAAATCGTTGTATAAAGAACGTATAGCCCTTACCCTATCTGGAGAGAATCTAGGCAATGTGAAGCATACAGGTGTAGCAACAATGCCAGGTCGTCTGTTTTTCACCGGCATATCTTATCGAATTACTAAATAATACATTCATATTAAAATTAAAAAAAATGATTAAAAATTACATTTTTCAAAAAGTGAGTTTGTGTGCAGCAGTAGTAGGATTGCTCTTTACGGCCTGCAGTAAAAGCGAAACGGAACCCCAAGAAGAAGAGAAGAGTGAGCATATGGTATCGGTCAAGGATCTTAATGGATTGGATAAAGGTGGTGTGTTCTTCAGTTTGGAGCTGAATAAAGAGATGGATGAAGAGTCAAAGGAATGGGATATCAAGATATCAGGTACAACTATTGGCTTTGGGAATGGTGCTGTAGGGCAATTGGTGGAGGGGGTGCTCAGCAACTACCCCACGGCTCCTGCTGAGGGGTATAGCGAATCCGGAATCACTGGCAATAATACCTATTATGTGAATACGCTGTATAATGCACCTCAACACGCTATATTGATGAAGCCAGGGGTACTTATTCTGGTGAAAACCAGTAAGGGTAATTACGCCAAACTAGAGATGGTTAGCTATTACAAAGGTAATCCGAATGTGACGACGGCTGACTTTGCAGATATTCCTACGCGGGGTGAAAAGTGGCCCAAGCAACACTACACATTTAATTATGTGTTGCAATCGAACGGAACGAACAAGTTCTAATATTTCTCTTTTGTTGGTCCGCAAGACGCCCTCCGTCTGGAGGGAGGTATTGCGGACTTTTTACTGCGGAGTATCTTTATGCATACTGATTCACTGTCTTGGAGACGAGGTCCTCTAGGAGTTGCTGTAGTTGACGGGTTTGTGTTCCTGCTTCTGGTCCAAAATCTTTGTAGCCCAATACAGAGGAGACAGGTGTAATATTTTTCGTCGTCGAGCTGATGAATGCTTCGTTGGCATTTTTTAAATCCTCTAAGGTGATGTCTCTTACTTCGACTTCCATCTTTTCTTTTGCCAATTCTAGGATCTTCATGCGTGTAATGCCTGGCAATACATCATCGGCTGCAGTTAATAATTTGCCCTCAGCGCTGATTAGGAAAAAGTTGGCCCGCGGGCATTCGGATATCTGTCCATTCTGTATGTAGAGGACATCGTTTGCACCTTTCTCTTTAGCGATTTTTAGTCCCTGTATGCCCATAACGTAATCAATAGATTTGACCTGACTAAAGGGACGGTGGTAATCCAAGGGGAGGAGCTTGATACCTTGCTGCTCAGCGGTCACCGTTATCGGGTGTTGGCTAATAATGAGATTAGGCTCGGCGATACTGTAGCCATCCGGGCTATACCCTCCGGTAAGCAATAGTTTGATCCCTGAATCAGGGATGTTATTAGCTTGCATCATCGTATCAATATATTCTTTTAACTGTTTTCGGGTATAGCTTACAGGCAGGTCCATCAACTCGGCAGATCGGTAAAAACGATCTAGGTTGTCTTCAAGAAAGACAGGACAGCCATTTATGGTTTTTAGATAATCAAATATGCCATAACCTCGTACAATAGCGAGATCGTTTACAGATAGCTTGGCTTCGTGCTCGGGTATTAAGGTCCCGTTAAAAATTACAAAGGGTGTCTGCATATTTTTTGTATTAACAGCGGTTTGTTCTAAAGCAAATGTAGACAATGCGAAAGGGAAAAGCAATATGCGATGGGGAAGGCAATGATGTCTTTTTGAAAAGCTGTTCTTGCCTAAATAAAAATGCCTAAAGCGGGGAGCCTCAGGCATTTTAACTAACCAATTATTAACCTAAATTATGAATACTGATATGTTTGCTAATATCGTGCAGAAAAATCTATTGGCTTATTGTCAATTTGTCTTAATAGGTGGCTGTTTAGTAAGAGTTGGGATTTGAAAACTGCTCGTCTGTCAGCGTATTAAGAAAGATAAGAATAGATTGATGTTCTTCTGGGCTAAGCTTTTTTCTGTGGGTTTCCTGTGGAAATTCGTAAGGATGTTGTGCCAGTAGGCTGTCGAGGGTTTTGAACCGGCCATCATGCATATAAGGCCCCGAATATTTTATGTTGCGGAGTGAAGGACTGAGGAGCTTTTGACCGTCGGTCGTCAGGATAGGGGTGCTGTCCTGAAAAAAAGGTGGTATATGACAGCTTGTACATTGTTGTTCAAATAGTAGTTGTCCCTGTTTTTCTGGTTCGGTAAAAACATAGGTGCCCTGACGCATCCGGTCGTAGTTGCTGTCCCAGGAATTGAGCGTACGTAGATATTGTGTCATAACATTGATAATGTGATCTGCTTCCACTTCTTTAATCTGGAATATGTTCTTTAATTTTTTGTTGTATACTGGATGTTGACGTATGCGTTCTACAATCAAATCCATGTCACTGTTCAGCTCTAGGGTATCTTTTATAGCATTAAGTATGGTTTGCTCTAGGCGTTGGGCACGTCCGTCTGCAAAGTAATGACTTTTCCATATCAGATTGATCAGTACTGGGGCATTTCGCTTGGTGAGAAGTCCACGATCACCTGTACTGAATTGTTTGTTGTAATCGGCATAGGATGCGGTCTGTTGGTGACACGATGCGCATGATATTTTCTGATGACGGGACAGAAGCGGATCATTAAATAGCAACCTGCCCAGACTAGCCCCCTGTACAGTGGTGATACCCGTGTCCAGAGGGACGTCAAAGTGTGATGGAGACTGTATTGTTATTTCAGAATCGTTGCTGTTCAAAAAATAGTAAACCGCTATTGAAACAACTGCAACAATCAATACACTTACAATAACGAGTTTTCCCGAATTTGATCTACGCATCACCTTTTGGTTCTTTTAATTGGGACAAAGGTAAATGATTTATAACTAAAAAAACGCCTCAAGCGGGGAGCTTCAGGCGTTTTTAACTAACCAATTATTAACCTAAATTATGAATACTAAATAATTAGCCAATATCATGCCAAAGTTTATTTTCGAAAGTTTGATTACCTTTGCGCGCTATGGTTTCATCCACAAGGGTTTATCAGATCGATCTTTTTCGATTTCTCGCAGCTATGGCTGTCGTATGCTATCATTTTTTGTATAGGGGATTTAAGGCCGGAAATATGACGCTGTTGCGCTTTGATGAAATAGGTTCCTATTTTAAATATGGATACCTAGGGGTGGATCTGTTCTTTATCATCAGTGGGTTTGTGATCGCTTTTTCAATCAAGCACCTCTCGTTGCCTCGATTTTTAAAATCTCGTTTTCAACGTCTTTATCCGGTATATTGGTTATGCCTTATCCTGACTACTGTCGTTACCTATTACTTTGGTGCACCGCGGTATACGGTTACGGGAGGCCAATTCTTAGCCAATATAACGATGATACAGACTTTGTTGGGTTCTGATCATATTGATGGAGCCTATTGGTCGCTCTATGTAGAGATGAAGTTCTACCTGTTGATAGCACTTTTTTTAATGGTGAATTATGTCCGGAAGATCAGTCTCGATTCTATGGTGTGCATGTGGTTGCTCATTTCTAGTTTACGGTTTGTGATAGGAGGGACATCGGTATATACCGCATTGCATCATTTTTTTATTTTAGACTGGAGCTCTTATTTCATTGCAGGAATACTGTTTTATCGAATTTTTTCCAGAGGGCCAAAAACTGTCTATTTCTTGCTGTTAGCCTATTGTCTTTTTTTATCGGTGTACACTTCGGTCGGACGAATCAATTGGCTGCAGCGTACTTTTCATGAGGAATTTTCGTCTTATGTTATTGGCGGTACGATCATTGGTTTTTATATGTTGATGACTTTGGTTGCGCTAAGAAAGATGGAATCAATCAATAATTCTAAAATGGTCAAAATAGGTATGCTTACTTACCCGTTGTATCTTCTGCACCAGCATATAGGTTTTATTGTTTTTAATCACTTGTATCCGTACATCAATAAGTATGTGCTGGTAGGCGTGGTGACTCTTCTTCTGATCGGCATAGCCTATATGATCAGTGATAAGATAGAGCCACGTATACTTCGATGGATACGTGGCCAGGGAAAAGTGACTTCTGATACGAAATAGGAGCTTTCATTACAAGATGGAAACAGGTCTCGTGAAATGACGATTGAAAGGACCTTGTTGTCAAAATGTTGTAACTTGTTGAGAATAACAAAGATTTATTTTTTCCAGAAAAGATTTTATGCTACATTTGTATAAAATTATATATTGTTAATCAATATGTAATACATCTACCTTTACCTTGGGGTTATCTAAAGGATTCATCCGTAATATTTGTAACGGATTTTTTGAACTTAACTTAAGAGAGTTTTATCGATAGCTGATATTATCCTGTTTGGAATACGGATATCAGGCTTGGATTAAATTTTCGGGGCGTATTGTTTAGGTCACGTGATGATCTGAATAGATTTTGATTTCATGCTTTATAATAAGCTTGGATAGGAAAATATAATACATGTTGTTAACGAGAAAAATCTACATGACATCGTCTTCTTTTTTGAGGAAAATGACGCTTTTTGAGCTATTTGTGTCTGTATTGACTATGCTACAGTTGTATCATTTTTGTATATTGTTTTCTAACCAAGGTTTTCCCATGCCATTGTTGTATGGCCCCTTGTTTTGGGCAATGTACCAATTTCTGTCTGGCAAAAGTAGAGCAGTTATCAAGCGAGATTTTGCAGTCGGCAATTTTCCTTTTGCTTTTTTTGTTGTTTGGTATTGGATGAAGGGCGATAACCTGGACTGGAATTATTTTCAGTGGTATCTGCCTGTGATGATACTTGGTCAGATTGGCTATCCCTTAGCGATTTTGTATCGCTTGAAAGGTGTGGAGAGTAAAGGCAAAGGATTTGTTTTACTAAAGCAGTTAATGGCTTTGGGTATGGGGATTTTTCTTTTTGTAGGCGCTGTGTTTTTACATCACTATCTTCAGGTCGATGTGCTGATGGGGATCGATCCTATACATGCAATAGCTGTCGCTATGGTTTTTAGTGTATTTATGCTTCTTAACTATATGTATGCCCTATGGGATTCTACAGAGCGAGAGATTGTCGAAATGCCTGCTGAACCCGAGCTGCTTATAACTGTTGATGACGAACTGGTGGAATACTGTGATTCCGAATTGACGCGTGCTATGGAAGAGGAGCGTCTTTTTTTGGATGCAAAATTGACTTTGGATAAGCTGTCGACGTATATTGGAATCTCGAAAAATATTATATCACAGTATTTACATAGTCAACTTGGATTGAATTACTACGAGTGGCTTGCTGCATATCGTATAGATTATGCTAAAGAAATACTTTCGGAGTTTGGCAGTGAGTATAAGATCGAAGCTGTCGCGCGCGCTTCCGGATTTTCGTCTAAGACTACATTTAACAGGTATTTTAAGGAAAGAGTAGGTGTGCTTCCTTCGGTGTACAGAGAGCAGGCTTCATTCACGTAGGTATGTTTGTGGTTTTTCTATACGCAATCATTTTTACCATTGCACTACAGGCCTTGTTGCTGTGGCGGTGGATTCGCAAGCGAAATACGATTGATAATATCTTGTCGATTTTTTTAGTGCAAATGCTTATTGATGTCAGTCTGATGTTCTTATTTACCGAAGTTTTTCCAGGTAAGGAGTATGTCAGTACAGCGGCGCCTTTTGGGTTGACCTTTGGCCCTTTTCTTTTTTGGATCTATCGGATACTGGAGGGAAAAAGCATACGGAAGGACAAATTGTTGCTTCATTTCTTTCCCTTTTTTTTGGGTGTCGTCTCTTATATCGCCTTCTTGTCATCTCCTATATTCAGAGCGGATTTTGCAAGCGATTATTATATCATTTTGTATGGCGCTATGTGTATCTCGTGGGTGTCCTATCCTATATTTGTTCTGACTGCCAGGAAGGAGACCGCAGATATAAATCTAGGAGTTTTTAAATATACTATGATCGTACTGCTGATACTGACTTCGTTTATGCTGCCCTTTGTATGGGAGATTTATAGCGGAGGTATGCAAGAAGAGCCCTTGATGACAGGTGTCATCGTAATAGGGGCAATGCTTTCGGGGGTATCTTTGATCTATTGGTACATGCTCGGACGATTTCGTAATGTCTCCGCTCCTTTGCCGGTTGTTATCGAATCTGCACCGGTTTCTAATCTGCATCTGTTGGAAGATGAGAGTCGTGAGGAAGTAGAAACAAAACAATTGCCGGATGTCACCGATGAATATAATCGTAAGATTGCAGAATATTTAATGCTGGAAAGGTATTTTGATCCTAGTTTTAAGCTGGAGCAAATGGCGCAGGATTTGAATATTCCCAAAAGTTTCATTTCCCTGTATTTTACCCAGGTTCATGCGGATGGTTTCGTAAAGACTATTAATTCTTGGCGTATCGCAAAGGCATGTGAGATGCTTATGGCAGAGGAGTTGGATATGAGCATGGAAGAATTGGCCTTTGCATGTGGTTTTAATTCTCGAGCTTCTTTCTACCGTAATTTTAGTCTTGAAAAAGGATGCTCACCGATGGCCTATCGGGAGAAAAAATTAAGCTAAAGAACAGGTCGTTATTCTTCAAAAAATATTTCTTCAAAAAAGGATTCGCTGTCGTTTTTTCTGGCGGACCTATGCTGCGATGGGTATTAGTTCTTTCTTTTATGCCTGTTTTCAGCGTATATAATTTTGGTCATTTCACTCATTAATCTCTTTCTCGGTATCATTTATTTCTAACCTGTTCTACATACCCGTAGGGTAGGCTATAACTGTCTTGTTTTTGTTGTCTCAAAAAATATTTTCATGCATTTTGGTGTAGCTCATTGTCTACATTTCCCAAGGTTTATTTCTGTTTAACTTATTGGTTTTCAGCACGAATGTTGTGTCTCATTTTTTAACTGTACAACAAGGGGACAAAATGAGACACGAAAATATCGTGGGATATCTACTTTTGCACGACGTATAACTACCCGTGGGTAGGAGAGGTTATTTTGAGGGCTTTTGAGGAAGCTTGAGTAAGTAAAATCTAAACGTTGCAAACTATTATTTATTGTATATGAAATATCCATGTCGCGTAGGCTGCACAGACCGAAAAGAAAACACTTGGGTATTCCGTATGACCGTTAACAAACAAATTATTTAAATATGAAATTTAAATTTCGTGGTTATCTAGGAAAAGTGTTTTTATGGCTCCTGACAATGTTGACTGTGGTGGGGACACTACAGGCGCAATCGGGTCGTATCAACGCAGATCTCGCTGCTCCTAATCTTGAGGTGGAGAACGGAGCTAAAACTTTTCGCGTACGTATTAACAAAACTGCTACCGAATGTACCGATGGTAGTTTAAACATTAAACTACCATCAGGGTTTAAATACGTGTCAGGTACGGCAAAGGTTGGTGGAGCGAACCCGTCTTCGGAGGAAGTCTCTAATGACAATAATGCAGTTACGATTCCTTTAGGGATAATTCCAGCTGATGCTTCCGGTTATGTGGAGGTTTCTTTTGATGTGGAGGCTCTTTGTGGTGCTTTGAGTTTGAAAGTAGAAGATCGTTTCGTAACGTATACACTTAAGGGGTGTGGAGCACCAACTGAGGGTGTGAAAGCAAACGGAAATATTATCAATTTACAGTTTGCGGTATTGAACATTTCGGTAACTCCCAATTTAACGATGGGATTGGTGGGCCAAGAGCTCACGCGTACCATTACTGTTAAAAACTCAGGAACAGGTGGACTTCCAGCGTTTAAACTTCCGGTTAACTATGGTAATGGTATTATAAGATCACAAGAAGGTCAAGAAGCATTGCCTACTGGACTTACGTTTAATGAAAATGATAATACCTATAGTTATAACGGGAATTTTGTTGCGGGGTCAACTTTAACCTTTACAGAAAAGGTTACTATAAATAATTGTGAAGGTTTATTATCTACTTATGAAGCTGTTTACGGAAAGGGCTGCGAGCGGAATAATAAGGATAAGGCTTCTGTCGCTGTAGAGATTGATGATAGTAAACGGCCTCGTCTTGTCATTACGGATGTAAGTGATCCGGCGCAGATGGTCTGTATGGGCAAAACTTATACTCATAAATGGGTAGTTAAGAATACAGGTAATGCACCTGCTTCGTCGATAGTACTTGATATAAATGCGACAACAATCGAAGGAACGGTTGCTTTTGCTGGAGCAAATGACGCAATAGTAGCAGTTAATGGTTCTAAAGTGACGATTGATCGGTTGAAGGAAGGTGCAGAGATTACTCTTACTTTTAACCAACTATATGCTGCTCCTGCAAGCGGTACAGACTGTGCTTCGGCACCGAAAAGTTATACCACAGAATCTACAGGATATAAAGTTACATACATCCATAAGGAAAGCTGTATAGGAGGGAAAACTCCAGAATACGCAGCATCAGCTACGACTAAGGGAGGACTAACTTTTGCTTTTGCCGGCGAGAATGTGGGTGAACAAGATATTATTGGTGCAGCTCCATATGAAGCTGATTTTAAAATCGGGACATGGTCTTTTCCAAAAGAAGGTTTGGGAGCAGACGCTTACCTCGAAATTGCTATTGATTTATCGGCAGACCTCTCTAAGTCAAACTTAACGGACCTCAAATTATTTAATGGTGCGAATGATGTTGCAACAGAGGTGACTAAAGTCAGCGAGACAGAATATAAAATTAAAATAAAGCGTGACGCTTTAATCCAGAATACCGAAGGTAACTGGCGGTTGAAGTTTCCTTTGACTTTAACTTGTCCGACAACGGAGGCTAATCCATCTTATAAGATAACAAGTACATTACACAATTGTGATAATAGAATCACTTTTGCTTGTGAGACTATCGCGTTGGATGCTACTTGTCCAACTGGAGATTGTGACGGAGGTGGAATGCATAGGGGAAAGGTCTCCTTGCAACGGGTTACGATCGGGTTAGCAGATGCGGACAATAACGGTATCCCTGACAGTAATAATCCGGCGACAGGCCTAGGCGAATCTATCCGCTCTTTTGTTGCTGGGGATATTATCGAGATTGCTCAGCAAGGAACTGTAATCGCTCCTAAGGGCACAGCAGACTATGTTTGGAAGAATGGAGGACGTTTTGAAGTTTCGATTACAGATGCTGCATTAGGATTGGCTTCCAGTGGATTGTTTGGTAAAGTGGAGGTGGTTCGAAATGGTGCAACTGCATTTACTTTTGAGAATATCGCTATACAAAGTGAGGGAAATAGGTTCTTTATTACTCTTCCTGCCGAGAATCAAACAAGCGCATTTGCTGGTTTTGTGAGCGGAGATAAAGTTACGGCCTCTTTGCAGCTGAAAGCGACAAAGGCTAATGCAAATACCGGTTTGAAAAGGTTTGTAACTGGATACGGACTATACGATGCAAGTAAGCCTAACCCTAATCTGCTTACTTGTGGTATTTTGGATAAGGTATCGGGATACTATGCTAGTACAGCATTGAACACAGGTACGGATAATGGAACCTATAATATCCCTGGTTGTGAATCCGGAAAAGAAGGAGCTGGATTTAAAATCGATTTTGCAATCGATGGAGATACTTATCGTAATGCATTATTTCCAGATGAATTCAGGCAGATAGCAAAACCGAAGACGGTTACTTTTACTGTGTCTTCTGGTCTAAACATGAAAGGATATCGTGTTGAATTAGAAGGTAACGGGGCAAATCCTACACATATTGATGTGAACGGATTGTCTGTCTCGGGAGGGAAATATACTATTGATGCGGATAAGTTAGCAGAGCATTTGCGTGCACTCAAAGGCAACAGTCCATGGGGAGTTATCGATGAAGGTTTTACTTTTATCGTTAGACCTATCGTAACACCTAATTGCAGTGAAACAAGTCTTAAGGAAACTATTAAAGTTTCGGCAACGGTAGACGGTAGTTTTTATTCAGAGGGTAAGGATCATGTTAATGCTGTTGATGTAACTGTCAAAGAGCAAACGTTGAACTATAATACCGACAATGATAAATTAGAGGTTAAGGTTTCACAGGTTTCTACGATTGCTTATACACAAGAAGCAAAATGGTTAGTTAAAGTTTCGAATCGTTCGGAATTCCGTAAGTTCGATAACTTATGGTTAGCGAAAACAGCAGGGAATGTAGATATTTCCAGTATAATAGAGGTCGAGTCATTAACTAATATGACCGAAGTGAATTCCGGTATTTCGAAAAATAACGGCGGAGTATATAACCTGACTCATATCAATGCCGAGCAGTCGCGTTACTTCCTTGTTACAGCTGCTGTTATAAATTGTAAAGACGGCAATATTGAAATTGCTTATGGTAGTGACTGTAAAGGAGTACCCGCATCGGTAGCAGAAGCTTCATGTAAAAAAAGCTATGCGGAGGAGCTCAGCTTTGTCTTGGTAGATCCAATTTTACAGACTACGGTTATCGATGATCCAGGAGTAGGGCCATTGCCTATATGTGAACCTATTACCTATATAGTAGAGATCAATAATGCTGGAGGAGAAGCTAAGGATTTGAAGTTGAATATTAAGATGGCTTCTTTCTTGAACTACGTAGGTGTAGGGAATATCAGTACGAATGCATATATGTCAGATGTGTATACAACACGGCCTGGCAACATAATCTTCAAAGAAGGAAACCCTATTCAAGGCGTAGGTCTTTCGGACGATAAAACAGAAGCAATTATTACCATCCCTGCAAGTTTTCTTAAAAACAACAGCTTGCAGAATGGAGAACGCTTCTACTTAAAATTCCAGCTGCAGGTTGCCAGTTGTGAATTTAAAAGTGGACAGACGGTGACATTAACACCTTCAGCAGAAAACTTCTGTGGTAAGCCTGTTACGGGAAAAGAGAGGATATTAGAAGCTGGAACAGATCGTATTATTCTAGAAGGGGCGCCTGATAAAGAGCCAGTTGTAGATTTGGAAGGTTCTGTAAACATTGATCTAACGCCTGCTGGAGGAACAGTATTAAAAGCAACATATACTGCTTTTGTAACCAATGTAGGTAATGATATTGAAAATTATCCGATTACAGGAGCAACATCCAACACAGGCGTTGTCTACAAATATGCCTTGAAATTGCCTGAGGGTTGGGTTATTGATAATGACAATGACGATGCACAGGCTCTTGTGGCTGCAAATAAGTTGATTTATAAAGGAGCGGATGCAGTAAAGGGTTATATATTTGAATTTGGTGATGATTTGAACCATCAAGAGAGAATAAAGCTATCGGGCAAAATTAAGTTCGTTGGAGATTTGAAAACTATTGACTGTGAAGACGGATATCTGTTTGGAAACATCCATCAAGAGGTTTATACAAATTTCCAGCCTGTAGGGACGTGTTTACCATTACCTGGTAAAGGTGACTGTGGACTTATGGAGCTATTGACAAAAGATCATAGCACACCATTTAAACTTTCACGTATTAAACCTGATTACAAAGAACAAGCATTCTGTATCAAAGGTACACCTAACCTTAGTCAGGTTGTGTTAACTAATAAGGGTATTGTAGAGTGGTATAGAGATGCAGAACGTAAGGAACGTATTCTAGATAGCGAATTAGCGAACGAAGATCTATATGCAAGGTATCAAGCGAAAGAAGGAAAGGATATTGCTGAAGGTAAAGTTGGTGAGATTGTTTATTATGCAGCAAATCGATTGGTAGAAGGATCAACTTGTTTAAGTGAAAATACGGAAGTACGTATTGTTTTAGAGGTAGATCCTATCGCTAATGCGGGGCCAGATCAGTTAAAATATAACGACGGTAAGTTTACGTTAGCAGCTAATAGGCCAGTAAGAAGTAGCACTAACCAAACGGGAAGTAGCGGAGAATGGATTGTAATAACACAACCTGCGAAAGGGGTAGTCAAGTTCTCTAATAAGTCTAGTTACAACAGTACAGCTACTATTGAACAAGGTAACACTGCAACCTTGGAATGGCAGGTGAAGAATGATTGTGGAAGTGCATCTGATCGAGTTGAAATCCGTTCTGAAATTGCAACTATTGAGTTAACCAAGTCAGTTAAAAAGCAAGGGAATGATGATGTCAAAGACAAAGACAATGATGGCCGACATAGTAAAGGAGATGAAATCGAATACGAATTTGTAATCAAAAATACAGGTGAAGTAACATTGAAAGCTCCATTTAGGATTGTGGATGAGAAATTGGGCTGGACGGGAGCTGGATTTGAAATCCCAGGGCTTACCGAGCTAGTTAAATATCAAGAATTCCGCTTTAGTGCTCCTGTACCATATGAGATCACACAGAAGGATATGAATGACGGTAAAGTTGTAAATACAGCGACTGTTACGGGTAAAACTCCTGAAATACCTACAGGAAGTAATACTCCTATCGATATTAAAAGTAAACTGGCTAGTAAAACCACGGATTTGATTCAAGCTCCAAAGCTTCAATTAATAAAATCTATTACTTTTATAGAAGGGAAAAGTAAGGTTGGCGATAAAATCACATATACGTTTAAAGTTACCAATACGGGGAATGTTACTATCAAAGATTTAAAACTGACGGATGCTAAATTAGGATTAAATAGTTCAAAAACTTTTAATCCTTCGACTATCGATCCAGGTAAAACTGCAATTGCTACGGCAGATTATGAGTTAGTTCAAGATGATTTGGATAGGGGGCATATAAAGAATACAGCTAAGGTAGAAGGAACCGATCCGAAGGATAACACTGTTGAAGACGTGTCCGATACGGGAACGGATAGAAACGGAAATCCTATTAATGATCCAAGTGCGGATGGGACTGAGGATCCTACTATCTTGGATTTGGTTCGGGAGCCTAGTATCAAGGTAGAAAAGACAGGAGTATATAAAGGAGACAAAGACCGCGCTAAAGTTGGTGATAAGGTCGAATACACTTTTGTGGTGACCAATACTGGTAATATGACATTGAAAGATGTTTCGTTGACGGACACGGAGTTCTCTGGTAAAGGAAGCAAATTGACTATAAAGGGGCCAGATGGAAACCCAAGCGGTAATACCGTTAACAAGTTAGCACCAAAAGCAACGCTGACTTATACGGCGACTTATTCATTGACGCAAGAAGATATTGACGCAGGCAAGCTCATAAACCAGGCAAGTGTCACGGCCAATCCAAATGTATTGGATCCTGTCAAGCCACTGCCGCCAGTAACTGGTACATCAGTAGACCCAAAAAATCCTACTCAACCGAATGGTAAGACTGTCGTTTCAATTCCTCAAATAGCGGGTATCTCTGTTGAGAAGAGCGCATCTAGAACGGAGTTTTCGGTTATTGGAGACGATATTACTTATACGATTAAAGTAACGAACACAGGTAATGTTACCCTAAAAGGTTTTGAGTTCTCGGATACGATGTTCCCTAATTGGGCACCTAATCCGAAATTGGATAAACTTGAGCCAGGAGACTCTCGAGAGTATACCATAGTTAAAACGATTACGCAAGAAATATTAACTGCAGGTAAAGACTTGTTTAATAAGATGACCGTAATGGCGAAAGATCCTAATGGTGAGCCGGTAGAGGGTGATGATAATGTAACGGTAACATATAAGAAAAATGTAATTCTTGCGAGTCCTGATAAGTATGGTTCTTTCAATGGTCGAGAAGAGCACACGACAAGAACAGTATTAGAGAATGATAAGTTGAACGACGTTGTGGTCCAGTCAGGTCAAGTGATTCTTACGCCAGGTATAGTAGTGGATAAAGACAGGCAACCCATCCAGGGTATAGTAATGAATGTGGATGGAACTATTTCGATTGCTAAGGGGGTAGTACCTGCTGGTACGTATACGTATCCATATACCATATGCGAAGCTTTAAATACGACAAACTGTTCTTCGACGGAAGCAATAATTATTATAATCGCTTCTCCGATCAAAGCTGATGATGATACCTTCGGTCCAATCAATGGTAAAGATAAAACGGTAACGCCAAACGTACTTGATAATGACAAGTTGAATGGTAAACCAGTAATTCCAAGTGAGGTAGTGACCACGGTAGAAAAACCTGCTGATCCACGTAATCCTGGAGAGCCTGTTCCTACACTTGATCCAAGCACAGGTAAGGTCACTATCAATCCGGAGACACCAGCAGGTGAGTACAAGATCACGTACGAAATCTGTGAAGTATTGAATCCGACGAACTGTAGTACGGCTATCGTCACCATAACTGTAGTTGCTCCAGAAATAAAAGCGATTGATGATGTGTACGGAACGTATAACGGTAAGGACGGTGGAGATACGGGGTCAGTACTTGAGAATGACTTGTTGAACAAGGTGAAAGTAAATCCTGAGGATATTGAATTGAGAGCAGGAGTGCCAGTGAATGAAAGAGGTGAGGTGGTAGCAGGACTGTCGATGAACAAAACGGGTAATATCCATGTGCAAAAGGAAACAGCAGCAGGTAAGTATTACTATCCATATGAAATCGAGGAAAAATTAAATCCAGGTAACAAGGATGATGCTGTTGCTATAGTTACTGTCATTGCAGCACCTATCGAGGCTAAAAATGACAAGTATGATGTCAATGGCAAGAATGGTGGTACGACACCGACTGTATTGGATAATGATAAGTTGAATAACAAGACCATTATACCAAATGAGATCACATTGACCCCAGGCAATCCGGTAGATAGCAAAGGAAACCCGACAACGGTGGTTAAGATGAACCCAGATGGTACGATTACGGTAGCGCCAAATACGCCTCAGGGTCGATTTGAATATCCATATACGATCTGCGAAGTATTGAACCCAACCAACTGTGCGAACGCTGTTGCAATAATCGAAGTACAGCCAGCGCCTATTGTAGCGGAAAATGATACATATAAAGTAGAGTGGACTAGAGACAAGGTGACTACAGGATCTGTACTGTCGAATGATAAATATAATGAAAAGCCTATCGATCTTGACGAAGTCACTTTGCAACCTGGTGTGCCTAGTAATCCAGGATTGACGATGAATCCTGATGGAACGATTGATATAGCGCCAAGCACGAGACCTGGTACCTATACCTATCCGTATACGATCTGTGAGGTATTGAATCCGACCAACTGTTCGAATGCGATAGCTACTATTGTGATCGAGGCTTCGAATGTCTTTATTCCAAATACATTCACACCGAATGGAGATGGCGTCAATGATAAATTTGAAATCGTCGGTCTAGACGGCTATGATCAGGTGAAATTGACGATTGTAAACCGTTGGGGTAATGAAGTGTATCGCAATGATAACTATTACAACGAGTGGAATGGTTCAGGACTCAACGAAGGTACTTACTATTATATCGTGACTCTACGCAAGGGTACGACCGATACGGTACACAAAGGATGGGTATTAATTAAAACAAGATAAGCTAGTCTTACGATGAAAAAGTTTAATATAAAAAGTTTGTTGTTCACGACTATGGTCCTTCTCGCAATGAAGGGCCATGGCCAACAAAATATACAGTTCACGCAGTATATCTTTAATTCGATATCGGTCAATCCGGCCTATACAGGATACAAAGAAGAATGGTTTGGACAGATGGGGTTACGTAGTCAGTGGTCAGGCTGGGAAGGTGCGCCTAAGACGGGATCAATATCGGTAGATGGGGTGCTGGATCCTGAAGAAAGACGCCATGGTGTAGGTCTACAGGTGACAGCTGATAAGTTGGGAGCACAGGCTGCGACCAGTATTTTTGCGAACTATGCATTGCGTCTACAGTTGGATCGTGCCGATGAGCATCGCTTAGCGCTTGGTGTAGCTGGAGGGGTGACACAATATAGTCTTGATGGTAGCAAGTTAGAAACAGTGGAAAGAATTGATGGGGTTGTACCAGACCATATGGTTACCACCTGGCGTCCGGATATCAGACTGGGAGTGTACTATAGCAATCCGAAATGGTATGCTGGTGTGTCTGTACAGGATCTGTTTGCTAACAGCAATAGTGCAGAAGAGTTTCAGTTCAATCAGAACTCATTGGAAAGCTTGTACCGTAAAGTTCACGGATACTTTATAGCAGGAGCACTTTTTGAACTGGATCCGGGATTGTCTTTGCGTCCTAGTTTATTGATAAAAGAAGACTTTAAAGGACCTACTTCATTGGATTTGAATGCGATGTTTATCTTTAACGACAAGTTTTGGATTGGGGGCGGATACCGTACGAGAGCACGTATTTTTGATAGGGAGTATAATAAGAATACGGCCAATAAGCTTAGCGCAATGAACTCGTTCAGTGGGATAGCACAATTTTATGTGAGCCCCAAATTGCGCATAGGATATTCTTACGATCATATGTTGAATAGTTTGAGTGGGTTGCAGAATGGAAGTCACGAAGTGACTCTTGGAATTACATTTGGACGTGGATATCGTCAAATCTTGAGTCCACGTTATTTTTAAAATGACTTGTACATATTGGTAGTCTTTATAATTCGTACTTCATGAGAACAAAAAAATATTTTAATACAATCCTGATGGCTGTTGCACTTTCTATAAGTGTGGGGTCGGTGCAGGGACAAGAACAGCCTAGCCGTCGTAACCGAGCAGATCAACTTTATAAGGAGATGCAATACGCTAAAGCCGCACTCGCTTATGAAAAATTGGTCGATGTAAAGAAACCCAGTGTTTCGAATATGGAACGATTGGCTCATAGTTACTTCTATATCAAACAATATGATCTAGCAGAAAACTGGTACGCAAGATTGGTCGCTCAAAAAAATGTATCCCCAGAATTGCGACTGAACTATGCTGAGGTGTTAAAACAACAGGGTAAATATGCTGAAGCTAAAGCGCAGTATGAACAGTTGTTGGCTTCGGAGGGAACAACAGAAGCGATATCGAATGCCATACATGGGGCCGATTCAGCTCAAGTGTGGATGCGTAATCCTACGCGTCACGATCTTCGTAATGAGAAGGAGGTAAATACTTCGCTAGCTGAATTTGGTGTTGTCAAAACCAGCAATGGCGTCCTGTATGCCGCAGAGCCAAACAGTCTGCTAAATGCTAAAAGTGGCATGACAGGGCAAGCATTTTTGCGCATCTATACGGCAGAACGTAAAGCAGACGGTACATTGGTGTATCCGAATGTCGTAGCTTCTGCTATCAACAACTCGGCTTATCACATCGGTCCTATAGCTACGAATGCTGCGGAGGATGTACTCTATGTAACCCGTACCTTTGCAGGTAAGGATGGAGAGCGATTTAAAGAAGACGGTGCAAAATGGAATAAGCAAAATTTAGAGCTTAAAATATTCCGTAAAAAAGGAGCGGAGTGGGTAGAGGAAGATTTTGCATACAACAATGTGAAGGAATACTCTTTGGGACATGCTTTCCTTAGTCCTGATGAGCAGATACTATACTACGCATCCGATATGCCAGGAGGTAAGGGTGGTGTTGATATTTGGTACAGTGAGTTGCAGGGAAACGGTAGCTGGGGCAAACCTCAGAATGCTGGAGACGTTATCAATACCGCAGGAGATGAGATGTTTCCAACATTGGCAGGTAAGGAGCTTTATTTTTCAAGCAATGGCCATGTTGGAATGGGAGGACTTGATATTTTTAGTGCCAAAGGAGCTAAAGGTAAATATGAGGGAGTGAAGAACTTGGGTTATCCCATCAATTCGGCCTCAGACGATTTCGCTTATGTAGAGTATGGAGAAACGATGGAGACCAAAGTTGGGTATCTATCTTCTAACCGTAAAGGTGGTGCAGGCTCAGATGACATCTATTCGTTCGTGTATCAAAAGCCTAAAATTAGAATCATCCTGGAAGGTGTGACGCGTGACCGTCAGACAGGTGAATTGTTGCCGGCATCTACAGTAACTTTGTTTGGTGCTACAGGTAATATTATTTCCAAAGGACAGACTGATAATGCTGCTCAGATTAGTTTTGAAGTAGCGCCTAATACCGTGTTCCATCTTTTGGGTGAGAAAAAAGGGTATCATGCGGATTCAGTATTGGTAAATGCTGTAATGCCTACAAAAGATACGGTGATCCGCTATACGATGAACCTGAACCCTATGCTTAAGGTGGGAGATCGTTTTGTGCTGGAGAATATCTATTATGATTTTGATAAGCATAATATCCGTACGGATGCCGCTAAGATTTTAGATCAATTGGTAGCAACGATGCGTGATAACCCTACGCTGCGTATAGAGCTGTCGAGCCATACGGATAGCCGCGGATCGGATAGCTATAACGAAAAATTGTCGCAACGTAGAGCGCAAGCAGCTGTAGACTATTTAGTGTCTAGGGGAATCGATCGTCAACGTCTAGTAGCGAAAGGATATGGGGAGAAACGCTTGGTTAACAGATGTAGCAATGGTGTAAATTGTACGCCTGCTGAACATCAGGCAAATAGAAGAACAGAAGTGGAAGTTCTAGAACTCTAATGAGTTCTGTCTTTACACATAAAAAAAAGCTCTTTCTGATTGGAAAGAGCTTTTTTTTATCTGATTAACTTATTAAGGTGAAATCTATCTGTCTTTTCTCCAGATCGACTTTCTTGACTTTGATCTGGACTTCGTCTCCGAGCTGGTAGACTTTTTTCTTGCGTTGTCCTATAATGGCAAAGTTCTTCTCGTCTAAGGTATAGAAATCATCCGTGATGTCGCGCAGGCGTACCATACCTTCGCATTTATTTTCTTGGATCTCGACATACATGCCCCATTCCGTTACTCCGGATACAATGCCTGTATATTCTACACCAACTTGATCCTGTAAGAATTCAGCCTGTTTGTATTTGATCGAAGCGCGTTCTGCTTCAGCAGCTTTTTTCTCCATTTGGGAAGAATGTTCTGCCATCTTCTCGTAGTGTTCGACATTGATCTTGGTCCCGCCATCGAGGTAGAATTGTAATAGCCTATGCACCATAACATCGGGATAACGACGGATAGGCGATGTAAAGTGCGTATAGTAGTCAAACGCTAGACCATAATGTGAAGTGCCTTTGGTAGTATATATGGCCTTGGCCATCGAACGTACCGCTAGTGAGGTCAATAAATTTTGCTCTTTACTTCCTTCAATTTTCATCATCAAAGCATTTAATGACTTCGCTGTTTCTTTGTCTGATTTTATAGAGAGACGGTGGCCAAAGCGAGCGGCGAACTGCGAGAAACTGGTCAATGTCTCTGGATTAGGGGTATCGTGAAAACGGTACACGAATCCAAGCTTGTTCTTGCCTTTTCCTTGTTTTCCGATATACTCTGCTACTTTGCGGTTGGCCAACAACATAAAGTCTTCTATCAGTTTGTGAGCGTCTTTTCTGACTTTGGTATATACACCTAATGGTTTGCCTGTTTCATCCAATAGAAATTTGACTTCCTCGCTTTCGAAACTGATCGCTCCATTTTTGAATTTACGGTCGCGTAGGATATAGGCTAGTTCGTTGAGTTTGAGAATTGCTGTTGCATGATCTCCATTTTTGCTCTCAATGATTTCTTGCGCATCTTCGTAGCTGAACCGTCGATCGGAGTGGATGACAGTACGTCCAAACCATTGGTCTACAACATTAGCTTTGTCATCCATCTCAAATACAGCCGAAAAGCAAAGCCTGTCTTCATTGGGACGCAATGAGCAAAGGTTGTTTGATAGTCGTTCGGGCAACATCGGAATAACACGGTCTACCAGGTATACGGATGTGCCTCTCTCAAATGCTTCTTTGTCCAGCGTACTTTCAGGTGTGACATAGTAGGATACATCAGCAATATGTACACCGATTTCGTAATTGCCGTTTTCCAATTCCTTGAAGGATATCGCATCGTCAAAATCCTTGGCATCGGCAGGGTCTATCGTGAATGTGAGCGTATCTCTGAAGTCTCTGCGCTTGGCAATTTCTTCGGAACTGATCTCTTCGGATATGGCATTGGCAGCGTCTTCAACTTCTTTTGGAAACTGGAGGGGAAAACCATAATCTGCAAGAATAGCATTCATCTCGGTATTGTTCTCACCTTTTGCTCCAAGTACCGATTTGACTTTACCTATAGGATTCTTCGCGTTTTTGGGCCATTCTACAATGGTAACCAAGACCTTCTCGCCATTTTTTGCACCATTAAGACTGTCTAATGGGATGAAGATGTCATGTTGCATCTTTCGGTCATCAGGTAGGAAGAAAGCATAGCTCTTGGAGATATCTATCGTTCCGGTAAAGTCGGTTTTCGAACGTTGTAGAATTTCGACGACTTCACCTTCTCGTTTACGTCCCTTTTTGCGATCATAGACGTGTACTTTGACAATGTCGCCATGTAGTGCCTGCCGTAATTTCCGGGGAGCGACAAAGATATCTTGCTCCAATTCGTCTTCAGGAACGATATAGGCTGAACCATCGGCCGTCATATCTACCTTACCGATGATGTAGACCTGTAGTTGTTTCAGTTTGAACTTCCCTCTTTCGGGTTGAGAAAACTGCCCGTTTTTTGACGAGTCGTTTAAGATATCGGCGATGGCAACCTTGGAGTCGCTATCCTGAATATTGAGTTTTGCAGCGACTTGCTTATAGTTTAGAAGTGGATTGCCTGATTTTTCAAAAATATCAACAATCAGTTGTGTCAGCACTTCTTTGTAGGGATTTTCTTTTCTTGATTTCATTTTTTTTCTTCTTCAGTGGCTAGCAGGAGTCTTCCTTTCGGTCGGGTTCATCTCTCTGTATTCTTTTCTTCAATAGCTAGATGCCTGATTTATTGCTATAGGATCTACGTTATCGTATGTCGCTAATGAAGTAGCGGTGCCAATTGTTAGTGAAATATACAAAAATGATGCAGAAATTGTGGTTTCTATGGGAATATTTATTTTTTGTCAGGGCCAATAGCAGATAGCCAACAGCCATCTGCTTAATATTTATAAATGTTCAAATCCTCATTATAGATGGGGCTTTGTATGCTCAAAAAATTCATAATACTATGAAAAACATGGTTTTGTGTTAATGCTTCATTGGGCTTTAACTGTTTTGCAGGATCCGATACCCATACAATGAAGGGAATCTGGTATTGTTCTTTTGGTGCTATGCTCATCGGGACGCCATGCATATATAAGTTCTTCTCTCCCAGGGATTCACCATGATCCGAAACATAGATCATGCTACTATGGAATCCTTTCAGTTGTTTGAGGTCTTCAATCACCTGATGTAATAGATAGTCGGTATACACAATCGTATTGTCATAAGCATTAATAAGTTCTTCTTGGGAGCATTGGGCTAATTCTACGGAATGACAAACGGGTTTGAAAACTTCAAATTGAGGGGGGTACTTTGTACTGTAGGTCGGGCCATGGCTGGTGCTACTGTGTAAAATAACCAGTATTTTATCTTTGTCGCTTTTTAGAATCTGTTCTTTCAAGCCACTTAGCAATATTTCGTCGTAATCACAACCGACACCCTCGCAATTTGGCTTCAGATCTTCAGCCTTCAAATAGTTCGCTATATGTACAGGAGGCTCACCCCAATTCGTAGTCCGCCAGATTACTTCAACCCCATTTCTGTCGAGGTAATTGGGTAATATCTCGTATAGTTTTCCTGTGTTTTCATGTTCCAGAATACATTTTACCGTTGCGGTTGTATATGTAGCACAGGATGTTGCGTTGAAGTGGTAGACATTATCCGTCTTGGAAAGCAAAGGGTTGGTATTCTTTTCGTAACCATAAAGCGAGAAATTCTGACTACGTCCGGATTCTCCGATAACTAATACAACTACTGATTTTTCTTTATTTGTAATCTTTGCATCCGGTAAAAGTATTTCCTTCACATTTTCCTGGTGCTTGTGGATATAAAACCGTGGAATGTTGACCATGTAAGACCAAGGCATGGCTAAGCCTCCCAATACTTTGGAATGTTTGTCGATCCATAATACCTGGCTGGCATTGGCCACGACAAGTATGACAATCAGTAATAGATTGATACCAGAACATTTAAAGAAAAACTTAGTGGACTCTCTCTTGATTTTGGTTTTGCAGATCCATATACTTGGGAGAATTCCAAAAAAGACCAAATAGATGATGAGTTTGAACGAAAAAAAAGCGCTGGATTCCTCCAAGTTTGTATTGATGACGTTGCCAATCATGCTTTCGTCGATAATAGCACTATAGGTATTGACGAAATATACCGCTATGGAGTTGACGATAAAGAACAAAGAAGTCAGGATCCTGCCCGCAAGTGGGGATAGGAAGAATAGTAAATAAAAGACAAAGAAATTTGCTGTGATGACAAGGATAGTCAGCGTAAACATGAAGAATAAGCCGCTAGCAGATGTATAATCTAGATTATCGAGTGTAAATGTAAGGAATGGAAAGTGGAAAAACAAAAGGTTTAAGAGGCATATTATCAATACAAAGGAAGATAATTTAATACTTTTTTTGAACATAAATTCTGGTAATAACGAATAAAGATATTAATAAGCTAAATAGTGCAAGATAGAATATAAATAGATTAGTATCTAGTATTTTGAAAATAATTATCACAGTAGAGACTGTAAAAAGTAACATGAATATTGGATAGAGTTTGACTTTGTCGATCCAGGTCCACAAGTTGAATTTTTGGGTGACCACGATTCCTATTAAGGCGGACAAGTAACCAAAGATGGATCCAACCAGGACATCTAATGGATAATGTGCGCCTACACCAATGCGGGTAGAGATCAGAATAGCGCCAAGGACACAAATAAATAAGCACCAAAGTATTTTTAAAATTATTCGCTGTGGCATGAATGCAAATAGGATCACACCTAGAATGGTGAATACTGTAATCGAATGACCAGAAGGGAAGCTGTTGCTACCGACGAGTTTGGGGCCTATAATTGTGAATTTCTCCTGGAGAAAAGCTGCAGGACGCGGAATAGCAAATAAAGGCTTGAGTATTGCAGTGAAAAGTGCCGAGATCAACAAGGCATTGATAAAGCATTCCCAGCATTTGGGGGCGATAACAAAGAGTATGGTTAGAAAGGACAAAAGAATCAAGGCGTCCCCCAATTGCGTCAGATTGTCCATGAGTACAGGGTAGACGGAGAGCTCGGCATTGCCGTATAAGAATAGTTCTTTCTGTAGTTCTATATACTCACTATGGAGTAAAGCGCGAGAATAAAACAGAAAACCGAATACTGCCATAAGCAATAGAACAGGTAAGAAGAAATAGGAAAGCCTTATTTTTAATATATTTTTATTAACAGTACTTTTCATAAGCAAAAAAAATAATTTTTAATGACGCTATGGAATATCCAAACCGATTGTAACGAGCTCAAAAAGTAATTGCATTATTTTGTTGTGTATGCTGCTTTTCGGTCGTTAGTATTTGTTCAGTATATACTACATGGATATTTCATGCATGAGCGTTTATATTGGTTGTTTTTTAGTATATAATGGTGTTCAATTTTGTTTGTTCACAGCCTAATTATCGCTAACGGACAGGTTCTTTTTTTGAACTTGAAAATTTCAACGGTCAAATATAAACTTTATGAATGAAGTTTGGTGTTAATTTATTATTATATGTATGTTGAATATGATTTTTTTTTAAATATGTCAGGAGGGATGAACATATTATGCTAAATGTCGAATCTTCGTGTAACAGCCGACAGACAGTAGGTGATTGTAGCCAATAGAGGATGGCTTAACTTGTAGGTTGGCGCGAGCGTTTAGCTCGTGTTCATAGTTTTATTCGCTGCTGTTGCAATCGTTACATAAGCCTACCGCATTGATCGCTATCGAATGGAGCGTAAAGTTCTTAGGAAGATTAATTTTTGGAACCGTAACATCATCTAAGCAAAAGACACTGTTGCATACTGAACAGATGAAGTGTATGTGCTGGTCATGGTGATGATCTGCTGTACATTTGGTCGAACAGATGGCGTAGGTGGCCGTTCCATTGAGATCGAATATTTTGTGAAGAATTCCTTTTTCCTCAAAGCTTCCCAATATCCTGTAAAGGGTAACACGATCGATATCTTTACCTACGATTTTTTCCAGGTCGGGCTGGGATAGAGCGGCTGTCTTTTCTGAAATGATCTCTAAAACACGCAGACGGGGTTGGGTTACTTTAAGTTGGTTCTTTCTTAATAGATTTGCAAAATCCTCGTTAATGATTCCTTCTTTTGTCTGCTTTTTCTCGATACTCATGGTTGTCAAATTAAAGTGTCATCTTGAGCGGCTATATTACTACCCGCTCAAGATGACATCCCTTATATTCTTTTTTCTATTTGCCAGCTGCTTTAGCGTGATCTGCTAAAAATTGCGCTAGACCGCTGTCTGTCAACGGATGCTTCAAAAGAGCTGTGATAGCGGACAGAGGACCTGTCATCACATCGGCTCCGATCTTGGCACAGCCCAAAATATGGGAGCTGTTGCGAACAGATGCAGCTAGGATCTGCGTTTGGAATCCGTAGTTGTCATAAATTAATCTGATCTCTTCGATAAGGCCTAGACCATCAACGGAGATATCATCAAGACGCCCTATGAACGGAGATACATAAGTCGCACCAGCTTTGGCAGCCAATAGAGCCTGACCTGCTGAAAATACAAGTGTACAGTTTGTTTTTATACCTTTCTTACTGAAATATTTGATAGCCTTGATGCCGTCCTTGATCATAGGTACTTTGACGACGATCTTGCTGTCTAATGCAGCAAGCATTTCACCTTCTTTGATCATACCTTCGTAATCTGTAGAGATAACTTCTGCACTGACATCACCATCTACGATCTCGCAAATAGCCTTATAATGGTTGATGACGTTTTCCTCGCCACTGATTCCTTCTTTGGCCATTAGGCTTGGATTGGTGGTTACACCATCTAATACCCCGAGGTCTTGTGCTTCTTTGATCTGTGCCAGGTTGGCCGTGTCTATAAAAAATTTCATGTTTTGATTGATTGTTGTTTACAAATTATTACGACGTTTTAAAAACTATCTCCTATGTTAGCTGTTACAAATGTAGTTAATTCTTTAGATTTTCTGAAAAGACTAAGTTTTCTAAAGGTCATAATGTAAGACTGATTCGGTTGCAGTCTCTCGATTTAAGTATATTGCCTATATGGATATTTTCAGGTCGCTTCATTACCCCAATTTTAGGCTACATACCATAGGACAGTCCATCTCTCTTCTCGGAACATGGATGCAGCGTATCGCTATCAGTTGGTTGGTTTATGAACTTACGAATTCTGTCTTTTGGCTCGGTTTTGTTTCATTTGTTTCTTTATCGCCTTCGCTGTTTTTCTCCCCTTTTATAGGAAGTTTTGTAGATGGGAGATCTAAATATCGGCTTGTTGTAGTCACGCAGATATTGCTGATGATCCAAGCTGCTGTATTGACACTGGTTGTATATGCAGATTGGGTGTCGGTATACTGGTTATGTGTACTTGGTTTTGTGCAGGGGGTGATCAATGCTTTTGATGTGGTGTCCCGACAGGCCCTATTGGTCTCTTTGGTGGATAACAAAAAAGACCTCCCTAATGCAATTGCTCTTAACTCTTCTGTGTTCAATGCTGCACGAATGGTGGGACCGGCTATCGGTGGATTTCTTTTAAGTACCTATGGAGAATTGGTGTGTTTTTTTATCAATTTTTTGAGTTTTATTCCTGTGTTGTTTACACTGTCTCAAATGAAAGTCGAGGAATTGCGTATCGCTAAGTCTAAACAGTTTTCGAATTGGCAAGGCTTGAAGGATGGGTTCGACTATTTGAAGCGCTCGCCACATATTGCTTCCTTGATTGTTATTATGGGATGCTCCAGTCTTTTTGTGATTCCTTACACGTCTTTACTGCCGGCTGTAGCAAAGGACTTGTTTAATGGGGACGAACGTACGTTTTCGTGGTTTGAGAGTGCTGCCGGATTGGGAGCAATGATCGGTGCTATTAATATGGCCAGGCTGAAATCCGGGGAAAATCTACGCTATCGTGTGTTGTTCTCTGCTCTCATCATGGGGATTTCTCTGTTGTTGCTTGCTTATGCACACTATTTGGTCTCTGCATTGCTCTTTACCGTAGCGGTTTCTTTTGCGATGATGATGCAAAACTCCAGTATCAATACTTATATACAGACACACGCAATGCCGGCATATAGAGCGCGTATTATGTCCTATTACGTGATGGCCTTTCAGGGGATATTTCCAATAGGGAGCCTCATTATCGGTGCCATAGCAGAGGGGCTAGGTATAAAACATACGCTCTATCTCATGGGTACTATCGGTGTTTTGATTGCTGTGGGCTTTTACACCTATCTCCGACAGCACATACATAGAAGGCTGTTTAAATTTCCCCTTCCTCTAACCAGAGACCGTCGTTCTTGATGATATCGATCAATTCGTCCAGGGCATTGGCCGAGCTGACATTCTTTTTGACGACTTCCTTGCCTCTATACAGTGTAATCTTATCAGGACCGGCACCGACGTAACCATAATCTGCGTCGGCCATTTCGCCAGGGCCATTTACTATACAGCCCATAATGCCTATTTTGAGTCCTTTAAGATGGTTTGTCCTGCTCCGTATCATCTGTGTAGTTTCCTGGAGGTCGAAAAGTGTCCGGCCACAACTAGGGCAGGATATGTATTCGGTTTTAGATATCCGAGAGCGGGTCGCCTGCAATATACCAAAGGAAATTGAAGAGAGTTTGTCTGTTGGCGTAGCAGGTGAATCGATCCATATTCCGGAACCAAGACCATCGATCAATAAAGCACCAAGATCGGTCGCGGCGTAAAGCTGTAATTTGGAAATAGGCTCTTCGGGATCCATATCATTGCCGATAGGGGCCGAAAATTCTTCTACAGGATAGTTTCGATGTATAATGACTGGTGTATCTATCCCGATCTCTTGTAGATTAGCGAAGAATTGCCGTTGGTCTGCCATACCATGAGCATAATCCGTTTCTAATAAAAAGACTACAGTTTTGTCCAATTGCAGATGTTCGAAATCTGGGGATTGTAGTTGTGTATTGGACAGGCGAATGAGGTTTAACACGGGATCTTTACTTGTCGCACTATTGAACTCGTTCAATGTAAAGACAGGGTGAATGTTGCTCTTGTTGGACAATTGCAGCCAGGTGCTGTAACTGTATAGTTGCTTTAGGTTGCCGGGCATGTTGAATGAAGGCAACTGCTCACCTAAATACACAAAGTCAACAGATTGGTCTCCCATGTGATATTTGTCATTTAACAAATCGTATCGATAGCCCACTTCGGATAAGATGAAGGGGTCTTTTAGATTCTTGTTTGAAATATCGACTATGACACGCGGTACCAAAGAACCTCCGACAAAGGTGTTGACTTCTTGAGAAGTATATGGCTTTGTGTCCTCGGGGATGGATAAGGCGAAGATCGGTTTTTCCTCAGGATTATCTATCTGTTTGTTTCTTCTGGAATATCTATTTACTAAGGCAATAGCAACAGGAGCTTCTTTTTCAGGTTCCTCGGTTAGAGACACGCGAACGGTATCGCCCAATCCATCTTCTAGTAAGGTCCCAATACCGACGGCAGATTTAATGCGACCGTCTTCACCATCACCTGCTTCGGTAACTCCGAGGTGTAATGGATAATTCATGTTTTCAGCGACCATACGTTCTACAAGCATACGATAAGCTTGTACCATGACCTGAGGATTGGAAGATTTCATAGATACAACCAGGTTGTAATAATTCAAGTCTTCACATATGCGTATGAATTCCATGGCAGACTCGACCATTCCTTCTGGGGTATCGCCATAACGGCTCATAATACGGTCGGATAAAGAACCGTGGTTGGTGCCGATGCGCATAGCTGTACCATATTCTTTACAGATATGGACAAGAGGAGCGAACTTCTTGTGTATTCGTTCGAGTTCAGCCTGATAGGCGGCATCTGTATAGTCTATCTGATCAAATTTCTTTTTGTCGGCATAATTACCTGGATTTACCCTGACCTTTTCGACAATACGGGCAGCAACTTCAGCCGCATTGGGTGTAAAGTGTATATCGGCTACCAATGGAACCTGATAACCTCGAGCACGAAGTTCTCGCTTGATATTTGCTAGGTTCTCCGCTTCTTTGATGCTTGGAGCTGTAATACGGACATATTCGCAACCAGCGTCCACCATGCGTATGGTCTGTTCGACAGAACCAATTGTATCCATGGTATCGATCGTGGTCATGCTTTGTATACGGATAGGATTATTCCCGCCCATCGGAATATCACCTATCTTTACTTCTCTTGTTTTAAACCTCGAATATTCAAGTTTCGAATTACAATAACCTCCTGGTAATATCAACTTCGTGTGTGCCTCCATCTTGGATGCAAAGTTAGTTATTTGTGGGTTAATATCTATTTATCTTTAGAGAATTAGCAGCACCTGTGATTTTGATGATGTACTTGTTGGAGGCAGTGTCATAATTGTCGGTCTGCTGTGCATCATCTTTCTTATGAAAGCCTTCGAATTTTTTGGACGTGAGTATGCTTTCCATCTCTAGCCTGCAGGCTGCGTCTTTCGGAATATTGATTTCGCAACTCGATGCTGCGGTATTTATTTCCAGGTTAGATTCTTCTGTCTGTGGCATATCAAATGTCAGCTTTAAAGATGCTGCACCTGCATTGATTTCCATTTTTTCAATTTTGTGTTTGCTAAAATCTCCGGTAAAACTAGCTGCTCCCATATTGATGGTTAGATCCCAAATAGGAGATTCATGCAGGGCCAACTGTATTTTGTTCTGTTGGTTGTTTTCGTGCTTTATGACGGAGCTCAATTCCAGTCGTGGATGTAGGCTATCTCCATTATGCTCTAATTTCAGGCCTACGTTTCCATTGGGACTTGCTGCCTTCAATAATTGGGTAGATGGGCTTCTGTCTAGGGTGATCGAGCTAGCACCAATATTGAATTCTAAAGCAGCTCTCTCGGTACCTGAAACAAATGCAGCCTCTACTATGGAAGCGGTGCCTAAAGTGTCGGCAGAAGAGCTATAATTGACATGGTTGCCAAAGTTGAATCGTTCGGTCGAGGTCATCCCTTTATAACCTAAGAAAAGACAGAGACAGATATTGATTGCACTCAAGATAAAAATACCGTGAGGTCTATTCTGGAATATAAGGTTGGCTCCAATGGCAATAATAAGTAGTGGCCAATAGCGAATAAGTGCCCAGAAATTAAAATCTATAACATCAAAATTATGGAGCAAAGCTATAATACCGAAAAATATAAACCAGATGCCCGTTGAAATTTTACCTTTCATATTGCGAATAAATATAGTATTAAACTTTCTTATCTACTACAAATGTACTGTGCTATTTTGAACTTGTACAATAGAATAGTGCCGTTAGAGTATAAAATTCGGTAAATTAAAAGGTTTAATCGGTGAATGAAGAAGTCTCGATAATAAAACGGATAAAAAGAAATGAACTTTTTACTATTAATATGTATTTTAGCATAAATAGTAGATAGCAAATATGTTTTTTTATCATTTTGGAGAATACGTGCTTTTGCTGAAGAAGGTTTTTAAAAGACCGGAAAAGTGGAAGATTTACTGGAAAGAGACTTTACATGAAATGAATGAGATTGGGGTGGGCTCGGTAGGGCTTATCGTTATTATCTCTACATTTATTGGAGCAGTCATGACGATGCAGATCGCATTCCAGTTGGTATCGGACCTAATCCCGAGTTCGGTCATAGGACAAATCAATAGAGATTCTAATATTTTGGAGTTGGGGCCAACCATATCCGCGCTAGTGCTTATGGGTAAAGTGGGTTCGTCGATCTCTTCTCAGATAGGGTCGATGCGTGTCACGGAACAGATTGATGCATTAGAAATCATGGGGATCAATGCTGCGGGTTATTTAATATTGCCCAAATTGATCGCTGGGGTAATCATGGTGCCGGTTCTTGTGACGATAGCTATTTTCTGTGCTATAGTCGGAGGACTCCTTGGAGGTGCTTTGACTGGTGCTGTGACGCCTAACGAATACATTATGGGGATTCAGAGTGAGTTTAGGGGATTTACGATCGTAGTGGCAATGGTGAAGGCATTTTTCTACGGATTTATTATTACTACGGTGCCAGCACATAAGGGGTTCCATGTACGAGGCGGAGCACTTGAAGTAGGACAGGCGGGAACAAAAGCTGTTGTCATTGGTTGTATTGCTATTTTGGCCAGTGATTATATCATCACAGCATTAATGTTATAAGAAGACTTTATATGATCGAAATACAAAATATTCATAAGGCCTTTGGTAGTAATGTCGTATTGACTGGAATAGACGCTGTTTTTGAACCAGGAAAGGTAAGTCTTATTATCGGGGGATCTGGCTCGGGCAAGAGCACGCTTTTAAAGTGTATCGTGGGGCTGCATCAACCGGAACAGGGAAAAGTTTTTTTTGATAAAAAGGAGTTCACACATATGGACTTTGAGGAGAAGATCCCTATTCGTAAGGAAATCGGGATGCTTTTTCAAAACTCAGCACTATTTGACTCGATGACGGTAGAGCAAAATATCATATTCACGTTGGATATGTTTACCGAGATGTCTAAATCGGAGAAAATAGATCGTGCTAATTTTTGTTTGGAGCGTGTTAATCTAGCTGGTAAAAACAACCTATACCCTGCGGAATTGTCAGGTGGGATGAAGAAAAGGGTAGGTATAGCCAGGGCCATCAGCATGAGTCCCAAATATCTTTTCTGTGATGAGCCCAATTCGGGATTGGATCCTGCTACCGCTATTTTGATTGATGAGCTTATTCAGGACCTCACGCAAGAGTATTCCTGTACTACTATTGTCGTGACACATGATATGAATTCGGTAATGGGGATAGGAGAGTATATTCTGTTCCTGCATAAAGGACAGAAATTTTGGGAGGGATCTAATCAAGATATGTTGAATTCGGATACGAAGGAGTTGAATGACTTTGTATTCGCCAGTCCGTTGATGAAAGCAGCAAGACAGGTTATAAAATAATCTGATTTTTACGAGTTTTGATTACCTTTGCCCCACATTAAATATTAGTATTTTGTCTACAGCTACACACATACAGTTATTAACACCACAACATTGGAAAGATTATGAGTTGATTGATTGTGGGGATTTCGAAAAATTGGAACGTTTTGGTGATTATATTTTAATCCGACCAGAACCACAAGCAGTATGGCCAAAGGCCTTGGGGGACGCTGAATGGGAAAAGAGATATCACATCAAATTTAAAGGTCGTTCTGCGACAAGCGGTGAATGGCTAAGAAAGGATCCCAAAGGTGCCGATAGATGGCATATCAGTTATAAGAATCAGGATGTAGCTATCAAGTTTCGCTTAGGATTGACTTCTTTCAAACATGTTGGGATATTTCCAGAACAGGCTGTTAATTGGGATTATATCTCGGAAAGTGTTAAATCCTTTAAAACTCCCAATCCGAAAGTGCTGAACCTTTTTGCGTATACCGGAGGTGCTTCTCTGATTGCAAAAGCGGCTGGTGCGGATACAACACACGTTGATTCGATCAAACAGGTCGTTACATGGGCAAATGAGAATCAAGAACTTTCGGGACTTTCGGATATTCGTTGGGTCGTAGAAGATGCCCTGAAGTTTGTAAAAAGAGAGTTGAAACGGGGAAATACCTATAATGGTATTATTTTAGATCCTCCTGCTTATGGTCATGGACCAAAGGGTGAGAAATGGAAATTGGAGGACCATATCAGGGAAATGATGCAGGATGTGGTCAAGCTTTTGGATCCACAGGAGCATTTTTTGATATTAAATACCTATTCCTTAGGTTTTTCTTCGGTAATCGTAGAGAATCTAATCCGTACTTCTTTTCCGAAGGTAGAGAATCTAGAAATTGGGGAGCTATACCTGCAGGCTACTGCAGGGCCTAAATTACCTCTCGGAGTCTTTGGTAAATTTAGAAAGCTAAAATAAAACAAAAGAGGCCATGTTAATGGCCTCTTTTGTTTTATTAAAGTGCTGTAATGCGTATGAGACTATCTCTGAGTTCTGTTAACAACTCTGCCCGTTGCACATCGTTGTCTATGGGATAAAGCTGAAGAGCGATACTTTCGTAATAGGTGATACCACGAAGTAGTTCTTCTTTGAACTTGGTGACAAATTTTTCTTTTTTGTCATCCATCTGGAATTCGTTGTCTTGAAGATATTGTTGCAGATGCTCAATATATAAATGTAGTTCATTGACGAATAACGATGATCTGTTGGAATGAGCTAATAGATCCTTCCGTCCATAAATATGATCTACCATATCCTGTAGACTGTATATGTCATTGAAATAAGCGGTATTAGGTCCAGGACAGATTGCTACAGCGTCGTCTTCTTTACGTTGTAGTATATTATATTTTAGGTAAGCAGAAGTGGCTAGTCCTTCACAAAGACATGTTTTTTCGGTGATTGCTTCTAGTTTTTTTTGATAGTCAGCACTTTCAGTGTCAAAAAGTTCGAGCTCTTTTAGTTTAGTGTATTGGTAGACCCGGGATGCGGTACAGATAGGTTCATCCGAATATTCTGCATTGGAAATGAGATATTTTTTTGTGCAGGGTGCTCCTGGACGTCCTTTTTGTATACGTTGCAGTCGATTCAGTTCGGCACTGCTTTTTCTGAAATTGTTGAATGGTACCCCTAATGGAGACGCTCCGCTGACATAGAAATCGTCTTTCTGTGCAGAGGCTAATGCTTGTAGTGTTTGATCATCCACTGTCGTTGCCTCGGGCACCAATAAGAAAGGGGAACCCCATCCTGCCGATTCTAGGCCATAATAGTTCAGTAGAAAAGCATGTTCTGCCGATGTGCCTATTCCTCCCTGGGCTGTAATTACTAGCGAAGGACAAGTATCAATGGTATAACCTTTGGAATGTAGGCTGTCACGATAAAGAGAGTAAAGCTCTTGTTGTAAAAAACCTTTGTTTTTTTTGAACTCTTCCAATATTGGGCCGAGGAGAAGACCATCCGTAGCGAAAGCATGTCCTCCGCAGTTGAGGCCAGACTCGACTCGGAATTCAGAAATCCATATTCCTTTTTTGGCTAAGAACTTCGCTTGTATCAATGCCGACCGATAGTCGGATACTTTCAATATAACACGCTTTAGAAATTGTCCCTGTTTATTGGGCATGAATTGAGGAAACTCGCTAAGATAGCTGTATAGCCGAGGGTTCATACCCGCAGATAAGACGATACCTCCTTTGAGATTGCTGTGGGCAAATCCGCGTAAAGCAGCATTGGCATCGGAATACATATGTTCTAATCTGTTGCCAGCCTGATCGGTGTTGATTTTGTCTACTTTGGACATAATATTGACATGGATCTCGCCGGGATTGATATTCATCATCAGTGTAGCTTTGAGATTCGCTTTTTTATCAATATCAGTTTCTTGTATGTAGGCGTTGTAGGTCTTCTTAATATTGGAGAACTCGGGAAGCAGGTTGAAGTATTTTTTTAAGTCAGCACTGTCATCCAAGTCGGAATTTCGCAGGGAGTCTATTTGTTGATTCACAATGTCCTGTACCAAGTCTAGATAAGCTGTGATTCTTTTTGAACGGCTATCTTTCGCTTTTGGGGTTATAGGGATGTAGGGTAGACTGTTTTTTGTTGAATAGTATTCGCGCATACGCTCTATCAGTTCGTCATCTACAATAGATAGGACTGACGAGATACCGAATTGAGCGATTTTGAGCGGACTATCTATAGAAAAAGCTAGACCAAGTACAGGGAGATGAAAAGTGTGTTCCATTGCGAAATTTTGTTATGCAAATAGCCGCAAAATTTATGGAATAAAAAATGTTACACACCATCTAAAAAGATGTTTTTGGTCACTTTTGTTATGGTTTAGCTCCTATCACTAAGACTTAAAGACGATGGTTTTGTTGCCATTCAAGATTACCCGGTCCTCCATGACAAGTTGAATAGCACGTGTGAGTACGGCTTTCTCGATTTCTTTCCCTGCGGTTTTCATACGCTGTAGATCATAGCTGTGGTCGACAGACTTGGTGTTCTGTACAATGATTGGACCTTCGTCCAAATCATCGGTGACAAAGTGTGCTGTAGCTCCTATAATTTTTACTCCTCGATCGTGTGCTTGCTTGTAAGGGTTGGCACCGATGAATGCTGGTAGAAAAGAATGGTGTATATTGATAAGACGATGTTCGAACTCCTTTACAAAATTAGGGGATAGGATACGCATGAATTTGGCCAATATGATATAATCGGGAGCGTATGTTTTTATAGTATCTGTAACTTGCTGCTCAAAATCCTCCTTGGTTTTTCCTTCGTGGGAGATGTGATGAAAAGGAATGTCGAACTTTTCCGTAAAATCCTTTAACGTATCATAATTGCCTATAACAGCCTGGACCTCGCCCTGGAGTGTGTCGAAGTAATGGCGGGTCAGTATATCCGCTAGGCAATGATGTTCTTTGGTGACAAGAATGATAAGTTTTTTTCTGTGTGTTGGATTGATCTGTATCTCGGCGTTTTGCGGCAGTGTGTTGCGGAGGTCTTCCAATAGAGATTCGGTAGACTGTGGTTGACCAGAACAGACGACTCGCACAAAGAATTTATTGTTTTCCTCATCGACATACTCTCGCATGGTGATAATATTGAGCCTATGTCTGGTGATGCTGTTGGATAGGCCTGATACGAGCCCTACAGCGTCTCTACACTGTATGAGTATAAGTGTTTGGGTTTGCATGGTGGTTTTAGGTTAGGTTTAAGAGGCTGTCTCCTACATTTGCTTGATATAAACATAGGAGACAGTTTCTTGTGTTTAGCCTGCTTTTTGAGCGAGCTCTGCTTCTAGATCAATCTCTATACGGAGATTGTCTACAATATGTCGTTGCCTATCTGGTGTGTTTTTTCCCATATAGTATTCCAGTAACTGTTGTAATTTATTGTCTTTAGAGAGAATTACAGGTTCTAGGCGTATGTCTTCACCAATAAATAATCCAAACTCGGAAGGAGAGATCTCACCTAGACCTTTAAAACGGGTGATCTCAGGTTTGTTTCCCAATTTGGAAATAGCTCGTTGGCGTTCTTCGTCCGAGTAGCAATAGATGGTTTCTTTCTTGTTTCTGACGCGGAAAAGTGGCGTCTGTAAAATGGACACGTGGCCAGCTTTGACGAGATCTGGAAAAAACTGTAAGAAAAAGGTCATTAACAATAGACGGATGTGCATCCCGTCGACATCGGCATCGGTAGCGATAACAATGTTATTGTAACGTAGTCCTTCGATACCATCTTCAATATTCAAGGCATGTTGCAGAAGGTTGAATTCTTCATTTTCATATACAATTTTTTTGGTCAAACCAAAACTGTTCAACGGTTTTCCTTTTAAGCTGAAGACTGCTTGTGTCTGTACGTCACGTGATTTGGTAATAGATCCAGATGCAGAATCTCCCTCCGTGATGAAAAGAGTGGTCTCTAGGTTTCTTTCACTTTTGTCGCCAAAGTGTATTTTGCAGTCACGTAGTTTTCGGTTGTGTACGGATGCTTTCTTAGCACGTTCATTGGCTAGCTTTTTGATGCCTGCTATATCTTTACGTTCGCGCTCGGATTGCATGATACGTTTTAACAGGGCATCTGCTGTGGCCGAATCTTTATGGAGATAGTCATCTAACGCTTTTTTGACGAAGTCGTTTATGAAAGTACGTACCGTAGGGCCTTCAGGACCTATACTCTGTGAACCTAGTTTTGTCTTGGTTTGCGATTCGAAAACCGGCTCCTGCACTTTGATCGCGATAGCACCTATGATAGAAGCACGTATATCTGAAGCATCGAATTCCTTCTTGTAGAATTCACGGATCGTTTTTACAACTGCCTCGCGGAAGGCAGCTTGGTGTGTACCCCCTTGTGTGGTGTGTTGTCCGTTGACAAAAGAATAGTATTCCTCGCCATACTGCTGACCGTGTGTCATCGCTATTTCGATATCTTCACCTTTGAGGTGAATGATAGGATAGCGCATACCCTCGGTATCTACATTGCGTTCGAGCAGATCTTTTAAGCCATTTTCAGAGACGAATTTTTGCCCATTAAAGTTGATGGTGAGTCCTGAGTTTAGGAAAACATAGTTCCATATCATGTTCTCGACAAATTCAACTCTATATTTATAGTGTTTGAATATGCTTTCGTCTGGATAGAAGGTAACTGCGGTACCGTTACGCTGTGTAGTTTCTTTTTGCTCATCTTCGATGAGCTCTCCCTTGCTGAATTGTGCGATCCGGGTCGCTCCCTGTCGATAGGATTGAACGGTAAAGTTTGCAGAAAGTGCATTGACAGCTTTTGTACCGACTCCATTTAAGCCTACAGATTTCTGAAAGGCTTTACTGTCGTATTTTCCACCTGTATTGATCTTGGAGACCACATCGACTACTGAACCAATGGGAATGCCTCGTCCGTAATCTCTTACGGATACTTTATTCTCGTTGACTGTGATGTCAATCGTTTTTCCCGCCCCCATTACAAACTCATCAATAGAGTTGTCTACAACTTCTTTTAGTAAAACATAGATGCCATCATCATAGGCAGAACCGTCTCCCAGCTTACCAATGTACATACCAGGACGTAGTCTGATATGTTCTTTCCAGTCGAGGGATCGTATGCTATCTTCGTTATATGTAGTCATGTGCCGTAAAAAATATGAAGTATATACAAACTTAGATAAAATGCTTCGAATTCACGAATACATAATTAAATGTTCGTAAATATTAATGCGCTTAGAATCTATATCCAACGGAAAGAGCAGAGGTAATGCCTATGTTTAAGCCCTTGGGCCTGACGGTGACACCGGTCTGATCAACGGTATGGGCAAAGGAATAGATTGGAATGTCATCTAATTTCTCTAAAGACTTTTTGATGTCCTGTTGTATGTCTTCGGTAAGTGGATAGTTGGATTTTCCTGTCCCTTTTCCAAAAACAATTCCGTAATGGTTGCCCATTATCTTCCAATCTAGATAAATAGATTTTAACAACTGAAACTGCAACCCTACAGCTAGGCCTGCACTCAGTGTATTGAGATTGCCCGAGATAGGAATAGAGATTGATTCTGATGCTAGGGTGCCACCTACTAGGGCTTCCTGTTTGTAATATAATGTTGTGTTGGTTTGATAGCGGGTATATTTGATATAAGGAGAGGCATAGAAACGCGTGAATACGTCTCGGTCACCAAAGTAAAAACGCATCTGAGGCACGATAGAAAACTGGTTTAATCGAGCTTCTTCAACGCTTTTCTTTGAGTTTTCGTCCGTTATATTTTTGGTTAAAGAGCTTTTAAAAGGTAAGTCACGACTAGGAGTAAACGATACGTTTACCCCTAGGGATATATTGGTTTTAAAAGAACGCTCGTATTCTAGATTGAAACTTTTAAAAGCAAAATTAAATAGGTTGGTTTTGAGGAGATGATCTGTGCCTCGTTCTCCCCATTTACAATATTTTTGTCCTGTAGCCTGTAATCCCCAAATAACCAGTATTCCTAAAAAGAAGGATTTGAAATGCCAATTTCGAAACATCAGTTTAATTTAGGTTATTTGGTAATAGGGTCGTATCGTTTCATCATTGATTACAAGGTAAATCTATCGTCCAAAATCGTCTTGAACACGTACGATGTCTTCCTCATCGGATGGACTGTTGATATCGGTGTGTTGCCATATCTCTGCTATTACACCATATTCGCCAAGTCCCACCAAGCGATGACGTTCGCCTTGTGCCAGACGGATATACTGACCTTCTTTTAGAATTTTTAACTCATGCTCATCATCGTCAAGACTGGTTACTACACCGACTTCACCACGTATAACGCGCCATATCTCTGCTCTGCGATGATGATATTGCCAAGAAAGACGTTTGGATGGAGCGACGATCAATATTTTGGGGCTAAGTTTGCCTGAAATTTTTAAATCTTTAATATCTAATCCTTCAAAGTATTGATTTGCGAACTGTTGGGCTTGTGATTCGTCAATAACAAAGAAACCTCCCCATGGTCTGTTGGAGTCTATGTTTTCTATTTTGAACCCTGCATCTGTGATTTTCTTTTCAATCTGATTGAATAAGTCAGTCTTATCGATATACGTCATAGTCTTTGTTTGTATTTGTACAGGTTAAGATAATATTTAAAGCTGAAAGTACATAAAGTTAGTTCTTTTTTTTGAGATTTAGATTGTGGTAAATTAAATAGGCGTTTTTGATTTAATCTGTGTGAGAGTAGGACTTAATCTACTTCAAAAGCCTTACTTTTGTAAAATATCATGGCGCAACAATACGATAACGAAAATAAAATCTTTAAGAAAGCAGTAGCTTTTGTCAATCAAACGAATCAAAATCTGTTTCTTACAGGAAAGGCGGGGACAGGAAAAACTACATTTCTCCGTTATATTCGAGATAACTGTTATAAAAAAATGGCTATTACAGCGCCTACGGGGGTGGCTGCAATGAATGCTGGGGGAACAACATTGCACGCTTTGTTTTGGTTGCCATTTAGCGTTTTTATTGAGGATTATGCGCTCAAATGGGACGAGCAGGATCACCATATCTATAATAAAAGCCGTCTTTTCAGCACGATTAAGTTGACCAAGCAGCGACGTGCTATCTTACAGGAGCTGGAGCTTTTGGTGATTGATGAGGTCTCTATGGTTCGTGCCGACACTCTGGATGCTATAGATGTCATTCTGAAATCGGTACGTCGCGATATGCGTCCATTCGGAGGGGTACAGGTTCTCTTCATTGGGGATCTCTATCAGCTGCCACCTGTGGTAAAGGACGCTGAGTGGCAGGTGTTGCGGGAGCATTATTCCAGTATGTTCTTTTTCGATGCGAAAGTGTTGCGTAGCAGTGCATTGGTTAAGCTGGAGTTGCAACAGATATATCGTCAACAGGATACCGGTTTTATAAACGTGCTGAATAATATTCGCAATAATGAATGTACAACGGAAGACCTGGAGTTGCTGAATGGACATTATAAAGAAGGATTTGTCCCTAAGGAAGGGGAGCAATATATTACATTAACCTCACATAATCGCCTAGCCGAGCAAATTAATCAGGAAGAATTGGTAAAGCTGGCTGGCCGTATGCATAATGTGAAGGCTATCGTTAAGGATGATTTCCAACAAGGAGCCTATCCGACGGAAGAAACATTGGCGCTTAAAGAAGGGGCGCAGGTGATGTTTATCAAGAATGATGTAGGTGAAGATCGTAAGTATTTTAATGGTAAGATAGGGGTTGTCAAAGAGTTGCTGTTGGACAAAGATCAGATTGTCGTAAGTTTTAAAGATGGCACTGCAGATGTCGTGGTGAAGCGGGAGACTTGGGAGAATATTAAGTATAAGTATAATAAGGGAGAAGATAAGATCGAAGAAGAGGTATTGGGTACTTTTTCTCAATATCCGCTCCGCTTAGCTTGGGCCATAACGATACATAAAAGTCAGGGATTAACTTTTGATAAAGCGATTATCGATGCGGGTACTTCATTCGCTTCTGGACAAGTGTATGTTGCGCTGAGTCGTCTGACAGGACTTGAGGGATTGGTTTTGCGATCGAGAATTGCTGCACATTCTATACGTACAGACTATCAGGTGGTCGGCTTTATGAAGCAGCTTTTAGAAGAGGAAGAGATGGATAGGGTATTGGTGCAATGCCAGAGGGTGTTTTTAGGACAGATTTTATTGCAGAGTTTTCGGTGGACAGCATTAACAGAAGCCGTACAGGAGTTAACGGATTCATTGGTCAATCGAAATATTGATAATAAGCCTGGGGTAGAGGTTTTTATGTTGGGTTTGATGACTGCTGTAAAACAACAGGAAGCTGTCGCGCATAAGTTTGTAACTCAGCTGTATGGTATGTTGGCTAATCCTGAAGAAGTGGATTATCAAAAGATCTGTGACCGTACTTCTTCTGCTGTTCAATGGTTCTTACCTCGGATGGAAACAGAGCTGCTGGATGCTACAGCCAAGCATATCGAGGATTGGCAGGTGCGTAAACGGACAAAAAAATATATTCAGGAGCTAAAAGCGTTGCTTTTAGATTTTAAACGGAAATATGAAGTGTTGAAGCATTGCCTGACGATTGCTACGGCTTTAACCAAAGAAGAGGGATTAGAGGATCTTGTGCTGGGAGCGAATGTGGTAAAGGATGAGACTGTAGCTACTGCTGACGATGGTGACGGGAAAGAGTTAGATACGAAACAGGTCACCTTGGAGATGTATTTGGATGGTTTTGATATTGCTCAGATCGCTGCGAAACGTGGTATGGTCGAGGGAACTATTTATGGACATCTGATTCATTACGTAGGTGAGGAAATCGATGCAGAAGATTTGATTTCAACAGAAAAGCTGAATCATATTCTAACCGTATTAAAAGCTAATGAAGGTAAATCTTCTTCGGAGATTAAGATGATTCTTGGAGATGCTTACGGTTATCCCGAAATTAAGATAGGGCAAAAAGTACTGGAAAAGGAGTAGATTAATTATTACTGGTTAGTTGTCAATGGTTGATGGTGTAACAACAAGTACCCATAGTCTATTTCCAAAAGAAAATACTTAGCTTTGCGTGTTAACCTCCGAGTTGTTTGAAGGAAGAAAAAACACAAAAAAAGATTAATAAGTGGATTGTGTTCACTTCGATGCCATTTCAGATGGCAGCCACTATCTATTTGTGTTATTTTGTGGGAGATTGGATTGATGTACGTTTTGATTTCGATGGAGGATGGTGGGCAAAAGGATTTACGATGTTGGGCGTGATAGCTTCTTTGTATCAGGTTATTCGTCAAGCTAATAAGATTAGTAAGAGTGAATAGCCGAGTGAAGCGAGCTCATGAACCGAACGAAGTGAGTTCATGAATGTCACTAAAAGGTTAATGCTAATGAATAATTCCTTTGAATACAAACAATAGATGAATAACTATATCAAGTATATTTTAATGTTGTTGTTAGTTGCAACAACTGCTTTTTTTGCGCACTATCTGATACTGCAAGGTATGGAGTTAGGCGATTATTGGTCACGTTCAGAATATAGTTTATTAGGTTTGTATACTTTTGGTGGAGTTGGGTCTTTATTAGCGGTTATATTGATTATTTTGACCAATTGGGCTATGCCTAAAAGTCTAGGATTTGTCTTTTTGGGTATAATGACGGTCAAAGTTATAGCGGGATATATCTATGTTCGTAAGGGGTTAGGAGTGTTTGAAAACGATTTTATAGAGTTTAATTTTTTAGCAGTGTTTTTTCTGTTTTTATTTTTTGATGTTTATGTTGCCTTTCAGGCTTTGAATCAAGAAGATAGCGCTGTTGAAAAAAAATAACAAAAAGTTTGTGTCAAATGGCATTATATGACAAATAAAGTTGTATTTTTGCCCAAAATTTTTCATTATTCATATTAGTAGTCTAAAATGGTGAGTCTTAAGAGAGCAATTTTGCTTTTTACAGTAATCTTCTTTACAGTTAACCCGTTCACAGTTCGAGCTCAGGCCTCAGAAATCTCTACGCCCGAGGAGATAGATGCTTATTCCCAACATCACGTCAAAGATGATTATTACTTCTCCTTGTTCAGTCACAAGGAATCTGGAAAGCATTATGGTTTTGCTCTGCCAGTGATTTTGATTGATAATGGTTTGAAGGTATTCTCTTCTGCTGAATTTCACCACGGTGATGTAGTAGTCGAAAAAGAGGGGCAATTCTATAAATTGTACCATAGTAAGATTTATAAGACAGATGCAGCAGGCACTATAACTTATGATGAAAAAGGTTTTCCAACCAACGAAAAGCCTTGGGATTTTTCGATTACGAAGAATGTTGCTGGTTTGATTATCGCGACTATCTTGTTATTCTGGGCGTTTTTGAGTCTAGCTAAAACATACAAAAAAAGTGCTAACGCCATCCCTACTGGTATGGGACGTATTTTAGAGCCTCTTGTTATTTATGTGCGTGATGAGATGGCGCGTCCGAATATCGGTCACCGTTATAAAGAATTTATGCCGTACTTGCTTTCGGTTTTCTTTTTGATCTTCTTGTTAAATTTAATGGGGCTTACACCTATCGGTTTTAACGTAACAGGTAATATTACCATCACATTTGGTTTAGCTATCGTTACATTTTTAATCACAAACATTAAAGCAAATAAAGGATATTGGAAACATATTTTTTGGATGCCAGGTGTTCCTGTGCCATTCAAAATTTTGTTAGCACCTATTGAGTTACTAGGTATTTTTACTAAGCCTTTCTCGTTGATGCTTCGTTTGTTTGCCAATATGACAGCAGGTCACTTTGTGATCATGGGTTTTATTGCGGTCATTTATTTGTTTCAAGATCAATTGACATTAGGCGGTAGTATCGGTATCTCGATGTTGCTGACACTAATCATTTTTGTTTTAAAGCTATTGGTTTCTTTTTTACAGGCCTTCATTTTTACCATGTTATCTTCATTGTTTATAGGTATGGCTGTAGAAGAGCATCCAGAGCATCATTAATCAGAATTTTTTGTTAAATTTTATATATATACATTATGATTCCAAGTTTAGTAGGAGCAGGTTTAATTGTAATTGGTGGTGGTATTGGCCTAGGTAAAATCGGTGGTTCAGCTATGGAAGCTATCGCTCGTCAACCAGAGGCTGCCTCTAAAATTCAAACTGCGATGATCATCATTGGTGCATTAGTTGAAGGTTTGGCACTTGCTGCCCTAATCTTAGGTAAATAAGCCCAATCTGACACAGTACAGAACATCATTTGCAACGGTTGGTTGCAAATGATGTTACTTAACAAAAAAACAAAAAATAACAACAAAACATTAAACATATATAATGGACGCATTAATTCACGATTTTTCCTTCGGTTTATTTTTCTGGTTACTGATTGTATTGGTAATCGTCGTATTTTTATTGGGTAAATTTGCTTGGAAGCCTATCATTAGTGCATTAGATGAGCGTGAGCAAGGTATCTCTGATGCTTTAGCTTCAGCAGAAAAGGCTAAATTGGAAATGGCACGTCTGACTAATGAGAATGAGCAATTATTAAAAGATGCTCGTGTGGAGCGTGATGCTATTCTTCAGGAAGCAAAAGCATTGAAAGATAAGATTGTTGCTGAAGCAAAAGAAGCAGCACAGACTGAAGGATCTAAGTTGATTGAAAACGCGAAGCGTGAAATTGAAGATCAGAAGTTAAAAGCTTTGGCAGAGGTTAAGAACCAGGTTTCTTCTTTGTCTTTAGATATTGCTCGCAAAGTATTGGCGAAGGAGTTTGAAGACCAAGGTAAACAAGAGGCATTAGTTTCTGACTTGTTGAAAGACGTTAAATTGAATTAATCGGGTTCTGCTTGATTGTAATTTTTAAATTTTTAAATTTTTAAACATGTCAGTATTCAAAGTTGCTTCTAGATATGCTAAATCTTTATTGGATTTGGCAAAAGAGCAAGGTCATGTAGAGGCGGTCAAAGCCGATATAGAGCAGATAGTTGCTGTAATAAAATCGAGTTCGGAATTGCAGGCTGTTTTAAATAATCCTATTATTAAAACAGATAAGAAAGAGAAAATTTTAGTGGCTCTTTTCAATGGTAAAGTAAGACCTGAAATCATGACTTTCTTTGGGATTATGATCCGCAAAGGACGTGGCGAATTGATTTATGCTACTGCATTAGAATTCATTCGCGAGTACAACGAGTTGAATGGTATTGTTAAGGCAGAAGTACTTTCTGCGTCTGCATTGTCGGAAGCCAATATTCAAGCGTTGAAAACTGCCATCGGTCAACAGATCAATGCGGAGGTTATCTTAGTCAATAAAGTAGATCCTACATTAATTGGTGGATTTGTGGTCAAGGTAGGCGACAGACAAGTTGATGCGACCATCGCTGGCAAATTAAATAAACTAGAAAGACATTTCGTAACGCAAGGTGTTTAATCCTTGCACGAAATCGATAAAGTAATAGATTCTAAAACCCCTTATACGAAGTTAAAATGATAGAGGTAAGACCAGATGAAGTTTCGGCAATTCTAAGAGAGCAATTGTCAGGCTTTAAGTCAGAAGCCGAATTAGAAGAAGTAGGTACCGTACTACAAGTAGGTGACGGTATTGCTCGTGTTTACGGCTTAACAAAAGTTCAATCCGGAGAGTTAGTTGAGTTTGCTAATGGATTACAAGGTATTGTAATGAACTTAGAAGAAGACAACGTAGGTGTCGTACTTTTAGGCCCATCAGACGAAATTAAAGAAGGAGATACAATCAAACGTACCAACCGTATCGCATCTATTAAAGTAGGTGAAGGTATGTTGGGTCGTGTCGTAAACACATTGGGACAACCTATCGATGGTAAAGGACCAATTCAAGGCGAGACTTATGAAATGCCTATCGAGCGTAAAGCTCCAGGGGTACTTTTCCGTCAGCCGGTTACTGAGCCTTTACAAACAGGTATCAAAGCTATCGATGCGATGATTCCAGTAGGTCGTGGCCAGCGTGAGTTGGTAATCGGTGACCGTCAGACTGGTAAGACTGCGGTTTGTATCGACACGATCATCAACCAAAAAGAATTTTATGATGCAGGTCAGCCTGTATTCTGTATATATGTTGCTGTAGGACAGAAAAACTCTACAGTAGCGAATATCGTACGCGTATTGGAAGAAAAAGGTGCTATGGCTTACACTGTAGTTGTTGCAGCTTCTGCTGCAGAGCCAGCTCCTCTTCAATTCTACGCACCAATGGCAGGTGCTGCTATCGGAGAGTTTTTCCGTGATACAGGTCGCCCAGCATTGATCGTGTATGATGACTTGTCAAAACAAGCGGTAGCTTACCGTGAGGTTTCATTGTTGTTAAAGCGTCCTCCTGGACGTGAGGCTTACCCTGGAGACGTATTCTACCTTCACTCTCGTTTATTAGAGCGTGCCGCTAAAATCAACTCTTCAGACGAAATTGCTCGCGAAATGAACGATTTGCCTGAGTCTATCAAACATTTGGTAAAAGGCGGCGGTTCATTGACAGCACTTCCTATCATTGAGACACAAGCAGGAGACGTATCAGCTTATATTCCTACCAACGTAATTTCAATTACAGATGGTCAGATTTTCTTGGAGTCTAACTTATTCAACGCAGGTATCCGTCCAGCGATCAACGTAGGTATCTCGGTATCACGTGTAGGTGGTAACGCGCAGATCAAATCGATGAAGAAAGTTGCAGGTACCTTGAAATTAGACCAAGCACAGTACCGCGAGTTAGAAGCTTTCGCTAAATTTGGTTCAGATTTAGATGCAGCGACTAAAGCCGTATTGGACAAAGGGGTACGTAACGTTCAAATCTTGAAACAAGGACAGTTCTCTCCAGTTTCTGTGGAGAAACAAGTTGCTATTATCTATGCAGGTACAAAAGGATTGTTGCGTAACGTCCCTGTAGATAAAGTAAGACAGTTTGAGGAAGAATACTTAACACAATTAGAACAACGTCATCCAGAAGTGTTGTCTGCTCTTAAAGCAGGTAAATTCTCTGATGAATTGACAGATGTGTTAGAAACAGTAGCTAAAGAATTAGCTTCAAAATATTAATTAGATATGAGTATAGGGTATTGGGTATAGAGATATATACTCAATACACACTACTCAATACTCAAATCTCAATTTACATATGGCAAATTTAAAAGAAGTAAGAAACCGGATTACGTCGGTTACATCCACGCAACAGATTACCAAAGCGATGAAGATGGTATCTGCTGCGAAATTAAAACGTGCGACAAATGCGATTGTGCAGTTGCGTCCTTATGCCAATAAATTAAGAGATATTCTAGCTCAAGTATCCAGTTCTGTAGAAGGTAATGATTCTCCGTACACACAAGACCGTGTCCCTACTAAGGTATTGGTTGTTGTAGTTACCTCTAATAGAGGTTTGGCCGGAGCTTTTAATGCGAATGTTATTAAGGCAACGAATAATCTTATCTTCAGTAAATATGCGGAGCAGCATGCCCGTGGCAACCTGAGTATTGTTGCTATTGGTAAGCGTGGGCACGATTTTTTCACTAAGCGTGGTTTTAATGTCATTGGTAATCACAACGAGCTTTTCAACGATCTTAATTTTGAAAATGTTTCTAAGGTTACGGAGTACATTATGGACGAGTTTAAGGAAGGTAATATAGACCGTGTAGAAGTGGTTTATAATCAATTCCAAAATGCTGCGGTTCAAGTATTGACTTCGGAGCAGATTTTACCTTTGGTACCAGAAGAAAAAGGAGAGAACGTAGCAGAACTTGACTATATCATCGAACCATCAAAGGAAAAGATCATTGAAGAATTGATTCCTAAGGCGATCAAAATTCAAATGTATAAAGCTGTTTTAGATTCTAACGCTTCAGAACACGGAGCACGTATGACAGCGATGGATAAGGCTACAGAAAATGCAGGTGATTTATTGAAAGCATTGAAATTGTCTTACAACCAGGCGCGTCAAGCGGCAATTACTACTGAGTTGACTGAGATTGTTTCCGGTGCAGCAGCATTGTCAAACGGTTAATAAGAAAACAAACTAAGCATAAAAAAGGCGTTGAATTTTTTCAACGCCTTTTTTATGCTTAGTTTATAGCTAATAGTCGATGGCTGATAGCTATTTGCCATCAGCCATTAGGCTATTATTAAAATGCTCTTTCTTCTAAGTGTTTTTCTAAGTCCATATAATCTACGCCCTTAGACCACCAGCTTGGAGCCTCTTGTCCTTTTAAATAGTAATCAAAGTACTCCATCATACGCACTGCGTAATCTTTCTTATTGACTTCTTTCACCAAACCGTGGTTTTCACCATTGTAGGTAAGCATTACGACTGGTTTGTTAAGACGTCTTAGACCGTTGTAGTACTCGACTCCTTGTGTATAGTCCACCGCACCATCTTTATCATTGTGCATAATGATCAGTGGCGTATTGACCTTCTTGATATGGAATATAGGAGAGTTACGTGTGTAGGCTTCCCAATTGTCCCAGTATCCACTTGTAAGACGACCCTGGCTCGATTCGAAGATCGCTTGGTTCGAAGATCCCGAGTTCCAATAGATCAATGAATACATAGAGATCATATTCGTCAATGGAGCTCCTGCTACTGCTGCTTTAAAGATATTCGTCTGCGTGATCAAGAATGCCGTTTGGTAACCACCCCATGAGTGTCCATGTATAGCTACATTTTTCTCATCGACAATTCCCGTAGCGATTGCTGCTTTTACAGCTGGGATTACACATGCTACAGCAGACATACCTGGATCATTCAATTTGTATTTGATATCCGGCATTAATACCGCGTAGCCATTGCTGTTGTACATCGCTCTATTGAATCCACCACCAGGGTATCCCGGTTGCGCGTAGGTGTTTTTATCGTCTGTAAGTCGCTCGTAGATATAGGTGATCGTCGGATAAGACTTTCCTTCTACATAGTCTGCAGGAAGATAAAGAGTAGCCTGTAGCGTGTCGCCATGGTCACTCACATAAGTGATCAGTTTAGAACCTGCCGATAGGGCATATTTATCATTATTACTTCTGTTCTTAGTCAGTTGGTTCTCGGTTTTAAGGAACTTGTCTTGACTTACAAAGTATTCTGGTGCTTGATTACTGCTCTCCATGATGTAGAAGAACGTATTGCTATTTTTCACTTTGTTGATCGAGCTCATGTTCATATCATCGAGCTTTAGGATTTGCATTTTGTTTTGACCAGCAGGTAGATATGCTATTCCCTTTTGCTTAGTCTCCTGACTGAGCACGGTAAAGTACTGATCCTTTTTCAAGTCGATGTTTTCGTCATCTTCATATAGTCTGCTAACACCTCTGGTGGTGAGTTTTTTGCTCTTCCAGTCGTCCGTCAGTGTAGTAGCTGATTTGCCATCTGCAGATACCTTCCATAGATCAAAGTTGTCTTTCAATAAGACATATTTTCCATCTGCTGTCCATCCAAAGTTGCCGGTTGCGACTTTAGAAACATTATGGTCATCGTAGATGTCAATAAAAGAAGCCGCAATATTTTCGGTTATATTTTTTTGTTGTAATGTATTTACATTTAGCGTGTAGTAGTTTCCGTCGTTATAGTACAGAAGGAAGTCACTGTTTGGCGAGAACGAAAAGCCACGCGATGCATTCATGTACAATTTCTTGACCGCTAGTTTTTTAGTACCAGTCTTTACATCTACGATATATAGATCACCATATCCCTGTCCATCCAGGTTGGCCTCGTATTCATATGGACTGAAATCCAATCCGTATCCGATTGTTTGGTTTGGCGCTAGAGCGATAGATTTTATAGCGCTATCCGCTAGAGATACAAATTTGTTGGAAGCGACATTCCAAGCACTCATGATCATGAAATTCTTGTCTCTTTGCAATTGCGTGCGCTGTGCCGATTGCAAACGCTTGTCTTGCCAGTTCCAGATAATCATGTCTGGTTTTTCGAGATCTTTTTTGTTGACTTGAGGTTTCGTAGGCGCAGCTTTAGCTAGCTTTGTTTTTGTGGAATCCGTTGAAACACTATCTTTTATCGCTAGTTTCGTGTTCGTGGAATCTTTACCCAGCTCATCAATCTTCTTCTCCGTACTCTTAGGCTCTTCCGTTTTTTCAAGTTTTGCAATACCAAAGAATACCGTGCTTAAGTCTTTACTCCACGACGCTCCGGTATGTTGACTGATACCGTAGCCTGCCATAATTTGATTTTCATCTAGGCCCGAATAGGTAAATACCTCCGCTTGCTGCCCTTTTATGTTTTTAACACCGATCAACGAATATACCGGAGTTTTGTATTTTTTATCTTTTTTAGATTTCAGGAGCGCAAATGCGGTGCCTTCTTTATTCCAACTGATTTTAGAAAAATTGGCATCATCATTTTGTAGTGCACTTGTCAGTCCTGTTGTCATATCCATCAAGAATATACCGTTACCATTTTTGTTATTGGCATCGATGGTATAAGCAAGGTACTGACCGGATTTGTTGAATTTGTAGTCGCTGACATTACCCAGGTTAAAGCTTTTCTTGGTCAAGAGGTTGTACAAGACTAAATCTGCTCCACGGCCTGCATCTTCACCTCTCGGGGCGCCGGGGCCAGCAGGCATACCTTCAAAGCGGATAGCAACCCATTTGTTGTCATCGTTAGAAAAGTTAAAACTTTGTACTTTGTCAAAACTCAACGATGCGGTGTCTTTTAAAGCAACGATTTTAAGCTTTTTACTGCTTGGCTTTTTCGCTTTTTCATTCGCTTTTATTTCTTTAAAATTTGGTGATTCAAAGAAACCGATATATTGGCTGTTATTAGAGAAAGCGATAGGCGTGCTTTGACCGCCTATTTTGTAGTTATAGTTTAAGGTATCTTTGGTGCTTTTCAGCGTAAGGGTCAGATCTCCCTCAGAAGGTCCTGCTACATAAGCAAACCACTTACCGTCTTCAGAAGGCTGTGCTCCGTTCATTCGGATATAGTGCCACGACGGGATCTCTTGCCATGTTAATGGCTTTTTACCTTCTTGCGCCTGGGGGATAAACCACGACAGTTGACACGCCAAGAATAATAAAGTTCTTTTGTTCATTAAAAAATAAGTTAAGTATATCAGCCTCTAAATTATTGATTTTAAAGAGTTGTTTTGGTAGGAATATGGATTGTATGGAATATTTTACGATTTGTCATCCGACAGTTGTAAGATGCAAAGGAGAATAATGGGCTTACAAAGGCATTTAATCCCAAGACGTCCAAACCTATAGCATCACGATAATGACCCATAGCAAAGAAAGGGTGTGCGAAGGGTTGTCTTTTATTAAGGTGCGTAGATGTTTCAGTGCATGGGTAATCTGATTTTCTACAGTACGCTTGGATATTCCAAATTTAGCAGCGATTTCATCATTGGATAGATGGTCTATCCGACTTAACCAGAATATCTCACGGCACCGTTGTGGCAAAGGTTTTAGAGACTCGCGGAGGTTAATTTCAAAATCAATATAGCTTAGCTTTTCATCTGCGGTATTTAGTGTTTCTTCCTTTTCGACAGTTTCATAACTTTCTATATATTCTATGGGCGATAGTTTTTGAGCTTTAAGAACTTTGAAGATATGATATCGCGCAGTGACGTGGATATAATCTGCAAAGCTTTCTATCTTAAGGTGTTTTCTCCTTCGCCATAATACGACAAAAACATCATGAACGATTGTTTCAGCCGAATCAGCATGCTTTAAATAATATTCAGCCGTTTTAAAAAGCTTATGCCAGTATCGGTTGTAGAGTACAGCAAAAGCTTTCGAATCATCCTGCTCTACAGCATGCCATAATTCTTGATCGGTTACTTTGCTTTTGTACATGGGGCTACGGTGTCATTGGCTCGGTTGCTAAATTAATAAAAATCTGTCGATTTACTATTCAAATAAGTCACGGTAACGATTTTTCGATTTTTTTTAAAAAAATAATATTTCTATGTGTGTTGACGGCTGGAGATACCCTCTTTAATATTATAGACGTAACCTAAATTATAATGACACCTGAAGAATACATAGATCTGTATCAAAAATATATCGCTGGAGAATCTACCGAGGATGAAAGGAACGCGCTCTTTGCCTATAAAGATAGCTTTCAGATGCAAGATTCTACCTCGTTGGCGGATCAAAAGAAACTAAGGGGAAAGATTTATAAAAATATCCTTCATACGCTGTCCAGTACACGGACAGTAACACGGATACCTTGGTGGGGTAGATATGCGGCCACTGTAGCTTTAATACTATCAATAGGAATATACTTCTACGTACGTGATACAGACAAAGGACAACCTGTAGCTGTCTTACAAGGCAAATCCGAATCGATGACACCAGGTTTAATCGATTCGAGCACAGTGACCCTCACGTTGTCCAATGGTGCGGCGGTAGCGTTGGATGGTGCTGACAATGGACTCCTTTCTGCAAATGGGGTTACGGGGATAAAAAAACTAAATCAGAATGAGATCCAATATGATGAATCTAAAAATATTGCATTTGGGGTCCCTGCTACGAATAAGCTTTATGTCCCTAAAGGAGGGCAATATAGACTGACACTTGCGGATGGGACCAAAGTGTGGCTGAATGCCAATTCAACACTTAGCTATCCCTTAGCATTCAAAGGGTTGAATAGAACCGTAGAACTTTCTGGCGAGGCTTATTTTGAAGTAGCTAAAAATGAGAAAATGCCTTTTGTGGTCACAACGAAATCTGCAACAGTACAAGTGTTAGGAACACATTTCAATATTTCGGCTTATAGTGATGATAATGTTGAAAAGACAACGCTTATTGAAGGCCTTGTAAAAGTACTTCGTAATGATAAAGAGCTGATACTAAGTCCAGGCGAACAGAGTGTCGTACGTCATGGGCAATCTGATATTCTCCTCAAAAAGGTAGACATTCGTCAGGCTTTAGCCTGGAAAGATGGTCTTTTTGTTTTCAAGGATAATACATTGGACGAGGTTATGAAGCAGATAGCACGATGGTATGATATGGAGGTGGAATATAGGGGAACCCCAAAAGAGAATCTGATCGGCGGACTTTATTCAAAATCAAAGGGGCTTGATGAATTGCTAAAAGGTCTTGAACTGACCGGCGTCTATAAATTTAAGATAGAGGGAAGGAGGATAATTGTTATGGACTAAGTATGGACATAATAGTTTCCTGAAAAGAAGTCCCGAAAACGTTTGCACCGTCTTCGGGAATAAAAATCAGGACTAATTAAAGATCATCTTGTATAATCAGTTATAAATTAAACCTAACATTCAAATGTATAAAAAAAGTACTGCATTTCGCTGCAGGAGGTATACACATTTTCATATTAAAATATTTCGTTTTATGAGATTACTGACCATTATGGTGATGGCGGCTGTTATGCATGTTAATGCAGGCATTATGGCTCAAGGTATTGATCTTCAATACAAAAATGTGAGCTTAGAAGAAGCCTTCATCCAATTGCAAAAGCGTAGTGGCTATGACTTTCTTTATAGTGCACAATTGCTTAAAAAGGCAAACCCAGTCACTATCGCTGTCAAGAATGCCAGCATCACTGATATAATGGACCAGTTGATGGCCAACCAGCCCTTGACATACGTCATTAATCGAAAAACGATATCGATCAAGTCGAAGCCTCAGCAGTCTACCATAGCTATAACCGGTAAAGTGACTGATGAGAAAAACGAGCCGTTGACTGGAGTCACTGTTCAGATAAAGGGGAAATCAAACAGTGTGGTTACCAATAGTCGAGGGCTTTATGAGGTTAAAGTGGAAGGACAGAATGCCGTTCTGGTCTTTAGTTATTTGGGCTATACATTGCAAGAGAAACCTGTGGGAGCCAATAAAATAATCAACGTACAGCTTGTTCAGGAGCCTTCTAAGCTCAACGAGGTGGTGGTCATCGGTTATGGCGAACAAAGCCGCCGCGATCTGACAGGGGCAGTAGGCGAAGTGCCTCCTGAAGCTATGTTGCAAGCTCCTGTAATCTCTTTTACAGAAGCACTGGCAGGGCGAGTTGCCGGTGTCTCTGTATCAGCTATTGATGGGCAACCGGGAGGAGATCCTAATATTGTCATTAGGGGAACCAACTCCATAACACAAAGTAATGCTCCACTGTATGTTATCGATGGCTTTCCAATTGAAGATTTCAATGCGGCATCCCTTAACATGGAAGATATCAAAACCTTCAACGTGTTGAAAGATGCGTCGGCAACAGCCATTTATGGATCAAGAGGTGCCAACGGTGTTATTGTTATAGAGACAAAGAAAGGCTTGGAAGGGAAACCTGTCATTGAGTTTGGTACTTCAATAGGTATGGCAAATGTGACTAAGAAAATGGAAATGATGGATTCCTATGACTTTGTTAAATATCAGTTGGACCTTAATCCCACTGCAGCGGCAAGTTCCTATTTAAGGGAGAAAACACTAGAAAACTATCGTAGTATCAAAGGCGTCGACTGGCAAGATCAGATTTTTAAGAGGTCTCTTATCCAAAGTTATAGCCTTGCTGTCCGAGGAGGAAACAAGGATACAAAATACGCAATCTCGGGATCTGTTTTTAAGCAACCAGGTGTAGTCCTGAGCACAGGTGCCGATAGATACCAATTACGCGTTAATATCGATCAGAATTTAAGTAAGAAGATACAGCTTACACTAAACAGTAACCTGGCTTATAACCGTAATTATGGTTCGCTAATAGCAGCAGGCGATGGAGGTACTACCTCTTCCTTTCTTCTCTTCCGTACCTGGGGCTTCAGACCCATAACAGGCAACGGGCTAAATCTGTTAGATGAGGTGAGCGATCCTGAAAATATTTCAGGGGCGGATGTCCGTCTTAATCCATACATAACAAGTAAGAATGATTATACGCGCCGTAATACACCTTCAGTGATTACTAATCTAGGCTTAAAGTATAACCTCATGCGTGGGTTACAATTGAAAGCAATGGGAACCGTAAAATATACCCAGGAGAAGCAACATATTTTCTTTAATTCGATGACAACACAGGGATCTCCTTTGAATCCAAATAACAGTTATGGAGTCAATGGTTCTGTTCGTAATTCAGACTCTTTTACATGGGATGGGCAGATAACGTTAAATTATAACCGTAATCTAAGTGGGGGACATAAGTTAGGATTTATGGGAGGAGGCTCTTTGCAGCAACGTATGTTTGAGCAGTATGGCTATACTGGTTTTAATCTTTTGTATGAACAATTGGTTATGTCAGGATTGGATACAGGCGATTTGAACAATGCATTAGCATTACAGACTGATCATAGTTTAGCATCCTTTTTTGGCCGTTTCAACTACGGTTACAAATCAAAATATCTTGCCACTGTAACCTTCCGCGCGGATGGCTCTTCGAAGTTTCCCAACCATAGGTGGGGATATTTTCCATCGGCAGCACTCGCATGGAATATACATGAAGAAGACTTTTTAAAGGATGTGGATGCGATTACTTCTTTCAAATTGAGAGGAAGCTATGGAGCCACAGGTAATAACAGAGTAGATGATTTTGCTGCCTATTCTCAGATGTCTGTTGCCGTGCCACGCGAAAATCCTTCTTATTCCTTTAATAATGGTGCACCTGGTCGGGGATTAGTGTCCACAGTATTAGGTAATAACTTTTTGAAATGGGAAACAACATGGCAGACAGATATTGGGTTTGATATTTCGGCTTTTAATGACCGAGTAGGTTTAACGGTAGATTATTACAAAAAAGATACCCGCGATCTGTTATTGCAAGCAGAGGCTCCCAGAACTATGGGATTCCCGTCCATTATGAAAAACGTAGGTCGGGTGCAAAATAGTGGTATTGAAGTCACGCTTAATACGATCAATATAAAAAAGAAAGACTTCGATTGGAATACCAGCTTTAATATCACATTCAATAAAAATAAAGTTGTTGAATTAGTCGATGGGACCAAAAACATGTTTACCAATGTTAGTTTTTTTGCAGACTACAATGCGACCAACCTATACGTAGCTACCATTGGTAAACCGATCGGCTTATTTTATGGGTATGTATTCGATGGGGTATACCAATACAGTGATTTCGAAAATACAGCACCCGGCGTATATGTGTTAAAGGCAGATGTGCCGAGTAACGCATCACAGGCGGACCGGATCAATATTCAACCAGGGGACATTAAATATAGAGACCTAAATGGCGATGGGGTTGTCAATGACAACGACGTAACAATTATTGGTAATGGTACCCCTATACATGTGGGCGGTATCAACAATAGTTTTAGGTACAAGAACATTGATCTTAGTTTTTTGATGCAATGGTCTTATGGTGGCGATGTGTATAACGCAAATAGACTTTTGTTTGATGGCAACGCGATTGGCGGGAAGGATTTGAACCAGTATGCGAGTTATAGCCAACGATGGACTCCAGAAAACAACTCCAATACCTATTATCGGGCAGGAGGTCAGGGACCGGGAGGCCGGTACTCGTCGCGCGTCATCGAAGATGGCTCCTATATCCGTCTTAAAACAGTTTCATTGGGGTATAATCTGTCCAAAAATCTGACCGATAAGTTAGGAATAAGCAGTTTACGTCTTAATGTTTCTGCCCAGAATCTACTGACGTGGACCAAATATTCCGGGATGGATCCAGAGGTTTCAACAAGAGGGAAGAATCCGCTTACACCAGGCTTTGATTATTCAGCTTATCCAATAGCAAGAACCATTGTTTTTGGATTGAATCTTAATCTTTAATAGTTGCAAAAAATGAGAAAAAAGATAGTATTATACAGTTTAATGTTGTTCACGACGCTGACAGGTTGCGATAAATTCCTGAGTACCGAACCTAAGGATTTTGTAGCACCAGAGACGGCTTTCAATACAAAGGAAGCAATACAGCAAGGTCTTAACGGAGTCTATTCTGTGCTCGGGCAGGACAAGTTGTACGGCATGAATATGATTATTTACCTTGGATTAGATGCAGATGATGGCCATCAGGCCCAAGTTTCTCAATTGACACGTTCAGGGCCACATATCTATAATTTTTCAGCTACAGATACCTACGTTTTTTATTTCTGGGAATGGCTTTATAAAGGAATTACAAGAGCAAATGTATTGTTAAAATACGTGAACAGTAACACCGAAATTGAAGAGTCTTTTAGAAACTCCATTAGAGGAGAGGCTTTAACTTTACGCGCTTATTATTACTTCCTTTTGACAACCTACTTTGGCGATGTGCCTTTGATGACAGAACCATCAGAGGACCCCATTATGACTTCTATTGATAGGACAGATTCCAGAAAAGTATATGAGCAGATTATAGCCGATTTGACAGCCGCTGAAAGCTTAGTCCTTGATATCCGTGATATAGGATTTGGAGGCCGTATTAGTAAATCCGCTGTACGTGCACTTGCTTCACGGGTGTGTTTGCATTGGGCGGGTTTTCCGTTGAAAGATGAGAGCAAGTATGTCGATGCTAGGAATTGGGCATTAAAGGTAATTAATGATGCAGAAGCTGGGCATGCGCTGAATCCATCTTATTCTGATGTATTTATCAAATTGGCAAAAGACCAATACGATATTAAGGAGAATATCTGGGAGGTCGAATTTTACGGTACTTCGGCATCAACCTTTGATGAAACTGGATATTTGGGAAGATATATTGGCCCTAACTCTGCGGTAGGATCATCTATTGGAAGATGTCAGGGCTTGATATTGACTAGTGGTGTGTTGCGGGATAAATACCCCATAGATGATGCCGAGGACTCGCGCAAGTCTTGGAACATAGCCAATTTTACTTATAATAATGATGGAACCAAAAATATGCTCACTAGTGTAGGTTATCTAAATTGGTTCCAGCGGCATGTAGGAAAATATAGACGTGAATATTGGCCGCACCCTGAATCCAATGCTACTTCCATAAATTATCCACTCATTCGTTACTCTGATGTGCTTCTTATGTTTGCTGAAGCTGAAAACGCAATTAATGGACCAAGTGAAGATGCGGTGGAAGCAGTTAATAAGGTTAGACAAAGGGCACAAAGTTCAGGTGTGAAAGCGTTTCAGATTACCAATCCGGGGACAGGTTATACTTCGGCTCCCACAGTGACTTTTACAGGTGGAGGTGGAAGCGGTGTGTCAGTCAAGGCGACGGTTAATGGAGGTTCTGTGACTGGGTTTACATTTACTGCAGATCCTGTTTTAGGCTTAACGAATGGCACAGGATACACCTCTGCACCAGCGGTTTCTATACAAGGTGGTGGTGGAACAGGGGCGCAGGTGCAGGCCATATTGTATAACAAATCAGAAGCTAATGTTCCTAATACCGCAATCGCGTCCAAAGAAACATTTTTAGCATTTATTCAGGATGAACGGTCCCGTGAGCTTTGCTTCGAGGGGCTTCGGCGCAATGATTTGCTACGTTGGGGAATATTCTACGAAAAGATGCATGGCGTATACAACTTGCTTTTACAGAATGCACCTACAGCTTGGTTTTTACCAAACTATGGAAATGTTGTTGATGAAAAGCATGATATATGGCCTATTCCAAGCTCGGAGATTGCAAGAAACCCACAGTTAACTCAAAACAAACATTGGTAAAACGTAGATAACATGAATATAAATAAATATATCTTTTTCGGATTAAGCGTGTGTCTTAGCGTGTTTTCTTCGTGTAAGAGATTAGAAATGGAGATTGAAAAACCTTCTTTTGAAGTTGAGGTTATTCAGGATGAGTATAATGCAGGTGAACCAGTATTGTTTAAAATAGCTTCTACAGCAGATTATATTAATTTTTACTCGGGGGAGTTATTCTCTGATTATGCACATAAAGAAGGGAGAGTTGCTGAACCTGGCTGGGAAAATATAGTGTCTTTCGATAGTCAGATTACGGCAGGAAGTCAAAAAGACCAGCTTTCTGTCCTCGTATCAAGCGATTTTAATGGGGATTATAATTTTGATAATATCAAGAGTACAGCTTGGACTGACGTTACGGACTGGTTTGCATTAGCAACTGGAAATAGTATTATTTCTTCAGGAGCGCAGAGCCTATATCCCTTATCGAAGGATGGTAGGCCTCTGTATTTTGCTTTTCGCTATGTTACAAAATTTCAAAGTATCAATGGTAATGCTAGCAGGTGGGTTGTTTCCAACTTTAAAGTTCAGAACAAGAGTGTCGATGCCGGTGATTTAGAAATCATCAATACAAACAATGCCGGCTTTAGACTAGTAGACCCCTTTGCGCTGACTCATGTACCTTCGCGGACTACCGTTTCCAAAAGCCAGATTTCTATGCAGGGTAATTTCTATGGACCGGATGATAATGGCGTGAAACAGGTTGAAGATATCGAGACAGAACATTGGGTGGTATCCAAGCCCTTTACTTTAGGAGAACCTTTTCAATTAGGACCTGATAAACCAATATCGATCAAGAACTATGCAACGGCTCCTGTAAAAGAATACAGCTATACTTTTGAGAATCCTGGAACATATTATGTGACTTTCGTGGCATCCAACCAAAGCCAGGATAACAAGCAGGAAATTGTACGGACATTGAAAGTTGTGGTAAAATAGATAACATATGAAGAAACTATTATTATTTAATCTTTTGTTGGTTATAGTAACAGCAAATATTTCTATTGGTTATTCTAAAGTCAAGCTCCCTCGCCTAGTGGGAGATGGAATGGTGTTGCAGCGTAATGTTAAGATTCCTATATGGGGATGGGCTGATTCTCTGGAGATTGTTGAAGTGAGTTTTAAGGGTAAAAAGTATAAAACCCAGGCTGATCAGAGCAAACGTTGGTCGATTCAATTGGAGTCTGCAGAAGCAGGAGGCCCTTATCAGATGACTGTAAAGGGGATTGACAGTGAGTATACTATTAGCGATATCTACATCGGTGACGTTTGGTTGTGCTCAGGACAGTCTAATATGAATTGGAGGATGAAGCAAATCGAGCCAGCATATTCTCTGCAACCAGAAGATAACTTTACTGCGATCAGACATATAGAAGTAGGGCGTAAAGGAACTAATACCCCTGAAGACGACATCTTATCTATAGGCTGGCGCAAAGCAACGCCCGAACAGTTGCCCGCTTATTCGGCTGTAGCTTATTTTTTCGCAAAGGAACTGCACCAAAAGCTCAATGTTCCCATCGGTTTGATCTCAGCTAGTTGGGGAGGTGCCACAGCAGAGTCCTGGGCGAGTCAGGAGGCATTAACCGAATTTCCCCATTATTTAGCGCGCTTTGACAGTATACAGGATCCGGAGAAAGTAAAAGTGCTTACAGCGAAGAAAGAACTCCAGGTACACCATGAACCCATTATGTTATATAATGGAATGATAGCTCCCGTTGTCAATTATGGGATGAAGGGCGTAATCTGGTACCAAGGTGAGTCAAATGTCAGTAAAGCAGAAGAATATAAACACCTTATGCCTGCATTGGTAGAAAATTGGCGCAAAAAAATCGGACAGGGAAATATCCCCTTTTTGTTTGTCCAATTGGCCAATTATAAGGCATACAATCCAAAAATGGTAAAAAGTGAGTGGGCCGAATTGAGAGATGCACAATTGAACAATTGGAAGACTATTCCCAACTCAGGAATGGCCGTTGCTATAGATGTTGGTGAAGCTAAAGATATACATCCCAAAAACAAATGGACTGTGGGACAAAGGTTAGCATTATCAGCACAATATATCGCCTACGGCAATAAGCAAGTAGTTTACTCAGGGCCGATTTATAAGGAGCTAAAAATTGTTGGAAATAAGGCTAGATTATCTTTTGATCATTTAGGATCAGGCCTTTCGACGCGTAATAATGAGGCTTTATCTGGATTTTATATCGCTGGAGCCGATGGCAACTTTGTACCAGCGACTGCCGTAATTGTAAAGGATAAAGTAGAAGTCTCAAGCACAGAGGTCTCAAGTCCTGTTAGCGTAAGATATGCTTGGCAGGACAATCCGGAAACGAGTAATCTTATTAATAAGGAGGGACTACCGGCTTCACCGTTTAAAACAGATCGTTAGTTATGGGAAAGAATAAATTAATGAAGCTGTTATTTGGTATTGTTTTAATTTTCCATTCGGGGCAATTTGTATATGCACAGCATGTCAATTCCATCGGTTTGGAAATGGTCGATATCAGCCCAGGATATTTTTTGATGGGGAGTGCCGGTTACGGTAAGGACTATGACGAATCGCCTGCCCATAAGGTACAACTGACGGGGGCGTTTCGTATAGCAGCTACCGAAATCACGAACAAGCAGTACGAGACCTTTCAAGCTTCGCATCGGGCTTTACGGGGTAAAAATGGTTTTTCTAATGAGGATGATGAAGCTGTTATCTATGTGAGTTACCACGATGCGGTTGCTTTTTGCGAGTGGCTGTCTAAGAAAGAAGGTAAGAACTACCGCCTTCCGACAGAGGCGGAATGGGAGTATGTATGCAGAGCTGGTACCATGAGCCCTTATGCAATAGGCGATCGGGTACTGCCGAAAGCAATGGAAAAAAATCAAGTGGTAAGTTGGGACCCGAAGGTTGTTTCTCTCCGTGTTAAGCAATCTGCACCCAATCAGTGGGGGATATACGATATGCATGGCAATGTAGAAGAATGGTGTCTAGATCATTATGGCGCTTATAGTGATAATGTGGCATTAGATCCCGGGGGCTATAAAGAGGGCATATATCGTGTCACACGGGGGGGAAGTCATAATACACCTGTTGAATTTCTTCGTTCAGCAAATAGGAGTGCACTTATACCTGAAGATAGAACGATGTTTACGGGATTCCGAGTGGTAGAAGTGAGGACAGATACTAAGCTTACCTTTCAAGAAAGTCAGAGCGTGAATACGCCGAGCAATGCTCCAAAGAAGAATTGGAGTATAATGCAGAAGCCGGTCTTTGAGGAGCCTATCTCTTTTGTGAAAACAGATTCATTAGGTATACAAAAAGGACTGTTTTATCATAACCACTGCCCAGCGGTCACCTGGACACCAAATGGTGATCTATTAGTTGTTTGGTTTTCTACAGATGATGAAAAGGGACGCGAAATGACAGTCCTGTCAAGCAGATTGAAGGAAGGTACTACTAGTTGGACCTCACCGTCTCTATTTTTTAATGTGCCGGATAGGAACATGACAGGCTCTTCCCTTTTTTATGACCAGGAAGCAGACGTGATTTATCATACGAATGGTGTCGAAGCCGCAGGGACATGGAAGAATTTAGCTCTTGTACTTCGGGAGAGCAGGGATAACGGTTTTACATGGACAAGTCCCGTTTTTGTAAATCCTGAGCATGAGGTCGGCAATCAGGTTATCGCTGGAATGTTTAAGACAGCCAAAGGTTATCTAGTACAGGTCTGTGACGCGACGCCAACGGTACGGGGAGGGTCTATTTTACATATCTCCAAAGACAAGGGTAAGACCTGGTCTTCATCGGATAAAAATCGAGATCTAATTCCTCAATACAGCGAGCATGGAACAGGGAATAAAATCGCTGGTATCCATGCAGGAGTTGTTGAGTTGAAAGATGGGAGACTACTGGCATTAGGACGCGATGACAATATCAAGAAGGACGGTAAGAACTATATGCCGATGAGTATCTCGGATGATCTTGGCGGGACTTGGAGATATGCCGCGAGCGAGTTTCCTCCTATATCAAGCGGACAACGCTTAATTCTTAAAAGGTTGAATGAAGGAGCACTATTGCTGATTTCATTTACAGATGGCAGAATTGACGTAGAACATCGACAGGGAATGCCGTTTATGGGGCCGGAAGGAAGCTATATCGGTTACGGAATGTATGCGGCAGTATCCTACGATGAAGGGAAGACATGGCCTATCAAGAAGCTCATAACCGATGGTAAAGAACGTTACCTCTATGGTGGAGCATTTACGGGACATTTTAAGATGGATCAATATCATGCAGAACCTAAGGGCTACCTCGCGTTGACACAGACACCGGATAATATTATCCATCTCTTTAGTAGTGCGTTGCACTACCGTTTTAACTTACAATGGCTAACAAAATAATTAAATCTAATAAACCCAAATTATCATGAAAAAATGTTTTTTAACGACTCTAGGAATCGCTTCAGCGATACTTGTTTCAACTAATATAGTTTTAGCACAAGCAAAGAAAATCACCCAGGGCAACTTGGTAATATATAGGATTGGAGATGCCAATTCCAGTGGTGATATCAATAGTGATAAAGCCTGTCCGATTTACCTGGACGAATATAAGCTTTCAGTTGATAAAGCTGATCTGGTACAATCTATCGCATTACCTTCAGACAAAAGCGGTGCAAATAGACGAATTACAGCTATCGGAAGAGACATCCTTTCGGGATGGATCAGTCTTTCTGATAACGGAAAGTATATCGTGGTGCCGGGTTATGATGCCCCACTAGGGGAGACTGTTGTCAATAAGTCATCGGCAGTAGTGAATAGAGTTGTTGCTCTTGTCGATATTGATGGCAAAGTGAATTCTGAAACTACGGCAAACAATCCATTTAGCGAAAATGCATACCGTAGCGCGGCTTCTATAGATGGGACAGATGTATGGATGTCCGGGGGAGGTGTCGCAGGAAATGGAGGCCTTTTCCATTTGACTAAGGGAACTAATCAAGGTACACACATAGGAGGAATGAGTATTCGGCAGATTCGATTTTATGCAGGCGATTTGTTCATGGGGGACGGGGCACGTCTCTACCGTGTCAGTGCGAAAAATAGTACAACTCCGGGAACTAAGTTTGCGAATATAACAGGAGATCCCCGCTTTAAAAATGGGACGGGTTTCATAATCGTTAACCTGGCCGGGAAAGACCAGCCGGCAAAGAATGTCGCTTATGTAATGACATTTCAGGAAGGGATATTTAAGTATTCGCAGGTAGGTAATAAGTGGGTTTTCAATGGTGAGTATACTGACTTGAAAAATCTGACCGGTGTCGAGGCTAAAGAAGAAAATGGCAAAGCTAAGCTATTTATAATCTCAAGCGCCAATACGCGAGGTGGAGATGGTGTTTTGTATGAGATAGCGGACATGTCTGGTCATAATGAAGATATTAATATGGGAGCATCCAAGGTGTTGGCAAAGTCCAATACAGGACAGACGTTTAGAAGTCTCGTATGGGCACCTAGTAATTAACCAAAGGTGCATATGAAAAATTGGAGAAAGATAGTTGTGCTCTTTCTAGGAATTTTAGGCACAATTGTTCGTAGCCATGGACAAGAGCCCTCCTATACGGGAATAGACATTGTTGTTCTTGATAATCAGGATGCCTTAATTCAGCAAAGTGCAACAGTACTTTCTGAAGAGATTGCAAAAAGGTCCACTGTAGCTATTCGGATGGTGTCGAAGCCTGAGTCATTCAAGAAGGGAGTGCTAACGATTTTTGTCGGTACAGAAAAATCGGCAAAAGCAAGAGTAGAAGGAAGCAACCACGAATTAGATGCTTTACCAAAGATCGGTAAAGACGGCTTTAAGGTAAAAAAAAACGACAAGCGAAATACATTACTTATTATCGGACATGATAGTAGAGGCTGTCTATATGGTGTGGGGCATGTACTTCGTAAGATACAGATGAAGGATAAGAATGTCGATTTAGCTTTGTTAAAGGCGATTTCGTCTACTCCCAGCAAACCGATACGTTCTCAAGGGCTGCACATCCATAAAAAAGGAGTAAACGAACCTTGGGGGATAGCTTACTTTGAGCAGTATGTTCGTGATCTGGCTTTATTTGGTATGAATGTCGTGCAGCTTTCTACAGATATCACAGCATCACAGATAGCGGCAAGCAAAAAATACGGTATGGAAGTCTGGCTGTACGATCCATGCGATAACAACAACAAAGCAAATGGTTACTATACGACAGAGGAGGGATTGAAATTGCAACTGGAACGTAGAAGAGAACGTTTGCGTAAACTGCCTCATGTTGATGCGATATTTGTTCCTGGGGGAGATCCCGGGACCCTGAAGCCAGCGGAGTATTTTGGCTACCTTGACGTTCTGAAAGGATTGTTGAATGAAATACAGCCTAAAGCAAAAATCTGGGTGTCGATGCAATCTTTTCATATGACACAGGAATGGGTAGATACTTTTGTCCATAAAACCAATGAGAGAAAGGAATGGCTGGGTGGTTTTATTTTTGCGCCTTGGGGCAAGGTACCGATGTCCGAAATGCGTTCATATCTGCATCCTTCAGTCCAGATGGTAACTCTACCGGATATTTGTCATCCGATGAACTCACAGTATCCAGTTCTTAATCTGGATATGGCTTTTGCTATGACTTATGGAAGATCCAGTATTAATCCGTTGCCCGCCATGCAAAAGCACATCCATAATCTGTACAGCGATTTAAACGCAGGAAGTATCACTTATTCCGAAGCAAATTATGATGATTTGAATAAGTTTATTTGGAGCGACCAGGAATGGGATGCCTCTACAGATGTACGGGTGACATTACAAGATTACGCACGGTTATTCCTAGGTATACAAGATGTAGATCTATTTGTAAGGGGGGTAGAAGGCTTAGAAAAGAACTTTGATGGTCCACTTATAACTAATTCGTCGACTATTAGTCAGACCCTGAAGCTTTGGCAGGATCTGGAGAAAACAGTAGGTAAAGGAACGTTGGATAATCCAAGATTTCAAATGCTCTTGTTCAAGGCATATTATGATATGTATCAGAGTGTAAGGCTGGTCTATGAAACAGAGTCGGAAGCCCTGGCCCTGGGCGAACTAACTAAAAATAAAGCGCTTGGAATCGAGACCGTAATCAGTAATGCAAAGCGTTTTCTCCATAGACGTAATGTGGATGAATTATTTAACAGTTATAAAAATAAGTGTCATCAAATCTATAGCGCCAATGCTAAAACAGGAACGTTGAATATTGGAGATAATTATCGGTGGCTTATGGAAATTCAGCCCATGTCGAGTTCTCGAAATATTGATTTTCCATTAAATAATAAGGAATGGCTACTGGATCAATTCAGTAAAATTGAAAGTATGTCGTCCGAAATAGAGCAAAGGGAGGCATTGGGTAAAATTGTAAACCGTACCTCCGTCGGCAGTCAGGAGTATTATGATAATCTAGGCTCTCCGGAATCATTAATGCGAATTCAGGGTTTAGAAAATTGGGCTACCGATCCGGGCACTCTTAAAACGCCGCGTGTTTACTTTGGAAGTACGGAAGCTAAAATACCATTGGCCCAAAGACGCCAAATTTCGGGTTTATACGACACACCGGTCACTGTTAGGTACGATAACCTGGACAAAGGTAGTTCCTATATTATTCGTATAGCTTATGGAGGTGTGTTCAAGAACCAGAAAATCCAATTGGTAGTGGATGGACACACGTTGCACGACTACCAGGTCCCAGACAAATCACGTATATACGAGTTTGAAATTCCGAAAAAGCTAACATTAGATGGGGGGATCAACCTCACATGGAAAGCAGAGGAAGGACAGACGATATCTCAGATAGCCGAAGTTTGGATTCTGAAAAAAAAGGATACAGTACTACAAGTATGAAATAAGATAAACTCACAAATAGCGTATCCATGAAATAGTAACCGATTCGCCGGCTGGCGGATCACCAAGTAATTATTTACATATGAAATATCCATGTAGTACAGGCTGCACAAAGACGAGTGAAAATACTTTGGATATTCCATATGGCCGTTAAAAGACAAATTATTTACATATGAATATGAGAGTAAAAACAAGAATATGTAGTTATGCTATTTTAGGTGTACTGCTCTGCTTTTTTTATGCGTGTAAAAAAGACAAGGATGTCGATTTAGTCGCTAAAGAAGGACAATCGCTAGAACAAATAGTCTATGCTGATGATATACAAGGGACAGATGAAGTGTTCTTTGCAACAACGGGGGAATGGACCTCTAGTATTGCGCAGACTTCTGATTCGAATGAGCCAAATTGGATTTCTACCTCTTCAGACCATGGTATTGAAGGAAGCCATATCGTGCGGATAGATTTGAAACGCAATCGTACCGGGCAACGTCGGTCCGCAGTTATTACATTCTCGAGTGGTAATTCTAAGTTGCTTGTGCGTGTCACTCAAGAAGCGACTTTGGAAAATGGAGAATTTCCTCAGGATGGGCCTGATATCGTTGTGGATGATGAAACATTACTGAGTCAAACCATTGAAGGTAATATAGAAAATGCCCTTCCTGTTACTTTTACCACGAGCGATTCGTGGAATGCGAGAGTGGAGGATGCTGATTTTACAGGTGTTCCGAGTTGGATCCGTCTTTCTCGTTACGAGGCAGGGAAGGGAACGCATACCTTGCAGTTTATGTTGCAGCAAAATATTTCTGAGGAAGAACGTTTGGCATTAGTGACTATACAGAGTGGTGATTCTGAAATTCGGATTGTGATTACACAGAAAGGAGCAGAACCAACAACAGGTACCGTCACCGACGTGGAAGGGAATAGCTATCCAACTAAGCGTTTTGGGAATCGATGGTGGATGTTAAAAAACTTACAGACGACCAGATATAAAGATAATATCGCTATTGCGAATGCAAGTACTAATGCGGGATGGAATGCCATCACCTTTGAGGCTATTGGTGGATATAGCACACGGATCAACACACCGTTTATATACTACACATTTGGTGTGGTCAATACAGGGAGGTTATGTCCTGAAGGGTGGCGTGTTCCAACAGAAAGTGATTTAATAGAGCTGTTCGACTATGTGAAGACTACGTATGGAGGTGGTACGAGCTTTCTAAAAGAACTGGCTGATAATAACAGTGGAATCGCAGATAATTGGACGGGCAGTAGTACTGTTGGCGCTATCGGTAATAACGCCGTTGCAACAAATAATGCGAGTGGGTTTAGTATGGCAGCAGTACGGCATCGTAATGCAGGTACCGCAGGCGGAGGTGACGGTGCATTTTCCGGTAGTGGTCAATATGCAGGTCTATGGACAGCAACATCTAGTTCTGCTAATAATGCCCGGGTTTTTATCCTGCATTATTCCTACCATAAAGGTACTACTAATTATTTACAGGGAGCTTCTAAATCGACAGGGTATTCGTGTCGTTGCGTTAGGGATTCTTCGAAGTAGATAAGTCATTTTATCCCTATACTATTTATGATGTAGTATAGGGATAGCAAAACATAGAATATGATGAATAAACAGTTTTTTATTTTACTTTATAGTTTTTCTTGTTGGGTTTCCCTACTGAATGCGCAGGAATATCCAAACTTTCGATGGATTGATTTTCAGGCTGACAAAACTGTCGTTGTACAAGGGCAGGGGTGGGGAAATGACGTAGTAAATAGGTTCGATCGGTTTCCCGGAATTTATAAGGATTCCGTAAGGCAGGACGTATGGAGGCTTTCCAGAAACTCTTCCGGGATTTATGTTGATTTTACAACCAATAGTGATAGCCTTGTGCTGGAGTATAAATACGGAGGCAAAGAATCCTTGAAGAATATGTCTTCGATAGGCGTGTCAGGAATGGATATGTATGCCAAGATGGGCTCGGGTAGATGGATTTGGGTGAAAGGAAAATATGTTTCCTTTGAAAAGGATAAGATGCAGTTGCTATTTGATGGTTTAGGTAATGATAAGGTGTTGTTTTATCGTTTGTACTTCCCTTTGTATAATACTATCTCTGATTTCCAATTTGGAATTAGGCGTAATGCGAATATCATATGGAAGTCTAATCCCGAAGCGCCGATTATTATTTATGGAACTTCAATCGCCCAAGGGGCCTCTGCATCCCGGGCTGGACTGTCGTGGAGCGCTATTCTGGGCCGAGAGACTCGTAGTCCCATTATTAATCTTGGATTCTCCGGAAATGGAAGGCTGGAGAAAGAGTTGGTTGATCTGATTGCGAAAAAAAAGCTTCAATCTATATTATTGATTGTTTACCAAATCTTGTCGCATTTAAAGATGAAGATGTTTATCAACGACTGGTATATGCATTGAATAGGCTAAGAATGGAAAATCCCACCACTCCAATAATCTTTACCGAGCATGCTATCGCAACAATTGAATTGGTCAATGATGCATCGCAAACAGATTATGTGCGGGTAAACCGTAATTTTAACAGATTTATAAAGGACCAGGTAGAAGGTAAAGATAGTAATGTCTACGTTTTGAAAGCAGAAGAGATTAATTTAGGCGTTAATAGTACTATCGATGGGGTTCATCCTTCCGATCTAGGTATGACACAATATGCAGAGGCCTATCTGCGATTAATAAACAGGATTACTGCACTAAAAAAATAACCAACCTATAAACATGAATATACTAAAAAGCTTAATAGACGGTAAACATAGAGAAGGAAGGCGGAAATTTATCCGGCAGATTGTTCTTTCCTCATTTGCACTGACATCTGGCCGTGCCTTAATGTCGTGTACTAAAGGAGGCAATGAGGATGAAGAGACCTTTATACCTGAACCAACACCTGTTGAAACGGATCCTCAGGTGAGTATCAGCAATGGGTTATTTAACCAAAGTAAAAAGGATAATTTAGGGTTGCAGTATTTGGATGGCACAGAGCAGATTATGGTGTTCCGTCCTGATCAGCCGTTGGATATGAAGTTTAATAACCATCCGCAGCTTGTGGAGTTCAAGGGTAAGTTGTACGCGACATGGGTGGGGCATCCCTTACATGAAACGAGCGAAATCTCTTATGTGTACTACAGTTACTCGTCCAACGGGACGACCTGGGAAAAACCGATACAGGTTGGACCTGCGAATAGAGCAAGTGGAGGCTGGCTTACAGACGGGAATCAGTTGCACTGTCTATTGATTGCTGGAGATAAAGCTAATAAAACATCAATTACAGAGTATTGCTCTTCTACTGACGGGATAGCTTGGACAGAGCCAAAAGTATTGATCCGGAACGCTGCCCCTAGTGAGAGCGCGAGAAGACTGCCTAATGGGCGTTATATTATGATATGCCATGGTTTGGGTACAGATGCTTTTAAAGAGGTTCGGGGAACGCGGATTATGTATTCTGATTCGAAGGATGGACTTTCTGATTGGAAGCAAGCTCTATTACCAGACTTGCGTGATTATAATGTCAATAGCAATGAAAAAGTTGCACGCGCTGTCGAGGCTAGTTTTTTTGGACGATTGGAAGGAGAGCTGGTTATACTTTTTCGGGATTTGTATTTTGATGCGGCACCACGTACATGGAAATTGTTGGCCGCGGTAAGTCAGGATAATGGGGCGACATGGTCGAAACCGACGTTGACTAATATCCCTGATTCAGATTCCATGCAATGTGCTGGAAATCTCAGTGCTTCTGTCTCCTATTTTGTCAATAACCCAGTCCCTACGAGAAGACGTGTTCCCTTGACGGTTACATTAAGTAAAAACGGTAAGCTATTTAACAAGTCATTTTTGCTACGCGATGTTCCGCAACCAAGACGCTATGATGGAATAAGTAAAACTGAGGGCTATAGCTATCCAGGAAGCTTCGTCTGGAAAGGCTATTTGTATGTCGCCTACGCTACAAATAAAGAAGACGTTGAGATTACACGGATTGCAGTAGATAAACTGATTGCTCAAGTTTAGGTGCTGAGATTGTGCTTATTGGCGTCGTAAAGAGACACTGTTCTGAATGTAAAGGAATATCGCTAGGTTTGTAGTCTGGCTAAATGATAAGAAGAATAGCTGTTTTTTACTACTTACTTGCGAAAATGTGTTATTTTTACGACACTTTAAGATAACTTGAATTGAATGAAAATTTGGCAAAAAAATATAGATGTAGATTCCTTTGTCGAATCTTTTACTGTAGGTAACGATCGCGAAATGGATCTGCAACTTGCAGAAGCTGATGTTTTGGGATCTTTGGCGCATACGCGTATGCTACATAGTATCGATCTGATGACTATGGAAGACCTTAACGCAGTGCAGCAAGAGCTTAAACATATTTATAAAGAGATACAGAATGGTGCCTTTGTGATAGAAGAGTGTGTAGAGGATGTCCATTCACAAGTCGAAATGATATTGACACAGCGAGTGGGGGAGGCAGGGAAAAAGATACATTCGGGACGCTCCCGTAATGACCAGGTATTGGTCGATCTCAAGCTTTATTTTCGCTCTGAGATACAACGTGTATTCAGTAATACAGAGCTTCTTTTTAAGCAACTTTTACACTTAAGCGAGCAACATAAAAATGTCTTGATGCCGGGGTATACGCATTTGCAAATAGCGATGCCATCTTCTTTTGGGCTTTGGTTTGGAGCTTATGCAGAGAGTTTGGTCGATGATCTGCATCTGTTGAAGGCTGCCTGGACTGTGAGTAATAAGAACCCTTTAGGTTCAGCCGCAGGCTATGGTTCTTCTTTTCCGCTGAATCGAACGATGACAACGGAGCTATTGGGGTTTGAAGACCTTAATTATAATGTCGTATATGCACAGATGGGAAGAGGTAAGACTGAGCGTATCGTCGCACAGGCGATGAGTTCTATAGCCGCTACGCTGGCCAAATTTGCCATGGATGTGACGTTGTACATTAATCAAAATTTTGGGTTTATTTCTTTTCCTGCGCATTTGACTACAGGGTCTAGTATTATGCCACACAAAAAAAACCCCGATGTATTCGAACTCATTCGGTCTCGATGTAATAAGATACAAGCTTTGCCCAACGAGATCGCTATGATGACTACGAACCTGCCAATGGGATATCATCGGGATCTACAGCTGTTAAAGGAAAATTTGTTCCCAGCTTTTCAATCCTTGAATGATTGCTTGGAAATAGCAACCTTTATGTTGGAACATATCTCGATAAAGGAAAATATACTGGACGATCCAAAATATGACTACTTATTCAGTGTAGAAGTTGTTAATAACGAAGTGCTACAAGGTGTACCATTCCGTGAAGCGTATAAGAATATTGGGCTCGCTATTGAAGAGGGGACATTCAAGCCTGAAAAAAAGGTACAGCATACACACGAAGGCAGTATTGGTAATCCGTGCAACGATCATATTAAGCGGATGTTTGAAGAGGTCAAAGCGCAGTTTGGTTTTGAAAAGGTCGAAAAGGCACTGAATGATTTACTGAAATAGAATTTTGAACTAAATATAACAATCCCTGTCTGAGCAATCGGATGGGGATTTTTTGTGTCACAGAAGAGTTTTGTTTATTTTAATATATGTTAAAATGTTTTATGTTCAGCGCTTTGTGTTTTTTGGTATTTGCGTTGTGATATCATCAGTAATGTATTTATTACCTAAAAAAGTGCTAAAAAGTGATTGGTTCTTCGGAATCAGTGATCTCTTCTTCCAAAAATGTGACTATTGTTTAGCTCTTAGTGATTTGTTGCTGATGAAGAGTATTCACTTTATTGCATCGATTGATCACATGTTGATGAGTTGTACCTACCCTTTGGTGGAAAGTAAACACATAGTCTGATAAAGTTATCACTATTGTGTGCCAAGGGGCTCATGTTTGTTATTAATTGATTTCTTTTTGCTAAAGACTAGTTCCTTATAGCAGAATGGTGGTCACCAGTTGGTAGAATGCAAGTCCTCAACACTAGGGAGTGACTACATTTTCCTAAAAAGTATTTATCTGTTATTATCAAGTGACTGCTATTCCATAACAAGTAGTAATTGTGTCCTAAGAAGTGTTCACTTTTTTTGAAAATGTGAACACATGTTAGCTTATTGTGGTTACTCTTCATAAACGTACATACAGATCGTACGAAATTGTGTTCACCTATAGTCAATAGGTGAACACTCGTCGCTGAAAGGTAATCACTAGTCAGTGAGGAGTCTTCTCCAATCAGCGGGAAGTGATCACTGAAAGTGCGGGACTGTTCACTTTTTTCGACAGATATTTGTCGTTTTATTTCCTTTGCCATACCTCAAAGGTATAGTCGTAAACATGCTTTTCATCCTTATTATGTTTTTCCTGACTAATGAGTTCCCATTCAGTGGAAGGAAGCTCTGGAAAAAATGCATCTCCATCAATAGTCGCATGAACCCGGGTCAGTAATACACGTTGGGCAAGAGGAAGTACCTGTTGATAGATATTTGCTCCACCGATAATGAATATTTCTCGTTCATCACGGCAGTAGGTGAGGACATCTTGTAGGCTATTTGCAACGTCTATCTCTGGATTGTTGTATTGCTGATCTCTAGTCAATACAATATTTCGACGTTCGGGTAGTGGCTTTCCAATGGATTCAAATGTCTTACGTCCCATTATTACAGAATGGCCAAGAGTTGTCTTTTTGAAGTATTTAAAATCGTTGGGTAGGTGCCAAGGCATTTGATTGTTTTTACCTATAGCATTATTTTCTGCAGCGGCAACGATTAGTGTTATTTTGGTACTCACGAAGTAAAAATTAAAAAGTAAAAATTAAAAAAGTCTACACTTCGAAATATTCACTATACCGCTACTGGAGCTTTGATATGTGGATGGAACTCATAGTCCACTAATTCGAAGTCTTCGAATTTGAAATCAAAAATGTCTTTAACTTCGGGATTGATCTTCATTTGTGGTAGTGCTTTTGGTTCTCTCGACAATTGTAATTCGGTCTGCTCGAAGTGATTGCTGTAGATATGTGCGTCACCCAAGGTGTGGACGAAGTCTGCCACCTCCATATCACAGACCTGTGCAACCATCATGGTTAACAGGGCATAAGAAGCGATATTGAAAGGTACACCTAGGAAAATATCAGCACTCCTTTGGTACAGTTGACAGGAGAGTTGCGGTTTTAATAGTCCTTTCTCTGGTTGTGCTGGTGCTACGTTAAACTGGAAGAAGGCATGACATGGCGGAAGAGCCATACTGCCGATTTCAGCCACATTCCAAGCTGATACAATGATGCGGCGGGAGTCAGGTGTATTTTTAAGTTGTTGGATGATTTGCGCAATCTGGTCGATATGCCCACCGTCTGGAGTAGGCCAAGAACGCCATTGGGAACCGTACACTGGGCCTAAATTGCCATTTTCATCAGCCCATTCATCCCATATGCTTACGCCATTCTCTTTGAGGTACTGGATATTGGTCTCGCCTTTCAAGAACCAGATCAGTTCGTGGATGATAGAGCGAAGGTGTAGTTTTTTCGTCGTTACTAAAGGGAAGCCTTCTTTTAAATTGAAACGCATCTGATAGCCAAAAACACCACGTGTACCTGTCCCTGTTCTGTCTGTTTTGTCGACGCCCTCTGTATATACGTGTTGGAGTAAATCTAGATATTGTTTCATTTTTTTATCTTTTTTTGAACTGCCCTAAGGCAGATAATAATGATTTTTAGGAATATCCAAAGCTAAGGAAATTACAGCTAATGTTGAAATCCTTTAATTTATTACTGTCATTGCCATCTCATTTCTGCAATCTATTAATCGAAATATAAAATCTGAAATATCATATCTATAAAAATGTGTATTTTTGCAAAATTATCATGAATAAGAAAGTCGCTTTTTACACACTGGGATGTAAGCTGAATTTTTCAGAAACTTCCTCTATAGGTCGTATTTTTAAGAATGCGGGTTATGAAACTACACCTTTTAACTCACAGGCAGATGTGTATGTCATCAATACTTGCTCTGTGACGGATCATGCAGATAAGAAGTGTCGTAAGGTGGTGAAGGAAGCGCTTAAACATTCACCTAATGCTTATATTACGATCGTAGGTTGCTATGCACAATTGAAACCCAAGGAAATTTCGGAAATCCCTGGTGTGGATATGGTATTAGGTGCGGCGGAGAAATTTAATATTATTGAACATATTAATGATTTGACCAAGCAGGAAAAAGCTATTATTCATAACGCTCCTATAGACGAGACGAATCAGTTTGTATCTGCCTTCTCTATTGGCGATCGTACACGTACTTTCTTGAAAGTACAGGATGGCTGTGACTATTCCTGCACTTTTTGTACGATACCATTGGCCCGTGGCGCTTCCCGTTCTGGTAAAATAGAAGATATCGTGAAGCAGGCGGAAGAAATAGCATCTTCAGGAGTGAAGGAAATCGTATTGACGGGGGTGAATATAGGGGATTTTGGAATCCGTGATGGTAAGCGTCAAGATAAGTTTTTGGATCTGGTAAAAGCACTGGATGAAGTGGAAGGAATTGACCGTATACGTATTTCGTCTATAGAGCCGAATCTATTGGCCAATGAGGTGATTGAGTTTGTCGCTCAGTCGAAGCGTTTTGTGCCTCATTTTCACATGCCCCTGCAATCTGGTAGCAATAAGATATTAGCGAAGATGCGTAGACGTTATAAACGTGAATTATATGCGGAGCGGGTCGCGAAGATCAAAGCATTGATGCCCAATTGCTGTATTGGGGTAGATGTCATTGTGGGATTTCCGGGGGAGACAAGAGAAGATTTTATAGATACTTATAATTTCTTGAACGAGATGGATGTTTCTTATTTACATGTCTTCACCTATTCGGAGCGGGAAAATACCATAGCTGCGCAAATGGAAGGTGCGGTACCTGGGGCACAGCGTTCAGATCGTAGCAAGATGCTCCATATCCTATCAGAAAAGAAACGTCGTGCTTTTTATGAGGAAAACCTTACGGCAATGGGAGAGGTGCTATTTGAATCTGATATTAAAGATGGTTATATGCATGGTTTTTCTAAGAATTATGTAAAGGTACGTACGGAATATGACCCACTTTTAGTGAATGAAATCGTGCCGGTAAGGTTTGTTTCTATTTCGGAGAATGGAGAAGTTGATATTGAAGAGTTGCCCGAAATACTGACACATTAAATAAGAAAAGAAAAAAGCCCGCTAATGCGGGCTTTTTTCTTTTCTTATTTGATTTTCTTGTTATCTATTTTAAACTCTTCAAATTCCTTGTTCAGTCGAAGTAGTTTGAAGGTCGAACTAATAAGCTCATTGGTCTCCAATAATATCGAGAAATACAGTTTTGCATTTTTTGGACTGTTTTCAGTCGTACGGATATGATCAATCTGTTTGTCTACAAGATTGTTAATCACTTTTTGAAGTTGATCCCGCTGCTTCATTGTATTGTCAATTTTTAAGAATTCACGTCTCTTGTACATATTGTATACTTCGGCATACCAATTGCCCAATTCGTCAGCTACCAAGCGAAGGTCATTGCCTTGATAGTCTTTCAGTGACTTATGGTTGTTATCGACATGGTTATGTGCATTCGTGGCAATGACATAAAGGTTTTCGACAATATCTTGCAGATATCCTAAAGACATAATATAGAAGCGGCTACCCTTGGCCGAAGAATCATCTAAATTACGTATAAAACTATATAGGTTATCATTGGTAGAATCTAAATCTCTTAAGAACTTTTTTATAAGCTTTTTGTTCATAGATAGAGATGTTAGGTCATTTTTAATCAGACTGTCGACTATCTCTTTGTAGAAAATATTGGATTTTGCGAATACTTCACTTATTTGGTTTGAGCTAGCTTCTGTTACTTGTTGTAAGGTATGTATGTCTTCTTTGGCTAGTTTTAATTTCTTTTTGGCTTGTTCAGCAACTTTTTTCTTGTGGCTTTTCGCATTGAAAACCAATAGGATTGCCAAAAAGACAAGAGCACCTACAAACGTAATTATACCCCCTATCTTTAAAAGGTACGCTATTACAAATGCTCCAGCAAAGGCGCAGGCTGCAGTAAAGAACCAGCCTCCAATAACATGAAAAACTCCTGATACACGATAGACTGCACTCTCGCGATCCCAAGCACGGTCAGCAAAAGCAGTACCCATGGCAACCATAAAGGTTACGTAGGTAGTGGACAATGGAAGTTTCATAGAAGTTCCCAGCGCAATAAGACTACTGGCAACCATAAGGTTGACCGAAGCGCGTACCATATCAAACATAGGCTCGTCTGGCGTTTTCTTTTTTGTCGTCCGCTCATTTTCAAAAGAACGGTCTAAGCGTGCTTGGAGAGCCCTCGGCATTAAGAAACCTATGGCGTTCCCGATGCTGAGAAAACCACGTACGATCCATCTGGATAGCGTATTGGGTTGGAATTTTTCGGTGCTGGCATCTTGGCTAGTAAGACTCATTTCGGTTTCGATAACTGTTTTAGCCTTTTTGGATGTCCATAGTGTAATGATCATAATGGCTCCAGAGATAAATAATATCCAGACTGGAGCTACGATATCAGCCGAACCGAGTTCGTCCATCATATAGGTCTCAGGATTGCCGCCGGATGCTTGGAAAAAGCCAATAGCCTGTATCGCTGCGACCGGAACACCAATAAAGTTAACCAGGTCATTGCCTGCAAAAGAAAGTGCTAGTGCAAATGTACCTATACCAATAATGACTTTAAGGATGTTTATCTTTAGATGGGTCAATATGAAGCTGAAGGCGGTAAATAGGACAAAACTGCCTAATATCAGTAACAGCTCATGTGTATTGATCCAATCCTTGGTGGCTTTATCAATGAATGTAACACTTTTTAGTCCCTTAATGATAATAAAATAACTAATGGCTGCAAGAGCTACCCCGCCAAAGAATACACCAAAGGATTTCATTTTTCGTTCGAATTGAAATGTAAATATCAAACGAGAAACATATTGAACTGCCATACCAACGGTAAAGGATAATATAACAGACAATAATATACTAATGACAATTTCTGAAGCCTTTTCAGTATTGATATATTGAGATAGGCTAGACCAATCTCCTGTGGTCGTGGCTATTTTATATAGGCCAAGGCATACTGCACCCCCGAGTAGTTCGAATACGATGGATACTGTTGTGGAGGTGGGTAAACCAAAATAATTGAAGATATCCAATAAGATGATATCTGTAATCATCACAGCTAGGAATATGATCAACACATCATTGAAACTGAACATACTGGGGATGTAAATCCCGCTTCGTGCAATTTCCATCATACCACTGGAGAATACAGCTCCACATAGTATACCAGCACTTGCTAGGATCATGATCAGCCGAAAGGGAATGGCCTTTGATCCTATAGCTGAATTTAAGAAGTTAACAGCATCATTGCTCACTCCAACCATCAGGTCGATAATACCCAAGGTAATAAGTGTGATAATAACTAAATATAAATAATTGTCCATAGTTTTATTTTTGCAAAACTATGAACAAAAAGTCAAGTATATATTAAGTTAATGTTAAGTGTTGTATTTTATTTCTTTAATTGCTTTTTACTTAAAACAATTTACCCAATTCGTGGCCATTAGGTCGGCCCCTGCAGGTGTGGTGTGTATACCGTCTGTTGTCCAGTGATTTCCGGAAGCACGCTGGCAGGCTTTGTCAAAAATATTCTGATAGGGCAACAGTATAGCTTTGTATTCTTTAGCTATATCACGGGCTGCCTGTTGATACATAGCAAAATCTGGAAACCAGCTGTCGTCTACGTATTTTACATTTTTTACAGCAAAGGGTTCTGCGAGGATTAACTTGACTTGGGGCAGCTTCTCCAAGGTGGAATCCAATAGCTTTTGGTACTGCTGTTTATACAATTGGACCGATCCCGTATATTTACCATCTCGTTTGTGCCAATAATCGTTAACGCCAATAAGGATACTCAAGATAGAGGGGGCTATGTCGATACAGTCTGCCTGCCAGCGATCTTGCAATTGGGGGACTTTATGACCGCTGATGCCTCTATTGTATATCTTGATGTTTTTTTCTGCATATTTATTCAGCATTGCACTTGCAGCAAGCATAGCATAGCCTCTTCCCAAAGCTTGGGTATTGTTGGGTAAATGATTATCTCTGTTGCGGCCATTATCAGTAATAGAGTCGCCTTGAAATAGAATAATGTCATTTTGCTTGATCTCAAGCTTTTTCTTGACAATAAGCGTTTCCGCCTTTGAATCGTAAGTTCCGAGTGCAGTCGCTCCTAAAGCTAATATAGAGCTTTTTATAAATGTTCTTCTGTTGTTCATGTATTGTATAGGTTTAAGTAATATGAAGTTACAAAAAAGTATACAATTAACAGTGTGCACACGGCAAAAAATCACTGTTTTGAAAAACTCCCTATGAGCTGCAGCGTCTTCTCAACCTTAGCGGAGAGAACTATGATTAAATAGGAGATATGTCGTGCACTTTTTTTAACAGAACTTGTCGAGTGCCTGACGAATAATAGCACATGCTTCACATATTTCTTCTGTGGAGATAGTGAGTGGAGGAGCTATACGCAATGCTGTTTCACAATGAAGGTACCAATCGATCATTACTCCGTTTTCAGCACAGTATTTACTGATATTGTAGACTTGATCAAAATTGTCAATCTGTAGGCACATCATAAGGCCAAGTCCTCGTATTTCCTTTACTTGGGGATGGTTTAGTTTTTCTCGGAATAGAGCTGCCTTTTCAGCTACTCCGTCGATTAGTTTTTCTTCCAAGATAGTTTCGAGAGATGCTAAGGCTGCAGCACAGCTAACGGGATGACCTCCAAAAGTAGTGATATGGCCGAGCATAGGGTTAGACTTGATAACGTCCATTATTTCTTTAGAAGCGACAAATGCACCTAATGGCATACCACCACCTATACCCTTGGCGAGCATCAATATATCGGGAATGATACCGAAATGTTCGAAGGCAAATAGTGAGCCTGTGCGACCAAAGCCTGTCTGTATTTCGTCGAAAATCAATAATGTCCCAGTGTCGGTGCATTTTTGACGTAACGCCTGCATGTAGGCTACGTCCGGGACGCGTACACCGGCTTCGCCTTGTATGGCTTCGACAATTACTGCTGCTGTAGCAGTCGTAATATGAGACAGGTCTTTTTGATCATTGAACGTGATGAAGTCAATCTCCGGCAATAATGGAGCGTATGCTTCCTGATAGGCGGGATTGCCAATCAAACTCAGTGCACCTTGGGTACTGCCATGGTAGGCTTTTTTTGCGGCAATGATCTGTCTACGACCTGTGAATTTTTTGGCTATCTTCATGGAGCCTTCTACAGCTTCGGCTCCTGAATTGGTCAGGTAGACAGATTGAAAGAAAGGAGGAAGTTGTTCGAGTAGTTTGGTTGCAAATTGAACTTGGGGCGCCTGCACAAACTCGCCATATACAGTTACATGCATGTATTTTTCTAATTGTTCTTTTATGGCGGCGATAACCCTGGGGTGGCGGTGTCCGATATTGCTTACGTTAAATCCTGAAACCAGGTCTAGGTATTTTTGCCCTTGTGGACCGTATAAATAAGAACCTTCAGCTCTCTCGACCTCTATCAGGCGAGGACTTTCTGATGTTTGAGCCGTGTTTTTTAAGAATAACTCTCTATTACTGATCATAGTCAAAAGTAAGAAGTAAAATTTAAGAAGTCAAACGAAGATGTGGGGGAGCAGGGCAAAAAAGCAGGCCACCTTGGTGAGAAGTGGCCTGTTTGACTTTTATTGCTTATGATATTACTCGGCAGTAATCAAAAAGTAGTTCTTTTTACCTTTCTGGACTACCAGGTATTTGCCATTTATTAACTGTTCTGCGGTTATCGTTTGTTCGATATCATTAAGCTTTTCCTTATTTAAGGATACACCACCACCAGTCAGCATCTTTTTGGCCTCGCCTTTGGAAGCGAATACCGAAGCTTTAACTGCTAGAATATCTAAAATATTAACTCCTTCTGCAAGTTCAGCTTTGCTAATGGTGAATTGTGGTACTCCATCGAATACATCTAATACAGCATCATGGTCTAGATTGGCTAAAAATTCTAATGAACCATTGCCAAATAAGAAGTCCGAAGTTTTTACTGCTGTCTCGTAGGCCTCAAGAGAGTGTGTACGGATTGTAATATCTTTCGCCAAAGCTTTCTGTACAGTACGTAGGTGTGGAGCAACATCATGCTCTGCAATGATAGCATCCAATTCTTCCTTACTTTTAAGGGTAAAGATCTTGATCCAGCTTTTTGCATCGTCGTCTGTCGCATTTAACCAGAACTGATAATATTTGAACGGAGATGTTTTCTTCGGATCCAACCATACTGCTCCGGATTCCGTTTTACCAAACTTCTGTCCATCTGCTTTTTTAATCAACTGTGTGGTTACAGCAAATGCGGTTCCTTGGTCTTGACGTCTGATCATTTCTGATCCTGTAACGATATTTCCCCATTGGTCAGAACCGCCCATTTGTACTTTACAATTGTGATGTTTCCAAAGATAATAGAAATCATACCCTTGAATTAATTGATAAGTAAACTCGGTGAATGATAAACCGTTATCACCTTCTAAGCGTTTCTTTACCGAATCTTTGGACATCATGTAGTTGACCGTAATCAACTTACCCACATCACGAATAAAATCCAAAAACTTGAAATCTTTAAACCAGTCGTAGTTGTTGACCATCTTGGCGTCGGTTTCTCCATCGCCAAAATTTAAAAACTTAGCTAACTGATTTTTTAGTGAAGCAACATTATGATTCAGTGTGGCTTCATCTAAAAGATTTCGTTCTGCCGACTTAAAAGAAGGATCTCCAATCATCCCTGTAGCACCTCCGACGAGAGCCACTGGTTTGTGTCCGGCATTTTGAAAATGGATCAATGTCATGATTTGGGTTAAATGACCAACATGTAAAGAATCGCCAGTCGGATCAAAGCCGATATACCCAGATACTTTCTCTCTGGCAAGTAAATCTTCGGTACCAGGCATGATATCTTGAAGCATGCCTCTCCAACGTAATTCTTCTACAAAATTCATAACGATATGATTGTTTTTTTAATTATAAGATTGCAAAGATAAGATATTAAGCTGTATATTACGATAATTTAAGAGATACTCCTGCTGTGAATTTTTTATCGCACTACTATTTTGAACGTTATGCCATAGAGCCTGAGCAGGTTTTGGGTGGGCTTTTGCCAGACTTGCTTAAGAATGTAGATAAAAAATACTCTTTTCAAATTCATAAATATGATGATATCCTAAACACTACCCCGAAGGCACACGCCATAACGGAGGGATGGAGGCGTCATGTAGAAGTAGATCGTTTGTTCCATAATTCTGAGTTTTTTTATAAACATACGCATCAGTTGAGGCTAGCTATAGAAAAGGATATAGTTGATTTACCAATTAGGGCCTCTTTTCTTGCTCATATTGGATTGGAATTGCTTTTGGATCATGAGCTTATAGCGCATGATCTGCTCAATGTAGGCCGGCTGTACGACCATCTGGCTCACGTGGACAGAAAGGATGTATCATCTTACCTCCAACATTTGGGGAGGATAGATACTACACTTTTTTTTGATTTCTATGATCGCTTTCTAGCCTCAAGATATATCTTTGACTATGCGAAAGTGGAGAATCTGCCACACGCTCTGTTCAATATATGTAGACGGATCTGGAAGTTTGAAGTGACCGAATGGCATGTCCGAAGATTAGGAGAAAGCTTGGAAGAATACAGAGAGACGCAACTACAGGGATTTTTTGATATATATAGTTACCTTAGTCAACAATTAGAATAAAAAAGAACTTTCTCAGTTCCTCGATTTAACTTTTAAACTTAAAAATATGAAAAACCAACTTTTCAGAAAGAAAAGTGTTGATCAAATACTAATCGACTCGCATACACATGGCTCTGGTCTAGCTAAGATTTTAGGTGTCCGTGATTTAGTTTCTTTAGGTATCGCAGCCATAGTAGGTGCTGGTATCTTCAGCACGATTGGTCTTGCAGCGTATAATGGCGGGCCTGCTGTATCTCTTTTATTTGTTTTTGTTGCTTTTGCTTGTGTCTTTACTGCATTGTCCTATGCGCAGTTTGCAAGTACGGTTCCTGTATCGGGTTCTGCGTATACCTATGCTTATGTCGCTTTTGGAGAGTTGTTCGCATGGATCATTGGTTGGGCCTTGGTCTTGGAGTATGCGGTGTCGAATATGGTGGTTGCCATTTCTTGGTCACAGTATTTTGTTTCGATGTGTGAAGGATTTGGAATCTATATCCCCAAATGGTTGACCATGGCACCTGGTTACGCTATCGAAGCACACGAAAAGATGTTACAGGTTGGAGCAGACAAGTTGACGGGAATAGATAGAATAGCTTTAGAAGCCTATAATACAGCACCTAAGCTTGGAGATCTGCCGATCGTTTTCGATTTGCCTGCAGGGTTAATTACCGTTTTGGTGACATGGCTGGTCTATATCGGTATTAAGGAATCTCAACGGGCTAGTAATATTATGGTAATGATCAAGATAGGGATAATTATTGCAGTGATATTAGGGGGAGCTTTTTTTATAAAGCCTGAGAACTGGACGCCATTTGCTCCCAATGGAATGGGAGGGGTATTAAGTGGTATCGCTGCGGTATTCTTTGCATTTATTGGATTTGACTCTATTTCTACTACGGCAGAAGAGTGTAAAAACCCGCAAAGGGACTTGCCCAAAGCAATGATCTATTGTTTAATAATATGTGCGGTGTTATATGTTCTTATCACTTTGGTGCTTACAGGTATGGTCAATTATACGGATCTAAATGTTAAGGATCCTTTGGCGTATGTATTCCAGTATGTGGGATTTGATCATATGGCAGGAATTATATCAGTGACTTCTGTCATTGCTATAACGAGTGCATTACTTGTTTTTCAATTGGCGCAACCCCGTATATGGATGACCATGAGTAGAGATGGGTTGTTATGGAAGAAGTTTGCGACTATCCATCCAAAGTATAAAACTCCCTCTTTTGCGACTTTGGTGACCGGCGTGGTTGTCGCGGTGCCAGCTCTATTTTTCAAAATGGACTTTTTTGTTGATCTTACTTCTGTAGGGACATTTTTTGCCTTTATCTTAGTCTGTGGTGGTGTGCTCTATATGGATAAGACGGGGCTTTCTAAAAAATCTAAATTTAAAGTGCCCTATATCAACGGAAAATATCTGGTTGGTATTGGGTTTATTGTTGCTGTCGCGTTGATGTTTGTCTACGGGCAGGACAGTCTTCGGGAGTGGCAAACATTGGGAACGAAAGATGTAATCATACACAAGTCGTTAGTAGTGGTGTTTTGGGGAACGTGGTTGGTTTTAAGTATTTTGAGCTTTAAACAGAGTTTTTCCTTGTTGCCTGTTACTGGTATTTTGGTTAATCTCTATCTGATGAGTGAATTAGGAGCTAGCAATTGGATTATCTTTGTTATTTGGCTAGCGATAGGGTTGTTAATTTACTTTATGTACGGCTATAAGCATTCGAAGTTGAATAAGGATTCTGTTAGTAAAGAATTATAAAGTAAATAGGCCACGTAGCAATCGCTACATGGCCTATCTACTTCATACTATTTTAATCTTCTTAACTTTATATTTTCGGTATTGGGTATGTTAAGAGGTACGCGCTCTAATGTTACAAAACTGCTGTCTAGACCAAACCCCTTTTCTTCGCTCAAACTAAAGTGCTTGAGGATTTTGTAGATCTCCATGATAATGCGGTCTCCCCAGCTCAGATCGCTAGTTCTAGAAAAGACTTTCTCGAGTACGACGAAATTAAAATCACCAGTTATTTTGTGTTCTTTTAGCGTTTCATATTGACTTGTGATATCGATTTCACCTTTATTGACCATGTCTTCAACAACTTTTCTGAAAAGTAAACTTATTTTTTGTTCTTCTCTGAAACCAAGTTTGAAATCGATCCGGATCAGTTTGCCTGGAATGAGCTGCTTCACGGTATAGTCTCTAGCGTGTGGAGTGTCCATTACATCCACATGGACTAACCAATACACGTCTGCTCTTTTTGGCTTTTTATTGATGAGAGAGTAGATTATTTTTGTTTCTATTTCTTCCACATTGTTAGCACTGGTAAGATATACTAATTGAGAGGCAAAAGTGGGGACAGATTTGTCTTCACTAAGTTTAGATAGGATCGGATAATATTTTTTGATGTCGTCAAATCTTACAAATCTATTTTTTATTTTCCGAGCATTGTACCAAGCAAACATGACCGTGAATATACTACAGGCCAAAATAAGCGTTAACCATCCACCATGAGCTATTTTGACACCATTACCCATCAAAAAACCAATCTCAATGGTGAAATATACAGAGGCAAATAGTATAATCCATATTTTATTAATACGTTTTCTCATCATAAAAAAGATGACCAATATCGTTGTAGATAGGAAAGTAAGATTGATTGCTAATCCATAAGCAGCCTCCATATTGCTTGATTTTTGAAAAATGGCGATGACCAACATACAGCCCATAAACAAGATGAGGTTGATGGATGGAACATAGAGCTGTCCCTTTTGATCACTGGGATATCTAATGGTCACTTTGGGCCAGATGTTAAGCCTTACAGCTTCAGAAATCAACGTATAAGACCCTGAAATCATAGCCTGGCTAGCAATGACTGCGGCTATGGTCGCAATAGTGATACCGTAGATTAAAAACCAATCTGGCATAATCGAATAAAAAGGATTCCGTTCCCCTAAGACAGATCCCTCATGCATAATAAGCCAGGCTCCTTGTCCAAAATAATTAAGTATTAGACTGAGCTTGACAAAAATCCAACTAACTCGAATATTTGATTTGCCACAATGCCCCATATCCGAATATAATGCCTCTGCCCCTGTGGTACAGAGAAAGATCGCTCCGAGGATGAATAGCGCATCTGGGTAGTGTATGATGGTCTCAAGTGCGTAGTAAGGGTTTAGTGCCATGATGACTTCGGGTGCATAGTGTATATAGGATAGCCCCAGCACACCAATTGTACTAAACCAAACTAACATGAGTGGACCGAATACGCGACCAACAATTGAGGTTCCGAATCGTTGGATAAGGAAGAGAAGAGAAATAATTAGCACCACTACTGGCACTGTTGGAAAGGAGGGGTTGTGGATTGCTAATCCCTCTATTGCTGTAGATATAGTGATTGCAGGGGTAATCATACCGTCGGCCAATAACGTCGAGGCCCCAATAATAGCAGGTATGATGAGCCATTTTGCTTTTCTACGGACGAGCGAGTATAGGGATAATATTCCCCCCTCTCCTTTATTGTCTGCATTTAATGTGATTAAGACATACTTGATCGTGGTCTGTAGTGTCAGCGTCCAAAAAACACAGGAAATACTCCCGATAACTAGATTCTTGTCAATGGTCCCTTGATTAAAAATAGCCTTAAAGACGTAGAGTGGGGATGTGCCGATATCGCCAAATATAATGCCTAAGGAGATGAGTAGGCCGCCCATACTAAGGCGATTCAGTGTGTGTTTATGGTCTGAGCCCATAGGTGTTTTTACAGTGTTACTTTTAAAATATGGTGCCAATATAGAGCAAAATACTGATGTAACGAATTTTCTTGTTAAAAATTGTTAAAAGCCAGAAAAAAAAGTAAAAATGATGCCTAGCTAGGTCTAAAAAAACTAACTTTGTATTAGGAAGTGTGATTCAGATTATTTAGATTTGACTAAACCATTTCCAATTACTCATTGTCTAAATTAAATAATGCAAATAAAGATTCATACATACGTTAAAATAATATGCACAGGTTTACTGATGTTGGCCTCGGTGTATGTTGCCCATGCATATGGGAGCAACGTAAGACATGGAGCTTATAATAATGTGTTTTCTATAGAATCTAAGGATCAAGGCAGTGAAAAGGTAATTACGAACGTAAAAGTGATGTACAACCCGGTTGCTGAGCAGATAAGTACATCGTTTAAGTTGACAAAGCAAAACAATGTTTCCATTAAACTGATGGATGCTTTGGGAAATGAAGTGCTTAATTTATCCAATTCTCCTCTTGATGCAGGAACTCATAATCTTTCTTTCGAGACTGGGGGCAAAGTGTCTGCTGGTTTTTATTTTGTAAGAGTTAGTTCTGGTACAGAAACCGTTGTAAAACGGGTGTCAATCCGCTAAAACATTAGTGTTCCGTATATATACCTTTAATCTGATTTTAGGGTTTGATAAAATTGGATTTAGGAGATGTTTTTTTGCGGTTTAGAGTAAGTGTCTTTTTTTTGTAGTTTATTATTCCCCCATAGTTTAATAGAATATCTCCCCCTAACACGCCTACTATAGGAGGTAATTGCATCTGACTATAAGCATAATTGATAGTTGATAAGTCTAAAATGGCGACTTCTAGCGGTTTTGAGATCCAATCTTGGATGTTGAATTGGAGAATAGTTGTTTCACTTCTCATTTCATTCGTACCCAAACCCGTTGATAAAAGGTCTGAAGTGATGAAGGAGGTTTCCGGAATTCCGGATTCTAACAACATGCTCTTGTCGAAGACCGTTTTGCTAGCCCCCGTGTCTACAACCATTTTGTGAACTGCACCAGATATATTTACTTCTATAAGTATGTGAAAGCCTTCTTCCTCCAATTGGAGGAGCTCTAAAGGAATAATATGCATGTATATGTTTTCTGCCAGCAACGTTATATACATTGCTGACGTTAATAGAGAGTGAAAATGAGCTTAAATAATGTTATTGTCTTTGAGTACGGTATTCATATTACGTACGGCCTCGCTGCTAGCTTTAAAAGAAACTTGTTCTTCTTCTGAAAGTATTAACGGTACGATTCTATCCCAGCCATTTTTGTTGATGATAACAGGTACTCCTATATTAATATCCTTTTCCCCCATTTCTCCTTCAAGATATACAGATGCGGTGAAGAGTTTATTTTCATTCAGCACAATACTTTTGACCATAGCTGCGGTCGCTGCTCCTGGAGCATACCAAGCCGAAGTACCTATCAGTGCCGTTAATGTGGCTCCACCGACCATAGTTTTCTTGACGATGTCTGCTTGTTCTTCTTCTGACAAGAATTGTGTTACAGGGATGCTGTTCCAGGTTGCTTTTTGTATCAATGGAATCATGGTGGTATCGCCATGCCCACCTATGACAATAGCATTTAAATCAGAAGGAGAGGCATTCAGTTTGGTTGCTAACTGAAATTTAAAACGGGCTGAGTCTAATGCTCCTCCCATACCGATTATTCTATTTTTAGGAAGACCACTTGATTTTAAGGCTAGATAGGTCATTGTATCCATCGGGTTTGAAACCACAAGGATAATGATTTCAGGAGAATGTTTTACTAGGTTTTCTACAACAGACTTTACAATGTTAGCATTTGTTCCAATTAGTTCTTCTCGAGTCATACCTGGTTTACGGGGGATACCTGAAGTGATGACAGCGACACTGCTCCCTGCTGTTTGTAGATAATCATTGGTAACACCTTTTATTTTTGTATCAAAGCCAAGTAGTGCTGCTGTCTGCATCATGTCTTGTGCTTTGCCTTCGGCGACGCCTTCTTTTATATCTAATAGTACAACCTCTTCCGCAAAATTGGCTCTTGCAATATTATCAGCTGTAGTGGCTCCTACGGCTCCGGCTCCTATGATCGTTATCTTCATTGGTTTTCAAGTTTAGCGTATGTGTAATAATTAAATTTACTTAATATTACTTGTTTAAAAAAGAATTTGATTCAAAAAATGCATTATGAAGGGTAATGACAATAACTTAAAAAGGATATCCAATTGCTAGGTTGAAGATCAGGTTATCTCTTCTCCATTTGGAACTTTTTAGATCGATGTCTTTAAATACCCAACGATCTCCCTTGGGAAGATAGGGAATTCTAAATGGCATAGCAAAATCTGTACGTATGATCAAAAAGTCAAAATCAAAACGAAGACCAGCACCGCCACCAACAGCAAGTTCAGTTATGAAATCCTTGGATAGCTGTCCGCCCGGCTTATTACTATCTGGCCTTTGTAGCCAAACATTCCCAGCATCTACGAAAGCAGCCCAGTGGACAAAACCAGCAAGCTTGGAACGGTATTCTGTATTCAATTCCAACTTGTAATCTCCTGTTTGGTCGGCAAAAAAGTTATTGGCTCCTATGTTTTCAGGGGCGGATGAACCTGGACCAACAGCTCTAGCCCGGAAGGCTCGTAATCCATTTGGACCACCGCTATAATATTGCTTGAGGTAAGGGAGAGAATAAGAGTTGCCATAGGAATAACTGGTCCCTATCATCAGTCGGGATGCCAATTGGGCATCTTTGCCCAATTTCATATAATGTCTGAAATCACCTTCAATACGTACAAATTGGCTATAGACTGTACCAAACAGGGTACGGGTTTCATCTTTTTTATAGCTTGCTCCTTGAATCAATCCGAGCACGTTCCCAGAAAGATTAACTCCTCCTTTAAAATAAAAAGTATGCTTCAAGTTTTGATCCATGGAGTTGGTAAATGTATAGGTATAGTTAGGGCCAAAGGAAAATTGGGGGTCTACAATACGTTTTAAAGTAGGTACTGTATCCATTTGAGCTTGATAATCATCCGATATATTCCGCGGTTGTACATATATGATTTCTGCTAATGTAAGATCATGTTGTTTTTGATCATTTTCTTTCCACATGTAACCATAACTCAGAGTAGAAGAGTTAAGGACATATGCTGTCCGCCTATTCAAAAATTCGTATCCTAGTTTTAGGTAGGTTTTGGGAATGAATCGTTTTGAAGGTGCCCATTTGTAGGGGGATAACAAACGAGGCCATGTGATGGCCATTTCAGCTCCATATCTATAGTACGCCGAATTTAAATTGACTTTTCCTCCTGTCTGAGTTTCATATCCACCGAAGACGTTAAGAGTAACTGTTTCGGCTCCTTTAAATGCGTTGCGTAGGGTCCATGTGACATTAGCTTCGGATCCATTGTATACCGTAGCTGTCTTTCCTAAAATTTCGAATCTCAACGATTTTTTAGGAAGCGGCGTAAGGTAGTAGTAGACATCCAAGGTATTGGCAGAATCAGGGCTGTTTTCAAAATTGTTTTTAACGAATTTAAAGGTATTCAGATTGACCAAATGATTGATGGTCTGATTGTGATCATGCCTGTTGTATAGTTCGCCTTTTTCAAAGAAAATATGATTGGCCAAAACTTTCTTTCGAAAAGTATTCTGTGGGTCTATAAAATAGATACCATTATTAAAAGCCTCCATATTCCTAGAACTTCTACGTGTATACCCTTGTGAGCCTAGTGTATAGTTGGGATAGACGTAGATGTTGCCTATATGTTGTGGCTCTTTGGCTTGTTTTGTAGTTTCGGGCTTTATTGTTACATACATGTCTACCTTATGGTTTCCAATCGTGCTGTCTACCTCAACTAAGATGTTGTCCGGATTGAAATAATAGTAACCTTTATTTTTAAGAAGATTGTCAATTCGTTCGCGTTCACTGATAATGACATCAAGATTATAATTCGCTCCTTTCTTTAGTAAAGAACCTTCTTTGACGGAAAGTATATCGTGGCCGATATGAGAGAGGGAGTCTATACTATAACGAAGCGAATTGATTCGATATATCTTACGTGGTATCGCCGTGTAGAGCACGCTGGCATACCTTCCTTTTATAATAGTATCCGAGCTGACAGATGCATTAAAGAAACCTATATTTTCCATACGGTTGCGTAGCAAATTTTCATTGTATTCGCGATTAACGTCACTTAGTAAAACTGGAGCTTCACCTTGCTTTTTTAAAAAATTTCGGATAAGGTTTTTGCTAGTATCATAACCACCTCCCATATTCCAGAATAATAGTTTCCATGGTACACCTAAAGCTTTCTTATTGGGTTTTGGTAAAAGAAGAGCCTCTAAGCGTTCTTCAAAGGCTAGTTTTCGTTGCGGGTTAATGGCTGTGTCTAGTTTTAAATCGACTTTACCACCGGTATATAGTTTTTCGCCTTCGGCAATGTACTTGGTAGAATTACAAGAAAACAATAGGGTAATAAATAATATCGATAAGATTGCTAATGTGATTTTACTGCGCATATTGTTTCCTTTCCTCTTCTTCATTACGGATTGCAGATAATGATTTTGAGCTTTCTGCATCTTTGTTGGTGGTGTCTTTCTTGTTTTGCAGAGAATCTTGGGTTCTCTGCAGCTGTTCTTTTTCTTCCCGTTCTTGCATACGCCTGCGGAATTCAGGACTATGTAGCATTAGACTGTCTTTGATGACTGCGCGTACACTATCGCGATATATAGAATCGGTTTCCATTCTATCTACATTAAACCTTTTTCTAAAACTATTGTTGTCGGAATTATAATATTGCTCAAGTGCTTTTGAACTCATAAAGAGTTCCCTGAATCGGTTATAGCTCATATTGATAATAAAGCCGATACCTGTTTCTACGAATTGACCTTGAAGCGTAGCTTGGTATTGGTTTTTGCGATATACCCTAGCAAAATAGCGCCCATCTTTCGATAACTGGTAGTCTATAGAGATATCTCCCGCTATATTATTCGGTTTTTCGCCCGGACGGGTATTACCTTCCACCTCAAAGTTTGATCCGACAGTGATTTTTAATCTGTCGTCAAAGAGCATTTTGGATATTCCTACCGCAAGGTCCGTACGGTTTTGACCGGAACCGGTGAGGTAATCCTGCTCAGACTGTAGATTGAAATCCAGTTCGACGCCTTTTATCAAATCAGAAGCAAGGTTATTCAGTTGGCCAGATAGGAATGAACTCACGGAGCTACGGGCTATACCTTCTACGCCGCCACCACCTGAGAGACTTTCGAATGGATTGGATGACATAAAACGTCCCATAATAATTAAAGAGAATACTTGTTTGTTTAATTCGGCAGGGTCATCACGTAAAGAAGCAAGACCGATGTTTACTTTGGAAACAACATCCTGAGACACGATCGCATTGTTTTCATCCAAATCAATATCAAATCGGATATCTGGTTTGAAGAGTTCGCCCGATAAAATCAGCTTGACATTGAAAGGTACCCGTTGTTTGTACAGATTCTGGCTCTCTGTACCAATTTGGTTGCTGACAAGCTCTAGTGTAGGGAAGCGCCCCTTGTAAACTGCGGTAATGTCCATCCGCGCATCTAAAGGGTCTCCATTCCAAGTGATGGTACTTCCTTTTTCAAAATCGAACTCTTTCTTAATAGGTCCAAAGTTGAAGGAATAGTTTCCTTTCTCAACGGTAAATGTGCCAGACATGGTTATCTTTTCACTGGCGTCGATGGCGGTATTCAATTCGGCAATCCCTTGGATGTTTAAGGCATCTTGGGAACCTTCGTCTATGATGACTTTAAATTTAGCCTCCCGATCTGTACTAAGATTGAGGGCGAGATCCATACCAGACAATTTAGTAGCAGTAGTCATGGAATCTAGTCTCGCAAATATGTTGGCTTTTGCCGTGTCACTTTTATCTACAAATTTGACTACCCCGTCACGCTCTGCAATTCCAGGATTCTCATTTGGAACGATAAAAACAAAGTCTGTGTTCTCATTTGCTTTTACATCACCATCGATAACAGGTTTATTCAAGTCACCAGATATGCGAATATTTGAGGTAATGTTCAATTTACCATAGAACAGGTCATTGTCCTCCCTTGTGGAGTTGACCGCTGCAAAGTTTTTGGTGGTTAGATTAAGGTTGAAATCAAAATCCGCATAGTTCTTTGTTAATATGCTACCGTTTAACTTGGCTTGGTTGCCACGGAGATCGTTTAATGCGAACTGTTTGAAGACGATTCCCTGATTGTTGAAGGTGATTTTTTGGTTGTCCATCAACAAATCTGCATTTAGCATGGATACATTCATGCGTGCCTTGTTAAAGGTCAGGTCACCCGATATCTTTGGTGCGTCAAAATTGCCCCCGATCTGAAGAAGACCATTAAGGTCACCCTCGCTATTTTTTAGATAGCCCATACTGAAGGCTTCTATTGTTTTTATTTTTAAGGGTTTCAATTCCAGGGAAGCATTAAAGCTAGCTTCTCCGGTTGGAGGTGCTAGATATTCCCCTAGTAGCTGTACATCGTTTCCGTTTTCTGTGATCTTAACATCAGCAGAATAGGTGTTTTCTTTGAGGTTATCTACTTTCACCAAGATATTACCAACTGTATCTTGTCCAAAATAGAATTTTTTAATTTCCAGATCGGATACAAATACTGGGTTGCTGGATAAACGGGAGACTGTAGCCGCACCATTGATGCCCCCTCCAAAGTTAAGTATGTCAGATTCGAGCATACTAGAGAAAGTCTCTATCCTAAAATTGTTGAAGGTGAGGTCTATAGGGGAGTTGAATGTGCTGTCTTGGGATTGTATGCTGAAATCTTGTCCTTTGTAACTGAGTTTAAAATCTTGGGCACGGATACCGTCTTTACCAAAGCTAAGCTGATTGCTTGGGTTGATATTCCACTTGTCGTAATTTAGCATGAGGCCATCTTCGAATAGACTAAGCATATAATTACTCTCATCTACACTCATTTTTGCGCCAAGGTGGTAACGGTCTTTTTGTGCTTTATCTTTTATCCAGAGTCCGAAATCCAAATTGTTCTCAATGATTTTACCACTGAGGACGGTATTGTTCAATTCAATATTATTAACTTTGATTTTGTTGATTAATGTAGAGTAGTACATCGTACTATCTACCGTGATGATGTCTAAGCCCACGTCTTTGACTTCAATACCATCGTATATGAGGGTAGGGGCTATCAACTTAGCCATTATACTCTTTTGTTGGCTATTGAAGGTACCATCGAGAGAAATGTCATCCATTCTTTCGAGACCAGGTAAAAAGTCCCTTAGGAATCTGGAGTTATTCAATGTAGCTGAAAATTCGAAATTCTGATTCTCATACTTAAAAGGAGTAGGAGGCTCGTTTTTTGGATTGTAGTATATTCTTGCAACATCCTGTAGCGAGGCCGCTAGCTCAGTCAGTTTGTATTTTCCAACCAAGTGGGCATTTAGAAATTCGGACTTGAGGACTAATGCGTTTCGGTTGGTATCGGCAAGAGCGGTCACCGATATGGTATCTAGCGCATAGCGAGAGTCATTATAGGCAATAGAAGAATGGGAGACAATTAAATCTCCGTTTAAGTGGTTGATATCAGCTGTCGTTAAATCTAGGTTTACCTTGCCATGATAACGGAAGTCATCCTTCATTAGCTTTAGGTTTTTGAGATTGACGGAGTCGATCATCAATTCGGCTTTTACCGCGGGATAGGCGCCGCGCATATCTGCCGACATATCCAGATTAAATTTCACATTGGGGTCAATGGAATTGATATTGCCAGCGATATCTCCATTTTGCGCGGTTAAATCGAGTAATATGTCATGGTATTGATAGCCCATGGCATCTAAGCGATTGACTGTTCCGTTCATCGATGCACGCATTGTCTTGGGGTTGAGGCCCTGACCTTTTACTTGTGCATCTATGGATACTATTCCCAATGTAGAATCTTGGTCGAGTATATGTCCAATGTTGAAATCAGAAATGGACAAGGTCGCATCGTAGGTGGTGTCTCTTCCTGCCATGTTGAGGTAACCATTGACGGTCGCATTTCCTTTTTCGGTGAGTAAGCTCATGTTGGTGTCAAAACCTTTCATGCCGCCTTTAAACGAACCGGATAAAGATATAGAATTCGGGAACTGAAAAGCCATGTCTTTAGGAAGCATAGACTTTGCAATAAGTCTGTCCAGATCTTTTTTGCTTGTTGTTAGTTTTTTAAGATTGAGGTTTACAAAAAGCTTGTCCGTATCGGGCAGGCCTTTGATATCTGCGCTCGCAATAATATTGGTGTTGTCGAGCGTGCGGAAGTTGAGCGAAGGAATATGAAGATCATTGAGCTTGCCGACTACATGTCCATCGAGAAAGAAGCGTTTGGTCAAGAGTGGCTTCATAACATCCATTTGCTCGAGGTCTGGGACAAAGAAGCGGATGTCGGACATATCGATCTGCGTTTTTTTGACTTTAGCGTCGATAGATAAAAGTCCTGGGTTCTTAGCTACGGCATCGAGCGAAGGGTAAGTAATCTTAAAATAATCCCGTATAATGGTGTTCGGAGTCTCTGCAAGTAGATTCTCTATGGTCGCACCGGTATTGGTGTAAGTGAAGTCTGCTTTCAACTTCTTGAGGTAAAAACCAGAATGGTCTTTTGCTGTTAGGTTCAGTAATGAACCACTTATCGAATCTGCCGAATAATGAAGCTGATCCAATGCACCCGCTAAATCTTTTATTTTGATGTTGAAATAGTCAAACCCCTTCATTCGAGCTTGGTTGTCATCCCGAAATGCAAAATTTGTTTTGTCAATAACAACTTTATCGGTCGATACGACCCAGTTTATGCTACTGCTATCGGAGCTGGTACTTGTCTTTTTTGGCGCTTTTCCAAAGGTGACATAAGAGTCTGATTGGTCTAGTATCAGTTCGCGGAGACGTACCACTTCTTTATTAAGGTCGATTACGTCCACATTGGCGGATAGGTTCTTAACATCAAACTTGGTATCCATCGCAGCGGAAACGTCTTGATACCGCACAAAAATGTCTTTCAACTTGATGAATTCGGTGCCGATATTAGGAAGTAGGGCTGTACTATTGGTACTGCTATCGGTGATGCCGAAATCTTCGGGCTTAGGTTTTGTGTTTTCTGTGCTAGGCGCCCATTGCTTGACGTAGGCGGTGAGTCCCTCTAAGTTGATCTTTGGCATGTCGAATGTCATGTTGTCTTTCAGATCAAATGTTTTGATACGGGTGTCAAAATGATTTAGCCAAATGTCTGCTGAGGTACCGATCATATCGTCTTTGTAAGCAAATCGTATACGGTCGAAGTTTACCTTGTCAATATTGAACAGAAGGGCTGAGGCGGTATCAGGTGCTGTAGGGGTGCTTTCTTTTTCGGAAGTGAATGCTTTGAGTATATAGTCAAAGTTAAAGCTACCATCTGGCGCCGAACGTGTAATCTTGGCGGTAATCCCTTCTAGATCTATTTCTTGGATCTCAATAGTGTTTTTCAATATTTTTAACATATTGATGTCTACCATTAATTTCTCTCCAGAAAGGAGGGTGTCCTGGCTTTGGTCTTCAAAATAAATATTTTCCAGGACTAGTTTTTTAGGAAAAGTAATGTTGACATAACCAATGTTCACCGGTGTGCCTATTTTGGTTTCTAGGTAATGCGCTACCTTGCCCGCGATGTAATTCTGAACAGATGGTAGACGAATTAAGAATATAACCAATAGGACTAAGGCGATTACGGAGCCAAAAATCCATAAAAAAATGCGTAATAAAACGCGTGTAAATTTATTCAAACCAATGATGTGTATTAATTACCTAGCCTCTAATAATAACGTAAAAATAAGGTAAATGTTTACTAAAATGTAATTTTTATGGTCGAAACTCGATAAAAGAGGAACTGCTGTTGAGAATTCCTAAATGTTTCCGAATTGTGGTGCCATTATTGTATTGTCAGCGGGGCTTAGAGGCCGATTTATCAATAGAGGTTTGGGGAGCAAAAAATATAGTTATCTTTAATAGGGATATGAAAGTACTTATAATTGAAGACGAAGTAGAATTACTTCGGGGTATTCAGGATTTTCTAGAACGGGAGCATTTTCTTGTTGAAAGTGCCGATAACTACGAGCAGGGTATGGATAAAATATTGAATTATCCATACGATATTGTGCTGTTGGATATCATGCTGCCTGGCGGGAATGGATTGGATTTGTTGCGGTTGTTGAAAGAGAAGAATGTAAATCAATCCGTACTGATACTGTCGGCGAAAGACTCTGTCGATGATAAGGTGTTGGGATTGGAGATCGGTGCTGACGATTATCTGGCGAAGCCTTTTCACTTTGCGGAGCTTTTGGCTCGGATCAAATCTATTGTACGTCGAAATGCGCAGCATGGGGATACTGTTATTCAGTATCAAAATGTATCGCTGGATATGGATAATCGTATCGTCAAGGTAGATGGGGAGGAATTACAACTCAATCGTAAGGAGTTTGATGTGCTTTATTATTTTTTGTTAAGGCCAAATAAGCTATTGGAAAAAACAACGCTGGCGGAAACGGTATGGGGAGATCATGCAGACCAAGCGGATAATCTTGATTTTATTTATTCTCAAATTAAGAACCTACGTAAGAAACTTAAAGATGCCAAAGCAACATTGGATATACAAGCGGTGTACGGCGTGGGTTACAAATTAGTGTGATGGCAGCAGTTTCTGTAAAGTACTATACCAATCGATTTATTGTCATTACCATACTCATTGTGATGGCGGTATGGGCATTGCTCTTCTATGCCATATTAATGGATGAAGTGTATGATAATATCGATGATGGGCTGAAAAATCAAAAAATTGAAATTATCAGGGAGGCTTATAATAGTCCCGAAATTTTAGAAAATACAACAGAATTTGGGATCAATCAATTCCGGATTCTGCCTGTAGAACACGCTGCAGAGAATCTGGATAAGAATCGGTTTTCGAAGGAATTTATCTATATGCCTTATGATGATGAAGATGAGCCTTATCGGGTACTACGGACGGGCTTCTACAGTAAGGAAGGTAAGCCTTATTCGCTGGAGATACGGACTTCGACGGTAGAGGAGGATGATTACCTGATTAATTTAGCAATCTCGCTGGCGGTATTGTATGTTGTGATCATATTGAGTATTCTTCTTATTAATCATCTGGTTCTGAGTCGGGCTTGGAAGCCTTTTAGACAGACGTTGGATAATTTAAGCCGTTATAGATTTGGAGATACTTCGAGTTTTGAGACGGTGCCTACAAAGGTGAAAGAGTTTGAGGAGCTAAATAAAGAAGTCAAGCATATGATCGATCGGAATGAGGCGGTTTTTGAAGCTCAAAAGCGGTTTTTAGAAAATGCCTCACACGAATTGCAAACTCCTCTGGCCATAACAATCAATAGACTGGAACTGTTGATGGATGATGCTACGCTGACGGAATCGCAATTGGTGCAGCTGTCGGAAGCGAAGGGAGCGTTGCATAGGATGGTAGGTTTGAATCGGTCGTTGCTTATGTTGTCGCGAATTGATAATAACCAATATGTGGCTAGTGATTTGGTGAATTTTAGCACCTTAATCAAATCTTTGGTGGATGATCTGGAGGATATCGCTTCTTTTAGGGATGTGAAATTTGTGTTTCAGGAAGAGGTAAAGGAGTTTTATGTTAATTTTAATAGGGACCTAGCGCATATACTATTATCAAATCTGCTACGCAATGCCATTAAATATAATACTGCGGGAGGAGATGTGCTGGTGACGATACGTGAACATGAAATCGAAATAGCAAATGATAGCGACTCTGGAGCTCTCAATCCAGATTATATCTTTGAGCGATTTTACAAAGGGAGTCAGGACAATCATTCCAATGGATTGGGATTATCTATTGTAAGGTCGATCCTGGAGCGGCAACATCAGATTAAGCTACACTATAGGTACGAATCGGGGAGACATTCCTTTGTTCTTGAAAAAATTTCGTGATTTTTTTCAAAACATCTTCCAATTCCCAATTGTTTCCCAAATTGGAATCGAACTTTGAGTTATAAATCAAATAAAGAAATAAGAAGATGAAAACAATGATGAAATCCTTTATGACTGTAACACTATTAGTGATGGCAGTTGTTGCTGTAGCGCAAGAAAAAATAATCACATTTACGCAATTACCAAAGAAGGCACAAGTCTTTGTGACGACTTATTATGCGGCAGATCAAGTGACCTTGGTGAAAGAGGAGAGTGAATTTCTGGCAGGTAAAAGTTATGAAGTAAAATTGAAAGACGGTGTGAAGTTGGAATTCGATTCTAAAGGAGAATGGACAGAGGTGGATGCTGAACTAAAGGCGGTTCCTTTGAAAATAGTACCTGCGTCTATTTTAGAATATGTGAAAAAGAGTTTTCCGAACAATGAAATCGTTCAGATCTCCCGTAAATCCCGTAAGTACGAAGTGGAACTAACGAATGGTGTAGATCTTGAATTTAATAAGAAGGGACAATTTGTCCGTATCGATGATTAATGCCCTGTAGACGGGTAATCTGTAATATAAAAATATGATGAAAAAGTTAATATTGAAATTGACGCTTTTAATGGCGGTTGCATTTGCTGTGGTATCGTGTGATAAAGAGGAAACTATTGAGGTGGATAATCTGCCTACAGCTGCAAATACATTTTTAAATGATCATTTTAAAGAGGCAAAGATACTTTCTGTAACTCGGGAAAAGGAGCCGTTGTCTGGGACGGAGTATCAGGTGCTGCTGAATAATCGAATAGAAGTGAAGTTCGATAAAAATGGGAACTGGACAGAGGTGGAAGCACTGGATAATACGGTAGCTATACCTACTTCATTCGTGTTGGCACCTATCGTAGGCTATGTGAAAGAAAACTATCCTAAAGATGGTATCAATAGTATAGATAAAGAAAAACATGGATTTGATGTGGAGTTGACCAATGCGTTGGACCTGGAGTTCGATGCTACTGGTAAGTTTATTCGAATCGATCCTTAATCAAAGAAAAATGGGACTCAAATCTGAGTCCCATTTTTTTAGCCTTTTCGTGCCAATTCGATCTTTGTCTCCATCTCGTTGACTACTTTGTCAACATCGGCAGAACCGCCAGAAGATTCAAAACGGATAAATCCTTCTTTATCAATCACTACTTTGTGTGGTATACCCTTCACGCCATAGGCTGTAGTAGTCGCCTTGGTACGATCTTTCATTTCATCAAACAGTACGTGGAAGGAGTAGTTGTTTTTGGTCATGAACTCGTTTACCAAATCTTTATAGTTTTCTTCACGCTGCCAAGTGTCAATAAACAAGAACTCAACATCTTTGTCGCTTTTGTATTTGTTGACAGCAGCCTGCATGCCAGGGAAGGACATTACACAAGGTCCGCACCAAGTCGCCCAAAAGTCTAGAACAACAACTTTTCCTTTGTAATCAGATAAAGAAACTGTTTTTCCATCTCTGTTTACTAAAGTGAACTGAGGAGCTTCTTTTTTAATCATTTCTGATTTGTATTTAGAAACCATAGCTTCTTTTGCTTTTGCTTCGATAGATGCAAAATACAAGTCAAAATTTGCTTTATTGTTGTTTAGCTTATTGTACAACGGTTGCATTTCTTTAACGATGTCTGCATTTTTACCGTTTTTAACAACAAAGTTTTCTAGGGAAAGGAAAGCATCTAGTTCTTTTCCTTGTTTTGCGTAAGCTTTCGCCAATGTAATGGTATTGGTCGGAGAGCTCGCTGCGTATGGAGAAGATTTTATAAAATCATTCATCACAGTTACAGCTTTCTCTGCATTGCCTTTTTCAACTAGGGCCTGTGCATAAGAAGGGGCTATAGAACCATAAGCTCTACCTGCACCGCTATTTTTGATTTTAGGATCGCTTGATTTAGAAGCTTCTAGTGAGCTTGCATAGATCTCTTCTAAAATAGGAAGGGCTGCATCGTAATTATTGTCTTTGATAAGGCCTGCTGTAACTCGGCTCGCGTATGCGGCGTAGTTAGTGCTGGATTTAAGCTGGGTGATATAGCTTTGTGCTTTAGCCGCATTATTTGCTTTAAAATAAAGGGATGCTAAAGAAGCCGCTGCTTGATCATAGATACCTCTGTCTTTTTCATCAAATGAAGCTGCAGGGAATTGTTTCAACCATGCGGTATATCCTTTTTCAACGACTTCTGCAGAAGCATTCTCGTCGCCGAATACTTTTTCGTAAGCTTCGGAACGTGCTTGAAGTCCTTTAGGGAATTTTTTTAAGATTGTTTTGTTGATTGCTTCAGCTTTATCAGCTTGCTCTAGGGCTCCGTATACTCTAGCTGCCATAGATACAAAACTTTCGTTTTTGCTTTGAGACATTGCTAAAGCTTCTTTTCCTAACTCTACTTTAGAAGCGTCATCGCCTTTTTGAAACAATTCGTTTAAATGTTTCATCAAATCTTCTAGCTTGACATCCTTCTGCTTAGCCATCTGGGCCTGCACAGATGTGAACGCCATTCCTGCACTTAGCAGGGCAATTGAAAAAATCTTTTTATTCATCAGTCTATAATTTTTTTCAAATATAGTCTGAAATGTACTTGTTCAGCCTTTGTAAGTAATTTATTACAGCTATTTCTTGATGCTGAATTTGTAAATGATGGTTTGTTTTAACTCTTCTCCAGGGTTTAGAATGACCGTAGGGAAGTGTGGTTGATTGGGACTATCTGGATAGTGTTGAGCCTCAAAACAGAAACCACCATGTTTGAGATAACGATTTCCAGATTTACCTTGGTCATCAGCAAGAAAGTTTCCGGTGTATAGGTGGATACTAGGCTGATCGGTGAATACTTCTAAGAGTATTCCACTTTCCTCTGAATAGGCTGCCGCAGCAGGGCTGCTTATGGGGGATTCGTTGACGAACCCATGGTCGTAACCCGTTGCGTAGTGTATTTGGTCTACTGGAGTATTAATACCTTGTGCGATCTTCTTTGCTTCCCTGAAGTCGAATGCTGTGTCTTCTACAGGTAGTAATTCGCCTGTCGGAATCTGTTTGTCATTGATAGGGATAAAATGAGTAGAGGGAATTTCAATGAAATGATTAAGGATGTCGCCATTGCCTTCTCCGTTCAGATTGAAATAAGCGTGGTTGGTGAGATTGACTACGGTCGTTTTATCGGTGGTAGCCCTAAAATGAATTTTTATCTCGTTTTCATTGGTAAGCTCATAGCTGACGCAGGTATTTAACGTTCCTGGAAAACCTTCCTCTCCATCGGGAGATACGTAGTAAAAATCGACTTGTTTTTTTAAACTAACCTGTCTGTCCCATACTTTGCGGTGAAACCCCTCGGGGCCACCATGAAGTGAGTTTTCAGCGTTGTTCTGTACTAATGGGAAGGAGGCCTCTCCAAGGTAGAAATGTCCAGCAGCGATTCGGTTGGCAAAACGTCCGATTGTGGCTCCATGATATTGCTCCTGAGCGTTCCGATAGGCATCAATGCTGTCAAATCCTAAAACAACATCTACTAAGTCTCCATGTCTATTGGGTACCAAAACGCTCACCAAACGTGCTCCGTAATCACTCAATGCAATCTGCATGCCCGCACGATTAGCTAACGTCAATAAATGCGTGTTTTTGTTATTTAAACAACTTTCAAAAGCTTTGGTGTCGGGAAGTGTATAGATTGTCATGATTCGAAATTATTTCTATAAAAATAGCAAATATTTAGTTATATCGGAAGTAAAAAGGTATTCCTATAGGTTGTCTTAGGAGAAGTTTCTGCTTTAGACTGTTAGGAAGAGGGAGGGGAAGTTGTACGGTGATTTTTCCAGTTGGAGTTGGTGAATGCAAAGCATTTTATATAAGTTTGCCATGCAAATCCAAAATATTGATGAACTGGAAACAACTGTTGTCTGCAAAGAGATGGGGCTATGAAGATCGTGTCCCAAATGAGCAATTTGACGCAAGATCTGAGTTTCAACGGGATTACGACCGTTTGATTTTTTCTTCTCCATTCCGCCGGTTGCAGAATAAAACGCAAGTGTTTCCACTGCCTGGTGCTGTGTTTGTTCATAATAGGTTGACGCATAGTTTGGAGGTCGCTTCTGTGGGACGGTCTTTGGGACGTCTGTTTTATAATCTAATGAAAAAACAGCACTCTAATATTGATGAGGAGGTCCCTTATTTGCAAGAGGTAGGTAATATTATATCTGCCGCCTGTCTATCGCATGATTTGGGTAATCCGGCTTTTGGCCATTCTGGAGAAGCTGCAATTTCATCATTTTTTACGCAGGGAGTAGGACAGAAGTATCAGGAGCATGTCTCTGCCAAGCAATGGGCTGATTTGACTCATTTTGAGGGTAACGCGAATGCGTTACGTATACTCACACATGCTTTCAATGGTAAGGATGAAAAAGGCTATGCATTGACGTATGCGACTTTGGCGTCTATTGTGAAATATCCATGTGCCGCTATAGATGGACATGTAAAGGGCAATCATCACCGTAAAAAGTATGGTTTCTTTGAAGGAGAAAAACAGGCATTTGAAAAAATAGCTGCGGAACTGGGACTTAAGAAGGATCCTACAAATCCGCAGGGTTATTTGAGACATCCTCTAGTATATCTTGTCGAAGCGGCAGATGATATCTGTTATAATATTATTGATCTGGAAGATGCTCATCATCTCAAGATCTTGTCTTATAAAGAAGTCGAAGAACTGCTGTTGCCACTTTGTGGGGGGGAAGAATTACGTAGTCGACTGGATGGATTGAATGACACGGGAAGCCGTGTGGAGTTATTGCGCGCGAAAGCTATTAATACACTGATTAACGGTTGTGCCGAGGTTTTTGCTAATAATCAAGATAAATTCCTTTCGGGCACGTTTGAAAGTTCACTGATTGACGCACTCTCTCCTGAGATTGTAGCACAAATGAAGAAAATTGAAAAGATATCTGTGGTGGAAATCTATAATGCTTCAGCTGTTGTACAAATTGAAATTGCAGGTTATAAGGTGATGAACGCCCTGTTGGAGGAGTTTGTGCCAGCTTATCTAAAGACGAATAAAACGATGTTTGATCGCAAGATTGTCGCGATGATTCCAGCGCAATTTCATACCGATAAAGAGGATGCGTATGCTAAAATTCGTGCAGTATTGGATTTTGTATCCGGAATGACGGATGTATATGCGGTGGATCTATATCGGAAAATAAAAGGAATCTCAATAGCATCTTTGGATTAGGTGATGGAGGTTATGAAAGTGATAAGAAAATGAAGGTAGTTATAGCGGAAAAACCCTCGGTAGCGAGAGATTTGGCCCGGGTGATGGGAGCAAAAGAAGTGAAAGATGGCTATATCGCTGGGAACGGCTATGCTTTTACCTATGCCTTCGGCCATTTGGTGCAATTGTGTACGCCACAGGCTTATGGTTTTCATAATTGGTCGGTATCGAATCTGCCGATTATTCCAAATCGATTTGATCTCGAAGTGAAGAAGGTAAGGAAGGATGGGAAACAGATTGATGATGGAGGGGCTCTAAAACAGATCCATATTATCAAAGGGCTATTGGAGCAAGCGGATGAAATCATCGTGGCGACGGATGCTGGACGCGAAGGAGAACTTATTTTTAGGAATATCTATTATTTCTTAGGCTCGAAAGTGCCATTTAAAAGGTTGTGGATTTCTTCGCAAACGGATAAAGCTATCAAAGAAGGGTTCGCGAATTTGAAGGAGGGTCAGGAGTATGATAGTCTGTATCAATCGGCCCGATCCCGGTCGGAATCGGATTGGCTAATTGGTATCAATGCTACACAAGCAATAACACTAGCGGCAGGCAATAAAGGTTTGCTTTCGTTGGGTAGGGTGCAGACGCCCACCTTGGCTATGATATGCTCGCGTTACCTCGAAAATAAAGATTTCAAGCCACAGGCATTTTATAAGATACAGGCAGGATTTGAAAAAGATAGCATCTCTTTTAAAGCGACTTCGGAAAAGATCGAAAAAAAGGAGGTTGCAGAAGAGACGGTTGCAAAACTGAATATTGGAACGCAGGCCAAAGTCGTCAAGGTAGAGGCAAAAGAAACGAAAGAACAACCTCCGCTCTTGTTCGATTTGACTTCACTGCAACAGGATGCCAACAAAAAGTATGGCTACTCTGCGGATCAAACGTTGAGCCTGGCACAGACATTATATGAAAAGAAGGTAATTACCTATCCAAGGACAGGTTCGCGGTATATCGGTGAGGATGTTTTCGAACAGGTGGAAGCATTATTTCGACATTTGGCAGATACTGCGGAAGAGGGGATAGCGGCAATATCTCGCAACTTGATAGGTGCTAAGTTGAACAAACGCTCTGTCGACGATAAAAAGGTGACGGATCACCATGCGCTATTGGTTACAGACGAAAAACCGGGACCAATGCTCAAAGAGCAGCAGAATATCTACAATATGATTGCAAAACGTATGGTAGAGAGTTTCTCGGAAGTTTGTTTAAAAGATATTACAACTGTAACAATCGATGCTGAAGGGGTAGAGCTTATCGCTAAAGGTACGGTAATACGACAATACGGTTGGCGCCTGTCTGCGGATCAGATAGAAATACCTGATGATGACAAGAATACGGATGAGCAGGATAACGAAAATGCACAACTCCCTAAGCTGACTGCAGAAGAGCTATTGGAGATACTCTCGTTGGAGCTTTCCGAGCGCTTTACGAAAGCAAAACCTATTCATACGGAAGCGTCCCTGCTGAAGGCTATGGAGACTTCGGGCAAGGAGATAGAGGACGAAGAGATGAGGCAGGCTATGAAAGATTGTGGACTGGGAACACCGGCTACACGTGCCGCCACGATAGAGACATTATTCCAACGTGATTATATCAAACGGGATAAGAAGAAACTTATTCCTACAGAGAAAGGCCTCGCAGTGTATAATCTGGTCAAGGATAGGTCTATCGCAAAGGTAACTTTGACCGGTAAATGGGAGCAGAAGCTGGAGGAGATGCGCGAAAATAAGGTGTCTTATGAGGTGTTTATGAAGCATATCAAAGACTACACGGCGAAAATCACAAAGGAGTTGCTGCAACTTCGTATCTCTATAGCACAAGAGGAGATAAAGCCTCAGCAAAAGGGAAAGATAAAATGTCCGAAGTGTCAACCCGGAAATATACACCTCTATGACAAGGTGGCGCAGTGTGATCACTACGCTAGGGGCTGTGACTTCAAAATATGGAGGACATTGAATGGTGTATTTCTTGAAGAGAAAGAAATGAAAAGCTTGCTCGAAAAAGGAAAGACTTCTGTGCTGAAAGGGGTGAAGACTAAGGAAGGACAGATTGTGGACGCACCTTTAGTCTTTGAGGATTTTAAGGTTAATGTTGGCTAATACCCGTTGTTCGTCTTGATTCGATCCGGAGTATTAAGAATACTCTTGAATGGAACGTCAAAATACGGTCAATCCTCAACGATTCCGATAGATTGAAAATGTAAAACTTTACCTTTGCCCGTATTATGGCGACAAAACTGTATAATCCCTTCGTAGATTTTAAATTCGATAACAGGACTTGCTTTTTGACTGGAGTGACTTTGGACTCTGAAGAAGAACGTATCCAAGTTTTTCCGGTATGGATGATGCGTTCTTTTGATTTGGAGGACAAGCCTTTTAAGTTGCTGGATGAAAGCATGATTACTTATAAAAAGTTGCAGCTCCCCTGTTCAATAGCTGCTGCTGCAAAGATTGAGGAGGTGGAGACTGCAGTGGAGACGGCCATGAAAACAGGGTATAATGCGGTGAATGCATTGGATCAAATTACATTATTCCATTGGGTATCTAAGATATTGTATGGTGTTGTGTTTAATGAGATTCAGGTTGGAATAAAACAAGCTGTACGGACTGGAGAAGAAATGAATTTTTCGCAGGCACTGGTGCATAAGTTTAGAAACTTACATGCTATGATGCAGTCTCTCTGTGTACCGATGGAGTTTGAACACCGTAATCCTTTCACTATTCAAGTATTCCCTGTGGATAGTACGGAAGATACATTTCTGTACCGTGATGAAATCAATACGTTGATTTTCTCATTGCGGATGAAGGATTTTGCGATTATCGCTACGCTGCAGGATAATGGTACTAATGCTATTTATCATGAGGATATTTTGGCGAAAGTAGCGGATAAAAAGTTGCACCCAATTCAGTTTGAAGAAATCTGTGCACGTTACTTTTATTCGGCTTATCTGTTTAATCGTTTGCCGGAGTATACCTATATGGAGACGCCTAAAGCTGTCTTTGTGGAGCCTATGCCTTTAAATGACTGGACCTTGAAGCCCATATTTGATAATTGGACAGTGAAGACTTATGGGCAGGTGTTGGAAAATTTTTGGAAGCCTTGGGGATACCTTCTTTTTGAAATAATAAAAGATCCTGAAAATCCGATGTCATTTTTGACTGGTGAAAACGGAGAGTTTAAGACGGTAGATGATTTGCCTAAAGCTTAGGGGATTCGGTATGATTTTTGTTTATTTTTGATTTATGGAGACTTTCTGAAAGTCTCTTTTTAAATGTAAATCGCAAAGGGTATAGGTATGAAAGTAAGGTATGTGATGCTGCTGGTCGTGATGTTGCTGTCATCCGCTGTAAAGGCTCTAGAGAAATCGCCTGGGAAACAGGATACGATTATAGCACCACAGGTCGATGTGGCGCCACAGTTTAAAGGGGGAGTGACTGCCTGGAACCGTTTTCTGCAAAATCGAATGAATATCAACGAGTTGGTTGGGTCAATGGATAGTACAGCCTATGTTACTTACGGTACCCGCCAGACTGCTATTTTAGAATTTACGGTATGCGAAGACGGGGAGGTATGTGATGTTGTAGTTCTTAATAGGGATAAGATAAGCCCAATTTTTGAAAAGGAGGTTTTGCGTGTGATGAGCCGATCTCCAAAATGGGAGGCTGCCACTAAAGATGGGAAACCTGTCCGTACCAAATTTAAACAGACTATTATGGCTATACTTGATTAATAAATTATGTCTTTCTGGAATAAAGTGAAAAAAATCATTTCGTCAGGTTCTGAGTTAAAGAACAGTGAAGAACAAGAAAGTGTTAATGAAATAACGTCAGGAGGCTCTAGGGTATACCGTTATGATGATAAGGAGCAGGATTCTAAAGAACTTCAATTTCCTGAGGTAACCTGTGTATATTTAGAAGAGATTGAAGAACATCTTTCCAAATATATCGGGGAGCCTGATATGGTATTTCACGAGATTATTTCTGATTTAGTACACATAGACGTACATTGGATAAAACCTTCGAATACGTATCCTTATAATATATTGGTGACCTCGGGAATGAGCGATTTTCCAATGACAGTACCTGCTGAAATCGAGGAAGCCGTAGAATATGAAAGAGCTGAATTGATGATTGTTCTACCAGCAGATTGGAAAATAGGAGACGAGGAGTTTAAAGATGATAACAATTATTGGCCAGTTTATTTTCTCAAAATGTTAGCCAGATTCCCACACCAGTATAAAACCTGGTTGGGCTACGGACATACCATTCCCAACGGTATGGATGCAGAGCCGATTGCTGATACTGGTTTTGGTTGCATGCTGCTGTTGCCTCCTTTTTTATCTTTCGAGGACGATTTTTTATGCCTGGAAGCTAAAGATGGTAATATTATTAATTTTTATTCGGTCATTCCAATATTTGCAAATGAAATGGAGTATAAATTGGAGATGGGAACAGAAGCTCTGTTGGATAAATTCGATGAATTTGGGATAACGGAATTGATAGATGTAGACCGGTCAAACGTGATTTCCTAAATTAATACGACATTATTTATTTTTGCTTTTTGGGGCATATACTTTTCTTGTGTCCTTTTTTTTTGAAGACTTTTCAAGTTGTTTGTTATAGAACCAAATCATAACGGAAGGGCCTAGAACCGGTACGGTCAGAGCTATGAAAGTTAGAATAAGCTGTCCACCGGTTGCATTTTTTAATTTAAAGAGCCTAAATAGCATGATGCCTGTGAGGGCCATATGGATTAATAGTACAATATTTACTAATGTCGCCTTGTCTATTTGCATGGGTGAAAGATATTTTGCCCAAAAATAGTTAAGAAGTTTGGAAAGTCAATCTTTTTGAAAAATCTTTACCACATGATGATTCATTTAGTTTTTATTGATTAGTTTTGTGTTCAATCGAATAACATATAACCGTTCCTGTGGCATTAGTATTTAAAGATGGACGTCCTGTTGTTAGGCTAAGAGCATTTCGCGCTATTGATGACCCTCGGACTTGCGAGCGTTTTATAGAGGGGCATGCACATGTCTTAACGGCAATAGGCGTAAAAAAAGTAACCTCATCCAAGAATGATTGGATGTATAATCCTGCGGCTTTTGTTTTAATTGTGGAATCGTTGGATGGAGAGAATGTCTACGGCGGCGCCCGTATTCACGTTGCTGGAGGAACACAACCTCTGCCTATTGAGGAAGCGACGGGTAATATGGATCCTAAGATATTTGATCTCGTCTGGGATTATGCACAAGATGGAACAGGGGAAGGTTGTGGGCTTTGGAATTCACGGGAAATAGCGGGGTATGGAATTGGCAGTATTTTCTTAACAAGAGCCGCTATCGCTATAGCTCCGAGAATTGGAATAAAGTCAATGTTTGCGTTGTGCGCTCCTTATACTATCAACTTGACGAAAAGTGTCGGTTATCGACAGGAAACTAGTGTGGGAAATAACGGTACATTTTATTATCCTAAATTAGATCTTCTAGCAACCACTATGATACTTGATGATGTTGAAGCGTTAGATATTGCTTCAGAAGAGGATAGAGGTGCTATAATGGCACTGCGAGCCAATCAAAATTGTACAAGAATTGAGGTGTTACGATCGAAAGAGATTGAGATACAATATCAACTTGATTTGGCAGAAATGAGAGGTTGGGACCTGAAGGAAGTAATTCGAGGGATGCAAAAAAGGACTCCTTCGAAAGTAGAACTATTTGACGAGAATAACCTAAATATATTTTAAAATAAATATGTCTGAAAAGCATTACGATATCAACTATCTGACTGATACTATCAAAATTCTTGGTCAATTAAAGAAAAAGTCTTATGAGTATTTTAGTTCCCTTCCATCTGGCAGTACGATTGCTGACCTAGGATGTGGAACGGGCCAGGATGTTCTAAATATGGCAACAACGTTAGAAGAACATGAGTTTAGATTTATAGGGGTAGATCATGATCCAAATATGATTAAAGCAAATGAAGAACAAGCTAGAGCTTTTTCTAATGTTAGCTTTTTGGAGTCTGATGTGTTTGATGTTCCTTTTTTAGAAGGGACATTAGGAGGGATACGAATGGAGAGATTGGTACAGCATGTATCTCAGCCTTTTGAACTTTTAGAGAAACTGTATAGATCTTTACATAGAGAGGGGGTTGTCGTTATCATGGAGTCAGATTGGAAGAGTCTTTCCTTTTACAATGGTAATTTAGATGTAGCGGATAAATTGTGTGATTTTTTAGTGTCAAAAAAAGTAAAGAATGGAAGAGCTGCCCAATCGCTAATTAACTACCTGGAAGCTACTGGCTATAGAAACCTTAAACTAGATGTTTTTCCATTTGTTTTGAAGAGTTATAGTGATGCTTGTACTTATCTATGGATAGATAAAATACTTGATGAGATGCTAATGTTAGAGCTAATTAGTAAAAAAGAGCACAGTGAATTTATAGAGTCGCAGATACAAGCTGATAGGTTGGGATTCTTTTCATGCACAATGAGCATAGTAATAGTGGCAGGCGCCAAATAATACCATGAGATTGCAATTTATACTATTTGCTTTAATTTTTCCCATTTGTGCATTTAGTCAAGTTAAACTTGGTAATGGTACTGATGTAGTAAAGCCGAACTCTAGTTTAAAAATATTAAAGCTAGACCGGGAGGTTGACTCGAACGAAGTACTTCAGTTGAAAGATCAGTTTTTCCAAAGCTCAGACTTTATACCAAATCTAGGTCTAAGTAAGTTTAATGTGTGGCTCTCGCTTATTGTCGAAAACAACGGAAGATCTAGTAGCTATTTGTTAGATATTGCGTACCCGTTGCTTGACGAAGTAGAGTTGTATGAGTTAGATTCTACAGGCCAATTGGTTACTATAGCGCAGCTAGGAGGCAATAAAAATTTTGAGGAAAGAAAATATCAGCATGCAAATTATATATTTGATCTAGATATTGAACCTAGTGAGAGAAAAGAGCTTTTTCTTCGCGTAAAAAGCTCGGAGCAAATAATATTGCCATTATCAATTGCTACACCCGTATCCATCTGGGAAAAACTATTAGAGGACAATATCCTTGTTGGATTATATTTGGGCGTAGTAATTATTATGAGTATTTATAATTTATTCCTTTTTATATCCGTTAGAGACTATTCATATTTTTTCTATGTAATATATGTGCTTTTTTTAGGCTTGACCCAATTAGGAATTGTTGGCTTTAATTTTCAATATCTTTGGCCAGGATATCCTGAATGGGAAAGGGTTAGTATCATATTTTTTGCCTGTATTAGCAGTATTGCTGTCTTGTTTTTTACAAGTAACTTTCTCAACGTAAAAAGGAATGCTCCATTAGCCAGATGGTTGTTATTTGGATTGCTGTTCCTTTTTCTATTTAGCTTTGTATGTACCGCATTCGGTTATGTGCAATTTGGATTTCAGATAATGCAGACTGCAACCACATTGGAAAGCATTGTTCTGTTTGTCCTTTCATTGTGGGTGTTGCAAAAAGGTTATCAACCTGCGAAATATTTTTTTGCAGCGTGGGCGGTGTTGCTTATTGGAGCTTTAATTTTCCTTTTCAAGGATTACGGGATATTGCCTTATAACTTATTTACGAGCAATTCATTTAGGTTTGCTTCGATTGTAGAAATGGCTTTACTATCTTTTGCTTTGGCTGCTCGAATTAATATTCTCAAACAACAAAAAGAAGAATCTCAATCAAGGGAACTCGCAATTTCACAGGAAAACGAGCGTTTAATAAGAGAGCAAAATATTGTTTTGGAACAAAAGGTTAATGAGCGTACTCGAGAACTGACCCAATCAAATGAGTCTCTGCAGACTACCTTAACACATCTTAAAGATACACAGTCTCAACTAGTTGAAGCGGAGAAGATGGCTTCTTTAGGACAGCTCACGGCGGGAGTAGCACATGAAATCAATAACCCTATCAATTTTGTAACTTCAAATGTTGCTCCACTTAAAAGAGATATTAAGATGGTCTGGGACACGTTAGACGAAATTGAACGTATTGCTTTTTCTGAAGATCTCTCTGTAAAACAAAAACAAGAACAGATTCAAGCTTATAAAGAGGAGTTGGACATTGATTATTTAAAAGAAGAAGTTGATTTCCTATTAAAAGGTATGCACGATGGGGCGAGCCGAACCGCAGAAATTGTGAAGAGTCTCCGCATCTTTTCGCGTGTGGATGAGGATACACTTAAATACGCAGATATTAATGAAGGGTTGGAATCTACTTTAGTCATATTGGGTAGCATAATAAATGAGGGGATGGAAGTTCAGAAAATATACGGTGATATTCCAGAAATAGAGTGTTACGCAGGTAAATTGAACCAAGTCTTTTTAAATATATTGACCAATGCTATTTATGCTATTGATAAAAAATTTGGTCGTAATTTTGGAGGAATTCTTAAAATACAAACAAGTATCTATGAAGATCCGTCTTTTATATCTATTCTAATTTCAGACAACGGTATCGGTATTCCTAGTCATATTAAGGAAAAAATATTCGAACCCTTTTTTACAACAAAAGATGTGGGAGAAGGTACAGGACTGGGGATGTCTATAGCCTATAATACTATTGCTAAGCACGAAGGGAGGATTGTTGTTGAATCAGAAGAGGGGCAAGGAACCATTTTTAATCTAATAATTCCGATTAAACAAGATAGTTAGGAAAAGAGAAGGAATTAAATAGCCTAAAATTCCGTAACTTTGTTTTAGAAGTTATTTGGTTATTATATTTTGTTGCCAAATTTATGAAAGAGGTTCCAGAGATATTATATATAGATGATGAAGTGAATAATCTAATTGGTTTCAAAGCCAATTTTAGATATCATTATCTGGTTCATACTGCTTCTAATACTTCTGAAGCTAGAGAGATATTACGAAATCATCCCGATATCCGAGTTATTTTTTGTGACCAGCGAATGCCAGGTGAGTTGGGCGTAGATTTTCTACATACTATTAGGACAGAGTTTCCTAGACCAATCCGTATTTTGTTAACTGCATATGCCGATATGGAGACTGTTGTTGATGCGGTAAATAAGGGGCATATCTTTCGATTTGTTCGTAAGCCATGGCAACAAGAGGAGATTGTTTCATCTATTGAAGAGGCTAATAAATTTTATATAGCTACTTCAATGTTAGACATTCGAAACGAGGAGCTACAGAAGGCCTATCATGAACTGGATAAATTTGCTTATAGTGTAAGTCACGACCTACGTGAACCACTGACCGGTATTCTCACAGCTATTAAACTAGCAGCGGGGTTTGATGAAATTGAGCGTGTACGTGAAATCTTAGGATTGATGGAAGGTTCTCTAATGCGATTAGATGCTTATATTAATAGCTTACGCGATTATTTCCTGTTACGTCGTGGTGAGTTAGAGCTTTCTGATATTGATTTTAACAAGCTTTTCGATAATATTGTTCAATTTTATAAGATGTACACCAAGAATAATCAGGTTGCTTTAAACGTGAATATTGAACAATTAGAAAGTTTTAAGAGTGATCATGCCGTGTTGGAACTTGTTTTACACAACTTATTGTCCAATGCCTTTAAATATCAGAGAAAAGATAGCGATCAAAAAGAAGTTAATCTTTCCGTTGTAGTTAGAGACGATACTGCTACGATAGAGGTTAGAGATACTGGAGTTGGAATTCCGCCGCAGTATATTAAAGATATATTTAGATTATTCTTCAGAGCTAGTAATGAAGCTGAAGGGATGGGATTTGGTCTTTACAATGTTCAAAATGCATTAGCTAAACTGCAAGGTACAATTTCGGTTACTTCAGAATTGGGGCATGGTACAACTTTTAAAGTCGTTATTCCCAATAAATAGAATATAGCTTTTAACAGGTGTAATATAATTGCTATTAGAGAACTACGAAAGGAGTTTTTGACGAAGTAAAAATTCTAGTTGTTCGTTAGATACCTCTAGTTTAGAATAGGTGTCTAATATATCTTTACGTTCTGCATAAACTTCATACGCCCGTCTTATCGTTTCATCTAATTCTGTTTCGCTCCAAGGTTTGCTTAGATAATGGTATATTTTTCCTTTGTTGACAGCATCAACTACTGCTCCCATGTCCGCATAGCCGGTTAATAAGATACGCATAGGATCTGGATTTATTTTTATAATTTCCTCCAATAGCGCAACTCCAGTCATTTCAGGCATTCGTTGATCAGTGATAATAATATCTATATGGTTTTTCTTTACGATATCAATAGCTGCAGCTCCATTAATAGCTGTAAGTACTTTATATCTTAGGCGAAAAGTAGCCTTAAAGGAAATTAGATTGTTTTCCTCATCATCCACGTACAATACTGTAATCTTGTCTTTGTTATCCATAATTCTATACTTCACCCCGTCTAGATAAGAGAAATCTTAAGTATACAAAGTAAAGAAAAGTATAGTAATAATCAAATAGTACCTGCTCGTTTTTATTTAATTATTGAGTGAAAAAAGTTTTTTCTAAATCTGTAATTGGTGAGAAACAGGAGGTAGTTGATAAATAACAAGGAGAGAGGGGGTCTCCTTGTTATTTATATCAATATCAGAATGAACTAGTTATGAACATCTTCTTGTCTAAAGATCTTCGCACCTAAATATTCTCTGTTTAATCTAGCTATGTTCGTTAGTTTTATGCCAACCGGACATTCTGCTTCACAAGCTCCTGTATTTGTACAGTTACCAAATCCTTCAGCATCCATTTGGTCTACCATCGCCTGAGCACGCTCGTAGCGCTCCGTTTGTCCTTGTGGTAACAAGGCAAATTGAGATACTTTGGCAGAGACAAATAACATCGCAGAAGCATTTTTACATGCCGCTACACAAGCCCCACAACCGATACAAGTCGCTGATTCAAAAGCTTCGTCGGCAATACGTTTTGGAATAGGAATGACGTTGGCGTCAGGTACTCCTCCGGTATTGACATTGACGTAACCTCCAGCTTGTTGGATACGGTCAAATGCTGTACGGTCTACCGCTAAATCTTTTAATACGGGGAATGCAGCAGCTCTCCAAGGCTCGATGACGATAGTCTGTCCATCATGAAAGCTACGCATGTGCAATTGACAAGTTGTAGTACCTTCCATAGGGCCATGAGGACGACCATTGATTACCAACGAACACATCCCACAGATACCTTCGCGACAGTCGTGATCAAAATATATAGGGTCTTCACCTTTGCGGGTAAGATCATCATTGACAATGTCTAACATTTCTAAGAAAGACATGTCATCAGCGATGTCTTTGGCTTGGATGGTTACAAATTGTCCTTTTGCTTTATCATTTTTTTGACGCCAAACCTTCAGCGTTAAATTCATGTGATTACTCATATCTGTATAGTATTGAGTACTGTGTATTGAGTATTGAGACATTGCGCATATCCCGATACGCTATACGCAATACTATTTATAACTTCTTTGTGTTAACTTAACGTTTTCAAATACCAGTTCTTCTTTGTGAAGGATCTCAGGTTGATTTTCGCCAGTGTATTCCCAAGCTGAAACGTAAGTGAAGTTCTCATCATCACGTTTAGCTTCGCCTTCTTCTGTTTGTGACTCCAAGCGGAAGTGACCTCCACAGGATTCGCTACGGTTTAAAGCGTCATCCACCATTAATTCTCCAAGTTCGATAAAGTCAGCAACACGACCTGCTTTTTCTAAAGACATATTCAACTCTTCATTCTGTCCTAACACGGATGCATTGGACCAGAATTCTTTTTTAAGTTCCTGAATCATGCCTTTTGCTTTCGTAAGACCTTCAGCTGTACGGGCCATACCACAGTATTCCCACATGATATGTCCAAGTTCTTTGTGGATATCATCTACGGTTTTAGAACCGCGTAAAGCCAATAATTTGTTGATGTTATCTTCTACCTCTTTACGAGTTTGCTCAAAAGCAGGGTGATTTTTGTCTACAGGATTGAAGTTTCCAAGGCCAGCCAAATAATCTCCAACAGTGTAAGGGATTACAAAGTAACCATCAGAAAGTCCTTGCATTAATGCAGAAGCACCTAGACGGTTAGCTCCGTGGTCAGAGAAGTTAGCCTCTCCTAATGCATATAATCCAGGTACTGTAGTCATCAAGTTGTAATCAACCCATACGCCACCCATAGTGTAGTGAACAGCTGGATAGATACGCATCGGTTGTTTGTATGGGTTTTCGTCTGTAATCTTATGATACATATCGAAAAGGTTACCATACTTAGCACGTACGCTATCTTCTCCTAGGCGAGCAATTGCGTCTTTGAAGTCTAAGTAAACAGCGAAGCCTGTCTTTCCTACACCACGACCATCATCTACAGCTTCTTTTGCGTTACGAGAAGCTACGTCACGAGGTACCAAGTTACCGAAAGAAGGATATTTACGCTCTAAGAAGTAATCTCTGTCGTCTTCTTTGATATCTACAGGTTTCAATTCACCTTTACGTACTCGTTCTGCCATTTCTTGTGTTTTTGGAACCCAAACTCGGCCGTCGTTACGTAAAGATTCTGACATTAAAGTCAGTTTTGATTGGTGATCCCCAGTTACAGGAATACAAGTAGGGTGAATCTGTGTGTAACATGGGTTGGCAAAGAAGGCTCCACGTTTGTGTGCTCTCCATGCTGCTGTTACGTTACAGCCCATTGCATTTGTAGATAAGAAGAATACGTTTCCGTAACCACCTGTACATAAAAGGACGGCATGGCCTTCATGTGATTCTATTTTACCCGTTACCATATCGCGGGTAATTACGCCTCTTGCATGACCATCAATCTTCACGATATCTAGCATTTCGTGACGTGTATAGGATTGAACTTTTCCTTTTTGAATCTGACGGTTCAAGGCAGAGTATGCTCCTAATAATAGTTGTTGCCCTGTCTGACCACGTGCGTAGAATGTACGTGATACCTGAGCACCACCAAATGAACGGTTGTCTAAAAGACCACCATATTCGCGTGCGAAAGGAACACCTTGAGCCACACACTGATCAATAATGTTTACAGAAACTTCCGCTAAACGGTATACGTTTGCTTCGCGTGCACGGTAGTCTCCACCTTTGATCGTATCATAGAATAAACGGAAAACGGAGTCACCATCATTTTGATAGTTCTTTGCAGAGTTGATCCCCCCTTGTGCAGCAATAGAGTGAGCACGACGTGGAGAATCCTGGTAACAAAATGTTTTAACATTATAACCCAGCTCAGCTAATGAAGCTGCAGCAGAGGCGCCTGCTAAACCTGTACCAACAACGATAATTGTGAATTTACGTTTGTTAGCTGGGTTTACCAGTTTCATATTGAACTTATGTTTTGACCATTTTTCGGCCAATGGGCCTGCTGGTACTTTTGAATCTAACATAATCTTATACTATTTATTCGATGTTACAAACTATTTAAAATAGAAATATAAAGGCATTGCCGCAAAAGCTAGAGGAATTAATATTCCAAATACCCAAATTCCAAGTCCTTTAATAAATCCGATGTATCTTCTGTGATTGAAACCTAACGTTTGAAACGCGGATTGGAACCCGTGAATCAAATGGAAAGCCAAAGCTGCCATAGCGATCACGTAGAATAATACGATAAAAGGATTCTGGAATGTATATGCTACTTGTTTGTATAAATCTTTTGTTTGAACAGTCTCAATACCATTATTTACGAAAGTCTTATAACCGTCGTAGTTGCTAGGTAACACATCAGAAGCAATAATTTCGCGGTTGCCTGTAGCTAGTTCCGTATTGTACTCTACATACGGGGTAGTCCCAAATTTATACTGGAACCAAAAGTTCTGCATGTGTGTTGCTAAGAAAACTAGGATTACTGTTCCTAGAATACCCATATTTCTGGAGTTCCACTTACTGTTTACGTTGCCGCTGCCTTGGTTGTAACTGACTGGTCTAGCAGATTTGTTCTTTAATGTTAAAGTCAAAGCATAAATCGCATGGATGATAACAGAAGCGTAAAGTAAGTAGGAAACTACTTTAATAGGGGCGAAATGCGTCATGAAGTACGCATAATTGTTGAATGCATAGCCTTCATCATTCTTAAATAACTGTAAGTTACCTATCAGGTGAACTACTAAGAACGAACATAAAAATAGTCCGGTTAAGCTCATGATGAGTTTCTTTCCCAGTGAAGAAGTCAATAGTGGCTTTGATTTACTACTCATTATCTTTTTTTTATAGATTATAATATCGCAAAAATATCTAAATCATTTATAAAAATGACTTTAAATCCACGAAATAGCTTTAATTTAGAATTGTTCTAAATTTTTTTTTGGTTTTGTATTTTATCAAGAATGATTGTTTTTAGAAAAAACACCTATTTATCGGCTAACAATAATGTAGCAGTATGATAGCTGTAGATTTAAATCAAATGATGGTATATAATCAGAATATTAAAAAAGGTCAGGATATTTTATTTATCCTGACCTCTCAACGTTATGGGGCGTGAAAAAAACCCTAATTGCTTAGATTTTAAACAAGCGATATCCCAAGCCTATACTCCACATGTTGATTTTTTGAGCTTCACTGCTTCCTTTGGCCATATCGTTTAGACCTAATTCGTAACGAAGATCTACTCTTAAACTAGACACGTCTACTCCGGCGCCAAACGCCCATGATGTAGAGCTTTTTTTGTATTCCGAGAATTTCAATGCATTCGTTAATTTGTCACCATTGTCATTAGTGATAAATGAGAATACTGGACCTGTCTGTATCCTAGCGCCGATGGGACCTAGACCAAATCGCTTGCCCAACAAAACTGGAATGTCGACACTCGTGAACTTAAGGTCATCAACATTGTCTTTGTTGATTTTTACGTTTTTTCCCGTGATGTATATTTCTGGTTGCACGTGAAATCCTAATACACCGATACGAGAGTAAAGACCGGCTTGATAACCTGCTTTGCTGTCGGAATCAAAGTAAGTGTTGTTTTTTAACTTAGAATAGTTCAATGCGCCTTTAAGTCCGATTTCAAAACTAGGTAGAACCTGGGCTTGTGTCATTGAAGAGCCCCCTAAGAACAAAAGTAATGCTGGTAAAATTTTTTTCATCATTGATTTATTTATGTAGCTTTGTTTAAATAGAATTTAACACATGTTTTTAGTGTTGTTTGTTTACAGATTGTGTAAATATATGCAATTTTAATACCACAATTATGAGCATTCTCAAAATTAAACAAGAAGATTGGCAGGTTGCCAAGATCAAATTGAGCCGAAAATATAATCATCTTACAGAAGATGATCTGCATTATGTAGAAGGAGAGGAGGAACAGTTAATTGATCGTTTAGCTAAGCGACTAAAACGTACGACGGATTATGTCGTGTTTACTATTGGTAAACAAATGGAAGATTTAACAAGTAATAGATTATAAATGACAGAGAGTACAGAAATAAGTTGGTCTGATTTTGAAAAAGTGGATTTGAGAGTGGGAACTATTTTAGAAGTTAATGATTTTCCGGAGGCTATAAGACCAGCTTATCAATTGTTTATTGATTTTGGCCCTGAAATTGGGCAACGTAAATCTAGCGCTCAGATTACCAAATTATATACAAAAGAAGATTTGATAGGGAGACAGATTATTGCTGTTGTAAACTTTCCACGCAAACAGATTGGTAAATTTATGTCGGAATGTTTGGTGACCGGACTGTCTGATGAGAATGGCGATATCGTATTGACTTCAGTAGAGCGCAAATTGCCAAATGGGGCGAGATTGATTTAGTATGCAGGTTTATAATTTCGAAGGAGCACTCACTAGGGAACAGGAGGATGAGTTCTACATGAAAGAAGCATTAAAGTTAGCGGAGCAGGCTTTTAAAGAAGATGAAATACCTATAGGTGCTGTGATCGTTGCTCAAAATAGGATTATCGGAAAAGGGTATAATCTTACAGAACGATTAAATGATGTAACGGCGCATGCCGAGATGCAGGCATTTACTGCAGCAGCGAATTTTCTTGGGGGAAAATATCTTAAAGACTGTACGTTGTATGTTACTGTAGAGCCTTGTGTGATGTGTGCAGGAGCTTCCTATTGGACACAGCTGTCAAGAATCGTTTATGGGACCATAGATGAGAAGAGAGGTTACTCCACAGTAGCCGCGAATATTCTTCATCCTAAAACGATCATCATTGGAGGAGTACTTGAGGGTGAATGTGCACGATTGATGAAGAGTTTTTTCGTTTCCAAGCGATAAAATGGCATTATTATGAAACATTAGCTAAAGTGTTTTGTTATATTCGTGTTATTAAATAATAACTTGATAATTTAATTAAAATAAGTAACTATGGCATTTGAATTAGAAGCGTTACCATACGCAAATGACGCATTGGAACCCCATATTGATAAAGAGACAATGGAGATTCACCATGATCGCCATCACCAAGCATATGTTGATAATTTAAATAAGGCTATTGCTGGAACTGATGCGGATAGTGCGTCTTTGGAAGATATTTTAAAAAATGTGAGTAAATATTCTCCCGCTGTTCGTAACAATGGTGGAGGGCACTTTAATCACAAATTATTTTGGTCTGTTTTAGGTGCTAACGCAGGTGGTGAGCCAACTGGAGAATTGGCTGATGCAATTAAGGAAGCATTCGGGTCATTTGATGAGTTAAAGAAAAAGTTGCAGGAAGCAGGAGCTACACGTTTTGGTTCAGGCTGGTCTTGGTTGATTGTTGGCACTGACGGTAAGTTAGCTGTGACTTCAACCCCTAATCAAGATAATCCATTGATGGATGTAGCCGAAGTGAAAGGTACTCCTATTTTTGGAATTGATGTTTGGGAGCACGCATATTATTTAAAATATCAAAATAAGCGTCCGGCATATCTAGATGCGATTTTCAATGTTGTGAATTGGGATGCTGTTGCTAAGAACTATGCTGCTGCAAAGTAATCACAGATAATAAATAGTTGAAAAGGCGACATGGGGAATCCATTGTCGCCTTTTTAATCTAACGGTAAATAGAAGAAAATAGGGGATATAGATCGAGCTTATGAAACCGATTCAGTTTACAGTCTCTGTGTACGGTGAGGGGGTCTTTGCGGTAATGGAGGATAAGAAAGAGAATTTTTATAATTATTATCATAGGCATGACGAGGCGCAGATTACCTATATTTTAAAAGGTAAGGGTACCATTATGGTCGGTAATATCATGCAATCTTTTCAGTCCGGTGATATCTTTGTCTTGAAGCCAAACGAGCCACATATGTTCGATCGAGAGATGGAAGATGAGGAAGAAATTGGGGATATACACGCTATTCACATATTTGTGAATCTAGAACGTATGAAACGACTTTATCATATTCCTGATTTTGAGATTGTTAAAGAATATTTGCTTGAGTTGGATACAAGTAAAATGGTAGATAGGGCTCTTTCTGAATCAATGATGCATTATTTTACCAATTTAATGGTGAAGACGTCTATGCCTCGTTTTACAGAGTTTCTTTCCCTACTTTATAGTTTGGCGATTCATCGTGGAGATGCTTCTTCACTTTATTCGGGGGTCAGAAGTGTGACTTACTCTGATAAGGATGGTGCTCGTATCAGTCAGGTTTATAAGTATACATTTGATCACTATAATGAGGATATTACAGTAGATCAAGTCGCTTCTATTATACACATGACTCCAACTTCATTTTGTAAGTTCTTTAAAAAGCATACCACTAAAACTTATATAAGTTTCTTAAACGAGGTTAGAATAGAAAAGGCTTGCCAGATTTTGATAGATAATAAATCGGAGCATATTGCAGAAGCCGCTTTCCAGGCTGGATTTAATAATGTCGTTCATTTTAATCGCGTTTTTAAGGCAATTACAAAGATGTCACCACGGAAGTATCTCGCTCAACATAGCGTGGATATGTAACGGAAATTGTTTTTGAAATAATACGTTGAATAGTTTATGTTTATTTTATGTGGTTGTGTTGTAGGTTTTTGGGTCTTGTTTTACGAGGTTGTAATATTGACGATAGATGTTTGTTTAGGCAAAATATGTTAACTTATGGATAATTCACGATTATAATATGAGTGGTATATTTTGTTATTTTACATAGATTAAATAAAACAGAAAATTATGTTAAAAGGATTTTTTAATGTTCCGGCTCCAATAAATGAACCGGTATATTCATATGCTCCAGGTACTAAAGAAAGAGCTGCGCTTCGTGACGCCATTCAAGAGGCTAGAGCACAGGTGGTAGATGTTCCTATGTATATAGGTGGAAAGGAAGTCCACACGGACAAAAAAGTCAAGATGACTCCTCCACACGATCATAAACATGTTTTAGGATATTACTCACAAGGGAGTAAAGAACATATTAAAGAGGCCATCGATGCTGCTTTGACAGCAAAAGAAGGTTGGGAAAACCTTCCTTGGGAACAACGTGCTGCTATATTTTTAAAGGCAGCGGAGTTGATTTCTACTAAGTACCGCTATAAATTGAATGCAGCTACAATGCTAGGGCAGTCTAAAAATCCATATCAAGCAGAGATTGATTCTGCTTGTGAAATCGTGGATTTTTTACGTTTCAATGTAAAGTATATGTCCGAGATTTATCAACAACAACCGCCTGCTAATAGCAAAGGAGTGTGGAACCGTGTGGAGCAACGTCCGTTAGAGGGGTTTGTGTTTGCTTTAACGCCATTTAACTTTACCGCAATTGCTGGCAATTTGCCTACTTCTGTTGCTATGATGGGTAACGTGGTGGTATGGAAACCTTCGAATACGCAGATATACTCTGCAAACGTATTGATGCAGATTTTTAAAGAAGCGGGTCTTCCTGATGGAGTGATTAATCTGGTATATGTTTCTGGTCCTGATGCTGGAGATGTTATTTTCAAACACCCTGATTTTGCAGGCATACACTTTACAGGTTCTACTGGAGTTTTTCAAGATATCTGGAAGACTATCGGAGAGAATATTCATGTATACAAGACGTACCCACGTATTGTAGGTGAAACTGGAGGTAAAGATTTTATTGTAGCACACCCTTCTGCCGATTTGGATGTATTGAATACAGCTTTAGTTCGCGGGGCATTCGAGTTCCAAGGTCAGAAATGTTCAGCAGCATCTAGAGCGTACATTCCACAATCTATTTGGAATGACTTGAAGGTAAAGATGGAGAAGGATATCAATTCTTTCAAAATAGGGGGAACCGAAGATTTTAGTAATTTTATCAATGCTGTGATTGACGAAAAGTCATTTGATAAAATCGCAAGCTATATTGATAGAGCGAAAGCTTCTCCTGATGCAGAGGTTATCATTGGTGGAACTTACGATAAGTCTGAAGGCTACTTTATAAGCCCAACGGTTATTCTAGCGAAAACACCAGATTACGAAACGCTATCGGAAGAGTTGTTCGGGCCTGTATTGACTATTTATGTCTATGAGGATGATAAGTGGTCTGAGATGTTAAAGTTGGTAGACAATACTTCTATCTATGCATTGACTGGTGCTATCATTTCTCAAGACCGTTATGCTATTGATGAGGCAACGTATGCTTTGCGCAATGCTGCTGGTAACTTCTATATCAATGACAAATGTACAGGTGCTGTAGTTGGTCAGCAACCATTTGGAGGAGCTAGGGGGTCTGGTACAAACGATAAGGCGGGGTCAATGATTAATCTGTTGCGCTGGGTATCTCCACGTACAATTAAGGAGACCTTTACTCCAGATACAGATTATAGATATCCATTTTTATCAGAAGAATTATAATAGTTAGACTGTTTATAAAATGAAAAGCACGGTTACTGACCGTGCTTTTTTATTCGACCGTTTGGTGTTTTTAATTGGGTTTATATATATTTAGTTCTGTACCATTAAAAAAGGCTTTTTCACTAGTGAAAAAGCCTTGCTTATATTATCTTATTTTTCAGTTTATTCTTCTATTGCTGCGGATTGATCTAAAGCTTCACCGGTAACTTCTGCTCTGATTTTTGTTTCTAACTCATCCATTAAATCAGGATTATCTAATAGTAGATTCTTTACAGCATCACGTCCTTGACCTAATTTGGTTTCTCCATAGCTAAACCAAGATCCCGATTTTTTAATGATATTATATTCTACACCTAGATCGATAATTTCGCCAACTTTAGAAATGCCTTCACCGAACATGATGTCGAACTCCGCTATACGGAAAGGAGGAGCTACTTTGTTTTTTACGATTTTTACTTTAACACGGTTTCCAGACACTTCGTCTGAGTCTTTGATCTGAGATGTGCGACGAATATCCAAACGAACTGACGCATAGAATTTTAATGCATTACCACCGGTCGTAGTTTCAGGGTTTCCAAACATAACACCTATTTTTTCTCGTAACTGATTAATGAAAATACAGCAACAGTTTGTCTTGGATATGGTTCCGGTTAGTTTACGAAGGGCTTGTGACATAAGTCGTGCCTGTAACCCCATTTTGGACTCTCCCATTTCTCCTTCTATCTCGCCTTTGGGTACTAAGGCTGCCACAGAGTCAATGACGATTACATCGATTGCACCAGAGCGAATAAGATTGTCTGCAATTTCTAAGGCTTGTTCGCCATTGTCAGGTTGTGAAATGAGTAAGTTCTCTACGTCAACCCCTAATTTTTGAGCATAATATTTATCAAAAGCATGTTCAGCATCAATAATAGCAGCAATTCCACCTTTTTTTTGAGCTTCTGCCACAATGTGAGTAGCTAAAGTTGTTTTACCGGACGATTCAGGACCATATATTTCAATGATACGGCCTTTGGGAACACCCCCGATACCTAGAGCGATATCAAGGCCCAATGAACCTGTAGATATAGACTCAATTGGTTCTACTGCGGAATCACCCAACTTCATGATGGTGCCTTTGCCGTAAGATTTTTCTAACTTATCTAAGGTAAGCTGTAAAGCTTTTAATTTATCTGCGTTGCTCATGTTTTTAGTATTATTAAGTCAAATATATAATCTTTAGATTTTAAAACCAAATTTTTTGCTAAAATAATTAGTCGTTAAGGCGTCTCGTAAAGGTAATCACCTTTTTTAGTTATTGGAAGTGCTGTTGATAAGTTGTGCTTTCTTTGTTTTTTCAAAATATTTACAGAAGTAGGTAATCGGGCATTGATCGCATTTAGGTGTCCTAGCCAAACAAATATACCTTCCATGTAAAATCAGCCAGTGATGCGCTACTGCAATAGTTTCTTCAGGTAGATATTTTACTAATTGTTTTTCTACTGCTAAAGGCGTAGTGGCATTGCTGGTTAATCCCAATCTATTGCTTACTCTAAAAACATGCGTGTCAACAGCCATGGAAGGATTGTTATATACAACAGATGAAATCACATTGGCTGTTTTTCTACCTACTCCAGGTAATTTTATAAGATCTTCGATTTTTTCCGGAACTATTCCATCAAAGTCACCTATTAGCATTTGTGCCATTCCTACCAAATGTTTGGCCTTATTGTTTGGATAGCTTACTGAACGTATATAAGTGAATACTTCTTCTGGCGAACTTGCTGCAAGAGATTCTGCTTCTGGGAAACGCTTAAACAGAGCCGGTGTTACTTGATTGATTCGCTTGTCTGTGCACTGAGCCGAAAGAATAACTGCAACTAAGAGCTCAAAAGGATTACTATATTCGAGTTCAGTCTGAGCATCAGGGTTATGTTTTGAGAAATACTCTACAAAGGCTTTGTAACGGTCTTTTTTTAACATAAACAAAGATACTCATTTATAGGGGAGTCTTAAAACAAGAAAGTCTCTAAACTTTTAGAGACTTTCCTGTTATTTGCTTACAAGTGATTTAGAGTAGGAAAGAATGCTATCTATAACATTTTGTGTGGGTTCCTTCGCCAAACTTTGAATTCCAAGCTTAATGTTTGCTTCAAAGGCAGCGTCAGTTTCTGTAATAGATTCTTTTAATTCACTTTCGTAAGCTTCTTCATAAATTGTAGTAGAATTTTCGATCATAAGCCTCTTATTTATTGTTGTTTAGTAGTAGAACGCAAAATAAGAATTATTATTATAGAAAATTTAACATTTTTTTACTTTTTATTGGCAATGTATTTGTTTGCCTCAACAATAGCGTTATAAGCATTTACAATTCCCCCACTTACCGAAATTTCATCTAGGTATACTTTTTTACTTGCCCCTTCCTGCTTTACTTTGACTTTTTGGTCTACCTTTGTTACCGATTTAAGGATGACTTCTTTCACTTCGGTAGCGCTGAGCTGTGGATAGTAAGAGCGAATAATTGCTGCAAGACCCGAAACTACAGGAGCTGCCATACTCGTTCCTTGTTGTTCTTTGTATTCGTTTTCGGGCATAGTTGAATTGATGGCAACTCCAGGTGCGAATACATCGACAGATTTGTAGCCATAATTAGAGAAATCAGCCAAAAGATCTCCATCCATTTTCCAGGAGGTGGCTCCAACAGTAATCCAACCTTTGGCTTCTCCCGTTATTGCATTCAGACTATCGGTATAATACTTGGTAGGATAATTTGGTGAAATATCAATATTCTTGCCATCATTGCCTGCAGCATGTACTAAAAGAACATCTTTTTCCATTGCGTATCTAACGGCGTCATCTACTGCTTTTTTATTATAATAATATCCTTTTCCAAAGCTCATGTTGATGATTTTGGCACCGTTGTCAACAGCATATCTAATTCCATTGGCTATATCTTTATCTCTTTCGTCTCCATTAGGTACAGCTCGTATAGACATGATTTCGACATTGTCGGCTACTCCATTAATACCTATATTGTTGTTTCGCTTAGCACCTATTATTCCAGCCACGTGTGTACCGTGGTCTGCATCAGGTCCCTTGACATCAGGATTACCATAGTGACGTTCGCTAGCGTCATCATAATTGTCTCCAACTATAGATCTTGAATCATACTCTTTGTTGAGATGATACTTTACTTGAGCACCGTAGTAATCTGTTGCTTCTTTAATATCCTTGTAGAATTTCTCGAAACCACTAGACTCGACTTCTTTTTTAGCAATTCGGATGGCAAGCTTTTGTTGGTCATTTTCAACTTTAAAGTTATCTAAGTCCTCTTTTTTGATATCTTTAGGCTCTTTTCCAATAGTCTTAATAATCTTTTCGATGCTCTGTTGGAGACGTCCATAATTTAAGTCTCCAAATTGCGCCTCGTCCATTTTTGTCGTGTAGTCCGATATCATTTTTTGATATGCTACGAATTCTCTTCGCTCTGTCTCGGAAAGTCGGGTAGTAGGTAATACAGAGATGTATTTGGGTTCAAACTTGCGGATTAATCTGGTTACTTCAAGATTGTCATAGTTGACATTTTCTCCGTTTGCGTTTCCAAGAAAATTCCATCCGTATTTGTCATCTATATAACCGTTACCATCATCGTCTTTTCCATTTTTGTTGCTTTCTTTTTTATTAATCCATAGAACTTCTTTTAGGTCTTCATGATTCACGTCGACGCCCCCGTCAATGACAGCAACGATGACAGGAGTAGACTTACGTCCCTTCAATAATTCGTAAGCTTTCTCGGTACTGATGCCCATAATGCCATCTGATTTGTAATCAAGATTATACCAGTTTGCAGGAGCTTTATCTTTCTTATCTTGAGAAAAGCCTGAATAAGGAAGTATGCTTATTCCCAATAAAGCGATAAATAGTTTTGTGTTACGCATAATTTAATTTTTGTTTCAACTGCAAATATAATGCTAGCTATGCTGTCAAAATAGTTAAATGTATGTAAAATAGGTATTGTAACTTAATAATTGCAGAGATTTTGTATTTTTAAAACCGTTTACAGTTTAAAACTTAGGCATATGAGAAGAAAAATAGGTGTTTATATAATAATATTAAGTATGATAACAGGTTCATGTGGATCTCAAGAGGAGAAAGTTAAAAACGTTAGTTGGCCTGATATTCAAGCACCGGTGGCAACAATTAAGCCTTATACAAGAGTTGTTCATGGGGATACGGTAGTCGATAACTACTACTGGTTGAATGATTATTTTAAAAAAGGGCCAGACTCGACATCTGTAATAAAATATTTGGAAGAGGAGAATGCCTATACAACAGCTATGTTGAAAAGCACGGAGCCTTTGCAGATGAAGTTATACAATGAGATGAAAGCACGGGTCAAGGAGAAAGATGAATCTGTGCCGTATCTAGAAAATGGCTACTATTATTATCGACGCACGGACGAGGGAAGGCAGTATTTTAAATTTTGTCGTAAGAAAGGTGGATTGGACGGAGCCGAGGAAGTTCTACTGGATGTGGATGAAATGGCAAAAGGAATGGCCTATTATGCGGTATCGGGACTAGAAATAAGTCCGGACAATAGATACCTTGCTTATGGTGTGGATACGGTGTCTCGGCGTGAGTATGTAATTTATATCAAGGACCTTCAGACAGGTGAAGTCATGAAGGATCGCATTACGCAAACGACAGGAGCGGGCGTCTGGGCAGCAGATAGTAAGACGCTATTTTACACACATAAGAACCCAGTAACATTATTGTCGGAAAAAATCAAAAAGCATGTATTGGGGACAAGTAATGTAGTAGATGTAGAGGTGTATCATGAACAGGATAATACGAATTATATCGGGGTTAGTAAGTCCAAAAATGGAAATTATATATTTATAGAATCGGAGGGAACACTAAGTTCGGAGGTGAGATACCTGCCTGCAGAGCAGCCCAACGAAACCTTTCGTGTATTCCAAAAGCGACAAAACGATGTGCTGTATAGTGTAGCAGCGTTGGATGATCGTTTTTTGGTAACGACGAATAAAGATGCCCAAAACTTTAGGGTGATGAGTTGTGGATTGGATGCGACAACTCAGGATAATTGGATAGATTTTATACCTCACCGTGGGGATGTACTGATTGAGGGCGTGGACGAATTTAAGGATTTCTTGGTCGTATCCGAACGTAAAAATGGATTGACCAATCTGACCATACACGACCTCAAGAATAACACCTCTTACCCATTGGATTTCGGAGAGGCAACTTACACCGTGCGGCCTAGTGTAAATGTCGAATATAATACGGATGTGTTTCGTTATGGTTATACCTCGTTGGTAACACCGGTTTCTACATTTGAATATAATATGCGCTCAAAGGAAAAAAGCCTACTTAAACAACAAGAGGTATTGGGAGGGTATAATATGGATGAATATCTGACTGAACGTACTTTCGCGAAAGTGAGAGATGGGGTACTGGTGCCGATATCATTGGTTTATAAAAAAGGAACAAAGAAAGATGGTTCCGCTCCGCTTCACCTATATGCATATGGTTCTTATGGTGCATCTATGGATCCTTCATTTAGCAGTGCACGTTTGTCACTGTTGAATAGGGGATTTATTTATGCAATAGCTCATATTCGCGGGGGAGAAGAGATGGGACGGCAATGGTATGAAGATGGTAAACTTCAAAAGAAGAAAAATACATTTACAGACTTTATCGATTGTGGCAAATATTTAATTGAGAATAAGTATACCAGTAAAGGGCATCTCTATGCTGAGGGAGGAAGTGCAGGTGGGTTGTTGATGGGAGCAATAGTAAACATGGCTCCTGATCTATGGAATGGTGTGATTGCAGCAGTTCCTTTTGTCGATGTGGTAACTACGATGCTCGATGAATCTATTCCTTTAACGACTAATGAGTATGATGAGTGGGGGAATCCAAATGAGATTGAAGCATATACTTATATGAAGTCATACTCACCTTACGAAAATATAGAACAAAAGGAATACCCTAATCTTTTAGTAACTACAGGGTTGCATGATAGTCAGGTTCAATATTTTGAGCCTGCTAAATGGGTTGCCAAATTAAGGGCTCTAAAGAAAGGGAATCAGGTGGTCTTGCTTAAAACAGATATGGATTTCGGTCATGGTGGTGCATCAGGAAGATTTGATTATCTTAAAGATCAAGCGTTAGAATATGCCTTTCTTTTAAAACTAGAAGGAATATCAGATTAATCTTTCCAAAAAGGGCATTAATGAGACATCTTTGATGCCCTTTTTATGTTTAAAAATATTAACAGGTTTTATGTTACTTTGTTTTTAGTGAATCTAAGTGGTTATCAACCTCTTGTTCCCTGGCATCAATCTGATGTTGTCGATAATTCTCGATTGCATTTTTGCTGGCTTTTTGCGAAACATAAATACCTAAAATAGCAATCAGTGTAACTATTGAAATTCCCCAAGCGTATTTTCGTTTGTCTTGCTTTACTAACCAATACATTACAAATACATAAGGAACCGCAAATAAAACGTAGAAAATAATACTTGGGCCTACCATAACAAATTTAATTATGTTGTAGCTGCAAAAGTACAGTATTTGAGAGGAGAAGTCAAATGGAATCAAATCTTTGACTTATTTAAACTATTTATTTTTTAATTTGTTTTTTAAACATTTCAACGATTGTGAAGTCTTATTGATAGTTTTTTTTGTGATTTAGAGGTTAAATGAAATTTTTCAAAAAAAAACTATTATATTTTTGCAGAAAAGAAAAAAATAATTCTTTATTTTGCGCTGTCATATATAGGAAATATACAGATTTAGGATTAGATGTATTGTGAGAAAAGACATATTTACAGCATTGGACAGACTTTTAATAAGTTTGTTGTTAAGCTTATGTCTTGTTTTAGCACCTTGAACTGTCCAATTCTGCGATTCCGACGACCTATTCTGCCTCGAGCTTGATATACGAGAGGCAGACAAATTCTATCCTTACTAATTCATTTAGCTCAATGAATTACTCAATCCTTAGTTATTACTTTTAGCGCGCATTTAGCGTATTAATTTTCAGGTCGACATCTTAAGATGATAATTTCAGATTTTGTAATTATTCCCGCCACAGCAAAACATGTAACATATGCTGTGCAAATTTGTGATGAAATGTTTGAGTCAGCAAAGGCCCGTGGAACAGGTATAGCTCGTCGTAAACCCGAATATGTAGCTCAAAAAATGGTGGAAGGAAAAGCTGTAATAGCTTTGCATCGAGATGGGAGATGGGCTGGTTTTTGTTATATTGAAACATGGAGCCATGGCGATTATGTTGCCAATTCTGGACTTATTGTTAATCCTGAATTTAGGAAATTCGGTCTGGCTAAAGCTATTAAAAAGAGAGTCTTCGAGCTCTCTAGAGAAAAATACCCACATTCAAAGATCTTTGGATTAACAACAGGTCTTGCTGTGATGAAAATTAATTCTGATTTGGGATATGAACCTGTTACTTACTCGGAATTGACACAAGATGAAGAGTTTTGGAAAGGTTGTCAAAGTTGCATAAATTACGATATATTGATGAGTAAAGATCGTAAAAACTGTATGTGTACAGCGATGCTTTGGAATCCTGTTGAGAAAGAGAAAGAGCTGAAAGAAAAAATACAACGTAAGGCAGAGGCGAAAGAACGGTTAGAACGTATATCAAAGAAACAGTCGTTACTAAAACGTATAGAAGCGAGATTGTGGAAAGCTACTCGGAAATCCGTTGCTATGCTATTTTCTGGCTGGAGAAAACCAGCAAAAGAATTTTAACCCTAACATATACTCACACCACCCAAGATGATCAAGATTCTTTGTGGTGGTATACTAAATGAATAAATAACTTATACGAATGAAAAAAGTAGTATTAGCGTTCAGTGGAGGTTTAGATACCTCATTTTGTTGTATCTATCTTGCTAAAGATTTAGGATTGGAGGTTCACTCTGTGGTGGTAAACACAGGTGGATTTTCTGCCGAGGAAATTGAAAATATTGAGATACGCGCCTATGAATTGGGCGTTAAGTCTCATACTACTATTGACGAAACTACCGATTATTATCAAGATACTATCAAATATCTTATTTTTGGAAATGTATTAAAGAATGCAACTTACCCATTGTCAGTGTCTGCTGAGCGTGTGTGTCAAGCTACCGCAATTGCAAACTATGCTAATAAGATTGGTGCGTCTTGTATAGCTCATGGGTCTACAGGAGCAGGTAATGACCAGGTACGTTTTGATATGATTTTTAACACACTAGTCCCTGGTGTGGAGATTATTACCCCAATTCGAGATTTGAAACTTTCGCGTGAGGCCGAAATAGAATATTTAGCTCAACATGGTTTTCCCTATAGTGCTGAGAAGGCTAAGTACTCTATTAACAAAGGGTTGTGGGGAACTTCGGTAGGTGGTGCAGAGACACTTACATCTAATCAATATCTGCCAGATTCAGCTTGGCCTACGCCAGTTACAGCTACTGATCCTCAAACAATAAGTATTGATTTTGAGAAAGGTGAGCCTATCGGTCTTAATGGAAATAAGATAGGGGCAGTTGCTGTCATTCAGCAGCTTCAGGAATTAGCGCAACCTTATGGAATAGGAAGGGATATACATGTGGGGGATACGATCATTGGTATCAAGGGACGGGTAGGTTTTGAAGCAGCTGGGCCTATTATTTTGGTGAAAGCACATCATACGTTAGAAAAACATACATTAACAAAATGGCAGTTGGCTTGGAAAGATCAAATAACAGGCTTTTACGGTAACTGGATGCACGAGGGGCAGATGCATGACCCTGTGATGCGTGACATTGAGGCATTTTTGACTTCCTCTCAAGAAACAGTCACTGGTCGGGTTATAGTAGAGTTACACCCTTATCGGTTTATTGTCGTTGGAATTGAATCAAAACATGATCTAATGAACAATGAGTTTGGAAGTTATGGAGAAATGAATGAAGGCTATACAGGAGATGACGTAAAAGGGTTCTCTAAGATATTTGGCAATCAAACCAATATTTGGCATAAAGTAAATAATAAAGGATAGACTATCCTTCCGCTATGTTGAAATTAATTGAAGTAGGAGACACCTATTAACTGTCGTGTTCATTTTTACGTCACAAAGATTATGTTATGGAAAAGATTAAAGTTGGTATAATTGGTTCTGCTGGATACACAGGAGGGGAACTGTTGAGAGTATTGGTATATCATCCCTATATTGAAATTGTATTTGCTAATAGTATTTCGAATGCAGGAAGGAAGGTTTATGAAGTCCATAACGACCTTTTGGGAGATACGGATATAGACTTTACGTCCGATTTCCATTCCAACATAGACGTTCTTTTTTTATGTGTAGGCCATGGTGATGCGCGTAAGTTTTTAGAAAATAATGAAGTTGAATCTCACGTCAGAATTATTGATTTGTCCCAAGATTACCGTTTAGGTGCAAATAGGGGGTTTAAGGATAATAAATTTATCTACGGGTTACCTGAGTTGAATAGAGAAGATATTCAATCAGCGCATTATGTGGCTAATCCAGGTTGTTTCGCTACAAATATACAATTAGCACTATTGCCTTTGGCATCTGCAGGCTTATTGCCTGAGCAGATTCATGTGACAGCTACAACGGGGTCTACAGGTGCTGGCCAAAAACCAACAATGACATCTCATTTTTCATGGAGAAGTAGTAATCTCTCTGCTTACAAGTCATTTGAACATCAACATCTGCAGGAGATAGCAGAATCGTTAAACCAGTTACAGAAAGGTTTTTTGGTAGACTCAGAAAGATCACTTATGGACAAGGCTGCTGAACGCATCAATTTTGTGCCGCTTAGAGGTGCTTTTCCTCGTGGAATTTTTTCGAGTATCTATATCGACTCTAACTTGAAGGAGGAAGAGGCCTATCGGCTTTATACATCTTATTATGCTGTGCATCCTTTTACCATTGTTTCACGTGTCAATATAGATCTAAAGCAGGTTGTCAATACTAACAAGAGCATAATTCATATAAAAAAGCACGGTGATAAATTATTGGTTTTAAATGCCACAGATAATTTATTGAAGGGGGCTTCAGGACAGGCTGTTCAGAATATGAACCTCATGTTTGGTCTAGACGAACGAACCGGACTTAATCTCAAACCCCAAGGGTTTTAAAGATAGCTGTTACCGAAAAAAAATGACAATCGTATGGAATCATAACAGATGCGGTTTGTACGAGGATATATTATAGAAAAAGGCTATATCAATATTGATATAGCCTTTTTCTATAATTAAGACTAAGATTACTTCTCGTTCTCTTCACTGATGTCGGAAGAAACCGAACTGTCGCCAGAGTTGTGTCCTCTGACTACAATCTCTTTTTTGTCCTCATCCAAATCGACCATTATTACAGCGTTTGCTTTTAGTTCGCCTTTTAAGATTTCTTCAGCAATTGGATCTTCCAAGTATTTTTGAATAGCTCTCTTAAGCGGACGGGCTCCAAAGTTGGTGTCATATCCTTTTTCAGCGATGAACTCTTTAGCCTTTTCTGTCAAATCGATAGAATGCCCAAGTGCTTCAATACGACCAAATAACGATCTCAGCTCGATATCGATGATCTTGAAGATATTTTCTTTTGTTAAAGAATTGAAAACAATAACATCATCAATACGATTTAAGAATTCAGGTGCAAAAGCACGCTTTAACGCAGTCTCTATGACTCCCCTTGAGTGTGCATCGGCCTGGTTTTCTTTGGCTGCAGTTGTAAAGCCAACCCCCTGGCCAAACTCTTTTAACTGACGAACACCAATATTTGATGTCATGATAATGATAGTGTTTCTGAAGTCCACTTTGCGACCAAGACTATCTGTAAGCTGGCCTTCATCCAGAACTTGGAGCAAAAGGTTGAAAACATCAGGATGTGCTTTCTCGATTTCATCCAATAGTACTACAGAATAAGGTTTACGACGAACTTTTTCAGTCAGTTGTCCACCTTCTTCATACCCCACATATCCCGGAGGGGCTCCTACTAGTCTAGAAACCGCAAATTTTTCCATGTATTCGCTCATATCGACCTGAATCAAAGAATCTTCGGAATCAAACATGAAGCGTGCTAATTCTTTTGCTAGTTCTGTCTTACCTACTCCCGTAGGGCCTAAGAAAATAAAAGAACCGATAGGTTTCCGAGGGTCTTTTAATCCAGCTCGTGTACGTTGTATAGCCTTTACTAGCTTTTGTACAGCATCGTCTTGACCAATAATCCGACCTTTCATAGATTCCCCCATGTTGAGAAGCTTTTGGCTATCTGTTTGACTTACACGTTGTACAGGAATACCAGTCATCATGGAGACAACCTCTGCAACATTGTCCTCAGTAACAGTATATCGTTTGCTTTTTGTCTCAGTTTCCCAGGCAGCTTTTTCTTTGTCGAGTTCTTCAAGCAGTTTTTTCTCTGTATCTCTTAGTTTAGCTGCTTCTTCGTATTTTTGAGAACGGACAACTTTGTTCTTTTCTACTTTGACTTCCTCTATCTTCTCTTCAATATCAATGATGGATTGAGGAACATGGATGTTGGTAAGATGTACCCTTGAGCCTGCCTCATCCAAGGCATCAATAGCCTTGTCAGGAAGAAAACGATCTGTGATATAGCGTGTTGTCAAGGTTACACAAGCTTCGATTGCTTCTGGCGTATAATTGACATTGTGATGCTCTTCATATTTATCTTTGATCCGGTTCAAAATTTCAATAGTCTCGTCATGAGAAGCAGGTTCGATCATCACCTTTTGGAAACGTCGATCTAGTGCTCCATCTTTTTCAATAAATTGTCTGTATTCATCGAGTGTCGTTGCCCCAATACATTGAATTTCACCACGTGCTAAAGCAGGTTTGAACATATTAGAAGCATCTAAAGACCCAGAGGCACCTCCTGCTCCTACAATGGTATGAATCTCGTCTATAAAAAGAATCACATCAGGAGACTTTTCAAGTTCGTTCATAACAGCTTTCATCCGTTCTTCGAACTGGCCGCGGTATTTAGTGCCTGCTACTAGAGAAGCTAAATCTAAAGTAACGACACGTTTATTGAACAGTACACGTGAAACTTTACGTTGTACAATACGTAGAGCTAATCCTTCGGCTATAGCAGATTTACCAACACCAGGTTCTCCTATTAAGATAGGGTTGTTTTTTTTACGACGAGAAAGTATCTGCGAAACTCGCTCAATCTCTTTCTCTCTACCTACAATTGGATCAAGCTTTCCATCTTCTGCTGCACGTGTTAAATCCCGTCCAAAATTATCCAGAACTGGAGTTTTTGATTTAATATCAGAAACTTTCTTAGGTGCTGAGAAGTTGTCCTCTTCCGCGTAGTCGTCATCAGGTGTCGATGAGCCTGAAGCTTCATCCGTAATGGTCGCTTTATTCTGTTCTACTTCATTCTTGAATAAATCATACGTCACATTATACTGTTGTAAAATCTGTGAAGCAATGTTGTCCTCATCACGTAGAATAGCTAATAATAAGTGTTCAGTTCCAATAATGTCACTTTTGAAAATTTTGGCTTCCAAATAGGTTATTTTCAAAACCTTTTCAGCCTGCTTGGTTAGAGGGACAGATCCAACTGGTGCTCGGGATACTGATGAGCCTTTTACTGCATCTTCAATAGACTGTCGGATTGAACCTGTGTCTACTAATAGATTTCTAAGGATTTTTATAGCCACCCCATCACCTTCTCGAATAAGTCCAAGTAAGAGATGCTCTGTACCAATATAATCGTGACGTAGACGTAATGCTTCTTCGCGACTATAAGATATCACATCTTTGACTCTTGGTGAGAATTTTGCTTCCATGTAATTACCTTTCTTTCTTTATGTGAACTAAGTTAGAACTTTATAAATGTATGAAATAAATGTAAATCCCAACTTATTATTTTCTATAAATTATCAACAATCAAGCCATATGATAATATAGTCAAAATGGCAGGTCTCGCTGATAATTATTATAACGGGTTGATAGTGTGCTTAGCTACAAGTGTTTCACAATTAGTGCTGAATTTGGTATCTTTGGACGATATAAAAAATAAAACAAAAGTTTAGGTCAAAATAATATGTCTGACGAGAAAATAATTTTTTCAATGGCGGGAGTAAATAAAATATATCCCCCACAAAAGCAGGTTTTGAAGAATATTTATCTTTCATTTTTCTATGGAGCCAAGATTGGAGTAATAGGATTAAATGGATCTGGTAAATCATCACTTTTAAAAATTATTGCCGGATTAGATAAATCCTATCAAGGAGAGGTAGTCTTCTCTCCAGGCTATTCCGTTGGCTATTTAGCGCAGGAGCCCGAGTTGGACTTAGATAAAACTGTAAAAGAGATCGTTGAAGAAGGAGTGGCTGAAATTACTGCCGTTCTAAAGGAATATGAAGATATAAATGAACGATTTGGTCTGCCTGAAGTTTATGAAAATCCAGACGAGATGGATAAGCTTTTGGCGAGGCAGGGAGAATTGCAAGACAAAATTGATGCAACTAATGCTTGGGAGTTAGATTCCAAGCTAGAGCGTGCGATGGATGCGCTTCGCTGTCCAGAGCCTGATGCTAAGATTGTCAATTTGTCAGGAGGAGAGCGTCGTAGAGTTGCTCTTTGTCGTTTGTTATTGCAGGAACCGGACGTTTTGTTGCTGGATGAACCTACCAATCACTTGGATGCAGAATCTATAGATTGGTTAGAACAGCATCTTCAACATTATAAAGGCACAGTAATTGCCGTAACTCACGATAGGTATTTCTTGGATAATGTTGCGGGTTGGATTTTGGAACTCGATCGGGGTGAAGGGATTCCCTGGAAAGGTAACTACTCCTCATGGTTAGATCAGAAAGCAAAACGCCTTGCACAAGAAGAAAAACAGGAAACCAAACGACAAAAAACGTTGGAACGTGAACTGGAATGGGTACGAATGGCTCCAAAAGCGAGACATGCGAAATCAAAAGCACGTTTACATAATTATGATAAGCTAGCTTCTGAAGAAACCAAAGAAAGAGAAGAAAAATTGGAGCTGTTTATTCCTCCTGGACCTCGCCTAGGGAATGTTGTTATTGAAGCAGATAATATTTCAAAAACATATGGAGACCGGATCTTGTTTGAGAATCTTAGTTTTTCGTTGCCTCCTGCAGGTATTGTAGGAATTATAGGACCGAACGGTGCAGGTAAGACTACATTATTCCGTTTGATAACAGGTCAGGAAGCTCCGGATACGGGAACATTCAAGGTCGGAGAGACTGTTGTGTTAGGTTATGTGGACCAATTGCATAACGATTTGGATCCAGAAAAGTCAGTTTGGGAGAATATTACTGAAGGAAATGATAATATTATGCTAGGAAACCGCTCAACAAATTCTCGAGCATACGTTTCCAAATTTAACTTCAATGGAGCGGATCAACAGAAAAAAGTTGGCGTATTATCCGGTGGTGAACGTAATCGGGTACACCTAGCCATAACGTTGAAGAAGGCGTCTAACGTACTGTTACTTGATGAGCCGACCAATGATATCGATGTGAATACGTTGAGAGCTTTGGAAGAAGGACTGGAAAATTTTGGAGGCTGTGCCGTAGTGATTTCGCACGATAGGTGGTTCTTAGATCGTATTTGTACACATATATTAGCCTTTGAAGGAGATTCACAAGTGTATTTCTATGAGGGTAACTATTCTGAATACGAGGAAAATAGGAAGAAACGCTTGGGGGATATTGGTCCTCAGCGTATTAAGTACAAGAAATTAGTTAAGTAATATGAGCTTAGAGTCTGCAAGGTTATTAGAAGCAATCATCGATACAGCAATAGATGGCATTATTACTATTGATAATAAAGGTCTAGTAGAGTCCATTAATCCTGCAGCACTGACATTATTTGGCTATGCAGCTCAGGAAGTGATAGGTAATAATATTTCCATGTTAATGCCTGAACCTGACCAAAGTAGACACGATAGTTATATTTCGAACTATAAAGAGACCGGACGCAAAAAAATAATTGGAATAGGTCGAGAAGTAAGAGGGAAAAAGAAAGATGGGACAACGTTTCCTTTCCGATTGGCGGTAAGTGAAGTTTTTTATAAAGACAAAAGCATCTTTACGGGGTTTGTACATGATCTAACAAAGGAGAAAAAAGCAGAAGATGAACTTTTGAAACATACATTAGAGCTAGAAGAAGTTGTTCGGCATAGAACGAAGGATTTGATTTCCCTAGTCTCTGAATTGGAAAAGGCAAAGGCGGACGTGAGTAACTCCTTAGAAAAGGAAAAAGAATTGAATCAATTGAAGTCTAGGTTTGTTTCGATGGCTTCGCACGAGTTCAGAACGCCTCTAAGTTCTGTGCAACTCTCGGCTTCACTGATTGATCGATATATTGAGCGGCCAGATTTCGAAGCTGTTATGAAGCACACTAATCGCATAAAAGGATCTGTGCAATTACTCAATAATATTCTAAATGATTTCTTGTCTTTAGAAAAATTGGAAGCCGGGGTTGTTGTGGTTAATAAGCAGAATATCAATCTGGTACATCTTGGAGAAGAGATATCTGGAGAAATGCAGCTCATTTGTAAGAAAAATCAACATATTGTTTATCAACATACTGGTGACCAAGCAGAATTTTTGCTAGATGCTCACTTGCTAAAAAATAGCATTATAAATTTAGTGTCTAATGCTATTAAGTATTCTGGGGAGGATACGTTTATCGAATTCTCTACAGAGATCACAGAGGAAACATGTACGATTGTGGTTAAGGACAATGGAATCGGAATTCCTGTAGAAGATCAGAAAAATTTGTTTGAACCTTTTTTTAGAGCACATAATACCGGAAGTATTCCTGGTACTGGATTAGGCCTTAATATTGTAAGAAGATATGTCAGCCTTATGGATGGAAAGCTCGAGTATTGGTCTGCGATTAATCAAGGAGCTTTATTCCGAATGGTATTCAATCGTTAAGCTAAATAAGTATAAATGAAGAAAAGGACGATTTTAATTATTGAAGATAATTTAGAGATTAGAGAAGGTAGTGCTGAAATTTTAGAACTTACTGGAGAGTATGAGGTGATTACGGCTGAGAATGGAATGATTGGTGTAGAATTGGCAACTAAACATCATCCGGATCTGATTCTTTGCGATATTATGATGCCCGAGTTGGATGGATATGGTGTGCTTTATATGTTGGGGAAGCAGGACACGACGATGCATATTCCTTTTATTTTTATAACAGCCAAATCTGAGCGTGTAGATATGCGTAAAGCGATGGAGATGGGAGCGGATGATTATATTGTTAAACCATTCGACGACATAGAGTTATTGAATGCTATAGAAAGTCGACTTCGAAAAAAAGATAGTTTAGATTTAGCGGCAGGAAATGGACGGTTTTTAAAACTTGAGGAAGAAGAACAGAACTACCTCTTGGAAAGCTTAGTCAAAGATGCCCGAGTTAAGGTGTTTAAAAAGAAACAGTTGATTTATGGCACAGATGATTCTCCGCTATATATTTATTATGTTGTAAAGGGAAAAGTGCGCAGTTTTCTTAATTATCAAGATGGTCGGGAGTTATCTACTGATATCCATGGGGACGGACACTTTTTTGGTTACGAATCCATTTTAATGAATGAAAATTATACAGAAAGTACAGCTTCACTAGAAGATTCGGAAATAGCGATGATTACGCGTGACAGTTTTTTTGAGTTGATTTACCGAAAGCCTGGCATTGCTAGTAAATTTATTCGCATGTTGTCAGGGGATATCAAGGAGAAGGAGGAGCAGATGTTGGGCTTTGCGTATGACACGGTTCGCAAACGAGTTGCTAGTGCACTTATTCAGATTGCGGTCAAAAGTAAGGAGAATAAAGATGACGATGAAGTGTTAATTCGGATCTCGAGAGAAGATCTCGCGGCATTTGCAGGTACGGCAAATGAAACAATAAGTAGAATATTGGCAGAACTCAAAGAGGAGGGGGTAATAACCAAAGAAAAGACAGCGATTCGAATACACTCGATAAAAGAATTAAAGAAAATAAAACAGTAACAGCGGCTATTAGAACAGATAGCCGCTGTTCTTTTTTAATAAGTGATAAGAATCATTTATTTGTCTGACGATTCACATTCGTAATATGCAGACTTACTGTTAGATTTGAATTATTATACCATAAATGAATCAATGATTAGTGTTGCATCTATGAGGGTTGTTGCATATAATATAAAGGAGTTTGAGAAAGAGTTGCTGGCTAAAGCAAATGCTAAGGTTCACGATCTTACTCTGATTTCGAACGGACTCAGCTTTAGTACGATTCATTATGCCAAGGGTAAAGAGGTTATTATTATTTCTGATGAAGATCAATTGGACAGGCCATTGTTAGAAGCGCTCTGGCAGATTGGAGTTAGAAAAATAATAACACGCTCGATGACTTTAAATCATATTGATATACATTATGCATCGACCTTAAAGATGCATATAGCCAATACTCCCTCCAAGGACCCATCTCCTGAAAGTATAGCGATGCAGACTATTGTAAATCTTCATAATTGGGGTAATAATAAATGCCTGGGAAATGCATGTCATTGCTCTTTTGACTGTGAAAACAAAAAACATCTATTAAACAAATAACTATGCAAGCGGATCCGAATGTACTGATTTCAAAATATAATGTAGCGGCACCTCGGTATACGAGTTACCCAACGGTCCCGTTTTGGGAAAATGAGAAGTTTACACAAGCTGATTGGGAGTTTCGAGTAAAAGACAGGTATCAAAATTCGAAAGATAGAGGTGTCAGTCTATATATTCATCTTCCCTATTGCGAAAGCTTATGTACCTATTGTGGGTGTAATACACGTATTACTAAAAATCATAAAGTTGAAGATCCGTATATCACTTCATTGCTTGCTGAATGGAAGATGTATACAGACTTATTGAATGAGGAGAAACTCAAAATTAGCGAAATACATTTAGGCGGTGGTACTCCCACATTCTTTACGCCTCAGAACTTGCAACGTCTGATAGGAGGGATTCTTGAGGGAAACGAAAAAACTGCTGATGCGTCTTTTTCCTTTGAAGCTCATCCTGCAAATACGACAGAAGAACATTTAGTAACCTTGTATGATTTAGGGTTTAAAAGGTTAAGTTTAGGTATTCAGGATTTTGATGATAAAGTTCAGGCTATTATTAACAGGCATCAAACTATCGAGGATGTTGAACATATTATGGACCAAGCTCGATCTATCGGCTATGAATCCATTAATTTCGATTTGATTTATGGATTGCCTCTGCAGACAAGGGATTCTGTTCGAAAGACAGTAGAGATATCGTTAAAGATGTCACCAGATCGTATATCTTTCTATAGTTATGCGCATGTACCATGGATAAAACCCGGACAAAGAAAGTTTACGGAACATGATTTGCCTGAAGGAGAGGAGAAATTGGCTTTATATAAGTTGGGTAAGACTATGATTCAAGAGGCCGGTTATAGGGATGTCGGAATGGATCACTTTGCAAAGATCGATGATGCTCTTTTCCTTGCAGCTCAAAATGGAACATTGCATCGCAACTTTATGGGATATGCAGATCGATACACACCACTGATGATCGGGTTGGGCGTTTCTTCTATTAGTGATGCTTGGACTGCATTCGCACAAAATGTCAAGACGGTTGAAGAATATCATGCTAAAATTCAGGCAGGAGAATTGCCTGTTTTTAAGGGACATTTGTTACACGAAGAAGATCTCATTATACGGGAATACATATTGGATATGATGTGTAAAGGAAAAGTGGTGTTAAAAGGAAATAAAATAGATAGTAAGATTATCGAGAGATTGGTATCTTTAGTAGATGATGACTTGATTGGGGTTGAAGGAAATGAAATAAATATATCAGAGATCGGAAAGTCGTTTCTGAGAAATGTATGTATGGCTTTTGACGAAAGGTTGCAAAAGACAAAAGAAAGAGATAATTTGTTTAGTCAAGCGATTTAATTTTTTATGGCAGAGCAAAGTGGTTTGATTACCAAGACCAAATGTTATCACTGTGGGGATGCGGTTGAGCAGACTCCCTATATATTGAAAGATCATCAATTTTGTTGCTTAGGTTGTCAGACCGTCTATCAGATCCTCAATGAGAATAATCTACAAAGCTATTATCGATATAATAGTCATCCAGGCAAATCTCAAAAGAATCAGAAAGAGGATTTGGAATATCTCGATGAGCCTAACATAGTCGCCAAATTAGTTGACTATCAAGATGACAATATTTCTGTTATTACTTTTTATGTGCCCGCTATTCATTGTAGCTCGTGTATCTGGTTATTGGAAAATTTGTTTAAGCTGAATCCTTCGGTGAAATCTTCCAAAGTAGATTTCATGAAAAAACAAGCGAGTATCACCTTTGATAGGCAAGAGATGTCGTTAAAGGGACTGGTGCAGCTACTTCATAATATTGGTTATGATCCTAAAATCACCTTACAGGATGTCATCAAAGAAGGGAAAAAAATAAATCAAAGTGGATTAATCGGAAAGGTTACAGTGGCGGGGTTCTGTTTTGGGAATTCTATGATGATTAGTTTTCCGGAGTATTTTGGGATGGCTGAGTTTGAACGTGAATATGCCGCTTTCTTCGGATACATGAACTTAGCATTTGGTCTTCCTGTTTTACTGTATAGTGCTTCCGATTATTTTCGTTCAGCATGGTATAGTCTCAAACAAAGACGACTGAATCTGGATGTGCCATTGGCATTAGGGATTTTTGTGCTTTTTTTTCGGTCTGCCTTGGAGATTTTGACCCAGACTGGACCTGGTTTTATTGATACACTATGTAGCCTTGTATTCTTCATACTGATAGGTAAATGGGTGCAGGAGAGGACGTATTACCATATTTCTTTTGAAAGAGATTATAGATCTTATTTCCCTGTCGCCGTAACATTGTTAGAGGAAGAGCAGGAAAGACCCATGCAGATTGCTGATCTAAAGATAGGACAACGGATTTTAGTCCGTAATAACGAGATTATTCCTGCGGATTCTATCTTATTAAAGGGAGAAGCTTTGGTCGATTTTAGTTTTGTGACGGGTGAGAGTAAGCCTGTTGAGAAAACTTTGGGCGAAGTAGTATATGCTGGTGGTAGACAAACCGGAGGCGCTATCGAATTGGAGGTGGTGAAGGCCGTTTCTCAGAGTTATCTTACCAAATTATGGAATAATGAAAGCCTGAAGTCGTATGAACGGAAGTTTGAAACATTTGTAGGTGTCATAAGTAAATACTTTACCGTTGGATTGGTTTCCATAGCTTTATTGGCAGCTTTGTTTTGGATAATCGGAAGTTCTCCAGATCGGGCATGGGCTGCATTTACTGCTGTTCTTATTATAGCATGTCCGTGTGCTTTGGCACTAAGCTCACCGTTTACATTGAGTGCGGCGTTGAGTATTTTTGATAAAAATAAAATGTACATCAAAAATACCTCGGCCATAGAGCAGATGGCTGCGATTGATACCATTGTGTTTGATAAAACAGGTACAATTTCATCTCCGAGTGCGTCTACTATGTTTTTTGAAGGAAGTTTGACCGAACTGGAAAAAGATTTGGTCTACTCTGTTTGCAGAAATTCAAATCATCCCTTGAGCCGAGAAATCATCAAATGGTTGGGGGGGCGTCGTGTGTTGTCAATAAGTGACTATGAAGAGATTATTGGTAAAGGGCAGTCTGCTTGTTATTTAGATTATGATGTTAAGATAGGAAGTGCTTTGTTTACAAACTCCAAGCACTCTGATTTAGAAGGATCGGTTGTTTATGTTGTAATCAATGACCTTGTGAAGGGAGTTTTTACATTAGAACAGTCTTGGAGGCAGGGATTGGCTGCGGTTATTGGACAATTGAAAACGGATTACAACTTGCATCTCATATCCGGCGATAACGAAAGAAGGGCTGATGCTTTACGTATGATTTTTCCGTCAAGTGCTATTCTTTTGTTTAATCAGGATCCTAATGATAAATTATTAAAGATAGATGCTTGGCAAGGAGAAGGACAGCATGTATGTATGTTGGGAGATGGATTAAATGATGCTGGAGCTTTACGTAAAGCTGATCTTGGCATAGCGGTGTCCGATGATATAAATAACTTTTCACCGGGATGTGACGCTATTTTAGATGGCGTATCATTTGAAAAGCTACCAAGTTTTTTTGCCTTTAGTAAAGATGCGGTCAAGGTAATTAAAATGAGTTTTGTAATTTCGCTGTTATATAATATAGTGGGAATAAGCTTTGCTGTTCAGGGAACGATGTCACCACTTTTTGCAGCTATATTAATGCCTATAAGTACAGTTACTATTATTTCTTTTACCAGTCTTATGACAAGATGGTATGGGAAAAAGAGAAAACTTATTTAAATTTAAAACTATGTCAATCATTTTTTTCTTAATCGGATGCAGTGTTTTGATAGCCTTGTTTTTCTTATGCGCTTTCTTCTGGGCGAATAAGACTGGGCAAAATGATGATACATATACCCCCTCTGTACGCATTCTTTTTGATGATGAGGTTAAAGCTGATAGCGAAACGGAAGAAAAGAAGTGATAACTTCGGATTGTACCCTGTATTTTTTATTGTCGGTTCTCTTTTAGCTTGTTTGTTTTTTTAACAACAGGATAAGGTATACTATTTCTGTTAACGGGGGGGATTATACTGGTTCTGCCTGTTTTTGATCAGATGTTGTTTAGCTGTCTTTTTTTTAGGGGTTTTCCGGAGATGTAATAGAGGTTTTATAGAGGGTTCATAGAGGTAAACCACTATAAAAGCTCTGTTATGCCAGGCTTAAATCCCTGCTGATCCTGCCCAATGATAGGAACAGTATGCCTTTTGTGCATTCCATGGTGCCTGTGTGCTTTCTTTTTTCAATTTTATTGTTCGCTGTTCCAGCGTTTTATGCTGTCTGCTGTAAAATAGTTTGTCCGATGTCTTTGAAATATGGTTCCAAAGTTCCTATCTTTGCACCACTCCGCGAGGGAGGGACGGTTCGTTCGGAACGATGACATAGGGTAGGCAGCTTGGTTTTTTTTCGGTTTTATCCGACAGGTCCAGTGCTCTCAGATCTTCTCCGGAAATTATTTTAAAATAAAATTTGGAGGTTAGAAAAAGATTCCTACCTTTGCAGTCCCAACGGAAACGAAGGGCGGTCTCCGCAAGGGAGTCCGGAAAAAAAATGACAGGTCACATCTTCGGGTGTCGATTATAAAAGCAGAAGCGCGAAGCGGATGCGATAAAGTTCTTTAAGGAAATGATCATGTAACGTAACGAGTAGTGTTGAGAAACAACGAAAGTTAAAAAAACTCAACCTGACGATCATAGAATCAGAAATTATTTAAATAAGGACAATTCTATTTTTCATAAATAGTCTTGATCTCACACTTCATTTTACTATGGAGAGTTTGATCCTGGCTCAGGATGAACGCTAGCGGCAGGCCTAATACATGCAAGTCGAACGGGATCCAT
>NZ_ATDL01000005.1 GCF_000416985.1 Sphingobacterium paucimobilis HER1398
TTTGCTTTGAAAGCGTCGATACCCGATTGTAGGAAAGCTCCATACTTCTCGATATCGTAGATGGCACCGCTTGTCGGAACCAACAGCTCTCCCTCGTTGTCCAAAAGGGCATACAGAGGTTGTGAGTTACTTTCAAATTTGGTAATCTGAAAATCAGCATTGCGCTTGCTCACCGTATTGATAGTCTTGCCTGTTTTGTCAGACACATAGTGCTCGCTTTCTGGAAGCGTCAACACCTTGTCATCCACATACAGCTCGACCAAAATGAATTCGTTATTGAGCATTGCCCTGATCTTCGGACTGCTCCATACCTCAGCCTCCATCTTACGACAGTTGACACAGTTCCAGCCCGTGAAGTCCACCAACAACGGCTTCTTCTGTTCCTTTGCTGCTGCCAGCGCTTCGTCGTAATCGTAGTACGGATCCAATCCTTTGATCGTCGACTTGCTGTGGAAATAGGTATAATGCTTACGGCTATTGGCATCCGCTCCGCCTGTATGTGCCGGGCCAGCGGCGCTCAATGTCAGATTGTTCAGGTCAAAATCCTGTGTTCCGATCGGAGGAAGGAAGGCCGAGATCGCTTTCAAAGGCGCTCCCCATAATCCAGGAACCATGTACACCACGAAAGAGAACACCAAGATGGCGATCATCGTGCGCGGAATGGACAGGAACTGTAATGGACTGTCGTGTGAGAACTGGATCTTGCCGATCAGGTAGAGTCCCAAAAGTCCGAATATCACGATCCACAGGGCCAGGTACACCTCACGGTCCAGGAAGTTCCAGTTGTAGGCCAGATCCACGTTGGAAAGGAATTTAAGCGCTAATGCCAATTCCAGGAATCCCAGAACGACCTTCACACTGTTCAACCAACCGCCCGATTTAGGCATGGACTTCAACATCGAAGGGAACATGGCGAACAATACGAAAGGAACAGCCAAAGCAATGGAGAATCCCAACATACCGATCGCAGGGCCAAGGCGCTCACCGCGTGTCGCAGCTTCGACCAATAAAGTACCGATAATCGGTCCTGTACAGGAGAAAGACACCACTGCCAGACTCGCCGACATAAAGAACAGACCGATCAATCCCCCCTTGTCCGACTGCGCATCGATCTTGTTGACAAATGAACTCGGAAGTGTGATCTCGAAAGCACCCAAGAAAGATGCGGCAAAAACAACCAATAACAGGAAGAAGAAGAAGTTGAAGATACCGTTTGTAGACAGTTCATTCAATGCTTCGGGGCCAAATGCAATCGTAATCAACATACCTAAGGCAACGTAGATTACGATGATAAAGACGCCATAAAGAAAGGCCTGTGATATCGCCTGCGAACGGCTTCCGGATTTCTTGGTAAAGAAACTCACCGTAAGCGGTACCATTGGGAAAATACAAGGCATAAAGAATGCCGCAAAGCCCCCCAAAAGACCGGCAATAAATATGCCCCACATGGACTTGTCCTCGCCGTCGGCACCTGCTGGAGTAACTGCCCCCGCTGTATCATTGGATATCGATGTACTGTCGACCTGGCTTTGGCCACTGTCCTGTCCGTCTGAAAAAACAAGATCATCAGGAACAGCACTAAGCTGCGAACTGTCAGATGCCGCTCCATCCGTGAATGAAACATCGCCAAAATCGACCAGACTATCCACCTCCTGGCCAATAGCTATACCAGAAAACAACAGCAATGAAACAGCAAAAACATATAATAATGCTTTCATAATTTTAGTTTAAAGGGATTAGTTTTTAATAAACCAATTTAAGTGAGGCTCACCGGGACTCGAAGATCCCGGCTTACCACACAAACACAAACAACACCTAAATAAATTTAGGCTGAAACAAATCTTTATAATATGTTCGAACCGAACAAAGGTTTCTCCAATCTTGCAATCGGTTGGAAACCTGAAAAATCTAAATCTGTAGAAATATATCCTTCTTTTACAGGTTGTTCTTTAACAAGGTCTGTACTCAAATATTTCTTATTATCATCACATAGCAAGGTAACAACAACCGCATCATCACCTAACTCTTCTTTCAACTTGATCGCTCCAATTACATTGGCTCCCGAAGAGATACCAACTGCCAAGCCCAATTGACCTGCTAATTTTTGCGCCATAATAATAGAATCGCCGTCTGAAGCACAAACAACTGAGTCCAGTTCATCCAACTTAACGATCGCAGGGATAAACTCATCAGAGATACCTTGAATACGGTGTGCTCCAACTTTATAACCTGTTGTAAGTGTAGGGCTTTCCTGAGGCTCTAATGGATGTATTTTGACTGCGGGGTTATAGTTTTTCAACTGTTTGCCCACACCCATCACTGTACCACCAGTACCAACACCAGCGACGAAAGCATCTGCTACCAAGCCTTTGCTAGCTAACTGCAAGGCAATCTCTTTACCTGTAGTCAACTCATGAGCCTCTGCATTGTATTCGTTCTCAAATTGTCTTGGCAAAAACACACCACCCTGTGCAGCGAGTTCTTCGCTAAGACGGATACTACCTAAGAAACCACCTTCTTCCTTACTGATCAATTGGATTTCGGCCCCCATACTTTTGATAATATCGATACGTTCTTTACTCAACCAGTTTGGCATAATGATTTTCACCTCATGTCCCAGTGCTTTACCAATAGCTGAAAATGCAATCCCTGTATTTCCACTGGTCGCTTCCACAATCATATCCTCAGGCTTGATCTGGCAATTCATATAGGCTTTATAAAGAATATACAACGCCATACGGTCTTTGATACTACCAGTAAGATTATAGTTTTCACATTTCACATAAATCTTACCTGGCTTACCTTTATACACGTACTGCAATTCTAGCATAGGTGTATTTCCAACCAAACACCACAAATGCTTAAAGCGACTATCCAACTCTGGAGACAAACATTTGCTAAAAGTAGTTTCCTCTATCATTATTTATTTTAATAAATTATTTTTACAGTTATTATCCGTTTATAATATGGTCTTCATATCAAACTATGCAAAAATCTAACAAAACAAAATAATATTCAACACAATACTGATAATTCAATAATTTTTATCGAACAGCAAAAGAAAAGCAATAAAAAATACAGATTAAAATAGTAATTTAGCAGCGTCACCAAAAAAAATACGTTATGGAATTAGACCAAACAGACAGAAAGTTACTAAAACTATTACAAGAGGATGCAACTTACAGCAACAAAGAGCTGTCTTTAAAGCTACACAAATCCATAGCCGCTGTGCACGAACGAGTTAAAAAGCTTAAGGCAGCGGGTTACATTCGTAAAACAGTAGCTATTTTGGACCGCCACAAAATAGGCATTGGACTCATTTCCTTTTCACAGGTATTCTTAAAAGCGCATACCTATGAAGTTCTCAACGAATTCGAACGTGAAGTTGCTAAGTTTCCCGAAGTAATGGAATGCTACCAGATGGCGGGCTCCTATGACTTTATGCTGCGTATAGCTACTAGAGACATGGATGCCTATCATTTGTTCCTAAGGCATAAACTGGCTGTCCTCCCTCATGTAAATACGGTACAGACTTATTTTGTATTGTCGGAAACGAAAAGCGAGACTGCTTACTCTTTTTAATATATTTTAACACCATATCAAAGTCAAATGAGCAAAGCTCTCCACATTAGCATATACCACAACAACAGCTGCAGCAAGAGCCGCTCTGCATTGGAATTACTGACAAAAGAGCAGGCGAACGTAGACATCATTCCTTATCTGGAACATCCTCTGAATAAAGAAGAACTAACGCGTATCTTACAAATCCTACAATTAAAGCCGCTAGAATTAATCCGCACAAAAGAACCGTTGTTCCAGGAGAAATTTGCCAGCAAATTATTATCCGATGAAGAATGGATAGATGTATTACTCTTATATCCTATATTGATGGAACGCCCTATTGTCATTAAGGGGAATAAAGGGGTAATTGCACGTCCTACAGAACGTATTTATGACATATTGGACCAAGAAGACTGAAAACACGAAAGAAGGAGCCGTTATGGCCCCCTCTTTACGGAACAGTATTAAAACAAAGCAACCTTAGTTTTTCTTAAATTCTTTTAAGCTACCATCTGCATTAAAATACCCCGAGTACTGACCACGCGAACCTTGTACTCCGGTTATCCATTGCCCACTTTGGTGCATCACATTTAGATTATAGTAGATATGGCCATCGATTTTGGCACCTTCCACCTCTTTGGATTGTTCCTCCACCTGCTTATAAATATCAGCTACCGTCTCAAATTTGAGCGTACTCAATGAAAATACATTGGCAGACATATCGCCATCGCCCGAAATCTGCACCGCCTGAGGCTCTTGCCACTTGCCACCTTGGAATAGGTAATCATCGATATTTTCAGGTTTATCGGGATCCTGAAGAGCCAATTGTACACGACCATCCTCATAGAAGTGAATATTCTGGAACACCTTAACATCTTTACCTTTGAATTTAGGCATATCCTTCAATTCCGCTTCTGCTTTTTTCAATGCATCCCGATTGGTCAGAAAATTACCTCCCTGCTCTGATTCGCCTTTGTCGGATGCGGACCCGCTCTTTCCAGCCTCTTCTGTAGTCTGCGCATTATTCTCCGTCTTTTTATTGTTCTCTCCACAGGCTGCAAAAAGCAACGAAGAAAGCACTGCGATTGTCAATAGTTGTTTTTTCATTTTTTATATTTTTTAGTTTTAAACGCTTTGATGAATTCTATTGTTGAATTACAAAAGCAAAACTAAGGAGACAATGCAAGGAAAAGAATCCCCGAAACCAGTGGTTTTATCGAAATCAGCACCTTGACAAAACCACCTCTCTAACATTGTACCACAGCTAGGCATTACCATGGGAGATATTTGGAATATCACTTCTTTCCAAAAGAATCTATACCCAGTGGTGTTAAGTAGATATTAAATTCTTACTATCTCATTGAAAAGATTACTATTATTGAAGTTGTTTTGCTATTATTGGAGCGAGTTTCTATAAATTAATTCAAATATACGATGGCCATCCGTCCTTTATTCAACGAACAGGAATTATTAGCAAAAACTGCTAAGGGAGACCATTATGCTTTTAAAAAACTGTACGAACATTATCACAAAAATGTTTATACTTTTTCACTGTGGTATCTTAAATCAGAAGCAGACGCTGAAGAGGTCGTACAGGAAACGTTTCTTAAATTATGGTTAATGGGCGAGGCACTAACAGGGTTAGAAAATCTTCAAAAATACCTATGCACCATTGCTGGGAACAAATCTCTTGATATGCTTCGTAGTCGGGCAAGACGATTAAAAACCAGCACTTATTTAGACGATGAAAACAACCAACCCTTCCACAACGAGACCGAAGAAAGCATCTTACTAAAAGATTTCAAATCATTATTAAACGAAGCTGTTACACGCTTGCCTACACAACAAAGACGAGTCTACCAGCTCTGCAAAGAACAAGGATTTAAAAACGATGAGGTCGCCAAACAATTGAACCTATCTCCTCTAACTGTTCGAACGCACATGAAACTAGCTTTACGCTTTGTACGGAACTATATAGAAAAGCATTCAAATAGAGCCTCTCTACTGCTCATCATACCTATCTTGAAAATTTTTTAATTTTCTCATTACCCACTTTCTCTCTTTGTAACGTCCTACTGTTAAAACCACAACACAAGAAATCATCAAATTTAGGAGGCGATGTAAAGATTCATTATGGTAGACAAAGAAAAAATAGCGTATCTACACCAACAATATTTGCAAGACAGTCTTACAGCTGCAGAACTGCAAGATTGGATCCATACCTTATCAATTCCGGAAAACCAACCTTATTTGCAGGAATTAGTGTATGGCACATGGGACGGCATGAACAACGAAGATGGCACAAACTTGAGAGATAACCGTTCAGAAGAAATCTTCAACGAAATCACAAAACAGTCTCCTATAGTCACTAGGCCTATTATTCTATGGCGTCGTATCGTTGCAGCCGCATCTATAATTATTTCCATCACCATAGGGGGCTATTATTATCAATCTAAAAACACAAACAAACAGCCATTGAGTTATGATACATACGCAAATGATGCTGCTCCAGGCAAAACCAGTGCAACGTTAACACTTGCAAATGGAAAAAAAATAAAATTAACGGGTGCGGCAAATGGCACGCTGGCACAAGAAGCTGGTGTTATCATCACTAAAACAACAGACGGCCAAGTCATCTATGAAATTACTGGAAGCAATACTGATTCTGACAATATCAATGAATTGGCTACAGTAAATGGAGAAACCTATAGATTACGCTTACCAGATGGAAGTGAAGTTTGGTTAAATGCATCCTCTTCACTAAAGTATCCTGCTAATTTCACGGCTCTAAATGAACGCAGAGTACAACTAAAAGGTGAAGCCTATTTCGAAATAGCAAAGAACAAACAAAAACCATTCGTCGTACAAAGTACCGGCCAAGAAGTCAGGGTACTGGGCACCCATTTCAACGTGAATGCCTATAGCGACGAAAACGAAATTAAAACCACCCTACTTGAAGGTATCGTACGCGTGTCTTCCCTTAAAAGCCAAATATTATTAAAACCGGGGGAACAATCTATTTTTCAAAATGAAAAAATTGAAGTGACCAGCACAGATATTGAAAGTGCAACTGCATGGAAAAACGGACTCTTTATGTTCAACAACGAGAACCTTGCGTCTGTAATGCGTAAAATAAGCCGTTGGTACGATCTAGACGTTAAATATGAGGACAAAAGTCTAGAAAACCTTCCGTTTGAAGGGAGCATCACTCGTTTTTCTAACGTATCAAAAGTTTTAAGAATGCTCGAGCTAACAAAACTTGTGAAATTCAAATTAGAAGGCAAAACAGTGACTGTATACTCAACAAAAAAACAATAACAATATATATAACAATTCAACCAATACATTAAACCGATTAATAACATGGACTAATACCACACAAGCGCAAAGGAGTATAAAAGTGAAAAGGAGCGCTGGTAACGCCCCTTTTGCTGCTCTTAAATCTTCTCCCAACAAGGTTGGGCCGAACGAACTGTGACGAAACAATTAATTCAAAATTTAAAAACGAACTCAAATGTATAAAATATACTGGAAGAATTTTATGCGGTTGCCCCGCTATATCCCTAAAATATGGAGAATTATGAAACTCACGACAATATTTTTATTGTGTACATTCTTGCAGCTTAGCGCAAAAAGCTCCTTTAGTCAAACGATCACTCTAAAACACAGCAATATCAATCTTGCTGATGTTTTTAAAGAAATCCGAAAGCAGACTGGCTATAATGTATTATGGTCCCCTAAACACGTAAATAAGGAACTGAAAGTCAACACTAATTTCACCAATACCAGCTTAGACGAAGCTCTAGTTAAAACTTTGAATCAGGTAAACCTCACTTTTACCATAGAAGATAAAAACATCGTTATTACACCAAAAGAACGCCCAACAAACAACACTCCTGCTTCAAGGGTTATCGTTACAGGCAGGGTAACTGATGAAAAAGGCAATCCTCTCTCTGGTGTCAGTGTAAAGATAAAAGGATCAACACAAGGCACTGCGACAACGGCGGACGGTAAATTTTCGATTTCAGAGTCTTCAGAGAATATGACTCTGATATTTAGCTACATGGGATTCACTACACTTGAAATAGCAGTTGGGACAGGAACAGAAATTAACGTTATTCTAAAAGAGGCGAGCAAATCGCTTAACGAGATTACAGTAATTGGATACGGGACTCAGAAAAAAAGCGATGTAACAGGCTCTATCAGCACTTTCAAGCCTACCGAACAAAACTCTAGACCTGTGTTAGGCCCCGAACAAATGTTACAAGGTAGAGTAGCTGGCGTAAACATTTCTTCGGGTTCTGGAACGCCAGGAGGTCAAAACAGGGTTAGCATCCGTGGAATAGGCTCTTTAACAGCTAATAACGAACCTTTATATGTCATAGATGGTATACCTGTAGTAAAGCAAAATGCCGCATTAATTAACATGGGGGAAAATATGGGAGTCTTGGCCCAATTAAATCCAAATGACATCGAATCCGTAGAAGTACTAAAAGATGCAGCCGCTGCTGCTATCTATGGGTCTAGAGCCACAAACGGTGTAATCATTATCACCACTAAAACTGGTAAAAAGGGAGTTTCCTCTTTTCATATAGATTATACTCAAGGTATCCAAGATATCCCTAAAGCAAACAGGTTAAAAATGGCAAGTTCAGATCTATACCTCGAGGTAGTCAATGAAGGGATAGATAACTATAACACCCAGTTTGGCTACACCCCAGGTATGGCAAATTATATGGAGCACAAATACAATCCCTATCAAAGCTTACCGGATACCGACTGGTTTGACTTGGTAACCAGGACAGCAGGCTATAAGAATCTTAATGCTTCTGCCAGCAGTGGTACAGATAAAACAGATTTTTTCTTCTCGGCAGGATATACTGATCAAGAAGGTATTATCAAAAGCAGCAGAATGCAGAAGTTCAACTCTAAGCTAAATGTGGGACACAAGGTGACAGACTGGATGAAAATATCATCCAACTCTAATCTAAGTTATTCAAAAAACAACCGCGTACCTGGTTCAAACCTAGGTTCTACAGTTTTTGGAAGAGCTATACCACAACGTCCATTTGACCGCGTGTACAAACCCAATGGAGACTATTATATTGGGGGAACTGAAGATTTGCTATATCACAATCCTATACAAATATTGGACGAAGCTGATGTTAAATTAAACAACTACAGATATTTAGGAAACATCTCCTCTGATATAAACATTGCCAAAGGCCTAGTCTTTAAGACTATGTTAGGAGTCGATGCGTTATACACTGTAGATTTTCAACATTATCTAGACACACATCCATACGGCGTAGGGATAGGAAAAATTTCAGATGGAAGGAGACTATCGACTAACCTTATCAACGAAAACTTCTTTACCTATAATAATTCCTTCAAGTCTATAGATTACTCCTTGTTATTGGGACAATCATTCCAAAAAACAACAACATCAGCATCATCTATAGATGGACAAGGCTTCCCGAGTTCATCCTACAAGGAACTTTCAGTAGCAGCAGAGATTGCTAATGCCTCAACCTCCAATTCAGACAACACATTGATGTCATACTTTTTCAGAAGTAACTTCTCTCACCAAGGTAAGTATCTATTAAGCTTATCTCTACGGGCTGATGGTTCATCCAAATTTAGTCCGGAAAATAGATGGGGATATTTCCCTTCTGTTTCTGCCGGATGGAATATTGTAAAAGAAGACTTCTGGAACCTTCCTGCAATCAATCAACTTAAATTAAGAACAAGTTATGGTGCAACTGGCAATCAAGACGGAATAAGCAGTTACGCTTATCAGGCATTAATGTCTGGAGGCAAAAACTACAATAACCAAAGTGGCATTGGAAATACGGCAGCTGGAAACCGAGACTTGACCTGGGAAACCGCACAGCAATTCGATGCTGGGCTAGATATTGCTATTCTACAAGGAAAAATGAGTTTTACAGTAGACTATTTCATCAAGAATACCAACAACTTACTCTACAGTAAACCACTGCACGGAACGACTGGTTTTAGCAGCATTATTAGCAATATCGGCTCAATGCGTAACAATGGTATAGAATTCACTATTCATGGAGACACCAATTTTGGTAAACTCAACTGGTCATCCGATTTCAATATATCTTCAGTAAAAAACAAACTGACTTCTCTATTGGGAGATGAACCTATATTTGACAACAACCGGGTTTTGAAAGTAGGTGAAGAAATAGGTAGCTTTTACCTTTACAAGATGCTTGGTGTATACCAAAAAGACAGCGATGTACCCGCTTCCTTATACACCAACAACAATATAAGAGCAGGAGACATCATTATAGAAGATGTAGATGGAAACGGCATAATAGACGTCAATGATCGACAGATAATAGGCTCTAGTAACCCAAAGTTTTATGGGGGTTGGAACAACACATTCCGTTACGGACAATTTGATCTCACTATGTTTTTAACATTCTCCCTTGGAAGTGATGTCTTCAAAAGTGCAGAAATGCAACAAATAGAGCGTATTGGAGGTTTATTCAACATTTTAGAGGGAGCTGCTTATAACAGATGGACTTCCGAAGGCAGCACGAATGAGTATCCTAGAGCTATCTATGGCAGCACATGGAATCATCAGAATACCACAAGGTTTTTGCACGACGGATCCTTCATCAGATTACGATCCCTAATGTTGGGGTACACCCTTCCATCCGCAGCGTTGAGCAAACTAAAAATCAAAGACTTAAGATTATACATACAGGCAGACAACCTAGCTCTATTCACAAAATACCCTGGCATGGACCCTGAAGTGAGCAGTGGCTTTGATCCGCGGTATTTTGGTGTAGACAATATGATACTACCTCAGCCCCGTATAATAAATTTCGGTTTAAACCTAAAAATCTAACACAATGAAACTTAAGATATTTTTCAGTATTTGCACAGCAGTAATGCTGACTTTATCCTCCTGTAAGGATGTCCTGAATCTTTATCCTACATCGGCGGTCACTCCCGGAAACATTACCGAAAAGGATATCGTCCCATTAACCAATGGCATCTACAATACCGCTCAAAACAATGCTGGATCGGAATCGTACATACTTTTTGATCTCGTCGGAGGTAATTTAATAAATTCTTCTGCAGGTTCGGGATCAGCTATTATTCCTTTCATCGAAAACATATTACGTCCTGAAAATGGCATATTGAAAACTGGGTGGAATGGATACTATCGAGCTATCTACTATGCCAACACCGCTATACAATCTGTAGAAGATCTTCCCTCCTCTACAAATAAAAATACATTATTAGGAACAGCGTATTTTTTCAGGGCGCTGACATACTACAATCTAGTGACTCGCTGGGGAGGGGTTCCGCTGCTTACTGTCACCTCCGATGCAAAAATCCCTAGAAATTCGGAAGCTGAAGTATGGACACAGATTGAGCAAGATTTGTCGTTAGCAATGCAACTGCTCCCCTCGTTTAATAGAGCAAAAGCAAAATCATACTTCTATGTTTCAAGCGAAGCTGCCAAAGCGTTAATGGCTAGAGTAAAACTGATGCGTGGAGACAAACCTACTGCTGCAATACTAGCAGAAGAGATCATTACCTCAGGCACCTTCCAATTAGACGATTACTCCAAAATATTCCGCGGGCAAGATAATACAGAAACAATCTTTTCATTCGCCAATATATTGGAAGAAAGCAGTGTAAACCTCAGTGGCCAGTTTTTTTATACTTACTCCCACTCGACAGGAGGCTCTTATGTATACAAACCGACGAACGAAGCTATGAATTTATACACTTCTGGTGACAACCGAAAAGATTACTCGGCTACTACTTACAATAGTTTAAACATTGTCAATAAATTTCCAAGCGGACAGGCAGGAAGAGACCCTTTAATTATCATCCGCCTTTCAGAAATGTTTCTAATCAGCGCAGAGGCCAAGGGCCATATTAATGGCATAGGGAGACTTAATGATCTACGCTCAAAACGAGGCCTCACAACTACTACAACAGCTAATGAAACCCACTTTCTAGATCTTATTCTAGAAGAAAGAAGAAAGGAACTTTATGCTGAGGGCTTCAGGTATTATGACTTGGTCAGAACAAATAGGCTGACATCCACACTGGGGATTAGTGATCATTATAAAAAATTCCCGATTCCATCAGATGAGCTGATGTTAAACAATCAATTGGAACCAAACGAAGGTTATTCTAACTAATAATAAAAAAATGGAAAAGTTAATCCTACTATACTTGTCTTTATCAACTGTTTTCTTTTCATGCGATAAAAAAGAACATACAGTGACAATCGATACAGAACCGACAACAGAACTTGTTCAACAGCTAAAAAACAAAACAAACCTCATCTCTCGGGTATATTCGGACAGCCTAATGCACATCGCTAACGGTGTGGATGAAATTGATGTACACTACTTGTCTATGAACGGATACACCACAAGAGCGTTTATCTTACGTGTAGATCTAAATGTAGCTGGCAACACGATAATCCCTGTAACTGCTTATGGAGCAGAAGACCCGACGACCTTTCAACCCGTACGAGATATGCTGAGTTTTGCCAATGTTCCAGATGGAAAAAAAATAGTCGGCGCCGTAAATGGAGATTTCTTTGATGCAGCTAAAAAACCAATGAGCGTAGTCCATCTGGATGGAAAAATCATCAAATCGACCATGACCTATGACTATTTAACCTTTTTAGGGTTTACCGCAACAGGTAATCCAATCATGGGCGGAATAGATGAATACACCTCACACAAGAACGGTCTTTACAATGCTATTGGCGGGTTCCACAGGCTCGTTAAAGAAGGAGCAGTAACCACCAGTCCAGATTTAACTTCGTTGAGCAGCAGCAGACACCCCAGAACTGCGGCTGGCTACACAAAAGATAATATCTTGTACTTTGCCGTAGTAGATGGTCGGAAATTCGACTATTCTAATGGATTGACTATACCCGATTTAGCCCAATTCATGTATGGCCTAGGATGTGAGGAAGCTATTAATTTAGATGGTGGCGGATCCTCTACATTTATTATCCGTCACCCAAAATCCGCAACATATCAAGTCCGTAACCGCGTAAGTGATGGCTACGAACGTAGCGTTGGAAATGGCTGGGTTATATTGAGTAATAACTAAAATGATTTATATGAAAACGAACATATTTATAATAACATGTTTTTTATTCCTAGGGGCATTGATAATGAGCAGCTGCAACAAGAGTGAAGAACGGCTTAAAGGAGTAACAAAACAAAACGTCGTTTCTTCTTTTCCACAAACAGGATTCGAAGAGGATATATTTACAGTGTATGGTAATAACCTGAACAATTCCTCCATAAGGATTACATTTAACGACAAGGATCTTAACATCATAGAAAAATACAACGACAAAGTTCTTGCAGTGATACCCGGAAAAGAAAATGCCAATGAAGCCCAGGTAAAAGTATACATGAACAGCGAGCTAGTCCTCTCTTCAGTATTTACCTATGATGTGAAAGAATTGCTTTACAAAGTTATCACTTATGCAGGAACAGGAGAAAGGGGATTCTTAGACGGACCACTTTTATCAGCCAAGCTCTGGTATTGTGAAGGGGTTGAGTATGACAACTTGGGCAATCTCTATATTGCGGACAGAGATAATAACACCGTACGTAAAATAGCAAAAAACAGCGACGAGATCACCACATTACTAGGTAACAACCGATTGTCGGGCTACATAAATGGTCCTGCAAATATAGCTAGACTCAATTATCCATGGAAAATAGCTGCTGATAACAATGGAAATATCTTTGTCGCAGACGGAGGAAACAGTGCCATACGAAAAATCGATAATTCAGGCAATGTCACGACATATGCTGGAACAAATTCGCCTGGCCTAGTGGACGGTACTACTACCACGGCAAGGTTTAAACGACCTGTGGATGTAATCTTTGATAAAACAGGAAACCTATACGTAGCCGACGACAACAACCACGTTATACGGAAAATCAGTACAGACGGAACTGTCACTACTCTTGCAGGAAATGGTACGCCAGGATATGCTGATGGCAGTAAATCAGTATCTAGACTAAACCTTCCATCGGGTTTAGCTCTTGACGATTCGGGAAATCTATATATTGCAGATAGAATGAACAACAGGATCCGAAAACTATCTCCGGATGGAACACTCTCCACACTAGTTGGTACTACTGCAGGATCTATAGATGGACCATTTACAACAGCTACCATTAATCAACCCTATGGTATCGCCTACCATAAGGCAGAAAACAGTCTGATCATTGCTGAACTAGGGGGACATAAGATTAGAAAAATAGATTTAACAGAACAAGTCGTTACCACTATTGCAGGTTCTACACAAGGCTTTGCGGATGGCTACGGAACCTCCGCAAAATTCAATCAACCAACAGATGTCACAATAGATCCCGAAGGAAATATTGTGGTGGCAGATTTAACTAACAGCAGAATTAGAAAAATTATAAAGAAGTAGTTTACTACCTTTTGCTTTATCACTCAAAACCAAGCGACGAAATTATCACCCTTCTCTTCTACGTGGTAACATTCGTTGCTTGGTTTTATCGAAATTCCCCTAATTAAGCGAAGAGGTATTGATATTTTTCAGCCAGCTGCCCTGCTTTCAAAGCTTCCATAAACACCAAAAAACTATCCGCAACCCATTCTACCTCTTCATAATCGGGTTCTTCTCCAAAATAGATTTTTCCAAGATTGCGATCTCCCACTCCCATCGAGAAATGACTATACCCATTTTTGACAGAAAGCACTATCGGAATATGCTGGTTCCAAAAATCGCGCACTTGCTCCTGACCAACCGTATCCCCATCAAAAGCTACTAAGGATTGCTGCTCGAATTCGTCCCAACGAAACCCGCCTTCTTCTTTACCGTTGAAATCCCCAGCACTATTGAACCAAGTCGTATCCGATTTATTAGAGAGCAACGAAAAGGATTCCACAAAATCAGCATACTCCCTTGGCAACTTGGGATATCGACTTAAAAACTGTTCCGACAGTCGTACTGTCGGAACAGTTTTTGCATTATGATTCGGAAAAAGGTGTAAATAATCTTGTAGCATAGAAACGAAAAAATAGAATACCATAAAAACATCGTAAGAAACAAAAAAGTCAGCAAAAGTTGTACAATCCCATTATATTTTTCTAATGTTGAGATTTTTTCGACAAATAAAAAGCAAATTCGCTAACGAAAACAGCAGATACATCGCTATGAATATTCTTTTGGTAGAAGATGAAGTTCGGGTTGCCGAATTTATAAAAAAGGGACTGCATGAGGCTGGACACCAAGTACAGGTCGCCTATGACGGGGCTACTGGCTTAAAACTAGCTATGGAACAAGATTTTGACTTGCTTATTTTAGACGGCATACTCCCCCATCTAAACGGGACAGAAATATGCAAGCACGTACGGAGGCTCAAAACAGATGTTCCCATTTTGATGCTGACAGCCCTTAGTACCATCCAAGATAAAATCGAAGGCTTCAATTGCAGAGCCGACGATTATCTGACCAAGCCTTTTCATTTTGAAGAGCTATTGGTGCGGATCAAAGCATTGTCCTGACGCAAGTTCAACATTTCCGTATATATACATGTTAAGGTATCGCCATCACCTCTGATGTGCGGTACCTATTTTTGGTTGTCAGCCATAGCCTACCGGATAGGACTATTAAATAGCGCTCCTATTTTAAATCCGGAACAAATGATATATCCCATCGTAACTCCTATTATCGAAGCCAAGATATCTTTATAGTCGAAGATATTGCTTTTAAATACACTTCCTTGAATCAACTTATATCCAATAAGACCAATTGCCGCAAATAAAGCATACACCTTTAAGGATACTTTCTGATACTGAACATAATAAAAAAGTATGATAATAAGTTTTGCAAAAAAAATTGGGAGAAGAGTCTGCAATCCCAAAATCATTAATCTCATTGGAATAAATATACTCCCTGTAAATAGATTTAAATAGAATGGCTATGATGGAGAGCAAAACTATTACTAGCCATAAATATTTCGTATCGGAAAAAGACCTAAACTTCATTGGTAAAGCGAGTTATTTAGTTAAAACCTATTTTTTTAAAAAATTTCCTTATTTGCTAATCTTTTTGCAAAATGTAACTTCATGCCTTCATGCGAAGCTACAAAACCTAGTTTTTCATAAAATCGAATGGCTTAGGACGCTTTTTGTCCGAAGTCAATTGCAATACATGAGCACCTTTTGCTTTGACACGCGCAATTGCCCATTGGAAAAATTGCTCACCCAAACCTTTGCCCCGAAAATCTTTATGAATACGCACGGCTTCAATCTGCGCACGAATGCCACCTCGGTACGTCAAATACTGCCAAAAACTCAGTTGCAATGTGCCAATAATTTGCCCATTTTCATTTTCAACAACGATCAATTCCTGATTCGGGTCTTTGTCAATATTCTGAAAAGCATTTGTATAAGCTTGGCAAAGTATTTTCAAAACGCTCTCTTGCTGCACCCAACGCATCATCCGCCAACATTGCAACAATCATTGGCACATCTTCTAATTTTGCTTTTCTAAAAATCATAAGTTTCTAATCTTTGTTACTTTAAAAAACAACATAAACTTAGGAAATTGAAAAACAAAAACAGGTGTTTTGTCAGTAAAACGCCTTTTAATTATTGCTAAAGTAAATTTGAGAGAAGCTAAATGTTAAGCCCGATTCAACAAGCTAATTTAGCTTTTACATTAAAACTCTGGGTGGCAGGATTGCTTCAGACCCACAGCCCCAAACACATCCATGAATCTCCTCCGGATCGAACCAAGGTTCTCATCAGCCAACCCCCTGAACGAAAAAAAGCCCTAACTTTCGTTTAGAGCTTTTTTTGTCGGGGTGGCAGGATTCGAACCTACGACCTCCACATCCCAAATGTGGCGCGATACCGGGCTACGCTACACCCCGAAAAGGTATCACCTTTAAAGTGATGCAAATATACAGCGTTTTTCAATAAAACCAAGGACTTTTTTACACCCTGCAACTAACACACTGATTTAATGCAAGATATTTTTATAAACAAAAACTGCTCTGTGTGGAAAATTATCGCACCACACTATAGCCTAGTTTACTTTTTTTTTATACCTTTGCACTCGCTTCGAGAATCGGAGTTAAATATTTTTTAAAAACATTTTTAAAATCGAAATAAAAGCTGTAATATTGCATTCCGATTTTTACAGGATATAAATCGTTTATAATTACTCAAAATCATGGATTTAGTAAAATTTGTAGAAGAACAAGCGGTAGTAAAGAATGAGATTCCCGCTTTCAAAGCAGGAGACACCATCAGTGTACACTATAAAATTCGCGAAGGAAACAAAGAGCGTGTTCAGGTATACCAAGGTGCAGTTATTCAATTAAACAGCGAAGGTACTAACGCTACTTTTACCGTTCGTAAAATCTCTAACGGTGTTGGGGTAGAACGTATTTTCCCTGTAAACTCTCCTAACATTGACAAAATTGAAATAAACAGCTACGGTAAAGTACGTCGCGCTAAGTTATTCTACTTACGTGGACTTACAGGTAAAGCTGCTCGTATCAGATCTAAACGTATCAAATAGTTTAGTACGACGAGATAGAAATATTTCAAAAAGGTTACAAAGTGATTTGTAACCTTTTTTTTTATTCGACACGCCCCCCCTCCTGCTTGTCTGCTCTCAAAAGCCTAAAATAATTTTCAATTTTATTTCTTCACAGGCCATTCCAATCCCGAAAAATATAGTATCTTTGTACCCCGTACATAAGGCAGATATTTGGGTATTGAAACCCATCATCTTTAGTAGAAAATTCCATTAATTGCTATGACTAAATACATCTTTGTTACGGGCGGCGTAACCTCGTCGTTAGGGAAAGGTATTATTGCTGCTTCCCTTGCCAAGCTTTTACAGGCACGTGGCTTTAAAGTTACCATTCAAAAGTTTGACCCCTACATCAACATCGACCCAGGTACCCTCAATCCTTACGAACATGGCGAATGCTATGTGACAGAAGACGGAGCTGAGACAGACTTGGATTTAGGTCATTATGAGCGCTTCTTAAATGTACCCACTTCACAGGCCAATAACGTCACTACCGGACGCATTTACAAACATGTAATAGAAAAAGAGCGAGAAGGTGCATACCTCGGAAAAACCGTACAGGTCATCCCACATATCACAGACGAGATAAAACGTCGCATGCAACTGTTGGGCGAAAGTGGTGAATACGACATTATCATTACAGAACTCGGCGGAACGGTAGGTGACATCGAATCCCTTCCTTTTATCGAGGCGGTACGTCAATTACGTTGGGAATTGGGCAACAATGATTCTTTGGTTATCCACCTGACACTGGTACCTTACCTTGCTGCCGCAGGTGAGCTTAAAACGAAGCCAACCCAGCATTCTGTAAAAACCCTATTAGAATATGGTGTACAACCAGATATCTTGGTCTGCCGTACCGAACATAAGCTAACACAGGAAATCCGCAAGAAACTGGCTTTATTCTGCAATGTAAACATCAACGCTGTAGTAGAGTCCATTGACGCTCCGACCATTTACGATGTTCCCTTGTTAATGCTGAAGGAGCAATTGGACAAAACGGTCTTGACCAAACTGAAATTATCGACGAAGAATGATCCTGACCTAGAAAACTGGAAAGCATTTTTAGGTCGTCTGAAAAACCCGACGACAGAAGTCAATATTGGCTTGGTCGGCAAGTACGTAGAGCTCCCTGACGCTTACAAATCGATCGTGGAGGGCTTTATTCATGCCGGATCTGCGAATGAAACGAAGGTCAAGGTAAATTTCATCGCTGCGGAAAGCATTACACCAGAAAATGTAGCCGACAAGCTAAAAGGTTTAGACGGAGTCTTGGTAGCACCAGGCTTCGGTGAGCGCGGTCTTGAAGGTAAATTAAATACCATAAAGCATGTTCGCGAGAACAAAATTCCTTTCTTCGGCATCTGCCTCGGTATGCAATGTGCTGTGATTGAATTTGGCCGCAATGTCCTAGGGTTAAAAGGCGCCAACAGTTTTGAGATGGACGAGAACACTCCTCACCCAGTAATCAATCTGATGGAGGAACAAAAGAACATCACCAATATGGGTGGTACAATGCGTCTAGGAGCATATGATTGTGACATCAAAAAAGGCACTAAGGCTTTCGCGATATATGGCAAGGCAAAAATTTCAGAACGCCACCGCCACCGTTACGAATTCAATAACGCCTATTTAAAAGATTACGAAAAAGCCGGAATGATCGCTTCGGGCTTCAATCCTGAAACGGGATTAGTGGAAATTGTTGAACTCAAAGACCATCCTTTCTTTGTCGCTGGACAATTTCACCCAGAATTAAAGTCAACCGTTGCAAATCCTCATCCACTTTTTGTTAGCTTTGTAGCCGCTTCTTTAGCGAATAAAAAAGGAGGAACAAAATAACACACTCTATTCGGGCTAAAAATCGAGAGGAGAAAATTAAAAGGATTAATTTACAATAGATGGATAGAAATAACATTATAGGGCTAGTGCTCATTTTTGCGATTTTCGCAGGTTCATTTTACCTGATGAAACCTTCTGAACAGGAAATCAAAAATGAACAGAGACTACAAGATTCATTAAAGACTGTCAAAGAAGGAAAGGTATTCAACGATACCCTAGCTTCTACTAAACCAAACGAAGTACTCGACTCGGCCTCATTGAGCAAACCTTTTGGCGCGACGAAAGTGGGCGAAGAACAATTGATCACGTTAGAAAACGAACAATTGATCGTCCAACTATCTTCAAAAGGAGGTAAAGTCAAATCTGTTCAGCTGAAAGGCGAAAAGAATTTTGATGGTTCACCACTTTATCTTTTAGAAGGTGACAACAACAACTTTGGTTTCCATTTCAACGCAGCAGGACAGAACATCAATACCAATGATCTCTTCTTTGCAGTGGGCAATTCTTCTGCCAATGCGGCATCCCTACGTTTAAAGTACAGCGAAGATCAGTATCTTGAATATAATTACACCTTACAGAACGGCTACAACCTGGGCTTACAAGTCAACGCAGTCGGTATCCAGAATCTTATCGGTGTAAATCAAAAAACAATCATTCTGGATTGGGAAGCCAATCTTCTGCGCAAAGAACAGAACATCAAATCAGAGCGGGACAAATCTTCTATTTTCTACAAAGATTCGGAAGGTTCTATCGACCACCTTTCCGAAACAAGTGATGCAGAAGAAAAAATAGAGAAAAACAAAGTAGAATGGATCGCCTTCAAACAGCATTTCTTCTCGTCTATCCTTTCGTCAAAACAAGCCTTTGAGAACACCAATCTCAAAGTGACTTATACCACACAGGATGAAGTTGTAAAAAACTACAAGACAACGGCAGAGTTGGCATTCAACGCACAATCGAACAACCACTTTGAGTTCAATTTCTTCTTTGGTCCGAATCAGTATAAGACCTTAAAAGCAGAGGGACACAATTACGAAAAAATCATCAATATGGGATGGGGTCCAATGGGCTGGATCAACAGATTCATTACCGTTCCTTTGTTTGACTTTCTGGATGGCTACCACATGAGCTACGGTATTGTTATCTTGATCTTAACCTTACTGTTGAAGGGAGCGATGTTCCCATTGACCCGCAAGTCTTACCTTTCTATGGCCAAGATGCGCGTGCTGAAACCACAGCTTGACCAGATCAAAGAAAAAGTAGGCGAAGACAATGCCATGCTATTGCAGCAGGAACAAATGAAACTGTATAAGCAAGCCGGTGTCAACCCATTGGGAGGCTGTCTTCCGATGTTATTACAAATGCCGTTTACACTTGCTTTCTTCTTCTTCTTCCCTAATCTATTTGAATTGAGAGGACAGAGCTTCCTTTGGATGAAAGATCTATCAACCTACGATACATTTATCACCTTCAGCCCTATATTCGGGATCAATCACATTTCACTGATGTGTGTCTTGATGACAGCTGTTACTTTATTGACCACTTGGTACAATAATGCTACTTCGGGAGCCACTTCAGGAATGGGCAGTCAAATGAAATACATCGGTTACATCATGCCGTTGCTATTCTTCTTCATGCTGAACAGTTTCCCTTCAGGATTAAACTACTATTACTTCTTGGGTGCCGTTTTCACCTTCTTAACGCAGTTTATCATTCGCCAGTCTATCGACGACGAAAAGATTTTGGCCAAGTTGGAGGAAAACAAGAAAAACCCTAAAGCTGCCAAGAAATCTTCTTTCCAATCTAAAATGGAAGAGATGATGAGACAGCAACAGGCTGCGCAGCAGAACAAGAAAAAATAAGCACTAATAAAAAAGGCATCTGAATCAGATGCCTTTTTTATTAGTGCTCAGGTTTCTTAAAACCATCTTTCTCTGCACGCTTAGCCATTTCCTCTACACGTTTCTGTGTATCAGGATGCGAAGAGAACAACTTCTGCGTAAAACTATCTTTACCACCTCCCGAGAGTTCCAACAAACGCTCAAATGCCATGGCCATATACCAAGGATTGACATTATTGGCTTTCAAGAACTGATAACCATATTCATCTGCCATACTCTCTTGTTTGCGTGAGAAGCTCATATTTGCAACCTGCTCTCCGACTTCGCCCAATTGCGAGTCCGACAATGCTCCAGCTGTCCCTCCTTGGGAGGAGACACCTTCTTTCAAAGCTGATGTAAGTAATGCAGTACGGAAAGCATCTTTAGAATCTTGATTCTTGACGTGTCCTATTTCATGCCCCACAACCCCCAACACCTCGTTGTCACTCATAGCTTCCATCAGCCCTGCACAAACTCGCACGCTACCGTCAGCACAAGCAAACGCATTGACATCACGCACAAGATATACTTTGAAATTGAGCTTTTGCCCATCATAGTTACTTAGACCAGCCGTCATCTTCACTAAACGTTGCGCCAATTCGTGATCTGCGGGTGCTACCGGATTATTTTTATCCATCCAATCAATATACTCTTTTGTATAAGCGATCACATCTTCGTTTGAAAGGGTTGCAGCTTTCACGGCTTTGGTAGCAGAACCGATTGACTTAGTATTAATCTTAATCTGAGCCTGCGCACCATAGGTCCCCAATCCGATAAGGGCTGCGGCCAATAAGGTTTTTGTTACTTTCATATAAAATCTATTATTCACATTTTCGTTACAATAAACATACCAAAGCCGTAAAAAACCGGAAGCAGGCTCTTCCATTTTTGAACACAATAGGACTAAACAAATGCACTAAAGCCTGTTATGCTCCTTCCTACGATTAAAGAATTTATTTCCTTGGTGCCCTCATAAGAATAAATAGCCTCTGCATCTGCTAAGAAACGAGCTACATTATACTCTAAGAGAATACCATTGCCCCCCATGACTTCTCTTGCGCGCGATACAATATCCCGCGTCCGAAGCGTACAGAATACTTTGGCCAAGGATGCATGTTCATCTTTCAACTTTCCTTCATCCTGTAGTTCCGAAAGACGAAACACCAATGTCTGCATAGCAGTCAGATTAGAAAGCATCTCTACAAGATGATTCTGAATCAATTGAAAAGACGCAATAGGCTTTCCGAACTGCTCGCGTTGCAGGGTATATGCTAATGCATTTTCGTAAGCACCACGAGCACAGCCGACAGCCATCCACGCTACGCCAGCGCGTGTCATCTGAAGAACCTTCGCTGTATCCTTAAAAGACTGCGCATGGGGAAGTCTATCCGATTCGGGCACGAGACAGTTAGTCAATGTAATAAGACCATTCTGCACAATACGCAGCGCCATTTTGCCTTTTATCTTCTCTACTGAAAAACCCGGATTGTCTTTACGCACAATAAAGCCCTTTACCTGGTTATCATCCAAGTCTCTAGCCCAAATAATCGTAATATCCGAAAAAGTAGAGTTCCCAATCCACTTCTTCTGACCATTCAGTACCCATCCTTTATTGGTACGCCTACAAGTCGTTGTTAATCCTCCAGCCGTAGCTGATCCGACCTCGGGTTCTGTCAAACCAAAAGCTCCTATTACCTTCAACTGTTGCATCTTGGGCAGCCACTCTTCTTTTTGGATATCAGAACCACACATATATATCGAGCCCATGGCCAAGCCGCTCTGTACCCCCAGGAATGTAGCAATAGAAGGATCAATACGCCCAAATTCGCTTGCAATAATACCATCCATGAGCGAAGTTCCTCCTGCACAGCCGTAACCTTGATAGACATAACCGCATACATTCAGTTCCGCCAGTTTAGGAATAATCTCAAAAGGAAATTCATCATGCAACCAATAATTGTTGACTAATGGCTTTACCTCTGCTTCCAAAAAGGAACGTACACGAAGTTGCAAGGCTCTGTCTTCAGCGGAAAGCTTTCCATCAATATTATAAAAATCAGCATCAATGGGCGGCGGATCTTTCTTTTTCTTAGTTCCTGTCAATAACTTCATCGCCATTTGAAGTTGTTTTTCATCCATTTTGCTCACTGCCCCCATTACCTCAGCCAGGTCTACTTTCTTAGATACCTTTTCAAGCTGCTCGAAATCAACTGTTTTTAACAGCTTGATAATATTCTTCATCTTTCCTAACATAAGTCGTTTTTATAGTTTAACAACATTTTTTACTTAAAATAGTTTTTTATTGTTGCATTTCAACAAAACAATACTATATTTGCATCCGAAATAAAAATCATTATTATTTTAACATCTGTAAATCAGAATGTTATTATTGATAAATAAAAATTTTTATTTTTTGGGTTACCTTTTCAGGTTACCGGTATTAAAGAGTATAAAACAATATTTGTTTCAATTAAATAGAAAATTAAAAGATGAAAAATTTATTCGCATTCGGATTTTTAGCATTAGCTTTAACTGTAGCTTCATGTGGTAACAACACTTCTAAAACTGAAGAAACTGCTGATTCTTTAAAAGGAATCGTTGATTCAACAGCTGGTGCTCTTACTGATTCAATCAACAACGTTGCTGATTCAGCGAACAAAGCTATCGATTCAACTGCACAAGTTATCGATTCTACTAAAAACGCTCAGTAATCCGAAAGAGAGTTAAAATACTCCTATAAAAGCCTGTGTTCTTAATGACACAGGCTTTTTTTATACGCTTTAATTACCAAAAAACCACTGCTTTTTGTACTTTTGTATCACAGAGAAGGCATAACAATCGCCAATTTCACTTATAATCGGCGAATATCCATCTTTTTAGTTTTTACTTTTGACTTATTAATTTCCACAGAAAATGACATTATCAGCATTAACAGCTGTTACTCCTATTGACGGACGATACCACAATGCCACACAAGAACTATCTGCTTATTTTTCGGAATTCTCCTTGATCAAACATCGCGTTCTGGTAGAAGTAGAGTACTTCATCGCTTTGGCACAATCTGGCATCCCTCAATTGCAACATTTTGACGGTTCCTTAAACGAAAAGCTCCGTAAGATATATCAAGATTTCAGTTTAGAGGACGCACAGTGGATTAAAGACACGGAGAAAGTAACAAACCATGACGTCAAAGCAGTTGAATATTTTCTAAAGAATGAGTTCGAAAAACTAGGGCTTCATGACTCCCTAGAGTTTATACATTTTGGACTCACCTCCCAGGACATCAACAATACAGCGATTCCTTACGCGTGGAAAGAAGCTCTCCATCAGGTTTACCTCCCAGGAGTACAGAACCTCGTAGGCGAACTGAAAAAATTATCAGACGAATGGAACGATGTGGCTATGCTCGCACGTACCCATGGACAGCCTGCCTCTCCTACCCGTTTGGGCAAAGAAATCAAGGTATTCGTAGAACGTCTGGAAAAACAACTTGCTTTACTGCAAACGGTACCTCACTCTGCCAAATTTGGTGGTGCTACAGGTAACTTTAACGCACATTTCATTGCTTATCCAAGTCAAGACTGGGTCGCTTTCGGAAACTCGTTCGTCAACGGACAATTGGGACTAGACCGATCACAGACAACAACACAAATCGAACATTACGACAATTTTGCAGCAAGCTGTGATGCGTTAAAACGCATAAACAATATTATTATCGATTTGTGCCGAGATGTCTGGACCTATATTTCTATGGATTATTTCAAACAAAAGATCACTGCAGGACAGATCGGTTCATCAGCGATGCCTCATAAGGTAAACCCTATCGATTTTGAGAATGCAGAAGGAAATCTAGGTTTAGCAAATGCGCTGTTTGAGTATCTGGCAGCTAAACTACCTATCTCTAGGCTACAACGTGATCTTACAGACTCCACCGTACTACGGAATATAGGAGTGCCTTTTGCCCACACCATGATTGCCATCAAATCAACATTACGCGGACTAAGCAAGTTGATTCTTAATGAATCTGCGCTTCAGAAAGATTTGGAAAACAATTGGGCCGTTGTTGCCGAAGCGATACAAACGATCTTGCGTCGTGAAGGATACCCTAAGCCGTACGAAGCCCTGAAGGACTTAACCCGTACCAATACACAGGTCACCCAAGAAACGATTGCAAGTTTTGTAGACAACCTCAATATATCTGAAGATGTCAAACAAGAAATAAAAAACATCAGTCCCTCCAATTACACAGGTGTTATGCTGTAAAACACAGGTCCTGAAACGTAAGGTTTTACGAAACAATGACGTGCATCAAACACTTATACCCTATCTTTGGGAGGATAAAATGAAGTTACAATTTATAACTTCCATACTTTTAAAATAAAAAAATGGCTACAATAAACGTATATACAGAAAGTACTCCCAATCCTGCTACCATGAAGTTCTTGGTCAATAAGCTTCTTATCAATGGGAGTGTAGATTACCCTGACAGAGAAAAAGCTCAGGAATCTCCTTTTGCCAAAGAGTTATTTAAATTCAACTTTGTAAACGGCGTCTTCTTTGCAAGCAATTTTGTTACGATTACAAAAGCTGAAGATACAGAATGGAGCGATATTGAAGCAATACTGAAAGATTTCGTAAAAGGTGCCGTAGAATCTGAGCTTAAAGTGCAAGAAGTCGTGAGTGACCAAGACGTCAATTTCGAAGGGACAGAAACTGAAATCAAGATTCAACAAGTCCTACACGACTATGTGCGTCCTGCTGTCGAACAAGATGGTGGTGCTATTGCGTATAAATCATTTGAGGGAGGGATTGTAACGGTCGAGCTCAGAGGGTCTTGCAGCGGCTGTCCGTCGTCAACGATCACACTCAAAGCTGGTATAGAAGGACTTTTAAAGCGTATGGTTCCTGAAGTAGAGGAAGTTGTCGCCGAAGCCATGTAATACACGTTTTTTTAGACGTATCGGAGAGCCCAATATATACTATTGGGCTCTCTTCTTTTACAGGCCTTTTTATTTCCTGAGGAAAAAAGGTTACATTTAAGAAAAATGTGTAGAACAACCTCCGATTATGAAAAATACGCTTTTATTTTTTCTGACAGCACTTCTATTTATTCGCTGCACCAGCAATAACGAAGTGGATCTTATTGTGCATAATGCCAAAGTTTATAGTGTCGATTCTTCTTTTTCGATTAAAGAGGCATTTGCAATAAAAAACGGCATTTTTATAGACATAGGCACTTCAAAAGATATTCTGAAACGCTACAAGGCAAAAGAAATCATCGATGCTCAACAGGCTCCGGTATACCCTGGTTTCTATGATGCCCATGCCCATTACTTCGAATTAGCGAACCTTTTCCAAGAAGTGGATCTGAATGGAACCAAATCCATGGAAGAGCTTATTGGCAGGCTTCAACAATACCATCAGAAAAATCCAAACAAGCCATGGATCATCGGTGGTGGTTGGGACCAAAATCTATGGCCTAGTAAAACGTTCCCTACTAAAGATAGTCTGGACAAATACTTTCCCGACATCCCAATTTACCTTTCTCGTGTAGATTATCATGCTGCGTTAGTCAACTCTGCCGCATTAAAGATCGCACGGCTAGATTCTGTATTTGATGTACAGGGCGGTCTCATCTCTCCTGACGCACACGGCAAACCCGATGGATTACTGATTGACAATGCTATGCCCTTGGTCAGTAAGCATCTTCCTAAGCACGACGAACAGAGTATCCTGAAATTCTTACAACAAGCACAGGATTCCCTAGTATCCGTCGGATTGACCAGCATCATTGACGCAGGACTAAACGATGAAGAGCTTGATTATCTCAAGACCTTCTATGCCAAAGGACAGCTTAAGATCCGAGATTACGCGATGATTCTAGCTGATCCCTTACAAATCGACCGCTATATTAAAGAAGATTTTTTTGAAAGTGACAGACTGAATATACGGTCGATCAAACTGTTGGCAGATGGAGCCTTGGGTTCCCGAGGTGCCTGCCTTTTGGAACATTACCATGATTCTCCTACGAAAGGCTTTCTGCTGCACACACCCGAGCAATTTGATGAAACTATCAAAAAACTAGCCAACAGCGAGTTTCAGGTCAATACTCACGCTATTGGAGATTCTGCAAACCGCCTGATCTTGGACGTCTACGGCAAATACCTCACCGACAATAAAGCGCGAAGATGGCGCATTGAACATGCACAGATCATCGCTCCCAAAGATTTTGCCAAATTCAACCAGTTTCACATCATTCCGTCAATACAACCTACTCACGCCACATCAGATATGTATTGGGCACCACAGCGACTGGGTGACGAACGTATTAAAGGGGCTTATGCCTATAAAGAACTATTGAAACAATATGGTAAAGTAGCTATCGGATCTGACTTCCCTATCGAACACTTTAATCCCCTATACGGATTTCATGCCGCTATTGCGCGCGTGGACCATTCAGGATATCCGTCAGGTGGCTTTCAAATGGAAAATGCCCTCAGTCGTGAAGAGGCATTGAGAGGGATGACGATATGGGCAGCTTTCTCTTGCTTTGAAGAAAAGAAAAGGGGCTCAATTGAAAAAGGTAAAGATGCAGACTTCGTCATTCTCGAAAAAGATATCATGGAAGTCCAAGCAGAAGAATTACGCAAAGTCAAGACCCTACGTACCGTCATTGGCGGAGAGACCGTATTCCAACGAAGTTCTCAATAGACCTGCGAACGTGATTCATTAAAATAAAAAAGGGGATAGCTACAGCTATCCCCTTTTTTTATACTATTCATATTATTGCATATCGAACAAGTGCTTTTCAGCGTGATAAGAAGAGCGAACCAAAGGTCCCGACTCTACATATTTAAAGCCCATCTGCAATCCTATCTCTTTATATTTATCAAATTGTGCAGGTGTAACCCAATCAACAACCGGATGATGTGCTTTGGTCGGTTGTAAATACTGCCCCAAAGTCAAGATATGAACACCAACGTCATACAGATCCTGCATAGCCTCGATCACATCCTCTTCCGTCTCTCCCAAGCCCAGCATGATACCAGATTTAGTCCGTAGACCTGCTTCCGAGATACGTCGTAGACACTCTAGAGAACGGTCATATTTGGCCTGTATACGTACCTCTCGAGTCAAGCGGCGCACAGTCTCTAAGTTATGTGACACCACTTCTGGCCGAACTGCAATCACACGGTCAAGATTATCCCACTGTCCTTTAAAGTCGGGAAGAAGTGTTTCCAAAGTTGTCTCCGGACTCTCTCGGCGGATTGCTTGAATAGTCTCCGCCCAAATAGTAGAACCTCCATCTTTTAGATCATCACGGTCGACCGAAGTAATTACACAATGCTTTACCCCCATCAACTTAACAGAAGTTGCTACGCGATTCGGTTCGTCTACATCCACAGGAAGCGGTCTTCCTGTTGCTACCGCACAGAAAGAACAAGAACGCGTACAGATATTACCTAAAATCATAAAAGTAGCCGTACCAGCTCCCCAACACTCTCCCATATTGGGACAATTACCACTTTCACAGATGGTATGAAGCTTGTGCTCATCGACCAAACCACGTACATGGCGATATTCTTTTCCTACCGGAAGTTTCACACGTAGCCAATCTGGTTTACGCTGTGTCTGATTTACGGGTATAACAGGCAATTCAATCATGGTACAAAGATAAATATTATTCGCTGAATCCAAGAGACAAGATTTGTTAGTCTTGTATCATATTCACTTTAAATAAAAAGCCCCTTGGATAATTATCCAAGGGGCTCAATTATCTCTTACTAGAGAAATATTGATTAAATTTCAAAACCAATACCTACAGAGAATACATTGTTCTTAATTTTTAGAGCGTCAACATTTGACATATTTCCTAATCCGAGACCATAACCTCCGTTAATTAACAAACCATTTGATAATTTATAGCCCAATTGAAAATTAAGTCCGTAATCAACAACCTTTAATTGATCATCTTTTGAACCAAATTTAATGTCTTTCTTTACATCCCCCGCCTTATCTTTTCCTGACACGTTAAAACCAACATAAGGTCCAGCAGCAACGAAAACAGAGCCAGTAGCTCCAGTAGGAATATAGTATACCGCATTAACAGGAATTTCAATAGACATTAGATTTCGAGTAGTGGTTAGATTACCTACTTCAACTTTACCTCCTTTACCTTGCAAAGAAACTCCTGGTTGAATAGCAAAATTAGTCGCAGCAGGGATACTTGCATAACCGGAAAGATAAAAATTAGTAGCTGCACTCGTCGTATAACTTACATTTCCTCCAGAATAATTCAATTTGGGAAAGTTTAAACCTGCTTTAACCCCATAACCAATCTGAGCCTGTGCTCCTACCGCTGTTAATAATGCAACACCTAATGTTAGTAAAACTTTTTTCATAACGTTTATTTTAATACTCTTTTTTAATATGTGGGATTGAACAGACAACCCTATCGATTACTATCTATTCAAATTTGATACCAAACTTAAATCTTTTCTAGAACAATAAATACACCAACGACCCCAACCGCATTCTATCTGTTTTCAAGACCTTTACAACCAAAAAATGTCAATATATTTCTACAAAAAAGTAACGGAACTTCAAGTGCCCGTCAGGACAATCTGCTCAACTGCCATTTCATCACAAAGGTTTTTATAATTAATTTTGCATTTTCAATTTTTAACATTACTTTTGCATGCCCAGTAAGGGTAAAAGGGTCGGATGGCCGAGTGGCTAGGCTGAGGTCTGCAAAACCTCCTACAGCGGTTCGAATCCGCTTCCGACCTCGTTTATAACGTACAAAAAATATTATAATAAAATGGGAGTTACACGTTTAAAAAGAAAAGATAGAAGAAACAAAACTACTTCACGTATGGAAGTTCAGTTTCTAAGCTTGGGTCGTAACATCGAACCAGGATCACGTTCAAAAATGCCTAAGCATAGTCAAATCACTAAGAACGACGAGATTTTAAATAAATTAGAAGCTGAGGCTAAATAAGCCTTCTTACTATATAGAAAAGGGATTTGTCTTTGACAAATCCCTTTTTTTATTTACACGAGAAATGTAAATCAGCTGATAAAACAAAAGCCGCATAATCTGCGGCTTTTATGATTCTTTATAGTTACGATAACTAAGCATTTATTGCAGCAACACCTGGCAACTCTTTTCCCTCCATATATTCCAACAAAGCTCCACCACCTGTGCTCACATAGCTTACATGCTCCGTCATCTCAAACTTGGCAATAGCAGCGGCTGAATCACCACCACCGATCAAGGAGAATGCACCTCGCTCTGTCGCAGCGACAATCGCATCAGCAACCGCTTTCGTACCCCTAGCAAACGTATCGAACTCAAACACCCCCATCGGGCCATTCCACAATAACGTATTGGAGGCTGATATAATCTCTGCAAAATGCCGAGACGACTCGTTACCAATATCCAGACCTTGAAGATCTGCAGGAATCTGATCATTAGGTCCATCATATGTTTTAGCATCATTCGAGAAGCTATCCGCTATTTGCGCATCCGTAGGCAATACCAGATTGACCCCTTTCTCTTCTGCTTTTTTAACAAGTTCATTAGCCAAATCCAGCTTGTCCATTTCTACCAATGACTTACCGATTTCACCACCGCGCGCCTTGACAAAGGTATAAGCCATTCCTCCACCGATGATCAGGTTATCCACCTTATCCAGCAATGCTTCGATCAGCTGTATCTTATCCGAGACCTTAGCCCCACCCATAATTGCTGTAAACGGTCTATTCGGATGATTAAGCACTTTTTCAGCATTGTTCAGTTCTGCCGCCATCAGGTAGCCAAAATACTTGGCTGTCGGGAAGAACTGCGCTACAATAGCCGTAGAAGCATGCGCACGGTGCGCCGTTCCAAATGCATCATTAACATATACTTCCCCTAATTTAGAAAGCTTTTCTGCAAATGCCACGTCTCCTTTTTCTTCCTCTTTATAAAAACGAAGATTTTCCAATAACAACACTTCACCAGGTTTTAGGTTTGCCGCCTTCTCGCGGGCTTCGTCACCGATACAATCGTTGGCAAACTGCACCTCTACCCCCAATACCTTTGAAAGATGCGAAACAATATGCTTCAACGAATACTTATCAGTCGGCCCTTCTTTTGGTCTCCCCAAGTGGGACATTAATACGACAGCCCCTCCGTCTGCAAGAATCTTCTTTATAGTCGGAGTTGCCCCCTGAATTCTATTGTCATCCGTAATATTAAAATCCGCATCAAGAGGAACATTAAAGTCTACACGGATTAAGGCCTTTTTACCAGAAAAATTTAAATCGTCAATTGTTTTCATATGTGTACTAAAAGTATTTAAGTTGATTGAGACGTAAACTTATATAAATTGCTTTGCATTCACGCCATACCGTAAAAAATATTACAAAAATAACGCTAGTAGATCTCTATCTGATAAGGCAATCTTGCTTGTATTCCGGTATGTTTTAAAACTTTGGTCACGTCCAATAAGTATTTTTGATAATCGCCCAACTCTTCGCCAAACAACCACATCTTAACCTTGTCTTTGGAAGAAGACAATATACTCGCAAAAGGATCCTCTTTCTCCGGAAGCTCCACCAGCTGATAGTCTTTCAACGAAGCTTTCGCCGCTGCTGCACCAATGGCACGCTGCAGGTTACCGATCCCGTCAACCAGCCCCAAGTCAAGCGCTTGCTTACCTGTCCATACGCGTCCCTGACCAATACTGTCGACAGCCTCTACATTCATCTTACGTCCATTAGCTACACGTTCCATAAATGTCGAATACGTCCGATTGACTTCCATCTGTATGATAGACCGCTCTTCGGCAGTAAGCGGTTTGTCCGGATTCGCCATCAGGCTTGAATACTTACCCGTATTCACCTCATCGATATGTATACCCAGCTTATTGTTCAACAGCCCTTTAAAATTGGGTATTAGCCCAAATACCCCAATCGACCCAGTCAACGTGCTCGACTCAGCAAAAATAGAGTCGGCTGCTGCGGCGATATAATAGCCACCCGAAGCAGCATAATCACCCATAGAGACTACAATAGGCTTTTCTTTCTTTATCAGCTCCACCTCTCTCCAAATAACATCGGATGCTAGAGCAGATCCTCCGCCGGAATTAACCCGCAGCACCACAGCCTTAATATCCTTATCTCTGCGCAGCTTACGCAACTGTCGTGAAATTTTATCTCCTCCGATCTGACCTACAGAACCCTCGCCATCCACGATATCGCCATACGCATACAGCACCGCTATCTTAGCTCCCGAGGTACTGGCAGGACTACCTCCATAATTCAATATAGAGACAGACGAGATATCTTTATCCTCAGCAATATCCAATCGCTTTTTAAGCAGGGATAACAGTTCATCCTTATAGACCTTACCATCGATGAATTTATAACGAAGCGCATCATCGGCATTCCGAATCAAGTATTCATTCGCAATATTTTTCAATGTATCGACCGATTGATTTCGAGCTTGCGAAATATCCGATAAGAAAGAGTCATAGATACTGCCCAGATAAGAGGTGACCTGTTCCCTGTTTGCATCACTCATTTCGTTGAGCAAGAAAGGTTCTACCGCCGATTTATAAGTTCCGACTTTGATCACCTGCATCTCGACCCCCAATTTATCCATGGCTTCTTTCATAAATACGACTGAAGAACTTAATCCCCTGAAATCTAACGATCCTTGGGGATTCAAATAAATACTGTCCGCCACAGTGGACAAGTAATAGGCTTTTTGGGAATAACCTTCACTGTAGGCAACGATAAATTTCTTCGACTCTTTGAAATCCAACAGGGCGTCACGAATCGCTTTTAAACTGGCAAAGCCCATACCCACCGTCGAAGGATTCAGATAGATACCTTTAATATTATCATCCGTTTTAGCAGCTTTAATACGTGCCAAAACATCATTCAGTCCAATAGACTTTTCCACGTTGTAAAGAGGCAGATTCAAATCTCCCAAGGGATTGCTCTCCGTCTTTTCTACAATTTTATAATCCAGCGACAGATATAACACGGATTTGGCTGGCGCGACTACTGTGGCCTGTTGCGACGACTGCTGGACCAGCACGCCAATAAATACTAAAAAAAGAAAAAACAGGATAATACTGGTAATAAGTATCCCTGTGATAGTGGCTAACACTTGTTTAATAAAGCTCATAAATTATCTTTTTACAAACTAAATTTAGTGTATTTAATTGGTTTTGTCGAATTTAAAGGTTCAATATTGTATTTTTGGAAAGAATGAACACAATCCACATCCTATTAGGCGCTAATCTGGGCAATCCTACTACACAAATCAAGCAGGCATTCACCCTGCTACAGAATAGGATCGGCAAAGTAATCAAATCCTCTGCCCTATACGTATCCGAGGGATGGGGCGTCAAAGATCAGCCCCTTTTTTATAACCAAGCACTGATTATAGAGACTCCACTTGAAAAACAAAAATGCCTTTCCATCTGTCAAGAGATAGAGATGGAACTGGGACGCGTCCGTCTTGTCAAATGGGGGGCTCGACTTATAGACATCGACATCATCTATTTCAATGAAGACGTATATGAATCGGAGAATCTTATCATTCCACATCCATTATTACAGCTCCGTAATTTCGTACTGGTTCCGCTATGCGAAATCGCAGCGGAATATGTACATCCCGTATTGCGCCGTAGCAACAAGGAGTTACTGGCCCAGTCCACAGATACACTTGTTGTCAAAAAGTATATTTAAATAACACGTAAATGCCCTATAAAATCATCAATCCAGATATCATAAAAAAATCAATGATGGGAAACCCTTCTTTGGTGAAACAATTTGTAGAGATGTATCTGGAACAAAGTCCTATTGATTTCCAGGCATTGCTATCTGGAATGAACAACGGAGATAAAAAAGTAATCCGAGACAGCGCCCACCACATCAAACCTACCATGCAATACATTGGTGCATCGACACTTTCTACAGCTTTTCAAGAATTAGAAAATATGGGACGAGATGAACTGGAAATGGACATCATTAACACCAAGTTCCAAGAATTAAAACTGAACTTTGAACTCATGTTGGAAGAGTTGAGATCCTTTATTATTGAAAATGATAAGGATATAAAATAAATGGGGCGAAATTAATTTCGCCCCATTTATTTATCAAATATTTAATTAAGTTCAAACTTATAACCAACACCTTTGACTGTTGCTACGTAGTTATCACCAATTTTTTCTCGCAACTTCCGGATGTGAACATCAATGGTTCTGTTGGTAACAACGACAGAATCCTCCCAGATTGCTTTTAATATCTGCTCGCGCGTATACACCTTATTCGGCTTAGAAGCCAAGAGATAGAGCAGTTCAAATTCTTTTTTTGCCAACACGATTTTCTCTGTATCTCTATATACCAAGAACGAATCTCTATCGATCACCAAATCTGCTATTTCCAACTTATCTGCAGGTTCGTCGACAGATTCCTGCGAATTCCTTCGCAGTATAGCATTGATTCTAGACATCAATGCCCGTGGCTTTATGGGTTTGGCAATATAATCATCGGCTCCGACATGGAAGCCAGCTATCTCGGAGTATTCCTCACTCCTCGCTGTCAAAAACACCATAAAGGTATGTTTAAACTCTGGTAAAGACCGCATAATCCGACAAGCCTCTATCCCATCCATCACAGGCATCATGACATCCAAGATAATTAAATCCGGACTTACTTCTTTTGCCTTATCAATTGCCAGCTTTCCATTTGATGCTGTATAGACCTGGTATCCTTCTTTGTTCAGATTGTAGGAAATGAGATCTAAGATATCCTGCTCATCATCTACCACAAGTATTTTTTGCTTGGCACTCATATTAGTTTTTTTGCTAAAGTATGTACTTTATGGTAAGATAAAGTTAATCAAATGTTATGAAATTGTTAACTATTAAAAATAACTTAATAAATTAATAAACTTCCTCTAATTTGCTATTAGCGTCTGCTTTAAAAATGCCTCCAAGTCCGTACCCCTTAGGTTTTTACCGATGATCGTTCCGGCAGGATCGACGATTACGGATGCTGGTATTGCCTTAATACGATAATCCAATACCAAGTCCGAGCTCCATGCCTTCAAGTCCGATATATTTGTCCAGTCCAACTTATCCTCTTCAACAGCGCGCATCCATGAGCCTGGATTATTATCCAGAGATACCCCCAATACCGTAAAATTCTTGTCCTTATAACTATTATAGAGACGCACGATATTAGGATTTTCTTTTCTACAGGGCACACACCAAGATGCCCAAAAGTCGACCAATACATATTTACCACGATAATCAGAAAGCTTTACCGTTTTGTTATTGGGTGTATATGCCGTTATATCCGGCGCAGGCTGACCTATTGCCAGTTTCCTCAATTTGGCGATCTCTTCCTTAAATTGAACGACGGTTCTATTGTCTGCAAATAAATCGCCAAGATTATCGACATAAGCTATCAGTTCATTTTCTGAAACATCCGGATCCAAGGTACTCATCGCATAGAAACCCGCTAAATTAGCATGATTCGCTTTCGCAAAAGCTACTGCCTGTGTCGTAAAACTCACCATTTCCTTTCTATACTGTGCCATATAATCTGCACGGAGGCTTTCGATTTCATTCTCGCTCTTTCCTGCCATACGCTTCACAAAATCCCCTTGTAGAGAATCTTCGAGAAACTCTTTACGCTGTTTAATTGGCGCAAAGTCCTGCAATACAGAAGAAAGCTCAGACCCTTCGACCTTATACCCCTCTGGATTATTTTGCAAATCAGAACTAAACAACAACTTCTCTCCAGGAGCGACAATAACGGGATATCTATTCTTACCGACTTCTAAGGTCAAAAGACGCGGCTGCGTCGCTTCACGTTCAAACTTAAACTTATTTTGGTCACTCAAAAAAACAGAATCAAGTTTACGATCTCCTTCATAAAAAGCTACCACCTTTACGTTACCAGGATTTAAAACCTCCCCAGAGATAGCAATTGTATCCTTATTAGAGCAACCCAAAAGTCCAAATCCTAAAATTGAAAAAAGAAAAATACTAAACTTGTCCATATCTATTATAGTGCAAATAATACTACATTAAAAAATTCTTGGAGCGGGCTATAGCACCAGCTAGTCCTGTAACATCTTTCCCTCCTGCCGTAGCAAAGAAAGGCTGTCCGCCACCGCCACCTTGTATATCTTTAGCCAGGTCGCGTACAATAGTCCCCGCATTGAGACCACGCTCCTTTACCAGCCCTTCAGAAACCACCACCGTCAAGCTCGGCTTTCCATCTATATTCGCCCCGAGCACCAAGAACAGATTATCCATGGCTCCTTTCAGCGCATAGGCTAACGTTTTGACCGCGTCAGCACTTGGCAGATCGACTACAGTAGCCAAAAAGTTAACACCATTAACCACTTCCATCTTCTCATTTAACTCATTCTTTAGAGACAAAGAGCGCTCTTTTAAGAAATTATCGATTTCCTTCTTCAACGTTCCATTTTCATCCATAATCTTAGTCACGGCAGAAACAAAATCCTTCGGATTATTCAATATTTCCTTCATATGCTGAAACAACTCAAAATGCTCTCTAATCACAGCAGCAGCTTTAGAACCCGTGATTGCTTCTATCCGTCTCACACCAGCAGCTACAGCAGACTCAGATACAATCTTAAAGAAACCGATCTGCCCTGTAGCCCTTACGTGCGTGCCACCACACAGCTCTTTGGAGTACTGATCATCAAACGTAATCACCCGTACGTAATCACCATATTTTTCACCGAAAAGAGCCGTCACTCCCGAATCGATAGCTTGCTGAAAAGGCACCTGTCTTTCCTCCTTCAATGGAATATTGGCTCTGATTTTTGCATTGACAATATCTTCCACCGCTTTGATTTCGTCATAGGTCATTTTGGCAAAATGAGAAATATCAAAACGCAGTATATCCGGTGATACCAAAGAACCTTTCTGATTGACATGCTCTCCCAACACCTCCTTCAAGGCCGCATGCAACAAATGCGTAGCAGAGTGGTTACTCTCGGTATCGATACGTTTTGTAACATCGACCGTAGCCTCAAACTTCGCACCGATCTCTTCAGGCAACTGATCTACAAAATGCACGATAAGTCCATTCTCTTTTTTGGTATCGGTAACGATTATTTTCTCCCCACGGTCGGAGACTAACAGTCCCGAATCACCGATCTGCCCTCCCCCTTCTGCATAGAATGGTGTTACTGCCAATACCAACTGGAACTGTTCTTTTCCTTTAGCACTCACTTTACGGTACTTAAGGATTTCCGTTTGGGCCTGTAATACATCATACCCCACAAAATCCACTTCGTCACTATCATTGACCGTTACCCAATCGCCAGTATCTATTGTAGTCGCTGCTCTAGAGCGCTCCTTCTGTACTTGCAAAGCCTTCGTAAAAGCTTCCATATCGACGGTTACGCCCTTTTCCCGAGCCAACAATTCCGTTAAGTCTATCGGAAAACCATACGTATCAAATAACTCAAAAGCAAAATCCCCATCGATGAATTGGTGTCCTTCGACATAGTTTTCGAAACGCTGTATTCCAGTCGTCAATGTTCTCAAAAAGGAAACTTCCTCTTCCATGACAACTTTCTCCACAAAATCCCGCTGTTGATAAAGCTCATCAAATACGCCCTTGAATTGATCGGCCAGTAAAGGCACCAACTCGTGGAAAAATGGTTGTTTAAAGTTCAGGAACGTATACGCATAGCGGACAGCTCTTCTCAGAATACGTCGGATGACATAGCCCGCTTTATTGTTCGAAGGCAGTTGTCCATCAGCGATAGCAAAAGCGACGGCACGGATATGATCCGACAATACCCGCATCGCAATATCCGTTTGTTCTGCGACACCATATTGAATACCTGATTTTTGAGAAATATAACTGATCAATGGTTGAAACACATCCGTATCGTAATTGGACGTCTTCCCCTGTATCGCACGAACCAAACGCTCAAAGCCCATACCCGTATCCACATGCTTGGCAGGGAGAGGCTCTAGACTACCATTTTTCAACCGATTGAACTGCATAAATACAAGATTCCATACCTCTATGACCTGAGGGTGATCTGCGTTGACCAGCTCCTGTCCCTTTTGCTGGGCACGCTCTGCATCCGTACGCATATCGTAATGAATCTCCGAACAAGGACCACAAGGTCCCATATCGCCCATCTCCCAAAAATTATCTTTTTTATTTCCCAACAAGATACGATCCTCTGCTATAAACTCCTTCCAGAACCCATAAGCCTCTTGATCTCTAACCAACCCCTCGCTATCATCGCCTTCAAAAATAGTTACGTACAACCGGTCTTTATCCAGCTTGTAGACTTCTGTCAACAGCTCCCAAGCCCACGTAATCGCCTCTTTCTTAAAATAATCTCCAAACGACCAGTTTCCCAACATCTCGAATAAGGTATGATGATAGGTATCAATCCCCACCTCTTCCAAGTCATTGTGCTTACCGGAGACACGCAGACAGCGCTGCGTATCTGCAATACGCGAGTATTTGACAGCGGCCTCCCCTAAAAACAAATCTTTAAACTGGTTCATCCCTGCATTGGTAAACATTAATGTAGGGTCATTCTTCACCACTACAGGTGCAGACGGTACGATATGATGTGATTTACTCTTGAAAAACTCTAAAAATGCTTCGCGTATTTCTCTACTAGTCATGAAATTATATTTTATAAAGTGCCAAATTTACTCAAAATAGCGCGCTATTACAATTGATTTTTTCAGTAGCAAGCACTATAAGGAGCCCGCCGACCTGATGTCTGTAGAATAAATCAACCAACTATCCAATGAATGCATAAAGCAAAAGATAACGCTATTTAAAAGTGACCAGAATCACGCTTAAAACTAACCGAAATCATTAAAAAGTCAATTAATTTTAGTAGATTTATTCCATCTTTCGATGCAGATAGTTAGAAGAAATATGACAAAAAAAATAATAGTACCTACTGACTTTTCAGACAATGCGCTAACGGCGATCAGATATGCCTGTGAATTGGCAAAACAGAACAACTATGGGGTTCATTTATTTCATTGCTACACCTCCGACTCGGCACTTTTTGATGAGGAAAAAGCAAACAAAGACACCAGCATTCCCGTATTAAAAGCAGACATGCTCATACTGGATCTCAAAGAAAGCCTACAAAAGGATTACCCTTCCCTGTCGTTTGAAACAACCTGTACAAGTGGATTACTCTCTGAAATCCTTCCTACAATTGCGGTACCGCCTAGCTATGCTTTGATCATTATGGGGACTACGGGGACAGGAAAGGGAAAATCGTTGGTGTGGGGCAGCAATACCAGCAGCATCACGACAAAAGCTCGAATCCCTGTTATAGCCATCCCCAGCACAACTTCAGATTTTCGTTTACAAAAAGTAGGGATGTTGACGAACTTCAAAGTCGAAGAACTCGACACCTTAAAAGAATACCTGTCTCTAGTTTCCTCCATCCCATCTCTCGATACAATCCATGTGTACAGAGACTCTAAAGATACCACTGAAATAACTGAGCACTTGGAAAGCTGGTCATTCAACATCAAGAACCTTAATGGAGTAGAAAATGTGCATAGTATCGCCCAATCGATCCATATTGACGATGAAAATCTAGACAGCATTCCCGAAGTCATCAATCATATCATAAAAGAGAATGACTATGATATGATGGTTGTTACAAAAACAAGAAAATCTTTTTTCAAGCGACTTTTCTCGCCCTCTGTTTCCAAAGAAATCGTACTGGACTTGGAACGTCCAACATTTTTTGACAACAATTAACGCATATAGACACCATGGCAAACAAACTACTTATACCCGTTGATTTTTCACAATACTCCAACAAGGCCATTGCGTATGCCTGCCAGCTCACTAAAGCGACAAAACACGAGCTGGTATTGATCCATGTATTTACGGGTCATATTAACAGCTATCGCAACGCTATTGAAGACACAGCCCTAATCGACCCCCGGGTTGCAGAAGCAAAAAGCAAGATGGAAGAGTTAATTTCGTCCATCAAAAAGGACAACCCTGAGACAGTAGTCCGCAGTGTCTTTAGCGATGGCAATCTTTTCGAAGAAATCGGGAAACTTACCGAAACAGACACCTACGATGCTATAGTGATGGGCACTAAAGGCTCCTCAGGGCTGGACTCTTTATTGATCGGATCCAACATGTTTGATGTTTTTCAGAACACAAAAACGCCTGTACTCGCTGTCCCTTTCAGCGACAAGACATACAAAACGGAGAAAATCGGACTTTTGTGCAATTTCAAAGAGGGTGAAATAGATGTACTCAAGCAAGCGACAGCACTCTACACCCACGACTTTGAATTGGTACTTATCCATATCAATACAGCTGACGAAAGCATTAAAGCACTGGATGCCAAATTTGCAGCATTCATCCAGCATATCATTACCGAAACCGGGATTGACAATATTTCATATGTTATCAAAAACCAAGCATTTCTAATCCAGTATAAAGAAGATATCTCCTCCGCCATTGACACCGTCATCGCTGATGAACTACTGGACGTTCTATTGGTTACCAAAAGTAAAAAAGGATTTTTACGAAAAATCACAGAAGAAAACATCGTCAAGAAGATGGCCTATCAGATTCAAATCCCAAAATTCTTTGCCAGGTCTATAACCTAGTAAGTCAAACAATTAAGGTTTGTTTTGTCGGATTCAACCTACAGAATCAACCTTTTTTGAATACTTTTCTATTTTCACATTTTTTTGGCAGTACTTTTGCGCTCAGCATCTATAATTTCAAAAGAAAGAAAGGGGATGTCTAATCGTTCTTTTGAAACACAAATCAATAAAAATAACATGGAAATTAAAAATTTACGCAATCTGACTTTGGCACTTGCTTTAGGTTTGACCTCTACAGGAGCATTTGCACAAATCACCAACACAGCTACAATTGATGGCACCACACCTTTTGGATCATCCGAAGAGTACAGAACATGGTCTGTCGGTGTTAACGCTGGTGTTCTTAACCAAACGAACATCTTTGGCTTCAACAGAGCTGGCTTCAACAAGCTAAACCATGAAGTAGGCTATAGCGCTTATATCAAGAAGCACCTTACTCCTTCTTTCGGTCTGAAAGCACAATACCTGGGGGGTAAAGTAGGCGGCTCGATGAAAAATGCAACTGCAGGCATCAACGAGTTCGAAGCGAAAACACCTTGGTCTGCAGCCTTATCGGCAGAATGGACACTAGGTAATACCAGTTGGCGTTTTGCAAATGGCATCGTTAAGCCTTATTTCGCAATAGGTCTGGGCGCTTTAAATTTTGAAACCACGACTACCGATGTAGGTGGAGCTTCTCACAAGAACGACGCGACAACAAAACTATACGTACCTGCTGACGCTGGATTTAAATTCGCTATTACAAAAGGTATAAACCTTGATTTGGGTTACCAATTAAATTGGGCTAACCAACGCTTTGACGGTGTGATGGGAGGACAATACAAAAACGATCTATTCTCTTATGCACACGCAGGTATCGAAGTTGCATTGGGCAACAAAGAGAAACCGTTCATGAACAACAGCAACCCTGTTGCAGCGTTTGTAAATGATGCCAACAAGAAATATGATGCTATAAAAGCAGAACGTGATGCGTTAGTTGCCTCCAATGCTCAATTGAAACAGCAACTGAATGAAATCGCAGCAGACTTAAGAGATGACGATGGAGACGGAGTTGCGAACAAATTCGACAAATGCCCCAACACTCCAGCTGGTGTAAAAGTTGATGGTTCGGGCTGTCCATTACCTGAGATGAAAAACGAAACTAAGGTAATCGAAAAAATCATCGTTACAGAAGAAGATAAAAAAGTAGTTGATGAAGCCATCAAAAACCTAGAGTTTGATTTAGGAAAAGCTACTATACGTTCGACTTCATTCGAATCGTTGAATCGTGTTGCTTCTTTATTAATCGAAAAGAACTTCAGCTTAAAATTAGCAGGACACACGGATAACACAGGGTCTCTTCAAACAAACTTACGTCTGTCCAAAGAACGTGCGGAGTCGGTTAAAGCTTATTTAGTATCGAAAGGTGCAAATGCATCACGTATTGAAGCAGTAGGCTATGGTCCTAACCAGCCGATTGCAACCAATGCTACAGCAGAAGGACGTCAACAAAACCGTCGTGTAGAATTCACCTTGTTTTAACAATACGCAATACCAAATAAAAAAAGGGAGCAAGAGCTCCCTTTTTTTATTTGGTATTGCCAGATTCTATTTCTTTTCTCAGAACAGAATGTCTTTTCCCGTACAGAAAATAGACAGCGACACCAATAAGCATCCAAATCCCCAACCGCTCCCAACTTTCCAAAGGCAGGGAAGCCATCATCAATACACACACAATAATTCCTAAAATCGGAATCAGGGGCACTAACGGTGTTTTAAATGGCCGTTCGATATCCGGACTGCGCTTTCGCATCACAATGACACCAATACACACTAAGGTAAATGCAAACAAGGTCCCGATACTCACCATATGCCCCAATTCTGCCACCGGTACAAAGCCAGCAAACAAACTAACAAATACCATGAAAATAAGATTAGTTTTCCACGGCGTCTGTCTTTTGGACAAATCTGAAAACACCTTGGGCAGTAGTCCATCCTTACTCATAGAATAAAAAACGCGACTCTGACCCAACAACATCACTAAGATGACGGAGGTATACCCCGCAATAATAGTCACAATCATCGCTGTATTCAAGAATGTATATCCTGTTTTTGCAAAAGCAGTAGCCACAGGCTTGGCATCTCCCTTAAAATCAGAATAATGCGCCAAACCTGTCATCACATAAGAAAACAATACATATAACAAGGTACATACTAACAACGAGCCTATAATACCGATAGGCATACCTTTCTTCGGATTGATGGCTTCCTGCGCAGCTGTACTCACCGCATCAAAACCCACAAATGCGAAGAACAGTACACCGGCCGCCCGTAACACGCCAGATATGCCGAAATGTCCAAAATATCCCTCTTTGAAGAAATCAAAAAAACCGATCTGCCCGTTCTTCAACAACTCTTCCCCCTCATTAACAGGGATAAAAGGATTGTGGTTAGCCGGATCAATAAACTGCCAGCCCAATGCAATGAAAAGAATAACGACCGCCACTTTCAACACCACCAGGATATTATTCACAAACGAAGATTCCTGTGTACCGCGAATCAACAACAGCGACAATAAACATACAATTATAATAGCAGGCAGATTAACGATGCCTCCCGAGAAAACGGTACCATCTGCCAAATGATGCTCTACCCAGGGTGAATACAGCAGCTCGTTGGGCAAGGCCATACCGAATATCTTGAGCAACTCATTAAAATATTGCGACCAACTTGCAGCAACGGTTGCTCCTGCAAGAGCGTATTCCAACACGAGATCCCAACCGATAATCCAGGCCATAAACTCTCCCATAGTTGCATAGGAATACGTATATGCACTCCCCGCTACAGGAATCATTGAAGCAAATTCGGCATAACAAAGTCCCGCAAATGCACAGCCAACAGCTGCTATGATAAAAGAAAGCATAACTGCGGGTCCCGCATTCTCAGCTGCAGCGATTCCTGTCAATGAAAATAATCCCGCTCCAATAATCGCTCCTACCCCCAAGGCTACCAGCCCAGAAGTAGACAATGTTCGCTTTAAAGTCCCCTCTCCGCTTTGCTCCGCTTCAGATACAAGCTTCGCTATCGATTTTTTGTACCACATAATTTATGTATAATTAGTTAAATGTTATCCAAACCTAAAAAAAATTGACTACATCTAATAAAAGAATATGCTTTTCTTCTAAATTATTATCATCCAAGCCATTTGAACAGAAAAAACTTCATAATATTCACTATCAACTGCTTATAGTCTAGGATATATAAAATAATAGTTGTACCTTTGCATCGCCTTAGGCAATAGTGCCTATTGTATAATTTATTTCATGAACCCATTTTTAGAACTGGGAATCCGTGAGGAAGTTGTTAATGCCATCTCAGAGTTAGGTTTCGAAAAGCCCTCTGAAATTCAGGAAAAAGCCATTCCTGTATTATTGACTGGCAACGACGATTTTGTCGGATTAGCCCAAACCGGCACAGGTAAGACAGCAGCATTCGGTCTACCATTATTAGAGCAATTAGACTTTTCTCAAAAACAGCCTCAAGCTTTGATTCTTTGCCCAACCCGTGAGCTGTGTTTACAAATCTCTAAGGATTTAGAAAAATTTGCGAAATACATTGACAATGTACATGTTGTTGCTGTATACGGAGGTGCAAACATCTCAGACCAATTACGTCAGATTAGACGTGGTGTGCAGATTGTAGTAGCGACCCCAGGTCGTATGTTGGATATCATCGGCAGAAATGCGATTGATTTTTCACAGGTAAAATATGTTGTATTGGACGAAGCCGACGAAATGTTGAACATGGGCTTCAAAGAAGACATCAACGACATCTTATCGGAAACTCCAGATGACAAAAAAACATGGTTATTTTCAGCAACCATGCCAAAAGAAGTCCGTCGTATAGCTCAAAACTACATGACAGATCCGGTAGAAATGACTGTCGGAACGAAAAACACTGGTAATGCAAACATTGACCATCAGTACTATCTGATTAGAGCTAAAGATAAATATGCAGCATTCAAGCGTATCGTGGATTCCAATCCTGAAATCTTCGGCATCGTATTCTGTCGTACTAAAATCGAGACGCAAGAAATTGCGGAAGCTTTAATCAAAGACGGTTACAACGCAGATGCGCTCCATGGAGACTTGTCTCAGCAACAACGTGACAAAGTGATGAAGCGTTACCGCGATCGTAGCTTACAGTTGTTAATTGCGACAGATGTTGCAGCTCGTGGTATAGATGTAAACAACATCACACACGTTATCAACTTCTCGTTACCAGACGAAATCGAAAACTATACGCACCGTTCTGGTCGTACCGCTCGTGCTGGTAAAACAGGAATTTCAATTTCCTTGATCAACATCAAAGAGCAAAGTAAAATCCGTCAACTTGAAAAAGTAATCGGTAAAACATTTGAACGCAAACAGGTACCTCAAGGTCCAGAAGTTGTAGAAAAACAACTTTTAACGATCATTAATAAGGTTCAGAATGTAGAAGTCAATGAGGATCAAATCAATCAATTCTTACCAGCTATCATGGAAGGCTTTGAATCGTTATCTAAAGAAGATATCGTAAAAAGATTTGCTTCACTAGAATTTAACAGATTCCTAGAGTACTATAACAATGCTCCGGACCTGAATATCGATGGCCGTGATACCAGAGATGGTAGAGACCGCGATCGTGGCGAACGTGGACCACGTACAGGATCAAAAGGCTATACACGTTTGTTTATGAACTTAGGTGCTGTGGATGAATTCTCCCGTGGAGACATGCTGGGATTTATCTGTAACAACGCGAAGATATCCGGAAAATCAATCGGTAAGATTGACATGAAAGGTGTATTTACATTCTTCGAGGTTCAAGATGAAGAGGTAAACAAAGTCTTTGAAGGATTTAAAGCTGTTGATTTCAACGGTCGTCAAGTTCGCATCGAAGTTTCTGGTGACAGCCAATCTGATAGAGGTGGCCGTTCAAGAGGCGGAGATCGTCGTAGCGGTGGCTACGGTGGTGGCGAGCGCAGAGAACGTGGCGGCTACGGTGGCGGTGATCGTCGCAGTGGTGGTTACGGTGGTGGCGAACGCAGAGACCGTGGAGGAAACAATGGTGGATTCCGTGACTTCTCTGGCAAACGCCGTGAATCAAAAGGAAAATACTAATCGTAAGATTCGAACTCACAAAAAACGCCTCATCATTGATGAGGCGTTTTTTTATGAGTTATTAAATCGCTTTTTCAAGGACTCTCTCCGAGATCTCCTCAGGCGAGACCCCTTCACAGGATAATGCCTGTTTTTTGTAATATTATTAAACAACAAGGCAACGAGAAAGAGAATAATGGCTCCCGTAAAGACCGGGCTCAACACGTACCAATACCCCAAAGAAGCGATCTTGGTCCCTCCGGATACTGCGATCAAAGCCGTCGCTCCTCCTGGCGGATGCAGTGTCCGCGTAATTTGCATAAAAACGATGGAAAAAGCCACAGCTAATGGTGCAGTAATCCATATAATGTCAGGCAACAAGGTTGCTACTGTCACGCCGATGATGGCAGATACGACATGCCCTCCTATCAAATTCCGTGGTTGTGCCAACGGGCTTTGTATGGCACCATAAACCAGCACACTGGACGCCCCAAAAGAGCCTATCAAAAAGACATTCTCCAGAGAAGGTAAATGAAGTGATTGGATAAATGCTATAATCCCTATACCAACAAACGCACCTATAAAAGACCAGAAATGCTCACGATGATCGATCAATGTCTCCCGATACATGACATATCGGTATTTTCTGAACTGCCGCTCCAGCTTTCTCTTTAACATTCCTCTTTTTTCCCTCTTTCTTCCTTAACGCTCTAAACCTCGCTGACGTATCGCTTCATAAATCACTACAGCTGCAGATACCGATACATTTAACGAACCGATCTCACCGAACATAGGTATTTTTGCCAATTTATCGGAGATACGGATCAGTTCATCCGACACGCCCACATCTTCCGCTCCCATAATGATACAGGTTGGCCCACTGTAATCCATGTCATATACCGATTCTTTTGTCTTTTCGGTACTCACCACCAACTGGATTCCCGACTCGATCAGAAAACGTCCCGTCTTACCCAAGGAATCCTCTCTACATACCGGAATTTTGTACAACGCTCCTGCCGAAGTCTTTATCGCATCCGGATTGATTTCGGCCGATCCCTTTTTAGGAACAATGATCGCATGTACGCCAGCACATTCTGCTGTCCGTGCGATAGCACCCATATTACGTACATCGGTCACGCCATCCAGCATCAATAACAAAGGTGTTTCTCCTTTTTCATAAATCGTAGGCAACAAATCTTCAATGCGCTCATAGGTAATCGGTGAGATTACAGCGATTACACCCTGATGGTTCTTTCTAGTGATTCTATTCAGTTTTTCGACCGGAACCTGTTGGTAGCTCAATCCATGTTCTTTGAGCAATGATTTAAGCTCTAGAAAAAGACTGCCACTGATACCTCGCTGTATGAAAAGCGATTCTATTTCCTTTCCGCTGTCGATAGCTTCGATAACGGCACGGATACCGAAAACCATTTGGTTAGTTTCTCTTTTTTCGCCTCTATCGCGACGTTGGAAATTATGTTGCATGTATTAAATTATCTGAAGGTGAACTCGCAAAAGCTCGGTTAAAAAACAAAAATTAAAAAGCCATTCAAATCGAACGGCAAGAATATTACTCAACTAAGTCCTAAATTAAAAGTCTTCCGCAGCACTTCCAGTGCGGGATTTTTGGAAGCCATAACCTGATATTTTTCCTGAGAGGTATAGGCCTTACGGATGACCGCCTGTTCCAGCTGCACCGTCTCTATATCCAAGGAGAAGTTTTGAAGTTCTGGACGCAGGTAATTCAACATATCGATCTTGCCTTCTCTCAACTGATCACTCTGAATAGCATTCTCTACATCGATCTCAATAACATTGCCTTTCAGCCTTGGCGGATTGGCTGTCATTATGGTATAAATGGTGATCCGATTATTCGCTTTCATTTTCTCCGCCAGATCATTCCATTTAGCGATAAAAGAATTGAATGTCACTTCCCTGAATTCACTTCCCTGTATGAGATCATTTTCTTCTTCCTCCTCCTCATTCTTTTCCTCGAATACCGTATTCAAATTGGGGACAGCTACAGTTGATTTAAAACTTCCCCAACCTTTTCCGGAAGAGAAGCTTTTCTTTTCCTCGACAGGAAGCTTGCGGGCAGGAACACGCTGCTTAGGAGCTTCTTCTTTAGGCGCAACCGTCTTATTATCCACTGGCTGGGCGACAGGTGCTGTCACCTGAACAGGAGCTTTTACTGTGGACTCAGGTAGTTTTTTTTTTTGATCAACCTGAGTTGATACACCATTTATTCCGAGCTGTATTGCTGCAGCAAGGTGGCACATCTTTAATAGTGCTAACTCCACTTGAAGCCTTTGGTTCTTGCTTGCCTTATAACTTATCTCGCATTGATTTGCTATATTCAATGCCGACAATAAAAGACCTGAGCTCAAAGACGAGGACTGTTCAAGATACTTTTTCTTGATATTATCACTTACCTCCAAGAGCTTTAAGGTCTTGGGTTCCTTTGTAATCAAGAGGTTTCTTAAATGTCCGGAAAGCCCAGCGATAAAATGTCCGCCATCAAACCCGCGGTTTAGCACATTATCCAGTATCAATAAGGCTTCTGCTGCGTCTTCTTTCTTTATTGCTTCGACTAGGTTGAAGTAATAATCATAATCCAAAATATTTAAATTTTCGATTACAGCTTGATAGGTCAGATTTCTATTCGAAAAGCTGACTATCTGATCAAACATAGAGAGAGCATCCCGCAGACCACCGTCAGCCTTTTGCGCAATCACATGAAGACCGTCCATTTCGAAAGCTACGTCCTCTTTTGTTGCGATAGACGCCAAATGATTGGACATATCCTCTACACGGATACGGTTAAAGTCAAATATCTGACAACGCGATAGTATCGTAGGCAGAATCTTATGTTTTTCTGTGGTCGCTAATATGAATATCGCATAGGAAGGTGGTTCTTCCAAGGTCTTCAAAAAGGCGTTGAACGCTGCTTGAGACAACATATGCACCTCATCAATAATATAAATCTTATATTTTCCCGTCTGAGGCGGTATACGTACCTGATCGATCAGGCTACGGATATCGTCGACAGAGTTGTTCGATGCCGCATCCAACTCATGAATACTGAATGAAGCACCTCCCGCAAAAGATTTACAGCTTTCACATTCTCCACAAGCTTCGGTACTCGAGGAGATATTCTCACAATTTATCGTCTTAGCCAATATACGGGCACAGGTCGTCTTCCCCACTCCTCTAGGTCCACAGAACAAAAACGCTTGCGCAAGCTGATTACTATGAATCGCATTCTTTAGCGTATTTGTAATATGCAACTGTCCTACAACGGAGTCGAAGGTCGCTGGGCGATATTTACGGGCTGAAACAATGAAATTATCCATCCCTGCAAAGATATGGAATTAGAATCAAAAACCTATCTCCAAGGTTTGAAATTCGACACAATAGGTTTGGTTAGATCAAACTCCACCGAAAATAACTGACCCGACCCGATTAGACGACAGTCCGCCTATTGAACCTAAATAAGTCAGGATAAGAAAAATAACATTATTTTTTTATTAACTTTATATTAAGCAAATGTTAATAAAATGAGGCTTTGTATCCGATATATCCTCTTACTCTGTATAGGTCTGACCTGTACGGCTTCGTTGTGGGGACAGCAATTGGATACCATCGACTTTTTCAAAAAACCGTTTGTTTTCGACAGATCTCATACCCCTCAGGTTCAAATTCTGGGAAAAACTGATGAGCAGTCTATTTTACACTTTTACAAGGACATCGAATCAAGGGAATATACACCGCTTATAGAACAATTAACAGCATTTAAAACGGAAAATAACCTTAATGACTGGCTTTACTACCAGCTTATCCGACAGGTATCGGAAGCAATAAGCCCTAAAGCCGAGAACTACCATCGCTACACGCTCTATAAATGGTACCTGATGAACAAATCGGGGTACGATGCCCGCCTAGCGGTTGGCGATGACCAAGTGATATTCTACATCAAAAACAAAGAGGATATCTCGGATATTCCCTTTTTTATCATCGATGGACAGCAGTTTACTTGCCTTAACTACCATGATTATGGCAAGTTATTCAAACGCTCCGATGTCTATCGCCCTGTAGCAATTACCATCCCTGGCGCAGAAGGCGACTTCAGTTACAAAATCGCGCAAATGCCCGAATTTAAAGATGAGTCCTACGCGGTTAAGAATGTCAACTTTCAATATCAGGACAAAGTCTATGAATTTGACATCAAAGTCAATGATCATGTCGCCGGGATTTTTAAAAACTATCCAGGTGTAGACTTTGAAACGTATTTCAACATCCCCCTCACCAAGGTGACCTACCAATCATTGATTCCGGTACTGAAAGAGAATACCAAAGGAATGACGACCAAAGATGGTGTCGATTACCTTATGCGGTTTACACGGTATGCTTTCTTATATGAAAATGATGATATCAACTTCGGTATAGAAAAACGCTTGTCACCGGAACAAACTTTGATGAACAACTATAGTGACTGTGATGACCGTGCAGGACTATTTTTCTTCTTGGTCAAGGAACTGTACAATCTCCCGATGATCGCTATACTGTATCCGACACATATTACCATGGCGGTACAGTTTGAGCAAAAAATCGGAAAGGCTATCAAATATGAAGGCCAGTATTTTTCCATCTGCGAACCTACTCCGCAAGGACAAAATTTAAATATTGGCGAACTAGCCGAGAAGTACAAGCACGAAAAATACGAGATTGTGTATCACTACAAACCTTAGCAAATCAAACTGATCGGTTAAAATAACATTTAATCTCATATCCTTTTCACAAAATCTTAAAAATCTACCCACGTCAAAAAACAGAGTAAGATCATAGTCGTAATCCCAGCGGAAGAAGGAGATCCTTCGCATCACCTTGTACAGATTTTTTTCATAGCATTCGGTAGTTCTTGCACGTCCCTTCCAGAGAGGGAGGAGACAGGCTCGAGACTGCCTTGGGACATACTCGTCTGCTGTTCGGCTATTGTTCAGCTATTGTTTGCCTTGGAGACAAAGCATTGTCGAGGAACTGTCAAAGGACAGGCGAAGCAGTCCCGAAGGAATCTCGAAGATGGTACGAAGCTTTATCGAAGTATAGTCGAAGCTATAATGGAGTTGAACGGAGTTGAGCGGACTTAAAGGGACTTGAGCGGACTCTGGCCAATTAATTTATCACGTTTCTACAAGATTAATGTTGCTACGTAACATAGATCTATCCGTGTACAACAAAAAAACAATCAGAACAAAAAAAACTAGAAACTGATAACAGTAACTCCGGGTCTGCTCTGAGCTTGTGATAACTTTCTACCAGTTTATGTCGTCCTTAAACAAATTTATCCCATCATTACGTAGCTATTGGAGCCAAAGTCACATTTTTATCAAAAATCATCTTAAAATTGAAACAAACAGTATCTAATTGATGTCACACTTGTACAAGACTAAGAAAAAGAGAACACAGTCTACCCCGTTCTTAATTAACCAGAGATAGTCTTCACTGTAATCCAAGAGAAACTACTATTTCTTTAAACGCATGTTACGTAGCAAGAGCACAAATTATCATCACTTACTTCAATAGTTGCACGTAGCTATTTGTAATCTGTATTACATTCAGAATAACTCTTAAACTACTGACTAATTGAAATTGTAGCACTTCACAATGCCATAAACTAAATTTAGTTATAACCGTTAATAAGTATTAATTTCTCTCTTCAATTAGGTCTACTTCAATACACTCTCCGCCGACTCAAAAATCGACCTAATCTCTCGATCCATCGCATACAAAACTTTGCCGTTATATTTTTCCTGCTTCCCTTTCATATAATCAAAATAGGATTTAGTTAAGTCCAGATCAAACTTATCTACGGAACTATGCTGATCAAAATTAACGTCATTCAGCATGGAATTGGTTGCTTCAAGATACATCTGCAGATTATTCCTCCTCTTATCGCTACCGTATATGTTATATATACTCATATCAACAGTCTCGGGACCAATATCGATCGAGACAGTAAAGAACATAGAAAAATTCGAACTATTAACTCCTGATTTAAAACTATATTTTATGACAGCCTTTCCTACCAATGTCCCCAAGTGTGGATCATCGATTTGGATCACATTCTGAATATCTGGAAACCTATCTACAAACCATCTTTTTAAAGTCGCATGAACTTCAACTCTGTCACCAGTATAAGGTAATAATTCCCTATACACCACCTTTCCATCTTTTAGCGGAATAAAAGTAGTAGCACTATCAATCTGTTCTTTACTCGGATTATAAGCATTGACAAAGAGATTTACTTCTTGCCCAGAGAGACTAATAGATAATAAACAGAAGATAAATAAACAAAGTGCTTTCATATTGAGGTCATTTCTAGTAAAAAAAACATGGTATTTATAATCACAATAAATGCAAAACATATGATTTAATCGTCAAAACATTATTAATAAATGATTAATTTAAAAAACTGCAGATAAGCACCATAGAAAAGGGCTAACTCTACGAGTTAGCCCTTCTTATCTATTTAGAAACTATTTGATTACAAACCAACAGTCCATCCTTTAGCCCACTCTGGAACGCCTGCTCCAGCACCAGCACCTGTAGCATTAGCATTTTCTGTATAGATTGCTGACACATCAGCTGGTAAACCTGGAAGATCTTTATTTGTTACTGGATCTTTTCCAGGACTAGTTGTTGTTCCTTTCGACTTGGTAAGGACCTTGTCAAATTTCACATTAGTAACTTTCAATGTACCATCTCCAACATATTTAATTCCCTCATTATGTTCTACATCAAAGCCAACTGACCAGTTACTTAACACGACGTTATCGATGTTTGCTTTAGTACCTACACGTAGTTTCATTGCTTGAGGCTCTGCTCCAGCTTCACCACGACCGATTAACGTTAAATTTTTAATTGTTGGGTTAGAAATAGGATTCGCTAAATGGTTATTAGAATTGTTATCCGCTTCTATACCTCTGTTTCCTTTAGAAGCGGCTTCTTTTCCATACCAGTTTTCGTTCGTACCATTCCAACCTTCAGTCCAGTCAAATTGATCATCTTCATTGGCAGTAGCTACCAAATACTTTGTATTTACTGTACCACCGAACCACTCAAAACCGTCATCAGAACCTTCGTGTACTTGAACATACTCAATCGTAGTACCGCTACCTACACCGAACATAGAAAGACCGTTAAACTCCTTTTCTGTGTTATAAGAATAACCTGAATACTCAATACGAGCATATTTAATTACACCAGAATTATCGTTAGCCACATTACCTCCATAGGTTAATGAAGAAACTTCTGCTGATGCAGTAACGCCCTTATTAATTGGAGCTTTACCACACAATACAATACCACCCCAAGCTTGTTGTGTTTTGTTTACCGCGGTAAAAACTACCGGTTTTTCCTTAGTTCCTTCTGCAAAAATCTGTCCCCCTTGAGCTACTGCAATATAACGAATCTCCTCACCACCTTTAAAAGGTGTTGCCTCTACAATTACACCAGGCTTGATCGTTAATTTTCCACCAGCTTTTACAATCAACGGACCATTCAATTTGTAAGTACCGCTTTCCAATACTAGATGTTGACCATCCTTAACTTCTCCTTGCAGATTTGTGCGAATATCGGTATCGATAATTTCAGTAGCATCATCATTTTTGCTACAAGCTGTAAAAACCGTTGGAGTAGCCGCAAGTAAAGCGAGCATTAACAATGTAGAAGTAGATCTTTTCATTTCTTTAATTTTAATTTTTTCTTCTTTCGATAATACAAAGAAAGACGTTTGTTATTTATTTATAATTAACTCTATATTAGCTTTTTGTTAAGCTTATATTTAAAATTTATAGTTTACACCTAAGCTAAAGGAAGCCCCTCTCTTGTAGGACATCACCTTCACTGGTGTCTCATTTTGCTGCCATCTTTCAAAAGAAGGATTCAGGATATTACGTGCTGCCAGATCAACTCCTAGGTGTTTGGTTACTTTTGATTTTAATACAAAATCTAATGTACCTAAACCTTTATCCATCAAATTACCACGTCCTCCGGTACCGATTGCATTGAGTTTATCGGAGTAATAATTGTATAATATCGTCGCTGAAAGATTTCGATTAGCATCAAAGCTTTTGAGATATGATAAGTCAGCGTTAACTATAAAATCAGACGCTCCAGTAAATTTTGATGACATATTAGTTGGATCAATATTGATCAATCCATCAGTCTCAGTGAGTACTTTATTTGGATTGAACTTTTGATCTGTCTTCATAACTGCAGTATTGAAACCAATAGAGAGCTTATCATTTGTCAAATTCAACAGATATTTTTTAGCTTCTAGTTCTATACCATAGACATATCCTTTATCACCAGTATTAGCATAAGAGATATCATTCGATGTCGATGACACGACGATCTCATTGATGGGGTTTTCAATATACTTTCCAAAACCAGTTACAGAATATAGTTCTCCTTCACGAGGAAACATTTCCCATTTTAGATCAACATTATAGTTGTCGGATGCATACAAATGTGGATTACCAAAGAATCGCTGTGTCACATCATCATACGAAAAGAGCGCTCGTTCCTTAAACTGTGGTAATGTATAGGTCTTACTTGCTCCAAGTCGCAGATTATTATTAGCATTTAATTCATACTTTAGATTCAAGCTCGGCAATAATCCATTTTTGGTTAATGTGCTTTTATCTCTTGAATACTCGATGCTATAGAAATCAACGTATTGCTTTATATTCTCGTACCGTACACCCAATACTCCTGTCAACCGATCGGTCAACTTATAATCCATTGTTGCAAAACCGGCATGAATATCTTGATCTCCATTATAATATTGAAAAGCATTCCCAGCCAAGCCAATAAGATTATAAAATGAGCCATAACCAGAAGCTCCGAGGTACTGATCTAGGTTAGAAGGATCTATCTTGGTGGTATTCTGCTGTCCATCCAGAATATTAAAGTTCAATTGCATGACGTTAAAAGAAAGCTCTTTCTTTTTTCCGCTATAACCTACGGTTAGTTTACCTCTGTTATCTCCTAACTTATAAGATGTAGCGATATTAGCAGCAAGTTCATTCTCTTTAAGAAAATGGGAATACCGATGATTATCTCCTGCATTGACTCGAATGAAATAATGGTCTCCATCAATAGTCTCACTGTGCATACTCTGCAAACGATCAGGCATATCTCCTTTCACATTGTTGTAAGCGACTCCCCAATCTAATTCTATTTTATCCGTCAAGGTATGTTTGCCCAACAATTGATTAATAAACAATTGCGTACTTGAAAACGTACTACGATTGATTGTTCCTCTGTAATTCTCAGCGTCTACGCCTGCGTCTCTGATATATCCAGTAAACACATCCCTGTATTGATTCCCTGCATTGACATACATGAAGTTATAGGTCAATTTATGCTTAGGATTAATTTGATAATTGGCATTCAACATTCCGGTTGTATTGGCAGTATAGCTTTGTTGGGACTGACTTAAGGATTTTAATGGTGCTCCCTGCGCACTAAAACTGGAGTTCACACCTTCGCGTATGTTGTATCCATTCGCAAAGTCCATCATAGCGAACAAACTCATCCTTCCCTCAGAACCGACTTTGAAGGAGTCTCCTGCTTTTATGCCAAAATTCATTGGAAGCAGGGTCTTCTTTTTCGGATCCCATCCATTTTTGAAATGATAACTTCCTTCTACATCCGCTGGTGCTTTGTAATCCGAATACCCGAAAAAATTAGGTCCATCCTGCAAATAAAAATTATTCCACTGCTGTAGAGCATTGGTATTTACAGAAGATCCTACGGAAACTTCAAACAAACGATCTCCCTTAAAATCTTTCGATCCGATGTTAACACTTGCCCCTCCAAAATCTCCACTCAAAGGGGCATTATACGACTTATCGACACCAATGTAATCCACAACATCAGTCGTAAATATATCTAATGCAATATTTTTCAGGTTAGGATCACTAGCTGGTATAGGTAAACCATTCAACGATGTAGAGATATAACGATCCCCTAATCCTCGGACATAAACCTGTGTTGATCCTTCCTGTCTGGAAACTCCTGATAATTGACTGACAGCACCAGCGGCATCAGACACCCCTTTACGGGACAGCTCCTGGGCTCCGATCTTTTCTACAAATAGATTCGAGTTTTTTCGTTCTTCTAATAACGCAAATTCACTAGCTTGTACACGTCTACGTGTTACCACGACTTCATCCAGAGTAGAAGACTCACTGACCAAAACAACACTTACGGTCTCCCAATTTTTAGCTTCTAAAACTACTGGAGTAACTTCCTTATTATACCCCAGATAACTACTTACTATTTTATAATCACCCTTTTTGGCTACAGGGATAATAAACTCTCCATTCGCATTCGTCGATGTCACTTTGCTATTATCAGACAAGGACACACTTACTCCTGCTATAGGCTTCATCGTCTCTACGTCGATGATCCGACCCCGGATACCTAATACCGAAGCTGAAACCCCATCAGCGATTGAAGCACTTGTCTTCTGCTGTGCATTCAACGTATTAACAGTATCCTTTTTAGTGGACTCCTTTACTAAGGCATTTCCTTTCGGATCTGTCTTTTGTGCAAATACAACTGAGCCTGCTACTACACCTAATACTAGCAAACCTGCCTTTTTAATGTTTAAATTTAGTTTCAACTTGAATTAATTTTAATTTAACACAAAAGTATAAGGGGTATATTAACTCAATATTACCGACAAATTACTTTTAGCTCAACCTATTGTTAATTAATCGTTAACTAGACCCCATTGAACAAAAAAAGACCTCTCAGCCCCCTCGATAACCCACGTTTTATTTCAGATACATTAATTTTTCTTTAAGACGAAAAGGACTTAATCCTGTAATAATTTTATTAAGATTTTCTATTGTAACCAATTTCCGATACCTTTAAGGTTGAAAATTCACACCGTAGGAATACATTATTCATGATACGTTCAGAAAACCTTAAATTCAACTATTTACCGTCGCACGAACTTCAGTTTCCTGACTTCAAAATAGAAAAGCACCAACATACCCTTCTATTAGGAGACTCAGGAACTGGAAAAACGACTTTACTACATTTATTGAGTGGACTTTCCCGCCCCACTAGTGGGAAAGTATTCATAAACAACCAGGATATCTATCAACTTGGCGAAAGTCAGCTCGATCGATTTCGGGCAGACAATATTGGTTTTATCTTTCAGGAGGCCCACCTTTTGAAAAATCTGACTATCGGTGAAAACATAGCACTGGCTCAAACCCTCGCCAAGAAAACCGTCGATAAGACAGCTATTGCTGCGATCTTGGACAAATTACAGTTGTCCGAAAAGATCAACAGCTATCCATCGCAGCTGAGCAGGGGACAGATGCAGCGCGCCGCTATAGCTAGAGCCGTGATCAACGGGCCCAAACTTCTGGTTGCGGACGAACCAACGGCAGCATTGGATGACACCAACACCAAGCACGTACTGGATCTACTATTGGATACCGCAACAACCTATGATGCGACCCTATTGATAGCGACACATGATAAACGAATAAAGGACAATTTCTCCAATACCTATCAGTTATAATATGAACAATTTCAAATTAGTCTGGAAGAATATTACCCAGCAATGGGGCGCCACTTTACTGAGTATAGTTTTGACAGCATTTGGCGTAGCGATACTTTTAGTCATCTATATATCGGGCGATACCTTCGAAAAACAGCTGGAAAACAACAGTAAGAACGTAGATCTGGTAATTGGGGCAAAAGGTAGCCCGATGCAATTAATATTGAGTAGTCTATACCATGTGGATAACCCTACTGGAAATATTTCACTTGCGGAAGCCAATAAAATAGCTGAAAATCCCTTTGTCCAACAGGCTGTCCCTATCTCGCTCGGCGATAATTTTAAAGGACACCGGATTATTGGAACCGACACTTCGTTCATGAGTATGTATGAGCTGAAGCTGGCCGAAGGAAGATTGTGGACAAAGAGTTTTGAAATCGTATTGGGCGCAGAAGTGGCCCGTAAGCACCAATTGAAAATCGGTGATGAAATTCACGGTGCACATGGTTTGTCCGCTGATGCGCATGTGCATGATGACCACCCGTTCAAAGTAGTTGGTATACTGGCGCCAGCACGATCTGTCGTAGACAATCTGATCCTATCCAACCTAGCTAGTGTCTGGGAGGTGCATGGTATCGCACATGATGGAGAACATATACATGGCCCTGACTGTGATCATGACCACGATCACGACCATGCACATCATAGCGGTTCGACACACGAGCATAAAGCGGACGACCATAAACATGAGCATAAGGCGGACGGCCATACACATGAGCATGGAGACGGAGATCATGAACATGCAACAGAACAGGAACATACACATGACCATGCGGACACAGAAGAAGTTCTTGTCAAGGAAAAGCCCAGAATGGAATCACCTGACATGGTAAAAAGCATCGGCCAAGGTATGGTCGAAGATCATGGTGTCGAAATCACCGCTTTATTGGTCAAATACAGCTCCCCTGCTGCCATCGGCGTATTGCCCCGTCTGGTCAACCAGAGCACCCATATGCAAGCGGCATCTCCTGCTATTGAGAGTTCTCGTATTTTTTCACTGTTGGGTGTAGGTCTTGACTCTTTAGCTATCCTTGCTTATGTCATTATGCTGATCGCAGCGTTGAGTGTCTTTATCAGTCTGTACAACGCACTTAAGGACCGTAAGTATGACATGGCAATCATGCGAACAATGGGAGCGACCAAGACCAAGCTCTTCACTCTTGTCGTAGTCGAAGGTTTGGTGATTACTCTGATCGGAGGACTATTCGGTTTATTGATGGGGCATACGATATTATACTATATAGGCACGCAAACGAGCCAGAGTGCAGATTTCATTGAGGCCTTCAGACTATACCCCAATGAATTGCTCATTCTATCTGCCGCCATGGCCCTGGGAATAATCGCCGCATTGATCCCCGCATTCAAAGCGTATAAAACAACTATTTCAAAAACCTTGGCATCCAAATAATAATAAAGACATAACTATAGAATTCAAACATGAACAAGCTATTCTTGATATTAAACTTTCTTTTACTGAGCACGTTGGTTTCACAGGCGCAGTTAAAAGATTACCCCAACCTCAATGTACCTGACCACACCCCCATGATGAACAATACATGGGAGATTATTGACAAAATGATGTATAAAGTCAGTACAGAAGGAAATAAAAAAGTATATACACCACACTATCCACCCGAGCTCAAAAGATTAGAAAACAAGGTTGTCGACTTGCCTGGCTATATCGTACCGCTCAATAGTGGTCGCAATCACAGTACTTTCATGCTATCGGTTCTTCCTATAGCGCAATGTCAATTCTGTGGCAGCAATGGTATTCCCCCTATGGTGGAGATATTTATGAAGAAAGGAAGTATCAAGTATACGGAAGAACCTATAAAAATAAAAGGTAAGATGAAGTTCAATCCGGAACCGCTCAAAGGAAATGCGGAGATACAGATAGTGGATGCAGAACTGATCCATTAACGGTTCAATAAAGAGATTTCAAGTACTGCAGCAAGGGCAGCGGTCTCGGTTCGCAAGCGAGCTTCTCCCAAAGAAATAGGAATAAAGCCAGCATCTAGTGCCTGGCTTATTTCTTTTTCAGAGAAATCACCTTCGGGGCCTATAAGCAACAGATAATTGGCTTTAGGCTGAAATGCGTTGGAAATATACTTTTTTTCGGAGTCGACGCAATGTGCAATTCCCTTGCTGAAATCCTTTCCTGCGATCTGCTGCAAAAATCTATTGAAGGGGATTGCTGGATTCACCTGAGGCAAATAAGCCTTTAAAGATTGCTTCATAGCGGATATGGCGACCTTCTCCAGCCTTTCTACTTTTACTTCTTTCCGTTCGGAATGTTCGCAGATGATTGGGGTAAACTCCTGTACACCGATTTCGGTTGCTTTTTCCAAAAACCACTCGAGACGATCCATATTTTTTGTAGGAGCTACAACCATATGTAGGTGATAGGGCTGTATACCAAATTGAGTTTGAACATGCAACACTTTTAAACTCGTCCGCTTGGGATGTGGGTCTATGATTTCCGTTTCATACAATCCTCCACGGCCATCAACCAGGTGGATAACATCTCCAGTCTGTAGCCTCAATACCCTAATGGCGTGTTTACTTTCCTCTTCATGGAGCAAAAAAACAGTATGATGGGGCTCTATATCAGCAGTGTAAAATAAATGCATGAATTAATTGTCGTTATCATCATCTGCCGTTTCGACAAGATCGAGCTTCACGTATTCTATATTTTGCTGCGTCTTTTTCATAATGGTAAAGACATAGCCAAATTCTTCTGTAGACTCACCGACATCTGGTATTTTCTCAAAAACATGACTAACTAATCCAGCGATCGTATCATAGTCCGAACTTTCGGGAAGCTCTAACGGCAGATATCCGTTTGAATCGTGTACGGATGCTCCCGCATCGACCATATATTCTGTTTCAGAAATACGTTCGACAACAGGTGTTTCCTCATCATACTCATCTTGTATCTCACCGACGAGTTCTTCGACGATGTCTTCGAGTGTCACCATTCCGGCAGTCCCTCCGAACTCATCCAATACAAATGCAATCTGTATACGTTTGAGCTGAAACTCGGTCATCAAATCATTGATCTTCTTGGTTTCAGGAATAAAGTAGGGTTTACGCATGATATTTTTCAACACCACATCTTTGCCTTTCACCAATAGTGGTAAAATATCTTTTGTATGGACTACACCTACAATCTGATCGATGTTGTCATCATAGATCGGGATACGGGAGTAACCTTCTTCGGTCACGGTATTAATAAACTCTTCGGCGGAATCGTCAATTTCGACTGCTACAATCTTGGTCCGAGGGACCATGATGTTTTTCACGATACGCTCGTTAAAATCGAAGACATTCTTGATAAGTTCATGCTCGGAGGTGTTCAACGCACCGGACTCTTTTCCTTTCTCCAATAGGTATTGGAGTTCTTCAGAAGAGTGCGTAGAATCATTCGGATTGGGCTGTATACCCACCAACCTCAATAGAAAATTAGCGAAGCCGTTAAAAACGTAAATCAGAGGCATCAAAGCCCATGAAAAAATGCGTAAAGGAATAGCAACTTTCATGGTTGTCGCTACGGGTTTTTGTATGGCAATAGACTTTGGAGCGAGCTCCCCCAATACAACATGCAGAAACGTGATCGTACCGAATGCGATGGCAAATCCAGCCCATTTTGCCCAACCTTGAGACGCATCCACTTGTAGGTAAGCAAACAGTTGGGTTACAAGCTGTGTCATGACAGCCTCTCCCTTCCACCCTAAGCCTAAAGAAGCTAAAGTAATACCTAGCTGCGTCGCAGCTAGGTATTTATCCAGATGCTCCGTAATATTTTTTGCAATTTTAGCGACATTGCTACCCGACTTTGCCTGCAACTCGATCTGAGATGCTCTTACTTTTACTATAGCAAACTCAGCAGCAACAAAAAAACCGTTTGCAAAAACTAAAAAAATTGTCCAAAAAATATCGAGGGCCATCAGGGTTTATTTGTTTCTTATATCTTTGTTATACAGCTCAATACTCTCCAAGATAACCTTTTGAGCGTAAGTACGGCCATATAAATTTTCAATGGTTACATTTTTACCTTCTAGAGCTTTGTAATCCTGGAAGAAACGAACAATCTCTTTCATCGTGTGCGGAGGTAATTCAGAGAGGTCGTTGATGTGATTGACAGACATATCATTTTTTGCTACAGCAATAATTTTATCGTCTTGCTCACCTCCATCAATCATGTGCATCACGCCAATAACCTTAGCCTCAATAAGACTCATTGGGATTACATCAACAGAACAAAGAACCAGTATATCTAATGGATCCTTGTCATCACAGTAAGTTTGGGGGATAAAACCGTAGTTAGCAGGATACATCACGGAAGAGAATAAAACTCTATCCAGTTTTAGCAATCCGCTATCTTTATCGATTTCGTATTTAGCTTTCGAACCTTTAGGTATTTCTATAATAGCATTTACGGAATTTGGCAGGTCCTCACCAGGAGAAACTTGGTGCCAAGGGTGTTGTGTACTCATTAATATAATTACTGTTTATTTTGTTTCTTTTTTTCCTTTTGGCCTTTTATCCATCGTTTCAATAAAGCAATGATTATAGGTAAGAATGCAATAACAATCATACCGACAATAATATACTCTACATAATTAATGATAGAAGGGAAAAGCTCCCCTAAATAATAGCCCGAAAGAGTCAAGACAGACACCCAGATAAATGCACCTACAACATTATAAAGTACAAATTTCTTAAAGTCCAACTTAACCACTCCTGCAAATATTGGCGCAAAGGTACGAATAATTGGCACAAACCGCCCAATTACCAATGCGGTTCCTCCATATTTCTGATAAAACTCTTCGGCCATGACCACATATTTCCTTTTGAAAATAAGGGAGTCTTTTCTCTTGAACAGCATGGGCCCCGTTCGATGCCCAAACCAATAGCCCGCAAAATTGCCTAATATGCCAGCGGCCAATATACCGAAGTACATGGTGGCGATACCTACATCAATCTTATTGAGCGCACAGAACAATCCCGCTAAAAACAATAAATAATCACCAGGCAAAAAGAAGCCAAAAAAGAGCCCTGTTTCTGCAAATACGATTAAACAAACAATATAAAAACCGCCATGACTTAATAAGTACTCAGCGTCCAATAATTGTTGAAATGACACTAAAAAATCTTGCATATTTCTTTGTTAGGATACGAGTATGAGGTTGAGATTACTCGCCATTGGTGATAGATACCACTGCGTGACGGATTTCATCCGCTATTTTCGTCATTTCCTCGGCAGGTAAAGACAGTTTTTCTTTTTCAAAATTCATATCGCCTACTTCATTAAGCGGCATAAGATGGATATGCGCATGGGCAACTTCTAAACCAACTACTGCGATCCCTACTTTACGGCACGGGAACACTTTCTTTATTCCTTGTGCTACGATCTTCGCGAAAACCCACATGCCCATGTACTCATCGTCATTAATATCGAATATGTAATCTGTTTCCGTTTTTGGAATCACGAGCACATGTCCCGGAGTAAGCGGTGAAATATCCAGAAATGCTAAATAATCATTGCTTTCAGCAACTTTATAAGCAGGTATCTCTCCCGAAATAATCTTTGAAAATATTGTAGACATTTATCTTTCAAGTTGATCAATGAACAAATATAACAAAACCTTCAGGAAGTATTTGCATAAACTGTCACGAAAGTTGGCAGTGATATTCTTTTCTGACATTATGTGTACATAGAGAAAACAGTAAAAAGCAAAGAGGACCAGCGTTTCCGTGGTCCTCTTTGGTGTATAAAGTTATATGTGAGCGGTTATGGCAATCCGCTCATAACCTATATCCTATTATCTAGAAATGTCCAAGATTTCAAGTTCTATTTCACCTGCAGGAACATTGACTTTAGCGATATCACCTACAGACTTACCTAACAATCCCTGCGCAATCGGGGATTTTACAGATATCTTGCCTGCCTTTAGGTCAGCTTCCGTCTCAGAGACCAACTGATACGTCATCTCTGCACCGTTTTTCTTGTTTTTGATCTTTACGATTGAGAGTGCCAACACTTTGGATAGATCCAATTTGGATTCATCTATTAGTCGTGCACTTGCCAACACATCTTCTAATTTGGCAATCTTTGCCTCATGTAGCCCTTGTGCTTCTTTAGCCGCATCGTATTCTGCATTTTCAGATAAGTCTCCTTTATCTCTAGCTTCAGCAATAGCGCTGGCTATTTTTGTTCTTCCTTCTGTTTTTAGGTACTGTAGTTCTTCTTTTAACTTCGCTAACCCTTCTTCTGTGTAATAAGTTACTTCTGCCATAATTATTCAATTAACTTAAATAGTAAACACTAAATTCTTAATAAAAAAGAAACAAGACCACTCTTTCCTCATTTTGAAAGAGTGGTCTTGTTCGATATTGACGAAGATAATTAAAACGATTTAATTATCCAAATTCATCAAATTATTCTTCATCCACAAATTTATACCCTAAACCCCTGACTGTTTGCAGGTAATTGGGTTTATCGGGGTTGTTTTCGATTTTTTTACGCAGACGAACCACATGCATATCCAACGTCCTTGTATTTACATTGGAACTGTATCCCCAAACTACTTCCATCAGCTCCTCTCTTGTAATCTCGCGTCCCATATTCTGCAAAAAATGCAATAGAATCCGATTTTCTAAAATAGTCAGCTCTATTTTCTTTCCATCCCTTACCAACGAGTGGATCTGAGGGTGGTGCTCCGTATTTCCAAAAACATGCACATCCTTATTGCTATTTTTAGGAACAAAGAAACGTACTTTATTTTCGATCATAGCGACTAATACGTCCATATTGAACGGCTTGGTGATATAATCTGTTATCCCGTAGCTATAGGCATCTATTTTATCAACATCCTGAGACTTCGCCGTCATCATAATGATGGTATTTTCAAAGCCCCCTTTACGCACAGCCTCACACACCTCAATTCCCTCTTTTCCTGGAAGCATCCAATCCAACAGTACAATATCCGGCTGTGCCTCTAAGATTATTTGCTCTGCTTCCAAACCGTTTCCGACTTGAATTACTTTATAATTCTCAGTCTGTAAACGATGACTTACTAAGAAACGTAAGTTTTCATCGTCTTCTACAACTGCTACAGTAATATCTTTTTCCATAATTTATGCTTTTTTAACTTCTACAGGGAAAGTAAGTGTAAAAACCGTACCAACATTTAATTGACTATCAACTTTAATCTCTCCGCCCATGAATTCTGTAATTTCTTTACAGAAGGCTAATCCCAAACCGATACTTCCTTGCTGATTAAACTGGTTTTTAACTCGGTAAAACTTCTTAAAAATACTATTATATTCTTTCCTATCTATACCGATTCCCTGATCTTTAAACAAAATAACAAAATTCTTCTTATTTTGTTGGACTCGGATATCCAAAATTTTCCGATCGGGGGCTGCGTATTTATAGGCATTGTCAATTAGGTTCTGAAATACACTGGTCAATAAAACGGGATCTGCATACATCTCATTTTTGACATCAATCTCGTAACTCAATTGGAGATCTGGATACTTGAGATGGCTTGCATCGAATATGTGCTGACAGAATTCTTCCAGCTCGATATATTCGCCATTAAACTTGATAGATTTGTTCTCAATCTGAGCAAAAGACAACAACTTATTCATCAAAGCATTGAGTTTGTCTGCTTCTTGATCTAAGATGCGTCCGTACATATGACGCTCCGTATCGGATATCTTTTCTGCACTTTTTATATTATTGCCGGCGATCTTGATAACACTTACCGGAGTCTTGAACTCATGGGTCAAATTATTGATAAAATCGTACTGAAGCTGATATAATCTACTATTGATCATCACATTGCGGTACACCAAATAGCCTACCATCAAAAGAATCAGGTAAATAACAGAAAGAGCAATCATCACCGGAAAAAAACGTCTGTTGATATCGCTCTGTATAAATTCTCTTGATGCTTCAAACTGCAGCTTATAATCCGACAGTGCTCCAGGAAGGGCAAGCTCCGTATGGAGATAAGCAGCATTCTTCACGACATACTGATCGACCACTGGTTTAATTGTAATTCCTTCATAGAGATTGGGATACTTGTTCGTAATGGTCATCTTTCGTGGTTCTATGGCAAACACAAACAGATCCTGCTCATAGTCACTTTTTGGAAGATCAGCAAAGCGCATCATAGTCTTATAGGCCATGATGTCGGACATACGCGGTATATTCAAATAGGAGATCTTGCCGGGCTGTAGGGTATAAAAAACCTTATAAATATCGTTGTCCGTCAATCGGGTAGAATCGGACACCCTGTCCAGAAAGCCGGCCAACTTGATCATTACATTATTAAAGTCTTCTGCATGATTCTTATAATCATCCGAGCTTTGATGTACAGCGATAAAACGATTGTCTTTATCCAGTTTAAAGTTGTACGAGTTACGCGAAGATATCCCCAAATTATTAAAACGCAACCCTTTCCCCAACTCGTCCCTGTTGGTAAACACGATATCAAAAAAATTCACATTATCGACAAACGGATATCGACGAAGTACTGTATTGGAAAACTCGGCCCCCTGTGCCGAGTCAATATATCCCTGATAGTAGGATATTTCGGGTACTTTGGTGGTAAAGAATTCATTAAATGGTTTGATGAACTCATCGAAAACTTCTACTTTCTTATTGTTAAACTCGGTTTCCACAAAATTGGTAGTCATAGTCCGTGCAAAAAAAGCCGATGTAACGAATAACACCGTGACCAAAACCAGGAATGTGATTAAAAGACCAAAGTTCTTTCGATATTGTAAACCAAAATTTGCCATTAACTATAGCTGTTCTTTAAGGAATTGTTCTATCATTTGGTAATACTCAATTACGTTTTCATCTTTTTTGAACCGGCGCCCTTCCTCTTCCTTAAGCACATAGCGTATAGGCACATTATTATTCTTTACCTTCTGCACAAATTGATTGACATCGGTCAAGCTGTTAAACCGATCTCTCCCTCCATGAAACATCAAGATAGGCATTCTAACTTTCTCCGCATGAAATAAGGGTGAAATAGCTTTAAATAATTCGTATTCCTTGGTCGGATCGCCGATAATATTATAGTAAAGCTGTAAATAAGGTTGATAATAAGGCGGTATTTCCTTGAGATAAGTAAACAAATTAGTATAGCCTGAAGAAGAAATGGCACATTTGTACAGCGTCGGGTTAAAGCAAGCTGCATATAAAGCAGAATATCCTCCAAAACCAGTCCCCATGATAGCTATCTTGTCTTTGTCTGCTATCCCCTGATGGATCAGCCAGGCTACACCATCGCTGATATCATTCTGTATCTCTCCTCCCCATTGTTTGAATCCTGCCGTATAAAACTCTTTCCCATACCCTACAGATCCCCTATAATTGATTTGAAAAACCGCATATCCTCTGTTTGCCAAAAATTGAACTTCAGAATTGAATCCCCAAACATCTCTCCTATTAGGCCCATCATGAATCAATACGACAACAGGATAAGTATCTTTTTTAACTAAGGGCCGGGTGAGATACCCTTTGATTGCCTTTCCATCCCTGGAATTGAAAGTCACCTCCTTCATCGGAGCCAAACTCTTATCTGCTAACGCTGGATTGATCGAAGACAGCTCTACTATTTTGTCTTTTTTCTTAGAATAATAATACACACCTCCCGGATTCACATCGGTATATGTCTTGAACAGGACAATATTAAAGGCGCTATCCATATCTAGGACATCAACATTGTAACCATCAAACTTGTTGTTTATTTTGGCGTATATCTTTTTGAAATCCTTATTGAGGATTTTTGTTTCTTTTTTATCCAACATACCCGCTGTGTAGATCATCTCTTGCCTGGAGAATGAGTATCCTTCTCTGTTCATATCTACATTATCATTCTCTGCCACGACTTCTTCTTTACCCGAACGCAGGTCAAGCTTGACAATAGCAAGTTTATCTCTGCCGACGTTGGACATAGCGAAAATAGCTGAACTATTGTCCTTGACAGGTCCGAGAGGCAGTACTGTAGTCGCAAAATCAGTTTCTACAACCTTCTTATACGGTTCTTCCTCCTGCTCGCGATACAACAATTGGTCTTCGACGCTGTCGCTTGTCAATGCAAGTCTCACCTTGCCATCAGACGAAGCATACCATGAACTGATATTGCCGGGATTAATCTCCACTAATCTAGGTCCTGATCCGTCGAGTGGTATACGATACAAATCAAATACAGCAGAATCTCTAACATTCATTTCGGCAAGGAGGTTTCCTTCCTTGGCACGAAGTGGGCTCAACCACCCCAATTCATGCTTTGCTGGGGCTAACAGGGACTGTGGTTTCTCGGTATGAATATCAATAGCGAAGATTCGCAAACTATCCTCTGGAGATTGAGTATTGGAAAAAACGATACTATCCGGACTGATCCAAAAGAAGTATTGGACATTCATATTATCCTGATAGGTCAATTGTTTCGAAGAATCAGGTTCATCAATATCGAGCACAAAAATATTACGGCAATGGTCTTCTAGTCCCAGATAGGCGATATATCGTCCATTAGGTGACACCCTAAAGTTGAAACGATCCGGCTTACTGAAAAAGTCTTGTACAGGTATGTATTCTACTTTCTGTTGACCGTTACAACCGCCCAGAATAGATATACCAAATAGAAAACAAAAAACTACTATTAAAAATCTCATCCAACTATCTCTCGTTCTCCCAAATATTATAATTTTCCCAGACTTAACCTATATTGCAACCTTTTTTTTACAGGTACAAAATTTAGATTTTGTACCTTTGTAACATGTATCTTTACAACGTTTCTATCATCATCGAAGAAAGTCAACATGAGACTCTTCTTTCATGGCTCCAACAGTCTTGGACTCCCACTTTACCCAGCGACATTAAGTTTCTAAAAATGCTCAACACGCCCCATGAAGGACATACGTATTGTGTACAGCTAATCGTAAGCGATGAAAGACAGATCCAACAATTTCAATCCGAACACATCGTATCATTGCAAGCACATATAGCACAGCATCATAACGAAAAAGCATTTATTTTCGACAGTGTGATGCAATATCTATAAAATAATGATGGATTAGCAAAAAGAGCAGATCCGTACTAATGACGAGACAACGCTGCGACTTTAGGGGTTTTCACACGGTATTTTTTATACCATAGAATCCCTATTCCAGCACCTATTAAGAAGGGTGCTCCTAGCAGAAAAAATATTCCGTTATTTAGCCCTTTACCCTGAGTGTTTCCGTGTTGTGTACTATTTTCAGCATTTAACGAACACATAGCACATTGTGACAACGTTGTCTTGGGTGTCAATAAAGAAAAACCCAACAAGATTCCAAAAACAAATGTATAGCGAACTGCTTTCATGTCACAAAGTTACAGAATTAAAAACAGAAACCTAGGTAATATTCTACTTACGGAGGAGTCTATTAAATTTTTCCCAAAATCCATCTTCAGGCAATGGTGCTTCAATACACATATCCTCTTCGGTTACGGGGTGTTTGAAAGCCAAAGAACGAGAATGCAAACAGATAGTCCTACGTATAGATCCTCTCGGGTAACCGTACTTATTATCGCCCACAATAGGACAGCCCATATAGGCTAATTGACAACGGATCTGATGCGTCCGTCCCGTCAGAGGAGTAACCTTTAAAAGATAGAATCCATCCAAGTGTCCCACAACCTCATAATCCAGCTCGGCATAACTTCCATTCTTGACCTCTCGATCATAGGCTTTGGTAACCATCTTTTTACGATCTCTCAGCAACCAATTGGTCAATTTCCCTTTGATCTCAGCGGGGCGTTCCTTGACTACTGCCAAATAAGTTTTTTGTACTGCTCTATCGTGAAACAACCTATTCATCCGATCCAAGCCTTTGCTTGTCTTGGCCAGCAGGATCATACCACTGACAGGTCTATCCAAGCGATGGATCACCCCTACAAAGGCACGATTAGGTTTGTTATATTTCTTGGCCAGATAATCGGAAAGCATTTCTTCCAAAGACTTGTCCCCCGATGGATCCACCTGCACAATATCCCCTCCTCGTTTATTAATAGCTATCAGGTGATTATCTTCATAAATGACATCACTGTCTGTTATCTCTCCCATATTATACGCTTCCCTCAACTCGGACTTACTTCGATACAGAATCGGCAGCCTCCTTTGCTGCTTCTTTAGCCTTTTTCTTAAAATATCCGCGCAACAAAAAATTACTTTGTAATGCTTCCATATTTACATCCAGCTTTTCTGTACTCGTATTTAAATTTTTAAGTATCTGACGTATTTCTTCCGCTGCTGCTGGATCATTGGTCAGTACGCCCAGTGCATTGTCTTTATCATTCAATCGGGCAGAAGTCTTGTTCAGATTTTCCATTAATGCACTCGCAGTCTGTGTCACCCCCTGGAGCTGTGCTGCAGACTCTCTAAGACTAGCAAACACCTCTGTATCTGTGGTTAGATCATGAATCAACCCTTGATTTCCATTCAACTTTTCAGTCAATCCAACAAGATTATTTACCGCCTTATCAGCGCTTAACATCACTTTATTTAATGCAACAACCGAAGTTTTCAAATTAGTCGCGATAGCATCATCAGCAAGCAAGGCTCCGACAGTCCCTTTTCCCTCTACCAACTGTTGCGAAAGCTTTGCGAAGTTTTCGGTAATAACAGTCAAATTTGCACCATTTTCCTGTAAAAGACCGACCATCTGATCCATTCCACCACTAGCACCAGACTTGATCACGTCGCCATCTGCTATCTGTGGATTCGAAGCTGTCCCCCCTACCAAACTGATAATAGCATTACCGATTAATCCATCAGAACCTAGTGTTGCTACCACATCTTTGCGAATGAATTGGCTGTCCTTCTCCTGTATACTCATCAGCACCCGGACATTTTCAACATCTTCGAAAGCAATTTCTTTGATAATTCCGACTTTTACCCCAGAAAACCAAACATTGTTACCTACTTTCAATCCTTTTACGTCATGAAAATAAGTTTTCACGACAAGGTTCTTACTAAACTTATTCTGTTGCGTACCTAACACTAAAATACCTGCAACTAAAATCACTAGACCTATTAGTGCAAAAAGTCCTACAATTAGTGATCGTTTATTTTCTGCTGCGCTCATTCTTAATCTATTATACTATAAAATTATAATCATAAAAAGGTTTTACCCGAGTATCGTCTGTATCGAATATTTCCTCAAAGGTTCCCTGTCTTTCAAACTTACCATCCAACAACATGACCATCCTGTCTCCTACCATTTTGGCGCAGGCCAAATCGTGTGTGATAATAATAGAGGATGTTTTATACCGCTCTTGGACTTCATTGATAAGGCCGTTTATATCTAAACATGTGATTGGATCTAACCCTGCTGTCGGCTCATCATACAACATAATATCAGGGCGTAAAATCAATGTACGTGCTATACCGATACGCTTCTTCTGCCCTCCAGAGAGCTCCGAAGGCATCTGGTTCAATGCCTGCAAAAGACCAACACCGTCCAACACATCCTCCACTTCGCGATTGATCTCTGCTCTTGTCAAATTTCTTTTGTTACGCACCAAAGGGAATTCAAGGTTTTCTCTTACCGTCATACTATCATACAATGCAGAGTTCTGAAAAGAAAACCCGATCCGTAACCGCAGTTGCATCAGTTCTTTCTCCGTCAGATCATTGACACGTTGTCCCAGAACAGTGATATCACCGGCATCTGGTTTTAACAGTCCCGATATCAGTTTAATAAGCACTGATTTCCCTGTACCAGACCTCCCTAAAACGACCAGGTTCTCCCCGTTGTATAATTTGAGATCGACATTCCGTAAGACATGCAGATTTCCAAAAGATTTACTGACATTATCCACGTGGATCACGCAGTCTTCATAGTTAATTACGTTTCCTACCTTTGCCATCTTTTAAGAAATTAAAGATAATACCTGAACTATAAGCAACTCTTCAATGAATACAGTAAACATAGAGGCCACTACTGCACTATTGGCAGCCTTCCCTACCCCTTCGGTTCCTTTAGATGAATAATACCCTACGTAACAGCTTGCAAACCCTATGGTAAATCCAAATACAACAGCACGTAATGTCATTGCAAATATGTCTACGAAGCCAATTTTATCAAATACTTGTGTAAAGAAACTCAACAAACTTAATTGGTCACTCCCGATAATACTTAGATACCCTCCAAACAAACCTATGCCTGCGATATAAAAACACAGAATAGGAATCATAATTGTGGTCGCAACAATACGACTGACGACGAGAAACTTGAAGGGATTAGTACCCGAAACTTCCATGGCGTCGATTTGCTCCGTAACATTCATCGAACTCAATTCAGCACCGATCTGTGACCCTACTTTTCCGGATGCAATCAATGCCGTGACCAAAGGTGCCAATGCACGAACTATGGCAATGGAAATCAATGCTGGCAACCAAGAAGTAGCACCAAAATCCTCCAATGACGGCCTAGATTGCTTCGTGAACACAAATCCCACAATAAATCCCGTTAATCCAATAAGAGGAAAGGATTTCCAGCCTATTTCGTAACACTGTCGAACAATTTCCTTAAACTCATACGGTGGACTTACTGCCTCACGCAAAACCCGCATCAGAAAACGATGTAACCGAGCAAACTCGAGGAGCAGATTATTAAATTTCCTTCCCATTTATATTTTTAGAAGTAAATAAAAAAACAACTATGTATTCATCAAAAAACTGGCCAAAGGTACACATTTTTAAGTTTTATTGAGGCCACAAAATAGGTGAACCTTAAAATGTAGCTATAAAACTACCATTTTTTTTTATTTTAGTTTATGTTATATTATCTCGATTAAACCTTCTCTATCGTTAGCACGTCCTACCAACAAAGAAAAAAACAGAATAATAAAGTTTTAAGAAAGAAAGCTTATGAAAAGGGGGATAACAGTATTAGTCGTAACATTGGTTTGTGTTTTCACAAATCTTTTTCAGCCGTCTACGGCACAGGCTCAATTTTATGGAGGAGTATCCTTGGACGTATTCTACGACGAGCTTTCTCCCTATGGTTATTGGGAAAACGACCCGACTTATGGAGAGATCTGGTATCCTCGGGTAAATCGGGACTTCAGACCTTATGGCACGAACGGTTATTGGGCAATGACCGAATATGGCAACACTTGGGTTTCGGGCTATTCCTGGGGATGGGCGCCATTCCATTATGGCCGGTGGGTACACAACAGCTATAGAGGATGGGCGTGGGTACCTGGTTACGAATGGGGGCCTGCATGGGTCGATTGGCGTTCTGGAAATGGTTATTACGGCTGGGCGCCTATGGCTCCCCGTATCGGTGTGCACGTATCGATAGGACTACCTATGGATATCTGGATTTTTACACCGGTAAGGCATATCCATTCTAGAAATGTGTACAGATATAGCTACTATGACCGTCCTGCCATATACAACAACACAACGATTATCAATAACACATATGTTGTAAACAACCATAACTACTATGGTGGTCCTTCCCGCAGAGATATGGAACGCAGTACCGGGCGTCGGGTAGAAGTACGCGAATTCAGAGAATCATCAAGACCAGGTACCTCTCGTTCAGACCGCAACTCGGTATCCATGTACCGTCCAGATGGTAGAGCGACCAGCTCCCGCAGGGAGACCGAATCTACGCGTACAGACCGAAACAGCTCAAGAGGAGAAAGTACTTCCAGCAGAACCGACCGTAATGCGACGAGCTCAACTGGAAGCCGTCGTTCAGAAACCGGTTCATCAAGAACCGAAAGCAGTAGAGGAGGAACAAGTATCGACAGAAGTGGAAACTCCAGCATACGCGGTGGTGCTACCACATCAAGAGAGCAGCAGTCTTCAAGGGGGACAGAAAGAGGCACAGAACGCCAGTCGCAATCGGAGAGCCAAAATAGTTCGCGCAGAGCAACATCCCGAGATCAACAACCTGTAAGGGGAACGGAGAGTAACACACAACGTCAACCACAGCAGGAACACAACAATCGCTCTAGGGAGGTCCAACGCAGTAATGAAGGAACATCGCGCACGCAACGTGGAGCCGAAACAAATCGCGGATCGTCAGAAAGCCGTAGACAGTCTCCTGCACAACCCCAATCGGAACAAAGGAGCCGTCAACCAGAAAGTCGCACGCAACAACGTAGAGATTCACAACCTGTATTTCAGGCTTCAAACAGAGAAAGCTCCGCAGGTACTACTACCTCCCGATCGTCGGGCAGTCGTTCGGAACAAGGCGCTTCCAGCACACGCGGCAGCAGCGGCAGTAGACGCTAGTCCATCGTAAACAAAAAAAAACAGCTATTAAATTGAAACAAATATGGAGCGAGCAGAAGAGATTCTGCTCGCTCTTTTTGCAAAAAGGGTTCGATGACTGTTGAAATACAGTCCAACGCTAAATTATTTTTGGTATTTTCGTTCACGCTTAGCATGGTCTGTGTCGGTTCATAACACAGCAATAGGCGATGCAGCAATCAAAAAAAAGACAGACTCTGATATGGCAAGACTTGAATCTCTTCTAGACAACGACTTTTACAAGTTCACAATGCAGTACGCCGTTGTCAAACTCTTCCCAAAAGCAAAAGCAAAGTATCAATTCATCAATAGGGGTAAGCACGTTTTTCCGGAAGGCTTCGCTGAAAGGCTTACCGAAGCAATCGGAGCGATGGCAACGCTTAAGCTCAGCAATGCCGAAAAGCAATTCTTTGCAGAGACCTGTCCTTATATCGACCCCACCTACTTTGATTTTCTACAAGGGTACCGCTACAACCCGGAAGAAGTCAGCATTACACAACATGCTGGAGAACTGTCGGTCAAAATAGAGGGATTCTGGTACCGTACCATCCTATGGGAGGTACCGATCATGTCTCTAATCTGTGAACTGTATTATGAAATGAGTGATGCAAAACGGGTCGATGATCAACAGGTGATGGACATCGTAGACCGTAAGATGGACAAGTACGATAAGTTAAAAATCACCATTGCAGACTTTGGCACGCGCCGAAGACACTCCTATGCAGTACACGACCTGGTCATCAAAACGCTAAAAGCGCACCCTTCAAAAACTTTTATAGGAACTAGCAATGTACATCTGGCCATGAAATACAAGACCAAACCAATTGGCACACATGCCCATGAATGGTTTATGTTTCATGCTGCAAAATACGGTTATAAAATGGCCAATCTTTTGGGGTTAGAAAACTGGTCGGACGTATATCGGGGCGACTTGGGAATCGCCCTTTCAGACACTTATACGACTGAAGCATTTTTTAGGCAATTTGACAAAAAACTCACCAAGTTATTTGACGGGGTACGTCATGACAGTGGGGATGCAATTGAATTTGCAAAAAAAACCATTAAGCATTACGAATCCAAAGGAATTGACCCCTTATCAAAAACCATCATTTTTTCAGATGGTCTCGACTATGATAAGGTAGAGAAAATCACCAATTACTGTAATGGCAGAATAGGCTATTCCTTTGGTATAGGCACAGACTTTACCAACGATGTCGGCCTAGAACGCATGAATATTGTATTAAAAATGACCGAAAGCCTTCCCGAAGATGGCGAATGGACACCTGTAATAAAACTTTCTGACGAACCTTTAAAACACACCGGGGACCAAGCCGAAATAGAAATGGCCATACGGTACCTACAACTTGACGAACATGCATAGAGATATTTATGGTGAAGCGTTAAACCAATTCCATCGGAATGGGGAGCTAAGCCACCCTTTATTGTTACACAGCACCTACGGCGATATTGAAGAAATGCCTGTTGAAGTCTTTTTCCGTACAGAAGAGGATTTTCCCGAGCTCGAACTGATCGCACTGTCCCTATGTGATGGTACGGTATTGGATGTTGGCGCTGGAGTAGGGTCGCATGCATTGTACTTACAGGAAAAAGGTTTTGAAACCACTGCTTTAGAAATATCAGCTTCAGCCTGCAACATTATGCGCGAGCGGGGTGTATTGCATATTGCCCAACATAGCTTTTGGGATTATTCCGAAGGAAAATATGACACCCTACTGTTTCTGATGAATGGCATCGGATTAGCGGGCGACCTCGAAGGCTTTCGTCGCTTGCTGCATCATGCAAAAACACTATTGACGGACCGAGGACAGCTCCTATTTGACAGTTCGGACATCTCCTACCTCTATGAAGAATACCGTATCACAAGACCGGAATACTACTTTGGCGAGATAGGCTATCAATACGAGTTTCAAGGCCAGAAAGGGGCTCCTTTCAAATGGCTCTATATGGATCAGGCCACATTGATACGTATCGCTCATGAAGAAAATTGGGTGGTACAGGTCCTCTATGAAGATGACAACGATCAATATTTGGTTCGAATGGAACCGAGAAAATAGGAAAGTGGAATGCATTTGAGCAATTTTCGGATTGCACACCCGATTTTTAAAAGTCAAATTTGTGTATGAATGAGAAAGAGAGACATTGGAACTACGAGCGTATAGCGCAAGCAATAGCTTTTATCAAAGACAATTTCGATAGGCAACCCAGCTTGGAAGATATCGCAGCACATATCCATCTAAGCCCATTTCACTGCCAGCGGTTATTTCACGAATGGGCGGGCACTACGCCTAAAAAATTCTTGCAATACATCAGTCTGAGCCACGCAAAATCGTTGCTTCAGAAATCGGAATCAATTTCTGAAACAACGTTTAAGACGGGACTCAGCAGCAGCAGTCGTCTCCATGAACTTTTCGTCAAACTAGAGGGCATGACTCCCCATGAATATCGTAATGGAGGCGAAGGTTTGGTGATAACATACGACTATGCAGACACTTCTTTTGGAGAGATCATTATTGCTGCAACAGAAAAAGGAATTTGCCATATCGCATTCATAACCGATCGGGACAATGGGGTAAAAAATTTAGAAGGACGATTTCCTAACGCTTCGTTTAAAGAGTCCTCCTCTCCTTTTCATCAGCAGGTCCGCAACTTTATGAATGGCGAAAAAAATTCCAGGGAACCGATAAAACTACACGTGAAAGGAACGGCCTTTCAGCTAAAAGTCTGGGAAGCTCTACTTCAGATTCCTTTGGGTGAGCTAGAGACCTATGGAAGAATCGCAGAACATATCGGCACCCCAAAAGCTTCCAGAGCTGTAGGGACTGCCATTGGCAGCAATCCGATTGCTTACCTCATTCCCTGCCATCGTGTAATACAGGCCTCAGGGATAGTAGGAGGATACATGTGGGGGCCTACCCGAAAAACAGCTATAATAGGCTGGGAAAATGCACAAATAATACCTTAACCCCTTGCCTATGAAATTATTTTCGTTCGATGAACCGAACAAAAACTGGTTACCTTACGATGGTACGGTCAACTACTATGGCGTTATCCTGTCCAATCCGGAGCATTATTTCCGTGTGTTACATAACGATATTGCATGGCGCCACGATGAGGCGGTAATTTTCGGAAAACACATCTTTACGAAACGGATGGTGGCCTGGTATGGCGACCTCCCATTTGAATATACCTATTCGGGAATTCAAAAAACAGCCCTTCCCTGGGTTGACTGTCTGCTAGAACTGAAAGACTTGGTAGAAAAGCAGTCTAATGAAACGTTCAACTCCTGTTTATTGAACCTGTATAACGACGGTTCGGAGGGTATGGCCTGGCACAGTGACGGCGAAAAATATTTAAAGAAAGATGGTGCAATAGCCTCTTTGACTTTTGGAGCCGAACGAAAATTCAGTTTTAAGCACAAGGAGAGTAAAGAAAAAGTAGATCTGGTACTGGAGCATGGCTCCTTATTGATCATGAAAGACACTACACAAACGCATTGGATGCACCGCCTGCCCCCAACAAAAAAAACACACGGACCGCGGATTAATCTAACTTTTAGAACTATAGAAAGGTAAATGCTTTAAATTTTCGTAACTTCCATGCGTTAATATTTCTACAATGCGCATTTTAATATTTTCGTACTTTATCATTACAAGTATTTCAACCGGTATGGCACAACAGATTGACAGCATCTACCTCTCGTCACTACTGCAGAAAAATCCGGATCTATTTGGCCAAATACTCCATCATCCAACACACAACGAAGTCCAGATACTCTACACTCAAATTGACAGAGACAAAGACAACATCCCTCACTTTACCTCTTTCGGTTACCGACTTGATCCGACCTGGTATTTTTATCCAGCAAGTACAGTCAAGTTACCTACAGCTATTTTTGCTTTAGAAAAGATAAACGAGCTAAAGATCAGAGGGCTTGGTCGGGATACTCCTTTGCAAATAGATTCTGCCTATGACAGACAGACTTCAGTATACAGAGACTCTTCTTCAGAAAATACTCTTCCAAGTATTGCACATTATATCAAAAAAGTTCTACTGACTTCAGACAACGATGGACACAACAGACTTTTTGAGTTTGTGGGCAGAGCAGAGGTCAACAAAAAACTCAAAAAACACGGAGCCAAATACAGCCGCATTGTAAATAGGCTGGCTATTGGAGACAAGGGCATTTGGGCTAAACATACCAACCCATTTACGTTTTACAAGGATGATCAGATCATCTACAAACAAGTGGCTCAATATGACCCTCAGGATTATGAGATGCCTTGGCTCAAAAACACAGTACAAGGCATTGGCTATATGAATGCTGTGGACGAACTGGTTCACGAACCTTGGTCTTTTGAGGGACTCAATGTATATGCTTTGGAGGATCAGCAATTAATCTTAAGAAAACTGCTTTTTCCTGAAGCTTTTCCCGTGAAACAACGCTTCAGCCTTACGGAAGACGATTATCGTTTTCTGTATTTCTATATGTCAAGAGGTCCTCAGGAAGTCTCCTACCCCAAGTATAACACGAATGAATTCTGGCCTACTTATAGTAAGTTCGTATATTTTGGACGGGACAAGTCGGTAAAATCCTTTCAAAATATCAGAAGCTTTAATAAATATGGGGATTCTTACGGCTATAATATTGACAATGCCTATATCGTAGATTTTGAGAAAGGTATTGAATTTCTGGTTTCTGTAGTAGTACAATCCAATGAGAATGGAATATATAATGATGGAATCTATGAATATGAGACAGTCACTTATCCTTTTTTAAAGAACCTTGGAGAGATCCTCTATCAGGAAGAACTAAAGAGGCCAAGAGCAATTCGTCCTGATTTAAAACGATTTTCATTTTAACATAAAATCTCGTGGATGCTAAAACATACTTTAATCCAAAAAGAAAGGAGTCCTATTGGACTCCTTTTGGTATTATTTTAATGCGGCCGCTATCAATTCGGCATAGAAGTCACCTTCTTTCATTCCATACGCACGCACCTGCTGTGGTATAAAACTTTGCGCAGTCTGTCCGGGTATCGTATTGATCTCGATAAAATAGAATTTGTCTGTTGTGCTCTCCAAGAAGAAATCTACACGAACCATCCCTTTACAGTCCAGTCGTACGTAGATCTCCTTGATAATGCGTGCGGCACGATCGCGCTGCTCGACATGGAGATCAGCTGGTGTTATTTCCTCTGTCAACCCAGGTACATATTTAGCTTCAAAATCGAAAAACTCGCGTGTGGTCCGTACTTCCGTAGCTGGCAATACAATCAGCTCACCTTTAGCATTTCTAAAGATCCCTTGTGAGAACTCTCGTCCTTGGACAAACTCTTCAACCAATACTTGCTGTCCAGTATTCTCGGCATCGAAGGCCTTGTCCAGTGCCTCTTGTAGCTGTGCGGACTCTTTTACCTTCGTCATACCTATGCTGGATCCGCCAGCATTAGGCTTTACAAAGTAAGGCAGCGCCAATTTTTCCTCTACGAGACGAACGCCATCTTTGCGGTGATTTTCAAATAAAAGGACGGATTTGGCCACATTAATTTCGGGTATATCGGCAAGGATTGATTTGGTATAGCCTTTATTCATGGTCAGTGCAGATGTCAATGCACCACAGGAGGTATAAGGCAATCCAATCATATCAAAATACCCCTGTAGACGTCCATCCTCTCCTGGAGTACCGTGCAAAATGATCAATGCCACATCAAAACGGATCTTTTCGCCATTAAGATGAAGAGAGAAATCTTCTTTGTCAACGGCTACTTTTTCTCCTTCTCCCAGACTGCCGTACCAGCCTTGGTTGGTGATATCAATGACATACACATCATATTTACTTTTATCCAATTGACTGTAGACAAAAGCTGAACTTTTATAGGAGATCTCGGCTTCCCCCGTAAATCCACCGGTAACTAATGCGACTTTTATATTCATATGTTCATAATTATATTTAAGAACCGGCTCTACCCTACTTGAGGCTCACCAAATTGTTATTAGCTGGTTTAACTCCCACAAACCTAAAAAAAATGTCCATCATTCACGAATACTTATTTTTTAATTTAAAACATTAGAATAATTCTCGATTTGCCCCTTAGATTCGTCTCCACATACATTATTAACCCTCTCTTTCTTTTGGAGTTACTCGATTAGCGGAAATATAATTTGTGATACGGGGAAAAACGAATATTTTTGCTTAAGAAAACTACAATGTTAAAAAAAAATCTACGTTATAGTAGATTAAAAGGATTTATAAAAATTTCATTTCATGTCCAAACTATTGCTCTATCTAAGAACTGATGTGTTCAGAAAAAATTTGATTTACGCTTTGATCACACTTATTGTTCTATTTCTCGTAGTATACTTCGGCCTTAAAGTTTACACGAAACATGGCGATGCCCAAGAGGTCCCTGTGTTAAAGGGACTAACCATATCGGAGGCCACCAAGATCTTGGATAAAGCAGGGCTGGAATACAAGATAGACTCAGTCTACCAAATGGATGCTAAACCAGGTTTGGTCATTGAACAAGACCCAGAGGCATCAGCACTTGTTAAAGGCGGACGGACCATCTACCTAACGATCATCACACAGGTGGCTCCTGAAATTGCTCTCCCAGATGTCATCGAAAAAAACCTTATTGAGGCTACAGCAATTCTTAAAAACCATAATCTGAAAATCGGTGATACCATCTACGTTAACGACATTGCGCGTGATGTCGTTTTAGACATTCAATTCGCTGGCCAAAAAATAAAACCTGGAAGAATGATTTCAAAAGGTTCTTCAATTACGGTTGTACTCGGAAATGGAAAAGGGGCTAATGAAGTAGAGGTTCCAATGTTACTAAACCTTACACTGTCGGAAGCTAAATTCGCCCTACAGGGACTTGGCCTTCACCTTGGCGCTATTTCCGGCACGATCACAGACTCGACGACCGCTCGTGTCATCGGACAGTCTCCTGATTCGACCGCTCGATTTATCAGTATCGGCACTCCCATCAACCTGACTTTATCAAACGACTAAACATGACAGCAAAAAAATCTTTTCCCAATTGGTTAAAGGGAGTTTTAATCGTAGCCCTGCTCGTCGGAGCTTTCATAGGTTGGAAAGCCTATCAAGTTTTTTGGGGGGCCTCTGTATCGGATTCACAACAATACTTGTATGTGCATACCAATGACAGTTATGAAAGTGTACTCCGCCGCGTCAGACAAGAAAACATCGTACGGGATCCCGAAGCTTTCCATATGGCTGCCAAAGCTATGGATTACCCAGAGAGCGTAAAGGCTGGTCGGTATAAGCTCACCCCGGGAATGAGCAACCGCAAATTGATTGGCAACCTCCGAGCAGGCTTACAGGATCCTGTCAAGTTGCGCTTTGCGAACATACGCTTAAAAGAAAACCTAGCGGGCCTACTTGGTAAAAGTTTTGAAGCAGATTCTGCACAGTTTAGCGCTATCTTAAACAATGAGGCGGTGGCTGAACAATACGGATTCACAAAGGATAACTTCTTTGCAATGTTTATCCCCAACACATACAATATCTATTGGAATACCTCTCCCGACAAGGTGATCGAACGATTGCACGAAGAGTATCAGAAATTCTGGACGGCAGAAAGAAAGGAAAAGGCGAAACAACAAAACCTCAGTCCTGTAGAAGTATCTATCCTCGCTTCTATCGTACGTGGAGAGGCTCTGCACAATGACGAAATGCCTATGATCGCTGAACTATACCTCAATAGGTTAAAAAAAGGTATGCTTTTACAAGCGGACCCTACGGTAATCTTTGCCAACAATGATTTTACGATACGCCGAGTATTGAACAGACACCTTACTATCGACAATCCCTATAACACCTATCGATACAAGGGATTGCCTCCAGGTCCGATTACAATGGCTCCTATTGTAGCTATAGATGCTGTGTTGAACCCTGCACAACATGACTATATCTACATGTGTGCCAAGGAAGACTTTTCGGGCTACCATGCCTTTGCAACAACGGTAGCTGAACATCTGGTGAATGCTCGTAAATTTCAAAAGGCATTGGACGATAGAAATATTAAAAAGTAAGAGTAAAATGTTTATATACGAACATCAACTACGTGTACGCTACGCCGAAACAGACCAGATGGGATATGTCTATTATGGCAACTATGCTGCTTTTTATGAGGTGGCTCGTACGGAAATGTTACGTCAGACCGGGATTTCCTATAAAGAATTGGAGGATATGGGCGTCATGATGCCTGTCCTAGAGATGGACAGCAAGTATCTACAGCCAGCAAAATACGATGAGCTTATTACGATAAGGACTACCGTCCGTGAAAAACCCAATGTACGTATCAAGTTTGAATACGAAATATACAACGAACAGGATATCCTACTCCATACAGGCAGTACCCAATTGGTATTTGTAGATATGAAAAGAAATAGGCCGTGCCGACCGCCTCAGGTATTTATGGAGAAAATGGCACCCTACTTTAGTTAGACAGGGGGAATATGAAAAAACTACATGACAGCCTACTGCATCTAAAACCTTATGACCGATTTGTCGAATGGACCAAAACAGCTGTCTTGCCGGGTTTTAGCAATCTGCCGCTGTACACTGTAGCTATTTTCTTCTTTCAGGAAATCAAACGAGAGGCTATTCTCAATAAGGCGTCTTCTCTCGCCTACAACTTTATGTTGGCGATATTTCCGGGAATCATTTTCTTATTTACGTTGATTCCCTATATTCCGATCAATAATTTCCAAGAAGGACTGATGGACTTCTTAGCAATCGTGATTCCTTTGGAGGCCTTTGCTGCCATAGAGTCTACTCTAGAAGACATTATAAAGAACCAAAATGGTGGATTACTCTCCTTCGGTTTTCTATTAGCTACGTTCTTCTCTACCAATGGGGTCACTAATCTAATGATGGCATTCAATAAGTCATCTCTGACTCGGGAAAAAAGAAGTTGGGGCCATCGACGACTTATCGCATTAGGACTATCATTTGCCATTATCACAGCTTTGACAATTGGCATTGCTGTATTTACAGGAGCGGGCATGATCATCAGTTACTTGAAAAACCACATCAACTATGATATGTCCTGGTTTTGGACGTTCGTGATCAAGGCTGCGCGATGGATTATACTCTTTGCCATTTATTTCAGCACAGTCAGTATGCTATACAAATTTGGGCCATCGGCTTCAAGACGGTGGAAGCTTTTCAGCCCTGGGGCGACCTTGGCTACGATACTGGCTATCCTTACTTTCTCTGGATTTGTGTTCTATATTAATAATTTCAATGCTTATAACAAGCTGTACGGCTCTATCGGTACTATTATCGTGATCATGATATGGATGTACCTTAATTCGCTGATTCTACTGATAGGCTTTGAGTTGAATGCGAGCATCACGCTGTCCAAACAAAGCATTAAAATAGTAAAGCCTAAAGTTTATAATTCCTTTAAACCCTCGTCAAATCAGGCTTAAATTCCTTCTTGTAATTCCTTAGCGACGCAAAAACATTTTTTTTCACATAAAATATTGTAAATAAAAGTTTTTCGTATCTTTGCACTTCCTACAAAGTAGGGAAAAGGAGATAATTAATTAATGGCAAAAAAACAAGAAGCAGAAAAAGAGTTAGCGGCGAAAAACGCAGAGCTACAAGGTGCTGACACTAAAGTAGTGAAAGACACTGAAAAGATCGAGTCTGAAGCAGATTCAAACTTGATGGACGAAATCAAATCCAACACTTGGATTACTCCAGCTGGAGATTTTGATTGGGATGCAGACGAGAAAGCTTTCGGTAACTACAGCGAAGCTGAACGTGCTAAATTGGAAGAGCAATACGCTGGCACTTTCAATCAAATCAACCAAGGCGAAATCATTGAAGGTATCGTGGTATCTATCAATAACAAAGATGTTGTTTTGAACGTCGGTTTCAAGTCAGATGGTCTTGTAGCAAAAACTGAGTTTCGTGATCTACCTGATTTAAAAATCGGGGATACTGTTGACGTATTTGTTGAATCACAAGAAGATGCAAATGGTCAATTAGTATTGTCACGTAAGCGTGCAAAAACTCAAAAATCATGGGAAGCTATCAACGAGGCATTAGAAAATGATGCGATCATCGATGGTTTCGTAAAATCACGTACAAAAGGTGGTTTGATCGTAGACATCAAAGGTGTAGAAGCTTTCTTACCTGGATCACAGATCGACATTAAACCTATTCGTGACTACGACATCTATGTAGGAAAAACTATGGAGTTCAAAGTTGTTAAAATCAACCATGAATTCAAAAACGTAGTTGTTTCTCACAAAGTGTTAATCGAAGACGATTTAGAAAACCAAAAATCAGAAATCGTTGCTAAATTAGAAAAAGGTCAAGTATTGGAAGGTACGGTTAAAAACATTACTGATTTCGGTGTGTTCATCGACTTAGGTGGTGTAGACGGTTTACTTCACATTACAGACATCTCTTGGGGCCGTATCGAGCATCCAAAAGAAGTATTGGCTTTAGACCAAACTATCAACGTGGTTGTATTAGACTTTGATGACGAGAAAAAACGTATCGCATTAGGTTTAAAACAACTTTCTCAACATCCTTGGGAATCTTTAGATACAGCTTTAGAAATCGGTTCTAAAGTAAAAGGTAAAATCGTTACTGTTGCTGACTACGGTGCTTTCTTAGAAATCATCCCAGGCGTAGAAGGATTGATCCACGTATCAGAGATGTCATGGTCTCAAAACCTACGTTCTCCTCAAGAGTTCTTGAAAGTAGGTGATGAAATCGAAGCTCAAATCTTAACGTTAGACCGTGAAGACCGCAAAATGAGCCTAGGTATCAAACAATTGACTCCAGATCCATGGCAAAACATTACAGAGCGTTACCCTGTAGGTTCTAAACAATCAGCTGTTGTTAAAAACATGACTAACTTCGGTGTTTTTGTTGAACTGGAAGACGGTATCGATGGTTTGATCCATATCTCTGATCTTTCTTGGTCTAAGAAAATCAATCACCCTAACGAATTCACTAAAGTTGGTGAAACATTAGAGGTAGTTGTATTGGAATTGGACGAAGAAAACCGCAAGTTATCTTTAGGTCACAAACAATTAGAAGAAAACCCTTGGGATACTTTTGAAACAATCTTTACGGAAGGTTCAATTCACGAAGGAACTGTTATCAAAGTAGGCGAAAAAGGAGATATCGTAGCTTTACAGTACGGTGTTGAAGGATTCTGTCCATCTAAACACTCTGTTAAAGAAGACGGTAACGCTTTAAAAGTTGATGACGTAACAGAATTCAAAATCATCGAATTCAACAAAGAGAACAAGCGTCTAGTTATCTCTCACTCTCGTATCTGGGAAGATGCTAAAGAAGAAGCTCGCAAAGAGGATGTTAACAGCCGCAAAAAAGATGCAAAAGCTGCATCAACAGCTGTTAAGAAAGTAAAAGACTCTGTTGAGAAATCTACTTTAGGTGACCTTGATGTATTAGCTCAATTGAAAGAGCAAATGGAAGGTGACGAAAAAAAATCTAAATAATAACATTCTTTAGATCTATATAAAGGCCCCAAATGGGGCCTTTTTTTATTTCATTAAATCTTATCCTATTATTATCTCTTCGTCACATTTGTATCCTAGTCTTTAATACATTATTTTTAACCTCAATAATCTAAAGGCAGAGCTACTAAGCACTGATCTGCATATAGTCCATTGTAATGAAGAATAACCTTCGTATTCTCTTATTGGTATTGACGCTGTTGTTTATCGCAACAGCTTTTTCAATCCGGAAGTCTATATCCGAGACAGACATCTTGGATCTAGACACCAAGTACCTTACTGAAAACTTAAGGTCAAGAGAAAAATTAATAGATGACATTTTTGCAGACCCCTTATATCTCAAAACTTTCCTCAATAGTGACCGATACCCTCTACAACTTAAGGAAATATCGCAACGTTATGAAGAAGACGATGTCTACCTGTATCTGTATAAAAATAAAAAGCCAGTTTTTTGGTCTTCGAACATGTATGTTCCAGAGACGGAGGCCGGTCTGAAAAACAATATTAGTTTCATAAAAACTGAGAATTTTTCTTTTGTTGTCAAGAAAAAGATAATAAGCGAAGAAATCAGCGTATTGGCTCTAATTCCGATAGAACGAAGTTTCAATGCTTCTAGTGGTTACCTTAAGACAACTCAATTTTTCAGATTTCTAAAGACTGACAACCTTCGGCTCGCCAACTTTGGAGATTCTGAAAATATTCGAAATATCTATGCCCAGGACAACAGCTTCTTATTCTCTGTCAAACTCAAGGAAGGCAAGCACAACAGTATCTTCCTTAAGATACAGTTGATCTGTTGGATTCTAGGCACCTTATGTTTTGTCATCTGGGTGAATGGCACCTGCCTACAGTTGGCACGCAAGGGCTATCCTTCACTATCTGTTATTATTTTAATACTGACCTTTTTTCTCGTCCGCATTGTAGATATTGAAACCAACTGGTTCACTCAATATTCCAGCCTAGATATATTTGATCCGAGATATTATGCCTATAGCTACCTCTCTCCTAACCTATGGTCTTTTCTGATTAACAATATTGCTATTTTCTGGGTACTCTGCTTTGTTAAGAATATAAAAGACCATTGGCGTACACCAGTCAAACTGAAAGAAAAAAACATCGGTGTATTACTCTACTATCTTTTGTTATCTGCCTTATACCTGGCGTTCCATTGGGGTTTTAATCAGGTTACGACCTTGATTACCCACTCTCCAATTACGGATAAGGATTTTGTGCAGATATTCCATCTTAATCCACAAACATTGACCCATGTTGTGATCTATTGTCTAAGTGTACTTTCCCTTATCTATCTGACAGATCTGGTACTTACATTTGGAAAATCGGTCTGTGGCAGAGCAACCCTGAACATTAACATACAGCTGATAACCATTGTGCAGTTCCTGATACTAGGAGCAGTCAATCAAGACTTTAGTCTATTCAATGTCTTGGTCGGTATCCTTATTATGGTACGGTCCTTTGACTATTCGATGTTCAAAGACAATAACCTTTCCACTCATGTGGTCTCTCTTGTCGCCTTGGCTTTGATAACGACAATCAAATACGCTGAAGCGGTTAAGGAAACTCAGCAGGAACACATGAAGATTACTTTGACTACGCTTGAATCCGATGATGATGTAGAGGCTATCTCACGCTTTTCCGATATCGAATACAACCTGTCTAATGATCAACAGCTAAGGCATCTCATTGAGATATCTCTTCCCAATCCGAATACGAAGATGATTAACGAATACATCAAACAGAAGTATCTCGGAGGATATCTTTCAAAATACGAGTTTCGTGGTTACTATTACTTTAACGATGTACCTCTAGGAAAATATAACAGCAACAAAATAGAGGAATACCGCGAAAAAGTGATCAACAAATCGGTAAAAGTAAACGAAACTAATCTCTTTTATAAGGTACAAACAGAAATCGGAACATATGAATATTTCTGCGTAATCAATTTCCCTGTAGGTAATGAACAAAGCGTCTCTTTAATTTTGGACTTTAAGAGCAAAGCATTCAATCCAAACTTTCCCTTTCCAGTACTGACAGAATCCCAGTCCGCAGAGGGTTTCAGCCCACAACGGGTTATCAAAGATAGTTTTGCCCTCTATAAAAATGGCACACTAGTCACACAAAACGGAAAATACACCTACCCAAACTCAGATAGTAGCTACCCTCAGACAGTACATGAATTCGTATATCTAGATGACAATAATGGCTATTACCATATTATCTATAAGCCCAATAACGAAACAACCATCATGGTCAGTAAGCCTTACCATTCGTACTGGCAATATATTGCAGTAGCTTCGTTGGCTTTTCTAACGCTATATCTAGCGCTTGCTATTTCTAAATTTCTATTGGTTATTGTACCTAAATACGCACGTCAAGATTTTAAATTACGGAATATTAGTTATCAATTGCGAGTTATCTTTTCTCGAATAAGATATAGTACGCGAATCCAAACCTTGGTCATATCGTCGGTCTTAATTGCAATTGTTATTTCTGGTCTAATTACTTTTTTTAGCATCAGCTACCAATCACAAAAAAACATAGAAAGCCAACGATTAAATTATATTTCAGAACTTGTCACAAAATTAGAAACCCGAGCATTGATAGATACTGTTGGAGATGCTACGGAAGACCTAAAAGCGTTGATGACTTCGATGTCCGACGTCTTGATCAGTGACTTCAATCTCTATGACAAAAACGGAAAGCTTTTCTTCACAACGCAACCTAAGATATATGACCAAAAATTGGTTTCTGAATATATCAACCCCGATGCGTTTATAACACTTAATGTATTAAAAAAAACGGAGACACAAAATAATGAGTTGATCGGAGATTTTAGCTACGCTTCTTCTTATGCTACCATACGCAACTCCAATTACCATACGGTTGCCTATCTAGGAATTCCTTATTTCGACTCTAATGCAAATGACTCCGAAAGCAGAAGTATACTTCTGAATACGATCCTTAACGTGTATACGATTATCATCATAGTCTTTGTATTCCTATCGGTTTATATTTCCAATAAGATTACTGAACCGTTGCAGATTATCCGCAAAAAACTTTCACAGACCAACCTTGGTGGCAAACAAAATGAACCATTGTACTGGGAGAAAAATGATGAGATCGGTGTACTGGTCAAAGAATATAATTTCATGTTGGTAAAATTGGAAGAGAATGCCAAACAACTACGGAATGCAGAGCGGGAAAGTGCTTGGCGTGAAATGGCTAAACAGGTCGCTCACGAGATCAAAAATCCACTGACACCAATGAAACTTGGCATCCAACAATTAAGTCGTTCATTTTATGAAAACGATCCACGTCTTACAGAACGGTTTCAAAAGATATCAACTTCATTTATCCAACAAATTGATGCCCTTTCCCATATTGCTTCTGAGTTTTCGGCATTTGCCAAGCTCCCTGACACCAACTTAGTGCCAATAGATCTAATTGCCAAAATCAATAAATCTTTGGATGTCTACAACAACAACCAAAACACGGCTATTGTTTTTGAAAATCACACAAATATGAAAAAGATAATTGTGTTAGGTGATAGAGATCAGCTGCTACGTTCATTCAATAACCTATTGAAGAATGCTATCGAAGCGACTTCACGCCGCAAGAGACACAAAATAAACATACAGGCTCATTTATTGCAAGACGATTGGGTTCAGATCATTGTCCATGACAATGGTGATGGTATATCCCGAGAGGTGATTCCAAATATTTTTAGCCCCAACTTCACCACGAAGAGCTCCGGAACGGGGTTAGGGCTTGCCTTTGTCAAGCAGACGATTGATGGAATGGGAGGAAAAATAACTTTTCAAACAGAGATTAATGTTGGTACTTCTTTTTTTATAGAAATCCCTTTGTATAAAGCTCCACTATAGCATCATAATATTTTTACACAACAGGGTTCTCAACACTTATAATAAACATCTATATTAGCATTAAATTAATATACTCGTAATATGAATTGGAGAAAATCTCTATTTATCGCCGCAGCGATGTTTGCTACAACGCATACATTTGCTCAAGATAATTTAATCAATGCCCTTAAAAATAATGTAAGTGACAAAAGCAAAGATGGATTTGTCTTTACACAGTTAATCAACTTAGGAAATACGTCTATCAAAGATCAAGGTTCTTCAGGCACGTGCTGGTCTTACTCAGGTAACTCATTCTTAGAGTCCGAAATGATTCGTCAAGGAAAACAACCAGTAGAAATTTCCCAGATATACACAGCGTATTATACCTATTTGGAAAAAGCAAAAACCTATGTAAGACTGCATGGTGACCAAGCTCAAGGTGAAGGAGGTCAGCTACATGATGTATTGACTATTTTCCGTAAATATGGCGCGGTACCTCGCGAGGTATACACTGGCCTACGTGAAGGACAGACACGCAATAATTTCTCTGAAATGTCTACACTGATCCAGGGCATGAATGAAAACATCGTTAAGAGCAAGAAACTGACTCCTACTTGGCAAAAAGCAATTACTGGAGTAATGGATTCCTATTTGGGTGTTCCGCCTCAATCATTCCAGTACAAAGGTAAGACTTACACACCACGCACTTGGGCTGATCAAGTTGTCGGTATCAACCCAGACGACTATGTTGGCATCAGTTCATTCAAAGAGCATACTTATTACAAGCCATTCGTACTATTGATCCAAGATAACTGGTCGTTCGAGAGCTTCTATAATGTGAAAATGAATGATCTAACAAGCATCATTGATAACGCATTACAAAACGGGTATACCGTAGCATGGGCAAGTGATGTTTCTGAAAAATACTTCAGCTGGAAAAATGGTGTCGCATTTGTTCCTGAAAAAGACATGGATATGATGAGCAAAGAAGAACTTGGCGATCTATTCAACGGTCCAAAAGCAGAAGCAAAAATTACGGAAGACCAACGCCAAGCCGCATACGATGATTATTCTACAACAGATGACCACGGCATGCATATCGTAGGTATGGTAAAAGACCAAAACGGTAAAGAGTACTACATTGTTAAAAACTCTTGGGGCGAATCCAATGATTACAAAGGTTACCTTTATGTAACAAAGGAATATGTACGCTACAAAACCATCTCTATCTTACTACATAAAGATGGAATTCAAAAAGAAATCAAGTCGAAATTGGGAATCTAAACCCCGTATAAGGAAAAGCCTGCTAATAAATATTAGCAGGCTTTTTTTGTTAAAGTACTGTCCAACAAAACATTTTCGCTAAAATTATGTTTTTCTCTTAAAACATCGATGACGGGCTGTAGCAAATAAAGGATTCTGTTCGTTGTGATAACAAAGAGTATACAATAATTAAAAACATATGAAATTATCATTTATTAAAATAAACAGGAGCTTTATCGTTCTCGCTACAGTGATCAGTTTAGGCATGAGTAGCTGTGCAATAAAAAAATCAGGAGCAGATAAGAATATGAATGCGGCACTATTCGACACGAAATGGCAATTGACAGAACTAAATGGCAAGCCTGTTCCAAATGAGGTAAATGGAAAACAGCCTTTTATGTCTTTTGAAAAAAATGAGAATCGCTACTCCGCAAGTGGAGGGTGTAATGGTATTGGTGGTACATTCGAATTAAAATCGACGAAAAAGATAAAATTTTCGCAAGGTATGTCCACCATGATGGCTTGTCCAGATATGAGTGTTGAGCAAGGGATTAATCAAATGTTGGGTAAAGCAGATAATTTTGAATTAACAGGAGATTTATTGATTTTAAAACAGGGGACTACCCCTGTAGCGAAGATGAAAGCGTCTAAAGCAACTTCGGCTAGTACTGAGCTAGAAGGAACCTGGGAGATGGACTATGTTCTGCATACCAGTGAATCCTTTCAAGCCCTATACCCGGAGCGAAAACCTACAATCACCTTCACAACGGCTGAACACAAAGTAAATGGCAACAGTAGCTGCAATAACTTCTTTGGAGACTATAAAACAAGCGAAGGTAACCGTATAAAATTCGGAGCGCTGGGTATGACACGGATGTTTTGTCCAGGTAATGGCGAGTCTGTATTCGTAAAGAATCTAGAAAAGGTAACCCGCTATTCGGTATCGGAAGGTATATTGACCTGTATCAGTGATGATATCGTCGTAATGCGTTTCAAAAAGAAATAAGACTATTATAACTAAAAAGAGCCTGTATTGATACAGGCTCTTTTTAGTTATAATTGATCATCATCCCTATCCAAATAAACTAGAGCTTAAATAACGATCTCCACGGTCACAAGCAATAAATACAATCACGCCATGCTCCAATTCACTCGCCACCTGTAAGGCCGCCTGCATCGCACCACCGGTACTCATACCTGCAAAAACACCTTCGAGACGCGCAAGCTCTCTAGAGCGCTGAACGGCATCTTTTTCGTCTACATCAATGACTCGATCGACACGCGAGGGGTCGAAAATCTTAGGTAGATAAGCCTTTGGCCACCGTCGAATACCTGGAATGGAGGATTCTTCTGTAGGTTGACAGCCTACAATCTGAATAGCTGGATTTTTGTCTTTGAGAAACATTGAACAGCCCATAATGGTACCTGTAGTCCCCATAGCACTCACAAAATGGGTAATCTCTCCCTTTGTACCCTGCCAGATCTCGGGACCCGTTGTCTTTACGTGAGCGAGATAATTATCGGGGTTAGCAAATTGATTCAATATAAACACGCCCTCTTTGGCCGCTTTTTCCTCCGCGTAATCTCGACATATCTCCATAGATTCCAACAAGGTGACTCTTGCCCCGAAAGCTTCCATCGTAAGCGTACGTTCCCTGGTGGAGGTAACAGGCATGACCAGCTCGAGGTCTAATCCATACATACTGGCAATCATAGCCAAAGCGATGCCGGTGTTACCACTAGTGGCTTCAATCAGTTTATCGCCTTTTTTTATGTCGCCACGCTCCATCGCTGAACGAATCATGTTCAGCGCAGGTCGGTCTTTAACAGAACCTGCAGGGTTATTCCCCTCCAACTTGGCATAAATCTTCACGTTTGGATTGGTATGGAATTGTGTGATTTCTACCAGAGGGGTACTTCCTATTGTATCGATAATATTTCCCATTATACAGTCGGTTTGGTTTCTATAAATTTTGAGTTGGGCTGGTGATATACCGTCGTGTAGGGTTCAACACTGCTCGTCAGCCACACATTTCCACCAATGATCGAGTGATCGCCAATCTTGGTTTCTCCTCCAAGAATGGTAGCTCCAGCATAAATGATAACATGATCTCCTATGATGGGATGTCGCTGTACGTTGGCTAAGGATTTCTCTACACTGAGCGCTCCCAGGGTCACCCCCTGATATAGCTTGACATGACTACCTATGATACAGGTCTCGCCAATAACTAACCCCGTCCCGTGATCTATGTATAAATAGGGGCCTATCTGAGCACCGGGATGAATATCAATCCCTGTTTTTGAATGAGCATACTCGGTCAGTATCCTTGGTATCAAGGGTACCCCTAGCTGAAGCAACTGATGAGCCAAGCGGTAAATACTAATAGCCATAAATCCAGGATAGGTACGAATGACTTCGCGGAGGCTCTGTGCCGCAGGATCACCATCCATAATTGCTTGTGCATCAGTATTCATCACCTCGTAGATACTAGGTAGCAACGCAAAAAAACGTTTAGCTATAGCCTGGTTATCACAGTGTGAACAGGCTTTGGTTTTCAGTAGAAGCTCAAAAAGCTCGGATTCAGATTGTCCAAAAGCCAAAATCATTTCCTCTATGCTACCAAAACCCTTGGAGTTACGTTCTGGAAATAACAGATCTAACAAATCCTTAGCCCAGCCAGCAATACGCTCATTTGATGGCATATCCTGTACCTCGACTTGCTTTAAAAACAGTTGTTGATAAAACATCGTAACCTCATTTCCCTTCATCGGTTCAAATATACTATTAATACTACCAACATTATAGAATTAATTTATTAAACAACTCGTCATGAGTCTGTTCTGCAGAAACGCACATCCCAGGATGTGTAGCCGAGCATTGTATCAGTGTACTTCTATTTGCGGTAAGCCATCTAAATCGCTCAGGTTGATCAAGAGATGCAATACGTCCGGCTTGCTTATCACCGATACAAATTCGACGAAACGAATCTAAATGTTCGTTGATCATCGACACATCTATATCAGCATATAGTGCTTTTATTTTCATCTCATCTACATATATCTTGACATCGGCATAGCGTTGCTTTCTACAATAGAGCGCTACCCCCACATTCACAAACTCCTCCCGTTCGACACGAGGTACGACCCGTACTACGGCATACTCATATACTGTTCTTTCGCTCATTTTCTATTTGATTAAGAAATACATCAGACTGTGCTAGTCTTCCCAATAAAAACTTTCTGTAGACCTCACGCACTTCCTCTGGACCGAGCATTCTTCCTTCTTCCGCCAACCATTCGTCAGGAATAGCATCCAAAACAGCAGTGATTGTATCAACATCAAAACTCGACCTATACTTGCTATCGACCTCCCGAACCTGTGTTGCCCTATTCAACAGCACGTGATCTTTGATCTGTACAAAAGGCTTGGTCATCTGCTCTTCCCAATTGTCCCAAGAATGATGAAAATAGAGCGAAGCACCGTGATCAATCAACCAAAGTTCCTTATGCCAGATCAACATGTTTGTATTACGTGCAGTGCGGTCCACATTCATCAATAAGGCATCCAACCAAACAATTTTAGAAGCCTCCTCTTCATTGACAACATCAACATTAGCATCAAACGTAATGGCACCGTTAAGAAAGTGTACACCTAGATTTTTCCCGACAGAGAAACGTAACAAATCCTGAATCTCTTCATCCGGTTCCATCCGCGCAAATGATTCGTCCAACTCTGCAAATACCATCTCGGGCATACGAAGCCCCAATAGACGTGCCAGCTCCCCTCCTATAAACTCGGCCACTAGCGCTTTCTTACCTTGTCCGGCTCCTCTAAACTTAATAACGTAACTAAATCCATCGTCTGCATCGACCAGCCCAGGTAATGAACCTCCTTCTCTAAAAGGTTGTATATAACGGATGATATTTACATCCCGTATTTCTATTTTACTCGTCCCCATCGGCACACTTATATATCTTGTATAAAACTCAAATTCATCACTCTAATCTAGTTCAAAAATCTTGACTTATCGATAGAAAAAAGCAAAACATACAGTTTTGTGACTAACAAACAACCATATTTCTAGCTATATTTGTCTTTATTGAAAAGTAATACGAATTAGAGGATATGGATACAACCGCAGAATACAATGCCGTAATACAATATTGCAAGGATCTTTTTATAAAAAAAACGAAGGATTATGGTACCGCATGGCGAATCATGCGTCTACAATCAATCACCGATCAGATTTACATCAAAGCAAAACGTATCCGAACGCTCGAAATCAAACAGGTTTCTAAAGTTGGTGAGGATATTTCGGACGAGTATATCGGGATTGTGAATTACTGTGTCATCGCACTTTTGCAATTAGAATTGGGTGAAGAAGGAGAAGAAAATCTTCAAACCGCTTTTGTAGACCAAAAATATACAGAAAAAGTAGATGAGACACGTGACCTGATGTTTGCAAAAAATCATGATTATGGTGAGGCGTGGCGCGATATGCGCATCTCCTCGATGACAGACCTTATCCTTATGAAACTACACCGAGTGAAACAAATTGAGGACAACCATGGGCAGACACTCGTCTCCGAAGGCCTAAAGGCCAACTATCAAGACATGTTGAACTATGCTGTCTTTGCGTTAATAAAACTGGGTTTTGCCGATAAAAACAACTAAAATGTCTAATACTTCCTACTATGCTCCGTTGAAAAACGACAAGTCTTCACCTGATATCCTGTTATGGGTATCACGATTGTTCGTTGGACTGCTATTTATATTTTCCGGATTAATAAAAGCCAATGATCCTATGGGATTTGGCTTCAAATTGCAAGAGTACTTCCATGTACTCCATCTTAATTTCCTAAATGACTATGCTACTTGGATTGCGGTCGCTATCTGTGCTTTTGAGATTATTCTAGGTGCTTTACTTGTACTCGGTATTGCAGGTCGAAAAGTCGCTTGGGGATTACTACTTTTGATTATCTTTTTTACCTTCCTGACGTTTTACTCTGCCTTTTTTGAGGTAGTGAGTTCTTGTGGATGCTTCGGAGATGCTATTCCTCTGACTCCATGGCAATCCTTTATCAAAGACCTTGTGTTACTCGTTTTTATATTGGTAATCTTTGTTAAAAGAAAAAACATCGCCCCTTTGATAGCGAGTTCTTTTACGAACAATCTGCTGAGCTTCTTTGTTATCATTCTATCTTTTGGTATCGGAATCTATACCATCAGCTACTTACCTTTTGTAGATTTCTTGCCTTATAAAGAGGGGAATAACATTCCTAAGCTCATGGAAATACCTGAGGGTGCGGAACAAGATGAATATGAACACATCTACGCGCTGAAGAACAAGACGACGAATGAAGAGAAAAAGATGACAGACAAGGAGTATATGGACCAAAAAATTTGGGAAGATGAGAATTGGGAAGTCATTGGTGAACCCGAATCAAAACTGATCAAAAAAGGTTATCAAGTAGCTATTCGGGATCTGATCATCTCAGACGCTGAAGGAAATGACCTAACGCAAGAAGTCATCAACAACCCCTATTACAACTTTGTGGTTACCAGTGTCGACGTTACCAAGCTTTCGCCTACGGATCTAGTGGCATTAGATAGAATCAATCAGACTATTCGTGCGCTGTCTACTGATTTTAATATCCGAGCGATCTTATTAACAGCTAGTTCCGCCAATGACGTCAGCTACCTTGATGATCAACTCGACCTGGTGTTAGAAACATTTTATGCAGACGCAGTGCCACTGAAAAGTATGGTCCGCTCTAACCCAGGCATTATGTTGCTGCAAAACGGCACCGTTATAAAGAAATGGTCTAAGCATGCTTTCCCTAGCAAAGAAAAGTTAATAGAAACCTATTTAAAAACGCAGTAATGGTTAGACCAATTTTCATTGTTGGCTTCATGGGGAGTGGAAAAACTACGCTAGGGAAAAAGATTGCTGCTGCCATGGGGAGACCATTTGTTGATCTCGACCACGAAATTGTAGCTCATATAGGCATGAGTATCCCCGAGTACTTTAACATGCACGGTGAAACTCACTTTAGAGTACTGGAAAGTGAATTTCTGAAGAAGCAAAAAGGAAAAAACGCTATTATTTCTACTGGAGGAGGGACACCTTGTTTTTTTGACAATATGCAATGGATTGTCGAAAATGGGATAGCCTTGTATTTACAACACAGTCCAAAATCGCTCTGGTCTCGGCTCAGCAAATCCGATGTCAACAAAAGACCTGTTCTAAAGGGGCTGAATGGAGATGAGTTGCTCACATTTATAGAGACGAAGTTGGAAGAACGGATTCCGTTCTATAGTCAAGCGCAAGTCAGCGTGGATCAGATACAAACCTCGTTAGAGGAGGTTGTGCAACAGCTAAAACATTACCAAATTTATACTGACTGATGAAATTCAACTCCCTATATCTTTTGTCCATCTCATTCGTGATTTTCGCGACGGGTTGTTTTCGTAATAGCAGCACAACAGAGACGAAGATTAGGGAACAGGAAAACAGCTTATTCAGCAAGAGCACCTTTGAGCTGAATACAGTAGAGGATCTCTATCAATTTCTAACGTATACTGAATCGGCCTATCCGTTGGTCAGTGCACACCGCGGTGGACCTAGCGCCGGATATCCCGAGAACGCTATAGAAACATTCAGCCGCATCGCCAACAAGATGCCTGCTATTATTGAATGTGATATCCGCCTTTCGAAAGATTCTATTTTGGTACTCATGCATGATGAGACTTTAGAAAGAACGACAACAGGTAAAGGCCGTATCAATAAGTTGAACCTGACAGACCTTAAAGAACTGAAACTTAAAGACTCAGAGGGAAAGGTCACCTCTTATCGTATCCCGACTCTGGAAGAAGCTTTGGTATGGGGCAGAGGAAAGGTTATCTTTACCCTAGATGCAAAAAATGACATCCCCTACCAACTGCTCTCCGACGTAATTACCAAGACCAATGCACAATCTTACAGCGTAGTAATCACCTATAGCAGCAAACAAGCTAAAGCATTGTATCGTATCAACCCCGATCTGATGATTTCTGCCAGTATTAAGTCGGTAGATGACTTAACTCGACTAGCTGCTCAGGGAATTCCCGACAATAGAATTATTGCTTTTATAGGGATACAACAACCTAAAGAAGAGCTGGTAACGACCTTACACCAACATGGCATCAAAACAATATTGGGTACATTGGGCAACCTTGATCGACAAGCGGAACAGCGAGGCTACCAAACCTATGCAGAATATATTGAAAAAGGAGCAGATGTGTTAAGTACTGACCGTCCCTTTGAAGCGCATAAAGCATTAGATTATTATATCCGAAAGCGAAATATCACTTCGCCTTATATACGTCATTAAATCATGTCGATTGAAGTCAGGGAACTCACAAAAAGCTATAAGCAACAAAAAGCTTTAGATGCCATCTCATTTACCACGGGGAGTAATCACATTATCGGATTTTTAGGTCCTAATGGAGCCGGGAAATCGACCACGATGAAAATCCTTACGGGCATCATTCCGGTCGAACAGGGATCCTGTAAAATCAACGGCCTGGATATCCAAGAAAATCCTTTGCCGACCAAAAGATCGATTGGCTATCTACCAGAAAGTAATCCACTCTATAGTGACATGTACGTACAAGAAATATTACACTTTGAAGCTCGTCTCCATAATCTTTCCAACAGCGCACAGAGGGTACAGGAAGTAATTGCCTTGACAGGCTTACAGGCTGAGCAGCACAAGAGAATAGGTCAACTGTCCAAAGGCTTCAAGCAGCGTGTCGGACTAGCACTAGCAATAATACATGACCCTGAAGTCTTGATTCTTGATGAACCAACGACTGGACTCGACCCCAATCAGATTATCGAGATTCGTACTTTAATCCAACAATTGTCAACAAACAAGACGGTGTTCTTATCGACACATATTATGCAAGAAGTAGAAGTCTTGTGCCAAGAAATTATCATTATCCATAAAGGGCAAATAAAAGATCATTTTTTGTCCGTGGACAGAGAGGACAAATACCCAGGCCTCCATATGGAAGATATTTTTGTAAAACTAACAAACTCGTAAAACAAGATTGCCTTTAGATTGTTCTAGAGGTATGAAGTTTTCTATAATTAAAAACTATTAGATATGAAGAAAAAACTACTTACAGCCGCATTATTGCTTGGCGTTTTTGGGTATACTAACGCACAAGAAATTAAAACAGTACCTCAACATTCGGCGAATGTAGGACTCACCCCCATCAAAGAAGGAAATTGGATGATAGGTGGATCTGTTGGAAATCTTGGTTACAACTTTGAATCAGATGCCTTTAACATTGCATTAAATCCTCGTGCAGGATACTTTATTGCAGATGGTCTAGCATTAGGAGCTCAAGCTACTTTAGGCGTAGGTGCTGCTAAGAATGAAAAGACGGAATGGAGTTATGGTATTGCACCTTTTGTACGCTACTATATCCCCAGAGGAGCAAGTGCTACAGGCCGTTTCTTTGGTCAAGGTGATGTCGGCATAGCTGGAGGATCACAAGGTAAAGGAACAGCTTTTGCTTTCGGTGTTAATGCAGGTTATGCACACTTTATCACACAGACGGTGGCTCTTGAAGCAATGGCGGGCTACAACTATACTAAAGCAAATGTCAACCTCGGGGACAAAGCAACAGGATTAGGAGTCAGCCTTGGATTCCAGATTTACCTACCAGGTAAAAGCAGATAATCTTAAAGATTAGGTATCATATAAACAGCATGGGTCTCTGACTCATGCTGTCTTGCTTTCTAACATACATTTTCCTAATTTCGGAACAAATTAATCGAGAGCAAGTTGTTAAGTATATATATAAAAGAAATAGCCAGCTATTTTAACTCATTGATTGGCTACCTAGGGATAGGGCTATTTTTGTTGATCACGGGATTATTAGTATGGGTTTTCCCCGAAACCTCTATATTGGACGCTGGCTATGCTTCGTTAGACAGCTTTTTCGCTTTAACCCCCTATCTTCTCCTTTTTTTAGTCCCTGCTGTTTGTATGCGCAGTATAGCTGGCGAAAAATCAGACGGCACATTTGAACTTTTACAAAGTCGCCCAATCACTTTAAAACAGATTGTTGTAGGCAAGTTTCTAGGCGCAGTAACAATTGTCTTCTTAGCTATCTTACCGACCTTAGTATATGCTGCAACCATCTACTTATTGGCCTATCCTATAGGCAATATGGATCTTGGCGGAGTCATGGGTTCTTATATTGGATTGTTTCTATTGGCGGCAGCATTTGCAGCCATTTCGATCTTTTGCTCTTCTTTGACGGACAATCCAATTATTGCTTTTCTGTTGGCTATCTCCCTGTGCTTTTTTTTCTTTTACGGATTTGATGCACTCGGCCAACTCCAAATTTTAGCTTTTATAGAAGACTCGGTCAAGAATGTTGGAATCTTAAAACACTATGATTCGATGAGTCGAGGAGTGATCACAGCTGCTGACTTGGTCTATTTTTTTAGTTTACAGGCCCTGTTCTTACTGTTTTCAGTAGGTCATCTAGGACGTCGTTTCCGAGCTCGAAAAAAGACATTTTTAGTATATTTCAGTTTTTTGATTTTAATAACCATAGTGAATCAATCTTTGGTACAGCAGATGTTCGGCAGAATAGACCTTACTTCCGACAGACGGTTTACACTCACGGAGACGTCAAAGGACATGGTTAAGCAACTTAAAGACGACACTTACATTACCATCTTTCTCGATGGTCAACTTCCGGCAGGCTTTAAAAGATTACGACAAGCTGCTATAGATATGGCGTACGACCTGAAAGGCTATTCAAAAGGCAAACTAAAAGTCAATGTCATCGATCCAAGTGCTGGAAGTGAAGAAGAACAAAAGGAATATGCAGAAGCACTGATTGCACGCGGATTGTACCCGACTAATCTCAGTGTAAAAACAGGAAGTGGCTTCAGTCAGAAATTAATATTTCCGGCGGCGATTGTCAGCCATGGGGAACAGGAAATCAATGTCAGCCTGCTTCAGAATAAGATAGGACAAACTCCGGAACATGTTCTCAACAATTCGATTCAAAATCTAGAATATGCGCTTGTCTCTGCCGTAGCGAAAATCAACAGTCCTAAAGCTTCTTATATTGCTTTTACAGAAGGTCATGGCGAACCTTCGGATTTGGAACTATATGATGCGATGCAGACATTGGGTGCTACGGGGCAAGTGGGACGTCTCCACCTTGATTCGATCCGATTGGATAATTTAAAAGATATTGCTCTTATTATTATAGCAAAGCCACAAACTTCCTTTTCAGAAAGTGAGAAATATAAATTAGATTATTTTGTCCGAAATGGTGGTTCGGTGATCTGGGCCATAGACCAAGTCGATGCGAGTTTGGATCATCTCAAAAAGACGGGTACACAGCCGCTTATCGGGAGAGCACTGAACTTGGATGATCAACTCTTTCTCTATGGCGTACGTCTAAATTATAATCTTGTTGCGGATCTGAACTGTTCACAGTTGCCGCTCTCTGTAGGAAGTATTGGCGGACAATCTCAGATAGAGATGGTGCCTTGGTATTTCTTTCCGATCTTGATGCCGACGAGCAATAATGCTATTCTAAAAAACCTAGATGGCATACGTACAGAATTTGTCGGTACGCTAGACACTATCGCAGCGGAAGGCATCAAGAAAGAGCTACTTTTACACTCTTCACCCTTTAGTCGGATCGTCAATACACCAGGTCCAATTTCCTTACAGATGGTGGAAGAGCAACCTGATCCTGCTAAATTCAGGACCACACCTAAGCCGGTCGCAGCACTCCTGAGTGGTCATTTCCCTTATATTTTTGAAAATAGACCTGTACCGTCTGGAGTAACAGAGACTATAGATCTGTCACATCTGTCAAAAGAAGCGCGTATGCTGGTTATTGCTGATGGTGATTGGCTAATCAATCAAGTGAATGGGAAAGATCAGTCTCCATACCCATTAGGTTGGGACCGATATACCGAACAACAGTACGCAAATAAGGTCTTCTTAGAGAATATCGTGGATTATCTGATGAATGATGAACGACTAATTAAACTTCGGAACAGAGAGGTGAAACTGCGTTTATTGGATCAGGCCGCGGTGAAGAACGACAAGTTAAAATGGCAACTGATTAATGTTGTTCTTCCAATAATGATCCTGTTATTGGTTGGGCTATTACAGAGTTATGCCCGCAAACGGCGCTATACAAAGTAAAGAAGAGCTAAGAGGTGGGTTATCTTAGCTCTCTTCTTTACTTTACTTCTTCATACTACCTGTCTGCCCCAGTCGCAGATGCCAACTAAAGGCTTCTTCCAGAAGGTGAGGCGTATGTCCACCTCGTATACATGCCCGGTCAAAATAGGATTGTAGTTCTTCTCTATAATCAGGATGTACACAGTTGTCTATAATCTGCTGAGCCCGCTCCCTTGGAGCCAATCCTCTTAGATCAGCCAGACCAATATCGGTTACCAGAATATCAACATCATGCTCGGTATGATCCACATGGGATACCATAGGAAGTACATGCGATATGGCATTGTCTTTAGAGGCCGCCTGGGTCACAAATATACTCAGATAGGCATTACGAGCAAAGTCTCCCGATCCTCCTATTCCATTCATGATTTTGGTTCCGGAGATGTGTGTCGAGTTAACGTTGCCATAAATATCGAACTCAATGGCTGTGTTGATTGCTATAACTCCTAGACGGCGGATAAGACCAGGGGTATTGGAAATATTTTGCGGTCGAAGTACAAACTTATCACGGTAACGTTGGAGATTATCAAAAACACGATGATAACAATCTTCAGAGACTGTTATCGATGACGCTGATGCAAAGCTCAGTTTTCCAGAATCAATAAGGTCGAATGTACTATCCTGTAATACTTCTGAAAACATGGTCAGATCATAGAAGTTACTATCCTTAAATCCCATCAATACGGCATTTGCCACTTTTCCTATTCCTGCTTGAATTGGAAGTAGACGATCAGTCAGATGACCTAACTTTACCTCATTCTCAAAAAACTGTAAAATATGCCGCGCAATGGAAGAGGTCTTTTGATCGGGCGCTGCTATATCTGCAGGACTATCTGTTATATCAGTAAATACAATACCAATGACCTTTGCAGGATCCAAGGGTATAGTCTTACGTCCAATTTTATTCCAAGGAGCTACGATGGGAATCACATTTCGATGGGGATAATTCTCCGCTTGATAAATATCATGGATTCCGTATACTTCTTCAGGAACCGCAGTATTAATTTCCAAGATCACCTGCTTTGCCAATCCGGCAAATGTAACCGAGTTACCTACTGAAGTAGTCGGAACAATACTTCCATCCCTATCGATGTACGCTACTTCTATAATAGCGATATCCACTGGAGGAAGGTTTTCGTTATGTAGGAGCTCAGCACTTTCACTCAAGTGTTGATCGATAAACAAGACCTCTCCGGCATTTATTTTATTTCGTAATGTCCTGTCCACTTGAAAAGGCATACGCTTGCTCAATGCACCAGCCTCTGCCAACTTGCCATCTGTATCGTGCCCCAAGGAGGCACCAGTCATTAAGGTAATTTTTATATCTTCTTTTTTGGCTCGCTCAGCAAATGCTGGCAATACAACCTTACTATCACCCGCTTTGGTAAATCCACTAGATCCGACAACCATGCCATTCTGGATAAAGGAGGCTGCCTGTTCGGCGGTCATCACTTTATGACGTAAAGTTTCTAAACGTATTCTTTCAACACTCATTATTTATAATAATATGATTTTTTATATCTTTCTATCAATCAAACAATTTACAATAATATAAATTAAATATCGACCTAAATTATTACATTCTGCCACTAAATTATTGATTCCTATCCAAAGACATATAACCCCTTAATAATCAACAATAAAAAAGAATACAAACAGCCTCTACGAGGAAGAAACCAAAGAATTAAACAATTAACTAACAAGCTATTAGCATCGCTAACAATGTTGATAAAGCGCCCTATTACTGTGCACGAGCACACTTTTTAAGTAAGCCAACACTTACTTTTTGGTATTGTAACCAAAAAAATGGAAATTTATAGCTCAATCAACAAGTTATGGAAAAGGAATACGTCGATAAGTATTATATGACCGATGTGGATGCATTTGAAGATAGTATATATTGTCATCACGCATTAATGGGTGACAATCATATCGAAGAACATCAACATAAAAAAGGCCAGTTTCTGTATACGGAAGGCGGTGTAGTATTTCTTAAGACTTCTGACAAGTCGTATTTTCTACCTGCGAGACACTACATTTGGATTCCTTCTGGCGTCAAGCACAGTATTCATCCCAGCTCTTCTCATGTCGTCATGAGAAATCTCTATTTTCCAAAATATGAAACTGACACGGATTTTTTTGACAAAATCAACATCTATCCGGTCAATGACTTATTGATCGAATTAATCATGTTCACCAATCGCTGGAACGGCAATATTTTTCCTGTAGAAGAGCCGAAATATTCCATCGCAAAGGCTTTCAAATTAATCCTACCAGAGTTGTCCCAATCGGAACTACCTTTAGCTCTGCCCTATCCTCAACATGAAAAGTTGAAAAATATCGTATCATTCCTTGAAAAGAATATATCTGAAAATGTAGGCTTTAAGGATCTCTCACAACGGTTTGATATCAGCGAACGGACTTTGGCACGTCTTTTCCAAAAAGAACTTAACATGTCATTTATCCAATATTATACCATATTGAGAATGCTAACAGCACTGCGATTATTACTAGATGAAAAGATAAGTGTCAACGAAGTGGCACTCCGAGTGGGCTACAGCAGCCTACCGACCTTTAGCAATACCTTCAATAAGGTAATTGGGATAAGGCCCAGCGATTATGTCAAACATCAAAATACATTACTCTAAATAACCTCTATTCAATGAACCTAAAACATTTCTTGACTATAGCCCTAGCCTCGGCTACGCTCCTATCGTGCAATGCCCAAAACAAACAAGCCGATGAGACTGTAAAAACTCCTGCTCCTATACAGTTGTTCAATGGGAAGGACATTAACGACTGGACGGCAAAGATCCGCTTTCATGAAGTCGGTGAAAACTATAAAAACACATTCCGTGTTGAAGATGGCCTGTTGAAAGTACGCTACGATGGCTACGAAGACTTCAACAAACAATACGGACACCTAGCCTATAACAAACCATTTGGTTACTATATACTACGTGTCGAATATCGTTTTGTAGGAGATCAAGTCAAGGGAGGTGAAGGATGGGCCTGGCGCAATAGTGGCGCTATGTTACATGGACAATCTCCAGAGAGCATGTTGAGAAATCAGGATTTCCCAATATCTATTGAAGGTCAACTCTTAGGCGGAGACACCACCCCGACTTCAGAGCGTACCACTTCCAACCTTTGTACTCCTGGCACGAATGTATTCTACCGCAATGAACTTTATACTCCACACTGTGTGAGTTCAACATCCAAGACTTATCATGGAGACCAATGGGTTACAGCCGATTTCGTTGTATTCGGAGATTCTTTAATAAGACATGTACTGGAAGGAACAACTGTTCTAGAATACGCCAAACCTCAAATCGGAGGCGGAAATGTAAGCGGGTATGATGAAACGCAGAAAAAAGATGGGCAATTGCTTAAATCGGGATATATCTATCTGCAATCAGAAAGCCACCCAATCGATTTTCGAAAAGTAGAACTATATGACTTGGAAAGCTACAAAGACAATCCAAAGGCACTAGAAACTATAACAAACACTATCCTTAAAATGAAGGAGAGGGAATAAACCTAGGTTTATCGCAATAAAAAAAGGATGCTTTTGGCATCCTTTTTTATATTCTTAGTAAGAAAAATTACGCTAACTTGTTAACAAACTTTGTCAACTTAGATTTGTTATTTGAAGCTTTTTTCTTGTGGATAACATTTTTCTTAGCCAAACGATCTAGCATAGAAACTACGCGTGGTAATAACGCTTTAGCTTCCTCAGCAGAAGTTGTATTACGTAATTTTTTAATTGCGTTACGTGTAGTTTTTGCTTGGTAACGGTTTCTTAGACGCTTCGCAGCGTTAGCTCTAATTCTTTTAATCGCTGATTTATGATTTGCCATTTCTCTTAGCTATATTTTATTATATTTTTTATACTAAATTCGGATTGCAAAAATAACCAGTATTATTCAATATTCAAAATCTATTTTAAAGTTTTATTTCCACCTGTCCATCGGCTATTAAGACATTATTAGCAAAACGCTTCATTTTTCATATTTTACTCCTTAATTTTGGCCATGCAAAAACTATCAATGGATCAATTGAACCGTACTGATATAACGGCCTTCAAAGCGCAAGAAAAAACACCTATTGTCTTGGTTCTAGACAATGTGCGCAGTATGCATAATGTAGGTTCGACCTTCAGAACAGCAGACGGTTTCGCATTAGAAAAAATCATACTTTGTGGTATTACGGCCTGTCCTCCACACCGGGAAATTGAAAAAACAGCACTTGGTGCGACTCAGTCTGTGGAGTGGAAACACTTTCAAAGTAATCTAGAAGCTATACAATCCCTTAAAGAGGAAGGCTATAAAATTTATGCCATAGAACAGGTTTCCAGTTCGATATCACTTCCGGATTTTACCACATCTGAAGATGAAAAATATGCTTTAATTTTTGGAAATGAAGTCCATGGCGTGGATGAACAGCTCTTGCCCCATGTCGATGGATGCATCGAAGTTCCCCAGTTTGGCACAAAGCATTCCTTCAACGTATCGGTTACTGTTGGTGTAGTATCCTGGGATTTGCTCACCAAGATGAAATATTCTTATAAAAAAATGGATTAGCCCGCCCTTTATTTCGGGAAGTCATTACAAAATAGTAGATTTGCTCTGCAAAAAAATAGAACAATGAGTGTATTAGTAAATAAAGATTCAAAAGTTATCGTTCAAGGATTTACTGGAACAGAAGGTACTTACCATGCTTCTCAAATGATTGAGTATGGTACTCAGTTAGTAGGTGGTGTTACACCAGGTAAAGGTGGTCAATCACACTTGGACCGTCCTGTATTCAATACCGTACAAGATGCAGTAGATGCTACTGGTGCTAATGTTTCCATCATTTTTGTACCTCCTGCATTTGCAGCAGATGCCATTATGGAAGCAGCAGCGGCAGGAATTGCTTTAATCGTTTGTATTACTGAAGGTATTCCTACGAAAGATATGATCCAAGTAAAATCATACTTGAGCGACAAAAACTCTCGTTTGATCGGACCTAACTGTCCTGGTATCATCACAGCGGAAGAAGCTAAAATCGGTATCATGCCAGGATTTATCTTCAAAAAAGGTAAAGTGGGTGTAGTTTCTAAATCAGGAACTTTAACATATGAAGCAGTAGACCAAACTGTAAAAGCAGGTTTAGGCATCACTACAGCCATCGGAATCGGTGGAGACCCAATCATTGGAACAACTACAAAAGAAGCTGTTGAGTTATTAATGAATGACCCTGAGACTGAGGCAATCATTATGATTGGTGAAATCGGTGGTGGAATGGAAGCTGAAGCAGCACATTGGATCAAAGAAAATGGTACTAAGCCAGTTGTTGGCTTTATAGCAGGTCAAACAGCGCCTCCGGGACGCCGTATGGGACACGCTGGTGCTATCGTTGGTGGTGCAGATGATACTGCAGAAGCTAAAATGAAAATCATGCGTGAGTGTGGTATTCGTGTTGTAGAATCTCCAGCAGAAATCGGAAAAGCTATTGCGGAAGAATTAGCAAAATAAGCTTCCGTAATTTTATATAGAAAAAGGCCTCTTTATAACAAGAGGCCTTTTTTCTATCCATTACTCAAATCATCAGCAGAAGGACCATATATCCCAGGTACAGGAATATCTAATAACCGTAGATAAAGAGACAATTGTCCTCTATGGTGAATGAGGTGATTTTGTATGATAAAACGCATCGCCCCAACTTTTGGCATTTCCGCAATAACGTGATCACCAGCACATAGCGTCCACATCGACGACCAATCTTCGTCTGTCAATGAATTAATCATCTCTACATTCTTAGCATATCCTTGTTCCAACACTTCGCTAATTTCATTCATATTCGTTGGTTTGAATGGGGTATAATGTTTCTTAAAGTCAAACACACTTTGCCCCAAAGCCTTGTGTACCCAGTTGTGCAGCTCTACGACATGGGCAGCCAACTCTCCCGCGGTCATCGATTTAACATGCGGTCTCCAATCGAGATGCTCATCCTTTAGTCTGCTAACGATACGTCTTGTATTTTCGGTTTCTCTTTCTAATTCAATCAAAAAGCCTTGTTTCAAACTCATAATATTTCAAATTTTGTTTCCTCTAATTTAGAAAAAATAGTATTAATACTTATATTGAATTCTCATTTGAACCAAGTTACCATGAAAAAAATACTACTTCTGCTTTTACTGTTTCCACTTATCGGCCATCTCTGTGCCCAAGAAGTAAACGAGGCCTATATCAGAGCACATTACGACAAGATCGAAGAATACATCCCCATGCGAGATGGAACCAAACTCTTCACAGCAATCTACATTCCCAAAGACAAAACACTAAAACATCCTATATTACTGAATAGGACCCCTTATACCGTAGCCCCTTATGGACAGGATAAATATAAAAGTAGCTTGGGTAACTTCGAAAAAATGGCTACCGCTTCCTATATCTTTGTATATCAAGATGTACGTGGCAAATGGATGAGTGAAGGCACATTTGAAGATATTAGACCTACCAGAACAAAGGAAAACAAACTCCAAATCGACGAAAGTACCGACACCTATGATACTATAGACTGGCTGATTAAAAACATCAAGAACAACAATGGAAAAGTAGGTATGTATGGTATTTCTTATCCTGGGTTTTACGCTACGACTTCGCTAGTCGGCTCTCACCCGGCGCTTAAGGCCGTATCACCGCAGGCTCCTGTGACCGACTGGTTTATTGGTGATGATTTTCACCATGGAGGTGCTTTATTTCTTATTGACGCTTTCCGTTTCATGTACACGTTTGACGCTCCACGCCCGCGCCCCATCACGAATGAAAATGGGCCCAAAGGATTCAACCTAGAGTCCAAAGATTGGTATAAGTTCTTTCTTGATAACCCTACACTAGGAGAGTTAAAGACAAACTATCTAGGTCACACAGTCAAATTTTGGAACAATTTAGCGAAACACAGCACCTTAGACACGTTTTGGACTAGCCGTACCATTACCCATCATCTAAATGCAGTCAAACCAGCCGTCATGGTCGTCGGCGGTCTCTTTGATGCCGAAGATACCTATGGTGCTTTTGAAACCTATAAACAGATTGAAAGACGAAATCCAAATAACAATAGCATTCTAGTAATGGGTCCTTGGTTTCATGGAGGATGGGTCCGTGGCAAAGGCGATTCATTTGGAGATATTAAATTCGATCAGAACACAAGCACACACTACCAAGAGACATTCGAACTACCTTTTTTTGAATACTACTTAAAGGGAAAAGGGGCCTTCAATCCTGCGGAAGCTAATATCTTTGTCACCGGAAGCAACCAGTGGAAAACATTTACGCAATGGCCACCACAGGAAAGTAAAGAACAGTCCCTTTATCTAAACGAAAACAACAGGTTAACTCCGACACCAAACCAGGGGCAAGATAACTACATTGAATACGTAAGCGATCCCTTAAAGCCAGTTCCTTCACAAGAAGGCATAATCACAAATCGTACCCGAGAATATATGATTGCTGATCAACGTTTTGCTGCGAATAGACCGGATGTCATCGTTTTTGAGACCGAAGTTCTATCGACGGATATCACTATGGCGGGTCCAATACAAGCGGATCTACATGTATCAATGACAGGTACTGATGCAGATTTTATTGTAAAAGTAATCGACGTTTACCCCGATAGCTCGACCGCCATATCTGCCATCAATAAAGAGACTGTGATGCAAAACTATCAAATGCTTGTCCGCGGAGAAATCCTACGAGGCAAGTTTAGAAATAGTTTTAGTACCCCTGAACCCTTCATTCCAGGACAAGTGACCAATGTAAAAGTCAACCTCCCTGATGTCGCCCATACGTTTAAAAAAGGGCACAAGATCATGGTACAGATACAACACAGTTGGTTCCCTTTAGCCGACCGCAATCCAAATCAATTCATGGATATCTACAAAGCTAAAGCAGAGGATTATATCAAGAATACACATCGCCTGTATTTCGATCAATCAAAGCCAAGTCGCATCAAATTTTCGACCTTATAAAAAAAGGGAGCTTGAAATAAGCTCCCTTTTTTACGACTGAATAATTCTCTTCACTTCATCAAACTCATCTTGAACCTCTTTCGATACCGGCTTACTTAATAAAGACACAGCAACTATCGTCAAAAAGCTCAGAACAAATCCTGGAATAATTTCATAAACAGCTTTATAACTATGGGGAACATATACCCATAATAAGACTACTGATCCACCAACTAACATCCCCAGTAAGCCTGCGAGCGCTGTAGTACGCTTCCATAGCAAAGACAAGACGATCAATGGTCCAAATGCTGCTCCAAAACCAGCCCAAGCGTTACCAACAAGATTCAAAATACTATCCTGCGGATTTAAAGACAATAGCAGGGCTACTATCGCGACAATGAGCACCGACAGTCTGCTCATAAGCAACATACTTTTAGCCGAAGCATTCTTATTAAAAAAAGCTTTATAGATATCTTCTGTCATTGAACTCGACGTAACTAAAAGTTGGGAAGAGATCGTACTCATCACGGCCGCTAGAATAGCTGATAACAGGAAGCCTCCGATCAATGGATGGAAGAGTACACGAGATAGATGTATAAAAATCGTTTCCGCCATTTCTTTAGAACCGTCGAATGCAAGCATACGATTCTGATCAAACTGATAGAGGTAAGCAATACCAAACAGCCCAACCAACATTGCTCCTCCGACTGTAAATATCATCCAGCTTATTCCTATACGTCTTGCTTTAGTGAGATCCTTCATATTGTCTATCGCCATGAAGCGCACAAGAATATGTGGTTGACCACAATAACCTAATCCCCAAGCCAACAAAGAAGCTACAGAAACAGCGGTAGTGCCTTCCAAAAGGTCCAGATAATGGCTTCCTTTGCTCTCAATGATCTCTAGCGTAGTACCCAATCCGCCTATCTGAGAAACAACAACTATAGGGATAATAACCAATGCGGTAACCATAATTGTTCCTTGTACAAAATCCGTTAGGCTCACGGCTAGAAAACCGCCTAAAAAAGTATATAGAACCACCACTGAGGTTGTAACGAACAAACCTGTATAATAATCTATCCCGAAAGCAGATTCGAAAAGTCGCCCCCCCGAGACCATTCCTGCTGAAGTATATAAGGTGAAGAATACCAAGATAAGAATAGAAGATACAATTTTCAATAACTGTGTCTTATCACGAAAACGGTTCTCAAAATAAACAGGTAGTGTAATCGCATTCTTGGCCACCTCCGTATACACGCGTAATCGAGGGGCTACTATCACATAGTTTAAAAAAGCGCCTGTAGTTAGTCCAATAGCTATCCATGCGCTAGACAATCCAGAAAGATACATCGCACCTGGCAGTCCCATCAGTAACCAGCCACTCATATCAGCAGCGCCAGCAGACAAAGCCGTTACGGCGGCGCCCATTTTTCGTCCACCTATCAGAAATTCATCCGAATTGCTTGTCGATTTTCTCCAAGAATAGATACCTATTCCTACCATCAGCGCCATATATAATCCAATAGATATTAGTTCGTATACATTCATATATTTATTTTTATACTGTAAAGATGGAATAAAAACGACTTAAATTGCAATTTAACGGCTAGTTATTTTCAAATAAACAGAAAAGCCCCTCCAGTTTCCTGAAGGGGCTTTGTATAAAAAAAGGCACCGACCTACTCTCCCACCTGTTACGGCAATACCATCGGCTCTGGCGGGCTTGACTTCTCTGTTCGGAATGGGAAGAGGTAGACACCGCCGATATAGGCACCTGAAATATCTTAAGCTCATCGCTGTTGCATAACAGCTATAGCCTGATTGACATGTTATTGAAAGAAAAAGAACAGTCAGAGAAGACAACAGGTCTATCTGCTTGGAAAGCTTCGGGCTATTAGTACTACTCGGCTTTGGTCTCTCAACCTTTACACCTGTAGCCTATCAACGTTGTCATCTGCAACGACCCTGTAAGGAAGTCTCATCTCGTGGCTAGTTTCGCACTTAGATGCTTTCAGCGCTTATCTATTCCCGACGTAGCTACCCAGCCGTACACCTGGCGGCATAACTGGTTCACCAGCGGTCAGTCCATCCCGGTCCTCTCGTACTAAGGACAGATCCACTCAAACTTCCAACGCCCACA
>NZ_ATDL01000006.1 GCF_000416985.1 Sphingobacterium paucimobilis HER1398
CGAAGCCCAGAAGTTCCTGAAAGGAGTATTCGCTGCCTGCAAACAGCTGCATATAGGTATTGACCGTATTGCGGGAAATACCCAGAACGGAACCTATTTTACGGTTACTGTAACCGTCCAGATGTAATGTGAGTATTTGTTTTAAGTCCATCGGATCAAGTTTGTTGGCCATATCGCTGTATTTAGAGCGACAAGGTAATTCTTTCCCGATCTTTTTGAAGTGGCACAATTCGAACCGTAAAAAACGGAGCGATGGAAGAAAACTAAACCACTAAAGTGGCATCATTTGAACCGTAATAGCTGGCACCATCCGACCGAAATGACTGGCACAAATCAAACCGTAATATCCAAAAGTATAGATGAAAATCAAAATATCTTCTCTAAAGACTTAATTCCCTTTAATGAGGCATACTTTAGTACAGCTTGGAAGAGGATGTGGTCAAAAATGTCTAAAATTAATCTAGTAGAAGATAACCATACTATTTATTCATTCAGGCATACATCTGCTGTGAAAATCTATAGACAGACCAAAGACTTACATCTGCTTCAACAGCTTATGGGACATTCTGATATGGTGGTTACTTTGAAATATTTACGAGGTTTGGGTGTTAATAATGTAGATGAGTTAAAGTTGGTTGTTCCATCTTTATAAGAGATTATCCCCCTGAAAATATGGGGGGATAATCAATTTAATCAAACTTAATTTCTACCATGTAGAAAATAACCTTTTACAGGTTTTCCTTCAAGGCGATAAGTTACTTCTTGAGCATCAAAATACTTCTTTATATCACTAGCATTAACATTTTTTGGCACATTAAACTGGTTGTAGATTTTAGAAAGCTCACATTTTATATACAGAGAAGGATATTTATTACCACAATGAAAAGTAGAATGTACATAGTTTCTGAGATTTTTTGATACCTCCAAAATATTACGTGTTTTTAGTAGATACATTTTTTCCATTTTAGGAGTACTGAAATTTAGTTCTTCCATTTTGTCATAACCCAATTTAATATAAAGCTCATAAAGACGAGGGTTTTCTTGCTTAAGTTTTTGATATTCTGAAAGTCCCGAAAAATTAATAGTCAAGCGTCCATTATCATCTTTTGAGTGAAATTCTTTACTATCATAGAATCTAATTTTATCTATAATCAATTTGTTTTTAATAGATCTGCCAATTCTTGTACTATGCAAAACACGCCTATCTTCCTTTGAGACTTGAAAACCCGACTCTATAATCTTAACATTAAATCCAGTTTTTTTCCAACAATCAGTTATAGACTGTTTGTTATTGTATTTATAGTTTGCCAATGCCACATATACACCAGAGTCAACTTTACTATGGTTAATAACAGCCTTACCAGTTGTACTTTCAATATCAGCATATTTACTAACTTCCACTTTCATGTTTTCTATAAATTCAGCCCCATCATTAGTGAAAACAAGATTCTCATTAATATAATTTAATGCTAAAACACTATTCTGGGCATTAATTTTTCTGTCAGCTATGATGTTATTTGGATTTACAGTTGCTAAATTTCTACAATTTGTAATATGGTAAACCTCTTTAGCTTTGTTCCTTAAACGCCCAATTGCTTGAGTACCTTTAATCTCGATATCAAAACAAGTCTGCTGTAAGTTTGCATCGGAAATTAAGACAATGATTGCATTTTCATCATTCAAATCCCAACCCTCATTATATTTTGCCGTGTAAAAGTTGAGCTTTTTAAAATCCTGTTGACCTAACTCTGCAAATAACCCTCTTAAATCTCCTAATTTTCCAATATTCTCTTTTGTATTAGCACAAAATATATTAACATCATCTTTCTTCTTTAGCAAACTTACGACCTCCACAATTGATCTAACACTATTGTAGAATAAATGTACATTTGAATTTTGAATCAATCTTGCATCCTCGATAAAATTGATCAACACTCCATAGATGTCTTTTGAAAAAACCACATTAACATCTTTATTCAAATGTTCAGAGACAATTTTTACTCTAGTAAATTGATCAAACCTAGGGTCACTCAAACTAAATGGAGTAGCAGAAATGAGCGCCTTATTCTCAAACTCAAATAAAAACTCCAATGGCTTTATCATATTCTCCCGATAACCTAATTCTGTTGCGATAGTATGATATTCGTCCAACAGTAAAAAGCACTCTTTATATGGATCAAATCCCAAATCTAGGCATGCATCTACCAATTTAGGGAAACTATCCGGAGTACTTAATACCTTAATGTACTTCCCTGAATCCAAGCAGCTTGCAATTTCTTTCTTCAATCTGTTTTTTGTAATTCCGCCGTACACACCAATTATATCTTGATTAGCACGCTTCTTGCTTTCAATTGTAGGAATATTTGGAACAACTATGATACTATGTCTTTGACTATTCAACTCTAATGTAGTTCCTCCGATACCACATCTTCCTTTATTAATAATCGTATTTGAGGGGGTTAAGTCAAACGCTTTATCTAAATATTCATTATTACGCAAATTTATAACTTTCTCTTTCCTTGCTTCATCTACTTCATTCTCAATGTTATCCATAACATAATATATTCACTGTCAGAGATGTAAATCTAACTGTTACTTTTTTCTATTTTTTTTACATATGTATATAGTAAGATGCATTTTTTACAATAAAAAGTTACATCCATCTTAATAGATACTATTAAACAAATTTTTAATAAAACTTTCTTGGGGCTATAGGATTATGTTTGATTCTATTACTGCGTACCCATTCATCACTCTTACCAAAAAATCAACCAACTGCAAAGGAAAGTAAAATATATGAGAAAAACAAATTTATTTTTTAAAATATTTTGTTTTATGAAATAAATTCTGTATAGACACAACTGAAAGCCTCCCTACCAACAATTCCCCCGACTAAATCTTAGGACTGGAACACCCCCAGTTATTAAGTTGTACTAATTAATTTCTAACTCTACTAAATTAAAAAAGAAAAGATTATGGTCACTATTACAGGTTATGAAAAAAGGACAGGAGACAACGGCGAATTCTTTCTATTAGAGCTTCAAGGAGACTTGGAGTTTGCCTATTCCAAGAAAACAGGACAACCCTATGCTACGGCTAAAAAATGTCTTATACCAAGTACATTTAATGAGGCTGTATGTCAGGCTTCAATTGGTAAACAGATGCGAGGTTCAATAATCAAGACTTCTGTAGAGCCATACGAGTATACTATAGAAGAGACAGGAGAGATTGTAACTCTAGCTTATAGGTATACTTATTCTCCACAAGAGAATGTCACAGAAGAGCTTAAACCCCAAGAGGCAGAGCCCGTTCTTATCTAGACGATTAAACCAAAAGGGTAGTGCAATAGAAGTATTACCCTTTCACCTTTTACTAATTCAAAATAATACTCTAATGATGAGCCAACATATGGTCTTACAAAACTATAAGGAAAAAAGTTTGTTGGTAGTCAAAACTAATGGACAACTAATCAGAATATATTGCCCATTTCCTGTAAAGAATCAGGAGGGAGTTTTTTTGACGGTCACAGCAATTATCCATCAAAATAAAGGTTTTCCGTATTTTGCCATTGATGGCACATATTATATTTATAGCTTATTTGTGATTTTGGCTTATTAAATGACACTAGCTAAAGCACACACTAAGACGAGCTTTTGCCTTTACGTCAAAAATATGTAATTTGCACCATTAAACGTTTTACAAAAACAGGAGGTATGCACATCAAAAAATAATAGAATCATCAAAAAAATAAAATAATTAGCGTTAGCTTAAAAGTTCTTGTGAAAGAAGAAAACCTGAGAAATTTTCAAACTACACAACAAGGACAGTTAGAGTTAGCGTCTTACGTCATTATATATCTATATAAGAGCGTGGGGCGTAACCTATCTGTTTGTTTGTGTAAGGCCTTCTCAGGTGCCTCTTTCAGCAATCAGCTCTAGGTTATAGTCTCACGCTTTTGTATTTATCATACCAAAAAAAACCTTAGAGACAAGGTTCATTTTACCCCATGGACGTTACATATTTAAAACTTTTGTCTTACATTACAATCGGAGCATTATCCCAATATTCTTGCCTTAATCAAGGAAGTCACAATGAAGTTTCACTTAAAACTGAAAGCCATATGGTACAATCTAATTTAAGTCCATATTTAACAGGTGATTTTAGTGACCCCAATGATCCAAAAAACAAATATTCTAAAGAAGAACAAGCCAAAGCTTATAAAACAGTGTACTTGGGCATGACAAAAAAGATGTTTGAAAAGGTTATGCCACAAAATATTGAAGTAATAAATGGCAACAAATACGAAATTAAAACCAAATTTACATACGACGGAAAACTAATATGGATACAATTTAGGAGCAAGTTTGTTCAGGATGATAAAGAGATAGACTTAAAAAAGGATCTCATAGATATAATTACCACTAGATATGGAGAATGTACAAGGCGATATAAGCCCTTTATGGTGCCAGCAGATGACTTTATCAGTAAACGTGAAGTTCTTTCAAATGTTGAGACATACTTCTGGGACATAGGAGATAAAAAAGTCAAGATAGCAGGAATTCCTAAATGGGATCAAGATGTGTCTGGTACAGACCAATATTTGGTATATCCAACATTAACTATTTACAGTGATTCGCTAAAAGAGGTACATATAAAGGAAGTTGAGGGATTCGTAGATGCTGTAATTAAAGAAATTAATGACAAGAAAAAAGATGAATCTAACAACTTTTAATAGTTAATCCTAGGTTGGTTATAGTAATAGGTCATTTCTTGCTATTACCAGTTTGTTATTGCAGCTATTGATCGGAGTCGTTCCAGTTAACCAAATACTAATAGAAGGCATTTTTATGTGAAATATTATGAATATATATATTAACTTTTTAAACAGTTATAAAAAAATAATGAAAACCAGATTGTTAATTATTTTCCTTGCTATAACAAATACAGCTCTAGCACAAAATCCTTGGAAAACAGCAGTAGAACAGACGCTACCAGAATATATTCCTCTACCAATGGATAGGTTATTCCAAGCAGGGCAAATTTTCCAAAACAAACACAATACAGAAATAAAAGAACTATTAGCTAGAGATGCTGAAAGTATTCGTGCGCACAGAGAGCTACACCTTGAAACAAAATATTTCAAAAATCTTTTTAATGGCACCCATGAAGTTACTACAATTATTCAAGGAAAAAGAATAACAAAAGCAAAGGTGGTTGTATCTAACAATCTTATTCAAAAATTCATTCTTGGAAATGAAATTTACACTGCTCCAGAAAAACTTAAAGTGCCATCCGAAATAATAAATGGTTACTGTAAAGTGTTTGCTGAATATAATGCCAGCTTAATCCCAATTGAATTTTATTTTACTGATTTATATTCTAGTTCTTCTGTAACGGCTTTATCACCAAGCGATTCAGAAGATCTTTTATATTCACTCGGTGAAAAATCAATCATCCCTGTTTATGAAACACCTAGCTCTATATCTCCAATTTTTCATATAACCAAAAAAAATCAAAGTCAAGTTACTGTATTGGAAAAAAATAACAATACAGGATATGCAAAGGTAAAAATTGGAGCTCTGCTAGGCTACATAGTAAATAGAAGAATTAAATAAATGTTTACTTGTTTAAAATAACATAATGAATTTTAGCGATTTATCTTCTGTTTTGAATGTTTTGGAGAAATTCTCGAACACTAAGATCACAATTTTTCCAGAGTCGAGTTGGCGACCAGGAGACCATTCTACCTCTTGGGATGAAGTGTTTATAGAAAATTTGCCTAGTGACGAGTGTCTTGTTGAATTGTTGGTGAGTTTTTTAAAAATTTATCCCTCCCATGGTTTTGTTTGTTACAATAGAGACTATGAAAGGATTCAATTTATTGCCCACTTTAAAAAATCAATGTCGGTTATACAACGTCCACCCTTTTCAGAGTCAAGTTTTAAGGAGAGTTCAAACCTCTACCATTCTTTTCTCCTATATTTAGGAAATACTTATCACACACTAAGAAACAAAGAATAATTTTGAAGTCAAAGTGCTTTTCAACCACGGGGGTAACTTATTCAAGTTTTCCAAAGGGTAATCCAAAAGCTATCTTTTTTGAGATTGAAACCAAATACCAATTAGTTATTTCTACATGGCTAGGTTATGGACAACAAACCCAACAGAAGCTATCTAGGATGTTAGAACTAGCTATAAATGTTTTTGAGGATATTTTTGAAGCCCCAACAACCCCTGTTGTAGCAATGATCAACCATTGGGATACAACGAAGGATGTATATATGCTTAATCAATTTGAAGCCTATAGGATAGGGGATTTTATGTCTGAAACCTTTGTAGACGAAACACAGGAAGTAGAAAAGGTGCAAATTTACTTCCAAACAACAGCAGGAGATATAAATTACAAGAATATCTTTAATAGGTTTTTTCTGCGTGATTATCACTTATCTAATGAAGTAAATAGTAGAATCTTTTTTGTCCATCCAACAAAGCAAGTTTACTTACTGTATTTTGATAGTGAGATCATAGTCGGTAGCAATGATTTAAATCAGCTTATACCATATTTTGATAAGTATCAACCCCATATAGAGACGGCAAGAAGAAAGCAGTTTTTAGAGCAATTTAAACACTAACTAATCATGAATAGTCTTTCCATATTGGAGAGACTATTTTATTTATTAACCTTTTTATTAAAGAAAAAATAACAGTGAATAATCTATCTAAAGTATCAGAAATTGAAGTCTTTTTTAGACCTAAGTATAAGGCTTCTGAGCGACCTAAAATGACAAGCTCAAAGGATGCCTATCTTATATTAATAGACGTCTGGAAGGAGGGACTAATGCAGTTTACAGAGGAGTTCAAAGTCATACTCCTAAATAGTGCCAATAGAGTGCTAGGGATAGTGGATATTGCTAAAGGAGGGAAGGATTATGTGCCTGTGGATATGAAACTGATATTTTCAATTGCACTAAAAGCTTCTGCTTCTAAAATTATACTAGCCCACAATCATCCGTCAGGATCTTTAGTTCCAAGTTCAGCAGATAAACAGTTAACTCAAAAATCAATTGAAGCATCAAAGGTGTTGGATATTGAAATTTGTGACCATATAATCGTATCTAATGAGGGATATTTTAGCTTTAGAGATGATGGTTTAATGTGAGTAAAATAATGAGTAAAATTGAGGCAAATGATGTCTCTTAGATTGTTATAAAAGAATAAATGTAAACACTTACTAGTTGAATAAAAAACAATGCTTAAAAGGCTTCTAAAATGGTTTAAAACAAAAAATCCCCATATTACTATGAGGATTTTTCTGTGCGCCCACCTGGGCTCGAACCAGGGACCAAAAGATTATGAGTCTTCTACTCTAACCGACTGAGCTATAGGCGCAGCTTTTTTTGTTTACCAAAAGTGTAACATTGTTCCCTTTTGGTGATGCAATTATCGATATTTGTATCGAGAAAACAAAATTTTCTATGCAAAAAATTGAAAATATTATTTTGGATTACGGCAATGTAATCTTTATGATTGACTTTATTAAGTCACAAGATGCTTTTACTCAATTGGGTATCTCCAATGCTGGAGAAATATTCGCTCATCATGGTCAAATTACATTATTTGATGATTTTGATAAAGGAAATATAACTCCTGATGAATTTCGAGATGGAATCCGAGAATTAACCAATAATTCTGGATTGACAGATTCGGAGATTGATAATGCTTGGAATGCTTTGTTGATTGGAGTTCCGCCGGGAAAGCACGAACTGTTACTCGGGTTGCAAGCTAAATTTAGAACGTTTCTTTTAAGCAATAACAATGCTATTCACTATGCTTACTGCATGCGGCATATACAAGAAGAGTACGGGATAAAAGACAATACTATTTTCTTCGAGAGAGCATACTATTCTCATTTGATGGGAATGCGTAAGCCTGAAGCGAATATTTTTAATGCAGTGCTGGACGAAAACAGATTGATCGCTGGCAATACTTTATTTGTGGACGATAGTCCTCAACATCTAGAGACAGCCTCTTTGCTAGGTATGCATACGGCATTATGTACTAAAGAAAACCCCTTAGATAAAATTATAAAAGATTGGAATTTGCTTTAAAAAATATTTCACAATATAAGATATAATTTCTACCTTTGCAGCCACAAGAATTTTTCAACGGAAGGAGGTATACAGGAACTATGATTATTATTAATGTTAAAGAGGGAGAATCTCTAGATAGAGCATTGAAACGCTTCAAGAAGAAATTTGAGAAGACGGGTGTAGTACGTGAGCTTCGTGCTCGTCAAGCATTCGAGAAAAAATCTGTATCACGTCGCATCCAAGTTAAAAAAGCGATTTACAAACAAGGATTACAGCAAGAGCAAGCGTAGTTGTTGTTTACAGTATAGAAGAGATCAACTGAATAAGTTGGTCTTTTTTATTTTGTACAATTTTGCAATAAAGAGATTATTTTTTTATTGCAGAGCTAGTTAGAAGAAAACATTTAAAATAAGTTGATTTTCTTTTTTTAAACTGACTATAAATTGTATCTTCGTGCTCGCTTAGGGAGAGATGTCTGAGTGGTTGAAAGAGCAGACCTGGAAAGTCTGTATACGGGATGACTGTATCGTGGGTTCGAATCCCACTCTCTCCGCAAAAACAAAGACCTTCATCGAAAGATGGAGGTCTTTGCGTTTAAGAGGTATGAGAACTAGAAGAACTGGGTTCGATGATGGCTTACACGTGGCTAGCTGTACTTCTCCTGTAATTCGAGCTTTTTTATTCTAACTCTTATCACACTAGGAGTGTGTTAGTGTATTTTAGTCAACTTATTGGTGGAGGCACTCACACAAATTTAGAAATATGAAAAATCCAGTGAAAGTAAGTTGTATATTATAAGTTTGTTATAAAGAACTTTAAAAATCAATCAAGTTTTCTTTCAGATTAGAAGATTCATGTTCTAATAATTCTTTGTAAAACAGATTAGCCTGTTTTTTGCTTAGCATCTGATGTTTTATATAATGCTCTTTACGATAACGTGCTGCCCTTAAAAAGTAGGCTTGAAATTCTTTTAGATCATAGCGGCCATAGAGATTGAAATAAGTACACATATCACCTAAAAATTCCACAACATAATCCGATGTCTTTTCATCTAGAGTCTGAGACCAACCTATAACTTCACAGTAGTTTGGGTGCGGTGTGGTGCCGATAAACTCTCTGTACTCTTCAGGAGTGCTGTCAAAGAGCAATTCCAGTTCTCGTTTGTTGATAGTAATAGTTTGTTTAAAGTCTGTCGTGTCACTCATCAACTGACCTATGAGTTCATACTGTGTGTCCTGATCGACAAAAAAGTCCGCTGTGATGACGAGCCAACCAGGTTCCAATATTAATGTTCGAAGACCATGCGTTCTTAGCAAAGCTTTACAGGCAGAATTATAATCCACACCATCTTTCCGATTGTAGACAAAAACCCGTATCTGAGTGTTGTTTTCCTCTTCATGATAGTACATTTTACAGTCATTGTACACACCTACTTCCCATAGAACCTCCGAAATCTTATAATAATTAGGTTGATTGTCTAACGATGTGTCTTTTTCCTTATAGCTATTAAAAGAAAGATAGTCTCCATTCATCATTCGACCATCCACTTCGTATACGGTATTACCATGTTTATACTCCATACTCAAAAAAGAAAGATAATCTTTGCCGAATCCCTCTTTATACTGTGATGTCATTACCGGAGCACTGTCATCTTGGGTATATAAAATAATAGAAGTGTCGCCATTGCTATAGATATGATAAGCCAAGCGATCTTTAAAGTTATACCGAACTACCATCGAGCTGTCCACTGTTATTCTACTGGCAACTTTAGTAGGTGAGGAGTAAGAGAGGCCATATACAAGATTACCAATCAAAAGTACAAACAAAGTACACACAAGTTTTTTTGTTTTCATTTTTATTATTTAATACCTCAAAAGTAAAAACGATTCCTCGTTCCATATTAGCGAATTTACAATTCGTTGATAAACTTTATAATTCGTATTTTGAAATAATATCGGTCTGCCGGTAGGTTAATTTGGGATAAGAAATATGGATAAGAACTCAAATCGTACAGAGAATAAGAAAGTGAATTTTTTGGAATCTAATATAGCCGTATTTTACAAAGTTGATATTGTAGTGATAGGAGCAGGGCAAGCCGGTTTATCAGCGGCCTATTATCTTAAAAAAGCAGGTTTAGTATCAGGCAAAGGTTTTGTTGTCTTAGATGATGAGTTTGGAGCTGGTGGTGCATGGCAGCACCGTTGGGACTCATTGACTTTGCAGAATGTAAATGGAATAAATGATTTGCCAGGAATGAGCTTCTCCGACACGGTGGATATAACAGACAAAGAGCTGCAGGCCAATGTTGCGTTACCTAAGTACTACGAGCAGTACGAGCGAGCGTTTAATTTACCAATAATACGTCCTGTAAAAGTTAATCGTGTAACGGAACGCAACGGACGTTTTTTAGTACATACCAATGGGACGCAGTTTAATGCCAGAGGTATAATTAACGCAACAGGAACATGGAAGACGCCTTATTGTCCGAAATACCCCGGCTGGGAGCTATTTAAAGGCTTACAATTGCACACGGGGGATTACAAGACTGCAGAAGAGTTTGCTGGAAAGCGAGTTGTTATAGTAGGAGGAGGGATTTCAGCAGTCCAATTACTTGGCGAAATATCAAAGGTTGCTAAGACGACATGGGTAACCCGCAGACCTCCTGATTTTAGAAACTATAAATTCAGTCCCGAGCTCGGACGGGAAGCTGTCGCTATGGTAGACCAACGCGTGCGTGAGGGATTACCTCCCAATTCGGTAGTATCGGTTACTGGCCTTCCTATTACTCCTGCTATTCAATGGATGCTCGATCGAGGAGTATTAGAACGAAAGCCTATGTTTAAAGAATTTACCGAGACGGGGGTGCGCTGGGAAGACGGAACCACGCTGGATGCAGATATTGTTTTTTGGAATACAGGCTTTCGGCATTCGCTAGGTCATTTAATCCCACTTCAACTAATGAACGAAGAGGGAGGCATAACAATGTCAGGTCAGCTCGCGACTCAGGTTGCTGACGATCATCGGATTCATCTCACAGGTTACGGCCCCTCAGCCTCTACTATCGGAGCCAATCGTGCGGGTAGAGCCGCTGCGCGCGAACTTATGGATTATCTGGGGTTGTAACACTTCTTAACTTGAGTAAAGAAAAGCCTACATGTTTTCAAGGATAAGTTACAAAATGACTCCTTTTTTTAGGAAGAAAACGTGCTTTTTTGGAGAGATTGCTTTAAATTTGTGCGTCCGTATAGGGTAGCCGTTCAGAGACTTGTTTCTCCTGACAGAATTGAAAAGAATTGAAAGAACAAATAACACCGATCAAGACGTATTGGACTGCTTGTAAAGACTGTCGCGGACGTGGAAAAAAACGGCGTAAGTTAACTAAGAAAGTAAAACTACGCTACCAACATGAACTAGAGCGCTTCGAAAATTCTGATCGGAGCGGGGTTGCTCCTGAGCGTCCGCGCGGGCATCTATCTATCTGTATGAGTTGCGATGGTTCAGGTCTACAACAGACAGATCACCCTCCGATTGCAGATACAGAGCATTATCCACATGTAGCCATCATTGGCGGAGGTATAGGGGGCATGGCTTTAGCTGTCGCCTGCTACCATAGAAGCATTCCGTTTACACTTTACGAACGCGACAATGACTTTGAAGCACGGTCCCAGGGTTATGGGCTTACATTGCAACAAGCGAGTAAAGCAATGAAAGGTTTAGGTGTTTTCTTGGGTAATAGTGGAGTTGTATCTATACGTCATCTGGTACATGCCACAGATGGACGGGTATTAGGTCAATGGGGAGGAGGGATACCTGCTCCTAGATCGGAAGGAACTTCCGTCAAGCGGTCCAACATACATATAGCACGACAGTCTTTACGAAGCAGCATCTTAGAACAGCTTGGAGAGAGCAACGTTATACAGTGGGGACATCAGCTGATTGATGTCCAAGAAACCGCAGATCAACATTTAGAAATGTCTTTTTCTGTGAATGGAGCAATTAAGAGAGCCTCGGCCGATTTATTGGTTGGAGCAGATGGGATTCGTAGTACAGTACGTCGATTATTTATCGGCGAGGAGAGTAGTCCTTTACGTTATTTGGATTGTATGGTTATACTGGGCATCTGCCCTTTAGTGGAGCTTAAAAACCTTGAGAGCCCTTTGTTAGATTCCGAAACAGTATTTCAAACTGCCAATGGTAAGGAGCGGCTTTACGTGATGCCTTATACGGAAGACTCTGTGATGTGGCAACTTAGTTTTCCTATCTCCGAATCCGAGGCCCAGCAACTTAGCGGGTTAGGATCTCATGCACTAAAAGAAGAAGCTTGCCGACGCACACATTGGCATAGCCCTATCCCAGAGCTTATGGCTGCCACTCCTGTACCTAAAGTATCCGGATACCCCGTGTATGACCGCCGACAATTAACTCCGTTGGATTTTACTCCCGTTGGAAATATGACAGTATTGGGAGATGCAGCTCATCCTATGAGTCCATTTAAGGGGCAAGGAGCTAACCAAGCGCTGTTAGATGCATTATCCTTAGCTCGATTTATAGCGCAGGAATGTCCATTTGTCGATTGGAAAAATATAGGCCTACGAGACACCGTGTTAAAAGAGTTTGAAAAAGAGATGCTGATACGTAGCGCTTCCAAAGTCCAGGGCTCTGCTGATGCTGCACAGTTCTTGCATTCCGATATTGTTTTAGACGAGAGCAATCAACCAAGAGGCAAGTGTCGCCTAAGGTAATTAATAATCATGCTATTTCTTCCTTTCCCTTAAGTTTCGATATTTTTCTGACTTGTGTGAGATGAAGATAAATATGAACGTTATTTTGTGTAGATTTAGCTGGTGTCTAATACCTGGAAAACAATATATTGACAAGTCATGGGCTATAATATACCTGAACATCTTAAAGGACTTACAGAGCAAGAAGTGAAGCGCTCACAAGAACTTTCTGGCTACAATCAAATGGATGGACTGCATAAGAGCAATTGGCTCGAAATGCTGTTAGATATCCTAAAAGAACCGATGCTGATATTATTGTTCGCTATTTCCATAATCTATCTGATTGTAGGTGATTATGGCGAAGCGACTTTTATGTTGGTTGCTATTGCTCTAGTCTCTGCAATTTCCTTTTATCAGGACAATAGAAGCAAGAAAGCGCTGGAAGCGCTTGAAAAATTAAATGAGCCACTCAGTACTGTAATTCGACATGGGAAAGTGATACAGATTCCTACACACGAGGTCGCTGTTGGAGATTTATGCGTTACCGAGGAAGGTCAGATGATCAATGCCGATGGAAAGATTGTCCATAGTAACGACTTTTCAGTGAATGAATCCTCACTTACAGGAGAGAGTATGTCCATATTTAAAAATGTGGACAGTGACGATAAAAATCTCTACAGCGGTACTGTTACAGTCTCCGGTCTCGCCGTTTTCAAAGTCGATAAAATTGGGAAAGAAACCCGTATCGGCAAAATAGGCTCATCCATTGCTAACATACAAGAAGAAGCGTCTCCATTGCAACTGCAAATCACAAAGTTTGTAAAGACTATGGCTATAGCTGGTATTGCCATATTTGTGATGGTATGTACTGTCAACTATTATCAGAGCAGAAACCTCTTGGACAGTTTGCTGAATGGCCTAACATTAGCCATGTCGATACTTCCAGAAGAAATCCCTGTAGCGTTTACAACCTTCATGGCATTAGGTTCATGGAAGTTGATGCAGCAAGGGATTATCATCAAGCGCAGTTCCATTGTAGAAACATTGGGGAGTACTACGGTGATATGTACAGACAAGACTGGTACGATAACAGAAAACAGCATGCAGCTCAAATATCTCTATGACTACCAGACCGATCATACGTATGACAGTAGTTCATTTAACAGTCCATCAATAGATAGGCTCGTGAGTTATGCTATGTGGAGCAGCGAACCTATTCCGTTCGATCCGATGGAAAAAACCTTACACCAAGTGTACCAAAATACACAAAAACAGGACCTCAGAAAGACTTATAGTCTTTTTCACGAGTATCCTTTGGAAGGCAAACCTCCAATGATGACGCATCTCTTTGAGAATAAAAATCAAGAACGTATTATTGCTGCAAAGGGTGCTCCGGAGGCCATTCTTCAAGTATCGAGGCTTACCGATGCTGCGAAAGACAAGGTTCGTACTCTAATAGCAGAACTAGGCAAGCAAGGATACCGTATTCTTGGGGTTGCCAAATCTACCTTCGAAGGTTACAAGTTCCCAGTTAAACAGCAAGACTTTGAATTTGAGTTCTTGGGACTAGTAGTTTTTTATGATCCACCCAAAGCAGGTATCAGCGAAGTGTTCCAACAGATCTATGATGCGGGGATACAGGTGAAGGTTATCACGGGAGACAACGCGGATACCACGCGAAGTATAGCGAGTCAGGCAGGAATCCAACATACGGAGAAGGTGATCGGAGGTAAAGAGATTATGGATTACTCTGATCAGGATATGGAACAGGTAGCAGAAAACAATGTATTGTTTACCCGTATGTTTCCAGAAGCAAAACTAGCTGTGGTCAATGCCTTAAAAAGAAAAGGAGAGGTAGTCGCTATGCTGGGCGATGGTGTAAATGATGGGCCAGCACTCAAGGCTGCTCATATTGGCGTAGCGATGGGCGATAAAGGAACAGAGATTGCTAAAGCTGCGGCTTCATTAGTGTTGACAAATGACGATTTGTCGAAGCTGATCACTGGCATAGCTGCTGGAAGAAGAATATACAGTAATATAAAGAAGGCTATTCAATACATCATATCAATTCATATACCTATTATATTGACCGTATCGTTACCACTGTTTTTAGGATGGGTATTTCCACAGATTTTCACACCCGTACATGTTATATTTCTAGAATTGGTAATGGGCCCTACCTGTTCTATCGTTTATGAAAATGAGCCTATGGAAAAGAATACCATGAAAGTTCCCCCACGACTCATGACCGATACGTTCCTGAATTGGAAGGAGCTAGGAATTAGTATCGTACAGGGAATTGTGATTACAATAGGCGTACTTTTGGCTTACCAGATTACTGTACAGCATGGGGGGACAGAAGAGAAAACCCGTGCTATGGTGTTTACCACACTTATTTTTGCTAATATTCTGTTGAGTCTTGTCAATAGATCCTTCTACTACAGCATATTCCAAACGATGAAATACCGGAATAATTTGTTAACAGGGGTAACTATAATCACCTTAGCCATGTTGTTTTCTATTTTGTTTTTTAAACCTTTCTCCGATTTTTTCGCGGTAACAAGCTTGACGATGTTCGAATTAGCACTAGCTTTAGGAATAGGTGCGGTGTCGGTTTTATGGTTTGAAGTCTATAAGTTTGTAAAGAGAAAAAAGTAACTGTTTATTGGTCCCGCTGCGATACAGACCAATATATTATTGCTTAATGCATCTGAACAACTGAGGACGGATCGTTAGGTAACTTCTTTCGATAATGTAATTGTACCAACCCCGTATCAAAGGTTTTAGCATTAATGAGTTCCAAAAGCAACTCCTGTCTGCCATCTTTAAATAACCTCGTGCCTCCCCCCAGTAGTACAGGTATGATCGATAAAATCAGTTCATCGATCAGCTCTTCTTTTAAGAAAGCGTCGATTATCTCAGCACCACCGTCACAATATATATTCTTTCCGGGTTGGGATCGCAAGGTTTGCAAGAGCTCACCAACACTCCCCGAATAAAAAGTTGTACGACCTGTATTCGCCCTGGGCGTCTTTGTGATTACGTATACATTTCTTTCACCGTTATCGTAATGCGAAGCACCTAACTCTCTAACGACATAGTCATAGGTTTTTCTACCAATGATCAAGGTGTCTATAGTGGCTGTAAAATCAGCGTAGCCATAATCTTCACCCTCTTTTTCTACGATTTGAAGAAAACTCAGATCATCATTGGGTTTTGCGATGTAACCATCCAGACTAGCAGCGATGTAGATAGATAATTTTCTCATTGTTGTGGTTTTTATCTAATAAATTTCAATCATAGTAAAAAAAGGAATAGCTCAACTGATCAGTTGAGCTATTCGCCTTGTGGAGCCGGAGGGATTCGAACCCTCGTCCAAACGTAGTATGATTTACGCTTTCTACATGCTTAGCTTCTCTTTATTTGTCGGGAGAGGGAAGGTGAGTCGCTTACCTATACCTTTCTCCTTATCTGCTGTTTCTCGCCATTGCTTAGCAAAATCACAACGGCCAGTTCTATAGTTCGATGCCCCTAATGTTAAGCCGAAGAACATGACTTAACGGGACAAATAGCTATGCTAAGTCTAACTTAGGCAGCTAAGGCGTAGTTTTCTTCGCCAGTTAAAAGTGTGAAAGTTCAGATTAAAGTGCTAGACTCACAATGCACTGCATGCTTACATAACCATCGCTACCCTGTCAATTCCGGTCGACCCCTTAGTTATGTCTTGCAAATTTACATATATTATCCGAATGTACCGCGGTAAAAGCCGTAAATCTTTTTGATTGAAAACATTTTTCGTTATATTGTGTTATTCAATTTATTAATTAGTCAATTAAAATTTAGACACATATGTCAGTAGAAAGCCAAGCGGAAACTGTTGCCGACAACAAACAGGAAACAAAGAAGGAGCCTGCGAAAGCTCCAGCAATACCGAAAGCGGCAACTGCTGCTTCTAAAAAAACTACATCAACTGGTGTTATAGCTAAAAAAACACCTACAAAATCGACAAGCGTGAGTAAGCCTGCAGTAGCAAAAGCAGCAACTACATCGGCTAAAGCGGCTGCACCTGCAAAATCGACAAGTGCGAGTAAGCCTGCTGCTACAAAATCAGCACCAGCGTCGCTTAAAGCGGCTACACCTACAAAAGCGACGAGCGCGAGTAAACCTGCAGTAGCAAAAGCAGCAACTTCGTCGGCTAAAGCGGCTACACCTTCAAAATCGTCGAGCACGAGTAAGCCTGCAGTAGCAAAAGCTGCGATAAGCAAACCAGTGGTAGCGAAGAAGAACAGTACAAAGTCTGCGGATACTGAAATGCCAAAGTCAACTCCGGCACAAGTTTCTAATGATATATTAGTTCCTAGCAAAAAAGAGAAGACAGAAAAAAATATCGTCAAAAAGGAGAAAAAGAACGATAAGGAGAAAAAAGAGACTAAAGATAAAAGTAATATGAAGAAAAAAGATTCCAAAGCGGAGATAGCAAAAACCAACAAGAAAAAGGAAGCTGAAAAACCGAAATCAAAAGATGTTAAGTCCGCAAAAGATCTGAAGAAGAATAAGAAAGCAGATATTAAGGTCAAAGCAAAGAAAGTTTCTAAGAAATCTGAAAGCAAAAAAGATAAGAAGAAGAAAGAAGCTTTGAGCAAATTAAAATCAGTAATTAAAAACTTCTATGAAAAAGTTATGAAAGACCAGAAAAAAAAGTCAAAGAAAAAATAGTCACTGCTGGACTTGAAAGATAATATATATGGAAGATGTAAACGCCGCTTGGTCTCTGCTAAGCGGCATTTTATATTTCTTATTTTAATTACATAATACATATCTGCTTCTATCAAAATCTCTATGAATTTAGACGAGATACTACACTTTCGCCGCTCTGTTCGTGTATATGACAAAAATAAACCTCTTGATACTCCTAGGGTGCGACACTGCCTCGAGCTAGCTGCATTGGCACCCAATAGCTCCAACATGCAGCTCTGGGAGTTCTATCATATCACCGATCCAACGCTAATGCGAAAGATCTCCCACGCCTGTCTCGATCAGACAGCGACTTCTACCGCTGATCAAATCGTTGTTTTCGTAACCCGGCAAGATCTACATCGCAAACGAGCTCAGTATGTGCTTGACTTTGAAATAGGTAATATCCGGAGGAATAGCCCAGAGGATCGTCAGGCCAAGCGAATCAAAGACAGGCAACTCTACTATGGTAAAATAATGCCATTATTATATTCCCGTTTTTTTGGACTGTTGGGACTATTTCGTCAACTAATAACCAAAACGATAGGCTTATTTCGCTCCATAACCCGACAGGTATCCGAAAGTGACGTACGTGTTGTCGTACACAAATCCTGTGCACTGGCCGCACAAACCTTTATGATAGCTATGGCCAATGAGGGTTACGACACCTGTCCGTTAGAGGGATTCGACAGTCGTATGTTAAGAAAGGTACTACAGCTCCCTAGAGGAGCAGAAGTCAATATGGTTGTGTCCTGCGGGGTCAGAAAAGGTAATGAAGGCATCTGGGGAGAACGCTGCAGAGTTCCTTTTGATCAGATCTATATCGAAAAATAAAGAGAAAAGGCAGATTTCAAATCCGCCTTTTCTTATATATTATATCATCCATTTGAAGAGACTGGCCCCCCAGGAGAATCCGGCGCCAAAAGCTGTCAACATCACTAGATCTCCGGTTTTGATCTGTTTTAGGTTCTGCCAGATACATAATGGGATAGTGGCAGCAATCGTATTGCCCAGATATTCAATATTACTCAATGCGCGCCCTTCTGGTATATCCAGTGCACGTCCCACAGCATCAATAATACGTTGATTCGCTTGGTGTGGAACAAGCCAGTCGACGTCCTCTATGGTCAATCCGTTACGGTTCAAAACCTGAAAACAAGCATCACTCATTGACTGTACAGCATGTTTAAATACCGTCTTTCCATCCTGTTTTAAATAACGTTTGTCGGCTATGGCATCTGCAGCATCAAGTGGATACAGCGACCCGCCTCCTTCAATATTCAAGAAAGAACGTCCTGAACCATTACTTCGTAAATAAGCATCCATAATTCCTCCTTCCATTGAAGGCTCTAACCAAACAACACCTGCGCCATCACCGAAAAGGATATTTGTGGAGCGATCGTGGATGTCCACGTATGTACTAATATTATCGGCCCCTACGACCAGTACATTCTTATATCGTCGTGTCTCGATTAATGAAGCCCCAAGGTCTAAAGCATAAAGAAAACCTGAGCAGGCTGCATTCATGTCGAATGCCCAAACATTATCTATCCCTAATTTGTCAGCTATGATATTAGCTGTTGCAGGCATAGGCATATCTGGGGTCGAGGTAGCTACCAGCAAGGCGTCAATGTCATGTATATTCTTGTTGTATTTAGTAGCAAGGTCTTCAATAGCGCGCACAGCCATATCTGAAGTAGCTAGTTCTTCTTCAAGAATCCGACGTTCTTTGATTCCCGTACGCTTAACAATCCATTCGTCCGAAGTATCACAGATTTTTTCTAAATCGAGATTAGAACGCGTATTCTCTGGAATATATCCTCCAATACCGGTTATCGCTGCATAAAGTCTGTTCGGTACACTTGTACTCATAAAAATTCAGTAATCACAGTATTTGCTTTTCAGCAGTCACGTAAAATATTTTGTTATATCACTTAATGGTTTATTATGTATTAATCCAATTAAGAGGCGTAAAAATAGACTTTTATTCCGCAGTAGAAGAAAATAAGCGCAGATTGTGACAATTAGTTTACCCAAAAACACTCTATTTAGAATTATTCTACACTTATGGTTTACGATTGTATCGATCGGTCTGTTTAATGCCAAATTTTATTTTAAAACATACTTGTTGTCAAGAATTTTAAACTACATTTAGCCATTTAGGAATTACCCTTGCAAAACATTAATAAAAGATTTATTTTTGGTTTCCTTTTCGGGATGTAGCGTAGCCCGGTATCGCGCCAGCATGGGGTGCTGGAGGTCGTCGGTTCAAATCCGGCCATCCCGACTTACAAGATGAAGCTTTCTGTTTCAAACAGAAAGCTTTTTTTTTCGCATTTACAGTTCATTAATACGAATTGTAAATACTAAAAATAGGAATCTCCTTTGTTAATTATCCATATACACAGTGACGGAAACAAACTTCTGCCCTTACTGTTCATAGGGAAAAATCTTTCACAAGTAAAGAGAATCGTAGTAAATCAACAGCACACAATCTCAGTTTCCCTAGATAGCTTAACCCTACGCAACTATCCATTTATAACAAAAGATAGTGTCAATGGCACATATTATGCAAAATATACGGCCGATCAGAATGTCCCTGTCGCACTGAATGAATTGATATACTTTAAAGCACCGATTCTTCAAAACAAAATGAGACTATTACTATTCCTGACCTCTATCCTTGTCATACTCATGTCCTGTCGTGGCCGTGCTAACGACCATTCTTCCACAGCAGCTCGAGAACCTGTAGCAAACGAGAACGACGCTATAACTGACAGTACAAAATCATATACGCTGTAGCTTTTAAATAAAAAATATAAAACAACAGGACAGCAAGAATGCTTCGGTCGAGGTATTTGTTAATTATGGAGGACTCGATTTCAATATTGGTTAAGCTGTGGTTCTTGCTGATAGGGTTTGATCATTCCGAGTTCCATCGGGCTTCAGGAGAGCAGAGCAGTACCAGCATCAATCTTTCTACAGGACAGATAGAAGCTATAACTGGAGAAAACATGTTTGAGGAACAATTTTCCAAACCTCGAAAGACAAAAGGAAAGTGAAAGGCAAACAAGACCTATACCTTAGACAATTGCAACAGAAAAACCTATTTTGAACTATTGAACATCTAATACACTACACGGCTTTTGATGCCATGTTTTGTCAGTAGATGTTGCAAATCTGCTATATACAGTTCCAGCTGCTCCTTGGTATCCGCATGGAGACTTATTTGACTAGAAAACATATATTTAGGGGAGGTGTTACCATTCCTTAGATGTACCCGAAACTTTCCATTATATCCAGGCTGTCGTAATGCAGTTTCTACAAAAAAGACAACTTCATCAATATCGAATAGTTCATATTGTTTTGACCATAGATTATTTATTTTCAACCCCTTGTCTGTTATGGTGAACGGTTGCGGATTAACTCCGACTTTACGTAAAAACCACAGCACAGCTCTCACTCCTAATGTTAAGCTGAGAATAATCCAGATAAACCAGTAGTTGTTTTCCCGGTGCACGGTCTTTGCTCGAAGTACCTCTTTGCCTTTAATGGGTATCATTCTGCCATCCCTGATCAGATCACGTATTGCATCAGTACGGACATCCTTTTCGAGCAGCTTATTAACAGTAGCTTGGTCCGCAATACGGTATATAGTCTTCCGAATACCTTGGTTATTGCCGAGCTGGTCAAAGTAAAAATAATCTAGGCCATTTTTCCACACTGCACCAAAATTATAGTTCACGGGACCAATTCTTTGCCATGCCGCTGGGTCAACAGGCTCATCCATTTGATAGATATGGGTGGACTGGGATTTAAGCCCAGGATCGCGCCGTCCCCCCCAATGTTCGCTCGTTTCTAAATAAAGCAGTCTTTTGTTATCCAAAAAAATCAGAGGTTCGATCTCTTTAAAGTCCGACCCATGGAAAGGATTTTCATCTAAACGCATTACGTCCTTTTTCACTGCATCATAATAGAATACACCGGACTTACTTAAGAAGAAGCTGTGAAAAATGTGTCCACCATGCAACGATAGTTCTTTATAGGGCGCATATCTCTTATCGAACGGTATGGCATTTACATACACCATACCTTCTTTAGGGTCAACTAGGTAGTTCTGTTGATTTTGAGCATCGAAGGCAAGCGCGTGTAGCTCTGTATTTGCCTGTAGAGGGAGAAGGTCGTTCTTATAGTATACATGCTTGTCGTCGGCAAGATAAACGAAGCTAGGACGAATATCACCGTCATTGTATACTAGTGGTAGCTGCTGTAAGGTTAAGGGGTTCGCTTTGTCCAAAAGCTTACCTTGGTAATAAACGAGCTTACCATTGGTAACTGCACGTGCTTTTAACAAGGTCGTGTACATACTGTTACCCTCTTGTAGGAATTGGAGCGGATAGATATCCCTTTGTGGCTTATCGACTAGTCCTGCGCCGTACAATATTTTTTTTAACACAAAAGCAATACCAGATAGATCCATATTGGGAACACTCATAGGCGCGCAATAGCAGGTCGTTTTACCATCCGTAAAATAGCCTTCGCCCAGAGCCCTGGCTGTAGCCGGATCAAAACCCTTAATAATCTGGTTTCCACAATAGGCATTATTCTTATCTACCGCAAATTGGCGGTTGGAAATACGCTCATCTATCTCCCGAAAACTAGCGACATCCGCTTCCTTGATCAGATAGTAGCCACTACTCGGAACCACCGCGTAAATCTGATTATTATAATTGGTAAATACGCCATTGATTTCCTTACCATCACGGTATAGATTACTTAGGCTAGGCTCCGTACCAAACTCACCTATTATCAACAATATCGTTGTTAATAGCAGAAAGACGAGCAATGTAGCACATGTAATTTTTATTGCCTTAATACCTTTTTTATTCATACCTCTCTTTGTCCTATTTGGAATGGATCTTTAATTTGAAAAATCCCAGTCTTTTATCGTCATCCGTTCCAAAGTAAGTGTTTTTGAAATAAAGCTCCGTGTCGTCTCTCCAAAAACTATCTTTTAAGGTACACAGATCAAACCCTTCGGATGTAAGATGTAAAGGGATCTCTGCGACATGCATATAATAATCTCCATCCATGCGTTGAATGAAATATCCAGAGCATTCCTGCCCTGGAAAATAGCCATTTAAACGGAACTGTTTGTTTGGAGTATATAAGATATACGCCGGATTTCCAACTAGCTCCGCACCAACTGCACCTGTTCTCAAATCGATAGCAAAATCTGAAGAGTGTCCTCCTTCGAACAAAAGAATCTCTTCGGTAGGGTAGTACCGATAGAAACCGATATAGCCAAATTCTGTGTTTTCCAAAACGCTGACTGTATGACCATTAAGGGCACGGATTAGGCATAAGTTATCCCCATCAATAAGTGTGTCTACTTGCATCACTCCTTGGCTAAAACTGACGTTTCCAAACACAGCTCGTCCTTTAAGCATAGCTTTAACTTTCTCAAAATCTTCGATATAGGGTATCGTGTCGGTTTTTAAGACAATCTTGGATTTAGCATCGTAAAAAGATATAGAGTCTATCTTATAGAGACTTATGGTGTCATTGCTGAACAAAAGATCTTCGACTACGGTAGGTTTCTGAATAGTATCTACCGCAATGATAGGCTCTCGCATCGTGCTGCTGCGTCGCTGACAGGATAGAAACAAAGTGCACAGGAGTATTGTAAGTAACTGTTTCATGCGTTGATCATATAGGGTTGAACCTCTGTAAAAGTAGCGTTAATAGGGAATAGTCTTCTAAGTCATTTACAATTCGTCTTGTTTTATTTATAATATGACACGGATTGTAAAGCGAATATGCGAATCGTAAACAAAAAAAATAAGTCAAGGCCACTTTTACCATATTTGTCCGAGATTGAAACACACGAACACACACCCTTATAAAAAAAATGATGACAAATGAGTGTATCACCCGTCTTAGAAAAGCTGCAATTTAGAGCCTTGAATAATCTTAATTACCGTTGGGCAATTGTATTAATTGTGGCTTCAATTATTGTACCTGCTGTTGTTTTCATGACCATCGTAGTGCATTATGATTTAAATAACCTGAGTAGAGGGCAGGTTGTTTTAGCTTTAGGGGTAGGTGGCATTACGTCATTTTTCATAGTTGCTTTCATCTTTTCCAAGTTCCTTGCAATGCTGTTTACGATGACTTTTTATGAAGATCATATGAAGGTAAAATCAGGGAATAGCAGTACCCAATATGATTTCAAACAGATGCAGAGCTTAGAAATCTGGAACAACTCGGATTATGCCAAGTTGATCGTACACTATCACGACCAGAAGATTAAATTCCACGTAGGTTTTGCCAATTTACTCAAAGTAAGGCCTATACTCGAAGTAGAAGACAAGTTAGACTTGATATTTAGTCCACAACGTGGTTTTACCAAACGCGTAGTTAATCACAAAGGAATCTGTAAGATTACCTATACACTGCTCCATCCATGTACTTAATAAATAAAGAACGGATTGTAAAGAGGATAAAGCGTATTGTAAACATATAGCAGTATTGCTAGCTTTATTGTATTATTTTGAAATACAAATCGAATTATACAAAAATACGATTTCCAAGAAGAAGAAAATGATAATAATCTCGGGAGGCCTGTTCAGCCCCCTGGTTCTTGTCAATACGTTAATCACAGTGACCTGATATGTTTAGATTTTTTAAAGAATTATTTAAGGCTGGAAAGACAGAAGTAAAAAAAGAGGAGGGGACAAAAAAGAAGAACAATGATCCGGATAATGTGCTTTCGGAGATAGTATGGACTTTCAATCGCAAACCTTATGACTCGCAAATCGACTTTGATGGGGAGATAGCACGTTATCAAAAAGATATCCTTAAATCGAAGGCTCATTGGAACGGAGATGACATCGCTATTCATGCCTCAGAAATAGAGATTACTTATGAAGCCTGGATTTCAGATTTAGACGACCTGAGGTCTAATGAAGAGCTGCTCGAAGCCGAAGAAGATGTGTTTGACGAGGACAATGAAGAAGATGGTCTTTTTCAGGTTGAGATTTCCGCAAGGTTACATGCTGCAAATGGTATGCACTTCACAGCACTAGACCTGTTATACCAAATGGAACATCAGGTTAGCAATAAAGAACTTGGAGATCATATATTTTTTGAAGGTTTTAGACGCGTACAAGATTATGAACGTCCCTTTCCCTTATATTACATGATTTGTGGCAGTTAGAGAAAGAAGTTTTGGTTATGTGCGTATCTAATCACTTGCAGTATAGTTTATTTGAGTTAAAATCTACTGTTCCTAAAAGTTCGGCATGATTATTAGTAGGTAGAAACGTTATTAATTATTGTAAATTCGTACCCGAAAAACATCAGTACATGATAAAAACAGTTATTATCGAAGACGAACCCGCCGTACGGGAAGAAATAATCTACCTGCTACGTGACGAGAAAGATATAGAATTGGTTGGATGGGCCGATAGCGTATCCTCTGCTGCCGATATCATTACCGAGAAGAAACCGGATTTGCTGTTGATGGATATACAGTTGGTTGATGGGACTGCTTTTGATGTTTTGAAAAAGCTAGATCCGGTTCCTGAGAATATTGTATTTATCACGGCTTATAATCAATTTGCGATCAAGGCGATTAAATATGGTGCTTTGGACTACCTCTTAAAACCGATAGACCAAGATGAGTTGACAGAGACATTGAATCGCTACCGTAGCAGAAGAGACAAAAATCCCCAATGGACACAACAGCTTAACTTGGCCCAGGAGTCTTTATCCGCCACCAACTTACTCCCAGAGCATATAACATTGAGTTCTCTGAATAATGTACGGGTCGTAGCTGTAGCTGATATCCTATATTGTAAAGGAGATGGACCGTATACCTTTTTCTTTCTTAGCAATGGAAAAAAGGAGCTCGTGTCCAAACCGTTGAAATATTACGAGGATCTTCTCCCTGCACCTTATTTTTTACGTAGTCACCAGTCCTATCTAGTTAATAAAAACTATGTATCAGGTATCAATCGGTCCGAGTTTCTCGTTCTCAAAAACCAAGAAGAAATTCCTGTATCTTCGAGAAGAAGAAATTATATAATTAACCTACTATCAGCGCAAAAATGAGTTATCCATTACGCTATCTTTTAGTTGTTTTTTTATTTGTACAGTCCTGTCAGAACAAAAATATAGTTGAGGAATCGTCAGGCTTAAGTGAAGAGATTAAAGCACTGAATGACATACCGCCCAATCGAGACAATATTGATTCGTTGATCGTGGTCTGGCATGCGCTGGACAATCGGGCTATTGAAGGAAAAGACACTGTTCAATCCACAGACATCAAATACAATTTGGCACGTCTGTATGCAATGAAGAAAAGTGATTCCGCGCAATACTATGTCGAACAGGCATTAGAGCTTATAGAGCCTACCAAAGGAAATCTAAGACAAAAAGCGCTTATCTATAATGGGATGGGCAATATTTGGTCGGAAAAGGCCAAAGAACACCAGGCTGGCTACTATTATAACAAAGCAGCAAGTATTGTTTTAAGCGACACGACCGTCCCTTTGTCCCTAGATGCAAAAGGAATTATGTTACTTTCGGCAGCACAGAGTAATAGAAATCTATTCCAGTACGATCTAGCACGCAAAATGCACGAAGCGGCCATGCCGATTACAGACAGTCTGCCTGCTGGACATCTTTATAAGCAGCGTGTATTGGTGCAGTCTATACAGCTCATGGCATTAGATAATACGCCTGCCGATACCATGAAGATCTACTTGGATAAGCTCGATAAACTGCACCATGAAAACCCCATGTCTTATGACATCAGTTTCTATTACGAATGCAAAGCCAAATATTTTGATAGAACAAAACAGTTTGACTCACTCTATTACTATCAGGCTAAGAAAAATCAAGTTGACGAGCAGCGCTTTGAATTTTCGGCAACCAATAGCGTATCGGTCAATACCATGTTTATCAGTTATGTGAATATGGCCGCCACTGCGGTATCACTCAAACAACCTGCCCAAGCATGGGAGGCCTTTAAAAAGGCAGGACAGATTATGAAAGAGTATGAAGACCTGATTGACACGAACAACCTTATCTTGTACCAACGTGATCTGGCATCACTATACCAACTTCAAGGTAATAATGAGCTCGCCTTCACATTAATGAACGGCGTATATAAACTTCAACGTGACTTCTATCAGTCCAAAAACAATCAAGCAATTGCCGAAATGAATGCCTTGTACCAGATACAAGCGAAAGAAAGATCCATTAAGGAATTGAATGATGATATTGCGATCAATAAGCTACAATTGCAGAAGAACAAGCTCTTATTGACCATTACCATATTGACCGTAGTATTGTTGATCGGTGGTATTTTCTTCCTGTATTATTTCTTTCAACAACGAAAGGTTAGACAGGAAAAAGAAAGAATACTACTACAACAACAGTTACTACGTACGCAAATGGAACCTCATTTCATCTTCAACACACTTGCTGCTGTTCAGAGTTTTGTTCGATTAGACCGTAAGGAGATTGCGATAAAGTATCTTAATCGTTTCAGTAGATTGTTACGTAGCAGTTTGGAGTTGAGCCGTGAAAAGGAAGTTCCACTGGACGAAGAGATAGAGGCCTTAGAAAACTATATGAGCTTACAGCAGATGCGTTTTGAAGATGCCTTTGCTTACGAGCTTAATATTCCGGATGAACAAGATCTTGGCGCGATAATGATCCCTCCGATGCTTATTCAACCCTATGTGGAGAATGCCGTTTTACACGGCGTGGATTTCAACGATCATACAGGGCGAATCATTGTTGATATGAAGTTACATAAAGACATTCTTGAGGTGACTATAACAGATACAGGCAAGCAACAGGAGCAGAGAGTGAATACACACCGATCCCTTTCCGGAGCAATCAGCCAGGAGCGTATCATGCTATTGGGCAATAAAGCTAAAATAACAAGTGGTCCTGCCGAAGGAGGCCGAGGTACTAGAATCGTATTACTTATCCCTGTTGTCTACGCATAATGCCTCTGATACCATAGATAAGATAGGGGATAGGCTTATTCCGTTTCGTTAAGAAGGTTCTTATTTTTCACAATAAGATACCGTTGTTTTTCCAATGGTAGAAAACCATACTCATAAACGAAATAGTAAGTCTGTCCCTTGGATGTTAGTAAATTATGGGTATGGTATTCCTTGTCGAACCCCAAAGTCAACAACCGGTCTTCATTTACCTGTACCATCTTTTCATCTCTGAGCAACCCTGCTAGTATTTTTCTGTTTTTATAAAGCTGTCTATTGATTTTTCGAACAATATTGCTCTCATCTGTATTCCGACGGTTATTATAGCTACTACGACAAGCATCATTACAGAAACGTTTATCAGAACGTCCTTTAATAGGGGCTAAGCACTCCAAACACTCTTTCTCTTTCATAATTTAACTTTCATTTATCCGTTTGTATCCGATTATAAACGGATATAAACGGATATAAACGATTAACATCCGACTATTCGTTGAGTTGGTTATAATTTTGGTTAAACCTTTGGCAATCAATACGGACATTGCCAAAGGCGAAATTACTTATATTTTTTGATAATTTAAATTTTACGGAAATGAATGCTTTAATGAATCAAGTCCAGCTTATTGGACGCTTAGGTGCCGATGCGGAAATCAAAACTACAAGTCAAGGAGCTAGAGTCTCTAATTTCAGAATTGCCACGAATGAAAGACTGAAAATGAACAACGGACAATGGAGAGAACTTACACAATGGCACAGCTGTGTGGTATGGGGAGATCTCACGAAAATTGTCGAACGATTCGGTCACAAAGGAAACTTATTCATGATATCCGGGGCGTTACAATATCATGAATACACTGATGTGCATGGCATCAAAAGAAATGTTGCCGAAATCAAAGTCAGTCAGATCCTAGTTCTGGATAGCTCCAGATCAGGTATTCCAAGCGATGTGGAAGAACAAGAAGAAGCCATTTAAAAGAATATGCTAGCCTTTATTTAGCAACAAAAGAAAAAGCCGGAATTTTTCATGAAAAATTCCGGCTTTTGTTTAAACTAAATGTACTAATTAAAAATCGAGTCCAGCCACTTCTGCTATCTTTTTAGGGATATCTGTATTGTCTAGTTTTTGATGGAATGTTTCGGCTCCTTGACCAATAGCATATACAGGCACATACGCTGCAGAGTGATTTTTAGAAGACCAAGCTATACTTCCCAACTTATTCAGCAACTCAATGCTGAGTGTTGCAATCTTGTCGTCACTCGCGTATAAACTTTTTTCTGTTTCATTATGATGGTCTATAAAGCTCTTTTTATAAGCCTCAAAGATAGGAGCCTCTGCTTTTTCAGAAACCTTCAGTACTGACCATAATCCCAGGTTATCGCCCAATAGTTTTTTTACTTCATCCCAGCTTGCGTTTGGATTACTTTTTCTCAATTCTCCAATTTTAGCCGATAGTGCACCTTGGGATACTTTCTGATGTGCTAATATCCTCGTGTTTAATGTAGAGCTTCCGTTACCGATTCCCAGGCCGCCCGTCTCATGATCAGCCGTAACGACGATAAGTGTCTCTTTCGGATATTTTTGGTAGAATTCATAAGCAAGCTTTACTGATTCATTAAAATCCAACACTTCTTGTATAGTTGTAGCACCGTCATTTGCATGGGCAGACCAATCGATTTTACCGCCTTCCACCATAAGGAAGAATCCTTTATCATTATTGGTACTTAATGAGGTTATAGCAGCCCGCGTAATGTCCGCCAATTTAAAATCATCCACTTCTTGATCTATGGAGAATTTGAGGGAGCTCGCATCCGTACCATCGACATTCATCAATATTATACGCTGACCTTTGTTTTTCTCCTGGTCAAATGCTGCTTTACCTTTTATAATTTTATACCCTGCTTTTTCCAATTGAGGAACCAATGCGGGCATTTCTTTCTTGTCAAATGAAGTGTTCGGCTTCAAGAATCCCGAGCCCGCAAAGAAATCAAAGTTAGACTTGATAATATCTTTTCCGATCTCGTAATACATATTTCTATGTGCTTGGTTAGCGTAAAAGGAGGCTGGCGTAGCATGGTCAATACTCACACTAGTGGTAACTCCGACTTTCAATCCTTTGGCTTTGGCAGCATAGGCAATACTCTTATAGGCGATAGTCCCGGTACTATCCATACCTATGACACCATTCTTCGTCTTTTTTCCCACCGCTAGTGCTGTACCACCGGCACCAGAGTCAGTCACACCATGTGATAGCGAGTTTGTAGATGCAAAACCCACATAAGGAAACTGTGTAAATGCCAAAGGCTCAGTTCCATTGATGCCTTTCAATTCAGCTTGGTAGATTTCGGCCAGATTAACCTGATTCAATCCCATACCGTCACCGATGAGATAAAAGATGTACTTAGGTTGCTGTCCAAACACATGGACGCTAAAAATAACAGATAGAAACAGTAAAGAAAATCTTTTCAATAGCATAGTCAATTTAAATAGTTTGGTCAAAGATAACATTGGAATATAAAGTTATTGTTAAACTACACAAATAAAACCACTCAAACAAAAACGTTACACCTTTGTTAAGTTATAGGACAACCAATAAAATTGTAATGTTATGGAAAACAATATCTTGCAAAATATTCGATCTTACTTCACAGAAGAGGTTATAGACAAGCTCTCAGGCCACTTAGGAGAAGATAAGGAAAAAGTAGCGAAAGGCGTCAATATCGCAGTTCCTTCACTTTTATTAGGGCTTCAGAACCAATCGAAGGACGGGCTCACTAGCATCTTCCAGTCTGCCAAGCATTTATTCGCTGGTTTTGATCTGCACGACGCCCTTGGGAAATACTTTTCCAAAGACGACCAAGGGGAGAGTGCACACTTTGAGAGTGATAATATTACGAGCGAAATATTCGGAGACAAATTCACTGGTATTACACAATCTATCAGCAAGTACCTTGATATAAGTCCCGAATCTGTGCGCAGCCTGTTTGGTGCTTCCGTACCAGCGGTCATCTCGGGAATAACCCAAAAAGGAGGACATTGGGATGTCGCCGAAGTCGGTCAGTTACTCCAGACCAATCGATCTTCGTTTGCTTCTGCCATTCCTGCTGGACTTGGGCTTGGAATGTTTGGCAGCCTCTTTGCCAAGGCCGATGTTGCAAAAGAAATCGGTGGCCCCAACAATAGTGACGCCAATTCACCAAGCCCGGCTCCTGCCTTGGTACATACCCAAGGTGAAGCCAATAAAGCTAAAAAAGGAACTGGCATGTGGTGGATTCTTATCTTAGTCCTTATTGCACTCCTATGGTTTTTATTTGGCAGAGGCTGTGACAGTGACAAAAAAGCGACTTCCGAAACGGCTAATACTTCCCTGGATAGCAACGAGCATACAAAGCCTGATAGCAGTACAGGTAGCCATCTAGTGGATGTCAAACTTCCAGATGGAGATAGCCTTAAGGCATTTTCTTCCGGCATAGAAGAGCAACTCGTACAATTCCTGCAGTCCGATTACAAAATATGGAGTGATGAACAGCTGAAAGAAAAATGGTTTGACTTTGATAACCTCAATTTTGAAACTGGGACTGCTACTGTTACAGCAGACAGTCAGTTTCAGTTAGTCAATATAGCACGCATCCTTCGTTTATTTCCGGACGCTAAGATCAAAATAGGAGGGTACACCGATAGAACTGGTGATGAGACTGTCAATAAAAAGATATCACAAGAACGGGCTGATGCGGTAAAAAACTACTTGGATAAAGAAGGCTTGAGTACACAGGTTGTCGGAGCTGAAGGCTACGGCTCAGAGTTTGCGCAAGTAGCTTGGGATGCTCCAGATAAGGAACGGGCCAAAGATAGACGCGTTGCTATCAGTGTCAGAAAGTAAAATTTGACGAGGTGTTCCATAATCGGAACACCTCGTTTATTCCTTTGCAACTATATCAAAAGTTTCCTTACTTTTGAACGATGCCTTTTATCAAGGCCTAGTGTCGTCTTCAAGAATGGATATACTTATAAAAAAACAGTTAGAGCAGGAGTTTGAGACTTATATGTTTGGTTTTTTCAACGAATTCAAACGCTTTTCGCTCGAGGACTTTGGAAGCTTTGCTACTACGTTACTCAATTATTACATCAATAATAACAGACTGCCACAGTCCGACAAATCCGAGGCTTCCTATTATTTGGCAACCCTTTACAACAAGGGGATAGGCAACCGTATCACCGAAGAGCATCTACAGGTTATTTCCAGAACCATTGCAGACGATTCCTCCATTGATTTTATGGTTGCGCAGCGCTTACTCTAAGCCCTCTGAAAGATTCGGTTCGTGGAATGTCCATACCAGATCCTTCACTGCGTAGCCTGACAGCTCCGCGTAGCCCAGGTATTTGTCCCTTACTTCTGTAGGTATTGTCTTTGTACGGGATAGTATCCACATATAATCCAAGTTATCGCCAAACACCAAAGCGTACTCGTAGTTACCATCGATATGCATGATATGATAACCTGAGTAGAAAGGTCCAAAAAAAGAAACACGCAAATTTCCTTGGTTCGGTTCTCCCGACAGCTTTGCTTTACCCACGGATTGCTTTAGCTTTTGCGTGCGCATATGAATACCGCTATTCACTACACGTATACTTCCATCTTCATTCGTACTGTATTCCGCCTTCACATCCTTTAGGTTCTTCTCCCAATAGAAATCCATGCGCGCTATTTCATACCACACACCAAGATAGCGATCCAGTTCAAAATCCTGTATAACTGGAAGCTTGCTTTTCACAGGTTTCCATATATTGTAAACTACTGCACCGGCAGCTGCACCGACCAATAACAAAAGTGACTTCTTTTTATCCATATCAATTTAATAACAGACATAAACTATAAAAGTTTAATCTATTTTTTAGTTTTGTAAAAATAAAAGATTTGTATTCTAGAGAAGAAGTAAAAAAACTGAAAGAGGAATTCTGGACCACCTTTGGTCAGTATATGGCAGGAATAACCTCTTCTGATAGCGAGAAAATCAACTGGGTCAACTACAAGACCGGAATCAAACAGCTGTATTTTCGAATGAATGCATCCAATAAGTCCGCGATTATCATGATAGAAATGACACATCCCGACCAAGGTATCCAAGCATTGCTATATGCCCAGTTTGAAGAGCTGCGCCCTATCCTGCACGACACATTAGGAGAGGAGTGGGAATGGTACCCTGAGCACCACGATGACTATGGAAAGCAAACCGCCCGTATAGCCTGCACACTTGATAAGGTGAGTATCTTTAAAAAAGAAGACTGGCCCAAGCTTATTTCTTTTTTAAAACCACGAATCATTGCCTTGGACGAATTCTGGTCCACGGCCAAATATGCATTTGATATTTTTAAATAACTATAGATAGAATGAAAACAAGAACAATACGTTTAGTCACTTTACTATTGGTGTTATTCTCCGTTGGACAACAGCAGCAACTATTTGCCTGGGGCATGACAGGACACCGTGTCATTTCCGAAATTGCCGAGCAGCACCTCAGCAAGAAGGCAAAGAAAAACATTGCAAAGATTATTGGCAAGCAGCCCATTGCTTACTGGTCCAACTGGGCCGATTTCATCAAGTCTGACCCAGATCCTGCTCTCCATAAAACGGGATCATGGCACTTTGTAAATACACAAGGAAACCTGAGTTTCGAGGACTTTACCGCTACATTGAAAGCATCGCCAGAAGACAACCTTTACAAAGCTTACCTTCGTGTCAAAAACGAGACCAAGGGCAATAAAAATCTTACTGCCTTGCAGCAGCAGCAAAACCTCTACTACCTTGTACATCTCTTTGGTGATGCCCACCAACCGATGCACGTCAGTAGAGCCGAAGACTTTGGTGGCAATAAAATAGAAGTTTCTTTCTTCGGTCGCAAGACCAATATCCACCGTGTTTGGGATTCTGATTTGGTAGAAAACGAAAAATACAGCTATACCGAATATGCGCGGGTACTCGATATCTTCGATAGCAAGCATTACCATCAATATCGATGTTCTTTTGAGCAGGCACTTTATGAATCGCACGAACTGGCCAACAGAATATATAAGGATGTCGAGTACAACGCCAACCTGAGCTACAAATATATCTACGACTACAAGTACATCATGGAAGAATGCTTACTTAAAGCAGGCATCCGTCTAGCGTATGAGTTGAACGAGATTTACGGATAAAGGTCTCATTTCTAGCGGATATTATAAAACCCTATGGAGGATTCCCCATGGGGTTTTATATTTATTGAGCCAACAAAGAGAGCCTTATCTATCATGAGTAGAAAGTGTAATATTTTTTTTGTATGTTTTCATCCGTTAATCGTACCTTTGCGCTATGTCTGAAAAAATAATAATCCTTGATTTTGGTTCTCAATACACCCAATTAATCGCACGTCGGGTTCGCGAATTGAGTGTATATTGTGAGATCCATCCTTTTAATAAAGTTCCTGACTTAGATGATACCGTGAAAGGGGTTATCTTTTCAGGCAGTCCTTATTCGGTCCGCCAAGAAGACGCACCACAGATCGACTACAAAAGTATCCAAGAGAAATTCCCGCTATTAGGTGTTTGCTATGGCGCACAGTACCTGGCACAACAAGCTGGTGGCGAAGTCTTACCTTCCGAGATACGCGAGTACGGCAGAGCGAATCTACAATTTGTAGACAATGACAATGCCTTATTAAAAGGAATCCCTGCACAGTCGCAGGTATGGATGTCCCATGGGGACACAATCAAAGAGGTTCCAGCAGGCTTTAATATTATAGCAAGTACAGATAAGGTACGTGTAGCTGCTTATCAGGTAGCTGGCACCAATACCTACGGCATACAGTTCCACCCGGAGGTAACGCATAGTACAGACGGACAGATGTTAGTCAAAAACTTCGTTATCGACATCTGTGGATGTGCGCAGGATTGGACTTCAGAATCTTTCGTAGAGAGCACAGTAGCAGAGCTAAAAGCCGATTTGGGCAATGACCACGTTATTATGGCTTTATCTGGTGGAGTAGACTCTACTGTAGCGGCTGTATTATTACAGCGTGCTATCGGAGACCGTTTACACTGTTTCTTTGTAGACCACGGTTTGTTACGTAAAGGAGAGTTCGAGCAAGTATTGGATTCATACAAAAACATGGGACTTAACATCAAAGGTGTTAATGCCAAAGAACTGTTTTACACCAAACTAGCTGGCGTAACTGAGCCGGAGCAAAAACGTAAAATCATCGGAGGAGCATTTATCGATGTATTCGACCAAGCGTCCAAAGACATACAAAAAGAACTTCCTGAAGGAAGTGAAGCAAAATGGTTAGGTCAAGGAACGATATACCCGGACATCATCGAGTCTATCTCTGTAAAAGGACCATCGGCAACGATTAAGTCACACCACAACGTAGGTGGATTGCCTGACTATATGAAATTAAAAGTTGTAGAACCTTTAAAGACATTATTCAAAGACGAAGTACGTCGTGTAGGAAAAACGCTAGACGTAGATCCTAACATCCTGAATAGACACCCTTTCCCAGGTCCTGGATTAGGAATTCGAATTTTAGGTGATATAAATGAAGAAAAGGTACGGATTTTGCAGGAAGCAGATGACATCTATATACGTAACTTAAAAGAATCAGGTTGGTATGATAAGGTATGGCAGGCTGGAACAATTTTCTTACCTGTTCAATCCGTTGGTGTAATGGGAGACGAACGCACATATGAGCACGTTGTCGCATTACGCGCTGTAGGTTCACTCGATGGAATGACTGCAGATTGGATTCATTTGCCTTATGAATTACTAGCTAAGATATCGAATGAAATAATCAATCATGTTAAAGGAATCAACAGAGTTGTTTACGACATCAGTTCAAAACCACCAGCAACCATTGAGTGGGAGTAAAAAATTGAGAAATTCAAGTTTATTAATAGCTCTTGCATTAGCTTTAGGTGTATCTTCGTGTACACCTAAAGTTGGTGTTTTACGTGCCCCGGATTATAAGGGCAACGTGGGCAACAACAGCTCCAAACCAGGAGATACAAACAAAACACCAGACGGTAGTAGCGAGACCGGCGAGTCAGCCAAAGAAAATGCCACTAAACGCTTTATGGGACGTAACATCTCTTTGGTACTTCCTTTTCAGCTCGACCAGATTTCCGAAAATGCACTCGCTGAGAAAGACATCAAACGCGCTGCTTTAGCATTGGATTATTATCAAGGCTTTCAGCTAGGATTGGAAGAGTTGGCAAAAAAAGGGGCAGACTTCAATCTGAATGTACTGGATTCCCGCGACAATGCCGCCTATAGTGGTAACCTAGCACTCTCGTCGACTGTTGAAGAAGCATCCATTGTAATCGGTCCGGTATATCCGCAAGAGATAAAAGCTTTCGGTAGCAACCTCAAAGACAAAGAAACACTGCAGGTTAACCCTTTGGCTGCTTCAATGCCTACCGAGTTTAACTTACCAAATCTCGTATCGTTAACTCCGCCGATTAAAGCTCACAGCAATGCGATTGCCGCTCGGGCAGCTCGCGAATATAGCGCCGGTGATGTCATTATTATCTTTAACACCACAGATTCGGACGGTAAGCAATTTCTAAATGGTATGTCGACGGCTATCAAGCAGGCTAAAAACAATGTACGTATTGTTTCTGTATCCTCGCTAAGCCAGCTTAATGAGAATCTCTCATTGACAGGCACCAATATCATTGTCACAGGTACAACGGATAAGAATCAGTTGAAAAATCTGTTGACTAATCTGATAAAGAAATACGGCGAAAACACGTACAACTTCAGCCTCTTTGGCCATCCGCTATGGGAGCGCTACGATTTTAGTATGTATGCTGGATTTGCGGACTTAAATCCGACCATCACCACAGAGAGTAATCTAAAAACATGGTCTGCTGCTGTAAAAGCATTTAAAGATACTTATGCTGATACTTATGGTGTACAGCCATCTGACCAATCGTACAAAGGTTATGACTCCGCACTTTACTTCGGCGGACTGATTAACAAGTACGGAGCAGACAGACTAAAAGAAAAATTAACAAAAGAATCCTACAATGGCTTGTTCAGTTCTTATAAATTCAGATACAACGAAGCTTGGGGATATGCAAATGAATCCGTAGCCTATCGCACCTACCGCGGAGGTTCATTTCAGCTGCAATAAAAAAAACGATAATGGAAATTAATGAAAGACGAGTCTCACAACAGCTGAGGAATTTTGAACGTGCCCTTACGGGATATGATAAAAAAGAACCCTTAGCGAGATACCTGACTCGCTTTTTCAAAGAAAACAAACAAATGGGGTCATCTGATAGAAAGATGACCTCTCGTTTTTGTTATAACTATTTCCGCCTGGGCAATGCCTATCCACAGGAAAATCCTATAATGCGACTTGTAGTTGCCGAATACTTATGCGAGCAGCATTCGGACCTGGTCAGTCTACAGCATCCGGAGTTGGCTCCATCCATACAGCAATCCCTATCCGAAAAAGTAGAAATAGCGAGCCAACTGACGGACTTTGATATAGATCAGCTTTTTCCTTTGGATGATGGACTTTCCACGGCCATAGATAGAACGCTATTCCTGCAAAGTCATTTTATACAGCCCGACTTATTCATTCGGGTAAAAAGAGGACAGGAGGAAAAAGTACAGCAAATCCTACAGCGGGAAGGCGCAGTTATAAACTCCGTTTCGGAACAGATCATAGCACTTCCTAACGGCAGTAAACTACAGCATATAAGAGGATTGAATGGATTATATGAAGTACAGGACCGCTCATCGCAGTACACCCTAAATTTTATGGAATCCGGCGCTAATGAAAGCTGGTGGGATGCCTGTGCTGCTTCGGGAGGCAAGTCTTTATTATTCCTGGACAAATACCCGACCACCAAGTTACTGGTATCGGACATCCGGCTTTCCATCCTACGCAATCTAGACGAACGCTTTATACAGGCGAATATCACACAGACCTACCGCAAGAAAGTCGTAGATCTAACTGACGCAGAAAATGTAAAAGCGGCCTTACAGGACGAGCGTTTTGATGGTATCATTGTCGATGCTCCTTGTTCCGGCTCAGGTACCTGGGGCCGTACCCCCGAAATGATGCAATCATTTGATGTTAACAGACTACAGTATTTTACAGATTTACAAAAGCAGATTGTAACTCAGACGATCCCTTTTCTCAAGACCGGAAAGCCCCTTATTTACATCACCTGCTCGGTATATCAAGCTGAGAACGAAGCGGTAATCGACTATATCGTAAATAACTTCGGTATGCGCGTAGAGAAGATGGAGGTTATCAAGGGATACGAGAGTAAGGCGGACAGTATGTTTGCAGCCCGCCTCCTCAAAGTGTAATCAATACAAGCTTAATCACACTTACTAGGGATTACCAAAACAGGGCATTGTGCCTTGCGGATAACCGATTCCGAAACGCTGCCCGAAATAAAATGTTCGAATCCAGTTTTTCCATTGGTCCCTAGTATCAACAAGTCTGCTGCCCACTCGTGAGCTACAGTCAATATCTCCTCGCGGATATTACCCACGCGGGTGAATGTAAATATCTCTTTGACCGAAGTAAAGTCGGCCGCCAATCTATCCAAGTATTCCTGTGCCGCCTGCTGCTGTATCTCCGCCACCTCTGCCACGATAATCGGTTGCTGTCCCAACAAAGGGTCTGCACCGTAAGAGGCCGGAGAGGTAGGAGGGATTACTGTTACCAGCGCCAAGGTGGCTTCTTGTCCTTCCAGTATGCTGTGCGCATACTCCATTACTTTATCTGAACAGGGACTATCATCTAATGCCAATAGTATCCTCTGAAATTTGGAATATCCCATAATAATTTAGTTTTTTAGAAGTATCTTCGTTAGTTTAAGAACAAGAATATATAATTATTGTTTTAAAAATAAAAAGCGAAATGGTTTTATCAGCTTGCAATCTTAATATACTTCCTCTTCGGGCCGAGGCATCGCACCGTAGCGAAATGGTCACCCAGGTTTTATTTGGGGAGGCTTTCGAAATTCTAGAAGAAGGTGTAGACTTCGACCGTATCCGTCTTTTGGACACCTCTTATGAGGGCTGGATTCAAAGGCATCAGTCAGGGCAGCTCGCTACACTGCCACCTACCAAACACATTATTGGCCTAGCAGGCGGCAAGGCTCATTCAACAACACATACGGTACAGCTTCTTCACGGCACACCGGTGCCCAGCAACAGCCTCCAAATCGGAAGCGAACTTTATACCATAGAAGGTGCAGTACGTGAAGGTACTCTAGATGATTTTGATGTCGAATTTCCAAAATTAATCCAACACTACAACAATAGCCCTTACCTATGGGGAGGTCGTTCGCCCTATGGCATAGACTGCTCAGGCTTCAGTCAGGTCGTATACCGTCATTTTGGGATAGCACTAAGAAGAGATGCGTGGCAACAGGCTGAATCTGGCGACACCGTTAATTTTCTTCCCGAAATCAAGGCTGGAGATCTGGCTTTTTTTGACAACGAAGCTGGACGCATTACCCATGTAGGCGTCATGATTGACAATGAGACGATTATACATGCTGCAGGTCGGGTACGTATTGATAAAATGGACACCGAAGGCATATTCAACGACCAGCAGAATAAATACACCCACAAGCTACGCATTGTAAAGCGCTATTTTTAAATCCCCGAATTCCATATTTTGAAAGAGAAAAATCCCTATCTTTATCTTCCCAGCTCACAGCTATTTCCATACAGCACTATTCAAAAACCAATAGAAGAAGATAATTATCTCCTATCGGTTGCCACTGAGGCTTGTGCTCTAATCCGTGCCGGAGACAATGCGCAAGCGTTAGAAATTTACAGCTCTGCCATCGAGCAGTACCCCCAATATCCCTTCTTCCATGCCTGTAGAAGCCTATTGAATCAAGCACTAGGAGATGAAGAAGGCGCCTTTTATGACTATCAGGTTGCCAAAAAATTGGACTTCAACTACCACATATTCCTAGAATGGCAAGAGAATAAAGGCAGCATGCTGCTCGCCCCCGAACTCGAAGAACTGAATCGGGAGCTACAACAAAGCAACCCCCATGCACAGCCTTATATCAATCGCGCAATGCTATGGGTACAACACTTTGATTACGAGCTTGCTATTGCCGACTATCAAAGCGCTTTAGCACGAGATAATAATGCCCAAATACGCGTTTCTATGGCTGCAATATACCTACGTATGTTGCGTTATGATAGCGCTTTAGAACAGCTCCAATTGGCATTGAACAGCGATAATCAGTTGCACAATGCGTACCTGTACCGCGCTAAACTTTATGTATCTATACATGAAAATGAAGCCGCATTGAAGGACTTCGAAAGCGCCTTAGAACTCACACCAGACAGCACAGAGGTATTGGAAGAACGTGCCGGATACTACGAGCGCATCGGGGACTGGCAGTCAGCTATTGCCGACTATACAGAGGTTATAGCGCGAAATCCCACCGATTTCTACTGCTATGTGATGCGTGCCGACGCTCTCGAGCATACTGGAGCCTGGCAGGAAGCCATTGCCGACTATGACGAAGCTATCCGTTTGAATCCACACTATTCGGATCTCTATCAATACCGGGGCGAACTCAAGGAAAAATTAGGGGATGAGCGTGGTGCCGCTATGGATTTTGAAAAATATGAGGAACTGGAAGACGAATAATATATGGCCAAACCTAACGCATATCTCAAGCGCATCAAGGATGCGGCTGCTAAAAATCTCGCAGAAGGGGAGCTCTTTTTAAAGGAAAATAAAGCGAAAGAAGAGATCATCAGTCTTAGCGATACATTGCAATACGAAGTCTTAAAGCAAGGTGAGGGTGTCAAACCTAGTTCTAAGGCCAAAGTACTCTGCCATTATAAAGGTCAGTTACTAAATGGAGACGTATTCGATAGTTCCTACAAAAGAAAACGTCCCGAATCTCTCCATATACCCGAGCTAATCCGTGGCTGGCAACAGGCTTTAGTTCAGATGCCCGTAGGCAGTACATGGCGGCTTTATATACACCCGAGCCTAGCTTATGGTTTTGAACCCTTAACCAAAGAAAGTGGTGGAAATTGTACATTGATATTTGATATTGAATTGATTTCAATCCTATAAGTTATGCGATACGGTCTCTTTTTACTTAGTTTTTTTGTCGGTATGTATAACAGTTCAGCGCAACAGCTCCAATCAGTCATCGCAGCCCATTACCCAAAGGCCGACGAGCCGGGTGGTATTGCTTTTACAGCGTTCCGAGGTCAAGCCGAGTTTTCACCTTTCGGTCGGGCCGAGCTGAACAAAAAAACAGTCATAGGAGCAGAGACCGCATTTCGCATGGCCTCCGTCAGCAAGCAGTTTACCGCTATGGCGACCTATTTATTAATCAAAAAAGGAGCACTCCATTTCGACACCCCGATCCGCAAGATATTGCCCGAATTACCAGAGGCCACCGCATCCATCACGATCGACCAACTGCTACAACATACCTCCGGTATCTGGGATTATGAGGCAGTGATCCCTGAGGGATTACAGCACCAACTGAGCGATACCGATGTACTGCAACTGTTGGTACCTATAGACTCGGTATACTTTCCGGCAGGAAGCACATTTCGCTATAGCAATACCGGATACTGTTTATTAGCGGTCATCGTAGAGCGTGTTTCCAAAACGGATTACGCTACGTTTGTCTCCACCCATATTTTTGAACCTACAGGTTTGAAGCAGGCACAGATCTATACTTCAGAATGCATTATTCCTAATAGGGCATATGGTTATCATCCTACCGCAACAGGTTTCCTATTTGCGGACCAAAGCAACACCAGTGCCACCAAAGGGGACGGAGGAGTATATATTTCTGCACAGGAATATACACGTTGGATGAATAGCAATAATCCACTATGGGACAAGGCATTTTGGGAAACTGTAATCCGCCACAAAGTACCTTTACGAGACGGGATCTACTACAGCATGGGCTTATTTGTGAAAATGGATAAGAAAGACAAAATTCAAGCGGTATTCCATTCGGGAGAGAGCACAGGTTTTCACAATGCGGTCTTGTTCCAACCTCAAGAACAGCGAACTGTCTGTCTATTCACCAATAGAGACGATCTGATTATCAACGAGGCTTACGATGAGATACTGAAAATCTACCAGGCAAAGCCATTGAATACGGAGGAGCCTCTTTTCCAATGGCTGAGCAAGGTATATGCAAACGAGTGGCGATAAATGCCTAGATTTCTGAAAATTTAAAAATATCCTTTACCCGAATCCCCTTTTCGGTATGCTGTAGCGTGCAGCATTCATTGGTCGGGTCGTGTTCGAAAAACAGGATATACTCTTTTTCTACAATTTCCTGCCAATAAGACTGGCGTTCGTCCATCGTAGTAAGCGGACGTACATCATAGCTCATCACATAGGGAAGTGGGATATGTCCGACAGAGGGCAACAGGTCAGCCATGTACAGAATGGTTTTCCCCTTGTACGTAATCTGTGGTAACATCATCGCTTCCGTATGTCCAAAAGCATAGCGTACATCGATATGGGTATCATAAGCTTCACCTTCTTTCAGAAACTTCAACTGTCCACTCTCTTGGATAGGCAGTATATTCTCCTTTAAGAAAGACGCTTTCTCCCTGGGATTCGGTTTTACCGCCCAATCCCAATGTCTTTCGTTGGACCAAAAATGTGCATTCTTGAAGGCCGGCACCAATTGATCACCTTCGCGAGCAATAGCACCTCCACAATGGTCAAAATGTAAGTGAGTCAAGAAAACATCGGTGATATCATCGCGGTGAAATCCATGTTTTGCAAGTGACTTGTCCAAGGTATCGCCGCCATGTAAGTGGTAATGTCCGAAAAACTTATCATCTTGTTTATCACCCAATGCCGTATCCACCAATGTTAATCTTTTTCCATCTTCAATAAGGAGCAGACGGTTGCCCCAGGTACAGAGGTTATTGGAATCCGCAGGATTCGTACGTTGCCATATCGACTTGGGGACAACACCAAACATGGCACCTCCATCCAACTTAAAATATCCGGTATCTATGCTATAAAGCTTCATTTCCTTGATTCTTTGGTTAGAAACAAACCTACATAAAATGAGGGGAATTCACTAACGATAAAACCCTTTTACCTTCATCTCCAGATGTTGGATAATATGTCCCACAAAATCGACTCCTGTCAGTTGACTCGCTAATCCCAATGCTCCGGGGCTATACACATTGATTTCCATAATTTTGTCACCTACAATATCCAAGCCCACAAGATACATCCCATCCTCCTTTATCTTGCCGCTGACCTGTTCCACCAGACGCAACACATTGTTATCCACCTGTGCCTTTACAGCTGTAGCACCTTGATGAATATTACTGCGGATTTCACCTTCTTTTTGCACGCGCTGTACAGCTGCATACTCCCCATCGATGACAATAGGCTCACCTTCTAACAGGAAAAACCGAAGATCACCTTTCGTTGCCTCAGGTAGGTATTCCTGCGCGATGACATAACCATCCCGCGCAATCACTTCTACCGTCTGCTTGAGGTTTTGCGGAGCATCTGCCGCAATCATAAACACATTTTTGCCCCCAGAACCCTTCACGGGTTTTAATATTATCTTATCGCCCTGTGCTTCCATGAAAGTTTGTATATCCGATACGAAGCGAGTGACTAGCGTTTTGGGCCGTACTGCCTTGGGGAAATTCTCCAAATAGAGTTTATTGCTCGCCTGCACCAGATTGTCGGGATCATTAATAACCAAACGTCCCATATACTTGATAAGCTGTGCAAACTGCAATCCCATAGCCGCTGCCCAGGGTCTGTTGTACATATCCATAACGGGGTCGAAGCGGAGCCAGAGCACATCGATATCCGTCATATTATACCGTCGCTTTTCGACACGCCTTAAGCTGCCCAACAGCTCTTCTTTACTGCCGATTGCCCTATCTGCTGTAATAACACGGGCATGTGCCTCTACATGTCGGTCATCGATATAGACAAAATCCGCCAAGCCAATGTAAATAACTGTATGTCCGCGCTGTAGGGCCTCATAGGCCAACAGTGTCGTTGTAAAACCATTCTCTTCTTTATGGGTCTGATTAATCAAAAATGCGATGTTCATATAGATGTTGCTATTGTATCATTTTAAAAATACTTCCTTCGTTTCTTACGGAATCCAATCTCGGCAGATAGGCCTCACTCAGATACCGGGGTCTGACCAATGGTGCATACATATAACCCCGTTGGATCAAGTCCTGAATAATAGGGATATAATCTTCCCGAATCTTACCCACCGTCAATAGGTTGAGATCTTGTCCTTGCTTGATGTAGTCTATAAGTTCCATCAATCCCTGTAGGTACAAGGCGTCCTTAGTCAGTCCGCCACCACGATATACCCGCATCGTGATATTGAAAGCGGTCTCTTCTGCAAAAAGATAATCCTCTAACAATAAAAAGAAGGTATCGATAAAGCTATGCCCCATAAGCATATTACGAACGGCGATGACACGTGCCGCCAATATGCGCAGGCGTTGGTTGGATAACCCACCGATCAGGTATTCGGCAAATACCGCTAGCCCTTCCTGCAATTGCTCATAACCTGGAACCCCAAGACTGAACAGCTGCAGTGGTTGCGCTTTACCGTTAAAGTAGGTGACGATGTGCGTACCAACCTCATGTTGTACCAAAGCCCGCGCCCGTTCGGGAGAAATCTGGTAATCTTCGCCAATATTGAGCACTCCACGGTTGACCATCACACCCGATATATCCGACCGTACACGCACGGTCGTCTTGAAATCTTCCGACTGCTCACTCAGATAAGCAATCTCCTCCCGCGCGAGTTGTGCAAACTCCTTTGCATTGAGCTTTCGCTCCGGTGCCACTGTCTGTGTCGCTGAATTGTGCGATATCACCGTAAGGATAGACTGAGCTACTTGTAGCAGTTCGTCGCTCACATTACCAAAAACCTGTAAGCTACCATGCATAAAATCTTCTGTATTACGATCGGCCAGCATACTCATCATCTCGTCCAGCTCCCGTCGCTTGTCCCGAAATAGATAAGCAATTGTCGGGTCGTAGATATCTTCGATGCGCAGATTGTACAAATTACGCTTCACAATATCAGGATCTATAGGCATCGGCCTATATTGAAATACCGGCGTCTTACGGAATCGTGTTTTCTTGAAGCTCTCCCAAGCCTCAGGGACATTGATAGGGGTGACCAAGAGCAAGAAATCAAAACGCATGCTCTCGGCTGTGAGCGCCTTATCAATAGCAAACACATTCGCTGTTATCTCTTTCTTGAGGTTCAGACGAAATTTGGTCGGATTCTGGTCAGTAAAGAGCCGGACATATTCAAAAAAGACACGTAGCAGGATTTTGCCCAACGACTCACTATAATGTCGCAATAGAATAGGCAAGTAATCACCATTGCTCAAGCGATAGCTTGGCCGCACCGACAGTCCTAGCGTATAAATACTCTTGTCCATAGACTCCTTTAAGGTAAATAGCCGTTCGTAAGATGGATTACAAGGTACCTCTTTTAGCTTTTTGATATCGGTTACGATATCCGAAGCTTCTGTCTTTAGATTTTTGAGCATATACTCGACCAGCGGAAGGATTCCTTTCTGACCGAGTTGAATCTCTACGTCCGCCGCCTGCTCGTTCGCCGCATTCCACACCTCAACCAACAGACAGGAGCCAAACTGCTCTTGGATGCAGAGGGCTATCTTTCGCAGTAGCGCTGCCACCTCCGTATCATGTTCCTGAATAATAACGCTAGCCAGCTGGGACTTCGCTAGATTGGACAACATTTTATCTTTTCCAGCTATATTAGTCCTATAGATAAATATACAGGGTACAATCTTACGGAACACCAATTTGCCCACATTGGGCACCTGTACATGAAAGGGTTCTTTCGCCTTAATGGCGCCCAAAATAAAGTTAAGTCGCTTATCATCCCTCATACGCAAAATACTCTTTTAAGCCCTGTACAGTATTAATAAGTAACTGTTTGCATGCTGCTATCCGTTTTACGTCCGGTTCGCCCGTCCACTCGTTCATGAAATCCTTGCGAAACTCGATAGAAAATACACAGCCTTTGTCCCCAAACCGCTTATTTAGAAACTGCGTGAGGTAACCGCCCTTAAAGCGGACATTCTCCCGTATATCAATAGGCAAGCCATACAGCGTTTGAGAAGTAATGGCATGGATGAAGCTATCCGTTAGTTCCCGCCACTTCGGATCGTTATAGTATGTACCCAGATTAATTTGTGGATTGGCCTCCTCATCTATCGTAGCAGTAGGGGACTCGCGATTGGCATTGTAACTATGTATATCCAGTACCACAAAGAAGCCGTATTTTTGAATAGAGGACTGTATATGTTGCTCAATAAGCCGATAGATATATTGATGCTTTTTATAAAGCTGCTCGAGGAAGGTCTGTGGGAAATTCGTCTTCCATACCTCTAGACCCCAGGCCTGCTCGGGACGAAGGTAAACGGATTCTTCAACCGCGCGGTTTATATCCAGCTGGAAACGCGAAGTACCTATCACAAACTGATTGACAGGCAGTTCAGCAATCAGAGCTGTGTAAGGGTCTTCCTCGCGGAGACGTTGCTTTTCCGACAGCAATAAATAGGGAAGCAAGTTATCATCAATCAGATGGCCATCGTGCAGTGCAAACGACCAAAATGGGCTATCTATGGTATGTATATGGTAATTTATCTGTAGAGACATAGGCGTAAGATTTAGCTCTTTTGAATTAGAACAGTAGGGGAACTAAAAAGTTTTTTCAGAAAGTTGTAACCATTTTCTTTTTGGAGGCGACTAATGGGGAAAGAACAATAAAAAAAGACATGGGAAAAGAAGAAATGCTATCCATAATGTTTGTAGGGCTATTTACAGCTATTACATTATCGATTTACTTTATTATGAAATTCAGGGCAATCCGTATCGCGAACTCAGATGGAGCGTCTGCCAAAAGAGAACCTTATGACTGGCAAAAGCCTGGCATCGTGGTGCTAGGAATAGGAATAGGTATTATTATCGTAGGAATTTTCAAGGAATTAGGTTATTTTCAGTCACAGGATGCCATCCCCATGGGGATCATTACGGTATGTACCGGTATCTCTATGATTATTGCCCACAAACTGGATAAAAAGCAAGAAAACAACAATTAAGAATGGACCAAGTCTACATTGATAAGGTACTAGCGGGAGACCCATATGCTTTTACGTATTTTCTTACGACTTATAAGCATATGGCCTATTCTGTCGCACATTCTATTGTCAAGCAGGAGCACCTGGCCGAAGAAGTGGTTCAGGACGCCTTCATGCGCTGTTATCAGTCGTTGGCAGCTTTCAAAAAGCAATCCAAATTCAGCACCTGGTTCTATCGTATTGTTGTAAACTGTGCTTTCAGCACGGCGCGGCGGCTGAAACCGGAGCCTATCGAATTCAGCGCCGAAGAGCATGATATAGTCTGGGATGAAAATGCCTTCGACAGGTTGCTGAAAAAAGAACAGGAACAGCTCATACAGGAAGCGCTATTAATGATTCCGGCTAATGAGGCGCTGGCACTGCGTCTCTATTACCTCGAAGAGCTGTCTATTCAGGAACTGTGCGATATTACGGGATGGACAGAGTCTAATGCAAAAGTAATCCTATTTAGAGCCCGAAAACACCTCTACGGGACACTCCGTAGATTAATGAAAGAAGAATACTATGGAACATAACGATAAACTATACGACCTGCTCAAGAACAGTAAATTGGAATTGCCTTTTGACGATTTCGAAAGCCGCATGATGCAACAGATTGTCGATTTTGAAAAAGCAAAAGTCCAAATGCACCAAAGTAAGAAGATGGCACTGCTTTTCTTCTTGATAGGTACCGTCTTTGGTATGCTACTCAACTATGGACTAGGCTTAGCACTCGCTTCCTATGGTTTGCCTCAAGCTTCCTTAGACAAAATCTCTTTCTTCTCTCAGCTAATCTACGTTGTCCTGATTGTGCTCTTCAGTGACAAACTCTGGAAACTATTTAAGATGACACGGGAATCCGGCACTAAAAAATCAACTTAAGTCCCCCATAAAAATTACGTGTGGCTGCCGCATTAAAGTAGCGGCCACCAAAAGCATTGATATCATTACCTAAACTGTACCGCTGATTCAGTAGATTGTCACCCCCCGCATATACTTGTACAGATACCCCATAAAAGCGAGGTACCGTATAACTGAGCTTGGCTTGCACCAAATGAAACTTCTTCGCATATATACTATTGGCATCGTCCAAGGGCATGGAGGAAGTAAAGTTGTGATACAGGTTTAAATCAAGCTGATAAGGAAAATCGATTTTAACGTTATTAGTCCATACCCATTGGGGCACTGCCGTCATTCTATTACCCGAATAGTCTTTATCAGCTACCTTGTACTGCCCAAAATGATAGTCATTATAACTTACAGCTGTATGTACGCTCATTCCACGTAACAGGGGCGATTGTGGCGAAACGGGAATCGCCCCCCACAGGGACAGTTCAATTCCTTTCTGTTTCATCTCTCCAGCATTCTGATAATACTCTGCGCCAGCTTCATTCAGGCTACGCACGATACCATTCTCCATACGGTAGGTATAAGCAGCAATATCCAAAATTAGGTTGTTGTTTTTATTCCGTATTTTATATCCTACCTCGTAATTTGTACCGGATTCAGCTTGCAGGTCTGTATTTATACTATTGTCAGAAGAACGTACCTCCGCAAGCGTAGGCGTAGAATAACCTTTGGCTACAGAAACCCGCCAGGACATTAGCTCGTGAAGGGTATACGAACTCGCAATACGGGGCATCCATTGCTTATCAAAGGAGATACGACCATCTGTAGGCGTTACCACTGGGTATTTGCGGGTGTAGTCGATGTGATTACCATTCAGTCCGAGAGCACCTTCCAGGTTCCAGTTTTTCATCAGCTCAATCTGCGCCCGATAGAATAGGTTCCACTGGCTGTTGGTCATGCCATCACGTGCCTGTACAGCACCTGCCACTCCTTTGTTATTGTCGTAATTGTCAATCGTACTGCTTCCTTTTATCCCTTCAAATCCCAACTGCATCTGCCAAGGCAGTGCCGCCTCTGGATTATCCAGCGACAGGTAGGTACGCAGTCCCCAGTTTTTCTCGATGCGCTCTTCGTAATTCGTTATAAAAGGGTTCTTGAAATCCGTGTAGGAACCAAACAAAGAAATTTGGTGCGATAGATACTTGCCGAGTTGTAAACGATGTGAGACTCCACCGAATCCCGTTTTGTTATAGATAGCAGCCTGTTGCTCCTTCGCCCCCGGATTGGGCCCACCTGCAGGGCGTGAGGCTCTCGGATCCGCTTCATACTGCGCCAGGGTAAGTCCGCCTGGCGTTTCGTACCCCAGGTCGGTATATAATATAAAAGCACGTAGCTGCGCTATAGGAGCGTATTGCCATTGATGGGCCGTCTGAACAGTTTTCTTGTTCAAGCCTGCATTGTCCCGATAACCATCGGAACGTAAAAATGACTGGTCAAAAGAGAACTGATAATTGGGAGTCACCTTCTGCTGTAGGGATAGTGACTGTTGGAACAGACCGTAGGCACCAGCCGTAAGTTCGACTTCGCGTCTGTTCTCTAGCATTTCAAACCCCTTAGGGCTGATCTGCACGACTCCACCAGAATTAGCTCCGAACAGCGAGCCATCGGGTCCTTTGACCAGCTGTATCGTCTGTATACCCACCGGAGCAAGTAGATTGAGATAGGTATTGCCACCTGCATCTGTCAACGGAAACTCGTCTACATATACTTTGGTATTACGAATTCCAAACGGTGAACGGATTAAACTTCCCCGCATGGCCAAGCGATAAGAACCTGGCGAACGTTCTTCCATACGTATTCCCGGAACAGTATTAACTGCGGCCAGCAAAGAGGTAGGACTCTGTCGGGAGATAACCTCTGCGGATAGACTCTGAGTAGCTGATGTAACGCCCAAAGAAGACTGTTTGGCAAAGTACACCTTCACATCTATAGGCTGTAAAGCAATATTGGTGCTGTCTTTAGAAACTTGTGCAGAGGCAGTCACTCCCAACAAGGCTAGGAGGAGGGTTAGGTTGGTGGTCAAATATCTCATCTACTGTTAAAGATAGGGCTTTTTCCCTTAGAATGCTTCATTCAATCCCAAAAACAGGCCTTTTTGTCCGAATTTACCAATGGCGTAATCGATACATAGGTTGGTACGGGTCATTTTATTGAAAAGCACCCGCAAACCTGCACCACCTGAAGGTTGCCAGTACTTAAACAGCTTGGTGCCCATCTGGTCATCTACAGTCTGAATATTTCCAAAAACCACACCGCTCAAAAACTGATTACGCAGTATTGGAAAGCGGTACTCGACCTCACCATATGCATAAGAGCGTCCTTTGAAATATCCGTTGGTATAGCCTCTACCGCTTTTTGCATAGGGATCTTTGCCCGTCCCTGGCAAATCAAGATAGGGTAGCTTGCCACTGAGATTGTACGATCCGTAATACCATAAGGCCAATACGTGGTTAGGACGGCCACGCTCTGGGAAAAGCTGAAAATACTTACGAAAATCGGTAAGGAGTTGTATGGCATTCTGCGAACTTCCCATCCAAGTCTGGTTCGTCCGCAAGACCACATCGGAATAGATGCCTTTGTAGGCGCTATTCGGATTGTCCCGGGTCATGTACTGCAGATTAAACATCAACCCATTATTATTGTTGCGCGCGGGATCGAAGCCGTTCCACTTGCTGTAAATCTCATTGGGCGAAGGGGAGACCTCCGTCAGTGTACTGACATTGCGCTTTAACTCGAAATAGGCCCCCGCACCAACAAATAGTCCCGGGCTCAACTTTTTATAAATACGTTCGTTGAATCCGTAGACAGTATATTTATTGACAAAACGGTCGCGGTCCGGATTATTGATGATAGACTCCTCTTCTGTAGGATTGGGCAATGGGTGTCCGATCCCCATACCATAATCGAGTCCCACCATTTTAGCAATATGGAGACTCCCTTTTAGATTCCATTTGTTCTCCCGTGTATACACATCATGAAAAAGATAACCAAACACAATCCCCCTAGTCGTATAGTTCAAAGCAGTAGCAAACACCGACATACTGGTATTCTTTTTCTCGCCAAAATGCAATCCGCCAACAGCCTTGATACCAATCTGGAAGCCGATACTCGGATTGTAATTAAGATTGGGTAAATAGGAGATACCTGAACGCTTCTCGGGAATACCGTCTTTCTTTCTTTTTTTAAAGGGGTTGATATCCTGAAAAAGATTGACCACATCGTAGAGACTGTCTGGAGGCAATGGTTCACCTTTTATCCTTTTCAGGAGTAAACTGTCTGTTTGCTGTTCAAGGTCCTGTGCATACGTATTTAACGCCAACAAGGGGAAAAACAAAAGGATGTACAGGTTTCTCATAGAGGTTTTCTTTCCATATTAGTAAGCACGAAAATAAAGATAAGTTTTGGCTTTTAGGCCTTTTGACGATCACAAAACGTTTTTCAAATTCATTTGTTCTCTTTTTCTACGTATATTACAGGATAGGAATTGTTATAATTTGTATCAAAATATCTTAAATAAAAAATATTATGTTAATTAAAAAAGAAGAAACAGGAAGCAAAGGAGCCTTTGTTGCCTACGAGGAAAATAAGAAAATAGGGGAGATTAGTTATTCGATAGCCGGTACAGACAAGATCATTGTGGACCATACTGAAGTCGATCCCGAACAAAAAGGAAAGAGTATTGGCAAAATTCTATTGCAAAAGGTAGTCGAACACGCTAGGGATAATAATCTGAAAATAATTCCGCTATGTCCTTTTGCAAAAGCCATGTTTGAAAAGAACGTCGATATAAGAGACGTGCTCGCTTAAAATCTGGATTGCTATCTGCTCCTTAAGGCCTCTCAGGCTAGGGGAGCAGGCACATTAATCTTGAAAATGCTTTAGCTGCCCCAGGAGGCCGGTAAGCCCTCCGGTATGAATAAACAATATCTGGCTGCCTTTTTCGAACATGTCCTTTTCCAATAAGTCATGTAATGCAAACAGCGCCTTTCCCGTATAGGTCGGCTCTATCATGATGCCCGTCTGGCGTACAAAACTTTGTACAAACTGTATCAGTTCGGGTTTGACCTTTGCATAACCACCAAAATGGTAGTCCAGATGGAGTCTACTCTGCTGTAGGTTAGCACCCAGCAGCAGCATCTCGTCGGCTATAAAACCTCCTCCTTTCAATACGGGTACCACATGCAACAAGCTTTTTTTATCTTCTTGCGCTATTCCCATTGCAATACCTGCCGCTGTAGTACCGGTTCCGGCCGCCACAAAGATATGATCATACTGCCGCTCGAGCTCGCCCACCAGTTCCGAACAGCCACGAGCACCTTCTGTTCCTGAGCCCCCCTCATCAATCATAAAGCTTCTATCGGCTTCTTGGAGGCCATTAAAGAGCTTTTCCTTGTCTTTGTAATCCTCCCGCGACACGAATAGAAGCTCCATACCAAACAGGCGGCACATATCCAGCACAGTGTTCGAAATCTCCTCGCCCCGTATGAAAGCCTTAGCATAAAAACCAGCCGATGCAGCGGCGCAGGCCACAGCAAGGATATGGTTGGACCAAGCGCCTCCAAAAGTAATTAATGTATCTTTACCTAATTCCTTTGCTTTTAAAAGATTATATTTCAACTTACGCCATTTATTACCAGATATGAACGGATGAATCATATCATCACGTTTCATATAGACTTGAACTGATTTTTGCTGATATAAAGGGTGCGAAAGTAGTTGTTCTGGGCTAAAGAGAAGCATAGATAAAAAGGACGTTGTTAATATTCAGTATATTGAAGTAAGAGTACGTCAAAGTTAGTACTTTTTGGTGTATTTCACTTACTTTTGTGCTATGAACGAAGACTTAGATATACAGGAACAAGACGAGCAGGAATTGTATGAACATATACGGATAGTTGCCGACAAAGGGCAGGCCTTGCTTCGTATTGACAAGTTTTTAATGAATAGAGTAGAGAATACCTCCCGCAACCGCATACAGAATGCGATTGATGCAGGTTCTGTCTTTGTCAATGATAAAGTTATCAAAGCCAGCTACAAGGTAAAACCACTCGATGTCATTACAATGGTCTTACCAGACCCTCCACGCGATACCGAGGTCTATCCCGAGGATATCCCATTGATTATTACTTATGAGGATGACGACCTTCTTATGGTCAATAAAGAGCCTGGCATGGTGGTACATCCCGGGTTCAACAACTATACCGGCACACTGGTAAACGCACTGACGTTTCACCTCAATCAGCTGCCTACACTACCGGGCAATACCGGACGGCCAGGATTGGTACACCGTATAGATAAAGATACCTCCGGACTACTCGTTATCGCCAAGAACGAATGGGCCATGACCTATCTGGCCAAGCAATTCTTTGAACATAGCATAGAGCGTCGCTACGTCGCCCTCGTATGGGGAGATATCCCCGAAGATGGTACTATCACTGGCTATATCGGCCGCGATATGAAAGACCGTCGGATAATGAATATGTACGATGATCCTGAAAAAGGGAAATGGTCGGTCACGCACTATAAGGTAATAGAGCGCCTAGGTTTTGTCACATTGATTGAATGCCAACTGGAAACAGGCCGTACCCACCAGATACGTACACATATGAAATCCATAGGCCATCCTATTTTCAATGATGCCAGTTATGGAGGGGACCGGATACTCAAAGGGACGGCATTTTCAAAATACAAACAGTTTGTAGACAATTGTTTTCAGACAATACCTAGACAGGCACTTCATGCTAGATCACTCGGTTTTATACACCCGAAGACAAAAAAAGAAATGAACTTTGAGGTACCATTGCCTGAGGATTTTCGTTTAGTATTAGAAAAGTGGAGAGGATACGCTGCTGAAAAAACACAGCAATAGGGGTCCGCCAAACGATTACGCTTTAATGCATTTTTATGCCTACACATTACATGAACTACAACGGCACTTTGCTGCCGGAGGACCATACTATATTTTCGGCCAATAACCGGGCATTCCGCTACGGAGACGGCATCTTTGAAACCATGCTCTATAAAGACGGAGAGATCCGTTTTCTGGATTTTCATATCGAACGCCTACAACAGAGTATGCAACGGCTTGAGCTGGAATCGTCAGGCAAGTTCGACACCTATTTCTTTAAGGGAGCAGCAGATGAGTTAATCCGCAAAAACAATATGCTCGGACAGCGCGTGCGCGTGCGCCTTTCGGTATTCAGAGAAGGCGATGGGCTCTATACGCCCGACAGCAACCGACCAAGTTATATCTTTCAGGTGCAACGTCTGGAAGAGCCACAAAGAGATAAGAAAAACGGTCTTATTATCGACCTATACACGGAGAATAAAAAGCCCTTTGGCGACCTCTCAGATCTCAAATCAAACAATGCATTGATATATGTCCTTGCAGGACTGTACAAGAAGAAATTTGATTATGATGATGTACTCATTCTCAATCAGGAAGGCTTCCTCTGTGAAGCGCTAACGTCAAATATTTTCGTGTACTTTGAGAAAGCGCTTTATACACCTGCGCTGAATCAAGGTTGTATCGCTGGGGTGATGCGTCGCGTGGTAATGGATATAGCGGAGGCCGAGGGAATACCGGTCATCGAAGCGCAGATAAGTCCCGAAATCATGAAAAAGGCGGACGAGATATTCTGCACCAACGCCATACAAGGAATACAGTGGGTTATGGGATACAAGCAGAAGCGTTACTTTAATAAAATATCCCGGATATTGCAGGATAGACTGGCAACCTGGACTTATGACAAAGAAGGTAGTCTATAGGATAAGGAGAGCCACAAATTCGCCTTTATATTTCAACGCAATTATATTGCTTGTAAGGGCGAATTTATGTAGGTTTGTCCCATGTCTACAAACGGATTAATATCTCAAGATACTATCGTAGCATTGGCTACATCTCCTGGTGCGCAAGGTGCTATCGCCGTAATACGTGTATCGGGAAACGAAGCGATAAACATCGTCAATGGTGTATTCAAAGGCAAGGATTTGACTGCCCAGGATTCACATACCATACATTTTGGCACCATACGTGAAGGAGAAGAAATCCTCGATGAGGTTTTGGTATCACTATTTGTGGCACCAAACTCATACACGAAAGAAAACTCGGTAGAAATATCGACACACAACTCAAAATATATCATCGAACGGATTATCAGCCTGCTGATAAAGAAAGGAGCAAGAGCCGCACGTGCTGGTGAATTTACCCTACGGGCATTTCTCAATGGAGGGCTGGATCTTTCGCAAGCGGAAGCTGTAGCAGATCTAATCGCATCCAATTCCGCTGCATCCCACCAAGTGGCCATGCAACAGATGCGGGGTGGTTTTTCGAATCAGCTGAAACAGTTACGCGAAGATTTGGTGCATTTTGCTTCTTTGATAGAACTGGAGCTAGACTTCGGGGAGGAGGATGTGGAATTTGCAAACCGGGATCAGCTGAAGTCGCTTATACAAAAGATATATACCGTAATCGGCAAGCTTATCCAATCCTTTGAACAAGGGAATGTGCTCAAAAATGGAGTTCCGGTGGTTATCGCCGGTAAACCTAATGTCGGTAAATCGACATTATTGAACGCCCTGCTGAATGAAGAACGTGCTATTGTATCGGATATCGCAGGTACGACACGAGATACTATCGAGGATGAAATCAATATCCATGGGGTGACCTTTCGATTTATTGACACCGCAGGCTTACGGGATACAGAAGATGTCATCGAAGCAAAAGGGGTGGAGCGTACACGGGAAAAAATGAAACAGGCACGATTGATTATCTACTTATTTGACCCCACCCAAGATAATATCGCGGTGGTACAGCAGCAGATAAGTGAAGTGAGGGATCTGAATATTCCTTTTGTAACGATAATCAATAAGAGTGATTTGCTGGCAGAGGGTGATAGAGCGGAATACAATGTACTGAACCCTTTGTACATATCTGCAAAAAAACAACTGGGAATAGATGAACTGAAGGAGGAATTGTTGAATCAGGTCAATCTTTCGAATATCAATACCGACGATGTCATGGTCACGAATATCAGACACGTGGAGGCGCTACAGCTTACGCAAGCGGCGCTAGAGCGGGTTCTATACGGTATTGACAATCCAGTAACATCCGACTTTTTGGCAATGGATATCCGTCAATCCCTGCACCATCTGGGAGAGATAACTGGCACGGTAACTACCGACGATCTGTTGGAAAACATTTTCTCTAAATTCTGTATCGGAAAGTAGAAGTTCTACCCCTATACGTATTACAAGCCGATATTATCAAATTATAGAATAACGAATAGCTCCTTCGGGAGCTTTCATTATTTAAACAAGGTTATAATCTCATCGACCGTCACCTTACCAAAATAAGCGGAAACATCGACTGTGCTCAATAGTTGACGTATTTCATCCTCATGATGGTCCATTCCAATAAGCAGTCTTTCCAATTCTTCAATAGGTTTTGAGGCGAAAAAGTCACCAAATATCTTGACAGCCTCGATTGATCCTCCTGTTGAAACATCCAGATGAATTTCTATATAACCAGCAGCGATCTTAATCGCATTTTTAAAGTTATATTTCGGAGAGAAACCGAAGTTCCAATCCCAGGTACCATACTTCTCCTTGATTAACTTCTCAACCTCTTGGATATCAAACGCTGTCAATTCATAAATTTCTGTTAGGGAATCTTCAGCTACCATCTGATTAATTAGAGCTTGTTTTAGATGATCGATTGTCACCGTATCAGAAACATATTCTTTGAGATTTACCATGCGCGATCGATTAGACTTTACAGCCTTATCCTTATATTTCAAAGGATTTATCGTTAAGGCATCTGACAACACGCTCATATCCGAATCAAACAATATGGTGCCGTGCTGAATCATTTTACCTGCTTTGGCAAGCTTCGCATTGCCACTGAACTTTCTTCCATCGACCAATAGATCATTTCGTCCTTCCAATTGGCCAGGTATCCCCAACTGATGCAACACTTGTAGTACAGGCTGTGTAAATCTGGCAAAGTCCATAAATTCACTTTCGTTCCATTTCGTATGAAAGGAAAAATTCAAATTCCCCAAATCGTGATACACTGCACCACCACCGGACATTCTGCGTACGACTTTAATCTCATTCTCCTTTACATATTCCAGGTTAACTTCTGCCAAAGTATTCTGAAACTTACCCACGATTATGGAAGGAGCGTTAATATATAGCAAAAAAATGCCCTCAGTAGGAAATTTATACAGCAAATATTCTTCTAGCGCAATATTGAAATAGGCATCATTAGAAGGGGAATCTATAATAAGCATGTTGTTTTATATATAATTCAAAATTACTGAAAATTATTACATTTGAAATCACCTTTTGTATTGGAATCTCTATAAGCAACAAAGCTGTTAGAGTTTTGAATAGTTATTAATCTTTTGTAAAATTGTGGATTAAAACTACCAACCCACATACCAAATAGCACTGATATCAAGAGATGGGAAGAGTTGTATCTTTATTCAAATTAGGGACCGATGAAGCTAGGGAGAGAGGAGATTTCGAGACCTTGTATGATGAATATTGGGAAAAACTGTTTAAACAGATTATCCGAATTCTGCCCGATGAAGATGACGCCATTGATGTCGTCCAACAGACTTTTGTCGACCTATGGGCTATCCGTGAGCGTATACCGCAGATCAAATCCCTAAAATCTTTTCTTTTCATCATGGCACGCAACCTGGCTTTTAGACAGTTGAAAGAACGGCTTAAAAACGAACAATACCGAGCGTATTATGCTTCTCACTACGATACATCTCCACTGGTGACCGAGCAGCAGATGGATTTTAAAGAATTGAACACGATATTGGAGAGTCATATAAACCAGCTACCAGAAAAGATGAAAGAAGTATTCCTGTTGAGCAGGAAATCCAATCTTTCTTATCTCGAAATTGCGAAGCAACTGAATATATCTGATAAAACAGTCAAGAAGCAAATCAATAATGCGCTAAAGATTCTTAAACTTAAAATCGATGATGATTACATCCCTTATTTGCTGTTGATATTGATTTTGGATATACTGTAATCAAGCTTATAAAAAATAATTTCAGATTCGCCTACTACTTTGGCATTCGGCCTTACTCTTTATAATATAGACGCAGATAAAATCCTATATTATGAATAACGAGGATATCAACGAATTACTGGAAAGGTATAGCAAAGGACTATGCTCGCAGGAAGAATGCAAGTATATAGAACGCTATATTCTCAAAAATCCTATTGCGGATAATTGGGACTGGAAGGATGAGCAGCATAAGAATGCGACATCAAAAATTATCAAAGCAGGGCTGCCTATGTTGCCACGACATCAGTCTGCCGGCATCCGCTGGATACGATGGACAGCTTCCGCAGCTGTAGCCATGCTATTATTCGCAGGCGTCTGGTTTATTAACAGTGAACAGGGAGCGCTGGAGGATTCAAGCTATGTGATCGCCGAAGCAAAAGATTACAACAGCGAGAAAGTAACGATTACCTTACCGAACGGGAAGGTACAAGCGCTGGAGGGAACGCTTTCTGCAGAAGACCTTAGAGCCCTTGTGTCACAACAAGAAGGGGGAGTTGCCGAAGCCTGGCTTACCATACAAGTCCCTAGTAGACAACATCAGGAAGTGACATTAGCGGACGGTTCATCCGTATGGCTCAATGCCGGTTCTATTCTTCGATTTCCACAATCGTTTACAAAAGAACATCGCCAGGTCTATCTGGAGGGCGAGGGGTATTTCGATATTGCGCATAATATAGAGAAGCCATTTCATGTCTTTGCAGGCAAGGGAGAAATTGAAGTTACAGGTACTAAATTCAATGTACAGGCGTACAAGGAGCAAAACTCAGTCCGAACTTCACTGGTCGAAGGTGGTGTTAAATTCTACATGGATAAGAAAGAGTATAAGCTAACACCAGGAATAGAGCTTATCGCAGACACCGACAAACATGAGGCTATAAGGCAAAAATTTGATGTCAATCAATTGACTTCTTGGAAAGATGGCTATTTCACTTTTGATAACATGGAGCTTCTGGAAGTTATGCAACTCGTAGCCAGATGGTATAATATCACCATACGTTCTGATATGAAATTAAGCAGTAAACGCATAGGAGGTACATATCCGACGGACTTACCATTGGAAGAATTATTGGAGGATCTGTCCGCCCTAAGTGGTGTAAAATTTGAAATTCAAGGGAAGGAGGTGCATATCGTTCGGTAAATGATCAACATATCATTAGAACACAGAAAAAAGAAGTACAAACAAGACTGTCCTGGCTTTCAAACCTAAGGAGCTAGGTTCTATATAAGTTATAAAACCAATTTACTAACCTTCAAGTATTGACAACGAATGTATAAAAGATATATTACAAATTCCTGTTGTAATAATTATAGATTGATTAGGCCCATCATGACGTTAAAACTAACCATTGCTGCGTTGCTGCTATGCAGTAGCCAAGTTAACGCTTTTGTTTACTCCCAGAATATAAATCTGACACTAAAAGACAAGAGCTTAAAAGATGCTTTTTCGAGCATCAGTAAACAATCTGGTTACCATTTTCTATATTTAGAAAATGATATCAAAAATATAGGAAAGATTTCTTTAAACCTCAATGGTATTCCTTTGCAGGATGCATTGAAGAAGACCTTTGAAAATACCGATCTGACCTATGCAATCCGTGGCAAACGTATTATTGTCGAAAAATCCGGGGAGAAGGCAGCAACTGCTGTCAAGGTAGCAGCGCAACAACAGACCACCATACATGGCCGTGTAACTGGAGATGGAGGAGAGCACTTAGCCGGAGTGACCGTACAGAATATACAGGGAGAATCCACTTCAACCAATACAGCTGGCGAGTTTACAATTCAAGCCAAGAATGGAGATGTATTGCTGATTACCATTGTTGGATATGAGCCACAACGTATATCCGTCACCACACAAAAAGAATATGCGATCAAGTTGCAGCCAAAGGTCGATGATCTGGACGAGGTCGTTGTCGTTGCCTATGGTACTGCAAAAAAAAGTGCCTTTACCGGTTCGGCTACCCAGTTGAATGCGGATAAATTTAAAGATAGACCTTTAACTTCTGTCACCAACTCTCTTCTAGGCGAGGTTTCTGGTGTGCAGGTTTCTACCGCCAGTGGACAACCAGGTTCTGACCCAACGATTCATATCCGAGGAATAGGCACCATCTCTTCCAGTGTCAATTCTACGCCATTGATCGTATTGAATGGTATGCCTTATGACAATCCGCTCAACACCATCAACCCTTCAGATATCGAAAGCCTGACCGTATTGAAGGATGCATCTTCTGCTGCTCTATACGGGGCCAGAGGAGCCAACGGGGTGATCCTTATCCAAACCAAAGGAGGAAAAAAAGACAAACAGAGTGTTGGTTTCAAATTGAATCAAGGATTTACGGCGCCACAGAGCAGCGACTACAAGAAAGTGGGGGTCGCTGATTACCTCTTGGTCAATTGGGAAAGCACACGCAATATGCTTTTAAAGAACGGGATGACGCTTGAACAAGCAAATAAGGCAGCAGCCGAGAACTTGATCAGCAATGACCTCAAATACAATCCTTTCAATGTGCCTGACGATCAAGTTGTAGATTCTTCTGGAAAGTTGAACCCCAATGCAAGCTTCATGTGGGGTGATGATACGGATTGGCTTAAATCAATTCAACGCCTGGGCACACGTACAGATGCAGGCATCAATGTGAGTGGCGGTACGGGCAAGTCCGACTACTATCTTTCGACCGGCTACCTGTCCGAAAAAGGGTATATCATCGGATCCAAATTTGACCGTTATACCATCAATGGAAATATCAATTCTAAAATTACCTCCTTTTTAAAAGTTGGCGGAATGATCAACGGAGTGCTCAATAAAATGGATGGCTTACAGAATGAAAGCTCAGGGAATAATGGCAATCCATTTCGTTATGTACGGTACATAGGGCCTATATATCCTATTCATATCCACAATCCAATAACAAAAGACTATGTATTGGACAACAGTGGTAATCGTGTATATGATTTTGGTACAGGCTACAGAATATCAGATGACTTGTCTGCTCCGAGCAGAGATTACGTCGGCGGTTCTAACCCCGTATTGGAATTGCAGAAAGTACATGATGGTTACAAAAGAAATTTGTTGAATGCCAAACTGTATGCCGAAATCGATATCATCGATGGGCTTAAGTTTACCACAAATGGTGCTGTGAGCGCTGATGCTCGCTTGAACTCTTCGGCCTCTGTTGTTTTTCCAGAAAAACAAAACAGTGGTTCGGTCAGCAAATCAAATTCTTTCACCACCACATGGACCTTCAATCAGCTACTTTCTTATACTAAGCAGTTCAATCAGCATCACTTCGATGTATTGATGGGGCATGAAAGCTACGATTACGAATACAACTATCTTTTAGCAAAGATGTCTGATCAGCGTTTTGACAATGGCAATTACGAGTTTCCAAATTATTCTGTACCGGGTATGCCGACTTCAAGAACAGATAAGTACCGTACAGAAGGCTATTTGTCCCGTGTCAACTACGATTATGCCAACAAGTATTTCCTTTCGGGGTCTATTCGTCGCGATGGTACTTCTAGATTCTATCAAGACTACCGCTGGGGCACATTCTTTTCTGTTGGTGCAGGATGGCGTTTAGACCAGGAAAGCTTTATAAAAGACCTTGGTCTGTTCGACCTGTTGAAACTGCGTGCGTCTTATGGAGGAGTAGGCAATGACGATATTGGTACCTATTATGCGTGGCAAGCGTCTTATGAACCCGCTGATAATGGGCTGGAGCCGGGCTATGTCCGTGAACGCGAATTGAACAGTCGTTCCTTACAGTGGGAGGTTTCTCATTCCAGTGATATTGGCGTGGAGTTTGGCCTATTCCAAAACCGTTTGACGGGTACTGTCGAGTTTTTCAACAGACAGTCCAGCAATCTTCTTTTTAAAGTTCCCAAAGCACCAGATGCCGGGCAGACCTATGCTTATCAAAATGCAGGTAGCTTATATAACCGTGGTTTAGAATTAACACTTAATGGACAACTGATCAAGAGAAATGGTTTTGTATGGGATATGGGATTTAATGCTACATATTTGAAGAATAAGATCACAGATCTACCTGTAGACCCTTATAATTCGGGGGTACACCGCATAGAAAAGGGGCATTCTCGCTATGAGTTTTACTTGAGGCAATGGGCTGGAGTAGATCCTGCGACAGGAAGCAGTATATATACACCTAGCGCAGATGTGCTGAGTGCCTTTCTTGAGGAGTCTGATCCCGCTAAGCGATCTACCTCTATCGTGGATGTGAATGGCAAATACTACACCACCAAAGTTGCCGAAGCCATGTACGATTGGTCTGGAGTATCGATGCCAACTTTGTCCGGAGGTTTTAATACTGGATTTTCATGGAATGGAGTAGCATTGAATTTACTATTCAACTATCAATTGGGAGGAAAAATGTACGATACTGGTTATAACAATCTAATGACCGGTCCATCGGGTTCGGCTTTGACCGGATCAACGAGACATGTCGATATATTGGGCCGTTGGCAGAAGCCTGGCGACATCACCAATGTCCCACGTTTGGAAGATGCCCAAGATGTGGACCTGAATGCAGGTTCTTCTACACGTTGGTTGGTCAGTTCTGATATGTTAGAACTAGCAAATGTTACGGCCTCATATGAGTTTCCCAAGGACTTATTGAAACCTTATAATGTAAGTGGGATGCGCGTCTATTTCTCCGCAGACAATGCATTTTTGCTCACCAAGCGTCAGGGCATGTACCCACGCAAGGCCATTTTTTCAGGATATAATAGTAATGTCGATGTATACCTGCCTTCTAGGGTATTTACGTTAGGCTTGAATTTAACTTTTTAAATTGTAAAGTAAATGAACAGCAAATTCTTACCGATAATAGCTTTAATAGCAACCGTGTTTTGGGGATGTCAAAAAGACTTTCTTGAAACCAAGTCAACGGAGTCTGTAGATGAGGAAGCCATCTTTACCAATACCAAGACCGCAATGATGGCGGTAAATGGATTGCATAAGTTGATGTGGACCCCCGATCTGTCAACGTCTGCCTTTTATGGTGGATATGATATGCTGATGATATGGTATGATGTCATGGGAGAGGATCTGGTATACACCTATTCCAATGCACAGTTTCAAACCCAGGCGCAATGGGCCACACACCGAAAACCTACAGTAGGCAGCGTTGAGCACTTTTACCGTTTGATGCAGTACTTCGTTTCCAACTCCAATATGATTATTGATCGAATTGACAATATCGAAGGTCCTCAGAGCGAGAGAAATAATATCAAGGGACAGGCTATGTTCTATAGAGCATTTGCTCATTTCACCATGGTTCAGATGTACGGCGAACGCTATATTTCTGGACGTAACAATACACAGATGGGCATCGTGCTTCGCACCGACAATTCTAGCAAACCCCGTGCAAGAGCCAGCGTTGAAGAAGTGTACGCTCAGGTTAACAGCGATATCGATGAATCTATCAGACTATTGAACGCTACCGATGTCAACAGATCAAGCAAAGCGCATATCAATGTGCATGTAGCGCGTGGGCTGAAAGCTCGTATACTGCTTACGCAGGGGCACTGGCTAGAGGCTGCAGAAATGGCCGATCAAGTTGTTAAGAAATCAGGAGCGCAGCTTCAAGCCGATACCTACAAGACGCTGGACAATAGATTTTCCGATCAGTCGAACAGCGAGTGGCTCTGGGGTTCGAAGCCCCTCTTGTCCCAGTTCAAGAGACTGACCCATTTTCACGGTTACATGTCCAACGAGAATATCAGTTATAATCAGAATTCGCCAAGAGCTATTTACAACCTCTTGTACAACCGTATCAGCGATACCGATATACGCAAATCGATTTGGTTTCCAAAAGCTGTAGATCGAACAGTGACACCACGTCCATTGGTTCCGCCGTCCTCAAATTCGAAGTACGCCAACTATATGGCCAATAAGTTCTTGGTTACAGATCCACAGACCGAAGGCCAGCGTGACATCCCGTTTATGCGTTTGCCCGAAATGATGTTGATTGCGGCCGAAGGCTATGTACGTGCCGGAGGACATGATGCCCAAGCAGCAGAGGCGCTTTTGCCGTTGGCGCAACATCGCGATCCACAATATCATAAAACAACAAATACGGGTGCCGATCTGATCGATGAGGTCATGTTCCAGCGTCGAGTCGAACTATGGGGAGAGGGATTCCGATTTTTGGATCTAAAACGTTTAAACGTACCTCTGGACAGAGGACCTAAACCGCGTGCGGGTTACAATCAGGGCAACTGGTCCAACAGCATGACCACTATGCCTACCAATGTCGATCCATTAGCATCCAACTTTAATATGTATGGTAATGGTACCGTAATCGGCGAACCGAACCGTTACAGACCAGCAGACAGCAAAGAGTGGGAGTGGGTATTGCCTGAGAAAGAAGTAGAACTGAATCCACTTTGTCTGCAAAATCCGTTGTAAACTTAAAAAAAGTCCTATATTGTAAACACTTCTTACACCATATACAAATTGAAAGTAAGGTTAGAACAAAAATCAACACCTAAAAAATGAAGAAGAATTTCATATTGACTGCGCTTGTATTCTCCTTGTGGAATACGGATATACACGCGCAAACGATCAGCACACCCAAGTCCCATTTTGGATTCTCCATTGGCGATGATTATCAACTCGCTAATTATAAACAGATGGAAAGCTATTTTCTGAAAATAGCCAAAGAATCCAACAGGGTACGTATCCAAGAAGCGGGGACCACCGAAGAAGGGCGCAAACAGTACCTGCTCGTAATCTCTTCTCCTGAAAACCTAGCTCAGGTCGACAAATATCGAAAGATATCCCAGACATTGGGACGGGCAGAAGGGCTTAGCGATCAAGAAGCAAAGAAACTGGCAAGTGAGGGCAAGCCTATTGTCTGGATCGATGGAGGTATGCATTCCAATGAAATGGTCGGCTCTCATCAACTTATTGAGACCCTTTATCTATTGGCATCCAGTGAAAGCCAAGAAATATTAAACTATCTCGACAAAGTTGTGATATTGATGTGGCATGTCAACCCCGATGGTCAGGATCTTCTTGCCGACTGGTATATGCAGTACGAAGATCAAACCAAGAGAAACATGTCCATTCCACGGCTCTATCAGAAATACGTTGGTCATGACAACAACCGAGACTTCTATATGTTCAACATGAAAGAAGCTACGAATCTGGCCAAGGTCATGTATGTCGATTGGTTGCCACAGATTGTATATAATCACCACCAGACCTCACCGGCCGGAACTGTAGTCGCAGGTCCCCCTTATCGGGATCCGTTTAATTACGCCTATGATCCGCTTCTCGTTACTGGGATTGATGGAGTAGGCTTTGCTATGATCAACCGCTTGAATGAAGAGGACAAGCCAGGGTATGTCCGTATGGATCAGTCTACCTTTTCCACCTGGTGGAACGGAGGCTTGCGTACCGCACCTTATTTTCACAATATGATCGGTATATTGACTGAAACCACAGGCAATCCCACACCATCAGAGATCAAACTAGTACCTGAGCGTCTGGTTCCCAGAAACGGACTGCCCAACCCTATAGCTCCTCAAAAATGGCATTTCCAACAGTCCATCGATTATTCTGTATCGATGAATTTGGGGATATTGGACTACGCTTCGCGCAATGGCGACAAGTTATTGTACAACTTCTACAAAATGGGGAAAAATTCCATCGAGCGTGGGAACAAGGATTATTGGACGGCTTCTCCGAAATATATCCAGGAGATGAAAGATGCTTATCAAGCCGACATGAGTGCAAAGAAAACAGCGGCAAACAGCACCACACGCGCTCGATTCGCATCCATTCCCAGTACCTATTTTGACAATGTGCTGAGACGTCCAGAGAATAGAGATCCTCGCGTATATATACTGCCTGCAGATCAAGCCGATTTTGGCACTGCTATCAAGTTTGTTAATGCGCTGATCAAGTCTGGCGTATATGCTTACCAAGCGACACAAGACTTTGTTCATAATGGAAAAAAATATCCGAAACATTCGCTCGTCGTAAAAACCAATCAAGCCTTCCGTCCACAGGTTATTGATATGTTCGAAGCACAGGACCATCCACATGATACCCAGTACGAAGGAGGACCTCCGGTCCGTCCATACGATGCTGCAGGTTGGACATTGGCGATGCAGATGGGGGTGGATTACGAACGCTTTTACGAGGATGTTGACGGTCCGTTCCAGCGACTTCCGTACGGCGAAATGATTAATGTAGAAAAAAACATGCTTCCCGTCAGTAAAAACGGTTATCTGATCAATGCCAAAGCAAACGATGCCTTTATCGTGGTAAACAAGCTTTTGAATAGCGGCAATAACGTATATCGTGATGCAAGCTCTAAAAACTTTTATGTGGAAACACGTGCTAAAGAAACACTGCAAAAAGCAATTGGAGGTCTGGAGCTTCGCGTTGATGCAGCGACGAAAAAGCCAGCAAAGCTGGTCCCTCTTAAGTCGTTGAAAATTGGACTGTTTGATTATTACGGTGGCTCTATGCCTTCGGGATGGACACGCTGGATACTGGAGCAATATGGATTCGAGTACACCTGTTTTTATCCACAGGATATTGACAATGGCACCATCGAAAACTACGATATCCTATTGTTCATTGGTCCTGGCATTCCAGAGAGAAATGACGATATTACCAAGTTCAGACAACCAGAGGCAAGTCTTGTACCACAGGAGTACAAATACCTGCTGGGACAGGTATCCAAAGATAAGTCAATCCCGGCTCTCAAAAAATATGTAGAAAAGGGAGGTCAGATTCTTACCGTAGGATCCTCATCCGAATTGGTATACCATTTTGATCTGCCGGTGACCGACCCTTTACTTACCGTAGGAAAGAATGGTAAAAGTTTGCCATTATCAAATGCTGATTACTATATCCCGACCAGTATACTCCAAGCAGACTTAGATGTTTCCTTGGCAGAAAATCAAGGACTGGAATCCACTGTCAATATTGTATTCAATAATAGCCCTGTATTTAAGTTGGACAATAAAAAGGATCTATATTCTATTGGAGCGATCAATCTTGAAAAACCACTATTGAGTGGTTGGGCACATGGTCAACACTATTTGAAAGGAGGATCCATCGGCTTAGTAGCTTCGTTGGGCAAGGGTAAGCTGTTTGCTTTCGGCCCAGAGATTACGAATCGCGCACAAAGCCACGGAACCTTTAAGTTGCTGTTCAATCAGCTGTATAATTAGCAGGTCATTATAGCTAAATATAAAAGGACAGCATAACGTCCCTTGCTATAAACGAAAACGCTCCTTGTTACATCATGTAATACAGGAGCGTTTTTTTGATAATGGATGAATACATAACGTCAGAGCGATCAAATCAGTTTTATAGCCGTCCAAGCTTAGTAAAATATGCCCAAATTGTTTTATAATTGTAGCTAAACATAGACACAAGACAGCCAGCACTCGAATAATATGAGCAATAACAGAAAATACTTGATCTTTGAAGACACCAAAAGCACACCATCGCTACACGAAATATTTGATGAATGTATAGTGGCCATCGAGGAAGGCAGCACTCGATTATCAAACACCAGAAATGAGGCAGGTTATCCGTCCTACAAGTGCTTTCGGATTCAAGGTCGCGAAATATTAGTAAATGCTGTGCTTGAGTATTATTTGTTCAAAGCAGGAGGAAGCGATTTTGATTATGACAAGGCTGTCGCTTTCACCGAAAAGATGCGCAAGCTCTGTGGTTGGAGCTGGGATATTGATACCACACTACGCTATTGGGTAGAGCGTGTGATACGTGCTCCTTTTTTTGAGCAGGTCAATGACTCATATGGCTATCCGGAGTGGAAACTCAAGGCAGGCGAACCAAGTTGGCAACTGTCGGAAAGCTATTTACGATTTGCCTGTTACATTGCTATCAGTAAGGTTAAGTATATGGGAGGCGATGGACAATATGCAGCCAGCGAGATCTTCAAGATCGTCACAGCTCTTGGGAGCAAACTGCCTGCGGACTTAAAAAAGAACGGATCAGGCGATTTGCCATTGGAGATCAGACAGTATAAGACTGACCTCGTTATGTGCGATGCCAACGACGTATTTGCTACTGTCAAAATCAAGGTAAAAGAAGATAGTGAAGAAGCTTACAGTCAGGTTTTAGATTTTCTGTGCAACCTCCTTTCCTATGGATTTCCAAGTTCCTACACCATCAAATTCAGCAGCTCCGAAAAAAACTGGTTAGCAATTAAATCCCTGCCCAAAAAAGGTGTCCACCAACTCTTTGCAAATGCTATAAAATGGCAAGCCTTGCATCCACAGATTGAAAACTACGCCAGGTTAGCGATGAAAGAATTCGAATGGTACAACGATCTGGAAGATGAATATTGCGCCATGCCTGGCACCTTTGCCGTATTTGCCTTAGGTCTATTAGGCGAGCGCTACCATCCACTGCTCTGCGACTACCTCAGCTTATGTGATGGCGAACATCAAAGCCTACAGGGCGACTTTGTATTGGCCTATGTCGAGCAGTACGGGTTTACGGATCTGGGCCTTGAACTCTATGATCTATGCGATCAGAACATACAACACCTGCCGAAGAAGCTGACCACATTATATGCCAAAAGGAAATAATCCAAATAAGCGACTGACAATCCCTATTGGACCTTAGACTGAGATGATTTAAATAATCACGTGATAACCAATAAAGAATACTTGGAAAAGTAAAATCAATTTTATTTGAACAAGCGGTGAGGAAAATCCTATCTTTGTCAAAAAAAATAAAAATTATGAGATCAAAAAATTTACTCGTTTTATTATTAGTTATCACTGTGTCTTTTATTTCTTGTTCTAAAGACGACAAGACAGAGGAGGTACCAACCTTTTTAGGTTCCTGGGAGTATTACGCATCGAAAACAGTTACTACTATAAAAGGAGAAGCTCCGATTGTTGCTCTAGACACTGTTTTTACTAAAAACCTAAAAGTCATTACTTTTAAGGCTGACGGAAAAGGTATCACTAAGAGCTATGATGACGAGGCCAAGGAGTGGGAAGAGACAGGCTTTACTTACGTAGCCAAAGACGGAAAATTCAAAATGGTGGAAGATGGATCAGAAGAAGATGAACCTGGAGACCATAACGATGGCACATACGAACTCAGCAAAAATGAACTAATTCTTAAACAAGTAATTGTTGATGAATATCAAGGGAAAGAGATGGTGTTTAACCATACTGAAAAGCTAAGACGTATAAAGTAACATACTTACAAAGCGGCATCGGGATAAACTCGATGCCGCTTTTACAAACTGACTTCTTTTCCTAACTCTCCCAAGCGATATTCTTTCCGTCGTCAACGTCAATAGAAATCGCTAAAATCTCATCTGATATTTCTTTGTTCAGCACATAGTCAGCTAAAGCATCCTTTCCCACATGGTCGTTTAGACGCCTATTTCAATGGTAGACACTGCGTATTGAGTAAATTTGAGTATTTCCCTCATTGAGATTTCTCTCTACATTTGTCCATCTACTATTAAAACATGGCACTTATTTAATAACAAAAACACCTATGAAAACAAGTTTAACACAACTCTTTTTATCAACTCTATTAATGTTGATAAGCGGAGCCTCCCTAGCTCAAAAAGTCGACCTGGATAAACACCGAATGGAGTTGCAGGTCACGCAATACCCCGAAGTTAAACTATCTGACAAATATCAGAATTTCGGCGCAACTGTAAGTCTACAAGGAGCTACGGGCAATTATCTGGACAAAGGCAACTTAGAAAACCAAATCAGGCTGTCTGGATTTCAAAGAAAATCAGACAGCCCGGATATTCACATTTCCTATACCGTGCAATCCATGGAGATTGTCGAATCCAATGTAACAGAAAGCAAAGAGGAGCGGAAAGACAAGGCTGGCAATATAACGATACTATACTCGTATTCTGGGCGAGTGACAGCGCGCTTTAAAGCATTTACAGTTATCAAAGACAACCTCGCTGATACGATTATTCTAAAGGAAACTCCGAGGGAAATGACGGAGTCCCCTTATTTATCCAAGGTATTCGCAACCCGATCAGAAGCTGAGGGGCACTTAAGGAATAATATGGACAATATTAAGACAGAGCTCCTGAAGCGTCTAGTCGATCGAAAGATCTCTTCTATCAACTCCTATTTAGATCAAAAGTATGGATATCCTCTTGTAAGCAAAGCCGTATACATACAACATCTTGATTCCAAGAAACATCCTGAGTACGAAAAAGCCCTGGAAAACTTCAAAATTATAAAGGAAAATCTAAGCATGATCAAAGGAAACGAGCCTATACCCGATCAAGTCAAAAACAACCTTCTCTCGACATTGGACTACTATAGCCAATTAACCTCCAAGTATAATCCGACAGAGAAGCATGAGGGTCGGTTAGTTTTTATGGGATACTACAATACGGCGTCAATATACTTTATCTTAGAAGATTTTGATAATATGAATAAGGCTATAGTCGAGATCGCAAAAGATCCAAAGCTAAAAAAGGAAGTGAAATACTTTGAAGAGGAGTCCCAAAAAATCCTCAAGGTATTTGAGCGAGAGCATACAAATAGCTTACACTACATCAACCCTAGAGAGGTTAAAGGTCAATGATGATATCCGTACACTACAAAAACATTTTGTCCAGCATTTTTATGGGCTTATGGATACTACAGTCGGCTATTGCACAGAGCAGATTAGAGAGAGCGAGCAGTTTTATCGATTTGCTTTCCAATAACTCTATCCAGTCCATGAATGCTGCGCTTCTAGCGAAAGGATTTGTGATAGATAAAAGTGTCGACAAGAAAGACGACACACTATTTTCTTACATCTTAAAGACAGATTCAAAGGAAAAAATACATGTTTTATTTGAGAAGGAAAGTTCTGGTCAGCACAAGTCAATTCCAACAATTCACTATTGGCCTAGCGTTTCAAACAGTTATTTTGCATTAAAAGAAGAAATCACTAAACAAGAAGGCTATAAACTGAAGAACGTAGAATCAGAAAAAAAACAGATACTCTCCGTCTATCAAAAAGATTCCACAATAGTTGTATTTGGAATGTCCAACAATATTAAAAAAGCGAACTATAAGATTGTTTTTATGCGAGAAGAGAAGTAGATGTTGTTGTTGAATTTCTGTTGTATATAGTAAAAAACAATCCTTATAAAGCGGCATCGGGATAAACTCGATGCCGCTTTTACAAACTGACTTCATTTCCTAGCTCTCCCAAGCGATATTCTTTCCGCCGTCAACGTCAATGGAAATCGCTAAAACCTCATCTGATATTTCTTTGTTCAGCACATAGTCAGCCACCATGCTGCCATCATGAAAGGCAATGTTGTTTAGAATTCTAAATATTCTAAAACAGTCTTATCCTTATGATTCGTAAACTGCTTCTCGAGGAATGCACGACTCATTTGATCAAAACCCTCCAGATTGCCAAGGATATCTTTTGCCTGTCTATTACCAATCCCTGCCAGAGATCAGCTCTTCACCATCTGCCTCCGTAAAACCATAGGAAGCAGCAATAAAACTGAAATCAGTTCCGATACAATCTCTAGCTACTGTTTCGATTTCGCTGTCGTGATCATCGAAAACCTCCACTAGGTCATTGAACTTCTCCGTTGCTGTATGTGTTAACTGATAAAGCTCTTCCAGATTAGCTGGTGTACTTTCTTCTATCTGCGCACATAAGTCAACCAAAATATCCTTTCCCATGTCTACACAGTTCTTTGGGAAGTAGCTGTCCTGGTACATTTCTTCCAGAAAAGAGTAGTTTTTTGTTTTCTCGTTGGTAAGTTCTTCTTGATGTTTTTTCATTTCCTAATATCGTTGAATCATAATTATATTTATTTGCTATATCACTTACTTCAATATTCGTCCAATCCGTTCACGTTCCTTGTCCGACAGCGGTATCGCCTGTTCTACAATTGGTAATATCTCCGCTTTGCGGTCCGTCTGCAGCAGCAAGTCCAAGAATCCCAGATACGTCCTGATCAGGTCAGCCTTAATCCCTACAAAAGCACGAGGATCAGCGATATACAGTTCCTGTATCAGTTGCAGCAGCATAGCCTTGCGCTTCTTGTCCGTATCGGATGAGTCATATTGGGGGAGAAGCCCCTTCTGCACCAACTCCTGCAGCTTGATATCTACAGCCTGTTCACGTACATACTTCTTCTGTTTGCGTTCCAGCATATCACGCAGTTCTACCAGCAGCTTGCGGTACACCACCTGCTGTTCCTTCTCACTGAACAAGTTACCCTCAACAGACAACATCATATCCGACAGCTCAAAACCATCAAAAAAAGCCGATTCCACATATACCGAATGATGGAACTCAATCGCATTGTTGTTAAAACTGCTCAACAGCTTAGCCACCTCCATCTTATGACTGTTGAGAAAATAATAATAGTAGCGGTCGCCGATCGGATAGTTCCAACGGATATAATTCACCTTAAATACAAACGAATTCTCATCCGGGCCATATATCGTATACGGATTCTCGTCCGTCTCCTGAATCAACTGATGGTAGGAGACAGGTTTTCCGTTGATCAGGATAGCGTAGTTCATATCCTTATTGAGGTGCAGGAACCAGCCAAACTCCTGCGCCATAAAATCCACAAACTCCTCCGACTGTAAGGTCATTGCATTCAGATCGAATACACCTTCCATCACCACTGTCGTACCCGTATGTTCTGCACGAGATGGCTGTGGCTCCGAGTTATCATACACCTCCTTCGTATCTCTGTCGATCGTCAGTTTATACTCTATGAGGCCTGCGTCCATAGCTACCACCGTGTGCCAGGTAGCACGCGTTGCGAACAGCGAAAACGAAAAACGCCCTTTACCCTTTTTACCACGTGTGTACGATGTACGCTTGGGCTGCGCCTTTTTAAGTGAATCCAAGAAATTGCCAAAAGAATAGTTCAGCGTATCAGGAGCTATACCATCGCCATTATCCGATATGCGGATGCGCTCTATATAGCCAAGCTCATTGCTGCCGATATCGATGGATACCTTTGTGGCCTTAGCATCAAATCCGTTCCATACATATTCTGCGATGACCTGCTTGGCGTCCTTGGGCAAGCCGGCCGACTCAATACTCGCATTTGTTATCTTTGTACTATTCTTCATGATTATAAACCTTACATCAAATCTAACTAAAATATTACTGATTAACGGTTCTATTGCTAAAAAAAATAGCAACACATAGAGCATCTAGTCAATCTTTCTCCAAAACAGAAGACGAGCGCAAAATATATGCGTTAAGGAAGAAATATGAATAAAGAATATGTCCGATTATGCGCCAGCAATTTCTTTCAGAAAATTGAGGAAACTATCTGCGTACAACTCAAATTCCCACACTCCGGCACCGTGGCTGCTTTTGTAGATCGGTGCATCATTGTCCTTAATTTGACTCAGGTCTATACAATAAGGATCAGCACCAGCATCCGCAATGACGACAAAGCTTTCAGGCCATTCGTCAATGTTTTGATTCGTTACCGGATTAAATGAATATCCTTCCTGTCTTTTCAGCAATTCGGATGCTCCATAGATATCTAAACCTTGAAAATATTTTTTACTGTCAATATGTACATGGAGTGGCGAATACCTTCTAAGAAATAACACATAGTTTTCAGGCAGTTTCCATCTTTTCTCGATGTTCAGCAGATCGGTTTCCTCTGCAATGATCAGCCAATTGGCAGGATTTGACAAGTCTTGATTTTTAGCTCGTTTCGCTTCCAGTTTTTTGTTCAGTTTTGCTGCCGCTTTCTCCAGTGCTGTTTTGGGATTTTCCAATGAAGCATGGGTTTTAGGTCTATCGTAACCATTGCCATTCTGATAGCCATTTTTCGCCCAAGATTCCAATTCCGTTATTCTCAAGTCTTCTATTTTCCAATATCCAGGATCCGTGGCCAGATCGCGATCAAAAGGTTGCTTGCTGTACACTGACATGCTTTTGATTGCTTTTGCACGTATTGAAGTTTCTAGATTCTCGTTTTTTGCAAGTTCAATCAATGTAGGAAAAGATTTGTCTCCTTTAGTTTTCAGAAGACCATCGATTCCCCAGTACATGAGTTCAGGTTGTGTAATGGCCCACTCAAAAAAAGCAATATAATCCGATTCACCTTCGTCTACCAGCTTTATAATATCGGAAAGAAGAAAATTTCGCCAATGTATAATTTTACCATCCTTCGCATATTCGGTCAAGATATACAAAACTTCCTTTCGTTCTGTCGACGAATACTTCTTTAGAAGTTTCTTTATCAGTTTGGAAAAAGCAACACCATCCATTTCATCAACTATTTGCTGTCTTAGTTTCTCCATATTTTTGTCCTTCATACTTGCTTGGGATATTGTTCTGCGTATAAATATACATAAAACAACAGCCAAGCCGGTACTCAAAAACAACTAAGCACCAGCGCAGAAGGAGTGAGGAGTCGTTTGTTAAGCATTTTCTCAAGAAATAGTTTGTATTTAGTCTAAATAGTATTTACTTTTGACAACATTATGCCAACGGTTAAGCTAGACAATGGAATAACAGAGATCGACTGCACTACATTTCGTAGGGTTTACGAGATGTATTGGAATAAAGTCTATTGTTATGCCAGACGCATTCTGGAGGATGAGCAGGGAGCTGAAGATGTCGTGCAACAGGTTTTTGTAAGCTTATGGGAACGACGTAACGAAATTCAGATCCACCACGTCGAAAATTACCTCATTCGATCAGTGAAGTACGCCTGCTTGAGCCAAATGAAAAAAAGGAAACGCTATACAGACGATGAACAACTGTCTGTGGATACTAAGCGATCAGAACTAAGGACAGACGATAATATCCTTTATCAAGAACTGGAGCGAATGATAGAAAGGTTATTGGTACCCTTTACCGATAAATGCCAAGAGATGTTCCGCATGCGCTTCCACGATGGCTTGGACAATCAATCTATCGCCACTCACTTTGATCTTTCCGAGAAAACAATCCGAAATAAACTTTCAATGACTATTCAGACGATCCGCGAGAAGCTCAAAACTGCGGGATACAAGTAAAATCCATACGTAAAAATATTTTTTAAAATATATCGGGACAATAAGAAACTTTCGCATACTGTCTATCAAATGGCGAAAAAAGATATTGATCAAGATCTATTAAAAAGGTACCTGGAAAACAGCTGTTCAGAAGAAGAACGTATACAGGTAGAGTATTGGTTGGAACTTCATGAATTTACCGCTGATGTATTAGACATTGTTGACGACATATCATCTCCCAAGGAGCGTATCTGGTCCAATATTGAAACAGAGATCACCTACAGGCAATCCGCACGAAAGAAAATCGTACAATGGGCACGTTATGCCGTAGCAGCCTCGGTGTTATTGATCATGACACTTTCCCGACCAGATTGTCTGTTTTTCACCACCGATGCACCGTCGAATGCACTACAGATTGAACGTATCGATCTGAATGATGAAATAGCTCCTCACTATCAAGAAGGATGCCTTTACAAGCTATCCAATCTGGGCAATGTACCTATCGAATTGAAAACCAAAGATAGTCGACGAATATATACATTGAACAGACAGGAAACCTATTTAGCATTTTCTCTAAATGATCCAGGCATTCTTGGAGATCCTGTTCTTGTCTTATCTGCAGAGCAAGTGATGATGATGCCCGATGCGCCCCTTGCAAATAAAATAGCATCATATATGCGTATCGATTCTCGCAAAGCAACAACAACCAACTATTTATAGTATTTCCGTATGAAACCCATATACTTTCTTATTTTACTTTTTACTTCCAGTCTGTTCAGTACGACAGCAGTAGGTCAAGTAAAACAAAGCCGAACCGTCTCTGGATATGTGAAAGATGTGTTTGGATCTGCTATTTCGAATGCGACCATAACACTCGAAGATGGCAACATTGCCACGCAGACCGATTATGATGGCTATTACAAATTAGAAAACTATCCACAGGACAAATCTTCCTTTATTACCATTGGAGCCGTTGGATATGTCAGGCAGCGAATGCCTATAGCTGCGGGTGAAAAAAATGTAATTCTCGACGTGCAGCTGAAAGAAGACAGAAAAGCCATCCAAGAGGTGGCAGTCATCGGCAAAAGCGAGAACGAAAGGCACATGCATGAGATCCGAAGATCCGGATTTGACGTCACCGTTATTGACCTGAATCGTCACGCCAATGAGGCAGCAAATGTGACTCAGGTATTGAAGCGAGCGACAGGAGTGACTATACGCGAAGATGGTGGTCTCGGTTCTAATTTTGTATTTCGTATCAATGGATTAGATGCCAAGATATTCATCGATGGCGTACCGATGGACAACTTCGGTTCTTCGATGAGTCTCAACAATATCCCAGTCAATTTGGTGGATCGTGTAGAGGTTTACAAAGGAGTGGTACCTGCCTTTTTAGGATCAGATGCTTTAGGCGGAGCCGTAAATATCATTACCAAGCGCAGAGCTAGACCATTTATGGATCTTAGCTACACCATCGGATCTTTCAACACACACCAATCGGCTTTAGTAGGAACCTTTACCGATCCGAAAACCAAACTTTCTTTTCGCCTCAATGCCTTCTACAATTATTCGGACAATAATTATACGATGTACTCGCAGGAGAAATATAATATCCAACTGGAGAATACCATAAATGGAGAATCCGATTACATCGCCAAAGCAAAGCGCTTTAATGATCGTTATCAATCTGGGATGGGGCAGCTGGAGGTAGGGGTACGTGATCAATCATGGGCGGATCAGTTCTACCTCGGCCTCACGTATTCGCAAAACCATAAAGCCAACCAATTAGGGGCTTCTATCAACTCCGTAAAAGGGGGGCAGTGGTCCGAAAGTAATTACTGGATGCCGACATTAAGCTATAAGAAAAGTGACTTCCTTATCAATCGACTGTATACAGATATCTACACCAGTTACAGCTTTGACACACGGCATGCAAGAGATACCGCTTCCTATAGTTACGACTGGTCCGGCAAATGGACGACACACGAGACAGCGACCAAACCAAATGAAGAAAGCCATGTGAGGTACAAGTTGGATAATTATCTGGCACGGGTCAATCTGAATTACGATTTCGACGCAGCACGGACGCAGAGTCTCAATCTGAATTATAACTTCAATACCAACCATCAAAAAGAAGTAGATATGATCACTGGGTATGACCAGTCCGGGCTACCGTCCAATCTAGGACGACATATCGTTGGTCTTTCCTGGCAGAATCAATGGTTCGACAAGCGGCTCTCCAACGTATTAGGTTTTAAATATTATCGGCTGGATGCCAGCAAAGATGTCGACGAGCGCAAATATAATGGCAATCAAGAGCTGCTATCCGGCGAGTTGATGCATTATAAAAAAGACTGGAACTTCTACAGTATCAATATAGCATCGCGTTATCGGATCACAGCAGATGGCGGCTGGAAGTTGTCTTACGAAAGGGCCTATAATCTTCCGAGTATGTTTCAGCTTTTTGGAGACGGTCAGAATTACATCGGAAATTGGGATTTAAAGCCCGAACGTAGTGATAATGTGAATACTGGATTCTACTACAATACATTTTTGAACGAAAGCAGTTTTCTAAATATCGATGTCAATGGCTTCTATAGGTTGGCTGCAGATTATATCAACAGCAAAGTGGTGGCACAGAATGGAAGTGACTATTTCCAATATTACAACATACCCGGTGTCAAACTATATGGATTCTCGGCCGAAGTAAAGTATGGCTATAAAGATCTGATTGCAGTAACCGTGAATGGTTCTTATGACAAAGCAATTGACAACAAAAAGTACACCGATGACACGAATCAACAAGTCAGACTCGCTTATGGTTATCAGTTGGCCAATAGGCCCTGGACCTATGGCAGTATGGACGTCAGTCTGATACAGAATGACTGGTTTCAAAAAGGGAGCCGAGTACAGCTGTCTTATCTTGGACAGTACACCCACTGGTTTTTCCTGAGCGAGGCTCATCTTGGCTCTTTGGCTTCCAAAGATCATATCCCTTCACAGACCATCCATTCCGCTGTACTGAGTTACTCGTGGGATCGGAATAGATACAATATCTCTTGTGAAGCACGAAACCTGACAGACGAGCGCGCATACGACAATTTCAGGTTGCAGAAACCTGGCCGCGCCTTCTATCTCAAATTGAGACTATCATTAATGTAATATCAAAACTAATATACAATGACTATCAAACACCTATTAGCGACCTGCTTGGCAGCGACGGCTTTTTTTACAGCATGCAAGGATTCACCCAACACCAGCGATCCAGATCCGATAGATCCCCAGAGCAGCTTGTACAGCGTATGGGCAGCTACAGAAAGTGGCTCTTACCTCTTGACCACAAATAGCCTGATGAAGGACACCTTGCTCTCTCCCAAGAACAATAAAGGCATAGACATTACTTCACATTTGCCAGCGGCATTCTATGCAATATATGCATATAACCACGATGGAAAATTCTACCTATCCAACGATGGCAAACGTTTCAGCCAGTTTGAAGTCATCAATGGCTCGCAATGGAAAGAGACCAGTGCTTTTTCGTTTGCAAATAATTTCTTCCTTGGCAAAGTTCTGGACAATATCAGCACACCACAAGAATTGGTATTGACCAAAACGGCCGGCACGACCAATAAGGAAAAAAATGTATTGGAGCAGCCAATATATTACATGAATACAGCAAAGCTAGCGATCAACAAGACATTGAACGTAGAGATTCCGATGATCAAGTTTACACCAAAACAACCGAATGGTCAAAACGATGATCCCTATATTGTACCTACCAGTATGACTGTGAGAGGGGATAAACTGTTTGTCGGACACAAGTACAGAAGCCATATCACCAAGCAGGATATCATCGATACCGCTTATGTCTACGTATGTGATTTTCCAAGCCTGACCAACGGCAAGATCATCAAAGATCATAGAGGAGGGTTTACAGCCGGACATTGGGAAATCAACAAAACAACGTTTTTGGACGACAATAATGACCTATACATTATGTCTAGACGTACGAATTCGTCGAGCTATGGCTTACTGCGCATCAAAGCAGGTCAGACTTCGTTCGATCCGGATTACTTCTTTGATCTGAAAGACTACAATGTATTTAGCAACTCTTCCTCTCTGATCCAAAAACTAGGTGCAGGAAAAGCGTATATCAGCCCTTACGTCATAGATCCGGCTAATAAAAAGATCATTGCAGACCTTCGTATATTGGTCGGCGGTGGCGAATCACGTACGACTATGAACTTTATGGAAAACGGCAAGCTGTACGATGTGTTCAAGACAGATGAATCCAGATGGTACGTATTTGAATATAATCCCGAAACAAATACCGTAAAACGTGGAGCAGAGATTGATCCTGGTGTGACTACCGTGTACCACGTCAACAAATTAAAATAAAAACATTTCACCTTATCTATAGTGAGCTGTGTGCATGTCCCGCACACAGCTCATCTTTCCTCACCCGATAAAAACCAATCCACACAACATGGCTGTACAAGAGAAAAAGAAGAAACAATCGACCTTTAGATCGATCAACAACTTTTTGCATTTATGGCTCGGATTGATTTCTGGCGCCATAGTACTTGTCGTGTGCATAACAGCTTGCCTGTGGGTATTCCACGAAGAAATCACTGCGCTGGCGATTCCCAAAAAAGAAAACCAGTATGTGATGGCGCAGCATGAAGCCTTATTGTCCCCATCACAGATCACAGCTATTGCCGACTCCTTGTATCCCCAGGATTTCGTACGTGGGATCACCTATACGAGAGATGCGCCTGTATCATTTACCATACGAACCAATGGGGGAGATACCAGCCAAAAAACCATCTCCCAAGTTCATTTACTGCACCCTTACTCAGGCGCTTATCTTGGACTTAAAACAGAAGACAGCTCCACAGAAGGAATACGCAGAGAGCGGTTGGAGCGTTTTTTTACGTGGGCACTGAAGGGGCATCGTTTTTTGTGGCTCTCCCGGGATGTGGGACGTCCTATAGTCAACTATGCGACGCTCATATTTAGCATCACCTTATTTACAGGACTGGTATGGTGGTATCCAAAAAAATGGACCAAGTCAACACGGGACAAAAGCTTTAAGGTCAAGTGGAGGGCAGGGTGGAAGCGCTTGAATCTGGATCTGCACAATGTATTCGGTTTCTACTCGCTATTGCTCGTCCTGTTGCTCGCTGTGACAGGGATGTATTATGGGATTACCTGGTTTAATAAAGCGCTGTATTGGTCGACGAACTGGGGACAGTCTTTGGCCGAACGCCAAGCTGTACATTCCGATACCACTAAGATATTTATGCAAAATGAGTTTGGAGCAGCTTTTGACAAACAAGTAGCTGGTATACTGCAACAGTACAAAGACCCATTCTACCTGAATATGACCTATCCCGATACCGCCAAAGCAGATGCTACGATCCAGGTGTTTATCCGAAACGATATGGACAGGCAATATAACAACCGTTACTATTCCTTCGACCGTTATACTGCTCAGTTTTTGCCCAACAGTATTTCGCTGTTCAACAAAGACTTTTACGAACTCAGTGGCGGCGAGAAGTTCAGACGTCTGAATTACGACATACATGTAGGCTCAGTATGGGGACTTCCGACAAAAATCCTAGCCTTCTTCGTCACCTTAATAGCAGGCTCGCTACCTGTTACAGGTTTCATCATTTGGTACAATCGAAAATGGGGAAAGAGGAAAAAGAGCATAAGAAGAAGCACTTCACAGCCAAAGGGAACTATACCCGTTGCCGGAGCTAAGAAACCTACGCCTCGTTTTCGAAATATCCCCAAAAACCTATAGTCTTTTACCCCATTCAAAAGAAGGATATATCGCTTTAATTGCCGATATTTACGGATAGGACAATATTCCGGAGGACGAGGGATCCAGCGGCAGGCAAATTGGCAGATCGTCAACTATGCCCATTGTGGTCATAGCTTTACTTATCCTGCGTCAGCCGAATATAATCCGTTGATGGCCCAGAGAGCATGGAAACACATGCTTCTGTTTTTAGGTGAATTATTAAAGTAACGCAATGCAGTATATACACACGATAGAGATCAAAGTAACCGCCGAACACCTAGATCATAACAATCATGTCAATAATGTGCAGTTTGTCCATTGGGTAGAACAGGCAGCAGCCGAACATTGGGACATCCTAAAAGTGGAAACCCCATACGAAAACGATTATTGGATTATGTACGACCATCACATTCAGTATAAGAAACAAGTGTTTTTGGGGGATACCATTATCGTTAAAACGTATCCCGAGGCACCCGAAGGCGTCAAACAGCCACGAAAGGTCGAGTTTTATGTCAATGATCAGCTTATGGTAGACTCCCGTACACTATGGGTGCTTTGCGACAGCGAGACCAACAAGGTACGCAGGCTAGGAGCAGACTGGTTAGCCCGTTATGGATTTTAAAAGCTTAATTCCGCTATAAAAACTTCAAATGCCTTTAAACTAATTGGCGAATTATCAATCTTCATCATGATCTGTCCAGTATTATCAATTATAAATTTTGAAGGAAAAGACTGTACAGCTAATTTTTCTGTGATATTGCTATTTGCATTATCATAGACAACTGGGAATTGAATGCCGAGTTCTGCACTACGTTTTGCCACATAGGTCTCATCAAGCTTACCATTAAAAAAATCTGTATTTATGGAAATGAGCTGAACATCATCACGATTTTTAATTTTTTCATTAAATGCATTTAGATCAGGGATTTCGAAAATACAGGGAGCGCAGGAGGTATACCAGACATCGACCAAGTAATACTTGGCCTTTTTTATTCTTTCCGAGTCAACCATATTGACCAAGAAGTTCCATTTTTCAGGTAGTGTGATACTTTTCTCCGTTTTTTTAAATGAGCTTCTGGACATTCTACTCAACGTATTATCAAACACTTCTTTCCCTTGTACAGGATCAACCTTTATATACCAATTCAACAACGTGTCTTTACTGATATTGTCCGACGTCGTGTTTATTGTCAATGCATTCAAAAGCAAGAATGATTTGTCCTTTTTTCCGGAATCAATAAAGTCGTTGATAAGCATTTTAGACATGGAGAAAACCCGGGATCGAGGATAGTTATTCGTATGGAGTCCTTCAATGACATAATTTAAAGACTCATCTTCTTTTCCATCGTAATAATTGACTTGTGCGTTTAAATCATATTTAAACCGTCCTATTTCATTTAACTGATCCTTTGCATAATTACCGACAGCGGTATCCGTACTATTAGCGAGTGATTCAAAAATTTCGCTAAAACGCGTATATAGTTGATACGTCGATTGTACCGTTTCTTTATCCATCCCACTTTGAGAACCGATAGCAAGTGTATTTTGTAATGTGCCACCGTGTATAAGCTTAATTGTATTCAAATCAGGATTTTGCTTTAGCATTACATAATCCCTTTGCATGGCCGGAATCATATAAGAGCGAACAAGATGCTTCTTTAGGTTTACAGGAAGGTTCATGTTCTGGGATACACTTGCCAGCGTCCAAAAGTAGCAATATGCGTCAATATGCTTAAAATCTTCCAGTGCTATATCGAGCTTATACTTGTTCAAGGTATCTGGCGCAACTTGTGTCCAATGGTTATTTATCGCTGTAAAAAGACTGTCAATAGTGTTAGTGGAGCTGATTTTTAAAGCTCCTGAATTCTGCCACTGCGGAGTTATGAAATGTTCGCTAATGAATTCCTGCTGGAGCAATCCTCTGCTTTTTATTTCCGATTGTGCCTTTGCTCTTATTGAGGAAAACGTTATCAAAACAACGATAAAAACTCTTAGGATATTCATGCGCATAATGGAATTATTGTCAGCTTATTTTTAAGTTTATTGCTTTCTAAAGCTACTTCTTTTCCGCAAACAAAACAATAATAGATTAGCAGCTACAAGGTTTCAGATGATGAGATTCTCTCTACAGTGTGGAGACAATCGAGTTGATTATGCTTAAAAGTTCGTAATCCATATCGACGATCGTTTAAAACCGGATCATTACCACCGATATAGTATTACAAAAAAAGGCAATCCAACCGCGCTTTCCTACGGCTTAGTCTTTGTTATGGATCTTGTGAGACACGATCTATAAGTTTAAAGATAATTTTTAAAAGAAAGTAGGAATGCCTAAATTTGAACTATGGACAAATTTCGATTAGACAGAACGGCATTTAAAGGTCAAACTGCTCAAGAAGCATCGGATCATTCGAAGTACTATTCAAAATTAAGTTGGAAAGAAAGACTTGAAGTAGCCTATTATCTGAATAGTATTGCGTTTAATTTTCCATTAGATAACCCTCCGAGAATGGATAAGTTTAAGTTTTCAGTTTCTACTAGGGGATAAGAATGGGGAATATTTTTAATGAAGATTTCCGTGATTTTTTATCATGTTTAAATAAGCATGAAGTGAGATATATTCTCGTGGGTGGATTTGCGGTAATTTTACATGGATATTCACGTACCACTGGTGATATGGATATATGGGTTGAACGAACTCAGGAAAATTATAAGAGACTTAAGTTTGCCTTTTCAGAGTTTGGTATGCCTGTGTTTGATATGACAGAAGACAATTTTCTGTCTCATCCTTCTTGGGATGTATTTACATTCGGGATTCCTCCAGTTGCGATAGACATTATGGTAAAGGTAAAAGGATTAGATTTTACAGAAAACTACGATCAATCTATTATTTTCACAGATGATGACTTGCTTATAAGGACACTTCATAAAAATCAACTTCTTATTGCTAAGCGAAGTAGCAATAGACCTAAAGACCAAGATGATATAGAAAATTTAACTTAAGTTTTCTAATCAAGATTTATAAGATCAACTTATTACTAAGAGTATTTCCTTAGACTATTCCACAATATACACTGCTTTTGTCTTTTTTGGAGGATTCAGAAATCACAAAGCCCAGCTACTGAGCATCAACAGATCTTCGTTACCTTAATTTTCGCACGTAAAACTTCCACTTAGACTTTTTCCACTTCCTCCCGAACCAATTTCTAGAAGCTGCACCACCGTTACGCTAAAGCTTATTCTATTTCCACTTCTGGAAAAAGTTCCACCAGTGGCTACAAAAGAGGTCATCGTATCTCCATCGGTCAGTATTAATGCAGGGCAGGAGGTACATGCATCTGTAAACATACGTGCCGAAACACTTACATTACCATTGGAGGGTACATTATACAATATAGCACTAAAACTTTCATCATCTGTCCCAATAGTTGCGTTCCCTTGTCCTCCACAGTCACCCGTAGCCGTCATTTTAGTCCCTCCAAATGATAAGTATTCATCGGTACTTTGCGTTTTTGAAAGCGATGTATTACTTTCAGGCTTAGCTGCTCCGCTCGCTGGTACATTACTCAAATCCTTTAATGGACTATTACTACTATTGCAAGCCCAGACATGGTTCGTAGGCATTTTACCATTACTTCGTTTCTTAGCTTCCGTAATAGCAATAGCATCAGCCTCCTGTTTCGTCTTTGCAACGCCCCAACCGTAAGCAGTGCCAACGTTTCCGTCTACAGTTCGGTAGACAACGCATCCACCACCCGAGTATACCAGGACGATGCTACAGTTGCCACCTCTTTTTTTACATTCCGATAATGCCCGTTGCTCAGCATCGTTGCGATTGTCATAGTCATGGGCAAAGCCATAATAAAAGCCGTTGCTTCTATCCACCGCCAGAGCAGCATATTTTTCTGTTTGTGCATAGCCAATTTGTATCGTTAGTATAGCGATACAATATAAAACTGCTTTAAGAAAGGATTTTTTCATGTTCAGTGCTTTAAATGTGCAAGGCAAGGTAATAGAAATTTCAACTCCATAGAATACCTGGGATTAGGTATTTTATAGTATCGAATCACTTCAGCCTAGCTTTTCTTAATCCCTTGTTAGCGAGCGATCTTATTCAAAGTACGTTAAACTATCTTTTGCATCTTCGATGATGTTTTCCGGATACTCATTGCTCAATGATATTTTCTTCATTAGGTCTAAATATGTTTGAAAATTCGGATTGTTTCTGTCATTAATCAACCGATGCAATAGATGAAGCGTATACTCGGTAGGCTTTCTTTCAATTGATGCTAGCAGCGATTCCTCATATCCTTTTTTGTAATAATTTTCCAGAAAACTTCCTAGCGGTCCAGGTCCTCCAAAGTCAATGTCCGGGCTACGTTCGATAAGCAAAAAAATAGGCTCAACTGCGTCAAAATTATTTTCTAATTCATCCAATTCGTCAGTGGCCTCATAAGCCGGATCAATAAAATCATATTTATTTCCTGTTTCTTCCGCCTTTTTTATGTAGGTTTCAAGTCGGTCGATAATACTCCTAATCTGTTCTGTCATAGTTCTTTTTTTAAGCGTCGTTTTGCGTTCGATTGACCAGACCGCTAACATCTGCGTTGACGAAACTAATATACAAAAACCTTAGCCAATGCTAACACCATTCCAAATCCAAAACGTCTCGTAGTCTCATGAGACTACCCTTCGACAAAAGTCTAAATGCGAGCGTAATAAACACATATCGAATCATCAGTATTTGTCCAATCGCAAACAATACCATAAATGGAGAAAGCTGTTTTGTTCCTGTCGCCACGATTACTGTCACACCGAGAAGTGGCAGCACCAGCATAATAGTAATCAGAACACGAAACACTTTATGAATCTCCACTTTCACCTTTCCGCCCACTGAATCAATCTGCCCACTCATGACACAAAAAGCACCTATACCGATGACTGATGAAATCAGCTTAAACTCATTCCCGGCTATTAGCCCACGAGATCAATGCCGAAGACACTGTCAAGAAGAAGAGCTACAAGTTCTGGGCTTATCGTTGTCCTATGTGTCTCAAGTACCACCTCACCAAGATGGACCGTTTACTGGCCAAATGGATTAACGATGTTGCCTACCGAAATAAGATGCGCGAAGAAGCATTTGCCCAACGCGAGGCAGCCTATTATAACAAAAGAAATAATATCAAAAAGTGAGGTTCTGTCGATCAAGACCTGCAAGGCATCGATGATGACTTTCGCATATTGGATGATCCTATAGTTACGAAATTTCGTGCACGCCACCTTGTTTATCGCTATAAAAAAGGTTATTTTGCATACTTAAAGCCGTATCAACACAATACATTAGTTAAAAATGACGCATACTTCTCATAATAAGTGACAAACTATTGCACGGTATTTTAAACTTTTAGACAATGGAACAGCAGAGTGATATAATCATCTATCAGAGCGATGACGGCAGCACCCGCATTGAGACCCGTTTGGAGAATGAAACAGTATGGTTGACACAGGCCCAGATGGCAGAACTCTTTCAGAAGGGAAGAACTACGATTACAGAGCATATCAAGCATATCTTTGAGGAGGGCGAACTTGAGGAAATACTGGTATGTCGGAATTTCCGACACACCACTCAGCATGGTGCGATAAAAGATAAAACACAGGAACGGGAGGTGAAATATTACAACCTTGACGTCATTATCTCCGTAGGCTACCGTGTCAAGAGTCATCAAGGTACTAAGTTTCGCCAATGGGCAACAGCACGTCTGCGTGAGTACATTGTCAAAGGCTTTACGATGAACGATGAGTTGCTCAAGCAAGCCGGAGGAGGCAACTACTTTGATGAGTTGTTGGCCCGTATCCGTGATATACGCTCCTCCGAAAAGGTCTTCTGGCGCAAAGTATTGGATATCTATGCCACCAGTATTGACTACGATCCTGCGACAGAGGTATCCCAACTATTTTTCAAGACCGTGCAGAATAAGATGCACTTTGCTGCGCATGGAAATACAGCGGCAGAGGTTATTTATAACCGTATCGATGCTGACAAGCCCAATCTGGGCTTAACAAACTTCAAAGGCGATCAGCCAAATAAGTTGGAGATACAAGTAGCAAAGAACTACCTGACGGAAGAAGAACTCGATATTCTCAATCGTACTGTCACTGCTTACCTGGAGCTGGCCGAGTTGCAGGCATTGAATCGCAAGCCCATGTATATGCAGGACTGGGTAACACGCCTAGATGATTTTCTGCGTATGGTAGGCAATGACGTATTACAACATGCGGGTACTATCAGCCATGATCAAGCGCTAAAAAAGGCAGAGCTAGAATATGCTAAGTATAAGGAGAAAACCCAAAATGAACTGTCCAAAGTCGAAAAAGATTTTGTTTCTTTTATTGACACCACAGTCAAAAGTCTAGAACGTAAAAAAAGGAAATGATAATGTCCAAGTTGTAGTACTCGACTTGATAAACTTTTCCATCTTTGGCAGTTGTCGCAAATTTTGTGACAACTGAATGCTCTTCCAATTCCTCTTCTTTGAAGATGGCAGTTATATGCTTACCTATATTAAAAAAAGTTAAATGTTAATAGGAGAGTAGCGTTTGGACAATCTAATCATTAAGTTTGATTTGAACTTAATGATAGAGAGCCCATGTTTCGAAGTGTATATTTCCTACTTTTCTCCGTATTTCTCCAGCTTGGATTTTCGTCTATAGTATTTGGACAGCGAATGATGGATGTCACGATTCGGTTGGACAAGACTATTGATCTTGATAGCCTATTGCTTCATTACGATGACGGTTTGCTTTTCCATTTCGTCGAATCAGGACTGGAGAATAGAGAGCTTCGAATCCAAAAAAACATCTATGCACCATATGCGATGTTTGATTTTGCGTATGGAGACCATTCCATGTTAGCTTTTTTCGTAAACGAAGACCCGACTTTTATAACCCTAGGTAAAGATCTACAAGCTAAAGGACAGCACAAGCTTCACTATTCGATATCCAATGGCACCAATAATATCTGGGATACCACGTCCAATACCATATTAACTAGGGTCCGTCGAGAAACAAAAGAAGAACTCAACCAAGTCGGGAGAATATATCAGCAACATGGACATCTGTTAAGGTCAGATGATTCCGTTAGACATGTTATGCAGCAGCAGCGCAAAAAACTAGCCTTTAGTACTATGGCTGTGTTAAAAGATTACCCAGATGATTACTTCGCCTTCTACTATTTCAAGAATCAGATCGTCGATCCAGATATGGCTACTTTTTTTCGCAACACCAGTGACAGTGTATATTTTTCGAATTTACTATACCATATAAAAAATAACTTTTCCTCGACTTTTACGGATAGCGAAGGCGGGAAGCGGTGGTTTGCACAGCTTGCCAACAAGATCAGTCCACCGCCGATCCAAGGCGCAGCACCTCATTTTAGCATTCGGGGACAAGATGGAGAGCTGATCAGTCTAAAGGGCTTACATGGCAAGTACGTGCTCCTTGACTTCTGGGCGACTTGGTGTCCACCCTGCATGGCCGCTATGCCCTCACTAAAGAAATTGCGTCAGGATATACCAGAAGATAAATTAGAGATAATCGGCATCAGTTCCGATAGAGATTCCCTCGTTTATGCCAATGTCATCCGCGACAAGCAGCTTAATTGGTTACATTATTTAGACAGTAAGCGCTATTTAGGAGGCCTGTTCAATATCGAAGCATTGCCCACGACGATACTTCTAGATCCCGAGGGGAATATGGTATACCGAACAGAAGGTGCAGGTAGTCTAGATCAATTGTACGATATCATACGAAAAGAGTAGGATAGGAGCGCTATACGGAGGGTAGTAATAGAAAGTCCGTCAATAAACGGCAATAGCTGCGATACCTTATCAACTTATACAGTGCAATAAGCCGCCAATATGGTGTTATAATATCTATTGTTTGAATTCACGCTGTATTATAGCTTTTTACATATTTTTTATGCATGAATTTTAAATCCGAATTATTGCAAATAAAACTCTTGTTTCGTATCCTTGTATAAGGCTTATAGAGGAGTATGTTATGAACAGAGTCGCAGAATTAAAGCAACAACTAAAACCGGGTAAAGTATATCGCAGAGAAAACTTGACCAGATACTCTAATGCGGTAGATAGGCATTTAGCGCAATTAGTCGACGATGGCACCCTAGAGAAGGTAGCCTCCGGTTTGTATTATTTTCCTAAACGATCGGTATTTGGAGCAGTTCCTCCTGAAGACGAGGTATTGGTGCGTAGTTTTTTAAAAGATGACCATTTTCTATTGACGTCACCAAACAGCTATAATGCGTTAAGGGTAGGCACGACCCAGCTATACAACAAGCGTGTCGTATACAATCATAAACGCCATGGTGAGGTCGATTTAAACGGTAAGAAATTTTTCTTTCACAAGACACCGTATTTCCCAAAAAAAGCAACACTCGAATTTCTTTTGGTCGATTTAGTCAATCACCTTGATACCTTAGCAGAAGATCGAGAGATGGTTCTAAACAATGCTCTAGCTAAAGGAAAGACGATGGATTATAATAAACTAAAATATGCGGTTCGGAAGTACGGACATTCCAAGACCAAAAAGTTATTACAACCCGTACTGCAGCAGATGAATCCGAAACAATATGCCAACTAACTATCTGCACGAGCGCGAAGACTTTGGTGATCTTTTACGTCTGCTCGAAAAGGAAATATTTGCATACGATATCCATCCACCAAAACAGTTAGACGTCAATACTTAGCCTAAGGAGACAAAGTCAAAAGAGTATTTTTTTAGAAAATTTATTCTGGCAATCCAGCCACAGATTTTCCTTTCATTCCCTCACTAATTAGGTGACCAACAAATGATGTAAAAGGTTCTATATCCTGTTCTACGCCTGCATATATTCGTCTCTTCTTTCCACGGGTATGTTGCCATATTCTTATAGATTTATTAAACCCTGCTGTGTTATTTTTATTAAAACATGACGTGTTAATCTTATTAAACCATGTTTTTTCAAAGGCGACGATCTATTTGATGATAAAGTCAAAGTCTTAACATTCTAATTTAACAGACAAAGGAAAACAGTCTATACACTCCTTACGCCCCATCCATTCACCAATTGATTCATTTATTAATATAACCGATAGCGCCACAGTTTCCCTTACAAAAGCTATTTATGATTCTTGTGTTTTATGCAATATTATTTGTTTAGTTGTTCATTTACAAGTATATTAGCCTATAACCGATTAAATAGACAGTAAGCTTTAATACCAATTATGAGGATCCATGGCTAACAATGAAATCATACTTTACCAAGCTGATAATTTACCGGAACGGATCGAAGTAAGGATAGAGGACCAAACGGTTTGGTTATCTCAACAGCAAATGGCAGAATTATTTCAGCAGACAAAGCAAAACATTAGTCTGCATATCTCCAACTGCTTTAAAGAAGGGGAATTAGACAAGCAAGCAACTGTCAAGGAATCCTTGACAGTTCAGAAAGAAGCTGTTGCGATTCATGAATTCAAGCAGAGCCATGACCGATTTCTTATTATTGACGGGAGCGAGCTTTACCATATCGGCGCATCGTTAAAAGATCTGGGAAAAAAGTGGTTTGCTTTTTCAAGAATGGATAGTTTAGTAGAGGAGGTTTTGGCTAGAGTTAAAATGGTAAATGATAGGAAATAGCGAGTAGACCCCGTCTTCAGTATTAATGTATAAATATAATTATGAACTATTTAGTAGATTTTAAAAATGTTAACGACAAAGGATTAGAGACATCACCATTTGCATCTGCACTTGCTGGTTTGCGAGCCAATGAAGCCCGATATTTTCAAAACAAATACAAAGCAGAATTTGTAACAACTCCAGTTTCAGATAGCAAAGAAACTTTGGATTGGGTCACAGAGATTCTAAAGGAAGAACGCAATATTGTCATTGCATCAAAACCATTAGAAACCGCGTCACTACTTGTAGAAGGAATTAAGTGGGTATTTGTTTTTTATGAAAGCGGTCTTTCCATTAATGTACTATATACCTTGGACAACCCAAAGAAAAGAGCCGTAGGTTTCAAACTTTCCGAAGGTATGGAAGTGCCGGAGGAACTGAACAAATTTAAATTTGCCCGGCAGAAATCAAAATTGGCAGGAACAATCAGAGGTTCATTTTTTGTGATTAAAAAAGAATATTAAAAACATTTCTCATTTAGCGCAGACTCAGCGTCAACGTACTTAAATTTATAAATTACTTAATACCAGCGCGTTGTTATTGTTTTATGCAAAAAAATATGTATCTTGTATTTTACTTAGCTGGGCTTGAAAGGACATCAATAAACTTTCAACGCAATTAGTTAACGATAAACCATACCAAAATGTAAAAGATTATGGATCCTCGCACACGCACACGGAATATTTCCTTGGTCACGGCCAGTGACCCTGAATACCGTAGCTATGTGGAGAGACAGCGCCTCACAAGATCACGGATTGGAGAAAGCTACGGCCAGCGTTTATATGCCGACAAGATTTCTGTCCTGCTTGAACGCGCTGTCCGAAAATGGGTAGCACCCTATGGGGGGCAGGAAAATAGGATACTATCCTTCGAACAGCGGGGACGTGACCACAAATACAGCAAACGGTTTAGGGAAATAGACTTTGTACTTGACAGAAAGGATACACTCACCATCGGTGAGCTGAAAGTATCCTCGTCACGTAAGGCACTAACAAAGGCCTACGCACAATTGTCTGAAAGCTTCGATGTCCTGCGACGGACAGGGAGATCGGTAGTACCTATGCTGATTTACATCAATCTTAACTATGAAAATTCGCATGCCGCTATTGATGCCTTCGACCCCGATTTTGGGTCAATGCTGTTCCAACATCGTCATGTCAACGGACGAGCATACCAACTTCTGCAACTAAGTCCCGTAGAGATCTTCGACTGGGCAGTCGAACAGGAGATCATCCGAGATCCAAAACTTATCGATGAAGCACTTGAAGAAGCACGTCAAAATCACTTTTTGAGGACAGAGCGGTCCAAACTCCGCCAGATGGAAGTGCCGGAGGATGAATGGCCCACTGAGCTAAGGATCATCGATATGCAACGTGCACCGATGATTGTACAATTTCGCTCGACAGATAATCGACCCGATAAAAACGATCTCGCTACACGCTTGAAGGATGCCTTTAGCGAACGGCACGAACAGCACTTTAATTTTGGACGGGTCAAATGGTTTGACAATACAAAATTGTTTGGTAATGTACGGATCAATGGAGAGGAAGCCGCATTCGTTCATATCAATAATTTTAAACGTAAGCCAAGTGGGCCATTAGATAAGAACCAGGTAATCTATTATAGACGAGTAGTGAGATCGGATACCGGAAAGATCCGGCTGTCAGGTTGTACACTCTTGGAGTACACCCCCGACTTCAGCACCTTGATGCAGCTCTTGGAGCATGACGCGATGGAGGGATGCATAGCTGTTAGAAAACCTTCGAATATGCCGAGCGAGAGCAAATATGTATTCCGTCTGCTGGAACATGGCACCCGTCAGATCTTTATGAACCGATCAGAGGCTTCGTTTATCGAGACGGTGCAAAACTATTATGACAAGGAGTTGAGGGATCGGTGGTTTCATCGGTTCTGTTGGTACTTGGAGCGTATCGCGGTGAAAGTCGTCGAATCGAAAAACAGGGAAATGACGGAGCAGATGATATACTGCTACTTTTACGCAAATCTCCGTCCAGGAATTCTATTCTATGTGTGGCAACATGGCCTGTTTCGGTTTATTGCCTATTCGGATGGCGTGGATTACGAAATACCGATGGAGATACTGCTCGAGCATGCGGATGACCTGGATGAACTTGAACTGGACAGGATACGAAACTATAGTTATGCCAATTCATTTTTCCCAAAGCTTAAAGCACAGGACAACCTATAAATATTGCTTTATTCATTTATTAAAATGCTGTTAGGGCTTGCCGCAGATTATCCCGATAATGAAGAGCTCAAGCCAATTTTTGCAAAAAAGATGCAATCCTGGTTAGATGAACAGCCTGTTGAATTTTTAGAGAAAATGGGCTTTAAGGGAGAGCAGGCAAATAGTAATATTGATCAGCTGGCTGGTCGCTTTTTCTTGCCTTGGATGCGCTATTTTTTGAAATATGATCCAGCACCTATTCTCGAACAGCTGCGAATACCAGTTTTAGCTTTGAATGGAGAGCTAGATGTGCAAGTAAATGCTTCTGAAAATTTAGCGGGATCTGAACAATCCTTGAAAAAAGGAGGAAACAAAAATTTCAAAGTGATGTCATTCCCTAATTTAAATCACCTTTTTCAAACCGCAGAGACCGGTGCTGCTTTTGAGTACGCTACCATTGAAGAAACATTCTCTCCAGAGGTGCTAGATGTTATGCTCTCTTGGATAAGAGGTTTATAAAAATTTTAGAGGTATAAGAGTTATATTTATTATTCATAATTTAAGAATCCGCATCCCTGCGGAGTATAATTAGATCAAACATAGCCCTTGCGTCCGCAGGGGCTATATTGTATGACGTTTATTTATTTCTTGGGGTATCCCATGTCAGAGAAATCATTGTGAATATGCTCCCGTATACAAGGTGTTTATCAGCCTTGTATTTTCATACAATATTATTTGATTCATTATTAGATTTCAGGTATCTTGGAGGTGACATAAATGTACATATGGGAATAGGAGAGACCAAACCGTTTATTATTAACTAGGATTCTTTGGAGCAGCAGTTCAAAGATCATCTTGCTGTACACTCATAAACCAATATCCATATTTAAACAAGAGCATTAATAGCCTTTATTACAAAATTTAATAGACCTAAATCATAAAATTTAAAAAATAGAACATGTTAAATTCATACATAATTTCCTTTTGTATCGGAGTTCTAGGCTTTTTCATCTGTATCTATATCTGTTTCTCGTATCTTTTAAAAGAGAAGGAATGGTTAAAAAAGAGGTATATTCTTATAGGAGTGCTTTTAGCGGTCTTTTCATTAGTATTAGCAATTTTATCTCCATTCTTTTTCTTAAATCCAGACTTATTTTTTTCATATGAGAAGATTGGAGGTAAGTTGAACGACCTAATGAGTCCTTTTATTGCAATTGCAGCATCAATATTAACATTTATAGCTTTTTATTCGCAATATCAGGCCAACAAACAATTACAAGATCAATTTAAGCTCCAACAATTCGAATCCCAGTTTTATGAAATGCTAAGACTTCATAAAGAAAATGTAAATGAGATGAGTGTCGAGGGGTATGAATATAAGAATAAGATCGAACCAAATCAGACTAAAGATTTATATGAAAAGGTGAATAATCATATTAAAGAAACTAACAAAGGGAAGTCTAAAAATATTGTTGGTCGTAAAATCTTTTACTTATTAGTTGCCGAGTTCGAGGCTACTTGGGTCTTGTTGATTAAGTGTTATGCTAGAAACGACCCTAATTTTAGCAACGACAGATTTTGCTTTCCTGAAGAGATTAAACACGATATGATAAAAGTTGCTTACAATATCTTTTTTTCTGGTATTAAAATTTTCAACAAACAAAGAATGGGTAAAGAACTACTTTCAAATGAAAGTATAAATAATGCTTTTTACGAGTGTGTCTATGGAGAATTGGAAAGCCTAAGGAAATGTCACGAAAAAATTGGAATAAGATATATACCTCGATATATTGATTTTGGTAATTTAGAAAGAAGTATTCATTTAGACTTTAGTTATAAGCCATTTGGGGGGCATCAAATTCGTTTAGGACATTATTATAGACATATGTTTTCACTAGTGAAGCATGTCGTTAGTCAACCGAGTCAACTGCTATCTTATGAGGATAAGCGTAAATATTTGAAAATATTCAGAGCACAATTATCTAATCATGAGGTTGTACTACTGTATTATAATTGGTTGGGAGGATACGGTGCGGACTGGGAGGTACAAAGACACCTCTTGAAAAATAATATTGATGGTAATAGGTTTTTTACTGATTACAGGATTCTTCATAATCTAAATAGTCATCTAATCTTGGAAGAGTTTAATCCGATGGATCTTTTCAGTAACCATGAATATGATGATTTTTTATTTAAAGGAGTAAGAAATTTGGATCTATTATTTGAGGGTATCGAGATAGAAAGTTCTTTATCAGAAGATAAAAATAATGAAAGAAAATCTAAAATATGAATAGACTAATACTAATCGGCAATGGATTCGATCTAGCGCATGGCCTGAAGACAAGCTATAAGGATTTTATATTTTGGTATTTAGGTGAGTGTTTTAACCGTGCTAGCTTGTATAATAATGGTCATTTCTTTGAAGATGATTTTATCCGGGTAGAGGTACTTAATCATCATAGGTTGATGGATCTTATCAGTCAATCTAGAGAAATAGGATTTATCCGTTATCTATATGAAAAGGGGGTATTAAATAGATACCTGATTTTTTTTGAAGATGGTGTTCTAGAAGATGGTAGCATTAAGAACGAATATGCTGAGATAGCCAAACTCATAGCCCATGAAGTAGAATTTAAATCCACATTTTTTAAGCAAATGGTTATCAATTGTATTGACTGTGGATGGGTGGATATTGAAAGTATGTATTTCGACGAGCTGTTGGACTCAGGCGGTATCTTCAAAAACAAGTCTTTTGATTTAAATGAAGTAAAACTCATAAATAGTGAGTTCGAATTTATCAAAGCAAAACTTCAAGAGTACCTTACTTTAATAGAGCATAATCATACACCTTCATTAAATACCAAACTGTTAGATATACTTAACTCATCATTCGAATCTTTGGATTTCGATACGGTTATTGACGATTTTGCCGAGTTGCAACGAAAACTCGGCAACGACCATACGCTCGATAAACCAACTTTGCACAAGGCTCATATTCTGAACTTTAACTACACCAATACATTTGATACATATCTTAAAGGTATGGAAAAGAAATACTTTACATGGGTAGAACTGAATCATATCCACGGACAATTAAATAATCCTGACAATCCTATTATTTTTGGCTTTGGAGATGAACACGATAAGAACTATTTACAATTTGAAGAGCAGCGCATGAACGAACTATTCGATCATATCAAATCCTATCAATATTTGAGGACGCCAAACTATAGAAACTTAATACGGTTTCTAAATGAGGATATCTATCAAGTATATGTGATAGGGCATTCTTGTGGCTTGTCTGATCGGACAATGTTTAAGGAGGTATTTGACCATCATAATTGTAAATCTATCAAGATTTTCCATTATCAACGGCCAGATGGATCTACAGATTTTCATGAAAAAGTAGTTGATATCGGACGGCATTTTAGTAACAAAGGAATGATGCGTAAGTTAATAGTAGAATTTAATGATAAAAATGCGCTTCCGCAGAATTAAGTAATATTAATTAAGTTGCGAATTACAAAAGGGGCCCAAATCTCAACCTTAATGCAAATAACTACTTAAAGAGTAAGATAGCATTATACAACTGCTAAACAAGCAAAAATAAGCTTTAACTAGAGCATTTTCCTATTGCCTAAGTGCTAAATAAAGTCTATTTTAAGGCCAAAATCTATTGATCATTAAGATCTTGATTATCAGAATTTATGGCGATTAAAAAATCAGAATTATACAGCTCACTTTGGGCTTCTTGCGACGAACTACGTGGAGGCATGGACGCCTCACAATATAAAGATTACGTACTGACTATGTTATTTGTCAAGTACATCTCCGACAAATACAAAGGCGATCCTTTTGGAGCAATCACCGTTCCAGAAGGTGCTTCTTTTGATGCAATGGTGGCATTGATTGGAAATACAGAGATTGGTGATAAGATCAACAAGCAGATTCTTAACCCCATTAAAGAAGCCAACAAGCTGACCGATTTTCCTGATTTCAATGACGAAAACAAATTGGGAAAAGGCAAGGATTTGGTTGATACTGTATCCAACCTAGTACGTATCTTCAACGATCCTAGCTTGGATTTTGCCAAAAACTCTGCGGAGGGCGATGATATCTTGGGGGATGCTTACGAATTTTTGATGCGCCACTTTGCAACAGAATCCGGAAAATCCAAAGGACAGTTTTATACCCCTGCGGAAGTTTCGCGGGTATTGGCAAAAGTGATAGGCATTTCACCAGCCAATTCGACCAATCAAACGACAGCTTATGACCCCACCTGTGGATCGGGATCATTGTTATTAAAGGTTGCTAATGAGTCTGGGAAAAATATAACCCTCTACGGACAAGAAAAAGAAACTGCTACCGCCAACTTGGCGAAGATGAATATGATCTTACATAATAGTCCCACTGCGGAGATTGTTGCAGATAATACCTTGACACGTCCAGCCTACAAAGAAGCCGATGGCAGCTTAAAGCGATTTGATTATGTGGTCGCCAACCCGCCGTTTTCCCTAAAAAGTTGGAGCAATGGCGTGAATGTGGACAGCGATGAATTTGCACGCTTCGAATTGGGTGTACCCCCAGAGAAAAATGGGGATTATGCCTTTTTATTGCATATTATCAAATCCTTAAAAGCAACAGGTAAAGCTGCGGTAGTATTACCGCATGGTGTATTATTCCGTGGAAATGCTGAAGGTGAAATCCGTAAAAACATATTAAAGAAAGGCTACATCAAAGGCATTATTGGCTTACCAGCCAACTTATTTTACGGCACGGGTATTCCAGCGTGTATTCTAGTTTTGGACAAAGAGAATGCCGAGCATCGCAAAGGAATTTTTATGATCGATGCGAGCAAAGGCTTCATGAAAGATGGTAACAAAAATCGTCTTCGCGAGCAAGATATCCGTAAAATGACTGACGTTTTCAGTCATTCTTCTGAGCTACCAAAATACAGCAGAATGGTATCAATGACCGAAATTGCAGACCCTAAAAACGATTACAACCTCAATATACCACGATATATCGATACACAGGAAGCTGAGGATATCCAAAATATTGAAGCCCATCTATTGGGTGGTATTCCTAAGGCGGATATTGATTCCTTGCAAGCCTATTGGCAAGTATTCCCCAATCTTAAAAAAGATTTGTTTAGTGAAGAACGTCCTGGTTTTTATGCCTTGCAAGGAAGTCTTTCCGAGTTGAAATCCCATATATTCGAACATCCCGAATTTGTAGGGTACAACCAAAACTTGCAAACGCATTTTAAAGAATGGTTGAATACGCAAAAAGCAAAATGGAATGCCTTAGACAAGGGCGTACATCCTAAAGATGTAATAGCTGATGCCAGCGAGCAATTGTTTGCCAGCCTTAGTGACAATGCTTTGATCGACAACTATGATCTGTACCAGCATTTGATGCAGTTTTGGAACGAAATCATGCAAGACGATGTGTATAGTGTTGCAATGGATGGTTGGAAAGCGGGTAATGAGTATCAGCGATTGCTTATAAAATCTAAACCCGACAGAAACGGAAAAACCAAAGCCGATAAAGAGGTGACAGGTTTGGCAGGTATTGAAGGCAGAATGATATCGCCAGATTTGCTGATTAATATTTATTTTGATGCAGAGCGAAATGCTATTAACGAAGCTGAGCAATTGGTGGAAACATACCAAAGCCGTATGCAAGAAATCGAAGAGGAGCAAAGTGCGGAAGATGGCTTGTTTGCCGATTTGGAAAAGATCAATGCTTCTGAAATTAATAAATTGCTAAAGCAATTAAAACCTACTAAGAAATTGAAAGCGGTTGAGCCAATTGATTTTGGCGTGGCAGCTGAAGAGGAGGTTCTTTACGAAGCCAAGAATAGTTTTGAAATTTTGGAAGAGTACTTGGGATTGGAAATTAACATCAAGAAATCCAAGGCAAAAATTAATGTATTAAATGCGGAGTTAGAAGCAAAGGTATTAACCCAATACCCAAGCCTTAGCGAAGCTGATATCAAAAGCTTAGTTATTGAGTACAAATGGCAAGCCTATCTGGAAAATGCCTTGGCACAAGAACAAGAACAAGTAAGCCAAAACCTGAGCCAGCATATTAAAGCTTTAGCAGAACGTTATGCCAACACGCTACCGACTTTGGAATCGCAGGTATTAGACGCTCAAACAAAAGTGTCTGCTCATCTAAAACAAATGGGATTAGCATGGTAAAAGGCATGAAACAAACGGAGATTGGCTTGATCCCTGATGATTGGGAGGTTGCAAAATTGGGAGAATTCTGTTTCATTACAAAACTTGCTGGTTTTGAGTATTCAAAATATTTTAATAGTTACAAGGATGGAGGTGAAATAATTGTAGTCAGAGGAACGAACATTACTAATAATAGATTGGATTTATCTGATGTTAAAAATATACCTAAAAAAACTTCAGATTTTTTGTATCGAAGTAAATTATCTAAAGGCGATTTAGTCTTCGCTTATGTTGGAACAATTGGACCAATTTATTTAATTGAGGAAGATAATAAATTTCATTTAGGACCTAATACTGCAAAGATAAAGATTGAAAAAGAAAATGTATCGACTTCTTTTATCTATAATTATTTTTTAAGCGAATATATTAGAAAAGAGATTGAGGATAGAATAAGTATTGGTGCTCAACCAAGTCTTTCAATGTCTAAGATAAGAGATTTCTCTATCCCACTGCCACCTTTACCCGAGCAACAAGCCATTGCGAATGCATTATCGGATGCTGATGCGTGGATCGAAAGCCTAGAGCAACTTATCGCCAAAAAACGCCTGATCAAACAAGGCGCAATGCAAACCTTGCTGACTCCAAAAGAGGATTGGGACGTGAAGAAGTTGGGGGATTTCTGCGATATTGATTCCGAAAATTTATCATCGAATACTAATTCAGACTATGAGTTTAAATACATATCATTAGAAAATGTAGATGAAGGAAAACTTTTGGGATATACAGAACACAAATATTCGACATCACCTTCGAGAGCCAGGAGAGTACTGAGAAAAGGAGATATATTAATTTCTACCGTTCGGCCGAATTTATTATCACACTTTTTATTTATTTCAGAATCGACGGATTTTGTCTGTTCAACGGGATTTTCTGTTATAAGAACTAATCAATGTAGTGCTTTTATCTATTACCATTTTTTCGGTTCATTCGTAAACAACCAAATAAACAATTTAATTATTGGGTCTAATTACCCAGCCATTAATAGTGGTGATGTCAAGGGAATAGAAATTCCACTCCCTTCCCTCACCGAGCAAACTCGCATCGCTACAATCCTATCCGATATGGATGCAGAGCTGGAAGCCTTAACTACACAATTAGAAAAAGCTAGACAGATCAAACAAGGGATGATGCAAGAGTTGCTAACGGGTAGAATTCGCTTGCTATAAAATTATTTGTAAATTTAGGTTATGAGCCAATTAGAACAAAATAATCCACTTTTCGCTACTATCAAGCAGTTGATAGAAGATAGTAAACAGCAAGTAGCTGTAGCGGTCAACGCTACCATGAGTATGCTATACTGGAGCATTGGCTCTGCTATTAATAAAGAATTAAAGCAGTACGACAAGCAACAAAGCTACGGCAAGCAGATTGTCGCTACACTGTGGCGACAATTACAAAGTGAATATGGGACATCGTTTTCAGAGAAAAATTTGCGGCGGATGATGCAGTTTGCTGAGATATTTCCTGATGAAAAGATTGTCGTATCACTGATACGACAATTAAGCTGGACGCATATTCTAGCGATCATTCCTATAGAGGATCCCTTAAAGCGGGAATTCTATATAGAAATGTGCAAACACGAAAAATGGAGTGTACGTACCTTTAGAGAACGCATCCAATCCATGCTTTACGAGCGTACAGCAATTAGCAAAAAGCCCGACGAAACCATTTCTAGCGATTTAGCCTTACTAAAAGACGAACAACAGCTCTCACCCGACCTCGTGTTCAGAGATCCTTATTTTCTGGATTTCTTAGGGCTTCGTGATACCTATTCGGAGAAAGATCTAGAGACCTCTATCATCGTAGAGCTACAGCGATTTATTATTGAGATGGGTAGTGATTTTGCTTTTATGGCCCGTCAGAAGCGAATCAGCATAGACAATAGAGATTACTACATTGATCTACTATTCTATCACCGCAGGTTGAAATGTCTGGTTGCCATCGACCTGAAGATCGGTGAATTTGAAGCTGGTTTCAAAGGGCAGATGGAACTGTACCTACGCTACCTGCAAAAAAATGAACAAATAGAAGGGGAGAACAACCCCATCGGATTAATACTGTGTACCGGTAAAAATGAGGAACATATTGAACTCATGCAACTGGAGCAGGCTAATATAAAAGTAGCAGAATACTTGACATTACTTCCGTCGCAGGAAATCCTAAAAGAAAAACTGCATAAGGCAATAGCGATTGCCACATCAAAGAACCAAGATTTATGATCAACCCTATTGAGCGCATTACACAAAACCGTATAGTTAAGCTATTCCTAGAGCAATTGGGCTATGTCTACTATGGCAATTGGGAGAAGCGAGATAACAATAGCAATGTAGAAGAAGAGAAGCTAAAAGCTAATCTGCTGATGCGTGGTTATACCGAGACTTTGGTTAACAAAGCCGTGAAGGAACTGTATGATTTGGCGCATACCAATTCGGGCAATTTGTACGATCGGAATAAAGCATTCTATAATACCTTACGTTATGGTATCAAAGCACGACCGGAATTAGGAGAGCAGTTCGACACTATTTTTCCGATCGATTGGAACAATTGGCAAAATAACGAGTTTGCCATTGCCGAAGAAGTTACCTTGACCAAGGGGCAGCATACACGTCGCCCCGATATGGTATTATATGTTAATGGCATTGCATTAGGCGTATTGGAGCTAAAACGTGGTACTACAGATATCGCAGAGTCAGTCAATCAATCCATATCCAACCAAAAGGAAATTTTCAACGAGTGGTTTTATACCACAGTGCAGTTTGTGATGGCGGGCAATAATACCCAAGGTTTGAAATACGGAACCATTGAAACCCCTGCGAAATATTTCCTTTCCTGGAAAGAGGATGAACAGGACAATACAGAATACAAACTCGATAAGTATCTAAAGAAGCTTTGCACTAAAGAGCGATTATTAGATGTTATATACAATGCCGTAGTATTTGATGCTGGAGTGAAAAAATTACCACGACCTCATCAGTACTTTGGATTGAAAGCTGCACAAGAATACATAAAACGCAAAGAAGGTGGCATTATTTGGCATACCCAAGGATCGGGCAAGTCATTGATGATGGTGATGCTAGGGAAATGGATTCTCGAAAACGTATCCAATTCACGTTTGGTTATTTTAACCGACCGTACAGAGCTAGACGATCAAATAGAGCGTGTGTTTAATGATGTAGGCGAAACAGATATAGCAAAAACACGATCAGGGAAAGAGTTAATGAATTTCTTGATGGCATCACGCCCTCGATTGGTTTGTTCACTGATACACAAATTTGGAAATAAAGGAGAAACAGATTTTGATGCTTTCTTAAAAGAGTTGCAAGAAAATCCAATACAAACGCAAGGCGAAATTTTTGTGTTCATAGACGAATGTCACCGTACCCAAAGTGGCAAATTGAATCAAGTAATGAAAGCCGTGTTACACAATGCCGTTTTTGTAGGTTTTACAGGTACGCCATTACTGAAAGAAGATAAGAAAACCACTATGGATGTATTTGGTCGATACATTCATACCTATAAATTCAACGAAGCAGTACAGGACGGTGTGGTAAAAGACTTAATGTACGAAGGCCGAAAAATTGAGCAAAGTTTGACTTCACAAACAAAAGTAGATCAATGGTTTGATGCCAAAACTTCAGGCCTAAATGATTTTCAGCGCAACGAATTGAAGAAAAAATGGGGCACTATGCAGAATGTATTGAGCTCTAAAAGTAGAATGGAGAAAATCGTATCCGATATTGTGATGGATTTCTCTGTCAAGCCACGTTTAGCCAGTGAAAAAGGAAATGCGATTTTAGTGGCCTCTAGTATCTATGAAGCGTGCAAGTACTATAACCTATTTTTACAAACCGAGCTTAAGAATAGGTGTGCGGTTATTACCTCATACAATCCTTACATTGGCGATATTACATTAGAAGATACAGGCGCTGATACTGAAACAGACAAAGCCTTTATCTACAAAACCTACGACGAATTATTAAAGAATGTAAGTGTCAAAGGGTCGAAATCGAAGACTGAGACATACGAAGATGATAGCAAAGAGCAGTTCCGAAAAGAGCCTGCTAAAATGAAACTATTGATTGTAGTTTCTAAACTGCTAACAGGCTTTGATGCGCCTCCATGTTCTTACATCTACATTGACAAAAAAATGCAAGATCACACCTTGTTTCAGGCTATATGTCGTGTAAATAGGTTAGATACTGACGATAAAGATTATGGCTACATTGTGGATTACATGGAGTTATTTGGTAATGTAACCGATGCCATCAATGTATACACTTCGGAGTTGGATAGCGAAGGTTTTACAAAAGAGGATGTTGAAATTCAGTTGAAAGATCGTGTCAAAATCGCTGTAGATCGATTAATGACTGCTTACGAAACTGTCGAAGCAATTATTGAAAATGTTGCCGCACCAAAAACTGATTTAGAGTATATTCACTATTTCTGTGGCAACACAGAAAATCCGGAGGATTTAAAATCAAATGAGTTTAAGCGCATGGCATTGTACAAGGCCATTGTAGAATATATTCGTGCTTATACAGCGATCAAAGCAGATTTTCACAGTACTTCATTTAGTGATGTCGAAGTTCAACGATTTCATAAGAAATTAGATGATTACCTGAATTTAAGAGAAATCATTCGTATTGCTTCTGGCGAAACAATTGATTTAAAAGCCTATGAGTCTGATATGCGATTCCTAATTGATACCTATATTCGGGCTGAGGAATCTGAAACAATTTCACCTTTTGAAGATATTTCACTGCTCGATTTATTAGAGAGTAATATCGAGGATGCGATTAAAACTTTACCTGAAGGAATTAAGGGTAGTAAAGAAGCTGTTGCCGAAACAATTGAAAATAATGTACGTAGCAAAATTGTAGAGGAACATCTTTTAGATCCTAAATATTTCGACCACATGTCGGTACTGCTTCAGGAATTGATTGAGCAACGGAAAAAAGAAATGATTTCCTATCAGGAATATTTAGTAAAAATGGCAGAACTGGTTCGCCAAGTGAATCAGGGGAAAAAAGACGATTTGCCCAGTACTTTAAATACCAAAGGAAAGGTAGCCCTGTACCATACTTTAGAAAGTGAAGAGTTAGCTTTAGCATGTGAGGATGCGGTTCAATATTCCAAGCAAGAAGGTTTTAGAGAGAATTTGGCCAAACAAAATATTGTTAAGAAGGCTATTTTCGACGTTGTAAAAGATATTGAAAAGGTGCAAGTGGTGTATAAAATAATTGAAGCACATAAGGACGAGTACTAATGCATATTGAAAGTTTGAAGATAGCTGAGGTAGAGATTGAGGTAACTTTCAAACCCATTAAAAACCTCCATTTGAGTGTTCATCCACCGGAGGGACGGGTTACAATTGCATCTCCGGATTTTTATGATCTGGAGAAAGTTAAGATATATGCCGCGTCTAAGCTGGGATGGATAAAGAAAGAACAAAGGAAATTCAGAGATCAAGCGCGTGAAAATGAAAGAATGATGATTACGCGAGAAAGTCATTATCTTTTTGGTGAACGCTATTTATTAGATGTTCGACAGTCAAATCGTAATTCCATTCAAATTTTGGGTAAAAAAATGATCTTACATGTTAAGGATATTGAAGATTTACAATTAAAGAAAGCCATTTTGTATCGTTTTTATCGTAAAGAATTACGGAACAAATTGAAGGCTATGGTTCAACAATATGCAGCATTGCTCCAGGTTGATCTTCCAGAGTTTAAGATTAGAGTTATGAAAACCAAATGGGGCTCATGCGCAACTGATCTGAAAAGAATCTGGTTTAATATTGAGTTGGCAAAAAAACCGATTGACTGCATTGAATATATTATCGTACATGAATTGGTTCATTTATTAGAGCGTAATCACAACAAAAGATTTATTCTGTTGATGGATCAATATTACCCATCCTGGCGTACACAAAAGAAACTGTTGAATGACTTGCCGATTGGAATTATCTAGTTTTTTTGGTGAATAGCTATTGTCTTGACTACTTATTAACTTCTCCTTTCTCTTGACACGCCTTAACAAATAATTCTCCGAGTTCTGTAAGTTCATTTTCGACTACATCCTTTTCGATAGTTACACTTACATCTCCTAAATCTATATAATCTTCACAATATTGATCAAAACTATTCGCTTTATTAACATTAATCTTCTTGCTATCAATATAGCCATATGAATGAACAACTTCTTTAACTATTCCTAGTCTAATAAGGTTTGATATTTCAAAATTTCTTAGATTCTTTGAGGTAACCAACTCAGCTTCATTAATGTCCTTTTCAATTCTTGGCTTTTTTTGTATAAGATTCTTTTTTCTATTCTTTAATTCGTCTATCTTTTCTTGTATGCTCTGAGGATTTCGATAAGGTTTGGAACCAGACAGATTATCTCTTCTACAAATCTCTAATTCGCTTTGATAATTGGCGAGTTGTGAATCTATTTCAGATTCTATTTGGTCGTAGGAATTGAAATGTTCTTCTAATTCTTTAGTAAGCTTTTGGACTCTGCTTATCTTTTTATTAAAAGCATCTTCTAAAGCATCAAACTCTTGTACGGACAATTGACTTAAAAGATAAGGAAAGACATGATTCTCGATGTTTTGATCTGAATCGACTAGGTTTGCTAATAATATTGCCCATTTATCTTGTAATTTTTCATTTTCTTCTAAGCTAGCATATTCTAGCAACGGATAAAGTAGTTTAGTAGATATTGTTTTTGGATTAATTTTGTGTTTTTTACAAATTTCGTGAGTTTTAATAAGTGTTTGTACTTGCCTATTAAAACGCCATTTAGCAATTCCTTCTTTAAAAAGAAGCCCTAGCTCTTCTGCAGATGGATATATTAGTCTCTCAACAAATCCCTTTGCAATATCGATACCTTTTTCCAGAGAAGTAGACGTTATGTCAATTTTTTTGATTTCCATAATAAGTTATCCAGGTTGCGCCGATTCGAAAATTTGTTTCAGATGGTCTTCTGTATCTTTACATTTAACTTTGATCTCATTGGATAGCTCATCGTCTTTTTTTAGTCTATCTTGTATGTAGGATAAATCACTGTTGTCCTGGAATTTTAATTCTAAAAACTCAGTAAGATTACTCACCCTAAATAATGGATTTACAGAGCTAAAGCTTTGATTAATAAATCTTCTAATTTGGTTACTTTTAACAATTTCGTCAAGCATCTTGATTTTAGTCAAACTACTTTCCATAGATACACCGTATGAAACCATTAGACAATTAATCTGATAATCTATAATACCTGTGTGGTTTAATGATCCAGTCTCTTTTAGTATAGGTGTCATTATTTGATTATAATCTTCTATCGATAGGATACTTTTCTTCTCAATGCTATAAAGACCGTCATTAGGAAAATATAAGTCAACGACTTGGAATTCCTTGGAATTTTTGTCCTGTTTTATTGCAAATGGATATGGTCTTTTTATAAATATGCCTCTAGAGTCTTTATGCCAACCCAAATTCTTGACGAGTATGTCTTCGCTCATTAGAATATCTTTATTTTCCATAATTTTCTTTCTATATATAACTGTCTTAAACTCTTCGATAGCTTAGGATTGGATAACAACCCTCTTAATTAAATAAATCTTGAATGTTCTCTTTAGCAAGTAGAAAAACACCCTTTATACTCTCAACAACTATTTGTTTTTTTGCCTCGGGAAGGATCTCCTTCATAAGTTTTATACCTAGTTTAGTAATTTTAGCCCAAACGGTAGCGAGTTTGTTTACTACCCATTTCTTAGGTTTATTTGTGAGGTTATTTTGTAAGAGTAATATTTCAGATTTAATTTCCGATATGTCCTTTTCATTTTTTTCGGTAATGAAGCCTTTTCATTTTTTATCTAGTTCCTCTAGATAGTCACGAAGAAATAAAATCTGTTTTGTATTTAAAGGTTTTGTTTCAGCTTCGTCATCTATTATTTCAAATTCAGAGTAATACTCCTCTTGAAAAGCTTTCAGAATAGGATCATCAAAAAAGGATGGTGTAGTATCATATTCTTCTAGTAGTTTAAGCCATCCATTGAATTCATCTGTTAATGATGTTATGTTTATCCAGTTTTTCTGAATTCCATTATCATTAGAACTTTTCGGACACTTGGTTATAAGACAGGCAAATCGACTATTTGAACTATCATATTGATACTTTTCAATTACAAATTGAAAATTTGAATCTGGTTCTTTATCCACAACATGGAGCAAGGCATCTTCTGGTGCAATTACTTCAAACTTGTCACCTTTTAGATTCACAAAAGGCTTTAGGGCTTTTAAAATAGCTAATGGTAAATCTTTCTTCGTACGCATTTTAGGAAATTTACTAGTATTGGCCTATTCCTTCAAATATATAGAATATGTTAATATTATAGAAAGAAGATTACTATATGTTTTGTAGTTTCTCTGAGACGAAAGTTAAATTAAGAAAAAGTAATAAGAATATTGTCCCTTGTAATTTTTTGTGGACAACAAGATTTAAATCTTGTTTGTTTATATCCAGTAGATTAATCTTGTAGAGAACTTTAAATAACTAATGATCTCGAAATACTTCTTATATTTAGCCTTATTAACAATTTTTGTTAAGCAGTTGCAAGTACATTTTTCAAAACACTACCATACATGAAAGTGTCTGTGGTTTGTTCAGGTAATTGCATCAACGTATTTTAAACATTACTGATAATATAGATTCATAAAGAATAATCTTATTAGAAATGGCAGGAGGAAAATAATAAATTGGTATGTTATCAAACGATTTAAAATCAAAAATAAATAAGCTTTGGGATAAGTTTTGGAGCAGAGGCATTACGAATCCAATTACGGCAATTGAACAAATTTCGTATTTGTTATTTTTACGTAGGATAGATGATGCAGATAAAGAAGCTCAAGATCAGAATAAAAGACACAAGACTCTTTTTGTCAGAGAAAAATTAGATAAAAATGGAAATCCTTTAAAAGCTAAAAATGGAAAAGTGTTGATGGAAAGCGCCGATGATTGTCGTTGGTCACACTTTTCTGTTTTAGAAAATGCGGATGAAATATTAGAAATAGTAAGTAAAAAAGCATTTCCTTTTATAAAAGGCTTAAATGATCCCAATCAGCCTTATACTCGACATATGCAAAATGCTGTTTTCGGAATCAACAATGCTACATTGCTTAAGGAGGCTATTAATGACATAAATAGCATTTTTGAAGATATTAAAAAACAACAAGAAGGAGGACAACAGTTTCAAGATACACAAGGTGATGTTTACGAATATCTAATCAATGAAATAGGCACTTCAGGTAAAAACGGGCAATTCAGAACACCAAGACATATCATTCAGTTTATGTGTGAACTGATAGACCCTGATGTAAATGATAAAATTTGCGACCCTGCTTGTGGTACGGGTGGTTTTTTATTGGGAGCATACCAACATATACTCACAAAATATACAAAAGCGGAGAATATTACAGAAGATGAAAACGGATTAAATCGTTTCAAGAGAAATGGTGGAGAAAAGATTACTGATTCAAAAATTTGGGATAAGCTAAACAGTAAGACCTTTTTTGGTTTTGATATTGACCAAAATATGGTGCGTATTGGCTTAATGAATTTAATGCTTCATGGAATAAAAATCCCACAAATTGAAAACCTTGATTCTTTATCAAAAGAATATGATGCACAACATAAGGATGGAGAATATTCTATCATCCTTGCCAATCCTCCATTTACTGGAAGAATAAATAAAGATGGTGTCAGTGATAAGCTCAAAAGCTGCGGTAATCAAAGCGAATTATTGTTCTTACTCCGTATTTCTAAAATGCTTCGTAAAGGAGGTAAGGCTGCTGTAATTATTCCGGAAGGTGTGTTGTTTAGCGGAAGTAAAAATCAAAAAGCTACGAGAGAAGTTTTATTAAAAGATAATAGCATAGAAGCAGTAATTTCCTTGCCAAGTGGAGTTTTCAAACCTTATGCTGGTGTTAAAACATCAATTTTAGTATTCTCTAAAGTTAAAGAAGGGAGTACTGATTTCAATACCAAAAGAGTTTGGTTTTATGAATTGAAGAATGATGGGTATAGTTTAGATGACAACAGAAGAAAATTATCTGATAATCCACTTCCAATTGCTAGAGATAGCTTCAATGAAAGAGAAACCGCTCCCCCTACAGAAAGACTTACCCATTTTTATGTACCTATTGAAGAAATTGAGTTAAATGAATTTGATTTAAGTTATAATCGTTATAAACAGTTCGAATACGAAGAACAAAGTTACGATCCACCAAAAGAAATTTTAGAAGCCATTTTTCAACTAGAGGACACTATCCGAAAGGAAATGGATGAACTTAAAAATATGATTATATAATGAAAGTTCTTTTCAAAGAAATATGTGAGATGAAAAGCGGTGGTACTCCCAAAAAAAGTAATTCGCTATTTTATGGAGGGAAGATACCCTGGGTGACTATTTCGGATTTTAAAAACTCTGTAAATGATGTAATTTATAAAACGGATCAATACTTAACAGAAGATGGATTAAAGGAAATTAATAACAGAATTTTCCCAAAGGGTGGATATTACGGTTTGATTTGTGCCAGTCATTTCGGTCGGATGGTGCCAGCTATTACGGTTCAAATGATGCCACTTTAGTGGTTTAGTTTTCTTCCATCGCTCCGTTTTTTACGGTTCGAATTGTGCCACTTCAAAAAGATCGGGAAAGAATTACCTTGTCGCTCTAAATACAGCGATATGGCCAACAAACTTGATCCGATGGACTTAAAACAAATACTCACATTACATCTGGACGGTTACAGTAACCGTAAAATAGGTTCCGTTCTGGGTATTTCCCGCAATACGGTCAATACCTATATGCAGCTGTTTGCAGGCAGCGAATACTCCTTTCAGGAACTTCTGGGCTTCGAAACGTCTGCTCTGTCCGAGCTGTTCTCCTCGTATACCCCCCTGGACACCGTACGGCATAATGAGCTCATGCTTTATTTC
>NZ_ATDL01000007.1 GCF_000416985.1 Sphingobacterium paucimobilis HER1398
AGTTCAGCTGGTTAGCATATTCCGATTCATCGGAAGAGTCGCCCGCTCGAGTCACGTCCAGACCGCTAAGAAAACAATAAAGGTGTCCATTGTGGATGCCTTTTGTTGTTTATAGCCAAATCCTTAAAAATCCTTCAACAACAATTAAAATACTTAGGCCTGGTAGTTCAGCTGGTTAGCATATTCCGATTCATCGGAAGAGTCGCCCGCTCGAGTCACGTCCAGACCGCTAAGAAAACAATAAAGGTGTCCATTGAGGATGCCTTTTGTTGTTTATAGCCAAATCCTTAAAAATCCTTCAACAACAATTAAAATACTTAGGCCTGGTAGTTCAGCTGGTTAGCATATTCCGATTCATCGGAAGAGTCGCCCGTTCGAGTCCCGTCCAGATCGCTAAGAAAACAATAAAGGTATCCATTGAGGATGCCTTTTTTTGTTTCCCCCCCTCCACCCTATTTCTCTTCAATAAATCTCTTTTTTTACAATAGACAACATACTTAAACAACAAGTTATTCGTTAACAAGTCTATAGCATTTTTTTAAGAGCCTCATTCGTATTTCATCAAAAATACTATTAGGTTTGATTAAGTATTTTTACAAAAGTGCGTATATTCAAGGTCAGAAAGTATCTCAGTCGGAGATTAAACGCTGTAAGAAAGGCAGGAAACTATTTTTCTTTATTAATTTCACAAAGACAAGGGTTACTATTTGAGTTTTAAAGTATTAATAAGTGAGTAAGATAAGACAAATACTTCCCGCAGAAATTTCAGACCAGGAGATTGTCGATGGGGTATCAAAAGGAGATAGCAAAGCTATCAATAAGATCTATAAGATCTATTTTCCTTTGATATCACGAATGATCGTTAACAACAGTGGATCTGAGGATGAAGCGAAAGATATCTTTCAGGAAGCGGTGATGGTATTGTACGATAAGATTACTCAACAAAAATTTGAGTTAAGTAGTAAACTTGGGACTTTTTTATACGCGGTATCCAGGAGACTTTGGCTGAAACAGCTGACACGAAAAGGAAATTCGGCCAACACATCTGATATTTCTGATTTTGAAGATCTCTTAGGTATAGAGGATGATCTGGAGCGACACGAGGAAACGGAGCTGAAGTTTGATCAGATGAACAAGGCGCTATCCCAATTGGGCGAACCTTGCCAGACGCTCCTGAAAGACTTCTATATTACTAACATGTCCATGCAAGACATACGGGACAAATTTGGTTATACCAACACCGACAATGCAAAGACACAAAAGTACAAATGCCTACAACGACTCAAAAAGATATTTTTTAATTCATCTCTTGAAAAGTGAGTAGTATGCAAAGACATGATTTTATCGAGTGGGCCGATCAGTATTTACGAGGCGAACTTGCTGCTGAAGATGCTATAGCATTCGAGAACTTCTGTCAGACAGAGCCCAGCTATGCGGAAGTATTTGAACAGCATCGTTTGTTTGTACAGGACTTGGAAAAGAACGAGACGCGCCATGCATTCCAACAGGCGCTCATCGCAGAAGGAAATGCCTTTGAAGCAACGAAATACCATAAAACAGGTCAAAAGACAACTTCACTATGGAGCAAGCTACAGGTAAATGCTGGAGTCGCGGCAGCAGTGGCCTTGATTTCTGTTTTTTCTACCCTATGGATCACGGGATATTTCGCAAACATCAAAAAAGCAAATACGGACTATAGTGCATTGCGTCGAGAGATGAACTCTGTCAAAAAGAACGTGACCGAACAGAATAAAGCCATACAAAACATTAACAACGACAAAAACAAGAACTCGTCCCCCATACACTTCGGCGCGACTGGCTTCATGCTGACCCGTGACGGATATGTTGTCACTAATTATCACGTGATCAATGGGGCAGACTCTGTACATCTTCAGAGTGTAAAAGGACAAGCCTATAAGGCCCAGATTGTCTACACCGATCCTCAAAAAGATCTTGCAATCTTACACATCGCAGATCCAAGCTTTAAAATTTTGAAGAATATACCCTACACATTCAAAAAACAAAGTTCAGAACTGGGTGAGGATATCTTCACACTGGGATTCCCTAGAGACGAGGCGGTTTATGGACAAGGGTATTTAAGTTCGAATACAGGGTATGCTGGTGACACGATCGCCTACCAAATCTCCATTCCTGTCAATCCTGGAAATAGTGGAGGCCCTGTACTGGACAACCAGGGAAATATCATTGGAATCATATCCGGTAAGCAAAAAGGAATAGATGGTGCAGCATTTGCGATCAAGACGAAAGAACTTGTAGAAACACTCAACAAGATCCCTGCAGACTCCTTAAAAGGCAACATCTTCTTAAATAATAAAAATATGCTATCAACGCTCCCACGAACGGAGCAGATCAAGAAACTGCAAGACTACATCTATATCGTAAAGGTCTTTTAGTCAAATTTGTTTCAATAAATCAAAATCAGGATTATCTCACACAAGGTTATACCTAGGATAGTCCAAATAGTAAAGCAGATGTTCTGAAAAAGGATATCTGCTTTATTTTTTTCCCTTCACCTAAGCACCTTACCGGCAATGCCATAGGTCAAAATACTGTCTTTTCTAAACTGCTCTTTTCTAAAAAAAAGAAATCGTTAAACAACAAATGTGTTTTTAGAGCGTTTATTGTTATAACATGCACTACCATGTAACAAGAATGATATAATAACAGTATGACTACCATATTCGATAACAGCCCTCTTCGCCAGACAGTATTTGCCGGAAATTTTCTATTTCTTTCAGAATCTCTATATAATTTTTAATTTATGATACTTCATATTTATCGCGTATTATTTTTAACATGTACACTCACTATTTTTCACAACGCAACACGAGCAGCAATTCAATCCCACCAGTTCTATACGGAAACGACTAAACTGTCCAAACCTCCATCGCTGTCAAATACAGATTCTTTATCGGTCTCTGGGCAAGTCAAAGACGCCGCAGGGACAGCTTTAGAAGGGGTCGTCATTTCAGAAAAAGGAACAAGCAATACTGTTGTCTCCGATGCAACAGGAACCTTTAAAATAGCTGCCAGCCCTAATGGCATATTGGTTCTATTAAAGTCAGGTTTCCTACGAACAGAAATACATGTCAACAATCAACGCCATATTATGGCAACTCTACCTGTGGAAGAAGAGGCTAAGGCCGATTCTGCTGTAGACAGTACTTCGGTCCCTGTGGAGCACAGCGTAGCCATAAAGACGCCGAATGCGGCTCTTGCAGACTCTGCTAATACAGACAGCACCATTCTTTCCAAAAATACAATAACAGGTCTCGTAAGTGGTCCAGAGGGTCCAATACCAGGAGCATCGGTTTCTGTAGAGGGTACCAAAACAACAGTTCTTACAGACGAAGACGGTCGGTTCAAAATCACTGCGCAGGCCAAAAACAGATTGCGCTTCAGTTATGTAGGTTATAAATCTCTGACCCAAACCGTGGGAGACAGAAAAGACGTACGGGTAGTCTTGGCTACAGAAACCAACACAATTGAATCTGTACAGGTGGTTTCTGTAGGTTATGGCACCATGAAACGAGCTACACTACCTACTGCGGTATCCAGTATTGGAGCCAAGGATATCGAAGACGAAGTTCTCCCCAGCATCACACAAGCCATACAAGGTAAAGCCGGAGGTGTACAGGTCACACAAAAATCGGGTTCGCCCGGCGGCGGTATCAGCATACGCGTACGAGGCACCACGTCTATCAACGCAAGTTCTGATCCGTTGTACGTCGTGGACGGGATTCCTGTCAACAGTACGACCAACTTTACCGGAGGCTCTACCTTTGATTTTGGTGGAGGAACCCAAGGGATCAATGTCCTTGCCTCTATTAACCCTTCAGACGTACAGTCTATCGAAGTTTTAAAAGACGCGGCTTCCTCCTCGATCTACGGCTCGAGAGCAGCCAACGGTGTCGTGTTGATCACGACAAAAAAAGGTACGCCTGGTCACAGTCAGTTTAACTTCAACATGTACGAAGGATTTTCGCAGGTACCCCGCGAACGATATTATGACATGATGAATACCGAGCAATATCAGGACTATATGCGCGACTACTATAGAATCAGGTTAGAACTCGGTATCGACACCAATAAAGCCGACAATCAGATATTTGCAAACCCAGATATAAATACCAATTGGCAGGATGCCGTGTTCAGAACTGCTCCAATGAGAAGTTATGAACTTTCTGCCAATGGTGGAAATGACAAAACAACATATTACACCTCTGTAGGCTACATGAAACAAGGTGGTGTATTGCTCGGATCCGATTTCAATCGATTGAGTGGTCGTATCAATTTAGATCATGCGCACAGTGACAAACTAAGATTTTCGACAGCTATAAATCTAACGCGTGCAGTCAACCAACGTGTACAGGAAGAAAACTCCAAAGAGGGAGCTACTAAAAGTGGAATATTCTCCCCTCCCAATCTGAGTGTATTTGATGAAAAAGGCAATTATGTATATGATCAAGTACGTGCAACGCGGGAGAATCCTGTCGCCATGTTAGAACTGCCTACCAATGAAGCACAGACGTTCAGAATACTGGCCAATGCCAGCGCTGAATACAATATCATCCCTGAATTATTATTAAAAACAAGCTTTGGAACCGATGTAAGCTTTATCGATGAGACCTTCTTTATGCCTCCAAACGGACTGCGCTCGTATGTGAGTCAAGGCGGAATCGGTGCACGCCGGAATACGAGAGATCAGCTATGGATCAACGAGACCACACTAACCTATGACAAGTTGTTTGGTGCACACAGTTTAAATGTTCTAGGCGGTTTTTCTTTCCAGGAATCACGTATCGATTTTGTACATGCCCAACGGTCCAACTTTCCGAGTAATGATATTTCCTACATCACCGCAGGGGGTGTCATCAACGGCGCTAACTCTTATCCAGAGGAATGGGCTATCGCTTCCGGCTTTGCACGGGCTACCTATATCTATAACGACAAGTATATATTCAATGCCAATATACGCTCAGACGGTTCTTCCCGCTTCGGGAAAGACAACCGTTGGGCTGTCTTCCCTTCTTTTGCCGGGGCGTGGCGGATCAAGCAAGAAGATTTCATGCAAGATGTTAGCGTTATTAACGACCTAAAGCTACGGGCCAGTTGGGGTATCACAGGTAACCAAAACATTGGCAACTACGCTAGCCGCTCGATGTATACCGGAGGCAACAATTATATGGGAACACCCGGATTCCTTCCGAATGTACTCGGTGACAACGGTTTAAAATGGGAGACTACCCAGCAATGGAATATCGGTATAGACGCAGGATTCTTTAACGACAGAATCTCTTTATTGGCCGACTACTACCAAAAGAAAACAACAGATCTTCTTATTGGACTTCCTATATTGACCAGTTCGGGCTATGAAACGCGGTTTACCAATTCCGGAGACATTGAAAACAAAGGTTTTGAATTTGAGCTGACCAGCAAGAATCTAGTAGGTGCCTTCAAGTGGTCTACCTCACTCAACATGACTTTCAATAGAAACAAAGTTGTCGCACTACCTCATGGTCTCGACGAAATGCGCGGTGGTGTGGGCGATCTCAATAGAGCAAGGCCAGGTGAGCCATTGGGCGTTTTTTACGGATGGAAAGCGATGGGGGTAAATACCCAAACCGGTATGATCGATTATCTGGGAGTCGATGGCTCTATGGTACTTCCCACAGACTATGCCGACCATGTCATGATAGGTGATCCTAACCCCGACTTTTTTGGAGGCATCAGCAACAGCTTCTCCTATAAAAACTTTGATCTCAGCATCTTGGGACAATTCACCTATGGCAATGACATTTTCAACTATAACCTAGCATCGGGCTTAGAGGGCTTCAACCCGAGTTCGAATCAATTTATAGACCTCGTGGATCGCTGGAAAAATCCGGGAGACGTAACCGATGTACCACGTCCGGCTCCTGGAGATCTAAACAATGGAGCAGTATCGTCTCGATTTGTCGAGGATGGTTCTTTTTTCCGTATACGCAACATCACGCTGGGTTACTCTTTCCCTTCTGCACTGTCCGAAAAGTTGAAAGTAAAAAAACTGCGTTGGTATGCTACGGTACAGAATGCATATGTATTTACCAAATACAGAGGTTATGATCCAGAGGTCAGCTCCAGTCATGGTGGTGCAAATACCGGCCTGATCTATGGCTACGATTATGGCAGCTATCCACAGCCACGCATTTTTACAACAGGCTTTAACTTGACATTTTAAAAACTACTATGAGACAGAATATAATATACCTGCTATTTCTCACGTCGGTGACACTCAGCCTGACGTCCTGCGATAAGTTTCTGGACCGTGCACCTCTAGGACAGATCGGTCAAGACACATACTTTAATTCAGAAACCAACGCTAATTCCGCGCTAATGGGTATGTACCGCAGCATGATGAACTCCTATTCTTACGGACAGTCGACACTTATTGTTCCTGAATTTTCGGCGCAACACGTAAGACACTCGGCACAATACCCTGAGTATGAAAATTTTGCAACACATCAGGTACAGACCATTAACCCCTGGACCTCCAACATGTGGAAAGCACTCTACACCACCATCAATGCGGCCAATCAGATCATCGAAGAAGTCCCCAACATGACCGAAGAGATGATCACAGAACAGAAGAAAAACAGCTTCATCGGCGAGGCTAAGTTTATTCGGGCGTTTAATTATTTCTTCTTGGTAAGGGCTTTTGGACGCATACCGTTAAAAACGACCTACACCAAGGAAAGTAGTGAATTGGATATTCAGCAATCGGAAAAAGAGGAAGTATATACACAGATTATAAAAGATCTGAACGATGCAGCTAATCTGCTGCCCGCAGAAAACACCTATACTGGAGATGCGGCTCGCGGACGTGCATCGCACTGGGCTGCAAAGGCACTTCTGGCCAAGGTATACCTGTATCAGGCAGCCTTTACCAACGATTACAAGGATGCACTTCGTTTGTCAGAAGAAGTTATCCTGTCTAAGAAGTATGGCCTGGCAGCAGACTACGCCAGCATATGGACGATGCAGAACAGCAATGAGGCTATTTTTGAAATACAATTTGATGCACAAGCGACCAACCCCTTAGCTGCCGTAGCCAACGATAATGCCAGTGTTCTATTTTTCGCAAAGGACAGCACACTGTTAGATCTGTATGCCGACGAGGATAAACGTAAATCCTTCGTTATCAAAAAAGGAAGCAAAGGCAACTATTTCATGGGCAAGTTTCCTAACTTTTCTCCAGCGAGTCAAAACGTGACGGCGATTCGCCTTGCAGAGATCTATCTCATCCATGCTGAAGCAAAGGCACGTATCGACAATACCACCAGCCAGTCGGCGTACGAAAGTCTGAAAGCAGTCCAAGAGCGAGCAGGGCATATTGTACCGATCGGTGACTATGCCACTGTAGCGGACTTTATCACAGCCGTGCAAGAAGAAAAAGAAAGAGAACTGTTATTTGAAGGGGAAACCTGGTTCGACTTTTGTCGAACAAAATTGGCACTGCATAAATATAAGAATCTCCAGGACGAGCGGTATTTTCTATACCCTATACCAGCCGCTCAGATCGGTTTGGGAAAAGGGTTAACGCAAAATCCAGGATATTAAAGACAGCGAATCAACCTAAGCAAGAGGGGGATCGAAAAAGCCTTCTGGCAATTTCGTCCCCCTCTTTTATATATAACAGAACTGGCCTACTTATTAGGCTGTGGTGTAACTCTTAAATAGGGTTTGATCTCTGTAAACCCTTTCGGAAACTTCGCTGGAATGTCTTCCGTTTTAATCGCCGGAACTACAATAACATCTTCCCCATCTTTCCAATCCGCAGGCGTTGCCACAGAATATTCAGCAGTAAGCTGTAAGGAGTCTATAACGCGAAGGATCTCGTAAAAATTACGACCAGTAGACGCGGGATAAGTAAGAGTCAATTTGATCTTGCGGTCTGGACCGATAACAAATACAGAGCGTACCGTAAAGGTTGTGGAAGCGTTGGGATGGATCATATCATATAGCCCCGCCACATGACGATCCTCGTCTGCAATAATCGGAAAGTCGACCGTCGTATTTTGGGTCTCATTGATATCTTTAACCCACTCCAGATGGTCCTGTACACCATCGACACTCAAAGCCAATACTTTAACATTTCGTTTTTCGAACTCGGACTTCAACTGTGCCGTACGGCCAAGTTCTGTAGTACATACTGGCGTAAAATCGGAAGGGTGGGAATATAATACCGCCCAGCTACCTTGGATGTAGTCGTAGAAATCGATATCACCTATTGTCGTTTGCGCTTTAAAATTTGGCGCATCATCACCTAGTCTTAAACTCATATGGATAAAATTTAATAACCTATATATTCTACTAATATAGTAGACTTTTAGATAATCACCAAATAATTAAGAATAAATTTTATATTTTTATTATGCATGCATAATAAAAATAATTATATTTGATAGAACCAAATAGACGATACACCATGAATTTCGAGTTATCAGAAGAGCATAGAATGATACGTGATGCGGCCAGGGAATTTGCCGAAGAGCTAAAAAAAGATGTCATCGAGCGGGATGAGAAAGCGCTGTTCCCTACAGACTTCGTAAAAAAAATGGGGGAATTGGGATTTATGGGAATCATGACTTCCGACCAATATGGTGGCGCAGGTATGGACAGCCTTGCTTATGTACTGGCCCTCGAAGAGATAGCCAAGGTAGATGCTTCCACTGCCGTCATCATGTCGGCTCACAATTCACTAGTACTGTGGGGGCTGGAGGCATACGGTAGCGAAGAACAAAAGCAAAAGTATCTCATTCCCCTCGCAAAAGGGGAAAAACTGGGTGCCTTTGCCCTATCCGAGCCAGAGGCGGGTTCAGATGCATCCTCCCAGCACACTATTGCTGCTGACATGGGAGATCATTACCTGCTCAACGGCACAAAAAACTGGATTACCAATGGTGGAAATGCAGATATTTATCTGGTGATCGCACAGACGCATCCCGAACTGGGGCATAAAGGTATTAATGTGCTGATCGTAGAGAAAGGAACAGCTGGCTTTACAATTGGTCCCAAAGAAAACAAATTGGGCATACGGAGCTCGGACACTCATTCTTTGTTATTCACAGATGTCATCGTACCCAAAGAGAATCGTATTGGCGAGGATGGCTTCGGATTCAAGTTTGCCATGATGACACTGGATGGCGGTCGTATCGGTATAGCGGCACAAGCCTTGGGGATTGCTGCCGGAGCGTATGACCTTGCACTAGCATACGCCAAGGAAAGAAAAACTTTTGGCAAGCCGATATCGACACACCAAGCCATACAATTTAAACTGGCCGATATGGAGGTTGAGATTGAAGCTGCACGATTATTGACCCATAAAGCCGCTTGGACCAAAGACCAAGGATTGCCCTATGGCAAAGAGGCCGCCATGGCCAAACTGCATGCTTCAGAAGTAGCCATGAAACATACCGTAGAGGCGGTACAGATACATGGTGGATATGGGTATGTAAAAGAATATCACGTCGAACGACTGATGCGCGATGCCAAAATCACACAGATTTACGAAGGCACCTCAGAAATACAACGCTTGGTAATAGCCCGAGAAGTACTCCGTTAACGCCATAGCGCTAACGGATATTTTTTTCAATCTGATGGAGAAAGCCGTAGTCTTCAAAAGAGAAACTACCGGTCTGTTGCATATGACACTCAAATAGAGCCTTTGCCTTCCGTAGCAATCCATTGTCCTTGTTCATCAATCCATCGTACATCAGGAGCTGCGCCAAAGGACGGATCTGTTCCTGTTCCAGGCTCTTGCTATAGGTTATAAGTTCAGCATCGCTGATACGTACAAAATAGTCTCTTTTTTCGTTAAAGAAATCTTCATAGCCTGCAGCTATATCAACCGGTGCGGAGACCTCTTCTAATCCTTCCCACTTCTCCACCAAAAGCCGGAGAAACTTTCCCATCTCATTTATCCAATTCAGTATGGTGTCTTTTTCGTATCGAATTCCCATGAGCAATTATCTAATTTGTCCGTCGCCAGTGACAAACCATTTTTCTGTCACTAATTTTTCTAAGGCAAAAGGACCACGCGCATGCAGTTTCTGTGTAGAGATACCGATCTCTGCTCCTAAACCAAATTCCCCTCCGTCGGTAAAGCGGGTCGAGGCATTGGAATAAACTGCTGCTGCATCCACAGACCGCATAAATTTCGTAATTTTAATTGAATCTTGCGACACAATACATTCCGAATGTTTGGACGAATAATGGGCAATATGCGTCAGTGCCTCCTCCAAACCGTCCACTTCTTTGATTGAACACTTTAAATCTAAAAATTCACGCCCAAAATCAGCATCGTCTGCACGGTGTATAAAAGGGTAACCTGCGTCTTTAAAAATGTCATATAACTTGTCCGAAGCAAAAACATCAACCGCAGCTTCTGAAAAATATGGTATAAGCTGTTCTATAAACTGCTTATCGATCTTGTCATCTACGAGTACCGTATCCAGGGCATTACATACCGAAGGCCGTGAGATCTTGGCATTCGCAACAATACGAGCTGCTTTGGCCAGGTCGGCACTGGCTTCGACATACGTATGACAGACCCCAGCCCCTGTTTCTATCACAGGTACTTTCGCATGTTGACGTACAAAATCAATCAGCCCCTGCGATCCACGTGGGATAATGATATCCACATAGCGAACAGCTTCCAGCAGCTCATTGACCAAAGCCCGTTCCGTAGGCAATAATTGTACAATATTCGGATCTGTACCACACTCCACCAGCGCCTGCCGTAGGAGACCTACCAAATAACGATTGGTATACCATGCATCACTTCCCCCTCGCAGCAGACATACATTTCCCGATTGTATGCACAATGCAGCAACATCGATCGTAACATTGGGCCTCGACTCATAAATCACCCCCACCACGCCTAGAGCAACCGTCCTTTTTTCGACCAAGAGCCCGTTGTCCAGCTTCTTTGTGCTCAGCAACCGATCAGTAGGATCCGCCAGTCTGCTTATATCCAGCACACTTTGGGCCAGCCCTTCAATCCGTTCCACCGTTAACTTCAGTCGGTCATACTTGGGATCGTCATTCTCCATCCGCTCTAAGTCGAGTTGATTCTGCTGCAAGACCTCATTGCTATGGATCTGCAAGAGCGATGCGATCCGCTCTAATACCCGTTGCTTATCCTGGATTCGCAATTCATTTATAGCTTGTTTAGCAACACGGCTATCAGATAATTGCTGCTGTATAGTGTTCATTTCCTTACTCTTTACTATTTTATACTTAGCGTCTTCTTATTCAACTTACAATAGCACAATATCATCTGCATGTGCCAATGCTATATTTTTCTTGGTATCTGATTTCTTCAAAGCAACGGAATCGATTTTTGCTTTGGCCACAGCCTGCACCACCCCCTCGCGATCTGCAATCTGAAAGACCTCTCCCGCTTCAAATTCTCCCACCACCTCAGCGATACCGACAGCCAATAGGCTTTTCCGCTGCTGAATCGCTTGCAGCGCACCTTGATCTACTTTGACCAGACCTGCGATGAGACTGCCACTGGCCAACCATTTGTTTCGAGAAGAAACCTTCTTCTTCTGCGCCAGACACACCGTTCCGGTCTCACCCGAGATAGCCTTTAAAATACCATCTGGGGTCTGCATACTAAAAATAACAGCTTGTATCCCCATCTGCGTTGCCAATCGGGCAAAGTTTAACTTGGAAGTCATACCTCCTAGGCCAACTGTTGATTTTTCCTTACGGGCCAGAGCGAGGGCATCTTTATCGATGATTTCAATTAAAGGAATGACATTTCCCTTGTCATCCAGCACACCAGGCACCGAAGTACTGAACAAAAGCTGTTCTGCTCCAAAGCCCACAGCGATCAATGTTGCCAACTCATCATTGTCTGAAAATTTCAGTTCTTTATTGCTGACTACATCATTTTCATTGGCTACAGGGATAATATTATTCTTCCACAAGGTCTCATAGGTACTTTTTAACTGTAAAAACTGTTCCCTATTTGAAAAATGGTGGCGTTCACAAAGGCTTTGTGCCAGTGCGATGCGAAAAGGCTTGAAATAAGTTGAATAGATCCGCATCAATAATGGATTTCCTATTGCTGCCGCAGCTTTACGTTGTTCCAATGTCCCCGTATATCTCGGAATAAAACGTCGACCCGCTGCTACAGCACCCGAGGATACCAATACAATATTATAAGTCGATTGGAGAACAGCACATTGACGTGCAATTTCCAATACAATCCGCTCGTCTACTTCTCCATCTGTTGTGATAGATGCAGATCCAAATTTAATAACCAGTACTGGTTTCTTCATCCCAATGATCAATTAAGGTATTTTACTTTTATTATTTTTTCGTGAGGCCCCCAATAATGTGATTGCGTCATCACTTGAGCGGGTGGTTAGCTCCTCCTGATTCAGTTTATTAATTTACTAAAGAATAAACCATTTCATTTGAAAAAGAATAAACTTAGATAATTTTATTTTAAAATACAACAAACAAAATAGAAGCCCTCAACGTTTATCTTTTTATAAAATTCCTTTCAGAGGAGGCTTGAGAATGGATATTCTTTTTTTTACCCGCAAAAAAAGGAACAATTGATCCAATTAATTCAAATTAGGAACATTAATTGCTCTACAAGATAGATTCACGAATCAGAAAGGTTATAGCGCTTAAATAAAGCATCAAATTATTGACACTTAAAAATATCTACTATGAAAACACCTATGTCATTATTATTGCTATTTGTGATCTTTACGAGCAGTTGTCAATCATCAAAAGTTTCATCATCCAATGCTGGAGCTGACTCTTTAGCCGCTGTGGGAGCGGATAAGGACAAACATGGTTGCCTACTGAGTGCAGGTTACACTTGGTCCCAATTACGCAGTGAATGTATACGGCCCTTTGAACAGGGTATCGCACTACACACCTTGAATACCTCCAGCGCCTATCAAACTTCTGCCTATATCTTGGTAGACAGCTCAAAAAATGAAGCCGAAGTATTCATACCTGAAGAACAGAACAGTATAATGCTGAATCAACGTAACGCAACGACTTATACCAATGGCCGGTTTACTTTAGTTCAGGATTCCAACTGTTGGACGCTGAGTCTGAACAAAACCGCCTTATATCAAGAAAAGAAATAACACCAAGAGCGATTTGGATAAAGGTCTATCCAAATCGTTCTTCATAAGACTTTTCTAACGTAAACATTTCATCACGCAGCTTGGCCGCTTCCAGGAAATCCATCTCTTTCGCTGCTTTTTCCATTCTTTTACGAACAGTATCCACTGCTTTCTTGAGATCTTTTTCACTCATGTAAGCTATTAACGGGTCGGCAGCGACCTGTACACCCCCATCCGATTCCACGTAAGGCTTTTGTTCCCCGCCTTTAAAATCGGCAACAGAAGTCTGTTCTAAAATCTCTTCTCTTGTTTTTCCGACGGTACGCGGTGTAATCCCATGTTCAACATTGTAAGCAATTTGCTTATCCCGTCTTCTATTGGTTTCGTCGATTGTCACCCGCATACTGTCGGTCATCTTATCGGCGTACATGATCACACGGCCTTTATCATTACGCGCCGCACGCCCGATAGTCTGTATAAGGGAGCGTTCCGATCGCAGGAAACCTTCTTTATCCGCATCCAGAATAGCTACTAGGGTTACTTCGGGAAGATCTAATCCCTCCCGTAACAAGTTCACACCCACCAATACATCGAACTCCCCTAAGCGCAGTCCACGTAATATTTCCACCCTTTCTAAGGTTTTGACCTCGGAGTGGATATAGCGCACTTTGATATTAAGGCGACTCATATATTTTGTTAATTCCTCTGCCATACGTTTGGTCAACGTAGTAGCTAGGATACGTCCTCCTTCTTTGATTGTTTTGTCCACCTGTTCCAAAAAATCATCTACCTGATTCATAGCCGGTCTGACTTCTATAATTGGATCCAACAATCCTGTAGGACGAATTACCTGCTCGACAACCACGCCCTCGGTTTGCTGTAATTCATAATCCCCGGGAGTCGCCGACACATATATGGTCTGATTCGTAAGCGATTCAAACTCCGGAAAATTCAACGGTCTATTATCTAGTGCTGCCGGGAGCCTAAAACCATGCTCTACGAGTGATATCTTCCGCGAGCGATCACCTCCATACATGGCTCTCAATTGTGGCAATGTCACATGGCTTTCGTCAATGACCAACAAGTAGTCTTCGGGAAAATAATCCAACAGACAGAACGGACGCATTCCGGGCTCCCGACCATCAAAGAAGCGGGAATAGTTCTCTATCCCCGAGCAGTAGCCCAGTTCTCGCATCATTTCCAAATCGTAATTGACCCGCTCCTCTAAACGCTTGGCTTCTAACATTCGTCCCTCTTCTTCAAGTTGGGCTTTACGCTGCACCATTTCTTCCTGTATCGCCCAAATGGATTGCGTAAATTTTTCCTTTGGTGTGACGAATAACGTCGCCGGAAAAAGCGATAAAGCTTCGTGCTTCAACAATGTTTTACCAGTGACCGGGTCTATTTCGCTAAGTTCATCAATCTCGTCGCCAAAGAAGGAAACGCGGTAGGCATTATCCAGGTAGGCGGGGTAAATATCTACAGTATCCCCTTTAACACGAAAAGTACCACGCTTGAATTCCGTCGTAGTCCGCGCATATAATATTTCCACCAATTTGTGCAGAAATGCATTTCTAGAGACTGTCATCCCCACACCAAACCGGAAGATAGATCTCGAGAAATCTTCGGGATTTCCCATACCATAGATACAGGATACCGACGAGACCACAATCACATCTCTACGTCCCGACATTAATGCCGAAGTACTGGCCAGACGTAATTTCTCGATTTCTTCGTTTATGGCCAGATCTTTCTCTATATAGGTATTTGTAGAGGCTATGAATGCTTCCGGTTGATAATAATCGTAATAAGACACGAAATAGTTGACCGAGTTATCCGGAAAGAACTGCTTGAACTCACCGTACAACTGTGCTGCCAGCGTCTTATTATGACTCAGTATCAAGGTCGGCTTTTGGGTTTCTTGAATAACGTTCGCAACGGTAAATGTTTTACCAGAACCCGTAACGCCCAGCAGTGTTTGATAGGGATCGCCCTCGTTTACACCCTGGACTAATTCCTTTATGGCTTGTGGCTGGTCTCCGGTAGGATAATATTCTGACGTAAGTTGAAATTTCATAGTGCTCCTTCTTATGTAAAAATACCAAATTCAGGAACGTTTTCACAGACAAAGCTGATTATTATGACGCAAAAGAAACTAAACAGCCTTTTTTTCAAGGTAATGTGTCATTTCAAAGCCTCCATAGCTTCTAGAACTGCACAGCATACCGCACAATCCTAAAAGTTTTTTTGTAATTTGGTGACCAAATACCATAACGATGATTCACATACTGACAAAAGAAAATAGCATTGCCAACCATTTCATTTCGGAGCTTAGGGATAAGGAAATCCAAAAAGACAGCATGCGCTTCCGAAGAAATATCGAAAGACTTGGCGAAGTAATGGCTTATGAGATCAGTAAAACATTTACGTATTCGCCAAAGGAAATCGAGACACCCCTTGGCATCGCAGAAATGCATATGCTGACAGAGCAACCGGTCCTGATTACCTTGATTCGCGCAGGACTCCCTTACCATCAAGGCTTTCTGAACATTTTTGACCGCGCAGAGTCTGGATTTATTGCGGCCTATAGGCACACCAAGAAAAGCGGTGAATTCGAAATCCACCGTAAATATGAGAACACTCCCAATCTGGATGAACGTATCGTGATCATATCGGACCCTATGCTCGCAACAGGCAAAAGCCTGGTACTTTGTTGCAGAGAACTCTTGAGCGAGTATAACATCAAAGAAATGCATATTGCAGCGATCATAGCGAGTCAAGAAGGCCTAGATCATGTCAGGGCATTTGTACCGGAGGCACAAATATGGGTTGGAGATGTTGACAATGAACTGACTAGCAAATCGTATATTGTACCTGGTCTTGGAGATGCTGGAGATCTAGCCTATGGCGCAAAAGAGCACTAAAAAAGTTAGAAATTCACAGGTATACTATTTCACCTCTGACTATACAACTTGACAACAATATAACTTCATAACTTAAATACAACACACACTTAACAGATAATGAACACGATAACACTATATTCAAACAACAAAAACATATCTTATGGAATGGCAAAAATACAATGGCGAGCGGCTTCGCCTCCCGATTATGGATGCTGTTGAAGCGGCAATTCTTAGAGAGAACCAACAAGGAAACAAACTCAAGGTTTTCATTGGCACGGATTCTCAAGTAAAACGTGGAACGGCGGAATTCGCTACCGTAGTCGTCTTTCTACGAGAACATAAAGGAGGTTTTATGTTCATCCACAAAGACCGAAAGGCCCACAACATGAGCATCAAAGAACGCATGCTCCTAGAAGTACAAAAATCCATAGAAACGGCCTACCACCTCTGTCCCATCTTAGATCGGTATGCAATCGATCTCGAGGTACACGCCGACATCAATACCAATCCAAACTTCGAATCCAATATTGCACTCAAAGAGGCCATGGGCTATATCTTAGGAATGGGATTTGTATTCAAAGCGAAGCCAGAGTCTTTTGCAAGCACCAATTGTGCGAATAAAATTGTACAATAGGAACCTCGAAGACAACGAAGCGCGTACATAGCTGCGCATAACTCCAAAAAAATGCTTAATATTGTTCCTCCATGAACAATATCGAGGATTCTTTACTAAAAATTGCTGTCGTTGGACCTGAGTCAACAGGCAAATCTACCATGGCTCAATACCTTTCGAAAGCCTTAGATAGTTCTTATGTACCCGAGTATGCGCGATACTATTGTAAAGATCTGCAAAACCAGTACACCCTACAGGATGAAACCAATATGTTCTATGGACAAATCGCCTTAGAAGAAGCAATCTGCTCACAACTAAAAAATAACCTTATCATCTGCGATACGACCATCATGACGGTAAAGATATGGTGTGACTACCTATTTAACCACACGCCCACACCGGTATTGACGGAGATAGCGCAGCGGAAATACGACCTGTACTTGCTGATGGATATTGATCTTCCCTGGGAGAATGACCCCTTAAGAGATTTTCCCGAAGAACGCGCTCATTTCATGAAAGTTTGGAAAAAAGAATTGGACAATATACAGGCAAACTACCAGGTTATCTCAGGACAGGGACCGCAAAGGTTAGAAAACGGGCTGAAAGCCACACAGGCTTTTATCGACGCTATAACGTCGTAACGATATAACTCTGTACCTTCATTACCTACATCGAGATCATGGAAAGAACACCTTTGACTTTATAAACGGCTTTGACCTGTGCCTTTTCCAAGACAAGATCATCAAAATCCGCCACATTTTTTGCTACTAACCGCCAACTCTTATCATCTAGACCACGGATAAAACGTACGATATTTATTTTCTCAGAAATGATCATGTAAATATCACCAAAAACTATAGCGTCTTTGTCCACCTGCTTAACAAACACCATACTTCCGTGCTCTATCTCCGGACTCATAGAATCCCCTTGATGGACAAATGCGAAATCACTACCGGAAAGAATTGGAATTTCCAATTCATCAACAACAGACATCTGTGAAAGGTCGATATTGAATTCATCTAGGCTGGTATTATACAACGGGATTTTGGGAGAGCTTTCGCGTGCTTTCAGCATGGGACCTTCTCCGGTAAGCAACCAAGCTTCATTGACCTCTGGAAATCGGGTGACTATAATTCCTGCAAGATTCTTACTGATATCATAGTTTCCTTTTTTTATCTGATACAATCGTTCCGCTCTACTTAGACCAATCTCTCTTGAAAAAGAATTGACATTAAACCCCAAATATTGTATCACTTGATCCAAACGTCCCCAGTTAGACATATATAATTCTTATAAACAGTATTTAAAAAAACATCAAACTTTTGTCCGTAATTTTAGGCACCAACAAAAGTTCCCCTCAACGTGCTACTACACGATAATATAATAAAGCTTTACCACTCATAAGGCTTTGCTTTATCTCCACAGATAATCAAATATTAGGCCAAATTAACAAAACCTATTTTCAATAACAAAAACAGGCCATCAATCTACGGTAAAAAAAAGCAGAATCCAAATATAATGCTTCTCACAATCTGACATTATCTTGAGGATAAAGTCTTGTAGAGTGTATTATAATAGCTTATATTTGTATGTATACAGTGCGTGTTCTTTTGTTAGCGAACACAGGTGTACTAGTTTTTGATTTGTAATTTAATTTTATATACCCATGTATCCAGAATATTTAGTGGCCCCGATGCGCCAAGAATTGGTAGACGCAGGTTTTCAGGAATTGAAAACAGTAGAAGAGGTTGATGCTGCAATACCTGCAGAAGGTACTGTATTCGTTGTCGTCAACTCTGTATGCGGCTGTGCTGCGGCTAACGCCCGTCCGGCAGCCAAAGCAGCTGTAAAAAACGAAAAACATCCGACTAAATTAGTAACGGTATTTGCTGGTATGGAAAAAGAAGCGGTGGACAAAGCACGTGAATACATGCTTCCGTTCCCTCCATCCTCTCCTGCCATGGCACTTTTCAAAGATGGTAAGTTGGTTCATATGATCGAAAGACACATGATTGAAGGCAGACCTGCCCAAATGATTGCCGACAATCTTGTAGCAGCATTCGAAGAGTACTGTTAAACGCGTATTTTATTTTGATTTTTTAATACTAAAAGGTTCCGCTGTTTCAGCGGAACCTTTTTTATTTGCATCTTCACTACCGGTTATTACCTTTTCCACGCTTGTGTTTTTGTTGCCCAGGGGCATATTCTTTAGCAGACTTATCACCATGCACCTTCTTGGCTTGTCCAGGAGGAACATGCCCATGAGGGTGCTTATTGACATAACAAGAACTGACACAAAAAGCGATCAGTACTGCTAATACTACACTTATTTTTATCTTCATCATATGTTTACATTTTCTACGACACAGCATGGCAAATATCAGACCAACACATGTGCTCGTATTTTAAAACAAGTCCTGCTTGATGGTCTTTACGGCGTTTCCTCGTTCCAGCTCATTATGTGCCTGCCATTGGTCCTGTTGTTGCTCCAACAACTGCTCTGTCTGCCAGACCAACACCTTTGCTTCCAACCTAGCCAGGCAGGCTTTCTTGTTTTCCAACTGCGATCTTGAATCCATTGCGACCACCTGTATTCCGGAAGGCAGGTGTTTTGCACGGACGGCAGTCTCCACTTTATTGACATTCTGCCCACCGGGGCCAGCTGAACGACAGGTATCGATTTTCACATCTTTTACATTCCAGTGCAGCAGGTCCTTGACATCGAAAGCAGCTATCCCTATAAACCAATTCTTACGTTTGTAATACTTGCGATAAGGGCTCTGTGCTACCCACTGTACGGTACCTATCCACTCCTGCAAAAATGCATCTAAACTATGACCTGTCACCATCATCGCAGCAGACAGTAGCAATCCTCTGCGCTGTCCTACTTTATTTTCGAGCACCTCCATTTGAATTCCTTTTCTTTTGGCCTGTTTAAGCATCATACCCTGGACTTTGGCCACAACCCGACAGCATTCCAGCGGCCCCCTCCCTGAGGTAATTTGTACAATCTTCTTCTCCATCCTTAATCCTTGTGCATTCTTACAATACGCGGATAGAACTTTCCTTGTACATCGACCAGCTCTTTTTGCGCGGCCATTACCAGATCGATGTCTTTATAGGCTAAAGGGTTTTCTTCGACAGTACCCCCGATTAAATCTACTCCGGACTTCGACAGGAGTTTTTTCATCGTCGAGGAGGTCATACTGTCTTTTGCTTTTTTTCTACTCATCGCACGACCTGCACCATGCGATGCCGAATATAGGGCATCCTTATTTCCTTTGCCTGACACCAGGTATGCAGGTGCTGTCATACTGCCTGGTATAATACCCAACTCACCAATACCTGCAGGAGTCGCTCCCTTACGATGTAGAATTACTTCTTTACCATCTTCTAAGGTTTCTTTCCACGCAAAATTGTGATGATTATCCACCATACAGATTGACTTTAACCCCAATGCTTTTAACAAGTTGGTGTGTATACGATCGTGACAGGCCTTGGCATAATCACCTGCCAAGGTCATGCTGATCCAGTACTCCTGTCCAGCTTCGGTATCCATATCGAGCCAAGCCAGCTGCTGCGCATGCCGTGGCAATTTACAGCGGTCCATTGCTATTTTCGTATAATGCATGGCAATAGCAGCCCCCAGTCCACGACTCCCCGAATGTGTCAACAATGCCACATACTTCTTGGCTGGCAGTCCTAAAGTGTTATCACTAAATAACTCGATCTCTCCAAACTCCACAAAATGATTCCCTTTACCGGAGGTTCCCAGCTGCCGCACAGCCTTCCCTTTCAAAGGTTTCAGAAAAGCTATCTCATCGAATATTGAACTTTCCAAGACCTCATGCTCCTGTCGAATATCCAATCCCCCTTCCATTCCAAAATGAGTGTTATTTTTTAATGCCTGCTTGATCTGATAGGCATAGCGTTTTATAAACCCCTCGCTTTCATCAATAATAGAAAGCGCCATCCGACAGCCAATATCCATACCGACTGCATAGGGAATCACCGCGTTCTCTGTCGCCAACACACCACCTATAGGCAACCCGTAGCCCATATGTGCATCAGGCATCAGTGCGCCCTGTACACTGACAGGCAGCAGTCTCGCCAATTCCATCTGCCTTTTAGCAGACTGTTCGATTTCTTTGCCGCCATATATCTTCACAGGCACGGGTTCATCTACCAAATTGTGTACCGTATAAGTCGCTCCTTGGACACGCCCTATTATTCTTTCGGCTATTTTATTCGTTTGTTCATTCGCCAGATAAGCCTCTGGGTTATTTTTAATAGCTACTAACAAGTCCAACAATTGTTGCTTGCTGTAGTGCTTAAAACTTTTGGACACGGTATTAATGACCAAGCTTCGTAGCTGATCATTAAGGTATCCTATTTTACTTAAATCTTTTGTTCTTAAATTTCCCATATGGGTTTTATACATCTAACGCTAGATAGGCCTCTTTGGGACTATATCTAGGTATATTTTTAATTCTATTAATATATCTAATGCGCTCGCCTGACCACCGCTTCCAACTGTACCCAGCGCCATGCGTCAATGTATTGATACGCGGTCCCAGGTTGTGATTAGTAAGATGATCTTCTATGTAGGCCAACTCTCTTTCGATAGCTATATCGAGCACCTGTACGTGGGTAATCATATGGGGCGCAATTTTCAATCTATAACGCCAAGGCTCTGAAAACACATAGTTGATAACCTGGCATTTTGTTTCTACATGATAGGTTTCAATACAGGTAAAGCATGCCTTTTCCTCCTCTGTAAGCTCCAAGCGATTGATATCCCAACTGTAAGCAGATATCTCCTGCAGCATTTGCAATCTGGAGGTATACTGGCACCGTCTTTTACGTCGCTTTCTTTGTTTAAAAGTTTTATCGTAATGATATTCAACCGTATTGATCTTGTTAAGCAAAGCCTCATAAAACAATGCCTTTGCATCATATTTCAAATCTTCGCGGAGTACAAAAAAGCGCTTCCATCCCCGCTGATAAGGATACCTTAAAGGTTCCAGAGGTAGCAATCGCCGCTGTTTCCAAAGATCTAACCGTCTCTTTTCCAATCGCATCAGCTTTTTATCACGATCCGTCTTAACGAGTCGCTTTTTCTGACGTGCCGTTTTCGTCGGGCACAACCATTCTTGTGTGTCCATCACACTTTCAATTTATTTTTATTGAATTTTATTGTTGATTTCGATTCGTCCTTAGTAAGGATATACCCTTTCAAAAAGCGCTCAGAAAAAGCCCATAAAAGTTTGGAGGCAGGCAAACACGGTGCAAACAACTCGCACGTCTATTAAATTATAAGAAAAAAATAATTTGACTGCCTTTTTAGGCAATAAGCGAAAGGGGCGATATGTAGAATTGTTCTGTCATGATTCCTTGATGTTTTAAAAGATTAATAAATCAAGAATTGCCCGCAAACATAGGAAATTATTTCAATTCCTACAAAAAAATAAAAAAGGAATCTCCTCCGGATCGAACCATGGTTCTTATCAGCCACCCCCTGAACGAAAAAAGCCCTAACTTTCGTTAGAGCTTTTTTTGTCGGGGTGGCAGGATTGCTTCAGCCCCACAACCTCCAACACATCCATGAATCTCCTCCGGATCGAACCACGGCTCTTATCAGCCAACCCCCTAAACGAAAAAAGCCCTAACTTTCGTTAGAGCTTTTTTTGTCGGGGTGGCAGGAAGATTCCTAACCTCCGCAAATATCTTTAAATCAATCGGTTGAAAATCCTTTTGAAGAACCGCTCACCTTTTTGCTCACATATAGTTTGCTCGGTGATTGGTGTAAAGATAAAGGTTTCAGCCAACAAAAGGAAACAATCGGCTACAAATTACACATCAGCCTTTCACCGTAAACAGCCAAAGCGAGAACGGCGCAGGGCAAAGAGCGGTGGGGTTTCGCAAGCCACTAATGAGCGTGGGGAAAACACTTGGCTTCATTCTGGCGTTATCATGGCGTTATTGACGTTATTTTGTCTTTAGTATAAAGACGCAACGACTACATAATTTATCCAACATATTTCCGACACATTCCGTTATCGGACATTTCGGAGACCTAACGCCCAATTATCTGTCATTTCGTTCAACTAAGTTTTATTCATTTAACCAGTTCAATGCTTCTTTAGTTATGCCATTATACCAATCTTGTTCGTTATCGGTTGAATTTGCCAACTCGTTGGAACGTTCAAAAAATTGCTGAACGTGTTTAGGTTCGGGAACATAACTTGCTTTGTGAGAATCTTCAAGCATCTTGATAAAGATATTAAGCGGTAAGGGAACAATAGTTGACTTTCCCCCATAATAACTAATATTCATTTTATGTAAAGCATAAAAATGAGCCACACACGCTTCATTGATATTAGGTGCAATGAAAAGGCAGTAAGCGGGTTTGTTCGTTTCTTTCTTAACTTTAGCAAGATGTCGAGTAACAGGTTCTCCCTCGGTTTCATATTGCCTTTGTCCGCTTTGCATAGTTACTTCAACGGTTAACCCAAAATCATCGTAATCACAAACAATGTCAGCCATATTCCCTTGTGCTGTTGACATGGGATTACCAAAATCATCAAATTTCAAATTTGCTTTTATACTTCCTCCATCTAACATCGTCATCGCTCTCCAAGTATTCCATTCAAGCATCAATGGAGTATCATAAAGGGAGTTGTCAAGTATTTGCTCAAATGTTGAGTTTATCTCATCAAATAAGTGGTAATCTTTAATTGCTGTTACTTGGTCTGTTAGGATTTGTTCTTTTCTACGTTCTATTTCATCAGCAAAAATATCTTTAAGTTCTTGTAATGTAGCTGTTTTAGGTATCGTAATATGCGGAAATTCAGAGCTAATTTTTTGTTCAAGCAATTCTCTATTGTCTGAAAGCAAAGTAGGAGTTTCGGCATTTCCCAGATAATCCACATATCGTTTTTCATTGTCTATAAAACACGGCTCCCTATCGGTATTTTGTAAAAAGTAATCTACTTCTTGGATTTTCTCTGGAACAATTGATATTGATTTGCCTATATGTGAAATATTTACTAGCCCTGTGGCTCGTAAATATCGAAAACAAGCATCTGCATAATCCCGCATATTGCTTGCTTTTGTTTTCAGAAATTTCGTGACAGAGGCATCATTTGTTTCTCTTGTTTTTGTGTTCCCTGCAATAATATCTTCTGCATAAATGTCTCGTAATTCTTTATCCAAATATTCAGCACGAAATTTTTTATAGTTACCCTCATGCTGTGCTTTAGATACTCTGAAATCATCAATTTTTTTAACAATCTCATCAAATTCTCTATAATCAACCAATTGTAAACCGAAAATCATCAGCTCATCAAATTTTAATGAACCAAAATGACGGATTAAACGAAATAATTCAAGATAGGGTTTAACCCAAAATTCTGCCGAATTTGCGGATGGTCTATGGTAAGGCGAAGGAACTTGGAATTTAAGAAGTTGTCGTAAAAAAATTTCTTCTTTACGTTTTGAGTTCACCAACTCAAATCCCGCAGGAGTTAAACTGATAGTTGGGGAGAGAATAACAAACCCAAGTGCTTTTGGTGCTCGGTTTATTCTATCTCTTGCACTAAATGCAGGGTCATTAGCCCCCTCACCGTTGAAAAAGTTTTCCTCTTTCAACAATTCCATAAATGCCCTTTGTGTGTCGTTATCCCATTTCTGTCCTGAAAAATGAGCATTCAACAACTCAATTTCAGGTATCATTTTAGACGGAGTTCGTGGAGATGTAGTAACGAAAATTACTTTACTGTCAATTCTTGCCATAAAAAATCTTAGAGTACCAGCTCTTTTTCAAATTCTAATTCGGGAAAATGCCTTTTGGCTTCATTGCCGTAGTTTGAAATCAATATGTGCGAAGCAGATGCCTTAAACCTGTTTCTTATATTTACTGCATACGATTTACCATATTCATGCACTATCATATCTCCATATAACTTTTCAGTTAAAGGGGTTCTTCCGATAACCATTAATGCTTTACATTTCAATCTTTTATAGTTGTTTGCTAATTCTATATGGTTTCTTTCATTGAAACCATCTTTATGCTCTGCATTTCCATAGTCTGAAAATACGCAATCATAAGGTGGGTCTAAAAACATAAAATCGTTTTCTTCTGCCATTTCAAAAATCTGCTTATAATCAGAATTATAAATCTCTGCATTAGCAAGCAAATCACTATGATTCTTTGTCACTAATGAAGTATTCAGGTTAGCATATCTTCCATAGGGAACATTAAATTCGCCTTTAGCATTATATCTTATCATCCCCGAATAAGCCGTTTTATTGATAAAAAAATATAATAGGGCATCAGAGTATCTCTTTTCTGCTAAATCATTGAACATATCCCTTATTTGATAATAAAGTGTCTCGTTGTCATCTTCTACTCTTTCAGAGGGTCTTTGGGATTTTAACTCTTCAAATCTCTTACGATTGGTTTTATAAGTTTTTTCAATTTCTGAAAGTTCTCTTCGCAAATTGTCAAAATCAGATTTTACGCCATTATAAAAAGCCATCAATTTGGAATTGATATCATTAATGATAGCTTTTTTAGGTTCTAAATAAAAAAACAAAGCACCACCTCCAAAGAATGGTTCAATATACCTACCACTAAAATCAGGGATATGCTTTTCTATTTGTGGGATTTCTTTTGATTTTCCACCCCTATATTTGACTAATGGTTTCATTGCTTTGCTTTTTTACGTTTGTAATTAACAATACTTTCTGCTACAACATCCAGTATTTTTGTAGCCTCGTCCTCATCAACAATAAGGTCATAAACTTTATCTGCTGACCATAACCTCAAAAGTTCTTTTGAGTCTATTTGTAATGTCTCGGCAAGTACCATAATTTGTTCACGTCTTGCACGTCTGTCGCCTTTTTCGATTTTACAGTAGGTTGCAGTATCAATTTCTAAAACAGAAGCCAACTGTCTTTGCGTAATTTGCTTCTCTTCCCGTAATGACTTTAGTTTTTCACCAATTATAGTTGACATAATTTAGTCTTGACATTATTTGGCAAATATATAATAATATTTTTAGCAAAAACAATTTTTAGACGACAATCGTAAACTATTGTAAATTTTTTAATTGTTCTTTTAGAGTTTTAAAATTCTCAATTTGTTCTTCCAATATTTCAGGACTTGGTACAATCCCAAACTCATCAGAGGGAAGATGCCCTTCTATTAAATCAGATATTTCGCCGTGTTTCTCAACAACTGTTTCAATAAGCAACTTTTCAAACTTTATGTCTTTTAGTCTCCCCATTCTAATCTGTGGGTCAAACCGTTGAACCGTCCCACCTAAAATGGTAAAAATAGCCAATGCTTCATAAGAAGTTCGTAAAGCCGATAACCCTGCTTTGGCGCAGTCAACTCTATCATTTCCATTCGTTGCTTTACTTTTTCTTAGCCATTCTTCTGCTTTCGTGGGATTGTTATATTGTCCTTCATTCGCAGGACTTGTATTTGCTACAACTTTACCACATAATGGACTTTCTCGTTCTAAAGAGTGATGGACAAAACTGTCGTTAATTCCACTCAAAAATTTTTTACTAAAATTTTTGATATGATAAAAGAAAACCAAATCATGTGTAAAGATGATTACCTGTTTTATGGTTGCTTGAAAAGCTAATCGTTCAGCAATTTGCTTCTTCCTGTCATTATCCAAAGAAGTAACTGGGTCATCGAAAATAATTCCTCTGTTTACTGGTGATAATTGCATTTCTGCGATAAAATCAGCAATGGCAATTACTTTTTGTTCACCCTCACTCAAAACAGCATTAGGATTTCTTCCTTTTAATTTCAGTTGCCTGTATGATTTTCCTGCAGTTCCCGTATGATTGATTTCAATTCCAAAATTTCCGTTTAGTTTTTTGCACTCATCATTAAAAGCATCAATGTATTTTTGATTGAAATATTTGTTTGAGAGTGTCTTTTCTGTGTCGGTTACTTTACGTTTTGCAAAATCCGCTTTGTTGGCTTTTTTAAGCCAAACCTGATTATTAACAAAAGTTTCGAACTTTGAAAAATGTACATTAAATTTTTCTTTATGTTCTAAAAAGCATTTTGAGTTCGATAGTTTTTCCAATTCCTTGCTTTGCTCATTCTCCTTGAGCAATTTTATTTTTTCATCAATAGCATTTTCAATATCTGTATATTGTTCTGTACTGATTTTTACTTCTGCTCTTTCATTCACTGTTTTGTTCTGTATATCGGAAATGATATTTTGAGCAAGTGCTTTCTGTTCAGAAAGTTTTTGATTTAATATTTCCAATTCATTAGGATATTTTTCGGATAACCACACGGTAAGTGTATTGTCTTGAGGGAATAGGTCAAAGGTTAAACTCTCATATTTTTCTTGTACTTTATCAAGTTTCTCTTGTGCTTGTTTCGCATTTTGCTCCGCAACACTTTTTATGAAAGCCCAATAGTCTAAAATTAGTTTCTGTGCTTCATCTGAAAGTGGTTGTTGACATAGTAAACAGTTATCTCTATTATCGGGATAAACCACGTTTTCAGCTTTTTGTACTTTTGCAAATATTTCAGCCGATACGATAAAATTCTTCCATTCTGTTGTTCCAACTCCTTCAATCTTATCAGTGTTAAAATTTTCTATTCCTTCGGCTTTTGCTGTTGCTTCCTTTGTTATGCAGTCAGTAATTGCAGTTTTTACTTTTGTAAGTATGTCGGTTGTAAAAAACGGATTTAGGCTTTCAATAGACTGTTTGCTTTGAGCCAATAAGCCTTTAATACCTTCGAGATTTCTTATTTCTTTCTCTTTTCCTCTCGATGCCAAAAGAAGTTCGTCATATTGTTTTTGCATTGCTTCTTTTTGGATTTTATCTTCATCAGAAAAAGGTGTGTATCTCTTTAAGTCATCAATGCTTGTTTCCGCATTCAAACGTAGAACAATGGTTTTAATTTCTGAATCTCCGTCAAACATAGCGGATAAATCATCTGCGGTACTGCCCAATTGTTTAGCTTGTATGTCATTATTCAGTTTTTGTTCTACAGTAACGATTGCGGTTGTATAATCGGCAAAAAAACTCAAGCCAGCAGGACGAAATTCAAATTCATTTCTCCGTTCGAGATGGTTTAAAACACTTTTCCCATCAAATACAGCAAACTGTTCAAATTCAGCATTGTCTTTATTCACGAATCCTAATAAAGTTTCTATGTTGTTTGATTTGAATGTAAATCTTGCATTAACAGCTTTATGGCCATTATCAAGATGAACGTTTTGTAAAATTTCTTCGGGTGCTTTAGAGTAAAATACATTTTTCAAAAGTCTTACATAGCCCGACTTTCCCGAACCATTTGCACCGTAAATGATTGTAAGATTCGGACTAAACTCAATCGTTTGGTTTTCGGTTAAGGCGTTTACACCTTCAATATTTTCAAGTTTTGTAAGAAGTAAATCAGACTTGTAATTTCCTGCGTTTTCAGCATTATAGTCAATAGAAATTTCAGCCTTTTCTGTCTCTACTTTAAGTTTTAATTGTTCAAGTAAGTAAGAATATGAAGTATCAATATCGTTATCGGAAATAGTGTTGCCCAGTAAAAGTTTTTGTGCAAGAAATTTCGCCCAATGGGGTAGTCCGTCAGCAAATTTTTTTACTTCTGTTTCGAGTGTTTCAATTTGTTTTTCTGCTCCCGCTATTTCGTTTACTTCATTCATTATTCGTCTCTTTAATGTCTTTTACTACAATGTCAAACCAAGAGAAAGTTTTGTATCAATTACTATAAGGAGCTCTCCATTTCTCATAATTCGCCCAATAGCCTTCCTATCGTTTTCAATTTGCTATATGTTAACTTGATATGTAGCTAATATACAAAAGGTTTTTGTAGACTAATATCATTGTTGCTTTTTTAGTTTTAACCGTTCAAATTATTTGTTGTAAACATTTGGTGTATGTTATATGCGTGAAGCGTACGAACCTTTACATCTTCCATGATGTTGGTAATTGGTGTGGGAATAAGACAACAAAGCCGTCAATTCGTGCTGAACTGACGGCTTTACATCATTTATTCATCTAATCGAATAATGAGCAGTTTGTCCATTGTCGTCACTGTTACTCGTTTTTGGGGAGAAAATCCCAATCCGTCGAGCCACAGTCCGCTTAATTTGATACACGAACTTTAATTTCACTGAAACGGTTAAACTTGATTTTTGGTTGGATTTTTAAGCTTCTGACCTCTTGTCGTTTGCTTACTCTCTTCTTGGATGTATTATGCTAAAGATTTTAAATAGTAATCAACAGATGTGTGATATTACCTCATATGGCAAATGAGTTTTTTATGTTAAACAGCCAAAGCAAGAGTGGGCGTCGTTGGTCTTACGGCTAACGACCCTATTAAATCTATTCATTAGAGAAAGTTCCTTGGACGAGTTTGATACATTCTTCAAGAAATCGTTCACATCGTGCTTCGTACCGGTATGCTTCATCCCAATCAATATAAGACAGCCCTTTATAGCGAACATTCTTAACTACGTGGACAAATTCCTTAAAAAGTCTTTTGTCCTCTTCAGTAGCCCTTGGAAATATATCATTTGGAAAGTACCAAAAGCTACAGCATAAATTATACAGATGATGAAGGTTATGCTGATAGGGAGTATAGCCATAAAAGAACTCGAGCAACCCAAGACAGGCTTGCTCCATAGCCTGATTATATAAAAGAACCTTAATCACGACTTCCTCTGAATTATCTATAGCATTACCACCATGCAAGAATCCATTGGCGTTATCCTTTCGCTGGTACCACTTTGTTCTTGCCGTCTCAACCTCTTGCTTTGTGCGCATCCCTTTACTTTCATGAAAATGCCAATCGCTAACTTCTAATCCTGCGTGAAGCAACGCTTCATTTTCACACAGCACTTGGTGAAAGAATGGGCTGTTTTTATCGAGCTCCTTTTGTATCTGGACTTTTGTAAAGGACAATAGAAATAAAGAAATGCCTATACGTTCGTTTATGAAAGGTTGTAAACTGCTTAACTGCTCCCTTATATCCGTTTCGCTAACTATCAACAAATCGAAATAATAGTCACAGATACCAGTGGTTTCACGCTCATTGATCCCTTCGATAAAAAATGAGCGCGCACGATGTCCAAACAAATAAACCGCAATAGGCTCTGATATGCTTCGTTTTAATTGCTCGACAGCATCCTCTAAATATGCGTTATCATCCAGCTTACTTACTGTTATTTCTCGGGGTAAACAATGTTCTTGGTTAATTAGATGATGATCTTTTTCAAAAGAAGAGATAATATGCTCAAAAATCTGCACTCCATTTTTATGTAATGCCTCCATCTTCTCTTCTAATCGCTTTACCATCTCAGGGGCGACCTCAAAATGATCTTCGTAACGGGTTGAGCGGTATATATCTTCCAAAACTTGCAGTAAAACGATATCATCGTGATCGTCTTCATCGAAAACGTTAGCATAAATAGAAATGATTTCCTTCATATACAGATGGTGGCATCGGATCGAATGCGTAACCCGTTCTTTGGCAATTAGTAAAAGTTCGAGATAGCGGTAAGTAAGCTCAATAGCTTGATGCAACATGAAAGAAGCCAAAGAATATTTACCCTTTTCGCTAAAATGGTAATAACCCTCTTTAAACTCATCGATTTTTTGCTGTTCCCGATTCTTCAAATCGATAGCAAGCCCCTTGCATTTCGTGAAATCAAAATTTTCGGGAATCGGTACAAATTCAGAATTCTCCTTTGTGTAAATGAGTTTTTGGGGCTGACAGGACGTAAACAGAAATAGATTCCCCTCTCTAATCTTATCCTTTGCCTGAAAAGCCACATAGCATATCACTTTATATTGCGGATATTCCTTGATAGTATTAACAATCTTTGGAACCAGATCGCCTAAAGTCTTGACATACTTATAAACAACAGATTGATGCGACATCTAGAACAATGGTAGACAAGACTGTACAACCACACAAAAATTTAGACACTACAAAAGGTATTACCCCCTAGATTGCGGAGTGTAAAACAAATTGTAATGATGAGATTTCGTATGTTGATCACTACTTTTTCTGCTTTTTCAGATCTTCCAATTCTCGTTTTGCCCGTTCTGCCTGCTCCGTGGATTGCCTTGCATTTTCTTCTGCTTTCCTAATGGCAAGCAATCTTTCTTCCTCCTGTTTTACCCAAATTTTAAGTTGTTTGGGATTGCTGTTGTAGATGGAATCAATATCCAACGAGACGTGCGGATATAGAAGTCTGACCATTCGGGTTTTAATATCGCTGTTATGCAATGCCGAGTTTGCCAGCCAAAGCTGGATGCTGGCGAAAAGAGAAAACACCGATACAAGCAAAAGGACAATGCCCGTAATGATATACGGTCGTTGCTTCCCTGTAATACGATGCTCCACATTGACCTTAATACGCTGTGGCATTTCGCTTATTGCTTTCTTTTGTTCCTCCAAAGCGGTGACAAGGCTATCGGTTGCCTTAGCGTGCTTTAGGATGGATGCTTTCATACCGACAAGCGTTTCCTCTGTTATTTTACTCTCCAACCTTTTACGTATTTCAGCCAATTCTGTCGAATAGTCCTTGATTTCGGGTTTGTTTTCTTCCATTTCTCGCAAGCGTTTACCCACTTGCACCAGTGCTTCCTGTGTGTCTTTTAGTATGACCAATAATTCCTGTTCGTTCATGTTCTTTTTTGTTTATCGTGATATTCCCCTTGATTGTGCTTCCTGTTTTTTTCTTTTCCGTCTGCGCCTTTCCGCATCGCTCATGCTTTCAGGTTCGGGCGGTGTGTACGTGTCCAGAAGTGCATCGAGCAATCCCCATCCCTGCGGTTCGTATGCTTGCGACCGCTGTTCCTGTGGGTGTTGCAGTACCTCCCTAATCTGTTCGGCGAGCGGACGGCTGTCCGTAATCGGTTGGGTGGCTTCCATTGCTCGGTTTTCATTTAGCTGTTTCTCCATGTTTGCAAAGCTGAATTTACGGTCAATCGCCGAGCCTTTAAACTTGACATTGTCCTTTTCAAACGAAATGCCCTGCACTTCATTTGTTCCGCTACGGTATTTGTAATGGATGCCGATGCCTTGCCTTGCAAGCATCGTTTCGACCTGTTTCCATGACGTGGCTTTTGCCATGATGTCTTTAAGGGCGTCGTGTATGGCATAGCGTAGTCTGTCGTTTCCTTTCAACGCTTGCCTGTTCACCTTTGCCTTGCCCTTGCCAAGATGGTAACCGTAATGCTCGGTCATCTCCCTGCATATCTTTCGGCTCTTGTGCCAATGGTTGAAATTGCTTATCGTATTTCCATCGTTGTCCACTCGGTTATAGACGATATGCAAATGGGGATGTTCCTTGTCCGAATGCAGTACGGTCACATATTGGGTATTCTTGATGCCCATCTTTTCCATGTACTCCCTTGCGTGCTGTTCCATTTTCTCCACCGTGAGCTTTGCCCTGTCCTCGTTGCTCCAACTGAGGACGGTATGCCCTACGGCATTGCCAAGCTGTGGGCGCATCTTGCGTTGGGCGTTCAAATCGGCAATGATGGTCTTGGTGTCGTAATCCCTTACGCCTGCCGAATCCAAAACTTTCGATTGTTCACGTTCCAATAGGTAGCGGACACATCCGCCGAAACTCTTGCCTACAATTAGCTTAGCTATCATCTTTACCAATCCTTTCCATTAAACGCTCCACTTCGCCAAGTAACCTGCGCATATCCGTTAGGATTGACACAAGTCCATCCGTATGCGCCAACTTGGTCAATTGGTTGAGATTGTTTGCCATCCCCGACAGGGTGCGCAGGTGTCTGGCATCCTCTTTTGAAAGTCTCGGTATTATGACCGCCGTCCTGGCGGTCTTTCTGAACCATTCGCTTACGACCATTCCTGCACTCTTTGCCCTGCCCTCAATGGCGAGCCGTTCGGTAGGGGTCAAACGGACGACCAAAGAAATGCTTCGGGTGATGGCTTTTTTGGGGCGACCTCGTGTACGTTTTTTTCCGTCCGTTCCGTCTTCTTTTGCCAATTTTTTCATTGGCAAACCTCCCCAAGTTTACGGAATGCGACCATCGGGAGCATCCGCAATTCCCCACTCCGCAAAGCGTGGGGGAACGGTTTTTTGCATTGCAAAAAAATAAACTTGCTCCCTACTAAACCACCAAAGTTTGGCGTGCGGTAGCTTCGCCATGCTTGGGTGGTTTTCATCGTATTTACAGCCCCTCCAAAGGGCTGTAAATGCGCTTCCTCCGCTGGGGAACCCAGCTCCATTTTTTCTTCGATTGGGCGGTCGGGTGCCTGCACCCGTAACGCTATTTTGCAGATGCTATTTTCCATCTTCCCCTCCCTCCATCAGCTTTTGGATGTCCCCATACTTGTAGTACATGAGTCCGCCGATTTTCTTGAACGGCAACGTCCCGTTCACACGTAGGTTCTGCAATGTGCCTGCGGATATGCCGAGCAGTTTGCGGACCTCAAAACTTTTAAGCCATGCCCTCGGTTCGTGTTCCTGTCGTCTTGGGTGGGGATGGTGCTTTCTGATTTCCTCGAACAGTTCCTTTTTGAATTTTTCGAGGTCGTCCCTCGTGATAAGCTCTACGTTCATCTTTCCTCCTTTGTGTTATCGTTAAAAAATCTGTTACCCTATGGGCGAAAACAAACGGTATGTTTCCGCCCACTTTTGGTACAAAGGAATGGGAGAAAGCTGTTCAGAGGATGACCATTATAGGCATTTGGTCAACTTTGCTACATTTACACATAAATTTTGTTCTCAACTATATATAAATTAATAGCAGTAAGTTTGTTACTTGAAAGTATAGGATATTTGTATTATTTTTGATCGTTTTGTTGATTGCTATTTTACATTTAAAACTATTTTAAAAATGAAATATTCTTTTCCAGTTCTTTTCTTATTCTCTATTTTATTATCCTTAATCTACGCATGTAGCTCGCCTCTTGAAGAGAGTCTGCCGGAAGTTGAAACTAAAGAACTAAAGTTGTCTATTCCAAATGAAAATAATGGAATTTTGGAAACTGATGAACTAGAAATCGAATTGGAAATAATCGATGGGAATGGCGAATACGTTGCTAACGTCTCGCAGACCGATGGTGAACCTGATGCCAAGGTTGTGATAACCGGTAATAAAATAAAGGTCGATCTCCTTACAAGAGATATGGTCGAACTGACCATTACTGATAAAAAGCTCCAAGAAGCTTCTATCCGGATCCGTTCTACACATAAATCATTAGAGGTGCCAAGTTTTGGACTTCTTCTTTCCGAAGGACAGACATATCTAATGAAAGACATTCAATTTGGCGCAGGTGGTCCGTATACCATTAAAAGCATTAAAGGGGATGCCTCAACAGCTGCTATCGAAAATGACGGTATAAAGATAACTTCAAAGAAGTTAGGAAACACTTATTACAGGCTGAAAGATAAAAGAGGTACGGTAGCTCTTTTGGAAGTATCCACCACCCTTAATGTAGACCTCACAACAAATTATCTAGAACTCGAAGGAAACAACACCATGAGCGTGACTGTCAATCTACCTAAAGATACAGACTGGCTCATATTAAGTTCGACGAACAAAGTTACGGAAAGTGTTAAAGTAGATCGTCCAATTGATCCTAAAACTGGCTCGCATGTAGATTTTCAAGTTCTTTTTATCGAGACCTCTGACGATGGTAAAGGTACGGATACCATTACTTTAAAAAATAAAGATGGTGAATTAGCCGTGGTAAGGATATGGGTTCGATAATATTCAGCGATTTCCAATATAATAAGAAGGCAGACATAGATGGTTTGCCTTTTTTGATTATACTGAGATGAATACTTGAATATACATTAAACCACTAATCTTGTTCGGGTACAATCTTAAAAAACTTGTCCTTTTCCCTTATCGGGCGGTATTTTGTACCTCGTTTTTCTTTATCGGCAGTAAACCTGCTCCTTATGGTTTCAATGTTGAGTGCATCCTCGCCATGTTGGAAATATTTACATATCATCTTTGCCCATACCATTTCCGTAGATGCGCTCAGAATACGTACACCGTTTTTGTTAGGGGTTCTGATTTCACGGAATTGGTGTATGAGGTCTAAAAAAGCACTCAAATATCCATATGTGATTTTTACTTTGTACTTGCTTTCGTATATCTTCAATTCCTCAAGCTCTCTGTTCTTTTTTGCGAGTTCCTTTTTCAGCGAAGCAATCTCCATATCATAACGTGTAATGGTAATATCCACTGGATCACGGTATCCATAGGTGTTTATTGATACGAGATAGTCTCGGAAAGTCCGTAGGTATTTAAGGTTGACACGGTTGCGTCCGTGCTTACGTGAAAAGGGGGATTCCTTTCTGATGGCTTCGATATGGTCGGCAATTATCTCCCTTACGTGTGCATAAAACTCGGCTTCGGTACATTTGCCCGTGCTTACGGCATAGTCCATGTGATAATTATAGTACTGCTCCTGTTCTTCGTTGCCTATGACGTACAGCCGTGTAAGAAAATGGTTGTCATCGTAGTAGTTCCAAAACCCGATAGGACTACCGATGTCGTATCGGTGTTTTCTTCTGCTGAACGGTCGGCGTGTCTTAAAATACGTATCTCGCATGGCAAATCACTCTTGAAATAAAAAAAAGAGACAGTTACAACAGACTGTCTCTAACAAATATACTGAATTTGACCTGTTTAGGGGAATTGCGGTCTTATCAGCTTCCCGATGCCATACGCTCCCTTAGGTTCTGCATGTCCTCGCTCAATTTGTGTTCGACCACTTTGGCATAAATCTGCGTGGTGCGGATGCTCGTGTGTCCGAGCATCTTGCTCACGGATTCGATGGGTACGCCGTTGCTCAATGTGACCGTAGTGGCAAACGTATGCCGTGCAATATGGAATGTAAGCGTTTTGCCGATTCCGCAGATGTCCGCTATTTCCTTTAAGTAACCGTTCATCCGTTGGTTGGAGATAACGGGGAACAGCGTGTCGCTGTTGGATGCTTTCGGATGGTCGTGGTATTTCTTTATAAGTGCGGATGCCTGTGGTAAAAGCGGTACTTTGACCACCGTTTCTGTTTTCTGCCTGTTGGTGACCAACCAATCCCCACCGTCTATGCCTTTCACGATGTTGCCCCTTGTAAGGTTTGCCATATCAATATAGGCAAGTCCTGTAAAGCAACTGAAAAGGAACATATCGAGTACCGATTGCAGGCGTTCGATGGAAAATGTCTTATAGGCAAGTACGTTAAGTTCCTCCTTTGTGAGATAGCCCCTTTCGGATTTGTCAAAGTGGAGTTTGTACTTGGCAAATGGGGCTTTGTCGAGCCAATCCATCGTGACCGCCATATTGACCATCTTGCGCAACCGCTCTATGTGCTTCATCACACCGTTGTTGCCCAATGGCTTATGGTGGTCTTTGGGTTTGTACTTTTGCAGATAGCTCTCAAAGTCCATGATAAACCTGTAGTTGAGTTCCGATAGTGCAATGTCGTTTCTTTTGTATTTCTCTTTGAGAAATTTCTCGATGTACCGCTGGGTGGTACAGTAGTTTTTCAATGTTCCATGTGCAAGCTTGTGCGCCGTTTCCCTGTTGTGGTACTCCACAAGTTTGCGCAGGGTCATGGTGTCCTCTGCCGTACCAAGAAAAAGGGATTTGACCGCATCCACGCTGACGGTCTTGCGCTGTTGTACCAATTCATGGTAGCCATCCGCAATGAGTGTCCTAACCCTTTCGATGTGGCTGTTCAGTTTCTGGATTTCCTCACGCTTGCCTTTCGCACTGCCTTTTGCCTCATCCCAATCCTTTGGGGCTACTTTCTTTTTAAGCGAGATTTCAGACCTGCGACCGTTTACGGAAATCCTTGCATAGACCGTTGCCATGCCGTTTTTCTGTTGTTTGGGAATCCGCAATACGAAGTGGATTCCGAATGTGTTCCTGCTTTTCATACCAATATAATTTTTGTTTAACTGATACACTTTTGCACGGTTCCTTACACACTGCTCACCTATGTGCATTCAAAAGGGTATCAAACAAGAGCAAACAGCATCAAAATTATCGTATTCAATAAATTGATATACAGATAATTATATGCTAATAGGTGAGTAAAATTAAGGTATCAAAATCACTCACCGAATAGCTCACATTTTGATTGGTTTTCTTTGGGGTTTATTGGTATGGAAAAAAACAAAAAACCCGCAAATTCGTTCAATTTGCGGGTTTTTGACTTTACTTAGTGTAAGTGTTGTCGGGGTGGCAGGATTCGAACCTACGACCTCCACATCCCAAATGTGGCGCGATACCGGGCTACGCTACACCCCGAAAAGGTATCACCTTTAAAGTGATGCAAATATAGGGACCTGTTTTGAATATTCAAAGACAAAAAGTCAAAATAATAGCCAACAGACTGATTTTTTGATAAATAATTTTAAAAAAGCAATTAAATAGGTAAATACAGACGGTATTTTGACGACAATATCATAAAAAATAGAGAACTTTACAGTTGATAAAACAGATGTGCGATGGAAAAAAAAGATATCACCACGTTGGAAGACGTCAAACTGCTTGTAGATACATTTTACGGTAATATCCGTCGGGATGACATGCTGGGTATTATCTTCGATCAGAACATACAGGACAAATGGCCTGAGCATCTTGCCAAAATGTACGCATTCTGGCAAACATTACTGCTCAATGAATATACCTATGATGGTCGTCCCTTCCCCCCGCATGCGCATCTGCCAATTGGCAAACAACACTTTGATCAATGGCTCCTATTATTTAACAGTACCGTAGACGAGTTATTCAGTGGAGAGAAAGCTGATGAAGCAAAATGGAGAGCCCAGAAAATGGCTGTGATGTTTCAAAGTAAGCTGGATTATATCCAGAAAAACCCAGACAAATCGATTATTTTCTAATCCATCACATCAGATGTCCCGTACACTCCCACGCCCACCGAAAGTTGTTGACCTGCATGCAGATTCTATCAGCGACTTTGAAGATTATGAACAGGACGAACTATTGGGACTTTCCCTCGAAAAACTAAGAGATAATCTCGATGCCGCAATTTATTGGGGCTATACGCAGATTGAGTTTATTCACGGCAAAGGCAAGGGAGCCCTACGACAGGCGGTATACGACGAGCTCGCCTATTATAAAGGCAGCGGTACGATTGTATCCTATCATCCTTCTTACCGAAACACTGATATTGTAGTTGTACATATCGGATTATAACCCGCTATAATGCCATTAAAAAATGGTCTGTCAGCAATAAAAAATACCGCCAACAGACCATTGTAAAAAAATAATCTTTCTTATTTTGCAGGTGTGATACTTATTTTTCTGAATTCGACACCAGTGTGATCTCCTTGCAGATAAATAGGTCCAGGTTCTCCTTCTTTGCTATCCAACGCTCCCCCCGTTATCCCCGGTATCTCTTGGTTATTGATGATAGTCTTACCATTAGACACAATCGTCACCATCCTTCCGCGAAGCGTAATCTCATAGGTATTCCATTCGTTAGGCCCATTCGTAACCATTTCACTAGGTGCCAGAAACCCATATACGCCTCCGTAATACAGTGCGCCGGGATGGCGGTCCTTTGGAGAATCTTCAATCTGCACCTCATAACGTCCACGAAGGTAAATTCCAGAATTACCTTTTTCTGCATAACGGAATTCAGCTGTTAACTTAAAGTCTTCAAACTTTTGTTCAGTTATTAAATTTGCACCTGCCTTCTGGTTAATAAGGATACCATCTTTAACCACCCATTGGTTATCTTCACTGGACGTTTTCCAGCCTGTCAAGTCTTTCCCGTTGAATAATTCAATAGGCTCTCCCCACTGCACTTCACCTTCACGAACCAAATAAGGCGCTTTCACTCCAGAAAAATTAAAAACATTCCCCTTATTACTGGTTATAGTTCCTTTTATCTCTTCGCCGACCAGCTCTCCTTGGATTGTGAATACACCTTCACCACCCTCCCATTGTGGGGGAATCTCAAACGAAAACTTCCCATTGTCCAATTTGATATGCGAAACGGGACGACTGCTTCCTGCATCTGCCACAAAAGCACCAACGAGTACATTAAACCCCGAAAGCTTGACTTCAAGCCATGAAGGCACTTGCTTTCCTTCTTTATCTACCGTAATATCCCATCGTCCGATCAATCCCTCCGCTTCTTTAGGGATAGTTTGCGTAGCCGCATTATGGATCTCTTCTTTATCGGCTTTCTTTCCCGCTCCATCACAAGCACTGAATCCGGCGATAATAAAACCAGAAAGTAACGAGTAGGCAACGTATTTCTTAATCATAGTGAATTATTTATAAGGTTTAAGGATTATAATAAACAAACTTAGGGAAATTTGCGTTTAATTACAATACTCATTTATACGCATCCCGACAGCAACCAAGGTCTATAGACTCCATAGCCCTGCCGCTCAAAAACAAGAAAGCCCCTCTAACACTTCCATGAAAAAGGGGCTATATATTAAACAATTAGTAAAGTACTATTTTGCTTTGAAAGCGTCGATACCCGATTGTAGGAAAGCTCCATACTTCTCGATATCGTAGATGGCACCGCTTGTCGGAACCAACAGCTCTCCCTCGTTGTCCAAAAGGGCATACAGAGGTTGTGAGTTACTTTCAAATTTGGTAATCTGAAAATCAGCATTGCGCTTGCTCACCGTATTGATAGTCTTGCCTGTTTTGTCAGACACATAGTGCTCGCTTTCTGGAAGCGTCAACACCTTGTCATCCACATACAGCTCGACCAAAATGAATTCGTTATTGAGCATTGCCCTGATCTTCGGACTGCTCCATACCTCAGCCTCCATCTTACGACAGTTGACACAGTTCCAGCCCGTGAAGTCCACCAACAACGGCTTCTTCTGTTCCTTTGCTGCTGCCAGCGCTTCGTCGTAATCGTAGTACGGATCCAATCCTTTGATCGTCGACTTGCTGTGGAAATAGGTATAATGCTTACGGCTATTGGCATCCGCTCCGCCTGTATGTGCCGGGCCAGCGGCGCTCAATGTCAGATTGTTCAGGTCAAAATCCTGTGTTCCGATCGGAGGAAGGAAGGCCGAGATCGCTTTCAAAGGCGCTCCCCATAATCCAGGAACCATGTACACCACGAAAGAGAACACCAAGATGGCGATCATCGTGCGCGGAATGGACAGGAACTGTAATGGACTGTCGTGTGAGAACTGGATCTTGCCGATCAGGTAGAGACCCAAAAGTCCGAATATCACGATCCACAGGGCCAGGTACACCTCACGGTCCAGGAAGTTCCAGTTGTAGGCCAGATCCACGTTGGAAAGGAATTTAAGCGCTAATGCCAATTCCAGGAATCCCAGAACGACCTTCACACTGTTCAACCAACCGCCCGATTTAGGCATGGACTTCAACATCGAAGGGAACATGGCGAACAATACGAAAGGAACAGCCAAAGCAATGGAGAATCCCAACATACCGATCGCAGGACCAAGGCGCTCACCGCGTGTCGCAGCTTCGACCAATAAAGTACCGATAATCGGTCCTGTACAGGAGAAAGACACCACTGCCAGACTCGCCGACATAAAGAACAGACCGATCAATCCCCCTTTGTCCGACTGCGCATCGATCTTGTTGACAAATGAACTCGGAAGTGTGATCTCGAAAGCTCCTAAGAAAGATGCCGCAAAAACAACCAATAACAGGAAGAAGAAGAAGTTGAAGATACCGTTTGTAGACAGTTCATTCAATGCTTCGGGGCCAAATGCAATCGTAATCAACATACCTAAGGCAACGTAGATCACGATGATAAAGACGCCATAAAGAAAGGCCTGTGATATCGCCTGCGAACGGCTTCCGGATTTCTTGGTAAAGAAACTCACCGTAAGCGGTACCATTGGGAAAATACAAGGCATAAAGAATGCCGCAAAGCCCCCCAAGAGACCGGCAATAAAGATGCCCCACATGGACTTGTCCTCGCCGTCGGCACCTGTTGGAGCAACTGCCCCCGCTGTATCATTGGGTATCGATGTACTGTCGACCTGGCTTTGGCCACTGTCCTGTCCGTCTGAAAAAACAAGATCATCAGGAACAGTGGTAAGCTGTGAACTGTCCACACTGTTTTCGTCAGAAAACGTGACATCTTCATAGGATACCAAAGAATCCTGTGTAGAAGCCGCTAGTGTCGTGACAAAGAAAATGGACAGCAAAAAAGAAAACAGATAAGTCTTCATAAAATTGATAAATGTTGTTGAAATATAAAAGTATAAAAAAAGGCAGTAAAATACTGCCTTCTCTATCTGGGTTGTGTAAAATCTACTTTACAGTAACAGTAAAGTTATATTCGTCAGGAGGAAGACATTGTGACTTGTCACATGCTTGCCATTCTACGGAACCTTTAACTGTAGCAGTACCTTTGTTCAATTTAACTTTTTGTTGGAATACGACCTCATTTGTGAAGTAAGGTACATTCATTTTGAATACCTCTTCGTATTTTGTTTTAGCGGTAGGCTCTAAAACTTTTCCATTTAAAGTGTAATCCGAAGATTTTGTAAAGTTGAATGACGTCGGGATTGGACCTCCATCAGCCACATTTTGCGAATAGATGTTCCATCCGTTCTGGATTGTAGCTTTAATGAAGATGACAGCCTCGTTTTTACTTGTTTTTTTGTGCGCAACACTCCATTTTACAGGTTGGTGGATCTGTGCAAAAGCACCAGTGATTGTCATTAAGACTGCAACGATTAGTAAGCTAAACTTTTTCATAATAATATTTCTTCTATAACTTGTATTTGATTCTATGACTCTCTTAAGTGTCATAAAGTTTAACGCTAAGGTACATTTATTCTTATCGTAAGAGCAAGTAAATTTTTTGTTATAACTGATAAATGATGTCTTTCAAGTCGTATTTCTGTATTCCATGATTGTGGGATACCGATAGCATGCCATCGGGGTCAACTCCTTGTATATTACCGTTCGTAGGTGTTCCGTCAATAATGAAAGGACTGTCTATACCTTTCAAAAAGAGACGACTGTTGTATAATTCGAGAAGGGAGTTAAAGTGTTCTTCCTCAAAGATATGTTGGTAATATCGGAGACGGCTTTGTACCCTTTTCACCAGATCCATGATGGTCAGGTTGATGTCCGAGTTTTCTAAAACTAGAGAGGTAGTTTTATGAGCGATTTCCGGATCGAATTTATCCTGATATATATTTATCCCGATACCTGCAATTACCGTTTTAATAAGATGGCCTGATATTTTGTTTTCTAAGAGTATGCCTGCTATCTTTCTTTTTCCCACCATAATGTCATTTGGCCATTTGATCCATACATCGTCCTGAACGATGTTCTGAATGACGTCATAAACCGCCAAGCTCGTATGTATGGTTAGAGAAAACTGCTTGGAAATGGAAAGCGAGGGAGGGGTGTATATAAAGCTAGCTGTCATATTCATATGGGCTGGCGCTAACCATGTGGTTCCCCTTTGACCCCGACCCTGCGATTGATGCTTTGCCATAATGGCAGTAAAGTCTATCTGTGGCTTGAAATTTGTCAACAATTGTTTTGAATAATCATTTGTGGAAGCAATTGCCTCCAAAACAATTATGGGTAGTGGCTGATAATGTCCGAAAAATGTATTATTTTGCAAAAGGAAAAAGATTTTAAAGTTTTTGAGTAAAACTATAACATTTCTTAATGAGTAAAAAGAAAAATTCAGAATTATCCAACAAATTGGCAGAAGTTGTCGTATTGGGGATGCAAGAGAAGAAAGGTAATGAGATTGTGAAGTTGGATATGCGTGAAGTCAATGCAACTATTTCTGATTATTTTGTAATCTGTCATGCCGACAGTAATGTCCAGGTTAATGCGATTGCACAGAGTGTCGAAGAAGAAGTCTACAAAGCTTTTGGTCAAGATCCGTGGCATAAAGAAGGACAAGGTAATGGAGAGTGGATTCTGCTCGATTTTGTGGATGTCGTTGTTCATATATTCAAAACGGATACTAGAAGCCGCTATCGTATAGAAGATCTTTGGGGAGATGCTAAAGCAGAATCCTACCAAAGCGCGTAAATAAGAAATTCAAAAGACACGTAAAATTGTAATGAAGAAAATTCCAAGTAAAAAGATAACCCCGACTCCTCCTAAATTTAATATGATGTGGCTGTATATTGCCATGATATTAGGTTTTATAGCATTGAATTTTTTGTATAATGGCAGTAGTACACAAGAGACTTCTTATGAGAATTTTGAGAAGAACATGCTTCGTACCGGGGATGTCGATAAACTAATCGCTTATAATAAAGGAAATATTGTTGAGGTAGAGGTCTACATAAAAAGTGACAAGCTTCAAAACGACCCTAAATATAAAGACCTGGCTCCTTCAGGAAATAGTTTGAGCTTCTCGGCAAATAAAGGTCCACAGTATGTTTTTTCAGAAGGATCAGCAGAGATTTTGAATCAAAAATTGATTGAATCTCAAAAAGACATGCCTGAAGATATGCCTAAGATATCTGCCAAATGGGAAGAACGCTCGAATGCATGGGGCGGCTTTTTTATCTCCTTTATCCTACCATTGATTATCATCGTAGCACTATGGATGTTCCTGATGCGCCGTATGGGTGGTGGTGCTGGAGGCGGTGGCGGACAGATTTTCAACATCGGTAAATCCAAAGCGCAACTTTTTGATAAAGAGTCACAGATCAATATCACTTTTAATGATGTTGCCGGCCTAGAAGAAGCGAAAACGGAAGTGATGGAAATAGTGGATTTTTTAAAAAATCCAAAGAAATACACGGATTTAGGAGGTAAGATTCCTAAGGGTGCGCTATTGGTAGGGCCTCCAGGTACAGGTAAAACCTTGTTAGCCAAAGCTGTTGCGGGAGAGGCACAGGTGCCTTTCTTCTCGCTGTCAGGTTCTGATTTCGTGGAGATGTTTGTCGGTGTAGGAGCATCACGGGTACGTGACTTATTTAAACAAGCAAAAGAAAAAGCACCATGTATCATCTTTATTGATGAAATTGATGCTATTGGTAGAGCACGTGGCAAGAACTCAGTGATGGGGGGGAATGATGAGCGTGAGAATACATTGAACCAGTTATTGGTAGAGATGGACGGGTTCGGAACGAACGTAGGCGTTATTATTCTTGCGGCGACCAACCGTTTGGACGTATTGGATTCGGCATTATTAAGACCGGGACGTTTTGATAGACAGATCTCCATTGATAAGCCAGATTTGATCGGTCGTGAGCAGATATTTAATGTACATCTTAAGCCGTTGAAACTAGCGGAAGAAGTTGATGCTAAAAAGCTATCGGCACAGACACCAGGTTTTGCAGGAGCGGAAATTGCTAACGTCTGTAATGAAGCTGCATTAATAGCTGCCCGTAAAAATAAACGGGCTATCGAGATGCAGGATTTTCAAGATGCCATCGATCGTGTAATCGGAGGGTTGGAGAAAAAGAATAAGATTATTTCCCCAGAGGAGAAGAAGATTGTTGCCTACCACGAAGCAGGTCATGCTATTGCAGGATGGTTCCTCGAGCATGCAGATCCGTTGGTCAAGGTCTCTATAGTACCGCGTGGCGTAGCAGCATTAGGTTATGCCCAGTATTTGCCTAAGGAGCAGTTCTTGTATACAACAGAGCAATTGTTGGACAGTATGTGCATGACTATGGGCGGACGTGTAGCGGAAGATATCACATTTGGTCGGATCAGTACTGGAGCACAAAACGACTTGGAGCGGATTACAAAACTAGCCTATGCAATGACTGCCGTATACGGTATGAATCACAAGGTCGGAAATGTTTCTTTCCGTGACAGTTCTGGTGAATCCCAATTCCAAAAGCCATATTCCGATCAGACCGCAGAGTTAATCGATGAAGAAGTAAGGGTATTGGTTGCAGCTGTCTATGAGAGAACAAGACAACTGTTGCTTGACAAACAGGATGGCTTGATCCGTATTGCTGAGAAGTTGTTGGAAAAAGAAATCTTATTCCAGGCAGATTTAGAGGAGATTTTAGGCAAGCGCCCCTTCTCTAATCGCACTACTTACGATGAGTTTGTCAATGGAGGTGCAGATGGAGGAGGAGTTCCTCAGACAGAATTACCTATTCCACCGATGCCAGAAGAGACTCAAAATTCGGAGCCATCGGAAAAATTGAACGAAGATAACGTATCATAAAAAATAGAGGGGTTAGCCCCTCTATTTTATCTTGAACATGTCCCATGTCGAAGATTCGACATCGATTTGCACTAACTAGGGAATACCCATTAGAGGATACATATGAATATCAGAAATACGACTGCCAAGGAAAAAATGCTGAAGAAGATACGGCAGGCCCTGCTTCAAAAAAAGGATAACCCACATCCAGATTTTGAAGATTCTGCTCTATATAAAGATGAAGAGGAATCTTTAGACCTAACCTTTGCACGGGAGTTGACAGATATTGGAGGACAATTTGTGTACTGTGATGGCGAGATTTCTGTTATAGAAAACTTAATTGGACTTGTCGAGGAATTGGGCGTAACCAAGATCTATGCCTGGGAGCCAGCGGTACAGGTACTATTGAAACACTATGGCTTCCCTTACCTCGCTACAGATAAAGACTTTGAAAGTGCTGAGGTCGGTATCACGGCATGCGAGGCATTGGTGGCGCGTAATGGAAGTGTCATGCTGTCCAATGCAAATGCAGGGGGGCGTCGACTGAGTATCTATCCGCCGATACATATCGTCTTAGCCAAAGCTTCGCAACTCGTAATGGATATAAGACATGGTTTGGCACAAATAAAGGATCGTTATCCAACTTACCTCCCTTCTATGATAACCACGATAACAGGACCGAGCCGCACAGCAGATATTGAGAAAAAAATAGTATTGGGTGCGCACGGACCAAAACAACTCTACGTTTTTTTGATTGAAGACAGATTCTAAAGACAAATGATTCAACAATATATATTACAGACACCGGTAGCTTCTATCCTATTTGCTGTTACGATAGCCACCAGTATATATGCTTTTTCAAACCCACAGCTTTACGCTTCCATGATGTTGCACCCTTATAGTGTACATCGCGATAAGCGTAAATGGTATACGGTATTTACCAGCGGTATTATACATGCCGATTGGGGGCATCTGCTCTTCAATATGATTACCTTTTACTATTTCGGTTTTGCGTTGGAGAGCTTTTTTGTACAGGTAAGTGGTGATATAGGACACCTGTATTTTGCGCTTTTGTATATCTTAAGTTTGGTGTTGAGTGATATTCCTACGATCGTACAACAGAAAAATAATCCTGGTTATTACAGTCTAGGAGCCTCTGGTGCGATATCCGCTGCTTTATTTGGCTATATTCTTTTTCAACCCAAAGCCATGCTCGGCATATTTATGATTATTCCCATGCCAGCATACGTGTTTGCAGTGCTCTATATAGGATACTGTATTTGGGCATCTAAGAATTCCAACGATCGTATTAATCACGATGCTCACCTATTCGGAGCGCTTTCGGGGATACTGATTACAATTCTGTTTTACCCATGGATCTTTAGACATTTTATTGATCAGTTCTAGCTTACCCTATCCAGGTCTCTCTATCCAGGTTCCTGAATTGTATGGCCTCCGCAAGATGCCGATTTAGGATGTGTGACTCTTCGTCCATATCAGCTATGGTCCGTGCGACTTTGAGTATACGATCGTAAGCTCGAGCAGACAAGTTGAGACGTTCCATTGCGTTCTTAAGAAGTTGTTTGCCCGACTCATCCAGTAAGCATAGTTTTTGGACATACTGTGTGGACATTTGTGCGTTGCAATGGATCAGCTTTTCGCTGATAAATCGTTGCTCTTGAATTGTTCGCGCTTGCATGACACGCTGTCTTATTGTTTCGCTTTTTTCTGACTCACCATGATCTGTCAATTCATCGAACGCTACTGGGGTGACTTCGATGTGCAAATCGATTCGATCCAATAATGGGCCAGAGATCTTACTCAAATAGCGCTGCACGGCGAGCGATCCGCAGAGGCACTCCTTGTCGGGGTGATTATAATATCCACAAGGGCAGGGATTCATAGCAGCAACCAGCATGAAACTGGCTGGGTAATCGACTGTGAATCGGGCTCGGGAGATGGTGATACTTCTTGATTCCAACGGTTGGCGCATGACCTCAAGAACTGAACGCTTAAATTCGGGCAGTTCATCCAAAAAGAGAACCCCATTATGTGCTAGTGATATTTCTCCAGGTTGTGGACTGCTGCCTCCGCCGACCAGAGCGATATCTGAAATAGTATGATGCGGAGCGAGAAATGGTCGCGTGGTCATCAGCGATTCCTTTTGCGAAAGATGGCCAGAGACCGAGTGTATTTTGGTTGTCTCTAGAGATTCTTCAAATGTGAGAGCAGGAAGTATGGAAGGAAGACGTTTGGCAAGCATTGTTTTTCCAGCTCCAGGAGGGCCGATCAATATGATATTGTGGCCACCAGCGGCAGCAATTTCCAATGCCCTTTTAATGTTTTGCTGCCCCTTGACGTCGGCAAAATCCAGTTCGGTTGTGACGAAATCGGTAGATGCATCGACCGCAGAATCTCTTTCGGTGTGTATTAGTGGGGTCTTTTCATTAAAGAAGTCAACAACCTGTTGTAGGTGTTCGATACCGAATGCGTCGATGCCGTTGACAACGGCAGCTTCGGCTGCATTGATATGAGGTAATATAATACCTTTGAAACCATCTTGTTTTGCTTGTATAGCGATAGGAAGAACACCTTTTACAGGTTGTACACTGCCATCTAAGGATAGTTCGCCCAAGATGATGTAATCGGCCAATTTTTGATCCGAGATCTGTGACGAAGCTGCAAGGATACCAATGGCTATAGTAAGATCATAAGCCGATCCCTCTTTACGGATGTCTGCGGGTGCCAAATTGACAACGATTTTCTGTCTTGGCATGCGGCATCCAATTGACAATATGGCGCTTTCTATACGTTGCAAGCTTTCTTTTATAGCGTTATCAGGAAGGCCTACGATATAATATTTAGTGCCAGTCGAAACATTAACCTCGACCGATATAGTGGTAGCTTCTATTCCGTAAACTGCACTACTAAAGGTTTTTACGAGCATAGGTCATAAAGTTGGTTTAGGCTAAAGATAAATAAAATAAACTAATCAAAGTTGTTAGTTTGGACTTGTTTTTGCTGTTTTCTGATAAATGTGCTATATTATAAGAGGAAAGATCTATTTGGTTTATTTATTTTAAACGATTTGGTCTTTTTATTGTTTATCTAATATACACACATACTCTGCTCTGATGATCAGAATAAGTAAATGACAGATAAAAAACAAATTAAACATATATGAAATACTCTTGGTTAGCGAAGAACAAAGCCCATGAGTATTCCATATGACAGAAAAAAACAAATTAAACATATATGAAAGATAGCGGTAAAGTTGTAGCAGCATTGCTTGCGGGATTGGCAGCAGGAGCAGTATTGGGTGTCTTATTTGCACCAGAGAAGGGAACAGAAACGAGAGAGAAGATCAATGAATCATTAGCAGATTTGGGAGATGCACTTAAAGAACGTGCAGAGGAGCAGCTGGATCAACTGAATGACTTTAAAGAAAAGGTTCTCGCTATGGTGAAAACAAAAGTTTCTAAGGCGGAAAACTTTTTGGATGAGGAGATTGAAGAACATGCTTAGTTTAGGCATGGGGTCAATTCAAAATCTAAAGAGACATAGTAGTTTATGAAGTACAGGTGCCAAAAATGCTGTACTTCATATTCATTTAAATAAAATAAAATGAGTGATCAAAAATTTTCGTTTTCAGGCAGTTTTCAAAAGGCAAAGGAATATGTCGATACACAGGTAGAATTGTTGAAGCTAAAAGCGATAGCCCGGGCAGGACGCATTATTGGTACATTGGTTTTGGATGCAACCAAGTTGTTGCTGACTTTGATAATTATCTTCTTCTTTTCCTTAGCTCTTGGTTTTTTTCTTGGAGAACTCTTGGGAAGTTATGCCCTAGGCTTTCTGGTCACAGGCGGAATTTTTTTGGTTATACTACTTATTATTCGTGCCTTTGAACCAAAGTTAGAGGCTAAGTTTATGGATCTGACGATACGTCGAGTTCTTGGTAAATGGCAAGACGACGATTTGTTCGAAGAAAACCAACAGGCAAGGAACTCTTACGAAGAAACGAGCGCTTTTGGAGGACAGAATGCACAAGCGGAGAACAAAACTACACAGGAAGATGAAATCAAAAATTAATAATATAGAAGATCTTAGGGTAGAGATAGCACGTCTAAGTCAACTCAAAAAAGAGCAAGAGTGCTATCTGGCTGATCAATATCTATTGCTTAAACATAAGGTAGAGGCACCTGCGCGACTTATCAATACACTGACGTCAAGTATACCTGGTGTTGATTTTGTAAAAGGTCTTTTCTCTGCATTTGGAGGAGGAGGGGCGACGAAAGTAGGTGCCGCAGATCAAAGTAACTGGATGGCACGTGCACTTCAATTGGGGCTACCTTTGATTTTGAACAGAACATTCCTCAAAAATTCGGGATGGTTAAAAAAAGCAATTGTATTACTGGCATCAGATAGTGCAGTAGCGCAGGTGACACAAGGTAAAGTAAGTTCGTTGGCATCCAAGTTAGCTAAGTTTGTAAGACCAAAGAAATCCAAAAAGAAACACAAAGATATAGCCCCTCTAGAAGAACTCGAGAGTCAGGATGTTGTTAACTTCGGAATACCGCCAGATAGCGAAACCTACTAACAGTGTTTCGCTATGAAATCCGCATAAGCAAGGCGTATTCCTTCTTCTAGACCAATTCGATGTTGCCAGCCCAACTGGTGCAATTTGCTTACATCCATGAGTTTGCGAGGTGTTCCATCTGGCTTACTGCTGTCAAAAGTTAATTCCCCCTCATAGCCAACAATCTTCTTGATCATAAGTGCGAGGTCTTTGATACTGATATCTTCGCCGACACCGATATTGATAAATTGCTCTTCATCATAGTTGTTCATCAAGAAGACACAGGCATCAGCAAGATCCGTTGAAAATAAGAACTCCCTTAAAGGAGTTCCCGTACCCCATATTACTACTTCCGGGACGTTACTGGTTTTGGCTTCATGAAAACGGCGAATCAAGGCAGGCAGTACATGTGAGTTCTCTGGATGGTAGTTGTCATTATAGCCATACAGATTGGTCGGCATTACCGAGATAAAATTGTCCCCATACTGGCTTCTGTATGCTTCACACATCTTTATACCCGCTATCTTAGCGATAGCATATGGTTCGTTGGTATGTTCCAATGTACCTGTCAATAGATAATCTTCCTTCAGAGGTTGAGGAGCAAGCTTAGGATAGATACAAGAAGAGCCTAGGAACAACAGTTTCTTGACTTCGTTAACATGTGCCTGGTGAATGATATTACTCTGTATAGCGATGTTCTCATAAATGAAATCGGCCCTATAGGTGTTGTTCGCAATGATGCCTCCTACTTTGGCAGCAGCCAAGAAGACATACTCAGGCTTTTCCGATGCAAAGAAAGTCGCTACATCCCCCTGGTTGCGAAGATCCAATTCCTTAGAGGTTCGAGTAACCACATTGGTATAACCTTCGCGCTTTAATTTCTCATATATCGCAGACCCCACCATACCCCTATGGCCGGCTACGTAGATCTTAGCATTTTTTTCCACGTCAATGTATTGAATGTTACTGCAAACCTACATAAATTCGGCATCGCACGCAATATAATCCGGGTGTAATATAAAATATCGACCTGCATACATAACGACAGACCCTAAAGCCCTATACAGGCCATTTCGCATCAGAAACCTACATGCTATAATACGAAGTATCCCATAAATCGATTTTTATACCAGTCCACTTCCAATTATATTTTTTATAGAGGAAATATAAGTTTATTTTTGCGACTTAATATTTGTTATGGGTAAGGATAAACTGAGAAAATTCGCAGAGATAGCGACTTTTAAAAATGTGGTACAATTGGATGCTGGCAAAGCATATAAAGGTAAATGGTCCAGTGCGTTCTTCGGAAACAACAAGCCATTGATCCTCGAATTGGCCTGTGGAAAAGGAGAATATACTGTCAATTTAGCTCAACTGTTCCCAGAAACGAACTTTATTGGCATTGATTATAAAGGGAACCGTATTTGGAGAGGTGCCAAGACAGCACTGGAAGAAGGGATCGATAATGTTGGTTTTTTACGTATTCAGATCGAAACCATTTTGGAATACTTCGAAGAGAATGAGGTATCCGAAATTTGGATCACGTTTCCCGACCCCCAACCCCAAGACAGCAGAGAGAAAAAGCGGTTGACAAACCCAACCTTTCTCAACCGGTACAAGATTATTTTGAAAGAAGGAGGTATTATGCACCTAAAAACTGATAATGACGGTTTTTACAACTATACCTTAGAGCAGATACAGCAGCAAAGCCTTCCTGTGCTTAAGGAAACAACAGACCTGTATAAGTCAGACCTCGTTGATCAGGTGCTTTCAATAAAGACCTATTACGAGAAAAAATACCTTGCCGTAGATAAAAACATAAACTACGTCGAATGGAAGTTCTAAAATAGCTCCCATAAAAAAAGCCTTAAGTGTACACTTAAGGCTTTTTTATATTAGTTGCTTTCCACTTTGGGGGCAAAATTCTTGTGCTTGCGCTTCGAGATCTTCTCTATGTTTACAGGTTGTGGAATTTTTACATAATAGCCAGTACCATCATATTCTCTCTTGTTGGGGCTCTCCATACAAGCTTCTGAGCAACAGCCATCCAGCTCTTCGCCACAGGCATCACACTGGGTGAAATGCTCATTACAGGTAGGATTGGCACAGTTGATCATTTTTGGCGTGGTCTTGCCACAGTTCTTGCATGTCGAGATGACGACAGGATTGGTCGAATTGACTTCAACGGTGACACGGTTGTCGAAAACATAGCATTTACCCTCAAAATCCTTTCCGCCTGCTTCCTTGCCATATTTGATAATACCACCATGCAACTGGTATACATCTTCAAATCCTTCCTTCAATAACAGTGCAGAGGCTTTCTCACATTTGATTCCACCGGTGCAGTACGTAAGGATCTTTTTACCTTTATATTGTTCGAGTTCTTTTACTTTCTCCGGGAATTCTCTGAAATTCTCGATGTCCAGCGTGATCGCATTCTTGAAGCGGCCTACATTATGCTCGTAGTTAGAACGTACATCCAGAATAACAACATCCTCGCGGTCCTTCATCGCCATAAAATCCTTTGGCTCCAAGTGTATGCCTGTCTGCTGATTCGGATCGATCTCCTTGGGATCACGAAGCCCCGAGTGTACGATCTCCGGTTTATAGCGGCAGTGCATTTTAATAAAGGAAGGCTCCTCGACATCGTCAATCTTAAATTCGGTGTGATTGAATCGTCCATCCGCATATATGGCGTCCATATAAGCCTTACAGGCTTCTGGTGTACCCGATACAGTGCCATTGAGGCCCTCATCGGCAACAATGATCCGTCCGACTAGATCGAGAGATTTACAGAATTCGAGGTGTTCTGAAGCAAATTGCTCCGCATTTTCGATGGGGCTGTAACAGTAGTACAGCAACGTTTGATAGTTTGTCATATGTGCATTGATACCGCTGCAAACGGCGTTTAATGTTTCAATTAATGAGGCAAAGTTAACTAAAAAGCAGAAATCAAAAAATGACGAATGTCACTTTTTGACCAAAGGATGTAATAAATATTCAAGACCATTGACTTTGATCTCGTAGAGGGTGGCTAGCAGAATGCCCATCTTGCCCGCTGGAAACCCTTTCTGCTTGTACCAAGCCAGGTAAGGTTCGGGAAGTTTGTATAGCGTCCACCCTTGGTATTTACCATAGGGCATCTTATTGTTTGCCAATTCGATAAGAAGCTCTGGATTGAGCATACTATTCTCTTGTTTTGCCATGTTTAAGTCTGTGTTTGATCAGTCGCAACGCGATAATACCATGATTGATCCAGTTAGAAAATACACCATAGTGTTTTCGAAATATGGCATAGCGTTCCTTTAGGCTTTTGCGATGCCGTTTTTGAGACATACCTCCGACAAGATACCGAGCCACATAATGTTGTACATTTTGCGTGGATTTCGCTTTTTTTGCAGCACGTATTACCCAATCGATGTCAGCACTTAATTTATATTGAAGGTCATAAGGATCTGCAATGTCCCTTTTGACATAGATAGCCTGATGGCAGATATTCATCCCATAGCGAAAGGACTTCCAGTCAAAATGCTCCGGTGCTTTGTGCCTGCGATCGGCGACAATATGCCGCTGTTCGTCCACCAATTTCGTCTCGCCGTAAATGATATCAGCTCCCTTGCCCTTTTCAACAATACACTGGATGGTGTCACGGTCATAAAGCTCATCCCCCGAGTTCAGGAAAAGAACATAATCGCCAGTTGCCAAGGCCAGGCCCTTATTCATCGCATCATAGATGCCTTCATCCTTCTCGGAAATGATCGTCGAGATACGGTCCGCATAACTACGGATGACCTCCATAGTACCATCTGTAGAAGCACCATCTACAATAATATATTCAATATTAGGGTACGATTGCTCCAATACGGAAGAAATCGTATAGGTAATATCCCTTACATTATTATAGACAATGGTAATTATTGATATTTTGACGTTGTTCACGGTTTTTCTAACGTTTGTTCCAATGTTTGCGCAGGTAGCGGACTATGCGCTTGGCAAAGGATCCCTTACGGGTCTTATAAAAATGTTTGATGGCCTCGTAAGCTTCTCTATGCTCTATGATCTCTATTGGAAAGTCGGATACCTTCTGGTTGGCCAGCGTGATCTGATAGGCTAGATCCGCATCCGAATGCGTGCCCGATCCATCTGTTCCGATATTCTGAATCATGGACGTTCTTGGATATAAAGCCAATCCGTTCTGATTAAATATCGACAGGTACCAACGGATAGCCCAGGAATTGATCTTACCGGCTTTAAATTGTTTGACCTGTTTCCAAAAATTCTCACTGTGGTCGATGCTGAAGCGCTTGATGTCGTCTTTTGAGAAGTTAGCTGTCAGTTTATCGATATCGGTTTCGAAGTGCTGCCATGCACGGCTCCACGTAGCCCAGCCCCAGCTGTTGGCTACTCTGAAAAAGAAACTCTCAGGAAGCTGCTCGGCATGGTTGACCGGGTACATATAGCCACTGATTTCCATCACCTTTTCATCTTCTTCATAGCAGGTAAGTGCATCATTGAAGTATTGTAATCCGAACTTCGAAATCTCCAGGTCATCTTCCAGCACAATCGCTTTACCATGTTTGGCGATAACTTCCGTGACGCCTTTTATGATATTGTTTGCAAGGCCAAGGTTCTTGGCTCTTTCGATAATATGTATGCTCTTAAATTCCCAGGGTTCGCGAATGAGCGCCCGTACGGTATTGACAGATTCGATTTCTTCTCCACTTTTCGCACCATCCGAATAGATATAGATATCGGTATCAGCTGCACCTATGCTTTTTTCCAAAGCCTGTAGTGTCTTTTTAGTATGTTTGGGCCTGTTATAAACAAATAAGATGACCGGTGCTAAACTACTATCCCTCAAACGAAAAAAATTAAACGGTTGTTGCTAAACTATTTTCCAGCCATAAATTTCGACATAACCTTTCACATTCACAAGTGCGATGGAATAGTACTGCTCCGCTGTCGGGGTGCTATATTACGCCAGATCGGCTTTGTGAAGGTAGGTTTGGAATATTGTAAACCTATGGATTATATAATAGATGGGGTGAAAATTACGCTTGCCCAGAGAATTTGCCTTTGATATTACAGCGCAATTGTATTGTGTATACAGGTGAATTTATGTAGGTTTGGAATCAGATTACTTATGAGTGAGAATATAAAAAGCTTAACACTAAAGGGCCTGTTTTGGAATGCCTTAGACCGCGTGGGATTCCAACTGGTAATCACGGTAGTCGGTATTATTACGGCACGGGTACTATCTGTGAGCGATTTTGCGGTGATGGCAGTTTTGGGTATTTTCTCTGTTATCGCCACATCGATCGTAGACAGTGGATTAGCAACTTCTTTGGTGAGATCAAAAGTTGTGACGGATAAGGACTACTCCAGTATGTTTGTTTTTAACTTAGTAGTTTCTGCAGTCATTTATTTGGTACTTTTTATCGCTGCTCCCTATCTCGAAAAATTTTACGGGATTGAGCAGCTCGCTTTATATGCACGTGTGCTCTTCTTGCAGCTGTTAATCAACGCTTTTGGTATCGTGCAGTATGTCAAAGTGCTCAAGCGTGCGCAGTTTAATATTACGGCGCGTGTCAATGTGTTTTCCGTGATTCTCTCAGGAGGAATAGCGGTGACTTTAGCGTTGACGGGCTTTGGAACTTGGGCACTGATTGTACAGCCTGTATTATATACGACATTTAGGTCGGCTATGTTTTGGGTATGGGGCGACTGGAAAATTAATTTTTCCTATAGCGCTTCCTCGATAAAGAAACATATGGAGTTCTCATTGTCCTTCATGACTGCTAATCTGCTAGGAAAGGTTCTCTCCCAATTGTATGGGAATGTAATTGTGAAATATTATGATCAGATACAAGCAGGACATTATTTTCAGGCAAATCGATGGGGAGAGACCCCTAATCTGTTGATTTCTTCCATCGTACAGGGGACGACATTGTCGACCTTAGCCCCTATTCAGGATGACTATGCGAGGTTTTTAAATGCTTGCCGCAAAGCTTTTTCCACATTAGCTTTTGTGTTGTTCCCGGTGAGCATGCTTGCCATCACCGTAGCTTATCCTGGCTTTATGTATGTCCTGACCGATAAGTATGAAAATGCCGTGGTGTATTTCCAGTTGTTATGTGCTGCCGGTATCTTTATCTCTTTTACGGATATGAACGTCAACTTCATCAATATCAAAGGGAGATCCAGGTATGCATTGATTCTGGAGGTTATAAAACTAGTTTCGGCAGCTGTTGTATTATTCCTGACGGTAGATCACGGTTTGATGACCATTATCTATGGCCAACTGTTGGTGAGATTATTATGTTATATATTGTCGACCCGTTGGAGCAAAAAGACCTATGGATACAGCTTGTTCCTACAACTTCGGGATCTTGCTCCTTACTTCTTTAATAGCTTGGTGGCGGCATGTATATCCTATCTCCCCTTGTATTTTTCTGTTGTTAATAACTATCTTGTCCTGCTTATTATACAATCGGTTCTGTTCGTATCTATATATATAGGGCTTAACCACGTGTTTAAGAATTCAATATGGGTAGAAGGCATACAGATGATAAAAGTTAAATTTAAAAAGGCATAGTCTACATGGAAATAGCCAGAGGAAATTGGGTTGGATTTGATACCGTTTTCTATAATGAAAGCACTGGAAAACACAGTTTGTCCATCAATGAGGTGATTGATTTCTCCAATTTAGAGATTGATCCCGAAGGATTAGCGGCCTATCTGGATTTTGGATATTGTGTATTTGGACGTACGCCCGTAAAACATGTCCATTACCTTTTACCCCATCAGGTATTAAAAAAAATCGATGGCAAGTTAGCGGTAGAAGAGGGGACAGATACCACATTGGCTTATCTGGATAAAGAGACCCATGAAGAAGATGTACTGGAGCTGTTGCGTCAGCGCGTGCAGCATTGGGAGTCTTCCTTTACCGAAGATATATTGATTCCCACAAGTGGGGGCTTTGATTCTCGCTTACTCAACCTGTTGATTGCCGACAAAAGTAGAATTCATGCCTATACCTATGGTACCTCAAATAATCAAGGCCGATCAAGAGAAGTCGTGTATGCAAAAGAACTTGCGACCCGCCTAGGGATACATTGGCAACGTGTCGATCTGGGATCATTTAATGGTTATCAAAATGATTGGTTCGATCTATTTGGCTGTTCGGTCGGAGCAGTAGGAACCTATCATATGGAGTTCTTTGATAAGATTCAAAGCCTAGAAAAAGGGAGACCACTCCATATGTTGAGCGGTATTATAGGTGATGCCTGGGCGGGAGCCGTAGCAGTCAGGCCCATTACATCCCCGGCAGATTATAGGATATTGGGGCATACCCATCAAATGACGGCCGATTCCCAAAGAGCGACCGGGGTGGATTATCGTAATTTGATCGAATCTGTGCATGATAAACAGAAAGATCTCTTGCGCGAACCAAAATATAGGATCATTACGGCGATGCGAACCAAAATGATGCTGTTGAAGTCGCTGATCAGCATACCACAGCACTTCGGATATCCGGGTTATTCTCCTTTCATAGAAGAAGACATTGCATTAGCTATGCTTAACCTTCCTGAAGACCGTAAAGCCAGTCGGATATGGCAGCGTGATTACTTCAGAAAGAATAATGTTCTTTTTGAAGAAGAGAAACATGCCTATACCTATCAGAATTCCTTAAACTATTATGCACTTACCCAGCATAAGCTGGAGCTACTGGATATTAACGTGCTAAAGGAGGTCATTCACATCAATTATCTCCAATGGATTAACGCTAAGTTGCAGCGAATAGGCAGTTTCCAGCGGATTTATCAAACGTTGATGCATACGCCTAAGGTAAAAGGAGTCATGAAGATGATGGGCTTTAAAAACGAACTGATACAAGCCTATTTTGCCTATACAACGTTAAAGCCTATTGAAAAACTTTTAAAGCAGCGGAACTATGGTACATAAGCTCATCTTCGTTGGTGATGTGGTCATGAATACAAAGCCACAGTTTTCGCCTGATGTTCAAGCGGCATTACAGGATGCTTCGGTTGTCTCTTGTAATGTGGAAGCCCCGCTAAGGGGGGATGGCCAGGCCAGTATCAAGACCGGACCCCTTGTCGATCAGCATCCCGATGCCGCAGATTGGCTGCTTGGATTAGGATTCAACTTATTTTCCCTAGCGAACAATCATATCGCAGACTTCGGCCCTGAAGCATTATTGGCAACAAAAAATGCCTTTCCAAAGGATACAGTCATAGGTGCGGGACCAGAGGAAGAAGCGTATGCCCTACTGGTAAGAACAATTGACGGCGTTCGATATGGGTTTTTAGCCTATGGAGAAAATGGATATGGTGCACTGAATGGAGACCGATCGGTCGGACACGCATGGGTCAATAGGCCCGGATTGGATCGGGATATCCAAGCCTACAAAGAGCAGGTAGATATCCTAATCGTACAGGTCCACGCCGGTGTAGAGCTGCTGGATGTGCCGATTCCCGAGTGGAGAGACCGATTCCGACAAATTATAGATAGCGGAGCTGATTTACTGGTCGCCCATCACCCACATGTGGTACAGGGGGTCGAATACTATAAGGATAAAGCAATCTGTTACAGCTTGGGCAATTTCTATTTTGACTATCCTAATAATCATCCCGAATGGAATAAGGGCGCTATATTGACGGTGGATGTGGCAGATAAAAAAATACAGACCGTTCATTTCGATATTGTCGAAAAGAAGGGAGAACATATTGGCTATTGTACAATCGAACAATCGAGCAAGAAGATGAAGACATTGAATGAAAGATTGTTGGGAGAGGGGTACCAAGACTATGTCGATCAGCAGGCGGTCGTGTTATGGAATCGCTATCATAAAGCTTATTATGCGAAAGTAACGAATGGACTGGTCGACTATTCGCTAAAGGGTATACTCAAACATATTAAAAGGGTCCTCTTTAATAGACAGGTAGACTATAATATGCTATGGCACAATCTTTTTATTGAGAGTAATATTTGGTTGGTACAGCGTGCTGGCAATCTACTGAAGAAATAGTAAAAAGGCATCAATTTTCTATCAATTGATGCCTTTTTTATAGTGAAGTATAGTTCTTAAATAACTTTAATACTACTTGCAAAATCTTTTAGCGATCTGTCATTTGGCGCAAGATCAGTAATAAGGTAGGTTACTTCCTTAAGCGGAACTACCCGCATTTTTTGATTGGAATTAAGTTTCTCTGCTATGCTTAAGATAGCGAGACTCTTGGAGCATTTGATCATCGCTCTCTTGATTTGTACAACTTCCCAATCCGAATCTGTAATTCCCTCCTCAATAGAGAGACTATTTGTCCCCAATAAGCAAAGGTCTACACGGATATCAGCCAGCTCATTGACTACTTGTGAACCCGTTACGATATTCGTGTTACGGGATAATTTTCCACCCAGTAAGAATACATCAATATTGTCTTTCTCTGCTAATTCGAGAGCGACTAACGGGCTTATAGTAAAAAAAGTACACTGTAGGTCATTAGGCACAAGGCGGGCCAATTCGATCATGGTTGTCCCACCTCCAATTAATACACTCATTCCGTTTGCGATCAAAGAAAGGGCCTTACTGGCTATTTCTTTTTTCCCTTCTTTGGCATATACGTTTCCCTCTTGAAATGGGAATTGGAAAGATTTTGATAAGGCACCGCCATACACTTTGATAACTTGGCCATTTTCTGCAAGTTCATTCAGGTCGCGGCGTATAGTATCCTCAGATACATTTAATTGTATGCTCAGGTCTGATGATAATACTTTGTTGTGAAGGTTTATTTGATGAACAATATAAGCCTGTCTTTCTTCTTTTAACATAATTTTAGCGAATTATATGAGGTTGCTTGTTTATTGCTATGCGTTGTCAGTAGGAGGGATGTTTTTAGTAACTCCAGCCTTAAACCTGGGCTTGAATCCTGTCGGTTTGTTGCTCGGCTCAGGCGTAGTTTTGACGCCCTCAGGAGTTTCCTCCTGTGCTTTTTGATCAGTTACCGCAGCCTCCGTTGGAGCTGTTTTGGTAACTCCAGCCTTGAACCTGGGTTTGAATCCTGCCGGTTTGTTGCTCGGTGCTGCTGTACTTTCTGCGTTCTCGGGAGTTTCCTCCTGTGCTTTTTGATCAGTTGCCGCAGCCTCCGTTGGAGCTGTTTTGGTAACTCCAGCCTTGAACCTGGGCTTGAATCCTGCCGGTTTGTTGCTCGGTGCTGCTGTACTTTCTGCGTTCTCGGGAGTTTCCTCCTGTGTTTTTTGATCAGTTGCCGCAGCCTCCGTTGGTGCCGTTTTGGTAACTCCAGATTTGAACCTGGGCTTGAATCCTGCTGGTTTGTTACTCGGTGCTGCTGTACTTTCTGCGTTCTTGGGAGTTTCCTCCTGTGCTTTTTGATCAGTTGCCGCAGGCTCTGTTGGAGCTGTTTTGGTAACTCCTGCCTTGAACCTGGGCTTGAATCCTGCCGGTTTGTTGCTCGGTACTGCTGTACCTTCTGTGTTCTCCGGAGTTTCCTCCTGTGCTTTTTGTTCGATCGGCGCAGCCTCTGTTGGTGCTGTTTTGGTAACTCCAGCCTTAAACCTGGGCTTGAATCCTGCCGGTTTGTTGCTCGGTACTGCTGTACCTTCTGTGTTCTCCGGAGTTTCCTCCTGTGCTTTTTGTTCGATCGGCGCAGCCTCTGTTGGTGCTGTTTTGGTAACTCCAGCCTTAAACCTGGGCTTGAATCCTGCCGGTTTGTTGCTCGGTACTGCTGTACCTTCTGTGTTCTCCGGAGTTTCCTCCTGTGCTTTTCGTTCGGTCGGCGCAGCCTCTGTTGGTGCTGTTTTGGTAACTCCAGTCTTGAACCTCGGCTTGAATCCAGCAGGAGCAGAAATCGATTGGCTTTCCTGTGTTTGTTCCTCGTTTGGTTTAGCGAAAGATTTAGAAATAGATTTTGGTTTGAAACCCAAAGTACTCACCTTGGTTGTCGGTTCCGCTGTTTTAGCGGTGCTCTCTTCGCGTACAGCAGTAGGAGCAGCTACAGTGTCCGTGAGTAAGTAACTTTTTCTGAGTTTGTTGAACCAAAATTTTTTGGTGTGGTCAAAACTCTTTTCACCCATGGAATTATAATGAACCCTAAATTCATTATACAGCTCTTCGTTTGCAGATTTCAATGCAAAAAGATCTATTTTCTTTTTTATAAAAAATTCTTCAAAACTGAGCATATTCAAACTTAAATAAAATGCTTTGCATTCGCACAATGTATCCTCGAAAAAATACCATAACCTGATCGCTGTCAGCAGTTCAATAATTGAAGTAGCATTGGCTAGGTAATTAAAAACCTTCATACGTATGAAGGTTCATATAATACAATTTTATTGCCTCTGCTTATTCCATGTTGTGATACACGGCTTGCACATCATCGTCTTCTTCGATCTTGTCGATAAGTTTTAACACATCGGCTGCTTGTTCTTCGCTGAGTGCGGTATGTGACAGGGAGATACGCTCCAGCTTGGCTGATGTTGTCTCGATGCCTTTCTCCTCTAAGAGGCGTTGCATATTACCAAAATCTTCGAAAGAAGTCTGAACGACAAAAACATCATTACCTTCTTCGTCAGACTCTACATAGAGTTCTTCCAGTCCACCATCGATAAGTTCAAGTTCCAACTCTTCCTCATTCATCTCATCAGTAGCCAGAAAGCGAAAGATAGATTTACGTTGAAATATAAAATCTAAGGATCCCGTTTTACCCAATGAACCACCCGATTTAGTGAAATAACTCCGAATGTTTGCAACCGTTCTATTGGTGTTGTCTGTAGCGGTTTCGATCAATACAGGAACACCGTGAGGGCCATACCCCTCATATACATATTCTTCATAACCTTTCGAATCCTTCTCAGAAGCACGTTTTATAGCTGCTTCTACGCGGTCTTTAGGCATATTTACAGCCTTTGCATTTTGGATGGCAGTACGTAAACGTGCGTTGTTTTCAGGGTGAGGGCCTCCTTCTTTTACAGAAATTGCGATTTCTTTCCCTAAGCGTGTAAATTGAACGGCCATTTTGGCCCAACGCTTAAATTTTCTTTCTTTTCTAAATTCAAAAGCTCTACCCATTTTTAATTGTTTGTTTTAAGATTTTTGATCATGTCCTTAGTCATGGCTTCCAGGTCATAAGCTATGTCCCAGTTCCAATCCTTACGGGCATATTCATCGTCAATACTTTGCGGCCAAGAGTCGGCAATAGCTTGGCGAGGATCTCCCGAGCTGTAGGACATCCCAAAATTAGGAAGAATTTTTTTAATTTCTTCGGCAATCATCTCTGGAGTGAAAGAAACACCTGCAAGATTATAACTTGAGCGGATACTCAGACTCTCTGCAGGAGCGTCCATAAGCTTTATGGTGGCGCGTACGGCATCGTCCATATACATCATCGGAAGTGCTGTCTGTGCAGAGAGAAAACTTTCATAGCTGCCTTTTGCCAATGCTTCAAAAAAGATGTGCACAGCGTAATCTGTAGTACCGCCGCCTGGAGCTGTTTTCCAGGATATAATACCCGGATAGCGGATGCTGCGGATATCCAGACCGTACTTCTCATGATAATATTCACAAAGGCGCTCGCCAGCTAATTTACTGATACCGTAGATACTGTTGGGATCCATGACACAATACTGAGGGGTGTTCACCTTTGGAGAGTGTGGACCGAAGACAGCAATGGAGCTCGGCCAAAAGATTTTCTTGATATTGCCCAGTTCGACAGCTAGATCCAACACATTCAACAGACCGTTCATATTCAAGTCCCAAGCTTTTTGCGGATATTGTTCGCCTGTCGCGGATAGCATAGCCGCTAATAAATAAACCTGTGTAGGCTTATGTTTCTCAAAAAGTGATTTCAAGGCTGCTTTATCAAGAACATTGATCGTCTCGAAATTTTGAATAGGAGATGGCGTCTGAGGCTCTCTAATATCAGTTGTGATAATGTTCTCTGCACCAAATTTAGTTCTTAAGGCTTCGGCTAATTCTGTGCCGATCTGACCGTTGGAGCCTAAGATTATAATAGTTTCTTTCATCAAATAAATATTTACGAGGGCATAGCTTTTAGTAGGATCTATGGTACTCGGTTTTCTGTTTAAAGCAATTAAGAGATTTGTGCTGTTTTCCTTTTTTTTATTCCAAATACAACCGCTCTGTTCTTGCCTTGCAAAGATAGGTGTTTTATAGCGTTTTTTTAATATTGATGTGATTTATGAACAATAACAAAAGCTCCCTTAAAGATCTCACGAAAGCCGTTTTCTCGGTATATTTCCGCCCAATAGATATAGTGACCGGGAGCTGCTTTTTGTGTGTTTTCATCCCTACAATCCCATTTGATTTTTCCATCAAAACCTACACTCTGTTGTTGAATCAATCGGTTGACTAGGGTTCCTTTTTCAGCGTAAATATTAAGGTTGAGCATGTAGTCCGCTCCGTTCAATCTATAGTTTATTTCCAGCTCATCTTCGAAGCCATCATCATCTGGAGAAACAGTTTTTGAAGTTAAAAACAGATCAATTTTTTTATTTGGATTGTCCGTATGTGTTGAATTTCGAAATCCCGGTGTCGATCCACCTGCTATTGTGGCTGCGGATTTAAAGTTTTCCGGAAGATTGCTGTCTTCTTCATACGATTGACGCTCCAAAGATATTCCCTTGGGATTTTTGATCCAGGAGGAGTGCATCGCGGCATGATAGTATACCGAGTCCACCAGACCCCCAGGCGAATATAAAGTGACGACTCCCTGTTGGTTGGGGTAGGCAGGGAGACTCGTCATCTCATAGACCCGATCAACAACTGCGTTAGCGTGTGTACGAATGATTTTTTCCTTCTCGGCCGTCAATACCAAAAAATCCTGAGACTCCAGCAAGAGTAGTTCGTCCGATATCGTACGATTGCCCAGAAGCCATCCCTGGAGGTTGATCGGTAGGTCCGTCCGGTTATAGATTTCAATAAAGTCGCTGCCTTCCTTTTGCGGGTTAAAGAGAATTTCATTGATTACAATATCATTATAACGTACCTGCGGCTGATCGAATAACAAATATTCGGGAACCTGAAGGAGCTGTCCGCACAGTTCGATTTCGTTGACGGTCAATGTGTAAATCTCTTGCGGGTTGATCGTTTGATCGAAATTCAGCAGAAGGAAATCCGAATCTTCCATCCAAGATATGGATACCGGAGTATTTACCCCGTGGTCGATGCTAAAATCTTCTTTTTGAAATTCAGGAAGAAACTGCCGTTCTATGTTAAAGCGCATACGGATTGCTTTTTCTAGTATTTCCATTTGAGCAATTGCTACTTTCGGCAAGTAGGTCTTATCCGTTATGGAGTTTGGACTCCCGGGTGTTCCTCCTTTACGCGCGATAGAAGAGGACCAATTGGATTTCATATTGCATGTCCAGTTCGGGTTTATTCGTTCCAGACTCCAACCGCCGCTTTTTTTTGAACTGTTTTGGTGCCAACTGTCTTTGTAGACAACTTCGTCCAGCAGCGTATTGCCCCGATACAATTGTATCGTAGCTCCTGAATTGTTTAACTGAGGCCAGTTTACCAATGGAATGACATTGCCATAGATAGCCAATTGCTCCTCTCCATCCTGTGCACATAGAATGACAAACTGCTGTGGGGCGAGTAGGTAGGTCGGAATCTGTAGGTTTTTCTTGTTGATATTTAAACTTAGTTTTCCGAGATCTTGAACCGATGTAGAGTTGTTCATGAGTTCGATATATTCCACGGCAGGAAGCTCACCATTTTTAGGGTTAGCCATTATTTCGTTGATCATGACATCTTGGCTATACGTATTTGTTGTTACTATTAGCCACATGCACAGTGCATAAAACTTGATTTTCATCCCGTTTATAATTGGTTCTCCTTACGAAGGTATAACTTCGCTATCTTATGCAATATAAAGAATATATTTTGCCTAAAGGCCGTATATGTATAGCAAATATTCGGTTCGGTAGCTGTTTGTATTGATAATTTAGTAATTTAAACAGGTTAAATATTGGTTTTGTGTCAATATTTAGCGCTATAAAATGATAAAAATGTAATTTTTGTATAAAATACTCCTGTTTATTTGTTATGTTTGGCATCGTGAAACTAAAAACAAGAATTCACGATACATACTAAACAGTAAAATTATATACAATGAAAGTAGCAGTAGTTGGCGCAACAGGTCTTGTTGGGTCCGAAATTTTGACGGTATTAGCGGAAAGAAACTTCCCCGTGACAGAATTGATTCCTGTAGCCTCCGAAAGAAGTAAGGGGAAGGAAATCGAATTCAAGGGTAAGAAGTTTAAGACGGTGACACCAGATGAAGCTATTGCAATGCAGCCAGATGTAGCGTTGTTCTCGGCAGGAGGAAGCGTGTCAACTGAATATGCGCCTTTGTTCGCATCTGCCGGAATTACCGTAGTTGACAACTCTTCGGCTTGGCGGATGGATCCATCAAAAAAACTTATCGTACCTGAAGTCAATGGAGATGTGTTGACGTCTCAAGATAAAATTATTGCGAATCCAAACTGTTCGACTATTCAGATGGTAGTGGTGTTAAAGCCTCTGCATGAAAAATATAAGATTAAACGTGTAGTCGTGTCTACCTATCAGTCGGTAACAGGTACTGGTGTTAAAGCGGTACAACAATTGAAAGATGAACGGGCTGGGGTAGAAGGAGAGAAAGCTTATCCTTATCAGATTGATTTGAATGTGATCCCTCATATTGATGTATTCCAGGAAAACGGATATACCAAAGAGGAAATGAAGATGATTCAGGAAACCAATAAAATCATGCAGGATGATGCTATTAAGGTTACCGCTACCACTGTACGTATTCCGGTGATGGGTGGACATTCCGAGTCTGTCAATATAGAGTTCGAAAATGATTTCGATGTACAGGAACTGCGTCAAGCGTTAGCCGCTCAGGAAGGCGTAATCGTAGTGGATGATCCGAGCAACCTGGCCTATCCAATGCCTAAAGATGCACACGGTAAAGATGAGGTCTTTGTAGGACGTATACGTAGAGATGAATCGCAAGCGAATACCGTAAACCTTTGGATTGTTGCGGACAACTTGAGAAAAGGGGCAGCTACCAATGCTGTACAAGTTGCTGAACTGTTGAATAAAAAAGGATTAATATAACGAACTAACCGTAATCATATATATACCAAAAAACGTCCTCCCAGGAGGACGTTTTTTATTGCAGTTAATTGGCGAATATAGAGTGCTTATTCGTTTCGAAAGCCTTCTGGTTTTAATCTTTACTCTGAAATGAGGCCGATTAGGAAACTACCTGTACAATATGCTTCAGGTCATCATAGCTCCCTAATACAAAGCTTAGGGATACTATATGTAGATGCAGTTATGTATTCGCAAAACCGTATCTTCATAAAAAAGGCGGATACTGCATGCAGTATCCGCCTTTTAAAGAATATTGTAATGTTAACTATCTGACTTGCGTGAATACCCAAGTATCGTCAAATTTTGTAGCACTGTTCATACCTGTTGTCAGGTAGCCTTTACCACCGATAGAAAATGAAACGGCACCTTCTCTTGCGTTCTGAGGCAATGCTTGGTGTTTGCTTTCCCATTTGTTAGCAGCTACATCGTATTTCCATACGTTACCTAATACAGAGCCTTTTTTACCACCTACTACATAACCGAACTTACCGATTACAAATGTAGATGCTGATTGACGAGTCAGGTCGTATGTATTAGATGCATCTTTCAAAGGAGCAACACCTTCATTCCAGTTACTTCCGTCAAAAGAATAGAAGTCTTCTGGGAACTGGTTGTTGTCCATACCACCACCGATATAAGCTTTACCGTCTACAACAAAAGCAAATGCGTTTACGCGTTTGTTTTTCAAAGGAGACGTCACATTCGTCCAAGTGTCTGTTTTAGGATCGTATTTCCAAAAATCCTTTAATGTTTTCTGTGTTTTAGTCGCTCCTGTACCTACGTAACCAAATCCATTTAATGTAAACGCAACTGCACCGTAACGAGCTTCTCCAGGGAAATCAGCGATTGGTGTCCATTTATTAGCAGCTGGGTCATACATGTAGAAGTCCTTCAACACGTCTGTACCGTTGAATCCTGTACCCACATATCCTTTGCCATCGATTGAAAAGCCTACAGCGCCATTACGTGCTTCGCCTTCAAACTCTGCAACTTCTTCCCATAAATTGTTTTTAAAAGACCATGCATCTTTAGTTCTTTCGTTTGTTGATAAGATACCTGTTGCCAAATATCCCACTTCGCCGATCTGGAAAGATGCAGCAGCAGATCTTGGATCTCCGTCAAAAGCTGAAGCTTTTACCCACTCCGTCGGGCCAGTATCCTCGGTGTCATTATCTTTGCTTTTTTTACAAGAGTTGAAAGCAGTTAACGAAAAAACACAGGCTACAACTACCAAAAGCCAATTTTTCTTATTCATACGATTATTTGAATTTAGTATATACAATGTTTAATTTAATTTTCGGTTTGCCATTTTCTGTCGCAATAATAGTATTATTTACAGTTCCAAACAAGGCTGGCGATGCAACTGACAACAATAATGAAGTGCCACGATAATCGGATTGATTGATGTTTTTGGTATAATCGATCAGATTAAAGATATAACGGCCATTTGTTCCGGAGTCGTTCCCTGGAATAAAAGTTGCCTGTTGAATCGTAGTAGCGAACGGTGCACGCACATAAGAGATTGGAACTCCATTGCTGTTTGCAATAAGTAACATCAACGCATTAGGGACAGGGTAATAACCATAATTATGTCCCTTTGTCTCTACGATCAGCTCCACTTTATTTATCGCTAAATTTTCTTCATGCATAAAATCATTTAACGATGGAATGTTGATTTTTGCTACAAGTCCCGAGCCAGCTTGCAATAATACTTCTCCGTTAGTTGCAGCACTTTTGAGCTCTCTGTTGACAGCATCAATACTCGCATATGCGGTACCTGTACGATCGTACTCAATATTGTTGTACTGAAAGGCTTTATGACTGGATGTTATTACTTTTGCGCCTTTCTTCATGAAACCATCCGATCCCATATAGGAGTAGTTAACATTGACTTGTACAGTGTCGTTCAACCCTAATATGGCGGTGTTTTGGTTCCCTGGAGTCAGTACCAAGCCTTTTAAGTATTGTTGAAAAGACTCGTTGGTCGTAACATTGTAGTCATTTGCTTTAACCATATCATAGATTTCTTGCCCAAAAGCATGATCAAGTTTGATACTGATACTATCTAGAGAGTTGACTCTAGGAACAAATGAATGTACACCAAGTGGAGTGCTGTCAAACGTAAACTTCTTGTCGTTGAAAATCGTAGGGCCAGTTACATATATTGGCGTATTGTATGGCTCTATGCTATTTGTGATATCTTTAAGAACAATCTCCTCGGTCACGCGGTGAACCGATATGGTTTGCGTTTTAGTGGTGTCGCCATAAAAATATTTATTGCTGCTGGGGCGTACGACCAGATTGATCGAGTCAAATGCTGCATTGGCAGGGATATCATTGATTAATGTTTGCAACTGTACGCGGAAGTAAGACGAAGAAGTGATCGATCCGCTTTCCGCTTGCGTAGACTTACCAACTAAAAAAGAACCCGTACCAGTGGACGGTAAATTCAGAAGTTGATACGTAGAGGTGTTGATGGTCATTGAATCAATAACAACGACCCCTAAATTATCATTGGAATTATCCAAAGAAACACTCATATCTTTATCACAGCTATAAAAGGAAACTGTTGTAGCAAGTAAGGATAAAAAGAAAAGGTATCTAAAATGTAATAATTGCCTCATATATATTAGTTGACATGCAAATGTAAGTAATACGTATTGTTAATATGTGTTATAATTTGTTAAATATGACCCTAAACAATTCGTCGTGCAAATCTAAGAATTTAAATTTGTTTTAATCATGTTAAAAAAGTATAAAATATTGGTGCTTATGATTGTTCTGTCCCTCGTGGGAATTGGAGGAATCGTGGTCGTTTGGTTGTATGGAGGATATGTAAATAAGCGCGAAGTTTTCGTAACAGAAGTCGAACGCAGCCTGTTTAATGCCATACAGGCTTATTATGATGAGCATCAGAATATGCTCAACGAAAAACGTGATCAGAACATTTCTAAAGAAGGAGCATTGTTTGCTGCACGCATCAAGACACTATATAATAATGTCGATGAAGACCGCATACAGACTCTTTGGGATAGCTTGGCACGAGAGCGGATGTTGCGGTATGCCAAGCGTAGGGAGGCTAAGAAAGAGGTTGGGGAACCGATGGCCATTATGCCTTCTTTTATGCTCCAAAACATTACCTTTAGTAAGGAGACCCTTGCAGAAATCAATATATTGTTGGCCGATATTTTGGAATCAAAAGGTATAACTACACCGGTACGGATTACGATCAAGACCATAAAGGAGGGGCATCGTGGGAAAGGGAAATACCAGCTCAGTGTCGGTTCAGATGGCACGATAGCCACGCGTCCCATACTGGTCAACCCCACAGAAGACGAATATCTTGTTGCTCAGTTTGAACATCCCGTTTTTTATCTCTTGAGCAAAATGGTAGTCCAGGTATTACTTTCGATTTTCTTGATTTTGGCGCTTATTGGTGCTTTTATATACTTGTTATGGACGATCAATCGACAGAACAAGTTAGCTTTGTTGCGCAAATCTTTTGTAAACAACATGACCCACGAACTGAAGACACCTGTCGCTACGGTGATGGCTGCATTGGAGTCTATTCAGCGTTATGGTGCGAGGGACGATAAAGAGAAGATGGAGCAATACTTGCGTATTTCTCATCGAGAGCTGGAGCATCTGGCCAATATGATAGAAAAAGTGCTGCAGCTTGATATCGATGAGGTGACAGGAGTGAATCTAAGAAGGGACCCCATAGACATCGTACAGTTGTTGGAAGAAGGTGTCGAAATTGCGCAATTGGGAGCCAAGAAAAATGTAAGTATTGATTTTGTGGGTAGCTTGCCGAGACTGACCCTTGTCGCTGATGCCGCTCATCTCAAGAATGTGATCAGTAACTTATTTGATAATGCAATCAAGTATTCTGGAGATACCGTCAAGATACAAGTCGGATTAAAGGAAGAGGCAGGAATGGTTATACTTTCGGTTTCTGATAATGGACATGGTATAGATCCCATTTATTTTAAAGATATATTCGAGGTGTTCTTTCGGGTGCCAAACGGAAATTTGCATCCTGTCAAGGGGTTTGGCCTAGGTTTGGCATATGTCAAACAAGTGGTAAAACAGCATCGTGGTACTATTAGAGTGGATAGTGTCTTGGGAAAAGGCACCGTATTTATTTTATCAATTCCAAAACAATGAGCAAAGTAAAAGTACTATATGTCGAAGACGAACTGAGTTTAGCCTTGATTGTTGCAGACAGTCTTGAAGACCACGGGTTTGAGGTGGTACACCGGGAGAACGGACAAGACGCATTGAATTATTTTAAAAAGGAAAATGCAGACGTTATTATTCTAGATGTGATGATGCCATTGATGGATGGTTTTACTGCCGCGGCTGAAATTCGAAAGACCAATCCCCATGTACCTATATTGTTCCTTTCGGCACTCACCCAGACGGAGGATGTAGTCAAAGGGTTCCATTTAGGGGCCAATGATTATATCCGTAAGCCTTTTAAGATAGAAGAACTCATCGTACGCATCGAAGCACTTTCTAGGCGAGTCAAGAGGCCTGTTCACGCGACGTATGTAATCGGGGACTATGTGTTGGATACGAATAAAAATGTCCTGAGGCATGCCGATGCTGAGGAAAAGCTGTCCTATAGAGAGATAGAGCTGGTTCGTAGGTTGTTTGAGAATAGGGACAACGTGGTGCCACGCGAAGATATTATTAAAGCCTATTGGGGAGACGATACCTATTTTACAGGACGTAGCCTCGATGTGTTTATCAGTAGAATACGCAAATATTTTGCACGAGATGCACGTATCAAGATTACCAACGTGAGAGGAATTGGCTATATTATGAATATTGACTAACTTAATGTTTTGAAATAGGAGTATATGGTGCTAAGGGGGCATGTACTTTGAGAACAATTATGGTATAAAATTTGGATGCCATTCCTGGTTAATATCTCCTGAATAGGAGATCCGTTAAAAAATATACAAATGAAGGCATTATTAATTGTTGATATTCAGAACGATTTCCTGCCCGGAGGAGCACTGGAAGTTCCCAATGGAGATCAGGTCATAGAAGTAATAAACAGCGTCCAGTCCAAATATGATTTGGTCATTGCAACCCAAGATTGGCACCCCTCTTTACATCAAAGCTTTGCCTCCCAACATATAGAGCACAATGTCTTTGATCAGATTGATCTAAATGGTTTGGAGCAGGTGCTATGGCCAGATCACTGTGTACAGGGGACCAAGGGAGCCGAATTGTCGGATAGTCTTGAACAGAGAACCATAGAAGCAGTGTTCCGAAAGGGCGTAGATCCTTTAATTGATAGTTACAGCGGATTTTATGACAATGGACGACGTAAAAACACCGGGTTGCATGGTTATTTGCAGGATCGATCCATAGCAGAAGTTCACGTGTGTGGTTTAGCAGCAGATTTTTGTGTACACTTTACCGCAATGGATGCGCTTAGTCTAGGGTATAGAACCGTTATCCTCTCGAAAGCGACAAAGCCTATAGATAGAGAACAATACATGGATAAAAAGCAAGCTTTTATTCAAGCAGGGGGGCTTTTTTTCTAGAATCCTTTTTTCCACCCATTGCATTATTGCCAAATTGACGTAGATTATAAGTGAAGGACAGTAAGAAATAGCGGTTTAATGTATTTGAGGTCACATCCGAAATGTTATCGATATTGACACGTCTACTGACATTTTGAGCATTGTTTAGCAAATCAAAACCCTTTAGTGCCAGTTCCGCATTTCTGCGTTTAAGAAGTTTGTAGCCTATAGAAGCTTGCCATAAGGTCGTTTCTATAGCAGAGGCGCTCCCTATTCCGCCGTTCAGCAAATATGTAAGTTGAGAAGACAGTACAAGTTTCTTGAGGAGTTCGATGGTAATATTGTTGTTGAGCCTATGCGTAAAGACCTCATATCGCGGTAACGTACCCAGGGGGTTGCGTGTGTATCTGCCATTGATATTGTAGCTTAGGGAAAAGATATATTCCTTGCTAAAGTTCGAGTTGACCCCGATACTCTGTCCAAATCCATAAGACGTACTATTGACCAGTTCGCCATTGCTTTCAGCGAGATCGTTGTCAAAAAACACTCTTGTGTTGGCATGTACATTGACTTTAAGCGGTTTTATGGGCAATCCGTAACTGTTCGTGAGTTTGAAGCTATAGGCGCCGTTGATATTGATGGGCACGGTGTATTGCCCGCCAGCACCCAGTCGGAAAGATGTATCTTTAAAAACCAGTGTCGTATCCCGGTTGGTCGTTAATATGGAATTTGTGATTTTGTTATTAACATACTCAAAGTTTACATTCGTCGTTAGTGTACGCCCCGAATTCTTGTTGACATCTTTATATTGAAGCTTTAAAGTATGCGCATATTCCTGATTAAGGTTAGGGTTGCCATTAGTAATGCGTAGTTCGTTGCTATTATTGACAAAATCCTGAAGCTGGTTGATATTCGGTGTATTGGTTTGGGTGTTATAATTGAATTCCACATTTCTGTCCTTGGAAAACTTATACACGGTGGTGAATTCAGGGAGTAAACTGTTAAAATCTGCAGTCGTCCGAAGGTTGATAGGGACAGTGCGATTATTAATGCGGATACCATTCTGATAGTTCAGCCCCATTTGTATACGTAATACATCTTTTCGGTTGTAGGAATAGGACAGTCCGCCACTGTGGTAATTGTAATCATTTCGGAACTCGTTGGAAAGGCGATCTCTTAATTTGCCCAATTGTCCCGTTTCGGCCAGAAACTGGAACGTCTCTCGATTGGAATAGTTTGCTGTGTTCCTAAAGTTATAATTAGCCTGCAGCCGACTGTATCGAGAGATCGATTCTGTAAAGGAAAGACGGCTATTTATACCGGATCCGTACCCCTCTGTCAAACTGCGGTTGTTGTTCGTGTCAATTCGACTTATAGTGGGGTCTGTATCGCCCCAACCTCCTGTGGGCGCATTTTTGTAGTAAGACGTGGTGGCGAGTGTAAGTCCCAGTGCATCGTTATTACTTTTGTTGCCGCTCATACTCAACGATAGTGAACGTCCCTTTTTGGCAAACCGATGCATGTAAGTGAGAGATCCGCCGATATTAAAACTTTTATTGTTACTATCGCCCGAACGTATAGAATGGTTGATCGGGTCGGTGTGATAACGATCTGTTCGGTTATCCGAACTATTCTGTTTGTGTACTTCGGTGTACCGGAAGTTTGGTGAAAAGTCAATCCGATTAGTCGAATCGATATTCCATTTTAAGCGAGCGTTAAACTTATGCTCCTTGTTCAGATCGTCGGATAGATTTTTTTGTTCACCAAATTGGTTTGCCCGTTTTTCACTCAGGTATTCAATATTTGATATCGTGTTGGTCAATGTGGAGAGCGAGCGAAAGTTGTAGTCCCCACTGACTTCCATTTTTTTATGCAAGTAGGTATTGGTAAAGTTAACGGCACCAGCGTAGGTCGTGGAAAGACCTCTTTCTGTATTGTTGTTGGCTCGTCGGTTACCACCGCGACCTTGTTCCGCAAAGTTGGTTTCATTAATATTGTTGGCCATCAGGTTGACGGCGTATTTCTTGTCTCCGTCAAATGTGTTCAAAGATGCGTTGATACCAAATTTATTACGATCCCCCTTTCCTCCGTTCAATTTTCCGAAATGCCCATGTCGCTTGTCCGGTTTAGTGACAATGTTGATTATCTTATTGCGTTTGCCATCATCAAAGCCTGAGAATCGAGCTTGTTCTGACTTCTCGTCAATCAGTTGGATTTTGGCAATGATTTCTGCAGGAAGATTCTTTAAGGCAATCCGGGGATCCGAACTGAAAAACTCCTTCCCATCTACTATGATACGTGTCACTTTTTCTCCATGCGCCTCTACATTACCTTCTTCATCAATCATCACACCAGGGATTTGAGCCACCAGTTCATCCGCCTCGGCATATTCTCGAGTAGAAAAGTTCTTGGCGTCAAACTCCATTGTATCTCCTTTTAAAACAATAGCAGGGGCGGCAATGATTTCGACCTCTTCAATCGCAATTTCTGAAGGCTCAAGTCTAAAAAAGAGGTAGACAGGTTTACCTTCAATAGAAATCGATCTGGATTCCGTCTTAAAGCCGATGATGTTGGTGCTGATCGTGTAATCTCCTTTTTTGAGATTCTGTTGCGAAAACACACCTTTTGCATTGGAAGATATACTGATAGTGGAGGAATCCTTTTGGTTTATTGCCCGTACCGTCACACCTGACAAAGGCTTGGATGTGGTCTTGTCCACGATATTGCCCGACAATACATGCTGAGCCCTTACGGCAAAAGCGTTGAGTATAAGACAGAGCAAAGCTGTCAAAAGAGTGAAGGTATTAGATTTCAAAAGGTTTAGTGTTTAATACTTTATCTCAAAAATAGCTAATTTTTGGGATAAAAAGCATAGCTGGATATTAAATATATATTAATTGTTGTTCTTGTAATAGATTCAATTAAATAAAGTCTCCATATTTGTATCTTTTGATAGGAAAACGCAGATTTCAGATGACGTCTCGAAAATGACATTTCGGTTAAACCCTACTATCGTATTCTGGGTCTAAAATCAATATCTTTGTACCGTTCTAAACTGTAATATGAAGGAGACCACATTAAGTAGAAAGGAAAAAATACTGCAGACAGCCTTGTCTCTGTTTGCTGAAAATGGGTATGCGGCTACTTCTACCAAGGAAATCGCTGCGTTGGCAGGGGTGTCAGAAGCTTTGATTTTCAAGCATTTTGGGAATAAGGATGCGTTATTGGCACACTTGATAAAATCGGGGTATAGAAGAGTATTGCAACACCATAGAGGGATGATGACCTACAAAAATGCAAAGGACTTTTTAAGAACGATGATATTTCTCCCGAGCAAATTGGTCTCGGACGAGCCTTTGTTTTGGAAATTACAGGAAAGATTGTCCCACACACCATTCTCCAGACAGCAGCACGAGCAGTTCATGAAGCCCGTACATCCCATCATACAGCGTGCCTTTGAGGAGCTGGGATATAAAGAACCCGAGCTAGAAACACAGTTTATGCTGCTTATTATCGATATGCTTTGGAAAAAGGAAGCCTGTGGTGATATCACAAACGCCATGGATCTGGCAATCATGCTGGAGGATAAGTATAATTTGATTTAATGCGTTTTTATGCATTATTGTGTAAAAGTTTTGCATATTATGCTTTACTTCTGCATATAAAGTGTTATTTTAGAGCCTTAATTATAAAACAAATAATATGCTAAAGTCAATTATAACCAGTGCATTTTTGTGCGGTTTGACAATGGCGGGATTCGCACAGAAGAAACCAGCCTTTGTCCCTTTTATCAATCAGCAACACCAATGGGTGGACTCGGTTTTTAATAGTCTAACCCCCAAAGAGCGTATTGGACAATTGTTTTTGGTACGTGCACATACCAATTTGGGACAAAAATATATCGATTCTGTAGCGACCGTGATCCAAAAAGAGCAACTTGGTGGATTGGTCGTTTTTCAGGGGGGTCCCGTACGGCATGTTGACATGTACAATCAATACCAAAAACTCACGAAAGTACCATTATTAATCACATTCGATGGGGAGTGGGGCTTAGGGATGCGTCTACCAGACTCAACACAGTCTTTCCCTTATCAGATGACATTGGGCGCTATTCAGGACAATAGCCTGATCTATGACATGGGGCGCGAAATCGCCAAAGATTTTCTACGCATGGGCATGCATTTTAATTTTGCTCCTGTGGTAGATGTGAACAACAATTCTAAAAATCCAGTGATTGGATTCCGTTCTTTTGGAGAGAACAAAGTGAATGTTACTAACAAAGCCAAAGCCTATATGGATGGAATGGTTGATGGTGGTATTATTGCTTCATTAAAACATTTTCCAGGACATGGCGATACGGATGTGGATTCGCATCATGATTTGCCACAGCTTAATTTCTCTAAAAAACGGTTGGAAGAACTAGAGATGTATCCTTTCAAAGAATTGATCAAACAAGGCGCACCTGCGGTAATGGTAGCCCATATGAACATTCCGGCCTTGGATAATACGCCTAATATGCCTTCTTCTATTTCCCGTAAGGTCGTTACAGATTTGCTTCGTAACGAGTTAGGGTTTAAGGGGCTTGCTGTGACTGATGCGATGGATATGAAAGGTGTTAAGAAGTATTTCCCCAATGGAGAAGCCGATGTAATGGCAATCGAAGCTGGACACGATTTATTGGAAGTGTCTGAGAATAGTGGCCGTGCTATTGATCTTGTAGAAAAGGCCATCAAAAGTGGAAGAATTAAACAAGCTGAGCTTGATGCACGTGTCAAACGTGTCTTAGCTGCAAAATACTGGTTGGGATTGAACAATTACCGTCCCACCAATCGTAACGGACTGATCAATGATCTGAACAGACCAGCGACAAAGTCTTTGATTCAACGAATGGCAGATGCGTCAGTGACCGTTTTGAAATCAAACAAACGTATCCAATCATTTGATCCTAAGCAAGAAACTGCTGTGGTCAGTATCGGTATAGATCAAGGTCAGGATTTTGAAAAAGGATTGAGTTTACAGCTGACACAGGGAACAAACTTTTACATTAAAGGCAACGAGACACAAGAAGAGTTGGATAGTTTAGTGAAAGTTATCAGAGATCATAAGCAGATTGTATTGGCCATACACGACAATCGCTCCCGTCCGCGTAGTGAATTGGATATAAAAGAACCAGTCAAGAAATTCATAGATAAAATGGCAGGGAGACGTACCATAACCGTCATGTTTACCAATCCATATGCCATCAATTCCGTTGACGTAGCACGTAGTGCATCGATCATTCTAGCTTACCAAAATGATGATTTTATGCAACGTGCGGCATTGAAAGTATTGTTGAAGCAGATCAAAGCAACAGGAAAATTGCCCGTTACAGTTAGCAAAGAATTCGCTTACGGAAAAGGTGTTTAGATCGTAAAAACGATAGTTTATTGAAACCGTAAAATTGTTAAAAGAATAACAGTTTTACGGTTTTCTTCTTTTACCCCCTAACCTAATCCAACTTCTTAACACCATCACTGCATAATTTCCATAACTCGATAACTTGTTAACACAATCACTCGTTAACATGATAACTTACCTCCCTACCGAAAGAATTCCCAAAGATCGGCTCCAAAGGCATCCGAATGTAAACATTTTCTTCTTTTGTGAGCGCTTCTTTTTATTTCATTCATATTAATGATAACTTTGAACCTGATTTATAAAATAGACTTAAGTTATCGGTAATGGCACAAGAGCAAATTTCTGTATTTGATATGTTTAAAATAGGTATCGGCCCTTCGAGTTCGCATACCTTGGGCCCCTGGAGGGCGGCGCAGCGTTTTGTACAGAAACTTGTAGATACCGCTGTTTTTGAAAGCGTGCAACAGGTCAATATCCTTCTGTATGGCTCTCTAGCCAAGACAGGGGTGGGGCATGGTACAGATATTGCCGTTTTGTTGGGCCTCAGTGGGGATGATCCTGTGACTTTTGATGTATCACAGGTGATGCCTAAAGTAGAGCATATAAAAACTGCTGGAAAGCTAGTTTTGGGTGGCAGCCATCAAATAGATTTTAGTTACGAAGAGCAGCTTCTTTTCCTATTTGACCAGAGCTTGCCATTTCACCCCAATGCGGTGACCTTCCAAGCCTTTTTGGCGGATAGTAAGGCTATTTCTGAAACCTATTATTCTATAGGTGGAGGCTTTGTCGTGCAAGAAAATGATTCCGAAACCGTGCTTTCCGAAGTTGATCTCGCTTTTCCGGTTGATACTGCGCAACAATTGATGAGTGCCTGTATGCGCACAGGATTGAAGATTTCGGAGATCGTATTGGAAAATGAGTGTGCTTGGCGTCCGGAGTCGGAAACCAAAGACGGTATTTTACGTATTTTCCAGACTATAAAAGAATGTATTTATAAGGGCTGTCATACCGATGGCGTCTTGCCAGGAGGATTGCATGTCGAACGTCGTGCCGCTAAGATGAACAAGCGCATGCTCAAAGGACGTGAATATAAAGATTATGACACATGGATTGACGCTATTCGTCAAGGTGGACGTGACTTTGGTTATATCCTAGACTGTGTGAGTTGTTTTGCACTCGCGGTCAACGAGGAGAATGCGTCTTTCGGACGTGTTGTTACTGCGCCGACCAATGGGGCAGCAGGGGTTATACCGGCTGTACTCCAGTATTACATCACTTTTCACGATGCCTATGAGGACGATAAGGTGATACAGTTCGTAGCGGCAGCGTCAGAGATAGGATCTATTTTTAAGAAAAATGCGACTATTTCAGCAGCTATGGGAGGCTGCCAGGCCGAGATCGGCGTATCTTCAGCTATGGCCGCAGGCGCGCTGACGGAGTGTTTGGGAGGATCCCAGCGACAAGCATTGATGGCTGCAGAAATCGCTATGGAGCATCATTTGGGACTTACCTGCGATCCGATCGGCGGATTGGTACAGATACCATGCATCGAACGTAATACCATGGGGGCGATTAAAGCTATTACAGCAGCTCAATTGGCGTTACAATCCAACCCCGATAAAGCAAAAGTTAGTCTAGATGCGGTAGTGTCTGCAATGTGGGAGACTGCTCAGGATATGAATGTCAAATACAAAGAAACAGCCGATGGCGGTCTAGCGGTAAAAGTACCGTTGAGCTTACCGGAGTGTTAATATAAGAGGTTCAAAAGCCTTAGCCTAACAAGCTAAGGCTTTTTTCTTTACTTTTGCAACTATGAAATACTCATGTTTAGCGAAACACAAACACCCATGAGTATTCCGTATGGCCATTAAAGAAAAAATTAAATACATATGAAATATCTATGTAGCAGAACTGCACAAACACTACTGATGTAATTTGGATATTCCATATGACAGATAAAAGACAAACCGAGCTTGCGAGCTCATCGAAGATAATTAAATACATATGAAATATGCCGCAATAGCTTCAGGGTCGAACGGGAACTGCTACTATGTAGCCAAGGGAGAGGATGTTGTATTGGTTGATATAGGAATCAATACCAAGCATGTGGAACTGCGTATGGCCAAGTTGGGCTTATCTCCTGCTGGGATCAAAGCTATTTTCATTACCCACGAACATGGTGACCATATCCGGGGACTCTCGGTATTCTGTAAGCGGTATCAAATACCAGTCTATCTGACAGAAGGAACATACAAAGGGACCAAGCTCAGGTTGCCAGAGCATTTAGTGCATATCATCAATGCCGATGCGCGAACCGCCGTCGGAGATCTGACAGTAATCGGTATTCCCAAGTATCACGATGCCAAAGAGCCTTGTAGCTTTGTGATTACCGATGGTATGACCAATGTGTCCATTTTAACTGACTTAGGGCGAGGTTGTGACAATGTGAAGCATGTCATACAGCACTCGGATGTATTGTTGTTGGAGTCCAACTATGACGAGGAGATGTTGCGTACAGGGCGTTATTCTTATTACCTCAAAAATAGGATCAGCTCCGGTTGGGGCCATATATCCAATAGAGAAGCACTGGAGTTACTGTTAGAGAACAGAAGCCCACGACTCCGGCACCTTATCCTGGGGCATCTGTCCGGCGAGAATAATACCGTGGATATCGTTGAACAGACCTTTGCACCACATTGTGAAGAAATTGAACTATCCATTGCGTTACGGACAGAAGAAACACCGCTGTACGAATACGTGCCGGCCATGCAGACTATATCCAGGTTTGTGTATGTAGAACAGCAGATAACGTTGACACAGTTTTAAAAAAGTCCCCAATAAGTTTTAACTTTGCACGGTCATTTTCAACGCAATATGTTAAAACAACAAACATTTCGGAAGCGTGTCATTCGTTACAACTATTTCAAGCTTTTTCTTTCCGTCGTCCTTGTTAGTCTAATATCCTGTATATTGGCTTTTAGTCTAAAGCATCTGACCGAGTTTTTTCAACACTATATCTATCATTATATTCAGGGGCAACAGGCCGCTCTATTTATTCTGTTGCCGTCAATCGGGATTACAAGCATCTACTTTCTGCGTAAGTATGTGTTTCAGAATCGTAAGAACAAAGGAATTAAGGAGATCTATACCACGTTAGAAACGCGAAAAGATCACCTGCCGTTCTTTAAGATTCCGTCTCATTTTATCAATGGTTTTTTAACCGTCATCTTTGGTGGATCGACCGGAGTGGAGGTATCTACGGTGGTCGCTACTGCGACAGTAGGCAATCAGGCCTATAAGCGGATACATTCAGCTTGGGCGTTTAAGACCGAACTGATTTGTGCTGCGGTTACGGCCGGTGTTACCGTACTGTTTGGAAGTGGCATAGGTGGTCTGCTCTTTGCTTTTGAAGTGATCGCACGCCGGTTCAGCAAAACACTTTTATTCAGTGGTATGGTGTCGATGATTTTAGCCTATGCATTTGTCTATTTTTTTGATGGTAAGCCGATCTTACCTTTTGAGGTGACACATTGGAACTTATCAGCCTTGCCTTATATATTTCTGTTGGCGATATTGGGAGGGATTTTAGCGCTGTATTTTACCAAGTTGGTCATCTATGCCAAGCACTATTTTGGGACGATCAAAAGCAATTTTATCCGGGTCAATCTGGGGGCGATAACGGTAGGTGCTTTAATATTCTTCCTGCCTCAGCTCTATGGCGACAGCTATGTTGGGTTGCATGAATTGCTCACCTTGGGGCAGCTCTATCCGATGAGCCAACTGACATGGCTGCCTTTGATGCTGTTGCTATTTCTTAAGCCACTGGCCGCATCATTGACACTGGGTGTTGGTGGAGACGGCGGGGTCTTTGCACCGAGTATCGTTGCGGGAGCCTTCTTGGGGATGTTATTTGCCCAGCTGTGCAACCATTGGTTCGGTACAGAGTTAATCCTGCTTAATTTTGCACTGTTTGGTGCTGTGGCGATGCTTTCTGCCGCTATACATGCACCGTTTGCGGCTTTGTTTATCATCATGAGTGTAGTACCTAATGGTATTCAGTTGTTTATCCCTTTATTGATCGCCAGTTTTATTGCTAAAGTCTTTGCCAAATGGGTATACCCCTATAATGTGTATACCTATAAAGAGGAACATTCCTTATCTTTACCTACTGGATTTCCTCTGAAGCAATGAAAACCTATAGCGGATATAGCGACGAATACCTGTTCTCCTTGGTTCAAAATGGAGATAATGTCGCTTTTGATGTGCTTTACGAACGCTTTTTTCCTTTATTATATGTACACGCCCTTCGCAAGTTAGACGATGCACAGGAAGCCAAGGATCTGGTACAGGATACATTTACAGCTTTATATCAGAAAAGAGAGATCATTGGAGAGTTACAGAATTTTTCCGGATACCTATATGTCTCGTTAAAGAACAACATTCTAAATTTCTTAGAAAAGAAAAATGTACGTAGCAGCTATTTAGAAACTTTGGATCAGCAGCAAAGCTACAGCTCCGTTGAGGGGTATGTGTTTGAAAAAGAGTTGAAAGCGCAGATCGAGGAGGGAATAGACCTTCTTCCCGAGAAGATGCGACTGGTGTTTGAGCTGAGTCGATTTGAGCATCTCAGCCATAAGGAAATAGGTGAACAGCTTAATATCTCCGATAAAACTGTAAAAAGACAGATTGTTAATGCCTTGAAAATCATACGATCCAAAATAAATTTACTTTTTTTCTAAAAATATCTACACCCCTTGTCCGAGCTACCTGTCTTATCTCAAAAGACAAGTTATGGACCACAACTTCCAAGATTTACTAAAGCGATATAACGAGGGCAATGTCTCTGAAGAGGAGAGAGAACAAGTCGAACGTTGGTACCTGGCTGTTGGAGAAAAGCCTAAGTCAATCCATCAAGATATTTTACAGGACCATTATACGCAGGGACGCGAAGAGATAAAGCAGTTGTACAAGGTTCGGAAGCTAACCCCTGTGTGGAAGCAGATTGCCGCCGCCGCTGCAGTATTGACACTTATAGTTGGTGTTTACCTTATGAGGACTACCACTCAAGACGCACAGCAGCAATTAGTTTCCCTAGACAGCATTCTGCCTGGAGAGGAGACAGCTGTTCTGCGGACAGATAATGGGCAGGAAGTCGATTTGAAGGCTATGCTTGTTGGTGCTAGACTCAACAAAGGAGGAATGGAGATTATTAAGCTGGCTACAGGAGGAATACAGATTCGACAGTTAGAAAATGGAGGCGAGAGTGTCGAACCTAGTGTGATAAAGACCCCTAAAGGAGGTGAGTTTGAGGTCACTTTGCCGGATGGCTCTTTGGTAAAGCTGAATGCTGATTCGGAGTTGAAATTATTGGCCGGCTACAATAAAAATGAGAGAAACGTTGATCTTTTGGGTGAAGCCTTTTTTGATGTGCAAAAATCAAGTAAACCTTTTGTTGTGGGTACAGCGAAGCAAAAAGTAACCGTGTTGGGGACACAATTTAACATTAAAGCTTATCCGATCGAGTCGGAAACCACAACCAAATTATTGCGCGGAAGTGTGAAGGTGAGCAATAAAGAAACAGGTAAGGAGATTATGATGAAGCCAGGAGATCAAGTCGTCAACAAAGGAAATGAACTGCTGCTGACATCAAGAGAGACACAGCAGGTCGATTGGGTGAATAAAGAATTCGTGTTCAATGAAAAACCTGCTGAGGAACTGATGAATGATATTGGGCGATGGTACAATCTAGAGGTAGAGTTTGAGCGTGAAGACCTAAAAGAGAAACGTTTTACAGGAAGTATCCCCCGATATTCAACATTCACTAAGGTTATAGCGGTATTAGAGGCTACAGATGTTTTAAGCTTTAAAATCGAAGGAAGAAAAATAATTATTAAATAACAATAAACTAACCATTGATAGACAAAAGAAGAGGCCAAATATGCTCGAACATATCTGACCTCGATGGCTGTCAATATTTAATACTATGTCGTGAGAACTAAATAACTAACAAAACCAATCAAATTTATGAATTACAAAAGAGGAATACTAATGAAAATCCATTTAGTATGTGTCCTTATTGGAGCTGCACTTTTGCAGACTAAGGCTGCTGTGTATGGACAGTTGATCAATGTTAGCGCCAAGAATATATCATTTAAGGAGCTGATTCAGAAAATTGAACGACAGTCTAGTTATAGATTCGTTTATGAAGACGAACTCATACGCTCCATGCGGGCTCAAGATGTCAGTTTTGAGCAGAAGGACGTTCGAGAAGTGCTGAGCACATCGATCGGAGATTTACCTATCCAATACGAGATAATCGATAATACCATCATTCTGAAAAAAGGAGCTAACCAACAGCAAACCAAAGAAATCGTCGGGTTTGTGTTTGATAAAGAAGGTGCGCCTGTTCATAATGCTACAGTACGTGTGAAAGGCACATTTCGGGCTTCTGCTACCAATGCGCAGGGGCGATTTGCTATCGGCGTGCTTCCGGGGGACAAATATATCGAAATCTCCATGTTGGGGTATCACACCAAAGAGTTGAGTGTCAGTAGTAATCTGTCGCATGTCGTTCTTGATGCCGTACAATACGCATTGGACGAATCGGTTGTTACTGTACAGACAGGTTACCGCGCATTGACCGATGCTCAATTGACAGGGGCCGTCGCTAATATTAACCGGGAGGATTATGATCAGCGTGTTGCCGTATCAGGCAATTTCTTGGAGAACCTCGAAGGTAAGTTAGCTGGGTTGGTTTACAATCCCCAGTCCAATGACCTTTCCATCCGTGGCGTGTCGACCTTCGATGCGGTGCGTAAGCCATTGATCGTATTGGATGGATTTCCGACAGAAATCGATATACAGAACATCAATCCAAATGATATTGTGTCGGTCAACGTGCTGAAAGATGCTGCTGCAGCTTCCATCTACGGTTCACGAGCTTCCAATGGGGTTATCGTTATCGAAACCAAACGGGGTAAAATGGGCGTAACAAAATTCAATCTACGTGCTACAACAGCCATACAGCCACGTCCGGACTTTGGCTACATGAACTATGCTGGTTCAGGAGCATTGGCATCTATCTTAAAGGACAATCTTTTGATCGACAAAACAGCTGTAAGGACGGAATATACCGGAAAGCTAATGGCGTCGACCCCTGTGCATGAGGCGGTATTTGATTTCAAAGAAGGTAAGATTACGCAGACCGAAATGAACGCACAGGTAGCTGCTTTGGGAGATTTTGATAATCTACAGCAGTACAAAGAACTATTCTATAGGAATGCATTGACCAATCAAATTGATTTTGACCTGAGCGGAGGATCGGATAAACATACCTATCTCTTGGGCGCTAACTACCTGGGAGAGTGGGGTGATTATATCGAGACGGATAACAAACGTATTTTGCTAAACTTTGCCTCAACACATAGTTTAAACCGATTGATGTACCTGGACTTCAAAGGAACCTATCAAAATCGAAAAAGTAACAGTCCTTATCGACGGGTGGGGATCAACGATTTCCAACCCTATGAAAGATTAGTGGATGAACATGGTGATGCATTACCAGTAATATGGGGCGTAAATACTTTCGGTGGCAGTAGCCGGTTTTCGAGTATCATTTCCGGTAATAATGATTTGAACATAGAGAACGGGCTCTATGATCAGTTGTATTACCCCTATGCCGATGTCTTTAGGGCAAACAATAAGACCAATACTTCGGCTGTCCGCTTTCAGGCGAGATTGAATACCAAGATCACCTCTTGGTTAGACTTTGATTTTGGAGGAGCTTACGAAGATGAACGTAATTTGGTCAGTAGCCTGAAGCAGGAGGATTTTTTTGATATGCGACGGTTAATGAATTATAGGGCATCCAAGGCCCCTGTTACTGGACGCCCTATATTTGACCAACTTCCAAAGGGAGACCTGCTATCGAGAGACAATGAATCTATCAAAAGCTATACCGTACGAGGACAGTTTAATTTTAACTACAGCAGTCCTTCTAAAGACCATCAACTGTCTGGAGTTGTAGGTTCTGAGATTCGTCGGATCGAAAATAGTAATTACCTGACCTCCGTATTCGGATATGATGGACAGACATTGATATATACGCCTATCGACTTTACGGCATTCAATGCCAGCCAAAAGCCTGCTTTCGATACCACATTGCCAAATACTTCGATACCTAGTGTAAGTTACCAAAATTATTTTGGTGAAAATTACGATGACAGACGTTTTGTATCCTTCTATGGCGATGCGACTTATTTATACAAGAACCGTTACGCATTGACGGGGAGTATCCGTACCGACCAATCCAATTTATTTGGGACGGATCCACAATATCGGTACAAACCTTTTTATTCCCTCGGAGCGAATTGGAGTATACATCAGGAGGAGTTTATGAAAGATCTAGATTGGGTTTCATTGTTGAAAATCCGTACGGCTTATGGCGTGAATGGAAATACACCAACATCAGCTAATGGCAAATACCTTATTCTCAATTCAGATATAAACTATACTTATTTTCCGTTCGAAAAATATTACGATGTACTATCACCAGAAAATAGCTCTATGCGTTGGGAGAGAACAGCCACCTACAATGTAGGTTTGGATTTTGCGTTATGGAAATATCGCTTGTCAGGAAGTTTAGATTACTACCGGAAAAACTCTACTGATGTTATTGGTCTATTGAGCTCAGATCCGACTTCTGGATTCAACTCCTACAATGCTAATACGGCGACTATTGTCAATAACGGCTTTGAGATGCAAGTGACATCAGCGAATATCCAACATTCTGGTTTCTCGTGGAAGACACAGCTTACAGGCTCTTTCAATTTTAATAATGTGAAAGAGGTAATGACCGCACAGCCTACAGGTATTGAGGCTCAGGTACCTTTGGTATCACAGATTGAATATGTGGCGACTAGGCCTATAGGTGCATTGTTTGCCTATAACTATGTAGGACTAAATGAGAAAGGGCAGCCCGAAATTATGGATAAGAACGGCAATCGCCGTATGGTAAGTACTTCGGCGAGCGGAGGAAATACGGAGATTACTATCGAAGATATGCAGTATATGGGGACTACTGCGCCGAGACATGTGATCGGGTTGAACAACCAGTTTAGTTTAGGACAGTTTGATCTATCTTTTCTGTTAATGTACTACGGTGGCCATGTCATGCGTACGCAGGCTCCGGATCCTTATGTCACCAATAGATCATTCCTAGAAGAAGGATTGAATTATTGGAAGCAGGCTGGTGATGAGGCTACTACGGATATACCTGGATTTATGGTGGTGGGATCACCCAATTATTTTAATACCTATGCGAAGACAGGGTATACGTATGCCAACAAATTCGTGAAGAAAGCAGATTTTATACGGTTACGGGATATCGTGTTGACCTATCGGCTAAAGGAAGATTTTACAAACAGATTCAAACTGTCTAATACGATGGTTCGTTTTCAGATTCAAAATCCACTCAAGTATACCTTTAGTGATAATAGTATAGATCCGGATGCCATAAATAGAGCTACCGGGGCTCGCTCATTGCCGAGGCAGGCGATGTACAGTATTTCTTTATACACTAATTTTTAATGGACCAACACATGAACTTTAAATATATATTAGGATTGATTTTCGCAGTAAGCTTGTTCTCTTCCTGCGATAAATATTTGGATGTCGAGCCCAAAGGTATTGTGATACCAAAGCGTTTTGAGGAATTCAATGGGATATTAAATGCAGCAGTCAATACCAATTGTTATCCCGATTATTTGGTATACGCTACGGACGATATCAATGCCTCTTATTCTCCGGTAGCACAGGACCCAATTGCAAACGCTTACTTCTGGAAATCAATTATCGATGTAGATAATGATGCAACACCTGCAATCTGGGGATCGCTATACCGACAGATTTATAACGCCAATATTATTATTAATAATATCATGGCTGTAACCGATGCCAGCGAAGCACAAAAAAAACGTCTATTGGGGGAAGCTCTTGTCGAACGGGCAAATGCACACTTTGTACTTGTTACTGCTTTTACCAAAGCATACGATCCAGTCACAGCAGGTAGCCTGCCAGGTATTCCTTGGGTGACCTATACGGATGTGACTACAAAGACTCCAGATCGTTCGACCTTGCAGGCTACCATGGATAAGATTGTCCATGATCTCAAAGAAGCAGAAGGCTACCTTGATGCGAATCGGCTGAACAAAGTACGGATTAATAAGGCCGTAGCTCAAGCCATATTATCCCGGGTAAATCTGTATATGGGAGATTTTCCTGAAGCAAAAAAATATGCAACACTAGCGCTGCAGGAACCACACGAAATCCTAGATTATAATGCGTATGAGTACCCAAGCCAGGAAGAAGATCCAGAAATGCTTTGGTTGAGGACTGCTACAGATTATACCATGAATTATTATGTGTATTATTCCAATGATCTGCTCCATCTTTTTGAAGGAGATGATCTAAGATTGTTGTTACTAGCGTATGATCTTGGTGATGGTCTTTACATGCGTGGAGAGAACGGTTGGGGAATGTATGGCATACGTTTTTCCGAGTTAAAACTCACCCAGGCGGAAGCGCTGGTACAGGATAATGATCTTGGAGGTGCCTTGGATATCGTTAATGAGCTCAGGGCTTTGCGGATAGCCGACTACGCCTATGAGCCATTGGTATCGTCCAGCAAAGCTGAGGTCATGAATTGGGTGATTAATGAGCGTAGAAGGGAGTTGGCATTTAGTTCTGCACGTTGGATGGATATGAAACGTCTGGCAAAATTGGGACTAGGATCAAAAGCTACACGACAGTCTTCCGATCATGAAGATCTGTTAAGTATTGATCCGGCGAACTACAGTTTCACGTTTGAAATTCCATCACGTGTATTGATGCTCAATCCGGGGATGCCAAAGAATTTTTAAACTGAAGAGAGTGGTCTACCAAGAAAGTAGACGTCATTCAGACCGTAGTGGAGGAATCTATGGACTAAAAAGAGTTAGCTCCTATAAGTTTTTAGATTTCTCCACAAGGTCGAAATGACGGTGCAGTTTACAAATTTTTTGCTGCTTTACTTCTTGGACGCCTTTTGATCGAAGAAATAAAAAGAAAAATACAGATGAACAAATTAATAACAGCAGCATTACTTCTATGCAGTATTGCTACCATTGCACAAGAGAAATATACAATTACAGGAACTATCGCTGGAAAAACAGAAGGTAACAAGGTGTATCTGTACAAAAATGATTATGCCGAAGATGTTAAGGTGGATAGCTCAGTGATTAAAAAAGGGAAATTCAAATTTGTGGGTTCTGTGCCTTCGCCCATGTACTACCGTGTCGTGATCGATCGTACCCCAAAAGGAAAAGAATCTTCACCTCGAAATTGGACGAGTACACATTTTTATTTAGAAAATTCGCCAATTACAATAGAAGGACACATTGATAGCATTAGTACCTACTACTATACTCCGCAAAAAAAGGCAGCTATGGTTAGAGGTTCCAAAACGGAAGATGAATACACAGCCTTTAAGGAGTCTTTAAAAGAGAAAAGAGTACAGATAGCCGCTTTAGATAAAGAATATATGGAAAAGTACCACCTGCCAACGATGGATGGTATTTATAATACGGAAGAGGGAATACGCCTTACGAAGGCAATGGAACCTCTTGCAAAGGATATCAAAGCCGCCACTTTCGAATATATACACAGCAATCCAGCCTCGATAGTAGCCTATGACCAAGCGCGAATGAATTTCTTGGGGATGTTTGTGGAATTGACTGAAGAAGAGATAACGGATCTGCAACAAATCATTAAAAAAGGATGGTACGGTACAGAACGCTATACGAGCTTTATGGAACTCTCCGAAAGGGCTAAAATGACGGCTTTGCATACCAAATACCAAGACTTTGAGTTATTAACACCAGAAGGTGGTAAAGCGAGGATATCATCCCTGGTACCTAACGGAGAATATTGTATGTTAGAATTTTGGGCTTCTTGGTGTGGACCTTGCCGTGGCGAAATCCCACATTTAGTAAAAATCAATGAGAAATATAAGGACTCCGGTTTTAAAATCATCAGCATTTCTATCGATGAAAAGGATGAGCACTGGAAGAAAGCAATGGAAGAGGAGAAGATGACCTGGACACAGCTCAACGATCCTAACGGATTCAAAGGAGAAATTTCTCAAGCTTATAACATTCAGGGTATTCCTTTTGCAATACTACTGGATCCAGAAGGGCGTATCGTAGATTTCAATATGCGGGGAGCCAAGTTGGATGCCGCATTGTTAGATATTTACGGATTTTAGTTTTGACATACGAACACACAAAAACAAACATACATGTAACAGCCTTAGATAAAGTATTATCTAAGGCATTTTTTTATGTACTGGTTTACGCTATGCCCTTCGGTAGTGCTTGCATGATGCTTCGAGAATGCTAGGGCACAGGTTCGAGACAGGTTCGGGTTATGGTCGCTTGTTCTTCGGCTGTCGTTTGCCTTCGAGCCAAGGCGTAACCGAAGAATCATCGAAGGGTAGTCGAAGCTGTCCCGAAGGAATCCCGAGGATGGTACGGAGGTGTATCGGAGCGTAGTCGAAGCTATAACGGAGTTGAGGGGACTTGAGCAGACTTAAGGAGACTTGAACGGACTTTGTGAGTGTTATTTGTTCTGCTGTCTAGTTTTTGTTAACTTGTAGGTTTTAAGTTTGTTATAGTTTTTTTTAAACCAATTGTCTCTTTTATGGACGAAATTATCAAAGAAGTTGTTTCCCAAAAATTGCGTAAGCGCGGTGCAGACTATAATCTTGGTGAAAATAGCAAGCTTGCGAATGTGGATTTTACCTATGCTAGCAGGGTGAGTTCTAAGATATATCAATACAGTAAAAAAAATTGGCGTGAGATGACCAGCCGATCTGTTTTTAATCGTTTGACGAAGAAGGTAAGTCAACTCGTTCGGCTGGACGAGGAGCATGAGCTAGGGCAGTTACGGATAGGGTACGGTAATAGCTCCACTTTGAAAGAGTTCCGTTGGAATAAGAAACGAACCTTCTACGGACTTGTTCCGTGGCAAACGGAGATTCGGTATAGAGAGGATCAAAGAGATATTTTAGTGAAAATTCTAGACGACAAGCTGTGGCGTGTTGCAAGCACTGATAAGGGGATAAGTTCGCTATGCATTCGTTATCATGCTTTGAAAGTGCCCTTTGAATTGGATGATGAAATTGACTTTCTCTACTCGAAGGAACTTCATGTGTTTCCAGGTAAAGAGCCGCCGGCAAAAGAAACAGAGTTTTCAGTGCCAGATTGGGACAATTGTTTGATTGTTGTAACAGGGGTGGTTCGTTGTCGTGTATGGCATGCTGGTGGTAAGGAAGATTATTTGTCCAATAGTCAGGCTTTTATGGCAGCGGATATACTGGAAGTTTTTCGGATCCGTAATGGAAAGTTGATGAAAGATGTGGTCCGCGAATCAACACCCGTGCAGAAATCTACTCAAGAAGGGGGAACAGAGTGGGTGTAATGCTGCAAAAAAAGCCTCGATGCGAAGATACACCAAGGCTTTTTAGTCTCTATTATGCGCATTGTTCGATGTTTTCGGTTTTATTGACTTCTTGTAGCTGTTTTTGTTCTTGGAAATAGTCTCTCATAAAGTAATCTGTGTCCTCTGAAAACTGTGTTATATTTTTGTTTAGTATTTCTATTTCTGTGACCCCACCAAAGAAACAATCGGAGTGCTTATATTGGCCTTGAGCTTCTGCTAATGCGGAGAAGTAAATTTGATTATGCTTATTGTGACGGACAAAAACTGAGCATAAATTGGGATAGAAAGCTTCGCAAAGATCCATCATGTAGTTTAGGTTGGTGCTACGTGGGGCATAGCGTAGGTGAGTGTTTAATAATCCTAAACAAATTTGTTCTAGCGAGAGAGCTAGTAGAAAGATAGTGGCTTCATATTCTACTTCATAGGCAAATTCGTTAGGTAAATATTTTAAATCGTGTGCTTTCTTTTGATGATTTTTCCATTTGTTTTCCAGTTTTAACCAATCTATAGTTTCTATTTCAAGATCTCCTACATCTTTTATATATTCCCTATCCCTATCCCTATTCCTATACCAACACTCTCCAGCTTGCATTAGGTTCGTACGAAATACATCACCCTTTTTCAGTTTCTTTTCAACCTGCTCCGGTGTCTCTTGGATTAAAGTCACTTTAATCTTCTCCGGTAGTAACTGCATAACACAGTTTTGAAGATCCATAATCGGTCTGTTCTGATTGGACATAATCGCGAAGAGATAATAATGATGAATCTCCTGGTGTGACTGCTGAACATTCAGTAGGTTGCACATACTGTCCTGACGTGTCACATAGGCAAAGCAGTAAAGCCCATGTACCTGTCCATAGGTTTCCAGCGCATTGTGGATAAGGTCGCGGTGGTTGTTGTTGATGTTTGTTGACTTTTCCATATCTATTTTGGTTTTAATAATGTTGCTTTGTTGATGAGGTTCCTGGATAGATGAAAACTTTTCCTCTATTTCTTGCAGTAGCTCCTGTTCGTAGTCCACTATCCAAGTCATTGTTCGGTCAGCTATGTCTTTGCAGAACGCGATTTTCTGAAGATCCATCGTAAAGTTGTTCTTGTAGCGGGAGCAGGTATATGACTCCGTTAATTTATGAACAGCGAGTTCCTCCTCTTTGGTGCTGATCAGCGTACTCAAGACGGGGTCATAGGGTCTGAAAAAATCTATGTTCTGCTTCAGGGAGTGCGAGCGCTCCTCGACACCTAGTAACAATTTCTGTGCTACGCGTAATGATATTTCAAGCGCTTGATGAAGCATAAATGCCGCATTGGGATAGTTTTCCTTGCTATAATAAAGATGGTATCCTTCCATAAAGGCGGTGATTTTGTCCTTTTCTCTTTTTATATATGATCTTGTTTGCTCAAGAAGCTCGTCGGAACCAAGCACCGGAAGGATTACTGTATTTATCGGTTCGGGATTTACATAAATCCGGTTTCTAGACTGACAGTTGAGGTATAAGCGGCCAAGTCCATCGTTGATTCTGGACTGTACTTCTTTGGTATTGTAGAAGGTAAAATAGTGGTCTTCCATGGGCTGCAGTGCACGTTGGCATCTTTCCCTTAGGGTGCTGCTGCGTTGCTTGTTGTGCGTATGTACTTGTACGATTGTTTGTACGATTCCGTTGCGGTTGTAGGTCCATAAGAATATCTCGTCGACGGTGAGATGTTTGAAAATGATCTCAAAATTGCTTTCTAGTGTTGTTGTCATGTCCAATAAGATTAAGGGTGAAAATAGGTTACATTGTCTTTGTGGATTTGTAGAAGAGCATCGGGAAGTAGGAGGATGAATTCGCGGGCTATCAGGAGCTCCTGGTCAATTTCATAATCCTGTTGCCTTTTATTGTTGATATCGCTGGATAGAAGTAACTCATCGAGGAAATTGTACCAACCGCTTAAGCTCATAAAGCCAAAGAAATCGCAGATGATGCGTTGTGCATCTACTTTTTCTTTCTCTAATAGTAATGCGTTTAATTCTCCAATATCTTTATACTGAAACAGTTTTTTCTTTGATGTCGGTTGCCAATTCCGCATTTTAAGTATAGTGTAGGCTGCTTCTATCATCTGCGCCAAATGAAGGTAGGTAAAACCATAATCGAAGACACGGTTTCTGTCCAACATGGGGCACATGGAGTAACTGAATAGAAATCCAAAATTAAGAGACCAATTGGTACCCCAACCGTGTACAATCTCCTTAAGAAATCGATTGGGTTCGCTTGCGTATTCTGGAGCGAGATACCGAAGCTTTTTGATTTTGTGTGTTTTTGTTTCCATTGTTGTGTGTGGTTTGTGATTGTTTTGTGCTACATTTCTAGTTTCTCTGATTCAGTTGGACTTATGAATTCTATTTCATCTTTGAAGGCTATAATGAAGCTGAGTTCAATGCATTTTTGGAGCTGTTGTAAGAACTTTAAATAGCCTCCATTACCTTCAAAACTTTCGTTATTATCTAAAGAGAGATAGATTTCTATAATTTCATTCAATTTGTCCTCCCACTCATATCCTGGAAGCTCTTCGAAAAGTTGGTATAAATAATATTCAGGTTGTGATATCTCAGAGTAAGATAGATACTTTAATGTAATGACTCTTCCTTCGTGAATGAACTGTTGGCAAGATTGTAGAGTGGTAATCGATTTAAATTGAAATTTATCAGGATCACATATATTCCGCACATTCTCATCGATGAATTTTATTATTTTATGAATACACACACAAAAGTAAAAGGTAGTTCCTGGATGGGATTCTTTGAATGCCTCATTCCAGTCATCGTGTTCTGTATGTATGCTTGTATGGAGGATTTGACATTCACTCTGCCATCCTTCTAAATCATTGTAAAGGAGTATCTTTCTAAGCTCCTCTAGGATCCTATCTCTATGAGGGTCACCAATCTGGGGTTTCCTGATTTCAGGGCTGGACTGGGTATCCAAGTCGTTTGAATCAGTCGCCGCGTTGGTGTTTTGATTGTTGTTTTTGGATACTACATTCTCTTCGAGCTGATCGTTAATTTCATATTTAGGGAACTCTCCTATTTCGTAGATATGGTGGAGAGAAATTGTCAGTCGCATGAACAGCTCTCTGATTGCGAGTACGTAGTCTTCGCCTAGAGCTTCGTGCATATCGATTTCTTCTCTTCTATCTATCATGTTTATCCACAGGGTATCAAGTGTGTCATACCATTTTTTTAAACTTTGAAAGGAAAAGAATTTACTGATGGAGTCGTAGGGTGTTTCTTCATTGTTTTTGGTTATGGATTTGTTCTCTCTAAAGTTTACATAATCCTGTCGGTTGTAGAAAAAGTCTAAAGGCTCCTTCTGTTTTGGGATATTGTACTTTTTGTAAATAACGTATGCAATTTCTACCCGACGGATGAGTTCTATAATGTTGTCTCCAAAGAACATCGATTTAGAACTCCTCATTTTTTTATTTATAGAGGCATTGATGATGGTATCTATATCCGCAAGGCATCGATTGAAATCTGATTCATGGGAGAAAAAATCGACGAGATATATCATCGGATTCTTCACGGTATCTTTATTTAAATACCTAAAGTGTTTCGCTTTTAGTTTCTTTTACGTATTTTTCATAATGTAAGTTTTGGGTAATTAACGCTTGTGTTTATAATTTACTTCTTTCAAAATCTAATATAAGAATTAATTATCTTCAAAACAAAGTTGTTGACGAAAAATATATTTGTATGAGCTCTTTAATGAAGAGAATTAAGATTTTGGCGGATAATGAAGGGATGAGTGTAACAGCTTTTGAAGCGGCAATTGGTGCGAGTAAGGGCGTTTTTTCAAGAGCTTTAGCTAATGGTACTGATATTCAAAGTAAATGGTTGTTGAATGTGGTGGAAAATTATCCGCAGTATTCTACGGATTGGTTATTGACAGGCAAAGGAGAGATGTTGCAGGGGGCGAATAAAACGGAAGATCGTGCAGAAACCTATTTAAATGCAGAGCTGGAGGGGGTGAGTAATGCGGTCATTCATTCTATGCAGCGCGTTATATCTTCTCAAGAAGTGACGATTAGATCACAGGAGAAGACAATTGTCTCTTTGGAGAAACAATTAGCGCTGTTGGAACGCGAAATATCGCTGCTAAGAAAAGACTAATTATTAAAAACCAAATTATATGGACAATCTATCACTTACTGTTAAAGAGCGTATATTGCTGATTGCAGGACACGCGAAGATGAGCAAAATTGAGTTTTTTAAGGACCTGGGGATGTCCTATGCTAATTTTAAAGGTGAGCAGAAGAAATCAGGTTTGAGTTCGGATGCGTTATTGAAAGTATTTTCTAAGTATCCTGAAATAAATCCATCATGGCTATTGCTTGGCGAAGGCGAGATGGTACGTAACCAATCGAGGAAAGAAGCTATTGTTGACGTCACGGAATCAGCGCAACAGGGACAAAAAATGATCGGTGCCGAAATGTCATTTGTAGGGATACAGACCCAACTTATCAAGGAGTTTAAAACACTTTTGAAGTTAGTTACCGAGCAGACATTATATATTATGGAACTGGAGAAGAGAGTGGAAATACTCGAGAAGAAGGGAAAGGACGAGAAAAAGAAGAAAAAGAAAAAGAAAAAGTAAAGATCGGCAGGCTCGCCGATAATCGGATGATGCGTATCAGTAAAAGAATTTTTGCAGGAATGGTAACCTGCGTATTGGCTGTGTTTTTAGGAAATGCACAGACTAAAGAATGGAGGCCGGTATATACTTCGAAATGGGATCACCTGCTGTCTTCACCGGACAATAAAAACTCCATATTAGGTGTCCTTTGTACCGAAGCATCGATTACGGTGCTGGATTCGACACGTACGCATTACAAAATCAGGGTCAGCAATGGCGATGTAGGCTATATAGCCAAGCAGCCGCTGGATACGCGGATGTTCAGTAAGACGTCTGCTGGTGAGCCGGCTCAGTATTTCTACCGGGGACCTGAAGGTCAGCAGGGGCCGCACCTCTATGTGCAGGTGGCCGAACTGCGTGTGCGTAATCAGCCTTCGACCGAAGGTAAGATCGTACGTAAGGCTAGGCTCAATGAACATACTTTGTTGGATTATTATCCACTGTATAATGATGGATGGGTATATATAGGTGATCATTTTCATGAACAGCCGGAGTATATACAGGCCAAGTACCTGGGAATGGAACTGACCTATTCAGAACTTTTGAAAGCGTATCTGAAAGTTAAAGATAAGGATATCACAGAAGAACTGAATGCGGCTAGCCGTCTGCGTGAAATCGGATGGTCGAGCAACAAAGCAGATATGTTGCAGGCGCTACGTTATTACAAAGAGTCTTGGGAGCGATCGGGACAGGCTAACCCCAAGGTGGATATCGAGTTTGAGCTCCTTCTAGCCTCTAAGCTCGAGAATCTGGACTATGAGGTTTATGAAAAGGAAATGCGTAAGCTTTCTATGTACTACCTAATACATGGCAGAAGGCTTTGGGATGGTAAGATTTCCGAAAGGGAAGCGGCTGATCTGAATCTGAAAAAAGTTAAAGATATTCCCGATTCACCGGAATGCGGTTGGGAACCGTTGTTCTTCTACCGATCGGCAGATTTGATTCTGGCATTTGAAGAGAATTATCCTGCAAAGAACAAAATGGTGGGTTCGGTGTATTCGATTAACTTTGCGGAGCAGCATGCTTTGGTGCTTGGAAAGGAAATTATAGATGGCAGCTATAGCGAGAAAGATTTCGTGACTAAATTTGGACATCTCCTGACGGTAGATTGGGCTGCGAACCCCCACTATTACCGTATCGCCAATGGGGATGCAGGCTTCTTTGCCATCACCTTCAAAAATGGTCTGCCTGTAACCTTCGAGTCGGTATATTACTGTTAAGGGAAGTTGAATAGCCCTATTGGTTATCAGTAAAGATTCTTGTGTGCCTTTGCAGATTTGATAATCAGATGCTTGAAATCGATAAAAAATTTATAATTTGGCATGTCTTGGAAACATTCTCCGAGTTCAGTTTTTGAAAATCTTAATTGATTGGGCATGTCGGGAATAGAAACGCTTTTCAAAGAGTATTTTGTACGGTTGACGGTTTATGCGTACCCCTTCGTAGACTCTGAAGAAGTCGCTAAAGATATAGTACAAGAAGCGTTTATTGTCTTAATGGATAGAACGGATATTCTTGCTCGTCCTGAGCGGGTTATCAAAAGCTTTCTGTATAGTACCGTCAAAAACCAATGCCTAAATTATAAGCGAAGACAAGCCACTGCAGAGAAGATACATGTTGAGTTGAAGGGAGAGGAGGAGAGTGAAACAGATCAACTCACTGATTTAATCCGTGCCGAAATAATAGGGGTTCTTCACAATGAACTTTCTACATTGCCCGATAAATGCCAGCACGTATGTAAACTCATCTATTTTGATGGAAAGAAATATGAAGAGGTTGCTAGGTTGTTGAATATAAGTCTAAATACAGTAAAGAGCCAACGGCAGCGGGCCCTCCGCCTGTTGAAAAGCAAACTTCTTCTTTATCTTGTTGCTTTCTTAAAAATTTTATTTATCTAATAGTCAGTTTGTTGAAGTTTTATTGTGAATAAGATAAACTTTCGCTCACCCTTTTTTGATTTTCAAGTTACTTAGTTACAAATTATGATAGAAACCGATAAAATTATATTTGCCGAGCTTGCCTCTATGTTGGTTGCAGGTGATAGTCTAAATGCTGAACAAGAAGAATTGTTGAGCAGCTTACTGGAAAAATATCCAGCGGGCAAGGCCTATCTGCAGCATATAGTGGAAAAAGGGGCAATCGAAACTCCAGTGGATTTAAGGAATATAGATTCCGATAACGAATGGGAGCGGTTTCAAACGGCTGTTTCTAAAGAGGTAAAGCCCTCTGCTGTTTTCCAATCCTATTGGAAGATGTATACATCTGTGGCTGCAGCACTGGTTGCTGTTTTACTATTGGGACTGTGGTGGTATACCAGCAGTGAGCAGCTCAGCTATATTGTTGAAGATAAGGTTTACGGGCAAAAAAATGACGTCCTCCCCAATGACGAACAAGCAATCTTTGAGGTCGATGGTAAGCTTTTTCAACGGCTGGGAAGGAAGGAGCTGGGACAGCGGCCGAGCACGCCGGATGCAGGTAACCGTAGACATAAGATTATTACACCGACTCGATCATCGTATTCTATTGTCTTATTGGATGGGACCAAAGTATGGCTTAGTCCAGAATCTGAAGTCGAATATTCAGCAGCATTTTCTTCGGCAGAGCGTCGGATAAGGCTCAAAGGAGAGGCTTTTTTCGAGGTCGCTAAAGACACAGTGCGACCTTTTATCGTAGAGGTAGACGGCTTGCAAGTACGTGCTCTGGGGACAGCTTTTTCGGTCAATAATTATGATAATAAAGAACCACAGGTATTGTTGACAGAAGGACGACTGCAGTTGACAGCCGAACATGGTGAGGCGGTTATAGAAGCGGGATATCAGGCAGATGTAATCGAGGGAAAACTGCATGCTGGGGTATCAAGCCATCTAGAGGACGCGCTGGGTATAAAAGATGGATTCTTTAATTTCAATAATAAGGATATCGAAACGATTCTGGAAGAGGTGAAACGATGGTATGGTGTGGATCTGGATGTCGAACGTAAACTGGAGCAGAAAAGATACTCGGGTAGTATCGAACGTAATGTGACGCTCGGGAGAGTGTGTGCTGTGCTGAAAGACCTTACTGGATATCAGTATCTAATAGATGGGAATAAACTAATTGTAAGATAATAAACCTAAAACATGGAGGGCGCTATATGAGATAGAAAACACTACCGATTGAAAAACTAAGCGAAGGTACTGCCATACCTCCGCTAAAGATGAATTCAAATTTGTTATAAACCATTAAATTCTTTACAAATTTATGAATATTAAAAAATATTCAAAAATCGACGTGTCCCTGACCAAGAGGGAAAGACGGTTTTTGAAAACGCTGATTAAGATGAAATTGACAGGTTTAATTTTAGTAACCTCAATGTTCACTAGCTTCGCTACGACCAATGGTCAGGTAACGTTAAATGTTAAAAACGGTAAAGTTGAGCAGGTTTTGGGTGCAATATCCAAACAGACAGGGGTACGTTTTGTGTATGAGCACGGATTGTTGGCTGCCGAGCGAACTTCCGTAAGCGTTAAGGATGAAACCTTGGACCAGTCGCTTCTGAAGGTATTGGGCGAACGTAACTTGATCTTTACCATACACGATAACACAGTAGTGATAAAAAGAGATGAACGGTCGACTGCTACTACTAAGTTGCAGAAGCCGATCTCTGGCCGTGTAGTGGATGCTCAGGGCAACCCGATATCTGGAGCTACGGTAGCCATACAGGGAGGCAAGTCGACGGCCTCTTCTGTAACAGGTGATTTTGCTGTGGCTGGTAAGCTGGGGGATGTTATTGAGGTACGGTACTTTGGGTTTAAGACGCAGCTTGTGACTGTAGATAAGATGGATGGGGTGCAGATTACCCTGGAAGAAGAGATCGATGCTTTGGATGAAGTGGTCGTGGTGGGGTACGGACGGCAGCGTAAAGCTAACTTGACAGGTCCGATAAGTTCGGTAAATGCGGATCAACTGAAGAATATCGCGCCGTCGAATCTGTCAAATACACTGGCTGGACGTGCACCTGGTGTAAATGTGACCAACACATCGGGAATGGCTGGCGCATCATCAAGCCTGCGTATACGGGGCAGTTTTGCGGAACCTCTGTATGTTATCGATGGTATCGTGAGGGATAAGGCTGCTTTTGATGCGCTCGAAGCGAATGAAGTGGATCAGATGAGTTTCTTGAAAGATGCGGCAACGGCCGCTGTATATGGAACGAGAGCGGGTAATGGGGTTGTTGTCGTGACGACTAAAAAGGGGACGAATCAAGCGCCGGTATTCAATGTGCAGAGTAGTTATAACTTCAGTGCGCCCACACAGACGTTGCTAGCGGACATTACGACTGCTGCCGATGAGCTGACCTATCAAAATAGGGTTGCTCAGTTTAACTGGGAGCAGGGGGATCGTAAGAATCCTTTTGTCGCACCGAATGGAAAGGAAGAGTTTGACTACTTTCTGGACAAGAAATATAGTGTCAATGATGTGATATGGCGTAATCCTTTCAGTCACCGACAGTCTATCTCAGTGAATGGTGGGGGCGATAAAATCACCTATTATAATCTGGTGAGCTATCGTAAAGAACTGGGATCCTATAAGACATTGGAGCATGAAAAGTTCAATCTGCGAAGCAATATCAGTGCGCAGCTTTCGGATGACTTTAGTGTGGATGTGAATGTTGCCATGAACCAGACGAATTCTGATCGTTTCTTTTGGCCGTTTAGTACGTCGGCTGATGATGACGATTTTGATGTGGCAGATTTTTATCGGGTGACGTTCAACTGGCCGAAGATGTATCCGTTTTATCTAAATGCTGATGGAACACCAAGCAATACGCCTACCGAATATCCGGTGCAGACACCGATGGGGTCTTGGCAGGCTTGGAATGTGATCGATCAGGTTATTGGAGATCGCTACGTTAATCGTAAAGTCAGACAGGTGAATCCGATTCTTACGCTGAATTATAAGTTGGATAAATTGATCGAAGGATTGTCAACAAAAGTGGTTGGTTCGTACGTCGCGGAAGACTATATGAAAAAACAGTTTATGACATTCCAGAAGAACTATACTTTTACTTCTTTAGATCCTAACGGAAATAGATTTATTCCAGCTCCGCCTTCGGAGGATAAAATCAATGTATTCACCTTCAGTCAGGCGCAGCCTTTTATGGATTACACACCAGAGCGAACCTGGCAATATCAGGTCAACTGGTTTTTGAACTATAGCCGTAAATTTAATAAACATGGTATCGATGCCGTATTGGTATATGAGCAGTTCAAGGAGGGCGGCACTTTTATCAATTCTCGCGCAGAGAGCCCGATTGTAAGTTTAGATCAGATGTTTATCTATCCAACGGATCGTAATTTTAGGTCGACGACGGCAAAAGAAACAGTGGATTCGCGCAGAGGGATAATTGGACGTGCAAATTATAACTTTGCCGATCGATATATTGCAGAGTTTTCTTTTAGATATGACGGTTCGCCATTATTTCCAAATGACAAGCGTTGGGGATTTTTTCCATCCATGTCGGCAGCTTGGCGTGTGTCGGAAGAAAGCTTCTTTGCTGATTTAAAAAATACGGTGAATGACCTGAAACTGCGAGCTTCTTATGGTTCGACGGGGAATGATTTGAATGTTGAGGCTAAGCGAATTGGACAGTTCCTGTATCGGGAGAAGTATACGCCAAGTGGTGGCTCTGTATTCGGAGACCGTTATTACAACGGGATTGCTTATGGAAATAATCCGACGCAAAATCTGACCTGGACGACTTCTAAAAGTTATAACCTCGGGATAGATTTTGCGATGTTAAACAGTAGGCTTAGCGGTTCATTGGATGGATTTGTGCGTAAGGAGACCGATATTCTCGGTCGTAGGCAGAATGCTTTGCCGGACACGTATGGGCGTGAACTGGCACCTGAAAACTATGCGGCCCGGAGTTATCGAGGTGGGGAAGTATCACTGAATTGGAATGACCGGATTGGTGAGGTATCCTATGGTATCACAGCAAACATGGGCTATGCAAAAGATAGGTGGGATATCTATGATGAGGAGCCTTCTTATGGGGCCGGTGGTGTTCAAAATTTCAGATCTAGAGTGGGTCGTGCGGAGAATAGAATCGTGGGACTCGAGGCTGTGGACATCGTACGTACCCAAGAACAATTGGACGCACTGAAAACACAGGGATTTAAAACATATGGAAGGGATCCTTACCTGGGAATGATCCTGTACAAAGATCAGCGCGGGTCAAATTACTCGGGCGGACCAGACGGAAAGATTGATGACAATGATATGGTCTTATTGTCTGAAAATAATACACCACGGATCAACTATGGCTTTGGTCTGAATGGGTCGTGGAAAGGAATCTCGGTGTCGGCATTGTTCCAAGGGGTATTGGCTTATGATCGTATTATCAGTAATCTGGATGGGCCTGGTATGCGTCAGCATGGAGGTGGGTTTAGACCGTACTATCCGATATGGGCAGATGATGTATGGACTGCCGAAAATCCAGGAGCCAAATATCCGCGTGCGGTAGGTGCCAATTGGGTCGAATCAGGAACTAATGCTTCTTCTTTCTGGATCCGTAATGGGGCTTATCTTCGTCTTCGTGATTTGAATGTCTCTTATAGTCTACCTCTGGCAATAACAGATCGTATGAAGATTAAAGGGGTGAATGTTTTCTTTAATGGGACGAATCTATTCGTCTTCTCTAAGATGACCGAATTCCACGATCCGGAGCAGAAAATGTATGATTCTTATCCGGTCATGAAAACGTATGCGGTAGGTATTGATGTTAAATTTTAAATGTGAACGACAATGAAGAAGATATTTTATATAATTATAGCATCGTTTCTAACTATTGCCTCTTGTAAAAATGTACTCGATATTGATGACTTGAACTCGCTGGATGAGGATAAGGTATGGAATGATCCGAATCTTGTGAATGCCTACTTGGCCAATCTGTATGGGGTTTTTGGTAATTGGTCAGTTAGTGCGGATAGGTATTCGGAGCAATTGATCGGAATTAATTTCCCCTTGGATGCGGTGACCGTAAATGATACCACATTCAAGTCTTGGAACTATACTAATATACGTAAAATTAATACGGCTATTCATAAGATCAATGAGGGGACGGGACTGGTTGCGGAGGTGAAGAATGACGCCTTGGGACAGTTGCTTTTTATGCGGGCATACCTGTATTTTGATATGGTGAAGCATCATGGTGGGGTTCCCTATATTACCACACCTCAGGATCGCTCTAAGGATGACCTACAGGTCACCCGTAACAGTACCAAAGAATGTTTTGATCTGATGATCAAAGACCTGGATGAGGCTACGGCCCTGTTGCCGAAAGTAATTGCCAAAAGCAGTGATAACTATGGGAAAATTGACGGTAACTTTGCGATAGCTTTTAAAGCTAAGGTACTGTTGTATAAGGCGTCTCCGCAGTTCAATCCCAGTAACCCTTTCGGGAATGCTTATTGGGCAGAAGCCTATACTGCCAATAAAGCGGCTTATGATCGTTTGAAGGCTGACGGCTATGCGTTGACGCCAGATTATCAGAATATTGCCTTACAGGAGAAGGGACCCGAAGTCGTATTTGCAGTAATCAACAAGTATCCAAATAAAGTGGCCAATTGGGATAATGGGGTACGCCCAGGGTCAGAAAGTAGGGGGCCGGCGGCAGCTGTGCCTTCTTGGGAATTTGTGAAAGCTTTTCCGATGAAGGATGGCAAGTTGTACAATGACCCTACGAGTACCTATTTTAAAACAGATGAACAGTTTTTACAGTCGTATTGGGAGAATAGAGATCCCCGTTTTGATAAGTCCATTGTCTGGAACGGTAAGATCTATGAAGTGTCGGGCAAGGCAGGCAAGCGTCAGTATACTTCGGTAGGCGTGGCTCCAGCACTGGATGACTTTGGTGTGAATCCAAAGGCCAATACGCCGTCAGAGAACCTGAATAGATATAGTGGCTTTTTTATCCTCAAGAACTCCAAGTTATCGCTGAAACAGACGGAGGTGCAGACGCAGTATGACGTGGATTATGTGGTAATGCGTTTTGCTGAGGTCATGTTGAACTATGCAGAAGCGGCCAATGAGACTGGTGACTTCAATACTGCAATGGATATTTTGAAAGAAATACGGATGCGTGCAGGAATAGAGGTTGGTAATGATGGCTTGTACGGAATAAAAGCAGTTGACAAGGCTGATCTTAGAGATGCAATCTTGGCAGAAAGAAATATTGAGTTCTGTTTTGAGGGACATCGATTCTGGGATCTGAGAAGAATGAGGAGATTGGACGTGCTGCATAATAAGACAAAATACGGGGTGGAAGCGATCGCCATCAATACGGACGGAACAGAAATGGATCTGACGGTTGCGGGAGGACTGGCTAAAACCTATCAACTGCAGGAGAATCAGTTTAAATATGTCCTGAGACAGGTACCTAACACCGGAGCAAAGGAGAATATCGTACCAGACAGTTATTACTTCTTTCCTATTTTACAGACATCGATTGATAAAAATCCCAAATTGTTGCAAAACAAAGATTGGGGAGGAACTTTTAATCCTACATTGGAATAACTGGTTCAAAATAAAGGCACCTCTCTGGGGTGCCTTTATTCATTGAAGGGAAAAGAGGGCTATTGAAGGAGGGGGGATGATAGGAAAGGTCTTTTTATTTTTTTAATAAAATGGAACAGAGGGGTAACAATCACGGAGTACTGTTGATATCTAACTGAACCAACAATTAAATGACATGAAAAGATTTACATTGAACTCTATTTTAATACTCTTATTGGGTATGGCATCCGTGGGATGCTCTAACGAAGGGGTAGAGCCCGAGCAACCAGCTGATGCGTGTGTGCTGAACAATCTGGTTATGCTCCGCGTGGCTTTTGATGGCAGTTATCAGGCCAGTGTTGCTTACAATAAGTTTGCGGTCAACGGACTGAATCCATCGTCGGGATCGCTCTTGGGTACCGTGGGCACGGACCATAGGCTTACCTTTGAACTTCCAACTAATGGCTCTTTTTACAATAAGGCTACAGGGGTACATGGTATGTTGATATCACGTGCAGAAGCCTATCTTAAATTTGATGTGAATACTGGAGTAGGACAAGCCTATGCGGTACAAACCAACTTTGCTGCACCAGCGCTCAGTAACGGGAATGCTTATGTGATAGCAGTGGATCAGAGCTATGCCTCTTCAGGAGTAGGGGAGCATTATATGATAAATAGCTTCAATATGCAAAACGGTACGACGGGTGCTGCACTACCTATACCAGTAGCGGATAGGACTTTTGATAATCATAGTTTCTTCGCAAATGAGAGTATGTCGTCGACCAGTAATGGTGTTGACAAGCTTTATTTCTTATCCGGAACTAATTTGATTACAGTCAATACGGCTACGAATACCGCAAGTCATATCGATCTATATCCATCGTTTTCACAGGCTAATGATTGGGTGGCTTTTTATGGAGTAAAGTATTCGCAGAGCCTTGGCTTAATCGCCCTAAAAAGGGATGCCAACGGATTTTCGTTGGTAAAGATAAATCCTAATACGGGAACCCATACCACCCTATTGGCGATCAATGCAGCAATCAATACGGAGTTTTATTCAGCGGCTTATCGCGAGTGTGACAAGACCTATTACCTGACGAGCATGAGCCAGAGCACTCCAACCGTGGAAACGAGCTATTACGAGTTTGATCTCAATAGTAATACGCTGGTGAATACGCAAGTGCTGACAGATTATGGCTTTGGAATTGAGGTGATACAATAGAACATCTTGAATAATGTTCAACTTTTAAAAATCAATATATTTCAACGCGAAAGGCACCGTTACGGGTGCCTTTTTTTGTTCTAATCCTGCAGTTCCATATGGAACAGGTCAGCGATGTGTTGTTTAAGTTTATCCTTGACCTCACTCATGTCGAGTTTACGTCCCAGCTCTCGCTCCATGGAGGTTACATCCTTGTCATCAATACCGCAGGGGATGATGTTGCCAAAGTATTCGAGATCGGCGTTGACATTGAAGGCAAAACCGTGCATGGTGACCCAGCGGGAAGCTCGTACGCCCATCGCACATATTTTACGGGCTTTATCATTGTCCGCATCAAGCCATACGCCTGTAAAACCGTCGTACCGTCCGGCTTGTATTCCGTAATCGGCCAATGTCAGTATAATGGCTTCTTCCAAAGTGCGCAGGTAGAGGTGGATGTCGGTGAAAAAGTTGTCCAAGTCTAAGATCGGATAACCGACAATCTGTCCAGGACCGTGATAGGTGATATCTCCACCGCGGTTTATTTTATAGAATCTAGCGTCTTTTGCTTTAAGTTCCTCCTCATCCAGTAAGAGGTATTCTGGATGTCCACTCTTTCCCAGCGTATACACATGAGGGTGCTCTGTGAATATAAGATGATTGGGGGTAGGGTGTTTGGTATCGTTGACCCGATTGTCATGCTTAATAGCCAATGTGTCCGCAAAGATTTTCTCTTGCCTGTCCCATGCCTCTTGGTAGTCTACCAAGCCCCAGTCGGTGAATTGTACTTTTTTGTTCATTGTAAAGTGATGACAGTTATAGAGGTTATGAAAGTTATGTTGTTGAGTTGTCTAGACTAGCTATCAACTTTGTCGCCATAATTCGTATGAACGTAACTCTGTCTATAATGATTTTATTTTCCTCTATGAAGCCTAGCATTTTGGCTATATCAATTTGGGTTTCGAGTTCTGAAAGAGAACCCAATGATATGTAGATAAATCGAACCCACTCTTTGTTCCCGCGTCTCCCAGCCCCCTCGGCTATATTGGAAGGTATAGAAATTGCTGAGCGTCGCATTTGCTGACCTAAAGTAAAACGCTCGTCTGGAGGAAAAGAATTGGTCATTTCGTATACATCTTTTACAAGAAGCATGCTCTCCTCCCAAACTTTTAAATCCTTATGTGACTTTACCATACCTATATAACTTCTTAACTCTTATAACTCTATAACCTAATATAGCAAATTATTATACGGATATCGTTTGTTATGTAAGTCTGAAATGACTTCGTAGAGCTTCTCTTTGAATTCCTCTATATTCGTTTTGTTAGTCGCTGATAGGAAAATCGCTGGATCGGAGTTCTTGGCCATCCAGGAGTTCTTAAAGTCGTTTAATGTTACTTTTATTTCTTCTCCGTTCTCGTCAAATTCTACCGCAGGCTTGAACATGTCGATTTTATTGAACACGGTAATTGTCGGTTTGTCCAACGCATTGATGTCTTTCAAGGTCTCATTGACTGCAATGATATGATGCTCAAAGTCGGGGTGAGAGATGTCAACGACATGGATCAGCACATCAGCTTCGCGAACTTCATCTAATGTGGATTTGAAGGATTCGACCAGGTGATGCGGTAGCTTACGGATAAAACCAACTGTATCGGACAGTAAAAAAGGAAGGTTGTCGATGACCACCTTGCGCACTGTTGTATCTAATGTTGCAAAGAGCTTGTTCTCAATCAGGACATCCGCTTTGGATATCATGTTGAGAATAGTCGATTTGCCCACGTTGGTATACCCCACTAACGCCACACGGATCATTTCGCCGCGATTCTTGCGTTGGGTCTCATTCTGTTTATCGATGACTTTTAAGCGTTCTTTTAGCAGAGAGATCTTATTTAAAATAATCCGTCTATCGGTCTCTATCTGTGACTCACCAGGACCACGCATACCGATACCACCTCGTTGGCGTTCCAAGTGGGTCCACATCCGGGTTAGACGGGGCAATAGATATTGCAGCTGAGCCAACTCCACTTGTGTCTTCGCTTGAGCTGTCTGTGCGTGTTTGGCAAAAATATCCAGGATCAGACTGGAGCGGTCCAATATCTTACGCTTCAATTCTTTTTCAATATTCCGCAGTTGAGAAGGAGTTAGCTCGTCATCAAAGACAATCATATCAATATCCTCGGCTTCTACATATTCTTTTATTTCCTGCAGCTTGCCAGTACCGACAAATGTAGCATGCTCTGGTTTCGCTAATTTTTGAGTGAATACACCTCTTGTATCTCCTCCTGCAGTCTCTACCAAAAACTGTAATTCCTCTAAATATTCCTGCGCAGTTTCTTCCGAAATGTCGGGTGTGATGACTGATACCAATACGGCGGTCTCTTGTTTTATGGCGGTGTCGTATATCTTCGTTTTTCCCATATATATCTTTTAGTACTTGTCTTACTGTCTACTAAGAACAAGGAAACAAAGATAATGGTTTTTTTACGGAGCTATTGAATAATTAAAAGATGAATGTTTTTTATAAAAAAATAAAATAGGGGGTAACATTTCAAGGGACGGGTTTATATCATAATACAAACAGAAGGAATGACAATATTTAAACTTATAATGATATGAAAACAAACTTTACTTCCAGACTATTAGTGGCATTGCTGGCCGTATCTTTTATCGCATCTTCATGTAAGAATGATGGTGCTGACCCGGCTCCGACCATAGCGGCACCATCTACAGCGAATTTTAAAGATATGAGAGCTAAGGCTCTGGCTGATCTGACACAGAAAAAAGATTTTAAAGTTGCTGATGGACTTGATTTTACGACAGCTAAAGGGGCTAGGATACAGATCAGTGCCAATTGTCTTCGTGATCAGAGTGGTGCTTTGGCGACAGGCGATGCGACATTGTCATTCGTCGAAATCTATGACCGTGGTAATATGGTTGTAGCCAATAAGCCTGTGATGGGTATCAATGCCGACGGCAAGAAAGAGCCGCTGGTGACTGGCGGGCAGTATAACCTCAAAATTACACAGGGGGATAAGGAGCTGACTTCAGGTTGTGTCTTTAGCGTATCTCTGCCTGCTTCACATACCGGAGGATTGGATAATGACATGAAACTTTGGAATGGTATTATCGATCAGGATGGAAACTTGGCCTGGGATGAAATCGAACCGGGAGATAAAGAAGGCGGTCTGAATATGAATGGTGAAAATACAACTTATTCGATATGGGGCACTGCGTTTGGTTGGACCAATGTAGACCGTTTTTATAGTGATCCGCGGCCTAAAACAAAGATTAAAGTGACTCTTCCGGCAGGATATAATAACGACAACACAGGTGTGTATCTTGCTTATGAGGATCAACCTAATCTGTTGGCTCAATTGGATACTTGGGATTCGGCAGGTAAATTTTTTACAGAGCACTATGGTTTTGTGCCTATCGGTATGTCTTTGCATGTGGTTTTTGTCTCAGAGAGTAATGGAGCGCTGGCTTACAGTATTAAGAAAGTGACTATTGCAGCCGATGCGGTTATTCATATCGAGCAGCAAGATATAGCTACCTCGACGAAACAAGAATTGATCAATCGGATTAATAGCTTGCAGTAGACCATACTATCCTCTATATATTTTTTGTAAATTAGCCGTTCTTAGGAATGGCTAATTTATCGTTAATAACTCCCATAGAATACCTCAAAGGGGTAGGTCCGCAGAAAGCTGATGTGTTAAAAAAAGAGCTGCTGCTCTTTACTATTGGTGACCTGTTGCAGTACTATCCATTTCGCTATATAGACCGTACCAAATTCCATAAAATCCGACAAGTACATGCTGATCTCATTGGAGCACAAGTGTTGGGGCGTTTGATTTCACTGAAAGAAGTAGGCGAGCGACGTGGTAAGCGGTTGGTCGCGGAGTTTCGGGATGAAACGGGTAGCATGGAACTGGTGTGGTTTCAGAGTATACCATGGCTCCGGAAAAGCCTCAAAATCGGCAGTCCTTATATTATTTATGGTAAGCCGACTGAGTTCAATGGAGCTATTTCGATGACACACCCCGAGATGGAGCTGTACAGTTCTGCCGAGAAGAAAGTCGGCAATATGACGATGCAGCCGGTGTATTCATCCACCGAAAAATTAAAGAAATTCAATCTGGATACGAAAGGTATTCAAAAGCTTCAGCAGACAGCGCTGGAAGCCGTATATCATAGTATTGAGGAAACCCTGCCTCCTTATATTCTGGAAAAGCATAGTCTTATGGGGCATAAGGAAGCGCTGCTGGCTATACATTTTCCCCAACAGGTCAACGATCTGAATGCAGCTACGAGGAGGTTGAAATTCGAGGAGCTGTTCTTTATACAGTTGCGTCTGCTGCGCAATAAGCAACTCAATACCCAAAAGTTTAAGGGACATCGCTTTGATAGGGTGGGCGATCGGTTCAATACTTTTTTTAACGAGCGACTGCCCTTTCCGCTGACGAATGCGCAAAAGCGGGTGATCAAGGAAATCCGGCAGGATACGAATACTGGTGCACAGATGAACCGTCTGGTACAGGGGGATGTAGGTTCTGGTAAAACGGTGGTGGCACTGATGAGTATGCTTATCGCCTTGGACAACGGTTGTCAGGCCTGTATGATGGCACCGACGGAGATTCTGGCAACGCAGCATTATAATGGTTTGAAAGAGCTTGTCGGTGATGATATCTGTTCCATTAAGCTGCTTACGGGTTCTACTCCTGCCAAAGAGCGGCGATTGATACATCAGGGCTTGGAAGAAGGGACATTGGATATTCTTATCGGAACCCATGCCTTGATAGAAGATAAGGTGAAGTTTAAGAATATAGGTTTTGTCGTGATCGATGAGCAGCATCGATTTGGTGTGGAGCAGCGGGCGAAGCTGTGGCGTAAGAATGTGATTCCGCCGCATATGCTGGTCATGACGGCGACTCCTATACCACGTACGCTGGCGATGACGCTGTACGGTGATCTTGATATCTCTATCATTGACGAACTGCCTGCCGGACGTAAGCCGATTAAGACGGTTCACTTTTTTGAAAATCAGCGCTTGCGTGTATTTGGTTTTATACGGGAAGAGGTGGCAAAGGGCAGACAGGTCTATATTGTATATCCACTGATTAAAGAGAGTGAAAAAATGGACCTGCTTTATCTAGAAGCAGGGCTGGAGGGATTGATGCGGGAATTCCCCCTGCCGCAATATCATATCAGTATTGTGCATGGAAAGATGCCCGTAAAAGATAAGGATTTTGAGATGCAGCGATTTGTAAAGGGAGAGACTCAGATCATGGTGGCTACGACGGTGATCGAGGTGGGGGTCAATGTACCCAATGCATCGGTTATGATCATTGAAAACTCGGAGCGGTTTGGCCTTTCTCAATTGCACCAGTTGCGTGGGCGTGTAGGCCGGGGGGCAGAGCAGTCCTTTTGTATCCTCATGTCGGGCAATAAACTGAGCAAAGAGGGACGTAAGCGCCTAGAAACTATGGTACGTACCAATGATGGTTTTGAGATTGCTGAAGTCGATCTGGAGCTTAGGGGGCCGGGTGATCTCTCTGGAACACAGCAGTCGGGCGTGTTGGAAATGAAAATTGCAGACCTGGCGAAGGATCAGGCTATATTGAGCGAGGCTCGCAGTCGGGTGATTGAAATCTTTAAAGAAGATGCGCAATTGCTGGCACCACAGCACCAGCAATTGGCAGCGTATCTGAATCAACGGGCTCCAGGGATATCCTGGGATAAGATTTCTTAATAAACAAGCGTAGCTTTTCCGTCTTTACAAATAACTTCTTTTGCAGGGTTTGCATTGCTGCTTGGACAATCCATTTCTGTGCGGTATTTTTTAACCTGATAAAGGTGGCTGTATTTGGTCGCTAATTCTCCGAAAGCACGAGAATCAGGGGTGTTAATAACGGGAAATTGTATAAATTCACAGTCCTTGAGAATAGTAGCGATAGACCATTTACTGGCATCGGTACAAGGAACATCATTAAAATAGCCAACGACTTGTGGAAATAGTTCATCTAATAATTGGTCAATCTCGGTGAGTTCAAGGTCCGTTGCGTTGGCCACAATCATTTTACCTTCTTTGCAGCGTAATCCAAAGTGGGGAGCCAACTCAACTGGTGTAGTGTTATATACTAAAGGGTCATTTTTTCCAGGTTTGTAAGCTTTGTATGCCTGCTCGGATAGTTCCCGGTATTCTTTGATAAGGCTGTTGTATTCTTTTTCAAAACTGGGATGTACGGGCACATATCGGTAGGGGAGTGTGTCTATCCGCCATTCTTCTATCGGTTTACAAGGTTGATTTTCCGCTAACTTGATAGCTTCTTGCAATTTGAGGTCAGCAAGACGAATGAGTTCATGGTATTTGTCGTTATTGTCGTCTTTGTTACAGGCAGCAAATAAGGTGATAATACCCAATAAGCAGCAAAATAAGAGGTTAGTTCTTGCCATTTTTTTTGAATTTATAGTTGTATTATAACTAGTACGGTGATCGGTATGAAATCGCTACAGCTATTTCTAATAAAAGAAAAGCCCTGTCTGGACAGGGCTAAAATTCGGTTGTAAAGATTGTGGTATTGGAGCTATGCCTTCCAGGCGATAACCGAAATCTCGACATTTACATTACGGGGCAATGTTTTTACTGCTACACACTCACGTGCAGGCTGGTTCTCGTTGAAGTACTGCGCATACACTTCATTGACTGTAGCGAAGTCATCCATGCTGGATAAGAAGATGGTCGCTTTGCAAACATCTTTGAAATCGTAGCCGGCATGATTTAAGATGGCGCCTACATTTTTTAATACCTGATGGGCTTCATCTGCTACGCCCGTAGTGACCAACTCCATCGTTTCTGGATTGAAAGGTACCTGACCGGATACATATAATGTTTTGTCTGCTTTGATAGCTTGGTTGTAAGGTCCGATCGCTGCAGGAGCCTTGTCTGTGTTGAAGATTTCTTTTTGTGACATTATTATTTAGCTATAAATATTTTATAAAGGATTCCTAAGACAAAAACGCTAATAGCAATGGTATTGATAATACGCATGGCTTTTATGCTGCCGTTTGTATGCTGTTTTGATTTCTCCATAGTCTGCGGTTTCGTGTGAAACGAAGTTACAAACTTTCTGTATTACTTTTGAACAGATGGTAAATTGATAAGGTCAAAGTTTTAAGAAGGTTTAAAATCAACATCTTCTTGTCGCTCGAGCCGCGACAGGGCTCTTCTTTCTCCTTGAACGAGAAAGAAGCAAAGAGTCAAGACTGTGTAACCTATGTTCATCATGGCACATAAAGCTATACGTGCGGTTTCCTAGGTCGCGACAACACTGCCCCGCCCATAGACTGGAAATCCTTGGTTACTGCAATATGTACGATAATCTGTGTGATAGCTTTACGGCCTTAGTCTCCATATGTTACAAGGTCGTCTTTTTCACGTGTAGATTATTGATTGCTTATTCCTTTTGCTATCCACAGGCTCCAAACCGGCCTAGGATGTTGTCGCGTTAAGAAAACAGAAGAAATCCAACGAGAATGGATTTAAGAAGTGAAACGGCTCAAATACATTCTGGATTTCGAACTGTTTTTAGCGTAACAATATCCAAGCCTTGACTTTTTTGCTTCGTTTTTGTGTCAAGACAAAAATGAAGGTCCCGTCCTGACAAGGACTATTTTAAACCTTCTTTTTTTTCTGAAAGTGTCTGTCTTTAATGGACATCAAGAACTTTCATGTCTGTTGGTGAACAGAAGGAATCATGAAAGTTTTTTATATTGCACTATGGAAAGAAAGCTGGCTTTACATAACGGAACAATCTATTCTGATTATGATATTATAAAAGATCAAGCGCTGTTGATTTCGGGCGATAAAGTAATGGGAACAGTGCCTGTCAGTGAGGTCTCTGATGAATTTGAAAAGGTGGATGTGGAGGGGTGCCATATTTGCCCTGGCCTTATCGATTTACAGATTTATGGTGCCGGGGGGAATCTATTCTCTGAGACTTTGAGTGCCGACGCATTGGATTATATCGAGAAGACCCTATTAAAACAAGGTTGTACTTCTTTTTACCTGACACTGGCAACGAATACCATTCAAGTATTCGATAAGGCTATTCGTGTTTTTAAAGATGCTTCGCCTCGTGTAGCACTAGGACTGCATTTGGAAGGCCCGTTCTTGAATCCGAAGAAGAGAGGTGCCCACCCCGCAGAATTGATTGTTAAAGCTGACCTGTCTACATTAAGACATCTGTTTGAAGGTAATGAAGATGTTGTCGGGATTATAACTGTTGCTCCCGAATTGTTGGCGCAGGAGTGTCTAGATTACCTGCTGTCGAAAGGCGTTTTGATCAGTGCCGGTCATACGGATGCTACATTTCAAGAAGCTTCGAAAGCATTTGACAAGGGGATAAAAGCGGCAACCCACCTTTGGAATGCCATGTCGTCCTTGCACCATCGACAGGCCGGAGTGCCTGGGGCAGTATTTAACCATAAGGCGGTGTGTGCTTCGATTGTGGCAGACGGTATCCATGTGGATTATGAGGTGGTCAAGATTAGTAAAAAACAATTGGGAGAACGTTTGTTTTTGATCACTGACGCGGTTACTAACTGTAATTCGGGAATTTATCAGCACCTGTTCAATGAAGACCATTACGTGCTTCCCGACGGAACCCTGAGTGGTTCGGCTTTGAGTATGTTGGCCGCTATTCGGAATTGTGTAGAGAAAGCAGAGATCCCATTGGATGAGGCTATTCGTATGGGGACTACTTATCCTGCTCGATTGATTGAACGAAAAGATATTGGACACTTAAATAAGGGAGCAATGGCAAATGTGCTGATTTTTGATCAGCAGTATAAAGTGAAGGAGGTGTATTTTGAAGGAAAGAAAGTTGAGTAGGGCTAACGAAAAAAGTGTAGTTTTGCATACTATGACTTTAAAGACGATTAAAAGCGCAGCGTTCGCTGCAATGTTAATTTCGGTATTTATGTTTTCTTGCGGTTCGCGTAAGAATAAGAAAACACAGTATACAAAGAAAGCCGAGACAGAAGTATCAAATCCACAGGCGCCTGTCGTTGTGCAGAAAGATACACCCAAGAAAGAGGCAAAGCCACCATTGGTAGCAACGTCTGCAGAGATGGCGCCCCCCGTAAAAGTGGTGAAAGAAGAGTCCCTCGTTGTTGACTTGCCGGTAATTCCACGTGAGTTTCGTGCTGCTTGGGTAGCGACTGTCGCTAATATCAATTGGCCTTCAAAACGTAATCTGACTACAGAGCAACAAAAACAGGAAGCGGTCGCTTTATTGGATATGCTCAAGGAGAATAATTTCAATGCAGTTATTTTTCAGGCGCGCCCTTCGGCGGATGCGATGTACAATAGTCAGTTCGAACCTTGGTCTTACTTTCTGACAGGTGAGATTGGTAAACGTCCGGAGCCTTATTATGATCCTTTAGAATTTTGGGTACAGGAAGCGCATAAACGTGGGCTCGAGTTGCACGTATGGTTGAACCCTTACCGTGCACATCACTCCAATGGTGGTGTAGTGACTTCGGAGTCGATGGTCAAGCGTACACCTGATAATGTCGTTCGGTTACGTAATGGTATGTATTGGTTTGATCCTGCCGATCAGCGCACTCAAGATCACGCAGCTAAGGTGGTCAACGATATCGTGAAACGCTATGATATAGACGGCGTCCACTTTGATGATTATTTTTATCCTTATGCCAGTTACAATGGTGGAGCTGATTTTCCAGATGATAAAACATGGAACGTCTATAAGAGAAATGGCGGGAGCCTGTCGCGGGCAGATTGGCGTAGAGATAATGTCAACCGCTTTATTAAACGTGTTTACGAAGAGATAAAGGTGGAGAAGAACTTTGTGAAGTTCGGCTTGAGTCCATTTGGAATATGGAAACCGGGATACCCTTCAGGTGTAACGGGTTCTTCTCAGTATGATGAGCTGTATGCTGATGCGAAGCTGTGGCTTAATGAGGGATGGATCGATTACTTCACACCGCAGCTGTATTGGCCTATAGAGCCACAGAGACAGAGTTTTACAGCGCTGCTAAAATGGTGGCAGTCGGAGAATAGATATAACAGACACCTGTGGCCAGGTCTGAATACGGTAGAGGTCAGAGCAGCAGATAAGACAAAGGAGATTGTGAATCAGGTTGCTGCATCTCGGGAAATTGTCCCGAACAGTCCTGGGGCTGTACACTGGAGTATAGCGGGGCTGACGAAAAATCCAGCTATGCTTCCTGCCCTAAAGAATGGTCCATATAAGGAAAAAGCGTTGATACCGAAAAGTCCATGGTTGAATGCAAATCCATTGCTGCGTCCAACGTTGTTGTTGACTAATCAGAAAAATACGGTATTTGCAAAATGGCTTCAAAAGCAACCGGATCAAGTGATGCATTGGGTAGTTTATACGAGGTATGGAGAGGTGTGGACTACTGATATCCTTGATGCTTCCGTAACTTCGTTAGAATTGCCAAAGCAAAAAGATGGAAAAACGCTGTATGATGTTGCCGTACGTGCGATCGACCGTCTTGGTAATGAGAGCGAGTATATTGCCAAGAGTGTACAACACAATTAAGAATAGCTTTTTTTAAAACAACGATACATGGGAGTAACTTGGAATATTAAGAAGAAGATACTTTCATGGATAATAACAGCAGTGATAGGCTTAGTCTTCGGAGGGGTATCTGAACTCTCTGCGCAGACTAAGCCTATTGTTGTAAAAAGACCTGTTCAATGGGATGCCGATCGAGAGCGTCTTTCGTTGGAATACCTGTTAAAGAGACATGGTATCCGCGCGGATACCGCCCTTATCGAACCACGCATAGTCGTAGTCCATTATACCGAAAATATGAGCGTAGAAGCTACGTTCAAAACTTTTAATCCCGTGTTTCTTCCCGGGAGGAGAGATTTGCAGACGGCCAGTTCTTTAAATGTTTCTGCGCAATTTGTGATCGGACGAGATGGTCGTATTTATCAGCTATTGGAAGAAAATCAATTTGCCCGACATACCATAGGGCTTAATTATTGTGCGATTGGGATAGAGAATATCGGTACACCAAGAAACCCATTGACAGAAAAGCAACTGCAAGCCAGTACAAAACTTATCAAGTACCTTCGTGAAAAGTATGCTATTGAATATGTCATAGGTCATCATGAATATCAGGCTTTCAAAAAGACACTTTGGTGGAAAGAGACGAATCCTACTTATATGACTTCAAAGCGGGATCCCGGAGATAAGTTTATGCATGCTTTGCGCAAAGAATTAGGGCTTCCGGTGACGCTTAAAATTGCTCCTTTGCCATCACAATAGTTTAGTGTGAGTGTTTAAATGAAGGATTTTTATGCGCCTCTCTGCCGGCGCGGGGCATGTTCGTTTCCTCCGGAGATTGCTGCGCAATTTTTCTTGATAAAAAGAAACCAAAAATCAAGGCTGTATCTTATTTGTTGCTCCAGTAACGTCATGGTGTTAAGCGCAGTCCCTAGGTCTCTTACACTCCAATCCCACGCAAGGACTGGGATCTGCTGGACATAGTGCAACATGCAAGAAGTAGCATACACCATGCCTACTTTCACGACCAAATAAGCTAAGGCCGTTTTAGGGCCTGTGAATAACAGAAGGGAACAAGCGATCAATAATCTACACGTGAAAAAGACGACCTTGTAACATATGGAGACTAAGGCCGTAAAGCTATCACATAGATTATCGTACATGTTGCAGTCACTAGAGGGTTCCAGTCATGGAGTGGGGCAGTGTTGTGGCGACCTAGGAAACCGCACGTGTAGCTTTATGTGCCGTGATGAACATAGGTTACACAGTCTTGATTTGTTTGCTTCTTTATTCATCAAGGAATAAAGAAGGTCCTGTCCTGACAAGGACTATTTTAATCCTTCATTTAAAAGCAACAATAGCCTATTACTCGAATGTTGTGTAGCATAAGTATTTATTAAAACGTTATTAATAAAAAATTTATAATTTTGTTGCGTTAAAAGTAATGTAGCTTGGAAAAGGAAGAATTTGGTGAAGGCAGATGGATCTCTGGTTTAATAGCGGGAGATAGAGAGGCTTTTTCTAAGCTTTATGAGTTGCATTCACCGTCTTTACTGCATAAATTAAATCAGTTACTTCCTGATGAAGACAGTGTGCTGGAAATCCATCAAATTTCGTTTGTTCGACTGTGGGATATTAGGGAGCGTATTCTACAAGAACACGGAGTGTGGCCTTTGCTGCATACCATTGCTCGTAATCTGGTGGTGGATTATTTCCGGAAATCCGCATCTAATGAGGCTGTTCGCAAGGCACTGTTGACACAAGCAACATTGTATTACGAAATGGAGGATGGGAGCGATCATATCGAATCAATGACGGAAGCACTGTCCGCAGCTATTGATCGATTGCCATCCAAGCGTAAGGAAATCTTTTTGTATTGTAAGTTTCAGGGGAAGAGCTATGAAGAGGCTGCTGAGGCTCACGGTGTGTCTGTGGGGACGATCAAAGATCACATGGCCAAAGCAATGCGCTTCCTGAAGAGTGAACTGGGCGAAAAGCTATTTGCCTTATTGGTAGCCTTGGTGGGGCTTTGGGTTAATAATAGATAGATTTCTCCATCTTCTGAAACGTCCCTTTGGAGGGATATCCCATATCATTTATATTTTTTTTGAAAAAAATAATTTTTAGAGCATAGACTTTGTCGTATCGCTGCGTATATAGATAAATGCGCATCACAGTGCGGCACAGGAAAACTGAAGTTATGTATAATAAAAAACAAGTTTTTGAACAATACTTGATGGGCAAATGTACGCCTGAGCAAGCTGCTTGGCTCGTGGATACATTTTCTGATGAGGAGTTCCGTGTCGAACTAGAACAGTATGTTGATGCGGTTTTTGAGGCAAAGGATGACGAGTCGGATCGGATAGCGGGTATTGTGGAGATATCCAGAGAAGAGTATCCTCAAATCGAGGCGGTCATTTTTGGCGAAGAGAGACCTGAGAAGATACATTTCTTGAGACCTCTGTGGCGATGGGTAGCGGTGGCAGCAGCAGTGGTGATCGGTTTTGTCGGCTATCAGCGAAATAAAGAGACCGTAACACCAGTAGCGGATAAAGTTAAAATCGCAGCGGAGCTACAAAAGCAAAAACCTGTATCGGATGGTGTGACATTAACATTGCCAAATGGTGAGGTTGTCGAGCTGTCGGATGGTCTGGAAACGGCATACACAAGTACAGAGAAAGAAAATGGTGATTCATTCTTTGAAATTAAAAAACTGAACGAAGCTACAGAGCCGATGATTCAAGTGGTGAGTGTGCCTGCTGGAAAGATAGGTGCCCTATTGCTGACGGATGGTACGAAAGTGTGGTTGAATGCGAGCTCTAAACTAACCTACGACGTAAACTTTATCGGAGGTGTCCGTAAAGTAGAGCTGGAGGGAGAGGCTTATTTTGAAGTTGCCAAGAATAAGGATAAGCCTTTCTTGGTGTTTTCTAACGATCAGAAGGTGCGAGTATTGGGCACGCACTTTAATGTGAAGGCTTATGGGGAGAATCGTACGACGACAACGTTGATGGAAGGAAGTGTGGAGGTTGCTACGGAACATAGGGCTTATACGTTAAAGCCTGGTCAGAGCAGTGTGGTCACTTGGGGAGGCGAAAATATTAAGGTCGGTCCCGCTCAGATGGACAAGGTGAATGCTTGGCGCGACAGTGAGTTTGCATTTTTCGACGCTGGTCTTGATCAGATTGGCAATGAATTGTCGAGGTGGTATGGTGTCGAGGTGCAGGTCGTGACCCGAGGAAAAGGTTATGGATTTACAGGTGCAATCTCTAAAAAACGAAGTTTAGAAGAAGTATTGGAAATACTCAATAGAACCGGTCAGATTCGATATCATATCGTACCTGTCGGTATAAAAGAAAGGAGGGTAGTCTTGATGGTGTAATTTTACGTGAATTCGAATTCAATCTAACTAACCGCTGCTTTGATGGGAATAAGCAGTCGTATACCGTAAATATTGAACTAATAAATTATTACTGAATGAATTTATCTAATGCTAGAGCATTACTGAGAAGTATAGCTTTGGGGAAACGTACAACTATCTTACTGGTTGCGCTAGCCTTTGCGCAAATGAGTATGGCGGCTTTCGCACAGCGCGTCAGCATCAAGAGAAAGGGCATGACACTTTCTCAAGTTTTTAATGAAATCAAGAAACAAAGTAACGTTGATTTCTTTTACAATGAATCATTGGTCAAATCCAATAGATCGGTCGATATCGATATGCAAAATGCAACGGTACAAGAGGTCTTAGATTATTGTTTTAGGGATCAGCCGTTGCAATATAGTATAGACAATAAGACGATTGTGATCTCCGCAAAGCCACAATCGATTGCACAGCAAAAAGTGCAAGTGCGCGGACGAGTGATGGATTACAAGGGTAAACCGCTAGCGGGTATCACAGTCAGCGAGAAAGACAATGCACGCAATACGGTAGGTACCGATGTGGATGGTACGTATGTGATCAATGTCAGCAATGGTAATGCTACGTTGGTATTCAAAAGTATGGGTTTTGAGACTTTGCAAATCCCATTACAAGGAAAAACCTGGACCGAGGTACGCCTTACAGCAGTAGAAAACCAATTGGAGGATGTCGTAGTTACAGGATATCAGAATTTGCAGAAAAAATCATTGACAGGATCGGTTGCTACTGTCAATATGGAACAATTGGAGACGATTTTTCAACCAAATATTGACAAGTTGCTTCAAGGACAGGTACCGGGAATGACGGTGATGAGTACTTCAGGTGCTCCAGGAGCAATGCCACAGATCCGTATCCGTGGTACAGCAACGTTAAGCGGTAATGCACAGCCGTTATGGGTGGTAGATGGTATTATACTGGATGATGCGGTGAATGTATCCGTAGATGATATCATGACCAACCGTAACCTGATTGCTTCGGGTATTGGCGGGGTCAACGTTGAGGATATTGAAAGTATCAACGTGTTGAAGGATGCGGCAGCTACTGCTATCTATGGTACGCGTGCTGCGAATGGTGTTATTGTCATTACATCGAAAAAAGGTAAAGCTGGTAAGACAAGAATTAATTTTACAAGTAACGCTACTCTAGGAGAGAGGCCCCGAATAGAAGATGCGTATATGATGAATTCGAAAGAGCGTATTGACGTAAATCGGGAAATGATCCGTCGTGGTGTTTTTGGGGCTACGACGCCTGGTCCTGGAGAATATAATACCGTGTCAGATTTCGAACGGTATTTTATCGATGTGATGGATAAACGGATGACCTGGGACGAGTTTAATCAAAAGGTTAACTATTTGGAAGAGGTAAATACAGATTGGTTCCAGCATCTATTCCGGAATTCGTTTTCAAACCGTCAGAATTTAAGTGTATCTGGTGGGGACGAGAAAACGACATTTTATGTTTCTGGTAGTTACCTGAATGATCAAGCTACAGCTAAAGATGTAGGTCAGAAAACATATACAGGGGCTGTAAAAGTGTACACTCATATTTTTAATAAGCTAAGGCTCGGAGCGACTATTGATGTCAATGCACGTGAAAATGATAGTTTCTTTGCGGTAGATTCGAAAGAGAATCCGTTTGAATATGCTATTTATACGACGCGAGCTATGCCGGCGTATCGTGAGGATGGTTCTTATAACCCTTTCTATATAAATGGTATGGAATATAACTTTTTGGAGAATAGGGACAGAGGATGGAGAGATTCCAGAAATTTTGGTATGAGAGGAAATTTGGATTTGGAGTATCGTATCATAAAAGATCTGACTTTTAGTTCCTTGTTCTCTTATGCTAAACAGAGTACGACGGATGAAGATATAGCTGTGGATGATAGTTATTTCGTACGTATGGGGAAACGTGCAAATCGCGAAATAGTCGAGGGTGACTATGTATATCCTTGGAAAGAAGGCGGCTATAGAAAAGATAGAAATGCTTATAATGGTTCCATTACTTTTCGTAATCAATTAATGTATAACCCTTTGATCAACAATGTACACTATCTGAATGTGATGGTAGGACAAGAAGTGAGAAAAAGTAAGACCACTAGTGTAACTACGGAGTTATATGGCTATTCGCATGATAGAGGACATCAATTGGTGCCGCAGTTTGACTACATGAAAAAAATGGGAATTCCTTATTGGAGAGAGAGTCTTGACGAAAGTGCCAACCTATCTTATTTTGGAGCCTTGAATTATACGTATGATAACAGATATACAGTAAGTTTTAATGTTCGGACAGATGGTTCGAATCGATTCGGCTTGAAGACAAATGAACTTTTTCAACCCTTATGGGCTGTTGGTGCAAACTATCAGATGAAAGAAGAAAAATTTCTTAGAGATATAGATTGGGTATCTTACCTTACTTTGCGTGGATCCTATGGTAGTCAAGGAAATGTTGCTGCTCAGGCTTACTCTGATCTAGTGGCTAGTATAGGTATTGTAGATCCAATAAATCCATCTAATTACTTAAGGATTAATGCTCCGAAGAACCCTAATCTAAAATGGGAGCAGACTTATACTGGAAATATTGCTTTGGAAATGGGCTTTTTCAAACGTAGGTTAATGGCCAATGTAGAGTGGTACCATAAAAAAGCACTCGATTTATTAGGTAGCCGTCAGGTATCGCAAGTAACAGGATTTGATCAAGTACAGGTTAACTGGGCGTCCATGCTAAACCAAGGATGGGAGTTCTCCTTTAATACGATCAATATCGATAACGAGAGTTTTAGATGGTCTACGAATATGAACTTTGGGTTTAACAAAAACAAAGTAATAGATATCTATGCTAAACCGACTGTTGCTGGAATGACAGATCAACGTCGTTCCAATTATTCGGCTACAGCAAAGATTGATTTCCCGATTGATGGAATTTGGTCTTACCGTTATGCAGGACTGAATGAGCAAGGACGTGCAACATTTTATACAGCTAAAGAGGGGGAAAAAGTGTTGAGCGGTATGATTAATACAGACGGGCTAGCTTATTCTGGTGTGATTAACCCGACTTCACAGGTCGGTTTTACTAATACGTTCTCCTATAAACGAGTGACATTGTCGGCATTATTCATCGGTAGTTTTGGTAATGTGATGCGTCTACGCAATTTATCTGATGGTCGTTATCTGACTTTCCCTGATCCTACCCAGAATATGTCAAAGGAATGGGTGAATAGGTGGCAAAATCCTGGAGATGAGTTAAATACGGATGTTCCTGTTTTGGAGACCAGAGAAGATATTGCTCTTACAGCGCTGAACCCTACGAATGGATCAATGTATGATAATTCTGATTTGCGCACGGTTTCGGCAGACTTTATTCGGTTACAGAATCTCTCCGTGAGTTATGATTATTTTACACCTCGTCTTCGTGCTGCTGGTATTCAAAATATTCGCTTGTCTTTGCAAGGCAATAATCTGCATGTATGGAAAAATAAAGCATTAAAAGGACAGGATCCCGAAGCGCAAGGGTCTGCGATGGCGTATAGAGATGCGACATCTGCAACCATTAATTTTGGGAATACTTTTTTGCCAGTTCCTCGTTCCTACTCGCTGTCTCTTATGGTTCAATTTTAAACCTCGAAGAATAATGAAAAAAATTTTAAAATATAGTTTGCTTTGTGTAGGGTTGTTGACCTTAAATGGATGTAAGGATATGTTAGATATCAAGCCCGTACATAGCATGATTCCAAAAACATTGGAGGATTTCGAAGCGGTTTTGTTGGGCGGCTACCCACGGTCTGACTTCTTTGTCAACACAGAAATGCTTACCGATAACGTGTATGTGAATTTAGAAGCAGATAATTATCCTGCGAGAGATCAGGTGCTATGGTATACTTTTGCTCCATCGATGTTGCAACCTGGTGTTTTGTCAGACCCTTATTGGGGGCAGTTATATAAAAGTATTTATTATGCAAACACCGTGTTGAGTTACTTGGATGAATATAGTGTTAAAGAAGGCGAAAAAGCTCTTTATGAGCAAGTAAAGGGAGAAGCTTACGCTTTACGTGCATACGCTTATTTTTATTTAGTTAACCTTTATGCAGATGTTTACAGTCCTGAAAATTTAAAATTACCAGGAGTACCTCTGTCTCTTGATGCCAGTGATGTAACAGAGACATCATCAAATAATACGAGAGCAACGATAGAAGCCGTGTGGAATCAGATTGTTGTGGATATAGATGAGGGAAGCCGACTATTATTAGGGAAACGTATTACCGATCGTTACCGTTTTTCGCATAATACCTTGCAATTGTTTCGTGCTCGGGTTGCGCTGATGATGGGCAATAATGAAGATGCTACTAAGTTTGCTGGACAAGTAATAGGAAACTATCCATTGGCCGATTTGAGTGGATTAGAAGAACGTATAGGAGAAGGAGTAGGGAAAGTCTTGAATTACCAATTTGGCTTTATTGATACGCAAGTTAATAAAGAATTAATGTTCTTTACCGGAGGAAAAGCTAATACAAACATTTATTATTTTTCTACAGGACCTCTTAAGCCCACAGAAGAACTATTGAATCTAACAAAACGCTACGGAGAAATGACCGATTATCGTCAATTGATTTATGATTCTTTTGAAGATCAGGGTACACAACAAGGAGTGAAGGTCGGAAGGACTGTTTATAAAATGTTTGCTTCGCAAGATTTGTTGTGGTACTATGTAGGTTTTAAGGCCTCGGAAGCTTATTTAATCCGCGCGGAAGCAAATGTACGTTTAGGGAAAAAGGACTTAGCTATAGCAGATGTTAATACGCTGTTGAGGAGCAGAATGCGCAAGGATCATATCGTCCAATTAAAGGTCGAGGATTACACTGAAAACAAGGATTTGCTAGATCGTATATTGGAAGAACGACGTTTAGAGCTGGCCTTCGATGGAGGACATCGTTTTATGGACCTTCGTCGCTTAGGAAAACCACAGATTCAACACGCATATAGAGATGCACAGGTGTATACTTTGGAAAAGAATGATCCTAGGTATATTTTGCAAATTCCACCCTCGGAAACAGAGAATAGTCCTGAAATGCCAATAAATCCAAGATAAAATGAAAGCAAAGAAATACTTATATAGTTTATTGTGTACAGTAGCAATAATGCAGCTAATAGGATGTACCAAAGAAGAAACGCCAATCCCCTCTGAGCATGTAGGAGTAGAAGAATTATTCAGCCCAGCTCTCGATGCTCATCCATTAGAGAAAAGCATGTTTAAAGAATATGGAGTCTGGGCTAGAATGGAGTTTAAAGACTCAAAAGAAGTCTACAATTCTTATTTAGGGGAGGATGTGAACAGCTCCCGTTATCCGGTAGAAAAAGTTGATGCTGGTATGCGTGAGAGTGCTTACATCTATTTGAATACCCTTTTATCTAATGTGAATAAAAAGTTCTCTAATGAACTAATGCCCAATGAGGTGTTCTTTGTGAAAACTTATGGAAATCCCTATTACCCACCCAAATTTACTACTATAGGGCGTAACCGTTTAGTGATAACTTGGCCTAATGCCGTCTCTGAATTACCAATAGTGGATCCGGAGATGTTGTATTATGCAGACGAAAGTCTGACCTGGGGGGTGTGGGATAAGCTTACAGAACTGATTTCACAAAGACTTTTGGATGAAATTGATGGTTTTGAAGAATTAGGTAAGCCTTATGACGGCGGTGTCGCTTTCACAAAGATTAGAGATCAGTATTTTATTGATTATGACATAGAAAAGAGAAATAGAGATTGGCAAACTTTGGCGGATGAAGGTGGTTATCTGGATCATTATTCTTCATTTTCTTTTAAAGCAGAGTATAAAGGATGGTTACAGCTGATTCTTACTGAATCATCAGAAAATATCAATGCTTGGTATTTAGATGGAAATCCTATGCGCAAAGCAAAGTATGAACTTTTTGTTACTTATTTTAAAGAGAAATACAACTGGGACATTCAGGCAGCAGGAAATAAATTTAGAGAAACTGCCGATAGCTTTCAATAAATGATAAGATCGGCAGGTACATTGACCTGCCGATCTTGATATATGCTAATACGTTAAAATTAATAGATAGATGAGAGTTTTAAAAATGATGTTGTTGTTGGCACTACCAGGTGCAGCGATGGCACAAAAGTCAAGTTTCAGTATTGAAGGAAAAATACAGTCCCCTCAAAAAGAAGGTAAGGTATTTATGTCCATCCGTACGCCAAGCAGTGAAGTGTTGGATTCAGTAGCGGTAGTAAAGGGTAAGTTTTCTTTTAAAGGGGAGGCTAATGGCCCTACGATGGTATACATGATCTACGATCAAGAAAATAAGGGTTGGAACCGTGTGAGCTATAATACGGATATGGTAGGTTTCTATGTAGACAAGGGCAAGACTGTCATCCAAGCAAAAGATTCTTTGAAAACGGCTGTTATCAAAGGTTCTGCATTGCAGACGGCTTATACAGCATATCAAAATATGCTGAAAGAGTCTGAGGATGGAATCAAGGATATCAATATGAAATACAGTAGCGCTACACCAGAGCAGCGCCAGGACGAATCATTTGCGACACCTCTTCGTGATCAGTACATGGTTTTTGCAAACAAGAAACGTGAATTGCAAGAAGATTATATCGCTAAAAACCCATCTTCTTATTTTAGCTTGATCGCTATACAAGATCAATTGCAGGCAGGAAAGACGGTGTTGGAAATGGAGCCGGCTTATAATGCTTTGGCAACATCAATACGCGAATCAGAGGTTGGATTGGAGTTTGCAAAGCAGATTCATGCGGCAAAAACTACAGCAGTAGGTGTGATGGCACCTGATTTCACACAGAACGATGTGAATGATAATCCTGTGAAATTATCCGATTTCCGAGGTAAATATGTGCTGTTGGATTTTTGGGCTTCATGGTGTGGACCTTGCCGTGCGGAGAACCCGAACGTGGTAGCTGCATTTGAAAAATTCAAAGACAAAAACTTCACAGTTCTAGGAGTTTCTTTAGATCAGCCGGGTAAGAAAGCAAATTGGTTGAAAGCTATAGAAGACGATAAGTTGACTTGGACAAATGTGAGTGACTTGAAGTTTTGGAATAATGAGGTTGCTAAAATGTACGGTGTACGTGGTGTGCCACAGAACTACTTGATCGACCCAACAGGGAAAATTGTTGCTAAAGATTTGAGAGGTGAGCAATTGCATGAGAAATTAGCAGAACTTTTAAACTAGTATACTATGATAAAGTTAAGATCAATTGTAGGTGTATTCACCTTATCGGTACTTTCGTTTTTCAGTGTACAGGCACAGACTTCGGATAAAGTAGTCTTGGTTGGGAAAGTCGACCCAAAGTACAATAGTACGAAAGTGTATTTATACAATAATATCACAGGAGATAACGATACGACAGTTGTTGAAAATGGGGCTTGGCGTATCGAACTTCCATTTACCGTTCCAACCAGACATATGTTGGCGTCAGAGGCTGAATCTAAGAAACACGGTGGCTATGCGCCTTTTGGGGTTTTAGTGGATGAGCCTGGGACGGTTGTGGTAGAAGGTGATCTAGAGTCATTCTACACGTCGAAGGTGTCTGGCTCTAAATCGCATGATGTGTTGAATCAGTATTTTGCACAGACACAGGAACAAGGAGGGAACAATGCGGCTATTATAGCCGATATCGTATCTAAAAATGCAAATGTCTTCGGCTCAGCATTTTTGTTAGAGCGTTATGGTAAAGTGATGACACCAGAAGATGCGTTAAAATCGTATGAAGGGCTTTCGGCGGAAGTGAAACAAACCTATTTTGGAAAGTCAGCAGGCAACCAAATTAAAGGAGCCTTACTTTCTAAAGAAGGCGCTATCGTCAAGGATTTTGCGTTGGCAAATGAAAAAGGAGAGCAGTTGAACTTCGCTTCGTTACGCGGTAATTATGTATTGTTGGACTTTTGGGCATCATGGTGCGGCCCTTGTATTGAAGAATTCAAGACGTTGAAAGAAGTGTATGCTAAGTATAAAGGCAAAGCTCCTTTTGAGATTCTGAGTATTTCAACCGATAAAAGTGAAGCCGCTTGGAAGAATGCGTTAAAGAATCAGCAATTGCCTTGGTTACAGATGCACGACAAATCAGGTGAGGATGCGATTGCAGTAAGCCAATTTGCAGTAACTACGTTGCCAACGACATTTCTAATCGGACCTGATGGTAAGATTGTTGCGAAGAACTTGCGTGGCGAGGAACTCGTAGCTTATTTAGTAAAGCTTTTTGGAAATTAGGCAATAGATTATTTTTAATAGTTAGTGTGTATAAGCCGTTGATGATTAATTTCATCAGCGGTTTTTTTATTGTAGGCTAGTCTGCTTAATGGAACAGCATATTTATGGTGCATACCTTATGAAAACAAAATTTATGAGGTATTCAAAAACGATCGGAGTACACTGTTACGCAAACGATTGAATTTTTTTTAAAAAAAGTAGATGAAAAATTAGTTTAATGAAAAAAGATTTCTATCTTAGCCTTATATCCCACGGGAATTTAGTTAACCAATACGTTTAGATTTACTTTATTATGATTAATTTCCATGTCAAGCAAAAGTATGTAAGCTGTTCAGATAACAATGTTGTTTGTTCGTTTTTTTGCGCGCTTGGTCAGATTAATACTGTCTGCTCAGTCGTTGCATAAATCTGATAGGAAAGTATTTTTAACTATTATTTCGGGTACGTTAACGATTTGCTTGGATTTGTCAAATCGATGTTAGAATTGCTTAAAACAGTTGAGAGTTAATGTTGAATCGGGTACGTTAACGTTTTATGTTTGAAAATGTTTCCTAAGGCTTACATTATGATTGAAATCTTAGGTGTGCAATATGAAGATTTTTAATGAATGAAACTTTTATAAACAATGAATTCAATTTACAATTTAAGATTAAACTTGCATGCATTGATAACAATATGTTTTATTGGACTCATTGTCAACAGTTCGTTTGCTGCTGGCGTGGTTCAACAATCTCATGTTGTAGGAAGAGTCTCTGATGTTAGGAAGGCACCGATTCACGGTGTTCTTGTTGAAGATGTGGATGGAAGCAACAAAACCTATACGGATAAGAATGGTCAGTATAGTATTGAAGTAGCCTCTTCGACTTCCAAATTAAGATTTTCACATGTTGCTTTTGATAGTAAAGAAGTCGGTGTGGGGTCCAAAACAATAATTAATCTGACACTTGCAGCAAAGAAGACCGCTTTGAATGAGGTTGTAAATCTCAACTACTACAATGTGGCAAAGCGTAATACCACAGGAGCCTTAGGTTACATGGATATGGAATCATTGAAATTGGCTCCGGTAACGCGATTTGATGAAGCCTTGGCAGGAAGAGTAGCAGGACTACGTGTTATTGCGCCACAAGGTCAGCCAGGTGATCCTTTAGCCTATGTTGTCCGTGGTGAAAACTCTGTGCAACACACGCAACCATTGTTGGTTGTAGACGGGATACCTGTAGAAAATCACCATAATTTAGTGCTTAATACAGATGATATTGCTAACCTAACAGTATTAAAAGATGCATCACAGCTTGCTTTGTACGGATCTAGAGGCGGTAATGGAGTGATCTTGATAGAAACTAACAAAGGCTTTGCAGGCAAATCCAGTATAAAGTTCAACAGTTTTTTGGGCTTCCAAAATATTGCAAAACAAATGGATATGATGTCGCCCTATGAGTTTGTACGTTACCAGATAGAACTTGATCCAGAACATACAAAACCGATGTATACACCTGCTGACCTTATACCCGGGTCTGTGGGTTACGATTCCCAAGGAAGGGTTTTGATGAACTATAAAGATATCGACGGTATTGATTGGCAAGATGAAGTGTTCCGTAATGCACTTATACAACGCTATAGTTTGTCTTTGTCAGGGGGAGATGCCAATACTAAGTTTGTGAGTTCGACATCTTTTAGTGATCAAAAGGGTGTGCTGATGAATTCGGGAGCAAAGACTTACCAAGGACGTGTAAACCTGACCCAACGTATAGGCCGATTCATTAATTCGGGATTTGGAATAAATTATGGTAAAAGGCCTAGAAATGGGCAATTACTGAATTTTGAGGAAGCTGTAGACTTATCAACCTACTCACTTTATAGAATGTGGGGAGCACGACCTGTTTCAGGAGATAATAACATTGATATCCTGACACCTTTCTTAGACCCAGATTATAATAAAGCACCACAGATAAAATATAATCCGGTTGTTTCTTTAGAAAATGAACAGAAAAAGCGAGCGAATTCCAATTTGTTAAGTCATATCTATCTTGATTTCGACATTCTTCCTAATCTAAAAGCTAAGGCACAAGGATCCTTTCTTTCTGATATGGTTGATGGAACCGGTTTTTACAACACAAAAACACCGTCGGGCTCGGGAGCTAATGGTGTGAATGGTACTTCGTATTATAGCAAGACGCGTCAAAGTACATTAGACTTTATGCTGTCTTACAATGAAGTGTTTAAAAGGGACCATACACTTGATGTACAAGGAGGGTATTCATACAATAAAGGAGTAACAGAAGCTTATGCATTTGATGTGACCCATTTGCCCAATGAGGGTATTGGAGAACATGGCTTTGATGAAGGACTTCCGGTATACACGCTATCCAAAAAATGGGATGATCGTTATTCTTCCTTTTATCTCAGAGGGGGATATAATTTTCGCTACAAATACTTTTTAAGTGGGGTGTTGCGAGGTGATGAAGTGATTGGCAATAAGTTTGTCTATTCGCCAGCTATTGCCCTGTCCTGGGATATGAAAAATGAAGATTTTCTGAGAAATTCAAAAACCATTTCTTCTTCCAAGCTAAGAGCCAGTTATGGTCGTTCGGGAATCCGTATGATGAATTCTTTGACTCCAGTTTTTGCAACGAATATCATAGCACCAGAGGGCACTCTTTGGGAAGCCGTAGATCAATTAGATATAGGTTATGACCTGGGGCTTTGGGGCGATAGATTGATCGTAAATCTAGACTACTACGATAAGGTGAACAGTGCAGATTCTAGGTTCTATAGCGCTGCTCGAATAGAGAATAGGGGAATCGAAATAGGCTTAACTTCCGTAAATATAAATCGTCCGAATTTAAAATGGCGTAGTCATTTTAACATTAGTTTCAATCGAAATAGAGTATTGTCCGTGCATGACCGATCTCCTACCATGAGCAGTATGTTCATTAGTGACTCACCACTTTATACTGTTGTTCCAGGAAAAGCTTTGGCTATGTTCTATGGTTATCAGTTTGATGGCGTATATCAGGTTGAAGATTTTGACGAAAATAATGGCGTTTACACACTCAAATCCGATATCAGTGGAAATGGGTCTTTTAGAGCGAATATACAGCCTGGAGATATCAGGTATGTTGACCAGAATAGTGACGGATTTATAGATGAAGAGGATCAGGTGACATTGGGAAGCAGTATGCCGAAGTATTTTGGAGGTTTTAATAATAGCGTAAATTACAAATCTTTCGATCTAAATATCTTTTTTCAATGGTCATACGGCAATAAAGTATTTAATGGTAATCGTATGGCATTTGAAGGGAACTATTTACAGCAGACCGGTTTGAATCAGTATGCCAGTTACCAAGAGCGATGGACCCCGGAGAACAGGTCTCAAACATTGTTTAGAACTGGAGGCCAGGGCGAGGCTGGAATGCTTTCCGATCGTACATTAGAAGATGGTTCATATCTGCGCTTGAAGACTGTTTCATTGGGGTATACCCTACCTAAAAAATGGCTTAAAGTCAAGTCTGTAAAGGATTTGAGATTGTCTTGCAGTGCACAGAATCTATTGACTTTTACAAAGTATAAAGGGATGGATCCCGAAGTGTCTGTCGGTCATTCTATTTTGACGCAAGGATTTGATTATGGAGCATATCCACAATTTAGGACCGTTTCTTTCGGACTGAATGCAACTTTTTAAAAGAAATTATAACCGAAAAAGTATGAAAATGAAAAGTGTTTTGCAGACTCATAATATAAGTTGGTTAGAACCTGTTTTTTGGAAGGTCTTGATGGCATTATGTTGTTTGGTGCCAACGACGACGAATCTTTCTGCTCATGACATGTATGTCTATCAACAAACTGTGGTTGTCACTGGTAAGGTAGTGGATGATAAAGGAGGGCCTCTAGAGGGGGTCAGCATACAAGTAAAAGGACAAAATAAAAAAACAGCAACTGACGCTAAAGGAAACTATAAGCTCCAGGGAATTCCTGTAAATTCCATATTGGTATTCAGTCATATTGGTTCAGCTCCACAGGAACATAAAGTATCTGTCTCGGGAGTAAAGAACGTGACAATGGTATTAGCGGAACGAGCATTGGAAGATGTCGTTGTCATTGGGTATGGTACCGTGAAGAAAGATGATCTGACGGGATCAGTAAGTCAGGTTGATATGAAAGACCTTATGGAAGCACCAGTCGGATCCTTTGACGAGGCCTTAGCTGGAAGAGTTGCAGGTGTTCAGGTATCTTCCAGTGATGGACAGCCAGGAGCAGGAATGAATATTGTTATTCGTGGGGCTAACTCTCTGACTCAAAGTAATGCACCATTATATGTTATTGATGGATTTCCAATCGAAGACCCTGATAATGCTGCTGTTAACCCCGAAGAAATCGAATCATTGACAATATTAAAAGATGCTTCGGCTACGGCTATTTACGGGGCTAGGGGTGCGAATGGCGTTATTATTATACAGACAAAAAAGGGAAAGGTAGGAAAACCAATAATATCACTGAATTCTTCTTTGGGCTTTCAGCAAGTGGCCAAGACGATGAAAATGATGACACCTTGGGAATTTGTAAACCTACAGATGGAGATATCGCCTAGCCGAGCGAAAGATATATATACAACTGCAGACCTGGATCCCTCCAATGAAAACTATGATCCTAATGGAAGAACCTTGGAAGATTATAGAAATTTAAAAGGTATCGATTGGCAGAACCTACTTTTTAGAAAGTCACTAAATCAGAACCATACATTATCTCTCCGTGGAGGTACTAAGACGACGAGGTATTCCTTCTCGGGATCTATTTTTGATCAACAAGGTATTATTATCAATACAGGCTCCAACAGGTATCAGGCACGGTTGACACTTGATCATGAGTTTAATAAAAAATTCAGAATAGGACTTAATGTCAACTATAGTGAAAACGAACGTACGGGGCAGATTGTGAATGCTGGAGGAGCTTCCAATTATACTGCTTTTGCGCTCTATAGAACTTGGGCATACCGTCCGGTCACCGGAAGGATTAATTATGACCTGATTGATGCCGGGTTTGATGACGAGTACGAAAATGAGTCCGATCTTCGTTTAAATCCAATCATCACCGCAAAGAATGATTATACGCACAGATTGAATTACTACTTTACACCAAATGTCAATCTAGAGTACGATATCAATAATAAATTGAAGTGGAAGTCCGTATTTTCCCTAAACAGTGTACGATCAGAAAATCAGACGTTTTATAACTCGGAGACTCCACATGGCAGTCCAAGAAATAGATTCCTAGCACGTGGTGTGCATGGTATTATGGGGTATTCACAAAGCAATGTTTGGTCTAACGAAAATACATTGACTTATAAAAGAACATTTGCTAAGGCGCATAATCTAGAAGTGATGGGTGGCTTCTCTGTTCAAGAAGGGAGCAGTATAAATAAGGGGTTTGGTACGATGGGAATTACCGACGAAACTTTGATTATGCAAGGTTTAGAGCTTGGGATTCCGTACACGTCCTCTGCCAGTGCGGGAGAGTTTGGCATGGTATCGGGTTTTGGCCGCTTGAACTACGACTTCAAATCTCGCTATTTGCTAACGATGACGTATCGGGCAGATGGTTCTTCCAAATTTGCTAAAGGCAATCGGTTCAGTTATTTTCCTTCATTTGCCGCAGCATGGAATATGAAGAGAGAAGAATTTTTAAAATACAGCGAGCTTATTTCCGAGGCTAAATTAAGGGTGAGTTATGGAGCTACTGGTAATAATAGAATAGGTAACTATGACACTTATGGAACGGTGAATACGGCTTTGTCAAATACATATTCATTTGGTAATAAGCTCCCTCCTGGAGGTGTCTACGTCTCCAAAATGGGGAATGATGAGTTAAGATGGGAGACTACAGAGCAATTGAATATTGGGTATGATTTAAGCTTTTTGAACAAACGAGTGAGCCTAACCTTGGATTATTACCAAAAGACAACAAAGGATCTCTTGCTAAATGCAGATATGCCGATATCGTCTGGGTTTGAGCGGGTGTTTAAAAACATTGGGTCCCTCCAAAATAACGGATTTGAGGTTACATTAAATACGACAAATATCAATAATGGCAAGTTCTCCTGGAGATCTAGTTTTAATATTGGATTCAACAACAATAAAATAATAAAACTGACTCGCAATCAACATAGTATGTTCAGTAATATGGTTGTAGGTGGAAACACGTCGGCATTGTACGTGTCTAGGGTTGGTTATCCTGCAGGTATGTTCTATGGATATATATTTGATGGTATCTATCAAGTTGAAGACTTTAATATTTCGTCTACTGGTAAGTATACATTAAAGTCGGATCTGCCAGAGTATGGCGAAGGTAGTCGCTCAAGTATTCAACCGGGATATATACGATTTAAGGATTTAAATGGTGATGGTAGAATTGACGATAAGGATATGTCCATTATTGGGCGTGGGCAGCCTATCCATGCAGGTGGATTTGCCAATAACTTTTCATATAAGGGATTTTATTTGCATGTTTTTCTGCAATGGTCTTACGGCAATGATGTTTTCAATGCAAACAGGATGATATTCGACGGTAACTATTCTGGGCTTTTCAATGTCAATCAGTACGCATCATACAATGATAGATGGACTCCTGAAAATAGGTCTAATACGTTATATAAACCATCAGGAGGAGGTCCTCCAGGATATCTGTCGAACAGAACGTTGGAAGATGGCTCTTTTTTACGCCTGAAAACGGTATCCCTGAGCTATACTATCCCTGCTCAGTTTTCGAAGAAAGCTTATATTAATAAGTTGAGTTTACGGATGGCTATACAGAATTTGTTGACATTCAGTAACTATTCGGGGATGGATCCCGAAGTGTCGACCCGCCATTCTGTGCTTACTCCAGGATTTGATTATTCACCTTATCCACAACCAAGAACGGTGACTTTTGGTTTAAATGCAACCTTGTAAATAGCTATATTATGAGAAAAATAGTTTATTATCTGATAGGCTTGGCCGCAATTTCGAGCTTTAGTGCTTGCGATAAAATATTAGACAAACAACCCAAGGATTTTTATCCTTCGGTGACGGATTATTATGATACAGAAGAACATTTGGAAGGGAGTATAAGGGGGGTATATAATACGTTGAAAGCTTCTATGTTATACGGCGGACAGATGCATTATATGTTGGGGTTTGAAGCAGATGAAGGCTATTATTCCCGAGATGGTGTGGCCATTGGTCCACACGCTAACAACTTTACTTCGGGACATTCCAGTGTGTACAACTTTTGGAAAGAATTATATACGGGCATAGGCCGGGCAAATATTTTTCTAGCCAACGTAGATCATAATAAGGAAATCGAACAGGCATTTCGAGACAAGCTAAGAGGAGAAGCTCTTTTTTTAAGAGCTTACTATTACTTTATGTTAGTAAAAACCTACGGAGGAGTACCTCTGTCTCTAGAACCTATCAAAGATGTCGAAGACATAGACAAACCTAGAGCAACAGCCAAGGAGGTGTATGAGCAGATAATCCGAGATATGACAGAAGCAGAGGGATTAGTAGACGGCATCCAAAAAATAGGACACGGTGGCCGTGTTAGCAAGTCCGCAGTACGTGGTATATTGGCACGTGTCTGCCTGCATATGGCGGGATATCCAGTTCGGGATTTGACAAAGTACGCAGAAGCGAAAGCGTGGGCTTTGAAAGTCATGAATGACCCTGAGTTCAGGCATGAGTTAAACCCAGATTTCAAACAGATCTTTATCAATTATGCACAAGATATCTATGATCCAAAAGAGAGTATTTGGGAGGTGGAGTTCATGGGCAATGGCTCTGATGCTTATTCCGAAACAGGACAGGTTGGTTACATGTCAGGACCAATATCTACTTCGGATGTGATTGGACAATGCTTTGGAGGGGTGCGGGTCACTTCCAAGCTGTATGACCTGTATACTACTCAGAGTATAAGAGGATCTCAGTCTAGTTCTACAGGTGATCTTAGAAGAGATTGGACTATTGCCAGTTTTACCTATGATGGCAGTAAGCATGATTTCTCTACTTCTTATTCTACATCTTTTACGGCAGTTTATCGGAATTATAGACATGTGGGAAAATTTAGAAGAGAATACGAAACGTTGCTGCCTAAGCACCGAACCCGTACGCCACAAAATTTTCCTTTACTGCGTTATGCCGACGTCCTGCTGATGTACGCAGAGGCAGACTATGAAACCGTTTACCAAGGCAATGAGCTGTCTAATGGAGTACCTAGTGCAGAAGCTGTAGATGCTATTCGGAAGGTACGTTTACGCTCGTACAACGTGGGTGGGATACGCAATTTTGGAATTAATAATCCAGGATCGGGTTATACGACACCACCGAAAATCGCTATGCCAGCAGGTACAGGATCAGGTGCTGTTATTACCGCACGTATACATACAACAGGAGTAAATAAAGGTCAGTTGGCCGGTTTTGACTTGGGAAGAGATCCGGTTACAGGATTTAAAATGGGGAAAGGCTATACAGCAGATAATAGTGGTAATATGCTCGTTATCACCCCTAGACAAGGGAGTGCCCGTGCAAATGCTCGTTTTTATGCAGCTTCAGATGTAGAATTACAAGCTTCAGAACTTGATGACTTTAGAAAAACAATACAAGACGAACGTATGCGCGAGCTGGCTTTTGAGACGATACGGAAGTGGGATCTTACACGATGGGGGATCTTCGAATTTGAAATGCGGCAGGTAAAGAATTTCTTAAACACAAGTGGGATGACGGATCGATATTTCTATAGCTATTTTGCAAATGCCAGAGACAAGCATAAGCTATGGCCTATCCCAGCACGGGAGTTGAATCTCAACAATGAATTGGTACAGAATCCAGGATGGTAAAAAAATAAAGTTATGAATGCAAAGTTAATTCTATATGGGAGTCTGTTGTGCTTCTTGATTATTTCCTGCGATAAAAAGATAGAGCTTTCGCCAGGATTGGACAGTTTTGACGTTACGACGGAGAAGGATGTTTACAAGGTCGATGAAGACGTTGTCTTTAATTTCAGTGGCGATCCCGATATGATTGCGTTTTATTCAGGCGAATTATATAGTGAATACGCCTATAAAGACGAACGTGTGGTCAATTTGGATAAGACCGTATTGAATTTTACAAGTATGCGACCTGAACTACAAAATGCACAGGTACCAGACTTCCAGGTATTGGTTTCCACCGATTTTAATGATACTTATACCTATGAAAATATTACGAATGCTTCTTGGACCGATATCACTTCCGAATTTACATTGGGCGGAACGGCCTATTTGCCTTCGGGTGATTACGAAATATCCAAACTCTATGAAAAGGGGAAACCTTTGTATGTAGCATTTCGGTATAAAAATAAAGCGCAGGAAATAGCAGGAGTTGTAAGAAGGTTGCTGATCCAAAGTTTTCAAATGGTAGGGCAATCCAATTGGGGAAGCCATCTAATCGGTGATCCTGTGTCATCGGATTTCAGAATAATTGAAAAAAATGCAGATTTCAAAACAGCCACATCTCTGACCAATACAACGATAACTTTAGCGGGGTATTCCAGAGAAAAGGGAAGTTCTGATCCAGACCCGGAAACGGATACTTGGACTGTGACCAAAGCGTTCGATTTAGATATATTAGACAATGGGCCAGATCGTCCGGTTGCGTTGAAAGGGAACCAGGATCCTAAAATGAAAAGTCATATCTACAATTTTAAAGAGCCAGGGGAGTACCTTGTGACTTTTATTGGTATCAATGCCAATATCAATGAAAATAAACAGGTGGTTAGACAGTTAAAGATAAAAGTAGAAAATCCTGATTAAGTCGGATAAAAACACATATAAGCAGATGAAGAAGATTTACTTTTACATAGGTATAGTACTGCTCGTCCTTGTTGGGTGCTCGAGGGATATCGAATCTATTTTGGTCGAGGAGTCTGTAGTAGAGAGCGAAACAAAAGTGTTGGCGGATGGAACACAACTGAGATTTAGTAATCTAGGACCGCAGATATTCAATACGGATATTAGTACCGCTGCCTTTTACGAAAACAATCAAGGCAATAAATATCTTTATGCCGTTGTGGCGGGAGAGCCAGCGCATTTGATCGGTTATGACTTGAGTGCAGGTGATAAGTTGATAACGGATATTGCGTTACCGCTAGGCAACACATCCAATTCCATGGTGTTTTCTACGGATGGCATTCTGTACTTTACTGGTGGCGGACGATTATATGCGCATACAGTGGGGAGCAGTACTATAGACGATCTTGGAGTTGCACTGAACAAGCAGACCTCCCTTTACGATCTGAATAAAGGGAAAAATGGTATTATCTATGGAGGAACTTACCCCGATGGAAAGATATTTGAATATCACCCTCAGACAGGCTTTAAGGATTTGGGAGCCATGGCAACAGGAAAGAACTATGTACGATCTATGGTATATCATGAAGCTTCCCATAAAATCTTTGCAGGAATGGGGACTGGAGCTCAGCTCATTGAGTTCGACCTCGGTACGGGGACCAAGAATAATATTCTTCCTGCCAACTTTGAAGATCAAGAGTTTTTGTACCAAATGAGTCTTGTTGAAGGTGTTGCAGGAGAGGACAGGCTGTTTATGACACTGCAGAATAGTAATGTTACATTGGCCTATAATATCAGTACAGGCAAGTTTGAATTTGAAGGGCCTGCGATATGGGTACCCAGTATAGTAAAGGCCCCTTCGTCCGATATTGTTTACTTTACCAAAGGAGCAAACGTATATGCTTTTGATAACCTTGCTGCTGGTAATTATGACCAGCGCGTGGTAACTCCGGTATCGGGCAGTGGACGCTCTTCTGTATTTTTTGGTAAGGTGTTGCACATGTTCTCCAATACCGGACAGTTGTTGCGATACGATATCGACCGAAGTACTGCTAATCCTTCTAATCTGGAGATACCGGGGCAGCCTCGGCAATTGAACGATGTGCATATCGGCCCTGGTCATACGATATGGACGTCTGGCTATCAATATGGAGATAATGCTGCATATAGTACTAAGACAAAGAAAACCACCCCATTTATAGGATTGCCACAGACGGAAAGTGCGGCAATGTATCTAGATAATATGTATTTTGGTACCTATACCAAAGCACGTATCTACAAGTACAATAGCCGGTTGCCTTGGAAAATGAACCAGAACCCCAAATTAGTTACGACTGTTTCTGGTCAAGACCGACCATTTGCTGGGACGGAAGTGTCTACGAAAGGTCGTGTGTTTTTCGGAACTGTACCAAACTATGGGGCCAACGGTGGAGTATTAGTTGAAATCGATGTCAAAAATAATGACCGGGTGACCAACCATAAACCTGTTCCTGATCAGTCCATCATATCTTTATTAGAGCACGAAGGAACTCTTTTCGGTGGTACATCGATTTGGGGAGGATTGGGGAGCGATCCTGTGGCCACAGAGGCCAAGCTATTTGTGTGGGATATTGAGAAAGGAGTCAAGTTACATGAGGTAGTGCCGGTAAGTGGTGCGCGATTTATCTCCTGTCTGTTGAAAGGTAATGATGGTTATATCTGGGGTATAGCGCAAGGAAATCTTTTTAAGATTGACCCAAAAAGCTATGAAGTCGTCTCTACAGTGAAGATCTGGAGTGATAATAGAGCCTCACATGTTTGGCGACCTGATCAATTAATTTTATCACCAAGAGATAATATGTACTACGGAGCTGTAGGAAGTAACTTGTTTCGGTTCAATCCAGAGACTACAGCGGTGGAAAGACTGAATCTGGTTGGAGGGCACTTAACATTGGGGGCTGACGGTGATTTTTATTTTATCCGTGCTTCCGATTTGTGGAAGATGGAAGTTAGATAGCATAGAAAGGCATAATGAAAAATAAAATTGAAATAAGATTAGGGATAATATGGTTTCTGTTTTTGACAGGGTTTATAGCATTTGCCCAGCAAGCTGCCTATCCCAAATTTCAAGAGCAGACCTTAGCGGACGGAAGGAAGATAACCTATACCAATCTTGGTGCCCAACTGTTAGACAAAACGATTGAAGGATCAGCTTTTTATGAAGATACAAAAGGAAAGAAGTACCTGTATACGGTCGTCCGTGGCCAACCAGCCCATTTATTGGGATACGAGTTGGAGAGTAATAATCTGATTGCCGATATCGCTATGCCTTCGAATAATGGGTCACCTTCACTTACCTTCTCTACGGATGGTACACTGTACATTAGCGGTCAGGGCGGTATACTGTATGCCCATACGCCAGGCAGCGACAGTGTTAGGCGTATTGGACAATGCTTGCCAAAGCAGACTGTGATGTATGATTTGAGAGCTGGAGTAGATGGTGAAATATATGGAGGAACCTACCCCAATTGCCAGGTTTTTAGATATCATCCTAAAGATGGGTTTACGGATGTGGGTAAAGGAACCTTAGTGAAGGGAGAGAGTTACGTCAGATCGATGGTCTATCACCAAAAAACAAATAAAATATACGCGGGAGTCGGAGCAAGGGCTTCTTTAATAGAGCTTGATCTATCGACAGGAGCTAAACGAGATATTTTACCAGAGGAATTCCGTGGAGAACAGTTTGTATATACGATGGCCTTGGTGGAGGGAGTATCTGGAGGAGACAGGATTTTTATTACCCTACAGAATTCCAATAATATATTGATTTTTAATATCGCTTCTGGTCGTTTTGAGCATCAGGTTAAAGGTCCTTATATCAAAGGTGCCATCAAATCACCATTAAGCGATGAAGTTTATTTTACCCAGGGAGCGAACAGATTATTACGTTATGATAACATCAATGCTTCGTCCCTTGATCCTGTTTTTGTGACGGATGTGTCTGCAAATGTCATTGTGTCGAAAGCTTACGGCAATCGTTTGTTTATGTTGACTGCCAAAGGACAGGTGATTATTTATGATACAGAAAAGAAAGAGGTGAACAAACAAGAATTGGCTATTGTCGGACAACCAAAGTTGCTCGGTATACTTCACGAAGGACCTGCTGAAAGTATTTGGACAGGTGGTTACTTGAATGGAGCCAATGCGTCTTACGATCCTAAAACAGGAAATAAGGTGGTATACGAAGGGTTGAATCAGACTGAGAGTGCAGCAAGCTATGGTGATAAAATATATTTTGGTACCTATACCAAAGCTAAGTTTTATAGCTACGACAGTAAACAGCCTTGGCACATGGGTAAAAATCCTAAGCAGATTGGTGTGGTCCCAGAGCAAGATAGACCATTTGGAGCCTTAAGTATTCCAGATATGGGTAAGGTTTTCTTCGGGACAGTACCGGGCTATGGTATGAATGGAGGGGTGCTTGTAGAATTCGATGTGTCGAATAGTAATAAAATGTCCTATTATAAGGATGTCGTCAAGGACCAATCGATCATCACTCTTCTGTATGATAATAAAAAGGTATTTGGAGGGTCTTCTATATGGGGTGGACTAGGGGGGCAGCCTCTTGCTGCTGAAGCGGTTCTTTTTGTGTGGGATATTGTTCAGAAAAAGAAAATACATGAAGTGGTACCAGTTAAAGGTGCAAAATCAATTACCTGTCTGATTCATGGTAACGATGGGTATATATGGGGACTTGCGAATGGTTATCTTTTTAAAGTCGATCCAGTCAGTTTTTCCGTTGTATCTCGTGTTCAGATTCTTTCGGATGGCCGATCTAGTCATGTCTGGCGACCGGATTACTTAGTTTTCTGTGGCGCTGATGGCATGTATTATGGTTCTATTGCTCATCAACTCTTTAGATTAAATCCAAAAACAATGGCGGTCGAAAAACTTAATCAGTCGATAAAAGGTCTCTTGGCCGGACCGGATAACGAAATGTATTTTTATCGAGAAGGGGATCTTTGGAGGATAGATGTAAAGTAGGTAGGGGTTCCCAATATGAATTAGTAGATATTTAAAATGACAATAATAAATCGTGTAATTATGAAAATCAAAGCAACATTATTTTTAGCAGCTCTATGTGCTGTATCTCTTAACTCTTATGCACAGCGGGGCGAGTGGACTGGTTCTAATACGGTATGGAGCTATGATATGACGAAAAAGACAGCAGGTCAGGATTCTGTTGGTGGAGATAACTTATCGTTAGTTTCGACAGGTGCTACGGAAGCATTTTTACCAAGTCCATCCTCTGGATCAGCTATAGTGACATCGACGAAGGGAAGTCCCTCCTTTATTCACCAATCGGGGTCTAATGCTTCAGTAAAGGTTAGGGCGGCAAATGAAGACGGATCTCCTGCCAAGTTCTCTCTGTTTGGTATCAAAGAAGCAACACCGGTGGCAGCAATTTCGTTTACTATTACTCCAAACCACCAGGCCAAAAAATCAGATTGGTATATCGTGTTAGGTAAAGAAGCCTTGTTCTTTAAAGATGGCAAGACAACGCTTCCAATCAATAAGACAGGATCATCGCCTAATGCTGCGGTTTTTGCTTCGTTTAGACTACAGTCTAGTGAAGGTTTTGGTGAAAAAGCAGCAGAAAAATATAGATTCCAAACACGTGAACAAGCGGAGTTGGAAGATGATATTACTTGGGCAAATAGTAACACTAACCTATTTACAAGAGGTAAGAAGCACGAAGTAGAGATCTACGCTAATAATACCATGGGAGAGCAGAGCTATACGCTTAACGGTACAACATATAAAGTTCCTAAAAGAAGTTATCATTTATGGATCGATGGCAAGAAAATAGGTGCGGATTTCCAGGCGAATGCGGTAAGACGTAATCAGCCGTTGGACTCTTTCCTGATTATGTCTCGTGATGCTGTATCTGGCAGTGTTGGCAGTAAAAATGCTTCAACGATCGAGGTTCGTGACGTGAAAATTAAATATGCTGCACGCTAATTTGTTCGAAAAGTCAAAATAGAATAGATAGTCTTCATCCGTCACGGATGAAGACTATCTCTAACTGTTTGATCATCATTAATTGAATACATATGAAATATCCATGTAGCAGCTGCTGCACAAACACGAATGAATATAGTTTGGATATACCATATGACAGATAAAAGACAAACCGAGCTTGCGAGCTCATCGAAGATAATTATATACATATGAAATCTAGGCTTATACTTAAACCTATTGGAAAGGTAGGACTGTTATTAGCACTTTGCTTATTATCTCTTGTTGTTTACTCACAACGGAAACCACAAGCTTTAACTTTTGGACTTTCCTTGGACCATTCCGATTGGGTTTACAAAGTAGGCGAGCCAGTTAAAGTGACTGGAGTAGTAAAATACAACGGTAACGTACTTCGAAATATAAAAATCAATTACGAGGCGGGGCCTGAAATGTTGTCTCCATTACTAAAAGATAGTACGTCATTGACCGATGGTACTTTTGCCGTAGATATGGGTACAATGGATCAGCCGGGATTTCTTCGGTTTGCTGTTAGCACTGAGTATGAGGGAACCAAGTACAGAGAGGTTATTACAGCGGGATTCGATCCTTACAGTATACAACCGACAGTAGAAATGCCAGTGGACTTTATGCAATTTTGGAACAATGCTATAGAACAGAATAGAAAGTTGCCCCTGGAAACAACGATGACACTATTGCCAGAGCGATCTACAGAAGATGTCAACGTATATGAAGTTTCTTTCCAAAACTATAAAGAAGGAAGTAGGATTTATGGAATCCTTTGTGTCCCCAAAGCAGAAGGAAAATATCCAGCGATATTCAACCCGCCAGGGGCAGGTATACACAAAATACAAGGTGATCTGAACACGGCGCAAAGTGGTTTCATCACCTTACAGATTGGAATTCATGGAATTCCACTAAATATGGATGCAGCAGAATATAAAAAGCTCGCTAATACTACATTCAAACGGTATCGGGTTGATGGTATGAACAATCGTGATACCTATTATTTCAAACGTGTCTATTTAGGCTGTGTTAGAGCTATAGATTTTATATACACGTTGCCACAGTTTGACGGAGAAAATATTGCTGCTGTAGGAGGTAGTCAAGGCGGAGCATTGTCTTTGGTTACGACAGCTCTTGACAGCAGAATTAAATATATATCGGCCTATGCACCTGCATTAGCAGACCTTCCAGGTTATTTGCACAATAGAGCAGGTGGCTGGCCGCACTTGTTTAAGAGTCATGTTAATGATAGTAACAGAGAAAGAGCGACGAAGAGTTTGCAGTACTATGATGCCGTAAACTTTGCCAAAAACATTAAAGTTCCTGGACTATACAGTTGGGGTTTTAATGACGAGACCACCCCTCCCACGACTATGTTTGCGGTTTACAATTCCATAACGGCTCCTAAAGAGCTTTTTATAGCCAAGGAGACAGGGCATTGGTACAGTAATGAACAGACGGGCTTGAGAAAGAAGTGGTTAAAAAAGACAATGAAAAAATAATAAAATAGGGATTAGGATGAAAGAAATGAAATTGACAGTCTATTTGTTTTTATTGATAGGAATCTGCAGTAGCGGTATGGTTGTCCATGCGCAACAATTGGACGAGTTTTTATATGATAAAGTCACTTATAATCTAAAGCGTACCCCTACAGCTCCTATTTCGGGAACGATGAAAGCCTATCACCCATCGGAATTTATCTCGCTAGCCACCAAAGGGAAGGCTAGTAATGTGGTGATTGTAAAAGCTGATAAAGCTGAAAATAATCATTGGGGAGAATTGTTGCGTACTGCACTCTCCAAGGCCTGGAAAGTCGATGTACCTCTTGTTGATTGGGAAGAAGCTCGACTGGGTAACCGTCACCTTATTCTTTTCGGAAAGCCTAATTATAATATGCCGCTTCGTGAATTGGAGGCAAATACATTACTTGGTAAGAATGAACGAGGCTATGAATTGCGGACTATTCCCAATGCACTTTCTTGGCAAAAAGATGTTTTATATATCAATGGTATAGACGAAGCAGACTTCAAACAAGCGATTCAGATACTACTTGAAAAAACATCCAATCCAGATAAGATTAAGCATTTTATTGCTTGTAAAGGCTGGGCTGGTGAGAACGTAGAAAAAGATAGCAAAGATTTTCTAAAAGAACTCGAAGACCATTATGCAAAGGATGATTCTCGGAGAAATAACCTAGCAATCCAAAATAATTTAGAAAAGGCCGTATATAAATATAAAATGACTGGTGATGAGCGCTATGCGGAGACTTTTTCCAAAATGATGAATTATATTTTGGACCGTTACGATGAATTTGTAGGACCTCAGAAAACTCCGCCTACTTTTGAGTTTCATGTATTCCCGGCCTATATGTATCACATGGAGAATACGAAAGCTTTTTCGGATGCTGACAGATTGAAAGCTATTGAATTCATGCGCCGGATTGGCGAGGAGGCCATGGATTATTGGGAGATGAAAGAACCCATGGAGTTTTATCAAGATGGATTTCAAGGGTATATTACCAACCACTCTTGCTTTGCGTCCCGGACCGTATTTTCTATCTCAAGATATTTGTTGTCGAGATACAATTACGAACCAGTACGCTATTGGAAGGAAGTTGCGGACAATGGGTTTGATGGAGTAGCACTTAATCCCTATTCGCCTGAGGATGCTGCTGGCTACCAATATTTGGTCTATCGAATCTTTGTCGATTATGCATTGATGAGCGGACGTTATAAGATGGATTTTTTTAGAGCTCCTTTATTTCAAGGTTACTTACAATTTGCGAAGGCTCAATACAACCATTTAGGCTATATGGCTGGTTATGGAGATGCTTTTGCCATCGGGCACTACAGTTCGCATCCATTCCTTTTGCAAGCTATTGAACTTTTTGATGATAACGAAGCCAAATATTTATTGGAACTTATCGAACGGAATAAAACAGGAAAGGGAATCGAGACCAAAATCAATCTTCCGCCACCAAGTCCAGAGACACATGGGATGCATTATTTTGTGCTCAACGAGTTTAAGAAGGAACAGTATAAGATAAAGAATTATTTTAAGACACCACTGTTGGACAAAGCTATCTTCAGAAGTGGTTGGGATGATAAAGCAGACTTCCTTACGGTAACGGGAATCAATGGTGATGGTCGTAACCATGGCCACTTTGATGCCAATGGTATCAGTCAATACATTGTCGGTGATAGACTATGGTTGTGGGAGGGGGATTATATCAAGAAATTTCCAGATGACCATAATTCGATGGTGGTGAATAGGGATGGTAAAAACTTTGATTTCAGCAGAAATTTTAAAGTGAGGAATAAATCTGCGGCTTCACAAGTAACAGCTGCATTGCAGAGTAAAGATAAATCACAGTCGTTGATGTCATTATTATTGGAAGAATATAATGGCGTCAATTGGACGCGTAATATCAATTATCTCGCTAAAAAGGGATTATGGGTTATTGATGAAGTGGATGTTCTTTTACCAGGAGACTACGGTATAGAGATTTATTGGAGGAGCGTTGGTAATATGCGTACAAAAGATCAGGGAGTACAGTTCACGCAACGTCCTTCTAGCGATGGAATACCGTATAACTTCTTTGTTGTTGAAGGAAGTGGAGCGAATGTGTTTACCAAGAGTTTCTTTGATTCAGGACATGGTAGAAAGGACGGGAATATCTCGGGCTACAAGAAAAACTTCGATGTCAATACCCGACAGGTCGTACAGCGTAGACAGGGACAGTATCAAAAGGGAGATAAACTCTACTATGTCAATTTTATGATGGCAGAAGCAGGTAAAAACCCACAAGCACCTCAAGTACAGCAAATAGATAAAAATGTATTTGCAGCAGCAGCTCGAAAAGAATATCATGTAGCGGTAATGGGACAATACAAATCAGGAAATATAGAGATCGATGCCGATCGATGCTTTATGGGGCCTGCAGGTATAATAGCCGCAGGTGCAAAAACTATTCGTATGGGCAGCTATACATGGACCTCCGATACGCCAAAAGATTTTGTACTGGACTACAATGAAGGTTTGGGTGAGGAATATTTGGGGTTATTAAAGAGCACTTTTGAGAAAGGTAGCTCGGCCTCCCTAGCGAAGGTAGCAGCGGTAGACGTCCCAGAAGTAAAGGCAAAGAAAATTAAAACATTGAAAAGTCATGTGTCAGCAATGGCACAACAGGGTAAACTTGTTGGTATAGGTACAGCAGACGGTACGTTTATGGTATTGGATGAGTCGGGCAATACCATTGCTGAACATACCTTCCCCAAGCAGATTACGGCTATCACACCGATTCGCACAGAAGCCGGAACGCGATGGGCAGTCGCTGTTTTCCCTGAAAGCCGATCTGCTGGTAAAGCTTCCTTGCATCTAATTGATGAAGAAGGAGCAATAGCCTGGACAAACAGTATAAATTCTTGGCACAACCGATATGGTACTATCACGACGATGTTTACGGCTCAGCTTGATAAGACTGGTGTACCTGCTATCATTGCGGGATCACAAGGCTGGCATTATTACGCTTTTGCACATCAAACCGGCAAACAAATCTTTAGGGCACCTATTACGCACGGAGCGACAGTAGGAGCAGCAGGCGATATGGATGGAGATGGTCTTGACGATATTGCGGCAGGAGCGGAATACTATTATCATCAGTTGACCAATCACAAGGGAGTGCCTTCGGAGCGGTTCTCCGCTTCACCGTGGAATTATTCCGTAGTCGTCAAAGATCTGGACGGCGATGGTATGAAAGAGGCTGTATTTGGCAGGGGCGATGGGTGGCTCTATGTCAATGTACCTAAGGGTAATAAGTTTAAGACCTGGCGGGCGAATGTTGGGGGGCGGCCTATAGCTATCGTGGATCTGGAAGCTGGCGCTACGAAGCTGGCAACTGCTACGGAGATGGGGGATGTAGTCTACTTGGACGGCAGTGGCAAGGTCTTGAAGTATGTTAAACTGCCTGGGCAATTAACTGACCTGAAGGTCAGTAATGGTATATTATTAGCGAGTTGTATAGATGGTTGGGTATACACCTTGAATGCTGATGGACAAGTGTTGGGAAAATCCAGTTATGCACACGATCCGACTTCTATTTATGCCACAAAAATTACTGTTGATTCGGATATGGCAGCTTTCTTTAATGGAAAGGATATTTATTACTTGACCGATTTTAAACGATAAGAATTAAAGATGTGCGGAATGGCACAGACGATATTAACCATTTAACCTAAGTCGTTATGATAAGATTTAATTCAATTCAACGTCTTCTAAAGACTGAATATACTAGCAGAGGCTTTGTTTTTAAACGAACGTCTCTACTGGTATATATCTGTGTTTCTATTCTTTCGTTGTCAATAGCGAAAGTTGGATATGCACAGGAACATACCTTTGACTGGGCTGTATCTATGAATGTGAACGCTACTAGAGGGGATGCTGCGTTGTTTTCTACGGCGGTGGACGCGAGCGGAAACGTTTATGTCGTTGGGCAGTTTGAAGGTACGAATGTCGATTTTGACCCTGGATCAGGGGCCTATTTGATGAGTTCAACCGGTGGGCAAGATATTTTTGTTCAAAAACTAGATGCTAATGGTAATTTTTTATGGGCAAGGAGATATGGTTCGGCTACCGATGATGTCGCTTATGGTATAGCCTTAGATAACATGGCAAATGTCTATTTGACAGGACGATTCACGCAAACGGTGGAATTTGATCCTTCTACCGTGCTTACCTCTAAAGGGGCAGCAGATGGGTTTGTACTGAAACTAAGTACAGAAGGAGATTTTATATGGGCCAAACAAATGGGAGGTACTGGCTTTGACATAGCTAATGGTATTGCAGTGGATGTTGACGGTGACGTGTATACCACAGGAAGTTTTGTGGGAACTGCAGATTTTGATCCAGGTTCTGGTGTTTATAATCTTGTCGGACAGGGGAGTACTACAGATATCTTTGTTCAAAAATTGGATCGTGATGGCAACTTTGTGTGGGCTATCGGCATGGGAGGGCCGACCAATGATGTGGGATATTCTTTAGGGGTTGATGCAGCGAAGAATGTATATGTTACTGGAAATTTTACAGGGATTGCTACTTTTGGGAATGTGACACTTAATGCTGGTACTACTGGTGCTAGAGATATTTTTGTAACTAAAATTAATGCCAATGGGACTGTTTCTTGGGCAAAAAGTATGGGACTTCCAGCTCCTCATGATGATAGCTTCGGTCTCGCAGTAGATCCGACCGGCAACGTATATGTGACAGGAGGGTTTCGCGGAAATAATGCGCCTTTCGGTCCATCGATAAAACTGACTTCTATTAGTGCAGGTGTACATGATGTTTTTGTACAAAAGCTCAATACAAATGGAACAGTGTTATGGGCCAAAAATATTGGTGGAGCTGCTGCTGATTCCGGATACTCCATTGCTTTAGATGGGGAGGGGAATGTTTACACAACAGGATATTTTACCGCTGGGGCTGATATTGATTTTGATCCAGGGGAAGGTAATTTTCCGTTGGTGTCTAATGGTTTAACAGATGCGTTTGTATTGGTGCTCAATAATGACGGTAACTTTGTCTGGGCGAAGTCGATGGGAGGAGCAGGAAGTGACGCTGGCCATTCTGTTACAGTAGATAAGCTTGGCAATGTTTACACAGCGGGTAGGTTCACTGGAACTGTAGATTTTAATTCTAATGGTAATGCGTTTCCTTTGACTGCGGGCAGTAGTACTACCTATGCGGCTTTCATACAGAAGTTAAAGCCTGTTATTAAAATCACAGCAACATGGAATGATGGTACAAATGAGATTCCTGTTGAGGCAGGCGATCCATTGGAGCTAGTCTATGGAGATCAAGGAACGTTGACACTATCACACAACAATCTTGATGTACCAGCTCCGGTTTTTTCCTTTGTCCAAGATCCAGCAGTAGACCCTTTACTCGCTGTCACTACACCATCTGTAGGCAATACGTATACCATCAAAGGTGTCAGAGCCAATGCCTCAGGTGAAGAGGGAACACTGAAAGTAACGTTACCAGGGACATCCAATCTCGATGGTGCTGAATTAGAATTTACTGTTGTGGTGAAAAAAAGACCGATAACTGTTTCATCAAATGTATTGACGAAATCATTTGGAACGGGAGAGCCGACTTTTAATTTTAGTGTTTCAGAAGGGACATTAAATACTGGGCATACGACAACGGGAGCACTGACTCGTAATGCTGGGGAGACCATGGGGTATTATGATTTTCACTTGGGTTCCTTGGCCGTGATGAGTGGATCGGACAATGTGACCAGTAATTATGTAGTCACAATAGATCCTGCACAGTTTCAGATTATTGGTATGCCGCTTACGATTACAGCCACAGGAGAGGTGAGCAAACTCTACGGGGCAAATGATCCGGCATTTACATACATCGTCAGTCAAGGTAGTCTTCCTTCTGGCTATAGTTTGACCGGAACATTGGAACGTGGTGCAGGTGAAGATGTAGGGCATTATCCTTTTATGACAGATGCGTTAGTAGTGAAGGATGGGAATGGACAAGATGTTACATCAAGTTATACGATTACTTCGGATCCTCAGGTATTATTTTCTATTAAGCCGGTAGCGTTAACGATATCTGCAGTAGCCAATACCAAAGTATATGGTCATGATGATCCTGTATTTGCATATACAGTGACAGGCTTAGTACATAATGAGGATCCCTTCAGCTTGTTTAGCGGTTCTTTAAAGCGTGAACCGGGTGAGGATGTTGGGGAATATCAGATCCAGCCTTATACACTTTCATTAAATAGTACGAATTATGAATGGAATCCCAATGATTTTATAGAAGCGATATTTAAGATTACAAAGGCATCACAGGTGATTACGCTATCAGTAGCGACACAGGTACAGTTGAACGCGGGAACACTACCTGTGGTGGCCACATCTGACAGTCAATTGCCAGTTACGTTGACAGTGGATGACGAGAGGTTGGCCACGGCAGTGGGCGCTGAGCTGGTATTGTTAAAAGGAGGAACGCTTACCGTGAAGGCATCACAGGTGGGAAATCATAACTATGAAGCAGCAACTGATGTGACAGCACTGGTTCAGATTATAGATCCTAAAAGCAGTCCGCTCATCGTCGTTCAACAGGCGGTGTCTCCTAATGGGGATGGAGTAAACGATTTTCTGACTATCGAAAATATCGAAAGATATCCTGAGAATCATTTAACAATCATTGACCGTAGTGGCAATCTGATTAAAGAAATCACGGGATATGATAATGATCAACGTGTATTTACGGGAATGGATGTTCCCGACGGTACTTATTTCTATAAGTTGAAAATTAAGATCAGTGGCAATTGGCAGTATTATCAAGGATTTATTGTCGTGAAAAAGAACTAACAGATGAAAAAATACATTATTCTTTTACTATATGTAGTCTCTATGTCATGGATACCCTTGATGAGCTACGGACAGCATAGTCTCAGTTACAATCAATTTGGACAGTTGAGAACTGCCTTTAATGGCTCGCTGAGTTTAATGGATCCAAACGGGGCCGCAACAATCCTCACCAGGCAGCAATGGGTTGGAATCGATGGTGCCCCCAAATCCTATTGGGTAAGTGGCCATATGGGGATCAAACGTTTCGGGGCGACTGTAGGACTAGATATGAGACAGGTCAGCCTTGGTGTTGAAAAAGAACGTGAGTTAAGCGCTTATGTGGCTTCGGCCGTGCGTCTTTCAGAAAAGGAATACTTGGGACTATCTCTAGGAGGAGGGATATTGATGCATACGGGCGAATATTCCAAGTTGGCGCCTTCAGACCCTTTGTTTGCTCAAGATACTCGTACCAATCAAGGTGTTGTAAGTATTAGTACTTCTTATTTTAAGGAAGACACTTATTATGTTGGTGTATCCATTCCACGTTTTGTCCTCAACAAGCGTCATCGTGACCAGGATTATCATTTTAGACAAGTATACTATGCCACAGGTGGGGCGCTATTGCGTATTGATGATGGTTTTCATGTTCGTCCTTCCTTTATTGTGAGCCATATGGAGGGCTCAGGAGCACGATTTGATGTTAATGCCTTAGCCTTCTTTGCCCAAAAGTTTGGTATAGGCTTGGGAGTACAGAATAAAGGAGATCTGGCAGGTCTGTTACAGCTTAATATTGGAAATATAGGAGTGGGATACAGCTATCAGTTTAGCCCTGGCAATGCGGTCAATAGCCAACGGATCTCGAGTAACACCCATGAGGTCGGCTTGCGTTATAGAGTGGGCGGTATAAAGATGCTATAATGTTTACAGGTATTATTGAGAAAAATAAAAACATGCATAAAATTAAATTAACCTTTATCCTGCTCTGCATCTGGAGCTTTCAGGGCCTGGCCCAAAATATAGACAACTATCTCTACTCGACCGTTACTTACGGTCTTCAGAGAGAAGTAACTACGGCAATTCCTGCAGGAACCCGAGCTTATAAAGGAAGAGTGAGTATAGCTATGGCAAAAAAGGGAGCTCAAGCAAATGCTGTGATTGTCAAGGCGGATAAGGATGCAAATAATCAAAAAGGATTGCTTTTGCAAAAGGAGCTGGAGAAAGCTTGGAAGGTAAAAGTTCCTTTAGTCGACTGGGATGAAGCGAGATCTGGAGATAAGAATATTATACTTTTTGGAGCCGCAAAATATAATATGCCCCTACGTGAGCTTGATGCCAATAACTTATTAGGGAATAATGACAGAGGCTATGAGGTACGGACTGTTCCCAATGCTTTGTCGTGGGGCAAAGACGTGCTATATATCAATGGCAATACGGACGCTGATTTTGACGAAGCGATCAAAATATTGGTCAAAAAATCATCTAAACCAGACAAGATCCCTTATTTTATAGCGTGTAAGGGGTGGGAGAATGAAGATGCGACCAAGGATCACAAAGTTTTTATTGAAGAACTGTTGGAGCACTACGCTAAGGATGATTCGCGTAGAAATAATATAGCTTTGGAGACATTCTTGGCAAAGCCTGTGCAAAAGTACAAGATGACAGGTGATGATGCTTATGTAAAGACTTTTGCCGAGATGATGAATATGATATTGGAGCGCTATGACAAATATGATGGTCCTAATAAGACACCGCCGACTTTTGAATTTCATATTTTTCCGACGTATATGTATACAGTCGAAAACTCGAAAGCTTTTTCGGATACGGATCGGTTGAAGGCCATTGAGTTTATGCGACGTATAGCCGAAGAGTCAATGAATTTTTGGGAGATGGTAGCGCCCATGAAGTTCTATGATGAAGGTACTAAAGGTTATATTACCAATCACTCTTGTTTTGCTTCGAGGACTGTCGCTGCTTCTGCTCGATATCTGTTGACGAGATACGATTATCAACCTGCGCGCTATTGGAAGGAAGTCGCAGATAATGGGTTTGATGGCGTGGCGCCACATCCCTATTCGCCTGAAGATGCAGCAGGTTATCAATATCTGGTGTATCGTATATTTATAGACTATGCTATTGTGAGCGGTCGGTATAAACTTGATTTTTTCAAATCACCATTGTTCCAGGGATATTTGCGCTTTGCAAAGGCTCAGTACAACCATCTTGGCTACTTGGCAGGATATGGCGATGCCAATGCGTTGGGACACTATAGTTCACATCCATTCCTCAAACAGGCTATCGATCTTTTTGATGATGAAGAAGCTAAGTATATCCTGAAGCTAATCAATAGAAACAATGCCGGTAAGGGGATTGAGACACCGATAGATATGGCTTCTCCGGGGGCAGATACGCATGGGCTGAGCTATTTCACTTTAGATGAATTCAAACAGACCCAATACAAAATAAAAGGATTGTTCAATAGACCCTTATTGGATAAGGCTATATTCAGGAGTGGTTGGGATGATAAGGCTGATTTCCTAACAGTTACTGGGATTAATGGTGATGGGCGTAACCATGGTCACTTTGATGCAAATGGCCTTGCTCAATATATGGTGGGCGATAGGGTGTGGTTATGGGAGGGAGATTACATCCGTAAATTTCCAGAAGACCACAATTCCATGGTAGTGAATAGGGATGGAAAGCACTTTGATTTTAGTCGTAACTTTAAAGTAAGGAATAAAGCCGCTGCCTCCCAGGTACGAGCCTCTTTAGAAAGCAGTAATAAGCAGCAATCTCTATTGTCGTTGCAGTTGGAACAGTATAATGGTGTCAATTGGACCCGAAATATTAATTACCTTGCTCGCAAGGGGCTTTGGATCATTGACGAAGTCGATGTGCTGACGCCTGGTAGTTATGGAATTGAGATTTCTTGGAAAAGTGTGGGAAACATGCAGGTCAAGGATCAAGCAGTGCAGTTGACACAGAAAAATTTGAATGATGGCATTCCTTATAACTTCTTTATTGTTGAAGGAAGTGGAGCGACGCGCTTTACAAAGACATTTTTTGAAAGTGGTGTGGGGCGTAAAGATGGTAACCTCATGGGGTACCAAAAGTCATTCGATCTGAACAGTCGACAAGTGGTGCAGCGCAAACAGGGGGCTTACAAGAAAGGAGATAAGTTGTATTATGTAAACTTTATGCATGCTGTAGAGGGAGAGAATCCGGTAGCTCCTCGTATCCATCAATTGGCGGGCCATGTATATGCCGTACAATCTGGATCAGAATATCATCTCGCCATTATTGGAAAGTATGTGGATAAAGATGTGGAAATAGATGCTGATCGGTGTTTTATGGGGCCAGAAGGAATATTGGCCTCAGGGGCGCGTACCGTAAAAATTGGAGACTATATATGGACATCAGAAACAGCAAGAGATATTGTTATCGATGCTAAAGAATTGCTTAGCGGGCCTTATTTAACAGTTCTCCGTACACAATTTTTAAAGGGTGTACAATTACAACCATCCAATCCTGTTCGTGTTGAAACAGCGGAAAGTAAGATTGCTACAATCAAAACACTGAATAGTAACATCTCCTATCTGGCAAAGCAGGGGAAAGAGATAGCGGTGGGTACTGGTAATGGAACTTTTGTCCTTATGGATGAAAAAGGGAATACGCTTTTTGAACATCAATTTGCTAAGGAGATTACAGCGATAGCTCCTATACAAACCGGAAAAGGAACAAAATGGGCTATTGCTGTTTTTCCGGAAAATCTAGACGATGCCAAGGCAATGGTATATCTGGTCGATGAGAACAGGAAAATAGCCTGGTCCAAGCCTATAGCTCCTTGGCATAGGCGATTTGGTACGGTGACTACGATGTTTCCTGCAAAATTGGATACCCAAGGGGATTTAGCTTTGATCGTGGGATCCCAAGGGTGGCACTATTATGCTTTTTCACCAACGACAGGCGAACTTATTTGGCGTTGTCCCATTACCCATGGAGCTACAGTAGGCGCTGCAGGAGATATGGATGGTGACGGATTCGATGATATTGCCATAGGAGCCGAATACTATTACCATCAATTAGCTAATCATAAAGGACAACCCTCTAAAGCATTTTCTGCTTCACCATGGAACTATTCGGTTGTTATTAAGGATTTGGATGGTGACGGGAAAAAAGAAGCTGTATTTGGAAGGGGTGACGGTTGGTTATATGTCAATGTTCCTGAAGGAAACAGCTTTAAGACTTGGCGGGCGAATGTTGGCGGACGCCCCATTGCTATTGTAGATGTGGAGGACGGTGAGACCAAGTTGGCTACTGCAACAGAGATGGGGGATGTGGTCTACTTGGATGGCGCAGGTAAGGTCTTGAAATATGTAAAGCTACCTGCACAATTGACTGACTTGAAGATACAGGGGGATAAACTTTTTGCGACGTGTATCGATGGGTTTGGTTATGTATTAAATACGGCAGGACAGGTATTGGGTAAGTATCCTTATCAACAGGATGTCAATTCATTATATCAACCCAAGATTGCAGCGGATGGAGGAGTAGCTTCTTTCTTCTCTGGAAGGAATATTTACGCCATTGGTTTATAGTTGTGTAGATACTAAATTTGGAACGAATGATAATCAATAAAAGAATGAACTTAAAGACTGTATTAGTAGCAGTTGTGCTGGCGACAGGGCTATCTATCGCGTGGTCACCTTTGCAGGCACAACATAATCTCGCAGGTATCGATGTAGAAGAGCCGAAGGTTGTAAAAACAGATGGAGTAGAATTTGCTGTTTTACCCGATAAGAAAGATTGGATCTATAAAATTGGCGAAAAGCCAATGTTTAAAATAAAGCTGTTCGTTGACGGAGAGCCTGTTGCTAATGCAAATATGACGTATATGGTAGGAATGGAGAAAATGGAACCTATTTCTAAAGGGACGATTTCCTTAGAGCAAGGTTATGCCGAGCTTCCCGGAGAAGTGGTCAGTACCGCTGGTTTTCTTCGTTGTGACGTACGTGTACGTGTAAAGGATAAGATTTATAAGTCAGTAGCGACTGTAGCTTTTGAACCTGAAACCATTAAACCTACGGTAGTGATGCCTACCGATTTTAAAGCTTTTTGGGCAGAGGCAATTGCTAAGTCAAAGACGACTCCACTAAATACAAAGCTCACTCCAATATCGGATAGAAGCACGAGTGATGTAGATGTTTACCAGGTTGAATATCAGTTTTATAATGATGGAGTAAAGAGCTTTTTTGGTGTGTTGTCGATTCCTAAGAAGGAAGGAAAGTATCCAGCTATTATTCGTTTTCCGGGAGCTGGGTGGGCGCCGCTTGGAGGGGATCCCGGTACAGCAGCAAAGGGATTTATAACACTGGATCTATATATTCATGGTAAACCTGTCATCCATGATAAAGCTTTCTATGCGGACCTACAGGTTAATGAGTTAAAGGATTACCAATATAAAGGTATTGCCAATAGAGACTCTTTTTATTACAAAAATGTGGTATTGGGTTGTGTGCGTTCGGTAGATTTAGTTTATTCCTTACCGCAATTCGACGGTAAGAATGTTGGCGGCTGGGGTTCCAGTCAGGGTGGAGCATTGTCCATTATTACCACCTCTCTGGAAAAACGGATCAATTATATGGTCGCATTGTGTCCAGCTATGTGTGATTTCACAGGATATCTGAATAACAGAGCAGGAGGATGGCCTCATTTCTTTACCAAGCCAGAATTGTATAAGGACAATCAAGAGACCGTAATGAAGAGTTTGTCTTATTTTGATGTGGTCAATTTCGCTAAAGACATTAGTGTCCCGGCCTATTTATCATGGGGATTCAACGATGTTACAACCCCACCGACGACCTGTTTTGCCGCTTATAATGCAATACAATCTCCAAAGCAGTTGTATATTATACCTGAGGGGGAACATAAAATATATCCAGCACAACGCACCAAAACCTACGCTTGGCTGACAAAAAATCTTGTGAAATAATAAATAATAAGTGAAGTTAGGCCCTTGGTAACTCGTTTTATCAGGGGCTTTTTTATTTATTTTTTTCTTTCACACTTGTTTTTTCTTATACTTGACATCTAAAATGTTACACTAACTAATCTGGACACGGATAAACTACTCATATTTTGAATAGGGAAGATCTTGAAATGGTACAGGCGATCAATGATGCTGATCCCATAGCTTTTAAAAAGCTATTCGACAGCTATTGGAAAAAAGTGTACCGTATGGCTCTTCAGAAACTTCCCCGAGAAGAAGATGCTTCGGATATAACCCAAGACGTGTTTTATATTATATGGAAAAATAGAGGATATTGGCATGTGAAGACTAATATACAGGGGTATCTATTATCTATGTTGAGGCATAAGATATATGATTTCTATGCACAGAGAGACAAGTTTCCGATTTTCGTTCCTCTTGATGAACAGGAAGAATATTGGGATTATAGCTTCCGCGAAGGTGAGGAGGATGATTTTTCGGAAGAAAACCAATTGGTAAAGAAGGAAATAGATGCTATGCCTGATAAGATGCGGGAAGTGTTTCTATTGAGCCGTTTTGAAAATCTTTCTGCCCAACAGATCGCCGACAAACTGGGTATATCGGTACAAACAGTGAGAAACCAAATCTCATCTGCTTTGAAACGTTTAAAGCTGCGGTTTGGAGATAAAGTTACTTGGTTGCTGTTTTTGTTTTTCATTAAGTTTTAAAAGGTGCGCCTCTCTGCCGGCGCGGGGCATGTTCGTTTCCTCTGGAGGTTGCTACGCAATTTTTCTTGATAAAAAGGAACAAGCGATCAATAATCAACACGTGAAAAGGCGACCTTGTAACATATGGAGACTAAGGCCATAAAGCTATCACAGATTATCGTACATATTGCAGTAACCAAGGATTTCCAGTCTATGGGTGGGCAGTGTTGCGGCGACCTAGGAAACCGCACGTATAGCTTTATGTGCCGTGATGAACATAGGTTACACAGTCTTGACTCTTTGCTTCTTTCTCGTTCAAGGAGAAAGAAGAGCCCTGTCGCGGCTCGAGCGACAAGATGATGTTGATTTTAATCCTTCCTTAAGCACCATATACCTCACTTTTCTACAAAGAATAAAAAAATAAAAATATTTCATTCCTACATAGTATGTTTTCAAAAAAAGACAGACTATACCTATAGAACTCAAAAATATGATGCTATCCAATAGGCCAAATAAGTATAAAAAGGAAGAACTGTGGAGAGGAATTGTTGCCAAAGCTCAGCAGGATGGAGATTACAGTCTCGATAGTATTGTCGATGCGAAGGTCGTTCCTTTTTATAGGAACCAATGGGCTGTAGCTGCTGCAGTAATGGTATTGTTTCTGTCCGTATCGGTATGGATGTATCGTAGTGCTACGAATCATCAGTATCTCGGCGAAAATCAGTTGAGAGAGGTTTTTGCGGATGCAGGCACGCTATCAAAGCTCGTGCTATCCAATGGAGACACCATTTTATTGGATGACCAAAATGGGTTAGATACTAATATTGCCTATTTGGCCATTGCCGATCAAGTCTTGGATTTTCGGAAGCTACATCAAGAGGATTTACTTGATCAGGAACAAATTGTAGAGACTGCGCGAGGAAAGCAACTGCGGATTATACTTTCTGATGGTACTGCAGTATGGCTTAACGCTTCTTCAAAGATTGTTTTTCCTGCTCGTTTTCAAGGTGACAGGCGGGAGGTAACGATTGATGGAGAAGCGTATTTTGAAGTTGCACATAATCGGAAGTCACCATTTATCGTAAAAACAGATGGGCAGCAAGTACGGGTGCTGGGTACTCATTTTAATATCAGGCAATATAAAGAAGAAGGAACAAAGGCGGTCACTTTACTAGAGGGGGCAGTACAAGTGACCAGTGCTGATAAAAGTAGTAGACCTGTTGTATTAAAGCCTGCTGAGCAGTTTATTCAGTTGGATGGAAAGACAGGACCTATTGTACAGACGTTGAGTAATCCGGGAGCGGTGATAGCCTGGAAAGACGGAGATTTCTATTTTGATGATGCTGATGCAGAGACTATTGTTAAGGAGTTGGAGCGATGGTATCCTGTGTCGATCGGTATAAAGCAGCAAGATACAACCAAGAAAATATCTGGACGTATCAAACGAACGGATTCGATGAAAGAAGTCGTTGATATGCTTCGATTCTTTGATATCGAAATACAAGTCGAAAAAAACTAACAATCAATTAATTATAATTTATTTAACCTCAAAACCATTATGAAGCATTTTTTCATGAAGTATAGGCACTGGAGAGCTTATCCAATACATTGGGTACTACTGTGTCTAGCTGTTTTTCACGTGGGGGTAGTGCTGGCTCAGATTAATATCTCCGTAAGGCAGAAGTCACTACCTGGTATTTTTAGCCAGATTGAAAAGCAAAGCAATTATGTCTTTCTGTATGATAAGGCTGTTGCTGCTGTACCAGCGATTTCAATCGATTGTACCAATTGTTCTATTGAACGTTTAATCCAACTCTTAGAGAAGGAAACCAAGTTGGAATTTAAGTTGTCCGGACAGCAAGTATTGGTGAAAAAGAAGACTGAAAAGTCCGCCGAAACTTCTACTCCTGCGGTAGCCATGCAAACTGATCAAAGAGATACCATCAAAGGAAAGGTTGTTGATGAAAACGGCAAGCCAGTTGTAGGAGCGACTTTATTGATTAAAGGAACTAAGATTGGAACGTCTACTGACAAGAATGGTAATTTCAAAATGCAGCGAATCTCGCCTGCACAGACTATCATTACGAACAGTATAGGCTACCACCCAATGGAGGTGCTGGTAGGAGCACAAAAAACATTGACGGTAGCTCTAAAAATCAAAGCACAGGAGATTGAAGATGTTGTTGTTTCCACAGGTTTGCAAAAACGTGAGAGAAGCAAGCTGGTAGGGAATGTTTCCTCGATCAAGGGAGAAGATTTGGAGGGGGCTGGAATTACGACTATCGATAAGGCACTACGTGGGAAAATGACAGGGGTGTATGTTCGGTCAAATTCTGGCCGTCCTGGAGAGACTGGTTCTATAGTGATTCGAGGTAGCAATACTATGACCGGTAATGCTGAACCATTAATTATTTTGGATGGAATGCCTTTACAGAATGGTGATGTGGCTGGCATGGATAAAACGAGTTCGAATATCAATAGCCTATTGACCAATGGTATTGGTAATATTCCGCCCGAAGATATCGCCACGATAGATATTCTCCGAGATGCTACTGCAGCCTCTATATATGGAGCACGTGCAGCCAATGGCGTTATTGTTATTACCACGAAACGTGGGGAGGTAGGTAAAGACTACATCAATTATTCCACGAAACAAGGATTGACGATGCGTCCTGAGAATTCATTTAGTTTTATGAATTCGGCAGAGAAGATTGCGTTTGAAAGACAAATATATGACGATTTTCATCCCGGATATGGTGGTCGCGTTAATCAGCTTTTGATGCAAGCAGATAATGGGACTATTACCCAAGACGAACTTGAAAGAAGGATAGGAGAATTAGGTGACATCAATACCGATTGGATGGGTGTCTTGTACAGTCCTGCTTATCAGCAAACGCATAATGTCTCCATGTCGGGGGGCAGTACTAAATTACAGTATAATGTATCCCTGAATTATCAAGACGCAAATGGCACTTTGATGGAGAATAAGTTTAAACAAGGTGGTATGAGTGCGAAACTGACCAGGAATATTAATGATAAGTTGTTGGTCGATTTTAACCTTTATACCACAATCAAAAAGAACAAAGAAGGCCAGTCTAAGTTAGATCCGTTCCGGTATGCTATGTTTGCTAACCCATACGAAAAGCCATATAATTCTGACGGCACCTATGCTTGGGATAAAAGCTATAGAAGTGTAGATAATGACCTTAACTATTACTCTGATCTCAATTACAAGACCTTTAATATTCTTAGAGAACTTCGCGAAAATACGTTGAGTACAGATTATGGTAATGCTAGAGGTCAATTAGGAGTAGAATGGAAGTTTTTAGATGGTTTTCAATACCGGGGGTCAGCTGTGTTGAATTATACGAATGTACAGTCTATGGATGAGTCTCGTGAGGGAACTTACCGTTCATGGGCAGATAACAGGCTTAATGGTGCAAAAACTACAGGAGCGGGTATATTGGAGAAATTCAACTATGGATTTTTGGAGGAAAATTCGGGGAAAACCATCGACTATACTGTGCGCAATACGATAGAGTATAATAAGACATTTGTGGAGAAGCACTATGTTCAAGGATTTTTTGCCAATGAGGTTTCCGAGCGTACAAATAATCGGTTTTCACACTTTAATCCGGTCTATCTGCAAGATTATCGGATGGCGGGATATCCATCTTGGGATGATATTCCTGCTTCTAACTATAAAAAAATGGATTTGAGTAGGTTGGGCGGTACATATTACGAAAAAGATCGTTCGGTTTCGTTCATTAGTTCGATCGCTTATGCTTATGCTAACCGATATGTGCTGAATGCCAATTTTCGGTCAGATGGTGTGGACATTATCGGATCAAAAAATCAATTTACACCCTTGTGGTCTGCCGGTGTTAAATGGAATGCGCATGAAGAAGCTTTTGTTCGGGAAAACCTTCCTTGGTTAAATCGTTTTGTGTTGGCGTATGGTTATGGGTATACTGGCAGTATCAACCGTTCGGTTTATCCGTTTCATACTTATGAATTGGGGGCCGTAATCTATGATGATATTGCTAAGGCAACTGCCTTTAATTATGGTAATCCTGTGTTGAAATGGGAAAGAAAGCGTGACATCAACTATGGGATTCATATGTCCGTATTGAATAGTCGTGTTAATATTGAAGCCAATTATTACGATAATAAAGTGACGGACCTATTGGATGATGTAGCTTTGCCAGCTTCAGTGGGGCGTACTTCTTCTATGATGAATGCCGGCATTTTGTCTAACAAAGGCTGGGAGTTATCTGCTCGTGTCGACGTTGTAAAAAATAGAGACTGGTTGTGGGAGGTGGGTGCCAACCTGACAACTGTGAAGAACAATTTGGATAAAGTATATAATAAACGAACACCGAATGTGTCCTCACTCGATCCTAGAAATGTTGAAAACTATGCAATGCGGTCGTGGTTTGGATATAAGTTTAGCCATATTGATCCGACTAATGGACATATGATGGTTAATGCACAGCGTATCGATGGGCAAGGGGCTGTCGTTGGTGATGAAGTCATTGATCTGTCCACGATTTCTACAGCTGATCTGCAAGCCAAGTATACAACCTATTATTTAGGCCAGCAGGATCCGAAGATGTATGGTGGATTTAATACACGCATTCGTTACAAAAATATAACCTTGACGAGCAACTTCGTATTTGCAGATGGTAATATGATCAAAGGTTTTCAGGATCGCCGTGAAGGACCAAGTGGAGAGACCGATGATGTGACGGCGAGTCGTACCAACCGTTTGAAAAATCAACAGTATCGCTGGAGGCAACACGGTGATGTGACGGATATTCCGTTTTATTCGCAAGGGACATCTAATTACACACGATACTTGGTGGATAAGGATATTGAGTCAGGCGCGTATATCAAATGTACTGAACTCGGTCTGAACTGGCGTGCAAATCCAGCAATGTTCAAGAAGTTTGTGAAACAGCTTCAAATAGGTTTGCTTGCCAACAACTTATTTACGATAACGCCTTATTCGGGTACTGATCCGGAAACTCAGATGGCATTTGGCTATCCGACAACGCGTAGTTATACATTTTCCTTAAACATTGGATTTTAATTGACATGAAGAAGCTATTTTTATTTTATATATTGATTGGAGGGGTATTGCTCCAGGGGTGTAAAGAATTTTTGGACCTACCTCCAAAAAATCAGCGGGCAGTCACGACCTTAAGTGATCTGAAGTCGGTACTTGCTGGGTACCTTGATGCCTTTGCTAAGTCGAACACACAACCAATTGTAGGTCCATATCCTATTGTCACGGAAGATCAGAACATGATGTTTGAAGCTTATTCGGATAATTTCGACTTCAAAGCTAATATGGGACAATATGTGAATCCGCAGAATAACAATAAAAACGAAAAGTTTTACGCGAATAATCTACTGTTTAACAATATAGAGACTGTAGATGCTATTTGGAATAAGTATTATGAAACAATTGGTTTTCTCAATGCATTGATCGATCAGAGCGATGAATTGGTAATAGCGGATCCGAATGAGTTACTACGTGTGAAAGGAGAGATGTTGGTACACCGAGCATATTATGTTTTCAAGTTACAACAATATTTTGCTCCAATGGATGATGAAAGCATGGGTATCCCTCTGTATCTGCATAGTGGCAAAGAGGTGATCGGTGTAGAGATGAAACGTAAGAAATCCTCTGAAGTATATACTGTGATTATTGAAGATTTGAAAAAATCGCTGGAATACTTTCATTCAGTTGGAGCCAAAGAAGGATACTCTCGGTTTTTCAATGAACGTTTTATCCAGAATCTATTGGCTCAGGTGTATTGGTTTAAGGCTGAAACCGCTTCTAAAGCACCAGATGATTATCAAAGTGCTATTCAATATGCGAAAGGAGCTATTGCCGGGGTGGATGAACGGATTCCTAGCACCCTAGCAGCCTTTCAAAGTGTACAACAGAATTTGGATACACAATATCCAGCAATCTATATGCAAGGCCGTAATTATGGTGGTATTGCGGGCTTTTTTGGATCACCCTGGGATTACATGGGGTTTGCGCCCGCTAACCTTATTGTAGCTTCAGATTTGTTGGCTTTATTTGATAATAATGATTTTCGTAAAGAGGCATATTTTGTTAATAATACGTTGTCTTCAGCCTGGCCAGATGGAGCAGCATATGGAGCTAAGTACGTACGCGTACACTTATTTACACCGGAGGAAGCTTATTTGATTCTTGCGGAAGCCTACTTCAGGAATAATGAAGAAGGAGAGGCTTTAAATACACTGAATAAATTTAAAGGTTTTCGAGGAGCGACGGTTAAAAACAATTTGACCGGAGAGAATTTATTAAATGAAATTATTAACGAACGTCGTAAAGAATTTTTTACGGATACGGACAAACGATGGATAGATTTGAAACGTTACAAAATTGGAAATATCTCTAGAAATTTGAGGTTTTTTGATAAGAATTTTGACGTTAAGGTGTCAGCCAATGATTACCATTATGCCTTGCCAATTCCTTTAGCAGAGCTTCAGGAAAATCCAGATATCGTGCCTAATGAGGGCTGGAATCCAATCATTTTTTAATCTAATCGAAATACGATAATGAAAAAGTTTTTTTTGTTTTTTATTGGATTGATCCTTTTACAAGGATGTAATAAAGAGTCCTTTAATTATGAACTGTATTCTCCTACGGGATCGGATATTGATTCACTATATTTTTCAACAGGGAGTCCCACTTTAATAGCCAACGGTCAAGCTAAATTACAGTTCGTGGTCGAGCTGTTTAGGAAGGTTAGGATTAAATCAGAGACTGGTGGAGAGAAAGATACTATGATGTTTGTGGATTATCGGAAGCTTCCGTCTGCTGCGTTGAAGATTTTTGTGAATGGTCAACTGGTAGACGGGATGGAATATGGGACTAAAGATATGAGTAATCCGAAGCTTGATATTTATGCTGAGTTAGGAGGATATAAATCTGAAGTGAAATCGGTGCAGCTTAAAGAGCCAACTCCTCTTCCGGTAAAGCGTTATGTTGATGTGGTTTTTCATGTCTTTGATCTCGCAACGACAGATGCCACGTACGATCCACTTACCTATCAGCTGATTCAACAGAAACATCTAGAGGGGGGAATAACTTATGCTAATGCGGTGTTTTCGAATGCAATGGGCAAGGATCCTAATGGCGGTAATGCACAAATTGAGTTTAGATTGGCTAAGTACTCCCCAAGTGGCGCGATACTGCCACGTCCTGGCTATAATAATATTGTGTATAATTCAACTTGGAGGGCTAGTTCTTTTTTTAGTCTGTCCGATTTCACCAATAGGATTAACACGACTTCTAGCTATCAATGGGACAAATCAAAGTATTTAAATATTTATGTTTTACCTATGACTGCTAATAGTTCTTTAGGGAATAACAGGGCAAATTATCAGATAGTCGGCGCTGGTGAGACTCCTTTGGGAGGTGTCGATAAAATAGTCGTTTCAGAATCCGAAGTGCCTCAGAACGATTTTTATACCACATATGGTTTAGGTGTCCACCGCAATGTTTTTATTCCAGGCATGGAAAAAGAGGTGGAATTAGCATCCTATCTAGGTACATATTATGGTGTCTTTAGAACTACTGTAGTCAATGATTTCGTATATGACACCCGGAAGTATAATACCAGTGACAACTCATTTAAGACATTGTTGAAAGTTGGACTTGATGGAGATAAGTTTTTGGCAAACAATGCGATGGATGATATTCGGTATCCTTCGTTGCGGAACTGCTTTACGCAAGGACAGGTGGATCGGATGCGTCTGGTGATGGATCGTTCTCCTGTACGTAAGGCTTGGAAAGAATAATAACAAATAATTATATGATGAGAATAATTTATACAGCGGTAGGTCTATTGGCAGCACAATTGGCTTTTGGACAGGTCAAGATCAAAGTGATAGGCCATGTAACAGGAGATACTGAAGGGCACAATAAAGTGTACATAGCCAATCGGATGGCAACAGATTCGGCAGTGATTAAAGATGGCCGCTTTGAAGTGGAGTTTGAAGATCAAGGTGTTGGTTCTCGGTCAATTTCTATAGAATACGACCGGGCCAAAAGAAGAATGTACTCTCCTTTGGTTGTTTTTTATGATCAGTCTGGTACTGTCGAAGTTGAATTTGATGTGGTGAAAGGCTTATCATCGGGAAAAGTAAAAGGATTGGAATCGGCAGCAGCATATTATAACTACAACCAGGAAAAATCAAAGATTTTTATGGCTGCTTTTAGTGCTGCTAAGGCAAAATATGGAGAAGATGCTCTAAAAAAAGAAAGCGCTCATTTTGACGAAGCTACGAGCTTTAAAGATGAGTTGATGGTGCGTCTTAATGATTCTCTATTAAATATTTTCGTCAAAGCAGACGCTATGGTATCACCTGTTTTTATCCTGTCTCAAGCTTCTAGTTTACCTGTCGATCGCTTAGAAGCATATTATAATCGATTGTCAGAACGTGTCAAAGCTGGTGATGATGCACAATCTTTGTATGCAAGGATACAAGGTCTTAGGAATGCCTACATAGGCGCTGTAGTTAAAGATTTTCAATTACCTGATCAGCATGGTAAGGCACAATCTTTTGAACAGTTCAAAGGTAAATACGTGCTGCTAGATTTCTGGGCGTCGTGGTGTTCGCCGTGTAGAGCTTCCTTTCCTCGTGTTCGAGAAGTGTATAGCAAGTTGCAAGGGAAGAGCTTTGAGATTGTGAATGTTTCTATTGACCAAAATAAGCAGGCTTGGCTGAAGGCGGTAGGCGAAGAGTCGAATCCTTGGCCTCAGCTATACGACGACAGTAAGATTTCGAGTGCACTATTTAACGTCAGTGCAGTTCCTACTTGCTATCTCATTGACCCGTCTGGCAAGATCATTATGAAAGAGATCGGTTTTGATCCCAAAGGGGGAGGAGAAATGGAGAAGAAACTCGAAGAAATATTCAAGGTGAAATTTTAAATATTTATAATTATATAAGATGAGAAGAATAATTTTAAGTGTAACAGCGGGTCTGTTGATGGCAACAAGTTTATTTGCACAGACACGTGATTATATTACAGTAAAAGGTAAGGTCAATTTCCCTCCAGCTAAAGAACATCAGGAGAAGTATCCGTTTACCTTGAAGGATAAACCGATGAAGGATGCAGAAGTATTCCAAACGATTCAATTGAAGGCAGATAGCACGTACGAGATTAAGGTCCCTGCTAAGACACCACGCTTGTACTCCTTGGATGTATTTGGTTGGGATCGTATTACATTTTGGGCGGGTAATGATGACCTAAAGATTGATTTTCGAGGAATGGATACAGCAAAAATTGTAATTAAAAATCCTCCCTATATTTTTATTGAATCCGAAGGTAAAGACAATCAACTGATCAACATGTTGAATTGGGAGACACACCAGAATTATCAAACTTCTATTGCTGCAGGTAAATCACAATATATGGCGATGCAGATTAAAGATACTGCGCTGACGAAAAATTTGCAGGATTTGGTCATGGATCAGTTTTCTAGAAACAGTGCTACAGCTAAAGTATTTGTCAAGGCTTTCAAAAATGACCCCCAGGTGGTATATGCATTAGGCTACGTGAGTCCACGTAGAGATCAGGATTTCATTCTAGAGTATGTCAATCCATTGATAGAAAAATACCCTTGGTTAACAGAAGCTAAAGAAGTGAAAGAGAATATCGACAAAGCTATTGCTGCTGCAAAGAAAACAGAAGACGGGGCTAAGTTTATTAATATCACACAGCCGGATCCTAATGGTAAAAACATTAACCTTTATGATTACCTAAAAGGCAAAAAATATGTATTGGTAGATTTTTGGGCATCGTGGTGTGGTCCATGTCGGGCAGAGAATCCTCATGTATTAAAAGTGTATGACAAATACAAAAACAAAGGATTTGATGTATTTGCAATCTCTTTGGATGATAAGAAGGATAGGTGGATTCAGGCAGTTAAAGATGATAAAATGCCATGGGCTCAGGTTTCTGACTTGAAAGGATGGAAGAATGAAGCTGCGCAATATTATAATATTACTGCCATTCCGATGAATTATCTGTTGGATGCTAATGGAAAGATCGTTGCTAAGAATCTTCGTGGCGAGGCTTTGGAGAAAGAGGTTGCGAAGCTTTTAGACAAATAACATCATGAAGAAGGTCTTATTATTATGCTGTGTCTTAGTAGGGATCGCTACTAAGTCTAGTTATGCCCAGATGGCGGCAGCACAGCAGGTACAGTGGGCGATTGATGAAAAAATGGAGGTCCCAGTAGAACGTGACGTCCTGTGGGCTGCAATGAAAGATTACAGCTTGGTAGAAAAGCTTTCCAATGGATTGGTACTATCCATCATCAACAAAGACGATATCATGCCTATTCTACGTGAGGTGACTTTCAAAGATGGTAGCAAGCGAGAAGAATTACTGAGTCAGGTCGAGGACCAACATCGCTTTCTGGTATTCAAGCTGAAAGACAGCTCTTTGCCCAAGGGAATTAAGTCTGCTCAGTTTGCTTTATTTACCAAGGAAAAGGGAGATGCAAGCTCGGAGCTCAATTGGCGTGTTCATATCGAAGGCTCCAAGGATGCTAAGGAATTGTTGATACAACAGTTCAAAACCGAGATCGAAGCATATAAGATTGGATATGCCAAATACTTGAGCAAGCCTAAGTCAGTTCCTGCTATGCGAATGAATTAGTACTGTTGCTAAAATGAGTTAATATGAAAGGTGTTCCTTGTGAGGAACACCTTTTTTTATACTAAAAAGGCTAATTGACAACATATCAGGATATATTTTGTTACAAAGTACATTGATTTGATGTGGTGTGCGGTATTGTGTCGGAATGCTTGTTTTTGCTGCTTTTTACAAGTTTAAAAACGTAATTCAACCGATTGATTGGTGTTGTTTGTGCGTTATATTGCAACTTTTATTTTATTTTGTTAAATAAAATGCAAGATTATAGAATATTAATCGCTATAATTGTTGTAACCAAATTATGATGATATGTGTGTCGGTAGTGCAAACATATTTGGCTGATTAATTTATACACCTAAAATCAATAAGTTTATGAAGGGATGATTAATTCCTGTTTAGATTATTTTCTAACCTAAATAAATATGTTTAGTAATAGCGAAGCATAAAGGAGTTCGTCTTTATTTCATAACGAGATTTGTAATAAAGCAAGTTATGATGTTTAACCATTTATTAAAAAGAAACCAATCATGAGGAAATCGATGTTATTTTCTGTGGTAGGAGTGGCATTAGCTATTTCACCTCAATTTTCTTATGGAACGCCAAGCCGAATGATCGGAAAACCGTTACTTCTTCTAGAGGGATCCAGTTTTACCAACACCGTTCTCCAACAAACGGTTAAGGGGCGCGTTTCAGGGCCAGCAGGTCCTATTGCAGGGGCCACAATTGCCATTGTTGGCGGAACGGTAGCAACAAAATCTGGGCCAGATGGGAGTTATTCTATTCAGGCACCTATAGGTTCTACGTTACGTTTTAGTTCTGTCGGATATCAATCTAAGCAGGTGGTTGTGTCTTCCAGTTCTTTGTCCGTCAGGCTTGAGGAAGGATCCGGTGATATTGAAGAGGTAATGGTGACGGCAGAGTTTGGAATGAAACGCGTTGGTCGTGCTATAGGTTCCTCTGTGCAACAGATTGACGGTGCGACAATAAGTGAGTCGGGAAGAGAAAATTTTATTTCTGCATTGGCCGGACGTGTACCAGGGCTTAATGTAACCTCAACAGGAGGTTCGCCTGGTTCTTCTTCAACTGTTATATTGAGGAATATTACCTCGATATCGGGCAATAACCAACCGCTGTATGTTGTGGATGGCGTACCAATGAATAATTCTACGTTTGATCCTTTGAGTGGAATGGCGGGTGGTGGAGTAGACACCTACTCCGTCAATAACCTGGACTTTGCGTCTCGAGGCAGTGACTTTAATCCAGAAGATATAGAGTCTATTACTGTTTTAAAAGGAGCGGCGGCAGCCGCTTTGTATGGATCTGATGCGTCTAACGGAGCAATTATTATCACTACAAAGAAAGGTAAAGCAGGGAAAGGAACGGTTACTTATGGAAACTATTTTAAATGGGATAAAGCGTATGGCTATCCAGATATGCAGACCAAATATGCCAATGGTAATTATGGCACGACCAATTACTATAATACGGCACGGTTTGGTGGACTGTATCCAGACGGTATGAAACTGTATGACAATATCGGTTCGATACTGCAGACGGGTACACAGCAAAGGCACAATATTTCTGTTGATGCTGGTACAGAAAAGGCGACTATACGTGCTAGTTTTTCTCAGCTGAATCAGGATGGAGTGTTGAAAACTACTGGATATGATAGAACCAGTTTGAGTTTGGCTGGGCAGGCTGCTGTGACTCCTTGGCTTAAGTTTGAGGGATCTATGCAATATACCAAGATGGGGAACGATAAGGTTTTGAGGGGTACCGACGGTCCTCTGTATAGAGCGATGTTATGGCCTGTCGTTGATGATATGAGCAACTATCTAGCGGCCGACGGAAGCCATATGAGAAAGCCGGATTATTATGTCGACGAAGATCTTTTGAACCCACTTTTTGCGATGTACAGGAACAAGTTCTATGATAAGTCGGATCGGTTTTTGAGTAATATTGCTATGAATTTAACACCTATCCAGAATATGTTCCTTCGTGCACAGGTAGGTTGGGATGTGGGTATGCAGACCTTTGAGACCTCTACACACCCCTATTACTATAATAAAAATCTAGGAACTGGCCAATATAATTTAGTACAATCCAATTTTTCAGACCCTACAATCAACATTCTTGCAGGATATAACAACAAGTTTTTGAACGAAAAACTTTCGTTCTCTGGGCAGGTAGGTTATCATCAGATGGAGAACGGGGTGACACGTTCGGCAATGAATGGTACAGATTTTACCGTGCCTGACTTTCAATCTATAAATAATACAAATCCGCTTACACAGACAGGGACACAGCGGAATACCAAACGGCGTATACAGGCGCTTTCTGCCCAGATGGAATTTGGATATGATAATATTGCCTTCATTACTCTCAGAGGTCGTAATGACTGGTCTTCTACCTTGCCAGTTCATAATAATAGGTATTTTTATCCAGCAATTGAAGGCTCCTTTATTTTGTCAGATTTAGAATTTATGAAGGCTATCCCTGCGATTAACTACTTGAAGTTAAGAGGTTCTGTGGCGCGTGTAGGTAAAGATGCTGGTCCGTTAGAGATTGAGCCACAGCTTGAGAATAGCGAATTGTCTGGAGGAGGTTTTCTTTATGGATATACAGGGCCAAACCCTAATCTGAAACCCGAGATGACGACTGCCCACGAGGGAGGTATAGATTTAAGGATGTTCAATAATAGAGTGAATGCTAGTTTTACTTATTTCGGTACAAGAAATGCGGATCAGATCGTTAAGGGGTTTCGTCTGAGTTATGCAACAGGATTCGTATTGAATACAATGAATGTAGGGTCGTTTAAAACCTGGGGATGGGAAGGGCATATCGATGGAGATATTATTAAGAAACCAAATGGTTTGACGTGGAATTTAGGGGTCAATGCTTCACAAGGAAAGTCTAAGGTTCTTTATCTTCCAGATAATGTCACAGAGTATTATAACCCTTATACATGGATTTCCGGGAATGTGCGAAATGGTATTATGGTTGGAGAGCCTATTACAACATTAACTGGCCGTGCTTATGAGAGAAATGATAAAGGAGATGTGCTGATCAGTCCGGGTACAGGTCTTCCAATTACAAAAGATACTTGGTCGGTTATTGGCGATCGAGAGCCGAAGGTACGGTTTGGCATTACGACATCGTTGACCTATAAAGATATTCGCCTCTCTGGTTTGTTTGCTGGTCGTTTTGGTGCTACAGTAATCAATGGTACGAAACGGACGATGATGACCAATGGTACAAGTTGGGAGTCTGTAAATCTCAGAGAAAGTGGTTCTTACGTTTTTAATGGTGTTTTGAGGGATGGAAATGAGAATACAGAGAATCCTACGCGTAATAATATTGCTGCTGATTTCAATACCTATGGTGCTACTATTTTCTTGGGGGGTGATGAAGACTGGTTAGAGAAAAATGTGAATTATGTCCGTATGCAAGAGTTACGCCTTTCTTATCGAATACCTAAGAAGGTTTTGAGCAAAAGCAGAATTATCTCAGCGATGGATGTTTATTTTGTTGGTAATGATTTGTTTACCTGGACAAATTATTCGGGTATTGATGCTGTTGGTAATACGGTATCAGCAGCAGCAGGGGGAACTGGTGGAGAAGGCTATGATCTTTGGTCTATACCTAATCCTCGGGGATTTTCAGTGGGATTGAGTTTAACCTTAAACTAAAGTAAATTAGGCAAACATGAAAAAGGGATTTATTTATATGCTCATGCCGTTTTTTTTGATGACGGGGAGCTGCAAAAAATATTTAGACGTTAATAAGAATATCGATGCGCCAGATTATGCAGATGGATATTTATATTTAGCTAATATTACACAACAGTATCAGGGAATATACTGGGATTATCGGGCAGTTGCACCTATGACACAGATGATGGGTACAACAGTAACTTTATATACAAATTTTGCGAATCACTCTTATGCATTGGGAAATGATGCCGGAGGAGAGGTTTGGAGATCGGTATACTGGACCCAAGGAATGAATTTGGAGAATCTGATTAATCAATCTGTGGAAGCCGAGGACTGGACATTAGCTGGTATCGGCTACGCAATAAAGGCCTTTAGCTGGGATGCTTTGACCAAATTGCATGGAGAGTTGCCATTGAAAGACGCCTTTGTTCCGAATATGTTGACGCATAGCTATGATTACCAAGATGAGGTATATGATCAAGTAAGGGCTTGGGCTCGCACAGCAATTGAACTGTTGGAACGGGAGGATAATCATAATTATGGAAATAAGATTAGTAAAAATGATTATATCTACGCTGGGGATAAGTCTAAATGGATTAAATTTGCTAATGCGGTAATCGTCCGGAATCTGGCTTCACTGAGTAATAAGAAAGATTTTAAAGATAAGTATGCACAGGAGTTGATTGATGCTGCAGCTAAGTCCTTTCAAAGTCCTGATGATGATGCTACGGTGAAGATTGACGCTGGCTCTCAGAGCGCGCCTTATTCTGGCTATAATAATTTCTGGGGTACGTCCCGTGGAAATCTAACCTATAATTATTTTCAGCATGAATACGCTGTTCAGGTACTAACAGGTACAGTTCCGGAGTACGGTCAAGTTGGGAACAACGAGTAACCCTACGTATAATAATCTCAATAATGAGGATAGTATTAAAGCATATAAATACTATGGAGGTACTGGTACAGGAAAAGTAGGTCCTATAGGACAAGCTCCGTCTTACTATGGACGTAACATTGCATCGGCTTATAGCGGCACAGAGCATGATGGTATTGGTCGTTGGATATATCGGGATGATGTACCGTACATTCTGACAACTTATGCGGAGGTTCAATTTTGTCTTGCTGAGGCATATTGGAAAGTAGGACGCAAGACAGATGCTTTCGAAGCTTTTAAAAAAGGTGTGGATGCGGATTTGAAAACAACAGCTCGTTATATCTATCCCGGTAAAGAAGGAAGTCCTACAGGGGGGGATAAAATCACCAAAGAGCTGTTCAATACACTGGGAGTTCAATATGTAAACGGACCCTTTGTCGGTGGCCTGTCGGAGCTTACGTTGTCTCATATTATGATGCAAAAGTGGGTTGCATTATATCCTTGGGGTGCAGCCGAGGCGTGGGTAGATATGCGTAAATACCATTACGATATTGACTATACAGGTGAGTATCCAAGTAATGGGAATGGCTGGATCCAAGCTTTATTGGAGCAAAAATGGGATACTGATCCTAATAAAGTGTATAAAGGTCTTTATTTGTCTCCTGCTCAGGTAGAAAATAGGAAGGGACGCTATGATATCCGAAATGACGGTTCGCCAAGTTATAGACTGAGGCCGCGATATAATTCGGAGTATATGTGGAATCTTCCTGCATTAGAAAGTCTCAAGCCTATCGCGGGCACAGCAGACAATTATCATACGTCCATTCCATGGTTTGCTTACCCTGGTGATATGCCTAAGTAAGAACTCTTGTATGACAAAAGATGTTTTATTTAAAACTATTGAGCAATGAAAAATCTAAATATACTATTAATAACTTTGGTCTTTTCCCTCTTTGTGACGAGTTGTGAAAAACATGTTGTCGAATATGATACTGTGAAAGTTGATGAGGAGACCACAGCACAATTTCAACTTTTTTATATGGTTCCGGTGACTACTGGTACTGCAAATAACATCAATAAAGTTGAATTGAATAATGAGCTTTTGACAAATGAAACTACGCCATTGTCAGCTTATAATTTCATACCCAGTGGGGCCGTTGGTAAGTTTTTTGTAGCCAAACCGGGTAAAGTAAATTTAAAGCTACATAGAGGGGCTATCACCAATTTAACATTGGCCTATGACCAAGATTTTGAACTGCCGGCAGGTAAATATGTTGTCGTGATCCATGATTTTACAAAGCCTCCGGTGTTTATCAAGAATGAAACTCCTTATCCTTCGGTGACGACCGAGTTTACAGGAAGTACAGCCTGGGTAAAGTTTTCTAATTTTCTTTATGAGAAGGCCGGAGAGCCTACTACCTTGAAGTTGCAATATCAGTTTCAATACACTGTAGACAATGCCACAGGACAGAAGAGTGATTGGGCGAATGTAGGTAAACCGGTAGCTTTTGGTGAAGCCACTGGATGGGAGCCCCTCCCTGTAAACAAAACGGTTGAGATTTCTGCTGGAACAGCACGGATCGATTATCGTATCCGGTTGATCGGGGCTGATGGTTCGGATCAGGGAAGCCTGAAGGTAAGAAATGCTGCCGGCAATACGGTAGATTATTCGGACTGGTGGAATGCCACTATTGGCCGTATTAATCATCATATGTTGGCGGGTTATCGTGCTGCGACTCCAGTAGCATCGATGAAGCAGTTAGGGGTTTTATAAATTTATTCAATAAGAAAGGAGGTGCTAGCACCTCCTTTCTTAAACAAGTGATCACTGGTTGCTAAAAAGAGAATGGTTATTCTGGGGTAGCGATGGATTGTGATCATCATTTTGCTCTGTGTGAAGAGCAAAATTTTAATAAATTGCTTTACTAATCTTTGTTCGTCTGGTAAAAATAAGTGCTGATCTGGCTAGAAAAGTAAATCATGGCATAGGCCAAGATAATCTTTAAGGCACTGGTCTCCACATTTGTAAGGTCGAAGCTTTTGCTTGGATCGTTGGCCTGCACTAATCTTATGTACTTGACGGTATTGATAATGAAATCTGGAAGATGGAGAACAATTACGGTGATGCCTATGATTACTAAAGCGGATCTTAACATATCTTTCTGCGTGTAGGGCGGGGAGAATTCTTGTGTATGATCATCTCTGTTTTTGATTAGTAGATTGGTTATTGAATCAGATTTGAACATTAATAGGGCAGCTAAGATCCACTGGATGATTATCGTGAATAATAGGACTCCTATAAAGGAAACGCACTCATCCACTGCGATACTATTGATTGGAAGAGCAAAATAGAATAATAGTTCCTTGATGGAATTGATACTGTACAAGAAAAGTATAATGCCGATTATTCGGATTGCAAGGTTTAATAAATCAGTTTTCTTCATGTTGGATCTTAAGATTTATGGCTGGTTCTGATAAAGATATTGATTTTCGGTGTTACTTTTCGATGCTTGTGGTTTTTGAATGTCCTTTTGGTCTGTATACTTGTAGAGGATGAACTCTTGCTAAAATGAGTTGATCTGAAAGGTGTTCCTTCTGAGGAATACTTTTTTGTGAACCTAAATTATACCTGGAAGGGAACGGTTTGTCTCTATAAGGAGCACCTTCTAGCGGTTTGGTGACTCCAAGTTAGCCATCTGTGACACCTTTTTGCAAAGTAGTCATCCCTTTTTGAAAACAAGATGTTGGTAGTTCACAAAAAGGGATTGCCTTTTAAGAATGAGTAGTCACTTTGCACAAATAAGGAATCGTTTTTTTCGAAAAATGGTTCCATTATTTTTAAAAAGGTCTACCTAGTTTGGTAGAAGGGGGACCTTTTTAATGAAAAGCATTTCCTTTTTTCAAACAATTGATTACTACTTGCCAAAAAGTAGTTCCTTGTTTAGAACAACCGATAACTTTGTAGAAAAAAGGGGACGGTTGTTTCAATATAGATGTTCCATTTTAGTAAAAAGGAGTCCCTTTTTACAGATAAGTGATTACAAGTTCACAACAAGTGACACCTTTTTCTGAAAAAGGTGTCACTTGTTTTCCAAAAGGGGATGGTTGTCTTGATGTTTTTACAGCAGTATCCCACGAAGTGTGTAAGCAAACTCGCTTTGCTTGGTAGAGACCTTCTGGTTTTCTATAGATGATGTTAAATGCGGGGGCCAGTACCATAGTTATACTATAGATAGTATTAAGAACCTATTAAGAAGGCAACTGCGTGCGAACTGTGCCTTAGGTGCTACAGCCCTGTGTCTAAGGTAGACTCGCTCTCAACACGGAGAGGACTCGGACTCAGCACGGATGCAAGGTGCTTTATGTAAGAGTCTAGTGTGTGTTAACTGTAGGGTCCTATCGAAGATGGGGAGTGTAGTTGAGATTATAAATAAGAACTTTATTTGTTTGCTTGGAGTGATTCAATCAGCGCTGCTTGGCTTTGGATCAATCGCTCTTTATCAAAAATGGAGTTTTCAAGAGTCTTGATTTTTTGAAGGAGGTCTTGGACCTGAGCGCTAACCACGGGAGCTACTGTTTCCATATTTTTGTAGTAATTGTAGTAGATATCTTCGTTTAGCAATACCGATAATAAAGCGACTCTGGACGTTGGGATTTCTTTGGCTGAATAGATATTGGGAACTGATCTTGCCGAAATATGTAAAGCCTCTGCAACAGCTTTATCTGTAATCCCCTTTAAGCGCACTCTCTCTTGTATAAATTTACCTAACGTCATTCTTCGGCTTTAATGTAAAACAAAATTCACAAACTTTTCTTATAATAAGCGTGAAGTATATGCGTTATGTTGACGTGTTTTATACGTTTAATTTGCGTATTACAATTGTATTTTTTATATTAGTGTGTCCGTAGGGATAGGGGCGCGGTGCTCTCTGTAGAAAACGATGACCAATTAGAATTAACATGTAATCACTTAAAATATTATCACTAACTGTAAAAATAACCTGTGTTGTTTAGTATGGCCTGAGGCGGTCTCTCTTATTGTGGAGACCGCTGGCGGCCTAACTGCGCATAAGGAACATTAGAGGCCTTGTTGGGGGCGCCTTATAAATACACAAAATATGGATCTGCTGGACTATCAATTCGTACTGATCGCTGTATTGGTTGTCATCTTGACGGCCTGTGGGATTTTCCTGCTCAAGAAGTCCGGAAAAGGATGACCTTGTTGTTAATCCTTTTCAAAGGATTGTAGATTGCCTTGTTCATCAAAGGATAGGGAATAGCTGCCCCTGGGTGTTCGCAGTGATCGTGGTGACCAATTGATCTTGTCGTTGTAGAAGGAAAAATAGACGGTAGGGTCACGTTCTTCGCTTTTGATTTCTTTTATTTTCTGTTTCAATGTCGTGTAGACTTTGTTGGCCGTAGCAAAGGAAACTCGGTCTAAGGGGAACAGCTGCTGATCCAATCGGTCGGCTTTGGTGATACGCACAGGCGTCGGGGTTTGCCACTTGCCTCGTTGGTATACATACCGGTCGATATTTTGAGGGGTGTCGGGGTTTTGTATGTTGAGTACAATACGGCCATCTCCGAAGAAATGTGCGGACTGTTGTACCATGATGGGTTTTCCGCTGAATTGTGGCAGCTGGCGTAGGGTCTCTTCCGCGGCTTGTAGGGCAGCGGTACTGGATACTGTTTTAATGACCCGCAGTGGAAAGCTGTTGCTCTCGTTCTGTTCCTTATGGGCAAGGTCTTGCTGTACTTCTTCTTCAGACTTCAAAGTGTCTCTGATGGATTGTGTAAATGGCTTACAGGACGACAGCAATATAACGGCTATGGGTATGTATAATCTGTTTTTCATCGTGATTAAATCTGTTTGTTTATAAATCTTCTTCCAGGACTATGGCTTGAGGATTGTCAGCTAGGTAGAGAATTTGCTTGCTTTTGGTGAGCTGTACTGCAGGGAGGTCCAGAAGAGATACGATTTTTTTGATAGCGACCTGATGACTGATGTTGTCGCTGTCGATAAAATTCATGTTAAATCTGATCTGGGGCTGTTCATTGATATATGTTCCAGTCTGTTGTACACTTATGATTTCTGCTGTCGCTCTTTTCCCCCATAATAAAAGCTGGGCCATGTCTTTATCTCCGCTGCCTTTACTGAGATTAGGTGATATCAGTTTGGCAAAGAATACATAAAAGATAGCTAAAAGGCTGTATAGAATAACGGGGGACAGGATGAGGGGATGGGTCAAAGAGAGGAATCGCCAGCCATAGCCTTGGCTTTGACTCGTGTAGGCGTAATAGAAATACGCGGCTATTGCGAGTATCGAGACTATCCAGATGCTGGTATAAAGAATCATTGTTTTTGAGTTTATATGGGTTTCTATGCCGTCGGGGACGACATAGGGGCGGTATTTCAGGTGGGGATCTGCTCGGAGGGCTATTTGCTGTCCGGTGTTATAGCGCTGTTGATGCGGTTTGCTGTCTGTCCATGTTAGCGGATAGTGAATTCGCGTATTGCTGAAATTATCAAATGATACTAGAATTTCCTTTTTCACAAAACCATTGGGAAGTTTTTTTTCTGATTTTACCTGGTCAATGGTAGCCTGTATCAGCCTGCCTTCTTGGCTTAAACGTTTGATGTCTCTTTGAAGCCCGTAGGTGTTTTTGTAGATCAGTCGTGCGAAAAGAATGAATGTGACAGACCAGAGAAATAGCGCTAATACAAGATAGATAAGGGCTGTGTAAGAATTTTGTGTAGAGGGATCAGGTGCTAAGTCACTGCTGTAATAGATGAGGGCTGGGTGTATGAAGACAAAATATAAGATGAATAGTCCCCAGAATAAATTAAAAAACTTCATTTTAACTCCTTCTTTTAGTTAGGGTTAAAACAAAAAGCTTACCATTTATGTTGTTTTAACAAAAGGTTAATATTGGAAGCTGCTATCTGATCAGTGAAACGTTACACAAGGGAATGTAGATTGTTAAAGTAAGGGATGCTTGAGTTGTTGGGTCAAAGTTTGCGTTTTTTGCGGTTTTACAAAGGTTGTATAGACAAGTGTTGATGATCAGGTGTTTATGGTTTTTTGATGTTTAATCTGTCTTTTGTTTTGGTTTAGAGGTCTTTGTTCGAATTTTATTCAAGATTTTGGGTGAGTGCTGGAATTTTTATTTGTGAATTTTAAAAAAATAGTTTCGCAAAAAAACGCATAAGCACTTTTTTTTTCGTAGACTTGCCTAACTAAATTACTGGTGTACAAATCTATATTTTAGAAAATAAACACAATTTTAACAAACTATCAAACACATGAAAAAGAGATTTTTACTTGCTTTTTTCGGGGTGTGCCTTTATGCATCCTGTTTGATGGCACAGCAAAAAGCAGTTTCGGGTAAGGTAACGTCTTCAGATGGAGATGGCCTGAGCAACGTAACTGTCATTGTAAAAGGTACTACACGCTCGGTGCAGACGAATGCAGATGGGTCCTTTTCTATTCAAGCTGCGCCAGGCGAAACATTGATCTTTAGAGCTATCGGTTCTGGAGAGACTTCACAGTTGGTGGGTTCAGGCAATGTCTACAACATCAAATTGAGCGGCTCGGAAGAGGCAATCGATGAGGTGGTCGTAACGGCATTGGGGATTAAGAAGGAAAAGAAAGCTTTGGGATATGCTGTACAGGATATCAAAGCTGATGAATTGATGAAGAATAAAAACCCCAACGTAATCAATTCTTTGAATGGTAAGATTGCGGGGGTTAATGTTACGAACTCAGGTGGTGCGCCAGGAGCTTCGGCAAGTATCATAATCCGTGGAGGTACATCGTTAGAACGGGACAATCAACCTCTTTTTGTAATCGATGGTATTCCAATGGATAACTCTACTGGACAAGGAGATAATTCTGCATTCGATGGTAACGTGAATACGTCTACTACGAACGGTAACCGTGCCTTAGATATTAACCCGGAAGATATCGAGTCGATGTCTGTATTGAAAGGCCCAGCAGCAGCAGCGTTGTATGGACTGCGCGCAGCAGCGGGAGCTATTGTAATCACGACAAAGAAAGGTGCGGAAGGACGTACCCAAGTAGGTATCACTTCGAGAGTCGGGGTTAACTGGGTGAACAAATTGCCTGAGCAGCAGACAAAATACAAACAAGGATCTTACTATAACAATAAGTATGTAGCGCAAACTTTTGAATCTTGGGGTGACCCATTCAAAGATGGAGATCTGCGTTATGATAATATGAAGGATTTTTACGAGACAGCAAGTATGTACGATAACTCCTTTAATATCTCCGGAGGTTCGGCTACTGGAAATTTCTTTCTTTCAGGATCGAACATCTACCAAACAGGTGTAGTGCCTACGACAGACTTTAATCGCTCGACGGTACGTTTTAACGGTGAGCAGAAGTATGGTAAGTTTACATTTGGTGCCAATGCGTCCTATTCGACCAGCGATACACGTAAGACGTTGACAGGTTCTGGACTTTGGGGTTCCTCCGGTAATGGGTATATGGAATCCGTATTGATATGGCCAGGAAACCATAATATGAAAGATTACCTTACGCCAGATGGCAGAAACAATCTGTTGTTGCCGCAGGTCGCTTTGGAAAACAATACCGACAATCCGTATTGGTTAATCCATAAGAATCCACAATCTGACAAAACTGATCGCATATTGGGAACGGTCTATACAAATGTGAATGTGACTGATTGGTTTGATATTACCTACCGTCTAGGTGTGGATAATTATACTTCGCAGTTCAATACATTAGTGGCTCCTGGATCTAGTGTGAAAGAAGCATGGCAGAATGGTATGATGTCCAATACCGATAAAAAATATCAGTATTTGAACAGCAACTTGATGTTAAATTTCAAGAAGCAGATAGAGGATTGGGATTTTAACTTGTTAGTCGGACATAATGCGGAAGATACGCGTGTTAAATCGTCTTCTTTGCGTGGTGAAAGCTTTGAGTTGAAAGGGGTCGAGAATATGGAGAACTTTAAGCAGGATAATAAGTATTATTCACAGATCTTTAATAATCGTAGGATTGTAGGTGTATACGGTGATTTACGTGTGGGATACAAAGGTATTGCTTACCTGAATGCTACAGGACGTAATGACTGGTCTTCTACATTGCCGGTGCAGAATCGTTCATTCTTTTATCCTTCAATTTCCGGATCTTTGATTTTTACAGAGTTGTTTGAAAAGAACGATATCTTGACGTATGGTAAGTTGCGGTCTTCGTGGGCATCAGTGGGTAAAGATGCACCAGCCTATGTGACGACTACAGGGTTATTTGGTCCAGAATTGACTATTGGAGGTGGATTTAGAAATCATTGGACAAGAGGTAACGATCAGTTGAAACCGGAAAGAACGAATTCGTTTGAGATTGGTACAGATTTACGTTTCTTGAAAAATGCTTTAGGACTAGAATTCACGTACTATAAGACGAGCTCTGTTGACCAAATCCTGCAACCTCGGGTTTCTAATGCCACAGGTTATATTATGACTTACTACAATATAGGTGAGTTGAATAATGAGGGGTTTGAAGTGTCGTTGAATGCTACTCCGGTAAAAAGAGGTGATTTTGCGTGGAATACAAGTCTGAATTTCTCTCATAATAAAGGTAAGGTTGCTAAGTTGGTTGGGGGCTTGGATATCCTTTATGTTACGGATGTACAGGTGGGTACCGGTAAGGCTGCTTCCTATAACAATGGTGACTTTATGGGGATAAGTGGCTCCGTATGGCAAAAAGATGCTCAAGGTAACTTGTTGTTGGACTGGAAAACTGGAAGGCCACTGACTTCGTCATCAACTACGACTTATGTTGGTAATCGTGAGCCCGATTTTATAGGAGGATGGAATAACTCATTCACTTATAAAAATTGGGATTTGTCCTTTCTGTTCGATTTTAGAAAAGGAGGAGATGTGTATAACGCTTCTGAGTATTTGATGACTACGTATGGTATGAGTAAAAATACAGAAAACAGAGGTGAGATGCTCCAATTTACAGGGATGTCGCTTAATCCGACTACTAAAGAGTACGAAATGGTGACAAGAGAGGTTGAAGCTAATGAAGCTTATTATAAAGATGTGTATTCTAAACATACACCTAACTTTATTGAGAAAGTGAATTGGTTCAGACTTCGCGCTGTCAATTTGAGCTATTCTTTGCCTAAAGATCTTTTGGCAAAATCGAAATTTATTAAAGGAGCTACCTTTAATGCCATGGGGACCAATCTTTGGTTGTTGACAAATTATTCTGGTGTGGATCCAGAAACATCGGCTGCAGGAGCAGGCGTCGTGGGCTCTGGGGCCGTTGGGATAGACTATGCAGGTGTACCAGCAACAGCAGGCTTCACGTTTGGTGTTAATTTAAAATTCTAATCGAATGAAAAAGATAATATATTTATTGGCGGCGACAGCTACTTTATCCTTGTCCTCCTGTGATAAGTGGCTTGATGTGAATGATAATCCCAATAGTGGTACTGCTGTTCAGCCCAATGCGGAACAGCGATTACCTTCTATATTAGCGCAGTTTGCAGATGCTTATGAAAGTGGCGGTACCAGATCGGCCCATATAACGCATCAGTTAGCGAATGTGTATGCTGCTAGCGCGAGAAATTATATGTTGACCCGTTGGTATTCTGATGCAGCTGCTGCGAATTGGCCATGGCAGGCATGGTATGTAAATACCGCTGTGAATATCCAGCCAATGATAGACGCAGCGAAAAAGGTCGATGCTCACCACTATGTAGGTGTAGGTCTGGTCATGAAAGCATGGGGTTTTGGGTACATGGCCGATTATTATGGCGTGGCTCCTTATACAGAGTTTGATAACAAGGATATTTTGACACCTAAGTTTGAGGATGCATCAGAGATCTATGTGGAGGTCTTTAAACTTTTGGATGAAGCCATCATTGAATTAGGAAAGACACAAGGACAGTATGCTGCTAACCTTTCAGTGGGTGATATTTACAATAAAGGAAACGTAGATAGTTGGATTAAGTTGGCCTATGGGTTAAAAGCAAGATTTTTATCGCATTTGAATAAGAAGTCGACTTATGATACAGATGCAATCTTAGCAGCATTGGATAAGGCGCCAAAAACGGTTGCGGAGTCTACTATAATGCACTATGTGGATCAGAGTGACAAAACAACGTCTACAGCGCAATCGGCATTACAGTATACGAATACCTCAGCATCGACTCGCGTGTCTAAGCTCTACATGGATTATATCTTGAATAATTACACTGGAGCACCTACAGGAAACAACGATATGCAGGACCCTCGATACGAGCTTTTGGTGCCTAGATCTCAAGAGGGAGATGGCTCTATGCGTACAACGCTAGGAGTGGATTTTGCATCAGATGAGGTGTTGACTGGACCTGAAGCGTATCTGTATGATTCGAAAAAAAATCAATTCGACAAAGCTGACTCGGTATTTGTTCAGTTGCGTGAGGCGAAGGGAGCAGGCGGTCGTATTCTTTCTACAGGTACTTGGTATAATAAGAAAGACTCAAAAGGATTATTCTTGACAGCATCAGAGATGAAATTTATAGAGGCAGAGGTTCGCTTGAGAAGAAATGAGCCTGGTCTAGCTCTGACAGCATACAAAGATGGGATAAGGAACCATATGGAGATTATGGGTATAAATGCCAGTGATATCAATGATTTCTTGGCCAGTACCTCTGTGGTGCAAAATGCTGGAGACTTGACAATGAGCCATATCATGATTCAGAAGTATATCGCTTTGTCTTATTCTCCAGAACAGTGGGTGGACATGCGTAGGATGGACTATTGTACGGACGGTAGCGGAAACTATAATGAAGCAACTGGTGTGTATAAAGGATACAAGCGTCCAAATCACGTGTATGCACAGTCTTATCCTGGGGCGACAGATTGGCCAAGAAGATTTGCGATGGCATCTTATGAGTTGAATTTTAATAGTGCTCAACTTAGATTGGTAGCTCCAAATTACGACAAGCCTACTTACATTAATGAACCGATATGGTGGGATAAAAAAGATTAATCTTATTTTTCTAAGTTTAGTATCTAGCCCCTTGCAGTTTTCTGCAAGGGGCTTTTTGGTGTTGATCTGAAAAGTTACAAATGTAACACTATTGTTGCTTTATAGTGTATATTTAACACTATGCACTTGTTCTGATGAACTTCGTAAAGTGGGTTTAACATTTATTTAACGTATAAATCTATACTTTTTTGTATGATTTTCTCTTTTTTTTGAATTCGTTTTTGTGCGGTTTTTGTAACTAAAATTGTCTTACATCTGCTTTTGTTTTGCTGTTTATGCGGTATTATGCGTTTTATTGTGTTATTTTTAGCCATCTAAGCTGTAATGTTGATAAATAACGCATAATAGACACTAACAAAACAAGCTGTATATATGAAGTTTTTACCTTTAGTAGCATCTAGTCTGATAGGCTCGATGTTTTTCTTCTGTGGATTGAAAACCCAAGCAAGGGATATCGCTAATCCACCCCTAAAATCAGATTTTATAGTAAACGATGAAATTAAGACTGGAGCCGACCAGTTGGAAGCTTATTTGCCGCTTTTGAAAGGAAAGAAGGTAGGTCTTATGGGCAATCAGACATCGATTGTTGGAGCGAGAAAGGAACATCTTGTCGATGTACTGCTCCGTGAAAAGGTCGATTTGAGATTTGGTTTTGCTCCAGAGCATGGTTTTCGTGGGGATATCGAACGTGGCGAAAAAGTCAGTAATGACAAGGATGCAAGAACAGGTCTTCCGCTGTACACGTTGTATGGTAAAAACGATAAGCAAGATTCAATCATACAATCGATAGATGTAATGATCTTTGATCTGCAGGATGTAGGTGCGCGTTTTTATACCTATATAGCTTCGATGCATCGGGTAATGGAATTGTGTGCAAAGCACAATAAAGAACTCATTGTATTGGATCGTCCTAATCCTTGCGGAGATCAGATCGATGGTCCCGTACGTAAAGACGATAAATTTAAATCTAACGTATCTCTTCATAAAATCGCGATGATACACGGATTGACCGTTGGTGAATTGGCACATATGATCAATGGGGAGGAATGGTTGGAGAATGGACGCCAGTGTCAAGTAACGGTGATACCCGTGAGAAACTGGGACCATTCGAAAATGTACGAGCTCCCTGTGATTCCATCACCATCGTTGCCAAATCATTTGTCGGTTCGTCTATATGGTGCATTGTGCCTGTTTGAAGGAACAGATATATCGGTAGGACGGGGAACGGACTGGCCTTTCCAGGTGGTGGGGTATGATAATCCTGTTTATGGTGATTTCAAATACACACCCGGTGAAAAAGCAGGAATGGTAAAGCATGTAGAAGGAAAGGGACAGACAATGTATGGGCAAGATCTACGTGGGCTAGATGCCGATCAACAAAAATTCACATTGAAGTATGTGCTGGATTTTTACAACAAAATGCCAGATAAATCAAAATTCTTCGCAAGGCCAGAGTTCTTCGATAAGCTGGCGGGTACAGATGAATTGAGAAAGCAGATTATTGCAGGCAAAACAGAAGATGAGATCAAAGCATCTTGGCAAAAAGAGCTGTCGGAGTATAAGCAGATGCGTAAGAAATATCTGTTGTATAATGACTTTGAATAAGATTATGGGTTAGGTCTGCTTTTTAAGTAGACCTTTCTAGGTTATGATTACAAGTAAAACAAGTTTATTAAATATGCTAAATATGAGAAATACTTTACTATTCTCTCTCGCATTGGGGTTGGCAATGACGACAGCAGAAGCGAAGGTTTCGAAAGTCTCGAATCCATCCAATCTTGCTGCGGCAACAGCCTATTCATCAAATAGGTTAGTTCAGAATACAGTAGCGGGTACTGTATCGGACGAAAATGGTCCTTTAGCAGGTGTTACGGTATCGGTGGTTGGGGTTCCTGGGGCTACAACAACAGATGCCAACGGCAGCTTTAAAATTTCAGCCACAGTAGGTTCAACACTGCGTTTTTCCAGTATCGGTTATATTTCGCAAGATGTAAAGGTTGGTGACAATACAATCAATGTCGTATTGGTTTCTGAAGACAATGCTTTGGAAGAAGTCGTTGTAGTCGGTTACGGTACACAAAAGAGAACAAATGTGACTGGAGCAGTATCAACTGTCGATACGAAAAAAACTTTTGAAACACGTCCTGTGACGGATGTCGGACGAGCATTGCAAGGTGCTGTATCAGGACTTTCAGTCTCGACAGCTAGTGGAGATTTAGGTGGGGATCCCAAGATTCGTCTACGTGGTGTGAGCGGATCGCTGAAAACAGAAGGTGGTGCTTCTCCGTTGATTTTGGTAGATGGCGTGGAGGTACCTAGTCTTTCGATGATAAATCCTACGGACATTGAGAGTATGTCTGTTATTAAAGATGCTTCGGCAGCAATCTATGGTGCAAGAGCAGCTTGGGGGGTAGTTTTGATCAAAACAAAGTCAGGAAAGAGGAATACAAAAACAGCGATAAATTATTCTAATAATTTTGCGTTGCAAACCTTGACTACAACTCCAGTGATCGCAGGTGGAGCAGCAGGTGCTAGAGCTGGTTTATTGGCAGCCATGCGCGAAGATCCAGGAAAACCGTATTATGATAATCTAGGGATACAATATGATGAGTATGCTATCCAAAAGATGGAAGAGTGGGAGCAATTGTATGGAGGACAGGATCTGGGTTTGGAAATGGTTAAAGGCCGTGATTACGAAGTAAAGGATGGTAAACTGTATTTCCACAGGCAGTGGGATGCGGAAAGTATGTTCATGAAGAAGCATACTCCACAGCAGAATCATAATTTGAGTATTTCTGGAGGATCGGATAAGATTAATTATAATGCCGGATTTGGCTTGATATCACAAACCGGTGTTTTGAAGGATAATACTGATAAATTTAACCGTTATAATTTTAACTTAGGTATCAATGCGGATATTACAGATTGGTTGACTGGGTATGCTAAGGTGTTGTATACGGCATCTGATGTAAGTAAGCCTTTTTCATTTGGTGGTGATATTTATGAACCGCTATTTTATCTGTATCGTTGGCCTAGAAACTTTCCGTATGGTACGATTGATGGGTTGCCTATGCGAAATGCAATTACTGATGTGCAGCAAGCGAATATGAATTCCAGAAATTCAAATATGGCGCGTTTTACATTCGGCGGGCAGGCTAAGATTATGCCCGGGCTAACGCTAGATGCGGATTATACCTATTCACAATATCTCCAAAAATATAATGAAAATGGAGGAACAGCTGAAGGATGGGATTTCTGGGGGAAAACGGATTTTACGTATATGACCTATACAGGGGCTGCTGCAAATCGTGCTCGTAAAGAACGTGCGGTTACAGATAGACATGTGGCCAATATGTATGCGACCTATGATAAGAGTTTCGAAGATCATAATTTTAAATTTATGGCTGGTGCAAATGCGGAGCTATTTAAGACAGATAAATTATGGGGACAGCGATTAGGACTTCTAGATCAAGGTTATCCAGAGTTGGGGTTGGCTACTGGCGATATGACAACGAGTTCGGAAGCTTCACACTGGTCTACGCTTGGTTTTTTCGGCCGGGTCAACTATGATTACAAAAGTAAGTATATCGTAGAGGTATTGGCGAGATATGATGGTTCCTCCCGTTTCAACAGGGATAATGTATGGGGGTTCTTCCCAGCAATGTCTGCGGGGTATGTAATCTCTCAAGAGGAGTTTATGGATTGGTCCAAGCCTTATATGGATTTCCTGAAAATACGTGGATCTTGGGGAAGTGTGGGTAATCAAACAGTGCCTAGTGGTCTTTATTTGTCAACCTTGAGCCAAGCGCCATCAGATTGGTTGGTAGGTGGTATTAATCAGAATACGATGACTACCCCTTCTATTGTGTCGCAAAATTTGACTTGGGAGACTGTTACTACAAAAGAAATAGGTGTAGATGCAGCATTTTTTAACAATAAGTTGAATGTAACATTCAATCGTTATAGAAGAACGGTTTCCGATCTGATTACGGGCGGAGAAGTGCTCACTTCTAATTACGGAGCACCTTCACCATTGCGTAATCATGGGAAGATGCAGACTAATGGCTGGGAGTTGGAGTTGGCCTATAACCATAGTTTTAATAATGGGCTTAATATGCGTTTGTCTGGTCAATTGTCTGATTACAAAGAGACAATCAGTAAATTTGACGGAATCGGTCAGATCAATGCTAATGGAACAAGTACAGACTATAAAGGTAAGATGATCGGGGAGATCTGGGGGTATGAGACGGACCGTCTCTTCCAGGTCGATGATTTTAACCAAAATGCAGATGGTTCGTATACATTGAAGCAAGGGATTCCTTCACAATCGTACTATGAGACTGGTAAGTTTAAATATGGTCCAGGGGATGTTAAGTACAAAGACCTGAATGGTGATGGAGTGATTGGTGTTGGAGATGGAACTGTTGTGGATCCGGGAGACCGTAGAATTATTGGTAATTCCAATCCAAGGTATCAATATGGGTTCCGTGCGGACTTTGAATACAAAGGTTTCGATTTAGGATTCTTCTTGCAAGGTGTTGGAAGCCGTAGTGCTTGGGTAGGTGGAGATTTTGCAGTACCTGGATGGAGACCTGCGGAAGCATGGTACGATCATCAGATGGATTACTGGACGCCTGAAAACACAGGGGCTTTCTATTATAGACCGACCAATCAAAATCAAAGCAACACCTCTATGAACCATATGCCGCAGACGAGATATCTATTGGATATGTCTTATTTAAGATTGAAAAATCTTACGGTTGGTTATGCATTGCCAAGTTCGGTGTTGGAAAAAGCAAAAATCGATAAGTTCAGAGTTTTCTTCTCCGGAGAGAATCTGTTTGAGTTCGATAGTTTGAATATTCCAATTGACCCAGAGACAGATTATACAGAAAACGGTATTAAAGACCCGAATTCATTTGGGAGGTCGTATCCTTATCGTAGAACATTCTCATTAGGACTTCAATTAACTTTTTAGACATGAAACTATTTAAATATATAGCTTTAGCAGGTGTGCTGTCTTTATCATCCTGCACAAAGGACTTTTTAGGAGATGGGTTTTTGGAAAAGGATCCTTTGGATCAGCTGACCGACCCTGCATTTTGGTCTTCCGAAAACAATATCAGGACATATACCTATGGCTTTTATAATTCTTATTTCAAAGGATATGGTAAGGGATTTGCTTGGGGTACATATTTTGCTGGTCAGTTCATCAACGATGATCATGTGCCTTCGACACCACTTGAAAATATTGTCACGGATTTTGTCCAGAATATTCCCACTTCTGGAGGCGGCTGGTCTCCAGCATTGCCTGCAAGTCAGACTCCTATAGGAGTGACCTCCTATTATTCTCGTATCCGCAAAGCCAATCATTTTATCGAAAGTGTGCCAAAGGCGCAATTGGCTGAAGAGGTACAAAATCATTGGTTGGGCATAGGCCGCTTTTTTCGCGGCTTAGAGTATGCTAACTTTGTGAATACTTTTGGTGATGTTCCATATATTGATAAAGTGCTCGGTGAAGCTGATCCGGATTTGTTTCGTAAACGTGACTCCCGGATTTTTGTGATGGACAAGGTGTTGGAAGATTTCAAATTTGCAGCACAATATGTACGATCTACTGATGGGCCGAGTCAGCAAGCGGTTAATAAATATGTGGTCTTGGCGTATATGTCTCGCGTATTTCTTTTTGAAGGTACATGGCTCAAGTATCATAAAATAGATGAGGTCAAGGCAAAAGAATATCTAGAAGCCGCTAAGTGGGCAGCCGAAGAGATTATTAATAGTGGAGCTTTTTCTGTCGCCAAAGACTATAGAGCATTGTTTAGTTCGCAGTCCCTTAAGGGAAATCCAGAAGTTATCTTGTTTAGAGAGTATGCTGAGGGAGTATTGGAGCATAGTCTGATGTCTTTTAATAATCTAGAACGTCAAGCTGGAATGACGAAAAACGCAATGGACAGCTACCTGTTGTCGGATGGTCTTCCTATTGGACTCTCTCCGTTATATAAAGGAGACAAGTCAATGGCGGATGTGTTGGCGGATCGTGATGGACGTTTGGCACAAACTACGGTGGGCGAATTGAGATTACAGAACAGTGTGTCCAATTTTAGTCTTTCTGGTTATTCGACTCACAAATTTTTGAATGAGTCGCTGAAAGACCAAGCTGTGGGATTGGGAAGTAAAAATATCACTGATGCACCAATAATTCGCTACGGTGAAGTTTTGTTGAATTATGCAGAAGCTGCTGCGGAACTCGGAGAGTTAGATCAGGCAGGTTTGAATAAATCGATAAATGTACTTCGAGGTAGAGATGGTGTGGGAGTAGCACCTTTACAGACGTTGGGCGGTCAGCCTGCCGTAAATGGCGTGGCCTATAACGATCCAGATCGCGATGCTACGGTACCTGCTCTTATCTGGGAAATCAGAAGAGAGCGCCGTACAGAAATGATGTTTGAGGGCTTGCGATTGAATGACTTGCGCCGTTGGGCGAAATTGGAATACGCAGATACAGAGAAGAATCCAACTATTAATAGAGGGGCTTATATCATAAAAGCTGACTATGCCCCAGGAAAGCTGGACGGAATCACTCTTGATGGAACGGATGAGGGTTATATTATTCCTGCTGTCAAAATCAAGCGGACTGTAATGAATAAATATTATTTAGACCCTATTCCTTTGGATCAGATTACACTATACAAAAATAACGGTTCGGAATTGACCCAAAACGAAGGTTGGTAATCCAATAAGATAGATTTTAAATCAGGGGGCTTGCATGAAAATGCAAGTCCCTTCTTTTTTTTGCTCGGATGAAACTAATGACGGCCTTTATTGTATCTTTAATGTTACAAAAAGGTGTCTAATTGACACTTTCTTTTTCTTAAATAGCGATTTAACATTATTTAACGCTTGAAAATGCAATAATCTTTCTGCAGTAATATTCTGTATTTTTACTGATTTGTGCAGTTTTTATGTAGTAAAAACGCTATAAGTTGTTTTATTTATAGCTCTTGTTGCTTTATTGTGCGTTTTTTGTATTATTTTTATCAGAGTTAATCTAAATTATTGATAATAGCGCAAATTGTAGATGAGCAATTCTTTATATATAAAGTTTTTAAGGCTTGGGTCTTTGCTGTGCCTAGGGGTAGCGTTGATGGCTTGTACTGGGGCAATGCGGCATAATGAAAAGCAGGTTGTTAACTCTGTTGTAGATTCTAGTGCGAGCCCTGTAATTGTACCTGCTGCTGATCAGTTGACAGCTTATTTGCCGCTATTGGAAGGAAAGAAAGTAGGGCTTATGGGGAATCAGACCTCCGTCGTCGGTGTGGATAATGAACATCTTGTCGATGTGCTGCTCCGTGAGAAGGTGGATTTGAAATTTGGATTTGCTCCGGAGCATGGGTTCCGGGGGGATATCGAGCGTGGTGAGAAAGTCAGTAATGACAAGGATGCAAAAACAGGTCTACCACTTTATACTTTATATGGAGGAAACGAGAAGCAAGATTCGATCGTGCAATCGATTGATGTGATGATCTTTGACCTGCAAGATGTTGGCGCTCGTTTTTATACCTATATAACTTCATTGCACCGAGTGATGGAACTGTGCGCTAAACATAATAAGGAACTTATCGTCTTGGATCGTCCAAATCCCTGTGGCGACCAGGTCGATGGTCCTGTACGTAAGGATGATAAGTTTAAATCGACTGTGTCCTATCATAAAATTGCTATGGTTCATGGATTGACGATAGGCGAACTGGCGAATATGATCAATGGCGAAAAATGGTTGGAAGAAGGCCGTCAATGTAAGGTGACGGTTGTTCCTGTCCAGAACTGGGATCACACTAAAATGTACGACTTGCCTGTAATTCCATCTCCGTCACTGCCAAACCATCTATCGGTAAGATTATATGCGTCGTTGTGCCTGTTTGAAGGTACGGAGATTTCGGTGGGACGTGGTACGGAATGGCCATTCCAGGTCGTGGGATATGATAATCCAGTATATGGTGATTTTGAATATACGCCGGGTGAAAAGGCGGGAATGAAGAAGCATGTAGAGGGTAAGGGACAGACCATGTATGGCATCGATTTACGAAGCTTGAATGCGGATGAGCAAACATTTACCCTTAAGTATGTGTTAGACTTTTATAAGAAGATGCCGGATAAGTCAAAATTCTTTACGAGAGCAGAGTTTTTTGATAAGCTGGCAGGTACCGACGAATTGAGAAAGCAGATTATTGCTGGTAAAACCGAAGATGAAATTAAAGCTTCCTGGCAACAGGAATTGACCGAATATAAGGAGATGCGCAAAAAGTATCTGCTTTACAAAGACTTTGAATAAGGTTATGGGATAGGTCTGCTTTTAATAAAGTAGACCTTCCTGGATTATGATTTACGTAAACAAGTTTATTTTAATATGCTAAATATGAGAAATACTTTACTATTCTCTCTTGCATTAGGGCTGGCGGTGACGACTGTGGAAGCGAAGGTTTCTAAAGTCGCAAATCCTTCCAACCTTGCTGCAGCAACAGCCTATTCGTCCGATAGGTTGGTTCAGAATACAGTAACGGGTACTGTATCTGATGCAAATGGACCTATGCCAGGTGTCACGGTATCTGTTGTTGGTGTACCAGGTTCGGCTCGCACAGACGCTGACGGTAAGTTTAAGATTACGGCGGCATTAGGGGCGACTTTACGATTCACAAGTATTGGTTATGTTTCACAGGATTTAAAAGTGACAGGTAATACGCTGAATGTGGTCTTGAAAGAAGAAGATAACGCTTTGGAAGAGGTTGTTGTTGTTGGTTATGGACAGCAAAAAAAGGAGCATCTGACAGGCGCGGTTTCTTCTATCAATGTACAAGAGGTAATGGGGAGTAGGCCTATTCCTGATGCTGGACGTGGTATGCAGGGGACAATACCAGGGTTGTCTGTTGTGATTCCGAGTGGTGAAGTTGGGTCTGATCCCGTGATGAAAATACGTGGACAGGTAGCTTCTATCTCAGGTTCAAGTAAGCCCTTGATTTTAGTGGATAACGTAGAGATTCCAAGTATCAATATGATTAATCCTAGTGATATTGAATCTATTTCTGTGTTAAAGGATGCTGCTTCAAGTTCCATTTATGGAGCTAAGGCTGCTTTTGGAGTAATCTTGATTACGACTCGTAAAGGTTCCAAAACCGATTCGCATAATATTAGCTATTCGAATAATTTTTCTATGCAAGCGCCGTTTAAACCAATTGATCTTGCTGGCTTAGATGGTTTGGAGTATACATTAGAAGCTGCTGAAACTCAATTAGAAAATCCAGCAGGAGGATTTTGGCGCTTAAACCGAGAATCATTTGAAAAATCAAAGGAATGGCAGAAAAAATACGGCGGCATTGTAAAATATAATGATCCAGTACTGTATGGTAGGGATTGGTACATCGATGATTCAGGCAATAAGCTAGGAGTTCGTCTATATGACCCTGTAAAAGCTATGCTTAAAGATAATCCTATTTCTCATTTGCATAATCTTGGGCTTAACGGAAAGAGTGGCGCAACAAATTATAATCTTAGTGTCGGATTTTTGAATCAACAAGGGATGATGAAACCGGCTGAACATGATGATTTTAGACGCTATAATGCTACTCTTAATGTGTCTACGAAAGTAAATGAGATGCTGACTTTAAGAGGTGGAGCTATGTATTCTGATGGAACCAAACGCTATCCATACTCTTTGACAGGGTTCGGAGCAAACGGCGACCCTTGGGTTTATTTATATAGATGGTCACGATTACATCCTATCGGCGTCACCGAGCATGGAGAGACATTGAAAGATGCGGCTTCAATGGCAAGCTTAGCCCATACAGCAAGAAATGTCGATCGATATTTAAATTTAAATTTTGGTACTACGCTAGATATTATGAAAGGATGGGATGTGAAGGCCGATTATGCATATAGCACTCAAAACAATCATGTCAATACTTCGTTGCCTGTAGTCGATAAAATAGTAGATCCTTGGTATACGCCTGTACAGTGGTTTGATGAAGAGGGAACTCGAGTTTATGTAGATGAGAATGGTGTTCCTACTGACCTTGGTGGTATGCCTGCCTTTAGATTTCCTACCGGAAATATTACAAATTTATATGAGCCAATGGGTAATATTTACCGAAAATCTATTTTCTCAAAAAGACATACATTTAACATGTTTACAACTTACTCTACGAAGTTTGATGAGGTACATGATGTTAAGTTTATGGCGGGTACAAATATTGTTGCTTATCAATATGAAGACTTTTGGGGACGTAAGATGGGGCTGTTGAATAATGATAATCCACAGTTTAATTTTGCGACTAAAGAAGCAGAAAGTGGCGGCGATAAAAAGTGGGACTCTCAGGCGGGTTTTTTTGGTCGGGTCAACTATGCTTATAAAGATCGTTATTTAGTAGAAGCTAATTTACGTTACGATGGAACATCAAAGTTTCCAAAACATTTAGCTTGGAAATGGTATCCTTCGGTGTCTGCAGGCTGGGTATTGACTAATGAATCATTTATGAAAGACATTTCAAATGTATTAAGTTTTGCCAAAGTTCGTGGGTCTTGGGGTAGTATTGGGGATCAGTCTGTTTCCAACTCATTATATGTGCCAACAATGGCTATTATCCAGAATAACTGGCTGGATGGCTCCGGTGCCAAATTTTACCAATTAGGAACCCCGGCAGCAGTATCTAGAGAAATCGGTTGGCAGAATATTGAACATGCGAATTTGGGTGCTGATTTGAGGTTCTTTAACAAGTTAGGTGTTACGTTCGAACTGTTTCAACGGACGACAAAAGATATGATTGTTGCTGGTGATGCACTTCCTGATACTTATGGAGTTACGGTTCCTCCTAGAGGAAACTATGGTACGTTACGCACGAGAGGATGGGAATTGAATTTAGACTATACGCATAAGTTTGATAACGGTCTACGGCTGACAGCGAATGCAAACTTAGCTGATGCTGTATCTGTTACTACTAAGGGAGCAGATTGGAGAACTCCATGGGAAAGCCGTCTATTAAAAGAAGATTATTCTACAGGACGGAGATATGGTGATATATATGGCTATGTATCCGATCGTTTGTATCAAGCAAGTGACTTTGTGTACGATGATCAAGGTAATCATGTAACGACATCCATCATCCATAAAGGATCTGCAAAGACTACCAATCTTTTAAGTGGCGAAAATCCTGTTTATCAAACTCAGTTTCAAACTGGCCAAGCTGTTTGGGGATATATTTCTCCAGGAGATATGAAATTTGTTGATGTGGATGGGGATGGTTACATCACACCTGGAGAGGGAACAAATGGAGATCCTGGAGACCGAGTGGTAATAGGTAACTCTACACCTCGTTATGAGTACGGATTCCGTTTAGGTGCCGATTATAAGGGGTTTGATTTATCTGTATTTATGCAAGGAGTTGGTAAGAGGGAGATATGGGGGGTAGGTCAATTGGCGACAGCAGGATATCATGTTAAAGATGGGGCAATGCCACAGGCAATCGCCCAGGATTTTTGGAAAAAAGATCGACTAGACGCGTTCTATCCTCGAGCATTGAATGCTAATGGGGCAAATGACTATCAAACAATGGTACCTCAGTCTAGATATATTCTGGATATGTCATACTTCAAAATAAAGAATATCACTGTTGGATATGCATTGTCTGAAAATGTATTGAAAAAAGCTGGATTGAAGAATGCACGTATCTATGTATCACTGGAGAACTATTTTACTTTTGACAATTTAAGAGGTTTGCCTATTGATCCTGAGACTATCTCTGGAGAAAGTATGTTAGCAGAGAAGTATAATCAAGGTAGAACAGGTATTGGAAATCCATCGTTTAAATCAGCTTCCTTGGGACTTCAAATTGGTTTATAATCATTAAAGTGAATCGTTATGAAATTTAAGTATTTTAGTGTTTTTATAGTTGTCTCATTGGTTTTTACTAGTTGTGAGAAATTTTTAGAGAGAGGACAGTTGACTGCTGAAAATGATGATACGGCATGGACAACCGAAGCAAAAGTTCGCCTTTATGCAAATAAATATTATACAGACTATTTTGTTGGGTATGGGGCTGGTTTTACCACCACTGATGCGCTTCTAGAATCGTATACAAAGAGTGATGATATTCTGAGCGAAGGTACACAAGCTGACTTTCTAAATAGTGTACCTGTTGATAAGAAATGGAAGTATGAGAATGTCAGGTCGATCAACATAATGATTGATCGAGTCGAAAATAGAATGAGTAACATTCTAGCTGCAGATGCTTATAGTCATTGGTTAGGGATAGGTAAGTTCTTTAGAGCGATGGCTTATGTTAAATTGGTTAATGAGTTTGGCGATGTGCCTTATTACGATAAACCAATTGATGAGACTGATGTAGAGCAATTGTATAAGCAACGTACACCACGTAATGAGGTGATGGATGCTGTTTATGATGATATGAAATTCGCTTTTGAAAACGTGAGAGTTGACGACGGAAAACAGAATGTGAATCGTTACATTGTTGCGGGGTTTATTTCTCGGATGTCGTTAGCAGAAGGAGCATGGCAAAAATACTATTACAAGAATAATGAAAGGGCTAAAAAGTTTTTCGAATTAGCGAAATCTGCAGGTGATTATGTGATTAATAGTGGAAAATATGCTATTAGTACTCCCTATAGAGAGCAGTTTACTTCAGATAATATCGAGAATAATAAGGACATATTGTTGTCTAGGACTTACAATGCGGCCATAGCTGTACAGCATTCAATAGCTTCTAAAAGTAATTTGACTGAAATCCGTACGAATGGGCCAACTACTGATTTAATCAAGTCTTATTTGTGTACAGATGGTCAAGTTTGGCAAAATTCAACAGCACCTGAAGCGGATAATTTTGAGGTAGAGAAAATGATGGGAACGCGTGATCCTAGGTTTGAAGCGACTTTTCACTACAATACTTCTGATAAAAACAGAGCGTCCTATCTGTATGTGACTAAGTTTCTGCCGCGGACTGAGCAGAATAGTGTCGCTTCGGGTAAGCCCTCAAGTCCGAATTTTCAAGGAGCAAATAATACCACTGCTGCACCTATACTACGTTATGCCGAAGTGTTGTTAAATTGGATTGAAGCCAAAGCAGAGTTGGAACTGCTTGGGGAAGGTGCCGTTGCACAGGTGGATATCGATCAGTCTATCAATAAGATAAGGCAGAGGCCCCTAGGAGGAGCGCCTGCGTATGTGAAGCAGGTTGCTGATATGAAATTGAACGCTTTGCCCCATGATCCAGATAGGGACATCTCGGTAACTCCATTATTGTGGGAAATTCGTCGTGAAAGAAGGGTCGAGATGACTTTTGAATATTCTCGTTTAGAAGACTTAAAGCGTTGGTCTAAGTTGGAATACATGGAGATGAGTCGAAATCCTGATATCCTTTCAGGGGCATGGGTGAATTTCCCAGCTAAATTTCCAAACAATATTACAAATGATGTTGCCGTAATAAAGATGGACGGAACAGTAGTGAAATATGATGGAGATAAAACTAAGATGATAGGATTCTATAGAAATCTTAAAGCTAAGCCTAGAATAGAGTTTATTGGTTTGAGTAATACAAATCCTTATTTGGCTCCTGTTGGTTTGAATCAAATTGACTTTTATAAAACGAGGGGATATGTGCTGAAACAAACTGAGGGATGGCCTCAGAATTAAACTAATCATTAATGAAGATTATTATGAAAAATATATTATATAACTCTATCCGGGGAGTATCGATACTAGCAGTGGTTAGTGCGTTTTTTTCTTCCTGTTCAGAAGATTTTCCTAGTAGCGTAGAGTCAAAGCAATTTGCTGACATTGAGTCAATCCGAATAGTAAATGCTGGTGCTGGTGGAAATCAAATACTAGAAGGGAATGTTGATGAGCTAACTAAAATAATCACATTTCCTCGTCTAGATACCTTAACCGACTTCTCTAAGTTAAAGTTTGAAGCGACTACTTCTAATGGATCGAAGTTGGAGCAGGATGAGTTTTCTGTTCCTTACCAAAGTGGGGATACGGAGAAAAGTGTGTATCTGAAAGTTGTGAATTCTCCTAGATTTAAAGAATATCGAGCCCAAATTAGGTTTAAGGTGGCTGTTCTAGGAGCTGATTTTACGCTACCCAAAATCTATGATTATTCTAGTAATCCTTTAGGAAACCCTCCTTATGCATCGTTTACTGGTCAAAGTACACGTGGAACAGGTTTTGATGGCGAGCATATCTTAATCGTTAATAGAGGAGCAGGTGGTACGCATTTGTTAAAAGTTGAAGACTTGAAACACGATGTGATTACCCGTATTCCTTTAAATATGACGTCGGTAGGTGAGGGTACATTGACCTATAACATGGGGGCACAGATTAATGGACACACTTATGTAGCAAATTTATCTGGCGGAAAGACTTCTCCTCTTAAATTATATCATTGGTCAACACCTAGCCAGGTTCCTGATTTAGTAGCAAAAATTGATGTAAATAGTTTAGCTGGGGCGGGAGATAGGCATGGAGATAATTTGTCTGTAAATGTTGATAAGGATGGTAATGGGTATGCATTTTTTTTATGTGCCACAGCTCCAATTATACGTTTAAAGATCACGAACTTTTCCGTTGGATCAGAACCTACGGTGATTACACCACAGATAAATTATGAGCAATGGGGCCATTTTAATAGAGTGGGTGAAACAGATTCTTATATATTGTCTGGACATAGTAAACCTATGGCTTTGGTAACCAATACGGCGTCGACTCTATTTACAGCTAAGGCTACGACTTTCCCTATTGGTAGTTCAGACTTTAGAGTTATTCAATTTAATGGTGAGCGGTATTTATTAGCGATTACTGTTAATAGAGGGGCTCCGAATGGAACAAGTGTTGTGATGAATATTTACAATATAACTAAGGGCGGTAATATGGTAGACGCTCTGACTGCTTTCGAGCAGGGAGAAATGAAAGCGGTTTTTACCTACATGATTTCAGGTGTGACGAATACTGCGCCGGGTACGCAAGCTAATTTTTACGTTCAAAAAGGAGCTGATGGAAAAGACGAGAAACTCTTAGTATACGGAGCTGGTACTGATGCTGGGTTTGCAATAGTAGAGTTTCCGATTAATACAGATAAAGAAGAATAAAGGTATTAGGGATGATGAAATTAAGTTGTGTAGATAAATTGTCATTACTTAATTTTATTTTAAGATATTTTAATATTGGTAAATTATGAAGATTTTTTTTAAACTCTCATCGGTTGCTATTTTGCTAGTTATGACTTTTCTTAGCAGCTGTAGCAAAAAATCTGATGATACGATAGAGCCTTCTGTTCCAGAAGGATTGAAATTCCCTAAAAAGGAAATGCGTGCAGCTTGGTTTGCAACGGTATGGTCTTTAGATTGGCCTGCTAAAGAGGTAGGCGAAGTTGCTCAAAAACAGAAATATGTAAGAATGTTAGATAGTCTGCAGAATTTGAAATTTAATACAGTTATTTTTCAAGTGAAGGGCATGGCCGATGCGTTCTATAATTCACCATACGAACCTTGGTCTGTAGCGATCTCTGGTACGCGAGGTGTCGATCCTGGTTATGACGTGTTGAAATTCTTAATTGATGAAACACATGCTAGAGGAATGGAGTTTCATGCATGGATGAACCCTTATCGGATTGCTACAAGAGCGAAGGAAACCGATGCTTTTGCATCATTGCCCTCGACTATTCCTGCTAGTTGGACAATAGACCTCCCTACCATCCGTATTTATAATCCAGCTATGCCAGAGGTGCGTGAAAGATTAAATGATATCGTTAAAGATTTAATCCTGAAATATCCAGTAGATGGAATTCATTTTGATGACTATTTTTATCCCTCAGGATTTTCTTATAATGATGATGTAGATTTTGTTAAATATGGAGCAGCTTACTCTAAGAAAGACGATTTTAGAAGGGGAAATGTCGATCAAGCTATTGAAGGGGTGTATAATACTATTGTAGCAACAAAGCCTGAAGTAGTATTTTCAGTATCTCCAGCTGCTAGTCGTTCATATAATTTTAAAACCATGTATGCGGATGTGCCTAAATGGACCTTTTCTGGTTGGGTAGATATTTTGATGCCGCAATTGTACCAAGAAATAGGGAATCCGTCGAACCCTTTTGAAGCTAATCTAACGGATTGGTCGCAGTTTAGAGGAAAATCTAAATTAGTGATAGGGCATGCTCTCTATAAATTTGGAGCTACAGATGGAGGGGCAGCATTTCAAAGTGTGGAACAGTTGACAAAACAGTTTGCATTAACAAAAAAGAATAAATATGCCGAGGGTTCAGCGATGTACTCTGCTCGTGATATCGGAATAAATAGGATTGGTATTACGGATAAGTTAAAGGAGCTCTATGCTCATAATGCGGTGATGCCTTTTGCCGGACGTGAAGTCGCGCCCAAACCTACTATGCCAACAAACTTGACCCTAAATGGAGGGCAGCTGAGTTGGACGGTAACAGGCGCTAATCAAAAATCTGTGGTCTATCATTTTACAGATTTAAAGGCAGTTGGTACAGTGGTTGCCGTGACAGGTGATTCGAAGATTGATGTAACAGAGAATGGTTTTTATTGTGTCACTACTATCAATATTGATAATCTTGAAAGTAAAGCGACAGAGACAATAGAGAAGAAGTAATTTTTCGAAACTGAGAGAGCCTGATGAAGTTAACTGAATCAGGCTCTTTTTTATTGAAGCTTATTTTATGAAATATACATTTATTTTAGTTTTCCTTTCCTTTTCAGTTCTATGGGATCTGTATGCCCAAACTTCCTTCAAATTTGCCCAGGTGACCGATACGCATGTGGGCGGTGCTACAGGTGCTGATGACCTGAGGCGTACTGTTGCGGATTTGAATAAGCAGAAAGGGATTGACTTTGTTATTTTATCGGGTGATGTCACTGAGTTTGGATCCGATGACGAACTGGCGCTGGCTAAGCAAATATTGGACAGTCTTAAATTGCCGTTATACGTAATCCCTGGGAATCATGATAGCAACTGGTCTGAAAGTGGTGCCAATTCCTTTCGTAGGGTATTTGGAGGAGAGACGTTCTTTTTCGAGCATAAGGGCTACCAGTTTATAGGGACAACGTCGGGGCCTAATATGCGAATGAGTCCGGGGCAGATTCCACGTGAAAATCTAGTTTGGATGGATTCTGTATTTAAAGCAAACCCTGATTCGAATAAACCTTTGATATCTATTAATCATTATCCACTGGATTCTTCCCTGAACAATTGGTTTGAACTGGTGGATCGTTTGCAGCAACGCAATGTACAATTGGCCTTATGTGGTCATGGACATATCAACAAGCATTATAGCTGGGACGATATCCCTGGAGTGATGGCTAGGTCTAATCTGCGGGCGAAAGAAGATGTGGGAGGATACAATATTATAACAATGACAGGTGATTCTGTGTTTTTCCAGGTACGTAAGCCTAACCTTGTTACAGAAGACTATTGGCTCAAGCTGCCATTGCAAAAAATAAGCTTTAACACGACGTATTATCGTCCATCTTACGCAGTAAATAAGACCACCAAAGCAAAGCTCGTCTGGGAGTATGAGGATCATGGAGATATTGGAGCGGGAATCAGTTCTGATGGAAAACAGTTGTTTACCGCGAATACGGTGGGCGAGGTGTATGCATTGGATCTAAAGACTGGTAGTCGGAATTGGTCTTTTAAGACCGGAGGGAAGGTGTACTCGACACCAGAAGTGCATAAGGGAATCGTTGTAGTGGGATCATCAGATCATAGTATTTACGGGATTGATGCAAAAACTGGTCGCCAGAGATGGAGAATTGAAACGGGTAAAGCGGTATTGGGTACAGCTTCCTTATATGGTGGTAATGCCTATATCGGAGGTTCGGACGGTGCCTTTCGTTGTGTTCGAGTATCGGATGGCAAGCTACTGTGGATTTTTGATCAAGTAAAAGGATATGTTTCGACCAAACCGACAATAGCGGATGGCAAAGTGATATTTGGAAGCTGGCAGAACGGGTTTTATGCATTGGACCTGAAAACGGGTAAAAAGGTTTGGGAATGGGAGAGCGGAGCGAGCAATCGGATGTTTTCTGCTGCTGCGTGTTATCCTGTGGTAGCTAATAATCGCGTTTTTATCGTGGCACCGGATCGGTTTATGACTGCATTGGATTTAAAAACTGGTAAACAGTTGTGGCGTGAGAAAAAAGGGAATTTGAAAGTGCGAGAGTCCATGGGGCTGTCATCGGATGAAAAGTTGGTGTATGTGAAGACTATGGATGGTGAATTATTAGGTGTTTCAGTCTCCAAAGATAGCATGTCTGTGGATTGGAAGTCTAAATTGCACTTGCCGTATGAACTTGTTCCTACTGCGATATATAGTAACAAGACAGCGGTGTTTGTGCCTAGTCATTCGGGATTATTGTCCGCAATAGAGCCGAATGCAGGCGATGTGCTGTGGCAATATAAAATTTCCAATGGGATGATCAATCCGCTATTGGTGCTTGAAGATAAAATCGTCGTGAGTACCATGGATGGAAAAATTGTTATGTTGAGTTTTTAAACAAAAAAACTATAAATTCGTGACATTGAAAAAATTATATATGCGTTTTTTTGCATGTTTTTCAAAAAAGTAGCATATTTACGAAATGTTACCAAGTGATACTATATTTTCGGAACCGATGATAAATACAACAGAGAAAGATTCTAACTACCAAGACCTGGACAAAATGTCGGTTCTTGAGTTACTTAATAACATTAATAAAGAGGATAAAACCGTTCCCCTAGCCGTTGAGAAATCTATACCACAGATTGAAGCATTAGTAAAGGTAGCTGTCGATCGTATGAAAAAGGGTGGACGGTTGTTTTATATCGGAGCAGGGACAAGTGGTCGCCTTGGAATATTGGACGCTTCGGAGTGTCCGCCGACTTATGGCGTTCCTTTTGATTGGGTGATCGGTCTGATTGCTGGAGGGGATATCGCTATACGTAAAGCGGTGGAGTTTGCTGAGGATGATATGGAACAGGCATGGATTGATCTGGAAGAGTATGCGATTAACTCAAACGACGTGGTTATCGGAATCGCCGCCTCTGGAGGTACTCCTTATGTGATCGGAGGTCTAGAGAAAGCCAATGAAAAAGGTATAGCTACAGGGTGTATTGTATGTAACGGCAATTCTCCGATTGCCGAAATAGCACAGTATCCTGTGGAAGTAATTGTAGGACCTGAATTTGTAACAGGGTCTACTAGGATGAAGGCTGGAACAGCACAAAAACTCGTGTTGAATATGATCAGTACTTCAGTGATGATACAATTGGGAAGAGTAAAAGGAAACAAGATGGTGGATATGCAGCTTTCAAACCATAAGTTGGTCGCAAGAGGGGTGCGTATGGTAATGGCGGAGACAGGAGCAGGTGAAGAGATCGCTACGATGTTACTGGAAGAGTTTGGAAATGTGCGTAAAGCTATTGAAGCTTTTAAAATGAAACAACAGCTCTAAAACCTTAACGTATGTCACCTATTATATTATTATCTTTTTTACTGGTCTATTTCGGCGTATTGCTGGCGGTAGCTCATTTTACCTCTAAAGGATCGTCTGACAATTCTACTTTCTTTGTTGCAAATCGTAACTCGAAGTGGTACATGGTTGCCTTTGGAATGATCGGTACGGCATTGTCTGGGGTGACCTTTATTTCGGTGCCTGGTGCGGTAGGGGCTTCAAATTTTAGCTACTTTCAGTTTGTTCTGGGAAATGCTGTGGGCTTCGTAATCATTGCTTATGTATTGTTGCCTCTTTATTATAGAATGAATCTTACTTCTATCTATACGTACCTGGAGGAGCGATTTGGGCATATGACTTACAAAACGGGGGCCGCAATTTTCTTGGTATCAAGAACAATAGGTTCGGCTTTTCGTCTATATTTGGTTGCTATTGTACTGCAACATTTTATTTTTGACGCTTGGAATGTCCCTTTTGCCATAACTGTAGTTATCTGTCTGGTGCTTATTTGGTTATATACTAATAAGGGTGGGTTGAAAACTATTATCGTGACAGATACTTTGCAGACAACATTTTTGATAACCGCAGTTATTCTATCTATCTATTTTATGGCCAAAGGTCTTGATTTTGGTGTAGTGGATACATTTGAAGCGGTTAAAGAAAGTTCCTATTCTAAAATTTTCTTCTGGGAGGATTTTGTGGGCAGTAAGGCTAACTTTTGGAAACAGTTCCTAGGTGGTATCTTCGTGACTATTGCGATGACAGGACTGGATCAGGATCTGATGCAAAAGAACCTGTCCATGGGCACGATAAAAGAGGCGCAAAAGAATATGATTACATTTACCAGTGTATTCGTAGTCATTAATATCTTTTTCCTTGCGGTAGGGGCATTGTTGTATATCTATGCGGAAAAGAATGGTATAGATATTTCGACGTTAGCAACCCGAGATTATCTCTATCCAGAAATCGCATTGAACCATCTTGCTATATTGCCTGCAATCATCTTCATGATGGGATTGACTGCTGCGACTTTTGCAACAACGGACTCTGCCCTGACAGCCCTGACAACTTCATACTGTATTGATTTTTTAAACTTTAATAAGAAGGAAAACCCGAATGATCCGGCATTGGTGAAGAAAAGGAATTACGTCCATTTCGGTTTTTCGATAGTCATGCTGTTGGTTATCCTTGTCTTTAAGCTTATCAATAATGATTCCGTGGTGAATGCCATATTTACGGCAGCAAGTTATACCTATGGCCCTCTATTGGGATTGTTTACATTTGGTATGCTGACCAAAAGGGCGGTGAATGATAGATTGGTGCCGTATATCTGTATACTGTCGCCTTTGTTATTATTTGTACTGAATACTTATGTGATTTCGGTATATACACCGTATGTCATTGGCCTAGACCTGATCATCCACAATGGATTGATTACGTTCTTATTGTTGCTCGTGACATCACCAGGACAAGCGACCGAGAAGGCATTGTCGCATAAATAGATTATCTGTTGCTACAGGTAGAAAGACCTTCAAAAGGTGACTCGTGGTGGTCTTCTTTTGAAGGTCTTTTTGTTAGTAGGTCTGCAGGTGGAACAGTCGCTGTTTTAACCTAAAATAACGTGGAGATCAAAGAAAACTTCGATATAATAAGTATCTTTATTCGGTATTAACTGTTATATTATACGATATGTATCACTTGATTGACGACACGGTTGCTGCGATCCGCCGGAAAATTGGAGATTTTGATCCTGAGTTTGGAATTATATTGGGAACTGGGCTTGGCGGCTTGGTGGAAGAGATAGAAATTGTACATCAGATTATGTATGCTAATATCCCCAATTTTCCAATATCAACCGTCGAGTTTCATACCGGAAAACTCATATTTGGCAGTTTGAATGGGAGAAATGTGGTCGCTATGCAGGGAAGGTTGCATTATTATGAGGGCTACAGTATGCAAGAGGTTACCTTTCCCGTGCGGGTAATGAAAGCTCTAGGTATTCAGAAACTGTTTGTATCGAATGCTTCGGGCTCTTTGAATCCGGACATCAAGAGGGGGGATATAGGGGTAATCGAGGATCATATCAACTTATTGCCGGATAATCCGTTAAGAGGAGGAAATGATGCTAGCTTTGGTCCTCGTTTTCCGGATATGAGTGCACCTTACGATAGAAAAATGATGGAACAGGGGTTGGGAATCGCCGCTAAAATTGGAGCGAGAGCACATAAGGTGGTATATGTTTCGACTATGGGGCCTAATTTAGAAACTAAGGCAGAGTATCGTTATATGCGTATTATTGGAGGTGATATTGTAGGCATGAGTACAGTACCTGAGGTTATCGTGGCTAACCATATGGGCTTGCCAGTGTTTGCGATATCCGTCATAACAGATGAAGGGTTCCATTCTGATCTCAAGCCGGTGTCTCTTCATGATATCGTTCGTGTCGCTGCTGAGGCTGAACCGAAAATGACTTCTATTTTAAAAGAATTAATTGCCATGCAGTAAAATCTAATTTATCCTTTATTTTTGCAGGAACATTTAAAAAAGATTCATGAATAGTAGCCTACGTAGTTTTTTTATTTTCTTGATATTCTTGGCTATCGGTTTCAAGGGATTTGCACAAGAAGAAGAGGGCTTTAGTAGCGCTTTGGATTCCGCTCGTGCATTAGAGGATAATAAGAAGGATTCTGTCGTGTTTTCCGCTAAATATGTACGCTATGCGACTCTTGAAATGTTGAAGTATGCGACTCATACCAAGCAGATAGATACTACGCATCATAATTTCCAATATTTTAATAAGCAAAATCTACCCTGGAATCCAAGTATGAATCTAGGCTCGTATGGGTTGGCAACGCGTGATTTGTTGTTCACTCCCGACAAGAGGATTGGATTTCAGCCGGGCTTTCACGCCTTGGAACGGTATCTGATTACTTCGGATTCTGTGAATTATTATCGTGCACGAGCACGCTATTCGGAACTCTATGCAGTTGGTTTTTTTTTCGATGATCAAGTGTTTAGGGCAAAATTAGCGCAGAATATTACCCCGCATTGGAATATAGGCGCAGAATACCATGCTGCGAATACAGAAGGCTATTACCTGAATCAAAATTATGCCGATCGAAAAGGTGCTGTGTTTTCCTGGTATGAATCGCCGAGCAAGCGTTATAATATGCTTGCCAATTTTACTTTTAATAAATTGGATGCAACGGAAAATGGATCTGTGACGAATGATAGTTTGTTTAGGGATGAAAAGGTCGGTGCGCTGTATAGTGTTCCCGTACGGCTTACAGGGCAACAGAAGAATAGACCTTACAATAAATGGAATGATTACGGACTCTTTCTGAGGCAGTCGTATTTTCTGGGTAGATTAGATACGCTTCACAAAGGATTGCCTGAAATGGAAATACACCCTACGAATTCTGTTGCTCATAACTCTTCTTTTAGACAACGTAAATATACTTTTTTTAAGAATGAAGCGGATCGGTCAGAAGCTTTTCCTTTTGGAAATGCAGAGCTCGTAAAAGACACTACGACGGTGACAACTATCAGTAATGAGTTTACGTATTCGTTTTACTTGCGAAACAAGTCGTTGCTTAAAAATGAGGCCAAGTTAAACCTAGGATTTCAGAATGATTTGATTTGGTATAAGGATAGTCTTACCAATGATTTTTTTCAGAACAGTACAGTAAAAGGAGAATTGACTTATAAATTTAGTGATCGCATCGATGTAAAGGTATCCGGAGATCAAATTGTCGTTGGACGAAATTTTGGGGATTTCTTGTATGAGGCGAACGCAGATATCTCGATAGGGGATAAAATAGGGACGGTTTCCCTAGGTGCTTACAGCCAGAATAAATCTCCAGAGATGGTGTTCGATAGGATGAACTATACTTATCACCAATGGTCGAATAGCTTTGATAAGACAAAAACTCAGAATCTCTCTTTTTCCTATACCAATAAGGTGCTGGGGTTTAGTGGTAAGGCAGAGTATTTTCTTATTAATAAGTATTTGTATTTTAGAGAAGTGGATAATCCAAACAATGATGTACGTCTAGATCGTATTATTGAACCTACTCAGACTGGAGCACTGAATTTATTGAAGATCACAGCATCTCAGAAGTTTAAATTCGGCGATTTTACATTCGACAATAAAGTGGTGTATCAAAAATCTGATGCGATGGCGGTATTGATGACTCCAGAACTATATACTTGGCATAGCTTATATTACAGTGGATTCTGGTATAATGTTCTCGATTTTAGAATTGGTACTGACGTAAGATTCAATACTCCATTTAGAGCTCCGTCCTATGCAATAAATGCAGGACAATTCTACCACGATAACGCAGGTATTGAGTTTTCGACCTACCCTATTGTGGATTTCTGGATTACCGCGAATATTCAACGTGTCAATTTGTTTGTGAGCAGTAATTTTACAAATCAGTATCTTGCACCTAAAGGGTATTATACTGTACGAAGATACCCAATGAACCCTGCTAATTTTAGATTTGGTGTTTCTTGGAAGTTCTATGATTAAAATTATCTGATTGTTTTATAGTATATTGTGTAGATTGAGTGAAAAATGTTTCTTAAATGTTTTGAAAATCAAAATTTAGACCTATATTTGCACACGCAATCAGAGAAACGGATTGCTTAGTTCTTAGAATGAATGAATAGTAAAAAGGAGAATTAGCTCAGCTGGTTCAGAGCATTCCGACTTTCGGAAGTGGTCACTGACAAGAGCTATTCGTTCTTAAACATAAAACAATGGAGAATTAGCTCAGCTGGTTCAGAGCACCTGCCTTACAAGCAGGGGGTCACTGGTTCGAACCCAGTATTCTCCACCAAAGTCTCGGAGGATTAGCTCAGCTGGTTCAGAGCACCTGCCTTACAAGCAGGGGGTCACTGGTTCGAACCCAGTATCCTCCACACAGAGCATCAAGTAATTGATGCTTTTTTTTTACCGGGAGTTTAGCTCAGTTGGTTTAGAGCACTACCTCGACAAGGTAGGGGTCACTGGTTCGAGCCCAGTAATTCCCACGATATTTTAAAGCATCAGTTTACTGGTGCTTTTTTGCTGTATACCAATTTTGAGCTTTATGTTCACTGTTTACATTCTTTATTCTGTAAGTCTTGATCGCTATTATGTCGGTTTCACGGGTAATCTGGTTGAGCGCCTGCGTCGGCATAATTCGTATTCCAAGGGGTATACTGGTCGGGCCAAAGATTGGGTGGTGGTCTATCGGGAAGCCTTTGCGGATAAATCTGCTGCAATGGAACGGGAGGGTGCAATTAAAAGCTGGAAGAGCCGTGTTCTTATCGAGGAGTTGATCCGCTCCGTTGGTTTGGAGCATCCCGACTAGTCGGGAGTGGTCACTGGTTCGAGCCCAGTAATTCCCACGATATTTTAAAGCATCAGTTTACTGGTGCTTTTTTGCTGTATACCAATTTTGAGCTTTATGTTCACTGTTTACATTCTTTATTCTGTAAGTCTTGATCGCTATTATGTCGGTTTCACGGGTAATCTGGTTGAGCGCCTGCGTCGGCATAATTCGTATTCCAAGGGGTATACTGGTCGGGCCAAAGATTGGGTGGTGGTCTATGAGGAAGCCTTTGCGGATAAATCTGCTGCAATGGAACGGGAGGG
>NZ_ATDL01000008.1 GCF_000416985.1 Sphingobacterium paucimobilis HER1398
ACTGGCGGATAAGAGCCCTTCAAACCAGCAGACCGCGGATAAAAACACGTCCCTGAGCACTCTTTAACTCCCGCTCCCTCCTCAGCGCTTCTTCTTTACTGGTATATTCCTCCTGATAGAGCAAATCCCAGGGCCTGTACCGAACCGTCCAGCCTTTTGTCGACAGCTCATTGTGACTCAATAAACGATTAGCTAAATTACCGGTATAACCGATATAGATCTTGTCATAAACAAGTGAATGCAATACGTAAACAGTATACATGATTTCTTTAAATTGGTAATAAAACTAAAAAAGCCTAATCTTACGATTAAGCTTTCTACTGAGTAGCGGGGACCAGACTCGAACTGATGACCTTCGGGTTATGAGCCCGACGAGCTACCACTGCTCCACCCCGCAATATGTTTTTTAAAGCCAAGCTCGCACTTGGCTTATTTAGTAGCGGGAACCAGACTCGAACTGATGACCTTCGGGTTATGAGCCCGACGAGCTACCACTGCTCCATCCCGCAATATATCTTATTGCAATTTTGAGACTCGAACCAATGTCCGCCAATTGACGGATAAGAGTCGATGAGCTTCACAGCTCTATCTCGCAATATTTTCATTTTTTTAAAGCCTCGCGCTTTAAATCTTTTTAGTAGCGGGGACCAGACTCGAACTGATGACCTTCGGGTTATGAGCCCGACGAGCTACCACTGCTCCACCCCGCAATATATTTTTCTCAAATCTTTGCCTCTGCTAGCAAAATCAAAGATTATTTACTTCCTTAATTGGAGTACAAAGATATTATTTGTTTCTTTGCAAAACAAATAAAAAGCAAAATAATGTCACACAAAGCAGGATTCGTAAGTATTATTGGTAAGCCAAACGCAGGTAAGTCTACGCTAATGAATGCTTTAGTCGGCGAGAAGATGTCTATCATCACGCCTAAAGCACAAACTACCCGCCACCGTATTATGGGAATCGTCAATGATGAAGATCATCAAATTATATTTTCTGATACTCCTGGTGTTATCGTTCCAAAGTATACACTGCAAGAATCCATGATGAGTTTTGTGGAAGGATCATTGATCGATGCTGATATTATTCTGTTTGTTACGGATATCCACGAAAAATATGATGAAAACGATGTCCTCGATAAATTACGAAAAACGGCATCTCCGGTAGCTGTTTTAATCAACAAAATTGACAAATCTTCCGAAGAAGAAGTGAGAGAAAAAATAGAGTTTTGGAAAGAAAAATTAAATCCCGAGGCTATTTTTGCGATGTCAGCTTTATTGGGGTATAACGTTCCTCCGATTCTAAGTTACATTAAGGAAAGACTGCCTGTACATCCTCCTTATTACGAGAAGGATGAGCTTACCGACAAATCTATGCGCTTTTTCGTTTCGGAAATAATCCGAGAGAAAATCTTCAAACTGTATGACAAGGAAATTCCCTACAGTACGGAGGTCGTAGTTACTTCCTACAAAGAAGAACCCAAAATCACACGAATCGCAGCTGAAATCATTGTTGAACGCGACTCTCAGAAAAATATCCTGATTGGCAAGGCAGGTGCTATGATTAAAAAAGTAGGCACCTATGCACGACAGGATATCGAAGAATTCATTGATGGCAAGGTATTTTTAGAATTATTTGTAAAGGTTATCCCAGATTGGCGAACGAAGAAAAATCATTTAAAGCGTTTCGGTTACGAAGATTAAATAATAAAGAGGTGCCACAGATATCTGCGGCACCTCTTTACCAATAATATTCCAGACACAATCGATATACGACCCTAACCGGGATCAATCGCTGTAGGCATTTCAAAATAGGCCCTTAGAGCTTTGAGTTGTTTTACGTTCAGCACCTCGCTCAAGTTCTCATCCGATTCTTCTCGGATCCTCTTTACCGACTTAAAACGCTTAAGCAGTTTCTCTACTGTAGTCTTACCTATTCCTGGTATATTTTCCAATTCGGACACAAAAGTCTTACGGCTCCGTTGATTTCTATGAAATGTAATTCCAAAACGATGGGCTTCATCTCGAAGATGTTGTATAACTTTTAGTGTTTCTGACTTCTTATCCAAGTAAAGCGGATACTGATCTCCAGGATAATAGAGTTCCTCCAATCGCTTGGCTATACCGATAACAGTAACTTTCCTTTCAATCCCCAATAGCCGTAAACTTTTCAACGCAGCCCCTAGCTGCCCTTTTCCCCCATCTATGATAATGAGCTGAGGCAATTCTTCCCCTTCATCCAACAATCGACGATAACGCCTAAAAACCGCCTCTTCCATGGTCGCAAAATCATTTGGTCCCTCAACAGTCTTCACGTTAAAATGTCGATAGTCCTTTTTAGAAGGTTTTCCATCTTTGAATACTACGATCGCCGATACGGGGAAACTTCCCTGAATATTTGAGTTATCAAAACATTCGATATGCCTAGGCAGCACATTCATCCTCAAATCTTTCTGCATTTGATTCAGCAGCCGCTCTGTTTTGACCTCTGGATTTAACTTTTCGTATTGTAACAGACGCTCCTTTTTGAAATAAGCCACATTTTTCAGTGACAGATCCAGCAGCTTACGTTTATCCCCCAACTTGGGTACCACAAAGCTAACTTCTCCGGGCAGACCTTCAATCTGAAGTTCAAAAGGCACAATGATTTCCCGAGAAAGACTTTTATACCGGTTTCTAATCTCTGGAATAGCAATGGCCAAGAGTTCCTCATCACTTTCATCCAATCTCTTCTTCATTTCTAAGGTCTGTGTCTGTATAACGACACCATTCATCACTTTTAGGAAATTGACAAAAGCATAACTCTCATCGGAAGCAATACTAAAAACATCAATATTGGTAATAGACGAACTAACAACAGTAGATTTACTTTGATAATTATCCAGTTTATCCAACTTTGTTTTCAAAAGATGAGCTTCTTCAAAGTTAAGAGCGCCAACGGCATCGGCCAACTGCTCTTTCAGCCTCGATGTCACCGCCCCAATCTTACCATTGAGAATATCCTTAATACTTTCCAGATTCTGATCATATTCGTCTTGCTGTTGCAGTCCCTCGCATGGTCCTTTACAATTTCCAATCTGATACTCAAGACAGACCTTATATTTTCCTTTGGCTACATTTTCAGGGGAGAGATTTAAGGAACATGTTCTTAGCGGAAATAGCTCCCTTATGGTATCAAGAACGATATGCATCATTCCTACAGATGCGTAGGGGCCATAATACTTAGACCCATCTTTGAGGTATTTACGTGTCCAAAACACTCTAGGATAAGCCTCGTTTTTGATCACGATCCAGGGGTAAGTCTTGTCATCCTTGAGCATGACATTATACCTTGGTTTGTGCTTTTTGATCAGGTTATTTTCAAGCAGCCAGGCATCGATTTCAGTGTCAACGATTGTAAAAGCAATACGCTGTATCTTACGCACCAAAACCTTCGTTTTGGAGTTCAACTGCCTTTCGCTGACAAAATAGGAGCTAACACGATTTTTTAAATCTTTGGCTTTCCCAACATAAATCAACACATCATCCTTATCAAAATATTGATAGACCCCTGGTTTATGCGGTATCCTTTTTAATTCTGCCTTGTAATCAAATGAACTCATCTACCTCTATTAAATCAAAAACTCACCGAAAGACCTAATCCTGCGGTGAGTATTTTGTATTACTGTAACCTTTGCGATTACATCCAATTTAAAAACCTAACCGATCATCTTGCAATTCGGGTTCGGAAGAATAGCCCTCATACCTCGAATACTCGGAGCAATCCATAACCCTGGTCATTCCTTCTGGCGGCTTTGGAAAATCCATTTTGGAATAATTCAATGATTTATCATTATACACCTTCTTCATGAATAGGCCAAATACAGGAAGTGCCGCAGCCGCTCCTTGTCCATATTGCATGCTACTGAAGCTGACACCTCTATCCTCTGCTCCTGTCCATACACCGGCTACCAATTGTGGTGTAAATCCAATAAACCAGGCATCCGAGTTATCATTGGTTGTTCCCGTCTTTCCACCCATAGGGATGGTCAATCCGCCATAATCTGCTCGACGAACACGAGAGCCCGTACCTCCATCCACTACTCCTCTCAACATGTCAACCATAATATAGGCCGACTCACTGTTCAACACTTTCAAGACCTTAGGTGTACGTTCATAGATAGGCGTACCGTTCTTATCCTCTATACGTAAAATCATAGTGGGCTCAATCCAAGTACCATGATTAACAAACGCAGAATAAGCCCCGACCATATCATAGACAGAAGCTTCATAAGCCCCTAATGCAATCGAAGGATAATTAGGAACATCTGAAGTAATTCCCATTTTACGGGTCAAGTCAGCTACACTAGCTGCTCCGACTTCATTAATCACAAACGCAGTCGCAAAGTTCTGCGAGTACTTGATCGCATTCTTCAACGTAATAGGATCACCTCCCTGTACGGAACCTCGAGGGGTCCAATTCCCATAAGTCTGCTGATGATTCGGCACCGTATAACATGGCGAATAGCCATTATCAATAGCTACAGCGTAAGTAAAGGGCTTGGCTGTTGACCCGACTTGTCTAATCCCCATTTTCACCTGATCATACTTATAATGTTCAAAATTAATACCGCCGACCCATGCTTTAATATGTCCCGTCGTAGGATCCATTGCCATGATTGAATTCCGTAGCATTAGCTTATTGTACTTGATCGAGTCCATAGGCGTCATTACCGTATCAACAGATCCCTTCCAAGTAAATATACTCATGGACACTTTGGTGTTAAATGCTTTTTTTATCTCTTCTGCCGAGGCACCATTCTCTTTCATCTCCCGGTAGCGGTCAGAGCGTCTCATACCTGTTTCTAACAGCTTAGCTTTATCTCCCGAAAACGCATTTCTACTACGCCATTGTTTATCAAATTCGCGCTGTAGCTTTTGCATCCACTCCTTTTGTGCTTCTTCCGCGTACTCTTGCATTTTATAGTTGAGCGGTGTATAGATACGTAGTCCGTCTCTATCCAGATCATAAGGTGTACCATCTGCTTTGGTAATAGCAAGCCGCTTTAGTTCCTTTTTAATTTCATCCTTTAATACCGATCTGAAATAAGGAGCCACTCCCTCTCCATAGCTTGATATATTGACATTCAGCCCTAAAGGCTTATTTTTAGCATCAGCAAGTTCCGCATCGGTTAGAAAGTTTTCCGCATGCATATTGATCAGCACCTGATTACGGCGTGTCTTGGCTCTTTCTTCAGCTCGTATAGGCGAATACATAGTCGGACCTTTCAACATACCAACTAAGAGAGCTGCCTGCTCTGCAGTCAATTTATCAGGAGTCGTATTAAAAAAGGTACGGGCACCGGATTTGATACCGAAAGTATTTTTATAACCAAAATCCACCGTGTTAAAGTACATCATGATGATCTCTTCCTTGGTATAATTTCGTTCTAAGCGTACAGCTGTAATCCATTCCTGAAATTTCTGCATCACCCGCTTAATGGTACTGCGTTCACGCCTCTCGGAAAACAAATTGAGCGCCAATTGCTGGGTAATAGTACTTCCCCCCTGTTTATCGCGCAATACTACCGTATGGAAAATAGTTGTCAGTGTCCTAAAATAATCAATTCCCGAGTGATCGTAGAACCGCTTATCCTCTGTAGAGACAAGGGCGTGAACCAAATGCGGAGACAGCTCACTATATTTTACATTTGATCTATTTTGTAAGTAGTAGGTTCCTAACACGCGATTGTCTTCAGTAAGAATTTCCGAAGCCAGATTACTACGGGGATTCTCCAGATCTTCGAACGATGGTAGCTGACCAAATAGACCTACACGCACGCCAATCAAAAACAAACAGACAAAAGCTATTGCACCCCATAAAATCAGCCAAAATGTACGCGTATACTTACTTATCTCTTCTGGTGTCAGTTTAATGTTCTTCGATTCTCTCTTCATCGTATAAAAATATCCGCTATTGTTCTATATAATTTTGATGATACTTCTTAATCTCCACGCCATCCGTCAAAGCCGGAATAGATTGTTTTGTGATGACAAAGGTATTATAAATTTCTCCTGGTATTTTCATTATTTCTGGCATTAAAGGCAATAACCTTGACTCATAAAGTTTTACTTCTTCAAAAGTCTTAAATGGACCAATAAAGATTAATTGGTTCTCGCCATTAATTGCCGCCACTTGGTGATTAAGCGAAACATTATGATACCGTGTACGATTAAACTGTCCTATCCCATAACGACTTGGAGCCAGATTCACTTTCGGATCTAATACGTTGATTGTAAAATAATACTCTGCTGTATCTGGGAACAACTTCTTGTCCCTGTAATCATTTGGTCCAAAATCAATTTTCGACTCTAATAATTTTAAATCTTTACCAACTATACTCACGTCCGTGTTTACCTTTCCGTTGGCTGTAAGCTTATCTACTCCCTTTACATCCATTAGAGAAACTTCTTGCTTTGCTTCCTCCTTCACTTTCTCTTCGACCTTAGCTACGACAACTTCCTTCTCCGGTTCTTCTTTCACTTTCTCCTCGACCTTAGCCACGACAACTTCCTTCTTAGGCTCCTCTTTCACCTTCTCCTCGACCTTAGCTACAACAACTTCCTTCTTCGGTTCTTCTTTCACTTTCTCCTCGACCTTAGCTACGACAGCTTCCTTCTTCGGTTTAGGTTCCTCTTTCACTTTCTCCTCGACCTTCGCTACGACAGCTCCCTTCTTCGGTTTAGGTTCCTCTTTCACCTTCGGTATTTCTTTAACAATTGCCGTACCAGTTCTGTAGTCCCCATAAATTCCAAGACTAGGCCATGCCGTCATATCAGGTTCATCCACGAAAGCAATGCGAGATTTGTCTATATCTTGCAATGCATTGACTCGATGTACAAAGTATTGGGGGTTTTCTCCTATAAAGGCCAGATTTTCCTTTGCCAATGGTACGACCAAACTATCCATAGGATAACGTTCGGTTATCTGTTCCAAAGCTATGGTAAAATCCTCAACACGACCTATACGACCAATAGCAAGCGCTCTCAAGTATTCCACTTGTGCAACTAAAGCTGTGTTTTCAAATCGTTCCTTGAGGTCGATATCTGCTTCTCGAATCACTGCGGCATGGTCACCATTTGCATACAGTGTGAATAGTTTTTCAAACACACGATCTAAAATATTCTTATCCCTTTTAATTTTATCCATATAGGAAGGATCCTGAGCTACTTTGGCGTGTAGGCTGTTTGGAAACAAAGTCACGAGTCTATTAAAATATTCCTGTGACTTTCCTTTATCTATACCATCATACATTCGGTATAGCGAATAATATATCTCCGCAGCAGCCTCTGTATTTGGATAGCGGCGCAAGAACTCCTCGTATACCTTTATTGCATCCTTATTATCTTGCGTATAATCTCTATAGATATTACCTATGACAATGAGACGATCGTGTACGATTTTATGACTGGCTTCAAAAGCTTCCTGATTTGCTGGAATCTCCTTTTTATACCGTTGTTTTGCATCCGCAACAAACCGCTCTTCATCTAATTCCCTCTTTTCTACCACTTCAGCTGTATCAGCAATCACACTTGTTTCTTTAGTAGGCAGCCTGGCAGAGTTATCTCCTTCATAGCGCCAGTTATCTTTAAGCGGTCTATTTCCCCACCTCCGTTTGAAAGCATTCTGCCCAACCAGTAGTTCGTCTGGATTACTAAAATAAAATGTTCGGTCTGTAGCATTCGAGACATCCATGGATTGATTCTGCCCATACATTGCATACGCCGTATTAGTTGCAGCACTTGCAGCTGATTTTTTCTTGGTCTTTTTGGCTAGCTTTTCCTGCTCTTCTATTTCCTTTTTCTTGAACAACAATTGCTCTTGTGCATAAGCTTGCAAGGTTGCCTCTCGCGCAGTATCATTCAAGGCTGCCAATTGAAGCAGCGTATCTTGCCAAGAAATCTCCTGATATAGCTGAGTAATTTCGTCCATGTATCCCAACTTTCGACGGACTTTGTTGACATCTGTATAGTCCGCAGGCAACACCATGGCGACTGAGTCGAAATAATTCTGAGCTTCAAAATAGTTTTGATGATCAAAATAATGCTCGGCTAAGCGTAAGTAAGTTTCTGTAGACTGATATTCATTCCGTTTGGGTTGAAGCAGCGATCTTTTAAAATAATCAAGCGCTTCCTTTTGCTCTCCTGATTCATAGTAAATATCGCCTATCTGATACAAAATCTGGTCTTGGTAACCGTCGTTCTTACCCTCTTTAAGCATACGCTTCAGAGGTTTTACCCTATCAACAAGCCCTTGCCCTTTATCCCCTTCTAGAAATGCCGCCTGTAGACTGGCTTCAAAAGCCATATCAAAGGGTACATTACTCTTCGATATCTTATTAAAATAAACATAAGCTTTTTCCTTCTCGCCATTATCCATATAGAGCTGACCCAATAAAAAGGTCCACCTTCTTTTATCCAGTATATTAGAATTGGATTCTAGGGCATACTCCAAGTAGGGTATCGCGGTGAGTTCCTCCCCTACACGAACATGATAGTTTGCCGCAGCGGCATTCACAAAAGTGCGTGTTTTCTTTTCTTCATCCAAAGTGACAAAAGAGGAGTCTACCGCAAGTTTTGCCTCTTCAAATTTTCCGATCTGCAATAACGCTCTAGACTTCCAAGCGTATGCCAATGGCAGATATTGCTTTTGTTCTTCGCTTGCAGAACGGAGTAAATGGTTAAAAAACTCAATAGAAGTATGGTAAGCGCCTTTATAATAATTAGCTTTCCCTATAAGGAGATATGCTTCATTAACATATTTACTTTCCTGTTTATTATTGACGACCTTGTACGCCTTTTGGATTAACGAATCCATTAACTTGTGCGCATCACCATCTCCCTGCGGTTCATCAAATACAGATTGACGCACTTGATAGTTTTTCTTTGCGCCATGAAAGATACTCTCTCTTTCATTATCCAGCATGAGATTTGAGTTATAAAGGACGTTATATTTCGCTGTAAAATTCTGACGAAAATTATATTCCTTCTCCTCTACTGTACCGCTAGTTTTATCATAGGCTTTATTTTTACTTTTCGTACTCTTGCACGACGAAAAAAAAATGAAAAATAAAACAGACAAGCCAACTACTGACCCTATATGCCGCGAGGTAATTTTTGAAATTAAAACTAACATTCTATAAACCTATGTATAAAGGTAATTGGATTCACACACTTCACCCCAAACACTACAAAAGTATTAATTATTACAGCATAATCCGCTGTTAAAAATCACTAAATTTAATGATTGCTAAGGTTTCTAGAATATTTAAGTCGTTAAACGGCGCTACACCTTCTGTATCAGACATACGGCATAGGCTACTACCCCCTCCTGCCTACCGATGAATCCCATAGTCTCGTTTGTCGTCGCTTTTATAGAGATATCATCGACTTCTAGGCCAGCCGCTTCCGCAATTTTTTCTTTCATAGCTGAGATATAAGGCTTGATTTTCGGAGCTTCCAGACACAACATAGCATCAATATTGCCCAAAGACCATCCTTTTTCTTTAACCAGACGGACACATTCTTCAAGCAGGACCAAACTGCTTATGCCTCTCCACCGCTCTTCGGTATTTGGAAAATGATAGCCGATATCTTCCAAGTTTGCAGCCCCCAAAATGGCATCACAAATAGCGTGAACCAACACGTCTGCATCCGAGTGACCAAACGCTCCTGCATGATGATCCAATAGCACACCACCTATAATAAATGGATGTCCCTCTTTTATCTGATGAACATCGAATCCAAATCCTACTTTAATCTTCATAAAACTATATTCTATTGATGGGTGTATCGCTTTTTTGTTTTTGCCCCGGCAAGACCAAATCTAAGCGTACTCTTTCGCCCATTATCCCTTAAAAAAGCCTAAATTACTACATATTTCGGAGAAAGCCCAATATAACAATACCTGTGAAAAATTAAGGTTTAATAGAATTACTACTTTTAAAGCGGTTATCTGAATTATCGCAAGTTTTTTATACATTAATGCTTACCATATCTCTTAAATTATTTATATTTTTGGGAGTTAATTAAATGGACAATTGATTATTCATCGGAAACATCCTTAGGCTGTACAAACGTAGGTTATAGACTGGGTATTCCGTACGACAATTGAAAGTCAAATTATATAGATATGAACTATTTGAGATTTGTCATTACATCTACTGCATTAGTTGTCGCTTCTTCGCTGTTGATGACCTCTTGTAAAAGCAAAAGCCGACGTGGCGATGTATCCGCTAAGACGGGAGTGCGATACAATGACCCTTATAATGGTGGTCTTCAAATCAACCGCAAAATTAAAGAGAGTCCTGGCCCTGGTCTCATCGGAATCGAAGGCGGGACTTTCGTAATGGGAGGAAGCTTGAATGAAGACCTGGCATTCTCGCACGACAACCTGAGAAGACGAGTTACCGTTGCTTCCTTCTACATTGACGAAACAGAAGTTTCCAATGCTGACTGGTTAGAGTATCTACATTGGATTGCACAAAACTATCCACAAGACGGAAAGCTTTACTACGATGCTTTACCCGACTCTTTAGTATGGCGCAATCCATTATCCTATAACGAGCCTTATGTAAACTTTTACCTGCGCCACCCTTCCTTCCAAGACTATCCCGTAGTGGGGGTTTCGTGGGAACAAGCAAATGCTTACTGTCAATGGCGTACAGACCGTGTCAATGAGCACATTCTACGCCAGCGCGGTATATTGATGGATTATAAGACTTTAAATGAACAACAACAACAAGCCGGTCAGGCCTTCAATACAGAAATCTACCTGAATGGCCAGATACAGGGAGAAGGAATCGATGGGAAGAACATGCCCAAAGACAATAAAATAGGTGCACAGAAGGACGCCAGACGTACCGTACGAATGGAAGACGGTATATTGAAACAACCGTACAGACTTCCGACAGAGGCGGAGTGGGAGTATGCAGCACTGGGGTTAATTGGAAATACTTATGACGGCAATATAGAGACCAGCAAAGCCTATCCATGGAATGGCTTGGGTGTTCGTGATGGCAGCCGCAAGAACCAAGGCAGAATGATGGCCAACTTCAAGATTACTGGAGGTAATAATATGGGAGTAGCGGGTGACCTCAATGACGGTGGAGACATTACTGTACCGGTACGAAGCTACAAACCGAATGATTTTGGCTTATACAATATGGCAGGTAATGTCAATGAATGGGTAAGCGATGTATATCGTCAGCTTTCTTTTGAAGATTTTGAAGACTTCAACCCTTTCCGTGGTCACATCTTTATGGATAACCAATATGAAAATGCGGAAACACGAACGCTCGCCAAAGACAAATATGGCAGACCGATCAAAGTTCCAGCTAAAGCCCCTAGAAAACAAACCTGGGAAGAGCTTCAAGCAGCAAAAGCAGGCGACCCAAACAATACGACTTATGACTATGATGTCAGAGGCTTTAAAGACGAAGAGCAACAAGCTCTCTATGGAAAGACCACACTGGTTAACGATAAGTCACGTGTGTTCAAAGGTGGCTCCTGGAATGACAGAGCATACTGGCTAAATCCTGCCACTAGACGTTATATGCAGCAGAATGAATCCAACGCAATGACGGGATTCCGTTGCGCCATGACGATGGTCGGAAATGTTTTCGGACCGGGAAAATAACAAAACTTAATTCTACTAGTTCAATAAGCCTCGAAGTAACCCTTCGAGGCTTATTGTTTTATTCCCATCATTACTCATCCCTAAATATCCATAAGCCCATATGCAACATCGCATATCGGCGGAACCAATCTCATACCAGCTTATATATTTATATAGCAATAACCTATAGTTTACCTAGCCTTTACATAGCCTTACCCTAGCCATTAGCTAGGTAAAGGCCAGTTAAATACCAGGTTACTACAGCCTTAATATTATAGTTGACACCTATGTATCTACAAGCTGTCCCATCACCTTAGCCAACAAAAAGCAATAAAAAAGCCCAGCTATATGCTAGCTGGGCTCTGTATTGGACAAGACACTTAGGCTTTCGGAGTATCTCCTGTAGGCTTTTGTTCTTGTTTTGGCTTGTCTTCTCTCGGAGGACGAGGCAGTAACACTTTACGTGAAAGTTTCATTTTACCTTGTTTGTCCACATCTAAAAGTTTTACGGTGACCATATCGCCTTCTTTAAGCACACCATCCATGGTTTCTAAACGTGTCCAATCAATCTCAGAGATATGCAACAATCCATCTTTACCTGGCATAATTTCTACAAATGCACCAAAAGGCATGATAGATTTGACCTTACCTTCATAGATCTCACCAATCTCTGGCTTAGCGGCAATTGCTCTGATACGCGCAACAGCAGCATCGATTGATTCTTTATTATCAGCAAAGATCTGAACTACCCCTTTGTTATCTACTTCTTCAATTGAAATGGTAGATCCAGTCTCTCTTTGCATTTCTTGGATAATTTTACCACCTGGTCCGATCACCGCTCCGATAAATTCTTTATCAATAGTCAATGATATAATACGTGGCGCATGCGGTTTATAGTCTTCACGAGGTGCATCGATTGTTTTCTTCATCTCACCTAAGATGTGAAGACGCGCTTCTTTTGCTTGATCTAAGGCCTGAGTCAAGACTTCCCATTTCAGCCCGTTGATTTTTAAATCCATCTGACAAGCAACGATACCTTTTTCAGTACCTGTTACTTTAAAGTCCATATCTCCTAAATGATCTTCATCACCTAAGATATCCGAAAGAATGGCATACTTACCTGATTTTTCGTCCGTGATCAATCCCATAGCGATTCCTGAAACAGGGGCTTTTAATTTAACCCCAGCATCTAATAATGCTAATGTTCCGGCACATACTGTAGCCATTGACGAAGAACCATTTGATTCTAGGATATCAGAAACAACGCGAATAGTATATGGGTTTTCCGAATCAGCCGGCAAAACCTGCTTCAATGAACGCATCGCTAAGTTACCGTGACCGATCTCACGACGTCCTGCACCTCTATTTGGTCTTACTTCTCCTGTTGAAAATCCAGGGAAATTATAGTGCAAAATAAATTTATTGTATCCGTTGATAAAAGCACCATCGATCATCTGCTCATCGTCTTTAGCTCCTAAAGTAACCGATGTCAATGCTTGTGTCTCTCCACGAGTAAATACAGCTGAACCGTGCGCTGCAGGCAAGTAATCCACTTCAGACCAGATCGGACGTACAGTACGTACATCACGACCGTCCAAACGAATTCCTTCATCCAACACTAAATTACGAACCGCATCATACTGTACGTCGTGATAGTATTTTTTCATTAAAAAGGTTGTCTCTTCATCAAGATCTTCACCTAATGTTTCAAAAAACTCTTCACCAATAATTGCGAACTTTTCAGAACGTTCATGTTTTGTAGAACCCGATTTTGCTACTTCGTACACCTTATCATATGTTGCTGCAAAAATTGCTGCACGCAATTCCGGATTAGAAGGTTCGTGGTTGAATTCACGTTTTACAGTAGACCCGACCAAATTAGCTAACTCTAACTGAGCGGCTACCTGTTTTTTGATTGCCTCGTGTGCAAAAGCGATAGCTTCCACCATCTCTGCTTCCGAAATCTCACTCGCTTCACCTTCCACCATACCGATGTCCTGTGCAGAACCAGCTACGATAAATTCTAATGTAGCTTTTTCCAATTCTGAAAGACGCGGGTTGATAACTAGCTGTCCATCAATCTTAGCTACACGAACTTCCGAAATCGGGCCATTAAAGGGAATATCAGAAACTGCAATTGCAGCTGATGCTGCCAATCCTGCTAATGCATCTGGCATAATATCTTTATCTGCAGAAATCAGTGAAATCATCACTTGGGTATCTGCGTGATATGTTTCTGGAAACAATGGACGTAAAGCTCTGTCTACTAAACGAGAGATTAAGACTTCGTAATCTGACAATCTCGCTTCACGACGCAAGAAACCACCTGGAATACGACCAGTAGCGGCATATTTCTCTTGGTAATCTACAGATAAAGGCAAAAAGTCGACTCCTGCTTTAGCTTCTCTGTTGGAAACAACAGTGGCCAACAACATGGTATCACCTTGCTTTAAAACAATAGAACCGTCAGCTTGCTTTGCTAACTTTCCTGTAGACAACTCGATTGGAGGTAGGCCACCGCCCATCTCAATCGTTACTTTCTTTTCATTATAACTCATTTTGTTTTCTTTATCGGTGCATTTTCCTCTTTATTAATATGATGCACCTTGTTTTTTGACCTTTAAAAATCACCACAAAGGTAAATAAAATTTAGAGTAATAATCCAACCAAACAAAAACTTTCACAGCTGATAATGAAGCGAAAACAAAAAAGCCACCCCTAGTAAGGAGTGGCTCTTAAGCTTTTCACTGTATAAGCTTACTTGATAATATCACGTAAACCTAGACCTTTAATGATCGCACGGTAACGGTTGATATCTTTTTTGTACAAATAAGCTAATAAAGCACGACGCTTACCTACTAACATTTGCAGGGAACGCTGTGTGTTAAAATCTTTTCTGTTTTTTTTCAAGTGCTCCGTTAAGTGAGCAATTCTCTTTGTGAATAAAGCTATTTGTCCTTCTGCAGAACCTGTGTTTGCTGCTGCTCCAGCAAATTCTGCGAAGATACCAGCTTTGTACTCTTTACTTAAATACATCTCTTGAATAATATTAAAGCGTTATAAAATTTATTAATTGCCTGCAAAGGTAAAAATTAAAAACTAAACTTTCACATATATTTTTTTCTGATCAAGCCAATAGCAAATCATCCACATAATCACTAAAAAACAAAGCGAGTAGACAAATGATCCCAATTCGGTAGGTCCTGGAATCTGCGCACATACATTTTTATAGAACCATGCAAAAGGTGTTGTGAACAAGGCTTCGCCATTCTGCCCCACCCCATTCGGAATACGGATCAAAGCTGTTGCTTTAGGCAGCAGACCACTCAATACGAAAATAAACAACGGATTCTTTCCAAAAACATCAAAGAACTGAGTAAACTTATTCTTTACTCCCTGCACTTCGATATACCAGATCATCCCCCCAATAGTCATGATACCTAAACCTGTTGTATATAATACGTAGGAGCTACTCCATATCTTCTTGTTGATAGGGAAGCCCAATGACCATGTCCATCCTAAGACAACCAAAATAAAACCTGTTACAAACAGTCCTGAAAGCAACTTAAAATGAGGTTCCTTACTTTGCGGAACCTTGGTCCAGAGCCAATCGACCTGTCCTTGATTCTTGATAAACGTACCTGCCAGATAACCAAAGACCACCTGTACAATAACAGGTATGGTACTCAATAACCCTTCCGGGTCAAATGGCACGCCTTCGCCTTTATACATATGTGCCACGCCTAGGATCTGTTTATCATATACTGTACCAAACCATCCTTCTAAGGAATAAGGATCGCCTGTACCTAAAAAAGCACAAAGCCCCCAGTAGCCCAGCAAAATAAAAGCACTGATATAAATCAATGTGCGCGGCTTGAAATAATACGCCAACACCGAAGCGAAGAAGTAGGCCACAGCGATACGCTGCAATACACCAAATATACGGACGCCCTTATTGGGGTCAACACTACTCACCCACTCCCTAAACTGCAGCCCTGCATCTCCCCACTGCACAAAAGGAAACCAATTCAGCCCCAATCCGATCAAAAAAATCAAGATCGTGCGCTTGATCACCTTCTTCCAGAACACAGCGCTTCCCGCATCCTGCATTCGCGGAATAACAAATGACATCGCATTACCAACCGCAAATAGAAAAAATGGGAATACCAAATCCGTCGGGGTACACCCGTGCCATGGCGCATGCTTAAGTGGTGCAAACATGGAGGACCATGTCCCCGGGTTATTTACCATGATCATCAGTGCTACCGTAGCTCCTCTGAACACATCTAAAGAATAATATCGTTGCTTCATAATTATAGCGTACTGCACGAAGTTACTATTTTTCATCACAAATCCGCAAAAACAGACACACAAGTCTGCTCTTCTGTTTCACTTCCCAAGAACACATTTTTGTTACAAACACAAAAATAAGCTCCTTCTAAAATAAAACATTTAAAAAATCTTACGTCTAATTTCAAAGCTATTTCCACTCAGTAGAACAAAATCCACATCAACAACCAGAAACTTATTAAAATAATTAAAAAGTGTTTTGATGTTAAAATAATTTTAACATATCTTTATCAATAGATTAAATCCAGTTATTTACATTGAAAAAGCTTTTATAAATTGAAAACGCTCAATCAGGCAATATTAACCGCTTTGTATTATCAAACTCCTCAATCTATTGCCGAGTTGAGCCATGCTATCGGAAAAAGTGTTCCTAACATTACCCGAAGCGTACAGGAGCTTCTCGAGGATGATTTGATCAATTCGGAAGGATTTGCACCATCGACGGGAGGCCGTAGAGCAATACATTATTCCTTAAACATAAAGGCTCTTCCTACGATCTTAGCTATTGCTATCGACCAGTACAACACTCGTATATCGTTAATGGATCTTTCCAATCAAATGATTAAAGAACTCAAGCAAGAGCCCATTAACCTGCACGATAGCGAAGATGCTTTAGAAAGGATTCTCACATCAGTTGATTCTTTTCTAGGAGATCAAAACAAGAAAAACATTTTAGCAGTAGGCATCAGCATGCCTGGTTTTGTGGATTCGGAGAAAGGTATCAACTCCTCCTACTCCGCTACAGACCCGCTATACAATATCAAAATTGCTATTGAGGCGCATATACAGATCCCCACTTATATAGAAAATGATTCGACGGCGATTGCTATTGCTGAACACCAATTCGGAAAAGCAAAAAAATGCAACAATGCCCTCGTCATAAATCTAAATTGGGGCGTTGGTTTGGGTATGATATTAGAAGGGAAACTATTTAAAGGACACAGCGGATACGCCGGGGAATTTAGTCATATCCCCTTGTCCAGTCAGAACAAATTATGTTCATGTGGCAAACGGGGCTGTCTTGAAGTAGAAGCTTCGCTCCTTGCTGCCTTGGGATATGCCAAAGAACAAATTGAAAATGGACAAATTTCTCAGCTCACGGCAAACTATGGCCAGGAAGGAAGACTCAGCATAGATCAACTGATAAGTGCCGCACTAAATGGCGATCAGGTAGCTATTGAGTCCTTTGCCAAAATCGGCTATATGCTCGGAAAAGGCATCGCTACATTAATCCATATCATTAATCCAGAAAAAGTGATTATCAGTGGAAAAGGATCTGAAATTGGACAGATATTACTGCCACAAATACAGGCCTCTATGCTCGAATTCAGCATACAGCGCTTATCCAAAGACACGAATATAGAAATATCGACCCTACACAATGCACAAATAATAGGAACCGCTTCTATAGCTGTATCCTCCTCCAATTGGAAAGTACTACACAAAAAACAAACAGAAACGAACTAAAACTAAATTTTATGAGCAAGTTTTATCTTAAATGTTGCAGCCTATCTATCCTTATGCTTCTATGCATATCGGTGGTATTTGCACAGCAATCTGTTACGGGAATAGTATCAGATGCATCCGGCCCAATAAAAGGCGCGAGCGTATCCGTCAAGGGCAGTAATAAAGCGACACAAACCGATGCTAATGGAGCTTATTCTATTCAAGCAGAAGTGGGCCAGACCTTACGCTTCTCCATGATTGGCTACACCGCACAAGAAATTATCACCTCTACAGCTAAAACGATTAATGTAACCTTAATCAATCAAGAAGGTGCGCTAGATGAAGTTGTTGTCACAGCAATGGGTATTAAGAGAGAGAAGAAAACCTTGGGCTACTCCTTCCAAGAGGTCAAAGGCGACCAGTTAGTAGATGCAAAAGAAACGAACATCGCCAATGCTTTAGTTGGAAAAGTTTCCGGCCTTCAAATCATAAAAGGATCAGCAGGACCAGCTTCTTCTACCAAAATCACACTCCGAGGCAACAACTCCCTTACAGGAGATAACCAACCTCTAATAATTGTAGATGGCGTACCAATGAACAACTTCCTTGGAGGAATCAAAGGTAATGGTGAGAAAAACAATGACATATGGAACCCAGCCACAGACATGGGAGGTGGATTAGGAGACATAAACCCTGATGACATCGAAAGCATGTCTGTACTTAAGGGCGGAGCAGCTTCCGCACTCTATGGGTCTAGAGCGGGCAATGGAGCTATAGTCATCACCACAAAATCCGGGAAAGCACAAGCTGGCGCTGGTATCACGTACTCATCCACACTTGGTTTAGAAACCATATTCATGACTCCAGAGCTTCAGAATAATTTTGGACAAGGAAAAGATGGCGTTTACAACCCTACAATGACCAATAGTTGGGGAGACAACATTTCAGGGAAGGCATATGATAATATCGGTTCCTACTTCAATACTGGTGTTAATCACACACAAAACTTAGCATTCCAACAACAACTTGGCGAGACTAGCATCTATTCATCAGCAACCTATCTAAATGATCAAAGTAAAATTCCAGGATCGTCTTTAGAACGGTTAAACTTAATGACTAAAGTCACCTCTTCATTCGGACCTGACAAGCGCTGGACAACGGATGTCAAAGTACAATACATGAACGTCAATGCAAAGAACAGACCGATTTCGGGGGACAACAATTCCAACGTATACAGTACCCTATTCACCATGCCACGTTCAATGAATATATTAGATTTCAAGAATCCGTTAAATTCAGTTGGTGACATGGCTTGGTATGGGACATCGGAAAACAAAACCATGAACCCTTATTGGTTGGAAAAATATCGTTTGAATAATGATATTCGTGACCGCTTTGTCATGAATGGGAACATTAAATACAAATTCAATGATTGGTTAGATACTGAAGCTAGATTTGGTCGTGACCAATACACCACCAACTATGACACCAAAACGTATGGAGGGAGCCCGCTAATTACGGGAGGAAGTTATGTTCTGGGGAAAAACACCTTTTTTGAAAACAACTTCACCTTGGCACTAAACGCACACAAAGATAATCTATTTGGAAAATGGGGTGGTTCAGCATCTGTTTTTGGACAAATCATGAAAACTAAATCTACCGGTATTGATGCCAATACTGGGGAGCTTCAGGTGCCTAATTTATTCTACATCAACAATAGCAAATCTTTCCCCACAATTGAACAAAGCTTACTACGCAAACAAATAAACTCATTATACGCCACTGCTGAAATCAATTATGATAATTACTTCTTCCTAAATATTACAGGAAGGAATGATTGGTCGTCAGCCCTAGGTTTAGACAATAGATCTTTCTTCTATCCATCGGTTAGTGCATCATGGGTCGTCTCTGATATGATTACCAAAACAGGTGGAACACTGCCTAATTGGCTATCTTTTGCTAAACTTCGCGGATCATACGCCGAAGTTGGAAATGACCTCCCTGCCTTCCAGTTATATAATGTATATAACGTTGGAAAAGATCCTAACGGCAATACAACTGCTGGAATCGGTACCACCAAATATAATCCAGATGTACTTAATGAACTGATCAAAACTGTTGAGTTTGGTTTTGACACCCGACTATTTGACAGCAGATTAGGTTTAGATTTCGCCTGGTACAAAACAAATGCTACAAATCAACTGATTGATTTACCGATGAACCCATACAGTGGTTACGAATACGAAAAAATCAATGCTGGTAATATTCAAAACTCTGGATTCGAAGTCGTACTAGATGGCAGAATATTAACGAACACAGATAAATTGACGTGGAATTCAAGTGTGAACTTTTCGACAAACAAAAACAAGATTATTCGTCTTATAGATGGTGTAGACATGTACCCACTGGGATCATACGACAATGTTTCCATAAGAGCTCTTGAAGGCGATCTCTATGGCGATATTTACGGCACTAAATTTCTAAGAGTTCAGGATTCGGACAGTGAATTTAATGGCCAATTAATTTTAAACGGGAACGGCGTTCCTCAAGCAGCTGACGGCCTGCACAAACTAGGTAACCAAGCTCCCAAAGCACTGGTAGGTTGGAATAACAGCTTTGCTTATAAGAACTTTGGTCTTAGCTTCCTTATTGATGGAAGGTTTGGCGGCGAATTTTTTTCCGGCACAAACCTAAACCTTCAAGCCAATGGTAACGCAGCTATTACAGCACCAGGTGGTGAACGTGCACCTTTCGTTGTTGAAGGAGTAGTTAACTCCAACGGGACTTATGTAAAGAATACACAACAAACCACCCAACAATTGTATTGGACACAGGTAACCTCTACCACTGGCAACTATGGTATTACAGAGCAAAACATATACGATGCTACCAACGTTCGTTTGAGAAATGTAACACTGAGCTATAACTTTCCAAAAACTATTTTAGGCAATAGTATCGTACAACGGGCTAAAGTAAGCGTTACGGCCAACAATGTTTGGATGATTAAGAGCTATGCCAATGGTATAGATCCTGAATCAGTCTTTGCGATCAATTCAAACGCAACTGGGTTCGAGAATTTTTCGACACCAACCTCTCGGTCATTCTTCCTCAATTTAACCTTAGGATTTTAATCAAAAAAGAAAACAATGAAAACTATCATATCAAAAATAAGTCTTGCATTACTCATAGGAGGAGTTGTGAGTTCATGTTCTAAGTTTGATGACATGAATGTCAACCCACTTAAAGGCAATGAAAACCAGGTGAAAATTGAGTTTTTCTTCAACAATTCACTTACAGGAGCTCAACAAGACCCACACATAGGAGAACGGGTATTTGTATTGGACTGGAAAACTGCTGGAAGGCAACATATGACCAACGGTCTTGCAACAGGAACAGCTAATGACGATTGGTCTAAAGACTATTACAGGTATTCTGCGGAGTGGATTAAAAATGCTACAAAAGGCATCGAAATTGCAACCAATCAAATCAATGCTGGATCGGCCAACGAATACACAAGCAATTTAATACATATCTCTCGTATATGGAGAGCATACTTGATCAGCGAGGTGGCTGACAATTTTGGTCCCATGCCAATTGAATACGCTCTTGGGGAAAATCCAAAATACCGTTCAGTAAAAGATGTTTACTACTATCTGTTTGAAGAATTAAAAGACGCGATCTCTAAAATTGACCCTAGCGTTAAAATCCCAGAAGACATCGCTAAATTTGATCGGGCTTATAAATTCAATCATGAGAAATGGATAAAATATGCGAACTCTATGCGTATGCGACTAGCTATGCGACTATCCGAAGTAGACGCTCAAAAGGCAAAAACGGAGTTTGAAGAAGCAGTAGCTACAAATCAATACATTATCAATTCAGAGGATAATTTCACCGTCGCCGAAAGAGAAGGCTGGGATCCATTGGCTGGCGTCACTAGTCGTTCCTGGAACTATCAAGCTCTTTCATCTACCTTGAATAATCTCTATTTAGGACTAGGCGGAATAAAAACAGACAGACAGGTTGCAGATTCTCTAAAATCTTCCATTAAAGCCGAAGATTATATCGGAAAGAGATATGCGAATCATTTCAGCGACAAAACCAACGATCCTTCTGCCGGATATTGGTTAGATGGGTTGCCCAATAAAATTGATCCTCGAGCGTTGAAAGCCTTCTTTATCCCAGGAGATATCAATAACCCGAATTTCTTTTTAAACGGAGATGACTCAAAAAAAACGGTAGATACGTTAGTAACGGGAAGCAGCAAGATCCCTGTACATACTAAATTTACTTGGAACGCTTTTGCTTTAGGCGACTGGGGAGCCAAGGGCACCAACAATAGGCTACGCAGTACACTAGTGGGTAAAGTACCTGCACTAGCCAACCAATTCAGAAAAAGTGCGGACAGTCGAATTTTCTTTGCAAACTGGGAAACCTACTTCCTTTTAGCGGAAGCCTCCTTAAAAGGATGGACCACAGGAACTTCTACACAAACTGCTTATGAAGATGGCATCAAAGCAAACTTTGATTATTGGGGAGTAAGTCAATTTGCCTCTGATTATCTAAGTTCAACAGATTATAATAGAGTTGGTACCTCTGTAAGTTTCTCTCATACGACCGAACCTGGTAATGAACACACAATGAAGTTCATTGATGGATATACTGAAACCACAGGAACGGTCAGTATCAAATACCCAGTCAACTCGCTTTATAAAAATGGATCTGTACGCAATGATATCTTGACCAAGATTATTACTCAGAAATTTATTGCCAACTTACCGTGGTTGCCTTTAGAATCCTGGAATGATCAGAGACGGTTGGGCTTGCCTTTCTTCGAAAACCCAGCTATTGAAAATGCATTGCCGAATCTACCAGATCTTAATTCAGGCAACTATCTGACCAGCAACATTAAGTTCTTTCCTCAACGGTTACCATTTCCCTCTTCGTTGAGGGACTCCGACCCAACAGGGTATCAGGAAGCGGTAACACTATTAAATGGTAGCGACAAAGTTCTTACCCCGCTTTGGTGGGCCAAACAAAACTAATTCCACTAACACCCTATCCCCGTTGCTCACTGCAACGGGGATTTTATATTCTATATCAACCTATATTTCTTGATAAAAATTCATTTTTAGTATCTTGTAAGAGCACAAAACCACAGCATTATGATCCGTTCCAATTTATTGAAGTCCTTCATACTGATTTGTCTGTCCACAGTAGCCTACCTACAAGTATCCGCTCAGTCTTCTTCTGCAAAAGCCCAATGGTTTCAAGAGGCAAGGTACGGGATGTTTATCCATTGGGGATTATACAGCGCTGCTGAAGGACTTTGGAAAGGAGAAAAACTACGCTACCTCAACAACTACGCAGAATGGATAAGATACCGCAACCGTATCTCGAAGGAAGAATATGGCGAATTGGCCAAACGCTTTGATTGGAACAAAATAAAACCCGAAGAATGGGTTATTCTGGCAAAGGAGGCTGGCATGAAATATATTATCATGACCAGCAAGCACCATGATGGTGTAGCTATATGGGACACAAAAACAGGAGATTATTCTCTTCCTCATCTGGCGGGCTTTAACAGGGACGTGATAAAAGAATTGGCAGATGCCTGCCGTAAACACGGTATGAAACTGGGGTTTTACTATTCGCATTGGATCGACTGGGAACATCCCTATGCCTGGGATCATAACCAAGAACTGCAAGGTCATGTCAGCGACACTCAATTTGACCAGTATTGGCAAGAAAAGGTTATCCCTCAACTTACAGAACTCTTGACCGACTATGGCGATATCGCACTGATGTGGTTTGACATGTGGATTCCATATCAAAAATCTATCATTAAAAAAGAACAGTTGCTACAAGTTGTCGAGCTCATCCGCCGCTTACAGCCCAATTGTCTTATCAATTCGAGACTGGGACTACCCACGGACGAAAGCAATGTCGATTTTGAAACATTTGGTGACAATCAATTTGGCAGCACCTATATAGATCACCCTTGGGAGACGCCCGCGACAATTGCCCACTCATGGGGCTATAATGGACAGGAGAATGAATGGAAATCAACCTCTCAATTATTTCATTCCTTGATATCCAATGTCAGTCTAAATGGAGGCCTCACACTCAATATAGGTCCTAGAGCAGATGGCACAGTACCTTACGAAAGTATACAACGCCTCCACGAGATTGGAGATTGGCTGGAAGCACACGGCAATAGTATATACGGTGCCACAGGCATCCCGCTCCGGGCAGGGCAGCACGACTGGGGATACCTTACAACCAAGCAACAGGGTAACTCTACTTTTGTATATGCCCAGGTCTTCAATTGGCCCTTGGATCATACGCTACGTATATCGGGTATCAAGGGAGCTCCTGAAGAGGTTTACTTGGTTCGCGGCACGACAAAAAGAAAACTTCTTTTTACATCTGATGGACCCTTATTGCATATCGACCTAAAAGGGGAAGAGCAAGATCATCATGTTTCCAATATCATATTAAAATACAACGAACCGCTGACTATAGATAGTGATATTGTTTCGGAATCGACTTTTGGAGGATTCGCCCTGACAGCAACCAATCCGCTAGAGAATGGATTAATAGTTGAAAAATATGACGGCAAACAACCCAACCGCATCAAACTTGACGGGACAGAGAAGATCAGATGGGCTGTATACATTGCTGAACCAGGCTTATACAATGTTGATATATCAGCTTACAATCCATTCAAAACAAGTAAAAAAATCCGTATTACTGTTGATAAAACGGCAATTGAAGGACAATTGGAACCAAACTCGATGATGGTTTCCGAACCGAATGAGAACAATTACAACCCCGAGTTTACCGATCGGCGGATAGGCCAAATTTCCTTCGCACAAAAAGGGACCTATACTATTGAACTCACCAATGAAGGAATGGATGCGTTTTGGTTTAATCGGATATGGATTAACAATAAAAATTAAAAGAGAAGGTATTAAGACACCTTCTCTTTAAGCTCTTTCACTTCTTGAGCGACGGCTGTATTTCCGCCATCCGTGATTGCTGAAGAATGGAAATAAACAGCAGCCGTTTCACGTAAAACCCGGTCTACATTGGTCGATCGGAGACCTCCTCCTGGCATGATGACAATACGTCCTTCAGCCCTATGCACCAGATGCTTGAGATTGGTCAATCCCATCATCACATCAGGTTCGCATCCGGAGGTCAGGATCGTAGTAAAACCACAAGAAATAACATCCTCCAGAGCAGCATCGATATCTGTAACATCATCAAAAGCACGATGAAATGTACAAGGTAACGGAGAGGCCAATGCAATCAGTTCTTTATTCTGATCCATATTTATCGTGTTGTCCCTATTCAATATACCAAAAACAAAACCATCAACGTGCTGCTCCTTCAGGCGAATCAGCGCTCTTTTCATTTGCTCAAACTCCTCCGCACTGTAGACAAAATCGCCACCTCGTGGACGTATCATAACATTCAGATCAATATCAAGTTCTTTCCGAAGCGCAATAACATCGTCTGTATCTGGAGTAGTGCCACCGACCTCCATACCTGCACAAAATTCGATACGGTCTGCCCCGTTTTCTTCTGCAATCAATGCCGCTCTACGATTGAAACTTGCAATTTCTATTTTAGCCATCCGTTTTTAGATAAGAGTTGGAGACAATGAGTTCATTGCCTTTAAAATCATACTTAGCATAATTAAATCCGCCGTGGATACAATAGGCGCCATATTCTCCCCTTTTATTCAGGGCGATAAAACCGACCTGTATATTATCCAGCGTCTTCTTTCTATTATGGGTAAACTTAACAATCCGCTTTACAGCTTCTTCACAAGCTGCTTGAGGAGCATGTCCTTGACGCATCAGTTCGACCACTAAATGGCTTCCGACAGTCCGGATCACCTCTTCACCATGTCCGGTAGCCGTAGCTGCACCGATTTCATTATCAACGTAAAGGCCAGATCCTATGATAGGAGAATCTCCTACACGACCATGCATCTTGAAAGCCATACCACTTGTCGTACACGCACCAGAAAGGTTACCGTTACTATCCAAAGCAATCATACCTATAGTGTCATGATTCTCAATATTGACTACGGGTTCATATTTAGCCGTTTTCAGCCATTCCTTCCATTCCTTCTCCGATTCGGTTATCAGCAAATTTTCTTCTGGAAAGCCTTGCTCTTTCGCAAACTGTAAGGCTCCATCCCCGACCAACATAACATGAGGAGTTTTCTCCATCACTGCCCTAGCGACAGATATGGGGTGTTTAATATGTTCCAGCGCTGCTACAGAACCTATTCCTGCATATTCATCCATGATACAGGCATCCAGTGTCACCTTCCCATCCCTATCGGGACGTCCTCCATACCCCACACTACGCTCGGTAGGATCAGCTTCTGTCAGCCGTACTCCCTGCTCGACGGCATCCAATGCTCGCCCTCCGGAAACCAGAACCTCCCAAGCAGCAACATTGGCTTTTAAACCGAAGTCCCATGTCGACAGAACAACAGGCTTGTTCACTTTCTGCAACGGCATTCCCTTTGACCACTTGGGGATCAAACCAAGAGCAAGTGAACCTAAACTTATTTTCTGCAAAAACCTTCTTCGTGAATCCATCTATTCTATGTTTAAATATTAGATTATTTATAAAAAGGCCATCCGTTTGATGGATGACCTTTTTATGAGACACTAAATTGCCTTGGTTTTCTCTTTTAGCCATCTGGCTTCATCCGCTGTCAATAGCGGAGATACTTTTTCATATACCCATTGGTTGTAACTATTAAGCCAATCGATATGGCTTTGCTGCAATAGGTTCTTCTCTACCAGATCCGTCGCAATATAACAAATGGTCAAGGTCTCGAAATTCATAAAATCTCCAAATTGAGAGCTCTTAAAATTTGTCGACAACACAAGGTTCTCAATACGGATACCGTGCTTACCTTCCCGATATAGTCCAGGTTCGATAGAGGTAATCATTCCTTCTTCCAGTGGTATATCGACATTTGTCGGATTGATGACCTGAGGTCCTTCGTGCACATTCAAAAAGAAGCCTACCCCATGGCCTGTACCATGCCCATAATTACGTAGTGTCTCCCATATCGGACGCCTTGTGATCGCATCAATCTGATAGCCACGTGTATTTTGTGGATATATAGCCTGACTTCCTTCAATAGTACCCTTCAATACGATGGTGTAGTCTTCTTTTTCCTCTTGGGTGATATTTCCCAGGGATACTACACGCGTAATATCGGTAGTTCCTGTTTTATACTGTCCGCCCGAATCCACCAACAATAACCCGGAAGGCTTTAATGTATAATTGCTTTTTTCTGTAGCATGATAATGCGGTAATGCTCCATGATCTAAATAACCGGCAATGGTATTAAAACTGATATCAACGAACCCCGGTTGTTCGGCTCTGAAGCCCTGTAATTTCTCCGCAATTGAAATTTCCGATAACTCTTCTTTCCCCAACGTTTCTTCCAACCACTTAAAAAACCTAGTCATAGCTACCCCATCATTGATCATGGTATTGCGCACATGAGCTATTTCGGTCTTATTTTTAATGGTCTTCAAACTCGTTGACGGGTTAATACGCTCGACAATCTTTACTCCTGCTGGAATACTGTCATATATCGCAAAACAAGTCCGCTTTGGATCGATAAGAATACTGCTGATTGATATCTCTTTCACAAAATCAAAGGCATCCGCATAGTCAAGTACATGTACTCCTTGATGCTCTAATTCTACAATCGATTCTTTGTCCAGTTTTGAAGATTCAACAAAAAGGATGGCTTCCTTCTGCGTAACATACACAAAGCCCAATACAACCGGATTACACGGCACATCTTGCCCCCTAACATTCAGCAACCAAGCTAAATCATCTAATGATGATATAAAATGTCCTTCCACACGATATTTTTCCAACGCCTTCCTAACTTCGGCTATCTTGGAGCTTGTACTTTGGCCTGTTGTACTATCTTCCAGCAAATAAGCTTTCACTTGTGGCAAAGCAGGTCTACCTTCCCATATCGCCCCCAGCAAGTCCACATGTCCATCCACCACAATACCTCTAGGTTCCAAACTATTCTTGACTGTTTGTGCGACAAGCAAGGACGCAAGATTACCATCGAAGGCGACTTTTGCACCTTCTCCTAAGCGTTGGTCCAACCACTCCACGTACTCAGAGGCAGCCTGCACCTTGAGTTTGACCAACTCAAAACCCGTTCCAGCGAGCTGTTCGGCTGCTTGTACAAAATAACGAGCATCCGTCCACAATCCCGCAAAATCATGCGTTATCACCAGTGTGCCAGCTGATCCACTGAAACCGGAAGTCCACTCAATACACTTATAACGTTCGGGTAGGTACTCGCTAATATGAGGGTCCGAAGAAGGAATAATATAAGCATCAATTCCCTGTTCCTTCATTAAACCACGAACCTTGGTTAATCTTTCTAAATGTGACATATTTTTATAACTAAATATCTTCTGCAAGTTAACGATTTCTATCCCTTTACGAAACTACAGACCAGCATTTCTTTTTATTATTATTGTGACGCAATGCGTTTTTGCAAGGTCTTTGCCTCAACACAACACACCCCTAATCATTGGGAGGACCTTGCACAAGATGAACTGTAAAAAGCCCCAAAGACACTGGACTAAAAGCGGATAAATGAATAGCAATCACGACAACTTGTTCGGCTAGGCAACTTGATTTCGTAATCAACAAGAGCTGGAAGCGAATAGCTGCGCTGTCACAGCATATTGCATATACAGCACATTTTATTTAGGTTTGTCAAAATGCTATTATTATGATAATGAACACCAAACAATATGTTGCGTTATTCTGTTTTTCGCTACTCGCTATCTCGACATCCCTGGCTCAATCCATACAACAAAACCTAGACAAGGGATTTCAATCTTTTCTAGCACAACCCAGCATAAAAAATGGAATGGCGAGCCTACATGTCCTGGACAAGAGTACGGGCGATATTATTTTCGAAAAAAACAGTCAGATAGGTCTTCCTACTGCTTCAACTCTTAAAGTCATCACATCGATCACTGGGCTTGATCTACTGGGCGCAAACTACAGCTACAAGACCAAGCTTTATTATACGGGAATCATAGACAGTACAGGAGTATTACATGGCGACATTGTGGTCCAAGGCTCGGGTGACCCCACACTTGGCAGCGATCGTTATGAACAAACGAAGGGGCAGGTTCTATTGAACAAATGGGTACATGCTATCCAGGCTGCAGGCATTACTGCAATAGATGGGCGTGTCATCGGAGATGATCGTCTTTATAGCGGACATGATGTACCTGGAGGCTGGACTTGGAATGATATGGGCAATTACTATGGCGCTGGTATATCGGCCTTGAACTGGCAGGAGAATAAGGCTGGCATCAACTTTCAGACCGGAAGCCTTAATAGTGCAGCGGCAATAACATCGACGACCTCGGACCTCTCCTACCTACAATTAGTCAATACGGTTAAAATTGGCAGGTCGGGTACAGGAGACAACGTCTACGCCTATTCGGCACCTTATTCTGATAAGATATATCTTCGCGGAACTTATGCCCAAGATCTAAAGAAAACGATCGAGCTTTCTCTCCCTGATCCCGCATTCGCATTAGCCTATGATCTATCCAAAGCGATCAATGCTTCTGGCATTATTCTAAGTCTACCGCCTACTACAGGACAGAGACTGGTAGAACAGGACTCGATCTTCCCCAGCAAAACGGCCGAACTCGATATACACGTATCCCCCAACTTAACGGATATCGTATATTGGTTTAATCAAAAAAGCATCAATCTCTACGGTGAAGCCATTTTGAGAAGCATCGCTTATCTGAGCGGTGGTAAAACATCCACCTCTGACGGCGCCAACTACCTGCAGAAGTTTTGGCAACAAAAGTTACAACTCGCCAACAGCGAATTGAGCACTATTGATGGTTCGGGTCTGTCTCCTCAGAACAATGTAACGACCAACGCTATGAATAAAATTATGCAGTATGCGATCAAACGGCCATGGTACGACGCTTTCCTAAAAAGCTTGCCTATCTATAACGGGATGACGATGAAGAGCGGCACTATAGGCGGCACATTGGGATATACAGGATACCACAAGGCAAAAGATGGCAAAGACTACACCTTCACCATCATCGTATATAACTATACAGGCAGTGCGTCAAAAATGCGTCAAAGTATGTTTACCGTCCTAGACATCCTGAAATAATACCTTTATTATTGTATATTGTAAAAACAGAATAATACCTTTGAGAGCTTAAATTTGACACGCATACTAAAATGAGTAATATCAATAGAAAAAAAGAGGCTTTGGACTATCACGCCCTTGGCCGCCCCGGTAAAATTGCAATCGTCCCTACAAAACCTTACAATTCACAACGCGATTTATCATTAGCATATTCACCTGGCGTAGCAGAGCCCTGCCTAGCTATCGCTGAGAATCCTGAAGATGCTTATAAATACACTGCAAAAGGCAACCTGGTTGCTGTAATCAGTAACGGTACTGCCGTATTAGGCCTAGGCGATATCGGTGCGCAAGCAGGTAAGCCTGTTATGGAAGGAAAAGGTCTTCTTTTTAAAATATTTGCTGATATTGATGTTTTTGACATCGAACTCGACACCAAGAATGTCGATGAGTTTGTCAATATCGTTAAGGCTTTAGAGCCTACTTTCGGGGGAATCAATCTGGAGGATATAAAGGCTCCGGAATGTTTTGAAATCGAACGCCGTCTAAAAGCCGAAATGAATATTCCAGTCATGCACGATGACCAACATGGTACCGCTATTATTTCCGGGGCTGCGCTGATCAACGCTTGTGAACTTCAAGGCAAAGATATTGCCTCGGTTAAGATTGTCGTAAACGGCGCTGGAGCTGCAGCTATCTCGTGTACAAGCATGTATGTTGCTGTAGGTGCAAAAAAGGAAAACATCGTCATGCTGGACAGTAAAGGCGTAATCCGTAGCGACCGAGAGCAATTGGATGGTTCCAAAGCGGAATGGGCTACAGATCGAGACATACATACACTGGCAGATGCAGTGCAAGGCGCTGATGTATTCATCGGGCTGTCTGCAGCTGATGTTCTTACAGCAGAGATGTTAAAATCTATGGCTGATAACCCAATTGTACTGGCCATGGCCAACCCAAATCCAGAAATCGCATATGATCTCGCTGTCGCGACTCGCTCCGATATCATCATGGGTACGGGCCGTTCGGATTACCCGAATCAGGTCAACAATGTATTAGGATTCCCTTACATCTTCAGAGGTGCACTGGATGTACGAGCTACCGCTATAAACGAAGAAATGAAAATTGCAGCTGTACGTGCTATCGCTGATCTCGCAAAACAAAATGTACCTGAAGAAGTTAATCAAGCATATAACACGAACAACCTACGTTTTGGCCCTGACTATGTGATCCCTAAGCCTACAGATCCTCGTTTGATTACAGAAGTATCTATTGCTGTAGCCAAAGCGGCCATAGCATCAGGTGTGGCCCGTCAAACAATCACCGATTGGGAGGCCTATAAGGATGCTTTACACAAGCGTCTTGGAAAAGATGACGGCATCATGCGTAAAGTGACTTCTATTGCAAAAAACAAACCAAAAAGAGTGGTATTTGCTGAAGCCGACAATGTTAAAACCTTACGGGCGGCACAGATTGTAAAAGAAGAAGGTATAGCTATTCCTATCTTATTAGGGAACAAAGAGCGTATTACCGATATGATAGAAGAATACGCTTTTGACCTTGATAATGTGGTGATCATCGACCCCAAGGCCGAAGAAAAAACGGAACGGTTCGAAAAATACGCGGAACATCTTTACAGAAAGAGACAACGTAGAGGCGTTTCAAAGATGGATGCGATTAAATTAATGTCCAATCGCAACTATTTTGCGGCCAGCATGGTAGAGTTTGGAGAAGCGGACACCCTTATTTCCGGCTTGACGCGCAACTATGCGTCTACCATTAAACCGGCATTACACGTAATAGGAGCCAAAGAAGGAAGCCGTATTGTGGGGATGTATATGATGTTGACCTCTAAAGGACCTCTATTCTTGGGTGACACTACGGTAAATACAGATCCTTCTGCCGAAGAACTTGCAGACATCACTGTATTAATTGAAAAAGCGGTACGTCGTTTCAATGTCAAACCGAGAATAGCGATGCTTTCTTATTCCAACTTTGGTTCCAGCGACGGTTCGACACCGACGAAAGTTCGTGAAGCGGTTAAATTGTTGCACAAAAATCACCCTGAGATCATTGTCGATGGCGAATTACAGGCCAACTTTGCACTGAACAAAGAGATGTTGGATAGCAATTTCCCTTTCAGTACGCTAAAAGGCGAAAGTGCTAATACACTTATATTCCCAAGCTTAGCATCGGGCAATATTGCTTACAAACTATTACAAGAGGTTGGAAATGCCGAAGCTGTGGGACCGATCCTACTGGGTATGAACAAGCCAGTACATGTATTGCAACTGGACAGTTCCGTTCGCGAGATTGTGAACATGGTGACTATTGCGGTTGTCGATGCACAGGCACATGAAAGCTCAAAATAAATTGAAGTTCCGGTCGTGGTAAGGTTATACTCTTTATAGAAGATAACTTACATCACCTCTATAACTTCATAACTTTAAAAATAACCATGTACGATTATTTCAGTGGTAAACTCGTATTCAAAGCCCCCACCCATGTTATACTTGAGGTGGGGGGCATTGGATACTATGTCCATATTTCATTAACAACCTATTCATTGATCAAAGATCAAGAGAATTGCAAACTCTTTATTTCCTTTCAGGTCCGTGAAGATGCCCATACCCTATTCGGCTTTGCTACTGAAGGGGAGCGTCATCTGTTCAATCATTTGATTTCAGTATCCGGAATAGGCCCTAATACAGGTCGTATGATGCTTTCCTCCATTACGCCAGAAGAGATACAATCCGCTATTATCAATGGACAGGTAGCGGTTATTCAAAAAATAAAAGGGATAGGTCCAAAGACTGCTCAACGTGTTATCCTCGAATTGCAAGATAAACTCAAAAAACAAGGAGATCATGCTTTACTTCCTCTTCCTCCGACAACTCTATCTGTTCCAGATGAAGCCCTATCAGCTCTAGTAATGCTTGGTTTCCAAAAAAATCAAGTCGAGAAAACACTTGCTTCACTTGTACAGACGGGCGAAGCACAAACCGTCGAAGAACTTATCAAATCAGCTCTTAAAAAATTATAACAAGTAGTAAACAAGCTACATTAATGATGTTTTAACATTTTACTTGCAGCAATATCTTTGGGAGATTTTGTTATTATTAATTAAAACATTGATATTTGCTTGAATAATAGCAATTATTAATTTTATTTTAGCCAAACTCCTTTGAAAAAGCATAGGTCATTATTTGCGTTATTGATACTTGTTTGTGTACTGATAAATATTGGCTATGCCCAAGTCGTAACACCAGTTACTAATATTTCAGTGGATGATTCCACAAAATTAAAATATCAGCTTCAAGATAATCCTTTTATAAAGCTTCCCAAGTCGTATCGACCTATCGCATTGGATATCCCGGAGAACATTGAACGGGAAGTCGTTTTTGATCCAAAGACAAAACAGTATATCATTCGGGAGAAACTGGGAACAAAAATGTATCGCCCGCCCCTGTATCTCAGTATTGACGAGTTTAAGGACTATGAGTTCAAGAGACTGAAGAAAAACTATTGGGAAGAACTCGCTGGCAAGGAAATGGCCGAAGAGCGCAGACGCAGATTATTTCCGGTTATCGAGATCAACAGTCCGACCTTTGAAAAAATATTTGGCGGAAATACCATCGACATCAATCCAAGAGGTAGTGTAGATATTGGGATCATGGCCCAGTACAACACGAACGACAACCCCATGTTTAACGAAAGACAGCGTAAACAGTGGGGTATGGATTTCGACCAAAACATGAATCTGAATCTTGTCGGTAATATCGGTGAACGCGTAAAGGTCAATGCAAATTTCAACTCTCGAGCACAATTCGGTTTTGAAAACCAAATTCGTTTCGATTATGTTGCAGGTGACGACGATATCATACGCCGTCTAGAAATTGGTAACGTCAACATGTCTTTGAATTCTACGCTGATTCAAGGTGCAGAATCCTTGTTTGGGGTCAAGACACAATTACAATTCGGCAAGTTAGCAGTTACAGGTTTACTCTCTCAACAGCGTTCGAGCAAGAAAGAAATTACGCTATCCAACGGCAGTCGCGAAAGCGAGATGGTATTGGAACTCAGTAACTATGAGGCAAACCAACACTATTTCCTAGGGCAATACTTTAGAGACACTTATGCCCAATCTCTGGCTATGGCTCCTATCATCACTACTCCAGTGAATATTACTCAAATAGAGGTATGGGTCAATAACCGTTCTAACTCGTATGAGGACTCCCGTGACGTCATGGCTCTAATGGACTTGGGAGAATATAACCCTTATAATAATATCATTAACCGTGTCTCCCCATCTAAGCTGCCATCCACTGGAATTCCAGGATCGCCAAGCCCCGATATGTCCAACGACTTATTAACCCAGCTGGGCGAACCGGGACGCGAGTCGACAGGCAATGTTGTACAGAGCTTCTTCTCCGGCAGTGGAGCGAATGATAACTACGCCAAGCTCACCTATGCCCGTAAATTGACAGAGGGAAGAGATTATACCATCAATAGGCGTCTCGGATACATTTCCTTGGTCTATCCTTTAGGACAGGATCAGGTATTAGCAGTAGCTTACCGCTATCTCGCTAATGGTAAAGAATATCAAGTCGGCGAATTTAGCACCGATATACCGGTAGCACCGTCTGCTCCAAAAATGCTGTACACCAAACTGTTGAAAAATGAGATTTTAAAAACAAATCTTCCGACATGGGATTTAATGATGAAAAACATCTATTCCCTACAAGCATCAAACATATCAGAAAACAATCTATTCTTACAGATATACCGTACAGAGACGGAGACAGGAGCAGAACGCCCCTCCATGTACGAAGGAAGTCAAACTGCAGAAAAAACTTGGTTACAGTTGACCGACTTAGACCGTGTCACACAAAATCTAGCAGCAGGTTCGGATGGATTGTTTGACTTCTTACCAGATATCACCATTGAACCCGTACGAGGCAAACTTATTTTTCCTGTTGTCGAACCTTTTGGTAAAGATCTGGCTTCGCGTTTTACGGCTGGTGAAACTGATCTTATCGAAAAGTATACCTACCCCGAGCTATACACGCACACCAAAGCTGATGCCGAACAGAAGTTTCCGAACAAAAACAGATACAGACTAAAAGGAAGATATCAATCAGGTTCAGGTACGGAGTATCAACTGAGTGTTATGAATCTCCAACCGGGACAGCTTCGCGTAATGTCTGGAGGGGCAATTCTTGCAGAGGGAACAGATTATATGGTCGATTATCAGATAGGCACGTTACGTATTCTAAATCAAGCTTTAGTTTTATCAGGACAACCTATAACGGTATCGGTAGAAGATGAAACCTTATTCGGCTTACAACAAAAGACGCTGATGGGGGGACGCCTCGATTATACGGTCAATAAAAATTTAATGGTGGGAGCCACCATCATGAACCTCACCGAAAAACCAATCTCTGAGAAAGTCTTTATTGGGGAGGAACCTATTTCCAATACCATGTTTGGCGCTGATGTCACGTATAATGCTCCTTCACGCTGGTTGACCCGAATGGTTGACAAATTGCCTTTCTTAAGCACAAAAGAAGAATCACATATCAGTTTTTATGGCGAATTTGCCCATCTGAAACCTGGACATCCCAAGGGATTAAATACGGCTAATGGCAATACGGGAACAACCTACATCGATAACTTTGAAAACAATTTCTCTTATATCGATATCAAAGGACAACTCGGTTGGCAGATTTCGGGGACTCCACGCATGTTTCCGGAATCAAACCTGAACAATGATTTGGCTTATGGGTATAACAGAGCACAACTTGCTTTTTATAATATCGACCCTATATTTTATCAGTCTTCAAGCTTAAATCCACGTATAAACGAACGCTTCTTATTAGACCATCGGACGCGGAAAGTGACAGAAAAAGAGGTATTCCCTTACAAAGAAATAAAGACCGGTACAGACGCATTCCTGCCTACGCTCGATTTGGCTTACTATCCTATGGTCCGTGGCCAGTTCAACTACACGACTACAAATATCGGTTCAGATGGCAGTCTCTTAAATCCAAAGACACGTTGGGGGGGGATGTTCCGCAAAATCGATCAGACGGATTTTGAAGCACAGAACATCGAGTTTTTGGAAATGTGGATGATGGATCCCACGCTCACCAACCCGAACAAAGCTGGTGGAGATATCTATATCAACTTAGGTAATATTTCGGAAGATATCCTTAAAGACGGAAGAAAGTCTTTAGAAAACGGATTATCACCTACTGGTGACAAAACACTGGTAGATCAGACCGTGTGGGGCAATGTGGTCCGTAACCAACCCGTAGTACAAGCATTTGAAAACTCTGATGCGAGCCGATTACACCAAGATGTGGGCTTAGACGGATTGACAAATGACGAAGAACGCTCTTTTCATGCCAATTTTTTGAATCAGATGCGAGGTGTACTTGATCCACAGGCATTCAGCAAATTACAGGAAGATCCATCTTCCGATGACTATATCTATTTTAGAGGTAATCATTTTGACCAAAGTGTCGGTATCTTAGAACGCTATCAACATTACAACGGTACTCAGGGGAATACCCGTACCAATAACCAGTCCATGGCCGATTTTGGAGTCGAGACTTCTGCCAGCACCCTGTTGCCTGACGGTGAGGATATCAATCGGGACAACACAATGAACGAAACCGACGAATACTACCAATATAAACTTTCGATACGTCCGCAGGACATGGTAGTCGGAAAAAACTTTATCGTCGACGAGCAGACTTCAACAGTACGCGTACTTAGCAAAGACCTGGAAGTAAAATGGTATAAATTACGTATCCCTCTAAATGAGTTTGAAAGCAGAGAGGGGAATATCCAAGACTTCAAATCAATTCGCTTTGTACGCCTGTTTATGACCAATTTCACGGATACTTCTGTAGTGCGTTTTGGACGTATGCAATTCGTACGTGGTGACTGGAGGAAGTATAATGCCGAAAATGTTGCCAATAAAGTTATTGCAGACCATAGTATGGGGGTCGTTGCGTCAGACAATTCGATATTCAACGTGGCCAATGTCAGTATCGAAGAAAACGGAAAACGTGAACCGATTCCGTATGTCGTCCCACCTGGTATAAACAGACAGATTGATATCTCAAACAATAACCTAGACATACAGCTCAACGAGCAATCTATGAGCCTCGATGTTAAACAGCTACGAGATGGTTATGGTCGGGCTACTTTCAAAACCGCTTCTCATGACTTTAGACCTTACGGTCGTCTTGAGATGTTTATCCATGCAGAGGGTGAAAACCTCAATGATGGTGACTTCAGAGCCTTTATCCGAGTTGGTACAGACGATAAATACAACTATTATGAGTATGATATGCCTTTGCGTATCACTCATCCTGGCACGAGCTCTCCCGACATCATCTGGCCAGAAGAAAACAGGATGAACATTCAAATCAAGTTGTTCCAAGATGCTAAATTGGCCCGTGATAATGCCAAACTCAACGGACAGCCATGGCCACTAGATGTACCTTATGAGCATTCTGACGGCAAGAACAGAATCTTGATCATCGGTACTCCCGATATATCCAAAGTACGCTTCTATATGATCGGTGTACGCAACCCTTTACGTGGTTCGTCTACGAGTACTCCTATGGATGATGGTAGAGACCTTGCCGGAGAATTCTGGTTTAACGAGCTTCGTCTAACCGACTTTGATGACAAAGGCGGATGGGCGGCTACTGCACGTCTTAATTTGAAGCTAGCCGATTTTGCCAATGTAGCTGTAACGGGGACCAAATCGACCATTGGGTTCGGCTCCATATCGCAACGCGTTGGAGAGCGCAACCGCTCTGACAATTTCTTTTTTGATGTTACGACCAATGCCGAGCTGGGAAAATTCTTCCATCCTAGACATGGTGTGATCATTCCATTTTATTTCAACTATTCGAACCAAACTGCGACTCCAGAATTCAATCCCTTGAGTCCAGATATCGAATTGAACAGTGCCTTAGCGACACTTTCCAATTACCAAAGAGATTCCTTGTTGCGCTTGGTACAAGACTATACTACCCGTAAAGGTTTCAGTTTTACAAACGTGCGTAAGATCCGGACCGACAACGAAAGACGTGTCCGTCCATGGGATATTGAAAACTTTGGAGTTTCTTATGCCTTTAGCGAATATTACCATAGGGATTTCAACACGGCTTCAGCTTTACAACGTAACTATCGTGGTGCATTAGACTACACCTTTAGTAGCCCCACAACAACATTCCTTGAGCCTTTCAAAAACATCAAGTCCAAAAATCTGACCTTGATCCGTGACATGAATTTTAACCTCATGCCATCCTTGCTAAACTTTAGATTGGAGGTCAATCGTATTTATAATGAAAATACGCTGCGGGACAATTCTTCTAATAACGTACTGCCGACATATTACAACAAGAACTTTAACATGAACCGAATATATGGTATCAGTTGGGATTTGACTAAAGCATTACGCCTGGACTTCAATGCGACCAATTATTCCATCATTGATGAGCCAAATGGACGGATCGACGGTGCAAAACGTGATACATTATGGTCTAACTTCTGGAAAATGGGAAGAACAACAGATTATAATCACATGATGAATCTAACGTATACACTTCCTATTAATAAGATTCCTTATTTGGAATGGGTGAATGCCACTGCTCGATATGGTACACAATTTAACTGGCAGAGCGAACCTCTATTGAGTTTACAAAATGAGAACATCAACCTTGGTAATAGTATTCAAAACAATAGAACAATACAGATTAACCCGACGCTGAACCTAAATGCACTCTATAGTAAATTTAGATTTATCCGCCAGAACTCTGGAAGAAACAGTACGGGTACCGTGCCATTTTTGGTTCAATTGTTAACTTCCATCCGGAATGTAAACGGTGCCTATACAAAAACTGAAGGAACCTATCTTCCAGGCTATCTTCCTTCGACGAGTATGTTGGGGTATGATTTTAATACGAATGCGCCAGGTTGGGGATTCCTCTTTGGTGGACAAGGAGACATCCTGGATAAAGCTGCTCGCAACGGCTGGTTGTCATCCGACACATTACAGACCAATATGTATACGAAGACCTTCGCGGAGAACATCTCTATTGTAGCAAATTTAGAGCCTATAAAAGGTCTACGGGTAGATTTGACCATGTCACGCATCGATAACTACAACCAAACAGCGGCAATCCAGTTTAACGCTGCTACTGGTCAGTTGGAAAGTGTATCTCCTTACGTTACGGGTAACTATACTATTTCTCAAATTGCTATACGTACTTCTTTCAAAAACAGCGATGCCTTATTTCAAAAATTTGAGGAACACCGACAAGCTATATCACAGCGTCTCGGTGAAAAGAATATCAACTCTGTTGGGCAATCACCGGACTTCTATGCAGACGGTTACGACAAGACACAACAAGATGTCGTAGTCAATGCTTTTTTGGCAACGTACCTTGGCAAAGACGCAAATGCAGCAAAACAGGGAATAAAACCGACATTCCCTCTTCCGAACTGGCGAATTTCCTACAATGCTTTAGCAAATGTATTGGGCATTCAAGATTTGATTAGCTCGATCAATATCAACCATGCTTACCAGTCTCAATATATTATTGGAGGCTATACTTCCACTGCACGATATGAGGAAGCAGATGGCATGCCATTTGGTCGCGATGTGAATCAAAATTTCTTACCGAAGAATCAGTATGGACAAATATCCGTTATTGATAGGTTTGTACCGCTCATTGGTGTAGATATGCGCTTTGCCAACGCCTTATCGGTGAATTCCGAATACCGTAAGATGCGCGATATGAACATGAGTCTACAAAACAGTCAATTGGCTATGATGACCGATCAGTCGTTTATAGTGGGGATGGGATACCGTAAAAACAATGTCCGTCTCCCATTCGGTATATTTGAAGATCGCAAATGGGTAAATGACATGAACTTCAGAGTGGACTTTGCATTGAATGATAGAAAAACAACAGTGTATCGTTCTGATATCAATCAAGCAGAGATATCGGGTGGTAATAAGAGTCTAACGATAAATCCTTCTTTGGATTATACCGTTAATCAGTTCTATAACATTCGTCTATTCTATAATTCAAATGCAGTAAAACCTTATACTTCGCAAAATTATGCGACATCGTATACTTATTTTGGAGTCAACATACGTATTCAGTTTCAATAAAAAAAATGGCAGAAGATCTTACGATAAACAACGGGAATAAAGAAGAAAAATACAGGAGCCTGATCCCTCAGATCAAGGGACTACTAACAGGGGAATCGGATGAGATTGCTAACCTAGCCAACGTAGCTGCGGCTTTAAAGGAGCAGTTCAATTTTTTTTGGGTGGGTTTTTACATAGTTAAAGAAGAACAACTCGTATTGGGGCCATTTCAAGGCCCTGTCGCTTGTACACGAATAGCATTTAACAAAGGTGTATGCGGAGCCGCTTGGGCACAAAAGCAAACACTGATTGTCCCTGATGTGGAAGATTTTCCCGGACATATCGCTTGCAGCTCATTATCTAAATCTGAAATCGTTCTTCCCATACTAAAAAATGATGAGGTCGTCGCTGTATTAGATGTGGATAGTGATCTGTTGAACGCCTTTGACCTTATCGATAAAAAATATCTTACAGAGATTATCGATATGCTTTTTCAATCCTAACAAGATTAGGATTGAAAAAGCTTTTAGACGATGGACCAAACTTTTATCAGCTTATCATCCCCTGCCGTACAAAGCAGTTTGATTTCATTGTCATAAGCAAGACTGTTGATAGAGAGTTGATGCGAATCGATTCCTTTGTCTCTAGAGATATTTTTTAACAGACGAAAATCCCTATCCCATATTTTAATGGTTTTATCTCTGCTAACAGTGACCAAGTTTTGCGACAGAGCCGATATCCCGTACACGGTAAAGAAATGTGGGGTTACCTCGGCTTCTTTTTGTAATGCAGGAAAAGACAATTTGTACATACGAGCATCTCGCCCTCCCGTATACAAATAATCTGCAGCCAGAAACATACTTGAGATTGCCATATCATGGATTTTCAACGCTGTCATCCGATTAAAATCATTGGCATCATGGACATACACCATACCATTCTTATCCCCAAAAGCTATTTCTTTTTCGTCTGCGGAGATTGCCATCGTTCGAACCGTTTCCTTGGATACGTTAAAAGTATAGAGCAAACTGAATGTATCCAGACTCCAAACATAAGCCTTGCCTTCTTCACCAATGGCAATAATTTCATTTTTTGCTGCTAACAGTTGAATGCTGAAAACAGCTCCATTTTCTACATTTAACTTAGCTATTAATTTGGGATCTGTACGTTGAATAATAAAAATCTCTCCATTACGCATTCCAGCAGCGATCCAGTCCGTCCCTGGTATAACTTTAAGACAGTATACAGAAGCAGGAACCGCACAAAGTATTCGGTTAAACTTGAGCTGAGTCAAGTCCCACTCCACTATTCCCTTGTCATTCCCAGCAGAATACAAGATATGTTTTTCTGCGTCAACCTCTAATGTATAGATAGGATTTTGATGTCCTGATAGTGTGCCGTGTAAGTTAATTTCCGTCATATTGAATAAATAGTCACTTCAACACGAAATTAGACAAATATAGCGGACAGACAAAGCTATTGTCTAGTTATAGACAATATGTTCATTTAGTTTCTTCTTAAGACGCTGCTTTGCCTTTTTAACTCCATCCAAAGATACGGATAGCTTGTCAGCGACCTCTTTATTAGACAAATTGAGGTTAATCAAAGCCAATAGGCGTAAATCCGAATCTGTCAACTCTGGATATTTGTCCATCATATCACTGAAGAAACAGGGGAAACTATTTAGATAAGCAACCTTAAATTTTTCCCAATTGCGATTATTCATCAGATTACCGGACAACAATTGTCTAAGTTCCAGACTTATCTGTACCTTTCTATTTGTATCCTCACTATGAAAGCGTTTATCACTCAGTATCACCAACGGGCAGTATTCTTCTTCTTCCTCTTCCGTTTTCACAACTTCTAACCTTTCTATTCTACGCTTACTCTTTTTATACAAAAGAAGGAAGAACACTGAAACAGCAACTCCCAGCGTAATAACGAGTAAGATACTTAACCTTTTATACTGTCTAGATTCTTGATAGAATTGATTATAATTAGCCTTTTCATCTTCGAGTTTTGCCATTTCGATAGAAGAACTACTGTGCAATGCAGACAACAGTCTATTATACTTAGTCGCTTCTTTCAGAGTTACTAACTGTCCATCCTCTATAGACAAGGTATCCAATAATCTGGCTTTTAAATCGTAGGCTTCGACTAGGCTTTCATATCGTACAGGCTTCTTCTCCATCTTAGTGAGATAGATATCAATATTTGCCAATGACTGTTCAAAATCACCTTGCTGGAACTGTATTTCCGCCATTCTCTTCAAAGCGATCAACCCTGATATCAAGTCACCAGAAGGCTGACTGTTATAAGTATAATCAAGTTTAAAATATTCCAATGCTTTACTCAGGTCATGCCGCTGTGCGTATACATTGCCCATATTTCCGTAAGCTATCCCCATCCATGCGGAGTCCATTACAGCATTTGATTTTTCGAGTACCTTTTTAAAATACCCAAGTGATTCGTCAGTCTTTCCGGTGTGGAGCGCAATCAATCCTAAGGTATTAATAACATCAAATAATTCTCTTGGAGCTAGCTTATTATTGTATGCAAGTGTCTTTTCAAGTAAATGCGACGCTGTATCATACTCTTTGATATCATAGAAATAACGTGACAATGTAATAAAATACTGCCAAATATTGGCTACTTTGTTTTCGTCAAGTTTTTCTAAGACAGATAGTGACAGTCTAAAGTAACGATAAGCATCTGCATACTTAAAATAAGTATAGTAATAATTCCCAAAGCTAAAATTTTGTCGAAAAAGTTGCTCGTTCAATGAGTTCTCCTGTGCAAACTGGATGGCTTTCTCATGATTCATCGTCGCGAGATTATTCACTCTATCATACCGAAGGGAGAAGTAATGTCCTAACATTTCGTAATAGACGCAGATGAGGTTCTCGTCTTTTTTTTCTTTGGCAAGTTTATGTATAAACTCGATATTCTTAAGGACTGAATCCGCTTCTTGCAGTTGTAAATCAGTACGTAAAATGGAGAACGCTTTAAATGCTACGAACTCACTTTTTAAGGTTCGTAATTCTTCATAAGGATTTACCTCTCCTTGTGCTTCTGTACAGAAAACCACGAGCAGAAAAGCATGAATCCAAAGAGAATATAACAGTTTCACTTTTAGTCTGGTAATAGATTTACAAGACAAAGAAATCAAAGGAAAATGACATCAGCAAAAGTAGCTATCAATTTGTAGCGATACAACTACAAAAGCAGCTACTTTTGCTGAATATACCCAAAAATGGGTAGACATTGGGCTATTATCAGTCTCTAATAAGACAAGACTTCGACTTCCGTTCTTCTATTTGCCTGATGTTCTGCAGCAGAACATTTGACACCATCTGCACAGCGATTGACTAACCTGCGTTCGCCGTAACCTTTTGCTACAAGTCGATCCCGTTCTATACCTCTAGAGACGATATAGTCCACTGCGCTTTCTGCTCTTCGCTGGGACAATACATCATTATATCGATGTGTGCCTCTGCTATCTGTATGGCTAGACAGTTCGATACGCAACGTTGGGTTATCACGCATCGTTCTAACCAGCTGGTCTAAGATGACGGCCGCATCTTTTCGAATGTTATACTTATCAAAATCATAATATATGTTTTCGAGAACGAATTTGTGACCGACTTCCATTATCGGTTCCAAATATAAGGCTACTTGGTATACGGTATCTCTTGTCGGCACCTTCGTGAACACCATTACAGAATCGGCATAATATCCCGATCGTTCTCCCAGAATCTGATATGCTGTATTCTTGTCTACATCAAATGCAAATTCAGCCTTCCCATCACTTTGGCTTTTTGCTAACATATTTCTCTTATCACCGAACAAAGTAACATTTGTTTCCGCCAGTAGTTCACGAGACTTTTTATTGAATGTTTTCCCTTGAATAACGATCTTAAATACAGGTTTCTTGGCCGCATAAAAATAAATATCGTCACCTCCAGCTCCACTTCTATTGGAAGAAAGAAATCCTTTCTGTAGCATCGTATCATCTTCCTGCACAAAATAAGCAAAGTCATCTGACGCGCTATTGATCGGGAATCCCATGTTTTTCACTTGTGCAATTTTCCCCTGCTTTACATTGGCTTCAAATATATCCAAGCCCCCCATACCGGGTCTGCCATTACTGGAAAAATAAAACTTGTCCCCAAATATCATGGGAAACATTTCATCATATTTGGTATTGATTTCTGCTCCGGCATTTACAGGATTTCCCCAAGTACCGTCTTTCTGCAGGTCACAAAACCAAATATCGACACCTCCTAAACCACCAGGCATATCGGAAGCAAAATACAGTCTATTTTGTTCCTCACTCCATGCGGCATGTCCGAGCGAGTATTCTTTTACATTATTGAAGGGGAAAGCCGTTTCTTTCCATTCGTTACCCTGCTTTTCATACACCATTAACTCCAAGGTAGAGCGTGACCATTTCTGCCCCTCTTTACGATACTTCTGTACCTCTTTGTCTGGGTTAGTACGGGTTACATATAGTTTATCGCCGGTTTTGTTGCTCGCGACTGGTCCTACGTGATATTTCGCTTGATTGATCCCCCCATCTGTAACCATAGTACCTTTCCCCGTCCCATTCTTATCTCTTGAAAACAGTCGAAGAAACGACTGTCCAGTCATTCCGGACTTACCAACAGTGATATCGGTTGTCTCGCCTGCATAATAAAGTTTATTCGCTGTCGCTATCATCCCAAATTCAGAAAGCGGGGTATTAACATCACTAAAGGGAAGAATATCCACTTTGTGCGGATTAGCTATCCATCGTGCAGCAGAGTCTGCTCCTTGTAGGGCAATACTTACAAAGTCATCGTCCCCTTGCTCTGCTATATATCTTTGGTACATCGTTTTTGCCTCTGCATACTTCCCGTTTTGCTTGAGAACATTAGCGTACTGCAGGAGAGATTTCTTATTATAATCTGATCGCTGTGCAACACGTGCATACCAGTTTTCGGCGAGGTCATAGTTGTTAATCTGTGCATAACTCTCTGCGAGGCGCTCAAGATTTCTTGTCTTAACTTTTTTGGAATCACTTAGTTTACTATATAACAGGGCTGCATTATAGTACTCATATTTCTCAAAAAGTAAATCTGCTTTTGCTTGTAGACTTAACTGTTCTTGTGCGCAAACCGTAGTCGTAAGGAACATTAATCCCAATACGAAATAGTGGCTTAAGAATATACGGTTATATTTCATATCTATTTAATTTATCTTTTAAAGGCAACATGGAATGTCTAGATTCTTTTCAATCGTCGACATTTCATTCTAGTAAGTTTTAAAAGAACCTTGGACTTAATATCTGTCTCAGCGGGCGATCGAATGTGATACCCAATGTCACTTCATGTGTGCCACTCTGCAATCCCTGCATTCTGTTCAACATAATATCGTAGGAATAGCCTATTCTGAATTTGGGTGTTACATAGAATTGTGCAACCCCTTGTACAGAGTTGAGTGAACTAAGCTTCGCGGGCGAATTATCATAGTACTTCCTGTCAAAGATCTTAGCACGTGTGCGGTATCCTCCCCCTATCCAGAATTTATTATTGAAAATAAACATAGCATTGACATCAAGGGCCGTTGGACCTTTGAAATCATCCTTTACCAAAAGGCTTGGTCTTAAATGCAGCCCTTCCTCTAAAGAAATCAATCCTCCTGCAATTACATAGAGACTGACATTTTTATAAAGACTTTCCAGGGAATTCTGATTGAATACAAATTGATCATTATCCACAGCATTAGAGAAAAGATCATGTACCGCTACTCCTGCATATATTTTGGGAGTTGTGTAATAAGCACCCAGTCTCACATCTGGCACCCAAGTCGAAAGCTTTCCGTCTGGAAGTACCTGATCCTTTTTAGTGACTGGATCGAGCTTGGCACCATCCAACCCATATTGGGTGACTCCAGCAGCAACCCCTAGACTGAGTCGTTTGGTATCCTCAGGATCAAGTTGTAAACGTAATGCATAGTTGGCATATATAGAGGTTGCAGACTGCGCCCCGAGTCCATCCGCCGTAATCTGTAGACCGACACCGTGTCTTCTATTGACAGGATCTAAGACCCCATCAATAGAAATACTACCGGTTTTTGGAGCGCCATCCCAGCCCGTCCATTGACTTCTGAGTCCGACCTGTGCAAACCACTCTTCTTTATACCCCGCATAGGCCGGATTTACACTCAATGAGTTGAATATATACTGCGTAAATTGTATATTCTGCTGTGCTTGTGCTGTTACAAAACAGGTTACGCCCATCAGTAACAATACTAGTCTTTTCTTGATATTATTCTTGTTCATGACCTTATGCTTTAGCGTGTTTTGATTAGTACATGACCTTTATACAAATCTTCTTTCGTGCCCTTTATGGTCTTCACGATATAGAAGTACGTCCCTTCGTTAAGTCCTTGGCCGGTCCACTCATTTCGATAATTATTATTTCTGTAGACCTCGTTACCCCAACGGTTCAAGATGATTACTTCCGTCCGGTCGAAGGCTTCGATTCCTTCAATTTCAAACGTATCATTCGTACCGTCATCATTTGGTGTAAATACGTTAGGGATGAAGAAAGGCATTCTCGCTATTCCCACTATTCTTTCTGCACGTCCCTCTAAATGTCCACCGGCCAAGTCTTTACCTGTCGCAATTACCTCATTCACTATACTACCGTTATCGAAATCAGAGCGTCTTACTTTATAAGTCGTTTTGAACGTCTTTTCTGCTCCGATAGCCATATTGCCAATTGTCTCCATCATACCAGTCAATGGATCTTTCACCACCACATCGGTAAGGTCATAGTTTCCTTTGTTAGCGACCTTAATGGTATAAGTGATCACTTCACCTTCCTTGTTGACTTCCGTTTTATCAGCATCCTTAGTTACTTCAAGCACATTATTAAACACCACTTTGACCAAGACCTCGTTAGAGAGCTTTTCTATCACACCTGTTGTAGGATTGAATGATCGCAATCTCGTCACGCCACCTACTGTACCCTCTACACGTGCTGTGTTGGTGATCTCTCCTCGGATAATATCTGCCAAGACAGACTCATAGGTAAGATCAATCTTCCGAGTTTCGCCAATCGCTAGATTACCTACGGAACCGGTAAAACTTGGGAACATCGGATCGGTAACAACGACACTAACCAAATCGACAGTACCCGTATTGGTTACTTCAATGGTGTATTCGATCAATTCACCCAAGAAAGTAATCTCACTCTTATCTGCGCTCTTCACAATGCTTATCTCAGGATCAAATTTAACGCTAGTGGAGGTTTCATCAGTGACTTTTTCGTTAGTTTTCAACGTAGCCGATGCGATGTTGTCCAATGATTTCTTCAGAAGATCATTATAAGTCACGACATACTTCAAAGTGTACGTCTTCACCTCTCCAACCATCAAGTCGATAACCTCATTAAGTCCCAACATAGCATCTTCAACGGTAACATCTTCTAGATCAATATTACCTGTATTCGTTACTTTTATGGTATAAGTCAGCTCTTCTCCGACTCTAGATACTTCTTGTTTGTCTACCGTCTTCTCAATAGACACCTTACCAGTTTGACAGATAGCAACTTTCACTTCATCGGAAGGAATTTCAACTTTACCTCCCACAGCTCCTGTAATCTGTCCAGCTGGAGTGTTAGCAACGACTTTGGCAGAACCGCTTATAAAACCTCTATTGATATCAACTTGGTCGATGATATACTCTGCTGTAAACTCACGTGTAGCTCCTGGCAACAACGCTCCCTGTCCCGTTGACGTAATATTACCCAGTCTAGGCGACAGTGTACTAGTTACGTTCAGACTATTCAATGAAACATTACCTGTATTCTTAACTGTGAAGGTATAAGTGATCTTGTCATTAACCTTCAAGCCAAAACAGTCATTGCTAGTTCCCAGATTATGTTTCTTAGTGATACTTATTCCAGCATTTCTTGTTATAGTTGTTGTTGCGATATCAACAGTCGGTTCTGGCATCTCTGTTGAAATAACTGACACATGATTTATCAAAGTGTTACCATTATCTATTTGAGATTGACTTACCGTATATTCGAACTTATATGTCCATGTTTCACCAATTTCTAGAATATTATTATTCGGTATTCCACCTGTCTGTACAGCCGAACCAATAACAAGAGGAATGTTGTTATTTACGCCTGACTGTTCTAACTCGTCTAGTACTTGTACATTAGACAAATTAAATTCCCCGGTGTTCTTAACCTTAATTTCATATTTCAATACTTTCGGAGCATTAATATTGTCTTGATCAACTGTTTTTGTCACCTCGACCCGAACTGGTTTTACCGTGACAAGGACAGAAACAATCTCACTAATACATCCCGTAACATCATTTTGTTGTGCAACATAGGCTATAAATGTGCCTTGCGCAGCTGTAGAAACAGATGGCTTAGGAATGATGCTTGTACCCTCTTCATCAGAATACCAAACCAAGGTGTGTCCAGGATTAGCTGTTGCGTCATAAGCAATACCTGGCGCACCAACATAGGTTGATGTATTTGTAGTATTAGGAGTTGAAGGAAGTGGAATAACCGTAACATCTTTCGTAACAACGGTAGAACAGCCGCTGCCATTCGTAACGCTATAGCTGATCGTAACCGTACCTGCAGAAACTCCGGTAACAACACCGCTTGTAGAGACAGTAGCAACAGATGTATTGCTGCTGCTCCAAACCCCGCCTGTTGGCGTTGAGCTCAAAGCAACTGTACTGCCGATACAGACTGAGTTTGATCCGGTGATCGCTGAAACCACCGGTAATGCGTTTACAGTAACATCTTTCGTAACAACGGTAGAACAGCCGCTGCCATTCGTAAC
>NZ_ATDL01000009.1 GCF_000416985.1 Sphingobacterium paucimobilis HER1398
CATCATTTGCCAAACTGTAGGCTATATGCGTGTCGTCATTATACGCCTGCAAAGGCTGCTGCCATTCGTCCAACTTACCATCGGCCTCAAAGCCCTCCATCCAGATGCTGGTTTGTTGTACCTGAGGCTGTTTGTTCTTTTGCGCATAGCTCTGTGTCAGCATACCAGCAAACACAATGGTAAAGAAAGTAAGTTTATACTGCATAGTTGTTGTTTTTTAAGTAAGAGAATTAATCAGGCTTAGTCGCTAAGCGGTAAGTGCCTTTGAGTTCGGTTCTTCTTTGGGTATCTAACATATCCTCGAACATCTCGTTGATCTCCTTTTCGGACACGGTAAAAACCCTCCCTGAACTAGGGTCTTCCGTTGCTATCCCGCTTGGCTTCATTGGAGGCCCTGCTGCACTTGGATGGGGTATAACCCCCTGTAGCACGACAGCGTAATCCAATATCGCTCCTAAATCCAAATCTGTTAATCCAAAATATTGTAAAGGCACGGCAAATTCAACTATATAATGCTTCCTAGGTTTTTCGTGCAGCATTTCATCTATTTCTGAAATACCCACCTGTATCCCATATTCGTTGACCATAGGAATGAGCTGACTTTTTATCTCCGGAATACCGCTGATCTCTATTTCTTTGAAATCAGCTATTTTCCATGGTCGATCAGGATGAGATGCCAATGTTATATCTTTACGCCTGTCGTAGGTGAAATTGTAAGGAAACGTGACCGTAATCGATTTTTTTTTGTTTTCGCGTCAAGGGTTATCCCTCCATCGCGTATTTTCATCGCTCTCTTTGACTTGACAGCCAGATAAAGATAGGTTGCATCATTTGCCAAACTGTAGGCTATATGCGTGTCGTCATTATACGCCTGCAAAGGCTGCTGCCATTCGTCCAACTTACCATCGGCCTCAAAGCCCTCCATCCAGATGCTGGTTTGTTGTACCTGAGGCTGTTTGTTCTTTTGCGCATAACTCTGTGTCAGCATACCAGCAAACACAATGGTAAAGAAAGTAAGTTTATACTGCATAGTTGTTGTTTTAAGTAAGAGAATTAATCAGGCTTAGTAGCTAAGCGGTAGGTACCTTTGAGTTCGGTAGGATTGTATAGATCTAAATGTTTTTGGTACATCTTCTCAATCAACGCTTGGGAAAATGGAACCATACTACCATCACTCTTAAAATGAAATCCCTGTGGCTTTTTTACACCCTCAAAATCAGGAGAAGGGATTTCACCGCGTAATCTAATCCGATAGTTTAACTCTTTCGAGCCGGTTATCTGCAAATACTGTATAGGAACAGCAATCTCTACTGTATAAAACACCTCCTTCTCTTCTTCGTCGCCTTCCCCCTCTTTAACATAATATAGTCCTGCCTGTAGTCCATATTCATTCAGCAGAGGGATAATATTTGTTTTAATATCTGGGATACCGTAAGCCTCGATCTCCGTCAAATCACTGATTTTCTTAGGAGTATTGGGATTTAGCCCAGTGTTCCGATGTTTTCGTTTATTATATGAAAAATTGTAGGGATAGGTTACCGCAACATTTTCATCATCTTTGACCATTTCCAATGTGATGCCTCCTGTAAATATCTTGCTTGTTCTATCTGATTTCACTGCCAAGTACAGATACTGATCATCATTTGCCAAACTGTAGGCTATATGAGTATCATCATTATAAGCTTGCAAAGGCTGCTGCCATTCGTCAAGCTTGCCGTCTGCCTCAAAACCCTCCATCCAGATGCTGGTTTGTTGTACCTGAGGCAGTTTGTTCTTTTGCGCATAGCCCTGTGTCAGCATACCAGCAAACATAATGGTAAAGAGAGTAAGTTTATACTGCATAGTTGTTGTTTTAAGTAACCTAATTAATCAGGCTTAGTCGCTAAGCGGTAAGTGCCTTTAAGCTCTAATGGTATAAAAGCATCTCTGGCTAACATTTTAATATAATTAAGTTCCTTTTTACTTCGGGCATTCGGAGAATCAGGCATGCGATCCAAATCTGGAACAGAGGGAGCCTTTATTCCTCTCAAATGGATGCCGTACTCAAGCTCGCTAGGGATAGAACCACCAAGATGACTCAAAGGAATCGCAAACTCTACAATCATATACTCTTCACCATCTGCCAATACTTTTGAATCCTCCATTTTATCACCAATCCCAACCTGTATTCCATATTGGTTAACTAAACCTATGAGCGGCGCTTCATTTTCAGTCAAACCGCTTGTCTCTATGCTAACAAAATCTTCTAGTTTCTTTGGTCTATCGGGATCCATAAAGGCCGCATTAGGATACTTGATCATATCATACGTGTAATTGTACGGATAAGTTATTTTGAGGTCTACACTATCGCCCCTCTTAGCCACGAATGTCACTCCTCCACGGAATATCTTTGAAATCCTGTTGGATGTAACTACTAGGTATAGATTAATATCATCATTTGCTAGACTGTAGGAAATATGCCCATCATCAGTATACGCCTGCAAAGGCTGCTGCCATTCGTCAAGCTTGCCGTCTGCCTCAAAGCCCTCCATCCAGATGCTGGTTTGTTGTACCTGAGGCTGTTTGTTCTTTTGCGCATAGCTCTGTGTCAGCATACCAGCAAACACAATGGTAAAGAAAGTAAGTTTATATTGCATAGTTATTTCATTAAGTAACCTAATTAATCAGGCTTAGTCGCTAAGCGGTAAGTGCCGTTTAAATCAGTTTTCGTAAACATATCAACTTCCTTCTCATAAATAGCATTAGCTAATTTTTGTGAGATTCCACCACTTGCCTTTCTGGGCTGCGAAAGAGTTGCTCTCTGTATATCAGTCGGGACTTTCCCATTTAAAATAATCCGATAATCCAACTGCTCAACCTGATTAATATCCTTAATCTTAAAATACAGCAAAGGAATAGCCATCTCAATAAGATAATACAACTCTCCACTTGGATAGACGTCCGATTCTTCTAGTAATTCCATAACCCCCACTTCTATACCATATTCATTTAATAGCGGGATAGCCTCTTCCTTAATTTCATCTATTCCCATTATTCCAACTTCTTGAATATTCTGTATTCCATCCACATTACTCTTAATCTCTGTGTTTTTGGTCATTATCTTCTCCAAATCAAAACGAGGAGGACTAACTTCGATTTTTTTGGGAAATGTGACCGAGACAGGTTTACCATCCAAGTCGATCACTTCAAAAACCATACTTGTCTGAAGTATTTTAGACCAACGGTTTGACTTCACTGCCAAGTACAGGTACTGATCATCATTTGCCAAACTGTAGGCGATATATGTATCGTCATTATAAGCCTGCAAAGGCTGCTGCCATTCGTCTAACTTGCCGTCTGCCTCGAAATTCTCTAACCAGATACTGTTTTGCTGGGTCTGGGGAAGCTTTTGTGCATTACTGACTAATCCATTCACCAAAATGAAAACCAATAATGTGAAAATGTATCTTTTCATTATTTTATATTCAACTGATTTTACTTTAAACCTACTCGTTACATACTTAAGGATCATTGTCCCATTTTAATCTATCGGTTTTGAGGTTTTACTACACCTCAAAACCGATAAAAGAACTATAGAGGTCTCAAACAATCTTGCGACTCTTCTGAAAAATAAAACCCTTGAGGGCATGTACCTTGAACCAATCTACCATCTAAGCATAGGAAAAACTTATCAACATCGGGGTGAGGAATCGCGTAGCCTTCAGAAACCCATATATCCAAACCCACATAATAACAGTCCGCATTAACAAACCCTATCAAGCCAATAAGAGCAATCCCCATCAACACTACTTTTTTGATTAACTTTTTCATAATAAAACATTTATAAATAAAACAATTAATGAATAAAATTCTGATTTAATCTATTGTCGTTCCTTTGATATAAAGCTGCAAAGGTGTATTGATCGCATTACTTCGCAGAACTACAGCATGTGCAAACGCGCCAAGCCCAGTGGGCGTAATCTTGATACGTACATCAGCTTCAGTTCCAGAAGCAATCTCATCTGATGGCACTTCGGCCACTGTACAACCACAGCTGGTAAACACATCCCCAATCTGTAAGGGCTTATTACCCATATTCTTCACCCGAAGAGGAATATCAATAGTTTTGCCCTGCGCTACATTACCCAGCTGTATCTCGGAGCGGTCTATACCGATATAAGGATCATCATATACGGAATAATCCTTATTGAGCAAAGTTTTGAGCTCTACGCGGAGCGAGCCATTGAAATAAAGAGTCGCGGGGTCGGTATCTTTCAGCGCTACATCTGCATACTGCTTTGCCATGATCGTATCGCCTAGATACAGCTTGTACTGACTCAATAAATAATTATTATAAAATGAGGGGTAGACTGCATTGTTTTTGAGCAGCTCGTCTTCCAAGTGTCCATGTCTGGCATCTACGGGCCCGCCAACGGCAAACAGATCCATGACATACTGAGCGTATAACTGCCGACCTAAGTAATCTCGAATAGCAGCTAATTTGACAGACTCATCTTTGCCGTATTGGTATGCCGTATCCACATAATCCTTCCCAGTTTGGATTTGTTGGAGTATTTGCTGAGTTTGTTCTTTACGCAACATTCCCCCTTTAATGGCTTGAACTTGTAAATCCCTATCTAGAAAGACATATATGGGCACCCCCGGTGTATTCAATATTCTAGAAAGCCATTGATCCCCTACTTGGTTGGAATTGATTCGTTGTATAATATAGTCTTTGTACACTGATCGGGCAAACGCTTCGTCTCTGATCAGATCAGCTTCAAAATATTCGCACATAGAACACCCATCTGTTGCAGAGATGAGGATAATCCCCTTTACCATCAGCACGAGCTTCACTTACAGCCTTAGAAAATGTCCCACCTTGCAGCAACACGGGTTCGACCTTGTTAGAGCAGCTATAAAAACCATGCAAAAGAATAAAGCAAATGCTAAAAATAAAATGGATTTGTTCTTTCATCACAATACAGTTAAAAATCTAAATATAAAACACTTATTAAATACAGAATAACAAATACGATTACTTAACAAACGATCCATCTCCTCTCCGCCCCTTTCCGGTATCATGCTTGCTCTTGCCCCATATCTGTGGCCTCCAGGAAAACTGCAACAGAAAATAACGGCTGTCCAGATTGGTCAGCGTATTGATATAGCCAAATTCATTACTACTGTAACTGGTGAAAACATTCTGCCTGGCTGCATCCATAACCACAAGACTCAGTATCCCATTTTTCTCCTTGAAAAAACGCTTTTCGATATTGGCATTCAGTACAAAAGGTTTCGTATTGGACATTATATTGGTCGTCTCCCATACAGATTGTGACAGATTGGCATTAACCACAAAATCTTTAGGTAAGTATATACCAAACTTCAGCTCTGAATAGAACAGATTATTATAGATCTTACCAGCATAGGTTGCAAGTGTATTACGGTCCTGATTGCCAGTGTATCTAAGCTCCGGTGTAATATCCAGCCACTTGAATGGACTGTAGAAAAATGAAAGGGCATGATTCTGCATTAAGTTTTTGCGCAGTTCCTGATTTCCGTTGGATAGATAGGGAGTTTCATTGCTGGAGATATTTGAAGAATAACTCAGAGTAGAGTTCATACCCTTAATCGTCTTTGTGAGGTTGATTATATGTGACATCCGCTTTCCGCCATCGACATTGACAAAATAAGTCGTGGTCTTGACCACTTCGGCTACCGGATCAATCTCCAGACGCCTATCTCCGCTTACGAGGTTACGTTGGGTATTAAAGAAGGATATTATAGAAACATTAAACCCTATGGTATTGAAGAATTTGGAATATCGCATGTCGGCTCCCGTACTCTGTGTATTCTTCAGGTCTGGATTACCGATCTGTATGTCATAGGGTGAGCTGTAATAGGCATCGGGATTAAGTTGCGCTATCCCTGGCTGTTGGTAGGTAGTACCATAACCGATCTGAATTGATCCTATCTTTTTATTAGTGTATCCTATCGCCATTCTTGGCTTCCACAATACATCGAAGCGCTCAATACTGGCTGTACCACGATTAAGCCTTCCCGAAAGCCAGCTGTTCCCTAATTCAACACTGGGTGACAAATATATGCCATTGGCAAAAGTGTACTCAGGCTGTATATTAAGAGGAATGCTGAATGTATTATTCTTTTGATAATTGTTGAGATTAGCCTCTAGGTTTGGATCATAGCCTTCCAGTAATCTGGATTGAATATCGCGTAGCGAATTATTGTTGCTTAATCCTAACCGATACTGAACCTTGAGTTTATCATTAGGGGTCCAGGTAAACATATTGTTGATCGAATTCCTAAAGGAAGCATTATCTGTATTACGCAATTGATGTACGGAACTGTCGGGGGTATTTATATTAATACCATCGGCATAGACATCCGTACGCAGATCATCATCTGCCCTATCTCCTTGATAACTACTATTGGCCATTATGGTCAGATTCCAGGTTTTGCTCAAAGTCTTTCTATAGTCTAGGTTAAACCGGTAATTAAAGTTATTCCCCTTTTTATGAGAGGTTTCTTCCTGCAGACTATTGACTAGACCAGAACGCTGGCTACTGGTCTCTTCATTGGTCGTGTAATTGTTATAATCCATAGATAGATTGCCCATTATGGTACCTCCTTTTTTTGCTTTTAGATTATAACTGCTGGTCAGTGCATGCTTCTGTTCATATCCCCCGCGATAGCGATCATTAATACTGGCGATGGTCCCCTCATCATAAAAATTCTCTGAAAGAGTCTGTGTGCCAGACCAACGGTCATTATAGGTAAAATTGTACTGTGGATACATCGAGAAAACCTCAGCTATCTTTATATTCTTGCCAAAAGAGGCCGAAGTTTCCTTACGCTGCCCATCTGTAGCCAGTGATGGCCCTTCCATCATGATAATCCCTCGTGATACAGATCCCTTCCCGATATTTCCTGGGACAGGGTCGCTCTTTACACCTTCAGGAAGCTGCTTGTAACCGGCACTGACAGAGGTCTGGTCCGGTCCATCTATCCAGCGCATATAGCCGTCCGCCTTCGATCGGGATTGTGTGCCTTGTTCAAGGGATATATCGTACATCCGACCGGCTGACTTATCTGCTTTAGTGACAATATTTAAGACCTTCGACGATTGCTCATCCTTCATAGTTTTAGAACCGGTTCCGGATTCATTCTGATCAATAATCTGTATCCGCTCTACAATATCCGCAGGTAGTTCTTTCATGGCTTCCTGTACTGAGCCTTTGAAATATTGGGCATTGTTGAATAGGGCTTTGACGACACGCTCTCCATTGTAAAAGACGGAGCCGTCGGGATCTATCGTGATCCCCTCCATGCGCCGCAACAGATCTTCGAGACGGGCGTAGTCCCTCACGATATAGTCTTTGGCCCAGAACTCCGTGGTATCGCCTTTGACCAAAGGGCCTTTCAACCGTTCTATAGTAACGGCCTCGATTTCTTCTTCTTTGACCCCAAGACGTATAGGTGGGATGTTAAGCTGTGCCTTGGTATCGTTGTTAAAGTATTTTCGATTGTACGGCCCATAGCCCATCGCCTGTATACTTAATAAAAATTCGGCCGATTTAACATCTTTGAAACCATAGAACCCAAACTGGTTGGTAGAAGTCTGTAGGGTATCCTGTGAAGAGCGTAATCGAACTGTAGCTCCAGAAATCGGCTTATTCAACGAATCGCGAAGGATACCTGATACATTTCGCTTGTCGACAGGCACCGTCTTTTGGCCAAGAGCTATGAAAGTGGCTAAACAAAAAACAAAGCTAAGGGCATAAATGTAGAGTTTATTCATATCGGTTTTTAATTGGTCTGATATTGATCATATGTATAAACGAACTGATCTCTCATAATCAGTTTTTTGTTAACAAATAAAACATTGCAATTTAAAGCTTTATCCCCGAACTCTTCATAGACAATGTCTATGAAACCTTAGAAAAACTACTCTTAACTTCGTATCTACAACAGGGGATCGAAATATATAACAACATATGACAATGTTTAACAATGTTTAACACATATTTAGCAACATTTAACACAACAAAAACAGAAAAACACCTAACATTGCAATGTATAAACCTTTTTATTTGCTCAAAAACAGGAGTACTTTCTAAGCAGATAAAAGACAAATTATTTACATATGAAAAGAAAAAAATACTTTTATATTATTACTGCTTTGTTTTTTGTTTTCTACACAAATCCCATTTTTGCGCAAATTAAAGTAGATGGCGACCTGTCCGACTGGCAGGAGGAGTGTTTTGTCTTTGACAAAGAGAATGCCCTGCACTATGCGATACAAAATGATAAAGAAAACATCTATATCGCTATCCGGAAAGATGAATATACGGGCAAGATAAGTTCAAGTAAAATTATTGGCGGTATCCAACTTTATCTGGATAAAACAGGAAAACGGGATACCACTAATGCCGTAAATATCGGATACCCAATCGGTCGTGAGGTCACTTTTTTTTGGGATCAGATTCGGCTCAATCGTGTAGATACACTCAAAAAACCCCTGATAACTTCAATCTATAACGAATACGGTATACTAGCTGTCCCACAATATAAGACCGCGGGCTATAGCAACTTGAACAAATATCAAGTCGAATATAAAATTCCACTAGAGCATATCCGCCCTGGATCAGATAAAAAAATATCGATATGTATTTTACTAAAAGGTATGCATTGGATGACTAAAGAAAATCCTCCGATTACAAGTAGTCCTGATTTTAGTACAGTTGCCGATGTAAAAATAAGAAGGGGGATGATAGACGATTTTTTTTGGAGCTACTCCTGGATTGATTACATAGTTAAATAACCAAAACTAAAAGATATGTATAAGATAACTTTACTGGCTATATGGAGCCTATTCACCATTTTCTATGCTAGAGCAATACCAGTCGACTCTTTGTTCTGTAAAAAACTTGACGACGGTAAATATCCACACCCTACGGAATGCAGAGCCTACTATGGCTGCAAAAATCATATCACCAGTGTCGGTGCCTGTCCATATGGTCAAGTATTCGATCCACTAAACAAACAATGTGATGCCCCAGAAAATGTACTGGCACCTTGTGGCACCAAAGTAGATACGAGTCACCGTATTATCGTGGATGGTAAGCTAGATGAATGGAGCGAAACAAAATTTGTTGCTGATAAAGAAAATTTACTTGACTACGCAGTACACCACGATAAAGATAATCTATATATCGCTATCAAAAAGGATAGACGCTTACTTAAACTAATGTCAGGAGCCAAGAATGTAGGAGGCATACAATTGTATATCAATAGGTCGGGGAAGAAAGATACGATATCCGCTCTCAATATTGGCTATCCGCTCGGTGGGCCAGAAGACCGTGAGTGGCATACCCTAAGACTACAGGAGATAAACCCTACGGCAAAAAAAGCACAACTGGTATCCATATACAATGATTATGGAATCACAGCTGCTGCCGTTTCTAAATTTGAAAAAAACACACTGAAAAATTATACTGTTGAGTACCGGATACCTTTGGTTTATATCCTATCGGAAGAAAATCCCTCAAAAGATATAGCAATCTGTATTATGCAAAAAGGTGTATCATGGATGCGTCAGCCTCCGGCATACACGCCGGGTTCCATGTTATACCGATCGAGTGGAGCAGATGCTGGTCTTTTCTATTCGGACGAGGATTTTGAAGACATGATGAGCTGGAGCTATACCTGGTTTAACTATAGTTTATAGGCTGTGATAAAACAGTGGATTCTTTTCTTTGTCCTCTTCGGCGTCCCTGTACTACTCTTGGCACAGGAGCGAACACAACCTTTGGACAGCCGTACCGTGAGCGGTATGATACGCAACAATGCTGACGAATCGGTGGCCAACGCTACTATTGTGCTTCGAACCAAAACAGACTCATTGACGACGAGAACTAATAAATTTGGCACATTTAGCTTTGCCAAAGTCAGCCATGCAGAATTTACAGTTTCGGTATCACACATTGCTTATGGTACTTTTACCCAACGTTACCTCATGAATGACCTTAAGCCGATTCTGACCATTCCACCTGTCATTTTGAAAAAAGAAAATGTAATCGAAGAGGTACACATCGCTCGCGAAGGACCTTCGTTCAAAAAAGATACAGTCGAATTCTGGGCCCAGGATTATATCGTAAGGGATTATGCCCGTCTGGCAGATCTTCTGAAGCGGATACCTGGAGTAATGGTTCAGAATGATGGCCGTGTGTTTTTTAATGGTCAGGAGATACGCAATGCTAAATTCAATGGTGTAAATTATTTTTCGGGGAATGTAAATGCCATTATAAAAGAACTCCCGGCCGATATTGTAGAACGTGTACAGATTATTGATGATTATGGAGACGAAAGTCAAGGCGAGGTAAAAAGAGATGAGGCCATCAAAACATTAAATGTCGTCACTAAACCAGATAAATCTGCAGGAAGGATGTATAACATAATGAGCGAGGTAACAGACAAAGAAAGGTATAAAGCTGAATACGGATATAAATCGATCGACTATACGGACCAAAAAAGCTTTAAGCTACAGGCTTCGAGATCCCCGTTAGGGATTGCGCCATTTGTCGCTGTAGGAATAGTAGCGGACAGACAATAATTATTATATGAATACATCTGGCAACAAGCAGCTGTCACTTGTAAATACGGTATCCAAATCACTAAAAAAGAATAATCTATCACTGAAACTCAGTGGAAATAGCCAGTGGAACCAAATGCCTTTTTTTAATGGGACGCAAAAAGACCTATCTCGATCATTCTCTACCTATCAACTATTGGGACTATCTGCAGTACCTATCAAATGGCTCGATCTCGACGTGGGATTACAGTATGAATATACTCGAAGAGAAAGCAAACAGATGCCTGCAATAGACAATAGTCTATGGAGTGTTGATATAAAAAGTGCTTTATATCTGCCCAAGGATTTTAGGATCAGTTTTAACATTACACAACGGCTGATAGAAGGTTTTGGCGCTGATCTTCAAAAACCTTTTATTATTAACGGAACTGCTGAGAAACGTGTTTTTAAACGAAAAAATGGAATGATTGGAATCATGCTGGTCGATATGTTGAAACAAAATATATCGCCTGTGAGACAATACACCACACTGGGCTATCAAGACCGCATTACCAATCGGAAAAGCAGGTTTGTTCAATTACAGTTTCTTTGGGAACCACAAATATGGACCGCAAGCAAATATAAAACCGAGGTACGTAAAGGTGATGGGGCTTTTAAGTAAGGGGCTGTCTCAAAACGCAAACTTTACCGTCCTTTCGACTGAAGCGTAGCGGAACGGAGAAATCTAGAGGTTTAAAAATTAAGTATTTAGATTTCTCGACTACACTGCGTTCCGCTCGAAATGACGTGGTGTTTTGAATTTGAGACAGCCCCTTGAACATACTTATTCTTGTAAAGGATCATATAGAAGGTCTGAAGATCTTGACCGATTTTATGCTGTAACATTGATTGTTTATAATATTTACTTCAGTTCATAATCAATCCATGGCCACATCCAAGTGTCCATATTTGAAAATAAACCTGCTCATATTAATGAAACCTAGCAAGTAAATCCCCCTCGCCATAAAATGTATAGCCTCTAACGGTTTTACCTACTTCTTTTTTTCTTCTTTTGTCCCGCAAGGGGGAGGGACGTTCGCTTTACTATCACAGAGCTGATCAACGGGATGGTAGACCATGCCTTCCGCACATATCGCATAATGGGTCCGCAGAGATCCATCATGTGCAGGAACACAGACGTAATAAGCACCACAGTTGTCCGGATCGGCATATATTCCCGCAGCAAGCCCCTTACAGAAATTCCAATTAGTCTCTGATGAAGCTGACAAAATAACGGTACCTAGTACCATGAATGTTGAAAATAGAATTACTTTTTTCATGTAAATATTAATTATTTAGTTAACGATCTCCATTACTTTATCTCCCTCCGGTTGGTCAATTTATACTTAACGCTAATCACGCCCAACGCTTAATCGCGAGATTACGTCAAGTCTAGACAGGTACAAAAGCCTCGAAAAAAATCCCATAATCTTTGAGCTATAATTTATCCCTAATCTAACGCTTTAAAACCACATGCTTCATAGACATTATCTATGAAAAAAAGTTGAATTTATTTTTCGGGAACTGACAGCTGGTACCGACCAACAACTTTATCTTCGGTGTACAGGTTAAGTTCCTCTGGATCTAGCTTCACGACCCTTCCCTCTGGTGTCTTCGTAGTGGAGCTTGCCAATGCCGCAAACATTTGGGGAGAGACCTTAAAACCTTCTAGAATAATTTGAAAATCAAAAAGAGTGGAATCAGCAAAAAAATCGGGTAATAGAGAAAGGGGAATCGCAAACTCCATTGTCAGTAGCTCTGTATTTTCATCCAGATGATACGCCATCTGAATGCCATGTTCGTTATATATCGAAAGAATAGAATCCGTTATCTCTGGAAAACCAAAGACCTTGATCTGTTCAAAGGCTTTTTCCGCGTCCTCCTTTTTCTGTGGCACAGGAGATAGTATAGTCCGGGATTCAGACGCTCGTTTACCTTTTATGCTCTCTATAACAAATTTTACTCCGCCAAGCTTTACCTTACCAAGCTTTTTGGTACGGATACCTAGAAAAAGATGTTCTTTATCATTTGCTATTCCATAAGACAGTTCCTTCTTTTCATCAAAATGTATAGCCTCTAACGGCCAGTCATCCAATGTACCGTCTAAATTTAGATTTTCAATCCTTTGTCCTGAAATTACCGGAGCTTTACCGCGTTGGGAAAATGCTATTTCAAACAAGGAAAGCATTAAAAAAGTTGTGATGATTATTTCCCTCATTACAAAATTACTTTTGAACTAAGCCTAGTCCAACCAATTACAGAGAGAATAGGCTTAGTTGATTATTTTTCTTCTTCTTTTGTTCCGCATGGAGGAGGAACGCTCGCTTTAAAATCACAGAGCTGATCAACAGGATTGTAAATCAAGCCCCCAGGACATATCGAATAAAGGGTTCGCAGTGATCCATCATTTAGTGGGACACAGACATAATAAGCTCCACAGTCGTCCGGATCGGCATACATTCCCGCAGCTAGACCATCACAGAAATTCTCATCAGGCTCTGATGAAGCTGACACAATAACAGCACCTAGTACCATGAATGTCAAAAATAGAATTACTTTTTTCATATGTGTATAATTTGTTTTTTATCTGTCATCCGCCAGCTGGCGGACTATGGGCGTATGTGCAGCTACTGCTACATGGATATTTCATGTAAATATTAATTATTTAGTTAACGGTTCCCATTATTTTAACTTCCTCAGGCTGGAATGGAGAGGAGTTAGAAGAAATGAAAATGCTCTGATTGAAATCCCCCCTATTGGCCAAATTGTACTTAACGCGAATCACGCCCGACTCTTGAGGCTTGATAGAATCGCGAGGCCACTTCAAGTCCAGACATGTACAAGAGCCCCGAACATTTGAAATGAACAATGCATCTGTACCGGTATTGGATATTGGAACCTCTATCGTTTTGGTGCTGCCAACTTTTTCCTCACCGAAATTTATAATCCTACGGTCAAACCCAATACGCGCGCCAACAACATCCGCATTATCCAAACCAGCAATAGAACGTAACTCTCTTTTGAAATCACCATATAGTATATCGTCCAATTCGCCGGGATAATTGTCGAGAACTTTAGCTGCTAGTATGCTAGCATCTTCTTTCCTATCATTAACCATAGATCTTACCAACAGATAGTTGTTAAGAAAATACGGTTGTATACGGATACTTTCGTCAATTTGTTTCCTTTGATTAACATCACCTTCTTTGCCTGTTCTAAATTCGCGGTAAAGTCTGTACACAGAGTTAATAAAATCAATCTTTTGATGGTCACTTACCAAGTCTTTCGAAAGGTTTTCCTTGCTTTCTAAGTTGAGAAAGACATTGCTTGCACGATAATAGACCTGATCTTTTTCTAACGCTGCCATACCCTCAAACAAGCGCTTTATATTTGCACCTCGAAAAAAACCTTTAATATTACCATCTGGATCGAATATAACGGTTAATGGGAAACCATACTCTCTTACAACTTGATTAATCCAGAGATTTTGTGGCTTTGTTATATCTACTGATTTAATAAGTAGATTCTCGAAAAAAACTTGCTTAGGCGAATTGTCAAGCTTTAATATTTCTCTTTTGTAGTGATCACAGAGATCACAAGAACCATTCCCGATAACAAGCGCTAGATAGTATTGCTTGCCGACAGCTAGGCCTATCGACTCATCTATATTGTCCAAACCGGACAAATCAATCTCCACTTTCTTGTCTGCACAGGACACAAAAAAGACAAAAAACAACAAATAGCATAAAAAAAGCCTCATAATCTTTGGGTTATAATCTACCTCTAAGATAATGCTTTACCTGCATATGCTTCATAGACAATGTCTATTAAAATGATTTTAACTGCAAAAAAAACAGACAAATCAAAACTCTCTATTAACAGCCAGACGATAACTACCCGAGAACTCTGTCCATCGGCCATCATCTTTAATATTAGCCAAGTTGCGATTTATGACTTCCATTGGTACATCGGGGGTCTTACTTTTCATTACCTGTATCAATTTTTCTTGCATGGAGACTTCCATCTGCTCTGCTAAAGCGATGTCTTGTTGTGAAGGCCTGATTTCTCTAAACCCACGTAATAGGATATTGAACTTAATCTCATTTCCATCAAACAATGACTTCAAATGTATCAAAGGAATCGCCAATTCATACCGATAAGTTGGATCCACATACTTATAGTCGCTATCTTTTTCCAGAGTCCAGCCGACCTGTATACCGTGCTCGTTGTATAAGTTTAATTGCTTTTCAGGTATACTAGAGAAACCCTCCACAGCCATACTTGTTAGTTGATTGTGGGGAACAGCTCGGTCATTCTTGGCCGCCAATGGAAATGAAATGCTAGAACTGCTTTTTCGATCTTCTTTGCTAACCGAAAACTGCAATCCACCCCAGCTGAAAATTTTATTCGCATTTTCCTCCTTCTTTACGGCCAAATACAGAAAAGAGTCGTCATTTGCTGACTACACCACAACCGTATTTCGTCGTTATATATAAAATCGTTCTTATTCCATTCGTCAATTTTACCATCAATAGAAACATCTTGCTTCCAGTATGAAAGAAATGCATTTTTTCCGGTAGTTTGTCCAAAACTAAAAATGGGAAAAAGTAAGAACACTATTATTAAAATTCTCATTAAGATAGGCGTAAGTAAATAGTGTTTATAAAAATCATTTCAATTCATAATCTACCCAGGAATGTGTCCAGGTATCCATATTTAAAAACCAATTATTCACATCGGAGTTTGAGTTAAAGCTTGTCGATTCGGACACAGGAGAAACTCTCCCTTGGGGGAGTGCCACAAGCCGCATACCTCTTAAAAAAATCATAACTGATAATCTATTTTGTTCTTTTAAACCTAACAGCTCAAGCGGGATGCTTACTTTACTTTCAAAAACGTACTTATTTCTATCAACCTCACTCTTTCCTTCTCGGGCAATATACTTAGCTTCAGCGGTTATACCAAACTCATTATAAACAGATATCTGTCCGTCAGGAACACCAGAAAAACCTTTGATTTCTATTAATTCGAAGTCCTTTTTGGGATACTTAAAAACCGGATAGACCATATTTGGCATATTAACCGTATCCTTTTCGCCCTTAATGTTAAAAAAAAGTTTTATTCCGCCCTTGTCTACTACCTTTGCTGCATATTCATCTTTATAAAAGTTCAAATAGAGATACTTATCATCATTTGTAATACGATAATACATCGCATTCTCCTTATCATAGATCATCTTCTTCGTCGTATCGGTTTGACCGTACGAATAGGAAATAATATAGAATAATAAGACTAAGGTTAAACTGCCTTTCATTGATTAAATATTTTATTTCAGATCATAATTGATCCAGTTGTGCGACCAATTCTGTATATTCGAAAAATAGATATCTTCTTCTGGTGTTGTATTCATTAGTGTACCCAATGTAGCTCCGACTGGTAAAGGCTGAAGACGTACTCCACGCAACAATACCATAATAGATAATGTGTTATTATTACTCTTAAGTACACTACGGGGGATGCTTATTTTTCCTTTAAAAATAGAATAGTCTTTTTCATATTTGCTTTTCCCTGATATCTCTTTATATTTGGCTTCAGCGGTGATGCCGTACTTGTTATACACGGACATCTTACGATCAGGAACTCCAGTAAATCCTCTGGCAACTATTACCTCAAAGTCCTTATTGGGATAAGCATAAACTGGATATACCACATTCGGCACGTTAATGGTGTCTTTCTTGCTTGTCGTATTAAAAAAAATCTTGATTCCACCTAGATTCGTCACTTTAGATGCATACTCATCTTTATAAAAATTCAAATATAGATACTGTTCGTCGTTTGAAATACGATAGTACATCGAATTTTCCTTATCATAAGTCATTCCTTTCTTGGGATCGGTCTGAGCATAAGAAAAGGAAATAATATAGAATAATAAGACTAGGGTTAAACTGCCTTTCATTGATTAAATATCTTATTTCAATTCGTAATTGATCCAAGTTTCCGACCAAGTATCAGCCTCCAATGAGAGGGCATCTGTACTTGGAGAAGAATTCATGGATAGGGAATTTAAAATTGGAGACCTCCCCCCTGCAGGAATGGCAACATTTCGCCAACCTTTAAGAAAAATCATTATGGCAATAGTTCCCCTGCTTTCCAGTCCTAAAGAACTTAAAGGTATACAAAGGCTACTTGAAAAAACCGCCTTATTAATATGGAAATCTTCTAGATTCTCCTTAAGATCAAACTTGGATTCAGCAAGAATACCGTATTCATTAACCACAGACATTTCAACTTCTGGAATATTTTCTAATTTCGCGACACGGAGCACTTCCAGATTTCTTGGCTTCTTATAAATCGGATACTGAATCATTGGGACCGATGTCGTATCCTTTTTACCTTCGGTATTTATAAAAAATAGCATCCCACCCTGCATCATAACTTTGAGGGCATATTCATCTTTGTATATGTTTATATACAAATTTTCACTATCGTTGCTAATTTTATAAAAAAGCTTCGTGTTTTTGTCATAAGTCATTCCCTCATTGAGATCGGTCTGACAATAAGAGTTTAAGCTTAAAAAGATTGTTATTAGAATAAGAAATACTTTCATTGATTAAATAATTTACTTCAACTCATATTCTACCCACGACCAAGTCCAATCATCAATATGAGACCAAAGCGCTTCCTCTTCAAGATTCGAATTCATTGCAGCCCCTCTAATAGCACCAAGAGGTGGTTGTACCAGACGTAATCCTCTCAACAAAATCATAATACTTATATTCTTATTTTTATCAATGCGCAATCCATTCAAGGGAATAGTGACTTGACTCTGAAAAACAGATCGATCCTTTGAATACCAATTTTTGCCGGATAATGCAATGATTTTAGATTCACCCATTATACCATACTCATTAAAGACAGACATTCTCCCCTCAGGAACCCCAGAGAAACCGGATGTCTCTATTTCTTCATAATCTTTTTTTGAGCGATTATACACAGGATAGACAATGTAGGGAACATTCATAGTGTCTTTTTTACCGTTCATATTTAAAAATATCTTTATCCCTCCTAAGGAAGTTATTTTCTGAACATACTCATCTTTATAAAAATTCAAATATAAATACTGCTCATCGTTTGAAATACGATAGTACATCGCATTTTCCTTATCATAAGCCATTCCTTTCTTGGGATCGGTCTGGGCATAAGAAAAGGAAATAATACAGAATAATAAGACTAAGGTTAAACTGCCTTTCATTGATTAAATATTTTATTTCAGATCATAATTGATCCAGTTGTGCGACCAATTCTGTATATTCGAAAAATAGATATCTTCTTCTGGTGTTGTATTCATTAGTGTACCCAATGTAGCTCCGACTGGTAAAGGCTGAAGACGTACTCCACGCAACAATACCATAATAGATAATGTGTTATTATTACTCTTAAGTACACTACGGGGGATGCTTATTTTTCCTTTAAAAATAGAATAGTCTTTTTCATATTTGCTTTTCCCAGATATCTCTTTATATTTGGCTTCAGCGGTGATGCCGTACTTGTTATACACGGACATCTTACGATCAGGAACTCCAGTAAATCCTCTGGCAACTATTACCTCAAAGTCCTTATTGGGATAAGCATAAACTGGATATACCACATTCGGCACGTTAATGGTGTCTTTCTTGCTTGTC
>NZ_ATDL01000010.1 GCF_000416985.1 Sphingobacterium paucimobilis HER1398
ATGGATCCCGTTCGACTTGCATGTATTAGGCCTGCCGCTAGCGTTCATCCTGAGCCAGGATCAAACTCTCCATAGTAAAATGAAGTGTGAGATCAAGACTATTTATGAAAAATAGAATTGTCCTTATTTAAATAATTTCTGATTCTATGATCGTCAGGTTGAGTTTTTTAACTTTCGTTGTTTCTCAACACTACTCGTTACGTTACATGATCATTTCCTTAAAGAACTTTATCGCATCCGCTTCGCGCTTCTGCTTGTATCATCGACATCCGAAGATGTGACCTGTCATTTTTTTTTCCGGACTCCCTTGCGGAGACCGCCCTTCGTTTCCGTTGGGACTGCAAAGGTAGGAATCTTTTTCGAACCTCCAAATTTTATTTTAAAATAATTTCCGGAGAAGATCTGAGTGCATCGGATCTGACGGATCAGACCGCAAAATAACCACTCTGTCTACCTTATGTCATCGTTCCGGAGAACCGTCCCTCCCTCGCGGAGTGGTGCAAAGATAGGAACTTTAAAACCACATTTCAAAGACATAAAACAAACTATTTTACCGCAAAAAGCATAAAACGCTGGAACAGCGAACAATAAAATTGAAAAAAGAAAGAACACAGGCACCATGGAATGCACAAAAGGCATACTGTTCCTATCATTGGGCAGGATCAGCAGGGATTTAAGCCAGGAATAACAGAGCTTTTATAGTGATTTACCTGTATGATCCCTCTACAGCCCCTCTATTATAACACTACACAACCCCTATAAAAATTAAAACAGATACGAAGAAGTAAAGAAGCGATGCAGAAGACATCCAAGGAGGGACGTATATATCGTATTAGAGATATTAAACTTTGAAAATTTTCTGTATCATTGCCTAGCAGCAGTTAGATTATGAATATCATCTACGGAATAGACTTACTTGGAACTATGGTTTTTGCCATATCTGGAGCAATGGCAGCCAACAGGCAAGGCATTGATGTTTTTGGCGCAACCTTTATGGGCTTTGTTACAGCAATTGGAGGTGGGTCCTTACGCGATGTATTTTTGAATATACGTCCCGTTTGGGTAGAAGACGGAAACTATTTAATCGCCATATTCATTGGAGTCTTTATATCAATAGTAGCAAACAGGCATCTTTATAACTGGGCCAAGACCTTAACACTATTTGATGCCATTGGAATTGGCTTTTTTACCGTAGTGGGGACACAAAAATCTCTAGACTATGGTAGCAGTAATATTGCTGCCATTATGTTTGGGATGTTCTCCGCAGCTATGGGAGGTGTAATCCGAGATACTTTAATGAATGAGACGCCCCTTATTTTGAGAAAAGAGATTTATGCATCCGCATGTCTATCCGGAGCTCTCCTATTCGTAATACTAGAATACTTTGGCCTAAGCCGAGGGTGGAATGCCTTTATCTCCGCTTCTTTTGTTGTTGCAGTACGATTGATATCCGTAAAATACAACCTATCTTTGCCAACAGTTTCCCCCGTTGAAGACAAAAAAAGCTAGAGAGCTTCCAGTAACCGCTCAAAGGACATTCCTCTTGACGCCTTAAGTAACACAAAGCACCCTGATATTGTAGCCATAGGAATCAATGCTTCTGTTGTATTTTCATAAAATTCAGCCCCTTCGCACTTATGCATATAGAACTCTTTCCCTACAAAAATAAGTCTTTCTAATAACAGCTCCTTCGCTTTCTGAATAACAAGCGCATGTTCTTCGTAAGCGTCTTCACCTAATTCAAACATATCTCCTAAAACCAATACTTTACGTTCGGCTGAAAGGACTTTCATATTATCTAATGCTGCGGCCATACTACTGGCATTCGCATTATAGAAATCCGCAATAACTGTATTTCGATCTGTTTTTGTAATCTGTGATCGGTTATTTTTAGGTATATAACCTGCTATTCCAGTATTTATAGCAATTGGATCTACGCCAAAGTGCAATCCAACAGCAATTGCTGCCAAAAAATTCTCTGTATTATAAGAGCCAGTCAAATTCGTAGAGACTTCATATGTTGCGGAATTGCTTCTCTCTTTCCAAGTAATAGCCAAGTAAGGATTTGCAATCAACAGCTTGCCTATCACATTATTTTCTGCACCAAATCCATACCGAACTACGGTATCGATATGTCTCTTCTTCGCCATTTCCACTAAGTGCATATTGTCACCCTGTAAAAACAGTATTCCATGATGATCCTGTAAATAATCATACAGTTCGCCTTTAGCAATCTTCACTCCTTCAAATGAACCAAAGCCTTCCAAATGAGCTTTTCCAACATTTGTAATCAATCCATGTGTTGGCTTAGCGATTTTCGACAAAAATGATATTTCGCCCAGATGGTTTGCCCCCATCTCAATAATTGCTATTTCAATATCTTTAGATATAGATAGTATAGACAACGGAACACCAATATGATTATTTAAATTTCCTAGGGTAGCGAAGGTCTTATATCGTTGTGAGAGTACAGCGTATAACAGTTCTTTAGAGGTTGTCTTTCCATTTGTTCCTGTAATACCTATTATCGGTATGTGTAATTGGTCCCGGTGGTATTCTGCTAACCTCTGTAGAGTCTCCAACACATCGTCAACTAGTATATACCGTTCATCTTTCTTACGTGTCGGATCATCCACAACTACATAACGGGCTCCACTAAGCAGCGCTTGGTCGGCAAAAGTATTACCATCAAAACTAGCTCCTTTCAATGCAAAGAAAATACTTTCTTCTTTTATATTACGCGTATCCGTAGATATTAAAGGATACTGTTTATATATATTGTACAACGCTTCTACTTTCATGGTCTACCTGTTTTGTTAAAGCAAAAATAAATAATACTTCAGGTTGTCAAAATCTATTCATGAATCTTTTTGAAAAACGTCTTACTTAAGCTTATAAGCTATTACACTATTACCATTAAAAGTAGGAATATACAATATACGTTCTCTAGCATTAAACCCTAAATCTGCAGTATTCATCTCTCCCTGTACATCTTGTAATTTCTCGATTATACCATCTGCCTTTACATAATAAATCAATCCCGGCCAGCACGTCACCAGAAAATCACCATTTCCAATAGGTTCTATCCCATCCCCTGCCTGTTCGAAACCTTGCGCCACTATAGTAACTTTTTTCTGAGAATCTATTCGCCAAAGCTCTTTACCTGCCAGCGCGTACAGGCTTCCATTCAACCATTTCAATCCATTAGCGTTATTTACATTATCCATATACAGCGAATAGTTACCCTCATCTATTTTATAAATTTTATTCTCTCTAGTATCCGACACATACACGACTCCTTCATTATCCACTGTAACATCATTCAGAAATACGGCCTCCTTAATTCCAATCTCATCAATGACATTCCCAGAAACCACATCTACAACAATGACAACATCAATATCAGCAATATATAATAGCCCCTTATGTAGAGCCAGTCCTTTGGGTGCATTCAATCCCGAAATCCAAGTAGCATTTCGTATAGAACCATCCGTATTTAAAAGAGCTATCCCTCCCTTTCCATCCTTTTCTGCTCCGCCTCCATCAATCAGAGAAACATATAATACCTCCTTTACTCCATCGTATAAAACAGATTCTGGGACAGCAAGCTTTTCATTCGCCACCCATAACTTCTCAAGTTGGTGATTTTGGCTCTTTGCCGTAAAAGCAATTAGCCCCACACATAATGCTAAAACTTTCTTCTTCATAACTATTTTATTAAAGTTCTTTACTTGGACCTACAATTCAGAGTTGTATACGATTCCTCTGCATACAAAATTTGGTCAATACCAAAATCAACCGTCAATTTACATTATTAAGGTTTGACATCCAATCTGATGATTCGAGAATACCTCTATATATACTTAAACAAATCTAATAAAAATGAGTTTGACAGCGCACAAAAAAAACGTAAGCTCAGCTAGCTTACGGTACGACTAAATCTAAAACATAAATAAGTTAGCCAATAGCTCCTATTGAGCTCTATTTTTCTCTTCACTGCTATTTTCTCGACGGCGAACGGATTGCTTCAAGTTTCCGAATTTATAATTGAAAGTAAACCGTATAGACTGGGTATCATTGTATTGCCGTATATCTGAATCATACTCTCTGAATTTGGTGTATAAATTATTCCGGTTGCTTCGAAAAACATCCGTTATCGCCAATTTGAACGAACTACGCTGGTCTTTTAAGTTATAACTTATACCGACATCCGTATTGAATCTTCCTTGAATTTTATACACATAATATAAAAAGGGTGAGTTATAACGTAAAGCCAATTCAGATGAAAGAGCCTTATTAATTTTAAAATTACTAGTTGAGTTCAACTGGAAGAATGTTGATCCTTCACTCACATAGTAACCCGCTATGGGACCACGAAAGTGCATATATATTCCAGTCAGATTATTATACATCGTCCAAAATTTACCGATGCGCGCAGGTACAGTAAGGTTGATGTAGCTTGTGCTCTGCTTCCCCAAGTTTTCCCGGGTTACCCATGTTGTCTTCAGAATAGTATCCTGTCCCATACTTTCCACCATGGCATCATTCGTAAAGTCGTGCCCTACTGCAATATTAAACATCTTATGTAATGTGTAATACAGTGAAAACCCGTTTGTATATTCCGGCTTCAAATATGGGTTACCACGCATAGATGTCCGCTTATCAATATAATACTCAAATGGATTAAGATGTCGGTAATTCGGTCTTGATATCTTGCGAGCATAATTAAGTGTAAATACATGATTTTCGTTCTTAGTATAACTCAACGAACCCGAAGGAAACCAATCTAAATAATCCCGCTTATTCTCTTTATTTTCCGTCCCCGATATTCCATCAGTCAGCGTATATTCAGAGCGAAGTCCCGCCTTCACCTCCCACTTATTTAACGACACACTATAATCAATATATCCCGCCGTTATTTGCTCTACATAATTGAATGCATTGGAACGCTTTGGGTTATTTTGCCAACTATCCACAATGAGTTGATCAAACCTTATTCCGTTATCTGATTCTACATTACTATATTTAATCCCGACTTCCAAATTACCTTTACCAACCTTCTGCGTATAATCCGCCTTCATAGCGAAGATCTTAATGTCTGTCAATGAATTGCTTCGCTCTTTATCTGGCGCATAGATTAGTGTCTCCCCATCAGGGAAATAGGTACGATACTCGTAATTGAGTCCAGTACTGGTTTTAAACATACTATAGTCCAAATCCATGGTCAACGTCCTACCCATCGTGTCTATCTTAAACTCATTATTAGCATTAAAGGTGTACTTATTAAATTTTTCCTTGCCTAATGTATAAGAATTCATCACAGAATCAATCACTCCTAGCGCACTTCCCATATTCGTTGTACCGGGATTATCCTGGTTTTCTACATTATTATTACCGCTGAATTGTAACACAAATGTATTACGAACAGATGTCTTTTGCTCTAGCCCCAACTTATAATTATGCGTCCGATCTCTCTCTTTTAATTCAGCAAGCTGACTAAATACAGTTTGCTTATCGCCGTCAGGAATCACACGCATAATATTCAGGGTTTCTATCGTTTTATTATCTGTATAAGCGTAGTTACTAAAAACGGTTGTATTATCTTTCTTATAGTTTAAGTTGATAGAAGAGTTTCCTCTAAGCCGCTCTCCCTGACCGACGCTAGCAACAAAAGATCCGTTAAATCCTTCCAGTTTATTCTTCTTCAGGATTATATTAATTACTCCAGCAGCCCCCTCAGCATCATCTTTAGCAGAACGTGTACTAGAGAGTTCTATGCTCTTGATTTGCCCACCATCTGTGCTCTTCAAAAATGTAGCCAACTGCTCTCCTGTCATATAAGTAGGTCGCCCATCTATTGTAACATTGACCCCCTGCCTTCCCATTAGACTGATGTTATCATCTTTATCTACATTGACACCAGGCGCTCGCTTTAATACTTCGAACGCATTATTTCCCGCACTAACTGAAGAGTTTTCTACATTCATCACCATTTTTCCCTTCACGTTCTGTATCAAAGGCAGCTCGCCCATTACCGTTACAGCCTCTATTTCTTTGTTAACAGGAGTCAACATAACATTTGGCAACTCCACACCTTCAGCCCCTATTTTGAATATGGCTGTTTCACCTTTACCGAATCCAACAGCTGTGGCTTCTATTATAAACGTTCCACTTGGATAGTCCAAAATTGTATACTTCCCTTCTTCATCCGTTACAGCTGTTTTTAAAACTGCTCTAGCAGTAGTCGTGATTAAATAAACAGAAGCTCCATTAATTGGCTCATTATTGTGATTCACAATCTTCCCACGTAAAGCCGGACGTTGATTAGCCGTTACTACTGTACTATACAATACCAGAGTGATTATCCAAAAAAAAGCGTTTTTCATAGTAGGCAATCGTTAGGGACTAAATCTATTGATTATTTAATAAGACGATTCATCGTCTGAAATGGTTGCATCCTTCACTTTCTTTTCCTTCTTCTTGGCCTTTTCGATATGCAATGGGGCACATTGTAGCCCGGAGCGTCTCATAATCCATTCTGTATATTTTATAGTTTCATCATTATCATATTCTTTTTTACAGTCGGAATAGGGTAAGTTCCACATTTTCGATCTAATGGTTTGGTCTATTGTTACTTTTGCTCCCACAGGAAGAAATACCACGACAGACACCGCTTCGTCACGATAAGGTTCTTCAGTAGTCAACGCAAAATGGCTGTCGAAGACAATCTTTCCCTTATCCTGTTTTGCTAAATAATCGATATGCGATGCACGCTCCGAGGCGCTTTGATAAGTTCGCCCTTTCGCAAAATAGTTATACTGCATATAAGGTATATCTAATGAATCAATATATTCGAAGCGAATGTTTATTTCATTCCTTAGGTATCTGGATAACTCCTTCTTTTTGAATGTCATTGTATACTTCTTATCTCCGTTATCCAATGCTGCCGCTTCTATTACCCTAATATCCTTTTCTTCGAAATGATAAACATTTTGTTTTTCTAGAACCTTCTCCACTTTAATGGTACTCGATTCTTTATACTCTTGTATCCCCACGAAAGAATAGACAATAATCAGAATAATAGATACTATCCATCCAGCCCACAAACTAAGCGATAGATACGTATTCATCGATCTCGTTTTCAGCAACATTCTTAAAAAAATGTGCAATAGCGCTATAAAAGGAATTGTAATGGCCATAACTCCGGCAAGCAAAGCAATAAACGCCTGTCCCGTTGACAGTAATTGTAATCCTGGAAACACCATTTCATCTTGGTAACCTAAGATTCCAGTTGCAAAACCGACAAAAGTAATGAGCATACCAATGATTACCATTCCACAGAAAACGAGCATAAGGAAAGCAAAGCCTTTACCTAAAATCTGGAAAAAGGTAGATATCCCCTTACCAACCGCCTTTCCTCCGTTACTCAGATGCCCTCTTACGGCTGACAAATCATCCTTATAGCCTTCCAATTCTTCCTCAAAATTCTTTTTAAAATTTTGAAGATTAGGTTCTTCACCACGCATAGACATACGATCAGCCCGTGTAATTGCTTCTGGCATCACAATCCAAAGGATAACATACAAAAGCACTCCAGATCCTCCGAAAAGAAAGAATAATATAAACAAGACTCGAATCCATTTCGCCTGCATACCGAAATAATACCCCAACCCACTACAAACTCCAGCGACCACCTTATCGTCGGGATTACGCATTAATTTCCTTTCAGAAATAACACGTTTGTAATCTTCCTTCGATTCATCCAAGTAAGGTTCATCTTTCATTTCGTCCACTTGCTCAAAGTCGCTAACCCTTCCCATCTGCCCAATCACCTCGTTAACATCTAGCATAGAGATAACTTCTTTCTTTCCAACTTGGATTCGCTCCGTAAACATTTCAGCAATACGGTTTTCTATATCTTGTAATATCTCCCCACTATCATCAGATTGACTGAAATGGCGCTTAATCTCAATCATATAACTACGCAACACCTCGTAAGCATCTTCTTCAATATGGAAGACTATACTATTTATATTGATAATTATTGTCTTATTCATATGTATATAATTTGTCTTTTATCTGTCATATGGAATACTCATGGGTTTTTGTGCTTCGCTAAACAGGAGTATTTCATATGTATATAATTTGATTTTCAGTTGCCATATGGAATATCCAAACTATATTCATTCGTGTTTGTGCAGTTGCTGCTACATTGATATTTCATATGTATATATTTTTTCATTATTCGTCTGTTGACAAATTGGTTTGTTTTTACTTCTTATTACCTGTTAAAGAAATTTCAACAGCGTATACTAACTCTTTCCAGGTGACATCTAATTTGCGTAACACTTCCTTTCCCTCTTCAGTAATCTGATAGTACTTGCGTGGGGGACCAGAAGTAGACTCTTGCCAACTATAGCTTAGTAGGCCATTATTTTTCAGTCTGGTCAACAAAGGATATAGCGTCCCTTCAACCACGAGTAATTCTGCTTTCTTGAGTTCTGCGATTATATCCGAAGCATAAATCTCCCCTCTAGAGATTATTGAAAGGATACAATACTCAAGTATTCCTTTCCGCATCTGGATCTGTGTATTCTCTGCTATCATAACAATACAAAGTTATATCCTTTAGATGGTACTTTGCAATACATAGTACTATATTTTTTCAAAAAACAAACACAAACAACTATAAATCAGTTAAATAATTTTATTTAAATAATATTTAACAAAACTTAATTCAATAAAACAACGGTTATATCGGGCAATAATCCGAGATTTGCATCGATGAAATACCTAAAAAGCTATATCTGGGCAATCGTATGGGCGCTAGTAATGTTGGTTCTACTACTATTACCGTCAAAAAACTTTGAAGTCAAAAGCGTTACCTTTTATGAAGGCTTTGATAAAATGGTTCATTGTGGGATATTTTTCGTACTATGTATAATACTCTACTGGGAATCTATCTTGAAAAGCAAGAGGTCTGTAAATAAATGGACAAGTATTCTCAAAATTGTATCCAGCACTGTTATCTTTGCCTTTGCCACAGAGGCAGCTCAACAATACTTATCCCCTACAAGGACAGCAGACATATGGGATATTGTTGCAGATATCATAGGTATAGGAATGGCTACATTTGCCTTCGTATTTTTTTATAAAAGAGAAAAATGAAAAGAAAAAAATATACAACCTGGTTTTTAGCAGCACTTATAACATTCCTTACGTTACAGTCGTGTGGAATTTTCAAAAAAGACTGTGGCTGTCCCAAACCATTGTCTGGCAAGCGGAAATAAAAGACAAGACAACATCACGCGCGGGCAATGGTCAACACACTGACTTTAGCTCCAGATAGCTTGAGAATTCTACCCGCCTCACTTAAGGTCGCACCGGTAGTCAGTATATCATCGACCAATGCAACATGTTTATCTTCTAGCATGCTATATTGTGGATTGATACTAAACACACCTTCGACGTTTTCGTATCGTTCCGATCGACTTTTTCTCGTTTGACTTACATTGTATACCTTTCGTACCAGCACATTCTCATGGACAGGTATACCTAGGGATTCTGACAAGCCCATACCAAATTGGAAAGCCTGATTATAGCCCCTCTCTTGGCGTTTTCTATTATGAATAGGGATAGCGACCAACGTATCAAATCCCTGATCTTTAGCAATATCCTTTATTATCCTCCCATACATTTCTCCCAAAAAGCGTCCTATCTGAGGTCGATTTCCGTACTTCAACTGATGTATAAGTCGTTCTACCCTTGAATTTTTAGACAGGTACAACATAGACATAGCCACCTCAAAATCCAACTTACCCCACAGCTGTCTAGCGGTCTCATTATTTACATCATGATGAAAATCTGTTAAGGGTAGATGATATAAGCATTCGGTACATACTATAGATTCATGAGCAAACAATACCGTATCACAGGCTAGGCACAAATTGGGCAATAGCACATGCAGTAGGTCCCTTACAAAGTGAGTTATATTCACAACTAGTTTACCTTGGTATAAAGCAAACTTAATAAAATATGCCGGTTAAATCTAACTAGTTAGTTTTCTCTTTTATAGCTAACTGTCCACATGCCGCATCAATATCCTTTCCTCGGCTCCTCCTCACATTCGTCACCACACCTTGACTCCTTAAATAGCTTGCAAAATCCTCAATTTTGTCTGCTTCAGCGTTTACAAAATCAGCCAGGGATATTGGGTTATACTCTATGATATTGACTTTACAAGGCACATGTTTACAAAATTTTGCTAGCTCTTTAGCGTCCTGTAACTCATCATTAAAATTATGGAATACGATATATTCAAATGTAACAGGGTTTTTCGTCTTAGCATAGTAATACCTCAGCGCTTCAGCTAAAGCGGTCAACGAATTCTGTTCATTAATGGGCATGATCTCATTTCGTTTTTTATCGTTAGCAGCATGCAACGACAGAGCAAGGTTAAAACGCACCTCGTCATCCCCGAGCTTCTTTATCATCTTAGCAATACCCGCCGTAGATACTGTAATACGTTTTGCCGCCATATTTAATCCATCTGCCGCAGTTATACGTTCCACAGATTTCATCATGTTAGCATAATTAAGTAGCGGCTCCCCCATTCCCATATACACAATATTACTGAGGGGCTGTCCATAGTTTTCTTCTGCCTGTTTGCTAATAAGTACTACCTGATCATAGATCTCATCTGCATTTAGGTTACGCTTACGATCCATATAGCCCGTGGCACAGAACTTACAGGTCAGGCTACACCCCACCTGCGAACTGACACAAGCAGTCATCCGGTCTGGTGTTGGAATCAGCACCCCCTCTATGATATTTCCATCATATAAGGAAAAACTGCTTTTTATTGTTTTGTCACTACTTATTTGTGATTCCTTGACCTTAACATAATTAATGGAAAAACTCTCTTTCAATTTTTCTCTGAGGCCTTTACTGAGATTACTCATTTCCTCAAAATCTGTAGCGGATTTTTGCCAAATCCACTCATAAATCTGTTTGGCGCGGAATCCCTGTTCACCCATATCCACTAACTTGGCTTTCAATTGTTCCAATGAAAGGCTCCGTATATCTATCAATTTTGTAGTACTCAACACGATACAAAGATACGTCAATTTTCCCTTTTTCACCATTTTTTGTTTTTTGAATCGAGTCTGTTACAAGATATTCTAAAGTAGTATTCCTATATTGTGCACAAAACAGCTAAACACAATGAAACAATATTTCTTTATCTCAATTATCACTGGAATAGTATTAATGAGCTCATGTGGCTCAAACAAATATTCCGCAACGGAAAAAGTATATAAGAAAAAAGCAAAGGAGTTTGCCATACAGTATAAAGAAGCTCCTGTAAAAGGACAATTGGAAAAAATAGCGAGCACGGATAAAGAATGGATTGCTTCTATCAATTTCGGGATTCGAAAACCGAATTATGTAATGATTCATCATACGGCACAAGATTCCTTAGCACAAACAGTAAAAACATTTCATAACGCTAAAGCAGGAGTCAGCTCTCATTATGTAATTGGTCGAGATGGCAAAATCGTGCAAATGGTCAATGATCTATATCGTGGCCATCATGCAGGCGCAGGACGCTGGGGCAACGATACGGACTTAAACTCTTCCTCTATCGGCATAGAACTTGATAATAATGGAACTACCGATCCTTGGACAGATAAGCAAATACAAGCCCTTCTTAACCTACTAAGCTCTCTCAAAGAAAGTTACAATATACCACAGGCAAATTTTATCGGACATATGGACTACGCTCCAACACGCAAAAACGACCCTTCACGTTTCCCGTGGAAAATTCTCGCTGACAAAGGCTTCGGATATTGGTACGATGAATACCTAGAAAATGTTCCCTCGGGGTTTGAACCTAGGTTGGCTCTTAGAATAATTGGATATGATGTGAAGAATCTAGATGCTGCAATAAAGGCATTCAAACAACATTACATTCAAAAAGACACCAATTCTGCCCAACTGACAGAATACGACCTCAAGGTCCTATATTCCATCTTTAAGAAATACTTATAAAAAAAGGGGCTAAAGCCCCTTTTTTTATAAAATTACTTTACAACCGATCCATACAGATCAAAATCCTCGGCCCGTTCTATAGCAACGTTCACAAAATCCCCTATCCGGAGATAGTTGTCTTTTGCGGCGATGATAACCTCATTGTCAACCTCTGGAGAATCATACTCTGTACGTCCTATATAATAGTCTCCATCTATACGATCGACCAATACTTTATAACTATTTCCCACCTTAGATTGGTTGATATCGTAAGAAATCCCCTGTTGGACCTCCATAACTGCATCTACGCGCTCTTGCTTAATCTCTTCTGCAACATTATCCTCAAGATTATGAGCATGAGTCTTCTCTTCATGCGAATACGTAAAACAGCCCAATCGATCAAAACGTGTACTTTCTACCCAAGCTAACATCTCCTCAAAATCCTGCTCTGTCTCACCAGGATATCCACAGATCAAGGTAGTACGCAATGCGATATCTGGCACTTTATCCCTTATTCTATTCACAAGGTCAATTTGCTTTTGCTTCGTTGTACCCCTACGCATAGAAGTCAACATATTATCTGTAATATGCTGTAGAGGCATATCCAAATAGTTGCAGATATTGCTTCGCTCGTTCATGGCATCCAATATGTCCATAGGAAATCCCGAAGGATAAGCATATTGCAGACGAATCCAATCAATTCCCTCAACATCCGACAAATGTCTTAATAAATCAGAAAGATTTCTTTTGCCATATATATCCAACCCGTAATACGTAAGATCCTGGGCAATAAGAATAAGCTCCTTCGTACCGTTAGACGCGAGAAATTTAGCTTCTTTTACTAAATCGTCGATAGATTTTGACACATGCTTACCTCTCATCAGCGGTATAGCACAAAATGAACAGGGACGATTACATCCTTCTGCGATCTTAAAATAAGAAAAGTGAGAAGGTGTTGTCAACAATCGCTCACCTAGAAGCTCATGCCTATAATCTGCCCCAATCGACGAAAGCAAATCGGGTAAATCATTCGTTCCAAAATATGCATCTATATTAGGGATTTCCGTCTGCAACTCGGGCTTATACCGCTCAGATAAACATCCCGTTACGATTACCTTATTTACCTTACCTTGATCCTTCAACTCGGAAAATTGTAGAATCGTATCTATAGACTCTTGCTTCGCATTATCAATAAAACCACAGGTATTAATGACCACAATATCATTGGCCTGTATATTATTTGATTCATGCACGACGTCGATCTGATTTCCTTTCAATTGTCCCATCAAGACCTCACTATCGTGAATATTCTTTGAACAGCCCAACGTAACTACGTTTACCCGTGGTTTTGCTGTCAAAATTGTCGCTTTTGTTTGCTTTGTTTTCATTTTATAATTTTGAGTAGTACGAAATGAGTACCAAAGAATACCCTTTCCCTCTCTTTAACAACGGTTCAGCAACCCCAAATCAAGATTATTACATTACCGCGTTTATAACGATACCAGTATCCTATTTGAATAAGGAATCAACGAAATCTTTCTTATTGAAAAGCTGTAAGTCACCTATCTTTTCTCCAACACCGATGTATTTCACTGGGATTTTAAATTGATCGGATATCCCAATTACAACACCACCTTTTGCTGTTCCGTCCAATTTTGTCAAAGCCAAGGCGTTGACATCTGTTGCTTGTGTAAACTGCGAACACTGTTCTATCGCATTTTGTCCCGTTGAAGCATCTAATACCAATAGAATCTCATGAGGAGCTCCTGGGATCACTTTTTGCATTACATTTTTAATTTTCCCAAGCTCATTCATCAATCCGACTTTGTTATGCAATCGACCAGCGGTATCAATAATCGCAACATCATCGCCATTGGATACAGCAGACTTAATCGTGTCAAAAGCTACCGAGGCTGGATCCGAACCCATGGCCTGTGCAACCACCCTAACTCCAACACGTTCTCCCCACAGCTTAATCTGATCCACAGCTGCGGCTCTAAACGTATCCGCGGCTCCTAAAACAACTTTGTTGCCTGCAGATTTCAATTGATGCGCTAGTTTCCCTATAGTCGTTGTCTTCCCCACTCCATTTACACCTACTACCATAATAACATAAGGTTTATGATTACCGTATTCAAAATTTTGGAAGTCATCGCTATTATTTTCGGCAAGCAGAGCTTGGATCTCTTCCTTTAGTAGCCTATTTAGTTCATCAGTTCCGACATACTTGTCCTTTGCAACACGTTGTTGAATACGATCGACGATTTTTAGCGTTGTCGTAACCCCTACGTCCGAGGTTACTAGCACCTCCTCGAGATTATCCAGTACATCGTCATCTATAGTTGTCTTACCGACTACTGCCTTTGTGATCTTTGAAAAGAAACCCTCTTTGGTCTTTTCTAATCCTTTATCCAGAGCCTCTTGTGCTTCAGGAGTTTCTTGCTTCTTCTTAAAAAAATCGAATAAACCCATATTTCAAATTTAAAAAAAGTAAGAAGATCAAAAAACTTTTCTATAGACCAATGGCCTTCCGTTTTTACGTTCTTCTCATGTTTAGGAAGCAAATATACTAAAAAAGCCCTTTCGGCTTATGCACCAAAACGGCTCTTCAACTTTTTAAAGAAAAACTTTAAAAAAGGAATATCTTCTGCTTATTTATTTGCTGCAGCAACGACTTCTTTTACATTGTCATTGTGCACCATGCTCTCTTTGAAAGTATAAGCTCCTGTTTTAGGAGACTTCGTTGTGATGATTACTTTTGTAAACTCTTTACCACCACCTTTTTGTAACGATGCTACCGATTTCTTTGCCATAATTCTATTTTTAAAATGGACAAGTTACAACCTTGACCAAATATGATTTATTTAATTTCTTTATGAACAGTTACTTTTCTCAACACTGGATTGAATTTTTTCAACTCCAAACGCTCAGTAGTGTTCTTTTTATTCTTCGTTGTGATGTAACGTGACATACCTGGAAGACCGCTTTCTTTATGCTCAGTACATTCTAAAATTACCTGTACTCTATTTCCTTTTTTAGCCATTGTTTTACTTTATTTTAATCCGTCAGCTGACGGATCGATTTCATGAATATCTTTAATTAACAGGCAATTATCTACTAAACGTATCCTTTTTTGATAAATTTACTGATAACCGAAGTAATTCCGTTTTTGTTAATTGTTTTAATCGCAGACGTAGATACTTTCAAAGTAATCCAACGATCTTCTTCAGGAATGTAAAAACGCTTAGTTTGTAGATTAGGGTAAAACTTACGCTTGGTCTTAACGTTCGAGTGAGATACGTTATTTCCTTTTAATGCCGTTTTGCCTGTTAAGTCACAAATTCTTGACATGATATTTATTTTTAATGTTGTCTATTTACACAAATCACCTTTGCACTCTCTGCAAAGAGTTTGCAAATATCTATATTTATTTTTGGATTTACAACAATTAGGGGTAGAAATATTTTTCTAAAACATTCTATATTCGTGGAGTCCTTGCAAAGGTATGTCTTTTGAAATATTTTCTCCTTCTTTGCCACTGAAAATAGTTTTCAACAATTAACATTATCAGTACGACAAGAAAGGAGAGGTTTACGCCGTGAATCATCACAAAACAACAGCCCTCCAGTGGCTTTCTAGCTAATATCAGAATTTAATCCCAACTTTGTATAAGTTTGTCGACCGAATAGAATATGCTACAAAAGACAAAAGGAATAGCCCTAAAGACTACAAATTATTCAGAGAGTAGTATTGTTGCTCAAATTTTCACAGAAAACCTTGGTTTACAATCTTATTTAATTAATGGTGCGAGAAAACCAAAAGCCAAAATACATATAAATATGCTACAGCCCCTTCATCTTTTGGATATGGTTGTATATGTAAAGGAGGGGAGCAACTTACAACGAATTAAAGAGGCACACCCTGCTCCGGCACTTGTACAAATACCTTTAGATATCAAGAAAAGTGCAGTAGCACTTTTCTTAAATGAAATTCTATATAAAGTTTTAAAACATCAACATCCGGACCCCCAACTTTTTCATTTCGTCTTCCAATCCATACTTTGGTTAGATCAAACTAATCTTTCCATACAAAATTTTCATTTATGCTTTTTAATGAAACTAAGTCGGTTTTTGGGGTATCTACCCAGTACAACCTCACAGTCAAAACCATTTTTTGACCTGATGGAAGGGCGATTTACAGACAGCCTTCCGGCTCACAGCTATGCATTACAAGAACCACACACAAGTTTATTTCATAGCATTCTTAGTTCTAGCTATGAAAACTCTGCTGATATAGCTATAAAGCACAATGACCGCATATATATCCTACAACAGATCATTAATTTTTATAAACTACATGCAGACAATTTCGGAGCAGTTAATTCCCTAGAAGTTTTAGAAGAAATCTTTCATTAAATTTCGGAGATAAAAAAAATAATTTATTTTTGACACGTAATAGTTTTATTACATACACTATAAACAAAACTTTAACAACTACAACTATGGAATGGTATTTAAAAGTCGTGAGAGACAACTACGCCAACTTTAATGGTCGTGCTAGGCGAAAAGAGTATTGGATGTTCTTTTTAGTGAATCTTGGAATCAGTATTGTCTTAAGTATCATAGACAGTGTTTTAGGGTTGAAAATGGGAGGAAGTGAGCTTTCTGCATATGGTGGAGGAACAGGAATTCTAGGCGGTATCTATTCTCTAGCGGTATTTATACCGGGCCTTGCTGTGACCGTAAGACGTCTACATGATACCGGAAAATCAGGATGGAACTACCTGTGGGTATTGACCTGTATCGGTGCTTTTTATGTGTTATACTTAGTCATCCAAGAAGGAAATCGCGGCCAAAACAATTATGGTCCTGACCCTAAAGGAGGGGAGAACGAAGACCCTTTTGCAGGACAAAGAGACATCAACAATCCGTTTTCTGGCCAAAATAATCCATTCAGAAACGACAATCAATAACCCTTCTTTCTACAGCGCAAAAAAGCCCGAAATCTTTCAGATTTCGGGCTTTTTCACAATAAATATATATAGAATCTACTAGATAACTTTTACATTTACCGCGTTAAGACCTTTACGGCCCTGCTCAACTTCGTAAGAGACATCGTCACCTTCACGAACCTTGTCAATTAATCCTGAAACGTGAACAAAAATTTCGCTCTCGCCTGACGCAGGGATGATGAAACCGAAACCTTTGGTCTCATTAAAGAATTTTACTTTACCTTCTTGCATTACTTTAATTTGTTAATTTCTCTAAAGATAATGGATAAAAAACAAAAAGTTATCATTTTTTTTAAAACTATGTTAAACATTCTTGCTTTTTCTTTGTCTATCGAATTATAAAACATTTTAGAAAACAATAATATGAAACAAATAATAGCACTTTTCTTTTTAATTAGCTCTCTAGCTATGGTAAACGCGCAAACAATGAACATCGAAAGCAGTCGCAAAGTAGCAACCAAAGGATATGCAGAAAAAGAGGTTACTCCGGACATCATTTATCTCTCCGTCAGCCTGAAAGAATTCTATATGGATGGCAACACCAAGAAAAAAGTAGCTATCGAACTTATAGAAAAACAACTATTTGATGGGGCTATCGCGGCAGGAGTAAAGAAGGAAGACATTACAATTCAAAACATTTACAGTTATAACTACGAAAACAAGAAAAAGAACAACGAGTTGTTGCAATCCCGTCAATACCGCATTAAAGTAACCAACTTAAATGGCCTCAGTACCATGTTGGATAAGGTTGACCCACAGGGCTTACAAAGCACATCTATAAATGGTTATGATCATTCTCAAAAAAGAGAGATTGAAAAGGAATTAAAAACAATTGCGGTAAAAGATGCTCGACAAAATGCAGAAATTCTAGCGGCTGCCGATGGTCAGTCTGTAGGCCGTGTATTGATTATTAATGACAATAGCAGCATCAACTTTAATGACTTCGCTCCTGTACCTCAAATGATGTACGCCAAAGCGTCCCGCATGGACACGTCTGGAGGCGCGGAATCAAATGACCTGAACATTGATATCCGTCCTATAAAATTGACCTGTTACATTGACGGTGTATTTGAAATAAAATAAAGTGACCATGTTCGCTAAACAAGATGACAGGACAGGCAAACGTAAAAAAGACTTCATTTGGGTCGAGCGCGTTTCCTATCTCCTAGACAATAAATTTAATATCGGGGGATTCAGGTTTGGCCTGGATCCCTTATTAAATTTAATACCTTATGCTGGTCAAATCATCTCCTTTGGCACCTCTATTTTATTAGTTCTAATAATGCTTCGCAATGGTGCTGGTTCCAAAGTGGCTGTAAAGATGCTACTCAACGTAATTTACGATGCTTTCTTTGGTGCAATTCCTTTCTTTGGGCAAGTATTTGACTTTTTTCATAAAGCAAACCAGAAGAATATAATCCTTCTACGCGAGCACTACTTTGAAGAAAAACACCAGGGTAGCGCAAAAAAACTATTGATCAGCATATTGATTATATTACTTGTTGTATGTATCGCGTTATTCTACTTCATGTGGTTGCTATCCGGGTGGTTTATTCGCCTCCTAGGCACCATATTCTAAGCGTATTCTTGATACTTCCTAAGTTTTAAGCACAGTACCTGTGACTTTGTTTAAATTATTTTAATTTTGCTCCATGTCCAAAACTAGAATATTCGCACTACTAATGCTTGCTTTAATCTTCGCAAGTATTCTGACCAATCCACCCCGTGAACAATTTGAAAAAGAACTCACGATCAAGGCAAAAGATCTCTTTGAAAAACAACTACATTATAAGGACAAAGATGCTGTGCTTTTAGGGATGACTTTATTTGGCGATAAAATCGTTCAGGATTTTATTGATCGAAGTATTATCATCAAAAACTACTACCTCTTCTCCATTGTAAAGTTAAGATGGCAGGATACGGAAACACCGATAGGAGTGGGGGCGTTTAAATCCATTTGGATTAGTCCTAAAATTGATGAAAAAGCAGATGAAATCATTACAATATTAAAAGATCTGTAATGCTAGAAATCTTATATCAAGACGAGTTCTTAATCGCGATCAACAAACCACACGGTTTACTTGTCCATCGGTCTTCCATAGCAAATGATGCCTCCGAGTTTGCATTGCAAATGTTACGTGATCAAATTGGCAGACCTGTTTATCCCGCCCACCGATTGGACCGCAAGACAGGAGGGGTGCTACTCTTTACATTGGACAAAGAGACAGACCGTCTCACGCAACCACTATTTGCTGAAAACAAAATGGATAAGCGCTATTTAGCTGTCTTAAGAGGTTTCTGCCCTGAGCAGGACTGTATTGATTATCCGTTATTAAAAGAAAACGGTACTTCACAAAATGCTATAACACATTTTCGTCGTTTAGCGCAAGCGGAGATTCCTATTCCTCTTGGCAAGTTCGATACCTCGAGGTACTCTCTAGTAGAGGCCAATCCCGAAACTGGACGCATGCATCAATTGCGTAGACACTTTGCACACATATTCCATCCGATTATAGGAGACAGGCCTCATGGCTGTAATAAACAGAACAAGTTATGGAAAGAGAAATTCGAAATAGACACAATGCTCCTACATGCCAGCAGCCTCTCTTTTCATCATCCGCATACTGGAGATAAAATTGATATAAAGGCAAAGATTCATCCCAACTTTAAAAAAGCATTAGACCTGCTACGTATGAATACGTCTGATATCGTTTAATCTTCATACCTCCAGCTACCGGCACAGCTGGACCACAGCATCTCTGTTCATAATGCTATAGCAGTTGGACACACCTGCCAGAATTTATCAATATTGCAAAATATAAGCCCATAATGTCAACTTTATAAGTATTTTTGTAATAAAACATTTTTATATAGCTAAAGAATGAAAAACACAGCTTTGACAGATTTGCATATATCACTAGGTGCAAAGATGGTTCCTTTTGCAGGCTTCAACATGCCTGTACAATACACTGGTATAAACGATGAGCACGAAACAGTACGTAATGGAGTGGGCGTCTTTGACGTAAGCCACATGGGAGAGTTTATCTTAAAAGGAGAAAAGGCTCTCGATTTGATTCAGAAAATATCTTCCAATGACGCCACAAAACTATATGACGGCAAGGTACAGTATGCTTACCTTCCAAACGAGAATGGAGGAATCGTTGACGATTTTCTAACCTATAAATTAGACGACGAAACATATCTATTGGTCGTCAATGCTTCAAACATTGAGAAAGACTGGAACTGGATAAGCCAGTTTAATACATTTGGAGTAGATATGAAAGACATATCTGATCAAACTGCACTCCTTGCAATCCAAGGACCAAAAGCGGCTGAAGCTCTACAATCTCTTACAGAAATAGAACTTGCTTCCATGGAATACTATACATTCCAAAAAGGAAAATTTGCAGGAGTGGATAATGTAATCGTCTCCGCAACAGGATACACAGGAGCAGGAGGGTTTGAAATATATGTTGCTAACGAAGATGTGAAAACTGTTTGGGATGCGATTTTTACGGCTGGAGCCCCTTATGGAATTAAACCGATTGGACTTGGTGCTCGTGATACCTTACGTTTAGAAATGGGCTTTTGCTTGTACGGAAATGATATCGACGACAATACATCACCTTTAGAAGCTGGATTGGGATGGGTTACCAAATTCACAAAAGACTTCGTAAACTCAGAAAACTTAAAAGCCGAAAAAGAGGCTGGAATTCAAAAAAAGCTTGTTGGTTTTGAGATGATTGATCGCGGAATTCCCCGCCATGATTATGAGATTGTAGATGCAGATGGAAATATTATCGGCCGAGTTACTTCAGGCACACAATCCCCTACATTGAAAAAATCTGTTGGATTAGGTTATGTCAACAATGCTTTTACTAAAGAAGGTACGGAGATATACATCAACATAAGAAACCAAAAAGTTAAGGCTGTGATCAAAAAGCCGCCTTTTGTAAAGTAATTGACCAGTAGATTAGCAGATATACGCTCATAAAAAAGGGATAATTAACATTATCCCTTTTTCTTTTTAGTAACCATACTGTTCTTTTCTTGTTGCTTTTTGACCAAATCGCTCTTGACATGCTTCAAAAGAACAATCTTCAAATAGATCAGCACTACGGAAATAGCTATGGCTGCTCCCAGAATCAGCATATTCCCACTTTGATAAGCAGCTACACCACTCATTATCAAAAAGATTATACCTAAATTCAGTAATAAGTTTAGTATAAAATGTTTCTTCATCGCTTCTTGTTTTCTTTACCAATTACCCTTTCCCTAATAAACGCAAAATACACAATCCCTCCTAGAATATTCGTCAAAATCACAAATAGGGCTAACAGTATACGCTCGAACGTGCCGATATTTATTGACAACATGATCTCTCGAAGTACCAATAGCACCCAAATCATAGATATAAGCAGCGATATACTCACCAGTACCACTGCAGCCGGGATCTTTAATAGGACTGTACCAATTGCCAATACATAAAAAACCAGACTAAAATAGAACGCCTGTTTAGTCTGGTGATATAAATTTTTCATCCTCCGAAATTACAAAAAAATACGATTACCTACGGAAAAATTCCCAGTTCTTCATAGGCCACGCCAATTTTATTAATAGCACATATAAATGCGGCAGTCCTTAAATCCTCTACACCCTTTGTCGTCTTCCATACTTCACGGATCTCTTGATAAGCGCCCATCATCGTATCCTCCAGTCCAGAGTGTACCAAATCAATCTCATCGGGACCTTTTAAAATCATCTTACGCTCCATCTCCGACATCTTCTTATTCGTAAGCTCTTCAACGGAATTCATAATCTCTGCATACCGGTTTTCACTAAACCTTTTCTCTAAGCGTCCATACCGGACATGGCTCAAGTTCTTCAACCATTCAAAATAAGAAACAGTCACTCCACCTGCATTCAAATACATATCAGGAATCACCATTGTGCCTTTCTCGTTAAGTATGGCATCGGCTTCGGGAGTCAGTGGTCCGTTTGCGGCCTCACCGATAATCTTTGCCTGTATACGACCGGCATTCCCCTCGTGAATCACGGACTCTAATGCAGCAGGTATTAGAATATCACATTCCTGTTCCAATCCTTCTTCAACTTGCGCTATATTCGTTGCACCAGGAAAATCCAAAAGAGACCCATTTTGTAAACGATACGCTTGCGCTTGATCGACATCAATTCCAGATTCCTTATATATAGCACCATTATACTCAATCAAACCAACAATTATTGCTCCGGCCTTTTGACAGAATTTCGCAGCATGATACCCAACATTTCCCAAACCTTGAACAATTATCTTCTTTCCCTTTATACCTACTGACAGGCCTATTTCCTTCATGTCCTCCTTTATAGAACAAGCTTCTCGTATTCCAAAAAACACACCTAAACCTGTCGCCTCTACACGCCCTCGCACACCACCCTGAGATATCGGCTTACCAGTGACACAAGCCATGGCATTCACATCATTTGGATTCAAAGAAGAGTAGGTGTCCACTATCCAACTCATCTCTCGTCCACTCGTTCCATAATCTGGCGCTGGAACATCTATTCCTGGCCCTATGAAATTTTTCTTGCACAACTCTGATGTATAACGTCTAGTGATCCGTTCCAGATCCCCAACGTTATATTTTGAGGTATCTATCTTAATCCCACCTTTACCGCCACCAAAAGGAACATTGACAATCGCGCACTTATAGGTCATTAAAGCTGCTAACGCCATGACCTCATCTTGATTGACTTCCATACTAAACCGTATTCCTCCCTTACACGGAAGCTTGTGATGAGAGTGTTGCACCCGATAAGCTTCTATTACTTCCACCTGATCCCCAATCCGAACAGGGAACTTGACACGCAAAATAGAGTTGCAAGCTTTAATTTGTTCTAAAATTCCATTTGAAAAACGAGTAAATTTGGCCGCTTTATCAAAGCTACGCTCCACACCACTAAAAAAACTATAAGTATTATTAATAGACATTGATTTGTAGTTAGTTATACATAAAACAATATAAAATTAAGAAAAAGAGATAATGAAACATCTGGACTCCAGCATCTTTATTTTTAAGAGGCGTTTCTCTAAATTCCCTAATAAAAAAAGGGCATATAAATAATGCCCTTTTATTTCCCTACAGGGATAAAACTAATAGACATCTATCTCTGGATCTATCTCTTCCTTCCACGCTAAAATGCCCCCCTTTAGATTCGATAAGTTTGTGAATCCCTGTTGTTCCAACAGCATGACAGCTTGGGCACTACGTTTTCCAGAACGACACTGTATGATTACAGGTCTATCCTTTGATAACTTGTCAGATTCAATGAGAATACCCGCCAAAGGAATATTAATTCCATTTAAATGAGAAACCTCATATTCAAATGTTTCACGAACATCAATCAATTGAAACTCTTCATTTTGATCCATCATTGATTTTAACTCTTGAACTGTAATCTCTTTCATATATTTAAAATTTATCTTTAACCACTTTTCTCTCAAACTTAGATAAAATGCTTGGTATTCACGAATACCTCCTAAAAAAAATAATATCAATCCTATTTACTAAATTGTACCCTGTATCGTACAACATAAAAAAAATGAAAAATATATTCTTTACTTTCCTATTTTCAATACTCTTGAGCAGCACATCGCTTGGTCAAAGCTCTTCCTCTCCGATTGTAGAAAAAACCTATATAGAAAGAATATTAACCACCCTTGCTTCTGACGAAATGAGAGGTCGTCACGCGCTGACTGAGGATGCCGAACGCGCAGCTACATTTATTGAGAAAGAGTTTGAAGCTATTGGCCTCGCACCTTACATAGGGAATGACTATCGACAACGTTTCGAAATGTTACAAATATCAAAGAAAAATAGCACTGTAACCTGGAATGGTCAGTCATTAGATCCAAACCAATTTTTGATCTTAGGGCATGTCAAAAAAATAAACTGGACACCTTCTTCCAATATACCTGTATACAGCATAAAAAAAACAGATGATTTTGCTCAGAGCTTTAGAAGCTATATGCAATCCGATGAAAACGCTATTATCTTAGTCGATCCTAAATTTTCTGCCTTTATCGCTCGTTACAACAAAATATATGACAGAGAAGATGTCGTATCAAAAACAAACCATACCCCTACAAAAGCATTTATCATCAGCGAAAAGTCCAGTAATGATTACCAAATCGTCAGTGAAAATAATGTCAAATCCATATCCATGTCAAATGTAGCTGCAATTATCCCAGGAAAATCTAAAGCCAATGAGTACGTTGTTTTTTCATCCCACTATGATCATCTTGGTATCATCAAAGCTGAGGGACAAGATTCTATTGCTAATGGAGCGGACGATGACGCTTCCGGAACTACTGCGTTAATCAGTCTCGCCAAATACTATAAAAAACAAGACAATAACGAACGTACCCTAATTTTTGTTGCATTTACAGCAGAAGAAATTGGAATGTTCGGTTCCAAGTACTTTTCAAATAATATCAACGCAGATAGCGTCATCGCTATGATAAATATAGAAATGATTGGTAAGGATGCGAAATTTGGCCCAAACTCTATGTATATCACGGGATACGACAGGTCCAACCTAGGTGAGCTCATGCAGCAAAATATAAAAGGTTCGCCCTTTCGTTTCTATCCAGATCCCTATCCACAGCAGAATCTATTTTACAGAAGTGACAACGCCGTATTGGCTGCATTAGGCGTACCAGCACATACTTTCTCCACTTCACAAATTGACAAAGACGAATACTATCACACGGTAAAGGATGAAGTGAGCACCTTAAATATCAACAACATAAAATCAAGTATAGAAGCTATAGCAATTGGAGCATCGGGAATCATAAATGGAAGTCAGACACCTCAACGTGTTGAAAAGCTGAAAGACTAAATATCTTCACCCACACAAACGAACTTCTCATCGCAAAAAAACAAACGAAAGAACCCATCATTTTCTGTTTCAAACGATTGTTCGCCGACAAGGCGCAATCCCTCTTGAGACTCTAAACACTTAGGATCTACATATACTGCTTCGCCTTTTGGTTTCCATTTTTCATAATAGCTCCTAACGAAAACATATCTCTTGTTTTTACAAAAAGCAACAATGTTAATATCTTCCGCAAATCTAACTAACGAATCTTCAATTTCCGTACAGAGGATATTTACAGCTGGGTACGACTTTGATATCAAATAGGACAATGCTGAATCCAAAAAAGAACCATTAAGTGGAAGAAAGCTTATTTGCTCCTGCAAAAATTCATTTGGAGGTGTAGAGAAAACAACATCAACTTTGATTTCCTCTGAAAGAAGAAAATCCAGGTTATAGTCATCAGTAATTATAGTAGGAGACCACTCTAACAGCTGATCTACCATAAATCTATCCAAGACTAAGAAATCTTGTATTAATAAAGCCGGTTCTTGATTCTCTCTAACAATATGGTGTGACGACATTGATTCTATATTCTCCGACTTAACTTTCCAGTTGTCTAATTGCGATATAAGCCATTAAGCCGATACTCAGTTCAAGAGCATCTTCATCGATATCAAATGTTGATGTATGAACCGCCGAGTTAATTCCTTTAGCAGAGTTTCCTGTACCGAGCCTATAAAAACAAGCTGGAATTTCTTGCGAATAATAAGCAAAGTCTTCTCCAGCAGGCCAAAGCTCTAACTCTACAACATTTTCCTTTCCAAGGTATTCCTCTGCAAAAGATCGTGATTGATTTGTCAAAGCGGGGTCGTTCGTCAAAAAGGGATATCCTTTACGAACTTCAAACTCACATATAGCGCCCATCGCATCAGCTATTCCTGTTGCTATTTGTACCATTCTTTGATGAGCCTCCACACGCCATTTTTCATCGTAGGTACGGAATGTGCCTTCCAAATAGACCTTATCCGGAATAATATTCGTCGCACCATCACCAATAATCTTTCCCCACGATACCACGGTTGGAATACGTGGATCGGCATACCTGCTTACAACTTGTTGTAAAGCCGTTATAATTTGCGCTGAGATAGCGATAGGATCTATATTTTGGTGCGGATGTGCTCCATGTCCACCTTTTCCCTTGACAGTCATGTAAAGCTCATCTGTAGAGGCCATATATTGTCCTGATCTGAATCCAACTTTGCCGACTTCAATGAAAGGCATGACATGCTGCCCTAAAATAACCTCTGGATCTGGTTTTTTTAAAACCCCCTCTTTAATCATTAATGAGGCTCCCCCAGGTAATTTTTCTTCACCGGGCTGAAAAATAAGCTTTATAGTTCCTCCGAAAAATGGGCGTAATTCTTGTAATATCTTAGCAACCCCGAGTAGGGAAGAGGTATGTACATCATGTCCACAAGCGTGCATGACACCAGTTCTTTGCGAACCGTATGAACGTCCTTCGACTTCCGTTATCGGTAATGCATCCATATCAGCCCGTAATGCAATAACCCTATCCGAATCTTTATCTCCTTTGATAAGCCCTACAACACCTGTTCCCGCCATTGTTTCGTAACTTATTCCAATTCGATCCAACTGTCGTTTCACGAAGTCACAAGTTTCAAACTCTTCAAAAGAAAGTTCAGGATTACGATGTAGATGCCGTCTTATATCAACAGTTTCTTCGAAAAAAACTTTAGCCAATTGTTCTATGCTACGCTTAAGGCTCTCCATAGTTCAATGATTTGTTATTCCCAGACCCAAATGTCCTCTTGGAAAACGAAAACAGAGCTAAACTGATTCCGAAGAGTGCGCATAAAATTATTAGCTTCGGTTCTACTGGTAAAATCTCCAACTTTGACCCTATAATTAGGTTCATCGTAGTTGATATACGCATCCATATCTGTATACTGACTCCTAAACCGACTTTGGGCGGCATAGGCATCATTCCGATTGGAACCAGAGTATATCTGCACGCGGAAGCCCTTTCTCTTCACCCGGCTTGCTTTACTCTTATCTACCACCTTAGGACCAAGACTCACCGTACGTGTTGCTGTGGGATTGATTTCATGCTCTGCTCTGAAGTTTTGCAAAATTGCAATCAAGGTATCTCTAGATACTTCAACTACACCCGCTTGCTGTGCTTTGGTCGACAAGACCATTACTCCTAGAACAAAACCTAAAATCAATCCTTTTCTCAACATTATATTATTTTTTAAGCGTTTTTACCGTGACAGTTCTTGTATTTCAATCCTGATCCACAAGGACATTCGTCATTTCTGCCAACAGTTTGCTCTTTCTTTATTGGCTGCGTTACCTGAGCAGTTCTTGTATCTACATCTTCTTCAGATACCCCTGTCGGCGAACTTAGTTCCTCCTTTGTCGCTACGACCTTTGGCTGTACAATTGGTTTTGCTTCTTGAACCTGTTGTGGCTGCTGTCCTGGGATTTCACCTTTGAATAGGAAACTCACAATCTCTTTATTCATACTTGCCAACATGCTCTTGAACAAGTTAAAAGCCTCCATTTTATAAATGATAATTGGATCTTTTTGCTCATAAACAGCATTTTGCACTGACTGTTTTAAGTCGTCCATCTCCCTAAGGTGCTCCTTCCAAGCCTCATCAATCAAGGCCAAAACAATACCTTTCTCAAAAGAACGGAACACTTCAGCACCTTGAGTCTCGATCGCTTTCTTAAGATTTGTCGCAACTTGTATGCCACGAATGCCGTCAGTAAACGGAACAACGATATTTTCGATCATATTCCCCCGCTCAGCCATTACATTGGTCAATACAGGTAAAGTTTGTTCTGCTAGATGCTTCGCCTTATTTTCATAATGTGTAATGACTTGATCAAAAACCTTATCCGTCAATACCTGAATATTACTTGCCGTGAACTCTTCACTACTAATGCTAGGATCTACTGCAAATAAGCGTATCACCTCTATTTGAAACTCCTCGTAAGAACCACCTTCCTTCGATTCGGTTACCACATCTTCGACAACATCGTAAATTGCATTATTCAAATCTACATCCAAACGCTCTCCAAATAATGCGTTTTTACGCTTAGTATAGATTACCGTCCGCTGAGAGTTCATGACATCATCATACTCCAACAAACGCTTACGAATACCAAAGTTATTTTCTTCCACTTTACGCTGTGCCCGTTCAATAGATTTGGTCAACATGCTGTGCTGCATCACCTCACCATCTTCAACGCCCATCTTCACCATGATGTTTGAAATACGCTCGGAAGCGAACAAACGCATTAATGGATCTTCTAATGAAACGAAAAACTGGGACGACCCTGGATCTCCTTGACGTCCTGCACGACCTCTCAACTGTCTATCCACACGACGAGATTCATGTCGTTCTGTACCCACAATAGCCAAACCACCAGCATTAATAACCTCTTCCGTAAGTTTAATATCCGTACCACGGCCCGCCATATTGGTCGCTATTGTCACCTGTCCTGGATGTCCAGCTTCGGCAACAATTTCTGCTTCCCTCTGGTGCAACTTCGCATTCAAGACGTTATGCTTAATTCCTCTCAACTTCAACATACGGCTCAAAAGCTCCGAAATCTCAACAGATGTAGTACCGACCAACACTGGGCGTCCTTGTTCTGTTAAATTTTGAATCTCTTGTGCTACAGCATTATATTTCTCACGTGCTGTACGGTAGATAAAATCTTGCCTATCGTCACGTTGTATCCCTCTATTTGTTGGAATCTCGACAACATCTAGCTTATAGATCTCCCAAAGCTCACCTGCTTCTGTAGAAGCTGTACCCGTCATACCCGACAACTTATGGTACATACGGAAGTAGTTTTGCAGCGTTACTGTCGCATAAGTTTGTGTCGCATCTTCTACTTTTACGTTTTCTTTAGCTTCGATTGCCTGGTGCAGACCATCAGAATAGCGACGGCCATCCATGATACGTCCTGTCTGCTCATCTACAATCTTAACCTTACCCTCATCCACGATATATTGATCATCGCGTTCGAACAAAGTATATGCTTTTAATAACTGATTTATAGAGTGAATACGTTCTGCTTTTATAGAATAGTCACGCAATAGTTCCTCTTTACGGGCAGCTTTTTCTTCTAATGTAGCTGTTGATTTTTCGATATCAGCGATTTCAGAACCCACATCTGGCAGGATAAAGAAACTTGGATCCTCTCCAGAAGCCGTAATTAGCTCAATACCTTTTTCAGTAAGTTCTACCTGATTATTTTTCTCATCGATAACAAAGAAAAGCTCTTTATCGGCTTTAGGCATGTGGCGATTTTGCTCCTGCATGTAGTAGTTTTCTACTTTCTGCAAAATCTGACGGTGATTTCCTTCACTTAAGAACTTGATTAATGCTTTATTCTTAGGTAATCCCCTGAATGAGCGAAACAAAGCCAACCCTCCAGCTTCAGGATCTACATCACCTGCTGTAATAGCTTTTTTAGCTTCATTAAATACCGTATTGATATAGGCTTTCTGTGCATTTACCAAACGTTCTATCCGTGGCTTCAACTGATAGAACTCATGCTGGTCTCCCATAGGGATTGGTCCAGAGATAATCAATGGGGTACGGGCATCATCAATTAATACCGAGTCAACCTCATCAATCATTGCAAAATGTAGCTTGCGCTGTACCATAGCGTCCGGAGTTTGCGTCATATTGTCACGCAAATAATCAAAACCAAACTCATTGTTAGTACCGTATACGATGTCGCATTTATAAGCATCGCGACGTTGTGGAGAGTTTGGCTGGTGCTTGTCAATACAATCTACGCTCAATCCGTGAAACTCGAAAAGAGGACCGTTCCACTCCGAGTCACGCTTAGCAAGATAATCGTTGACAGTTACAATATGTACACCTTGACCGGACAGTGCATTTAGGTAAGTCGGCAATGTTCCTACCAACGTTTTACCTTCACCTGTGGACATCTCTGCGATTTTACCTTGATGCAGAACTATACCACCGATCAATTGTACATCATAGTGCACCATATTCCACTTCACCTCATTCCCGGCTGCTGTCCAAGAATTGCTCCATAAAGCTTTATCTCCTTGAATAGTGACATTTGCTTTACGAGCAGCCAATTCCCGATCAAAATCTGAAGCCGTAACTTCCAGTACCGAATTTTCAGTAAGGCGTCGAGCTGTATCTTTTACAACCGCAAAAGCTTCAGGTAATATTTCTAACAATATTTCTTCAAGCTTCTTGTCTCGGTCTTTGTTCAATTTATCGATTTTCTCGTAAACTTCCGTTTTGGCAGCCATGTCTGTTTCTGTATTTTCAGACTTGCTTTTTAAATCGGCAATCTCTGCATCGATTTCCTTTAAATAGTCCTGAATGCGTGCTTTAAATTCGATTGTTTTGGCACGAAGCTCGTCATGTGATAAATTGGTTAACTTGCTATATTCATCTTTAACCTTATTTACATAAGGTTGGATAGCCTTGATATCACGTTCTGACTTGCTACCAAATAGTTTACTTAAGAATTTTAACATAATTTTTTTTTATCTCTGTCCACATGCACAAAATTGAATCCAAAGACAAAACATAGGACATTTTGGCACTAACCGGGCAAATTTACTTATTCGAAACGATAACTTTCACTCTTACAATGTATTTTTTTTATATCTAGCCAAATCCCTCGTCTCTTTCTATTAAAAAGATATTTTTTTTCATCTCGGGGATCAATTGAAGAGCCTCAGCACGTTCAAACATAGTAGCTATAGCCGCTCTACCAATACCTCCCAAATCAATTGAATAGGAATTCACATACAGTTCTATATGCTTATACATCACCGTTTCCTCCATCTCTTGAGCGTGACTGCGTATATATTCAATTCCAGACTTGGGATTGGCAAATGCAAATTCCACGCTATGGCGTACCAAACGGTTAATCTTCTCTTTAATGTCTAGTGGCAAATCCCGGCGAATCACAATACCGCCCAAGGGGATAGGACTATTGGTTGTTTTCTCCCAGTAGTCGCCAAGATCCACCACCTTATGTAGCCCCTTCTCCTGATAAGTAAACCTGTTTTCGTGAATAATCAATCCCAAATCGACCCTACCGTCCATTACCGCTTCTTCAATATCAGAAAAAACCAACTCTTGCTTATTTTGCAATTGGGGAAAAGCCAAACCCAACAAAAAGTTTGCAGTTGTATATTTACCTGGTATAGCTATAGCCAGATTCCTAAACTTATCAGGCAGATCCTGACCTACATACTCCATTAGTTCTTCAGCTAATGCCTTATTCTTGGTAATAAGCAAGGGGCCTACACCAAACCCTAGAGCACTACCTGCATCCAACAACTCATAATCCTCGACAGCATAAGCAAAGGCATGATAACTCAGCTTTGTAATAGCTAATTCTTTCTTGAAAGCCTTTTGGTTCAGCGTCTCCACATCATGATATTCGACCTCAAACTCCAGCCCGTATGTATCAATCTTTTGATGTATCAAGGCATCAAATATATAGGTGTCATTAGGACATGGAGAAAAACCTAAACTTAATTTCATTATTTTAAAATAGTGTTATACCTTTATTTTGACAGTAATCACCAAAACCAGCATTGCAATAAAAGTTACAAAAACAATCCCTTTAGCCAACGACTCTTTTCCTGCCCGATAGGTAAACCGCACAACAATCAGGTTAATAAAAGCTGCAACCACATACAGTGCAATAGGTTTATCTGAAAAGTAGCTTGTTTGTATGCTGGTATAGTTAGATAGTACGTAGGCTAAAATAGGAGTGAGGGTACCTATTGCTCCTCCAGCCCAAAAAGAATCTTTCATTTAGCTTTTGAAATTAAATGCCCAAGAATTTAATTCTTGAATCGTATGATGTGCAGTCATATCATATTGCGTAGGCACTATAGAAACGTAACCGTTTTTTAACGCAAATACGTCTGTATCTTCTCCTCTATCACTCCACTCAAACTGTCCTGTCAACCAAAAATATTCCCTGTTATAAGGGTCCAATCGATGCTCAAACTCTTCTATCCAATGACCATTAGCCTGCCTACATATTTTAATTCCTTTTATCTCCTTATCTATATGCGGGAAATTAACATTTAAGAGCGTGCCTTTAGGTAGTCCGTTTGCCAACACTTGCTCCACTATGGCCGAGATATAAGGTCTACAATGTGAAAAATCAGCACTATGTGAAAAATCATCTAATGAAAAACCAATTGATGGAATTGCTTCAATAGCTCCTTCTACAGCGGCTGACATCGTGCCAGAGTATAATACATTGATTGAATAGTTCAGTCCATGATTTATTCCCGATACGCATAAATCGGGCTTCTCTCCTTTAAAAATCCGGTTTACCGCCAGTTTGACACAATCCACAGGTGTACCAGAACACTTATACATCTCAACACCTTCATATAGCTCTATTTTATCCAGTCTCAATGGCTTTCCAATAGTTATTGCATGTCCCATTCCCGATTGAGGCCCATCTGGAGCTACAACGATCACCCGTCCCAACTTTTTCATTTCCTCCAACAAGACCTTTATTCCTGGGGCTGTTATACCATCATCATTCACAACGAGTATAGTAGGTTTCTTCTTTGTCATACTGCTAAGTTAGTAAATAATCTAATCCCGTACCACACGGAATCCGAGATTACTAAAAGAAGCCATTGGCGCTACAGAACCTATAAAAACAGTATTGAACGCAGCACAACTCGTCCTATTACACCACCAAGATCCGCCTCGGGCATGAGCTACTTTACGCCCTTTGTCCTGAGGGAGCCGTCCTTCGCAAAACTCGAAGACATTTCCTAATACATCATATAGCCCCCATGGGTTAGCCTTAAAGCTTTTTACAGGTGCTGTATACATATAACCATCCGAAAAATCGGGCTTAAGATGATCGTCTTTATGCCAGATATTTGCATACTCTTCTATTTTTTCTTCAGAAGCCCCCTCAAAGTATTTTCCCGTGGAACCCGCTTTTGCTGCAGCTTCCCATTCTTCAAAGGTTGGCAGTCGTACACCTGCCCATTTACAGTATGCAATAGCATCCCGATAAGAAATACACGTGACAGGATGATCCATCTTATTCCCTATCCCACCTCGGGATACCCCATTTGGAAAACGCCAGTACGCCGTACTATCTTGTATCCATCTAAACTCTTCCAGTCCCGGCTCAAAAACCTGCGCATTACAGTATCTCTCAGCAGTAGTCCTATACCCTGTAGCTTCTACGAATAGTAGAAAAGCGGCATTAGTCAACTCTGTTGTAGCGATATTAAACTCCTTGATAAAAACAGTTCTTCTCGGATTCAGGACAGCCCCGTCTTCCCCCACGGTATATGTCCCTTCTTCAATCCGAACAAAATCTAGATCCTGTGCAAAAGAAGAAACAGTAAAACCTATAGACAACAGAAAAAAAACAATCTTTTGCATCTAATCCACTCTATTTATTATTCCTATCGAATTATTTCCCTCCAGCACTTTTTTCTTTAAAGTAACCCATTGCACGTTGTAATATCAACGCTTCATTTGCCTTATTATACTCAATATACGTCTCATAATTATAGGATTGCCCATATAATTTTCGATAGGAGGTAGACTTCAGGAACTCTTCATATTCTCCTTTTTTCATCAGCAAAAGAAGCAAAGTCAATGCATCTTTATCTTTCTTATTACTTTCAAAATAAGTAATGATAAAGGGAATCATTTCCCATCCGTTAATTTCGTCGATCACATCCTTGTAATTCACGCCCATCCGCTTGCTTCGTAAAGTAGACTCCTCTATATAGGACATTACGGAGTCTCTATTCTCACGCAAGAAAACTAGCTGTCGCTGGCTCCAGGTCTGTTCGTTTAATGTAGAAAGCAAATAGCCAAATACCTTTTGTTCTTCATTGGGCAACATAATCCGTATATCACAATTCTGCGAATATAGTTCTGGATGAACCACCGTATATGTAAATTTTTCGCGTAGAGTCAACGATTTAAAATCAGCTGTAGATAAGGCCGAAAGTCCCATATCATCGTTATCATCAGACTTGATTTCGATTTTCTTGATCAAGCCCTTCACTTTATCCAGACCGTAGGGCGGAACCGTCATTTTCCTTCGGTATTCCCAATAGTCATAATCCGCTTTTGTGGGTTCATAAAGCGCCAAATCATCTTGTGCATAAGAAAACGCTACTGCACTTATACTGATCAAAAATGTTATTAAATATCTCATAGCAATAGTAAACAAGTGACCTACTTGTCGAAAGTTTTTTTCCAAAAATAAAATTAATGATTTCTTCTTATTTTCCACAAAGGAATATGTGGATTAAGCCGAGGTCTATAGGGGTAGTATATTCACCATAGATCGAAACGAAAGCGCCTCATAAAGCTAGAGATACAGGCCCTTCTTATCTATAAATTCTAAAACACGATCAGGGACAAAAAACTTAACATCCTTTCTGCCCTTGATAGCGCTTCTTACGAAAGTAGATGACAACTCCATTTGAGGTGTATCTGTCATTGTCACAGCCGGGTGATTCAGCCATTCCCCAGCCTCGTATTTTGGCCTTGGATAGACAAAAATCTGAAAATCTCTTAACAAGATATCTGCATTCTTCCATTTGTGTAACCCCATTAGATTATCTTCTCCCATAATCAACACAAACTCTTTACCCGGATACCGCTCCCTCATGTAGGTCAGCGTATCTATCGTATAAGAAGGCTGTGGAAGTCCGAATTCAATGTCACATGCCTTCAGCTTTTCTGCTCCTTCAATAGCGAGGTTCACCATTTCTAAGCGATCGTACATATTGCCCAGACTTTTTTTGTCCTTAAAAGGATTCTGAGGTGACACAACAAACCATACCTCAGCCAGGTCTGTATATTGCGCCATATAGTTTGCAATAATCAGATGTCCTATATGTATCGGGTTAAAAGATCCGAAAAAAAGTCCAATCTTATTGCCTGCCATTATTTATCCAGAAAATCCAATACTATTTTTTCCGCATCTTGACATGCTACATCCAGATCGAAGTTATTTAATATCACGTCAAATTTATCCGCGTAACTCAACTCCAATTCCGCTTTTGCAAAGCGCTCCTTCAGTTTCTCTTCTGAATCTGTACCACGTCCAGAAAGTCGTTCTTGTAACACTTCTAGCGATGGTGGATTTACAAAAATCGCTAACGCTTCCTCTGGGAACTTAGATTTCAATCGTAATCCACCGACTACGTCAATATCAAAAATTACACTCTTTCCTAGAGACCATATACGATCCAATTCGGACCTCAGTGTTCCGTAATAAGTTCCAGAATAAACCTCTTCAAATTCTATAAATTCTTGCTTTGCTACCTTATGTAGAAACTCCTCTTTGGAAATGAAATAATAGTCTTTACCGTTTTCTTCGCTACCCCTTGGCTCTCTGGTGCTCGCCGATATAGAAAACTCCAATTTGTCACTATATTTACTTAACAGATGTCTTACTATCGTTGTTTTTCCTGCTCCAGAGGGAGCGGAGAAGATTATCAATTTTTTATTCATAACTTACAATACATTTAGTAGTTGTTCCTTGATTTTCTCAAGCTCCTCTTTCATACGAACTACAATTTGCTGAATGTTCGCATTATTAGCCTTCGATCCTAGCGTATTTATCTCTCTCCCCATTTCCTGAGAAATAAACCCTAGTTTTTTACCATTAGAATCCGCGGCATTAAGCGCCTCCAAAAAATAGTTACAGTGACTTCTTAAACGAACTTTTTCTTCAGTGATATCAAGTTTGTCGATATAAAAAATTATCTCTTGCTCAAATCGATTTTTATCGATATTCTCTTTTCCCACAGCTTCATCCATATACTGGCTTAAGCGTTCTCTGATCAATGGAATCCGATCACCTTCGACAGCTTCTACCTGTCCTAAATAATCAAGAATCAACGCTACACGCTTCTCCAAATCATTTTTCAGAACCTTCCCTTCATCCATTCTAAACCCAGTGAATGATTCTACAGCTTGATAGAAAGCATTCAATAATACTTTACCCTCTTCTTCATCCACTTCGTCTTCATTGTTCGCAATCACTTCAGGCATTGACAACGCTAGATTAAATAAACCCGTTTGATCTTCTCCGAGCTGTGCAGCGATATCTTTAAGTTGATTATAATACTTTTTCAGCAGTTCACGGTTTATAGAAGATGCTTTCGCTGTTTGGTCAGCGTATTCTGATGAAATCAAAACGTTCACTTTTCCTCGTTCTATCAGTTTACTACATTCTCCACGAAGCGTGAGCTCCTTGTCCGAAACAGCCTTAGGCAAACGTATTCCTAGCTCTAGAAATTTTGAATTAAGTGATTTTATTTCCACAGTGTATTTAACCTTCGCATTCTCATGCGAACCTACACCATATCCTGTCATTGATTTTATCATATGCAAAGGTAGGAAAACTAATGTTGATTTCTAACAATCTGGCTATTGAAAAACCCCAAACTATATCCTGTTATACAAAATTGACGTTTATCGACAACCATCCTACCAATCATGCTTAGCAATGATTACACATAAATAGGTTTTATAAGTAGATCCGCTTGGTGAATGGACAAAACCGATACCAATATCGACTAGAGAACCATTCCAATCGTCCATACCTAAAACATGTTTCCGATGCATAAAACCTGGAGATCCCTTTCCGATGATAAAAGCATTGATTCCCTCTACGGCCGTGGCATGGTTGGCTGCTATCGATTCGAAATTATTCGCTGATTTTTTCTTTGTCCAATCAGGGTTGAGGTGATATCCAGCCTTTACCATGTAATAATTCGGTCCCAAACCTTCTGGTGTCACATGTTCAAAATAATTACGATTAGCCATATCATAAGCCCTAAATTCAGCTACTTTTGCAAGATCATCATTCCAAATCAACGTCGTTCTTTTCACCTTATTCACTGGTGAAATTCCTAATTTCTTAGCGTATTTCTCGGGATGCATACGGATGTCATTGAGTAGGGTATATGCCTCCTTTGCTTGTTGCCGGTCGGTCGTTATCATTTTCTTTTGGGCTACAGCAGAACTGGAAATCAAAATTAAAAGACATAGAATGCGCATATCAAAATTATTTCTTTAATAGACTAGATTGTGGTGTATACGTTTAATGGTATATTCTTGCAAACGTTAGAGAAACTTCGTTACTGATTGAAAACTGATTATTATTAAAATTGGAGATAATCCAATTTTAAAACGTATATACTTCGGACTTTACTCGGCTATATCCGAATGAAGTCCGAATGAAGTCCGTATAATCTCCGAATGAACTTCGGACTAAAAGGGAAGCTGGTACAAATTTGAACATAAGAGAGTCCCTATCTATACCGTACTATAATAAACCTCATCGCATACCTATCATCCTAATTATCCATTCCCTAAACGCAAAAAAGAAAGGGCATCCAAATGATTGAATGCCCTTTCTATTATATCATATATTGCCTTTAGCCTGCTTTACTTCCTTTTAGTTTTTCCTTCACTACTTCAAAAATTATCGGAAGTATAGAAAGGAAAATAATAATCAAAACCACCTTAGAAAAATTATCTCGAATTAAAGGAATGTTCCCTAAGAAATAGCCTGCCAATGTAATTCCGACAACCCAAAGAATTGCTCCAACAATATTATAGGTTATAAACGTACTATATTTCATCCTACCAATTCCTCCCACAAAAGGGGCGAGGGTTCTTACGATAGGAACAAAACGAGCAATAACGATCGTTTTGCTACCATATTTCTCATAGAACGAGTGCGTTTTTTCAAGCTGCGCATCCGTTACCATTTGCTTCCCGAACAGCCTAAACCGAGTAATACGCATTCCAAAATGCTTGCCTATCGCATAATTTAAGGAATCCCCCGTAATAGCGGCAATAAGCAACAGAATAATCATAATCCAGATATTAAGATCATTTGGTTGAGCAGCAAGCATACCTGCTGCAAAAAGCAACGAATCTCCTGGCAAAAAAGGCATCACGACCACACCTGTTTCAACGAATATGATCAGAAACAAAATCAGATACGTCCAGGTCTGATAGTCATTTACAATCTCCACCAGATGATCATCAATGTGAAGAATAAAATCTATCAATGAATATATTAAATCCAATGGAATTCGGTATTAATTAAAACTATTCAGCATTACCGGCATGACCAACATCAATATTTCTTCATTATCCTGCTTGATTGCTGGTAATAACAATCCTGCACGATTTGGAGTACTCATTTCCAACACCACTTCTTCACAGTTTAAGTTATTCAGCATTTCTACCAAAAACTTAGCGTTGAATCCTATCTCCATGTCTTCGCCTTCAAACTGACAATTAAGACGTTCATGAGCCTCATTAGAGAAATCTAAGTCCTCCGCAGAGATATTCAACTCACTACCATTGATTTTCAAACGAACCTGATGTGTCGTTTTATTTGCAAAAATAACCACACGACGCAATGTGTTTAAAAACAAAGCGCGGTCTACTGTAAGTTTATTTGGATTCACCTGAGGGATTACAGCATCATAATCCGGATAACGCTCGTCTACAAGACGACAGATCAAGTGAATGCTGCCAAATTGAAAGAATGCATTTGTCGTGTTATACTCTACCGCTACCGAAGTTTCATCAGACGGTAGGGAGGATTTTAACAATGTTAAAGCTTTCTTTGGAAGAATGATAGATGTTGCCTTTTCTGCACCGACATCTGTACGACGGTATCTCACCAAGCGGTGTGCATCTGTTGCTACAAAAGTGATATTCTGTTCGCCTAGCTGCACAAGAACCCCTGACATTGCGGGCCGTAGTTCATCATTGCTTACCGCAAATATCGTCTTATTTATAGCTTCAGATAAGATAGCTGCAGTAATGTTTACCGTAGATACACTCTCAACAACAGGAATCTTTGGAAAATCATCTGCATTTTCTCCACTGAGCTTATACTTTCCATCTCCAGCACTGATTTCGATTGCCAATGTTTTAGTATCCACTGAAAAAGCAACAGGTTGATCTGGAAGCGTTTTCAATGTATCTATCAAAATTTTCGAAGGCATTGCTACTCGTCCTTCTTCTTTGGCCTCGATCGGCAAAGAAGTCACCATACTGGTTTGTAAATCCGTAGCAGAAATAGTTAAAGTGTTATCTTTTATTTCAAACAGGAAGTTTTCCAAAATAGGAAGGACAGTACTACTACTTGATGCTCCGCTTATGGCCTGCAATTGCTTTAATAATACAGATGTGGATACTATAAATCTCATGTCTAGCTTCGATATTTTTTTATATGCAATAATACAGAAAAGAATTAAATTTTTCCAATCTATGTCTAGGTTTATCTTTGCTTACCATCACATTACTTCTTTATTTTTTACTTGATGTATTCGCTAATACAATGCTTTTTACATAAGTTTGCGTAGACTTACGATATGCAGTTTAAGGAAATAGTAGGACACCAAAGCATTAAAAACCATCTAATCAACTCGGTAAAAAAAAATCGAGTCAGCCACGCTCAGCTTTTTTTGGGACCGGAGGGCTCGGGCAGTCTTGCTTTGGCATTAGCTTACGCTCAATACATAAATTGTGAAGACAAGCAAGAAGAAGATAGCTGTGGCCTTTGTCCTTCTTGTAGAAAATATGAAAAACTAATCCATCCTGATTTACATTTTTCCTATCCATTCTTTGCTAAAGGGAAAGATGAAACTGCAACCACCTATATGAATGAGTGGCGTAAGACTTTTCTTACCAATCCTTATTTAGGACTGAACTATTGGAGAGAACAATTAGATTCGGGCAACAAACAAGCTAACATAAATATAGCTGAGGCGCATGATATCATAAAAAAACTTAGTCTAAAGTCGTTTGAAGCCGAATACAAAGTATTGATTATGTGGCTTCCGGAATACCTTGACACCCAAGGAAACGCCCTTCTAAAGCTTATTGAAGAACCACCAGAAAAAACACTGTTCCTTTTAGTTGCTGAAAACCAAGATAAAATAATCAATACTATTATTTCCAGAACTCAATTGGTTAAGATCAATAAACTTCAGCACGAAGAAATGAACAATTACCTTATCTCGGAAAAAAGATTAGATCCTAAACGAGCCAAAGAAATATCATTTATTGCAGATGGTAATATCCAAGAAGCACTCAATTTGTTAAACGAGCATGGTGAAAGCGAAACTTTCTCCATGTTAGTAAATTGGTTACGCTTTATCGTTACGGATAATGGGAAAGAGTTAATCAGTCTTACAGAGGACAAACTTTCAAAATTAGGAAGAGAAAATCAAAAAAGTTTCTTACTTTATACCATTAATATGATGAGACAGATCATATTAATGCAACAAGGTTTAAAGAATCTTGTATTTTTACAAGAAGAAGAACTAGCATTTGTAGAAAAATTTAGTGGTTTATTCCAATTTGAACAGTTAGAAGAGGCTATCGATATCCTTGAAAGAACACATTACGGGATTGAGCGAAATGGAAATGCTAAAATATTATTTTTAGATTTATCTTTGCAATTAGTTTTATTGTTCAAATATCAAACGTTCCCGACTCGTCGGGACTCAATAATATAAAATAGACATATGGGATGTGGCAGTTGCTCATCCGGAGGTTGTGGTACAGGAAGTAAATTAGGCACGGTACCATCAGGATGCAATAACAATGGTTCTTGCATGACCAGCGGATGTAATAAATTAGACGTATATGACTGGCTTTCCGACATGGATTTGCCTTCAAACTATAAACCTTTTGATATCGTTGAAGTTCGCTTCAAAGGATCACGCAAGGATTATTATTTAAACACGGACAATATCTACCTAGAAATGGGAGAGATGATAGCTGTCGAACCATCTACAGGTGGATATGATATAGGTCACGTGTCATTAACAGGCGAACTTGTTCGTTTACAATTAAAAAAGAATAATGTCACTCCAGATTCAGTGATAAAAAAAATCTATCGCAAAGCCAATGATGCTGATGTGGCAAAGTTCAATGCTGCCAAGGAGTTGGAATGGGAAACGATGCACCGAGCGCGAAAACTCGCTTTAGATTTGGGATTATCCATGAAGATTTCAGATGTAGACTATCAAGGAGACAAAACCAAAGCTACTTTTTATTATACAGCCGAAGGACGTGTTGATTTTCGCGAATTGATTAAACGTATGGCAGAAGCTTTCCGTATTCGCATAGAAATGAGGCAGATCGGCATGAGGCAGGAAGCAAGCCGCTTAGGGGGGATTGGATCTTGCGGTCGCGAGCTCTGTTGTTCCACATGGCTTACTGATTTTAAGACCGTATCCACTTCGGCAGCACGGTACCAAAATCTATCATTGAATACCCTAAAATTAGCGGGGCAATGTGGTAAGCTAAAATGCTGCTTGAACTATGAACTGGATAGTTACATGGATGCACTAAAAGATATTCCGAATGACGTAAACCGTATCGAGACCAATAGTGGTGTTGCCTATCTTCAAAAGACAGACATATTCAAAAAAACAATGTGGTTTTCTTATCCAGGTGCAGAAAACTGGATTCCACTATCCATAAGCAAGGTAAAAGAACTCGCAGAAATGAATAAGGGAGGTGTTAAACCTGATGCTTTGGATTATGTACCACAGGTCGTAGAAAGTAAAAAACCTATAGTTTTTGATTATGAAAATGTTGTGGGACAAGATAGCCTTACTCGTCTGGACGATAAGAACAAAAGACGCAAAAAGAAAAAAAGTAAGCCAAGGCAGCCCTCTTCCAGTCAGAAAACAGAGGCTAATGGAACTAATGAGCAATCAAAATTAACCAAGCAGCCTCATACAGGACAAAAGAAGGAAAATAACTCGGCTGCTGAGGTTCGGAATAAACCAAGCCAAGGTAGAAGTAATAATAAACCTACTTCACCTACAAATCAAGGAGAAGACAATGCTCAAAAGAATGAGCAGAGAAAAAAAAGAAGATATAATAACAGGAACAGAAATAAAAATAACGATAAACCGAATAACAGTGGCGAGTAAGTTCTCGTCACTATTTTTTATATGATAAAGTATCTTATATACAGCCTTAGTATAATTAGTTTTTTGGTTTCATGTACCAATGGTACGTTTTATGAAAAAAATGAGCCTATTCCAAATCGCTCTTGGACTTATGAAAAAAAACCAGCTTTTAATATACATATAGACGATTCAAAGGCCAAATATGACATCTATATCAACCTACGACACTCTAACGAATACCGATTTTCTAATCTCTTTGTCCTGTTGCATGAAAAGGGAAATAATTTAGCAGATACAGCTTATCGAAAGGAGATACCCTTGGCTCAATTGGATGGGCGTTGGTTAGGAAACTCTGCAGGATCACTGTATGAAGTACAATACCTAGCTAAAGAAAACTTTGTGTTTCCGGACACTGGCACCTATACCTTTGCAATCGAACAGAATATGAGAGAAACACCCCTTAAGGACATTGTGGATGTAGGCATCAAAGTCATCAAAAAATGATCACGCTTATACGATGGATACTGATGCCAGTAAGTGTTATATACGGTATCGTTGTCTGGATTAGAAACATATTATATGATAAGGGGATACTAAAAAGCACTAAATTTACGATTCCCACAATTGTTGTAGGCAATCTTGCTATTGGAGGCACAGGGAAAAGTCCAATGACAGAATACATTATCCGCCTATTGAAAGAAAACTATACAATAGCTACGCTCAGTAGGGGATATGGCCGCAAGACAAAAGGATACAAGATTGTAACCACAGCATCATCAGCATTGGAAGTAGGGGATGAGCCCTTACAGTTTAAAAACAAGTTTCCAGATGTTACTGTAGCTGTCTCAGAAGATCGCTGTTTCGGGATTCGACAGCTGAAAGACAATCATGACTTAATCCTATTAGATGACGCCTACCAACATAGAAAACTAACTCCTGGTTTTTCAATACTTCTTTTCGATTTCAATTCTCTTTTTTCTCCTATTATCCCCCTTCCTACAGGCGACTTTAGAGATAATATATCCGCTACAAAAAGAGCAGACCTTATATTAGTTACCAAATCACCAGACAATATCCTAGAAGATCAAAAAAAGCATATAGAACATCTGATAAGAAAACATTCTCCTGCTCCGATATTTTATACCGGTATTAAATATGAACAACCCAAAAATAGAAATGGAGAAAATTTAACAGTTGAACTAAAAGGCTTTGATATCATACTGTTTTGTGGAATAGCTAATCCCCTTCCCTTAAAAACACATCTCTCCGCTATAGGCAATACAATATATACCTTAGAGTTCCAAGATCATCATAACTACATAGACAAAGACTTCAAAAAAATAGAAGAATATTATTATTCATTACCTTCAACCAACAAAATACTGCTAACCACAGAAAAAGATATCCAAAGGATACCAAACTCTGCTTTGTCAAACCTACCGCTTTATTATATACCTATTTCACTAAAATCAATAGATCAACAGCAAAATACTTTTGATCAGTTCATTTTTAATTACATTCACTCGTCCCTCCCCAACAGTTAGCTTTAGAACTAACTGACACTAATAATTATCTATTAAACCCGAAACGAACGTTAGACTAGGTGCTGTCAATGCAGTAGGAATAGTCTATAGTCCTAGATATAGACGTATCAAAAAAAGAGAATTTTTATAACAAGGAAACAGTCTAGCAAACACGAAATCTTCTAAAATAGCATAAAAGGAGATTAGAGGAAGGTCAAAACACACAAATAGCTAAAATACAGTAACTTAACAATGTTTTATCTAATAAATTCTGATTAAAACTCTGTTAAATGATGTTAAATTGTAACAAAACAGATACATTAATAACAATAAAGTCACCCAATAAACAGTTATTAATTCAGAAAACAATTTAATAATACATTTTTAAAACTTTAAATTTTAAATGCTATGAAAAAAATAATTTTAACTGGATTGAGCTTTTTATTTGCTGTAACGATGTTGTTTGCCCAGGAAATAAATCCAGAAAATAAAGCTAAAGAAACTGTTACAGAATTGACAGAGAAATTAACGTTAACAGACGACCAACAAGCAGCCGTATATGATATCGTACTGGAAAAGGTACAAGCAAAAATAGCTGTTAAATCTGACACTACACTTTCGGAGGATGTTGTCAAACAGCAAATAGAAGCACTTACAGCTACTGCAAATGGTAAGATAAATGACTTATTGACAGAAGATCAAAAACCAATATTTATTCAGTACTTAGAGGAAAAAATGGCCAATAAAGAAGAAAAAATATAATACATACAATAGTTTAATTTCATAATTACCTAGCTGGGGCGGACGGAAAGAAGTTTCTTGTCCGTCCTTATTTTTAATAAAAAAAGCTTTCCAAAAATAGAAAGCTTTTTTTATATACTAATTATAATTCGATACTAGGATGTTTTTAACTTCTTCTGAATATCTTGAACATAAGTTTTAAATTTCTTATCTGTTTCGATCAGATCTTCTACAGTTTGACAAGCATAAATCACAGTAGAGTGGTCTCTACCTCCGAAAAAACTACCAATAGATTTAAGTGATGATTTCGTATGGTTCTTAGCCAAGTACATAGATATTTGACGAGCCTGTACAATCTCCCTTTTACGTACTTTTGATTTGACCATTTCAACAGGTACTTCAAAGTATTCACAGACTAATTTCTGTATGTATTCCATCGATATCTCTTTGTGCGTATTTTTCACAAAGTTCTTTAACATTGATTTAGCAAGATTCAAATCAATTTCTTTCTTGTTCAAGGTAGATTGAGCCAATAAAGAAACCATAGCCCCCTCTAGTTCCCGAACACTGTTATCAATTTGAGTAGCCACATATTCTACAACATTCTCAGGTAACTCGATACCATCAGAATACATCTTCTTTTTAAGGATAGCCATCCTTGTTTCTAAATCCGGTATCTGTATATCGGCAGATAATCCCCATTTAAAACGACTTAACAATCGCTCTTCCAACCCAGAAAGGTCCTTAGGCGGTTTATCCGACGTTAAAATAATCTGCTTACCAGATTGGTGTAAATGGTTAAACACGTGGAAGAATATATCCTGTGTTTTTTCCTTTCCGGCAAAATTATGTACATCATCCATAATGATGACATCCATTGCCTGATAAAAGTTTACGAAATCGTTTATTGTATTATTTTTTAAGGAATCTACAAACTGCTGACAGAATTTCTCACATGATACGTATATGACTAACTTATCTGGTAAGTTCTTTTTAATTTCATTTCCAATAGCCTGCGCCAGATGCGTCTTTCCTAGTCCAACATCTCCGTACAACATCAATGGGTTGAAAGAAGTACCTCCGGGTTTATTTGCAACGGCATATCCAGCAGACCTAGCCAGACGATTACATTCTCCCTCTACAAAATTCTCAAACGTATAATTCTGATTTAATTGCGGATCGACTTGCAATTTCTTCAATCCAGGAATAACGAACGGATTTTTTATATTCTTGTTCAGAGCGACAGGAACAGGTATAGATTGCCTTTTAGCTTCCGCCCCATTTCCATTCGAAGGCAGATTCGTTGTATAAGGTATATTGGTAGATGATTTCTCTACAACAATATTATACTCCAACCTTCCTTGCTCCCCTAAAAATTTCTTTACAGTCTTACGAAGGATTCCAACATAGTGCTCTTCTAACCATTCGTAAAAAAACAAACTAGGTACTTGAATAGTTAAAACGTTTCCCTCCAAACGAATAGCCTTCACAGGCTCGAACCATGTCTTGAAACTCTGTGCCGGAATATTATCTTTTATCACCTGAAGACAATTATTCCAAACACCTGTATACGTTTTTTCCATTCCTAAATTGTTAATAACTTGATAACCAATTAATGATAAAAAAATTGTTTATAACTTTCGCTCTCAACGAAGATGACAAAAATTTCTGAGGTAAAAAAATCAAAATCCAAAAAAATACAAAACAACTATTACACAGTATTTTACATGTATTTCAAGTGTTTTTCAAAGCCTGAAATAGCAACCAATTATACTTTTCCACATAAGTAATCACTTACAAAAATAGCTTGCTTTTTTTGAAAATAAATTGATTGTAGATTGAAAATTGTGGAAAACTTTTGTTCCAATAATCAGTTCATTTTTTACTGTATGTACAGCAAAAAATAAGCCACAAATACTTGTGGCTTAATGAATTTTAAAATTGCAAATTTCTATATAGTGACAACTTAACTAACCATAGTCTTTGTAGGCTGAGATTTCATTAGTTTTCGACATTCTTCAACAACTGCATTGGCGTCATAATTACACAATCTCCACAGTTCAGGTTGTTCACCATGATCTACTATTTCGTCCGGTATACCTAATCGGACAAGATCTGCAGTATATCTATGATCGGCCATAAATTCAAGTACAGCTGAGCCAAATCCTCCTGGCAGTATCCCATCTTCTATAGTAATGACTTTCTTGAACTTTTTAAATACTTCGTGTAGTAGGTTTTCGTCAATTGGTTTCACAAACCGAATATCATAGTGAGCAGGGTAAATTCCTTCTGCATTCAATGTATGAAATGCCTTTGACACCTCATTACCCACATGTCCAAAACTTAAAACAGCTACTTCTTCACCGTCCACAAGCTTACGCCCTTTTCCGATTTCCAATGCTCTAAATGGTCTCTTCCAGTCTGTCATAACTCCCGACCCTCTTGGATAGCGTATTACGAAAGGCCCCATATCCTTGAGCTGAGCTGTATACATCATATTACGTAGTTCCTCTTCGTTCATAGGAGCCGCAATAGTCATATTAGGAATACAACGCATGAAAGCGATATCATATGCGCCATGATGGGTCGGTCCATCAGCACCTACTAGACCTGCTCTGTCCAAACAAAAGACTACATTTAGATTTTGTAATGCGACATCATGTATCACTTGATCATACGCACGTTGCATGAATGAAGAGTAAATATTACAAAACGGTACCAATCCTTGAGTAGCTAGACCAGCACTAAAAGTCACGGCGTGTTGCTCTGCGATACCTACATCAAAAGCTCGATCTGGCATTGCATTCATCATGATATTCATCGATGATCCACTTGGCATAGCAGGAGTGATACCCATTATTTGAAGATTACTTTCTGCTAGTTCAACCAAGGTATGACCGAATACGTCCTGGTATTTAGGCGGCTGTGGCTTTTCGGGTGTAGACTTCTTAATCTCTCCAGTTATTTTATCAAATAGACCGGGCGCATGCCATTTCGTTTGGTCTTTTTCTGCCAGCGCATATCCTTTTCCCTTCACAGTGACCACATGTAACAATTTAGGACCACTGATATGCTTAAGATCCTCTAGCGTCTTAACCAACTTGTTGACATCATGTCCATCTACAGGTCCAAAATATCTAAAATTAAGTGACTCAAACAGATTAGAATTCTTCAAAAGAGTACCTTTTATACTTAATTCCAATTTCTTTGCCCATCCATAGGCATCTGGCCCATTTTTAGATATTTTTGCCAATACTGCAATCAAGTCATCGCGGAATCTATTATAGCTCTTAGAAGTCGTAATACTAGTCAGATACTCCTTCATCGCTCCTACATTGGGATCGATAGACATACAATTGTCATTAAGTATCACCAATAAGTTTGACTTCTCTATACCAGCATGATTTAACGCTTCAAATGCCATTCCACCAGTCAGTGCTCCATCGCCGATTACAGCGACGTGTTGTCTATCCGTTTCTCCTTTATAAGCCGAAGCTACGGCCATACCGAGCGCAGCAGAAATAGAGGTAGAAGAATGCCCTACCCCAAAAGCATCATATTCACTTTCCCCACGTTTTGGAAATCCCGAAATACCCCCTAAAATTCGATTAGTGTGAAATAGATCACGACGTCCTGTCAGAATCTTATGCCCATACGCTTGATGTCCGACATCAAAAATAATCTGATCGTACGGAGTATTTAGCACATAATGTAATGCGACAGTCAATTCTACTACGCCCAAACTTGCTGCGAAGTGCCCTCCGTTAACAGAAACAACATCAATTATATATTGTCTGAGTTCTTTACAAACTTCTTCTAATTCACTATCCTTTAGATTACGTAAATCAGATGGAAATTGAATTCCTTTCAAAAGTTCTCCTGCTTCTACCTGCATACCTCAAAAAGTTTCAAAATAAGATACAAAGTAACAATTAATTCCATAAAGTCTATACAATTATTTATATAATTAGTTTTGTCAGTTAAAATACAAAGAGAAGTTTTCTAAAACATAAATATTAATTTTCAAATGTCTATTTTTGGATCTCAATATGGATACAACAAACTACGAAATAAAACTGGAACAATTTGAAGGTCCCTTCGATCTCCTATTGTTCTTTATTGAACGTGATGAATTGAATATCCACGACATACCTATTTCCAGAATCACGGATGATTTTTTGGATTATATCCAAAAAATGCAATCTCTAAATATAGAACTAGCCTCTGAGTTCATCTTTGTTGCCTCTACATTAATGCGTATCAAAGCAAAAATGCTACTTCCTCGTCCTGATTTAGATGGTAGCGAAAATGAAGTAGATCTTAAGGAGCAACTTGTTCAAAAGCTTATTCTTTACAAACAATTCAAAGATGTATGTGAAGAATTAAAAACCTTAGAAACGGATCGGGAAAAATTACATCATAGAGCCAATATTGCTTATGATCTAAAACATACCCAACGTCAGATAACCGAAGAAGAGCTCGCCTCATTCGACCTCTATAAGCTTATGATGGTCTATGAAAAAATGATGTATCATTTTACACATAGAGTGATGCCAGCCACACATACTGTCGTCAAATTCCCGTATACTATCGAGCAACAAAAAAAAGCTATTTCCGAACTTATTGAGCTTAACAAAAAATTAGACTTCCAACATATTTTAAAAAACTCTGAAAACAGGGTTCAATTTGTATTCAATTTCTTAGCTATATTAGAAATGTTGCAACAAAAACTATTAGAGATAGAGATTGGAGCAGGGTATAATAGCTTTTCTATAGAAAAGAAAGATCCAAATGCTATCGATCAAGTCATTGAAGAGGCAGAAGCTAATTAACCTCTCTTCAGATTATCCAATACCTCTTTCAGATAGGTAAACTGATCTTGTGCCGGGATTGATTTTATAGCTCGTAAAGACTTTATACCTTCTTTCAGGGCACGAACAGATTTATTTTCGAAGCTTCCTATTAATACATCCAATTCTTTCCTATCCAGAATACCATCCACAAGCCCTAAATTTCGAGCCCGTTCAAAATCAAAATACCCTGTATCCAGGCATAACTGTAATACTTGCTTTTCGGACATGATCTTCAATAGACTAGCCATCACCTGAAACGGAAATATACCAAGGTCCAACTCCGGCAATCTAAACTTCACATCCGGAGTAGCAAATACATAAGTACAGCCCAAGGTGATCAAAAAACCTCCTGCTATTACATTTCCTTCCACAATAGCTATCGAAGGTTTATACAACCTCTCAAATACCTCGCCCAAGGATATATTTTCATTTATAATGGTGGGATTTACCTCATCCAGTCCTGCATCTTCAAAAGTCTTTAAATCCATCCCTGCACAAAAAACAGGTCCTTCAGCTTCGATGAGTACCACTTTAATAGCATCATCTCCATTAACTCTTTGAAATACATGATTTATCTCATTGACCATAGTAGGAGTAAACGCATTTCGCTTCTCCGGTCGGGCCAATACTACTTTACATATATGACGATCTATTTCAACTTTGATATATTTATATAACTCCATGTCTAATCATAGTTTGAAACGCATCCATAAGTTTTACATTCTGCTCTAGGTTTCCCTTTTCGAATCTATCCAACAATAATTCCATCGGAATATTACCTACCAGATCATCCTTTGCAAATGGACAGCCACCATATCCTAAAAATGCCCCCTCAAAACGTCTACATCCAGCATTATATCCTGCTTCAACCTTTAATAACGCCTCTTCAACCCGTGCATGCAAATGAAGGCTTAAGTCAACATTGGAAAACTCTTTAGCAACTAACCTATACAAACTAGAAATTGCATCTGCAGAAGCTTCCGAAGTCGTATCAGCTATAGAAAAACGTTTTATTCCTAGCGTTGATAGACGATCCATCCATTCTATAACTAAATCTTCATGCCATAGATCGCCATAAGGATTTCCAAATGCCATAGAAATATAGACCACAAGTTCCTGCTTATTCCCTTGGATCAGGTCACATATCCCTTTCACGCGCTCAAAAGACTCGTACACAGAAGAGTTAGCATTGCGTTGCTGAAATGTTTCCGAAATAGAAAATGGATATCCCAGGTAATCAATCTTCTCCAATACAGAAGCCGCTTGTGCCCCCCTTTCATTCGCTACTATTGCCAACAACTTCGTCTTTCCCTTTTCCAATCCCTCCAATACTTCAACCGTATCCGCCAGTTGGGGTACAGCCTTTGGCGAAACAAAGCTTCCAAAATCAATATAATCGAATAGTCGGGAAGCTAACAATTCATTGATATAGGTGATCTTTTTTCCCGTAGGAATAAAACCACCTATACCTTGTATTGCATCTCTAGGACATTCTATAAGTTGTATTTCTGAACTATTTGACATCTTTTCTTATTTCGCGTGCGATTACCATTTTCTGTATTGCACTAGTTCCTTCACCGATTGTACATAACTTGGCATCGCGGAAGAACTTTTCGGCAGGAAAATCCTTTGTAAATCCATAGCCACCATGTATCTGTACGGATTCATTACTAGCCTCGACAGCTACTTCTGATGCATAGAGCTTAGCCATAGCACCTTCTTTCGTCACTTTTTGATTCGTATCTTTCAAATAACCAGCCTGTCTGATTAATAGCTCCGAAGCTTCAATCTTGGTTGCCATATCGGCTAATTTAAATGAAACATCCTGAAAATCAAATATTTTTTGATTAAACTGTTCCCGCTCATTCGAATATTGCAACGCACATTCGTAAGCGCCCCGCGCAATTCCCAAAGACAAGGCGGCGATAGAAATACGACCTCCGTCCAGTAGTTTTAGTGCCTGTACAAAACCATTGCCGACTTCTCCTATGACCTGATCTTTGTGAACTCTACAATTATCAAAGAATAAACTAGCTGTCTCCGATGCCCGCATTCCCAATTTATCGATCTTCTTACCTGCAGTAAATCCAGGTGTTCCTTTTTCAATAATAAAAGCCGTCATCCCATGTTTATCCCCCTTCTCACCCGTACGGACAATAACTACGGCTACATCTGCGCTTATGGCATGTGTAATAAAAATTTTAGAACCATTTATTACCCAATAATCACCATCTTGAACAGCCACAGTAGTCATTCCTCCTGCATCCGATCCCGATCCAGTTTCTGTCAGGCCCCAGGCACCGATCCATTCGGCAGTAGCTAATTTTGGTAAATATTTTTCCTTTTGTTCCTCACTCGCAAAGGATAGAATATGATTTGTACACAACGAATTATGAGCAGCTACAGAAAGACCTATAGAACCACATACCTTAGATATTTCATCCAATATAGTTATGTATTCCTGATAAGTAAGTCCCGCTCCATGGTATTTTTCCGGAACCAAAATTCCCATGAAACCATAATCACCCATTTTTTTAAAAAGCTCTACAGGAAAATATTGCTTTTCATCCCACTCCATCACAAAAGGTTTGATGTGCGTTTTTGCAAATTCACGTGCGCTCTCACGTATCATTACCATTTGCTCGGTATCCTTCGCATTATACATAATGAAATTTTACTTATGTTTATATTCAGTTTATAATTATTATTACAAATATCAAAAAAAACAAATAATATTTTACGATATTTATAAAAATAATTCAAACGACCTTTTGTAAATATTAAATTAATAATCCATAACATATGGAAAACCTTCTTGAAATACTAAAAGAAAAAACCGAAAAACTTTACTTAGGAGGCGGTTTAGACAAAATTCAAAAACACAAGGAAAAAGGAAAACTTACCGCTTGGGAACGTATAAAATACCTACTGGATCCCAATAGTCCTTATACAGAAATAGGAGCTTTTGCAGGGGACAATATGTATCCCAATGATGGGGGCTGCCCGAACGGAGGTGTAGCCATTGTCATGGGCTACGTACAAAAAAGATTATGCATTATTGTTTCCAATGATGCTACCGTAAAAGCAGGGGCATGGTTTCCGATTACAGGAAAAAAGAACCTAAGAGCACAAGAGATCGCAATGGAAAACCACCTGCCTATTATTTATTTAGTGGACTCAGCAGGCGTATATCTTCCTATGCAAGATGAAATATTTCCAGACAAAGAACATTTCGGTCGAATTTTCAGAAACAACGCAAAGATTTCTGCTATGGGTATTCCACAGATATCTGCCATTATGGGGTCATGCGTGGCCGGTGGTGCTTATTTACCTATTATGTCAGACTATGCACTTATCGTAGAGGGCACAGGCTCTGTTTTTCTAGCCGGTTCTTACCTTGTTAGATCTTCAATAGGCGAAGTAATCGATAACGAAAGTCTGGGAGGTGCCACTACACATTCTGAAATATCAGGCGTAACAGATAATAAATATCCAAATGATGAAAGCTGTTTAGATGCCATCAAAAATATAGTGGATAAGTTTGGGGATACACCCAAAGCAGGATTTTCAAGAATAGAATCCCAATTACCTTTGTTACCTACAGATGCCGTCTATAAAAATCTTCCCGAAGACAGACTCAAGCCCTATAATATGCTTCAGTTACTAGATTCTATAGTAGATAAAGATTCCCTTGAAGAATATAAAAAAGATTATGGCAAGACCATAATCTGTGCCTTAGCCCGGATAGATGGCTGGGCAGTAGGTATAGTTGCCAATCAAAGAGAAGTCGTTAAAGCGAAGAAACCGGGAGGTACCCAAGAAATGCAGATGGGAGGGGTCATCTATTCGGATTCTGCAGACAAATCGGCTAGATTCATCATGAACTGCAATCAGCAGAAGATTCCTTTAGTTTTCTTCCAGGATGTAACAGGATTTATGGTAGGTTCCAGATCGGAACAGGGAGGAATCATAAAAGATGGAGCAAAGATGGTAAATGCAATGGCCAACTCCGTGGTACCAAAATTTACCTTCGTAATCGGAAATAGTTATGGGGCAGGCAACTATGCGATGTGTGGTAAAGCCTATGACCCAAGATTGATATACGCCTGGCCAACTGCCCAAATGGCTGTTATGAGTGGCGCTTCAGCAGGTAAAACGCTACTACAGATTCAGGAAGCAACCTTAAAAGGGAAGGTCGTACAGCTATCTGAAAATGAAAAAAATAAATTACTTTCCGAAATAGAGCAAAAATATAATGAACAGTTAAGTCCCTATTACGCGGCAGCTCGACTTTGGGTAGATGGCGTTATAGATCCTAAAGAAACCAGAAAAATTATCAGCATGGGCATTGAGGCAGCAAACCACAATCCCGACATACCAAAATATAATGTAGGTGTTATACAGACCTAATAAAACAGGCTATTAAGGGTTGATTTTCAATCCTTAATAGCCTAACAATCTAAATAGAATTATAAATAGAAACATATCCAGCTAGAGATTCTGGATTACGCATAATATCCGTAGAAACAACTTTAGCAACCTCTGTTCCCGAAAAAATCTTTTTGATAGGAAGCTCTAGTTTTTTACCGCTCAGTGTATAAGGAATATCAGAAACAGGGTAAATGAAATCCGGCACATGTCTTGGACTATACTGTCCCCTCAGTGTTCGCTTTATCATATCCTTTAGATCCTCGTTAAAATCGCTTTTATCTTCTGTCTGTACAAATAGCAACATCGACGAAGAGCCATTATCATAGTCTATACAGACTACCAAACTGTCCTTTATCTGTGGTAGACTATTTACTGCATTATAGATTTCCGCAGTACCTATACGCACACCACCTCGATTCAAAGTAGCATCCGATCTACCGTAGATTATTACACCTTCATCATTTATTTTTATCCAATCGCCATGGCTCCATACTAACGGAAAATGATCAAAATAACTCTCATGATATTTCCTATTTTCCGTATCGTTCCAAAAATAAAGTGGCATAGAGGGCATAGGTTTGCGGATTACCAATTCACCTACCTCATCATATACAGCTTTCCCTTGATCATTAAAAGCCACAATATCAGCTCCTAGTGCTCGGCACTGTAACATCCCGGCATATACTGGTAGCGTCGGACTACCCGATAAAAAAGCCGAACAAACATCCGTACCTCCGCTCAAGGAAACAATATGTACATCCGGAAATTTACCTTGCAAATCTTCAAACGTAGCTATTGGCAACGGTGATCCCGTAGAGCCAATAACCTTCGGTGCATAATCAGCTATCTCTATTCCCTCTAATGAAGTAAAATAAACCGCTCCGGCTCCAAGATGATCTACTTGAGCTCTTTTCAAAAATGTCCAAAAAGTAAGGTGTTTATTATGGTTAATAATACCATCAAACAAGCAAAGGGTAGCGCCACATAAGAGCGACGACAATGCATAGTTCCACATCATCCAACCTGTTGTTGTGTACCAAAGAAAATTTTCTCCGTCCTGTACATTTTGATGTAATACTAAAGCTTTAAAATGCTCCAGAAGATTTCCTCCCGTACTATGGGTAATAGCTTTAGGCTTACCTGTTGTACCAGAAGAATATAGTATCCAAATTGGATGGGAGAAAGGGACACGTACAAAAGTTAATTGCTTTGGCACATAATCGAATATAATTTTCTTCCAATCATCTTCATATACCTGTACGACAGCTACGAGATCCACGAGATCCGATTTCAACCGCGCCAGTGTTTCCAACTTAGAAAACACCCTTTCGTTATATTGGTAGGAAGTCTCTATAAATAATACCTTTGGCTTTATTTGGGTAAATCGTTCTGAAATACTCACATCGCCAAAGTCAGGAGAGCAACATGACCATATAGCACCTAACGAATTCACAGCTAGAAAGATAGCAATAGATTCGATCGTGTTATTTAAGACAGCGGCGACACGATCACCTTTTTCCACACCTTTTTCCACAAGAAATTGTTGAATTCGGCTGACCATTTCTGCCAATTCTTTCCACGAGACTTCCTCATATCCGATAGATTCGCTAGCAAATTTAAGAGCGGGTCTTTCCGTAGTAGTTTGTTTGAAAATATGCTCTGCATAGCTCAATTCTATACCATCAAACCACTGTGTACCAATGAAATCAGAAGCACTATCATCCCAGGATAATCCTTTCTCATAAGTACCTGAATACGATATGTTAAAGTAGAAAAGTAAACTGGACCAAAACTCTTCTAAATTGTCAATTGACCATTGATGCAGCTCATGATAAGAAGAAAATTTTCTTCCTTTATCCGATTCTAAAAACTGTTGGTAATGGAAAAGTCCAGATTTACTGATATAATCGGACGATGGTGTCCATAAAGCTTTGCTCATATTGTTTATTTTCGGCTATTATAATTGCAAAATTAGCAATTTAAGCAACAAAATAAACAACAATAGTATATATATCGTAATCTAAAGGTCCTATTTTTTACTATTTCTTTAAAACAAACTATTTATTGAAAGCATTCCATCCTTGAGCTTTTATTTCGTGTACATGTCCTGACTTCGATATCATACCACATCCTGCTGCTGCTTCCGTTACATACCCTATAACAGAAATATCCAATTGCCCTTTTATTTTATCGTAGTCAGATTGTGGAACTGTAAATAGAAGTTCATAATCTTCACCACCACTCAACGCGCATACTGTAGGATCCAATCCAAATTCTCGAGCAGTCTCATAAGTCATTGGATCAATAGGGATTTTATCCTCGTACAGTTTACATCCCACATTTGAGGCTTTACAAATGTGCAATATTTCTGAAGCCAATCCATCCGACACATCGATCATAGCATGAGGTTTCACGTGCAACGCATCCAATAATTGAACGACATCTTTGCGGGCTTCAGGTTTCAACTGCCGCTCGATAATATAATCCTTTCCCTCCAGGTCGGGCTGAATGTTAGGATTTTCCAAATAAATCTGTTTTTCACGCTCTAACAATTGTAATCCCACATAAGCCCCACCTAAATCACCCGATACACAGATTAAGTCTCCTTCTTTAGCACCTGATCGATAAGCTATTTCACTTTCCTCCGCATAACCAATACTGGTTACTGAAATCACCAATCCCTGTGCCGAAGCAGAAGTGTCACCACCAATCAAGTCAACGTTAAATTTCTTACAAGCTATCAAGGCACCTTCATAAATTTCTTCAACCGCTTCCAACGGAAATTTTGAAGACAATCCGATGGAAAACGTAATCTGAGAAGCCATACCGTTCATGGCATAAATATCGCTCAAATTTACTTGTACAGCTTTATATCCTAAGTGTTTTAGTGGAACATAACGCAAATCGAAATGAATTCCTTCGAGCAAAAGATCAGTGGAAATCAGCGTTTTCTTATTCGCAAAGTCCAATACAGCAGCGTCATCCCCGATTCCTTTCACGGTTGAAGACTCTGTTAATTCCACAGCTTGTGTCAGATGATCGATTAAACCGAATTCTCCTAACTCACTAATATTTGTTTTATCTATATTATCAAACATATTTTTGCTCGTATTTTCTATTATTTATCTATTATAATCCCAATTGAGCTGATATTTCCAACATCCGTTCGATAGGTTTTTGAGCTCTAGCAATCACATCTTCCGGCAGCATAATCTCAGGTTGCTCATAATAGAGACAATTGTACAATTTCTCCAATGTATTTAGCTTCATGTGTGGACAGTCATTACAGGCACATGCATTATTTGGCGGAGCCGGAATAAACTTTTTATCTGGACTAGCCTTTTGCATCTGATGTAAAATTCCCGATTCTGTCGCTACAATATACGTTTGACTGGCATCTTCGATTGTAAATTTTAACATTCCTGACGTAGATCCGATATAATCAGCTTGACTCAGAATATGTTCTTCACATTCTGGATGGGCTATAAATTTAGCTCCAGGATTTTCGTCACGCAGTCTTTCTATCTTTTCCTGAGAAAAAATTTCATGTACCATACATGCGCCATTCCATAAAACCAAATCCCTACCTGTTTTTTTCTTTACATAGTCGCCCAAATTCTTATCAGGGCCAAAAATAATCTTTTGGTCACGTGGCAAACTCTCTACAATCTGTACTGCATTACTTGATGTACATACGATATCCGATAGCGCCTTCAATTCAGCTGTACAATTCACATAGGTAATCACCAGATGATCTGGATATTGTTCTTTAAATTTTGCAAACAAATGTGGAGGACAACTATCCGATAGAGAACACCCTGCTTTCAAATCCGGTAAAAGTACTTTTTTACTGGGGGACAGTATTTTAGCTGTCTCAGCCATAAAGTGAACACCTGCAAATACAATCACATCGGCATCTGTCTTAGCCGCTTGTTGTGACAATCCTAAGCTATCCCCAATATAATCTGCTAAATCCTGTATTTCAGACTCTTGGTAATAATGAGCTAGAATAACAGCATTCTTTTCTTTCTTCAATCGTTTTATTTCATCGACCAAATCAATACTAGGATCAATAGCAACATCGATAAAGCCTTTGGCTTCTAAGTCTCTCTCAAAAGTAATATTCATCTCTCTTCTTTATTTGTCAATCATTGGAACCAAATCAACATCACAAAAGTAAACAAAGAAATTCAAACGAAATCCACATTCCTTTTTTTCAATAATTAATAATCTATTTTATATAAATCAATCTTATTGTTTATTAGTCTGTGGAAAATGGGGATAAGTGAGGTAAAATTTATTTTATTTTTGAGATAGTGCTGTTTTATCCACAAGTTATCCACAGGATCTATTGGGATATCGCTTGATTTTCAATCGAGTAATTTTTATGCCTTTATTTTTTCCATATTCAGATGTGAATTTATTTATGTTTACAATTTGTTAATATCTGCTTCATATTTGTAGAATTATTGAGGTCAGGATGTGTGTATTTATAGGCGATTGTGGAATAATAAAAAGTTTTACAATTTAATTCACTATTTGTTTACACGTTTTCCACATATTTTGTTAATTTGTTAACGTATAAAGGTTCTAGATTTAAGTTTTTAATATGTCGGAGAGAAAAGTTGACTTTTTAATAGTAGGCTCGGGTATTGCAGGGTTGAGTTTTGCATTGAAAGCAGCTAAGTTAGGTAAAGTATTGATAGTCACTAAGTCTAATGAAGATGAATCCAATACAAAGTACGCTCAAGGAGGCGTAGCGGTCGTTACAGATCATACAGATAGCTTCGAAAAACATATACAGGATACCCTGATTGCAGGGGATGGTCTTTGTAATCCACAGGTTGTGGAAAACGTGATAAAAGAGGGGCCTGCCCGTATAGAAGAGCTGATAGCTTATGGGACTTCGTTTGACAGAGAAGATTCAGGTAGTTACGATTTAGCGAAAGAAGGAGGTCATTCTGCGCATAGAATCCTTCATTATAAGGATATTACGGGCTATGAGATTGAACGTGCGTTACTTGAGAAGATTCATCAGGAACCGAATATAGAGATTCTAACACATTATTTTGCAGTAGATCTCATTACACAGCATCATTTAGGAAAACATGTGGATAAGAAGTCTACAGACACCGCTTGCTACGGTATTTACGCTTTCAACACTTTTACTAACAATGTGGAAAAGTTCCTTGCAAAGGTCACTTTGATGGCTACTGGAGGAGCTGGGCATGTGTATTCGAGTACGACAAATCCAACTATTGCTACCGGGGATGGTATTGCTATGGTATATAGGGCCAAAGGAAAGGTAAGGAACATGGAGTTTATACAGTTTCATCCGACAGCTTTATACAACCCGAGTGAATACCCTGCTTTTTTAATTTCTGAGGCCGTGCGCGGTTTTGGTGGTATTTTAAGAAGATGCAATGGCGAATCCTTTATGGAGGAGTATGACGAGCGTGGTTCGCTTGCTCCAAGAGATATAGTCGCTCGGGCTATAGATAGCGAGATGAAGCGATCTGGGCTAGATTTTGTTTATTTAGATATTACGCATCGCAATAAGGCCGATTTGCTTTCTCATTTTCCAAATATCTATGAGAAGTGCCTTTCGATCGGATTGGATATGACCAAGGATTTTATACCTGTTACTCCAGCAGCTCATTATTTGTGTGGTGGAATATTAGTGGATGAGTTTGGCGCCAGTTCAATAGCCAATTTATATGCCTGTGGAGAATGTGCATCTACAGGCCTTCATGGAGCTAATAGGTTGGCTTCCAATTCTTTACTAGAAGCTGCTGTGTATGCGCATCGCATATTTTTGGATGCAGAAGCCAAGTTTGCTTCCCTGACTTATCAAGAATCAGTTCCAGATTGGGACGATTCGAATACTAAACTATCTAATGAAGATATTTTGGTGACTCACAATTTACGTGAGACACAAAAATTTATGAGTGATTACGTAGGTATTGTTCGTTCCGATTTTCGTCTTGATCGAGCTATGCGTCGTTTAGGGTTATTGCATGAAGAAACCGAATCTTTTTATAAAAGGACACGTTTATCTGTTAAACTTTGTGAGCTTCGTAATGTTATACAAGTGGCTTATTTGGTGGTCAAATCGGCTATGAATAGAAAAGAGAGTAGGGGATTACATTTTACAACAGATTATCTTCAACATGCAGAGCAGTTGGAAGATACAATTTTATAGATTATGGCTACAATTCTCCCAGTTAAAGAGAGCTTTCCATTTATAGGTGATGATACCTATCTTGCGCCTAATTGTACAATCGTGGGTGACGTAACAGTTGGAAACCACTGTTCCATTTGGTTTAATGCGGTAGTACGTGGTGACGTAAATTATATTAAAATAGGAGATTATTCCAATATTCAGGATAATGTCACTATTCACGGTACCTACGAACGCAATGGAACCGATATAGGATCTTACGTTAATATAGGACATAATGCAATAGTCCACGGTTGCACCATAGATAGTCATGTATTGATCGGTATGGGAGCTATCGTAATGGACAGAGCACATATACAAAGCAATGTAATCATTGCTGCAGGCGCAGTAGTTTTAGAAAATATGTTCTGTGAATCAGGCTTTCTTTACGCGGGCGTTCCGGCAAAGAAAGTCAAGCCATTGACAGAAGACCAACTGTCTCTATTACAGAATCTTCCACACAATTACGTGATGTACGCCTCTTGGTTTAAATGATAAAGAGGCAGCCATAAAAAACTGATTTTATTCAAATTGTAGCACTATATTTTCATTCTGCTCCCAATTCGCACGTATTGTAAACGGTTTGTCTAAGTACCAGATCGGTTCAGCCTGTATTTTATTATAGACGTCAGCACCGTCCCATCGTTGGTTTTTATTTAGGTCCTTTATGACACGCAATATGTATTTTCCTCCCGGATACTTTAGGTAAGAGACTTCATCTACATTGACAACTATTCTACTGTCAAATATTTTTTCCTTTTTTTCGTCGGTAAGCTGTACTATATATTGGATATCAGGCTCTATTCCGGTTATTTTGAATTTAATATCGCCATAGTTCTCTGATTCGTCCAAAGTAAATTTAGTTTTAAATTCTTTGTTAAAATCATCAAAGGGGCTTAATATAGCTTTTTCTTCGAGAACGAGTTCATAGTCCTTTTTGGGTTTCCAGTTATAACGTATATGATAGATATTTTTATTTAAAGTATCCTGTTGCAGTTGAAAGTTACGTCTTGACGTACTATCTTCCATCAGGGTTACTTTAGCTTTATCTATATTTTTAATCGGGAAGATACTCGTTATGGTAAGATGTTTAATCTTGTCCACCTTATTCCCTATATTAATAACAGGCTCTATAAATCGTTCGTATTTTTCATTTTTTGATCTTCTTAAGAGTATTGTATCCAGTACTTTATCTTTATCACTCAGTTCGAATTTAACGGAATCAAAGTCCATATTTCTTAGAAATATGAAAGAGGAATCATTGTAATTAGAGAATCGGATTTGTTGATCAGCGATAGCTATATTAGGCTCCATTATCCTGAGGTGAGCCGAATCAATAGGCTGATTAAAGGTAAGTAGTATCCTACTGTTTTTTTCTATTTTCTTATCTATAGTTCTAAATTTAGTTGGTTTTCCCACCGAATATTCGATTTTTATACCATCTACATCTTTGTCTAGGACGATACTGTCTTGGATAAAACCTATAGCTTCTTCCGGGTTGTTATATATTCTATCGTTATTTTGTTCTTTAAGTGCATATATTCTATAGGTATCTTCTCTAAGGTTTCTGAAAGTAAAGTTACCTGATGAATCGACTAAGGTAAAGATATTTGCTTTACGTTTACCAAATATAGAGTCCTGGCGGGTAGGGATGAGCAATACCTTTACATCTTTATCTATTTTTTCATCAAATACTTTAGTGTACGCATTTCTTACTGAACCTGAGATTTGTAGTGAGTCGAGTTCAGGACCAGTAGAGAATACATAGTTATAGTTTAATATAGGATTTCCTTCATTATAATCCACTAGACCTTTACCAAAGTTTATAGTGTATGTCGTGTTCATTTCTAAAGAATCGGGGAGGCGTATATGTAATGTTTTCTTTTTTATTTTATATTCGGGTTGTTTCTCTAGATCAGGAGAGATACTGAACTCTTTGAATTGATTATTGAGTTTGATGTATTCATCCATCGTCAGTACTATTTCTTTTGCATCAAAATTTCTAGTATAGTTTGCTGGAGACTCGTTTAATATTTTTGGTGGAAGCGAATCTTTTGGCCCGCCAGTAGGGCGTTGCATGTTTGCACATCGAAAGAAAGTGAGCGATATAAGAGATATAAAGCCTATTATTATCAATTTTTGAATTAAACGTGTTTTAAGGCGTTTTGACGCAATATTATCTTTAGTGGACTCCAGTATCATAAATTTATAGATAATCTCTTATATCGCTTTATTTTAACTCGATTTTATATTATATAACCTATTGATATATAGTTAATTAACTCATGTGGACCATTAAAACGCTAATATCCGAAGGTGATACTCCAGATATTCGTGAAGCTTGTCCAAGTGTTCGAGGTTTTACCTTGAGTAACTTTTCACGTGCTTCTATCGATAGCGAAGTTAATGAAGAATAATCAAAATTAGGATTAATTTCTTTATCCTCCATTTTTTTCATCTTATTTACAATTTCCATTTCTTTTTCAAAGTAACTTTCATATTTTACTTTGATCTCCGCCTGTTCTATCGTCTCTTCATTATATTTCTCAAGAAGGGTAGAAAACTCGGTATTTGATTCTGCAATATGGCGTATGTTTATCTGCGGGCGACTCAATATGCCAAACATTTTACTCTTTTGAGTCAATGGACTCGAGTGTTCTCGTGATAATATTTCATTTATTTCGATTGGACTTACCGACGATTGTTTCATATAGCTCACGAGTCGATCAGAATCATCTATTTTGTCCTGAACCTTTTTTAGTCTATCATCAGATACAAGTCCTAATTTATGTGCGATAGGAGTGAGTCTGATATCCGCATTATCTTGTCTCAGTAGTAAACGGTGTTCAGCTCTAGAGGTAAACATGCGGTACGGTTCTTCTGTACCTTTTGTTACTAGGTCATCTATTAGTACACCGATATAGGATTCAGATCTTTTTAGAATCAGCTCATGCAGATCATTTATCTTTTGGTGTGCATTTACTCCTGCTACAAAACCTTGCGCTCCGGCTTCTTCATAACCTGTTGTTCCGTTTATTTGACCTGCAAAGAATAGATTTTTTACCTTCAATGTTTCTAGTGTCAGATCCAATTGCACAGGAGGGAAGTAGTCATATTCTATTGCATATCCAGGTCTGTACATTTTTGCATTTTCAAAACCAGGTATAAGTCGTAATGCTTTTTGCTGTACATCCTCCGGTAGTGAAGTTGAAAAACCGTTTACATATATCTCTACAGTTTGAAATCCTTCTGGCTCTACGAAGATTTGGTGCCTATCTCGTTCAGCAAATCTGTTTATTTTATCTTCTATGGATGGACAGTATCTTGGTCCTAGGCCTTTGATTCTACCGGTAAACATTGGAGATTTTTCAAAGCCGGTTTTGAGTACTTCGTGTACTTTGTCGTTCGTGTAGGTTATCCAGCAGCAACGTTGTTCTGTAGGCAATGGGACATCTGTAAAGGAGAATCGTCCTTTTTCGTCATCACCCCATTGTTCTTCCATGAGTGCATAGTTTAAACTTCTTCCGTCTATGCGTGGGGGAGTTCCTGTTTTCATTCTCCCTGATTCGAAACCTAGTGAAACTAGTTGTTCTGTCAGTCCTGTTGCTGATTTTTCTCCGGTACGACCACCACCGAATTTCTTGTCACCAATATGTATCAGGCCATTTAAAAAAGTTCCATTTGTTAGTATGACAGCATCAGCTTCTATACGTATGCCCAGCGAAGTTATCACACCTTTGGCAGTGCCATTTTCTACAATTACTTCTTTGACCGTATCCTGCCACATATCCAGGTTTGGAATAGCTTCCAGTTGTAGTCTCCATTCCTCTGCAAAACGCATACGGTCATTTTGCGTTCTTGGACTCCACATAGCTGGTCCTTTGGATTTGTTTAGCATCCGGAATTGAATGGTAGACTTGTCAGCGATGATACCCGTGTATCCACCCATCGCATCTATTTCTCTTACGATTTGACCTTTGGCTACTCCACCTATTGCAGGATTGCAACTCATTTGAGCTATCACCCCCATATTCATCGTGATTAATAGGGTAGAGGATCCGAGATTTGCTGCTGCTGCTGCGGCCTCACACCCTGCGTGACCAGCGCCTACAACGATTACGTTATATTTATTAAACATATTAATGAGTAATGTTTCACGTGGAACAGGTGTTTATTTTTTATGTTCCACGTGAAACAGTTTAAATGTATTCTGATAATTCTATCCAGCGGTCTGATTTTTTATCGAGTTCTTTTTGTAAGTTTTGTATCTCGTTTGATATTTCAGTTAACGCTTCGTGCTCTGTAGTGTTGTTTAGTAAGTCTGTTTTTTCGATTATACTTTTTTCTAAGACTTCTATTTCTTTTTCTATTGTGTCGTATTCAAATTGTTCTTTGAAACTTAATTTCTTTTTATTGCTTTGACCAGTTGTGGTAGGGGACTCTTTAGTGGTTTTGTCGATAGATTTTTCTTCTTTTAGTTTTAACTCTTGTTCTGCTTTATAATCTGCGTAGTTTCCATTATATATGGTTACATCTCCAGCTCCATCAAAAATAAAGAGTTGTTCTGTGAGTTTATCTATTAAGTATCTATCGTGCGATACCAATATTAATATTCCAGGGTAGTTGATTAGGAAGTCTTCCAGTACATTTAAGGTGTCTATATCTAGATCGTTGGAAGGTTCATCCAGTATTAAGAAGTTGGGATTGGCCATTAGTACTCGCATCAACTGCAGACGTTTCTTTTCTCCACCACTTAATTTGCTTACCATTCCGAATTGTTTTTCCGGTGGGAAGAGAAAAAGGGTTAGTAGTTGGGAGGCTGTTAAGGTATCGCCGTTAGCCATTTTTATATACTCGGCTACATTCTTTACGATATCTAGTACACGGTCTCCACTGTCAAAGTTTAATCCGCCCTGTCTGTAATATCCAAATTTCGTTGTTTCTCCTATATCTACCGTTCCTGCGTCAGGAGAGAGGGTTCCCGTTAGTAAATTTAGAAAGGTACTTTTGCCTGTGCCATTCTTACCTGCTAGACCAATTCTATCTCCTTTTTTAAATATATAGGAAAAGTTGTCTATAAATGTATGTCCATCAAATGATTTAGATACGTTGTTTAATTCAAGTATTTTAGAGCCTTGACGGGATACTTTAACACTGAGCTCTACTTTATCATGTGCTCTAGGTCCTTTTGATTTCTCTTCTAAGGCATAGTAGGCATCTATTCTTGATTTTGATTTGGTTCCTCGAGCCTGGGGCTGTCTGCGCATCCATTCGAGTTCTCTCCTTAATAGATTGCGTGCTTTTTCGGCCTGTATAGCATCGTTATATTCTCTTTCTGCTTTCTTTTCTAAGAAGTAGGCATAGTTTCCTTTATACAGGTGTACTTTGGCTTTATCGAGTTCACGTATCTCTGTACAAATATTATCTAAAAAGTATCTGTCGTGAGAAACTGTAAGAACGGTTTTCTGACCTGTTGTAAGTAGTTTTTCTAACCATTCGATAGTTTCAATATCCAAATGGTTGGTCGGCTCGTCCAATATATATATATCAGGTTCGTCGATAAGAAGCTTGGCTAGGGATAGTCTTTTCTTCTGTCCTCCAGAAAGACTATCTATCTTTTGGTCAAAATTCGAAATCTGTAACCTGTTTAAAATAGTTTTTATATTGTATTCATACTCCCAGGCATTGAGTGCTGTCAACTGGTCGGTGATGATTGCCAGCTTGTTTTCGTCGACAGTAGGAGAGTCTATAAGTTCTTCATACTGTTTGATCAGTTGCTGTTGCTCGTTGTCTGCACTGTAAATAAAGTCATTGATTGTATTCAAACCTGAAAAATCAGGTTCTTGAGGCAAATACCCTATTCGGATTCCTTTTTCTTTTACAATTTTGCCTTCCTCTGGAGGAAAGACTTCTGCCAGTAATTTTAATAAAGTAGATTTGCCTGTTCCATTTATTCCGACCAGAGCTATGCGATCGCCTTTTTGCAAGCCAAAATGTAACTCTTTAAATAACCATTTGTCATTAAAAGAGTGACCAACTTGTTCTGTACTGAGTATACTCACGTTTTCCTAATTATTTTATTATCGTACTATAAAAAATCTACTATCTGAATCGGACTGTCCTTGGGATTCTTTTGTGAAAAGTCGTGGCCCAATACGCCGGATAATTATTAAATTAATTTGTATTTATCTAATAATCAATAGCTTGTAAGTTACTTAGGAAAGCTGAATTTGCTTTACCTATAACTTTGGATTACAGCATAATAGTCTTTCGACTGTACGCATATCTATCCAAGCACAAAAGTAAGCAAATTATCTCTTGCAGATTAGAAAAAGAATGGTATAGAGTAGTTTTTACAAAAAGCTGTTAGTTCAGCCTGAATGACGCGGTGAGATTGAACCTCGGGATATTCACATTGAATTTTTTACCATCTATTTCTCGCATCATGGTGTAGTAGCCTTCCATATAGCCGAGTTCACTTTTTAGATTACATCCGGACACATATTGGTGCGATTGACCTGGTTGCAGGATGGGTTGTTCACCAACAATTCCTTCTCCATCTACTTGCTTGTGTTCGCCTATAGAATCAAAAATTTCCCAATGTCTGCTAATTAACTGAGCGGTGTAATCTGAAGTATTCTCTATAGTGATTCTATAGGCAAACATGAAATGCATATTATCAGCATTAGAATATTCTGGCTGATAGACGCATTCTACAGATACATTGATTCCCGCAGTTGATTGTGTGATCATAACGTCAAAATTAGGAACTATGATTTAAAAATCATAATTCTACTACCTCTTGATAATAAATAGTTTAAATATATTAGATTCTTTTGACTATTGTGGTTTTAGGGTATGCTTTTTGATGAAAAAAACAATATCCAAACTAATGATAGAAATGAAAATAAAGAATGTGATGTTAGCTTCTTTGATCGGAGCTGGGTTGATGTATTCCTGTGGAAACAATGACGCTAAAGAACAGGATGCTCAAAATAATGAAAAAGGAGTTTTAGAGCAGATCGGTGAGTCTGCAGAAGCCATAAAGGGATTAAGCAAATTAGAAGAATATACCAAAGAGCTTGAATCTCGTATGAACGAGTTAAAAGCGATGAGCCCGATTTCCAATGATGTTTTTAAAAAGGTATTACCAGATACTTTTCAGGGATTAAAGCGTACATCTCTTCAAGTGGGAGAGATGAGTGCACTCAACTTAGCAAGTGGTAAAGCGGAATATGAAAATGAAGATCAGTCTAAAACTATAGTAGTTGATATTATGGATGGGGCAGGAGAAGGTGGTGCGAGTATTGTTTCGCTTATGTTTATGGGGATGATGAATGATAAAGAAGAAATAACAGAAACAGGCTTTGAGAAAACGATGGACATTAATGGTACGAAAACTATGGTTAAGGAGTATAGCGATCAAGGGACGAAGGATTCAGAGATACAATGGATACATAATAAGCGTTTTGTAGTAAAACTCGAAGGTAGAGGTTATTCATTGGATGAATTGACAACAGCATTCAAAGGGCTAGATTTAACAGCTCTTAAATAGACGGGGTTATTCAATAAAAAAAGGGGCACATTTTGCCCCTCTTTTTATTGAATTCTTTTGTGTTTTTTATATCTCCGCCAACCTATAAATGTCCCAAGCAGCAATAGTAGAATAGGCCAGATGCCAATTGCTCCAATAAAAATGTTTTCTATAAGTTCCCAGCCGAAACCAAAAGCTTCCTTCGTTTTTAGCCAAAACCCACTGTCACTATAGGCAATTATAGAGTCCGAGTTATATAGGTTTAATACAAGTGTACTATAGCCCACTTGATCCTTCATTACTCTTAGGGCACTTTCCGTGCTCTCTATCTCCTCTTGCAATTGCCTTATTTGTTCCTCTATTTCTAGGAGTTCTTTTACATTTTTAGCATTTGCCACCATATTTTGATACCGAGCTAGATATATTCTTTTACTTTTTACCCTTGATTCCAGATCATAGTACTGAAGAGATACATCTTGAGCATGAATAGATTTTTCCGTTATTTTATCATTGCTTTTCTCTATTCCCTCAAGAAAGGTGTCAAATTGAGAGGAGGGGATCCGTAGGGTTAGGTTATAGTTTGTATAAGTCGTCCCTGTGGTGGTACTTTCCTGCTCATAATAGCCATTAGCCTTTTTTACAAGGGCATCGATTGCTATTTTGCTTTTTTTGAGGTCCTTAGATTCTATCGATATATTTCCGGTTCGTATTATTTTTTTTCCTTGGTTTAGTTTTTCTGCTTCTAGTTTCTCGTTTCCTAATTCTGTTGCTTCGCTTTTTAAAGGCATAGCGGTTGTGGCAGCCGCGTCTGCTGTTTTTAAGTCATAAGTCGTTGCTTTGTCAGCGCTGCTTTCCATTGAGACCTCTTTAGAGCCTTGCCCACATGCTAAAACACCTGTTAAGCTTAATAGAGCGAGTAGGAATGTTATCTTGTTCATCTTCTTATTTTTTAGTTTGGCAAATAGCTAAGCCCTAATTATCGTTTTTTAGTTTTTGGGTTTTCAGATAGATGCACAAACAGGTACTATTCCATAATTGACCGACATATTATAACTAAAAAGGCGCTTAATGTATTGTTAAGCGCCTTTTTAGTTATTTGGTAGCCTCTCTTACTTTTGGAGCTATTTTCGTTCCGTATATTTCGATGGCTTTCATCATGTCTTTATGGTCTGGACTTCCCACATCAGTATGAGCGGAGAATCGCGTTAAACCGAAAGCTTCCTGAACCGCCAGAATCTTGTCTATAGACTCATTTGCATCTCCTACAATGAGATGCCCATGTGCAGAACGGCCAAAATCATATTGTGATTTCTGATAAGGAGGCCATCCTCTAGAAGCTCCTATTCTATTCATTTGTGCTCCATAGATAGGATAGTATTTTTCAGCAACGGCTTTACTGTCTTCTCCAAAGAATGCGTGCATATGTACACCTACTTGAAATTTGGTCATATCATGCCCATTATCTTCATAAGCCTGTTTGTACATTTCAAATAGTGGTGTAAACTGTTCCCAGGCACCACCGATGATGGCAAACATAACTGGCAAACCTAGTTTTCCTGCCCTGATTACAGAAGATGTCGTACCACCTACAGCTATCCAAATAGGTAGACCTTTTTCCGTAGCTCTCGGATGAATTTCTTGATTGATTAGTGATTTACGGAATTTCCCGGTCCAATTAATCGTTTCATTCTTTTTTATCCTGAGCAATAGATCTAATTTTTCCTCAAACAATTCACTATAATCCTTCAAATCATAACCGAAAAGAGGGAAGGATTCAATGAACGAGCCTCTTCCTGCCATTATTTCGGCACGACCTCCCGAGATAAGGTCTACTGTTGCAAAGTCCTGGTATAGTTTCACAGGATCTGTTGAACTGATGACCGAAACTGCAGAACCTAATTTAATATTCTTCGTTACAGTTGCTGCTGCTGCTAAAACTATCTCAGGCGAGGCTACAGCATAATCAGCCCTATGATGCTCGCCCATTCCAAAAAAGTCAAGGCCGACTTCATCCATCAACTTAATTTCTTCGATAATCTCTTGAAGACGTTGCTGAGTAGATTGTATCTGTCCAGTCTTTGGATCGATTTGTAAATCGCCAAACATACCTATTCCTAATTCTAACATAGTTTTTAGTATTTAAATGTAAAACCAAATGTCAGGTATTATCATCATAGTAGATATCCTGACCATTTTAACTATACAAATGTAACGTACTTTGGATTCGTAAAACTTAAGATAGATTAAGAAAATCTAGCCATGTATATACTCCTTAGTACCGTAGGATTGTATCAGCTCTCCTTCAAAATCCAGCCATTCTTTCCAGCGTTTTTCTACGTCAACGTCTTTGGTATATTTACGGGCAAAGTTTAAAAACGTAGTGTAGTGATTTGCTTCCGAAACCATCAGGTCATGGTAGAATTTTGCCAGTTCCTCGTCTTCTATATTTTTAGAAAGCACTCGAAATCTTTCGCAGCTTCGTGCCTCTATCATCGCAGCAAACAACAGACGGTCTACAAAAGCTTGGTTTCTAGATCCATCTTTCTTTAAAAACTTCATCAGTTGCCCTACATAATCATCTTTCCTTTCCCGTCCCAGTGTATATCCTCTTTCTTTGATAATACCTATTACCATTTTGAAATGTTCTATTTCTTCCAGTGCGATATCCGTCAGTTCGTGTACGAGATCTTCAAACTCTGGATTCTGAGTAATCAACATTATAGCATTAGAGGCAGCTTTTTGTTCGCACCACGCATGGTCTGTCAAAATTTCCTCTAAATTAGATTCCGCAATATTGGCCCAGCGAGGGTCTGTAAGTAGTTTTAGTCCTAGCATTTTGTTCTCGATTTTTTCCTACTACAAACTTAGATAATTTCCTTTACATAAACTTTCTTTAGGAACAGTGCTTAGGCAGCGTGGTGTCAAATGCTAAAAACCGGTCCCCAGAAAGAAAGATCCTTGAGACCGGTTTGGGCTGGGATTAGCCTGCCATCCCCATTCACATTATTCCCACAATCTTATCATAGGTAGTAACTGTCATGTATGAATTCAGAAGAAGCCATTTATTCGGTTAATTTAATTGTGTTATTTTTGCGTAATTAAGGTTGTTTAAAGATAGTTAAAAAATAAAAGCAGAGATAGTTAAAAATGCTAAAAGTTCTCTTTATCGGTTTAGTATGGCCAGAACCCACTTCTTCAGCTGCCGGTTGGCGAATATTACATTTGGTACGCTTATTTTCAGAATATTATGAGGTTCATTTTGCTTCAGCGGCTGCAGCAGGGCCTTATTCTTTCGACATGGGGTCTATAGGAGTAATATCACATTCTATCCAGCTGAATGATTCTTCTTTTGATGATTTCATTAAGGATCTAAATCCTCATATTGTTGTTTTCGATCGTTTTATGATAGAAGAGCAATATAGTTGGCGGGTTGCGGAGCAATGCCCGGATGCGATTCGCATATTGGATACAGAGGATTTACACTTCGTCAGGTTAGCCAGACAGGAAGCTTTTAAGAAGAAACAGAAAATAAACTATAGAACAGATGTCGCCAAGCGCGAGATCGCATCTATATTACGTTCTGATTTGTCTTTGATTATTTCCCAAGATGAGATGAGGCTTCTGACTAATGATTTTATGGTGCCCAATGAGCGTTTATTTTTTCTGCCTTTTCAGGAAGAAAAGCTAACACAGGTACACGAATTATCTTTGCCATCTTTTGAGCAGCGTAAACACTTTGTATTCATCGGTAATTTTATACACGAACCTAATTGGCGTACAGTAGAGGTTTTAAAATACAAGATATGGCCTGATATACGTAAAAGGGAAGGTCAGGCAGAGCTTCACGTTTTCGGAGCATATGCTTCGGAAAAAGTATTTCAATTGCACAAGCCTAAGGAAGGGTTCTTTATTAAGGGAAGGGCGGAGGATGCAAGAGAGACTGTTGCCCAGTATAAAGTATTGTTGGCCCCCATACCCTTTGGAGCTGGTGCAAAAGGAAAGTTAGTCGATGCCATGTATGCTGGTACACCATCGATGAGCAGTACGATAGGTGCGGAGTCGATGCTATCCGGCAGTGAGTGGGCTGGTTTCATTGCTGATGACACCGATTCTTTTGTTGCAAACACGTTGAGATTGTATCGTGACAAGAGCCTTTGGGAAGAAAAACAAGAGGTTGGTTTTCGTATCTTTAACGATTTATATGCCGATAATTCTTACAGTCAAGAGTTTATTGCTAAACTTCAAGCGCTTCAGGCAGACCTTAGGTCCTTTAGAAACAGAAATTTTTTTGCAGATATATTGATGTATCAATCGTTTCAATCCACGAAGTATATGTCATTGTGGATTGAAACGAAGAATAAAACTAAGCCATCATCAATTCCAGACCATCCTTGATAAGATGAGCAATAGATGATTTGGTGTTTTGTAGATCATTTAGTCTTTTTGTACATTGATCGAACAGTTGATTATTTCCAGCTTGATAAGCAAGTTCTGCGATTTCTAGAGTCAATAGCCAATCCTCTGGATAGATTTTGTGGACTTTATGGAAGATTTGTTCCAGATCAAGGTTTGAATTTGTTTCTTCGCGATGATTGCGAACGGCCAAATACAAGTTTTCTAGATCGATTTTTTCTTGAGTCTTGTGCTGTTTTATGGTTTTGGTCGCAGAAACATGTGAAATGAGATCAAAACTGCTATTATCTGCTGGCCCAGAATAGCAAGAACTCACTTTTTTACCTATCGCCATATCATAGATTCCCCATTCCGGCTGGAACAAAATTTCATCCTGATGACGCACTGTACAGTTTTCCAAAGAAATCAGTATAATTTTTCCTTTTATATTTCTTCGACCTGTTATAATACGGCCCTCTACGGTGATATTACCTTCAAATTCCAATTTGATATCTTTTCCTTCTTCTATATTATAAGCCTGTAGATCTTTGGGACTCATGTCTTCTATAGAAAGGTTGATTCCTTTGAGTTTACCTATGGGAGATCCAAATCCTTGGCTATGGTAATCGGTACCATGATTAATAAGTTCCCGATCATGATAAGCTAATGACGTCGGAGATGAGGTGTGTATATATATAGGTTTTCCTTGGTGCTCAATTACTCGACTGAATATTCCGGATATCTGTATTCCTGTAGAGAGTTCTATCGTACCCAGTGCTCTGGATTCTATAAGCTTGTTTAATCCACTGATTCCTCCCGTCCGTAATGCCATTGTATTGGCAAACTCTTCCAAAACCAAGCTAAGGTAAGCAAAATCCGGTGTGACATACAGCTGGGGCTGTGGTTTGGTAATATCAAATCCTTGATAAGCAGCGCTGATATCATAAGGTATCTTCTTGACTTCTTCGCGCATACACGAAGCAGACTCTCCAATAGAAGACAGTAGTCCTGCTCCATATATCTTAGGATCATTCAACGTACCGATCAAGCCATATTCTACCGTCCACCAATGTAAATTTCGAATCAGTGCCATCTCAGAAGGTTCTATTTTCTTGTTCTGAAGTTCGTTAACCAAGCTTTCTACCTTTTCTATTTTTTCTAAAGGAGTACCTTCCGCTTCTTTAAGAATAGAGAGTTCGCGTATAGCTTCATATATTTCATAGTCATGGGCAGAAGATATTGCCTTGCTCCCGATTTCTCCAAAGCGCCTAAGGTATTCTGCATATTCTCTATTTGCTATAATAGGAGCGTGACCAGCTCCTTCATGAATAATATCGGGAGCCGGAGTATATTCAATATTCTCCAGCTGGCGGATATCCGAAGCTATTACAAGCACATGGTATGCCTGAAACTCCATAAAAGCATTTGGAGGAATAAAGCCATCTACTGCAACAGCAGCCCAGCCTATTTCCTTCAGAATCCGATTCATCCCATACATGTCCGGTATTTTGTCTATTTCCAGTCCTGTTTTTTTCAACCCTTCAAGATAGGATTCATGAGCTACCTTAGATAGATAATCTACATTTTTACGCATTACGTAGCGCCACACTGCTTGATTTATAGGTGTGTATTCATTGTAGTTCTGGGGTTTAATAAACTGCCTTAAATGTTTCGGAAGGCGGTCTAGAATTGGGTTTGACTCATAATTTGTATGCATGACTTGCTATATTATTTATCAAACTTAACAAATTCCGATATAAATTCTAAGAAAAGACAGTCATAAGAAATTATATTTTTCGCTACTTTCTTTGTCTTCTTCGGAATGAGAGCAGTAATTTTATCAAAAAATAAGCTTATCTTTCATTACTTAAACTTAATATTACAAATGAGCTTGTGGACAAATTTTTTATAACCATAAGCCTCTCAACAAAAACAAATTAGATGAAAACGATAAAAGGACCTGGTATTTTTCTAGCACAATTTATTGCTGATGAAGCTCCATTTGATTCTATAGATAACATTGCACAATGGGCAAAATCTTTAGGATTTAAAGGACTTCAGATCCCAACAGGGGATCCTCATTATTTTGATTTGCAAAAAGCTGCCGAAAGTAAAACCTATGCAGACGAATACAAAGGAAAGTTAAAAGAATTAGGACTCGAGATTACCGAATTGTCAACGCATTTGCAGGGACAATTGGTCGCAGTCCATCCGGCATATGACAAGCTTTTTGATGCATTTGCTCCGGAGCAGTATCGGAATAATCCAAAAGCACGTACAGAATGGGCAATACAGCAATTGAAATATGGTGCAAAAGCCTCACAGAATCTAGGATTAAAAGCTCATGCTACCTTTAGTGGATCTTTATTATGGCAGTATTTTCACCCTTGGCCACAGCGGCCAGAAGGATTGGTAGATGAGGCATTTACAGAGTTGGCTAGACGATGGAAACCAATTCTAGACACCTTTGAGGACTGTGGTGTAGATTTGTGTTATGAGATACATCCTGGGGAAGATTTATTTGATGGGATTACTTATGAGATGTTTCTGGAAAAGGTAAATAATCATCCGAGAGCTTGCCTATTATATGACCCATCTCATTTTGTTCTGCAGCAGCTTGATTATATACAGTATATTGATTTTTACCACGAACGTATTAAGGCATTTCACGTCAAAGACTCTGAATTCAATCCTACGGGCAAACAGGGAACATTTGGAGGTTATCAAAGTTGGTTGAATAGAGCCGGTAGATACCGTTCTCCAGGAGATGGTCAGGTTGATTTCAAAACCATATTCAGCAAACTGAGCCAGTATGGGTACGATGGATGGGCAGTGATGGAGTGGGAATGCTGTATCAAAAATCAGATCGATGGAGCGACAGAAGGCTCTAAATTTATCTCGGATCATATCATCCGAGTGACAGATAAGGCATTTGATGATTTTGCTTCTACCGGAGCAGATTCTGCCTTTAATAAAGAAATTTTAGGACTTAGTTAATAAAAAAGGCGCTCTGCAGAGCGCCTTTTTTTATCTTCCTTTCTTTTGCAGAGGGAATTTCATTTTATACCCCACACGTATTTGTCCTTTAGAAATCTGATCTAGCTTCGCTTTCAGCATTGTCTTTTTTAAAGGGCCTAATTTGTCCACAAAAAGTTTTCCTTCAATATGGTCATACTCATGCTGTACGATACGTGCTGCTAGTCCCGTAAGTTCAATCTCATGTTCCTCAAAGTTTTCATCCAAATAGTTTATCAGAACATTGGATGGACGCATTACCTCCTCATTAATATCTGGAATAGAAAGACAGCCTTCGTTAAAGCCCCATTTTTCACCAGTTTCTTCAACGATGATCGGATTGATAAATACTTTTTTGAAATCTTTCAAATTAGGATCGCCTTCTCCATCCTCATCTTCGGCAAATGGAGAACCGTCAACAACAAACATGCGAATAGAAAGACCTACCTGCGGAGCCGCGAGACCCACACCATGAGCGCTATACATCGTTTCGAACATGTTATCAATCAATTCTTTTAATTGAGGATAATCTTCATCTATCTCTTCGGTTTTTTTCCGTAATACCGGATCACCGTATGCTACTATTGGTAATTTCATTTTTCTTAATCTTCTGCAAAGGTAAGAATTTTTATTTTTCCTGATTAGGCGATCATATCTAGAACCTGATCGGTTAAGATTATAAATTGTAATTTTGTTCCTGTGGATGGAAAAAAAAAGAATGTAAAAAACTTTATTCAAGCACTTTCTATATCTATTTCTGTAATAGAAGTGTACGAAGAAAGCGATTTGTTCAAAGTACATACCGATCAGGCTGTTCTTTATTTATATATGCCAGGGACTTTACGTAAGGAAGGAGAAAGTAAATCTTCGGTAATACATATTGATTATGATCAATTGTGTTCAGCGCCTGAAAAGATAATCAATAGATTGAAGGGACAGCACGGTCTCGGGGAGCGGATTTATGCGCGAACTACCGTTGTAGCACGCATTGACAAAAGAGTTGCTTTAGCTTTTCAGGAAGAGCATCACTTACAGGGGGCATTACCCGGAAAATATCGGTACGGTCTGTTTTATAGAGGAGAGTTGATGTCTGTTGCTGTATTTAGTGGAGGTCGTAATATGCGGCAGGAAGGACCAGATTATCGATCTTTTGAATTAATCAGATTTTGTCATAAGAGCGATACCTTGGTCGTAGGTGGTCTTTCCAAGCTGCTCAAAGCCTTTATAAAAGATTTTTCTCCACAGGACATCATGACCTATGCCGATAGAGATTGGTCTTCCAATCACTCCTCTCTACAGACTATTGGTTTTGAAATCGTAAACATAGTGGCTCCCCAGTGTTTTGCAATAGTTGGAGAGCAGCGATTGAGTGCTATTCCTGAAGATCAACAAGCAGACTATTATGTTGAAAATAAGGGTAGTTTGAAATTAAAACTCATTCTTTAAATAGATTTTGTTATTTTAACATCCTTCAACATTAAACTTATAAATAATTATGGAACGTAAATTACGTATGGGCATGGTCGGTGGGGGAAAAGACGCCTTTATTGGTGCCGTACACCGGATTGCCGCTTTTATGGATGGAAAGATCGAATTGGTCTGTGGCGCTTTTAGTGTCGATCCGGAAATATCCAAAGAATCAGGCAGAGAGCTCTTTGTTGCGCAGGACCGTGTATATCCCGATTATAAAACGATGATTGAAAAAGAGTCCCAGCTTCCAGAAGGACAGCGTATGGATTTTTTAACCATTGTCACCCCCAATTTTTTGCATTTTGAGCCAGCAAAGCTTGCTATGGAAAATGGTTTTGATGTAGTGGTGGAAAAACCAATGACCGTCTCTTTGGAGGAGGCTCTGGCTTTGCAGGAAGTGGTACAGCGGACCGGTCGTACATTGTGTCTTACCCATACGTATTCCGGATATCCGATGGTCAAGCAAGCTAAAGCAATGATACGTGAAGGGCACCTTGGTAAGGTTCGTAAGATTGTTGTTGAATACCCACAGGGATGGCTGAGCCGTCTTTCAGAGCGTGAGGGCAATGCTGGTGCTGCTTGGCGTGCCGACCCCAAGCGTTCGGGTAAGTCTTTAGTAATGGGAGATATAGGTACACATGCGGCCCATTTGGCTGAATATGTATCGGGTTTGCGGATTACTGAACTCTGTGCCGATCTTACCACCTTTGTAGAGGGGCGTCTGCTGGACGATGATGGTTCTGTACTTTTAAGGTTTGAAAACGGAGCAAAAGGCGTTTTGATGGCTTCTCAGATTTCCGCAGGTGAAGAGAATGCCGTTCGAATACGTATTTACGGCGAAAAAGGAGGTTTGGAATGGGCTAATGAAGATCCGAACAATCTTATTGTTAAGATGCTGGATCAGCCACGGCAGTTGTACCGTACCGGTAATGCTTATGCTGCACCTTACACATTAAGTTCTTTTGCTACACATAATACCCGTATCCCTGCTGGTCACCCTGAAGGTTTATTAGAGTCTTTTGCAAACATTTACCGTAATTTTGCGTTGACCGTCTCCGCAAAGCGCAAGGGAGAGACTCCGAGCCCTGAAGCTTTAGACTTTCCGACCGTTGATGATGGCGTACGCGGTATGGCATTTATTGATACTGTCGTAAAAAATAACGAGAGCAACGAAAAATGGACTAAATTTGTGCTGTGATAGACAGTAAACAGGTCCTTGAATATCTTTCTCGGGAGACATCGTTTCTCGAGAAAGATATTTTAGTAATAACAGGCCCTACAGCTTCTGGCAAAACCAAATTAGCCGTGGAGTTAGCCAGAGCCCTGAGCGGTGAGATTATTAGTGCCGATTCCCGACAGGTATACCGGCAGATGGATATTGGTACGGGCAAGGACATCCAGGAATATGAAGAAATTCCCTACCACCTTATCGATATAGCTGATCCAGGCGATCAATATAATGTAAATCGGTTTCTAGAAGATTTTGAGCGGGCCTATCGGACGATAAAGGCAAAGGCTAAAACAGCAATTGTCTGCGGAGGCACAGGATTTTATATACAGGCATTGTTGGCATCGCAGCCCTATAATCAGATACCTACGGATATGGCTTGGCGTACAGCGCAGGAGCAGAAAAGCAAACCAGAGATACAGGAGGAGTTGGGACGTTTTGTTATCCCCAAAGATTTTAAGATTGATTATTCTTCCAAAAAGAGAATGGTACGGGCACTGGAAATTCTAACCTGGTTGACGGATAGCAGAAAATCATTGCCCGAGCCAATTCCTTCCTATAGTGCTACGATTATTGCGCTCGATCCGTTAACTGATATCCGACGCCAACGGATCAGCAAGAGATTACGTGAGCGTCTAGAACAAGGGATGGTAGAGGAAGTTCAGCAATTGATTAAAGGGGGACTGAATCATACTGAGATAGAGTATTACGGTTTAGAATATAAATATTGCAGCTATTATCTTCGGAAGCTACTCGATTATGATTCATTTGTCAGCAAACTTGAAACCGAGATACATCGTTATGCCAAGCGGCAGATGACCTACTTGCGGAAAATGGAAAAGGATGGTGTTCATATTCATTGGTTTACCTGATTATAAAAATAAACTACTTGTTTGGTAGTCTTTATTTTGTATTTTTGAAGTCAGCTGATCGATTGGGCTGTCGCAAAATATGCTTCACTCTCGTTTGTATTATAAAATTTGTTAGCTTTAGCGGCGAATAGTTATGAAGGATAGCAAATTAATGGATTTTAGAGCGCTGTTAGAGCGTATCGTTGCTGGCGATGAAAGAGCCTTTTCCATTCTCTATGACTTATTTTCCGCTGATCTCACCAAGCATATTCTTTCCAAAGTATCCGATGCGCAAGTGGCAGAAGATATCCTTCATGATCTTTTCCTTTCCCTCTGGCGTAATCGGCAAAATATGTTGGAGATAGAATCATTACCAGCTTATCTGTACTCTTCCTGTCGTTATCTTATACTGGCCCATTATCGCTCGGAACTCAAACGTGCCAATTCTAAGGAAATTGAAGATCTGGATATTCTAGATGAGACTGTTCCTTTGGAAGAGCGTCTTCATTACCGCTATATCATCGACATCGTTTCGAATGAAATCGAAAATCTCCCCGAAAAATGCCGGGAAGTATTTAAATTAAGCAGGAGCGAATTTGTCAGCAACAAAGAAATTGCGCAGCGATTGGCCATTTCGGAATCTACTGTTGAGAAACATATTAACAAGGCAATCAGGAGATTACGTGATGTTACTAAAAATTTTTTACTTTTTTTCTAAAACGAGTAGAAGGTACCCCTCTTTTTATACACTTATTTAATAACTAACCTTATATTTTTGACCATTCTTTTGTTTTTATGGTTAAAAGGAATACCTGACGGTGCTCATTCTGGTTGGGGTTAATACATACAAGCGGTTATGATGTACATCAAGCAATTATACCAACAATTAACAGATTTTTTAAACACGAAGGAAGAAAACCGTCGAGAGGCGACTGCTTGGTATGACGAGCTACATGTAAAGACTTCTATAGGCGAGGACTCACAATCTCTGATACAAGAGAAGGCCAAAACAAGGATTCTTGCTTCCATAAAAAGTGAATCCAAGAGATTGGATGTTAAATATATATACCGTTGGTCAGCTGCGGCTGCTGTATTTTTGGTTGGCGGGTACTTGATGTGGACCGCTCTTACACGACAGGAATTAGCGACACAAGAGCAACTTGCTTTAATCGAACCTGCTAAGCAACGGGCCATCATTATGCTTGAGAACGGTCAAGAAATAGATCTGGATCGATTGGCTCTCAATGAGAGCCTCCAAGTAGGCGAGACTATCATTACGAAAGATGCCGAGGGTAAGGTGCGCTATCATCATGCGGCAGACGGCACAGAAAAGATACAAGCGAATAGCTTGCGTATCCCCAAGGCGGCAACTTATCAGTTGACCTTAGTGGATGGCACACGTGTCACGCTTAACTCGGATTCCAAGCTCACCTATCCATCAGCCTTTGGTACAGGAGACCGTGTGGTTCAGCTCGAGGGTGAGGGTTATTTTGAAGTAACAAAAACCAGCAATAAGAGTCGGTTTATTGTAGAGGCCAGGGGACAGAAAATACAAGTTTTGGGAACCAAGTTCAATGTAAAATCTTATCCTCAGGATAAGAAAGAACAGACCACCTTGGAAGAGGGATCTGTAGAGGTTTCCTTCGCATCAAACACAGCTGTACTAAAGCCAAATCAGCAAGCGACTTCTGTTGGACAGCACTTAGAAACCAAAAGTGTTGATATTGATAACATTTTGAGCTGGACCCGCGGTCAATTTAGCTTTGACGGAACCAATACCGCAGAGGTTTTGCAAGAAATAGCCCGATGGTACGATATAGACATTGTCTATGAAGGGAAAAACAGTGTTGGGCAATATATAGGTAAGATCCCACGCAATCTATCCCTAGATCGATTGATAGAGCTGTTGAACTATGCCGAGTTGGAGACCAAGGCTTTTATTGGGAATAATAAGAAAATTAACTTAATCATTACATAATCTAAAAACATGAAAGGAAACAAAATGGAATACTATAACACAGAATAGTGTAGATCGCGCAAACAAAAATCGGATTCTGTTGGCGCAGAACCCGATGAGTCGTTTGAGGCCGTAGATCAATAAGTGAACTAATTTTTAATCGTTACAACCAAACATTCGAAATTAATGAAAATTTCTTTAAATCCGTTCTTGCAGAATGGGAAAGGTGGCGTGTCTCTAATTGAGCCATCTCAAACTAACCCCCGTGCGGTGTTCGATAATACAAAGACTCCGTTTTTTCTAGCAAGACCGCTAACACGAACATTGATGAAACTCAACCTAATTGCCTTATTATTAGGACTGGGTTTGTCTCAGGTAGATGCAAGAACCTATGCCCAACAGGTTACGTTAAAACGTCAAAAGACAAACTTAGAAACTATCTTAAAAGACTTTGAGAAGCAGAGTGGGTATACTTTTTTTTACAAGAAAACGGATATTGCTCCGATAAAGGGTGTCGATATCGATGTCAAAAATATGCCTTTAGATCAGGCGCTGAACAGCGTACTGAAGAATGGTAATTTTACTTACGAGTATTTTGATAAGACTATTGTTATAAAAAAGGAACCACTTTCTTCTAATAGAGAAATTCCTATAAATAGTTTGTCAAGGACTACGGAATTAGTAACGTCTAAATTTCAACAAGACTACGTGATTGGTAAAGTCCTAGATGAACATAAAAAACCTGTAGCCGGAGCTACTGTTACTTTAAAATCCAATCCAAAATCAGTGGTAGCTACAAATCAAGCTGGGGATTTTTACCTTCCTATGTCTAGCAATAATCAAGAGGTCATTGTCAGTTTATTAGGATACAAACAACATGTACAACGTGTGACTTTTGGAAAACCAAATTTGATCGTTTTAAAAGTTGAAGAGGGGGAACTAGAGGAAGTTGTAGTATCTACAGGTATTTTTCAAAAGGTAGACAAAAGTTTTACGGGGTCATCACGAACGGTGACTAGAGAAGAACTTAAAGCTTTTGGAAATAGAAATCTTATCACTTCTTTAAGAAATATAGATCCTTCTTTCAATATTATTGAGTCCAATTCTTTTGGATCAGATCCTAATAGGATGCCTGAAATTCAAATACGCGGAAATTCCAGTATTCCCAATGTGAATGAGATTCAATCTGATGCAGGGGTGTCTTTAAATACACCATTGATTATTCTTGATGGTTTCGAATCTTCTCTTAGAAAATTATTGGATATTAATGAGAATGATGTTGAGTCTTTGACTATATTAAAAGATGCTTCAGCAACGGCTATGTACGGATCTAGAGGCGCAAATGGAGTAGTTGTTATCACCACACGAACACCGAGGGTTGGAAGACTTAGAGTTAGTTTTGGAACAAACATTAACATTGAAAACCCTGATTTGTCAGATTATTCGTTGATCAACGGAAGAGATAAATTGGAATTAGAGCGAATAGCAGGATATTATGATAATGCTCGCGCTGAAACTGATTTTCCACTAAAGCAATATTATAACTTTCTTTTGTCGGAGATAAATCGAGGAGTTGAGACCGACTGGAAGTCAATACCATTAAGAACTAGCTTTGGACAGCGTAACGACTTACGAATCGAAGGAGGGGATAGTAAATTTAGATATTCGGCTTCATTTCAGAATAATAATGTGAAAGGGGTTATGAAAGGATCTGGAAGAAACAACTTCAATGGCGATATCACTCTTGCTTATATTTTGGAAAAAGTTCGTTTTAGAAATAATCTTCAAGTACAATATGGAAGATCCGATCAATCTCCATATGGAGGATTCGAAGATTATACGAAGTTGAATTCCTATTGGACGCCGTATGACGCTAATGGCAATGTTGTAAAATCCTTAGGAGATCCAGGCAGCTCTATTTATTCCAGTTATTGGACGACCTTACCCGCCAACCCAATGTTCAACGCTAGTTTAAATACGTATGACTATACAAATCTTTCTGAATTGGTGAATAATACATCTGTTGAATGGAACATTTTAAGTGAATTGCAATTGAGAGGTAGGATAGGTTTGACTAAATCCAATACTCAGGATAATAGATTTAGGCCTGCAGAGCATACGGCCTTTAAAGATTATCCTGTAGATGATTTGTTTAGAAAAGGAGACTATCGTTTTGGTAATTCGAATCATTTCAAATATGATGCCGCGATTAATATTAGTTATAATAATATCTTTAGTGGAAAACATCAGGTTTTTGGAGGTATTGATGCAAATATCAAGCAAGTAGAAGATCTGTTCAGTCAATATGAAGTAGAAGGATTTCCTAACGAAAATCTCGATTATCCATCAATGGCTCTTCAATATTCTCAGGGGTCAAAACCTTATGGAAAAGAAAGTTTAACTCGAGCAGTAGGTTTTGTTGCAAATGGAAATTATGCTTATGATGATAGATATGCAACAGATTTGACTGTACGTTTTGATGGAGCTTCTCAATTTGGAAACAATAAACGATTTGCTGCGTTTTGGTCAGCGGGTTTGGCTTGGAATATACATAATGAAGCCTTTTTAAAAGAGAATCCATATGTAAATAGATTAAAAGTCAGAGCTTCTATAGGAACATCAGGATCGCAAAATTTCAATGCTTATCAAGCTATGACAACCTATAAATACTATTCTGATGATAGATATTTCAATTGGTTAGGTGCTTACGCGCTTGGCTTAGGAAATGAAGACTTGAAATGGCAAAGTACGTTAAAAAACAACATTGGTCTAGATGCTGAGTTCTTTGATAACAGACTTAAGTTAACTGCAGATTATTATATTCAGACGACAGAAGATCTCGTTTCATCTGTCAATCTTCCCGCTTCAAACGGTTTTGACTCTTATACAGCCAATATTGGGCGCTTGAGAAACAAAGGATATGAGGTTGCAGTGACAGGAATACTACTCAAAAATCCAGAAGGTTTAACTTGGTCGGTTTCGACAGGTTTCTATGGCAATAGGAATAAAATGCTAGAAACCTCTCAGGCACTGAAAGATGCTCAAAAAGTGATACAGACTGGAACAATTGAACCCGGAACGATGTATGTGGAAGGATACTCTAGCCGTGCAATTTGGGTCGTTCCTTCTTTAGGAATAGATCCTAGTACTGGAAAAGAAATGTATTTAACAGCAAATGGAGAGCCTACCTACACTTGGAACAGTTCGGATGTGACGGCTGTTGGAACAACAGAGCCTAAGATTTATGGAAATTTTAGTACTATGGTTCGCTATAAAAACCTAACGCTAAATGCTTCATTCAGGTATAATTACGGTTCGCAAAGCTATAATAAGACCCTGCGTGATAAAGTGGAATTAACAAACTATAAGTATAATGTTGATAGCCGTGTATTTGATAGCAGATGGCAGTATCCAGGAGATTTTGCTGCATTTAAAGGAATCCTAGTAACTACCCCTACCTATAAAACTTCTCGATTTGTTCAAGACGAAAATACTCTAATAGTATCGAATATCAATCTTCAGTATCAAATGAGTCGAATGGAATGGATCAAGAGGTTGGGAATGGAATCTCTATATGTAACAGCAGATGTTGGGGAACCGTTTCATTTTTCTACTATTAGACAAGAAAGAGGAACCTCTTATCCATTTTCTAGAATGTATTCACTGAAACTAAATGTAACATTTTAATCATGAAAAAAATTAAATACTTGATACTATTACCCGCAGCTTTGTTTTCTTTGAACTCTTGTAATAAGTATTTGGATGTGAATCCAAAGACAGAAATGCGACAAGATGTGCTATTTGACAGTGAAAAGGGATTTAAAGATGCCTTAACAGGTGTCTATATACAGATGAAATCAAGCTTGAGTTATGGAAACTCACTAACTCAAGGGACGATTGAAGCGCTAATTTCATCATGGGATGTTACCTCTGGTACAGTTGAACAAAAGCTGGGGCAATTCAATTATGGAGATGAATCTGTTATTAACCAGTTCAATGCGATTTTTTCTAAACAATATGCTACCATAGCTTCAATTAATGCTATTTTAGATAACATAGATAAAAAGAAAAGCTTATTCAAGGACCCTAAATTATTTACTTTAATTAAATCTGAAGCGATAGGTTTACGAGCTTTTATACATCTCGATTTACTTCGTCTTTATGGACCTATTCCTTCTGATTCAGAAAAAGGAAATCAATTAGCTTATGTTACTACATTCTCTAAGGATATTAATCAAAGATTAAGCTATAGTGAATACAAAAGCATGATAATGAAAGACATTTCTGATGCTCTTGAGATGAGTAAAGATGTTGATCCATTTTTGAAAGTATCAATGTCACAAATGCGTTCACCATCTGTGTCTACAGGTTTCAATCCAGAAGATAATTTTTTTGCATATAGGTATTTAAAAATGAATTATTATGCTTTAAAAGGATTGCAAGCACGTGCATATCTTTGGTTTGGAGAAAAGGATAAGGCTTTCTTGGCGGCGAAAGAAGTAATCGAGGCAAAGAATGATAACGGTACTTTAAAATTTCCGTTAGCAACATCTGCAGATTATACATCTAAAGATTATACTTTGACTAGAGAACATCTTTTCGGGCTTTATGATTATAAAATGTATGATAGTTATATTTCAACTTACCAATCTGGGAAACGAAAAAAAGGTTCTACAGAATCCACAATTAAAAATACACTATATGGAAATACAGGAAGTGATATGCGAGAAAGTGCCTTGTGGACATTGTTAACTTTAAGTAATGCGAGCAAAGTTAATGTTATTCGTAAATATGAAGTTGTGGAACCCAAAACAGTAACTATTGCAACAGACTTTAAGCAGATACCTCTTATTCGTACATCAGAAATGTATTTAATCGCTGCCGAATGTGCTCCTTATGTAGAAGGGATTAATTATTTTAAAGATTTTTATACTGCGAGAAACAAAGCTAATATTCCTTTACCGCAAAATGAAGGAGCTTTGTTGACAGAGTTAGTAAAAGAATATCGTCGAGAGTTTTATGGCGAAGGGCAAGCTTTTTACAATTATAAACGTCATAATTCACCTAGAACAGCGGTTATTTTTGCTCCCGCTGCTGCTGCTGTAAACTATCTATTACCATTACCAACGGTAGAAAATGTTAACCAATAAAAAGATGAAAAGGATACTTTTATTAATTTTTTTATTCTCTGGCTTATTAAACGCATGTAAGCAAGACGAATATTATATATATAACGACGAGAAGAGGATACAATTTGGCCCACAGCCGAATCGTATCTATACTGCCACTTATAATATGGCAGATACACTAAAAATGCAGAATTTCTTTTATAAGGATGCTAGTATTGTTAAAGATACGGTATACTTTGATATTTATGCAATAGGTGGGGTGGAGTCTTTTGATAGACAATTTGTCTTAGAACAAGAAGAATATCCACATATGGAGAACGCTGTTGCGGGTGTTCATTACGTGCCTTTTAATGATCCAGGAATTCAAAAGCATTATATGATGAAGGCCGATAGTGTACATGCTGTTGTACCAATTTTTTTGATACGTGACCAATCGCTGGCAAACAAAACGGTGTCCTTGAAGTTCAAGCTTAAAGAAAATGATTTCTTTAAGCTAGGTGAGAGAACTAAGTTGTTTCGTAGGTTAGAAATCACAGATAGGCTAACCCGACCATCTGCATGGACAGATTCTTATTCCCAATATTATTATGGAACATATAGTGTTGTTAAACATGAATTTATGATAGAGGTTACAGGAGAGAAATGGGACAGCGAGTTTATTGAAAATGTAGACCCTTCTCTTCAGCAATATTATTTGGCTGAAATCAAGAAAGAACTGATTAAGTATAAAAATGACAACGGAGGAGATCCCTTGCTTGATGAGAATGGGGTTGAAGTAACATTTCCATAGTCTAAAAATCATTATAAAATGAAAATATTACATATAATATTGTTTGTGCTCGGCGTGCTCTTTATTGGGGGCTGCGAGAAAAATACGAATAACTTTGATTATCAACAAGCAGAAGTTATTACAGTAGAAGGCTTGGAGCCTAGTTATACTCTAATGTCTGGGTATGATGTTTTGAATATTGATATTTCTGCTAACTCGACAATCCCAGCTGCAGATTTTGACTATACGTGGGGCGTATATGAGACTAATGTACAGGGGTATGCGCCAAAGTTGGATACAATAGGTAAGGGATCAAAGTTGGTCTATCCTATTAAACTTCCTGCTAAAGGTTGGATGTTAGTTTTGATGGCGAAGAATAAAACGACAGGGGTAACGCAGTACTTACGTAGTAATTTAAATATTGTTACTATGTTCACAAGAGGATGGTATGTTGCAAAATCAGAGGGAGACTCTACAGATCTAGATTTACACCTTACACCTGATAATATTAGTACGACAACTTTAGAGGAGAATGTTTTGAGTCTTTCCAACGGTAAAAAGTTAGCGGGAAGAGCCAAGCAGTTGATTTTTACAACCAACTATAAAACTACGGTTACTGGAGTGCTTGCCAATACAAGAACACTTTTCGTACAAAGTGAAAAGAGTTCAAGACCATTGAATATTAATACGTTAAAATCACTGCATACCGATGAGTCTTTATTTATTGGGACACCTCCTCCAGGAAGTGTCGGTGCTGCTTTCAACGGATCATCAGCAAATTACTTAATTAAGGGCGGAAAGCTATTCTCTATATATGCGATGTCTTCGAACAACGGTACATTTGGTTCAGCAAAAATGATTGATGAGTATGATTCACCTTATAATTTGTCTGATTATTTTGCAGTAAATACTTCTAATGACCCGATTTTATGGGATAATATTTCTGGTTCATTTATTACTATGTCGATGGGATATGGAACCTCTATGGCAAAGTATATTGATGCTCAGACGAATAATGATATCAAAGCAAACAATAACAATAACAAGAATTTGCTTTATATGGGCTTTAAAAGCGCTATATACAATGCTTCCGCTTATCGTTATGCATTAGAAGGTTATGCTTTATTGCAAGACAAAGTAAACCAAAGTCTAAAAACACTAGTTAAATTGGTCGCTGATCAAAGTATATTAACTATTACACCAACGGATATTTCTTCAACGAGTTTATTGCATAATGCAACGATGTACACGCTTAATAAAGAAGATGAAAGCATATTGTATTTTGTAACTGCGAATCAAGTCTATAGTCATAACTTGGATAATCATACAGAAGATTTACAATTTTCTACACCAAATGATGAAGAAGTTACTTTTATTAGGCATCTGAAATATTCAGAAAACTCCAACCCAGTATATTCTCATAACTACATCGCTATTGGTAGTAAAAAAGGAAATGAGTATAGAATAAGGTTTTTTAAAAAATCATCTGGAAACCTTGAGTCACAACCCGTTTTTACGTTGGAAGGGAAAGGTACGGCGAATGATGTTTTGTATATTTCACCTAGTGTTTCTGAATATACGTATGCTAATTCCTATTAATATTTTATAATGAGAAAAACACTTTTAACATTATTTGCAGCACTTTCGGGTGCTGCACTATTTGCCCAACAACCCGTACAGGTCAAAGGAATTTTGGACAGAGAATTTGTCCGTCCCATAAAACTATTTAAGGTTGTCGAAGGTAATATGCAAGAGATTGCTAGCGCTGTTCCTCAGGGCGATAACAAATTTGGGTTTACTTTTTATCCTGATTATGAAGGGTTTTATGCTCTTGGAACCGGGGAGATCGGTAGTCAAACAGATAATTTAACATTTTACTTTAAAGGAGGAGAGGAGCTTGAACTGAATATTACGGATTTCAGTTATGATCTTATTGGAAATAAAAACAGTAAAGAGAATCAAATATTGGCCAAATGGCACAAAGAAGCTAATACTGTAGAGAATAAAGCTTTTTCTTGGCAACGAGTTCAAAGCTCATTCGTTGATTTTTTTCCCGAGCTAGAGATACTAACTAAAAAGGCAGATACCTTTGCTCAGCATAATAAGTCTGGGAATAAGAAGTTTGACGCCTTTTTGCCTACATTTATCAAGTGGGATATGGCTGCAAACGCAACTAATTTTTTAAACACACCAAGAACAGTGCACCCTGCTGTAGAAGAGTATTCTTCCTATTATAGTACTATATCTTTATCAGACTTTTCTAAATCTGCTTCTACCGTTTACAATATGCCTTGGGGAGATCGTACTTTAGGCGGTGTAGCTTCTGTTGAGGCACGTATTAAAAACCGTCCCTATATACAGGGGATAGAGGGTTTGCAAAATAGTATTGCCCTATTAAATAACGATACTCTAAAAGGTGATGCTGTTTTGACGTATCTCGCACGTCAAAAAGATTACACAGCTTATAAAGAAGCTGCAGACAAATATAGAAGCTTTTTTTTGACGGACTCACAAAAAAAACGAGCTATAGCCATCATGAATGATATGGCACAGCTTAAGGCTGGAGATCAAGGTCTGAATTTTTCTTTTCCTGATAATAATGGTAAGTCTGTCAAATTCAGTGATTTAAAAGGTAAGGTTGTACTTGTTGATGTTTGGGCTACTTGGTGTGGTCCTTGCAAAGCAGAGATTCCTCATCTAAAGAAGTTGGAGGAAGAGATGAAAGGTACTGACGTACAGGTTGTGAGTATTTCAGTGGATGAAGAGAAGGATAAAGAAAAATGGTTAAAAATGATCAAGGATGAAAATCTTGGTGGTATACAGTTATTTGCATCAGGCTGGGGAGCTATAGCTGAGTACTATAAGATTAAAGGTATTCCGCGCTTTATGGTTTTCGATAGAGATGGCAAAATTGTTACTGTAGATTCACCTCGTCCTTCTAATCCAGAGCTTAAGCAATTATTAGAGAACGTGCTATCAAAAAAATAAAAGCATGCGTAAATTTTGGAATTTAATTATTGCAGGAGCCTTATCGTTCCCTGTGCTATCTTTTGCACAGGGAGATAGCCTCTTGGTCAGCGGAATATTAAAGCAAGGTACAGCAGATCAGATTCAAAAAGTTTGGTTTTCATTTACTGATCATGACGGACAAGATTTCCGTACATCCTCAAATGTAATGTCCGGTGCGTTTCAGTTTACTGTACCTAAGCAGGCTTTGGTCATTGATGGCATGCTGAGGTTTACTGGAGCAGACCCTATGAATGGAGTAATGTATAGACCTTTAAATCTTTTCATCCATAAAGAAGATATTCAGATTACAGGACAGCATGACGAGTTAGAGTTGGCTGTTGTTTCAGGAGGAGAGGAGAATAATGATTACAATGCTTTACGCCAATCTACAGCGGATATCACACGTAAAGTGACGGCTTTATATGAACCTCTGATAAAAGGAGAGGTAAAGAGCGATACGGAAGAAGGCAAAAACCTAATGAAGGAGATGAGTATATTGCATCGCCAGGAATATGCAGCTCAGAAGAAATTCATAGTAGCGTACCCAGATTCTTACGTAAGTCTTTTTCTATTATATAGACTCAAGAATATTTACACCTCTGATGACTATGCAAAGACTTTTAACCAATTAAACAAGAGCTATCAAAGTACAAGAGTAGGGAAAGAAATACAAAATAACATCCAACGAGAAGCGGTAACAGCGAAGGGAACGATAGCAAAAACTTTTGAACGCACTACCGCTATTGGTAAGCCATTTAAATTAGAAGATTTAAGAGGGAAAGTATTTCTTATAGACTTTTGGGGGAGTTGGTGTGGGCCATGTCGTGCAAGTATGCCGCATTTGTTAGAGCTGTATGAGAAGTACCAAGGCAAAGGCTTTGAAATTGTTGGAGTGGCACAGGAACGAGGCAAGACACCTGAGGAAGCGAATGAAAGCTGGAAGAAAGCAATAGATGAATTAGGTATACATTGGGTTAATGTTTTGAATAATGAGAATAAAGAACAGTTTGATATTGTTAAATCTTATGCAATTACAGGCTTTCCAACCAAAATATTGGTTGATGCCCAGGGCAAAATCATTTTGAGAATAACAGCTTCCGCAACAGACGACATTGATGTTGCCTTGAGGAATATATACGGCTATTAAAACAGGAATCCATGCAGAGCGGAAAAACTAAGTTAATTATATTAGCAGCAGCAGTGTTGTTTGGTAGTAATGTTGTAAAGGCACAGTCAAAAGAGAAGCTCCAATTTTCCGCTGCAATCAACAAATCTCTCCAGACCCAAGATACTTCCGGGCTCTCCACATATCTGGCAGATGAGTTTGCTGTAGCGGGACATACTGCAGAAGGGGCTAAGTTCCGACTTCATCAAGTTATTAAAAATTACGGGGCCTTGTCCATGCAGATTTTGAGGCATGAATCGACCTCAAAAGGAATACTTTATAACGTAGAATTTACCGAAAAGGACGGGAATAAAACTGTCTCTCAAGTATTGGTAAATACTAAAGGACAATTATTGTATCTCACCCAATTTGATCTCTTATATGGATTAAAGCGGGAGGTAAAATCACGTTTGGTTGCACGAATCCCTTTCGAAAATCACAATGGTTCCATCGTTTTGAAAGTAAGAATCAATGGGTTTGAAAGACCATTAAATCTTTTGTTTGATACCGGGGCAGATGGGATGGCGCTGAGCCAATCGTTGGCAGATGAGATCGGATTGAAAATAACCCGCGAGAATAATGCTTCTGTAGTCGGTGGAAACAAAACAATACAAGTTTCAGACAACAATACGGTATCGCTGGATACCCTTTCCCTTAAGGGGATGGGTATTGCGATTTTTCCAGAGATGGGCAGAGATCATGCCGAAGGCATCATTGGCAATGCGCTGATCCGTCGCTACATTACCCATATCGATTACGATAGCAATATGCTTTCCTTATACAGTTTTGGGCCACACACCTATGAAGGAACAGGACAGACGGTGCAGGTAGGTATGCCATCTGGAATAATGATGCTCCCGGGCGAGCTTGAGATTGTACAGGGGAAAAAATATGCGGGCAACTTTGTGTTTGATACAGGTGCATCTTATGACCTGATCTGTTTCAGGCCCTTTGTTCGACAGAATAAGCTATTGGTATCAGGATTTAAGCCCGAGGTACAGGCTGCTACCGTCAGTATGGGCATATCTTCGCCGACTTTCCTTGGTAAGAGCTATGGATTCAACATTGCTGGCTTAAGCCCGATGTCGGGACTTCCCGTTACATTAATGGGAGGCTCCTCTGACAACGAAAACTGGAATCCGGGTGCTGATGGATCTATCGGCGTACGTTTATTAAGCCGTTACAATATGACCATCAACTTGGCAGAAGGAGAAGTTTTTTTCAGTCCGAATAAGTTACATAGCATGCCACAGGACTTTGTGCTGAAGAACTATCAGTTGGGTTGGGACAATGACGGCAAACTAGTGGTATTGGGTACTGCAGGCTTTGGAGAGGCGAAGGCAGAGCTCGCTAAAGGAGCGAAAATTAAAAGCTTAGGTAGTTATCCAGCCGATAAACTGGCAAAGAAGGCGGAGCTAATTGCTGAAATACAGCAGAAAACAGTAGCTGGTGAGGAAGTTACCGTTGAAATAGAAGACGGAAGTATTACAAACTTATAAATGTATTTAGATAAACTGATAATGAAGAAAATATTAAGTCTCTTGCTTATGCTTTTCATGGGTATAGTAAGCATTTATGCTCAAGAAGACCAATCTTTTAAAGGCTCTTTTGAAGATTGTAAAGCCCAGGCGAAAAAGGAAAATAAGCTAATTCTAATTGATATGTATTTTGTAGGCTGTATGCCCTGTGCCGAGATGGACAAGCGCGTACTTCCGGATCCTTCTGTTCAACAGGAAATTCAGCAAAACTACATCTTGTATAAAACCGACGTCATGAAGGAATTGGATGGAAAAAAGTTAGCCCGTAAATATGGCGCTTCTGGCTTTCCTACCTATGTCATTTTGAATAAGGATGGGAAGGCTATTTTGACAGAATCTGGTTTTTTTGGCGTAAACAGATTTGTTCCTTTATTACAAAAAGCGGTACAGATGGAAGCTGTTAAAAATTATTTAGCATTTGATACAAATTTGGATAGCGAATATCCGGCCGCCTATAGTGAGCGCTTTATCAAAACTGGTGTAAACCATCCTTTTTCAGAGTTGGAGGAGTATTTAGATCAGCAGAAAGATTTATTCAGCGAGCAAGCCTTTTTAGCAAACTCGGTAACCAACTTTCCGAAGTATAATCTTTGGGCATACAATAATCTTTCGAAGCTAATTCAGTTATATGGCGGAAATCTACTGATGAATAAAATAAATAATGTAGCTAAAGCAAAAAGTAAGCAATACGGAGCGGCACAACAATTGGATAGTCTGGAGGCGTTAGTTTCTTATATCCGTCCGGTATACAATGACAAGTTGTGGCCTGTTTTCCTTCCCCATTTTGTGGCAGACTATTACAATTCCTCCAAGGATGCCAAGGCCTATTTAGCTTTAATTGATAAGTACACACTTTATCCCAAGTGGGAAGAGCGTAGCAATGCTTTGGGACAGGTTATCATCGACCAAAAGAGTAACAAGCCTCTACTTAAAGCGTTATTGGCAGAGTATGAGGCCCAGAGCAAGAAGGAGCCATTAGATTTTACCGATCAGTATAAGCTAACGCTATTGTATACGTATTTAGGCGACTTTAAGAGTGCAGATAAGACAGTAGAGCAATTTTTAACAGCTGATTTTACGAACCCATATTATAAAATCAACAAGGAGGAAGCCTTGGCGATGCAGGCCGCCATTAAGCGTAAAGATGCAAATGGCTTTGAGGCAAAGGATCTGAAGAGAACTTTAGGTTTTTCAATGGACTAGGTGAATAATAGCGATTGGACTTAATAATAAACACGAATTATAATGATTAAAAAGACAATTTTACTATGCGCAGCAGTGCTCAGTTTGTTCGCTGCACAGGCACAGCAGGCGAGTAATATCAATGGCTCTTTTGAGAGCACACCATACAAAAAAGTGACTTTGTTTAAGGTGTACAATGGAAGATTGGTAGAAATTGCAACATCTACACCTGACACACAAGGACGTTTTGCCTTTCGTTTTACGCCAGAATATGAAGGATTGTATGCTGTAGGTACAGGTACAGCGCAGAACCAACAGGATTTAAACCGGTTTTACTTTAAAGGTGGAGAAGAGGTCAACTACACAGTAAAGAAAGTCGGGTACGACCTCTTGGGTAAAAATAGCAAAGAAAATGAAGCTCTTTATGCTTGGGATAAACAAGCGCAAAGCTTTAAAGAAAAAGGGACTAACCCAGGGGGAATGAGTACATATGTCGATTTCTTCCCTGAAGTAGAAGCTTTTAAAGGCAAGATTGAATCGATTGGGAAATCTGTAAAAACAGGTAATCCTAAGTTTGATGCACTTTTCCCGACCTTAGTGGACTATGATTTTGCATACTATGCTACTTCATATTTAAACATGCCCCGTACCGCACACCCCAGCAAAGAGGAGATGAGTGAGTTTTACACCGCATTTCAAGCGGATCGTTATCTTACTAAGCAATTATTAGATATGCCTTACGGAGATCGCTTTTTATCAAGCTTAGTATACAGAAAGGTCGATCTATCCAGCAGGCCGACTTTCGAACAGCAGGTAGCCGCTATCCCTGACGATGTTCTGAAAGGACAGTTTGTGGTGGGTAGGTTAGAGAGTTCGCGCTCGTACAATGATTTTCAGGAAATGAACTCTGCATTTAACAAATATTTTACGTTAGAAGAGCAAAAGCAACGTGCAGCGACAGTCGAAGCCAAGTTAGTGGAAACAAAAACTGGCGTTCCTGCCTTTAAATTTGCCTACCCAGATGTTACCGGAAAGAAAGTGGCTTTGGACGATCTGAAAGGAAAGTTGGTACTGGTTGATCTATGGGCGACCTGGTGTGGACCATGCCGAGCCGAAGAGCCATACTGGGAAAAGTTGAATGAGGAATACAAGGATAAACCTGTTGCCTTTGTAGGTGTGTCCGTAGACCAGGATAAGCCAAAGTGGGAAGAATATGTGAAGACAAAACATATGAAAGGTCTTCAGATCCATGCAGGTACAAATAATGAGCTATCTAACGCCTATAAGGTAACTGGTATTCCACGATACATTTTAATCGATAAAGCAGGCAACCTGATTACAGCCGATAGCCCACGGCCATCCGATCCTAAGCTAAAAGCACTTTTGGACGAGTGGTTAAAGAAATAAAAGTTTCATAATGTTGTTTGTGTATAGGGAGGTTGTCGTAAGGTAACCTCTCTTTTTCACAAAAAATAATACCAAATTCTATAAACCATTAAATAAAGCAATTATGAGAATATGCTTTTTGTTATTGATGTTATTTTGCCTGTCCTATCATGCTTTTTCACAGATTGATGTTGATGCTGATCTGAAAGACTGGGGAGATACCTCTCTTCGTTTTGAGGATAAGAACAACAAGCTTCGCTATGATTATAGGGAGGATGAGGATTTCCTGTATATAGCAATTTTTAAAAACTTTAATGCCGCAAAAGTTCGATCTGGAGGTGTACAGCTACAATTTGATACAGAAAAAATTACGGACAAGTCACTTACCATTACTTTCGCTTACGCTATTCCTACAGCGGAGGATCCTAAGAAGCGCCTAGAGGCGAAAGATTTTATACAAGTAGAGAATTTGAACGGGCAGTCCGCGGCTGTCATTCCGGTCTTCAATGAGCATGGAATTTCAACTGCCTTTCGTTTTATGGAAGACAAGAGCCATCTTAAAGATATGCGGGCAGACGGTCAGATTGAGTTAAGCAAAATAGGGCGTAATAAAAGTATTTTTAAGGTAGAGATTGCTATCCCTAAATCTTTACTTCCAACACAAAAGGGAGAGATTTCATTGGGAATATGCCTTCGCGGTATGGACATCAAAAAGACGGGCAATGCATTGGCTCATATATATAATGGAATGATGCCACCAGCTGCCAAGACACCGTATGAAGAAGAAACGAATGATTCCATTTCCTTTTCTGAGTATTTTACAAAGATTGTTTTAGAGTAATCTGCAGATATGGGAAACGATATTTTCTTCTCTTCAGAAACCTTTGGTGATTTTTTAAGGCGGTTACGTTTGGAGCATGGTTATTCTCAGGATACGATGGCAACCAAGATGGGGCTGTCTCAAAATTCATATTGTTTAATGGAAAATGGCCGCACACGTATCACGCTTGAACATATACAGGATATATCAAATGTGTTGGAAGTGAGCTCTTTGCGAATTATTGCTTCATATGCGCTATATATCGCTGACTCAAGAAAGTCGTCCCTCTAGTTAAAATAATTTGCTAATTGAGGCTGGTTATTCTATTCGCGCGTAGGATATACTCTTTAGCTATAGTATCAATTTTCATAGAGAATGTCTATTTGAACCGTGGTGTTTACTGATTATATTTAACTAATTATAAATTTTGAAATCATGAGGTTAATATGTTTTATTCTGGCTTTTATCGTTTTCTTATTGGGCTGTGCTGAGGAGAAAAAAGTAATTGCAAAATTCGATTTTCAGGAGAATAGGACGTTCACCGAATTTTTGGAGGAAGATAATGCTGACAGAAGCAACTATATCGTGACCATATTGGGAATGTCTAAGTGCGATCTGTGCAGTTATGTAAAAGAGAAAATGGTCAGTTTCTCTGGTCTGCCTCCAAATGTATTATTTAGGTCGGTGGATCTGACAAAAAGCGAAAACAAATGGCTGGAACAACTGCTACGCGAATTTTCCTATCCGCTTATATTGATTACAAATCCCGAAAACGAGTTAGTCGGTTTTGTTAAGGGGCTAGGCTACATGTTTTGAAAGAAGCTTTTCAAAATACGTTCAATAAAAGAATATTTTTTGATGATGGCAAAGGTCTTTTTCTAAATCAATACGAAGCAAAGGAGGTTTCCTCTGCCGTAAAGATTGACTTTTTAAATATACAGATCCAGTCTTATCTTAACTATGAGAAAAAAGAATCTTTGGATCCAGATGAGTTAGATCGTCTGAGGAAGAGTGTTAATACCTATCCTTATTTCTTCAATACGTATTTACTATACCAGTTTACAAAGGATGAAAGATTATTGGATCAGCTGATGCAGAGACATAATACCAATATAGATCAGTTTCTTTATACGGGTTTAAAGAAGAGTTTAATTTCTACTGAAGAACTGCAGTCCATAGATAGTTTGGGGCCGAAGCTGGAGTTGGATAGATATGCCTTACAATTTGGAGAAGGGCAGCCTTCCGATAAAAAGACGGTGGTTGTCAAGGTAAAAAATACAGGCGTTAAAGATTTACTATTGACAGAAGTGGTGCCTTCTTGTAATTGTGTAAGTGCAAATTGGGATAAAAAACCAATACCGCCAGGAGGACAAGGTACGGTAGCGCTAACTTATGAGCTTCGCAATATCGGGAACTATATTCAACAGGTGACTTTTTTTTCCAATGTTTTGGAAGAACCCGCTGTTTTTATCATTGAAGGGGTCGTAAAGAATAAATAAATTTAACCAATTTAAATTTTTGTATTATGAAAAGAATTATTTTTTATTGTATGTTTTGTTTTACTGGTCTATTTATGTTTAATACGGCCAAAGCAGATGATTGGGAAATTATTATTGATGGAAATTTTTGTGACAATAGGGACGATGGAGTGTATGGAAATCTTTCAGATTGTAGATGGTATTACCAATGTTTTGAGAATAGAACAGCTGCCAGGCAGTGTTCTGCAGGTAGTTTTTGACTGGAATTCTAGAGTCTGTGTGTTTCCTTGGGCCGCATTTAATCCATCGGCAAATTGTTTATAATTAATGATGATTAAAAGATAAATTAGGGTTTTCACGACCCCTTAAATATATTTTAAAACAATATGAAAGTTACAATCTTAACCCTAACGTTTTTTTTTGTATTAGCTTATTCTTTTGCTCAGAAAGCCTCAAAAGAGGGAATGACTTATGATAAGGAAAATTCGATGTACTATCGTATTTCAAACGATGAACAGTATTTATATTTGAATTTTTATAAAGATGAGTATGTTCAGAAAATAACTTCCTTAGGAGGGATAAAGATATTTTTAAATATGAACGGTAAAAAAGACACGATGAATGTTCCCTACATTGTCTATCCTGTGTATAATCGCTCAAAAAAAGATTATGAAGAAATAGAGACATCCGGTTTCTCTGGGGTTCCTGAGGGGAGAATGTCTGTCTTTAATGAGTATGGTATAGTGGGTGAATCTAAAATCATGGCATTATCGGGCAAAAATTGGTATTCAAAGGATCGATCTGTTTTTCAGAGTCAAATCACTATTCCCTTGAATGGATTGCGCATTGATAAAAATAAGAATATAAGTATTATGATTTTGTTGAGAGGATTACGTCTGGTACAACCACCTCTTGGTGCTATTAGAGGGGCTGGAATGAATTCGAATCTTGAAGAGGAAGCGCTTTGGTCTCATATTGACGATTGGACTTGGTCGTGGGTAGAATATGAGTTGAAGTAAATTATTTAATCAATGAAAGTATTTCTTATTCTAATAACAATTTTTTTAAGCTTAAACTCTTATTGTCAGACCGATCTCAATGAGGGAATGACTTATGACAAAAACACGAAGCTTTTTTATAAAATTAACAACGATAATGAAAATTTGTATATAAACATATACAAAGATGAATATGCCCTCAAAGTTATGATGCAGGGTGGGATGCTATTTTTTATAAATACCGAAGGTAAAAAGGATACGACATCGGTCCCAATGATTCAGTATCCGATTTATAAGAAGCCAAGAAATCTGGAAGTACTCCGTGTCGCGAAATTAGAAAATATTCCAGAAGTTGAAATGTCTGTGGTTAATGAATACGGTATTCTTGCTGAATCCAAGTTTGATCTTAAGGAGAATCTAGAAGATTTTCATATTAATAAGGCGGTTTTTTCAAGTAGCCTTTGTATACCTTTAAGTTCTTTAGGACTGGAAAGCAGGGGAACTATTGCCATAATGATTTTTCTTAAAGGTTGGCGAAATGTTGCCATTCCTGCAGGGGGGAGGTCTCCAATTTTAAATTCCCTATCCATGAATTCTTCTCCAAGTACAGATGCCCTCTCATTGGAGGCTGATACTTGGTCAGAAACTTGGATCAGTTACGAATTGAAATGATTTTTATAAACACTATTTACTTACGCTTATCTTGATGAGAATTTTAATAACAGTGATCTTACTTTTTCCAATTTTTGTAAATGGACAAACCGCAGGAAAAGATGTATCCCCTGCACACTGGAAGCAAGATGTCTCTCTTGATGGCAAATTGGATGAATGGAATAAGAACGATTTTATATATAACAAAGAAACACGGTTATGGTATAGTCTTGCAAATGACGATACGTATCTTTATTTGGCGGTAAAGAAAGAAGAAAATTCGAATAAAATTTTCAGCTGGGGTGGATTGCAGTTTTCGGTTAGCAAAGAAGATCGAAAAAGCAGTTCTAGCATTTCATTTCCTTTGGCGATTAAGAATGACAAAGCCGTTCCACACGACCAGTTGACAAATATAGGTGTTGAGGGGGTCTCCGGTATACCTGAAAAGCATTAAACTTATACAACGAGCACGGTATACAGGTCGGCTGGACTCTGGAAAAAGATAGCGACGATGAGTATGTGGATCCAACTTATCGGTATGAATTGGCGATTCCTTTGATACATTTGAAGTCATTTTTTGATGGAAATGAGATTAAGTTCAATATCCTATTACGTGGGTTTAGAGAAATCAGGCCTTCACAACAAGACATCGCTTTAGCAGAACAGATGGAAGTCTCGATGCAAGATAAATTGATGCAGGTAATGAAAAATAAGACGCCCAATGTACCAACGGAAGTTATAAATCGCAATTTGGCTAATATTAAAGATGATGGCCGATGGACAGAGTTCTCGGGTAGTTATCGTCTGGCTGTTAATAGCGAGTTTTGATTTGTCTGTTTTTTTTCTTTGCAGTTAAAATCATTTTCATAGACATTGTCTATGAAGCATATGCAGGTAAAGCATTATTTTAGAGGTAGATTATAACTCAAAGATTATGAGGATTTTTTTTTGCTACTTATTATTTATTGGCTTTGCCAATGGTCAAACTGACCCTAAAAAGGGAATGATATATGATAAGGAAAATAGACTTTACTATAAAATAAGTAATGATAAGGAAAATCTTTATATACAACTATTCAAAGAGGAATATGCTCGTAAAGTTGAGATGAGAGGAGGGTTGAGGTTATTTCTCAATTCTGAGGGAAGACGTGATACATCTACTGCTTCAGTGGTTCAATATCCCGTATATAAGAAGCCGACCCCAGGAGGACGGAGAGAATTAAAATGGGAAGAAATAGTAATAGACCGTTTTTCAGATTTACCGGTAGGTGTTCTGTCTGTTTATAATGAATATGGTATCACGGCAGAGGCTCAATTGAAAGAAAATCCAGAGAAAGGATTTTATGATAGAAATGGTCATATTTTTAATTATAGATTAGGTATTCCGCTACAATATATGACTGTGGGTATTGGAGAAAAAATAGCTATTTGCATTTTTCTGAAAGGTTCGCGGTTTGAACCTCTCCCACCAGGCGCTGCATCGCCACTTTTAAATGCAATCCCTGTTGATGGTTCGTCTACCTCTCAACAACAATATTTTCTTGAGGGCGACACATGGACCCATTCCTGGATAGATTATGAATTGAAATAAAAATATTAAATCAATGAAAGTAATCGCGTTATTATTCTCTATACTTTTTGTTTTGTATTCTCACGGTCAAACCAATCCCAAAAAGGGGATGACTTATGATAAGGAAAATGCGATGTATTATCGTATTACAAATGATGATAAGTACCTCTATTTGAACTTTTACAAAGATGAATATGCTGCCAAGGTGATAAAACCAGGAGGGATAATGATTTTTTTCAATACGGTTGGGGAAAAAGACACCTTAAATGTACCGAATATACTCTTTCCTGTATACAGTTACCCTAATAGGGATTTCGAAATAATACTAGCCCGAGGATTTACTGGAGTGCCGGCTAGCAAAATGTCTATATATAATAAATACGGGATCACAGGTGAGGCCAAATATAAAGAGATATCAACCAAAAGTGAATATGCAAAGGATTATTCAATTTTCGAAGGTAAAATAAGTATTCCTCGTAAATTACTGAAAGATAATAGCACTATGTTGTCTATCATGCTGCTGTTGCGTGGTGTACGTCTAAAACCTTTACCTGTAGGAGCTAATTTGGGAATTCTAATGAATACAACTCCAGAACAAAATATTTATTTTTCGAACATTGATTATTGGACACACAGCTGGATTGATTATCAGCTGAAGTAAATTATTTAATCAATGAAAGTACTTCTTATTCTAACAGCAATCTTTTTAAGCTTAAATTCTTATTGTCAAACCGACCCTAGAAAGGGGATGATATATGATAAAGAGAATAAGTTATACTACCAAATCACAAATGATACAGAGTATCTTGATGTTAAAATATATAAGGATGAATATGCTATGAAAGCAAGGATGTTGGGTGGTTTACGGTATTTTTTTAATGTAGAAGGAATCAAAGACACCGTAGGGGTGCCTATTGTTCAATTTCCTGTTTATAAGCGACCAGTTAATTTTGAAAGTTTAGAGTTATTCAATTTATCTGGTATTCCCAATGGAGAGTTATCGGTTTATAACGAGTATGGAATATTCGCGGAGGCAAAGATTGAAGGAAGGGATTCCTTGGGAAATTATCATAAAAATAAATATGTGTATCAAAGTAGTATTAAAATTCCTTTGAGGTATTTCAAGGGATTAAATTCCAAGAATAATTTGGCGATAATGATCTTCATGAGGGGTTCGCGCGCTATTCGGATACCTGATGGTAGAGTTTCTCCGATAATAAATTCTAGAGGGACCAATACTTCTTCTGAAATAGATGCTTTGTCATTAGATTTAGATACCTGGACTCATACCTGGATTGATTATGAATTGAAATAAAAATATTAAATCAATGAAAGTAATCGCGTTATTATTCTCTATACTTTTTGTTTTGTATTCGCACGGTCAAACCAATCCCAAAAAGGGGATGACTTATGACAAAGAAAATATGATGTATTATCATATTTCGAATGATGATAAGTACCTCTATTTGAACTTTTACAAAGATGAATATGCATCTAAAGTGACGAATCTAGGTGGAATCAAGATTTTTTTTAATATGACAAGCAAGAAAGACACCATTAACGTGCCGAATGTGGTATATCCAGTTTATGCTTATCCCAATAAGGACTTTGAGGTAATAGTTGCCAGAGGATTTACTGGAGTTCCTGATCGTAAGATGTCCGTGTATAACAAGTACGGCATCACCGCTGAAGCCAAATATAAAGAGATATCTGGGAAAAGCAAATATGAAAAAGACTATTCTATTTTTAAAGGAAAAATAAGCATCCCCCGTAGTGTACTTAAGAGTAATAATAACACATTATCTATTATGGTATTGTTGCGTGGAGTACGTCTTCAGCCTTTACCAGTCGGAGCTACATTGGGTACACTAATGAATACAACACCAGAAGAAGATATCTATTTTTCGAATATACAGAATTGGTCGCACAACTGGATCAATTATGATCTGAAATAAAATATTTAATCAATGAAAGGCAGTTTAACCTTAGTCTTATTATTCTGTATTATTTCCTTTTCTTATGCCCAGACCGATCCCAAGAAAGGAATGGCTTATGATAAGGAAAATGCGATGTACTATCGTATTTCAAACGATGAGCAGTATTTATATTTGAATTTTTATAAAGATGAGTATGTTCAGAAAATAACTTCCTTAGGAGGGATAAAGATATTTTTAAATATGAACGGTAAAAAAGACAC
>NZ_ATDL01000011.1 GCF_000416985.1 Sphingobacterium paucimobilis HER1398
CTTAAATCGCCCTGCCCAATCGGATAAACACCTACATCCTCGCCTACTGTTCTGCTCAATGCACCACTAAGGATGCTGTTGTCATCCGTACTTTGATAACCCGAAACCGTATAAGTCAATATCGGATCAGCTTCGCCGTACACTTTGCGCTGTCCGCTCGCAGCAGTTACCGTTAGCGTAGCTTGAGTAATAGCAAAATCCGCTCCTGTAAAGTCTATATCATAATTAGCACCCGCACTTAAATCGCCCTGCCCAATCGGATAAACACCTACATCCTCGCCTACTGTTCTGCTCAATGCACCACTAAGGATGCTGTTGTCATCCGTACTTTGATAACCCGAAACCGTATAAGTCAATATCGGATCACCTTCGCCATACACTTTGCCCTGTCCGCTCTTGGCAGTTACCGTTAGCGTAGCAGCCTCAATCTTCAGCGTGGCCGTCAATTCTTTGTCCGGTCCACAACCAGAAAGTGTAGCCGTAATAGTATAAGTTCCGACATTTACCGCTTCCGTAACCACAGTACCCAATGCGTCCTCTATTTTGTACGAAGGAGTAACACCCTGGGGAAGATTCGTTGCTATTATCGTATGTGTGGATCCATTATAAGTGACATCTAGATCTTCAAACACCACATTGTCGTAATTGATCTGCTCGCCCTGAAACTCATAAGCCCCTATATCAATGACACCTCCCGTAGCAAAATCATATACTCTTGGGTTACCCGCCAGATCTTTCGTATCAGCACTCAATCCTGCATAATGGCTGTTGCTACCTGCATTCACTGCCGGAGAGCAGGCTTGCAAACTATAATCCCCAGCCGCTGCATCCATAAACAGGTTGGTATACGCCACAGTGCCGTCCAAGTTATTGTTCCGCATATCGCCTGGATCTGCACTAATCGTCGCATCGATATCCTGTACCAGACTGTATTGGATATCTTTCGAGATACTACCCGCATTTGTACTTAAAGTACTGTTACTATTATCTGTCGTACTTTTTGCATTGCCATACACCAAGCTGTTATATACTGTAAACTTCTTATCCCCACTACCTTGAAAAAACACATAAGAAGACCCCTTATTTCCCGCCAAGGTACTGTTGTATAACTTGACTTCATTAGAAAAAGAAGAAGTAGAATAAATCCCACCGCCATCACCACTACTGCTATTATTACCACTACTGCTATTATTGTACACCGAAGAATTATTTAACGTAACCGAAGAAGAAGAAGAAAAAGAAGAAGAATAAGAACGAGAATAAATCCCACCGCCATTACTACTACTGCTATTATTATAGACCGAAGAATTACTTAACGTAACCGAAGAAGAAGAAGAAGTAGAAGAAGAATTAATCCCACCACCATTACCACTACTGCTATTATTATAGACCGAAGAATTACTTAACGTAACCGAAGAAAAAGAAGAAGTAGAAGAAGAATAAATCCCACCGCCATTACTACTACTGCTATTATTATAGACCGAAGAATTACTTAACGTAACCGAAGAAGTAGAAGAAGTAGAAGAATAAGTAGAAATCCCACCGCCATTACCACTACTGCTATTATTATAGACCGAAGAATTACTTAATGTAACCGAAGAAGAAGAAGAAAAAGAAGAAGAAGAAATCCCTCCGCCATACCTTCTATAAGTATTTATTCCGTTAACAAACATGTAAGAATAAAGGTCATTTGCATTTCCCCCTGTGATGCCAAATCCATCCAGCTTTACTGCTACACTCTCCGTATCACTGGCTTCCAAGACCACATGGTAAGCATTATCTTGCCTTGTTGCATGATCTTTTAACTCGGTTAGTGGTATATTAACAGCATCATCGCCGTTCAAATCCCCACTCAGGATGGTGCCATCGGCGTTAGTCCCATCTTTACCGGGCAGGATACGATCAGTCAGTGCTGTTTTACCGTTTGCCGGGTCAAAGCCACCGTACAGCTCCACATCTTTCACCATCAAGAAGGTACGGTCACGGGCATATTGTGCATCTGCACTGAAGTTCTTCCCATCTGCGGGCGTATACATAGGCTTGTAGGTACCCTTAGCAACGTAAATCTTTAAAGGATCCGATTCTGACCAAATCCCACTTGTTTTATTCGCATTCGCCCATTTCAGCGCATCCGCCAGTTCAGGGATAGCGTTTGCCCAACTATCGCCCGAGCCGTTTCCTCCATTGACATGCTTGTTGACATAAAGGGTTTTGTTAGCGTCGGGGATAAAGCACAACACACCTTGATTGCTCTGGTTCTCATAAGCTCCAATATCAATTTTGCAACCTGAAAGCCTTGGATTGCCCGCCAAATCCAGATCATGGCCCAAATCGCCGTCATATAATGCATTACTTCCTGCATCTATCGCCGGGCTGTTGTTTACCAACCTATAATCCCCAGCAGCTGCATCCATAAACAGGTTGGTGTACACCACAGTGCCGTCCAAGTTATTGTTCCGTATATCGCCTGGATCTGCACTAATCGTCGCATCGATATCCTGTACCAGACTGTATTGGATATCTTTCGGGATGCTACCCGTATTTGCACTTAAAGGACTGTTACTATTATCTGTCGTGCTTTTTGCATTCCCATACACCAAGCTGTTATATACTGTAAACTTCTTAGCCCCATTACCATCAAAATGCACATAAGAAGGCCCCTTATTTCCCGCCAAGGTACTGTTGTATAACTTGACTTCATTAGAAGAAGAAGTAGAAAAAGAATAAATCCCACCGCCAGCACCACTACTGCTATTATTATAGACCGAAGAATTACTTAGCGTAACCGAAGAAGAAGAAGAATAAGAGTAAATCCCACCACCAACACCACTATAGCTATTATTAACATCACTGCTATTATTATAGACCGAAGAATTACTTAACGTAACCGAAGAAGAAGAAGAAGAACGAGAAAAAATCCCACCGCCATAAACACTACTGCTATTATTATAGACCGAAGAATTACTTAATGTAACCGAAGAAGAAGAACCAGCAGAATAAGAATAAATCCCACTTCCAGCTTCACTACTGCTATTATTATAGACCGAAGAACTACTTAAAGAAACCGAAGAAGAAGAAGAAGAAGAAGAAGAAGAAAAAATCCCACCGCCTAAATATCTACTGCTATTATTATAGACCGAAGAATTACTTAATGTAACCAAAGAAGAATAATAAGAAGAAGAATAAATCCCACCGCCATTATCACTACTGCTATTATTATAGACCGAAGAATTACTTAACGTAACAGAAGAAGAAGAAGAAGAATAAATCCCACCGCCAAGACCACTACTGCTATTATTATAGACCGAAGAATTACTTAACGTAACAGAAGAAGAAGAAGAAGAAATCCCACCGCCATGTCTTCTATAGGTATTTATTCCGTTAACTATAATGTCAGGAGAAACATCATTTGCATTTCCCCCTGTGATGCCAAATCCATCCAGCTTTACTGCTACACTCTCCGTATCACTGGCTGCCACGATCACATGGTAAGCATTATCTTGCCTTGTTGCATGATCTTTTAGCTCTGTTAGTGGTATATTAACAGCATCATCGCCGTTCAGGTCACCACTCAGGATGGTACCATCGGCGTTAGTCCCATCTTTACCGGGCAGTATACGGTCAGTCAGTGCTGTTTTACCGTTAGCCGGGTCAAAACCACCGTACAGCTCCACATCTTTCACCATCAAGAAGGTACGGTCACGGGCATATTGTGCATCTGCACTGAAACCCTTCCCATCTTCAGGTGTATACATAGGCTTGTAGGTACCTTTGGCAACGTAAATCTTTAAAGGATCTGATTCTGACCAAAGCCCATTTCCTTTATTCGCATTCGCCCATTTCAGCGCATCCGCCAGTTCGGGTATAGCATTTGCCCAACTATCGCCCGAGCCGTTTCCTCCATTGACATGCTTGTTGACATAAAGGATTTTGTTAGCGTCGGGGATAAAGCACAACACACCTTGATTGCTCTGGTTCTCATAAGCTCCAATATCAATTTTGCAACCTGAAAGCCTTGGATTGCCCGCCAAATCCAGATCATTGCCCAAATCGCCGTCATATAATGCATTACTTCCTGCATCTATCGCCGGGCTGTTATTTGTTAGAGCATAGTCCCCAGCAGATGCATCCATAAACAGGTTGCTGTACGCCACAGTGCCGTCCAAGTTATTGTTCCGTATATCGCCTGGATCTGCACTAATCGTCACATCTATATCCTGTACCAGACTGTATTGGATATCTTTCGGGATGTTACCTGTTTTTGATCCTAAGCTACTGTTGCTATTATCTGTCGTACTTTTTGCATTGCCATACACCAAGCTGTTATATACTGTAAACTTATTAGCCCCACCACCATCAAAAAATACATAAGAAGGCCCCTTATTTCCCACCAAGGTACTGTTGTATAACTTGACATCATTAAAATAAGAATAAGAATAAGAATAAATCCCACTGCCATCAGCACTACTGCTATTATTATAGACCGAAGAATTACTTAACCTAACAGAAGAATAAGAATGAATAGAAAAAGAATAAGAATAAATCCCACCGCCAGCACCACTACTGCTGCTATTATGATAGACCGAAGAACTACTTAACCTAACAGAAGAAGAATAAGAATAAGAATAAGAATAAATCCCACCGCCATTAGCACTACTTCTATTATGATAGACCGACGAATTACTTAACGTAACCGAAGAAGAAGAAGAAGGAGAAGAACAATAAATCCCACCGCCAGCACCACTACTGCTGCTATTATGATAGACCGACGAATTACTTAACGTAACCGAAAAAGAAAAAGTAGAAGAAGTAGAAGAAGTAGGAGAATAAGTAGAAATCCCACCGCCATTACCACTACTGCTATTATTATAAACCGAAGAATTACTTAACGTAACCGAAGAAGAAGAAAAAGCAACAGCAGAAGAAGAAACCCCACCGCCTGAATATCTATAAACAGACTGTCCCTTTACTATAATTCCAGAAGCAACATCATCTGCGTTTCCCCCTGTGATGCCAAATCCATCCAGCTTTACTGCTACACTCTCCGTATCACTGGCTGCCACGACCACATGGTAAGCATTGTCTTGCCTTGTTGCATGATCTTTTAACTCGGTTAGTGGTATATTAACAGCATCATCGCCGTTCAAGTCACCACTTAAGATGGTGCCATCGGCGTTAGTCCCATCTTTACTGGGCAGGATACGCTCAGTCAGTGCTGTTTTACCGTTAGCCGGATCAAAGCCACCGTACAGCTCGACATTTTTCACCATCAAGAATGTACGGTCACGGGCATATTGTGCATCTGCACTGAAGTTCCTCCCATCTTCAGGCGTATACATAGGCTTGTAGGTACCTTTGGCAACGTAAATCTTTAAAGGAGTAGCCGCTGACCAAAGCCCACTTGTTTTATTCGCACTCGCCCATTTCAGCGCATCCGCCAGTTCGGGTATAGCATTAGCCCAACTATCGCCCGAGCCGTTTCCACCATTGACATGCTTGTTGACATAAAGGGTTTTGTTAGCGTCGGGGATAAAGCACAACACTCCTTGCTCGCCCTGAAACTCATAAGCCCCTATATCAATGACACCTCCCGTAGCAAAATTATATACTCTTGGATTACCCGCCAGATCTTTCGTATCAGCACTCAATCCTGCATAATGGCTGTTGCTACCTGCATTCACTGCCGGAGAGCAGGCTTGCAAACTATAATCCCCAGCAGCTGCATCCATAAACAGGTTGCTATACGCCACAGTGCCGTCCAAGTTATTGTTTCGTATATCTCCAAAAGCGGTGCTGCTGCTAGCATTGATACCCTGTACCAAACTATATTGGATATCTTTCGAGATGCTACCCGCATTTGTACTTAAAGTACTGTTGCTATTATCTGTCGTGCTTTTTGCATTGCCATATATCAAGCTGCTACGTACCGTAAACTTTTTATCCCCATTACCATCAAAAAACACATAAGAAGTTCCCGTATTTCCCGCCAAGGTACTGTTGTTTAACTTGACTTCATTAGAAGAAGAATTAGAAGAAGAATTAGAGTAAATCCCACTGCCAGCATCACTACTGCTATTATTGTAGACCGAAGAATTACTTAACGTAACCGAAGAAGAAGAGGAAGAAGAAGAAAGAATCCCACCGCCATTACCGCTACTGCTATTATTGTAGACCGAAGAATTACTTAAACTAACAAAAGAAGAAGGAGAATAAGAATAAATCCCACCGCCATCACCACTACTGCTATTATTGTAAACCGAAGAACTACTTAAAGAAACCGAAGAATAAGAATAAGGAGAAGAAGAAATCCCACCGCCAGCACCACTACTGCTATTATTGTAAACTGAAGAACTACTTAACGTAACAGAAGAAGAAGAAGTATGAGAATTAGAAGAAATCCCACCGCCATCACCACCACTGCTATTATTGTAGACCGAAGAATTCCTTAGCGTAACCGAAGAAGAATAAGAATAAGAAAAAGAATAAATCCCACCGCCAGCATCACTACTGCTATTATTATAGACCGAAGAATTACTTAACGTAACCGAAGAAGAAGTAGAAGGAAAAGAAGAAGAAGAAAAAGAATAAATCCCACCGCCATGTTTTCCTAAAGTATTTCTTTGGTTAACTGAAATGGAATAATAAGCATCATTTGCGTTTCCCCCTGTGATGCCAAATCCATCCAGCTTTACTGCTACACTCTCCGTACCGCTGGCTGCCAAGACCACATGGTAAGCATTCTCCGCATTACCGGTTATCCCCACAGCTCCCTGACCGGGAATGGTACCAACAGCATCATCGCCGTTCAAGTCACCACTTAAGATCGTACCATCGGCGTTAGCTCCATCTTTACCGGGCAGGATACGGTCAGTCAGTGCTGTTTTACCGTTGGCCGGGTCAAAGCCACCGTACAGCTCCACATCTTTCACCATCAAGAAGGTACGGTCACGGGCATACTGTGCATCCGCACTGAAGTTCTTCCCATCTTCGGGCGTATACATAGGCTTGTAGGTACCTTTGGCAACGTAAATCTTTAAAGGAGTAGCCGCTGACCAAAGCCCATTTCCTTTATTCGCATTCGCCCATTTCAGCGCATCCGCCAGTTCAGGTATAGCATTTGCCCAACTATCGCCCGAGCCATTGCTACCTATTACATTTTTATTGACGTAAATAATCCTTTGGGCATCCGGCTGCACTGTCTGGGCAATTCCCTCCGCACAAAAGGTCAACAACAGCATGATAATAGAGAGGTAATGGCTAACACGATTCATAGTTAATATTTTTGATGTTTGGAATCCTTATGCAATCGCAAAAGAATTAATAAAGGCCTAAACTATCGAAAAAGGCCATATCAACTACATTTAGGGGTGGGACAAATATGGGACAAATTCAAAAAACACACCTAACAACCTAATAATGAGTCGTATTGAAAATACATCAGAATAGCTTTACCTATAAATATATTTTGTTTCGCTTTAGAATTTTGTTTGGTTATCTTTACCCTGATTTGGACAAACCAATAGAAATCAATAAGAAAATATTGCGGATGACCGTCTACCTTAGGCTATTTTTTTTCCTAACGATACTCTGTCTCAGCCAGCACATATATGCTGCAGATAGTCTTGCTATGCATGTACATACCGTGCTCCAAGAGATTCCCGAAACCGAAAAAACGCAACTTGACCAGCGAGTCGACGCTATCCAAAAAGCACAACCTATTCAAAATCCCAAAGCATTATCCGCCATTTATCACAGCCTGTTGGCAGAATCCTATGCCCAGATAAAGGACCATAAAACCCCTGTAAGCGAATGGTTATTTGCCCATGCGCTATCCGATATCCAAAATACCAACAATACCGGGCTCCTTATCTGGGTAAATACCCTCTATGGCTATTACTATTATAAGTACAACGATTACATCCATGCTCTCCCCTATTTTTTAGAGAGCTCCCGCCGTATCGACTCCTATCCGGTCAGACAGCTCCCCGAAGCCAACCAAGTATTGATAAAAAACGCTTATTTTTTTGGCACAATCGATGATAACCAAAAATCATTAGACCTCTTACAGGCCGCTTTGGAAATTACCCCTTCGGCATCTACCGAAACCGGGCAGATCTTATACGCTATAGGATTGCTTTACATGAAGCAAGAGAAATGGCAGGAAGCCGAGAGTTACTTCACCCGTACCCTGACCTCGTCACAGGCGAATGCAGATCAGCTACGCTATGCCAAGACACTTGGCGAACTGGCTATTCTTTATGACCGCCGCGGCGAGACCGCTAAAGCTATTTCAGCCCAGCTGGAAAACATAGCCATCTCCCACAACAACAACGACCCGCGCAATATCATGTATGCGCAGATCCAGCTGGGACGGCTCTATCTGCAGCATCGAGTGCTAGACAGTGCCCAACACTATCTCGCTGAATCTCTTGCCTACGCAGAAACCAAAGACTATCTAAAATCCTATGAAAAAAATATAATCGAGTTACAATTAGACATTGCCCAAGCGAAGGGTGATGCCGCGCGGGAGCTGTCACTCCGAAGACGCCTCGAACAGATCAATCGGCATCTATCGCTCACAGACGGACAGTCTATTGTTGATCAAGTAAACTGGGAAACACAAAAAGAGCGCATCCGTTGGCAACTGGAAGCCGAACAAAATAAATTAAAACGGGCGTCACTACTCAAATGGGCCTGGGGCGCAGTCAGTCTGTTATTGGCACTGATCATCATACTCCTGCTTATTACCCACAAAAAACGACTGAAACTGCAACAGGTAGAATTCGAGAGAAAGCTACTTTCCTTTCAGATAGAGAAAATAGAATCAGAGACCACCCTCTCCAATACCCACAATACCCTCTCGTCCTATCAGGTATACCTCAAGGATAAAAACGAACAGATACAGCGCCTTGAAGGTGAGATTACTAAATTGAGAAACAACGGCAGTACAAGCACTCAAAAACAGCGTTTTTCATTAGAGAGCCTCTTGAAATCCCACTTATTGACCGATGAAAATTGGTTTGAATTCAAAAAAGCTTTTATGGCCGAAAATGCAGATGCTTACCAGACTATACTCAACTGTCTTCCTGACATTACAGAATCTAATTTGCGTATCATCCTGCTGCTCAAGATGGGATTGGACAACCATCAGATATCTCATCTGCTCGGTGTCACGACCGATGCCGTCCGTAAATCCAAACAGCGTATGCGCAAAAAATATGGGGAGCGCCTCGATCCGGTTTTCAATTTTGAAACTATCGAAGATTAAGTATCCTCCCCCCTCCATAGACAGCTTCACAAGCTACCAATGACAGATTACGGTGAACTCGCAAGCTCGGTCTGCGAACCATCTCGTCTTTGCGAAGCACGAAGCAATATCTACAAGCTATAATAGCTAGCAGTGCTGTCAGCACAACTACTGCAAAAGGATTGGGCTTATCGCAACTCACTTTCATCCCATTCTAACATCCTATCAGAAAACATAAAGTTCATAAAAGTCAACATGTTGATTCTTCTTTCTACTTGACAGATATAGAGGTTTTGGAAACTTCATAAATAAAATATAGATTTGCCTTTGAGCTAACCCGTAATCTAAACGAAGTAAATCTTCCTGTTTTATTTTACTTGTAATTGGATATAATGGTATCATATCAAGAGTTGCCTGATCAAGATTTGTCGGAGCTTCTAAAGAGTAATGACAAGAAAGCGTTTACAGAAATCTATGAGCGTTACCACAGTCTGCTATACATCTACGCCCATAAAAAATTAAACAATAACCTAGAAGCGCGTGATATCGTGCAGGATACACTAATGAATATTTGGAATAGGCGAGCTACACTTGCTATTTCCGGTACGCTTCGCTCCTATCTATTTACGTCTGTTCGCAATCGAATCTTAGATATCTTCTCCCACCAAAAGGTTGAAGAAAAATATATGGACAGCCTTCATAGCCTGATGCAGAGCAGTTCTTCGACAGATCACATGATCCGGGAAAAGGAGTTAAGTGCTATGATTGAGCAGGAGATCAACGCTTTGCCCCCACGCATGCGCGAAATATTTATCCTTAGCCGCAGAGAATGGTTAAGCAATAGCGATATTGCAAGCAAGCTTGATATCTCACAGCACACCGTAGAGACACAAATGAAACGTGCTTTACGTCAGTTAAGACTCAAATTAGGGCATATCACCCACCTATTTCTCGATCTATTACTACTCCTATTATTGCTGTATTAAATAAGTTTATATTTTTTTTCAACTCTCTGTACCCACAGCGGTTTCTCTTACCGTCTTAGTAATATAAGGCCCTAAATCACATGAAGGAACCGAAGGAACTATTAGAAAAGTATAAATTGGGATTATGCAGCCCTGAAGAGCTTGCGCTATTACACCGATGGATTCATCATATTCATCTTGATCAGCCGTCTTCCCTTTCCGAAGAGGACCTGAACCGTGCCCAAGCCGATTTTGAAAAACAGTTTGCTACGCAAAGTACCGTTGTCCGTTCGCTGGTCAATTGGAAGATAATTGCGGCCGCAGCATCTGTAATCCTACTTTTTGGGGTAGGTTTCTATTTCATCAATGGCTCGATCGCTCCCCCAACCGAAGCCACTGCCGTTGTATCCGAAAACGATGTATTACCTGGAGGAGATGTCGCCATCTTGACGATGGAAGACGGCAAGAAAGTCAATCTAGATGATATATCAGAAGGCAGCGTGATATCCCAAACAGGCAGTAAAATTACAAAAAATGAAGAGGGCGCGCTGGTATATACAGCCGATCCGCAGTCTGCGCTTTCAATAGCTTACCATACTGTCGAGACACCTTCCAAAGGTCAGTACCGTATCGTGCTACCCGATGGTACCAAGGTCTGGGTCAACTCCGAATCTTCCTTAAAATTCCCTACCCGATTTACAGGTGCTACCCGTGAAGTTGAGCTGGATGGGGAAGCTTATTTTGAAGTTGCCAAAGATAATTCACGCCCATTTTTCGTACAAAGCAAAAGTCAAAAAGTGGAAGTATTGGGTACACATTTTAATATAAAAAGCTACAAAGACGAACCTTACGAAAAGACAACATTGCTTGAAGGAGCCGTAAAAGTAAGTTACGCTAATCTGTCGGTATCAAGAATATTAAAACCCGGAGATCAAGCTACAGTGACTGATGGCCGATGTGCCGTACGTGCCGTTGATGTAGAGCAAGTCATTGACTGGAAAAATGGTGATTTTATCTTTCGAGAAGAGAGCCTTGTCCACATCATGAAGCGGGTTTCGAGATGGTATGGTGTGGATGTAGCGTACGAACGAGGGGTTGATCTCAGCCAGACCTTCAGCGGTCAGGTGTCACGATCTAAAAATATCTCCGAAGTGATTGCCTGTCTCGAGTCCACGGGCGATCTGAAATTTGTAACTAAAAACAACAAAATATGGATAAGCAAAACTAACCCCAAAAACAATGAAATATGACCTGAAAGATAATTAAAAAAGCCGAAGGCATTGGCGTGCCTCCGGCGAGCGTTTAATAACGTCATCCAGCCCCTCTAAGAGGGCTTATTGTGCTAACAACTAAATTGAATGAAACTCCAAACTGGATGTTCTTGGCGGAACATTCCGTTTGACCATTAAACACTATCAAATGTATGAAATTTTACATTAATTTCTTGTGTCGCGCTCCTGTCGGCATTTCCAAATTATTTGTCATAATGAAGCTAACTATATTCTTACTCCTGCTTAATATGTTGCATGTGACGGCCAGTTCATTTGCACAGCATCTTACGATTAAGAAAAACAACGCCACACTAACCGAGGTGTTTAAGGAAATCCGAAAACAATCGGGTTACGATTTTATTTACAGCGATAAGCTCATCAAGCGTGCCAATCCCGTCAGTGTTGATCTTTGGCGAAAGGATCTCAAAGAAGGACTCAACGAAATCTTCATCGATCAACCTTTTACCTATAGTATCCAAGGCACGACGATCACCCTTAAGCCCAAAGCGGGCTTCGCAGCCGCAACCGATGCTGTACAAGAGCAGCGCCTCACCGGAGTCGTTACCGACGAATCGGGTAAACCACTGGCTGGTGTCAATGTCTTGGCGATCAAGAGTCGTGTCAACAGCGTAACTGACCAGCAGGGCGCATTCCAGATCACACTACGAACCGAAAGCGATTCCCTTCGGTTTACCTACGTCGGGTATCAGCCCAAAATCGTTCGGATCGTTCGGCAACGTCAGATTCATGTAAAGCTGGAATCAGCAGACACCAAGATGCAAGACGTCGTCGTAACTGGTGTGTATACGCGTTCAAAAGACAGCTTTACCGGTTCTGCGACCACTTATACCGGCCAGGAGCTCAAAGCGGTGGCCAATACCAATATTATACAAAGTCTGAAAACACTGGACCCTGTATTTGCGGTATTGGAGAATAATCAATTTGGTTCAGACCCGAATCGCCTTCCCGATCTAGAGATAAGAGGAAAGTCTAGTGTCGTAGGTCTTAAAGAAGAGTTTGGGGTAGATCCAAATCAACCTTTATTTATTCTAGATGGTTTCGAAACATCCTTACGTACCATCATGGACTTGGATATGGAAAGAGTTGCTTCTGTTACTATTCTTAAAGACGCTGCTTCGACAGCCATTTACGGTTCCAAAGCAGCCAATGGTGTGGTGGTCATCGAGACCAAACAGCCACTTCCTGGACAACTAAGGCTTTCATACAACAGCAATTTTAACGTATCTGCCCCTGATTTTTTAAGCTATAACTTGATGAATGCTTCCGAAAAATTAGAATTCGAAAGATTGGCCGGACGATATGATTTTGGAGCCTGGGACGGTACCGGTGTAAAAAAGATGGAACTATATAACAAGCGTTTGGAGGATGTACTAAGTGGTGTAGATACCTATTGGTTAAGCGAACCAGTTCGTACAGGCATTAATCAACGTCAGACCTTATATGCCGAAGGAGGCGATACCAATATGCGGTATGGATTTGGTGCAAACTACAATGGCATTACCGGGGTAATGAAGGGCTCCAAGCGAAATACCTTTAGTGGCAACATTGATCTAATATATCGTAAAAATAAAATACAGTTTTCCAATAAGCTCACAGTCAGTTACGTTAATGCAAGTGATCCTGTAGTACCCTTCTCAAGTTATTCACGTGCCAATCCCTATTACCGTAAATATAATGCAGAAGGATTTGTGGAGAAGTGGTTAACAAATGTCACCGATGAACAAGTTGAAAACCCTTTATGGAACGCGCATTTAAATAGTCGCAATCTGAGTAAGGGCAACAGTATAAATAATAATTTTGCCGCTGAATATACAATTGTACCGTCCTTACGTCTTCGCGCTAGATTTGGGGTGACCAAATCTATTGACGAGACAGACAACTTCATCTCTCCGGAAAGCACACAATACGATCGCATGGATCCTTTGCTGCGAGGCTCGTTAACTTATAGGAATAGCAACAACTTACAGTATGAAGGTGAATTTACCGCGACTTATGGGATGGTGTTTAAGCAAAAGCACCGCGTTAACGCTGTTACGGGTGGGCGACTTGCCGCCAATGAATCCTTGCTTAACGGATACACCGCCCAGGGATTTTCCAAAGGTAATTATACCACTGCCGCATTTGCTAAGCGCTTCCCGGAAAACGGTAGACCTGCTTATAACGAAAGTGCTTCTCGTTCCAATAGCTTTTATTTAAATAGCGGATATTCTTACGATGAGCGTTATCTGATGGATGTTACTTATCGATTAAGTGGATCATCTGTCTTTGGATCAAACAAGCGTTATGCCAATACTTGGTCTACAGGTCTAGCATGGAATATCCATAACGAATCTTTTTTAAAAGAATCTGATTGGATCAATTTGCTTAAGCTCCGTGCTTCAGTAGGAAATCCAGGAAACCAAAACTTTAGTTCCTATCAGACGTACACCACCTATATGTTTTCCAACAGTAGTACCAGCTTCTTTGGAGAAGGCGTCGTACTATCCGGGCTGGGCAATCCAGATTTGAAATGGCAGACTACTTTGGACAAAAATATAGGTATCGATGCCGGCTTTATGAATAGAAAACTATTGTTCAATGTAGACTATTTCCATAAAAACACGGATCCGTTGTTGATTAATATCGGTGTTCCAGCATCTCTAGGTATTAATACCGTGTTGACTAATTTAGGAAATCAAGAATCTAAAGGCTTCAACGGAACGATTACCTACTCTCCTATTTACGACCCTGTCAATCGTAGGATTTGGTCCTTTCGATATAATTTCAGAACAGAGTCTTCCAAAATAGACAATATTGGCAATACCTTAGATAAATTCAATGAAAGCGGTAGGAATAACAATTTACGAAGATATTACGACGGAGCCAATCCCGACGCACTATGGACGGTTGTTTCGGCCGGTATAGACCCTTCATCAGGAGAAGAGCTTTTCATAAAAAAAGACGGCACCTACACATTAGACTATAGTTTTGATGACGAGGTTCAAGTGGGTATCAATAGACCCAAGCTGGAAGGCACATTTGGCACCTCATTTACGTATAAAGGATTTTCTGCCAATATAGATTTCCGTTACCGCTGGGGCGGACAGGCATTCAACAGTGCATTATATAACAAAGTAGAAAACATCACGTTTGCCGGCCTTCGGAGTAATCAGGACAAGCGCGCATTATACGATAGGTGGCAAAATCCAGGAGACATCAGCCCTTATAAAGGTATATCGCTATCCAAGAAAACGCAGATGTCGTCCCGCTTTGTCGATGAGGATAATTCCATCGCCTTAGAATCTTTTCGTGTAGGGTACGAGTTTATGGGCGATTGGATGAAGCGATCCCGTATACGCAGTCTAAGACTAAATGCTTATATGAATGACCTTTTTGTTATTTCAACAATAAAAACGGAGCGCGGGATAGATTATCCTTTTGCACGCACAGTTTCATTTTCTGCATCCGTGTCCTTTTAATTACTTAAACTATGAAAATAAACAGAACAAATATATTTTGCGTAGCACTAGTAGCATTAAGTCTATCCAGTTGTGACAAATGGCTAGATATTAAACCCTCTGATCGCATCGTTGAGGAAAATGTATTCGATACCCAAGCTGGTATTCTCTCCGCCTTAAACGGCACGTATAATGAACTATTGAATAGCGAATTATATGGATCTACGCTAGGGAGCGAATTTATAGAAATATTGGCGCAGCAATATAACATCCGTACGACCAATGTTAACTATACGGAAGTATCCAATTATGCTTATCCCGCTGATTATACCAAAGGCAGGCTAGAACGCACCTGGGATGCAGCTTATAAGGTCATTTTAAACAGCAACAAAATCATCGAAAATGTGGAAAAAAGTAGTTCCACCTTGCCATCCAACATACAGGATATTGTGCTTGGCGAAGCCCTCACCATACGTGCATTCCTACATTTTGATATGCTTAGGTTATTTGGTCCGATATATAAAACATCAGCAAGTCAAAAAAGCATTCCTTACGTGCATAAGATATCGGTGTCCCCTTCGCCACTTTTACCTGCAGAAGAGGTGATCAAGTATATTATGGATGATTTGGACAGAGCCGAGTCCTATCTTTTAAAATCAGACCCTATTGTCCATGAGGGGCCGCAGAACACAGTATTAGAAGGTGCAGACAACACTTTTCGCTACAGGACATTCCGTTTCAACTATTATACCATCTTAGCGTTAAAAGCCCGTGTTCATCTTTACGTCGGGGATAAAGAAAATGCCTTGAAGTATGCCAAAATGATAATAGAAGACACCAATCGCGAGACCTATTTTCCTTTTGTAAAACATACCGATATTGCCGGTAATTTTGCAAACCCGGACCGTGTTTTTTCTACGGAGATCATTACCGGTTTATACCATAGCGGGCGCAATCTAATATTCCAGAACTATTTTAATCCAGGATCCGCCCCCTCCGCAAACCTTTTGATTCCAAGAGCGGGCAATATTGCGGCCTTGTTCAGTGGGGAGGAGAGTGACTATAGATATTCCTATTTGTGGCAAGATTACGATCTAGAGGTAAATACGTTGTACCATTTGAAATTCAGAGTTGGGGAAACCTCTACGCTATATCGCAACAGCATATTACCACTGATCCGCTTAGGCGAAGTGTATCTAATTGCTACCGAATCAGAACCAAATGAGCAGTTAGCTTACGCTTATTTAAATAAGCTACGCAATCAGAGGGGGCTCCCAAATGTAACGGACAATCTGGCCGTTAGGTTACGTAATGAGTATGTAAAAGAATTATACGGCGAAGGACAGTTGTTTTTTTACTATAAACGAACCAATACCCCGACTATAAAATCGGGAATTACCAATGCTAATATTTCCATGACGGCGGCCCGTTATGTGCCTATGTTGCCTGACAGCGAAAATCGCTATAGAGATTAATAAACTAATTAGAAATAAATTAAAAACAGTTATTCTAATGAAAAACTTCATATACACTTCTGTCTTACTGGTATTCGGTATATTCCTACATTCCTGTACAAAAGAGCCCCTGCTCTATCAGGGAGAAGACGATAATTCAAGTGGCATATATTTTTATTCTGTTGCTACTTATACGCCCGAAGGCATCCCCTTGAGCTATACCGATTCCCTATCCTACAGTTTTCAGAATGATCCGGCTCGGTTTACAGATTATACGATGAATGTTCCTGTACGTGCATTAGGGCATGTTAGCGATAAGGATCGCCCCTTCAAAGTACAAGTTATTGGAGGTACAGCAAAAGAAGGCGTAGATTTTGAAACGTTAAAAGAAACCTATATCATGCCTGCTGGCGAGTCCACCACCCGAATTCCGATCAAGCTGTTCCGCACGCCTATTCTACTCCAAAAATCGATCAACATCCAGTTACAACTGGTCGAGTTTGGAGATTATAAATTATTACTTCCGTATTTATTAAATATGGGGAATAACAAATTGCTGGATGCAACGAAGTTTAAGATTGGTTATTCCGAAATTATTACGGAGCCTTCCCATTTCGCTAGTCCAGGTAGAGATTACTTTGGCGATTGGTCAGTTAAAAAGTTCAAAATACTTAATGATTTGATGTCCTGGAAAACATCTGATTGGAGATACGTGAATTCTGGTGGTAACTTCTATCCTGTTGCCACTACAAGATTTCATTATGCTGCCAGTATTTTTAAAGTTTACCTGGAAGAAAAGCTTCAGGCGGGTACTCCAGTATACGAAGACGATGGTAAGACATTAATGCAACTGGGTCCAGCTTACCTGATTGATTACAGCAAATTATAGACTATTCACTTAAAATAATATGAAGAATCACACCTATAATATATTTCTATTAATAACAACCTTATTGATAGCATCTTGCTACAAAGACAAAGGCAATTATGATTACAGCGAGTACAACAGCATACAGATCCAGGATATACCCGACCAAATCAATGTATTGGGTAATATCGATACGTTAACGCTTAATCCAAAAATTGTTTCCTTACATGAAGGCGAGATAGCGGCAGATAATGACAACTACTCATTTGCCTATGTCCGCGACCTGAATGTAAGTGCTGGAAAGATGGGATTTATTGCTTTAGACTCGACCTTCTCTAAGGACTTGAATTATTTTGTCAATTTGACTCCGAAGATGTACGATATCAGTTTTATTGTGACCGACAAGCGTACGGGCGTACAGACCTTTAAGCCTTTCAAACTCAATGTTGGTTCTGCCGTCACAGAAGGTTGGATGGTATTATGCAATGAAGGTGCCGAGCAGCGCGTGCGTCTGGATATGGTTTCCGTCATATCTCCTACACGTTCCGTGCAGGCATTTGATTTGGCTGAGCCATTAGGTTTACCAAAGCTCAATAAGGGCACTAAAATGTCGTATTTGTATCGCAATCCGATTACCGCCAAGATCACCATCGTAACGGAGAATCAAGGAGCCTATGATTTACTACAGCAAAACCTCCAATCGGGAGCAACGTTTAATTTACTGCATGAGTTTGGAAACAAAACTGAAAATTGCAAACCTCAAAATATTCAACGAACAGCATCGGGACATTATATTATTATAGATGGCGATAACAATGCTTATAGCCAGCAATATACCACGGTAGGACCTATGTTTGAATTTCCCGTAAATACAAGCTTGGGTGATAGAAAACCTGAATTCAAAATGTCTAAATATATTGTTGCTGATGCGAAAGCTTCTGGTGGCAGTAATGCTGTTTTAGGCTACGATATTACCAATAAGCGATTTGTCAATTGGTCTTCCGGCAGACGTACTTCTGTGCTGCCGTTTACCGATCCCGAGCAAGCGCTGTTTAGTTATAATACTGGAAAGGATATTGTTTATATGGAAAGTACACTTTTCGCAAATAGTACGGCTTATACCATTCTAGAAAAAGATGGTAAACGTTCATTACACGGTATACGATTTGTTGCTGCCAACCCCGTGGGTAGGTTCGAGCAAAGTCTCTATCGCGATCTTGATCTCCCCAATATCCAGCAAGCTAAATTTTTTGCATTTCATTCTACACTACCCTATATGTTCTACGCCAGCGGCTCTAAGCTCTATCAGTATGATTATATAGCCAATACCAACAAGCTCATGAAAGATTTTGGTAAGGAGCATATCAGTATGCTCAAATTCAATCTTTTTCGATTTAATATCACTACCAAACCACAGACGATGTTAAACCAGCAATATGACTTAATCGTTGGTACGACTGATGCTGATTTGCCTGAAAAATCTCACGGTACATTACGGTTTTTTAATGTTCCTCCTCTAAATGAGGATTTAACAATTATAAAAGAATATAAAGGCTTCGCAGATATTGTTGATGTAGCCTATAAAGAAGTACCCACATTTTAGATTAACAAAGCGTATATTTTATGAAATTTATTACAACTATTTTATTAATGAGCTGTACACTTGCCAGTCAAGCACAGCAAAGAGATTTTGTCATACAAGGAAAGTTTAGCGAATCCATTATACCTAAAAAAGTCTATATGCAATATGCCTCAGGGGGAGCCACACGCGTAGACTCTACTTCTCTTGTCAACGGTAGCTTTACATTCAAAGGAAAGGTAGATGATCCCGTCCCGGCCAGAATCTTTTTAGACTATAGCCAAAAGGGATTTGGCGATATGGAAAATCGAAAAGATGTTAGGGTCGTGTATCTAGAACCTTTAACGATACGCGTAGAGGCAACTGATTCCCTCAAGCGAGCTAAGGTGCTGGGCTCCAAATTGAATGACGACTTCAAAAAGTATATGGCGATGTCCGATTCATTAAATGAAGTGGTGATGGATCTTCGACGTGTGGGAGCAAAAGACGCTACGATCAGGGCTAATTTCAGATCACATATGTCCAAATTAGAGGCTAACAATGTAACTGCTTTTAAAAAATACGTTTCTGACAATCCGACGTCATTCTTTAGCATTGACGCTCTTACCTACCTGGTTAATAACCGGGTCAATCCCGCCGAAGTAGAAGCCTTGTTCGAGGGGATATCCGCCGATCTTAGATCATCTACGGCAGGCATGCAGATGAAACGTACGTTGCATTTTGATAAGCTTACTGGGGTAGGCAATCCAATTCTGGATTTCACGCAAAACGATGTTAACAATAAGGCCGTGAGTACCAAAGATTATAGAGGCAAGTATCTACTTATTGATTTTTGGGCCTCTTGGTGCGGTCCTTGTAGAGCCGAGAATCCAGCTTTGGTCAAAGCTTACGAGGCGTATCGCGACAATGGTTTTGAGATACTCGGTGTATCGCTGGACGATGCCAATAAACGTGACGCTTGGATCAAAGCGATTGCTGACGATAAACTAACTTGGACACAGGTTTCCGATCTCAAAGGATGGAAAAATGAAGCTAGTGCCCTATACGGTATCCGTAGTATTCCTTCTAATTTCTTGATTGACCCGGACGGCAAGATCATCGCCAGAAATCTCAGGGGCATGCAGGTTCAGGAGAAGCTTAAAGAGATTTTTAATAAATAATTTTTATCTTGAAGTGGTACGGCACAACTCTGCGTGCTGTACCACTTTTTTTAGTCTAATAATTAACCCAATGTGGTTATTCTACAGTTAAATAGCAAAATCACGCTCTACCCCCTCATGCCTGTTACAGCATCTTTCCTGCCGTAGCACTCTTATCGTTTTATTTGCTGATAAGTTTTAGCTGTTGTCCTTCTTTCGCAAGCTCGAAGGTCCTATTTCGGCATTCCACTATTCTTCCCGATATTCCTTGCCTGTGTAAATATCGATGTAATAATAGATCAATTCTCCAGCAACCGAATTTACAGTAACAAAACCGTCTGAATTAATAGCATGATACCCTTGCGATCCGATATATTGCTTGGCTTTATTGTCATACAGCCTATAGGTACCTTCCTTATCCTTTTGCAGGGCATAGATACCGTTGTCTATATCCAGAACGGAAATATCCTGGTATTCCGGTTTTATCTGCCAGGATTGGGTACGGCTGTTCCACAGCCCTTTAGTCCGCACTTCCTGTTGATCTTCGATAGGAATGATATATAAATCCTCCATCCCACTGTAGGAGGTGATCTTGCCGAATTTCCACTTTTCCGTATTCACCGCATCCGGAAAAACCATTTTTCGATCCGGCCACACCAAGTTGCCGACCTGATCCGTTACCTTAAAATTATACGTACGCTCCAAGCGATCTGCCACATTGCCATTCGTATCGATATATAACCAATCGTACGCCCATACCGCATGATCGTAATTGAAAACCCCGAGCAGAAAGTAAGGGGAATTGTTGATCGAGTATACCAGCCCCGTTTTCTTAATAAAGTCAATCTGCTCGCTTGTCACCTTTCCGAGCGCTTTGGGAAATACCTTATCATATTGGGGAAAAGCATACATATATCCCGACCGGCCATCGACCAATAGTTTAGGGACTTCAGGCGCGTAAGGTTCTTTATTGACTTCTGCCAGTGTTATCATCTCCTCCCCATAGCGTATAGAAAGCGTTTCCATTCCTTTCAGGTCGCTGTAGATTGCTTTTTTCCTATTCGCTCCATACACGGAGAAACCTCCATTGAAAGTTTTGATAAAGTGTCCATCTTGCAGTATTTCAGTAATGTTATGACCCACCTTAAGGAGGCTATTCTTTTTGATTTCGTAGAGCGATCCGTTCCAATAGATATGTTTATCATCTATAGAATCGAGATTTAAATAGACATGGGCATCCAGGTGTGGGAGGTCCTGTTTCAACAAGATCTGGCCCGATTCCAGGATTCCGATTTCTATTTTACGATAGGTCTGTTCTTTCTTCACCCCACCTCCCATGATATTCCAATCCCATTTCCATACCGGCATTTTCTTGTCGTACTCCTTTTCTTTTTTATAGAAGGTCAGTCCATTGACGCTATTCAGACTGATCTCCGCATCCGAGAAATCGATCACGGTGTTTCCCTTGGCGTCTATAACGCTATATTCGTAATTTTCATTGACGACAACCGCAAACCCAGTCGATGTAAACAAAGATGCCCGTCTGTAGTGCCGATCCGAGATCGGTTTCAGATCGGTTCTGTCGACATAGATATAATTGTTTTGCTTCGTTAGGAAAGGAACCGATCTGTCATCTTCGTATTTGATAAGGGCAATTTGACCTCTTTCTTTTCCTGTGTACAAGCCGTCATAGCTGTCAACATGAAAAGGATACCGCAAATTGCTATTTTCATCGCTATTAATCGCTATTATTTATACCTCAATGTTACGGACAAAGCCGAATAAATACATCCCTGTTATCGGCTATATTTTAGAGGAGGCATATGAGCTGTAGTCACTTTCTAACTTGTTATCTTGTTATCCTGTTATCTTGTTGTTCCCGACCATGTCGGGACTCCGTTTCACTTCGCTTGATAACTCGTCACAACAACTCTCTAACCGACAACTCGTTAACTCGATCACTTGTTAACTAGTTAACTCGATAACTCGATCACTCGATCACTCCTCCCTCACCTCACCTCCACCGTCCATTCGTTCCATCCCTCATCGGCTACCGTCGGGACAGCATGCAAGAAGTCTTTGATATGCTCTGCGCCACTGCGCCCTATCCGGAGCAGCTCCCGGCTGTACTGTCCTTTGGGGCCAAACAGTACAAGGTCGACCGTCTCATCCAGGGTCAGGTTCTTTCGGTCTTCGAGCGAGTGCTGCAGGTAGAGCATATTGACACGCACCGTATTATTGATCTGCACGAACCAACAGCCGAGCCCCCATTCCGCCAGCATACTGGGCCGAAACCGTGGCAGGAGATACTTCTCGCCATTGCTGAGCACGGCAAAGTAGCTTTGGTTTTCGTAGAGGATGAATACGATATCAAAGACCCGTATTCGGCCATCGACCACCGAGATCGTCGGATCCAACACCTTGCGGAGCTGTTCGAGCAAGATATTCGGCAGGCGGTACTCGCGCCAGCTGAAAACAGATACGTCCTGCTGCTCAGGGACAACACTCTCTTTATCGCCCTTAAAAAGACGGTACTGCGGCCAGTAGTAGAAAAAAAGGGCGGTAAGAACCAGTGGTAACAGCAGAAATGGAAAATCTTTCATCCAGTAATCCATGTTTAGGAATATACTATCCACCCCCACTTCACCTTGGGTTGCGATCGTTTCGCCAGCGTACAGCAGCAACCGGTGAATCAACAATGGCGCTGCGATTGCAAACAGCAGGTAGTTGCCCAATATCCTGAGTTCCGACTCCCTATCATTGGCAGCTTTCACGGCGACGATACCATTATAGAGCTTATTGATCAAGCCTACATAAATAACCATCATGACCACTGTAACGGTATAGACACTCCAGAAAGCAGGACTTTCCGTACGCTCCGACGGCACAAACAGCTTGTCCGATACATTGATCAGGTATGCCGACAGCATACACCATAGCAACAATAACAGAGTCTTGAGGATGTGTCGTATCATATTCAGTTTATATTGGTCTAGCCGGCGCCGCTGTGCTATCCGCACCGAACAAACTGGCCACTAGTGAAATAGCAAGTTAACCATTTACCCTCGGATATGCCAAAAAAATTGTACAATATCATACAATTTTCGTACAACAGCACAAAATCCCCCTTCAGAGGCGATAAATATCCGACAAATTTTGCATGATATTACTTTTTGCCGGTCAAACAGTTGTTTTTTAAGACTTTGCTTATTTACTTACCGTCTTATCAAAACACAAACCCGATGAAACAGAACTTTGACAGCGTGGGCGTATCCGACATCGAGACCCAGATCCTGGGTCTCAGACCGAGCGAACGCCGCCTCGAAACCGACTATCTGCGCGCCCAGCCCGTGCAGTGGATCAACGAACATTTTGACCTGACGGACAGGCAGTCCGAGCAGCTCCAATCCATAGACAGCCTCTACCTGCAGCGTATCGCCGCAGGCGTAGCCGACAGCTGGGATCAAGGGCGGCTCATTACCTTCTACATGGAAGAGCCCACCGCCCGACAGATCGTCTACCAGAGTCCCAAGGATATTATCTTCTCACGCCAATCCAACCAGAGCCAGACCTTTGGCCAGCAGCCCTCCGAGGCACTGGAACAGGTCGCTATATGGATCAGGTATCGCTAACTGCCCATGAGGCTACATACCAGTGCAGCCTCATTTTTAAACCTATTATTATGCAAAGCGTATTCGATTATTTCCAAAAGTACACTGACCTGTCTGCCGAGGCCAAAGCCTATCTGACACAACACGGCAAGATACACAGCGGTGCCAAGGGCAGTCCCTATAAGTTGACTCAACAGCAAAAGAATACCTGGTGCTTTATTCTATCCGGCATGGTGGTCAAAGAACACCTCAACCACAACGGCAAACCCTGTATCGACCGATTCAGTATCGCCGGTGATTATTTTGTCGGTACACGTCACGCTTTTACCAAACGAGCAGAATCCTTTACTATCGTCTTTGCACACGAAACTACCTACTACGAAATAAACAATACTGCATTTCAGGAAGCGGTGAACCGATTTTCCTGTATCAGCTACGTATACCACATCTTCAAGCAGCACAAGCTCGATCAAGCCAATGATCTCGCCTATATCCGCAGCCTACATTATATGTACCGAATTCATGCCCTTTATAAAAGGATGCCCCTATTGGCAGCACTCCTTACCGTCGAGCAGCGGCGTCTGCTGCTCGAAATCGCCAACAACAGAGATTATTACGCCGCTCAACGGTACTATATCAGCAAAGACTGACGATTTGTATCAATGATACAAGTTTAAGAATGAAACAGTTAAGACCTTTGATTTTGAAGGCTCGAGAAGTTAACAAGTTATTCCCGATGAAAAATCCGGACTTCGTTTTACTACGCAAGTGAACGAGTTAACAAGCAAGGCGAGATAACTCAATAACATACAAAACAGATAAAGAGATGACTAAGAAAAGAAAATATATCAATGGCAAGGATCTAAGAAAAGCGATAGAACTCGTCTATTCTGATGCGGACCAGCTAATTCAAAATCTAGCACCAGAAGGCTGGACTAATAGCCCCTATCACTTTCCCTTCGCTGTTATTGATGACGAGCGAGAGGTACTATATCATAGCTATGCTATCGTAGCTGCGAATTACGAATCCAGGTTCGGATTGTTAGCGCCATCGTATCTCTGCAAGGGCTATAAGAAAGTTGAAAAACATACTGCTGCTAATGGTCAATACACAGCCGAGGCATCCGAATTCACCTATTTGGTCGACTATGCCCTAAAGCAACTCCTTAAGAAGGGCTGTTTTATCAAGGCCAATGATCCCGACTACGATTATCACATTGCTAAAAAGCTCCTACACGAATACCAAGAGGTCCTTGCTATGGAACTAGATCTTGCCAATGCAGTGATAAACGGCATGCTCAAGCTCAGTACAGCACGTAAACAGATCATCAAGCATATAGACCTCAGCGCGCTGTACGCCATTGTACTTGCGGCATTCGAAATGATGGGCTATGATTGGCGATACGGTCATAAAAAATTAGAATCCCTCTGGGCCAGTAGTCAGATTGCAGGCTGGGTAAATAACCATAAAGGAAGATATAGCCAAGAAAGCTATCTCGCACAAATGGAAGAAAGTCTGGCTGAAGTAGTGGCGCAGGAACCACCCAACACGGTGCGTGGCTATATTAAAAATTATAAACGCTTTCCAAAGGGGTATCCGCCGACGATAGACTATATCAGGGAGATATCATTAGACATGGGCTATTAATTTAAGAACAAGCAGATAACATTATGAACACAACAGCACCTATACAAAAGTCGACAGCGACATCCATCTTAAGCAAGGAAAACATACATCTGGTCATAGCCTTTGTATTATTATTCTTATGGTTTCATACGGCTATAGACAAATTTGCTGATTTATGGACATTTGAGGTTAATCTCGGTCGCCAGCCACTCCCAAAATGGAGTATCAAACCCCTAACTTATGTTGTGCCTGGTGTAGAATTACTGACAGGCATATTATTATTCTTACCGAAGACACGCAGATATGGATTTTGGGCTTCAGCTATCCTCTTGTTTGTATTTACGCTGTATGTAGGGTTCGGTTTGACCAAGGTACTGGGCCATTTACCCTGCTCCTGCTCAAAGATTATAGGCAGCTTATCCTGGCATGCACATTTCTGGCTGAATGCCTTCTTATTATCCTTATCCATCTTTGGGCTTTATTACTACTGCCCAAATCTAAAAATAAAATCAAGCACTAATCATCCCTACACAACGGACCAGCCAATAGTGGACAGAAAATTAAAATAAGGTCATCCAGCTGTACAGATGATTAGTTCTTAAACAAATAAAACAGTGAGGGAAAGCCGATGCCCTAATCAAGTAGGCACCATTAAAGAAAAGTGAGGTACCCCAAATGAAAAAGTATCTTTCAAAAACTTATCTAGTAGGCGTAATCGCCTTAACACTTGCATTTGGATTGCAATCATTCCAAAAAGCGCAAGTCAACGAAAAAGCCGCAAACACAGAGGAAATGGTTTGGTTTCCGGCTAATAATCCTGAACTACTGCCTGAAACTTGTGATAGAAATGCATTTAACACAAGTAATGGAACGACTGTAGAGCCAGCATTATGTACTCCTTTAAAGGAATACTGTTGTGCAATAGGTTATCCAATTTCAGAGTGTGACGAGATTGCTCCTGGCGTTTACCAATTAAAGAGCAGTGTTACACATCTCGGGCAGGTTATAAAGTTCGATATTTAACAAATCATTAAATTTTAGTAGTATGGGGCACTTTTTTAAGTGCCCTCTCTGTTTATTAGTCACTAAACACTAAAACCTCAAAGGATTTATTTACTTTCTTTGCCCGTATTCCAATTTTCGACAGAACACTTTGTACCTCCTTAAAACTTCCTCCATTACTTAAATCAAAATGAATATCATAATTTATAAAGTCTATTTGATTAGAATATATAAATGGTAAATTTAAATGCCAATTCAGAGTATATGCAACGTTCTTTATACTTGAATTGACAAATATGAATTTTGTAGAATCAAGACTTTTTTTAACATCAGAATATGATCTACCGACCTTATACTTGCTTTTATTCAACAATGCAGTATCAGAGACGGAAAGCTCGATTGCTGAAATTTTTCTTTGTTGCAGATGGACATTTATTTTAAACAAGCGGTTTAAATCTGTAATCATGGCTTTAAGCATCTCCTCTTCGGACCTATTTCCTTGAATTATTAGCTCGTAAGAGTAGAAATCTTTAACTTCTCTAGTTTTTGGAATTTCTCTATTAGCCACTTGAATTGCTTTTTTAACAACCTCATTATTTGTTTCACTAACATACTCCTTATGCAAGTAATCTCCAGTTAAAGTAGCGAACTTATCAGGATATAAAGCTAAAAATGGTGTAATAAATAAATACGGCAACTTCATATTTAATAAGGTGATTCGAGTATGTGAAGAATCTCTTAAAATTTTAATATTTCCTCCTGTTTTAACTTTTAGATTCTTTATAAGAACTGATTTTTGAATAAATTGATCATCCATACCGCCGTTACCATTTAGGAGCAACGGCTTATCTTCATTATAATCATCATAAATAGTCGAAGGCATGACCTTATTTGAAGATGAATTATTACGCCCCTCTAAAATCTCATTAATATTCTCCGAATTCAAGTCTACACTCCCTGAAATCAATCTTATAACCCCTTCGTTATCAATAAATACAATATGCGGTAAACTTTTATGTGGAAAGAGATTCATCAATATTGTATCTTCAACAATTGACGGCAATTCTATAGGTACACCCATTTCAGCTCTCATCTTATAAAAATCGACAAATTCTTTTTTCCGACTGGTACGGCCACTCACCACAGGCAGAATCATTAATTGGTCTTTATAAATACGCTGTAGGCTCGACAGCTTTGGGAAACTCGCAAGACAAGCTGAACACCAAGTGTTCCAAAAATCAAGTATTAGGAGCTTACCTTTGAAATCAGAAAGTTTCAATTTTTCCTTCGGATAATTTATAACTTGATGAAAAGGTAATTCAGGCAAGGTGTCACCAATAGCTAAAGGTTTAATCTGCTCCTGACAAAAGACTATAGAAGATAGCACATTCCCCATTAAGAGTATTAATACGATATATTTTTTATACATGATTTCTGGGTTTAACGTGGATTTTGGAACATTTCAGGATGAAAGCCCATTACATCTGCTGGTATAGGATAGGTGTATCGAACATCATTCGGAGGAAGCTCAAATTCCTCTTCACCAATGTTACGTTTTAACGTAACAGCAAACCTCGGATCAAGATTTAACCTTCTCAAATCTGTCCAACGCAGGCCCCGAAAAAGCAATTCCTTTCGTCGTTCATCTAATACAATTTTTAATAGTTTATCAGGGTCACGCTCGTCCAAAGGGTCAAATTTTAATGGATCGAAACGATTCTTTAATAAAGTGTTCAAAGCAACACAAGCATCTTCTGTACGTCCAGATCGAGCCAAACATTCAGCCTTAATTAAATAAAGTTCATCAGTCGCTAAGCCAGAAAAACAATAGGAATCACCGAAATATGAACCTTTGAATTCCATCCCTATACTATTTGCTGGTGTTCTTTTCTTTAGAAAAACCGATTTTCTTAGATCTCCGTTCTCGTAAGAGTTTACTATGTTAGAGTCAACAGAAGCATAACTTGGGCTAAAAGCTGTGTTTACAACACCACCAACAATCATCAAACTACTAAAGATAACCTCATCATTATCTTTATGAATTGGGAAAGCTTTGGTTAAGTCCAAACTGTTATAATCCATTAGTTTACTCTTGATTTCAAGAGCTTTATTTGCATAAATTAGAGCTTGGGGATAATCAGACATCGATAAATATACTCGTGCTAGTAGAGCTTTAGCAGCGGCAATATTTGGCCGAGTAGTATAAAGTGCATTCGCTGGTAAGTATTTTAACGCCTCTAGCAAATCATTCAATATTTGAACATATGTATCACTAAGTGTTGTACGAACTACCCCTTCATTAATATCACCTCGAAGTCTTATGGGTAATCCATTTTTTTGACTGCTATACTCTTTGCTGTAAACAGGAGCAAAAACTTGGGCTAATTGAAAATACAAATGTGCTCGATGAAATAAAGCAGTTCCCCTTACTTCTCTACCTAATAGAGAGTTTTGATCACTCATGGACAATTTAGATAGCTGTTCAAGACAAATATTTGCACTAAGTATGCTATTATAAGGTTTAGTCCAATCTACTATTGTTTCGTATCCCGCATAAACATCCTTTTTGTCCCAAGTATAGGTAGCTTTCATGTAAGTATTAGATGAAGAAACATACGCAGTAGGCCTACCAACAAAATATTCATCACTAGCTGTTTGACCTAATAGAGGTGTAATACCGGTAGTGGTTAAAGCACCTGCTATTCCATTAAACAATGCCGTATTATCCAAAATAGCCTGTAGCTCCTCCAATGTTTGCGGGACTAATAAAGCCTGATTTGGCTTTTCATCGAGAAACTTCTCTTTGCTACAGCCCATCCAAAGGCTGCACAACAGTAAAACATATATAATTCTCATGATTTTTATTTTAATTGTGCTGTAATCCCCAAAGCAATGCTTCCTACTTGTTTGGGAATGTCTTTGTAATTAGGATCTATCTCACGATTATTTGCAGCCCAGATCAAACCCGATGGCCGTGCATAACAATGAAAAGTAAGATTCGCAAAAACCGACCTGCGAAGCAGCGACTGTGAGAGGTTGTAAGAAAACTGTATATCGTCCAAACGAACCATATCTGCCTTTTCTAATAAAGCTGCTGAATTTGTGTAAAAGCCTGAACTAGCAGAAAGAGACTCTGGACGAAAGACAGGTACATCCGTTAACAATTCATCCCCTGCCTGCTGCCAACGTTTTGCATAGTCTGAGTGTGTATTCCAATAATCTATTGCACCACCATAAGAGATAGAAGATGCTCTAAAATAATGACCTCCGCGATAACTCAGGTTAAATGAAAGTGACGCAGGCCCATAGTTAAGTGTATGCCGGAATCCTGCAAACCATAGCGGCTGCGTAGCCCCTGCATAATGCATGGAATCCAGTTTGGTCTGTCCTGTAATGCTGCTGTAGGTTTTGGATATCTGGCCATTCAGCCAGCCTTGCGGATCCCCCTGACTGTCCAGTCCTTCCCAACGGTAACCGTACACGGCGAATACCGGCTTGCCCACCACCGGATTGACACGGCTCTCCGCAAGATAGGCACTGCCATTACCAACGGGCATCAGGTATTTCGTGATTTCCGTCCGGGCATAGCTACCGATCAGGCTAGGCATCCATTGCAGTTTTCCTTTACCCATACGGGCGTATAGACTTAAATCCCAACCCTGTCCTTTCATATTGGCTACATTACCAAAGAACGAACTTGCGCCCAATGTGGGATCCAAGGGTGCGGTACCCAACAGATCGACAGCGGTCTTGCGGTAGTATTCTATCGTTCCGCTCAGCACCTGATTTTTCAGTCCAAAGTCAAGCCCCAGATTTAGCTGTTTGACCTTTTCCCAGCGCAGGCGTTCGTTAGGGAGTCCAACGATATCGGCACTGATCTCTGGTATAGCCCCGAGCTGTCTGTAACGCGCAGTGACCATCGCATTGGCGCCCCGAGCCAGATTGCCATTGTGCCCATAAGTAGCTCTTAATTTTAAAACAGGCACAGCCTCAAGTTTGTAAAAATCCTCTTTACTTAGTTGGTAAGCTAAGCCTAGCGACCATAGCGGCGTACCCTTCATATTGGTTTCAACACCATACAGATTGGCCGCATCATTACGTACACTAGCACTTAAGGTATACCTCGATTTGTAGCTGTAAGACAGGTTTGCATAGGTAGACAAAAATCGATCAAGCATTTCTGAAATTCCCTGTCCATTAGGAATCAAACTACTGGAGGTATTATAGGAGTTCTTGTAGCTCTGACCAAAATTCATCTGACTATTGGTCAGGCTCCCTTCCCGCTCGTACCCATAGAATGTAGAAGTACGCCCCTTGGTCAGCACATCACGGATCTCCCATCCTACGATACCATGAACCTCATGCTCCCCCCAAGTTTTATCGACAGCCAGCTGCGCACGTCCTTGGTGCGATCGGGTATCGGATATGCGTTGCTCGAGGTAACCAGCCCAAGGAACAGGAAATTTATTGGTACCTGTTGGCTGGTAAAAGCTATTGACCCGATGTCGCACAAAATAGGATTCTTTATCGTTTAAATAGTTCTGATCATCGTTTGACTGCTGAAACTGATACCGCAATTCGGCAGTCAACCAATCCAAAGGCTGATACCGAAGTGATGTCTGCAATAAATTATCATTCAAGTAAGTGTTGTACCTGCTGTAACGGATGTCGTCATACGGCCTGTTGCTCCAATCCACGCCCGACTGCGCAGTGATAGACTCTTTCAGCGCTGTGCCAAATGTATGCGGGATAGCCGCTGCATTTCCCATCTCATCGACCAGATCCGCATAAGGGTACATACCTATCAGGCCGCCTGCATTCAGATTTACCCCCGGATTACTGCTACTGGTATTGCGCTGCTGCCCCAGCTGCATGGTAGCATCTATTTCCAGACCATCATAAAGCTTAAAACCGTATTGACCACGTAAAGTAAACCTATTGGACGAATTGCCCACCAGACTCTCTTTACCCTTATCCATACCTGCCGATAGAAAATAGCGCTGTCTGTCCGAGCGACCACTGATATTAAGGCTATGCTGCTGCTTTACACTGGTTCGGTAAAAATAATCCTTTAGATCATCGCGGTAATCCATTTCTTTCCATCGTTCGATCTGTGTACGAGCTTCGTTTGCATCCGCATCTCCTGCCCTCACTCTATCCAAAAGTTCGACAACGGGGCTAATTACAGGCCACGAGAAAGTATTTGTTAGCTTGGTATCATAATGCTTTCGCGCGAACATCAGCTCTTCCATCTCTATGAAATCCTTGCTGGACATTGTAGGTACATGATTTAAGTCAGGACGAGGCTGTATGGTGGCATTGGTATTGAACTGAATACTCGGTTTTGCAGCTCTGCCTTTTTTCGTTGTAATCACGATAACCCCATTACCTGCCCTTGATCCCCATATTGAAGCCGCTGCGGCATCTTTCAGCACCGTCACAGACTCGATATCATTTGGATTGATGCTATTGATATCTCCTTCGTAGGGAAAATTGTCCAATATGATCAGTGGCGAAGCATCACCGAAAATGGTACTGCGACCTCGGATCAATATCGGATCAGGCGCTCCCGGCGTACGGTCGAACAGCATACCCGGCACCATATTCTCTAGACGGTCGATGACATTCGTGCCCATACGACGGTGAAAAAGCGCACTATCCACGACTTCAAAACTTCCTGTAGCTCGTTCTTTCGGTATATTCTGATAGCCCGTAGAGACCACCTCGACCTCTTCTATTTCCTTGCTGCCGACCTGCAGCTGTATATTTAAAAATGTAGTTGTATTATCATAAGCAACACTTTGCTCTTTAAAACCTATATATTTAATTATTAATACTCCCTGCGATTTATCTACAGTGATACTAAACTTACCTTTTGCATCTGTACGAACTGTCTTTTTACCATTCGTGACCGTCGCCCCTTCGATGATCTGCCCATCGGCAGCCGAGCGTACCTCCCCAACAAGTACTGATCCCGGCTGCTTCTGAGCGACCGCCTGTGTAAACACAAACGGACTAAACAACACACACAATATTATTAAAGCTAATAGCTGATAGCCTTTGGCCAATTGCATACACCACACACTTCGTACGTCACCTCGTTTCTCCCTCCCGTCATATCGATTGTATCCGCCAGTTGGCGGAGGAATAGAGATATCTAAAAACTTTGCAAAACGACTGACTTGTTTTAAAGCGATTTGCCGACCTCTATTTTCTTTTACAACCATAGACTCCACTTTGACCCTAAACTCCTCACAGAGTTCCCGAAAACCCCTTAAAATCAAACGTTTCTCCCGCAACTCTTCCACCACCTCCCCGTCATTGCGCATTGGAGGAACTACGCCGAAGCAATCTATCTCCCTCTCCAAAGCCACTGCCGACTTACCATCAGCATGTAGCTGTTTCGTACCTATTTGGTAGCTCTCCAGTACCTCTTCAGTACCTTTACCCCCACTATTCAGTACCTCTCCCGTACCTTTAGGGTATCTTTCCTGTGTTGTTTCAGTACTTTTTATTGTGTCATTCATGTGTGGTTCATGTGTCAAACATGTACCGTTGTTGTCTTGAACATGTGTCGGACATGTGTCAGCGATGTACCGTTTATGTTTGTTTCTTGTTCGCTGCATATCTGTCTGATGTTCAGAGAAGGCGCATAGAAGGTTCAGAGGAAGTCCTGAGGCCTCTGCACCCTCCGAATGATTCTGAAGGATTATGAACGATTTCGAAGGATTATGAATGCTTCCTAGTTCATTCCTAGTTGTTTGGTAGTTCGTTCCTAGTTCAACCCTAGTTATAGCCTGTGTTAAGGCTAGTTCAACCTTAGTTCGGGCACCCTCCGCTTCGACAACTCTTCGAGTGCTCTTCGACTGTCCTTCGACAGCGCTTCGGGACGTGTTCGAGACTTCTTCGAGACACCTTCGGGTGCTGTTCGACTCGTCTTCGAGTGGGCTTCGACTCGCACTCGAACAGCACCCGAACAACACTCGAACAACAGTCGAACAAGACCGCACCATGGTGCGACCCCATCTCGAAGCCACACCGAACCAACCTGCAACCTCAGCCGAAGCATTCTTAGTGCATGCCCTAAGTAGTGTCCAAGTATGCTCTCCCTCCCAACGTTTGTTTGCCTCGGCCTTACTAAAGTCATACCGTAGCCTTACTAAAGGTAAGGTGGCAGTAAGGCCACGGTAAGGCGGAGGTAAGGCGGCAGTAAGGTGGCGACCGAAGAAATAGCGAAGAAAAACAGAGCTTCTTAGCTCGTTGCCCTCTTTTTCCTCACCTAAACTTCGCTTGGGCTTTACACCGAAAAGCAACCGACCAAGACCAAGCAGAATTCTGCCTTTCCCCGATGAACTTCCGATCGATTCCCGATGAATCCCCGATGGTGACCGGGGATTCATCGGGGATCCGTTAGGAAATGACCCGGTTTGGGTAGAACCAAGGCAGAACAAAGGCAGATCCTGGGCAGAAGGAAATCGGTCTTCTTGATACCCTACAGGTTCCTGACCTGATTTGTAGCTACTTCTTACCAAGAGTGGATCTGCTGGATATCTTTTTACCAGATTTATCACGGATTGCCTTGCCTCCATCTTGCTCTCAATGTTAAGTATATCAATTTTATTAGTTTTCATTATTCAGGTTATTTAGCTGTTTTTTTATCACCAAAGAGCTCGAAATTAATCTGTCGAAATTTCAACTCTTCTTCTGTTATTTTTCCCTGGGAGAGATTCGGAACATCTAATTCTGAAAGGTCTACCTCATGGATATGGCAGAGATAATAAGCCACCAATAGATGCATTAACTCTAAGGAATAGCTTTTGAGTTCATCTTCACCATAATCTTTAACTGGATCGCTTACTTCTTTACCCAATGCTTTTAGATATAAACAGACGATATGATCTCGGCTATCGTTAATGTCATACCTTTGCCAAAACTCTTCAATGACCTTCTCTGGATCATACCCTTCTGTATGCGGATAGTTGAATACCATTTCGAAGGGCAGAATCAAATGGAAATAATTTTCCAATGGTTTAAAAATCATAGTCTACTCCTTCCCTGTTTAATCTGTGTTGATCTTCTTCGTATTTGTCCCTCTTAGGCCCTCTTCTAGTCGCTGTCTTCCGATTTTCTTGCATTCGCCTATTGAGATCGTAGTTATAGGGCAGATAATCCGTTGGAACAAAGGACGACATCTCGTCTACTTTCGGATCAGATTCGTATCTGCTCCGTACCAGCTTCGGAGTTTCATCACCCTCGGAACACGTTTTCATCACGTTTTGATCGAGGATTCTCGATGCAGAGGTGTTAAAAAGGTATTGAAAAGGTGATAACTCGTTAACATGATCATCCGCCAGTAGTCGGACACGGCTCTGTCCACAGGACATTCCTTCCCCACCCCTAAAAAAATGTTTCATTTTTCGGTTACTTTTGATGCGACCTAATCTATCCCCGTCACCCTGAGCGGAACGCAGAGAAGTCGAACGGGTCTAAAGACAATACAGTCCCCTTTCAGGTCACACAATTAATAAATCAAACAAAATTCCCAAGCGCCACTTTTCGTGAATATAATTGGTCATTTTACGTTGGTAATATGACACTTAGGAAAAAGAAAAATACAAGAACCGATCATCATATATTGTATATAACAATAGTACCCCGTACAAAACTATTTGTACCAATAGAAACTAATACCTACCTTTAAGGTTCGAGAATAAAGATGCGATATCGCTCTATTATACAACTTTTTGCGAGAGGTATGACAGATCGGTAGCAGACAAGATAACAACAGGCATTTTTTATGCGATTGTTGTGGAGCAAGAAGTGCATATTGTAAAATATGACATCAACTCCCCTTGTCTGTTTACAGTTATGGCAGGTTTATTCTGGTGGCGAAATGACGTTCTTAACGAGTAATGAAAGGGAAAACCAATGACTGCGATCTAGGATCGTGTCTAAAGGTTTCTTTTGGATGGTTAAATAGTCCGTTCTCATAATCTTGTTAATTATATGAACGACAAGTCCTAAAATCACGCAAGGGCGAAACCTTACGATCCACCACTCTTTTCACCAGAACCAAGGTTCTAGGTCGTCCTAAAGCAAAAGCTTTAGGTGATACCCGAAAGCGGTTTCACAGCAAGGCCCACCCCTACGATCATATGCAAAGATATAATATTCGTAGGAAATGAGCTAACCTTACTGCCTCCTTCACGGGTATCAATCGAGAAAGTTGGAGACTCGTCGTATTTATTAGGTTAAACCTAACAATAGCTCAAACTGTTTGATTTATAATTATTTAAATCATACACAAACATAATGATAAATAACAATATTGACAATTTATGTTGTCGATATTTAACAAAAAAATAACAAAACTCTGATTATCAATCAAATAAAATGACATTTAAAGAATATTTAAAGCAAGAAAAAAGTGATTTTATTGAGGTCTTGAAGAAGAATTCTAAGCATCTAGTAGATTTAGAGGGTAAACCTATGAATATCATATATATATTAAACAAGAAGATCGACGTGGTTTATGGTTTCGAATTATATAAAGTGGCCTGCATATTGAAATTAAATATCGAAAAAGTAGCTAATACATTCTTCGTTAATATACCTTTTAATAGATTTACGATACCTAAAGATACAAAAGGATTAAATAGTTTTGAGAAGTTCGTAAATCAATTTCTTGTCGATCAGAAAGATGTTGCTAGTAGTGCAGGTATTGATCCTACTAGATTTAACAAAGTTCTCAAAAGAGATAGAAATGATTTTTACGCATATGAAGTTTATCACTTATCCATTTCTCAAAAAATTAAGGCGAAAAGGGCGTTCGAACAATTATATAAGAATGTTGACGTAGATAGAGCCGGAAATGAATAGTGTTTAAAGTCATAAAATGTGATCTTATAAAGAATTTATTATCTAAATGAATCATTATTATGTTAGTTGAATGCGAAAGCTGTCTAGCTAAAGTACAAGTTGCGGTTATCGGTTCTTATATCCGACAATTCGAACCAGATTGGATGTACAATGTTCAGTTTTCATTGTGCAAATGTCCAGTGTGTTTAAATCCGATATTGATTGAACAAGAACTTGATTTCCCTCCTTTTGAACAAGATCCAGAATGGGGAAACCCGAAAATAATATATCCCCATAACAGCTTCCATATAAATCCTGTTATTCCACAATCTCTGAATAGAAGTTTATTAGAATCTATAAAATGCTTTAAGGCGGGGGCACTAACAGCATCAATAATAATGTCCAGAAAAACTCTTGAAGCATTCTGTATAGAAAAGGGAATCAAAGAGAATAATCTAGCATTGTCAATCAAAAAACTAAAGGAAGAAGGAATAATTAACGATCAGATATACGAGTGGGCAAATGGTCTACGATTGGCAGGAAATAAAGCTGCCCATGGATTCGATACCGATTTTGAACATCTAGATGCAAAAGATGTTTTGGACTTCACGATTGCGATCCTAGATTTCACATACTCATTTAAGGACAAGTTTGAGAAGTTTAAAATAAGGGTAAATCAAACTGATGAACTTATGTCTACCACTCGTACTGAATAGAAGCTAACGCATTTACGGGAAACCATAAGGTGGATTGAGTGAAGTCGGGTAAGTTCGGTTCGAAAATTAAACTTCTAAAAAACTATTGTTTTTTGACGGCTCAACGAATAATATAACTATACTATGTACGAAAATTGTCACTATAATAAAAAAAATAATATCATCGTCTTTTCTGACAAGATAAACACTTATTCTATTCTTCAATTCTGTTCAGCAGTAAAATATTTCAGACGACTAAATATTGGTAAAATTAAAATTGATTTCGGGAAGGTTAAAAAAGTATTTCCTGACGGTATGCTTCCACTAATTTGCACTATTGATCAGTTAAGAGATTTAGGAATAGAAGTTATTGTTAACTTGCCCAAGGATAACGAAATAAGAAGACTTTTTAGAAGTGTAAATTGGGCGCATTTCTTATCTCCAGATCAGTTCGACAAATCAGATTCGACCTATGACCGCCACTTGGTTACAAGGCGATTTGAAAATGCGGAAGAACAGCAAAAAGCCGTCAATGATTTTATGGATGTTGTTTTAAGAACGATGACTATACCGAAGGAGATTGTTTCCGGTCTAGAGTGGTCAATTAATGAAATTACAGACAACGTTTTAAACCATTCTAATTCAATACATGGGGGAATTATTCAGGCTAATACACACCACAAAGAAGGAAAAATATTATTCGCTGTATCAGATTCTGGAAGGGGAATTTTGAAATCTATGCAAGAAGGTTTTCCTTCACTACGTACTGAATTAGATGCAATAGGTGAGGCAATAAAAGCCGGAGTAACTAGAAATCCCAAAGTTGGGCAAGGCAACGGTTTAGCCGGTTCATTACGAATTACAACTATGACTGGAGGCTCTTTAGAAATACTCAGTGGCAATGGCCGTTTCACTGTGACAGAAACAAAGACCACCAGAAAATCTCTAAAAAATTTTAGCTTTGCAGGTACACTTGTCAGTGGCGAAATAAATATAGTTGATAATTTCTCCATTGCAGAGGCACTAAGTTTTGATAAGTTTACAAACTACTATCCACTTGATATCATTGATTTAAAATATGAAATGGAAGATGCGGACTGTTTATTCTTAAAAATGAAAGAAGAAGCCTGCATAGACCGGAGCATGCTGACCCCTTGATTCCGGACTTGTTTAGGTATACCATGATGTTTTAAGCGCTGCTATCGCATGGCATTCCGTCAGATACTGACCCCTCTGTTGTTCAGAACGGCTATATATTCCGGGACATATTGACCCCTCTGGTATTATTGGGACCTCAGTATTCCGGAAGATATTGACCCCTTGCCGGGGTGCTGATTTTGGTTTTACTTTTGGGAAAATGATATTACCCAATGGCCGGAAAAACCAGACCCATGAGTCAGATAAAACAGATGATCAGGCTGCACCAGCAGGGCTATGCCATCAAAGCAATAGCCCGCAGCCTTAGTATAAGCAAGAATACCGTAAAGTCCTACCTCTACAAGATAGGTGAGGCAAAGTTGAACATGAGCGACCTTCTGGCTGTGGAAGATCCCGTGCTGGAAGGCCTGTTGCATTCAGGTAATCCGGCCTATCGCGACCCCAGGTTCGAGGATCTCAAAGAGCGTTTGCCACATC
>NZ_ATDL01000012.1 GCF_000416985.1 Sphingobacterium paucimobilis HER1398
GTATACGAGGAGAACAGCTCGGACAGAGCAGACGTTTCGAAGCCCAGAAGTTCCTGAAAGGAGTATTCGCTGCCTGCAAACAGCTGCATATAGGTATTGACCGTATTGCGGGAAATACCCAGAACGGAACCTATTTTACGGTTACTGTAACCGTCCAGATGTAATGTGAGTATTTGTTTTAAGTCCATCGGATCAAGTTTGTTGGCCATATCGCTGTATTTAGAGCGACAAGGTAATTCTTTCCCGATCTTTTTGAAGTGGCACAATTCGAACCGTAAAAAACGGAGCGATGGAAGAAAACTAAACCACTAAAGTGGCATCATTTGAACCGTAATAGCTGGCACCATCCGACCGAAATGACTGGCACAAATCAAACCGTAATATCCAGATTGGCTGACCGACTAAATTTTTGAAGTATCTTTCATCTCTCATATTTGAGTTTGTGGTAAAACCAAAATATGAAAAAGGAGCTTCCCTCATCTGAAAGCTCCTTAATTTATTTTTTTGTCGGTTAGTAGTGATAATTTTTGTATTAATATTTTATCACGTCAAAAAAATTTAAGCATTTACTTCCTTCATACCTAAAATTTGTGCTAGCGTATTTGAGACATCAAACACTTTGTCTAATCTCAACTCTACCATATTGCCTACATAATTAGGTTCTCGTAGTACATCTATGACGTCACCTTCAAATATATAATGTGGCTTTGCCAATTGCAGAGCATGTTCTCTAAATTTTTGGAACTGACCATAATTAATGAATTTTATCGAATAATGCGAATCATCAACCTTCGAAAAGCTAATATTCCATTTCTTCTGAAACAGGTGTAATATCTGCGCTATATTTAGTTGTTCTCTCAAATGCGAACTACTATTCAATCTAATATCATCTTCATTTTCTTCATACCATCTAGTCCTGTCCCAATTGATTGCAATATGGTCTTCAAATCTAAATTCAAACCTTCCTCCTAATCCATTAATTCCCTTTGATAAAGCATCGCTATTCTCGTAAATCCTATCTTTCAAATATGAAGCTATCCAAATTATCGGGCTATTTTTTAGATTTTTTTTAGTAAGTATTTCAATCTCGGATATATAGCCCAAAATATTTTCGCATCCGTATTCGGAACACGAAGAGAAATATTTCAAAATCTGACCCGTCAAATCCACTATTGAGTATCCTTCACTCTTCAGATCATATACTTTTAGGATATCAGACATTTTGGTATACAACAATTTATACTTCTCTATTTCCTCAATACTCCAAGTCTGTGACCTAGTATTTGCATTGTAATACTCACTCTCACGTAAGAAACGGAGCTTACATTCTTGAAGTATTTGCTCCTGTACAAAGAGTTTGTAAACGAAATCACTTACGGTATAACCAACTTTCATATGCCAGTTATAATTATATCTATTAATCTCTTTAGCTGTATGGGTCTGGAATAGATATTTACCAAATAAAATATCTTCACTTGCTCGTTTATAGATTTCTCTTAATGTTGTATTCTTCATTTTTTGTGGGGGACCAAACATTTCGAGATCATCCCTAATATCAGCAAGATTCTTCTTCAGCTTCTGATAAATAAATTTTATTTCAGCTATCACACTATCAATAGCTATTCGTTCCTCAGCTACATTCCTAATCATGCTTTCAACTAGATTATCTAATTCATAAAACAAAGGATAGCTATCTGCTATTTTTTTGAATTGAGAGCCTGTGGGATTTTGCTTGGTAAAACATTCGTTTATAATCAGTCCTAGTGCATAGATATCAGCAGCCTCATAAACATTAAGTGCATTATTTTTAAGTTTTTGCTCAGGTGCCATATAGTTTCTATTCGCTAGCCAATCGTTCTTTTTGGTCAAGCCAAATTCCTTGAAATGGGCGATTCCAAAATCAGCCAGCACTAGATTATTACCATCTATGAGTATGTTCTCCGGTTTGATATCACGATGCTTGATTCCTTTTTTATGGATATATTTAACAGCAGCACATAATTTCAGTATATACTTGATAAGCACATCTGCATTTTTCTGCTCATCGATAACCTGTCTCAAAGTCTTGGAATAGTATGGCATTATGTAAAACGGTATCCCTTTATGATTACCTTCAGCAATTACCTTCACAATATTGCGATGGGTTGTATGTTTGCTAAAGGAAGTTTCGGCGTTGAAACGGGCAATTTTATTACCAGACTTATCATTTAGCAAAATTTCTGATTTAATATACTTAATCGCATACTTTTGTCCACCAGATTCCGCCGTCCATACTGCACCTGCCCCACCTTCTCCCTTTTTCTTATCAAATTTATACTCGGCACCTTCTACTTCGATTGTTTGATTTTTTTTAAACATACCTTATTCTAAAACCCCTAACTTTTTTAATTTCAAAAGTGTCTTAGATAACACATCATATGGATTCAGCTCAATTTCTTCACTTTCACTATCTATCTGTTTAGTTGCTTTTTGAAAAAGATACTCAATCTTATCCATCTCCCAATTATCTTTCATTTCGAAATGAATAAAACATTTTAGAGACTCAGCGTATTCGACTTTATATTCTTTATCTTCCAAAAGATCTGTTACCATTTTTTTTGTATTAGCCACAAATGGTATGGATTCTGTGATAATATAACGATGTATACGGCTATTATCTGAATGCTCTCCGGACATATTGTGATTTCTAGACTGATCATACAATTCGCCAAGCACATTCAAATTATCCTTAAAAATCTCAAGGTTTGGATAGTAACGTAAGAGAAATTGAAGTAACAATACAATAGGATAATTAAAATTGCTTAATCTTCTGTTATTAACATTAAGCAATATGTCTTTAAGATGAACTTCATCGACTTGTAATAAAGTTCGTAAATTAAGTAGTCTATTATTTATCAAGCTTATCAACAGCCATTCGAATACATATTTAAAATTAGTTTCTGCTTCGACCTGACTAACAAACCAACTCGAACTATCTGAGGTGAGTTCTCTTCTTATTCTACCCATAATTAAGCGGATGTGATCTTTTATAAACTGCCGATTATCAAAATCAAAAGGAGCATGCGAATAGAACTTGTCCAAGTTACCTTTAAAGTCTACACCTGCACCATACTTGTGTCGGTATATACGGCGGATATTTTCGATATCACACACGAAGATAATCTTATCGAAGTCAAACTTGTTATAGCCATTGCGATGCAGACTGTCTCCTCGATACTCGAACTGGGTGGAGAAGACATTGAAAAGACGAAAGATGTGCTCTGGATCCAGACGGTCTAGATCGTCTATGGCCAATATGACTTTATGATTTGATTTGTCTCGTAGACGTGCTATCAATTCCTTTATCTTCTCGGATATAGTATCCATCTCATAGGCGCTTCCCTCCTGTTCTATTAAACCATTTACAAAGGCTTCTATATCTTTGGTTTCATCTGGCTGTATACTCTTATGGAATTCATCAAAGTCCTTTACTGTGTCTCTAAAAGCCTTGAAGAAGCTACTTGAAGACTTGCCTATATTACCAAAGCAGGAAAGTATGGCTTCTATCCACGGTGTCAACGACATACTATCTCGTACAAACACCTGTGCTGTGAGCAGCTTACTGAAGTCTTCTTTTTGAAGATTAAGCTGGTTGCCATACTTACCAATGAGCTGTGTCAGTATATCAAACTTGATCAATTGAAATACATCCTCATTGGACGATACAGAATAATTGACGGGGTAAAGTTTTATGGTGTGATATTCGGCTTCCTCATCTTCGAATACTTTATTAAGGAATGTAGTCTTGCCCTGCCCAAATGGCCCAGAGAATAAGATACGGTGATTGTAAATGTCTGCAAGGTGATCTTTGAACTGCTGCTCTAAAGAATCTTGGTTAATAACAAATGGTTCTGTCTGTCCCGGTGTCATATGTATTGAAGTCTCCTCCAAGATACCTGAAATCTAATAATGAATCAAATAATATTGTACAATAATACAAGTATGATAAATAGCTATTGTACGGGAAACCGTAGCGCTATTGGTTCTACTAAAAAGAATCAATTGGTGAGTGGATCACACTTTTATAAAGAGTTATGATGCAAATCATTACACAAACACAAGTTATATAAAATGAAATAAGCTTATAGGGACAGATTCACAAAACATTCTGTATATTAGTTTTGTTTAACCAGAAGTTATACGCTATTGATCAGAATCTAAAAAGGAAAACTATGAATACTCATGCCGATAATATACAACAAAGCAAAGACCAAACTGTATCTCACAATCTACCTAAAAAACGAAGTGGTGATAATTCTGCTTATCAGTTTGTTGATAATCGCAGAGAAGCAAATTTTCTACGAACAATCCACGATGTTACCAATAATAGTCCTCTGTTAAAATCAATTACTCAATTAAAGACTAAAACAAACAATCATCTTGCAAACAATAAACCTAGTTCAATTCAACGTGTTGTTATTCAGTTTACTATTGATGAATTAGTTACTGCAGTATTAGAAGACAACCAAGCTGCATTTAGTAATAAATTGAGAGCAATGTATCCAGGAATGGACGAATTAATATCTTGTGAAGTTGCTTTTAAATTAGCTAGAAAAGCATTTTCAGAAGGTAGAATGGCTGATGTCCGAGAGATTTGTGTTATGGCTCACGAAACACGTCTACCTACTATGTGGGTGGGACACAGAGTGCCCCTTGCAGGAGGAGGTGAAATAGCGTCAGCGCACCCAACAAGTACTGTGGAAACGTTGGAGCATCATCCTCAACAGATGCCTATAGGTTCATCCGGAACTCATTATCGATCAACGGGGCACAATACTTTCAATAGAGGGAGAGCTACAGCAGTATATAAAGAATCAGGTGATCTTGACCAGAAAAGGGGAAGAGCGATATCTGCAACAATGCGATTTGCTGCGCCACCATTTGCAAATAATATTATTCAAAACCCAAATATTCCAGAAGCGGACAAGGATTTATTTAATAATGAGCGCGATAACATAAAGACTTTTCACCCGGATTACGATCCAACAGCAAAACAAGCTCGAAATGCGCCATGGGATATGACGAGACGGGGAGTAAGTCCAGCACGAAGTCTGCCTGATAATTAACAAAAAATAAACTGTGTTATCATAATATTTCCTTCCTCCTATCATTATGCATTTGAGATATTCTAAGGAATATCCTTTCTCTTAAAAATACGGATGACAAGTGGTAGAGCAAAAACTAAAAGTAATTGAAACAATATAATGTCCTTCAATGTAATTATCTTGGTCTTAGACCCCATCTCCTCTACCATGTAAATAAACATAATAATAAGCTCTGCGCCCATAATGATACTCACGGCTAAGGCATACAGGTAGTTTTGATTGATGTAATCGGAAAACCGCGGTGCTAGTATATAACATAATGCAAAAACAAGCAATAGAAAAATTATTCCCAATATTGCGAAAAAATACTCTTCCCAAATCTCGGGATAATCGGTACTGACCAATTTGTATATCGTAGAATAGCTGATGTCGTTTTCTTTTATTTCTGGAAAATCGGCTATTTCAAATCTAGCGAATAAAAACTGATTGCGAATCTTATAAAAAGAAGATAGATCCGCAGGCTTTACATATTCGCGGACGCCGGTACCTAATTCAACAGAATAAACACCATCGATCATTTCATATAGGCCGACAATGTATGTGTTATAGTCTTCAACTTTATGCGTATTGAAGGAGAAATACAGCTTTACGTCTCTAATCTGTTGTACTTTTATACTATCTATGGAGAGAGAGACTGATTTGACAAATTGGAATAATGATCTTTTGTCCTTAAAATCGAAGTCTGGAAGATAAAAGTTAATAGCAATCTCTTTGTTCTCCTGGTTTGGAAGGGCTCTTATATCTTTAAAAATAGCTTCTATCAATCTAATTTGTTCATTCTTCGTGTTAAGGAAGTTTTGTGTATGATCCGCACCGTGCTGTACAAAAACAAACTCTAAAATAGCAGCATCGGGCAGTAGGGCTAATTGAGGGTGTCTTTCTCTTTTTTTTAAGATATTATCACTGTTTTTGTCAATCCAATAGGTCTGATATATATACTGTCCACGGTATATTTCATTATAAATCTTGGCTACATAATCCTTCATAAACTCGTCATACTTCTTATCTCGGCTATCGATGGCTTTTTGCGCCCTTACATAGTCAAGAAAATTTTCGACAAAATCCGTATATGATAGATTCAGATTCTTGCTCAGCTCTTGGATGGAAGAAGAGCCTACAAATACGGTGTCCCGAATGGTATCCCGTACGACGATACTATCATGAAAGACTATAAATTTTAATCTATCAAAATCGCTTTCGATCGAACAATTTGGACATTGATAGTCCTGAGCAGATGCAGGTGGTGTATTGCTAAAGAATAACAGTAGGCTAATAAGTAGTAGTTGGAATCGCATATTTATCTAATTGTACCTTCTTTTTCGAGTTCTTTATGCATTGCTATCTGAAATAGATCTTTGGTAAGCAGCGGTTTTTCTAATGTGTAGAGCATCAAAGCGCAGCGCTGAACTACGTTTATCATGCTCCCTCCTGATAATTCCGCTTCGGAGGCGAAGACGAGTATGTCTTGTTCATCAGATCTTAACCACTCACTAGGAAGCATTTGCTTCCACAACTGTCTTCTAGCTTGCTTCTCAGGCATTGGAAAATAAAGGACTGACTGGAATCTTCGAAAAAAAGCTTCATCCATATTGTCTTTGAGATTGGTAGCTAAGACCACCATACCCGGAAAATCTTCAATACGCTGTAATAAATAGGCTACTTCTTGGTTGGCATGTCTATCGTTGGATGAATTGCCTTCGCTTCGTTGCCCAAATAAGGCATCGGCTTCGTCAAAAAATAGAATCCAATTCTGGTGCTCGGCCCGATCGAAAATTTTGGCGAGGTTCTTTTCGGTCTCTCCGATATATTTGGAAACAATCATGGACAAATCTACACGGTATACATCCATATCATGCTTCTTGCCGAGCAAAGATGCAGCTAGGGTTTTTCCTGTACCTGGTGGGCCGTAAAACAAGCAACGGTAGCCAGGTTTGATGTATTTATTTAACCTCCACCGGGATCGGATATCTTTTTCATTTTGTAGCCAAAGGGAAATGCTTTCCAGATCTTCGCGTAGGTGATGTGCTACGACCAAGTCTTCCCATTCTAGTTGCGTCTGCATGCGTTTGGCAGGAAAATCGCCGCTGTAATCCGGTCGATAGCTTTCATTGCCGAGCACTTTTGCCAAAAATTCTTCTGATACAGTTAACTTGCCACTCAAAAATGGTTCACCCGCTCCTTGACCTTCTAAGCGCAATATATTTTCCGTGTAAAACCAATGCGTTCTACTAAAGAGACGGGTCACTAAGGGGCGACTTTCTGAATGGTCTATAGATAACAAAAATGCAGCAGATTCTCCAGTGGGCAAAAAACCACTGTGAGACACTCCTTTCCATCCTCCAAATTCGGTATATGGCCGATCTAGCTCTTTGTTATGGATAAAAAATAAGTCTAATGCCTGTGGGTGGATATGTGGTGTGGCGGCCAATAGCAAAATGATGGTTTCTTCCCAGGTGAGCTCTCTTCCAGTCAGTCTAGACAGCTCATCGCTATCTAACGGAATATCCCGGAGGGAACTGTATTCGCTTTCATGCTGAAAGTACAGCGAGAATGCTGTGTGCAGCAGCTGGGAGATTTGAGATAGTATTAATTTTGTCATTCTCTATTTTGTTTCGTCGAATCGTAGTAACTACTCTAAAGGGGCTAATCGGGAAGAAGAACTTTCAATACCGCTTGCTTTTGCCCCCATGACATCTGCTTCTTTCTCTAATGCTTCGTTATCATTTACTGCTATATTTCCTTTCATTTGTAGGGTAGGCTTTACCCTCCCCTGCTTTTGCTGCACGACATGCCAAGCCTCATGGGGTAAGTGCTTTTCCTGCCCGGGTGCGACATGGATATCTGTGCCCTGAGCATAGGCATGTGCTTGCAGTTGCGCTGGCTTTACGGAGTTGTAATGTACTTTTACGTCATCCATACTGTAACCGGAAAGACTTTCTATACCATTTTTTAAATTATCTGGCAAACCGGTACTATTAGATTGGCTCTCCATCCCTCTTCGTTGAATTGCATTGTCTTTATATTTTTGTAAGATACTAGATGAACGTGCTTGATTACTTGCCTTCTCGTTCGCAGAATTCTCTAATGGTTCTTTTTGAGCAATAGATTTCATAAGCTTATTATTACTTGGTAAAAGGATGTACAAAATATGTGTGGAATTGTTTTCCCATATTATACAATAATCCATGTCCCTGACTGGCTAGTACATGGGAATTCTCCGCCTTTAGCGTATCCCATAGTCCTGCATTCTCCGTTATTAATTTTTGTCTCAACACTAGCTCATGTTCGGGCGACATGGGAATATTGTTTCTATACATCATATGGTTCATACCTTTAAATATACCCTTTGAATGAAAATTCTTAGAGATAAGGTTGCTGTATAAATCTTGGCCTAGTTTTATTCTTGGATTTCTCTGTGCAACCGGGGTATGAGTGCTGTTAGCATTAGCTTTTCTATATGTTTGTAATATTTGACCTATAGAACCTTGGTTCTTTGACTTTCTTTGAGCTGTTTCTTGCTCATCTCTTTTTTGAGTTTCAATTTTCATAAGTTTAATTTATTACCTCCAATTAGTTAAGATTGTTTTCTCCATCCATTGAAACCTGATGGTTTTATAATTCCAAGATACGTAATCTAATAGCATATCGAAAGCCTTTTGATCAATGGACAGCTCTAAGACGTCGTCCTTCGTGTAAAGTAGGCCTCCTCGTTGTAAAAATCCTTCTCGCAATGCTCCTATTGTCTTTACTTTTTGCCAATGCATCAGAATAGAGGCTAGCATTTGATTAGATACTTCCATCTCTTCTTTGGTCAAATCCAAAGAATTCGGAAGCGCTTTATCTATTCTTATCCCTGTTAAAATCTTATTGAAATATAATTCATGCTCCGGGTATTCGGTATTTCCGAAAATTAGGTATTGAATCAAAAAAACAGCTCTTATTTGCTTTTCCTGATTGCAAAACTGTCCGTTTTCGGTGTACTTTAAAATGGAAAATAACCGTGGCAAATAAGCCGCAATTAATATGACCCCGGCATTATGAACCTCTCGAAATGTATTAATATCGGCTACCTCATCATTATCGTTGTCCTGCTCCATAATACGCTGTAACTTTTCTTGTTGAATGGCAGCTTGTAATAAAGGACTACGCTCTGATAAAATCGTCAATTGTTGTAAACAATCACTCTTTTGGTTTGGCACCGGGACTTGACCGAGTAACCAAGAAAGTATAAAACGTAAAATATCTAACTGTGAATGGCCTGAATGGGAACTCCTATAGCGTCCAAGGACAAACAACATATGTTTCTTATCAATCCGTAAGACTGTCTGCCTATCGAACACTCCTAAAATACTAGCTAAAAGATCTAAGATGGGGTGTATGAATGCGTTTTCAGCAGCCTCATCAGCTGAATTTGATTTCGGATCATTGATCGGATCTTTTTTGTTAATAACCACTGCGTATTTTCGAAGGTCATTTAAAACCTTAAATAAATCATAAGGCACTTGATATCCAACATCGCCTATATTGTCTGTTAGGATCTTAATTATGACATCTTTCTTAATGTTATAATGGTCGGAAAGCTTTGCCAGTACCTGCTCTACAAAATACTTCTTATTCAATGACTGCCGATAGCCGCCCAGCAATGTCTGTAAAATGAAAAGCCACTTTATAGTTGTGAACTTCCCTCCTAATTTTAGGGCTGTAAATTTACTGTTTTCAAGTAGATCGAGATAGGAAGCGTAGTGGATAATCCATTCAGCATCTTTTTTAAAGTTTACTTTAATAAAATGCTGAAGTGCTATAGGATCTAGTCTTTCGATGAACTTTATACCTTCTGTCGAAGATTCTACCCATTCTTTTAGTCTATCAATCTGGTCTACAGTCAACACAACTTGACGTCGAATGGCTAAAATAATATGATCTTTATGAACAGAAACCAACCCCTTTGATTTTGTTGGGGATGGTTCATATTTGTTTAACAGCTCTTTCCAGATACTCAAAAGCACTTTGTCATTTTGAAACACCTTATCACCTATGCTCCAATAATTCAACAATTGAATAGCTTGTAAATTATAATGGGCAGCAATTTTTAAAATAACCTTTTCGACAAAATACTTTCTATTAAAATTAGCCCCGTTATTCTGAAAGAGAATGGGAAATATAATTTGCCACTTTAATAAACGAAATTCGCCCCCGGCTTTCCCTTGTAATAAGCCCTTTTGTTGATTTTGGTCTAAGACAGATGTATAATTGCGAATAAAAGGGGCTTCATTAGGTATTACAAAGTCTACCAGGGTTAGTATCTCCTGCTCATTCAACAATTGTAGCAAATAAATGGAGTTGTCACTTTTTAACAACTGGATCAACGTGTTCTTTTCTCTTTTTAAGCCGTCTAAAAGGGTGCCTTCTATCTGGGCAATCAATTGAATCCAATGCCGCCAATTTTTGCGTTTAACGATACCTCGCTTCTCTTCTTGAAAGAGATTTTGCAAGATCAGATATAGCTCGCCTGAAATATGATCTTCGTTTTGATCTGTCCATAGCAACCGCAAAAGGTGATTATAATTAATATTATAATGATTCCCTATTTTTACGATCGTCTGTTTGACAAACATCTTCTTATTAAAATAAGTAGTCTGCATGGTCAACACATAAGCGTAAATGACCTTCCACACGGCGTACTGATAATTGGTTTCAGTGATTTGCGGTTGGGTCAAACGCTTATACTTTTGTTTTAAAGCCTTTATATAGCTAACAATAAATTGGCTATCATTCGGAGCCAGTAACTTGATACCCGCATAAAGTGATTTTTCTTCTAATTGGTAAATAATCCGTTCCTGCAAACTTGTATAATGGCCGTGAGTACGTAGAAATTTATATAACGCAGCACTATTATTTTTTAGGATTTCTAAAAATAAATCCTGTAAATTGAATGAACTATCGCCTGGTCTCCAAAGTAGATGCCCGTGCAGTAAATAATGGAATAACAACTCGGTTCGATCGCGTCTTGCTTTTGTAATGACTTCCTCTCCTTGGTGTTTTTTTACAACCTTTATTAACTCTCGTTCAAGGATGGTCTCGTATTGTACAAGAAATTCTTTTTTGAAATTATTAGCTCCAATTGGCGGTAAATCTAATATGAGCTTATCAATTTCTAAATGCACATTTGGATTGCTCCACTCCAATAATACCCGATCGGTCACGCGTTCTAATAGGTCTGACCAGGCTGTATTAAAATCAGCATGCAAATCCCGAAAAAACGATTCGTCTTTTCCGATGAAATTTAATGTTATCTTATCGACCTGATTCACTTTCTACAATTAAGATGCTTTGCGAATATTCAGAAATGACGTAAGAACCGCCGCATGGACAGTTGCTGCTTGACCATCGTTAACTGCCATAGCCCGTCGCCATGCAGCGTAGGTAATGTGGAAGTTCTCCAAATCGTCTTGTGCTAAACCATGCAACCTATAGCGTAAATGAACAGGAAATCTATCGTATAAAAACTCATCTAAAAATCTGTCTATTTGAAAGGCGGTATTGTGGGGATCGATCAGATCCTTAGGGTAAACTATCGAAATCAAATCTTTATCATCGTCTTGTCCTAATAAAATATATTCAATAAAATAGAAGCGCTGTTGGTGCTCCATTCTATTCATTTGACGGATAAAATGAATAAAGAGATAGGCTTGTTCAATGATTATATCGCTATCGGAGCAAAGTAAGCTCATCTCTATTTCCAGTCTTCCGGTGGGACTTCTAAATAATAAAGAGTAATCATCTCCTTCAACTTTCAATTTATAATTTTCTACATCTGTACCGTATATTAAAATATCTTCGGGTAAAACAGCATGCCATATCAGAGATAACATATCTTTCATTTTACCAAATACATCTTCGTCGCTCTCAGCAATAGGATACACTATAACCGGTATACTTTGATAATAATACTGTTCGTCGACCAGAAGAAGGCTTTTGTACCTTTCTTTGAAGAGTTCGTTGCTGATGACGCGCACGCCTCTAAAGTGAAACGGTCTACGATTGGTAAATCGCAAAGAGATTATTTCCTCGAGCAGGTCTTGAAGACTACAAATGCTATTGGGATCGTAGATGTTGCAGGCCCGAAACCGATGCTCATTAAGTTGGGGTAATCTGCTGATCAACCGAGCTCTTTTGGAATTCAGGCTGTCTGTATCCAAACTTCCGAAGAGGTGCTGTGTGTTTTCATCGTAAATAGCATCTAACATGTTTAGATATGCAAATTTCTGAACACTGTTAAATCTTTCTTTTTGAAAGGCAATAGCGGCTGCTTCTTGTTTCTTTTCATCAATAATTTCTTCTCCGTTTACGATTTGAACGTTTGCTATTCGCGATGTCGGCACCACTGCGCCAATGTCAAATAATTGATGGACGCTATCCATCTTTTGCAAATGATTGGCCATTAAATAGTCAAAATTCAAGAGATACCCCTTTAGCTGTAATACCCGGGCCTTGTAATCTGGATCTTCGTGTGAGGGTATGCCTCTTTTACTAATGCCGTATAGCTCTGGAAAGTCATATTGAATAGTTTGGTAGTCTGGTGTAAACAATTTGCTTTCGTCCATGTCTTCCTGCGCTGAAAACGTTGGAAAATCGTAGCTATTGTGATGTCTATACTTGCGTGATTGATACAAGTTTTTGTTAGGTACTTGACTAAATGCAAAATGAAATACATTGCCCAAGTTTTCTCCTAGATTTCGATTCTTATGGTATAGCGCTTTAACCTCTTTTTCTAAGGTATAAATACCTGATCTATCATACCCACTATTGCGCTGTAGAAATATATCATAGCTCCGATCTATCTTATTATAATACACTTCGACTCCGGAGACTCTCGCTCCAAAAAAATCAACAAAGAGTTCTTCATAGTCTTGTTCTGTTACCACCACTTTGGCATCGACCCGTATGCCTGAGGGATTTTCGAAGGTATACAACTGCTCTCTGGACTGTAGTCCCTTCTGGCTATAATCCTTGTCTTCTAGATTTTTGAACAGGTAATTTTCAAGAGAAAAAAGCTGCCGGAAATAAATATCATACAACCCATAGTTTAGGTAGTCTGCGATCGTTATACCCGGATCGTGGACGTTGTGATCTGTCCACAGATTTCCGCTTAACTCGATAATCCGATCTAAAGACCTTGACTGAAGATGGCTATAGTAATTGTCTTGAATATTACGTTTTTTGATTATCGGCTTTTTCATAGCTATGAAGAAGTGTTAGATTACAATTGATTAATGCTGAAGAATCATTATAATTGGTTTTGGTGCGTACCTGCAATTGGTAATTGACGGCCCCGTTCTTATCCTTTACTTTCTTCCAACGTAGTTTCAGACGATTGCCCCAAAAACCATAATGAGAACTAATGGTTCTTATTTTCCGACCACTACCAAAAGCTTGTGTCGCCCAACCTACTAAAACGGCGTACTTTCCATTCCCGCTCCTGCCGTGAACAGATGCCGAAACTTCCATAGCGTATACGCCATAGTTCAGCGCCGTAATCGTATGCCACTTGCCATCGGCGGCCATACCACTCACACTAGCTCCTTTTCTAACCCCACTAATGCTAAAATCGCCATTGATATTTAGATCGCCTTCAATATTAGTTGTTGGAGATCTAACTTCTAATACTTCTTTGCTTTGATTGTCACGTGAGAAGCCTTTCAAATAGTTCTGTAATACAAGCTTACTGTTTTGAAAGAAAAACTTCCAGGAAACTTTCTCTTCTTCGCATAACGTAATTATTGTTTTATTAGATCCTTTTGCTGTTAACTTTAACCCGTCATTATCACTTTTTGTATAGCCATCATCTAGCTTATTGACCGTTGAATCAATCAAATCACTAAAATCGGATTCTGTTGGTCTTTTTCCGTTTTTAAAAAAGTTTTTCAGCAGATCTCTACCACGTTCAGCCATTGTACTGTTCTTTAGATTAAATAATAAAATTGCCACCGATACTCATCTCTTTGACACCAAAGGTCGATAAGTGATCTTCTCCCCAATTAATGAGGTGATTGTTCGAAGGGACTAATACGGCATTGGGCTTGGATACAGTGATACTCCCGTCGCTGATTAACTGGTCTCCGATCAGAAAGATTGTTTCCTTGATAAACACATCGTTGTAGCTTTTACATAGCTGTATACCTATTAGGTCGTTAATTGCTATCAATTGTCCAAATTCATTAACTAGATCTTCATGTAGTCTTTTAAGACTAAACTGATGGTCAAAATCTGGACTCGTATTGGTAGCGAGCCAAGGAGCAATACTATTATTGATCATTTGTATTAGTTTTTTCATATTTCTTGCCGAGAAGTAACCTCTTAATGTAAACCGACACTTGATAATCAACTCCTCATACAATGGATTAATAACCCTTAAATTGTTTATATATGGTGAAATAAGTTGACGCATATAATTCTCAACTTCAAAGATCAGATAAGGTGAAGCTAATGGATACTTGGTGTTACTTGTATCATTTGTAGGTACGATAACCAGATAAAGGCTAAACTGATCGGAAGTAGCATGGGGCAAAGTAATGCACTTTACACTACCAATTTCAACGAATCGTTGAAGTATTAATTCTTCATAGTCTCGTCGTGTAACGGCTCTACCTCTATGTCTGTTATACGCTGATATTCTCAAAAATACTTCCTCCGCTGTTTCTTTATTTCTGCCACCATAAAAAGGTGTTATACGGTTTACTTTGCCGATTCCTGGAACTATAGCATCCTCCTCTATTTCTCCATCATTCGCGTTAAGAATTATTTCATCTTGGCTATCAACTGGTGTCACCAATTCTAATTTGACAACATTCGCATAAACGCCCCGTATTTCGGGAAAATGGATTTGATCGCAAGAATCGTAGTTTATTCTAACCCAAAGTAGCCCATCATGATCATACAATTCAGGTTCTATGTGTTCCGGAAAATGTAAAATCAATGCTCCGTTTATGAGTAAGCCCATGGTCTCATCCCTACTAATCAGACCTGGTGCCGCTCTCCTCCAACACAGGGGATTGCCTAAGTACAAACTGACATTGCCCAAAAAATCACGCTGTTCGTAAATTGATTTACTCTCTAAATTTTCTGTCTCGAAAGGGGATAGGTCGAAGAAAAGGCTAACATATTCTCCTGCGTTAATATTCTTCAGAGCGAATAAAATATTTCTCCCTTTCAGATTAGGAAGGAGTACGAGATCACTATTATCTATCTTGTTTTGATTCGAAAAATTATCTAAAGGTACTATTGGTGCAAAAAAAGAATGTCTATCATTATTCGAAAGCCCATAAGCTATACTATCCCTCGATTTATAATCTATAGTGATGCGATTGAGAATGGGCTGGACTGGAGGAGGAATTGTTGGATTTCTTTTCTTCCCTGAACTTTTTAGCAATTGTTCCGTAAATAGTTTACGATATGTTTCGTCCCCAAATCCAATTTTGGGCTGGTCCAGTGTTATCTGAATAAAGCCTTCTCTAGATTGCATAGAATAAACATACTTTTCTTCTTTTACATTTGTCGCAATCATCTTGTCGATATTCACGTTGCCTATTCTTGAAACTTGGGACAACTGCTTTGTCAAGGCATTATTCTCAAAAAGATTAAATGTCCTTTTTCCTTCTGGCGATTTCCACTCAAAGTCTAAAAGGTACTTGATATCAACTTTAAAACTGGTGTTGTCTATTCCCCTATGATAGTCTTTGTAATGTTCCTGCAGGTTCTCTGAATCCGACAATAATTTATCCCACTTCAAATTAATGGTTATTTCTGTGGTGTTTTTTATGCTTGATTCGTAGTTACCAATTATAAACCAAGATCCTTTATTAGCAGTTATACCAAATGGGAGAAATGGCGTTGAATTGTCTATCTTCCCTAACTCATTATATACCTGTACGTCAGCCACATTTTCGACGATTGCGCTTAGTTCGACTTTTCTTACGAGCATATTTGCCAATAAATCGATATCATACTTGGAAGAATCTAGATTGACAATAATATTTAGTACAGGACATTCGCTATCGAACCCCTGAATATCTTTTGAACATGCTACAACTGGATTAAACGACTCTGAAAGGCTAAAATTAAAACATATCTCTCCTGAGATCAGATCCATGTCGATCGTCTTATATTCAATTGTCTCCCAGCCAGACGCTGTACTAATGCTCAATTTAAATAATTCGCTGACTTCTATTTTTGATTTTACACTTGTTGAATATAAATCTTTGTTATCATTCTTTTTAAAATATAAAGTGGCTTTTACTGTGCGGCGACCCTCTTTTAGAAAAAGTATCGGACTTGAGACACGGACACCGACTTCGATATCTATCCCCTTGACCTCAACGACATTATTATCGAGAAGTAAATATTCCTGTACGTTATAACGGCTTATGGAAGGAATCGCCCTAGCACTGTTATCATTCAATAAATATAACTTTTCAATCGCTCCATTACCAATCTCGACATCTTTAAGAGATTGATATAAAGAAAGATGATCCCCTCGTCTTACTTTATACGTCGTGCCCTGAGGAAGCAATATGGATCTATCCGTTATATTCTCGAGAGATATCCAAACATTGTCGGGAATCATCCCGTGAGGCACAACGCCCAAAATACTTTCAAAATAATAATCCGGCAGCTTTGCCCAACGTTGGTTAAATAGATTAGCTGTTTCAGCCAAATTCTGTATAAAACTGATTACTAAAGACCAACTAGGGTCCATATCTCCATTCCATTCTTTATTTTTATATGCTTTAAGAATAGAGGTCTCTCCTTGTTCAAATAAGTCCCAAAAAAAATCATCTTTAGGGTGTGGTAACGAATCAGGATGGCACATCTTAATAAATGAGGCTATCTCTAAAAAATCTATTAGCAGCTTCTCCGGATTATCTTCAACAACCTTGGGAGAAATGATATTTTTAATTCTTTGAAATCGTTGAAACTGACTTAATCCGCTCATTAATTCATTTAAATTATTAATCCATCATAAATGACATCTAGGGTGTTAGGTAAAACGGAAACACTAGATTGTCTTCAATATTTGTAGACCGAATGATGTATTCTATTTTGATCCATAGTATTCCTTCGGCATCATGTTTGGTAACTACATCTATATTCGAAACTGTAATTCTCGGTTCTCCTTTGCTAATGGCATCTTTTAATTCGTCAGCGATTAGCGTTTTTTCTGTCGAATCGATTACAGAAAAGACCCATTTTTTTAGTGTGGAACCATAGTTGGCCCGAAAAATACGTTCCCCTTTATTGGTCGATAATAAGACATGAAGGCTCTCTCTGACATCTAATGTATACTCGGACATCTGAACACCATTCTTGGTAAACGATGGTGGAAAGGACCAACCTCTGCCTAAAAAATCTATTTTTTTTGTCATCCGCCTATTAAAACATTTACACAACCTAGTACTATGCTGCCCCCATGCGCACAGGGGTCGCCTAGTCTAGCTGCGGGTTTGCCTCCTATAAAAACTGTTTTTGAACCACTGACAATGCTGTCTGGTGGCCCGGTGCATACACATGCATCTCCAACTACCGCGGCTGGTAGACTACCTATTAAAACAGTGGGTATCCCCGGACCTATAATGGGACCTCCCACATGCGGAACAGGTGGTATTCCAGGGGTAACCATTGGACATAGGTGGAGGTCTGTAATTCTTGCTGCTGCTGACATTATTTAATTAATCATTACCATTGCTCCTTTAATAATAGTCTGGCCTCCGGCAGATATTTCCGATTTGGCACTTCCCTTTGCCGTAAAACCCACATCGGCTTTGGCTTCAATATTCATTGCTTTTAGATTTACCGCATTTTTCCCCTTAATACTTATATCTGTGCCCGCGCTTATTGTCAATTCTGTCTTGGCTTCCAGAGATATTGATTTTGCGGATTTTATAGATATTCCATCTGAATTCATAATGATCGTATTTTCATTTTGGTCCTGAATACTAATGCTTTTTCCTTTATCGTTAATCTCAATTGTATTTCCTGCTGGGGTACTCAAAAGGATTGATTTTTTTTCATCGTCAAAAATTAACGATAGCTTTTCTTTGGTAACTAAACTCTTTATGTAGTTTTCTTTTGTTATGACTTCCTTTGGTGGTTGTTTACTACTATATAGACTTCCTAAAATAACCGGATTGCTATGATTACTATCCAAAAAACCTATGATTACTTCATCCCCAACGTCTGGAATAAAAAAGCTTCCGTAACCATTACTCGACCAAAATGTAGCTCTTCGTGCCCAAATTTTGTTTACTTCAGTAGCTTTAAACAATGGTATCTCGACCTGAATATTAAACTCCTTGGTAGGATCTTCATCAATTTGAGAGACCTTACCTATCTGAATCGCGGAGATACTTCTTTGTAAGTCTTCGTCTTCATCAAATCTATAATCAAAACCTATTATGGCTTTTGTATTCCAATCTCCATTCTTTACTTCATGTTCTACTGCCCCACAGTAGGCGCTTCCATCCATATGCCTATTGACACCACTAATCTCGACTATGCAACCGTGTTTGATTGCTGCTGTTCCTTTACAACTAACTTCTCCACTGATGCGCTGCAAAGTACTAAATGTCATTTGGGATTCGGCCCATTTCTGGAGCGTTTCTCGGTTACAGAAGTCACTTGTCTGTAAGACCAGCTCGTTGATACCAAGTGCCTGAGCTAATTCTTTTGATGAGATGTCTCCTTGATTGTTGGTTTTGATCGAATCATTAGCAACCGTGACAGTCTCCAACTTTTGTTCTTTTTGATTCCATCCAAGAGCCTTGACCGAGGTAAATTGCTTTTTTACCTTCAACTGGCCCTTAATATCTATAATGTTATCCTTTAAGCTTAAATGGAACACGGGCTTCGAGGAGATTGATGGTTCGCTGATAGTAACTGTAGATCCTTCTGTCTGTACCACTAAGCCGTTTCTCTTGGCGCGTTCTAATATAAAATCCCAATCGGTATTGTTATGTTGCGTAATAGCTTGGTACTCGTATTTTGTTGCGCCTACAGAGGCGTTTACTTCTTTGTAAGTGGATAATATGTTTGACAAGAGGGATTGATCTTTTACCTTGGTGTATATAGATGACTTCTTGACTAGGGTAGAAAGATACATATGATCACGGCACCCTAACTTTATGCGAGAGCTCCCTCGAAGCTCTAAGTCTATATCCTGTTCAACAATAATTCCTTCAAATAGACTGGCTTCAGATTCCCCATTTAAATATCCTGCTTCTATACGTATCTTGTTGCCTGGTGTAAAGGCATTCTCCTCACTTTCTGTTTCATCGGTAGTACTACTGCTCCAAACCTTAAAGACAATCTCCGCCTTTCCAATTTTATTAACTTCTTTTCTTATCCAAATAGAATCGAGCAGTGATTTTGTTGTTAAAAGACTGTCATTGATGTATATGGATGTGGTAACCATGCCTTGAGCTGATGGGCCGTCATATATCGAAAAAAAACTTGATTTAGATGATGTCATTTGTATTAACGTACTAATTCATGAAATATAAGGACAGTACCAGGATCTACATTCCTAATACTTGATAATCCATTCGCTATCGCGACGTCTACGCAGTAAGAAGGATCTCCATAGGTCTTATCACAGTAATCCGCTAAGCTATCGCCTGCTGAAAATGTGACTACGCTTGCCTTATTATTGGCAGAAGCTTTTACAGTAGATTTTTCAAAAGATCCTACAAAAGAGAGTGTAATTTTTACTCGTAATGGACTCCCATCGGAATTGAACATGGTATAGTCATAGTCAATTGACTCGGCCCTACCGTGAAAAATAGTGGGACCCCAAATGATTTTTACGAGACCTGGCTCCTTCTTTTCTTGCTGCAACAAATAAACTGCCGACTCTAACTTTTCGATTCGCTGCACAATTGTTAATCCATCGGTCTGTGGAATAACACCAGTATCATCCATATAGATCTCAAAAGACATCTGCGATGGTTCATGATGCTTATACTTGGAAAAGTATTGATCACTGCCGAATGATGTTACATTCTCATAAGACACCTTTTTACTAATCCGCACCGAAGATGGATTAATCTGCGTGGAAAATAGACTTCCCCCACTTGACGAACCATCAATCTTTATTTTATCACTCATCAACGTTCGTTTTTGCGTAAATACTCACGATGAAGAAATTCTTTAAGTTCACTAACAATGTCTTTCTTCAAACCACTTATTTCTTCTTTTGAAACACCAGTCTTCTTACGATCCGGCTCTACTGTGGATTTCACATGTATCTCTTTGATTATTATCGGCATGGTATACGTTCTATTCTAGTATAAGATAATTCCAATATTTCTATCAAAACACTGTTCTTTTCTGAATCTAATGATTCAACTTCCCATTTGACGGGATAAACATTGTTACAATTCCAAGAATAAACAGGGGTTCCATCCTTTTGTAATAAATTTATAGTAATGGATACTGTAGTTATCGGATAACGGATGGAACCATTAAAAAATGAAGAAATCCAGACCACGTCATCTTTATTAACTGGCTTGAGTCCACGTTTCAAAACTAGGTTACTATGTTTTACATTTTTCGGGACTATATGTACATAATCATTGTTGCCACCTTCAATAATGGTCTCTGTTTCTAATTCGGAAGATAGTCCAGAAACTTCTTTGAAAGCAAAATCACCCCCTTGAATTTTTACTTGAAAGTAAAAGGCAACTGGTATATCCCAATTAAAAATCTTCATTCTTCCTGTTTTATAGTTGATTTATCTAACTGTTTTCAATTTTTAAGCCTTCATGCGCCACCTCTATTGTCTCAACAGCGACTTCGTTTCCATCAGATTTCATATCAGTCCCTGTTATTTTTGTAGGCCAAGCATTATTCAAGGTCCATACCATTGTGGGAGCTCCTGACTCGTCAAGCAGACTGATGGTCACTGTCTTGCGCTCAATGGTATTCATCTTTATCTGATTAAACCAATCCCAGAATGCATTATCTTTTACAAAAACTCCTTTCTTCAAAGTGACATTTCCCACTTTCTTGATTCCGGGCATTTTTATTGTTGAAAACTCTGGACTATTGCCATGTCGATATTCAATAATTTGTGCCTCTATATCTAATCCTGAAACCTCTTGAAAGGCTACCTCTGTATCTCCTAGCTTTACTTGAAAATAAAACTTCGGTAAAGGCCATACGTTGTCTTGTGCTTCTCCTGCCATAACTTTATAGTTCTTTATAAATTAATAATTAGCTTTTTTGCATTTGTTGTTGGAAAGTAATCTCAATAAATTCAGCAGGTCTCACTAATGCGACCAAAACTGTAACGCGCATGATACCATCCAAAATATCTTCGCCCGTCATTGTCTCACCTAAACCGATGTGAACACTGAAAGCATCATCGGGAATAGCTCCTGCTAAACCGCCTCGCTTCCATATACCATTCAAAAAATTATTAATCATACTTCGAACACTCACCCAGGTATTAGCCGTATTCGCTTCAAAAACATATGCTTTAGTAGCGTTTTTTATAGATTCTTCTAGCATCATCATTGTACGGCGAACATTGATATATCTCCAATCTGATGAATTACCATCTAGTGTTCTCGCCCCCCAAACTTTTACTCCTTCTCCTACGAAATAACGAATAGCATTCACTGCCTTGCCGTTGATTGGCATATTCAAATCCTCTTGTGTAGCGTGGGAAATGTTAATAATCGGAGCTATCACATTTGATAACCCTATGTTGGCCGGTGCTTTCCACACGTTCTTTGTACTATCTACCAATGTATAAATACCTGCCATAGCGGCCCCTGGAGGCAACAAGTTCAGTTGCAACTTTATCTCTGCTAGCAGATCAGCATAGAATTTGCTTTGATTACTCAATACCTTGTTAATTGTATTAATCTCATTAAATTCAAGTTGTCCATATTTATCTGCATCTATCTTTTCTATATATTCCAAAAGATGTGGGGAGCCGGCATTTAATAATTCCTTCAGCTTGGCCCAGCTTTCCTTTTCTATATTATTAAAATCTATCTCTTCGTCAGAAACAATAGAAGTAGACAACCAGGGATAATATGTAGCTCCAAAGTCTAAAAACTCGGTGCCCATTGCTTCTCTAAACTCATTCACAACATCTCCATCTTCACCTTTTCTATCTTTATAGCCATTATAAATATCTAGAATAGCAAAGCGATTGCGCATCGTCATACCACAATGTTTTAAAACAGCTGTTTGGATATCAAAGCAGTCTTGCTTATTCTCCAAGTTAACAGCTTCCGGAACGAGAACCATCGTCGGCTCTTGCTCCTCCAACAAAGTGTCTATCCCACTTATCAATTTTTCTTTCGATAACTCGTCTTCGTAAGTACCGACTGAAACTATGTAACACTGGCCTCCACCGTTGGCAAAAAAGAATCTCAGGTTATAATAAAGGTTATGGCGATCCTTTCTTTCTAGAACTCCGTATAATTTCTCTTTATCAGTCCCTTCTAGAGAAATATTAAAATTCTCTTCATCACCGTCTTTCAACTCAAACTTAGGTGACGGAGCGAATCCGAAATACTGATTAAACTCAGCAAGAGAACTTACTTTGAAAGGTTTATTTAATAAAGATTTACTTCCGTTTTTAGCTATCTGCGTATAGCCGATAAAAGCGGGTACAGCTGTCGCAGTCTCCACGACAGAATTTGGGAAAGCATTTTTCTCTAAAATGTACACCCCTGGGGTTTTCATAGCACACATATATGTTTATTTAAGTTATAAGTTATAATATTTGGTAATTGTAGTTTTAGATTTGTCAGGTGAAAAACTAGATGGATGCGGTATGTCTAATCTCGAGATTATTGTCTTTAGCCCATATTTATTTCGCTCTATCAAATTTATTTTATAACTGGTATCTTTCTTAAGTAAAACGGCGTCTGCTGTAGAAAAAGATATTGTATTTTCTCCTAGCAGCTCTGAATTCGGATCTTTATCAAACAACAATGATCCATCTTCTTCGATTAGTTCTAGATCATTGTGTTTTCTCTTAGTAATGAATATATATTGAAAACATTTTCTGACACCAGCAAAATGACAAGCTATTTTTGTTTGATCGGTTGAGTTCATAATTGTATCTATACGAACGATTGTTTGCTCTTCATTTAGTGGTGACGTGACAAAATAAAACGAATTGGAATTTACTTTCAGAAAAATCAGTAGACTTTCGCCTTCACTTCTAATTTGCTTATATCTCCTCATCGTATACGCATTGTGCTCGAGCAAAAAGTGTACTTTTTTAAACTCTTCTTTAAACCTGTTGTATAAAAGAGATTTACCAATTAAAATATAACTATCGTCGCGCTGCAAAAAATATAAATTATACTTATCAATCAAATCTTTGGATTTGATTGATAGTGTAATGGGAATATTTGCTGAATAATAATCATGTGTTAAAGAAACAGAGAAATACTCCATTTGATCGCTCCTATCTAACATAGATCTAAAATCCTTTCTTTTATTTCTTGATGTATTTGCATGACTCCATTACCATCAATATTAAATGAACGTATTCGGAGGACAATGGAAGGATTTAAATCACTAGAGCATATACTCCAGATGTTAGATAATTCACTTATACTTACATTGACAGGTTCAATAACAAGATATTCTGTACTATTAGGAAGATTTAGTTGATGATTTCGCTGTAATATATCTAATACTAAATCCATTATTTTCAATGAGCTTTCGTATCCACTTGATGGAAACACCACAGAAACTAGTACTAACAAATTAATACTCCATGAAGGATTGCCCTGTATAAACTTATTAGAAACTGATAGCCCAGCCCTACTCTTAAAGTTTATACCTGCGCTTGTGTCTCTTTCGACATTCAATAGCGTAATAAGTACTCTGCCTTCTTTCTTTTCTTTGGTAATGGAAGATATCTCTACTATATCCTTTACTAATCCGAATGAGGATTTCACCCCTTCGTTAAGGATTAACTTAAGTTTGGTAAGAATGTTATAAATCATAACTATTGTTTCATAGACGGTTACTCAAATATATATTAATTTTCAATAAAAAAGCAGCTAATTCTCGATCGACAATAATATATACCACTAGGTCCTATACTGATATATCTACATAAATTAACACCTGCTAATATCTATTATATAAAGCAATAAATAAAACGAACAGGGGGGACAATTGGGGGACAATTGACGAAAAAGAATGTGAAACCCTTGGATTGTAGTGGGCGATGGAATTATCAGACGGGAAAAGGTGACACAATCCTCCGTGAGATAGATCGACTTTAATTTGCCTATATTTAAATATGAAGATTTAATACGCGTTCATTATTGATGGCTATCTTAGAGAAATAGATATAAATAGATGATGAAACAAGACAATATAGACTGGAACTGGATCGGTGATCTAAGTTTGACAATTGACATTTTATTATCCCGGACATTGACAAAGGTTATGATTGGGATAAGAGGCTAGCCATGAAATGTAACGGTACAGCGATGTTCTTGACAGTATTCGTTTCCGAGGCTACCCCTGCTGTACCTATGGTGAGATAGAGAGTCACCTTCGGGAAGATAAGGCTTCGAGTAATTCCAATCGTCGAAATGGTAAGACCAAAAAGACTGTTCGGAGTCTTCATACCGGTACTTTCGAATCTAAGGTAGTTCCCAAGCGTCAGCTTATAATTACAGAGCAGTTGGAAGGTCACGTGCTGAGTATGTATGCAAAGGGATGAACAACACGTACTACTATTCTTCAGAGATGGGAGCCGCATTTGGCTATGCTCATTACTGTGACGCTAAAGAACTGTCCTCATAAGTTCTATATGCAATTTGACACGGGGACTCCATACTCGATCCTATACAGCGATAAACTAAATGCGATCATCGAGAAGCCTCCTCCAAGATACCTGAAATCTAATAATGAATCAAATAATGTTGTACAATAATACAAGACTGATAGATAACTTTTGTACGGGAAACCGTAGCGCTATTGGTTCTACTAAAAAAGAATCAATTGTTGAATGGATGGGGCGTAAGGAGTGTATAAACTGTTTTCCTTTGTCTGTTAAATTAGAATGTTAAAACTTTGACTTTATCATCAAATAGATCGTCACCTTTTAAAAACACGGTTTAATAGAATTAACACATCATGTTTTAATAAAAATAACACAGCAGGGTTTAATAAATTTATAAGAATATGGCCACACCACGTGAAAGATTTGTAGAAACCCCAAAATTCTTGCAAGAAATATGCTGGTTATCGAAACCACCAAGTATATATAGGTAATTCTAAGCATGTACCGCCTAGTGTAGACGCTATGAGAGATACTATGCCTGTTTTGTTTGAACTGCTCGAAGAAGAGCCTGAGGCTTCTGCTAGGGCTATTTTAGGCCATTTTATATTTGTGTTCATTCATCCTTACATGGATGGAAACGGACGTATGGGAAGATTCTTAATGAATGCTATGTTGGCTTCTGGAGGTTATCCTTGGACGGTGATACCCGTGGAAAGAAGAGACGAATATATGCAGGCGCTTGAAAAAGCAAGCGTGGAACAGGATATAGAACCTTTTACATCATTTGTTGGTCACCTAATTAGTGAGGGAATGAAAGGAAAATCTGTGGCTGGATTGCCAGAATAAATTTTCTAAATTAATGGTTCGCTTAGCTATCCGACACTTAAAATATTCTCTGGTCTCCTGACCGGTGCAGTATATAGCAGTCCTTCATACCGTGAGTCATCAATGTGAGATAGGTATTCTTGATGATGATCATAATCAAGATCTCAACGAACGAATGTGTTCTATCTCTCGATTTCGCATAACATTATACTTATCTGTCGTAAATAAGATATCTTCAAGGGGCTTACTATCAAATCTCAGCCCCAAATGATAAAGTGAGCCATCATTGATATTAAATGGCCATACAAAGTAGCTCATTCTCTCTTTAAAAGCTTGCTCTCTTTTACAAATGTTATACCACTTGTCTAAGTGCGCTTCATTATCTTTATCTAATGAGTTATAAAACCGTTTGAGTATATTATGGTCATTATTCGATTTTGCTGATTTTAAATATTCTTCAACTACGTTTAGATACTCCGTAAAAGTATCTTTAAATCGGTATTTTTCAACAGGAATACATTCTTCTTCATCGTAATATTCGTCCTCATAGCTGGTCTTCAAATACTTGTTTTCTAAATACCATGATTCAAGGAACTCGACATCAAGTGCCGATATATGGCTTCGGTCATGGATAGCTGCTATGGCTCGCTCGCGCAAATAGATCTGGTAATCTACCGAAGAGCTGTCATAGCCAATTTTATCCTCCTCATAGATTTTAAATTGCAAGAGATATTCATAAGATAAATCTTCATTACTTTCGCTATGAAGAATATAATTACTTTTTGGCTTGTCACACAAGGTTCTTATATCCGTCACAATCTCGTCGACTACGGTAATAACCAGTAAATAATTACAGTAAGATTCTTCATCAAAGAAAGCATATCCTTGCTCATTACTAGCTAATTCGCCACAAGTAAATGGATCGTAGAAATGCTCATCCGCTAGGGACTCTATGTCAACTTTCTTGAAGAAACGATCGACTGTGTCTAGGAAACCTTCAACTGCAATACCGGAGTATATTCCCAAAGGATTTATTTTGCTTTGTAGATAGACTAAATCTCTATTCTGAAATGCGTCTAATACATTTTGTACTGTCATAATTTTAGAAAAATAAATTGGTTTTAATTAATCGCTAGTAGAACTGCATTATTTAAGAATTCAAACAATTATAAATATACTCATAAAAAATATAATTAAACATACCTAAAACAGTAATGGCGTTTGTACGCGTTTCGCGTGTTCCACTGAAATAGGTTGATGACCCATGATGGCGCGAGCTTTCAGCTCGTGTCTATTCAATTCTTATAGTTAATCATGGATTCATAATGATTACTCTGACAGTGGATACATCCAAAAAATAAATAACATTATACAAAAGAGCCCTTGCGGACGCAAGGGCTACACCAAATCAGTTATAAACCGCGGGGGCGGTTCCTTTTTATGAATATCTAAATATAACCCTTATATATCTAAAATACAATACTATGGGTTTTATCTCCCCTGTTAATAGTACCTGTTTCCAGAAGCCAGCAGTTATGTTTGCGCTAAAGAGCTAAGCCCTTAAAAAATAAGTTTGTCGCATGGACATCTTATATTTCACGTTAGCCACACTAGCCAGCTCAGTACTTACTTTGATGTTCTTTAATTATTCGATTTGAGATCATTATTTTTTCTTTCCGGATATTATCTAAGAAATATAGATCGGTAATGCCTGTCTTCTTTAGATGGTGAAAGAAATAAAAATCAAACGAGCCGCCAACAATTCCTTCTTCAGGCAAATAGACGAAACGGTCAATGCCTCGTTCGCTTTCAAACTGGAACCTATGTTTATTCCAGTCCAGATAGGTCCAAAATTGATAGGCAATCCTCCCGTCCGCTAGAGTATGCTTCATAGACAGATACTCTCTACGGTCTCTCAACCTATCCATCGTAGTGGAGTATACCGGAGACCGTAGAGTGTACAAAGGGAATTCGGTAGAGGGGTACGTCTGATTATATATCTTCTCCATTTCAAGAATAGTCACCTCGTCTAGATTGATATTTATCGTTCCAAAGACGTTGTTAAATACTTTTGGTCTATTGCGAATGGCGTAGAATTGTAGCAAACAGTTAGCAGGGACATAATATCGTCCTTCTTTACAGACAACAGGCTTATAAATGTTGAGATATTTCGTCTGTTCACCATAAACCCCATCAAACCTACTCCATGTATTGGCCTCAAAGAGCTTCTGCATAGGTCCAAATTTTATTAAACTATCCTGCAATTGGTCAAAGGAAGTTTCTATCCAATCCTGACCAGTTTCCAAATCGGGTAAAACCGAGAACAGAATAAGGTTTTGTCCATCGCTGTTATTATAGGTAATATTGAATAACTCTATCTTATGGTCTATCGGATAAATATCTTTTGTGGATAGTACATGATGACTAAGTTTATACTTCGAATCTAAGGAATCAATTAAAAAGTACTTGCTCTGAGAAAAGCCTTGAAGACAAGTCAGTGCAAATAAACAAAAGGTAAATATTCTTTTCATCATAACTATGGGGTGCATTTCGTTCCTGCGTTTCCTATTTTATGGTTGTAATTTACGGATTGTTCTATTGAATTCATATTGGAAATGACTCTTCCTTTGGCGAGTCTCTGACCTAGTACGGAGTCAATCCCGCATTTGGGACAAATCCCCGAGCTGGTGAGAGCTTATAGCCCGTACCTATACAATTCTTATAATTAGGCATGGATTCATATTGATTTCTTTGACATGGGGGGGCAAAAAAAATAAATAAACATTATACAAGATAGCCCTCGCTGACTATAGTCAATTAACTTATGAATCATACAGCTAAATTACAAAAACTGATTTAATTGCTTTGGCTTTATAGGTTAGTCCTATATATGATTAATGTTGGCGATTCATAAGGAATGAAAAAAGCACAGTGTTTCTGTCTATTGGTAAAAATGAATACATTATTAATCAAAGTTCCAGTTAATGATTGGTAGCGACCTTTTCTGATTGACATTCCATAATCCTAATTGCATTCCCTTGAAATTTCTACTTCTATTTAGCAATCCAATCTGTAAGCCGGTGCCACTATGTATAAAGTTAAATGCTGATATCTGCACACCAGACATGTAATACGAACTATTTGCAATGATTGAAAGCTGTACTCCATTTTGCTTGTCAATTATATTCCATCCTCCGGCCAATGACAGTCCCTTTCCCAGTTTACCGTACTGCCCCACCGCGGCAATAGTCCATCCGTTATAATTACAATCACACCAAGAGCCTGTAGATAGATTTACCCCATTGATCACTTCACTGTATTTGAAATCGCTTAGGTCAAAGGGCTCAGTAGCATTGGGAAAGCCATTCCCCATAAATGAAATGATTCCAATTCCCGGTACTTCAAGTCTAACACCATTCGTTTTAACGTTTCGACTATCAGCCATGGTAGACCCAAATCCAAATGAAAGCCCATTGTACTCGGTATTTGAAGTATGGAAAGTGCCAATGGCTCTTTTTTTGACAGTTATACTTTCTTGAGAAAATGCTAACGAGCAACATGTAAAAAAAGTCAATAAAGCTGATAAGAATAACTTGTTCATAATGTTTAAGCAATTGTAATTCCGCAGGGATGAGGTTTCTTTTTATGAATATATAACTGTCATTAATTGATTGTCGACAGAGTTTACCTCGACCGGACCTATTCTTTACAGACAGTCTGCAGATGAGCTGTATATTCTTTAGTAATCGGAAGGCCACCCAATGCCTGACATTCGCGATAATACTTCCATGCTGCTTTACAATTGTTATTTAAAAGATGAGTCATTGACAGTTTGATCAGTGTGTTTTGATCCTTATCATCTATCCCATAGGATTTTTCGAATAAGCTGAGTGCCTGATCTAATTCTTTTGTATTACTGTTTTCTCCCTGTTGGAACTTGATCATATAATAAGTCGCTAAATCCGTAAGTAAATGTGTATTCTGCGGATTCTCTCGCAGCCCTATCTCATACTGCTCTTTAGCTTTATCCGGCATCGACTGTGTCATATATACTCCACCGAACCCCCAATAGATATCTGTGTTGGTACTATCAACCAGATAGGCCTGATTGAATCGGTACATGGCCGTCTTAACATCTCCCTTATAAAGATAGTCAAAACCGATTTTTATCAATTCGTCCGAAGCTAGTCTTTTATTGTCTCTATACTTATCCTCGCTAAGAATTTCATCTAAAAAGTCTTTGTCAGCAGCCAACTGTTCTTTGCTTTTCTGGACACCTCCATACTTTGGCAACATTCTGATGTCTTCAGCGTTTTTATTCTCCTGTGCGCACGATGCAGTGGTAAAGAATAATAGAGAAAGGGTGACTATTCGGTTTATGATATGCATGGATCAATAATCAGTAAGTTAATCTCTACAAGATACTACTTTTTGCTTCATAATAAATATGGGGTTCGATATTAATTTGTGTCTTTTACTCACTCTACAATAGAGTGGTAAGCATATAATTACCATCTTCAAAGAAGAGGAATTGAAAGAGAATTCAACTGTCGCAAATTTTGCGACAGTTCAAAAAGAGGGCAAACGAACAGTAGAAAGAGACGTAGAATATTACAAGTTGGACGTTATATCCCTACTACAAGACCTTCTTGAATATGCCAATGAGGTGAAGGTCTGGTGGATGATGGTTTTGAGGTGTCGGGACTGAATACAACATGATATACAACAATATTATTATGAGCAGCCACTATCAGTATAGATTTAATAGGATTACTGCCTTATTTGAATATATAGCTCATAGAAATCTTTCCCCTTTTTTATCTGTTGCTGACCGACAGTTTTATCCAATTGCTTGAATGTAAGCGTTACTTCCTCTTTGTCAAAAAAGCTGTATTTGCAAAAGAGAAAGCCATTTAAATCAGATTCTCCGATAAGGTTTTCACCATGCCATACAGAAATATTGGCTACACCAATATTGGACGTGTTCCAAAAATGTCCAATCAACGCAATGTCATATATTGAGCTATTACTTTGTGGAAAGTCGTATCTAATATTTGATTCTTTAAGCTGCAGGTCCAGTTCCTGAAGACCGATCTCGCCTCGCCTCCTATGGATGGAATCGATATTATCAACCGGGTACAGGTAGGAATTCCCAAGGTTGTCGAAGGCAGTCTGGCTGCCAATATAGTTGGTTTTTCCCTAGCCTAACATTTAGACGGTCCTGAAATATCGCATATTCGTGATTAGATATCTGACCACTTCTGAAAGCTTCTCCCATGAAGTGCTTATATTTTATTTGAGTCTCGAGGTCTGCGTGCTGGATGGTGTAGAAAAAAGCTTTGCTTGCTTTATCTGACAAGAGGGGCTTATCAAGCCAGCCAAATCTATCTAATATATTTAAAGCTATCCCGCGATTGATGGAGTCTTGGACGTTCATCGCATTTAGCCTTTCATTAAATTCTTTGGAGCCGTACCCGTATGTTTTCTGGGCTTCGTTTAGTTCTCTTCGGGTCAGCTGATCGGTGGTATATACTTTTTCTAGTTTTTCATTGATATTTTCTAATTCTACCTTCGTCTGACTGTAGGCCATCACACTGCCTAATAATAAAACTGTACTGCACAGTAACGTGAGGAATGGTTTATATCGATACATATAGCTACAATTTATTAATTATTTTCAGTTTGCGCAATTACTTATGTAGAATTAGAGGCCGCATTTGTAATCTCTGATCTCTCATCGCTGTGCTGAAAGATAGCCCTCATCTGAAGACAGATTCTCCTTGCTTCTCAGAAATTATGTGTATATTTATTTGTGCGCACATAGCTCACATCCAATAAAGCTATTAGACATGAGTAAACTAGACAAGTACAGAGACGGAAATAAAGGAGTATTAGATGTTGCCTTTTTCTTATCACCAATAGCAGGTGTATTTGCGCTTTTGTTTTCAACTACCCATTCACGCGCTATTAAGATCACTACCGTATTAGCTGCCATTACTGGATTGATAGCTTCGGCAATCATATACGCATAGATATGAATTATGATCAAGCTCTATGGATTTTACATCAAGAATAAACGGTTTACGATAGCTGCGTTAGCAGCGATATATCTGGTCTACCAAATGGGCTATGCGGTCGGTAAATCCATCTACTTCTTGCTGAATTGATTTCTAGCACAAGCTCTATAGGACTTCATTCCAAAGGACAGCAGTTGTCTTTCTATTAACTAACATTTAATGGTTGCGAAATAAATAAACGCTATACAAGATAGCCCTTGCAGACTGCAAGGGCTATGTCTAACCTAATTATAACTCCGCAGGGATGCGGGTTTTAAAATTATGAACAATAAATATAACACTTATATATCTACTATACAATAGGATATATTGAATCATAGCTATCCAAAATCGATATAGAGACTATGTACGAAATCTAAAAGTCTAAACAATATGCTTGGGACTGATTGAAAATACAACACATTTTATATCTTGCCTTTAATATGAGGTTGGTCACATGGGGGATTGCAACGGTGCTTTTATATTGACTTTTTTGTAATTTAGCGTATATTTTCAGCCATTAAAAAGATGCCCAGGATATTATCATTTTTAATTATTGACAATATATAAACAGTTAAAAACGAATAACTTTTGTTAATGAGAGAGTTATGGAAAAGCAATCAAAACAATGAAAAAAATACTATTATTAGCATTTATGATAATCGCTAACTTGGCATTCTCACAAAAAGTAACCTTTAAAATTATAAAAGATAAAACTGAAGTAGATAACATTGGAGCCATTATACTTCATGTAGAAGTAATAAATAAGTCAAAAAATGACATAACTATTCTAAAACCTGCAACTGATTTCAATCAGAAATGGAGGTACTACGATGTTGAAATTGACTGCAGCAATATACCTTTATGGTCAGCTGGGGATCAAGAAATGATAGATTATGAGGAATCCGATTTATTAGTTATTCCTGCAAAGTCTAAGGTTGAAATCATCATAAATGGCAGGAAAAATGCGAATATGTTAGCTTGTGACTCTAGAACTTTTCAATTAAAACTCTTTTATGATGCAAAAGAATTAATAAATAGGACGGAAACTGGAAATCTTAATTCAGATGAAATACAAGTAGTAAAAAAGCTTACACCAATTAGAATAGAAAGTAAGAAAACGAGTATTGTAATGAACTAGATAAAAAATCAGTCTTTGGAGAGGGAGTAACTTAAACCAAAAAACGCTAATTATAAGAAATATAGATCGGTATTTTGGATTTGAAAAGTACTTTGTATAATTGTAAAGGATTTTCAGGACGAGACACGGAACGCACTTCACAAGTATAAAGATGGAACTACCAAAATTTAAATATAGCCCAAACGCATATAAACTTGACCTTTTTGAAAATATTGAAGGTGTTTGCTCTATATGTAACGAAAAGAGACAAATTAAATATACGGGTTCATTCTATAGTATTGAAAGCCCTGAATACATTTGCCCTTGGTGTATCGCAAATGGGAAAGCATCCGAAAAATACAATGGAGATTTTAACGATTATTGTGGAATTGAGGGCGTTTCGCCTGACCCAAACGACCCTGAACCAAGTATTGAAAAAGAACACTTAATTGAAATTACAAACAGAACACCAAGTTATACTTCTTGGCAGCAAGAAGTATGGTTGACTCATTGTAATGAGCCTTGTGCTTTTATTGGATATGCGGACAGTAAATTAATCGAACCATTTTTAGACGAACTTAAAGATGATATTGAAAATTCAGGCATTCCAACAGAGTACATAACAAAAGGACTTACAAAAGACAGCGACTTAGGGGCTTACTTATTTCAATGTTTAGAATGCGGAAAACATAGACTTCACGTTGACTTTACATAAAAAATACTGCTGCTAAAAGTATTGCCAAATGCGGGGCTAAATCATCTCTCTAAAAATAAACAGAAAACAGCAGATACAAAAAAGCACCATTCGAATGAACAGTACCTAGAATACATAAGCATACTTTTGAATTTAACTCACAAAAATGCACATAACATTAAGACCTGTCACAGCAGACAACTATTATGATGTAAGCCTGTTGACTACGAACGTAGACGGAATTCCTACACTTGATGAAGAATTCATCTGTTGCAATGCACTCTCTCTCGCTGAATCGAAATACTTTCCCGATCTACAACCGCAAGCCTTATATGATGGTGAAGTGCCTGTAGGGTTTATCCTATGGGGACCATACGTAAATGACCAGAACAACTATTGGGTATTACGATATATGATAGACTATCGCCATCAGGGGAAAGGCTATGGTAAAAGAGCTTTTCGCCTATTCATAGAAGAGCTGCGTATGTCCGAAGTTATTAGTGAACTGTATTTAGGCCTTGATCCAAGTAACAAAAAAGCAATTTCCCTTTATACTTCATGTGGATTCGAATTTACAGGGCACGAAAAAGATGGCGAAAAAGTGTATAGACTTCAAGTGCAATAATAAAATCTACAAACAAACCAGCGATTACATATTGGAAGATAAAGATTAAAATAGATTAGAGGAGTATCTGTCCATAAAAACAATTTAATATTGTAAAATGAAAGCTTCTTATTATCTTTAAAGATTAAATTTCACAATTACCATTTTATACTTGCCCCATATTATTTATGAATCTAAAAAAAGCACAGATTTTGCTTACCGTCTTTTGTTTGGTTACAATCAGCAGCACCTCATTTGCTCAAAAAAAGAGCTTCACCATCGAAGGTAAAATCGATTCATTACAAGAGAACACTAAAGTCTTCCTGACCTATGAACTTGAAAAGGAAAGTAAGATAGATTCGGCATTGGTTAAAAATGGCGTATTTCGTTTTAAGGGAATCGCAACATCAGGCACTGTTGCAAGTTTGGCTTTGGAAGACTCCGATTCGGAAGATGATGTCGATAATATTAATTTTTTGATAGCGCCATCGAATATAAGAATAACATCCTCTCGCCTACTGGAGGACGCAAACGTAGAAGGCTCGGTTTTCCAAGATGAATTCAAAAGGCTTCAAAAGCGATTAGCCAATATAGAAGCAAAACACCTTGAGTGGAACGAGAGATATTTTCCGGCCCTGGATAAAGGTAATATGTCAAAATCTGAATCAGACAGTTTCAGCGAGGAATTTAAAGAGATAAAGCAAGAAAAACTGCATACAATAATTGGGTTTGTCAAAGAAAATCCCAGCAGCTTTGCCAGTGTATGCGGATTAACGCATATCTCTCAAGATTTAGAAATCAATGAACTTAAAACCTTATGGACCGGTATCAGTCCGGATTTAAAAAACATGCAGCTCGGCAAAGATCTTGGTACGCTGATTGAAAATCTTGACAACTCCAAAATCGGACAGATAGCTCCTAATTTTACACAAAATGATCCTTTAGGCAATCCCATATCACTGACTGATTTCAGAGGTAAATATGTCCTGATCGACTTTTGGGCGAGCTGGTGTGGTCCTTGTCGACATGAAAATCCCACGTTGATTAAAGCTCTGGACACCTATAAAGATAAAAATTTTACGATCCTGGGTATATCTCTCGATAATGAAAACACCCGCGAGCAGTGGATAGAGGCAATAAAATCGGACAAACTAACCTGGCCTCAAGTTTCTGACCTCAATGGCTGGAATAATGAAGCCGCAAAGCTGTATGTGGTAAGGGGAATCCCGGATAGTTTTCTGATAGATCCCGATGGTAAGATCATAGGTAGAGGATTAAGAGGTGAAGAGCTGCTTAAAAAATTGAGCGAACTGTAAGCCCCATATCACAGCATGCTCTTGTACAAAAGGATACCCCTATTGCACAAGAGCATACTTAAGATTTTAATTATGTTCGATAATCCAGATTAATATTTCCTCCATTTTCTTTCGATAATCATTAGCGCTGCCACGGAAGTTATTGATCAGAAAGGAGAAGGCTAGGTTACTCCCCTTTTTGGTTTTCAGATAGCCGCTTAAGCCAAGATGATCGGCCAATGTACCTGTTTTAGCCCAGATGTTAGCTTCATATCCGACATACAACCCCTTCAGTGTACCTTCATTACCATGAGGCAATATCTCTTTGACCCGTTCGAAATCCTCACTCCTGTATATTGCTGTTAACAGATTGATAAACTCATCGGGAGATATCAGGTTGCCTCGGCTCAATCCGCTGCCATCCACCCACTTTCCCTGATCGAGGATACCCTCAAATAGATCTTCACGGAGCTTCCTGATGGTTCCGAAATCGGCAAACGAACCATACCTTATCTTTCCCGCCATAAGCATCGTTTGCTCTGCAAAGAAATTGTCGCTGCGCTTCATCATTTTTCCTAACAGCGTATCCGTCGCAACGGTGTACACTGGAGAAAACGTGATATCTGTAGGTTTCTGCCGCGTAAAGGAAATCTCGATCTTAGGATTGAAGGTCATTAACGTATCTCTCAGAAGCATATAGGCTAAGGTGTCATTATTCATGCCTGTAAAAGGCCTTGTCCAACTATTTCGTGTGCTATTTTTCTTGACCTGATAGGTATTGCTGTCTTCTACACGAAGTACGGTACTGTACTTTGTGCCTAGAATATCTTCTGTCGGCTGCTCTATTGCCGAATTGAAATAGGACGGTATGGCTTTAAAGGTGTTGCCTTCTCTATAGAACTTAACCATGTTATTATAGACAGGCATCACACTGCGCTCTGGTGAATAGGTTTCTTGCCAGGTCCCCCAGGACCAGCCGGAACCAAATCGTCCAAAAGCGGTTGCTTCGGGCAGAAGGATATAGACAGTCTTTTCCGTGTTTTTTAGTATTTCGAATACCTGCTGTTTATCAAACTCTGCATTCAGAAAGGTAGGGTCACCATTGGGTTCTAAGTAAATAGAGTTGCTGCTCTCTCCGATATTCCAGCCGGGGATATGATCTCCAAATGTCTGCAGTCCGGCATACATAGTCAGTAGTTTGGTATTACTTGCAGGCATAAAAAACTTATGCGAGTTGGTCGAAGAGAGTATCGTACCTTTGTCCAAATCCACAATTTTCAGCCCGTAATGAATCGTATTGAGCAAAGAGTCTTGATCAATAGCATACGGATGGGAAGTAGTTTTTTTTACGACACAGGCCTGAAATAAGATTAGATAAAACAGGGCAATTACAAATAGGATGGTGTTACGCATATTATTTCAATTTACGGTTAAAAAAATCTACAGTAGCTTCTTTTACCTTGACTAGATTTTCGAATAATTGCCAATGGTGATTGTCATCTGGTATGACCAATACTTCCATGTCGACATCCTTCTTTTGGAGTCTATTATATAGATCTATGCTTTGAGAAAAGGCGACGTTTTGGTCATCGTCACCATGTATGATCAGAACCGGAGACCGCCAGGAGTCTACCCACTTTGATGGAGAGGATTCCCAGTTGAGCTGGGTTGCTAATTCGAAGTCGGGCGCATATTGAGAAGGATTCTGCTTACGTTCTCTATTGTGTACGCCATGTATATCCACACCAGCCTTAAATACATCTGAATTCTTCGCTAATGCCATTGCTGTAAGGTATCCGCCGTAAGACCCTCCGAAGACACCGACTTTCGTCTGATCAACATCGCTCTGCTGTTGCAACCATTGGCCTGCAGCTAATATATCGGCATACTCGGAGGCTCCTAGGTTGCCAGCGGAGTTGGGGTGCTGAAAATCGAAACCGTATCCGGTGCCCATTCTATAATTGACCGATAATACCGCATATCCCTGTTCTGCCAAATATTGATTGACAATGTAATCGTAGAAATAGTAATCGATATGATGCCAACCGAGATACATCTGTCGACGTGGGCCACCATGAATATAAACCAGAGCGGGCAGATTATTTTTTATTTGTTTTGGTTTGTAATACTGCGCACTGAAACGAACGCCATCTGCTGCTGTAATAAACACTTGCTCGGGTTTTACAAAGCCAGATGCCTCGGTACCAAATAATTCTGTAGCCAACAATATCGACTTCTTATCTTTCATATGGTACACTTTAGGATTGACAGCTCGATTAAATGAGCTGGACGAAAAACCGATAGACTTTCCTCGGTCAAAATAAAAAGGAGCAGTCTCAATCTCGTTCCCCTCAGTCAACATCTCAAATCTACCGGAAGCTACGTCTACACGTCCAATATGGGATCGTTCGAAATCAAATTGATCTCTTCCGGTATTAGCTGCAAAGAGAATATCCTTACCGTCCGCACTATAACTGAGGTGGTCCACAGTAAAGTTACCTTTGGTAAGTTGCTGTACGTCCTTAGTAGATACATCTAATCGATAGATGTGGGGCCATCCGCTTTCGTACGACATGAATGTCATATATCGGGAATCTTTCCATTTTAGATTTGCCTGTCCTCCTATCCTGGGAAAAGTAGCTTGCTTTTTGACGGGAGCGTGATAGATTTCATGTGCTATACCATCAGCAATGGATGCTATCATAATAGACCAGCCCTGATAGTTAAACGAAGTCAATGAATCTAAAGGTCCCCCACTCGCATCTCTTCTTATAAATGCAATACGCTGTCCGTCAGGAGACCACTGAGGCGAACTGTCCGAATGAAACGATGGCCCTATCCATTGTATCCTTGAACTGGATTTGCTATAGATACCTATGAAACTATAATCACCACGTCTGGACATAAAAGCCAACTTGGTACCATCAGGAGACCACTGGATATTACCGGCTGCTCCTTTCATGCTAAACAGTTGTTTTGCGGCATTTTCCCCATTCAAAGAAGCTGTCCACACTTGCCCCGAGCGAAGGTAGGTAACTGCAGTTCCATCTGGATGAATGATCGGGAAATCGCCTAAGCCGATTTTGTGCAGCTTTTGGTCGTCAACGGACAATGTAAATATTTCTATTTTTGTGGACTCTACAAAAGAAGCGGAATTGGTCGCTACAGGGGCACTATTGGCACCGTGGTCTCCTCCTCGAGCAAAGACAATCCACTTTCCATCGCTTGTCATCGATAAACTTGTTATCTCTTGCCCATCATCACTATCAAATTTCGTCAATTTTCGAATCGTATACGCTGGCCCTTCGGCCATATAGATATTTCGGTGTCCCTTATCATTGACTGTAAAGGCTATCCGGTCTGATGCAGCAGCTCCCACAATCTTACCGATATAGGGGGTGGACAACAACTCTGACAATCGTGTATTTTGTGCATTTAGAATGGAGAACAGAAACAGAAAGACAATAGTAATTTTAATTTTCATTATTTGGTTTATAGTTTATTACAATATTTATAGGCTCATTTTCCTATACTTTATCCGAATACAAGACGGACAAAAATCGATTAAGGGTATTTATTTCTAAAAATAATAAAATAACTTGGAAACCCTTTACTCGCAACAGTATATGATACCGTACAGCTGCGCCAAATTATTAATCACAAACAAAACTAGCATTATTGGTATAGGAACGATGTATTATAACTCTGATATCAAGCATTCACGATACACATATTAGAATACGGCTTTTCTGTAAATTGCTACCTAATCCGCTTAGGCTTTTGAAGAAAAAAGCGGACACAGTGTCCGCTTTTTTCTTCAAAAATATTACTCCCAAGTATAATCTAGTGGTGAATCTGTCGAAATACGTACATTAAAATATATCCTACTATTTTTTCGGCTGATAATACGAAAAAAATGTTCACCACTCGAATACCTTCCTAAGGGCATAATTGTCACCCCTTCAGCAGGAAATATCAAATCCAAGAACTCGATAAGTTGTACTTTATAATTATTTGCATTTGCAGAATTTGTTCCTTTAAAGGCAGCTGTAACATGATCTTCGCCCGATTTGGCCATATTCATATCAAAACGCCAATAATTAGTTGCAGCCCCATCAGGCTTTGTCAAAAAGGTCACATTGTCGGGACCATTTGTCGACGTTGTATTGGTATTGATCGTAATCCGGAAAAGTGAAGGCGAAATCAACTGTCTCATCTCTTCCCACTTTACTGCCAAGTCTGGACTCGCATAAATAGTTAGGTCGTCTCCAGTATAGGCGAATAAATTAGTTGGTTTGCCTCGATATAAAAAGGCATCTGCTGTGTGGGGAAAAGTGATACTAGGGGTATGCGAAACAAATATTCTTCCTATCGTAACGCTTTCGTCGTCGACGATCTCCAGTTCATCTTGATTATACGACCCAAAATTCAGCTGACTGAAAGTTTTTCCCGAAATAGTAACAGGAGAACTCCAGGTAATACCATTTGCTTTATAATTGAACGTCCTTTGCTCACGAAGTATTTTATCGTCAGCGCCCACCCAAGAGAAAACTATTTTTCGAGTTGCCATGTTTAAATCCAAGAAAGCTTTGACTCCATTGACTTCAAAGTTCTTAAAATAAGCTATTGCATTCTCGCTAAAATCATTGACTACATCAATTACATGTGCACTTTGAGCGATGTCATCGTATTGGGCTGTAGTTGCAGGTACTAAACTCAGTGAAGCTTTCACCCCTTTTATGGGCACCAATTGGAATCCCACATCCTCCTTTTCTTTTATCGTAAACTCAAAGCCGCCTTTGAAATGTTCAAAAATATCAGAAAATGCAGAATAAGAAGTAAACTGTAACTCTGGCTCTACCAAACCAGCTATTTTGTACTTGATGTCTTTATCTAAAAAATGAAAACCATCTACATCCGAAAGGATATCACACAATCCATTTTGTTTAAATTTTACAATTAAATTGAAACGTACTCCATCAATTTGATAGTTCAAATACCAACCTTCACTCTTAGCTATCAATTTATCTGCATAGGATTTTTGAATATCCTCCAAATAAGGAGTGCCCTCTGGAATCAAGTAGTCAAAACTACTTTTACTACAGGATGTAAGAAATAATAGGAGGATTAAAAATGTATTTTTCATGTTTATCGGGTATATTGGTCGTAATAATTCATCATTGCTATATTACTCGCATTTTCATTAATTTGTACAGAAATCTGATCCTCAGCTACATTCCTATCCAAAAGATGTAATTTGAAAGGGGTTACTACAAGAGCTCCTGCTGTCGGTGAAATGTAAAAGCCATCACCTCCGAACATGTCAATAATTAAGTTTCGCACTACAGTATTATCATACATTGCATTGGGAGTCTGTGGCGTCATCGCTACATTCCTAATCTTTAATATGTTCTTACCTTCTATTACATAATCACATTTGAAGAAAATGTTTCCAAGAACAGGGATATAGACCTGGATCATAGATCCCGTTCCGTTGGTACCAGAACTGTTAATCCGGATATTAAAAGATATAGCTGTATTTGCCGGAATAGCAGTGCCATCACTCCGTAACGTTGTTCGAGCATTGTTCAAAAGTGTAGAGAACCGTCCAGAAAAGGAATTAATACCGGTTCCTGCGAGTAAATAAACGAATGCATTTGATGGCCATGCCGTTACATCGAATAACTTCGTTATTCCGGTATATACATGAGCTTCATTATTAGCATAACCGAACTCTACGTTATTAAGGTTTCCGGCTTTAGTCAGTAAAAGAACCTTATTATTCTCATCGTAATGATCGAAAAATATACTATCGACCAATACATTGCCATAGGTTATCGCGGGAGAAAACACCATTCCTCCAGGGAAATAATCAAATGAATAAGTGTTCTTGTATTTGATAAACGTAGGATTGACAGCATTATATGGAGGTACGAACTCGAAGGAAATCTTTTTAGCAACAGTATCTACGTCAGACCAATGAAAACCACGGTCTGCAAAGCTAAAGACACTAAAACGCTTTTTAGTCGCTTCTTCATTATCTCCAAGCATCTTTCGAAATAGTCCTTTAGTTAACGCAAATGCGGCTTCGTAATCTAACAAGGCATATACACTGTCCTGCTTGATCTTAAAGACACTCTGTAAACTTTCAGCAAAAGGAGCTAATGTAATAGGATTATTGTTGTAACCATCAGCTCGCGCCAAAGTAGCCTGCATACCTGAAAAATCTTTGAATACAAGCTCTCGAGGAGAATCATCGATCCGTTCTAACAATCCAAAAATAGAATTTTCTGTAAATTTCAATATAGACTTATAGTCTCCAATTATTTGATATGTACTAGTAACTGCTACTAGATTTTCCCTAGAAGTAGACTTTACCAATACTTCACCATCAGCTTTAAATACGAGATGTAGCATTGTAGAATCTTTGCTCTCAGCACCACCTATACTCATAAACCAGCCTTGTTCATTACTGACTAGTTTATTCACAAAATCCTTGTGCTGCTGTACTGCCTCTTCTTTTGTCAATGTTTCCTCCTCTGGAAGTACAGTTATATCTTTACTACAGGAGAAGACTATAGCAAGGATAAGTGTAATTAAAAAATGTCTCATGTTACAGTTCACTTAATTGATCACCAATACGTTCAATATTTTCATTTAATACATGTAGGTCAATTCCCTTTTCTAGAAAGTAATTGTAGACAGCCCTATATTTAGCCCCTAGATATTGATTTTGAGCCACTAGAGACAGTACTTCCGATTTCTTCGTCCCTACAATTCCTTCTACCCAGGTACCGAAATCCTCAATCTGGTTAGACATACCATAGTTACGCCAAAAACCCCTATTCCGAGCTTCCTGCAGGCTAAAGGATCCAACGGATGCCCCTCCGGCATACTTGCCTGCAGAAATCTGGTCGAACCCAATAGGACGGCCGTATTTTTTGTCCAATATATGGGCAAGTTCATGAGCAAAGAGTACAGCCTGTCCTTTAGTAAAGCTCCTATTTTTTAGATCATAACTGTTCACTCCTGTAATCAAAATGCGACTTAGAGACACTGCTCCCCCTGTCGAACTAAATCCTCCCTCTTCAGACGCATAATTGATTGAGGATCCCATCAATACAATTTCGATAGGCATATTCTCCCGTAGAAAATTAGGGTTCTGCCGATCGTAAGGTGCAATGATCATCTTTCGGACGATATTATCCACATAGGGTTTAACTAATTCATACCGAGGGGGGGCTGCAGTAGCGTTACTTGAAATATACTTGCGATCCCAGTCATAAATAATCTTAGTTTGGTAGTCCTTATAAATAGAATAAACGGACGAGTCTGTAGCATTTTCTAGTACAATATTCTCTATGTAAGGATTATAGGGAATCGCATCCTCTTTCTCACAACCAAAAAATAGAACGGGAAAACCTACGGCTATTATAAATTGAGATATTTTGTTCATATTGATTTCTATCTAGGGTTTGGAATTATATCTGGATTGGCATTACGTTCAGATAATGGAATCTGAACAACCCGTCTTAAATCATCTGCTGGTAGATCGACATATTTATTTCCATCATGGTGCTTAATCGGGATATTAAGTCGCTTTATATCAAACCAACGTATTCCTTCAAAACAGAGTTCTTTGTTTTTCTCAATCAGTACAGCATTGAATAGCTCCTCTGCCCCAGCATAATCAGACATATTAAGATAAGGGATAGTTGTATTCCTATAACGTTTACCGATTACGTCATTTACCAACCGTGTTGCAGTCTCAAAATCTGGATTCTGTTTTTTAATATTCGCTTCTGCGGCATTGAATATCACCTCTTCCAGTACAAACAACGGGACATCAGAGTAGCGATTACCGTTGTCAGACAATACACTTTTGTATTTGGCCATATTCCAGTTTCTGTAGGTAGCATTATTGTAGGTAAATAAACGTGCTCGAATATCGTCTGCCGCATATGCTGCACGCACTTCAGTACCATAAAACCCGGATCTGAAATAAGACATCCATTCGAGCGAATAGTTCATCAACAAAACATTAGGCTTGCCCACAGAGAAGTAGTTATACGAGAACTGTCCAAACTGAGAGGTTGGAAAATACATATCAAAATCAGTGAATACATCACGGATAGAATAATTGATATCAAAAACTTTGTTGCTATATTTTAGAGATTCTTCCCAATTTGATTTGAATAAGTAAAATCGGCTCAGGAACGCATATACAGACACAGTCGTAAAATGATGCTTAGGCACTTTGTAAGTAGACTCGTCAATCAATTCCAGTCCTTTAAAAATCTCCTCTTCGACGAAATCATATACTTCCTGAACCGTATTTCTCTTATATATTGTATTATTGTCTTTTTCCGCGGCTGTCACAATAGGTACTCCTAGATCCGAGGAAGAATTAGCAGGATGATAATGCTTGGCAAAAATATTCGCTAGCATAAAATGACAATATGCTCGAATCAAATGTGCCTCGCCTTTAATAGACCGCTTCAATTTTTCATCCCCCTCGCTCCCATCAACTTGTTCTAAGACAACATTTGCTTTATAAATATAATTGTAATAGTTGCGCCATGTCGCATCTGGACTAACACCATTTGGAACATATTCATCTGACCAAAGATAAATAGGCAGAAACCATGTAACTACTGATGCATTGTCATAGGAAGTAAAGTTATAATAACGATAATTGTCTGTATAAAGCTCAGTGAAAAAGTGTTCGGCACCAGGATAAGCTCCTGTAATGATAGCTTGGTAATCACTTGTTAAAGTAGGTCGCACCCTGTTGTCAGGGTTGACCCCTAAAAATTTCTCACAGCTGGTACACAAAAGCAATATGCTTAGGGACAAACAGCCACAGAATTGAATTAAAATCTTCATATCAATTAAAATGTACAGGTTAAACCAAATGTATATGTTGTAGTAAGCGGCAACGAAATACCTGATACAATGGACTCAGGATCTTGTCCTTGTAGTTTTTTATCTGACCACAAGTAAATATTTTGTGCTTGTCCATTTAAAACCAGCTTTTTGAACCCAGCTTTCTTCACTAAATAATTAGGAATTTCATAATTCAACAGGACACTTTTAAATCGAATAAATGAACCATCAACAGTTCTGATGTTACTCCTATTATAAAAGGTAAATGGATCAGAGTTCAATCCGAGTAGTGTACTCCGGGTATCTGCATCAATGATACGAGGCACATTTGTATACTGTTCATGACCTGGAGCTTGCCATCTGTTTGCTAAGTTTTTATCCAGTGCTTCGATATCCGAATAATATCCTTTATAAAATGAATTCATTCTAATCTTGTTACCATAATTAAAAGTGAACAACGTTGAAAGTGTTAGTTTTTTATAACGAAAACTATTGGTCAATCCTCCAGAGGATAATGGTTCCCGACTCCCTTCATAAACCAACATATCCAAATCGCGAGATCCCTTATCTATACGATAGGTTTCTTTGCCGGATGCATCTACAAACAGGGGAAGTCCATTGGATGTCAGTCCAGCAAATTCAAAGGAATACAGACCGTTTACCGGACGTCCCACCATCGGTGCACCACGATCAATGGTCTGTTGTAGAATAGTATTGTTGGTCTGCAGACTTTTGATTGTATTCTTGTTGTATCCAAATGTGAAAACTGTTTTCCAATCGAAATTTTCCTTTTTTATGTTATGGCTATTAAATGTTATCTCAAGCCCCTGATTGGTCATATCTGCCCAATTGATAGTCTTACGTTGGAAGCCTGTCGCCCGACTCACCTCGATGGCAGAAATCAAATCGTAATTATCACGATGATAGTACTCAATAATAAAATTAAAGCGCTTTAAGAAACCGAACTCGATTGCTGCATTTATCATCTTTTCTTTTTCCCATTGCATAGATGGGTTATCAGGCGCATCAATTGTAATTAGATTCTCTACCGTAGAAGGATCAAATCGAACTGTATTGCTATAATAAGCTAACATTTCGGGACTTCCTAAACCACTTATGTTTCCTCTCAGACCGTATGAACCACGCAACTTCAACTGATCTAACCAAGAGACATTTTCTAGATTAAAGTCTTCATCAGCATTCCAACTTCCACCCAATACCCATATTGGTAAAAACCTGAATTTCTGTGATGCGCCTAGCCTGTTGGATCCGTCTGAACGAATAGATGCCGTCAGATTATATTTACCTTTGTAAGAGTAAGCTAAATTTCCAAAAAACGAGACTTCATTGTAAGTATTTTGTCCTTTTTTGTAATATGGATCTGAACTTAATGACAAAATATCACGCATAATCGCGCGGTAGTCAGGATTGGATGTCATACCTCTGAAATAGTCGAATCCATAGCCTTTATAATAGTCCTTGTAATACTGTTTACTTCTAATCTCATTTCCCACCAATAAATCAAAAGAATGTCTTTCGAATCGAGGCGTATAATTCAGCGAGTTTCGCACGGTATAAAACGTCCCATCAGTATTATCTACTACTACAATTCCTCCTTGAGGTAGAACCGAAATCGGGAACTCATATAAATCATAAGGATCATTATACAATTTATCGTTACCCCATATTACAGAACTATTTGCCATAGCTCGGTAAGATTCAGCAACATTTGAAAACTCGGTAGCGATGTGTTCTGAATAGGCTGCAGTAGTACGTGCTGATGCCAATCCAGTATATTTCAAATCATTTCTGATCTTCCAATTTGCATCAAATTGAAATCTGAATTCCTTCAATTTGACGTTAATAAAATTATTCTCTAACTCATGGAGAATGTTAAAAGGAGCATAATTGGTCTGGTACCATTCTAAACTACCATCATCCCCATAAGGGCGAATCGCTCTACTTGTAGTGCGTGCAAAAGTAAACGGATTTATATCAAACTCTCGCGTTTCTAATCCAAGTACCCCCTCCTTAGAATCATAAGCTCCAAATGTTTTTTGGTTCCGTAAAGAGCCGTTTAACGTAGCTGTAAAGGAAACTTTATCAGAGACATTGTAATTCGTTCTTATGTTTGCGGTATACCGATCTGTATTTTGACCAACGACCTGCCCATGATCCTTAAAAAACGAACCTGATGTATAAACTTGAAACTTATCAACACCTGCAGACATACTCAAACTATGCTCCTGTGTCAAATTGTTACGAAACAAGACATCAAACCAATCGGTATTGTAGGTTTTAGCACGCTCAATACGGTCGTAAAATTGATCCCAAGTTATTTCCTTCATGGACATCTGTTCAAGCAGCTTACCATACGCTCCATATGTGCGGTTCATATTAGTAAAGTCGACCAAGTTCTTTTGGTACAACTCTTCAGAGAACTCCATCCTCTCTTTAGAATTCATTACATTAAAAGAAGTTATAGAAGGTTTTACATTTAACGTAAAGGTATTTTTATAGTTGATATCTGCCGTTCCAACTTTCCCTTTCTTTGTCGTTACTACGATTACGCCATTCACGGCCTGAGTACCGTACATCGCTGTAGCAGAAGCATCCTTCAGTATCTGAATATCTTCTATATCATCTGGATTTATACCCGAAATTGCGGAACTCAGCATGGTAGAAGCATCACCAGAATATAATTGATTGGGATTGATATTCACCGCATCATCTAGTACCACCCCATCAATCACCCAAAGGGGTTCTTGGTTGCCACTGATCGAAGAATTACCCCGAATACGTATCTTTGACTTTGTACCAAAGGTACTGCTCGTATTTTCGACAGCGACACCTGCTACCATTCCCTGTAAAGCTTTCCCTACATCTCCAGTACCAGCTGTTGCCATATCTTCTGGCTTAACCTTTCCTACAGATCCCGTAAATGTACGTTTATCGATATTTTGATAACCAGTCACTACGACTTCGTCTAAGCTCCCTTGCTCGCTCTCCAACGCTATACGTATTGTTTGTTGATTCCTAACCAATACCTCCTGCGTTCTATACCCCGTATAACCAACAACGATCGTCGCTCCAGACTTAACATTCTTTAATGTGAATTCCCCCTTATCATTGGATGCTACACCTTGCGACCCGCCTTTTACACGTATAGTTGCACCGACCAAAGTCTCCCCCGTAGTTTTATCGACGACAATACCCTTGAGAACCTGTTCTTGTTGTTCTAGCCCCTTAGCACTCCTATCTTGTACGGCAGTTGGTCTATTGATTGTAATGGTTTTATTATTCAACGAATATTTCAATCCATTCTTGACCAAAATTTCTTCCAAAACCGCCTTTAACTCTGTATTTACAAAGTTAACATGGAGCGGTTTAGACATAATTTCTTCGTTATACTTATAAAAAAGGTTGTACCCCGTCTGTGACTCCACCACTTTGAGAACTTTCTCAAGCGTAACACCTTTTCCTGTATAAGTTATTGTCTGAGAAAAACTACTGCCACTTACATGCGTAAGTGTCAATATCATGATGATAACAACAAGCTTCATTATTAGGATAATTTTTCTAAAAATTGAGGGAATATAAAAAACACCCCCATCTAATTTAAAATGCATAAATTTGTGTCATTAGGTAATAATTAATAAGACGATTGTTTTTCTTTTATCTAATCGTGCAGGGAGTTCCGAGGCTCCTTGCACATTCTTTTTTAAAGGCTGTTACTTAAACAGACCTATAGCTCCTGGATTTTTACATATCTTTTTTTAGGTAACAGTAATTAGTTATTTAAACAGAGGGACAGTGATTAGATCTGTCCATCTGTGATTCATTATCTATAGGACGATAACAAACCTGGAAAGGGCAAAAAAAAATAAAATAATTTTACTTTAGTTCCGAACAGTGATTGTTCTACCAGTTAGAGAGACGTCCATGCCGCCGTCTTTAAATATTTTAAGAAGCTCATCGAGGCTTCCCGAACGCTTTATCTTGCCGACAAACCGTTCTTCTGAAACGCGTCCAATAAACTTGACATTGACATTATACCATCTCGATATTTGACGCATTAGACTGCTTACATCCGCTTTATCAAATCTAAAATACCCATCTTTCCAAGCTATGGCTTGCTCGACATCGGCAGATTGAACTTTTAACTCCCCGTTATTATTAAGGATCTCTTGTCCTGGGGTCAATTGCAATGAGGTATAGGGACTCGATAATTGAATACGTCCAGTCAGCAATGTAGTACGTATAAATGGCTCATCATTATACGAATTCACATTAAAAGAGGTTCCCAAAACTTCAATTTCTTGGTTCCTTGATTTGACGATAAAAGGTTGCTTTCTATTCTCCGCTATGTCAAAAAAAGCTTCTCCATCCATTTCTACAATGCGTTGTGTATCAGAAAAAACCAACGGAAATTTAATTTTTGACAAAGAGTTAAGCCAGACCTTACTCCCATCGGGCAGTATAATCTGATACGTACCCCCTCGTGGCGTTTCTATGGTATTAAATTTTTTTGCTAATTGCGCTTTCTCTACACCTTCGATATTTATCTTTGAAAGATCATACTGAATACTCCCAGATTTATTGTTAACAATGGAAACATTTCTTTCATGAATCTCTTCTGCCTGTTCCAGATCATCCAGAATCACCTGCTCACCATTTGACAAGGTGAGTATCGCTTGATTTCCTCCGGGACGGACTTCGCGTGCAGTAGACTGTCCTGTCTCCACAGGAGTACTCTTCATATAAAAGAATCCCAGTCCAAGACCTATCAGCAATAGAACGCTAGCCGCTAGGGAATACCAACTGCGCAGCCTCCTTTTCGGCTTTATAATTGCAACGCTTTCTGGAACATTTGCCACCATATCCTCCTCCAGATAGAAATCCAATACTCCTTTTGACAACAAGTCAAAGAAAATGGTCAGTTCTCTTTTGGTGAGCGTCTTATTAAGATACCCTTCGACTAACTTTCTATAATATTTCTCTTCGGCTTTCATTACGGATAGGACGATAATAATACCTTTTAAGGCAAAAGGATTTTAAAAAACAAGAAAAAATAGAAGATATGCATTTTGTCTATACGGAATTTAACTAAAATTTCGTCTTTTAAACGCTTCATTGTGGTTATCATATGATGTTTTACCGTACTTTTCGATACATTGAGTTGTTTCGCTACCTCCTCGTACGACATTTCATGTTCCCGACACATCGTAAATATTTCTTGTGATTTTTCAGGCAGTGTTTTCATATAAGCCTCTAAAAATCGAAAATACTCCTGTTCTGTAACAAAAAGCTCTACCTCATTGGCTGAAAAATTAAACTCTTTGAGTATTTCATTAGGCATCAATTCCAAGCGAGAAACGCGCTTCAAGTAGTCTAACGTATGATTTTTTGCAATGCGGTATATATAGGCGTTAAAATTTCCAACCTTATCCAAATACTCCCGTTTCTCCCATAGTTTTACAAACACGTCTTGTGTTAGGTCCTGAGCAATACTGTCTGCATGCACATAACGATTAATGAAAACATGAAGCTGATAGAAATAGAGATCATAGACTTCCATAAAAGCCTGATGATCTCCTTTTTGAATATTCTCAGCTATGGTTTCTATTTTCATAGAATGAAACGGGTTAAATCCATATATACTGGCTTACTACTTGGCTATGGGCTGATAGCTTGCTTTCATTAAATCTTGTAATCCCGCAAAAGGCTTACTCGGTGTTAGGTATTTTTGCAAATAGTTGTACACCTTCAACCTTACTTCTTTCGCTTTGTAACTATCTATGCGATCGAAATGATGCCCGCCAGCTACATTATCGTAGATTTCATAATCAAATTTCTTATTATTTGCTTTAAGTGCGCTGATCAAATGATCGACCTCTTCGATCAATACATCATCATCATTCGTGTTAGCATGTATCAGCAGCGGTGTCTGGAGTTTATGAGCTTGAAAAGCTGGCGATCGGCGACGATATTCTTTTACGTCCTGTACGACCTCCTTACCGATATGATAATCTGCCGAAAAAAGCTTTCTATAACTGTTATCCATATATCCGAGTCGCATAATCAAGTCACTCACAGGTACACCTGCATATGCTACGGTATAACTTTCAGGAAAATTAAATACATTTAACAGAGCATGGAATCCACCATGGCTCCAGCCGACGACACCTATCCTATTTTTGTCAACGAAATTATAGTTTTCAACCATATAATCGCGACAGGCCTTTGTGTCATCAATCTCTAATCCCCCATAGTCAATACTCTGCTGAAAGCTCTTACCGTATCCGGTACTGCCTCTATATTCAGGAGCAGCTACAATGTACCCTTGTGCTATAAACTCTTTTACGATATGATCATTCCCTACACCAAAATTGCCATGCACACCTCCATGGACAAGTACAATCAGTGGATACTTCTTGTTTGCATCAAAGTCTTTTGGAATAAATACATAAGACCAAAATACCAGGGGGTTGCCAGCTCCTTTTGCTGTGGCGTTCTTAATTTTCTTGGGAGGACCTGTCATTCGTACTTTGTCAACATAAGCGAGCTCCTCCAACTTGTTGTACCAGTTTACATCCTCTATTTTTTTCGTAATCTGATCAAAAGAATAAGATAAGTTTTCTATTTTATCATTCAGTCGCTTGATTTCTTGCAACAACTGATCGGTTTGCTGTGCTTTTGTCTTCTCTAAGACCAGCATCGACAAGACAATAAAAAGACAGGTTTTTAAGTTAAACGGCATAATAAATTTAGGTTTTGTATACTTCATCCAAATATAAGACGAACAAAGCATAGTTAAGGGTAAATATTTTTTTAAAATAAATTTTATTATCGAATATCAATATAAAAGCCTTCCATTATTTCATTGATGGAAGGCTTTTATACAGCGATGCTATGGATTAGCCAATCTATATTTTTGTTTCGGATATAAAATATCGGGAACCTCCTTGCCATGCCTGAACAGACGTATTGCCTCACCTTCGACTTGAATATTGTTTTTATGCAGCGTGACCTTGGACTCTGGTGCCAAGCCTATACCCAATAGACCTGTATTCTTTTCCAAGACTTCTGTTATTTTGGATGTTGTCTTGAGATCTTCGGGATTGACAATTAGCAGGGTATTCCGGACCAGGCCATAGCCGACATGCCATTTGTACTTTTCAGGTTCTCCAAATAAGCGGGAAGCCATCACTGCTGCCCCATCACCACTGCCTCCAACTACTCCTCCACGCTCCAGTACACCAAACAAATGATGATGTACCAAGGAGTGCAGATAGACCTCGATCAACTGCCAACTGCGGTCATCACAGATCCAGACAACTTTGGCCTTTTGGAGCACCTGAGCAAAGGTCTTGGAGTTTGCCTGTTCATTATTGATGGTATGTAACAAAGTGACATCCTTAGCGCCCAATTCCTGGAACTTCTTTAACAGCTTGAGATTGGCTGTTCGCATCTGTTCATTCCCTGTAGAAAGCAATACGATAGGCTGCGCCTTGAGTTTTGATAGCGATTGCACGAAGTCTTCTATGGTATTTTCTGCGTTGGGAGATTTGCCATAGAGAATCAACTTTCCTTTTGGAGGACCAATTGTTTTCCATTCCGCAGAAGGCTCTTTCCAGCTGTTCCTGCCTCCCTCGGACCATAGGTCGTCTTTTGAAAACTCTTCGACACGGGATAAGATTTCTCGTTTTTCCAGATCATATTTATCCCCTGGAAAAAGATACTCCTGCTCCTGACCTTCAGCATAGCCTGCACGCTTTGGGTTGTACATAGCGACCTTACCTTCACCCACCACTTCAAGCAGATTCCCTCGGATCACTGTCGCTGTTGCCTCATCAATACCAAAGCCCAACAAATCGGGATTAGTCGTTAGGATCTTCGCTACTGAGCCCATGCGGTTTCTGCGAATATAATGTTGACCTATTGCCGACTGCTTGACAAAACCAAATCCTATTTGCTGATCGGTACCTCCTCCATACAGATAGGACCCTTGTATAGAAGCTCCTGCCGAACTTCCTGCTACGAAGCCTCCCCGTTCTAACAGCTCAAATATCAATCGATGAGTCAGCGTATTAAGGTAGGCTGCGGCAAGGCGCTTTTGAAAACCTCCTGCTATATAAACAGCTTTTGCAGTACGTAGTGGAGCGGCAAACTCCTCGGTATTGGCTACGTCTCGATTTCCTGTATGTAAGGTGACTATCTTATTGGCTCCAGCATTCTTTAGGCTTATATAGGCATCATTGGTTTCATCCACAATATCTCCCGCAGTGGGGATAAAGACAATAGGTACATCAGGGCCACCGATAGTCTCTATAAAATATTTATAATTATCAGGGGAAGCTGCTCCCCCGATAATCATTAGCGTCCCCTTAGGTGGGCCTATGGTATTCCAATCAGTTCTGTGTGGTGTATCCGAATCGGTAACCTGAGCATTAGAGTGATTTACATTCAATCCAATTAAACACGTTATAACACCAATAATTGTATAGAATAAACGTTTCATGCTTAATTGGTCCAAAAATTATCGGGCTTATCAATGTTCAAATCCATCCAATAGAGACTATTCTCTCTACTGACCACACGTACACGTTGACCTGGCAATGGCACAATGGTAATACCAACTCCTGGAGGATAGATTTTATCTAAAAAGTCCTTAACTTCAGGATGATTATTGTACATCGTTGTCGCTATACCAGAAGAATAAGACGAGTGGTAGTTTACGTGGTCTAGAGGTACCTGGTTTCGTCGACGTACCATTACATGCGAACCATCCATCTCATCAAAAGCATAGAAATAGGCAAGCCATACTCTCTCGTCATTGATATAACCAAATAGTTGAATGCTATTAGATTTTGGGTTAGAGCCATTGTAATTGTACAGTTGTAATCTTGAGAAAGTAGGCCATACATTTGCACTCCATATTTTTTCATAGATGAGCCATAGTGCAGGACTAAAATTGGTAATACTAGTTTCTCTAGTACCAGGTATCCCAGCATAAAAGTTAACTGGAGTCTGTAGGGGATTAAAAGAATTACTCCAAATAAATCGTTTAGCTGAATCTTTATATGGAAATGGCGGTATATGAGACACCTTTATTTCACCAGTACCAGCATCGCCAGCATCTACAATAGCCACACTATTTGTTGTAGCATCTCCAAAAAACAGTTCGCTAACTTCGAGGCCTGATCTAATTTGCCAAGGAGTTTCTAGACGAATCCCTTTGCCTGCTATGGTTGAGTAACGAAATGTTTTCTTATCGACTTCGTTTGAATTTTCTTTAGCCCAACTAAGCGTAAGCTGCTGCTTGTTTACATCAAGCTCCCAAAAAGCGGAGACTTCGGTCAGCTGTAGATTTTTGAAATATGCACTTGCATTGCTTTCAAAGCTCTTTAGCAAATTTCCGATCATTGCTCTATCATTGATTGCATCAAAATCTTCAGGTAAGGCTTTGCGTAATAGAAACTCTGTATCTAAATTTTTATTTGCATGCTTCAGTTTAAACTCTCCGTTTTCTGTGGGAAAAAGCCTGAAATCGAAGACACCACCTCCATTTTCAGCAATCGCGCTAAATACTGAATACGTGTCAAATATCAACTCAGGACCAACTACCCCACCGATCCGATAGGTTGAGGTTTTCTCTTGGTCGAATCCTGGTCGATCTGACAATATAATAACCTCTCCATCCTTATTGAATTTCATTAAAATAGGTACTGAAGGATTATTAGCCCCTGGTTTATACTCCATAAACCAACCTTCAACATTATTGATAAGAACCTGTTGATAAGATCTTTGCAAATCATTCATCCGGACAAGATCTTCAGGAATCTTATTATAATCGGCAGGGAGTTTATCGCACGAATAGAAAAATAGAAGTGCTAGAAATAATATATACTGACTTTTCATATTCAAGTATTTTTTTTAAAATATTATATGACATATCCAAATCTGCATCCATATTTGTTTAATTTGTGATAGCTAGATACCTCATATATAAATTGTTAATCAAATGAGACATTTCTTAGGTTCGGAGTCGCTGTACTACTTGAGTAATTAACCCAAATACGACTATCCTTTCTACTTACTAGCTTAAATTGTGTGAATTGTCCAACTTCCTTATGCGGCACCACAGTCACGCCTTCTTCTGGGAAGAACTTACGAAATAATTCACTATACTCAACCAATATGCTCGGATTATTAGTGACCGTTGCCCTAGAACCTATAATTTCAAAATTCAAAACATTATCGTATAAATGTTCTTCAATAGTTTCCAAGTTTAGAAAATAATAATTCACTCCCGTTCCAGCTGGATTACCTGTTTTTAGTCCAAATGAAGGTTTAGCTCCTGTTGCATCGTACAAATAGACATTAAAATCAAAGAACGTATCTGTTCTACTATCCCGTTTTGTGATAAAAAACTGTTTGAATTCCTCGCGTATCTCCCTAGCTTTAGTACTATAATGCATCTCATCAATAGTAGTTTGCAATATACCATGATTGCTATTATCGTCTTCGAGAAGAAATGCAGCTGTTTTTGTACGATCTATAGTATTCGTAAATGGATAGGGGGGTAAGTGTGAATACCCCATAAAACCATTAACAACATTGTTTTCATCTAAAAGCGCAAGACTTGTTGGGCGTTCTGGATTCTCCAAATCATTGTAGACCAAATCCCCTAGTCTTATTACTTCAATTGTCTTATCACCAAACTTCAATGCTGGCTTTAAGTTGATACCTTCCGGAGTAAGATTATAATTCAATGTTACTTTAGTTGGCGAAGATGTTGCTGTCTCTTTATAGCTCAACGTAATTTTATTATTTAACGTATCGAAAGACTGAATAGCAGCAGAAAAGTCATCTATTATCAAATTATAGAAAAAGAAATCGGACTGAATTTCCACAAATTTTTCAATTTTCAATCTATTTACCTCAGACAACCTCAATTGCTCCTTTTCGAACTCAATTTCTGCGAGGACTTGATTGACCTGTTTGCTGAGCATCATCAGATTGTGTTCATTAGCTGGAACTAGATCGAAAGCCTTTATAGCAAAACCATCAGCTCTAACAAACTCAAAACGATTTTCACTCTCTTTGTAATAAATTTTAAATTTGTTCGTATCATCAAATATATCCGCCAATGTAGTAAAAACATTTTCACCAGAGAAAACTAGTATAGGGGTATACTTTCCTTCAAAATAATAGGAGACATTAGACTGTACATCGTGAAAGTCGCGGTATCCAGATTGAATATCTATCAATTCTGAGTCTTTGAAAGTCAAATGGAAGTATAGTGGTTCCTCAAATGAATTGGGAGTGTAGGTAAGTAACCAGCCATCTTTTCTTTTTACCAATATATCTGTATATTCTTCTGCTACTTTCGCCACTGACGGCGCTATCTCTCGAGCAGGTAATTTTATTTCTTTATCACAAGAACTCAATGCAACAAAAAAAATCGCTAATAACGTTGTTATAATATTTTTCATGATTATTCTTCTTCTAATTTGTCTATAAGACTTTGTAAGTACTCCTGTAGAACATGAATATCGATTCCCTTATCTAGGTAGAAGTTATAAATCATTTGATATTTTTGGGACAATAAGTTATTTGCAGCCACAATATCCAACATCTGTTGTTTGGGAGTTGTTACGATCCCATCTACCCAAGTAGCGAAATCTTCATTTTCATTGATCATGCCATAATTTCTCCAAAACCCACGATTTCTAACTTCTGCTAGTGAAAATGAATTGTACGATGCACCACCTGCGTACAATCCCTTAGAAACATTATCAAATCCCTTGGGTCGGCCGTATATTTTAGTCAATATATGCGCCATCTCGTGATGAAATGTAGCATGTTGAGCTTGCATATAAGATCGGCTGTTGGGGTTGTAAGAGTTAATACCAGTCAACGTTATACGCGTAAGGCCAGCAGCAACTCCTGACGCACTAAAGTTATTTTCTCCGCCTTCGACATAGTTTCCTATACTTGTGCCAAATAGAATAATTTCAATGGGCATATGCTCCCGCATAAAGTCTGATTTCTGTCTTTCATAAGGAGCAATAAATAATTTTCTCACAACGTTTTCTATATAGGGTAACACTAAGTCTTTCTCTGGAGGAGCGGCAAATGCACTTGCTGCTAAATACCTTCTATCATAGCGATAAATTATCTTCGTCTGATACTCTTTTCTGATGTGATATATTGCTTGCTCTGTTGGATCTACAGGCATCAATTTCGAATCAGGCTTATTATAAGGGATAACTTCTTCTTTAGCACAGGAAACGGCTATACCAACTAAAGATAATACTAGAAATCCTAATACTGTTGTACATTTCATATCTTGATAAATTAAATTATTACCTTGGATTAGGTTTCATCATCGGATTCGCTTCTAGTTCTTCAAATGGGATCTGCACTAGACGACGTTTATCATCTGGTAAAAGTTCAATGTAACGTCTTCCATCCCAATGGCGAACAGTGATCTCATGTCGCTTAATGTCAAACCAACGGTATCCTTCATAGCAAAGTTCTTTATTTTTCTCATCTAGAATTTTAGATATCAAAGCGTCTTTATCCATATAGTTCGATACGTCCAAGGCTACAAATGGTCTCCATCGTTGCTTCAAAATAGCATTCAGTTTGTCAATAGCATACTGAAAATTCGGGTTATGTTTACGTACGCTTGCTTCAGCGGCATTGTACATCACTTCCTCAACCACGAATAAACCGACATCAGCATGAGGATCTCCCGAAGGGTGCTCATCTACCCTAAATTTTCGAGCCATATAATTAGGTGTACTAACATTCCATCGGGAGTATATTTTACCTCTTAGATCGTTAGCATGAAATTGGTTAATAAATTCATTAGCATAGAGACTCCCCCGATTATAGATATTCCAACTTACACTGTAATTAACTAAAAGCACGCTTCCTTGTTTTGAGTCAAAATATTGATTTGCAAACTGTCCATGATCCTTAGTAAAATATGTATCATAGTCTGCTATAAAATCACGGATATTACCATTGATCTTAAAGACTTCCTCACTATGGTATAGAGAGCGTTCCCAATCTTCTTTAAAAAGATAAAAACGAGATAAAAATGCATGAATGGATGCTTTCGACCAATGGAACTTAGGCACAGTAATAAATGATTCATCAATCATTTCTAATGCTTTTAAGGCATCTTCTTCAACTCGATCATACACATATTGCACACTTGGTCTTTCATAATGTTGTCCTGGTTTCTTCTCATATTCCATAGCATATGGAATCCCAAGATCAGTATCAGCCGTAGCTGGAATATAGTGTTTAGCAAATATGTTAACTAACATAAAGTGACAATATGCGCGAATCATATATGCTTCTCCCTTTATGGACTCTCTAAGCGCATCGTCTCCGGTTGCTTTATCAATCCCTTCTAGTACAATATTGGATTCGTAAATATCGTTATAGTATTTACGCCATGCAGAATTTGGTGAAATCGCAGTGCTGACATAGCTATCAGACCATAAATATATAGGAAATAACCAAGATGTTATATTAGCTTGATTGTAATCAGGATAGTCGTAATAACGAACGTTATCTGTATACAACTCGGTGAAGTGATGATAGGCTTGTGGGTATGCACCATTAATAACCGCTTTGTAATCCTCAACCGTCTCTAATCTCACTCGGTTATCGGGATTTACTTCAAGATACTTAGAACAGCTAGATAACAGTACTAAGATCGAAAACAGTGTAATTATATATATAAGTTTGTTCATCCCAAATAAATTAAAAAGTTAAACTTAGACCTAAGGTGTAATTTGTTGCTACAGGCATAGAAATACCAGATACGATTGCTTCTGGGTCTTGCCCTCTTAGTTTTGGATCAGCCCATAAAGCTAGGTTTTGTGCTTGACCAGTTAATTGTACTTTATCCAAATTAAAACGTTTTGTTAATACGGATGGCAATGTATATGCTAACATGATGTTTTTGAACCTCACATACGAACCGCTGGCCACTCGAATATCGCTTCGGTTATAAGACATAAAAGGCTCAGCACTAGCAGTCAACAATTCGGCTCTAGTTTCTTTATCTACAATCCGAGGTATATTTGTATACAGCTCATCACCTGGAGTACTCCACCGATTGGCAAGTTCTCCGTCTAGAGCCATAACATCAGAATAATATGAAGCAAAGAATGGATTGAGACGTATTTTGTTACCATACCCATAGGTAAATAAGAAGGAAGCCTGAAAACCTTTGTAATGAAATTGATTGGTAAAACCACCTGAACCTAACGGCTCTCTGCTTCCTTCATACTGAAGAATATCTAAGTTTGTTGAATATCTCGAAAAAGAAGTTGATACACCTCCATTTGCCAGATAAAACAACGGTAGTCCCTCCTCATTTAAAGAAGCAAAGCGAAAAGAGTATAAACCTGATACAGGTCTCCCTTCTAGAGGAGCGCCTTGGCTAACCGTTTGCCGAACTACAGCAGCATTGGTCTGCAAACGAGTTACTTCATTATAGTTATAACCGAAAGTAAAAATTGAGCTCCACTTAAAATTCGAATTATCCACATTTTTTGTATTTAATGTGATTTCAAATCCCTCATTTTTCATATCCGCCCAATTCATTGTTTTAGTTCCAAAGCCACTAACGCGAGATACTTGTACGTTCGCAATCAAATCATAGTTCTTTCGATGATACCACTCAAGTGTAACAGAAGCCCTTTTAAAGACACTGAATTCCAATGCTGCATTTGTCATTTTCTCTTTCTCCCATTGCATAAATGGATTGTCAGGACTCGTAATACTTATCAATTCCTCTATATTATCTAAATTCGATTGCAAGGTCGTTCCGTAATAGGCTAACAACTCGGGACTTCCTAGACCACTGATATTTCCTCTTGTCCCATAAGAACCTCTCAATTTTAAATAATCTAAAATCTCAATATCCCGCATAAATGGTTCATCGTCGATATTCCAACTTGCGCCTACAACCCAAATCGGCAAAAACCTAAACCGTTCTGATGTACCTAGTCGATTAGAGCCATCGGCACGAGAGGAAAGCGTCATGCTGTAACGATTTTTATAGGTATATGCTAAGTTCGCAAAAAACGAAGCCTCTCGGTGTAGATTGACACCAACTCCATAATACTGTTTACCGCCAAATTGATCACGCTGTATTGCTCTATAGTCCGAGCTAGAGGTCATTCCTCGGTTGTATTCTAGACCATAACCTGTAAAACCATGTTTATTATACTTTCGCTGTCTCAATTCCGATCCTCCCATAAGATCAAAGGAATGATTTTGAAATACGGGTTTATAATTTATCGTATTTCGTACGGTGTAAAATTCTCCACGATTGTTATCTAAAATTAGAATTCCTCCACGCGGTAACACAGAGATCTTAAATTGATTATCATCAAATGGATCATCGTATAGTTTTCCGTTTGAATTTCTGATCGAAGGATCCATAGCTCTATAGCTTTGTGCTACATTCGATTGTTCTGTTGTGATATGCTCTGATTGCGCTGTAGTTGTTCGTACGGATATAATGCTTGCATAATGAAGATTATTTGTAATCTTCCACAAGGCGTCTAATTGAAATTTGATCTCTTTTAATGATACATCCACAAAATTGTTATCCATCTCATGTAGAATATTGAAAGGAGCAAAATTCGCTCGGTAGAACTCAAGGTTTCCATCGTCGTCATAAGGTCTCATGGCGCGACTTGTCGTTCTTGCGTACGTATACGGATTAATATCAAAGTCACGCTGAGGAAGAGAACCTACTTCTGTCTCATTGAAAGCCCCAAAAAGGCGCTGATTTCTTGCCGAACCATAGAGTGTCCCGGTAATTGAAAAATTATCAGAAATATTTACATTTCCTTTAAAATTTCCACTATACCTATCCGTATATTGATTACGTGTTTGTCCATTATCTCTGAAATAACTACCTGACATATAGAACTGTGCTCTATCTGTCCCTGTAGATACGCTCGCGCTGTGCTCGTGGGTCAAAGAATTGTTAAAAAGACTTTTAAACCAGTCCGTATTGTAGCTTTTAGCTCGTTCTATTTCATCATCAAATTCATCCCAAGTAATCTGTTTACGCGATAATTGGTCTTGTAGCTTACCATATGCCCCGTAGGTTGCGTTAACATTTATAAAATCGACTAAATTTTTATCATAAAGCTCTTCTGAAAATTCCATTCGTTCTTTGGAATTTAACACATTAAAACTTCGAATAGAGGGCTTCATAGCCAGGCTGAAGTTGTTTTTATAACTCACAGCTGCTTTTCCAACTTTTCCTTTCTTTGTCGTTACTACGATTACACCATTCACGGCCTGAGTACCGTACATCGCGGTAGCAGATGCATCCTTCAATATCTGAATATCTTCTATATCATCTGGATTTATGCCCGAAATTGCGGAACTCAGCATGGTAGCAGCATCCCCTGAATACAGTTGATTAGGGTTGACGTTGACGGGATCATCCAATACCACACCGTCTACTACCCAAAGCGGTTCTTGATTGCCACTGATTGAAGAATTACCACGTATGCGTATTTTTGATTTTGTCCCAAAAGTTCCACTGGTGTTTTCTACAGCAACCCCAGCAACCATACCCTGTAAAGCTTTTCCAACATCCCCACTACTAGCTGTCGCTAACTCATCAGGCTTGACCTTACCAACGGATCCCGTAAAAGTCCGTTTATCTATTTTTTGATACCCTGTGACAACAACTTCGTCCAAGCCTGAAGTCTCTTCTTTCATGACGATATTTACCTCAGCTCGGTCTCGCGGATTTACCTCTTGGCTCTGATACCCCAAGATAGAAAACACCAGTATATCTCCACCAGCAAGTTTACTAAAGCTATAGTTTCCCTGTCCATCAGTCGTAGTCGTAGTGGGCTTTCCTTTTATCTTCACGGTTACATTTCCCAATCCCTTTCCTGCTTCATCAGTAACTCGCCCACGTACAGACTGTTGCTTTCCCATCGGCGTATTTTCTGCAGCAACCGTCCGCTTGGTCGCTTTATCTCTCACCACCAAGGTGTTCTTTTTAAGCTCATACTCAAATAGGTCATGGTCAATCACTGCTGTCAAAGCCTGATTTACGGTGACATTTTTGACATTGACGTTGATTGGATTCATCTTCTTGAACAATCCTGAATCATACGCTAAATCAACACCTGCCTGTTTACTTATCTCAGACAATGCCTTTTCGACAGTGGTATTTTTAAGTGTTAGTGTGATGTTCTGACCGTAGGTTACTATACTTGCTTGAAGGGAGGTCAGAAAAAAAAGTAGCAATACTTTCATAATTAGCCATATCTTTAGAATAAACGCAAAGCGTTCCTTTTCCAATGGAATTTTCATAAATTTGATTAGTATTAAAAGTTTATAAGAATTTAGACGTTTTTTTAGCTTTTATCGGTCAGGATGTTCCCGCATCCTGACTTTTTATGCTTTTTTTATTTGGCAATGTTGTAAACTGTTATCCTCCTTTCCTCTATTTTGAACTTCACTGATTTTGTCAATTCAATTATTGATAATACGTCTTTGATATCTTGATTTCTAGACATCCGAATCGTATAATTTTTGTCTTCCCAATCACGCCCTACATAGTCGATCTCTGCATTGTACCATCTTGCTAAAGAGGCCATGATTTCTTTAATGTTGCGATCTTTAAATATAAAGTAGTTGTCCTTCCATGCAATTTCAGTCTCGATATCAAATGGAGAAATAGCGATATCACCTGGATGTATCTTGGCCTTCTGTCCCGGTTTGATTTTAGAATTGACAGAAGGGGTCTTAATCTCGACGCTTCCTTCGATCAGTGCGACAGAAGCAATGTCATCATAAGCAGATAGGTTAAATGAGGTGCCTAGAACCTGAATATCAAAACCTTTAGCTTGAACAATAAAAGGCTTGTTCTCATCCTTGCTCACCTCAAAATACACCTCGCCTTGAGCTTTCACGATACGTTTTCCATTTTGAAAAGCAGATGGAAAAGTCAATGTACTACCTGCGTTAAGCCAGGCCTTGGTACCATCGGCCAGCACAATGCTGTATTTACCTCCCATTGGCGTAGTTAATGTATTCCACTCCGCAGTTGCCTGTTCCTCATCCATAGCTTGATATGCATATTCCAACTCTCCCTCTGCGTTTCTCGAAATAATGACTCCTGATTTTTCATAAGCTTCTCCTTCTGTAAGGCCAGTAAGATCAAACCGAGTACCGTCCCCCAGTTCCAAAACAGCCACATCTCCTCCTGGAGTCAAAACATCTTTTGGCAGGGAGATTTGTTCCTTATTATCAAAAAAACTCCAGCCCCAGAAACCCAAAAAGCCAACAATGGCTACAGCAGCGGCGTATCTAACTACCACTTTAAAATTGATAGTCTTACGTGCTCCCATTTTTGATTCTACACCAGCAAGGATATTAGATTTCCTTTCCTCTTTGTTTCCTAACCTGGTCTCATCCCATTCTTGAGAGTCAAAAGCTTCGAAAAAATGTTGGTTTACAATATCTTCCTCCTCGGGTGTATTTTCATTCCTCAGGACATTCTTGATATAATGTAATAGGGGTTTTCTTTTCACTTCTTAATAGCTTATTTATACAGGAGAGTCCGTATCCCCTATCATCCCCTAAAGCAATTGTGAAAAAATTAGAAAAAAAGCAAAAATAATGTTTTACCAATACCGCTGCGAATACGCCGAAGGGCAATAGTCAGCTGGTTTTCAACTGTTTTCGTGGAAATACTTAATTTATCAGCAATATCTTTATGACTAAGGTGTTGCTCCCTACTGAGAAGGTATACCTCACGACATCGCTCAGGCAGCCCTTCTACGATGTCTTCAACACATCTCAACAGTTCTTTATAGGCCAACATGTTATGGGGATCATATCGTTCTATATCCACCATTTCTTTGTCTCTATGGAGACTCCCCCGCTGCAATTGGATTTTCACCTGACGGTATACACCGTATCGCGTAGAAGCAAATAGGTACGCTTTCAGAGAATGGTTCATATCAAGGCCATCCCTGTTATTCCATATCCGGATAAAAATATCCTGTACAATATCCTCACACAACAACAAATCATCAAGCGCAGTGGCTGCCATTTTATACATTCCTTCCCAATAACGATCAATAATAGCTTTCAAAGCCCGTTCTTCGCCGTGCTTTAGAAAAACCAATAACTGGTCGTCGGAATAATCGGAAAAAGACATATTAACTAGCTTGCTATGGTATAAAATGGTTAACTGAAAGGAAAGGTAGCAGTTTAAACGTAAAAAGAAAAATAATTATCAAACTATACAAAAAGCCACAAATAGACATACCGTCTATTGTGGCTCTTCTAAACACTTATTTTCAACTATTTGTAAACAGACTTCATGTCATATGTCTCTAAGGAAATAATTTCTGCATCCTTACCGTGGGACTTTACAAAAACATGATCGCTATTTTTTAATGTAGGATATGTCCCGATAGAAACACACTGTCTATCATTTACAAAAACCTCCACTATACTTTTATCAATGAATATCCGCAGTTCAACCGCTTCGTCTTTATCGATAAATACATTAGCCGTTTCCGTTACCCGTGGCGTGACATCGTCTGCTAAAGAGCCGTTGGAATTATCCAAGGCAATAGAACTAAAACGGCCTCTTCCATTCTTAATATCTCTTTCGGGAAATCCACCATTTTTATAGAACATAATCCGAGTATACTCCTTTTTATCAGGAGAAGACAATACATTAAGCTCAATAAAATTAGATTTTTTCATATCCACCTTCATTACAATTTCTTTGGCAGAACCTGTTCCTTGTTTCATTTCAACAAATTCATTCGCTGGCAAATTAATACCGGATGCTGTCTGCTTATTATAGCGCAAGGACTGTAGAGCTTCTACTGGTCGTTGATTTAATTTTCCTTTATCATCCAACGACAATACCCTTGGCAAAGTCATCGCCTGGATCAGGTTCCCTTCATGGATTCTTTTCCCAGAATTCATATTAAAAAGAACGACCACATCACCATTTTGATCAGGATATGCTGACGGCGCATGCACCCCGCCAAATCCTACAGGCCCATGATTGAAATGCCCTCCGTCCGTTACGACAAATTTATGTCGCTTAGTATCATAATCCCCTATCAGATACTTACCTCCCGTCATATGACTAAAGTGAAGAAAAACATACTTTCCTGATTTGCCAATAGGCATAAAATAAGGACAAGCACCATCATCACCGACAAAGGAATACATATCATTTTCGATAAATTCGTGCATATACTCCCAACTATTCAGATCGTGTGAGCGAAACAAAAAGTTTGCACGGATATTCTTACCACCTGGACCATCTGGTCGTGTACCAGCCAACACCGTATAGTATACCCCATCTTGTTTCCATATATTGGGATCAAAGACGTTGTAAGGAAGCTTTTCTCCAGGCTTTGGCATAGCAATAACTGGACTTTGAGGAGTTTTATCCCAATTCAACAGTAATGGGTCTGAAGAGATTGCCACCATCGTACCTGCCTTAGTTCCATGGTACATCGCAATCACACGGTCTTTCTCAACGAAAGTCGCTCCTGAATAAACCTTCTCCTCTGGGTCTGGATATATAGCATAAGGTAAGTCTTTCCAGTGTACCAGGTCTTTACTGACAGCATGCCCCCAGTGCTGCCTTGGGTCTTCAGGCGGATAAGCTTGGTAAAATAAGTGCCAGTTGCCGTTCCAATAGCTTAATCCGTTGGGATCATTCAGCTTACCCTCTGGATTAATGTAATGGAAGGTTGGCCTTAACGCATTCGCTTCTTGTGCGCTCCTCGCCGCAGCAAACCTCTTCATGAGTGGATTATCTGTCAACTGTTTATCGTCTAAACTTTTCACCCCTTCGAATCTGAAATAAGGAACTTTAGATTTCAGCTTATCTTGCGCCGTGCCTGTAAAAGCTATTCCCATCATGGAAAGAGCTAATAAAAATAGTTTTCTCTTCATCATCTACTTATAGTTTACATTTTGTATATACAGGTTCTTACTCCAATTGATCTGTGCCTGTGGTATAGGAAGATACTCGTGCATTTTCGCCGTAAACTTACTTTGTTCATTATACAAATTAGGCATTCTTACTTTCTCTTTCTCAAAATAGCTATTCATCGTCTCCGCAGCAATGCCCCATCGTACTAAGTCGAAGAATCTTGAATTCTCCATCGCCATCTCTACTCTTCTCTCGTAACGTAATGCTTTTATTGCATTCTCTTTCGTCAATATGAAATTTGTTCCAGTTTGATAGGGTTGTACGTTATAATTCAATCGATAGTTTGTATTCTCATCCTTCAGTAGCGCTTTGCTATCGTTCGCCCGAACGCGGAGCAAATTAATCAAATCTATCCCTTCCTGCAATCGATCCAGCTCAATCAAAGCCTCTGCCCTAAACAGCATAACGTCTGCAAAGCGCATCTCTATTCTATTTTTACTATTGCCACGAAACGAGCCGTCTATCTTATAGCAGTCGCAATCTCTTGATACATTTTCTTTCAGCGAATGGAAATATCCATATACGGCTGGAACCCGACTCCAGCTATTCGTATATATTTCATTCTGATTATACTTCCATGGCATTCCTGGGCGTGCGACTGTATGATCCAGTCTAGGATCGAAGGTATCTGTCGTAAAACTATACAACGAATTATTAAAGTCATCCCATGATGGTGTTCCGTCAGCTTTTGTCTTAAAAGCATTTACAAGATTATGTGAAGGTTTATGAAAATCACAACATCCCATTCCCTGAGGTGCTGTTACATAATAGCCTTTATCCGTTCTTCCTGCTGTCCCTACACCATCATCAGTAGAAAACTGAACAGCAAAAATAGATTCTTTACCGTTCTCGGATTCATACAAGAAGTTACGGGCGTAATCGCTTTCCAAACCATAAGTCGAACTCATAATAGGTTCTGTCGCGTCAACAACCTCCTGCAATAATGCTTTATTGATCTCGATCACTTGATGATTATCATCTTGAACATAGGCTTGATACAACCTCGTCTTCGCATAATAGGCATATGCTGCGTACTTGTTCGCTCGACCTATTTGATTCTGTTGTGGAGGCAGCAGATCGATCGATTTTTTAAAATCCGTAGCGATAAGATCCCACAGCTCTTGATCTGTATACTCTCTATTGGATACTTTCTCATAATCATCTACAGCAGTATCATCTGTAATATAAGGTATATATTTAAACAGCATCTTTAACTTAAGATACCAGTAGCCACGGATAAAATACATTTCTCCCAAACGGGAATTGTAGCTATTATCTACAGTAGGATCCAATTTCTTCAAAGCCTTGATGGCTTCATTTGAGCGTCTTATACCTACATAGATTCTAAACCAAAGGCCATCGATAGCGCTATTGTTCAATAATAACAACTGTGGATTTTCCAACTGATTATAATTGCCGACGTCTGTAAGGTTATTTCCTCCTTTATACGAGTCGTCGGAACGCACATTGCCATAGGGCCACAAACTGAATGGGTAATTGTAGTGGTCATTACCTAAGCTGGAATATGCCGCTATCACTAGTGCATCAGCATCTTTGAATGTAGTGATCTGATCCGGACTCAAAACGCCTTGCGCAGGGATATCAAGTTCTTGCCTACAGGCGATGAACAGTAAACAAAAAAACAAATATTTAACACTTTTCATAAGTCTAAAATTTAAGGTTAACGCCTCCCGTAATTACTAGAGGATTGGGATATCCCAAAGCAGGTGATTCTGGATCCATACCGGTAAAAGAGCTGTTCTTATAAAGAATACCCAAGTTGTCACCGTTTACATAAAAACGAACAGACTTTAAGCTATACTTTCCTATTGTCAGGTTTTTTTGAAGCGTATACCCCAATTGCATATTCCGAAGTTTCATATAGGATCCATTCTCGATCAAGTACGTTGACATTCTTCCTTCATCGTTTCTATTTAACATAGAGACAGCCGGAATAGTCGAATTCGAATTTTCAGGTGACCATGCGTCTAATAGCCTTTTCCCTTTATTAGAATTGGTATTAGTCACCGCCCAAAAATCTGTCCATATCTTAGTTTCATTATGAATATCAATTCCACTTATCCCCTGCAAAAACAGAGAAAAATCAAAATTACCATAGTTTACACCGAGGTTAAAACCATATGTAAAATCCGGAAGCGGAACTCCTATCCAGGTACGGTCATAGTCGTTGATGATACCGTCATTATTCAAATCTTTGTATCGTATTCTGCCAACACCTTTACCATTCTGCGTCCCGTGATTAGAAACTTCATCTTCATTTTGGAAGATACCATCGGCTACATAACCATAAAAAGATCCCAGTGTTCTTCCAAGAATATTTTGGTCTATACGTGCATCACCACCATACGAATTAATGACCTCCACAGGAAGTTTTGTCACTTTGTTCTTGACGAAATCGATGTTAAAGCTGCTATTTATAGTCAGCTTATCATTCACCACGGTTCTATTTCCCAGTGCTAATTCTAATCCCTTATTTTGCAAGGAAGCACCATTAAGCCAACGTCCGCCTCCTTCTCCTAATACCGCTAGATATCCTGGCTTCAACAAAATATCCTTCGTGTCCTTAATGTAGTAATCTATCGAACCAAATAACATTTGATTGCGAAGCGAAAAGTCCAATCCTATATTAGATTGGGTTGTCGATTCCCATCTCAAATTTCGATTTCCGGTCTGTGTCTGCACATAACCACTTGGCAATGTACCAGAACCTGCCCCAGTGATATCGTAGGAAGTGGTGTTATAATTAACCGAATATATATCAAAGATGGCATGGTCATCGATTTCTTGATTACCTGTTATCCCCCATCCATAACGCAGTTTCAATTCGTCGAACAGATTAAGCTTTTTCATAAAGCCCTCTTCACTGATTCTCCAACCGACCGAGAAAGCGGGGAATGTTCCGAACTTATTATTCTCACCAAATCGCGACGAACCATCATGTCGGATAGTCACAGAAGCCATGTACCTATCATTAAAAACATAATTTACCTTGCCAAAATAAGAAAGCAGAGAATAGCGTAAGCCACTCCCGCCATTATCTTTGAGACCGGTACCAGCATCAAGGTACATAAATTCAGGGTTGACATTGACATAGTCTTCACGGGAGCCAAAGAAAGTAGAGTATCTGCTCTTAAATAGTTCCATGCCCACTAAAGCGTCCAAACTGTGTACATCTGCAAATTTTTTAGTAAAATTTAATGTATTGGACCATGTTGTTTTTAGATCATGCCATTGACGGGTATTGACTTTATTGAGTGGATTTACCAAATATCCGGAAGTATAGGCCTTCTGCCAATTACGAATATAATCTTGACCGTAGTCAATACCAAAATTGGTTCGGAACACTAAAGGCTTGATCACATTCATCTCTGCAAACACATTTCCAAACATGCGGATATAATGATCCCTATTCTGTTTATTGTCTTCTATTATTCTCGCCGGATTATGTCTATCATTCATACTGCCGTAAGGTCCACCCCAGCCGATTCCATCTACCGTATGTACTGGAATCATAGGCGCAGCCTGTATGGACTCATTGATAGGCACAGAGCCTCCTTCATTAAGATAGGTTATACTAAAATTCTCTCCCACCTTAATAGCATTATCAAGGAGATTATAATCCGAGTTAAAACGAAGAGATGTCCTTGAAAAGCTACTTTTCTTGACCAAACCATCATTTGCAAAATAGCCAAGGCTGAATAGTGACGAACCGGTTTCTGATCCTCGAGATACACTTGCATCATAATTCTGCGTCAAACCGGTTTGTGTGATCTCATCAAACCAATCCGTATCTGCAGTCCTCATCGTCTCTTCGGGATCTAGAAATTCCTTTATCTGCAGATTATCTAAAACGTAATTTGTTCCCTCTTTGTGATAAGTAAACTGAAAAGGGAGGTTTAAGGCGTTAGGATCGGCCCCATTCGAAGTCTGTGCTTTAAACAACGTCTCCGCATATTCTTGTGTATTGAGCATTTTCATTTTACTCGTGTACTTAGAAGCTGCCACATAAGAATTAGCATCAACTTGAGTAACGCCCTTCTTTCCCCTCTTGGTAGTGATGATAATGACCCCATTAGCGGCTCTTGATCCATAGATACTTGCCGCACTGGCATCTTTCAGCACCTGCATGCTTTCGATGTCGAGTTGATTTATACTATGCAACCCGACTTTTGAAGGGACACCATCTATGATATATAGTGGATTGTTATCATTTAAGGTTCCGATCCCTCTGATCCTTACGGTCGCCGCCCCGCGTGGAGAACCATTGGATGTAATATACACACCAGGAACTTTGCCCTGAAGAGATTTCATTGCGTTTCCAGTCGATTGTTGATTCAAATCTTTCATGTCTACGACATGCACAGCGCCTGTTATATCTTTCTTACGCTCTGATTTGTAACCTGTCACAACGACATCTTCTATAGTCTGTAGGTCTTCTTCCATATCAAGTGTCAAAAACTGCTCTGTTGACACCTTGATCTCCTTAGGAAGATATCCGACAGATTTAAAGACCAGAACAGTCCCAATTTCTATCTCCACCTTAAATGTACCGTCTATAGTTGTAGCACCCAAGCTTTGCCCTGAACTCTTGACCGTAATACTTACTCCGGTTAGAGGCGATTTGTCAACCTCCCGCAGTACTTTACCACTGATTTTTATCTTTTTTTGCGTTACAGGGTTATGTTCAATGGGAGCTTCGTATGCTTTCCAAAAGGTATTGGCAGCATATGTGTGATTTCCCAAGACCATCAAAAGAGGAAGAAATATCCCCTTGCTAAAGGAGCGATTCTTCGATGACTTAATAGAGGAGCCTCCCTTAGGACTACGCAATAGGTGTCCTGTAGGCATAAAATGCTTTTTAATTTTTATCATAATACAGGCATTTAAAATTATAACGTCTTCCTCCTTATCCTTATGGAATCAGGATAAAGAGGAAGACTAAAAATTGATTACTTTACATATCGATAAAGATTCATATTTCCTGGATTGATAGAAAAGCTAGTCTTCACGCTATCAAAATCAGCCTCATTGAAAAATACAGAGGTAATGGTGACCAATCCTTCATTCACAAAGACTTCTGCAGAAGTTTTATCCAGATAGATATCCAGGTTACACCTGCCGTCACCTATTGGACTTTCAGCCAACATCTTTTTCGCAAAGTCTTTATGAAAGCTAATCAACCCACCTTCCGATCTATTCAGCGCAAAATACCCAGATTTCTTACTGTAGTGTAGGCTCAAAGCCTCGCCAATTGAATTTTCAAAGACTACCCTAAAATCCTCACTTAGGTCAACTCCCTTGAAGCTCAATTTCAAGGCGTTATTAAATCCTTTGATATCTAGACTATGAGTAGACCTTAAACGATTTGCTTCTGCCTTTAGATTTTTTTGATAACCTGCTATAGGGAAGCTTGTCAGATAGTTTTTACCCTGTACCTCAACAATTTTTAAATCCCGCACCGTAGTCATTGCACTTCTCCATTTTTCAGTTGGCACCGCATTGGCATACAACCAATTGCTCATCCATCCTATAAATAAGTGTTTATTTCCGACATTACTCCAAGTTACCCCCGCATAATTGTCTGTACCCCAATCCAGCCATCGTGTTTCCTTATCATGAGGCTTAAAAGTCGTTCCATCAAAATCACCTAGAAAATACTGAGTTCCACTGCCGCCGTTAGGTCCTCCTGGGTTAACACTAACAATGAGCACCCACACATCTTTTGTTCCCGATTTCATGCTAATTAAATCTGGGCATTCCCAGACTCCGCCATGCGCACCATAACCTTCTCCAAAATCACTCAGCTTATCCCATTTTTTTAGATCTTTGGAACCATAAAAACCTATTTTCTGTCCTTCTGTTATACTCATTATCCAGGTTTTACTAGCCTCGTGCCAGATAACCTTCGGATCTCTGAACGCTTTAATTCCAGGGTTGTCAAGTACGGGGTTATTCGCATACTTTGCCCAAGTGCGTCCGTTATCGGTACTGTAAGCCAAGCTTTGCGTTTGGAAACGCTTACGTTTTCCGTCTTCCTGTGTTTCATAGTTGGAGGTATAAAAAGCGATCATAGCATTCTTTCCAAACCCGGCTACATTGTCTTTGTCTATAATAGCACTTCCCGAAAAGATAGTTCCTAGTGAGTCCGGATATAGCGCTATTTCTCGATGCTCCCAATCAACAAGATCCTTGCTCACTGCATGTCCCCAGTGCATAGGACCCCATTTCGAACTATTGGGATTATGTTGATAGAAGAGATGATACAAACCTTCGTGATACACCATGCCATTGGGATCATTCATCCAATGCTGTTCGGGCGTAAAATGATATACAGGTCTGAATTTCTCGGGATTATCGGTCTGTGCACTCAATCGAAGTGTGGCCAATAATAACAGCGCAGCTACTTTTATACTTTTCCTTTTCATCATCAATTTATGTTATAACTTTACTAATTACCAATTTCATCGCAACTATAGTCGGGACAGCCCCCTTTTTTACTCGATACCAGACCTGCTAACGCAATAGCATAATCCATGGAACTCGCTATGCTATCCCCTGATATCCTACGTGTCAGAAAACCTGCTAAAAAGGAATCACCACTCCCTATCGTATCTACTACCTCAACAGATTTAGCTTCTCGAAACACATGATCTAACGTATCCTTAGCTTTATACAACGCTCCTTTTTCGCCTAAAGTCAATATCGTTTCCTTGATATCAAAAAGATCCATCAGGCTGTTGAGCTGAGCATCAATATCGATATTTCCTATCCCGGCCCAGTCTGAGATCAACAGCAATTCCTCTTCATTTAATTTCAAGACATCAACATAAGGCAGTATATCGAATAGCAGATACTTTGAATAATAGGGCTTACGGAGATTGACATCAAATACTCTCGTCGCTGTGGTATTCTTCAAAAAATACATCACAGTATCCCTCGATACAATATTTCTAAATACTAGACTCCCAAAAACTAAGTAATCGACATCTCGCCATGTGCTATCTTCCTGAGGGATATCGATAAAATCCCATGCTGTCGGAAAAACAATATCATACTTCACCGAATTGGTATCATCGTAATAAACATTGACTCGAGAAGTCGCTTTTTCATGGTCAATCTGAACCTGCGAGGTATCCATTTCGTATCGTTTCAAGAACGCCAAAATTTCGTGCCCATCTTCATCATTGCCAATGCGGCTCAACATACTTACCGATACATTTAATCTATTTAGGTGATACGCTACATTAAATGGCGCTCCACCTATCATCCTTCCTGAAGGTATCATATCCCATAATACCTCTCCGATACACAACACTTTTTTATCCATACTAATCTTTGTCCATCTGAATACGTTCCAAACTCATTCCTTTTGTTTCAGGCATCAATTTCAATGTATATATCAATTGGAACACCATACATACTGCAAAAATCATAAAGGTATATCCTCCACCTATACGCTCCGTCAAAATAGGGAATGCAAATGTTATCACTGCTGCCAATACCCAATGTGTCAGACTTCCTAATGTTTGTCCTTTTGCTCGCACTTCATTTGGAAATATCTCGGATATAAACACCCAAATCACCGCCCCTTGGGAGAAGGCGAAAAATGCGATAAAGAGCATCAACAACATGACGATGATATTACCGTTCGCTAAAATACCATTATCGCCATTTGCTAAAGCAAAGAATGATAAAGAAACTAAAAAAAGCGTCGCTATCAACCCTAGACTGCCTATTAGCATAAGCTTCTTACGACCGTATTTATCAATTACATTAATAGCAAGCAAAGTGAAAATAAAGTTGACCGTACCTATACCTATCGTAGACAACAAGGAACTCTCTGCTCCTAATCCAGCAAGCTCAAAAACACGAGGTGCGTAGTATATAATTGCATTTATACCAGCCAATTGATTAAAACAGGCAAATAGAACAGCGAGAATAATAGGCCGTGCATACTTCTTCTGAAATAAAGCCTCTGTGCCAGTCTGCTTACTGCTGGATTGCTCTTTAATGCGTACAAAATCAGACTCATAACTGACCTCACTTACCATCTTTAATATGCCTTTTACCCTCGCGTCGTCACCAGTTTTAAGCCAAAGCCATCTCGGACTTTCGGGCAATAGTGGAATCAAGATCAAAAACAACAATGCAGGAACAGCCATTACTCCCAACATCCAACGCCAAGCCTCTTCTCCCATACCAGCGAGAAAATAATTGCTCACATAAGCACACACTATACCCAACACAATATTGAACTGAAACATACCGACCAACTTGCCCCGCTTATCCGCTGGAGCTAGCTCTGAAATGTAAATCGGTCCGACAATCGAAGAGATACCGACCCCGACACCACCCAAAAACCGAAACACCATAAACAAAGGCCAAGATTGGGCAAAGGCTGTCAACAATGACGATACAAGATACAAGACGGCAACAATGTATAAGGTGTTTTTACGTCCGAATCTATCCGAGGGCACTCCGCCTATCAATGCTCCAAGCACCGTGCCGATCAAAGCTATAGACATGGTGAAGCCATGTTGTTGGGAACTTAAATCCCAAAAATGCTGGATGTCCTTTTCCCCTCCTGAAATCACTGCAGTATCAAAACCGAATAAGAATCCACCAAGGGCAATAATAAAGGTCCAAAAATTGATTTTGTTGTTCATATAATTATTTATAGTATTAAGACCATCAGGACAAAAACAAACAGATTATTATTCATCATAATAGGTCATTTTATTCTTCATAACACAGCCAGACAGCACGAATACATAGTTTATACTATTATGATTGTAAAAACATCTGGCATTTGATGTTTATAATTGTCATACCAAAATTAGAAGAGAATACCATCAAAGAACAGCAATACTGAAACTATAACTAGCAGTTTTGTCAACTCTATACAAAAAATATAAAAACCTAAAAGATAGACTATTAAAAAACATCGATATAATTTTATATTACAATTTTGTACTTTCGAGTTTACATAAATACCAATCGAATGAACCTCAACTGGATTTGTCGTCTTTCACTTTTTAGTTTTTTTCTTTTAATAGGATGTACAGATTCTAAAAAGAATCAATCCTACCATATAGTTTTCTCACAGTGTGTGCTTGATGATGCCTGGCGGAAAGAGATGCTGGAGGAAATGCAAAGGGAACTGTCTTTTTATCCCCATGTTGACTTTACCCTTTACGATGCAGATGGCAGTAGTGCAAAACAGATCCAACAGATCGAGCATATCTTGCAGAAGCCAATAGATTTATTAATCGTGAGTCCCAATGAATCAGAACCATTGGCACCTGTTGTGGATCGCACCTATAGACAGGGAGTCCCGGTTATCGTAGTAGATCGCAAGACTTCAACCGAACACTACAACTCCTATGTAGGTGCTAACAACTACCAGGTTGGTAAACTTGCATCATTAGTCATTACACAAGATAACACAGACAATAACCTAAGAGGCAAGGTTATATACATAACAGGACTCACGAATTCATCAGCATCTATAGAGCGTGAAAAAGGATTCACTGATGGTTTGAAAGAATATATATCAAACGACAACCTCATTCGTCTTGTAGGAAATTGGCAACCAGAATCAGCGCCGACAGCCTTACGAAATCTAGATCGACACACGATTGAACAGGCGGACTATATTTTTTGCTTCAATGATCCTATGGCATTTGCATGCAGTCAGTATCTAGATTCCCTACAATTGGCCAACAAACCGCGTATAATAGGAGTAGATGGGCTATATGGACCGAAAAACGGACTGAATCATGTCATCAACAAATCCCTCTTTGCCACCATACACTACCCCACAGGAGGTAAAGAAACTATCCGTACCGCTATGGCGATATTAACAAAGCAGGAATATCAACGGAATATAGACCTGGGCACGATGATTATCGATAGCCAAAATGTTCATTTATTGAATGATCTGGAAAAAAAAGTCAGCGACCAATATGCAGATATAGACAGGCAACAGATTATTTTGAATAAACTAAAAGGAATCAACAAATTAGAATCCATCAAATCAAACTTTTTCTTAGTCCTACTTATATTTTCTATTATAGCGCTGGGACTGATCCTATACATACTAAGGAATCTAAAAACGTCAAAAGCCACTATCTCAAAAAATAATGAGACGATAAGTGCACAAAACGAAAAACTGGAAAATCTGTACAGCGAACTCAGTGACAACTTTAGAGAAAAACAAAATCTCTTTAAAAACCTCACCTATAGCCTAAGCAATCCGCTCGCTCTACAAAATGCGCTCCTCAAAGACCTAAATAAAAAAGGATATAGTTACAGTATTGAACAGACCCGTAATATCAATAATCTACAAAACACGACAAACAGGCTTCACAATATTTTCCAGGACATAAAGAATCTGGAAAACATCCATAAAAATGAAAATCTGCATGTAGAGGAGACTGACTTCGGGGAATTACTCCGTAATGCCTTGTATAGCTTGAACAGTTTACTCGTTGAAAAAAGGATAAACTTCAAGGTGGAAAATCATATGGATCATAACCATATCCTGATCAGCAAAGTATGGATGGAACGGGCATTATTTAATTTCATTGAGTTTTTGATAAAGAACATGCCTGAAGAAGGGTCCCTCCGATTCAAACTATCCAATACGATCAATGAACGAAGAATAAGCTTCCAGGCCATCGCTGGACCGTTTAGTTCTTCTGCGCTTGACAGATCCAAACTCCAAGAAGAGTTACGTCTAGGCGTCAGCATCTCCTTCTTTCAAGATGTTATAAAACAGCACTTGGGAGAGATCAATTTCGATTTTGATCATAATTTTATCACTTTCGACATTGCATTTTCCCAACTCGAACTAAAAGACGAGCTGGTCAATGATAATGAAGCTGATCCCTATCTCGCACAGCTAACAACCCCCACAGTGAGGGAGAACTTTCTCCGCGAAAAACCCAGTCTTATATATATCGACAACGACCCCGACTGGCAGGCTTTAATCTACGATACATTTCACAACAGCTACAACGTACTGCCAGCACATTCTTTTCATGAAGCTAAAGACCTCTTGAAGACCTATGCTGTTGAAGTCATCATAGGTGAATATGTTATAAATCAGACTCCGTACACGAATTTCCTGAAAGTACTGCAAGACAGCTCTGAGTATAATAACATTCCATTTATCATGTTTAGCACCAATGATGCAGCTCAAGAAGAAGCCTACGATACCGGATGTGATCTTTTTATACACAAAAGCACCAGCATACAATTGCTACACAAAGCGACAAATAACGTTTTAACACAACGACGTCGACTGATCTATAAACTACAGCATTTCGGACCGAAAGATATACAACTGATAGAAAACAGTAATGAAAGAGAAAATTATCGGCCATTCGTAAAAGAAGTGAAACGAGTCATGGAAGAACATATAGCAGACAATACATTTACCATAAGTGATCTTGCAAAGAGGTTCAACCTTTCTAGAGTACATTTTTACAATCGCTTCAACGAAGCCTTTGAAACATCTCCTGCGGATTACCTACTTAATCTGAGACTAAAAAAGGCAATGAATTTACTCCTTACTCCTTTAACAATCTCCGAGATAGCATTTCAATGTGGATTTTCGTCACCAGGCTATTTTACAAAAGTGTTTTCACAAAAGTATCACCAAAGTCCAAAAGCTTACCAACGCATGCACAGCAAAAGGTAAATATAAAAAAGGCCATAGGCGCAACATTGCTCCTATGGCCTCTAATGACAATTGCCCTGTTGCCTAAGGTTCGAATATAATTTTGTAAGCTCCTTTATTAGTTAGATCCTTATTGTTGTACACCCGTTCTCCCCCATCGATACGCCAATTCCTTACATTAGGTTGTCCGTATACCAAATGTGAACTACTGTGTCCCGCTTCAGGAACATCTTGTATCTTCCAGTTAAACTCAAATCCTTTGGCTTTTGCCAGATTCTGCCCCATAATGAAATAATTCCATCCTCTTTCATGGCGATGTTTGCCTTGGAGCAAAGCTACCGCATTCTCAGGTGTCCCTTCTTTCATCAATTCCGTATCATTGGTTCCTACAAGAATTACAAGATTTCGCTTAAAGAAAGCTTTTAACCGATCGTCTGTAGCAAATGGCGTATTTTTAAAAGAAAAAGGCCAACCTGAAGGATCTGCTGACAATCCATTAGGTGAGATCAAATCCTCCGCCATCGGATAGGTATAGTTTCCAGGATTTCCAGCTACCGCAACACCTACCCGCGCATGCGGCATCATCAACAGATAACGATGTACAAATTGCCCGCCAGCAGAGTGTCCAAACATATCATACGTAGCCGCTGTACTCCCTGTACATTCTTTAAAGTAATCAAAAAGGTGTTCAATCATTTGATAAGTCCATTTCTCTTCTGGCTTAAGGACAAACTCCTTAGCTGTCTCAGAGACTCCTCCAAATTGATAATCATTCTCTAAATAACCATTCTTATGGACAAACTGAGGAGCTAAGACAATAAATCCGTGCTCCTCTGCAAGATTCCGCCATACTCCCCGCTGTACCAAGCCACTCCGCTCTGCGCCGTGCATAGAGAAAAGAACCTTCATCTTCTTTATATTTCCCCTCGAGGGAATATAATAAAATAATGAAATCGGTTTATCGCTCAAAGGTGCATAGCCACTATACTCTATCACCCCACCTCCACGCTTAAATGGATTATCTTTTCCTTTTTGAGCAAATACTGCCGTTCCCATAAATACCAGCAGCAATAAACTGGTCAAAAAAACTTTATTTTTCATTTTATTATCTTTCAATCGTTGATGAGCATCAATGCAAAAAACATCCAGTGCTCATTTAATCTTATATTTTTCAATTAAAAAGCAGATTAAAAGCGGCATTAGGACCTAACTTTGTGATATCTGCCGCATTAGAAACTACTCCGCCATATACCATCCTTAGAGACGAGTGTGTTCCGTCTACCACTTCAGCTTTCTGAAAAGCTATGGGAGCCTGCATTTCTCCCGCTATACGTAAGCTCTCTTCATAAAAAAAACGACCTCGATCCAGGCGATGTTTTCCCTGAGCATTGGCAGGAGCATCCCTTGGAAGGCTTGAATCATTCTCGTCTATATCCAATTGTCCCAATTGTATATAGAGTTTCTTAGCAAAGTATTTCTTAAGGTAATTTTCATCGCTCATAGGGCTCCCATACACGGCATTGGGCCAACCGTAGGTCTTATTGTCTGTACCCGTAATTCCATTCAAGTAAGGAAATGTCCACCCACCAGGATTCGCTGCGACAGCCTTATCGACGCGAGCGTCTGGCATTGCTAATAAAAACCGATGCACAAATTGCCCTCCTGCCGAATGACCAAACATATGATAAGAAATCGCTTTACTATCTGTTTCCTTTTTATAGTAGTCAAACAGCGCTTCTATTGTTTGATAGGTCCATTTATCTGGTGCGTTAGCTATCGTAAAACTTGTATTGGTAAACACCCCACCAAACTGATATTCGTTCTCACTGTAATAAGCTTTAGCATACTGCGGTGCAATGACTACAAACCCGTTAGCTTCCGCTAGGTACTTCCATGCATTCCGTTGTATTGTTCCGTCTCTTTCCGCACCATGCATAGAAAATAAAACAGGCATATTATCTATATTTCCTGTCGTAGGAATATAGTAATAGACGGTGATTGGCTTATTGGACAAAGGTTCATACCCTTTATAGGTAAAAGAGCCCTCACCGCGTTTCAGGAAGACACCGTCCTTCGGTATTTTGGATGGAGGCGGTATAGGAGGTTCAGGTGTTTCAGACGACTTACAACCGCTCCAAAGACCGATAAAAACGATCATAAACAGCTTAAGCATAGCGACACGAACATTCCCTACTCTAATTTTCTTTTGCATAAGATATACTATTTTAACACACACGCTCTTTAACATTTCTTTGATCCATAAGATAAGCAGACGCTATGGAAAAATAGCGTCTGCTTGCGAAACTTAACTATCGCTATCTGTTATCTTTATAGCGCCTGCATTCAAACTGCGTATGCTCGAGTTTCTATACATCGCTTGAGAAGACTGAATACCATTCATATGGAATAGCTTATTATTGTTCACATCCTTAAATGATCGTGTCAAGTACCAAGCACCATTCGCATTTCCAAAAGCTGCCCATGCTGTATTTCCACTTTTATAACTTCCGTTCGGTGCGTTAAATCCAGTAATGTTATCATCTTGATCAGGTGTAAAGCCAATAGATGTATTCTCGTCATACATTACAAAATTTCGCAACCGAGACAATCTCGATAGATAATCCCGTAGTTTGGTCGCTTCCTGTACCGTCGGCACCAGCCAGCCCTCAGGCGAAATATTGTCCGCTATGACATCATCTTCATTTACTAAACCAGCTTCCGCTACCGTATTAAATCCACCTATCGCCAAATACGCATAAAGGAAACCAAACCGTTCCCGGTTTGTAATAGCCCCAGCCGCAGTCGAAGCACCATTGTTGTACCCGTTGATATGATAATTAGGATTCATAAAACTACTGTTTAGATTGGTAGGTATACCTTGGAAATTTTTGTTCTGATTGTAATACATCGTATTCAAGTTCTTGCCCATCCAATACTGAGTGCCGATTTTGACAATGGGATAGATTTGTGTTTCACTATTCCGAACATCCTCTATCACATGTGGTACTACCGTAGTCTGCTTACTGTCAGGAATCACATCGGTTCCCATCCCCACATCACCAGGCATATATATGGTTGTCACTGGAGTAGCTTCACTACCTGCCACGTAGCCGGATATGGTATTCCCACCGATATTAAAGGAAACTGTTCCACCGTGTACCGCACCTGTTGGTGCCGCATAATTATAGGTCAGATCTTTCAGATCTTTATTCTCCAGGACAACCTGTGCTACATATCCTTTATTGATATAAACGACATCATTTTCCACCGGATATACCACGACAGCTTGTGCATTGACCTTGTCTACCCCCCTCAAAAATTCCTTTGTAATTTGGGCGACTTGCTTATTACCATCCATCACCTTGTATACACTGGAAGCTGTAAAATCAGGTATCTCGATAATATAAGGTGTCATACCACCTTTCCCCTGATAAAGATTAATAAATGACGTAACCGACTCTCCCGATACACGACGCTTTGCGGTAACCGTGATTAGCGCTTGCTTTGCGGTAGTCAACTCATTTATTTTTACATTTAAATTTATTTTATCTCCCTCTGTCAATATGGACAACCAACTTGCGGTTCCTTCCTCCTGTGTCACGGCTATATCTGTAAGATCTTCAAAGTTTGTAATAGTAACCTGCGCAGAAGAGTTGAGGTAACGTACTGGCACATACGTTTGGGATAGATCCACGCCACCTTCTTTATCTTGCGTTACGATAATCTTTTGAGTGTAATTCCCACTACTGATCACGATATAGGAAGAACGAGACTGGTCCGTATTATTACCATCTACATACACATACATTGATGAGCGTCCAGGGACGATCTCATGTGTTAACCACGTATCTTGTGAAGGGGAGTATACATGCCATCCATTACTTTTTTCGTTCACAGGAATTTCCAGCAAAGTAGACTGTCCTGATTTGTTAAAGTTTAACTCTATATTATCAAGCTGTACCTCCTCTATATTAATAGTTTCTTTTTTACAAGACAGCAAAGTACATCCACACAAAAAGAGGATAACGAAGTAAAAAATATTATTTTTCATCTGTTTATTTTTTATTGTGATGAAGCTATAGACTTGTCTTGTACACACGCTGTTCATTGCAGCAAACACGTAACAGATAAGTCTTAATCATTTCATAAACTGGTTTTTAATCGATTCTATTATATACATCATCGTAGCTTTCATAGCCCACGGTTTGCTGATCACGAATTGCAGGATTAGCTTCCAACTCATTCAAGGGTATAGGATAGATCACCTGCGCGCGAGCATTAGTCTTTGTTCCGTAACCGAAAGCAATGGTTATTTTATTGGCATTTTCCAACAGCTCAGGCCGTTTTAACGTTTCACCGCGTCTGAAATAATCCCAGAAAGTATGGCCTTCCAGCATCAATTCCCGACGTCTTTCTTCATAAACTAATCGTTTACATTGATCCACATCCGAAGTCTTAAAATCAGTATCTTGAACTCGAGCTGTACGTATCAAGTTGTAATAAGATTGCGCATTACTGATATCATCCTTATTCAAATAAGCCTCGGCCAAATTCAGGTATATTTCAGGCAATCTTACCACTGGCAGATTGTATACCGAATGGTATGATTCACCTACATATTTTCGGTATCCCTTATAATCCTTATTTGCAATTCCCAAATCGCAAACAAGGTATCCCCGAACATCCTCTATCCCATTGACCGTATTTTTCAAAAAGCTCACCGTGGCCGGCATCAAACCATACGCTGCATATCCTAAATTCTGAGAGACCTGTCCATCATTGGGTGCGCCAGGGTTGTTATAAGTAGGCTTACGTACCAGCGAATTCAAAGAATTACTTCCTATATGATCCGTCAGGCTATAAGTCAATTCCCAAATATTCTCCGAATTGAAAGGCTTATAATAGGTCGTCTTATAACTGTTATAGGGGATCAAATTAAAACTAGACTGTCCCACACGCAAAGCTTCCTCTCCCATTTCAATAACGTCATCCCACTTATTCATGTACATATACACTCGACTTAACAACGTACAGGTAGCCACGTAATTGATACGTCCACCAATTGCAGCTTTGTTTTTCAGCAAGTCCTTTGCTTTTATAAACTCATTTTCGATATAGGTATAGGTCTCCAAAGCAGTCTTTCTGCGCACCTCATGTTTATAGATATTATTGACCATATCCATATTCTCGACAAGAGGTACGCCCCAAGAAAACTGTTCCCCATATTCTGAACCTCCAGGAACCGAGAAACGAGGAGGATAGGCAAACAGTCGCATCAGATCAAAGTAAGCCAACGCCCGCAAAGCAGTAGCCTCCCCCAGTATGGTCTCTTTTTCTTCTAGGCTTAGCCCCTCCGTTTTGTCTATATTTTCAACAAGTGTAGTTGCGGTACGAATTGCACCGTAAATTGTTATCCACATACCAGGTCCTGCACCGCTCGCACTGGTAGATTCAGAATACCTGTTCTCTCTTTCGAAGGAATTGCCACTGGACAACCGAACAAAGAAATCCATTCCTTTTGCACCCTCATAGGCATACATATTTCGGCCATAGTACGCATCTTTCGTAAAAGAGTCATAGATTCCATTCAACAATGCATGTATTCCTTCTGGTTTAGTCAGTATATCTTCGTCATGATCTGTATACGATTCTTTGTCCAAGAATTTCGTGCATGAAGATGTTGACCATAGAAAGAGACACAATAAGCTATATGTAATAATATATTTCATGATTTATGGCTCTATATATTTAAAAATTCATATTTAGTCCTACTGTAGTTGTTGTAGCAGTGGGATACTTCGCAGGCACCACAAAACCATCCATTTGAAGATCCGGATCATATCCTTTCAAAGCCGTAGCGACCCATAGGTTTTCTACCTGGCTATACAGCGACAGATTGCTGATTCCAAGCTTTCTAAATGTGCTGGGCGCAAAAGCATAAGACAACTTTATATTCTTCAATTTCAAATAGTCTCCCTTGTACAAGTGTCTAGAAGATCCACCAGGCGACAGTTGTCCATTAATGCGAATCCGACTCGTGGCATAAGGATTATCCGGTGTCCATCGATCGAGTTGGGAGATATCTGCATTGTAATCCATAGATTGACCATCAATACCCGTTCTCGAACTCTTTCTTCCGTCAAAAACCTGATGTCCCCAGCCAAATGTCATTAATGCCGACAGTTCCCATCCTTGATAATTCAAGAAATTACTAAATCCCCCTGTAGCTGTAGGAATACCTTTTCCAAGTACACGACGCGATGAGGGGTAATCATTGTTTGCAATAATCTTATTGCCCAAGTTATCATAAGCATAATAAAGAAGCTGTCCTGTATGTCTATTGATACCAGCAAACTCACTCATATACCAAGAACTGACACTCTCTCCATTGCGCTGGATATGTGTACCTATAATATCCTGCTCCAATCCATAATACTTTGAGTTCAGTGTAGCAAGATTGAGCTTGGTATTCCATTTGATTTGCTTATCAATCAAACGAGCCTCGACATCCATTTCGAATCCACGATTGACAATCCCTGCGGAAGTATTCATTAAGATGGAATTATAACCGGACACTTTAGACACCAGCACGTCCTGAAGGAGATCTGAAGACTTACGCTGATAGTATTCTGCAGTTATTTTCACTTTATCCTTAAACATCCCTAAATCCACCCCTACATTGTAGATTTTATTCTTTTCCCAACTCAGATCATACGTACCTCGGTATGTTTGGGACAATGCATGCTCCGAATTGTATCTTCCAGCTCCATTAAACAAGCTACGCCAGCTGTAATAGCTTGTAGGAAGCGTACCGTTATAACCATAACTCGCTTTGAATTTAATGTTGTTGAAGATGGGAGTTATGGTCTTGATGAATGCCCATGGCTCGTTCGTAATTCGATAAGCTCCGGAGATGGACCAAAAGTTGCCCATACGGTGTTCTGGCGAAAATCGAGAAGAATGATCTTGCCTAAACGATCCTCCTATAAAATATCTGTATCGATACGAGTAGTCCAACTTAGACACAATGGATACTTGAGAATAATCATAGCCACTTCCAGCCCAGCCAGACAGTTCCGCTCCTGTTGACAAGACCGGTTTATCATCATTCATAAAGTTCACCGCAGAAACCGAAGTCCACTCTTGCTTGAAATCAACAAGTTCAAATGCTGCTAAAGCATTAAAACGATGTCTATTATTGATTGTATAGTTAAAGTTAAGCGTATTCTTATTGGTCAACTTTATCCTTCTCGAATTGTAGTTGGTCAAATCCCCATTGGCTCCGTATCCCGAGCCGAACTCTCTACCGAAATAATCTATGCGACGTCCCGTGATGTAGTATTGGGAAATATCACTTTTAAAATCCAACCAAGGCTTAATATTCACCCTTACCCAACCCGAGGTCAAAAGACTGAATTGCGGCCTTTCACGAATATTGTCATAGGCACTGGCAATAGGATTATGGCTACCGTTAAGTAAATTATTTGGAAAGCTAAAGTTATAAGATCCATCAGAAAGATAAGCCGGCACAACAGAAGGCAATAACAAGGCCGCATAGTGAGGCATATTGTACGATGTTCCAGCAGTTAATGGGCCACTTTGGTCTGTAGCACTGATCGTACTATTCAAACCCCAATTTATTAATTTCTTACGATCATCAGCACTCAGATTGAACCGCATAGAATAGCGTTGCAACGCACTGTTAAGAATGATCCCCTGTTGATCCAAATAACCTAATGAAAGAAAATATTTAAGACTAGAACTACCTCCGGACATCGAGAAATCATATTGCTGAAATCGAGCTGTCCGTGTGATCTCGTCGTACCAATCCGTATGGGGCAATTTATCCCTATCGGCTCCCCAATAGTCATAATACTGTGTAGTACCATCAGGCTGTGGGATAGCGTAGTAATTATTAAATGCTTGACGAGCCATCTTCTCCCATTGATAGAAGTTTTTCCCTCCAAGGAAGAATCCCAATTTATTATGGTAGAGATTATCTAGATTCTCTTTAAAATTCCCTTCTTGCTGCTGTACCAGTTGATGAAGTTGCCCTTCTGTCCACAATTCCATGTACTGCTCTGATGTAACAAACTCAGGCTTGACCGCTGAAAATATATTCGATACCCCTCCTTGTACAGCGACATTGTACCTTATGCGATCCGCAGCTGTCCCTTGTTTAGTCGTAATCACGATTACGCCATTAGCACCTTGAGATCCATACAGCGAAGCTGAGGCAGCGTCTTTGAGAATAGTCACACTGGCTATGTCTGAAGGGTTCAGAGTCGCCATAGGACTGGATACTGCACCACTATGACCAGTCGTATTGTCTTGATCAAACACTACTCCATCAATCACATACAACGGTTGACTTGAAGAACTCATAGATCCGAAACCACGGAGCCGAACTTCTGCTATATCTCCCGGTTGACCCGAGCTAGACACCGCCAAGCCGGGCACTAGTCCACCGAGGGCATTTTCAAATGAGCCAACGGGACGTCCGGCAATATCCTCCGTCTTAAGCACTTTAGCTGACCCCGTGTAAAGATCCCAATTAATGTCACCATACCCCGTGACAACCACCTCATTGATTCTATTTTCCAAGGTGGTCATAATGACATCAATTTTAGTACGCTTATTTATCTCTATCACCTGGGCCTTCATACCCAGATAGCTATAGCTCAATTTGCCTCCAGACTTATCCGATGCAATTTTGATGATATAAGCACCAGCTCTATCGGTCAAAACAGCATTGCTCGTTCCTTCTTCTCGAACACTCACACCAAATAAGGCATTTTTATTCTCGTCTACCACCAGCCCTTTGATCTCTATCTCCTTTTGTACAGCCGAGCGAGGAGCCCCTATATGATCGTTTCTATCCGCTTCTTTTCCGACAACCTCAATAGCGATAGATTTGCCCTTGATATGATAGGTCAACGATCTAGGTCCCAATAGTTCATCTAATGTCTGAATCAGAGTCTGATCTTTTAGAGAAACGCTCACTGGATTTACTCTATCGACCTCTGCATCACCATAGACAAAGGTATATCCACTTTGCCTGCTCAGCTCGACGAGCACTTTTTTTAGTGGCATTTTTTTTACTGTCAGATTTATGCGCTGTGCATTTGCTTCTGCAAAAGCCGCCATCAATGACATTAAAAATAAAAATAAGGTTAACTTCATGTAATAAACATACTTAGCTATTAAAAATCTGTTTTTACATAGTCCTTTATTGTTCATGGTTTATAACATATTCATAAGTGAACAATACAGACTATCTCCCTGTTTATGAAACACAAAAAGAAGCTTGCGCCATACTTCCGGAATGTTTAAGTTTGTATTATTCGGTTAATAAAAATGGATTATGCTCCGCTTTTGTTCCGACACACTGTCCGCGGTGTCTTCAGCACCGCGACAGTTCTAAACTGCCAAGAACAAGTTTCTATTTTATTTCTTTACAGCAGTCACCCTCCTTCCTTCTATACGAAACTGTACATCTGTCTTTAATGCTATCGCATCCAACACTGTAGCCAATGTCGCATCCCGCGGGATGACAGCCGACAGCTTCTGTCTATTAAATGTTGACATATCGACATCAACATCGTACCAACGTTCGAGTTGTTTGGCAAACAACCCTAATTCTTGATCATGTACAACATACAGGCCTTCTTTCCAAGAAACAATCTCCGTGATATCCACTTGCTGTACCTTCATCCTTCCCTGAGGTGCAATCTGAACCTGATCCCCAGGCTTCAACACCAACTCCTCACCTGTCTGTGCATGTGTCACGCGTACACTTCCCTCGCTCAATGTCGTTATCACTCGCCCGTTATCTCGGTAAGCATTGACATTAAAATGAGTACCCAGCACTTCGATTCTTTGATTATCGCTTTCCACAATGAAAGGTCTATTTCTTTCCTTAGCGACTTCTAAATATACTTCTCCCCGTACGGACAGCTTACGTTCTTTATTATCGAATACCACGGGATAGCTGATCTCAGAATCTGCATTCAGCCAAGCCTGCGTACCATCTGGCAAACTTACTCTAAACTGCCCCCCTTTTGGCGTACGCAGAATCAGGCGTTCCGAATTACCAACAGCAGCCAACAAAGTCCCATCGGCGTACTGTACCACATCCTCCTTATTGACAATCCCCAATGCACTACTATCCAACACAATCGTACGATCGTCATCCAGAATCAATACAGCTCGATCAGTCCCAGGAGCAATATCTACAGCCGTCGCGACCGATAAATCGGAAGAAGAGTCATAAAACCTCCAATAACCTAAACCGACCAACACGCATAAAAAGACCGCAGCTATACGCAACCACTGCTGTTGAGATAACCGATACACCTTTTTCACTTCTTTTTCCTCCTGTCTGACTACTGCATTCAGTTTAGTCGCGTTACGCTCCAACATGGAAGAAATATAGTCCGGATCTGTGCTATCTGAATCCCTATCGTCTAATACTTGTCTTATACGATCATCAAGTTCAGTTTCTCCGTTCGTTTCTTCTTCAAAGAATGACAACAAACGCTGCAACTCTTCACGACTGATATCACCGCTTAGGTAACGTTCAAATAAAGTACTTTTGTTCTCCAATTTATAATTCGTTTATAGTGTAGTCGTAACGAATTGGAAAACTCTCGGCTCTGAAAGAAAAAAAAAATGAAAATTATTATTTAAGATACAGGCTGATCAACAAGAGGTATAAAAGATGAGAATATTTGCCTTGTAATTGTTGCTTGAAAAACTCTGAAGATCGTGCCATGTGATCCTTTATCGTTGACATAGAAACCTCAAAATATGCAGCAGCTTCAGCATAAGATTTACCTTCTATTTTGATCATACGGAATACCTTTTGACGTTGTGGGGGTAGTTGTGCAACAAGTGATTCCAATAACGCTGCATTTTCTTTATCTTCTAACACTGCTTCGATATGTTCGTATGAAAAAGATGCCCAATGAACCAACTCCTCCTGTAAAGCTTTATCTCTCGACGCCTTCCGATAAAAATCGATCACTTTGTGCCTTACAATCGTAAACAGATAGGCTTTCAGGGACTGTACCCCTTCAAGACTTTCACGTTGAACCCATAACGCAGTAAATACGTCCTGATGTATCTCCTCCACCTGCTCAGGGATACGAACCAATTGGTGTAATTTTCGTGCCATGAGTCTACCATATGCTTCATAAATACGGTCAAATGCCTTCACATCTCCCAGCTGTAAAGTCACTAAAAGCATTTTTTCCTCTTCTATAGAAAGCGTAACCATGGTATAAACAATTGGCCAGTTGGCAACGAATTAAAGAAAACTTTTAAATAAAGTCAAATAAATTAACGTAAAAAAGAATACACTCAATCCTATTCCATTTTTTCATTCCATCAACCATCGCACAAAATAATGAAATAAAGAACACCGATTAAATAACAAAATCAGGATATTAATTCCATTTCTAACGTTTTTTCAATGGCAAAGAACTAGCTAAACAAAAACTTTAACCAAGCTGCATCTATTTAAAACAAAAACTTTATATAAACAAACTAAAGCATTGACAAACAATATATATTTCTTTAAAAGAAAACACAAAACAACAAGCATTACGAATTTAACAATTTGTATTCTTCACGGGTATCTTAGGTTTGAACCGTATTTTCTCTAAATTTGTATGATGCACAATTATGATGATGAAGATCGAATAATGGTTCCGCGATTTGAGGAGTCCGCGGGTTTCTATACTACTGGTAAACGTAGTAAGATGATGTCCAAAATGAAAAGCAAGCACTCCAAACCCGAGGTCCTATTAAGACGTGCTTTATGGGCAAAGAATATTCGTTTCCGCATCCACGACAACACCCTACCCGGACACCCTGATATCGTAATCAAGAAATATAAGTTAGCGATATTTGTCGATGGTGAGTTTTGGCATGGCTTCGAATGGAAAAAAAACCGAGAGCAAATCAAATCCAACCGCTTGTTTTGGATTCCGAAGATCGAACGAAATATGCAGAAAGATGAGCGTGTAAACCGTGCGCTTAGAGAGATGAACTATACTGTGTTTCGCTTTTGGTCACGAGATATTTTAAAGAATTTGCCAACAGTACTCCACCAAATCGAACTGTTCCTGGAAACGAGAAAGCTATGGAGATAACGCAGTCCCCATAGCCCTTATGTTCACAAAAACAGAACATGTAATATACCTACCAGAAACTAGTAGGGCAATTCCTCACAATTATACCCCAGCTCCACTAAAAGTTCAATAATAGCAGCAGCTTTTGATGTCGGTGTGTCCACCCGAAATATATTGTCACAGTCTTCGAGATCGAAGTTCCATCTTGCATCTGGAAGCTGTTCTTCCAAATAAGGTTTCAGTGTCTGAATATCCTGATCGCTCTCTACCGAGGTAGCAAATATATAAATCATAATGATAGCGTATTTTTATATCTAATAAAACATAAGGTCTTTATACAGTGTGTATAGTCTTTTTCGAAGATGCTTAACAGCATAGTGCTTCCGGGACAAGAGGGTATTAAGAGGGATATCCAAACTCATCGCCACTTCCTTAACAGGCATTCGCTCTATCTCCGTCAATTCGAATGCTTCCCGCTGTTCTATCGGTAATTCAGAAAGCCCACTCTCGAGTTCCTTCCACACCAAAGAACGCAGGTACACCAATTCTGGAGTTGGGCTACGCTCGCCAAATAAGATATCTGAAAATTCTTCTAGAATTTCTCCTTCATCATCGTGCGAAAGTAACGGCATGGCCACCTCACGCTTCTTCTTACCCTTATTAATAATAACATTCCGTGCTACACGATACAACCAAGCCGAAACCTGCTCGATAGGCGTCAAGTTAGCATCAATAGTCCTTACCAGTTGGTAGAAAACATCTTGAAGAATATCTTCAGCGTCCTCTGTATTAGAGACACGCTTTTGAATAAAGGAGCGCAATTTGGGCTGCTGCTCTCTAACGAGCCGGTCAACATCAATCTTCTTTCCTGGTTCCGTCATCTTGTGTTGTATCAAAATGATCTGCTCCGAAAGGATATCCGAAACCAAATTTCCGTCGCTTACAAATAAACTCTTTACGTTGTTCTGCAGTCATACTGGCCCATTTTTCCGACATTGCTCCGCCTTTCATGGCACCAAAACCAGGACCGCATCCTTTGCCTCGCCCTCCACCGAAGCGGCCAAAAAGCAGACGTGCCAGCGCAAACAGACCCAGTGCCTGCCAAAAGTTAATCGAAGTGAGTCCGAATATTTCTGGAATCAACAGATTCCACAATACCATGATGACACCACTCAAAGCAGCCATGCAGGCTATGCCTAATAAGGCAAATTTTATTTTTCTTAATTTCATATTATTTCAAAATTATCCCGTGTTACTTTTACAGAGCCCTCTATAAATGTAGACAATCTAGTGTTGAAAATATTTTAGATAAATTTCACTTTTTTTCCCGAACAGCATATTTTTTTCTATTTTCTGTATAATTCTCATTTTTTTAAGACAAGGATTAATGGCATATTTGTAAGGTATGAACGTAACAAACTACTTTATAACGGCACTATCCGTCTCCTTGCTAACGGCATGTAACAGCGGTCAACAAGAGCAGATTCTAGAGCAACTGGACAAGAAATCCGCTCGTGAAGTGACTTTGAAAACAGTGACGCAAGGAGATTCGGTATTGCATATCACAAGCCAACATATTTGGTACAATGGCGAGCAGATTGCTTCAAAAAATGATACCATCAAGACTCTTGCGGCCCCAAATACATGGGATGGCATTGATTCTACGAAGACCCTGAGTAAAGTTCCCATCTATGTAACTGTACAATAATGAGAAAACCTTCAGCAAAAAACATTCAATTGGTATTGATCACTTCTGTATTGGCTTCTTGCGCACAGCCACAAGCTAAAGTGGAAGACAAGCAACGAGTCTATATGCGAGCAGATTCTACAGCAGCTTATACGGAGGTCACGGACAACTACCGACCTGGACACGGTACAGGTGGTGGCATGGGCTCTTCCTTATTGTGGTTTATGGCATTCAGGCATATGGGTGGTGTATTAGGTTATGCAAACAACAACTTGCATCCACAATCCGTTTCCGGAACTAATGCAGCCAAAGCTGCTGCCTTTAAAGCTCAGCGAGGCGGCTTTGGAAAAAGTGCAACCACGACGCCTAGAGCATCAGCAGGATCATAATGCGGACAAATAAATTACGGATAGATCCTAACTGGAAATCCCGATTAGAATCTATAGGTTATGGTTACCACACACTAGATAATGTTCCTTATTGGGTCGATGATTACTATTATGAGATCAGTGCCAAAGAGGCCGATTTAATATACAAAGCTACGAATGAGCTATGGTCAATGTGTCTAGAAGCGGTCGAGTACATTATCAAAAATAAGTTATACCAACGCTTTCATATCCCTCCTTATATCATACATCATATCGAGCGTACTTGGGAAGATGATGCCCCCTCTTTATATGGTCGATTCGACTTTGCCTACGACAAGGCGAATGGCGCTTTGAAAATGTTGGAGTTCAATGCCGACACACCCACCTCGCTATTTGAGACAGGAATAGTACAATGGTACTGGAAGAAACATTATTTTCCAGAATTAACAGATCAATTCAACAGTATTCATGAGCAGCTCATAAACAGTTGGGGCGAGCTGGCACCGTATTTAAAAGGCGATATACTTCACTTTGCCTGTAGTAAGGAAACCTTAGAGGATCTAACCAATGTCGAATATTTAAGAGACACCGCCATTCAAGCAGGGTTACAGACTAAGCTAATCTATATGGATGATATTGGCTGGACCGGGCGTAATTTTGCAGATCTCGAAGGTGATCCTATACAATCCATTTTCAAGTTGTATCCCTGGGAATGGATGACGCGTGAAGAGTTTGGTGTACACATCATCAACGATCTAAACCAGGCCCAATGGATCGAACCTTCCTGGAAAATGCTATTGTCCAACAAAGCAATATTACCTATTCTTTGGGAGCTATTTCCTAATCATTCCCACCTGTTAGCCTCCTATTTTGACAGACCTCAGCACCTGCAGCATTTTGTAAAAAAACCCATCCTTGCGCGCGAAGGAGCCAATGTGGAGATGTACTATGACAAACAGATGATTTACGCGACAGACGGAGAATATGGTGAAGAAGGATTTATCTATCAAGAACTAGCGACATTGCACCGCGAAGAAACGGGATTCTCCATTATTGGCAGTTGGCTTATTGGGCAAGAGTCCTGCGGTATCTCTTTCAGGGAGTCCGATATGCCTATTACCACAGATCAAAGCCGGTTTATACCGCATATCATCAGGCATTAAAAAAATAAAGAGCGCTCATCGTCGATGTAGCGCTCTTATTCTAATTGATAAAAATAATACTAAATTCTATTAATTTTCAAAACCGTATTCCCATTCTCCACAGGTTCTCCTTTCTTACCGGCTCCCTTGTTGGTCACATAGATAGCACGTGATGCCGGATCCAAAGTAATCGTATTAGGCAATCCCTTGGTCGCAATACGCTCTACCACCTGATAGCTGTCTGTATTAATAACCGCTACCTCCTGCTTATTCCGATTAGCTGTATACAACAGTTTACTTTTTTCATCATAGACCAGTCCTATAGGTGATGAATCATAACCTAAATAAACCTTCTGTAGGATATCACCTGTATTACCATCCACTATCGTTACGTTGTTATCATTAGACTGACTTACAAATAAGCGATTACCCGCCTTATCCAACGCAATATTTAGAGGACAGTAAGACCATGTTTTAAACTGACCTTCCAAGTTTCCAGACTCACTGTTATAGACGAGAATACTCCCCTCCATTGTATTAGCATCTGTACCGTATACCTTGCCACGTTGAGGATCAACATTGAGACCAAGAAGATAAGCATCTGATTTATCAAATGATCCTAAGTAAGTATTCGTCTTTCCATCGATCTCCCAAATAGAAGGATTACCATGATCCGATACATACACCTTGTCTCTTACCTCATCTACGGCTATTTCCCGAATTTTAGCTTTGGCTTTCCCACTGGATATCACTTGTTGCTTTTTACTCTTTAGATCCACAGCAGACACAGCATCCTGCAAGGAATGTCCAACATACAGCGTTTGCGTCTTATTGTTCAGAGCGATAGCAAATGGAAGGTATTTTCCCAACGAAATAGAATCCTGTATAGCAAGACTCTTCCCATCTAAAACATATATAAAGTTTTCGGCCTCTTTATTAAATCCCTTCTGTGGTCCTGCCACGTAGACAAGGTTATTAGTGGGATTATATACCAATTGATAAAGTTCATTAGGCAGTTTTTGCGCCTGCTCAATTTTAAAATTAGCATTATTCTCTTGACCAAACGCAAGAACTGAAGCGAATGCCATCGTCGCACCTAAAAGTATCTGTTTCATATTTTATAAAATAGTTTATTTAGATAAATTATAAACAAGTCTTTATTAGAGGAGTTGCTCAACCTTTTAATTTCCGAAGTAAAGAATTATTTTAATCCACTTTCAATCTCTTGTGGCTATAAATTAAAACACTAAATTTGGTTTTACTTTTATACATTTATGTTCAGATCCATACGATATCTCACTTTCATTACGGTTTTTTTTTCTTGCGGTGCAAAACACGAAGAGAAAAATATCCAATGGTACCACGCTCAGGTCATAGAACAGTTAGAACCTCAAGGAGACTCGGTCTATCGGGTACAGATTGGCATCATGGCATCTTCATTCTGGCTGACAACAGATACAAAACACTTTTCCAAACATCTATCCCTATTAGAAAATAGCTTGACAAATCGAAAAGCACTAGATATAGGTGTAGAAAATGGAAGTAACAAGATAATCTTGATCAAGAAATAAATCAGGTTTGATCACAACGATATCAGATCAAACAAACTGAAAACTCATTTAGAAGGGAATGGATAAAAAGACCTATTTAATTTTTGGAATCAGCAAGGGATTAGGGAAAGCAATAGCTCAAAAGCTACCGAATAAAGAAGATACGGTATTTGGAATTTCAAGAAGCAAACCGGCCTACCTGGATCAACAGAAAAACATGCAATGGATAGCAGCTGATTTATCAGCACCCAGCGTAGCCACTCAGCTATTAAAAGAAAAGATCCAAGATCAAAAGATAGACTATTTTATCTACAATGTGGGAATTTGGGAAGAGCTCGCCTTCTCTTCTGACTACGACTTCCAACATGTACCCGAAAGCGAAATCATTACTATTATTAATACGAATATCACCTCTTGCCTATTGATCGTCCAATCGATTATTGACAACCTCAAGCGGTCTCCTAATGCCAAAGTTATCTTTATCGGTTCGACATGGGGACTCGACAATCATAAGGGTAAAGAAGTTGTATTCTCTGCTACCAAATTTGCCTTGAGAGGCATTGTACATGCGCTACGCGAAAATCTTCGCACCTACAGGGTTGGAGTATCTATCTTGAATCTGGGGTATCTAGCAACACTGCCCAATGAATCCGAGAATAAAGATCTCATCCCACTAGAAGATGTCATCGCTGCACTTCGCTTTGTAACGACCACCTCCAACTCCAGTTGTGTGAAAGAAATCAATATGCCAGCTATGGAGGACGATAACATGTAAAAAAGGGGTGTCTTTTGCAAGACCCCCCTTCATATTACCAAGTAACAATTAAATCCGCTAGGATCGGTAAATGATCCAAATCATTTAAATGGGTAAATGGAGCAGATACATTCATAATCTTAATGTTGCTGCTCGTTACGATATTATCGATACTCCTATTGGGTACCGCTCCGACCCGACCTTCAGCAGCATTCGTACCTGCCGCAGTTGCAAACCAGCCTTGTGCATCCCCATTCGCCATATTAAAGCCAGCTTCTTTAAACTTCAACTGTACTTTGTCTACAGCATTCATGTCGCCCATACAAATAAAATATTCATGCTTCTTTAATTCTGCCAATAGCGCATCCATGGAACTATTATGCCATTCCTTCTGCCAAGGAATATGTGATGATATAATCGTAATGATCTTATCACCTATTTTTAAATCACCCAACACCGCATAATAATCTCCATCCCATTTCTCCTGACGAATGTTTGTTAAGGAATAATTTGTAGCGATACCATTGTATATCCATCTGTTCTCCTTGCCGAAATAGACATTTTGATAAAATGGTTTTAACAACTCCGCCGCCGCATTCACGGTACTGTCTTTATCAAAATATGTATTCCATTCATTGACTGCAAAAATATCAAGTCCCTGTTGAGCGATCCAGCTTTTCCACCGAAACAACTCAGCACGCATCATTTTACCCTCTCCCTGGAAACCACCTAATCGTCCTTGATTAAAATGCCCAATATTATATACCCCCACCTTAATACGTAGGGGCAAGTTGTCCGGCAACTGTCCAAATGCAGTAGCACAAGTCAACGCCAAAAGTCCAAACAATCCTGTAACTCTCTTTATCATTTTTCTATTTATTATAACGAATTGCCAAATAACCGATCCCAGTCGTAGTGGCGACAGACAATGGTTCACTCGCATAACTATTTCCGTCTGATGCCAAGTTTCTCTCCACTACAAGCCTAAGGTACACCTTTTCTTTTCCTAATAAGGCCAGTGGAAGCTTCACATTAATATTCTTATAACCTGGCAATTGATGTATGTTCGTATTTGCCCATAGGGGTGCATCAGGTACCGTATAGCTTTTTATTTTGGTCCAAGCACCATCCATATTTCCATGCTCCGACCATTCTACTTTCCAGTAACGTGGCGCACCCTTACCAGTTCCTCCAACGTGGTTATTTACGGTAAACTGCATAGAAAGCTGATTGGTATTGATTCCCAAAGTAGAAAAATCTACCACAAAGCCTTCGCCTCTATCCTTTTCATAATTCCACCAAGTATTGTTCGCTACAATAGTTGCATTTGTTACAGCGCCCTTACCATCCGAATTGGTCGTCGCTTCCGTATTCTGCTTGCTACCGGCGCTGGTCAACACCCCATTTCCATATTGGTTTGTGTTTCCTATGTTTTCCTTACCCACAGGGCCTAAATAGCTGTTATCAGAGCTTCGGCTCAGATTCACCGTATTCGTAGAAAAACTTATACTTCCATTATTACCAAAGGTCGGCAAAGCTATTCCATTCACAATATTCGGATACTGATACTCGGTAAGCAACTCTGAAAAACCACTATTCAGCGCAGTACTGATCTTAATATCCTCCTTCGCCAAGTGCCGGATTTGATAACGGCCTATATTGCCATAATCTTGCTCAGAAGCTGCATCCTGATACTCAAATCGTGTAAACTTCTCATGCACAATAATACCAGAGATCGTTCCCGACCCAGCAGGCAACATACTACCATCTCTACGGTATGTCGTACGTGTGTTGGTTAGTGTAAAGAAATCATCTCCGTTTTTATCCCGCATCAACAACGGATACTTACCAATACGATCAGCCGAAAACAGAGTTGAATATCCTTCATTGATCGGCGTAAAAGATCCTTTCCGAATAGGAAACTCCACATCCTTCAATGTCACAAAGGTATAGATATCGTCATCCGTCAAGTCGCCAACATACTTCTGTTTGACGGCAATCTGAGCAGCAGAACCTTCCTCCTGCTTCATCACCATCATCGAGGTAACCCCTGTCAACGTATACCGATTGGGATTCGACTCCCGCTCTACACCAACGCCCTTCAATAAGATCTGCACCTTACTGTATCTTTTAAAAATATTATCTGCAGGCGTACTCGTCAAAATACGAAAACCATATCGTCCGTCCTCACTTTGTACATATACCGTGCGGTCATTTTCTGCGTAATTGATCTTCGTAGGTGTTGTTTGGGGTACATCTCCTACGTTAGGATTTCCTGCCTCACTCACGACATGGCCTTCTATAAACAAGTCAGAAGTTATTTTCTCTCCCGCCCAAATCCGGATTTCCGGAAAATCAGCCTGCGTTCCGAACATATTTTGCGCATTTGCCTGTAGAAGATACAACGTAGAAACCTGTTCCATATCCCATCCATCTTTATATGAAAGACGAATCTGTACACTTCGCAGTTCCGTCTGCGAAGTATTCGGCTTTACGGTGAAGCTAAAATTTTCCGTACTCTTATCATAAGCAAAATCTGTATTAACCCAAGGCTCTACATCTGGAGATGGATATACGACCGCTATCGTGATATCTTCCAATGGAATATTGGTATTCAGCTTACCCACTACCTGTCCACCATCTCCCAGCACAGTCGTGTTCAATGTTGGAAAATTCAGTGCAGGTTGTACCGCCCCACTCTGTTTAACCATTACCGTATCATAGCGTTCGCTTTCAGGAGCATATAGAGCGACCAAGGATTTACGAGGAAAACCATCGTTAGCCTCGTAATCCAACATGAAGCTGGTATCTCCTTTCATTTTATTACTATTCAGCTTTAACCACTCCTGTTCCGCTGGCAACATCACCTCAAAGTTTCCGCTGGACAACACGTTGACTTCCAATTGGCCAGCCGTTGCTGGTATGGTATATTCTTTCTTTGCAGCTCCTAATTCCGAAAACCGGAGATATTCTGCATCATCCTTTTTGCAAGCAAACACGATCATCAGCAAGCAAAAAACACCGATATATTGTAATTTGACCATTTTTCTATCTTGAATTTTTAAGGTATATATTTAACTGCTACTGCTCCTAGACGCACCGTAACAATTCCCAAGTCGGCTGTAATCCGCCCAGTCTCGGCACCATTTGGACTATCCTCACCACAGACATCCTTTTGAGCCTGTAACTTGACAAATACATTCGGTTTGTTCAACAATTCACTAGGCAGTTTGAATGTAAATGTATTTAAACCATTCGCCGTATACATATGATTCAGTCCCCAGCCTGCCAACGGACGTATACCATACGTTGAGTTCGGCATAACCGTGTAATTGATTCCATCTAGAGAATAAGCGATCTGCCAATACGTAGGCACGTGCAATGTAGCAGCATTTCCTGACCCTCCACCTTGACTGAAGTTGAGAAGTAAACGTTGTGCATTGATCCCACTGGTTGAAAATTTGAATACAAAACCCTCCCCAATATTCGTAGAAGTGTTCCACCACTTCGTATTATATTGTGCTGCAGAGCTGGGCACTGCTTTAGAGCTATTATCCGTATGGTAGATTGGGTGGGCACCTAGCGAAGACGGAGCTCCGGGTACCGTACAGCTCATCTCTCCCTGACCAACAGCCGGACGGATTTTGTCCCCATCTTTCTGAATTGGGACACTAGCTGACAGATTGCTTGGATTCATCCATTTCCACTCGACCAATGTTTTAGCTTTTTCTGCTTCATTGAGTTTAATATCAGATTGTGTGACAGGTCGAATGGAGTAACGACCGATTTCCCCCTCTCCATAGCCATACTTTAGCAATTTGTGGTGTACGATAATACCAGAGAATGTACCTGAACCGGTAGGCAGTGTACTACGACTCCATGAAGTCGCCACATTTACCACGGCTTTGAGACTTCCCCCTTGATCATCATAAATAGCTGTAGGCACCGCATCTACATATGGTCCACTGGTACCTTGTGGGTTCCAAGGGGTGAAAATACCGGCATAGCCCATGTTAACATTGACATAACTGCCATAAGGAACCGATATACTCGTATTCTTTAAACTGACATAGGTGTACATATCACTGTCGTTTAGTTCAGCGATTGCTTTATACCTTGTCGGTATACTCGCAGCAGTTCCTGCTTCCGATTTCACGATCGCACTTGCAGTCAATCCTTTGATTGTATAACGTGTAGGATTAGACTCCTTAACCAATACCAGGCCATCTACCGATAGTGCCACTTTGCTATAACGCTTCAATGTATTCGCATTCTTTGTTGCAAATTTCAATCGTAAACCCGAATTTCCCTGTTGATTTTGTACATAAGCTGTCTTAGGCGCTTCATCATAATCAATCGCGTTAAACGCTTTATTGGGATTGACATCCATATTCGTATTTCCCGCGTCGGAAATCACAAAAGCCTCTAATACCTGAAGAGGTGTATGGAGTATAACTTCGCCTGTAGCTGTGGGAATCAGTGCTTTCAAATCCTCCATGGTCAAATATTCAAAATCATCTGCTGACTGTTCGACAGGATGTACCAGGTTGATATAATTGATTCCATTGTTGTCATACTTCAATCGCACCTGTGCAGTTCGCTTCTCGCCCGAATCGTTTGCACGAACCGCTATCATCAACAAGCTATCGTTAGCCAATTCCACTCTCTCGATCCAACCGCTGCCTTGTTCATAGGTTATCTCATGCTCAAAATCAGGAAACAATGCGCCGACGTTCCCCTTTACGATCACCGTATCTATTTTAGCACTGCGGGTTAATAGCGACAACGGTTTACGAGGTACTAAAACAGGCTCCTGTAAAGATTGATCAACATCTGCAAATACCGTATACTCTTTGTCAAATCCATCAATGACGGTTAGGTATACCCTAGCTGTACGATTCCGTCCAGCGTTATTCTCCAGCGCTTTAAATTGAAACCCATTGTCCGTAAACGAAGCCTCTGTGATCCACTTCTCCGATGTCTCATCATCATAAAGATAATCTATCTTAATATTCTTGATGTTCGACTTCAAGTCGTTTACAATAGGGAGATTAATCTGGAAAGGATTTCTCGTAATTGTATACTTTGATTTTGAAAAACGGAAAGCCGCATTCAATCCCGCTTGTATAATCTTTACTTCCTGTTTCTCTTTTCCTTTTGAGATCACCAAGGTCGCTGATCGAGATACCCCAAAATTCTGGGAATAGGAAAACAAGATATCAGAGTTCCCTGTTCCGGACAGACGATCCAGGGCCAGCCAATCTGCTTCTTCTTTGACAGCAACACTCCAGTCACCATCCGAATACACCATTATCTTCGTTTTGCCTTCGGGAGCCTCCAGGTGCATTTCGTTGGTATTAACAGACAACGAAAGGTCCAGCTCAAACTTTCTTTCACATCCCATCAAAAGTGTTAAAAGAAGGAGCGCCATACTCCTATAGGAAAGCATGCTATATATTATTATCTTATTCATTTTTGTATTATTCGAGCGTTAAAATACTAGAGTAGTAAATGAAACATCATAGGTGGATGATCCGAATACACCTTGGTAAACTCATCATATATCGGCATCGCTTTAGTAACTCGCTTCAATACCGGTTCTGTTCCGAATATAAAGTCGATTCGTCTTCCAGGATATTGAAAATCATACTTTGCACTACCATCCTCCTTGTAACCATGCAGGTAGTGGATCGCATCAATATACCCCGCTCCCATAATCTCGTCAGTCGCCCAGTAGTTATTGGTCGTTACAGCGGGATCATAATCACGACGGGATACCGAGTTAAAATCTCCCATAAAAATCCATTCCTTCTCTTCCGTAAATTTTCGGATAGTGCTATCCAGTACCACCTTGGCCTCCTGTAACCGGTAGTCGTTACCCAGGTTGTCCCCGACTGTCTTCCAATACGCCTGTGGCCAAAAATGAGTAACCACAATATTCAGATCGGTATCTTTAAGGCGGGCAAATATCGCTCCGTGAGACACATGCAATGTGATTCTACGACGCGACTCTATGGGATACTTAGAGGTTAAAGCTACAGGATAATTATCAGTAGATTTCAAATTAGTAATCACATAATTGTGTCCATAGCGTTTAGCTAATTTTTCTAAATCTCGTTGATTAAAACCATTGACTTCCTGTAAGGCCAAGATATCCGGTTCTTGGGATTTAATCCATTCCACAAACTTATTATAATTGTTTGCTTTATCATTTTTCATCCCTTCCAAGATGTTATAACTGATGACCTTTAAGGTGTCGGGCAATACCAGTTCCTCGGGTTCGGGCTCCTCTATGATAGGCTCAGTTTCTTCCTTGCTCTTGCACGATACCATAACCAAGACAGTCATTGCAAGGGCAAATAACCCCACTCGACAAGACCATCTGAAACTTTTCATTTTTATATGTGTATTAACCTTTTCCATAAAATTCGTAAGCTTTATTATCCAAATTATTACCTGATTTTACAACTTCGATATCCGGTATAGGATAGTACTCGTGGCAAGGCAGCATATTAGTTTTCAATGCTGCATAATCCGTATAATCATACGTTGTCTGGTACCAAATCCCCCAACGCACCAAATCGTATTTACGCTGGTACTCGCCCAACAGTTCGCGTCCTCTTTCCTTTTGTATCTCCTCGCGCAGCAAGTCCCAGTTTTTAAATTCATACAATGGCAATCCAGCTCTGCTACGGACCATATTCAAATATTTAATAGCAGTAGTCTGATCCCGCAACTCCAGATAATTCTCTGCCTGCATCAACAATGCATCAGCGTATCGAAATACGCGCTGATTATTACCATCCGCAACATTATACATATTGTACGTCCAGAACTTAGTTCCTAACCAGGGCCTTGTAGCTGTACTCTTGAATGCGACACCCTTGTAATCCCAAGCTAGATTCAGATTTGTCCTCAGATCTTCACCTCCGCGACGCATCACACTCTGAAAGAAAAAATTGTTAGGACGGAGTGGTGACCACGTTGTCGCATTCGTACCTAACTCCGGAATCTCTACACCGTCATAGATAGCACCTGTACTCCGAGGAGGCATACATATCGCTCCTGAGTTTGTCGTCACCTGTAACCCTGTTTCCGAATAGGTATATTGAATTTCAAAGATAGATTCTAAGATATTCTTGTTCTTCAATGCGATATCTTCAAGTGGATATTTGTTAAAGTCACCGTAGATGGCTTCCAATTTGTCCATAGCGTCTTTCGCTACGTCCCATTTTTTATTCCATTGTGCAAGCTTACCGATCAACATCCATCCCATAGCAGCTCCAGAGCGATTGCCTGGGACATCATTGGTACGTATTTGTGGCAGATAAGGTACATATTCCTGCAATTCCGAAATCAGGTAATCCCGAGTAGCGGATGCGGGCATCCTTCCCATCTTAGAAACCCGATCCAAGACCTCAGCGTTAGCAACATCCTCCGTGTAAAAAGGCACATCACCAAACGTCGATGTCAAGAACCAATAATAATACGCACGCATAACCATCCCCTCGGCCAACAATCTATTTTTAGTTTCTTGAGCCAAAGGAGAGCGTTTAATACCCTCGATAATAGAATTGCTATACATTACCCCCCTATACCCCAGCGTCCACATATTCTGTCCAAACCGAGGTTGCGCAGGAGATATATCCAATTGAGCATCCAGCGTTCCCGATGCGATATACATCAGATCACTGACCCCTTCCGTTGCAATCAGGTAAGTATAAGTGTAAATAGTTTTTAGGGGAATATATGTAGAGTTAAGTCCCGAAATACACTGGGCCTCTGTCAAATAGTAATTATCTGTATTGACAAATGAGGTCGGTTCTTCCTCGATGGAACACCCCGTCCAGAGTAGACTGCTTAGAAAAAATATAAATAAACGTTTCATTTATAAACCTTTTTGATTTAATACCTAATTTGAATACTGCCCACAATAGTACGAGGCTTAGGGTAAGCTCCGATATCTATCCTTCTTAACGTCGAGGTACCACTGGACGAAGAGACATCTGGATCAAATCCATTATATTTCTTCCAAACAAATAGATTCTCCCCGGCTAGGCCAAACTGTACATCCCGAAGCTTCTTATTAGTCCATTTGGCCAAATCCAATGTATATCCCACAGAAACACTCTTGAGTCTCAAAAAACTAGCATCATAAACCATGCGACTGGATGCTATATTATCGACCGATCCGGCCCTCGGTAAATCCGAATTTGGGTTACGGACAGGATGCCAAGCATCTAACATGTAGGCATATTGATTGGCAAAGTTGCTCCCATTTCCCATCCATTGTTCAGAGATGTTATAAATCTTACCACCCAAGGAATAATTTAGAAAAACACCAAGTGTCCACTTGTCATATCTAAAATTGTTTTGCAAGCCTCCATGCACGAGTGGATCTGCATTTCCAAGATAGATAAGGTCATTCTCATTGAATATGCCGTCATGGTTAGAATCGATATAGCGTGCAGATCCCAAGCGATATTGCTGAGCCGAAGCAGAGACATAGGCTTTGGTCACCTTATTCCTATCGATTTCTTCCTGAGATTTCCATGTCCCAGCATATTGAAATCCCCACAATGCATTCAAGGGATAATCTTTAACATACCCATACATCATGTAGCCATTATTACCAGCTGCGGTATAAGCGCTCACATAACCGTAATGTCCAATGTCGTCCACCTTTTGTTTATTGTGAGAGATAGAAAATGAACTGGTCCACGAAAATTTGTCCTTTTGAATATTACGTGTTTCTATGCTGAACTCCAGACCGCGATTGGATGTCTTACCGACATTAGCAAAGCGGGTTGCATATCCAGTCTGCGTAGGCGTCTGTACATCGAGTAAAAGATCTTTCGTATAAGACAGGTATGCTTCAAAAGTCATACTCACCTTATTGTTAAACAGCGCGATATCCGTAGCAATATTGTACATATCTGTTTTCTCCCAGGACAGCTCTTCCGACGCTAAGCGAGAGGGATAGAATGCAACGGGTTGCGAACCGTTAAAAAGATAGCCACTGGTAGACGATGAGAGAGCGGCTAGAGATCTGTACGAGGAGATACCGTCGTTACCAGTACGCCCCCCACTGGCACGTACAGAGAAATCATTGATCCATTTCGAATCTTTTAAAAAGTCCTCGTTACTTACAGTCCATTTTAAAGCTGCCGAAGGGAAAAATGCCCACTTTTCATTCTTTGCAAAGTTAGAGGCACCATCTCTACGACCTGTTACCGTAAGATAATACTTGCTTTTATAGTTGTAATTTGCGCGTGCCAAATAAGACATTGATGTCTTTGCCGTATTTCCAGATCCCCCCACATAGTTTTCTTTATCTGGAATAGCATTCATATTATTCCAAAGAATCGCATCGGATTGATAGCCTTCGCCTCGTAAGGTTAGATTATCATCTGTAATTTTCTGACCAACAAAACCGGCCGTAAAATCCAAATGGTGCACATCATCCCATTTTTTCAAGTAGTTCAATGTCGTCTGACTCATCAAGTTACTCTGCGTATATTCTCCTCTATAAGCCGTGCCCCCTTCATTATCCGCTTTGGCAGGCAGACTGCCCGGTTCATATTGAAAAGTATGACGTCCGTAAGAATAGTACGTCAGTTGCGAATTCACTTTTAGATTTTTTATCGGTTCGATCTCAATGTATCCTGTATTCGTTATCCCGTCATGTTTGATATTATTGATCATATCCGAATCAAGTATCGAACGTGGCGAGTTAAACTTTTGTCCCGAATACCAAAGATCATTAAAGTTGTCATAGACCTTGATCATTGGATTCAAGTAGATGGCACCGTTCCACCAATTTGTTCCTCCGATAGTCACCAAGTTTTTATTCTCGTCCCGTTTGGTATAGCTATATTTCAAACCCACTTTCATCCAAGGAAAAAGTTGATAATCAAGATTCAGTCTTCCTGTAAAACGTCCCAATCCGCTCTCTTGGATAATCCCTTGCGTATTATCGTATGCTATCGATGCATAATAGCTACTCTTGTTGCGCCCGCCAGACAGCGACAGATTGTGCGTATGATATGGTGCTATACGGGTTATTTCACCAACCCAGTCCGTACCTTTGCCCAATGCATTGGGATCGGGGTAAGGATAGGCAGACATTGGAGAGTTAATAGTGATATCCCCGTAAGGATCAGCTGATGTAAACAAAGCGTAATCATTGCGATACTGAGCATACTGTGCTGCGTTCATGATATCCAATTTTCTAGGCAACTGAGACAACCCCACCGTACTGCGCAGCGTAATATTGTCTTTCCCCGATTTACCTTGTTTAGTCGTCACGATAATAACACCATTACTTCCACGTGTTCCGTATATTGCTGTAGCAGAAGCATCCTTTAGAACCGAGATAGCTTCGATATCTGAGGTATTGATGTCAGTCAAGCTACTTACCGCATCCATAACCCCATCGACTACGATAAGTGGCTCATTGCTTGCTGTTATCGAGCGTGTACCGCGTATACGTATCGAGGTCGTAGCACCAGGTTCACCAGTGGTCGCTGTAAATTCAGCTCCCGGTACACGTCCCTGTAGCGCCAAATCCACAGAAAGTACAGGAGCATCCTTCACATCGTCCATTTTTATATTAACGACCGATCCTGTCAAATCCTTTTTCTTGACTTGACCATACCCAATGACCACTGCTTCGTCCATATCCGTGATCTTTTCTACCATCACGACCTTCAGTTCTTCCGCACTAGTCACATTGATTTCCTTTTTATCAAATCCCAAAAGAGAAAACTCCAATACCGCTGGCAATTTCACCTCGAGGTTAAAAGCACCTGCTTCGTCCGTGCGCGTTGTTTTACCATTGGATTTGTCACGTACTGTGACGTTAGCCAATACAGCACCTGTTGTCATTCGAATCGTCCCTTTCAACAACTGTTGCTGCTGCTTTCTCTCAGCAATAGGTATTAGATTATTTTTCTGAGATTCTTGTCTTGGCAGCAATACGATACTACGATCCTTACGTTTGAATTCGAGTTCATAGGGTACCAGCAGTTGCCGCAGCAGATCCAGTGCCTCGATATCAATCAGTTCAACATGGGCAATGGTATTATTAGGGAGTATCCCTTGTGCATAAAACACAGTATAACCGCTACGTTTTTCAAAATCTTTTAATAGAGTGGCCAGGCGAACATTCTTCCCTTTTAGCGTAATCTTTTGCCCAAAGGTACTCGCACTAAGGTGCATGGAGGCAACTAAAATCAGAATCCATGTCAATTTCATATACAATGGAATTTTCAGTTTAGGTAAGTTAAAGGCATAGCCCGCCCCTAACCTTTTTTTTTCATACATTTGTTAATAGGTTGAGATTAATAATACATTCAGTTTCAATCCAAAAATGCCTTTGGGCATATCATCCGGCAGGGACGGCTCCAACGTTCCTGCTTTTTTATATGCGAAGGCTTGTGTAGCCTTATTTCATGACAGTTATCCTCCTTCCCTGCACTTTAAATGTTACTAGGTCGGTCCACTCTATTAATTGTAACAATTGTTCAAATTTTTCAAATCTTGATATACTTCCCGAATATCTCACCTGAGACATATCCCCCTCAAAATCCACCTCCACATCATACCATCGGGCTATTTCTGCCATTACCTCGTAGATGGACACATTGTCGAAGGCAAACTTGCCTGAACGCCAAGCCATACTATAAGAAGGGTCTACAGATTGTACGGTATTGGTTCCTGTCGATGTCGAGTACACAGCCTGTTCTGAAGGTCTCAAAACACGGGTTCCAGAGGTGCCCTCATAGTGCATCGCTACCTTGCCTTCTATCAGGGTTGTCTTATACGTCAAGCCGTAGGTATTTACATTAAATTGGGTTCCTAATACTTCTATTTTTTGCTTTCCACTACATACGTAGAAAGGAACGAACTTATCTCCGTTCATCTGTTTGGCTACTTCAAAATAGGCCTCCCCTTCCAACTCTATCATTCTACCGCCCTTCGCAAATTTTAAAGGATATCTCATTTTTGTAGCAGCGTTCAACCACACTTTAGAGCCATCAGGCAATGTCAGGTTATACTCTCCGCCACGGGGAGTTACGATGGTATTGTACTTCTCTTTCTGTACTCCAGCATGATCAGTATAGGCATAACTAATACTGCCATCTGCTTTTTTAAAGATATGAAGACCTCTGTCAGCTATAATCGTATCCGATGTAATCTGATCCAGCTCAATAAAACTGCCATCCTCAAATTGAATCCTTGCTTTATTGCTCGCTGGCACAATGACATCACTTGTTTCCATAGAAATACGATCTTCTACCTTCTGCTCCATTCCGTACCACCATAACGTAGAAGCGACTCCAATCAGAAACAACACCGCCGCCGCCGAAATTTGTCGCCAATATCTCCTAAAAAATGATTTATGATAAAGCAATGTAGACTCCAATCGGGGATCATTGGAAATCTTTTCGAAAACACGAGATTGAACCAATTCATCTCCTATATAGAAAGGAGGTTCAAATTCATCATCCCATGTCTCTTCGAGTAATCGCTGCCCTTCCTCGGTCTGGAGAAATAGACGTAAGCGTTCGAGGCTATTTATATCGATCGTTCCCTCCCGATATTGTTTGACCAATGTATATAGTTCTTTCTTATCCAATCGTTGTCAATTTTAATCTATAAACGAAAGTCAAAAAGAAATGTACTAGTCTATAGCACTTCTTTTTTCAAAAAAATGACAAATACGATTAGAAAAGAAAAAAATAGATTTTTTGTAGCTTAAGACGAACCAATTTTGTTGCTACTTGTAAATGATTTTTAACAGTATGGCGGGAAATGCCCATACTATCCGCGATTTCTTGCTGTGGCTCATCATCGAGTTTAAATCGGCGATAGATTTCCTGCTGCTGTGGAGGCAAGGTTGCGATGATTTGCTGGAGGATACAGTTCAGCTCACCAAAATTTATTTTTTGCTCTAAATGCAAAGAAATAGAAGACCATTCCAAGGATGCTTCCTTGACAGTCTTCTCCCCACTTATCTTTTTCCTAAAGAAGGATATACACAGACGCTTGGTAATAATGTACAAATAGGGATACAGGTCTTTAGAACTATGGATCTTATCACGATGCAAAAACAGCAACGTAAAAGCCTCTTGACTAATATCCTCCGCATCTTCTCGTTCCGCACCTTTACTCAAAGCATAACGAAATATTATTGGAAAATAGAAATCAAAAGCTTTTTGGAAGGCCTTAGGATCTCCCCGCATAAAATCTTCAAAATCAACACCTTCTAAAATACCATTCATTACTTCCATTGTGTAATATCAGATGACCTACCGTTTGTACAAACTAAGTGAATTTGTATATCCTTCAAGTTACTTAATGATTAACAAATTGTTGCGTTACTATTTCTTAACAGGTGTAAACTGATCGGTGATATATAGATTGATATTATCAATAAAAACTCGATTACCAGACTCTTCCTGCTGATCTCCCGTCATAAACTGCAACTGTATTGTGGATGCTGTAGGGTTGAGATTGGGCTTCTTCACGACAAATTCAAACTGGGAACCTTCCCACATCGTACTTAACAATAAAGCAGATTGATAGTCATAATAGGCCAGTGTGACAACTTTACTAGTCTCCCCGTTTTCGAATTCCGCACCCACCAATTTAACAGTAAGCTTGTCTTTATCCTTTAGTCCTGCTTTAGAAATATATCCAACAGCATCAAAGGTCAATAGCAATAAACTATCTTTTTCTAAACCAGGATATATTGGTGATGATAAATTGACGCCTTGATCGGCAGCCCCCAACAGCATATAACCATTCATCCCCAGCGTAGATGCTGTATTTGAACTGGTCCAGCCGATTTGCTTCTGTGTTGCAGTCCATTGGGCCATAGGAGTAGCTTTACTCAGGTCCAGAGGTGACCCCGAACCATATTTAAGCCAAGCAAAATTTTCCTCCACACGCATATTATACCCTTGGTTCAAGCGAATGAATACACCAGAATAGGTATCATCATTATTGAGATTGAGCACACCGACACGTTTTTTATAGATCTTTTCCATTGGTAACACGTCCAAAATAACACGCGACTTGTTTGTTCCGGCAATAGCCTCTATCTTATCGACCTTCACCCAGTTATTCACCTCATTGGTTTCAAAGGAAAGCTTTAATGGAGAATTACTCGCTACGTATATCGTATCCAATCCTCCCTCCGCTGTCCATTTCAATTGACCAACTTTTTCTTCGAATCCTTCTGTCTCGGATACTTGTATTCCATCCACAAGCTCCCCTTTCTCATTGTTTTTATCACAAGAAGAAAACGTACAAACCATACCGATAAAAACACATAACGGCACAAAAGGCATGCGTTTTGATCCAGTTCTTTTTAAAATAATTGATTTCATATTTTTCGCTAATTTTCTGTCGAGTGGACCGCCCCAGTAGTCAGAAATTAGTAAAAACACAAAATTATCCTTTTTAATCGATGCTTAAGTTAAGTTAATATGAATTTTTCAACTTAACTCCTAAAGCTTTTAACATGTAATACGTGATGTTACAAGGTCTAATTTGATTACTTACTATCTATTGGAATCTAAAATAACACTTTATCCCAAAACTAACAAATAAAGTTTTTGCTCCAATTTTTCTATTCCATAAGTCTTAAGAGTCGGAGTACGCTTGCAGATCGCTTTTCACCATGATATGAAAGCGAAATTGGTTACCTAGCTCTAGAATTTTGTGCTTGATTATTTCCCTACTATCATTATCATGTAACTGCTTATCAAGATAGGCAAGACACTCCAAGATGGGTTGAGAGAGCGTAGAATTGATTGCTTTTGCCTCTATAAATTGATCAATAGGAAACGACTCCTCATCACCTATCAAAAGCTGAGCACCTCCTGATGCAGAAGGGAATAACCGATAACAAGTCAAGTAGATACCCAAGAGCAAGGGGGTGGAGCGTTCTTCCACTTCATAAATATGACCATGTTCCTGTTGACACAAATAAAATGCCCGCTCTAGGTCACCGAAGCTTTCATTTTGATGGGTCAACAGGTCGCATACTCTCTTCGTCTTTATGATGGAATTGGTAATAGCTTCCTCTTTGAAAAGGAAAGTAATGTTTGAATCGAAGAATATGCTCATGGTCATCCTGCTGTGTTTGCGTGTAAGCCGTGCTTTCTAAAATACGAATGTACTATACAGCCTGATTACGCTGACAAAAGTAAACAGAAGAATAAACCAAAATTTACGGGAAACCGTAAAACCATTTTTTTATTTCTAGTGGTAGAAAAAAACGGGGCAAAAGGAGCAAAACGCTAAATCAAACCGATATCTTTACAGTAAGCCACTAACTGTTCATTTTTAGAAAATCCCAGTAGCTCCTTCATCAAACCCAAACGTTTCTCAATACTGCTCAATCCTGAAGGCTTTATATCGCGCTCTTGGAGGTAGTGTGGAATATTTTTCTGCAATATCCCTTCGGCGAGTAGCGATACAATATTGACATCCAAAGTACTGAAATCATGCGAATTTCTATTCCGTATGGCCTGCTTTATATCTGGAGACTGATAGTTACGGCCATCGGACAACGCATGCAACGCTTCTTTCAAATGCTGTGCATCTCTCCTAGCTTTGCGCACATACCCATTTATGCCATACCGATTGAACAGTTCCTCGATAACACTGCTGCGATTCTCCGCAGAAAATACAATAATCTTAATATCAGGCTGTACTTTTTTTACTTCTTTGATCAACTCTACTCCTCCTCCAATACGCTGTTCGTTATAATCAGCTTCGAAGGACAGATCCGTGATCAATAGATCATAAGGTTCATCATCACGTAGTGCATTGCGCACCCAACTCAAGGCATCGTCACAATAGTAGACATATTTAGTATCTATTATTCCTACTTCATGAAGTGTTTTTTGAACCGAAATATTCGCTATTTCGTGGTCTTCTGCAATTAGTACTTTTTTAAACATAATGATTGCTATTTCAAAGGATCGGAATCGATATATACACTTTCAGTCCCTCCCCTCGCTCACTCACAAATTTAATGCTGCCATTTATATTTTCCATACGGGTTCCCGTATTATTCAACCCATTCCCTTTTGAAAAGTTTTCGGACAAACCTACTCCATTATCATTATAAAAGACATTTAAAGCACCTTCTAAGCGATCAAAGCGCAATACCACACGATCCGCCCCACTATGCTTACGCATATTAACCATAAGCTCTTGCAATGTGTGCTCCAGTTCATTTTTGATATTTTGAGGAATCGCCGCCCAAAGTTCAGCTTCATTACCGGCCATAATGACTTGACGGCTTTCGTTTGCGTAAGAACGTAACATCTCACCTAAGGACTCATGATATGGCGTTTCGTTTGCTGTTGCCACCTCTTCTACCTCGTACGAAATATCCCTCGACTTTTCGTACATGCTTTCCAATCGATCCAAAATCCCTTCTCTATCGATGTCTTCCCTATTTTCAATCTCTGTCATTACCCGATACAACCCATTGGCCACCACATCGTGCACCTTTCTTGATGTTTTGAGCTGACTGGCTTTTATTTTGTTATTAGCTTCCAAAAGAAGACGCTGCTTACGCCGCTTGTACCAAAAGAGACTAAAGACAGTAATCAATGCAAATACAACTATGATGGACCAAGTCAATAGATGCTGCATATTAATTCTGTACAATTTGTCATTAACTTCATTCTGGAGTTTTAGGTTATCCGCTTTATTTTTTTCAACTTCATACCGAATTAAAGCAAACTGATTTTTTGCATTAGATCGCACAAGCTGTATACTGTCCGATAGCTCTCCATAGGCTTTAAAATAATCCTTAGATACCTTTTCGGGACTAAGCGTTATTAATTTCTTGAAGGCATCCAGGCGATCATCTACACTATTTATTTCTATTGCAATTTTATTCCTCTCCTGTGCATAGAACAATGCGGAATCCGAATCCAAGCCCTCATAATACAACGCAAGATAAGCGTAGCTTGAATTTATTCCCCACCTATCATCTAGACGCCTACGAATCGCTAATGCTTCTTTCAAATCCGATAAGGCATCATAGTCTGGGTCAAGTTTCGTTCGTTGGAAAGCATAATTCGTTAAAGACCGAGCATATTCTTTTTGATCTTTATTCTCACTGTGCAGTATATCTTCATATATTTCTAAAGCCTCCTGCTCCTTTCCGATCATTGATAAGGCTCTAGCTTTGTTATTCAAGAATACTTTAGTATTCATTGTATCCGTTGAATAATGAATCGCCATATCGTAAAACTCAATAGCTCTTTCGTAATCTTTCAGCTCTCCAGTAACGTTACCGAGATTGTTATAATTGGTACTTAAATATACTTTATGTTTTACTTTGCTCGTATCCAGATAGGTTCCTGCTTCCAAAGACAATTCTTGTGACGTAAGATAATCGCCAACATCTCGGACCGTAATAGCCATTTGAATCAAACAATTAGCAGTATTGAGACTATCATGGGCCTCCGAAGCCAAATTTTTTATTTGTTCAAACTCAGCAAAGGCGCTATCTAATTTGCCTTTGTCCAAATAGGCAAAAGCATGTTCATAGTAACTTCTGAGGTCTAGCTTTACATCATCGGGAATCTTTTTCTTCTTTGCTGTACAGGCTAGAAAGACAATAAAAACCAAAAATAATTTCGTAATCCTCAAAACATTCAATTATGCCCTGAATCTACGAAAAAGTAAAATATAAGACGGTATAGAACCGTCTTATATTTTTAGGCTGTACGTTTTAGGGGTAACATTCTAGGGATCGGTGGACGTACAGTACCAGTATCACCACCTTTTGGATCTTCTTTTTTCTTTTTTACAATGATATTTTCTACAGGTTCACTTGTTTTAACAGTTGAATGTAACGACAAGGTACTTGCCATAAATAATGCAATAATTAAATGCCACATAGGTCAAAAAATTTAAAAGTCTAAAAACAGGTAGGTCCAGTGCTTCATGCACGAGATTGCTACAGTTGTCTTCAGAAGGCCTTCTGAATTTTTTGGGAAGTGGGACATATAGTGCGGAAGACAAAACTGCTTCCCAAACCGGTTTATATTTTCCGCCCTATATGTTTTCGAGAATCAACAGGGGCAAGTCAAAACTAGTATCAACTTGCCATTAGCGCTGATTCACGAAGCAAACATAATTACCACAACAATCTAAAAATCAAACAATTCCACTATTTCCAATACTTCTTTGGATATTCCTATATAACCATTGATTTTCCGAAAATTCCAATCAAATGCGGCGCACGAGAAAAACAACAGCAGTTACGGTTTTCCGTAAATTCTGATAAACGAGGACATTAACTTTGTTATATGTTTGAGCTATTTAAAGAAGCAGTGAGGTCTGCTTATCTAACGAAGAAAAAGAATGGAGAGCTTCCCTACGATGAACTGGAGAAGCCATCACCTGGTGATTTACGAAACCTATTTCTCTTGCTAATGGCACAGGGATTGTCCCAGCACGATCAAGAGACGCTTTTACGTTTCTTTATGTATAATGGTGAGTATGCTGAGTTAGACACACACATACGTAAGTATGATTTGGATAAATTTAGGCCACTCAGAAATTATATTCTCGGAATTACTTCTAACCCGTCCGAGGACGTCGTTAAAATGTTGGCTATATTAATAGATTTCCAACCCCGACCTTATCGTCAATGGCGAGAGGGATATTTAGCGAAAAGCACCGTACAAACGGAAAAGAAGGAAAACAAAAACAGACTGCAACAAAACCTGCCATCAAAACCTCTTACCAGAAGCTCCAATATTTCTGTTCGAAATGGTCTCAAACTATTGGTGTCATTGGGCATATTATCAACCGTAGCAGCTGTATTTATTGCTAAAGATTAAGACCTATTTATAAAAGACAATACGCTGATAATACCGGAAGAAAACTTCGTTACTAGTGTATCTCCTCATGGTCCTAAGGCGGGTCTGTTGTCGCTATTTAGATCTCATGGCCAAAACTGGCTTTATAGACTCAACGACAAATAAAAAAGCCATCTATCAAGATGGCTTTCCTATTTAGAACACTAATTATAAATGGCTTAGATATGATCCAAGACCACTAAACTCTTCTTAATGACTTCGACAGCTTCCAAAAGCTGTTTTTCAGAAATAACCAATGGCGGAGCAAATCTAATTTTATCGCCATGAGTCGGTTTTGCCAATAGCCCATTTTTCATCAACTCGATACAGAGGTGCTGAGCCGCATCCGGATTACTATGGTTAATGACCAACGCATTTAAAAGTCCCTTGCCCCGTACCTCTTGGATATATTTGTGGTTTAGTTTCTCAAGTTCAGTTCTGAATAACTCTCCCAACAGCTGAGACTTATTGGCCAAATCTTCATTTTTCAGAACATCCAATGCCGCAATAGCGACCGCACAGGCCAACGGATTTCCACCATAGGTAGACCCATGTTCGCCTGCCTTGATACAAAGCATAATCGCATCATCCGCAAGTACTGCAGAGATCGGTAATACACCACCGCTTAACGCTTTGCCCAAAATCAAGATATCTGCCCGAACCCCTTCGTGATCACAAGCCAACATCTTTCCAGTACGCGCCAATCCTGTTTGGATTTCGTCCGCTATAAACAATACATTATTATCTTTACAAATCTTATAACTAGACGACAGGTATCCAGCATCAGGTACGTATACACCAGCTTCGCCCTGAATTGGCTCAACCAACATAGCGACAACATTTGGATCTTTTACCGCCTCCTCCAAAGCCTTCAAGTCATTGTACGGAATCGTCACATAACCAGAGACAAATGGGCCAAATCCTCCTTTTGCAGTATCGTCTGTACTAAAGGAAATAACATTGATCGTACGTCCGTGAAAGTTTCCTTCTACGGTAATAATTTTAGCCTGATTTTCCGAGACGCCTTTTACTTCATATCCCCATTTACGAGCTAATTTTAATGCAGTCTCGACAGCCTCCACTCCAGTATTCATTGGCAACACCTTATCGTAGCCAAAATAGGCCGTGATATATTCCGTGTATCCCGCCATCTTATCACTGTGAAACGCACGCGAAGTCAATGTCAACTGTTGCGCCTGCTCTGTTAGGGCTTTAATAATATCTGGATGACAATGTCCTTGATTTACTGCTGAATATCCAGACAGGAAATCAAAATATTCCTTTCCTTCTACGTCCCATACTTTGGCTCCCAGTCCCTTGGACAACACCACAGGCAACGGATGATAGTTATGCGCACCGTGTTTTTCTTCGACCTCAATATAAGAAGCTGTCTTTTCCGGAATTTGATAATTGTGATACATAAGTTTATTTTTGTTTTATCTCTCCGATCAGCAGAGCCTGACACAGAGAACATTCAAATTACTGTTTTCCCAAAGCTAGAAAAATATTCTCGCACCAAAAAGCCTAACCTCCAAATCAATAAAAGGTTAATAAAAAACAGAATTCCACAAGAATTTATTCAAAAATCAAGAAAGAATGGCAGCTATATCAGAGGTTTCGCGAGCGCATTTCCAAATTCACGATAATATCTCTTTTCTTTCCTTCGATGAGGCCGAGATCACCCGCTACAAATACGCCTTTGGCGCCTGTCTGCATATTCCTTATACCGTACACCGTTGATTCGTCTCCTGGATCGGTAGCTCCCTCATACCGGTATAAATAATCAATAATATAGCCATCAGCCTCATCCAACAAATAGTCAAAATGGATGTTATAGTCAATTGTATATCCTTTTTCGCTCAATTTTTTTAACGCGATGCTAGCCGATTCATAGTTAAATATAGTTTCCATAAATAAATTTGCTTATAAATTTCCATGTACTGTTACACACTATATAACAAATGAGCTTTCAATCTGTTTTTTACGTGGCATCAAAATCTTCCGCTAGTCTCCTACTGGTATAAAATCCATACGCTCATCAAGTCGTCAGCCAGAACTAAGCAGCGATAATCTGAGCATTACTACTTAAAACGTTAAAATAATTAAAAATCAATAATATAACTTGCTTAATTAAAAGTTATATAATATATTCGACTTATATATGTTTGATTTTTAGCACTTTATTATAATGAAACATTAAACGCAACGTTTAACAGTTTATCCTTCCGACCTTCAACGGATTACAGGTCGCAGCGAGCGTACTTGCCAGCGCATCATAAACAAGATCAAGGATATGTTCGGATTAGGCAAACAACAGTTGGTCACTGTACATCAGGCTTCCGAATACTTGGGTATCCCGATGTCCGATATGTACCACTTTATTCGTTAAGACTTTCTCTGGCAATTTGCCACCATTGATTATTTCTCCCACTCTTACTGCCCTAGTTCAGGACAACTTATTACGTGCCCCTCATCTCGTGCATCTCCATTGTGAACATCCTTTTCTATCCCTTTGAATAACGACAAAAGCGACAAATCTGTCAAGTCCGACAGAACCGTCAAAAACGCCAACACTTACCTCAAGCCATAATATCTTTACATTGTCACTCGGGAAATGGTACCACCCAACGTCGACAAATAGTTATTATTTATTAATTTTTAAAGACCAAAGAAATGGCAATTAAATTCAATGTTAGAGAAATAGGAAAACCAGGCGATGCCAATGGACCTAAAAAATTTTATGCAAAACCAGTCCATACTGGTGAGATCACCCTCGAAGAACTATCGGCGGATATTTCACATGCTTCATCGATCACACAGGCAGATGTGTACGCAGTACTGCAGAGTTTGATCCGCGAGATCCCACGTAATATCTCCAGAGGTTACATCGTCCGTTTGGGAGAGATGGGCTCTTTCCGCCTGTCGACCAAAAGCTTGGGAAGTGACCTGGCAGACGAGGTCAACAGCAGCAATATCACAAATGCAAAATTGCTCTTCTATGCAGGGAGACAGATCAGAAACGTAATGCAGACCTTAACTTTCAAGAAAAACGGAACTTAAGTTCAAATTAGCTTCACATTCATAAAGCCGGTAACTCCTCGATGTTACCGGCTTTTTTTACGTCTTTTTCGCCCAAACTCAACACGTACTCTTTCCAAAGAGCACGTGTTGAGTTCTGAAAGTGTACGTGTGCACTTTAAAATTCAACACGTTGACTTTTGAAAACGTCGACATCTCTAAAAACACGGTATTTCTCAAAGTAAAGCTGCGCTTTTTGTAGCTTATTTTTTCACTTGGGTTAAAAAAACAATGGTTATACCAGAAGAAATATCCTTCCTTATTACCATTTACAACAAATCAGTATTTTCCTCCGATTATTTACAGGATATTTTGCCGACTATAAGCATTACCTTTGTATCAGCAAAAAAGAATATTTATGGCACAACCGATTCCTTCAACAGGACATACCCCAGCAGAAGCATTTACGAGACTTTTAACCGTAATGGATACCTTGCGGATTGATTGCCCCTGGGATAGAAAACAAACCATGGAGAGCCTACGCCATCTTACCATCGAAGAGATGTACGAACTGGCAGACGCAATCTTGGATGAGGATATCGACGAGATCAAGAAAGAACTTGGAGATCTCATGATGCACTTGGTGTTCTATGCCAAGATTGCGGACGAGCAACAGGCTTTTGATATTACGGATGTGCTCAACAATGTATGCGATAAATTAATACATAGACACCCCCATATCTACGCCGAAACAAAGGTAAACGACGACGAGGATGTTAAGAACAATTGGGAGCAGATTAAATTAGCAGAAGGCAATCGCTCGGTCTTATCGGGCGTCCCTAAAACACTACCTGCTTTGGTAAAAGCTTATCGCATACAGGACAAAGTCCGAGGTGTAGGTTTTGACTGGGAAGACAAAGCCGAGGTATGGAATAAGGTAGAGGAAGAACTGCAAGAATTCAAGCAGGAATTTGATCTGGAGAACAGTCAGGTTATCAATCAAGAACGTGCAGAACAAGAGTTTGGCGATCTTCTTTTTTCCTTGATCAACTATGCACGCCATATGGGAATCAATCCGGAAAATGCCTTAGAAAAAACCAACAAAAAGTTTATCCGTAGATTCAACTATCTGGAGCAACGCGCAGCAGAAAACGGACAAAAGCTCGCTGATATGAACCTGAATGAGATGGACTTATATTGGAACGAAGCCAAATCAAAAGGTCTATAAGAGCCGAAATATCTAAAGTTAAAATAAAATAAAGGAATAATTCCGTAATTTTGCCATATATGGAGACAGTCGTTAGCGGTATCAGAAGTACCGGAAAATTACATTTAGGAAACTACTACGGAGCATTGAGTAATTTTGTGAAAATGCAAAATGAATATAACTGCTTCTTTTTTATAGCCGATTTACATTCACTCACTACGCACCCTACACCTCAAGATCTGCACGCGACTGTTCGCAATGTAGTCATCGAGTATTTAGCAGCGGGGATCGATCCGGAGAAATCAACCATATACGTTCAGTCTGATGTCCCTGAGGTAGCCGAGCTTTACCTTTATATGAATATGAATGCCTATCTAGGCGAACTCGAGCGTTCCACGTCTTTCAAGGATAAGGTTCGTTCTAACCCCGACAATGTCAATGCAGGGTTGTTGACCTACCCCGTATTGATGGCCTGTGACATCCTCTTGCACCATGGTACAAAAGTGCCCGTAGGAAAAGACCAAGAACAGCACTTGGAAATGACCAGGACATTTGGTAATCGTTTTAATCACTTGTACCAGGTTGATTATTTCAAGGAAGCATTTGCTTTCTCCTACTCGGACAAGCTGGTCAAAGTACCGGGATTAAGTGGACAGGGCAAAATGGGCAAATCCAATGGGGAAGCCGATTGTATCTACCTTTCCGACAGCCCAGAGGTAATACGAAAGAAGATCATGCGTGCGGTATCGGATTCAGGCCCTACCGAACCTAATCAGGCGAAACCCGAATCGATACAGAATCTTTTTGATCTGATGAATGTGGTTTCAGCACCGGATACGGTTGCTCATTTTGACGATCTATACAACAAATGCGAAATACGTTATGGCGATTTCAAAAAACAATTGGCCGAAGATATGGTTATTGCTACAGAGCCTGTTCGATCGCGTATAGCAGATATTTCCAATGATGAAGACTACATCAAGCGTGTTGTTAAAATGGGAGCCGAAAAAGCACAAGCAAGTGCTCAGAAGACCCTCAAAGAAGTTAGGGAGATTATAGGTTTAAAGAAGCTGTACTAATTTAGCGGTAACTTTTTATTTCTTTACGTTTAATTTTTACTAGAACTATGCATATAGCAATTGTTGGAAATATTGGAGCAGGAAAGACAACATTGACCAAGCTACTGGCACACCACCTCAATTTTGAACCTCAGTTTGAGACAGTGGATGACAACCCTTATTTGGAAGACTTTTATAGTGACATGAAGCGATGGGCCTTCAATCTGCAGATATTCTTCCTGAATAGTCGCTTCCGCCATATCGTCGAGTTACAGCGCAAAGAAATAAATATGATTCAGGATCGTACGATCTATGAGGACGCCTATATCTTTGCGGAAAACCTCTATGACATGGGATTGATGAGCGCTCGGGATTTCGAAAACTACAGCAATATATTCCAAAGCATTATTCATTACATCAAACCACCAGATCTTTTGATATATCTGAAAGCATCTGTACCGACCCTAGTAAACAATATACAGACAAGGGGACGTGATTACGAATCGGGAATCCGCTTGGATTACTTATCCAAACTGAATGACAAATATGAAAAATGGATAAACAACTATACCGACGGAAAGTTGCTTATACTGGACAAGGACAATCTAGACTTTGCAAACAAACCGGAAGATCTTGGCGATATTATTCAGAAAATCGATGCCGAGCTCTATGGACTGTTTAAAAAATAAGTTTATGAACTCCTCGATATAAGGACGTCTTTGTATGATCGACAGACATACAAAGACGTTTTTTTATTTTTAACAAAGGTATTTTAAAAACAGTAGTGTTTTTCATACCTTTGTACCGTAAACACAAAATCGCATTATATGTAATAACTGATTTCTTCTCTATTTCAATTCTAGTGCTCTCCCCAGAGAGAATGCTACTTTATTTTAACTTTTAAAAGAAGAAATCATGCTTATTGTACAAAATGTATCCTATACATTTCCGAATAAATCTATTGCATTCGAAAATATTAGTTTTCGATTGGCGCCACAAGAAAAAACCGCATTAGTAGGGAATAATGGAGTCGGAAAATCGACCTTATTACAGCTTATTTCAGGCAACGTATCCCCTTCTATTGGTGAAATACATATAAATGGAAGTTTCTATTTTGTCCCTCAACTTTTTGGTCAATATAATCATCTCAGCATAGCAGAAGCACTGGGGATACACGACAAACTGAATGCGCTTGATCGTATTCTCCAAGGCAGTATTGATGAAAAGGATTACAACGCACTGGACGACGACTGGACGATAGAAGACCGTTGCAACCAGGCTTTAGAAAGCTGGGGATTAACGGATATAGATCTGCGATCGCCCATGCTTGGTCTCAGCGGCGGTCAAAAGACGAAAGTATTCCTGGCAGGGATAGATATCCTACAGCCGGAATTGGTCCTGTTGGACGAGCCATCCAATCACCTCGACACCGCAAGCCGCACCCGTCTCTATGATTACATACAGAACAGTACCAAGACATTCCTGGTCGTCAGTCACGACCGTACGCTCTTGGAACTACTGGATGTCACCTTGGAGATGACTCCACATGGGGTAAAACGATATGGTGGCAACCACAGTTTTTATCTCGAACAGAAAGCAATACAGTTAAATGCACTGACGGACGACATTGACGCAAAAGAAAAGGAATTACGAAAAGCAAAATTAAAGGAAAGAGAAACTGCCGAACGGCAGAACCGACTAGATGCTCGTGGACAGCGCAAGCAGGAAAAAGCAGGAATATCTCGAATCATGATGAACACGCTTAAAAACAAAGCGGAGAACAGCACATCTAAATTAAAAGCGGTACACCAAACAAAGATCTCTGATATCGCAAACGATCTGGGTACTCTACGTTCATCTGTCTCCGATTTGGACAAAATGAAATTCGATTTCCAAGATACCAAGATACATGAGGGCAAGGTACTGTTCGACGCAAAGGATATACAGGTTCAATTGAAAAATGGGGCGTCTTTGTGGTCCAAACCGCTAAGCGTACAAATAAGAGCAGGCCAACGTATAGCCATACAAGGAAGTAACGGCAGTGGAAAGACGACATTGCTCCGACTTATCCTCGGTCAAGCACAAGCCCAGCAAGGGGTATGCAACCGTTACTTTGAATATGCTGTGTATATAGATCAGGAGTATTCACTGCTAAACAACGATCTAACACTATTCGAGCAAGCTCAACAGTTCAATACGACAGGCCTGCTGCCTTCGGAAATAAATACGCGATTGAAACGTTTCCTTTTTCAACCAGACGACTGGACAAAACCCGTCCGTGTGCTGAGCGGAGGCGAACGACTCCGGTTGACACTATGCTGTATGACAGTTCGCCCAGACGCGCCTGATATGATCGTTTTAGATGAGCCGACCAATAATCTGGACCTTCAAAACGTACAGATCTTGGTTAATGCGATCAATTCTTACAAAGGGACATTAATTGTCGTATCGCACGATTCTTATTTTTTAAAAGACATACATATTGAAGATGCGATAGAACTGTAAAAGGGTAAAATTTTGCGATGTGGAAATCTATAAAAATGTGCAAAACCTAGATTCCTATTGTCTCATTTATTGCTTATTTTCGTGTCAACTAATACAACAAGATGAATGGAGCTAACTAAGCTTGAAATCAAAGGTTTTAAAAGTTTTGGTGATAAAATCACAATAAATTTTAACGAGGGCGTAACGGCTATTGTAGGGCCCAACGGTTGTGGAAAGTCCAATGTCGTGGACGCCATACGTTGGGTGCTGGGCGAGCAAAGTACAAAAACACTACGCTCGGAAAAAATGGAGAATATTATCTTCAATGGTACAAAAAACCGTAAACCAGCAAACCTTGCCGAAGTTTCGTTAACTTTTGATAACAATAAAAATGTCCTGCCTACAGAGTTTACTACGGTCACTATCACACGCAAACTCTATAGAACAGGAGAAAGTGAATATAGACTCAACGATGTCAAGTGCCGTCTGAAGGACATCACTGACCTATTCCTCGATACCGGGATAGGTGCAGACACCTACTCTATTATCGAGCTCAAGATGATCGATGAGATTATCGCAAATAAAGACAACTCCAGACGCAATCTATTTGAAGAGGCTTCGGGTATCTCCAAATATAAAGTTCGAAAAAAACAGACGCTGAGTAAGCTGAAGGAAACTGAAGCAGACCTGTCTCGGGTGGACGATTTATTATACGAGATTACGAAAAATCTAAAATCGCTAGAGAATCAGGCAAAGAAAGCCGACAAATACTTCTTATTAAAAGAGGAATACAAACAGGCCAGTATCGGTCTGGCGTATTATAGGTTGGACAACTTTAGCTCCGACTTGACCTCTCTGACGGAAAAAGAGAAAGGTCTGGCACAATCGCTACAAACGACAATCGAGCAAATCGACAGCAAGGAGAAGGAATTACGATCCGGGCGAGAGGAGATTTTGGTGAAAGAGAAAAGTCTCTCCACACAACAAAAGACTACCCACGAGTTCCAGAACAAGATCCGTATCTACGAATCCGAGAAAAAGATAAAAAATGAGCGTCTTCATCATCTTCAGGAGCGCGATGCTCGAATTCAGACCGAACAAAACTTGGATAAACAACAGTTGAGCCATGTCGATTCGACCTTAAAAAGATTGAATGAAGAGCTTTATGAAGAGCAGGCCAAACTCGATGTTTATCAAGACGATATACAGAAAAACAAGACGGAGGTCGAAGAGCTTCGAGGACAACAGCAAACCGCTAAAAATAAGTTGGACCGCTTTGCGGAGGAAAACAATGAATTACAGAACAATATCTACAAGGTAGAAAAAGATATTGCTGTATTCAACATACAGAAAGAATCCCTGGAGCAGGAATCTCTTCGCAATATCACAGATGCGAGCAGCAAAGCAGAGGAACTCAATCAATTCAACCTTGCTGTGGATGATCTACAGTCAAAAGTAGATGCGCAACAAGAGTTATATGAGCAAGCTCTCGATCAAGAAAATCAGCTCAACGATAAAATACAGGCCGCTGAGATCAAGTTAAATCAAGCAAAAGATGAGCTTAGCAAAGAGTCTCGTCTGGTCGATGCCAAGCAAAATGAGTACAACCTTACCAAATCATTGGTAGACAACTTGGAAGGCTTTCCGGAATCTATAAAGTTTTTGCGCAAAAATGCAGGTTGGGGCAAGTCCTATCCCCTATTTTCTGACATCTTATTCTGCCAAGAAGAGTACCGTGTAGCCATTGAAAACTATCTTGAGTCTGTCATGAACCACTATGTGGTAGACACACAACAAGATGCCATCCAGGCGATCAATCTACTTAGTGACTCAGCAAGAGGAAGGGCTAATTTTTTCGTCCTGGATTCCGTGCTGCCTACTACCGTAGCCTCGACTACGGTACCTGACCATATGGTACCTGCGATGCAGGTGGTCAAAGTGGACAAGAAATATGAGAAGCTATGTGTCGAATTACTCAAGAATGTCTACCTACTGCATGCCGATGATGTTAAATCTATCGAAACCGCATTACCTAGTTCTGATGCTGTTGTGCTGCACCACGAAGGTAAGTTCAACAAACATAAATTGGGTATCAGTGGAGGCTCTGTTGGACTTTTTGAGGGTAAGCGTATCGGTCGAGCGAAGAACCTGGAAAATCTTGCCAAAGAAATAAAGACACTCAATGAGCATATTGAGCAGTTACAAAATGTCGAGCAGGATCAGATCGAATTGATCGCCTCATTAAAACGTCAATCGCAGAAAGAAGTGATCGACGAACTGCGCATACAGCTCGCACGTCTGCAAAATGAATGGACTTCGGTAAAGACCAAACAAGAGCAGTACCAAGCCTTTATCGCCAACTCACAAAACAGGAAGGCGGATATCGAGGCACGGCTTGCTCAGATAGCGGACGACCTGAATAAAGCTGAACCCGAATTAAAGATATTAAAAGTAGAAAGCGAAGAACGCCAAAAGCAGGCGCAAGATCTACAGGCAGCATTTCAGGAACTGAATGAGCTTTTGACGGAGAAGTCTACTGAGTACAATCAGGAGAATATCCGCCTGCACCAACAACAGAACAAGGTCGCCGGTATACAAAAGGATCTGGAATACCGGGAAAGCCAAAAAGAAGCGCTGGAAGAACGTATCAACAAAAACTCGGCTGAACAAGAGCAGATAAAAGTGGACATGAAAGATGCGCTCACTTTTACAGATAGTAATGATGATGATCTAAAAGAACTGTACGAGCAAAAAGAATCTCTTGAAAAGGCATTGCATGAGATGGAGGAAGTATTCTATTCGTTCCGTAAACATCTGAATGATCTGGAAGAGGAAGTAAGCAACTTGCGTAAAGCCAAGGATCAGTATGATTTCCTAATCACAGAGATCAAAGATAAAAAGACGGATTTGCAGATTGAGCTCAACAGCTTAAAAGAACGCCTTGCTGTGGAATTCGGCATTGATATCAAAGAGCTACTCGAGGGAGAGATGCCAGAGATCACACAATCGCACGAAGAGTTGGGCTCCTTGTGTACACGTCTGAAAAAACAATTGGATGAATTTGGAAGTATCAATCCTATGGCTAAAGAAGCCTATGACGAAATCACAGAAAGATTCAATTTCATCACCAAAGAGAAAAATGACCTAGTAGAGGCCAAAGACTCCTTGTTGTCCACTATTCAGGAAATAGATGACAGTGCTAACGATAAGTTCATGAATGCCTTTACAGCAGTCAGAGAGAATTTCATTCGTGTATTCCGTTCGTTGTTTAATGAAGAAGACAGCTGTGACCTTATCCTCAGTGACCCCAAGAATCCTCTGGAATCGGATATCGATATTATAGCACGGCCTAAAGGAAAGCGTCCGCTATCCATTAATCAGCTTTCGGGAGGTGAAAAGACACTTACCTCTACCGCTTTATTATTCTCGCTATACCTCCTTAAGCCTGCACCATTCTGTATATTCGATGAGGTAGATGCGCCATTGGACGATACAAATATTGATAAATTCAATAATATTATACGAGAGTTCTCCAACCAATCTCAGTTTATCGTCGTGTCGCACAATAAGCGTACAATAGCCAGTACAGATATTATATATGGCGTGACGATGGTGGAGCAAGGTATCTCACGTGTCGTCCCAGTTGACTTGAGAGACGTCGCATAGTCTTAAATTGACACATTAAAATAATGAATCCCGATAGCAATAGAAGCTTATCGGGATTTTTTTGCACCAAACTTTTTATCGGATCATATGTTCTATTTATAGAACAATAGAAAACGAGCTATGGATAAATTAAAAAAATTCGAGTTGATGGAAAAAATAACACGCGAACTGGAAGACTTACGTCATAGTCAACAGGCGGTGTTGGAGAAGATTGGGAAAATCGAAGTGGACAATATAGAACTTGGTGATAAGATGATCGAGTCTAAGGTACCTGACATCTATCAACGCACATCCGACAATGCTGACGCTATCCGAGAAATACTTGAAGACTTCCAGCAAAAGACAGAAGAGTTTGGAGACAAAAACAACGTGGACAAACTCAAAGAGCAGGATGCTATCAACAAACTTAAATAAACAGAGGCGATTCTTACCACAAGAATCGCCTCTGTTATTTATTCCATAACAGAACGTATACTACCAAATAATGATACGCTTATCTTTGGGCACATACATTTTGTCTCCCTCTTTAGTACCCCAAGCCTCGTGAAATCCATTGAGGTTGATGATGGGACCAAAAGCACGATACTGCGCCGGTGAATGTGGATCTGTTTTTACTTGATTGACCACGAACTCATCTGTCGTCTTGGTTCTCCATATCGTAGCCCACGACAAGAAAAATCGCTGCTCTGGCGTAAAACCATCAATTTTACCTGGATTCCCTTTGTCCTTTAAATACATTTTCATCGCATCAAAAGCTACGGAAGAACCGCCTAAGTCACCGATATTCTCTCCTAAGGTGAATCTACCGTTTACAAAAATGCCTGGTACCGGTTCATAAGACTCGAATTGCGCCACCAATGCATCTGCCGCAGCATCAAACTTGGCCTTGTCCTCGGCAGTCCACCAGTTATTCAGATTACCGTTGCCATCATACTGTGCGCCGGAATCATCAAAACCGTGCGACAGCTCGTGTCCGATAACGGCACCTATACCTCCAAAGTTGACTGCAGCATCGGCCTTGTAATCATAAAAAGGTTTTTGTAAAATCGCTGCAGGAAACACGATCTCATTATACAACGGGCTGTAATAAGCATTGACAGTCTGTGGGCTCATACCCCACTCTGTCTTATCAACAGGCTTGCCTTGTTTGGCAAGATTCTGCTCAAAAGCCCAGATATGAATATTACGGATATTATCCGGAAGTGAAGAGCCAACGGCCATTTTAGAATAGTCTTTCCATTTATCTGGATAGCCTATCTTCACATTAAACTTAGCCAATTTTTCCAGCGCTTTCTGTTTGGTAACAGGAGACATCCAAGCCAGATCATTGATGTGAACTTCAAAGGATTTGATCAAATAACCAACCAATTCCTCACAAGCTGCCTTTGCATCTTCTGGAAAATGCTCTTTGACATACAATTTTCCTAATAATTCGCCTACGGTTTCATTAACAAACTCTAATCCCCTCTTATCCAATGCACGTTGCTCCTTTTGCCCCTTTAGTTTACGTCCAAAGAAATCAAAAGCCAACTCATCCAGATCTTGTGTCAAATACGCTGTCGCATCATTCATTACATGAAACTTCAAGTACTCTTTAATCACAGGAACATTTTTTTCGTTGACGATTTTATCTAAGTTTTGAAAATATTTCAACTCTCCGATGATAACAGTATCTGCTTGAAAGCCCATATTAGTCAAATATTGTGCAACATCTACATTTTTCACCATTTTGCCTAAATCCTTAACAGCAACAGGATTGTAGCGTTTTTGTGCATCACGAGATTCCTCGATAGTCTTCAGATAGGAGGCAATATTTTTTTCAAATGCCACGACTTTTGGTCCTTTCAGATCGCGCGTCCGTTGATCCACTTTACTGTACAACGTCGAAATATAATTTGCATAATCACCTAGTGTCTGTGTATTCTTTTCATCTACCTTTTGATAATAAGACCGACCTAGACCAAGGCCACCACCACCTAGGTATACGGCATTAACGCTCGAATTTTTCATATGAGCACTAACATACCCTCCATAGAACGGATTGCCCCCTTCTTTACCATAGATAGAAAAATAAGCGGCTAGATCATTTAGGTTCTTGATATCATCGATCTTTTTGAGCTGCTCCTGAATCGGTTGTAGGCCGCGCTTATTACGTGCATCAAAATCAATATATGACTTGTAGAGATCAGCAATTTTCTGTCCATCGCTTCCCTTTTCAAAGGTCGTATTCAAAGAACCTTTTAAAATATTCAAAACAGCAACGTCTGTATTTTCACGCAACTCATCAAAAGAGCCCCAGCGCGCTTTGTCGGAAGGGATTTCTACCGATTTCATCCAATTACCATTGACATAGTTGTAGAAATCGTCCTGAGGTCTGACACTTTTGTCCATCAGAGAAAGGTCTATGGCCTGATGCTGCTGTGCAAATGTTGCCATAGCTCCAGCCATAACCGCGGTAAGTACAATTAGTTTCTTCATTAAAATTGTTATTTAGTATCTTGAATTAAGCATATTCGAATATACCAGCGTCAATTGCCAATGAACAAACAAGGTGATATCAGATTGTGTTCACTACATTTGTAGCGGTATAACCGTAATCGGCTTATATCTATGCAAACATAACAAATCACAGCTAAATTATCAGGTAACGATTTTATAATGTATATAGAACTGGACGGAGAAAGCTACCATATCAGCATAAGTGAACAGGAAAAGGGAATCACCTTTATCCAGCATCAAGATGGGGTCACCTATATTATGGCTGGGGCGAGGCTGCCACAGGATGAGCTGATCTCTTATCTGAAGGGCAAGCCTTTTGATAAATTGACGATAAGCAATTCTAGCGCCCACTCCTCAACAGCATCTATCCATCTATTTGGAACCTCGTTCTCTATTGTCTCCAAAAAAGGAATAACATCCCCATACATCAATGGCAAATGTGTCTATGTCGCGGCTCCCCCACGTAGTAAGAGCGCCACAGTCGCACTGACCGAAACGCTCTTGATACAAGAAATCAACCGACATGTTGGATTCTGGGAAGAAAGATTGAATATATTAGTAAAGGAGATAGCTGTAAGAAAATTGTCCAAAAGCTATTACACGATAAGTGTAGAAAAAAGCACGCTAACTTTTAGCAAAAACCTGATACACAAAAGCCAGGACTTCGTCAAGTACATTTGCAGTTTAGCTATGTTTGAATATTTGAACATTGACGAGCCGATACAGGAAAAATTGGCCGCTGCATACATCCAAGATTGGAAGCATCAACGTAAAGTATTCTTGTACGAACAAGACAATTAACATCAACAGGATATTCATACAACGAGGCCCCCGATATATCGGGGGCCTCGTTGTATGAATATAAATTTTATTTTATTTGGACTGCTCCTCAGGCAATAAAATAAATTTGAAAAGACGATCGGATTTCAAATATTTATTGGCGACCTCTTTTACAGATTGGATAGACACTTTATTTAACTCATCTAAATAACGAAGTACATAAGTAGGATCTTCCTGAAGCTGATAAGCTCCTGAGATCTGTCCCAACCAGAATCCATTTTCTCTCAATTGCAGTTCCAACTGACGTTTCTGTTCGATCACAAACTTATCCAAATCAATTTGACTTGGCCCATTGGCTTTTACCTTATTGACTTCGTCAACTGCCGAATTCATCAGCGACTCGTATTTATCTACACTGGTTCCAAAGCCAATGTTAAAGCTATAACGTCCTCTTGGATATTTACTTGAGGATGCACTGGCCCCTGTACCGTAAACGCCACTTTCCTCTTCACGCAGGCGTTCTAATAACCTGATGGACAATACGCCTTCAAGAGCATCCAGATTTAGATTTTCTTTTTCCGAATAATCATAATCTCCATAATAAGACATCTGCACTTGGGCCTTCGCTTCTTTCCCTTTACGAACGATCTTCTCTATACCTTTAGCTGGCTCGACAATACCCAAGTCTTTCGCCTGCTCTTTTCTTCCCAGGTTTGGCAGTGAAGCAAGATAAGTCTCTAGGTAAGGCTTTATTTCGTCTTCTGTAAAAGAACCTACGATCGTAAATGTAAAATCAGAAGCATCAGCAAAGCGCTCTTTGTAAATTTCTAATGCCCGCTTTTGATTTATCCCTTTGATCTGCTCCGCTGTAGGAATCGTACGACGCACATTATCTTTATAAAGTGCTTTGGTCTTAACGTCTGAGAACACAAAATTAGGATCATCCTCTCTATTTTCCATAGAAGATAGCGTGCGTGCTATACCACTTTGGAAAATATCATCATCTAGACGTGGTGCTGTAAAATAACCGTAAATCATTTCAAAAGCGGTCTTTAAACCCTCTTTGTCCGAAGACCCAGATAATCCCTCAGAACGCTCTGACAAGTAAGGAGATACATTTACATTCTTTCCTGTTAAATACTTCCTTAACTCGACTGAATTCAACTGCCCTAAACCGGAGCCGTTGACAAAAGCAGCAGCATTTGATGCCGTCAAATATTCCGCATCACTATACAGCGAAGTACCTCCCGGACTGAATGCCGATATCAATATTTGATCATTTTTGAACGTCGTAGGTTTTAATAATACCTTAATACCGTTGCTTAAGATCAATTCTTTAGTTTGAATTTCAGCTATTTCTTTTGTTGTTTTAATACTTCCTTTAACTGGCTGTTTGGCCAATAACGGTAATTCCGAAACTTTGTCTTCATACGCCGTCAACTGTTCCTGTTTTACTTCATTTAACCAAGCTGTAACCTGTGCTTCTTGAGGAAGACTTGCTTTGTCTTTCTCGGGTCCCATAATAATAACATCTCTATTGGTATCCCCATAGAAACGTCTACCAACCGCTTCAACCTCTTTTAAAGTCAACGTCGGCAGTAACTGTTTGGTGATTTGGTAACGATCTTCATTACTAAGCGCTGGTGCGTCATTTAGAAAATGTTGCAAGTAAGCTTTTACATAAGCATCTGACTTTTTCTTGTCACGCTCTTTATAGGATGCTTCATTACTCTTCTCGAAAGCAGCAAGTGTCCTTTTAAACTCAGTTTCTGTAAATCCATATTGTTGGAAACGTTCCAGCTCCCGCATAGTGGCTTTCAACCCCTCTTCAAACATACCAGGCTTGGCTGCAAAAGATATCGATAGATTATCTAATCCTCCAAAAAGAGAACTGATACTTATGCCGGATTGTAAAAATGGTGGATTAGGCTGTTGAGCGATCTCCCTTAGACGAGCACCGATCATATTATTGAACAAGCTCTTCATTAAAGAAGTTCTATAGTCGCCTACGGTACTCACTTTTTCTTCGGGATGTTTAACGATAATCTGCCCAACTGTAGAAGGCATCTCTGGATCTGTCACGACCAAAAACTGATTTTTGTTCAACAATGGCACGGAATGTTCTGTACGCTTAGCCGGATTTTCATGAGTTTTCATGTCCGAGAAAAGTCGGATTACTTCTTTTTCCATAGCTTCAGTATCAATATCTCCTACGATAATAATCGACTGTAGATCCGGACGGTACCATCTTGCATGAAAATCACGAATCAACTTTGGATCAAAATTCATCACGACATTCTCAGTACCGATGGGTAAACGCTCCGCATATAAGGAACCATTCAGTAAAACAGGCAGAAATTGTTCCTGCATGCGTTGAGAAGCACCTCTACCGCCTCGCATTTCTTCCATAATGATGCCTCGCTCCTTGTTGATCTCCTCTGTAGTCAACAAAGCGTCTTGTGCCCAATCACGCATCACCTGTAATCCGTTTTTCAACAACTCCGGATCATCAGAAGGAATGGGCAATTGATAGATTGTCTCTTCAAAACTGGTATAGGCATTCAGATCAGAACCAAAACGGACTCCCGCTTTTTGTAAATAATTAACTAAATCATTTTTAGGAAAATGCTTCAACCCATTGAAGTTCATGTGCTCCAAAAAGTGTGCGAGACCACGCTCTTCCTCGGTTTCTAAAATAGATCCCACTTTCACCCCAAGGTACATCGTAACACGCTTTTCTGGTTCCGAATTTTTTAGGATATAGTATTTAAATCCATTTTTCAACTGACCAACAGTGACATTCTGATCAAAAGGTAATTTTTGATCCCATTTTAATGTATCTTGCGCTAAAACTATTTTTGCTTCGCTCGATAACGTAGAAACATATGTCGATGCATCGACTGATGCAAAAGTAGCAGGTAAAAGAAATGCTACAGCTAAGGGCTTTAAAAATCTCATTAAGTCTAATGTTTTTAATTTAATTGCCAATTTAACACTAAAAAATTATTAAACATATTAAGCAATAATAAAATTACAATATATAATTTTGTGTATGGACTGGAATACTACATTGGACGATTTTAAAAGATACTTGGAATTTGAGCGTAACTTATCCAAGAATTCCATATCCGCTTATCTAAACGATGTGCAAAAACTCAGAGTATACAGTGAAGATCGCGGTTTGGGGATCAAAGACTTGTCCGCTCGCCATATTCAAGAATTCCTAGTATGGATGAGTGGATTTGCCATATCCACCTTTACACAAGCCCGATTGATTTCAGGCCTCAAGGCTTATTTTAATTACCTGCAGATCGAACATGAGTTGGATCCCAATCCTATCGAACTCATCGAGACACCCCGATTGGAACGAAAAATACCGGATGTACTACATATAGAAGAAATCGATGCCCTCATCGGAGCTATAGATCTGTCCACCCCCGAGGGAACACGCAATAAAGCTATACTGGAAGTGCTCTACGGCTGTGGTCTTCGTGTCTCCGAGCTCGTCAACCTCAAAGTGTCCAATCTATTCCTCGATATTGATTTTATAAAAATTGAAGGCAAAGGGTCTAAAGAACGCTTGGTCCCGATCGGCAGTCAAGCCATAAAGTATCTTAAAATATACCTACAAGACGTACGGAATCACCAGAATATCAAAGCAGGGCATGAAGATATGGTATTTCTGAACCGCCGAGGTGCCGCATTGTCACGGGTTATGATTTTTATCATCATCAAGGACCTGGCCAGCCACATTGGTCTGAAGAAGCAGATAAGTCCTCACACATTTCGCCATAGTTTTGCCTCACATCTCGTAGAAGGCGGTGCTGATCTCAGAGCTGTCCAAGATATGCTGGGCCATGAAAGCATAACTACCACAGAAATCTATACCCACATCGATAAAGACTACCTTCAGTCCGTTATTACACAGTTTCACCCACGTTCGTAAACGAATGCAACAAAGTGTATTTAAATTTGCAACATTGATGCAATAGATCTATCTTTGTAGGCAATGCACATCTTTATTAAAACAGTTGCCTTACTTTTTGCGATAACCCACCTATGGGTTTCAGGAAGTTTGCTCCTGCACCAACATGAAGATTGCCACGAAGTGGAAGGAAGCTCCTGTCAACATACAGATGCAGCACAAGCTCACGATGACTGTGCTATCTGTTATTACATATATCTTCCCCATGCAATTGCTCCTTGCATCCCATTACAATTGGAGTATACACCTTCTGTCTTTTACGCAACGTATAGCATAGTTATCCATCCGGATATCGTCATACTTAAGCCTCGTTCTAACCCAAACAGAGGCCCTCCCCTTTTAGAACGTCAATATAGCTAGGACAGCTGTTTGATTTTTTATCAAAATCTTCTTTCTTACAACTGGATTAAATGATTTTCTAAAGATGATTTAGATACATGGACATCCTGTGATGATTCTACAACAAATGTGTTTTATGAAGACAATTATAGTTTTAATTGTACAGTGGGTGGTGTGTATGCATATATGGGCCTATGGGCAGAGCTGTGAGCTCCTGCTTAAAATAAAAGTAATCGATGCAAGCAGCCTTCAAGTGATCCCTGCCGCTGATGTGATTTTAAACGGCAAGGTTCATCCTAAAGAATACAAAAATGAACTGTATTATTTTAAAAAGGTATGCAAGGGCACTTCTTCTATTGCCGTAATACATGGTGATTACGACAAGAAAACCGTTCATATCAAACTGGAACATGATACAACATTAACGATTAGGATGGAACGCACCACACGACGTCTTTCAGAAGTAATGGTAACAGCTCATGCTAAAGATATTGACATCAAAAACTCAACTAGACTTACTCAGCAGCAACGTAAGGAAAGCCAAGGTAAAAACCTTGCAGGTGTATTGAGCGAAGTAGCAGGTGTGAACATCCTGAAAACAGGAGCTAACAATGGGAAGCCTGTAATCAACGGACTCTATGGCAGTAGATTACTGTTGCTTAATCATGGTGTACGCCATGAAAGTCAACAGTGGGGAACGGATCATGCTCCAGAGATAGATCCATTCGCTGCAGAGGAGATCACGGTGATTAAGAGTTCTGATGCCGTGCGTTTCGGCCCGGATGCCATAGGTGGTGTTATCCAGATTGCACCTGCTCCTATCGATCCTGAACGAAAAGCCAAAAGCAGTAGTGCTGCCGTGTTCAACAGCAATGGAAGAGGAATCCTTGTCAACAGTAAACTTGAAGGCACAACGGGAAACTTATCGTACCGTGCAGGCATCACCACAGGTAAACATGGTAATCTAAAATCATCCTCCTATTACCTAGGTAATACAGGTAATGAAGATCTCCATGGAAATCTCTTCATGAAATACAAAAAAGGCAAAAATACGGTCGACCTCTACCTTAGTCATTTCGGAAATACATTAGGTGTCTTCCAGGGTGCCCATATTGGTTCCAAAGAAGATATCCTTGCCCGTATCGAAAACGGAAGGCCATTTGAAGAATATGATTTTTCATACCAGATAGCTGCTCCCAAACAACGGGTGACCCATCAGTTGGCCAAACTGGAGTATCAGTATGACCTAGGTGACAGAAAGTATGTGCAAGCGCAGTATAGCATGCAACGCAATCACAGACGAGAATATGACCTGCGTCGAGTGGCAGAAAACGATGTACCTATGGCCGATATGCTTTTGAACACGCACGAACTGGGATTTGTATACCGTAATGCTGCGCTAATGACTGGTGTTACAGGAAGTCTACAGGTCAACAACAATGTACCGGGAACGGGATCAACTCCAATTATTCCAAACTTTGAAAATCATAGTCTAGGAACGTTCGTAAGCTACAAAATCCCGTTCAACAGTTATCTCTTCGAAATTGGAGCACGATATGACTATAAGTTTTTCGATGCCGCAGGGTATCGATACAACTATGCGGAGACGAATGCTGATGGCTCAATCCCTCAATATTTATTGACGGATCAAAAGCACTTTCATAATGTATCTGGCATAACAGGCTTTAGCTACCGGATCAATCCTACTTTTACATGGAAGACGAATCTAGGGCTCGCATGGCGAGCGCCTTCTGCCAATGAGCTATACAGCGATGGTATACATCACGGTACCGGTACCTATGAGGTTGGAGATCAGCACCTGAAAAGTGAGAGGGGATACAAATGGGTAAACTCGATTTTAGTAAGCAAAGGGTCCATCACGGGAAATATTGATGTATTTGCACAATTGATAGATAACTATATCTATAGCCAGCCTGTACCAGACTCCACTCGTCAAACGATAAGAGGGACATTTCCATTGTTTCAATACCAACAGGATCGGGCATTCTTCTATGGTGCAGACTTGTCTGCAACAGCACATTTGAATCAAAATATAGATTATGGCTTTAACCTATCTATAGTGCAGGCCAAGAACGTCACTAAAAAGGAATTTCTTCCGAACATCCCAGCCACAAAACTACAGCATTCGTTGAGTTATCATTTTACATCCGGCAAGGTGTTGGATTACATCAAGATCAAACATCACTATCAAGCCAAACAGCATCGGTACGAACCCAATTCGGACTTTGCATCACCGCCATCAGCATATCATCTTTTTGACGCTGTTGTAGCTTCATCGATAAAATTCAACAAAGAGCATACCGCTGATTTTCAATTTGCCGTAGAGAATGTCTTTAACGAGGCTTATAAAGACTATATGGACCGGTTTAGATATTATGCTCACGCCTTAGGGCGAAATATTTCCATAAAAATCAATTTTACATTTTAACAATTTATTCACATGAAAAAATACATAACCATACTGTTTATAGCTGTTTTAGCCTTCTCATCTTGTAAAAAAGACGAACCTACCCCCGAAACAGACCAAGAAGAGGTTGGGTCTGCTTCTATTACGTTTACTGAAGTGGCAGCAGAAGCACATGGAGACCATTATCATTATTCAGAGATAGAAAATCCTACCATAGAAAAAATAGATTTTACGGGGAGCCAAATGCTGCCTCCTGCTGGTGCACACACACATCTGGAAGTAGGTAAGTCTTACCGTTTTAATGTCATCATCAAAGATTTTGCAGGCCGCGAAACGCAGCAGTCATTTATCGAGAAAGAAGACCATCACTTTGCTTTCATCTTAGGTATACCTGATGGAAGTGTATATGTCACCTATAGCGACAAGAAAGAAGATGGGACAAAAGTAAAAGTAGGTGTAGTGGGCTACATAACTGTGCTAAAGGAGTCAAGCACCTTTACTACACGCTATATCATGCGCCACCTCAATCCTAAAGTGAAAGAGACCATTGATCCTAAGAAAGATTGGAACAACAGTAACTTCACGTCCTTTACAGGTGCTAATGATTTAGATCTTAAATTCCAGCTCCATTTTGTAGAAGCCGGACATAGCCACTAATTGAAATTCCCACAGTAACTAAAAAAGAGCATTTGATAACTATCAAATGCTCTTTTTGTTTTGTGTCCCCGGCGGGAGTCGAACCCACATCGTCAGAACCGGAATCTGAAATTCTATCCATTAAACTACGGAGACGTTCCGCAAAAATATAACTTTTATGTGAAACTAAAACTTTTTTTAGCAATCATTATCAAATGGCCATATAACCCATTTATAATCACTCTATTTACTTTCCATCTTAATTGCGACCGACTACACTATCAAATAGTAGAAAGGATAGGCAGACAGAGAAACTAGGTTTAAAACGAAAAAAGCCTGGGAGAATCAGGCGACTTCCCAGGCTTTAAAATTTAACCTCTAGACGAGGCAATCAACCTAAACCTAACCAAAGGTAACACATATTCTCCATCCATTCCAAACATTTTTGAAACAAAAGAACACAAGAATACCTAAAACCTTGATATTCAACGAAATAATTTACTAATAAGAAAAAAACAAGGAACAGAAAACCCCAATTATCCAGTTCCCTTAAGGAATTAGTTAAAGTTAGTGTATTATTTACACAAATAAAAATAAATTGCTTTTTATCTCATTTTTTGCTCAGACTAAAAAGAGCCCCTCTCTCCCAAAAGGTTGTTTATAAGTTTACATTTCCCTACTTTTGCTATACATCTTTAGTTTATCAATATATGTTTACTGGCATTATCGAAACATTAGGAACCGTTACAAAATTGGAACGGGATCAAACAAATCTTCATATTTATGTAGACTCGGAGATATCTTCCGAATTGAAAATAGATCAAAGTATCTCCCACAATGGGGTATGTCTTACGGTGGTAGGTATAGACGGCAATACACACAAAGTCACAGCGATCGACGAAACACTCCAAAAAACAAATTTAGGACTTCTGCAGAAAGGTCAGCTCGTTAATTTAGAGCGTTGCACACCCGCCAATGGCAGATTTGACGGACATATCGTACAGGGACACGTAGATCAGACAGCGATATGTATCGCCAAAGAGAATCAAGACGGAAGTTGGCTGTTCACTTTTCAATACAATGCTGCTTCTAATAATATCACAGTCGAAAAAGGATCTATCACGGTAAATGGCATCAGCCTGACTGTAGTGGACTCTCGTGAAGATCGGTTCTCAGTAGCGATTATCCCCTATACGATAGAACATACAAATTTAAAACAGGTAGAGGTCGGCACACCTGTCAATCTAGAGTTTGACATCGTAGGCAAATATATAGCTAAAATAATGGCTCTTAGAAACTAAGAGCCATTATTTTTTTATTCAAGATATGCACCTTGACGCATCAGTAAGGCTCTGTACTTATTAAATACCGCAGCCTTAGAAATAAAACCAAGGTACCTACCTTCGCTGTCCACCACAGGCAATATCCAGACATCATCTTTATTCATCTTTTGCATAACACGTTCCATCTCCTCATTCTCTTGGATAATGTCTATAGGTTTTTGGGCCAACGAGGCAAAAGACCGCTCTGCACCCTCTTCCTCTCCAAGTAAAATAGAAAACAGCCGCTCACTGTATATAATCCCTAACAGCTTGCGCTCCTCATCGATAATCGGAAAGATATTCCTTTTGGAGTGAATAATATCCGATTTTCTGTCCAGAGGTGTTTCTTCTGGCTTTAATAAAATAAAATTCTGTTCTATCACATACCGAAGCTTCATCATACTCAGCACCGTTCGGTCTTTGTCTTCATAGGATAGCAAATCACCAGATTCGGCAAGCACCTTCGTGTAAATAGAATGTTTCATCACCGTCCTATTTATCAAATAGGATATGGAAGCAACAATCATTAGAGGAACCATCAATGCGTAGCCTCCTGTAATTTCAGCAATCAGGAATATACCGGTCAAGGGCGCATGCATGATACCGCTCAAAGCACCGGCCATACCAGCCATGACAAAATTAGGCACATTTAATTCGATAATACCACTCAGATTGACCCCATAGGCAAATGCAAAGCCCAGTAATCCGCCCATGACGAGACTGGGGCCAAAGACGCCCCCATTACCTCCCCCACTTATCGTAAATAACGACGCAAGAGACTTAGCAAATAATGTCAATACAGTATAACATACAACGACCCAACCTAAATTCCTGTAATCCGAAAACAAACTGTTTTTCACGATGGAATCAAACTGTCCATCCAGAATCTGCTGTATCGTTAGATACCCTTCACCATACAAGGCAGGAAATACTAAAATCAACAACCCCAAAGCGAGTCCACTCGTCCAAACTTTGTTGTAAGGATTCTGTATACGGGAGAACCAGACCTTCACCTGCTGACTGAGCGTTGAAAAATAAACAGTGAATAACCCGATCAAAAGAGCTAGGAGAAAATAGAAAAACAGAGCTCCGACTTCCCAATCCGTAAGAGCTGTATGGAACAGAGGCTCGCTATATAGGAGCCTTGATACCACGGCTGCCAAAGCAGACGAGATCAGTAGCGGTATGAATGCAGGAATAGAAAATTCGGGAAGCAGTATCTCTATCGCAAAAATCATCCCGGCTATAGGACTGTTAAATGCGCCCGATATACCTGCAGCAGCTCCACAAGCGAGCAACATGGTTACCTCCCGATAACTAAGCCCAAAGAAACGTGCAACATTGGAACCGATAGCCGAACCGCTATGGGCGATAGGTGCTTCCAACCCACAGGATCCCCCAAAACCTACCGTAATGGCACTCGTCACAATCTGCGAGTACACATTGTGTACCTCTATCCTACTAGAGCGACGAGAGATCGCATAGATGATAGGCGTTATTCCGTGTTCAAATTTCTTGCCTTTTAGAAATTTACGGACATACAGCACGCTCAACAATATACCTATCAGCGGAAAAATAAAATAAATTGAATATTTAATATGCCATTCTACATCATTCTGCAATGCAGATGCTATAAAATGTGTCAACCCTTTAAGCAAAGCTGCGGCCAACCCTCCAATCAATCCCACTAAAAAAGCAAGTATCACCAGGAAGTTTCGATTCGAAAGCCTTTCCATTCGCCACTTGTTGATCCTATCCAATCTCTTCAGAAATCTACTTCTCATAAACTGTTCCTTTAGATACTAAACCCGATTATATCTTTCTTTTTATTCGATTTAAAACGTTCTGGTATGGCCTCTAGAATTTCATCGCGCAATACCCTCACGGCCATCTTCTTCACGTAGTTGTGTGTCGTGACTATACTTATTTCGCGTACCGGCTCCGGTGATTTGAAATAACGCACATGGCCCAGCTGGTCTTCATTGTAGGTCAAGATACTCAATTCAGGCAAAATAGTCAATCCATCATTGATTTCCACCATACGCTTTAATGTATCCACACTTCCTGTATTATACTCAAAAGTACCATTGGCCCCCTGGTTGTGCTTATAATTACAAATATTAAGTACCTGCCCCCGCATACAATGCCCTTCATTGAGCAACCATAGCTTCTCTTGGGACAAATCATCATAACTGAGCATTTTCTTGGCAAATAGTGCGCTCTTGTCAGACACATAGGCAACAAAAGTTTCGTAAAACAAAGGAGTTTCCAGAATCGCATTGTCCAATAAAGGGGTAGACAAAATTCCACAGTCAAGTTCACCGGCCTTAAGCTCTTGAATAATTCTCTCTGTCGTATACTCCCACACCTGAAGTTGTACCTTCGGGTACTTTTTTAAAAAAGAAGTAATCACACCAGGCAAAAGATAAGGCGCAACAGTAGGTATAACCCCAATCTTAAAGTCCCCCTCTAACTCTCCCTTGGTTTCCTGCAAAATCTCCGCTATCTTCCTGCTTTCCATAAGCACTGCACGGGCCTGCTTGATTATTCTTTTTCCTACTTCTGTAGGAACGACAGGTTGCCTGCTACGGTCAAAGATCTTCACCCCTAATGACTCTTCTAACTTTTGGATCTGCATACTCAAGGTAGGTTGGGTCACAAAACACTTTTCGGCAGCTGCAACGAAACTCCGGTACGTATCTACAGCAATAACATATTCCAATTGAACTAAAGTCATCTTATAAGTTTTAACTATACAAAGATAAGAAATGAGCTATATAAAGGTAAGAATTTAGTATTTTTGAAAAAGCCGTGAGATAATCCATAGCCTGATCAGCTTAACTTATTCTCACAGCATGACAGTATACAACAAAAAGAATATAATACCATAAAATAGTGATCATATGAAGTACAATTTTAAGTCCTCCATTTTATTAGCCGCTCTATTGGGGTTAGGAACATTCAACTTTTCGGCTTCCGTACCGGACGAGGGGATGTTTCCGCTGAGCGAGCTGAATAGAGCAGGACTAAAAAAAGCGGGGTTAAAAATCGGTGAAAAGGACATTTACAATCCTGGTCAGGTAGGCTTGGTGGATGCTTTGGTCCAGGTGTCAGGCTGTTCAGGTTCTTTTATATCACCCAATGGACTAATTGTTACCAATCATCACTGTGCATTCAGTGCCGTACAGTTAGCCTCCAGCCCACAACATAATTATTTACAGAATGGATTTGTGGCCAATTCGCAGGAACAAGAAATAGAAGCTAGAGGGCTCACGATCCGAATTACCGAATCTTACGAAGATGTATCAGCACAGATATTAGATGCAGTAGCTCAGGTCAACGATCCTATCGAGCGCATCAATATTATCAATAGAAAACGGAAAGAAATAGCTCGCCAAGCCGAAAATGAAGATGCCTCCATCAAAGCAGAGGTTTCCGAAATGTTTATCGGAAAGAGCTATGTATTATTCCGCTACCGGACGATAGAAGATGTCAGACTGGTGTATATTCCCAGACAAGACATTGGAGAATTTGGAGGAGAAACAGATAACTGGGTATGGCCTAGACATACAGGTGATTTTTCATTCTTAAGAGCTTATGTGGCACCTGACGGAAGTTCGGCCAAATACTCAAAAAAGAACGTCCCCTATCAACCTAAAAAACACTTGAAGGTAAATCCAAAAGGGGTAGAAGAAAATGATTTTGTTTTCATTTTAGGTTATCCAGGAAGGACCTTCAGACACCGACCGGCACAATACATTACCTACCAACAAAAATTTTTACTGCCCTATACATCCGAGCTGTATGATTTTCAGAATCAGCAAATGTTATCGGCCGGAAAAAATGATAAGGCAACAGAGCTGGCCTTAGCCACCAGAATCAAACGTAATGCCAACGTGATGAAGAATTACCGGGGAAAGCTCAAAGGATTACGTAATATTGACCTTATCCAAAGCAAACAACAAGAAGACCTCGCTTTGGAACAATTTATAGCATCCAAGCCGGAATTAAATGCCAAATATGCAGGTTTAATGGCCGATATCGAACAGCATTACAAACTGGTATTTAGTGATGCAGAACGCGAATTATGGTTCAATAACCTTTATTCAGGTATCCGAAGTCTTCAAATTGCGTCGCTGGTCAATGATTTTAAGGATATTCTGGATAAACAAGGAGGCTCTTCCAGTAAACAACAATTCTTCGAACAGAATGTAGCACGTTTCAAACAGCAGCTCGATGGCTTGTACGAAAGTTACAACAAGCAAGCAGATGAAGCGATAGCTGGCCATATGTTTGCTCAAGCATATCTATTTAAGGATAAAAATCAAGTGCAGGCTTTGGTTAGTAAAAAATTTGCAGACAGTGATCGTGCTGCAGCTTATATTAAAGATGCTATACGCCAATCAAAGCTGAGCAACAAAGAGACCTTATATAATGAAGTCCTCAAAAACGTAAGCAGTCTCATTGCCTATAGAGACGAACTGCTTGTTTTCCAACAACACGTTGAGAAAGAAATCGAACCATTCCACGAAGAACAAAAACGCCGTGAAGGTGTACTGAATAGACTCATGGGAGATTATGTCGCTGTAAAGGAAGTTTACCAATCGAAAAACTTCATTCCCGATGCCAACTCTACACTACGATTGACTTATGGAAACATAAAGGGATACAGCCCCGTAGATGCTACCTATATGAAGCCATTCACGACAGTAAAAGGCCTCATCGAGAAAGGCAGTTCAGGCGATGCCGAGTTCCAGTATCCAGAAGTGATCAAACAAGCTTGGCTAAGCAAAAATTTTGGCGCTTATAGCAAAGCTGATCTTGGAGATGTCCCTGTAAACATCCTTTATAATATGGATACCACCGGTGGCAACTCGGGCTCCCCTATTATGAATGCTTACGGCGAGCTTATTGGTGTCAACTTTGATCGCTCGTATGATGCGACCATCAATGATTTTGCGTGGAATGAAAGTTACAGCAGATCGATAGGTGTCGATATCCGTTATGTTCTTTGGGTCGCGGATAAAATAGACAACGCCCAGTTCATATTAAAAGAAATGGGAATTTAATAATGACAATGGGCAACCTTACACAATTAAGGTTGCCCTTTATATATAAACAAAACATGAAGCATTTTATTTCATTACTCCTATTCGGACTATTGTATATTACAGCCGCCTCAGCCCAAAATAAGATATCTGCAACAGAGGCTGCTCAAATACTGAACAAGAAAAAAAACATACAGCTACTGGATGTACGCACTCAAAAAGAATATGCGGACAAGCATATCGCCAATTCGGTAAACTTAGATTGGAACAAAAAAGCAGAATTTGAAGAAGGAGTAACCAACAAATTCAACAAAAAACAGCCCTTATATGTATACTGTCTATCGGGAGGCCGTAGCGCACAGGCGGCCAAAGCCTTAACCGAACAGGGCTATACCGTATACGAGATTGATGGTGGTATTTTAAAATGGGAAGCAGCTGGGCTATCTTTAGAAAAGGAAAAATCTTCTGGATCGAAAGGTCTTACCCTAAAACAGTTCAATGCACTGACTAAAGATAAGCAGATGTTGCTTGTCGATTTTCACGCCAGCTGGTGTGGCCCTTGCAAAGAGATGGCTCCTTTCATCCAAGAAATAGCTAAAAAATATACCGGAAAAGTGAAGGTTGTGAAAATCGATGTCGACGAAAACGAAACCCTGACCAAACAACTTGGCATCACGAGTATCCCAGTTCTATTTCTTTACAAAGACGGCAAAAGAACATGGAAACACATTGGGTTTGCCGATCAAAAAACAATAGAGAAACAACTTAATTAGCATGCAGACATTAACACTTGTACTTGGAGCCAGTTTTGGGATATTGGCTATTATACTCGGGGCGTTTGGCGCTCACGCCTTCAAAAAAATAATCAGTACAGACAGATTGGCTTCTTTCGAAGTAGGTGTCCGTTATCAAATGTACAGCGCATTAGCTTTACTCATCATTGGCTATGCTTGCGATTTTACATTATATAGCCAACGCTTGGCCGTATATGGCATCACCCTGGGCACCCTTCTATTTTCTTTCAGTATTTACTTTTTATCATTTTCAGAATACTGGAAAGTAAATCTGCGTTTTTTAGGTCCCATCACTCCTTTAGGAGGCCTATTGATGATTATCGGATGGGGAGCCTTATTGATTTCATTTCTTTAACCTTACCTTAAGCCGTGTCTCATAGCAGAATTTGTTCGCCAGGTGGACTATCTTGGTTCAGTTGGATTAAAATATGCAGCAGTATCGGTATCTTGACAGGAATCACTTCGGTCCTGTTTTTAAATGCCCTGAACTATGTAGGAGGCTTGCGTGAACAATATATGTACGTCTTATTTGGACTCCCTCTCGCAGGTTTACTGATTGTATTCTTGTACAACCGCTATGGAGGCAACGCATACAAGGGCAACAATCTGCTCTTTGAAGAGTACTATAATCCACAAGGAAAAATCCCCTTACTGATGGCTCCTTTGGTAATTGTCGCCACCTTACTGACTCACCTTTTCGGTGGCTCTGCCGGGCGTGAGGGGACCGCCGTACAGTATGGAGGTACCTATGCTGATTATCTTTCAAAAAAAATGGGCTTAGACAAAAGCCAGACTAGAATAACACTGATCTGTGGTATAGCTGCTGGATTTGCCTCCCTCTTTGGTACACCTCTCGCCGGTGCTATCTTTTCGATAGAGATGTTTCGCCTCGGTAAGCTTCGCTACAAAGCGATCATCCCGGCACTACTCACGGCCTATCTAGCGCATGGCATCAGTCTGTTGCTACAGGCACCGCATACCCATTATCCTATAATCGAATCACAACTGTTTCGGTTTCAAGACATCCACTGGGTGATACTTTTTGCTGTACTGGCTGGAGCTGTGGCGTGGATATTTACCTATACTGGAGAAACACTAAGCCATGTATTCAAGAAGATAGGCAATCCCTATTGGCGTGTGGTGATAGGGTCACTGGCTATTCTCGCAATTATTGCCCTTGTAGGTAATCACAGGTATGTAGGACTAGGTATACCGACTATTCTAGAATCATTTGAACAACCACAGCCGGGTATCGATTTCTTAGCTAAAATCCTACTCACCTGTCTCACACTTAGTGTTGGTTTTAAAGGAGGAGAAGTGACCCCCTTGTTCTTCATTGGTGCCACTTTCGCAAGTTTCCTTTCCCTGTATATCCCTTTGCCACTTATAGTCATCACAGGACTTGGCTTTGTCTCCGTTTTTTCGGGCAGCACAAAGACACCAATTGCCTGTGCCATCATGGCAGCAGAGCTATTCGGACCATATATTTTTCCCTTTGCGCTATTATCAACCCTTATAGCTGCATTGGCCTCCGGAAGCAAAGGAATATACAGCAGCCAAAAAAACAGCCGTTTTAGAAGGCGAAACCTATTTAAAGAAGTAAGGTCTTCCAAGCCATAACCAGATCCCCACGATCCAGATATTCTTTGGCCTTCAGCTGCAGATGGGTGTCACGGGAGCTTTCATCACCGATAAAAGCATTCGTCAACTCTAATATTTCGGGCAGCCCACGAATACCATCCACCTCTATTTCCGTAGGTATACTTTCAATATGAGCCAATGCTGCTTTGTCTGCCGCCGACAGCACCACAGAATTTCTCACAAAAGAAGGTAAATCATTAACAACCATTACACAACCTCCCTTTATCTTAACTTTTCTTGAGCTTATCAATAATCCTGTCAGCAAATTCACTCGTTTTTAACAATGTGGCTCCTTCCATAAGGTTGAAGAAATCGATTGTTACATTTTTTTCTTTTATTGTCGCTCCCAAAGCGGACTTAATAGCCTCCGCTGCTTCTGTCCACCCCATATATTCGAGCATCATCACCCCACTTAAGATTACAGATGAAGGATTCATAGTATCCGTATTGGCAAACCTTGGTGCTGTACCATGTGTAGCTTCAAAAATAGCATGCCCAGTCTTGTAATTAATGTTGGCTCCTGGTGCGATACCGATCCCTCCTACCATGGCTGCAAGTGCGTCAGAGATATAGTCTCCGTTCAGATTCAACGTAGCCACCACCGAGAAGTCTCTCGGAGCTAATAAAATCTGTTGTAAAAAATTGTCTGCTATAATATCCTTGATAATAATCTTACCTGCCTGCTCGGCTTCCCTCTGCTCCTGATTGGCGGCTTCTTGCCCTTGCTCGGCCTTGGTACGCTCCCATTGTCCCCAAGTATACGTATACTCCGAAAACTCGGTTTCTGCCACCTCAAATCCCCACTGTTTAAAAGCTCCTTCGGTATACTTCATGATGTTACCTTTGTGTACCAGAGCAACCGATGGCAAACGGTGTGTCAATGCATATTCTATGGCTGCACGTACCAATCTTTTGGACCCTTGTTCGGAAACCAGCTTTACGCCCACACCAGTCTCGTCCGAGAAGTCATACGATACCCCCAACTCTTCCGCCAGAAACTTCTGCAATCGACCCGCATCAGCACTTCCTGCTGCAAACTCGATCCCGGCATAGATATCTTCCGTATTCTCCCTAAAAACAACCATATTTACGTATTCGGGGTGCTTTACAGGAGAAGGCACGCCTTCATACCATGTAGTAGGTCGCAAGCAGACATACAGATCCAAAGCTTTCCTCAAAGCAACATTTAGGGAACGAATACCACCACCGATAGGCGTTGTCAAGGGGCCTTTTATACCCACCAAATACGTTTTGAAATCAGCCAAAGTTTCTTCGGGGAGCCAACTTCCAGTCATCTCATATGCCTTTTCTCCCGCTAACACTTCCTTCCACACGATATTTCGCTTTCCATCGTAACTTTTCTTTATAGCTTCGTCAAATACGCGAACTGAAGCGCGCCAAATATCGGGTCCGATTCCATCTCCGATAATAAAAGGAATAATAGGCGATGTAGGTACTTGCAACTGACCATTTACATCCAAGGTAATTTTGTCACTCATAACCATCAATTTTGCTTTTCTTTGTTAAACATGTTTCCAATTTCCCGGCTAATCTTTCTAAAAATAGGTGCCGTACGAATATCTTCATATTCATCAATATGAGAATCTCCCTGGCGACTCGGAAATAGTAATATAAGATTCTGATTTTTATAATAACGTCCGACTCTACGGGCCAAACCATCTAAAGAGTCACGATAGGAAACCTCTCCATTACGCGAGGAAACAAACACAAGTAGGGAATCTACATTGCTAAATGTGGCTAGCCCATAGATATTGTCCCAGTCTTCGTAGTTTGAATAGTGCAGGGGAACACTCGATTTTAATATTTTTTGAACTTCTTCCGTAGCCCCTGCCGTTCTTGAATTACAGATAAAGTTGACAGGCAGAGATAGTTCTTGAGCGAGCTTGAGTATCTTCTCCATCCAATAGGCAAATCCGAATTCAGATTCAGCTAAAGGGGGAGCAAATACAGTAATCGATTTATGCGAAATCAAGGGTTTTTCAAGGCGACACATAAACAGCGTCGTATCGGTAGTATTAAGAATACTTTCCGTTTTTTCACCCACAATCTTTTCAACAAAAGAAACAGCACTGGGCCATCCCATAATAATACAGTCCGCAAACACATGCCGAGACATCCGAGATATACCAGCTGCAATATTATAGTCAATCGTCGTTACCAACTCTACTTCTGTTTCTGAGCCTGAAGCATACTTGGCCATACTATCAAGATTTTTACGAGCCTCTAGGAGATTCCGTTCAGCACGCTCATTGTCAGGTACAACACTCAAAATGCTCAGCGGATAATGAGACTTCTTTGATTTAATTAAGGTCGCAAAATCCAATATCGGTTCCATCGTACTCAGATTGGCAATAGGAATCATAATCTGCTCTTCGCCTTCTTCAACATGCTCCACATGTGCATCATCCTGGTGTCCCTCCATCACGACTTTCTTCGACGCACTCTCGGTAACCATTGTCGCTACAATACACGTCACAAGAATGAGTAAGATCGTACCATTTAAAACATTCTCATCAATAATATTATTGTTGTATCCAACCATAATAACAGCCAATGTTGCTGCTGCATGAGCATTGCTCAATCCAAAGATCAGATTTCTCTGATTGCTGGAATATTTAAAAATCAACTGAGTAGCAGTGGCTGCTATATATTTACCAGATATAGCAACTACGGTCAGTGTTCCGGCCACAATCAATGCCATAGGCCCCTTTGTCAACACACTCACATCTACAATCATCCCTACAGAAATCAAGAAGAAAGGTATAAAAATGGCGTTACCAATAAATTCAATACGATTCATCAAGGCCGAAGAGTGTGGAATCAACTTATTCAATGCCAATCCAGCGACGAAAGCTCCTATTATCGGTTCCAGACCTGCCATTTCTGCTAAAAACGCAGCAAAAAAGACTACAGTAAGTACAAAGATATAATGTCCGGTTTTTTCAGACTCTATTTTCTCAAAAAACCATTTTGCAATCTTAGGGATGATACCAAACATGATAAACAAGAAGATCGCAAAAGAAACTCCAAGCGTAACCCAGAATTCCTGATTGATATTCCCCTGAGAGGCTCCCGTTATAACAGCCAAAATAATCAATACCGCTGTGTCCGTCAATATGGTTCCGCCGATGGTGATTGCCACGGCTTCGTGTTTTGAAATACCATACCTGTTCACGATTGGATAAGACACCAAAGTATGTGTAGCAAACATACTTGCAATCAATATACTTGGCAGCACATCATATCCCAATAGGTAATGACACACAGGGAAACCAATTGCAATCGGGATGGCGAAAGTAAAAACACCAAACATAATACTCTTATGTTTCGTCTTTTTAAACTCATTCATATCCAATTCAAGCCCTGCAATAAACATGATATATAACAGCCCAATGGTCGAAAAAAGATTTACAGCAGAGCTCTTCTCCAGCCAGTTGAGACCATGCGGTCCAATGATCACCCCCGACAGAATCAAACCAATAATACCTGGAACACGTATCGGCCTCAATAAGATAGGCGACAACAGTATAATAAAAAGTACCAAAGAAAAAACGAGTACCGGATTGGTTAAAGGGGCTTCAAATGCTTGAGATAAATGTTCAAAAATCTTACTACTCATAAATCGACTAAAGTTCGTTTAATTACAACACACTATAACCTATAAGATTATAAATCGTAGGTAAAGTACGAAAAAAAGTAGATTTTCAGAAAAAGCAAAAACTTAAACCCTATTTGAACTGTATGGTTTTGATAGGCGAAATACGTGAAATTAGCATAGATGGAATGAACAATGTCACCAAAGCAATCAAAATAATACTCAGGTTAAGAAGCACAACGGTTATAAAATCGATCGACATTGGCACATACTCGATATAGTAAATCGTCGGATCCAACTTAAAAAACTTTGTTTGATTTTGTAACAGATAAATAAACAAAGCAACAGCATTACCGATCAACAACCCATAGCCAATCAAATAAAGAGAGTTCAGAAGGAATATCTTTCGTATCTCTCGATTCAACATGCCTAAAGCCTTGAGCATACCTATTAAAAAAGTCCGCTCCAATATCGTTATCAGCAAGGATGAGATCATATTGATGACTGCCACAATGACCATGAGTACAAAAATGATATCATCATTCATATCGAGCATTTTTAACCAATTGAAAATATCGGCCAAATGCTCGACAATATTCATAGATTTCATTTCCAACGGCAAAACATCGTCTACTTTTTCCGTCGTTGCTTCCAGTAAGGAAAAATCATGGATTCGAATTTCATATGCTCCAGCATCATGCTCGCCCAGATTGTTTAAACGACGGATAAGGTCCAGCGAACCTATAACATAGTTTTTGTCCAATTCTTCCGAATTTGTACGGAAAATACCCTGAATCCTAAACTTACGTTTGCGCGTTCTGTCATCCTGCACAAAGGACATGATGAAACTATCGTTCAATTGCAACTGCAATCGTTCTGCCAAATAGGCCGATATCAACAACTGACTGTCTCCGTCTTCAGCCCGCAGATTCAAAGTATCGCCTTTGACCAAGGTCTTCGCCAAAAAAGATTGATCATAAGTTGACTCCACACCTTTCAGCAGCACACCTTCTACTTCCCCATTGACATTCATTATACCAACCTTTGTAGCAAAGGGTGAAATAGATACCACATTGGGCAATTTTCGAATCTCCTCCAACTTAGCCGGAGAGAGCGAGATCGGAACATTCTCTGCTTGGTTCAGATCTTGTTTAGTAATGATGATATCACTAAAAAAACCACGTTGCTTGTCTGTTATCTCATCTTTAAACCCCCTCAATATAGCAACAGACAATAAAATGGCAATAATAGCCAAAGCCAAAGCACCAATAGTGACACGCACTATAAGCTTAGAAAAGGTACGTTGGCCTTTAAATATTATCCGTTTTGCAATAAATAATGGAAAATTCAAGCTGAAATATAATTTTGTAACTTCGCAAAGTTAACAAATTTTGCAACTTGACAAACGGGGCGCTTTAGCGTTTCAAAAATAAAAATTCTATATATGCGTATAATCTTCATGGGTACTCCCGACTTTGCTGTAGCTTCTTTAAAAGCACTACTTAATTCTGGCAAAAATGTAGTAGCCGTAGTCACAAGCCCGGACAAACCAGCAGGTAGAGGACAGAAGCTGCATCAATCTGCCGTCAAACAATTTGCCACCGAACACCACATACCTGTATTGCAGCCTGAAAAACTTAGAGCCCCGGATTTTCTGGCAGCCTTACAGTCTTATAAAGCCGATCTACAAGTAGTCGTTGCCTTTAGAATGCTCCCCGAGCTCGTTTGGAACATGCCTCGCCTAGGCACCATAAATGTCCACGCTTCACTACTCCCACAATACCGAGGCGCCGCGCCGATCAATCATGCGATCATCAATGGCGAGCGAGAAAGTGGCGTGACCACATTTTTATTACAACAGGAGATCGACACCGGCAATATATTATTAAGTGAAAAAGTAAAAATAGAAGATACAGATACCGCAGGGATATTGCACGACAAGTTAATGCATGCTGGAGCACAGACACTGGTCAAAACGATTGAAGAAATGGAAAAAGGGAATATCACACCTGTCCCTCAAGACCAGACGGATACAAGCGCACTCAAACATGCTCCTAAGATATTTAAGGAAGATTGTCTTATTGACTGGAACAACCCAACGGAGCAGGTTTACAACAAAATTAGAGGGCTCAGCCCTTACCCCGCAGCATATACCCTGTTAGATGGCAAGGTTTTAAAGATATACGAGGCCACAAAAGAACATCACTCCTCACAAAATACTCCAGGCACGTTTTTTACAGATGGCAAAACCTTCCTAAAATTTAATACCACAGATGGATATATAAATCTAATATCTATACAGATAGAAGGAAAAAAACGTATGTCTACCGAAGAATTCCTAAGAGGTTATCGCTTTGAATAGAACTGCTTACTTACGATCCTCTTCGTAAACTATAATATCACCAGGTTGGCAGTCCAGTGCACGACATATGGCTGCCAACGTGCTTAACCGAATTGCCTTAGCCTTTTGATTCTTCAATATTGAGAGATTAGAGAGCGTTATACCCACGCGTTCGCTAAGTTCGTTTAAAGAAACCTTCCTCTTTGCCATCACTTCATCCAAACGTATTACAATACCCATGATCCTTTATATTTAAATTTTCTTTACTATAAAACATTTTTCAAAAAAAAAGGTTTTAAACATAGAATAATATTTTGATCATGACAATATGTAACAGCTATATAACAATATGTAAACTTGGAACGATTTTTGATGTTAATAATCAGTTTTACTATCTAGCATAACTACCTCAAAATGAGTAAATAAATTACAAATTTATTACACTCAATAATCATATTTTTTTGTATTTTTGCAACATTCCAGAAGAAAGGTATAAATTTTAATGAGACAGCTCAAAATTACACAATCGATCACGAATCGAGAATCTCAATCTCTTGACAAGTACTTACATGAAATTGGTAAAGTTGACTTGATTACTGCTGAAGAAGAAGTAATCTTAGCACAACGGATTCGCGAGGGAGATCAGGTGGCATTGGAAAAATTAACTAAAACCAACTTACGATTCGTCGTATCGGTAGCTAAACAGTATCAAAATCAAGGTCTTACTTTAGGAGACTTGATCAACGAAGGAAATCTAGGACTTATAAAAGCTGCTAAACGATTTGACGAAACCAAAGGTTTTAAATTCATTTCCTATGCGGTGTGGTGGATTCGTCAATCTATTTTGCAAGCTATCGCTGAACAGTCGCGTATCGTACGTCTTCCCCTTAACCAAGTGGGATCATTAAGCAAGATCAGCAAAGCTTTCTCAAAATTAGAGCAAGAGTACGAAAGAGAGCCTTCTCCAGAGGAATTAGCAGACATCTTAGAAACTACTGTAGACAAGGTATCAGATACATTAAGCAACTCGGGTAGACATGTGTCTATGGACGCTCCCTTTGTACAAGGCGAGGAAAACACCCTATTGGATGTATTAGAGAACTCTGATCCAGATACAGATAGTTCGTTGATAGATGAGTCATTGTCTGAGGAGATCAAAAGATCCTTATCTACGTTGACAGAACGCGAACGCGAGATTATTGTGCTATTCTTTGGCTTAGGATCCAATCACCCACTTTCACTTGAAGAGATCGGTGAAAAATTCAGTTTAACGAGAGAGCGTGTACGTCAGATCAAAGACAAAGCGCTACAGCGCTTACGTCACACTTCTCGTAGCAAAATTCTAAAATCTTATTTAGGTTAAACAGACCTTCAATAAAAGGAAAAGCGCAAGAGAATATCTTGCGCTTTATTTTTTTTCAATACTATTGCCCGTAACTTGTCTTCACCGTAATATTGGCCGTTTTTAAACGAGAACTCGTATTGAACACACCTCCATAAGAGAAGTCCTCATTATCATTCTGCCCGGTAATCTGAAATATCCCCAAATCAGCCCGCAGCAAAGTACCCAAACTCGATCCTGACTCCTTCGCAATATTCTCGGCACGTGCTTTTGCATTTTGCGACGCCTCTGCAATCAAGGAAAGCTTTAAGTCTTCTAACTTGGAGTAATAATAATTAGGAGAATTGGAACTCAGCTCGACCCCCTGTGAAATCAGAGTTGAGATCTCACGAGAGGCATTATCCACTTTATCCAAATCTTTTGATTCAACACTCAATACTTGCGTCAGACTATACCCCGAAAAAGTATTGTAACTGTTCCCTCGTTCATCCGTATGGTAAGCAAAGTCTTTTGAAATATTGACAGCCTCAAACAAGATTTCATTTTCCTTTATCCCTCGCTGCACCAAGAAACTCTTGACCATATCGCGATCGCGCTTCAACTGCTCCGAAGCTTCACTCAGATCCATAGACTTTCGACTGAAAGAAGCAGTCCACTTCACAATATCGGATTCAAAATCCTTTTTTGCATTTCCAGTAACATTAATCGTATTACTCACTTTAAATTTATACTTGTAAGCCCCAGCTACGACAAAGGCAGAAGCGACTATAGCAACAGCCGCCACAATACTAATTACAATCCCTGTAGATTTCATATATAAATAATTTGTTTTTCAATCTATGCTGACCTATATCTACGAATTTACGTGCCAAAAAACGGATCAGCATCCCTCTTTCTGTAATTTTTCTATTGCCCTTTCGTGAATACGCTCCATTTTATCTAAGTTTGGGCCAACTGAACAATCATTTATTACAATGAAGAAAACCGTATCAATGTTTATTCTTTGCAGCATGACACTTCCCAGTCTTGTTGCTCAAAAAAGACCAATAGATCATTCCAGCTATGATATATGGAAAAACATTTCTAGTGCAGACATTTCAAAATCTGGGAACCACATCTTCTATACCGTATCCCCTCAAGAAGGTGACGGCTATGTCGAATTAAAAGATCAAAAGAACAGGTTACTCCAACGTTTCGAAAGAGGTACCGCTCCCAAAATGACAAAAGGAGAAGATTTTTTAATCACACTCATAAAACCTGCATTCAAAGACACCCGTGAGGCTAAAATAAAAAAGAAGAAAAGCGAAGACTTCCCTAAGGACACTTTGACAATCTTCAAACTTGAAAACAGAGAACAAGTAACATTCGGTCCTATTAAAAGCTACAAACTTGCCTATGATGCGACCAACTACCTCGCCTATACGCAAGATATTGCCAAGAGCACCGAAAAGACGGACAGCACCAAAAACAAGACAGACTCCTCCAGTAACGCTAAAAAGACCCCACCCGCCAAAAAGGAAAACGTACTGGTGCTCTATAATCTGTATAAAAAAGACACTGTCCAATTCTGGAAAACCGACAGCTATTTCTTTAGCAATGACGAGAAATACCTCGCTTTCACAAAAAAAACAGGACCAAAAGACAGTTCGGACATCGATGGGCTCTACCTCTATGACCTTGCCAAGAAATCGGTAAAAAAAATCAGCAACGGAAAAGGTGTCTATAAAAACATCCTTTTTGACGACCAAAGCAATCGACTGTCTTTTTTAGCCGACAAAAGCCCTGATAAAGCCTTACAAAAGGATTTCAAACTGTACCTATATAATATCGGGCAACAAGACAGTGCGCACATCATCGTGGACAAAAACACGAAAGGAGTTCCGACGGAATGGTACGTATCAGGAGATGGTCAATTAGGCTTTGATCAAAAGTCAGACAGACTATTTTTTGGGCTAGCCCCCATCCCCCCGGTCAAAGACACGACACTGGTAGAATTTGAAAATGCAAAAGTAGATATATGGCACTGGCAGGACGACTACCTTATGACACAACAGCTCGTCAACCTAAAGCGGGATTTAGGCAAAAGCTATGACGCAGTCTACAACTTACAATCGGGTCAGATAATCGCACTGATAGATGACAGCTTTGACCGCACCTCCTACACCGACGACGCTACACAAGAATGGATACTGGCGACTTCTACCGCTGGCAATAGAATCGCTTACCAATGGCAAGCCTACCAGCTGCAGGACGTGTATGCTATATCTACACGTACAGGCGAAAAAAGAATCATTAAATCAAAATGGCAAGGGCAGGCACACCTGTCTCCTGACGCAAGCTATATCGTCCTATTTGATGAAACAAATGGCAACTGGTACAGTCACGAGATAGCAAGTGGAAACGAACAGCTGCTCAACAAAGGCTTACAAGTTGGATTCGCCAATGAAGAAAACGACATGCCTACAGCATCTCCATCTTATGGTATAGCCGCATGGGCGGAAGACAATAAAGGAATCTATATCAATGATCGATACGACATCTGGTATTTTTCGCTGGATGGAAAAAAACAAAAATCGATCACCAATCAATTTGGAAGAACCAATAAAATTGTCTTTAGGGCGTTGTTAATAAAAGACGGCACTCCGAGAAACAGAACAGCCAAAATAAAAGAAAACACAGCTTTATGGCTTACCAGTTTCAATGAAACAAACAAGGAGAATGGTATTTTCTCCCTGATGCCAGCAAAGAAGCAAAATCCAAAAGAGATTATACAGGATAAATTCACATTCAAAAACTTCAAAACAGACGAAAACGGTAAAGTATATATCTATACTAAGGAGAACTACACCTCCAGTCCTGATCTATATGTCAACAAGGACTTTAAAATCGAGCAGCGCCTGACTGACATTAACCCTCAACAAGAGGAATACAACTGGGGAACAGCCGAATTAATCGCATGGACAACTCCTAATGGACATCAGGCTGAAGGCATACTCTATAAGCCGGAGAACTTTGATCCAAACAAGAAGTACCCTATTATTGCCTACTTCTACGAGACACTATCACAAGGTCTTTATACTTATCAAGCTCCCGCCCCTACACCGTCGAGGCTCAATATTCCCTATTATGTCAGTAATGAATATCTGGTATTCGCACCGGACATCCATTACCAAACAGGACATCCCGGAAAATCTGCCGAAGAGTATATCAACTCTGGAATGCGTTATCTTGCAAAAAATACGTGGGTAGATTCTACAAAAATGGCCATCCAAGGGCAGAGCTGGGGAGGATACCAAGTAGCCCATCTCATCACCAGAACAAACATGTATGCGGCAGCCTGGACAGGTGCTCCTGTTGTCAACATGACCTCTGCCTATGGTGGTATCCGTTGGGGAACCGGTATGTCTAGACAATTTCAATATGAAAAAACACAAAGCCGCTTAGGAGCTACCCTTTGGGAAGACAGAGATCTCTATATAGAGAATTCTCCCCTCTTCTTTATGGATCAAGTAACTACTCCTGTCGCCATCATGCACAATGACAATGACGGAGCTGTGCCATGGTATCAGGGGATCGAGATGTTTACTGCCCTAAGGAGATTAGGCAAGCCCGCATGGTTACTTAACTATAATGGAGATGATCATAATTTGATACAACGTCAAAACAGGAAAGACATACAAATTCGTCAAAGTCAATTTTTCGACCACTTCTTAAAAGGAAAACCTGCTGCAAAATGGATAAAATCAGGAGTTCCGGCAACAAAAAAAGGAATAGACTGGGGATTTGACCAACAATAACACAAAAACACACATAAAAAACAACAAAAAAGCTCGAGAAAAAGTATTTTCTCGAGCTTTTTTCATTTTTATTTAAAAAAATGAAAAAAAAATAAAATTATCATTGTATTTTTGAACAACAAAACACAACAGCAACAAGAAAAACACAACCAACACCACAAAAAAATGTCAAACATCAGATTCGAATCCGTAAATGCAGCCTCTTCTAGACATGCATTGCCAGAAGAAAAGGTTGTCACCAAAAGAGCTACTACTATTTTTGGTAAAAATGTTTTCACAAGCAACAAAATGAAAGATTTCTTACCAAAGAATACATTCAAGGAGTTGACAAAAGCAATTGAGATAGGCGAACCGATCTCTCGTGAGATCGCCGAGTTCATCTCCCAGGCCATGAAAACATGGGCTTTACAAAATGGCGTATCGCACTATACGCACTGGTTCCAACCATTAACAGGTAGCACTGCTGAAAAACACGATGCTTTTTTCGAACCGGATGAAAATGGTGATGCTATTGAAAAATTCACTGCTGATGCTCTTGTACAGCAGGAGCCTGACGCTTCTTCTTTTCCTAATGGTGGTATCCGAAATACCTTTGAAGCTCGTGGCTATACAGCCTGGGACCCTTCCTCCCCTGCTTTCATCTATGAATCTGCAGCCGGAAAAACCCTATGTATTCCCACCGTATTCGTTTCCTATACAGGTGAATCATTAGACTACAAAGCTCCCTTACTAAAAGCCGTCAATGCTATTGACAAGGCTGCGACTGATGTAGCCCAATACTTTGACAAGGCCGTCACTAAGATAAATACGTCCCTTGGAATAGAACAAGAATACTTCTTGGTTGATCTTTCTCTTTATAATGCTCGTCCGGACTTACAGTTGACAGGCCGTACCCTTTTTGGCCATATGTCGGCTAAAGGACAACAACTGGAAGACCACTACTTTGGTGCAATTCCCGAGCGTGTTCTCGCATTTATGGTCGATTTAGAAAATGAAGCCCTTAAATTAGGTATTCCATTGAAGACACGCCATAATGAGGTAGCTCCTTCTCAATTTGAATGTGCGCCGATGTTTGAGGAAATCAACCTTGCGATTGACCACAATCAATTGCTCATGAATGTGATGGAACAGGTGGCAATACGGCACAACTTCAAAGTATTGCTTCATGAAAAACCATATTCTGGCGTTAATGGATCTGGAAAACACAACAACTGGTCACTAATAACCAATACGGGGATCAATTTACTCTCTCCAGGAAAAACACCGAAAACAAACCTGATGTTCTTGACGTTCTTTGTAAATACAATCAAAGCCGTATATGAATATGCAGACCTTCTACGCGCTTCTATCGCCAGCCACAGTAACGATCATCGTTTGGGTGCCAACGAAGCGCCTCCGGCTATTATCTCTATCTTTTTAGGATCGCAACTTGACGAACTCTTAGATGAGATAGAATCGGCTCGAGTAGCGAAAAAAGTTAAATCGGAAGCTAATCTTTGGCATGGCATCCCTAAGATACCGGAATTAAAATTAGACAATACTGACCGTAACCGCACCTCACCTTTCGCTTTTACAGGCAACAAGTTTGAATTCCGTGCTGTTGGTTCTTCAGCCAACTCAGCACTCCCTATGACTGTGCTTAACGCTATAGTCGCAGCGCAGCTTATCGAATTCAAAGTAGAGGTTGACAAACAAATAAAAAAAGGAACGAAAAAAGACCTGGCTATTCTCAATGTACTGCGCAAGTATATTAAAGATTCTAAAGCAATCCGTTTCGAGGGCAATGGTTACAGTGACGAATGGGCGCAAGAAGCCGAGCAAAGAGGACTGTCTAATATCAAGTCTACGCCTAAATCCCTGGATATATATATCAAAGACGAAACTATAGCGCTATTCGAGCGTCTTGGCATCTACTCCAAACGTGAATCCGAAGCTCGTCATGAGATATTACTCGAGAACTTCTATAAAAAACTACAGATAGAGGCACGGGTTATTGGAGAGGTGGTCAACAGCCACATCGCACCTGCATGTTTTACCTACCAGAACGAATTAATCCAAAATGTTAAAGGGTTAAAAGATCTGGGTCTGCCTAAAGAAGCGTATTCTTCTCAACTAAATCTTGTAGAACGTATTTCCAAGCATGCAAATACAATCCTAGAACAATCCGAAGAAATGCGTCAAGCACGTAAAAAAGCAAATACGATAGAAGACATGCGCGAAAAGGCAATTGCATATGATGAAGTTGTAAAACCATTTTTCGATGAAATACGCTATCACGTCAACAAACTGGAGAAGATAGTCGATGACTCCAAATGGCCATTGCCAAAACTACGTGAACTTCTTTTTATACATTAAGAAATAAGCACACATCAACAGATAGAGAGGCTCCCTAAAACCGGAGTCTCTTTTTCTTTATACCTCTTCAAAGACTTAACCATACGATATTTTCAATAATTACACAGGTTATTATTCATACAAAGGTAGTTTATTCGACTTTTATTGCTAATTTTCGACAATACATAGTAAAAAAACATGAAAACAATAGGAATTATCCCTGCGCGATACGATTCTACTAGATTTCCCGGCAAACCGCTGGTTGATATCGCTGGGCAAAGCATGATACAACGGGTATATAATCAAGCCAAGCATACATCCTCTTTAAGTGAAGTTATTGTTGCTACAGATGATCAACGGATATATGACCATATCAAGAGTTTTGGAGGAAATGTTGTCATGACAAAACGGGAACATCAATCCGGAACCGACCGGTGCGCAGAGGTCATTGAAAATATTCAAGGATTTGATATCGTTATCAATATCCAAGGTGACGAACCCTTCATTGATCCACAGCAAATTGATCTATTGAGTTCGTGTTTTGCGCAGCCCGACACCCAGATAGCGACATTGGTTCGTAAGGTGGAAGACATAGATGAATTATTCAATGAAAACAAACCCAAGGTCGTATTGCGTAAAGATGGACAAGCTATTTACTTTTCCAGACAGGCTATTCCTTTTTTGAGAGGAACAAAAAAAGAAGATTGGTTAAAATCACGCCCTTACTACAACCATATCGGAATATATGGCTATCGAGTCAATATTCTGACAGAGCTTGCCAATCTGCCTTATTCCGATTTGGAAGCCATGGAAGGTCTCGAACAATTGCGCTGGCTGGATAACGGTTACAACATACATACAGCTGTGTCAAACCATACAAACGATGCGATAGACACACCAGAAGACCTGCAGCACATTATAAGAAAATATTTCAACAGTTGAGGCTAATGGCATTTAGCCTCAACTGTATTATCGATGTGATGTGTAGAACAAGGGAACTCCCAATGCGGCTACTTTATCTCCGTCCAGTCCTTCCATCTCCCTATAGGCACTCATCAACTCATTAAACTGCGAAACAGTACGCGCTCCAATCAATGCACTGCTCACTGCACCATGCCGCAATACGTAAAAGAGTGCAACAGCAATAGTCGATACGCCCTGTTCAGAAGCTACCTGTGCGACCCTGGTTTGAACATCAGCCACTGTGCCTGCATCAAGCCCCAGGTATTCTTTAGCAGCTTTGTCTATTAACATTCCCTGTGCCAAGGTCCCTCTCCCAATGATACCGACATGTTGTTCTTCTAAGAAATCCAGATACTCCTCAGGTCTCGTGTCCAACACGCTGAATTGCATCATATTGGACACCATATTCCCCATTTGGGCATACGGTTTAAAAACATTAGGCCTGATAGAAGAAAGTCCATAAGCTCTGATTTTTCCTGCCTCTTTTAACCTTTCAAAAGTATCTACTACATCATCAAAATCATCCCCTATGGTCCCCCCGTGCAATTGATAGAGATCGATATAATCAGTCTGTAACCGCTTCAATGAAGCATCTATTGCCGTATGGATATAAGCTTTAGAAACATTCCATCCCCATCCACGACCGTCCTCATTCCAGACATTGCCCACTTTCGTAGCCAATACGATATCCTTCCTAAATTCCTTTATCCCCTCTCCCAAGAGCTTTTCATTTTCCCCTTTGGCGTACAGGTCTGCAGTATCAAAATAACGGATCCCCTCCTCATAAGCAGTTTGGATCAACTGCAAATCAGACAGTCTATCTTCCAGGGACAAAGACATGGCTCCAAAACCGAGAGCCGACACTTTCAGTTCAGATCTCCCCAGCTTATTCAGCTGCATCTCTACCCTTGATTTCTAACAATTCTACTTCAAAAATCAACGGACTGAATGGCGGAATTCCCCCTGTGCCACGCTCTCCGTAAGCTAAATTATAAGGAATGAAAAACCTGAATTTAGATCCCACTTTCATTAAAGGAATCCCTATTTGCCAACCTTTGATCACTCCGGTCAAACGGAGACTTAGCGGTTCATTGCGATCATAAGTACTGTCAAATTTATCACCATTGGGCAGGGTTCCTAAATAATGAACCAGCACCTCGTCCGATGCAGTTGGCTGTGCACCTTCCCCCTGGACCAACACCTCATATTGCACACCTTCATCGGTCACTTTAATATTCGGATTCAGTTTATTCTTGGCAAGAAAATCTTCTCCAGGCTTGCGGAGCTCTGCATTCTTCTGCTCCATCATCTTACGCATAGAGGATTGAATTACTTCCGAACTCTGATCTTCAGTCAATAGCACTCCACTACCCTTGAAATAAGCCGATATGCCTTCGGACAACATTTTCAAATCCAGTTCAAACCCATTTGCTTTCAACGATCTCGCGATATCGGTACCCAAAGCATAAGACAATGAATCTTTATCCGTCTTTAAAACCACCGCATTCGTGGGAACAGCTTTTTTAGGAGAAGATCGTGTCGCAGACTGCGTACTCGATTTAGCTCTTACGGGTGTCTTTTTTGTACTTGTCTGCGCATTGGTAATACACAACGAAGCTCCGCCAACAAGGGCAAGAGCACATGCTACTTTAAATTTCATTTATGGTTATTTACAATTGTTTCTATAATAGACATCGTATGATTGGGATAATCCACCCTTACGTGACTATTATCATTGAGCCATAGCTCAATATCATATTCATATTTTTTCTTCAGGCTTTTGATGACAGGCACTCCCATTTTTTCCAGAGCAGCAGCATTGAGATGCTGTTCGTACTGATTCTTCATCGGAATAACGAGGATCTTTTTACCAAGATACAGCGCTTCTGCAGGAGTTTCAAAACCAGCACCGCACAATACCCCTTCTGATGAGGCCATACTTTTTATGAAAGCTTCACTATTAATAGGATTGATGCTGACATTTTTATAGCGCAAAGACTTGTTGTTGTGCTTAGAAAACACCTCCCATTTAGCACCTTCAAACTTAGTCAGATGTTTTAACAAATGTGCATCATCATAGGACGGCAGATATACCGTATAGTGCCCGTCGTTCGTTGGTTCCAGATTGCGGATAGACTCTCGTATCACTGGAGTGTATACGGATCTATGATAAGATTGAAAATGGAAGCCATAAGCATCGGATACCGGCGCATAATTTTTCATGATGAATTTTCCCATCAGATCTCCTTCCTCCGGCTTGGGACTGTCCGGGTGCAATGCTCCAATCTGATGACTCAATCCAATACAGCGTATATCCTTTGTATGGCAGGCCCATGCTGTAATAGGTTCAAAATCATTGATAACCAGATCATACTTTTCTACAGGCACAGAATTTATCTCTTGGATAAACTTCCGTATGGTGGAGCTCATAAAAGTCTTCCATAAATCGACTCCGCCGCTCTTACCAAAAATAAAACTCAATCCATGTAGTCGATATTTTATCTCGAAAGGCAAAGGAATATCCGCTTGAATACCGCTAATCAATACGTCCACTTCACCAAATTGCTGCAAGCAGGGGATTACATCCATTGCTCGACAAAGATGCCCGTTTCCGGTTCCTTGTATGGCGTACAATATCTTCATTTTTCATCTATAGTAAATCGAAAATACTGTTTTTTTTTCATTTGACATCCATTCATTTATTAAATTATGGTTAAGCCTTTTATTTCACTACCTTTAAGCTTATAACCAATACATTATGAAACCAACTATATATCTGGCTATCGGTGTATTCCTGAGCATTTCACTTTCATCTTGGGGTTTCTATGCACATAAAAAGATAAACGAAACGGCCGTCTTTCTCTTGCCAACAGACATGGCATTCTTCTTCAAGAAAAACATCAAGATCATAACAGAAAAAGCTGTTGATGCGGACAAGCGCTGCTATATAGACACCGTGGAGAGCCCCCGGCACTTCATTGATTTGGATCGCTATGAGGATATTGACACACTCCCCATACACTGGAGTAAAGCTGTAGAAAAGTTCAGTGAGCGCAGATTGATAGCACAGGGCGTCGTACCTTGGCAGATTGTCAGAACCTATCAAAACCTTGTCAGTGCTTTTAAAGTCAAAAATGAAAGGAAAATCATTCAACACAGTGCCGACCTTGGGCATTACATAGCCGATGCCCATGTACCATTACACACCAGCAGCAACTACAATGGCCAATACACCGATCAGATCGGCATACATGCTTTTTGGGAGACAAGACTGCCCGAAATGTTTTCCAAAGACTACAACTACTTCATAAAAAGTGCTGATTATGTGGCTGACCCACTGAAAACGGCATGGCAAATAGTTAGAGCGAGCAATGCCCTGGTAGATTCCGTATTACACATTGAAAAGGAGCTATCACTATTATTTAAAGAATCGGAGAGAAAGGGATATATAGAAAGAAACAGTCAATTAATATACACTTACTCGGATGCCTATGCCACACGCTACCACCAGTCGCTCAATGGAATGGTAGAGAGACGACTAAGGGCCTCTATACTGCAAGTCGCTTCATTTTGGTACTCCGCCTGGATAGATGCCGGTCAACCTTCGCTATCCAATTTAAAAATAAACGAAGCAGAATTTACGCCGATACCTACAACAGGGCAAAAATCACTCGGTCGCGAAGAATGGCATTGATACAATCATCATTTCGCAAAACCAGTTGCCGAAGTCAATATCATAAGCGCCCCCTTATTAACAACGGGGCGTTGTCCATATCTACTCCCCTTGAACACGTAGAAATAGACTCCATTTGTCACACTTGATGGGACGATCCAATCATTTTTATAATTGCTCGATGCAAAAATAATTCGTCCTGTACGATCCAATACACTGACTTCGACCTGATCAAAAACAGAAAGTCCTATAATCTCAAATGTATCATTTTTAGAATCACCATTAGGAGTGATCGTATTCGGAATGAACAATCCTTTTACCTGTAAAGTAACAGTGGCAATATTTGACCAATTGCCATTGCCATCCTTGATCTGATAGGTAAATCTATCTGTCCCCACGTATTGATCATACGCTTCATAGATCCACCCTCCGTCTGCATCTTTATAAAGGTTCCCCTGGCTGGGATATTCCAGAATACGTATACTTTCTTTATCCAAATAAGTATGTTCAACAAAATCATTATTGGTGATATCCAACACTTGAGCGGTATTGTATACTATTTCAAACGAATCATCTTTTGCCACAGGAGCCGTTCTTAGTATCTGTAGATATACTTTATTGGCCACCTTTGCGGTGTCACCCTCAGCAGCCAGTCGATAAGAAAACTCATCCGTACCGACATAAGTCGCATCCGTGACCGTATACGTAGCTGTCGTACCAGTCAATACAAGCTGACCATACACAGGAGAATCTACAATCTCGATTTTCGTTGGAGTAGCGTCATTTCTCCTTTCAACAACCAGATCAAAAATAGCCTCTTTGCCCTGATATAACGTAATATACTGTTCCTTTACTTCGGGAAATGCTTCCCCCTCGTCTACAGGAACTTTCTCCCCTACACTAATGGTTTCTACGACTTCGGCTTGCAGCAGACTTGCATAAGTCCATGTATCCATCACGCGGTCATTCCCATAACTGAAAGCCCCATACCCATTGTTAGTAGTCCCTTGTATGTGCTCGGTCTCCCTATAGGTGCCCCAGCGATGCCCATCCACGCGACTGGGAGTGCCTACCTTATTGACCCGAGGTCTTGACACCTCGCTTGGTTGTCCCCCTGTGATATCCGAATCGTCCCAAAACATAACAGCATCACTGTGCGTACTGCCATCTATATTGATCCTATCCACAATGATACCATTGGGATTAATCTCCATATCAAAATAAGGAAAATGTATTTCTCCTTTAATCAAGGACACCGAAATACCTATCGAATAGTTAGTTCCCTCGGGCACAAAACGACCATCACCATCCAGCCCATCCCAAAAAAAGCGATTTACCCCCTCCTTGGCTTCCACCGTGATTTCGCGATTCGCAAAAAGTATGTTTGTTGATTTTGAACTTATAACAACCTTATAACGGCCCTTACAATTGGTTTGAAAACTCAAAAAAGTACCTTCTTTACGAAGTTGATTGCCAGCACCGTTCTCTCGAACTATCCCAATATCCTGGACTGATATAACCTGCTGCGTATTAAAAAGCCAGCTCTTACCTCCTGGAAATGCCCCCTGACTCTCCTTTGGCATCCCGCTATCCGGCAAATTATAAAACATTTTGTGGGTGACGTGAAGTCCCTGATCCTCTTCATTGGGGTTATGAAAAAGTGCGACAGACTGCTGATTGGCACTTTTGTAGGTAGGCGTACCTTTCCTGTCCAAAATGCCCGAACTGTTAACAAAATAGGCAAAATCAACACCATGACTCCCATTTCCATTGACGTGGTAAATATATCCATCGTTTGTCAACACATAGTTTTGTCCGTAAAAAGCACCATCCCGCTGCGCCAAGCTCTCTCTTGAGATATGTAACTGCAGGATAGAGACAAAAACTCGCCCAGCCAGCCAAGCTGTATTATCCCTATTCCGAACCGACACATCCCAGGCCGCAATAAGACTTCCTATCCTATGCTGTGTCCAGTCTGCATCAGCTTTGACACTCGGTACTTCGGTCAGCGCTATACTACGCGGGTCATCATCAGGAGACCTGAATTCGATAGACCATATTCCGGTCTGCCCCATGCCTACAGGCACTTCAAACGGGGTATAGCCGATTCTAGGCCCAGCCAGTTCAGCCTTACGGCTGGAGCCGTCCATGGCTACAATACGGCCTACATCATTTGCATCTGTTTGATATTGAATTCCATCTGGAGAAGTTATCCAGATTCTGCCCTGCCCAATATTTTGGGCGCTTGAGGCGACTGCAATAGTCTCCCCTTCCACAGCGTAGACATAATGCGCAGCTCTATTGGCGAAAGCATCCCTCCCAACAGGCAATGAGACTAAAAAAGCCCGATTGCCTTCAACCTTATCAGGGTACAAATCTTTTGACCCCTCTCCGAAAACGCTATTCATCCAACAAAACAGGCCCATTAGTAGGAGCATGTTCCATTTCATTTTCATAGCATAGATAGATGTGTCCAAGTGGACTGTATCAAATATAATATTTTCGTAATAAAAATACAACAGCAGAATTTAAAGTTTTTAAATAGCCAATCGTTGGTTTATTTATATTAACTTTGCCCCCTGTTAAATTCAACACAATGTCACATCAAGTTCCCGAAAACGGCTCAAAACTTCCATTAATGGAAGAATTTTACACGATTCAAGGAGAAGGATTCCACACTGGTAAAGCTGCTTATTTCATCCGCCTAGGAGGCTGTGATGTCGGCTGTCACTGGTGCGATGTGAAAGAAAGCTGGGATGCCGAACTGCACCCCCTCACTGACGCAGAGACAATAGTAGAAAACGCAAAAAAGCATCCCGCAAAAACAGTGGTTATTACCGGAGGCGAGCCTTTGATCTATAATCTAGATTATTTAACACAAAGACTCAAAGACGAAGGGATCAAAACATTCATCGAGACATCCGGAGCCTATCCGCTCAGCGGCACCTGGGATTGGATCTGCCTATCTCCCAAAAAATTCAAAGCGCCCAAACTGGAGGTGCTTCAGGTTGCAGGCGAACTCAAGGTCATTGTCTTCAATAAAAGTGATTTCAAATGGGCAGAAGAGCACGCTAAAATGGTCGGACCAAACTGCAGGCTATATCTACAGCCCGAATGGTCCAAAGCGACTGAAATCACTCCTCTTATTATTGAATACGTCAAAGACAACCCCCACTGGGATATATCTCTACAGACACACAAGTTTCTCAACATCCCCTAGGTTTAGGTATTCTAAAGAAAGTTTTATATTTTTAATAGCCAACGAACTGGACATTTCTAGTTGTAAAGGTTTCTAAGCGATTTAAAAATAAGTACAAAAATGGAGTCATTCCTTAAGCTAATCTGTTTTTTACTGCTATTATGTTGGTACAACCTCTCCTTTGGCCAGAAGCCATCGACCAATAGAAAAGCGCAAATTGCCTATGAAAATGCGACTAAACAGCTCGCTCTTCAGAATAGAGCAAAGGCAATCGATGAGCTAAAAAAAGCTATAGAACTGGATCCTCAATTTGCCACTGCCTACCAACAATTGGCAGACCTCTATCGTTCCGAGAATAAATACACAGAAGCCATCCCTCTTTACAAGAAGGTATTACAGATAGATCCAAATCTAACAAAACTGACGTTATTCGGTCTGGGGGAATCTCAATTGGCAAACGCGGCGTATCAAGAAGCATTGACCAACCTCTCCCGCTATGCGGAGGGAGAACTTTCGGCAAAAAGCAGACAAAAAGTGCAGCAGTATATGGACAACTGTCAATTTGCACTCCTTCATCATAAGACAGACTCCGTACAGGTCCACCGTCTCCCCGCTACGGTCAATACGACGGATGATGAGTACTTCCCCAAATTAACAGCAGATGGCAAACGTCTAATTTTCACACGCAAAAGCAATAATCAGGAGAACTTTTTCGAAAGCAATCTAATCGAAGAAAACTGGTCTACAGCACAGAAACTAGTTGGATCAATCAATTCGGAATTGTTTAATGAGGGCGCACACTCCATATCTCCCGATGGCAAATACCTCTTTTTTACCGGATGTAACCGTCCCAATGGACTGGGCAGCTGCGACATCTATGTATCTAAATTCGAAAATGGCACATGGAGTGCCCCCCACAATTTAGGCTATCCTGTAAATACCAAAGGATGGGAAGCTCAGCCTGCTATATCCGCTGATGGACGAACACTGTACTTTGTCAGCAATAGACCAGGCGGCATGGGTGGCAGTGACATTTGGAAAAGCGAACTGTCCGCAGATGGAAAATGGCAAACCCCACAAAACCTTGGCCCTCAAGTCAACACCGCATTTGACGAAAGATCCCCTTATATACATCCGGACAACAAGACGCTGTACTTTGCCTCCGAAGGATGGCCTGGATTTGGTCGCTATGATTTGTTCAAAACCCAGCTTGACAGTCTTGGGCAATGGAGCACTCCTATAAATCTGGGAGCCCCGATCAATAACAATTATGATCAAACCGCCATACATGTGACTATGAACGGCACCTTAGGCTACATGGCCTCTGCAGATTCTTCAGGCCAACTGGATATTTACAGCGTGAACATCCCCAAGCCACTCCAGCCTATCCCCGTAGCCTACATACAGGGCACAATATATGATGCTGAAAACAAAAAGACCTTATCCGCAACAATTTCAGTGACCAACACACACAACCTAGAGGTCGTCTACCTGGACCAATCAGATGACCAGGACGGACAGTTTATCGCGACACTTCCCGTAGGTGCCAACTACGCAGTACATGTCCATAAAGAAGGTTATATGTTTGATTCCAGACAGTATGATATTTCTGACACAGCATTAAAAAACGAAGTGTTTAAGAAAGATGTATTCCTGCAACCTATCCGCAAAGGAAACACAATACAATTGAATAATATCTATTTCGACACGGACAGTTCTATTCCTCTCAAAAGCTCTGCTTCAGAGCTACAGCTGCTGCTAAGATTCATGCAACTTAACAGGACTGTCAATATAGAGATTGCGGGGCACACCGACAATACAGGCAACAAAGCGCACAACCAGCGCCTTTCAGAAAACAGAGCTTCAGCGATATCGGCCTATCTCCTTGAAAAAGGAATCCCCGAATCCAGAGTCAAAAGCATCGGATACGGGGATACCAAACCAATCAGCGACAATACCAGTCCCGAAGGCAAACAACGTAATCGTCGCACAGAAATAATACTTCGTTAGAGTCTTACCCTATTTCCTGTCCGTACCGACTCATCACAGGCCAGTGCTATTTGCAAACTGTTAATCGCATCATCCATCGATTTTGCCAGATCGAGGTCTTCCAGGATCGCTTCACTAAAAAAACGCTGCTCCCTATTGCATAGCTCCTGGTGGTTGGGCTCATCCGTCAAGTCAATCCATTCATCAGGTTTGACAAATTTATTCGCACGGTCCAGGTCCACGTGATGGACCCGTATCGATTCCGTCTTCGTATGTGCCTCTACAGCATCAGACTGCCCGTCGCTAGAGGCATCCTTGGCGACAATAGAAACCGATCCTTTGGGCCCGATAACATCTTTAACAAAGAAAGCCGTCTGGCTCATCATCGGTCCCCAGCCTGCTTCGTACCAGCCCACACTCCCATCGTCAAATGTTATCTGTAGCTGTCCATAGTTATAATTGTCATCCGGGATATCATCTGTAAGTCTTGCTCCAATCGCCGATACCGCCACAGGCTTGGCATCAGTCATCTGGCACATCACATCGATATAGTGCACCCCACAGTCCACAATAGGGCTCAAGCTTTGCATGAGATTTCGATGCACATCCCACATATAACCTTGGCTTTGCTGATTGAGATTCATCCGAAACACCAAAGGCGTCCCCAGCTTCCTGCCCTCCTCAATAAATCGCATCCAAGACGGATGGTACCTAAGAATATACCCGACGACCAATTTCTTGTTCGCTCGAATGGCAGCTTCGACCACACGCTTAGCACCGAGGACTGTATCTGCCAGCGGCTTTTCTATAAAAACGTGCGCACCATGGTCAAACGCCAAAATTGCGTAAGCTTCGTGGGTATCGGGGTATGTCGAAATACACACTGCTTCAGGTTTGGTCGCCTCAAGGGCTGTTTCATAATCGTCAAAACAAGGATAGTTCGTTCCCAAATCCGAATTGAGTTGTTCTTTACTAGATCCTCTTGACACCAGACCTATTATCTCAAATTCTTCAGAATCATGATAAGCTTTCGCGTGCGAGGCCCCCATGTTACCACAGCCGACGACCAAAACACGTATACCTCTCCTCTTCATCTATACAAAAGGTTTAAATCCTGGCTGTGCGATAGGTGTTGCATCCGGTGACATCGACCAGTTATAGTTATCAGAATGAGGGCCTAATTCCTCCTTCGAGTTCATGATATCTTCATAAGAAATACGCTTGCCCGTATAAGCAGCTATTTTCCCCCAGATAGCCAATAACGTCGAGTTCACCATAAAATCACCATCATTGACAAACTCGCCCTTGTTGATAGCGGCCATCAATTCGTCATGCTGTGTTTGATACATATTATTTATTTTGCCATCATATGCAAAAGCTTTAGTACCATGGATATTATAGTTTTTCATGATATTAACATCGACAAAACCCGCTGTACCATTAACTTCTACCGAATTACGTGACTCTGTACCATTTTGCTGTCTCGAGAAATGCATCCCTTTCACGCCATCACCATAGTCGTACTCCACCGCAAAGTGGTCAAACGTATTGCCTATCGCCTCCCATGACCTGCTTTGTCTTCCTCCTGTAGCACTCACCACTTTAGGCAGCTTATTGCCCATGATCCAGTTCATATAGTCCACACTGTGGATAGATTGCTCGACGATCAGGTCTGATGCGTAGCGCTGAAAGTAATACCAGTTACGCAATTGATATTCAAAGTCTGTCCATGTACTTTTACGTTCTTTCAAGGTCAGTTCTCCACCATAACGAAAAGTCGTAACAGACTTGACATCACCTATATCTCCCCCTTGGATACGCTTCATTATTTCACGGTTGGGTGTAGAATAACGGAAGCAGAATCCCGAAACCAGATTGAGCTTCTTCTCCTTGGATATACGTACACTCTCCATGACTCGCTTCAATCCAGGGACATCCACTGCAACAGGTTTTTCACAAAAAATATGTTTACCAGCATTTACGGCATACGCCAAATGATCCGGTCTAAAATTAGGCGGACTACACAACAGTACGACATCCACATCCGAATCTATCAAACCCTGATAGCTCTCAAACCCCACAAACTGTCTTTCGGCAGGCACATCCGTCCGTTTTGGATCTTTTTTATTCAGAATAAGAAGTGTTTGGTCTATCTGATCCTGAAAAGCGTCTGCCAATGCAGTGACCACCACATTGGGATCCGCAGCCAATGCTTGAACAACAGCACCAGTTCCTCTTCCGCCACAACCTACTAAGCCCACCTTGATCACCTTGGTAGCTCCAAATTGGTCTGCAAGAGAAATAAAGGGCATACTGCCCAGCACTATACCACTACTTTTTAAAAAATCTCGTCTAGAAAAATTCATAGTTTTATTGAATAGGAAATTAAAGTTATAATAATATCCAGTTATTACCAACGCAAATGCATAATAGTAAAGAATTCGTTACCACTTTTATCAAAAGAAATCTATAAATTCACAAAAAATTAAAAAACAACGGTCCCTACCAATCCGATTAGCGACCACAATTTTTTTAAGCAAATACATATATTCAAATACCAGAACAGTGGTTTTCTATAACGAGATCTGTAGCCACTGTCAAAAAAACAACTAATTACAAAAAATGGACAACCAAACAGCGCTTGTACAACCTTTAATTACTGATACTGCCGTTATCGTAGGCATTCTTATGACCATCCTTGGGATCGTATTCTATACGTCCTCCTTATCAAACAAGTATATCAAGGGCTTCTACAACGTAATCCCACCATTGCTGCTGTGCTACTTTCTTCCAGGCGTCCTTAATTCCCTTCATGTATTTGATGGTGCCAATTCGCCTTTGACCAGCGTAGGCAGTCGCTACCTGTTGCCAGCCTGTTTGATACTATTCGTAATCAGCCTGGACCTCAAAGAAATGTGGGCATTGAGAAAGCGTGCTGGTTTAATGTTTATCACGGGTACAATAGGGATAGTATTGGGTGGGCCATTAGCGGTTTGGATCGTATCTTTATTTGCACCTCAAGTCGTAGGCGGAGTCGGTCCGGACGAAGTATGGCGAGGTCTGGGTTCACTGGCAGGATCTTGGATCGGCGGCAGTGCGAATCAAGTCGCTTTAAAAGAAATATTACAACCATCGCCAAGACTATTTTCTTCTATAATCGCAGTCGACGCCTTTGTAGCCTATCTATGGATGGCTTTCTTATTATATGGAGCCAGTAAGGCAAAACAATTTGATAAATTCTTCAAAGCGGACTCCAGAGATGTCGATCATCTCATGCAAAAAATGGAGGCAAAGACTCAGGCCAATGCACGGACGCCACAGACAAAAGATTATATTATCATGTTGGCTATAGCCTTTGGAGGTACGGGATTAGCTACATTTTTAGCAGAACCAATAGCTAACTTCATTGCGACCAACTACCCTCATTTAGAGCAATTTTCATTGACCAGTGGTTTTTTCTGGCTCATCCTGTTTGCGACCATAATAGGAGTAGCGCTTTCTTTTACGCCAGCCAAGGAACTCGAACATGCTGGTGCCTCAAAACTAGGCTCTACACTCTTGTATATGCTTATTGTCACGATCGGCATGCAGATGGATATTTCCGCCATAGCGGACAACCTCGGACTATTTGTTGTAGGTATCATCTGGATGTCCTTTCATGCCCTACTCCTTTTGATTGTAGGCAAAATATTTAAAGTACCTTTTTTCTATTTTGCAGTAGGGAGCATGGCCAATGTCGGCGGAGTCGCTTCAGCCTCTGTAACCTCAGCCGCATTCCACCCCTCATTGATCTCAGTAGGCGTTATTTTAGCTGTTTTCAGCTACGCTATAGGCACATACGCCGGTTGGCTTACCGCATTACTCATGCAGATAGCCTCCCCTATCTAGCGTTTTACAGCGGGACAACAACAGACAAAAGTTCGAACCACAATACACGATTACTATGGAGAACAACACATTTTACGAAGGACAGGTTTTATGGTCACAGATTGATGCCAATCGTCATCTCAGACATTCTGCCTATGCCGATTTTTGTGCACAGGCGCGGAGCAACATGCTCAAAACAATGGGACTGTCCCTTGATGAATTTGCAAAACAGAAGATCGGCCCCATTCTTTTCCGGGAGGAACTCATTTACAAGAGAGAGATTCAATTGGATGAGTACATACGGGTAGAAATCCTATTGACTAAGCTGAATTTGAAGAATGCACGTTTTTCATTTCAACATATTATTTACAAAGAGAATGGGGAGAAGGCCGCAGAGGTTAATGTCGATGGTGCCTGGCTCCATTTAGTCGAAAGAAAACTGACAAATATACCTGCCGAATGGTACGACATCTTACAGAAAGTCCCCCGATCGGAGCACTATACAGAAGTAGATTAAATCGGTGATATACATACATTCAGCGAGCCACTGACATAGACGACTATTATATGGACACTGACACACAATAATCGAAATGCACACAGCGTTATTAAAGGATAGATTCCAGCCAAAAAATAACGTTATTTTATTTGATTTTTTTGTAGAGTTGGGTTACCATAATAGATTTTTTTTCATTAGGTTTGCATTAAATTAAAAACAGAATTAGGACTTACTAAATGGGGTTATTCAATTGGTTTACGCAAGAAGTTGCGATTGACTTGGGTACGGCAAATACCTTAATAATACACAATGATAAAGTAGTAGTGGACGAGCCTTCGATCGTAGCATTTGATCGGACGACCAACAAAGTGATTGCTATCGGCAGACAGGCAATGCAGATGGAAGGCAAGACCCATGATAATATAAAAACGGTCAGACCGCTTAGGGATGGAGTAATAGCTGATTTTACAGCAGCCGAACATTTGATTCGAGGCATGGTAAAATTGGTCAACAATGGCAAATCTTGGTTCTTCCCTTCTTTACGTATGGTCGTTTGTATTCCTTCTGGAATCACCGAAGTAGAGAAGCGTGCAGTTCGCGATTCAGCGGAGATAGCAGGAGCTAAAGAAGTCTACCTCATTCACGAGCCCATGGCAGCAGCAGTAGGTATCGGTATCGATGTCGAAGAACCTGTTGGAAATATGATCATCGATATCGGTGGTGGTACTACGGAGATTGCCGTTATCGCATTATCGGGAATAGTCTGTGATCAATCCATCCGCGTTGGTGGAGACAACTTTGACTCCGATATCGTCCAATATATCCGTCGCCAGCACAATATAATGATTGGAGACCGTACGGCCGAGAAGATCAAAATAGAAGTCGGAGCAGCATTGCCCGAGCTCACCGATCCACCAGAGGACTTTGCCGTACAGGGACGTGACCTGATGACAGGTATTCCAAAACAGATCACCGTGTCCTACACCGAGATAGCACATTGCCTGGACAAGTCCATCTCGAAAATCGAAGAAGCAATCTTAAAAGCACTGGAAATAACGCCACCAGAATTATCTGCTGATATCTATCAGACTGGTATTTATTTAACAGGTGGGGGAGCCCTTCTGCGAGGCCTTGACAAGAGATTACAAGCAAAAACAAAATTACCTATACATGTAGCTGAGGATCCTTTACGCGCTGTGGTAAGAGGAACAGGAATAGCACTTAAAAACATAGGACGTTTTAAGTTTTTAATGGCGTAAGGTAAATAAAGATAAATTACAATTACTTCTGCGCGATATAGAAAAGTTGAACTTCTTCTATATCGCGTATTTTTTAGATAACAGAACAAATCTCTACGTGAAAACATGAAAAACCTATGGCTCTTTTTAGTAAGATATAACGCCTTCTTTTGGTTTGTACTTTTTTTCGTGTTTTCCATCTTCCTTGTTGTTCAAAACAACAATTACCAAAGATCTGCATTTGTCAATTCCTCTAACGTTGTTGTTGGTACATTTTATGAAAATGTCAACTCTTGGAAAGAATATCTATCCTTGCGCGACATCAACCAACAGCTCGCCGATGAGAATGCTCAGCTTCGAAAAAAACTGCAAAATTTCACACCTGCAGATTCAACAACGGATACCCAGGCATTTTTAGTAGACTCTATTGACGAAGAGCGTTATGATTTTATCGTTGCCTCCGTGGTAAATAACAGTATAAATCAGAAAAGCAACTTCATCACGATCGACAAAGGATCGGCCGACGGCATTGAGCCAGATATGGGGGTGATCACCTCCAATGGGGTTGTAGGTACGGTGTTGAATGTTTCTCCGCATTTTAGCACCATCAAATCACTGCTGCACCCCGACACCAAGATTTCGGTCACTTTAGACAGTACTGCCACAGCATTTGGGTCATTGGTATGGGGTAGCAATACCGATTCTCGCTACGCGATGGTACGGGATATTCCCAACCACGTCAAAGTTCACGTAGGTGCACCAGTCTTTACTTCGGGATACTCCACCAAGTTTCCCAAAGGCATTAAGATAGGTCATATCGTACAGACCGACCTCGCTTCTGGCGAAAGCTTTAAAGACATTCGGGTCTTATTGTCTACCAACTTTGTAAACCTGAATCATGTTTATATCGTGAAAGATAAAATGTCTACAGAAAAACTAGAATTAGAACAACACAACAAAGATAATGGCTAGAGTATTCATCTTCAATATCATTCGTTTTGTAGTCCTTACTATACTACAGGTAGCTGTTTTTAAGAATATTGGGTATTATAATATTGCCGCTCTATTTCCTTATATTCTCATCATATTATTGCTCCCGACAGGAATGCCCAATTTTTTCCTTTTCCTGGCAGCATTTCTCACCGGACTTACGGTCGATGCTTTTTACGACAGTATGGGCGTTCACGCCGCAGCATGCGTCGCCCTGGCTTGGTTTCGGATATTCTTTCACAAGATTACCCTAGATGTAGACGAACAAGCCTTTCAAACGCCGAGTTGGGGCAATATGGGATTCAAATGGTTTAGTGCTTACCTGCTCTTAGGTACGCTCGTTCATCATTTGGTACTGTTCTTCACCGAAGTTTTTTCATTCCAAGATATATTGTACACACTAGCCAGTATATTTTTCAGCAGTTTATTCACCGTAGCGGTCATTCTGATCATCAGCCTGATCACCTACAATCGTAAATCAAGATTAGCTAACTAGAATGATATGAACAATAATTTTTTCGAGCGCAAATACATTATCCAAGGTATATTTTTAGCAATAGCGTTACTAATTGTCGCTCGTCTGTTCTATCTTCAAATTATAGATGAATCCTATTTACTTTCTGCAAACAACAACGTTTTAAGAAAAAGTGTCGTATATCCTGCTAGAGGTATTATTTTAGACCGCAATGGAAAAGTATTGGTTCAGAACGAACCCGTGTATGACCTTTTGGTGATCCCTCGAGAGGTAAAAGATATAGACACCCTACTGCTGTGCCGTCTGTTAGAAATCGATAAGGACGGTTTTATGTCCCGCATGAATAAGGCACGAGCGGTCTCTCCTTTTCGAGCATCCACCTTTGAAGGCATGATGAATGCAGAGACCTTTGCCGTACTTCAGGAACACCTGGACAAATTCAGAGGCTTTCAGGCACAACCCCGTACCGTACGTCAGTATCCCGACAGCGCAGCTGCTCAGTTCTTGGGTTATATTCAAGAAGTCAATGAAAAAGACATCGAGCGCTCCAACAATTTCTACAAGCGAGGCGACTACATTGGTGCCTCTGGCGTAGAGCGCTCTTATGAAGAACTGCTACGTGGACAGCGCGGCGTACGCAATCAAATGGTAGACAAGCTCGGGCGATCCCAAGGTTCCTTCAGGGATGGCAAGTTCGATACTTTAGCCGTCTCCGGAGACGGTCTTATCTCTTCCCTGGACAAGGACTTACAACTCTTGGCCGAGAAGCTCATGAAAAATAAACTGGGCTCTGTTGTCGCTATTGAACCTTCCACAGGTGAAGTGTTAACCTATGTGAGCAGTCCCAGTTACAACCCCAATATGATGGTGGGTAGACAGCGGGGCAACAATTACATGAAGTTGCTGTACGACCCGCACAAGCCGATGTTCAACCGTCCAATTCAGGCCTCCTACCCTCCAGGTTCAGTCTTCAAGGTTGTAGCGGCACTCACTGCACTTCAGGCCGGAGTGATCACGCCACAGACTATTTTCAATTGCCCTGGTGGATATCGCTATGGAAATGGACGAATCATGCGCTGTACCCACGTGGACGGTCCTACAGATCTAATCAAATCCATCCAACGGTCCTGCAATACCTATTATGGCTATGTCTATGCCCGTATGATTGACTCCAGAGGGATGTCGGGCCCCAAAGCGTACGAATTGTGGCGCGAGGGTCTTAACCAATTTGGTTTAGGTCATCCCCTAGGCATTGATTTGCCAGGCGAAAAAGGAGGCAACGTCTATCCCGCTAGTTACTATACCAAACGCTTTGGCAGTGAAAAATGGGGATCGAGTTACAGCATTTCCCAATCTATCGGTCAGGGCGAACTGGGGATCACACCGCTTCAAATGGCAAATATCATGGCTATTGTTGCCAATCGTGGTTTCTACTACCGTCCCCACCTGATTAAGGGAATTGGTGAAAAGAAAATCGTAAAAGAAGAGTTTACAGAAAAAATATGGGCTGGTGTAGACGCACAACATTACGAACCCGTTATTGAAGGAATGAGCCGTGCTGTCAATGCTGGAGGAACCGGTTCCTCCGTACGGATCAATGGGATCGAAATGTGTGGTAAAACAGGTACCGTGCAGAATCCACATGGAGAAAACCATGCTGTATTCTTTGCTTTCGCACCGCGTGTCAATCCGAAGATTGCAATAGCGGTATTCGTAGAGAATGCCGGATATGGTGGGACATGGGCTGGCCCTATCGCCAGTATGCTCGTAGAAAAGCATATCAGAGACACCATAACCCTACCCAAATATTTGCAAGACCGTATCTTGAATGCCAACTTGTTGCCAAAGGTAAAAACGAAGGCCAATGAAGTCAAAAAAGATACACCTGCTTTAAAAAAGGATAGTTTAAAAACAACAAAACAGGTCGCACAAAACAAACAGGCACCTGCTTTATTCGTTCACCATAGCCAAGTCAGAGGAAGAAATGAACAATACTAAAAACAGCTTTTTGGGTCGCCTAGACTGGATTACGGTAGCGATATGGCTCATATTATGCCTGATTGGCTGGTTCAACATCTACGCCGCGGCATACAATCCGCAGCACCCCGAGATATTCAGTTTAGCCACAAACTATGGAAAACAAGGCTTATTCATATTCACAGCACTTATTATAGGCTTTAGTATACTCATCATTGACCAACGGTTTTTCATATCCATCACACCTATCGTCTACGCTGTGGTCATTTTACTGCTGATAGCGGTATTGTTTATCGGTAAGAATATTAAAGGTAATCAATCCTGGATCGATCTGGGATTCTTTCGATTGCAACCATCCGAATTTGGAAAACTGGGAACCTGTCTCCTTCTTTCCTATTACCTGGGTACGCAGTCGAACAAGGCTCCCAACGTCAAATCACTATTAGTAGCAGCTGCCATAGTACTTCTGCCGACAGCTCTAGTCCGACTTCAGCCGGATACAGGCTCTGCGATGGTCTTTTTCTCGTTGATCTTTGTCTTTTACAGAGAAGGCTATGTCAACACCAAGTTATTATTACTTGGCGGCTTAGCGATTATACTATTTGTGGCAGCCTTAATACTGGAAAACGAATGGATACTCGTGGCTATTATCGTTGGTCTGTGTAGCCTGCTCGCTTATTTCTACCGCTCCAAACGTAAGAATATTATTAACATTGCCCTGCTCTGTGTAGCTTCATCGATCTATGTCTTGAGTGTTGATTTCGCTTGGGAGAATATTTTGGAACAGCACCAGAGAAACAGAATTGACATCCTCCTCGACAAAGTCCACGACCCGCTGGGTGAAGGTTATAATCTCAATCAATCCCAGATTGCTATTGGTTCAGGACAATTGTTTGGAAAAGGATACCTCCAAGGAACACAGACTAAATATAACTTCGTGCCCGAACAAAGTACCGATTTTATATTCTGTACCATTGGTGAGGAATGGGGGTTTGTCGGATCGGTGACCATAGTGGCCATCTACGTATTCTTATTATTCCGGATTATTCACATCGCAGAGAGACAACGCACGGCTTTCGCCAGAATATACGCCTATTGCGTAGCGTCCATCTTGTTTTTCCATTTTTTCATCAATCTCGGCATGACGATAGGTCTGGTTCCCATCATCGGGATTCCGTTGCCATTTCTCAGTTATGGAGGTTCTTCTTTGTGGAGCTTTACGATACTCCTTTTTATATTGTTAAAATTCGATTCCGCCCGCAAAGGACTATCACCGGCATAGGCCTACTATATACGCTCCAGCACATGCCGTATGGCGGCATCAATTACTTCGGATGGATTCGGACAGAATTCTTCGTGAAGTCGAGAAGCCAAAATCGCATTAATGGAAAGCGCATGGTGCCCCAGCATATTGGCCAGTGCATAGATACCCGCAGTTTCCATTTCTAAATTCGTAATACACTGCTCATTTTTTGTTCGGAATGAGTTAGCCTTCTGAATGAGATCAGGATACATATTATGCGAACGGACCGATCGCCCCTGAGGCCCGTAAAAGCCCGGCGCTGTCATCGTTATTCCCTTAGAAAGTCCTCCCGAAAACTGCGCCATAAGCCTTGGACTGGCCGTTCCGATATAAGGATGAAAAGACAAGTTCGAGAAATGCTGGGTAACCGCTGCAGCCAACTCCATCTCCTCTTTAGCGTATGATTTCACATAAAACTGCATCAGCGTATCAAAACCTATCGCAAACTCACTGGCCAACACCGTTCCCACCGGAAGATTCCCCTGTATGGAGCCCGATGTCCCGATGCGTATGATATCGACAGACCTCATTTCTTCCTTCAATGTCTTAGTGTCAAAATCAACATTGATCAGAGCATCGATCTCATTTAATACGATATCGATATTATCAGTTCCTATTCCAGTAGATATTACAGAGATTCGTTTCCCCCGCAACATCCCCGTATGAGTGATAAATTCCCGTTTACCTTTCTTTACCTCTATCGTGTCAAAATATTTCGAAACCAATGGGACTCGTTCTTGGTCCCCGACAAAGATGATAGTATCGGCCAGATCCTCAGGCCGCAGGTTCAGGTGATATATACTACCATCCGCATTTAAAATTAACTCCGTGTCTGCAATCATAACGTATACAAATAGTTGTGCGTCACTTTTTCGATCTTATCCAATTTTGCCAGCACCTGATTGACTTGCATCTTTCTAATCTCCATAGTTATAACACAGCTGTTGTCAAATTGTTGATCCAACATTTGAATTCCTTCTTCCTTCATCACGCGCATGACATCATTCATCTGCAGATAGTCGAATCGAACATCATACACATCATTTACCGTCCGCTCTTCGATCTTTGCCACGTCCAATGCTTCCAACGTAGCCGTCTTGTAGGCGTTGATCAATCCCGGCACCCCCAAAAGAGTACCCCCAAAATACCGAACCACCACAACCAGTATATTCGTCAGATCTTTAGAGAGCAGCACATTTAGGATGGGTCTCCCTGCAGTACCTGACGGTTCGCCATCATCATTGATACGAAACACGCCACGATCCGTCGTTAAGCGATAGGCCCAGCAATGATGCCGAGCTTTAGGATGCAAGGCCTTTAGGTCCGCAATAATATCCTTCAGGTCTTTTTCATTCTTAAAGGGGTAGGCATAAGCTATAAACTTACTCCCTTTATCTCTAAAAATCCCTTCAGAAGGCTCCTCAATAGTCAAATAAGTATCTTCAAATAAACTCACAAATACGCAATTAATAATATAGATATAACAGCCAATACAAGACCGATTTTATTGATATAGCTCAGTTTTTCTTTAAAAGCCCATACGCCGACCAGCGTACCCACTACGATCACACCCACATTCATTGTCGTAAATACAATAGAGGGATTGTCCGGTATCACGCGATGCGCCTTCATATAAAAGAAAATATTGAAAAAATTAAACACTCCCAATACACTCCCCCACAACATAGAGGTAGCTTCTATCCGTTGCCCCCGGCCCCACTTTTGAAACAACAAGATACAAAAAGCAACCAACATTGCCCCTACAAAAACGAAGAACATCGAGTCAATATAAGACACCTCTTTATGTTGCGCCACTTGTTTGAACAAAACATCAATTATCCCCATCCCCAAAAACACCACCGCAGGATACAGCATGCTATTGGATTTTTGGCCCTGTCCCTCTTTATTCCAGCTGACCGAACAAACCAGTGCAATCAATCCGACAGCAATACCAATCAGCTTACCGGAGGAAGCAGTTTCCTTAAAAAGTAAAAACGAAGCCAATAGAGGAATAAACAATGACATACGTTGCGCAACATCCGTCTTTACAATACCACTGTATTTAATAGATAAAGCGATGAAAATAAAAAGTGTAGGCAATAGTATAGTTAGTGGTATATACAATTGATACGGAAGTATAGACCATGGGACGTCTTTCAGTTCAGGAGCTAGTAGCGTGTATGTCAGTACAACAGTCGCTGGATAGTTCCACAAAACAATGTGTTGCACATTCAGAGACCTACCTCGCGCCATCTTTAGCAGCACAGCAACAATCACACTACAAACAACACTTAAAATAACATATAACATAACCAATAGCGCTAAAAGAGCTACAATAGTACTAAAATCTGTCGAAAAGAACACTTCTCCTACCCCACTATTTTCTTATCTATCCCAAACTAGAGCAAAATAAACACATAAAATGACAACAAAAACAAACAAAATAAACAAAAATAATAACACAAAAAACACTATAAAAATACATTAAAAAACAACTGTTATTATGCGTTAAAAACAACTAAAAAAACAAACAAAACAAGCTTTAAACAGGATTAATAAACAAAACAACAAAAAAAACACTATCATAAATAACATTTTTTACACTAAAAAAACAGCCAAAAATCAACGCAAAAACGAATCAAAAAACAACTAAAAAACCATTTAAATAAAAATAAATTTGGATATTGTTTTTCAATCACATACCTTTGATTCATCAAAACAGAGACAATGCATACAATGAACACATACAACTATTTTTACTTCTTTTATTTTAGCGATAAAAGCCGGGACTAGTATGTATATAATTCACTGCATGAATAAAATATGAAAGGTCCCGGATTGATTCCGGGACCTTTTTTCGTTAAATATTAAATATGAAAACAAAAATTGCAATTCAGGGCGTAAAAGCTTCATTCCATGAAGAAGCCGCATTCAAGTATTTCGGTCAGGACATCGAGACCTTAGAGTGCAGCTCTTTCAAGCAAACCTGCGAAATGCTCAAACAAGGCAAAGCAGATTATGTAGTGATGGCCATCGAGAACTCTATTGCGGGGAGCATATTACCCAATTACAATTTGCTAAGGGACTACAGATTCCATATCGTAGGTGAGGTACACCTCAACATTCAGCAAAATCTGTTGGCCTTGCCAGGGGTAAAACTAAGCGACATCCAATATGTCGAGTCTCACCCGATTGCTATTCGTCAGTGCGACGAGTTTCTCTCCGATCATTCCGATTGGATTATCAAAGAAGGACTGGATACCGCAGGCTGTGCCAAAAAGATAAAAGAAGAACAGCTTACCAATACAGCGGCTATTGCCGGAGAGTTTGCCGCCAAGATATACGGTCTGCAGATTCTCGAAAAACGAATCGAGACCAATAAAAAGAATGCAACACGGTTTTTGATTTTGAGCAACGAGGTTGTCGAGCAAAAAGGAGCAAACAAAGCCTCCCTCTCCTTTCAGACTGGCAATGGTGTAGGCGCATTGGCAGCCGTACTACAGTGCTTTGCCGAACAAAATGTCAACCTCAGCAAGATCCAATCTATGCCTGTAGTGGGCCGACGTAATGAATACGATTTCTATGTCGATGTAGAATGGAAAAAGCAAGCCGATTATGATGCTGCAATTCGCAAAGTCCTAAAGCATACCGTCAATTTCAGTATCATGGGCGAATACATCAAAAACGAAAAAGTATAACACAACTAACACAACGATAAAAATTAAAAATTGAAAATAAGATGAAACATTCATTAGACATCCTTCCATTACAGTCTTGGATAGACACAGGAGACAAACCTTTAATCATAGCAGGTCCATGTAGTGCAGAGACCGAAGAGCAAGTGGTTTCGACAGCTCATCTATTGGCAAATACAGGCAAAGTAAATGTATTACGCGCCGGTATATGGAAACCGCGTACACGTCCAGGCGAGTTTGAAGGTATTGGAAGTGTCGGTCTACAATGGTTAAAAAGAGCGAAAGAAGAAACTGGTCTACTTACTGCCACAGAAGTAGCTACCGCCAAACACGTAGAAGAAGCGCTGGCTGCAGGTATAGATATACTATGGGTCGGTGCACGTTCGACAGCCAATCCATTTACGGTCCAAGAGATTGCAGATGCTTTGAAAGGCGTAGATGTACCCGTATTGGTCAAAAACCCCGTAAATCCAGACCTATCGTTATGGATTGGAGCATTAGAGCGTATCAATGGTGCCGGTATCAAAAAACTGGGTGCGATACACCGTGGATTCTCTTCTTTCGAAAAGACAGCTTTCCGTAATGAGCCGATGTGGGACATCGCTATACAGTTGAAAACGATTGCACCGGAGCTGCCTATCATCAACGATCCTAGTCATATCTGTGGTAACCGTGAGCTTATTCCTTACATCACACAAAAAGCGATGGACATGGACATGCAAGGACTCATCATCGAATCTCATATCGATCCTTCCGTAGCTTGGACAGATGCGAAACAACAAGTGACACCAGCTGCACTAGCAGATCTATTGGACAACTTGTCTATTCGTCATGCCGCATCGAACAACCCTGCATTTGATGATAAGTTGGCTGAACTCCGTCAGCAGATCGACAAATTAGATGACCAGATCATCAAGCAGATCGGTGATCGTATGAAGATTGCAGAGAAGATCGGTGAATATAAACGTGACAATCACGTCACTATCCTTCAGGTATCACGTTGGGACGAGATCGTTCAAAAACGTGTACAATTGGCAAGAGCCTTAAACCTTAGTGAAGACTTTACCGTAAAATACCTCGAACTGTTGCACAACGAATCTATCCGTAAGCAAAACGAAGTGATGAATACAAAAGTAAATGCGGAGGTATAAATGAGTCTAACAAGCATCAAGCTCGCTCATCCTACGAAACAAATAAGTGGAACGGTACAGCTCACTGGTTCTAAATCAGAGAGCAACCGGGCTCTTATTATACAGGCCATCAGTTCAGGAAAGGTGAAGATACAAAACCTTTCCCATGCTGATGACACCGTGCTGTTGACCAATGCCTTAAAGGTAGCACTTCAGATTGACGATCAGGTAAAAACCATAGACATCGGCCCTGCCGGTACAGCCATGCGTTTTTTGACATCTTACCTCAATCTACTTCCTGGAGACTTTGTACTTACTGGCACACAGCGAATGCAACAGCGTCCGATTGGGATTCTGGTAGATGCGCTCAACAGCCTGGGAGCGTCCATTGATTACACACAGACATCCGGCTACCCCCCACTTCGTATACGCGGTCCATTCCAGCAATCGGCTACTTCGGTCAATATCAAAGGCGACATCAGCAGCCAATATATATCCTCCCTTCTTTTGATCGCCTCGGCGCTCAAAGACGGACTCACCTTAGATATTGAAGGCGAGCTAACCTCCAGACCTTATGTCACCATGACACTCGATATGTTGGCCGAGGTCGGTATACAACACAGCTGGCAGGACAATAGCATTCACATTGCTCCCCAGCAAGCACGTCCAAGCACCTTGTATATAGAACCCGATTGGAGCGCCGCCTCCTATTGGTACGCTATGGTAGCGTTGTCAGAACAGGGTTCCATACGACTGCCTGGGCTCAAAAAGAACAGCCTGCAGGGCGATATCGCTATTGCTGAGATCATGACCCACTTTGGGGTCAAGACAACCTTCGAAGCAGACGCTATTTACCTGGAGAAAACAGCAATCACATCGGACAAAAAGTTATTTGATTTCAAGTCATGTCCCGATCTGGCACAGACCGTTGTCGTGGTGGCATCAGCATTAAAGCGGGATGTTTCTTTCACCGGTCTCGAGACCCTGAAGATCAAAGAGACCGATCGTATTGCAGCCCTACAAAACGAGATTGCAAAATATGGCGCTGTATTACAAGAGGATGGCGAAACCTATCACCTACACAGTCAGCACGTTCAAGATCCAGGATCCCTGACGATCGAAACCTACGAAGACCACCGTATGGCGATGGCCTTTGCACCACTGGCACTTGTCTTCCAACAAGTACAGATACTGGAACCACATGTTGTTGAAAAATCCTACCCTACATTCTGGGATGATCTCCGCAAACAAGGATTCACACTAACATAAAACATATATCGTCTATATTTTTAGCTAAAGTATAGACGATTTAATATATTTACCCCAATTATTAAATTATGGCAGGAAATTCATTTGGCGATTTATTTAGAATAACCACATTTGGCGAATCTCACGGAGCGGCAATAGGCGTGATTTTAGATGGTTGCCCTTCCAATATAGTTATTGACGAGGCCTTCATCCAATCCGAACTGGACAAACGACGTCCCGGTCAGTCAAAGATTACCACCCAGCGAAAGGAAAGCGATACCGCACAGTTATTGTCGGGCGTTTTTGAAGGTAAATCTACAGGGACACCGATAGCTATTCTCATTCCCAATGAAGACCAGCGCTCCAAAGACTACTCGCACATCAGCGACAAGTTCCGCCCCTCCCATGCCGACTATACCTATCAAATGAAATACGGTATAAGAGATTATCGCGGAGGCGGTCGTTCATCTGCCCGAGAGACTGCTGCCCGGGTAGCTGCAGGAGCGATAGCCAAGCTGTTCTTAAAACAACATGGCATTGAAATATTTGCACATGTTTCCGGTGTAGGTACGATAGAGTCTCCCAACCTGGATTATACCGACCTATCCGATCTCTTAGACCTTCGCGAAGCGAATATCGTCCGTTGTGCTGATCCTGCTACTGCCACAGAGATGGTCAGTTTTATCGACAGCATACGTAAAGCCGGAGATACCGTAGGTGGTCGTATTTCTACGGTCATCCGCAATCTCCCCGTCGGCCTGGGCGAACCCGTATTTGACAAATTGCATGCGGATCTCGCCAAAGCCATGATGGGCATCAATGCCGTACACGGCTTTGAATACGGTTCTGGATTCGAAGGTTCCAAACATATCGGCTCCGAGCACAATGACATTTTCTCCAAAGAAGGAGACAAGACCGTTACCCGCACCAACTACTCTGGTGGTATCCAAGGCGGGATCTCCAATGGTATGGACGTGACTTTTAGAGTCGCATTCAAACCTGTGGCCACCATTATGCGTGATCAGCCTACATTAAACGAAGCAGGAGAAGAAACCGTGATTTCCGGAAAAGGAAGACACGATCCTTGTGTCGTGCCTCGCGCAGTCATTATTGTAGAAGCTATGGCTGCCCTTGTTATTGCCGATCACCTGTTAAAACATAATGCCTATCTAAATGTTAGAAAATAAGTCTACATATATTTTAGCTTGCGATATCGGAGGTACACACATTACCTCCGCTATCGTTACTAGCGATACCTGGTCTATTATTTCTGAAACACTTGTACGAAAATCCGTAAATTCAGCTCAAAATGCTAAATCGATTTTTCAGTCTTGGACAAGCGCATTAAACGAATCATTGGCTCTTTTTGGTGCCCCCATCAGACAGATCGGTATCGCTATGCCCGGCCCCTTCGACTACGAGACAGGTATCTCTTTGATGAAAGGGCAAGACAAATATGACAGCCTCTATCAAACCAATATCACGGATGGCCTCCGGAGCAGCTTGGGCGATGATACGCTCCAGATACGCTATATCAACGATGCCGCAGCTTTTCTACAGGGCGAAATATTTGCTACAGGACGTCAGGACGAACAGACCATTCTCGGCATTACCTTAGGCACCGGACTGGGCAGCGCCATATGGCACCATGGTTCCAAGGCACAGGATGCCAACCTATGGAATACCCCTTACAAAGAGGCTATTTTTGAAGAATACCTGGTTACCCGCTGGTTCACCCGCCGTTTCGAAGAACTGTCCGGACATCAAGAAATAGGACTAAAAGAAATCATCGACAAGCACAGCCAGAGCGACAGCTTACAGGTACTGCTCGCCGAGTACCGCACCCAGTTGTACGACTTTCTTCAATACTTCAGCACACGTGAAGGATGCCAGCATTACATTATCGGAGGCAATATTTCAAAGGCATGGCCGCTCATCAACAGCGACCACAGGTTTATGGACTTTGCCATTTCCATAGGGGTACAAGAAGAAAAAGCAGCGCTTATAGGCGCCGCTTCATTATTTAAATAGTATCCGTTCCGTTTAAAACAAACTCGGGAATCGTGTCGGATCCACATCGTTCATGATGCGATATACCGCTTCGACAATATCATCTACAGAAGGCTTACTAAAGTAATCGCCATCCGATCCGTATGGAGGGCGATGGGCTTTAGCACTTAAGGTCAATGGTTGACTGTCCAAATGATAATAGCCGCCCTGTTCTTCCAGGATCTGCTGCAGGATAAAAGCACTTGCACCACCTGGCACATCCTCATCCACAACAAGAAGGCGATTCGTTTTCTGCAGAGAACTCGCACAAAGGTGCTCCCTGTCAAAAGGCTGCAAGCACTGTATATCAATAATTTCAATAGATATCCTCACCTTATCCAGCTCCAGCGCAGCTTCCTGTACCAATCTCAAAGTAGATCCATAGGACACCACCGTCACATCAGTTCCTGCACGCAACAGTTCCGCGACGCCCAGTGGCACGGTAAATTCACCCACATTGGAAGGCATCTTTTCTTTCAGCCGATAGCCATTCAAGCATTCTATCACCAAGGCAGGATCGTCCGATTTTAACAGCGTATTGTACATTCCCGCAGCCTGTGTCATATTTCGAGGTACACAGAGGTGGATACCCCGCAGTGCGCCCAAGAGCACTGTCATCGGCGAGCCCGAATGCCATACCCCTTCGAGTCTGTGACCACGTGTACGTATGATCAATGGCGCCTTCTGCTGACCTTTGGTACGGTATCCCAGCGAAGCAAGGTCATCGCTCAATACAGGCAATGCGTACAGCAGGTAATCCAGATACTGTATCTCCGCTATAGGCCGTAAGCCCCTCGCCGCCAAACCGATTCCCTTACCAATAATCGTTGATTCCCGTATCCCGGTATCAAAGATCCGCATCTCACCAAACTTTTCCTGCAATCCAGCAAAACCTTGATTCACGTCACCGATCTTACCAACATCCTCACCAAAAGCCAGTATGCGCTCATCATTCTGAAAATTCGCTTCAAAACAAGCATTCAATACCTCTCTGCCGTCTACAATAGCGGCATTATCGGCATACTCCGCAGCAACCATAGGCACCTGCAACGGACTCTTATCCGTTTCCACATACAGCGAACTGTTGTATCGGTCCTCGTTCAGCTGCTGCTTTTCCTTATACCAATGGAGCAGCGCCCGCTTTTCTGGAGAATCCTTAAAGCGCAATTCGCGCAACACCAATCTTATCGTACCATATACTTCCTTCAGCGAGGGTTCCGAAGTGCTGATCAACATCTTCAGAGGCAACTCCACCACCTCCTCTTTGATTTCAGACAGCAACGATACAGCCTCTTCCAATTCTCCCTGGAGCAACTTACGATAATCCGACCATGCCCTACGCTGCTCACTTCTCACAAAATCCTTGGCACGTTTTTCTATTTCGAGCACTTCTTCCTCCGTAGCGATACCGGCGTCCAGCATCCATTGCCGCATTTTCGTATTACAATCGTAGTCAACCTCCCATTGCAGGCGTTCTTGGGATTTATACCGCTCGTGCGATCCCGACGAAGAATGCCCTTGAGGCTGTGTCAATTCCGTAACATGTACCAAACAAGGAATATGCTTCTCTCGGGCTATTTGGGCTGCTTTTTCATAAGCCTCACAGAGACTGGGGTAATCCCATCCTCTGACCTTAAAGATCTCAAAACCACTCCCCTTATCATCCCTTTGGAAGCCTTTCAGCACTTCCGAGATATCTCCTTTTGTGGTCTGTACTTCATTGGGGACCGAAATACCGTATCCATCATCCCAAACAGATATCACCGCAGGGATCTGATGTACACCAGCGGCATTGATCACCTCCCAGAAAACTCCCTCCGAAGTGGCCGCATTGCCTATATTACAAAAAACAACCTCATTACCGTTGTTCGAAAAATACTTCAGATACGAAAGGGCGTCATTATTCCGATACAGCTTCGATGCCAATCCAAGCCCCATCGCTCGGGCCATCTGCCCACCCGTGGTCGAGATATCCGAAAACGAATTCTTGATTTCGGTTTGATTTTTCCAATTTCCCGCTTCATCCACCAAGCTCGTTGAAAAGTGAGCTACCATCTGACGGCCACCAGAGGACGTATCCGCTTCGATATCAGGGTTGGCGTACAACTGCGAGAAAAAGTGATAAACGGTGCTTATCTTGGAAATAAATGCAAAAGTCTGATCCCTATAGTAACCAGAACGCCAATCACCGGCTTCAAAAACCTTAGCCAGTGCGATCTGTGCCAACTCTTTGCCATCACCGAAAATACCAAACTTAGCTTTACCTGTCAGCACCTCTTTACGTCCCAACAGACTCACCACCCTACTCTGCACGGCAAATTCGTAATCGTTCTTAATGATTTGACGAAAATCGTCAAAACTTAGTTTAGAATTCGATAAATCTACGGAGACTTTCAAATCTGTATCTATCATTAATTTAATGTTCTGTTTCAACAAAAGTAGCAAAATTACTGCTTACAATATAAGTATTAATTTTATTAATGCTTTATTGCCATAGCCCTAGACAGATAGGTCGGCTCAGCACTGTATATTCGATTAATTTGAAACTGGTTTTAGAATATACATTATTATTATGTACTTTTAAACGCAACTTTAACGTAATAAAAATACATTAATGACTTTAAAAAACAGCGCCGAAACATCCGAGAATGGCCTGGGTGACTTAGAAAAAACAGTACTGATCAATGCGTTGATTCAAACCCCGATCACCGAGCGCGATCCCCAATGGATAGCGACTTTCTTAGCAAACATTGCCGATGCAAATCTTAAATTGGGTGCCCCCGAGGTCGTGATCGCAAGCGACGGATTTCCTTACGTACAGCTGGAAACGGTCAGTTCCAACGAAAACTTTCAAGCCTTCGTCATCAGTAAGCAACTGCCTACCCTATTATTACAAGGTTTTGGGATAGTGATCAATGCGCAAGACGAACAGCCCGACTGGATTTTCACCTATGGCGATATCGCCAATTTCGAGTTAAACGATGCCTTCTATACCGATAACCATATTTTCTCTGCACACAGAGAAAACGTAGTCATCGGAAGTGATGAAAAAATATTGATTGGACAGCCTTCCGACAATATTCTTCCCAAATACATACGCAAGCAGCTTCGGGAGTTCTTACAGCATGCCGGTGTCCAATCTCCCAAAACAATGTTGATCGCCCGCAACTTTGAAGACGAGGCACAGGTCAAACAAGACTTGGTCTTCAACTTCACCCCTGCGCAGTTTGCCAGCGAACAAGACTTTCAGCAGATCGGTAATACCGTGAGCTGGTTTCTACCGCGTCATTATTCGATCCTATTTATTGATGACATGTCCATAGAAAATGGTTTTCAAGAGATTTAACGCTATTGAAAAGCCGCTAAAATTAAAAAAAGATAAGACAACAAATAATAAAGAACTATGTATCTGTTCAATGTAAGAGTGTATGGGATATTAGTAGACGCAGACAACCGTGTACTGGTCAGTGACGAACGTACGCAGAGTGTATCATTCACCAAGTTTCCCGGAGGAGGGCTAGAATACGGCGAGGGGCTATTAGACGCCCTCAAACGTGAGTTTATGGAGGAATGCAATTTGAGAATTGAAATAGTCCAACATATATATACCACAGATTTTTACGAAAAGTCAAGCTTCAATAACAGTCAGATCATCTCCATTTATTATCTCGTTAGGGCCTTAGATACGTTGGAGGTTCCGTTGAAAGACAAAGTCATGGACTTCGACTCGTTAGACACATTGGAAAAAGAAGAAGTATTCCGATTGGTGGACTGCAAGCAGCTTTCTGCTGAGCAACTTACCTTTAAAACGGATCAAGTAGCTTGGGAAACCTACAAAAAGAATATCGTTTTTCTTAATAGTTAATTAAAAGAGCTTTCATTTTTTATTTTCAAAAAAGCTTGATTATACTAAAAATGATTTATAATTTTATGACAGTGAATCCGGCCTCATTTGTACATGAGGTTGATTCTCAAACTGGAAGCTCCTATTCTAGGTGCTCCAATTTATAGTTAGTGTGATTATAAGGCGATATCCCAAATATCGCCTTATTTATTGTCAATCAATAAAACCGATTAACCGTTCAACACCCTATATTTTAACCAATAAAATATGCAAGTGCAACGACCACCAATCCACCGATAATGATCAGCCATTTCATACTCTTGCCACTATCCGTTCCCTCGTCACTTCTGAATTTGTAATCTCTCTTATATTTGTTCATATCCATAACAACCTCCTTTATATTATATGATGCAGAAATCATTCCGATTTCATAAAATTACTCATGATGATAAGGCTCCCCTTTCATAATTGAAAATGCCCTGTACACCTGTTCGACGAAAAACAACCGAACCATCTGGTGCGAGAATGTCAATTTTGACAGCGACATGCTGGCATTCGCCCGTTCCTTTACCCTTGGCGCAAATCCGTAAGGCCCTCCGATCAGAAATACCACATGCTGCACACTGGCCAACATCTTCTGTTGCAGATAAGCGGAAAATTCCACCGACCTAAACTCTTTCCCCTTCTCATCCAATAACACCACAAAATCAGTATTGGACAGATTTTTCAAAAAGAATTCCGCCTCCTTCTCCATCTGCTGCTCCATCGACATATTCTTTACATTCTTTACATCGGGCACTATCGTTATTTGGAAAGGTACGTAATGCTTGAGTCTTTTCAAATACTTATCGATGCCTTCCTGAATAAATTTATCGTCGGTCTTTCCGATGCACAGCAAACTAATTTTCATACCACAAAAATTGTAAATTAATAGCGAATAAAAAAGACAAATACAGCAGGGACGTCAAAAGACAGCGCCTTCCAGGGTCGAACCCCGCCCCACCCTTCTGGTTCTCATCCCTCTTAAACGCAAAAAACCTCCATCTTTCGATGAAGGTTTTTCTGCGGAGAGCGAGGGATTACCTGCGGTCATCCCCATTGGGGGTGGCTTCAAATAAACCCAAAGCCTTCGCTTTGCTCATTTCTTTCGTCGTTTTCCTTCTTTTTTATCAAACTGCGTTTGTCAAAAAGCTATAAAACGACAAAACCCGACTAACGTCGGGCTTTGTGTTTCTTTGGCGGAGAGCGAGGGATTCGAACCCCCGAACCTGTTACAGTTAACGGTTTTCAAGACCGCCGCATTCGACCACTCTGCCAGCTCTCCGCCACAAAAGTAGAAATTCCACCTTGATTTCCAAAATTTATTTCAAAAAAACGTTGTTTCAATTAAATCAACGCTGATTATTAACTTTTTACGAATTGCAATTCCCCTTCAAATTTGACTTCTTCAGACACCATCACCCCGCCTGTCTCCAGTGCAGCATTCCAAGTAAGACCAAAATCCGAACGGTTGATCGCTCCTTTTACAGTATACCCCACTTTGTCATTTCCCCAAGGATCCTTTGCCATACCACCGAACTCTGCTTTTAGTACAATAGGTTTGGTAATTCCCTTTACCGTCAGATCACCGTGAATTTTGAAATCATCCTGTACATCGCCCACTACTGAAGTGGAGACAAAAGTGATTTCTGCATACTTCTCTGCATCAAAAAAATCTTCCCCCTTCAAGTGCTGATCCCGTTGTTCATTCTTCGTATCGATCGATGCCGCATCGATCTTTACCCTGACCACTCCTTTTGAAATATCGTCAGACTCACTCTCGATAGCGACTTCAAAGTTTTTGAATTGTCCCTTTACCGAAGAAATCATCATATGACGCACTTTAAATTCTATCTCACTGTGCGCTTTGTCTAAATTCCATGTTGCCATAATGCTACTTTTTTATATTTTAATTACTTTAATAACGTCTTTCTACCTCTTTTTGTTCTTGACAATACAAAGATAAATACCGCAAATCGATCTATTCTTAAGCTAGATTAAGATTTTAAAAAAATTATAGAACTGTCGTGCAAGCAGTTATTCTAAGACCAACAAAAAAAAGAACAATAATTTTGTATTTCTCGCGCAAAAGGCTACTTTTGTTGCGTTGAAAGCGAGGCGCCCATAGCTCAGCTGGATAGAGCAACGGTTTTCTAAACCGTCGGTCTCAGGTTCGAATCCTGATGGGCGTACGAAAAAACACAAAAATACCTTAGAACATTCTAAGGTATTTTTTTTGTTATAGTTTGATTTCCATTTTTTTTACCTACCTTGCAGGAATTAAATAAAAATAATGAACAAAGGCAAGATTAAATTTTTCAATGAAACTAAAGGATTTGGTTTTATTACTCCAGAAGATGGAAGCGCAGACGTATTCGTACATGTATCTGCTCTTAAAAACCAAGTTTCAGAAGGAGACGTTGTTACTTTCGATACAGAAAGAACTCAAAGAGGTATCAATGCGATTAACGTGCAATTAGCATAATATAATACAACAATACTTTCTTACAAAGGATAGATTATGATAATCTATCCTTTTTTTGTCCTGTTCATTTCGGTCAGCAGACAGGCTGCTACTTCAATCGCAGGTAGATATGCTTGACATGCTTGTGGCCGCCCGAATCCCGCTCGTCGATTTCAAAGCGGTTGATATACTTGATCAGATCATAGAGCTTATTGAAGCCATAGTTACGCGGGTCAAAATCCGGTTTCTTCTTAGAGATAAAGCTCCCCAGCGATCCCAGAAACGTCCATCCCGTTTCATCCGCAAGATCATCAACACTGTTCACGATCATCGTCACCGTCTTCTTATCCACCTTATCGATCGCCTTTTGCCCCGGTTTGGACACCTCCTTAGCCACCGACTTCACAGCCGCCTTCGTACTTTCCTCCTTTTCCACGGGTTTCAGGATCTCCAGGTAGATAAACTTGTTACAGGCCGCGATAAAAGGCGCCGGCGTCTTCCGCTCCCCCAGCCCGATCACCAACATCCCCGCCTCCCGCAGTCGGGTGGCCAAGCGCGTAAAATCACTGTCACTCGACACAATACAAAATCCATCCACCTTTTCTGAATACAGAATATCCATCGCATCAATGATCAGCGCACTGTCCGACGAATTCTTGCCCGTCGTATAACTATACTGCTGTATCGGGGTGATAGCATTGTCCAGCAATACATTCTTCCATCCCGAGAGATGAGGTTTGGTCCAATCGCCGTAGATGCGCTTGACCGTCGGGGTGCCACTTTTTGATATTTCTTCCAGCATCTCCTTGACATTCGCGTAAGGCACATTATCAGCGTCTATCAGGACTGCGAGTTTATGATCTAACATATATAGGTATCTTTTTACAGCCTACAACAGCAAAACACATACCATTACGCTCGCGACCTACAAGGTGACAGCATCCAAGGGCACATCCAGCCCGACTTTGACCAAGTCCATGGCCACCATTGTCCTAAAATGTTTAATATAATTATTGCCAAAAAATATCCGTCGCGTCAGCAATTCATAATCATGCATGGTCGGCACCACGATAATCAGCATAAAATCGGCATCCCCCGTTACATAGTAGCACTGCTGTACTTCCGGCGTACTGCGGAATATCGCCTTGGTCGTATCGATATATTCCGCCTTTTCACTCTCCATCACCACCTCCACGAACAGCGTGATCGGCCGCCCGATCTTCTCCCGGTTGAGCACACTGATATTGCGCTTGATCACCCCTTCCGCCTTCATCCGTTTTATCCGTCGCTGCACGGCAGCGGCAGAAAGACCGATCTTCTGTCCGATATCCCGCTGCGGCGTAAAGTTGTCTTGTTGCAGTATTTTCAGTATCGCGATATCCAGTTTGTCGAGTTTTTCCATAACAGCCTTTAAAATGAAACAAAATTGCACAAAAGCACCTCAATTTAAGAAAAAAACACCATTGGTATCATCTATTTTTACGCCATACAACAACAAAGAGCAGATATGCTCCATTACACAATAGATACATGGCGACATCACATACATTCAAAGGAATCGTTCTGGCAGTTACAGCAGCTACCCTATGGGGCGTATCCGGCACCTATGGTCAGTTTCTCTTCGAGCAGCGCCATATCAATGTCGAGTGGCTCATCGCCGTACGCATGCTCTCTGCCGGCGTCCTCTTTCTCCTGTTCAGCCTGTTGAAAAAGGACAATATATGGTCGATATGGCGCCAAAAGACAGATCGCCTGCAACTGTTGATATTCAGCATCTGTGGGATGTTGGCCGTACAGTACACCTATTTTGCAGCCGTCAAGCATTCCAATGCGGCTACCGCCACGGTACTACAGTACCTCGGTCCGATATTGATCGCCGTATACCTGGCCTTCAAGTACAAGCGCCTGCCCGCACCCATCGAATACCTGGCGATATTCCTTGCCGTCCTGGGCACCTTTCTGCTGGTCACCCATGGCGACCCAAGCACACTTGCCGTTTCCAATACTGCGATGTTCCTCGGGATAGCCTCCGCACTGGCATTGGCATTCTACACCTTATACCCCCTTCAGCTGTTGCACAGGCACCATGCCACCTTAGTTATAGGTTGGGCCATGCTCCTGGGCGGCATCGTACTGTCTTTCTTCAAAGCTCCTTGGGATATCGAAGGCATCTGGGACAGCTACACCTTCTCCTATATCGCCTTCATCATCGCATTCGGCACCCTTATACCGTTTTACGCCTACCTTACCGCGGTCAAATTGATAGGCGCACAAAAATCCAGCCTGCTGGCATCCGCCGAGCCCCTGTCCGCCACGATTATCGCCGTACTGTGGCTGCAAGTACCCTTCACCACCGTAGACTGGATTGGCAGTATCTGCATTATATCCACGATATTCCTGCTCAGCATGGCCAAATCGAGCAACTAGCCGCACGGCAGCCTACAGCTCCATACGCAACATGACCATATCCCGGAGCTGTACGCCGTTCTCGACGATGGGCGCTTCGTAATTATGGATAAAGAAATCCTTCTTTACGGCGTACTTCACAAAGCCGGCGCGCTCGTAAAAGCGGATCTGATCCACACCACAGTCTGCCGTACCGACAATAAGCGTACGGTACCCAGCCTTTCGGGCGATATCCACGATCTCACGGATCAGCACCGACCCGATCCCCTTGCCCTGCAGCTCCTCACTCACTGCGATATTCTTCAACTCAAGGGTACTGTCATCGATACGGTACAGGCAGCATACAGCCAGCGCACGCGCCCCTTCCTTCAGCACATACACATCACTGTCAAAAACATATTTATCAATCGCGTAACGCGTTTCGTCGGCCAACAAAAGCAAGGAATAAGGAAGCTGCTCATCCGCAGTAAGCAGCTCCAAAGCATACGCCGGGTTCAAAGATTCGATATACATCAGGGTACATTTACATCAACAAAAACCAAACTTACGTAAATCACTTCTAAATAAAACAAAATTGCATTAAAGCCCCTCTTTTATTCCTTTTTATAAAATACTTTCCTTAAATTTGGGCACACTGACAAACACAGGATCCAAAGCATATTTTGAGACTATTTTGTACATATCTTCTACTGGCTACGCTGACACTGCAATCTTTCTATCGCAGCATCATGGCTATGGAATATCAGATACACCTGCCGGAATACCTGGCCAAATGTATCAACAAAGACCGTCCTCAACTGCATTGTAACGGACAATGTGTGCTGATGAAAAAAATAAGAGAAAAAGAAAAGCAGGAGACCAAAAAGAATCTCGTCGTATATGAATACAGCTCCCTGTATGTACACAAAGATTACACCGTCTTCCAATCCCACTCTCCAGCGGAAGAACCCCTAGAGAATTCCTTTTCCCCTTATTTGACCACGTACGCTTTCAGCTACAGAACCTCGGTGTTCAGACCCCCTATCGCTTAATTTCCTACCCTTTTAGGTATTCCCTTGGCACATTTCGGCGCTCGGTCCTATCCTTATACGGCAGGATGAGCAGCGACATGGCGCAGTATATCTTATGCTGTACCAGCCCATGCCCCATGTGTATCGGTATACCTTCTTTATTCCAGAATTACGTATTGATCTTTCGAAGATGCCCCTTGTCGACCGCTGTCAGCGTCCGATAAGCCCCTTTGAAAAGAAAAAATGACTAAAACTATTTTAATGGAAAAAATTATACTTTTTCTAACAGTGCTATGCTGTGCCCTGACCTCATGTACCAAGGAAAAAACGGACTACGAGGCCGAGATAGACACGATCGTTCCCGAGCGGAGCGGCTTCAAAGAGGTCACCCAGTTCCAAAGCGGCGCCTACACCATCCGCATCGATGCCTTGGGCGGCAACTTATACAAAGGCTACAACAAAGTCCATGTCAAGATCAGCGGTCAAGGCCAGGCACCAGTATCCGCCGCCACCTTACTGCCTATCCGTAATGGAGGTACGGCACAGGCGCACTCCTGTCCCCACAGCTATCAGTTGACCTATAATGCCGGACAGGGCTATTTCGAGGGCTACATGGTCTTTACCGAAGCCAGCGATCCCCTATCCCGATGGGACCTGCATATCGGCTATACCGCGGATCAGTCTTATCGTGTCGTACAACAGGTACCGGTGCAGGAGCAGGACAACAAAAACCTCGGCATGACCAGCTTTACCGGCCGTGACGGCGCACAATACATCCTCGCACTCATCGCACCACAGAAGCCCAAAGTAGCGGAAAACGAACTCGTCGCCGGTCTGTACCGATTCGACACGCCTACAGCAGGCGCTACAGCTCTTTTTCCGGATCCCGCCCAGTTTTCCTACAGTGAGGTGCAGGGCTATACCATCCTGCTGGATCCACGCATGCCTGAGCCTTCCATGGGCAACCATTCCTCGCCCAATAACAAGGATCTGCTGCATGGCACGGACAACCTGTACCATGGTGTCGTCAACTACACCATGACCGGCAATTGGACACTCAATTTTATCCTGCACAACCAGCAAGGCGATCTCGTCCGAGGCACCGTCGTACCGGATGACTTTACACCAGGTGTAGTGGGTGTCAAGAGCGAATTACACATTGACATCTTATTCTAAAGGCACCATGAGAAGAATAGCACTTGTTATCCCCCTATTAATAGCGTCCTACGGTCTCCGTGCCCAAGACAGAACCCTGCAAAGCGACACGACCACCGTGCTGCAGGAAGTCAAGGTCAAAGCCAAGGCGAAGAAGAAAATAAAAACCGACCTGAAGCTCGCCGTTTCCGTCGACGAATTTCTGGCCTCGTCCCAGAGTATCAGCTTCATCAAGCGTGGCGCCTACGCCTGGGAACCTATGCTCAACAACATGAGTTCCGAGCGCTCCGCAGTCACCATCGATGGCATGCATATATTCGGTGCCTGTACCGACAAGATGGATCCCGTCACCTCCTATGTAGAGACCAACAACCTCTCGACTGTCGACATCAAATCCGGACAAGAGGGCAGCCTGCACGGATCCACCATCGCCGGCAGCATCGACCTGCAGCGCAAAAACACCGCATTTGGCCTCGACAAAAAAGTGGGCGGCAACTACCAGACCGGCTTCGAGTTCAACAACAAGCAGTTCTTCAACCTGGCCGACCTCTCCTATTCCGGTCAGAAATTTGCCGCAGACGGCAGCATCTCCTTTCGCCAGGCAGAAAACTATTATGACGGTAATAATAAAGAAGTAAAGCATTCCCAGTTCAACAAGTTCAACAGCTCCTTGGGGCTGGCCTTCAAGACCGGCGAGCGCTCCGCCCTGCGTGTCGATGCCATCTATGACAAGGCCAAAGACGTAGGCTTCCCGGCCCTGCCGATGGACCTCTGGCTGTCCCGTGCACTCATTACCTCCGCCTCGTACAAACAACTGTTTGAAGATGGCATCATACAGCTCTGGGACACCAAAATCTACTACAATGCCATCGAGCATTATATGGACGACACCACACGCCCGGAGAACCTTGTGCACATGGACATGCCCGGCTGGAGCACCACCTATGGACTGCTGTCCAAGATAGCGCTCCAACGTGACTCCTACAAGTCCGAGATCCAGCTCAATGCCTACGACAATCTATCCATTGCCGAGATGCGCATGTATCCCCAAGACCGTAGCAACCGCACCATGTTTGCCTACAGCTGGCCCTGGGTCACCACCCGTTTTGCCAGCCTGTCCAACACCAACTCCTGGGACCTGTCCGACCGAAGCCATGTCGTCCTTGGCGGCTCCCTCGGCGTCAACTACAACTATTCCAAGTACGCCGAGTTCAACTGGATCTTCCATCCCGGAGCCCCCCAGGAAAAAACAAGGATACTCCCCGGGCTGCACGCCAGCTACCACATCGATATCGCCTCCTTTACGCTCAGCGCTGGGGCGGGATACGGACACCGTGCCCCCTCCATATCCGAAGCGTACGGCTACTATATCTACAACAGCTTTGACCGCTACGACTATATCGGCAATCCCAATCTGGGCAACGAGGTATCCTACGAGACCAATGCCAGTGTAGGTTACCAGACCGGCCGCATGGGCATACAGGCCAAGGTCAACTATTTCTACATTCAGGACTATATCGTCGGCAAGATACTCAACATGGGCAGCCCCATGAACTACCAGTCGGTAGGCGTCAAAGGCTATACCGCATTGAACCACGCCAATATCTTCAACCTAGCCGTGAGTGCCCATTACGATATCCTCACCCACCTGCATTGGAAAGGGAGCCTCACCTACGCCCGTGCTACGGACGGAAGCGGCGGCAACCTGCCCTTTATACGTCCGATCAGCTACCAGACCGGCCTCCAGTACATGTACAAGCGACTGGGGATACAGACCTCGCTCCAGGGCGATGCCGTACAGCGCGACTACAGTCCCGAATATGGCGAAGACAAGACTGCGGCCTACCAGATATGGAATGCCTCGGCAGACTACACCTTACCGGTACGCAAGGTCAACATGACCCTACAGGTCGGTGCCGAGAATATCCTCAATGCCTATTACAGCACCTATGCCGACTGGGGGAATATCCCGAGAATGGGGCGGAATATATTTACCTCTCTAAAAATCAATTTTTAATAACATACTAAAAACAAGTAAAAATGAAAAACGTAACAAACATCCTATTGGCCTCAGCCCTTGCTGTAGCACTTGTCTCTTGCAAAAAAAGTAACTCGCCAGGCGACGACACAGACAGTCCTGCCGTCAACAATGTCACCCTGCAATTTGACAATACCTTCAAGGACAAAACCATTGTACTCGGCGATGCCAGTTCCACCCAAGCTAGCGTAAATATTTCCGCTGAAGGCCAGACACATCAGTTTGCCGAGCTCAAGTATGTCATCAGCAATATCCGCTTGGTCAAAGCCGATGGTCAGGAAGTACCCTACAACAGCGATAACCTAGACAAAGGTGCCACAGTGATCAATCATGCTAAACCGGCAACCTTGAGCTATGTCCTGTCCGATATCCCTGCCGCTACTTACAAGAAGCTCAAGTTTGGCTTGGGTGTACAGCAAGACCTCAACACCTTAGACGAGGTACGTTTTCCAAATTTCTACGCTGCAGCCGGTAAAAACGATACCGAGATGATGTGGGAATGGGGAACGGGATACCGCTTTACCAAGATTGAAGGATTCTACGACACCGACAAAAAGAAACTGTCGATCCACACCGGCAGTACCTTAGACGGCGAAAAAGAAAATCCGGAAAGCTATGTACCGGGTGTCGATGCGTACCGAGACATCACCTTGACACTACCCGAAGCAGCCCTGGTAGGCAAGACGGCTCCTGTCATCCATATCAGAGCCGACTTTGACAAATTGTTGAGTGGTAAAACAAAAGCCATAAAATTAGGTAAAGGCAATGCGACACCAAGCATTCACACCGCCGATGGCATGGTCGAATTTGTTGACAACCTTGGTGGCAATGGCAAATCCGATCCATCGGGCATGTTTTCTGTCACTGGTGTAAAAAACTAAAACACACTAACGCCAGGGGGTGCCTGCATCAGGCAGCGCACCCCCTACTTTATCCGCATCACAGATGAAAAAAAACATCAGCATCCTCGCCCTGTCCCTGATCCTACTCGCCTTGGCCTGCAACCGCAAGGAGGCCGAAGAAGAGCTGACCATTGACAATCCTGAGCTTGCTCTGTCTATCCCTGAAGGATTCCCAGCGCTGAACGAGGCTTTTTATAAGAACAAGCCGACCAAATACGGGGTCGAACTTGGCGAAAAGCTGTTCCATGAAAAAAGGCTCAGCGGCAACAATACCATCTCCTGCGGCAGCTGCCACCAACAGTCCAAAGCCTTTAGCGACAGCGAGGCACAGGCTATCGGCATCTACGGACGTGTAGGCCTGCGCAATACCCCGCCCATCCAGAACCTGGCCTTTATCAAGCATTACAATTGGGACGGCAACAAGCGCCAGCTGGAGAAACAGCCCCTCGTACCCATCATCACCCACGAAGAGATGGCCTCCTCCATTGTGCAGGTCATGGGCAAGCTCCAGAGCGATCAAGCGTACCAGACGCTGTTCCGACAAGCCTTTGGCGACAGCCAGATCACCCCAGAGCGCATATACAGCAGCATCGCTCAGTACGAATACAGCCTCATCTCCGCCAACAGCAAATACGATAAGGTGCGACGCCAAGAAGGCGTACATTTCAGTGCGATCGAGGCTCGAGGCCACCAACTGTTTCAGGCCAAATGCGCCAGTTGCCACAGCGGCGAACTGTTTACCGACCAGAGCTTCCGCAACATCGGATTCCCACTAAACCCCAGCAGCGAAGAAGCCGGCCGTGCCCGTGTCACCGGCATCCGCGAAGACTATATGCGCTTCCGTGTCCCCTCGTTGCGCAATATCGCCTACACCGCCCCTTACGGCAGCTTTGGGCAGTTCAAGACCCTAGAAGAAGTGCTCGACTATTTCGACAAAGGCGTGCTCCATGCCGACAACCTGGATCCTATTCTACAGCAGGCCGGCAATCGAATCCCGATGAGCACCAGCGAAAAAGAGGCCATTGTCTCCTTCCTGCACACCTTGAGTGACGAAGCATTCATCGGCAGGCCATAGCCCAGCGTCCCCCTTTTAAAAACAAGTTTTTATTTTCTTCCACAGAAAATTGTAAATTGCTGTGCTGTTATGGCCAATAGGGGTCATAATGAACAACAATAAAAGGGTAAAAATGAGCACAGAATACGACTATGTGGCGATAAACCGCCAATCTTGGAACAACCGAACCGAAACACACCTCAAGTCCGATTTTTATAACCTGGAAGGTTTCCTTCAGGGAGACAGTTCCCTTAATGCGATCGAACTTGATCTGTTGGGAGACATACAGGGCAAGTCCATCCTCCACCTGCAATGTCATTTTGGACAGGACAGCATCTCCCTCAGCAGACTGGGTGCCAGCGTCACCGGTGTCGACCTCTCGGACAAAGCCATCGCCAGCGCCCGTGAGATCACACAACAGACCCAGACCGACACCACCTTCATCTGCTGCGATGTCTACGACCTCCCGGCACACCTGGACGAGACCTTCGACATCGTCTACACCAGCTACGGCGTCATAGGCTGGCTGCCCGATCTGGACAAATGGGCCAAGGTGATAGCCAGATTTCTAAAACCTGGAGGAAAGCTCGTTTTTGTGGAATTCCACCCCGTGGTATGGATGTTTGATGATGATTTCGAAAAGATCGGCTATCGCTATTTCAACTCAGGAGCTATTATCGAAAGTGAAAACGGAACCTATGCCGACAAAGACGCCGACATCAGTCAAGACTACGTCTGTTGGAATCATGGATTGAGCGAGGTGGTCAACAGCCTTCTCCGCAATGGTCTTGAACTCAAGTCCCTGGACGAATTCGATTATTCGCCCTACAATTGTTTTAATAAAACTATCGAGTTCGAACCGAAAAAATACCGCATAGCCCATCTCGATGACAAGATACCCATGGTATACGCCTTGGTAGCGGAGAAAAAATAACGGAATAGCATGTTAGGTTAACAAAAAAGGCCATCTTTCTTTAAGATGGCCTTTTTACCGCAATATAGCACAGACGCCCTACTTGGACATCCGAAATCCAATCAACACAAAAGGAATCGTCCCCACCATCACCAGCGCCGTGGTCAGCAGGGCCGTACCTGAAAACAGAGACACAATCCCACTCGCCAAGAAACAAGTCCCCAGTTGCAATGCATTCTGCATCGCTGCTGCTTTACCCAAGCTGTTGGGAAAGAGCTTCATCGCCTCCGCCACCACGATCGGGTAGCAAGCACCATTGGCCAATGCCATCAAACAAAAAGGAACCAACAGCATCACCAGTGTCGGTGTCGTGACCAGTGTGATCACCAATACCCCGATCACCGCTACCGAATAAAGAGCCAGCAAATAAGGCAAGATACGCTTGCCCGGGATCCGATCCGACAGCGCTCGGTAGCCATAGCCCCCCAGCATAAAAGCGATCGTCTGCGGCACAAAGCTAAAACCGATCTGCGCTTCGCTGTAACCCAGCTCTTTTAAAAAGAAGGGTGATCCCGTCAGCCAGGCAAAAAAAGCACCCGAGCAGACCGCATAGATCATCACATTGCCGATATAGGTTCTAGACCGCAACAATTGCAGGTAAGACTCCCCCTTCACAGGTGTACCGTCCTTCACCGTCGCCGTATTCCGATTTAAGGTAATTGTATAAGCAATCAAAGGCAACGTAATCAGTGCCAACACGATAAAAATAGATCTCCAACTGAAGTGATCCAATAAAAACACCCCCAGTAGAGGCGCCAATGCTGGAGACAGCGCGACCAGTGGCATGATCGAAGCGAACACCTTATTCGTCTGCTCCGCCGGATAGCGTTCGATCACCAGCGCCTGCCAGCTCACAGCAGCAGCACATACCCCCACCGCCTGTATCAGGCGCAGCACCAACAGTGCCGTCACACTGTCCGTAAAATAAATAGAAACCGATGCGGCCGTAAAAATCCCCAATCCCATCAAGATCGAACGGGGCTTTCCGATGCGATCCGACAATGGGCCCCACAACAGCTGCCCTATAGCATAGCCCGCCAAAAACAAGGTCAGACTGGCGCTGATACTATTTTTGCTCGTATCGAGGTCGATACGCATCTTATCAAACGCCGGTAGGTACATATCCGTTGCCAAAAAACCGATCACACTCAATCCGGCCAGGTACACCAAAAACAGGAAACTGTTCTTCTCTTTATTCACCATCTATACAATTCTTTTTTTAATCAAGCTGCAAAGGTAATACAAAAGCGCTTTAACACTTTTCATTTCGCATATTTTTACCTAAAAACAACGAAGGCACCTATCGGCGCCCTCGTATCATTATATAATCATTTGGTTTGGTCTATTGAAAGGGAAGTACATATCCCGCACCGATCGTAAAGAACGTATTGTGCAATTTGATCGGCAGGTGACCCGTCGGCGCGTCAATCACATTATTGACCCCATAACTGAATACCCCCCGGATCTGCCACACTGGTGTAAGCGCATACACGCCACCCACATGCACCCCGATATCCGTTTTATTCACCAACTTGGACACGTCGAAGGTTGCACTTTCGATCTCTATCTTCGGTGTTGTCGGATCTCCCAAGCGCACATAGGCATTATGCACACTGCCCTCAAAAGAGCGGTGCAGCGCACGGGCGATAGAAAATCCACCGAGCAGCGACCACCTCGAGTTGAGCTCATAATGCGCCGATACCGGCAGCTCCAGGTACAAGTTGTTGAACGACGAGCCCACCGAACCGGTAAAATAACCGATAAATCCCGGTATAGGCTGATTCTCAAACTCGATCATCGCTTTAAAATTCTCCGCAAAAGCCCTGGTCTTCATACCCTTATTGACCAGGTTTAGCCCCGACGAAACCGTCAGCTTATCATTGGCTTTATAAAACGGCACCTCTACCCCTATGGAAAACGGATTGACCGGCTTATAGCTTTCCACCTCACGGATCTCCTGCGGAATAGAAGCAGGTGTCACGCCCCCGATATGCACACCGGCATGAAAGATCACACGATCCACACCGACCTGCGCATAGGCCCCCCACGTAGTCGCACAAGCAACCACCAATACTACAAAACACCTTATCATTTGATCGTAATCTTTATATCATCCACTAATAATACACTACCTACCGCTCCCTGAAAGATATCTCCATTTTTACTGGCACTGAGCACGATAGCCAACTTATACTTACCCCCTGCAAAGCCTTCCACTTCTGGCACTTTGACGTACTTAAACGGAATGTCAAAAGCCTTAAAGTCCTTCGCTGCAGCCGCTTCCCCATCGTACAACAATGCAGTTGCCACGATACTCTTGTCCGTCAGCAGATTGGTACCATCGAGATAATCCACCTTGGTACGTGATTTCAGTTCGTCCGCGTCAAACAAGACTGCCACGATCGAGCAGGTATCCTTGGCATTGGCCATCGGTCTGCTGTTGTGATCGATCACCTGCTTGCCCGGTGTATAGTGATAGAAGCCCGAGAACGAGTCCGGTGCCCCCTCTATAGGACGTCCAAAATGCGTCGACTGCAAGGGATCCCCCATCACATTGCCGGCATCAAACTCGCCCATAAAGATATTTCCTGCGGCAATCGGTTTCTTCGCCCCCGCACCAAAGGTACCCGTCGACTTGGTCTCCAACTTGACCGCAGTCTCTCCGCTGTGTACCGTCGTGCTGAACTGCATAGGGTACAGCGCAGGCTGCTTCTTGGTGATCGGCGATATACTGAATACAAAACCCGCATTGCCCGAGTCCCAGGTATCCTGCCGACGACCGTCACGCAGGTGGAAGAATTCGGTATACTTATTCTTGTCATGGATGACATAATTCTCAAAATCATATTCCAGCGGCATAAAGGTCACCCTTTCATCCGTCATCGTCACCGTATATTTCTTGCTGAACTCCCCGTTCTCGGAAGTCACCGTATAGACCACCGGTTCGGTAAAATCCTGCACCGATCCACTTTGCGGCACACTGGAGGCCCCACGACTCAGCGTAAAGGCAAATACATACGCCTTGACATCCACCTTTTGATCATCTACAAAAAGCTTCACCTCCTTATTGGTGACCACGGGATCCGCAAAAAAGTCCCCCTCACGAGACACCACGGATAGAATATCTGCTTCAATATTCGGCAGCGCCTTTTTGATACAGCCCGTAAACAGTGCGGGCAGCATACCCAAGGACAGGCAGCAAAAAACAAGAAGCAGACGAGAAAATGACTTTACTATCATCTGACTGTACTGATATTTTATAGTGTTGAAGATTAAAACGATTACCGATTAGATACCCACAAATTGGAAAGGCTTTGCCGCTTTAAAATTGGCATTGGACAATCCATTGAACGTCGAAAACGCCTTCAGATCCAACATCATCGTCTTAGACCCTTCCGCCAGGTTGAATTTCTTCAGATCCACCCAAAACGTATTTGGCGTCAGCACCGTTTCAAAATAGTACACCTTATTGCGCTGATCCGCTACCGATCTCCAACGTGTAGACGATATATTAGGCTCTGTTTCAGAACTGATACCAAAGGGAACGGAACAGTTGCGTATCACCGAAAACACACTCGCTACCGAGGTACGTGTATCTTCCGTCTGTGGGATCGCATTGATATAATACGAAGCACGGACGAAGCGGTCAGCCGCACGGTTGGTACCCGGCAACATCACCGTACCTGGGATACCCTTCCAGTACTTGTTCAGCGCCAGCTGCTCTTCAAAGATTGGCGAGTTGGTCATCACCGTATAGGTCGGGCTGTGGTGTATCACCAATTTGCCATTGATATATTCCAAGATCGCATTATCACCCGTTGCATCCGAGATCGACAAGTGCAATGTCGTAAATTTCTGCGTGCCCGGTATGTAGTCACTCACCACGACAAAAGACTCTTTCCCCAGGTCAAGTACGGCTTCTTGTACCGTAGCGTAATTATCTAATACATACTGCGCCCAAGCTGAAATAGTCAGTCCTTGTTTACTTCCCGTCGGGTTATACTCCGCATATTGAGATTCCACCAGCCACAGCACATTCGCTACCAGTCCTTTTTCATTCATGCCATCCGTAGTCGCAATATCCCATGCCGACGCGATGACCGAACCATACTTAGATTTCCATTTGACAGATTGTGCTCCCACCTCGCCGTTACGCTCCAATCCGCGCGGGAATACCCATAGATTAGCAGCGATATCATCCTTCCAGTCCATACTGCGTGCCGTGATAATATTGCCATTCGGGCCTTTATAGACCACACGTGTACAAGCCCAAGCCTGAGTACCCAATAAAGCGCAGGCGGTCAATAGTGATGCAAATACTTTTTTCATATGTATATAGTTTGTTTCTTAATGGTCATATGGAGTACTCATGGGTGTCTGTGCTTCGCTAAACATGAGTAGTTCATATGTATATAGTTTGTTTCTTAATGGTGATCCGTCAGCAGGCGAATCGGTTTGTTTTTTCAATGGTGATCGATACATACTGGACCATCCACTATTCGCCAAAACCCCGTTTACGAACAAAAGCCAGCTACAGTTTGATATCCAACGCTAAATTAGCATTTTATTCGCATAGCACGCAGCTATTTTTCTATATTTTTAGAAGAAAGAAAAAGCGTAAAAGTGTAAAGACATTCACGATTTCACCCTTTTACGGTTTCACCCCTAACTCCATCACTTGCGTAGTGAAACGAAGTCCCGATTCATCGGGAATGACTTCTCACTAGACTGCTTCTCAGGCTCGCAGTGACGTATTACCTACGGTGAGCTCGCAAGCTCGGTTTGTAAACTATCTCGTCTTTGCGAGGTACGAAGCAATCTCTTAGTAAACCAGGTTTGTAAACTATATCGTCTTTGCGAGGTACGAAGCAATCTCTAAGTAAACTAGGTTTGTAAACCATCTCGTCTTTGCGAGGTACGAAGCAATCTCTAAGTAAACTAGGGACAAGCACCCTTCGTTCGCAATGACGTACAGTGTCATTATTCCTTACTTAATCAACAGATTGCTTTCCCGAAGTAAATTCGGGACAAGCACCCTTCATTCGCAATGACGTTGACTTTCATTCGCAGTGACGAAGAGCTCTTCACTCGATAACTCCATCACTGCGTAGCAAAACGAAGTCCCGATTCATCGGGAATAACTCGATCACTTGTTAACTTGATAACTTGTTCACTTCGTCACTCCTACAACAACCCTATTCCTCCTATGCGGTAACGGAATCCGACTTCATGCGTATTGGTCGATATTTTCTGGTTCAGTGTATGGCCATTGACGCTGAACTGATAACTGTAGCCTATTCCGAAATTGCCAAAATTGAGCTGCATCAGCCCCGACAGATCGCCCTGGTTCTGTACACCCATCCCCAATCCGATCTTTGGCCCCACAAACATCATCGCATTGATATCATAGCGTGGCGACATCTCCTGCATATGGCTCACCAGGAATGAAGGACGCAACTTGAAGGTATCGTCTAGGCGGATCAGCATACCACCCGTCACATAGATCACATCACGAAATTCGTACTCGCGGTCTGTATTCCGCTTCAGCGAGAAGCGTGGCATGGACACCCCAACGTAAAATCGATCTTTCTGATAGTATGAGGTACTTACACTCAGTACGCCTGCCGTACCGCGCACATCTTCCCAGAAGGCCGGATCCTGATCGTCTAGCTGCCGGTAGTTGCCCTCGTAGAATAAGAGCCCTCCGCCCATCGATAGACTCAAGTATTCATTCTCCCCAAGTTGTACGGCCTTCGCAGCATAAGCCGTAATTTCATTTTCACGCACCACACCCAGCGAGGCGTGTTTAAAATCTCCCCCTATAGCGAGACCTAAGTTTTTAACCATACCATGCCCCGACACCCATACCGATTTCGGTGCTCCGTCCACCCCCGTCCACTGGCTACGACCCAAAGCCGCAAAACTGCCTCCCTGATCCATCGTACTCAGCGAAGAGTTGAAACTGTTGCGCAATTGGCCAAATTGATTGTAGCTTACCCCATGCTGTGCCATACCGCACAAGGGCAGCAGGGACAGTAGGGTTATGATTGTATTTTTTGTTATCATGTTGTATTGTTATATAGTTAACAAGTGATCATGTTATCTAGTTATCTAGCTTGGTGTCTTCCGGTTTATCGGAATCCTGTTTTTTCATCGGGATTATTTAGTTAAGGAGTTATACAGTTATGAAAGTCATAACCTCCATAACTTTTATAACCTTATAACTTAATCTTCTAACCTTATCTCACTTTCTTAACGCCTAATCACAAAATATCCTTTCTCTCTTTTCCATACGCCATTATCTTTCAGATCCAGATAATAGAAATAGGTACCATCACGGCTTTCCTTACCAGTGAATACGTTGTCCCTATTGTTGTAACCAATGATTTCTGCCTGTACCGAACCGCTCTTATCAAAGATGGTCACCTTATTTTCCGGATAGTCTTGTATACCCTCGATGGTCAAGAAATCGTTGATACCATCCCCATTTGGTGATAATGCTTTATGCACAACGATTGGCAGTTTAGCGCCTGCGTCTGCGACCACCCGTACCGTAACGGTGACCGCGGCAGCGGCTTCGTGATTAGCGTCGCCAAGCTGAGTTGCTGTAATCTTGACGGTTCCTAGGCGATGCACCTTAAGTTCCGTGCCAGATACCGTAGCAACGGAAGGATCATCAACAGAGAGACTGACTGGCAGACCAGCATCCGAGTGTACATCCAGCGCTACGGTTCCTGCATCACGCCCCAGTTCTTCAGGAGCACTGAAACTGATGACCTGCTTGGCTTTTTTAATCGTCAGCTTAGCGGTCTGCGAACCATCTTCATAGTTCCTACCTCCAGCAATATTGGCCGTAACCGTATATACCCCCGCTTCAGTCTGATCGTTATTGGTATAACCAGTTACTGTAGCTCCTGCTGCCAAGCCTGTAGCTTTCAGAGATTTTGCCGTGCCGTCGTAAACGAAACTTGCATCAGCAAAAGTAAAGGCGGGTAGTACCGCTTTGGCAATAGCAAAATCAGTTCCCGTAAAGTCTATAGTGTAATTAGTACCCGCGCTTAAATCGCCCTGCCCAATCGGATAAACACCTACATCCTCGCCTACTGTTCTGCTCAATGCACCACTAAGGATGCTGTTGTCATCCGTACTTTGATAACCCGAAACCGTATAAGTCAATATCGGATCAGCTTCACCGTACACTTTGCCCTGTCCGCTCGCAGCAGTTACCGTCAGCCTAGCTTTAGAAATAGCAAAATCCGCTCCCGTAAAGTCTATATCGTAATTAGCACCCGCACTTAAATCGCCCTGCCCAATCGGATAAACACCGACATCCTCGCCTACTGTTCTGCTCAATGCACCACTAAGGATGCTGTTGTCATCCGTACTTTGATAACCCGAAACCGTATAAGTCAATATCGGATCAGCTTCACCGTACACTTTGCCCTGTCCGCTCGCAGCAGTTACCGTCAGCCTAGCTTTAGAAATAGCAAAATCCGCTCCCGTAAAGTCTATATCGTAATTAGCACCCGCACTTAAATCGCCCTGCCCAATCGGATAAACACCGACATCCTCGCCTACTGTTCTGCTCAATGCACCACTAAGGATGCTGTTGTCATCCGTACTTTGATAACCCGAAACCGTATAAGTCAATATCGGATCA
>NZ_ATDL01000014.1 GCF_000416985.1 Sphingobacterium paucimobilis HER1398
TTAGCGGTCTGGACGGGACTCGAACCCGCGACCCCATGCGTGACAGGCATGTATTCTAACCAGCTGAACTACCAGACCTAAGAATTTTAATTGTTGTTAAAGATATTTAGCGGTCTGGACGGGACTCGAACCCGCGACCCCATGCGTGACAGGCATGTATTCTAACCAGCTGAACTACCAGACCTAAAATCTTTTAATCTTCTAAAGAACATACGTCTAACGTAGATTCGAACGGGCGACTCTTCCGATGAATCGGAATATTCTAACCAGCTGAACTACCAGACCTAAAATCTTTTTAATCTTCTAAAGAACATACGTCTAATGTAGACTCAAACGGGCGACTCTTCCGATGAATCGGAATATGCTAACCAGCTGAACTACCAGACTAAATTCTTTATTTTTACTATTTTTAAGAACGATGAAAAGACGATTCTTTTCTTTGTTTTTAGCGGTCTGGACGGGACTCGAACCCGCGACCCCATGCGTGACAGGCATGTATTCTAACCAGCTGAACTACCAGACCTAAACCCTTCTTGTGAGAAGGTGTGCAAATATAGCGCTTATTTATATAAATCCTAATTTTTTTTGAAAAAAACTTAGTTTGTAGCGCCCTCCTTCATCTTTTCCGCGTTTTCAGCAAACTGTAATGCATCTATAATCGGCTGTATATCACCGTCTAGAATTGTCGACAAATTGTAGGTAGTCAAGTTAATTCTATGCTCTGTAAATCTTCCTTGCGGATAGTTATAGGTACGGATTTTTGCGGAACGGTCACCTGAAGAAACCAAAGTCTTTCTTTTTGCAGCAATGTCGCCGTTCTTTTTATTCAGTTCTATCTCGTAAAGTTTCGTACGAAGCATCTCCATCGCCAATTCTCGGTTGGCCAATTGGGAACGTTCAACCTGACAGACAACAACGATTCCGGTAGGCTTGTGTGTCAATTGCACTTTTGTTTCTACTTTGTTCACGTTCTGACCACCGGCACCACCCGATCTGGAGGTATGCATTTCAATATCACCTGGGTTCAGCTCCACGTCCACTTCTTCAGCTTCCGGAAGGACGGCAACAGATGCAGCGGATGTATGTACCCGGCCTTGTGTCTCTGTATCCGGGACACGCTGTACGCGGTGTACTCCAGACTCGTATTTCAGTTGTCCATATACGTCTTCACCGATTACCTTTAAGATAACCTCTTTATACCCTCCGGATGTACCTTCCGTAACATCCATTACTTCGTTACGCCAGCCTTTGGTTTCAAAATAACGGGTGTACATGCGGTATAAATCTCCTGCAAATAGTGCTGCTTCATCACCACCGGTACCACCACGGATTTCAATAATCGCATTTTTGGAGTCCTCCGGATCTTTTGGAATTAGCATCAGACGAATTTCTTCCTCTTTCTCTTCACGCTGGACCAGTAGGATATCTTGTTCCTCCTTGGCCATTTCCCTTAGCTCCTGATCCTTCTCATTGACCAATATGTCCTTATTGGTGTCTATATTGCTGATTATGTTTTTGTAAATATGGTACTGTTCTACAATTTTTGATAGGTCTTTATATTCCTTGTTCAATTTTGCAAAACGCTTCATGTCATTAATGGTATCTGGATTGCTGAGTTCAGCTTCCACTTCTTGCCACCGTTCTTTAATCGCTTGTAGTTTTTCTAACATAGTTCTGTTTGATAAGTATTAACCACCAAGGGGCCAAATAGCTTAAAATAGCCCTTATATATCCTGTTTAAAGAGGATATCCCTCGGAGGGTTTTGCATCCAAAAGGTATTGCGTCCTTTTAGAGAGTGCAAAAATACTGAAAAATATGGTTTAAAAAGAAGGAATTATTAATGACTTGACACAACTTTCAGTCCTATTATAGAGGCGATTAAAGTGAAAATGAAGAATATTCTCCAAAACTCGGCAGGCTCTTTAAAGAAAATAATTCCCATTAATACCGTACCCACGGCCCCGATGCCCGTCCATACCGCATAAGCCGTGCCCAGAGGAAGGCTTTGTGTAGCTTTGATCAGCAATCCCATGCTTAAGAATAAACAGACTACAAATCCAGCATACCACAACATAGAAGCGCTGCCAGTAGCCTCTTTGGCCTTACCCAAGCAAGTCGTAAACCCTACTTCAAAGAGTCCGCCCAAGATTAAAAATATCCAGTTCATTTTTTTTGTGCAAAGGTGCTGGTTTCGCTACACATATTTTTTAATAATTGTTAAAAAAGTGAGCTCTTGAGTATACGGTTTTAGGCCATCGTTACTTGATCTCAGCTCTGATCCGCGAAAGCGTCACTTGGGTCACGCCCAAATAAGATGCAATATACCCCAGTTTGATGCGTTGCACAACGTTAGCCTCTTTGGTCAACAGATCACCGTAACGCTCTGCCGCCGTTTTAAAAAGCGTTTGCATCAAGCGCTGCTCGATTTTCAAAGTTTCTAATTCGGCAAGCTTTCTTCCCCAATTGGCAATAGGAAGCGATTGGTTGTAAAGTCGTTGTAGTTTTGAAACAGGAATCCGATATAAGACACAGTTTTCCAAGGTGTCTACAATTTCATAGCCAGGTGTGCCGTGTATATAGCTGTTCAGTGAAAGGATAGAATCTCCGGGAAAGCAAAAATCCAAAACCGCTTCTTTCTGTTCTTTTGGATAATAGATGCGGCAGATACCTTCGGTCAGGAAGTAAATATATTTGGCGGTTTTATCCTTGTCAATCAGGATATTGTTTTTCTCCAATTGGATCCGCTCCGTAATCCGGACCAATCGATCCAGTTCATCCGTGGGTAGCGCGTATATCTGTTGGATTGCTGCTACGAGTTCCATCGTTCCAGGTTAAGGCTGTGGCCGTCCCATACAGCGTAGGTATAATAATTGATCCATTCCCCCAAATTGATGATCTTAGAACCAGCTCCTATTTCAAGTTCATAAGGAAAGTGTCGATGACCAAAAACAAAATAGTCGTAGTGCTGTGTTTTTAGTGTCTCCTTTGCGTATTGGATAAGCCACTCTTTGTCTTCGCCCAAGAACTGCTCATCATTGCCATTGGAAATACGACTATGTTTGGACCATCTCTGCGCTATTCCTATACCCAGATTGGGATGTAGACGTGCAAAAAGCCATTGGCAGAACGAACTCCTAAATATTTTCTTCAGAATTTTGTATTTCCTGTCTCCAGGGCCCAGGCCATCCCCGTGGTGTACATAGCAGGCCTTGCCGTTTAGGTTCAGCACAAGTTCGTTGTCTACGATAGTAGCTCCGATTTCTTTTTTTAAATAGCCAAACATCCACATGTCGTGGTTGCCCTTAAAGAGCGTTATTTTAACGCCCAGATCAGCCAGCTCGGCCAGTTTGCCAAGAAATCGAATGTACCCTTTGGGAACGACAGTACGGTATTCGAACCAGAAATCAAATACATCTCCTACCAGATAAAGCTCGGAGGCATCCTGTTTGATATGGTCAAGCCATTTCACAATTTCTCTTTCCCGAAGCTCGGACTGTTCCCTAGGGTAAGAACCCAGGTGAAAATCGGAAGCGAAATATATTCTTTTAGCAATTTGCATGTTGGTGTAAAACTACCAAAATGCCCTGATTTTACAAACAGCTTTCCGGAGCAGCATGGCTGCTCCGGTCTGATCAGGTACTGTGAATTGCCTGTAAGACGATCTCCGAATAACCTATGAAAGTTTTAAAGCCAGAAATATTTCGTTAGTTTTGTTAGAAACAATGATCGATTATGACAAAAAATATTGGTTTTATGATGCTGTCCATGGCATTGGTAGCTTGTCAACAAAACAAAAAGATTGACCCCGTGAAAGATATTACACTACAACCGTATCCGGTCTCCGAAAAGGTCGACCAAAAGGATGATTTTTTTGGGATTACAGTAGAAGATCCTTATCGATGGCTTGAAGACGACATGTCCGATAAGACTAAGGCGTGGGTAGCGGCCGAGAATGAAGTAACACAGCATTACCTCAAACAGATCCCTTTTCGGGATGCCATCACACAGCGCTTGGAGAAATTATGGAATTATGAGAAATATTCAGCTCCATTTGTAGAAGGCGACTATACTTATTTTTATAAAAACGATGGTTTGCAAAATCAGTCCGTACTCTACCGTAAAAAAGGTGATGAGGGTACAGAGGAAGTCTTTTTGGATCCGAACAAGTTTTCTACAGATGGTACCACCTCGTTAGCTGATATCAACTTTAGTAAAGACGGATCGCTCGTGGCGTATCAGATATCCGAGGGGGGGTCGGATTGGCGCAAGGTCATTGTGTTACGTGCTGCAGACAAAAGTGTGGTAGGAGATACCTTGATCGATGTCAAGTTCAGTGGCCTCGCATGGCGCGGGAATGAAGGGTTCTACTACAGTTCCTATGACAAACCTAAATCGGGCTCTGCACTTTCAGCGATGACCGATCAGCATAAGCTTTATTTTCATAAACTGAATACCGCACAAGCCACGGATGAATTGGTATTTGGTGGCGAGAAGACACCACGACGCTATATCGGTGCAGGCTTGACCGAAGACGAGCGTTTTCTTGTAGTAACAGCGGCCAACACCACTTCAGGCAACGAGTTGTATGTCAAAGATCTCGCTGACACGACAGCGGATTTCGTTACCATTGTGGACAATTTCGAGAAAAATCATGCTGTCTTAGACAATGACGGCGATCGTTTGATTATTTATACGGAGCTGGGCGCACCCAATGGTAAGATCGTAGAAACAGTGCTTGCTGATCCGAAACCAGCGGGGTGGAAAGATCTGATCGCTGAGACTGAAAATGTGTTACGCCCTTCTATAGGAGGTGGTAAGATTTTTGCTTCTTATTTGAAAGATGCAACTTCATTGGTACAGCAGTATGATCGTGAGGGAAAATTGGAGCGTGAGATTACATTGCCTGGTGTAGGTACTGCCAGTGGATTCGCTGCCAAAAAAGCGGATAAATCCCTTTACTATAGCTTTACCTCTTATGTTAATCCCGGGACTATATACAGCTATGATATCGCTTCTGGAAAGTCTGCTGTCTATAAAAAATCGGCGATTCAATTTGATCCGTCCCAATACGAATCCAAGCAGGTGTTTTACACTTCTAAAGACGGAACTAAAGTACCTATGATCATCACGCACAAAAAAGGAGTCAAATTAGACGGTACCAACCCAACGTTGCTGTATGGCTATGGTGGGTTTAATATCAGCCTTACGCCATCATTCAGCACGGCGAATATTATTCTCTTGGAGCAAGGCGGCATATATGCTGTAGCAAACTTGAGAGGAGGAGGCGAATATGGGGGAAATTGGCATGTCGCCGGTACAAAAATGAAAAAGCAGAATGTTTTCGATGACTTTATCGCTGCCGGAGAATATCTTATCCATGAGAAGTATACCTCTTCTGAGAAGCTTGCTATTGCAGGAGGATCCAATGGAGGTCTATTGGTCGGAGCGTGTATGACCCAGCGACCTGAATTGTTTAAAGTGGCTTTTCCGGCCGTAGGGGTACTGGATATGTTGCGGTACCATAAGTTTACGGCTGGTGCAGGTTGGGCATTTGACTACGGGACGGCCGACGACAGCAAAGAGATGTTCGAGTATTTGTACAAATATTCTCCTTATCACGCGCTTAAAGCGAATACCGCTTATCCTGCAACTATGGTTATGACGGCAGATCACGACGACCGGGTGGTTCCGGCACACTCTTTCAAGTTTGCCGCACGTCTACAGGAGTATAATGTAGGAGACAATCCAGTATTGATCCGTATCGATACCAAGGCCGGACACGGTGCCGGTAAATCAACGGCTATGCAGATTGCTGAGCACGCGGACAAATGGGCATTTATGTTCCAAAATATGGGAATGAGCTATAGTGAAATTAAGTAATACCGATGGTTGATCATCTTATAAAACACATCAACAGTATCACCCCATTGTCGGCAGAGGAAGAAAGTATCGTTGTAGAACTGGTGCGTGAAAAGACATTGGCGCGGAAGCAATTTTTGCATCGTGCCGGTGAAATTGCCCAATATTCTGCTTTTGTGGTGGAGGGGTGTTTACGGTCTTATGCCGTTGATCGAAATGGCTTTGAACATATTTTGCAATTTGCTCCGGCGAATTGGTGGATATCAGATATGTATTCTTTTGTTAAAAGTCAGCCCAGCGAATTGAACATTGACGCCTTACTGGAAACGAAAGTTTTGTTGTTGAGCCGCTCTTGTCAAGTCAGTATTTTTGATCGTATTCCCAAACTGGAAAGATATTTTAGAATTCTAACGGAGAATGCATTGGCCGCGAGCAACCTTCGAACGATAAATTACCTGAGTCTTCCGGCCAAGGTCAGGTACGAGAAGTTTTGTACGATGTACCCTACGCTGATCAATACGATATCTCAAAAATCGGTGGCCTCTTATATAGGCATCACACCGGAGTTTCTCAGCAAGCTGAGAGGCGAATACTAGATTCGAAAATGGGCTGCCCTACTCCAAGGCAGCCCATTTTTTCAAGGGCACTCCCGATAATATGGGGATCGGTTCATATCTGTTGGGGATTCAATAACATTATGAAAGTTTTATTAATCTATATTAAGAATGGTGTGGCCTGTTACTGCGTATATTTGTAATACATAATAAAAGGAGGAAAAAATGGCACATACAGTTTTGTACAGATCCGATAGTCGGGGACATGCTGATCATGGTTGGTTAAAGAGTGCGCACACATTTAGCTTTGCAGGATATTATGATCCTGAACGCATTCATTTTGGTGCGCTCCGCGTGTTCAACGACGATTACGTAACTGGAGGCAACGGCTTCGGCCGACATCCGCATGATAACATGGAGATTATATCCATTCCATTGGAAGGCGAGCTGGCGCATCAGGATAGCATGGGCAACAGTGGTACGATACAGCCTGGCGAGATTCAGGTTATGAGCGCAGGAACGGGTATACAGCACAGCGAGTTTAATGCAAGCGAAACAGATCCCGTAAAATTTTTACAAATCTGGTTGTTTCCCAACCAACAGAATGTAGAACCTCGCTACGATCAGATCCGTTTAGATCCGGAAAATAGGAAAAATAGATTCCAACAGCTTGTCTCGCCTGATCCGAATGATGAAGGGGCTTGGATACATCAGGATGCGTGGTTTCATATGGTTGATTTAGATCAAGACAAAGAGGTCGAGTATGTATGGAAAGCAAAAGGCAATGGCGTCTTCTTATTTGTCCTGGAAGGAGCAATTGAAGTCGAAGGAAGTGTATTGTCCAGAAGAGATGCTATAGGTGTTACCGAGGCAGATCGTATGACAATACGTGCTACGAAGGGAAGTTCCTTATTGCTTATTGAAGTCCCTATGCTTTAAAGAGCCAAAAGATTTGATGTAGTGAAACAGAGGCTGTAAAAGCAGCCCCTGTTTTCGTAAAATGTCTTTTTTATAACATAGCATTAGTACAAATTTTATAAATTTAGCGCAACCGACAAACAATGCTTTTTCAATCTTGTTTCTGTTAGGAGAAGGAGGGATGACAGGAACCCACAGAAAGCATATGATGTTTATTTCTAAAAAAATAAAAAAATACTAATGAGAACAGGTCTATTGCTATTGTTTCTTGCCGTGTTGCACCTCAGCTTTACGAGAGCGGCTGCAGAAGGGCATAGCGTAGATTCATTACCGGCGTCGGCAATTGATTCCGTTGTATTTCCCCGGCCGTTATGGAAACCTATAGATTTGAAGATTCAAGATTTGTTGATCAGACCTCTTGATCCGAAGCGTCCCAAACACTTTTGGCGAGCCGGTACAGAGTGGTTCTTGACCCAGGCTTTTCCGGCAACCTTTAACCGTTTTATAACCAAAGATCCCTATTCCTATATCACGTTCAAGAATTTCATTCAGCATCAGCGACTAAGTGCTTGGGATTGGGATGATAATCAATTTACGACAAATCAGATCGACCATCCTTATCACGGTCAGCTGTACTTTAATGCCTTCCGAAGCAATGGATATAATTTTTACCAATCCAGTATAGCGACATTTGCAGGCTCTTATATCTGGGAGACGGCAGGGGAGACACAGCACCCTGCAATCAATGATCTGGTCAATACGACCTTTGGCGGAATTATTCTGGGGGAGATGACCCATCGGGTATCCCGTAACATCTTGGCCCGGAGTCGGCATGGGCATAATGTTGTGGGCAATGAGATCGTGGCACTATTGGTAAATCCGGTCAATAGTTTGAACCGTTTACTCGATGGCAAATGGGGTAAGCGTGTAGATGATTATTATCTGGTTGACTCTTCGGTGATCAGCGCAGAGATTGATGCCGGGTTTAGGCGTTTCGATGCTAAGGAAGGAGATTTTTTATCCAAGGGGAAAGATTCTTTTTATACCAGGTTACGCTTTAAGTACAGTAACGGTGAGCACAATTATAAGCGACCTTTTGATCAGTTTTCGGTCAATCTTGAAGTGGGGAGTGGTGACAGTACTTTTATCAATGCCGTCAATGTGCATGCGTTGTTGTACGGTGCCAAATTCTTCAAAACCAGGAAAGGAGATCATTTTGGAACCCTGAATGCTCATTATGATTTTTATAATAACGATGCTTTTTTCTATGGAGCACAGAGTTTAAACTATAACTGGCTGTCCGAGTTTACTTACAAAAAAAATAATAAGCTGAATCTAAGTTTGGGCGTAGGGGCTGTTCTTTTGGCAGCGGTGCCTGATCCCTATTTATTGTACGGTGCCAGTCGCAATTATAACTATGGATCAGGGGCCTCTTATCGTTTTAAAGGCGAGCTCAGTCTATTGAATCGATTGTTATTTACAACAGATTACAATGGTGGCGTTTTTTATACGATCAGCGGTACCCCATCTTATTACATCTTGCACGCAGGTACTGTCGAGGGCAGTTTGCGTGTTTTCAAACGATGGTCCATTAACCTACGATCAGGCTACTTCGCCCTTCAAGGCGAATTCAGAGACGAAAAGTATCCCGATTTTTATCGGGAATTCCCGTTTGGATCGGTCTCCATCGGCTATAATATCCGGTTTTAGGCCTGACGATATTGCATATGTTCCATCCTTTTCCCAAAAATGGAGATTTCGCGCTGCACGACAAATCCCATTTTCTCGTATAGCCGTTTGGCATTTGGATTGTCAAAATCGACAAGCAATCCCAAGACTTCTTGTTTTTTGTTGACAAACTCATCAATTACGTAGTTGATCAGTAGTTTGCCAATGCCTTTTCCTTGGGCCAAGGAACTTACCGCTATAGTATCCAGGTATATTTCCCCAGCCTGCGTTTCGTTGGCAACCTGGTAATCTATGGCGTAGCGGGTTTTGATATGCGCTAAAACCGGTTTGCGTAGCGCTTCGAGTTGTGCGCCCGGATACAGGCATATCTGTCCCAATATCCCTTCTTTATCTTCTGCTACGAAAATATACTGATAGGAGTACTGGTTGTCCTCCCGTTGTATAAGATCGCTAAGAAAACGTTTGCCTTCTTCGAAATCTTCTTTCCCAATAAACTGATATACGATTTCGGTCATCGCAAGTATCATCAGGCCTGCTATTTGCGAGGCATCTTCTTTATTTGCTTTACGGATCTGCATTTTTTTTGTTTTATTCTTCTATCTATAAAAAAAGGGCCAACATACCTGTTAGCCCTTCTCTTATGGTTAAGATTACTTATTTGTTATCTAATTTTTCAAACTTATCGTAATCTATTTTTTTCGATTTTGTCTTAACAGTAGTTTTCAAGTGATCAAAAACCTTAAGTGCTTTTACTTCTTCAAATAAGCGGTTTGCTTGCTCTCTATCCGATAGAAGCTGCATTGCAAACTGACCCAATTGCTCATCTGTAGGTTCTTCGTTGATGTTGTACATCTTGATTTGACCGTAGATACGCTCTTTTGCTAAGTCAACAACCTCGTCGTATTTAACTTCCAAGTTGTTTGCTGTAACGATTCTGTTCTCGATGATCGTCCATTTCAAGTTGCTCACGAAGTCTGCAAAACCTTCTTCGATTTCTTCCGCTGAAAGGTTAGGGTTAGTCGCCTGTAACCATCTTTTTAAGAAATCCTCTGGGAATTTAGCTTCTACTTTCTCCATACCAAAAGTGTACATATCGTTACGTAGCTTCTGCGCAGAGTTTTGCTTGAATAGGTTTTCTACTTCTTCTTTTACTTTTTCGTTGAATTGCTCTTCAGTAGTTACTTCACCTTCTGGGAACAATTTGTCGAAGAACTCCTGATTTAGATCAGCTTCTTCTAAACGGTTGATGTTCTGTACCGAAAGTTCGAATTTAGTTACATCAAGATTTTCAGCCTCTTCTTCGGTAATACCTAAGATACGAGCGATATCAGCAACTTTGAATGCTTTTTTAATATCGATTTTAACTGTATCGTCTTTTTTAAGACCTACTAAAGATTTTTTAATTTTAGCGTCTTCGATTACATCCGTACGTACAGATGTAGTTTTTTCGATACCGTCTTCTTTTTCTTGTTTTAATATCGCGTATAATACGTCACCTTCCTCCGAAACCTCTGGGTTAGTCATTTTACCGTAGCTGCGACGTAAGTTTTTAGTACGCTCGACTAATGTAGCATCATCAGCTTTGATATCATACTCAACAAACTCGGTCTCTGCTGTGAAAGGAATGTCAAAAATTGGAGCAAGACCAATCTCATAGTTGAAATTGAACGTGTCTTTGTAGTCCCAATTGTATTTGTTTTCATCTTCAGCATCTACTGGAAGAGGTTGTCCCAATACTTCAAGTTTCTCTTCTGTGATATAGGCTGAAATCTTTTCATTTACAACGCGGTTGATCTCATCAAATAAAATAGCTTTACCGTAAGTACGTCTAATATGACCTACAGGTACCATTCCAGGACGGAATCCTGGTAATTTCGCTTTCTTTGCTTGATCTTTAATCGCTTTGTCGACTGCAGGATTATAATCTTCTGGTGTTAAATCAACGCTGATTTTTGCGCTGATATCATCGATTTTCTGATGTGAAATGTTCATACTTTTCTTTAAGCGTTATTTTCGCATTATAAAAAAAATCCCCCCGATGTATTTTGGTCGGGAGGATATCAAGTGCGGAAGAAGGGACTCGAACCCCCACGCCTTGCGGCGCCAGATCCTAAGTCTGGTGCGGCTACCAATTACGCCACTTCCGCAGTTAGGATTTCTTTTGTGCTACAAAGATAGAACTCAAATCGATATTTGTCAAGCCTTTTTTAATAAAAAAAACATTTATAGTTCACTTTTGTCTATAAACACCTAATATTCAGTTTGATTATTTTTAACAAAAAATAGATGGTATAGTATAATATTAGTAAGGAAAGCCTCATTCCGCCTACGCGATGCTTTGTTCTTGTCTTTTTGACCCCAAAAAAAGACAAAAAAAATTTGTTGATATCAAATTTTGTATGTTACTTTGAATATCAAAGTACTTTTATGAGTCAACACGATTTAATTAAGGAGATAGGACAGATCAGGTCTCTCATGGAGCGTTCCTCGAAATTCATGTCTATAAGCGGTCTTTCTGGTATTCTTATCGGAAGCTATGCTTTAATAGGTGCTTTCTTTGGCTATGTTACGGTATATGGTGCGCGTACCGATTTTAGATACCGGGACAACTATATTACGGATTCGGGTATAATCGGTAAGTTGATTCTCATTGCGGCAGTAGTGTTGTTGGCATCTGTGCTTACGGCTTTTCTGATGGCCAGGCATAAGGCTAGAAAGAACAAGCAGACAATTTGGAATGCGACCAGCAAAGGATTGCTTATCGCAACGGCCATTCCTTTATTGACAGGAGGGGTGTTCTCGATGCTGTTAATATATAAAGGAGCATATGGTCTTATCGCTTCTTCCTTATTGATTTTTTATGGACTGGCATTGAGTGCAGCAAGTAGCTTTACTTTTAAGGAGGCCAGGTGGCTTGGTGTTATGGATATTTTATTGGGTTTACTCGCTTTGGCATTTCCAGGTTATGGCCTTTGGTTTTGGGCAACGGGATTTGGCCTATTGCATATTGTTTACGGAATTATAGTACATCAACGTTACGAGAAGTGAGTTTAGATCTATCCCTATACGATAAAGTGCTGGAAAATCGTGTCCGTTTGCAGATCATGAGTGTATTGGTCGCTAATGAACATTACGATTTTAATGCTTTAAAAGAACTCCTGCAGATTACAGATGGCAATCTCGCTTCTAATCTCAAGAGTCTGGAAAAGGAGGGATACCTTATTGTAGAGAAAAGTTTTGTGGATAGAAAACCCAATACCAAATATATCCGTACCGACAAAGGACAAAAAGCCTTTGAAAATCATTTGACAGCATTGGAAAATTTGATCAAGCAGCAGTATAAATAAATTTTTTTGCCTATCAACTTTGAAAAACAAAGTACTTTCTTTTAGAGGTGGTGTATAATACAGACTTAGCATACATTTTATAACATACGAATAACATTTAAATAGAATAACAATCATGGAAAATGAAATTAAAACTCCTCCGCAACTCCCTAATTCGAGTATGACCGTCTTTGAGCGAATCAGTAATTCCGTCATCTTGAAAATGTTTGTCATCTTCGTGCTGCTGCTGATTATGATGATTCCCATGTCTTTGGTCGATGATCTGGTCCGTGAGAGACGGGATCGTGAACAGCAGGTTTCTTCCGAAATTGCCGCTAAATGGGGGCGGGATCAGGTCATTGCCAGTCCGGTGTTGGCTGTTCCTTATGATTATGTAAATGAGGTAATTGAAAAGGATAGTAAGGGGAAAGAAGTTGTTGTACAACGTGTTGAACAGGATTGGATGTTTCTTCTGCCCAGTCACAGCCAAGTGCAGACCGATATTAAACCAGAGAATCTGAAAAGAGGCATTTATGAATCGGTTGTGTATAATTCAAATTTTACCATCAAAGGAAACTTCGCTGGTCTCGATATGAAATTGCTTCCTGTAGCGGCCGATAAAATGAGATGGTCAGAGGCACAATTGGTTTTTGGGATACAGGATGTAAAAGGGCTGTCGTCTGATCCTGAATTGGAATGGGCAGGTCAAAAAATGCCATTATCGATGGATCTAAGAAACTTTCAGTTGTTTAATAACAACATGGCTGCCAACCTGCCTTTGACCAAAGGAGAAGATACCAAGTTTGATTTTCAGATTCGCGTGAAGCTGAGAGGTTCCAAGTCAATCAACTTTTTGCCTTTGGCTAACCATACGTTGGTTCAGGCCAAGGGAAGTTGGGGAAATCCGAGTTTCAACGGAGCTTATCTGCCCGAAACCCGTGAAGTGACGGATAAAGAATTCAATGCATCATGGAATATCCCGAGCTTTGGAAGAAAACTGCCGCAGCAATGGTCTGGAGGAAATGACCGCGTGTACCGTTTTTCAGGTATGTCGCTTGCTGAGGCAAATTTTGATCATTATATAGAGACCACAGATGCTGCAGGTGTGGCCAGCGCGAATATAGAGGCAGCCACAGATATGGATATGGTACAGATCAACTTCCTTCCCGAGGTGAATAATTATCAAAAAACAACACGGGTAGCGAAGTATGGGATACTTGTTATTGTATTGACATTTGCATCACTGTTTTTTACCGAGATTATTAAAAAGCAACGCATTCACTTGATTCAGTATATTTTAATTGGCGCTGCGATGATCTTGTTTTACTCGTTGTTACTTGCCATCTCTGAACATTTAGGATTTAATATGGCCTATTTACTTGCCGCGCTTGCGACAATAGGTCTTATTGCCTCCTTCATTAGAATGATAACGAAGGATAATCGGACAGCCTTGTTGTTTACGGGGATCCTTGGTCTGTTTTATGGCTTTATTTTCGTGCTGATGCAATTGCGTGATTATTCCTTGATTGTTGGGACGGTCGGTGTATTTATTATTCTGGCTATACTTATGCGTATATCTACGAAGATTAACTGGTATCAGTTCGATAAGCAATGAAACTAGGTTCTGAAGGCATCAAGATGTATGTGACATACATCTTGATGCTATTTAAACGATTTTAGCGAAGGCTTGCTAGACGCAACCTGCATAAACAGAGTCTGACATTTCTCCCGTAAAAATGTTTAGTACTCCAAAATAGATGTGCAATTGTTCTATTTTATGGTAATGATTGGGCAGTTGCCATTCTAATTGGCCATCGTTCACCGTAGCTGCACCTTCATAAAGGCTAGCCTCGTTTTCGGTGTCATAGGCCAACAGTAGTAACTTGTAGTATCCATCGTATCGGTGCTGATGTCTCTCCCATGTTATCATTAATTTACATTGTTCACGGTGTAATGAAGTAACAATTGGCAGATCAAGATTTCCTCTAAAGATTAATGCCTTTTCTGGGTTGATATAAGGGATAGTATCTTCATCATAATCAATCGCATTTTTGAAGAAATAAGACTGTGCAGCTTGGAAAGCACCGATTCGACTCCCAGGAGGCGCTATGTTTTTGTAACCTAGCTTGATGATTTCTCCGATAGGGGATAAAAACTTAGATACCGCTTTCATACGGTTACGGTTGATAATTGTTAATTCAGTAGGTTTACGTTTGACATAGCGTGGAAGCGATCGGATTATTGCTTGACCATTTAGTTCATAGCCTACAACACTTCCTACTTTTCCAGAGAACGGGCCGTTGATACCACCTTTTAGTATTGCCATAATTTTTGTTTTTAGGAGTACCGCATACCGAGAAGGTTCGGAACATGTCCTGTACTAGTTTATAATTAATTATTACTAAATATACTGATTATTCTGATAATACAGAAATATGATAGAGATTATCTAGAGTATTACTAGTGATTTACCTCTATGAACCCTCTATAAAACCCCTATTTACCCCTTATAAAATCTCTATAATTTTATAAGGAATAACGAACTTGGTATCTATTTGGGGTTTAACTGAAAGGAAATACAGGTAAAACATATTGACCTAAGTTTATTTCTGAATAAATCATGTGTAATTACGCTTAAAAGGTTCATGTTTTTGTTAATATTTTTGCATTCGGGATTTGTTTCCGAAAAATTTATCGAAAATAAGCAGTGTGGCTGAATTCATTGATAATAAGCCTAAATTTGACTGTAACCCTAACAGTGCCTTAAATAAACAGGTAGACTGTATATGTAAACTCAGCGAAGTACAAATATGAAGAAAGCTAAAGTTTTTTCAATGTTTGCGTTTTTGTTCATCTCCGTAGGAACGAGTCAAGCGCAAAAAGTCAATTACGAATGGAAACAAGGCGAGGAAGGCGGATATTCGTATAAATATGTCTCCAACGATCCCACACATTCAAGGTTCTATACCTTAAAAAATGGTTTGACGGTTATTCTTAGTCCCAGTAAGAAAGAGCCGCGGATCCAAACTTATATCGCGACCAAAGCGGGAAGTAAAACAGATCCTAAAGATCATACAGGGTTAGCACATTATCTCGAGCACTTATTGTTTAAAGGTACAGATCGGTTTGGTTCTTTGGATTGGGCAAAGGAAAAGCCTTTGTTGGATAAGATTGATGGTCTCTATGAAGACTATAACTCCACAAAAGACGAGGCTAAGCGTAAGGCTATCTATAAAGAAATCGATGAAGTCTCTGGTGAAGCCGCTAAGTATGCGATTGCCAATGAATATGATAAACTCATGAGCAATATGGGGGCAGAGGGAACCAACGCTTTTACTTCGTTCGAGCAGACCGTTTATATTGAAGATATTCCCAACAACGTAGTCGACAAGTATCTTGCGGTACAGGCCGAACGTTTCAGAAGCCCAGTCTTTCGTTTGTTCCATACCGAACTAGAAGCTGTTTATGAAGAGAAAAACATCGGTTTGGATACGGACAACCGTAAGGCGATAGAGGCTATGTTCGAAGGGTTGTTCCCAACCAATAATTATGGACAACAAACGGTATTAGGCACCGTGGAACATCTTAAAAACCCTTCGTTGAAAGCTATTCGTGCATATTTTGACGCATATTATGTGCCCAATAACATGGGGGTCATCATGTCAGGAGATTTTGATCCTACAGCTATGATCAAGAAGGTGGATGCGGCGTTTGCTTATATGCAGCGCAAAGATGTACCTCCTTACAACTTTGCGCCCGAAAAACCGATTACAAGTCCCATCATTAAAGAGGTGAAGGGACCCAATTCAGAGTTTTTATTCTTAGGATTTAGATTTCCGGGAGCAGCTACCAAGGATGCTCAGATGCTTAATCTTTTAGGAAGCATATTGACCAACGGTTCTGCCGGATTGATCGATTTGGACTTGGTAAAATCACAGAAGTTATTAGGTGCAGGTGCTTTCCCTTATATCCTAAAAGACTATTCGATGTTGATCCTTCAGGGGAATCCGTCTCAGGGACAGTCTTTGGATCAGGTTAAAGAATTGCTATTGGCCGAATTGGCGAAACTGCGTAAAGGAGATTTCTCTGAGGGTTTGATTACTTCTATTGTCAATAATGAGCGCAAGTCCCAAATTGCACGAAATGATAGTTACCAAAGTAGAGCGGAAGAGTTAATGGGGGCCTTTACCTCCGAGTTGGATTGGGCTAATGAGTTGCGCAATACCGATTGGTTAGCTACGGTGACTAAAAAAGATATCGTTGATTTTGCCAACAAATATCTGAACGATCAAAACTATGTGGCTATTTACAAGCGTCAGGGAGTAGATGAGAATGTGGTGAAGGTCGTGAAACCGGAGATCACACCGGTAACTGTAAACCGGGAAGCGCAATCGGAGTTCTTGACGAAAGTTAATGCGATGCCTGAAGAGGAAATTAAACCGGTATGGTTGGATTACAGCAAAGATATTCAGAAGTCTTCCTCTCACGGCGTGGATGTTTTGGCCGTAGAAAATAAAGACAATGAATTGTTCAGTTTAGTATATCGCTTTCCTTTGGGATCATGGAATAATAGACTGTTGGGATTAGCCGCCGGATACTTGGAGTTTCTGGGAACTAAAGAGAAGAGTAGCGAGCAATTCAGTAAGGATTTTTATAAGTTAGCTTCTGATTTTTCTGTTTCTGCAGGTAATGAAGAAACGACTGTTTCTATAGCCGGACTGAATCGTAATTTTGAAGCTTCTGTAGCCTTGATACAAGATCTATTGAGAAATTGTGTGGTGGATCAATCTGCATTCGATGCTTATATCGGCCGGTTGAAAAAGTCGAGAGTGAATGCCAAGGAAAACAAAGATGCTATCATGAACGGTCTTAAAGCTTATGCAAAGTATGGTGCGAAAAATCCATTCAACTATACATTTACCGATGCAGAATTAGATCAGCTTAAGGCAGGGGATTTGGTGCAGGCATTGCATGACTTATCGAAGACCAAACATACCGTTCTTTATTTTGGCCCTAAGAAGGTGGCGCAGTTGACCGCTTCTTTGCCAGCGTTGAAGGTAGGTGCCGGAGCATTTGTGACTATTCCACAGGGTACATCGTTTAAAGAGTTGGCTACGACCGAAAATCAGGTGCTGTTTTCTAACTATAACATGAAGCAGGCCGATATCTTCTGGTTTAGAAATTCGGATACCTACAATGCGGCTTTAACCCCTACGGTGTCTTTATTCAATAGTTATTTCGGTGGCGGAATGGGAAGTATTGTTTTCCAGACGATCCGCGAGTCCAAAGCTTTAGCTTATTCGACGTATGCTTTTTACGGCGCTCCTTATAAGAAAGAAAATCATTATACGGTAGGTGCTTATGTAGGAACACAGTCCGACAAATTTATGGACGCTATAAAAGGTATGAATGAGCTTATCGACGTATTACCGGAATCTTCAAAATCTTTCGAGACGGCGAAGATCAGTTTAATGAAATCTATCGCTAGTGAACGGATAACTAATACAGCAATCTTGAATAGTTATCTGGCTGCTGAACGCTTGGGGAATCAGACGGATATCCGGAAGTCTGTTTATGAGAAGATACCGGCTCTTACCTTTGCTGATGTGAATGCGTTCCACAAGAAAGAATTTAGTAAAAAACCTTATATCTATTGTATCGTGGCTGACGAATCAGGTTTGAAAGCAGATGATCTGAAGAGCTTGGGTCAATTCAAGAAATTGACGTTGGCAGAAATATTTGGTTATTAAAATACATACAACTACCTAATCATATACCTCAATTCATGGATGTAAACGGGACGCTCAACTCAAGAGCGCCCCGTTTTTTTTATTGACACCAAAATTTTACAACATTTCATCGGAATGATATAAATGAAAACCTATCTTCGTTGCATAACTTTGTGGCTGTTGCTATGAGACAATTATTCGTCGTTTTAATATCGCTTCTGTATCTGCTGTTGTCTTCGGGCTTCACGCAGTTTTCGCATGAGTGTAAGGGAGCGGCGGTCAGGTTGGTTAGCTTAACCTCTTCGGCGGCAGTAGGAAATCAACCTTGTCCGATATGTCTTGGCAAAGAAAAGAACCTGAAGAAATCTAAAAAGGACTGTTGTAAGCATGCCAGTAAGACACTGAAAGTAGATGTATCTACATCGGGGAGTGGACATACTGACTTTGCCTTTAAGATATTTGCTCATGTATTTCCTGAACGGATGTTGGGCGCGCTGTTTGATAGGGGTGTCGAAGGAGATTTCCTGTTCAATGCACATTATTATTCTACCAAATTAGTCCCTTGGAGCAATCCACTTTATATTTTCTATTGCGTTTATAGAATTTAAACCCTCGTCTATCTTCATTTAAGTATCAATGCGGTTTCCCTTAGCGGAAGTCGTACTATTCCTTTTTTTTATTTTAAATGTATCGTATAGATGAATATCAAGTTCATAGCATCTATAGGTATGGTCATGGGATTCTCTGTAAGTAGTATTGCCCAGGTACTAGATCTTAAGAATGCGCTAAAACTGGCTGTTGATAATTATGATAAAATCAAAGCCAAGGAAGTCCTTGTTGAGGCTTCCGCACAATATACCGCTTATCAGCAAAAACAATATCTGCCAGATGTTACAGTGGCTGCTCAACAGAGTTATGGTACTATAAACGCACAAAATGGCCCTTTATATGCCTATGGTGGAATGGGCTCTGCAGCGACCTCTATGCCGCTGGCTGAACAAAATTGGAATGCCGCTTTTGGGTCGTTATATTTTGCTAATGTCAATTGGAACATATTTACTTTTGGCCGTCTAAAGAAGCAGGTTGACCTGGCTTTGTCCAAAGAACGCACTGCAGTGGCCGACGTTAATCAAGAGGTTTTTCAGCACCAGGTCAAAGTGGGGGCAACCTACCTCAATCTTTTGGCGAGTCAACGTATTAAATACATACAACAGAGAAATGCTGAACGGGCACAGGTTTTCTTTGAAATGACCAATACCCGTGCAAAGAGTGGATTGATTCCGGAAGTAGATGCTTCATTGGCGAAAGCAGAAGTGTCCAATGCCAAGTCGATGGAGATTAAATCCTTTGATAAGGAGTTGGAATTTTCCAAACAGTTGTCGGTATTGATAGGAGAGGATTTTCAGTTGTATAGGCTGGATAGTACCTACAGCACGGTAACACCCAAGTTAATGTTGGACAAGGGAATGAATTTTAATCTTGAAAATCATCCTTTCCTTGTTTGGCAACAGTCAAAAATAGCCGAAAGCAAAGAATCTGAACAGCTGTTTAGAGCCAATAGGAAACCAAACTTTTCGGGATTTGGCGTGATACAGGGACGTGGGTCCGGTTTTGACTGGAATTACGTACAGGATAATTCTGCTTATTCATCTTCTTATCACAAAGGAGTGGGGATCGATCGAGGCAATTTTTTATTGGGATTTTCGCTAACCTGGAATATAACCAATCTTTTTCGGTTTGATCATAAAGTCAGCGAACAGCGCTTGATGACACGCTCTTTACAGCATGATTATGACCGTATACAAAAAGACTTGGATGCACAGTCGATGCTCGCAAAAAAGCAAATCAACAATTCTTTTGAAAATTTTGAAGAGACGAAGATACAGCTTGCAGCTGCACAGTTAGCCTATAAGCAACACACGGCACTTTATGAGAATGGATTGACGACATTGGTGGATTTTACACAGGCACTGTACAGTCTGCATCGTGCGGAAATAGACTATGAGATCGCGCAGAATAACATGTGGCAAAGTTTATTGCTCTTGGCGGCAGCGTCCGGAGATCTTACGATATTCTTGGATGCCAGGATCAGATAAAAGTATATTAAAAGAAATAGATCCGCTGCTTAGCGGATCGTGAAGTAATTATTTGCATATGGATTTAATAAGATTTGCACTCCGGAAGCCTATAGCGGTTATCGTAATGGTACTGGGGTTACTATTCTTTGGGATTAAGGCAGCCCAAGAGGTTAAAGTAGATATTTTGCCGGAGATGGATCTACCAGTGGTATATGTGGCACATTCATTTAATGGATATACGCCGCAACAGATGGAAGGTTATTTTACGAAGATGTATGTCAACATGCTGTTGTTTACCAACGGTATTAAGAGTATCGAATCGAAGAATACACAGGGACTGACCCTGATGAAAGTTGTTTTTTATGAAGGAACGAATATGGGGGAGGCGCTGGCACAGATCAATGCTTTGTCAACGAGATCTCAGGTATTTCTGCCACCGGGAGCGCCACCCCCATTTATTATCCGATTTGACTCTTCGTCACAGCCCGTGGGACAGCTGGTCTTTCGTAGCCATACGAAAAATAACAATCAGCTTCAGGATATAGCTAATTTTAATGCAAGACCGTTTCTGATTGCTATTCCTGGACTGACAACAGCACCACCATTCGGTGGTAGTCCCCGTACGATAGAGATCAATATCGATCCGGTTAAATTGCGTGCTCATAACCTTTCGCCAGAACAGGTTGTCGAAGCGATCAGTAGAAATAATATTACCTCGCCTTCGGGCAATGTGTATATCGGTGATACCAATTATCTCACACCAACCAACAATACAGTCAAAACTGTAGAGGAATTGGGTGATGTGCCTTTATTTAAAGGTACGGTAGACAATGTGTATATCCGTGATATTGCAACAGTGAAGGATGGGGCAGATATTGCTACGGGATATGCGCTGATCGATGGAAAACGCTCCGTGTATATCAATATTGCAAAAGCTAGCAATGCTTCAACGCTTGACGTGGTGAATGCACTGAAGGAATCATTGCCTAAAATACAGCGTAATATGCCAGATGATGTCACAATCTCTTATGAGTTTGACCAATCTGTGTATATATCCAATGCCTTAAAGAGTTTGATTATCGAAGGGGTGCTTGGGGCGCTATTGACTGGCTTGATGGTTATGCTGTTTCTGAATGATCGACGTGGAGCGTTGATTGTTATTATGACAATTCCGATTTCCATTATATCAGGTGTTTTGTTTTTAAAGCTTTTCGGACAGACTATCAATATCATGTCGCTGTCTGGGCTGGCTCTGGCTATCGGGATTTTGGTCGACGAGAGTACGGTCACCATTGAAAATATACATCAGCATTTTGCTATGGGCAAAACCCGTGCACAGGCTATTTGGGGTGCTTGTAAAGAGATCGCTTTTCCGAAGTTGCTGATCATGCTTTGTATTCTTGCCGTATTTGCTCCTGCATTTATGATGACAGGTATTCCAGGATCTCTTTTTATGCCCCTGGCTTTAGCTATTGGCTTCTCAATGATAGTTTCTTTCTTGTTGTCACAGACTTTTGTGCCTATCATGGGAAATTGGATGATGAAGCATAGTCCTGCTACCTGCACGAATTCTTCATATAAAGAGGATTGGTTTGCACGTTTTAGAAAACAATTTGTGTCCTTGTTGACGCGGATGATGAAATTTAGGAAACCGATTGTGGTCGTCAGTATAGTTGGTGTTGGATTGGCGGTATTTGGAATGTACCATATCATAGGGAAAGATGTGTTGCCTACTGCAAATTCTAGGCAGTTCCAGGTCCGGATTAAGGCTGCTGAAGGAACGCGTATCGAAGTTACAGAGGCAAAGGTGAAAGGATTTTTAGATCATCTAGGAAATGTCGTAGGTAAGGATAACGTCGCTATTTCTTCCGTATTTATCGGTCAACACCCCTCTACTTTTGCGGTGAGTCCTATCTATCTTTATAATGCAGGTCCCCACGAGGCACTGATGCAGGTGGCTTTGAAAGAATTCAATGGTAATTCTGACGAGCTCAAGGATAAGCTACGGGCATATTACAAAGAGAAAATGCCGGACTTGCATATTTCTTTTGAACCTATCGAACTTACCGAGAAAATTTTGAGCCAAGGTGCTAATAATCCGATCGAGATACGGGTATCGGGAATGATGAAGAAGATGAACCGGATGTATGCCAATAAACTGTTGACGAAGTTAAAAGAAATCGAGTATATGCGTGATCAACAGGTGCCTCAATCGATGGATTATCCGGCTCTGCAGATCAATATTGATCGTACTCGTGCAGCACAATTGGGGCTGGATGCTCAGGATATTGCAAAATCGCTCGTGGCAGCAACTGCCTCTACAAGATATACAAACAAAAACTTTTGGGTCGGTGGTATGATGGGGATTGCTTATGACGTGCAGGTACAGACGCCGCAGCATATCCTGAACAGTAAGGAAGAGCTGGCAAATTTGCCTTTGTCTAAAAATGCGGAACGGCCTGTCTTGGGTGATGTAGCAACGATCATGCCTACAAAAGAACTGGGGGAGAGCTATAACCTGGGAACGATGGGCTATACCACAGTGACTGCTAATATCCATAAGACTGATCTAGAACGCGCTTCTAAAGATGTAACAGCTGCTATAGCTTCTCTAGGTGAACTACCTAAGGGGGTAAATATTGATGTTGCAGGTATGGCGCCGGTATTGGATGATACGTTGAAAAGCCTAGCTACAGGATTGTTGGTTGCCATCGTTGTGATCTTCTTAATGTTGTCTGCTACATTCCAATCATTCCGTGCTTCATTGGTCATCCTGACCACTGTTCCTTTTGTTATGGTGGGAGCTTTAATACTGTTGAATCTAACGGGGTCGACATTGAATCTACAGTCTTACATGGGATTGATTATGTCTGTCGGAGTATCTATTGCGAATGCTGTACTGTTGATCAGTAATGCAGAGAGTATACGTAAAAAGACCAATAATGCAGAAGAGGCAGGACTAGAAGCTGCCAAGTCGCGGATACGTCCCATTATCATGACGACATTGGCGATGGTTGCTGGTATGTTACCTATGGCTATTGGTTTTGGAGAGGGAGGTGATCAAGTGTCTCCTTTGGGAAGAGCTGTTATCGGAGGACTGATTTTTTCTACTTTCTCGGTCTTGATTATCCTTCCGTTGGTCTATGGATGGGTGCTGAAGAAGGCAAGTATTGTTAGTCCATCCTTGGATCCGGAAGATGAAGAAAGCGTTCATTTTAATCAGTCAACGAATTAAGGGTTTTAAAAAAAATAAGCATGAAATTATTAATATATACAGCTATTGCATTGGTGTTCATTTTCTCTGCCTGCAATAATGAAAAAAAGGAAGTTAAAGAAGAGAAAAAAGAAGAAGCTAAGGGAATGATGATGAACCCTTTTGAAACGGTCGTTATTGCGAAGAGCAATCCATTGGTAAAACTGCAATTAGCGGGTGAACTGATGCCAGATCAATATACGGAACTGTTTGCTAAAGTGAACAGTTACGTAAAAAGCATACGTGTGGATATTGGAGACAGAGTGTCTCAAGGTCAGATTTTAATGATTTTAGAAGCTCCAGAGATTCAGTCGCAGGTTGCTAGTGCAAAGGCCAAGTATGAAGCGCAACATGTGATTTATCTTTCTACGAAGTCGACCTATGACCGTATGTTGAATGCTGATAAAACGGAAGGGGCAATAGCAAAGGATGCTATCGATCAGATTACAGCACGCAAGCTGTCGGATGAAGCGCAACTGAATGCGGCTAAAGCTGCCTACGAAGAGATAAGAGATATTGATAACTATCTTGTAATCCGTTCCCCATTTTCGGGTACTATTACTGATCGGAATGTTGATTTGGGCGCCTATGTGGGGCCTATGGGGAAAACACCATTATTGGTGGTTCAGGATAATAGGAAGTTGCGTCTTAATCTTTCTATACCCGAGGCTAGTACACCTTACATCAAGAAAGGAGACACGATTCGATTCCATGTAAGGTCGCAACCTCAAACAACTCACGTGGCATTAGTCACGCGTAAGTCTGGAAGTTTGGACGCTAAGTTTCGAGCAGAAAAGATCGAAGCGGATTTTGCGAATGGTGGTAATGTCCTGAAACCATTTATGGTGGCTGAGACTGTGATCCCTTTACAGAATACGGTAGCTACATTCTTTGTGCCTAAAATGGCTGTTGTAGAAAGCGGTATGGGGGTGTATGTGATCCGAGTTGAAAATGGGAAAACAAAGAATGTGCCTGTCAGTAAAGGACGTATGATGCCGGATAAAGTAGAAGTGTTTGGGGAGCTCCATGAAGGAGATACTATTCTCAAGATGGCTACAGAAGAGATTTTGGAAGGGACATCAATCCCTGCTAAAGGGGAAATGAAGAAATCATAATAGTAAGAAGTTTTTAAACTGTTTTATATGTACAGATTATTTAAAACATGGGGTATCACAACAATAGTTGCGGTATCCCTGATAGCCTGCAACAATAGTGAAAAAAAAGTGCAGGATTCAGTGGTAACATCGGAGGAAGGAAATAAAATAAATACAAGTAAGAATCCCCTGAAAGGGAAGCAGGTGCCTCAGAATCTGGTGTGCATGGTGAATGATGCCTATATGGGGAAAGAACAAATTCTAGTCGAGCATGAGGGGAAAAAGTACTATGGATGCTGTAATATGTGTAAGGAAAAGATTCCAAAGGATGAGAAGTCCCGTATTGCGACGGATCCTTACTCTTTAGAGAAAGTGGATAAAGCGAATGCATTTATCGTTGTGGTCGGGGATAATGGAGAGGTTGCCTATTTTCAAAAGGAAGAAAATTATCACAAGTTTATCAGTGAAAGTTAGCATGTAAGTTTTTTAGTTGTTTATAGTTTTTTTATTTAGATGCCTTTTTAATCGCCTATGGCGAGATTAAGACCTTTGAAGTTTTACACCGTTCCGCGCTTTCAATCTCTAGGTAGTTTGTCAAAGCCTATCTTCCAGGTTTTAATTTTAAAGGCATCTTAATGACCTAAATTTTAAGAATGGTGTTGACGCCCGTTAACATTACTCTTCGGATATTTTCTTATCTTGCACTTTATACTCCTATCACCGAAGATAGGGTCAATTGTTTTTGATAGTTGACGAATGATAATGAAGTAATTGTATGTATATGAATAAGTTGTCTGTATTGGCTGCAGCTCTGCTGATTAGCGTGACTACTGTCGCGCAGAGAAAGCCGGAAGTTAAAATTGATAAATCGTTAATCACAACAAAAGTGCAAGAATCGCTTGGAAAGAAAAACATGACGGCCATGGATCTTTGGGAACTGGGCCGTGTGTCAGCAGAAGGATTGAGCCCTGATGGAAAGACCTTATTATATGGCGTGTCGTATTATTCGTTGAATGATAATAAATCGGAGAAGGATCTGTTTGCACTGTCTTTGGCAGACAAATCGGTGAAGCAGTTTACTGCGGAAGCAGGAGGCGAATCTGTTTTGAAGATAGAGGCCAATGGTGATGTCATCTATAGTTTTAAAGGACAGTTGTGGCGCAAGAATCTACATGGCGGCGCTGCGGTTCAGTTGACCGATGTAGAGGGCGGATTGGAGAATGTTAAGTTTTCTCCCGATGGTAAACATATCCTTTTTAGCAAAGCGGTATTGTTGAAAAATTACCACAGTGTGGATAAATACAAGGATCTTCCTAAATCGAATATCTATATCTATGATGATTTGGACTATAGACATTGGGACAGCTTTAATGATGGACGTTTTAACCATCCGTTTATAGCGAGCTATACGGACGGAAAGATTGGCGAAGCGCTGGATATTTTGAAGGATGAGCCTTATTATAGTCCTACGGCGCCTTTTGGTGGAGCAGAGGATTTTACCTGGAGTCCCGATGGGAAGTCGGTTCTCTATGTATGTAAAAAGAAGTTCGGAAAGGATTATGCGACAAGTACCAATACGGATATTTATGAATATGAGGTAGCCACAGGCAAAACGAAGAACCTTTCGGAGGGGATGCTGGGCTATGATACGAATCCTGTTTTCAGCCCTGATGGAAAACGCCTATCGTGGATGAGTATGAAAACTGACGGGTATGAGGCAGATAAGAATGATATTATTCTTGTCGATCCATCTACCTCGCAAAAGGTAAACCTGACGGCTCATTGGGATGGGACGGTAAATTCATTCGCTTGGAGTAAAGACAATAAGAAGATTTATTTTGTCGCTCCGACACGAGGTACGGTTCAGCTTTTTGCGATTCATGTTCCGGTAAATCTTAACGTACGTTCACTGCCTGTTATCGAACAGATCAGTGATGGGCAATTTGATATCACGGGTATTGTGGGTGAGTTGAAGGATGGCTTGGTGGTGACTTCTACAAAGATGACACAGGCGACAGAGATCTATCACTATGCTTTTAAATCGAAAAAGCTTGCCCCGTTAACCACTGTCAATGATGCTCATTATGCGCGATTAAATGAAACAAAAGTCGAAGGTCGGTTTACCAAGGCTTCGGATGGTGAAGACTTATTCTCATGGGTAATCTATCCACCTGACTTTGATCCGACGAAGAAATATCCAACTTTATTATTTTGTCAGGGGGGGCCACAATCGGCCACTACGCAGGGGTATTCGTTTCGTTGGAGTTTTCAGTTGATGGCGTCGCAAGGTTATATCGTTATCCTGCCGAATAGACGAGGTATGCCGGGATGGGGCGTGAAGTGGAACGAGGATATCTCCAAGGATTGGGGGGGACAAGCTATCCGTGATTACCTGTCTGCAATCGACGATTTTTCTAAAGAAAGCTATGTCGATAAGTCCCGTATTGGGGCTATAGGCGCTAGTTACGGTGGCTACTCGGTATTTATGCTGGCCGGCGTTCATGAGGGGCGTTTCAAGTCATTAATCTCCCACTGTGGTCTGTTTGATATGACCTCTTGGTATGGTACGACTGAGGAATTGTTTTTTGCGAATCATGACCTAGGGGGAGCGTACTGGGACAAGAAAAATGAAAAGACTTATACGGATTTTAACCCTATCAAGCATGTAGACAAATGGAATACGCCTATCTTGATATTCCAAGGAGGCAAGGATTATCGAGTGCCTATTGGACAAGGACTAGAGGCTTTCCAGGCGGCACAACTTAAAGGTGTGAAAAGTCGATTGGTGTATATGCCGGACGAAAATCACTGGGTGCTATCGGGGCATAATGCGCAGGTATGGCAACGGGAGTTTTTTGATTGGCTAAAAGAAACACTCTAATAAAAAAAACGGGATCCAATTTTGGATCCCGTTTTTTTTATATTGTACTGAACCATTTTTGGAATAAATGACCTACAACTGGAAGTTCTTTTTGGCTGCCATTGAAGGCCGAGATAAGTCCCATGATCCAAAGAATCAATAATGCTATACCTACTACCATTCCTATAATCGCGCCAGCCACAGGGATGTACCTAAATACTCCAGAAACTAGTCCTATAACCAGTAATCCTAGGTTTTGACGAATATGAAACTTCGCGAAGCTGTTGTTTTTGTCTTTGTTCATGACGAAAGCTGCGATTAGTCCGATTAATGTAATGTAGGAGATGATCGCTATGCTTTTTCCTTCTTCCACGGTGTTTTTTACTGGTGTGTTGTCCATTGTTATTAAGTTGTATTTGTTTTGAACAAAGGTAATGACAAAACCCGTGCCTTTTCGTCCCCGAAAACCGTGATATTTTTTTATTTCGTATCCTTCTTTCCAAAGATTGAAATTTTCAGGTATTTTCCAGGATTTGTTTTCAAATCATGAACGAGTTCATTGAGGTTTGCCGAAGCTTTATTCAGATTGTCATAGAGCTGATCATCATTCAGCAACAAACCAATGGAACCTTCACCTTTATTTATTTTTCCGGTAATAGCTTGTACGTCTTTCATGGCTTTATGGGCATTGTCAACAGTAGCTTTTATCTCGGTTTTGGAGAGGTCGTCTGAAAGATTGTCTAGGTTCCCTAAAATAGAGTTGATTTTCTCGTTGTTATTTTTAAAGTTATCGGTAATGGATTCTAGATTTTGCATGATCTTGGCTAAGCGTATACGCTCAGATCCCATAAGTCCTTCTACATCATTGGTAATCTTTTCCATATTGGTTAAGGATACCGATATACTACGTAGGCTCTTTTTGAAATCACGTTGGAATTCGTCATCCAAGGCTGTGTTTACAGCGCTCAATACCGAGTCTAGTTTGACAACGAGGTTTTCGATTTTTTTCTGTAAAGGCTCTACTTTTTCCATGAGGTTGGCCTGTACATCAGATTGCAAAGGATCGCCACTCCTAGCCATGGTGCTACTATTGCCAATATCAAAAACAATAACTTTACTGCCCAATATACTTTCGCTAACGATGCGTGCGATGGTATTGGAGGGAATATCATATTCGCTCTTAATTTTGAATTCAGTTCTTATTTTTCCATTGTCCATGAGTGACATTTTGGATACACGACCGATTTGATAGCCATTCACCATGACGGGCTTGGATGTTGCAAGACCATCCACGTTGTCGTAATCGGTATAAAACATGTTGTCTGAACTGAAAACGTCGTTTCCCCGTAAAAAGCTGTAACCGATAAATAATAAGGCAATTGCGATTGCCGTTAATGCACCTACTTTAGTTTCGTTTGATATTTTCAAAATACAATCATTTAAGGGTTTAGCTTATGCCTCAATATAAACAGTTTAAACATACAGAAATTCATTTTTATATCCAATTCGATGATTGTGATACAAAAGGAGCTTCATGTTTTATTAAACAATAAATAGAGCACAAATGTTTACTTTTCTGTGGATAATTTGTACTTTTTTATAGCCTGAAAGAGATTTTCTACTATTTCGGCCTGTCCTTCCTCAGAGAGCATGTAGCTCTCTTCTTCGGAATTGTTTATAAAACCGATTTCGGTCAATACGGCGGGCATGGAAGCACGAGCAAGAACGGCTAATCCCTGTTCTTTTACGCCACGGTCTACACGCTTTGAGGCGGTATACTCATGCTGTATGTAGGAAGCCAATCGTATACTGCGGTCGCGGTATTGTCTGCGCATTAATTTGAAGACGATATAACTGGAAGGGTCCTTCGGGTCGAAGCTCCCTAAGTCGCTGTTGTCGTCATCATGTAGCAACATATCCGCATTCTCCCGGATAGCTACATCTTGTTCGGACATACGGTGGAATCCCAGTACAAAGGTTTCAGTTCCAGAAGCTTTTGAAGTCCGTTGGCTCGTGGAGTTTGCATGTATAGAGAGGAAGATGTCTGCATTGTTTTTATTGGCTATTTCGGAGCGGGTTCGGAAAGGGATATCGACGTCTGTCGTACGTGTCATAATGACATTGATAGCCAGTTTGTTTTCCAACTCTATCTTTAATTTTTTTGAGATGTCCAGTACGAGGTTTTTTTCTAGCGATCTACGTCCTGCTGCTCCTGTGGCCGGTCCTCCATGACCCGGATCAATTACTATGGTAAAGGTCTTTTTGTTTTTTGTGGATGGAGGATCGTTAGTGGTCGCAGCGAATGAAACAGAGGTTGCTAATATAGTAGAAGTAAGTAAGGTGAAGCTTAGTTTTTTAACAATATTTAAAAATTTCATCGGCATTTTTTTTACATTTTTGTCCTAGCTGATTTATAACGAACTGACAAAGATAGTTGTTTAATTGTATATGATAAAAATAAGAACCTTTTATTAATGATTTTGACTACTTTTGCCAGTAATAGTTTATTTTTACGACTAAAATAATATCTCGTATTTCGACTTTGGAAACGCCTACTCGTCTTTTACTCCTATTGGTGTTCTTATTCTTAGGAACACATACAGTGTTCGCTCAAGTGGAAAGCACGAAATCTACAGCTATCAACACGCAAGATACGGTATTAAATGCCAATGATACAACAACAAATCACCTTAAGATAGCAAGCGGAAAAGATACAGTAGTTATGAAGGGGGAAAGTGGGCTGGAGACTGTCGTTACTATCGTGGCCAATGACTCTTCATGGAATGAGGTCAGCAAAAATATTATCCACTTGTATAAAGGAGCAAAAGTAAAGTACCAAGAGTTTGAACTTGCGGCCGACTATATCCGTCTGGATCGTAATACCAATATACTTTTCGCCAGTGGGATGATGGATCATAATGGTAAGTACGTGGGACGCCCAGTAGTCTTGTTTCCCAATGATACGCCAAAGGCGGTGGATTCGTTGCGCTATAATTACAAGTCGCAAGAGGGCAAGACTTTCGGAATTATGACGGAGGTCGATGGTGGTTTTATTCAGGCTCGGGTATTACGTAAAAATCTCTATGATGAGATGTCTATTTTTAAAGGCTTGTATAGTACCTGTGATCTTCCTGAGCCGCATACACACTTCGGTATACATATTACAAAAGGGTTGGTCACTGATAAACAGATTATAGCAGGGCCTTCGTATTTAGTGGTACAAAATATTCCTCTCAAGTTTATAGCCTTGCCTTTCGGTTTTTTTCCTAAACAGGATAAAAAATCTTCGGGTTTTTTATTTCCTTCTTTTGGAGACGATGTTGCTCGAGGTTTTGGTCTGCGCGATTTGGGTTGGTATCTTACGTTCAATGATTATTGGGATTCGGAACTTCGAGGAAGTTTTTACTCTAAAGGTTCATGGGACGCATCTGTGCGCACTAACTATATGGTGAACTACAAGTATAGTGGAGGCTTTAATATTCGTTACGCATCGACAAAGGTGGGGACAGAAGGAGCTAGTAACTATGGTAGTAATAAGGATTTTAACGTTACATGGAACCATACACAGCGTCAAGAGGCGAATCCGGGAACTTCTTTTTCGGCTTCGGTCAATTTTGGTACGGCTTCTTATTTTCAGAATACAGGCGCCAATAGTACCTATGATTATGATCAGTTGACTCGTAATAACATGTCATCGTCGATAAGTTACGGGAAGGTCTTTGCCGATGGAAAGGTCAACTTTACGTCCAGTTTGAGCCATAGACAGGATATGGCTTCGGGTAAAGTGGATTTGGAGTTACCTACTTTTGCGCTGAACGTGTCCACATTTAACCCGTTTGACTCCAAAGATCGTGTTGGTGAGCAGAAATGGTACCAACGGATTACGGTTGGTTATAGCTTGCAGGGAAGAAACTCGATTTCGACAGGAGATTCAATTCTTTTCAAAAAGGAAGCGCTGAAGCAATTTACAAACGGATTTCAACATAATATACCTGTAAGCTTGAGTTTGAACGCATTCAAATATTTCCAGTTTAATACATCAATGAACTATACGGAGCGTTGGTATTTACAGACTATTCGCAAAGGAGTGGATAATGAGCTTAACGGTTATGTCGATGTGCGGGATACGGTATCAGGGTTTAGAAGGGCTTACGATTATTCTTTTTCTAGTGGACTATCTACTAAAATATACGGTATGATGTCTCCCAAAATAGGGAAGATAGAGGCAGTACGTCACGTGGTCACACCTTCTGTCAACTTTAACTATAGACCCGATTTTTCGGATCCGAGATTTGGCTTCTACAAATCTTTTATCGATCAGAATGGTCGCCTGTCTGAGTACTCGATTTTTGATGGTGCTATTTTTGGAGGGCCATCTTCAGGACGTTCGATGGGTATTGGTTTTTCCGTAGATAATAATATTGAGGCTAAAGTCAGAACAGAGAATGATAGTACTGGCAAAGGCACTAAAAAAATTCCTATCCTGCAGGGCTTGACTTTTAGTGGGAACTATAACTTTGCTGCGGACTCGCTCAAGCTTTCAACGATCAGTTTTTCAGGTAGGACCTCGCTATTTAAGGAAAAGATCAATTTGAATTTCAACGGAACATTTGATCCCTATGAGTTGGATTATAGAGGTCAGCGGATCGACCGCTTCACTATAGAAAGTGGTAAGCTGGCACGATTAACGAATTTTGGACTTTCCTTTGACTATAGTTTTAATCCTGATGCTGCGAAAAGTAGGAGTGGAAATATTGACTCCATGCGTAACAGTATGCCCAATATGACAAAAGAACAATCGGAAGCTCTGTCCCGTATCAGTAGAGATCCTAATGCCTTTGTTGATTTTAACATCCCTTGGAATTTGGCGGGATCATTTAGTTTTCAGTATAATAAGGAATTTGATAGGGATCTACGGCGGGAAGTCGCTAAATATTCCGCTACAGTCCAAGTACATGGTGATGTAAACGTAACTCCGAAATGGAAGATACAGTTCAACTCGGGCTATGATTTCAAGCAGAAGGAGGTCTCTATGACACGTTTCTCCATCTATCGGGATCTGCACTGTTGGGATATGTCTGTGGGTTGGGTTCCATTTGGTCGTTATCAGAGTTATAATATTACGATCAGAGCTAAGGCTTCTGTATTACAGGATTTAAAATTGACAAAGCGGAATAGCCATTATACCTATTAAAATAAAGTTATAGCAGTGATACAGGTTATGTAAGCTATAAAAGGAGCCTAGGCCATGTGTATACTTCATATAACTTCATTACTTTATTATAATTATGGTAACTATGAAAGCTGAAATTATAACTATGGTAACTATGAAAGCTGAAATAATAACGATAGGTGATGAAATACTGCTTGGACAGGTAATCGATACAAACTCGGCCTGGCTAGGACAGCTTTTGGATTCCTTAAATATCGCTGTTCATCAGATTGTCTCTATATCAGACAACAAAGACGCGATATTACATGCCCTGACGGAAGCTGCTAAACGCTCGGATCTGATCCTTGTAACTGGCGGACTTGGCCCAACGAAGGACGATGTAACCAAAGAAGCTATTGCTTCTTTCTTTCAGACGACCTTGGTTAGGGATGAGGAGGTGTTGCGTCATGTTAAGTCGATTTTTGAAAAGTTTGGCAATGGCCGCGCAATGCCTGATATGAACTATGGGCAAGCGGATGTATTGGCCTGCTGTGATGTATTGTTCAATGATGTTGGTACTGCGCCGGGAATGTGGATCGAGCGAGATGGAAAATGTTTTGCTTTTTTGCCAGGTGTGCCTTTTGAAATGAAGTTTCTCATGGAAAAAAGAGTGGTGCCTAGATTGGCTGACTATCGTGCCAAGGTGTCCATATATCATGCTCATGTGGTGACTATGGGAATAGGCGAATCGTATTTAGCTGATCTTATTGGCGATATTGAGTCTGAATTGCCTGCGCATATTCATTTGGCCTATTTGCCGAAGTTGGGTACTGTACGTCTCCGCTTGACTGCTATGGGGCATGATGAGGCGGATGTCAAGAAAGAGACGGATGGTTTTGCGAGACAGATAGCGGTGCGTGTCGAGGACTATCTGGTGGCAGAAAAAGATGTCACGATCGAAGAGGCTGTTGTCGAACGATTTACCAAAGACAATATTCGGTTGGCAGTTGCGGAAAGTTGTACTGGAGGGCTCTTGGCGGGCTCGATTACTGCGGTGCCGGGCGCCAGTGCTATGTTCGATTGTGGTATCGTTGCTTATCATAACCGTATCAAGCAACAGGTGTTGGGAGTGGATGAAGAAGTTCTTGCCAGTTTTGGTGCGGTAAGCGAACAGACTGTTATCCAGATGGCAGAAGGTGTCAAGTCGTTAGGAGGGGCTGACTATGGTATTGCTACAAGTGGGATCGCTGGGCCGTCAGGAGGAACACCGGATAAGCCTGTGGGGACGGTTTGGATTGCGGTGAGTGGCCCTCACGAAACCGTGACTCAATTGTTCCATTTCAGAAATGACAGGCAGGTGAATATTGAACGTAGTATGGCACAGGCTTTGAATATGTTGTGGAAATTGTATAAGAAGGATAACTCTAAATGATGGAATATAATTTTACGTTGCTGTTTGTTCTAAATATTATATTTTGTTTTTAGGGATTTCATTCGTAATTCTTTAACTTAGTGCGATAAAACACAAAATAATTATGGGAATATTCAAATTGGTACTTCCAAAGATGGGAGAGAGTGTTTCTGAGGCGACTTTGACTAAATGGGTGAAGGCTGTTGGAGATCGGATTGATGAGGATGATACCGTGGTCGAAGTAGCTACCGACAAGGTTGACTCAGAAGTCCCCTCACCTGTTGAAGGTGTGCTAAAAGAAATTCTATTTGAGGAGGGACAGGTTGCCCAAGTCGGCGATGTGATTGCTTTATTGGAGGTTGAGGGTGCTGGTGATCCCGAAGAATCCTTTGCTGTAACGGCGCCCGTCGAAGATAAGGCTGTCGAAGATAGTAAAGATACCGTATCTATCCCGGGGTTAGATGTTCTGGAAGACTCGGCCGTAGCTACGCCAATGGTGGATGGAAACACTGATGAACGTTTTTATTCGCCATTAGTGAAAAGTATTGCCCAACAGGAAGGAATTGCACTTCAAGAGTTGGCGAGTATCCAAGGTTCGGGTTCTGACGGTAGAGTGACCAAACAAGATGTTCTAAATTATATACAGCGCAAATCAGACTCTCGGCCAAGCGGTACTGGTTCGGTCGCAGCCGCAGAGAAAAGTATCGATAAACCTGCGCCTGCTGCCCCTGTGCAGGTGGTGAAGGCATCCCATGGAGATGAAGTGATCGAGATGGACAGGATGAGACGTTTGATTGCGGATCATATGGTCAATAGTATCCGTACGTCGCCACATGTGTTTTCGGTGGTCGAAGCGGATGTCACTAATTTGGTGAATTGGAGAAATAAGGTGAAGGATAGCTTTAAGAAAAGGGAGGGCGAGAATATTACTTTTACCCCTTTGATCATTGAAGCGATTACCAAGGCTTTGAAGGACTTCCCTATGATTAATGTATCTGTTGATGGACATAACATTATTAAAAGGAAGCATATTAATATAGGTATGGCGGCGGCTCTGCCTTCTGGAAATTTGATTGTTCCGGTCATTAAAGATGCGGATCAGCTCAGTTTGGTCGGTTTGAGCAAATCTGTCAATGATTTAGCTCAGCGTGCGCGCGGTAATCAGCTGAAGCCGGATGATACGCAAGGTGGAACATTTACATTTACCAATATTGGTGCTTTTGGCAATATTTTCGGTATGCCTATTATCAATCAACCACAGGCAGCGATATTGGCTGTCGGTACGATTACTAAGAAACCGGCTGTACTGGAAACACCGGACGGAGATGTAATTGCTATCCGTCATATGATGTATCTTACCATGTCGTATGACCATCGCGTTATTGATGGTGCGCTAGGGGGTACATTTCTAAAGAGAGTTGGCGACTATCTCGAGAATTGGGATAAAGATCGAGAGATATAACTTATACAAGAGAAAAGCCTATGCGGAGCATAGGCTTTTCTCTTGTATAGCCCTTTAATAATTGGTATATTTCGATTGAAAAATAAATAGTCGTCCTATGGAGACAATAAAGCCATTTGTTGATTTTGCCTTAAGTTGGTATTGGGTTCCTTTACTGATTCTCTATGCGGGTGTGATCAGTGCTATCCTGATTGAAAACCGCAATCCTACGAAGACGATCGCCTGGATTTTGGTGATTATATTTATTCCTTTTCTTGGGTTGCTCTTATACTATTTTTTTGGACAGAAGTTTGTGAAAGTCCAGAAAATGAAAAAGATAAATAAGCAACAGGCACAGCGTTTGGAAAAGCAATGGGAGTTGTTGGACCCTGTTATGGAATCTTTTATCCGGGATATTCATGAGGAAATCGGTGACCTCTCTAAGGTATTCCGGTTGATGAAGCGAGAAAGGCTGTCGTCGCCAACTTTGGATAACGATGTACGGCTATTGGTAAATGGTGAAGAAAAATTTGCTGCGCTGAAAGCGGATTTGCAAAATGCCAAACATTCTATCCATATGGAGTATTATATTTTTCAGCCTGATCATGTGGGATTGGAAATTCTGAATATATTGGAAGAAAAGGCTGCGGAAGGTGTCGTCGTGCGATTGATCGTAGATAGTTTTGGTTCGCCTGATCTGGTAAAATATATGCGCCGTTCAAAGGGTTCACGAATCGATTTTCATCCCTTCTTGCCTGTGACGTTCACTTCTTTGGCGAACTCCAATTATCGAAACCACCGTAAAATCGTAGTGATTGATGGTAGGATTGGATATGTCGGGGGAATCAATATTTCGGATCGTTATAGCAATACTTCGGCTAGTCGAAAAGCGGTTTATTGGCGGGATATCTCCTTGCGTATGGAGGGGTTGGCCATCAATATGCTGCAGATAAATTTTTGGAGTTCCTGGAATCAGACTGACGGTGAGCCTTTTCTGCTGGAAGATGGCTATCTGCATATGATAAGAATGAATAAGGAGGCGAGCGGTGATGCTGGAGTAGGGTTTGTTTCCAGTGATCCTGCTTCGGTAGGACCTTATAATATGGAGGCTATGTTGATCGCTATCGGGGAGGCTAATCAACATATACGGTTATGCACGCCATACTATATCCCGAGTGAGGAGTTGGAGCGGGCTTTGATTGTGGCAGCAGCTTCTGGAGTGAAAGTGGAATTGATGATTCCAGCTACGTCAGATTCTTATTTTGTACAACATGCCTCCTTTTCTTTCTTAAAGCCTCTATTGGAGCGTGGTGTAGATGTATTGCTTTATAAGAAGGGGTTTTTACATGCCAAAACTATGACTGTGGATGGTAAGTTGACCTTTATCGGAACGGTGAATTTGGATATCAGGAGCTTTTATATTAATTATGAGATCGCAGCTGTAGTTTCGGATACCTCGCTGTGTACACAGGCAGAAAACTTATTTGACTCCGATAAGCTGGATTGTGAGGTGCTGACGCTTACGGATTGGATGAACCGGTCACGCTGGAAGCGAGGAGTGGACTCGGTATGCCGGCTGATGGCGCCTTTATTGTAGGTAAACCTGAAAATGTGTTAAATTGGCTTGTTAATTTGAGGTTTTGTAACAGATAAAAGTAAAAATATTTATCTTTAGCTAAATACTCTTTGATGGGACCGAGAACCGGTTCAAGATAAACTATTACATGAAAAAGATATATTCTATTTATTCCGTATTCTTATTGCTTTTATTCGTTCAGACCTTACCGGCGCAGGAAGTGCCTCGAATACCTATCAACACGGTGGTGGATCGTGTACAGAAGTATTTTGGCGTGTATCCGTTGGAGAAAGTGCATGTGCATTTCGATAAACCTTACTATGCCGTAGGGGATACGCTCTGGTTTAAGACTTATCTTTATCACAATCCAGTAGCCTATGATCCGAGTAAGATTGCGTATGTCGATATCATCAATGGTCGGGATTCATTGATCCAGACATTACGTATTCCGCTAAAGAATAATTCGGGATCTGGTCACTTTGTATTGGATCCACAGGTCGTCAAACAGGATAACTATCGGTTTAGGGCATATACGAAATGGATGATGAATTTTGATGTCGGTTATTTCTTTAATAAAGTTGTCACTGTCGGAGATGCTATTAATAAGAAGCTTGCCTCAGAGATCAGTTACCAACCCGAAGGGAATAAAACGAAAGCTACGATTCAATTTAGGGATTCAAAAGGCACTTTACTGAGCAAAAAGAAGGTGACTTGGGAAGCTATAGATGGTTGGGACCCTTTTGATAAAGGAAAATCAGAAACGGATGATATGGGGAGGGTAACGCTTTCTTTTTCTTCTAAAGACAAAGAAATGCTGAAGAAAGGTCGTCTGATTGTGAAAGTTGATGGTGAATCTTCATTGGTCGGTGACTTTCCCTTGAAGAATGCATTGGCAGAAACTTTGGATGTGCAGTTCTTTCCGGAAGGAGGAGATTTGTTAGCCGGAGTAGCCAAGAATGTTGCTTTTAAAGCGGTTGGTACAGAAGGTAAGGGAGTGCGTGTAAAAGGTAAAATCATCGACAGTAAAAAGAAGACCGTGGTTGAATTTGCTGATCTGGGGCTAGGCATGGGATACTTCAACCTATTGCCGCTGGCCGATGAACACTACAAAGCTGTTGTTTCAGTCGATGGCGGGGGAGAAAAGACTTTTGACCTTCCTGCTGTGCAGTCCGAAGGTATAAATGTGGTAGTGACCAACGTAGAGGAAGAGGCTATACAGGTCGGATTGGTTACTGGCGACAGCTATTTTCCAAAAGTCGAAAATCAGCCTTTTTATATTTTTGGACAAATGAATGGACAGCTTATCTATGGTGCACAGGCTAAGATGAAAAATGCGAGTCTGGCGTTGTCGGTTCCTACTAAAGATCTGCCAAACGGTATTATTCAATTTACGCTGATGAGTCCTGAAGGAAAAGCTTTGAGCGAGCGTTTGGTATTTTATGGATTTGCTGAAGATCTTGGTCTTCAGGTAAAAACGGATAAGGCGAATTATGCGAAGAAAGAAAAAGTAAAATTGGATATAAGCAATGTTACTTCGGAGAAGTTGATCAGTTCGTTGTCCATCTCGGTAATAGATGAGACGAAGGTCCCTTATGATGACCATCAGGAAAATGGCATATTGAGCAGTCTTCTATTGACATCGGATCTGAAAGGGTATATCGAAAAACCTGGTTATTATTTTGATAAGGAAGTCACCAATAGAAAACAAGCGTTGGATGCTTTGCTGATGACCCAGGGATTCCGCCGCTTTAGTTATGATGAGTTGGTGGCCGAGAAATATCCACAGGTCAACTTTATGCCAGAACAGGGGATAACGATTGGGGGCACGTTGCGGCTGAATACAGGTAGGCCCTATCCGAATGGAGGACTGTTGTTGTCTATACCTGCTCGTGCATTGCGAAAAGATGCCTATACGGATAAAGATGGGCGCTTTGTTTTCCAGGACTTGAACTTTCCCGATTCGGTCAAGGTGACAATAAATGCACGAAGCAACGACAATTATAGAAATCTTGTTATTAACTTGGATCAATCTTTTTATCCGGATGTTGATAATGACAATCCCTATAAAGCGAACGATATCTTGAATATAGATAAGCAAATGGTGGATTATCTAGCGAACAGTAAGAATGAATTTAGAACATCAAATCTGATCGATGAAGTTACGGTTACAGCTTCACGAAAGGAAGTGCGTACCAGCAAAGAGTTTTCGGCACTATCAGGGCTTTCTATGGCAGATCACCGCATTGAAGGAGATCGCCTGAGTGGCTGTAATGTGTTGACTATGTGTTTGAATACTTTATTGACGGGGGTGACTTATGACAGCCAGACTCTGAAGTACTATTTGACACGTAGCTATAACCAAGGCAGTCGGGTGCCGGTACAGTTTTTCTTGAACGGGATGCCTATTGATGAGAATACACTTAATTCCATTGTTCCAATGGAGATTGAAGCTATTGAGATCTTTAATAGAGATGACTTGGGAACGGTGAGTCGATTGTATCAAAACGATGGGGTGGTGTCGATTATTACAAAGAAGGAAAAGCCAAAGGGACCTCGTATGACATTGGCGCAGATAGAGGCGCTGTTACCGAAGTCTAATGTGGTAGATTTATATCCGCTGGGCTATATCAAGGAACGTAAGTTCTATGTGCCTAAATACGATACGGATCAGAGTAAGTCGACGAATGATTATAGAACAACGGTATATTGGAATCCGGATATTGTGATGGATGAAAAAGGGGTGGTTAGCCTAGATTATTTTAACGCTGACGGCAATGGTAAGTATAAGGTCGTCGTAGAAGGAATAGATAATGTGGGACGTATCGGTCGAACGGTATATTATTATAATGTGAAATAAATACAAAAAGAGGTGTCTGCAAAGACACCTCTTTTTGTATTTATTGTTTTTCGATATGAGCCGTAATGCGTTTGTACTTTTAACCTTTCGACCGAAATTTGGCGAGAATCCGCTGATCAAAAAGGTTGAGAAAGACTCCTGTTAAGATTATGGCAATAGCGATAATACTCATGGTATTGAAGCCTTCATTAAATAGAAAATAACCAAATCCCAGTGCATAGATAACCCCTAGATAATTAAGACTGGCTACCTTTGCAAGGTTAGCTGTTTGGTAAGATAGGGTCATATAATATTGTGCCAACTGGGTGAATATACCGATGAGCAGCAGATAGAACCAATCTGTACCGACTGGATGAACCCAGTGGTACAGGGAGTATATGGCGGCGAAGGGTATGGTCAGTAGTGGAAAGTAAAAGATGATAACGAGTGGATGTTCGTCGTTTTTAGCCTTGGCAATCATATTGTAGGCGAGTCCGGCAAAGAAGGCCGCACCTAGCCCGATAATAAGGTCCAGGGTACTTATCCTGAAGTCAAAGCCTTTGAGGAGTATCACGCCAGTGATAGAGATGGCAAAATAGAAAAACTGTATTGGTCTCACTTTTTGTTTGACAATGAATATTCCTAAAATTGCGGTGAAGAAGGGGGAAAGATAGTTGATGGTGACTGCGGATGCTAGTGGAATATGCTGTAAGGTGTAGAAGGAACCTATTAAGCCTAAACAACCAGCAATACCACGTAAGGTCAGTGTAGTTATATTTTTTCCTAATGGTGGGATATCCTTCTTTCGGAGCAGATAGTATGTTACTATCAAGCTGAATACTGATCGGAATAGAACAACTTCCAGCGTAGGAAGATGAGAAACATATTTGACACAGACATTCATAATAGCGAAGAAAAACCCTGCTAAGAGCATGTACTGTATACTTTTATCTTGCACTGTCAAATTATATAGATTCTTTGTTTTTTTTGTCGGTTGGGTGTTTTTGCTTATCGGGATCTATTTCCAGTTCTGTCTGTTGCACGAGCACCGCAAAGGATGCGGGTGTTATTCCCTTGCCGTATCGTATGGCATATTCTTTGGTGAATTCAGCGCCAAAGTATAATATGGCTGCAGAATAGTAAACCCATGCAAGCAGAATAATGATGGAGCCTGCCGCACCGTAGGCCGTAGCTGTGGCATTGACCGATAGATAGAGGGAAATGCCATATTTGCCTATCATGAACAAGAGGGTGGTGAAGATGGCTCCGCCGAGTATATCACGAAAACGGACTTTGGCGTCGGGTAGGAAAGCAAATATAAAACCAAATAGGATTGCAATGACGATAAAGGTGATGCCAGAATTGATCCAACCTAATAGTTGGATATTCCAATCTCCAAACAGATCTCCGATGTGACGTGCTAGAATGCCGATAATGCTGCTGATTAATAGGGATGCCATCAGCAGAAAACTAAGACCTAATATCATTGAAAATGATATTAGACGATTTATAATTAATTTTAACCAGCCTTTTTTGGGCTTAACCTTGATTTTCCATATGGTATTGATGGAATTTTGAATATCGACGAAAATTGTAGTTGCGGTGACAATCAGTGTAGAGATACCTACGACAAGTCCTATGCTGGACTTGTTCTCAAAGGAGATTTTCTGCACGGCGCTTTCCAACAGTTTGGAGATGTCGGGACCTAATAGATCCGTTAACTCTGCCATTACTGTATTCTGCGCACCGTCAGGGCCTTCAAGGTGATTGCCGTAAAGAAAGCCTAAAGCCCATACGAGTATAATGAGTAGCGGACCTATAGAGAAGACGGTGTAATAAGCCAGTGAAGCGCTAAGCTTCATACAATTGTCGTCTATAAAGCCATTTCCGGCGTTGATCAACAATTTGCCAAACCCTTTTATTTTTTTGAATATTACACTGTCTTTCTGTATGTCCTCCTGGTTACTCTGCATAGATGCCCTTGATCGTTGTTTCAAATTTTTGTAATATGACTTTTCTCTTTAAAGATAGTTTGGGCGTGAGTTCGCCACTGTCAATTGTCCATTCTGTGGGGAGTAATACAAATTTTTTGATCTGCTCCCAATGACCAAAGTTAGCATTTGCTTTGTTAATTTCCTGTTGATACTTTTCTAAAATCTGTGGTGTCTCTATTATTTTCTCTTTGGACTCGTAGGGTATCCCTTTGAACTTACAGTATTTTTCGAGTTCATCGAAAGCAGGGACGATGAGTGCTGATGGAAAACGTTGATTTTCGCCAATTACCATGACTTGGGCAATCAATGTAGATTCCATCATTTTGTTTTCAAGTACCTGAGGTGCGACATATTTACCTCCGGCAGTTTTAAACATTTCTTTTTTACGATCAGTAATGCGTAAGAAACCATCAGGCGTAAGTTCGCCAATATCTCCAGTATGGAAGTAGTGTTGTTCGTCAATAGATTCTTTGGTAGCTTCTTCGTTCTTGTAGTAACCAGCGGAGATTGAAGGACCTTTTACCAGGATTTCACCATCTTCGGCAATTTTGACATCAAGGTTTTTTAGAACTCGACCTACAGATCCAAATTTTACGTCTTTAGGATCCCAAGAGTTGACTGCGATGACAGGTGACGTTTCTGTTAATCCATATCCTTCCAATACGTTAATCCCCGCAGCCCAAAATACACGAGCCAGTCTTTCCTGTAACGCTGCACCGCCTGAGATAATAAAACGTATATTTCCACCGAGCGCTTCTTGCCATTTGGAGAAGATTAGTTTTCGGGCGATGGCTAATTTGAAGTTGTAAAATGCGGAGTTGGAAAGAGGCTCTTTGTATTCATGGCCAAGGTTGACTGCCCAGAAGAACAATGCTTTTTTAATACCTGTAAGTGTTTTTCCTTTTTCAACGACTTTGTCGTAAACTTTTTCCAATACACGTGGAACAGTGGTGAAAACCTGCGGTTTGACTTCGTTGATGTCGACTACAATGTTGTCGAGGTTTTCTGCGTAATAGATATGCACGCCTTTGGACATATAGAGATATACGACCATACGCTCGAATATATGACACAAAGGAAGAAAACTCAATGCTTTGGTAATGTCATCTGTCAATAAGTGTGTACATGCTTCTACATTGCTAATGATGTTGTGGTGGGTGAGACATACGCCTTTGGGCTTGCCTGTGGTTCCTGAAGTGTAGATTAGAGTCAGTAGGTCGTCGGGACGTACTGCTTCATTGTAGGGCACTAGGTCGATCGTCTGTTCCTTGCCTTCTTCGACGAGCTCATTATAGTTTTTAAATCCTGTAAGCTGGTCAAAGGTATAAATGTCTATAGTTAATTGGTTTTGCTGTAGAACATTGTTTACCTTATCGGTAAGCTCTTGATTACTTACAAATATCAGTTTTACATCTGCATCGTTGATGATATAAGAGAGGTCTTGTGCGGAAAGTGTAGGATACAAGGGCACCAAAGCTATCCCGATTTGATTACAGGCAAAATCTATAATATTCCATTCGGGCCTGTTGCCTGACATGAGTGCAATACGGTCGCCTTTTTGGAGACCTTTAGAGAGGATTGCCTTACTCAGACTGTCCACCAGTTCTATTATTTCACTTTTCTTGTATTTTTTCCAACCGTGTGTATCTCTTTTAGCGAGTAGAAGCTCACGACCTGCTGTAGGAAGGTCTTTTTTTATATAATCGAATAATCTAGTTACACTGCTCATGTCTTGTCATTTTTGATGTTTACAAATGGATATGCGTCCTAAAAATGAGGCTTCTATAAATATAGTGAATCGTCCCGAACAATTGAAATCAAAATTTGGTAAAAACATAAGAGGGATATACCTATTCTGTTTTTTTAGCGTTATAAGATATAAAACTTAGACGACACTGTATCGGTAGCCGATGGGCTGAAGAGTGAACCCCACTTTGCTGTTCAGGATTTTTTTTACAATGGAAATATTTTAATTTTGGAATTTATTGGGATATAATATTAAGTATGAATCACATTTTACGTAGTTTTTTATTTGTAGCAATTTTGCTTTTTGTGGGTAAGGATGGTTTCGCTCAATTAGACAGTCAACACGCGGTCGGAGCAAGGTTTGGCTCAGCAACGGGTATAAATTATCGGTATACACTATCTCCGGATCGTGCTGTAGAGGCCATTATGAGTATACAGAGCAATTCGAGATCCAATCGCTTTAGATTGGTTGGTTTGTATCAGTATCATAAACCGATCAATGACGATTTTTCGTGGTACTATGGTTTTGGAGGAAGTGTGGGTAGTTATAAATATAAGGCTTTTACTACTGCAGAAGGGGAAAGAGTACCGGCAGATTCTGAGGTGTCTCTAAGTATCGACGGTGTTATTGGAGCGGAATACCGTATTCCTACAACGCCACTGTCCCTATCTCTGGATCTGAAGCCGTACTTTGATTTTCTCCAGGAATCCAGTATTCGTTTGATCGATCCGTTTGGCTTTTCTATCCGTTACAAATTTTAGAGATTGATATTGAAAGGCAGAAAGATTTTACACCGTCATCTCGACCCTATGGGGGGCTCCTCGTCGATCGAGATGACGGTAACAGTTTAATTTTTAGATAGCCATATATCACCCAAGGCACTTACTTTGGGGTCTTCATTTGAAATAGCTTCAATACTAAATGCTTTTTTATCGGACAAGCGTGCAGTGATGTCCAGACTGTTTATTATGCCGTCTCGAGCTATGAGTACATGTAGGATGTCGCCGTCTTTTGCTCGCGTTAGGATGTAATCAAGAGCTTTTCCTAGTGGGTCTATGCGGTGCCCGTTTATAGCGATTAACTCATCTTCAACGTTTAGGCCCCCTACCCAAGCTCCAGAGTTACGGTCTACCTGTTTAATAATACTTTTTCCATCGCTAAAGACGACTTTTACACCTAATGTCGTGTGATTCTGATTGGCATTCTGGTCGATTAGCTGGTAGCCGACACGATTAAAATAGGTGTTGTAATCCAGCTCTTCCAACCGATGTGCGGCCTGAAATATTTCTCGAAGGCTGACACCCGTTACTTTTTCTGCTAATTGTAGGAGTTCTTCTTCTTCGAATCCTCTGTTTTCAATCAGGTAAAACTGTTTATAGGCAGCTTTAAGTACATCGTCCAAGCGATATTGACCCTGTGTGTCTGCAATGATTTTGATATCCATGGCGACGGCAAGCATTGCTCCTTTATTATAATAGGAAATGCTGGTATTGTGTGAGTTTTCGTCAGGTCTGTATTGTTTGATCCAAGTGTCAAAACTGGACATCGCTGCACTCTGCAGCTCGTATCCGGGTCTATTGTAGACCGTGTTGAAGTCTATTGCTAGCTGTTGTAGATACTCGCGTTCGTTGTAAAAACCGCATCTACGGATAATGAGGTTGTCGTAATAAGAGGTGAAACCTTCCATGATCCACAAACCGGTCGTGTAATTTTCCTGCTCGTAGTCAAAAGGACCCAAGGCTTTGGGACGTAGGCGTTTTACATTCCAAAGGTGGAAATATTCATGTGCAACCAGGCTCAGGTATCCTTTGTAGGTGCTGGGCTGGCTATAGGTATATCTTGATGCGGCGAGTATGGTCGAATTGAGGTGTTCTAATCCTCCATGTGCACTCTGATAATTGTGCGTGACGAAGGTGTAGTGCTGGTTGGGGTTGGATCCCCAAATTCGGTTTTCTTCCGCTACTATTTTTGTAACGTCTGCAGTGAGTTGTTCACGGTCGTAATCTGCGAATCCAACCATTGCAAACTCGTGTGGTACGCCTTCTACTTCGAAGGTCCAACTGTCTTGGTTGCCTATTTCTAGGGGACTGTCGTAGAGAATGTCGAAATTAGCTGCACTGTAACTGTTCAAGTTATCTTCAGGTTCCAATCCTGTTGATATCTTACTCCAATGAGAAGGGAGATTTACAGTTACCAGACAGGGGAGATGTAGATGGTCATGAACATACATGAAAACTCCTACAGGACTAAGAAATGCATGTGAATAATCGATATGACTGGTGCGGACGGAATTTTCGAATGCGTAAACTGCATATGTAATGATAATGTCGCTTTTTTTATGTTCTACTCTCCAGGTATTTTTACTTGTTTTATATGCTTTCAGTTCTTTGCCGTCCGTTGATGAAGCAGAAAAACGCTCTACATTCTTCGGGTATTCGCGAATCAGATAAGAACCAGGCGCCCATACGGGCATTTTCAAATCTAAATAGTCTAAGGAAGCAAATGATTTAATATGCATCTGTACTTCTACATAATGTGCCTGTGGTTCGCTGAAGGAAAGTGTAAAGTGAATAGAGGGGGTCATATGGTAAAATAAGTTGTTCTGTTGTATGGTGGGCTTGTTTTATTGCCTGATTCAAAGGTAGGGGTAATGATATGGAGTTCAAAATTATATCTGATATATAAAAACTTACGAAAGCAGGGGATTTTTTCATTTAGGTATTGGTGAATGCAAAGCATTTTATCTAAGTTTGACTTAGATAAATATTGTTGTTTGTTAAAGTGTTAAAGAATGATTTTAGTTGCTGATAGTGGCTCTTCCAGTTCAGATTGGATGTTAAATGTACCTGATAGTGCTCCTTTGTTCTTTAAGACAAAAGGATTAAATCCTTTTTTTGTCAATGAGAAGGAAATTGAAAAGGTATTGAAGGATGTACCTGAGATTATCCCTTATATTGATGAAATAAAAGAGGTTTACTTTTTTGGGGCAGGGTGTATCACGCCGGACCGAAGAGAGATTGTCTCGAATGCTTTAACGGTATTATTTCCAAAAGCATTCGTGTCCGTCGAATCGGATTTATTAGGGGCAGCTTTTGCTACTTGTGGCTTGACAAGGGGACTTGTGGCGACATTGGGAACGGGATCTGATATCAGTTATTATGATGGAGAAAATCTGTTGACTAGTCATCATGGAAATGGTTACGTGCTAGGTGACGAAGGGTCTGGTGCTTGGTTTGGTAAGGTTTTGATAACAAGTTTTTTGTATGGGTCTATGCCGCGTGATTTGTCTAGACTTTTTGAGGAAAAATATCATGTCACGAAAGATATTGTCATCAAAAATGTATATCAGCGGGACAGACCGAACTCTTATCTTGCTTCCTTTATGCCGTTTATGTCAGAAAATAGAGCTCACCCTTATGTGGATAAACTATTGACAGATGGTTTTGATGAGTTTGTACGTACGAATATCATGACCTATCCCAGTTTTTGGGAGTACAAATGTAATTTCGTTGGTAGTATTGCTTATGTATTTGATATGCATCTCCAGGCCGTATGTAATCTACATGGGGTAGAAGTTGGAAAGATATTGCGTTCGCCAATAGAACAGATATTTCATTTTATTATACAGCGAGAAGCGAGTAGTGTTGGTTTTTAGATTATAAAAAAAAGTTAGTTATGTTTACAGTTGCATTGATTATGGTACTTCATATGATTGTACCATCACAGACCATTTATGATTTTTCTTTTACTTCTATCGATGGAAAGAAAGTGGAATTATCAGAGTTTAAAGGTAAAAAAATTCTGATTGTGAATACTGCTTCTAAATGTGGTTTTACAAAACAATATAAAGATTTGCAGGAGCTTCATAAATTGTATGGTGATAATTTGGCTATCATTGGTTTTCCTGCGAATAATTTTGGTAATCAAGAGCCAGGAGCTAATACGGATATAAAAGAGTTTTGTCAGGAAAACTACGGCGTGAGTTTTCTTATGGCAGAAAAGGTGGACGTAAAAGGAGATAATATCCATCCGTTATTTAAATTTTTGATAGAACAGCCTAATCCTGATTTTACAGGAGCTATCAAATGGAACTTTGAAAAGTTTCTTATTGATGAAAATGGAAAGCTGATCCATAGGTATCGGTCACAGGTCAATCCTATGGATATGGTATTGACAGGACAGTTATAAAAAAAACACTCTTGATGGGCAAGAGTGTTTTTAACTAACCAATTTTTAACCTAAATTTTGATGAAACTCATCTTTATGAAGTACACTACAAATGTACGGTGCTACTTGTGTATTTAGGGTTACTTAAAATTAAGTTTGTGTTAAATATCTTGGATATCGCTATAGCAATATCGACACAGTGGTTCATAGCTTTCTTTTTCGCCTAATAATAGAACGTTCTCATCTGCAGTGATTCGGTGGGAATAAGTGGCTGGTGCTCCGCATCGGACACATACGGCATGTACTTTTGTGATATGCTCGGCTATGGCTAGAAGAGCAGGGATTGGACCGAAGGGCTTGCCTTGAAAATCCATATCTAGCCCGGCTGCGATTACTCGAACCCCGCGATTTGCTAATTTTGTACATACATTTGGAAGTTCGTCGTCAAAAAACTGAGCTTCGTCAATTCCTACCACTTTGATATCACTGCCCAATAGTAGTATAGCTGAAGAATGATTGACTGGAGTGGACGGTATACTGTTGCTGTCGTGTGATACCACTTCTTTTTCTGCGTATCGTATATCTATAGAGGGTTTGAATATTTCGACTGGGAGTTTTGCAAATTGTGCCCGTCTCATTCTTCGTATCAGTTCTTCGGTCTTGCCGGAAAACATCGATCCACAAATGACTTCGATACTGCCTGTCTGCCTATCTCTTCTATTGAAATACTGTTCGGAAAATAACATAATAACTTTTTATAAAAACGTGCGTCTGGAACTGTTAATATATTACAAATCCGTACTTACAACAGCACGAATATCGAAATTATATCTTATTTTTGATGTATATACAAGGTAAGAACCTAGTGTCATTTAAAAAAAAACGATATTTATGGCTAAGTCAAAAGATCAATTGCTTGCGAAGATAGATAACCTTCTTTCTGATATTAATTCCAAATATGAATCACTAAAGTCTAATGAATATTTCGATGCTGTCGAGCTTACTCTATTAGAGGGAGATATCGATTATTTGTCAAATCATATTAAAGCACTTGGGTATTTTGCGGACATTGAATATGAGCAAGAGATTGTATATGAAACATTGCCGCCACTTGTGTCCCCAGAGGATCAAGAGGTGCAGCCTGCTGTACAGAGAGAAGTGCCTGAAAAAGTCATCGTATCGGAAAAATCTTCTTCTGAAGAAAGAGATAATTTAAGTTTTACCTCGGTTATTTCGGAAGAAGAGATGGTAATTGCGCCTAAAAACGAATACCTGCAAGAAGAGGCGCCATTGCCGCAGAAGGAGGAAACTGTAGTACGCGAAGTAATCGAGGAGGAAAAAGTATTGGTTGTTGAGCAGGTAGAGGTTAAAGTAGAGACCATAAAGCAAGAAGAACATACTTCACGACCAATGACTATCAATGAATTAATTCAGCAACAACGGCAAGCTGGTGTAAATATGACCCAACAGTTCCAAACGTCAAATGGACAGGAGCGTGTGGTGGATTTGAAATCTGCAGTGAGTCTAAATGATAAATTGTTGTTCATAAAAGATTTGTTCAATGGTTACAGTCTGGCTTACAGTGAAGCTTTGGAATTGTTGAACCGATTAAATGATTTTGCCGAAGCAGATGCTTTTTTGCAGTCGAATTATGCCTTGAAAAATGGCTGGTCAGAAAAACCTCAGACTGTGGATAAGTTTTATATTCTATTGAGGAAAAAGTTTTCTAATTAAAATGTAGCATAATAAAGAAGGCATCTTTTTCGAGATGCCTTCTTTATTATAGCTCAAGGTGTACTAATTGAGATCAAACTTGATCCAATCGGAACCATTCCGGCCAAAAATAAAGTATTTGGGCTGGATGATTTCTGCTAATATCTCTACATCTTGTAGGTAAGTGTTTTCGTTTTCGTCGAATTGGGCTGTTTGGACAATATATACATGGTTGTTTGTTATCGCTTTGCTGCCAGCATGTCGGTTGAGAAAATCTGGCATCGTTCCATACAGGCTTTCATCTCGTTGGAGTATAATGAAGATAGCGATGTCGTCTTGTAAACTGTTGGTTAAATTGCCTCCGGCTACTTTTACTTTTTCCTGAAGTATGGGTGAATAGCTGCTTTGGAAATCATTGTTTTGATCTACGATACAGACGGAGGGAATGGCATCTGCTGTCAGAAACTTTAGTTTATGGATAATGGTGTCGATTTCTTCCTCCCAATATTCTGCCAATGCATCGTCTTGTCGTCTTAACGTAGCTATTATCTCCTTGTATTTTGTCATGGTACAAATTTAAGAAGGGTGAAGATATAAACCTAATTCTGTTCGTTATTTTGAGCTGCAATCTTGATTTCGTATTTTGGTCGTAGAAATGCGTAAGTACTGTTTCTGTGGAGTACTGGTGTTTATACAGAATTACTAGGTATATAAAATAAACAAAATACTATGTTTGATAAGTTGTTCCAAGCGCAACAAAAGGCGCAGGAGATTAAGTCCAGGTTGGATAATATTTCGGTATCGGCAGAGGCTGAAGGAGGAAAGGTCCGTGTTGTCGCAACGGCCAATAAAGAGATAAAGGAGATTGTTATCAGTGATCAACTCTTTGAAGAAGGGGACAAAGAGCAGATTGAAGATCTTTTGTTGGTCGCTCTTAATAAAGCTTTGGCTCAGGCAGAGAATGTCAGTCAGACCGAGATGCAGGCAGCAACACAGGATATGTTTGGTGGATTGGGCGGTTTAGGTAACCTTTTTAATAAATAATAATCGGTTTTTTCAGTATGAACAGTAATACAATAAGTGCTCGTTTTTTAGGGCAGTCCTGTGTGGAGTTTGATTTTAATGGTACAAGGGTGCTTTTGGATCCTTTTATTTCTTTCAACCCTTTGGCGAAAGATGTGGATATGCAATCATTGAGACCTTCGTACATTTTTCTTAGTCACGGACATCTTGATCACATTGCGGATATGGCTGAAATTCAGAAAAACAGCGGAGCAACAGTGGCTGCCATTGTGGAAACGGCGGCATGGGTAAGAGAACAAGGTGTTCCGGAGGAAAAGGTGCTGGAATTTAATTTTGGAGGGACTTTAAATCTTCCTTTTGGAAAAGTGAAAATGGTATATGCACTACATACGAATTCGAGACCGGACGGGCAGTATGGTGGTGTGCCTTGTGGATTTGTCTTCTTTGTGGGCGATAAGAAAATTTATTTTGCAGGGGATACAGCGCTTACCCTAGAAATGAAACTCTTGGAAGATCTGCAGTTGGATTGGGCATTTTTACCTATAGGCGGACATTATACCATGGATATGTACGATGCGGTCAAAGCTTCGAAATTGATCAACTGCAAGCAGATCATAGGTATTCATTATGATACGTTTCCGCCAATTTCTATTGATAAGGATGAGGCTAGACAGGTTTTCTCTGAAGAAGGCTTAACTTTGCACTTGCCCGCTATAGGAGATACAGTTGCGCTATAAAATAAAAGAGGATCATCTGTGTGATCCTCTTTTATTTTATAGAATAGATTCTGTCTAGTTACCTAGTGATCTGTCAATATGAAATTTTACTAAGTCGTCAATAGGGGAACGTAGGATCTTACCTATTTTCATTCCGTATTGCAAGGCTTTCTCTTCCAATACATTTCTGAAATTATAACCCACGGAACCGATACAGTTGAACGTATAGTTTTGATAGTCTGGATATTTGCTCACCAAGTTTGCGAAAAATGCTTCAAAGGAGTCGTCAACTATTTGGCGTGTATATTCTATATTGACATTGTTGTCATAGACGAATTTGCTGAAACTAGCACAAAAACGATTTGCTAATGGTTTTGTGTAGACACTGTCCATGATTTCGTCAGGAGTTAATTTATAGGTTTCAAAGAAGACTTTGGAGACATCTTCTGGCATCAGGCCACGGACAAAGTCTGTCAATAGTTTTTTGCCGATGTATGATCCCGATCCCTCGTCTCCTAGAATATATGCAGCAGAGTTAATGTTGTGGGTAATTTCGTTGCCATCGTAGATACAGCTGTTGGTTCCAGTGCCCAATATAGCTGCAAAACCAGATTCTTTACCTAATAGGGCTCTTGCGGCAGCAAGTAGGTCATGCCCGATTTCAATTTTTGCATTTGGAAATAATACGCGGAAAGCCTCTTCGACAATCTTAGCTTTTTCTTCGTTATGTACACCTGCGCCGTAGTAATTAACTTCTGTTATCTTATCTAAAGGAAGGTCTTGGGGCAATCCCTTTTTTAGTGAGTTTACAATGTAGTCACTTCCTACGAAATAGGGGTTATAGCCCTCTGTATTGAAATAGATTTTTTTTTGATTATCATCTAATAGGCACCAATTGGTTTTGGTTGAACCTCCATCTGCAATAATGATCATTCTAGTTTGTTTTAGTCCAGTAATTCAAATGTTTATATGCACCTCGAAGATACATTTTTATTAACAAATATCCATGATAAACTATTGTAATATTTTGAGAATAAATGCTTAAAAGCCGAAAAAACGCCCTTGTTTTTAGTTTAAGGGCGTTTTTTTTATTTAAAACTTAGTGTAAAAAGTACAATTAGTTTTTGTCTAATGACTCGTTGAACCGTCAACTTGGTCAATGTCTATATTTTGTTTCTTGAGGAATCGTTTGGCAAGGATTGCAAAAATAATGATATACATGAATCCGAGCAATGGGATAATATAGGAATTGTGTATGCCAATGATATCTGCCAGTTTGCCCTGTATAGGAGGGATAATACCGCCTCCAAGGATCATCATGACCAAGAATGCGGAACCTTGCTCGGTGTATTTGCCTATGCCGACAATGGATAGGGAGAAAATTGATCCCCACATAATAGAACATGCTAAACCGCCTGTCAGGAAGGCATAGATCGCTATCGTACCTGAGGATATCAGTCCAATCAACATAGATAGTACGCCTAAAGTTCCAAAAATGACTAATGTGCGTACCGGTTTTTCTTTACTGATAAAGAACGCGATAACTTGGACTGCGATACAGATGGCGAAGAAAAATAAGTGAGACATATCAAAGCCGGCAATGGAGTTTACGGCTAAGATAATTCCAAATGCGACAAATGGAATCGTAGCGACAAGAATTTGTTTTGTAGCTTTGGCGAAGTTAAATGCAGCAACAGCTCCTGCCCAACGACCAATCATCATACCGCCCCAATACATGGATATGTAGGGTGTTATTTCTGAAGATTGTAGGCTGCCAAACTCCTCTAATGTGAGTAGTTCTCCCAAATTACTGCCAATAGCAACTTCTACGCCTACATAGATGAAAAGAGCCAGCATTCCCAATACGAGTTGAGGATATTTCATCGCTCCCCAGCCTTCTGCAGTTTTGGTCGCTCGGTTGTAAGAGAACAGTAACGAGGCTACAACGACTATAAAAGCACCGAATAGCAGTGCCATCCGTTTTAGCTCTAAAGGGTGGCCTATTTCTCTGACTTGATCTTTTAATTGTTGGATTAACCCGCTATCGGAAGTTGATTTGATCTGTTCCTGTAGGCCTACAATCTGCAAGGCTATATCGCTCTTGTAGCTTAAGAAGACAGGGATAAACATACAGGCTAAAAGCACAGTCATGGTGATTAGGGTATTCTTCGCTTTATTGGCCGATTCCATCGGTTCATTGTTGATGCCAGCTGGTACTTTCTTTGAAAAATGAAATAGAGCTGCTGCTAGAATAAATAATAAGCCTACTCCTATATAAAGGTATATGACTTTGTTTAAAGGTAGGTTTGATATTTCGGTATCTGAGACCGTTTCAAATGTACCAAAGAGTGCGTAACCGATAACTAATGGGCCGATGGTGGTTCCGAAGGAATTGACAGCGCCTCCTAAGTTGACTCTAGAGGCTCCTGTTTTTGGATCTCCCAATAATACAGCAAAGGGATTGGCTGCTGTTTGTTGTAGGGAAAAGCCGAGTGCTACAATAAATAGACCAATCAGCATCCCAAAATATAGGTTCACTTCGACTGCTACTATCATCGCAGCAGCACCTAATGCTGAAAAGAGTAATCCATAAACAATACTTTTTTTGTAGCCCCATTTTCCCACTATATCTCTTCCTGACAAGGTGCCAAAGATAAATAAGAGCAATGCACCCACATAATATGCGCTATAAAAAGCAAAATCGATCAATTGTGACTGAAACTGATCCAAGTGGAAATAGTTTTTACAGAAAGGTATGAAGATACTGTTTCCTGCAGCGATAAAGCCCCAAAAGAAAAACACCACAATCAAGGTGTAAAGGGCGGAATAATTTGTTTCTTTATTATTATTCATATATGTTAAAATTTTGTTTTTAGTTGCAACTTGCAATACCCAACTTATAACTAGACCTTTTTTCAGGGCACGCTACTCCGTGGTCATTCATCCCCATGCGGTCTGTGCTATATGGATATTTCGTGTATGTGTTAGTTTGTCTTAATAGTGGAAGTTTTTGGTTTAAGTGTACTTACAGGAGTTAAACATACGAAAAAAATAAATATGTTCCATTGGGAATGATATCTATATGGACAATAAGTACTTGTATTCGAATAGATTTTTTATTTTTTCTTTGAAATATCAAATCTTATGGTTTTCTTTGTGCATTCTCAAGTTTATCCTGACTCAGAATAAGAAAGTGACATTTTTTCCGTTTTAATTATATTAACTTAAATAGGGGAGCTTTTTTAAGTCATAAGGTTAAATTTCAAATATTAAAAATCCAAAAAATACAATCATAATTCAGCATTAATGAATATTAACGAATTGAATTCAAAACTCGTGTCAGAATTACGCGAGATAGCGAAGGTGTTAGGCATTGTAGAGGTTGAAAAACTTCGTAAACAAGAATTAATTGATAGGATTGCTGAAATCGCTCAGCAACCAACGGCAGAAGTGTCTGCGGCAAGTTCAGAAGCGGAAGAAGATGAAAAGCCTCGCCGTCGTACCAGAACAGTAAAAACGGAGGCTTCTCCGGTTGTGCGTAGAGATAAACCAAGTGATCAATCTGCGCCAAATTTATTCAATTCAGATTCTGTTGTTAAAGAACCTGTTGCTGCTGCACCAGAACAGGAAGCTCCTGTTGAAAGCAAAAAAGCCGAAAGTTCGTCTTCTGCCAATACAGATTTTGATAATGTAATTGTGAATGAAGGGGTGTTGGAGATTATGCCAGATGGCTATGGTTTCTTGCGTTCTTCGGATTATAATTATCTAACTTCTCCCGATGATATTTATGTGTCACAGTCCCAGATTAAATTATTTGGTCTTAAAACTGGAGATAATGTTAGAGGGTGTATTCGTCCTCCTAAAGAGGGAGAGAAGTATTTTCCTTTAGTTAGGATTGAATCTATTAATGGACAAAATCCGGCAGAAATCAGAGATCGTGTTCCTTTTGATTTCTTAACGCCTTTGTTTCCTGATGAAAAATTAAATCTGGATCTAGGGACGAATAATTACTCGACTCGTATCATGGATTTGTTTACTCCTATTGGTAAGGGGCAGCGTGGATTGATTGTGGCGCAACCTAAGACGGGTAAAACCAATTTGTTGAAAGAGGTCGCTAATGCTATTGCGAAAAATCACCCTGAAGTGTACCTTATCATTCTATTGATTGATGAGCGTCCTGAGGAGGTAACTGATATGGCTAGATCTGTACGTGCCGAAGTGGTTTCGTCTACATTTGATGAGCCTGCTGATAGACATGTGAAGATTGCTAATATTGTATTAGAGAAAGCCAAGCGTATGGTAGAATGTGGCCATGATGTGGTTATTTTGTTAGATTCTATTACACGTCTTGCGCGTGCATACAATACGGTAGCTCCTGCATCCGGTAAGATTTTATCAGGAGGTGTGGATGCAAATGCATTACATAAGCCGAAGCGTTTCTTCGGAGCAGCGCGTAATATTGAAAATGGTGGATCATTGACTATTTTAGCAACTGCATTGACCGATACTGGTTCTAAGATGGATGATGTCATCTTTGAAGAATTTAAAGGTACGGGTAATATGGAGCTACAATTGGATCGTAAACTTGCTAACAAGCGTCTGTTCCCAGCTATTGATCTTACGGCTTCGAGTACGCGTCGCGATGACTTGTTAATGGACAAGGATTCGTTACAACGTCTATGGGTGTTGAGAAATCACCTTTCTGATATGAATTCTACGGAAGCTATGGAGTTCTTGTTGCAACAGCTAAGAGGAACGCGCTCGAATGAGGAGTTCTTGATTAGTATGAATGGGTAATCCATATGTAAATAATAAGCTCTTTTATGGGTATTCCATATTAAATTGATACTTTTAAGCCATCTAATATTAGATGGCTTTTTTTGTGACTTATTTTAAATACATCAATGAAAAAATATATACCAAATACAATAACATGTCTGAATCTTTTTAGCGGCTGCATTGGTGTTTTATGGGTTCTGAAGGGTGAGTATACGCTGGCGCTGTATTGTGTGCTTGCTTCTGGTATTTTTGATTTCTTTGACGGTATGGTAGCGCGGTTGCTGCATGTAAAATCGTTGATCGGCAAAGAACTGGATTCTTTGGCGGATATGGTCAGTTTCGGCTTTTTGCCCGGTGCAGTGATGTACACCTTGTTGCTGCAGGCAACGGACCATGTTTATATTCCCTATCTTGGTTTTATCATTACGGTGTTTTCTGCCTTGCGACTGGCTAAGTTTAATCTGGACGAACGTCAAACATCTGACTTTATAGGTGTCAATACGCCGATGAATACCTTCTTGATTGTTTCGTTACCTTTTATGGTTTCATCCTTCCCTTTAGTATTGGGAAATGTTTACTTCTTATTGGCATTGACATTAGGATGCAGCTTGTTGCTTGTTTCCGAGCTCCGTCTTTTCTCGATGAAGTTAAGTTCTGTTGGCTGGAGGGAAAATAAATTCAAATATATATTTCTACTCGTATCTTTAGCTCTTGTCCTAGCTTTCAAGGTTACTGCTGTGCCTATCGTTTTTGTGTTGTACATATTGTTCTCTGTACTTCATTTTAGACAGCAGGTGGCTGATGTATAGTAAATCAGCAATAGCTGTATTCCTGGATCGTAGAGTCGATTTTGTCTACCCAGAACTTTGTAATAGCTGCTAATTCATATTTTTCTTCGTTAGCAAGCTGTATCATGATGTGGCTTAGTGTTTGATACATTTCTAGGTACTCTGGAAACTGCCCGTATATGTCTTTAAAATCGCTGAGTACTTCTGTGATGTGGCAGTACATTTCATACTCTATAAATTTGAGCTGGTGGCAAAGGTTTGCGTCTATCCAATCTTGCTCGGATTTAAATCCGCTTTTGATATGGGTGTCACAAGCAGAATTGAAGTCTTTTCTCGTACGGAGCAGCTCTTTCCTTACCTGTTCTTTTTTTAGAAGAAGATCATCGAAGATTATTGTTAGCCCTTCTTGCAACTCCGTCTCCTTTGGGATAAGTGCCATAAGTGTGTTCGTAGTTTGTGTGCGTGATTAGGTAACAATTTGATTTGCTGTTTGTTTTCTATTTTTTTAAATCTTAGTAACTGTAGTTGAAACCGAATGTGGGGAACAGTGTTTTGCTGGCTTTGCTGTCATTTATATAGGTTCCCTTGATCGATGCTGTAAATAGTGGTAGGTTGTATTTAAAGAGATGAAAGTCGACGTCAATACCTAGACTGTTTGATTTGGGCATGAAGCTGGCTTGATGGATGTTTTGATAGTTGGCAGAAAGGCGTGCCCGTACGCGTTTTATGTAGGCAAATTGACCTATAGAAAGGTCGGGATAGCTGATAGGTAGCCTGTAGTCAAATAGCAGGGTGTTTTTTACCTTTTCATAAGGGATATAAGAAAAACCCTCTATAGTCGGTATATCCTGAGTATAGATGTATCTACCCGTTGTAGACTGCATGCCATATCTTACTTGTAGGCTATGATTCAGCGCAAAGCCTGGGAAGTAGAAGTTAGTGCGTAAAGCCCAGGCTTGTCCCGTTAATTGATCATCAAAGGGCAAGTGGCGAAAAGTGAAACTGAAGTTCTGTCCCCATCTTGGAGTGATATCCATTGTTGCTCTACGCGAGTTGCGGTTGAAGTAGGCTTGATAATTGAGTGGAAAGGCGATTTCATCATTGAAGTTAGTTAGGTTGCTTAAGCTTATGTTGTATCTTTTGAGATAGGATGTGCCAAAATTGACCCTATAAGAATATATTGTGTTGCCTCGATATTTACTGAAGGGTAAACTAATGTCAAGTGAGGTGATGCGTTCTCTCCAGTCAAAGGGGATGCTTGTTGAATTGTTAGTCTGTGCGGCCCCAATCTGTCCTTTGTCAGTGTAGGATAAGGTGATCTTGGGGAAGTATTTTTGGTATGACAATGATGCGGAATAGATACTTTTTTGGAGGTCATTGTCATATTCATAGCCTATTCTTAGGTCTGTAGTGTTGAGAAGGTCATTGGAAATCCAGAAGATCCCTGGTTTTAGGTTGTCAAAATTCTCGAAGTCATTTCCGCTAAGTGTCAGGCTGTGAAAATTAAAACTGTTTTTGAATGTTTTGTAGTCTTTGATTGTGTATTCCGTTGTGATGGAAGTATCTATTGGGGTTTCGTTTGCGTTATTTAGGCTTTGACTGCTATAGATGGCTTCTATCATATGGGGTTCTATAGGCTGCTCTTTAAGCTGGGATAAGGGGATGCTGTTTATCTGATAGCCTATTGGAGTGTAATCATTGTACCATAGAGTGTCTGCATGCAAGGAGGGATTGAATATACCAAAACGACTGTCCGTTAGCTTAGTTATTTCTCCTTTTTTCCATCGGAATAGGTCATCTTTATTGCCGTAATTTGCTTTGAATATAACATCGTCTTGGTCGAAAATGGGCCTTTCAATCTGTGCATTTGACCAGTCAAGTAGTGGTGTTAGGCTTTTTTTCTGCAGGTCTATCTGCATCAGATTAGTTCCTTTTTCGTTAACTGCTATAGCTATTAGATGGGTTCCTTTCGTATTGAACTGAGGTTGTTGGAGGTGTAACCCCACAGGTAAAATGAGGGAGTCAATCTTTTTGGAAGTAGCAATATCTAGCCATACTAGAGAGGTTCTATTGGTAAGATCTACCTCAATGCAGATGATTTCTTTTTTATTGGGAGCGACTATAGGACTGTAATATCGACTGTTTTTGCTGAGTGTTTTTTTCTTTTTTCTGGCCATATCATAGACCATGATTACGTTGTATGTTTGTTTTTCGAACCTCGCATCTTTGCGGTATTCATCCCAAGTGATGAGCTGTTCACGTAAGTGAAAATAAGGCATAAGCTGTATGCCTAAAGTTAAAACGGTCTTGCTATTGTAAGGTGCCTTTTGATTCGTTTGGACAATTCTTGCTGTTCTTTGCGGTCCCTCTTGCAGTGCAAACGTAGCGTCTTCGTTCGCTTGTGGGAGGAGGTAATTGGTCGGGTATCGGTCTGTTTGTTTTGAGATATTAGTGTCAAAGAGTGCTGAATCGGTAGCCCATTTTTCTGCTAAGTTTGCCATTGTTAACTTGAAAATGGCGTTGGATTTTAGTCCATAATTCTTCTTTAAGCTGCGTTGGAAATTAAAAGGACGGAGTAATTTTCCGTTCATTTCAGCTAATATTTTGCCATGAATCAATGGGTCTTTTTGATGAAGTTCGCTATTCATAAAGTAACCGATTGTGTAGAAACTAGGAACGATGTCTTTAAAAGATCCATGAACATATTTATTGAAATCATAATTTCGTCCGGTTAAGATATCTGTTCGGATAGGCATCTGCCAAGAGGTAAGCCGGCCTCTTCCGCCTTTAGAAAACAAGGTTTCCTGAAGAACGGCATCTCCCTCAAAGTACCAACCTGGGAGGTTCAAGCCGAACAATGCGAGGGCTAACTGTTCACCAAAAGGAGCTCTTATTTTGCCTGTCAAATTGTCAAATTGGGCGATGTGCCTAGACTCGTGAAGGGCTAAATTAGGTAACCATTCCTGATTGTCAGCAATAGCAGAAGGAGTGGAGTAGAGCTCTGATTTACGTGGGGCTAACTGTACAAATCCGTTCTGTTGTATATGATTTTGTTGGACTATTATATTGATGAAACGTGATTTTCTTTCTAAATCCGAGGAGGTGTTTTGTATGAATTGGGTGATGTTGTCGGCTAGCTTCGGTGCGCTGGAACTAAACTCGCTAGGGAAAATAAGACGGAACTGATCGGTTGTGATTTGCTTCCATTTTACGCTGTAATGCGCTTGACTGTAATCAAAAACCTGACTATAGATTATATAGAAATTTATAGTTAATATAAATGTTAGTAATGATTTGATTTTCATTTAGTAGCAATTGATTAAGGGGTTGAATTTCTTTGTTGCTAAAAATAATAGTAATTCAGTTTGTTTTTATATTGTGTGTTTGTTTAGTTATGTGTCTGTAATAAATTGATTATTATTGATTAAATGTTTTTTTATTTATTTTTTTTGATTGTTTTTTTGTCTCCAAAAAATGGCTTTTTTGATTTTTGAAGTAAAATAAAATGTCTTTGTGCATCGTGCTACTAAAGTAGTGTTTTTTTATTAACTCAGTATTAGGTTTATTGTTTTATGAGGGAGTCAATGTTGGTGGAGCTTTAGGCTGTAAAGGAGGTTCGTTTCCGAAGATGAAGAATGTGTTTCCCTTTTTAAGGGTAACTTCTGTTGTTGGGAAAGTCTTGTTTTTAGTGTTACTGGGTTTTATGCTTTGTGCCATCAGTTCTGACAGTCGTTATTTGTTTTTTTAAGGAGATGAGGCATCTTTTTTGTTTTAACCATAAGTGACATAATGTCTTTTTTTTACTGAGTGCCTGTTTTCAAATTGGAGGTAAATCGAGCAAAAAAAAAGATTATATTTTTTGGTATAAAAAGGCGACTTTTGCAGACGTACTTAAAACCACTGTTTGGTGTTTGATAGGTGCACACTAATTAACATACTCTTTCAAAAGAAGTAAAACATGTAGGATAAATATCGGAGGCAATATGGAAGAATTGGAAATGCAGGTCGTGCATGTAGAACAGCTAATTGAGGAAGGTAATCTGGTAGCGCTGGAGGATTTTCTGAATGAACTTAATATTTCTGACGTCGAGGAATTGATCGACGAACTTCCCGAGCACGGTGCACTTTTTTTGGAAACCTTAAATCTAAAACGAGCTGTCAACGTATTCCGTATTTTAGACTTTCCGACGCAAGAGCGTATCTTCAAAAAACTATCTGCAAGTAAGGTTCGAGAGATCATCAACGAGATGCCTCCGGATGACCGTACTTCTTTTTTTGGTGAGCTGAAGGGAGATGTCGTAAAACGTCTTATCATCATGCTTTCTCCGGAGGAGCGAAAGGAAGCACTCTCGCTGTTGGGCTACCCTGAAGATAGTGTGGGGCGACTGATGACGCCCGATTATATTACGGTGAAAGCGCATTGGAGTATTACGCGTATCTTAGACCATATCCGTCGGTATGGGAGTGCATCGGAGACTATTGATGTATTGTACGTAATCGATTCTGAAGGGAAGCTGATTGATGATATTCGGATTAAAGATATTCTATTGGCAGATCCGGAAACCCGAGTTGGGGAGTTGATCGATAATCGTTTGATTTCTCTTAATGCGAATGATCCGCAAGAGGATGCTGTTACGGTCTTCCGTATGAATAATAGGGTCGCTCTGCCTGTAGTGGATGAGCAGGGTATCATGTTGGGGATTGTGACAATTGATGACATACTTTGGGTGGCTAACGAGGAGTACACGGAGGATATGCAGCGTATTGGTGGTACAGAGGCGTTGGATGAACCGTATTTGGACGTGTCCATTATGCACTTGGTCAAGAAACGTGGAGGATGGCTAGTGGTGCTGTTTTTGGGGCAATTGTTGACGGCTACCGTTATTGAGCAGTTTGAGGGGCAGTTGGAGAAGGCTGTTTTTTTAATGGTGCTAATGCCGTTGATTATGTCTAGTGGTGGTAATTCTGGCTCACAGGCTTCGACCTTAATTATCCAGGCTATGGCGATGGGAGAAGTGACGTTGGCGGATTGGTGGCGCGTGATGAAGCGTGAGATAATTTCCGGCCTGTTGCTAGGGGTAATTTTGGGTATATTGGGGTTTGTGCGTGTGGCCGGATTTGAGGCATTTTTGGATGCCTATGGTGAATATTGGATATTGATTGGACTAGTCGTGAGTCTTTCTTTGGTTGGTGTGGTTATGTGGGGGTCGCTGACAGGATCGATGTTGCCTTTTATTCTTAGGCGGCTAGGAGCTGATCCTGCGAGCTCATCGGCTCCTTTTGTATCGACTTTGGTTGACGTGACAGGATTGATAATTTATTTCACTATTGCGAGTCTTATCTTGAGAGGAATTTATTTGTGATAAAAAATCTGATTGGATTTGAGGAAGTTGCAGTTTTGTGCTTAAAAATATTTGCAAAGACGAATTAAACTTCCGATAATTGCATCACCGAAAGGGAAACAACATAAGATTCCTGAATAGCTCAGTTGGTTAGAGCATCTGACTGTTAATCAGAGGGTCGCTGGTTCGAGCCCAGCTTCAGGAGCCATGTTTGTAAAGCCATCAACATAAGTTGATGGCTTTTTTTTGTATTACCATTTCCAGGCAAGAATTCTTGAAATTTTTTGACCCTGTTGCATCGGAATGATTTCTATAGCAGCAGCTTTGTGGTATTCGAGTATGGCTACTAATGGTTTTATGTGGTCTTTGCTTGAAACAAGGGTTGTTACCCAGTTGAGTTGATCTTTAAACTGTATACTCTCGTATATTAATTTTGAGATAAAGGCTTTCTCGCCTCCAGGATACCACAGTTCATTAGGGTGACCCGAGAAGTTTTGAACAGTCGGTTGCTCTTTGTTCTTGTGTAGGTTTTGGAATTTCTTGGAGCTTACATTCCAGTTGTCCTCACGCGATTTGAAGAACGGAGGGTTGCATAGCACAGCATCGAACCTGTCTTTTTCAAATACAACACCTTGTAGGATATGTTCTTTGTCATCTTGGAATCTCAATTGTATTTTCTTTTTAAGCCAGATGTTTTTGGTGACGTTTGTTTCCGCATATTGAATAGACTTTGGATCTATCTCGGTAGCCGTGAAATCCCATAGGTATTCTTGTGCCCCTATGATGGGGTATACCAAGCTTGATCCAGTTCCTATGTCAAGTACTTTGACTTTTTCTCCAGTTGGGATCTGACCATTATTGTCCTTGGCCAGCAGGTCGGCTATATAGTGTATATAATCGGCTCTTCCTGGAATGCCCGGACAAAGGCTGTTGGGACTAATTTGCCAGTTCTTGATTTTATACTCACTGGTGAGCAAGGCTTTGTTAAGCTCGAATACCGCTTTTGGGTTGGCAAAGTCAATACTTTGTGTGCCAAAATCATTGGTGAAGACGAAAGCGAGAAGGGCTGGATTGCTTTTACTCAGTTTGTCCATCTGATAGCCATTTCGGTGTTTGTTGCGAGGGTGCAGTTTTGAAGGAGTTGCGCCTTTTGGAATCATGTTCATTTACTGTTGTTGAAAGAACAAAGGTACATTTGTGGCGCTATTAAATAGCATTTAAAGGTAAAATTAGTGCTTGTCTAGGGCTTTTTTATGTCAGGGATTCGCTAATACCAAGCATTTTGTCTATGTTTGGGCTTTCATTTTAAATAACTAGATGGGGCTGCATGTAGAACAGTGTAATTGTACATACTGTATGTTGGCGTGTCTAAAGCATTAACAAATTTTAAAATCATAATTGTAGATGATTAACATTACTCTCCCTGACGGTTCGGTGCGTCAGTATGAAAAAGGAACTACCGCTATGCAGGTGGCTCTATCTATCTCCGAAGGTTTAGCACGTAATGTATTAGCAGCAGAAGTCAATGGCGAAGTATGGGACGCGTCCCGTGCGATCGATTCGGATGCCGCTGTCAAGTTGCTGACTTGGAATGATGATAAGGGCAAGTCTACTTTTTGGCATTCTTCTGCGCACTTGTTGGCAGAAGCATTGGAAGAATTGTATCCAGGTATTAAGTTTGGTATTGGCCCTTCTATTGAGACGGGTTTTTACTATGATGTGGATTTTGGCGATCAGGTATTTTCTTCTGACGATTTTAAGCAGATTGAAGATAAAATGCTTGAATTGGCCAAGAAGAAAGAGGTGTTTGATAGAAGAAGTGTTTCTAAAGCCGAAGCATTGGCTTACTTCGAAGATAAAGGAGACGAGTATAAGCTGGACCTGATTAAAGATCTAGAGGATGGATCGATTACCTTTTATTCGCAAGGTAACTTTACCGATCTATGTCGAGGTCCACATATCCCGAATACTGGTTTTATCAAAGCTATTAAGTTGACCAATGTTGCCGGAGCCTACTGGCGTGGAGATGAAACAAGAAAACAGTTGACCCGTATTTACGGCGTTACTTTTCCTAAGGCATCGGAGCTTTCGGATTATCTCAAGTTTATTGAAGAGGCCAAGAAGAGGGATCACCGTAAGCTAGGTAAGGAGTTGGAGCTTTTTGCTTTCTCTGAAAAAGTGGGTATGGGATTGCCTTTATGGTTGCCAAAGGGAACAGCGTTAAGACAGAAGCTGACAGACTTTCTGCAAAGAGCACAGCTGAATTCGGGCTATGAGCCGGTAATGACCCCGCATATTGGACACAAACAGCTCTATATCACTTCAGGACATTACGAGAAATATGGAGCAGACTCTTTCCAACCGATAAAAACGCCAGTAGAGGGAGAAGAGTTCTTGTTAAAACCAATGAACTGTCCTCACCACTGTGAGATATATAAGACTAAGCCTCGTTCGTATAAGGAATTGCCGGTTCGTTTTTCAGAGTTCGGAACAGTATATCGCTATGAGCAATCAGGGGAGCTTCACGGTTTGACTCGTGTTCGTGGGTTTACGCAAGATGATGCCCATTTATTCTGTCGTCCTGATCAAGTGAAGGAAGAATTTAAGAAGGTTATCGACTTGGTTCTTTATGTATTTGGAGCATTGGGCTTTAATGAATATACAGCACAGGTTTCTTTACGTGATCCAGAAAATAAAACCAAATATATCGGTTCGGACGAAAACTGGGCTTTGGCTGAATCGGCTATCATTGAGGCTGCTGCGGAAAAAGGACTCCCAACTGTCGTGGAATACGGTGAAGCTGCGTTTTATGGTCCTAAACTGGATTTCATGGTTAAGGATGCATTGGGCCGTAAATGGCAATTGGGTACGATACAAGTTGACTATAACTTGCCAGAGCGTTTTGAATTGGAATACACAGGAAGCGATAACCAAAAACATCGCCCAGTGATGATTCACCGTGCGCCGTTTGGTTCTATGGAAAGGTTTGTAGCGGTATTGATTGAACACTGTGGTGGTCAGTTTCCGTTATGGCTTGCTCCTGAGCAGTTTATCGTCTTGCCGGTGTCAGAAAAATATGAAGATTATGCGCAAAAACTTTTGGAATCGCTAAATAATTCCGATATTCGCGGTCTAATCGATCTCCGTGACGAGAAAGTAGGACGTAAGATACGTGATGCTGAAGTTAAAAAATTGCCTTATATGCTTATTGTAGGGGAAAAGGAGATGGAAAGTGGCACAGTTTCTGTTCGTAAGCACGGGTCAGTGGACTTGGGTTCCATGACCTCTGATGAGTTTAGAGATTTATTAATAAAAGAAATAACCGTTTAAAAATTTAAACATTTGGCATTAAAAAGACCTAGTGGTCCTAGACCACCGATGAGGAAAAAAGAACCGGAGCACCGTATCAACGAATTCATACGTGTGCCTGAGGTACGTTTAGTTGGGGATAATGTTGAGCCAGGAGTATATCCTACGCGCAAAGCGTTAGAGCTGGCTGATGAATTGGAGCTAGATCTAGTTGAGATTTCTCCGAATGCTGTTCCTCCTGTTTGTAAAATTGTTGATTACAGCAAGTTTATTTATGAGCAGAAGAAAAAGCAAAAGGAAATCAAAGCGAATGCCAAACAAACAGTTATTAAGGAGATTCGTTTTGGACCTAATACAAGTGAACACGATTTTGACTTCAAATTAAAGCATGCTATGCGTTTTTTAGAGGCAGGAGAGAAAGTTCGTGCGTATGTACACTTTAAAGGGCGTGCTATTGTCTTTAAAGAGCAAGGAGAGATTTTATTGTTGAAATTTGCTCAGGCTTTAGAGGACTATGGTAAAGTAGAGTTGTTACCTAAATTGGAGGGTAAACGTATGTTCTTGACGTTGGCTCCAAAGGGTGCTAAGAAATAAAAGTATTCTAACAGATTGATATAAATATTAAGTATTATGCCAAAAGTAAAAACCAATTCCAGCGCTAAGAAACGTTTTAAAGTGACTGGAACAGGTAAAATTGCAAGAAAAAGCGCTTACAAAAGCCACATCTTGACTAAAAAGACTACTAAACAAAAACGTAATCTTACGCAAACAGCTTATGTTTCTGATGGAGACTTAGGTAATGTAAAACGTATGTTAGTTCTTGGGAAGTAATCCTTTCTTAACAAAAAAAACAATATTTTTTGACCGGGTATAGGGTTGTAAGCTTGCTGAAAAACGTAACACCTTTTACCAAATTAAATTTTAATAATTATGCCACGTTCGGTTAACGCAGTTGCTTCGAGAAGAAGAAGAAAAAGAATTTTGAAATTAGCTAAAGGCTATTTCGGTTCACGTAGCAAAGTATATACTATTGCTAAAAATACAGTAGAAAAAGGTTTACAGTACGCTTACCGCGACCGTAAAACCAAAAAACGCGAGTTCAGAGCTTTATGGATTCAGCGTATCAATGCAGGTGCCCGTCAGCACGGAATTTCTTATTCTAAGTTGATCGGTAAATTGAATGCTAAGAATATCGGATTGAACCGTAAGGTTTTAGCTGACTTAGCTATGAATAACCCTGATGCTTTCAAAGCAGTTATTGACGCTGTAAATTAATTTAGTTTTAAATCGCTGTCAATTTGTTAGATATTGAAAGGGACCCAATCGGGTTCCTTTTTCTTTTTTTAATGGTCTAGGTATACTTGCTATGTAGCGATCATTATCGTGATTTGGGACCTTTAAATTTTATAAACTGCGTTTTTGAAAGGGCGCAACTCTGGGATGAATGATTGTGCTATATAGGGTAGGGACTCGGTTATTTGGGCTTAATATGCTTATGAAGTAGAGTTAGGCTCGCACAAGAGGTAAGTGTGGAAAACTGCTTTGTTTTCCTTATCTTTAAGAAAGTTACCTTAAATCGTGTGTGATGGAAAGTGTTAAAATATCTTTGGCATTTATGCCTTGCGAAAAAGTTAATGCCAAAATCAAAGGCATAAAAGATATGCTCAAATCCTTGGTCGGTTGGTATTCTAGTTGTAATGCTACGGGACATATTACAATCTGTGAATTTGAGACCACCGAGGATCAATTGGAAGGCATAGTGGCGATATTGCGCGAAGAGTTGAACTATGAGCATGCGCAATACGTTTATTTCAACGACTATTCGGTCTTTCAAAACGGGGATAGTTATACCTACTATATTGCACCAACCGTGCAATCTCGATATTATTTTAATCAGCGTTCGGCAGTCGTCATCAATGCGCTGAAAGGAAAGTTTTCTTTACGTTCTATGTCTAAAGAACCGCACCTGTCTATTGGTCGACGCCTTGAGGAGAGTATGCTTAAAGAAGCAAAGAATAACCTTAAGCAGATTGACCTGGATTTTTTCTGCGATGCGGTGTTTGTGCGTGTATTCAATCCCGTTGTGAAACAGTACGATATATATACTAAAATCCCATTCGGAGGAAAAGTAAGAGAGGTATACCCTTCAGGACAATTAAGCTTTAATTTTTAGAAAAAAAAGCATCATTTTTTAAATGATGCTTTTTTGTAACGTATACTTTTATTTCTCTTTAGCCGGTTCGGTGTTAAACCTATTGATATCTTTGGCATTTTTTACTTTGCTCTTTAGTAAAGCTAGGTCGATTACTTCAGACATCTCCGATACATAATGAAACTGCATGTCTTTTATATAATCTTCTTTAATCTCCAGAATATCTTTCTTGTTCGATTTACAAAGAATAATTTCCTTGATATTAGCCCGTTTGGCGGCGAGTATCTTTTCTTTTATACCACCAACAGGGAGAACTTTGCCACGTAATGTGATTTCGCCTGTCATTGCTAACTTTTCTTTGACCTTACGCTGTGTGAACAAAGAGGTCAATGCGGTAAGCATGGTGATCCCCGCAGAGGGACCATCTTTTGGAGTAGCACCTGCAGGCACGTGTATGTTGACATCCCAATGGTCAAAAATGCGATAGTCGATTCCAAAATCTTCCGCATGGGAACGTAAGTAAGCCATAGCAATTGCGGCCGATTCTTTCATGACATCACCAAGGTTACCGGTTAGACTTAGTTTGCCTTTTCCTGGGCTGAGACTGGATTCTATAAAAAGAATATCGCCACCAACAGAGGTCCATGCTAATCCCGTCACGACTCCTGCAACTTCATTGTTTTCATATATGTCTTTGTCAAAAATTGGCGCTCCAAGAATCTCTTCAGCAACCTCTGCATTTACGTTGGCACTATGAGGTTTCTCCATAACAATCTTAGTCGCGATACCCCGAACCACTGAACCAATCTTTTTCTCTAAGCCACGGACACCAGATTCTCTGGTATATTCTTCAATAATTTTCTCAATGACTTTATTGTTTAATGTGACGTCCTTGTTTTGGAGGCCATGCATCTCCCGTTGTTTTGGAAGTAAGTGCTTTTTCGCAATTTCTATTTTTTCCTCTATGGTATAGCCATTTACTTCTATGATCTCCATACGGTCGAGTAGCGCCGGTTGAATGGTGCTTAAGGAGTTGGCTGTAGCGATAAACATGACCTTTGACAAATCATATTCCATTTCCACATAGTGGTCATAGAAATGCGTATTCTGTTCTGGATCTAGCACTTCTAATAGTGCGGAAGAAGGGTCTCCTTTAAAATCTGAACCTATTTTGTCAATTTCATCGAGTACAAAAACAGGGTTGGAGGTGCCGGCTTTTTTGAGGGACTGTATAATCCTTCCTGGCATAGCCCCGATGTAGGTCTTGCGGTGTCCTCTGATTTCTGCTTCATCTCTGACTCCGCCTAGGGCCATACGGGTGTACTTCCGTCCTAATGCTTTCGCTATAGATTTTCCTAAGGATGTTTTACCAACTCCTGGAGGACCTACAAGACAAAGTATAGGCGCTTTCATGTCATTTTTGAGCTTTAATACCGCAAGGTATTCTATGATGCGTTGTTTGACTTTCTCTAGTCCATAGTGGTCTTTGTCCAGTACTTTTGTAGCACGGTTTAGATCAAATTTATCTTTGGTGTATTCGCCCCAAGGGAGATCTAAAAGAAGTTCGAGGTAATTGAGCTGTACGGAGTAATCTGCAGCAGCTGGATTGATACGAGCTAATTTTTCGATTTCCTTAGCAAAATGTTGCTTTACATCTTCAGGCCACTTTTTACTTTTGGCCCGTTTCTTTAAATCTTCAATCTCTAGATCTGGGGTATTGCCCCCTAGCTCTTCCTGAATTGTCTTAAGCTGTTGATTCAAGAAATAGTCCCTTTGTTGCTTATCTAAGTCCACCCTAACTTTATTTTGAATCTGGTTTTTCAGTTCCAAAATTTGCACCTCACTAGTGAGGTGCTCCAAAAGTAATTTAGCCCGTTTGACAAAATCTTTTAGTTCTAATAACTCTTGCTTGGAGGGTAATTCCAATGCAAGGTTGGAAGAGATAAAGTTGACTAAGAATGTAGGACTTTCAATATTTTTAATCGCTATCCCTGCTTCTGATGGAAGGTTGGGAGAGAGTTGGATAATCTGTAAGGCGAGTTCTTTGATGGAGGAAATTAAAGCTTTAAATTCCTTGCTGCTGGTTTTCGGTTTTTCCTCGGCAAAGCGCTCGACTTTAGCTTTGATATAGGGCTCTGACTGCACAAGCTCTTGCAGTTTGAAACGTTGTTTGCCTTGGATAATGACGGTAGTATTCCCGTCTGGCATTTGCAATATTTTGATAATGCTTGCTACTGTACCGACTTTATGTAGCTGGTCAAAACCAGGGTCTTCGACGGACATGTCTTTTTGGGATACAACGCCAATTGTTTTATCTCCTTTGTAGGCCTCTTTGACGAGTTTAATGGATTTATCGCGGCCAACTGTGATTGGTATAACTACCCCTGGAAATAAAACGGTGTTACGTAGTGGAAGAATAGATAAAATCTCAGGTATATCTTCGTTTCGCATTTCGTCCTCATCCTGTGGGCTCAACAAAGGGAAGAATTCGGTGTCTTCACTTATAATTGGGATAGCTTGGTTGAAGTCGAATGTGTCAAATTTGCTCATATATTATTTTGTTTAAAATCCGACAACATGTCAGACTTTAGGTGTACTTTTTCCATTATGGATTACGAATGGTTATAGTGCAAGCTGAATGCCAAGAGTAAAAACTGGTATTATTTATGCTATAGTATAAGCGAAACCTGCTAAATCGTCACGTAAAGGATTGATTTATGACAGCGTTTTGATATTGCAAGTTATTGTAAAAATAAAAGAAATTGTAATATTGTGGAAATGTTTATAAGTATTTGTTGATGACTTAAACTTATTATGGCATTTTTACTCTAATACGTAAACTAGAAACTTTAAATCAAGGATATGAATATTAAAATTGCAAATAATCAATTGAAATCATTGAAGTTGGGTATGACAGCATTAGCCTTAGCTTTGACGACATTGACGGTTCAGGCACAGCAACAAGAACATAGTAATGCAAATGTGAGATTGGGACAGAAAGCACTGCTTGATGGTGATTTCAAAAGTGCAGTTTCCCATTTAGAGAAAGCGATGCCTACCGAATCTAAAGATCCTGATGTGATGTATCTATTGGGGTATTCTCAGTTTCAGTCTGGTGATTTTCAAAAGGCAGCTGCTTCTTTCAGTAAGGTTGTGACCTTGGATGCTAAGAATGCTAATGCGTATTATTATAAAGCTAAAGCTAACAATGCACTAGCAGAGAACAGTAAGCTTTCAAATGCAAAGAAAGAAGAATTGCTACAATCGGTATTAGCTGATTATTCAAAGGCTATAGCTATTAATGCGAATGATGCTAAATTGTATCAGAATAGAGCAGTAGCATATCGTGATTTGGGGATTTTGAAAGGAACAGCAGGAACTGAAAATTACAATAAGGCAGAAGCTACGGCTGCTTATAATAAAGCAATTGCAGATTACGAAAAAGTACTTTCGTACGATGCTGCCCGTAAGGATATTCAGACTGAGCTGAAGAAAGCAAAGGTCTATCGTGATAATCTGAAATAAGCTATTATCACCACAAAAAAAGGCTCCCTCTAAGGAGCCTTTTTTTGTGGCTAAGAACGTATCCTTTCGTATTTCTCTTCGATAAAACCGAGCGTGGTCTGCATCATTACAGATAGTTTTTGTTCGTCAATGTCGGCTAGTTTTTTAATGTAAATACAAGCTTTACCCATGGTAAATTTCCCAAGTCCTTCCAAGAGATGGACATGTTCTTCAGAGCCGGTATAGACATACAGTGAAAAAGCTGCTTTTCGTGGTGAAAAGCCTAATAATGGGGCTTGGCCTTCGTGTCCACTGGCATATCGGTAATGATATAAGCCAAATCCAATGATAGAAGAACCGAACATTTTGGCCTGTTCGCCTGTAATTTCTTGCATCATCTGAATGAGTCGATTGGTGTCTGCCACTTTTTGATGGTCCGTTATCGTATCGATAAAAAGAGTAATACTTTGATCGGTATAGACTGTTTTATTCTGGGGCATGAGGACGGTTTATGAATGTTTATACTTATCATGAAGCGCTTTCCCTTCTAAGATGAGTGGCTTTATTTTATCTAGTCTAGTTGCTTTTGTCTTTTCCTGTTTGGCCTCTGAAATATAGTTTTGATATTCTTTGCGTTTACCTGGTGTCAAGCGATCAAATGCTATTTTGAACGCGGCATCTTGGTTTAATGCTTCTTTGAGAATACCTTCGGGCTGTTGGGGGGCGATACGTTTTGGCTTTATTTCTTTCCCATCTTTGATTGTCTGTATGCTTTCTTGAATATAAGCAAGGATGTCTTGTTCATTCATTTCCTCCCGACTATTAAAACGCCATTGCCGCAGTGCCTTTGTTTTTCCCTCGGATGCGTTGATCAATACCTTTAATCTATCTTCTAAGAAAACACCGTTATAAAACCATAATGAAAAGAAATGCTTGAAACCTGCCCATCCAATTACATTTTTGCCTTGGTAGGTATACACATCGGTTCCCCATTTAAATTCTTTTTTAAGATTAGTCTTGACAATAAGTTGATTCATGAATTCTTCACAGTCTCTCCATGCAGCACGATGATTGTCCCATTGAGGGGCCTTTTTGTCTTGTAACAGTCGTATATTAAACTGTATGATATCAATCAGTAAATCTTTGGGCAAAGTTGCATTCAATGGGATTTGTATAGCACCTTTGCTGGTTTTGAAGGCTGTTAATCGTTCTGTGAAGGCTTCAATCGCTGTTGGTCCTGGATAGATTCCGATATGGTTCTTGAATTTTGCAAAATGTATGAGGTTGCCATGCCAACGGTAGGTTGGCATACCATAGTTAATCGTTTCCTTTGCATCGTCGGGTGCTGTGGACCGTATGAACTGTCTAAGGTTCTGTAGATCCTCTTGTGTATCGGGATCGAAGCTATTGATGTATTCGTCTATAGAAGAAAAAGTGGTCGACATACGGTTTTGTTTATCAATCCCTGAAACTTATGAAAACTATGCTTGTATTTCATAATCTAGTTTTTAGCTGGATCGGGTGCTGTTATTTGTCTTTTGCTAGTTGGAATATCTAGGGGATTAACTGGTTTTTTTCATAAAATCAAAAGCTCCAGTACGCAAGTTGATGCCATATTCTAAATAAGCTTTTAAACAAGCTAAGAAGTTTGCCCAACCTTCGGTCTGTCCTATTGCCTGTTGAATACCACTCTCACTGACCGGCATCTGTTGTTCTGTGATACGGACGACTGTACTATTGTTGGGGTAGGTCTCCAAATGGATCTCTACCAGCATTCCTTCGCTCCCGCCAGACCAATCGAAGGAAATGTATTCATTGTGTCTTATCTGTTTGCCCGTTACTGGAAATTGTCCATCAAATTCGGGAAATTTCCACTGAATGGTGATATCTGTTTCTAATGGTCCAGAGCCGTGTTCGATAAAATAATGATTCATCTGCGTAGGGTTGATGATGGCTTCAAAAACCTGATCTATGGGTTTTTGAATTTGAATCGAGGCCTTCGCCGAGAGTATCTTTTCCATTTGGGTTTCTTTTAAAGCAGTGTGTAATGGATTGAACTATTCCAATTGATAAAACAAAAATAGTGAAAATAGGTTTTCGGTTCTCTATATGAATAGCACAAAATCCCCCGCCATTATCCGTATAGGAATAGCAGGGGATTTTTATACGGAAGGATTAGTAGTTAATTGCTAATCCAACACCAAAGCCCATATCACTGTCGTAGTGAGTTCGGATGCCTAGATTTTTATGTACGATGTACCGTAGATCTACCATATATTCCTGGTCCGTATTCACCATAAATCCACCTCTAAGCCTTCTGGAGATAGGAATGTCGTCTCGCATAAGAGATAATCTGGTGATACCATCGTGGTATACTTCGGCCTGGAAGTTGATTAATAGTGGGAGCGTATACATGAATCCTAAACTGACAGCTGTATGGTTGTCTTTTTTATTAACCTGTCCAAACATGTTTTTTTCGTGGTTATCTTTTCCCATTTTACGGTAGCGCCAGTCGAATCCGATAAAAGGCATAAACCATTGCATTTTGCCAATATAGCGTCCAAGATGGGTTTCTACTTCATAACCGTGCATATCATTGTATCCTAGGCGCCATTCCGTTCCAAGGCTCCAACGGGCGTTTTGTATCATGGCTTCCCCATCATTACCGTTGGTAGCAAAATCATTCTGTACCATGAAATGAGTCATGTTGCTTTCTTTCTGAAGGACCTTGTATGCTTTTTCTTTGTCTGGTAGTAGAGGGTTCTTATAGTTTCCTACCTCAAATACACGATTCATTCCGGCCATCATATGGTATAAGATGTGACAGTGGAAAAACCAGTCACCCTCCCGATTGGCTTCGAATTCAATAACATTGGTCTCCATAGGCATAATATCCATGACATTCTTCATTGGAGCATAATCGCCCTGTCCATTGATAAGTCTAAAGTCAAAGCCGTGCAGGTGCATGGGGTGACGCATCATCGAGTTATTATACAATGTAATTCTTAAAATTTCGCCTTTTTTGACAGGGATTTTATCTGTCTCGGACATCACTCTGTTGTCCATACTCCATACGTAACGGTTCATATTTCCAGTTAGCTCAAACCGGAGTTCCCTCACGGGTGCATTAGTGGTGTCGAGTGTTGTTTTTTCGGTTGCTTTTAACATGGCATAATTCAAGGTGACCCTATCGGTGCTGTTGCCGTGATGATCATGCTCCTGATGTCCGTTCTGCTCAGAGGAAGATTTCATATTATGTTGCTCTCCAGTCACCTCAGGATACATTACCGCATTCATGTCCATTTTTTGTAGGCTCATCTGCATTCCCATGTCATGCATGTCACCATTCATCTTCATCATGTCATTCATCATTTTCATCCCCTCAAAGTATCGAAGCCTGGGTAATGGGGTATTTAATTGACGGATACCTTCTCCTATAAAAAGGGAGGCCGCTCCAGAGCGATCTTCCGCTGTTGCAGAGAGCTCATATGAAGTGTTCTCGGCGGGTATAGTGACTATGATATCGTATGTTTCGGATACACCGATTATCAAACGGTCGACTTCAACAGGCTGTACATCGTTACCATCATTGGCGACTACTGTTATTTTACCACCAGCATAGGTGAGCCAGAAGTAGGACGATGCTCCTCCATTGGCAATCCGCAATCGAACACGGTCCCCGGCTTTGAATTGTGCCAGTTGACTGGATTGCTGTCCATTGATAAGGAAGCTTTCATAATAAACATCGCTGACATCCATGGCTTCCATACGTTTCCACTCATTGGTGACTTTTGTTTTGAAATGACCTTCTTTTATAGCCTCGACATAACTCTGTACTGTGTTTTTCTTTATGCCAGGCCAGTCGTTGCTGGTATGTAGCATCCGCTGGACGACTTCGGGCTTTGTATTCGTCCACTCGCTAAGCATGACAGATACAGTCGGAATGTCGTCTATTCCTTTTCTGAAAGTAGGATCGTCTTTTCTCTTGTTGAATACCATGGATCCATACATGCCGATTTGCTCTTGTAGTCCAGAGTGGCTATGATACCAATAGGTGCCGTTTTGTATAACAGGGAAGCGGTAGGTATAGGTGGTGCCAGGGGGAATAGGCATCTGCGTCAGAAATGGGACACCATCTTCCCGGTTGGGAAGCCATACACCATGCCAATGTAGAGAACTGCTTTCTTTTAACTGGTTGTGCACAATAATCTCTGCGGTGTCTCCCTCCGTAAATGTTAATGTCGGTAAGGGAATTTGTCCGTTGGCTGCAATGGCTCTCTTCGGTATACCTCCGTAGGTGACAACCGTATCTTGCAGGTAGAGATGGTAGGTTACTGTACGCTGCGCCTGTACCGTGCCCAGTAGGCACAGTAACAGGAGTAGTATTATATTTATTTTTTTTAGCAACATAGTTCAGCTTAGTTTATTTTTTCTTTTACACTCCCACATGTCATCATTTTCGAACCATAGAATGGGTTTTTGATTTCTTCATTTAAACTTAGCCAATTTGCACCTTTGCCATTCTCAAACATAGGACAGTTTTGATAGTACACTGGGGATGCCAATGGGCTTGCTTTGACCATGGGGTACAATTTAGTTGATAAGGCCGCAAAATGCTTCCTTTGATCAGCAATGTTTGAACTGTTAACAATATTATTGGTCAATGCCGTGATTTCTTTCACCTGGTCCATCCAAATCTGATGGACTTTAGTGGAAAGTGTTGTCATTTTTAAACTTTCAATAGCCTGAAGCAATGATTTCGCTTGTGAGGTAGCTACTTTTGAATCTGAACTGACCAATGCATCTTTTAGGGAAAAATAAGTTCCCATGACGGTTTGAAAAGTATTTGATTCCGCTTTCTTTTCGTCGTTACTATGGTGCTGATGTCCCTGCTCATGTGTTTGATGGGAGTTTACCACAGCAATCTCTTTCCCTTTCAAGGTTCTTTCGTATTGGCAGCAACTATGTAGTTGGGTATAAGTCTCATCTGGGGCTAAGTACTTTTCATTGTCGTAGCCGGCCAAAGCTATACGTTTTAAAATAGCGTCACTGTTTGTCTTTTCGGCATCGTAAACGATGCTGGCACTTTGAGAGCCGGCATCCCATGTCACCTGTGCTTCTTTTTTCTTGCTTCCAGCTTTCTCAATGGTTGCCTTACACATATCACAATTGCCATTGACATGAAATGTTTCTGTCTTCGCATTTTTAACTTGTGCATATATATTGTTGGTCGTGATTAGTATGCTACAGATACTAATCCAGAAAATAATCGTTTTCATATGTAAATAATTTGTCTTTTAACGGTCATATGGAATATCCAAAGCATATTATGCACGATTTTATTACTGTTGGTGTGCATGCTGCTTCGCGGTCATTCGTCTTTGTATAGCCTGTACTACATGGATATTTCATATGTGTATAATTTATTTTTTATCTGTCATCCGCCAATTAATGGACATCATTGATTTCTGTGGTTTTGCAAGCAGGATTAATCCATCTAGAAATAATCTATTAATGGATATAACACCCGCTTATTGCTTAACCGCTTGTTGGCGAATTTGTTTGAATTTATCGGATTGATTTAGTTCTAAAAGCTAGAACCACAGCAGCGTGATACGTTCGGATAAGACATACCTATGGCTGTGCAGATATTAAATTAACCTATTTTTGGAAGAAGCCATATAGACGGAAAGCCCGGTGTCACACGGTTGTCGTTGGCATAGAAGGAAACCTTTCCATTGGGATTATTGCTCCATTGGTGGACCTTGGTCAAGGTAAAAAACAACTGAAATTTAATACTGCTCTGTTGACAGCTAGCGCCTTTACATTGGCCATCGCAGTGTTTGCCATAGTCCTGTTCGGAAGAAGTCTCCGTCTGGCAGCAATCGTGTGCTTTATCCTTGTGTCCTTGGTCACAGCAGGAAGGTGTGGTGTGTACAGGCTCATGTTGCTCACAAGCAGATACTGATTTGGTCAAGGTGAGTAGACCAAATAGTAAGGTGAAACATATGAACATATACTTTTTCATGCGTAAGGTAAAATTACATATTTTCTTTATAAAAGGAAAGTCCTTTTGCGTAACTATATGGTGATATGCAATAACTGTGCCCTGGAGCTTATTTACTGGCTATCTCTAGAAAAGCATTGCCGTAGGTACGGGCCATTATGTCCCAGCTGTAAGTTGTGCGTGTATATTCGGCATAAATTTTTGCCTGTTGTTGGTAATGCTCTGGATTTTCTAAAACTTCTGTCAGGACATTGACCCAAGCATGCCTGTTTTCTGCAGGAACTAGTATGCCATTTTTTTTGTGCTGTACGGCACTATTTATTCCCTCTAGTGCAGATGCAATAACCAATGATCCTGCCGTAGATGCTTCTAGGCAGACTAACCCAAAGCCTTCCATATCTCCAGTAATAGCGATGTTGGGCATCAAGAAGGCAAGGGACTCATTGAGAATTATCTGTAGGTCTTCGAAAGGTACTTTTCCCAAATGAATAGCTTTAGGATAGTAGAGTGGCAGTATTTTTCGGAGTGTGGTTTGATCGGATGGGTATCCCAAAAATAACATGATCATTGTCTTTAGCTTTGAGGGAAGGAGTTTGATTAATAGATCTGTTAAAGTCTTTTTTGTACTGTAAGGGCCTAGCATTAACAACTGAAAATCCGTACCTAAGTAAGGGATGACATGTTGCAAGAGCCAAGAAAATCCCTTGCGCTTTACGGGACGACCTAGGGTGACGAATATTTTTTTGTCTAACTGTATATCGGGATACTTGTGACTGATGTCAGCTATTTTTTTTTTGACTCGATGCTCAGTGGAGTCTACGCCATTGACTATGACTTGAATCTTTTCTGCCTTAATTCCACGATCACAAGCGGCTTGAGCAGTGGCGTCACTTACTGCAAAAATACGATCAAAGGTATTAAAGCGAGGGATGATTTTCTTTTGAAAATAGGCTAAGGGGTATACGATGTCAAGACCGTGTATTGTAGCAGTTTTTTTGATCTGCTCATACCCTTTGTGATAAGAAGCGATGGCCGCGATCAAGCCATCATTGAAGTGTATAAGCTTGATCTGTGGATTCGCCTTGATCACTTTCAAGATACGCGCATTTAGTTTTAGAAAGAATGTTAGGAGCGACTCTTGATGATTATAGACGATGGTATGTGTTTTTAGGTAAAGGGCTACCCCATTGATCAATTCGTGGCTTTGCTTTTCCATTCCGCCGGTGGCAGGAGGTGACTTATGGCTTACAAATAGTATTTCTATATCGGTTGACTGCTGCATTCTATATCGAATTTTAATAGCTGCTGGTGGGGGATGTTTGAAGTTGTTCTGGTTTCAACTGACTCGGGTAGACTTTAAAGAACACCGATAATAGAACACCAATAAGGCTCCATATTACCTGTCTGAACCGGCGAAGTATAGAGATAGAAATCCATATTGTCGCACTTTTTATACCAATCATATCTAGGGTAATCTTGTTCGCAAATTCTTCGATACCTATTTGTCCGGGGATAGCGGCTCCTATACTTTTTATAACAATAATGGACATATCGAGTACCAAACTATCCATCGGTTGTATGGAGTACCCCATAAAAAGAAGGAGCAGATAGAGTTCCATGCTGCCCACAATCCAATGAAATGCAAAAAACAGATAAGAATACCAGAAGTTCTTTTTGTCGTGCTGGAAAAAAACCTTACAGTTATAAAATGTGATATTCAGTGTGGTTTTTGTATGCCTCCATAGAGAACTTTTGTCCTGTATAGGTGAAGGACCTGTCGGTCGATATAAAGCGATAAATAATGCTGTCTTTAATAAGAGAAGTACGACAATTGTACACGTAATTATCCATGTTAGTTCTTGAGATACCGTCTTACGGATTGTATTGGATAATAGCCAGATCATGGCAATGGTAAATAAGGAAATCTGAGATAATGTAGCCGTTATTCTAGAGGATGTTACGGATTTTAGGGCTGTCTCTTGGTTAATCTGATAGGGCTTTAGAAGTTGGACTTTCAGTAGGTCGCCTGCTATGATACTGGTTGGATTATAAAGCGCTAATGTTTCGCCAATCTGTCGAAAGGCAAATAATCGAAACAACGATATATTTTTTCTATCCTGTCCTAAACATAGCCACCAACCTAAAGTTCCCAAAAAATAGGCTGTAAACGTCAATAATAAAATATAGGTGAATTTGAAACCGACCTGTTTTAGTTGGTTTTTTAAAGCGATAAAGTCTGTATTTGCAATGAACACAGCTATGGATATTATTGCAATACATAGTATAAAACCGTTGGCGAATTTACGCCATAGAGTTAGTTTGCCCATGCTAAACCTGTTCTGTTCTTTTGTAAAGCGAGTTGTTGTATATCAAGAAAATATTGGTTGGCCAGTTTATTCCAATCTAATTGAGATACGAAACGAAGCCCTTCTTTCTTGAATTTTAAACTAAGAATGTTGTCTTCAATTATGTTTTTTAGAAAGGATACATACTCTAGTGCATTTTGAGGATTACATCTGAATCCGGATACACCGTGGTTGACTAATGAAGCTGATCCTCCGCCGTTGGCAATTACACAGGGCAGTCCAGAAGCCATCGCTTCTATCACGACATTGCCATAGGTTTCGGAGGTTGACGTAAAGACAAATGCATCGGCCGATGCGTATAGCCTGGAGAGCTGTTCATGATTTTTCTTGCCTAGAAAGAAAGCTTTAGGCATTTCCTGCATTGCAACTGCTTTGGCAGTGCCTTCACCTACAATGATTAAGTTATAGTCTAAGCTCTCCTGAGCTAATGTATGGTAAATTGCGATCAAGGTTTTTATGTTCTTTTCCCACACCAATCGGCTTGCAAAGAGAATGTTAGGTTTGGAATTGCCTGTTATCTGTTGGATGTAATCATTGTCTCGTTTTACTGGTGTGAAGAGTTGACAATCTATGCCTCTAGGCCAAATTTGGATTCTTTCGGAGTCAATCCCTATTGTTGATAGCTCATCAGCAATAGATTGTGTGGGTACATAGGTCACTCCACAGCGGTTGTAGAAATTGAGCATGACCTTCTTTATCCAATGTTGTGTGGGTTTTACCAACGATGTAAGATTTCTGAAGTAATAATCAATATAGGAGATAAAATGAGTGTGGTATATGGTCAATACCGGGATTCCTCTTTTCTGAGCGTAGTTCAGTGCGAAAAAGCCGAGAAGAGAGGGGGTAGCTATATGGATGACTTCAGGGCCGAAGTTGTCCAGTGCGGTCTCTAATTTTGCTTTTATAAGATGTGGAATTGCAAGACTGTAGTCTTCATTGACTGGTATTCTAAATGTCGGAACTTTATAGGATTTGAAATTCCGGAACTGTTCTGGTCCATTTCCGTAAATGAACAGATAGTCAAATAATGTGCTGTCAATTCTTTCTATCAATTGGAACATGGTGCGCGAAGCTCCGTCAAAATCTGCGATCAATATTTCGGTAAAAAAGGCGACTCTCCTCATTTTATATCGTTTATCCGTAAATATATAGGAAGGACGTAACGTGGATGATAAGTAGAGGTTAAGATTATGTAATCTGTTTGTAAGGGAAGTGTTGTGTGTTAATGATTTGTAAATCAGTAGACGATATATTGTTAATGTAAAGGTGAATCTGTGTTTATAATATGGTGGTAATTTTGTAGGAGATCAGATTAAATAGATATGTTATTGTATTTGTCTTACGAAAGAAATAAGAAGCAATGGAACATAAGGGTTTTAATTTTATCCATTGTATGTGGTATAGCATGTTTGCTTCTGGCATTTAGAAGTAAGGGGACGGTACAACGTGGTTTTGAGCCTGTTCTTTTTTCGCTTCCAGAAATGTCTTCTGGTGAAATTGATGTCTTGACTTATAATATAGCAGGATTACCAGAGTGGATTTCTAGTGCGAGTACGCCACGGGAGGCAAGCATTGTTTCTATTGGACAAAAGATCAATAGTTTTGACCTGGTGAATATCCAAGAGGATTTCAATTATAACAAATTTTTGTATCAGGACAACCGACATCCTTACCGGACTCCCAATATGGGAGGGGTACCATTTGGTGATGGTTTGACTACCTTGTCAACGTATCCTATTATTGCGTTTGAACGTGTGGCTTGGAATGATTGTCGTGGTGCAGACTGTCTTACTCCTAAAGGATTTTCTTATGCAAGGGTTCAACTGGCAAAAGATGTATTTTTGGATGTATACAATGTACATGCGACTGCCCAAGATGATGTTGCTGCTACTCAGGCTAGAAAGGGTAACTTGCGACAATTGGCATCGTATATCGAAGAGCATTCTATGTGTCAGGCTGTATTATTGATGGGCGATTTTAATGCGCATTATGCTTTTGAACGAGAGTGGATAAAGGCTTTTCAAGAGCGGGTAGGTGTGATTGATAGTTGGGTGCTTCTGCAGAATGAAGGTGCTTTCCCTGAGGTGGTCAAAGATTTTAAGGCAAAACCCGCATTGAGTGTTACCGATGACTGTGAGAGTATTGATAAGATATTTTTTAGAAATAACGATAATCTATTGTTGAACCCTACAGGTTATCGGGTGGAGCAGGAGCTTTTTCAAAATGAATCGGGGCAGCCGCTCTCCGATCATTGTGCCATTTCTTTGACGCTATCTTGGCAGCGTGTCAAATAGTGGCTTGAACGGTTGAAGAAATTTGTAAAGGTATACCTAATTTATAGCTTTTTTGAATAACTTTACCTGTTCTCGAAATGTTGTATATCCTGTTTTTATTCATTCTGATCGTCCTCTTTATTCTATTTTTTAGAAGAGGCAGAGGTGTATTTATATCGGAGGTGCTGAATTCGATCGATATGGAATATCGACAAGAAGGAAACCTTCGTGTATTGACTTACAATGTTGCTGGGCTTCCTCAACGTCTTTCCAGTGCCTCTACACCAAGGAGAAGGAGTATGGAAATTATCGGTGAACTTCTTAACAGTTATGATATCGCAAATATACAGGAGGACTTTAATTATAATCGTTCTCTTTTTGCAAAATCCCTGCATCCCTATAGAACGCTGCATAAAGGAAAGGTGCCTTTTGGTGATGGGTTAAGTACGTTATCTAATTTTCCGATATTAGAATACCGTCGTATACCGTGGAAGGCCTGTCATGGAGCAGATTGTCTGACTCCTAAAGGATTTAGTTATATTCGTGTACAATTATCTAAGTCTATTACTATAGATGTATACAACCTTCATGCTAACGCTCATGATACTGTCCGTTCGGCTCGGGCTAGGAGCCGAAACTTGGATCAATTGGCGCAGTATATTCATGACCATTCTTTGGAACGACCGTTGTTGGTAATGGGGGATTTTAATGCGCACTATTCAAATGGTTTGGATAGTATGTCTGACTTCCGTCGAAGAACTCAATTGAAAGATGTCTGGGTAGAATTGGAGAATAGAAATGAAATTCCTGCTGTTGATCCCTTTTTTATAGCGAAGGATATGTTATCATTGACCAATAAAGCAGAAAGTCTAGACAAAATTCTATATCGGAATAATCCCCATTTTAAATTCACGCCTATCTTGTATGATATCGAGAGGAAGATATTTCGTAATGAAATCAATCAACCTTTGTCGGATCACTTAGCTGTTTTAGTGAATTTAAAATGGGAATATAAGTTTGATCAATAACTATTGGTCTTTGTGCAAGATATACTTATCCGCTAGTGCTCCTGTTATTTCTTTTCCTTCAGTGTCTAATTGTATAAGTATATTTTCGCCAACCTTATATTTGATGTCCATGTCTTTTCCTTTTAGTTGTATGGAGCCATCCTTGTCAAACCACTCGAATTTTCCAGTATCTGCTACTGTTAAGTTGCGGTCTTGGTAAAGAGCTTTGTAGGAGAAAGTTTCGTCCTTGTAGATTTTGATTGTTGTTTCTATTCCTGGGCAGTCAGCACAAGGAGTGGTTCCTTTATAGGTTCCCATCCAATCAACTGAGTTTTTAGAATTGTGGGCATCCCCAATATAATCTGGATGATTTGGGTTCAGCGCATTCGTATCTAGGGTATTCTGTTTGTTTGAATCGGCCGTACCGTTTGAATTTTTAGTGTTGTTTGAATTACAAGCTGCTAGTACTAGAATAGAACATAGTGCGATGGTAGAAATTGTTTTGTTCATGTCTGAATATGTTTTATATGTTATTATAATAAGAAACCTTTTCTGTTATCTTTTGTTTTAACTTTTTGTAAAAGTTACTAAAGATACCCCAATAGTTTGTGAATAAATTAAATACCAGTTTATCTTTGCCCGTATGAAGGAATCAGAATTAAGGACACTTTTACAGGCAGAAGTGTTTCAATTTAGCGATGTGCTGGATTTAGTGGAACGCGAGTACACCTATATACCTACTGCTTTTAAAAATGGAGCTATCGAGAATGGCAAGGATGAGAATCAAGGAAGTGCAAGAGTACTGTTTTTGGGATATTTACATGGACTGAGTAAAGAAGATACCTTACGTCTATTTGGTGAATATTATGTGTCTGTATTGAATAGCCCTTCAGGGACAGACCATCAGAATATTCGACAGTTTATAAGATATGGATGGTCTGCTGTATCTTTTGAAGGTGACGTCCTTCTTGAAAAATAACTTCGCTAATATAGTAATATAGAGGTCATCTCCGCACGATATTATGTGCGTTAGAGACGGCCTCTAGAGTAGTGTGATTTAGTAATGTAATTATTTTTCCAGAATTGTTTTTAGGGTTGCGAGACCTTTATCAAAGTCTTTGCTCATGTCGTAAAAGATAGACATCAGGTTAAAAGGGTAGGGCATCTTCCCATTAATTTCCCAATGCACCTCACTTTGATTTGGGGATAGGGAATCGACTTGTATAAAGGACTTATTGGCTTGGTCTGATCCATTAAAGAAAAGATCCATATCTACTCGTTTACCTTCTTCTATTTTCGTAATGACCTGCTTTCCGTCTCCCACTTTTTTACTTTTCCATGTATAGGTAAAGCCAACAGTGCCGTCAGTGCCACTATATTCCTTTTGTATTTGAGGGTCTTGTTGTGACCAACTATCATAGGTTCCTTGCTTCTTTATTTGCTTTATATAGTCAAATACTTCGGTTGAAGGTTTGTTGATAACTATTGTACTGCCAGCATGAAAGTTTTTAGGGAGTATAGCAGCAACGAGTAGAATAATGGCAATTAATCCCAGTACTGTAAATAGAAAGTATTTAATAAACTTCATTTGTTACTTTATTGTTGGTTCATCATTTGATTTTTTCCTTCATAATGGATCATCCATGCAATACCAAACTGATCAGTGAAAGATGCGTAGAGTTCAGCGAAAAACTGTTCGCCTAAAGGCATTTCTATATTTTGGGCATTGACAACTAGTGCATCATATAGTTTTTGAGCTTCTTCTGCAGATTCTACATCGAGCATGATATAGGTATTGGTTCCAGGGGTTGCTTTATGTCCAAAGTTTTCGATACAGTCTGATCCCATGAGCATACTGTCGGCATTGATCATCAGCGCAGTATGCATGATTTTTCTTTTATCTCCATCGTTAAGGGGATAGTTAGGGTCTGCTGGCATATCGCCAAAGCGATAGGTTCCGATAAGGTCTGTATGGAAGACGGTTTTGTAAAAAGCAAATGCGTCTTCGCAATTGCCATTAAAATTTAAGTAAGCGTGGATCTTTGCCATAGTGTTTTTGTTTTATTTGATGTTATTGATCGTTTACTTTTGTCTAATGTTAAGAAATAAGGGGTAAATATCTTTTTTTGTTCTCAATAATTATCCAACTGTTGATCAGTAAGAGTATGATAGCCATCAATAATCCTTCTGGAGCATATATGAGATGTTGAAGGAGGATACCGACCATTACAGGCAAAATCATGATTGCAGCCAATGCCCTGGTTTTAGGAATGATAAACAATAATCCGGCAATTATTTCTACTGTTGCTATCAAGGGCATCAGCCATTTTATAGTGGCAAAAGCCTCATTGACTTGACGGAGTTCTGCTGACATTTCGGGGACCGGTAGGTACATGAAGAATTTATTAAGTCCGGCATTGATGAACATCAATCCGAACAGAGAACAAATAATGAGCTTTAGAACCTTCATGGCATTTTATCGTTTATAATTTATTCTTCAAAGTTATTATAGGGATAGAAGAAACAACTTGACATAAGATAAGTTTTAAAAATTTAAAATTATTTGTCTCTAAAAAATATCTTACTTTTGCAGCTGAAGCAAACTGGTTCTATCGCTGTTTCGATTTATCGGAAGAGAGGAAAGTCCGGGCAACATAGAGCGACACGCTTCCTAACGGGAAGGCTCCGACTTGTCGGAGACAGAAAGTGCCACAGAAAATAAACCGTCCCGATTAATCGGGATAAGGGTGAAAACGTGAGGTAAGAGCTCACGGTCTTGTATGGTGACATGCATTACGGTAAACCTCGTGTGTTGAAAAACCAAATAGGTTGCGGGAACCGAAGGCTGCTCGTCTTCTTCCGACTTGTCGGGAACCGCAATGGGTAGGTTGATGGATCCTATGAGTGATTGTAGGGCTAGATAAATGATAGAATCCCGATACGTCGGGAACAGAACCCGGCTTACAAGGTTTGCTTCTTTTTTGTTTTTCGAAGATTAGAGACGAAATTGATGCCTGCTTGTCTCTCATTGGAATCCTAAAAGTTTTTTCTTATTTTGTTCGACATTAATTCAAATGTGAATATGGCTACAATTTTAATAATTGATGATGAACGTCCTATCCGTAGTTCGCTGCGTGATATATTGGAATATGAGGATTATAAAGTTCTTGATGTAGATAACGGTGTAGATGGTTTGGAGCTTCTAAAAAAGGAGAAGATTGATTTGACCCTGTGTGATATCAAGATGAATAAAATGGATGGGATGGAGGTTCTGACTGCAGCTAAAGAGTTTTCGGATACTCCATTTATCATGATTTCTGGCCATGGTACAATAGAGACGGCGGTAGAAGCGGCCCGTAAAGGAGCGTACGACTTTTTAGAAAAACCGTTAGATTTAAATCGTCTTTTAATCACTGTTCGTAATGCCCTTGAAAAAGGCTCCTTGGTTAAGGAAACCAAAGTGCTAAAGAGAAAGGTTTCCAAAACAAAGGAGATCTTGGGTGCTTCAGATGGTATTTCGCTGATCAAAGACAGTATAGATAAGGTAGCACCTACGGAAGCTCGGGTACTGATAACGGGAGCTAATGGATCCGGTAAGGAATTGGTAGCGCGGTGGTTGCATGAAAAGTCAAATCGGGCCTCGGCCGCTTTAGTTGAAGTCAATTGTGCAGCTATTCCTTCGGAACTTATTGAGTCCGAATTGTTTGGTCACGAGAAGGGGTCGTTTACCTCTGCTGTAAAGCAACGTATAGGTAAATTTGAACAAGCTAGTGGAGGTACATTGTTTCTGGATGAAATTGGAGATATGAGTCTTTCTGCGCAGGCGAAGGTACTACGTGCATTACAAGAGAATAAGATAACACGTGTGGGAGGGGAGAAAGAGATTTCTGTGGATGTACGTGTGGTAGCAGCTACTAATAAAGACTTGTTGAAGGAAATTGATGCTGGTAACTTTCGAATGGATTTGTATCATCGACTGAGTGTTATCTTGATTCATGTTCCCTCTCTGGCAGAACGTAGGGATGATATACCCACATTGGCGACGGCATTTTGTGAGGAGATATGCGCAGACTATAATATCCCTACTAAAGAGATAACAACCGAGGCTATGAAGGCATTACAAGCTCTTCCGTGGACTGGAAATATTCGGGAGTTACGTAATATGGTCGAGCGTTTGATCATTCTGAGTGATCGTAAGATTACGGATAAGGAAGTGAATTCGTTTGCTAATCCTTCGGTGTCCACCCATCACGGTCTTGGTGGCGTAACTTCGATGATCGATTTGGATCGAATGGACAACCTTGAAGATTTCTTAACTTTTGCAGAGGATAAATTTCTATCACACAAGCTGAATAAAAATAATGGTGATGTGGAAAAAACAGCTAGAGCAGTAGGGGTGTCGGAAGAACGACTAAGAGAGCAGGCAAAGAAATATAATATTGTATAAAAAAAGGGCATATGCCCTTTTTTTAATCATTATACCTTCTCTTTTGTTTATTGTAGAGCATGAAGACTACAACAAACAAAAGTACTAGACCAATAATCATAAATACAGTAGGGGATGTCTGTTCTGAACCACTTCCTGTCTGCGCCCACCCCATGTTAGAAAGCAACATTAGGAAGAATACACTATGCCATTTTCTCATAATACAAAAATAAATCGTTAACCATTAAACTTACTGAATTTATTTGATAAAAGCAACTGGTATTTAGATTTTTAACTAGTTTTTAACAGTGTGGCGTTTTAACTTTTGTATGGAGACTTGCCTGTGACTAAAATAAAAAAGGTATCAACTAGAATAGCGATACCTTTTGTTCATTGCTTGAGTTAATATATTAGGCTATTTCTGCGAGGAAATAACCAGGTTGGTTAATTAGTTCCCGTTTATCGATAATTTCCTGTAGATTAAGATAGCCAATGACATATTTGTGGTCTTCGCCATAAAATCTTTCTGTAATATTCTTGAATGCTATATTTTCTAATACGTTTTCATCTGTATACCGGAAATAAACTTTGATGTCCACATTGGTCGTATATGTTAATTCCTGAGCATCCAGGTGTTTTTTATATTCATAACGATAGTCATATCGTAGTGCGGTGATGTCGGAAAGAACAGCTGATCCTGTTGGGTGGCCTCCGGCACCTTTACCATAGAAAAACTGCTCGTCTGCAAATGCTGCTTTAACCAAAACCCCATTGTTTTCGTTTTCGACATTAAACAGGATACTGTCTTTAGATACAAACTTAGGCAGCACATATAGTACGACCTCGCTATTGCTTACTTCTTTGGCCAGTGGAATCAATTTTATTTTGAGATTCTTTTCTTTTGCATATCGAATGTCGGTATCGTTCAATTTGTCTATACCTAGATTTAGGATAGTGTCTGGATCAACAAATAAGCCATAGGCATGCGAAGCAACGATTGCCAGTTTGAATTTTGGATCATATCCGCCTACATCTAATGTCGGATCTGTCTCGGCAAAACCTAGTTCTTGTGCTTTTTTTAGTGCAGTATCATAAGTCTGGTTCTCGTTGAATATTTTTGACAGAATATAGTTGGATGAACCGTTGAATATACCGCTTACCGAATGTAGTAACTCGTTGTCATAATACTCTTCTAAATTTCTGATGATGGGAATACTGCCACACACTGCGCCTTCATATAACAGTGAGGTTCCATACTGTTGTTGTATAGAAGTCAACTCTTGAAGATGAGTTGCAATCATTTTCTTATTGGCGGACACTACGTTCTTGCCTGAAGATAACGCTTTTTTTGTTATTTCGAAGGCGGCATCCGCATCGTCGATCAACTCTACAACTGTATTGATATGAGGATCGTTTAAGATGTCATTAGCGTCTGTGGAAAAGAGTTCTGCGGGCAGGCTGCGTGCTTTGCCTGCATTCTTGATAACAAATTTTTTAATCTCTAGGTTGAGTTTTTTTGTTTTGATGATGTCGTATAGTCCTTGGCCTACAACGCCAAATCCGAACATGCCAATAGTAAGCTTTTTACTCATTTCGTTCTTAATGTTGCTTTAACTTTTTGTTATTCGGTATTACAGTAATCTTAATACCTGATTAAATACGATAGGCAATTTGAATGTTTTCCAAATTGCCTTCGTATCTGTGGGTTAATATTTGTTATTTAATTTTTTCAAAAGCTTGTTGCAAGTCTGCTTTGATATCGTCGATATGTTCGATTCCGACAGATAGACGGAGTGATCCCGCATAGACTCCAGCTGCGCGCTGTGCTTCTTCGCTCAACTGTTGGTGTGTCGTTGCTGAAGGGTGGATGATCAATGTTTTGGCATCACCAACATTAGCTAAGTGGCTTATTAATTCCAGTGAATCGATAAATTCGTCTGCTTTTTTCGCATCACCTTTAATAATGAATGAGAGTACGGCACCGTATCCATTTTTAAGATATTTTTGTGCCAAAGCATGGTGAGGATGACTTTTTAATCCTGGATAGCTCACGGACTCCACTTGTGGGTGTGCTTCTAGCCATTGTGCAATTTCTTGGGTGTTGTCTACGTGACGCTGTACTCTTAAAGAAAGCGTTTCTAGGCCTTGTACTAATAAGAATGAGTTGAAAGGTGATAAGGCAGGGCCAAAGTCACGTAAACCTTCTACACGAGCTCTTATGGCGAACTGAATGTTTCCGAATGGACCGTTAACGCCAAATACATCTGAAAACACAAGTCCATGGTAACCTTCGGATGGTTCAGAGAACTGCTTGAATTTTCCATTACCCCAGTTGTAGTTTCCTCCGTCAATGATTACCCCACCAATACTTGTGCCATGCCCGCCAATCCATTTGGTAGCTGATTCTACAACAACATTCGCACCGTGCTCAATAGGTTTGAACAGATAACCACCAGCTCCAAAAGTATTGTCCACAATAAGAGGTAAATCATATTTTCTTGCAACGGCAGCTATTTTCTCAAAATCAGGAATGTTGTAGCTTGGGTTGCCAATTGTTTCGACATATATCGCTTTTGTTTTATCATCGATTAGCTTCTCGATATTTTCTGCTTCACTATCTGCAGCGAACCTAGCTTCGATACCTAATCTTTTGAAGGATACTTTAAACTGATTATAACTCCCTCCGTAAAGGTTCGCACCTGATACAAAGTTGTCACCAGCTTCTAATATATTCGTCAGTGCGATAAACTGTGCAGCCTGTCCAGAAGCTACTGCAACTGCTGCTACACCACCTTCTAATGCTGCGATACGTTTCTCGAACACATCAGTAGTAGGGTTCATGATACGGGTATAGATATTTCCGAATTGCTTTAGCGCAAAAAGATTGGCTCCATGTTCTGCATTTTCAAAAACAAAAGATGAAGTTTGGTATATAGGTAATGCACGGGATCCAGTTGTAGGGTCAACTTCTTGTCCTGCATGTACTTGTAATGTTTCGAAGTTTAAATTTTTATTGTCAGCCATTTTGTGTTTTATTAAGATGTGTTTGAATTTATAGTAAGAAGTAAAAAGAATTGGGGTGTTGGTCGTCGTTGGATGTGCCTGTCATTTGCCTGTTACCCTTAGGGTATCGGCGGGGAAAGGGACTGACGACTAGCGCATTCGTGTGGATATACAACTATAAATAGCTGTACAGGAGTAGGTCTTGCGGTTAGTTAAACTATCCGCAACAATTTTTAATTGCTGTGTGAAATTTAATGTCATAGTCTTATTTCATTTATATGCTCCAAAAATTTATTTCTTTGGACAGGAATTGGCACCTTTTCAAATACCTTTTGAAGGTTGCCAGTGGGTCATAGAGCCAGTCTCTCGCCACTTCTTTATAAATCAAGACCTATAGATAAGGCGTTGATTAGATGCACTACTGTCTAAGTGCATCGCAAATATAAGAGATATTTTTAAATATGCAATGAATTTTAAGAAGTTATTAAAATATAGAGCTTTCTCCTTTCTGGTATATGACTTTGTTCCTGTTTTATAAATTAGAATTTAAGGTGTTTTACGGTAAGTCCGTTATTAATGAGTTGTTTTAAAGCATCAATTCCGATGTTCAGGTGTGTTTCAACAAATTTTTCTGTGACAGCCAGGTCGCTTTCTATAGTTTTTACACCCTCAGGTACCATGGGTTGATCCGATACGAGCAATAATGCGCCGGTAGGGATTTTATTGGCAAAGCCCACACTGAATATGGTCGCGGTTTCCATATCTACTGCCATTGCTCGGATAGTTTTTAGATACTTCTTAAACGCTTTGTCGTGTTCCCACACCCGTCTATTGGTCGTGTATACAGTTCCTGTCCAGTAATCTCTAGCGTGATCCCTGATGGTAGTTGATATTGCTTTTTGCAGCGCAAAGGCGGGCATGGATGGAACCTCAGGTGGGAAGTAGTCGTTGGAAGTACCTTCTCCACGTATGGCCGCTATCGGGAGGATAAGTTCGCCCACGGCGATTTTCTTTTTGAGCCCTCCAGTCTTTCCTAGGAAAAGGACTGCCTTGGGCTGGATAGCGGACAATAGATCCATTACTGTAGCGGCCATTGGGCTTCCCATTCCGAAATTGATGATGGTTATGCCGTTGGCGGTACAAGCTTGCATGGCTTTGTCTTGTCCATAAATAGGAGCGTCCTCATGCATAGCAGAGAACATGGTAACATACTTGGAGAAATTGGTTAGGAGAATATACTCTCCGAATTCTTCTAGAGGTTTTCCAGTATAACGCGGTAACCAGTTGGAGACAATGTCTTCTTTAGATTTGAGTCCTGGTGTAATTGGGGTCTCGATAGATTTCGTTTTTTTCATATGTGTATAATTATTCGTGCATTTAATTGTTTTCTCGCTAGAACTCATGAATGCTTCGCATTTATTTCATATTTATTTTTTTATCCTAAATAACAATCCCCCACCGGATGGGTGAGGGATTTGTTTGCTTAGGCTACTTTTAACTTCTTAATATCTGATTTTGCAAATTTCTTTTTTGCGTAATCGAGTGTTATATGTAAGCTTGTTTCCTCACGCTCTTCTTTTGTGGTTGGTATTTCAAACATGGCATCCAGCATAATAGCCTCACAGATACTTCGCAGCCCCCGTGCCCCCAATTTGAATTCCCATGCCTTATCAACAATGAATTCATAGACTTCTTTGTCAAACTTGAGTTCTACGCCTTCATATTCAAATAGTTTGACATACTGTTTAATCAATGCATTTTTGGGTTCGGTAAGGATACTTAAGAGTGTTTCCTTATCCAAAGGGTTTAAATGCGTTAATACAGGTAATCTTCCTATTAATTCGGGAATGAGACCGAAACTCTTTAAATCTTGTGGTGTGATATATTTATAGAGGTTGTTAAGGTCGATGTCTTCTTCATCCTCCATCATTTTATAGCCTACGGTCTGCGTTCTCAGACGGTTGGCTATTTTTTTCTGTATACCATCAAATGCACCACCACAGATAAATAGGATATTGCTCGTGTTTACGGTGATCATCTTTTGATCCGGGTGTTTACGCCCTCCTTGAGGTGGTACGTTGACATTGGTTCCTTCTAGGATCTTCAAAAGTGCCTGTTGTACACCTTCTCCAGAAACATCTCTGGTTATGGATGGGTTGTCACTTTTGCGGGCTACTTTATCGATCTCATCGATGTATATAATTCCTCTTTCCGCAGAAGCAACATCGTAGTCAGCTGCTTGGAGCAAACGTGTAAGTATGCTTTCCACATCTTCACCTACGTAGCCAGCCTCAGTCAATACTGTTGCATCGACGATAGAAAAAGGGACGTTAAGTATCTTTGCTACTGTCTTGGCCAACAAAGTCTTTCCTGTACCGGTTTCTCCAACGATAATCAAGTTGGATTTTTCGATTTCAGTCTCATCAGCGCTTGTTTTTTGGTTCAATCTTTTATAATGATTGTATACGGCTACCGAGATTACTTTTTTAGCTTCATCCTGTCCAATGACATACTGATCCAAATGCTGTTTGATTTCTATCGGGCGGATGAGTTTCAGTGTTGTTTGCAACGACTTGTTTTTCCGTTGATTCAACTCTTCTGTTAAAATCTCGCCTGCTTGTGTCACACAGCGATCACAGATATGTGCTCCATCCCCAGCAATCAGCATCAAGGCTTCGTTTTTGCTGATCCCACAAAATGAACAGTGGATATCTTTGCTGTTGTTCTTGCTCATTTATTTACTTTCTTTTCTAGGTGCTAAGACCTCATCAATCATTCCAAATTCTTTCGCTTCTGCTGCTTTCATCCAATAGTCACGGTCTGAAGATTTTTCTACCCATTCATAGGATTGTCCGGAATGTTCTGCTATTATAGTGTACAATTCTTCTTTAAGCTTTAACATCTCTCTAAGATTGATCTCCATATCCGCTGCTACTCCTTGTGCGCCTCCAGAAGGTTGGTGGATCATTACTCTAGAGTGCTTCAGGGCGGCACGTTTTCCTTTAGCCCCAGCAACTAACAATACTGCACCCATAGAAGCAGCCATACCTGTACAAATCGTGGCTACGTCTGGAGAGATATACTGCATCGTGTCGTAGATACCTAGACCGGCATATACACTTCCGCCAGGCGAATTGATGTATATCTGTATGTCTCGCTGTGCATCAGTAGACTGTAAAAATAATAATTGTGCTTGAATGATATTTGCTACTTGGTCGTTGACGCCATCTCCCAAAAAGATAATACGGTCCATCATCAATCTAGAGAATACATCCATCTGCGCAACGTTTAACTGACGCTCCTCCACAATGTAGGGGGTCAAGTTTGTTGGCATTTGTGTTTCTACGCGTGAAATAAAGCCATCTACGTGCTGTGAGCCAATGCGGTGATGTTTTATCGCGTATTTTCTGAATTCGTTTTTATCTATATTCATTTTGTATGATGTTACTATTTTAAAAATATTAGACTAATATAATTCGTTTTTCTCAAATACAAATAATATTTATGTCTCCTTATTGTAAATTGGTAAGTCTGAAATAAAATCCACGCTGTTGTTTTCAAAGTTGACCTTACAGAAATAATGTTGCAATCCGTTGCTTACCAATAAAAGTGGAATCTTGTGCTTACTGTTATAACTGCCGATCTGTTCGAAAGTCGCCTGTGTTATCTTCACACCAGGGGCTTTGAACTCAGCTAACAATATCTTTTCTCCTTGATTGTTAAATATGACCAGATCGCTTCTTTTTTGCAGTTCATTAACGATGAGACCTCCTTCTATATTCATCAGGGATTTTGGATATTTCTTATGCAAGTGCAAAAAATGTACCCAATGTTGCCGGACCCATTCTTCTGGTGTTAGCAATAGGTTCTTCTTCCTCAGTATATCAAAAACGTAAACTTTATCTTGAACACGCGTCAGCTTTAAGGGAAAAGGGGGTAAGTTTAATTGTACTGGCTTAAACATAGGCAAATTTACGATTTTTTGATGGCAAAGCAAAATTGGCGTTAATAAGAGATTTATGTGTTTTAAATGAAGGAGTAATTTGAGCACTCATTGCCGTGCAGGGCAACAAACTTTTGCTTGATCAAAAGTTTGACAAAAATCAAGGCTGTATCTTATTTGTTGCTCCAGTGACGCTATGGTGTAAGCGCAGCCCAAGGTCTCCTTCACGCTATCCCCTCTCAAAGACTAGGGGCTGCTGGAGATATTGCAATCTGATAAGAATCGGTATACACCATACCTACTTTCACGGCCAAATAAGCTAAGGCCGTTTTGTATACTTTACAATAATTGTTCGCAATTTCCTTCCCTATCAGAAAAATGTCACCTTGGCGGGTTGCCAATTGTAGTAATGGTGATCCGTTGTGGCAAGCCGGCGCAGTGACGCGCTTTTACCTCCTTTTGGCAAGACAAAAGGAGGAGCCAGTCGCGGCTTGAGCGACAAAAAGATATCGATAATAAACCTTCTATTTCAATAGACAATCGTATTCACTGCGCAGATATTCCTCTATATTATGTATTTTCGCAAAGACATGAGTGCACAATCCATTTTAACTGATATCAAACAGCGTAAGTTCAAACCCCTGTATTTATTACATGGTGAAGAATCTTATTATATTGACTTGATTAGTGATCGTATTGAGAATAGTGTTCTGGACGATAGCCAGAAGGGCTTTGATCAAACCATTCTGTATGGGAAGGATACTGATTTTTCGACTATAGTCAGTGCTGCTAAGCGGTATCCTATGTTGAGCGATTATCAGGTGATCATCGTTAAAGAAGCACAAGGGTTAAAATGGAAAGGGGATGACGATTTCCTGATGAAGTATGTGGAACAGCCAACACCTACTACGATTCTTGTGTTTGCTTTCAAGCATGGCAAGTTCGATAAAAGAACCAAGCTCTATAAAGCTCTTGAAAAGAAAGGTGTTGCTTTTGAATCGGAGAAACTCTACGATAATAAAGTAGCTCCTTGGATTATGGAAGAGTTGCAAAGGAATGGTCAGAAAGTGCATCCGCAAGCGGCAGCGCTTATGGCCGACTATTTGGGCACTGATCTTTCGAAAATAGCTAATGAAGTACAGAAACTGGTGCTCAATGTACCCAAAGATCGTGAAATATCCGTTCAGGATGTCGAACAGAACATTGGTATAAGTAAGGATTTTAATGTGTTTGAACTCAATTCGGCATTAGGTAAACGGGATGTTTTAAAAGCGGTTCAGATAGTCGATTATTTCGCGTCAAATCCTAAGTCCAACCCCTTTGTGGTCGTGATTGGCTCGCTGGCCGGTTATTTTACGAAGTTGTTGAAGTATCATTATCTACCCGATAAATCTTCCGCTATTGTGGCCAAGGAACTCGGTGTGCACCCATTTTTCACGAAAGAATATGATATGGCTGCTCGTAATTTTAACAGACGTAAACTGTTTGATGTACTTTCTATACTACGGGAATATGACCTCAAGTCGAAAGGGCTGAATGCTGGGCCTAATACAAGCGATGGAGATTTGATGCGTGAGATGCTGTTCAAGATTTTAAATTAACGGTAATATAATGAAGAAATTTCTATTGTTGATTTTGTCTGCTGCTTTTTATATGCCTTTACAAGCGCAGTCTTTGTATACCTTAATTCAAGGAGGGGGTAACTTAGGCCTTGCAAACCCTGGATATAAGGGGGCATTTAACGGTTACTCCTTGCATTTTGTTTTTGGTAGGAACTTTGATGATAAAGCTTATCTTGGTTTAGGGTTGGGGAACGAACGTCTAAAAGGAAGTTATAAAGCAACGAAGGAAGGGGGGCAGGATTTGGATAAGAAATTTAATTACGATCAGAACCTATTTCCCATCTTTGTCGATGGGAGAGTTCCTTTTGCAGGGCTAGGGGAAGATGGGCGGCTGGGAGTACTAGTCAATGGGGGATACGCTCCTAAGATAAGCCCACAGTATGATCGTGGTTTTGTGTTCAAAAGCGGTATCTTCTATCTGCATGAGGCTCCAGGGAAAACGGATTGGACAGTCTCCGCGAGCTACGGTTACCAACAGCTCACTAAAAATATCGTTGGCAATGATTTTAGACATCAACATCTTAATATTTCTGTGGGGTTGATGTTGAAGTAACTTCTTTACAGTTTTACTTTTTAATATATTTGTAACCATGAAGGACGGAAAAACAAGAGCGGATATCAAGCCAGGTATGTTGGTGAATATTGTGCTAAAGAAGGATCAGCGTACAGGTATTCTTACAGAGGGGATAGTCAAAGACCTGTTGACTTCTGCTTCATTTCACCACCGAGGCATTAAAGTCCGGTTGGATGATGGACAGATAGGACGTGTACAAGAGATTTTGGAGGAGGATTAAGGTAATATTTTTTTTATTTTTATTTTTGACTTATTACTTTTCTTTCTACCTTTGTCCCTCGTGAAAATTGATGTTTTTAATTTGATTTCCGAGGACAATGTGTTCAATGTTTACATTGAAATATCACAAGTTTGATACGTATAGCCCATTTGGGCTTTTTTTATGTCCAAAAATTGGGAATCGAGTTTTCAAATAGTCAAAGCATCAGCTAACATGTAGGACAGAGATTACAGCTCCTTCTAGATTTGAAATTATTTAGTACTTAATATAGAAAATGACCAGCTACAGTAAATTACCCGCAATTTTAGTTTTAGAAGATGGAACAGTTTTTCACGGCAAAGCCGCAGGAAAAATTGGTACAACTACTGGAGAAATTTGTTTCAATACCGGTACCACAGGATATCAAGAAATATTCACTGATCCGTCGTATTATGGACAGATTATGGTGACCACCAATTCTCATATTGGTAATTATGGTATTGATGAGGATGATGCCGAATCGAATAAGAATCAAATTGCGGGACTGGTTTGTAAAAACTATAATATCAATTACAGCCGTAAAATGGCAGATGAGTCTATACAGAGTTATTTTGAGGCTCAAAATCTGGTTGGTATTTCTGATATTGATACGCGTTCTTTAGTACGTCATATACGCGATAAGGGTGCTATGAATGCCATCATCTCTTCAGAGAACTTAGACGAAGCATCGTTGAAAGCTACTTTGGCAGAAGTGCCTTCGATGGCTGGTCTGGAATTGTCTTCCTTAGTAACCACGAAGGAGCCTTATTTCTATGGTGATGATACGGCGAGTACACGTATTGCTGTTTTGGATTTAGGTATAAAGAAAAATATCCTGCGTAATTTTGACGCAAGACAGGTTTATGCCAAAGTGTTTCCTGCGAAAACCAGTTTTGAGGAGATGGAAGCTTGGGGTGCTGATGGGTATTTTATTTCCAATGGTCCTGGTGACCCTTCGGCTATGCAATACGCGATCACGACAGTTCAAGAGATTCTTGCAGCAGACAAGCCTATGTTTGGTATCTGTCTGGGACATCAGATTTTAGCGCTAGCTAACGGTATCCGTACTGAAAAAATGTTTAACGGCCATCGCGGTATCAACCATCCTGTGAAAAACATTATTGCCGACAAATGCGAGATTACGTCACAGAATCATGGATTCGGTGTAGTGCGTGAAGATATTGAGAACTCGGACATAGTCGAGGTGACACATATCAATTTGAATGACAATTCTATCGAAGGAATTCGTGTTAAAGGTAAAAAAGCTTTTTCAGTGCAGTACCATCCGGAGTCTTCTCCAGGACCTCACGATTCTCGTTATTTATTTGATGATTTCATCAGTATGATAAAAGGTTAAAAAAAAGGCTCAGTTTTCTGAGCCTTTTTTATGCGTATACTGTCGTGTTAGAATACTTTTTTTTATAGGTCAACGTGCTTGTACCAGCCACGATTAGGTATATTCAGAATATCTGTATCTGAGAAACGATGTTTAATATACTTTAGGACTTTCCAATAAATCGGTGACATATCCTAAGATCTCAATCTCGCTGTGTCCATCCTCTAACATAGAAAAGGTGAGGTATGCCGCATATATTTCTCCACTGAATACAATATGCTTGTCTTGTACGATAGTATCGATAATCTGATCTCTTATTTCTACGCCTACATGTTGGAGTTCATTGTGTAGATTGGTCGAGATGGTCTCATGACATTCGCCACTGGCAAAACCAACTATAATGTGTAAGACTAGCTTATCAAAAATGTCAGGATCTTGGTTCTTGAATTTATTGGCATAAAGGTCGTAGTCAAATCGTTTTTTTGCACTATTGACTATTTTATCCCAGATCAAAAATTCTGTTTTCGTCTGCATAACTGTAATCGTTTATAAGGTGGTTATGTAAATATAAAAAAAACGTACTGTATTTCAAAGCGTAAAAAGGGGATCTGCCTCTCAGTAAAGAGAATATTTCAATTTTTGTAGAAAACCATTTTCAACGAAAAGCTGTTTATTAATTAGAATTATGGAGTCTTTTTAACAAGCGAAAAAGGAGGTTATCATGCTATTCAATAATTATGTCGATCCTGAAAATGATTTTTTTGAGGATGACGATCAGGAAGATGGTTTGGAGGTCAATGATTTGACATATGATGAAGAGAAGGGGAGTTATCGGTTTGACGTCGATGATAATGATCCCGACTGGGATCATCCGGCAGATTATGACACCCTTAGCCAAGGTGCGGAAGAGGATTTGTCTACCTATGATGTTTCCAACCCGTTTGTAGGATCGGAGTATGCCAATTTGGATAATTTGAAACAGGAAGATTTGGAAAGATCTGGTATGCGAATTACAGGTAAGAAAAATTTTAAGTTATCTAAGCTGGATAAGGAGATATCAAAGGACGAAGAAGATTTTCGGGATGATCTTGACGAGGAAGGGTATCCAAGAAAGGATTGATCGGATTTTAAATTGGGGATATTTTAGTAGTTTGATAACGAATTTATCGAATAGCATCTGTATTTTTAGGTTTTAAGCTGTGCATATGGAAATAATATTAAAAGGCAAGAAAGCCTTGGTCGGAGGTAGTTCGTCAGGAATAGGACGTGCTATAGCATTACAACTTGCAAAATGTGGGGCAGATGTTACCTTAATGGCTCGCTCTGAAGATAAGTTGAAAGTGGTATTGGATGAGCTGGATTCTTCCTGGGGACAACAACATCGGTATCTGATCACCGATTTTAACGATTATGAATCTCATAAGCTTAACATAGTCCATTATTTTGAGAATCACGAGGTAGATATCTTGGTGAATAATACCAACGGGCCTCAAGCAGGAGACGTATTGCATAAGGAAGAAACGGATTATCAACAAGCTTTTGAACTGTTGTTTCAGAACGCTGTATTTACGAGCCGTTTGGCTTTGCCTCATATGCAATCGCAGGGATTTGGGCGTATCATCAATGTATCGTCGATGACTGTTAAGGAGCCGCAGGATAGCTTGGTGCTATCTAATACGATGCGAACAGCTTTGGTGTCTTGGAGTAAGAGCCTATCTAATGCAGTGGCAGTGGATGGGGTTACCGTAAACTCGATTATGACGGGTTACTTTGATACCGAACGGTTGAATAGCTTAATGGACAATCAGGCTAAATCAGCTGGTATCAATCTGGCTGATGTAAAGAAGCAGCGAATTGCATCTGTACCCGTTAATAGGTTAGGTGATCCGAAAGAATATGGATATCTGGCAGCATTTCTAGCTTCAGAGTATGCTGGTTTTTTGACTGGAGCCGCTATTCCCCTAGACGGGGGAATTGCTAAGACTCTATTTTAGCATATACTAGAAACGGGACGATATAGCTATCGTCCCGTTTCTAGTATTGATTAATTGTAGCCGGGGTTTTGTTGACTTTGGATTACTGTGTTGGCATCCACTTCGCCTAGAGGAATAGGTAAGAGTGTTTTATAGAATGTTCTATCTATGGTTTTATCTCTATGGATTGTTGAAATGTTGCCAAGGCCATCATCAAAAGTAATCGATTTATTCCAACGCATCATATCAAAGAAGCGGTGCCCTTCTGTAAAGAGTTCTTTTGACCGTTCGTTGGCAATCATGTCCATTGTGATGCTAGTCTGATCACTTGGAGTAAGATTGGGGGATCGCTTTCTGATTGCATTCAGATAAGTAGAGGCCTTTACTAGATCTGGGGTGTTATGACGTAAAGCCGCTTCTGCTGCTATAAGGTACACTTCTGATAATCGAATTACCTTAATATTTACTGCTGTCGTATTGCTTGGAGTCTTTTTATCACCTGCTAGGGTTGTACTTCCGCTATATTTATACGACGCACCAAATCTAGTATTCGAAGTCTCATCGTTGGACATGACGCCTTTTCTAACATCATTACTGTCTTCGTTCAAAAGATTAATAAAATCAGTACTAGCTGTAAAATAACCTGCCGCTATTGTGGTATTAGGATGACCTCTTCGACGGTAGTAAGCGCCAAGGGAAGTGTTGCCTAGATCTCCTTCTTTTGGATAGATCCCCAATTCGAAAATTGATTCTTTGCCAAATTCCGAAGTCCAAGAGCTTACCCATTCGCTATTCTCATAGAGTTTGTAGACATTAGGCGTGATAATCGATTCTGCAGCTGTTAATGCGTTAGTGAAATCTTCCATGTAGAGATAAGCTCTAGCTTGTATGGCTTTGTTTGCATAGTAGTTTAAGAATCCATCTGTTTTGGTTTTAGGCAATAACGATTCTGAGTCTTTTAGGTCTTTGAGTATCTGCGTGTAGTTTTCTTCTACCGTATTTCTGCCTAACTGATCTTGCATCGTCAGTCTGGTAAGAGTTATTGGTACACCTAAGGCAGTTTTGTTTTTACTATAAGGCTCTCCATATAAGCGAACTAGGTCAAAATAGATGATAGCTCTAGCAGTTAGAGCTTGCCCAATAGAACTGTTAAAGTTTTCTGTTGAGCCATTAGCTTTTAATTTCTCGATTTCACTTAATAGATCATTGATTTGTGCAATACAATGATAACCTTGGGACCAAATACTGGAGTAATTGTTCGTGTTTTTGGAGTGGTTGAATACATATAGGTAGTCATAGCCCCTGCCTTGAGAGGTAATCGTAATATCTCCTCCTTTTGTATCAGCATAGAGGGGAAAGTTACGTCCATAGTAGGATCCACTAGCCATTTTACTCATTAATCCTCGTACGATTACTTGAGCATCTGCTGCTGTTTGAATGGATTGATTGGCATCGATAGAATTTGTGGGAACGACGTCGAGAAATCCATTACATGAAGTGAATGTGCATGTTGCAAAGATGCAGGATGCCAATATAATATTTTTCATGATTGTCTAATTTAAGTTAAAAACTAAAGTCAATACCAAAAGTATATGTTTTAGCGATTGGTGTTTCCCAACCTCTGGTGCTATATTGGTTTACTTCTGGGTCTGCATTTTTATATTTGCTGAAAGTTAACAGGTTACTGCCGTTAAAGTACACACGAGCGCTACTGATTTTAACAGAATTTAATAATTCTTTTGGTAGGTTATACGCTAAAGATACATTTTTTAGACGCAAGAAAGAAGCGTCATAAAGATGACGACTACTGACTTGGTTAACATCTTCTAGGTCACGACCCGATACCATCGGAAAATAGGCGGATGTGTTATCAGGTCTCCACGTATCCTCTACAAAATATTGAGCATGGATACGTTCCCAATAATAGCCGTCATCAGCGACATCTCGATTCCCTGCGTCATATATTTTTCCGCCAATCTTGTAATTGAAGTTGAGGCCCAAAGCAAAGTTTTTGTATTCAACATTGGAGTTGATACCACCAAATAACTTGGGGATACCACTTCCTATGATAATTTGCTCAGCTTTTGTGTAATTGTTTGTGGCACCTCTACCTTTATATAGAAAGTCCCCTTTAGAATCATCATTAGGATCATTGACAAACCATACGTTTTTTCCGTTAGAAGGATCAGTTCCTGCCCATTCTAAACCGTAAAAAGATAAAGTTGGCTGTCCTTCTCTATACACCAAACGTGTGCGTGAATCACCTCCCGTTGGATCATACCATACTGCTTGTTCGCCTTCATTGAGCGAAACCACTTTTGATTTGATAGTAGCACCATTTACACTCAACGTCCATTTTACATTTTGATTATTAACAATATCCGACCCTAGTGTGAATTCTAGCCCTTTATTGTTAATTTGTCCCACGTTCTTCACAGAAGAGCTAAACCCTGTGATCATTGATTGTGGTACATCCTGTATCAGATCTTTGGTGTCACGGTTGTAATATTCTATTGTTCCAAATAGTTTGTTCTGTAGTATTCCAAATTCTAGAGCAATGTTGGATGCGTAATTAGTTTCCCAGGTTAGATTAGGATTGGGAGAGTTACCAATCCCTCCTCCTGGCCTGGTCATGTATTTATTGCCAAAAGTCACTAAAGGTCTCCAAGCATAGTTGTCTGTAGGTAGGGTTCCATTGACGCCGTAAGAACCTCTTAATCTTAGGCTGTTGATAGTAGAGATGTCTTTTAAGAAGTCTTCTTTTGCTAAATTCCAAGAAGCAGCTACTGACCAGAAATTACCCCAGCGAACATCAGGTCCGAGTTTTGATGAGCCGTCACGTCTATAGGATGCTGATCCGAAGTATCTTTCGTTATAGTTGTATTCTGCCCTGGATAGTACCGATAGCATGTTATTCCCCCAGCTGTATGCCGTTGCATCCAAGACTCCAGCTGTAGCCACAGTGTGTAATTCTGAATTGGGAAGATCAGTACCAGAGGAACGCATGTATTTAGTTTGGTTTTTTTCTGCTTCAAAACCAACTAAAAGCCCTAAACTGTGTAAACCAAAGGACTTGTTATAGTTTGCCGTTGTAGATGATACCAATTTTTCGACGTTTGTTGACATTTCTGAGACAGATCCGTAAACTGAAGAAGCAGCATAATGGTTTGCACTGAAGTATATATGATCTTTTGCTTCAGCATTATCATAGGAGAAAATCGTCTTGATATTTAATTCGGGTAATAAGAATAGAGTTAGTGAAGGAACAGCTGAAATTCTCCTCGTATTTGTGGAATTTTCCCATTCATTATTGTAGTAATCATGGTTTTGTGCATAGCTATTATAGCGTTCTGTCCACGGTTTTCCAGTCTTATAGTCTGTAGGCCAATAGAACGGCCAAAATAGATTTCTTGATTGAAATAGATAACTCGTACTTGTATTTCGAGTGTCATTTACTCCTGCTTGATTGGTGTTAGCGACATTGACATTAGCATTAAACTCTGCTATGGAGCCTATTTTCTGCGTAAGATTTACTCTTCCATTGATACGATCATAGTTGTTGATTACAGCTCGACTCTTATCAGAAGTATAGCCTAAAGAAGAAAAATAGCTCGTTGTTTCAGTACCGCCACTTATGGAAATGTCGTTCGTGTTGAATTTTCCAGTGCGGAAAAATACTTTATCCCAATCGAAGAATTTTCCCTCTCTATTTTCTATACCGTCTGTCTTTCCCTTAATAGTAACATTCTCAAACATGGAAGTCCCATTTGTTGAAAATTCGTAACCATGAATACCGAAACCATAACCTGAAGTGGGGTTACCAAAGCTAGAATTTAGGGATCCATCAGAATTATACCTCGCCCAATTCTTAGAGTTGAGGCGGAATAAGGTTTCTTCATTAGCTTGTTCAGGAGTTCTTCCTGAAGCTATCCTTGAATCATAAAGGATGCTGTAAAGCATATTGATTTGATCCTGAGGTGAGGCCGATTCATAATTATCTGTTGCCCAGGTTGGACTTAATGCAAGCGAGCTCTTAAAATTAACTTTTGGGCTCCCTTTTTTTCCTCTTTTTGTAGTTATGATAATAACACCATTTGCTGCTCTAGATCCGTAAAGCGAAGCCGCTGCGGCATCTTTTAAGACAGTAAGGCTTTCAATGTCATTTGGGTTAAGCGTGCTCATCACGTTATTGGAAGTAGCAATCTGTCCGGACATCTGAGAAATGTCTCCCGATACGACAGGAATTCCGTCAATGACATAAAGAGGTTCGTTCGAAGCATTCATAGAACCTATACCTCTTAATCGTATAGATGAAACAGCTCCGGCTTGTCCTGAGTTGGTTGTTACAGTTAAGCCTGCTACTTGTCCTGATAATGCTTTTTCAAATGAAGTGACAGGTTGTTTGTCGATGTCTTTAGCGCTAACAGTTGCGGCAGAACCTGTAAATGTACTTCTCTTTGCTGTGCCATATGCAACCACCATGACTTCGTCAATGGATTGCTCATCTGAAGTTAGAGTCACGCTAATTGTCTTGCGACCCTTCAGCTGGATCTCTTGAGAGACATAGCCGACTGCCGAAACCATTAAAGTGGCATTTTGGTCTGCATTTAGCGTGAATAGTCCACTTGCATTGGTAGACCCTGCGGTGGAGGTGCCTTTGACCGTGATGGTCACGCCTGATAAGGGAGCACCATTTTGGTCACTGACCTTGCCAGCTACCGAAATCTGCTGCGCGTTTACAACCTGTAAACCAGCGCTCGCCATCACACATAGTGTGGTGAGTAGATGATTTTTCATGATTAAGGTTTTTTAGTTTATAATTTTTAAGTTTTATTTGGTACTCTGGTCGCCTTGCGACCAGAGATTTGTTTTTGTTGGTGTTAGGCGTTTTGTAGAACACCTATACCAGGACGGTCTGGCAGTATACACTGTCCATCACGTACTGTCATTCCATCATAAATATCATTTCCGATCAGTAATGCTCCATCCAGATCAGCCCAATCGACCAATGGAGCTAATTGTGCTGCTGCTGAAATAGCACAGGATGTTTCGGTCATACAGCCGAGCATCACTTTCATTTCTAATGCTCGTGCTAATTCAGCCATTTGTTTTGCTTCACGCATTCCTGTACATTTCATTAACTTGATATTGATACCCGAATAGACATCTTTTAACTTCGGAACATCGGCTAGACGTTGGCATCCTTCATCGGCGATAGTTGGGATGGGGGAGTGTGCTGTCAACCAGGCATTCTCATCGATCATCTCTTTGGGCATCGGTTGTTCTAAGAATACGACATTTCGCTCATGTAACCAATGGGCCATCTCTAGAGCTTCTTCTTTGTTTTTCCAACCTTGATTGACGTCGGCACATAGTGGCACATCCGTTACCGAACGGATAGTCTCTATAATCATTTTATCGGTGTCAAGACCTAACTTGACTTTTAGAATCTTAAATTGCTCCGCTTCCTTTACCTTCTTGCGGATCATCTCTTCACTGTCTATGCCTATGGTATATGACGTAGGAGGAATACGGTCTGGATTCAATCCCCATATTTTATAAAAAGGCTGTTGCATAATCTTGCCTAACAAGTCATGTAGGGCGATATCCAAAGCTGCCTTTGCTGCCGTGTTTTTTTCTTGGAGCATGTCGACATAGTGAAGGATTTCTTCTGTTTCAAATGGCGAAGAAAAGTGACTTAGGTCGATTTTACGCAGAAAATTACATACGCTTTCTTGGGATTCACCAAGATACGGGGGCATACTGGCCTCTCCATATCCGATGAGCCCTTCATATTCTATTGCTGTCAATACTACAGGGGTAGTGGTCCGACTAAAGGACGCAACTGTAAAGACATGACGCATTTCTAGGGTGTAAGGCCTAAAGCGTAATGTGAATTTACCCATTGTTATTGTTTCCCAGGAATTATTGCTCATGGTGTCTTTTGTGTTTTATTTTTTGTAGAATGGGTTGTCTTGTATAGCTACGATAGCATGATCATTGGCTCCGATATAACGTTTTGCTGCAACGACGGTTCTGGTTTGAAAGTCATCGTAATTGCTTGCGTCCTTTAGCATCGAATTGATACGTACTGTGCCTGCTGAATGTATAAATTCTCCGTTGCCGATATACAGGGCTACGTGTGTCACACGTGCATTGGGATTACTCGCTTTACCAGCTGCAAAGAACAGCAGATCGGCTGGTTTTAGATTTTTCAAAGCCTTTGAAGCATCAAAATGCCCTTCTGCATCTAGAATATCTACTGCTTCACCGGCTAGGACTTGTTGAGAAGCATCGCGTGGAATTACATAGCCGTTCATAAAGAATGCTGTTTTAGTGAAACCGCTGCAATCTACTCCTTTGACGGATGTTCCACCCCATAGGTAGGGGAGTCCTAACATGCTCTTGGCACTGTTCAACACATTGTCGGCGGTTAGGTTTCTCGAAGTTATCCAATCTTGTAGTGCCAAAGCTTCATCTTTGGGTACATAGCCAATGCGTCCATCGGGATAGGCAACTTCGTAGAATTGGGAAGTTTCTTTCTCCAGCGCCAGGATATTACCATAGACTAGGTCCGATATACGGATACTTTTTACATCTGGCTTGGAGTAAGCTTTTCCAAAATCATTGGTATATACTATTTTTTGACGGTTTTTCCATTGTTGTACTTCTGCTGTAGTCATTGGAACAAGTGAAGAGGTCGGTACCCATGATATATACCCCTCTGGTGTACGTACTCGATATTCACCATTCGACTTTTGTAATATGTCTACCTGTGTGCCCAGTATCGCCTGAGAAGCCATTTCGGAAGCATGTCCCGGTTTGGTCCGCAGATTTGCTACGGATAAATTGATAATTCCGACATTTTTTGTGCCTACTGATGTGTCGGGGTATAGCTTAACTTTTATTTGTGCTCCACTTTTTTGCAATTTCTTTTCAAGAAATGGAAGAGCATTCGATTCCGTAGTCTGTATGACATAGGTGTTCTTTTGTAAGTCTGCACTTGTGATCTCGATCAATTTGGTTCTCTTGTCTGGTGCAAATTGTGCTTTGGCGTCTTCTATAGCAGCGACAACAATTTTGTATTTTGTTGAATCGACTTGTGCAGTACTATTGACCGATGAAAATAAAGCTAATACCGGAAAACAATAATAAGTAAGTTTTTTTATCATAATCATAATCTCAACCTTGAGGGGATTCTATAAAGTAATATCTAATTTACAATAAAATGCATAAAAATGCAATTTTTACGGAATTAATTAGGAATTTATGCGTTTTATTCGGAAAAAGCAATAAAAAAACAAATATCATCGGTTAATCTGACGATATGGAGATTGTGCTGTTTACTTGTTCTAAAAAATAAAAGGAGCTATTTTTATAGCTCCTTTTATTTTTTAGAACAGGCCAATCTGACCACCGTCATCGGCTTGGAGATCGTCCGGATTGGTGATTTCCAGTGTGATGGAGTCGGTTGTATCTGTGTTTTTTTCCGTTTCTGTAGCCGGCGGAACCGCTAGGTCAATCTCTTCGCGCAGACTTGTTACTTTCTGTACGTTGTGGAAAGACAATCTATTACCCTGTGCTTTTATTTTCTTGACATCAATGAGTTCGTTTAACGATTGTTCTATTGTCTCGGGTTGTTGGGATTTACCTTTAAGTTGGTCGATCTTAACGAGAGGCTCAGGGTTGTTGGTCAATAGAATCAGTTTTGAACCAGGTTCTTCATTAATGAAGGATACACGTTTTCCGATTTGTATATCTTCAAAGACAAAGCGTTTTACATAGAATGCACCGGATTTTCCGTCTTTATGTACCGCTGTGTACACATGGTTTGGAAGATGCTTTTCGATACGGATCATTTTTTCGTCGAAATGATTATTGAGGTCGAAATTCGAAAGTTCGAAAGAACCGTCCTGGAAGACCTGCAATATTTTGTCATCACCATCAAACTCACCAAGGAATTTACCTCTTTCTTCCGCATTTAGTCGCTTCAATACTTCGTCGTACCATATTTTGCGGCCTGCTAGGGTGGAAACTCCAGCGCTTTTGAATGTGATTTTCTTAACAGGGTATTTGGATACGATATTCCCCATAGATGCCCTGCCTTTAATCGCTATCTCTGCAAAATCTTGGTCAAACGTCAGTTTTCGCAACTTGGTGTGCGGTTTTAGCTGAATGTTTACCACCTCAGCCTCGCCATTTGGATTGGCTGTGAAGTACAGAACCTTCGACCCCTTAGTTCCCTTGCTGATATCGTAATCTTTGTCACGGGTTACAGCTGTTACGGCAAAGCGCTTAATATAGGTAGTTCCATTTGGACCGTCTTTATATATTGCATTATAGATAGTGCGTTCGTCTCCCTTTTTGAAAACGGCTACATGGATGATATCTTTACCCACAAATACTTTGTCCTGTACTTTTACAACGCTGTACTTGCCATCTTCACGAAATACAATGATATCGTCAATATCAGAACAGTCGGATACGAATTCATCCTTCTTCATTCCTGTTCCGATGAATCCTTCTTCCCGGTTGACGTATAGTTTGGCATTTGCTAAAGCTACCTGTGAAGCCTCTACTTTATCAAATACACGGAGTTCAGTTTTTCTTTCGCGACCCTTAGCGTATTTCGTATGTAGTCTTTCGAACCAGCTGATGGTGTATTCCGTCAGTTGACGAAGGTTTTTCTTGACTTCCTTGATTTCATCCTCCAATGCTTTCATTTGTTCATCCGCTTTCTTGACATCAAAGCGTGTGATACTGCTCATTGGTTTGTCAATAAGCTTCTTATAGTCTTCTGCGGTTATTTCGCGATAGAACTGGTCAAAGAATGGTGTGAACAGTCGGGTTAAGACTTGGGTCACCGTATCAAAATCTCCGGAGTTTTCGTAATCCGGATGCTTGTACATCCCTTCTTGGATAAAGATCTTAAGTAAGTTGCTGAAGAATATCTTCTCTTGAAGTTCGCGCAGGCGGATTTCTAATTCTTGTTTCAAGAGATCCTTTGTCTGCACGGTATTTTCGATCAAGATGTCATTCACACTCATAAAGTGTGGTTTGTTTTCCTTGATGACACAGGTATTTGGAGATATCGATGATTCACAGGATGTAAATGCGTAAAGTGCATCTATGGTGACATCTGGTGATATACCTGGCGCCAAGTGAACGATGATTTCTACATGTTCTGCGGTATTATCTTCAATTTTTTTAATTTTTATTTTACCCTTGTCGTTTGCAGAGACGATACTTTCGATCAGGCCACCCGTAGTCGTTCCGTAGGGGATTTCTGTAATCGCTAGTGTTTTTTTATCCCGTTCCTCTATTTTAGCTCTGACTCTGATTTTGCCTCCACGTTGTCCTTCGTTATAATTGGATACGTCGGCCAGTCCTCCTGTTGGAAAGTCTGGGAATATATTTGGTCTTTCGCCTTTTAATACCTGAATGGATCCCGCTATAAGTTCAATAAAGTTGTGCGGCATGACTTTGGTCGCTAAACCTACTGCGATACCTTCTGCTCCTTGGGCCAATAATAGCGGGAATTTGACAGGAAGTGTAATAGGCTCTTTGTTACGGCCGTCATAGCTTAGCTGCCAATCTGTAGTATCTGGATTGAACACAACCTCGTTCGCAAATTTAGAAAGCCTTGCTTCGATATAACGTGGTGCTGCTGCAGAGTCTCCTGTGACTGGATCCCCCCAGTTACCCTGGCATTCGATCAATAGGTCTTTTTGACCGATCTGTACCATCGCATCTCCAATTGAAGCATCCCCATGCGGGTGGTATTTCATGGTATTACCTACGACATTGGCTGCCTTATTAAAGCGGCCATCATCCATTTCTTTTAAAGAATGAAGGATACGGCGCTGCACCGGTTTAAAGCCATCATTGATATGAGGCACCGCTCGATCGAGTATAACATAAGAGGCATAGTCTAAGAACCAGGTTTCGTATAATCCCGATAGAGGGATGGTATTACTAGCCTGTTCGCTATCCTGTTGTGGGTTGTTTTCTAAGTTATTGTCCTCAGGATCGTTTATTTCATCAATCATTTACGTTACTTTAAAATTATACTAAGCGTGACTTAAGGGCTGTTTCTAATAGGGTAAAATTACAAAAATCTTTGTAATTTTTGGTATTTGAAATTTGGATAAGAGAAGATACTAGGCTGTTCGGTATTTAACCATATTGGTATAAAAGTCAGTATTTGGACACAAATATGACGAACTAATCTTTCGAATGTTATTTATGAACATTAATTTTGTGTTAACCTTTTTTGGAAATTATATTATTAGGCACAAATTGAATCAATCGATTTATGGCAAAGAAAAACTACGTTTCAAATTCAACAGAGTCTACCCGAATGTTTAAGAATGATTTCTTAGAATCATTGACAAAAGTTCATTTTACAGTTCCTCTGATTTTTTGGATTCCCGTAATCATTTACTTTATTCGCAAATCTTATGTAGTGGGTGAGATGTCGGTGGGAAATATTGTCTTGTACTTTTTATTTGGGCTCGCTTTCTGGACATTTGCGGAGTATATTCTGCATCGTTGGGTATTCCATTTCGAACCCAAGAGTAAGTTTGGACAGCGTATCCATTTTATCTTCCACGGGGTGCACCATGATTATCCAAAAGACCGCTTGCGTCTGGTGATGCCACTTTCGGCAAGTATCCCGATGGCTACGATTATCTATCTTATTTTCTATCTTTTCTTTTCAGAATTTACGCTCGCTTCTTTCTTTGCAGGTTTTTTATTTGGTTACCTGATTTATGACGAGTGCCATTATGCGATGCATCATGCAAACTTTAAATCTGGTCTGTTCAAAAAGATTAAAGATCACCACATGTTGCACCACTACTCGGATCCTGAAAAAGGGTTTGGCGTGAGTTCGGCAATCTGGGATAAAGTCTTTAACTCTGGTTTCCCAAAGAAAGAGAGCAAAAAGAAATAAGCAGTCTTTACATTAGACTAGGGTTTATTGGACAGGCTGTCTTGCTGTAAGGAAGCTTCGTAAGCAGCTTTGTCCTCGTCATCCATTTCGGTGTCGAGATCATCTTCCTTATAGCGTCCCAGCTTGATTTTGAAATTTTCGGATGTACCATTGATACGCATCGGTATTCCTAATATTCCAAGAGGAGGCAGTCCCAGTCTGAATCCAATATTCATTCGTCCATCTAATGTGACTTGTCCTTCAAAGCGAGGGCGAAAGCCTGCCATCTTCATCTTCGTCCGCTCGATGGTCATGACATTGTTTTTGATAGCGCTGTGAATATTGACTTTTTTGAGTTCTCCGTCTAGGAAGCCCTCTTTAGAAGTCGCTTTACTGATGCCGTTGAGGAGTTTGAAGTTCTTGAATCGGATCTGATCTAAGCTGAGTACACCTTCCCCCTGTATGGAGGGCATTATTGGATCCATATTGGCATTTAGTAAACCTGCTAACTGGTAGTCTAAGGATATGATGCCATGGGCATCTTTGGCGGAGGTTACCATTTGTTGAAACATTGGGATCTCTCGGTAGGCACGTTGTATATCGAAACTGTCAGCCTTGACCTTAAAGTCAAATTTGGCTTTGTAAGGAGACAGGGGCTGATAATTCATCTGCATATCCGTGGTAAGCCCTGCGACTTGAAAACCTGTGTTTTCAAGGGCGAGTTTGCCGTCTTTTAATTTAAGATTACCTCTGAAATTTTGTAACAGCAACTGGTCATAGGCTACTTGATCTACTGCTCCTAATACTTCAATATCCAGGTTTTTGGGCAGCAGTACGACACCGGAGTTGTTCGTTGGTGCTGCGGTTGCACTACTGTTGGATGTACTGAATGCCATAAAATCATTGACATTGATTTTGCGACTGTGTATATCAAAGTTTCCCTTCAATATATCGGTGTCTAGTGTTAGGTAATTTATAATATTGTTGATATAGCCTTTGACGCTAAGTTCATTGCGCCCGTATTGCGCTACAAATTTGTCGAAGTTGAGTTTTTCCTGTTTGAAGGAGAACTTTCCGCTCTTGATCTGTACGGGCTGTGGTAGTAATTCGGTTTCGACCTTTATGTTGCCAATATCGACGTATCCCTCATTTTTTAGGCGGTTGTATCTGCCTTGTAGAGCATCACTTTGCAAACCTGCCAAATCCAGGTTGGTACGGATATAACCATCGACATGGGTGCCTTCTAGGGCAAATATCTTATATATAGGTCCTAAGTTCAGTTTTCCCTTGGACTGAATCGCGTATTTGACGTTGTTGAAATTCTGAAAATCAGCGTGTAGAAAAAACGGTTCTCCAGCAAGTTTAAAGGATATTGGCAAAATTTTGACGTTAAGGTCCTTTAAGGAACCTTTCTTGCTATTGATATATGTTTCTACTTGTATTTCCTCTAGGGGAACGGGGTAGTCTGCTGTCATGAAATAGCCGTTCTTCATCGTAACCGTGGCACTTGTCTCCGGTATGATATTTTTTTTCAGGTCCATAAACCCTTGGGATATAATATTAACGAATATATTGCCCGCGATTTCTACGTCCTGGATCGGGTATATTTTCTTAATATCCGAAAGGTCGATATCAGCTTGTATGTTAGCATCTAGGTGGGGTTTTTGAAAATCTTTGATATCAGCATGTCCCTTTATGAAATTGTTTAGGGCGGCAATATCAATATCTTTTAAAGCAATTTTTGCATTCTTGATGTTATGATCCGTTCCTGTTGCCTCGAGTGCATAGTTGATCTTTTCGATAGCAACAGGTAGGGTACTTAACTTAAAGTATCCGTTTTTTAATGTGTTTTTTATATTGAATGTGGGAATGGAAGCAATGTAGACTTCCTTTTTGTTACGTAACCCGTAGGTCAGTGTATCTGTGGCATAAGTGCCGTCTATTGTGCCATTCAGATCCAGCTGTCCGGCGAATGTGAAGTCTGGCCATTGCACAGCCTGGTAAAGGCTGCCCAGGTCGAGTGAACTATTGACCGTGGACTGTATCTGCATAGGGTCTACTCCTGATAGGTGTCCTTCTGTTTTGAAAAAGCCATTGGCTATCTTAAATTCAAATTGGCGCAGGTCTATAGCTAGAGAATCGGGGTTCATTTGTGGTAAATTTACCTTGAATTTGGCATTCCATCCCGATATCGGTGTTTTGGCATTTTTGTAGGCGAGGTATCCGTCATTGATGATCAGTCCCAAGCTTAGGTTTGGCATTTTATGTTCGTCGGCGATATAGTCTCCCTCGAGATTCATGAATACTTCGGATGTTCCTTTTACTTGGGTATCTTTTAGCCAACCAGCATATGCTTTGGGCACTAGGGAAAGTAGTTCGTTTAGTGTACTTTCCTGTGATTTTAGTTTGAAGTCCAGGTGGTATCCATTAGTCAAAAAGGCGAATGAACCCTTGAAGCGAACAGGGAGCCGATTGATGCGTATGTCATTTTTTTCAAATACAAAGGAGAGATCATTGGTATTGATCTGAGTAATAAGCTGCGCATCTATACTTTTGTGTTCGATATACCGTTCGTGGTCAAACATGAAGGAAAATGCTTCAATCTTAGCATTGGTCTTTAGATCAAAAATAGAAGAAGTCAGATCTCCCTTGCCTTCGTAATCGATGTTTTTAGCTTCGATAAGCATGGGGAGAGAGGCATCGAAGTAGTGGAGGTCGATGTTTTTTAACTTTAACAGTTTGAAGGCTATCTGTCCATCTGATGTTTCGTCGCTCTCGCTTTGTGTCGTAGTATCCGGATTGTTATAGATGTTATAGTTGGCAGCACCGAGTGAGTCTACCAATACATTGATGTTCCCGTCTGTGATGATGAGTTTGTCGAGGACAATTTTGTCTTTGAACAAGGACAGTACATCAATACCAATACTGATTTCTTTAACACTCAATAATGTGCTGTCCTGAAAAGGTGCGGAGCCTTTTAGTTGTACGTCGTGTACCGAAGTGGTCAAGGAAGGGAAGTGGGTAAAGAAACTGATGTCGATATCGCGGTAAGCAAGTGTTCCGTTGATCGTCTTGTTGGTCATCTCTTTGATGGTCGCATTGATTTGATCTTTAAAAAAGTAAGGGATAGCGACCATTGCTATCAAAATGGTGGTTGTTAAACCTAGGATAACGTATAGAATACGCTTTGATATGCTTTTATATTGTTTGTTGGGCATGGTAGTCTTGCTAATGGTGTTGCAAAACTGCTAAATTTTAAGGAGAATAAGGGGACAGAGAGGGATAAAAATTTTGAATCTTAAGGAGATGAGGGGGGAGAAGTTTAAGGAACATTTTTTTAGCGCCTCTATGCCGGCGCAAGGCATGTTACTTTTGTCTTGACACAAAAGTAACCCAAAAGTCAAGGCTGTACCTTATTTGTTGTTCCAGTGACGCTATGGTGTAAGCGCAGCCCAAGGTCTCCTTCACGCTACCCCTCTTAAAGACTAGGGGCTACTGGAGATATTGCAATCTGATAAGAATCGGTATGCACTATACCTACTTTCACGGCCAAATAAGCTAAGGCCGTTTTGTATACTTTACACTGATTGTTCGCAATTTCTTACACTTTTGAAAATGTCACCTTGGCGGGTTGCCAATTGTAGTAATGGTGATCCGTTGTGGCAAGCCGGCACAGTGACGCGCTTTTACCTCCTTTTGGCAAGACAAAAGGAGGAGCCAGTCGCGGCTTGAGCGACAAAAAGATATCGATAATAAACCTTCTTTTAAAGCTAACACTTACTTCTCAAAACCATACTTCTTTTCAAGAACTTTAAAATGCAGCTCTTTCTTTTCTTTTAGAAGCAGGTCATAACCTTCTTTTAGATTTTGCCAGAATGCTAAAGTTGCTTCGTTGACATCGGCCTTATGCTTCGCTATGTTTTCATCTGTCATTTCAAAAGGGAAGATATATACTGGAATGTTTTGCTGTCCAGCTTCTTTGGCCCATAGGGCATAGAGGTATATTTCTTTGATCAGGTCATCGGTCATTGGCAGGCAACCTACAGTTTCGCATTTTCCATGAATAAAGATGTCTGAACCGGTATAGCCTAAGCTTTTGTCCAGCTCGTTGGGGTAGTTTAAACCTAAAGAAAGATAGTATAGACTTTGGGGATTAAAACGATCGATGTGGTAGAAACCTTCAGGTACTTGTTTGTCTCCTTCTGCTTTTTTTGGACCTAGTATTCCAGAACGTTTACATATTGGGTAGGTATGCAGGAGGTTATAGGTGCTTTCTGTTGTCGCTTTTGCATACAGCTCCAGTCTGTCTGCATTTTTGTAGGCAACAAGCAAGATGTTCAGCTCTTCCGTGTTTAGTTTTTTTGAAGCCAACAGTTTCTTGAGTTGACCTTCTTTTTCCTCTTTCGCTACTGCAACACGGTCTTCAGTATGCTGTTGCTTCGGTTGGTTTTGACAGGAGAGAGTTATCAATAGTATCATTAAACCTGAGATTATTTTGTGCATGGGTTTTTCTTATTTGGCAATTTTTTAGGTGTGGGCGATTTCTTTACGGATACGGCTCAGGGAAGTGTCTGTGATACCCAGATATGTAGCGATATATTTTAGAGGCGCCTGTTGTATGATCTGTGGCCGTTCGTGCATCAGCTGTAGATAGCGCTTGGTGGCAGGTTCGGTAATCATCTCGGTTGCTCTTTTTTTACTCTGATAAAGCTCAAATGCCATCCATGCCCGTCCCCATTCACGCATTGCAGGTATGTGGTGGAATAGCTCTTGGAAATCGTCAAATTTCACTTTCCATAGAGTACAGTCGGTCAGGCATTGGATATACTCTTGGGTGGGGACGCGTTGAAATAACGAGGCGACCTCGATAGCCACTTCTTGGTTCCCTTTGAAGTCGGTAGTGATCTCATTGCCTTCGTAATCGTAGAGATAGGAACGAACCAATCCGCTTTCTACAATATAGTATTCGTTGGCGACCTGATCTTTTTGTAACAGGAAATCTCCTTTCGACTTTAGTACTTTCTCATGGGCTTGACCTATTAGCTCGAAGTCTTTGGTTTCAAATAAAGGGTGTTGGTATACGTAGCGTAATATTTCCATTGTTGGATCTAATTTAGCCCAAGTTAAGGAAATGCATCAAAATTCTATAATTCTATTAGAAGGGATCTTCGACTTGAAATGTGATTTCTTTTTTTGTACTGGGGTGTATAAATTGAATAAAGCCGGCATGTAAATGCAGCCGATCTGCACGTCTGCCATAGAGGTCATCCCCGCATATTGGGGCATTTAGTCCCTGTTGGTGGGCAGAATGTACCCGTAATTGATGGGTGCGACCTGTGAGAGGGAAGTAGTGGATACGTGTTTTTTCTCCCTCGATAGCCACTACCTTGTATTGCGTGCGTGCATTTTTGCCATGCTCATAACATAGCATTTGGCGGGGACGGTCCTCGAGGTCGACCCGTAGTGGAAAGTCTATCGTTCCTTCCTGGCTTTCAATAATACCATCCAATAAAGCGGTGTATCTTTTTTTAACGGTATGTCTGATAAACTGGTCTTGTATAAATTGGTGTGCCTCTTTATTCTTAGCCAGAACAAGGATGCCTGATGTTGACATATCGAGCCGATGTATGATCAGCGGTCCTGTTATTTCAGGATTACGTGCTTGTATTCTGGTTTGTACAGAATCTTGGATGTGTATACCCGGAACGGACAGGAATTCTTCGGGTTTGTTGACCACAATGATATCGTTGTCTTCAAATAATATGGGCAATTCTTTTTCCGAGGCAGGGTTTTCCAGTAGAGGATTAGGATCTACATCCAGTCCTTGTAGCATGTGGCTTAATATGGGCTCACATTTTCCTTTGCAAGCCGGGTAGAAATATCGGTGTTTTCTGATCTCGGAACCTGGAGAGGCTCCCCACCAAAACTCGGCCATGCAAACAGGGATGAGTTCATTTTGATAGGCGTACTGTAATAGCTTGGGCGCGGCGCATTCTCCCGCACCTGCGGGTGGGAGCATGTGTATGGCTTCCTCAAATATCGGTAATAGTGATTTTGAATAACCGTTGGCATTTAAAAAAATATATTGATCAAATAGCTGCTGCTGTAGATTCGCTGACAGTTGCTTTCGGAACTCCTTCTTTTCTGTAATTTGAAGCAAAAGGGTCTCTAGTTGCCGTTCTATCTTGTTGATACTTTCTTTGGTCTGTTGCTTGAGGATATCATATTCGTGTTGATCTCTGTAGCTTTGTTTGACCAGGTCCTGTTCCAGAGTAAGGTATTCTTCATCAGAAAGTAGTGAGCGTTGTGCTGTGCGTATCTCTTTGCGTTGCTTTTTGTTCTGTTTGTGCAGATTTCTCATGTTGCTCAAAGCGCTGGCTACTTGTTGCTCGGTGTCAGTCAATTGTTTTTGGAGAGCTGGAATATCAGGAAGGGACTCTAAGTTTTCAATCTCCCGGTTGAGTTGATTTATCGTAGCTTCTTGTCGTAAAAAGAAACCATCGGGATTGAGCATGTCAAAAAGTGGAGGGACGAAATATTTATGAATATTGGTGCCTGCTAATTTTCCTGAACAAGCGGCTAGATAACCTAATGTACCTTGTTTGTTTTCAACGACTAATACACCAAACATCTTACCGATAGGATTACCGCCCTGTCCTTGATCAAGACCAAAATTGTGCTGAAAGTCTTGTTGTTCGCTTAGGTACTGTTGCAATTCCTGCGCAGCCTGTAGGCTGAGCGGATGTGGGTCATAACAGAAAGGAAAGGTGAATCTTTTGGGCTTCTCCATTTTATTAATGTCCTGTTTAAACGTATGGAAAAAAGGTGTCGATTCATTCATCTCGCTTCAATTCTTTATGAAATGCAAAAGTAGGAAGAAATATATTAAGAAGTTATGAGGTTAAGAAGTTATCGAGTTATCAAGTGAACTGGATCACTCGATAACCAGCATAATAACTGACTTAAATATTACATGATAACTTCTGAAATGATTCGAAAAATGGGTAACTTGTAATACTTCAAAAAACGATATACTTATGCGAGATAAAAGACGATTGGGGAGCTCTTCCCTGGAAATAGTTCCTTTGATATTTGGTGGAAATGTATTTGGATGGACCTTGGATCAACAGGCTTCTTTTGGTATTTTGGATGCTTTCAAAGATCTAGGCTTTAATGCGATTGATACAGCTAATAATTATTCGCATTGGGTTCCCGGCAACAAGGGAGGCGAATCGGAAACTATTATTGGTAACTGGTTACAGGAGCGGGGAGGCCGCAGTGATGTCGTTCTGATGACTAAGGTGGGAGGTCGCTTTGGGTATGACAGTAAGCCAAATGTACGGGGAACCTATATTAAGGAGGAGGTGGAGAACTCGTTGAGACGATTGCGTACAGATTATATTGATCTTTATCAAACACATTATGATGACGAAGCTATTCCTGTGGAAGAGACTTTGCGTGCTTATGATGATTTAATACAGGAGGGTAAGGTCCGTTTTATCGGTGCTTCGAATATATCTCCAGAACGTCTGGTAGAAAGTCTGGATACTTCGGTGGAGAAAGGCATTGCGTCTTATGTTTCACTTCAACCTGAGTATAATCTTTATGATCGGTCCAAATTCGAGAACTTGTACGAAAAAATAAGTTTTGAAAAACAAATTGGCGTTATTCCATATTATTCATTAGCGAGTGGTTTCCTGACTGGAAAATATATAGCAGAATCCGACTTCGGTCAATCTGCTCGCGGGGCGGATATTCAAAAGAAGTATTGGAATGATCGTGGGCGTCGTATTGTGACCGCGCTTAAGGAAGTAGCCGATTCTTATTCTGTTTCTGCCTCAGCTGTAGCATTGGCTTGGTTGCTTGCACAACGTGCGGTTACTGCTCCTATAGCGAGTGCGACGAAGAATCAACATATGGATGCCTTTGTCGAGGCTGTCAGTTTACGATTGGATGCTGCTAGTTTGGCAAAATTAGAACTGGCAAGTAGTTAGAGAAGCTGAAAGGTAGAATTTTAAATAGTTAAGAAGTTAAATCAAATTATACATATCATGAAAGCAAATATTGGAATTAAAGAAAAGGATACAGCAGCGGTTGCTGTGTTATTGAACAAATTATTGGCTGACGAAAATGTATTGTACATCAAAGTCCGTAATGCACATTGGAATATTGAGGGAGTGGATTTTCATGCACAGCATTTGTTTTTTGAGGGAATATATGATGAGTTGGCAGAATTGATCGATGAGATCGCTGAACGTGTACGTGCTATCGGGCATTATGCTGTGGGCACGATGAAGCAGTTTTTGGAGCTTACGCAGCTTACAGAGATGAAATATGGTAAAAATGATAGCCAAGGTTATATCAAAGAGTTGTTAGGTGACTTTGAGAGCTTGATCATTACGCTCCGAGAGTATATCGAGACGGCGGAGAAGCATGGTGATGCAGGTACGGAGGATTTCTTGGTGGGTATTCTTGGTCAGCACGAAAAGACAGCATGGATGCTACGAGCACATCTAAAATAGTAGACCTACAAAGGCTTTCGGAAACGGAAGCCTTTGTAGTTATTTAGACAATTAACTTTTTGTATTACCTATTGCGCGAATGCAAAGCATTTTGCATAAGTTTGTACTTTGTTAACATCATTAACATCTAAGTATTAAATATGATTATTCAACCACGTGTAAGAGGTTTTATCTGTTTGACTTCACACCCTGAAGGAACAGCACAGAATGTTAAAAACCAAATTGAATATGTAAAATCAAAAGGCAAAATCGCCAATGGTCCCAAGAAAGTATTGGTTATAGGAGCTTCTACAGGCTTCGGCTTGGCTTCGCGGATTACGGCTGCTTTTGGTTCGGATGCAGCTACTATCGGTGTCTTTTTTGAGAAGCCGGCTGCTGAGGGTAAGCCAGGTACTGCTGGATGGTATAACACCGCAGCATTTGAGAAAGAAGCACAGTCTGCTGGCTTATATGCTAAGAGTATCAATGGTGATGCATTCTCGGATGATATTAAAAAGCAAGCTATTGAGTTGATTAAGAAAGACTTGGGTCAAGTTGACTTGGTTGTTTATTCTTTAGCATCTCCTAGACGTACACATCCAAAAACTGGTGTTGCACACGCTTCTGTATTGAAGCCCATTGCTAATCCTTTTACGAATAAAACAGTGGATTTTCATGCTGGAGTAGTTTCTGATATTTCGATCCAACCGGTAGAAAATGAGGAAGATGTAGCCAATACTATAGCCGTAATGGGCGGAGAGGATTGGAAGTTCTGGATCGAAGATCTGAAAGCTGCTGGTGTATTGGCTGACGGAGTGAAGACTGTAGCTTATTCTTATATCGGCCCTGAGCTTACTTATCCTATCTATAGAAATGGTACGATCGGTAAGGCAAAAGATGATTTGGAAAATACAGTGCCGGTTATCAACGATTTGTTGAAAGACCTGAACGGTATTTCTTATGTATCTGTAAACAAGGCTTTGGTTACACAGTCTAGTTCAGCTATTCCGGTAGTTCCTCTATATATTTCATTGCTTTACAAAGTGATGAAAGCTAAAGGCATCCATGAAGGGACGATTGAGCAAATGCAGCGCTTATTTGCGGACCGTCTTTACAGTACGGATGGAAAACTTACTTTGGATGAAAAAGGGCGTATTCGTGTCGATGACTGGGAAATGCGTGCTGATGTACAGGAAGAAGTAGCAAAACTTTGGGATGAGGCTACTACTGAAAACTTGGAAGAAATTTCGGATATCAAAGGATACCGTGATGAGTTCTTTAACCTTTTCGGTTTCAACTTCCCTGAGGTAAATTACGAAGCAGATACGAATGAGGTCATTACTGTCCCGAGTATAGAAGGCTAGTTTTAGTCTCCTGTCTTGAAATATAATAAAAGCCATCTCGAAGTCAATTCGGGATGGCTTTTATTATAATAGTTTAGATTTTTGCTTTTCTTTCTTTGAAAAACTGAGTGATCTCTTTTAGGCTGAACGCATTAAGGCATTTTTCTTTTGTCAGTCCTCCTTTACGGGCTACATATATGCCGTAATGCATATCCAAGAGTCCTTCTGTGCGGTGGGCATCAGGGTTAATGGAAAGAAGCACACCTTTTTCTAACGCATAACGGTGCCAGCGCCAGTCCAAATCGAGACGTAAAGGATTGGCATTGATTTCAATGACTACGTCGTTCGCGGCACAGGCATCTATAACCTTTTTGAAGTCTAGTGGGTATCCGGCTCTAGAGAGCAGTAAGCGTCCCGTAGGATGTCCTAAGATTGTTGTATAGGGGTTTTCAATTGCTTTGATCAATCGAGCAGTGGCCTTTTCCTCATCCATCTTTAGGTTGCTGTGTACCGAAGCGACTACGAAATCAAATTGAGCCAATATTTCGTCAGGATAATCTAGGGAACCGTCGGAGAGTATATCGCTTTCTATTCCTTTAAAGATCTTGAACGGAGTGAGCTCTTGGTTTAGCTTGTCCACTTCAGCCCATTGTTGCTGTAGGCGCTCCTCTGTCAGACCATTGGCATATACGGCGGTCTTGGAGTGGTCGCAGATACCAAAATAAGAGAGCCCTAATTGATCTTTGCAGTATAAAGCCATTTCTTTTAGACTGTGCACACCATCCGAGTAGGTGGAGTGATTGTGGACAGTGCCCTTTACATCGCCAAACTCTATTAATTTGGGAAGGTTGTGTGCCTGCGCCAATACTACTTCGTCCAGGCCCTCACGTAGTTCGGGAGCGATGTAATCCAGTCCCATAGCCTGGTATATATCAGTCTCGGTTGCTGCAAGAGGGAGTATTGGATTTATTTCTTTTAGTAAATCTAAATGTGCCTCTGAACCTGTGCGGAGCAGCCAATCCTGAGCAAACGTATATGTAGTCGAGGTATATATGATAAAAGGGCAGGTCTGCTCGTCTTTAAAGGAAATGCTGTTGTTGTTTTGGTGGACTTCCAGTTCATAGTTTAATCCGGCAATAGCCTTTTGCAAGCTAGAAAGATCGGTATCTACGATCAATTCTACTTGTGACAGTACTTCGCATTTTCTACGGAAATCGCCTGTGAATTCTACGTGATTATTGGGGATTGCCTGTTTTAATTTGCTTAATAAGGTGTCGGCGGAACTCTCCACTTTGGCATATAAGAACCATCCCTGATTTGCCAAAGAAAACTCAATTGCCTTTTTGATGTCCTCTTGCGTTTTTAAGCCAAAGCCTTTCGCTTCGATAAGTCTATTTTCATTGCAGGCATAGTACAATTCTCCTACGGATTCTATTTCTAGGTCATTCCATATGGTCTGCACTTTTTTAGGGCCCAGTCCTTTGATTTTGAGTACTTCGAGGATTCCCTCTGGAGTTTTGGCAAGCAGTTCATCCAATTCCGGAAAAGTGCCAGTGGTAATAATTTGTGTTATTTTTTCTGCTGTACTCTTACCGATGCCTGGTTGTTCGCTGAGTTTTTCAAGACTTGCTTCTGCTGCTTGGAAGGGCAGTTTATCTATTTTGAACGAAGCACTGGCCACGGCTTTACTACGGAAAGGGTTTTCATTATGCAGTTCCATTAATTGACCACATAGCTTAAAAGTGCGTGCTATCGTTTTATTGTCCATATTTATATAAATTTTGAAGGTTGTCCAAAGTTAACAAACTTAACTTGTGTTCGGAATAGTTACCAGGGGATACTTGTTTTTTTGAATGGTGTAGATGAAAGGAATATTAAAATATTTTTTGTTGTTGCTGGGACGGAGCCTTCTTTGTTTTTCAATTTAAAGGTATTCCCCCCTTTTTGTGGGTTTGCTTGACGAATAGAGAAGCAAACAAATCAAGATTTGGGTTCTTTCTGATTTCTTAACGCGACAGCGTCCTAGGTCGTTTTCTTTAGCTTTTTCTTAATTTACGGAAACCTTCTAGTAGATGCAGATTGAACGTGACCTGGTAGCGTATGGAGTCAAAGGTCGCGAAAGTAGGCAATAATCAAGAAGTAAACTACTAGCAGATCCTTTCACCTTGAAATGTCACCTTGTCGGGGTACTGGTTGGAGGAATGGTCCTGTATCTCACAATAAAGGCTATCCTTTTGAGATAGCCTTTATTGTAATCTTATTTTACTGTCTGTTCTTTGTCGTGATTGATAGGTAACGGTCTTTCGTATTTGTTGACGATCAGTCTTATGCCGGAATTCTTTGTTAAGAATTTGATAGACCAGTTGACGAAGGTTACGACTTTGTTGCGGAACCCGAAAATGGAGACTAAGTGAACGAACATCCATGTCAACCAAGCGATAAAGCCTTTCATATGCAGTTTGCCCATGTCTACGACTGCTCTATTACGACCTACAGTAGCCATAGAGCCCTTGTCGAAGTATTTGAAGTTTTCTTCGTTGGGTTTTTCTGAAATGATATTCATGATATGCTGTGCCACATATTTACCCTGTTGCTGGGCAGCAGGTGCTACTCCAGGAAGCCCTCTAGGGGTGTCTTCTGTGATCATAGCAGATACATCACCGATTGCATAGATGCCATCAAAACCTTCTACTTGGCATTGTCCGTTAGTACGGATGCGGTTACCTCTTTCGATATAATCTGCGTGTATGCCTTCGGGAAACTGTCCTTTTACTCCTGCACCCCAGATTACTGTTTTGGTCGGTATGCTCTCGCCGTTATTGAATGTGATGGTATTGCCGTCATAACCTGTTACCTGTGTGCTGAGCATAACCTTGACACCAAGTTCTTTGAGATAACGTTCGGCATCCCGTGATGACTTTTCCGAAAGTGCTCCCAATATTTTACCTGTACCTTCGACCAGGTAGACTTTCATTTCATTTTCAGCAAGTTCGGGATAGTCTTTTTTCAACATGTGCAGTTGAATTTCGGCGATAGCGCCCGAAAGCTCAACTCCTGTCGGTCCACCTCCTACGACTACGAAGTTAAGGTAACGTTCGCGATCAGATATGTTTTTGCGAAGAACAGCCTCTTCTAGATTTTGTAAAACGTAGCTTCGGATATTTAAGGCTTCTTTGATACTTTTCATCGGTAGTGAATATTTTTCCACTTCTGCATTACCAAAGAAATTGGATGTTGCTCCTGTTGCGATGACCAGGTAGTCGTAATCATACACGCCCACAGAGGTGTGCACTTCCTTTTTGTCTTTATCTATGCGTAATACTTCAGCCATACGGAATCGGAAATTCTGCTGCGACTTAAACATTTTACGAATAGGAAAGGAGATGGCATCTTCCGCCAGGGTTCCTGTAGCCACTTGATACATCAAGGGTTGGAAAGTATGAAAATTGTTTCGATCGATCAATACGACTTCTACCTCTTTGTCCTTAAGCTTGCGCGCAACTTCCACACCTCCAAAGCCTCCACCAATAATGATTACTCGAGGGAAAGAACGTTCTGTACGATTCAACAACATATATCGTTAGTTTTTATTGTTATAAATTAATGCAAATATCTTAAAAAAATATAATATTTCAATAGCAAATTTTTATTGATATCACCTTATTTTTATGATTAAAACAGTGTTGTCTACCGCTTGAAGGCCTTTCTAGTTGTTTAAACAATATTCACTTAGTGTTTCTTGTACACAGTTTATTGTAGCGCTCCTCTTAACCTAATCGATAATCCATGGTCTTGATCTGTCAGGTGAATCTGACAGGCTAATCTGCTGTTGTCGTCTGCATCCGGCAGGGTATCCAGCATGTCAAGTTCTTGATCCTCAGGTTCGGCAAGATTCTCTCCTCCCGATTTGATTTCTACGTGACATGTGGCACACAGTGCCATTCCTCCACAGGTTGCAAGGACCTCGTATTCGGATGCCTTTAGAATTTCCATCAAGCTAAAATTAACATCCGTGGGAACTTCGATGGTCGCTGTGCTGCCATCTCTGTCTTCTATTTCTATTTCGATGATGTGGTTTTCCATTTTTATGTTCTATTGTTATCTTGTTAACATGTTATCTTGTTAACTCGTTCACTTGATAACATGTTCACTTTCTAAAATGCATGTACTCCGTTGACGGTTGTATATTTGAAACTCAATTTTTGGTCGGGGTATACATATTTAAATGCCGACTGAACCATTAGGGTTGCTTCATGGTAACCGCAAAGAATCAGCTTCAGTTTGCCTGGGTAGGTGTTGATATCACCGATGGCATAGATGCGCTCTACATTGGTTGAATAGTCAAAGGTGTTTACTTCGATTGCATTCTTGTCAATGTTGAGCCCCCAATCCGCTATTGGCCCTAATTTAGGTGTCAGTCCATAGAGAGGGATCAGATAATCAGCATCCAGTAAATATTCCTCTTTACTTTTATTGGCTACTTTTACTTGAGCGAGTGATCCATTGCCATGTACGCTGAGTAGATTGTGTGAAAGTAAGAGGTCTATTTTTCCTTTCTGTGCCAGATCGTATACCTTATCTGCGGAATCCGGAGCTCCACGGAAGCTGTCGCTTCGGTGAACCAAAGTCACTTTTTTGGCGATATCGCTCAAGAATATAGTCCAATCGAGTGCCGAGTCACCGCCACCTGCAATAACGAGTGTTTTGTCGCGATAGGTTTCGGGATTTTTGACCATGTAGTCTATACCTTTGCGCTCAAAGGTATTCACACCTTCCAGTTCCGGTTTTCTAGGTTCGAAACAGCCCAAGCCTCCCGCAATTGCTATGGCTTGGCAGTGTACCTGTGTATTGTCTGAGGTGATGACGATGTAAGAGCCATCATCTTGTTTTTCGACTTTCTCTACGCGTTCACCTAAGGTAAAGGTGGGGGCAAAGGGTTTAATCTGCTCCATCTGGTTGTCTATCAGCTCTTGTGCTTTGACGATGGGGTATCCAGGTATGTCGTATATGGGTTTGTGAGGATATATTTCGGACAGCTGTCCACCTACCTGTGGCAATACGTCGATCAAGTGGCAGCGCATTTTCAACAAACCGGCTTCAAAAACGGCAAATAGTCCAACTGGACCGGCACCTATAATGCAAATATCTGTTTGTATCATACTGGTATTTTTAAGTTAAGTTATCGTATATGGTGTTTAATATCCTTGTGAAATGGGCAAAGTCTTCTTTGTTTAGATTTTTCCATGCCTGCATACGGAAGTCGGCAACTTTGGGTGCGATTTCCTGTATTTTGTCTTCTCCTTTTTGTGTTATATGTAGTCGTAAAGACCTACGATCGGAAGGGTGACTGACGCGTTCAGCAAATTCTTTTTTTATCAATAGATCGATGATTCTCGTTAAGGTCGGCTGATCTTTGCCGCATAGCTCGGCCATTTCCTTGTTGCTGAGAGAAGGGTTTTCGTATATGGTACGGAGGACGATCCATTGATCTACGGTAAGGTCGAACTGTTGTTCGGCAAAAGCAGTCTGGGCGTACTGTTTCACCTTCCTCGCCGTTCGGTCGAGAATAAAAGAGTATTGATTGTAACTTTCGTTTAGCATAACAATAATTAGTGTGACAAATATATGTTATAATCTTGAAAGTTATATCTCAGGAACGTCAAAAAAATATAAATAGTATTGTTATTTATCGCAGCCAAGTGATAGGAAAAAAAACGTCTACTCTCCAGTAAGGAAAATAGACGTCTTTTTTTTATTTGATAGGATGTTGTTGTTATTTGGCTATACCATAGACAAAGTCGTTTGGATCGTTTATCTTTTGATAGGCTCCCATTATAAGTTTGTTATGGGCCGGATTGGTACTGTTTATCCACTTCTTGATAAATGTGCTGTTTTCGAAATATGCTTTGATCGGTTCGAACGACTTTTCGTGAACTTCCCAGTTGCCACTCATCGTGCCCTCGCCTAAGGTGAACTGATTTCCATCATAAGTAACAGGGAAAACGCAGTCTGAGCTAAATTGGTTTTCTGACGTAGGATCTCCAAAAAAATCTGCTTTACTGTAGTTGATTATGATCTGGAATTCGGAAGGACCTGAAAAACGGAAGCTGGCGAATTGAATAGCACGTCCCGTAGCCTTGAATTTAGTTTTTACATTGTTCCATACGTCATTGAAGGCCGACTGTATCTCATAAGGAAGTCGGTGATCATTGATCTGTATGTAGGTATATGTTTTACCATAACCTAGGCTTTCCTGTACATTTGCAGGATAGCTGGTTTGGTTGTCTAGATAGACAGGCGTATTTCCGTCCAACAGATAGAAATTTTGTTGTGCCTCATCCCATTGGAGACTTTTGTAGGATTTTCCTTTATATAGCAAGGGCTTGACAAAACGTACTTCATCCAAATCGAAGGCATACCCCAATTGCTGTATAGGCCCTGTTTTGCCGTTTTCGAATGGTGTAAATGTTATTTTACGTTTGCTGGTATCCAGTCCGATTAGTAATTGACTGTTATCGAATTGGAGATAGGGAAAGTTGCTTTTACTGTAATAGTCTGTAAATCGATTAATAGTCTGTGCCCATCCTCCTTGCACGATACGTTGGGCACGGGCGGCATCTAGCTTGGTTAGGCCTGCATAGTTTTTGTTGAAATTGCCATAAAGCGCTATACTGTCCGGGTGCAAACCCAAGAATGAAAAGCTAAAGTCGGCGGCGGATCCCTTGCCACGATCGCCGTCATTGACGTTAGGTTCGGGATCACTTACTAGGTGTAGATAATTATAAGTGTCAAAAATAATCGATGGCCGCATCAGTGCTGCTAGGCTGTAGTTACTTGTCATTGGTACAGATGCATAGGTTTGATTGATTTCTGACAGCATCTGTACACGACTTTCGTCCTCAAATTTTAAAAGGAAGCTGTAAAACTGTCCTGATCGTGTCGGTAGGTCAAGCTGCCAATATTGCTCATGATTCGCGAATACCTGCGCGTATTTGTTCAGGGTGTCGGTGACTCTTTGGTCGGGGCTTTCTAATAGTGGAGTGAATTTCTCCGTACAGGACTGTGATAGCAGCAGTACCGACAGAAATATGAATATTATTGATTTTGATTTCATGTTCGTTAATTAATAAATGGTTGCCGAGAAATAATCGCTTGCATTGTTTACATTGATCAAAGAGGCTTTGTATTTATCGGTATTATACGTTGTGATTTTTCCTGTAAACTCCGTCTTAAACGTTGTTGTGCTCAAGTAATTCAAGAAAGGTTCGAGACCAGGCCATATGTTTGTTGCCGTGGAACCTACCGCAACAGGATTTGATAGTTTGATGGTATTTTTAGTCTTGTCAAAATCCAGTGTAAAGTTGACCTGAGCTGTTGCTGAAGAAACAGAACCAATGTGGGTAAAGCGAATGAATAGTTCTGCTCGTTTAGCTTGTGGATTGTCAATGATATTGAGCACATAATGATCTAATGACCGTCCTTTTCCTTCCCAGGTTATTTTGGTTTCGAAGTCTGCTTTCGAACGTTCCAAAGCCGTTTTTGCTGCTCCGAAGAATTCACTCTCGCCATCTTTGAGCTGAAATTTGTAGAATCCTTCTCCCAGCATATACTGCATTGGTATGGGTTCGATTGGATAATCTATGTAGTCGTTAGCGTCTTCGATATTCGTCAATCTTGCCATCGAGTTTTCTTTGGTATAGACGGTACTGCCTTCGTTAAAGGAAATGCGGAATTTGCGACTGGTCAGATAATCTGTCAATTGGTTAAGACCTGGTTTTATAATATCATATACTGAATTCGGTGCTGTCGTCACCTGTTTGAAAGTTAAGATATTATTGGTCCTGTCAAATTCTGTTTCGAGATTTATCGTTTGGAGCGCGCGATAGGAATTAGGAGTTGTGAAATTATATTTATTAAGCTCGTTGTATAGCAAAAACCTGGTAAATAGGGCTGTTGAATTGGGAGTTTCGGGATTGAAATTCAATCGTATAAACGAGAATTTACGTTGTCCAGCATCTGCGTATAACTTTGATTTCAAATCCTTCACTACGGCTAATGCTTTGCCTGACCATAAACCTTCATTGTAGATACTCAAGTTGATATACGGATAGGCATGTCCAAATACTCGGTGCATTTTGATGTCGTTCAACATACCGTACGCATACTCGTCTGGATTGGTGGCACTAAGGAGACCTCCAATTAATTCGCCCTGCGTATTGGGTTCTTGTCCTTCTTTGAAATTGAGCTTGAATTCTTGGCTTGTGAGGTAGGTCAAAAGTGGATCCATCTCATTCCTAACCAAAGTAGCGTTGCTGCCTGATTCTGTTGGGTTGGAAAAGCGTATGCGGTTTGTTTCTTTGTTGAAGGACGTCTTTAGATAATAAGTCGCAGTAGCAGATGATAGTTGATTCTTAGCTGTAAATCGAATCATCACATCTGTTTTATCCACTTTGTTAGAGGAAAAATAAAGCCGTATATAATCAAATTGACGCCCATCTTTGGTCTTGATCCTCTCTCTTACCTGTCGGATTGCCTGTATTCCCATTGGCCCCCAGAGGGACTCGTCATGGATATCTAGGTTGATATATTGGTATTGCTCTCCGATATAATCGTGCAGGTTTAAAGGGGTTATTCCATTTATCGACTCCTGTGTTTTCTCGATCAACTTATCAAAGTCTATGTTCCAGTAGGTTTTATAGTAATCTACGATCAATGCCTCCTTGGCTCTTAACTTACTGACAGCGGTCGGGTTTGAAATGTTGGCGAGCATCTGTTCGTAGGCTTGACGGCCTTCGGTAACCATTATAGATACCATTTCGGCGATATCCTCGCCCGGTGCGCTGGCAGCATAGCTGGATACAAAGCCAAGATCATTTGCTTGTTGTGCTGAAAGCTGTGCGAAGGTCGATGTATATTCTTGCGCGGATATCAGTTCGAACTCTGGTTGATAGTTTTTCTTTTGATTGAGTATGTGTAAATATTCGTGGTGAACGGTTTTCAACATTCTTTTGATCAACGATCTGTTTTCTATATTGAACCAGTTGATACGAAAGATGGCTATTTTGGTGCCACCTTCTGCAAAACCAGTTGTCAATCCGCCACTGGAATTGTATTCAGCGCTGCCTACCAACAGGTATTGTTTAGGGGAGTGTTTTTTGATAAACTCGGGATCTCCCATGGCGTTGTACACATCAATCCAGGATTTCTGGATAATGTCCATCACTGGAATAACGTGTTTTTCCTCCGGTGGTACCAATGTATTGGTTGTGGACAGCTCGGAAGCATCCCAGCGGTATAATACTTCGATATTGTACGGTTTCAAGTAGTGCTCTTGCAACCATGCATCTATCTCGGCATTGCCGGGTTGTCCTGTACCGAAGCGTAATTTACTGTCGTCTACGATTTCCTTCTTGCAGCTTAAAGAAAGGAGCGTGAAGACTATGATTATAAAAGATATGATTCTGTTCATATGTGTAAGTCTCAATAATTATTGGTGTATCATTTATCTTATCTGGGATTGGCATCCAATCCGCTGGAAATGGCCAATGCGGGAAGCTGTATGACTTTTTTTGCATCATCTTCCTTCAGTTTAATGGTGTTGCCTTCGCGGGTCTGATGGGTTACGGGAAGTTTATGCCGTAAGATATCAAACCAGCGCATACCTTCGGAAGTGAATTCCATTCTCCTGAACTGAAGACAGGTTTTGACGATGCCGTCACGTAGCTCATTGGCTGTTATTGTTTCAGCTTGGTTTTTTCCATAATAGTAGGATTTTATAAGATCTTCATTGATGATATATGGTGCGCCATAGTTCGCATCCAGGACCCGGGCTTTTACGAAAGTGTTGATGTCCTTGAGAGCCTGTTCGGCATTTTGGTTGTAGGCATAGGCTTCAGCTCTGTTAAATAAAACCTCTTCAGCAGTGAATAGGGGAGCGATGGCCCAGCCCACTCCAGTGGTCGAGTTGACACTGTTGGTAATCCATATCTCGTTAAACTTGCGTACATAATGGATATAGGTACTGCCAATCCAAGTTTTATAGGCATTGGGACGAGGTGTAATACCTTTGTCATAGATGTCTGCACGTAGGGTACCTGTCATGGAATAGTGTTGTTGACTGAGTTGACGTGCATACCATGAAGTTGTTTCTGTGAGCAATAGGTTCGCATTTTCTGTGGCACTGACGTATTGATACCCATATGCGGTAGAGCCCAGTCCATAATATATACCTTTTAAGTCTCTCAACTGGGATTCGGCTTGTGTCTCAGGCAAGACCCTATTGGCATGTAGTATGACTTTGTCATATTCCTTTTTGTAGAGATAAAATCTCGAAGCAAAAGCATTCGCTGCTTTGCTGTTAAAATGGAACTTTGGTTTTTTGTAACTGTCATCATTGATTAAGGGAAGGCCTTCGAGTAGGTCTTTCTCTATCATTTGGTAGACATAATCAACGGTATGTCGCTCATATTTTTTGTTGACCGTTGTTTCTGGTTCGGTCACATAGGGTATACCTGGGCTGCTGTTGTCAGTCTCTGGATCATAGAATTTAGCAAAAAACTGTGCCAACATAAAATGTCCGTATGCTCGGCAGAGTAATGCTTCTCCTTTTTGCGCATTGAACTGACGTGGGTTTGCCGCATTTTCAATTTCGCGGAGTACATGGTTTGCTGCCGCTATTGCCTTGTAGGTATTGTTCCAGAAATAATTTGGTGCATCTTGGCTTTCGTCATCCAGATCATTCCAGAAGTATCCTGTTGTATTGGTGTTGACGTAGGTCGTTATTTCAGGATTGGATGTGACATTGTCCGTCCGACTCTCCGCCATATTGAAATAGTTGGCGTTGGAATAAGCTGATGTCAGTAATTCGGACATTTTCTCTGCTGTAGAGATGTCTGTACGTAGATCAGGGTCCTTGTCAAGGTATTTGTCACAGCCTGATAGGGATACAACAATAAGTAAGGGAAATATATATCTTTTCATTATAAACCTAATTTGAGCGTGAATGTAAATTGTTTGGGCATGGGTAAGGCTACGCCTTCGGAATTGAAAAATTCGGGATCTTGTCCTCTTAATGCTTTGTCTGCATAGAGTAGTGCTATGTTGTTGGCATTGAATGCCAGTGCGGCGCTTTTTAGCTTCATGCGCTGTGCGAAGCTTTTTGGAACCGTATAATTCAAGGCGATGGTTTTCAAACGTACGAATGAGCCATCTACAACGCGTACTGTCGAATAGTTGTAATAGTTGTATGGAAAAGTTGATATCAAGTCTTTATTGGTCTGCCAATCTATGATAGATGGTATATTGGTATACTGTTCATCGCCTGGCATGATCCAGCGATCCTTGAACTCGTTGGGCATAGCATCAAGGTCCGAATAAGTCGCCTTGAATTTGGAATCCAATCTGATCTTGTTTTGCAACTGGTAGCTGATGAAGATGTTTAAAGACAGTCCTTTGTAGGTAAGTGTGTTATTGAACCCACCGGTAATCAATGGGTCTACTGATCCTTCATAGTTGAGGTGGTCTAGGTTGGTAGATTGCAAACTTACGTAATTGCTAACCTGTCCAGCTTGATTGATAAATTGTGGTATACCCGTAAGGTGATCTAGGGAGTGATAAACCACAGAATAGAGTCCCCTTACTGGACCGCCTTCGATGGCTCCTCCTTCGGCGCGTACCAGATCCCATATACGAGGTGTGTTCTTGAGGTTTCGGATGGTATTGGTATTGTAACCAAAGGTAAAGTTGGTGCGGTATGCAAAGTTTGTATTCGAATAGACGCGGCCTCCCAATGTCATCTCGATTCCCTTGGAGTCCATATCGGCATAGTTGGCTATTTTGGTAGACTGTCCACCTATACCGTGTACTTTGATGGTATTGATCAGGTTGAAGCTGTTGCGCTTGTACATGTCGATATTAAAATTGATACGATTGTTGAACAATCCCAGATCCAATCCAAGATTTGTTTCGTATTGACTTTCCCATGTCAACTCGGAGTTCTCTAAGCTGGCAATGTCGATCATGTTTTCGTTGTTGGTCAGATTGCCTCGCTTAGTAAGCGTGTTGTTATATATGACGGCAGTGTTTATGGCATTTCCCATACTTGCTGTGAGTCCGTAGGTACCACGCAATTTAAGTTGAGATATAGGAGTGACCTGTTGCATAAACTCTTCTTCGTCTATGTTCCATGCTCCACTGATGGTCCATGTAGGAAGGTAACGTGCTGTTTTGCTTTTCCCCATTTTATTCGACCCGTCGTAACGCCCCGTCAGGTTGATAACATATTTGTTGTTATAAGCGTAGTTGATGTTACTGAACATGGATACGAAGCGATCGTAGGAATAATCAACTCCAAAATAGCTGTAGTTGTTTTCGCTGGCTTGTTTGATAATGTGATAGTCTGTAAAGACGGTTCCGCCTTTATAGTATTGTAGTCCATAGCCATTAAAATAGGTGTTTTGTCTATCTGCGTAACGGATTTCCTGTCCCAAGAATGCGGAAATCTGATGTATATCATCGATAGTCGTTTTATAGCTCAGTGTATGCCTTCCATAGAATGACTTGAGAAAATCTTCATTACGGATGTAGAATCCACCTTCAGGTAGTACACTTAGATTGTCACGTATTGGGGTATCGGGATCATTGTAGAGGTATCCGTTGCCGTTCGCTATGATTCCGTCTCCGTTGCCATCTGCTCGATAGGCATTGGCCATGTTTGAATATTCGGTAGCCATGTGTTCGCGTGTGTTTTTGACGTATCGGAAAGAGCCTAGGACTTTATATTCCAGGTTGTCGAGAAATTTGTAACCTACTTCGGCTTGCCCTTTGATATCCATTACATTGATGTTGATCTTGTTTTCAGCGAGCTCGTTGATGATATTGAACGGAGCATAGTTTTTAGTGAAATACTCTAAGTCTCCATATTCGTCCCAAGCTGTCAATGTTCTGCTCGTGTTGAGCGCATAGCTGTAGGGGTTGATGTCAAAGTCCCGAGATACTTCGCCAAACACTGCGCTGTTGAGTCTGCCTTGGGTACCTGGAGCCAATTGGTCGCGTAATGATGCAGTGACTATGGTACTGGCTGAAAGTTTATCATTGAATTTGTAGTCGGTACGGATGTTTGCCGTGTATCGTTTTACATCATCTGCAATTGTCCATCCGTTGTCTTTGTAAAATGAACCTGAGAAATAATGCTGTACGTGCTCTGTACCTGAGGATACGGACAGTGCATGTTCTTGGATAAATGAGTTATTGAAGAGGATGTCAAACCAATTGGTATTCGTTCGAGCATATCGTCTTAAGTAGTTTTCTTTTGCTTCGGGTGTATTTGGCATCCCGTATGCCCCTGTAGTGTTGTCGTATAGGTCTATCTGTTGGTACATTTTTGCAAATACTCCTCCGTTCTGTGCTCTTAAGTTCTGCGAAAAGTTCAACAGCCCCTTTTTTTCCATTTCCAGGTATACTGACATTTGGTCGACGGAGTTCATGATATTGAAAGAACCATAACTTGGTTTGAGGTAAGTGGAATAGTTGCCCGAGTAGTTGACCTGTGGCTTTCCAACTTTTCCTTTTTTTGTGTTTATGACTACAACCCCGTTCATGGCACGGGCTCCATACATTGCTGTTGCCGAGGCATCTTTTAGTATTTCTAGGCTTTCTATATCTTCGGTGTTGATGCCCGCTACAGAAGAACCTATCAAGGTGAGGGCATCGCCACTGGAAAGTTGGTCGTTGGAGATATTGACCACATCTTCGAGAACTACACCATCGACGACCCATAAAGGCTTGTTGTCTCCAGTAATTGAAGTGACACCGCGTACGCGCAATTTAGGTGCAGAGCCAAATGTCCCGGATACATTCTGAACGGATACACCTGCAACCCGCCCTTCCAGCATACGGCTTACATCGGTAGTACCCTCTATTTTGATATCTTTCATCTGTACCGTAGCAGCTGATCCGGTAAATAGTTTTTTGTTTATTGTCTGATATCCTGTGGAGACTACATCGACTTCTTCTATTATATTATTTTCTTCCTGTAATACAATTTTTATGGGTGCAGCTGTTATTTTTATGCGTTGTACTTGGTATCCCAAGAAAGTGATGAGCAACGTATTGCCTACTTGAGCGTCAATAACGAAGGAGCCATCCTGTCTACTGGATGTCTGTTTGTTGGTTTCGATAACCGTGATGGTGACCCCGCCTAATTTTTTTGCGTTTACATTTTCTATCGTTCCGGTAATGGGCGTTTGCTTGTGGGATATACTTGTTGCCTTAGGCGTATTGCTCTCGGCTATGGATATCGTGTTTCCTACTATTTTGTAGGTCAAGTCGGTCTTGGATAATATGGTTTTTAGAACGTCCTCGATGTTGTCAGAGTAAATATTCAGATCCGACACGGCAACACGGTCGATCAAGGCCTTTTCGTAGAAAAAGTTGTACTTCGTTTGTTTGGATAATTCTTCGATAACTTTATGTACCGTACTGTTATCGGTCTTTAACTTGATCTGTTGATAACTTGCAAAAGATGCCTGACTGAGCAACAGGAATGTACATAGGGCTTTTAGTTGTCTGTTTAAGGACAATCTACCCCTCCATCGAGTAGGAATAATAGGTTTAATTGGCATTGTTTATTTTTTCTTTGTGACGATTATAGTATTTGTATCAGTGATATGTAATGTGTAGGATGTTCCGAAGTTGAGAATATCCAGTGCTTCTTTAAGTGGCAGGTTGCGGTCTATGGCTCCACTGTATTTTCTTTGGGACAGGCTGTTGTCCTGAATCTCGAATTTTACTTGGTACCATTCACTTAGTTCGCTTAGTATCTGTGCGATGTTCTCATTGTCAAAATAGAATTGATTGTTTTTCCATGCTATTACTTTTTTTAGATTTGGTGTATATTTTGATAACCCTGTTAGCGATGCTCGTGCTGCTTCACCTGGGAACAAGTCCAGTTCTTGTGAGGCCGTTGTGAGCTGTATTTTTCCTGTGAAAAGTGTTGCGTCAACTTGTTTTCTTAGGTTGTTGGTCTTGAGATTGAAAGTTGTGCCAAGAACTTTTGTTTCGGTTCCCTCAGCGACTACGACGAACGGCGTATTGTTTTTAACGACATCGAGGTATACTTCTCCCTTGATGAGTATTCTTCTTTCGTTACTGTTAAAGTGTTCGGGGAAAGTGACTTCACTGTTGGCATTGAGCCATATCTTACTTCCATCAGGTAAGGTGAAGTTATAGGTGTTTGAATTATGGGTGTTGACGCTAAGCTGGTTTAGTGAACCGGTATTGTGTTCTTTAGGCAATGTATTGATTATATCTTCGATGCTTTGATCGGATAGATTGCCTGTCTTTTTTGCATTAACGGATAATGTTACAGCTTCATTTCCACCTACGATATGGGTGAGTGAATGCTGGGAGTGATGGAGATGTTCTTGATTGTCGTGTAAATTGAGGACCAAATAGGTAAAGCCTCCGATCAGTAATATGGCTGCTGCCGCAACCCAGCGAGTACTTATCTTGCGGATAGATCTTGGGCGTATATAGGACTGATAAAGGTGTTTCCAATTCTTGTCGGGCTGTGGATCGGCCAATAGCCATTCCGTTTGAAGAATACGGTCTAATTCGCTACGTTCTTCGTCGCTGATATGTTGTTCAACTTGTTTGTTAAGTAGTTCTTCTTTTCTGGGATTGTCCATGTATTAATAATGTGGCTTTATTAATAGGACAATGCTATTTTAGATTTGTACTAGTGCAAAGACGAAAAAATTAAAAAAGGTACCAGACTAGGAAGGTAAGGAAGTGGAGCTTCTTGTTTAGGAACTGGTCTTTTAGGGTATTGGTGGCGGCCAACAGGTGGTTTCTTACGGTGTTCTCAGAGATATGTAGCAGGTCTGCTATTTCTTTTCTACTATGTCCTTCAAGCTTTGCCAGTTCGAATATTCTTCTTTGTTGTGGCGGTAACGTGTTGAGTATCTGTAGTAGGAAGTTCTCGGTTTCCTTAAATGCGATAGCGTGTTCTGTATAATTACATTGTAATTCTTGTGTTGAAGCATAGTTGACGATGTGCTTTTCTATGTTTTTCTGTTGTTTCAACATGTTTAGCGCCATGTTTTTGGTCATGGTGTAGAGATAGGCATTAATGTTTGTTATTTCTACGGCTTTATTACGGTCATCCCAAAAACGGGCAAAAATGGATACAAGAACATCTTCTGCATCGGCGTCTTCCTTGAGTATGGAGTGGGCTAGGGTGTACACCTTGTGCCGGAATCTATTGTACAGCTCATTAAACGCAGGCTCATCTCCAGCGGCTATTTTTAGTAACAACTGTTTCTCTTTATGCGTAGCTTCCGTCGGTATAACAGGCATCTGTATTCGTATATTAGGCTTGGGGCCAAACATAAAAAATTTTTTTCAATTTTGAAGTATACCGCTTTTGACCGCTATTTATTCTTAACAGTCTTTTTCATGGAGCACTCTTGTGTAGTGTTAATTTGTTTTCAAGTTTCCGTCATTGTTTTTTGTGGGATTTTTATTGGTTATTATAATGGATTATAAGTCGCTATAATACCTACGGGGTTTAAGTCTTTGGAATTTAATAGGGAGGTATGGTTTCCGTATTTGGTGATATAAAGTATTGCCAGAGATACTACGATACTATTGTATTTGGTGTTGTTTACGTCATGGACGAGAGTCTGGGGATCAATTCCTTCTCCTTGTTGGCTGTATATGGGCAATTCGATTTCGTGGCTCCCGATTGTTTCAAAGTGCCTGAAACCAAAATTAAAACCTACAGTTTCTATTTTTAGAATGATATGGCTACAGTTTTTGGGTATATGAAAATTGCGCTGTGCGTTGAGAGAAGGTAACGATATGGATGTTGTACCGTTAGACTCGAACGTGACTTGCGGATCACAATACAGGTAATCATGGATATGGCATTTTTCATTAAATTGGAAGTCAACCAGTCGTTGAATGTTACCATCACTGACGTTAAGCATTCCGGAGTATCGTTTTCCATACCCGCGCAGCACACGCTGCATGTGCTGCTGTAAGCGATTGTGCATTCCACTATCGTGCATATCCAGATGTAGGGATCTGAAGGCTCGCCGTATTACTGCACCTGCTGCACTAGCGGTTCCGAAATCGGTTGCTGCGTTTTGTGTCCATTGGGTCTGCTTTAGCTTATCCGATGGTTTGGTCTGTACAACATTTTTGTTGCCTACTTTTCGATTGACCAGATTCCCGATCTGGCCTCTCAGATATCCATTCTCTATAATCGCCATAATCTAAAGATAGCTATTTAAATGTTTGAAAAACAATATTTTGTAACTTTTTCGGAATTGGAAAACGTGATGTATTGGCTGTTGTGAAATTTGAAATTGGTGGTGCTTTACGATTATGAAATTGGCAATTGGATACTATGTCCAAGTACTGTAGCTATAGTATAGATAGTACTTAGATTCGGTTAAGAGAGTAACTGTGTCCGAAGTGTCTTTTAGGTGCTAGTGATTTGCTACTGACTGAGACACGCTGTCAACTCGGAGAGAACACGGACTCAACACGGAGAGAACGGCCTTTTGAATGGCATATGCTGTGCTTTATCCGTGGATGATTAGCGGATAAGACCACTTTGGTGAATATACGATGTTTTGTTGAATAGAATGGTGGATATTGGATCTCGTTTTAGCTTTTTATATTCCTCTCTTGGCATCAGCTAACTCTTTTTCTAACCGTACGATTTTTTCGGATTGAAGTTCTTTTGTCTCTTCTAGTAGTACTAGTTGCTTTTGTAATAAACTAATCATTGTATTTGGTTCTAATTCATGGGAGACTAGTGGGGCTTTTAAGACATCTGTTTTGTTGGGTTTTAACATGCTGCCTTTTCCAGTCACTAGCCACTCTGCATTTAATTCTGGATAGCTTTCTAGTATTTTGGATAAATTTATATCTGATATTCCAGATTTTTGATGCGAACGGTCTACAAAACCTTTTGCTAGGCCTGTTTTTAATAAAAAATCTTTTGGTCTAATGGATTGATTTTCAATAAAATCTATGATTCTTTTTCTGGCTGTATCCAAAATATTTGATATTTATTTGTTTTTATCTAAAATATTAGTCTATCTTTGTTTTGTTGATTAAGACAGTTTAACACTACACAAAACTAATAAAAAACGCGATAACTGCTATAGGTGTGTTGTCCATGTTTTGTGCATAAAAAAGATGTTTTGTTCCTGTTTTAAATCAATGAAAGATACCCGATTATGAACTATTCCTGCCGCAGATTTGCGCGATAGGTGATAATATTAATATAAACTAATTGATTATGGAACTAAACAAAGACTTATTAATCGAACGATTGTCTTCAAAATTGGAGCTACGGGGCGTTTTCTTGTATGAAGACTGGCTTGGAGATACGTGGGTTGAACATCTCATGCTGGTGGTTAGTGCTGTAAAAGGTGTTTCACCTACTACTATGGCGCCTATAGTCAGGTTGTGTATGGTAGATATGCCCGAAATCCCCTTTCATATTATTATTGAGGGGGAGTGGCTGAATCAGTTACGCAAAGGATCGTTGTACCATAGTTATGCCTCTCTGCCTATACATCGTATCTACTATTCCCGACCTAAGGAGATCGATCTGTTATTAAATAAGAAAATTATCAATTCTATGGCGGAGGTGAACCAAAAGGAATATGAGAAGGCTTTAGGTTATGCGAAGGAATACTTAAGTGCGAGTAGCGAATTTGCATTGAAAGAGAAGTATGACCAAGGAGTCTTTATGCTACATCAGTATTTAGAAGTAAAGATTCGTGCTTTTTATGGGCTAATGGGGGGACAGTTTGGGAAGACGCATAACCTCGAGTATATTATCAAGAAAGTCAGAAGTGCTGCTCCGTCACTTTTGTCGATATTTGCTTATGACGTTGCTGACGTGGAATTGTATAGGTTGCTGGATACGGCTTATAAGTCTTGTGTGAAGGGAGGTTCTATGGAGGTGTCGGCCGAACAATATGAATTTGTAAGAACGCAAAGTGTCTTTCTGGCGGAGCTACTTGATGCGATGGTGAACCGTATGATAGCAGAGGTGGCAACTTACCGCGCTCAGTTGCCCACGGATAAGCCGAAGGAGGAGAAGAGGTCTGCTGTCCAAGTTGTGGAGCAGAAAGAGAATTCGAATAAGTCGCATCAGGTTGTTGTTGAGGATTTTTCGGATTTTCCTTGGCCTCAACGATATAAAGATGATGCTAAAGCGTTATTGGATGATATTTATTCGAAGCACAGACCCGAACAAATTCTGTTGGTCAATTATAGAACCGGAGGGTTGACCAAAGGAAATCCTTTTCAAGAAAAGGCGTCTAAGCCTATGGAAGAGCTTGAGATGCATTTGGTCGTGTTGATGAAGAACAGAGGGCCATTTCGTTATCGCGAGGTACGACGAGGTGTAGTTTGCGTGACTATGGTTTTTTTGAACGTTTCTTATGTCGAAAGAAGTCTTAAAGAGGGCGGACGATTTGTGAATGCGGTATGGAAGAATGGTTGGCTGTTGCGGAAGAAGGCTACGTTTGATACGCCTTTGGTTCCTGTTGAGATCGATTGGAAGGAGAAGGCAGTCAGAATGGATACGCTCGTGTGTAACGCTGAGGCTTCTATGAAAAACATGTTGAGTTTGATAAAGGATTCTCCGGTTTTGATGGATGATACGAGTTTGCTTCTATTGCATCAGTTGATCGATATGGGAGTTAAGACATATCTGAGATGTGTAGTAGGATTTATTCCAGAAGGTGTCAGTCTGCACAGGTTAATGGATTGGTGTGCTATTGCGGATACACAGGTTATTGATTTCTTTTTCGAGTGGAATGAAGTGGAAAAGAAGGTTCTTGTTCTCGCCATGGAGTCCGAACGGGTTTGTTGGATGGGGGAGGCAAAGAATTTTAGTTCGGAGTCTAAGCAAGTTGTTCGAAAGAGGGCAGAAAGATTGGTGGAGTTTTTTTTGCATCTGTGCAAGGAGTCCGTTCAATCTATGCAATCCCGTATTGTAGAGCCGATAGCTGAATCGGCAACTATTTAAAAACTAAACGAAAAACTATATGAAAGATACAGTAAAGACGGATGCCACAGAGGCATCTGCAGCCACCGCTTTGTCTAAGCGGAAAGCTTCTGAACCTTTTTTTTATTCAATTGGCGAGGAGAGGGTTGTTTGACTAATCAAAACTATAAATTATGGAAAAGATAGCAATAGGCCGTAACAGCTACGCTGGCGTGATGTATTCATCTGACTTTGTGTATTGGTACACTTATCTGAAGCGACGCATAGCAAAGGGATGGTCTTCTGAAGAATTATCCTTCTTATTGGGGAAGGCTCCTTTTTACTATAATGATTTTGAGCTGATGCATGTTGTTGGAAAGTTTTTACAAAATGAACGTATTATGCTGGATCGGATTTATCAGGACTCTACTGTAGAGCCTATTATGCCTTCAAGGAAGTCTTATGAAACGAATGAGGAGCGTCTAATTCGGGTTAATATTGAGGAGGGAGAGTTTTATCGGGAATTTGAGCTTATTGTTCCTTGGACTTTTTTGCGTGAAGAGCGGTACAAGGAGGATGGCGTATCAAAGTGTAAGAAGTATAGGCTGCCCGAGCTAAGATTTAAGGAATGGTTTTTAGAAGAAAGTCTAGAAATGGTTTCGGATGCGACCATCGATATTCGTAATAAGCTGAATAGATTTCTCGATAACAGAGGTCTAAAGGACGGAAAGATGGCGATGGAGTTGTTTCGAGAAGTGGAGTTTACAGGACGACATAACTTCAAGATATATCCGAGGCACCTGAAAAACGGTTTGTATAATCTGATTAAGGCTGGAAAAGTGTATGTGCGGAATATGAATCAACGGTATGTGTTTTTTGAGGCTTAAAGGAGAAAAAATATGGAGGGATTATTCAACATAGGGAATGACGTGGTGAAAAAAACATTCACGATGGCATATGCTAGCTCTGTTTATTTGTTGATAGTGAATAGAATAGCTAAGGGGTATTCAGCAAAGGAGCTTTCTTTTCTTCTAGGACAAGATGATGGGTTTGTAGATGAACTTCAACGCTTGAAGCGCTCTACTAATGATTTGGAATTATTGGTGGCATTAAATAATATTTTTCGTGAAGGAAATCTGGTTATTGGAGAATATGATGATGAACAGCGCTATCAATTTGAACAACGTATTTGGAAGGAGACTTTTGGGACGTGTTATCGTATGGGATATTATCTTAACGAGGTCGAATCTATTGTTTTCTTTCATTTAATAGATCATATAAAATACGATGAAAGCCAGGAAAAATTTATTGAAGAGCGAATCTTGATTGAAGTTGCAATACAAGATCTTATCGATGCAGACTACTTCAAAAGACTGAGAACACCTCTAGAATTGTACAATAGAATTCAATTATGGTTAGAACGTAGTATTCGGCCAATGTCATTAAAACTGGTGTTAGACAACTACTGGGGAAGAAAGGGGAAAGCTCCTCTTAAGCGAACGAGACAGCGAAGTTTTGGTTACCGTTTTCAGCAGCATAAATCAGATTCTTAATATTAAAGCGATGAAAGAAGTAAATACCAGTGTTATTGAAGTGCCTGAATCTTTTCGATTGGCATGTGAACTTTTCGGAATTACAGTGCCAGACTTTATACAACTTTTTGTCAATCACTATTCGTTTGTGGATAATTTTTTTCACGATAATTCTCCGTATGACTTGGCAACCAAATCGTTCCCGTATGTTATGGAGGGTAAAGGAAAAGGCGTGCAGCATGATAACCCTAAATTGGAAAAAGCACAAATTGGGCATCTGCAAAAACTAATGCAGCGCATTATAAAGGTTTCTATAAATCGAAGCTATAGCTATGGTCAGCGGCGAAACCGAGGTAGAGTGCTGACTAATAGTATGTTCGATATTCTATCAAAAAACAAGAACGTGAAAACCGTGATCTATATGGATGAGGAGACTAAAATAAACTTGAATAAAGATATTTTGGTTAATTCGATTTTTTCAGGTGTATCTGTTGCAGAGTTCCTAAACAGAGTGATGCGTTGTGTTACATTGCCAGATCATTTAGCCCGAATGCATTTAGATAAAGGAGTATATAATCCAGTTATTGCATTATATATAAGAGTTTATGATGGATATGGAGATATTGTTGATGAAGAGTATAGATCCACTGCATGGGCAAAGGAATTTATTATGGACATTCAGGAATTAGATAAAAGGTTCTTTTTCAATAGAAAGATTGAACACCGAATAGCTGCATATGAAGATTGGTTAGACGATTACTTATTAAACAATAAATATTAATGGAAACTTTAAACAAGATAGAATTAACAAAAGAGTTTACACAGTTTTGTGATATTTTTGGTTTTACAGCTTCTGAAGTGCTTCAGGAGTTTGTCAATAATGTGGATATTGCAAAGTACCTATGTTATCCCCTAGATCCCTATCGTTGGGCAAACCTCTTTATGATGGAATACCTAATTGCACTTACCAAATCTGAGGATATATTGATGAAATATGGGGAGTTTGGAGAAAAGTGGGCTGCTGTAATGCAGAAAGATAAATCGGATGCATTAAACAATACTCGGGCGCTGCTGGATGATTGGCATAAAGCTGTATTGGAAAATCGTATTCACGAAATTATGAAGGATGATAGTGATACAGAAGATGGTGAGCTAATAACTGAAGAGTAGTTGTATTATTTGTTATCCCTGTTCCATAGACTGTTTCCTACGGAAATTACATTTACACGAAATAGGGGTCTTAATATAAAATTATGCTCAAATAAAAAGCAATGCCATACTTAAATTGCTTTTTATTTGAGCAATAAAAAAAGGTTTCCCGTTTTGTAGCGAATAAATAAACTGCTGAATAAACCAATCGCGTGTTAACTAGTCTACCTTTATAAAGAACCTTATGGGTATGAAGAAACTTATAATTGTCCTAGCACTGGTATTGTCTTCCAGTCTGCTATTTGCCCAGCGAGGTACGGTGGACACTGATATATTTGGTAATCTGCAATTTAAATCTATTGATGGAAAGTATAAAGCCAGTTTAGAGAAAAATATTTTTGATGATCTGGTTTTTACGGACAGTAGAAATAACAAGTTGCACTACGAAAAGAAGTATCTTGATAAAATGGAGCCTGGCTTAAGGGGGGATAAGGAGGCACAGGCCCATATGCTGAGAAGGTTGGTGCGGGAGAATAAACGGAGCTCGGAGTATAAGGCTACTTTCAAGATAGATATCTTTGACAAGACAATAATTGAGGATAATAAGGGCTATAAATTAGAAGAGGGTAAGGATATATTCGGTAATACCAATATTCAGGAGCAGTCGAGTGGGAGGAAGTCGGTATTTAAAAGGAACTTGAGGGGTGGATTGGAATATACGGAAGGTAGGAATACAGCTTCGCTTGAAAAGGATATCTTTGACCGATGGCTGTATAAAGATAGTTTTGGAAATGAGATACAGTTCAGTAAAGAAACTTGGAAGCGTGTGTTACAGCAATATGGTAGTGATGAAAAGTTTTTTTGGGACCTGCTCGATCGCTGGTTTTATTGATGGAATGGTTTTGTGAAATAAACGCCCTGGCATTCGAGATGACAGGGCGTTTATTTTATCCATATATCCACTTGAACTTGTACTGTAGTTCGGGGATTTTGATGCGGTCGGCCAATCTGGCCAAACGATCGGGAAGTTTCATCAAATAGTCTCGTGCTTTTTCGCCCTGCTCATTTAATCCTGATACTTGGTCGATTTTCCACTCGCTAAGCAATTCTTTTAGGATGTCGATATAGTCTAATGCTGTATATACTTCCATTCGCTGTGCGGCATCGGAAAAGTGTGCGAAGGCTTCTCCTTGTGGGCCGCCTGATTCTCTTAAGAAATGGGCAGGCATCACGATTTTCTTGCGCATCATATCCTCAAAGGCCAGCATGACCTCGCTGGCGTCAACAGTCAGTGCTTTGGAAATAAAAGACATATAGGCTTTGGCGTGTCTGGCTTCATCGGCCGCAATAACGCCGCACATTTTAGCCAATAATTTGTCGCCGCTTTTTTTGGAGATACCTGCTACGCGACGGTGTGATACGTTGGTTGCCAGCTCCTGAAAAGAGGTGTATATAAAGTTGCGGTAGGGATCTGCACCTGTACCTATATCGAAGCCGTCAGCGATAAGATATTGGGTGCTCATCTCGAACTCGCGCATGTTGACCCTGCCGGATAGGTAGAGGTATTTGTTTAACAAGTCTCCATGTCTGTTTTCTTCTGCTGTCCATGCACGTACCCATTTCATCCAGCCACCTTGTTCGTTTTTCTCTACGTCCTCTACCATGGTCAGCCAAGACTCGTAAGTGGGAAGAGCTTCCTCGGTGACTGTATCGCCGATTAAAACGGCTACTAGGTCATAGGGGAGTTCTCGAGAACTTTCTTGCAAATCCCGAACCTCTTCAAAGAACGTACTGCGGGAAGCATCAGGCAGAAAATCTGCGGGTTGCCACATTTGCTCTACGGGCTTAAGATACTCGCTCATTTCATTGAGCATGAAGGGCTCTAGGTAAGTCATTACTTCTTTACGGGATCCTTCGGGTATATTTAAGGGTTTTTCTTGCATAGTTAATACAAAATTAATTAAAATGCTTAGCATTCACGAATGTGGAGGAAAAAAGCTTGATTTAAATATTGGTGTATAGATGATTTTTAATGAAGGTTTTTTTGCGCCTCTATGCCGGCGCAAGGCATGTTACTTTTGTCTTGACACAAAAGTAACCCAAAAGTCAAGGCTGTACCTTATTTGTTGTTCCAGTGACGCCATAGTGTAAGTGCAGCTCCAAGGTCTCCTTCGCTCCCCCCCGCTAAAGACAAGGGATCTGCTGGAGATAGTGCAATATGTAAGGATCAGCGTACACTATGCCTACTTTCACTACCAAATAAGCTAAGGCCGTTTTTTGTATTCTTTACAATAGTTGTTGGCAATTACTTTCGTATTAGAAAAATGTCACTGTGCCAGCTTGCCACAACGGGTCACCATTACTACAATTGGCAACCCGACAAGGTGACATTTTTCAAAGTGAAAGAAGCTGCGAACAAGGTGTAAAATTTTGAGTAAGCGACCTTATAGCATAACATAAAACCAAAAAGAATACACTATCTTGATACTATTTGGTGATATATATAGTAACTTTGTACCTCAAAATTACTTAGAAACGTCTTGAAAACATTTGATATCCATAAAGTACGTGCTGATTTTCCATTGTTGAAACGAGAGGTGAATGGTAAGCCTTTAGTGTATCTGGACAACGGTGCTACTACGCAAAAACCGCAATCGGTCATCGATGCTATTATCCATTATTATTCGGATATGAACTCCAATGTGCATCGTGGGGTGCATTATCTCAGTCAAATCTCTACGGATGCATTTGAAGTGACTCGCCGTAAGGTGAAAGACTTTATTAATGCTGCGGAAGAGGTGGAGGTAATCATTACGAAAGGCACAACAGATAGTATTAACCTTGTAGCGCAATGTTACGGTAAGGCTTTTATCGGTGAGGGTGATGAAATCATTATCTCGGCAATGGAGCACCATTCGAATATTGTGCCTTGGCAGATGTTGTGTGATGAGAAGGGCTGTGTGCTGAAGGTGATTCCTATGGATGAGCGGGGTATGTTGGATATGGAGGCTTATGCGAAATTGTTTTCGGATAGGACTAAAATTGTATCTGTGACTTATGTTTCTAATGCGCTGGGTACTATTAATCCTGTCGAGGAAATTATTTCTGTAGCTCATAAACATGATGTCCCGGTATTGTTGGATGCTGCACAAGCGGTACAGCATATTGCGGTGGATGTTCAGAAACTGGATGTTGATTTCTTGGTGTTCTCGGGGCACAAGATGTATGCTCCTACGGGAGTGGGGGTGCTGTATGGTAAGGCGAAGTGGTTGAATGCGATGCCTCCTTATCAGGGTGGTGGGGATATGATCAAGGATGTTTCTTTTGAGAAGACCACTTATAATGAATTGCCATTTAAATTCGAGGCTGGCACGCCTAATATTGAGGCGGGAATATGTCTAGCAGCTGCTATTGATTATATCAATGAAATCGGTATTGACAATATCAAGGCTTATGAGGATGAATTGTTGGCGTATGCGACAGCGAAGTTGGGCGAGATAGAAGGGGTGCGTATCGTCGGAACAGCTGATAAAAAGTCTTCGGTATTATCTTTTGTAGTGGATGGTGTGCATCCTTATGATATCGGTGTTATCCTTGACAAGCAAGGTATAGCGGTGCGTACGGGACACCACTGTGCTCAACCGATCATGGATCAGTTTGAGATACCGGGTACAGTACGCGCGAGTCTGGCGATGTACAATACGAAAGAAGATGTGGATGCTTTTATTGCTGGTCTGGAGCGTGCATTGAATATGTTGCGCTAAGGGATAGGTAAAAAGGTGAAGTTGTAAAAAGGTAAATTCGAGAATTAAGATGACGATAAACGAAGTACAGGACGAATTGGTAGAAGATTTTGCTTTCTATTCGGATTGGATGGAGAAATATGAATATATCATTCAACTGGGAAAAGAGTTGCCCTTAATAGAGGAGCAATATAAACAGGAGCAATATATCATAAAGGGATGTCAGTCCAAGGTGTGGTTGTATCCGGAGCTGAAAGATGGTAAGTTGTATTTTTCTGCGGATAGTGATGCGATCATTACAAAGGGACTGGTGAGTCTGATGGTGAAGGTGCTGTCTGGGCACAGTCCAAAGGAAATCTTGGATACGGATTTATATTTTATTGATCAGATAGGCTTGAAAGATCATTTGTCACCGACGCGTGCAAATGGGTTGTTGTCTATGGTCAAACAAATGAAGCTTTACGCTTTGGCATTACAGAATAAATAGAAAGTATAAAAAAGCCCTAGAAATATTTCTAGGGCTTTTTTATACTTTAATGTGTTCTGCAGTGATAGGTTTTCCGAAAAATATGGTTGCTTTCTCTTCGAAATCTTCAGCACTGTCTGTTGTGTAGAAGTTCAACTGTTTTCTTTTACTACATATCTCTTCTATCTCGGGATGTCTCTGTAGATAGTTTTCTAAACTTTTTGCTACTAGCTCGCCCTGTGATAAGATAGTTATACCTTGGGGTACATATTGTTCAATAATAGGCAATAACAGGGGGTAGTGGGTGCAGGCCAAAACGAGGGTATCGATATTGTTGGATTGGGATAATATAGATTCGATGTCTTTCTGTATAAAATAGTGTGCTCCCTCGCTATGGATTTCGTTGTTTTCTACCAAAGGTACCCAAAATGGGCAAGCGTGCTGGAAAACTTCTATGTCGGGATGGAACTTCTGTATTTCTATTTTATAGGATTCCGATAGGACTGTACCTTGTGTGGCCAGTATGCCAACTCTGTTGGTCTTGGTATATTGATCAACTGCTTCGGTGGTCGGCCTGATGACTCCCAGTACTTTTTTGCCGGGAGGTAAATCTCGCTGTTGTATGGTACGAAGGGCTTTGGCTGATGCAGTATTACAAGCCAATATGACTAAATTACAACCCAGATCGAATAGTTTGAATACGCATTCTTTGGTGAACTCGTAGACCGTATCGAAGGAACGCGTCCCATAAGGTACGCGAGCGTTGTCTCCCAGATATATGTAATCATATTGAGGTAGTCGTTTTTGTATTTCTTTAAATACTGTTAGTCCACCGTAGCCCGAATCAAAAATCCCAATAGGTCCGCTCATGATATGTTTTCAAAAAATAAGGAGATTTGTCCCTTGTTCTAGGTGCAAATCTCCTTAAAAAAAATTAATGTCAAGCTATTTTAAGTCAACAAATGTGGCTTTTCTTTATAGGTCTTCCAAAGTAGCTCTCCAAAGAGAGTATTGGCCCAAGCGAACCAATGACGTGTGAATTTTTTGGGATCATCTTTGTGAAAAGATTCGTGCATGAAGCCGGTGTCTCCATGTGTGGCTGCTAATGTCTTGATACAGTCACGAATCTCGTTATCGTCTGTCGAGGTGAAAGCACGCATGATGATCGCCATGGGCCATATCATGTCTCTTCCGATATGCGGTCCTCCAACTCCTTCGGCAGCTGTCCCTTTGAAGAAGAAGGGGTTGTTTTTAGACAGTATATATTTTCTGGTACGTTGGTACACTTCGTCTTTGACGTCAACGGACTCGAGGTAGGGGAGAGCGAGGAGTGATGGCACATTGGCATCGTCCATCATCATAAAGCTGCCAAATCCATCTACTTCAAATGCGTATACACGTCCGTGTTGTGGGTGGTCAACGATACCGTGCTTGTGTACAGCTTGTTGTACTTCATCGGCTAGGCTTTCCATTTTATTTGCCAATTCGGTATTGTTGATCTTTCTGAGAATCTCTGCGGATTGGCGTAGGCTTTTGATAGCAAATAGATTGGATGGTATCAAGAAAGGAAACATCGTGCAATCATCTGAAGGACGGAAGCTTGAACATATCAGTCCAACGGGATTGACAGGATATCCCCAGCCATCAACTTGTAGGGTGTCTGTCCCACGAGAGGTTGTACGTGAAAAATTGTAGGGACCCAGGTTGTCTTTGCGCTGTTGTTCTACAAATGTTTTGTAGGTGTTTTCCTGTGCTCTGATCCAATCGGTATCAAAGGGTGTCGTATCTCCGGTTTCTTTCCAGTAGCGATGGGCCAACCGTATGGGGTAGCATAGGGAGTCTATCTCCCACTTACGTTCGTGGATACCGGGTTTCATTTGGGTATGATCTGAAAACCATTCTCCTTTTTTTGTCGGATCATTATAGAACGCGTTGGCATAGGGGTCTATATTGATACATTGCGACTGTTTGTTGATCAAGCCTAAGATAAGATCTTTGAGCTTTGTATCCTTTTTCATGAAAGGAATATAGGGCCATACCTGCGCACTGCTGTCACGGAGCCACATCGCATCGATATCACCAGTGATGACGTAGGTCAACTTTTTATTCGCGGTGGATTCGTCGTATATCGTGGTGTCCAGTGTATTAGGGAAGCAGTTATTGAATAACCAGCCTAGCTCTGGGTTTTTAACGTTTTTCTGGAACTCTTTTATCGCATCTTCCACAACAGGGCTACTGAAATGTCTCTTGTCCGCGGTAACGCGTACGGTTGGAAAGGTATGTGTGGTGTTCGCAAAAGAGAGTTTGCTAGCTAAGGCGCCTGCTCCTAAGAGGGCACTCTGTTGTAGGAATGTTCTGCGTTTCATTATAATTTATGTTGTGTTTATGGTCCAAATTTAGATAGCAATATGCAAATAAAAATTTACAGAAACAATAGTAAAAACGTTTTAGCAATGTTTGTTGTCAGGTGTTTTTGTTTTTTAATTGATGATTTGATTCTAGCAACCCCATTCTTTGCACCTAGAAAGAGGCGTTAATAAACATTCTTTTAAAATTGACTGTTTTAGTGCGTTTCAGAAAAAAACTTACCTTTGCCTCGAGGATTAGGAACAGATTTTGAGAATAAGGTTAAAATTTAAAAAATAAGAGAATATGAATAGAAAGATTACTACAGGTTTATTAGCAACGTTTTTGTTGTCAGGATCCGTGATTACTTTACGTGCGCAAGTGCAGAATCAACCCTATTCATTTCAGCAAACACAAAAATATAGTGATATTCTATATTCTCCAGATACTCGTTTTCATACTGCGTCTAAGCCCTTTTTATATAATGGTAGGCTTTTGGACCGTAAGGATTCGTTAGCATCTGCCAATCCTACGGACTCTCAAAATTGGTTTATGCGTAAGCTGTTCAATGAGCATCTGGTGCAGGTGGAAAAGGAAGATCATACCTTTTACATGGATTTTTTGCCGGATTTTCAGATTGGGTCGGAATTGATGGGGACGGACAAAAGAACGACCTGGCTGAATGGGCGTGGTTTTCAGGCGGGATTGACAATCGGTGATAAACTAACGTTCTATACGAACTTTTTTGAGAATCAAGGGGTATATCCACAGTATATTGATGATTATGCCTTAGCAAATGGTGTAATGCCTGGACATGGAACGGTGAAGAACCAATCAAAAAATGTAAAGGATTGGATGTATGCAACTGCTAGTCTTACATATGATTTTAGTCCTTATTTTCAAACGACCTTAGCCTATGATAAGAATCATATTGGGGATGGTTATCGTTCGATGTTATTGTCTGATTTTTCAGGAAACTATACGCATCTGAAGTTAACAGGGACAATAGGTAATGTACAATATACCTCCATATGGGCTTATATGTTGGACCAGAAGAACCCACGGATAGATCCTACAGATCCTACAGCTAGACTGGGCGACGGTATCAAATGGGGGGCTTTTCAATACTTGGATTATAATGCGACTAATAGATTGTCTATAGGTTTTTTTCAGGCTATCACCTGGGCGAACGAAAATGAGGCTGGACATCGGGGATTTGATTTTAATTACCTGAACCCTGTTATCTTCTTAAGACCTGTAGAATCTAATAATTCTTCTTCTCCGGATAAGATGTTCTTGGGACTGAATGCAAAGTATAAAGCGTTGAAAAATGTGTCTGTATATGGACAATTCTTGCTTGGCGAGTTTACGGCTAAGGAGTTCTTTGCTAACAACGGCTATGCCCACAATAAATGGGGAGCACAGATCGGTGTGCGTGGGTTTGATGCCTTTGGTGTAAAAAATCTTAACTTCCTTGGTGAGTATAATCTCGCTCGACCTTATACTTATCAGCATTTTTCTTCAACATCGAATTATAGTAATCATGGTGAGCCGTTGGCACACCCTCGTGGGGCTAACTTTAGAGAGTTGGTCGGTATAGCGAACTACTCCTGGAAACGTTTTGACTTCTCTTTGCAAGGAATGTATAATCTGTATGGTACTGATCCGGCGGATGGTTCGAATATGGGGGGAGATATATTCCAATCGTATACCACGATCCCTAATATGTACAATAATAAAATCGGTCAGGGAGTAAAGAACAATCTGTATTATGCGGATGCGAAAGCTGCTTATGTATTGAACCCGAAGTATAATTTGCGGTTGGAGCTGGGCTATACGCAACGGTACCGTAAAATCGAGGATCAGGCGACTCAAAAATCGGGTGTGATCTCTGTTGGATTGCGCTCGTCGTTCCGTAGTTTTTACAACGATTTTTAATATATTTACTTTTTTAAGCGGTAGTTATTATAACGTGCTTGCTTAAGCTGACAATTGTTCTGGATTTATGAAGAAAATATTGATAATGAATGGACCCAACCTCAACTTGTTGGGGATTAGGGAAAAGAGTATATATGGGGATCAATCCTTTGAAGAATACTTTGAGACTTTGAAAAACAAGTATGGGGCTGTAGATCTGTCTTATTTCCAAAGCAATACGGAGGGGGTGCTTATTGATAAGCTTCATGAAGTGGGATTTGACTTTGATGGTATTGTGCTTAACGCTGGGGCGTATACGCATACGTCAGTGGCTATAGCGGATGCTATCGCCGCAATACATACGCCTGTCGTCGAGGTACATATTTCTAATGTACATCAACGAGAGGCTTATAGACATCATTCTTATCTTTCGAAGAATTGCAAGGGTGTAATCTTGGGCTTTGGTCTAGATAGTTATCGATTGGCCCTAGAAAGTCTGCTCTAAGATCTCGCTTGTGCTCTGGCGGGGTGGAACAGCAAAAAGATGTAATAGCAAAGCAATACAAGCACAACTGCACATGACCAATAGCATCGGTACTTCCGTTCCATTATGAAAGAGGCTGACTATACCGGATGAGACGGCTCCTAGTCCCATCTGTAGACAACCTAGCAGTGCCGAAGCACTTCCTGCTGTCTGTTTAAAGGGTGCAAGGGCCATGGCAGAGGTGTTGGGGAATATAAAGCCTTGACATAAGAGATAACCGAATACTAAAGCGATTAGAACTTGGAGGTTGAGGGTATGTGTCCATACAGTCACTAACATCGCTATGCCTACGAGTGCCTGCCCACAGTTTGCTATCCTGCTAATTTCAGACATTGACCAGCGTTTTAGAAATTGGCGGTTCAATTGTGTCGCTATAATGAGAGCAGAAGCGACAAAGGCAAATATTAACCCATACTCTTTTTTGGAAAGCCCGTATAATTCTTGGATAATAAAAGAGGAGCCGGCAAGGTAGGCATATAGACCTGCTGCTGCGATAGATCCGATAAGGCAATAGCTGATAAAGGTTCTGTTGATAAACACGCTCCAATATTGGCGTATTATGGCTGGGGGAAGTAGTGAAAAATCGGGATTCCCTTTGTAGCTCTCTGGTAAAAAGAAAATGGTGCCTATAATGATTAGTACGCCCAGTGAGGCCAATGTTATAAAAATGTAATGCCAGTCTAGATGTTCCATTAGAAATGCCCCTGCGGAAGGTGCTAATATCGGTGATATGGCCACGACGAGCATCAATAGGCTGAAAGTACGAGCGGCTTCCTGCGGCTCGTAGTAGTCTTGTACCATGGCTCTTGATGCTACCATTCCTGCACAGCTGCCGAGTGCCTGTAGAAAGCGAAGGGCTATGAGGCTTTCGATATCTCTTGTGAATACACAGAGTATAGAGGTGGTGATATAGATGAATAAGCCAATAATCAATGGTTTTTTACGTCCGAATCGGTCTAAAAGGGGACCATAGATAATCTGTCCTATTGCAATTCCTACAAAGAATGCGGTAAGTGATAGTTGTACCCTGTCAATTGAGGTGTTGAAATCTTTGGAAATAGTCTCGAATGCAGGAAGATACATGTCGATGGAGAATGGGCCTATCGCTGAGAGGAGGCCAAGGATCAGCAGGATTACTTTTTTGTTTTTATGCATATTGATAGTCAAAATAAAAGCCCCTTGGTAAGGGGCTCTATGTTTATCTTTTTATAGTATTGTCTTTATGTTTTCGAAATATAAAGTATAATCCTATGATTATTAGTGGTATGCTGAGTAGTTGTCCCATGTTGAAGAGCATGCCTGCCTCGAAATCTTCTTGGTTTTCTTTGAAGAACTCCATTACGAAACGTATAGCGAATAGCACAGCGAAAAATAGACCAAATAAAAGTCCTGGCTTAGGGGCTTTATTCTTTTGGTACATGGCCCATAGAATAAAGAACAAAATGACATAGCCAATTGCTTCATATAATTGGGCTGGATGTCTAGGTAGCATATTCAACTCGGCAGGTCTTAGCCCTGCATTCTGAAATACGACTGCCCAAGGTAGACTCGGATCAGCAGGCTTACCAATGATTTCAGAGTTGAAGAAGTTGCCTAAGCGCACAAAGGCTCCAGCTATAGGGACAACAAGTACCAAGCGATCTGCAACCCATAGGAAATCGGTCTTTGTTTTTTTTGCGTAAAGGTATAGTGCTATGAGTGTGCCTACTACTGCTCCATGGGATGCCAGGCCTTGGAAACCGGTAAAGTGCCATTCGCCACGGGCATCGATTTGAAAGGGAAGGAACATCATCCAGGGTTTGGTGATATATTCGTCAAACTCATAGAAAAGACAGTGACCGACACGGGCACCTATCAATATTCCCAAGAAAATATAAATGCTTAGTTTGTCCAGATCTTCTTGAGTTTTACCTTCTCTTTTGAATACCTTGAGCATCAAAATATAGGAAACTGCGAAGGCGAGCAACCAACAAAGGGAATAGTAGCGAATTCCAAAAGAACCTATTTTGAATAATTCCTGGTCTATATTCCAATGAATAGCATTAAAGATAAAATCCATAGTGTAATTTTTTGCGAAGTAAACTTAGATAAAATGCACGGGATTCACCAATTGTTATTGTATAATTTTAGGATTAGCATAATTATTTTTATTTTGGGAGCAAACTAATTAGATATGGCAAAGAAGAGTAGTAAAGAAGTAGAACACCAATCTGTTGTTACGAAAACATCACTGACATTTTTTGAAAAATATATAAATAATCCTTCGCCTACGGGTTTTGAGTGGGCAGGACAGCGACTTTGGTTGGATTACTTAAAGCCTTTTGTCGATGAGACTTATATTGATAACTATGGTACGGCGGTAGGTATTATCAATCCTAAAGCTAAATATAAGGTGGTTATCGAGGCACATGCAGATGAGATATCTTGGTTTGTCAATTATATCACGAAAGATGGGTTGATCTATGTGATTCGTAATGGTGGTTCGGATCATCAGATTGCGCCATCTAAACGGGTGAATATCCATACGGATAAGGGGATTGTGAAAGCCGTATTTGGTTGGCCGGCAATCCATACACGCTCGGGCGAGAAGGAGGAAGCTCCTACGTTGAAGAATATTTTTCTAGATTGTGGCTGTACGTCTAAGGAGGAGGTTGAGGCACTGGGTATACACGTGGGATCGGTGGTGACTTATGAAGATGAATTTATGGTGCTTAATGATCGCTACTATGTGGGACGGGCCTTGGATAACCGTGCCGGTGGATTTATGATTGCAGAGGTTGCGCGCCTGTTGAAAGAGAATAAAAAGAAGCTTCCTTTTGGTTTGTATATCGTCAATTCGGTACAGGAGGAAATCGGCTTGAGAGGTGCTGAAATGATCGCTGATTATATCAAACCTAATGTGGCTATTGTAACGGATGTGACGCATGATACGCAGACTCCTATGATCAATAAGATTACACAGGGGGATCTTGCTTGCGGAAAGGGACCTGTAGTATCTTATGCTCCAGCTGTGCAGATTAACTTGAATCGTTTGTTGATTGAAGTGGCTGAGAAAAATGGAATTCCATTCCAACGCCAGGCTTCTTCACGGTATACAGGAACGGATACGGATGCTTTTGCTTATTCTAACGGCGGAGTTCCTTCGGCACTGATTTCGCTGCCATTGCGTTATATGCACACGACGGTGGAAATGATCCATAAGGAAGATGTGGATAATGTGATACGTCTTATCTATGAGATGGTGCTGACGATAGAAGATGGTCAGGATTTTAGAAGTTTTACTAAATAATGGTATCAAGTTATCGTGGTTAACAAGTTAACTTGTTAAAAGGTGACGATGTAACTGGAGATTAGAATAAAAATATACAAAAAATGAATAACGATAATAACACGCCTAATGGCGACAATAACGAGATCAGTATTGAACTGAGCGAAGAAGTTGCTGAGGGAACGTATTCTAACTTGGCTATAATCACACATTCGAATACGGAGTTTGTGTTGGATTTTGTACGTATTATGCCAGGATTACCTAAAGCGAAAGTAAAATCTAGGATTATACTTACTCCTGAACATGCTAAACGTTTATTGGGAGCATTGCAGGATAACGTTAACCGCTTTGAGGGGCAGAATGGTTCCATATCTTCTAAGGATGTGCCGTTTCCCTTGAACTTTGGAGGAACAAAAGGAGAGGCTTAGGTAGCGCTTGCTCGGGGAGAGGCGTCTTGTTTGGCTATGTATTCTACGGTAATTATAGCTAGACAAGACGCTTTTTTTATGGAGTTTCTTTAGGTATAATATTCAAGATTACGGCCAGTACAATAGCGTTTGGGTTATTTCTAGCCGTAATTCAGTAGAATTATGAATGTTTTGCATAGAATGGTATCACTTTTGAATGATTAATTTTAAACTGTTTAGCTTAAATATATACTGTAGAATATATGATGGATATTAAAGTAAGGTTGCTTTCGAAAGAAGATTATAAAGATCTTAAAAAGTCTATGTCGGAAGCATACCAAGGTGTAGGTGAGGTGTGGACCCGAGAGAATATTGTGGATCTGATCGATGTTTTTCCTGAGGGGCAGCTCGCTGTTGAAGTGAACGGTCGCGTAGTAGCCTGTGCACTATCGATTATTCTGAATTCAAAAAAGAGTAATATCTACGACAGTTATTACGAGATTATCGACGACGGTAAGTTTTCCAAGCACGATTACGAAGGCGATACGCTGTATGGTATAGAGGTATTTGTACATCCCGACTACCGATCGTTGCGTCTGGGACGGCGTCTGTATGATTCTAGAAAGGAATTGTGTGAGGAGCTGAATCTAAAGAGTATTGTGGCAGGTGGACGTATTCCCAATTATTTTAATTATGCTGATGAGATGAGCCCTCGGGTCTATATCGAAAGGGTGAAGCGTAAGGAAATATTTGATCCTACATTAACCTTTCAGCTGTCTAATGATTTTCATGTCAAGAAGATTCTAAAGAATTATTTGCCGGAGGATAGTGAGTCTATGGAGTTTGCGACGTTGTTGGAGTGGAATAATATCTACTATGAACCGGATGCTCGCTCTCACTCTGCTTCTAAACAGACCATACGTTTGGGACTGATCCAATGGCAGATGCGCTTGTTTACCGGGTTGGAGGATTTTTATGATCAGGTAGAGTTTTTCGTTGATGCGGTCAGTGACTACGGTGCAGACTTTGCGTTGTTCCCTGAGTTTTTCAATACCCCATTGATGCGGTATTATAATGATCTGCCAGAGCGAGAGGCGATGGAGAAGTTGGCTGGGCAGACAAAAGAAATCGTCAATAAAATACGACAGTTTGCGGTATCTTATAACGTGAATATTATCGCGGGATCGATGCCTTTGTACGAGCGGAATAAATTGTATAATGTGTCTTATCTCTGTCACCGTAGCGGGAACATTGATTCATTTCGTAAAGTGCATATTACACCCAATGAATTCAAGCATTATGGTATGGCCGGAGGAAATGAGGTGAAAGTGTTTGATACGGACTGCGGTAAGGTGGGACTATTGATCTGTTATGATGTAGAGTTCCCAGAATTGGGAAGGATATTGGCAGACCAAGGTATGCAAATTCTCTTTGTGCCTTTTATGACGGATACGCAAAATGGTTATATGCGGGTAAGGCATTGTGCACAGGCTCGTGCCATTGAGAATGAATGCTATGTGGCAATAGCCGGATCGGTGGGTAACTTGCCTCGGGTGAATAATATGGATATACAGTATTCTCAATCTGCGGTGTTCACCCCGTCTGATTTTGCTTTTCCAAACAATGCAGTAAAAGCGGAGGCAACGCCTAATACGGAGATGGTACTGATCGCGGATGTGGATCTATATGCGCTGCGTGATTTACATGAATACGGTACGGTGAAGATTCTGAAGGATAGAAGAAAGGATCTTTATGAGGTGAATCTCTTGAAGTAATTTTACGGAAAGGAAGAAATCTAAATACTAAAGTAGTCCCTATTTTAGTATTTAGATTTAACTGGGTTGAGCCGTACAGGGTTCTCCGCAGGATCGGAATGAAGGCCTGGAGAGACCTTGGCTAAGAATTCTTATTTACAATAAAAATATATTTTCACTGGCTAACTTTTCTTTGCGTTCAGGATCCCAAATGCTGACTTGTACTTCGCCAATGTGAGCGAGCTTGAGCATAAACATGCATACGCGTGATTGTCCAATTCCGCCTCCTATGGATTCTGGAAGGAGGTCATTTAAGAGCATTTGGTGAAAGGATAGCTCGCTGCGCTCGGTACAATGGCGTATTGCCAATTGTTTTATCAGGGCTTCTTTGTTGACACGTATTCCCATGGAAGATAATTCAAATGCACTATTAAGTAAAGGGTTCCAAACGAGTATATCACCGTTGAGCCCTTTATAACCTGCATCATTCTCGGTGCTCCAGTCATCATAGTCTGCAGCACGGCCATCGTGTGCAAAGCCGTTGGACAGCTCTCCGCCTATACCGTAAATGAAGACGGCTCCGTATTCTTTTGCAATCGCATTTTCTCGTTCTTTGGGGGTATACGTTGGGTACCTGTTCAATAATTCTTCGGATGATATGAAGAATATTTGCTCGGGAAGTATGGCCTTTCTTTCTGGATATTGATGTTCTACAGCTTTTTCTGTTTCTACTAAAGCAGCGTATATTTTGTTTACTGTCTCTTTTAAATAGTTGAGATTACGGTTTTCGCTTTGGATTGTTTTTTCCCAATCCCACTGGTCTACATATATGGAATGTATGGGCGAATAGTCTTCGTCCGGACGTAGTGCGCGCATGTCGGTAATGATGCCTTCTTCTGGCTCGAGTTCAAGCTCTTTTAGACGTACCCTTTTCCATTTGGCTAGGGAGTGTACAACTACTGCTCGTTCTTCATTCAATGATTTAATAGGGAAAGATACCGGACGTTCTATCCCGTTGAGATCGTCGTTTATTCCTGTCCCATCTAAGACTATCAGGGGTGATGATATGGGGATTAGATTTAAAGCTTGCCTCAAATGAGTCGAAAAAGTTTCCTTTACAAAGGTTATAGCTTGTTCTCTTTTTAATAGGTTGCGTACCATATAGTATTACACTTTTTTGCTTCTGTAGAAGCGTCTATCATCAATTTAGATATTAATATAGCAACATTGCTCTACAAATGTAATCAAAATGATAATTGTTTGTTGGTTTTTATTGTAATATTTTAAAATGAAGTCTGCTGAATGTTCGTCTGGACGGGGCTGTGTCTATATGTTTATAAAAAAGAAGACAAAAGCGGAGGGAAGTGGTATGGTACAATAGGTAAAACAAGACTGCTTGTTTTACCTATTGTATCCTGATAAGGAGTATCTTTGTTTTAAACTGAAAAGCTTTCGCCACAAGCGCAAGTGCGTGAGGCATTCGGGTTATGGAACTCGAAACCTTTGCCTGTGAGGCCGTCTGAATAATCCAGCTCTGTCCCGGCTAAGTACAGGTATGATTTGATATCCAAACAGATTTTTATTCCTTTGTCTTCGCAGAATTGATCCCCCTTTTTCTCTTCGTTGTCAAAATTAAGATGATACGAAAGTCCGGAGCAACCGCCGCTAGTAACAGCTACCCGAACAAAATAGCTTTCATCATATTGTTCATCCTCGATGACTTTCAGGATACGCTCTTTGGCTTTGTCTGTAATCGTTACCATAATGTAATTAATTAATCTCTTACAAATTTCGTAATTTTTTTTCTAAACACAAGTGTACCTGGTTAAGGAACTGTCATATTATCCTAAAAGGCCTTTTTTGTACATCTGCCATATAGGCGAGTGTTGCCGAATGGTGCTAACTGCTGTTTTTAAAGCTTCTACGGTCTGGTCTATTTCCTGCGCTGTGGAGTACTTGGACAAACTGAAACGTAGGCTGCAGAAGGCGTCTTCATCAGTGAGTCCCATAGCTTTGAGTACATGTGAGGAGTCTCTGCTGCCTGATACGCAAGCGGATCCTGAGGATACTGCAATGTCGGAAATCTTGGTCATGATCTCATTAGCGCGTACATGCCTGAAGGTGATATTACTGGTGTTACAGATTCTATGTGCTTCTTGAGCATTAACTATAGTTTCTTCTATTTCATGCTGTATGCGGTCTTCAAAATAATCGCGCAGTTGTCTGATTGCTGTATAGTCGACTTCTTTGGTGTGTAGGATGGCTGTCCCCATCCCGACGATGGAAGGGACATTGTAGGTGCCTCCTCGAAGTGCTTGTTCTTGGTTGCCTCCTGTGATAAGGGGGGCTATTTGAATGGGTTTGGTCTTTCGGCGTACGAACAGTGCGCCGATTCCTTTGGGACCATGGAACTTATGCGCACTGAGACAACAGATATCTATCGGGTATGTTGTGAGGTCAAATGCTTGTTTTCCGATGGACTGTGTGCTGTCACAAAAGAACAGGACGTCTTTTGCCTGGCATATTTCAGCGATCTCTTTTATAGGGTGTATGACACCGGTTTCGTTGTTGACAGACATCAAGCTTACTAGTATGGTCTGGGCTGTTATTCGATTTTTTAATTCGTCGAGATCTATAGCACCGCTTTTGTTTACTGGGAGATAGGTGACTTTTGCACCTTTCTTTTCCAGGTATTCACACGTGGTCAAGGTAGCTTTGTGTTCTGTTTGGCAGGTAATGATATGTTTGCCTTTAGATTGGTACCGTTCGAATACGCCTCGAAGTACCATGTTGATACTTTCTGTGGCACTAGAAGTGAAGAATATTTCTTTGGGTTGAGTCTGTAACACCTTAGCGATGGTATTGCGGGCTTCTTCTATAGCCTGGTTTGCGTGTCTTCCCATTTTGTGCTGTAGGCTTGAAGCATTGGCATAATCTTCTCTGAGGTAGGGGAGCATACGGTCGAGAACTCTTTCATCCAACCGACTGGTTGCATTGTTGTCTAGGTATATCATATGTGTTTAGTTATTCGTTAATTGTTTTCTCGATGGAACTCATGAATGCTTCGCATTTATTTCATGATCCGCCAGCTTGCGTACTCATGGGCATTTGTACTTGGGTAAATATGAATTTTTGATAAGGCTAAAGATATTCAAAATATGCAGTAGTATTCCTATTCTCATGTGGATATTTTATAGATTTGTATAACGGATAAATTCAAATATAAAATATTTGCTTATGGAAAATGTTGAAACTAGAATTGAAAAGTTGATCGACCTGATCGTTTTGAAGTTGCCTACTATTGCTGCCGCTCTGATTGTATTGGTGGTGGGACGATATGCGATTAAATTCTTTCTGAAATTTTTAAACAGTCGCTTCGAAAAGCGAAATGTGGATCGTTCGATTCGCAGTTTTGTATCGAGCTTGTTGAAGTTTGTGCTTTATGCCATGCTGGTATTGACCGTAGCGAATACTATGGGAATACAGACTACGTCTTTTATCGCTGTATTGTCGGCTTTTGGCTTGGCAGTGGGTATGGCACTGCAAGGGAGTCTGTCGAACTTCGCTGGAGGGGTATTGATTCTTGTTTTTCGTCCTTTTGAGGTCGGTGATTATATCTCGAGTGCCAATGGGTCTGGTGGGACGGTAGATCGCATCGATATTCTGTACACTACGCTGTCTGATGATAATGGGATTAAGATTTTTAGTCCGAATGGTACGCTTGCTAACTCAGTGATTAAGAACTATACGAAGATTTTGTCGAGAAGATTCGAATTTGTGGTCGGTATTAGCTATGAAGATAACATTAAAGTTGCCAAGGATACGATTTTAACCGTTTTGAGCAATGAAACTGAGGTGTTGAAAACACCTGCACCGGATGTTTTTGTAGGTGACCTGGCTGACAGTTCGGTCAATTTGACTATTCGAGGGTGGGTAAAGAGAGAGGCATTTTGGACGACTACTAATGGACTAAGGGAGAAAATAAAGGTTGCATTGGATGAGAAAGGTATTTCTATTCCTTATCCTCAAACTGATATGCATATCAAAAGTGATGACGGTGGTGTGATTGCTAATGCGAGTATATCGACGAAGTCTTAATCTAAGGCTGATGTGAGGATATAATATCGGTAAGCTACAACAGCCTGTTGTAGCTTGCTTAGTTTTGAGGGGTCTTTGTGGCTGTAACGAGGTAGGATGTATTTGTTGATCCTGTTCAGAACACGGAATATTTTCTTTTTCATCTGCATAGAATTAGCTCATGATCCATTAATTGTTAGATCGCTTTGTTTTATAGTACTATGTATAATCTCCGAACATATGGAAATATATATTGTTCGGAGATTATACAATGTAAACAGATATCGCGCCAAATTTAAGCTGACCTTGTCGGTTCTAGCTTTATTTGAGACGTAGGAATTCTTTTTCCTTATTCCAGGTGAATGCTGTAAATAGTATAGCGAAAACTGAAGCTAAGAGGATGATTTCAAAGGAAGCATCCCAACCACTCTTGTCGACAACAGCCCCTAGTGCGGCATTTGCTAGCAGGTCACCTATGAAATAGCCAAATAGTCCGGTGAGGCCTGCAGCAGTTCCTGCGGCTTTTTTAGGAACAAGATCCAAAGCTTGTACACCGATGAGCATGACAGGACCATATATGAGGAAGCCGATGGCCCATAGGGAAAGGTTTACTACGAGTTGGTTTTCTCCAGGTGTAAGCCAATAGATAGCGACAGCTAGAAAGGTCAGGATCATATAGATGATGGTTACAGGTGCTCTTCTGCCTTTGAAAATTTTGTCACTCATGACCCCACAGAGAATGGTGCCAGGTATGGCGGCCAATTCGTAGATCGAGGCAGACCAAGTGGCCTCGGATGCGGTGAAATGTTTTGCCTCCTGAAGGAAGGTAGGAGCCCAGTTAATAATGCCATTTCTTACTAAATAGACAAAAGCATTTGCAATCGCGATATACCAAAGCAATTTGTTGTTTAATACATATTTGAAGAAAATCTCTTTGGAACTGAATTCTTTTTCCTGTGAGGCTTCATAGGTTTTGGGATAGTCGTTTTTGTACTCTTCAATAGGGGGCAACCCGCAGGACTGAGGGGTATCTCTGACGAGAAATATAGATATGATGGCAACGAGCATGGCTGCGAGTCCTGGAAAGTATAGACGTGCTTGCCAATCTACGAATAATTCTACACCCAGGATCGCTAGGGGGCCTACTAAGAAGCCTCCAACATTGTGGGCTAGATTCCATATGGACATGGCTGTTCCGCGCTCTTTGATGGAATACCAATGTACGACGACACGTCCACAAGCAGGCCATCCCATGCCTTGTACCCATCCATTGATGAATAATAAGATGAACATAACGGTGATGGAAGAGGTTGCAAAGGAAGAAAATCCCATAAAGATCATCGTCAAGGAGGATAGGATGAGTCCTGCCGCTAGAAAATAACGTGCGTTGCTTCGGTCAGAAACGTTTCCCATGAAAAACTTGCTTAATCCATATGCTATAGAAATGGCGGACATAGCAAACCCAAGCTCGGCCTTGCTGTAACCAAGGGAGTCTTGCAGATCTTTTACAGCGAAGGAGAAGTTTTTGCGAACAAAGTAGTAAGCGGCATACCCTATAAATATTCCTATAAATACTTGAAGTCTGAGTTTTTTGTATTCGGGATCAATACGGTCTTCTGGCAGCCTCGCTTTGTGCGAGGCTGGTTTAAATATACTGAACATAGTTAGTTTGTTTTAGAATAGGTTCGGATAGTCGGTAATGATGCCATCGACTTTGAGGGCTTGCTGAGCGATAATTCCTTTTTTGTCATTGACCGTCCACGGAATTATCTTAATGCCGAGATTATGTGCTTCTTTTACAAAGTCTGCATTGACACTACTGTAGTGGGGGCTTATGATGAAAGGTGTGAATCCAAGTTCAGCAACAAGTTCTTTGATACTTTTACTGTTTTTAGCTCCAATCAGATATGATGTTTTGATCTGTGGGTAGTTTTTGTTGATATATTGAATGGTCCTTTTGTCAAAAGATTGTATGACGGTTCTAGCGGCTATGCCTTGTTCTATAACAACCTCTAGTATAAGGTCTGAGAATTCTTGTGGAGCCGGATGCCATTCGTGGTCTTTACCCTCTTTACTTTTTGTTTCAATGTTATAGAACATCGGCGCACGTTTTTTTTCTTTTGCGTAGGCTTCCGATTCTTTGATTAGATCTTTTAACAGGTTTAATGAGGCAGGAGTTTTTTGTTGCTGGGGAAAATCAATGTTTCCTTTGAGGCCTATGTCAAAGTTTCCTAATTCTTTCCAAGTGTATTTATATATAGTACCCTTTATATCCTTTCCTTTAAGCTCGCTGCCATCTTTGTAGGTGACAAACTTGGGGTTTAAATAATCGTCATGATAGACTACTACCTTTTTGTCTTTGGTAATATGGCAGTCCATTTCTAGTGTAGTGACTTTAGGCAGGTCTATCGCAAGCTTCATGGCTCCAATCGTATTTTCTGGATAGAGTCCTCTAGCTCCACGGTGTCCTTCGTAGGAGAAGGTTGGGAATTCAGGGTTTTGCATACGAGCTTGTTTTTGAGTGTTGCAGGAAGATGTTAATAATCCTAGTAGTAAGGCCGTCGCTATAATGTTTCTTTTATTAAATGACATATTCAATTAATTTTATGATTTGTAAAAATAAAAAATAAAGATGTATTCCCTATTAACGCATACTATATGAAAAAGCTTTAGGTCTTGTCATTGTCTCTTCATAAATGTTACCGTACTCATCTTCAACCATGATTTCTAATGTACTTTTAGGACTAGAGGCTGTAACCAGAAACAAATGTGATGTGTTTCCTGATATAAAAGATGAGGTAGGTTCCGCATTGACATTGAGACGTTGCATTGCATAAGAAATAATATGTAATGGATCTTTCTTCGTAGTTTGTTTTACCTCAAGTTCTTTTCCATTTTCCTTCACTGTGATTTTCCAATTTTTGTTATAGCCCCAAACATTCAATAAAACTTCATTTTTCTTGTTTTCTTTGGTGTATTCACCTGCATACGTTGCTGTTTTTGCTTTGTATGTAGCATTTGCTTTCGGTGCATGTGTCTCGGAAGTAATCAGTACATTGTTTAAGTCGTATGTTCTGAATTGGTATTCTTTTGCAAAGCCTATTCCTTTGTAATACGATTTTGTTTTACTTCCTTCAGCTTCCATAATGGAATAACCTCCTGGGCTACCATCTTTACATATATGATTGTCTGCGTAACCTGAACGTCCTGTCCACCACCAAGTTGCACTTACTGCTCCGATGTTTTCTTCACTGATGTGTGGTGTCTCGAGTTTATTAACACGATAGTTTATATGAGTATGGCCGCTCATTATTTTAACATTGGTAAATCCTGCTAAAGCATCGACAATCTCTTGTCCGTTTTTTGTAGCATAATTTGACCCGGATGTGGGATTTGAGTACAATGGTACGTGCATGACTACTACTACAGGTTTTGATTTGTCTTCAATAAAAGATAAGTTCGTTTGTAACCACTTCACCTGCTCGGGAGTAACTATATTGTCATATTCCCTATCTCCAATGATACCATTATTTCCTCCAGTATTGGTGTAAACAACGTTGTCTAAGATTACGTAATGTACATTGCCAAGATTCATAGAATAGTAAGTCGGCCCCAAGATGTTTCTATATTCGGCGGAGGCAACGAAGTCATTCATAGCTATATAGGGGTTGTAGTCGTGATTGCCAATGGTATTGAATATGGTGAAGGGGAGGTCTTTGACATTATCCAAGTATTCTTTTATTTTGAAATTGTTGTCATACCAATAAGCATCCCAAGATTGATCTCCTAAGGTCAAAGCGTAGAATTGCTTGTTTTGTGCTCGATAATATTCGCTTGTTTCTTGTATATCTTTTAGGAAATTTTCTTGAAATTGTTTTATATCATCGTTTCGATTGGCCAAATGGATGTCGGCTAAGAAAGCGATGGCGTGATTTTGTGTATTCAATGGTTTGATTTCAAAATCCCTAATTTCGCTTTCTGATGTAATACCCGTTAAGAGTTTGAAGAATTGAGGGACTGTATTTCTCCTCGCTACCTGGTAGTTACTTGGTATGGTAATATAAACTACTCCATTTTTTTTGGAAGAAGGAAGGTAATAGATACCATCAGCGTCTGTTTTTGTAAAGATCTCACCATCGGTGACCAATACATTAGCTATTCCTTTTCCTTCGGTATGGACAATTCCCTTGACAGTCATGTTAGGCTTGTCAGGTATGTCAAGTCTTAATACGTGGTTGACAACTGTTTTTCCGATGAGCTGAGAGGTAGATTCTCTTTTAATAGTAATGTCATACTTGCCGTCTTCTAAAGCATCGGAATAATCGAGTGTTATACCTTTGTCGTTGAATTCTTTAATTGATAAGTCTATAATAGTTCCCTGTCCACTGCGGGGAGAGAAGCTAATTATATCTTTTTCTTTGAATCCTGTTCCGATAATATTTATGGCATTCCCTTTACTCAGGTTAAGGACTGCCGGCATGCTAAGGTGTTTGAGTTGTAGTGGATTGCTCGTTGCTTCCTTTACAACTGGTTCGGATTTGCTACAACCGACAAATGTATAGTTAAGGAGTGTTGTAGAAAGCAATATAGTTTTACAAAGTGTGTTGAACTTCATGATTCAGCGTTGTTATTGTTTTTTAGATATTTAGTAACTTCTAAAAATGGCTATGTCATCGATACCTAGACGACCATTACTAATTTCGTTGGTACTTCCACCTAATCCAAGTTTGTTTATTCTAAATCTTACCGGACCTTGGATATTCATTAGAAACACAGCCTGTTTGGGTGTCATGCTCTCTGTCGTGGTAGTGGCATCAGAAATGACTTCGCCTGTTTGAGTCCACGTCTTGCCTTGATCTTGAGAATACTCTAGGGTAAACGATGAAGAACGGTCATTCCAGTAGCAACCATACCACAAAGTAACTTTTGATGCGCCATTGGGGACATCAAAATTCATCTGTAATAAGGCGGGGGTTTTGAGGTTTTGTTGAAAACGAACGGCGTGAGTACCAGATACAATACGGTCTCTACCGGGGGTGAAACCTAGAAGGCTTTGGTCGAACAACCAATCTCCTGTTGTTAGTTTTACCATCCGTGCTGCATATCCATCTTTGGGTGCATCAAAAGTGTCAAAGTTTTCCGGCCAACCTGCATAGACACGACCACTGGGGTAGCGCATGTCTGTGTATGATTGAAGTCTTAGTTCAATATCATTTGTGTTTCGAAAGGCTATCCCCGTAAAAGTTGCACTGGGAGCTATGGATTGCTCAGAGAACGTAGCGTCGTCTGCGGTAAATAGGACTAGATTGTTTTTCTCACTATCTACCAATGGTTTGGCTCCTTTTATTGGGGTGCCATTTTCAGGTTCTGTAGCTAGATCTGCAGTGACACCAACAAAGGTTGATTCGTAGTCTGAAAACTTGTTTTTCAATGTCGCTATGGAGACTGATTTTGATTGAACTTTGTTTCCGCTGTTTAACTTCGTGATATTAGTTTCTGCTATCCCTTTTAATACTAGTAAGTCATTGAATTTGCTTAGCATAGGATTGGCTAACCCGATGCGAAGTGAGTCTCCGAATTGATAATTATGATCATTAGGAACTTCGATAAGTATACCACGAGTCTGTCCTCTCCATGTGTTTTGTACAGCAACTACGTTTGTTGGAAAGTTTTTAGTCTGTGCGTTGGAAATAACTAAGCAGTTCAAATAATTGGCACCGTTTAGTTTTTCAGTATCAAGTGCAACATCGTTTCCTTTGTAAAGATTGCGTAATACATAAATCGAGGATTCAGGATTTTGTGTGCCTTCTGCATAATTTGTGTCCTCTTTTAAACAGCTGACTGTTAGGGTTGAAGCAAGTATGCTTAATATATATAATTTGTGTGTTGTTTTCATAACGTAATTATTGAGTTAACCCGATCTGCCACCACATACTCTTGTTTATGGCATCTTGACCTAAACGTGCTACTGCATCATCGTAATTTTTCTTATTTAATGATTGGACGATGAGCGGGTAAGTAAGTCTTATGGGCATTTTACCATCGTTTTCCAGATCGGTTCCTATATAAAGGTCAAGTAATCCGGTTCGGCGATATTCGTACCATTGCTGAAAGTCAGTAAACATTAAAGTAAGGTACTTTTGGAGATGTATTTTTTTAAGACGTTGTTCTTCGTTGTCTGAGTCTAAAAAAGCTACATATTCATTGGCAAAGTAATCAGTTGGAAGGGTGCTTCCCCATAACGTAATAGAAGATTCAACTCCCTCTTTATAGGCCGTGTAAGAATCACCAAAAATTATATCTTTCTCCATCAATTCTGCGATAATAAATTTAACTTCAGCATAATTCATGATATTTCCAAGTAAAGCTGTGCCTTTAAGAGTGGTAGGAAATACAGATTGCACTTCAGGAACCGATCCTTTGGGATAGCCGGATTGCATGCCTCCATATACGCCTAGTGAAGCTTCAGTAGCCCACGTTTTTAGTCGGGGATCCTGTAAATTCAGCATGTTGTTTATAAAGAACTCAGAATAGCCTTTGTTGCCATTAAAATCGATGTCACGCAGGTTAAAAAATGGATTGATATACGGTTCCTGACTTTGAAAACGTAAAACAGCCGAGTCATCGTTGGACAACATAATTGGGTATTCTGCAGTATTTGATTCTAATATCTCTTTTAGTTTAACTATCGGATTTAGTTCCGCTTTATGGGAGACGCGAAGTAATAAACGTAGGTAAAGAGAGTTGCCGAATTTTCGCCATTGTTCAGGGTTTGTTGCGAAGAGTGGATCAAAGTTACTGTAACTGTCCTCGACTTTTTTGTTTTCCTTTAATAGAGCGTTAGCTCGTTCCAGTTTTAAAAATAGGTCGCGATAAATATCTATCTGTTTGTCGAAATAAGGAGTGGTATTATTTTCTTTATAGCCCAAATTACTCTCGAAATATGGAATGTCTCCATACATATCTGTGAGCAAGGAGGTCGTCCAAGCATCTAAGATTAAAGATATGCCTTGATAGGTTTGGTAGCCAGGTTGTAGTCCTTGTTCGGCACGTTGATACATATCACGTATATTAGTCAGTTCTAGAAACCAACTTCTCCACATGTATTCTGTTTCAGAGCTACGTATGCTGTAGCGGTGAAATTCTCTATTTTCATTAGTAGTAACGGTTACCTGCATAAACTCGTTGTTGACACGTAGGTTACGGTCTAAGTTTGCGCTTACCATTTTATATATAGTTGGTCCAATCAGACTTTGAGGAGCTACGGCCGCACTTTGATTAGGGTTAGTGTTGATATCCACGAAGTCTTTCGTGCAGCTGCTAAAGGATGTCGATATTACTATCGCGATTAGACTGGCTTTTATGACATTTTTCATGTTTTATCAGATTAAAAAGTTAAGGATAAGTTGATGCCGAAATTTCGAGTTGATGGGAATTGAGCGATTTCGGCGCCTTTTTCAATACCGCTGCCATTTAGCGATGCAAACTCTGGGTCGAAAGAAGGCCAGTTTGTGAATACAAATAAGTCACGTCCGTAAAGACCGATAGTTGCTTTTTGTAGCTTATATCTTTTTAATACATCTTTTGAAATGGTGTAATCAAATCGAACTTCTCTTAATTTAATGAAATCGGTTGAAAATGTGTTTGATTCGATATTGTCACGATTAAAGTGTGTGCTGTAATATCGTGCTGCTGATACTGCGGTGCTATTTTCAGAGAAGACGTTGTTACCATTGTCTACCATACCGTGTCCTATAATCCCATTATAGCGTCCAGGAATAGTCTTTTTTAACTTACCTTCTTCCATTAGTACAGCATGTGTCAATGAATAGCCTACTCCTCCAAATTGGCCGTCAATCAAAAAGTTAAAGCCAAAGTTTTTGTAGTTAAATTGATTTCCGAAACCAAATTTTGTAGTAGCATTGGCATTGCCGATATAAATTAAATCTTCGGTGAGTTGCGGCAATCCATTTTTATAGATGATATCTCCATTTGTGTTTCTCAGATATCCTAATCCGTACATGTCTCCAAAACGTCCCCCTGTCCGTGCTTCAACCGATCCTCTAGAACCATATATTGTCGATAAAACCAGTGCGTCTACATTATTGGGCAGTTCGTTAATGCGGGTGTTGTAATTAGTGAAGTTTCCGAAGACAGACCAACTAAATCCATCCGCTTTTTTGAAGATGTCGTAGTTCGCCTCTAACTCGAAACCGGTGTTTTCTACTTCGCCAGCATTGATTATCTGTGTGCGGTATCCGCTAGATGGATCAATTGGTGTTTCTAGGATTTGGTCATATGTATAGTTTTTGTAGACGGTCATGTCTAACTTTAATCTGTTTCTGAACATCCTGAAGTCTGTACCCAACTCATATGATACCGTATTTTCGTACCTTAAGTTTTCGTCTGGGATTGCTGTCGGATTGGATGAGCCACCAGGGAATTGTTTTACTCTAGGATAACTATATGTATTTAGATAAGGTCTTTTCCCTCCTCCTCCTACGGCAGCTATAGTTGCACGCATTTTCCAGAAGCTGATTTGACCCGGAAGGTCTAAAATCTCTGATAGAATAAGACTTGTGTTTAGAGATGGATAGAAGAATGGTTTTACCTCATCGCGTATTGGCGAAGCAAGCGTACTTGCCCAATCAACACGAATTGTTCCGTCTACAAAGAGAAAGTCCTTATAGGAGAAATTAGCTAACCCATATAAGCTATGCACAGCGTATTCGGCTTGATATGGGTCGTAAATTATAGTGTTAGCAGCGTTAGCGAAGCTGTATACATTCGGGTACATCAATTTGTTGGTCGAAGCATCGTCTCTATTGTATTTGTTACGCATCATCGAACCTCCAAAATTACCTCCAAACTTAAAGTCTTCGTGTCGTTGGTTGTTGTACGTGAACAAAAAGTCGGTATTGACTTCTTGGCTGTAAATACCTTGCTCCCTGTAGTATCCATAAGCGTATTTATAGGTATCGAAGGGTCTAGATTGTTTTCGCTTGTCGAAGCTGAAGTCTATCCCTGTACGTATCATTAGGTTTAACTCTTCGCTAAACTTGTAGTCTGCTTGAATATTACCGATGACATGATTTTTACTTTGAGCGTTAATCATATCATAAGACATGGTTTTTGGGTTGTCTAATAGATTTGAGAACGGAGTGGTTTGCGTAATCCCATATTGCCCTGGTCTCCAGTTTTCTTCAAACCATTCAGGATTCATATTTGGTGTGAGTCCGCGTACAAAATACATGTAACTCTGATTGTTGTATCCGCTATTAGGCAGGTTGTCAGAAGATCTATTATTGTAGTTTATTTTCGTGGACACACTGAATTTGTCAGTAAGCCTATTGGTTAGATTTGTAGCGACTGAATGCCTATTATACCCCATATTAGGGACTATCCATGAATTGTGTACATTCGTGTAGGAAAATCTCGCTGATGTTTTTTCGGTAGATCCTGATACACTGATACTGTTGGTTGTAGTAACTTCTGGATCAAAAAAATCACGTTGATTATTTTTATAAGGGCGCCAAAGGGCTCTTTCGGGAGCACGCTCTCTGTAATATTCAGGATTGTATTGGTAGAACATTTGCCCGTCAAATTTTGGTCCCCAAGCTGATGACGTACTGAAGGTAGAAGAACCATCATCTGATTGTCCATAGGAATAGTATAAGTCTTGACCATCTGTACCTTGTCCATACTCGTATTGATAATCTGGCCAACGGTTTATAGTTCCTATTGAAGTATTGGAGTTGATGGAGATATTAAATTTTCCATCACCTACGCCGGATTTAGTTGTAATGATAATGGCTCCACGAGAACCTCTGAACCCATAAAGAGCTGCAGCTGCGGGGCCCTTCAAGACTGTGATTGAGGCGATATCGTCAGGATTGATATCGGATAATGAGCTACCAAAGTCTACAGGTGAATCTGAGTCAAGATAGTTGGAATTACCGCTTCCTGTCATGGCCTTGCCTGCTTCCATAACAATACCATCTATAACAATCAATGCTCCATTGTCTCCAGATAAGGATGTCTCTCCGCGCAAAACGATTTGATTTGAACCTAGTGGACCTCCTCCTGATTTAACAATGTTTAGTCCTGCAACTTTGCCAGTTAATGCGTCTGACCAATTGTTGGAGATGGCATTGGTTAACTCGTCTCCCGATACAGTAGTCGCTGCGTAACCTAGTGCCTTCTGATCTCTTTTTATTCCCAACGCTGTAACCACGACCTCTTCAATGCCTTCAGATGTTTCTGTTAATTGGATTATCGTATTTGTATTCCCGCTGCTGAATGTTTGCGTGATACTATCATACCCGATCAGTTGAAAACTGACGCTTGTTCCGGGAGCGAGGTCAATAGTGAAAGTCCCTTCCAAGTTACTGGAAGCGATCGTTTTTCCATTGACTCGGATAGAGACACCTTGTAAAGGCGATTTGGTGTTTTTGTCTACTACTTTACCCTGAATTTTTATTTTTTCCTGGCTAGTTGTTTTCTCGAAAGAGATGGAGTGATTGGCATAGACCTGAGCTCCAGAATAACAAGCAGTAGCTAAAGCAATCCACAGGAGTTTAGATCCTATACGGTGTGGCTTAACTTTTTCTTGATTGTTTGTTAACATAAGTTGTGTGATTAAATTGGTCGCTAAATTGATGTTTTAATATTAACTCAATGTTAATTGTGCGTTTTGTTTCGCGTTATTTTAATATAATGAATAATAATGCAGCTAACGATGCTCCTATAAGCGGCCCCACTACAGGTACCCAAGCATAGCGGAGGTCGAAGTGTGCTTTGTTTTTGATGGGGAGCAAGGCGTGTATGATCCGCGGGCCCAAATCTCGGGCAGGATTGATGGCATAGCCTGTGGTACCCCCTAAAGATAGTCCAATAACCCAGACGAGAAATGTCACAGGAATAGCGCCTATCGAGCCTAAGCCAACAGGTGAGTGGTCTGCCAAGCTTGCATCTTTGAAGTGTAATATGGTGAATATCAAAACGAATGTTCCTAATGCTTCACTAAATAGATTTATTGGGATATTTCGGATGGCTGGTGCTGTACAGAATACGGCTTGTTTAGCTCCGGGATTATCGGTTTGATCAAAATGGTCTTTGTATGTAATCCATACGAGGGTGGCTCCGGCCATCGCACCTAAAAACTGTGCTCCAATGTAGGATAGGGTAGATTGTAGGTCAATATTCCCCATGATGTAGTTGGCTAATGTAACCGCTGGATTGAGGTGTGCACCACTGTAAGGACCTGCTATGGTCACTCCAACAAATACTGCGAATGCCCAAGCTGTGGTGATGACAATCCAACCCGAATTGTTTCCTTTGGTCTGGTTTAAGACGACATTGGCGACTACGCCTCCTCCAAGGAGTATCATCGCGGCAGTTCCTATTAGTTCTGCTGTAAAAGGTGTCATAGTATAGGGTTTATTTGATTGGTTAGCGGATTATTGATTGTTATAATTTGCCCAAAATTTGGCTGTTTCGGTCGCTCGTTTCCATTCTGCGAGTTGTGTACCGTATTTACTTGATTTTGTAGGGGCAAATATTTTATCTTCTTCCCATAATGCTTGGAGTTCTTTTGTGTCTTTCCAGAATCCAACAGCTAATCCGGCAAGGAATGCAGCCCCCATTGCTGTCGTTTCAGTAATAGCTGGTCGAATTACTTTGGTTTTTAAAATATCGGCTTGAAACTGCATGAGGAAGCTATTCTGTGTGGCTCCGCCATCTACCCGTAGTTCTTTTATTCGGGAAGAGGAATCTGCTTCCATCGCTTTTAAGATATCGTATGTTTGGTATGCTATGCTTTCTAGTGAGGCCCTGGCGATGTGCGCGGCATTGGATCCGCGGGATAGACCTACCATCGTGCCCCGTGCTTCGGCATTCCAGTGGGGAGCACCTAATCCAGAAAATGCAGGTATAAGGTAGACGCCATTGGTGTCTGGTACGCTGTTAGCCAGTTTTTCTACTTCATGGGATTTACGTATAATACCCAGTTCATCCCGGAGCCATTGTACTACAGCTCCTCCAATAAAGATGCTGCCTTCTAGCGCGTAATTGACTTCTTTTCCAATCTTCCAGGCAATGGTGGTAACCAGTTTGTTGTTAGATATGACTGGTTTTTTTCCAATATTCATTAACAAGAAGCAACCTGTTCCATAAGTGTTTTTGACCATGCCTTTTTGGGTGCATAATTGCCCGAAAAGAGCTGCTTGCTGATCTCCAGCAATGCCGGCTATAGGAACTTGGACCTTCGTGATTTCTTGCGTAGTATGGCCATATACTTCCGAACTGCTGCATACCGTTGGTAACATGGACTCTGGTATTTCGAAGATATCCAGAAGTTCTTTGTCCCATTGCAATGTGTGTATATTTAGCAGTAAGGTACGTGAGGCGTTTGAAACATCGGTGATATGCTTCTCTCCATTGGTGAGATTGTACACTAGCCAGGAATCTACCGTGCCAAAGGCAAGCTCTCCTTTTTCTGCCAATTGTTTGGCTCCTTTTACATTATTGATTATCCAATTGATCTTGGACGCTGAGAAGTATGCATCAATCAGTAGACCTGTTTTTTCTTGTATAATCCGTTCGAACCCTTTCTCTGCAATTTTTTTACAGTAATCAGCTGTTCTACGATCTTGCCAAACGATAGCATTGTAGATTGGTTTTCCTGTTTTTTTGTTCCATACTATGGTGGTCTCCCGCTGATTGGTAATACCTATAGCTTTAATAGCTTCTAGTTTTAATTTTGTTTTGGCTATGACCTCGGTCATGACTGCAAGTTGGGTCGACCATATTTCCTGCGCATCATGCTCTACCCAACCTGATTTGGGGTATATCTGGGTAAACTCTTTCTGAGCAATCTCTACGATTTCTCCTTTTTGGCTGAAAAGGATAGCTCTGGAGCTGGTGGTTCCTTGGTCCAAAGCGAGTATGTATTCCTTCTTCATCATATATCTGGTTTATTATTAGGCGTTTTTATGATTATAGCGTGTAATTGTTGACTAAGATTGTATAATCTTCGATTTCTCTAGCTATCCATGCTTCATCTTTGCCGAGTTCTTGTGCCATAAGCATTGCTACCTTTGGTGCGGCTTGAAGCGAGGCTTTGGCATCTAATAGGAGAAAGCGTACTCGTCTTGCTAAAAAGTCTTCGATCTTGGCAATCATTTCATAACGGCAGGCCCAAACCACTTCAGCCGCTAGAAATTCATAAGAAGGGTGAAGTTTCTCTCCTAAGGCAGGAGATTCTGATGCTAATTTCATCAGGGGCACAATATCTGAACCGTATACTTGCCAGTGTCCTGGCTTTTTCTCCAGGGAATAACCGTGTATAGGAAGGTTGTGTGTCTTGCATGCTGCAGGTTGTAAATTTGCTGTTGTTATGGCTAAATTTACTGTTTCCTCAGCCATTTTTCGATAAGTGGTCCACTTTCCGCCAGTGATTGTAATCAGTTGTGAATTACTCTTGATAAGTTTATGATCTCTCGATATTTCTTTGGTGCTTTCAGAGTTGCCATCGGTAGGGGCGGCTAGTGGTCGTAAGCCTGCGAATACGCTCAAGACATCTTTTTCTGTAGGAGCGTTCTCCAAGTAGTCGTTTGCTGTTTTAAGAATGAACTCGATTTCCTCATTCAGTGGTCTAGGTTCGATTTGATGAGCATGCAAGGGAGTATCTGTCGTGCCAAGTAATACCTTGTCATGCCATGGCACTCCAAATAGTACGCGTCCGTCACTGGTTTCTGGTATCATCAGTGCGTCTTCATTGCCCAAGAACTTCTTGTCAATGACGATGTGTGCACCTTGACTTGGACGAACGATGTCCTTATGGGTAGGAGTATCCAGTTTGAGTATATCATCTACAAACACTCCAGTCGCGTTTATGACTGCTTTGGCTTGAATAGTAAAGTTGTCTCCCGTCATGGTGTCTGTTAGGGTCAGACCATTTGTCTTTCCTGAGGAGTCTTTGGTAATATTGATTACCTCCGCATAATTCAGTAGTGTAGCGCCATGAGCAGAGGCTGTTTGTCCTAAATTGATGGCTAATCTTGTATCATCAAATTGACCGTCATAGTATTGTACACCGCCTACGAGTCCTTTAGTTTTTATCTTTGGCAGTTTTAAACTTACTTCGTCTTTGTTTAATAATATAGATTTTCCTATTCTGAGTTTTCCGGCCATCCAGTCATATAGTTTGAGGCCGATTAGGAATTTCAATTTATTAAAAGTAGAATAGGAAGGTATTACAAAGCTCTGTACAAAAGAAACATGGGGGGCATTTTTAAAGAGCAGACCTCTTTCTTTTAACGCAGACAGCACCAATTTCACATCGCCGTTTGCCAAATAGCGTACGCCGCCGTGTACGAGCTTTGTGCTTTTACTTGAGGTTCCCTTTGCAAAATCATATTTTTCGACAAGCAGTGTACGGTACCCTCTTGACGCGGCATCAACGGCAATTCCTAAGCCTGTCGCGCCTCCGCCTATAATGGCAATGTCCCAAGTCGGTGTATTTTGAATGCTTTTTAAAGCTTCGTTTCTTGTGAATTTCATTTTGATTTACTGTGTTTGTTTATGCTTTGTTTTGTAAAAATAACAAAAAACGTAAATAAACGAAAGTTTATGAAGTCTTTTAGATAAATGCCTTGATTTTGGAATAACTTAATTATCTTGGGATTGTGAATGTTGTGGGCAGCGATTCTGTGCTAATAGCTGCTACGGAAAGCAAGGAATAATCGTTAAGCAAATAGTATTATCAAAAATATATAGTAATAATCCCTATGAATAATGTCGAACGACATCAGTATATTATTAAACAGGTAAATCAAAACGGACATGTTTCTGTGTTGGATTTATGTGAAGAATTGGGCGTTTCTTCTGTAACAATCCGTAAGGATTTACAGTTTTTGGAAGACACGGGGTTGGTTTATCGAACACATGGAGGTGCTACAAGGCAAAATCCCTATCAAACAGATAGGCCTGTTATTGAAAAGGAAAAGCTGTATGAGGATGAGAAAATTCGTATAGCTGGTGTGGCTTCTCGTTTAGTGCTGGCTAATGATTCTATTATCATTGGTTCTGGGACAACAACTCAGTTTTTGGCTAGGGAAATCATGCCGCAAGGTAACTTAACGGTGGTCACTTCGGCCTTAAATGTGACTTTGGAGCTACTGAAGCATCAAAATGTAGAGGTTATTCAATTGGGTGGGTCTGTACGACGGACGTCTTCGTCGGTGACTGGCCAATATGCAAATAATATCTTAGATCATTTTTTCTGCTCTAAATTGTTCTTGGGGGTTGATGGAATTGACCTGGACTATGGTATATCTACGACAAATGCTCAAGAGGCAATGTTGAATCAAAAGATGATTACGGTCGCTCAACAGGTCATTGTATTAACAGATTCCAGTAAATTTGGTCGGAAGAGTTTTGGGAAAATAGTTGATTTTTCGCATATCGATATCATTATTAGTAATGAGATACCGCCTGCTTTTCAGGAACTTTTTGACTCGCTGGGAATTGAAACGATAATCGCGAAATAGCGAATTTGTATCAACAAAAAGGGGCTTAATTGTAATTAAGCCCCTTTTTGTTATATCTGTGTTCTTTTAGAACTTAGCACCTAACGTCAGGACGCCGCTTGTTCTTTTGTGATCAATAGATGCTACCGGGCTAGGAGCTTTCCAAAAGTCCTCTGCTATAGCGTAAGCGGTTTGATTATACGAATTGACTTGATGTACAACAGCTAGATCCATATAAAGGGAGTTTGTTAATTTTACACCCAACCCTAAGCTGCCACTGTAGTTTTCATCTTTAATGCCATCTTTATAAGGATTGCCAAAATAATTGAAGCCAGCACGACCACTTAAGATATTAGTAAATAAGAATTCTCCTCCGATTCTGAAGTTGACAGCGTTTTTATATAAATTTTTAATATCCCTGTTTATATTATCGTAGTTTCCTCCACCTGAATAATTGGCCGATGAATAACGCATGGTATTGTATGTGACATACTCCATGTCTGCTGTTAAGAGTCCTCTACTGAAGAACTTGGATAGACCTAAGCCAAATTTCCAAGGGGTAGTCATGTTGTAGTCGTATTCTCCAGGATGAAAATCAGATTTGTATACATGAAATGGATCTTTGGCAGTATCATCATCATAGTAATACACATCGGTGTAGGCTCTTGTATCATCTTGGATGGTCATCCAAGTGGGGGTACTGATTGTCAAACCAATATTCCAATCTGTTGCTGGTTTATAGATCATGCCTAATTTGATGTCGACACCGGATCCTTCTGTCACCTGATCTTGATTGTCAAAGAGTTCATAACTTGCTTCTACGAAATCATATTCATTATTTGCCGGATCCGCATAGACAGAATTTGGATTATCTGCTAATATTTCATCTCTGCTTTTGGTCCAGCCATTTTCAATAAACTGGGTGTTCTTTTCGTATCGGAATGAGGTGATTCCAAGTGTAGCACCAATGTAGAATTTATTATTGTAGTTGGAACCAAAAGCAATAGCTGTTTTGCTGCGGTTACCACGTGTAATAATATCGTTGTATTGCCTTTTGTCAGATGCCTCTTTGGCTAACGAAAAGTATCCCATATTAGGATCTTCGAATTGCTCTACAATGTTTGATTTAGCGAAATCACTTCTAAAATCACCAATTTTATCATTTGCCATCAAATCCGAAAGTGCATTTACAATCGTGGTTTGATTGTTTACTCCTTCGTAGGTTAGTCTATTGTTAAAATTTTGTGTTTTATTATAGCTTAATCCTACATTGAAATTCAACCATCCGGAATTGGAGCGGTAGTTCGAGGACGGGAAACTGAATACAACACCTGCCTGATCTATTCCAAAGTTGTCTTTTTTACTGTTAGAATTCATGCCTTGGTAAGCGGTTTTGTTTGTATTTCCGAGGTAATCAAAGGTAATAGACATATCTGAGCGACTGAAAAAACCGAGTCCAGCTGGGTTTCCGCCAATAGCTGAAATATCGCCACCTAGTGCTGTCTGGGTATTTCCCATTCCTTTCATTCTCGCCGATCCCCCATTGTCCTCTCTTGAAAATATCAATGCGTCGTCTACGGACTGGGCATGTGACTGTGTCCAAAATACGCTAGATACGAAAACTGATAGGATTATATATTTAAACTTCATAAAGTATTATTTGTCCGTTAAATAAACAGCCAATCATATAATTGGCTGTTTATAAACTATATAAATATTTGTATTTTTAATTTTAAAGAACTTCAGTTGTGCACATTCCTCTTGTTTCTAGATAGCTGTAACAATCTAGCGTCTTGATGAACCTGATGAACGCGTCGATGAAGCGCCACCTCCGCCTCCGCGGGACATAGAACCACCACCACTGGACATGGATGAACCGCTGCTTCTAGAAGGAGGTGTGTATGTACTTCCGGAAGATCGAGAGCTGCCGCTATTTGAACGACGACTTTGTGGGGCTGTAGTTGGTCTCGAAGTGCTTGATCTGTCTGTAGTCGTAGGCCTTGCTACGGTACCCTGGTTTGTGGTCTGTCCACGTCTACTACTTGTTGCACGAGTGGCTGTTCCTCTTCCTGAGTCCATATTTCCTCTATTTACTTCAGTAGAAGTTCCTCTACGTGATGTATTGGCTGAGCCTCTTAGGCTTCCAGCATCTCCGCGAGATGTTCCTACTCGGTTTGATATTGTACCATCGGTAGTACCTCTACGACTTGATGTGGTGGACCTAGTGTCGATACGACCGTTAGCATCACGGACCACTCCTGTGGAACCTCTTCTACTAGAGGTAGATCCTGCGTCTCTACGGCTAGAGCTTGCTGTTCTCGTGTTGAATCTATCTCGGTTGGTAGAGCGTACAGAAGAATTAGCAGGACGTCTACTGCCATAATAACCATTGTTATAATAGTAGTTGTTATTGTATCCGTAGTATGGGTGTCCCCAAGAATTGTAATAGGAGTTGTGCCCCCAATAGCCGCCATACCCGTAGTATGGTCTTCCCCAGCCGTATCCGTAATAGGGTGAGCCCCAGCCGTAGCTGTAGTAAGGAGAGCCCCAACCAAATCCAATCGACCAGCTAGATCCCCATCCCCAATTGGACCATCCTAAACCAAAACCACCGTATCCGTACCACGGGTCAAACCAAGGATCGTAATAGGTCATCCCAGGTGATGAATAATAGAATCTGTTTATACGGTTAGCGTACTCTAAATCTTGATATCCGCCATCGTTGTATTCTTCATCTGAATATTCATCTGAATAGTATCCGTTGTCAACATTTGAATTAGATGGTTGTTGTTCCGTGTAGTAGTAGTCTGGACTTTGATAAACTGGTGCCGGTCTTCCCGCAGCTTGATTGTTATAGACATCGTCTCTATACGTAACTTGTCTACTCGTCGAGCAGGAGCTCAATACGGCAACAAGTGCTAAGGTCCATCCGCCGATAAGTAATCTATTTGTTTTCATCTGCTTGTTTTTTATTTAGTTTCCAGAAGGAGTCTTTGTTGTGAATAGTTCATCAGATTCTGTGATGTTCACATTGGGGCTCTTTATATCTTTATCACTAAAGTGTCTATATAATCTAGTGTCTTTTTACTATCTTAGACGCATATTTTTGCAAAGGTTTAATCCCGGTCTTAAAAATATAAATAAATTTATTAGCGAAAAAAGATATTGCTACGGATTGTCCGTAACGACAATATATTGTTACAAATTAAATAGTTATAAAAGAACAATGAGCAAAGGAATAACGAGTAGAAGCGAGGATTATTCTCAATGGTACAATGACCTGGTGATTAAGGCTGATTTAGCAGAGAATTCTGCTGTGCGCGGTTGTATGGTCATTAAGCCCTATGGGTATGCAATTTGGGAGCGTATGCAGGCCATCTTGGACAAGCGCTTTAAGGAGACAGGGCATAGTAATGCTTATTTTCCCTTGTTTATTCCGAAGTCTTTTTTTTCGAAAGAAGCTTCTCACGTAGAAGGTTTTGCTACAGAGTGTGCTGTGGTGACACATTATAGGCTCAAAAATGATGGAAGCGGAAATATTGTTGTTGATGAAGAGGCTAAGTTAGAAGAGGAGCTTATTGTACGTCCAACGTCGGAAACCATTATCTGGAATACCTATAAGGGCTGGATTGAGTCTTATAGGGATTTGCCAATCTTGGTCAATCAATGGGCTAACGTGGTTCGTTGGGAAATGAGGACACGTTTGTTTTTGAGAACTGCAGAGTTTTTATGGCAAGAAGGACATACAGCACATGCTACAAGTGAAGAAGCAATTGCAGAGGCCGAGCAAATGCTGGAAGTATATGCGGATTTTGCTGAAAACACGTTAGCGGTTCCAGTAGTCCGTGGCCGAAAAACAGAAAACGAACGTTTTGCCGGAGCACTGGATACTTTTTGTATAGAAGCCTTGATGCAGGATGGTAAGGCGTTACAGGCTGGTACTTCTCATTTCTTGGGTCAGAATTTTGCAAAGGCTTTTGATGTTAAATTTACCAGTAAAGAAGGAAAGCAGGAGTATGTATGGGCAACATCGTGGGGTGTGTCGACCCGTCTGATGGGTGCACTTATCATGGCTCATTCGGATGATCAAGGTTTAGTATTGCCTCCAAAATTAGCGCCTATACAAGTCGTTATTGTGCCTATCTATAAAACAGATGAGGAGAAAGCTAACATTGATGGATTTGTTAAGAATCTACAAAAGGAGCTGAGCGGTAAGGATATCTCTGTTAAGTATGATGACCGTGATACACAGCGTCCTGGGTTTAAATTTGCGGAATGGGAATTGAAAGGGGTGCCCGTACGTGTGGCGGTAGGTGCACGTGACATGCAGAACGGAACAGTGGAACTGGCGCGTCGTGATAAGCAAACAAAAGAAACAGTAGCGCAAGAAGATCTAGCCAATACGATAGAAGTACTTTTGGAAGATATTCAACAGCATATCTATCAGAAAGCGATTGATTTTAGGGCGTCACATACTACGGAAGTAAATTCTTATGAAGAATTTAAACAGGTTATAGAAGGTAAGGGCGGTTTTGTCTCTTGTCATTGGGATGGTACGGTAGAAACGGAAAAGCGGGTGAAGGAAGAGACAAAAGCTACTATCCGCTGTATTCCTTTAGACGCTAAAGAAGAAGAGGGAGTATGTATTTTTACAGGTAAACCTTCGTCTAGAAGAGTTCTTTTTGCGAAAGCATATTAGATATAGCACGACGTATTTGTATAAAAACAGTGAAACCGTAAAATTCGACAATTTTACGGTTTTATTATTTATGTTATTTTAGGAGGGAGAAATCTTTATGGTTAACACCGATTCGCAAAAATCCAGTCAGCGTATTCTTATTTTAGGGGGTGGCTGGGTAGGTCAAGATGTCGCCGCGCTTATGTATGGAGCTGGATATGAGGTGTGGATGTCTACGACTTCATTAGATAAAGTCATTCTGTTTGAGAGCTTGGGATATCATGGGGTTTACATTGACTTCGATGAGGAATTGGAAGGGGAGATAGCGTTGCCTGATTCCGTTGATTTTGTTCTGAACTCTGTCCCCGCTGCATCGAGAAATACCGCAGAGGTGCTCGGCAGTAGGTTCCGTAATGTTGCATGTCTTTTGCAACGGATTGTTTTTAAAAAACATATTTTTTTGAGTTCTATCGGTGTATATCCAGATAAAGACGGTTTGTATGATGAAGAATGGACGGGTGAATTGGATGAAAGACTGTGTGCGGCCGAGCGGATTATGGTGGAGTTACCTGGTACGCTTGTATATCGATTGGGGGGACTGTTTGGTAAGGAACGGATATTCGCAAAATATTTTGGCGGGAGAGTGTGTCAAAGTGGGGAGCAGCCTGCTAATTTTGTGCATTTGGAAGATGTGTCTGCGTTGATCAAGCAGGGATTTGAATCGTTGGCTACTCCTGACATTTATAATATTGTAGCTCCAATGCATCCAATGAAAAAGGAGGTCATCCTAACGTCCGCATCCAAGTACGGATTACCTCTTCCATCCAGTTTTGATACTACAGTTAGCCATCAAAAGTTCGTATCGGGGCAGAAGATTATCGATAAGCTGAAATATTCGTATAAGTATCCTTCACCACTAGATTTTTAGTAAGTTTATATGAACAAAATTTTTGAATACTATGGCTTATAAGTTTGCAACCCGTGCTATACATGCCGGACAGGAAGCAGATCCTGCCACTGGAGCTATTATGACTCCTATATATCAGACATCCACCTATAAGCAGCCGTATCCAGGAGAGCATAAGGGATTTGAATACTCGCGGGGAACGAATCCGACGAGGAAGGCTCTAGAGGATTGTTTGGCGTCGCTAGAAAATGGTAAGTATGGTCTAGCCTTTGCATCGGGGATGGCTGCCACGGATTGTGTGTTACGTCTGTTAAAACCAGGTGATGAGGTATTGACCGGTGATGATCTGTATGGTGGGTCTTATCGTATTTTTACCAAGGTGTATGCTGATTATGGAATTCATTTTCGTTTTGTCGATACTACGGATGTGGAGGCTATAAGGCAAGCAATTACGGAAAGAACGAAGTTAATATGGATTGAGACGCCTACCAACCCTACCTTGCAGTTGGCAGATCTGGAGGCCATTGGTCGTATTGCTAAGGCTACTTCTGTATATTATGTGGTTGATAATACATTTGCGTCACCTTATTTGCAGAACCCATTGGATATGGGGGCTGATATCGTAATGCATTCTGCTACAAAGTACATTAATGGACATTCGGATGTTGTAATGGGGGCTTTGATCATGAATGATGAAGTACTCTACAAGCGGTTGCGTTTTTATTATAATACCTGTGGTGGGACGCCTGGCCCTCAAGACTGCTTTTTAGCCTTGCGCGGTATAAAAACGCTTTACTTGCGTATGCGTGCACATTGCGAAAATGCTAGAAAAGTGGCCGAGTTCCTGAAAGATCATCCTAAGATAGAAACTATTTATTGGCCAGGATTCGAAACGCATAAGGGACATGAGATTGCGAAAAGGCAGATGCGGGATTTTGGTGCGGTGGTTTCTATTGTGCTACGGGATGCCGATTTGGAGGAGACATTTCGTATCGCTTCTAGGTTTAAGCTATTTTCGATCGCAGAGTCATTAGGAGGGGTGGAGTCGATGGTTAATCATTCGGCGACAATGTCCCATGGTTCTATGACCAACGAAGAGCGTCTGCGTGTAGGTGTGGTTGATAATATGTTACGGCTTTCTGTCGGTATTGAAGATGCCGATGATTTGATTGCCGATTTAAAGCAAGCGTTGAGGTAGTATGGGGAGTTTTAACCTGAAGGAATTTCTTGATAACAAGGTGGATGAGTATAATCGTCCGGATTTTATAGAAAATGACCCGATATTGATTCCTCATCTTTTTAGTGATAAAAAGGATATCGAAATCATGGGTTTTATTGCTGCTATCTTGGCGTGGGGACAGCGGAAGACTATTATTAATAAATGTAAAGAACTAATCGACAGGATGGATGGTACACCTTATGATTTTATACGAAATCATAAGGATACTGATCTCAAGAGCTTGTTGGGATTTAAGCATCGTACTTTTAATGATACGGATCTGCTTTACTTTGTTGCTTTCTTTAGGCATCATTATATGGAATCTGATTCGTTGGAGGATGCTTTTTTGATAGGGCAGGAAGCGGGATATCCGTTGATCGACATTGAGATAGCATTAAATAGGTTTAAGGCTTATTTTTTTTCTTTAGCGGATTATCCCACACGTACGAGAAAACACGTGAGCTCGCCCTTCCAAAAGTCGACTTGTAAGCGGCTAAATATGTTTTTGCGCTGGATGGTGCGTCGTGACGAGCAGGGAGTAGATTTTGGTATATGGAAGCGAATATCTCCAGCTCAGTTGGTGTGTCCTTGTGATGTGCATGTGGAGCGCGTAGCGCGTAAGTTTGGATTAATCACTTTAGATAAGGTCAATTGGAAGACGGCCCTAGAACTGACGGAGAATCTTTTGATCCTAGATCCGAATGATCCCGTGAAATATGATTTTGCCCTGTTTGGATTGGGGGTGGAACGAGAAATGTAATCGTTTGTGAGAGAATATTTACAACATCTTAAACATTTCACGATGTGGTCCTATTCCTGGGATATCAAATTCGTCGGACATGTACTCAAATCCTAAGGCTTCGTAAAAGGGAAAAGCGATTACTCTTGCATTGAACCATAGGTATTCTATGTGGAGCTGCGAGCGGAGATGTTCCATCGCTGCTCCCAGTAATTGGGCAGCATATCCTTTCCGTCTTCCTTCGGGAGCGGTGGCCATCCCACGCAATCTATATGCTGATTTCGGAAGTTTACCGTGGTTCTCTTGCATACAGGTAAGTATACATACTAGGTCGTCTCCCTCGTAATATCCCATGTGAAATGTTGTTGGATATAGGTCATGATCAAACATACATTCGGTAGTAGGAAGGCTACCTCGAAGTACAAGAGATCGTAGCTGTAGAGTCTGCTCTGCTGTTATAAAACGAATCACAGTTTGCTTATTTTGTCCAATATATCTACTAATCTGTTGGAATATCCAAACTCATTGTCGTACCAACCTACTACTTTGACCAAGCCTCCGACAATGGAGGTCAGCTGAGCGTCAAATACGCAAGAATAGGGGTTGTTTATAATATCAACGGATACAATAGGATCTTCTGTATAGTATAATACTTGTTTGAGATCCCCTGCAGCAGCAGCTTTGAACTTTTCGTTGATCTCCGCAACAGTAGTTTTTTTCTTGAGTGTACAAGTGAAATCAGTTAATGAACCATTCAATACAGGAACGCGTATGCCAGCTCCGCCTAGTTTTCCTTCTAAATGTGGAAAGACATTGGTAATGGCTTTAGCTGCTCCTGTGCTGGTTGGTATGATGGATGAGGAGGCAGCTCTTGCTCTGCGCAAATCTCGATGAGGAGCGTCATGTAGGTTTTGGTCTCCAGTCATCGAGTGGACGGTGGTAATATAGCCATCTTCAATTTGCCAGTTTTCGTCGAGGATCTTTACTAAAGGTGCTACATTGTTTGTGGTACAGGAAGCGTTAGAGAAAACAGGAGCTCGCCAATCAAAATCTATATCGTTTATCCCTAATACTACGGTAGGTACATCCTTGTCTGAAGATGGAGCAGAAATAATTACTTGTTTGGCTCCAGCATCAAGGTGTAGGCTCGCTTTGTCACGAGAGGTGAAAAAACCTGTGGATTCTACAACTATATCAATTTGCAAATCGGACCAAGGTAGCTCCACAGGATTTTTTTTGTTGAGTATCGTTATTTTCTTCCCGTTTACATTCAGAAAATCTTCGCCATGGGTTATTTCTCCTGGAAAGGGGCCATGTACTGAATCGTATTTCAATAGATGGGCTAGCGTAGCGGGGTCTGTCAGATCATTGATTGCTACAATGTTGATGTTAGGAATCTGACGAACCAGTAGGTTGCGTAAGGTATGTCTACCTATGCGACCAAAGCCATTTATTGCTATTTTCATATGTAAATTATATGTTTTTCAAAGGCCATCAATTTGTCCCAATTTGTCGAGATGGAATATCCAAGCTGTTTTTATTGGCGCTTGTGCATCCAATGTTAGATGGATATTTCATGATGGATATAACTTGTTGTGTCGAGCTTATTATTTTGTGTAGGCTGCTATTATTTCATTGATGTTTTTGTCACCATCCCAATGTGTCTGTAGTTTATTGTCTTTCCCATAGACATAGTTAGCAGGGAATTGTCCTGGGACATGGAATTTTTGTATGAATTCCTGATTTCTGTCGTACAGCACCTCAACGTTGGGTTTGCCAACTAATTCTTTGGCAAATGTTTCTAAGAAAGAAGCCATCAATGCTGGGTCGTTCATGGAAACAAAGTATATATTGACACCTTTAATCCGGTCGTAGTTTTTTCCTAATGCTGCTGCCTCTGTTCTGCAGTGGGAACATCCCGGGTCAAAAAGAATGAAAACTGTTTTTTTTCCTGTAGGGATATCGCTATTCGTAAATGAAATACCTGATTTTACTTTATAAAAAGTAAAGGCCGGAATCTGTGCTATAGGATCGCCTTGAGCAAGATTGCTCATGTTGCTTTCGGGAGTTTGAGGGGCTGCACTATTGGTATTATGTTCATGCGCACTATGATCGTGACCGCTGTGATCGTGACCTTGATGGGCGTCCGCTTCTGTTTTGGTTTTTTCCGTATTACTTGGGGTATTAGAGCAACTGGATAACCCCAACGATACGCTTACAATAAGATAAGCTGGTATAATCATTTTCTTCATACGTTTGTTTTTTGTCCTTACAAACTTAGATAAAATGCTTTGTATTTAGCGAATGCCTATAGGAAAAAACTGTGAATCTGACGTTGTTATGTTGAATCTAATAGACATAAAAAAAGGCTATCATTCGATAGCCTTTTTTTATAATATCTGATGACAGATTAAGGTGTCACTACTTTTACTTTTTCCTCAGCTGGCTTAGCAATTGCTTTGTCTTTACCTAAGTCATATACTGTAGGAGCCGCTAGTACAATCGAAGAGTATGTACCTACGACAATACCGATCAGGATCGCAAAAGAGAAACCTCTGATAACCTCTCCACCGAATACGAACAATACTGCTAGTACGAAGATAATTGTTAATGAAGTAATAATTGTACGGCTCAATGTGGTATTGATTGCTTGATTTACAACATCTCCAAAGTATTTATTCATACCTTTTGACTTGCTTACATCTTCACGTATACGGTCAAATACAACTACTGTATCATTGACCGAATAGGCCAGTACAGTAAGGAATGCCGCTACAAAGTGCTGGTCAATATCCAATGAGAATGGAACAATGCCATCTAATATAGAGAATAGACCTAATAGAATAATACCATCATGTATCGTTGCGACAGCTGCACCCACTGAATATTGCCATTTGTGGAAACGCACTAAGATATAAGCTGCAATAATCAATACAGAAAGTATACTAGACCAGGCTGCTCTTCCTTTAATATCTGATGCAATAGATGGCCCTACCTTTTGAGAAGAAAGGATTTCGTATTTATTTCCTTGCTCTTTGGATAGACCTTCATTTAATTTTGCTAATACTTCCGCATCAGCTTCATCCGAAGTTTCTGTGATATGATAAGTTGTTGTTACACGAACCTGGTTCTCACTACCAAATGTTTTTACCTCTGTGGTGGACTGGAAAGTTTCATCTAAGTTTTTACGAATAGTTTCTAGATTAACAGCTTTGTCATAACGAACAGTATAGGTACGTCCTCCTTGGAAATCTACACCTAAAGTGAATCCTTTGGTGAAAACGAAACCTAAAGAGATTGCTACAGCGATCAGTGATACGATATAGAATTTTTTACGGTTTTTGATAAATTGATAGTTTGCGTTTTGAAGTGTTTTCTCCGACCAAGGGAATGAAACTGATATTTTCATATCTCTGTCTAACATAAACTCGAAAATCAAACGCGATATAAAAATAGACGTAAATAGCGATGTGATAATACCAATCATCAATGTTGTCGCAAAACCTAAGATAGGTCCTGAACCAAAGAAGAATAATACAACACCAACTAGACCTGTCGTAATCTGGGAGTCTAAGATGGATGGTAATGCATGTTTATAACCATCGGCTATAGCTTGACGAACACTTTTGCCTAGGCGAAGTTCTTCACGTATACGTTCGTATATCAGTACGTTGGCATCCACAGCGGTACCCATTGTCAATACGATACCAGCAATACCAGGTAGTGTCAATACTGCGTTTAATGATGCTAAAATACCTAATAAGAAGAATACGTTGAATAATACCGCAATATTAGCTGCCCAACCTGCTCTATTGTAATAGACAACCATGAATATCATTACGACTACAATACCAATTATCGCAGAGTTAACTCCTGAGTCAATTGCTGCCTGTCCTAATGAAGGACCTACAATAGCTTCTTCTACGATTTTAGCTGTTGTAGGAAGGCGACCTGCCTTCAATACGTTAGCTAAATCTTTCGTATCTTCAATAGTGAAGTTTCCTGAGATTGAAGAACTACCTCCTGGGATTTCATTGCTTACGGTAGGGGCTGAATATACCACGCCATCTAAGACGATAGCGATTGATGCTTTAGTCTGCGCTGCTTTAGCAGTGATACGTCTCCATTCTTTAGCACCATAAGAATTCATCTGCATGGATACTTCAGGAGCATTGGTTTGTGGATTGAAAGCATCTCTAGCGTCTGTAATAACTTCACCTGTCAATACTGCTCCGTGTTCTCCAGGAATCGGTTTGATCGCATATAGGGACAGGAAATTAGGGCTACGGTGCTCCGGTTTTACAGCCCACATCAATTTTAAGTTTGAAGGGATCTGTGATTTAATCTCTGGTCTTGCTAAGTAAGCATTTACTTTAGCTGTATCTTTTAGGTTTGCTATACCTACTTGGGCGCCAGGTGCTAACTGTTGTTGACCATTCTCAGCTTGATATATGGATGGCATCAATACACTGAACAGTGGGTTTTCGTTTGCTAGATTGGCAGCTATGGTACTGGAATCTTGTTTGTCTCCTTTATTCGTTCCAAGGTTCGCAAGTAGATTGTCCTCTTTTTTGGTGGTATCTACTGCTGTTGAATCTGTTGTAGAAACTGTTTTTGGTGTTTCGTTAGTTTTCAGCGAGCTTGCTAGAGAACGATTTATGTTCTCTAATAAAGGATAGATCTGCATGTTGTCATGCGTTTCATAGAACTCTAATTTGGCTGACCCTTGTAAGAGTTTGCGCACGCGACTTTCATCATTGACACCAGGTAGTTCGATAAGGATACGGTTTGTTCCTTGTTGAATCTGAATGTTTGGAGATGCAACACCAAATTTATCAATACGTGTACGTAATACTTTGTATGAATTTTGGATCGCATTGTCTGCTTCTTTTTGAAGGAAACTTTTTAAATCTGAATCTGAACTCGTTGCTTTGATGAAAGCGGAGTTATCTTTTGTCGCAAAAAATGAAGCTAAACTAGCTGATGCACCACTAGCTTTATAATCTTCGATGAAAAGATCGACAACAGATTTGTTTGACGATTTACTTTTTTGAATTGCTGAGTTTAGAGATGCGTTAAACTTTTCGTCCTTTGGATTGTTAGCTAAGTTTTTAATTAACTCATCTAAGGAAATCTCCATAGTGACGTTCATCCCACCTTTAAGATCTAGCCCTAGAGCAAGTTCATAAGATTTACATTCTCTGTACGTGTACTTGGCAAAGCCCAAGTTATAAACCGTTTCACCCGCAATGGAATCGAGGTATGCCTTTTCCTTTGCGATATCGCCTCCTGCATATGCCTCAGCTTCACGTTCCACTTTTCTTGTTACAAAAGTGAATGATAAAGAATAGAGACAAGCTAATGCCACTATTATTACCAAAAATTTAATCAGCCCTTTACTCTGCATTTTCTGTATTCGTCTATTAGTTTGATATAGTTTATGTTTTTTAATTGCTTTAAATCTCGTGAAAATATGTCAAAGTATCGTTAATCATTGGGCTAAAAAAGGACTGTGAAGTCTTTTTAGAGGCTTGGATTATACTTAACACTTTAACAAAATATATTTTACCAAGAATCGCAAAGGTATAAAAATTTTGTATAATGAAAACAAAATATATAGATAACTATTGAAAAGTTTTTGTTATGGGAATATGAACAAAATATTAGCAAAAGTGTCTAATGAGGAGACACCTATGGCGCAATCGGACTTTTTGTTTCCGATTGCGCTATGAAAAGGCTTTTTGTTTCAGCTATGCGTGTTTATTGGCTATAGCATAGGATTGAAGTGGTTGTGTGTGTGTTATTTTAACGTGAATTTGAATCCCAGGGTGAATCTTGACGGCTCGAAGCTCGAATTGTGGGTTAAGTTCCACCAAGGTTTCCAGTCAAAATGAAAGGCCAACGGAGCGGAAGGTATTTTGAATTCGAGACCGACGGCGGGACGAATAGCGACATGAGTGTGATTATCACGGTGTTTGTCGTCAAACCAGATACTGTTGTTGTTAAGAAAGGTCAACTGTGGACCTATGCCAACGTACCAACTGAGTCCGCGAGCGCCACGGATCGGCTGATTGTAGGAGTAATCTACTCCTATTAATGTAACATTGTCACCGAATAGAACCTGTGCATTCCCCGCGTTTTGATTATCAAAAAAATGTTTGACCTGTGGGCCGCCTAAGGTGGGGCCATCACCTACATCTATGCCTACCCCTAGGGCAGTTCTATAGGACTGTGCTTTTACAATAGTCGAGGAGCCAAGAAACAAAGCTATCGCAAGTACAGATAGAGCCGATTTTTTCATATGTATATAATTTGATTTTCAGTTGCCATATGGAATATCCAAAATATATTCATTCGTGTTTGTGAAGTTGCTGCTACATGGATATTTCATATGTATATAATTATTTCGTGATCCGCCAGTTGGCGGATCGGTTTGTTTTTTATTGTCTTATGGAGTACTCAAGAGGAATGCTTCGCTAAACATGAGTATTTCATCTGAACTTGTATGTATTAGTATAATTAAATAAAAGGTGATGAAGCTTTACTGTGGTCGCATACTCTGTATATTGAAGATAGCGGCAAAGGGTGCTTCGGTCTTTTATAGTTGTGCTTCGTAAAGCTAAGCAAAGAACTTGCCAAAATGTTGCGATTGGCTTTAATTGTTGGTTAAAAAAATGAATATAATCTGAGCGTCATTAAATGGGGGCTGTTATTTTTATTTTGGTTTTTTGATAAAAAATTGTAATTTTGCCTGGCAAATAGAAAACCCACAAGATATTTGCCATGCAATTAGATCCACAAAAATTCGTAGCTGAAGGTCTCACATATGACGATGTATTATTAATACCAGCTTACTCCGAGATTCTACCTAGAGATGTAGATACAAGCACTTTTTTAACGAAGAAGATAAAACTAAATATACCGTTGGTTTCGGCTGCGATGGACACAGTCACGGGATCTGATCTGGCAATCGCTATTGCACAGGCAGGTGGAATAGGGATGTTACATAAGAACATGACTATTGGTGAACAAGCTGCTGAGGTGCGTAAAGTAAAACGATCAGAAAGTGGTATGATTCAGGATCCTGTCACATTGTTGGAATCAGCTACAGTGGGAGATGCATTCAGTATCATGAAAGAGCATAAAATCGGCGGTATTCCTGTTATAGATTTGGATGGCAAGTTGGTTGGTATCGTTACGAATCGGGATTTGCGTTTTCAAAAGAATATGGCTCGTCCTATTAATGAGTTGATGACAAAGGATAATCTTGTTGTTGCTCCTGAAGGAACGGACCTGGTCAGAGCAGAGGAGATTCTTCAAAATCATAAAATAGAGAAGTTGCCTGTGGTCGACAATAACTATATGTTGAAGGGACTGATTACCTTTAAAGATATACAGAAATATAAGCATTACCCTAATGCAGCAAAAGATGAGCATGGACGTTTATTAGTTGGTGCAGCTGTAGGGGTTACGGGAGATACTTTGGAACGGGTTGATGCATTGGTGAAAGCCGGGGTGGACGTAATCACGATAGATACGGCACATGGGCATTCTCTAGGTGTAATTAATAAGTTGAAGGAGGTTAAGTCGAAATATCCTGAGTTGCAGGTTATCGTTGGAAATATTGCAACTGGAGCAGCAGCAAAAGATCTTGCGGATGCAGGTGCGGATGCTGTCAAAGTTGGTATTGGTCCAGGTTCAATATGTACGACCCGTATCATTGCAGGTGTTGGGGTTCCTCAGTTATATGCTATTTATGAAGTCGCTAAAGCGTTGAAAGGTACCGGTGTACCTTTGATTGCAGATGGAGGAATCAAGCAGACAGGGGATATTGCTAAGGCTATTGCTGCTGGGGCATATACAATTATGGCTGGTTCGCTATTCGCCGGAGTTGAAGAAGCGCCAGGTGAGACCATTTTACTCGAAGGACGAAAATTTAAATCTTATAGGGGTATGGGTTCTATCGAGGCAATGGAGAAAGGTTCGAAGGATCGGTATTTCCAAGACGTAGAAGATGACATTAAGAAGTTGGTACCTGAAGGGATTGTCGGTCGAGTGCCTTACAAAGGAACTTTAGCGGAAGTTGTGTATCAATACATAGGTGGTTTGCGTGCTTCGATGGGCTATTGTGGTGCAGCGTCTATAGCGAAATTACAGGAAGCGCAGTTTGTGCGAATTACCGGAGCTGGCTTGAGAGAGTCACATCCTCATAATATACAGATTACAAAAGAGGCACCGAATTATAATAGTAGGGGGTAGTTTATTTTTTGTAAAAAAGTAAAAAGGAAGGTGCCTAGATAGGTGCCTTCCTTTTTTTTGTTTGCTTTTCCATATTTATTACTGTAAATTGTCATTGGTTATCAACTTTATATATCATTTATTTAAAAATATAGTTATGGGAAAAGGAGATAAGAAGACAAGAAGAGGTAAGATTATAATGGGATCTTATGGAAAGCGAAGACCCGGACGGAAAAAAGAGCTTGGAAAGAGCCAGACTGTCCCAAAAGATAGTAAATAGGCAACCGAAAGGTTGCTTTTTTATTAGTGAGGCTTTTTAGTTGGTGGATATTATGTTTTTTTGTTATTGTTTTTGTATTAAATTGTGTTTTAAAATATGAATTTAATAAAAATATAAGCTTTTTGATATTAAATTGTATATTTGTTGCGTGCTTTTCAGGAGATCCTATTGCTAAGACGATCCTGTATTGGCAAACTAATCAGTGATACGAAAGGATCATACATAATTTATTGAAATGAAATTAAGTCAAAAACAAGCCGTATTTGAGAATGAAGTGCTCACGCGCTTTGATTTATTTAAAAGTCTATTCTTAACATTGCCTTTTCAACGTGTAAAACATACAGGTACATTGCTTCCATTTTTTACGACACATTGTGAGCAGGGTGTAGAAAAGAACTCGACTCCAGAGGCTATCATTGATAGTTTTTTTCAACAGTATGAGCAATATATCCAGGATGAGGATCGGGTTGATCTTCTTTTTCGGATTGTTCAGTACATAGAGCGACAGGTTGTTTTATTTGATGCAATAGAGGATTCTTCTTTTCAGTCTGTAGGTAAAAGTGATGAGATCGGAGGGTTAAATTCTTTGTTTCGGTTGGCTCAGAATGATGGCAAGCTAAAAAAACAGCTCGTAGAGAAGTTGCGTGATTTTTCAGTACGTCTAGTGTTGACTGCTCACCCTACACAGTTTTATCCAGGTCCGGTGTTGGGGATAATTAATGATCTGATCGAAGCTATAAAAGCAAATGATATTTCCAATATTCACTTATTGTTGCAGCAATTGGGGAAAACACCTTTTATCAAACAACAGCGGCCTACTCCAGTGGATGAAGCGATAAGTCTGGCCTGGTACTTGGAAAATGTTTTTTATAAGGTTACTTCTGGTATCCAATCTAAAATCGATGATGAACTGGAGGTTCCCTCGGAAGATGTAAAGCAGTTGATAGAGTTGGGTTTTTGGCCGGGGGGGGATCGGGATGGAAATCCTAATGTAACCGTGGAAAGTACGAAAAAAGTAGCGGGGATGTTAAGGACTATTTTATTCCGGTGCTATTATCGCGATTTTAGGGTGGTGAAGCGACGGATTACCTTTAAGGGCGTGGAAAGTTACTTGGAGAATCTTCAGGAGATATTCTACACTAATAGTTTTCATACAGTGGATAATCCTACAGATGATACGACAGAAATTCTTAAGAACCTACATGCTATTAGGGAGGTACTTCATTCTTTACACAATGGACTTTTTGTTGAGCTTGTTGAGGATTTGATCCGTAAGGTAAATACGTTTGGGTGCTACTTTACGACATTGGACATTCGTCAGGATAGTTCCGTATTGCGACAGACTATGGATTATTTGGTTCAGGAGCATGGGGAAGAGGTAGGTGTTGAGCTGAATCAGCTAACAAGGGACGAGGAGAGGAAACAACGAGCGCTTCGTTTTACCGAGAATGATTTGGCATATCAAGAGGATGCTGAGCCGCTTGTGAAAGATACAATAGGGGTAATACGGCTTTTGAAGGATATTCAGCGTTCGGGAGGTGAACGTGCTGCACAACGTTTCATTATTTCAAATTGTCAACAGGCTTCGGATATATTGGGGCTGATGCAGTTGTTTTTGTGGGAGGGGTGGGAGACCGATAAGTTGTTTGTTGATTTTGTGCCTCTCTTCGAAACTGTGGATGATTTGTCTCGTGCGGCAGCAGTGATGCGTACATTATATAGTAACCCTCATTATGCTGCTCATCTCAAAAGACGAGGAAATAAGCAAACTATTATGCTTGGTTTTTCGGACAGTACGAAAGATGGTGGATACTTGATGGCCAATTGGTCTATTTACAATGCCAAAGTGGAATTGACTGCACTCGCTAGGGAATATGGAGTTGATCTGGTATTTTTCGATGGCCGTGGAGGTCCTCCGGCACGTGGGGGTGGCAAGACGCAACGTTTCTACGCGTCTATGGGGACAGAAATTGAGAACAAACATATTCAATTGACTATACAGGGGCAGACCATCAGTAGCCAGTATGGATCGTTGGATACAGCGCAGTATAACATTGAACAGTTACTTCATGCAGGATTGATTTCGGAGATAAAGCAAAATCAAGGAGATACACTGACGGAAAAGCAGAAGCAAATTATCGAAGATATGGCGGAAGCAAGTCATACTAAGTTTTTGTCTCTGCGTAATCATCCTTTGTTCTTGACCTATCTAGAAGCATTGAGTCCGTTGAAAGCACTTTCTTCTATCAATATCAGCAGTCGTCCTGTGAAAAGGAATTCGGATAAAGATCTTCGGTTAGAGGATCTTCGAGCTATATCGTTCGTTACTTCATGGAGTCAGCTAAAACAGAATATTCCTGGTTTCTTTGGCGTAGGGACAGCTCTTCAATGGGCTGAGGAGAATAACCTTTGGTCTTATGTGCGGAATCTTTACGAAAACTCTGGTTTTTTCAATACGCTGATTGATAATTGCATGATGTCTATGACAAAATCTAATTTTTCTATCACGTCTTATATGAAGGATGATCCGACTTTTGGAGAGTTCTGGAATATATTGCATGACGAGTATACAAAGACTAAGAATTATCTGCTGAAATTGAGCGGAGCTACTGTACTGATGGAAAATTATCCGGTCGAACGTGCTTCTATTTTGGAACGTGAAAAGATAGTACTGCCGCTATTGATTATCCAGCATTATGCGATCCGTATATTGCGTGCAGGGGACTTGTCTGCTGAGCAGGAGGAGGTTTATAGAAAGCTTATCGGGCGTACTATATATGGTGTTGTCAATGCTGGAAGAAATCTTGCATAATAGATAATCCGAAAGTATGGCGAATTCTGATAGATATTTTATATTTTTGTATTCGAAAAAAAAGAATTAAAATGAAATTAAATACTTTGTTTTTTGCCGCAGTATGTGCAGGTACGTTGTTCAGCTCTTGTGTAGACAAAACAGCAAGAGAGAATCAGTTGAAATATACTCATACTACTTTGGTAGATGGTGATGCTTTTTCTGCTTTCCAAAAAGTTGGCGAGACGGCACAGGTAGGTGTAATTGTAGCTGAACACGAAGAAGCTAGTGGTGATGCTAAATCAAAAGAGGTGGCTGCTAAAGTGAAAGCTTACTACGAACAATTTATCCCGGCTTTGGACACGATTGCTAGAACGGTACAAATCGATTTTCCGATCAAAGGTGTACCTGCTCCGGAGTTAACAGGAAGTGTGGCTACTGACTCTACTGAAGCTACTAGTAGTATACATACAGATTATGTGCATAACGCACAGCATGAAATTGGCTTGATTAAAGATCAATTAACCCGATTGACTCGTAACACAAATAAGGACTTACGTGCTTTTGCAGAAAAACAAGTGAGTATTGTTTCTGACCTTTATAAGCAAATAGGTGGTAAGGAAGAAGCGCATGCGCACCATTAACAGCAGTTTTTGTGCTATAAAAAAAGGGAACATCTATGTGTTCCCTTTTTTTATATGTTAATTCTAACGTTAATTTAATGAAAAATTAATATTAAAACGTTATTATTGGCAGATTAAAAAAACAATGCCGGTGAGATACGCAGCTATAGATATAGGTTCCAATGCAGTCCGATTGTTGATTGCGGATATTTTAGAAAAGAAGGATGAAGTGGTGTATACTAAGAACACCCTGCTCCGAGTGCCATTGCGTTTAGGTGATGATGCTTTTATTGATAAGCATATATCTGTGGGTAAATTCCAAGATATGGTCAAAACAATGCGTGCTTTTAGAAACCTAATGGACGTCTACAAGGTCACGGATTACATGGCTTGTGCAACATCGGCGATGCGGGATTCGGATAATGGTGCAGAGGTGGTTAAAGCTTGTCAAAAGGAAGGTATCGACATACAGATTGTAGATGGAGGGATTGAAGCTAAAATTATCTATAATTCTTATTTGAGCAGTACTATTGATAAGACTAAGGTATACCTTTATATTGACGTGGGAGGGGGAAGTACGGAGATAACCTTATTTGCGAATGGAGAGCTTGTTGACTCCCAGTCTTTCAATTTAGGGACTATTCGTATATTGGACAATCAGGATGAACCAGAGACTTGGGATAAGATGCGGCGTTGGGTCAAGGAGAAGACAAGGGGATATAAGAATATATATGGTATAGGTACGGGGGGCAATATTAACAAATTGTCACGTATTGCCAATGAGAAAGGTGATAAACCGATGACTTATGCGAAACTTAAAGCTATTTTCGATCATTTAAATTCTTTTTCCTTGAAAGATCGTATTCATGAGTTGGGGTTACGTTCGGATCGAGCCGATGTTATCATTCCTGCCTCAGAAATTTTCCTGACGATTATGAAGGTAGGTCATTTGAAAAACATTGTGGCTCCGCGAGTTGGCTTGGTTGATGGAATTATTCAGACACTTATTGATAAAAATTTAAAAAATAATAAGCAGAATTAGCTTGTGACTTTAAAAAAAAGCTATATTTTTGTCGGAGTAATACCCAGGTGGCGAAATTGGTAGACGCACCATCTTGAGGGGGTGGCGCTCGCAAGGGCATGGCAGTTCGAATCTGCTTCTGGGTACAAAAAAAGCGATCATATTCTGTGATCGCTTTTTTTATGTCATTTTCAGGTTTTAGAGATTGTTGACTCTTGCTGTAATTTCTGCGATATCAAGTACCTGTATTTCTTTTTCCTTTATTTTTACGCCATCCTGTAACATCGTCATGCAAAATGGACATGCTGCTGCTACAACAGTTGCGTTGGTTTCTATCACATCTTCTATACGTTCAATATTAACGTCCTTGTTGCCAGCTTCTGGCTCTTTAAACATCTGTGCACCGCCAGCTCCACAGCATAAACCATTGCTTCGACAGCGCTTGAGCTCGACTAAGTCTGCGTCTAGCACCTCTAAAGCTTTACGTGGAGCTTCATACACCTCATTGGCGCGACCGAGATAACATGGGTCGTGATAGGTAATGCGCTTGCCTTTGAAGTCATGACCGTCAGCAGGCTTTAACTTACCTTGTTCGATAAGGGATTGAATCAATTGTGTATGGTGTATTACTTCATAGTGTCCTCCAAGATCAGGATATTCATTCTTTAAGGTGTTGAAGCAGTGGGGACACGCTGTGACTATTTTCTTGATTTCATATCCATCGAGTACCTGTATGTTCATCATAGCCTGCATCTGAAACAAGAATTCGTTTCCGGCCCGTTTGGCAGGGTCGCCTGTACAACTCTCTTCTGTCCCCAAGATGGCGTATTTTATGCCGACATGGTGGAGTATCTTACAGATGTCTCTTGTGATCCGTTGTGCCCTTTCGTCAAAAGAGCCAGCGCAACCGACCCAAAATAGTATATCTGGAGACTCGCCTTTGGCAACTAATTCAGCAATTGTAGGTATGTGTATTTGATTTTCCATGTCTAAGAATCTTTATTGATTGGCCCAATTCGCCCGATCAGCTTGTGCATATTTCCAGGGAGCTCCGTTATTTTCCATATTTCCAAGCATTCCGTTGATACTGGTAGGGGCTTTGGATTCTTCCATGACAACGTATTGCCTAAGCCCCATTATGATCTCTAATGGGTTGATATTTACAGGGCATTGTTCAACGCAGGCATTACAACTTGTACAGGCCCATATTTCCTCCCTAGTGATATAATTGTCCAGTAACGATTTATTGTCGTCTACAAAGGACTTGTTCGTGTCTATATTCTTGCCAATTTCTTCGATACGGTCTCTTGTATCCATCATAATCTTACGCGGTGAAAGCAATTTTCCTGTGATATTGGCAGGACAAGAGGAGGTGCAGCGGCCACACTCTGTACAGGTATAGGCATCGAGTAGGTTTTTCCAAGTCAAGTCCACGGCATCTTTTACACCAAATCGGGACACTTCACCACTAGGAGGAGGAATGCTCGGATCCAACATAGCTTTTACTTCTTCGGTAACAGAGGACATGTTCTCAAATTTACCCTTTGGCTCTAGTTTTGTGAAATAGGTATTTGGAAAAGCAAGAATGATATGAAGATGCTTGGACAAAGGAAGATAGTTGAGGAAAGCAAATACTCCTACTATATGGAACCACCAGCAAATACGTTCTATTAAAACCAGGTTGGTAGAAGCTTCTGGAAGTAAGGGCAGAAGAAAAGTGCTTATGGGAAATGCGCCAACGGCAGTGTAATGGGAATAGTTAAGTATCTGTAGTTTTTGATCTGCGGCATTCATGATAAGAAATGCAGCCATTAACAAAATCTCCGTTATCAAAATAATATTTGCATCTGTTTTTGGCCAGTTATTTAATTCGTGTTGATTTAGGCGTCTCAGTTTTAAGATATTTCGTCTAATGAAGAAAATAACACAGGATAACAAAACGAGTAGTGCAAGTATTTCGAAGCTATAGATTAAAAAATTATAAAATCCGCCCATAAAGGACAGCACACGATGGGTGCCAAATATCCCATCGATTACGATTTCCAGCATTTCAATGTTGATGATACAGAAACCAACATATACACATAGATGGAGCAATGCTGGTATCGGACGCTTAAACATCTTTTTTTGGCCAAAGGCTACAAGTAGCATTGTCCTTAATCGCATACTGGGATTATCAAATCGATTGACCGTTTTGCCTAATTTGATGTTTCTGTAAATCTTTGCTGCATTCTTGTAAAAGAAAAATCCTGCAGTAATGAGTAGGAATGTAAATATTAATTGACCAATCATAGTTTTATAATCAGGTTCAAAACAAATATAATTAATATATGGATATTATGCGTGCATAACATGTATTTAGAAGGATTAAAAATTAGGTAGGAAAAGTGTGGGAAAAATGGTGGGATAGTAGTATGCGAACCATCTGGTAATAAAAAATATAACGTTTTGTTCTTTTTTTTAGATAAAACTGCTATATTCGTTTACGTACACGATATCCTTTTAGAGCTTTATAAACCTATGATATCCCTTAGAGCTTAAGAATTGTGTGAGATAGAAGCAAAAGCTTTTATTTAATCGAGTATAGTAATCAGTTTAATAAAGTAGAATTATAAATTTAAAATTATGAGATCAAAAGTTTACATGCTTTGTGTCTTTTTGGGCTCACCGTTTTTAAGTCATTCTTCCTTCTATAGTAGTGGAAAGGATAGAGTTAAAGTCGATTTGGTGATTTCTCAACAGAAGCTTATTGGAAAAGTTGTTGATAGTAACGGCAATCCTCTTCGGGGAGTTAGTGTTAAAGTTAAGAATACGATACAGTCTGTAGGTACTAATGGCGATGGTGATTTCGAACTTTCGGGACAACTTCTAGGGAAAACTCTGATTTTTTCAAGTGTCGGGTACGTACCAAAAGAAATTGTGGTTTCGAGTTTGAAGGATCTAGCCGTTGTTCTTGAACTCGATGAAGGTAATCTTGAAGAGGTTGTTGTTGTTGGTTACGGTACTCAAAAAAGAAAAGAACTGACTGGTTCAATATCGTCTGTTAAATCTGCAGATCTAGAGAAGGTAGCTAGTAATTCTTTTACTGGGGCAATACAGGGAAAAGTTCCAGGGGTAACTATAACGAATACGAGTGGCGCACCTGGTGGCGCTAGTTCGGTTAGAATCCGTGGTGTAGGGACTACGGGCGGGAATCAGCCGTTGTATGTTATCGATGGATTTCCTGTGGGAGGTAGTAATATGTCCGTCAGTGGCAATTCGGATCAGGTTGATGGGATGTCGATTGTCAATCCCAATGATATTGAATCTATAGAAGTGCTGAAAGATGCTGCTGCGGCTTCCATTTATGGAGCTCGGGCTGCAAATGGGGTTATTTTGATTACAACCAAACGAGGGAAGGATGGAATTAGTTCGGCAGATCTAAGTACATATACAGGATTCCAAGAGCTTTGGAAGAAACCGAAGTTTTTGAATGCGGAGCAATTTGCTACCTTGGCAAATGAACTGTTCGCAAACTCGAAGATGACCTCGAATCCAGAGTGGGCGAATCCCTCCGCATTAGGGAAAGGTACGAACTGGATTGATGAGGTATTTAGGACAGCACCTATGTATAACGTTGATCTGTCTGTGATGGGGGGAAATCAAAAGGTGAAAAATGCTTTGTCGATAGGTTATCGAGATCAGTCTGGAACACTTATCGAAACATGGAATAAACGCTATACGGGGCGCGCCAATGTGGATATTCAAGCCAATGAACGACTGAAATTCGGCGGTAGTTTGGCTTTTGCTTACACGAATGGGAAGGGATTGCAGAATGAAGATTTCAGACTAGGAGTATTTAATCTGGCGCAACAGTTTTATCCTACATTAGGCTTGGAAGATGTAGTGGACGGTTCTTCTGCCTATTACTCGACTCAAGGAGATAATCCCTACCTACGCGCAAAGTCTGTTGATAAGCGGCTTCGTAACATGCGATTATATGGAAATGCGTTTGGTGAGTTAGTCATTTTTCCGGGGCTGACATTTAAATCGAGTATCGGGTTGGATTATGCTGCTAATCGTACAACTAGTTGGGAACCTAAAGTACAACGCGGGTTCTACAGCAATCCTCTTGCTATATTGAGCGAAACACAGACTCAGGGGCTGAATTGGTTGATTGAAAATACATTAAATTATAATAAGCAGTTTGAAAAACATAGCCTGTCCGCTGTAATCGGCCAAACTGCGCAGCGTAATGCGAGTGATTGGATCTCTATTACAGCGAGAGATTTTCAAAATGAAACGATTCGTGTCGTCAATACCAGTTCGGATGCAAATCGTAGGGGTACAGGTACAGGATCAGTGTATACGCTAGCTTCTTATTTAGGTCGGGTCAATTATTCGTACGCAAACAAGTACTTGTTCTCTGCTAGTATTCGTCGTGATGGATCGTCAAATTTTGGTCCCTCTTACAAATGGGGAAATTTTCCGTCTGTATCTGCTGGATGGAATATTTCGGACGAAGAATTTTTCAATCAGACAGGGCTAGTGAACAGCCTGAAATTGAGAGCGAGCTGGGGACAGCTGGGAAATGATGCAATAGGTGCGTTTGGCTACTCCAGTACGTTTGGATTAGGCCGGGTATTGGATAATTATATCTTAGGGGCCAATCAAGGCCTGATCACTGGTGCCAGCATGATACGTCCTGGCAATATGGATCTAAAATGGGAAACGAGTGAGCAGTTGAATTTTGGGGTAGATGCTACTTTTTTGAATAATCGGGGGTATTTAACCGCTGAATATTATATCAAAGACACTAGAGATATGTTAGTGAGTCTGCCGGTTTCCTTGGAAGCGGGATTTGAGACCGCACCTTCTGTAAATGGTGGTAAGATACGTAATTCAGGATTTGAATTGTTGGTCGGTTATACTGGAGGGAGCGCCTTTAAATATGATGTAAGTGTCAATCTTTCGACTTTGAAGAATGAGGTCTTGTCTATGGGAGCAGGTAATCCTATATCAGGACCCTTAGTGGGCTTCACAAGTATGAATAGCTCTTATACACAGGTAGGTCAGCCTATAGGTTCTTTTAGGGGGTATATTGTAGAGGGTATTTATCAGAATGATTCTGAGGTTGATAAGACTTTCCAACCGAATGCTTCGGCAGGAGACTTTAAGTATCGAGATGTTAATGGAGATCGGGCGCTGACGGATGACGATCGTGTTATATTGGGTAATCCTTGGCCCAAACTAACCTATGGTATGAATATGGATTTTTCATATAAAGGATTTGATCTGAATTTGCTTTTACAAGGGGTTGCTGGAAATGATATTTTTCATGTTAATAAATTTTCTACCTATCCTATTAAGTACTTTGGAGGTAGTGGGGTCATTAACGCATCTGCAGATGTATTGGAACGTTGGACTCCGGAAAAAGGAGGGAGTACTGTTCCTATTTTGAAATACACAGATTTGAATGGCAATTACGCGAACCTTTCTTCTTTTTACATCGAAAATGGAGCTTATCTGCGATTACGCAATGTAACACTTGGATACACGTTGCCTACGGTACTTTTCGAAAATAGCAAAATGATCAAGCGTGTACGTATATATAGTTCAATTCAAAATGCTTTCACTATTACAAAGTACAGTGGTTTTGATCCAGAGATTGGGTCTACTAATCCTCTTGCTTCTGGTGTAGATGATGGGGTATATCCTGTGCCGCGTACGTATATGTTTGGGGTAAAGGTAGGGTTTTAATTAGTTGATAAAATAAGATGAGACAAGTAAAAAATATAGTGCTGTTTGCTTTGTTGAGCACGGCTACAGCATGTAGCGATAGCTTTCTTTCGTTATCGCCTACGGATACTTTGGTAGAAGATAAGTTCTTTGCTAATATTTCAGATGCCGAGGCTGCATTGGTCGGCGTATATGGTTCTCTGCAAAAAGAAGAAGCGTTTTCGAATGTAAGGGATGCTGCTGACATTGAGTGGGCGATTTCGGGAGATATGTATGAGATGGATCGAAGCGCAAATCGGATCGAGCTGCACTCTTTGGTTTTTCCGGCCACCAATACTATACTACGTGATGTATATACAGCAGCGTATATTGGAATTGGTAGAGCTAACATGGTTATTTCAAAAGTCTCTGTCATGAATGACGTGGACGAAAAATCTAAGAGTAAAATAATTGCACAAGCAAAATTTATTCGTGCATTATTTTACTATCGTCTGGTTACTTATTTCGGTGGAGTTCCATTGATAGATGCACCTTTAGATGCCAGCTCAAACCTCCAAATACCTCGTGCTAAAGCAGAGGATATCTGGGCGTTTCTAGAGAAAGATCTACAAGAAGCAAAAGAGAGCTTGCCAATTAAGTGGGATAGTAAGGACGAAGGGAGAGTAACGTCTGGAGCATGTAGAGCATTATTAGGGAAAGCCTTTTTGTGGCAAAAGAAATATCCAGAGGTTATCTTGGTTACGGAAGAATTGTTCGATGAGAAACGCTATAAGCTGCTCGATGATTATCGTTCAGTTTTTATGGAAAGTAATGAAAATAATGATGAAATATTGTTTTCTACTCAATTTAAGGAAGGGGTGGATGCCGAGGGGAATAATCTAGTGAAGCGTACCGCTCCACGTGGTGCTTCTAAAGAATTCACAGGAGGAGATGCTTGGAGTAACTTTGTTCCTGATAAACACTGGGTGAATGCGCATGAAAAAGACAGCAATGCTCAGATTAAAGATAAGCGTTATTGGGCAACGATTATAGGACCAGGTGAAAAACATCAAAATATGCCTGCTTTTGTGATGCCGACGGATGTGCCTGCAGGGTGGTCGCATTCGGGATTTATCATGACAAAATATTGGCAAAAGCCAACTCCAACATTTTCTGGCGTTAATGCTCCAGTCATCCGTTTTGCTGAGGTGCTCTTAAACTATGCGGAGGCATTGAATGAAGAAGGTCGGGGAGATGACGCTATAGAAGAGGTTAATAAAATTCGGACAAGAGCTGGGTTGGATGATTTGTCGAATGGTCTTGCTAAGGATAAGGTCTTGGATGCCATTTTTCAAGAACGGCGAATGGAATTCATATGGGAGCCCACTGGTGGTTTTTCTGATTTAAATAGAAGTGGACGTTTCCTGGAGTTTATCGCTGCGGAAAGACCTAACTATGATGAATTGAACGTCGATCAGAAACCTTGGTTAAGTACCAAGCCTATCGTGTTTCCGATACCTAGAGATGCATGGGATCGTAATAAGGCTTTAAACCAAAATGATTATTATAGTTTCTAGAATTACTATAACATTTTCCTCGTGTTTATTCAAAGAGATCTTTTGTTCGCTTTACAGTGCGAACAAAAGATCTCTTTAGGGGGATTGAATGGATTGAAAAGTTATTTATATAGATGTTTATTTTTTGAAATATGAATTTACTTTGGATGAAGTCTAAAAAAGTTGTATTTTCGTGTACGTACACAATTGTACTATTAACCAAATAATGAAGAAAACGTTATATTATAATGCTCGGATAATTCTTCAGGACAGTATCGTCTGGGGAGCCGTACTTGTAGAAGGAAAAAGAATAAAAAGGATTATTGAGGGAAAGATTGTAGGGCTTGACGAATTTCAAGATACAGATTTCCTAGATCTAAAGGGCAACTATCTTTCACCTGGTTTTATTGATATTCATATACATGGTGGGGGAGGATATGATTTTATGGATGGAACGGAAGAAGCATTTCGCGAAATAGCTGTTGTCCACGCCCAATATGGTACGACTGCTCTTGTCCCCACGACATTGACAACTACAAAGGAACAGCTTGAAGAAACTTTGAATAGTTATACAAAAGTTAAAGAGCAAATTATTAATGGAGCGCAGTTTTTAGGAATGCATCTCGAAGGCCCTTACTTCGCATTATCACAACGAGGTGCACAGGATCCTCGTTATATTCGTAATCCGGATCCTGATGAATACCGCTACTTGATTGAGAATTATTCAAGTATTGTAAGATGGAGTGCGGCTCCCGAGCTAGAAGGGGCTTTGGAGTTTGGAAAGTACTTATCTCAAAAAGGAATTATTGCTGCTATTGCTCATACTGATGCAATTTATGAGGATGTTGTAGCTGCACATAACATAGGGTTCAATCTTATGACTCATTTTTATTCGGCTATGTCCAGTGTAAGTAGACGTAATGCTTTTCGCTACGCAGGAGTTGTTGAGGCGGGGTATCTCATCGATGATTTCGATCTGGAATTGATCGCAGATGGTATTCATTTGCCAGATCCCTTATTGCGGTTGATATATAAAGTAAAAGGACCTGACAAGATGGTTTTGATCACTGATGCTATGCGAGCAGCTGGCACAAATGTGAATGAATCTGTCTTGGGAAGCTTGGAAGATGGTTTGGAGGTGTTGGTTGAAGACGGAGTGGCAAAACTGAAGGATCGTTCAGCTTTTGCCGGGTCCGTTGCTACTGCTGATAGATTGATCCGAACAATGCTTAAGCTCGGAGACATTCCGCTAGAAGAAATAATACGGATGATTACTTTTAATCCGGCTCGAGTGATGAAGGTAGCTGATCGGAAAGGCAGTATTGCGCTAGAGAAGGACGCTGACCTTGTTGTTTTTGACGATGATGTCCGTGTTTTGATGACAGTAGTTAACGGACGGATAGTATATCGAATAGATTAATTATTATGAAAAGAAAAGTAGAGAACTTGAGCGTGGGTATTTATGCAACGCGAGAACTAATGGGGGATGCTGTAGCGCAAGATGTGCACGATGCTATCCACGAGTTGTTAAAGAAGAGGGATACTGTGAATATTATATTCGCGGCAGCACCTTCACAAAGAGATCTGTATGCAAGCTTATTGAATATGAATATTCCTTGGGAGAGGGTTAATGCCATGCATATGGATGAATATGTAGGGATTAGCCCCGAAGAGCCTCAGAGCTTTCGTAATTATTTAAAGACGAATCTTTTTGATAAGATTCCGCTGAGGTCAGTTTCGTACATCCAGGGGGAAAGCAAAGATATTGTTGATGAATGTCAACGGTATACTTCAATATTGAGCAACAATGTCCTAGATATTGTATGTATGGGGATAGGAGAGAATACTCACATAGCTTTTAACGATCCTCCTCTTGCGAGATTTGATGATGTAGAAACGGTCAAGGTCGTCGAATTGGATCCAATCTGTCGCCAGCAACAGGTTAATGATGGCTGTTTCCCTAGTCTAGAGGATGTTCCAACACACGCTTTGACATTGACCATACCTGTATTGTTGTCTGCAGAGTACATTTTTTGTGTAGTGCCAGGAAAGACTAAGGAACAAGCAGTTTATCATACTCTTTATGAGGACGTTTCTGAAACTTACCCGTCGACTATTCTTAGACAACATGTAAGAGCAAAACTATATTTAGATACAGAAAGCAGTAGACTTTTGGAAAGTTAAAAAAAAATTCTTTACTTGAAGGCTAATTGGTATCCATATGCAAAAGAATAATGAACTGTCGGGCGTAAAAGAAATTGCGAGAAGAGCTAATGTTTCAATTGCAACAGTGGATCGTGTGATTCACAATAGAACTGGGGTTTCTGCAAAAACAAAGGAAAAAATTGAGGCTATCATTAAGGAGATGGACTATAAGCCTAATCTTTTGGCTAGAAGTTTAGCCTCCCGAAAGGTCTTTCGCTTTGCTGTTTTAATTCCACGTGAATCTCAAGAAACGGAATATTGGAGAGCTCCGCTTGAAGGTATAAATGCCGCTTGGTCAGAAATTCGGATGTACGGAGTAGAGGTTGTTTTTTTTCATTATGAACTCAACGACAGAGAGACATTCAATCAGCAAGCGAATAGTATTCTTAAGGAAAGTTTTCATGGTGTTATTTTAGCACCTTCTTTTATTAGTGAAGCCCTGGAGTTTTTTTATAGATGTGAGGCCAAGAAGATAAAATGTGTTTTCATTAATTCAGATATATCGAATGTCAACCCGTTGAGCTATGTGGGCCCCGATTTGTTTCAGTCTGGTAAATTGGCTGGTAACCTATCGAAGTATCTTATTCCAGATGGAGGGAACATTCTTATTTTTAATGTGTCTAGGGAGTTGGGGGCGGAACATCATTTGCTAAAGAAGGCGACAGGTTTCAAAAGCTATTTTGAAGAGAATAAATCAACTTCTGTCGTCAATATGTTGACAGTTCATAGGACTGATTATGATTCCGTAATGGCAGAGTTGGGGAGGTATTTGCAGGAAAATGTAGTGGATCTGCTGTTTGTCACCAATTCTCGGGTTTCTACGGTAGCCAAGTATTTTGAAGCCAATAATATTACAAATATAAAACTGATTGGATATGATTATCTTACTCAGAATATAGCGTATCTAGAGAAAGGTATCATCGATTTCTTGATCTGTCAAAAACCAATAGAACAGGGATATAAAGGACTGTTGACACTGTATGAGTACTTTGTTGAAAGTGAGAAGATTGAAAAGGTGCAACTGATGCCTATCGATATTCTAACAAAAGAGAATTATAAATACTACAAGAATTAAATAGATGGAAATTTATTTGCGAATAAATTTTCGGGTACGTACACTATTTACTATCTTTATAATATAACATAATAAACCGCATTATGAAAAATCTAAGTAGAAGAGACTTCGTTAGTATGAGCTCCTTGGCTTTGGGCGCGACGATGATAAATACAGCGTCCGCAATTCCTTTCTTTCAAGACAGAGGGAAACGTATTGGTATCATTGGTTTAGACACCTCCCATGCTATAGCTTTTACGAAATCCTTGCATGATAGTCCTGAAAAATTTCGTGATTATAAAGTAGTGGCTGCTTATCCCTATGGTACAAAGACGATTCCTTCAGCTACGGATCGTATTCCTAAATATATTGCAGATATTGAAAAGTTAGACGTAAAGATTGTAGATTCTATCTCGTCTTTGTTGAAGCAAGTTGATTATGTGTTGCTGGAAACCAATGATGGTCGGTTGCACCTAGATCAAGCTCGCGAAGTTTTCAAAGCAAAAAAGCCTGTTTTTATCGATAAGCCAATAGCAGCATCTTATAAGGATGCACAGGAGATAATGCGTCTGTCCAAAGAACATAATGTTCCTTTTTTCTCTTCTTCTTCGTTGCGTTATATTACCGGTATGAAGGATATTATAGAAGGCAAATATGGGAAAGTGTTAGGAGCAGATGTTTATTCGCCCGCAGCCCTAGAACCTAGTCACCCGGATTTCTTTTGGTATGGGATACATGCTGTAGAAATGTTGATCACTGCAATGGGGGTGGGGTGTAAATCGCTGAATCGTACCCATACTGATGGGACTGATATCATAGTAGGTGTTTGGGAAGACGGACGTATAGGAACCGTAAGAGGAACGCGTACAGGAGCCGCAGCCTTCGGTGGGACTGTCTATTGCGAAAAAGGCGCAATAAAGTTAGGTGATTTTGTGGGGTATGCCCCATTATTAGAAGAAATAGTTGCATTTTTTGACTCAGGAAAAGTTCCAGTTGATGGGGCCCAAACTTTGGAAATATGCGCTTTTATCGAAGCTGCTGATCTGAGTAAAAAAATGCAGGGACGAACAGTCAATTTAACAGATATAACCTTAAAATAAAAACTTACTATTATGGATAATAATTCGAGAAGAGATTTTATCAAGAAAACATTGATCGCATCTACTGCTGTAGGATTGGGCGGAGTCTTGCCTGGTTTTAGTGCTAAAAGTTATAATAGGATTGTCGGTGCTAACGAGAAAATGCGAGTCTCTGTAATGGGGGTTAACTCTCGAGGTGCGGCGTTAGCTCAAAATTTTGCTAGTCAGGCACAGAGTGAGGTAATTCATATATGTGATGTCGATAGTCGAGCTATTGATAAGTGTAAGACAGGACTGACTAAGTTCCAAAACACAGGAGTAACAGGATTTAAAGACTTTAGAAAGTCGTTAGAAAGTAAGGACGTAGATATTTTTGTTGTCGCGGCGCCGGATCACTGGCACGCTCCAGCAGCTATTCTAGCGTCCCAAGCTGGTAAAAGTGTTTATCTAGAAAAGCCATGTGGCCATAATCCTAGAGAGGGAGAATTATTGGTTGCTGCAGCAAACAAGTATGGAAATGTTATCCAGATGGGGAATCAACGAAGATCGTGGCCTAATGTGGTTAAAGGTATTGAAGAGGTGCACAATGGTACTATAGGTAAAGTGTTTTATGCTAAGACTTGGTATACGAATAATCGTCCTTCGATTGGGATTGGGAAAAAAACGGCTGTTCCTTCTTGGTTAGATTTTGATCTATGGCAAGGGCCTGCTCCTCGTGCAGCGTATCAGGACAATTTATTGCATTATAACTGGCATTGGTTTTGGAATTGGGGAACCGGAGAAGCTTTGAATAATGGTACACATATGGTTGACTTAGCACGCTGGGGCTTGCAGGTGGACTATCCTACTCGAGTAAGCTCTAACGGTGGTCGATATGCGTATAAAGATGATTGGGAAACACCAGATACGCAGGTTATAAGTCTTGAGTTCGGTCCGGATAAAATGATTACTTGGGAAGGACGAAGCTGTAGTGCTATGACAACCGAAGGTTCTAATGTCGGTGTGATGTTTTATGGATCTAATGGCTCTCTGCAAATCGATGGAGCAAATTCTTATAAATTGTTCGACATTAAAGGTAAATTGGTTAAAGAGGTAAAAGACAGTGGACCTATTAATACGGCTAGTCTTAGTAGTCCCTCACAGCAATTGGATGCATTACATATGCAGAATATGTTTTCTGCAATGAAGAAGTCAGGTAACCTTAATTCGGATATTGTTAGTGGACATAAAAGTACATTGTTGGTACAATTGGGAAATATTGCGCTTAGAGCTGGTAAGCAGTTGGAAATAGATCCTAAGAATGGACACATTTTGAATGACAACAATGCTATGAAAAATCTGTGGTCAAGAGAATATGCTAAAGGGTGGGAGCCTAAAGTCTAAAGCGATATGGGAGTTAGTAATGTTAAAACTGCAGCTAGTCTGACGAAAAGAGAGACTATCGTATCTATAGGAATTATAGGTGTCCTGTTTTTTATGTTTGGTTTTGTCAGTTGGGTTAATGCCATACTGATACCTTACTTTAAAATAGCTTGCGAACTGACCAATTTTCAGTCCTATCTCGTCACATTTGCATTTTATATTTCCTATTTGGTCATATCCATGCCTTCTTCTTATCTTCTTAAAAATAAAGGGTTTAAGAATGGTATTATGATTGGCTTTTTTATTATGGCATTTGGCGCATTTATGTTTATTCCTGCTGCCTTGACACGTACTTATGAAGTGTTTTTAGTAGGCTTATTTTCGTTGGGTGCTGGGTTAGCGATTTTGCAGACTGCTGCCAATCCTTATGTAACTATATTGGGGCCTAAAGAGCGCGCTGCACAGCGCATCTCTATCATGGGGATATGTAATAAGGCTGCCGGGATCTTGGCTCCTTTAATCTTTGCTACAGTGGTTTTGCGTGCTACTGATTCTGATTTGTTCAAGAACCTTGAAATGATGGATGTAGCACAGCGCTCGCAAGAACTTGACGTTTTTATCCGACGCGTGATAGCGCCTTATACGGTTCTGGGCTTCATTCTGGTAGGGTTGGGGTTACTGGTTCGTTTTTCCCCACTACCGGAGATTGATACTGAACATGAGGATGCGGATGTGGCGGCAGCCAATTCGTCAAAAAACAGTATCTTTCAGTTTCCACATCTGATCTTAGGAGCGATTGCTATTTTCCTACATGTAGGTACGCAGATTATTTCAATAGATACTATTATAGGCTATGCGGGATCAATGGATATTGATCTCTTAGAGGCTAAGGTTTTTCCTTCTTACACCTTGTTCCTGACTATAGTGGGGTATCTTTGCGGAATCGTTTTGATCCCCAAAGTAATGAGTCAAGTTACTGCTCTGAGAGTGTGTACGATTCTAGGATTGATTCTGTCTCTTGGGATAATCTATCTTAATGGAGATATTACATTGTTAGGACATAAAGCGGATGTTTCAATATGGTTTATCGTTTTGTTAGGCTTCGCGAATTCGCTGGTTTGGGCAGGTATATGGCCATTAGCGTTGAGTGATCTTGGAAGGTTTACGAAGCAAGGAGGCGCTTTGTTGATTATGGGGTTGTGTGGTAATGCAATCATGCCAATGATATATGGTCACTATGCTGATGTATTTGATTTGAGAACGGCCTATTGGGTATTGGTTCCGTGTTATCTGTATTTGATTTTTTATGCGGTCAAAGGCCATAAAATTCGTAAATGGTAAAAATGAGATTAGATAGGAAAATTTATTTATGGAGTGCTTTGTGCCTATTGGGAACAGGCTGTGTTCAGAATCAGTCTTCCAATGGGGATGACGATCGTATTAATTTGGTAGTAGTACAACCAGAACACTTCCATGCCGCGCTTGTGCAGAAGTATAAAAACTCGGAAATAAATTCAGAGGTACATCTTTTTGCAGATACGATCACCAGTGCAGAAGCTTATCAAAACCTTATACAGCAGTATAACTCAAGATCGGAAAGTCCTACAGATTGGAAAGTCATTCCCTATTATGGGAATGACTTTCTAGACAAGGCTTTTAAGAGCAATGTTGGAAATGTTGTGGTATTGGCAGGTGACAATAAAGAGAAGATAGAGTTTATATCTCACTCAGTAAAGAATGGTAAAGATGTTTTTGCAGATAAACCATTGGTGATAAATATTGACGGTTATAGTAGGCTTGCTGAATTTTTCAATACTTCTTCGCCTCAGTCTCCATTAATATTTGACATTATGACTGAGCGCTATGATGTGAAGAATATTATTGCTAAGACATTATTGAATGATATCGGGTTTTCGGGGGGAATTGATAAAGATGGAGGCGAACATGCTGTTAAATTTAATAGTACCCATCATTTTATAAAGGAGGTTTCTGGGAAACCATTGATACGTCCAGCTATGTTTTACAATACATTACAGCAGGGAGAGGGATTGGTTGATGTGACTACTCACTATATTGATTTAGTCTATTGGATGCTTTCTTCGGAACAAACAATAGATATAAATAAAGATTTAATATTGGACAGTGCATTTAGATGGTGTACAAAGGTGACTAAAAATGACTTTGAAAAATCCACTGGTATGAAACAGTACCCTGGTATGTTAAAGCAGTCTCAAACAAACGAAGGAGATCTTGATGTATACAGTAATGGAAAAATGGCTTTTAATTTTAAAGGTGTTCCAATCTCTATTGCTGTTCAATGGAATGTGGAATCTCTAGACAAAAGAGGTGATCAGTTTTCTGCGGTTTTTAATGCCAAAAGACTCCGTTTAGAGATAAAGCCAGACGAAGCAGAAGTAATATCTGTATTTATAATACCAAAAGAAGATAACGGAAAATTTGAGGCGGATTTGAGACAAGCGCTTCAAGGGATAAAAGACTTACCAGGATTAGATATTATTAAGAGCAAGGGGGCTTATAAAGTTATTATACCTCAAAAACTATATCTAAGTCATGAGGATCATTTTGCTAAGGTTTTGGAGCAATTTGTAGCTTATCGAAAAGCTAAGGCTTTACCCGAATGGGAAAAATCTTTTATGTTAGCTAAGTATTATTTAACGACCCAAGCTTTGGCGAAGGCGAAGAGTATTGAATATGAAGAAAATTAGTTTTTTTATCCTTTCATTTTTATTTTGCCAAATTTTATTAGGACAAAAAAATCGTTTGCACGAGAAGATAAGCCCTTATTTCTATCCTCCGGATTCGTTGCGTAATGATTTTGGAAGTTTTCGTTCTCCACTATTATTCAGCAATGGTAAACAAGTGAAATCTGCAAAAGAGTGGAAAGAACGTAAAGCGGAAATAAAGCGGGACTGGGAAGGTTATTTGGGAGCCTGGCCCGATCTTTATACTGAACAAAAATTTGAGTATATCGATACGGTGTATGAAGACACGTATACGCAATATAGTGTGCGCTTTAAATGGACTCCAAATGAATGGACGAAAGGATATTTACTAGTTCCTAAAAATAAAGTAGGTAAGATGCCTGCGGTAATCAGTGTATTTTACGATGCAGAAAGCTCTATAGGGATAGGAAGCAAAAGTAGGCCATGGCGACCGTGGCGAGATTTTGCAAAACAACTGGCAAATAGAGGGTTTGTCACTTTGGCTATTGGTACGAAGGAGGCTTCGGAACGCAATGAATTTTCACTTTACTATCCTTCTATTGATTCGGTGTCTGTTCAACCGCTATCGATGCTTGCTTATGCAGCAAATAATGCCTATTATGTTCTCGCTAACTGTAAGAACGTAGACAAAAAACGAATCGGTATTGTGGGGCATTCTTTTGGTGGTAAATGGGCTATGTTTGGATCCTGTCTTACCGATAATTTTGCTGCTGCTGCCTGGTCTGATCCAGGAATCGTGATGCAGGAGGGGAGAGAATCTATTAATTATTGGGAGCCGTGGTATCTTGGTTTTCATCGTAAACCTTGGCGTAAGAGAGGTTTGATTACCGATCAGAATCCAGCGTATGGTGTGTATAATCAGTTGAGAAAGGATGATAGAAACCTACATGAACTACATGCTTTGATGGCTCCAAGACCCTTTTTGGTTTCGGGAGGGGCGGAAGATCCGGTCACACAATGGAGAGCGTTGAATCATAGTGTCGAAGTGAATAAACTCTTGGGGCAAAAGGAAAGAGTGGCTATGACGAATAGACCTACACATTCCCTGACTGAAGATGCGACGGAAGCGATATATACATTTTTTGAATATTTTTTAAAATAGTATTGTTTCAGTCATGCACTAGAGATGGTATATTTGTTATAATAAATCTAGTATTGTAATATACTAAAGTTGTTTTTTAAACCGGTTTCTAAAGCCTCTTTATGAAAGATCATGAAGATCAAGTTTTACTGATTCGCCTTTCTGAAGGAGATGAAAAAGCGTTCCTAATGCTGTACGACAGGCATTGGGAACGCTTATTTATTTATGCTGTCCATATAGTAAAAGATCAGGATGAAGCTGAAGATGTGATTCAGGAGGTTTTTGCGAAGCTATGGAGGATTAAGGAAAGTCTGCTTGATGTTAAGAATCTCAGTGCGTACCTCATTACAATAACAAAAAATCAGGCGCTGAGAAGTATTTTAAACAGTAAGCGAATGAATGATGGACTACATTCGTTTGTGGATTATATAGACGCTCATTATCCTTCTATAGAGAAAGAGTACGAAGCTAGGGAATTGGCAACATTGATTGATAAACATATTGACCGCCTGCCCGAAAAGATGAGAGAAATATTTGTGCTAAGTAGAGAGAATGGTCTTTCTAATAAGGAAATCGCCAAGTCTTTAAATATTTCAGAACATACGGTCAAGAAGCAGATTAATAATTCCCTAAAGCGGATCCGTTCCAATATCCGTTATATCTTATTGATTTTTATTTCCTAGAAAAGTAATTCTATTTTTTTTTCACTTTTATCTAATACCTCTTCTTCTTTTTAGGCTCTATATAAGAAAACCTAAAAACTAAAGTGACAATAGAAGAAGCAAAATCGTTATTGGAAAGATACGTGAAGGAACAATGTAGCCCTCAAGAAAAGCGTATGGTAGAGGGTTGGATTGATAAGCAAATTGGTTCCCAGTCCTTCATATGGTCGAGCGAAGAACAAGCTTTGCTCGCCAAAGCTAGAATCAAGAAGCAATTGGAGAGGCAGATAAGCGTCCCTGTTAAAAAAAATCGCTTGGTATTACTCAGGTGGGGGGGAGGCTTTGCTGCTGCAGTCCTGTTAGTTTTTTTTGCAATTTGGTCGATTCGTTCATATGAGCCTAAATATGGTCAACTAGAAGTAGCGGTAGGAATAAGCAAAGTGGTCCAACCTGGCTTGTATTCAGCCACATTGACGATGGGAGATGGATCGGTTATTGATCTTGATGCATCAGATAGTGGCTTATTGCTAGACAACAGTGTAGTACAGGTCAATAAACTTAACGATGGGCAGCTTGTTTATAAACGTAACAGTAACAGCTCGTTGGCAAAGGTGGATACCAATGAAGTTGCTGTACCAATAGGAGGAAATTATAAAATAACACTGCCAGATGGCACCAAGGTCTGGTTAAATGCTGCATCCAAATTAAAATACCCAATCCTGTTTACAACCAATACACGTATGGTGCACTTGGAAGGAGAAGCTTATTTTGAGGTTTCCAAGAATGTAAAGCAACCTTTTGTCGTTAGAGCGGGAGATACCGAAACTCTCGTTACTGGCACTAGTTTCAATTTATCTGCATATAAAGAAGACAGGCGTATCGTTACTACTCTAGTAGAGGGTGAGGTGCATGTGTCAAAAGGAAGTGAACGATTTAAATTATCACCAGGACAACAATCTATCAGTACCCCTGATACAAAGCTTACTAAACGCGAGGCGGATATTGATGCAGTCTTGGGGTGGAAAAGTGGATACTTTGTGTTTGATGATCAGGAAATAGAAACTGTATTTAGAGATATAGCGCGTTGGTATGACGTCGATATTTACGTCGATAGAAAGGAAATAGTTGGCAAGCGTATCGGGGGGGCATTTTCCAAGAAGCGTGATATTGAAGAGTTGTTGCATTACTTGGAGAAGCTTAAGGTGCTGTCATTTAAAAAAGAAGGAAGGAGGATAACCGTTATGATATAATCTAAATTATCTGTACGGCAATGCTTTTAAATGAGAAAACCAGAAGTGTTCGTACCACTTCTGGAATCCCTGCTCTGAATACCATAGCAATGTCGGTTAAATGAAAGTCATCTATTTAATAATCTTTTTATAACCTAACTAATCAAATGTACCAAAAAAAGATGTTAAATCCGTGTGTCATGAAGTACTATGCACGGATGAAGTATTTCCTATTTATGATAAAAATTATTATCTCTATCGTGCTGTTCACAACTTGTAATTTAAGTGCTAGTATAGTTAACGGACAAAAGGTTAATCTGAAGGTGAAAAATGTGGACTTGAAAGCAGTCTTTCGAGAAATTCACAAACAGACAAACTACGATTTCTTGTATGTTTCTGCTGATTTAAAGGGAACGACTACTATTGACATTGAGCTTGTGGATCAACCGCTGAGACAAGCTTTAGAGAGTATTCTGAGATCTCAGCCTATCGATTTTGAAATAGATAAGAAAACCGTCTTAATTAGGAGAAAGAAAACCGTAATTGAGGCTAAGGTCATTCAAGAAGCTATTTCGGTAACAGGAAGAGTAACGGATTCACTTGGTAGCCCACTAGAAGCGGTCAATGTTCGGGTAAAAGGTAAAAATGTAACTACGGTATCCAACTCAGAAGGTTACTATAATATTAACGTACCGCAAGCAGGCGATATTTTAGAATTTAGGATACTAGGGCACCTGAGCCAAGAATACATTGTAAATACGAATACGAGGATACTAAATGTAGCTATGAAACTGATGCGCCAAAATATAGAAGACGTGGTAGTCATCGGCTACGGCGAGGTAAAGCGCAGAGATCTAACGGGCTCGGTGGGCTCGGTGAATATGTCAGAGCTTGAAAAAGCTCCGGTTATGTCCTTTGATCAAGCATTGGCAGGAAGAGTAGCTGGAGTTCAAGTGTCTTCTGCAGACGGACAGCCGGGGTCCGAAGGAATTAACATTGTCATACGAGGAGCCGGTTCATTGACGCAAAGTACCGCTCCGCTGTATGTCGTGGATGATTTTCCTATAGAAGACTTTGATGCGGGCAGTCTGAATATGGACGACATCGAATCCATAAATGTGCTTAAGGATGCGTCAGCTACGGCAATATATGGTGCGCGAGGTGCAAATGGTGTGGTGGTGATCGAAACAAAGAAAGGCAAAGTGGCACAACCCGAGATTGCCTATAGCGGTTCATTGGGGTTTCAACAGACGATTCGTCAGATGTCACTCATGAGTCCCTACGAGTTTGTGAAATATCAGAGGGAACTCACCAACCACAATGAGCAGACATATAGTCTTTACACGCCGAAAGATCTTCCCGAGACAAGCCCGTTTTACAAAGCCGATGGACGGACATTGGAAGACTACCGTAATATGCAAGGCATCAATTGGCAGGATCAGGCTTTCCGCAGTGGCAAAACAAACATACATCAATTGTCCTTGCGGGGCGGAACACCACAAACGCGTTACTCACTCTCTAGTTCGATCTTTAATCAGCAAGGTGTCATTATCAATAGCGGTACCAGTCGTGTGACGGCACGACTATCCTTGGATCAGACGATCAATAAAAAATTGAAAACGGGTGCTGTTGTCAATTATTCCAGTAATCCTTCTTTCGGAAGAGTCATATCTGGAGAAGAGACCCATGGATACAGCTATCTCATGTATTCCGTCTGGGGATACCGTCCTGTATCGGGAAGAGAAAACGAGTTTGGTATTGACGAAGTACTGCTGACCGGTGAAATAGACCCAGAGAGCGATGCAACTAGTTTTTTGATCAATCCGGTCTTGAACCTACAGAACGAATATAGCCGACAATCTAAAAAGAACCTAACCGGAAACGGCTATGTGGACTATCGTATAAATAACGCACTGACACTGCGTACAAATGCTGGTTATACGTCGTATGAGGTCGAAGATAGGGGCTTTTTTAATTCGATGACAAATAGGGGTACGCCACGAAACCCCAACAACCGGGGTACGCAAGGCACACTGGGATATACAAATCTTATTACATGGAAATCTTCAACATTTCTGACATACCGAAAGCGATTTGATCGGCTGCACAACGTAAGTGTCATGGCGGGGATTGACTTTCACCAGACATCAACAAAGCGATACGGGTTTTCGACCAACTATATAGAAGAAGCGTCTTTGGGTTTTAGTGGTATGGATGATGGCTTACCAGCAACCACGACCATGGTATTTAGCAAAAATAGATTGAATTCGTATTATGGTAGGGCAAACTATGGATTCAAGTCGAAATATCTTTTTACTGCTACATTTCGGGCTGATGGATCGTCTAAATTCCCTACTAAGAATCGATGGGCATACTTTCCGTCAGCAGCTCTCGCCTGGAGAGCTAGTGATGAAAACTTTTTGAAGGACATTTGGTGGATATCTGAAGCGAAACTACGGACAAGTTACGGTCTTACGGGTAATAATCGGGTAACTGATTTTGCCTACAAGCCAACTGTTATTGCTACCGATATAGCGCAGGCATATTCGTTCAACAATGCCAACCCTGCACTTGGCTACTATCCGGGGAGCCGCGGAAACGACGATCTGAAGTGGGAAACCACCAGACAGATGGATATTGGTATAGATCTGTCTTTGTTTGATAAACGGGTGGAACTGGTAGCGGATGTGTATAGGAAAAGTACGGAAGACTTATTGTTGAATGCAAATACACCATCTCATACGGGGTTTACCAAAGCTTATAAAAATATAGGTTCTCTACGCAACGATGGATTGGAGATCACACTCGGCATCACCAACATCAAGAAAACCAATTTCAAGTGGCGAAGTGATTTCAATATCAGCTTCAACCGCAACAAGATTACAGCACTGACAGATGACGAAAGCCGGATGTTTTCACGCGTATCATGGGATGCTATTCATAACAATTCCTATCTGTACTCGGCACAGGTAGGACAGCCGGCCTCTATGTTTATCGGCTATCTGTTTGACGGTGTCTATCAGGTAGATGATTTTACCTGGCAGGGAGGCAGTGATCCTTCTATTCCGCACGCGTCTAGGGCATACCTACTGAAAACCCATTTGCCGGATAACGGAAGCTCTTCAAGGGACAAGGTCCAACCAGGTGACATCAAGTACAAGGATATCAACAGCGATGGTACCATCAATCAATATGACGAGACGATCATAGGGAATCCAATGCCCGTTCATGTCGGAGGTTTTGCTAATAATTTTAATTATAAAAATTTTGAACTGAACATTTTTTTCCAGTGGTCTTATGGCAACGAAGTATATAATGCCAACCGCATTTATTTTGAGGGAGGAAGACCGGTAAATGCGCGAAACCAATTTGCCAGCTATGTCGATCGTTGGACATTTGAAAATGCCAGCAACGAACATTTTAGAGCAGGCGGACAGGGTCCATTAGGCAGATACTCTTCCAAGCAAGTTGAGGATGCATCTTACCTTAGGCTCAAGACAGTATCTCTTAGTTACCTGTTCCCTAAAGAATTTACAAATAAATTTAAAGTAAAGAATCTCAGTGTCAATGCGACTGCTCAGAACCTGATCACTTGGACCAACTATTCGGGTATGGATCCCGAGGTCTCTGTACGCAACCATGTGCTCACACCCGGTTTTGACTGGTCGGCATATCCGAGAGGAAGAACAATTGTATTTGGTATTAAAGCTAATTTATAACCTGATGAAAAAGATAAGTTTACAAATAATCATTATTGTCACCTTTGGCCTCAGTTTATTCAGTTCGTGCAATAAATTTTTGGATATAAAATCGGAGGATTTTCTGACTTCGGAAGAATATTATGAAAATGACCGACAACTGCATGCGGCGCTGAATGCTGTCTACTCTGTATTAGGAGATTATAGGCTTTATGGGCGGGATATGCTGCGTATGGGATTGGATGCCGATGATGGCTTCTATAATGTGGTCAATACGCTATCTGGTGTAGAAATATATGATGTCGCAGCCGCCGACACAAAAATCGGTAATTTTTGGACAGCCTGTTATCTAGGTATAGATCGTGCCAACTCGTTGTTGGCAAATGTCGATCGGTCGGACGCTATTTCGGTAGGAGTGAGAGACCAGATAAAAGGAGAGGCTTTGTTTCTTAGATCTTACTTTTATTTTTTATTGGTCAGTAATTTCGGCGGAGTACCTTATGTGACGCAAAATACACAGGTTGTTCATATTCCCCGAACCGCTCCCGAGCTTATTTATGCCAATATCGTCAGCGATATGGAGCTAGCAGAGAGTCTCGTTTTGCCGATCAAAGAGATAGGCTATGGCGGACGGGTCAGTAAATCTGCCGTGCGAGGTATATTGGCACGTGTCAATCTTTTCATCGCCGGTCAACCCGTAAACGACCAAAGCCGTTATGCGGAAGCGCGTAAATGGGCCAAGATGGTAATAGACGATGCAGAAGCAGCACACGAGCTGAACCCGGATTTTTCACAGGTCTTCATCAATTATGCAGCAGATAAGTACGATATTAAAGAGAGTATATGGGAAGTGGAGTTCTATGGTAATCATCAGGATGTCTATAGGGAAGGAGGGCAGATTGGTGCCTACAATGGGATTAGGTATATAGGGATGACTGTCAACGGAGAACGCGTAATGGATCCGAACTACGGCTACTCTCTTGGCATGGTGAATGCTTCTGGGACATTGTGGGACAAATATGAAGATCCCGGCTCTCTGGTTTCTCCGGACCTAAGAAGGGACTGGGCGATAGCTCCATTTTCAGTCTCTGGAGTTCCCGCCGTAGAAAAACCGAGGACCATCGAACAGATCTATGAGCGTAACTGTGGAAAGTACAGAAGAGAATACGAAGTACTTTTGCCAAGAGACCATCAGTACACGCCGATCAATTTTCCGCTTCTTCGTTATGCAGATGTACTACTGATGTTTGCCGAGGCCGATAATCATGTGAATGGGGGGCCTACGCAAGATAGCTATCAAGCTATTAACAGTGTCCGGAGACGGGGATATGGTCTTCCCATGGGCCAAACTGCTCCGGGTGTCGATCTGCAAGGTTTGGATCAGGAAAAGTTCTTGAAAGAACTGCAGAACGAGCGATCGAGAGAATTGTCTTTCGAATATCTGAGGAAAGGTGATCTGGTGCGATGGGGGATTTTTTGGGACAAAATGGAAGATGCCCTTGACCGTGCCGAGCAGTCTGGTCTGCAGTCTAGTATGTCGCACGCACTGACATATTTTAAAAATGTGTCGAAAAGAGATGCCCTGTGGCCGATACCCTCTTATGAAAGAGGGGTGAATTTGAAATTGGATCAAAACCCCGGTTGGTAATACACAAATGCAATAACATGAAAAATTATCATATTTTATTTATCGTTAGTGCCGTTCTTTTTTTCGGATGCCGAAAGGAAGAGGTAGAGACTCCCCATTTTGATGTCGAGGTCGAAGCTTTAGAATACAAAGTAGGGGAAGAGGTGAAATTCAATTTTTCGGGAGAAGTCGACCAGTTGTCTTTTTTTTCCGGTGAAATGTTGCAATCCTACGAATATAGTAAGGAGAGTCGGATGTCTACAACCGAAACAGTAAAAGTATCATTCCGAACAAACGTAACATACAACACTCAACCCGATCAATTGGCTGTTTTTGTGTCCAATGACTATAATGGTAGCGGAGCTTATTCAGACTTGGTATCGGCCACCTGGCTAGGAGAAAATGATTTCTCACCATGGTTTAAGGTGGCACCAGAAGATAACCCTTGGGGGCAATCTAATAATTATTATTCAGGCGAGATCGACCTTATTGATGCATTCAAGAAGGATAAGCCTCTCTATATCGGATTTCGCTATAAGCATACCAAAGGTACAGGGATTCCTCGGAATTGGTATGTCTATAACATGAATGCAACAGCAAGTACATTACTAGGTACGAGCACTTTGTTTAATACTGTAGGTGTGTTTTCACTGGTTTATGACAATAATTTTGTGAATGAGGCCTTAAAAACCAGTCAGATAACGACCTATATGCTACTTCGGCTACCTACGGATCTACGATCTGTTGAAGAAGCAGAGGTTTGGGCTGTTTCCCCACCGATTTATCTGGAGGAGATTGATCACGGTCCAGACAGGTCTGTTCCTGTTAAAGGGTTCAGAGATCCTATGCCCAGTGAGTTTAAACATACCTATACAGATCCTGGCAAATACATAGTCACTTTTGTAGGAGGCAATACCACTGTAAACGGTGAGAAAGAAAAGATAAAGCAAATCGAATTGATCATTAATGACTAAACCTAAAAAGAAAATGAAAAAGAATATATTATTACTGATGGCAGCGGTCTTTTTTCTGGCGGCCTGTGGAAAGAAAGCGTCTCTTCCTGAACCTGAACCAACTCCTGAACCTGAACCCGAAGTGGTTATTCCGGATTTTGATGTGACATTGGTCGACGGATCGTATAAAGCAGGAGACGAAGTAAAGTTTGAGTTTACAGGGAAAGAAGTGGATGAAATCTCTTTTTATTCAGGTGAATTTCTGCATGAATATGCATATCACGATAAGGATCGTATATCAAAGAGCCAATCTTTAGTAGCTTCTTTTAGAACGAATGTAGAGTTAGGGGCATCGCCACGCCAGCCTGATCAAGTATCCGTGTTTGTGTCGACTGATTACAATGGCGGAGGGACTCATGCAGATGTAGTTAATGCTACTTGGAAAGGAAAAGAAGACTTTGACGATTGGTTCACTCTTGCGCCAAATGATAATCTTTGGAATCAAACAGACTATCTATCCGGAAGCATTGATCTTTTGGAGGTCTTCGAAGAAAATAAACCTTTGTACTTGGCTTTCAGGTATCGGAACAAAAAAAATGGCTCAGGAGGAACGGAGGCAGGATATGCTCGAAGCTGGTATATATATAATCTAAATGTGACTACTACATTACTGTCTGAAAGTAAATCTCTACATACCAACTATCTTGGCTTTTCTTTAGTTTACGGAGATGAATTTAGTAGTGACGATCTGAAAACGAGTTTAATCACTGCCACTGGAGGACATATGAACTTGAAATTGCCAGTCGGGCTTCGACAGGTCGAAACAGAACTATGGGCCATTTCTCCTGCAATCAATTTAGAGGAAATAAACCACGGTCTTGACATTCCCAAAGCCACGGTAAAAGATGTTAATGCTACTATGCCGAAGGAATTCAAGTACGCCTTTGCCGAACCGGGGAATTACAAAGTAACCTTCGTTTACAAAGAAGGTGAACTAAAGAAGACAAAACATATTGAATTGACTATTTCAGAATAACATGTTACTAATGAGGGAATTACTATCTATACTGCCGTTGTTGTTGGTCTTCGTCTATGCCCCTGTCGAAGGCTCCATTAATATTCCACAGGAAGAGGATAGGGTTTTCTTGAACAACGGCGAAGTGGTGCTGGAGTTTGAGAGTAAGGACACATTCAGATTGTTGGGACTGTCGGGTAGCAAAGGCAAGACATGGGCCGTGAAAAGACAGCAAGATCTGGTATGGCAGATATTCATAGTCGGCCAAAATGGTCAGCCGGTCATGGTCAACTCCCAAAACGCAACGTACACGGGAGCAGAGAGTGTCGAACAAAAGGACAAGAAGTCTTTCGTGTTTTCGTGGTTATATTCCTTGCCGGATGGGACATCGGGAAAAATATTCATGACTGTATCGGTAAGCAAAGGTAGCTCCCTTTCCAACTGGGATATTCGAAGCGAATTTCCCCAAGGTTGGACAGTAAATAATTTGACATTCCCGATCATTACCCTTGAAAAGTCGGCGAATCAAAAGATGATCATGCCAGCCAACTGGGGAGCGGAATATGATATAAACGCTATCACGAACGATCGGTTTTTAGGGAGATACCCAAGTAGCCGTCATACGATGCAATTGATGTTACTGCACGACGATAGGCATACGTTTTATTTTGCTACGCATGACCCCAAAGCCAATCTGAAAGAATTTTCAGCACGTATAACGGCTAAAGATGTTGAATTTTCAAAGAACATCGTTCCATCGGAGGCATGGAATGACCAAGGCAAATTTAGCTTGCCCTGGTCTACCGCTATTGGACTATCGGACAAAGGTTGGGAAGATGCTGTCACGAAGTGGTACCGCCCGTTCACTTTCGAAACGGAATGGGGGAAAAGGAAGATTACGGAAAAAAAGCATCCTGAATGGTTGCTAAATTCTGACCTATGGTTAGTAGGAGGCCATGTCAACGATCAAGAACTCGCACGGGCGCACAAGGCCTTGGACTATTTTGGAGTACAGACCGCTTTTCATTGGTACTATTGGCATAATTCTCCCTTCGATACCAAGTATCCGGAATATCTTCCCGCTAAAGAAGGATTTGATCGTATTGTTAGGGAAATTCAGGAAAAGGGCAGTCATATCGTACCTTATGTCAACGGCCGGTTGTGGGATGTGGATACAGAAAGTTATCAGCATCAGGGAGGGAAGGAGGCGACTGTTCTGAAGAAAGATCTGTCTCCATTTACGGAGATGTATGCCTCCGGTGCAACAAATGCGGTCATTTGCCCTAGTTCGCCTGTATGGAAAAAGGTATTGGTCGATCTGACGGATAAGATACAAGGGGATGTTGTTAGTACGGATGGTGTTTATTACGATCAGGTGGCATCGGCACGGGGACTTCCGTGTTTTGACCCGAGCCACGACCATCCGCCCGGAGGAGGTTCGTTTTGGGTAGATGCGTACAGGGATATTTTCGGCGAGGTAAGGACCTCGCTTAAACCAAATAGTATTATTTCTGTAGAACAAAATGCCGAGCCCTATCTGGATATGTTCGATTTGTTTTTAATGGTCAATTATCCACAAAGAACTGACTTTCGTCCGGTGCCGTTATTTCCGATAGTTTATTCAGACCGAGCTCTTTTGTATGGCTTTTATATCTACAATCATCAAAATCTCAGCTATCGGGTCAAAAATGCTTTGACGCTTTTATGGGGCGCCCAACTCAATGGTGGAAGGATCGAATTTGTACAATACTCTGCGATGAAGGGGCATGTAGCTTTTTTGAAGGATCTGGTTTCTTTTCGGAAAGAAAACCATGATCTCTTCATAGGCGGTAGATTGATGAAAGAAATCACCCCTGGTGGTAACAATCCTGTTTTGACGGTGCCGAACTGGCCTGCGCGTGCATCTGTAGACGGCACTTCGCCCGCTGTGAGGGGGGCAGTTTGGCAAAGCCGTACAGGTCGATATGCAGTGGTATTAGTCAATGTTGATGAGCAAGCACATGAGATCAGCCTGCCGCACCTTGGCCAGCCGATCAAGATACAGGCCGGAGCGTGTCTGCGGATCGATGTCGATCAATCAAAACTTAATAGTCTCTGAATTAATGCATAGCATGAAGAAAATACTTTTTGCAGCACTAACCGTTCTATTAACGACCTCGACGTATGCAAAGGCTCCCCGTCATATCGTCCAGAAGAAACAGCGTGTATCGCTGAGCAACGGCGAGCTGCTGTTGGAGTTTGAAAGTGGGGACTCTTTTAAGTTTCTTGCGCTATCGCAGAGGAACGGAAAAAAATGGACGGTGACACGACAACAGGATCTGGTTTGGAAATTGGCGGTAGTCGGCGCAGGCGGGACATCCGTTACATTGAACTCACGGGATGCGGATTATATAGGTGTAGAAGCAATAGAGGAACGAGATAAGAAATCATTGGTCTTTTCATGGTCATATCCATTGGCAGGGGCTAACCCCGGAAAAATTTTCATGCATGTTTCCATCAATAGCAGCAACACCCTTTCTGATTGGGATATACGCGGTGAATTTCCGGCCGGTTGGAAGGTCGAAGACTTGACTTTTCCGATCGTCACATTCGAAAAGGTTGCAGATGAGAAAATGATCATGCCGGCCAACTGGGGTGCTGAATATGACGTAAATACTATTAACAACGAGTTGTTCTTGGGAAGGTATCCCAGTAGCCGTCATACGATGCAATTGATGTTGCTCCACGAAAAAAAGAACGTATTATACTTCGCCACCCACGATCCTAAAGCGAACTTGAAAGAGTTTTCCGCAAGAATATCTCCAGCAGACATCGAGTTTTCGAAAAACATCATCCCATCTGCTGCATGGAATAATCAGGGGAAATTTCATTTACCTTGGTCTACATCGATTGGTGTATCAAGCGATGGATGGGAGAATGCCGTCACTACGTGGTACCGGCCTTTTACTTTCGAAACCGAATGGGGCCAAAAAAAGATTGTTGATAAGCAGTATCCCGAATGGCTGATCAATTGTGATATGTGGTTGACAGCCAGTACACCGAGTGTTGCAGAATTGCAAAGGACACATACAGCGCTTACTTATTTCGGATCACAGACTTCTTTCCATTGGTATTATTGGCACAATGCCGATTTTGATACCGAGTATCCAGAATATTTCCCCTCGAAACCAGAGTTTGCAGGCATCATCAGGGAGGTTCACGATCGTGGAAGCCATGTAGTGCCCTATATCAACGGTAGGCTATGGGATGTCGCTACGCCAAGTTATGAAACTGCTGGAGGGAGAGAGGCTACGGTACTTAATAAGGATCTGACACCGTTCACCGAGACATATGCTTCGGGAGCGACAAACGCTGTGATTTGCCCATCTTCCATCGTATGGAGACAGAAGATGGTACAATTGACCAATCGTATTATAGGCGATGAATTGGAGGCGGATGGTGTCTATTTTGACCAAGTAGCTTCTGCGAGGGCACTTCCTTGTTTCGATCCAAACCACGACCATCCACCGGGAGGAGGTTCTTTCTGGGTGGATTCATACCGGGAAATCTTCCGCGATGTGAGGTCTTCACTAAAGGCAGGGAATATGATTTCTACCGAACAGAATGCAGAACCTTACTTGGATATGTTTGATTTATTTCTGATGGTCAACTATCCTCAGGGAAAGAATTTTGCACCAGTTCCTCTATTTCCGATAGTTTATTCCGACCGGGCTTTTTATTATGGTTTTTTTATCTATAACAAGGTAAATATGAGCTATAGGGTCAAAATAGCCCTGATGTTACTGTGGGGCGCTCAGATCCATGCCGGGCAGACCGTACTGACACAATACTCCAACATGGTTCAGAATTCAGCTTTTGTGAGAGATTTAGTCGCTTTCCGTAAACGTAATCATGATCTATTTGTGGGCGGTAATCTACTGAAAGAAATTATCCCAACCGGAGATAATCCTATTTTATCTGTCCCCAATTGGCCGGCAGACGACTCTACTAATGGAACTTCGTCAGCGGTTAGGGGGGCGCTTTGGAAAAGTCGTAACGGTCAATATGCCATAGTACTCGTGAATGCGGATGAAAATCCGCACAACGTAAATTTACCTACGGGCGAATCGCTTTCCTTGCGAGCAGGCGAATCCGCAAGGGTTAATATTAACGAATCACAACTTAATAAATTTTTATTACTATAATTTTAAAATCATGAAAAAACTATCTTCTTTAATTTGTTTAATCGTTTTAAGTATCAGTGTTTACGCGCAGGAAAATCTTATTGTAGACGGGAAATTTGAACAATCTTCTTTTAGTGTTAACGATATAAACCGAAAAATACCCGGTGCTGGGAAATGGTTTCCATATTTAACATCGGACAAACAGGCGGTAATGTCTGTTATAAAAGATACAGAGAAAGGCAATGCGGCATCTATACAGACTTTATCCAGTGTAAGTTATGCTTATTCCTTTATCGGGCAACGAGTTGATAAGGCGCCGGCAGCCGGAATATATACTGTTACGTTTTGGGCTAAGGCTACACATGAAGTTCCTACTTATTTCGGCATTTATATAAAAGCCAATGCACCTAAAGGACAAACTTTATATTTCCCACTACAAGGTTTTGATCCGCAGGAAACCCCTTCACGGTCGGGTGCCTTGAGACAGTCTCGGATAACAAACGAATGGAAGGAATATTCCGTAGATTTTGATCTTTCTAAAGTAGTCAATGCCGTAGCTTCTCCGAAAGTTGCGAAAGAAGATGTCGTTTTGAGTGCGTCGACTGATGAACATAGGAAGCTTTTTGATTTAAGCATAGCCTGTATGACTAAAAACTCGGGTATGCTGTTTACTGATGTTAGTTTGACAAAGAAAAACTAATGTAACCAAAACTTACAAAGGCTTCTGGAAATTATTTGTCACACGGCAATGCCTTCCGGAAGTCTTTGTTTGAAATCGGATACCATATAATAAATGAATTAGTTTTTGCTTTAGAGGCTTTTTCGTAAGAGATACCTGCTTTGAAAGCCATGATTTATATGCCAAGGAAACTTACTTTAACCAGAACATACTATGATCCTAAGACATACTGCCTCTCTCTTTTTCTTCGTTTTTATACTGTTTAGTCTGTCGTGTGGCGCAAAAGTACCGATGCTGTCTGATGAACCCGTCATGTCTGATCAGATGAGGCCAACTGTAGCAGGTTCTTCAATTTCGTTGCCACAGATATTTATGGATGGAATGATCCTCCAACAACAAAGCGAGGTAAAAATATGGGGGAAGGGAAGTCCTGGAAAAACGCTTGTTGTAGAGACTGGATGGGATAATGGAAGGTACAGCGTTACTGTCGGTGCCGATAGCTTATGGAAGGTGTTGGTGTCGACGCCAGAAGCCTCATTCGACAGCTACGTCGTGAGGGTGAAGGAGGGCGACAACGAGGTTGTCCTAAACGATGTTCTGATAGGTGAGGTATGGCTATGCAGTGGACAGTCCAATATGCACATGCCTATGAAAGGATACTTTAACCAACCCGTTAATGGTTCTTTGGACGACATTGTTGCATCAAAGAATAATTTTCTACGCTTCTTTAACGTCAAACAAAACAGCTCGATATTACCACAGTTTCAATGTGAAGGCATGTGGAAAAGTGCATCTGTTGAAACCACCCCAAATTTTTCTGCGACGGCGTATTACTTCGGGCGTCTATTGCAAAAAACACTCGGCGTCCCTGTCGGACTAATCCACGCCAGTTGGGGAGGGTCAAAAATCGAAGCCTGGATGTCGAAAGAGTCGTTGGAAGCATTTCCAGAAGTTTCCATTCCCACCGAAGAGCCTGAAAAAAAAGTAGCCCCGCTCCGAGCTACAGTAATGTACAACGGAATGATCCAACCTGTCGCCGGATATGCGATAAAAGGCGTTATATGGTATCAGGGCGAAGCAAGTGCAAACCAGAAGGAGTATCAAAAGTACCCGGCGCTTTTCAAAGCTATGCATGCAGACTGGACAGAGAAATGGGGCGCAAAGTCACACTTCCCTATCTACTTTTGCCAGATTACACCGTATGCCCATTACACCTTAAAATTAGGTCATTTCATGCGGGAGGCACAACTAAAAATTGCACAAAGCCAACCTAATACGGCAATGGCCGTATTGATGGACGTGGGCGAGGAAGATATCTTGCATTGCGCCAATAAGAAAGTTCCGGGTGAGCGACTGGCTTATATAGCGCTGGCCAAACTGTACGGGTTTGATAAATTATCGTACAGGAGTCCCGAATTTAGGTCAATTAATACGCTGGACCAAAAGATGATCGTCAGATTTAATCATGCAAGTGACGGGCTGAACTCTTTTGGACGAGAATTAACGGGCTTTGAAATCGCAGGCGCTGATCGGATTTTCTATCCTGCCAAGGCAGAAATCGTTCTAAATACGGTCGAACTTTCTTCTTCTTCCGTGAGTGATCCGATAGCGGTTCGGTATGCGTTTGATAATTATGCTGAGCCTTCGTTATTTGGCATTAATGGATTGCCGGTATCGTCCTTCAGAAGTGATGACTGGGATGATATCCAATAGCCGATATTGGATTGTCCATACATGCAATAAAACAGAGTACCACCTACAAAAAAGTGCTATGAATATTAGAAACATCATGAGAAATATCTTCAGCAAGACAAAATATACCTATGGGATCGTTTTTCTTTCTTTCACACTATTTACTTTTTCCTGTGGCGCGAAGCCTATAGTGCTCGATAACGAAATCATCTCGCCAAATCAAGATACACGAATGCCCCCACCTGTAGCGATAGGGGAATTAAACAAGAACGCACGGTCGATCAATATTTATATGAATAATGGGATTGAATTGACTTTCAGACGGGCAGAAAAGGATTATATCCCGGATAAGACAAGCTTCTATGATATTTGGCAACTCTGGGAAGCTTTCGGAAGCAAGGAAGACGGTAGCAGGGACATTCGCATAGTCCGATCAGGCGAATGGGAGACCGCAATTAAAATCAACGATGATTTTGTAGGCGGGGTGAATCACGGCTTTGAGCGAAAGACTTCGGTTCAATTTCTTTTGGACGGTCAGCCCATTGCCGAAGAGGAGGATATTGTGCGTCGGCCTTTCCATAGCTTTTATGTTCTACAGGAAACTGATCTATATGCATACAACAGTACGGATGAAAAGATTGCTCGGATCATGAAACAGTGGGACTTTAAAGAAGGAGGTACTATAGAGCTTCGTCAGACGGTAAAATGGCTCAGTCCACAGTCTTTGCGCAATACGTATTTGGCCATGCTACCTGTCTCCAGAGATGAAAACGGTATAAATATCACCTCTAAAGCGGAGAGAGATGATATCAGGAAAGTCTTCGATGTGTCACAGGCTGGGCATAAAAATCCACTAGGGCCAGGGGGAAAGAATAGTGCTTCAACTTCACTGACACTATGGGGAGATACATATAAGCTCCGGGTCAGCATCGATCGGGAAGATATTCTGGCAAACAGTAGTTTATGGTTGTCAAACTCAAATATTTACAACAAAATTTATTTCGATTATACCGGCAGACACGAAGTAAAAAAGGATGAAGTATTCGATATATTGGTTCGTTTTGAGCTAGGCAAAACAGATTGAATTCGGTCAATATGGACCGATGAGAAAGGAGTCTCATCGAATAGTTGTCCGATTACGGTATCCGTCCTGCCAAGTACGTATTTATTTATCGTGTAAAGATTATACGGCACGAATGCTCCAATATTATTCGAACAAGAGGGACTGCTAGCTAAAGATAGGGAAGTGATAGTCAAAAAAGAAAAGCTATTGATAATTATAATTTTATAACCATGTTTTATTGCCATTTTAAATTTATTTATTTTTTATTCTTGTTTAGTCTTGTTTCGTGTGGGAAAGAAGCTGTTGTTCCCGCCAAATCAGAACCTCCCGTGTCTGTGAGGGAAGATATTGACGAAGAACAGGAAGAGACAATCATATTGTATGTTGCGCCTGATGGAATTGGGAAAAGCGACGGATCATCGGAGCACGATGCAGCTTATTTTGCAGATAAGACTTTTTGGACTCAGGTTCAGAACAGCTTAGCGCAGTCTGAAGTTGAAGTAAAGTTTCTTGTAGGAAACTATGTACGGGCTTACACTCATGATCCGTTTGTTTTTAAGCAAATGGGTAATAAGGATAACCGTTTAATACTAAGAGGAAGCGAGGGAGTTGAGTTTAGGTTACCTCAAACAGGGGGAGTGGCCAATTATATTATGGATTTTCAAGGATCTCAAAATATAACAATTGATAATATGCACTTTAGTGGGGACGGTGCTATACAGTATGTGATGAGATTTACAAGATCTGGAACTGTTCCTACGACTAATATCCTTGTGGAAAATTGCTCGTGGATAGGGATGTCTGGTGTACAGTATGGAGCATCAGGCTGTCATTATGAAACAACAAGTCATATTACTTATAAGAACTGTACATTTAAACAAATTGGATCTACGACAAGTGCCCATATGATTTACAACGCCTATGGAGCTACCCATATTCATATTATAAACAGCCATTTTGAAGATTGTGCAGGTGACTATATCCGTTATAGAGATCAGAGTGACTATGGATTGGTAAAGGGATCGACTTTTATTCGTAATAAAAAGATTGCCAACTTGGATTTTATATGGCTTCCCGCCTTTATAGCACTACCGGTATTTAACGACATAGATCCGGGAGATGAATTCTTTACTAACAATATTGCAGTTGTAGATAACAAGTTTGTTGATAATGCTGTTAGTAAAACAGATAAAGTCGTTTCTTTTCACCATTCTGGGTTTTCTCCTGATGGCAGGAAGTATCTGCTAACCGCAGCAGAAGGAGCTGTTTTGAAGGAAGGTCCAGATTTCGATAAACGGGAATTATTGATTAACAACTTCGGTATTGATCCAAGTAAGGTTAGAATACATGGCAATACCTATCCTCCGAACACCACAAACGTTGTTATATTACAGACTGTTGCCAATTACGGGGCTGTGGATCTAGGTTTTAGAGGTTTCGGAAATATAGCAAGTTTAATAAACACCAGTTCAGTACCGTTTTCTTGGGAAAAATAATTTAGACTTATTGTAATATGAAGACGTTTTGTTTTGGAATGGTTCTGTCGATTTTTGCCGTATCCTTTTTATCCGCACAAACCCCAGGGGCCGGCAACATTCTCTATGTCAAAAAAGGCAGTAGCGGAAATGGTACTTCGTGGGAAGATGCTTTGGGGGAGCTTTCAGAGGCTTTATCCTGGGCTTCGGGGTGGGATCCGGCAAATGAGGGCATGCTCCGTATTTGGGTAGCAAAAGGGAAATACCTGCCGACCTCGGATGAAACAGATCGAAATGCTTCTTTCCAATTGGTAAATGGTGTACACGTTTATGGCGGTTTTTTAGGAGATAGAGGTACAGAAGGCGACCTTTACACACGTGATTGGGAAAAAAATGAGACTATTCTATCCGGGGATATCGATCGGAATGATAAAGCACAAGTTATTAATGATCCTAATACACAAATTATAGGGAAAAATAGTTATGCAGTCGTCAATGGCTCGCATGCTGAAGGTCGGGCGGTACTTGATGGCTTTATCATTACGGGAGGCCATGTAGATGAAAATAGTAAAATGAAATGTGGGGGAGGTATATACAATTCTAATGGCAAGCCTACATTAAGAAATTTGATTGTTACCGGAAATATCTCGCTACAAGGAGATAGTATATGTAATGTAGATAGTGGTTCCCCCGAGTTGACAAATGTAAAAATAGTTAATAATCGATAGTGTGACTGGGAGAGTACAAGACTTAGACCAATCGATATCTTTCTAGGTTAAAAACTGGATTTGTATCAAGTAAGCGAACAATCATTAAAGAACATGGGAGCTATTTATTTAATCATTTACAGGTCAATGGGGCGGTTCGAAAATAGAGGCAACAAAATTACCTGTTTTTTTATATCACCAACCTATTTGTTAGCGTTAGCTTTTTCCTGTTTATATAACGCGTCTCTTTCGGCACAGACACCCTCGTCGGATAATATCCTTTTTGTCAAACAGGGGAGTGCAGGAGATGGATCTTCATGGGCAAATGCGCTCGATGAATTATCTGAAGCTTTGTCTTGGGCAAATCATAATTGGGATGCTGATAGTAATGGTCCCCTGCAGATTTGGGTAGCAACTGGCAAGTACTTGCCCACAAACAGCGCAACTGACCGAAATGCAGCCTTTCAGCTAGCAAACGGGATAAAAGTCTACGGAGGTTTTTTGGGTACTGAAGGTGCTTTCACCGAACGGGATCGAACGAAGTATATGACCATTCTCTCTGGAGATATCGATGGCAACGACGAAGCAACGGTCATTACGGATACAGAAAAAGAGATAAAAGGTAACAATAGTTATACAGTAGTGAATGGTTCGGGGACTGACTGTACAGCTGTTCTGGACGGTTTTATCATTACTGCAGGTAGTGCCAACGACAATACAAAAGAAAGTTTAGCCTCATGTAATAGCGGAGGAGGTATCTATCTCTATCAAGGGAATCCAACATTGGCAAACCTTGTTATAATGGGCAATCAGGCTGTGTTTGGTGGCGGTATTTATAATCGGGAGAGTTCGCCAAGTTTAACGGGTGTTAATATCAGCAATAATAAAGCGCTAAGTGGTGATGGGGATGGAATATTCAATGAAAGCAATAGCCAGCCTGACTTAACCAACGTAGTGATTATTGGGGGGTGGGAGAATGGTGTAGGGGATTACTCGATTACCATGAGTAATGGCGATATTGTCCCTATCTTGACTATAGTTGCCCATTCTGACCAGAGCAAAGTGTACAGTGGTGATGATCCGATCTTGACTTATACGGCAAGCGGATTTCTCCATGGAGACGGTAATTCGCTCCTGTCAGGATCATTGTCCAGGGAAATAGGGGAAGATGTAGGGAAGTATCTTATAAACCAAGGGACGCTTTCAGCTACCAATTATATCTCGTCCTTCGTGAGCGCAGACTTTTTCATTGTAAAGTCTCCGCAAGAGATTGCTTTTACATCACCCAAAGAGCTGTTGCTCAGTACAAGAATACAACAGTTGACCGCATCAGCAAGCAGTGGGCTACCCGTTACACTCCAATTAGACCATACCTCCATAGCATCTTTGGCGGAAAAAACGCTTCACATGTACAAGACAGGAACCATTACTGTCACTGCTTTACAGAACGGCAATAATAACTATGAGGAAGCAGAGTTAGTAAGCATATCGATACGCATTGTCGATCCCGTTCCCGAAAATATTCCATTACGAGTGTGCAAAGTTTTATCTCCAAATGGGGATGGTATTAATGACTTTTTGGTTATTGAAGGAATAGAGAGATATCGCGACAACAAGCTAATCGTTTTTGATCAAGGCGGTAATATCCTTGCAAATATCGAAGGATACAATAATGGAACCAAGGTATTTGACGGGAAAGGTTTGAGTAATGATACATACTTCTATTATTTGGATGTAACAATAGATGGTAAACAGAGAAGACTAAAAGGCTTCTTTGAGTTGAGAAACTACTAGATAAATATGGCAAGATAAAACAATTCATTACGTAACAATTTGAAAAACAAGTCTTAGCCTGTTATTGACATTTTGACCGGCAGATAATTCTGAAAAGATAAAATATTCCAATTTTTTCCAAGAGCTGTTCCGTTAAGGAATGGCTCTTGTTTATGGAGGTCAAGAGGAATAGGTTGCTATTTTATTTTCTATTACTTACATTTGATTCTACTAACCATAGAGATTATAAATTTGAAGTAATGGACAGAACCTTTACAGAATCGCGCATTAAAGCACTTTTTGTACAGTATTATGTTGTGCTTGTAGAGTATGCAACGCACCTAATAGACTGTAGGGAGACCGCTTTAGATATTGTTCAGGATGTCTTTCTCAAATTGTTAGAAAGAGAAAAAGACCTGCCAGAGCAGGAAAGGCAACTTAAGAGCTATTTGTATACCGCTGTAAAGAATGCTTCCTTAAACCATATAAGACACTTGAAAGTGGTGAATGGTCATCATAAACAAAGTGAATGGGAAGAAGAGTCAGACATACGACTTTTGGATGCGCTAATCTATGCGGAGACAATTGATAGTTTGTATAGGGCGATAAATAAACTTCCTCAATCCTGCCAAGAAGTCTGTCGCTTGACCTACTTGGAAGGAAAATCCAATGATGAAGCTGCAGAACTGTGCGGGGTGTCTGTGAATACCATAAAAACTCAAAAAAGACGCTCCGTAGAATTGTTGCGAGTAAGACTTGAACCCCTGATCAATACCATTAAAATTTTGCTTCTCTTTTTCATGTAGGGGACTATTTTGAACTTTCTTAAAAATATTTTCATTTCTTTTCATCCTTTATGAAGACATGCGTGTCTTAGTAGTAAGGAGGAGATGAATGAGGAAAATTATAATCATTTTTACTGGAATTAACCAATGGATCAACAACAGATAAGATCAGCTGAACTCGTTGCGAAGTATTTGAAAAATACGCTTTCTTCTGAAGAAACGAAGGAACTGGAATTATTATCAGAAAAGTTTCCTCATCTGAAGTCGTGGCTAGAAGATTCGGACCAATCTATGGCTCAGATTAATAGTAGAATATCCAAATACCCACCTTTGGATTTAGAAAAGGATTGGCAGGACATACTCACCCGAAGGAAATCGGTCCGGAACACTGCAAAAAGTATGAGAAAATGGTGGGCAATAGCGGCTTCCATTTTGGCGATTAGTATAGTCGGAGCAGGACTATTTGCTATTAGGTACGATCAGAAATCGTCGATAGAGGAGAATCATACGGCTGCGATACTTCCTGGGACCGATAATGCGGTACTGACACTCTCCGATGGGGCCAAAATCGTATTGGAAGCAGGAGGTAGCCATACTATTGTAGATGGAGACGTTCAATTACAAACTGTCAATGATATGTTGGATTATCGTTCTGTAAAGCATACCGAATCTCAGAGGCATGTTTTACAGGTTCCTTTAGGAGGGACTTACCATATACAGCTTTCGGACGGTACAAAGATTTGGTTAAATGCAGATTCTGAATTAGACTTTCCTTCATTTTTCACAGGTAATGAACGGAGAGTGAAAATTCGAGGAGAAGCTTATTTTGAGATTGCTAAAGATGCTTCTAAGCCTTTTAAGGTCGATATACACGGGACTGAAGTGGAGGCATTGGGTACGGCATTCAATATCAATACACATTTGTACAGTGGTAAGATAAAGACCATTCTTACTGAAGGAAAGATCAAGGTAACCAATGGTGCCGAATCTAAGATTATTAACGCCGGTTACGAAACAATAAGCAGTATGTCGGGAATCGAGGTGAAGCAAGCAGATATAGAAGAGGCTTTGGCATGGAAAGAAGGCTATTTTTATTTTAATAGCAAAAGAATTAAAGAAGTATTGGAGGATATCGCAAGATGGTACCAATTAGATTTAGATATTCTCACGCCCTTGGCCGATAAGAAATATATGGGAGGTATTAAAAAGAGCGCATCGATAGATAAAGTGTGCGCCATTTTGAATGACCTGACACCTTACGAAGTGCTGGTTGATAACCGAAAACTGATTATAAAACAGAAATAAATCACTAAAAACCTAACGATATGATATAAGAAAGTATGAAATGAGTGTGTCGAAAAAACTGAGGGTAAGGCAATACCCTCAGTATACAGACAAGGCTATACTAAATGCGTTAATTATTTAATTATTAAACCTTAATCTATACAAAAGTATGCATAATATTTGTATGCGACAACGGTATCGAGACCGTTGTGCCCATCTATTCAAAATCATCTTTGTAATGAAATTGATTATCATAATTATTACCATCGCAAGTCTGAATGCGATGTCTAAAGGATTAGCACAGACGCTCTCCCTGAAACTGAAGAATAAAACTATTGAGGAGGCTTTTTCGGCTGTAAAACAACAAACTGGCTATAGATTTATCTATCCAGAAGAAGTGTTACGGGACGATCGAATGATAAATTTAGACGTAAAGAATGCTTCTTTAATATCTGTATTGGATGTTTTGTTTAAGAATAGCGGGCTTAGCTACCAGGTGCATGACGGAACCATTGTCGTAAAAAAGTCCTTTAATACCAAGTTGGGAATTAGAGAAGAATCCATAAGTCAACAGATGTTTTCGGGTACGGTAACGGATCAGTCAGGGGGAGGCCTGGCAGGTGTCACGATTCGGAATCTGACAACGGGAACAACATCGGCGACAAAGGAAAATGGGAGGTTTGAATTGTCTGGTGTTCAATTGGGCCATGAACTCGCTTTTTCGTTGATGGGATATCAATCCTATCGATTGAAAGTAGAGAATCTTGAATTCAAATTGGTGAGATTATCAGTAGAAGATCAGCATCTCGATGAGATTATTGTGATAGGCTATGGTGAACAGACTAGGCGGAATGTGGTGGGATCTGTTAGCCAGATCAACGGAGACGAATTACAGAAGGCTCCTGCTATGAATATTACCAACGTATTGGGAGGTAGATTACCAGGCCTCACTACATTGCAGCAGTCTGGGAGACCAGGAGCAGATAATGCGAGCCTAAGAATCCGAGGGATAAGTAGTTACGGTAATAATCAAACGCCTCTGATTATGATCGATGGAGTCGAGCGCCCTTCATTTGCTTATCTCGATCCTTCAGAGATCGAGACGATTTCGGTTTTGAAAGATGCAGTATCCACAGCAGTGTATGGATTGCAGGCTACGAATGGAATAATTTTGATAACGACGAAGAAAGGTAAAGCGAACGATACGAAGATAAACTATGACGGTTCGTTTCAAATAGGTAAAAACACCCGTTTCCCCAAATTTTTGAATGCTATCGATTATATGCTTTGGTATAATAAAGGGACAGAAATGGATAATGATTATCGGTTGAATCAAAATCAAGAACCTGTTCCCTATGTCTATGGACCTCAGTTAATCCGATCTATTTATGACGGGACTAATACCAATCCTCTGTTTGGACAGACAGATTGGGTCGGCGAATTACTTGCAAATAATAGTTATTCACAGCATCATGCCGTTTCTATTTCAGGCGGAGGTGAAAAATCAAAGTATTTTTCGTCACTATCCCATTTAGATCAAGGGGGTGTTATAAAAAACACAGATTTTAAACGGTACAACATCAGAAGTAATGTTTCTTCTAATTTGACGAACTACTTGTCGACGGATCTAAAACTAGCTTATCGAGTAGAAGTAGGCAAAACGCCAGGTATTTCACCAGATAATACTTCTTTTCTTAATCCCTTCTATCAAGCAGCAATGATGTTACCCAATCTTCCTATGTATGCGGATAACGGTGTATATACAGCACATAATAGTTCTGTCGGGTGGGTAAGTCCATTAGCATCTGTAGAACATTCTGGATATCAGCATAGAAATAACCATATCTTTCAAGGGGATGCCAATATCAAGTTTGTTGTACCTGGCATAGAAGGGTTAGATGTTCAGTTGTTGGTTGGTTATGACAAGACTAATTTAGAGTCGAAGATTTGGTTAGAGCCTTATAAGCTGATGGGGAGGGGACGTGACCAAAAAACAGGAACCTATACGGAAATGAATACGGTACCAGGTATTACCAAGACTTCATTAACGCAAGCTCGTAATGAAAATAGTAGGATGACCTTTAGACCTTACATCAACTATTTAAAGACGTTCGGTTTGCATGATATTAGCTTTTTGGGACTTTATGAGTGGTCAAAGTATCAGTCTAGTACTTTGTCTGGGATAGCTCGTAATTTTCCTTTGGAGGGGATACATGAACTGGAGTTTGGTAGCACAGATCCGTTGGATATAACCCGTCCGGGAGGAGGCAGCTCTCAAACCGCTAGAGCGGGGTATGTGGCAAGGTTGAATTATACGTTCAATAAAAAGTATCTTTTAGAAGCTGCGTCACGTTGGGATGCATCTGTAAATTTTGACAAAGCGTACAGGTGGAGAATGTTCCCAGGTTTAGGGCTTGGCTGGATTCTTTCAGAAGAGCCTTTTTTTAAAGAAAATGTCGATTTTGTCGATTTTTTTAAATTCAAATATTCTGTAGGCAGAACTGGTAATGATAAGTTGAGCAGTTCCCTCGAATTTGCCTACCTGCAGACCTATGAACGACCTGATAAGGGAGCTCCTGTTTATGTGATTGGTGGTGTGCCCGTAACTTCGATATATACAAGTAAACCGCCAAATCCAATGCTGTCTTGGGAGACGAGTGTTACACACAATATCGGATTTGAATCTCAGTGGCTTAATAATCGTTTTGGATTTGACTTTGAGTTTTTTAGGCGATATACCACGGATATCATTAATAATGCATCCAGTGAGTACCCTCCAACAATGGGTGGATATTTCCCCGCTCAGGTCAATGATGGCGAAATGTTAAACAGGGGTATCGATGCACAGGTGAGATATCGCGATCAAGTTAATTCATTTAAGTATAGTATAACAGCTAATTTTAATTGGGCAAAGAACAAGATTATAAAGCGACGGGAAAGTGAAAATTTGCCTGAATGGCAACGGACGGTTGGACGCTCCTACGGTGAAAAACTAGGTTTTATAGTCGATGGTATTTATCAGACATGGGAAGAAACTAAGGATGCGGTTTCTCCATCTGGTGGAGTAGTAGCTCCTGGGTTTTATAAGTATAGAGATCTTAATGGCGATGGAAGAATATCACGTGCTGATGATATGACTTTTATCGGTCGCAGTAATATGCCAGAGATGATGTTTGGGTTAAATATAGACTTGCAATATAAAGGTTTTGATTTTTCTACTTTATTTCAAGGAGCTGCATTGTCTAGTGTACTGATGTCAGGGTTATATGAGGGGTCTTCTGCTACTGAAGGTTTGGAATCTACTACAGTAATGTCTAGAGCATTCTATCAGAATGGAAATGCCCCCTATTTTTTGGTAGAAAACTCTTGGACACCAGATAATCCTAATGCTGAGTTTCCACGGCTCACAGCAGGAAAGGCTTCTTTAGGCGCTCATCATGCTCATAGTAATTCTGGCTTTTTGAGAAATGGAGCCTATCTCCGTGTCAAGTCTCTGCAGCTCGGATATACGATCCCAACACACATAATACAAAAAGCTAAGCTGGCGGGCATTAGGCTACATGCAACAGCATCTAATCTATTTACCTGGGACTATCTCAAATATTTTGATCCAGAAATGCCTAATGTGAACAATGGATTTTATCCTCAACAAAAGCTTTTTGCTTTTGGATTATCAGTCACCTTTAAATAGTAACGATTTATGAAAACGATTAAAATAAAGATATTATTGCTAGTGACATGCATGATGAGCGCTTGTTCTATAGATTTGGTGCCTACAGATCGGTATACCGAGGATGTCATTTGGGATAATGAAAAGAGTATTGAGTTATACATAAATGGGATGTATGCTGAGTTCAGAAATTTTGAATTTGGAAGGTTATCTTTTATCGGTAACGATAATGCTTCAGATGCACTAACTGATCTGATGAAATATACCTCCAATTCTGCGGGCCGTGGCACAGTCAATGTACTGGCTACGGATGCTTCACGATATACAGCTACATCTCCAGGAATTGCTTATTGGACAAGTGCCTATAATCGTATACGTCGAATAAATGAATTTTTATATAGCTTAAAGACACATGCTAAGATCTCAGTCGAGCAGCAACAGATGTATGAAGCAGAAGCACGTTTTATTCGAGGGTATGTCTACACTTGGCTCGCACGTATTAATGGAAGCTTCGTTATAATAGATAATATTGAACAGCACGCTTCGATTTACAGTGAGAGATCGTCAGAAGATGAATGTTGGAATTTTATTGCCAATGATTTTGCATTTGCTGCAGAGCATTTGCCTCGGGAGCAGTCTGTGAATATTGGTAAAGTTACCAAAGGTGCAGCTTTCGCAATGCTTGCCAGGACCTGGTTATATGCGGCATCTATAGCTGAATTTGATAAAAAGCTTTATAATAGTGATACTAAAACAGGTGTCGATGCTGCTAAGGCAAAGACATACTACGAAAATGCTATTGCTGCTGCACAGAGTGTTGTAGACTTAGCCGATGGAGGGCTGTATGATTTGGATTCCAATTATGAATCTATTTTTACCAACTCCAAAAGTAAAGAATCTATTTTTAGAATTGACTATGTTGGTCCTCTGATTACGCATCAATACGATTTCGGTTTTGCACCCCCAGGAGATGCTCCAGAGGGACTTACCTACGGAATGCCGACAGCTGAGCTTGTAGATGAATTTGAGATGGCAGATGGAAGTAAGTTCAGTTGGGCAAACCCTGTACATGCCGCTAATCCTTACGCAAATAGAGAACCACGGTTTTATGCAACTATTTTATATAATGGAGCGAATTGGAAGGGGCGAGTGTTGGATATTACTGATGGAGGTGGTGTAGACGGTTTTGTTCAGGCAGGAAGTATTTCTGAACCGAAAAATACAATAACAGGCTACTATCCAAAAAAAATGCTAGACCCGAAAAACACTAGTTTTGTACAGAATAGAAGCACCCAGAGTTGGCATGAAATAAGGTACGCGGAAGTTCTGCTTATCTTAAGCGAAGCTCAATTATTTGCTGATAGATTGGCCGAAAGTAAGGCTACGTTAAACAAATTAAGAACGAAAAGAGGAGTCCCTGGCGTCAATGCAAATACTAAAGATCAACTCTTTGCTGCACTACAACATGAAAGAATTGTGGAGCTAGCACTTGAAGGCCACCGCTATTGGGATTTACGAAGATGGCGACTAGCCCATGTCAAACTTAATAATGTGCGTTTTACGGGGCATCGAGTTAGCAGGCAAGGCAGTAGTGTTGTCTATACAACTGTCAGCTGCGACACTAAAGACAGGGAATTTATCGGTAGGATGTATTATCTTCCTATTCCTCTTGCCGAAACACAACGAAATGAGGGCGTTAAACAGATTCATGGTTGGTAAAAACAAGATACGATGAAAAATAAACTATTATACATAAGCTTTTTACTAAGTTGTTTGATTACTTCTTGTAGTAAAGAAATAAAAATAGAGCGGGGGACGGAGGGAGTAATAACCGATATATTTGCAAATATTGAAGGGTCAGGTCCTCAACGACTGTTTGAGGCCAGATATAGTAACGACACTATTTATTTTGATATCCCCTATTATTACCCAATCAACAGCGATTATGAGACAGATTTGACCAAGATTATCGTTCGTGCATCCATATCCTCTGATGCTAAAGTTTCCACTCCTTTTGGAAAACCGATGGATTTAACAAGCCCATTTAGCTTCACGGTTGTATCAGGAAGTGGAGTAGAAACTAAGTATGTAATCAAAGCTCGTAAATTGGGAGATATAGGAATTGCAGACGCAAAAATAAGTTTTGAGTTGGATGGAGAGATAGAGGAGGTAGATGGGATATTGATCAATGATGAGCTTCGTTTTTTTATTGTTCCCGGTCAGGATATGAGCCAGACTAAGTTAACATTTAGTATAAACAAGCATGCGACTTCTTCTATAGAATCCGGTAGTGTGCTGGATTTAAATACGCCTAAAATATTAACGATATCGGGGCCAGGAGGAGCGAGCAAGAATTACAATATTGTCTTGACCGAACCAGTTAAGCTTGAATATGGTTTCGGGGTGCATCGGAAACTATGGTTTAAAGAATGGGCAGAATTTGGTTTTGGAGGCATTGGTGCAGGTGAAGCAGAGCAGAGTCTTGCTGTCAGTGGAGACTATCTGATAATTGGCAAGGCGGGGACTTCCGGCAACGCGCGATATATGGTTTATAATCGTTTTACAGGAGAGTATTTAAGGGATATGTATATGCCTTTTACAGCATCTTCTGGAGCTTTTGCAGACAGTCGTCAGCTTATTGCCGATGAAAAGGGAAATTTACTTGCAATCAATCGTTCATTGATCAATAACGGCCTCCAAGTTTACAGATATAATAGTCCTTTCGATTTGACTCCGCAGCTTATGATAAATACAATTAATAATCAGGGAGCAGGTACGACAGGATTGAGATTAAATGTAACAGGGGATTTAGATGGTGATGCAGTAATTGTGTCTACCAAGTCATCTACAAAATCTTTTTACAGATGGGAAATTAAAAATGGGGTGCTACAATCTCAACAACCGACATTAGTTACAGTTGGGGTTGCTAAAGGGAGTACATTTGGTATCTATCCTGAAGTTCAATACATTCATCCAACAGTTTCTTCCAATTACCTTTTGGCGTTCCAGAATGGTTTCTTTCATGTCAACGGCAATACCGATCAGCAGATCCATGAAGTTAATATGAGTGCTACATTTTTTATGAATGCATTATCCATAGCGAGGTTCAATAAAGCAACCTATACATTCTTAGGACGATATTATTCCAACCTAAAAACAATGGGACTCTCGATGTTCGATATCACTGATCCGCAGATGTTCGGTACTCCGACTTCGTCCTCTTTGTATCCTTTGTTTAATGTATTTAATTCAGAGAGACTCAGAGCAGAACAAGATAGTCCAGGTACAGGAGACATAGCGGTAGGATATTCGCACGACGGAGATCGGATGCAAGTCTATATGCTGCATGTCGGTTCTGGAGTATTGGCGCACGAATTTACTGTTTATTCACAAAACTAAATGAATATGAAAACGAATAATCAAAAGAATATATATATGCCACATTTTATGCTGCTATTTACAATTCTGACCACCATGATGCAGAGTTGTAAAGATCAAATAGCCAAGTTGCCAATGCCTGATACACATGAAGAAGTTATCGAAACCTGGAATCCAGGACATGATGCATTTGTATGGGTAGATGCTACCGCAAATATATTCCAGGGACCGGGCAGATTTAGGGATAAAGAAGATATCAAATTGATATTGGACAGTCTTAAGTTCGTTGGGATTAACGGTTTGGTTATAGATGTAAAACATAATACTGGAATGACATTATTCGACTCAGAGTATACTGAAAAATTAACGACACATAATGGTTACGCATTGATACCAGATTATGTAGAGTTTATGGTTAGTGAGGCCAAGAGTCGGCAAATGAAAATATACTTTTCAATGAATACGTTTGTGTATGGTAATTCGTCAGGAAAGGGATATGTGTACAGCAATCCTGATTTTAGAAAGTATGAGTGTATGGCGATGAACGCTGATGGAACTAAATCACCCATGTCAGCAAAAGGTAGAAGTTGCTTTCTTAATCCTGCGGCAAAGGAAGTCCAGGATCTTACCATCAATATAATTAAAGAGGCCGCTGTAAAGTATAAACCTGATGGTATTATATTAGATTATTGTAGATATCCTGGTATTTATGCAGACTTTTCAGAATTGAGTAAAGAGCTCTTTATTCAATTTTTAGAAGAAAAATATAATGATAACAATGCTCGGTTTATGGATTTTCCAAAGGATATCGTTAGTTCATGGAAAGCTGATGGGAATAACGCAAAGCCCAATACTACTGGGAAATATTATAAAAAATGGCTGTATTTCAGGGCTAAAGTATTAAGAGATTTTTTTGCTAGAACGAGGCAAGAACTAAAAGTCGCAGCATCTAGCGTTGAATTAGGAGCTTATTCTGGAGCTTGGTACAACACATATTATGAACAGGGAAACAACTATGCTAGCGAGACCTATGATCCTTTTAATGATGAAGAGCTTACTTTTTCTGCTTTTGCCATCCCCGGATATCAAGAGAGCGGTTATGCTGAGCAATTGGATCTTTTCTTCTCCGGAAACTATTTCAAACAACTTTATCTAAAGGATAATTCAGCGACAGCGCACCTAAAATATCATTGGTGGAGTATTGAAGGTTCTATGAATGGTATAGAATACATTACTAGAAATAAAACAAAAGTATATTCAGGAATAGATGTAGGTAACGTGACTTATGATTCCGAGGAGGATATCAGTAAGGCGATTAACTATATGTATAATCGTTCGAATGGAGGAGTTTTCGTGTTCGATGTTTGCCATATTACCGTACCTCGTTATAATCCCTTGAAGAAGGGACTGTGGGACGCGGTAAAAAATGGATTGATTAAAAACTAATATTAAATATAATAGAACTAACTTAAGCCCCAATAACACATTGAAGTTATTGGGGCTTTATTAATAATTTAAAGTTTTCCATCTTTGAGTTGCTCGACCGCATAATTTGCAGCTCTAGCCGATAAGGCCATAAAAGTCAAGGAAGGGTTTTGGTTTCCAGCACTTGTCATACAGGCACCATCTGTTACGAATACGTTAGGACAGTCATGTAATTGATTGTATTTGTTGAGTACCGAAGAACTTGGGTCGTTCCCCATACGAGCGCCCCCCATTTCATGAACTTCTAAACCAGGCTGACGACCAAGTTCCAAGTGTTGATCTATAGTTTTTATATCCGTGCATCCTGACTCCTTCAGCATTTCTCTCCCAGCTTTAAAAAAAGCTTCCATCATATTCACATCATTAGGAGAGTATCCGACAGAAGTTATTAGTTTCGGCAAGCCATATTTATCTTTCTCTTTACTAAGACGAACGTGATTTTCAAAGATAGGAACAACTTCTCCCTGCATCATCATACCGACTCTCCACTCTCCGGGTTCAGTTAGGCTGTCTTTGAATAGAGGACCTACTTGAGTGCCAATAGGGCGTTTCCACCCCTCGCGATGGGCACTGAATGCAATCAGGTAGGAACCTTCGAAGCTCGGACTTTTGGTTTGAATGTTTTCAAAGGCAGGAATAAATACCTGAGTAGGGCGTCTACCATAGTAATATTGATCCTCAAACCCCGCTATTTTAGCTTGTATCTTACCTCTGTAGTTATGAAACACAATATAATGCCCCAAAATTCCGCTGCTATTTCCTAATCCATTGGGAAAGGTGGGAGAAGTAGAATTTAGCAATATCAAGTTCGAGTTTAAAGTGGAGGCATTAAGGAAAATTACTTTAGCGTTATATTGTTTTTTTTCTCTTGTATGTGCATCTATTACCAGTACGCCAGTAGCTTTTTTTAACTTTTCATCATAGATGACTTTTTCGACGATACTATCTGTTTTCAAAGTTAAGTTTCCTGTTTTTTGTGCGACCGGAAGGGTCGAAGAGTTGGCACTAAAATAACCTCCAAAAGGACAGCCTCTTTCGCAAAGTGATCGAGCCATACATTGGCCTCTTCCTTGTGCTTTCTGTATATCCGTAACCTTTGCAAGATTGGCTGTTCGACCAATAATAGGGAAGCGGTTAGGAAAATTTTTACGTATTGATGCAGAGATATAACTTTCCACCGAATTCATTTCGAATGAACCGACGACCTCAGAATCGGGAAGGTTTTCGATTCCATCTCGATTCCCAGATATGCCTATAAACTTTTCAACATGGCTATACCATTCCGAAAGGTCATCATAAGCTATAGGCCAATCGACAGCAGTATTGAAATTTTTAGGGTTGTTGAACTCAAAATGACTCCAGCGTTGTGTTTGTCTCGCCCAAAGTAATGATTTGCCTCCTACTTGGTATCCTCTTATCCAGTCAAAAGGCTTTTCCTGAATATAAGCTTGATCGTCGTCATTGATGTAAAAGTGTGAAGTTGCATCGCTGTAGTTATAGTGTTTACTAATTAAAGGGTTAGCTTTTTTCTTTTCTAGCTTGACATTTCCTGCATAAGGAAATTCCCATGGATCTAGCATGGCTGTGGGGTAGTCCTTAATGTGTTCTACCTGGCGGCCTCGCTCAAGCAGTAGGACTTTTAGGCCTTTTTCACAAAACTCCTTGGCAGCCCAACTACCCGAAATGCCTGAACCAACAATTATAACGTCAAAGGTTTCCTTCATAATTTAATGCCGTGTACGTAAACATCACTAATTTAGTTCTTTTTTTAAACAGTTGATAAATATTCACTGTAAAATTTTTACTGTGAATAACAACTAAGAGGATAAAACTCTTGATATAAAAAAAGGAGGCTTTAAGCCTCCTTTTTTTATATCAATCTATGTAAAGATTATTTAACGCCTAATTTTGCTTTTACTGCTTCTGTTACATCTTCACCACCTTGATAGTATAAAGCTGCTCCAGAACCGATGTCAAAAATGTAAGCGTAACCTTTTTCTTTAGCAACAGTACTAATTGCATTCATCAATTTAGTTTGAATAGGAGCCATTAATTCTTGTTGTTTTTTGCCGAGATCTTCTTGCGCTACTTTTTGCACTTCTTGGACACGGGTTTGCATTTGTTGGAACTCTTGACCTATCGTCTGAAGTTTAGTCTGTGTCTCAGCTTTGTTTGCTTCACTTTGGTTCAACATGAGATCGTTAGCTTCTTTTTCCTTCTTTTGGAGTTCTGCGTACATTCCTTCCAGTTCTTTTTGCTTGGCGTCACCCAATACTTTTAACTGCTCTTGAGCAGTTTTGAACTCAGCTGTTGCCTGAAATACTTGATCAGCATCAATATGCCCAATTTTTTGTTGTGCACTTGCTACTTGTACTCCTGCAAATAACCCTACTGCTAAAATTGCTCCTTTTACTAAATTTTTCATTCTTTTCATGTTAAACTCTACAATTACAAATGTAATTATTTTAATAATTCTCTATGTTAATAAATTAGTTTCTATTATTTATTGTGTTTTTTCTGCTAATGATGGGTCTGGTTTGAATCCCAATTTAGTAATTATATCATTACTTTTATCTAGTCTAGAGCTAGCAAATAAAAAAGTAACCTCACTGCCTTTATCTAAAACTAAATCTAGTCCCTGAGTAGTTGCAATATCCTGAATTGCCTTAGCAACACGCTCCTGTATAGGTTTTACTAAACGGACACGTGTTTGAAACAGCTCTCCTTCATAACCAAATTTTTGCTTTTGAAAATCCTTTACTTGTTTTTCCTTGTTAACGATCTCATCTTCTCGTCTTTTGCGCATATCATCGTTCAACAATACTTGGTCATTTTGATAGGCTTTGTATAGACGCTCTATTTCGCCATATTGTTTGTCAACTTCGGCCTGCCATTGTACTGACAAGTCATCGAGGCGTTTTTGAGCTGATACATATTCTGGGATATGCTTTAGAATATATTCTGAATCTACATAAGCGACACGTTGCGCAAAGGAAGCGCTAATGCTACAAGTTATAAAAGCTAAAATTGCGAATATCTTTTTCATCTCTATCTTATTTTTCTATTTAATAACAATTTTCATTCCTAAGCTATAATTCTATGACAACAATTATACTAAAAAGTTTAAATATTAAAAACCTCCCATGTTTTGCATGATACTGAATGTAAAGCTTTGTTTCCATTCACTCGAACGCATTCCTGGAATGGGATCAAACGCATGACCGTAGTCAATCCCCAACATACCAAAGATCGGAAGGAAGATACGAGCTCCCACACCAGCTGAACGACGTACTTTAAATGGATTTACTTCAGAAAATTTATTCCAAGTATTACCTGCTTCAGCAAATGCTAAAGCGAAAACAGTAGCCTGATCATTCAACATGATCGGATGGCGTAATTCGACTTGGTATTTTGCATATATAGGACTACCCGAATTGATTGCTACACGCTGCATATTATTTCCTGTAGATTCTGGTATGATTGTACCATTGGCATAACCACGCATTGCAATGATTTCCGAGCCTTGTAAGAAGTCAAACCCTTGCATACCATCACCCCCCAGTTTGAAACGCTCAAATGTAGATGTTTCTGTACGGTTAGTATAGTTTCCTAGGAAGCCAAATTGAGCTTGTGTCTTAAGGACTAATTTTCCTGCTACTTTCATGTACCATTGTGAATCAAACTTCCACTTATGATATTCAGTCCATTTGAAACGGACTTCATCTGGATCTGTTTTATAGTTGATATTGTTCCAAGATGAATAAGGAGGAGTCAACTGTACACTAAGACGGATATGCGAACCTGAAGTCGGATATATAGGAGCATCTATTGAGTTTCTACTGATCTCCTGCGTAAAGTTTAAGTTATAAGCCGTCCCGTTGGCAAACAAGAAGTAATAGTCATAGTTCTGAAGCTTGTAACGCTGGAAAGATAAGGAACTGTTAATTTGGAAATAGTTGTCTGGCCATTGTAGGCGCTTACCTAGAGATGCAGTAACTCCTGTCATCCAAATACGCTGTAGTTCTGAATCTTTGACCATCTGTTCGCCCGTATAGTAGTTGAATCCACCATACGACGAGTTTGATGTATATGCACTTAAACCGAAATAAATAGGTTTTTTGCCTCCAAGCCAAGGCTCAGAAAATGAAAAGCTATAGGATTGGTAGCGTTTACCAGAAGTTTGTCCACGTACGCTCAATTTTTGTCCATCACCACGAGGCAAGGGCTTCCAAGCATCTTTCTTGAAGAAATTACTTGTGGAGAAGTTGTTGAATGTCAGACCCAACGTACCAATAATCTGTCCCGCACCATAACCACCAGATAATTCAACTTGGTCAGAAGGTTTCTCCACAACGTTGAAGATAATATCTGTAGTTCCTTCTTCATGATTCATTGTTGAAGAAGGGATGTCAGGCGTGATCTTCTGTTCGTCAAACATCCCTAATTGAGATATTTCACGTATGCTTCGCATGATCAACTCTCTAGAGTATTTTTGTCCTGGTTTAGTGTATATAGATCGTAACACTACTCGGTCATTGGTGACATCGTTACCTTTTACAATGACATTGTTGATTGTATACTGCTTACCTTCACTGATCTGTATTTCGAGATCAATGGTGTCACTATAGATTTTCTTTATTACAGGATTAATGTTAAATGTTAGATAACCATCATTTTGATAGAGAGCACTGATATCATCACTGTTCCGCGTCGGCCCCATCAGTTTAGCATTAAGCTTTTCCTCGCTATAGATGTCTCCTTTTTGAACTCCTAATAAAATATTAAGAATAGAATCTTTGTATCGCGTATTACCTGTCCAGTCAATATTCCCGACATAGTATTTCGGACCTTCATAGACATCCATATTGATACGAACTTCTTTTTGTCCGTAACGATACACACTGTCTGATAAGATTTGAGCATCGCGGTATCCTTTGTCTTGAAGTTTTGCCACTAATTTTTCTTTCGCTTCCTTATATTTGTCATCTTTGAACTTACCAGGGCCAAATATTCTGAACCATTTGCGAGGTTTTACTCCTTTAAGGTATTTTGTTAGATCGGCATTGCTAAAGGTTTCATTTCCCGTGAAAAGAACCTTGTTTACTTTGATCTTTTTATTTTTTTCAACATTGACATTTAAGATTTCATTATTTGCTTGAGCCGAATCTTTAAATGTGCTTATTTTGATATCTGGATAAAGGAATGATTTTTCACGTAAAAATCGCTGAATGGTAGCCCTAGTCGATTGAATTAAATTTTCGTTAACAATACGACCCGAACTGGAGTTCAGACGTTTGTTAACTTCTTCTGTTTGGGACTTGCTGAGTCCTTTGATATCTATCCGAGTCAAGCGAGGTCTCTCTTGAACACGAATTTCGAAGAAAATAGTTTCACCATCAATTCGAGTTGCCCATAGTTGGACGTCTTCAAAGAGATTTTGAGCCATTAAATCTTTAATAACACTAGCAGTAGCTTCGCCAGGGACTTCAATATACTGACCAATTACCAATTTAGATATGGTGATCAACACATCGGTATCCAAGTATTGTGCTCCCTTTACTGTAACTCCACCTATGACATAATCCTTTGGCTGTAAATAAGAAATCTCGTCTGGGTCTGAAAGGTTGACAGGCCCACGATTTGCTATTTGAGCAAACGCAGAAGAAGTGGTCAACAAAAAAAACGCTGCTGTTAGTATATATAGTTGCTTCATTTACTTGTTATTATGGATGCTAAAGTACATCAAACTCTTGTTAATTTTTGTTAAAAGTATAATTATGGTAACAATCTGTATAGTAGTTTGTTATCTTGTTTTTTTTGAGCTTTGTTAAAGCTGTTCACTTGTTTTTCCAAACCTTCTTTCACGCATTTGGAAGTCACAAATAGCGCCATATAAATCCTCTCGATCAAATTCCGGCCACATTTTAGGTGAAAAAATAAGTTCAGTATAGGCTACTTGCCATAAAAGAAAATTACTTATTCGATATTCACCACCTGTTCTAATCATCAAATCAGGGTCGGGGATGTTATAGGTATAAAGGTTATCTGCTAAAAGCTGCTCTGTGATATCATCTAATTTTAACTCTCCTTTGAGCACTTGATGAGTGATACGTTTACTTGCTTCTACTATCTCAGAACGACCACCATAGCTCAACGCGAGACTTAATGTGCACTTTGTATTGTCTCGTGTGGCTTCCATCGTCTCTAATAATGTTTTTTTAGCATTGGTCGGCAGGTCATCAATATTACCGATTGCATTTAGCTTGACACCATTTTTTTGAAATGTCTTGAGCTCTTTGTTCAGGGAGTTAATCAATAACTCCATTAAGGCCTGTACTTCCAATTTTGGACGATTCCAGTTTTCTGATGAAAACGCATATAACGTTAAAAAAGGAATACCCAGTGCTATACTGCCTTCGAGAACTTCACGGACAGCGGTAACTCCATTTTTATGGCCAAAAATTCTTAATTTGCCCAAACCCTTTGCCCATCGGCCATTCCCATCCATAATAATAGCAATATGGCGAGGAAGTTTTTTTAGGTCTATATTTTCTTTAACACTCATTGATTTTACTAAACTATTACTGCCACCAATAACATTTTTTACTAATTATCGTATAGGTCAGTGTAATTCCCGCGGTCATATAACCATCAAATTTTTTGCCGTCCCCTCTTGCTCTACCTTGGTTAAGGTCTAAATTTCGGCTAGGATCAGCTAAAAAAATCAAATCCTCTTTCGTTAAGTTGTTTTTATTTGGAGATGGTAATTCAATCGCGTCTTCACTGCTGTAATATTCACCAATACCATCAATATTGTCACTTAGCGCCATACGGTATACGATCTCAGCACCAATTGACCATGGACCTTTAATATTATATTTAAATCCAGCACCAACAGGAATAGAAAAAGCAAATTTTGAATATTTTACAGGTGTCCCTTCCTTGTCAACTTCTAATTTTAGTTCGCGTAGCAGCACCTTTTTAGAATCATAATTCAAAAAAGGATCATGCATGATGCCAGCAAGCCCCGCAAGTATGTAGGGCGTGTACCTATTTAGCTCCCTGCCAGCAATATACCTGAAGAAGTTAAATTCCGCTGTAATTGCAAGTTCGGATATTGCATTATTGAATTGAAGATCTCGATATTTTTGAGTACTGAAATCTCGATCGCCAGCAGAGAGATAGAGATGGTTGTAGCCAAGACGGATACCCCAGGTGGGATTGAGATTATATTTCGCAAAAAGACCTCCTCCTATGTTTTTGAAATAGAAAGGATTGCTCGTGTTGATATCGCCCATATATCCAGATCCTACTCCAGATATACCAAATTCATACTGTTGGGCGTAGATATCCGACAGCATAAAAGAGAATATGGTTAATATAGCAATACGAATTTTAAACAACTTTTACTGATTTTGGTTGTAAAGATAAAGTTTTTGCCATAATTGTATAACCTTAATTTATGTTAAATCAATTATTAAGTTAATAATTACGAACATCGATTCCCCAAAGTAATTTTTCCCGCAGTGTACGGAAGTACCCGTCATTTTCCAAACGGATCAAGTTTATGCTGAATGGGGCTTTACGAATGATCAATTCAGTTTCCGTAGGGAGTGTTTCACTTCTAGAATCACAACTTAGAATGAATTTTTCAGTCCTACTTTCAATACGTAGGCGCAGAGTCATGTTTTCAGATACAACGATGGGGCGGACATTTAGGTTATGTGGAGAGATAGGCGTGATTACAAAGTTGCCACTCCCAGGCATGATTATCGGACCACCACAACTTAAAGAATAGGCTGTAGAACCTGTGGGAGTTGCTATTATAAGGCCGTCTGCCCAGTAAGAGTTTAACAATTCATCGTCTATTTTTGCATCTATAGTAATCATCGAGGAACTGTCGAAACGGAACACCGTGATGTCATTTAATGCGAAGTTTTCACCATTAAATAGGTTTTTATGACTGCTTTCTACACATAATAATGCTCGTTTTTGAATGTGGAACTGATTGTTTAGAATCTGGTTTAGGGCGGATTCTAACTCGTTTTTTTGGATGTTTGCCAAAAAGCCCAATCGTCCAAAATTGATGCCCGCTATGGGGATTCCTGAGTCTCGAATGATAGATACTGCAGCGAGCATAGTTCCATCTCCACCTAGACTCAGTAGAAAACTAATGTCTTTTGGCAGATCAGCATGATTCGTAAACGTCTCTATATTTCGAGCAGGAAAATCATTCTTTAATAGAAAATCATAAAATTCTATATGTACTGAAATCAAGATCTCCCGTTTCTTGAGATAATCAAAAAGGTGATCGACATAAGGAATTACTGTCGAATTAAATATTCTACCAAAGATTGCAATTTTAGTTTGCTCCATTGCTATAGTACCATTTCTAAATCACAAAGGTGCAAAGAATAGGTTATAAATTTAAATAATTCATCAAAAGGTCGTAGCGATCTTGTATGTCAGATTGTTCACCACCGTCACGGAATGTGGCTTTTACAATATAATCATTCCGCCATAGTGATGACACTACTGCTGAAATATTGGTTTTATTGACTTTTATAGTCATTTCTAATTTGGACGAGTCCGGTAAATGATGTATCGCTGTACTTAAGATATTGGTGTTCTCAGCTTCTATAATCCGAGCGATGTGGGAAAGGGCATTGTCGCGTATGCCAAGTTCAAGCACAATAATAGCACCTTCATCATTTCCTAAAGTCTCATTGAGAGCGACCAACAAGTCCTGTTTGGTAAGTACCCCTACATACTCGTGCTTTTTGTTCAATACAGGAATAAAGCAGTAATCATAGGTTGTGATCAATTGTAGAGCGTCGTAGATGTGTTGATAGTCAAATAAGTATACGGACTTAAACTGTATTTTAAGATTTTCAATGGGGACCGTTGTATCTATTTGGTCTAGTAAAGATTCTTCTGAAACCAAACCGTGAAAAACATTCCCCTGGACAACAGCAAGAAATTTAGAGTGACTTTCAGTCATTCTCTGAAGGACGAATTCTACGGAGTCTGTGTGTAAAACTTCATGATAATCAGTGGATATGTATTGCCCGATAAACATAGCTGCTGCTTTTAATATTAAACACTCAATATACGAAAACGTTTAATCACTAATCAAAAATAGACATAAAAGCCAACAAACTTGTTTTTAAATGTATTTTTCTTAGCAAGATACAGCAATATTTTTTTATTTTTACGCTTCACGAAATAGGAGCAACCTGTGCTTTCAAAAACGATGGCGATAGAAAAAGATAAGTTCATACAAGTAAGAGAAGTCATACGAAAGAAGAGTCCCGGACTTGCTAAATGGATACCAAGTCCACTCGTAAGTTATTTGGAACGAACTATACATGAGGATGAGATAAATGATATCATGTATCGTTTCAGAGATTTGCAGGGGTTAGATTTTGTAGATGCGCTGATCAAGGATTTAGGAGTAGAAGTGGTACTTGAAGGCGAAGAGAATATTCCTGAATCCGGTGCTGTGATATTTGCATCCAATCACCCATTGGGAGGTCTTGATGGGATTGCCTTTATGCATGCTATAGGACGATATAGAAGAGATGTGAAGTTTTTAGTGAACGATATTCTGATGAACGTTGGGAATTTGCAGCCTTTGTTTGTCGGAGTCAATAAGATCGGAGGACAGGACAAAAGTACGATTTCAGCGATAGAAGAAGCCTATGCAGGTGAGCATGCCCTGTTGGTATTTCCGGCCGGATTAGTGTCCCGTAAAAACCATGGTAAGGTCGAGGATCTGGAATGGAAAAAAAGTTTTATCTCTAAAGCAAAGAAATATAAAAAGGATGTTATCCCGGTTCATATCGACGGTAAGAATTCAAACTTTTTCTATAATCTATCGCTATGGCGTGCGAAACTAGGCGTGAAATTTAATGTGGAGATGTTGTATTTAGCAGATGAGTTTTTTGCACAACGTAATCAACGTGTAGTAATAAAAATTGGGAACAAAATTCCATATACGTTCTTTGACACCTCAAGGAACGAAAGACAATGGGCCGCTTACACAAGGCAGTTGGTATATGAATTGAAGACGGAGAAATAATTGTATGGAAGAAATAATTGCCCCAATAGACAGGGGGTTGATCAAAGCAGAGTTAACTGAGGAAGCATTTCTACGTTACACCAATAATGGAAATAATGAAGTCTATCTAGTAAACTATCATTCCGCGCCGAATATCATGCGCGAAATAGGTCGTCTACGAGAACTGACATTTAGGGGAGCAGGGGGAGGAACTGGTCTTCCATTTGATATCGATGAGAACGATACTTGTCAGCATAATTATGACCAGCTAATTGCCTGGAATCCGGAAGACGAGGAAATTATAGCTGGGTATAGAGTAATCCGTTGCGATCAAGCAATGGATGAAAAGGGGGAGATTCACCTCTCCACACTGCATTATTTTACTTTTTCTGAAGAATTTGTAAAGGATTACTTGCCTTATACTATTGAGCTTGGGCGATCCTGGGTACAACCGAAATATCAGCCTTCTATCGATAACAGAAAAGGACTGTTTTCTTTAGACAATCTATGGGATGGGTTGGGAGCATTGGTGGTCATCAATCCAGATATTAAGTACCTGTTCGGTAAAGTGACTATGTATGCACATTTTAATGCACAGGCTCGGGATTTACTGCTGTACTTTATGGAATGCTATTTTCCGGACAAAAAGAACATGGTCATACCTCATGAAAGACTTTCTGTAGGCTATAAGACAGATATCACACCATTTCTAGGGATTTTCGATGGACTATCCTATAAAGAAGGGTATAAAGTACTTAATAAACACGTGAGGGATCTGGGCGAAAATATTCCACCATTGATCAATACTTATATGAACCTTTCTCCGACAATGATGACATTCGGGACAGCGTTGAATGATGAGTTTGGGGAAGTTGAAGAGACAGGGATATTGATTACGTTGGAAGATATCTATCCACCCAAAAAGGAAAGACATATTGCATCTTTCGAGAGGGACAAAATCTATGGGACTAGACAAAGCACAAAAGAGAACTGATCAGTTCTCTTTTGTGCTAAATTAAAAGTGTGTTTAACTGTAATTAAGAGAGGCAGCTTTTTACAAGTTCTGATATCGTCTTACCGTCAGCCTGTCCCGCTAGTTTTTGATTAGCTGCGCCCATCACTTTTCCCATATCTTTCATTCCCGAAGCTCCTGTCTCCGCTATGATAGTACGGATGATTGTCTCTACCTCGGCACGATCCAGTTGCTTAGGAAGATATTCCTCGATAACTTGTTGCTCTTCCAATTCAATTTGAAATAGATCTTCGCGTCCCTGACCTTTGTAGATCTCTCCTGATTCTTTACGTTGTTTGACCAGTTTTTGCAGCACTTTGATCTCGGTGTCTTGATCCAGCTCTTCTATTCCCGCTTTTTCCGTTTTAGCAAGTAAGATTGCTGCTTTGACCGCTCTTAATCCGCGAAGACGCACACTATCCTTAGCAATCATTGCTGCTTTGATATCTTGATTTATTTGTTGTTCTAGTGACATGATTGTATGAGTTTATTTAGTTTCTGACTATTACTGTTCCTGTGGCTTGGGCTGTAGGCATGATCAGCAGATCATTGATATTGACATGTGCTGGGCGAGAAAGTACAAAACTAATCGTCTCTGCAATATCTGTTCCCGATAAAGGAGTCACGCCGGTATAGACATTTTTCGCTCTCTCTTTATCTCCTTTAAAACGAACCTCCGAAAACTCGGTTTCTACCATACCTGGATTTACTGCTGTGACCTTAATACCAAAAGGTAATAAGTCTATACGCATGGCTTTGTTTAGAGCATCGACAGCATGTTTGGTCGCACAGTACACATTGCCATTCGGGTAAACCTCTTTACCGGCAATGGAACCTATATTAATAATATGTGCCCGTTGGCTTTTTTTTAGTAAAGGGATGACAGCTTTACTAACATATAGCAATCCTTTTACATTGGTGTCGATCATACGGTCCCAGTCGTCTGTATCCCCATCTTGCAAGGCATCAAGACCTTGGCTTAGTCCCGCATTGTTTATTAGAACATCTATGTTTTGCCATTCCGGAGGGAGTGAAGCGATTGCTTTTTTTACTTCTGCGTTATCTCGTACGTCAAGTGTAAAGCTGTGTATATCGACGTTGGGGTGCAGTATGTGGATTTCTTTGGTCAGCGAGGTCAGACGGTCTGCTCTTCGCGCACATAACAGGAGTCTATAATTACTTTCAGTTGCTAGTACTTGTGCGCAGGCAGCTCCAATCCCAGAGCTTGCGCCAGTTATTAATACTGTTCTCATTTTTATAATTTTAGAAGTCAAGAATATCTTCTAAGACAGGGTATTGGATACCTTATTGGAAGATCAAACTGACATATATATTCCGAATCAAACCTTTCTGAATCGGCTCCATGAATTTATTATCTTTTGCTAATTCATGATTAGAAGCAAATGCATTTCCGAAGCTCTGGTTGAATTTTATTTCCGGTGACATCTTAAAATATGCAAAAAAAATGTCCGCTCCTAGTCCAGCTTCCCAAGATAGATAGCCCGGTTTCATGATCAGTGACTGAGGCCTCGTTGTCTCCGTATCGTTTAATAGGCTTCTGTACTCGTCATTTATTCCAATCCATCGCGTATACCGGGCGCCGCCGATAAGATAAGCTCGATAACGGTTGAATTTGTTTTTTAAGATCTTTTCGTCCGAACGAAACTTGATCGAAAGAGGAAATTCAAAAGCATTGAAGTTGGATCCGTCAGAAGATGTAGAGACATGTCTTTGCTTTCTTGTTATAGTTCGACCTTCCCACTCAGGCTTCGATCCTGTAGACTGATACTCGATCCCTAGTCCATTGAAAAATAAGAAAGAGGGATTGAATGTGAAATAAAGATTTTCATTTGCTCGTATATCTACAGGGATTCCTACCGAAAAACCAAAGTTCGGCTTAGATTGTATGCTTTTAAGCTCTCCAAGCGTATTGGCATCATTGTCTCCAAAATAGATATTATGTTTTTGCCATCCCTCCTTTAGCTGCAGTTGGTAGCTCTGGACAACCATATTATATTGTATGCCCAGCAGGATTGTTGCATCTTCATTATAAGAGGAGGAGAACGGCAGCGAAATTTTTCGTTGAGCCAAACTACCTAAGCTTAAAAATACTCCTACTATTATAAAGAAAATATGTTTCATTCGAGTGGCGGTTATTTTATTGCCTCATATATGGTACAAAAACCGAATGTTTGTGGCCTTACTTTCGTTTCTTTGAAGCCAACCCGAGCTGTTATGTCTGCAAATCTCTTCCCGTCAGGAAATTTAGATACCGATTCGGGCAGGTAAGAGTAGGCACTCGAATCTTTAGAAATCAGTTTGCCAATCGCAGGTATAAACTTGTGAAAATACAACTGATAAAACTGTTTGATAGGAAAGGTAGTCGGATTTGATAATTCCAATATAACAGCTTTTCCACCAGGTTTGAGCACGCGGTTTATTTCAGCAAGTCCTTTTTCTAAGTTTTCGAAATTACGAACACCGAAGGCAACAGTCACAGCGTCAAATGTGTAATCATCAAAAGGCAGGTTTTCCGAGTCAGCTAATTTTACCTCCAATTGTTGCGCAAGTCCTTTCTTTGCAATTTTTTCCTTTGCCACATCGAGCATTCCCTGGGAAATGTCAATACCTATAATCTTTTTAGGTTTCAGTAAACGTAGTGATTCAATAGCAAAGTCACCCGTCCCTGTAGCGACGTCGAGCATAAGCTGCGGTTTGATCGATTGTAAGGATCGAATGGCTTTTTTTCTCCAAATCACATCGATTCGCATAGTCATGATCCGATTCAATAAATCATATCTGTGGGAAATGTTGTTGAACATGTCTGCAACTTGTTCTTTCTTGCCACCTTCTTTTGATTTGTAGGGCTTTAATGTTGAGGCTCCATTTGACATAGAGCAAAGATAATATAATATTTTCATTGCAATATAATTATTTCGGGATGCGCTGATCAAATGTTTATAGGAGCTTACTTGACAGTTAGTTGGACTTTAATGTGTTGAAAATGAAAACTTAATGAAGTATGCTTTGTTGAACACTTCAGTATGACCTATTAGGATGGTTGTTAACAATCTCTAAAGTTTTCCACAATTTTATAATTTATTGATAATGAATTACGTTCTTATGTTATCAACAGTTTGTTAACAATGAGTGTTAAAAATAAAGGCTTGTAGGATAGGAGAGATGCATGGCTTGATCTTTTTACTTTTTTTCGATGTGCAGAACTAAAAAACTAGAGAGCTAGTATTTTTGCTAACTTTGTTTAACAATATTTTAGCAGCATAACACGATACTCTATTTTATTGTTTAACGCGATAATCTTAATCAAAAATGGATCAGGAACACACAGGACAATCATCTAATGCGGGGCGTACAGGTTTTAGTAAGAAACGAACAGGATTGAATAATCTTGTCAGTGGCTTAGGAAAGCTTCCACCTCAAGCTTTGGATCTAGAAGAGGCTGTGTTGGGCGCATTGATGTTGGAAAAAAATGCGTTGAGTGAAGTGATTGATATTTTGAAAGTTGAGTCTTTTTATAAAGAGGCGCATCAAAAAATATTTGAAGCTATTTTTAGCTTGTTCCAAAAGACGTCACCTATCGATATCCTTACTGTTACCTCCGAGTTACGACAAATGGGGGCTTTGGAGATGGTGGGCGGTGCTTTTTACATCACTCAGCTTACCGATCGCGTTGTTTCTGCTGCAAATATTGAGTATCATGCCCGTATCATATCACAAAAATACATTCAACGTGAGCTGATTAAAGTTTCTACCGAAATTATCAATTCTTCTTACGATGAAACCAGTGATATTTTTGATCTTTTGGATCATGCCGAAAAGAGTCTTTTTGACATCGCCCAGAATAACTTGCGGCGGGACTCTAGGAAAATGGATGACATTATGCGGGAGGCGATCAGCAACTTAGAGGCCTTGCGGGATCGTACAGATGGTTTGACAGGCGTACCTTCCGGATTAACAGCCTTGGATCGCATGACATCAGGCTGGCAACCTTCTGATTTAGTCATTATCGCTGCGCGTCCTGCTATGGGTAAGACAGCTTTTGTATTATCAGTAGCCCGGAATGCTGCGGTAGATCATGATAAGGCCGTTGCTGTATTCTCTCTGGAGATGTCGTCCGTACAGTTGGTGAATCGTCTAATAGCGGGAGAAACAGAGATTGAACAGGAAAAACTAAAAAAAGGAAATCTGGCGGATCATGAGTGGCAGCAATTGCATTCCCGTATCGGACGATTGACTGAAGCGCCTCTGATTATTGATGATACACCCGCTTTGAACGTTTTCGAATTTAGAGCCAAGTGTAGACGCCTTAAGGCGCAGCACGATATACAGATGGTTATCGTCGATTACCTGCAATTGATGCATGGTAAATCGGAAGGCAAAGGTGGTGGAAACCGTGAGCAGGAAATCGGTAGTATTTCCCGGGCTTTGAAATCGGTAGCCAAAGAACTTAATATCCCTGTATTAGCGTTATCGCAGCTGAGTCGTGCGGTAGAGTCGCGTCCAGGTAATGCCAAACGTCCAATGTTATCGGATTTGCGTGAATCGGGATCTATCGAGCAGGATGCAGATATGGTTCTTTTTCTATACCGTCCAGAATATTATGGATTGACAGAGGACGAGGAAGGTAGACCTACTGCTGGCGTCGGTGAGGTGATTATTGCCAAGCACCGTAACGGTGAAACGGGTATAGTACCTTTAAAATTTGTGGGTAAATTTGTTAAATTCGTCGATCTCGAGGATGACTTTGCCGGTATGGGAGGAGATTCTTTCGGAGGCGGTGGCGATTCTCCATTTGGTGCGTCACCTATGATGCCTTCATCCTCTTTTGAAGATTTCGGAGGCGGAGGCATTACGATGCCATCTCGAATGAATGACATGCCAGATGATGCACCGTTCTAGTTGAGGTTTTACTGTACTGGAAAATCAAAATACCGATCTTTAAAGGGTTCATTATTCAATGTGTAATGCCACCATTCTTTGGAGTAAGCTCTGAATCCCTGCTTTTCCATAGCATAACGAAGCAGCTCTCGATTTTTTAATTGCTCCTGACTCAATTTTTTGTAGTGATGTCCGGAAATTTCACCCAAAAAATCAAAAGGGCTGCCCATATCCAATTCGATTTTGCTGTCCAACATAATAATGGTCAAATCTACGGTGCTTCCTCGGCTATGTCCCGATTTCGAGGCGATATAGCCTCTTTTAAATAAAAGGCCTTTATCTTCTGTAGGGTAGAACTCCGCTTTTCCTAGCGTGTCTTTTGGGTCTTTAGACCAATTAACAAAATGATTTACGGCACTCTGGGGACGATAGGCATCATATATTTTCAGCCCCATATTGTTTTTGTTTAGCTCTTTCTCTACCTTTGCAAGCGCTTCTGTGGCTTGTTTTGAAAGAATGGCTCGAGGTTCCAAATAACCTTTTACGGGCTTGCCGATAAAATTGTGATGACCACAATATCGCAGATCCACCTCTATGTGTGGAATGATATCTCTGATGTATGCAAAACCATCAGGCAATTGTTTGGAGACCTGTTGTGTCGGAGCAGTAGCAAGTAGCATCAAGGACAAAGAAGCAAGAAATACAGATTTTGTCATAATGGGGCTTTTTGTTTCGTAAAGGTAGCTATTTATCAGAATAAATAGTAGCATATACAAGTCCTATTTGACAGTAATTTAGTAACTTTACAATCTATTTCTAACGGAAAAAACTCTTTTTATTTTGGATTATTTAGCAGGATTAAATTCCACGCAGCGCGATGCTGTAGAGCAGACAGAAGGTCCGGTGATGATTGTGGCAGGAGCGGGTTCAGGAAAAACCCGTGTTATCACGTATCGAGTAGCGCATCTTATTCGAAAAGGTGTAGATCCTTTCAATATCTTGGTATTAACATTTACCAATAAGGCTGCAAAAGAAATGCGCGAACGTATCATGAAGGTAGTCGGCGCCGAAGCAAAGAACATTTGGATGGGAACATTTCACTCCATTTTCGCAAGGATACTTCGTGTAGAGGCAGAATTGATCGGCTACCCAAAGAACTTTACCATATACGATACCGATGATACAAAGAGTTTGCTACGGTCTATTTTGAAGGAGATGAATCTGGATGATAAGCTATATAATGTAAATCAGGTATATGGTCGTATATCATCTGCAAAGAATAATTTAATATCACCGCAGGAATACAATAAAAACGAAGCTTTACTTGCTGAGGATAGAGAGAATGGTAGACCACAGATGGGACAGGTTTACTTTACCTATGCTCAACGTTGTTATCGTGCCGGAGCAATGGATTTTGATGACTTGCTGTTCAAAACGAATGTTTTGTTGAATAAACATCCGGAAACATTGCACAAATACCAACATCAGTTTAAATACCTAATGGTAGATGAGTACCAGGATACGAACTTTTCTCAATATCTTATTGTCAAACGTTTAGCTGCAGTCAATCAAAACATATGTGTGGTAGGGGATGATGCGCAAAGTATTTATGCTTTCCGGGGAGCGAACATTCAGAATATTCTTAACTTTCAGAAAGACTATCCTGAAGTCAGGGTGTTTAAGCTAGAGCAGAACTATCGCTCAACGAAGATGATTGTCAATGCTGCAAATAGCATTATTGCCAACAACAAAAATCAGTTAGAGAAGAATGTCTTTTCTGAAAATGCGGATGGGGATAAGATTAAGGTAGCGCGGGCATTTTCTGACAATGAGGAAGGAAAGATCGTTGCGGAAGCAATCTTACAAGATAAGGCATTGAATTCACAGCAGTTCAAGGATTTTGCTATTTTGTATCGAACCAATGCACAGTCGAGAGCCATGGAGGAGTCGTTACGTAAGCTTAACATTCCCTATAAGATTTATGGAGGTACTTCCTTCTATCAGCGTAAAGAGATAAAAGATTTAATTGCCTATTTCAGGTTGACCTACAATCCTAATGACGAAGAAGCACTAAAAAGGGTTATCAATTATCCCAGACGAGGGATAGGAGACACCACTATCGACAAGATTATTGTGGCTGCAGATAAGCATCAGTACCGACTTTGGGATATCGTAGCTAATGCGCAGATGTTTTTAGACGGTCGTAGCGCGACTGCTGTGTCTACCTTTGGCACGATGATACAGAGTTTTCAGGCGATCGGAAACCAAGAGAATGCCTTTGATACGGCCATGCATATTGCACAACATTCCGGTATTTTAAAGGATCTCTACGAAGACAAGTCCGTCGAAGGCTTGAGCCGCTATGAAAATATCCAAGAGTTATTGAACGGTATCAAAGAGTTCTCGGAACGTGAGGATATCGAAGAAAAAAGCCTCGATATCTTTTTACAAGATGTTGCACTGTTGACGAATGATGATAATGATAAAGATCCGAATGCAGATACCGTATCCTTAATGACTATCCACTCTTCAAAAGGACTCGAGTTTCCCAACGTATTTATCGTAGGCTTGGAAGAAAATTTGTTTCCATCACAATTATCCGTAAATTCACGAGCAGAATTGGAAGAGGAAAGAAGGCTGTTTTATGTCGCAGTGACACGTGCTGAGACAAAATTGCACATTTCCTATGCCACTTCAAGGTATCGCTGGGGTACTTTAAATAATTGCGAACCCAGCCGTTTCTTAGATGAGTTGAACCCTGCGTGTTTAGACCTGGATTTTAAACCAAGAATGAATGCAGCTGCTGGAGAAGGTGCGATGAAGTCGGATCGAATAGCTTGGCAACAGAAAGATAGCTTCTCCAAACCAAAGCCAAAAGTAGTCAAGACAACATCGATTTTACCGAAAGCGCACGTTCCCACAGAAGGTTTTGCACCTTCGGATACCAGCGGTCTACAAGTAGGTATGGAAGTAGAGCACGAACGTTTTGGTTTTGGCAAAGTCATTAATTTGGAGGGAAATAGTCCAGACTTAAAAGCAATTATTTTTTTTAAGGAGTTGGGACAGAAACAATTGTTGCTTAAATTTGCGAAACTAAGAATTGTCCAATAAATAGATGGACAGAATATTAAATAAAAAATAACGTTTTATATTACGTTTAACTTCATTATATGAAATATCCAGGCAGTGCAGATTGTACAAACATACATAGTCACGTAGTCGTATGCACACTGTCTAGCTACAAAAACGTGCATAGTACGCGTTGGATATTCCATATGACCGTTAAAAAGCAAATTAATACATATGAATTTTGATTATAACAGTACCCGTCCTAAGTTGATATTGGCTGAGTATGGCAGGAACGTGCAGAATATGGTTGATCATATCTGTACAGTACCTTCTAGGGAAGAACGGAACCGATTAGCGCAGGTCGTTATCGATATGATGGGCGTTTTAAATCCCCATTTAAGGGATGTTTCCGATTTTAAGCATAAGCTTTGGGATCATTTGTATATCATTTCAGATTTTAAAATCGATGTTGATTCTCCATATCCAGTTCCGTCTAAGGAAGAGATACGCCACAAACCTGAACCGCTGCCCTATCCGCAGCACAGGATTCGGTTTAAGCATTATGGACATATTGTAGAATCTATGATCCAAAAGGCTATGGCTGTATCTGATGTAGAAACCAGACAGAAGATGACACTAGGAATAGCCAATTTTATGAAAATGGCCTATCTCACGTGGAACAAGGATTCTGTTAATGATCTTCAAATTATTCAAGATCTGAAAGAGCTTTCTGGTTTCGTACTAGTATTGCCAGAAGATACGGTATTGACTAAGTTGGATTTTCGTACGCCGCCTCCGGGCAACCGTATTAAATCGCAAGCTACTTCGAATAATAACAATCAAAAGCAAGCTTCGGGATCAAATAACAATAAGAAACAATATCAGAACAATAACAACAATAATAACAACGGTCGTAAAAGGCAAAACAATAATACCTCTGGTAAGAGACCTTATCAGAGTAGTAATTATAAGAAATAGAAGGGTATATCCGATTACTTCTATTGAAGAGGATATCTACAATTTCAAAATACAGACAGGGGTTGCTTCGATTTGGAGAGATTTTTGTTCGTGTTTCGTTCTGAAGATATCCTCTTGTTGTATATGTATTGAAGGGGCTTAGAAATTAGCTATATCTATATTCATTATAAAATTAATATATGAACGCATTTGAAATTCACGGTGGGAAGCCGTTAAAGGGAGAAATAATACCTCAGGGAGCAAAGAATGAAGCATTACAAATTCTATCAGCAGTATTGCTGACCGAAGAAAAAATGACGATAAGCAATATTCCCGATATAAAGGATGTTAATAAGTTGATTGACTTGTTGCGTTCTTTAGGTGTAGTTGTGAATCAATTGAATAAGGATACATATGAATTTCAGGCTAAAGATATAAATATAGATTACTTTACTTCTGAAGAGTTCAAGCAGAAGGGTGGAAGTTTACGGGGATCAATCATGATCGTAGGTCCCCTATTAGCTCGATTCGGTAAAGCTGCTATTCCCAAACCGGGAGGAGACAAGATTGGCCGTAGGAGATTAGATACCCACTTTTTAGGATTTGAGAAATTAGGTGCGAAATTTGTTTATGACGCTGACAATCATTTTTTCAATGTGGATGCGACTGCACTGAAAGGTACCTATATTTTGCTAGACGAGGCCTCTGTTACAGGAACGGCCAATATTATTATGGCCGCTGTTTTGGCAAAAGGGACAACTACTATCTATAATGCAGCTTGCGAACCTTATTTGCAACAGTTATGCAAGATGTTGAATCGTATGGGGGCTAATATTTCCGGAATAGGTTCTAACTTGTTGACTATTGAAGGAGTTGATTCACTGGGAGGTACGGAGCACCGTATGTTGCCTGATATGATCGAGATAGGTTCTTTTATTGGTTTGGCAGCAATGACGGGATCCGAAATTACCATTAAAAATGTAGCCTATAAAGAATTGGGTATTATTCCTACGGTATTTTCCCGTTTAGGTATTAAAATGGAACTGAAAGGAGATGATATTTTTATTCCAGCGCAGGACAGCTACGAGATAGATACTTTTATTGATGGTTCTATTTTAACGATATCGGACGCCCCATGGCCTGGTTTTACGCCCGATCTTTTGAGTATTGTATTAGTGACTGCTATTCAAGCGAAAGGAAATGTATTGATACATCAAAAGATGTTTGAAAGCAGGTTGTTCTTTGTGGATAAATTGATCGATATGGGGGCGCAGATTATTTTATGTGACCCACATCGTGCTACAGTTATTGGTTTGAATAAGCAAACTCAACTTAGAGGGATACAAATGTCTTCTCCTGATATACGAGCCGGAGTTTCCTTGTTGATAGCAGCATTATCAGCACAAGGTAAGTCAACAATATTTAATATTGAACAGATCGAGCGTGGTTATCAGGATATCGAACAGCGTCTGGTGGCATTAGGTGCTGATATAAAGCGGGTTGAAGCACAGCCAATGGGACATTGATAAATTGTCTGAATAATGTTAATTAATTGAAATAGACTTTGTTTTTTAAAAAGCAATTCTATTTTTGTAAAAATAAACGTTTAAACATATATTATCAGAAAATGAAAAAATTAGTTTTATTCTCAGCTGCAGCAGCAATGGTCCTTGCTTCTTGTGCTGGAAATCCTGAAGGTAAAAAAGCTGAAACCAAAGACTCCGTAGCTACTGTAGACAAGGTGGCCGGGGTTGCCTATGTGGTGGATACGGAAGCGAGCCAAATCATGTGGAAGGGAACAAAAGTTTCTGGTTTCCATGAAGGAACTGTAAAAGTGAAATCAGGTGAGTTGAATGTGGACAATGGCGCAGTAACTGGTGGAAACTTTGTATTGGACATGAGTACAATTTCAGCTACAGATTTAGAAGGAGAATATAAAGATAAATTAGACGGGCATTTAAAAGCAGACGATTTCTTTGGCGTAGCTACCCATCCCGAGGCAAGTTTCACTATTACTGAAGTAAAAGCTGGAGCAACTGCAAATGATGTTGTGATTTCAGGTAATTTGGTGATCAAAGGAACTCCAAAAAACATCACTTTTGATGCGAAAGTTGAAGAAATTACAGATACTACAGTAAAAACCTCTGCGGACTTTAATATCTTACGTGAAGATTGGGGAGTAAGTTACGAAGGAAAGAAAGATGATTTAATCTCTAAAGAGATTAACTTCCGTGTTAATATCGTTGCTAACAAGTAATTAATACGTAAATAAGAAAACAGAAAGCGCTTGTAAATTTTACGAGCGCTTTTTGTTTTACGAATGAACTCGTCAGATAAATTGATACCAAGAATGCTAGGAGGAAATGGTTTTAGTAAAAGGATATAAAAAAAAGGCTAATCTTCTGATTAGCCTTTTGTACCTAGGGCGGGAATCGAACCCGCACTCCCTTAACGGGAACAGGATTTTAAGTCCTGCGTGTCTACCAGTTCCACCACCTAGGCAACTGAGCGAAAGACGAGATTCGAACTCGCGACCCCAACCTTGGCAAGGTTGTGCTCTACCAACTGAGCTACTTTCGCTTGACGTGGTGCAAATATAGAGTAATAATGCAATTCTGCAAAGAAAAAAGTGAAAAATAAAAACTTACATTAAACCCTTATTTTCTCAAAAATAAGAGCATTCTCATAACCCTTGCTTTGCAGATAGCGTATGAGCTTGGCTTTATCCTGTATAGTAAGTTGTTGAATATCTCCGTTTATTTTCTTTTCGATAATAGTTGTCAACTTTTGCTCATACTCATCGAGATCGATTTGTTGTAGCGCCGCTTTTATTAAAGGAGGAGATACCCGTTTTGCTTTAAGATGCTGTTGTATCTTGATTTTTCCCCAGCCCTTGATTCTGAATTTCCCCAGAACAAAAGCGGTAGCGAAGCGTTCTTCATTTAGAAAATTGGTCGCTATCAATTCGCTGATTATTTGTTCCACATCCTCCAGGTGTAATCCCCATTCGTAGAGCTTGTCTCTTACCTCTTGTTGGGATCTTTCCTGATAGGCACAATAGGCCTCTGCTTTTAATTTTGCTTGATGCGGCGTGAATACTTTTTTATGTGGGCGCTGCTCTTCCATTCTACAAACTTATGTAAAAGCATAGGATAATTCACTTTTACTTATTAAAAATAATGATGAAATTTGTTGCTTATTCAGAAGTTGTTTTCAACTCCTCACTATTCGTTAATTCTTAGCTATGTATACATTAGATACGATTCTTCCGCATATCGGTAGCCGTAAGAGTCACTTAACCTCGCCGCATGCCACTTTTTCTGCATTAGCTTATGATACGCGAAAAATTAGAATAGGGAAGGACAGTCTTTTTTTTGCCTTGGTTCAACAAAGAGATGGACACCGCTATATAGAGGAAGCCTATGCAAAGGGTGTTCGGAATTTTGTGATATCCGATAATGATTTCGATATCTCCCCATATATAGACGCAAATTTTGTTTGGGTAGAAAATGCGCTTCGAGCATTACAGCAATTAGCTGCCTATCACCGCAACCATTTCTCGATTCCAGTAATTGGAATAACAGGAAGCAATGGGAAGACCATAGTTAAGACTTGGCTTCATCAATTACTAGCACCGGAGTACAATTGCTATCAGAGTCCCAAAAGCTATAATTCTCAACTGGGCGTCGCGTTATCATTATGGAATCTTACAAAAGAGCATAACTTGGCCCTTATCGAAGCCGGTATTAGTAAAGTGGGAGAAATGGACGCTTTGCAGGATATAATACGTCCGACGTTGGGCATACTGACAGGAATAGGCCCTGCCCATCAAGAAGGATTTGATTCGGAAAAACAAAAGATAGGCGAAAAATTGAAACTATTCAAAGAAGTAAAGACTGTTGTGGTACCGTCCGCAGCATTATCCTCTGCTTCATTCATCGATTCCAACTATATCACATGGGGAGATCAACAGACTGATAACTTAAGACTTTTAAAAGTACAGAAGGATAAAGAGACAACCATACTAATGTTACGTTATGGAGCTTTAGAATATGCTATGACTGTTCCATTTATTGACAAGGCTTCCATTGATAACGTATTGACTTGTACGTTGGTCATGTTGACTCTGGGATATGAAATGGAGGTCATTAGAAAGCGTATAGCCTGGCTACGCCCCTTGGAGATGAGGTTACAGCTGAAAAAAGGCAAACACAATAGTAACATCATAGATGATACATACTCCAATGATCTAGCCTCTTTACAGATAGCTTTGGATTTTTTGGAACAACAGAACCAAAGTCCCGTAAAAAAGCTGGTTTTAAGTGACTTTGAGGGAGAAGAATGGACTCCCTCTTCTATCATAAGATTGGCCCAACTGCTTAATGTACAATCCTTGAGTCAGGTAATTCTTGTGGGAAATAGATTGACCAGTCTACAGCAGCACCTCGTTGCCCCCTCTTTATTGTTCGAATCGACAGATAAACTAATAGATTCTCTAGAACAATTAGATTTAAAGGATAGTGTTTTACTGTTGAAAGGAGGACGTAGATTTGAATTAGAAAGGCTTAGTCGTCTGTTGGTCGAGAAATCGCATGATACCGTCTTGGAAATCAATTTAAAGGCATTGGAAAACAATCTTTCACAGTATCGTTCGTGCCTTAAAAAGGGCGTGCGTATGATGACGATGGTTAAAGCTTTTTCATACGGTAGTGGCAGTTTTGAAATTGCGAATATGTTGCAGTTTAGTAAAGTTGATTACCTTACTGTTGCTTTTGTCGATGAAGGAGCAGAGTTACGACGGGGAGGTATTAGTCTGCCTATTATGGTTCTTAGTCCGCATAAGAGTACGTTTGACGATATCCTGCTATATCGTTTAGAACCTGAGATCTACTCCTTAAGGATACTGAAAGCATTCGTAGCTTTTCTAAAAGAACGGGAAATGGAAGCATATCCTATACACTTGAAGTTGGATACAGGAATGCACAGATTAGGATTTATGGAAGGAGAAATAGAGGAAGCTTTGGCGATCATTGCTGCCCATACGCAGCTTCGTGTAGCCACGGTATTTTCCCATTTGGCCGGAGCAGGAAATGAAGAGCTAAAAGATTTTTCGACACAGCAGATAGCACTATTTAAGCGCATGTCGAACCAAGTTGAAACCACTTTAGGGTATACCGTGATAAAACATATCTGTAACACTTCAGGTATAGTTCATCACCCCGAAGCCCACTTTGATATGGTGCGATTAGGGATCGGGGCATACGGATTTGATATGGCCCCCAACAGTCTGTCGTTGCAAGAAGTAGGAAGCTTGAAAACTACGATCACACAGATTAAAGAACTATCTGCCGGCGAGACCGTAGGCTATGATAGAAAAGGAGTGTTACAGCGCCATTCAAGAATAGCCACCGTAAAAATAGGCTATGCAGACGGCTATGATAGGAGATTGGGCAATGGAGTAGGAAAGATGGCTATTAACAATAGTCTTGTTCCTACCGTAGGAAATATATGTATGGATATGTGTATGCTAGATGTAACCGATATAGTAGCGAGAGAAGGAGACGAAGTATTGGTATTTCCTGATATATATCAATCTGCAAAAAATATAGGAACTATTCCTTATGAATTGTTAACAGGTATTTCATCTCGTGTAAAAAGAGTGTATTTTTACGAGTAATTATGTTAAGGAAGATTTTTCAACGGTTACTGTATTATTTGATTAAGGGCACGCTGGTCGTTGTTCCTTTAGCAGGTGCAGTTTTTTTAATTGTGTGGATCGTTGCGTCACTGGACAACGCATTGAATATTACCCAGCATTTTTTAGAGGATGAACAGGGGCATCCCTTATATATCCCCGGAATCGGTATCCTTACGGTCATCGTACTATTGATTATCGTAGGGATAGTATTTACGACGTTAGTGACAGCACCTATTAAAAGCTGGTTGAACAGAACGGTGAATAGAATTCCGTTGTTCAATACCTTATACTCTTCGATTAAGGATTTCACCGAAGCTTTTGTAGGAGATGCGAAGAAATTCAACGAGCCTGTATTAGTAGAAGTGAATGAAACCGGATTGAAAAAAATAGGTTTCCTCACCCAAAAAGAGTTGGGGAAGTTGGGGTTGCCTAACGAAGTAATTGTATATTTTCCATATTCCTATTCGTTTGCCGGTCAGGTTGTGATCGTCCATTCTTCACGTGTTACCAAATTGAATATGACTGCTACTGATGCTATGAAATTAGTCGTCTCTGGTGGTGTGTCAGGAATTGAGTAAGTACCATGTCGACATTTCTAAGGCGTATATTTAATAAAGAAGTGCCCAGAGAGGACGAGCTTTTACAGTTGGAGTCCAAGCTGTCTTTGGAGCGTAGCAAATTGGATGTGCAGCTGTTGTCGGCGCATTTTGAAGATGAAAAACCGATTCCTCCTGGTTTCAATAACTATATGCAGGCTGCGATTAATGCTCAGGCAGGCGATAAGATCCCATTGATGGAAGAACAGCATAATCTGGAACGCTATATTGCATTTTATAGGTATTATAAGGGAGATGAAATTCTCGTTCAATATGATTTCCCCTTAGAAGCGCAACAGTTTAGTATTTTCCCTTTTATATTATTTCCATTAATTCAAAATGCCCTCCATTATGGATATCATGTCGGAGCAAAGTTTCCCCTGCGAATAAAAGGACGAGTTAGGGGAAATTATTTAATACTGGAAGTGAGTAACAGAGTCAATCACCACGTTCAAGATCAGAGTAAGATGGAGTTGATTCGACTTTTCAAGTCTCGATTAGAACAAGAATACCCTGAGCGATACGAGTTAATTTTGAATAGTAACAGTAATATCTTCCGTTCTTCATTACGCTTGCAGTTATTGGATTGAAACCTTAAAATTATGTTAATATTAATGTAATTATTTTATAACAATTGATTTTTAAAAACACATTTAGTTATATTTATATAGGAGTTATTAAATAACTAATTGTCGGATTTAAATACGTTTAAAATGATCGGAACATTAATAGAAAAGGAAAGCATCAATAATTACAAAATTATCGCCGCAGAGGACAACAGAGTGGAGGAGTTATGCGGTAAATTGAAAGATGCACAACGTTTGGGAAATGAGTTTAAATCGAAAGTGACCATTGTGTTCAATACAGAAGATGGCCCTATGCGGATAGAGACGACAGTATGGTCTCTAACGGATAAATACATACAAATAAAAAGTGGTGTACTAATCCCATTATCTTCCATTATATCTGTCGAGTATTAAAAAAAAGGTCCAATATTTTGGACCTTTTTTAATGCCTTAAAAATCAAACTTAATTCGTGCACGTATACCCCATTTGGATACATTGGGATGATCCAAATAATTCAATCGTTTTACGTAATCCACGCGTAAAACCTTAAAGATATTGGCGAGCCCCACACTGGCTTCCATATAAGGATCCGAACCAAAGGTGAATGAAGATACTGCACCATCCGAATTCGTCTGCCAAGAGTAGACTTGATTATTCAGTGTCGGGTTATTTTCATTTCTAAGACCTCCATAGAGCCCTTTGAAACTGAATACTTCTCGAAGCTGCAAGCGTTTTATCAGAGGAATTTTATTCAATATAAATCCATTCATATAGTACTGTACGTTTAGACCTACGTGGTGATCTGATATGAATTCCATAAAATTCATAAGGTTGTAAGATTGCAATTGATAAGCATAGGTCTGATTGGCCCGGTGTATCGTCAGTAGAGGATAAGGAATATCATTACCCAATGTATAACCTCCATCTAGAGTAACGTCAGCCTGGCCTAATTGCGATAGATAGAATCGTTTAAAGGCACTTGCCGTAAAATTATGATAGTTGTACTCGCCTTCCATGAATCCTTTAATACCGGCCGTATAATTAACGGTAAAAATCGGGTATTGATTGAAAATAGGAGTACGGTATAACTTCCCTTGATAGTACTGTTCCTTCGGAGCCCAGCGCAATCCGACAGATACCTCCGTTGTATTGAGCTCTTGTACTAAATAAGGATCTCCCTGTTCAGGCCGCATTTCATAGCGAATTACTCCCGCAGGTTGTTGTTTCCATTTACTAAGGCCTCCCATCAACGAAAGATGATTCTGAAATTCAGCTTTATATTCCAGTTTATAGATATCATTATAAAGATAACTTTCATTTTCTCCGCGTTTGAATGATAACAAAATATTATCCTCTTGAATAAATTCAAGATTTTGACCCGGTATTTTGGTGTCATGCTGTACCGATGCGCGGATATAATGTTGTGGAAATTTATACACCGACTTATTGTTTAAAGAGTAAGTACCGCTTACAAAATACTTCCACTTTTTATCATTAAAACCATACGCTGCATAAGCCTCGGAATAGAATCGTGTGCTCAGACTTTCTGTCGTTCGTCCCCCTATGCGGAGACGTAACCCTTCGACAGGGTTATAGCTGTAAAACGTATTAACTGGACCTATTTCCACCGGCCCCGCTTGTTTATATCCCGAAAGAAGCAGTGCGCCAATATCCATTACCCTTCGAAAAGATGACATCAGCTGTAGACTGTCGATATTATGATAGATATTCATTTCCGCACCACTTAGTGGTTCATGACGTAAACCGGCCCAGTAGCTTTCGCGTACTTCTTCGGTCTGAGGAGGAGCTGGAACCTTTACGACTTCATCACCGGCATATATGCTATCCGCCTGTTGTCTTCCATTGATATAGTCTTTATAATATACAATACGGTTTCCTCGGATTCCTTTTCCCTTATCTGTTAGCGCAAAGTCAATTCCTAGACTGCTCTTATTTAAGAAATATCTGTTGCGGTTATCCTTGTCGAACGCCAGTTCGATATTCAAGTCCCGAACAAAGTTAAGGTTGATATCATCACTGACTTTCATCTTTGCTCCTTGCACAGCATACTGACCATCCAATGTAACATACAGCTTCCCTTGAAATAAGAAGTCACTTTTATTACGCGGAAAGAAACTCAATTCAACTAGCCAAGGCTGATTTGTCTTAATGGTATCCGTAATATAGAAGCGATAAAATGTAGGAGCACTATTGGCGATAGGGCTTAAAAACTGATTCGTCAATAAGCTAATGTTACTGTCGTAAATATCTACCTTTTCGTACAGCTTGTTAAAGTAACTAGACAGTCCGTCATTGTCGACGAATTTAGGGTCAAACTCTGCTCGTTGCTCCGCAATAATGTATTGCTTCGTTTTTTTTGGATCACTTCTATAGTAGATCTTAGATACTTTCTCTTCTATGAAAGCAGGTAACACGTAGCTCTCTGTTGCTGTGGAATCGTCCTTTTGAAACAGAAACTGGTAGTTTTTAAAGACCTTTTTGTTGACAAATTTTGGTGAAAGATTGCTCAGTCCTAAAGAAATTTTCTCGTATTGCTCGTACTCTACAAAATCTTGACCGGTCATTCGATTTTGGTCCCGGTGAGCGATTACCTGGCGAATAAGCTCCACTGCAGGGTTGTTCTTATTCGAATACTTAAGTTTAGGCCTTTTAACAACGACTTCGTCAATCATGTTTTCAGGATCTAATAATAAGTCAAAATTTGTCTTATTCCCACTTAGATCCAACATCTGCTCATGATAACCTACATAAGATACACGGACTTTTACTTGTCTGTTCGGTAGTGTGATGTTAAAATTTCCATTATCATCAGAGTATGTCTTCTGGTGTCCACCTACTACAGCTACAGTAGCAAAAGAAATAGGTTCATTATTCTGTTTGTCCAGAATGCGACCACGGATTTGAACTTCCTGTGCATTAGCGAAGCTGAAGAAAAGTACACCAATAAGAAGAAATATAGCGTTGTTAATTAGCTCTCTCATGTTTAAATAACCTTGTTTTTACTTTTGACTTTAAAACAAATTTATTCAAAAGTTGTAATGCAAATTACGCGCATATTTTTCAAATATAAAAGAGCCTAAAATGAGTTTGACCTTTTTATGATAAAAGTCTAATTGACTAGCTTTTGGACTGATAAGAATACTTCTTCATGACGAGAGACGTGATAATATATTACGCATTTGCTTTAGGAACCATGGGTTTTTTTACAAATTTTTTAAATATACTTTGGTTCTGTTCGGACAGCCACTCGTAGAGTTGAGCGCCGTGGCTCAAGCGTTTTATGCCCAATTTCGACAGTTTGTCCACGTCAGGTAATTTGGGGGTCAGAAACAAATTAATAGGTAGAGAACACGCTTTTACCAAAGATCGGATATCTGACTCGGTTTCCGCCAAAGGGATAAATAGACCGTCGGCACCGGCGTCTTGGTAAATACTTGCTCGTTTGATAGATTCCTCTAAAGCATTCGCATGTTTTGTGGTATAGGTGTCCATTCGTGCATTGATAAAAATGTTGCGGTGATGTGCCTTTATTGCCTGTATCTTTTGCTGTAGCAGATCCACAGATTGTAGTTGCCGTCCCTCTTTTATGACTTTCCCGTCTTCAATATTGATTCCCACGACACCAAGGTCTACAAGATGGCCCACATTGGTTGCTACCTGCTCCGGATCATCGGCATATCCTGCTTCAAAATCCACAGATACCGGTATATTCACAGCTTTCACAATGCGCTCGATCATGAATAGCATTTCGTCTAGCGATATCTTTTCGCCATCCGGATAGCCCAGTAGATTGGCGATGGCGTGACTTGATGTGCCTAATGCTTGAAAACCGCTCTCTTCGGCGAGTGATGCCGATTGTGCATCCCAAACATTTCCTAAGACCAGTAGTTCCTCTTGTTGATGTAGCTTTTTGAAGTTTGTATATGACATGTTCCTATTTCTTGTTTCAGTAATAGAACATAGATAGCAGGTTTTTGTTTTATGGGCTATCAATTAACAGCCTTCATTTCTATAAGTTCCGCAGCAATCTTACCATCCCAGATATATTTAATCCGCTTCCGTGTCTTTTTGTAATGGTATTCTTGCGCATCTTCATCAATGACTTCCCCCTCTTCTATATCCTTAATGATCAGATTGGGATCTAGGTTATGTTCAGACGGAAAGAGAATTTTTTCTTCATGATAATAGATTCCGGCATCTGATACGGTATATCGGCTAAACATAGGTATGACCTCCTTGCCATCCCAGCTGAAGTAGTAGTAAAAACTTGGTATACCACATGCTTCACCCAAAAATCCAATCCGGACAATATTTTCTAACCCTTCTAGCCCCATGTGGGGTAGTAGTTTATGTTCGGAGTAACGTTGTTCAGACAATTCGGCAGGATAATAATCCTTTGCTTTTAGATGACCATTGCTATCAAAGCATTTTACTTCCAGCAGATACGTTGCAGCGCTGTATGATGTTTCTTTTTCATAACGTAAAAAGCCTATATTGAAAATTGTACCGTCTTTTTGCTGAATGCGTCCTATGGACAAAAGGCCTGACCAGATAAATCCTTCTTTTTCTTTACCATCTTTAACATAAGAAATCTTGCGCCAAGGTGCCTCAAATCCCCTGGCTATAGAGTTGTTATAACTATCTGATTTAATAATAACCCTTGTTTCCTGTGGAATAGAGTCAAGGAGTTTGCCTTTCGTGCTGGGATAATCTCTTATATAGGCCATATCAGCAAAGACATACGCTGTATCCCCCTTTTCTTTCATCCAGAAGTCATATCCATCTTCCAGAACATAAGCCGCTGGCTGCTCTTGTGCGAATACGATATTCGTATACATCAGCAGGCATAAACCAAAAAATAACTTTTTCATATGTGTATTATTTTTTCTTTAATGATCATCTACCAGTTGACCGACTCATGGGGGGCTTCGCTAGACAAGAGTATTTCATGTGTTGTTATAACATATTTTATGCGAATTACTGAAAAAAAAAGAAGGCTCACAATACCTGAAAATAGGGATTAAAAAAAGCCTCACAGAGGTGAGGCTTTCTATCTATACGATGTTTTTTTATCCTAGTGATACTAAGCTTTCTTCTAATATTTCGATTTTCGCTAAGGCATCTGTTTTTTTATTCCGTTCGTTCTGAATTACTTCAGGTTTTGCATTCTGTACAAAACGTTCGTTAGATAATTTCTTGTCTACTGACACCAAGAAACCTTTCAGATAGTCGATTTCCTTACGGATACGCTCTTTTTCAGCATCCATGTCCATATTATCCGTGGCCAGTTTGACATAACACTCACTTTTTCCAGCCAAAAAGCTTAATGCACCTGTCACCTTTTCCTGTACAAAACTCAATTCAGAAATATTTGCGAGTTTGATAATACTCTCCTGATATTTAGAAAAATCCATGTCAGTAGCATTTATGGCCAATGGAAGTGCTGTTTTTGGAGACATTCCTTTAGCATTACGTATGCTGCGTACTTCAGAAATAACCTGTTGAACCGATGCAAACTCTTTAATGAGCTGTTCGTTAAAAGTCGTCACCTTAGGAAACTCAGCAACAATCACACAGTCTTTTACACCACGGGCTCCAAATAACTCATCATGCCATAATTCTTCGGTCAAGAATGGCATAAACGGATGAGCCAGTGTCAGGACTTTTTGAAATAAGGCTTTGACTGTTTCTAATGTTTCTGATTCGATCGGTGTTTGGTAGGCAGGTTTGACCAATTCCAGGTACCACGCGCAGAAATCGTCCCATATCAACTTATAAGTTGCCATTAAGGCGTCTGATAGGCGGTAATTATTGAAATGTTCTTCAATTTCAGCAACAGCTTGATGGAAACGGTTCTCAAACCAATTTGCAGCATTTTGTTGAGCAGCGGTTGCCGGAGCATCTACACTTTCCCAACCTTTGACCAAGCGGAAAGCATTCCATATCTTGTTGGCAAAGTTACGACCTTGTTCGCAGTAAGAAACATCAAACATAAGGTCATTTCCTGCTGGAGAAGATAATAACATACCGACACGCACACCATCCGTTCCATATTGTGCCATGAGCTCAATAGGGTCCGGAGAGTTACCCAGGGATTTGGACATCTTGCGACCTAGTTTGTCCCTAACGATACCGGTGAGATATACATTACGGAAGGGCGGCTTCTGCGTATAGTCATGGCCCATGATAATCATACGTGCTACCCAGAAGAAGAGTATCTCCGGTGCGGTTACCAAATCATTGGTTGGATAGTAGTAGTTGAATTCCTCGTTGTCCGGATTGCGTACACCATCAAAGACAGACATTGGCCACAGTGCCGATGAGAACCAGGTATCCAAGACATCTTCTTCCTGATGAATGCCTGTAGAAGATTTACCTGTCTTTTCGAATTCTTGAATAGCATCTGCTTCCGTTTTTGCAACTACCCATTCATTTTTATCATTATACCATGCCGGAATACGCTGTCCCCACCACAATTGACGAGAAATACACCAATCTTTTACATTCTCCATCCAGTGCTTATAGGAAGCAAAGAACTTTTCAGGAATTAGTTTTATCGTACCATTTTCGACATACTCCAGAGCGGGTTTCGAGAGCTCTTCCATTTTACACCACCACTGCATTGACAGCTTGGGCTCGATGGCGGCGTCAGTCCGCTCCGAAAAACCAACCTGAGATTTATAATCTTCGATTTTTTCGATTTGTCCGGCTTCCTCCAATTGCTTCGCTATCTTTTTGCGGGCAATAAAGCGATCTTCACCCACGAGTATTTCTGCTTTCTCGTTGAGCGTACCATCATCATTCAGGATATCGATGACCGGAAGATTATGTTTTTGACCAAGCTCATAGTCATTAAGATCGTGTGCAGGTGTTACTTTAAGACAGCCTGTACCAAATTCCATTTCTACATATTCATCTTGAATAATAGGGATTTCACGATTGACCAACGGTATCAATACAGTCTTGCCTTTTAGGTGCGTATAACGTTCGTCATTCGGGTTGATACACACCGCCGTGTCTGCCATAATAGTCTCTGGACGAGTGGTAGCTATGATAATATACTCATTACTATCCTTGATCTGATAGCGGATATAATAAAGTTTCTGGTTGACCTCTTTACGTATTACCTCTTCGTCAGAGAGAGCCGTTTTTCCTTGTGGATCCCAGTTGACCATACGTACACCACGGTAGATATAGCCTTCTTTGTAAAATTTAATGAACGTATCAATTACCGATTCCGACAACTCCGGATCCATCGTGAATTTGGTGCGTTCCCAATCACAAGAAGCGCCTAGTTTTTCCAGTTGTTTGAGGATAATACCTCCGTATTTTTCTTTCCATTCCCAGGCATGTGCAAAGAAATCTTCTCTATTTAAAGATTTCTTATCGATACCTTTCTCTTTCAGCATGGCCACCACTTTAGCCTCTGTAGCAATCGATGCATGGTCGGTTCCCGGCACCCAGCATGCATTCTTCCCTTGCATCCGGGCACGGCGAATCAATACATCCTGAATAGTATTGTTCAACATATGTCCCATATGTAGTACTCCAGTTACGTTAGGTGGAGGCATCACTATGGTATAAGGTTCGCGCTCATCAGGGGTAGAACGGAAAAAACCATTCTCCATCCAATAGGAATACCATTTGTCTTCTGCTTCTTTTGGATTATAAGTTTTTGCTATGCTCATTGCTATAAATATGGCGTAAAAAGTGTACAAAAATAAGGATTTAAGCTGTGAAATCCCACTTTCTTTGGTTAAATAAAGAGCAGTAACCATTTAAACTGTTAAAAATATGTTAATATGTAATTAAGAGATTGATAATTAAGCGTAAATTTGCTCGTTTTAGAATAAAATCAGATGCAGAACTTGGTTAATGAGTTAAAGGCCTTAACTCGTTATTTTTTATTTTGGTTGATCATATGTATGATTGATCGTTTTATTTTTATTATTTCTTTTTTTGAAAAGTTAAAGGGGAAGCCTTTTACCGATATATTAAAGGTGTTTTATCACGGATTATTTTTGGATTTTTCCGCAGTAGGCTATATCTGCGTCATTCCCTTTTTATTGTATTGCATTCTTAGCTTTTTTCCGCAAGTCAAGTTAAAGCGTAAGGTTCTCGATGTCTATACATTGGTGGCCCTCTTGGTTTATTTCGGCGTGTCCTTTATCAATATCAATATTTACAGGGAATGGGGCGATAAGATTTCTAAGCGGGCTATAGATGCCTTTTGGGCCTCTCCATCTGGTGCCATAGCCTCAGCAGAGTCTACCCCAACTTTCGTCCCCATTGTAGGTATTATATTAGGTGTCGTTCTGGGGTATTATCTCTATAGATATCTATTCAAACCTGTTTGTTTTTTTAATATCAAGCGAGTGTTACCTAATGTTGTAAAGCTTTTAGTAGGTGTTTTTGTTTTATTTACCTTTATTCGTGGTGGATACGGAAGAGCACCATTGAATCCAAGTAAAGCCTATTTTTCAGAAAACACATTTTATAATCATGCTGCTGTAAACACACAATGGTCTTTATTGCGGGATTATTTCACGAGAAGTACCTTGTTACTTAACCCTTATCCTTTTTATGCTGATGAGGGAGCTATTAAGAAATCGATTGAGCCTGTATTTGTTCATAATCCAGACTCGGCTATGCAGGTATTAACAACGACCCGTCCTAATATTGTATTGATTATGATGGAGAGTTTTGTCGGTGATTTAGTTGCTTCTTTGGGGGGAGAGCAGGGCGTGACCCCTAATCTTGAAAAACTGATTCAACACGGGGTTCTTTTTGATCATATCTACGCGGCGTCAGATCGATCGGACAAAGGCATGATAGGTATATTGAGTGGTTTTCCAGCACAAGGACCCGAAAGTATCATCAAATACATACCAAAGCATGAAAACATACCCGCGATTGGGCAAGATCTTGATAAGTTGGGATATAGTAATTCCTTTTATCACGGTGGACAGAGTGAATTCTATAACTTCAAGTCCTATATGCTCACACATGGTATAGATCGGGTAGTCGATCAAGCCAACTTTGGACTGCACGAAGAGCGAGCATCTTGGGGCGTATATGATCATGTTGTTTTTAATCAAATGATTAAAGATTTTAAAAAGGAGCCTGAGCCTTTTTTCTCTACGATGTTTACGCTGATTAATCACGAACCTTTTGAATTGAAAGGAACATATAAGTTTGGTAAGGATAGTAATCCCAACAAATTTAGAAGCACAGCCTATTACACCGATTCCGTTATCTTCGATTTTATCGAACAGGCCAAAAAGGAGTCTTGGTATGAAAATACGCTTTTTGTACTAATTGCAGATCATGGACACCGGTTCCCTACAGAACAATGGGATCTGTCTCATCCCAATAGGTTTCACATCCCGTTGATATTTTTTGGCGATGTTATAAAGAAAGAATATAGGGGAAAGGTGTTCTCTCGAATTGGAAATCAAACTGACTTGGTAGCCACGTTACTGAGGCAATTGAGAACAGGGACAGAACGATACCCTTGGAGTCGGGATCTTTTTAATCCAACGACGCCACAGGTCGCATTTTATAATTCAAAGGATGCTTTTGGAATCATTACACCGGAGCAGGTCATATCTTTTGACAACGTCGGCAAGTCCGTCAACTACATCGGCAATCCTTCTTATTCTAAGGAGAGAACTGATAGCTTGTTGAATATAGCAAAGGGATATTATCAAGGTGTTTATAGTGAGTTTTTAGCATATTAATTTTGTTTTCTTATGAGGAGTAGGTGGAATTTGAGCGGTTATTGGAATTCATTGTTGTTTTTGGGAATCACATTTGTCCTATTACTGATATTTTATGCACTATTACGGCTTGGGTTTTATGGCGTTAACCATAGTCTCTTTCTGCATGTCGATACCCAATCCCTGCTGACCATGTTTGTGGGGGGAATCAGATTTGATACAGTGGCTATTCTATACGTCAATATTCTTTTTGTTTTATTACAGATAATACCGGCCCCATTTAAGTATAACTTGATATATCAAAAGGTTTGTAAGTGGGTGTTCGTAATTACCAATAGTATAGGGATTGCTTTAAGTTTAATCGATTATGCCTATTACCCCTTCACGTTGAAACGTACAACGGGAACTGTTTTCGGACAGTTTTCCAACGAGCAGAATCTGGGCAAATTGACTGTAGATTTTCTGTTAGGCTATTGGTACCTTGTTGTTGCTTTTGTGGTATTAGTCTGTCTTTTGGCCTGGTGTTATGATCGAGTAAAACTCCTTCGTCCAGTTAAGATGGGATGGACTTTCTACCTCATTCAGGTGCTATCTTTCTTTTTAGTGATATTTTTGTTTGTTGGAGGAGTACGTGGCGGCTGGGCACATAGTACTAGACCTATTACTTTAAGTAATGCTGGAGACTATGTGAAGAACCCTGAAGAAATGAGCATCGTGCTGAATACGCCATTTAGTATTCTAAAAACTCTAAAAGCAATCCAACTGCAGGAGAAAAATTATTTTTCTCCACAAGAAGTTAACGAGATTTATCCTGTTGTACATCAGTCCAAAGATTCTTCGTCATTTCAAAAGCTGAATGTGGTCTTTCTGATTTTAGAGAGCTTTGGAAAAGAGCATATTGGCGCTTTGAATAAACACATAGATGGCGGGAGTTATAAGGGCTATACACCATTCTTGGATTCTCTGATAGAGGAGTCTTTTACATTCAACCGTTCGTATGCTAACGGTAGAAAGTCGATTGATGCGTTACCTTCTGTCATCACAGGAGTACCTTCAGTTGGCGAGCCTTTTGTTCTTTCTATATATTCAGGTAATAGAACGACCAGTATAGCAAAACTATTAGGAGATGAAGGTTATGAAACTGCTTTTTTTCACGGTGCGCCGAATGGAAGTATGGGGTTCTCCGCCTATACACAGTTAGCAGGTATCAAGCATTACTTTGGAAAGAATGAGTATAACAACGACGCTGATTTTGATGGTATATGGGGGATATGGGATGAGCCTTTTATGCAATTTATGGCAAGTAAGATGGATGATTTAGCTCAACCCTTTTTTGCTAGTTTTTTCTCGCTTTCATCACACCACCCATTTAAGGTTCCCGAGCATTATAAAGATGTTTTTCCCAAAGGCCCGGTACCACTACAAGAACCTATCGGTTATACCGATAATGCTTTAAGACAGTTTTTTAATAAAGCTTCCAAGAGCGATTGGTACAACAATACCTTATTTGTTCTCTGTGCAGATCATACTAGCCTAAGCCACTTGCCTGAATACCAAACTTTGCCCAATACTTTCGCCATTCCAATTATATTTTATTATCCTGGAGGGAATTTAAAGGGAGTTTCTGATAAATTAGTACAGCAGATGGATATTATGCCTACCGTATTGAATTATCTAAAGTATCCCAAACCCTATTTTGCATTTGGATTTGATGCTTTTGACAAGAATAGCGATAACTTCGTTGTTAATACGATAGGGGACACCTTTAATTTTTTTAATGGTGATTATTTTATGACCTATAATGACAATAAGCCTACTTCCCTTTATAATTTAAGAAAAGATAAGATGCTCCAAGAAAATCTTCTCGAGAGCAAGCAAAGTGTCAGAGATAGCTTAACCCAAAAACTTCATGCATTTATGCAACAGTATAATTATGGAATGATACACAATAAGCTAGTCGCTGAATAGCGACTGCTTATAACTCTTGAATGCTGAATTGTTTTTTATACTTTAATGGTACGGGCAACTGATCTCGCTTTTTGCTCAACTGGATCATCAACTCATTGTTATCTTTATCTTTTAGATATAGGCCATTATCGTAACCTATCCTAGCTTCTGCAGCTTGAAGCTGTAGATAGGGAATATATACGTCTTCTTGTAGATAGCTGACTTCAAAAAGGCTTTCCGTATTGGATATCTGCCAAAAAGGCTTTTTCGCTGACCCACCCATGCTTATTGGAGCTGAAAAATCAGCATAGCCCAACTCGACCTCATCGTTTGGATATTGAGCTTTAAAGTAGTCCTCGACAATATCACGATCATATTTATCGGCGGAAGCGATCGTTTTTAAGATCTTAAAATTACCGTCTAGAATCCGAATACTATCTTCTATTGGTATACAGACGACGTCAAATGGAGCATCATAGTAGAAGTGCCACGGTTTTAGTGCTGAATTCCAATTGCTTCTAGAAGCTGAAAACATCTGCATCTCGTCTCCTTGTTTGTCCGATTTTGGAGTCTTTTTAAGTTTGTAAAAAGTAAAAACAGAAGTAGGTTGTTTCCCTCCAAACAGTTTGTCATCATCTACTGCTATTTTTGCAATTAAAGGCATGTTACGCTCATTCTTAAAAATATAAGTATAGGTAACCTGTTTTGGAGCTTCAATTTTTCTAGGAGGAGTAATTGTAGGAGGTTTATTTGTGTTTTTTCCCTTTTGAACAGGCTTCTCTTTTGGTATAGGAGGATATACAATTTCATAGCTTATCGCGTATAAAAAATCCTTGTTTATCATGTAGACATTTTGAAAAGATAATTTCTGCAATGCTTTAGGCATTGGAAGTTTCTCTCCAGACTTTTGACTCCATAGAAAATGCTGCCCTTGATTCTCTACATTTGCAAAATATTGATTGTCTAAAAAAATACTGTTTCCTTCGAATTCATCAAATACGTCTTTTTTACCCGTCTCTAAATTAATCAGTACCTGTTTTTTATCTTCAGCGGTGAAAAGTGCATAGTCTGTTATTTTGTCACTGTGGCTAGTGAATTTCCCCTCTATTAATTCGGTTCCCTCCACATTGGTTAAACCAAAATGTGTATTGTATTTATACACAAAGTATTTGTGCTGCGCAAAGATGGTGTGAGGAAGAAGTACAAAAAGGACTACTAGTGTTTGGTATATTCTGCGGTACATAAAAGTATGAATTTTCAATCTCCTTACAAATTGTATGCCGTAAGGGAGAGCCTTTGCTATTTTTGTTTGCGCCATAGCGATTGGCCAAAGTTGTAGCGTAAAACGAACGCCTGTTGGTTATCTACTTTTCCAGAAGAAAAATGGAAGGAGACGACGAGTTTGGCTTCTATGGCACGCGTTTTAAATGGAGACCAGCTGAAGTCTAAACGGTCGTATCTATTTCGGCGGTAGAATGGGTCTCCATTAGGTAGATATTGCGCTTGGCCCAGATATAACGTGTTGTTTAAGGCAACTTTTTTGTAGCCGATATATTGTGAGGCTATAAAACCCTTTGTGATACGCATATCATATTCCGTACGGACCCGATCAAAACCAACAGCCGCTCCGATATCCATTTTTAACGAATCGAATATTGTTTTCCTGCTGAGATCTATTCCAATAGCTGCAGTTATCACCGCATTATCCTGGACATGTTCTTTTAGGTTCTCATTGCTCGTCACCGCATTATGATATAATATCCCCGCATGGCTGACATAGAATAATCCAGTCTGGTATTTTCCCGAAATTCCCGCAACAAACTGTTCTCGGTATTTATCACTTTGTTTGCTGAGCCAATCTATGAAAATACGTTGGTCAAAGTTACCTTTCTTATATTGAAAATACATTCCCTCCAGATTGGGGCGGTCATACATAAAGGTGTCTGCGAGAACGATTCGGGGAATATCTTTGAGTCGCTCGTACCTAGGCATAAATCCTATTGCAAAATTGATGTTTGTAGAGGTGTAATTGTAATAGGCAATTGGGTTGAATTGACGTTTATCTTCCGGATGGCTGCCGAAGTCTTGATTGTAGTAGCCTCCCCCGAATAAGGTATGGTTTTCACTGAGCTTAAAATAGATTTGGGGAGCTATTAAGGTTCCAAAGATTGTTTTATCTTGGGTGTAACGCGCGCCATACTCTCTATTGTCTGCATATCCGAAAAAATTTACTCGAAGTCCAATTTCTTGTGCGTTAAGGTTTAGGTAGTTGATTGAAAATAGGAGAAGGCATGTAATACGTAATAGGCGTAGCATATAAACTTTAATTAATCGGAAAAGAAAAGGCCGTCCGTGTGATGAACGACCTTTTCCTACTTGTATTCTTTTTAAAAGATTATACCTCTAATAGTAAGCGGGCAGGGTCTTCTAATAATTGTTTTACACGAACTAAGAAACTTACCGATTCTCGCCCATCAATAATACGGTGGTCATAAGAAAGAGCCACATACATCATAGGACGGATTACAACTTGACCATTTTCAGCAATCGGACGTTGTACGATGTTGTGCATACCCAAGATAGCTGATTGCGGAGCATTGATGATTGGTGTTGACATCATAGAGCCAAATACCCCACCGTTAGTGATCGTGAATGTACCACCTGTCATTTCTTCAATGGTTAATTTACCATCTCTCGCTTTAGTTGCCAAATTGATCACCTCTTTTTCTACTTGGTACAGCGACATAGATTCTGCATTTCTGATAACTGGTACCACTAATCCTTTTGGAGCGGAAACAGCGATAGAGATGTCTGCAAAATCAGAGTATACAATTTCGTTCTCTTCGATACGAGCATTGACCGCAGGCCATTCTTTTAATGCAGTAGTTACCGCTTTAGTAAAGAAAGACATGAAACCTAGACCTACACCATGTTTCTCTTTAAACATGTCTTTGTATTTAGCTCTCAAATCCATGATCGGTTGCATGTTCACTTCATTGAATGTAGTTAACATAGCCGTTTCATTTTTTACAGATACCAAACGTCTAGCAATAGTTTTGCGCAGAGAGCTCATTTTTTCGCGGCGTTCGTTACGTGCGCCAGCGATAGCAGGAGCTGCTGCAGGTGTCGCGGCTGGCTTAGATTCAGCCTTAGGAGCTGCAGGTTTTGCTTGTGCCTTTTCTGCGTCTTCCTTGGTGATACGGCCGTCTTTGCCTGTACCTTTTATAGTTGAAGGATCAATTCCTTTTTCTCTCAAAATTTTAGCAGCTGCAGGAGATGCTGTTCCGGCAGCATAAGAATCTGGATTTTCAGATGCTTCTGTCGATGGAGATGCAGCTGTTGTTGTTGCAGCAGGAGCTTCCGCTTTTTTATCTCCAGTAGGAGCATCGCCATCTTCAATTGTACATACTACAGCTCCGATTTCTAACGTATCGCCTTCTTGAGCGATAATACGCAGGATGCCAGCTTTTTCTGCTGGGAGCTCAAATGTAGCTTTGTCTGATTCCAGTTCGGCAATGTTTTCGTCCATTTCGACGTAGTCGCCATCTTCTTTTAGCCATTGGGCTAAGGTTACTTCGGTAATTGATTCACCAACCGTAGGGACTTTGATTTCTAAGCTCATATGTGTTCTTATTTAAAACCAACGTTGTATATCGTATAATATACAACGTTTGGCTTCTATAAATGTTTATTCGAATGCTTTATTAATGATTGTTTCTTGTTGAGCGATATGCTGTTTCATATAACCAGTTGCTGGGCTACCACTTTCTTTTCTAGAAATAACATCCGTAAATTCGATATCGGATTTGCGGAATGTACGGCAGTAGTAAGGCCAAGCGCCCATATTTTCGTTTTCTTCCTGAACCCAGATGAATTCGGAAGCTTTATTGTATTTCTTATGGATAGCTTGTAGTTGTTCAACTGGCGCTGGATACAATTGCTCAATACGCACGATAGCAACATCATTACGTTTATCAGCTTGTTGTTTTTCCAATAGGTCGTAATAGATCTTTCCGGAACAGAATAAGACACGTTTAACAGAAGCTGCTTTTACAGCAGTATCATCTATAACCTCTTGGAAATTGACTTTTGTGAAGTCAGCCTGTTTTGAGACTACTTTAGGGTGACGGAGTAAACTTTTTGGCGTAAATACAATCAGTGGTTTACGGAAGTCACGTACCAATTGACGACGTAACAAATGGAAATAGTTAGCCGGTGTCGTACAGTTGGCGATAATCATATTATCGTTGGCACACAATTCTAAGAAGCGTTCGATACGACCAGAAGAGTGCTCTGGCCCTTGGCCTTCCATACCGTGTGGCAACATCATAACCAATCCATTAGAACGTTTCCATTTTGTTTCCGCACTGCTTAAGTATTGATCGACAATAATCTGTGCACCGTTGTAAAAATCTCCAAATTGCGCTTCCCAAACAGTGAGTGCCTGTGGGTTGGCTGAAGCATAACCATATTCAAAACCCAATACTCCATATTCCGAAAGCAAGGAGTTATAAATGCTGAATTTGTCGCCGCCTTTGACATTAGCCAATGGTACGTATTTCTCCTCAGAATCCTCTAAAGTCAGTACCGCATGGCGATGCGAGAACGTACCACGTTGTACATCTTGTCCCGAAATACGAACACGCTTACCGTCATTCAATAGTGTTGCATAAGCCATCAACTCACCCATTGCCCAATCGTACGAATCTTTACCAATCATGGCCGCACGATCTTCAAAAAGCTTAGAGATCTTACGGAAGAATTTCTTGTCTTTTGGTAGAGAAGTAATCTGTGTAGCCAGTTCTTTAAAAACCTTATCACTGACTTTGGTCTCCGTTGTTTGGAAGATGTCGGCTCTTTTTGCAGGGCGTAAACCTTTCCAAGCACCACCAAACATCGGAACTTCTTCTTCTAGGTTCTCTACAGCCTTAGAAGCATCCAATTGGCTCTGTAAGTAGTCTTTAAATTCTTTTTCGACTTCTTTGGCATATGAAGTTTCTATAGAACCCTCATCGATGAGTTTTTTCGCATAAACCTCTTTAGGGTTAGCATGTTTTTCGATAAGCTTGTACAGAAGAGGCTGTGTAAACTTAGGTTCATCAGCTTCATTATGTCCATAACGGCGGTAACACAATAAATCGATGAAAACATCGGTTTTATATTTTTGACGATATTCTACCGCCAGATTGATTGCATATACTACGGCTTCGGCATCATCTCCATTAACATGGAATACAGGAGAAGATGTTATTTTGGCAACATCTGTACAGTACGTGCCTGACCGAGCGTCTTTGTAGTTAGTGGTAAAACCAACTTGGTTATTGATTACAATATGGATAGTACCACCAGTTTTGTAACCATCTAATTTAGACATTTGTGTAACCTCGTATACGACACCTTGCCCAGCAATAGCAGCATCACCATGAATCAGGATAGGAGCGATTTTAGAAGAATCCCCATCATACTTCATGTCAATTTTAGAACGAACCATTCCTTCAACGATAGGATCTACCGTCTCCAGGTGAGAAGGGTTAGGCGCTAATGATAAGTGGATATGTTTTCCCTTATCAGTGGTAATATCCGAAGAGTAGCCTAGGTGATATTTAACGTCACCGCCAAATTTCAATTCAGGATCTTCTTCTTTATACATCTTACCTTCAAATTCAGATAAGATGGTTTTGTAAGGCTTACCCATGATATTAGCCAATACATTTAACCGACCACGGTGCGCCATACCGATCATAAATTCTTGAAGACCCAAGTCTGCACCTTTTTCCATAACAGAGTCCAAGGCAGGGATCAAACTTTCGGCACCCTCAAGAGAAAATCTCTTTTGGCCCAAGAATTTGGTGCCTAGGAAGCTTTCGAATACAACCGCTCTGTTTAGCTTTTGAAGAATACGTTTCTTTTGCTCTGTAGAGTAGCTCGGGGTATTACGGTCAGCTTCCATACGATCCTGCAGCCACTTGATTTTTTCAGGATTACGTATATACTTAAACTCAGCACCGATAGAACGGCAATAAGTATCTTCGATAAGTTGACGGATATCGCGCAATTTGGCAGGTCCCAAGCCGACTTCAATACCTGCATTGAACACAGTATCCATGTCTGCTTCCGATAAGCCGAAAGTTTCCAGTTCTTTGCCTGGGTAGTACTTCCTGCGCTCACGGACAGGGTTGGTGTGCGTAAACAGGTGTCCGCGGTCTCTATAGCCGTGAATCATGTTTAACACGTTGATTTCCTTCAGAGCATGCTCTGAAACATTTTCGGTGTCAATGCTGACTGCTTCAGCGCCTTGACCAAACTCAAAACCTTCAAAAAATTTTTGCCATCCAAAATCTACCGAATTCGGATCTTGCCTGTACGCTTGATATAACCCATCGATATAGCTCGAGTCGGCGTTACTCAAATATGTCAATTTATCCATTTACTTTTGATATAAGTCTAAAGAATTTGCCAAATTTAGGAATTAAATAGGAGTTTCGAGTACTGAAATTGAAGTTTTTGTACTTAAATCGTGTCAATTCGGTAGCCATAAATTTAAATGGCAAACTTGAATAAATAATTGTGATTTTAATGCTAAACGACGTCTTTCGGAAGCTCCGCTTTTACTTTCTCCCAATCTGCTATATTTTTATTGTTTTTGATACTTGTTCCCTGTTCGGCGATATGCGCCCAAAAACCATAAATTGTTGCTGGTGCATAGTCGATCAATTGCTGCTCGAACCAAGCTGCCCCCGCCAACCAGTCCTCATTAAGTTCATAGATGAGATGCATGGCTACGATCTCCCTTTCTCTGCGGGTAAGCCTTCCTGTTGTGTTGAGTTGGAGAATTAGTGTGTTCACTACGCTGTTCGATGTGTCTCCGCTAGTCCATGACGCCAATGCGGCGTGCTCCGGGCTTTTTCCCTTGCTTTTAAAGTAGCAGTTTGGATATTTTTTTAACATGAATCGAAAATAATCCCTCAACATCAGATTCTCTAAAAAGACATTGATCCCTTTTTTATTTTTAGGGTTGATGTTTTCTGTGAGAAAGTGAAAGGTATAGGCTGGAGAAAGTACGCCCAAAGCAAGGTAGGGGGATAGTTCGGTGTAACTTTCCATATTTACCTCTGTCTCTTTGACTAGTTTTTTTAACATAGCATTTGCTGCATTTTCGCCAAAATCACTTTTTGATTGGGAAAAATCCAAATCAAAAGGGAAAACAGTTTTTTCAAGATGAGGAGGGATATTAACTACTTGCACATCATCTATACATCCACGAACAAAGCTTTCTTTTGCAACTTTTTTGCGAAAAGTGTTGAAATCATTAGGGATGTCCCGAATTGGGAAAGGCAAATCTTCCTTATGATACAGGGTGTGACCAATAAAGTGACGTAAATTTCTTTTTACTTTCCAAAGTTCCTCCTCCACAAGTTCTGAAATATCCGTTTCTCGCTTCGCGACCTCGCGATGATGATAGACTTCATCTGCGTCATATTTTTGAACGAGTTGTGGGATGATCTGCTCGGGATAACCTTCATAGGTCAACAAGTCTCCGCCGAGAGATTGCAGTTTCTCCTTTAGAGAAAACACTGTCTGTGCGATGTAGTCTGCTCGAAATTCTCCGGTGTTCTTAAAACCAAATTTATTCTCTTGGTAATAGCGGGGGTCGAAAATATAAACTGGAATAATAAAATCTGCTTTCTGAATAGCACTTTGCAATACCTCATTGTCATGGGTACGAAGATCATTCCTAAACCAAACTAAAATAACCTTTTTGCTCATTTACCTACCACGTACTTATTTAGATTAAATTCAAGTTCTGTAAAGATATTACATTTAAAGGATTGTCGGATGATCAAGCTTGAATATTTACAATATTTAAACAATTTGGAGCTTGTTGTGGCTAAAACAATCATTTAGCTTTTTTTAACGAACAGAATCCCTAGAGTATTTTATTTTTGTTGAAACAAAAAAATGGAAACTAAGCTTATTTCTAATGGATATACTATGTAAGTGTAAACTAGGATGACGAATTTATTGTTATGTGGATTGAATTCTTATCTCGGTCGTGCAGGATTAACTTATCTGACGGGTGAGGGCTATCGGGTTTTTGGTATTGTTCGGGATGTTGGCCTTCTGAAGAGGACGATGGTTGAAGATGTTAATGCGACACTGTTTTCAATTGATCTTATAAAGAGAAAGGAAGCCTTTGATAATTTTCATGTTGGAGATTTAGGTTTGTCTATATATTTTGCTCAGATTCCGAATCAAAAAGATCAACTCGGTGTACAGTATGAGTTATTGGCATTGCGTAATTTTATTTTTCTGTCGCAACGTAACGGATGTAATCGTATTATTTATGTAGGACGGACCTATGATAAGTCCTATTTGGATGCGGTCGAATCTCTTTTTGTTGAATCGGAGGTAAGCTATACTATTCTTCTTAAAGATTTGGCTGTAGGGCCTGGGAGTTCTTTTGAGGGGCTGATGGACGAAGTCCTCCAGAACAAATCGATATATATATGCCAGCGTCTGGCGCGTATAAAATTTAAGCCTATTATATTGTCCGATCTTTTCGCTTTTATTAAAAAAGTAGATTGGCAGTCTACTTTTATCAACCAACGAATAGAGTTCGGCGGAGAAAGACTGATGAGTGTTAATGAATTAATACATTGGAATATCAAAAAATTTGGTAAGCATATCAAATACAATGTTTTTTCGTTGCCGAGTAGAACATTGTCTATATGGCTCAATAAAATTTTGTACGGAATAGACGTCGAAGTGTATAATGACTATTTGTTAGGAATTATGGGGGCCCAGGAGACTGACAATTCGGTGTGGAGAGAGCAGGTTGATTTTACAGTTTCGCCTATTGAGTAGATATTTGCTAGAACTTATAAGACTTTTTTTAGCTGAAATATTCTGCTATTTTTGTTGCTCACTTAAGCAAAGATATGGGATACTCTAGTTTGGCGGCTTGTATAGCTGATTTGGAACAGCATGGGCATTTGGTACGGATAAAAGAAGAAGTGGATCCTTACTTGGAGATGGCCGCTATTCATATGCGGGTGTTTGATGCAGAGGGGCCGGCATTGTTGTTTGAACGTATAAAAGGATCGGAGTTTCCGGCGGTATCCAATTTGTTCGGCACTATGGACCGTTCTAAGTTTATGTTCCGTGATACGCTGCCTCATATAAAGAAACTGGTCGATGTAAAGATGGATCCCACTGCTGTCCTAAAAAATCCATTGCAGTATATTGGATCTTCTGCAGTAGCTCTTGGTGCACTGCCTTGGAAGAAAAAATCAAACGCACCTATTCTTTACGGTAAGACAAGTGTCAGTAAGCTTCCTCAGATTGTGAATTGGCCTATGGATGGGGGAGCTTTTGTAACGATGCCACAAGTGTACACGGAGGATGTTGAGCATCCGGGAGTTATGAAAGCCAATCTGGGTATGTATCGCATTCAGCTATCCGGCAATGACTATATTCAGGATCAGGAAATAGGACTTCATTATCAACTGCATCGTGGCATTGGAGTGCATCAACAAAAAGCAAACGCTCTTGGCCGTCCTCTTAAGGTCAGTATATTCGTTGGAGGGCCACCCTCACATCCCTTGTCCGCAGTGATGCCCTTACCAGAAGGACTGTCCGAGATGATTTTTGCAGGCGCCCTGGGTAATCGCCGATTCCGTTATTTCTATGATCACGAAGGTTTCTGTATTTCTGCTGATGCCGATTTTGTTATTACAGGTACCGTATATCCCAATGAAAATAAGCCTGAGGGTCCCTTTGGCGATCATATCGGATATTATAGTTTGACACATCCATTCCCGTTAATGCGGGTGCATAATGTCTACCATAAAAAAGACCCCATCTGGTCCTTTACTGTAGTAGGACGCCCCCCTCAGGAGGATACAAGTTTTGGTGCTTTGATCCATGAAATAACAGGAAGCGCTATTCCAAAAGAAATAGCAGGATTGAAAGCTGTGCACGCCGTAGATCCGGCAGGTGTACACCCGCTACTGTTTGCTATTGGACGAGAAAGTTATACACCCTATCAGGAAGTGGATCGGCCACAAGAGATATTGACTATTGCTAATCAGATTTTAGGCAAAAATCAATTAAGTCTTGCTAAATATTTGTTTATAACAGCTGATCAGGATAATCCTCAATTGGATATCCATGATATTCCTGCCTATTTTAGTCATGTGCTCGAGCGTATAGATTTAACGCGCGATCTGCACTTTCATACCAACACCACAATAGATACACTGGATTATTCCGGAGATGGTCTGAATGCCGGATCTAAGGTGGTTTTTGCCGCAGCAGGTGCCAAGAAGCGTACCTTGTTGACAGAGGTGCCGGGCAATATGAGTCTACCAAGGCCATTTAGTAATGCTAAGTTGGCGCTACCGGGGATACTCGTTTTGGATGGAGCAGCATTTACTTCTTATGAAGAGGAGCAACGCATTTTGGAGGCTTGGTGCGAGGCGGCGAAAGAGATTGATTTTGGAGGGATTGCTATGTTGGTTTTGGTCGATGATGCGGGATTTGCAGCAGAGAGTGTCAATAATTTTGTGTGGATTACGTTTACCAAGTCCAATCCAGCTTTTGATATCTACGGTATCCAATCCTTTACGAGGTATAAGCATTGGGGCAGCGAAGGACCTGTTATTATAGATGCACGCCGTAAGCCGCATCATGCACCTGATTTGATTAAGGACGAGACTGTGGAACGCCATATCGATCGATTGGGTGTTAAAGGCGGATCGTTGCACGGTATTATTTAGGATGTGTTAAAAATCTTAAAAAAATAGGATAAGCCGAATGTATTCCTTTATATTGGAGTTGCAAATCCAAATTATGAAGGTATACTGGTTCTACTATAAGCAAATTCTACCGGTTAATGTAGCATTAACTACAGCGTTTAGTATGATGTCGATAGATCTTTTCTATTGGGTTTTCGTTTCTTTCGGCTTTTTCCTCAGCGTATGGTTGTATTCTTTCTTTTATAAAAAAGCAAGGTATATCTATTGTAATCTAGGATACTCACAACTCCGCTTGGTTTTCGGTTCATTTCTGATAAACACTGCCGTCGGTGCAGTTTTTTTACCCCTGCTGTGGATATGAAGGAGTTGTATGCCGATTCTATAGCATTTAGCTATAGAAATCAATATAGCCTATTGTCTGGCGTTTTTATCAATTGTAAGCCGGGGGAGGTTGTAGCCCTACTGGGGCGTAATGGTTGTGGTAAATCGACACTTCTGAAAATTTTATTTGGTATCCAGAAACCTAAGAATGGTTTGATCAGGCTTGACGGAAAGCGTATTCGTTATCCTTATCTTTCCAAGGAAGTATGTTATCTACCACAGCACCGTTTTCTCCCTACCAGTAAAACTGTTGTACAGATGATTTCTTTTATGTTGAAGGATGGGAATGAAAAAGAACAGATAATGTCAGATCCAATCCTGCAAAAAGTTCTTTCTCAGAAAATAGCCGATTTGTCCGTAGGAGAACAGCGCTATTTGGAATTGTTGCTTTTATTGGGACAAAAGGCCACCTACTACCTGTTGGACGAACCTTTTTCTGGTGTAGCGCCTTATTTGAAAGAACGTATACAACAACTTATCCTACGTTACAGTCATGCTAAAGGTTTTGTTATTTCAGACCACCATTATAATTCGGTCTTGGATATCAGCAATAGGATCCTGCTGTTGCAAAATGGTGGGTGTAGGCAGATCGAGAATAAGAGGGATTTAGAAAGTTTCTACGTACCCGAAGGAACTTTTGATGATTAAAAAATAGGTGCTGAGCGTTTTGTTTAGTAAGTTTGTGTATCATTTTAATCTACTCAAATCAAGATATGTCATCTCTTTTAATAAAAAACGCACAAGTTGTAAACGAAGGAAAAATAGAAGCACTGGATCTATTTATAAAAAATGGACGCATTGAAAAAATAGGTAAACAGTTGGATTTACAGGCCGATAAGGAAATCAATGCAGAAGGCCTTCACCTTCTACCCGGGTTGATAGATGATCAGGTCCATTTCCGCGAGCCTGGGTTGACCTACAAGGCTGATATTTTTACAGAGAGTAGAGCTGCGGTCGCAGGCGGTACGACATCGTTTATGGAGATGCCCAATACCATTCCTAATGTGTTGACACAACGTTTATTGCAGGATAAATATGATATCGGACAAGATAGTTCGCTGGCCAATTATTCTTTCTTTATGGGAGCTGGCAATGACAATCTGGAAGAGGTGTTGAAAACAAATCCTCGGGATGTGTGCGGAATTAAAATATTTATGGGCTCTTCTACCGGTAATATGCTAGTGGACAATGAGCAAGCCCTGGATCAGATATTTAAAAATGCGCCTACACTCATCGCTACACATTGTGAAGACGAGGCGACGGTTAAAGCTAATCTGGCGCATTATAAAGAATTGTACGGTGAAGAAGTTACTATAGACATGCATCCGCTCATCCGTTCCGAAGAAGCCTGCTTTCTATCCTCCTCTAAAGCGGTGAACTTAGCGAAGAAAAATAATACACGTTTACATATACTGCATATCTCGACAGGTAAAGAGACAGCACTGTTTGAGAATAATGTACCTTTAGAACAGAAGAGGATTACGGCGGAAGCCTGTATACATCACCTTTGGTTTTCAGATGCCGACTATCAGCAGAAAGGTAATTACATCAAATGGAATCCTGCTGTAAAGACGGCGCAAGATAGAGATCAGATTCTTGCTGCGGTGTTGGATGGACACATCGATGTGATCGCGACAGATCATGCACCCCATACTATGGAAGAAAAAGAGCAGACATATTTACAGGCTCCTTCTGGAGGGCCGTTAGTACAGCATGCTCTACAAGCATTGTTGGATATGGTGCAACAAGGTAAAATGACCTTAGCGCAATTGGTTCAAAAAACCGCTCACAATACTGCCATTTGTTTTGAAATCGAACAACGAGGATATATTCGTGAAGGCTATTGGGCCGATTTGGTTTTGGTAGATCTAAATAAACCTTATCAGGTCAATAAGAGCAATATTCTTTCCAAATGTGGTTGGTCTCCTTTTGAAGGGCATACCTTTTCATCAACGATTGTACACACCATCGTATCCGGAAACCTTGCTTTTTCAGAGGGTAAGATTATAGAGGTCGGCTCCGGACATCGGTTGTTGTTTAACAGGTAAAGTAAGTTATAAGGTTATAAAGGGATGTAGTTAACAAGTGATGTGGTTAGCGTGATTGTAAGTCCACCTTATAACAGAATAACACGTTCACTCGATAACAAGATAACACGATAACAGAATGAACAAAAGAGATTTTTTAAAAGCGTTAGGCATTGGTGCAGGTGCAGTATCACTTTCAACAATTGCTCGTGCTGGAGACTATATAGCTACAGCCGGGAAGCTGTTAAAAGGATCTGTGCTAAAGGCAGGAGATACGATTGGGCTTATCGCTCCTGCGGGAGCAGTAGAAGACGAAGAGTCTATCACCATGGCCAAGGAGGTGTTCTCTTATTTTGGTTTTTCCGTGAAAGAAGGTAAAAACCTCCGCGCCCGTTATGGAAACCTAGCGGGTACCGATCAACAGCGATTGGAAGATCTGCATGGTATGTTTGCAGACAAGTCCGTAAAGGCGATTGTTTGTATTCGTGGCGGAAATGGTGCCTCACGTCTATTGCAGCATATCGACTATGACCTGGTCGCCAATAACCCTAAAATACTATTGGGTTACAGCGATGTTACGGCTTTGCTATTAGCGTTTTATGCTAAAGTAGGCCTTGTTTCTTTTCATGGTGTCGTAGGGATTAGCACCTGGAGCAATTATGTTGCTAAGCTGTTTAAAGATCAGTTTTTCGACAATAAGCTAGCCTCGTTTGAAAATCCAAAAAAGTCGGACAGCCAGATTATTCAATATAAAGATCGAATTCAGACCATCACTCCAGGTGTTGTCGAAGGAACTATTTTGGGAGGAAATCTCACCCTGTTAGCAGGGCTCTGCGGCAGCCCTTATTTACCAGATTTTCGTGATACGATATTGTTTATAGAAGAGATTGACGAGAAATCAGATCGTTTAGATCGTATGTTTTGCCAACTGATGAATACGGGAATCTTATCGCAAATTAAGGGTTTTATATTTGGTAAATGCACGAATTGCGGGCCATCCGGTGGTTATGGAGCGCTGACCGTGGAGCAGATGCTCAACGATTATATCAAGCCGCTAGGTATTCCGGCATATTCTGGCGCGATGATTGGTCATATCTCCGATCAGTTTCTCATGCCCGTTGGTGTGAGAGCGCGTATGGATGCAACTTTAGGGAAGATCGAGTACCTGGAGAGATCATTGATATGATACAAGCGACTCCGATCGATCCCTAATTATAGAGGCTAAATAAGGAAATTTACATGAAATTCTTTGCGATACTTTTAATTCTTGGAGCAATCACTACCTGTGATAGGCAAAAAACGCCTGTAACAGAACATTCTTCAGCTATGAATTTAGATACAACAACTTTTAACAACATCTACAATACCTATAAAGAGCAAACACTTCAACATCGTAGATTCAAACATACCGATGTAGATTTTTTAGTTCAGCAACATAAAGAAAAACAAATACTGGAAGTCGAGCCGATCGGTACGTCATTTGAAGGAAGGTCTATTTATGAGCTCAGGTATGGGGCAGGTGATAAGGTGGTCATGCTGTGGTCGCAAATGCATGGAGATGAACCTACGGCAACCATGGCTCTGTTTGATCTCTTCAATTTTCTAGAAGGCAAGGAGGATGGGAATGATGCCGTTCGCGAATTGCTCAAAGCGAAATTAAGTTTACACTTTATCCCGATGCTAAACCCGGATGGGGCCGAACGCTATACCAGGCGTACCGCGCAGAGTATAGACATGAACAGAGATGCACGAGCTGGTCAGACGGTGGAAGGTGCATTGTTGAAACAGCGGGCGAACGTATTAAAGCCGAGATACGGCTTTAACCTGCATGATCAGAATATTTATTACAATGTGCCAGAAACAAGTAATCCTGTACAGATTTCGCTATTGGCGCCAGCTTACAATTACGAGCGTGAGATCAATGAAGTACGGGGCGATGCGATGAAGATAATTGTCGGCATGAATGAGTTGCTGCAGCAGTATATTCCGCATGCTGTTGCTAAATATGATGATGCTCATACACCTCGTGGATTTGGAGACAACTTTCAGTCCTGGGGAGCGAGTACCATCCTAATCGAGTCCGGAGGACGTAAAGGAGACCCAGAGAAACAAGAAATAAGGAAACTTAATTTTATTATCATTCTCAATGCCTTGATACAGATTGCGGAAGGTTCTTATGATCGATATCCGATTGGTGACTACGAGAAGATACCATTTAACGCTTCACAGCTTCATGACGTAGTAATCCGCAACCTGGAGATTAAGACAGATTCTACAAGTTACCGTACCGATATAGGAATACGTCGAGGGGAGACCACGGTAAACCGAGACTATTTTGTTCGAGGACGTATAGAAGATATTGGAGATCTATTGGAATCCTTTGGTTACGATGAGGTCGATGCACAAGGCTTACAGTTTATACCAGCTAAAGTGTCAACTGTAGTTCTGGACAGTGCTTCTGTACTTTCACAGACAGATGCTTTTGGCCTATTGAAAAGAGGAATCATGGCCGTACCGGTTAAAACCATCGGAAGTACCAAGGCAAGCAGTTTGCACAATTACCCTGTTCACTTTTTCACGCAGAAGCAGTTCTTTCCAACGACAAGTTTAGATCTTGGTGGCACCACTAATTTTTACATTGGCGATCAAAAAGGCGGCCTCCGCTATGCTGTTTTCAATGGCTACCTCATCGATTTATCGAAGGATATAAAAGGACAGCTGTTTAAAAGCAGGATCCACTAAGGTAACGTATTTATGGATCATAATCCTTTTATTGTTATAGGAGCGGGCCCTGCCGGTCTAATGGCGGCACAGTATTTGGCGATTCGGGGTCATAAAGTACATGTGTACGAACAAAATAAGGCGGCGGCAAGAAAATTTCTGGTAGCAGGAGATGGTGGTTTCAATCTTACCCATAGTGAACCTATTGATCATTTTGTTGAAAAATATGATGCGCAGCAAATCAAGGAAATAGTTCGGTCGTTTGATAATCAATCGACTAGAGATTGGCTGTCAACCATAGGTATCCCCACCTATATAGGCAGCTCGGGAAAGGTTTTTCCCGAAAGGCAGGTCAAACCCATTCACGTACTACAAGCTTGGCTGCAATATCTCCAAAAATTAGGAGTCATTTTTTTCTATCAACACCAGTTCGTCGATTTTGACAAAGATTATGTGTATCTAAATCATAAAGACGAACAGTTACGTCGACCTTATCAAAAATTAATACTTGGATTGGGAGGCGGTTCTTGGGCAAAAACAGGTTCCGATGCATCTTGGGTTGGGATATTGGAAGATAGAGGTATACAAATAAGACCCTTGCAATCGGCAAATTCTGGATACAATACCTTGGACGATTGGTCTGCTCTCGAGGGACAGGTCTTAAAAAATATTGCTGTTCGTTATGGAGAGGAAGTACGCTTGGGTGAGATCGTATTTACCCAATACGGTATAGAGGGGAGTCCGCTTTATTATATGAATCGATTTACAAGGAAAGATGTGTTTCCTATTGATCTGTACCTGGACCTTAAGCCCAACTTAACGGAAAATACCATTAGCGATAAGTTACGTGTTGGAGGAAGTGTAACCCACTTATTAAAAGAAAAGCTAAATCTTTCCAAAACGGCGATCTACCTGTTAAAGAGTGCTGAAAAGACCATTTTTATGAACCCAGTTGCATTAGCAAGATTGATTAAATGTTTTCCTATACGTGTTGTAGGATTACGACCTATGGATGAAGTCATCTCGACAGCCGGAGGAGTTTCCTTTGACGAGCTGGGTGAAAACTTGGCATTGCACAAATACCCCAATGTTCATTGCGTAGGTGAGATGCTGGATTGGGAGGCTCCTACAGGAGGATATTTATTGCAAGCCTGTTTCAGTACAGGTGCTTGGGTAGGCAGAGCTTAAGCTAAGCCTGCTCCAGTTCTTCAAGACTTTCAAATTTTCGCCCTTTTTGATTCTGCTTTTTTTCTACCTTCTGAAGAAAAATATAAGCTAAGACAGCGCCTGTGGCGGCCATGGCTACACCAATAAGCGATGGGTAATTATAAGCAAAACCATACGCTATCGGAATGGCACCAAAATATGCACCCAATGAGTTCCCTATATTAAAAGAAGCCTGTCCACCTGCGGCAGCAAAAGTTTCAGCTCCTTTGGCGTTATTGATCAGCATCATTTGTAAAGGAGAACCGATACTAAATGCGATCATTCCGGTTATAAAAGCCATCGGGTAAGCCAAAGCTGTAATATGGGCAACGAAGAATAAGATCAGAAGACAGCAAGCCATAGCCGCGAAACTGGTGATCGCAGCCTTGCTTGGGGATATGCGGTCTGCCAACCTGCCACCAATGAGGTTGCCGACAAGCATGCCTGCACCGATTAGGATCATAACGGTCGACACCTGGTCTGGGGATAGACCAGAAACGGTCGTTACCAATTTGGAGATATAACTGATCCATGCAAAAAGACCTCCTGTACCGATAGCGATCACGGCAACCATCAGCCAAGCGTCCCATCGTTTGAAATAACTGATTTGCTGTACGACATTATTGTTTTTGTTAGCTGGAATGACCGGCATCCAGAAATAAATAGCCAGAAAGGTGATGAGTCCCAGAAGAGATATGGCTCCGTAGGTGAATCTCCACGAGTAGTGATGGCCTATGTAGGTGCCTAAAGGTACACCTGCTAGATTGGCGATCGTCATTCCTGTAAACATCATGGAAATGGCCTGTGCCTCTTTACCGGGTTTGGCCAGTTTGGCTGCAACAACGGAACCGATTCCAAAAAAAGCCCCATGGGGTAGACCTGAAATAAATCGCGAAGCAAAAAGACTCCAATGATTAGGTGCAAAAGTGAAAATTGCATTAAAGACGAAAAACAGCAGCATCAGGAATAGCAATACCTTTTTTGCCGGATATTTTGATGTCGCGGCAACTAGCGTAGGAGCCCCAACAACTACGCCCAGGGCATATAGACCAATCAAGTTGCTGGCCGTAGGGATATCAATTTCTATATCTGCTGCGATATCGGGCAGAATTCCCATCATGGTGAACTCGGTCATCCCGATAGCCAGTCCCCCGAATGCAAGTGCTATTAAACCTTTATTTATAGACATTTAAAACCTTTTTTGGAAAAGAAATCATCTTGATGATGTCTGTTTAGCACCTTCGATAAGGTGTTTTAAGGCTACAAAACTAAGGTTTTATATCTAATTGTAAAGTAAAAAAGGTTATAGACATAACTCCATAACCTCCTAATGATACAACTTACTTGGTAAACATACCTACCAAAGAATCCAATACAGAGCCTTTTTGATCTGATTTTTTTTCTTTGTTGAAAAACTCACCTGCGAGATCGCCAATATTACCCATGTTTGGGGAGTTTTGTTGTGCATCGGGACTTCCACCACCCAAGACAGATCCTAATATGCTGCCCAACAGTCCTCCGCCTGCAGAGGATTCTGAACCCCCAGACAATATACCTCCCAGAAGATCACCCATGCCACCACCATTACTTTGTGCCTGTTTCTGTTTGCCCAAGTATCCCATGACGATAGGAGCGAGTACAGCTAGAGCGCTACCTATTTTATCCGAGGAAATGCCGGTCTTGGCGGAAAGGTTATTTTTAACCATTTCGGTGTTACTGCCAAACATATGGTTGACAATCTTATTGTCATCATCCGAAGGAGCCTGACCAAGCAAACCTCCCAATTGGTCCAGGATACCGCCATTATGCTGATCCAGTGCTTTGTTAATTCCAGCTTCTTGGTCCTCGCCTTTTTTGGAATTATAGTTGAGCGCAGCAATCATTAAAGGGACCGCTGCTGCTACCAGCCATTTTGCTTTGCTCTCTTCAATATGCAATAAATTGGCAATCGTAGATATGGCTTTAGAGCCAACGCCACCTGTAACTAAGTCTGTAAGGTTCATGTTTTTTAGTGTTTTGTTTTTCGTTTCTATTTGTGGTAAGGCATCATAGCCTTGATAGTTTCAAGGAATTGTAATATTTTTAAAAGAATCTCATTTAAAGCTAGATAAAAATACAAAATGCAAATCAAAAAATATATCCCTTTAGCCCTGGTGTACCTTCTTTCTTTTTCTGGATGTAGCCATAATTCGATAACGGAAAGGAAAACTGATTTTACAGATAGTGCTGGTATTGTTTTGACGGAAAAACAAGCTGCTCAGATTTTTTCTTTACCTATTCATTGTTTAGAAATTGAATACCCCAATAAGCTGGGGCAAGTACTGGGTGCTGATGCAGATTTGAAATCCCCGAAAAAGCTAAGGCCTATTTTTTATGGATGCTTTGATTGGCATTCGTCTGTCCACGGTTATTGGTCGATCGTGGAACTGCTGCAAAAGTACCCTCAGCTGGATAAGGAAGGAGAGGTTAGAGCGCTTCTGAATAAGCATATTACCGCTGATAATGTTGCCGTAGAAATGGCATTTTTCAACGACGTTAATAATATGAGTTTCGAACGCACCTATGGATGGGCATGGTTATTTAAGCTTCAGGAGAGTTTAGTACGATGGGACGATGGCGATGCAAAGATATGGAAGGCTCATCTACAACCGTTGGTAGACCTTCTGGTAATGCGTTATAGAACTTATCTGCCCAAGTTGGTTTATCCTATTCGCGCAGGCCAACACGATAATTCCGCATTTAGTCTTTCGTTGTCTTTGGATTATGCGCGTACGGTAGGAGATACTGCTTTTGAAGCAGATATTGTGAAACACAGCCAACGCCTTTTTGGTCATGATATGGAGTGCAATCTTGTCTATGAACCCAGCGGTTACGATTTCTTGTCTCCCTGTCTGGAGGAGGCTTACTTGATGAGTAAGACACTCGATAGTAAAGCATATAGCCATTGGCTGAAGAAGTTTATGCCCTCGCTGTTTAATGTAGACTTTGCTATTTCTCCTGCTGTTGTTAAAGATCGTACCGATGGCAAATTAGTTCATCTGGATGGATTGAACTATAGTCGTGCAGCTTGTCTTTACGGAATCGCTAAAGCCATACCAGAGCTCGATTATCTGAAAAAGATAGCCGATGAACATATTGGTTTTTCACTGCCCAGCCTTTCCGCACAAGATGACTATATGGGCTCACATTGGTTGGGCACATTTGCGCTGTACGCGCTTGATCATGCCCATTAATCTCTTCCAATAGAGGGGTCGCCGTTTATCGGAACGAGCGTGTTTTCGACCAGTTTTACGGGTACCGACAGGATACTCGTAAAACCGTCATTTTTGGTGACAATATGGGAGAGGTCAATACCCTTCTTCGAAAAAGCAGCGATAATGGCTGTTCTAAAAGTCGCTCTCGATGAGCCCCATCCCTGACTTTTGACAGTCTCATTGTTGAGATGTATGAGCTCTTCTGTGGAGTAAGCCGAAAACTTTTCGAGTAGATGCTGATAGAATGAACGTGTTGTAGACATACAATTTAAAAATTTAAATGTTAAACTATAAATTGTATCCAGAAATCTGTGGGAAAAACAAGCGTCACTATAACGTTTATTTTGGCTTCGCACCCGTATTATTTTACCACCGCGGTGACTACACTCGGTTGGTATTGCTTCATGCAATTCTGAATACTCTACAAAATTAATGGACTTTTTGATAAAAACAAAAACTTTTGCAAGTTATTGGATTGTTGTATCAACAAAATAGATGCATTCATAAAAAAAACGTCTCTTTTTGGAGGTTTTCCTGTATATGTATGTTTCTTTATAGGATATTAACAGCTACTTTGGCTGATAATACCTCTTTATTTATGATGGGTTTATAGAGCAATAATAGAGGGTTTGTAGAGGGTTCATAGAGGTAAATCTCTATAAACCCTCTATTTCTACTCAGTTAATTATCTGTTTAGACAATTTAAAATATAATTTAGGGCCTAAGATGGGGATAAGCAGATAGGAATGACAAAACTAGAGTACTTCTGACCGGTCAATCTGACATTCTGTCTTAAAGTCAATTTTGGAACAGCCCTTGATAAGTTGATTGCAGTAATAAATAGTTAAACAGTAAAATACATATGCAAGAAAAGGGTAGTATTTCGATTCATACCGAGAATATATTTCCGGTGATTAAAAAGTTTTTATACTCAGACAACGAAATTTTCTTAAGAGAGCTGGTTTCCAATGCGGTAGATGCCTCTCAGAAGATTAAAAGATTGGCTTCTCTTGGACAATTTAATGGTGAAGTTGGGGATTTACTGGTCGACGTTAAATTTGACGAAGAAGCAAAAACTATTACCATATCGGACAATGGTATCGGAATGACGGCTGATGAAATAAAGAAGTATATCAATCAGATAGCTTTTTCGGGTGCCACAGAATTCATGGAGAAATTTAAAGAAGCAAACGATGCGAACGAAATCATAGGTCGTTTCGGTTTGGGTTTCTACTCCGCTTTTATGGTTGCTGATCGTGTGGAGATTCAATCGCTCTCCTTCCAGAATGGCGCTGAACCAGCGCATTGGACTTGTGATGGCAATACTTCCTATGAAATCTCCGAGGGAACACGTACGACACGTGGAACAGACGTGATTTTGCACGTTAATGCAGATTCGACAGAATTCCTTAGTAAATTTAGGTTGCAGGAAATTTTGGACAAGTATGCTAAATTTTTGCCAGTACCTATCCGTTTTGGTACGAAGACGACATCGGAGCCCGATGGCGAAGATGAAGAAGGTAAGCCTAAATATAAATCAATAGAGGTCGATAATATTATTAATAATACGAATCCTGCATGGACAAAATCTCCTAGCGAGCTGAAGGATGAAGATTATTTGGCCTTCTACCGTGAGCTTTATCCCGCTTCCATGGATGAGCCTTTATTTTGGATTCATCTCAATGTGGATTATCCTTTCAATCTGACAGGTATTCTTTATTTTCCCAAAATAAAGAATGAGTTAGAAATTCAGCGCAATAAAATCAAGCTTTATTCTCGTCAAGTATTTATTACGGATGAAGTTAAAGACATTGTCCCTGAGTTTTTAATGTTATTGCATGGTGTGATCGATTCTCCGGATATTCCGTTGAATGTGTCCCGTTCTTTTCTACAGGCAGACAGTAATGTTAAAAAAATAAACAATTACATCACTAAGAAAGTAGCCGACAAACTTCAGGAGATTTATAAAGCCGATCGTAAGGGCTTTGAAGATAAATGGACTGATATCGGTCTCTTCATCAAGTATGGTATGTTGAGTGATGAGAAGTTTGCGGAGAAAGCGAATGAATTTTGTCTGTTGAAAAACACTTCCAACGAAAGTTTTACGTTGAAAGAGTACTATGAAAAAGTGAAAGATATTCAGGTCGACAAAGAAGGCAACATTATATACTTATACAGTTCAGACGTTAATCAACAAGACGGTTTTATCAACACAGCTACGGCTAAAGGTTACGATGTACTGGTTCTAGATGGTCCATTGGATACGCATTTTGCTTCTTACTTAGAGCAAAAGGGAGGTGAAAAGGTACAATTGAAACGTATCGATTCAGATATCATCGACAAACTTATCCAGAAAGATGAGAAGATTGATCTGCTATTGAATGAGGACGAGAGTAAAAAGGCTACGGAGTTATTCCAAAAAGCTATTAACCGTCAGGATATGAATGTACAGATCGAGGCCTTGAAAGAAGATGAGTTGCCCGTGTCTGTAACTTTGGATGAGTTTATGAGACGTATGAAAGATATGGCTAAAACTGGTGGGGGTATGGGCTTCTATGGTAATATTCCTGACAATTATAAAGTGACCGTAAACGGTAATCACCCGTTAGTAAAACGTATTCTAGAAAGCAGTGAAGCTGAAGGAGAGAAGTTGGCTAAACAGGCTTTTGATCTGGCATTATTGTCCAGAGGTTTGTTAACAGGAGCTGATTTGACATCGTTTGTCAAGCGAAGTGTAGAGATGATTTAATATGGGCGAAAAATAATCGCTTAATCCTCATTGTGTTATTATGCAATGAGGATTTTTTGTTAAAAACATTTGGAGTATATCGATAAAAAACCTACTTTTGTATCACAAACACGGTAGGTATAGCTCAGTTGGTTAGAGCACTAGATTGTGGTTCTAGGGGTCGTCGGTTCGAGCCCGATTACTTACCCGCTTCTAAAGGCTTCTCAGAAATGAGAGGCTTTTTTGTTTTTACTGTAGCCTTAATTTAAAGACGGGTTTTTGGGAAAATTTGCCACGTGAGCATATTTAGGGCCGAGACTGATTAACGCTTGTTTCCAGAGATCATCTCCATCCAGTACAAACGGAAGATGGCTATCGAATGAATTATGTACCGCCCATGAGTTTTGCGCTATCTCTTCCTCTAGCTGCTTGGGTGACCATCCAGAGTATCCGAGAAAGAACTTAATGTTGTCTGGTGTTAATATGCCTTCCTGAACAAGAAAAATAGCTTGATTTAGATCTCTTCCTAGAGCGATGTCTTTGGTAATGGGTGTTCCCCCTGCTAGGTCTGTCGTACGATGTAAAAAGAACAGGGCGTCATTCTGTACTGGTCCCCCGATATAAATAGGTGTATCGACCTGAATGCCTTCAATGACATCTGATAATAGTAAATTCGAGCGGTGATTTAGAACCAATCCAAGTGTGCCGTCTTCGTTGTGCTCGCAAAGCATAATAACTGAGCGCTCGAAATTGGGATCGAGTATGAAAGGCTCGGATACGAGCAGACTTCCCCGAGTGGGCGTATTTTGATTGAACATCGTTTCTGTTATTAACTATATGACATAAACATAAGTAAAATAGGTATTATATCCAATTTGTGAACCTTCGAAGCCGCCGATTCTATGGAAGCAGCCCGTAATGGGGGATGACTTTGGTATCGTTTCGAAAAAGGAATAAAGATGACAATCTTTTGTGTTGCATTTAGTAAGTTTGTCTATCACAAACAAAACTATTCTCATGGCAATCGATCATAAAGATATTGCGGCTATCCGCGAGGATTATTTGAAGGATTCTCTCTCCGAAGAGCATATGTCGGCGAATCCTTTTGAGCAGTTTGAAAACTGGTTTGGACAGGCATTGGAGGCTCATGTTATCGAACCTAATGCAATGACTTTATCCACGCTTGGCGAGGATGGGTTTCCAGCTTCTAGGATCGTGCTGTTAAAAGACATTAAACTCAACGGCTTTAGTTTTTTTACGAACTATCAAAGTAAAAAAGGATTGGATATGGAAGGCAGTTCGAAGGTAAGTCTCTTGTTTTTTTGGCCTGAATTGCAACGCCAGGTCCGCGTGGAAGGACTCGTTGAACGGTTATGTGAAGAAGATTCCAATGAATATTATGCGTCGCGTCCCAAAGGAAGCCGTATTGGTGCGTGGGCTTCTCCGCAAAGTCAGGTTATCCCGAATAGAGAGTTTTTGGAAGAAAGGGTTAGTTTTTACGAAAAGAAATTTAAAGACACTGAAATCGTTCCTCGTCCAGAATTTTGGGGCGGTTATTTGGTTAGACCACTTAAGGTTGAATTTTGGCAGGGGAGAAGCTCACGGCTGCATGATAGGATTACCTATGTATGGGAAGCTGATGATTGGGTTATCAATAGATTAGCACCATGATTGAAAGAATCAAGAAAGATCTGGATTTAAAGTTTGGGGCCATGGCATCTGAGGTTGTCGAATGTGGTATTCAGGCTACGTTGTTGATCAAAAAAGAGGTGTTCTGTGAGGTATGTTTTTGGTTAAGAGACCATCCCAGCTACTACTTTGATTTCTTGGCAAATGTTACGGCGGTGGATTATTTTCCGGAGCCTAAGTTTGCTGTAGTATACCACCTAACTTCTATTCCTTTTCAATTGCAATTGACATTACGTGTTGAGGTTGCACGTGATGGCGTACCCGAGGTTCCTTCTGTAAGTTCTGTATGGCGAACAGCAGATTGGCATGAACGGGAGGCTTTTGATTTGATGGGAATTTACTTTGATGGACATCCCGATTTACGAAGGATATTGTTGCCCGATGATTGGGAAGGTTTCCCATTGCGTAAAGACTACGAAGATCCTGAAAGTTATCGTGGTATTCCAGTTAAGATTTGATAAAGAGTATGCACACAAAATATAATCAAGGGTACCTGCAATATTTGGAACGAATGAAGCAGATTGGATCCACGGAAATGGTTATTAATATGGGACCCCAGCACCCGTCGACACACGGTGTGCTGCGGTTGGAGTTGATCACGGATGGTGAAGTTGTAAGGGATATCATACCGCACTTGGGTTATTTACACCGTTGTTTTGATAAGCATGCGGAATCGATGAACTATGGGAAAACTATTCCTTTTACGGATAGACTGGATTATCTGGCATCGATGAATAACAGCCATGCGTTCGTCATGGGAGTGGAGCGTATGCTTGGGATCGAACATAAGATTCCCAAACGGATAGAATATATACGTGTCTTAGTGTGTGAACTCAACCGGATCGCCTCGCATCTAATAGCGATAGGCACATATGGTATAGATATCGGCGCTTTTACACCATTTATGTGGTGTTTTAGAGATAGGGAACATATCATGAACCTATTGGAATGGGCGTCTGGCTCCAGAATGCTGTATAATTATATCTGGGTGGGCGGTTTGTTTTATGATTTGCCCGTCGGATTTGAAGAGCGCTGTCAGGAGTTTGTCCAATATTTCAAACCTAAGCTTGTCGAATTGGATGACTTATTGTCAACGAATCAGATTTTTATATCAAGAACAGCAAATATAGGTGTGTTGCCAGCAGATGTCGCAGTAAACTATGGCTGTTCGGGACCGATGTTGCGAGCGAGTGGCATCAAATGGGATTTGAGACGTATCGACGGGTACTCGGTGTACCCAGAATTGGATTTTGAAATTCCAATCGGAAAAGGCGAGGCTGGAACAGTAGGCGACTCTTGGGATCGGTACAAAGTGCGTGTGGATGAAATCCATGAGTCCGTAAAAATAATAGAGCAATGTCTTGCACGGTTGTTGTCTGATTTTGCACGTTTGCCGGACTTTGATCCGCGTGCATTAGTCCCGAAAAAAGTAAATCTGAAGGCTCAGAATTATTATGTACGTGCCGAAAATCCAAAAGGAGAGTTGGGCTTTTACTTTGAGACACAAGAAAAGACAGACATTCCTAGGCGTTTAAAGGCTAGAGGGCCAAGTTTTAATAATCTTTCGGTACTTCCGGAATTAGGAAGGGGTGTTTTGATAGCTGATTTGATAGCAATCCTGGGCTCAATAGATATTGTATTGGGAGAAGTGGATAGATAACGAATAAAAATGCAAAAAAGCGCATAAAAAATTTGGAGTTTAAACATTAAGTTGTATCTTTGAGTTCTCATAATTTAAGTTTATAATTGGTTAATAGGAAGTCTGCATCCGCCCGGATGCAGGCTTTTTTATTTTGGTAGAGACCATATATTCCGTGTTATCAGGATCGACAATAGAGCTACTTGATTTTTTACTAAAAGTTGTTGTATTGGAGAGATTTATCTAAGTTTATATGTCAAAACGATAACCAATAACAAAGATGAAACCCTTTATCCTTTCAAAGTGGAGGTATGTATTGACCGTAAAATGTTTGAACAGACCTGTATTCCATTTGCTACAAGTTGTTGCTCTGTCTCTTCTTGTGTTTTTTGGAGGGTATGCTAACATTTATGCGCAGCATTGGGACTTCAAGGGTAATAAAAGTAGTGTAACTATACCTATAGAGATCGTCAATCATATTATTACTATCCCTGTACAGCTTAATGGAGAGGAGTTGAGATTTATTTTAGACACAGGTGTGAAGGAAACTTTATTGTTCGGAAATATAGATTCTGTAGTTCTTCATAATGTTACGTCAATAAACTTTAATGGACTAGGGATTTCTGAGGGGCTCAAAGGGCTCCTGTCCCTAAGCAATGTATTGGTATTGGGAGATTCTGCGTTGATTGATCATAGACATGATCTCTATGTTGTGGTGGACAGTAGTGTCAACCTATCCAAAAATATAGGTATTCCTATCCATGGGATTTTAGGAAGCCATTTTTTTAGCTCTCATATCGTTCGTATTGATTATGTGAAAAAGAAATTGCAGGTCTTTAAGTCTTTAAATGGGATCGAGAAGATGCTCCAAAAATATACAGTTTTCAAAATGGATCTTTTGAAAGATCGTCCTTTTGTAGCGGTGGACATACTGACGGGGAGGCAAGAATTCGAAAGTTTGCGCATGTTGGTCGATTTGGGGAATTCTGATCCTTTAATGCTGTTTACTACAGCACTTCAAGATTATATGATCAACACGCCTTATGTGTACGAATTTTTAGGACAGGGATTCAATGGTGATATCTATGGTAAAAGAAGTCGAATTGCTAAAGTACGCATTGGCCGGTTTAGCTTGAACGAACCCTTCGTTTCTTATCCGGATACCAATTCGTATAACGAGCTTAGGTTGGCAACAGGACGTGTCGGCTCTATTGGCAACCAGGTGATGTCACGCTTTGACGTGGTTTTCAACTATACCGATAGCCTACTGTATCTTAAGAAAAACAGATTGTTTGCCGACGCCTTTAATATTGATATGAGTGGGTTGGAGATTCGCCATGAGGGATTTACTTGGGTAAAGAATGAAGTGCTACCACAGGTAAATGATTCAAAGATGAAATATGACGCTAAAACCGTGAATTTGGGAACAGATGTTACGTATCAGATAGCGTTGGTACCTTCTTATGTGGTGTACCATGTACGCAAGGACTCTCCTGCTGATTTGGCAGGGATCAGGATTGGAGATGTTATTTATAAGATAAATGGTAGTTATGCTGGAAAGATTGGGCTGGAGAAAATAAGACAAAAATTGCAGGTCAGAAATAATTATGGAGTAAGTCTTGAGGTCAAACGCGATGGAGAGTTGCACAAGTTCAGATTTGCGCTGATAGATCCTATTTTATTGAAATAAAAAAGGGCTGTGAAAACAGCCCTTTCGTGATTATTCGAAGTATTCTTTGATTCTTTCGAAGAATGATTTCTCCGATTTCCCAGGTTGTGGTTTGAAATTTGCCGAACCTTTCAGTTTCTCTAGGATTTCACGCTCTTCCGAAGAAACTGCTTTGGGAGTCCAAATATTTACATATATCAGTTGATCTCCTTTATGGTAAGAGTTTACTTCAGGAATACCTTTGCCTTTGAGTCTTAGAATCTTTCCTCCCTGTGTTCCTGCATCAATCTTGATCTTCGCTTTGCCATCTATCGTTGGGACTTCTACACTAGTGCCCAGAGCGGCATCTGCAAAATTGATGTAAAGATCATAGATAACATTGATACCATCACGTTTCAGTGATTCGTGTGGTACTTCTTCGACCAAGATGATAAGATCTCCAGGTATTCCTCCCCGAGGAGCTGCATTTCCTTTCCCTGTCATGGAAAGCTGCATTCCTTCACTTACGCCTGCAGGGATATTTATCGTTATCGTTTCTTCACCTCTTTCCAGACCATCTCCCTTACAGGTGGTACATTTAGCGGTGATTTCTACACCTTCTCCGTTACAGGTAGGACAGGTGCTTGTCGTCTGCATTTGGCCTAGGATAGTATTGGTGACCCGTCTTACGGAGCCCGAACCGCCACAGGTGTTGCAAGTATGAAAAGATGACTTGTCTTTAGCTCCGGAGCCATCACAGGTCGTACATACAATCTGTTTGTTGACTTTAACCTTTTTCTCCGTTCCTTTTGCAATCTCTTCTAGGGTCAGTTTTACTTTGATTCGTAGGTTACTTCCTTTTTGAACACGGCGGCCACTGGAACGAGAACCTCCACCAAAAAAGCTTTCAAAGGGATGGCCTCCGCCAAATATATCGCCGAACTGGCTGAATATGTCATCCATATTCATACCGCCGCCGCCGCCAAAACCACCCGAGTTGCCCGCGTGGCCAAACTGATCGTATCGTGCTTTTTTTTCTTGGTTGCTTAGTATTTCATAAGCTTCAGCGGCTTCTTTAAAGTTTTCTTCAGCCTCTTTGTCTCCCGGATTCTTGTCCGGGTGAAATTTAATAGCCAGTTTGCGGTAAGCTGATTTTATCTCGGCAGCATCGGCTTGACGCGATACCCCAAGTACATCATAATAATCTCTCTTAGACATTCCTCTTCTATTCTTATTGTCCTATCACTACTTTAGCAAAACGAATTACTTTGTCATTTAGAAAATATCCCTTTTCTACGGTATCTACCACTTTATTCTTTAAGTCCTCGGAAGGTGCAGGGATACTTGTTATTGCCTCTTGAAAATCGGCATCGAAAGGTTGTCCTGTGGTATCCATTTCTTTAAGACCTTCATTTTCTAGGAGCTTTCTGAACTTGTTGTTTACCAGTTCTACACCTTGTTTGATGGCCTCAAGATCTTGTGCATTGTTCATCGAGGCAAGTGCGCGGTCGAAATCATCCAATACCGGTAATAATTTGGAAATTACGCCTTGCCCTGCAGTTTGTATTAACTCTACACGTTCTTTGGACGTTCTCTTTTTGTAATTGTCAAATTCGGCAAACAACCGAGCAAACTTATCGTTAGCTTCTGCCAGTTGATTGGTTAAAGACTCTTCCATAGATAATTCTGCAGCTTCGTTTTGCTGCGTGTCGTCTTTTGCTGAGTTTTCGTCTTGAATATGTTCTTGTTCGTTCATCATCACCCTGTTTTTTATCTGCGTTAATAGCTTGCGTATGGTATTCAAAAAATTTGCCATTATAAAAATATCCGACAGCTTGTCAGTATTTTGAAATAAATACATGCAAAGTGTCGGATTATGATCTGTTTTGTCAGTTGCCTTAAATGCTTACATTGTCATGCATGGCACCGTCTTCTGTTTTGATAATGCGTGCCGGCATGTTACGGATGATTTGATAATCATGTGTAGCCATGAGGACGGCTGTGCCTGAAGAAGCGATGTCACGGAGTAACAGTACGATTTCTTCTGAAGTGGCTGGATCTAGGTTACCTGTTGGCTCATCCGCCAAAATGATTTCAGGATCATTAAGCAATGCACGTGCGATAACGACACGTTGCTGTTCCCCACCAGATAGCTCATGTGGCATTTTCTTTAATTTGGAACGAAGACCTACTTTTTCCAATACATCTAACATGCGGTTTTGAATCAAGCCTTTGTCTGTCCATCCTGTTGCTTTTAAAGCAAATTCTAAGTTCTTTTCTATGGTACGGTCATTGAGTAAATGGAAGTCCTGAAAAACAATGCCTAATTTTCTTCTCAGAAAAGGCACTTCAGACTCCCGTAGCTTTTTCAAATCAAATCCGGCGACCAAGCCTTCTCCGTTTGCGATATAAAGATCACCATAGATAATCTTTAATAAACTACTTTTTCCTGTTCCGGATTGCCCGATAAGGTAAAGGAATTCTCCTTGAGCAATTTCCAGATTGACATTGGACAAAACCAAATGTTTTTGTTGGTATATATCTACGTTTCTTAGTCTTATTACAGTATTTTGTGCCATCTATTAAAGTTCTATTTTCTTAATTTGACCAAAGGGCAATTCATTGACTAATTGCATAATCTGTTCGGCTTTATCACCTAATCCAATTTTGTCAAGAGATTTATCTGGTCGATCTACTCGGAAATACGCTAACAAAGTAAACGAATTGTCTCGCAATTGGACATAGTCGGGTATTTTAGCGACACCTTTTACTTTTATTACATACATAAAACAAAGTTAATTTTTTTTTTCAAATTAAAGAATTATTGGTGTTGTGCTAAGAAATCAAGGGTATTTACCCCATCGGCATAGTCATTAAGAGCAGGGTGCTGACTTCTTCCCAATCTAAAAAGCGGTGGTGAAATCTGCAGGTCTTGTTGACAAACCACACACTGAATGTTATCTTTTTGTCCTTCAATAGCGGCTATTAATTGGTCCGTATTGTTATACTCTTCATAGAATACAACAGCTAAAGGGGAAGAAAGGGTATTGTCTTCTTTCAATAACAAAAAACCATTGTCGTAGTGTTTGTCTTTATTGATGAGATAGATGGATTTATTATAGTCGTAGTTGTTGTTGTATTTGAAATGTTCTCTGATAGGGCTGAATTGCTCAATTGCCTCAAAAAAGTTGGCAATGGGATAGTTCTTGGGGATATAGAGTTTGGATACGGATCTGCATCCCAGACCGAAATAATCAAAAATATCTGACCCTAAAGCTGTAAGTTCCTGAGGGGTTTCTTGTCCGGTAAGTACGGCGACAGCATTTCTGTTTTTTCGTATAATATGCGGTTTTTTACCAAAATAATACTCGAAATATCGTGCTGAGTTATTGGAGCCTGTCGCAATGACAAGGTCATAGTTCGTCAGTTTGTCGACCTCTTGGATTTTATCTTTAAACGAAGGGCATATTCGAATTAATTGACTGATCACAAAAGGGGTGAGTCCAGCATCGTCCGAGGAAAGCTTTACTTGTACGCGAAACCCCATAATCAAGCAGGAAAGTATATCGTGGAACCCAACTAGAGGAAGATTGCCAGCCAAAACAAGCCCCACGGTTTTATCGGAATCCTGCGCGGTATAATCTTGGATCCAAGCATTCAATTTTTCGGGGGTGAGCTGATGTCCTATGGCATTCATCTGACGCAGTACATTATCTGCTGTATACCAGGGGTTTTTATGGTGAAATTGAGCTGTTTTCTCCGTTGTTTCTGTATCGGGATGGGTTAACCATTCTCCTAATTTAGCAAAGGCTGCTATCCGTTCTTGCTTTGTCAAAATATATTATTTAGAATCGTTCTGATGAATATTTCGTTTATCTTTGTAATGTCAAATAATTGGATAAACGACTAAAGTTGTATACTTTTTTTTCGCTAGTTATAAATCCAATATTTACCTTTGACGTACAAAATTAGTTTATTTATTATAATTGTGAGGTTATAAATGGCGATAAAAATTACAGATGAATGTATTAATTGCGGCGCGTGTGAACCGGAATGCCCAAATAATGCAATATATGATGCGGGGGTACCTTGGAAATTTGCTGACGGTACGGCTTTGGATGGAGTAATTGATTTCGGGGATGGTGTTACTATTGATGCTGCTGCGTCGCAGGATGCTATTTCTGATGAGGTGTACTATATTGTTTCGGATAAGTGCACAGAATGTGTGGGATTTCATGACGAACCACAGTGTGCGGCGGTATGTCCTGTGGACTGTTGTGTGGAGGATGAGGATATCGTAGAGACCGAAGAGGAGTTATTGGCTAAAAAGGCTTGGTTACACGCTGAGTAGAACGATAAATATCGAAAGGTAACAAAAAGCACGACCATTAGGTTGTGCTTTTTTTTGTAGCCTTTCTGTTGAAATTTGTTTGCTAAGCCTTTCTATTTTTATATTTTTGTCGTAATCATAAATTATGTAATCACAAATATTATTAATAGATGTCAAAAAAGAAAGTAGGTTTTGTAACGCTCGTTACAATAACTATTGCGATAATTATAACTCTATTCTACGAATTTGATTTATTTGGTGTTTCTCCTTCCGTGATGATGGGAGTCCGTTGGTTAAGTGCGCTAGTATTGGTTGTGAATGCTTTGACAAGGAGGAATTTGACGACCTGGATATTGACTTGTTTGATTTTAGGCGTGTTTGTTGGGTTAGATTTTCCTGATTTAGCAATAGCTATGCATCCATTGAGTCAAGGGTTTATCAAGCTTGTCAAAACTATTGTGGGGCCGATCTTGTTTGCGACGCTGGTGTTTGGTATTGCGGGGCATTCGGATCTGAAATCTGTGGGACGTATGGCTTGGAAGTCTATGCTTTATTTTTTCTGTGCTACGACCTGTGCTATTTTTATTGGCCTGGTTGTAATTAATATTACAAAAGCGGGGGTTGGTGTCGATATTGAGCATATGCCTCATGAAGAATTGCCCACAACTTCAGCGGTGACTGATGCAGATCAAAAAGTATTGGACCACATTTCGGAAAGCGTACATGGTATATATAAGTTTAATGCATTTATACGGGATACTTTTCCTGAAAATATCGTGAAGTCGGTCTACGAAAACAAGGTTTTACAAATTGTAATATTTGGTGTGCTTTTCGGGATAGGCTTGGCTATGGTCAATGAAAAGAAGCGGAAGCCTTTGGTTGACTTTACGGAAAGCTTGGCCGAGGCAATGTTTAAGTTTACGAACCTTGTGATGCTTTTTGCACCGATAGGCGTGGGGGCGGCAATGGCGTATACGGTTGGGCATTTAGGAGTAGATATTTTGAAGAATCTCTTTATGTTATTGATGAGTCTCTATATTGCATTAGTGGCCTTTCTGCTTTTGGTTCTTTTCCCGGTGGCTTTGTACCTTAAAGTGCCTGTTAAACAATTCATAAATGCGATCAAAGAACCGGTATCCATTGCCTTTGCTACAACAAGCTCGGATGCTGCGCTTCCTAAAGCCATGGAGAATATGGAGAAGTTTGGTGTTCCACGTAAAATAGTATCTTTTGTTATCCCTACCGGCTATAGTTTTAATTTAGATGGCACATCGCTCTATTTGTCTTTGGCTTCTATATTTGTCGCACAGGCTGCCGGTATTGATTTGAGTATTGGCCAACAGCTGTTGATTGCATTTACATTGATGATTACGTCCAAAGGTGTGGCGGCTGTGCCTCGGGCATCGCTGATTGTTTTGATCGCTACGGCAGATCAATTTGGCTTGCCGACGTTTGTCATTGCTGCTATCCTTGGTATCGATGAGTTGATGGATATGGCTCGTACTTCGGTTAATGTCATTGGTAACTGTCTGGCTACGGTGGTGGTGGCGAAGTGGGAAGGGGAGTTTGACGAAACTGCTGCGCAAAATCCGAATTTTTTGGAAGAAGGCGAGTAGATTACTTGTTTGCCTTGTGCTTTTATTCAGGAGAGACTTGCAAAACGTAGGGATTTTTTTATATCTTTCTAAAATGAAAAGTTATCTCCCTTATTTAATTGCGACTATTCTAGTCTCGTGTTTATTTACGTTGAATGTAGTCAAAGCACAAGACTTTTCATTGCTAGAAGATCAATTTGCGAAGTCTAGTATATTGCCTAAACACCATTTTGGGTTTAGTCTTTATGACTTAGATAGCAATAGGTTTGTTTTTGGGAAGCAAGAGGATCAGTATTTTACCCCTGCTTCTAATACGAAAGTGTTTACACTGTTTACCGCATTGAAAACCATAGGAGACTCAATCCCCGGTATTCAATATGTACAACGAGGGGATTCTCTTATCTTCTGGGGGACGGGAGATCCCACCTTTTTACATCCTAAGTTAGATACCCGGCGGGTGTATGATTTTTTGAAATCCTCGGAAGCTAAGCTGTATTATGTTCCTCAGTCTCCTTCTGAGCCTGCTTATCGAGAGGGATGGGCTATAGAGGATTATGCCTATGACTACCAGCCTGAGGTTACTGGTTTTCCTATTTATGGTAATGTGGTAAGGTTTAAGGCCAGCGGTAAAGAATTGATCGCTGTTCCAAGTTATTTTAATGGAACAATCGGACTCAGTGACAGATCCAATACGTATTTTTCAGTAACTCGGGCACTTAATTCCAATCGATTTGACAGAAGCGTGCAAAGCATCCCATCTGGGTATAGCTCGAGCAAACCTTTTATTTGGTCGGATAGCTTGTTGGTAAAACTATTGCAAGATACCTTACACAAGCCGATAGCGGTTTTACCAGGTTACGGAAAACCTGTGGATATACAGGTTTTATATTCTTCCCCCCGCAATCAGGTTTTGCGAGAGATGATGCTTCCCAGTGATAATTTTCTCGCGGAACACTTGACGATGGTGGCCGCGGATATCCGTTATCAAGGATTTTATACGGATTCGCTGCGGTCTGAAATATACAACACGTATTATAGCCATTTTTTAGATCGTATCGAATTGCGTGACGGTAGCGGTCTGTCGACCTATAACAAGGTGTCTCCAAGGAGTTTGATCGAAGTTTTATTGAAGATAAGGGAGTTGATACCGGATGAGAATCAACGTTATTTATTTTTTCCTGCTGGTGGAGTGGATGGAACTTTAAAAAATGCTTACGCGCTGGATCAAGGAACTCCTTTTGTATGGGCAAAAACAGGTACTATACATGCTGTCCATTGCCAATCGGGCTATATTGTCACGCGGACGGGTCGACGGTATGCATTCTCTTTTCTGAATAATAATTTTATCACGAGTACTTCCAATATCCGTAAGGAAATGGTGAGGATCATGACCTTTATTCGCCAGAATTATTAATATTTCTTAACAATTGCTATATTCGCTAGTCAATTTTTAATATGCAAGATCTTATAAAGAATGACAAGAAGATGATTCGTTCTTGGGCCATGTTTGATTGGGCCAATTCAGCTTATAATCTTGTTATTACTTCCACCATATTTCCGATATACTATATCGCTATTACGACTTCAAAATCCGGGGGTGACGACTGGGTTCAATTTTTTGGATTTGAAGTTATCAATACGGTGCTCTCCAATTATGCGCTGGCCTTTGCCTATCTTGTTATGGTTTTAGCTTTGCCGTTTCTCTCTGCACATGCGGATGCTAATGGTCGAAAGATGCAGGTGATGAAGGCCTTTACGTATATCGGAGCCTTCGCCTGTATGGGACTTTTCTTTTTCAAGTTGGATACTTTGGAGTGGGGGATTGTGTGTTTTACACTAGCCGCTATGGGTTATATCGGAGGTGTAGCTGTCAATAATTCTTATCTGCCGGTGATTGCGACACCGGATCAGCAGGATGCGGTAAGTGCAAAGGGATTTGCCTACGGTTATGTGGGCTGTGTCACGATTCAGATCATCTGCTTTGTTTTTGTATTGAAACCAGAATGGTTTGGAATAGCGGATGGATCTTTCCCGGCTCGTCTGTCTTTCTTGTTGGTTGGTATTTGGTGGTTGGGATTTTCGATAATCCCTTTCCGAGTATTGCCCAATAATCATCCTTCCGATCATGCTTCGGGAAAGAAAATTTTTGAAAGGGTGAAAACGGAATTTTTAAGTGTTTGGGAGCAGATACGACTTAATAAAGGAATAAAGCGGTTTTTGCCGGCTTACTTTTTTAATTCTGTGGGCGTACAGACCATTATGGTTGTAGCGACGATGTTTGGGCAGAAAGAACTTAATCTCGAGCAGGAGTCTCTTATTATTACTATTATTTTGATTCAGCTGGTCGCTATTGTTGGAGCTTACGCGATGTCTTATTTAGCCAAGATTTTTGGAAATATTAAGGTCTTGATGTTAGTCACCCTGCTTTGGGCAGGTATTTGTGTATCTGCTTATTACTTGAACAGTGAGTTTCAGTTTTATGGTTTGGCATTTATGGTGGGGTTATTGATGGGGGGGATCCAATCCCTTTCTCGGTCTACGTATTCCAAATTATTGCCTCAAGAAATGGAGGATACGACTTCATTTTTTAGTTTTTATGATATTACCGAGAAATTGGCAATCGTGGTCGGCTTATTTCTTTTCGGATTGATTGAACAGATCACTCATAATATCAGATATTCTGCTTTATCGTTATCGATTTTTTTTATCTTGGGGTTTTTACTGTTGATCAGAGCGCTGAGATACAATACATATTTAAAACAGGTATCCAATGGATAAGAAAGTAGAGTTGTTTGTTCCTTGTTTTATAGATCAACTATATCCTGATACGGCGTTTAATACGATAAGGTTGTTGGAACGTGCGGGATGTGAGGTGCTATATAATAGCGAGCAGACCTGTTGTGGACAACCTGCATATAACGCCGGTTTTTGGGACGAAGCCAAAGAAGTAGGGGCTGGTTTTCTTAATAATTTCTCGGAGGATAATTATATCGTGTCGCCCTCGGCCTCTTGCGTAGGTATGTTAAAGGGTGGCTACAATGACCTTTTTACAAATTCTATAGAGCATAACCGCTGTAGAAATATTCAGCGTCATGTGCATGAAATTTCGGATTTTTTGGTTAATGTAATAAAAAGGGATTATTTTGGTGCTGAATTAGTTGGCACAGCGGTGTACCATGATTCATGTGCTGCACTGCGGGAGTGTGGAATCAAAGAGGAACCTAGAAAATTGCTGGCTCAGGTGGGGGGATTGGAATTGTTAGAAATGAAGGATGGCGAGACGTGTTGTGGTTTTGGTGGGACTTTCGCTGTCAAGTTTGAAGGTATATCTGTAGCAATGGCGGAACAAAAAGTGAAAAATGCGCAAGCTGTTAATGCGGATTATATTATTTCAACAGACGCTTCTTGTTTATTACAGCTTCAAGCGTATATTGACAAACATCATATTCCGATCAAAACGTTACACTTGGTTGATGTATTGACCTCGGGATGGGCAAATATATAACAAATCTGAAGGAAGGGGATGAGTTGGTGTTGGTGACCGAAGAAATCAAATAACAACAACATAAATCTAAACAAGCTAAAAATGAATTCAAGAAGAGATTTTATCAAGACTTTGGGCCTTGCTACTGCTGGGTTAGCTATCGCACCGAATCTAGACCTTTTTGCGGGCAAAAAGAAATGGTTTGAAATTTCACTCGCCGAGTGGTCGTTGCACCGCACATTGAGAAAAGGGGAATTGAAAAATATTGATTTTCCTGAGTTTGCTGCCAAAAAGTTTGGTATATATGGTGTTGAATATGTCAATCAGTTCTTTAAAGATAAGGCGCAAGATATGACCTATTTGAAAGACCTGAAGGATAGGGCTAAAAGTAACGGGGTTACTAATGTGCTGATTATGGTGGATGGTGAAGGGGAATTGGCCGGTGCTGACGAAACTAAACGCAAGCAAGCTGTCGAGAATCATTATAAATGGATTGATGCAGCGCACTTTTTAGGATGCAAAGCGATTCGTGTCAATGCTGCTGGAAAAGGTTCCAAAGAGGAAATGAAAGGCCGTATGGTCGAGAGTTTGTCTACGTTGGCCGATTATGGTAAAAAGGCAAAGATCAACGTGGTGGTGGAAAATCACGGCGGGACTTCTTCTCTTGGTGACTGGCTGGCAGACGTATTGAAAACTGTAGGTAAGAAAAATTGTGGCTCGCTGCCTGATTTTGGAAATTTCTATGAATACGATCGTTATCAGGGAGTGACGGATCTTATGCCATATGCTAAAGGAGTAAGCGCTAAGTCTAACGTATTCGATGCTAACGGTAATGAAGCTGTAATTGATTATGCTAAGATGATGGAGATTGTTAAAATGGCAGGGTATAAAGGCTATGTAGGCATTGAATACGAGGGAAAAGATCTTAGTGAAATTGATGGTATCATCGCTACAAAAGCATTGTTGGAGCGTTTTCAATAGAACATGTTACGAAATTACTTTCTGTCGTTTGCGTTGTTGATTATTTGTTCATGGACCTATGGGCAAAATAATAGCAAAATGAATATGTGGCAAGATAGCTTGGTGAATCTTGGCTCGAAGATGTTTGGAACGGGAGCAGAAACCGAACGGATAGAAAGTAATTTCGCTTTTGTGAAAACCTTGGTTTCTGCCCTTAAGGAACCAAATTCTTTTTATTTTGATTTCGAGGCTTTAGATGTAGTCTCTATTTTGCAAGCTCCAAATAGGTCATTCCGGATTATAAGTTGGAATCTACCGCTACAAGATGGTTCTTACCTATACTATGGTACACTACAGCATAAATCAGGAACTATCAAACTGACCCCACTGCTCGATAAGACTTTTGAGATTAAATCTCCCGGAGAGGATATTGTGTCCAATAAAAATTGGTATGGTGCACAGTATTATGATATTAAGCCTCTGGATAAGAATAGATATATTCTCCTGGGATGGAAGGGTCACCATAGGGATTATATGAAGAAGGTAATTGACATTTTGAACATTGCTCCTGATGGTGATGTTTCCTTTGGAGCAAAGGTCTTTTCGGATGATCCTCAAATAACTCGGAAAATATTTTCTTTTACTAGAGAGGCAGCGATGTATCTGAAGTACAATGCGAAAGAAGCTCGTATCGAGTTTGATCATATTGTGCCCGCCGACCCTAGTTTGAAAGATAATTATAAGTATTATGGCCCCGATCTAACGCACGATGCCTATCGAATGAAGGATGGGAAGCTTGTTTTCGAAGAGAATATCGTGATAGAAAACTCTTCATTGAAAGACGATGGTAGGTATATAGATCCCGTAAAACCCAATAAAAAACATAAGAGCGGTCTATAAGATAAATGTAACTATTTTATTGGGTTATGACGCTTTATTAAGAAATTATGTTTTCTTTGTTATTTATTATAACTAAAATATTGATATTGATCTAAGATTATGATTGAACAGAAAGATGAGGTGTTGGCTAACCATTTGACCAATAGGGGAATGGATGATAAGATGGTTATGGGACACCCCGCAGGATTATTTGTCTTGTTCTTTACGGAGATGTGGGAGCGCTTTAGCTACTACGGTATGCGTGCCTTGTTGACGACTTTTTTAATCTCTGAAATCGCCAAAGGTGGTTGGGGATGGACCAATGAAAGCGCTATGAGCTTATACGGTTGGTATACCATGTTGGTATATGCTACACCGATAATTGGCGGATATATAGCAGATAAACTGACCGGACAAAGAAAAGCTATCCTCATTGGCGCCTTGCTAATGACGCTAGGGCACGCATCTATGGCACTTGAAGGATTTGAAAAGAACTTTTTCTTTTTAGGCCTGGGGTTAATGATCTTGGGTAATGGTATGTTCAAACCTAATATATCTTCAATGGTAGGGCAATTGTATCCGAATACCAGTTCTAAGAAAGATGCTGGTTATACCATTTTCTATATGGGAATCAATGCAGGTTCATTTTTAGGTTCTTTATTATGTGGATATCTTGGGGAAAAGATTGGGTGGCATTATGGCTTTGGATTAGCTGGAATTTTTATGTTCTTTGGTATGTTACAGTTTTTTGTTGCACAAAGAGTGTTTGGTGTGATCGGAGAACAGCCAAAGAAAGAGACAGCCGCTATCATGGATGAAGAAGAAACACCAAAGAATGTGGTGCGTGACCGCTTGGTGGTCGTTGCTATATTGATGATTGCCAGTATTTTCTTCTTTTTAGCATTTGAACAGGCTGGTGGCTCCATGACAATTTTTGCAAAAAACTATACGCAAAGGGTATTGGATGGCACGCATGCTATCACTTTTAAATGGCTGGATGCTCTGTTGACCATTATCCCTATAGGAGCAGTCACATTTGTGTTGTTTAAATTGTCAGCAAAGATTTTTGATAAATATCCACTGACGATTATATTTACGCTATTGTCATTTGCTTCGATTGCTGCGTTGGGAATATGGAAAGTATATCGGGAGTTTACGGCAGTCGATACGGAAGTAACGGTAGCTTGGTTTCAGATATTGAACGCATTCTTTATTGTAACTTTTGCTTCTTTGTTCAGTAAGCTGTGGGAGAAAGTATGGAATCCATCTGGACCAGTCAAGTTCGCTCTAGGATTGATCTTGGTTGGAATTGGATTTATCGTATTGGCCTATGGCAGCAGTTCTATACCAAAGGGAGCAGAAACTGCAGCTGTTAGTATGATCTGGCTAATATTGGCTTACTTTTTCCATACGATGGGTGAACTGTGTCTTTCACCGGTCGGTTTGTCTTATGTAAGTAAGCTGTCTCCCAAAAAGTTGTTAGGATTAATATTTGGCTTTTGGTTCTTAGCATCGGCGATCGCCAATAAGATCGGTGCTTCGATGGGAGGTATGATTGATAAAATATCGCAAGAGTATTCGATGTCTGTTTTCTTCTTGATTATTGCGGCTCTGCCAATCGTTGTTGCATTGGTGTTATTGCTGCTGAATCCGATGCTGAAGAAAAAAATGCACGGTATCAATTAAAACTGCAGGGAATAAATGGAAGGTTCAGCGAATTATATGGTCTGGACCTTTTGTATTTTCAGTAGTGCAATATTAGTATTGAAATTGTATTTTTGATAGTTTTTATAGTAAATAGATAAGTATATAACGTATGAGTCAAGTTTCGGAAGCTTCTTTTTCGGAAGAATTAGAGAATCAGGGGATAGATGGTAGTTTGGTCTTAGGACACCCATCTGGATTGTTTGTTTTGTTTTTTACAGAAATGTGGGAGCGTTTTTCCTTTTATGGAATGCGCGTTTTGTTGGTGTTGTTCCTTACGGCAGCTATTACAGGAGGCAATCCTGGTTTAGGATGGTCTGCAGAGAATGCGGGCGCATTATATTCTACTTATGCGATGTTGCTTTATATAACTCCTATTTTCGGAGGGATAATAGCGGATAGATTTATTGGGTACCGTTGGGCAGTGGTGATAGGTTCTATCGTTATGACTTTGGGACATGTGGCCATGTTTTTTGACGGTACGATTCCTTTATATTTGGGACTTACCTTATTAGTTGTGGGGACCGGTTTTTTCAAACCTAATATGACGTCTATTCTTTCGGAGATGTATAAAAAATTCCCACAGAAAAAAGATGGTGCTTATACTATCTTCTACATGGGGGTCAATGCTGGGGCCTTTTTTGGAATGATGCTTTGTGGTTATTTAGCGAGCAATTTAGGGTGGCATTATGGATTTGGATTAGCCGCTGTATTTATGGGCTTGGGAACCTTACAGTTTTGGTTGGCTAAACCTCTTTTTGGTAAAATCGGGGATGTTCCAACTAAGGAGGATAAAGTACAAAGTGTAGCTGATGATGTCGATAGTAAAAGAAACCCTTTTTCAACATTAGATTATATTTTAATAGGAATAACGACTGTTATAGGCCTATTATTCGCTTTTGATGCGCCACTCCACGTTATTGGAAACATAGATTTACTACCATCAGTAGATTTGTCATTTTTGGGGTTAGATACATTGAGAGGGATGTACGTATTAACGATAGCAGGCCTTTTGGTGTTCATAGGGTTGATTATATCTCGGCTTGTTCGTTATGAAAAAGTAGTGAGAGACAGAATGATTGCTGTAATCATTTTTGCCTTTTTTACGATTTTCTTCTGGATGAGTTTTGAACAAGGAGCTTCTTCATTAGTGATTTTTGCCAGAGATAATGTAGACCGGGCATTAGAGGGGACTTCTTTGACGGCTTTTAATACTTTTAATACGTTATTAACTGTTGTTCCATTAATCCTAATATCGTATGTTTTAATATTGTTGACGAAAAGAACTTGGAACAAAGCGCCTTCGACCAACATTGTATTAGCAATAACATTTTTGGTTGTATGGGGAGTAGCGGGATGGATGTTGTACAATGAATACACCAAAGAGGCGTCGGAAATCGAACCTTCATGGTTTTCTATCATGAATTCATTTTTCATTATCACATTTGCTTCATCAGTATCAAAAATATGGGACTCAAAATTCAATCCGCCAGCCGCTATTAAATATGGATTAGGCTTAATCATCATGGCAATTGGATTCGGATTATTGGCATATGGTTCTTATGGCATCCAAGAAGGTGTAAAAGTATCTATGCTTTGGTTGGTGTTAGCATACCTATTTCATACTTTAGGGGAGTTGTGTTTATCGCCGGTAGGCTTGTCTTACGTATCTAAGCTAGTGCCTGCTCGTATGATTGCATTTATGTTTGGTATGTGGTATCTAGCGATTGCAATCGGAAATAAGTTGGCCGCGTTATTGGGAGGACAGATAGAAAATATTACAGAAGCTTACTCGTTGAGCACCTTCTTTTTGATATTTACAATTGTACCTATTGTAGCAGGAATACTTGTGATGTTGCTACATCCCGTCTTGAAAAAATTAATGCACGGAGTGAAATAAAAAGTAAATGCCTTCCACATCGGAAGGCATTTTACGATTAGTTATATATTAGTTATGTCAATAGAGACACAGAAATCATTAGCGGAAGTTCAGAGCTTCGAAGGTAAATATCCGAAACAGATATGGAGTTTATTTTTCTCTGAAATGTGGGAGCGTTTTTGCTTCTATGGTATGCGAGGAATGTTGGTTTTCTTTATGATTACCCAATTGAACTTTGGTGAAAAAGAAGCAAATTTACAGTATGGTGCTACACAGGCATTTGTATACGCATTTACCTTTATCGGTGGATTGTTTGCCGATAAAATTTTAGGATTTAGGAAGTCTTTGTTTTGGGGTGGGTTGTTGATGATTGTTGGTAGTGTTTTGCTTGCGATCGACACGCATCAGTTTTTCTTTTTTGGTCTAGCATTCATTATTATAGGTACGGGTTTTTTCAAACCTAATATTTCTACAATGGTGGGTGAGCTCTATAAGGATGGAGATAGCCGAAGGGATGCTGGTTTTTCTCTTTTCTATGCCGGTATTAATTTAGGTGCTTTTTTAGGTGGCTATATCTGTGTGGCAATCGGTAAAGGGTATATGTTAAGTTCGGTTATTGATGAAGCACACCGCTGGAATGTGGCCTTTGGTCTTGCAGCAATAGGGATGTTGATCAGTTTGATTAATTTCCACTTTACGAAAAGGAGTCTGGGGCCTATTGGTTTACAGCCAGGACATCCGGATGCGATTGTGAAAACTTCAGCACTGCCCAAATGGGCGGAATATGCTGTTTATATCGGTACCCTTCTTTTGGTTCCATTGATTCAGGTTATGGTCTCTAAGACGGAGTATACGGATTATTTCATGTATACCATCGGCCCGCTGACATTGCTTTATCTTTTTTATGAAATGACGAAGGTAGAGAAGGTAGAACGACATAAGTTGATCGCTGCGCTTGTTTTCATTTTGTTCTCTATTGTATTTTGGGGTATATATGAGCAGAGTGGTGGTTCGTTAAGTATTTTTGCTGCAAAGAATTTGAATGATTCTGTATTGGGAGGTGCGTTCCACCTGGACCCTAATGGGGTGAATAATTCAGGAGGAGCATTTTTTATTATTTTATTGGCTCCTCTATTTGGACTGATGTGGATATGGTTGTCCAAGCGTAAATTGGAACCTAATACAATTATTAAATTTGGGTTAGGTTTTGTATTCTTGGGTTTGGGCTTCTATGTGTTGTATGCTACCCGTTTCTTTGCTATTGATGGAATGACTTCATTGGATATCTTTACGGTAGCCTTATTGGTTATTACCGTAGGAGAGTTGTGTCTGTCACCAATAGGACTATCCATTATGACGAAATTATCTCCTGCAAGATTACAGGGTATTATGATGGGGATGTGGTTTTTGGCTAGTGCTTACGGACAATATGTGGCAGGATTGATTGGCGCAAACATGGCTGAAGCACGAGAAGGAGATTCCTTAATGGATAAGTTGGTTACTTATACGGAAGGCTATAAACAGTTGGGATTGTATTCGTTGATCGCAGGTGCTATATTGATCGTATTGTCACCTTATATCAAGAAGCTGATGCATGGCGTCAATTAGGGGTATACAGAATCGCACTTTGCCATTAAATTTCTTATTTTTGCCTTTTATACTTTTATCATATAGTGGCTGACAGTATTGTAATAATTCCTACTTACAACGAGATTGAAAATATTGAGAATATTATTAGAAAGGTATTCTCACTTGAAGTTGATTTTGATATTTTAGTCGTTGATGACGGCTCTCCGGATGGTACAGCTGATGTAGTAAAGACCCTCATGGTGGAATATTCGAATCGACTTTTTATCGAGGAGCGTAGGGGCAAATTGGGACTGGGGACTGCATATATTCATGGCTTTAGATGGTCGTTGGCACGTAGTTATACATACGTCTTTGAGATGGATGCGGACTTTAGCCACAACCCAGAAGATCTGATTCGCTTACGCACAGCAGCATTGTCCGGTGCAGATATGGTGATAGGGTCACGCTATGTACGAGGGGTGAATGTAGTGAATTGGCCAATGAGCAGGGTGCTGATGTCATACTTCGCATCAGTGTATGTTCGATTGATTACGCGTATCAATATACAAGATGCTACGGCTGGCTTTGTTTGTTTCAATCGTAAAGTACTTGAAAAGTTGGATTTGGATAAAATAAAATTTGTAGGTTATGCCTTCCAGATCGAGATGAAATTTAAAGCCATTCAGTACGGTTTTAATGTTGTGGAGGTGCCTATTATATTTACAGATCGGACTCTTGGTGTATCGAAGATGAGTACCAAGATTTTCAGAGAAGCATTTTTTGGTGTTATACAGCTTAAACTGGAGAGTCTTTTAAAACCTTATAAGTGATGAATGAGAACCTAGATCCGAATCCTGAGAGAATGAATCCTACCGATAAGGAAATGGAGCGGGTCTTGCGTCCGCAGGCATTCGATGATTTTACAGGACAGGCTAAGATTTTAGAGAATCTGTCCATTTTTGTTCAGGCTGCAAAATTGAGGGGAGAGGCATTGGACCATGTGTTGTTGCACGGCCCTCCTGGATTGGGGAAAACGACCCTATCTCATATTATTGCCAACGAAATGGGGGTGGGGATCAAAATTACTTCGGGGCCTGTATTGGATAAACCAGGTGATCTGGCGGGGCTGCTGACGAATCTTGACGAAGGAGATATTTTATTTATTGACGAAATACACCGTTTGTCTCCAGTTGTGGAGGAGTATCTGTATTCGGCGATGGAGGATTTTAAGATAGATATCATGTTGGAAACAGGTCCGAATGCGAGGTCTGTGCAGATTTCTTTAAATCCTTTTACGTTGGTCGGAGCGACCACGCGATCAGGGCTACTGACGGCGCCACTGCGGGCTCGGTTTGGGATTAACTCTCGTCTACAGTATTATGATGCTAAGTTGCTGACGACAATCGTGCAGCGCTCAGCCAGTATATTACAGGCTGCTATTAGTGAAGAAGGAGCATACGAAATAGCACGTAGAAGTAGAGGTACCCCAAGGATAGCGAATGCGTTATTGAGAAGGACTCGAGATTTCGCCCAGATCAAAGGAAATGGCAGCATCGATAAAGCTATTGCTCAATATGCCCTGAATGCATTGAATGTCGATGAGCATGGATTGGACGAGATGGACAACCGTATATTATCGACGATTATAGATAAATTTAAAGGTGGTCCTGTGGGACTGAAAACCATTGCAACAGCTGTGGGGGAAGATGAAGGGACTATTGAAGAAGTGTATGAGCCATTTTTAATTCAAGAAGGGTATATTATGCGAACATCTCGTGGAAGAGAATGTACAGAAAGTGCTTATAAACATTTAGGGAAAATTCATTTTAATAAAGGAAATACCTTATTTTAGCTTTAAATCAGATATGTCTATGTGGAGAGCTATATTTGCTGTCGTTTTTGTTTTTGTAATCATTACGGTTAGGGCACAACCAGGATGTCCTCCACCTTTTGGTGTACAAAATGAGCTGAAAAAATATCACATTGCCGCAGGAGTGGGGTTGACCCATTTGTATGGCGATATCCATAAGGCGGGAACGCTTGGTAAAGCTCTTTTCATAAAGGGAGATTATCAGATAAAACGTGGATTGTATGCCGGTGTGGAAGGACAGTTCGGGATTTTGGAGGCTATGGAAGATAATATTTTAGCGAATAGTAATCGTTATGCAAAGAATAGCTATATGGCTGGTGGTCTTATGGTAACATTCCATCCTTTTGAATTCTTTGCTTTGGGTAATGGATTTCAAACCTCTGCGCTCGATGTTTTGAAAAATTCATTTTACGTCGGAGTGGGGGTATTGGGAATTATGAATAACTATAAAGATGATGTATTTCGGGACGAGGGATATTATCTTCTTGATTACAAGGGGCCTGTTCCTCCAGGGAATTATGGACCGATAGATCATTATAACGAAAAAGGAATTCCAGTGTTTAAAAAGAAAATCAATTCGGTAACGATTCCTACTGTTAACATCGGTTTTGCAGTACCTGTGAATAGACGCTACTCCAAATCAGGTAACTACTGGAGCGTACTTGTTAATGGACAGTTTAATTTTGCTAATAACGATTTGTTGGATGGCTATATGCCCTATGATGATCAGTTTAGAAGAATAGGTACGAAAAATGATATGTATACGATGTATTCGCTAGGAGCTAGGTATTCGTTTTAGTATAGGATAGCCTCTCTAGGCGATCATGTTGTCTTTAATCTTTCAGCTTCTTTAAGATTCTTAAACCTCTGCTTGATAAAGCGGGGGTATTTTTTTTCTCTAAGTCAAATTGGATCTGAATCCGTAATTCATGTGCAAGCCAGGGGTGTTTGACAACGAATGCCAGGAGTATGTCGTATGCGTTACAGCGTACGGCAATGGGGCAGTTGGTATCTGCTAATAGTTGAAAGGTCTTTTCGAGGAGTTTTTCTTCGTTATCTTCATCTGGAAGGTCTAATCCCTTTTTTGAAGCTTTGTGTAGCTCCAGGAGAAGTTTTGAGATGCTTCTTAAGACACTCCAATTCGTCGTAGTGATGTATAAGGTTGCAATCTGTTTCTGGTATCGATGGAGTAGATCGACAGAGGAGAGCAGGATGTGTTCTAATGCCCATGCTGCACGAAACGCAGCACGTTGGTTTTCTGTTGATGTGCTTACGCAAATCAATTCATCAATAGATATATGTTTTAAGATATCCTTATTAAGATCAGAAGCACCGTATTGGTACAGTGCTTCTGAAATAGTCTGGAACCGTTGGTTGTCCATTGTTTCTCTTAACGCCTCAAGGGACGGTCTTTATTTATCTCAGTCATATCTACCTCGTTCATGTTGGAGGAACCCAGTAAATGTTCGCTGAAGTAATCTGCCATTTTCCAGAAGAAATATTCTGTCATATCACCAAAGGCGTGGCGTTGTCCCGGTAATAACACAAAATCAAATCTTTTGTTTGCTTTGATAAGTGCATCTACCATACGTATGGAGTTGGCAGGGTGTACATTGTTGTCAATGTCTCCGGTGACGATTAATAGTTTGCCTTTTAAATTTTTAGCTAATTCGGTGTTTTTCTCAATCTGGTAGTTGAATGAGGTGTCTCCTTTTGCTGATACTTCTTCTTTAACACCGTGATGACGTTCGGACCACCATCTGTTATAGATGTTGTTTTCGTGGTTACCAGCTCCAGATACGGCTACCTTAAAGAAATCAGGATATACGAGCATAGCTGCAGTGGACATAAACCCACCTCCGGAGTGTCCTGTTATACCGACACGGTTGATGTCTATATAGGGATACTTGTTGGCTAGTTGTTCGGCTACCACTTTCTTGTCTTCTAAACCGTAATCCCTCAAATTTCCATAACCGTAAGTATGGTACCACTTTGAACGGGAAGGGTGTCCGCCCCGATTTCCTACGGAAATAACGATGAATCCCATTTGCGCTAAGCGGTCAATTCGATCCATCCCTCTGCCGAAGCTCTTATTTACGGCTTCTGTTTGAGGACCAGGATATACATACTCAATAATTGGATATGTTTTTGTCGAATCGAAGTCGAATGGTTTGTACATCACACCATATAGGTCGGTAATACCATCTCCTGCTTTGACTTTAAAAGGTTCGGGGAATTTGTATCCTGTTGCAAATAATTGGGATAGGTCTGCTTCTTCCAATTTCATGATTAGCTGACCTGAAGAGCTATAAAGATTGGTGGCCGGCTGTGTATTGACGCGTGAGAAGTTGTCAATGATATAGTTGCCACTTTCGCTGACAGCTACCTGATGATCGAAATCTCCAGGTGTTAATAATTTTGCGGCACCTCCATTCTTGTTGATCGAATAGTAGAATGTGTAATAAGGATCTATTCCTTTTTCTCTACCATTGGCTTTAAAAAACAGGTTTCCGGTAGATTCATGGTACGCTGTTAGTTCATCACAGTGGAAGTCTCCTTTTGTGATCTGGTGGATCAGCTTACCTTGTATATCGTACAGATAAAAATGTCCCCATCCATCGCGTTGAGACCAGTGTATGAATTGTTTACCATTGTTGACAAGTTTCGGCGCTTTGATATCTAGATATACATTGGCGCGTTCTTCGACAAGTACGCGGGTACTTCCATCGATATTTACGGCAATAACATCTATTTTTTTCAGGTCGCGACTTGAGCGTGCCATGTAAAACTCTTGGTCATTGCCAAGCCAGTAGTTGATGTAATGTTTGCCTTTGTAACTGGCTTTTGTTCTTTCTTGTCCCCATAGGCTCAAGGTTTGATTTTTAAAAGCTGCTATACTGATTTGTTTGGCTTGGTGTGTGTCGGTGTTAAATAGATATAACTCCGCTTCTGTAGAGTCCTTTTCGCCAGGCATCAAGTACTTGTAGGGCTCTAAGGTAGGACGTTTGCCACCGACATTGTTAATCACCCATAGATCGGATATCTCACGGTTGTCTTTTCTGGAAATGGCAAAGTGCTTTCCGTTTGGAGACCAGTTGAGCCATACCCCTTTACGTTTTTTTAATTCTTCTTCCTTTGACTTTTTGTCGGTCGTGGTGGTGCTGTATTGATCACCGCCCCAGGCATAATAAGGTACGCCATCGGTTGTAATTTGATGTTCGACGATAGTAGAGTCCTTTTCATCTTTGGATGCTTTCAGGTAATTATCATAATCCATCCAATAGAGGTTGTAATTTTTCGCAAAATACACACGGGTAGTGTCTGGATTAAAACTGGCCCAGCTTGGCTTGGCTTTTTCTTTGGTAGTATCGCTTATTTCTTTGAGCTGTTTGGATATAATGTTATATTCAAAGTGAAAAGTTTTACGTTTGACAGTATCTCTTTTGTTGGTTTGTTTTTGGATTTCCTCCTTACTCTTCACGGTATCTTTGGTGCTTTGTACCTCAAAACGGATTAGATTTTCATTGTCCATAAAACGGAGATTCTGTAGAGAAAGATGCTGAGCATCGAATGGATTACGGACTATCGAGGTGACTTTTGCTGCCATTTCAGCATTGTCAAATAGATTGGTTTTTTTTCGTGCGCTCGGGTCAACCAGGTACCAGTTTTTACCCGATGGGGTGGTATATTCATACCAAAACTTGTCACTGTAATTAATCCAGTTTGGTGTCACTTCGGTTGAAAAGATTAAACTTCTCAATTTGTGGGGAGCAAACTTAGCCGCTTGCTGATAGTTCGGTTTAATTGCTTTCTCTATCTCTTGAGTATGTCCCAAGGTGACATATAAGGCTAATATACCTAATAAATAATACTTCATGCCAAATGAAAATGTTAATAATTTAGGAGGGCTAAAATATCCTTTTATTTAGGGAGAAACGATGGAAGCCTGTAATATTTTTGATAGCTAGAAGAACTTCTCATTGAAGTTTACCAAGAATAATTCTTTTGTAGCTCGGGTAATACCGGTGTAAAGCCATCTCAGAAACTCGGTGTTTAGCATTTCATCGGTCATATAGCCTTGATCTACAAATACGAGGGGCCATTGGCCGCCCTGTGCTTTATGGCAGGTGATGGCGTAAGCAAATTTGATTTGTAAAGCATTGTAATAGGGGTCTTTTTTTATAGCCTCCATTCTGTCCTTTTTTTGTGGGATATCTTCATAGTCTCGAGCTATAGATTCGTAGAGCTGTTGCTGTTGTTCATAAGGTAGGGAAGGGGCATCAACGTGCAAGCTGTCTAGGTTGACACGGCAGCGTATGGCATCGCCTTCATTATTATCTGTAAATTCAAGATAGAGATCGGCAAAACGAAAACCGTGCATCTCATGGATATTGCCTACTTTTCTGATGACTGCCATGTCTCCATTAGCTATAAAGCCAGTATGTGTTTCGTCATGCTGTTGTAACCAGTAGTAGTTGTTTTTGACGACCATGATTCGGTCAGAACCTGTTATCTCTTCCTCTCTGAATAAAATTTGATTGCGGATATGTTTGTTGTATAGATTGGCTGATTTGTTGGATCGGCAGATGACCATGCAATTTTCAATATCGAATTTGTCATAAGCATAATGTAGTCCTTCGATAAGCCTGTCGCCATTCATTCTGAAAATATCATTAAATGATTTGGTGACGAATTGAGGAAATGTGTATTGGGGCGATTCTTCATCGAGGCGAATCTCATTCCTGATTTTTGTAGCATTAAACAATATACCTGATGCTTTGTCCTGACGGACAACATCTGTCAATTCATATAGGTAAATGTGAAATCCAAATTCGGATTGTATAAAATCTGGATTTAAAGCAGGGCTGTTGTCTAGTCCAACAGGAGGCAATTGGGCACTGTCGCCTACGAGCATTAAACAACAGTTTTTGCCGGATTGTACATAGGTTATCAAGTCGCTGAGTAGCCCGCTGGAGAACATATTAAATCCCTCGGTGGTGATCATGGAAGCTTCGTCTACTATAAACAGGGTGTTTTCATGGAGGTTTTCGGCGAGTTCGAAATCCATCTGAAGGGACGTGACACTGCGTTTTCTGTAGATTTTTTTATGTATCGTCAATGCATTCCTGCCTGAATAAGATCCCATCACCTTGGCTGCCCGTCCAGTGGGGGCCAATAATACTGTTTTTTTTCGTATAGCTGGAAGACTTTTGACTAATGTACTTATTATTGTGGTTTTACCTGTACCGGCATATCCTTTAAGAATAAAGCAGGAGGCTTCTGAAAAAGTGTGCAGAAATTCCGACAACAGTCCAAAGACTTCCTTTTGTTGATCGGTAGGGGGCCAGCTGAATTGTTGTAAAAGTAAATTGTTGATGAACACGTCCAAAGTTATCTAAAAAGGTTTGGCATTTCAATTGTAAAAGCTAATTTTGTTTGATTGGACGATTTACCTCTATCTTAAAAATTTATACACATGCATTATATAGCAGCCGATTTTTATCTACACTACGTGTCAAATTATTCACTCCTTATTCAGAGTGATTTTCAAACTGACCACTTGATAGTGCTGGATGAAGATAGGCAGGTGTTGGTCTATATGGCTTATGATAACCTAAGTCCTTCTGCGGAGGCAACGAAGATGTTGAGCCTGCCATTTAAGAATGTATCTATAAATCTTCCACACCAAGGGCTGATATGGGTACCTTCGGATGTATACCATGAAACAGAAAAGAATTTGTATGTGGATTATTTTATGGATAGTCAAGTTGAGCATATTATGACAAGTAATATTTCTGTTTTGGGAATCACTGCTTTGTATCAATACGAACGTTCTTTGCTCAATCGTTGGAAAAAGATATTTCCAGAGGCTGGTTTTACGCCCTGTTTTGAGGTTGTTATCAATCAGGTTCAAAGCTATATCCCTATTCAGGGTGAGGTTCTCGGTGTTCATATTTATGATGATCAGGCTGATTTGTTCTTGTTCATAAATGGGGAGATGCGATTGTATAATACATTTGAAGTGGCTACTGCGGATGATCTTAGCTACTTTGTACTGAATGTGTTTAACAATTTTTCTATTAAAGGGAAAATATCGAAGATCTTATTGAGTGGAGCATCTAGGGAGTCTGAATGGTTTGCCCGTTTGGATAGATATGCAGAATGGGTCGATATGATTCAAGCGAAAGACAAGTGGTCCGTAGCGGATGGTGATGTGGAACGAGCATTGGAAGCATTGAATGTTTTAGCGGATAGTGTGTCATGCGTATAATTGGAGGAACATTGGGAGGAATTAGGCTTAATCCTCCAACTAATTTGCCGGTGCGTCCAACCACGGATATTGCTAAAGAGGCTTTGTTTAATATATTGCAGCAATATGTCGATTGGGATGGGCTTAGCTGTCTAGACTTATTTTGCGGTACTGGAAATATTTCGTTTGAATTAGCTTCTAGAGGAGTAAAAGAGGTGCTATCTGTCGATATTCATAACAAGTGTCTACTGTATGTGCGTGATATAGCGAGTAAGCACAATCTTGAAGCTATACGTACGCGTAAAGCAGATGTGGTTAAGTTTGTACAGAGTTGTGGCGATTCGTTTGATTTTGTTTTTGCGGATCCACCGTATGATATCGGTGTGCTGCCCCAGTTGCCAGAGTTGATCCTGTCCAACGGTCTTTTAAATCCGGGAGGAGTTTTAGTTGTGGAACATCCCACTATGCGCAAATTAGGACAACATGCTTTACATGTTGAGACTAGGAAATATGGAAATTCCTCTTTTAGTTTTTATAAGCAGCCTGATTTGCAACCTTAGGCTGATAGTTTGGAATAATAAGTATTATTGATTTTGTTTCGATATGAAAGTAGCAGTTTTCCCAGGTTCATTTGATCCCTTTACTTATGCGCATCAGGATTTAGTGGATCGCTCTTTAACGCTGTTTGATAAAGTTTATATTGCTGTAGGGGTCAATGCTTCTAAGAAGGGGCTTATGACCTACGAGGAGCGAAAATTGGCTATCGAAGAACTGTATAGAGGAGACTCGAGAGTGGTTGTGGATCTCTTTACCGGATTGACAGTTGATTATTGTCAGAAAGTAGGAGCCAACTTTATCCTGAGGGGATTGCGGAATACGAAGGACTTTGAATATGAAGATACGATAGCGCAAAACAACCTTATACTGGCTCCGGGTATAGAAACTTATTTCCTGATAAGTCGTAGTGGTACGGCTCATATCTCTTCAACCATTGTTCGTGATATTCTCGGAAATGGAGGATCTGTCAATAAGTTGGTCCCTCCTGCGGTGCTGGCGTTTTTAAAGGCTAGGTCCTGAAGAACTTTATTTTCTTGCCTTTGATCTTACCGTTTTCAGTATTTTTGATGATGGTTGTCAGCAAATGTCTTTTTATGGCAATATAAGACTCTTTGTCTTTTACTTCAATCAGACCTATATCTGTCTTTTCCAATCCTTCCATTTGTAGCATATATCCAACGATATCTATTTTATTTACCTTATCTTTTTTACCATAAGGGATGTATACGGTTGCATAAGGGGTATTGTCCGGAAGCGGATACCTGTCTTCTAAGATGATCTCTTCGGTGTCGTCTGGAAGATAGGCGAAATGATCTTCAGGTTTTAACATAATGACAACTTGTCCAGCATTGTTCATGCGTGCTGTTCGTCCGTTTCGATGTATAAATGCGTCTTCTTTGTTAGGCAGCTGATAATGTATGATTGTGTCAATCTGAGGAATGTCCAATCCTCTCGCTGCCAGGTCGGTAGTGATGAGTATCCTGTTGCTGTTATTCCTGAATTTAAGTATTGCCAATTCCCGATCACGTTGTTCTAGCCCACCGTGAAACATATCGTGGATGAGTCCTCTGTCTTCTAATAGCTCACTGATATGGTCGACTGCATCTCGGTGGTTACAAAATATCAGTATCTTTTGGTTCTCTAGGCTGCATATTAGGTTGAATAGTGTCTGTAATTTGTATTGTGGCGGACATACTGTCTTTTTGAAATGTATAGCAGGTTTGTTTTCTATGTCTGCTAAGAAGTCTAATTTTATGGGGTTGTTCAATTTGAGAACAGAGGGGAAATCATCTAGATCGGTAGCGGATGTCAATATTTTACGCTGAATAGCAGTACATGCGGAGATGATTCTTTCCAGTTGATCTAGGAAACCCAGTTCTAGCGATTTGTCAAACTCATCCAATACTAGGGTGTGGATACTGTCTGTTGAAAAATGTTTGTGATCCAGGTGGTATATGATACGTCCAGGAGTACCTATTAAGATACCAGGAGCCTCTTTCAATGCATTTCTCTCTGTCTTCGTGTCGTGCCCTCCATAGCAACATACTGTTTTATGGCCTTTTATGACTGTTTTGATAACAAATTCTATTTGTAAAGCCAGTTCGCGTGTAGGAACGACTATGAGGACTTGTACTTCATTTTTTTTGTTTATAATTAACTGCTCTATTAAGAGGCTAAAAGCTAGTGTCTTACCCGAGCCGGTGGGTGATAATAATAGGAGATCTTGTGCTGGAGTGAATTGCGACAAGGTCTGTTTCTGCATATTATTAAGATCTTCGATCTGTAGTCTTTTTAACAGTGCTGATAATTCCATGGCGCAAAGATACTTTTTTCTACCTATTATCTGTCGAATAAGATGTTGCTGTAGTTAATAATGGTTTGTTTTTTGGCATGGGTTTTGTTTGTTATCTAGTATTCATAATTTAGGTTAATAATTGGTTAGTAAAAAAGCGTTCAATCTCCCCGATTGAACGCTTTTTTATGATATAGTATGTAAGCTCTGTATGGATATTTCATATATAATTTCTATTTTTGAATTATAGGCCATATATTAGTGTTAATAATACACTAAGTGTTAGCTGTGTTTGATCATAACCTTATAAAAGAAAATGAGTTTAATTATCGATGTACATGCGCGCCAGATTTTAGATTCGCGCGGAAATCCAACAATTGAAGTTGATGTAACCACACAAAATGGTTTTGTGGGAAGAGCTGCTGTTCCTTCTGGAGCATCTACAGGTGTTCACGAAGCGGTCGAGTTGCGTGATGGCGATAAGGCAAAATACCTTGGTAAAGGTGTTTTGAAGGCGGTAGAGAATGTTAATACAGTTATAGCGAAAGCTTTGGAAGGTGTTGATGTTTTTGAACAAAACGCAATTGATAAGATCATGATTGATCTTGATGGTACAGAGAATAAAGGTAAGTTAGGTGCTAATGCTATTTTAGGTGTGTCTCTAGCTGTTGCAAAAGCTGCTGCTCAGGAGTCCCGTCAGCCGTTATATCGTTATATCGGAGGTGTCAATGCGAATACATTGCCTATTCCAATGATGAATATCATTAATGGTGGATCGCACTCTGATGCTCCTATCGCTTTTCAGGAATTTATGATCATGCCTGTTGGGGCACCTTCTTTTTCCGAAGCCTTGCGCTGGGGAACAGAAGTGTTTCATAGTCTTAAAAAGATCTTGCACGATCGAGGTCTGTCTACTGCAGTAGGGGATGAAGGTGGTTTTGCTCCAACTTTTGAGGGTACTGAGGATGCTATTGAGACGGTGTTGAAAGCTATTGAGTCGGCAGGTTATAAACCGGGGTCGGATATTTGTCTGGCTTTAGATTGCGCTGCATCTGAGTTTTTTGTAAATGGAAAATACGATTATACGAAATTTGAAGGCGATAAGGGAGCTGTGCGTAGTTCGGAAGAACAGGCTGCTTATCTAGCCGAGTTGTCCGAAAAATATCCTATCATTTCAATCGAGGATGGAATGCAAGAGGATGATTGGGCCGGTTGGAAGTTGTTGACGGATAAAATCGGAGGACGTGTACAATTGGTAGGTGACGATCTGTTTGTGACAAATACAAAACGTCTTCAACAAGGTATCGATACAAATACCGCCAATTCTATCTTGGTTAAGGTAAATCAGATCGGATCGTTGACAGAAACGATTAATGCGGTTACTCTTGCTCAAAATAGTGGTTATACCTCTGTCATGTCTCACCGCTCGGGCGAAACAGAAGATTTTACAATTGCTGATTTGGCCGTAGCTTTAAACTGTGGTCAGATTAAAACTGGTTCGGCTTCACGTTCGGATCGTATGGCAAAATATAATCAATTGTTGCGTATCGAAGAAGAGCTTGGTGCAAATGCTAGATTCATCGGAAAAGATTTTAAATTTGCTATCAAATAAAACAAAAAAGGGGCGATCGCCCCTTTTTTGTTTTATTTGATAAAAGTATACAGTGATGGGGGCTTGTTTTTTATCCAAAAGTTTATTTAACTTTAGATGTAAAGTCCGATCATAGTGTTATTTTTGCGTTATGGAAAGAATAGTATCTTTAGTTAAGAATAGATTTCTCATATCAGGCGTTGCTTTTTTAATATGGATGTGTTTTTTTGACAGGTATGATTTTGCTACTCAAATTGGCTATCAACAGGAGAGAAATAAATTAGAGCTGGAAAAAGAGTTTTATTCTACTGAAACAGATAATATCGAAAAAGCAATTAAAGATGCGCAGTTCAATCCTGGAGAAATACAACGTATAGCTCGAGAAAGGTATAAAATGAAAAAGGCAAACGAGGATGTGTATGTAATATCTGAGGTGGATCCTGACTAGTTTTTTGCTGTTTCTGAAATTGAGGTGAACGGCCTCTCCTTTTGATAATCCCAATCTTTTCTTAATTCTGTTAATTTGTGCTTATTGTGTATGTGCGCTGTAGATTGTTTTTCTATATTCTCTCCTTTAGAAGAACCAGTTACCATGATGAATAAGGTACTGATGAGCCATGCTATTAAATTTTTCATTGTTAGGGCGTATTGCTGTATTCAAAAATAGATAGATTGGAAAACTGTTGGCAGCGGTTTTAGGCGAGTATTCTATAAAGATCGGTGAGTCGAGGTTTATGTTCGGTAAAGACATCGTTTTGGACTGCACGGGAGAAGAAATTCCTTATTTGGTGTTTTGGAATAAGTGGGAATAGGTAGACGAAATAATTATATATAAAAAAGGCTAATCTTCTGATTAGCCTTTTGTACCTAGGGCGGGAATCGAACCCGCACTCCCTTAACGGGAACAGGATTTTAAGTCCTGCGTGTCTACCAGTTCCACCACCTAGGCAACTGAGCGAAAGACGAGATTCGAACTCGCGACCCCAACCTTGGCAAGGTTGTGCTCTACCAACTGAGCTACTTTCGCTTGACGTGATGCAAAGATAGACAGAAAAATGAAAAAGTAAAATTTTTATATTCTTAATTTTTGTATGTTCCTGTAAGCGGCTCAATTTGTGTGGATTAATTTTTGATGTGATCAACAAATTCTTCGTTAGCGGCGGTTTATGCATGGTTTTTGCGTAAATTTGAATATTGAATCGATAGAAAGATATGAAGTACTTAGGTTTCCTTGTTTTTTTCTTTATTTTTTGTTCCGTAAAAGTGTACGCAGATACTTATCCTGAGGTGGTATTTGATAACAGTTTGGTGAAGGGAAGTTACGCAAAAAGTCGTGTGCAATACGCAGGAGCAAGTTGGGTGGAGAATGTAAATGGGCATCTTTTGGTTTCTGACACGTTGTTTTTTACACCTGGTAATGCGCTGTCTCTTCGCTATTTGTCGAATGAGCAAGGGCATTGGGATGTCAGTCTACGTTATAGCCGTCAGAAATATCATTATAGATTTTCTAATAAAGATTTTTTAAGTATACGGATATATATAAAGTCGGAGCATACCAAGCTTGCTGATCTGCCTAGAATATACATCGGACAGCGAGATAAAGTTTCTGATACATTGGATATCAGTTCCTATGTGGAGGATTTTGAAGTAGGTAAGTGGTTGCAGGTCAAGGTACCTACGAAAGAGTTCAAGATTGTAAATCTAGAGGAGCCTATTAATGGTATACATTTTATTCAGAATGTCGCTTCTAGTGATCTACATCACATATTTATCGATCAGGTGGAGTTTTTGCCTGCCAAGTATTCGGAAGTCAAGTTAAGTACTAATGCGGTATTAACAGATGCTATTGGATACGATCGTATCGTTCATCTGAAATGGCAACTTCCTTTGACTCCCAGTATACGGTATATAAAAATATACAGGTCGGAAGACGGTGAAGTGTTTAGGCCTATTGGGATAAGGCCCGTTCAAATGCAGTCTTGTCTTGATATCGTTCCAGTAGTAGGGCAGAAGTATTTTTATAAGATAACATGGATGGATTATAACTATGAGGAATCATTGTTTTCTGCAGTTAAGGAAGCATCAACAAAACGTATGGAAAACGATGCCTTGATTACACTTATACAAATGACGCATATCAATTACTTTGTCGAGAATTTCGACATCAATAGCGGTATGTATATGCCCTATCGTTCCAAAGAGAAAGCCATTGTTTCTACCAAAGAAACAGCTCCTGCTGTGCTGGCACTGCTGATCGGCGTAGAACGAAAGTTTATCAACAGGCAGCTTGCTTTCAACAGGATTTCGAAGATGACTTATTTTCTCTTGCGAGCGCAGAATAAATACGGGGTTTTTCCGTCTTATTTTGACGGCAGAAAGGGAGTGCCCGAGTATAGAAGGGGTTTTTCTTCTTATGACGTCAATGGAACGGCTTCGTTGATCGAAGCACTCTTGATTGCTAGACAATATTTTGCAGCAGATAATGAGAGCGAGAGGGATTTGCGAAGTCGTATAACGGCACTTTACGATAATGTAAATTGGCAAAAATTGGTAGTAGAAAACAGCAATAATATTCTTCGATCTAAGTTAAGTTTGATGGAAGAAGAGGTTTCGGAACTACCTGTTGCGGCTTCTCTTCTGTCTGGTCCAAATGATGCGATTAATACTTATTTGTTGGCCATAGGATCCTCTAAGTATCCACTGCCTATTGATGCCTATCGTAATGGTGTGTATAATAGATATGACGTCCGAAGGTATGAACATATCGAAGAATTGGATACGGATATTTATTCCGATAGTGTCAGACAGGACGTTTATAATCCACTTCCTTTTATGAGAGAGAGATTTGATACGGTAGCGGGTCTGTCGGTGATGCAGCCGTCGACACAGTTTGGTGTGTATTTGCCCTTGGGGGAAATTGGCGGAAGTCTTATGGATTTGTACAAGCCATTTCTGACTATAGAACCGCGAGAACTAAAAGATAGTTTGATGGACTGGGATAAGGTCTTGAATTCCTATATCCAATATGTTAAACGAAGGGACAACGAGTCAGGGGTCGGGACGACGAACAGTGATATTTGGGGGTTTTATCAACATAGAGATAGTATTGGGAACTATAGAATAAATCCGGCTATCGCACCATCGTCTATTATTGCTGACAAAGAATTAGGTGTAGCATCGGTATTAGCCTTATATAGTCAATATGGCCATATCTTGTTTACGGAGTATGGTTTTAGGTCTTGGCTGGACTTGCGGAATGATGATGTGTCTGATGAATATTTGGCGCTCAATCAGGGTGCTATAGCTGTTATGCTGGAGAATGCCAAGACAGGCCTGATCTGGAAGCTTTACAAAGAGATTCCGGAGTTGAAAAGGATAAGAAAAGAATTGTTTTTTACACAGAAAGAAGACGTTAACTAAAATTTGTATATATTAGTTTGTGTTTTTGGATAGATCGTTATAATAAGTTATATGAAGAAAATCTTTTTATTTTCAGTGAGTGCTGCTGTTCTTTTTTTTGCAGCTTGTAAACAACAGCAGATTGTTGTAAATCCTGGTGCTGTTGTATCTAAGGACGGGACAGATGATGGTTTGAAAAATGTTAAAAGTGAGTTTGAGGACGCTTCTAGAACCGATGAAGGAATCAAGTTTACCTTGTCGTCGGATGTGCTGTTCCCAACTAATTCGTCTTACTTGACGGACAAGGCTAAAGTGGAGCTGACAAAATTAGCAAAGCTGATGAAGGATGATAAGTCGAAGAAGATTCGTGTAGATGGACATACTGATGCTACTGGTGAAGAGGGGTATAATGTGTGGTTGTCGGATAAACGCGCCGCTTCCGTGAAGAAATATCTGGAAGAGGCAGGAGTATCTGGAGGAAGGATATCGACGAAAGGATTTGGACCTTCTAAGCCGGTAGCAGATAATAAAACTGCTGATGGAAGACAAAAGAACAGAAGGGTAGAGGTGACTATCCTGAAGTGATGAAAAGATATATCTGTGGATAACAAAAAGGTTGTATAAATATATTTATACAACCTTTTTGTTTAAAGGACAACTGTTGCGTAATCCTATGAAATAAATAATAGAACCTAAGATGGGTAGGAAAAGCATCAATAGGATCAGTAAGATGCTGTCTGTGTTTTTTAGAGAAGTCTCTTTTAAAAACATCTACTAAAGCCAATATTACAAATATTAAATTTCGAATAAAAATAATCATGTATCAGCGCTTTCTTTTTTATCAAGGTGTGGAAACAATGTCGATAATATCTTAGCTTATTTGAGTATTTTTGTTTTGATTAAGAGGGATAGACTATGTATATAATATTTGATACGGAAACGACGGGCTTACCGAAGCGTTGGGATGCGCCGATTACAGATACAGATAATTGGCCGCGTTGTGTGCAAATTGCTTGGCAATTGCATGATGAATTGGGTAATCTAGTTGAACATCAAGATTATCTTATTAAGCCAGATGGCTTTGACATCCCTTTTGATTCGGAGAAAATTCATGGTATCTCGACGGCTTTAGCTACGGAGAATGGAGTTCCATTGCAAGACGTACTTGTCAAGTTTAATGAGGCGCTTGCTAAAGCGAAGTTTGTTGTCGGCCAAAATATTGGATTTGATATCAATATCATGGGCTGTGAGTTCTATCGTTATCAGGTTGAATCACCCATGGCCTCTATGGCTGTACTTGATACGTGTACGGAGGTTACTGCAAATTTGTTGAAACTTCCTGGAGGTAGAGGGGGAAGATATAAATTGCCGAATCTTACCGAGCTTCACTCTTATCTGTTTGGTGTTCCTTTTGCTGAAGCGCATAATGCAACAGCCGATGTGGAGGCGACGACACGCTGTTTCTTTGAATTGGTACGGCAGGATGTTTTTACCGCTGAGGAGCTACAGGTTGATACGGGGTATTTCATAGAATTCAAGAAACAGAACCCAGAACCAATAGCCACTGTTGGGCTTCAACATACGAATCTAAAGGCTGCTTCGGATGCTATTCGCCAACGTGATCAAGGAGATAAAAAGATAGTTGTTGATCAGGAGGCGTTAGAGGCATTGAAGAATGCGCCTTTTGCGCATCTGCATAATCATTCTCAGTTTTCGGTGCTTCAGTCAACGATCTCTATCGGGGATTTGGTAGCAGCGGCGGCAAAACATAATATGCCTGCGGTAGCAATGACGGATCACGGGAATATGATGGGGGCTTTTCATTTTGTGAGCAAAGTGCTTGGGCATAATAAAGAAGTCGAAGCAAAGCAGAAGGAGGAGATTGAAGCTGGACAGGAACCGACAGGACAGCTGATTAAACCTATTGTGGGGTGTGAATTTTTTGTTTGTGAGGACCGCAAGGATAAGTCTAGAAAGGACAATGGCTATCAAATCGTGTTTTTAGCGAAAAATAAAAAAGGATATCACAATTTAGCAAAAATGGCTTCGGCAGCCTATACTGAGGGCTTCTATTATGTGCCTCGGATCGATAAGAGCATTGTCGAGAAGTATAAAGACGACTTAATTGTGCTTTCGGGTAATCTTCAGGGCGAGGTACCCAGTAAAGTATTAAACATTGGTGAAAATCAGGCGGAGGAAGCTTTGGTGTGGTGGAAAGAGCTGTTTGGAGATGATTTTTACATCGAAGTGATGCGACATGGGCAGGAAGATGAAGATAGGGTGAATGAAACCCTGATCCGACTGGCAAAGAAACATCAGGTAAAATTAGTCGCAACTAATAATACGTACTACGTAAATAAGGCCGATGCGCATGCCCATGATATCTTGTTGTGCGTAAAAGATGGAGAAAAGCTTTCGACCCCAAAAGGAAGGGGAAGAGGTTTCCGTTTTGGTATGCCTAATCAGGAGTATTATTTTAAATCTTCTGAAGAAATGAAGAAAGCTTTTGGTAACCTGCCTGAGGCTATTTTGACTATTCAGGAGATTTTGGATAAGGTCGAGATCTTTTCGCTTAATAGGGACGTACTCCTTCCTAAGTTTGAGATTCCCGAAGAATTTCAACATGCTGAAGATGATTTGGATGGTGGGAAGCGGGGGGAAAATGCCTATTTGAGGCATCTTACGTATGTGGGAGCGAGAAAGCGTTATAAGGAGATAGATGATTTGATTACGGAACGATTGGATTTCGAACTCGAAACCATTGAGCGTACCGGATATCCTGGGTATTTTTTGATTGTACAAGACTTTATAGCTGCTGCACGTGATATGGGGGTCTCTGTTGGGCCTGGACGTGGTTCAGCAGCAGGTTCTGCTGTAGCGTACTGCCTAGGTATTACTAACCTTGATCCGATTCAGTATGACTTGCTCTTTGAGCGTTTTTTGAATCCGGATCGGGTATCCATGCCAGATATTGATATCGACTTTGATGATGAGGGGCGTGGTCGCGTAATGCAATATGTAATAGACAAGTATGGCGCATCTCAGGTAGCACAGATTATTACGTATGGTACTATGGCGGCCAAATCTTCTATAAAGGATACGGCGCGTGTGTTGGATTTGCCTTTGTCAGACGCGAACGAAATAGCGAAGTTAATCCCGAACTTGAAGCTGAGCAAGATTTTCAATCTGGAAGAAAAAGCGCTCAAGGAGGTGCTTCGCTCAGAAGAGTTGGATGCAGTGAATCGCTTAAAATCTTTGGCAGATGGGGCTGGGCTTGAGGCCGAGACAATCAAGCAAGCGCGTGTGTTGGAAGGATCTATGCGTAATACAGGAATTCATGCCTGTGGTGTGATTATTACGCCCGATGATATTACGAATTTTGTGCCGGTATCATTGGCAAAGGACTCCGACTTGTATGTTACTCAGTTTGATAACTCGGTGGTTGAGAGTGCGGGGTTGCTTAAGATGGACTTTTTGGGTCTTAAGACGCTGACTCTTATTAAGGACACGGTTGCAAACGTCAAACTGAGACACGGTATTGAGTTGGACCCGGATGAGTTTCCTATTGACGATGAGATCACTTACGAACTATTCCAACGCGGAGAGACTATTGGGGTTTTCCAATATGAATCTCCTGGAATGCAGAAGTATATGAAAGAACTGAAGCCTACGGTTTTTGCGGATTTGATCGCTATGAACGCATTGTATAGACCGGGGCCGATGGAGTATATTCCTTCTTTCATTAAACGAAAGCATGGTATTGAACCTATTGTTTATGATTTGGATGCGTGTGAAGAATATCTGCAAGAGACTTATGGTATTACGGTCTATCAGGAACAGGTCATGCTTTTGTCGCAAAAGCTTGCTGGATTCTCTAAAGGTGACGCTGACGTTTTGCGCAAAGCAATGGGTAAGAAGCAGAAGGCTGTGTTGGATAAAATGAAACCTAAGTTTGTAGAACAGGCTGTAGAGAAAGGTCATAATGCTAAGGTCCTAGAAAAAATATGGACGGACTGGGAAGCTTTTGCAAGTTATGCTTTCAACAAGTCCCATTCGACCTGTTATGCTTGGGTAGCTTATCAGACCGCTTATCTAAAAGCACATTATCCGGCAGAGTATATGGCTGCGGTACTGTCGAATAACATGAATGATATTAAGCAGGTCACTTTCTTTATGGAGGAATGTAAGCGAATGGGGCTTGCGGTATTGGGGCCTGATGTGAATGAATCTCACTACAAGTTTACGGTGAATGAGCAAGGAGCGATCCGGTTTGGTATTGGTGCGGTGAAGGGAGTTGGTGCAGGAGCGGTAGATACCATTGTGGAGACGCGTAGCGAAGGATTGTATAAATCTATATTTGATTTTGCTAAGCGTATTGATTTGCGCTCAGCTAATAAGAAGGCCTTTGAAAGTTTGGTATATGCTGGTGGTTTTGACAGCTTTACGGATACGCATCGAGCTCAGTATTTTTATAAGGATGGGGATAATACAACTGGGATTGAAAAAGCCATAAAGTTTGCGCAGCGCTTTAAGGAAAATGAGCACTCGGCTCAGGCTAGTCTTTTTGGTGGTGGAGCAGCAGCTGAATTGCCAGAGCCTGTTTTGGCACCTTGTCCTCCTTGGGGCTTAATCGAAAAGTTAAAATATGAACGGGATGTTATTGGTATATATTTGACAAGTCACCCGTTAGATAACTATAAGTTTGAGATTAAGCACTTTTGTGCGAATACAGTTCGAGATTTGCAGCTGATCAATAAGGTAAAAGCCTCGGAAGTAGAAGAGGAAGTGCTTCTTGAATTTAATCGCATCAAAAATAAAGAAGCTGTTGTCGGTGGTATTATTGCAAATGCGGCACATCGTGTTTCCAAAAATGGTAAACCTTTTGGTTCGTTTGTAATCGAAGATTATTCGGATTCTTATGAAATTGCTGTTTTTGGAGAAGATTATGTCAAATTTAAAGGATATCTCCAGGACGGTTATTTTGTACAAATCCGAGGGTTAGTGCAAGAACGTTTTAAGCAGGTCGGAAACTGGGGCTTTGAAATCAAGAACATACAATTGCTCTCTGATTTAAGAGAAAAGCTGGCTAAGAGCTTTACTATACAGATTGCTTTGCAGCAGTTGAATGAAGAGGTGGTGAAGCTGATCAATGAGCTGGTACATGCTTCAGTCGAAGAGGGAGAGGTTGCCAATTGTAGCTTGAAGTTTAAGGTAATGGATGTACAGGAAAATATTGCTGTAGAGATGCCAGCCAAAACTATAAAGATTAAAGTGACTAACGAATTGATCGATGAGTTGGAGAATAAAGGAATCCGATATCAATTAAATTGATAGGGTATAGATATTTATTACAATACGATTAGACTACAATTGTGGGCAATTGATTATATTTGTGTTAAATTATAAAAAGAGGATATTATTATGGCATTAGAAATTACAGATAGCAACTTTGAGGAGCTTGTTTTGAAATCCGATAAACCTGTATTGATCGATTTTTGGGCAGAATGGTGTGGTCCTTGTCGCATGGTAGGTCCGGTAGTGGATGAGATTGCAAAAGAATATGATGGTAAAGCTGTTGTTGGCAAGGTGAACGTTGATAACAACCCTGAGATATCAGTACGTTTTGGTATTAGAAATATTCCTGCATTGTTATATTTCAAAAATGGTGAGATCGTTGATAAACAAGTAGGTGCAGTTCCTAAATCGGTATTGACTGAAAAATTGGAAAAGCAATTGTAAAATTTTCTTTTTGGAAACTACATAGAAAAGCATTCAGTAATGAATGCTTTTTTTTGTACACTGTTTTTGTTTCTTAACCTATATTAAGTTCTAGTAAGTCCGTTGCATGTATCTTTGTTATATAAATTAAAGGAGACTGTAAAGATGAAAACTGTTGAACATATTTTTAATCCCAAACCAGCACATTTTGTTGGAGATGGATTTAGAGTGCACAATTTTATACCGAGTTACGTGCCGATGACAAGGATGAGTCCTTTTATTATGTTGGATTATAACTCTATATATAATTTTCCAGCTAGCGACATTCCGAAGGGGGTGGGTGTACATCCTCACCGTGGGTTTGAGACCGTAACAATTGCCTATAAAGGTAGAGTAGAGCATGGTGACAGTTCTGGTGGTGGTGGGATTATTGGAGAAGGGGATGTACAATGGATGACTGCAGCATCTGGTGTGTTGCATAAGGAATTTCATGAGACGGAATGGAGTAAACAGGGAGGTGATTTTCAGATGGTGCAGTTGTGGGTAAATCTTCCTGCAAGACATAAGATGGATCCGCCTAAATACCAAGCCTTGATACATGGAGATATCCCTACTTATGCATTAGAAGATAACGAAGGGATTATCGAGGTGATTGCTGGAGAGTATAATGGGATACAGGGAGGAGCTTCGACTTTCACACCATTACATTTAATGAATGCTAAGTTGAATAAGGGGGCGGTCGCAACATTTGATTTCCCCGCGCATTACAATACAGCCTTATTGGTTATTCAGGGAAATGTTATAGTAAACGATACTTTTAAAGCTGGAACAGACAAAATGGTACTATTCTATAACGATGGAGATCAATTTACTGTGGAAGCTGAAGACGATGTGATAGTATTGATTATGAGTGGAGAGCCGATTAATGAGCCGATTGCGACGTATGGCCCCTTTGTGATGAATACTAAAGAAGAGATACAACAAGCGTTTGAAGACTTTAATACAGGTAAGTTTGGAGAATTGGTATAAATAAAAAAGAGCGGTATTACCGCTCTTTTTTATTTTACTTTATACATTTCTTCGCGTTGGGCTTTTACAACATCGGAGTTTATGTATTCGTCATAAGTCATTAACTTGTCTATGATTCCATTCGGAGTGAGTTCTATGATGCGATTTGCAACAGTCTCTGTTAACTCGTGATCTCGTGATGTGAATAACATAGAACCTTTGAAGTCTTTCATGCCGTTGTTGAGTGCTGTAATGGACTCTAGATCTAAGTGGTTGGTTGGTTCATCAAAGATCAAGAAGTTTGCTCCTTGTAGCATCATCTTTGAAAACATACAGCGCATCTTTTCTCCTCCAGACAATACCGATACTTTTTTCATTACCTCTTCGCCAGAAAAGAGCATTTTCCCCAAGAAACCACGGATGAACTGCTCGTCGGCATCGGGGTTAGTGGTGTAGTTTCTTAACCAGTCTACTAAATTTTCTGAGCTTCCGTCAAAGTAAGAAGAGTTGTCCATAGGCATATCTGCAGGCGTAATGGTAATGCCCCATTTGATGTCTCCTTGGTAATCTTTGTCGCGTCCGGCAATGATGTCATAAAAAGCTGAAGTAATCAAGGAGTTGGCTCCCAGTACAGCGATTTTGTCGCCTTTGTTGATCATGAAGGTGATGTCTTTGAAGAAGACTTCTCCATTCACTGTTTTGCTCAGCCCTTCTACATGTAATGTTTGGTCTCCTGGTTCTCTGTTCATGGTGTTGAACATGATAGCAGGATATTTACGGTTAGAAGGCTGGATTTCATCGATGTTGATTTTATCCAAGGCTTTCTTACGGGAAGTCGCTTGTTTGGACTTTGAAGCATTGGCCGAGAACCGACGGATGAACTCCTGAAGTTCTTTGACCTTTTCTTCAGTTTTCTTATTCTGATCGGTGCGTTGTTTTAATGCTAGCTGTGAAGATTCATACCAGAAGGAATAATTTCCAGTATAAATGGTCATCTTACCAAAATCTATATCTACTGTATGTGTACATACAGCGTCCAAGAAGTGACGGTCATGGGATACCACTAACACGATAGCTTCATAGGAAGCCAAAAAGTCCTCTAGCCAAGCAATGGTATTGATGTCCAGGTCGTTTGTAGGCTCATCAAGAATCAGGATATCTGGTTTTCCAAATAAGGCTTGCGCCAATAAGACACGTACCTTTTGATTACCATCTATTTCCGAAACCAGTTTATAGTGGAACTCTTCTTTGATGCCTAAACTGCTCAATAAGTTAGCCGCATTGGATTCTGCGTTCCATCCATCCATTTCAGCAAATAAGCTTTCTAGTTCGCCAGCACGCTCGCCATCTGCGTCAGAGAAGTCTTCTTTCATGTAGATAGCGTCTTTCTCCTTCATGATTTTGTAGAGTTCCTGGTTTCCCATCATTACAGTCTCTAGTACCGTAAACTCGTCAAAAGCGTAGTGATCTTGACTTAGGACTGACATTCTATCTCCAGGAGTAAAAGAAACAGAACCGCTTGTCTGATCGACTTCTCCAGAGATGATCTTCAAAAAAGTTGATTTACCTGCTCCATTAGCACCAATAATGCCGTAACAGTTTCCAGGAGTGAATTTTAAATTGACATCCTCGAATAGCACACGTTTGCCAAAGCGAAGAGATAGATTGGATACATTAATCATGGCGCAAAGATAAGGTTTATTTATTTACACCATGTTATTTTATCCCAAATTCCGTTGTGATATTTCGTTTGAACTCTATTACTTCAGGTGCTATTTTAAAGCCCTGTCCTCCGAATGCTTTATTGTAGGTGTCGATCCGTTCGCCACTTGTGTAACCATTTGTATTGCTAGCGGATCCGTCGTTCGATAAAAAGAGCAGTTCTCCTAGTTTGACGTTTGCTCTATTGGCCAGTTTGTTTGCCGATTTTAAAGCATCATCGTAGGCGATTAGATCTGCTTCGCGCAATAGGCTGTCTGCCTTGGAATGGTTAAATTGAATTTGTGAAATGCTGCTTATTTTTGTTTCTAATAGTTTGGCCGTAAGCTCGCTGAATTTGTTGAGGTCGTGAAGAACGAAGTCGACTGTTTGCTCCGCCTGAAACCCTACAAACTTATACGTGCTGCCTACATATTGATAATCTTTATTTGCAGAGATGCTGCTTGTTTTAATATCTTCATTTTTCTTTCCGAACTTTTCTAAAATATGCATGACGGTGTCAACTGTCGCTTGTGTTTCTCGAACAGCTTCCGCCATTTTAGGTTTAGAAAAACTGGCATTGATTGTTAGGGTCACTTGATCTGGCATGACCCGGATCTTGCCTTCCCCGCCAACACGAATGCGGTTTTTGCTTTCTGAGTTTCCGTTCCCACAAGAAAATAGTGTGGCGGTACTAAGAGCCAATGCTCCTAAAAATAAGGATGAGGTGAACTTGCTAGTCATAAAGTTTTATAATAGGAGATGAAATTACATGTTCTTTTCCATAAGTGTTACTTAAAAAAAACGTCTTTTTTTTGTCTCACCTTACCGGGAAATCTTTCTGCATACTGCAATACCAAAGCATTCATATAGTAGTTACTTATACATTTGTCCTGTTCAGAGATCATATCAGCAGGATTGTTTATTTGAGTATCTGCATGAAAGAATCCGAATGCGTGAAGTCGGTCGTCTGAAAAATATATGTATGACTTTTCTTCTAGATTTCTTCCTTGGTCAAGAATGATGAAGGAATTTCGATTGTTATTCACATATTCCAACGCTGTATCTACCATCTCGTTATATGCTGTAACTGATAAAAGACTCGTGTAATCTATGCTGGATTTAAGCTCAGGTCTAATGGTATAGAAGGAGCACAGCTTGTTGTTCAGACCAAAGTCGGTTATCAGTTTTAATAACATATGGTTTGCTTCGGTGGCTCGTTCAAAATACTGTATTGCTTTGGCTTCCTTATTGAAAGTCGATACTAAAAGCCTTTTATAGCCTTTTTGATCTTCATATTCAAAGAGACCGTATTTAGGTTCGAATTTTTTCAACGCTTTATTATGTATAGGCCAATGCTCTTTGATCATTTTGCACTCCATTAAAAGTGCCATCAACTCTGTTCCACTTTCTTCAAAGTCGATGCTGAAGATATCATTGATAAAGGTTTGCCTTTTTTGAGAAGTATTATTGCCGCTAAAATGGCTCAATACTCTCTTTTTTAGGTTAATTGCTTTTCCTATATAAATTATTTTGTTGCTTTTGTTTCTAAAGAGGTATATTCCAGGTGATTCGGGAAGATTGAGAAAGTCTTCTTGGTTGATATGTGTGGGCAATTGTTGCTCTTTTGTTTTCTTCAGTGTGGTCGTAATCACTGCGTCATGGTCATTTTGTAATAACCTTTCAAATAGGATAACGGTCGCTTCCGCATCTCCCATGGCACGATGGCGTTGGTAAATAGGAATTCCTAGATTTTGACAGAGCTTACCCAGGCTGTAAGAAGCGAGATTTGGAAATATCTTCCGAGCTAGGCGTACCGTGCAAAGTTTTTGTGATTTCCAATCATAACCTGCTTTTTTAAGTTCTTTGCTGAGAAATGAATAATCAAAATTAACATTGTGGGCTACAAAAATCCGTTTGTGGAGTAACGCATGTACTTTCTTGGCTATCTGTTTGAACGTTGGTGCATCTTCTACCATTTCATTACTAATCCCGGTTAGGGATTGTATGTGAAATGGGATGGGGGTGTCTGGATTGATTAGTGATTGAAATTTATCCACAACGTGTTGTCCATTATGTATAATAATAGCGATTTCTGTCATGCCATTATCTCCTGCATAAGATCCTGTGGTCTCAATATCCACGATTGCATATTCCATGTTTCAAAAATACTAATAATGTTAGCTGTTTGTTTAGGTATTATTTATTAATTTTAGCGCTATGAAAAGATTTACTACTTTATTGATTGCTATTTGTCTGTCTATTATGGCTGTACAAGCTCAAGGAAAAAAAAGTGTTTTCCATACGTTGCCTGTTCATGGCAAATATTTTGATACTCCAGAGCAATTTCATCGTGTAGATACCGCAAGATACCGCAATATGCCAAAGAATGTCAAAAATCTGTACACGAATAGTGCGGGGATGTTTGTGACTTTTAGATCTAATACTACGGAGCTGTATGCCAAATGGTGTGTTACCGATAGAAAGGTAGGACTTAATCTGACTGCTATTGCGAATAAGGGTCTTGATGTATATATTAAAAATGAAAAAGGGAAGTGGCAGTATGGGGGGGCTAAAGGAACCGTTAAAACTTGTGAAGAAACACTTGTCTTGGAAAATCTCGACTCAGAGGAAAAAGAGTTTTTAGTCTATCTGCCTCTATATGATGAGACCAAGTCTTTGGAAATCGGGATACATGAAGGCGCGAGTTTTCAGCCTTTGGCTAACCCTTTCAAGAAAAATATAGTCATATACGGATCGAGTATTGTGCATGGAGCCTCTGCGAGTAGGCCAGGTATGGCTTACCCCGCGATATTGTCGAGACGTACAGGTTTTAATTTTATAAATTTTGGAATTAGTGGTAATGCACGAATGGAGAAAGAAGTGGTACATATGTTAGCGGATGCAGACCCGGATATGTTTATTCTCGATTGCGTTCCTAATTCTTCACCTGAACAGGTGACAGATAGGACCTCTTATATCGTTACTTATTTACGGGAAAAGCATCCTAATACGCCAATTGTTATGATTCCATCTGTTGTAAGAGAGCTCAGTTACTTTAATCAAAGTTGGAAGACAAGAAATCAATTGCAAAATGAGAACTGGAAAGCAGAGTACAATAAGTTGATCACCAATGGAATTACAGGACTGTATTATTTGGACATTGATAATCTATTGGGTGATGACCATGAAGCGACTACAGATGGTACACACCCCAGCGATTTGGGGTTTATGCGTATGGTTGAAGTTATAGAACCATTTGTTCTCGATGTTTTGAAAAAACATGGAATACAATAGATTACAAAAAAAGGCTTAACATCTGTTAAGCCTTTTTTGTAATCTATTGTCCTTCTTTTCGACCAGGGTATGCTTCAAGAGCTTTCTCTAGGCATACAAGAGCTTTTTTGAGATCTTCTTGATTCAGAACATAAGCCAAGCGAACCTCATTCAATCCAAAACCGATAGTACTGTAGAATCCGGTGGCTGGTGCCATCATAACGGTTTCATTTTCATAGGAGAAGCTTTCTAATATCCATTGGCAGAACTTGTCCGCATTGTCTATCGGTAGTCTAGCTACTACGTAGAAAGCTCCTCCGGGATTAGGGCAGAATACGCCTTTGATTTGGTTTAATCCTTTTACCAGGGTGTCTCTGCGGGCTGTATATTCTTTCGAGACAGCTTCAAAGTAAGCGTCTGGTGTATCTACTGCTGCCTCGCCTGCAATCTGACCTTCTAAAGATGGGCTAAGGCGGGCTTGGGCAAACTTTAGTGCTGTTTGGTATAATTCTTTGTTTTTTGTTATCAAACATCCTATACGGGCACCACAAGCAGAGTATCGTTTAGAAACGGTGTCAAAAACGACGACATTGTTTTCTAGACCTTCTAGATGCATAGGGGAAATGAATTCTCGTCCATCGTAGCAGAACTCTCTATATGCCTCATCGGAAAATAGATACAAATCATATTTTAGGCAAAGCTCGCGCAGTGCTTCCAGTTCCTCGCGCGAGTAAAGATAGCCTGTAGGATTGTTGGGATTACATATAGCAATCGCTTTTGTTTTTTCTGTGATTAATTTTTCAAAGTCAGCGATGGATGGCAGAGCAAATCCGTTTTCTATATGAGACATGATCGGTTTAATGACAATGTCAGACGAACAAGCAAACCCGTTATAGTTTGCGTAAAATGGTTCGGGTATAATAACTTCTTCACCAGGATTTAGACAGGCCTGCATAGCGATAGTAATAGCCTCTGATCCACCATTGGTCACCAAGATATCTGTTGGTTCTATATTGTAGTTGAGTTTATTATAATAGCTGGCTAGCTTTGTTCTGTAGGAAGCTGTTCCTTCTGATGGAGTGTATGCCCATACTTTAAAATCAATATTTTTTAAGGCATTAAGCATGACCTCTGGTGTTTGGATATCCGGTTGACCGATATTCAAATGATATATTTTTTTTCCTTCTTTCTTTGCTTGATCTGCAAATGGGGTAAGTTTTCTTATTGGAGAGGCTGGCATATCCATGCCTTTTTGTGATATCTTTGGCATAATAACTAAAAGTTTTATTTAAAATGGTGAACAAAGATACGAAAAGCGTACTTATAAAAAAGCCGTATTAGTTATAACTAATACGGCTTTCTTTTTATGCTTTATTTTTATTCTACGTTTCCTTTTACGGTCAACGTTTTTACTGGAGTTTTCGTGTTAGATTTTACCGTAAATGATTTTGTAAAAGGACCTTTCGTTGCTGCATTATAAGTTACTTTGATCTTGCCAGAGTCGCCTGGTTTTATTGGTGCTTTAGAAAAATCAGCAACAGAACAACCACAAGATGGAGCTACTTCCGAAACGATGATTGGAGCATCACCTACATTGGTGAACGCAAATTCGAAGCTAGCCGGCTTGTTAAAAGGTATTGTTCCAAAATCGTGAGTTTCTTTCTCGAATTTGAATTCGCCCACCGCGACTGCCATCGCCGATAACGAAATGAAAGCGATTAATACGGTTGCTATACTTAATAACTTTTTCATGTTTTATCTAATTATATCGTTTTGTTCTAATCAATGTGCTCAATAGATATGCCAAATGTAGTTTTTTATCTTAACATATTTTAACTGTCCTATTAAACAACAATATTTTTACAATTAATGCTAATTGTGATATTGGACTTTAATTGTTGGGTATGGTTTAAATGATTCCTTCTTTCAGTAAATCTTGGATATGTATGATACCCGCATAACTTCCCTGTTTCGTAACTAATAATTGCGAGATGTTATTCTCTCTCATTTTGTGTAAGGCATTTGCCGCAAGTTCTTCGGCTTCGATTTCTTTTGGTTTTTTAGACATGATGTCGATAGCTTTCAATCGAGATATATCGTCATGTTTCTCGAGCATTCTTCTGATGTCACCATCCGTTATAATGCCTACAATTTGTCCATCGTTAATGACTGCTGTCGCCCCTAGGCGATGTTTCGTTATGGTTATGATGAGCTGCTTTATTGAATCGTCCGTATGGACACTTGGTTGGGACTTAAGGTTGGCTACATCACCAACTTTAAGATATAGTTGTTTGCCTAAGGCGCCTCCTGGATGATATTTTGCAAAATCTCTGTCTGTAAACTCCCTTGCTGTCTGTAGACAGACGGCTAATGCATCTCCCATCGCCAGTTGGGCTGTTGTGCTAGTCGTTGGTGCAAGGTTGTTGGGACATGCTTCTCTATCAACTGTTGTATCTAATATATAATCTGCTTGTTCGGCAAGGTAGGAGTTCATATTTCCTACAATGGCTACGAGTTTATTGTTGGTCTGTTTCAGAAAAGGAATTAAGACCTTGATCTCTGGTGTATTCCCGCTTTTTGAGATAGCGATGATAAGGTCATCTTGCTGGATAATGCCAAGGTCGCCATGTATCGCATCAGCAGCGTGCATAAAGATGGAGGGTGTGCCTGTGGAATTGAGCGTTGCAACTATTTTTTGAGCAATAATGGCGCTTTTTCCAATTCCAGTCAGAATTACTCTGCCTTTGAGGTTTAAGATGAGCTGTATGAGTTCAACAAAATCATCGTTAATTCTAGAAGCTAAATTTAGCAAGGCTTTAGCTTCTAGTTCGAGGACTTGGACAGCCTCTTTTTTTATTTCTGAATTGCTTTTCACGGAAAATATGCCTATTTTTATAATACAATTCACAAAAATAGGTTATTTAAATTTTAGATAGGTAGGCCTACCTATTTAATTTTGTAGCTGCGCAGATGGAAATAGAAAAATCTTTGTACGACAATCTCCAGGAGTTCTTCGGGTTTGATGCTTTTAAAGGGGACCAAGAGGCAATTATTACTAACATTTTAAATAAAAAAGACACCTTTGTCATCATGCCTACGGGAGGTGGCAAGTCGATATGTTATCAGTTGCCGGCATTAATGAGTGCTGGTACAGCAATTGTTATTTCTCCACTAATAGCTTTGATGAAGAATCAAGTGGATCAGCTTAGAGCATTTGGAGGTACAGATAGTATCGCTCATTTTCTGAATTCTTCCCTGACCAAAGGAGAGATCACGAAAGTTAAGGCGGATGTTACTGAAGGGAAAACGAAATTGCTTTATGTCGCTCCGGAATCCCTGTCGAAAGAGGATAATGTGCAGTTTCTGAAAAATATCAAAGTATCTTTTGTCGCTGTAGATGAAGCACATTGTATTTCAGAATGGGGACACGACTTCAGACCCGAATATCGTAAGATAAGATTAATCATAAATGGTATTGGAGAGAATATTCCTATTATCGCCTTGACGGCTACAGCAACTCCAAAAGTACAATCGGATATTCGAAAAAACCTCCAAATGAACGATGCCACATTGTTCAAATCTTCTTTTAATCGATCGAATTTATTTTATGAGGTGCGTTCAAAAAAGAACGTGGTCAAGGAGATTGTTAAGTTTATCAAAGGAAATGGAGGGAAAACGGGTATCATATATTGTCTTAGCCGTAAGAAGGTTGAAGAGATTGCTGAAGTTTTGAATATCAATGGGATCAAAGCATTACCGTATCACGCAGGTTTAGATGCTAAAACCCGGGCGGACACACAGGATAAGTTTTTGATGGAAGATGTCGAGGTCATTGTAGCAACGATAGCTTTTGGTATGGGAATTGACAAACCTGATGTCCGTTATGTAATCCACCATGATATACCCAAATCGATGGAGGGCTACTATCAGGAAACGGGACGGGCAGGACGTGATGGAGGAGAAGGCGTTTGTATTTCGTTCTATTCCAAGAAGGATGTCGAAAAGCTGACTAAGTTTATGAAGGATAAGCCCGTTTCTGAACGAGAAATTGGAACACAAATTCTTAAAGAGGTTATAGATTATTCGGAATCATCTGTCTGTAGACGTAAGCAGATTTTACACTATTTTGGTGAAAAATTTGACGAAACGGGGTGTAATAATATGTGTGACAATTGTCGGGCTCAGAAGACGTATTTCGATGCGGAAACAGATTTGGTGAAAATATTGAATTTTATTAAAGAAGAGGGAGACAAATTTGATGACCATCATTTGATAAATGTATTTTTAGGACAGAATAATCAACCTGTTTCTTCGTATAAACATGATGAGCACGAACTTTTCGGTACGGGGAAAGATCAAGGAGTAAATTATTGGAATTCTCTGATAAGACAGGCCGAATTAGCCAGTTTTGTTAAAAAGGATATCGATCATTATGGTTTGCTTACGCTAACCGAAGATGGGAGGCGCTACTTGAGTAATCCGTATGCGCTGAAGTTTATTTTGAATAGACCTATGGAGGCGGCAGATGATGATGGATCGGAGGAGCCTAAGCAAGCATCAGGAGTATTGGATACAGACTTGCTCGTGATGTTAAAAGACTTGCGTAAGAAAATTGCAAAGCAGAAATCACTACCTCCTTTTGTTGTCTTCCAAGATCCATCTTTGGAGGAAATGTGTGCACATTATCCAGTAACGATGGATGAAATGAAGCAAATTCATGGGGTGGGCGCAGGAAAGGCTTTGAAATTTGGCTCTCCTTTCGTGGAGCTGATTAAGAATTATGTGGAAGAAAAAGGTATTGATAGACCTCAAGACCTTATCGTAAAAAGTACAGCTAATAGATCTGCATTAAAAGTCAGTATTATTCAAAATATAGATCGTAAAATCGGTTTAGAAGATATCGCTTCATCGAAGGGAATTAGTTATGAGGATTTACTGAAGGAAGTGGAGTCTATTGTATATTCAGGGACAAAATTGAATATCGGTTATTTTGTCGATGAAATGATTGATCAGGACAGGCAGGATGAGGTATATGATTATTTCAAAACCGCTGAAGTTGATTCTATAAAGAATGCACTTTCTGAATTGGGAGAGGAAGATTATTCCTACGAAGATATCCAATTGATGCGTATTAAGTTTATATCGGAATTAGGTAATTAACATAATAAGATGATTAATAAATATTTGCCTCAAATTAAGAATGGTAATTCCAAACAATTCTTTTTGATGGCGGGGCCATGTGCTATTGAAGGAGAAGATATAGCTCTTCGTATTGCAGAAAAAATAGTAAATATAACTGACTCGCTAAATATTCCTTTTGTTTTTAAAGGTTCTTATAGAAAGGCTAATCGATCTAGAATAGATTCTTTTACTGGAATAGGGGATGAGAAGGCGCTTAAAATATTGGAGAAAGTGGGGCGTGAATTTGGGGTGCCTACGGTGACGGATATTCATGAAAGCCATGAAGCGGCTATGGCAGCAGCATATGTCGATATTTTACAGATTCCTGCATTTTTATGTCGTCAAACCGAGTTGCTGGCGGCAGCAGCCGAGACGGGTAGGGTTGTTAATATAAAGAAAGGACAGTTTCTTTCTGCGGAATCGATGGCGTTTGCTGTAGACAAGGTAAAAGATGCAGGAAACGAAAAGGTCATTCTGACGGACCGTGGAAACTCCTTCGGTTATCAAGACTTAATTGTGGACTTTAGGGGAATTCCTATGATGCGCTCATTCCAAGTTCCTACGGTGATGGATTGTACACACTCCTTGCAACAGCCTAATCAGACTAGTGGGGTAACGGGAGGGAAGCCTGCCTTGATAGAGACTATTGCTAAGGCTGCAATTGCGGTTGGAGCAGATGGTCTCTTTATTGAAACCCATCCTGATCCTGCCAACGCAAAATCGGATGGAGCGAATATGTTGCATTTGGATTTGTTAGAGGGCTTGATGCAAAAATTGACAAGAATACGTGAAGCTATTATTTAAAAGCAAATAAAAACTTTTTTTTTCAAACGACAAAGGCGCTTAAGAAAGCGCCTTTGTCGTTTGAAAAGACTAGTAGTGGTATTATTTCAAATAATCTTATAGGTTTGTGCTAAAAAATACCTTTATTTACAGAAATAAATGACAATTATAACACGACTAGACCTTATTGATGGAACAGCTTATTTCTACAGTCTCTAGCTATGTATGGAGCGATTTTTTTATTTATTTCTGTTTACTTATAGGACTGTATTTTTCAATACGAACAGGTTTCTTACAGGTTCGCTATCTCAAGGATATGGTGAATTTGTTGTTTAAGAAAAAGAAATCTAATGAGGGCATATCTTCTTTTCAGGCATTTGCTCTTGCTATTTCGGGACGGGTGGGCACTGGTAATATTGTGGGAGTGGCTACAGCTATATTTATGGGAGGTCCGGGTGCGATTTTTTGGATGTGGGCAATTGCGTTCTTAGGTTCAGCTTCCGCTTTTGTTGAATCTACTTTAGCCCAGGTGTATAAACAAAAGGAAGGAGATGAGTTTAGAGGAGGACCAGCATATTATATAGAGAAGGGGCTGGGAGTAAAGTGGTATGCTGTTTTATTTGCTGTAATAACCATTGTGAGTACAGGTTTTTTGTTGCCTGGGGTGCAGAGTAATGCAATCAATAGTACGATTACAAATGCATTTGACTATTCGAATAGTGTGATCTCTTTAGGAGGTACTGATTGGACGATTAGCTGGGTAGGAATCGCTGTGGTTTTGCTTTTGACACTTATTATTGTAGGGGGAGTAAAGCGCTTGGGACAAGCCTCTGAGTTTCTCGTTCCTTTTATGGCAGGTGCCTATATATTGATGGCTTTGATTATCATAGGAATGAATTTTACGCAGATTCCAGCAATGTTTAAGCTGATATTTAGTTCGGCATTTAGCATGGATGCTACTTTTGGCGGCGTTGTGGGGATGGCTATAGCTTGGGGGGTAAAGCGTGGAATTTATTCGAATGAAGCTGGGCAAGGAACGGCTCCCCATGCTGCAGCTGCGGCTGATGTCAGTCATCCAGCGCAACAGGGATTGGTTCAAGCTTTTTCGGTATATGTAGATACTTTATTTGTCTGTACAGCTACTGCTTTGATGATTCTATTTACAGGTATGTATAATGTTGCTGAGTCCTTCGATCAGTCTGGACATGCTGTCGTATTGTTGAAGGAAAACTTGCCGGGAGTTGCTGCGGAAGGTTTTACTCAAGCCGCTGTTTCTCACCATTTTCCTGGTTTTGGAAATCAATTTGTAGCTATAGCATTGTTTTTCTTTGCTTTTACGACTATTATGGCTTATTATTATTACGCAGAGACTAATGTGGCATACATAATTAAGGGGAGAAATAAGAAAGGTGTTATTTGGTTATTGCGTGTTGTGTTCTTATTTTCTACTTATTTTGGTACTATAAAAACAGCAAAACTTGCTTGGGATTTAGGTGATATCGGTGTAGGATTAATGGCTTGGGTGAATTTAATAGCTATAGTACTAATGAGTAAAACGGCGATGAAGGTATGGAAGGATTACTTGGAAAAGAGGAAGAAGGGTATTGATGAGCCAGAGTTTAATCCAAAAGAGCTGGGAATAAAAAACGCAGAGTTTTGGGAAAGATAAAAAAAATGGGCTGAAGGTTTTTCAGTCCATTTTTTAGTTTTAAGACCTTTATGAACCACCAATACAGGTCGTAGCAAATATCAATACAAATGCTACGAATAGTAGCAATAAGAAAGTAGTATATGATAGCTTTCTCATAGTGTTAAGTTTAATTGTAATGTTTTATTAACATTACAAACAATGTGCCACTAAGTTGGATAGACAAGAGTTGAACATTGAAAATGTGGCTTATGAATTGTAGTTTTGTAGCCAAATAAAAAAGGATAATGGATAAAGAAGAGTGTAAAGCGACTAAAGCGTGGGCATTATTGCCGTTGATAGCATTTGTATTAGTTTATTTTTCGATCTCCATCTATCTTCAGGATTTTTATGCCTTGCCTGTTCTTGTTGTTTTTATTCTCTGTCTGTTCATAGCCTTTCTTCAATATCCTAAAAAGCGGTTTTCCGATAAGCTCAAGCATTTTTCTATTGGTTCTGGCGATGAGAATATATTAGTAATGATTTTGATCTTTCTGTTGGCAGGTGCGTTCGGAGGTCTTTCCAATGCAATTGGTGCTATCTCTTCCACGGTGAACTTTGCCATAACTTATATTTCACCTCGTTTTATCATTACTGGTGTTTTTTTGATTTCTTGTTTTATCTCTGTTTCTCTAGGTACATCTGTAGGAACTATAGTCGCATTAGCTCCAATTGCGGTGGGTTTTGAAGAACATATTCCTGGAATAATGCCTTTGGCGTTAGCTGCTGTTGTAGGGGGAGCAATGTTTGGTGATAATTTGTCCTTTATTTCGGATACCACTATTGCTGCCACACGAACCCAAAATGTCGGAATGCGCGATAAATTTAAAGTGAACTTTGGGGTCGTGTTTCCGGTGGCGGTATTAGTTGCGGTGATTTATTACTTTCTTGGAGCTCAGTTTGAACAACATATCCATACTTTGGAGGTGCAGGATTATGAATTGATTAAGATTGTTCCTTATTTCGTAGTCTTTGCTTTAGCTTTATTGGGGCTCCAGGTTATCTGGACATTAGGGATTGGAATATTGGTAGCGTTGTTTGTGGGAATATGGACTAATGAAGTTACTCTTTTAGAAAGTGTTTCTAGTATTAATACAGGGTTGGCAAGTATGTTTGAACTCAGTCTGCTGTGTTTAATTATAGGTGGCGTTGTTGGAATAATACGTTTTAACGGTGGTATTGATTATTTATTGAACACTGTTCTTCGGCGGATAAAATCGCCGAAAAGTGCAGAGTTAGGAATTGCTACATTAACAGCCATGGTGAATCTTGCACTCGCCAATAATACTATCACTATTGTTATTGTAGGACCTTTAGCTAAAGAGATTGGTGATAAATTCTCTTTGGATCCTAAGCGAGTGGCGAGTATTTTGGATACTACTTCTTGTTTTGTACAAGGAATTATTCCTTATGGAGCTCAGATTTTAGCCGCCTTAGCTGCTGCTGCTGTTTTAGAACAGGGCACAGGAAATGCAGGACTCTCTCCTTTCGAGTTGATACAATATTTATATTACCCGTTTTTGACCGGGTTAGCAACATTATTGTTCATATTTTTTTCTAGAACTAAAATGAATGTTAAGACCTAAATAATAAAAAAGGGGAACTTTGAAAAGCTCCCCTTTTTTATTATTTAGGTGTCTAGAAACATATTAATGTTTAAAATGTCTCACGCCTGTTGTTACCATAGCTATGCCTTTTTCATTGGCCATGTCTATTGATAGTTGATCTTTGATGGAGCCCCCTGGTTGTAATACTGCTGCGATTCCAGCTTCCGAAGCAATCTCTACGCAATCAGGGAAAGGGAAGAAAGCATCAGATGCCATGGAAGAACCCTTTAGGTCAAACCCAAAAGCATTAGCTTTTTCAATAGCTTGTTTTAACGCATCAACGCGTGATGTTTGACCTACTCCTGAGGAGATCAGTGTGCCATTTTTTGCAAATACAATGGTGTTGGACTTGGTGTGTTTTACAATTTTATTAGCAAAGAACAAATCTTCTAATTGTTCCGATGTAGGAGCGGTATTGGTCACCGTGGTCATTTGTGACGGACCTTCTACGGTGTTGTCTTTGTCTTGTAAAATTACTCCATTTAATAGAGTCTTGAATTGCTGGCTTGGCAACTTAATATCTTTACGACGTAGAATGATTCTGTTTTTCTTTTCAGTAAGGGTGCTGATAGCCTCTTCTGTATAATCTGGTGCAATTAATACTTCAAAGAATAAATTGTTGATTTCTTTTGCAGTATCGGCATCCACGGTGCCGTTTGTGATTAATACGCCTCCGAAAGCAGATACAGGATCGCAAGCTAGCGCATCTATCCAAGCTTGTTTTACAGTTGGACGAGAAGCTACACCACAGGCATTCGTATGTTTTAATATGGCGAAGGTAGTCTCTTGGAATTCATCTACAATAGCAACAGCTGCATCGACATCTACTAGATTGTTGTAAGAGAGTTCTTTGCCATTTAGTTTATCAAACATAGCTTCCAAGTTACCGAAAAAGATACCTTTTTGGTGCGGGTTTTCTCCATAACGTAGCACCTGTGCTTGTTGTTCAGATTGCTTGAAAACCTCTAGTGGTTCAGTTTGATTGAAATAATTGAATATTGCTGTGTCGTAGTGCGAAGATGTATTGAACGCACGTTTAGCAAACGATTTACGTTGTTCTAAGCTGGTTGTTCCTTCTTGATTAGCCAGTATTTCTTCCAGTTCTTTGTAGTCATTTTTAGAGGATATAATAACTACATCGTTGAAGTTTTTCGCTGCTGCACGGATTAAAGAGATACCGCCGATATCGATTTTTTCGATGATATCTTCGTCAGATGCTCCAGAAGCTACTGTTTCTTCAAACGGATAGAGATCCACGATGACCAAGTCAATCTCTGGAATTTCAAATTGTTCCAATTGCTTTTTGTCATCTTCTAATGGACGACGAGACAAAATACCTCCAAATATTTTAGGATGTAAAGTCTTAACACGACCGCCAAGAATGGAAGGGTAGCTTGTTAAATCTTCAACACGCTCTACGTCAACTCCTAAATCACGGATAAAAGCTTCCGTACCGCCTGTAGAGTAGAAAGTAACTCCGTATTTGTTTAAAAGTTGGATAAGAGGTGCAAGGTTGTCTTTGTAATAAACAGAGACTAATGCGTTTTTGATCTTAACAGGATGATTCATTGTTTTTTTTCTGAAAGTGTCAGTCTTTCCATCATCTCGAATGTGTTGTGCACGAGAGGAACGGAAAGATTTAATTTAAAGTTGCAAAGGTACAAAATTAAGTGTTTAATCCCTATGCTTGTGAAGTAATTAAAGGAGAAAAAGAAATAAGCACTATATGACTATAGGCAAGGAAGGAGAAGGTGATTAAGGAGCGCTCAATTACTGAAAATAAGCGCTCCTTAAGCTGTAGTTTAATTGTATTTTTTGATTAGTCCTTCTAGGACTTTAGGGTAGTGCAAATGCTCTAACTGTTGGCCGTTGAACTTTAATATTTCTAAGGTGTCTCCCTTTTCGACACGGAATCTTCCTTGATATATAATTTCCCCGTCGTCAAAGTTTTCATTGACGAAATGTATGGTTATGCCATGTTCCTCATCTCCAGCTGCTAATACCGCTTTATGTACGCGGTCTCCATACATTCCTTTTCCTCCATGCTTGGGCAAAAGGCTTGGATGGATATTAATGATTTTGTTTGGAAAGGCGTTTAATAAATTTTGAGGCACAAGCCAAAGGAATCCAGCTAGAACGACTAAGTCTATTTCTAGTCTTTTTAGTAAAGAAACAATTTCATCTGTTTGATAAAAGTCATGCCTATCAAAAACGTGTGATGGAATTTCAAAATTATCGGCCCGTTGTAAAACATAGGCTTCTGGATTGTTACTTAATACTAAAGCGACTTCCGCATCATCAGAGTACTTAAAATGTTCCATTATCTTTTGTGCATTGGAACCTGAACCCGAAGCAAAAATTGCTATTCTTTTTTTCATGGAATAAATTGTTCTTTAACGTATTGATGCAGTTATCTGTGTAAATATCCCAAACTTAACTAAAAATCTTGGTATTTGCGGTATTGTGTCGAAAAAATGAGTTTGTCATCGTCAGCACTTGATCGTATTACTTAGATTCTATAACGGTATTCAATATTTTTCGGCTTATTTCATCAACAGACAGTGCTGAATTAGCTAAGACTATAATCGCTGATTTGGTATCCGGAACTATCGCAATAAATGTTGAGCTTCCGCCGGTTCCACCATTGTGCCAGTATTGTACCACATCGTTTACCATATTCATATGCCAAGCCAAGCCTATATCGGTAGAAGGAGGAAGATAGTAGGTGAATTGTCTGGTAAGGGCAAGTGCTTGTTCCAATGGGGCCTCTGGCATCTTGAACTGAATTTGAATAAATCGAAGCATATCTGCTATTGTCGATTTTAGCCCACCTGCACCGACAAATGCCTGCCATTGCCATACAGGGACTTCTGTCCCTGTAGCGCTGTAGACTTTAGTAATCTGTTGTGTTTTAGGATTTACTTTTTCTAAAGTATTGGATAGGCTTAGTGGAGTCGTTATAATATCAGCGACACATTGGGTGTAAGACTTTTTCGAAATAATAGAAATAAGCTCGCCCAATAAGGCGAACCCCGTATTGCTGTATTCGAATCTATCACCAGAGATGACGTCTAGATGTATGTTTTTTAAATAAGAAAATAGCTCTTTACGGCTATACTGTGCGTAGGGATCTGATGCCGAAAATTTAGTGGATTTCTCCAGATTGTCGGGCAACCTGGGTAATCCTGAAGTATGGTTGGCTAATTGTTTAAAAGTTATTTGTTGTAGATATTGATTTTGAGCAACGGAATCGGGCAAGTACTTCGAGATTGTATCCTCTAGTGTTATTATGTTTTTGTCTACTAAGTCCGCTAGAAGTGTCGCTGTAAATATTTTGGTGATTGAGCCTAATTCAAATAAGGTGTTTTCTTTTGGTAAAGAAAGTGAATCACCTTTGACAGTCTCTCCATAATAGAACGTGTTTGTTTTTCCGTTGTGGATTACGCCGACTGCTAGCGCTTGTGCATTTTTCTGTTGTATATAGGTCCGTGCTACAGAGTCGATATACTCGTCAAGAGCATTGTTTTTCTGCACAACGGACTTTATGTTTTCCTTTTTTTCTGTACTGATCTCTTGGTCTTTGATTTCAAATAAATCGAAATGAAAAGTACTGTCTGTTTTTAAGTATAAGGAGGCTTTCTTTTTGTCTAACGTTATGTTGTACCCTGCTACGCCTTGATGGTATGTTGCAGGAATCGCCTCTTTTATTTGTCCGAAATTATAAAAGTACTGTAATGCCATTGCTAAGCTTTGGGGCGAAATGTTTTTTTGAAAGTTAGGCGTGGCCATCGCATATATAGAATCGGTCTGTTGGGTGTTGAAAAAATACTCTATCCTATTGTAGACTTGTCTGTTGCTTATTTCAGCTGTTGATTGGCTCCAAGCATTGGTACTATAGCATAGTATAATTAATAGATATAAGACATATTTGATCATGCTACAAAGCTACGAAATCAACGAGTTATAATCCAATTGTTTGTTTTAGACGTGCGTATCCTGATTTGCTTATATTCACTTTATCGCCATTTAAGAGTATTCCCCTATAGCTTTCTTTTTCCATAGGTTCAATTTTAGCAAGTTGATCCACTTTAATAATAAAAGATCGGTGCACACGAACGAATTGTTTGGAATCCAGTTGTTTTTCAAAAGAAGACATGGTTTTGTTCTTGAGAAACATTCCTTCTTTGGTGTGAATTTTCACATAGTCATCGTATGCTTCCAGATATATTACTTGCTGTACAGGGATCAATTTGATTTGTGTTCCATTTTTAACAACAATGCGCTCGAGAATTTCTTCTTCGACTTCTTCTTGGAGGTTCTTGATGGTTTTTTGCGTCTGTGCTGTTCCATGTGCATTTCTGAATTTTTGTAGCGCTAATTTAAATCTATCCTCTGATATAGGTTTTAGAAGATAGTCAACGGCCGACTTTTCAAATGCCTTGATGGCAAATTCTTCAAAGGCAGTAGTAAATATAATATGTGGTAACTCATCCAATATCTCTAACATTTCGAAGCCTGTGAGTTTAGGCATCTGAATATCTAGAAAAACCAGGTCTGGTCGATGTTGTTGGATTGCTTTTGCACCCTCAAATCCATCCCCGCATTCGGCGATAACTTGTATGTCACCTTCATTCTGTAGATATCCCTGGATGATCATGCGAGCGAGTGGCTCGTCATCGATAATAATTGCTTTAATCATGTTGAGGTATTTTTATAATTGCTGTGAATTTATTTTCTGTCTTTCTAACACTTAATAAATCGGTTCGTCCGTAGATTAGAAAGAGCCGACGTTGTATACTGGTCAGACCGAAGCCTGTGCCTTTTGCGTTGTAAAATTGGTCCGAATCGTAGGGGTTGGTGATTTCAATAGTCAACATATGCAACTCCAGACTGATGTTTGTCTCGATGAGTACGTCTCCCGTGACGTTGTAGAGGCCATGTTTGATTGCATTTTCCATTAGAGGTTGGACAATCATGCTCGGCACTTTGGCCGATAGAACTTCTTCAGGATAGTTGAAAGTGGTGTTGAGACGATGGCCAAATCTGACTTTTTCGATTTCAAGGTAAAGTTCCAGATGTTTGATTTCATCGGCTAATTGTATTAATTGTTTATCGTCTTTTCGTAAGGTCCCTCTTAAGAAATCGGATAATTGAAACGTCATTTTTTTTGCCAAGTCTGGTTTTACTGTAATCAGTGCGATTATAGAATTTAAACTGTTGAATAAGAAATGGGGTTGGAGTTGCTGCCTTAGGTTATAGAGTTCGGCGTCTCGTACGAGTTTCTCAGATTCTTCCTTTCGCTTTTTGTTCTCCTTATATTCTTCCTGTATGTTCCAAAAAATATTGATGATCATGACGCACACAAGCAGTAGAAAGTTGATGATAAATCGATAAGGTAAGCGTTCGTAAAAATGATTGATAGAGGTGCTGTCAAAAAAACGAGTGAGTGAAAAAATCGAAATACCTAAACTCAATATTGTTAAAAGAATACATATTATAGTAATTTTTAGGTATTGATTTTTTTTGGGCATATAAAACTGCATAGAGCTAAATATAAGGTAACAGCAGGCTGTTATTGCTAAGGCTCCAATTGCTGGTTCCATTGGATTTACTTTAAGTGGATGAAACTCCCACCATAGTAGAAAGTAAGAGACTAGAAAATATAGAACAAATATGGTCCATGAGCTGATGTGGATCAGCATGTTTTTTGACTTTAATTTAAATAGTGCCGATGCCATTGCTGTGTACTAGCTGTTTTTTATAGTCAGACTTCCAAAAATTGAGGTGCCTGTAATGAAAAGTTTTTTGTTTTCATCAAAAGCATGATTGATGATCACGCGTCTGTCATCATTCTCACTCAGGATGGATGAAACAGAAGGTGATACCATCCAGTGTGGGGGCACAATTATCTTTGTGCTTCCAAATAGTTGAAAGACATCAATTACAATCGGTTGATTGAGATCCGCTTGCAGTAGATTGACTTCAGTGCTTCCAAAAATATTGGTCATTGTGCCTCCTAAGAAATTTTTGGATAAAACTATTTTCTTAGCACTCCCAAATATGGAATCAATTTTTAAATAATTTTCAGCATAATAATAGCTATTTCGATGGGCATCCTGATAATTGCTGTTTTGTTCTTGAGAACCGAAGTTTTTAGCATCTTGAGCAGAAGATTCTTGTGATGCGCCAGGGACAGACAAATCAATGACTCTTTTGTCCCAGTCAAATTCGTCTGTGGGGTGAGGTGGATCTGCTGGTGGAGGCGTTGGTATTTCTGGCGCTTTACGATTTCTATTGACAATAAATATACCCAAAACAATAGCTATAGCCGGGATGAGTATTTTCCCTGGATTGAATCCAATCATATCTTTCAAAAGAAATATTCCTCCAATGGTAATTAAGATAATCGATGACTTTTTTTGAAACTTGGAATTAACGCCAATAACAACACCAATAATAATGAGTATCATCTGCCATCCAAATATCCACCGCGGAAATAGATAGCCAAAATCTAAGTTTTTTAATAATAGAAAAAAACCAAACAATATAATTATGGCCCCCACCATGGTGGAACTCTTATTGTTATTTGGTGGAAGTACGGGCTTCTGTTGCATCTTCTCTCTTGTTTCCATTTTGTTTTTTTTATCTATTTCAAAGATAATCATAGCGCTTATAGGAATTTACTTCTATTAGGTATATGATTTCCTCTGTTCGGTAAATGGCTTTATTTAGTCGGTGAAAATACCATACTTCTTAATGGAATTAAAATAAAGTGATAAAAAAAATAATTTTTTCAATAAAATTTGGATGTTTAAAATTAATTATTATATATTTATGGAATTAAAAAATAGGATTTAAACTTAAATACTTAACTAGACTAATGGGAGATTTTGAAAACAAAGAGCGTGAAGAAGTATTTTCAAAAAAGGTGAGAGCTGGAAAACGTACTTATTTTTTTGATGTAAAAGCGACGCGATCAAATGATTACTATGTGACTATCACTGAGAGCAAGAAGCGTTTTGAAGATGGTCAATTTATCAAACACAAAATATTCTTGTATAAAGAAGATTTTGAGAAATTTGCAGAAGGACTGACAGAGGTGGTGGATTACATCAAATCAAATCAAGAGGTTGTTGAGAAGAGATATGAGCCTAGTCAAGATGATTCTGCTTACGAAAGTAATGAAGAGTTGGTAGAGAAAGATAACTATTCTTTCTAAACCTTTACTTTTTATGTTATAATGAGCCACTTTTGTAAAGTGGCTTTTTCTGTGTTTAACTAGCAGGATTTATGTTGGTGAAACAGGATGTTGATACTACTTCTGTTGAATTTAGTGAAAAGCTGTGAATATGTTACACCGCTGCTTGCAAAAGAAATGCACTATTTCCTATTTTCGTAAAAACTATTTTTGACTTTATTTAGTAATCCAGCTAATTCGCAAATTGCGGAACCAGAAATAATCAGGTGATGACCGTAAGCTAGCGGTACTGATAGGAATGCATCTAATATCCATATGTTATGGGGTTATAGATGTTATTATGGTAAAGCTGGACAAGATAATAAAAGATGAAAACCAAATAATATATATATGAACAAATTGTTTAGCGGTCTTTTGAGTGTATCACTTTTCTTTGTGCAATACTCTGCTGATGCCCAGATGAAAAAATTGAACTTCGATGAGTCCTGGGGAAGGGGGTACACGGTCACAAAAGCGATAAATGGTTATCCAGGATGGGCTGATAAAGATCATTATCTAGAGACGGATGCCAATGATCATAAGATGTACAAAGTAGATGTAAAATCTGGTAAGCGAGAGTTATATATATCGGCACCGACGAATGATGTACGTGTATTTGTAAAAGATAAAGATGTTTATATTAAATATGGTCAAGATGCTGCAAAGAGACTCACCAACTCTCCGGACGAAGAAGAACAAAACCCAACATTATCACCTGATGGTAAACATGTAGCTTTTACAAAGAAAAGTAACTTATTCAGTGTAGATGTTGCTACGGGTACGGAGGTTCAATATACTAATGACGGAACAGATGTTATTTACAATGGGTGGTCATCTTGGGTATATTATGAGGAAATATTAGGCAGGCCCACAAATTACAGAGCATTCTGGTGGTCTCCTGATAGCAAACAGATTGCTTTTATGCGATTTGACGACACCAAGGTTCCTATGTTCCCAATATATGTGTCCAAGGGACAGAATGGCTATTTGGAAGAAACTATATATCCAAAAGCAGGACAGAGCAATCCGGAAGTAAAGATCGGGTTTGTAAAAGTAGAAGGGTCGCCTGTAATCTGGGCTGAATTTAATGAAAAAGATGATCAGTATTTCGGACAACCTTATTGGAGTTTCGATAGTCAATCAATCATGATTCAATGGATGAATAGAGATCAGAATAATCTGAAATTCTATGCTGTAAACCCTGTTACAGGTGTAAAAAAGGAAATTTATAATGAGGTGCAGCCGTCTTGGATAAATTTGGATCACGATGAGCGCATCACTTATTTAGCTGACAACAAACATTATATCCTGAAGTCGGATAAAACAGGATGGGCACATTATTATTTGTATACACTAGAAGGAAAGCTGTTGAATCCTATTACGCAAGGAGATTGGCAGGTGACTGCACTGGCTCATATTGATGAGAAGAGTAAGGTGGTTTATTTTACGGCGCGTAAAGAGAATTCTGCAACTGCGGATTTATATCGTGTGGATTATTCAGGAAAGAATATGAAGAGACTGACCTTTGGTGATTTTACCCATAATGTAAATGTCTCTCCTGATGGAAAGTATTTTATAACCAATTATTCGAATGTAACCACTCCTAATAGAGTTGCTTTGGTGGATAATCAGGGAAAGATTGTAAAAGAATTGGCAGACTCTAGATCGGAAAATTTTAATGACTATAAGATCGGGAAAACCGAGTATTTTACCATCAAATCAGATGATGGTAAATTTGATTTACCGATTGTGATTACCTATCCAACAGACTTTGACGAGAACAGGGCATATCCTGTCATTATGAGTATTTATGGGGGGCCAGATGCAGGTACTGTTAGAAATACTTGGAAAGGAACATTAAATCAACACTGGGCTAATGAAGGTATTGTGCAGATCGCATGTGACCATAGAGCTTCTGGGCACTTTGGTAAGCAAGGTGTAGCATGGATGCATAGAAATCTGGGGCACTGGGAGATGATTGATTATATTACTGTTGCCAAGTGGTTAAAAGCCAAGTCTTGGGTGGCGAAGAATAAGCTTTTAATTACAGGACATAGCTATGGTGGATATATGACTTGCTTAGCGTTGACCAAAGGGGCTGACTATTTTGATTATGGAATTTCAGGTGCTCCAGTGACAAGTTGGGAACTTTATGATACGCATTATACAGAGCGTTGGATGGATACACCACAAGATAATCCTGAAGGATATAAAAATGGTTCTATCTTAAATTATGTGGATAAATATAAAGGTGGATTAAGAATTATGCATGGTGATTTGGATGACAACGTCCATATGCAAAATACGATACAATTGATCGATGCACTTACAGATCGTAATGTGCCTTTTGAGTTAATGATTTATCCAGGTAGTAGACACGGCTGGAATAGATCTAAAGTTGCTTACGATTTTCGAGAAAGAGCACGTTTTTATTATCAATATCTTTTAGAAAAACCTTTACCCGGAGAATTCAACTAGTTTCTCTCTGCTGACTGGTGATGGTTGTTAAAAACTATCACCAGTTTTTGATGTAATCCAAAAAAAACATCATCTTTGCACTATTATCCATTTGTATGTTAGAATTTCTAAAGGAAAGCACATTTAAAGCAAACGATGTGTTTTTCAGAGCCTTGAATATTTTAAAGAAACATTACATTTCTGTTGCAGGATTATGTTTTCTTCTTTTTGTGACGAATAATTTGTCTGCTTTTCTAGCCATGTACCTCAGTGATATTACGGGGAGTGCCATAAAGGTATTGCTGTTGCTTGTTTTTGTAATATTATTTTTTGGGTTACAGCTTGTTCTGGTCAAGAGAGCAATATTATTAGCAAGTAATGTGGAACATGCAGCGCTAATGACTTACATTCCGTCACCCAAACAATTTTTGAATTTTCTATCGGGATTGATAATCTATTCTCTTTTGACAAGTGTCGTTTATTTAGGGTGTGCAATTTTATGTATGCCACTTTTGTATATGGGAGTGCAAATGGAAACTATTTTATCAGAAATAAATCCATTATTGACGGGGATTTTCATGATGTTTATTTTGATTAGAATTTCTTTTTTTCCATTTTTTATTTTAGAAAAGAACCATAATATTTTCAGAGCGGCTCGTTTAAGTATTGCGTTTACTAAGGGAAATGTCATGAACTTATTTATGTTGATGTTAGTTCTGGCCTCTGCTTATATTTTACAAATGACTTTCGAATATTTTGAGTACCCTCTTTTTGCAAAAATATCAAGTATATTGAATACTTTTATCATCATTCCTTCTGTGAGTTTGGTTATGGCTATCGCTTACGTGGATATGATGAAAGAATATAAGGGGAGCGATGATCCTGAACTGTTTAAGAATATAATTTAAGAAAGGATAAGTTGGAGAAAAAGAGTATTGCTATATTAGGATCTACAGGTAGTATTGGTACGCAAGCCCTGGATGTAATTAGATCCTTTCCTGATAAATTTGAAGCTTCCGTACTAACAGCCAGTAACAGTGTAGATCTATTGATTCAACAAGCTATTGAGTTTGAGCCAAAGCTTGTCGTTATTATCAATGAAGAGCATTCTGCGAAAGTTCAGTCGGCTTTGTCACATACAGACTGTAAAGTTTTGACGGGAGAGGAAGCCTTAATTGAAGCAGCTGCATTTATAGGGGTAGATATTGTTCTCAATGCCATAGTAGGATCGGCAGGATTGAGACCCACAATAGAAGCTATAAAGTCAGGTAAAGATATTGCGCTGGCAAATAAGGAAACACTGGTGATGGCAGGAGAGTTGGTTATGGGGTTGGCTCGGGAATATGATGTGAAAATATTACCGGTAGATTCCGAACACTCAGCGATATTCCAATGTCTGGTAGGTGAGGAAAATAAAATAGAGAAAATATATCTTACAGCATCTGGAGGTCCTTTTCGAGGTAAAACAACGACAGATCTAGCTAAGGTAACGCGCGAACAGGCCTTAAAACATCCCAATTGGGCGATGGGGGCCAAAATTACTATAGATTCTGCATCTTTAATGAATAAAGGATTAGAGGTTATAGAGGCTAAATGGTTATTTGATTTAGAAGTCTCTGAAGTTGATGTTATCGTGCATCCTCAGTCTATAATTCACTCTATCGTGCAGTTTGAAGATGGATCAATGAAGGCACAGATGGGAGCCCCTGATATGAGGGTGCCTATTCAGTATGCATTGACCTATCCCAACCGCTTAAAGAATGATTTTACTCGTTTTAATTTTCTAGAACATCCAGCACTTACATTCGAACGACCTGACATCGATACGTTCAGAAATCTTGGACTAGCGTACGATGCATTGAAACAGGGAGGGAACAGGTGCTGTGTACTTAATGCCGCTAATGAGATTGTTGTTGACGCCTTTCTGAAAGATGAACTGTCATTTTTAGGAATGTCAACGGTGTTGGAGGAGACATTATGTCAGATAAGCAATAGAGAGAGCCTGAGTTTGGAGGATTACATTGCTTTTGATGAAGAAAGCAGACTTGTGGCACGAGATTTAATACGTAAGTTGAGAAACTAATATTTAATAGATGGGAACATTGGTAATGATTGGGCAGGTTATTTTAGCACTGTCAATTTTAATTATATTACATGAGTTAGGACATTTTTTAGCAGCAAGAATGTTCGGTATTAAAGTCGAGAAGTTTTATTTGTTTTTCGATGCTTGGGGCGTAAAGCTTTTTAAGTTTAATTATAAAGGTTGTGAGTATGGTATTGGTTGGTTGCCATTAGGAGGTTATGTTAAGATCGCCGGGATGATTGATGAATCCATGGATACAGCACAGCTGAAGGAAGAACCAAAACCTTGGGAGTTTCGTTCTAAACCTGCTTGGCAGCGTCTTATCGTTATGTTGGGGGGGATTATAGTGAACGTTATCGTCGGTATCGTTGCCTTTTGGATGATTACTTTCAAGTACGGTGAAGCCGATTTAGATAATACAAGATTGTATGGTGTAAAACCTGGTATCATAGGAGAGAAGGTAGGTCTAAAAGAAGGTGATAAGATCGTAGGTGTTAATGGTAATAAGGCCCATTTGTTTTACAAGGATTTGATGACTTCTGATGTATTGATGGGGGATGCGACATTACAGGTTGAACGAGCGGGTAATACCTTAGATATCGTGCTGCCAGCAACAATGTTAAATGAAATCGCTGAACATAAAAGAAATGAATTTGTAACGCCTATATTTAAAATAGTTCCAATAGATTCTGTAGCGAAGGGATCACGTGCTGAGAAGATGGGACTTTTAAAAGGGGATAGTATCATTGGTATTAATGGGGTGTCTGTGGCTCGAATTGATGTTTTTCAAGAAGAGGTTGCTAAGAATAAAGGCAAGGAAATAAAACTGGATATCATCCGTGGAGTGGACTCTCTACAATTGATCGCAGCGGCTGATACCTCCTCTATATTAGGATTTATTAATGCTATGCCTGAGGTCAGACGCACCTATACTTTTGTGGAGTCTTTGCCTATTGGTGTGAACAAGGCTTTCTCTGTAATAACGGACAATATCAAGGGATTTGGCAAAATTTTTAAAGGTGAGGTACGAGCAGATAAGGCTTTGTCGGGACCTGTAGGTATTGCTAAGATGTTCGGTAGTGAAGTGGATTGGTTTCGCTTTTGGACGCTTGTAGGTACGTTGTCGATGGCTCTTGCCTTTATGAACTTGTTACCGATTCCGGCATTGGACGGCGGTCATGTTATTTTCTTGTTGGTAGAGATGGTTCAAGGAAAACCGTTAAGTGATAAGTTTTTGGAGACGGCACAGATGGTCGGTTTTTTTATTCTGATAGCTTTGATGCTCTTCACATTTGGGAATGATATTCTCAAGTGGTAAGAACATAAAAGGTAATTAGGAGAGGTCCGCATTGTTCAATGCGGACTTTTCTATTTAAAGGTATCGTATGCTAGATCTGAAATTGGAAGTAGTACATTGCTAGGATTGTTTATAAGAAAAGTCATTACGATCCGTGTTGTGATGTCCGAAGCGATTCCGATTTCTAAAAAATGTATATTTGACGTGGTGCAGTCTTGTATGGCCATCTTTGGAACGATTGCGATTCCCACACCATAAGCAACGAGTTCTAATATGGATGGTATGGTGTTGCATTCATGGATGATAGTTGGTGTAAAATGGAGTCTGGCACATATCTCTAAAAACTTCTGATGGTATACCGGTGCATATTCACTATTGTATGAAATAAACGAGGCTGAAGATAAATCTATATCTTTGATATTGTCTACAAGAACTGTATCCTTGCATACTGCTAATACAAATCCATCTTCGTATAAATTAACTTGCGTTAACAAGGGACGCATGATCGGAGCACGGACAATACCAATGTCCAGTTTTCCCTGCTCTAGGGCGTCCAACTGTTTATGCGAAGAAGTCTCAAATAGGTGAATTTGTAATAGGGGATAGTTTTTTTTTATTTGCTTTAGTAATTCGGATAGTTTCTTTTTAGAGATAGAACTTATGTATCCAATGTTAAAAACACCGCTTTCGGAAAGGTGAATCTGTCTAGAGTGTTGTTTTGCTTTCTCCAAATTATTTAATAACTGTTCACATTCTGCTAGGTAATATTTACCAGCATCTGTCAATATTACGCGTTTGTTATTTCTTATAAACAGTTGTACCTCTAGTTCTTCTTCTAATTCCCTGATTTGTCGACTGAGTGGTGGTTGAGAAATAAATAGTCTCTTAGCAGCCCTGCCAAAGTGCAATTCTTGGGCCAGCATTCTGAAATAACGGAGATGTCTAATTTCCATGATGCTAAATAGGTATTAATTGGTGATAAAAATAGTATTTTTAAGGTATTAATAGGTTATGTAGTTTTGGTTTGTATGAAAAATAAATCCACTTTGAAAGAAATTGAAAAGCGTTTCGACCAGGATGTTGAACGGTTTTCAAAATTAGAAACAGGACAACAGACGACACTCGATGCACTATTTAACATGAATTTGTTTGCGGAGGGAATATCGACTACCTATCCCGACCTGAGAAATGTACTCGATATAGGTTGCGGTGCAGGAAATTATGACATACAGTTGTTAATGCATGTGTCTCCACTGGATATTACATTGGTGGATTTGAGCAAGCCTATGTTGGAAAAGGCTAAAGAGCGTATAACTGCTGTCAATAAAGGGGGAACAATACACTGTTTACAGGGAGATTTCAGAACAGTTGATTTAGAGCCTGGAAAATTTGACGTTATTATCGCTACCGCGGTATTACATCATCTTCGTGAGGAGGATGACTGGAAAGAAGCCTTTGCTCGGCTCTATGGTCTACTAAGAAAAGGAGGGAGTATTTGGATTTTTGATCTAGTAGAGCAAGCTGACGCTGCTTTGCAACGATTGATTTATCAGGATAAATATGGCGACTACTTAAAGTCTCTAAAAGATGAGGGTTATAGAGATCATGTATTTGACTATATCGAGAAAGAGGATAGCCCGAGACCGCTTATGTATCAACTAGATTTGCTTAAAGAAGTCGGCTTTACAAAAGTCGATATTTTACATAAGAACCTGTGTTTTGCGAGCTTTGTGGCATTCAAATAGGGCTACAATAATAATGTTATTTTTTGTTAAGTTACTATGCATCATTATGTTTATAAGAGGAAATGATTTAAATTGTGTTTATATCTTCACTGAATAGCTAATTAAAATATTATGAGAAATTTACTAACACTTCTTTTTATTATTCCTTTCTTAGGTATAGGCCAGCAAAAAGGAATTCATTTCGAACACAACAGTAATTGGGAACAGATAAAAGCTAAGGCTAAAGCGGAGAATAAGCATATCTTCGTCGACTGTTTTACAACCTGGTGCGGACCTTGTATTTGGATGGCAGAAAATGTTTTTCCTCAAGAAAAAGTAGGTGCGTTTTTCAATTCTAACTTTATTAATCTGAAACTTCAGATGGATCAGACTAAAAAGGATTCTGAAGAGGTCAAGTCTTGGTATGAGGAGGCAGCTCGTTTTGGCAAAGATTATAATGTCAGAGCTTATCCGACATTTTTGGTGTTTTCTCCAGAGGGAGAGCTTGTACATCGTATGGTTGGGGGAGGAGAGGCTGACGCTTTTATTTCAAGAGCAAATGAGGGACTTCATCCGGAAACTCAGTATGTTACATTGATCAAGAAGTTTGAGGCAAATCCGAAAGATCCTGAAGTAGCGAAGCGCTTAGCAACAGCTGCTCAATCAGCATATGATCAGGGGATGGTTAGCAAAGCAATTGAGGCTTTTGTTTCATCAATAGGAGTAGATGATTTTTTAACGGCTGACAATATCGACCTGCTATTACAGGGAGCGACTTCAAGTGAAGGTACTTGTTATGATATAATAAAAAATAATATGCAACGAGTCGATGAGTTATTAATCGAAAATAACAAAACTCAAAGTAGTAATGATATCTTAGCAGGAGTGTTAGCTAATGAATTGATACGACCTAAAATGGCAAATGGAGCATCTAGCCCTGTAGATTTCGTAGCGATACAGAAGGAAATTGAAAAAGATCATCCCTATGTAAATATGAAGAGCTCTATAGCGATGTCTAAGGTTCAGTATTATGCCCGAGAGAAGAATTGGCCAGCTTTTAAAGATGCTGTTAATGATTTTTTAAGTATGAATGCAAGAGGAGTAGCGCCTGACATGTTGAATTCATTTGCTTGGACGATTTTCGAAAATTGTGATGATGCCGCTTGTATTAAGTCTGCTTTAGATTGGAGCAAAAAGTCGTTGGAAAGTGGTGAACAGGCTATGTTTATCGATACTTATGCTAATCTTTTGTATAAATCCGGCAATAAATCAAACGCTATAAAATGGCAAGAAAAAGCATTAATGTTAGCTTCGGAAGGTGAGAAAGAAAACTATCAGATTACTTTAGATAAAATGAAATCTGGTCAGCCTACGTGGGAATAATAAATGTGTTATAAGAAAAAAGAGTCTCCATTGGAGACTCTTTTTTCTTATTCATGGACAACGCCCATTTTACTGAACTTGTCGATGCGTTCGCTGACAAGTGTATCTGAATCTTTAGCTTGTAAAATAACTAAATCGCTTAAAATCTGTTTTTTTAGATTGTTTGCAGCTTCTTCTGGATTTTGATGTGCTCCTCCAAGTGGTTCTGGGATAATACCATCAATCAAGCCATTGGCCAACATATCGTTGCCGGTTAATTTTAGCGCTTCAGCAGCACGCTCTTTATGATCCCAGCTTCTCCATAAAATGGAAGAACAGGATTCTGGTGAAATAACCGAATACCAAGTATTTTCCATCATATAGACACGGTCTCCAATGCCAATTCCTAAGGCACCGCCAGAGGCGCCCTCACCAATAACGATACAGATTACAGGAACTTTAAGAACAGACATCTCTAAAAGGTTACGAGCGATCGCCTCTCCCTGTCCACGTTCTTCTGCTTCTAGGCCAGGATATGCTCCCATTGTATCGATTAGTGTGACGACTGGTTTATTGAACTTTTCCGCCATTTTCATCAATCGAAGTGCTTTCCTGTAGCCTTCAGGATTGGCCATTCCGAAATTACGGTACTGTCTTTCTTTCGTGTTTTTACCTTTTTGGTGTCCGATTACCATGACGGACTGTCCTCCTATAGAAGCGAATCCACCAATGATTGCCTTGTCATCTTTGACCGTACGGTCACCATGTAACTCTACAAATTCGTCACAGATCAGGTCGACATAGTCAAATGTTTGAGGTCTGTCTGGGTGTCTTGACATCTGCACTTTCTGCCAGCCGGTCATATTTTTATATACTTCGACGGTAGTTTCTGCGAGCTTTTCTTCAAGCTCACGGATGGTAGCACTCATATCCACCTTCGTTTTCTCCGCTACTTGATGAACTTTCTCTATTTGAGTTTGCAAATCTGCAATCGGCTTTTCAAAATCAAATGTTGTTTCCATATAAAAAAACTTTCGTTTTAGGAGGGCTAAGTTACTGTATTTTTCGGGGATTTTAAAACAGTTTTGTGTTTAAAAAAGTGTACTCAATTGTTCAAAAATTAGTAGATTAGACCTTATTAGACAATTAATATAAATGGTGAAAAATAGTAATAACAATAAGGTTCCGTTTACATTCATTATTAAAATCATTCTTTTGGGAATGACTATCGCCTTTTTCTTAAATACGACAGCCAAAGATGAGATTACTTGGTGGTATCAAGGTGTACGCGGATTTTATTTCTTTCTGGTCCCTAGTATAATCGTCTCTATAATACGTTTTACTATTATCTCTTTCTACAATGTCCGTCACGCGAAAAAAGCCGTTAGAGGTAATTTTGTCCTTGGTATAAATCGAGTTACAGCCATGTTGAATGCGGTGTTCGTGATTATTGGACTGATGATTGCCTTCGGGATTAAGCCTATTGAATTCTTAACTAGTCTTACGATCGTCGCTATGGCGATAGCGGTTCTTTTCCGAGATTATATTACCAATATGCTCAGTGGTCTATTCATTATGTTTTCTGAACAACTTTCTGTAGGCGATAGGATTAAAGTAGGGGATCAAAAAGGAAGGATTGTTGATATTACTTTTGCTAATATTGAATTGCAGAACGACGAAGATGATATTGTTATGATACCCAATAACTTGGTGTTTACCAATCCGATGGTTAATCTTTCTGCACACCGTTCGAATCTATTTGCTGTTAAGTTTGAATTGCCGCTGTCCATTGACGTTTCAGTCGATAATCTAGAAGCTTATATACGCGAAACTTTACTTAACCATCCCAATTTAGCACCTAATAATGAACTTGATTTAGAAGTTATAGAGATAGGAAAAGACTTTGTCCGCTACAAAATTGAATTATATGCTGTTAGTAGCAGTAATAAGCTACACAAAAACATAGAGAATGAAATTCTGAAGTATATTTTAGCTTTCAAACATCGGCAAGCTAAATCTTCCTAACTTTTATGCTTTCTACAAAATGATCAGAACCTTTTTGTAAGATGAGATCTGCTCTATATTTTGTAGGTAGGATATTATCGTGTAGATTCGGTTTGTTTATTTCATTCCATATCTGCGTCGCCATTTCTCTACTTTCCAATAGGCTCATGTCTGCATATTTATGAAAGTAAGATGTGGGATTTTGAAAGGCAGTCGCTCTCAAAGACTCAAAACGGTTGACATACCAGGATATAATGTCTTTTTCTAAGGCGTCCACATAGATGGAGAAGTCAAAAAAATCAGAAACGAATACTTTATTATTTTGTCCTTTTTGAGAAGTGACTTGTAATACATTAATGCCTTCCAGGATTAGGATGTCAGGTTCAATGATTTTTTGCTCTTCATCTTCCAATATATCATATTCTAAATGTGAATACATGGGAACAGATATTTGAGGAATCCCTGATTTGATGGCGGATAGAAAATGAAGCAGTTTTTTGGTATCATAACTCTCTGGGAATCCTTTTCTATTCATTATGTTTTTTTCCAAGAGAACCTTGTTGGAAAACAAAAAACCATCCGTCGTTACGAGTTCAACTTTAGGTTTATGCGGTAATAAAGACAATACTTTCGTCAATACACGTGCTGTTGTACTTTTGCCAACAGCTACTGATCCCGCGATACCGACAATAAAGGGCAGTTTTTGCTGGTTTCTTTGAAAAAAAGAATTGCTGTCATCTCGAATTGTATCGTGGTTTTTAATATGAAGTTCGATAAGGTGAGCTAAAGGAAAGTATATTTCCTCAATTTCCTTCATATTGAGAGGTTCATTGAGTGCGTGTAGCGAATGGATGTCAGTGGACTCTAGATTTAGATTAAACTGTCCATTTAAATCTTTCCACTCTTCCCTTTCAAATTCTTGGTAGGGGCTGCTTAATATAAGTTCCTCTTGTAATGCCGACATTGCTGGATTGTTTATTGGCGCAAATATAATATCCCTAACTCAGATTAACTGTAAATTTATTGTAGCATATTGCTTTCGATAATCACAGGGTTACTTAATATTTTTTGAACTGGACACTTGTCCCCCACTTTAAAAATTCTTTCCTTCTGTACTTCATCCAGATCACCAAACAGTTTCACGGTACATCGAATATAAGTCGTCTGTTGTTGTGTGCTCTTTACTACTTCGGAAGACAGTATTATCTCCACAGCATCTAATGGCCATTGCTTTTGATCAGCGTACATGCGCATGGTCATTGCTTTGCAGGTTCCCAAAGCGGATAAGAGAATCGAAGTGGGCTTTGGTCCTAGATCTGTGCCACCAACTTCTACAGGTTCATCCGCAATAAGGTTATGTTGATTGATATGTACTTCAGTTCTATATTTCTCTTTGCCTATAGTTATTTTTATTTCATCCATTATTTTGTATCGTCATCTAGTAATCCTTCAATAATAAGAGCTCCCGTACCTGGATTTGTTGCTAATGGCACATTGTATAGATCACAGATACGCATGAGCATCTGAATGTCCGGTTCGTGTGGGTGTTTTCCTAAAGGGTCACGGAAAAAGATAATTCCATCTATTTTGCCTTCGGCAGCGAGAGCAGCTATTTGAGCATCTCCGCCTTTAGGACCGCTGAGTTTTAACTCTACCTCCAGCCCGGTTTGTTTGACATAGGTACCTGTAGTCCCCGTAGCGATCAAATCTGCTTTTCTGAGATTTTCAATATGATCTTTAACGAAAGCGACCATTTCCGCTTTCTTCCCGTCATGGGCGATTAATGCTATTGTTTTCATATGCAAAAAAACTTGAGTTTGTTACCTTTACTGTTTTTTATGATCCGAAGAAAACGTAGGCAACTACGATAGCGGCTACTACCCCCACGAGCTCTGCTATTAAAGCACAAGGCAGCGCATGTCTCGTATTCTTAATAGCAACAGATCCAAAATAAACAGCTAAAACGTAAAATGTAGTTTCTGTAGATCCTTGGATGACGCAAGCTACGCGAGAAGCAAAGTCATCTGCTCCTTTTGCTGCCATTAAGTCCACCATCAGACCTCTGGCGCCAGACCCACTCAGTGGCTTCATAAAGGCAACAGGCAAGGCTTCAACGAATGAAGTGTCAAATCCTAATTTGGCGATTATATAGGAAATGCCATCGACAAGATAGTCCATGGTGCCTGATGCTCTAAATACAGCAATAGCTACCAAAATGGCTACGAGGTATGGAATAATATTAACGGCCACTCCAAAACCTTCTTTGGCGCCTTCGATAAAGGCATCGTAAACGTTGATCTTCTTATAAAAGGCGAGTGCGATAAAAGAAACGAATAGGGAGAACAGCGTAAGATTGCCTACAACCGAGGAAATAACTTCGATTTGCTCTTGCTGTAGAGTGGAAAAATAGTACAAAAGTCCTCCAATAGCAATAGATAAACTTCCAAGATAGAATAATATGGTTTTATTGAACAGGTTTATCTTTTGATAGATAGATACTAAAATCAAAGCTGCAAGTGTGGAAAAGAAGGTAGCGATAAGTATAGGTAGAAATACGTCAGAAGGTTGTGCTGCTCCTGCTTCCTGCCTGTATGCCATAATAGAGATAGGAAGTAAAGTCAGACTCGATGCGTTCAGAACGATAAACATGATTTGTGCATTTGAAGCTGTATCCTTGCTCGGATTTAGCTCCTGCAACTCCTTCATTGCTTTCAGGCCTAGTGGAGTAGCAGCATTATCTAGTCCTAGTGCATTAGCAGAAAAATTCATTAGAATAGAACCTAGTGCGGGATGGTTCTTGGGTATTTCCGGGAATAGCTTATTAAAGAAAGGGCCGACAATTCGAGCAAATACCGCTATCATTCCACCTTTCTCTCCGATTTTCATAATTCCTAGCGCGAAGGTCATCATCCCTATCAAACCCAATGAGATGGTGGCACCTCCAGCAGCACTATCGAATAAAGATTTTACAATGTTCTGGAATACTTCGGTATCTCCACCGATGAGTTTTATGAGGGCTACAATAAAAGTGATTAGAAAAAAAGAAACCCATACGTAATTTAGCGCCATATAATTATTGATTTTAACGTAAATGTAAGGTTTATGAAAGATTCTTCCAAGAAGGAATTCAAGCCTATGGGAAATGCTTCAATGGAGCTAAGATAATTTCTTAAGCGCAGTGTTAATAGCGCTTGCCTTCAAGAGACATTCGTTGTATTCGTCTTCGACAATGGCATTATAGGTCAGCGCGCCTCCCGTATGAAAAGAGAGGTATTGTTCGGTTTGATTGTACAGAATCGTTCGGATCACCACATTAAAATCAAAGTCACCATCGGGACAAAAATAACCTATTGCACCGGAGTACACCCCCCTTTTAGAGGTTTCATACTTATCACACAGTTGCATAGCACTGATTTTTGGTGCGCCTGTCATTGACCCTGGAGGAAATAGATTTTTGATGACGCTAATATCCGAGAGATTAGTTTTTTTTATTCCAGTAATAGTAGAAATCAGTTGGTGGACCTGTTTAAAGGTATGTACTTCTAATTTTTTTGATGCTGTAACAGTACCAGGTTCTGAAGCTTGTGTCATATCATTGCGGACCAAATCCACAATCATTACGTTTTCTGCTATTTCCTTTGGATCATTTCGTAATTGATGTTTGATACGGTCGTCATCCACTTTATCTTTTCCACGTGGAGCTGTTCCTTTGATAGGCTGAGAGATCAGCTTTTTTCCTCTTTTTGCCAAAAAACGCTCGGGTGAGGCAGATAAGATAAACTTGTCGCCTAGTTTGAAGAATGTGGAAAATGGGGTAGGAGATATTCTATTAAGCTGTCTATAAGTGGATGCTGGATCTATTTTGGCATGTTCAGCATAAAACTCCTGACAAAGATTTACTTCGTATATATCTCCTCGTTTTATGTGGTACATCATTTTAGAGAAGGTGCCAAAGTAAGCTTCTTTTGACATCCTTTGACGGATGTTAATAGGTGTTTTTTCTAATTCTTGATTTTTTTCTGTTAAACTTTGTGCTTGTATACACTCAAAAATATGATGGGGGTTGTCTCCGTCAATTTCTATACTGCTTTTGAAAAACTTGATAATGGTTTTTGGTACAAAGAAGTATGCGTCAGGAAATTTTAAGGGGTTAGGGAAGGAGGTGTGCAACCCTTCAAGTTCGTTTTTTAGGTCGTAACCAAAAAAGCCAAATACCCACTGTTGCGAATATTTGGCTCTAAAATTTTCAATATGTTCAAAGGTTTTATGACTTGTTGCATAAAACTCTTCTTGGGCATCTACGGCTAAAATACAGTCAATTGAACTGTATTCATCGACGTAACCATTAGATTGAAGATAACACAATTGTCCGAATTGCTGGGCCCATTGGAAAGCTCTAGCATCAAAAGATAGCCTGTCAACTTCGAAAATGGCTTTTGCCATGTTTTATTTCAAGACAATAGTTTGCGTACGATCTGGACCAACAGAAAGATATTTTATAGGCACTTCGAGTGCTTTTTCTAAATAAGCAATGTAGTTAGCCAAAGCTGCTGGAATTTCTTCTTTAGAACGAATACCTGTCAAGTCTTGGTTCCAGCCTTCTATTTCTTCGAGAATTGGCTCCGGTTTGATTGAGTTGATATCATAAGGCATGTAGTCGATCACCTCTCCATTGTATCTGTAATGCGTACAAGCGTAGATTTTCTCAAAAGTGTCAAGTACATCTGCTTTCATCATGACAAGCTCAGTAACACCGTTCAGCATAATTGCATATTTCAATGCAGGAATATCAATCCATCCTGTACGTCTTGCACGACCAGTAGTAGCTCCAAATTCATGTCCAAGTTGACGTAATTGTTCACCTACTTCATCGTCTAGTTCGGTAGGGAAAGGACCTCCACCTACACGGGTACAATACGCTTTGAAAATACCTAATACTTCTCCAATTCGGTTTGGTGCTATCCCTAGACCTGTACAAGCCCCAGCTGTCGTGGTATTAGAAGATGTAACGAATGGATAAGAACCAAAGTCAATATCTAATAATGTGCCTTGCGCGCCTTCTGCCAACACCTTTTTTCCCTCTTTTAGATATTGGTTAACCAGGTGCTCTGAATCTACGTGAGGGATTGTTTTCAAGAATTCTATTGCTGCTAGAAAAGCATCTTCCCGCTCTTTAAAATCAGGAACTTCGCCGTAATGAGCCAAGATGTTTAAATGTTTTTCTTTCAATCTTTCATACCGCTCCATAAAGTCAGGAAGCGTAGTGTCGCCAACACGTAGACCATTTCTGCCGGTCTTATCCATATAGGTAGGGCCGATTCCTTTTAATGTAGAACCGATTTTTCCTGCACCCATTTTGGACTCAGAAGCTGCATCCAATAACTGATGTGTAGGAAGAATTAAATGTGCTTTGCGAGCCAAAACTAATTTCCCTGTTCCTACAGGATCAAAACCAGCTGACTTTAAGTTGTCGAGCTCTCTTTTTAAAATAATTGGATCGATGACCACACCATTTCCAATTAAATTTAAAGTCTTAGGGTTAAAAATACCTGAAGGGATAGTGTTTAAAACAAATTTTTTGTTGTCAAACTCTAACGTGTGTCCGGCATTAGGGCCACCTTGGAAACGAGCGATTAAATCATATTGTGGACATAGTACATCCACGATCTTACCTTTACCCTCATCGCCCCACTGTAAGCCCAATAGCACATCAACTTGCATAACGTATTATTTTGAGATTAAAATTGAATTTTAAAAAAACTAAAATGAGCACTCTGTCTAGCAGACCTAAAAACCATAGTGAATAGTCTTAAAACTAATTCCCAATACCAAGGAAAGTTTATCAATTGAAATTACTAAATGATAAACAGGTGCTGTAAAAACTAAGTTCGGAAAACTGATTGTCAATTTTCCGAACAAAAATACTATTTAAAATAAAGGTTGGAGAATTAATTTGAAATTACTTTCGCCTTTCCTTTTTTCTCTTCTTTGCCTTTGGATTCTTGACAATCCTGGCATATCCCATATAGATTTAAGGAATGGTGTTTGATGTCAAATTTAAGAAGTTCTCCTATCATACTCTGTATTTGGTGGATGCGAGGGTCACAAAACTCAACAACTTTATTACACTCGATACAGATTACATGGTCGTGTTGTTTATAACCATAGGATTTTTCAAATTGTGCCATATTGCGGCCAAATTGGTGCTTGGTCACTAAGTCGCAAGATACCAAAAGTTCTAAAGTATTGTACACTGTGGCTCTGCTCACACGATATTTCTTGTTCTTCATGTGGATATAAAGTGATTCCACATCAAAATGATCAGTACGAGAATAAATCTCCTCTAAAATAGCGTAACGCTCAGGAGTCTTCCTCAGACTTTTATTCTCTAAGTAAGCTTCAAATATTTTTTTTACTGTACTGTAGTTCTCAGCTTGATTCATGTTCTAATATAAGGATTAAGACTTAAGCAAATTTACCAATTTATACGCTATTTCTAGCATGTTTGAAAATTCTGATAATCAAATGATTAATTTTCAGATTCATACCTTGTTACACTTGTTATACCGCTTACCAGTTTCAGACGATTTATGAGGTCGTCCAAATGATCAAGATTGTTGATGTGGACCATAATATCTCCCTCAAAAATGCCTTGGTTACTGGAAATCGACAAAGAGCGAATGTTTACCTTGAATTCCTGTGATATAACTGTAGTCAATTTATTTACAAGGCCGACATCATCAATTCCAATAATCCGTATACCTGTAAGGAAAGAGGTTTCAATCTGTGAAGATGACCATTGTGCCTTCAGTATCCGGTAGCCATAGTTAGCCATAAGCTTTGACGCATTAGGACAGGAGGTACGGTGTATTTTGATTCCATCGTTGACTGTGAGAAAGCCAAAAATATCATCACCAGGTATGGGGTTACAGCAGGGAGCTAAGGTATAATCTACCTTTTGTAAATCATCACCGATTAGGATTGTCTCATTTTCCTTTTTGTTGATTTTCTCAACAAGTCCGGAGATATGAGAAGAGAATTGGTTGTTGTTGTGCTCATGTATTTTTTCGCTTGCGGCATATTCCCGAAGACTCTTTATATCAATGGATCCCTTGGCAACGTTGAAAAATAATTCCTGTGAACTTGGGAATTTAAAATAGTTCGCTATTTTATTGATGTTATCCGTATTGTATGTGATTTTCAGGGATTTGAGTTTTCGTTCCAATATCTCTTTACCCTCTTCGGCAATTTTCCTTTTTTCTTCTTTCAGTGAAGATCGGATTTTAGACTTGGCCTTGGCCGTAACGACAAAATTTAACCAATCCTCTTTGGGGGTTTGCTTGTTTGATGTTATAATCTCGACCTGATCACCATTTTGTAGATGATGGCTCAAGGGAACCAATTTGTGGTTTACTTTGGCTCCGATACAAGTAGCACCAATATCAGAGTGTATTTCGAAAGCAAAATCTAATGCTGTTGCTCCATTAGGCAACTGTATTAAGGTGCCTTTAGGCGTAAAAATGAATATCTCGTCAGAGAATAAATTCATTTTGAAATCATCGAGAAAATCGAGGGCATTTTGTTCAGGACTACCCAATATGTCTCTCACCTTTTGAATCCATTGATCAAGCCCATTGTCCGAATTAGATTCTTTGTATTTCCAATGGGCAGCAAATCCCTTTTCTGCAATTTCATTCATCCGTTTGGTACGTATTTGTACTTCTACCCACTGTCCTTTCGGTCCCATGACAGTAGTGTGCAAAGACTCATAGCCATTTCCCTTCGGTGTGGATACCCAATCTCTTAGACGGTCTGGGTTAGGTCGGTATAAATCGGTAATGATAGAGTATACTTTCCAACACTCGGTTTTCTCTTTTTCATATTCAGAGTCGATAATGACACGGATAGCAAATAAATCATAGACCTCTTCAAAGGGAATTGATTTCTTACGCATTTTATTCCATATAGAATGGATGGATTTTGGACGGCCGTAAATTTCAGCTTTAATCCCTTGTTCTATTAGTATTTCATTTATAGGAGCGATGAAGTTTGAAATAAACCTTTCTCGTTCTGCTTTTTTCTCATTGAGTTTTTTTGCAATGAACTTATAGGTGTCGGGATCGGTATATTTCATTGACAGGTCTTCAAGTTCAGATTTGATAGCGTAAAGACCTAACCGATGTGCCAAGGGGGCGTAAAGGTAGCTTGTTTCCGAAGCAATTTTGAGCTGTTTATGTCTAGCCATAAATTCCATCGTTCGCATGTTATGAAGTCGATCTGCCAATTTGATGAGAATTACACGAACGTCATCAGCAAGTGTCAACAGCATCTTGCGGAAATTCTCTGCCTGCATAGAGCTGTTGGGGTCAAATACACCTGATATTTTAGTCAGACCATCAATTATCTTAGCAACTTTTTTACCAAATTGTGCCTCAATATCTTCTAATGTTAAGCTGGTATCCTCTACTACATCATGTAATAAAGAGCAGACGATAGAGGTTGTACCTAGGCCGATTTCTTCTGCAGCGATTTGCGCCACAGCGATAGGGTGATAGATATAAGGCTCTCCAGACTTTCTACGCATATCCTTGTGGCTTTCCAAAGCAAGATCAAAGGCTTTTCGGATTTCTTGCTTATCACCTTTCTGCAAAGTAGGTTTGCACGCACGTAATAAAGCCCTATATCGTTTTCTTATTTCTTTGTTTTCCGCCTCAATATCAATCACATAATCTGCCATAAGAACCTTTTAATTAATTTCGTAATTTCAATCAAAAATTGTAATTTTATAGTTAGGGGCAAAAAACTTAATTGTTTTGATGCCTGCCTGATATAAATATACGAAAAAATAAAGATTTTTTAACGAATCAATAGTCAAAAAAGCAATGTGTAGCTGGAGATTTACAAGGGTTTTAATTATTCTGTTGGCCTTGGGCAAATTAGCTACGGGCCAAGAACAGATGCCGCTTTTGACTATGCCACATTATGGGGAAGGCAGACCTGAAGTGGTAGGATATTACCTGACAACAAAATTGGAGTCTGGTGAAGTTGTTCCCTGGTTTCCAATTGAGGAAGTCGTCGTTCGGGCGATACGAGAATGGAAAAGTGAAGCCGAGAAGAACCAATATTTTAAGTTAAAAAGAAACGTGTTGCGGGTGCTGCCTTATGCTATTTATGCTCAACGGAGATATGAACAGTTGGATCGAGATTTAGCACTGGTCAGCAGTAAAAAAGAAGAAAATGCCTTGATAAGAGCTTGTGAACAAGAGATAAAAGAAAAGATTAACAATGAAGTAAAGAACCTATCGGTTTCACAAGGCAAGATACTTATCAAGTTGATAGAGAGACAAACAGGTAATACGAGTTACGATTTAGTCAAAGATATGAAAGGTGGTATTACAGCTTTTGTTTATCAGGGGGTCGCTCGTGTTTTTGGACATAATTTGAAAAGCACCTATGATCCAGCTGAAGATTTTGAAATTGAAAATATTATCCGTGAGTATGAACGGGTAAGACCTATTAATAAACCTTATCAATAATAATAGTACTTATGGAGAACAATATTTACAGCTTTAAAGCCCTTGAATTTTCTGGAAAGGAACGATCTTTGGAGGACTTCGAAGGTAAGGTTGTTCTTATAGTCAATACGGCGAGTGGTTGTTTTTTTCGGAAACAATTTAAGACATTAGAAAGGTTATACCAGCAATTCAAAGACCAAGGATTGGAGATTTTGGCCTTCCCTTCCAATGATTTTAGAAACCAGGAGCCTCGTACAGGTCTCAATCTTGAGACCTATTGTAAAATAAGAGAACAAATCACATTCCCCGTTTTTAAAAGAATTCATGTCAAAGGAGACTATGTTCATCCATTGTATAACTTTTTGTCGAACAAAGAGTTGAATGGGGTCTTGGACAGTACGCCACAGTGGAATTTTCATAAATACTTAGTCGACCGAAAGGGAAAGGTGGTTGATTTTTATTATACATTTACGAGTCCTATGTCTAATCGTATTCAGACAAGAATTAGACAGCTCTTAGCTGAGGAATGATTTTTTTCATCAGTTTGTCATAAAAAATGTCCAGCTTGGTTTCTGTTTGATTCCTATATTAGATAAAAAATATAATTTGCCTAAGTTTGAGACTTAGGAGTAGATCTGGATGTGATAGAGTGATTTCAGTATGTTGATTTTGGCGGAAGTTCTCTAGAAAATATAAAACGAAAACGGATGAAATTAGATTTGTTGGTTATGACAGTGCATCCTGATGATGCAGAATTGGGAGCGGGAGGTACTATTGCTAAGTACGTTGCCGAAGGAAAGAAGGTTGGTGTTATAGATTTGACAAGAGGAGAGTTGGGGACTCGAGGTACAGCGGATACTAGAGCACAAGAAGCTGAGGAAGCAGCTCGAATTCTTGGTGTGACGCTGCGAGAAAACTTGGGGCTTAGAGACGGTTTCTTTACAAACGAAGAGGTAAGCCAAAAGGTTATAATACGGGCTATTCGTAAGTATAGACCAGAAATCGTCATTACGAATGCATTAGATGATAGGCATCCCGATCATGGGAGAGCAAGCAAACTTGTTAATGATGCTCTATTCTTGTCAGGGCTTAGGCGTATTGAAACGGAGGATAATAATATAGCCCAAGAGGCTTTCAGACCAAGATTACAGCTTCAATTGATTCAGGATAAGTATATTCAACCCGATGTTATTTTGGATATCAGTTCGTATTGGGATTTAAAAGAAAAGTCAATATTAGCTTATAAAACGCAATTCAATGCATCGAATACCGATGATGGACCACAGACCTATATATCTAATCCTGACTTTATGGCTTATACGAAAGGGAGAGCTAAGGAATTTGGGCGTAATATACAGGTGGCTTATGCTGAAGGGTTCACGTCAAGGAAATTATTAGGGGTAAGTGATTTATTTGAGCTTATATAGGGTATTAGGGCTTATTTTTTGAAATAAGCCCTAATACCTTCTTCATCCACTTTTATTTGCTGTTGCATTTCCTCTAAGGAATCAAAACGCTCGTCGTGACGCATAAATTGCATGAATTTTACCCGTATCGTCTTTGTATATAGATCTTCTTTGAAATCTAATAGGTTGACCTCTATTTTTCGATTCATTCCATCTACGGTCGGTCGGGTGCCAATATAGCACATCCCCTGCGCTGTGTTTTCCGGCTTAAGAGCATGATAGATTCCTGATTCAATAGAAGGTACACTAGGGTATACTTCCACCTCGACAGCATATATTCCATAAGCCGGAATCAGCTTATGGGTTTCGTGGACATGAATATTGGCTGTAGGGAAGCCGATCTGTCTACCAATTTGATCTCCTCGGATAACAGTTCCTGTCAATTCAAACGGATAGCCTAAGTATTTGTTTGCTGTAAGAATATCACCTTTTATGAGCGATTCTCTTACGCGAGTTGACGAAACAGCGACATCGTCAATGTCTTGTTTGGGGATTTCTTGGACTTGAAAATCAAATATAGTAGAGAAATGAATGAGATCCTTAATAGAACCTTTTCGATCTTTACCAAAATGATGGTCATATCCCAATATAATTGATTTTGTCCCCAACTTGTTGACCAAAACATTTCTGATATATTCCTCTGCACTTTGGTTTGAAAAATCTCTCGTAAAGGGGGTGATGATAAGATGATCGATTCCCGCAAGAGCTAACTGATGCGTTTTTTCTTCAATATCGTTGATCAGCCGAAGTCCCTCATCATCAGGGTTGATAATGAGACGAGGGTGGGGAAAAAATGTTAAGAGGACAGATTCTCCACCAAGTTCCTTGGCACAGTTAACCAATTTTTTTAATATTTTTTGGTGACCTATGTGTACCCCATCAAATGTACCTATAGTGACTATGGCATTTTCTAGCGGAGCAAACTCGTCTAGGTTTCTATATATTTTCATTAGAAATTACAATCAACTTTTGTTTTCCATTCTGTCTTTTTGAGTACGAATGGCTTGTATTAATTCTTCTAGGTTCCAAGCTTTATCAACATGGAATTCTCCGCTCATCGTACGTCGCAATGACGAGAGATGAGCACCGTTATTTAATAATTTTCCGAAATCATGAGCTATGGAACGAATGTAAGTCCCTTTTGAACACTTTATTCGAAAATGTACAATGGGAAAATCTATTTTTTCAATATCAAAGGCATGTATAAAAACTTTTCTTGCCTTTAATTCCACCTCTTCCCCTCGCCGCGCTTTTTCGTAAACCCGCTCTCCATTTATCTTTAATGCGGAATGCGCAGGGGGAAACTGGTTGATTTCTCCTAAGAAAGATTTTGCGGTACTTTTTATGGCCTCTTCTGTAATTCCAGAGAGGTCAAATGTATTGTCGATTTCTGTTTCTAGGTCGTAAGATGGTGTCGTTGCTCCAAGTGTAATGGTGCCCGTGTATTCTTTGTCTTCTGCTTGAAACAAGTCTATTTTCTTAGTCAACTTGCCTGTGCAGACGATCAGTAGCCCCGTGGCTAGAGGATCAAGAGTTCCTGCATGACCAACTTTCAACTTCAGTGGTTTCATCGTATTCCTTAATTTCCCTACAACATCAAAGCTGGTCCAGGAAACCGGTTTGTCTACCAATAATAGTTCACCTTCGGCAAACGAAAAGTGCCTGTTTGAATCTTGCGTAACTTCCATTAAATAATTTGTAAACTATGTCCGCTGAGTAGCATAGCTATAATGATTCCTCCTACGATAATCCTGTACCAACCAAAAGCCTTGAAACCATATTTCGTCAGGATATCTATGAAGGTTTTTATCGCAATGATGGCTACAATGAAACCAACCACATTACCAACAATCAATAGATTTATCTCTTGGCTTGAAAATGAGTGGCCTTCTTTGAAAAACTTTAAAAGTTTGACCATGGAAGCCCCTAGCATCATAGGAATCGCTAAAAAAAAAGAGAACTCAGCTGCAGCTTTTCTCGTTAGTCGTTGTGTCATGGCACCAACAATTGTACTTGCGGAGCGAGACGTCCCTGGTATAAGTGCTAAACATTGATAACAGCCGATTATAAACGCTTGTTTAAAAGTGATCTTATCCGAGTCTTCTACGGTAGGCTTATTGAACCATACATCCACAAATAACAATATGACTCCTCCTACGACCAACATGATCGCTACCGTAAGAGGGCTTTCTAGTAATGAATCAATAAAATCATTGAGTAATAATCCCAGTATAGAAGCGGGTATTGCAGCTACGACCAGTTTATAGTAGAAATCCATCGATTTGAAGAAACGTTTCCAATAGAGTACCAGTACCGATAGAATAGTTCCTAATTGTATGACGATGGTGAAGAGTTTGACAAAAGGAGAGGGTTCTATACCCATTAGGGCTGATCCGATAATCATATGCCCTGTAGAGGATACCGGCAGGAATTCGGTAAGACCTTCAAGAATGGCTAATATTATAGCCTCAAAATAACTCATAACCTTTAGTTGTTTTTGTTTTTGGGCTTATATAGTATTGCAATAAAGCCTACAGCAAAACCTAAAACGACTACTAAAGGAGCTAAGGTGATTTTCGTAAAGCTATATATATCTTCAGTACCCATCATAAAGAAAAAACCAATAGCTACGATAACGATACTAGCAATGAAAAGCTGATAATTTATTTTTTGAAAAACAAATAAGTTTGATTTCCTTTCATTGTTTATCAATGGATTTTTTTGTGACATTATCTTTTAATTTTTTGTTAAATGATGACTTATAGATTCTTCGTATCAAGCCCTAACGATATAGACTGTGTGATTTGGCTTTTAGATATTTAGTAACGGCGAAGTACGTACTTAATCCAGATATCAATATCCCTAAAATCACTACAATTAAAAATATAGCTCCAAATTCATACCAATCACGGAGAAAAACTAATTCCGGGACTTGTTTCTGAGCAAACTGTAGGGTGAAAATCAATAATAAGATAGCAATGAGAGAACCTACCAAACCATGTACGATACCGTATAGGATATACGGTTTGCGTATAAAGTTCTTTGTGGCACCGATTAACTGCATACTTTTTATTAAGAATCGTTGTGAATATATAGCAAGTCGGATCGTGTTATTGATTAACGCGACAGCTATCACCAACAAGATGACGGCGAAAGCCAGCACTACGATAGAGATGATACGGATATTTTTATTTACCATATCGATGAGAGACTCTTGATAAACAACTTCTTTTACACGGCTATTCTTGGCTAATTTTTGTATAAAGGGTTGGATACTATCTGAGTTAGCATATTGTTCTTTTAAATAAATATCGATTGAGGGTAAAAGGGGGTTGTGTCCAAGATATTCTACAAAATCTTCACCTAAATCCTCCTTTAAGTTTTTTGCTGCCAGTTCTTTACTGACATATTCTGTACGTAATACATAATTGTCTTTTTCGATATCCTTTTGTAGGGATAGTACATCACCTTCGTTGACGTTGTCATTGACAATGATGTTGAGGACAATGTTTTCTTTTACGTATTTAGATAGGTTTTTAGCATGAACCAATATTAAACCTAAAAGCCCAGTCATCAATAGCACGAGAGCGATACTAATAACCGTTGAAATATATACAGATTTAGTTTTTTTACGAGGTGATCCTTGTTCTAATGCAGACATAAACCTTAATTTAATTTGATGCGAAAGTAAAGAATTAAGATGATTTTAGGAATTATATAATGCAATAACCTTGTCAAGCTCTACATATTTAACATTTTTTATCGTCCTTTCCCTACTGATTGAAATCAATGAATAATGCAACTAATATCTGAAATTATTACTGACAATAAAAAAGTTTTGTATTAAAAATGACTTAAAATCGCTATTTTCGCAACTCTTGTAAAATCTTTTTTTGTACAAAATGGAGTATAATCATAAATCAATAGAAAAGAAGTGGCAAGCATTTTGGGCAAAGAATGCTACTTTCAAAACATCTGAGTCAACGGAAAAGCCAAAGTACTATGTCTTAGACATGTTTCCTTATCCTTCAGGGGCTGGTCTGCATGTTGGACACCCACTAGGTTATATAGCCTCGGATATTTTTTCTCGATATAAACGTACTAAAGGTTTTAACGTGTTGCATCCTATGGGGTACGACTCATTTGGTCTACCTGCAGAGCAATACGCTATACAGACAGGACAACATCCATCGATTACGACCGAAGCAAATATTAATCGTTACCGTGAGCAGATGGACAATATCGGATTCTCTTATGACTGGTCCCGAGAGATCCGTACATCAGAGCCCGATTACTATAAGTGGACGCAATGGATTTTTATGCAAGCCTTTAATGCGTGGTATGATAAGAAAGAAGATCGTGCTGTCCCGATAGAGCAATTAATAACTCGCTTCGAAAATACAGGTTCGCAAGGGATAGATGCGGAGTCGGATGAAGATATCAGTGTGTTTACTGCCGAAGACTGGCGAGCGTTCAGTGAAGAACAACAACAGCAAGAACTTTTAAAATACAGATTGGCTTATCTTCGGGAAAGCACAGTTAATTGGTGTCCTGCTTTAGGAACTGTATTGGCTAATGATGAGGTGATCAACGGATTGTCCGAAAGAGGGGGATTTCCTGTTGAACAGAAGAAGATGATGCAGTGGTCAATGCGTATTACTGCCTATGCAGATCGTTTGCTCCGTGGATTGGATATGATTGATTGGCCCGAGCCATTGATCGAAATGCAACGCAATTGGATAGGTAAATCTGTTGGAGCACTTGTCAAGTTTCCAGTTCCACAGTTTGATACGGATATAGAAGTGTTTACGACTCGTGTAGATACTATTTTTGGCGTCAGTTTTATCGTTTTGGCACCAGAACATGACTTGGTAGCCTCGCTGACGACCGAATCGCAACGGGAAGAAGTCGAGAACTATATTCATAAAACTTCTAAGAAGTCTGAATTGGATCGTATGGCCGATACCAAGACGGTGTCAGGAGCTTTTACAGGGTCCTATGCCAAACATCCTATTACAGGAGAAGATGTACAGATTTGGATAGCAGATTACGTTTTGGCCGGTTACGGAACCGGAGCTGTTATGGCAGTTCCATCCGGAGATCAACGAGATTATCTGTTTGCTAAACACTTTAATCTCCCTATAGTTGCGATATCAGATAGTCAAAATATTGACGAAGCTGCTGATGCCAATAAGGATGGACGTTATATTAATTCCGGATTTATTAATGGTATGAGCTATGCTGAGGCCGTTGACGCATTAATAGCCAAACTAGGCGAGCTGGGATTAGGAAAGGCAAAAGTCAATTTCCGTATGCGCGATGCTATTTTTGGCCGTCAACGTTATTGGGGAGAGCCTGTTCCGGTATTTTTTAAAAATGGATTGCCTTATCTTATCAAAGAAGAAGAGTTGCCGTTATTGCTTCCTGAGGTGGATAAGTATCTGCCAACGGAGTCTGGTGAACCTCCTTTGGGAAGGGCTGAAGGTTGGAAATATCAAGATGAATACGAATACGAATTAAGTACCATGCCTGGCTGGGCGGGATCTTCTTGGTATTGGTTTCGTTATATGGACCCTCAGAATAGAGAAAATTTTGCATCTAAAAAGGCGATAGATTATTGGAAGTCCGTTGATCTTTATATTGGAGGTTCTGAGCATGCTACAGGGCATTTGCTATACTCCCGTTTTTGGAATAAAATATTGAAGGATTTAGGCTATCATAATGAAGAGGAGCCTTTCAAGAAGCTTATCAACCAGGGAATGATTCAAGGACGTTCGAGCTTTGTGTATCGTGTGTTGGACGAAGAGGGGAGAGGCACGAATACGTATGTATCCTTAGGCTTGAAGGACGAGTACAATACGATCCCGTTGCATGTGGATGTGAATATTGTGCATAACGATGTGCTGAACACCGAAAAGTTTAAAGCTTCACGTCCAGATTTTGAACATGCGGAGTTCGTCTTGGAAGATGGGAAATACATCTGTGGGACAGAAGTAGAAAAGATGTCCAAATCTAAATTTAACGTTGTCAATCCCGATGATATCATTGGTCAGTTCGGTGCTGATACCCTGAGGCTCTACGAGATGTTTTTGGGGCCATTAGAGCAAGCCAAACCTTGGAATACAAATGGTATAGAAGGGGTTTATAAGTTCTTAAGGAAAGTATGGCGTCTTTTTCATGACGCAGAAGGCAACTTGAATATTTCTGATGAAAAACCTACAAAGGCAGAGTATAAAGCATTACATAAAATAATCAAGAAGGTAGAAGATGATATAGAGCGTTTTTCCTTCAATACATCAGTATCCGCTTTTATGATCTGTGTTAACGAATTGACCGATCTTAACTGCAATAAACGAGAGATTCTTCAAGACCTGATTGTTGTGTTGTCGTCTTATGCACCACATATCACAGAAGAGCTGTGGACATTGTTAGGGAATGATGCCGGTTCTATTTCTTATGCAGGTTATCCGGTGTTCGAACCTGCCTATCTAGTCGAGTCTGAGTTTGCATATCCCGTCTCTATCAATGGTAAGATGAAGATGAACCTGTCTTTAGCGTTGGATCTAGATCAGAAAACTGTCGAAGATATGGTGTTGGCTAATGCAGACGTATTGCGTTATATGGATGGAAAACCTCTGAAAAAGTTGATTTTTGTCAAAGGTAAGATTATCAATATTGTTGTTTGATAAAGTCATATTCAAAATACAAGCGGGGATACATCATCTAGTATTCCCGCTTTTTATATCCTTATATGGACTCCTTGTCATTTTGTCTTTCTTTAAATAAGAATTGTAGTGTTTGGCCTGCTTGTTGATTGTACTATCACAATAGAAAACAAAATGAAAGGAAAAATATGATTAAAAAAAGAAAAGAGAAAAGTACCAGTTTACAGCGCAACCCATTTATGTTTTATATAACTAATTGGGGATTTGTAGAAAAACCTATCGAAACAGAGTCTAAAAAAGCAAGAAAACGCTAAATACTTCGGTTAATCTTCTTACAGACTATAAGATCACATGTAATGCTTTCATACGAAGCATTTTTTTGTGCCGCATAATTACAAAAAAAGGCCTGATTCTCATCAGACCTTCTTGTATTATTGAATAGGAGCAGGAGCTTCCTCTTCAAATAAAGGAAATTCCTTTATAATATTATACCAAGATATAATCTTTTTGATATCCGAAGTGTATACGCGTGATTCATCGTGTCCAGGAGCCACGCTTCTGAAAAATTCTCTCAGCGTATCACCGTTAGATTTTGTGTCAGGGACATTTATTTCTTCAGCTTTGATTTTTTCAAGAACATCCAGTAGTCGGATTTCTTCCTCTTCTCCGTAGATAGTGATGTCTTCAAGAGTTGCCATTTTTGTTGTATTTAGATTGACAACCGACTTGATTTTTGCACTATCTAAGGATTCTAAAATAAATCCCCCCTTGTTTTGTCCAATAAGTTTAAACAGGCCAGGTTTACCTGTGACTGATACTAAAGCTCTTAAATTCATGTTATTGCTTTGTTGTTAACTAATCTTCTATTACTTCGATTGATAAAATACGGTCACCCTGACGTATATCATCTACCATGTCTACATTCTCTATTACTTTACCAAAGCAAGTGTGGTTGCGATCTAGATGAGCGGTGTTATTGCGGCTGTGACAAATGAAAAATTGTGAACCACCTGTGTTACGTCCAGCATGTGCCATAGATAGTACACCGCGATCGTGAAATTGATTCTCACCCGTTAATTCGCAATCAATTTTATATCCAGGACCTCCAGTGCCCGGTGCTCCTGCAGCACCTTCTTTCGAGTTTGGACATCCTCCTTGGATAACAAAATCAGGGATTACGCGATGAAATGCTAACCCATCATAAAAGCCTGATTTTGCAAGTTTAACGAAATTTGCAACGGTATTAGGAGCGTCTTCTGTATAAAACTGTACAGTCATATCGCCTTTTTCTGTCTTGATAATTGCTTTACTCATTACTAAATAAATTTGTTTTCGAGGTACAAAGATAGGGTTTTTTAGCTAAAAATAAATCGTGATATATGGGCAAAGCAAGTTAAAATTTGAGGACTAATTGTTTTTTATTAACTTTAAGAAAATCAATTATTTATCACATGTAGTTTATGAGCAAGCTTGTTATTCGTGAATGGGCGGAATCAGATTGTCCGAGAGAAAAATTATTGGAACAAGGGCGCCGTGCCCTGACCGATGCAGAATTATTAGCTATCTTAATTGGCTCAGGATCCCAGGGAGAGACTGCAGTAGAGCTTTGCAAGCGAATTTTGAGCGATTCGAAGCATAGTCTAAGCCAACTGTCTAAGCAGGACGTCTATCAGCTATGCGAATATAAGGGGATCGGAGAAGCAAAAGCAATTTCTATCGTTGCAGCGCTCGAGTTAGGAAGAAGAAGAAAGGAAGAAGGAGCTCTAGAGAAGCCATTGCTCAATAGCAGTAAGCGGGTATATGATTATTTTAAGTCGTATTTGCAGGATTTACCCCATGAAGAGTTTTGGGTGATTTATTTAAATACGGCTTGTAAAGTCATACACGAGCAGTTGATTGGCAGTGGTGGAAATGATTTTACACCAGTAGATGTAAAGATGATATTGCGGTATGCATTACAGAATAATTCCAGTTCCATTATTTTGGCTCATAACCATCCCTCTGGTACATTACATCCAAGTAAAGCTGATCGAGATCTGACAAATAGGGTTTGTGATGCTGCTAAGATTATGGACATACGGGTGAATGACCATTTGATTTTTACGGATAGTGGTTATTATAGCTTTCGAGATGAAGGATTATTATAAGAAAGAGAGACGTCTGCCTCTCTTTCTTATGCTTAAAAGCTTAGATAAATTTAGCTACTTCTTGTGCTAAATCAATAATTTTATTAGAGTATCCCCATTCGTTATCATACCAAGATACAACTTTTGCAAAGTTATCACTTAATGATATGCCTGCTTTAGCATCAAAGATAGAAGTCCGTGCGTCGCCTAGGAAGTCGGTAGATACTACATCATCTTCTGTGTATCCTAATATACCTTTTAATTCACCTTCGGAAGCCTCTTTCATTGCTGCTTTAATCTCTTCATAAGAAGCGCCTTTATCCAGACGGACAGTAAGGTCTACCACCGATACGTCGGCTGTAGGCACGCGGAAAGACATCCCTGTTAATTTTCCTTTGAGAGCTGGTAATACCAAGCCCACTGCTTTTGCAGCACCGGTAGAAGATGGGATAATGTTTTGGTATGCGCCACGACCACCTCTCCAATCCTTAACAGATGGACCATCAACAGTTTTTTGAGTAGCTGTTACAGCGTGTACAGTAGTCATCAGTCCTTCTACGATACCAAATTTATCGTGTAGTACTTTTGCTATTGGCGCTAGACAGTTGGTTGTACATGAAGCATTCGATACGATATGTTGATCAGCTTGGAGCTGTTTGTGGTTTACCCCCATTACAAAAGTCGGCGTATCATCTTTGGCAGGTGCTGACATGATTACTTTCTTTGCACCTGCATCAATATGTTTTTGTGCTGTTTCTTGCGTTAAAAATAAACCTGTTGATTCAATGATGACTTCTGCGCCTACCTCATTCCATTTTAGGTTTGCAGGATCCTTTTCGGCAGTAACCCGGATGGTTTTGCCATTAACTACTAAATTGCCATCTTTTACTTCTACAGTTCCATCAAATCTGCCGTGTGTAGAGTCGTATTTTAGCATGTATGCCATGTAATCAGGCTCAACCAAGTCGTTGATTCCGACGATCTCGATATCTTTGCGATTCACTGCTGCTCTAAATGCTAAACGACCGATACGGCCAAATCCATTAATTCCAATTTTCATTTTTTTCAATTTTTATTTATGTAGTATTTCGTTAAATTCTGAATAGGTTCTTTCACAATGCTTTGAATCCCGAGGTGATACTCATTTCCCAACTCCATTAACCATTCTTTATAGTTATAAGCAACCGAACCTGTCAGACATATCGGAGAGTCAGGATAGTTGTCTGCTAATGGAATAAGATACGTTTTGATATACAAGTCCAATCCTTTCTTAACAAGTGAAGCCATGTAGGGATCATTCTTATTCTCTAGGATAAAGTCTGCAAATGAAGTGAGGAATATATTTGGGTTGGGAGAATTGTATATTTTTTCTAAGATTACTTTTCGGTCAATATTATGTTTCTCTAGAAACTTCTCTCTAAAACCATTTGGCATAGCTTGCGTCAAAAAATCTTTCAGTACTTGTTTGCTGAGCCAATTGGTAGAACCTTCATCCGCTAGGATATAACCTAGACCGTAATTATTCTCCACGATCTTTTTACCAGTAAAATAGGCCGCGTTGGAACCCGACCCAATGATGCCCACTATACCTTTTTCATCTCCAAATGTAGCGATAGCCGAGGCGTCTAGGTCATGCGAAGCCTTTACTCGTGCATTCTTGAAAAAAGAAGAAAATACCCGAACAATTTTTTCCTGACGGTCTTTGGATGATGCCCCCGCTCCAAAGAAAAAAATCTTCCTTACCTTTTCAGCATTATAAAGTAAGTCTGTGTTTTTGTTTAAGAGTTGGTTGATGAAATTTTCATCCTGAATGTAAGAGTTTATTCCTGCCGTTCGGAAGCCATGTAAAACTTTGCCCTTATCGGCTATTCGCCAATCTGCGTATCTTGATCCAGTGAAAATTATTAAAATCATGTTTTCTATTTGTTCATTATGTTTGCAATAGCTAGCAGTTCCTCATCAAGTTTGAACTCTTTCCTGCTCAGAGCTTCTTCTAGCGGAGTGGTTACAATTGCTGTTCCTCGAAGTCCTACTGTCGCTCTTGAATTACCAGCCATTAATTCTTTTACAGCTTTAAAACCCATGCGGGTTGCGAGTACCCTGTCAAAACTGCTAGGTGAACCTCCACGTTGGAGATGCCCTAATATACTAACTTTTATATCAAGATGGTCAAATTTCTCTTTCACAATTTTAGCTACGTTATAGGCACCACCATTTTGATCTCCTTCGGCTATAATAACGATCATAGAGCTCTTTTCTCGACTTTCCGCTAAGGCAAGTTCATCAAAGAGCTCTGTTACACCACTGTCGACTTCGGGCATTAGTATGGCTTCGGCGCCTCCACCAACCCCAGCATTTAACGCAATACAACCAGAGTCTCGTCCCATTACTTCCACAAAGAAAACTCTACTGTGCGATGAGGCGGTGTCCCGTATTTTGTCTATCGCTTCAATGACTGTATTGTTGGCGGTATCGTATCCCAAAGTGTAATCCGAACCGTAGAGGTCATTGTCTATGGTTCCGGGGATGCACATTACAGGGATCTCAAACTCTTTAGAGAAGAGGTCTGCTCCTGTAAAAGTTCCATCGCCGCCTATAGCGACCAATGCATCTATACCGTGTGCTTTGATATTGTCATATGCTTTTTGGCGTCCTTCCTTGGTTTTGAATTCTAAACATCGAGCAGATTTCAAAATTGTACCACCATGTTGAATAATAGAACTTACAGAACGTCTGTTCATATTTACAAAATCAGCATCAATCATTCCCTGGTATCCTCTGTAGATTCCGGTAACTTGTATGTTCTCGTATATTGCGGTTCTTACCACAGCTCGGATCGCTGCGTTCATCCCTGGCGCATCACCACCTGAAGTAAATACACCAATGTTTGTTATTTTTTTCAAATCAAACTAATTTTAGGCAATACGAATATAGTGTGTATTTTCTACACTATTAAATTTTTGACCATCTTTTTTTTTGTTTCTTCTGTAATTTTTAAGCAATATTGTCTGATATTTGGTTGATTTTTCATTTAAAATAAAAGTTTGTGCTTTCTTTTTTCACTGTAGACTGTTTGATTTTAACCTTTCATGAAGGTCAATTAAAAGTGCTTCTTACTGAACGAAATGAGTATCCTTATAAAGATTGGTGGGCTATTCCTGGTTATTTCGTGGACAAAGAGGAAGAAATGGAGGAAGCTGTCAAGCGTATCTCGTATGAGAATACTGGGTTGAAGGATATCTATCTGGAGCAACTGGCTGCGCTGGCAGGAGTGAAGCGGCATCCGGAGGGACGTATTTTGACGGTTGCTTATATGGCTCTAGTGCGTTATGAGGAAGTGAAAAATAAAATAAAGCCTATAACTAATTATATGCGACAGGCCAAGTGGTTTGCTATTAACAATGTGCCTGATCTCGCTTTTGATCACAATGAAATCTTACAAATCGGTTTGAAAAAACTAAAAACCAATTTAAGTTTTTCATTTACACCGTTTGAACTTCTCCCTGAAAAATTTACACTGACCCAATTACAGCAAGTGTATGAGTCGATTTTAGGTGAATCTCTAGATAAGCGAAATTTCCGCAAAAAAATGGGAAATCTCGGCTATTTAAAAGAACTTGACGAGTATCAAACAGGAGTTTCTTATCGTGCCGCCCGGCTATATAAGGTTGATAAAAGAAAGTTTACTAAACTATTTTCGTAATTCTTACTGTCCTATATTAATTTGTCTTAATTGTCAGAGAAATGTTTTTTTTCATAATTCTTTGAGATGTGGGACTAGCTTTCTGTACTTTTGAACAAAATTTAATAAAAGTCAGGAGTTAAAAGTGAGAAATGGATAAACGTAAGGAAGAAATTGTCGAAGTAGCTTTGCGGAGGTTTTGTCATTATGGTTTCAATAAAACCACAATGAATGAGATTGCTGAAGATATGAAGATCACAAAGGCAAACCTGTATTACTATTACCAAGATAAGTCCGCTTTAATAAGAGATGTAATCAGTACAGTTGCTGATGAGCTGTTTGGTAAAGAGGAAGCTATCGTTGCCAGTTACACCAAGGATCTGATGGCGACACTTTATGAAATTCTGGAATTGAGAGCCTCGTATCTTAGCAAATATTATATGCTTCACATTGATGAAAATTTGGAGTGGATCAAAGGCGTAGATATGGCATCAGTCATTGAAGAACTTTATCAGAGGGATGTAGCAGCTACCAAGGAATTGTTTTCTAAATCTGTGAATTTTGGAGACGTTCGGATCAAAGATGTCGAAGAGGCTAGTATTGCATTTGTCGAGATAATGAAGTCCCTTGGTATTATGTATAATGTACAAGATATAGTTTCTGGGATCCCCAATAAGGAAAATATCAGGCATATTCTAGACAGCCAAAAGAGGGCGATCAGATTAATTTTTGAAGAACGAATCATCGAATAGTAAATAAAGAAACCGATCCCGATGCTTCGGGAGAATTCTCATCAACAAAAGAAAAAATAAACTAGATGAAAAGGATAAAAATTATTGCAGTTTTATTAGCCGGATTCTTCGGAGTTTCCAGTGTCAGTGCTCAAGAAGTATTGACGTTACAGCAAGCAATAAAGTATGCTTTGGAGAATAAAGCTGATGCTAAAAAATCAGCTTTGGATCTTGAAAATGCACAGTATAAAATAGATGAGGTGAGAGCAGGAGCTCTTCCTCAGGTAAATTTTAATGGCGGTGTAACGTATAACGTTAAAGTGCAAAAATCGGCTATAGACTTGTCTGCTATGGGTGGTTTTGGAGGAGGAGGAGCTGGCGCTTCCGATTTGGATGGAAATCTCACGGGCCAATTGACTGATGCTAATGGAAATAATATAGGTTCTATATCAGGAGGTGTTAAGGGTGAAGTAACACCTAAAACAACAGCTCCACCGGTGCCTGCTGGGCTTACACTTGTTGGGTTCGGGACGCCATGGTCATCGCAAAATTCGGTATCCCTTAACCAGCAGATTTTTAATCAAGCTCTTTTTACGGGTTTGAAAGCTGCAAAATCTACTCGAGAGTTTTATCAAATAAATAAAGAATTGACTGACGAGCAGCTAATCGAGAAAGTATCCAATTCTTATTATGAGGTTTATCAGACTCAGTTGCAGCTGCAAACAGTACAGAACAACCTAGATAACACAACAAAGACACGGGATGTTATAAAAGGATTAGTCGATGCTGGACTGGCAAAAAAGATAGACTTAGACAGGACTGAGGTTGCAATCAATAATCTTAAAGCGCAGAAAAGTCAAATCATGAATGCGTTAGAGCTTAGGGAGAATGCTTTAAAATTTGCGATAGGTATGGATATTAAGCAAGCAGTTGCCTTGCCTGAGGAAACCTTTGAGATTGATGCATCTATTGCTTTGGAGGATCAGCCGATAATGGATGACAGGACAGAGTTGCGATTGTTGAGCAAACAGAGTGAGTTATTGGAGTTAAATAAGAAGTCTATTGTCTCTCAATATTACCCTACTTTATCTTTAAGTGCTAACTACGGTGTCTTAGGTTTTTCAAATAGTTTTTTTCTGTTTAAACCTAAAGAGTCTGTTTGGGCCGATTTCTCTACTATAGGGTTGAATCTTAGCATACCAATATTTACGGGCGGAGCAACTAAATCAAAAGTCAATCAGGCCAATATCGAGATTAGAAGGGCTAAAGTTGACTACGAAGAGACAAAGTTAGGTTTGGATCTAGCTAAAGAAAATGCGAAAGCACAAGTTAAAAATTCACTGTTAACAATCAACTCCAATCGTTCCAACGTAACATTGGCGAAGGAGGTGCTTTCCGATACGGAAAACAATTATAAAAATGGATTGGCTACCTTAACAGAGTTGCTGGACGCGGAGAATGCTTATGCCGATGCGCAAAACAATCTGAATACTTCTCTACTTAACTTTAAAGTGGCAGAGATTCAGTTGATAAAATCTAAAGGTCAGTTAAAAACATTAGTAAACGAAAAATAATCTTAATATATATTATGAAACGCGTAATAATAACAATTGTAAGTATTGCAGCCGTACTAGCAGGTATTGTTTATTTATTGAACAAGAATAAAAAACAGAATGAAGAGATTACCGCAGCTGCTGCAGTAACCAATGAGAAAGTAGCAGTGCGAGTAGATACTGCACGTACGCAACTTGTAGATCTAACTTATATAGCCAACGGCAATTTTATACCAAAACAAGAAGTTACTGTTTCAGCAGAGACACCAGGTCGTGTCGTTAAAGTTTTAGTGAGTGAAGGTTCAAGAGTGAGTGCGGGTCAGACCCTAGCCGTCGTTGAAGCTGATAAGCTGAATGTCAATGTAGCCAATGCACAGGCTAACTACGATAATGCATTACAGAATGTACAGCGCTTTGAAAGTGCTTTCAGCACAGGAGGCGTTACACAACAGCAGCTGGATCAAGCAAAGCTTCAATTCGAAAATGCGAAGAATAACCTCCGTAGTGCGAAGCTAACTGCAGGTGATGTAACGATTAAAACAGCGGTATCTGGAATTATAAACTCTAAGAAAATCGAACCAGGTACGTATGTAAATCCAGGTACCCCAGCATTTGATATTGTGAATGTCAGTACATTAAAGCTACGAGTGAATGTGGATGAGAAGAATGTAGCTACCCTGACAGTAGGACAGCACGTAAATTTGGGAGTCAGTGTTTATCCAGATAAAGCGTACAGCGGTAAGATTACATTTATCGCACCTAAATCAGATGGAAGTTTAAATTTTCCGGTAGAGATAGAGGTGGCCAATCCCAATAATGAGTTGCGTGCAGGTATGTATGGTACCGCTAGGTTTGGTGACGATGTGACAGCCAATGTGCTTGTGATACCTCGTACTGCATTCTTGGGCTCTGTAAGCGACAACAAGATTTTTGTGGTGAAGAATGGAAAAGCAGTTGCTGCAACGGTTAAGTCAGGAAGAAGCTTTGGTGATTATATCGAAGTACTAGAAGGTGTGAGTGTAGGTGATCAGGTCATTATTTCCGGTCAGATCAATGTGTTCGATCAAGCACCTATTTCTATTATCAAATAATAAGTTGAAAAGGCGGTAAATAATATGAAGATTTCTGAAATTTCGATAAAGAGGCCAAGTTTAATCATTGTGATGTTTATCATTTTGATCCTTGGCGGTATATTTTCTTATACCCGACTTGGGTATGAGCTGATTCCTAAGTTTGACATCAAAGTTATTTTGATTCAGACGGTATATCCGGGAGCCTCACCTACAGAGGTAGAGAATACCGTTACCAAGAAAATTGAAGACGCTATTTCTTCCCTCGAGATGGTGAAGAAAATTGAGGCTACATCGATGGAAAGTGTTTCCGTGGTTGCGGTAACATTAAATGATGAAGCCGATGTGAATTTTTTGCTTACAGATGCGCAACGTAAAATCAATTCCATATTGAATGATTTACCAGATGATGTAGATCCACCGATTCTGAATAAGTTCTCGTTGGATGATATGCCAATTATGAGTTTGGCAGTGACTTCATCGTTATCAGAAAAGGAACTTTATGATCTTTTGGATAAAAAGATACAGCCAGTATTCGCACGAGTAAATGGCGTGGCAAAGGTGGATATGATTGGAGGCGAGGAGCGTGAGATACAGGTGAAAGTTGATCCTGAAAAATTAGAAGGTTATGGACTGAATATTACACAGATTCAACAAGTCATCGCTGCTTCCAATATGGATTTTCCTACCGGAAGTGTGCAGTCTGCCGAAAAGCGGAATACTATTCGTCTTGCAGGAAAGGTCGGTTCTGTAGAGGAATTACGTATTTTACCTGTAACTACACCAGCAGGTGTTACTGTTTTTCTACGTGATATTGCAGATATTCAAGATGGTGTTGCCGAAATCGAAAAGGTAGCGCGATTGGATCGCAAGAATACGATTTTGATGCAGGTGTATAAACAGTCTGATGCCAATGCGGTAGCGGTTTCCAAGTTGGTGCAAAAAACTATCGCGACAAAAGATAAGGACGGTAATTTGATCAGCGGGATTGAAAAGGATTATCAGAAAGAGGGTATTCAGGTGCTTATCGCCAACGACTCTAGTGAATACACTTTGCATTCTGCTAATCACGTAATGAAGGATCTGGTGGTTGCGGTTATACTGGTAGGTTTCATCATGCTGTTTTTCTTGCACAGCTTACGTAATGCAGCCATTACGATGGTGGCTATTCCGTTATCTTTGGTAGCGACTTTTATTGGTTTCTACTTTATGGGGTATACATTAAACCTGATGTCCTTATTAGGTTTATCGCTTGTAGTTGGTATCTTGGTCGATGACGCTATCGTAGTTATCGAGAATGTTCACCGTCATATGGAGATGGGCAAGAATAAGGTGCGTGCTGCTTATGATGGGGCTGCTGAGATTGGATTTACAGTTACAGCTATTACTTTGGTAATTGTAGTCGTATTCTTACCGATAGCCATGTCGACAGGGTTGGTTGCCAATATTCTTGCACAATTCTGTGTTACTGTGATTATCGCTACAGGATTGTCTTTGTTGGTGTCCTTTACCGTAGTGCCTTGGTTATATTCTCGTTTTGGACGCTTAGAGCATATCAACTCCAGTTCATTCTTTGGAAAAATAATTTTAGGATTTGAACGGGGCCTCTCAAAGTTCACCCATTGGATATCAGATATCTTGAAATGGTCGTTGCGCACTAGGGCCAATAAGGTAATCACCCTATTAATAGCCGTAGTTTTATTCTTTGCTTCGCTTTCTTTGCCGATTTTGGGCTATATCGGAGGCGACTTTTTCCCAGCGAATGACAAAGGTGAGTTTATGATGCAATTCGAGTTGGAAAAAGATGCGTCCTTAGAAACGACAAACCTGTTGACCCAGCGTGCGGAGAATTTAATTGCTTCCAAACCGGAGGTAAAACGAATGATTACTACAGTCGGACAATCTAGTGATGGTGGTATGGGAGGTGTATCTGGTTCTAGGTACAAATCCGAGATCCATGTTATTTTGAAAGATGAATATGTAGGTGTGTTGAATTCTAAGGTTTACTCTGCGGAGCTGAAACGCGAATTGGAAAATGAATTAATCGGTGCGATCGTTAGGACAGTGAATATGGGATTGATGGGAGCAGAGCAGGCACCAGTACACCTGACCGTTATCGGTACCTCTATGGAAGACGCATTGGAGTTCGCCAATCAAGCTGCGGAAATCTTGAAGAAAGTGCCAGGGTCATCGCAGGTAAGATTGTCGTCCGAGGCAGGTAATCCAGAGATCAATGTAAAAGTAGATCGTGATAAAATGGCCTCGCTAGGTCTCAATGTGGCTACAGTCGGAGGGACGATGCAGGTTGCTTTCTCTGGAAATACAGATAATAAATTCCGTGCTGGGGATAATGAGTATGATATCAATATACAGTTTGATGATAAGGGCAGGGCAGGTATAGAAGATGTTCGTAAGTTGAAATTTATCAATAATCAAGGGGCTTCGATTACCTTAGAACAGTTTGCGGATATTTCTTACGGGTCTGGACCGACCTTGTTGGAGCGACGTGACAAAACACCTTCTGTAGCGGTGAAGGCTCAGGTAATCGGCCGTCCGGCAGGTACAGTGGCGGATGAGTGGAAAACCGAGTTTGAAAAACTGCCAAAGAAGGCGGGGGTAGCGACTATGTGGGGTGGAAATATGGAGAATCAAGAAGAAGGCTTTGGAACATTAGGTATTGCTCTTTTGGCATCGATTGTATTGGTGTATTTGGTGATGGTCGCCCTGTATGACAATTTTGCTACACCATTTGTCGTTTTGTTTTCTATTCCTCTATCATTTATTGGTGCACTGTTGCTATTGGCATTAACGAACCAAACGTTAAATATTTTTACTATTTTAGGTATTATCATGTTGATTGGTCTAGTTGCTAAAAATGCTATTCTATTAGTTGATTTTGCCAATCATAAGAAGGCCTCTGGAGCCACCACGCATGATGCATTAGTGGCAGCCAATCATGCTCGTCTTCGTCCGATTTTAATGACAACCATAGCCATGGTATTTGGTATGATTCCGATTGCTATGGCGACAGGAGGTATTGCTGACACGAATAGAGGGCTTGCTATTGTTATTATTGGGGGGCTTTTGTCTTCTATGTTCCTGACATTGGTTGTTGTTCCTGTTGTATATTCTCTTTTTGACAGTTTGCAGAGACGTTTCAGCAAAGGTGAAAAGGCAGATTATAAAGAACTTATTACAGCAGACTATGTTCCTAATGCGGATTATGTAGACGAAATGGATACAAAACACTAAATGATTTTGACTTGCTAGATAAGCGGAAGAACCTTTAGTTCTTCCGCTTTTTTATCTATGAATAAAAAATAAACGTATATCTTTTCAGAATAACCTGAGAAAATGTTTGGATAAAGTTTTTAATTTTCTATATTTGCATCACCAAAACGGAAATAGGATATACCTAAGAAGTAATGGTCGCTGCGCTCCTAGCTCAACTGGATAGAGCATCTGACTACGAATCAGAAGGTTAGGGGTTCGACTCCCTTGGTGCGCACATTAGTTAACTGAAAAGCCTAATTCTCTTAACCGGATTAGGCTTTTATTTTTGTCATCAAAAATTACTCAACACTATGCTAAACCTTGTATTATTCGGTCCTCCAGGAGCAGGAAAGGGTACACAGTCAGAGAAACTTATCAGTAAATACAATCTTGTGCATATTTCTACTGGAGATATTTTTCGTGCACATATCAAAGGTCAAACCGATCTAGGGAAACAAGTTAGTCAGATTATTGCTGACGGCAATTTAGTGCCTGATTCGATTACAATTGCTATGTTAGAAGAAGAAATCAACAAAAATCCACAAGCAAAGGGTTTTATTTTCGATGGTTTCCCCCGTACTGTGGCACAAGCGGAAGCATTGGATAAGTTTTTGAAAGATAATAATAGTTCTATAACTGGAGTTATCGCTCTTGATGTTAATGAACAGGAGTTGACACAACGTATTGCAAAACGTCAGGAAATTTCTGGACGTGCTGACGATGCTGCAGACAAGTTAAAGAAACGCATAGAAGAATACTTCGGAAAAACTATACATGTGCTGCCTTATTACGAAGCCCAAGGTAAGCTGTCAAAAGTAAACGGCATTGGCGAGATTGAAACTATTTTTACGGAGTTGTCTCAGGTAATTGATAGCTACAGCGCTTAATTTTATTTACTGTTAATTGAAATATGGCTCAAGGTTCTAATTTTGTTGATTATGTAAAGGTGTGTTGTCGGTCGGGGCATGGTGGGGCAGGTTCTTCGCATTTGCATCGCGACAAATTCACAGCCAAGGGTGGTCCAGACGGTGGTGATGGTGGACGAGGCGGACATATTATATTAAAGGGTTCTACACAACATTGGACTTTATTACACCTGAAGTTTAGGAAGCATATCATCGCCGAATCGGGAGGTCCAGGTGGATCCGCATTGCGAACAGGTGCTAATGGAAATGACGAGGTGTTGGAAGTTCCTCTAGGTACTGTTGCTAAAGATGCCGAAACAGGTGAGATTCTGTTCGAAATCACCGAGGAAGGAGAAACTAAAATTCTGACAGCAGGCGGTAAAGGAGGTTTAGGTAACTGGCATTTTAAAAGCTCCACTCAACAGACACCACGATTCTCGCAACCGGGTTTACCTGGTATAGAGCAGTGGATCATTCTAGAACTTAAAGTTTTGGCAGATGTTGGATTAGTGGGCTTTCCAAACGCAGGGAAATCAACCCTGTTGTCGGTAGTCTCCGCTGCTAAGCCAGAGATTGCAAACTATCCTTTTACGACCTTAGTTCCTAATTTAGGAATAGTAAGTTATCGCGACAATAAATCGTTCGTCATGGCCGATATTCCAGGGATTATAGAGGGAGCTTCGGAGGGAAAAGGCCTAGGTATTCGTTTTTTGAGACATATAGAACGAAACTCGGTACTTTTGTTTATGGTTCCAGCTGATACCGATCGTACGATAGCTGAAGAGTATAATATCCTATTAAACGAATTGACTTCTTATAATAAAGAGCTTTTAGTCAAACCCCGCTTATTGGCTATTACAAAGTCCGATATGTTGGACGATGAATTAGAGGCAGAGATGGCATTACAGGTGCCTAAAGACGTGCCTTATATCTTTATATCATCTGTCGCCAATAAGAATATTCTTCCATTAAAAGATATGCTTTGGAAGGCTATAAATTCTTAATAAATTAATGGCTTAGTAATGAGCTTATTTAAAAAAGAAGTAATAAAAAGCAGAAAAAAAGTTGGTATAAATGCTCAAAATGCCTACTTTTGCATCACTTCAAATAACGAAGGATAATTCAAAATAAAGAATTAGGATTCCGTAGCTCAGCTGGTAGAGCAATACACTTTTAATGTATGGGTCCTGGGTTCGAATCCCAGCGGGATCACAAAAAAGCTTCACTGCAAAGTGAGGCTTTTTTTGTGCCCTTTAGGGTCGAATCCATAGGGGTTCGATTCATAGAAGGTTCACGGTATAGCTTGGGGCCTGCGGGGCTGAACCAATCCCAGCGGGATCACAAAAAAGCTTCACTGCAAAGTGAGGCTTTTTTTGTGCCCTTTAGGGTCGAATCCATAGGGGTTCGATTCATAGAAGGTTCACGGTATAGCTTGGGGACCCTGCGGGGCTGAACCAATCCCAGCGGGATCACAAGAAAAGCTTCACTGCAAAGTGAGGCTTTTTTTGTGCCCTTCAGGGGCGAATCCATAGGGGTTCGATTCATAGAAGGTTCATGGTATAGCTTGGGGTCTTGCGGGGCTGAACCAATCCTAGCGGGATCACAAGAAAAAGCTTCATTGAAAAGTCAGGCTTTTTTGTATCCCTTAGAGGTGATATCAAGGACATATTTTACATATGTATTTTTTAATATGTTGTTTTTCAGGGGTTTATTTATTGGTTTGTGTTTTTTTATTAAAAAACTGCGTTATATCTAATTAGGGCTTGCATTTAAATATATTTTTCTTACCTTTGCATCACTTCAAACAACGAAGGGTAATTCGTTAAAGAATTAGGATTCCGTAGCTCAGCTGGTAGAGCAATACACTTTTAATGTATGGGTCCTGGGTTCGAATCCCAGCGGGATCACAAAAAAGCTTCACTGCAAAGTGAGGCTTTTTTTGTGCCCTTTAGGGTCGAATCCATAGGGGTTCGATTCATAGAAGGTTCACGGTATAGCTTGGGGACCCTGCGGGGCTGAACCAATCCCAGCGGGATCACAAGAAAAGCTTCACTGCAAAGTGAGGCTTTTTTTGTGCCCTTCAGGGGCGAATCCATAGGGGTTCGATTCATAGAAGGTTCATGGTATAGCTTGGGGTCTTGCGGGGCTGAACCAATCCTAGCGGGATCACAAGAAAAAGCTTCATTGAAAAGTCAGGCTTTTTTGTATCCCTTAGAGGTGATATCAAGGACATATTTTACATATGTATTTTTTAATATGTTGTTTTTCAGGGGTTTATTTATTGGTTTGTGTTTTTTTATTAAAAAACTGCGTTATATCTAATTAGGGCTTGCATTTAAATATATTTTTCTTACCTTTGCATCACTTCAAACAACGAAGGGTAATTCGTTAAAGAATTAGGATTCCGTAGCTCAGCTGGTAGAGCAATACACTTTTAATGTATGGGTCCTGGGTTCGAATCCC
>NZ_ATDL01000015.1 GCF_000416985.1 Sphingobacterium paucimobilis HER1398
GAAACTGAGCAAGGTTGACGGTACATATCTCAAGGAGCTGGAAAAACTGACCAAGTCGGAACTTTTGATACTCGATGACTTCGGACTGCAGGCCTTCGATAACCAGGATCGGGAAACATTGATGGATATCATAGACGATAGGCATGGCAAAAGATCCACCATAATATCTTCCCAGATACCGGTATCAGCCTGGTATGAAATCATCGGCGGTGAAGGGACTATCGCTGACGCAATACTGGACAGGATCGTAAACTCCTCGCATAGGATAGACCTGAAAGGTGAATCCTTAAGAAAAGGAATATTGAAAAAGGAATAATCACAGCTTTTTTATATAATTGTATGATCTTTTGAGTGGCACGGTTTGACCGAAATCACTGGCATCAACACTCCGAAATACCCACTATCTGAATATCTACGAATTTTATTTAAGTCTATACTTCTCATTCATACTGGTTTTAGGTTTCTCACGCCGTCCCCGATGAATGATAGTTCAAATTTAAACAAAAGAACCCAACACAACAAATTTGTTTTGTCTATTTTTTCATTTAATGCCGTTTTTTAGATAAAATGGATGAAAAAGAGTTACGTTTTAGGAGACTGCTTGGAGCAAGGATTCAGGAAATAAGACAAAAGAAGCCAATGACTCAACCTGAGTTAGCTATTCTCGTGGGCTACAAAGATTATCAAGCTATAAGTCGAATTGAAAATGGAGGTACTACTGCATCTGTATATACTATACATTTGATTGCAACCGCACTAGAGGTAGGTATAGAGGAACTTTTTATATTTGATTAGGCTTTCAAAGAGCTAATCCGTTGTTGAGAAAGCTCGACGACAATCCGTTCTAGGTCTTCTATTTTTTCAATCAGCTTTTCTACATCTACTCGTTCAACGAAATAGTCGTCTTTATACCTAGCATCGATATAGCTTTTTTGCAGAATAGTAAACAACCTATCTTCTTCCTGATTATCCGGAGGAAAACAGAACAGCTTGTTTATTTTATCAGAAATACTCTTTATATGATTCTGATATTCTTGGATACTATGTGTTTTTGGTTTATACCCTGTAAAGACCAAGCCAAGACCTGCATAGAGTTTTTCAGCAGTTTGATGAAGCAAGAACATAGTGTCATTCAATTCATACTCTTTTTGAATGGAATTTTGAAAAATAAGCTTCGTATGTTCCAACATCACAGAACCACTTTCTATCCACTTTTTATAATAATACTCCGCTTCTTCTAGCTGTTCTTCAACTGACAAAGGTCTTGCATCAGCAAATTGAAAATTTCCTGTATCGAACAATTCGATTCCTTCTTTAACAATTTCTGCGAAGAAATACTGTCCCCTTTCCAAACCAAAATTGACATGATCCATCTCATAAACATTAACGCTCACTGGATGTCTGTACTTCTTCGTTCTATTATTGATCTTACTTTTTATTTCAAATTCTTTTAGACGCGAGCCATTGGTCACGACCATAAAATCAAAATCACTTCGATAGGTATAAGTCACACCATTTTCAATATACTCATCATCCACCCAATTCCCACGAGCAAAACTACCATAAAGAATTATCTTCTCAGGCTCAGCGATATCCTTGATTACTTCAACGATTTCTGCGATATCTCTTTGCTTGTCTTCCGGTAAGTGGGCTAATTGATTCATATTGTAAATATATGGAATAAAGAAGTTGGAACCATAAAATATAGAAATATTGATGCTTTTGACGATATTGAATGACAAGTCGGTGATTGCTGGATTGTAATAACAGGTATGCAGATAGATATGTAATATTTACAAATTAACTTGAGCTAGTTATTACAATCAACTTGAACCCCATCTTTTGGAATCATATTAGAAAGGACTTTTTTAATTCAGTCTTTCTATCCTTTATAATACGCATCATACCATTCTTTCACTGCCTGACAGAAGGGAATGCCTTGCTCAATCGAATCAAACCAAAGCAAGTCCCGCGTATAAGGTTCCTGAAATTGTATCGTTCCATTTAATTTCGAAATGTAGTCACTTACCGATTCTCGACATTTGCCGAGAACTATAGACAATACCCTTCTATCCACTTAATCACGCGGCTTTGCCAAAAGCAAAGCAATGGAAATTTCCACTTTATAAGCGTTTTGAGCATCTATATTTTTCCGATACTACCGTAGGGCTAAATCCGCTGATAGCTTAACTAGCATGATGTCTAATCATGCTCCTTAAGCCAGGGTTAAAATTGCTGAAATACGATTTTTAATCATAAAATGAGCCAAGCCCTTTGCGCCAAATCGGCTTACTATAAATTAAGAACGCGATGAAAAGGTCCTTCCGTTACCAGGACCTACCATAAATCTTTTCCCGCTCTCCGTCTTGGACAACCCATTCATTGAAGCTTAATTCAATCGGCTGAAATTCCAGTCCAGTACATCCCGAATCTTCAATTGTCGCCTTAAGCTTTTCAGATACGATATATTTATTCCCACCTTCAACATACCGGACCAGAAAAAAGTCTTCCTGCACAGACTCCTTTATTTTAAGATTTTCAAACCGAAGTTTTCCTTCGAGATCCTTCCCGGTCAGCTCATCCATGAATTCTGCCAGTGATTCAAAATGTACCTCTTCCAGATACGACAAGCCATCGGGATTCCGTTTTGTTAAAACCACTTTCGAAGCTTTTACATCAATAAAGTCCATATCGGTTTCATACATGTTAAGCAGCCAAAAATCATCATAAAGTTGGTCACTTTTAATAACCGGGACATTGAAAAACTGCATTCCCGAAATTCGGTATTGCTCCAATATAGCTTTCAATTTTCCGCTTATGACCAACTGGTGGGCTATCGGTCCACCAGGTATAAGCAAATCATTGATCTTTGATTTTGCATACAGTTCTATACCCAACAGGATCGGTTCAAAATCTATTTTTTCAAGATGGACATTACCGATAAATCTAGGCTCCTGCCAAAACAAGTTACCATCTGCAATTTTAAGATGGTACTTCTTTATGTAATCATTCGTGCCTCTTATCTTTGGATTGGAAGTAAACCAGATCGCGTAATAGTTCATAGTTTAAAAGATTAAATCATTCAAGTGTACATTCGGATTCGCTAAGATAGCTTGTTTCGCCCCCGCTGGTACGAGCTTTAAGCTCGTATCCACATTAGGCTTTCGAATCATTAGCCTCCTATACGACTGGGATGCTCTCACACTCCTCTCCCTAAAAATAAACAGAAAACAGCAGATATGAAAAAGCACCATTCTTTTGGACAATAAGGCTATCCATCTAGCTTTAGGCAATCCGGACACCTAATTATCAGTTTCTTTCTCGATAGGATTTCGTTCTACATATCGATCTATACAAAAATAGAGTATCGAGGCTAACAATGTCCCTAAACCTAATAGAATCGTAAAAAGTTCTATCCGTCCTCGCATTTCCGTCAATGGTGCACGGAATAAGAAAGCGAAATTGGAGCTATTACTGCTACCAGATTCGCGATAAGTAAATTTCCGATAATCTTTCTAAACATAAAATTCTATAAACAATCAGTTCGAGTTTTTCTATACCTCTAAGTGCCACAGCTGCCTAACCTCCTTCTGATTCACTAAGTTAGCTATTCTCTTCTGAAAAGAGATCCAGACAACGCAATTATTGGTATACCAAGGAGAAGATAGTTAGACAATACCAAAATGTAGTAATTATCGCTTGTTTTACAATCAAACATTGAATACCTTAGAATAACGTATTTAGTGAAAAAGGTATACTTAAAAGTAAAGTTGCACCTATCAAGAAGCAAAATGGAGAATACGGCAAGAGAAAAGTCAATGTTTACTATTTATAATAATTCAACTATGATTATTAAATACTTAATTTCAGTAGCTTTTTTAGTTTTTACTGCAAATCTCTGTCTAGCGCAACTTCCTCAGAATCTAGCAAAAAGCGACTCGACTCTCCTAGAAAACTTCAACTATACAGTTGATGCTCCTCGGCCAAATGAGGCAAAGGCTGTAGCAGTCTTGATGCCTGGATTGTATGACCCTCCCTTTTCTATTTTCTTTGAATCAACCCTACCCCAACTCCTTAATAACTTAAACTATGCTGTGATTATCCCTGTGCTTTCTCAAAAAGGAGATCGCTTTGATCTCTCCTCGAAGTCTGTCCTTCAATTAAGCGGATTAATTAAACAGTACATTCAAACGTCAAATTTACCACAGGATATACCTGTAATTTTAGGAGGTTTTTCTATAGGTGGAATGAGAGTTCTCAAAGCCTGTACAGCCAAAGATAGCCCAATGAAGGAGTTGAACATTAGCCACGTCTTCGCTATAGATCCACCGCTGGATCTAAATAGGCTACTGGCATCCGAAGCCAAATATGGTCAGACTTTTTTAAAAGAAGTGCTCGAAAAGGAAATTGGCCAACTAGACAACGAAAAACTCGCCTCACTATCGTTAGTTAATATCAACAACATTGGGTCTATCGTCCCTCCTGCTATAAAAGACGTCAAAGTTAGAATCTACAATGAACCTGCCATTGAATGGCAGATCGAAAGCCGTAAGAGAGACCTGCTGGACTTGAACTTATTAGATCAATCCGTCTATGTAAACTTCTTAAAAAGAACCCATCCTGATGTCAACATTGAACTTGTGCTCAGCAAGATAGAAGGCATGAGAATACAAACTAAAGAAAGGAATCCGCACTCTTGGAATATCGTGGACACCGATGAATTTATTAAGTGGATAAGTAATTGATACCAGAGTCCTTCCCTCGTATCTGGAGCCGTCACAACGCTATGTGGCAAACACAAGAAACCTAAGTTCCTGCCTCACAGAAAGCTTCCCAAAACAGACGAGAAGTGACTGTTGTATAAAGAGCACCGTTCTAAGAACGGTACTCTTGTATGTATATAGACTGATAGCTATACTTTACTTAACACGTTTGGAAACTGAAGTCATCAACTCTTTACCACCGTCTACAAACTCTTCTTCCAGGAAAACCATGGTAAGAACATTATTCTTAATAGTAAATGGCGCCTCGATCACGATTTTTCCATCCTCTTCAGTCTCACCAGTCATGATAATCTTATCACTTTTTATCGTATAAGTAAACTCAATTGGATCAGAAGGTTCCCCATCTGCTTCGAAGTCAACAATCGTCATTGTGCCATTACTCCTGATGTCGTAATATGGTTTGTTAATATAGTCCTTATATTCTGTCACTCTTTTTTCATCCTTCAACTCGACACCTTTTGCATCATAGTACTGGAAAGTATTGGTAACAAACTCCCACTTGCCAACAATAGAAGGAGAACTTTCATCTTTGTCTTTTGAACAAGAGAATAAAACTAATGGAATTGTAAATAGTAATAGTAAATGTTTAATGTTCATAGTGTTTTATTTTTATAAATAATTTGAATAATCAAAAGTAAACATATAACAGCTCGCTCTATTACGGGAAACCGTAAAAGCTTCTCGTACTATGTAGCAGTTTGTCTACTCGAAACAGATAGTAAAAATCCCCTTTCTTGATTATCTACTGGCACGACGAAAGTTTGAAAACAGTTTTCTTGGTATCTACATTTCACACCAGTAGAGTGCCCTTTCTTTGAGATCATTCTATAATTGGTGTTTTTGACAGATGATCGAAGTCGAACACATAGTATCGGTGCGCAAACCTGATCGATTAGTTCTGTATACAGAAAAAAAGCCGTCCCGAAGTAATTTCGGAACGGCTATAGTGAAAGGTCAATTTTGGCTTCTTATCTCTCCAAGATATCCGCTAGAATCTGATCCACCTTGTCACTGAGACCTATTTCCTTAAAAACTATCTTTCCTTCAGGATCGAGCAAAAATAACGTAGGCACTGCTGTCACCAACAGTCGCTCCTGCATATGCTCGGATCTATCGATACCATTGATCCATGGAAGCTCATGCTTTTTATAAGCTTTTACCCAATCTTCCTCTTTCTTATCGATCGATATTCCCAATATTTCGAATCGCTCTCCTTTATACTTTTGATAGAGACTTCGAAGATGCGGAAATCCTTTGATACAGGGGCCGCACCAACTCGCCCAGAAATCCAGAAGCACATACTTGCCTTTTAGATCTGCAAGAGACTTCAACTCTCCCTCCTGGTCCGTATAGGTCAATGCACTGATATCACTTCCTACTCGAGCAAAGAGTGCATTGTCGATATAGCTCGCAATTTCTTTTCCTTTTTCTGTATTTTGCTGTTCAGAAGGCAACATGCTGTACATCCGCTGCAGCTCCTCAACATCTAAGAATGTCCTTACTTTGTCCAGCACAAAGACTGCTGCATATGAAGAACGATAGGTCTTCATGTATGCATTAAGGTCGGGAATAAGCAGTTTACCCAACTGTGCATTCCTCGTAACTCTATCGGAAGAAAAGCTTTTCAGGCTATCTTTCAGTGCAAAATAACGATCCAGAAAGATCTGATAGTCTACCATGCTCTGCATACCGCTCGCTCGTGCTTCATGCAATTGCCTGCTCGGGTCAATATTTTTGAGGTACAGTATCCCAGGCCGATCGATCACAAAAGGAAAGGGCTCCTGCATTCTTCCTGGTCGCATGTAGGCTTCCATAAAGAGATAGGGCTCCATTCCTGCTTTATAAGGAAGTCGGAGTTCAAACTGTCCATTCGTTATCACAGCAGAGTCTCGCCCTTCCGCACCATCCATCACATATACCCTATTGTACCCTTCAGTGTCACCGGATACTTCTCCTTTAAGGATCACTACTTCCTGAGACAGGGTCACTTGGGCAGACATACATAGACCAAGCGCCAGCAATATTAGTTTCGCTCCCATTTAGTACCGATTTTGTTCAATAGCACCATTGGAAGCCACAATTTCCTGTAAAGGAATAGCAACCGCATATTTGCGGTCTCCAGGTCCTAATTTATATTGGATCGGAGTACCATTATAGTCTACTGCACTGGCCTGAACAGAAAAAAACGTCTTGGTCACGGTCACATCATCAAAGCTGTCTGCATTAAAATTGATCCGTCTCAGATCAAACCAACGAACAGTATAGGGAAACTCTCGATGTCGTTCATTAAGTATCTTGAGTACAGCGTCATTCTTGTCCGTAGCCTGTAAGTTTATTATATCTTGTGGTGTTTGCTTATCAAAACGGAACGCTCTAAACTTATTCAGTTCGGTCATTGCTTGCTGAAAGTCTCCCAAGCGGGCCGTAGCCTCTATTTTTGTAAGCATCATCTCCACTACATTTGGAGCGATATTCGTATAGAAATTACCATGTTGATAGTATCCAGGAACTTTTACCGACTGATCGAAGTTATTTCCTACGAAGATCTTCATGCTGCTCACGTTTTTCATATCTTCTAGCACAAAGAATTTTTTCCGTAGGTCATACTGACCTTCACCATACAAACCCATCAGTTTGCTGCTTACTATAGGCATACAGGATTCAAACAGATAAATGGGCGTTCTATTATAATAGGCCCGATCCCAATCCGCCAAAAAGGTGGTGTGAAAATTGTCCACTATTGTATTGGAAGCCACTAACTGACCTGAGAACAAATCAACCTTTTGGGTAATCTCTCCTGATCCATAGTCTCTAACTTGGCTATCAAAGGAAAGTGCCTTCTCTGCTGTTTGCTTGGCCATACTATAGTTTTCAGTAGCCAAGTAAAAGCGAGCCGCTAAGGCATTGGCTGTTGCCGTCGTTTCTTTCCAACTCATGCGCTTGCCATCCTGAAATAAGGGCTCGTCCAATAGTAGGGCTTCTTTGATATCGGCTTCTATAAAATCATAGGTCTCCTGTAATGACACGCGTGTGGCATCCTCTTCATACCCTGTAGTCCTTTTGATCGGCAGTCCATGATCATCGCGGGTGGCTGCACCGTACGGTTGACAGTAATACTGTGCCAGTTCAAAGTAACTATAGCCTCGTAACAGATGTGCTCGAGCCTTTACTTTAGCTTTTTCAGCATCTGTTCCGCTTACTTTATCCAGATTGGTCAGCACCAGATTGGCCATATATACGCCCTCATAACAGGATCCCCAATAGCTTATCAGATGATTGGTATTTTCCGTATAAGGCATTTCCCATATACTCATCTGTATGATATCCATATCAGTACCCGTAAAACGAAACCCCTTAGCATACTGCTCCGGAGTCATTTCAAAGCTATCTGAACTGTACATGATGGCAGGTGCCATCTGTGTTCGATGGTCTGAAAAAGAAGCTTTGTTCAACAAGGCTTCTAAATGCTCTATCGTCTTAATCTCCACGCCTTTATTCTTGGAGGGTGGTTCAGCCAGGTATTTATCACACGAAGAAACTCCTATCGCCAACAAAGAAGCTAAAATTATATTTCTTATATACATTATCTTATTTTTTAAAATCCAACTTTAATCCCAAACATAAAACTTGGCAACAGACGCATCCTACCATATAAGAATTCGGGATCTTCTCCTTTGCCTTTTATAGTTAGATTGTTCGTTTGCAAATACAATTGAGCCCGATCTAACTTAAGCATATTCGAAAGTAACGGCTTCATATTGTAGCTTAAGGTGATATCATTGATCCGAAGGTGATTGGCACTCGTGGTCAGATAATCCATATAGGACGCATACGACACCGAGTACAGGTCATCATTTTCATTGTATGGCAGTGCTGGTAGCATCGCCTCCGGCTGAGCTGTCATCGCTTCCTGAAGCATGGAGTTTGCCTTGCCATTGCGCCCTGGGTGATTAAAAGGTGTTTTTCTATAAATATGTCCCAATTTGGCAATCAGCGAGAAGGATAGATCCAGATCCTTATAACCGAAAGCATGTCGCATGCCAAATGTGTATGGTGCTACTGCTGCACCCTGGTAAGCCATAAATTCGAGTCCGTCGAGTTGGGTCTGACCGTTGATGACATCCATTACATCGCCGTCTTTCAGGTGTACTGCAGGACGAATCTGTGGTGAGCTCTCCGTGCCAAAATCATGTGGCCCGGCATAGCGAAAGGAGTACACAGCAGACATAGGCTTGCCTTCTACATATGTCGTCCCACCCGAACCTGACAGGTGCCAGTAAGGATGACTGGATAAAAACAAACGTTTTACTTCATTGTGGTTGTAGGCCATATTCAGCACCCCTTCCCACGAAAAGCCTTGTTCATTCTTCCACCGAGAGCCAATCTCCAATTCGATCCCGTTATTGAGGATCTCTGCGCTGTTAAAATTTGCTGTATACGAACCATTGATCAACGGGATAGCGACATAGGCAAGGATGTCTTTTCCGTGCTTGCGGTAGTAGTCCAATTTACCGAACAGCCGTCCATTCATAAATTCGTAGTCAACGCCTAGATTGAGTGTACCGGTACGCTCCCAACGCAAAGTAGGATTGCCATAACTGTGTATCTGAGCCTCCATATGGCCTGATTCGGCACTGACGCCATTTACCTGTATCAAAGGCTTGAACGACGTCCCGGTATTGGACGAACCATTGTATCCGTAAGTACTACGTATTTTCAATGCATCTACCAATGTATTGTCCCTCAGGAAGGCTTCATTTTTAACATTCCAACTTCCTCCTACGGACCAGAACGGTGAATAGCGATACTTGGGATCATCACTGATAAAATTGGACGCATCCACACGGAACGAACCGCTGACAGTATAGCGACGGTCGTAGGTATAAGCTACATTTCCATAACTGGAAAAATAACGGTCCATCGTATAGGTGTAAGAATTGGTGTAGGGAATAGTCAACCGATTACCCAACCAGTTGGTCAACTGGAGACCATTGCCGGTACCATTGGGCAATATACCTACCGTAAGCTGATCATCATTATAACCGTAAGTCCTAGCCATTGTGGTCCCTTTACCATTTCTTTGGATAATCTCTGCTCCGACCAATGCATTAACCTCATGTACTCCGGCGAAGGTTCTGTTAAAATTCAACTGGTTACGCCAATTATAGGCATTGGTAGCTGTCGATTTTTGATCTAGCACTTGGCCCTTCGGAATATTGGGACGTACGACACCTGTCGTCTTATTCCATTCGGATGTGGTATTGACAAGGTTACGGACCGTAAACGAATCTTCGTAATAGAGGCTACGATTATCGTACTGCAATTTTTCAAACATAAACTTGGTCTGTAAACTGATACCATAACCCAGTTTAAAATCTAATCCCCCTTGCACGCGCAAATTGAGACCACTATTAGTCAGTTCACGGTTCTTTATTTCATTGAGGATATTATAGCTCCAATCACTGTAAGGGAAGGAAGATACGGGTACGGAACTGTTGAGCAGCGGTTGATAATATTGTAGGTAGTTCATATTCATAGGCTGACCATTCTCATCGACCAACATGTCGTAACGTTGTAAGGCGGTGATATCTCCGGCCGATACGCCAGAATCGTCCCCTTCTTGGTAGCGTAGCATACTGGACAATGAAAAATCTAACCAAGACGCTAACGTGGCCTGCCCCCTGTAATCCATCTGCATATTTCTGTTCTTTTTGCCGACAAAGCCGCTACGCTCTTGGTTATAAAGTAAAGAAACATAGTTCGACATTTTTTCGGAAGGGCTAGCCAAGGAAACATTATATTGTTGAGTTAGTGGTCTCCTGATCAAAAGGTCTTTAATCTGCTGTGTATTGTCAAGTTTTGAAAGCCTATCTAAGCCATCCTAGTATGTTTTTTCATCAATTTCCTTGTAGAAATATTGATTATATAGAGTTTGTGCCTGTGAGTAAAGCTGTGTTATTCCCTCCTTGACATTCACTGGTGGCATTACGCCCAGCATGGTTTTATATTGGTACTTGCCAAATGTAGCACGTTCATAAGCAATGGTCTCCTCGGAAGGCGCCAAGTTACGTAGATAATCGATGTCGTACATGCTCCCTATCTGCAATTGATTGGAGAATTCCACACGTAACTTACCAGATTTCTTCGCACTCTTGGTAGTCACCACGATTACTCCATTGTTGGCCCGAGCTCCCCATATGGAGGCTGCGGCAGCATCTTTAAGGATAGAAATCGATTCTACATCGTTGGGATTTATAGATTCAAAACCACCATTGATCGCAAAACCATCCACCACGAGCAACGGGGCTGATCCACCAAACGTCCCTCTCCCCCGAAGCACGAATGAAGCCTTACCATTGGAGTCGAACGAAGGCTGTAGACCAGGAGCTGTGCCAACTAGCTTATTGGCCAAAGAAATACGCGGGGTCTCCAACACTTTTTTGTCCAGCACATCAAAAGCCCCTGTAGATCTTTCCTTCGGTAGACTTTGATAACCTGTATTGACCACTTGTATTTCTTCGATCTCTGCCGTAGTCGCCTGAAGGGATACTATTCCCATTTGGGTGCGAGCCGCGAGTATACGTTTTTGATAGCCTACAAAAGTAAATTCCAAAAGACCATTAATGGGTACTTTATTTAATAAAAAGGCTCCGTTTGCATCAGTCGATCCGTATACGCCAGACTCGTTACCTTTAGAATCTAAAACTTTAATGGATGCGCCTTGAAGTTTCGCACCTTCTGTTCCTTGAATCGTGCCACTCACTTGCATATATTCTTGTGCATATTCTGCTACCTCATTTCCTACTGGATTGCCCATGCGGACGACAGGAACCTTACTTAAAACAACGGTTTTATCGTCGATATGATATGTTAATGGCTGTCCTTCGAACGTACGTCTCAGCGCTTGATCCAACGTGACGTTTTTGAGCTGGATCGATACTGGTATGGTACGTACCAGGTCCTTATCTGCAAATACGAAATCGTAGCCTGTCTGCTTGGCGATCTGTTTGATGACATGACGGAGAGAAGCATTCTTCTCGTTAATATTGATCTGTGCATTTGACTTGGCAGAAACCTGCATTAAAAATGCCGTCAACAGAAAAAATGTAATGCGCATTACCTTGTTCATAAAATGGTAGTACTCCATAAGTCTGCGCACTACCAAATAGTTATCTAAATTCATTAACTTTGGTTGTGTTTTGGTTAAAAACTCTTGTTAGATCTTCATTTGATAAGAATCACCTCGAAACACAAGCGGAAGGGGTCTCAAGCACTTCCGCTTTACTTACTGATATAGGTGACCTTATCTTTAGGCTATAAGATAGGTTTCTACATGACGATTACCCTCCTCCCTTCTATACGGAAGCTCACTTGTTTAGTACCTCCTATTTTGTCTAATATGTCTTTAAAGGATGATTTACGGTCCATAGATCCTGTAAAAAGAATCTCTTCTTTAGGTTTTTCAAATTCGACCTCAATATCATACCACCTTTCCAGTGTGCGCATGATCTCGGCGAGCTTCTGGCTTTCAAAGACAAATCTTCCCTCTTTCCACGATACATAAGGCTCTACATCAACCTTTTTAACAGATAAGAGACCATTACTCCAACGAGCCTGCTGACCTGGCAGCAAGAGTCTGCCAAGATCATTTTTATCACCTCTTTTGTAAATGCTTACTTTTCCTTCTAACAAGGTGGTCTCCAATCTATGTTCGGTATGATAAGCCATCACGTTGAAGGTAGTGCCCAAAACTTTGATTTCCTGTTGATCACTCACGACTAGGAATGGGATATAAGTATCAGCTTCCGCAGCTCCTGATGTACGATGTTGACGCGTAACTTCAAAATAAGCTTCACCATTCAAAAACACTTTTCTTTCTGCCCCCATCTGTCCTATCTGATACTTGAATTCGGTATCTGAATTGAGCCACACTTTGGTACCGTCTGCCAAGGTCAGCTTGTACTCCCCTCCTTTGGGTGTGACTACAGTCACCCACTGTGCAGGATGGGGTTTCGTAACTGCCATACCGTCTCTGTAATAGATGGAGTCACTAAAAACTATCCCCTCTTGGCTTTGAAGAAGCTCTATCCGTTCTCCATTCTCCAATACCAAAGCTGCTTTACTACTGCCAGGTACAATAGCATGTTGCTCACCTCCATTTGAATTCCACGCTGGAAAGTCTAGACGTCGTACTCCTATAGCTATACCTAACAATATGATCACCGCCGCAGCGGCATATTTCCATAACGATAGGAACCTTGCCTTTTTCTTATGTATTACCTCATTCTTAAACTTCGCTAATGCACTATGTTCGTCAAACCGATTGTACTGCATCAATACTTTAGCAAATAGCGCTTCATCTCCCAACTCCTCTACGAGGTGTTTACTTGCCGGATTTTCATCCATCCAATGATGCAACTCTTTTTGTTCAGCATCGGAAAGTCCTCCCATTTTATGTTTAAATAAGAGATCTATTATTCTATCTAGTTTTTGTGGCTCCATGAGAAATTATTCCTATTACAGTTAATATATACACCGCTCAGGGCATAACGTACTTTGAAAAAGTGAAAAAAGTGAAAATTCTAGTTAGGACATCATTGTTATCAGCAATAAGAACGCCATCGGAGAGATACGTTTCCTTATTATTTCGAGTCCACGCGATTTATAATTTTTTACTGTCTGTATACTTAGGTCCAATCGATCTGCGATCTCCTCATTCTTCAACTCTTCAGCAAATGCCAAACGCAACACCTGCGCATAATGCTGTGGCAATTGGTCAATGGCTTCGAATATTTTGGTTATCAGTTCCGCCCGGATTACCCCCGACCAGTAGTCCTCTCCCACTTCGGATAAGTCTTCGGCAAATCGCTTTTTAAGCAGAAGATTACGTTGGCTTCTCCGCAAGTGATTCAAACATGCATTATAGGTCGATCGATATAGAAAATTACGCAAATGATCAAAGTTTTCGAAAGGAGCCTTGTCCTTCCATAACTTGGTAAAGACACTGCCAACTAGATCTTCGGCGTCACCATCATCAAGAACATACTTACTCGCAAAGAGACACAATGGGCTATAAAAGCGTAGATACATCGCTTCAAAGACAGACTCTTGTCCGATCTCTATCATCTTTGCACATACCCTATTAGCATCCATTGAAACCAAAGTATTGGAAAAATTTAGATTAGCTGATTAGTTGGTAAACTTACATAAAAAACTAACAAAAAATAAGAAACTATGTTAACTATATTAAGTGCCATCTAAATGTACGGTCTGAAAACAAACAGCAGTACAATCCGATGGCTTCAACAGCTCTTCTATCCGAGACCGCTGCAGATAGATACCAACCAGTAGATCTATCGGATGATGATGAGATCATCAGCACCCTATTGCTAGGACAGGCCCCGACGCCCTAGCAGAAAGCCCATATCGTTATCTAGTAATCAAGGTGATCTGTACTTACGTCCTATAACATTAAGCCATTGGTGATCAATGGCAAAATATGTATTTTTGCCTTAAACGATTAATACCTGAGCGGATATGCTGATGTGAACAGAGGAATCAATTAACCGGATAACTAAATGATGAAGAGCTTAAACTTTAATATAGAACAATCTACGGGCAATATCTCTGCCTCCTTTGTTTCTCTTGGCCTTGATACGTTCACAAAAGCGGCTGAATGGGTTTCCAATTTAGATTACAGACGTAATATCGATAAGGACAACATGCTTTGCCTTTTTGATGAACAATGTGGCACCTGCAGTACCAAACATGCCTTATTAAAGCGCCTTGCAGATGAAAACGGTAATACCGGGCTACGACTAATGCTAGGTATATTCACGATGAATGCTGGGAACAGTCCTGCGGTAAAAGAGGTCTTAAAAAAGTACAGGCTTGACTACATACCTGAGGCACATAATTACCTCAGAACACACAACTATCTCTTGGACTATACGGGTATTGGTATTAACGAAACCAAATTTGAGCTGGATATCTTAGAAGAGATTGAAATACAACCAGAGCAGATCACGGATTACAAAGTTTCTTATCATAAGGATTATCTCGATCGCTGGATCAGAGAAAATGGAGTCCCTTACTCCCTTGATGAACTGTGGAAGATTCGGGAGGAATGCATCAAGGCGCTAACGCTGTCACGATTAGAACTACAGACAGAAAGACTATCACTTCGCCCCTTTCGAAAGGAAGATGGTAAGGCCATGTATGAATTGAATGACGATCCAGAAGTATTACAATATACAGGTGATGTACAGTTTGAAAACGTAGCAGCAACGGAAGTATTTTTGGAGGGCTATAATCAATATGTGGCGTATGGTGTGGGACGCATGATCGTAACCTTAAAAGAAACCGGTGAAATCTTGGGTTGGTGTGGCCTGAAATATCATCCTGATACCAATGAATATGACATCGGCTATCGTTTCTACAAAAAGCACTGGGGTAAAGGCTACGCTACCGAAAGTGCTATTGCCGCAATGGAGGATGGCTTTGCTCGGCTGGCTGTGAAACAGATCGTAGGAAGAGCGCGCGTAGAGAATACAGCTTCCATACGAGTCTTTGACAAACTGAATATGGAGTTTGTGGAAGAGTTCGTCGAAGATGGCGAGAATTGGGTACTGTATCAGATTAGCCGATAAAGATGGTAAGGTCTTAGGATCTATTCCCTACATAGACTTCTTTAAATATTTTTTATAATAACACGAGTAAATAAAACGGATAATATTTTATAAATACTGGAGGAGATATCTCATGTCTAGATTCTGTATTTTTGCTATAAATAGGTACATCCTCAAAAGACATTGCTGTGAAAGAACATACATATCAATCAAAAATTGAATGGACAGGAAACATCGGTTCGGGGACTGAAAATTATAGGAGCTACGAGCGAGATCATCGTATCATATTCGAGAACAAACCTGTAATAGAAGGTTCTGCTGCCCCTGCTTTTAGAGGTGATGCAACGAAGCACAATCCGGAGGATTTTCTGGTATCCTCACTTTCCTCTTGCCATATGTTGTGGTATTTACACTTTTGCGCTGTAAATGGTATCGTTGTCGTGGAGTATAGCGATATCGCAGAGGGAATCATGGTGGAAGAAGAAAACGGAAAAGGGCGATTCATAGAAGTAACGCTAAATCCTCATGTAAAAGTAAAAAGTCAGGACATGACTGCGCTTGCTGCTGAATTGCATAAAAAAGCACATGAATACTGCTTTATAGCAAATTCGGTAAATTTCCCTATCAAACACCGACCGACAGTAAGCGTGAAAGTATAAGCATTTGAATTCTCTATAGGTCGCACAGAATTAATCTTGTGGACTCGAAATACCTATTTATTCTCTTCTGCAGGATATCTTTCCATAGCAAATCTTTCGGCAGTTCAGTCGATAATCCAAGGCTGTGGTATTTTTTACTGACTACAAACTCTAGGATTAGATTGTAGTCAGTAAAAATAAAGCGTCAACTAATCAATATTCTTCACCACTCGGAAATTTATATCCTTTAGATATCCAATACTTGGTCAGGTTGTTGATGTTGTTTCGGAATCTTTCATAATTCTTATGTGATATCGATGTCCACCCTGTTTCTGCGTATGCAGCTATACGTGGATAGGTCTGATACTCAATTTCGGTAGCCGTAGGTGTCCATTCGCCCCACATCTGAGCCCCCAGACCAATGATCTGCTTTTTCTGCTCATCATTTATTCCTGATGGAACTGGAGTAAAGTTATATGCCTTTTCTAGATCGATCTGCTTATAAGTATAATCAAGATATGTGTATCGATGGTCTGAATTGATGATCTCGTGACCTTTTTCAATTCCGAATAACAGGTCTTCTGCATTTCCTTTCCAAAACTGTATGATAGCATTCTTGGAAAGAGTTGTGTTGGCATTGCTTTCTTGTGCCCACTCGTGAACATTTCTACCTAATATCTCATTCCATCCGATGACTCTTTTGTGCAGAGAGTTGTCGACAAACCTAGATACTTCATTGGTAAAATATACTTGTAGATCATAATAAGTATCAATGTTGTTGGATTTCATGTATTCCTGTATAGCGGAAGAAGCTTTCCACTGATCGTACTTAACTTCATCTCCTCCGATATGTATAAAGTTTGAGGGAAAAAGTTCGGCGACTTCTTTGAGCACTGTATGTACAAATTCCTTAGCCTGTGGACTGCTAACATCGAGTACTTCGGTCACTACCCCGAAATATGAAGGGATGCTTATTTTTTTCTTTTTTGTACCCAAAAATGGATAACTAGCTATAGCTGCAGACATGTGCCCAGGCATACTGACCTCTGGAATGATCATAATGTGACGTTCGGATGCGTAAGCAATAATCTCTTTGATGTCTTCTTGCGTATAAAAACCTCGGTGAACCTTATGGTCAGTCCGTGTGCTCTTCCATTTTTTTCCACTATCATTGATCTGTGAACTGTCTCTCGTCGACCCGATTTCTGTCAAAAGCGGAAAAGACTTTATTTCTATCCGCCATCCTGCATCATTCGTTAGATGCCAATGAAACCTGTTCATTTTCAATAAGGCCATGTCATCCAATAGCTTCTTGACTGTCTCCTTGCCCTGAAAGTACCTTGCATCGTCTAGCATAAAAGATCTCCATTTGAAAGCTGGAGCGTCCTTGATAGTCAGCAGAGGTAGTTGCTTCGAATGCAACAAAAGCTGCTTTAAACTTTGTATAGCATAGAAAACACCTGTTTCGGAAGATGCTTGAATGTCAATTTGATTCTTTTTGATATCCAATGTATATGCTTCGGGGCTTCCATCTGTATTGGCTGCGATTCGCAATTGTATGGGTAAACCTTTGTCTGTTGGGATTGCAAATTCAGTCTCTAGCATTTTTTTTATATAGGATAGATGATCTGATTTGCCTTTAGGATATAGGCCCTGGCTAACATCGATATCCCCTATTTTCGCTATGACTTCATTTGGGTAGGGAATTATTTGAACCTGAGCGAAGGTGATACTGCTTATGATAGAAAATGAAAGTATAAAGATATTACGTAATTGTCTCATTAAAATAGATTTAAGTGTTTAATTGGACTTCCTTTTTGTTTACCTTATAGAAGTGCTGATAAGATAAGTTTTTATAAAACAGACTTATCAGCACCGAAACATATATTATTTATAAATTATTTTTCGAATCAAATGATTGCTTGCATCAGCTACATATATATTACCTTTAGAATCCACAGCAACATTATAAGGATTATAAAATGTTGCAGTTGTACCTGATCCATCAGCTTTACCTACTGTCCCTGTTCCCGCAATTGTAATTACATCCGCTTTAGTGTAATCGCCTGCTTCTTTTGGTACAATCATTCTAATTCTTCCATTGGAGGCGTCTGCAAATAAAATATTACCTTTTTTATCGATAGCTATTCCGAATACATCCCCTATCTCTGCTGTTAGGGGATTACCCAATTCGCCGTCTGAATATCCTTTTGTCCCAGTACCAACGATGTTGGTAATTATACCTGCTTGGCTTATCTTTTTTATTCTATAATTTTTCTGGTCAACTACAATCAAATCACCGTTTTTATCTAAGACGATACCTTGAGGTTGATTTAATATTGTAGTGCTTCCATCTCCGACGAACGTACTTACTATACCATTTGGAGTTATTTTTCTTATTTTATTGTTGTTCCTATCTGCGACATAAATAGTTCCTGTAACATCTGTAGTGATGTACATAGGATTATTAAAACTTCCAGGAGTTCCTTCTTTATTTCCTGTTGTTCCATCTCCTGCCACAGTACTGACCACTCCTGCAGGAGTTACTTTTCTGATTTTCCGACTGTCTTTATCAGCGATCAGCATATTGCCATTAGCGTCAATGGTTACGTCCCATGGAAAATTAAATTGCCCAGGTGTCCCCTCTGCACTACCTGCCGTACCATTACCTGCTACTGTCGTGGCGACACCTTCAGGCGTAATCTTACGGATGGTATGATTAGTTCTGTCGCATACAATAAGATTGTCAAATGCGTCTATAGCAATCGAAGTGGGATGCTGAAATTTGGCATTAGTCCCCGTACCATTGGTTAATCCTATTGTGCTCCCCGCAAATGTACTGACGATATATTCATAGACTTTCTCCATATAAATAAATTTGGGACCGATACCTTCATAATTGTTCACGGTCACTGTGACAGGGCCTGAGCCACTGTTAGGTGGAACGATTACTTTTAGAAGGTTGTCCGCAGCTTCTATTACCGTCGCTGGCACACCATTTATTTTAACGAGATTATTCGATATTGTTCCGCTGAATTTCCGACCGGAAATGGTAACAATTGTCTCTTCTGTCCCTCGGTCAGGTTGAATATTGACAATCACTGGTTCAGGAGGTGCCCATAAATTTGGTTCTTTGTTTTCTTTGCAACTTAATAAAATAATTGTGGCCAAGAAAAATATTATAATCCTTTTCATATGTGTATAATCTATTTTTTATCTGTCATATGGATTACTCATGGGTGTTTGTGCTTCGCTAAACATGAGCATTTCATATACAAATAATTATTCGTGCTTTTAATTGTTTTCTTGATGGAACTCACGAATGCTTCGCTGTCATTCCTCTTTGTGCCTTCCAATCATGGACATTTCATGGTTTTTCTATTAATCGTTATTTGAAATGACTAACCACGAATTGGCAACTTCTCTCTCGGATCCATCAGAAGGTTTGTTCTTGACTTCTAGTTTTTTAGAAATTGGATCTTTGACCATGAATGTCGATGAACCTCCCCCATCTAAATTCACAGCATCTTTTACGTCAAATGCTTTCATTATAATAGAAAGTTCAGCATAGGTAAGTCCATTTGAATAGGAGGGGTTTCTCCCGTCGGCTACAAGAAAATATATTTTATCATCTTCGGTATAACCTAAAGCTGTACGCGGGTCAACACCTATAAAACTCTGTGTAATGATATTCTTGTTTTTCAAAAATATGATTCCTCCCCCTAGAGCTTCTTTGAGCTCGGCAGCCTTACTGTTATATTCGCTTTTATCACCTATAAATGGCTTACCATTGTTCAAAATCCCAAAAAAACTAAGTGCTTGCTGTGGAGCATCTGAGTTATCACTGAAATTATCTTTTATAATTTTTCCATCTTTGTGCACGATGCCCCGAGGTACTAATGTGGAAATATTATAAAAGTCACCATTGATACCACCCAATACAATATTCCCCGGCTTATCAACCACTTTAGCCATATTCAAGACTGTTTGTTTAGTGAACTCTGTCTTGTCAAATGGTGTCGCAACTTTAAGGGTTACATTTTTCTGCTTTAGATCCATCGCTAAAATGAATAGCTGCATAGCTTTTCCTTCTATGTTTGTATAACGGATTTCTGTTGCATCTACACCATTAGATACTTGGAAAGTCGTATCGCCTACAACAGTAGAGATAATCTTTTTGGTGTTTATTAATTTTTGGGTTAATGCTGTATAACTTCCCTCTTCAGGTTTTTCAACCGATGGTTTACGATCTCCTGGATAAAACGGGGTGTCCTTTACGCAACTGACATTCAAAATCAACAATAAAAGCACCAAACAATTAATCTTTAACAATCTCAATTTCATCGTATTTTTATTTTAAATTAGGATTAAGGTCTGTTTGTGTCAAAGGGACTAGCCACCAATAGTCTTTGTTTGCATTAAAAGTTCTATTTATAATGGGCTGCCCTTGACTATTATATATCGTCCCATTCATTACAGTCTCTGCTGTTTTCCAACGTCGAATATCATTATAGTAAGTGCCTTCGCACGCGAACTCTACTCTTCTTTCTTTCCGAATAATTTCTCTCATTTGACTTTTTGTTTGGCCAGTACTTATCGGAAGGAGTCCTGCTCTTTGTCTTACTTTGTTGATCGCGGCATATATAGTCAGCGTATTAATGTCAGCGTCTGGGCTTGCCAATGCTTCATTCATGGCTTCAGCATACATCAACAATATATCTGCATAGCGAATAACCATATAATTAATCTCGGATCTATTTTCATTGATTATATTACTGTTTGCTTCGGTATCGTAAATGCTGTATTTTTTCACTCCGTATCCAGTATTCTTAAAAGGAGATGTATGTGTGGTAATGGATCCCATATAGGTGTCTCCTGGGAACACCAACGTCTGATACATCCTCGGATCACGGTTAGCATAAGGTTTTGTTGGATCGAATGTGAAGCCTGGCTTCATTTCATAAGCGTTGACCAGATCCTGTAGTGGCGCATTGTCATTCCACTGGCGATTTTCAACATCGAATGAACTTCCCTGCTCTGGAGCTTTAAACTGTACGTCAAAAATGCATTCAACACTATTCTCGTTTTCTGGCATGAACAGTTTGCGATAGTTCGGAAATAAATCGTATCCTGCTTCGGATGCCCCGTCGATTACTGCCTTAGCAGCATCAGCAGCTGTTTTCCATTTTATAGCATCACCTGTAGGATTTTCTGCGTCTCCAGAATTATTGAGAGGACTAGCTTCGAAAAGTAACACACGTGCTTTTAGTGCCAGTGCCGCTCCTTTGGTCGCACGGCCGATATCGTTTGCAGCGTATTTAGCAGGAAGGACGGCAGCCGATTCATCCAAATCTTTTATGATTTGCATTATTACCTCACTTCTGGCTGTCTTCGGTAATTTACCATGCTTCTCCGTATTCGGCGTTTCTAAGATAAGAGGTACTGAGCCAAAGTAAGTCGTCAACATGGAGTAATAAAATGCCCTAAGAAATTTGGCTTCCGATTTCATTCTTGTTTTGAGACCATCATCCATCGGAATGCCGTCAATATTATCCAATAGTGTATTGCATCGTCCTATTCCACGATAACTATCTACCCACCTTGAATTAAAAATTGCAGCATTTGAGTTGGTATGAGTGCCTTGTGCTATTACACCATACCCCATCCGATTCGTATAATTATATGCATTGGGAGTAGCGGTTTCTTCTAATAAAGCTGTTGCTTGCCCCCCATCAAATAGCCCTTGATTCTGTAATACCTTATAGCATCCGCTCAATGCTGCCAAAGCATTTTTTTGGGTTGTCCAAAAATTTTGGTCTGTGTACCTATCCTTAGGAATCGTATCGAGATCTTTGGTGGTACAGCTCCACAATACCACTAAGAGCGTGAATAAATAGATATATATATTAATATTTTTCATCTTTTTGACTTTTAATTGCTTAAAAAGTTAAGTTCAAACCGAAACTGTACGTTTTCAACGATGGGTATTCATATAGGTTATCATTGCTTATATTCTTTTCAGGATCAAACATTTTAAACTTTGAGAATGTAAAAAGATTATTTGCATTGGCAAATAACGTAAGATTGGATATGGATAAACGCGATAACCAATCATTAGAAAGACGATAGTTTAGCTGTATATTTTTTAGCCGTAAATATGATGCGTCTTGTAGCCAAAATGTCGAGTTCTGGAAGTTTTCCGTAGCACCAGTCGCTGTAGTTAATATTGGAAGCCTGGCGTCTTTGTTTTCTGGTGTCCAAGATTCTGTTTCCCATTCTTTAGTCACAGAAGCTCCATTGTTAAAAGGGAAAGCAAGATTTGCTGTAGGATAAATATTAATCCCATATACTCCTTGAAAGAATGTATTCAATCCGATATTTTTATAGTTGATATCAAAGCCAAATGAATAGGTGTATCGGGGTATGGAACTGCCTATAATTACCCGATCCTCGCCGTCAATTACCTGATCATTATTATGGTCTACATACCTGATATATCCCGACTTGACGGCTCCACTTATCGTTACGCTATTTTGGATTTCCTCTGTATTCTGATAAATTCCGTCTGCCTCCAGCAAATAGTACGCATCAATGGGAAACCCTTCTTTGATTATCCTTCTGCCGTTGATTATGGTCTCCCTATTCAAGTCTACAACTTTATTTTTGACATAACCAATATTACCGTTCAGTGAATAATCGATAGCTCCGATCTTATTACGATGGTACAATGTAAGTTCATAGCCTGTATTGTCTACAACACCCACATTCATTATTGGTCCCGCTAGAGCACCAACTTGGGCGGCAAGACCGACCGTCCTTAAAATATCTGTTGTCCTTCTTTTATAAACATCTAAACTCCCCCCCAATTTACCATTGTATATTTCGAAATCAGCTCCTACGTTATAGCTAGTCGTTCGTTCCCATGTAATATTGGGATTCCCCTGTGAAGTAACTGCTGTCCCCGAAGAAATCGTATTATTGAAATTGTAGTCTTGATTTAAAACAACTGTATTCATATATCCGTACAAACTGACAGTCTGTTGATTACCCATCTCTCCAATAGAACCTCTGAATTTTAAGAGGTTAACTTTGTCTGCAAGACTTTTGAAAAAAAATTCTCTATCCAGACGCCAGCCTACCGACATAGCTGGAAAGAATCCCCATCTTTTTTCGGGAGCAAATCTCGATGAACCATCATAGCGAAACGTTGCTTCTAAAAAATATCGTTCTTGGTAGTCATACCCTAATCTACCAAAGTAAGAAGCCAGCACATCTTCTGAACTTCCTCCTGAAACGGTGGGATTAAGTGATCCTGCATTTAAATCTTCTAAAGTATTGTCGAAGTACCCCTCGGTCCTTGCAGTCATTGTTCGCTTATTATATCTTTCATAGCTTTGTCCTAACATGGTCGATATATTATGCTTGTTATCAATTGTTTTAGCCCAATTGAGTGACTGATATATAGTCGGATGTATTAGGTTTTCATTATAGCTTTCTGCACTAGCATTTGGCTGCGCATAACCAGGTGTCCATGTCTGTGGATTATATGCTACTAGAATGGGTTCGAATTTATGAGAATATCCATCTAACTTATCTAAAGCGAAGTTGAGACTGTATTTAATCTTAAATGGAAGTTCGTATTCGGCAAAGACCTTTGCTAACAAGCGTTGAGGAGTATGTACATCGTTGCCCTCTTTTAGATATTGTATTAGGTTTTCTGTCCCTGACCTACTCGGTGTGGGGACTGCTAGATTGGCATACCTTCCGTCAGGTAAATAAGTGCCGTATATAGGCAGTGCTCTCATCAATCTGTTGAAATAATAATTAGTCGCATCTGATCCTTGTGCAGGCTCCGTATACCGACGATAATTTCCAATGAAACTACCTCCAATTTTGAACTTGCTAGACAGATCTGCTGTTACATTCATATTGATCGAATATCGCTTCGCATTGTTAGCATCTATCAATATCCCATCATGATTACTATAGCCTGCGGCTAAATTATATACGACAGCATTACTCCCCCCTGTGAAACTTAGGTTATGCTGTTGTAATAGTCCGGTTGTTAGAACTTCATTGAACCAATTGACGCTGGGATAAGCTAAAGGATCGTATTGCATGCCTCGCTTGTAATCTTCTATCAAGGCATCACTATAATCTATAGCTGTTTTTCCTTCATTTTTTAATGCCGTGTTTTTTAGCTCCATATATTTAATGGCATCCCACTCAACATCAGGCAATGCGGTAGCTTTTTGAAATCCTTGCGAAAAATTATAATTAATCTTTGTTTTTCCTTTTAATCCCTGTTTTGTAGTTACTAGAATGACTCCGTTTGCTGCTCTAGAACCATAAATTGCAGCTGAAGCATCTTTAAGAACTGTAACTGTTTCGATAAACTCGGAGTTAACGTCATTCATATTATATTCTATACCGTCAACTAGCACTAAAGGATTGCTGTTATTCAATGTCCCGACGCCTCTTACTTTTATTGTTCCTACATCTTGTCCTGGTTTTCCTCCAGCTTGATTGACCCAAAGACCAGAGACTCCATGCAATGCCTGACTAACATTTGTATGAGGCTGATTTTGCTTATCACTCATATTCAACACGGATAAGGCTCCAGTGACGCTAGACTTCTTCTGTGTTCCATATCCTACTACAATAATTTCATCGAGTTCTTCATTTAACTTCTTTAAGGTTATGTTAAGTTGGGGATTGTTTGCAACTATTTCCATAGCATGAAATCCAATAGAACTTAGAAGTAGTGTGCTACCTAATGGGGCTTCAATGGTGAATTTGCCATCAATATCAGAAGTCGTACCCCTGGATTCATTTTTCACTTTGATCGAAACAGCTGAAACTGGGGTTCCAGCTTCATCTGCTATTCTACCAGATATTACTTGTTGCTTTTCATTTTTCTCTACGATAATCGTATTGGTTCGTTTGGGTTTTATAATTAATGTATTCTGATCTACTGTAAAAGTTAACCCTGGTTGCTGATTAAAGATTTGCGTAAGCGCATCATCAAGTGGCATTTTTTTTGCTTCTATAGTTACAGGAAGACCATGTTGATTCACTAGTTTTGGATTGTACAATAGATCATATCCCGATTGCCTTTTAATTTCTAATAACACATCAGTTAGCGCGCTATTTTTAGTCTTGAGATTGAGTTTTTGCGCCTTTAAATTATTGGCTTGCAATTGTAATACCAATGAAAATAATATAATTAGAATAATCTGTATTCTCATAATAATTCGATGGATAGCCATGTTACATGTAGGAGATAAGCAGACACGCCGTCCTATTACATGATGAAAAAAAATCATATATTTGTTTATAAATGGGTTAATAAAATACTTGAAACACAATCGTTTTTGTTTCCCCATATTATTGTCCGGGTTCCGCTGCAATCGGAATCCGGCTATAATTATTTGGGATTTGGCTCTTTTTATTTTTTCACCATAACCCTCCTTTCTGAAATTTCAAAATGAACACTTTCTGTATGCGATATTTTTCTTAGTACATCGCGGATATCATCAAACTTGGATACAGATCCAGAGAATGTTATATTCTTTAGACTTTCTTCCCAGACAACTTCAACGTCATACCATCTAGCTATTTTTGTCATTACATCTTTCAGCGGTGTATCATTGAAATTGAATTTCTCATTTGTCCAGTCGATATAGTCTAGCGCATTCACATGTTGCTTTTTCAAATCGGCTCCACTCACAACAACCTGATCATTAGGCTCTAAACTTGACTTCTTTAAAATCTTGTTGTCTTTATCAACAATTTTAAGATCTACGGCACCTTCGAGCAATGTGGTAACCAATAATTTTTCTTTGGGGTAAGCGCTAACATTGAATTTGGTTCCTTTTACAAGGATTTGTTGACCTTGAGATAACACAACAAAAGGTCTATCTAAGTCTCTCTCTACTTCAAAGAAACCTTCTCCAATAAGGGTTACCTGACGGAGACTGGCTGAGAATGGAACGGGAAATTCAATACTTGAATTTGCATTGAGCCATACAATAGAATTGTCAGGGAGCTTAATTCTATGCTGTTTTGCACGAGGAGTCGATACGGTATGAAAAGCCTCCGATAATGCATCATGAGTTTGGTCTTGAGAAGTAAAGATTATTGTACCGTCTTTACCTTTGCTTATTACAGCACCAGTTTCTACAATCTCTGAACCTAACTGCAGATCATCTAGTGTGACTTTATTTGTTCCATTAATTGACAGTACCGTCTGGTTGTAAAAACCAGGCACAAGATTTTGATTTTCCACCAAATGTAAACGAGTATTTTCATCCTTTTTATAGTAAAAGTAAATCGGGATGAAAGCAAGAATCAGCAATGCTACTGCTGCTGCGATTGCTTTAAAAATTCTACTTGATTTTCTAGGATTGATTTCTTTGTCTACCTCTGACCATATGCTCGCAAAATGCTTATCAGCCAATCCTGTATCTATAAGGATATCTTTTTTATTGGAAATTTCTTCATAATATTTTTCAACCCATGCGATTTCTTCAGCGCTTGCTTTACCTTCGACATATCGGAGTAAAATTTCTTTGGCAGATTTTTCTCGATTTTTCAATTCTTTTCTTTTATTGGTTAAGACCTATAAAAGAAAGACAATCGAAAAGCTACTTGGGGGGTAGTAAATTTTAAAAATCTTATAAATAATAGAAAAACAATAATATATAACTCGATCCAAGCCTGAAACGTAATATGCGGAGAGAATTTTTAATATGAGACCTGACCCCTTGTTCAGAAATCTGTAGTTGCTCGGCAATCTCTTTGTGAGATAATCCTTCTTTTCTACTCAAATTAAAAACAGTTCGCATTCGATCGGGCAGAGCCTGTAGTTCTTTTTCAATTAACTCATTTAACATGTTTGTACGTAGAAGGTGGTCAGTATCATTCTGGTAATAGAGAAGCTTAGTAGAAAACTCATTAACAAATTCATTGCTCTTACCTTCCTTCAAATGATAGTTAATTACTCGATTACGTACGGATCTAAATAGATACGCCGACAAATTTTTATTTATAGAAATGGAAAACCTATCTTTCCAAAGATTCAGGAAAATATCTTGAACAATATCTCTAGCTACTTCTTGATCTTTCAGAAGCTTATTAGCATGTACATATAGAAGTCCCTTGTACCTATGAAAAATAATTTCAAAAGCTTGCTTACTACCAGATTGTAGATCATTTATCAAAGCCTGTTCATCGGCTATCGGAAAGGTACTCATAATTAATTAGCTGTCCACTATTACTAAAGGTAAAAAACAAAAGGCAATTAAAACAAATTAAAGTTAATTTATAAATTCTTTACTATTCACGTTTCGATGTTAACTTTTTATGAAGAAAATATAACGACTTGACTAGGAAAACGAATATTATGGCAGTGAGAACAGTAAGTTAAGTGATTAAAGAATTCGAACTCTATCGTACTCTGCTGCTCCGCCAGCTCCTATTCAGAAAGCTTGTTCTCCTGTAGCGCTTGCTAGTAGGTCTTGATAGTTGGGATGTACTCACAGTGTATTCTCATAGCTTATGATTATAGTTTCTCCTTATAGTTTTGCATAACTATTATTACAACCTGTTTATTTTGTAAAATTGACACCATTAAAGACTGTCATTTTCAGTCTATAGAGGATGTTTCTTTATTAAAAGAAGTTTCTACATTTGTCTTTTGAAAAAATCATTCAAGACATATTCTATTAAATAATTAAACAGATTTGAGGATAAACAAAAAGCTAGGTAAACTAACGGCCTTTTTAAATAAATTCATTTCAAAAGAAAGTACTTCAGAGGAGATTATTAAGGATATTATTAGCAGCCAAAAATTAAGATACCTGTTTTTTGGATCATGCAATGTTGTACTGAGTTGGGTTATTTACTTTGTCTGTATTCATTTCATTACTTTTAAAGAGAATGTAGTTTTATTCGAACGAATTACGATTAGCCCACATATTTTTTCTCTTCTAATATCGTTTGTCATTACATTTTTCTCGGGTTTCTTTTTAAACCATTTCTTAGTTTTCAGATCGCCTGATTCACCCGATCTATGGCGTAAATTGGGCAAGTATTTAATAGCTAATATGGGGTCCTTGATATTAAACTATGTGTTGCTGAAATTTTTTGTAGAAGTATTGTTCTTCTATCCGACTCCCTCACAGATTTTGTGTACTTTCTTGGTCACGATATACAGCTTTCTAATGCAGAAAAAATTTACGTTCAAAAACAAGTTGGTACAGCGACACCATTAATTGACTCGCTGCCTTTCGTCTTCATTCGATTGCTGTATCTTCTTCTCTTCACTTTTCTTACCTCTCGAAATCATATAGGTAAAAGAAACATTGAATGTTCTGGTGGGACGCTTTTGATAAAAATTGATCACTGTCCCCTCTGTAGCTGTAAACTCACGTTCTCTTTGGGTATTGAAAATATCATCTACCTGAAAAACAATCCGACCTTTACCCTTAAAAAACGGTCGAGATAGGACTACGTCCGTGTAAAACTGATCTGCATATTGGGTATTGCCTCTATAAGATAGGGTCCGATAAGAAAAAGCGCAGGTAGTATCGAATAGATTGTTGAACTTTAGAATATGGTTTAAACGACCTTCAAAAACGGGCTGTGACTGCTTCATATCCTTATGGATATACTCGGAGTTGAAAAATGAAAAATTGCCCTGTATACTCCACTGTTTATTGATACGCTGCGGAACAAATGCTGTAATACCGTAATCTTGCTTGCTATTGAAATTGATCGGCTGGTATTTCAACAACTTACTGTCCATTGCCTTTACGGACTGGACAATGCTATTCTGGGTATCGGAGTAGAACAAATCGACGACTACTCCTTTCTTAAATGACAGGCCTGCTTCGACTTTATGTATAAACTCTGGCTGGAGCAAGGCATTGCCCTGGAGCACCACAAAATCATCGATCTGCAGCGTATAGGGATTGATATCCTTGAAGGAGGGTCTTCGGATTCGCTTCCCATAATTCAGATGAATCGTGCTTCCTGTCCCCCTCCACGCCTGTGTCAAATAAATAGACGGAAAGAAATTGAGATACTGCTGATTCACCTTTTCCAAACTGGTTGTTGAACGCCCATCAATAAAAGTCTGCTCGGCCCTTATCCCTGCTTTAACTGAAAAGTCCTTTATATTTCTGTTAAATGACGCATACCCCATCAACAAGTCCTCGTGATAAACAAAGTTATTGCTATAAGCTGCATCTTGTTCCCACTGATTGTCCAGGTAGTTGTTCCGGATCACGGTATTGTTTCTTCGGGTACCGACGTATTTCATTCCAACGGCAAATTTAGATCCTGACAGGTACCGTTTGTCGAGATCGGTCTGAAAGCTATATATATTGGTCGTGCTGGGGGAAAGATTCTGGTATTGCTGAACACCAGCCGACGATAGTGCGCGCAACTGATAGTCATTCGATTCTTCATTATCGTTGTACAGATGGTCTGCCAACAATTTAAAAGTTGACGACAAGGTATCTAGCACTAAGGTGTAATTTAAAGTCGTATTCGACATGGTACCTTTGTTGATCCAGTTGTTCTCTGTCTTTTTAAATATCGTATCGTTCTCCTGTCGGTGTTCATTATCGGTATAGAACTTTTGATCAGAATGGGAAGTTAGCAGAACAGACTGTAAGCCCAAGCTCTGTCGATCATTGAACTCGTAGCTGGTTGTTATCCGTGCATTATACCCCGTATTTTCTTTGAAACGTCTGGTATCACTCCTATATTCCGAGGCGTCTGCATAAAAGTTGTGGTAGTTAGCAACATGTCGCTGCTTATCGATCTTATAACCTAGAGCACCGGAGGCTTTAAACTTGCCACGGTTATAGTCGAACATGCTGCCTCCATTATAAAAGGGATCTTTCCCCTGCTGCTTGTACCTGCTTGCCAAGATAATCTTATATCCCTCATTAACGCCTTTCTTAAGGATTATTCGGACTATACCTCCTGTGCCTTCAGCTTCGTACTCCGCACCCGGATTGGCGATTACTTCTATCTTGTTTATGTCTTCGGAGGGTATGGAACGGAGGTATTCGGACAGTTCAAATGAAGACATTCTCAGTACGACATCTCCTATCATCACGACAACAGACTGACTACCTCTCATAGTAATATTCCCGCCAGCGTCTACCCAAAGACTGGGCGTCCTTTGCAGAAGCTCTAAAGAAGATAGGCCTGTGCCTAATAGGGTGCCATCGATATTGACGACCATACGATCTACTAACCGAACATACTGAGGTTTTGCCGTTTGGACATGGACAGTCTCTAAAATGGTATTGTCTTTCTCGAGAACGACTTCGAAGCCAGGAGTCATTGTACGTAAAGCTACACGTTGGGTAATATACCCCAGACTGGAAACCTCGATAGATAGACGTTGAAGTTCGGCATTTACTTTAAATCTAAATCGCCCCTGATCGTCACAGACCAATGTACTTAGGGTAGAGTCGCCCATTGTAATCCGTACAGAAGCATAGGCTATCGGTTTCCTCAAATTATCCACAACTATACCTTCAAAATTCTGTGGATCGATTCTCTCTGAATTCGATTTTCCAGCAAGCTTTCCATCTGATGCATACGGATCTGAAGATAAAAAATGCTCATGTTTAGCGAAGCACATCTCCCCAGGAGTATTCCATATGACCATTAAAAAACAAACCGACCTTACGAGCTTATCGAAGATAATCATACGCATATGAAAATAGAAATAAGTGTAAATAAAATAACCTGTATCCTTACTGACATTACATTTTTATTATCTGGGTACAATTAATTAGCTTGGCTGCTCAATGAGCTTCCTTAATCAGCCCTGAAGATAGAACAAGTCTTGAGGTAGGTGAACGTAATTTAGGTGGGCTGTCTTAATTATTCGGTAAACGGGGGATTGACCTCGGTTAAATTATAATACGTCTGGGATCAAATGATACGACACCATGAGATCACCGACAGCGAGCTGAGGGCAAAAATCCGTAAAGGGAAAGTGTGCTGCTGGGCGGGCAACAAGAGACTGAAAATTTACGGTACATTAAGCTGTGCTTCCGGTAAACGGATGAAAAGGGAAAACAGACGAATGCTTACTTTTTCTTGAACTGCTGCAAACGCTGCTTGGCCGAAGGAATGACATCATCATCGCCTTCATAATTTTCAAGGATGCTTTCTAACGTACTCTTGGCCTGGACAGCATTGCCTTTGCGCGCATAGGTATCGGCGAGGAGGATAAAACTCTTTGCCACCCAATAATCATGGGAGTCCATATTCTCGATTACATCAAAGGCGGACTTTTGGGCTTTGTCGTACTCCTTGTTTTCATACTGCAATAGCCCTACACGATACCGCGCCTCTGCACTGACGGCAGCCTGGCTTTTTAGAGCGGCCAAGTTCAGTTCCTTCAATGCAGATTCCTTATTCCCCTGTTGTAACATGGCCTTGGCAGTATAGAGGTGCGCAGTCGCCAGTTCTTCGTCGGAAGCCCGATCATAGTTTTTGATCAATTTGACATACTTATCCATCTGCTTTAAGTCACCGATCTCGAAATAACAGATCATCAGATTGGTGACGGCGTATCCGTAGTTGTCTTTGTAATCGGTATTGAGCTCAAGTTTCTTGAGGTGTACAATGGCTTCATTGTATTCCTTCAGACTCAAGTATAGTGCAGCCGCGGTAAGGAGTGTATTCTCTGTATAGGGGCTGGTCCAATCGTTGAGGATAATGTTGAGATCCTTCAGCGCTTCTCTGGGGTGCCCTGTATGGTATAAGCTGACCCCACGGATATAGCGTGCGTGCTTCTCTTGTCTGGGTTTTGGAAACTTATCGAAATAGGCATTGATTGCCTCTACTGCGGGGCCATATTGGCCTCTGGAAAATAGTGTCTGACTTGCCTTGAATGCCAGATTGTCCTGCTCCGCGGGACTCAGATCGGTGATATTGTTGCTGAGGGCGTACTGAATATAGCTGGTCGCATCGCCTTGATCGAGATAGATGTTTTCAATGGATCGCATGGCTTGTGCTGCTTCCCTGGTCGTACTGTATCCGGTCACCACTTTCTGAAAAGTGGCCATCGCAGCTTCGGTGTTATCCTGATTGTACTGGACAAGTCCGATGGTCAGCAGTGCTCTCGGTACATAGCTGCTGCGCGGGTATTTTTTGATCATCTTTTCCAATCCTTTGATAGCATCCTCATAATTACCTGCCAGGAAATAGACATAGGGTATCTCGAATGCTACGTCATCGGCGTAGTCTGAGGTCGGAAATTTTTCAACGACGGAGCGCAGGGTCTTGACCTTGGCTTCGTTGTCGCCCTGCAAGCCCTGAATAATGCCGTGCTGGAACAAGGCGTAATCTTGGTTGGGCGCTTTGCTGTTGATCAGCCGGTCATAATATTGATTGGCCCGTTGATAATTTCGGGTCGCCAAATAGGAATCTCCCAGACGTGCGATCACATCGTACTGTATATTTTTGTCTAAAGAACTTTCGGCGGTGGCCAGAAAGCGTTCAAAATACTGGGCTGCCATGCTATATCTGTGAATACGGAAAGCGGAATAGGCCAAAGCATAGTTGGCATAATTGTATACATCAGTGTTCCGTGCTGCAGGCAGACTGAGGAATCTGGAAAAGTTGTCGACCGCCTCGCTGTATTTACGTACTTCGTACATGGCTTCTGCTTTCCAATAGGTTGCCAACGCTGCCATTTCGATATCTATTGGCAATTTTTCTGCCCGCATCAACATGGATATGCTGTTTTCAAAGGCGCGTTCGTTATAAAACTCCAGCCCCCGATAATAGGTTATCTTTTGATAGACCGCATCGGCTTTCTGTTTTCTATTGGGAAATGACTCAAACAAATAGACAGCTGTCTCAAAATTACTGCCACCGGATAGGATTTCGGCGGTGCGTGTTTCGCTATTTTCGTTTTGATCCTTTTCGAGATTAATATGGGCGTACTTCATCGCGAGGTATTCCTGAAGGGGCCTCAGTGCGACCTGAATCGAGTCCAATTCGCCTAGAATTTTGGCGTAGTTATACAGGGCATCTGCCTTCAATTCCTGGTCAAAATCCATTTTTGAAGCCTTGGAAAATGCAGCCCTGGCGCCTTGTTTGTCTCCTTTCTCTTGGGCAATCTTGCCCAGGGCAATCGTCGAGCTCTGGTAAAAAGCGTCCGATGGCCCTACTTTCTTCAGAATGGAGGCTGCTCTTTCATACTCGCCGGCGTGATAGGCCATGATACCGATTCTGTTATTATCGATATTGTTGCGCGCAGCATTGGGATACCTTTCGGGCAAGGGACTATGAAAAGGGCGTCTAAAATCATTCATATCAAAATAGATGCTGGCCACGACTTGGCGCAATTCGGCTTCCAGGTCTTTCCGCTCTATCTTCATATTGGGACTCCGGCGGATCTTGACCGCATCGGCAAGCATAGGACGGTAATCGCGTACGACCTCAATGGAATCTAAAACTGTTGATTTACTATTGACCTTTTGATCACCAAGTTGTCGATTTTCGTCCTTTTGTTTTCCTTGATCCTGTGCATACCCTGCCAGCAGCAGCACTGAAAAAATACCGGTAAGTATATGTCTCTTATAGCCTATGTGTTGTTTACCTATCATTGTTATTCCCTTTTTCTAAGCTTTTTCACGAATCCTCTTAACGAAGGCTACACGAATGAGCCCGCTAAGTTAACCGACTAAAGATGCATTAAAACCATGCCACAATTTAAGTTTTAATAACTCTTAACTTTTGAAGCTGGAATTTATGATTCCCATAAAAGATAAAAAAGCGGTAGCGGGATTTACGGTGTTTCAGGCACAGTATCTTTTCGGACTAGTTTCCATTTCGGACGTTCGTCCGGATCATATTGAATAGATTTTTTTTCATTTTGGTAGACGCTGATTATAGAGTGACCATCCACTTCTTCAATAAACCGAATCTCAGAATTTCCTGACAGAGAAAGCATTCTCCCTTTGGGTTCAAGCCTGCTATTTAAAACTAACAGTAGCAGCGGTACTATAGAAGATATCAGAAATAGAACGGGGAATCGATGACGAAATCGCTTGACAAAGATCAGGCTCCAGGTCAAGATAAACGTACCAAAGAAAAGGATATTGACTATAATGAACACCTGGTCCACCTGAGAATCTGGAATAAAGGAATAATGAGGAAGTTGATAAAAATGTTGATAAAAGACTCCCTGGAAGAGAATGGGGTAGAAATACATACCAACAAGTAAAATATAGATTGTTGGGAATAATATGAATATTATTCCCAACAATTTTATTAGTGTATTCTTTTCTAGCTTCATGACCTTGTGTTGGACTATTGCTAATATACAACTTTTAGATGATGTCTTCCTTGTACTGCGCCAAATAAGGGGCGTTCCCTCCCATATCGCGTACGGTAGTGATGCCATGCCGAAGCATATTGTCCAGTATTTTGTCTGTGGCTCCCCTTGCCCTGTCTACATCGGACAGGTCGATCGCCGCCAAATGAATATGTGCGTCAAATAAACCAGGTACGATGAATTTACCCGTGCAATCTATCTCTTCAACGTGGCGACCTATACTGATCTTGGTTTTAGAAATCGTCTTGATAAAACTATCTTGGTAAAATTAGGACAACTATTCAGATACCGTTTAAAATACTACATTTACTATTTGAAACCTTGCCTTTGCTGTTTTAAGCTTTTTGTTTTACTATTATTGTGACAAGTTTGATGTAAATTAAACTAAAGGCCATGAAAAAGATCATTTTTACATTTCTCAGTTTCCTGTTAATATCGTCTGCAACATACGCGCAAAAAGGCATCAACTTTAATCGCTCCTATGCTGGAGGGGGCAGATTGCTGATGTTCCTAGATAGCACTGCTAAAAATGTTTATTACGGCACCACCTTTCCAAATCTAGATAATACCTCCTTTAGTTACTTACCAGGAGAAAACAGTGTGAGTATCAATACCTATTTTAGAAAGAATGATCGTGTAGAGGATTATCGTTATACGATTCTAATTGACAACACTCCGCTAACAGTTAATAAATCGATCGACATAAAGGAACTAAAAACTGTCGATCATGCGGGTGAAATACTCCGCACTACGTCCCTTGGCGATTTTGTTATAAAAGGCACAGCGATTACAGTATTAATCTACAGTATTAATAACCCGTTGAATATCCAGAAGTCCGTTTTTTATGGAAAACAATTTCCGAAAGCGAAGATTACCGCTTTTTTAAAGAATTTCACAACGGATAAAGGATTTGATTCTAGTTGGATATTCGATCCAGAAGAGAAATCAGATTTCACTTTTACGGAAAAAGACCTTGACTTAACCCTAGTAAAAGATAAAACTGATATAGACTACCTTTATTCCACAAGCATAAAAGATAAGCAAACTAATAAAATAATCTTCGAATCAACGGCTTGGAATTACAGTATCATTAGTGAAGATGAATCTGCTCTTTTAGCTAGTGTGAAAATCGATAAAAACGTTTTTAGAAAGTCGGGCGATTATGAGATTATCATTCAGCCATTGATGAACTGGAAACATTGCTGGGAATGTGGTATTTCGGCAAAAGAAATAGAAAGTTACATTAGCAGATATACACTTTCTGTGACACTGGAAAACGAAAGTTACAGTCAAAAAGAGGTTTGGACGTATGTTGGTCTAGCCTGCTCAATCCTAGGTATATTATCGGGTCTCACTATGGTTTATATTAAACGTAAGAACAAGAAAAAGCTGGCTGAAAAAGAGCAACAGGAGAATATTGCAAAGCTTCAACTAAGTTCTATCCGTAGTCAGCTAAATCCTCATTTTCTGTTTAACGCACTTGCTGGCATTCAGAACCTGATGAACAAGAACGAGGTAGACAATGCCAATAAATATCTCACGAAATTTGCGCGGTTGACGCGTACTGTACTGGGTGACAAGGAGCTCATCAGTTTGTCTCAAGAAAAGAAATTATTGGATGATTATCTACAGATGGAGCAATTGCGGTTTGGTTTTAAGTATGAGATCAATCAGGCTCAGGACCTGGATTTAGATAATGTCGAAATACCGAGTATGTTGCTGCAACCTTTTGTAGAAAATGCGGTGAAGCATGGTGTCGCCCAAAAAGCGGACGATGGAGATATCGTTGTCTCCTTTATCAGGCAAGCAAACAATCTCGTGCTGACGGTTGCTGACAACGGGAATGGATTTGATACAGACAAACCGAATAAGGGACTGGGAATCGTGTTAAGCAACAATAGAATAGCTTTGTTAAATAGGATTTATAAAGAAAATCACTTTACTTTAGCGATGCAATCAAGCGACAAAGGCACTAAAATAAGCATAACTTTAACGGAGTGGCTATAAGTATGATGAAAGCAATTTTAATTGATGACGAAATTTCGAACTTAGAAAATCTGCGGACTTTGCTTGAAAAGCACTGTCCGCAGTTAACGATAATCGCAACAGTACAAACGGTCCATGACGCTGTTGATGCTATTGTAAAGTATTCGCCGAATTTGGTATTTCTAGATATTCAAATGGGAGAACAAACAGGCTTTGACGTGCTGCGGTTGCTTCCTCAGCGCAATTTCGAAGTTGTTTTTGTTACTGCTTATGACCATTATGGTATACAAGCTGTAAAATTTGCCGCTTTGGATTATCTTTTAAAGCCTATTGATATTGAAGAGTTGACAATAGCAGTTAATAAAGCGGAACAAAAGGTGCGGGCACAGACACAAACCTCGCAACTCGATTTTTTAATGCAGCAGTTAAGAAAGCCTGATGCGACCATGAGTAAGATAGCTTTACAGATGCAAGGTGAAATAAGATATGTAGCTTTATCGGAAATCGTACGCTGTGAAGCGGACAATACCTATACACATTTCTTCCTGTCGAACAACGAAAATCTGTTGGTCTCGAAATCGCTTAAAGAATACGCCGATCTCCTACGTCCAAATGGTTTTTTAAGAACGCATCAAAGTCATTTGGTAAATCCTAAATACGTAAAAAGCTGGTTGAAGGAAGACGGTGGTACTTTACTTTTATTCTCAGGAACAAAAATTCCTATTTCTAAACCCAATAGGGAAACGGTAAAACAGGCTTTGCAACAATACAACCAGTCAGCTATTTAGCAATATCACCTTCCGGGTTTCTAAAAGTGACCGGTGCCTCGGAGACCGATTTGCCCGTCATGCAAATCTTCGCAATGCTGAATACTCTAGTAATTGCGGGGAGCTGCTGCTTGTAATTCGGATAGCTGACAAAAAATGTAAAAGAATCTTATCATATTTTGATTTTATAAAAGCATAATAATGTGGAGATTTGTATAGTCCAACAGACGAAACATGATGGTAAAATCTTTGCGAATAACGCATTTTATTGATGAACACTTGTGTTTTCAGCAGAAACGAACGGAGGATACGGACTATTCGGTGTTTGCTGTCCAGAAATCCCTGAAGACTATCGAGGCTACTAAACTTGATTTTCATCTGATCATCCTGTGTGTCGAAGGTAGCTGTGATGTTTCTGTAGGACATCACGATTTTGTAATACGCTCATCGACAATTTCTATTGTTCCGCCCAACACTGTTTTTTCCACTAGGTATTCCTCGGCAGATTTTAATGCTTACTTGTTACTTTTCAATTCTGATTTTGTAAAGAAGGGATTTGTGAAAAGTGAGATCATGGAAGAGTTGCTGTTCATCAGCCCGGATTATGCGCCGATATTCGATCTAAACGAAAACGACTTTGATGATGTATTGTATAAGTTTAAAAAAATAAAAGAAGAGGCAGATAACCAATCGCCATTTTGTATCGAAGTGTCCCAGTTATATATCATACAGCTATTGTATAGCTATAACCGGATCTGTGAAATATGTCTGCTGAATTCGGATAAGCTCATTAACCGACAGTATCAGGTTATGTATCAGTTCCGGAAATTGGTCGACACGAATTTTCGTCAATTGAAATCGGTAAAGGAGTATGCGGACATGATGTTTTTGTCGCCAAAGTATATCAGTGAATGTGTAAAGAATCAGACCGGTGTATCCGCTCTTATTATAATCCAAAACCGCATTATTCTGGAAGCAGAATTTCTATTGACTTATTCGCAGCACACGATCAAATCGATCGCTGCTAAACTGGGCTTCCCTTCTACATCTGCATTTTCTCGTTTTTTTAAAGGCGTAAACGGTATGTCGCCCGACCATTATCGTAATAAAAGGGAAAATTGACAACATAAACAGAAGTCCTGCGATTGATTCGTACGGCGTTTGTACGGATTTTTGCTTCCTAAAGGTATTCTATAATTTAAATATATTTTTATGAAGCAGAAAGCATTATGCGCTATTGCGATAGCTACGGTATTGGTATCGGGTGTATCCTCTAACCATCAGACAAAATCAAACACGACGAACATGGAAAAGGAAATGAGAGCTGTACAAGTTAGAATTGCAAGACCAACAAACAACCTATTGAAAGTTGTGAAATTCTATCAGGAGGGTCTGGGTTTGACAGTGTTGGGAAAATTTGAAGATCATCTGGGATATGACGGAGTGATGTTAGGCATGCCGGACAAAACGTATCATCTCGAATTTACACAGCATATGGACAAAGAACCTTTACCGGAGCCTACTAAAGAGAACTTGCTCGTTTTTTATTTTGACAGCCCTGAAGAATATCAAAGAGCCAACGAACGAATACAGAAATTGGGGATAGTTCCGGTCGAACCTGAAAACCCTTATTGGAAAGGTAAGAGTGAAACGTATGAAGATCCGGACCGCTGGCGAGTGATATTATTCAACGGGACTTATAATCCTTAGGCCTCTGCTGATAATAGGGTTATCCTTGTTTTTTGGTATATTGCCGATACGAATAGGCTAACATCTTATACCACAACCTTACGAAGCATGAACAAATATTGGTACTTTATTCTTTTGCTGTCGCTGACGAGTGCAGCATGCCATGAAAAAGGCAATAATTACCAGAATGAAACGTACGTCTATAATGACGGAAGGGATACGATCGCTGTAGCGCTGAGCCTGATGGATAACGTATTCCATGGGTCTTATGAAAAGAACAGTCCTGGTGGCGTGGTGGTCACTGGGGATATCAGTGGCAATATCAAGGGGGATACGCTACTCGGCAGTCTGTATTACACGCCCTATAAAGGAAGAAACAAACAGCGGAAAGCATTTGCATTATTGAAGCAGAATAATGACTATATCATTGGAAACGGTACAGGATATATCTATATGGGAATTCCTTACTTTAGTGTTGAGACGTTAACTTTTGACGGACAGATCTTGAAAGGGACAAAGAAATAGCATTTTAAAGGATTATCTAGTTGTTCAGAAGCAGCCTATGCTCAAAAATACGGGAACCCGTAATATCAAAGTCATGGATTTAGCTAGCTTTGCATTAGCTTAACAAACAACCGCTCATAGCTCACCATCGGTATATTTAGGTTAAAAACAAAAACGGTGAGTATTGCGCCCTTGCAATAATGGTGGATCCAGGTCACCGCGGGCGGTGCTGTTAAAATATCAGTAATAGTTAGTGCGAACAGAAGAAAGCTGCCTCTAAAGGGTGGCTTTCTTTATAAGAAGTAACTGGATCCGTACCAGAATATACGCGTTTTCTATTTTATTCATAATAATTTAATATCTTGGTCACATTATAAGCCGAAATTCGTTCACACAATGGATGAGACCAATTTAGTCAGTTTAGTCAGCAGGTTTTCAAAAGGTGATGAAAAAGCATTTCTTCATGTTTTCAATTTGTACTATGCAAAAATTCACTCTTTTTTGCTGAAATATGTGCACTCCAATGATCTCGCTGAGGATCTAACTCAAGAAGTTTTTATCAAAGTATGGGAACAGCGAGAAAAACTGATCGATGTAAAGTACTTTAAGTCTTACCTATATTCCATTGCAAAGAACCATACGTTAAATGTTTTAGAAAAAGCCTCTCGCTCGCGATTGGTAATGGGAGAAATAGTAGATGCCTATCTGGAGGGGAGCAATACGACTGAAGAAAACATATGGAGTAAAGAATACCTCCACTGCCTCAACCTGGCAATCGAAAGATTGCCTGAAAGAAGTCGGGAAATATTCCGGTTGTGCAGGGAACAGAAGAAAACTTATGAAGAAGTTGCTGCTCTTATCGGTATCTCCAAGAACGCCGTAAAGAACCATATGGTCTTCTCTATGAAACAACTTCGACAGACGGTAGAACGCCAACTCGGCATCTCGCTAAGTATACTCATTACCGTATTTTTCCACTAATTTATTTTTTTACTACCCTTCGCTTCTTTTTTATTGTCTTAGCTAATAAAGAGCAACATAGACATGGAAGAAAAATTCTACAGGGAATTAGTAGACAGATATCTGAGCAAGGAACTCGGTGAAGAGGAGTTACAAGTTTTCTTTCATTTACTGGATGAGGGGAAACTAGCCCCCTACTTGCTACAGGCAATGGATGAGGACTTGGCTGATGAGCAAGATGACGTCCTCGTTCCAAAAAAACAACTGCGCTATATTAAGCCTTTATTGAGAGGTGTGGCGGCGCTATTAATAGCGTCCTTTGCTCTAGCAACCTACTTCTATCTGAATACTCCTGCGAAAGACAGCATAATAGCCGAACAACAGTCGAACAATACTGTTATGCCAGGAGGAAATAATGCTATCCTCACGCTTGCCAATGGTCAACAGATCATATTGAATGATGCTATAAATGGCACCGTAGCCACGGATGAGAGCTTTTCGGTGGAAAAAGAAAAAGATGGCTTGCTTGTATTTCGAAGTGCTAGCAGCTCGGATAATGTATCAACAAACCAATACCATACTATTGAAACCCCAAAAGGCGGTATATATCAAGTCGTACTGCCCGATGGCTCCCAAGTATGGCTGAACAGTGCTTCCAGTATAAGTTTCCCTGTTCATTTTGATGGATCCGAACGAAGGGTATCGATCAAAGGCGAGGCTTACTTTGATGTCGTTCATAATAAAAATACGCCTTTCAAGGTATTGAGCAAGGAACAGGAGATCCAAGTATTGGGTACCAAGTTTAATGTAAATGCTTACGAGGATGAGCGGTCTACAAAAACCACGCTCGTGGATGGCAGCGTCCGAGTCAAGACATCTGGTAAGCAGCTATTGCTCCGTCCTGGATATCAAGCGATAAACCCCTCTGACAAGCCCATCTATGTACAGCAGGCGGATATACAGTCTGTAACCGCATGGAAAGAAGGGTTCTTCCAGTTTGATCGAGTAGATGTACAGACTCTGATGAGACAGCTGTCAAGATGGTATGACATAGAGATCGAGTACAGAGGCGAGATTCCCAAAGATGAATTTGTTGGTAAAATAAAACGAAGCGAGGACATAAATACTATTCTTGAAATTCTAAGATATGGAAAAGTAAAGTTTGAGCTGAAAGGAAGGAAACTAATTGTTGGATAAATAGCAGCAGATATGATATAATAGAAAGAGCAGGATGAGATAAAAAACGGAAGTGCTACCAACACTTCCGCTGAATGCCTTAAGAAGGCTGTTCAAATCTCAAAAATTATTAACGCAGTATCAATAACCATTAATTTAAACAGTACAAAAGTATGAAATTAATCTTTTGGGATAAAATACCAATCGGTATTGGCTATCCGTCAAAAATTTTCTTGATAATGAAACTTATCGTTTTTTTTATGGCACTGGGCTTACTCCAGCTAAGTGCAAAAAGTTACTCGCAGAAGGTTACCTATTCAGGTAAAAAGATTCAATTAGAACGTGTGCTTAAATCTATAGAGAAACAGACCGGGTATTTTCTCTTCTATAAGCACAACGAAATAAAAGATCTCCAACCGATCGGTAACATCAATTTACGAAATGTAGAGCTGAAGCTAGCGTTGAAGGAAATCCTTAAAGACCAACCGCTTGATTTTTTCTTAAAGGAAAACACGATTATCATCAGTAAAAAAGAAGAGCAGGCTCCCTCCGCGCCCCACTACACGCAAGCAGATCTAATACAGGTCAAGGGACGTGTTACGGATCAGCATGGAAAGCCTCTTCCCGGTGCCAGCGTGCGAGTGAAAAATGGAAAACAGGAAACGATGACGGATGCCAACGGTGTATTCACTATTAAGGATGCGTCCCCTGGAATGGTGCTACTCATCACATTTACAGGTTTTGAGGGAAAGGAAATCAAAGTAATTAATAATTCGGAGCTGTACGTATCACTCCACATGATAGAAGCTCAATTGGATGATGTCGTTGTAATCGGCTATGGCAAACAGAAGAAAGAACTGGTGACCAGCGCTATAGGAAGTTTGAAAATCCAAGACGAAGATGTCAGACAGGTGTCTTCACCAACTCGACTATTGGAAGGACGGATCGCTGGGGTAAATCTGTCTTTGGGATCGGGCAACCTTGCATCTGGAGAACGTGTCTCTATCCGTGGGTTTTCTTCGATAACGGCAGGCAATGACCCATTGTATGTAGTAGACGGCATCCCCCTGAATACTTCTGGAATGTCGCTAACTAATTTTGGGGAAGAATATAGCCCATTAGCTGCCTTGAATCATGCTGACATCGAGTCTATAGAGGTGCTTAAGGATGCGGCATCTGCAGCTATATATGGGTCTCGAGCAAGTAATGGTGTCGTCCTGATCACGACTAAATCAGGAAAAGACGGCAAGTCACAGGTGAGAGTGGATATCTCTACTGGATTCAGTGAATTTGCCAATAAGAATAAACTGAAAATGGCAAATTCGGAGCTTTACACGCTTCAATATAACGAAGGCGCTCTGAACTACAACAACCAATACAATCTAAAAGTAGGCGATTCTGGCTTTAGAACTCCCATTATGAATCCTTTTTATGATAGCCCAGATACAGATTGGTTGGGTCTGATCTTACAGAAAGGATATTTCAAAAACCTGAACTCTTCTTTTTCAGGTGGTACGGCAAAGACGAATTACTATTTTGGAGTTGGGCTAACAGAACAAGAAGGCGTAGTGAAAAACAATGAGGTCAAAAAAGTAAACCTCAATACTAAATTCAGTCACAAACTCTCTGACTGGTTGGAAATCGGCACGTATAATAAAGGCAACTTTATCCGCAATAATCAGGTTCCTGGAGCTAGTTTAGGATCGACTATCATTGCGAGAGCTATAGAGCAACGACCGTTTGACAGGCCATTCAAGCCTAATAAGGATTATTATGTGGGAGGTACGGACGAACTGGTGAGACATAACCCCGTGCAGATACTCAATGAACAGGATGTATACGTGGACAACTATCGCTATCTAGGGACATTTTACGGACAGATCAACCTTTCCAAACATCTGAATATCAAATCTTCTTACAGTGCTGACATCGGATATACCTATGACTATACTTACTACAACGAAAATCATCCCTATGGCACAGGCGTGGGCAAACTGGTCGATTATAACCGGTTTATCATAAATAATCTGTTCGAAAATGTATTGAGCTACAACCAGAGTTTCAAACTGCTTAATATAAGCGGGGTATTGGGGCATTCTTGGCAAAAGCAGAGTCATAGAACGGTTGCTGTGGATGCCAGAGGCTTTCCTTCTCCGTCTTTTGGTACGCTGACTGTTGCTTCGGAAATATTTAATGCCAATGGATCGGTCAGCGAATATGCTATGGAGTCCTATTTCGGACGTGCTACTGCAGCATATGCAGACAAATATATGCTAACTGCTACATTGCGTACGGATGGTTCGTCCAAGTTTCCAAAGCATAATCGGTGGGGTGTATTCCCATCGGTCTCTGTGGGATGGAATGTATCGAAAGAAAGCTTTATGGATCACACAAATGTGGATCTTAAGCTGAGGAGTAGCTGGGGAAAAACGGGCAACCAAGAAGGCATAGGCAACTATTCTCACCTACCTCTTATATCGGGCGGGAAAAACTATGGCAATGTGAGTGGTATCGCTGTCTCCAGTTTTGGCAATGAAAACTTGGCATGGGAAAAGGCGGATCAATTTGACCTGGGATTTGACCTGTCCCTATTCAACAGAAAAGTAGATATTACCTTCGATACTTATTACAAAAAAACAACGGATCTGTTGTACAGTATGCCTGTGCACGCTACGACAGGTATGACGGCATTGCTCAGCAATATCGGCTCCATGGAAAACAAGGGTATGGAACTAAGTATATCCTCTACATTACAACTGGGGCCTGTCCAATGGAGAACCAACTTCAATATCGCGCGTAACAAGAACAAGATTCTCTCCCTACTGGATGGAGACGCTCCTATCGCTATCGGAGACAATAGAGCTCTACAGGTCGGCAGAGATATCGGTTCGTACTATCTTTTTCAAGCCAATGGACTCTATCAATATGATGGTGAAGTGCCACAACAACAGTTTGACCTCGGTGTAAGAGCTGGTGATGTCAAATGGACGGACGTGGATGATAATCAAATAATCAATGACAACGACCGGGTAGTCTTAGGTTCATCCAATCCTAAATTTAACGGAGGATGGAATAATACATTTAAATACAAAAACTTGCAATTGGATATACTGCTGACTTATATGTATGGTCAAAACTTGTACGCCGCGTGGAAACCGACAGGGCTTGCCAGAATAGGACATACATTCGGTCAGTTGGAAGAATATATCACCAACAGATGGACAGGTCCTGGAACAACGAACGTGTACCCGAGAAGTGTTCTTTCTCTATCGCATAACAATAAAAACTCGACTCGATTCCTAGAGGATGGTTCTTTTATCCGACTGAGAGCGGCTACACTAGCCTATACATTCCCTTCTGTCCGTGTCAATAACTTTGAAATCAAAAATGTAAGAGTTTTCGGGCAAGCGGACAATCTGTTCTTACTGACTAAATATTCGGGCTGGGATCCTGAAGTAAATACCAATCTTGATCCGCGGTACTCGGGGGTAGACCTGCTAAACAACCCGCAGCCCAGGACATTCACTATTGGAACAAACATAAACTTCTAAATCACATGAAAAAAACACAGTTCTATATATTGATAGCTGCTGCCATGTGCAGTACTCTTGGCGCGTGCTCTGCCAAACTCGATCTCTATCCAAGCACAGGGGTCTCACCAGATGCAATCACAGAGAAGGATCTACCGGCATTGCGCCTCGGCATGTATAATGAGGTACAGAATGCTCCCGGAGCGGAGTCTTATATCTTGTTTGATCTATTGGGAGGAGATCTCCATACGGCTTCGGGAAACCCCATTGATCTTATCAATTCGATACTAAGTCCGCTAAACAGTGTAATAGCCAATAATTGGAACGGTTATTACAAGGCTATATATCAAGTGAACAACATGATTGCCGTTGGCGAACGATTCGGCAGTTCCCAAGCTCGTAATATCGCTTTGGGGGAAGCCCATTACTTTAGAGCATATATCTATTATTCCTTGATAACAAGATGGGGTGCTGTACCAATATTACGACAGAATACGCTTGAAAAGGTCTCGCGCAACCCGGAAAACGAAGTGTGGGATTTTATAGAGGAAGACCTGAATACTGCTGAGGGGCTACTTGGCACATCTACTAATTACTACTACGTATCCCGAGACGCTGCTACTGCGCTAAAAGCAAGAGTAAAACTGAACCAAGGAAAGATGGGAGAAGCTGCGGAACTAGCGGAGTCCCTGATCAAGAATGGCAAATACAAGTTGGATAGTTTTGAAAAAATATTCCGAAAACTAGCTAATACGGAGGTCATATTTGCCTTTGAAAATCTTTCGGAAGAATCGAGCAATAATATTTCCGACCTGTTCTACACCTACGCACATACCAATAAAGGACAGGGCAAATACAGGGTATTTCCAGATATGCTGAATGCATTTTCAACATCTGACAAAAGACGGGCGATATCGATTGTCAACATCTCTGGCACCGACTGTATCAATAAGTATCCAAGTGGACAGACTGGCCGAGACCCTGTGATTCTATCACGCATAGCGGAAATGTATCTCATTAGTGCAGAAGCACAGGGACGAGTAAATGGACTGTCAAGATTGAACGAATTGCGGGCAGTCAGAGGGCTGAGCCCTGTAGCTTTTGGATCGGATACCGACTACCTAGATGCTATCATAAAGGAGCGCAGGCTGGAATTCTTGGGTGAAAATATGCGTTACAATGACTTAACAAGAACAGATAAAGCCATCCAAACACTGCATTTGCTCCCACATCAGACTGTATTGCCTATCCCTGGCAGAGAATTGCAGAACAACACTAACATAACACCAAACGAAGGTTATTAAGCTATGAAAAGATTTAGTTATATATTATGGTTGGGAACAGTACTATTTTTTTATTCCTGCAGTAATAAAGAGAATTATATAGAACCCTACGAAAAATTTGAAGCTAAGGCCAGTACTGCAATAGGACAAAAGCTAGTCGATGGTACAGACTTAATAGCTCGTGTATATAAAGACAGTACGTACCAAATAGTCCCGGGACTGGATGCAACCGAGTTTAATTATCTAAGTACTAAGGGATACCCGATGAAGCTATTTGTATTTGAAGTCGATTTACTTCAGAAAGACATTAGCATAGAGGTCTCGACGGCTCATAATTCGGTAAGCTATGGTCGTCAGAAAATGACAGAGCAAGCGGTTCTCAGAGATTATACAGGCCATAAGGTATGGGCAGGTACCAATGGAGATTTCTTTGATGGGGATACTGGCGTACCTCAAGGTGTCCTTCATAAAGAAGGTGTGGTCTTAAAATCAACGTTCGCCAGTTCGGTAAATACTTTTTTTGGCATCACAGATCAGGGAAAGGCCGTGATCGGTAATGAAGCACTCTATACTTCTGTCAAAAATGATCTTGTCGAAGCACTGGGTGGACGGGTGACATTACTATCAGCAGGTATTATACCTACCACAACTGCTCCTGTAGAACCGCGCACGGCAGTAGGTGTCTCCGAAGATGGAAATACGGTGTACATGCTGGTCGTCGATGGACGACGCTACCATTATTCCAACGGGATGGATTACCTGGACCTGGGCAAGTGTTTTAAAGCTATGGGAGCATATAATGCCATTAACTTAGACGGTGGAGGATCAAGTACGTTCTTTGTCCGAAACACTCCCGCCTTTGAGGACAACAGATTTGAAATGCGAAACTGGCCATGGGACAATGGTGGAGAACAAAGATCTGTCTCCAATGGACTACTGGTGGTTTCAAAAGTAAATTAAATGACATAATGAGAAAGTATCTATATATCTGTATGGCAGTAATGAGTTTACTGTCATGCCGAAAAATTGATTTGGAGAGTTTTGTGCCGGAAATCCCGCTACTGACTATCCATGAAGATATAATAAACGTATCCAATGAGGGAATTACAGCGGAAATAGAAATCGAATCGAACTTGCCGTGGCGGATGACTTCTGATGCGAGTTGGATAACGGTTGTAGAAGGCAATGGCCTAAAGACAGGCAAGGCGAAGATTACCATCAGCAAAAACACCATCCAAGAAGAAAGGTCTGCTATACTGACGGTATATATCGACAACAATACGCAGAGGAGTATCCAGGTCATACAGGCGGCAGGTGCCCCACTGCCTAATGTATTCAAACATTATTATGTAAAAGCTGCGGGAAGTGAGACAAATGATGGCTTATCCTGGGAAAATGCTTCCTCTTTACATAAAGCCCTCTCTAGTGCTGCAGAGGGAGATATTATCCATATTGCGGCTGGTACATATGTGCCGACATTGCCGCTTACAGGAGGAGCAATCGAGGATGTGGCATTTGAAATAAATAAGAATGTGACGCTGATCGGCGGTTACCCTGCCGATGCGGTCGAAGGAGATATTTCTCAACCAGAGATCCATAAAACACTACTGTCAGGAAACAATCAGGCATACCATGTCGTGGTCGTACATGCTGAGCGTATCGAAGGCGTACAGGTGCTGCTATCGGGTCTGACGATAGCAAATGGAAAAGCAACAGGAACGGGCTCTGTAAATGCTGGTGGGACTAATGTGTCTCGTAACTATGCTGGAGGACTCTACGTCGCCAAATCACTTGTAGAAGTAGAGAATTGCAGCATTTCTTCCAATAATGCGACTAATGCTGGGGCAGTTTTTATCGCGGGCAACGCTCAACTTTCGATTAAAAACTCTACTGTGAGCGGGAACTCGGCAACAGGTAATGCGGGTTCTATTTGGAACAGTGACGGAACTTTATATCTCTACAATTCGGATGTAAGCAACAATACTGCTACAGGTATTGCTGCAGGTCTATATGCTATCAATACAACGAAGCAAGTATACAACTATGTCTACAATACGACGATAGCCAATAATCAATCTGGTATGCGATGTGCTGTTTTTGCGCGTCAGAATGCGATATTCTACCTCGTAAACAGTACGGTATATGGCAACACGAGCAATACTGGGGCGTCTGGTCTGGTCACTCATGCCTCGGGCAGTGAAATCAATGTCATCAACTCGACTATCGCAAACAATACAAGCACCAGCGGTGAGGGTAATGCCCTAAATATCTTAGCTACGGGAGGCTCTATACGCTTGCACAACTCGATTGCGATCCATAACGGTTCAAATGCCAGTATAGCCGCCAGTAGCGAGATCAAATATCAGGCATCGATTTTTGACCAAGTACTGTATGATGAGGATGGACATCAAACGACATTAGTCGACGATACGAACAATCTATTGAAAAGCTTTGATTCATACGGCGCTTTAGGCTATACTGCTCCGCTGTCAAACACGAATACGAGCGCCCATATACATGGATTGACCAACTTACAATTGGAAGTATTGTTCAATAACCTAAGTCTCGACATGTCGTACTACCTAATCGATCAAAATAATAAAAGTAGAACAAATCGAAAAGCTATGGGGGCTGCCATAGAGTAACCAAGTTGCGGTAGTAGTCGTTAATACGTGCTACTACCGTTACTTATCATTATTTCTCCTTATGAAAACATACAGTATTGTTTTGTTATTGTGCCTATTGACTCCATACCTAGGTAACGCACAAGAGAATTTTATTTTTAAAAAAGCGTACGATCTTAAAGTACTGGGAAGAGTATCTGAAGACACCTCACACTTCCAACGCATAGATTCGGCTGACCTTCAAAACCTCCCTCCTGCTGTACAGCGTTACGCTAAATTCTCTGCGGGAATGAATGTGGTTTTTAAAACCGATTCAAAAAGCATCAAGATCCATTGGAAACTAAAGAAAATGAACACCTTATGGAATATGCCTTCAGTAGCAGTCAATGGGATCGATCTATATGGATGGAATGGTCAAGAGTGGCAGTATATCTCTTCAGGAAGACCTAATAGTGAAGATAACCAAATGATTATGGTCGAAAATCTAGATGGTAAAATGCGAAACTATCGCATTTTCCTGCCTATCTATGCCGAAGTTAAAGATCTGGAGATCGGTGTTCTAGAAAAAACGACCTTAAGCCCACCTGACACTGCGCTTGTACCCAGCTCAAAAATAGCGATATACGGATCTAGTATCACACAGGGCATAGCCGCCTCGCGACCGGGAATGGCCTATCCTTCGATCTTGTCTCGAAGACTTGATTTCGACTTTATCAATCTGGGATTTAGTGGTAGTGGAAAGATGGAGCTTCCAATCGCAGACCTATTGGCTAAAATCCCTGCTCAACTATATATACTAGACTGTGTCCCCAATACGCTGCCCGAACAGGTTAAAGACAGGGCCTATCCCTTGATTACACGATTGCGTATGCTCAAACCGGAGATACCAATTATTATGGTCGAAAGTGTGAAAAGAGAAATCAGCAATTGGAACTCGGCGATGTATACACGTGTAAATGGGCAAAATGATGAATACCGAAAAACCTTTGACAAGTTAGTTGCTGAGGGGTACCAAAACATCTACTACATCTCCACAAGTGAGCTAATGGGCGACGATCATGAAGCTACAGTTGACGGGACGCACTTGACCGACCTGGGCTTTATGCGGATATCTAAAACTATTGAAAGATATATAAAGGACAGTATTGCGCCCTTGCAATAATGGTGGATCCAGGTCACCGCGGGCGGTGCTGTTAAAATATCCGTAATAGTTAGTGCGAACAGAAGAAAGCTGCCTCTAAAGGGTGGCTTTCTTTATTGAAACTCTTGTTGCATCGTGCTAAAAGATTGAATATATTAGAGGGGACATTATTTAGTGACCGATAAATTAGATAGAAATGGATATAGAAACATTGGTTCAAAGGCTCAACGCTATAAATCCCAATGATGAATCGTTGTATGAAGTCGATGCGATCATAGCGTTGCTAAATAATCTGGACGTGCATGAGGCTAAAAAAGCCATCGAGCCTTTGTTAAAGATATTTGAACGATTGGACGAAGGGCATTATGATGGTGTACTGTGGTCTATTATTCATGGAATCGAGGGATTAAAAGAGTATGAAGATGACCTTATAGTTTCTGTCAACAGATGCCCCAATGAATACAATCTCTTAATGATCAACAGAATCCTGAATTCGGGTCAACGTACTTTCAAATCGACAGATTATCTGTCTCTCTTGCAGGATCTGCACAGGGACAATAAGCTATCTCCATACCTTAAAGGAGAGATTGGTGATTATATAGATAGACACTCCTAATCCAATAGCATGACAAAAGATCAAATACTCTATTTAGAGAACAGTCTCTATTACGCGATTAGAGAAAGTGATGTACAAGCGCTGGATGAATTATTACATCCAGATTTGCTGTTTATTGCTCCTAGTGGCGATGTAATAACAAAGGAAATCGACTTGGAGACCTATCGTAGTGGTGCCCTAAGGGTGCAAGAACTCATCCCCCAGGTTGAAAATCTAAACATTATCGACGACCTGGCTATTATCACGCTGACACTGGAGCTGAAAGGGCTCTATGCTGAGGAGCCATTTGAAGCAAAATATCGTTATATCCGTTTCTGGAAGGCTTGTTCTGATGGGATCAAGGTTGTTGGCGGAAGTGGCATTCTAATCTGATGACAGCAGCTCCAATGGGATGCACAGTGGTAGCCCTATACCGTCATTAGCGTCAACAGCATGTGGTATGCACATGCACTAAAAAGGATCATCTACAAAAATCTTGTTAAAAACTAACGTTAAAAAAAGACTGTAAACTACATTTTATATGTTAGATTAGCAAAATACGATGCATCAACAGGATATCATATGATCGAAACGAATACTATTTTAATAAGCGAAAATCCCCAAAGTGTATATACACTGGAAATGCGAGATGGAAAGCCTTTCAATGGCTATGAAGTAACACAAGAAAAACTGGTAGGTGAATTTCCTTTTGTCAATTATTACGAGAACGGCGAATTGACCATAAAATATGCGGTAGACTTTATCGCCAAAGATCAATATGAAGCGCCTATAGAATATACGCTGAAAACTACGTATGAAGCAGGCGCTGTAGTAGATGGAAATGTATATCGCTATTCGCCTAGCCGATTTTTGCTTACAGATCTGTATCTCAAAGGTGAAAAAGTAGGATTGACGGTCGACATCTTTGCAATGCATTATTTCAACCGGATCACTTTTAGAATAGATAACGACCAACTTGTCATCCGAAGTTTTGACTCTAAGGATGAAGTCAAAATCTATAAAAAAGAAGGATGGGCTGTAGCTGATTATTACATTGACGGCCAACTGGTGCAGCAGTCGGAACCTATGTTACTACGGGTCGCAGAAGGCACAGCAAATTCCAGTTCTATATTTTACTACGATTCGGACAATTTATTGCGCCAATATAATATGCTTCCGAATCTAAATCGTAGGCCATGTTCTGACCACGAACTGTTGTCGCAATTCTACGCACAGTTTTCTTTTGAATATGCCGGTCAAATTGAGGATTTGCTGAATCAGATAGACCGCTATTTTACAACGGCTACAGCAGATTCGGAAGAGCCTATAGAAGCTATATTCGAGCACCTGGCGATACCCTACACCCAAGAGACTATCCTAGGTTATGTGAGCTTTGACGAAGCCGACAAACCGCACACTGCTGTGCTGTTCCGAAATATGGAGCAGGAAAAATATCAACAGTTTACAACGATCAACAGCCCAATAACGGATAGGGATACTGTCGTACAACTATTGGAGGTGATGAAGCAAGATATTACGCTGGAATAAGACATAGCATGATGAGGTCTAGGATATGCTCCCTAGAATGTACGCTACAGGAATCGCGCTGTCCCCAGTAACTTGGTATCATGTTTGCGATAGAAATCTGCGAATCAGGCTCACTTAAAATCGTATACTGTTATATACATATGAAAATTGCTTTAACTACACTATGCTTGCTACTGGGCATAGCTATCAGTCCTCACGTTCAGGCTCAAAGTTATCTTTTGGGTCCAACGGTCAGTTATCAATACCAAAAAGGAAGTATCCTAAAAACGGGCGTGTACTACGCTACCAGCATTAACACGAGGAATATATTGAAGCTCGACGCTACAGCCAATTTTACATGGATACAAAACAAGCATGCTGTAATTCCTGAAGTAGCCGCAACGTTTTACTCAGACATGTATATATTGGGGCTATTCGCCAGAACTGAATTCACCCCCTATACGGTGACACCCAAAATTGGAATTTCTGCTCTTACTGTGCTTGAGCTGGATTTTGGTTACGGATTCCCGATGGCCAATAAAACCAACTACCGGCCCATCAAAGGATTTACAACGTCTTTGCGTTTTAACATTCCCCTCAACAGTAGCCTATAGTTGCTATAACATCTAATTGCAGCACTTAGACGTTTACGAAAAAAAGCACTATGTTTTATCAAGAGTTTCCTCCAATCAAAGCACTACAAGAGTATATCCAATACTTCTGGGTATTGGAAGACTACACAACCAGCTCTAGCCAAACTTTTTTCAGAGTAATCCCCGATGGTGTACCCGCATTGATATATCAAGAAGGGCCATCGCTTTTTTATGACAAATGCGGCTTGGTCTTGCCTGAACTCTATATCTATGGGCAGTCATCCCGACACATTGAAAATAGCATAGGTGGTTCTTTTAGGATTATTGGAGCCTACCTACAGCCTACGGCTTTGAAAACTATTTTTAACATGGATGCTTTTGAATTTAACAACCAGAATATCCCTTTAGCGGATATTGTCTCTGACAATATCCTTGAGCGATTGATGAACGCAAGTGCTATAGCTGAAAAGATAGGGGTTATATCCGACTTTTTTCAAAAGCGAATACAGTCTGGAAAAATAAACCATAAAAAAGCGAATTATGCCTGTGATCTATTCCAGAAAGGCATCTCTCTGAAAGATACTCAGACAGAAATGGGCTTGTCTGAGCGTTCTTTGGAAAGGTTGATAAAGCAATACGTGGGTATGTCTCCTAAAATGTTTTCAAGAATTATCCGATTTCAGTCTGGTCTAAATATTTTGCGGAAATCAGATTTGCACAATCTTACAACACTGGCCTACGAAAAGAACTATTTTGACCAATCGCATTATATCCGGGAATTTAAAGAGTTTACGGGAACAACGCCTAAGAATTTTTTGCTCTGTTCGCATGAAACGTTAGCTAATTTTCCAAAATGGAAGGTGTAACGCATTTCTCTTTGTTTTTAAATGTCGGTTTTATCCAATTTTGCTAAGATCGATTCCTCTAATTTTGCTCCGATACAGCTCGGGAACGATCAATATGATAGATCTATATTGTCCTGTGCCAGTAGGTGAATATGTATAAAACAACAAAAAAATGAGTACAGAAAAAAATCAAAAAGTAGTTCGGCTAAACCCAGAATGTGTTCCAGCACCTGTCGGTAATTATTCGCACGTCACCATAATCCCTAGAAACTGTGACCTATATACTTTTTCGGGGCAGATTGGCATTGACAGTAATGGAGATATTCCTAATTCTATTAATGAGCAAGTAACTTATACGTTTGCTAATATCGAAAAGCTCTTGAGAAATCAGGGCTTATCTCCAGATGATGTAATCAAGGTGAACATCTGGGCTACTGAGGAAATTGACTGGAGTTATATGGATGCTGAATGGGAAAAACTATTTGGAAAGTTATATCCCTCCATGACGATAGCCTATGTGACAGCACTAGGACTACCAGAACTGAAGATAGAAATTGAAATATGGGCCGCAAAAAATTAAGCAATCAAACTATTATCAATCTAACTATAAACAATAAACAAAGTGTTTCAATAACATTATGCACATGAAATTATACCCTACAATTGAAGAGGTCTTTGACCAACCTCTGAATTTTTACAAAACAGTATTCTTCCCACTCCTCACCATTGATCTAGAGGCTATGGACAAAGGAAAAGGAAAAGTTCATTTTCTGACCGTATGGGGAAATGGAAATCCTGAATTAAACTTTAAAGACGAACTGTTTAACTACGATTATATCAGATTTGATTGGTCAGGTGACAAATACAGTTTTAAAGGAGATCTGAGCAGTATAGAAACATTCGGCAAATTAGAAGAATGGTATCTAGAAGCCGAAGAGGAATATGTACAAAATAAAGTGGACTATCTTACACATAAAACCTGGGAAGAGGTCAACGACAGCCATCTGGCTAAGCAGAATAGACGTCGAAAAAAAATATCGTTTGAATACTACCATTATGTAAAGGGACTGATCAACTACTGGGTAACAAGAGACAAATATTTGGAAACAGGCAAATTTATCCAGGGAGGAGCCTATACAGATGATGACTCTGATCATGAAAGAAAGATCTATAATAAGCTAAGCAAAACAGGAATAACAACCCGTAGCAACGAATTGATTGGCAAAGTAACCGGATATGATTACAGTGGATTTGGCGAAGACGAAATCAGTCTTTATATCGATCGGAAGCAGAGCCAAGTGTTTCAAAAGTTCAGCTGGTCTTAATCAAGAAATCGTATACATAGTCTAACAAAAAACTGAACATGGATTACAGTTTTTTGTTGGGCTATCTCCATAAAACGCCACAACATAAGGATATGCGTTGAATTATTTTGTTTGCCTCTAGAGCAATAGCAAAACAGACGTCTCGCTAAAGATGGACGTTTCGATATGCTGACAGCTTGCTCAGCAATTATCTTTTATTCAGCTAAAAAGCAGTAGTAAAATAAAAATTACATTTAACCAAAAGATAAGGCTTGTTTTAAGCGATAAAGGATTAATAGGGTTGTTGGTTTGCATAAAATTTTCTATTAAATCTATACGCTACGCCACTCTACGCTAATCTCATTCCTAGTATTTATTAGTTAGCTATTCCAGTTCTCCAACAATATAGATGTTGTATAGAATCTGTCAACGTTAACAGCTATGGTCAAAAAAACACGAAAAAGATATTAAGTACTGCTTAATCAATACCTGAAAAACACGTTGGCTGTTCAAGGTACTATAGGTAGATGTCTTGTAGCACTCCAACTCATAACAAACTAGCCGCTTATTTGTTTTAAATAATTTTAAATAATTTTTTATTATTTAAAATTATCATCATAGGTTAGAATATGCGGGATCAGGTATAGTATAAAATCAATATACGATTAGCGACTTTTGGGATATACATAGCTCGAGGTATTGTCCACTCCTGCCAAAAACACAAACACCCAGCCCCAACGATTCTGTAACCTGTCCACATGCAGCTGTCCATCGTTATCAAGCCACAACTGAAACTGGTTATTTGCGATATGTCCATATACCAATGGAATCGGTATGATCGTTCGACTGTGTCGGGACACGAAATAATTATCTTTGAGTTTGCCATGGACTAGTATGCTCTTTTTTTCGACTCCCCCCTGAAGCCAGATTGCCTTGATCTGCCTGTCTCCTTTTGTCTCCAGTACAATCTCTGCATTCTTAAAATCAAGTGTGTCGATTTTATCATTCAGACTGAGTTGGTTCCACAGTGACAGTAACTCCATATCCGGATTGTTGACCGGAGTATTCCTATAGACACCGTCAAACGTCTGCAGACGAGGTATCATCTGTCCGCCCTCCTGTGTGGGTTGCTGAAGTGCCGAACAGCCGGATAGCACCATAAGGATAAGCAGGTACAACCTATCTAACCTCCATAGACTCTTACTTTGTTGATCAAATAACATATGCTGAAGATTTATTCTTCTTGGTTACTGCCGCTATCATTGTTTACCTATCAAAGATGCTGAATTTGTACTGTTCTTCAAAACGATTCTCATCTGTTGCAAAGTAGATATACGCCTACAAAATGACTACAATTAAGATATTCACTGGTTATCGGGATATAAAATCTGTTCTAAACACGCTACCTTTACATCTCACAAAGGTCTACCTTAGAAAATGAAGGATTATCAACTGCAAATACAGCGTATCAAAGACAAGCTCGCGGAAGCTAAAATAGCCGATATAGATTTTAAAGTCTTTGGTGCGGATGCACACCGATACGAATTGAACCCTCCTATTTCCTTAAAGGAGGTAGAGGAATTTGAACGTCTTCATAAGGTAAGCATTCCTATTGCTTATAAACTCTTCGTTACACAGGTGGGAAATGGAGGCCGATCGTATAATGGATCGGGGGCTGGACCTTTTTATGGTCTGTATGCGTTTGGAGAGCATTTTGCGATTTCATATGATACTTATGAAACGATGCAGATTCAATCTCCAACGAAGGTCTGTCCCGAAATGACAAAAGTAGAATGGCAGGCAGAAGTGGACTACATCGATGCTGCCGGGACTGATGATGTTGAATTTGAAAAGAGAGAAGCCGCATTATGGGGCGGTGTTTTGGTGATAGGTACACAAGGCTGCACCTTTCATCACGCATTGCTGCTCAATGGTCCACATATGGGACGAGTAGTGAATATTGATGATGGAGATCGACAATTGCCTCAATTTTCCTTTGAATCCGACTTTCTTGATTGGTATGAACGCTGGCTAGACGATGTCATAGAAGGCAACCTTTCTGAACGTAATTCAGGATCATTTGGTTATCAGATGGGCGGCCAGCAGGAAGACCTGCTGACTTTGTATATGAAAACTCCTGATCAGGCAATTAAACAGCACGCCTTGGAAGGTTTATTATTCAAGAAAAAATTATCGCCTTCTATCCTATCTCAATTAGAGCAGCGCTTTGATGAGCAACCACAAGAAATACAGTCTACCCTAACTGAAGTTCTATTGGCAAATGACTATGCCCTTGCTGTCCCCTATTTGAATAAACTGTTTAAAAGCAACATCAACAGAGCTGTAAAGCTGATTCATTGGTATGCTAAGGAGCATAAAAAGGAATGGGTACCACTTGTCAAAGAAAGCCTCCATAATGGAATGGATGAGGAAGCATTCCGTTTTGCATCCTATATCCTACAAGAGGATCCAAGGCTGGATTTTGAAGTTCTTAAACCTTTTGTTCAGCATGAAAATCCGGCCATAAGATCGCAGGTGTTCTATACATTCAGTTTTCTGAAAGACAAGAGCAATTACGAACAGGAATTCTTGATTGGACTGGATGAAACCAACAAGAGCGAAATCATTACGGTATTGCAATCGCTTGGTGATTTCAAGACGAAGGCTATTTTAAAAAAACTACAGGAACTGGTGTATAAATTTCCCTATACGGTTGTGGAGCCGGACGAACATGATATCATCTATTATACGGATGATACCGACGATCTTGTCTATATAACAAGTAACCTCGAAAGTGCACTGGATCGATATGAACTGGATTACGAATCCGTAAAAACAATCGATGTAGATCAATTTGAATTAGCTTAGCGGATATTAATCAAAACAGGAACAATGATGTCCTTTGTTTTTTCGACCAAGTCTGAAAGCAAGGTGTATCCTAAAACACATCGATTTTTCTAGATTAGCTGGCATTTTTGCTGTCTTTTGTCGTGTGGAGAGCGTTACGATAAGAGATTCCCCATTTCGCTATTTCGTCAATAATTGGACCTAATGTTTTTCCATATTCCGTTATCTCATAGACTACAGTAATTGGTTTGGTCTGCTGTACTGTACGTGTCACCAATTGATTTATTTCCATATCCTGAAGTTCTTTTGACAGCATTTTAGAACCGATGCCCTCTACTTCTCGCAACAGATCCATGAAGCGCATTTTATCCGTTTCGAGTAAAGTGCCCAGAATATGGAACTTCCACTTGCCTGAAAGGATCTCCATCGTATCTTTGATAGCAGTTATCCTTGTTTTACAGGTCTCACTATAATTGACCGACAGCTTTTTTTTCATAACATTCAGATATTTCCTTGTCTATTTCCCTTTGTTACAAAGTTATGGAACTCCACACAACTTCCCAACAGGAAAGTAGTTTCCAAAAGGAAACTAATGCGTATTGTGCAGTGACTTTGCTTTAGATTTGCAGACAATAAAATCAAACAACAATAAGATATACAAAATGAAGAAAACGTTTATTTTAGCATTCGCAGCAGCAACATTATTTGTGTCTTGTCAGGGATCAGGCGGTGATAAAACAGCTACCAGCAGCCAACAAGAGGTAGCAGAACAAAAAGGAGCAACGTATGTATTGGACCAAGATCAAAGTTCGCTAAAATGGACGGGGTATCATAAAGGTGGTTTTGATCCAAGATTTGGTACATTAAAGACTGAAGGTACCGTAGCTGTAGAGCATAATGCAATAACAGGTGGCTCGTTTACAATCGATATTAATTCAGTAGCAACTGACGAGAAATCAGTAGACTTGGCTAAGACTGGTGGTAAAACAGCCGCGAATCTGGATGAGCACCTAAAAAACGAAGATTTCTTTCAAGCAGACAAATTCCCAACAGCTAAGTTTGAGATCACGGGTGTTACGGCTTTTGACAAAGCCAATGATAAAAGTGTGATCGAAGGAGCAACAAATATCATCAGTGGTAACCTAACCATTAAAGACAAAACTGTAAACGTCACATTTCCTGCTAAGGTAGACATCACTGCCGATACGGTGCATGTGGTATCAAAATTCACCATTAATAGACAGGATTGGGGATTGACATATGGAACAGACGGAGATCCGAAGGACTGGGTAATCTCCCAAGAGATCGACATCGAATTGAATATACACGCTAAAAAATAGTGTGACTATGATTTTCTCTGCCTAAGGTTACAGGCAGAGAAAATTGCCGTTATAAGGCATTGTACTTCTCCTACGCAGCGCTGCATATTATATATTTTAGGCCAAAATCCATTAATTCTATATCTTCGTGCCTATGGAAAAGAAAATAACCGTTTTATTCGTATTGCTTTGCAATATATTCTTTCTTTGGGCACAAGACAGTACCGTTTATAAAGGGATAACGATTCAACAAGGCGATCTTTTGTTCGTGGGTGCCCAACCTGAAAATTTATCCGGTGCCATCAATCGGGTGACGCAACGCAATGCCGGTGATTCTTTTTCCCATATCGGGCTTATAGAAATCATACAAGGTATCCCTTACATCCTGCACGCTACGGGTAGTAAAGGTTCCGTAAAGGAATCTTTGGATAATATGATCGGTGACAATGACAGACAGCAATATGTCGTCTATCGAATCGACAGCATGTACATGGAGGCCATTCCTAAGGCATTGGAAAAAGCGCATCAGATGCTTGGAAAGCCTTATAACTGGAGCTATGTACTGACTGACAGTTCATACTACTGTTCGGATTTCGTAGAGCGGGCCTTCCGTCATATTGCACTCTTTCGACTCGAGCCGATGACATTCAAAAACCCGCAAACAGGTACATTTGATGATTTTTGGTTATCGTTTTATGATAAACTAGGAATAGCGGTGCCGGAGGGAGAGTTGGGCTGTAATCCGAATGGGTTAGCGGCCAGCACAAAAATCTATCGAGTAGGTACATTAGAAATAGAAAAATAGGTTAACTATAAAGGGTCGCTATGTGCGCCCCTTTATAGTTAACCTAATCCCCTATCACTAGCCATTTACCATTTTAACGGCAAGGATATGCTTACACAGTCCTCTTTTGCCCTGATGATTGGTAAACCAATTACAGGTGCACTGTTGCTTATCTCCCTGAATGATGACGGTATGCTGTACTCCTGATCCTTCTACACGGGCTTCTATATAAGCTGCTGTATTCTTTATAAACTGAACACCGGCTGTTGCCACAAGTTTCTTTGCATTTTTGAGCCTTGGATTCAAAGCCAGAATCCGTTCCATCTTAAAGGGCAGGCGTCTGTAATAGTGTTGATGGCTATGCAGGTCGTAACCTAATAAACCAATAGATGACAGCGATGCGGACAGCGTATCCATTGTATCAAAGTCTACATCATGCTCTATCGATAACATGGTCGGATCAAAGAGCTCATTGGACTTGAGCAAACCATTGACAGCATGTATCCATTCATCGGGTACAGCCTTAATCATGTTTTCAAGCACATTGCCCTCTCCGGAGAACCCTCTATAACTATCTGGCGAAAGTGCCAGAGTCAGTCTCATCTTTCCAAAATCGGCTACAAAAGCGGCACTTTCCGCTCCTTTCTCTTGATAGACGATCAATTTGTCGGCGTAGGTCAGCAATCCCTCCAGAAGTCTTAACCGTTGAATGCCTCCGATACGGACAGCATCGCCCGTACCAATCGGTGAAAAGATAAACCTATTGGCCCGCTTAGTCAAATAGAACTCTCCTTTCGCATTTCCTTTGGGAATCCCTTGAAATAGCTGAATAAGCTGTATCTTATTCAATTCAAACTGTACCTCCATACCTGCCAAGTACAATTGCACAGAGGTGAGTCCTTTGATCCAACGTGGTGGTAAAGTTACTTTCTTTTCAATGACTTTGGCTTTATCTGTACTGATAGCGACTTCTTGACTTCCTACCCCAAGCACCATCTTTTCTGTCTTTTTTACAGCATTCAAAGCATTGAGCATAGGCTCATTGAAATCTACGTTGGTCGTACCACTTGCTATAAATTCGCCGTCTATAGCGTCTTCTAATAAATCCAACCGTGCATACACGCCGTTACACGATGAAAAACCTTCAAAACGGATCTGATTAGTTCCCGCAGAGACGATAGGGTCGCGGAGACTCGGAGGCACAGGGCCAAAACTGGAGCGCACGACTTTGGACAAGGTCAATAGGCATTTAGAGGTCAATAAAGGATCAGTCAAACTTCCCCAAAAGAAACAGGGCACATTGGCCACTTCAGCCAGTTCCGACTGATGTGCCAACACCAATTGCTGTATCCCCGACTGTTGGGTCAGCTGCGACTGTCTTGCATAGCTAATTGCTAAATCTTGTTCTGCCATATGGTTATTTTCTTATTTTCTTTAAAACCGGTTGTAGGCTTTTATAAGCCTCTAAACGTTCGAATACCTGACTCTGTTCTGCTGTGAGACTATGCTGTTCCTTCGTCTGCAGATCATAGTAATACGCTATGATTTTTTTAAAATTGGTGGGCATCTTATCCGCTAGACTATAATGCTGCAATGCGACATCCAATACCTGCAACAGGGCATTGTTATGTTTGGAAGAGATATCTCGGCATTGTTCCAAAACCTCTACAAAGCGACCTATCGGCCCATAACCATGACTCAGTAAAACACCTAAGCACTGTCCTAATACATCCGGTTGTAACCTATTCTCCTCTATAGTTGCTATCAGCACCTCGACTGACATCGCACGCACCTCTTTTTCTTTGTTAAAAGTAGACGTAGCCAAATACAGATTAGACTGCCCGTCCATTCTGAAAAAACCGTGCAGCATCTGATTCAGATAGGACGCTGGAGCCTTCCCTCCGATATCGCTCTTGCTATTGAGCCCTAATGTCAAGAACATAGAAAGACTCTCGGTATTCTGTGGCATCAGACTATGCAAATAAGGGATATCCATCCTATGGAGGTAATAGGCCGCAATAGAACTCTTGCCGCGGCTATAGATATCTTTATGATACAGAAAAGTATCAATACCTTGCTTGAATGCAGGTAGTGGATAATTCAATTCATCCCCATTGTATACTTGTTCAGATTTTCTAGTAACGTAATTATACCCATTGTAGTAGGTAGGCTCAATGGTCAGTGCCGGCCGAAAAGGTCTGGCCGCAAATGGGATATCGGTTAACGGCTCCTGATCAAACTCCTCGAAGTATTCATCGGGATAATGGGTACGCGCCACCGTGGCCCATACGCCAAGCCACAGTAACTCTGCTGAGTCTTTCGAACTCAATAGATTCTTGAGCCATGACCGCTGTTGTGTCTTGATAGCCGTATCGACCCCGAATGCGTAGTTCAATACCTCGCGCATCTGCGGATCATTTACCTGCGAGACCAAAGGTATGGCCTTATCTAGTTCCTCCCTGACGGTACGGCTCAATGCAATCGCTAAATCGACAAAATCAATCTTCACCCCTGCCTGTTGATAGTCGAGAAGACGTTGGGTCAATACTGCAGGAGCAATCCAAAAAGGCTTATGACTTGGCAAGCTCAATAATGGTAGGTTTATGCCGTCTATGAGATGCTGTTGCAACTGTTGCATCTGATTCCCCATAAGGCTCATCCATTTGGAATAATTGGTATTACGGTCCTTATTCTGATATACTGTCTTTGGCCTGTAATACATATTCAAGAATACACTTGAGAAATGATCAAAACAAGCAGATTCGCGGTAGATACCACTTAATTGTTTGACGTAAGGTTCCAGTTGTTTTCTATAATCGGCTGGAAATGTGGGGGCATATTGCACCCAAGCATTCATCAGTATTTCTATCGCTATGGGGTCTGTCCCACCAATCACTTCGCCTATCTTGAAAAAGATATCATTCCATGTCTGCGGATAGTCTATTGTCTCGCTCAGATAGCTTACCTCTACTGGATCAAATGCATAGGCCTCCCTACTTTCTCCGTTCAGGACGGACAAGATCTCTTCTTCGGAATAAGCTGCGTCTTGAAATAAGGCCTGCATATCAGTCGCTACCGCCCCCATCATCTGAGGCCTGTAAATCTGTAATTTAGAGGCCAGTTCTTCGCTGGATTCCTGCTGATGTTTCAAGATGAATTTCGCGGCTCTCTCCTGCAACGCTAAATCTGGAATCATAAACAGATCTGCTGCCAGCAAGGCAAGACGTGCCTTTAGTTCCGGATATTGTTTTAATAGTTTATCAAACTGTATCAAAAGCGTCTTAAGACTGGTCTTAACGTCGCTACGCATAAAAATTCCTTCACTCCAATCTAAAAACTCTGTCAGTTGAAAATCAGGATGTGCCAAAAATGGTTTAAGATAGTCTACTGTAAAATTGACTACAGCACTATGTTCGGCATGCAACAACGGGAAGAACTTCTGTTGATGGCTCAAAACCACGTCTTCTGGCAATTGCAGACGATCTATCAGTTTTCTAAAGTAACTTTTGAGATTAATATTCCAATTTTTGGTCTGGGCTTCCAACGCACCTGTTACAATCAGATCGCGATCGATCTTACCGGCCTCCAAGAGGGTGCTGAATACCTTGTCCCAGGTCAGTTCATTGACGCTATTTTGATAGCTGTAGTCGTGGTATATATTTTGAATATTAGTTTCATATTCAAATACCAACGGGATATCCCGCTGAATAGTCAGTTCATCTTCGGTCAAAACTTTAAAATGTTTTCCCGACTCCTTGTAGTTGACCGATGATACAGAACCCGCATACAACTCGGGCTCAAACTGTATGTGTCCTAAGTCCTCTAAACGTCTCAGCTTGGAGTACGTTAGTCTTTGCCACTCATTGCGTCGGGCCAGCTGTAAGAGATAACCTCCCAACCAATCGGGCTTAGCGTATGTCAGAATATTTTCTACATCAGGACTTTCAACCTGCTCCATAAGTTCATAAAAAATATCCCAACTACCCGCATCAGATCCCGAAAAGGTGGCTAAAGCAAGTAATTTGACGATACGTTGCTGTTCCTTATTCCCTCTGGTTCCCCAATCGTACTGTGCCTTTTTGCGATACACGGGGTCTTTGGAGAGGTCGACATAATCAACCCAATATCTTTTAGCTGCACGGATTTCCTTTTTCAGCACTTCTAGATTACCGGTAGCATACTCTTCCAAATAAGGTATGATATCACGAACTTTACCTTCACTGATCAATGTCTTCATCGCTGCGACCGCTTCTTCCTTGCGCTGGTTACTTGCTGTAGGCTTACGTGCAGACGTTAACTTGCCCGTAGATGGTACATCGACACTTCCATCTTCTGAATACCCTTTTTTGGTCTTTTCAGCGATGAGCTTTTCTGCGTCTTTTAGACAAGCCTCTTCCGAATCGAATGTTTTACTTTTACTTTGTCCCGACGTCCCATTACGTCCGTAAGTGACCGTATGGGTCGTGCCTTCTGTCTGTATCTCCCAAAATTTGTCAGATGTACCGTCGATGTATTTTAGATGCTTGAACATGATATTTTTTAACGTATTTTCGATTCTTTCCTTTATTTGTTTCCTCTGAAATGTAATACAAAACTATGCACGAACAATTGTCATGCCATGGCCTATTGTATTTATAACAGCCACATGTCTTATTTAGCCACCATCCAGATCAATAACAGTATTAAACTTATTATCGGCTAAACCTTTACTCTCCGAAATATAGAGAATTAAAAATTAGCTAGGAATACAAATGTCAAATAGCGATCTTTAGAAAGCAGTAATATGAACGTTGTTTTCTAAGAATACATTAATTAAAAACATAGATATGGGAATGATAGCAGGGTACCTTATGGTTGATGAAGGGACTTTAGACAGTCTGATGGATCTAAAAAATGAGGATCTGGCCAATCGTATTTTTGAAATAGAGGAAAGCGGAGAAGCGGAAAGTATGGATATTGACAAATTATGGGATGCGCTGCACTTCTTTCTCACTGGTGTCTCTGCCGCCGATCCCATTGAAGAGAATAAGCTCAGTGAAGCTATCGTAGGCGTACACGGTTTCAACCTGGATGACGAGGAAGCTGATTTTATAGCCTGTATTGAACAGGACGAACTCCATGGTATCATTGAGGCCTTGGAGAAAATAGACTTTGAATCTTTAAGCGAAAATTTTACTCCTTCTAATATGAAGGAGTATGACGTGTATCCCAATGGTATATGGCAAGAAGACAAAGAGCTACTATTAAGAGAATTCAGACAAGCGTTGGCGGAGTTATTAGCTTTTTACAGGAAGGCAGTGGCCATGCACCGCCATGTTATCGTGAGTATTTTATAAGGTTTAATAGAGATACATCTTCTTCATCTTGGCCGTATCCACTTTCAAAACATCGGTCAAATAATTCTCTACAGTACCAAACTCCTTTTTCATATAGACAATACCTGATTGGAGGTACTCCGGTTTGACTGTCAGCAACGGTTCTAGATTTGGATACTGATCGATATACTTCTTGTATTTATCAGCCAGAAAGACCTGCGACTGCATATAGTCCTGGAGCACTACGTCCTCGTCCACACCAAGCGCAAAAAGGAAAAGTGCCGCAGCCATACCTGTTCGATCCTTTCCGGCGGAGCAATGAAATGCCAAAGGCAGAGACTCTTCATTTTGCAGAAGTCTAAAGAAAGTTCGATATTGATTAATGCTTTCTCGGTCAGTCAACAGAGCTCTATTCAAGTCCATCATCATCGTATCCAGCTGTTCCTTCGGAAGCCTTACAACATCAGACAATGAGGATACGGAAAGATTGCCCGGAGCGATAGTCAGATTATATACCTTGCCTTGATCAATCTTCTTACTGGGCTCTTGCTTTCTCTCCTCCTCTGTTCTAAAGTCAACTATACTGGACAAAGACAAACTATTGAGATATTGCAGGTCATTTTCAGTCAAATGTGCCCAATCGCCGGTACGAAACACTTCGCCCCATTTCACGAATCGGCCGTCAGCCGTTTTCATACCTCCAAGATCCCTAAAATTATATCCGCCTTCCATTGGCAACAATCGCTCAGCTATAAAGGCGGTTCCAGTAGGTGTTACCAATTGAAAATACGAACGGTAAGCACGTTTTCCATGGAGCGCAAACTCGCCTTTGCCCTCGCCCTGAGCCACAGGCTTGGACCGATCAATAGCATCAACAGATCTCCGTTCGTACAACTTCCATTTCTCATCAACATCTAGTATCAATATGGGTTCATCGGCTTGCTTATCTCTCATTAGTGTTGCTTTGTTTGTTAAATCTTGTCCTGTATAACCTATCCGATGCTGATTACATGCTGATAAGCTGAGGATAATTGATGATACAAAAAGCAGTTTTTTCAAGGTATTATTATTGCCATGGATTATACTCCACGTAATTTACAATTACCTGAAGGTAACCATTTTTCATCATATAAAAAGACATTTATTTCCTAATTATACTCCTGAACTCCTCCACGTATAATAGTGCATGCGCTCTCCAAGAGGAGAAAAACAGAATAAGATCCCCGTTATCGTCAGGTTATTTTATCTTTGCGGTCAACTATTTTTTTTACATGAAATTATTGAAAGATCGTATCCTGAAGGATGGCAAGAGCTTTGAAGGCGGAATATTGAAGGTAGACAGCTTTATCAACCACCAAATGGATCCGATATTAATGAAATCAATTGGTGTTGAATTCGTACGCCGTTTTGGACATTTACCCATTAACAAGATTGTAACCATCGAAGCGAGTGGTATTGCTCCAGCGATCATGCTCGGCTACCTTCTAGAACTCCCTGTTGTCTTTATTAAAAAAGCCGTACCGAAGACAATGGAAAATATGTTGACTGCATCAGTATACTCTTTTACCAAAGATAAAACCTATGATATCTGTGTAAGTCAAGATTTCCTGACGCCCAATGATCAGGTCGTATTTATCGATGATTTTCTGGCAAACGGCAATGCTGCCATGGGCGTACACCAGCTTATCGAAAAAGCTGGAGCCAGTCTATTGGGTATGGGATTCATCATCGAAAAATCTTTTCAGAAAGGACACGAGCTTCTGCGTGAATTAAACATACCTATAGAGTCCTTGGCCCGTATCAAGTTTCTAGGTGACAACAGAATTGAATTTGAAGAATAACAAATGTTCTACCTGTAAACAGGGATTTTTGACGTAGAAGACTTCGACAATAAGCTATGTCCTCCCTACATACCACTACAAAAAACCCGAAAAGAAAGGCCTATTTGGACGACTCTTTGGTTAAAGATTATAGAAGACCTGATCGCATTTTTACCGCTATCAGGTCTATACATTCTTCGATAGAACTATTCTTCCACTTTTACACGATAGATCTTAACCATATCTAGCCCCTTATCCCCAAGTGCCTTCATAAAATCCTGTGTCAGATCGATAAGCTTACCGGTTTTCACATCAAACACCCAGCCATGCAAGGTTACCTGGTGATTCAATATGGCATGTTGCACTTCTGGAATCTTAACTACATTAAGACATTGCTCTGCCACATTTAATTCCACAAGTCTATCGTAACGCTCATCCATATTTTCTATTGCGTTTAAGTGTGCTTGATGCAACCGGTACACATCTCGGATGCACCCCAACCAGGGGTTGAGAATACCTAAGTGCTCATGCTCCATAGCCGATTTGACTCCTCCGCAATTGTAATGTCCACAGATTACAATATGTTTCACTTTGAGGTGACTCACTGCATATTCTATAACCGATTTAGAGTTCAAATCCGTATTAGGGATAATATTTGCAATATTACGATGTACAAAAACCTCCCCAGGCTCCACCCCCATCAATTCTTCTGCCGAAACACGACTATCCGAACAGCCTATATAAAGAATCTCCGGAGATTGCCCTGCTGCAAGCTTTTCAAAATAAGTCGGATCGATAACAAGTTGCTTTTTAATCCATTCTTCGTTACTCTTAAAGATGTTATTGATGTCTGTCATAGATAATTATTTGGAGTAAAGTATTAATACATGTGTTTTCACTAAATGATAGATAGTAGGAAAGATACAACTATTATTACCTATATCGTATTCGGATCACCTATTTTTTTTAATCTTCCGACAACAACAGCTATAGTCCATCTATCACTATACTATATAGTACGAATGTATATCTCTGCTTGCTACAGAATTAAACAAAAAAAACCAACAACTTAATTGTTAGATTTGTCTAATTTAATTCATACCTTTGTATAACTAAATGCAGCAGTGACTGTATATCAAAAAGCTTATGATGGATTTAACATCTTTACAGAAAGGGCAGCAAGCGAAGGTCAAGGGCATAAAAGAAGGGTGTCCATACGAAATTAAACAACGATTATTGGACTTGGGTTTTGTTCACGGAGCCGCTATTCGCATCCAAAATATAAGTCCACTGGGTGATCCAATTGCCTATGAGATACATCGTACATTGATATGCTTGAGAAAAGAGGATGCGCTGTATGTAGGTATCGAAATTAAAGAAGGAAACAAAGATGATAAATAGTGCATGTGATAATTGTGAACTCAACCCCAATGCCAACCTCAAGAGACTGGGAGAAAGCGCTGGAGAAGCTCGCTATACCATAGCATTGGCAGGCAATCCCAATACAGGTAAGAGTACGGTATTCAATGCGCTTACAGGATTAAAGCAGCATACCGGAAATTGGCCTGGCAAGACTGTCACCAGAGCAGAGGGAAGGTTTTCTTACCAAGATAATACATACAAGATAGTCGATCTTCCAGGTACTTATTCCTTACTCTCCACATCAGAGGACGAAGAAGTAGCCAGGGACTTTATTCTATTCGGCAAGCCGGATGTCACGGTTGTAGTTGTTGATGCCAGCCGCCTGGAACGTAACCTGAGTCTCGCCTTGCAGATTCTACAGATTACAGATAAAGTGGTGCTCTGTCTCAATCTTATGGATGAGGCCAGCCGACATGGCATTCATATTGATGTCAGAACGATTTCTAAAGATCTCGGCATACCCGTAGTGGCTACCAGTGCGCGCAAGAAGGAGGGTATCTCTGAATTGCTCGCAGCTATTCGACAAGTGGCCATTGGAGCCTTTAATACAAAAAAACAGCAACACGTACGGTTTACAGGCCAAAGTGGTGAAGCCGTTGAAGATATTTCCTGGCAGTTGGCCCAATTGGATCCTAGTCTCCCCAATACACAATGGCTTGCCATGCGCCTTATCGAGGGCGATGCCCATATTGTAAATGCATTAAACAAGGGGGATATCTCTCCCCATATAAAAGACAAGCATGCTGTAGCTATATTAAAGGAAGCACATGCGTATCAAGAGCAAATTGGCAATGAGTATCGCGACAAGATCGTAGAGGCGATATATACCAGATCAAATAAACTGGTGAAGGACACCGTCTCCTCCGATTTGTCCAGCCGATCATTCCGTATCGATCGCACCATCGATAATATCGTCACCCATCGCTTCTGGGGATTTCCAATTATGCTGATACTATTGGGGCTTGTTCTTTGGCTTACCATTATCGGAGCCAACTATCCCTCGGAACTGCTTTCCACGTTATTATTAGAGCAACTATATCCGCTATTGAAGACCGCGGCTGGAGCCCTTCATCTCCCCTGGTGGTTGGATGGCTTCCTGATTGATGGAGTGTACCTCGCGACTGCATGGGTGATTGCTGTGATGCTACCACCTATGGCCATTTTCTTTCCCCTTTTTACACTTTTGGAAGATTTTGGTTATCTACCTCGGGTAGCATTTAATCTCGACAGCCTATTTAAGGGAGCAGGAGCCCATGGCAAACAAGCTCTTACGATGAGTATGGGCTTTGGCTGTAACGCTGCTGGTGTAGTAGCTACTCGTATCATCAACAGTCCACGAGAGAAGCTGATTGCTATCATTACGAACAACTTCTCGCTTTGTAACGGGCGATGGCCGACGCAGATATTGATTGCTACCATATTCTTGGGTGCTTTGGTTCCTAAACAATGGGCCGGTACGGTCTCCATGTTGGCAGTAGTATTTATAGCTGTACTCGGTATAGCTTTTACATTTTTCACTTCTTGGTTGCTGTCAAGGACATTATTGAAAGGAGAGTCTTCTTTTTTCACGCTTGAACTACCGCCATACCGTCCACCGCGTTTTCTACAAACGATCTATACCTCACTAATCGACCGGACATTGATCGTCCTTTGGCGGGCCATCATATTTGCTGCACCAGCTGGTGCGGTCATCTGGCTGATATCAAATATCGATATTGGCAACCAGAGCATCGCACTTTGGATGATAGAGGGGCTCGACCCAATGGGAATACTAATCGGATTGAACGGTGTCATTTTATTAGCCTACATAGTCGCTATTCCCGCAAATGAAATCGTTATTCCCACCATCCTCATGCTTACGACTATGGTATTAGGCAACACATCTATGGGACAGGGTGCCGGCGTCATGTTTGAAGTGGGTGACGCTGAAGTAGCGACATTATTACACACGGCAGGATGGACGACCCTGACCGGCATCAACTTGATGCTTTTCAGCCTGCTCCATAATCCCTGCAGTACAACCATTTACACCATATATAAGGAGACTGGAAGCCGTAAATGGACGACAGTTGCAACTATCCTCCCCATCTTGTATGGAATCATAGTTTGTTTTCTAGTTGCCAGCATATGGAATTATTTTCAATAGCGGAGTTTTGTCGTGTTGGCATTTGCGATTCATTGTCCTGACATATTTTTAGTACATTTATAGCCTGTTTATCGCATAAACAATCATAACTAAATAATGTACATATGATTTTTGGATTATTTGAAACGCTTACTACAGCATGCTTAGTACTACTATTGGGTTTTTTTCTCGTAAAAAAAGTAAAGTTCTTTCGGGACTATAACATTCCCGAGCCGGTGGTCGGTGGATTTTTTATTGCAATAATACTGTATCTTATTTATCATTTTTACGGTATCAGTTTTCAATTTGAAGGCTCTCTTCAAACTGCTATGATGCTTATATTTTTCTCTTCAATCGGACTGAGTGCAGATTTTGCCAAACTGAAGAAAGGAGGCAAACCCCTTCTCATATTTATTGGGGTAACAGGTACTTTTATCTTTGTTCAAAACCTTTTTGGGGTCTCCGTAGCCAAACTGGTGGGCTTAGACCCCAGTTACGGATTAATAGCGGGCTCTATCACCCTTACCGGCGGACACGGTACAGGTGCGGCATGGGCTGAAAATCTGACAAATACTTTCCAAATAGAAGGAGCTATGGAACTGGCTATGGCCTGTGCAACCTACGGTCTCGTGATGGGCGGCATAATCGGTGGCCCAGTGGCCAATTTTTTATTAAAAAAGAAAAATATAAATCCGTCTGCCAAATTAAACACCGAAGAGGTTCCGATAGAACCCTTTGAAAATCCAGAATCCAAGCGCCGTATGAACGTCCACAATGTTATCGAGACGTTGACTATGCTTGCCGTTTGTGTGACCCTTGGACAGCTCTTATATGAAAGCATGAAGGGATCCGCTTACGAATTACCAAACTTTGTGTGGAGCTTGCTGATTGGTGTAATCATTCGAAATATACTCGCCCATACCACAACCTATATCGTTAACGATCATGCAGTAGATACACTTGGCAATACGGGCCTATACTTATTTTTGACCGTAGCATTGATGTCATTACAACTATGGCAACTTTCAGGTTTAGCCACCCAAGTTCTTATCGTATTGCTCCTACAAACACTAATGATGATTCTGTTTGCTATTTTCGTGACCTACCGGGTTATGGGCAAAGATTATGACGCCATCGTACTGAGCGCCGGACACTGTGGTTTTGGATTGGGAGCGACCCCCACAGCCATCGCCAACATGCAAGCGATCACACTCCGCTACGGCCCCTCTCATAAAGCGTTTTTAATCGTACCTATGGTTGGAGCTTTCTTTGTCGACTTGATCAACAATGTATTCATCAAATTTTTCGTCAGCCTATTGACCATGTAATTCCAAGCCATGATCAAGTTCAAATATACGATCCTCTACGTTGCCGATGTAGCACAAGCTATATCTTTCTATGAACGCACCTTTCAATTTCGGAAAAAATTTATTACCCCTGAAAATGATTATGGCGAGTTAGATACCGGTGATACGACAATTTCTTTTGCTTCTCATACACTAGCTTCAAAAAACATAACAGACGGTTTCATTGCCAGTGATCATTCTCACCCCCCCTTTGGTATAGAACTCGGCATCACGACCGATACAGTCGAAGAACTTGTTCAGCGGGCTCTGCATAATGGGGCGACCCTTGTTGCATCTCCGGTATGCAAACCCTGGGGGCAAACAGTTGCTTACATCCGTGATATCGATGGTTTCCTTATTGAAATCTGCACACCCATTTCATAATTAGAACATGAGATACCAAGCTCTATATAAATCACCTGAAGTATCCCAATACAGGCACCTACGGGAGGCCTCGGGGCTCTCGCCAAAGACAGAAGAAGCCGCTGCTATCGGACTCCGCAATTCACTTTGTTGCGTCATCATTACCGATCTTGAAAACGACAATGAAACAGTCGGCATGGGCCGATTGGTCGGTGACGGCGGATGCCACTGTCAGGTTGTTGACATCTGCGTATTGCCCCAACATCAAAAACAAGGACTCGGAAAACTCATTATGCAAAAGCTGCATGATTTTATCGAAGATAAACTACCCGAATCCTGCTATGTCAACCTAATCGCGGACGGCGAAGCCTACAGACTATATGAACAGTACGGATTTAAATCCGTCTGGCCCAATTCTAGAGGAATGGGGCGCGTAAAATAAAGAGGAGCATATTTTGATATGCTCCTCCTTCTACTTTATTTATTTCCACCAGTAGTAATAATTATGGGCACCATCATACTGAAATCCACATCGTGGGTACAAGGAATTACCTATATCATTTGTTTTCTCCGTTTCCAGCATCAAACCACAAGCTCCAGTCTCCTCACACCACTGTTTACTCCGGTCAATGAGTGCTACCGACAATCCTCCTCCCCTATAGTCTGGGTGTACAAATAGATCGCTCAATAACCACTGGCGCTCCAACTTGGTATAGTGAAACAGTTTGTACAACTGTGCAAAACCTACGGCTTTACCATCTACCATAACTAAAAAAATTTCCGATTCGCTGTTTAGGAATCTTTCTTTAAGAAATGCCTTCCCTTTTTCCAGATCGGATTCTTGCCGATAGAAAATACGATATAGATTAAATAATTCGGCTGTCTGATCGAGATCTTCGAGACTGGCTTTTTTGACTGTGTAATTCATTGCTTCTTATAGTTTACGGTATATTTAGGCCGCAAAAGTATTTTTTATTACGTCTACACAGATGATCCAGTTTTTAAATAAAACCCAGTCCAACTATTCCCTCTCTTTCTACAGCTCCAACTCAAACACCTTCTGCTCCTTTTTCTGACGGAATCCCATTTTGATATAGAATTTATGACTCTCCGTGCGTATAAGATTGCAACGTACCCGGACCATATTACAGCCTCTGACACCTGCCCACACTTTTGCTGTATCCACCAAGGCCGCACCGGTCCCTCGCCCACGCACTCGATCACTCACTACCAGTCCAACGATCTCTACATGATAGCCCGAGTCTAGACTAACCGTATGATTTACCTGCATCCATCCTACCACACTATTATCGATGACCGAAACAGCGATCATCACATTTTTATCTGATAGTAATGTCGCTAGTCTCTTCTCGATAGTTTCCAGATCGTTTGGATATCCCAATTGTATAGCCAGCTCTGTGATTTCCTTACTGTCGTCAATTTTCGCTTCTCTTATCTCCATCATTCTTTTTTTATAGTTACCCCAGCCCGTCTTTCTCGTTCACCCTTTTCTAAGTTATCAAAACTATCTCCCCATCCCTACAATCATTTTCATTTTTTTCAACTTTTATACGATGTGCTTTTTGTAACATTTTAAGTAAACACAACTAAATATACCTCCTTAAATGTGCATATTTGAATATGCCTTTATTTTTCACACTGGATGATATCTATAAATTGTATAATACCGATCCCACCATCAGAGTGGATGGAATCGTTGTTCTAGACAAAAATGATCGTCCAAAAATAGAATATCCCGACCATCGTCATCAATTTGACGGGCTTCTATTTAGCTTTATGATAAAAGGCACTATGAAGTCCAGAATACATTTTCTAGAATATGAGGTCAATGTCGATGACACGGTCGTCATACTTCCCCAACTCATGATAGACGTTCATGAATTTAGTGATGATGCTGAAATGATCACCATGGGGCTTTCATTGGATTTTATAGCATCATTCTCCACCTTGAGAGAGTTCATCATGAATGACCAGATCAGATGGAGACCAGTAATCAAGCTTAACGAGGAGAGACAACAGCAACAAAAAGAACTCTTAGCACTCATTCTAAAAATCTACCGTGAAAAACAAAGTCCCAAGAAAAAAGAAATATTACAGCATCTGATCATTGCGCTTATCCATATAATCGCTGAGGTCTATACGGTAGGTACAACACAAAATACCGAAACCAAAAGTAGGACACACGAGCTTATCGATAATTTCTATGTGTTGATTACGAAACATGCTATCGAAGAACGAAGGGTAAAATTTTATGCAGATCAGTTGTACCTTACCCCACAATATCTATCGACCCTATTAAAACAGACAACCGGCAAGTCCGTTCTACAATGGATAGATCACATCGTCATCATGCAAGCCAAAACGTTAATAAAAACATCAAACCTGACCATCAAAGAGATCAGTAATCAATTGCATTTTGTTGATTCCAGTTTATTCTGTCGTTATTTCAAACGACATACAGGCTTCTCGCCCAAAGCATTTAAACACATTTAAATTGTATTTTTGTTAACACCAACGGCATGAATTTTAAACATCATTTTACAGCGACGCTGCATTGGACCTCACAACAGGAATCACCTGAGAGACAGTCTACTCGAATATCGGCAAAGAATCACCACATAAAAATCGATGGAAAGGCTATATTGGAAGTCTCGGCAGCTAAAGCATTTAAAGGAGACCCAACCCTTTATAATCCGGAAGACCTACTGTTGAGCAGCTTAATGTCCTGTCATATGATGTCCTATTTATATGTCTGTTCACAACATCATATCACTGTTATATCCTATACAGACAGCGCTCATGCGCTATTGGAAACAAGTGGAGATGGTAGTGGACTGTCATCCATCATGCCACATGTACCGCTACCTCTCTTAGCGGTTAATGATACAGCTAGCTGTCCATCGCTTCGATCTGCTCATCACTAAAGCCATCTAGCTTATCAAGTTGGTCATCCGACCAGGTCAATAAATCCGTCAGCATAAAGACCTGAGGTTGCTCATCATTCAGTTGGTTCACGTTGTCCAGCAATGACCCTTCAATTCCTTTTGGTTCACCATCACTTAAGATCTGATATCCCTCATCCAACCACTTTTGTATCTGTTCACGTTTCATTCCTCCTCCTATATTTTCTTATAAAAACTTTTACCTACTCCACAAAGTTAATCTTGCCGCCGGCCAATCTTCTTTGTTTCCTTTCGGAAGGGTTTCCATACACATCGATAACACCTCCAGCCCGAGTTTGGACATCGATACTCTTTCCTACATTCACCTGACATTTACCTCCTGCATTCGTTCGTACATAGGCCTGATCAGACAAGAGCGATTTTGCATCATAATGACCTCCAAATGTACAATTTACCACTTGGTCGCGGGTTTCTCCTTCTAAGCTGATGCTACCTCCCGCCGTACTCCAAGCCTCGACTTTATCCGTATGTAAGCGCAGATTTATACTAGCTCCCTCATTGGCAGAAAGAAAGATTGAGTCCGTTTCTATTTCAAAACCATCTGTACTTATCTGAGCACCTTTACGACCAATTATACTCGACACGTTAGTCACATAGAGGCTGACATCTACCTTTTGTCCCTGCATAATAGCGCTTGTCGTCATTTTCAATCGCAACACATCATCTGTCTGTATCAATTCCAATTGGGAGGCATATTCACCTTCGATAACAATCTTGTCTTCCGCTCCAGACAGCAACCTTACCCGGATCTTATCCGTTACTTCCAGTTCTCTAAAAGGGGTCAGTGTCCGTGACAATTGCGCACTCGCCTGAAAAAAAGAACAGGCAGTCAAAATAAGTATCAAAAAAAAATGCTTCATAAATCTATTTCTATCGTCCCAATTTTACCAATTCCTGCTCCGTATACATCTTTGCCCCTTTCAGGTAGTTAAAAAGCAGATCTTTTGTCTTCTCGTCACCCATTTTATATAGGTTACTGACTAAAAAGTCTTTGTCTTGCTCGATGTTATCTTTATATCCCAAATAGCTGGGGATATAGTACTGTATGCATAACCGAATAAAGCGCAGTTCTACGTTTGCAGGTTCCGCTTGTATCTGCTTTTCCAGAAGCTTCTTTCCTCCATTAAAATAACTCATTTTTTTAAACGGGCTGCCCGTATGCTTGGCCATGAACATATGAAAAGCAGCTTCGTACCCCTTTTCCACGGGGCTCTTGGCATATTTTTCCAAGGTCTCCAAGTGCCGTTCACATAGTTCCTGGTTCTTTACCCCTTTATTAAAGTCTCTACGTACGTCATCCAAATTTAGATACTGGCCTTTAGCCAAGACCACAAAGTTGATAATTCCGATACAAAGCAAGATTCCCTTCATACTGATAAAAGTTAATTCTTTAACAACCATTTACCTATCTCAAACTACATCCGACATATCAGTTCACCCCTATCGTACAGACACGGCACGAAAACACAAACGTATAATGGTTACATCTGTTAAATTACAAAAAATGAGCCAAGTATTTCTCATCCTTTTATCATTTACCTCTGGTAGAGGAACAAAAAAATATTACGGTGATAATCCTCTTACTTGTTGGCGTATATAAAGTGTTGGTATAAACAGTTAGCAATTTCTTCCAACAGTACAGGTTCATCATCTTCGAATACCTGTTTGCAACCATTAGTAATCGCTACAATTCCGAAACGCTCTTCGGGATGAAAAAACATAGCGCTATACAAACCATAAGCAGATCCTGTATGTCCTACCATCGTCTTTCCAGGTATGAAGTTATCGTTTTGCCGAAGCGCCAGTCCATAACCGGACTCTTGATTGACTGGTGTCTGCATTATTTTGGATGCCAAATCTCCTATTATTCGCACACCCGCAGATTTACCAAATCCCATGTGCATGATCATATAACGAGCAAGATCTTCGGCCGAAATTTTCATTCCTCCAGTTGGCGAGAAAACAGGCGTCGTATAGCCTAACTTATAACTTTTCAGCTCTTCACGACGTGCGGCATAAGCTGCCGGCTGAGCCTCAAAACGCTGTTTTTGTCGATCGTATTCATAGATATTAGCAAAAGCCGTCTTATCCAACGAATCTATACAGTATCCTCCATTAAGACCTAGCGGAGTCAATATCTGCTGCTTAATATACGTATCAAATCGAACTCCTACAGCACGTTCCAATGCGGCACCAGCCATATTAAAGTTCAAATTACAATACTCATATTGAGTGCCTGGCTCATACGTATTGTACCCTTCTTTCCAGTCAGGGTTATTAGCTGGATTGATAGCATCCAGATTAAAATAGCCATTTTTGTCGTTGATACTCGATGTATGCGAGAGTAACATTCTCAAGGTAATCACCTTATCCGGGAAATTAGGATTTCTTACTGGAAAGCCGATCAGCGTTCCAAAATCCGTATCAAGAGAAATCTTATTGGCTTCGACAAGCTGCATCCATGCCGTCGCTGTAAATGATTTTGATATAGATGCTATTCTAAAAAGATCCTGTGACGCACTCAATTGCGTCTTCTGTTCCAAATCTTTATACCCTACTGCGTCACTATGAATGATCTGTCCATCTTTGACCACGACATAAGCGACACCTACAGCGCTATAACGCTCTGCTATGGCATTTACTTTCTGTTTTACATCCTGTGAAAACGCAACGGTAATACTTCCTAGAAAAAGCAACAATAGGATATGTTTCATCTTTAACGATTTGATATAAGGTTCTCTTCAAGACCTAAAGCTATGAAATATATCTTAAAGCCAATCGTAAAAGATAGCCCACAATGATAGCGATCGTAAAACTTGACAAAGTACCTACCAATACATACTCTGTAAATTTAGTGTCTTTGGCATTTTTCAAGTCACCAAAACGAAATATGGATTTGGCCGCCAACAAAAAACCTATTCCCGATAGAAACCCAACCTGAATGAACAATACTATAATAAGCCGTTCCATAATTCCGATAAGCATTCCGGCATCGATCAGAGTACCTTTTCTTTGGTCGTTCAGTTCATTTTCCTGATTCCATTTGCTGAAAAACACCCGTAAGAAAATAGGGCTTACCACGGCAATCAATAAGAAGGCAATCACACATACTATAGCTTGGTCAGACAACAAGTGTTCCCACAGGCCCGGTGGCACGCCAAAACAATAAAACGTAGCTGTAATCAATACAGCCAAGTGTAAAAACTGATCCAATGCAAATAGAAAAACAGGCTTATAGGGCCACAGTTTCTCCCACCATATCTTGAGACTGTCTATTGCCAGGTGTGCACAGCCGATTCCCAGTATCAGCAACCCGTATTGAGGCCACGACGGATACAATACAGCAGTCAGGAGCAGTACATGTACCAGCACATGGAGCAATAGATAAAACACATTATCCCGGCGTTTGATTACCCAGCTCCGAGGTTGCAAGACAAAATCTCCGAGCAAATGTGCCAATAGTAACTTTAAAAATAGAGTCAGCATCTTTTCATTAGTTGTTCTGTGCAATAGATGATTGCTTTGTTCAATTTGTTCCATCCCGCCTTGGTCAGCTCAGTGCTCACCTGACTTTGATGTTTACGTTGTAATTTTTTTGCTAATTCCTGTTGGTTTGCTTTAGGAAATCGCAGTGCCTCGGACACTGTCTCCGCCATGTTGACCGTCCATCGATTTGCGATTTCAACACACAGATTCAGCATGATATTGCTTAGCTCATCCCAGTCCGCCCACGGCGATCTTACTGCGATAAGATCCTTATGAAGCGATTCGAAAGCTTCCCCTGAACGGACAAATGCATCTCCAAATGAATTCTTGATATGATCATCCATATAATCAACCGTACCTATCCCCAATCCCATCCTCACTTCCAAATCTCCCATCGACTTGATTCGGGACTTGAGGTAGAACATAGATTCTATAGATTTCTCTAGAGCAATCATCAGCTGAAAGCTATCTCCCCGGAAAATATCATATCTATCTGAACAGTCTTTCAAAGCCGATTCCAATTGAGGGAGCCATTCTCGGATATCCTTTGAACGCGAATCCACGATGTCCCCTGTTATAATTGCATAAAACTCCATTATGTCTTCATTTAATGCGATCATCTTACCTGATGATATTCAAATTTATCATTAATTTTGATGATATCTATAATTATCATTCATTTCAATGATAAAAACTTTATACACACTTGTCTGTTTTAAGATTTAAATATCTATTTTTAAAACAAATTGAAACCCAATTAAGTGCTGTACATATGAGTAAATTCCAAAAACAACTTAAAGCGAGTTCAAAATCCAAGCTCAAGGATTTTCCTACCCACATTGACAACATCAGTCCTGAGGAAGCCAAAAAAGAGCTAAAACAGGTACGAAAATCTATTGCAAATATACAGGAAGTCATGTACGCACACAACAAATACAGCGTATTGATCTGCTTACAGGGTATGGATACTGCCGGAAAAGACTCCTTGATTCGCGAGGTGTTCAAGGATTTCAATGCTCGTGGCGTAGTCGTACAGAGTTACAAGACACCAAGCTTCAGAGAGCTGCAGCACGACTACTTGTGGCGCCACTATATAGCACTGCCAGAACGGGGCAAGTTTACTGTTTTCAACCGTACCCATTACGAGAATGTACTCGTCACACGCGTACACCCAGAATATATACTCCAAGAAAACATACCAAAAATAACCGAAGTCAAAGATATACCTAAAGATTTCTGGAGAAACAGATATCAGCAGATCAATAATTTCGAACACCACATCCAACAAAACGGAACGATCATTCTTAAATTTTATCTACACCTATCCAAAGGCGAACAGAAAAGCAGATTACTACGGCGCTTGGACAAAGAGGATCACAATTGGAAATTCTCTCCAGGGGATCTTAAAGAGCGTAAGCGTTGGGAGGAGTATATGTCTTATTATGAAGAGGCCATACAACACACCAGCAAACCTGATGCTCCTTGGTACGTCATACCAGCAGATAATAAAGAGATATGCCGCTATCTCGTAGCACAAATAATCTTGGAAGAACTAAAAAAGCGTAAGGATATCAAATATCCAGATCTTCCTAAAGATATCGAAAAGCACATTGCGTGTTACCGCAAAGAATTAGAAAACGAGAAATAGGTTGGCCGTTCCAACACGTCCGCTACTTCAGCTATGATTAACTAATTGTTTTTTTTCAAGAACAAAGGCTATCCTATTGATAAGTTCGTAAATGGAGGTCATTTTTTATCAGGATTTATCAAAAAAATAGATTTGAAAATGAAGTATATATAATATATTTGTATCACCATGAGCACAACATCATATTTATCAGATAGAATCAATAGCCTTTCCGAATCGGCTACCTTAAAAATGACCAAATTAGGTCGTGAATTAGCCGCACAAGGCATCAATGTCATCAGTTTAAGCGTGGGAGAGCCCGACTTTAACACGCCAGAGCATGTTAAAGAAGCAGCCAAAACTGCTTTGGACCAAAACTATACACGGTACACTCCTGTCCCGGGATACCCGGAATTACGCAAAGCGATTGTTGATAAACTAAAAAACGAAAACGGATTGGACTATGATATTTCTCAGATTGTCGTATCCACCGGAGCCAAGCAGTCCTTGTCCAATGTTATTTTAACCCTGGTCAATCCTGGTGACGAGGTCATTATTCCCACACCTTATTGGGTTTCTTACTCCGAAATGGTTGTTCTTGCAGAAGGTAAATCTGTATTCATAGATACCGATATCGAAAGCAATTTTAAGATCACGCCGGCACAATTGGAAGCTGCTATAACACCGAAGACCAAAGTATTCATGTTCTCCTCCCCTTGCAACCCGACAGGATCGGTGTACAGCAAAGAAGAGCTACAGGCATTGGCTAATGTATTTGAGAAACATCCTGGCATCTTCATCATTTCAGATGAGATCTATGAACATATCAACTTCATTGACAAACACGAATCTATTGCTCAGTTTCCGAGCATCAAGGACCGCGTCATCATCGTCAATGGCTTTTCAAAAGCCTTTGCTATGACAGGGTGGCGCCTGGGCTACATTGCTGCAAGCAAAGAAATCGCTGCTGCCAATGACAAAATGCAGGGGCAGACAACCTCTGGAACTTGCTCTATCGCACAGCGTGCAGGAATTGCCGCTTACGAAGGTGGATTAGAAAGCGTCAATAAGATGAAAGAAGCTTTTGCCCGTCGCCGTCAGTTGGTATATGACTTATTGAATGATATACCAGGTGTTAAAACCAATCTTCCAGAGGGAGCTTTCTATTTCTTCCCTGAAATCAGCTCTTTCTTTGGGAAAAAAGACCAAGATGGCAATACCATCCATAACTCGGGAGACCTCGCACTGTACCTGCTCAACCAAGGTCATGTCGCTACTGTAGATGGAAACTCTTTTGGCAATGACAACTATATCCGACTATCCTACGCTGCTTCAGACGAAAATCTCAAAGAAGCTCTTCGCAGAATAAAAGAAGCATTGGCAAAACTTGCTTAACCCATAAAGAAGCTCCCTCTCCGACAGGGAGCTTTCTTATTTTGCCAACGATCTTAAACGTGCCTTTATTAAAAAATCTGATTTTTTGAAGCTACTCCCCTTTTGCACACTTCGCGGTATATAACAGAAAAAAGGGAACTCACAAAAGAATTTGCCACGATTCTGAATAAAAATGCATACCTTTGTGTGCTTTTTTAGCCCTATTGAGGACTGTTAAAACACATAAACACTGTTTACACATGAAATTATCACAATTTAAATTCAACTTACCTGAATCTCTGTTGGCATCTGAGCCATCTGAACAACGTGACGAATCGCGTTTAATGGTCTTACATAAAGATACGGGTAAGATTGAGCATAAAATCTTTAAAGACGTCCTAGATTATTTTGATGATAAAGACGTGATGATATTAAATGACACCAAAGTTTTCCCTGCCCGTATGTACGGTAACAAGGAAAAAACAGGTGCTACTATCGAAGTATTCCTTTTACGCGAGCTCAATAGAGAATTACGTTTATGGGACGTTTTGGTAGACCCTGCCCGCAAGATACGTGTAGGCAACAAACTTTACTTTGGTGATGATGACTTATTAGTTGCAGAGGTTGTGGACAATACCACTTCAAGAGGCCGTACTATCCGTTTTCTTTTTGAAGGTACAGACGAAGAATTCCGTCGTAACATCGAAATCCTTGGAGAGACACCACTTCCAAAATACATCAAGCGAAAAGCTACACCAGAGGATAAATTCCGCTATCAGACCATCTATGCCAAGAATGAAGGCGCCGTCGCTGCACCTACAGCTGGACTTCATTTTTCGCGCGAGCTGATGAAACGCCTGGAACTAAAGGGGGTGGACTTTGCAGAGATCACCTTACATATCGGCTTGGGCACTTTCCGTACTGTCGAGGTAGAAGACCTTACCAAGCACAAAATGGATTCTGAACAATTCATTATAACAGACGATGCTGCAAAAACAGTCAATCGTGCGATTGATGACAAACGCCGGATATGTGCTGTGGGCACAACATCCATGCGTGCTATTGAATCTTCCGTTTCAGCCGACAGACATTTGAAACCCGGTTCCGATTGGACCTCCAAATTCATCTATCCGCCATACGAGTTCAGTATCGCCAACTCCATGATTACCAACTTCCATACACCAGAATCAACTCTATTGGTTATGATTGCTGCTTTTGGAGGTTACGAAAATGTAATGAATGCATACGAAGTAGCTGTAAAAGAGAAGTACCGTTTCTATAGCTATGGAGACGCAATGCTTATTATCTAAGGATTGTAGCAATATTTTACGTACGTTTGAAGCGTGGATAGACACTATCCACGCTTTTTTAGATTATGTCCAATAAAATTGTCATTATAGCCGCTGGCGGAAGCGGTTCTCGCTTTCAGTCCACCCTACCCAAGCAATACCTCTTGCTCAATGGGCTTCCTGTCATGATGCACACCATCCATAGTTTTGTCGGCATTGCTGATCGGATCATCATCGTACTGAACCAGCAGATGAAAGAAACCTGGCAAGCACTGTGCGCCGAACACCATTTTGAAGTGCCTCACGAACTCGTAGATGGAGGCTCCACACGCTTTCAAAGTGTACGCAATGCCATCCGACATATCGTCAAGACATCTACAACAGCCATAGGTCACGATACGGTAATCGCTATTCATGACGCCGCCCGTCCTTTGGTCGACCGTAGCCTCATTAGAGAATCTTTTGATATGGCGTTACAAGGCAAGTGTAATGTATTGGCTACCCCCAGCACTAATTCCATCCGCATAGGCAGCCTGTCAGATTCCAAAGCAACCGACCGAAACACCATATGGCAGATACAGACTCCGCAATCGTTTCCAGCCCCTATATTGATCGAAGCATTTGAACAAGAGGAACTCCCTGAATTTACCGATGATGCTTCTGTCGTCGAGCGAAAAGGATACGCTATACAGTTGCTCGAGAGCAACGACAGGAATATCAAGCTGACCTTTGCGTCCGATTTCAAAATTGCTGAATTTTATCTGGACGCTGCTAAGCATTCCCTCGAATAATACGTAATAATACGACAATAATAGCGATCACCAATAGAATATGGATGATTCCTCCGGTTGCATGTCCACCAAAAAAACTGACAGCCCAGATAATAACAAGAATTACGGCGATTAAATAAAGTAGATTTCCCATAGCTTTATAGTTTAATTAATTTACAATGTTACGTTACTTATTTTACTCTAACGAACAGCCGGAAATCTAAAAGGTTTTGTTGAGAAACAAATTATTTCACCTCGATAGACAATCCATCGTATGCGGTGTGAACATGTGAAGGCAATATACCCTCAATGTATTCATGCTTTCCAAACCGGTGGCTTATATGGGTGAGATAGGCCTGTTGGGGTTTTATGTCATCGATAAAAGCGAGAGCCTCTTCCAATGTAAAATGCGATATATGGGGTGATTCCTGCAGTGCATTGACGACCAGCACGTCCACACCTTCCAATAGAGAGCGACTCTCCTGGGAGACGGTTTTTGCATCCGTTATATAGGCAAAGTTGCCTATACGGTATCCCATAACAGGCATCTTATAATGCAAAACTTCAATCGGCATTATCTGCTGACCGAATATATCGAATGCTACTCCAGGATTGACCTCTTCAAGATCCAGTTGTGGTACACCAGGATACTTTACCGCAGAAAAAGCATAGTAAAACTCGCGCTGCAGCGCTTCTAGCGTAGGAGCATCGGCATAGATAGCAATAGATTGCTGTTGATGGTAATTAAATGCGCGAACATCGTCCAACCCTGCAATATGGTCTTTATGGGCGTGTGTCATGAGGACAGCATCCAAATGATCCACATGTTCACGTAACATCTGGTATCTAAAATCGGGACCTGTATCGATTACCACATTATACCCATTATCCAATTCCACCAGAACAGACGTGCGCAGACGCTTGTCCCGCTTATCCGTAGACAGACATACCGGACAATTGCAAGCAATCACTGGCACCCCCTGAGAAGTTCCTGTTCCTAAAAATCGAATTTTCAATACCTAATCGTTTGTTTTCAATAATGACTTATAAAACACCCACTGCTTTTCCTCCATATCCTCCTTTTGGAGCTCAAAATCCCCGATAAGTTGTATCAGTGAATTGATCTTAATCTCTAGGTTCGAAAACTTATTGACAACGATTACCTTAGAATTTTGGATCACACAAGCCCCTGTTCTAAAGTTACCTTTTTCGTAACGGACTTTATAGCCCAACTCTTCCAATAAGTTCTCAATCTTATCCAGATTATACTGTGTAATCGATACCACTACTTCAATTTAAACTATTAATCTTTAACTAATTTTCCTCCTTTAGCAAGAGGTATCCTTACGCAAGAGCACCCTGTCTATATAGTTTCCGATGAAACCAAATCCATAGGCCATCAACTGCGTAAAGGCCGTCACCACGGACAACAGTCCTACCTTCAGGCTCTTTGTTTCGGAAGTGCTGTGCAATAAAAGCAATACGATGAAAGAAACCAAAAAAATATTTCCAAACCATACCAGATAATGTAGGAATATTGCATCACCAAACAGCAGCATATCCACCATATTAAGAACCAATACCCCTATTACTCCTATCGTAAACACCGCTGGCAGTGCATGTACAGGTTTCAGCTCCTTTGGGTAGATTTGTGCGATATCTATACGTCCCTTTCCAAAATTATAGATCTGCCTAAAAAACTGAGGCAGGCTGGTCCGTCTCTTATGGTATACAAACGCCTCTGGAATAAGACCTACCTTAAAACCCGCATTGATCATACGAATACTGAACTCAATATCCTCCGACCGTCGGGACAATTTATATCCTCCTGTTTTCTCCCATACCTCCCGCGATATCCCCATATTGAAACTTCTCGGGTGAAACTGGCCTACATGCTTTTTATTTCCACGTATCCCTCCCGTGGTAAAAGGACTTGTCATCGAATAACTGATAGCCTTTTGTATCGGGGTAAAAGATTCATGTGCTGCATCAGGCCCTCCAAAGGCATCCCAGCCCTGTAGGTCCAGTGCCTCTTTGACCATCGCTAAATACTCCTCTGGAACGAGGATGTCCGAGTCAAATACAATGAAATAAGATCCCTGCGCACGCTCAAATCCATAATTCCGAGCAAAGCCCTGACCTTCGTTCCTTTTCTCAAAATAATGAACATCCAGTACGCCTTCAAAGCCTTTGATCACCTCTTTAGCGGGTCGTGTCGATCCGTCTTCGACAATGATAACCTCAAAATCCTTATAAGTCTGCCTAGTTAAAGATGACAGCAACTCCTTAATCTCTTCAGGCCTATTATACAGGGGTATGATTAACGAAAAAAACATAGTTACACCACTCGTTCAATATGGTACTTATTCCGTTCAGAACTATTCCTTGACAGCAGTTCCGCAATAAAGCCAGTCAAAAACAACTGTGTACCGATCATAATCGCTAAAAGCGACAGATAAAACAACGGCTGATCGGTTACATTTCGGTATTCCGTACCGTTAGCAATGCTCATTAATTTATCCGAAATAAGATAGATCGTCATAAAAAATCCAATCAAAAAGCTGATAACGCCTATCGGACCGAAGAAGTGCATTGGCCGCTTACCGAATTTGCCTACAAAAAATATAGACATCAAATCCAAAAAGCCCTTAACAAACCTCCCAGCACCGAACTTGGTGGTGCCATATTTCCGAGGATAGTGCTGTACCACCTGCTCCTGTATATTCGAAAAACCAGCCCATTTGGCTATGACAGGAATATAACGGTGCATCTCACCATACACCTCAATACTCTTTACCACATCTTTCTTATAGGCCTTCAGCCCGCAGTTAAAATCATGGAGGTTATGTATACCCGACATCGCCCGGGTCACTGAGTTGAACAATTTGGTAGGAAGAGTCTTGGTAATCGGATCATAACGTTTTTGCTTCCATCCAGATACCAGATCGGCTCCTTGATTCATAACACGGTCATACAGTTCCGGAATCTCGTCCGGGCTGTCCTGCAGATCAGCATCCATAGTGATGACGACATCTCCCTGTGCCGCTGCAAACCCGACATTCAGGGCAGCAGACTTACCATAGTTACGTCTAAACTTGATTCCCGAGATCTGCTCGTGCTGTTGCTTCAGCTCCAGGATAACGGCCCAGGAAGTATCCTTGCTACCATCGTCAACCAGAATGATCTCGTAACTAAAATTATGGGCGACCATTACACGTCGAATCCAATCGGTCAATTCCGGAAGCGACTCGGCCTCATTATACAGTGGTACTACAACTGAAATATCCATATACTTATTAAAGAATCATTTACTTTTTGACGACTTTCGTACGAAACAACAAGGCTAGAACCATCGCAAAAACGAAGTTGACCAAAAGACTTATAAAAATAGGAGGCACCGAATTACGAAAAGACAGTTCAGAAAAAGCAAATGTCCTATCCTGCTCTATGATCTCCATCTGCTGATCGATCTCATCATCTGTCGCACCCCTGTTTTCCATTTCTACAATCTTGAGGTTCATCAGGTTTTGGTAACTTTCCTCAAGTACTGTTTTATCCAAAATCACCTTTTGGTACACCATAATACCTATTGAACTCACGACAATACTTGCTGCGAGAAAGATATAAATACTCTTCAGAGCCCTACTGAAAGTCCAATCGATACCATTTCTTCTTTTCAGAAGATACACCAGTCCGATCGGAATCAATACCGTTCCGATGACCTTTAATGTAGTACTTACCATATACAGCGCCGAATAACTGTCCGCCATACGGCTGTGGTGTATCGCTATTATCGAAAAAATAATGGACAGCACCCCTGATATCGCTCCATACACCAGAGAATCCTTCTTCTCTTCTTTTGTCAATTGATTAACCATATATTCAGGTTCTATTTACTAAAGTTAACAATAACCTGGTATATAGCAGTTTCATACGCCTTATTTGAAGCGCTATTTTCAAAATCTTTTAATTGCACGCCCGACGGGTTTGGCTCAAAGAAGAACGAAACCAACGGGTAGAAAAGTTCAAAAAGCTCTTCCTGCTCCGTTACCGTCCTAGATACCTTCGCGATTTCAGAGTAATCACTTTCGACCAATATCTGGTTAGCAATCACCTTTTCATAGATACTATATTCATCTTGGAATTCATCTTCTTCGACCAATAAAAACTCCTTCAAATAATCCTCGAGCGAAGGTTTAATCTCATCGTCTTCACACTCCTTCAAGTACAAAAACACATTGAGCAACTCCGTACCTCTATCGATCGTATCTTCTTCAATCTGCTCCCACTCTTCCGAGTCCAGATAATCCTCTTCCAGCTTCTGTACATCTTCAGCAAAGAAGTTGATCATCAACAGGTCAAAACTGATCTCCCGCAATTCTTCGAAACGCTGATGATCGTCAAATACCTGATCCAACTGTGCAACCTTCTCCATAAAAGACAAGTCCAAGTCATAGACCCCGGTCAACGCAGGCAAGAATTCCTTACTATCGATCCCCTCGATACGCGCATATGTATTTACAGCAGCATCTACTGCATTTTTTACTTTAATATCCATGTTACTTTTAATTAACAATCAACTTATTATTATTTATTACCAGATTTACTTTTCCTTGTAAATCCTGCCCCATTAACGGGTTATTTGTTCCTTTGGAACGATTACTTTCCGCATTAAAGATCCATGTGGCATTCATATCAAAAACAACTAGGTTAGCCGTTTCTCCCACCTCAAATTTAGGAACTTCCATTCCCAACACCTTCCTAGGTCCTACAGCCATCTTTTCGACAATAGCTTCTGCCGTCATGCCTGCACGGATAGCCAATGGCAAAGCTGTCTGCAAACCTGTTATACCGTTTTTAGCGATATGAAACTCCACATTTTTAAATTCGATCTCATGAGGCGTATGTTGTGAAACTATTGCATCAATAACGCCGTCCTTAAGACCTTTCAATAAAGCTTTTACATCTGTCTTCGTCCTTAGTGGAGGACACACCTTATAATTGGAATCAAAGCTAGCCACATGGTCATCCGTAAATACCAACTGATGTGCAGCCACATCACAGGTTACTTTTATTCCCTTCGCTTTCGCCTTCTTGATCAGATCGACCGACTCAGCCGTAGATATCGTTGTAAAGTGTATAGGAGCATCGTTATATTCTGCGAGAAACAAATCTCTGGACACCATCAAGGCTTCGGCAAGATTTGGACTTCCTTTCATTCCCAAAAACGTACTCATCACCCCTTCATTCATCTGATTATCTCCTGACATCGACGCATCTAAGGCAAAAGAGATGATCAACCCATCAAAGCCTTTGGCATACAACAGCGCACGTCCCATAAGTCCGGCCTCCTGAAGGCTGTGATTACCATCCGAAAAGGCAACAGCTCCATTCGACTTCATATCGTACAACTCCGCCATCTCTTTTCCTTCGCGCTTCTTCGATATGGCACCTATCGGATAAACATCGACCAGGTTGCCCTTTGCTGCGTTCACCAATAGCGCCACTTCTGCTCTGCTATGCACTGCAGGATCAGTATTAGGCTGTACAGCTATAGCCGTAAAACCACCAGCCGCCGCAGCAGCAGTACCTGTTGCTACATCCTCTTTAGTCTCGTAGCCGGGCTCCCCTATATTCGCATTCAGGTCAAAAAAACCAGCGCTTACGATACATCCTTTGGCCTCGATCACCTTCAGATCCGAACCACTCTGTTTCAGCTTCTTCCCTATATCTACAATCTTTCCATCTTGGATTAAGATATCGATTTCCTCCCCGTTCAATGGGTGATTGGGTAAGACTAACCTAGCTGAAGAAATTAAGACTGTGTTCATGGATATGTTGCTAATATTTAATTTGTTGTAGAAATCTTAAAGAAAAGGAACCGACAAAAACCAAAGAAAAGAGCATAGAGATAAGCCTTGCCCTACATAAAATCATAAAGTAGAATGATACTATATGTCGCTTCATTAAAGGACAAACCTACATAAATTCTCTTTTATACGCAATATAATTGCGTTGTAATGTAAAGCAAATTTTGCAGGTCTTCTCCTTCATTTGGATTTTTCTACTCTCCCCATCTGTAGGAGTCTATTTTCAGATCGGCTAACGAGAATATGCGATCCACCACTGTAGCAGCCAGTTCTTCCATGGTCTTCGGAAGACTATAAAAAGATGGGCTAGCAGGGCATATAATCCCTCCCGCTTGAGTCACGCTGGCCATATTGTTGATATGGATCAGGCTCAGTGGTGTTTCTCTCGTGACGAGTATCAGCTTTCTTCTTTCTTTCAAGATCACATCGGCTGCTCTTGTCGTCAGATCTGAAGAAGTGCCATTGGCAATACGGGCCAGCGTTCCCATGGAACAAGGACATACGACCATCGTATCGTAATTAGCAGATCCCGAAGCAAAAGGAGACATAAAATCATGCTTCGAATAAAAGGTAAAATCCTTATAGTCGCGGTAGGCTTCGTTCTCTAATTCAAAACGCCATACATCCTTTGCATTATCAGACATCACCACGCCTACGTGCGATACCTGATCCCCCATCTGCTCCAACTTATCCAATAGTACCTTAGCATATAACGAGCCTGAAGCCCCGGTCACTGCGACCACTATCTTACGTTTCATCATATTCTCTTTTCGTGTAGTTAAGCCGACCTCCATCGCAATCAACGTGTTTCCAGCAGTCGGTTTATCGGAATAGAATATTCCATTCCCAGTGACAAAGCTAGCTAAAAACTTCAGTAAGTATTTTTGTTTTACGTCAGCGCAATGGCATAAAAATATCCAAAAACAAGACACACCTCATTTCCATTAATCACAGAAATAAAAAAAAACCATTGATAATCAAAGAGAATACATCTATAAAAAAAAGGGTCGAATAAGAAATATTCGACCCTACATCTACCTATGAAAAACATGCCCTTGGGGAGGGCACTACAAATGTACTAAGAGAAAGTATATTTACAACGCATCGTCGATTCTTTTATTGTCAGTTTTCGAATATTTGTAGTTGTTCAGCTACAAGATCGCTACAGCATCTACATCCAGATACGCCAGGAGCGATAATTCCCAAAACGACAAGAGTTGAGAAATAATTAACATTTTAAATATTACCAACATTTTATCCGAATACCCTTTTTTTTTATTTATTTCGAATCAGTTAAAAAGTGCTACTATACTATGAGTTCGACCATACTAGAAGAATATATCGAAACCGGTAACCATCAGGATCTGGAGCTATTGTTAGGCCAGGACAACAGCCTTGTCCACCAAAAGACCAGTCACGACATTTCTCCACTTCTGTTGTCCTGTTATTACCACAAACCTCAGGTAACTCAAGTCATTTTAAAATTCATCTCTACCATTACCGTACATGAAGCGTGCGCCACAGGCCTTCTGCAACATATACAAATGATGATAGAACACAAGAAAGAAGTCGTAAACGAGTTTTCCGATCATGGTTTTACCCCATTGGGGATAGCCGCACATTTTGGCAAAGAAGATGTGGTACGCCTCCTTCTATTGCACCATGCCAATCCGAACATCTGTTCACAAAACGGATACACGACATACCCTTTGCATGCTGCTTTAGCAGCAAACCATACGGGTATCGCCAAGATGCTTATCGAAAGCGGTGCAGAGGTCAATGTCCTTCAATATGGCAGTGTAGCCCCCTTGCATCTTGCCGCCCAGCACGGCAATATCGATCTTATCGTCGCACTCCTCGAGCAGGGAGCAGATATAACACAGCTGACCAACGCAGGCCAATCTGCCTCCGATCTAGCGGCAGACAAAGGTTTTACAGCGATCGCTGAGATACTGAAGATTTAATCCGACGGCCTTAATATCGCCGTCCCGACCGCGCAGTCCAAGCACTTTTTGCTCTCGCAGTACCCATTTTTCAGGCGCAGCAGCGCCTGAGAGTCTGCAGCACTGTGGCAATGAAGCCCTTGACTGCTATAATAAGTAACCACTTCGTTCTTTTCGGGAGGCAACTGCTCCATCCACTTCAGTGCCCGTTCGATCAGAGTTTCATCTTTCAAAAATTGACCATAGGAAAACAAGACGGGGATAAAACAATTGATAGCGATCAGATGGAGATAGGTATCCGTCCATCCGGTGCTGTGTTCCTTTGTCGGACTGCCAAACCTAAAATGGGTCTTCCAATAGGTATCCAGTTGCACTGCGCGCATCCGATCAAACCATTCTTGAAGATCCTCCGTCGTACGCATTCTTTCCAATCCATAGACCAATACGGGCAATTGCGCTGCCAATTGTGCCAATCGATATGTCGGAAAATTATAAGGTCTGGTTCGCATAAACTTCCAATAGGCCGGAGCCATACATTCCAGGTTGTGAAGCTTTCGCAACAAGCCATAGCTCGTCTTCAAGCGGACAAAGTAATCATCTGTGCATGCATCTTCCAAAAAACCAGCTACACCAAAGAGCAGGGCTGTTATCTTATCTGGTTCATCCCGGTATTTATACAGCAGATTCGGTGCTATTCTAGACAATAACTCTTCAAAGGCTGCCGCATTAACATTCGTACCAAATGCCCTTCCAAGAGCAATCAGGAATACCCGTTCCCAATCTTGCTTTGTAGCCGCCAGCCAATGGTGATTTCGCTTGTACTTTTCCTCCAGACGCTCGATGAGCAGACGGGTCAGCCACCCCGGACGTATCTTATCCAAAACCCCACTCATCCTTCCTTCACAAGCGATATAGCGCTCTTCTTTCCGCAACTCATCATAGCGCTGCAGTAACTCCGACTGTACAAAATCACGCAACAGCAATGTAGGGATCGCAGTCCCATCCAGTCGCTGTATCCCCTCTGTACTTCTCCGCCACACCACATGCAGCACTGTTGCGCTATAAGCCGGATCCAGATGGTGTCCGTGCCGCTTCCAATCCCCCTCATCAACATGCATTTCCACATGCCCCTTCCATCGAACACCGTTCAGTTCGATCAAGGCATATTCAAAATCAGGGCCCGCATTTCGATTGTACAGTCCCACCTCTATCGTTTTGAGCGCTTCCCCTTCTTGAGTCTTTAGGTTAATTGGATCATATAGTCTATAGCGCCAGATAAAATGTAATAATTCTTCCGGATAGTCCATCCCTAAAGATAGCAACAATCACTTGAAAAACAAATCATTACAATCAGCAGTATCGAAACACCCTAACGGTAGTATAGACGTAAGACATCGGTGGCGACCTGTTTTTCTACTTGTGGCGATTTTCCCAATGCAGGTGCTGGGATTCCACTTCCCCAGGTCACATCACCGACAAACACCCGAGCCTCATCCCACAGACCCGCGCTTATAAACATATCCAATGTCTTGGTTCCTCCCTCGATGATCACCGATTGTACATCCATCAGGTAGAGCTGGTACAGTATATTCTGCGGCAAGTACAGGTCAAAATTCTCCAATGCTATATATTTTAAGTGACCGTCCCATTCCGTCTTTTCTTCATTAAAGACAATCAGATCCGTCTGACTGTTTTCAAAAAGACGATTAGTGGTAGGTACCGCAAGCTTTTTGTCGATGAGAACACGCTTGGGCGACTTGCCTGACCAGAGTCTATTGTCCAGCATAGGATCATCAATCAATGCCGTAGCCGTTCCGATCAAGATAGCATCCTCTTCTGAGCGCCACTTATGCGTCAGCTGTTTGCTGACCTTGTTGCTTATCCACCGCTGGCTACCATCCTCAGGGGCAAAGAATCCATCCTTTGTTTCGGCCCATTTCAATATAACATACGGACGATTCTCTTTAATTCGAGTAAAGAAACGTCTGTTGACAAAACGACACTCTGCTTCCATCACACCCACCTCTACCGCTATACCAGCCTCACGCAGCTTCTGTATTCCGAGCCCATTGACCTTCGCAAAAGGATCAGCACAGCCTATCACCACCTTCGGCACCCCCAGGTCAATCAACATATCCGCACAGGGAGGCGTCTTACCATAGTGTGCACAGGGCTCCAACGACACGTACACCGTACTCCCCTTCAGCATATCCAGAGCCGTTTCCTCCCCATAAGTCAGCTTCACAGCGTTGACTGCATTCACCTCCGCATGCGCTCCCCCATAGGGCGAGGTGTAGCCCTCCCCTATGATCTTGTCTTTCCATACGATTACCGCCCCCACCATGGGGTTAGGGCTCGTAGTTCCAGCCCCCAACTGCGCCAGTGCTATACAGCGAATCATGAACTTCTGATTTTCAGTCATAGCACAAACTTACCACTTTATATAAAAAGAGCCACTAGTCTAAACTTAAAAATTAGCTAAATTTGTCCTATGGACAACACATGGCATTCAATAGGGCGATCATTTCAGGAAGTATTGCAAACACTCTACCCACTGGCAGAGACAGAACAGTTATTTCTATTCGCTGTAGAAGATATCACCGGCAGTACCCCCTCCCAATACCACCGCATCAAGAATGAAGAGGCCACAGCAGCGCAAGCCGCTGCCATGCAGGATATACTGGCGCAACTTCAGACCGGCCGACCGATACAACATATAGTAGGTTATGCCCATTTTTACGGCCATATATTCGAAGTCAGTGAAGATACACTCATACCACGACCAGAGACCGAAGAGCTCGTACACCTCATTCAACAGGATCACAGGGGAAAGCAAGCTATGAACTGTATCGATATCGGCACCGGCAGCGGATGCATCCCCATCTCGCTGGCCCTGTGCATGCCGCAGCACAACTACTGGGCCGTAGATATATCCCCAGGTGCACTCACCGTTGCCAAGCGCAATGCACAGAAGCATGGAACTGCCATTCAATTCATCCAGGCCGATATCCTCGAGTGGGACCTCGTTTTTCAAGCCGGGCAAACCTTCGACATCATCGTCAGCAATCCACCTTACATTACCAATGACGAAAAGAAAGAGATGCATCAGAATGTATTGGCATTCGAGCCCCACAGCGCACTTTTTGTAGAAGACAGTGCACCTCTGTTATTCTACGACTATATAGCAGATTTTGCAAAAGCACATTTAAGTCCAGACGGGTATCTCTATTTTGAAATCAACCAATACCTGGGAGCCGAAACTGTCGAACTCCTTTCAAAAAAAGGTTTTCAGCAGGTAAAACTGTACAAAGATATCAACGGAGCCGACCGTATGATACGGGCGAGCCGCTTGTAAGCAGTCTACGGCGACATCTTTGCATCTTTTTTTTCACTGGGAAACAACGATTTAAAGACTTCTGCACAAAATAACACATCAAACACTTGGCACATATCAAGGATTTTTCTACCTTTGCATCACTTCAAACAACGAAGGATAATTCAAAATAAAGAATTAGGATTCCGTAGCTCAGCTGGTAGAGCAATACACTTTTAATGTATGGGTCCTGGGTTCGAATCCCAGCGGGATCACAAGAAAAGCTTCACTGCAAAGTGAGGCTTTTTTTGTGCCCTTCAGGGGCGAATCCCCACCTCTCCCCCTTACTTCTATTTTTTTCAGAATTCGCGTTCGTTACAGAACGCCTATCTTTGATTTTCGCAATAGTCCTTTAATCTGAATAAAAACATTGCCCAATTATAACTGCACCACCGATAAAAATCGGTTTTCTTCTTCCAGTTAAAGTGCTTAAGAATGACAGTGGTGACACCTTCCTTTTCTAGGAGTTCAAAAGAGATTCCCGTCCCAACCCATTCTTCATCAGATGCTATACATTCCCAAACAATCTTACGGTTTTCCTCCAATTCAACAATCTTCATCTTGGTCACATACCCTTCGTCAAAATCAAATTCATTGATAAAGCCAATTTCGGGCTTTACTTTTAATATGCTTGTCCATACTTGCTTTAAACCTTCCTCCGATGTAAGCGCCTTATACACCTTGTCTACAGGCGACTTGATGTAATTAAGTTGTTCTATGTGTTCCATTTATGAATAGTTTATCGATGTTCATTTCAAATCATTAATCCGGTTGATATACATCAAATTGATTGGGACACGTCTCCACCCTCTCAGCAGTTGCCGTACCATCCTTTAAGATCACAAATCTAACCCTCCTTTTTTTTAATCAACTTGGCATAAGACAATAAATCAAAATAGACGACAGATCTCCCTTATTATCAGCGATCAGCCTTTAATCAAATTAGGGTTTGTTTTTTGCATATATATCTTTTAAATTTGGTGGCGAAGCACTAACTTTTACCGAAAATTCCATTGCGTACCGACGACAAGTATACAGATATCGAGCTTATTGAACTTTCCAAAAACGGAGATCAACAGGCATTCGCTATACTATACGAGCGCTACCGCATCATCGCTTACAAGCATGCTTATCTCTTCTACCAAGACTATGATAAAGCACAGGATGTGACACAAGACGTTTTTACCAAGCTCTGGAACAAACGGGAAACTCTGCACATCACAAGCAACTTTTCAGCTTATTTACACCGCATGGTTCGGCATATTATCCTCAACCAGCTCGATCACCAAAAAATTGCCCAGAAGTTTTACGATTACACCGAAGCCCAGCAAACCACACCGCGTAATGATGTGGACGAGTATATCATAGAAAAAGAACTAACAGCGATATTGTACAATAAGATTGACAAGCTTCCAAAAAAAATGAAAGAAGTATTTCTCTTGAGCCGCGAAGAGCAGAAATCTCATCAGGAAATCAGCGAACAACTCAATATCACCACCAAAACCGTCAGACAACAGATTTACAACGCCCTTCTCATTCTAAAAAGCAATCTGAAGTATATCTTTATTCTTCTTTTTTCATCTTTTTAACTTTTTTCTTAGACAACGGCAAGACTTAACTGTCTTATGCTTATGGTGGCGCTTTATAGCCTATATTTTACATGAATAAAAAGGAATTCGAAATATTATTAGACCGCTATAAATCCGGTCAGGCTACTGCAGCAGAAAAGCAGTTGTTATACCGGTATTATAATGCGTTTATACAGCACCATGACCTAGAAGATTTTGATCCGTCCGAAGCGGAAAACCGGTTAAGACAGTGGTCACCTGTTATGGACATAGAGCCTACCAGAAAACGTTTATTCCCTTGGAGGCAAGTGGCCGCCATATTTGTTATAGCCTCTGTCGCGGCCATATATTACTTGCGCACCATACAAATAGGAACGGATACCGATATCCTCAGCGTACAGGAGTCCATCGGAGCCCCAGTCAGCAAAGCTATCGCCATACTTCCCTCCGGAGATACCGTTTTACTCGATGGCACACAAGAATCAGCACAAAAGCTCCTTGCGTTGCAAACGAAAGGAAAACAAACTAAAGAACAACTTATTACCGTAAAGACGCCCCGCAGCGGCAAGCTTCATTTCACCTTACCGGACGGATCTAGTGTATGGCTCAATTCGGAGACTACCATGACTTACCCTGCTGCATTTGGCGAAGACAACAGATCCGTCAAGCTCGAAGGAGAAGCCTACTTTGAAGTAGTCCAGATCCAACACGGAAATAGCAAAACTCCATTTACTGTGCATTCAGCACAGCAAGAAATAACCGTTCTGGGTACCAAGTTCAATATAGCAGCATACCCAGACGAATCTGTGAACAGCACCACACTTGCCGAGGGATCCGTTGCCGTGCGTCGCCCCAGCCAAGCCAGCAGTACACTGCTCAAGCCTAATCAGCAATACATCGCCTCACCTTCAGGTGAGCAGGTAATCAGCGTCAATGCCTCAGAAACAATAGCCTGGAAAGAAGGTATCATTACCCTTTCCAATCAGGACCTATCCAGTATTATACGGATGATCGAGCGCAACTACGATGTCACTTTTGAAAGCAGCGGATTACCTCGCGACCTCAAATTCAACGGCGAACTACAAACTACTTTGGCGTTGGACGAACTGTTGGACATATTGGAGATCAACTCAGGCCTTCAGTTTAGGCGTAACGGAAAAACGATAACAATAGTAAAAAACAAATAAAATGACTAACAATTTATAATACTAAATACAGGAGGAACTACATGGAAAAAAGATAATACAAAGACCCATAAAGCCTAAAAAAGCAGAGATGCGGACACATCCCTGCTGTAATACTAAAGGCTAATTTTTATTTACAACTGATTTTAAATAAATAACCTAATCATCAAATGTATGAATAATCGTGCTTATACTAAAAGATGGTACAATATTCTATTGTCTTCTTTTAGGAAAAACAAAGTAGCATCACCAAAAATCACATTAGAAATGCGTCTGTTAACTTATCTTACTTTAGGTGCCAGTTTGCAATTATCCGCCAACTCCTATGCCCAAAAAATAAGCATACATACGGATAAAGCAGCCCTTGAGACCGTCTTTAAGGAAATAAGAAAACAAAGTGGCTATTCTTTTATTTATAAAAGTGCTTACCTAAAGAATGCCGCTCCCGTATCGGTCTCTATAGACAATAGAAACCTCAAGGAGACGCTGGACAAACTACTGAAGGATCAGCCTTTTGACTACGTCATCAAAGGTAAAGTCGTATCCTTGGTACCACTGACTGCGCCACGCCAGGCCAATTCTGTTTCTTTTGACGAAGAAATAGTCCAACAGCGCCCTATCTCTGGCTATGTCAAAGATCAGCAGGGCAATCCCCTACAAAAAGCAACCATCCGAGTCAAGGGAAGTAATATCTCCACCTCTACGGACGAAAAGGGGTTCTTTCAACTGAATGGTGTAGACCGCAGTGCAACCCTTTTGATCAGCTTTCTGGGTTTTGACAATCTCGAGGTCTCCGCTGCCTCCAACCTGCAGAGCCTTACGTTACGACTCGCCAAGCAGGAAGTCGAAGAAGTCGTTGTCCATACTGGATTCCAGACCTTGAATAAGGAAAGAGCCACAGGTTCCTTTGGGCTTATCGACAAGGCTCAGATTGAAAAACCGACAAGCAATATTGCGCAACGCATTATTGGTACAACTGCTGGTGTACAGGCTACCCTCGATGTAGACGGCAACCCACGCTTCGAGATCCGTGGACAGACCAGTCTCAATATACGGGACAGTAAGGGTGAATTAACCGCCAATGCACACCCCTTAGTTGTTGTGGATGGGTTCGCCATACAGGGGGATTTCAATTCGATCAATCCGAATGATGTCGAGAGTATCACCATCTTAAAAGACGCCGCTGCAGCGTCCATTTGGGGAGCACGTGCGGCCAATGGTGTGGTGGTTATTGTCACCAAAAAGGCAAAACAAGGTACTCCGTTAAAAGTCGACTTCCAGGCCTTCACCCGTGTCGGCAAGAAATTTGATCTTTCCTACGTCAACCCTCTAGCCTCTTCGGCCGAGACCATCGAATATGAGAAACGCGCTTTCAACAGGTGGTACATAAGCGAGAATTCAGGTTCTTTGGAATCAAACTATAACAAAAAGTGGTCACAAGGATTGGTTGCCCTCAGTGAGCATCATTTGGGCTACATGAGTTTAGCCGATCGCGATGCCGAATTAGAGCGACTGAAGACATTGGACAATCGCAAGCAGATCGAAGACCTCTTACTGGCCTCCCCTGTTACTCAACAGTACAATCTTACGCTTCAAGGCAGCGGTGCCAAGATGAATAATCTAGTTTCTATGCTCTATGAGCGCAACCAGAGTAACTTCAAGGAAACGGGCAACGACCGCTACATGCTCAACTACCGCACCACTGCGAGCATCTTCCCTTGGTTGGACGTACATGCATCGACCATGTTGCAGTACAATGACTTTAAGAAAAACGGCATAAAGCTTTCGGATTCAGACAACTTCAGCATAAAAGACCTATCTCCTTATGACATGTTGGTCAATTCTGATGGCTCCTACACCAATATCCATCAGTATTATTGGCCTATTATGGAACGTTTTGTGCCTATGGATCGTTTTCCTTATACAGACTGGACTTACAATCCCGTACAGGAAATCTACGAACGCGATCACCGCACCAAAGAACTGAATACCCGCTTGATGGGAGGGCTTACCTTCAAACCATTTAAAGGGCTTACCTTTGATACAAAACTTCAGTATGAGCACTTCAATACCAACAACCGTTACTTATACAAAGAAAACTCCTTCTATGTACGCAAACGGGTCAATGAAGCTACCGCTTGGGACAACAAAAAGAACACCTTTATTCCCAACTTGCCTAAAGGTGGCTTGATCGAGCAACCTTTTGAAAAACCCAGAGAATGGGGTCGCAGCACTGTAAATTCCTACACGTTCCGCAATCAGCTCAACTATAATAGGACTTTCGGATTAGACCATGAGATCAATGCCATAGCAGGTAGTGAAATCAGTAATATCGTAAGCGAACAGTTCTATACCCCACCTTCCTACGGATTCAATGAGGAGACCCTTACCGTAGGCAGCTATCCGAATGGACCAGGCGGCACCTTCAATCCGATCAAGAACTGGTTAGGTAGCAACCAGACCTTCCGTTACACCAATTCCTTCACGTACCGTACCGAGCGCTTTGTCTCTATGTTTGCCAATGCCGCTTATACCTATCGGAACAAGTACACCCTATCAGGTAGTATCCGTACAGATGCGTCCAACATGATTACAGACGATCCGGCATATCGTTATGCGCCATTTTGGTCTATTGGTGGATCCTATCAGATCGGCAGGGAGGATTTTATGCAACAGTATACTTGGCTAGACCGTTTGAATCTGAGGTTGACCTATGGTTATAACGGTAATGTGGATCGCTCAACTTCCTTCCGCCCACTTGTGGCTCTGGACAGCAATCCAAATGTATATACCAATGAATATACAGGCCGAATCAGTAGCTATGGAAATCCAACGCTCCGCTGGGAGCGTACGGCGACCTGGAATGCCGGTATAGATTATTCCCTATGGCAGGGCAAGCTCTATGGAAAGATCGATGTGTACAACAAGCAAGGGAAAGACCTCATTGCACAACTATCCATTCCTGCAGTAAATGGAACCAACGCACAGAAGCTGAATAATGCCGAAATCAGCAATCATGGTATCGAACTTGAATTAGGTACTGCCTTACCATTACATGGATCCGATATCACCTGGCGTGGTAGTTTCAACTTTTCATACAACAAAAATAAGGTCAACAAATTATTTGTAGCCAATTATGCTGCTAGCGAATTATATGGACGGGATTACGGCGCCTACGTAGAGGGGTACGATGCCAATGCCTTATGGGTGTTCCAGTATGCTGGCGTGCATGATAAGCAACCTATGGTACATGGCACCAACGGCGAGCTTTATGATTTTGGGACTTGGACACCAGGCGATGGTCGTGACTACTTATTGCATGCCGGTACGCGCGTAGCCCCATATACATTAGGTTTTAGCAACAGTTTTCAAATCTATGATTTTAACCTATCATTCATCCTGACCGGTAAATTGGGACATAAGTTTCTTAAACAATCGTTCAATTATCCAGCCATTGGAACGAGTAGACTACTTCCTAACAATAAACTAGGCGAAGTCATGAATGGCGATCCTAATTCGATCATTCCATTACCATTAAATGACATCGAACCCCGGTATTATTTCTGGGATAGATTCTACCCGTACATGGATTACTTGGTCACCAATGCGTCCCACCTGCGTATGCAAGAGGTCAATGCCAGCTATCGCTTACCTACGGAAAAGTGGAGTTTATTAAAGCAGTGCAATGCTATGGTATACCTACAGGGCAATGACCTATTCACCGTATTATTCAACAACACAGGCGAAGATCCGGAGTACCGCTTAGGTACGATGAAACCACGTCCACGTTTTACATTTGGTTTGAAGGTTGGATTTTAATTAATAAGGAAAGATGAAAACTACAATAAAGAAAACGAGCAAACTATCCCTAGCTATACTTATTTCCGCCGCACTGTCTTTCAGCAGCTGCAATAAATTCTTAGATGAAAAGCCATCCAAATCTTCCGATCTGGTGGTGACCACGACGGATCAGTTGGACGCATTGCTTAATAGATATCAAACCTTCTATTCCGAAGGCAACCGTACGGCTATATACAGTACGGATGATTATAATTTCACTAAGCAGATCTACGATGCCCGTCCTGCAACATTTGGCATGGCGGCCGTGGAGTTTGCCCTTTGGGATATTGAGTATCTTCAAGACGATACCCGCGAAAACTTTTGGAAAAACGAGTATACCAAGATCTTCAATGCCAACATGGTACTGGAGAATCTAAGCCGTGTGAGCGGAAGCCAAGCAGACAAGGACCGGTTGAAAGCTGATGCACATTTGATCCGTGCCTACAGCTACCTTACTTTGGTCGATACCTACTGCCTTCCTTATACCGAATCAAACAAGAATGAGCCTGGTCTGCCGATCAAGCTGACCACCTCGTTTGAAGAGTCTACAGCACGGGCACCATTGCATGCAGTATATACACAGATTGAATCCGATCTTGCCGAAGCATCCAAAGCAAATGTTCCCCTTGTACAGCAAGGACGTGCAAGACACTGGCGCGCCAATACGGCTGCAGTCAATGGTCTAGCTGCCCGCTATTACCTGATTCGCAACGACTACAACAAGGCCCTTGATTTTGCCAGCAAAGCATTGAGCGAGTATAGCACTTTTGTTGACTATAATACCAATATGCGCTATGGACGTAGCAGTACAGTCAATATCAATACTGGTACGCCCAATGCGGAGACAGTCACATTGCAGTTTCCCTATACGCACGACAATCAAACTGACTTTACGGATATGTTACAGTGGAAGGAGTTTTTGTACTTCCGTATGCTGAATCACGAAAGCTGGTGGTATGTTCCGAGCCAGGAACTGATCGATCTCTATGACAAGAACAACGATCTGCGCTACGAGTACCACTTTGTCGAAGGCTATTCCTACGACCGTGGTATGACCAAGCCTGCGTACGATTGGCCCGGTTACGTTTTTTTCTATAAAGACCGTATACCTTCGGGGCCTACTGTAGCGGAGATGACACTCATCAAGGCCGAATGCCAGGCAAGGTTAGATCAAGTATCGGCTGCTATGACCACCGTCAATACCTTACGGGCCAAACGGATGAAACCAGGCGCATGGGTGGATCTCCAAGCGAGCAATAAAGACGAAGCGATCAAGAAGGTGCTCGAAGAGCGTCGTAGAGAGATGCCGTACACACAGCGCTGGTCCGACATCCGCAGGTTCAACAACAATGACTATGCAGGCGATGATGTACTTTTGACTCGCAGTTTCTATCCGTACAATGCTTCGACGGTACAGGCTGACCAAGCGATCAAAACGTATCAGCTACCCAAAGACTCCAGACGATTTGCTGTTCCTATTCCACGAACAGAGATCATTTCAAGTCAAGGGGCAATTGTTCAGAATACCTATTAATAAAACAAAAGGGACATCTTTACGATGTCCCTTTTTTGATTACAGTAGGCTGACTTCATTGATCATCAGCTCCAATTCATCCTCATTGTCTGCATCCGTTCTGAAGTTCTCAAAGATCAGATTCCCCTGCTTATCGATCAGAAAATTCATCGGTGCTGCCCCTCTATTATCCAAGTTGCCCTTATCCCGTCCCTTTACATCTTCCAATGGCATAAAGCTATAGCCTGTGGACTTCAAGAATGGCAATACATAATCATTCTGCGAGGAAGCGATATTGATTCCGATATAGGCTAGCTTATCTTTTGTAAATTTACGTACTACATTTTCGAAGTGAGGGAACTCTCCTCTGCACGGTCCGCAGCCCGGATACCAATACGTAATGAAAGTAACTTTCTCCTTAAAGTCTGCCAGACTATTGCTGCTTCCTGCATAGTTTTTCAACTCAAATGGTGTAGCCACTCGCGCGTTAGTCCTCAGGCTATTCGATATAGCAGCTTGCACTGCCCCCTTGTCCTTACCAAGCTCCTGTCCATAAGCTGTCAGCGATTCTTTAATAGCAGGAGAAGGAGATTTCGTATAGAATTCCATTAAAGTTGCAAAGGCCTGATCCGTCTGCCCACTCTGTTGCAATACCTCAGCCTTAGCAACCGGAATCATCTTAAATACCGATGAATAGCGTGAGACCTTGATACCATCCAATACCCCCAGTGCCTTATCCCAGTCCTTACTATCCTTCGCCTCTTTATATTGGGCAAATTTTACTGCGGTTTCTGCATTCTGCTGCCAATTTTCCTGCTTCGTCATTTCGAAAAGTTCTGTAGCGAGTGCTGCAGCTTCCGTATAACGCTTTTGTTTCATTAACAAGTCACTATATGCAGACATCCCACTTCCTGTCCAGTTGTACTTTGCCGGCGAGAAGTCTTTCTTAAGGCGTACATATATAGCCTCTTTTTCTTTAACATCCGACGTCTGATGCGCCAACCAATACAGCGCTTGCGCGCCTCGCTCACTGGTATTGAACTTGTCTGCTACAGCAAGACTTAGACTTCTGTTCTTCTCGGGATCGATATTTTTGAATGAACTTGCATAGTAAAAGGCATAGCTCGCATCTTCTGGATCTATTTCCGTAATTTTCTTTAAGTATTCTCTTCCCTTATCTTCCTCTCCCCAACGTGACGCATCAGACCACAATGCGGCATAGGCTTCCTTCAGATTCGGATTGATCTGGATTGCTTTCAACAGGTAAGTTTTCGCTTTGGGGCTATACTCATTCTCCAAAGCTGCTCCCAATGCAAATGGAATATTCGCATTTTTAGGTTTTTCCTTCATCCAGCCCTCATACAGACTGAAGAGTGCCGGATTTTCGATTCCCATAGCCTTGATCAGCTCCATGTGATACCCCACACTGTCAAAATTATTTTTAACCTTCTTCTGTAGTGCTTTTAATTCCTTAGGAGCGATCTGTTCTGTCTTGGCAGCCTGTTGTGCCTTTACTTCATTTGAAGCCGTACCGTAAGTCACAGCCCCCATCAGTGCCAGTCCGACAATAGTTAACTTTTTTCTGTTCATCTTTTAATATTAGTGCTTATTATAAAAAATCAGTTGCTATGTATAAGACAGCTATGGCTGGACTTTGTCTAAGATTTATTTACACACTGGTAGGCTAAAAGATTCATTACAAGACACTCAAAGTTATTCGCCTTAGTCGGACAATACCAAAAAACAAGACTATCCTATTTCGGTCAAAACGGAATATAAACAAGCCGCTCTTTAAATTTACCAGCGACAAAGACAAAGAACATCATACGCATAGGACGTATCTCCATTTGATGAACCAATATATAATGTATCATGCTCTTTGTCATAGGTGATCAGCATCGGGAACCGACTTGAGCCTCAGCAGATAGCACACCGCTCAGTAGGCCTACAAGCAATAGACTGCGTATCATAGATTATCTGTTTTTGAATACAAAGCACCATTCATCATCATCTGGATGGTTATCATAAGTGTTTAAAAATTCAGGAATAAAGATAGTCCCTATTTGTAAAAAAACAGCTATACAAAAAACAAAACATTTCGCTCAAGTGTATTTATTTAAAACAAACTTCATATATGCTCATCCTACTACTGTCCTGTTTACTTATCCTTCTCAGCATCCTCCCCTTTATACAACATCAACATTGGATTTTCCGCGTACCCGAGTTCCTAAAGCTACAGATTCTTATTCTGCAAGGGGCTGTCTTTGTACTGCTATTCATTTTTAGCAGCAGAGATCCACTCTTTTGGTCGATACAGTCTATACAACTGCTGTTAATGATCTATCATATGTATATCCTGTCTCGGTATACTAAGTTCTGGCGCACACCAGTAATTCAGAAATCTGCTTCAGCTTCAGATCATATTAAAATTATCTCCTGTAATGTATATCAGGATAATCGGGAGTACGAGCGTTTTATAACCTTAGTCCGAAAAGAAGCGCCTGACATTGTGCTTACGATGGAAAGTGATAACCACTGGGAGCAGGCACTACGTCAGCTGGAGAACGACTATCCCAATACTCAAAAAGTCACATTAGACAACACTTACGGAATGCACTTCTATACGCACCTCCGGGTAATAAAGATTCAGACACATTATTTTGTAGCCGATGATCTCCCCAGTATCGAAGCCGAACTTGAGACTAAGGATGGGCACCGTTTCATTTTCTTTGGTGTACATCCTCCGCCACCGAGTCCCACCGAAGAAGAAAATTCGAAAGAGCGTGACGGTGACCTTCTGAGCGTAGCCAAGCGTGTACGTCACTATACACTACCTGTCGTGGTTGCAGGAGACTTTAATAATGTAGCGTGGGCAAAGAGTTCGATTCTATTCAGAAAAACCAGCCAGCTTATCGATGCCCGTATCGGCCGGGGAATACTCGCGACTTTCCATGCTAAGTATTGGTTCTTTCGGGTTCCTCTGGATCTACTATTCCATAGCACGCAGGTATTCGTCGACCGATTAACGATTCTCCCCGATATCGGATCGGATCACTTTCCTGTATCCTGCACCTTCCATATCGACCGACAATCTGATGATCAGGTAGAGCGTGTGGAGAATCTGGACAAGGACGAGATGCAGGATGTGAACGAGCTGATCCAAGAAGGTAAAGAAGAGGAAAGCGACAATAGATAACAGCATGACAGATGAACAGCATCTTTATGAATAAAATATAGCCGGTAATAGGGATTGCCGTTGTCCTCAATTGTCCTTAATATTGACCTATATTTCGACAACTATGCATATAAATTATTTAAGCATTAGCTTGGTTGCTTTTTTGATGAGCGCCTGCACACAAAAAAACACGACTTCGACGCAAGAAACAGCCGATTCTGTAACGCTCACTGGGAATAAGGAGGTATCCAATCGGGCGGACATGCAGGAGATAACTGCAACTGACACATCCATCGATCAAGGAAAACAATGGTTGGAAAACATTTTCAAAACAAAAAATTCGGACAGATACTTTCCCGACTACAATGTAGAGGAAAAACTGTGCACCAAGCAATTTCAGGAATTTATTGCCGATTCGGGCGAACTGTACAGTGCTTCCAACCTGACGGACGAAGAATATCCCGCCGCCGAGAAACGCTATAAAGACAAATGGTCCAAAATCTATCCCATCGAAGAGCGCGAAATGTGGCTATTCGGGAGAGGCAATGGCGATATCGGAGAACTCCAAAAGCTAGAGATTTCGAAACTCAAAGACCATATCTACCGTGTATTCATCGATTATGGTGAGGGTATAAAAACACAGAATGAGGTAAGTCTCGTTCTTGAAAAGGGGCATTATAAAATTGATTACTGCAAGACAGAGTTTATTGATTGAGGTCAGTTGTAGACCATTACCTTAAGATTGCTTCATTTCATTCGCAATGACGGAGTTGCAAACGGTGTCGTCATCCCGAAATTGGGACAAGTAATCGACCGTAGTGGAGAATCCCAAAGGGCGCTTTGAAGCAATATCTAGAAACTATATAATCACCGCTATACAGTTGATAGACCCGTTCGATTCCGCTCCGCTACACTCAGGGTGACGTTTGCTTTTACTGTCATTAAATCTCCGAGGTGCTAATTAAAAAAACTCACCTTCCGCAAGGACCTGTATTATCTATTATTAAACAGTGCAATGACGACAGGTTATACCTGTCCACCCGATAAAAGTGGGGACAGGTTCAATAACACGCTTACTTAATCAAATTATCTGAATACAATTTAGCTTCTCGTATACCGTATATAGCACTAAAAGGCTTTATGAAAGCTCCATTACAAAACTGTTTCAGTACTTCAGTCAGCGGTTCCTTCTCCCTTCCTCGCAATAGGGCCTTAATACCAGAACTTGCTAAGAATTCCTGCTCCGTCCATTTTGAATCGTATAAAAAGGAGGCTTCATAATTAACCTTTTCTTTTTTGTATAAGGGTTCTATAACATAGATAGTGTCCTGTAGAACCTTGTAAAAGAAAGGTTCGCCGTACCCTACATCATCGATACGAAGTCCCTCCTCCGTTTTCTTTACCTCGAAAACATGATAGCTCATTAGTAGCCTAGCATACCCTATCGGAGGAAGATATTTTATTTCATTTTCCACAAAGTGACGACTAAGTGCCTCTTGCAACATCATATCATCGCACACCACCCTATCAAAGAAATTTGGCCCACGGTTAGAAAAGTAAATAGTGAATCTAGACGAATCCTTGAGCATAGATCCGATTGAAAGAAATAGATAATTCGTGAGCAACTCCTTAAATCTTCTCATACCTCCACGAAACTCTCCCCATACTCCCGGATTTGGAAAACCAAGATCCTGGAGACCATTCACATCAGTATAGCTATAAATATCCATCACTTGTGATTCTGTCTGAGGATCATACTCTCCCAGCAACATATACACTATCGAATCACGGATATTTTCATCTGTAAGGAACAAAGAGTCTAGAGAAGCATCCCACTCACACGAGTCTCCTTCCCAGTAAATACTATCTTTTATTCTATAGCATATTGGTCCATCTGAAAAGGATAGTCCTCCCCGACTTAAAAGCTTATTCAACCTCCATCCCCTTGCCTGAAAAAGCTTTTGAACGTCTTTAGAAAGCTGTTCTAGACTTTGATCGGTTGGCGATTGTGCATAGGCCTGTAATGTAAAAAGTAACGCAATCAGTGGTAATAAAAGATATCTCATATATAACAAGATGCCTAGCTGTACAACATTCCATAAACTAGCGCAAGGACGTTATGTACAACCTTACTAAAACAATTCCTCTTTAACCTGTATCTTGACAAAAGCCATCTTTTGTGTTTTACCTTTTGCAGGAGACGAATTGAGCGGGTACACCGCAGCATAGTATGTATTCTTATCGGCCCAGAAGGCTTTTTCATCATCCGCTATCTTGAAGTTGGTAAAGTTGACGTACAACAGGCCTTGCTGCCCTTTTTCCGATGGCACATACCTACTGATCACAAAATCACTGCCGACACTGGAGTTGGACGTAACCCACGACAGGCAGCTTCTGGCCGGAAGAACCTGCGGATAGCCAGCAGCATACAGATCATACCTGACCGAAGCGATCGGTTCATAAAACGTGTAGTAAGTCTCATTCGTAGCATCCGAACTTTCGTGAAATACCTGTAGTCCCATAAACTTCGATTGCCCGATATACGCATTATAGAACGTACCTTCTTCTTCCGAGGTGTTCTCATACGGGGTGATACGATACGCCTTGTCTTTATCCGTATACGTCCATATGTTGTTCTTTAATTTGACATCGGGGTTCTTTACCAGGACTTCATCCACTCGATGCGCTGATGCTTTTAGAAACTCCTGCTCTGATACTTCGGCTATCGTTCCATATGCGTCAAATGATTTATTTTTGAAATCATCCACGGCTTTATAGGTACTGCTTCTGATCTCATCCAGCTTTGCCCCTTTCAGGGTCAGATCAAATGAAGCTGTAAATTCCGATTTCAGGACAAAGGCCTGGATACTGTTTGAAATATTATTCTCGATGCTGTAATGTATCGCGTAGAAGCCACCGACCTCCTCAAAGCCGTAATAATTATCCAGCTTGTGGCGCTGTACCTTGAGGTAAGCCGAGTCCGCACTTGGCGCTATGAAAAAATGAACAGAGTCCATCTTGGTAAACAATTGAAAAGGTACCTCCTGTACATTGTCCACCCCCTTTATCTTCTTAAAGTCCGCCAAAGTGACCACCCGCGGTGTAGCCTGTACTTCCACTTTGTCCGATTCCGTTTTTTTATTCTGCGAATTGCATGCCGTGACTGTACCTACGATGGTAGAGACGAGTAAGAATTGATATAGGGCTTTCATCTGTGCGTGTTCTATTTTATTAGCGAATATATCAGTAATCACAGAATCCAGCAACACATCGACGATATATCACACAAAATTGGCTGAAAACAGGGATACCGTTATCAACGATATAAAGCTCTTTTCGGCAGAGCTCTGCCAAAAAGAGCGAACAAATCCGCGTTATGGAGTTATGGAAGCCACCTTATTCTCTACAGCATATCGAAATATTTATACTGCGGCGGAAAATATGTCAAAAAACACTATCTTTATTATCGCAACCGCCGTTACTGTAACCACGGTTGCGATAATTAAAAGTTAGTCCACGGATGAAATTTTATAATAGAGAAAACGAACTTTTGCTCCTTCGAAAAATTGAAGACCGCTCCGAACATGTAGCTCAGATGACTTTTATGGTGGGCAGAAGGCGTATCGGTAAGACCAGCCTCTTACTCAAAGCATATGAAGACACCCGTCATATTTATCTATTTGTTGCCAAAAAGAGTGAAGCGTTACTTTGTTTGGAATTCACAGAGGTTGTAAAACAGAGTCTAGATATTCCCTTTTTCGGTGAAATAAAAACATTCAAAGATTTGTTTGGATGGTTGATGGATTTATCAAAGAAACATCATTTTACAGTTATCATCGATGAATTCCAGGAGTTTGCTTCCATCAATAGCGCTATATTCTCGGATATGCAAAAACTATGGGATCTTCATAAATCCGAAAGTAAAATAAACTTGATATTATGCGGCTCCGTTTATTCCTTGATGATAAAGATTTTTGAAGGAGCGAAAGAACCACTATTTGGACGAGCCAACAATCGTATCCTGCTCAAATCTTTTGACATTGTTACTTTAAAAGAGATCCTTCAAGATCATTCCCCGCAGTACACGAGCGAAGACCTCCTAGCTTTCTATATGATAACCGGTGGAGTTGCAAAATATGTAGAACTACTAGTAGAAGCAAATGCATTTACTCAGAATGATATATTAGACACGCTATTATCCGAAAACTCACTCTTTTTAGATGAGGGCAGAAATGTACTTATCGAGGAGTTTGGTAAAGATTACGGCAATTATTTCTCCATACTTTCACTCATTGCGTTAGGCAAAACAGCGAGAGCCGAAATCGAATCTATTCTAGAAATACAGGTAGGAGGCTTTCTTGATAAGTTGGAGAACGAATACGGACTTATAAAACGTGTTCGTCCTGTATTATCAAAACCCAATAGCCGAAGTGTCAAATATAGTATCGAGGATAATTTTTTGAGTTTTTGGTTTAGGTTTATTTACAAGAATCGTAGTGCCGTAGAAGCGAATAATCTGGGTTACATCAGACAGGTAGTAGACCGAGATTATCCAACCTATTCGGGCAAAATACTTGAAAAATATTTTATCGAAAAGCTTAAATTAGAAAAAAGCTACAATCTGATAGGCACATATTGGGAGAAACAGAATCAAAACGAGATCGATATTGTAGCCCTCAATGACTTGGATAAGGTCGTACTATTTGCAGAAGTAAAGCGCAATGCCGAAAAAATAGATATCGATATCTTGAAACAAAAAGCACGGACACTGTGTACCGAACTAAAAAAATACAATCAGAATTTTATAGGCTACTCCTTAAAAGATATGTAGTAAACGACAGCACGCCCCAAGTGGACTGGGGCATACTGTCACTTCCTCCTCCACCAATAAAACACCACTACTATCGCGATAATGGCCAATGCCCACAGCCAGCTGGATAGCGGATAGGTGGTTTTCTTGGTATGCGTCAGCTGCTGTACCTGATCGCTTTCAAAACCTAGACTATCGTAGCTATGCTCTACTGCCGCAACTTGCTGTTTTAACGCACGCTGCTCACCGTATACGATCTGTCCCGAGCGACTCCAAAGGCCGATGTCCGGGTGAAAGTAAAAGCCACTGTCGCCACTAAAGTACCAGTAGCGGTAGCTGCTGTCTTGGCTATTGACCTGTACCCATGAGGCACTGGCCTCCAGGCGGCTCTGAGACTGACTATCCAGATGCAGCCGTTCGCTTTTTTCTTTATTTACTCTGCATCCGCAACATACCGTGAAGAGCAGGAAGTATAATATTCTGGTGTTCATATCCAAATTCATTTACTGTGTATTTTTGTAGAGTACATAGACCCATTCGACTTCGCTGCGCTACGCTCAGGGTGACGTGTCTAACTTCTATAATCCCGATAGCTCAGGACAAGCTCTCATAACTTTGTAACTTCTCTAACTTTGTAACTTTATAACCTTATCACCCTTTTTAACTCCTTTAACTCTCACCAACCCAATCCGCATAACCATACACTGTCCGTACATGCCTGCGCCGCGATTCTACCCGATCGTTGCTATTGCCTTCGATCGTCAGGATGAACTGTCCCTGCCTTTCTTTGATCAGCCCCACATGATGGATGCGCCGTAAGCTGCTGCTGTAGATGCCAAAGAGGTCTGCGGGCTGTATCTTATCCGTATCCTTATAGCTTTTGGCTTTGGGAAATAGAGCAGGCGACCAGGGATTGCGCGGTTGTGAAAGCCCCGACTGCCCATAGCACCAGCTGACAAAGGCAGCGCACCATTCATAGCCTTTGGTTAGTCCAGTGTAAGCCAGGTATTGTTCGATGCGAGGGCCATCGTTGTTACCAGTTGATTCTTTTACGCCCAGTTCTGCAGAAGCTATAGCTATTATTAAGTTTCTTTTGTCTTCCATGCCAGACGGGCGTGACACTTGGTATCGGCCAAGTGTCCAAGCCTTGTCGCTCGAACCTTTTGACTGTACTGTAGTGCTTCCTTCTGCTATTGTCAAAAGCTTCACAGGCGACATTAATCCCGATTGTAAGGGAGTTCTAGTAGCACTAGCTGAATAAAACGGTCTAGGTTGCGCAAGGCCTAAAGAATTGTCGACGCGGGGGCCATCGTTGTTGCCCGTTGATTCTTTTACGCCCAGTTCTGCAGAAGCTATAGCTATTATTAAGTTTCTTTTGTCTTCAATGGCAAAATGCTTACCTATTATGCCACTCAAGCCGTGGCGGGGCTCATACTTTTTTCCGCAAAAAGTAAGCAAAAACTCGTCGCTGGATATTTTTAAAACAATGGATTGTGCATCCTCCTTCAAATTTTTAAAAATATCGAAGGCGACATTTCTCGATATTGTACAGATTGAACTAGTAGCACTAGCTTTAAAAAACGGTCTAGGTTGCGCAAGGCGTAAAGAATTGTCAATGCGAGGGCCATCGTTGTTGCCTGTTGATTCCTTTATGCCCAGTTCTGCAGAAGCTATAGCTATTATTAAGTTTCTTTTGTCCTCAATGGCGGACCACCTAGGCACTTTCCCTTGATAGAAAGTGCCACAAAGATCAATACTATTTAACCTATGTTCATCACGGCTTCGTAAAGCTATCAAGGCGGTTTCCAAGGTCTCCATTCCTTTTTTCCTCCCCATAGACTGGAACCGAGCTTGCGAGCTCACCGAAGGTAAATCCTTATGTAGTGCAAAATGTGAGTTTTTGTAAATTATAGCTTTACGGCCTTTGACTCCATATGCTAAAAGGTCATCCTTAACGGGGAACTGCTTCAAAGGCGATAGATGAAGTAATTGTACGGATCTGCTCTTAGTAGCACTAGCTTTAAAAAACGGCCTAGGCTGTGATGCCGTTAAGAATTTAAATAATGGAACCGTTAAGAAAATCAAACTGTCTGAGCCAGATACATCGGGCGAGTTTTTGATTTTTAGGATCCAGGATTTGAATTTAGGAGGAGCAGCCAAGCCTTGACCTTTATGGACTTTTGTTTGTATATGGTGTCCATGAACTCCTTTCAGTCGGTTTGGTTCCTTTTCTGTCAAGAGAAAAGGAACTGGCCCAGCCGCGGCTACAGAGCGGCATAAAACAGGTCTTACAACACTACCCTCATCACCATTACTCCGGCATAGAGCAGTAAGAAGAATACCGAGAAATAAAGAATACATTGTTGCCATGATGTCAATTGATTAAAATGTGAACGGAAATTTTTACGGAACGTTTTAAAAGGTTGCCACAGGAGCTCCTGCAACCACAGGCTGCACAGTATCGCTGCCACGCCGATCAGCAGGCCAAATACGGCCACCGTAAGGATACCTATATCAAGTATACCCGCCTTGGGATCTACGAAAACCAGCAGTTTCCCTATTAAAGTGAACAGTAAGGTTAATACCACTAACCCACTGATTAAGTAATATTTCAAATTTGAAAGAAGAAAATTATCTCCAACCTTCCACCTCTGATCGGAAGCGGGCAGTCTGTATGTCCATGTTGCCATTTTTATTAGTATTTAGTAATTGTAAAGTTATAGCTGTTATGAGAGCATCTCCCGAACTATCGGCATCAGGAAGGGCCCGAAGGCCCATTCCAATAGTGTTCTCACAAGCACTAATCTACAGTGGCATCCTCACCGTAGTCTTTGATCTCTACAGCTTTCTTGCCAGGGGTATCCGTCAGCGTAATTCTGTACTTCGAATTTTCGTAATCGGGATTCTCCTCAGTCATGGTATAGTTCCAATGCGTATTTGTGGTGTCAAGTGGTGCGACTGTGGCTGCTCCACTCTCGACAACCACATCACTAGCATTAAGCACTTCTATTTTGACACTGAGGACCTGAAGTACGTCTTTGATCAACAAGGAGATCTTTTCACCTGCATTACCTTGGTACCCCATATCATCCAGTAGTGCTACATAGGGCTTTACGAGATAATCTCTAAAGGCTACGTTATAAGCCGTCTGATTGACATTGGCCTTTGCCTGGTAAGCTTGCTTGAGCTGCGGATCCTGTATTGCTGCTTTAGCGTACAGTGCGGCTCTTGTAAACTTGTTCATGACAGACTGTTGATCGCTCGAATACTCGCGGTTCGTCTTCTGCCGGGCTCTTTTAGCGATAATAGTCTGATCGCCTTTTAATCGAAACACAAGGTTCCGTCCTACTCGACCTGATGTGCCCTGCATGATCAGGTTGTCTTTTGATTTTGCCATTTTAAAAAAATTATTTGACGTTTATAATTCTGTTTGTGCAAGCCTGCTACCGGGGCGCCTTCCGATGTGCTTACGAAACAAAGGTTCAAACAAAACACCATAAAACAATGACTGCTAATTAATTGCGACCATATAAAACGAAAAAAGAAGAAAAAGGAAGGAATAGGAAGCTCTCTTGTCTTGCGTACCAGACGTGCACCTTGTTTCCTTCGGAGATTGCTTCGCAATTTTTCCCAAAAAGAAGCAAGAAGCAGTAAAACTCGTCACTGAAATCTTTTGGCTGTATGGCCAGTGAATCCCATTACAGTTACCAAAAAATTCGAAGGTGGCAGTTGAAGTGTGTATAAGCTTCAGCTGTTAAAGATGTACTGTTGTTATGTGGTTGTTGTGTCAAACATGTGTGGTTATTGTGTCAAACATGTATCGTTATTGTGTCAAACATGTGTCGTTATTGTGTGGCCGTTGTTTCTTTTAGGTGTTCTTTATGTTCTTTTTATGGGTATTTCCTATTCATAGAAGGTTTATAGACGGTTCATAGGATGTAAGAAGTCCCTTCACTACGATCGCAATGACGGGACGAACCAGATTCTTCGAAGGTTAAATTTAAGCACCTGTAATTCTACTAGATAGAAGACTCCGTCTCTGGTTTTCGTTTATATTTCTTTATGGTTTTGAGGATTTCTTCGGTAAGATAGTAGTCCTTGGCGTCGAGTTCATAGGAGGTAAACAGCTTTTTGAGTCGATAGAACTTGGTATCGGCTACTTTAAAGATCTCTTTGAGGTCGGCATTATCGATGATCATCTTTTTCAACATCTCTTTGTCGGTAGGGGTTGATAACGAAATCAGCTTTCCAATAAGCTGGTTCTGTTTTTTTGTCAACTTCAATCTTTTCTTGTCATGTTGAATCAATACTTTGATTAACTGCTCCATAATAGCTGTGGTCTAGGTTATCCTACATTGTTTTATCCTGATAACGTTTAAGCTGCACCAGCATTTCTTCGAGCAACTTGCGCAAGTTGATGATGGTATATCGATCCAGCTCGCTATACTTCTTACGCAGGCTTTCGTACGATAGGCTGTCTTGTGCATTTGTTCTAAAGCTTGTCTGCAGAAAATAGAAATAGGGTTTTAGCTGCTGCTCGGCGAGTATGCCTGTATCCCGTGCCAACCGCAACAATAAGAGTATCTGCCGCACTGTAAGCCCTACAGTACACTTTCCTTTATCTGTATGCACTAGCTCTGCAAAGCCACTTAACCACTGTCTGTAAAACATTATCTGGTCCTGGAAAAAGCTTTCGTAAGCGGCCTGCTTAATGCCTGACAGTTTTATAGCGCCCTGCAACTCTACACGGACGTCAATCTGCTCCTGCATATCCGAACAGCACTGACGGAGTGCTGCCATAAACTCCATAATCTGTCCATTAAAAGCCAACAGTTCCTTCTCCCGGTCTATTGCAGCGCCTTCATTCTGCAGCTCCAGCAGCCGTGATCGTATACTCTGCAACTGATGCTGTAACGCTGTATCTGACATTTCTATCTGTTTTTAATTACCCTCATATTCAGCATATCACGAACGTTCGCTTTATAAGTCCGGCCTATGGGCACCTCTTTAGAGGCCGAGTTGCGCAGTGTTATGATCTCACAGGCATTATCGACACTTGCTATATTCTTGAATGCGACTATACATCCTCTATGTACGCGAATAAAGTGCTCGGCAGGCAGCAGCCTTTCAAAATCGGCCAATGCCAGACTAATGATATGCGAACCATCTGTATGCGTTACTATGGTATTGTCGGACTGTGCTTCCAGGCATTCGATATCGATCAGTTGAAGGTTGAGCGTACTGCCTCCGCATACTTTAAACATCACGTAATCTTCCAGGCCGATCGGCAATACCGCAGTGCTACCTCCACTCTGTTTTTGGGTTATGCTCTGCCATACGCGGTCTATCGCTGTATGAAACAGCTCGGGCTTTACCGGCTTGGTGAGGTAGAATGCTATCCCCAGCTCAAAAAGCTCGGCACCGTACACCCGATCTGCCGAACAGCAGACCACCTCTACCTGATCCACCAACAATCTGATCAGATCCAACCCATGGATATGAGGCATGTGCAGATCCACAAATACCAGTTCGACAGGATACTTCTGTATCATAGCGAGCACTTCACGGGCATCCTGCGTCCCCCCGGCATAGAGCAGGTCGTGCCTTTTCTTTATCAGTGACTTAAGGGTATTGATGCCTTCTATCTCATCATCTACCACCAGACATTTCAATCTTTTCATATATAATTATTCGTTCAATTAATTGTTTTCTTGATGGAACTCATGAATGCTTCGCATTTATTTCATGATCCGCCAATTACCTTATTTCTGCTCTATCCGTAATCCGACATAATACCGATCATCTCCAATCTCCAGAGCTTCAAACTGATAACATCCTGGAAATGCGATCTCCAATCTGGAGCGCAGGTTTCTGTGCCCAGTGCCCAATGAGCTTTGCAGTCGCCTCGCCTTATCGACTATATTGGTACACTCAAACAGCACCGCCTCCTCGGTAATCGACAGCTTTATCTCTATAGGAGTCTGCCCCTCGGTGTATATCCCATACTTGAAGGCATTTTCGACCAGTGTAATCAGCGACACGGGCACGATCTTGTGCGACAGCGACATTCCCTCTACCCTGTAATCGATATAGGTGTGCTCGAAACGGCTACGTTCTAAGGCGATATAGCTTTCCAAAGCTTCTACTTCCTTATAGAGCAGCACCTTTTTTTTACCTTCCTCGGAGGCTGACAAGATGTACCACATCAGATCGCTCAACCTGTCCATATCACCCGCTACTGCGGGGAGCAGTTCCTGTGTCCGACTGCGCATCCCCGCCAGCGCATTAAAGAGAAAATGTGGGTTGACCTGTACAGTACGCAGGGTAAACTGCATCTCCCTGGCTTCTATCTCCTTCTGGTGTCTCCGCAGAGCTTCCTCCTGTCGTAAGCGGTCGTTGATCCGCGACCAGATATGAAACAGCAGGCTTCCCGCCATAATCCACACGCCGATATAATTGGCAAATACAGTCCAGTAATACTGTTCGCGTTTTGTGAAGAACAGCTCCTCCCTGAGCTCGCTCCACTCTTCTCCCATATAGTACATCCCTTCGGTCAGCAGTACATATAGAACGATAATAAGCAATAATGATTTCCAGATCATTTTTCTAAAAAAAACAACATACAGTATCGCTAGACAAGCGTTAAAGACAAAGAGCAGAATAAGCCAAGCGATCAGCTGACTGAGCCCATCGGCCTCGGGCTTTAGCTTGCTGTTGATAAGCAACATCAGAAGCAAATATATAGGCCAACAAACCAACTGTATCCTAATGCTCTCCCGTAAGAAGATTTTGCCAGGCATGATTCAAAGTATTGGTTAGCAGCCCTAATATACAAAATCTTCTGACGCTTAATAAATTATGGAGAACCTCCGTAACCTGTCCGCTGCAGTAACCTGATCTTGTCCTGGGCGATCGAGAAACAATACAGATCCCTTTTGCGGAACAGTCCGCAAGTACCATCACTCTCGTAATATATACCATATTGCATGGGGTCATCGTAAGGTCCAGCTTCGAGCGAGTACCACTCCAGGTGCCTGAGCTGGACATCCGGCCTTATCTTCTGGAGGAACGGCCAGTTGGTCCACTGCTCTGGCCAGCGCCCGAGGTAACCCGCAAACCAATCGTACAGCCTGTACAGCACGGAGCGCACAAACAGTGCCCTGTTGCTATGTGCCACCGGTGTTATCGCAGGCATACTCTCTATACGAACAGTATTGTCGTGTCGGACAGCCAGCATGGGGTAGATCGGCAGTCGAAGTGCATGCGCCAGTCCCACCGTTCCACGCGGTACCTCGATCTCTCTTCCCAGAAATGACACCGGCTCCAGGACATGTCTTTTGCCGTATGCTATCCCCTCCAGTCCATCTACATATACCAACAGGTGATGTCCCTTTGCGCTCAGTTCGTACATCTGACGGAGTGCCCCCCTGTCGGCCGCATTGAGCAGCGTAAAACGGCCTTGCCGTGTGGCCTGTCCAAGCAATTTTTCGAGACCCGTATTACGTTGTTCCCATTCGTGATACACCTTATCCCCGACTAAGAGAGCGAAGGGTTCCTTGGCTTTCAGCAAGAGGTAGTTGATCAATTGATAGGCGCCAAAGTGGTAGGTACATATCATTCCTTTCTGCGCTCTTATTTTCTTCAGAAAGCCTCTCCACCCCCTTATGGTATAGGGATAACTTCCGGAAAACAGCTTGAGATCCCAGGAATCCATCTTGAGCTGCCAGAGGCTATCTCTGAATATCCTCCGGTGGTCCCCATAGCTCAGCTCTGGGAAGAAGTATGCCATATTCGCGCTCATCTCTGTAAGGCGATTGATGATCGTGCGATTCCAATCTATCCCTTCCTTATAGAGTCTGTTGTGGAGCCGCTGCAGCTCCTTTTTGTAATCTTGTACGGTGTCCATATCATTACGATTTTAATCGATACGGGCACTGCCAATAATCTAGGGCGGCACCCGTACCAGTAGATTACCAATACCAATGTATGCCTGGTAAGAAGACATCACATGGGCTTGACTCGCCTTTTACCATTACCTGCGCGGCTACAATTGCTGTGGCACACGCCACCGTCTTCACGCGCTGCATTCTTTTCTTTTTCAAGGGTACATTGTGCACCGTTACTTTTCTTTTTGTTTTCATCGTTTCTGTTCATTTAATAAAACCTTAAATGGGGCCCCAAAAACGCATGCATCCATACCCCAAACGTATTCAAGAGAAAATAAAATGAAGAAAGAAAAGGTAGACAACCTTATTACCCGATGAGTGGCAGCCTACAGCCGACGAATGAAAACTGTCTCTCGATGTCACCTCGCAAAAGCTGCTTGATTCATTGTCCCTAAAGACACCTCAGCGAAAGGTAGATCCAATGTCACCCCTGTCACTTGACCCTTCGACTTTTAAGCCATTCATTTGTATACAAGCAAATTATAGACACATCGCAAAACCACGCCTTATGATACCTGGCTTTATGATCCATCTGGGAGCGATCTATCCGGCTATCGCCAAAAGCAATAAGTTGCCCAAAGAGGTATCCTATCGCATCCCCTATGCGCAGGTCGACAGCTGGTACAAGGACAGGTACAATTGGTGCTGCATGCAGTGGCACAATGCCAAGCACGTCTACCTCTACAACATAGAGCTACAGCTGTCCGAGCGGACGCGGATCGCTGTCGATATCAACCACCCCGATACACACTGGCAATATGCACTCCAAGGCGGCTACAGCCTAGTCGGTCCGGATGGCGCTATTCCGGTATTGGGGGAAGGCGGCAAGCACCTGCTGCGGGGCGCTCCTAGTCATCTACAGGTGGAGGTCGAAGCAGGGCGCCACTGGATCGTAGGCTTCCATGTTGCAGCGAGCTGGCTGGGCCGCTATCCCGAAGAGCTCGCTATCGACGAGCAGCACATCTCCCGGGAACTGCAGCACGGTATACTGTACCAATCTGCCCCAACAGCCATCAGCGAACTGGATCGAGCCGAGCTGTACTACCTATTGGGGCTTGGCCCCAGCCGGCATATCCTGCAGGACAGTCAGATCTACCTGCCCATCTCCAAACTTGTCGAACAGATGCAGACCCCAGATGATACTGCACTATCCCCCGTCCAGAATAAGGTACAGGCTGTAAGATACTATATCAAACAACTCATCGATACCGATCAGGCCGTACCATCGATCAGTGCACTGGCGGATCGATTTGGCATCGACAAAAATTATCTGGGGCGCAGGCACCAATTGCTGCACGGGGAAAGTCTCGCCACCTACATCTTCGACCAGAAGCAGGATCGAGCGCTAGTGCTCTTGGCGAAGAAGAAACCTATAAGCGATATCTCCCACCTATTGGGGTACAGTCACAGTTCGGCATTTCGAAAAGCTTTTATAAAAAAACATGGGATATGCCCGAGCGAATACCGGCGGCGCGGCACCTAGCTTTCGGGATTCAAGCGTTTCATGCGTGCTTTGTACAGATAGAGCATCATATGATGCATAAAAGCCAGGGGATCGAGCTGCATCTGGAGGATCGCCATCTCGGGTGTGGTTGCATACTCGGCGATGATCCGTTCAAACAGGCCAAAGGGGATCTTGATGCCCAGGGTATGGTGCCACCAGTACCACACGCGCTTGCGGTGGCCTATTTTCTTGTAGCATTCGACACCATCCGCCTGATAGGGATTCAGGGCCAGGGTTTTCAAGAAGGCTAGCGGCAGCTTGAACTGAGCCGTGGTATGGAAGGCACGGCAGCGACGGCAGTAATACACCCTGCGCTCGAGGCGCTTCTCATTGTCGGTAAAGATCATATTGGTAGCCACGATCATCTTGGCCCTATTGAGTGCCAGCGGGCGCTTGCCACAGGGCAGCTTTTCCAGCTGCTCCCATTCCAGATGGGCCGGTACGACCACACGCTTGCTCCATACCTCCCGGCTGGCCGACAGCCTATGGCCTATCACATCATAATACCTGACCATAACCGTATGCTCCCGTACCGCCAATACGAAAGCAAGCTTTCGTTTGGCAGAAGGCCACACCCATACCCATGTATTGACTTCATAATCCATAGCACCCTCCTTGATTTGTTATTGAAAATTAACAAATTTAATCCACATAAACTAATAATAAACTGAAAATCAACAAGAAAACCAAATCACAACTGCATTATCTTAATAATTGCACGATTAATCACAAAACATGAAAACACACAACGGTTTTTCTTTCTTAAGTTTGTAAGACGAGTGCCACAAACTGTAAGGCAGTCAAGTTACCCCTTAAAACATACCATCGAACATGGAAAAAATGAGCTTGAAAAAGATTGCTGCAGGATTGGCCAAGCCAACACTACTGAATGATTTCATTTCATACGGCGATGTTGCTGCTGTGATTGAAACTGTGGATGGAAATATTTATACAGGTATCAGTATTGATACGGCCTGTTCACTCGGACACTGTGCCGAACATAGCGCTGTATCCGAAATGTTAAAGCATGGCGAATACAGAATATTGACTATGGTAGCAGTTGACAGCCACGGAAACGCCGTCCCACCCTGTGGAAGATGCCGAGAGCTGATAAGTCAGTTGTCAGCGGAAAACAGAAAAACAACAATTGAAGTCAGCAACGGAGTTTTCAAAACGCTTGAAGAATTAATGCCTTTCGATTGGAAAAGAGATTCCGACCGAAAGTGGTAGCTATCACGCTAAAGAATACCCAAACAGGAAAATTAATAGTAAGCTGAAAATCAACAGCAAAACTGGATTATAACTCCTTTCCCAGACGTGTAAGTAGCGCAGTATTGAAATACAAAAAAAATTGTAGCAAAGAAAACTTATGGCTATATTTAAATAAATTAAAACCAAACTTCAATTTATGTTTTCATTTGGAATTATATTTATTTACCTCATCTGGGGAGGATTTATCGCAATCGTATTATATGGATTGTACCGCGTACTGTTGGCATTATTAGAAAAATACCTATCTGCTAAAAACGACCATACCGCAGCCATCCGTGAGCAGAACCAAGCACTACAGGAAATCGCTGCCGCTATCAGAGAGTCGAATGATAAAAACGGTGAAACGCCTGAGATTATTTAATTTGGTTAGTACTATGTAATCAACTTTACTTTTACGTAAAAGTAATTGATAGGCTATACTTAAAACAATAGATAATGTTTAATACTGGACAAAACTTGGAAGATAATTAGTATTAATTTGTGCGAGGGCAAAGAAAAAAAAGTATCTATTGAGAGGAGGAAAGAGAAGAAAGAAATCCACCTCTGATTTATGTTTCTTCGAGGCTATCAGAGGTGGCGTAAAAGATGTAGAGTATATAAGGGTTAATTAAAATACCTGAAGCATCTAACTTCAGGTATTTTTTTAGTCCATTACAGCGTTGAAAGCCTTAAAGTTTTTCTCTGATCAAGTCTCTTGTATAGCTGATTTCGGGATCCCTTTCGGAACGGAAGTATTTTAAAAAATCGTCTATCGACAGCTCTCGGTCAGGCATTACCCCTCTTCCATTGTCGGTCTGCGCATTGAAAAAGTACATCTCGGACATCGGGACAGTCAAGATAGATTTGGTATTGGGCAACTGATAGTTCAAGAACCAAGCTGCTGTGGTACTCTGCTCGCCACTACCGGTTTCTTTACCTATCACCAGTCCACGCTTGTTTTTCTGTACCAAGGATGCAAAATAAGTAGCAGCCGACACGGTAGCTCCACTGGTGAGCACATATACGCTACCTTTAAAAGCGTCTTTATCTGGTGGGTAGTTTTCAAGTTGGCTTTCCTTTAGCCGAGCATTGCCGACATAAAATCCAGTTAATGAATCCTTATTAAATCGCTGATTCATAAAATTATACATATTTCGTATATCTTCATCAGACATTTTGCGACCATTGTTTATAGCATATTCTGGATAAGCAATACTTATAGTTTTGGTCCGCTGGTTGTATACATTATCAAAAGATTCACTGGCTAAAAAAGAATATAACAGAGCTGAGATAGCAGGATTACCTCCTCCGTTTTTGCGGATATCAACAATGACGTGACGGATTCCTCGTTTCTTTACCTCTTTAAAAAATTCACTAAATTCTTTATACGCAAAAGACTCATCGAGAGCAAAGGACATCACGGTAAGAATGCCGGTGCTCTCTTTGTCAATATAAGTACCATATACATAATACGAGGTTTCCAAGCGGTTAAATGGTGCGATACCCAGCCTACTGCTGTGTACGCCTTTGGATGGATCTAGAGCTAGCAGTACTTGTTCTTGTTCCTTATTGCTGCCAGCTGGCCGATAGCGTACACTGTATTGTTTAGGACTAGCATTGTAATATCCCCATACACTCTGGAAATCGCCATAGAAGCGATCCGTCCCCGTACTAATAAAACCGTCACTGTAAGAGCTTGCCGCTAGCAGACGCATTATGGCAGCTGTATTCTGTCCATTAATTTCCAAGATCTCTGCCCCATAGGGAACGGAACTTCCTTTGCCATTGACAAATATTTTATCCTTTTCAATAACTACTGGAAACGGAAAAAAACGTGTATCCCTTATGGTCTGTCTAGAGTTTTCGGGGGATAACTGTAGTTTGGTATGTACATCCCTAAATAACTGCAAGGGAGAATATCGCAATATAGCGTAGAGATCTTCTTCTTGGTGAGCGAGGCGCATCAAAGAGTCCAATTGTTGCTCCAACCGGACGGAATCAACAAACTTGTAAGGGTGTGGATGTTGTTTCTTCAAAATATCTGACGCCAGCTTAAAATCTGAGATAAGCCCCTCCTTGGTCAACAAAAAGTCCTTATCTTCCTGAGCCCATAGCTGTCCTAGCCCGATAAAAATCAGGGAAATTAAAAGTAATTTTCTCATGGTTTATGTATTTATATTTTCTAAATCAAGTCCAGAATCCCTTCATTACGTATGATCATCATACCTTGTCGATCTTCTGTAATTCCTTCTTTGAGCGAGTAAGTATATTGAGGCCGATGTCCATTCATTATGGTCGGCATAAAGCCAAACTGAATACCAGGCAGCTCTTTTAGTTCCTCACCCACTTCGATAATATGTGTAGAGATCATAAAAAGTGATTGCCGGTAACGTGCAAAGCCCCGTGTTACGGCTAAGGTACCGTCAAAGGCATCCTTGACATTAGTTCCCTTAAATAGTTCGTCGAAGAATAACACCAATCTGGCACCTGACGCTACAGCTTCAGCGGCTTGCTTGACGCGTATTACCTCCGAGTAGAAATGACTATATCCTAAAGCAACATTGTCGGCCACATTGATGGATGAATACATCCCCTCTCTGACAGAAAATTCATAGGATTTTGCAGCAACAGGGAATCCCATATGAGCAAGATAAAGAGATATCCCCAAGGTCTTCATCCAAGTGGACTTACCAGCCATATTGGCTCCTGTTAGGAAAAAAAGGTTATGCTCTTGACCCAAGTGAAAATCATTACCTACAGCATGTTCAATAGCGGGATGCCTGAGATCAATTCCTTTCCAAATATTGGTCTCTACGGATTGAACAATGGGATAAGTAAAATTGCGCTCCCTTGCTACATTACTGACTGCAATATACACGTCCAACTCGGCGATAAACGACAATATATCTCCTACACAAGATGACAAGCTACCTTGAAGCTGTTGTTGATAACGTGCAATCTGGAATAAGGTAAAACCTTCGTAAATATTACTAACCACTAACTCTCTAAAGACCCCAGACTGTATTTGTTGTCGTATGAGTTCGATACGCTGTGACATAGGATATGGCATATCTTTGAGCTTCGGTATTAATTGATCTAATTTTTGTAAGACCGACACCAGTGCATGTAATGCCTGCAATTCTTTCTTGAATCGTGTATCGTTCAATAGCTGAACAAGTAAGCGATTCCAAAAAACCTGAAAGTAAGTTTTGATCGTGCTTTGAGAATATACCCGCGAAAAGTATTCTGCGAGTTCAGAAAGTTCTTTAGCATCAAAGGGAAACTCAATATCCTTGTGCTGAAAAAAGCGAAAGCAATCAATTCGATTTTCTATTTCTTCTTTAGTGACCAAAGGAACTTTAAACATCCGGTCTAGCAGATGCTCCCCCGCCCTGCTTTTAACACGGGAAAATAACTGTTGGACAGAACCTGGTTTAGATCGTCCCAATAGGTTAAGCTCTTCGAGCGTCTGTTGGTCTACTTTAAATTTCATGCGTTACTCCTTTCTCCAGAATATCTAATATTTGCTCATTTTGTATAATAAGCATACCATGGCGATCATCGCTCACTCCATCTTCCAATGTATAAGTATAAACTGGACGATGTCCCTCCATCTTCGTAGGCAGGAACTGAAATCCGATCGCACCTTCTTCACACAAGGGTTCGGTAGCCTCCACAATATGGGATGATATCACAAACTGACTGTTTTCCGATTGAAGAAAACGTCGGCTGACAGCGACAGTTGCTTCCATCGCGTCTTTCACATTGGTCCCCCTAAATAACTCGTCGAATATTACGAAAATAGATTTACCTGCTCGCAGACTTTCTACCACATCCTTGACCCGTAATACTTCAACATAAAAATGACTGGCTCCCATACCTAAATCATCAGGGAGATTTATGGTCGTGAATATACCGTCAAGGACAGAAAATTCCATACTCACAGCTGGGACAGGAAACCCCAGGTGTGCCAAATAAAGAGCAAGTGCCAGTGAACGCAGAAAAGTACTCTTTCCGGCCATATTAGCACCGGTCAGAAATAATAAGCGTCTTTCCTTACTAAATTCAAAACTATTGGCGACAGCCCCTTCAATGGTTGGGTAATACACCCCAGTAGCCCGCAGTATACCAGTCCCTCTCGGTAAGACGGTCGGTAGTGCCCAACCGTGCTTTGAAGCAGATTTTCCGACAGCGAGATAGGCATCTAGACGGTACAGATGTTGTAACAACTCTTTTAACTCGATCCAGGCAACACTTCGAAACAAGGTATCAAAAGCAGTTACAGCACTATAGGACAACTTCTTACCATTAAAACTTCCTAATACTGGTTGTAGTGATGGTAGACTCAGTATCGACAAAATGGAAGTGACAAGTTCCTCCAGCCCTACTGCTTTCATTGCAGCATCGGAATGAAAAAAACTATCTACCCTTTGCAACAGATCCAACATAGCTAATACCCCCTCCTCTATCTCTTTATCTTGCAGATAAAGTGCTTCGCGCTCTTGCTCCTCTGCCTGCGAATGCTGCATATAGCGCTCTACAATATCAAAAAGATTGGACGGAAAGGGAAAATCAAGGCCTATTGCCGAAAGGTATGAAAACATACGGATACGTTTTTTTATATCTTCCTCAGCGGACAAAGGCTGTAAAAACAATTGCTGTAGATGTTGAGTGCCTCCACGTGTATAAGTATGATCAAAAAGTTTGAATAATGGGGAATTTCTCAAATCCCCCATTAACCCTAAATCGCAACGGCTCTGTTCATCAATTTCTAATAATGGTTTCATATTATTGACGGTTACGACGAATTAAAAATACGATGGAAAAAAGTAACAGCAGACCCGGCAAAATGTACAGCATCACTATTTTTTGAATTCCTGCCGTAGTTGCAGTTAAATTCAGAAAGATATCGTTCCTTTTATCCTTCGTGATAAAAACGGGAAATAGGTTATCCGTCATCCAACTGTACATCGGCAATAGATCCCAAATCGGATTGACACGCAACGTACTGCCTACGTCGGCATCGCCATGAATAGAAACACGTTGGGTTTTATCATCAACCTTTTTAGACAGTGTCAACCAAACATCGAAATTAGGTTGCTTTATATCTCCTCGATCAGGCTCAAATAATGGCGGTAATGAATCCAGTACCACTATACCTCTCTTTAAGAAAGTATTACGGTTAGCCTGTGTTTGTGACAAAGTCCTTATAGCATACTCAGAGTTATCCTGATCATAATTCATGGCTGTAGCACCGACCACCTTTCGATAAAGGCCAGCACTATCTATCTTTGTTTTCTTTTGTATTGCTTCTACTATTGAAGGGAATGGTTCTGGGACTATTGCTACCAGTTCACTAGGAATATTGAGAGGAATAACGTGATCAGGCATCTCATCGTACGTTACTTCAATCAACCGACCAGGCAATAATGTTACGCCAGTATACAGAGAATCGAGCAAAGGATTTAGAATCATCTGCTTATCGGGTTCCCCAAACAAAGCAACATTACCACCTTTATCAGCAAACTTTTTTATTTTCGCTATTTTAGAAGAACTGAGCTCTGTCTTAGGGTCGGCAACAGCGAGTATCTTTATCCCTTCTGGAATCTCTTGGGTATCTAAATTGATAGAATCTACATCATAAGCAAAGTTAATCAGTGATAATCTAAAAAGACGATCTATGGTATGTTTATAATACTCCCTCTCACCTAACTTATAGATATTTCTCTCGAGGTTACCTGTTGTAAAAAGCAACTTAGGAGCGTGCTCTTGCTGTAGCCTTCTAAGAGCGGACGATACATGCATCTCATCTGGCCAATAAGTGTCATCAGGAAAGGTTCTTATAATGGCTGATTTACCGGTGGACTCTAGTGTCATAAACGGCATTGCGTATTCATCCTGGTAATCGCCTAGTTTGCGTATGGAATCGGGTGAGATAAAACGGTCAAAATCCGATTTATTTCCGCGCCCTTCTAATTGAAGAAGTGCAATTTCCTCGAGACTCTTCCCCTTATAATTTTTAAACAATGTGCTATCCCCATCTTTGACATCATAATAATACACGTAGTCAAATTTGATATCTGGCCGGAAGCGAACATATTTCTCCCAAAACCCCCATACATATTCATTTCTATTAGCAGGCGATGCACGATCGTAATACCTACTAAACAGGTTGACATAAAGAGTTGCCTTGAGTGGCTTTTCCTTAGGTAAATCACTGATAATCTGCTGACTCTTAGCTTTGATGGTATTATCTTTATTCGTGGTCACATCTATATAATAACGGATAGACGGTTTCATCGACAAGTATCCCGCAAACAATATGGGAATGATAACAACAAGATGCCTCAGCAGCGTTACAGACCAAGGTTTGGATTCGATAGATCGTTGCATACGCAGCCAAGTAAGTAACAGGAACAATATGCAAATCGACAGATAATATACGAGATCGTAAGACGTAATGAGACCGAGAATCATCTTTTCAGCTCTACCTGCAATTGACAGAAAAAATGTAAATTCTCTGAAGAAATCGTACTGTTGCCACAAGGAAGATATATTTCCCAAAATGAACAACGTCAAAAACGTAGCCAAAGCCGAAATAACTGGATATACCGTAAGACTGCTGAAATACATACCAATTGCAATGTAACAGGCCGACATCAAAAACATAGCCAGCAGACTGGGCACCAAGTACCCCCAATCCACATTTGATATCGAAAAAGTACCGTAAACCACAAAAACGCCAACGATAATTACAAGGATAAGTGCAAAAACTAATAAAGAAAGATACTTACCCAACAGAACATCTCTCATTTTCAGAGGAGATGAATGCAATAAACGGATAGTACCGGCAACCTTCTCTTTACTGATGATCGCCATGGTCAACAGTGGAAAAAACAGGTATAAGTGCTGAAAGACCCTTGGATAGATTGATTCGGTGAAAATTGATTTTGACAGCCCCCCATGAAAACCAGAGAAAGAGCTATCGTTTTCGATCAACATATCCTGCCATTTGCTTAGTGCTTCTATTATTGAGTAATATGAAAAAGAGCATAGTGCTATAAAAGCAATTAGTAAAAACCAAGCTATAGGTGAAAAGAACAACTGCCTGAGCTCTTCTTTTGCAATTCGAAGTATCAATTTCATGTTATTTATTTTTTATTGGTCAACTCCCGGAAGACTTCGTCCATATTATTCTCTATAGGACGCATAGACTTCAATTTCCATCCTTTTTGTATCGATAGTTCCATCAGCTGTTGTGATAGGATATCCAGATTATCGTAAGATATTTTAAATGTTCCTTTTGTCTCGATCTCCACACTGTTGACTCCAGGTAACTGGGCAAGCTGTTCCAGATGAGGCGGATTATCAAATATAACCTGTAGATAGGTCGATTGTATCTGTTGCTGAAAGACTGATGTCCTGTCCGAGAATAATACCTCACCTTTATCAATGAGAATAATTTCATCACATAATTGAGCTATCTCCGTCAATATGTGTGAAGATAATAGCACCAAACTCTGCTCAGCCACTTCCTTTATTAGCCGACGGGTCTCGATCAGTTGATTCGGATCAAGGCCATTGGTCGGTTCATCCATCACCACCAAGAGCGGTTTATGGATGATCGCCTGCGCAATCCCCACACGTTGTCGGTATCCTCCAGATAGGTTTTTTAAAAGACGTCTTCTAAAATGCATAATCTGACAACGTTCCAATACCTCTTCTACAGCTTTAGGAATAAGCTTCGTTTCCATAAGTCGTAGGCTAGCAGTATAATAAAGATACTCTTCTACACTCAGGTCTAAATACAAAGGAAGTATCTGCGGCAGGAAACCTATCGAGGTCTTAGCACGCTGTGGTTGCTTTCTCAGATCTACTCCATTGACTATCACGCGTCCATCTGTCGGCTTTAGCGCACCACATATAATATTCATCAGGGTGGATTTGCCGGCACCGTTGGCTCCTAGCAGCCCATATGCTCCGACCTTTGGGATATCGACATTTATGTCACGAATAGCCCATCCTGCCCCATATTTGTGGGACAGGTTTTCTGTTGTTAAAATACTCATATTATAGTTTATAGTTCTTTAAAAATGATGGACCAGAATTGTAGAAAAACTGGGACTTGTCAACTTGTGGGGTCCTCCTGTTAACACCAAGCTGACGCTACGATTGCGATAAATATTTGTATTAAGGGACTCTGTGGATATATCCAAACTAAATTCACAGAGCACCTGTCCCGAAATAGCGTCCCTAAATTCAAAGACATAGGGTGGGGTTCCTTTTTTCGCAGATAACATATGGAAATTGTTGTTGATCTTATCCAGATAAGATATTTCTTGTTGCGGACGATCACTTCCCCGAATGTAGACATCTACTGCAGACTGGTCCGGTGCTAAATGAACGAATCTTACGCCAACAAGGCTATCTGCAGGGGATAATCGGGGCAATTGTTCGTTTACCGTTCTATACTCCGGATTCTGCAAAGTTCCTGTTAGGAAAAGCGTCTGGATCGGAGCAGCATCGGCATCGATCGGTATTAAAAATAAAGGTTCGCTATCCGGTAGCGTATCAGGAACATGAAACAAGCCTAGTTCTTTATTCTTAGAATTAATAGTATACTGCCCTCCAGTGGTAAACCAAACGCCGTAGTTAACCTGATTGGCTGTCATATATCGAATAGGTTGTCGCCCTTTAAAATTAGTCTTAAGCGTACCAGCACCGACTACTGCATGCACCAGCGTCAAGGAGCTGACTCTTTGTAGCTCTTGATCTTCCTGCTTACAAGCGGAAACACAAAACAGACTAAACAAAGTTCCTATTGTACAACATTTTTTAACGAACTTGATCATAACCTTCATTTTGAATTAAGTTTTTATTGTTTCTTATTTCCTCTTCTGGAATCGGGTATAGCAGTTGCCAGTCTCCAAGCCAAGGACTATTGACCGGATACTGAGCGAGTAAGGCTTTGGCCCTTCCGCTTCTACATATATCTATCCAATAATGTCCCCATTCAACAAAGAACTCAACTTGGCGCTCCTGCCAGAGAGATGCGATCAATCCCTGCCGATCTAATGTTAATGGCAGATCGTCCAAACCGGCGCGGTCACGAATTCTATTTAAATCTGTACGTGCTGCAGCAATATCCCCACTGGGATCAATCAGTGCTGCTTCGGCACGGATTAAGTACATCTCAGCAAGTCGCAATACCATATAGTATTCTGGAGAAGGAGCCCCTAGCGCACCATTGTGCCTTCCCTGTTTATATTTAAAAGGATAATAAACAGGGGTCGGCGATGGCAACTGGGAGGCCGTACGGTCGGTATGACCCACCCAGATGTTTTTGCGTTGATCATCAGGCTGAAAACTGGCCAATAGATTATCGGAAAGTCTGTAGTATGCTCCTCCTGTATTTATGGGATTAGGCAGAAGCACAATTCCCTCGGGTGTAGCATTCAGCAAATCCGAATAGTTATTAGTAGGAAGAAGCTGCAGTATAGCCTCGGAGTTGTTGGCCTTGAATACATTCGAAAGATCCTCCAAGTTGAAAAGTTCGGAAGCTTGTATGACTTGATTTGCTTTTAACAAAGCGTTTGGATAATCTTTTCTATATAGATACGCTCTTGCTTGCAATGCGAGGGAAGCCCAAGCATTGACACGGACACGCTGTCCCGAGCCCGCAGCGAATACTCTTGGCAAATTACGTTCGGCTTCCTGCAGATCAATTAAGATCTGATTGTAAACTTGATCCTGTGGTGTTCGCCTATAGGTACGTGTCTGATTAAAATCCGTTGTGAGCACTAATGGAACATCACCAAAAAACTGGAGAAGAGACAAATGTGAAAACGCTCTCCAAAATTTGGCCTCCGCAATAAATTGTCGTTTTACACTATCTCTCAACTCTGTAGATTCGGATTTTAAAATCCCCTCTATCGTTGCATTAGCTAAAAATATTGCCCGATAAGCAGATGTCCACATCTGATCTGCATTTTCTTTGTTTAATTGCCATAACACAGGCATACCACTGGACCCCAGATCTGATTGTACTATCTCGTAAGAAGACCGGGCTCCCGCTAGAGTCGTCAGTCCTCCTGAAAAAATACTGCTACTGATATTATTTCCAGAAGTGCCATGAATGAGATAGTTATAAAGTCCCATCAAAGCATTTTCCGCTTGTTTTTCCGTAGCAAACATCTTTACTTGTGCAATAGCATCACGAGGCTCGTCAATAACCAACCATTTGGAACATCCACCAAACAAAATGGCTATGATAAAACTAAAGGAGATTATTAGATTTACTTTTTTCATAACTGATCGTTTTAAAACCCAATATTTAAACTTCCGACCAAAATTCTAGGAATTGGAATAAGCGATCCTTGGTTTATTTCCGGTTCAGCGGCATAAGCTGACCATTTGTATAAATTTTGGATATTCATAGCGACTCCCAAGCTCTTGACTCGCAGTTTTTTCAGTAATTGTTCGGTAAGGTTGTAAGAAACGGAAAGATTGTTCCATGACAAAAAAGACGCATCTACTGGAGTTGTCGGCAACTGAAGACTGGTAGTTGTAAATTTGCCATAAATCGCTTGATCTCCCGGATATTGCCAATGCCCCTCCAGTACACTTTTTGAATAGATGGCATTTTTCATACTTCCATATGCTAAGGAACGGATTAAATTATTTCCCAATTGTTTCGAAAAAGCAAACTGGGAAGAGATACCGAATGATTTCCAGTATAATCGGAAGCCAAAGCCTCCCGCATATCGAGGATTCATGTCATAAGACTTATTTCGATCGTCTTCAACACCTGGTTGGTTAGAAGATATTGAGGTAATGTATCCATCGCCATTGTGGTCTTCAAAGGCATACTTACCTGTCAAAGGATCTATTCCGATAAAGTTCAAATCGTATATAAGATTGGTTGAGTATCCAATTCTATAAACATTCGCATAAGGAGAGTCCTCCAACCCTGGGTATGAAATCAGTTTATTTACGGTTCTTCCCCAATTAAAATCAAAGTTCAGATTCCAATCCGTTTTTTTAATAACCTGTGCATTAAGCATAAATTCTAACGATTTGTTCTGAATATCGGCGGCCCAGTTACTAGTTACGCTTTTAAACCCCGTATATATAGGGATAGGGATTTCGGTTAATTGTGATCCCGACCTGCTTTCATTAACAGCTGCAGCAAAATTAATGCGATCATCCAGAAAACCTATATCCAACGCCAGTTCGGTAGATCGCAATGATTCCCAACGATACTCCATATTAAAAGGGGCAACTGGCATAAAAGGTTGGACTCCATCATAGGGATGAAACTTGGTAGATGTCTGCTGGTCAAGAACAGAATACAGACTTAAATATCTATAATCCCCAACTGCATCAGACCCGGTCAAAGCATGGTTTCCTCGGAACTTGAGAAAACTAACCCATTTTGGTAAATGTTGCTTTAACCACCTCTCCTCAGAGGCTATCCAAGCCAAGCCCACAGAACCAAATAAGCCGAACTGTTTGCCTGGGGCGAAGCGCGAGGAACCGTCTCTTCGTCCATTAAGATTTAAAATATATTTGTTCTGCCATTGATAATTAAGCCGCATAAACAATGAAGCATATCTGTATTCTGAAAACTGGGTAGAAACATCTTTCATCAAAGCATTATTGATACTGTTCATCATATCATCAGCCTCAAATAATCCTGTCACTGCATTCACATCTGTAGAGCTGGTTTGATAGCTCGTTCCTAACAGTGCACTGAGATTGCCGCCTAAGAAGTATCTACTGTACGAAAGCTTAGGTTCTATCATCAGACTGTTAACATCCGTCTTGTTGAACAATGCAGTCGAGATAGCCGCAGACAGTGGGTTCATAGAGATCTGTGGGATTGACACATCACTTTTATTGTTGGATTTGGTATAACTGGATAAAACCTCCAAATCGAATCCCCTGAAAATATTGACATTAAAAATCAAAGAAGCCATAAGATTATCTGTCTTGATCACATTTGGCCTCAACAGATACTCAAAAGGATGACTATAAAAAGGGGAATTTGTCGTATTCCACTCTTCAAAATTAAGGTCTCCATTATCGTTGAAAACTGAGGGCGCATTAGGCACCTGCAATGCTTGGTCGAACGTGGTAGCAATAGCATCCGTATTACTGTTTGAGTAGTTGATATTTAGATTGGTCCTTAAACGATTATCAAAAGCGTTGTTAGTCAAGTCTACAGAGATATTCCCCACACGATTTCCGCCTTCATAATTATATAAATCTTTATTCTTCGTATAGTTACCGTTCAGCCTGTAAGTTGTGCGCTGATCTCCGCCACTGATACCTAGACTCACGTTACTCTTATACCCTTCATTAGAAAGTGATTTCATCCAATTTTGCGATCGTGAAGAATTCCAAATTGTCAAATCTGGTGCGTTCTCGGGAGTCGGAGTTATACCATCGTTGTGTAACGCTTCTCTACGAACAGCAATATATTGATCCAAAGACAATAATTTGGGAAATTTTGAAACCCTTACTATTCCATGGGTAACATTGGCGCTGATTTTGGCTTCGCCTACCTGACCTTTCTTGGTGGTAATAAGGATTACTCCATTGGCAGCTCTAGATCCATAGATTGCGGTGGCATCGCCATCCTTCAGCACTGAAATACTTTCTATATCTTTGGGGTTGATATGGAACAAAGGACTCTGACCTCCTGTCATGGACCATCCATCCTGAATCAAACCTGGCGACACTCCTTTGTTATATGGAAAAGCTCCTGGAGATGCTATAACATTGATGGGCACACCATCAACTATATAAAGGGGTTCAGTAAGTGCATTGGGATTAAGGCTTTTCTTACCGCGAAGCTCAACTTTGATGGGTGCACTGGAATGTGTAGAAGTGGGTTGTACTATCAGTCCCGGGACACGCCCTTGCAATGCCAGCAAGGGATTCATCACGGGTTGTTTTTCTATTTCTTCTGCTCCTATTGTCACCACATTACCTGTACTAAAACGTTTAGATTGCTGACCATAAGCAATAACCTGTACTTCGTCCAAGGACGAGGTACTCTGCGGAAGCAATAAAGCCATCGATCCCTTTAAGGAATTTAACAGAGCAACTTCAGGCACCTTGGTAAGATCCAGGCTATCTTTTCTCTCTTTCCTCACCAACTGTACAGCACCTCCTCGACGTACCACACGAGCAGATTCTAAGCCCATCATAGTGATATCGATAGACTCGCCATCTTTGACCAGTAATTGGAACTCGCCTTTATTATTAGAAGTTGTACCTTTGAGCTTACCCACCACACGAATAGTCGCTCCTACTATGGGTTGATAGCTATTATTCAACAACACCCCTTTTACCGTATCATTTTCCTGCCTTTGAGTTAACGCAAGATTGGAATTCTCTATAGTCTTACGCTTAGCCGGCGTATAGCTGAAAGTGACATTCTTCTCGTGTACACTGAACTGTAAAGGAGCGATCTTAGACAATGCTTCCAAAAAATCAAGGAGAGACATCCGCTCAGTAGGTACCCGCACCCGGGGCACCTCTGAGAAGAGATTCTGATTGGCCAAGACTTTAAATCCTGTCTGCTCGCGTATTTCGTCAAATACCTGTTTGAGACTCAGGGGGCTGTTCTGTATATTGATCTCCTGCCCAAACGCATGACCTGAGAACAGCAACAATACCCCGAACATTCTCCATAAAAATGGGTTGAAAGTACGCCATCGATTTGGATTTAGCCATGCTATGGCCCGATAAAATCTGATAAACAACAATTTCATAATATTAGGATTGGTTTTCGTTATAAATCGTGAGTACGCGGTTTTCGAAATGCAGGGACAGCCCCAAGGACCGCAATATCATAAGAAAGCTCTTCAGGCTGGTCGTTCTGTCGATGTCTCCTGATAAGACCAGCTGAGGCAACGCGCCTTGGTATTGTACGTCAATATCATACCAACGGGCGATCTGCCGCATCGCATCTTTGAGCTCGACCCCCTCAAAATCAAAGCGTCCATCCTTCCAGGCTCCTATCTGGCCTAAGCTCACCTGATTCAGCGCAAATTTCTGATCACCACGTCTTATGCTGGCCTCTGTTCCAGGGGATAATAAAACAGGGGATATATGTCCTTGCCCTGGCGCCTGAGCTGCCTGGAGTTTTACACTTCCTTCCAGTAGAGCAACCTTGTGCTGGGAGTCGTCTTTATAAACGCTCATATTGAACTGTGTGCCCAGTACCTGTACTTCAAGGGTATTATGTTTTACAAAAAAAGGACGTTCTTTATCATGTTGCACATCAAAATACCCCTCTCCCTCTAAATGCACAGCTCTATTGCCTCGGGCAAATCGCGTAGGGTAACGTAGACTGCTGCCGGCATTAAGCCATACCTTTGTACCATCGCTCAATACCAACTGTACAATTTTACTACCACGGGGATTGGTCAGCGTATTGTAGGTTATAGGGTCTAATCCTTCTTCGGAAACTTCATAACGGACACCCTCCGCCGTCCTTCGCAAATCACGACCGAGCGCAAGATCCGAAGATAGACTGTCTAATATAACAGACCGCCCATCGGCCAGCGTGATATAGGCTTGTTGATCCAATGGGGCTGTAATCTGCTCGGCCCGCTGATAAACTACTTCATAGGGATCGATCAGGACTGCAGATGTAAAAAATACTTTCCATACGGTCAAAGCGGATAAGGCCAGAATAATACAAGCCGCGGCTATACGCCAAGATAGAGAAGGTAAGCGTCTGCTCGTCCTTCCTAATATCTGATTTTCTATCGAACGCAGTCTATTGACAGACAAACTAGGTCCATTAAAATCTGGCTCTAAAAAGGAGGCATCGATAGCAGCTTGAAGTCGTAACCGATAGGTGGGCTCTTCCACATAGGTAAAGAATTCATCTATCTCATCAATACTCAATCCGTCCGCTAAATAGGACTGTAATAATAGTTCAAATCGGTCTTCTTGTCTCATACGTTTATAATCTTGAAGATCATTATATCCCCAATCTATACGTAAAGACAGTTAGAACAGACAGCCCTCATACTGAAGGTTGTATTTTTTTTAAAATTATTTTAGGATAGGGTAAGTGACGATATACAATAACAGGTATTCCATACCGTATTTCTTAAGTTCTTCGCGGATATTACCCAATGCTCTGCTCATATGTATACGTACCGTGCCGGGAGAAATTCCGAGCTCTTCGGCAATCTCGGCATAGGTCAAAAACTGTTCTTTGGCCAACTGGAATACCAAGCGCTGTTGCTGAGGCAATCGGTTGATAATCTCCTGCAAATAAGTGGCAAGGTGCCTTTCGCGAAGACGATAGTCTGTAGAATTCTCGTAGATAGGCTGTTCGGTAATCCACTGTTCTCTCATAGCCTTATCCTTAGCCAGCTTTTGAAGATAGTTGACCAAGTAATTGCGACTCACGATAAACAACCAGTTTTTAAAACTGTCTAAATCTGCAAGGGTATCCCGCTTCTGCCATACCTTCAAAAAAATATCCTGCAATACTTCTTCTGAAAGTGCTGTTGACTTTAAATAACTATAAACAACCTTAAAGACGGGATCCTGATAATGTCTAAAAATCTCTACGAAAGCTTCCTCATCGCCTACAGAAATGCGCTGGAGCAGCTCTCTTTCTCCGATTATCTCTTGCAATATCATAAGTTAGTTTACTTGATTAATGATGAAAGGTAGTTATTTTTTCTCATATTATTATGAACAAGCCAAGAAATAAAATATTGAAATACCACCAGACTCAGAGCCACTTACGTATCATCTTACCGTGCCTTGAGCATAAGAAAACTCTCATCCATATTATCAATACGATGGCTTTGATCTGTTATTGAAATTCAACAAACAAAAGCACGATAAAGCAATAATAATCTGAAAATCACCCCAAAAGTCGTATTATAACCCCTATCAAATCGTGTAAGGACTACCTCCTGCCCTGTTATTCGCTCTACCTTTGGATTATGAAGCAATGTAATACAAAGATGAAAGCGACCATACTACATATCACCCATCACAGCATCCGGATATTTCTGATGCTCTTTTGGCTATATGTAGCTATGGATAAGATTTGGGATCTGCCTCAATTCCACCATTCCTTACTCCAGCAGCCATTTCCAGAGTGGTGGGCAGACATCCTTGTTTGGTTCCTGCCCGTTACCGAACTAACGATCGCCATCCTGTTTGTGCCGCGAGGAAACAGCGCATTCACATCAGGTAAGTTTCTACGCTACTCAGCTTTTTTATGGAATCCTTACTTCCTTTCGGCTGTGTTGCTTTTTATCTTCTCGATCTATATTGCTTTGGGTGTACTGGACGTGTATACCGAGCGACCGTGTGGTTGTGCTTCCGCATTGAGCAGCCTCTCTTGGACCTGGCATCTTGTTCTCAACATATTCCTATTGCTCCTGTCCCTAATGGGGTGGTACCTATATCATAAGTCATCCAAGGCGGTGCCATCACGATACAAATGGAGAAAAGCCATACGACTGTTTTTATCGCATATCGTAGTGGATGTTGTCTGTTTTCTGGTTTATATCATCACGGTTGTCAAAATGTTTAAAATGCGTTTTGCCCTATTCCCGGGCAGGCCGGTACGGAGATAAATTATGATACGTGGGGCTCCGCGTCAAACTTGCAAAAGAACACCCGAGGTACTAACAGGATGGATACCCCTCGTAAAAGCAATGTATCTGTCACGATTAAAGAAATTAGAGTTTTTTGTGGGGGTAAACTTTTTTTAAGATTACAAAAAAGGCCTCGATATGAAAGCAATCGCATTCATAAAAAAATACGCTACGGCAGGGATTGCCTTAGCGGCTATAATAGGATTTTCCGCATTTAAAATGAGCGATGATCCTATCCAATCGACAAGGGTATTGGCATACAACAATGCCACTGAACAGTACGAGGAAGTGACAGATTATAATACAAACAAATGTATTCCCGGAACGGAAATTTGTTCATTTACGACCGAGGCAGAGATTGGTTCTGCACCAGGTCAGGTGCCGTCTGAAATACCATTAGACCAGTTAAACGATTATCTACCATTGATGACTCAATTAGGTGATAATCATAAGCAATATGATTTTTCAAAATAATATAAATCAAAAAGCTTCTTTAATCTCCCGCAAATGCGGGAGATTTTAGTTATGGTCTATAATATACTATTCAATACTTCAAAAAACTCTTTTGTGCGACCAACAATAGTAGGTTTTGGTAAAAATGCTGTCACCAAGTTACCATCCTTATCTACCAACATTAGCTGCGGATAACCGTAATAATTATATTTAGACAACATTTCATGTTGATATCCATCCTGACCGATCCAAAGGTCCAACGTCCCGTCGCTAGTATATTGTCCTGACTTTACACCTTCGATAAATTTATCAAAAGTGCGATCTACATTGACAGTAACATGTAGTAGCTTATCCTTCTTATCATAGCAGGCCAGTTCTTTCTCCAAGGCCTTACTCAAATCAATACAGGCACGACAGCCCTTATACCAAAATTCAACTAACATGACTTTCCCTTTCAGGTCACTTAGTGGAACTGAATTCCCTAGCGCGTCTTTTAAAACAATAGGATACACAGGGCGGCCTTTTTCGTTATTGTCGTGCGAAAGTTTTGCGATATTAAGTAACTCTTCTGCCTTTAATAGCTTAAAAATGGAGTCTGGCTCCCTTACCGCTAGCGAATTATAAATTACAAGGTAATCCAGATAAAAAGTAGTTAGCAATTGATCCAGCAAATACCCATTATAACTTTGTTTAAGGTTATGAAACAACTTGACATCAACTTTATCTTTCGTCACTCCAGACATTAATCCAGCTTTCTCCAGCTCAATCAGGTATCGCAGATGAACATAATTATACAGTAATTTGGTATCCCAATTATCCGAACAGTACTCATCTGCCAGATGCATTATTTTTTCAACCGTATTCACAGCAAAATCGTTTAAACGAACACCTTGTTTGTCATACGCTTTGTAACTCATCGAGTTCATCAGTCCCCATATTTTAAAACACTTATAATCGAAAGCAAGCAGCTCTGCTATTTTCGGCAATCTTTCTTTGTAAGCTTGTGCTAAAAAGTCAATTTCACGTAAACAGACTTCTAACTCACTTATTTCTTTATTGTAGTCCGCTTCAGTCGTATTAGTCTTCGCTCCTTTCTTAGTATCTATTTGATGTAATTTATGTTGAAAAAGATATAAATCCTCATTAATATTCGATAGTATGATACCTCTATTCGTAACATTAAGATAGAGCTTAGAATCTTTTGCGATTAATAAAAGGTTGCCCCGAAAGTGAGCCAGTTCAATGCGCAGTCCCGAATCCCCTTCATAATAAACCTTAATATAATAATAGGCTGCAGGATCTTCTACCTCAAAATGGAATCTTCCCTTGCTATCTATTGTATCCGACAGATTCAGCGAATAGAATGAATTGAATTTTGACAGATAATTGGTATGTACTTCGAGATAAACCTTCCCATCGGAAGATATGTCCGCATCCAATCTTCCCGTAATTGAAGTTTTCGCAAAGATAGGATACGTTAAAAAGATAAATAAAATGGTGGTTATATGATTCTTCATAGTAAAGGATTATTTAACAGTTGAAATAATGGTTTCTTCTTCGGGTATTGGAAATACATAAAAGCTTGAATTGGGAGGAAGATGAAACATGGTTCCATCCAAATCCCTGTATAGGTTGATATTCCAACCTTCTTTATTCAGTCTTTTCAGATCAGACCATCGTAAACCTCGCCACGCCAGGCTTTTTCGTCGTTCGTCCAAGATCAGTTCTAACAGTTGATCGTCTGGGATATTTTGAATATCCGTATACCTCCCCGTTTCAAACCGATTCTTAAGTAATGTATTGATATCTGCTATTGCCAAATCATGCTGTCCTGTCCTTGCATATCCTTCTGCTCTGATTAGGTAGATTTCATCCGTTGCCAAACCTGAAAAATCATAGCCACCACCGAGGATATACCCTCTTTTTTTATTGTAGTTACCTACCCTATTTTTCATGTACATAATCGGAAATCGAAGATCATGTGGACTATATTTTTCCAGTAACAAGGTGTCCACTGCTAGAAATAAAATCTCATTGATGGAAGTCAAAAAAGCATTATTGGTATAGTGATTAGAGAAATAGATCACTTCGGACAGATCCTTTTCAAATGGAGTCGCACAGCTTAGACAGATACTGTTATAATCGATCAGTTTATCATATTTCTGTAGGCAGTGGTCTGCATATAACGTTGCATTAGGATAATCTCCCATGGCTAAATATAGGCGTGCGAGTAGAGCAAAAGCTGCCTCCTGAGACGCTCTATTTGGATTATTCAGCGGAAAGGGTTTGCCGTCCAATAAGTCGACTGCCTCCAATAAATCTGTAATAATAAAGCTGTAGGTCTGGTGTACCGAAGAGCGTCCCTCCATCTTGTCGATATCTGCAGATCTACGGAGCGGAAGTCCACTACCAACATCTTCATCTGTTGGATCAAAGACAGGACAAAATGCGGTAACCATATCAGCATAAGCATATGCCCGGTAGAAAAGTGCCGTTCCTCTTATAAAATCCCTACGTTTACCGTTGCCTGAATCGTCTATTTCCGCCAATCGATCCAATACAGCGTTGGCATAAAAAACAGCTTTATACTGCCCGTTCCAATCGGCTTGGTTAGGTTCTCCGGCAAAAGGTCTTTCATTCCATACGTACACGTTTTTTTCGGTCATACTGGGCATCGCATCATAGTCCTTCCTACTGACTATATAATAATCATCACAGGCCGCCAATTTCAGATTGCCGGTTTTTCCGAACACAAACCCATTTTCCAATAGATTTTCCAGATCATCATAATCGGTTAATAAATCAATCTCCATTGAAGGCTTAACCTCCAGAAAAGAACTGTCGCAGGAAGACAGGCAAAACAACAATGCTATTATATTTAATGTTTTCATAATTGTATTTTTTAAAAATTAGCCTTGAAACCGATAGACCAGCTTTGAGGCACTGGAGGACTGGAAATGCTATTGGGATCTATTTCTTGTTTATTGGCCCGCCATAATACAGCTACATTGTTAAAGTAGCCGTAGAGCTGCATCCTTGCCACTGTATTCGCAATGGCGCGTTTGAGAGCAAAATCATAAGTAAGCTGTATATCCTGCAGTCGAATATGATCGCCTCGCTCTACCAATATCTCCGCATTATTGAAAAAAGCGGAACGGTTTGCATTCATAGGATACATCAGTGCTGGTATATAAGTCGACAGCTCATCACCTGGTTGCTGCCACCTGTCCGAATATCCCTCTTGTGCAAAACCATAGGAACTACCATTGAATACATTTCTTCTTCGGAAATGATAATCCATTTTGTAAGTTATATTGAAGGAAAGATTAATAGATTTCCACTGAAAATCGTTACGCCAACTTCCAAAATAGCGGGGACTCCCCGAGCCATGATATTTTATTCGGGATGGATCTACCTGATTCAATATCGCGGTATAATTGGACGATGGCTGATCATTGAATACCCCAATCGGCAAGCCTTGATTATCCAAACCCTGCCAAGGAAAACTAAAAATTGAATTCTGCGGATAACCTACAAGAGGGTTAGACCAATTGGATTCGACAATGGTACGGTTAGAGCCTTTTGCAGCATCATATCTTACGATTTCGTCCTTAATCCAATTGAACAACCAATGTGAAGTCCAGCTAAAATCTCTGTATTGAATATTTCGCGAAGTAATATCTACATCAACACCATTGGTCTTGACCTGAGCCGAATTGCCTCTATATTTGGACAGTCCAACCTGTGGAGCTATAGGACTGTCGCCTATGAGATCAATCCCTTTATGATAATAGTAGTCCAGGCTACCGCGAACCCGATCATTCCACAGTCCGAACACCATACCGACATTCATCTTCTTGATCTTTTCCCATCGAAGGGATGGATTGGGAGGATTCAGAATTTCGGTGTAGTAGGTACCCCACTCATTGATGCCGTTGCTACTGCTACGCCCTATGGTAGAGGTGAGCAGTGCTGAAACCGATCGGTCTACATTACCTGTATAACCAAAGGTCGCCTTGACCTGCATTCTATTCATCCACCCTATATCAAAGAAGGATTCGTTGTGCAGGTTCCATAACAAACCTGTAGACCACAATGGCACACCTTTTTGGTTGGAACTCACACCGAATAGATTAGACGCATCTTTTCTTGCACTAGCTGTCCATACATAACGCTCCTGATAAGTGATGGAAGCATTGCTAAAGTAAGAACGATAACGGTCCACGCCCCCACCTTGACCAGCACCAGTGGGCAACCTACTGGACGAAGAAGAGTTATAGTACAATGGAAATGCATCTATAAAGTTCATCATTGTATTGGCATTGGTGCCCGTCTCCGGATTATAGCCATAATACCTATAGCTGTTGTATCCATTCTTCCTTTCATTGATTTCAAGGCCTGTCAAGACATTGATCTGAAAACCATCAAACAGCCGTTTGGCATAGTTTGCCTGCAGTCTACCATAGTTTTCGATATTAAAATTTTCAGTCCTGTCCAAAATGCCCCCCATAGGAACCGGATACTTTATAATTCCTGTGGTGGGATTGTACTGGGTATAACTATTGATCAAGTGTCTCGCATAAAAGGAATTGGCCTCTGCCAATACCTCCCGTTCGGCTTGCTGATCGGCATACTGGTAACGCGCCACGATGCTCAACTCGGCTGTTGGCCTATAAGTAAGCGCCAGATTCGTACGCAACATCTTGGTCGCTGCCGCTGTACGGTGTAGATTTAACTCCTCCAATGGGCGGTATTTCCAATCCATCAACAAACCTTTACCAACAGAATCGACATAATCTGCCCTAAGTACACCCGATGAAACTGCTAAAGATTTTCCGTCAACATCCAAAATCTGATCATAGGGTGACAGCGGGTTGTAGGTATTACCTGATCCCTTATCATCAGCCTGTGTGTATGACAGTCCCAGTGAAAGTTCCAACTTATTCTGCCAATAGTTGTTAGCCCAGTTACTATTCAAAGTTTTTCTATTTGAAGCATTAGGCCTAGACATAGCAATATTATTGTCATAGCCAGCGGACAGATAGAAGTTAGATTGTTCATTTCCCCCTTGTACACTTAATGCGTACTGTTGGTTCACTCCTGTACGATATAGACGATCCTTGATATCACTGCGTACTTGGTTTCTCCTCAGCTGCCCGAGTTGCATCTCGGCCTGATCTGCTGAAATGGCTTCCAGCTTACGTTTCTGAAAAATATCAACTGCCTGCGGGATATAACTGTACTCGTTGCGCAGGCTTGCGGCATAGTATCCTTTTTCAAACAGAAATTCCTGCATATCAATATATTCACTCGATGACAGTTGTGGTCGATAAAATAGATTGGGTCTATCTGTGATTGTGACATTACTGTTGAGATCTACTTTGGTCCGTTGACTACCACGACCGGACTTAGTCTGTATTACGATGACACCATTACCTGATTTAGCTCCCCATATCGATGCAGCGGCCGCATCCTTAAGTATGGTGATAGACTCGACATCATTTGGATTCAATGTGTTGATGTCTCCCTGAAAAGGAAAGTTGTCGACCACTATCAATGGATTTGGGTCGGCAAACAGTGTAGAGCGGCCTCTTATATTGGCAAAAGCCTGATTGTTTCCCACCTGGTTTTTATCAAACAACACGCCGCTACTGACACCATCGAGACGCTCCAGTAAATTGGTCGAGACTCTCCTACTTAATAGCTTATTATCAACCTGTACGAAGCTTCCCGTAGCTCGTTCTTTGGATATATTCTGATATCCAGTGGATACCACTTCCACTTCTTCGATCTGCTTTTCATTGGCCTGTAGGGCGATATTCAATAATGTAGCTGTATTCTCATAGGCAACCCGTTGCTCCTTATATCCGATATGTTTTGTTAGTAATACTCCTTTAGGCTTATCCACACTGATGGTAAACCTTCCCTCCCTATCTGTAAGCGTGTGTTTCTTATCCACGGTTACAGAAGCTCCTTCGATCGGCTTCCCATCCGAAGTCGAGAAGACCGTACCTCTCAATAAAAGCTGTCTTAGGCCATTGGCCTCCTGCCCGAAGACAGGAGAAACCAAAAGGCCAGTAAACAACACACAAAAAATTATTAATATACGCGACACGTCATTGCGCTGTGTCCCGCTTGTCCCGAAAATCGGGAATTTACTTCGGGAAGCGAAGTGAAGCAATCTATTTTGTTTTATCAGGCAAGTACAGCCCTGCCCAAAGGGCAGTCCTCTCCCAGCCTTTAAAAGAATGTTCATTTTTTTAAGGGTACTATGCAATGATTAGTACATTGCAGATTCAAAAATCAGTTTGATTTTTGAATGCCACCTATCGAGGTCATAATTGGTTTTAAACGTTAGCTGCGTGGCATTTCAAAAAAAGAATACAAGTACCAGCCTTCACATTGTAATAAAAATACAATATGACATACAAACAAATTTGTACCAGTAGAAAGTAATATCTATCTTTAATGTGTCAGATTAAATAATTGATATCAGTCTACTGTACTTTCTTCGTATTGTACTGTGGCTGGTATTCAGAAATAGGGTGCTCTCTTAAGAGCAGTCTCCTTTCATTTTTGTCGTCATCCCGAAATCGGGACGAGCAACCGACCGAAGCGGAGGAATCTGTGAGTTAAATGCAGAGTACTGTAAGAAACTCCCCCTCTTTTCTGTAGACCTAAATATCAACCTTACTCTGGCGGAGCGATAATATTTTTTTGAAATAGTGAATGGAAAAACCGGTGACAGCGATCCTGGATCGGGTCTGAGTGGTTCTTTTTGGTCGTTTCTAATCGTCTCATAATCATTTAATGTTTATAAAAACGATGACGCTCAATAGCTTAAAGAAAGGCAAATTGGTATAAAAACCAATAGGGCGAACTTCTGAGCTTAATGGTTGAGGGAAACCGGCAAAGGAACCCCAGCAGTATAATCTTCACGAGATTTTTCTGCGTTGACCTCCAAAAAACTGCACGAAGCCCGCCCTATTGGCTATAACTTATCTGTAAAGATAGAAATAATCCAATAGATAATGGCGAACTCGCAGTCTTCTCGCTGGTCAAATTTTGCCGGTTTTCTCATACGAGAGACATCGTTAAGGTAGAGAGTTTTGCTCTCCCCTTATTTGTCGCTTTTCAATTAACTAAATCAAAGGTAAACAAATAAATACAAAATATAAAAATATTTTCAATAAATATGAGTCCAAAAAGTGTCATTGAGGAGTTCGTAATAGCGCTGGAGTACTATATGGATTTCTATGGTCTTTATGAATTAGACATAAAAAAATTACTGCACGCTACTACAAATATTGTCGAAAATATCAAAGAGGGGAAAAATGGTCCAACAATAACTAAAGCTGAATCTATATCCCAAATCTTCGGAATAAGATATTATCAGTTCGTTAATCCGGATTTTTTCCCACTCGACAAGGCACAACTCCCTCAGGCAACGATTACAGCAATAAACGAAAGAACAGAAAGTGGCCCACCAGAATCTAAAGGAAAATACAATAAACTCGAATTAAATAAGGCTGTACTTGACGCTTTGAAAAAATTTAAAAGAAAAAAGGAATTTCTTGCCAAAGACGTTTTCGATGCGCTCTCAGATGATCTTAAAGAGAAATTAATATCTCCTACCCGAGTAACTGGTCTTTTCTCAAATGAACTGAAAAGGAATGTCGAAAAGACTGGAAATACTCTAGAAAGATCAGGACCAGGTAGAAAACAAGAATATTACAAATTAATATCATTAGAGTTTAAGGAGTGAGTTAAAAGTAAAAGAAAAAATCAATCTATTGAATTGAACAAAAGTATCCTCTATCCTTTTGTTGAGGATGCTAAATATAACAAGCTACAGTACACAAGGTGATTCAAGGAATTAAGGTCAATATATCTAAACTTAATTAACGAAACCTGTTATACTAACCTGATTTTAAAAGCCATATATAGTGCGTAAAAAAATAGATACAAACAATAAACTTGATCCAAAAATACGATTAAATACGATTTGCCCGTATTTTACGATGTTTCCACTGTCTTTTCCATATCGGGTATTACAAAGCTCAAAAAAGTCAGATATTATCTACGATCCATTTTGTGGTAGAGGTACCACTAATTTTGCTGCTCGAATATTGGGACTGAGCTCTTATGGCGTTGATAGTAATCCGATAGCTCATGCGGTTGCACAATCAAAATTACAGTATGTAGATCAAAATCATATATATTCAAGATGTGTTGATATTATTAATGAATATGACGCTATAGATATTCCACAAGGAGATTTTTGGGAATTGGCTTATCACCCTAATACCCTTATTAGCATATGTCAACTGCGGAATTACTTTATTAATAAAGAATTATTGGATGATATCGACATTTCACTAAGAGCTTTAATTCTAGGTATTTTACATGGCCCCCGAATGAAGACTCAACCTTCATATTTATCTAATCAAATGCCACGTACATTTTCTACCAAACCAAATTACTCTATTCAATATTGGAGAAAAAACCTACTCTCCCCTACAGAAGTCAATTTATTAGATCTCGTTGAAAGACGATCCAAATATATATTTAACGAACATCAAGTAAAGAAAGTTGATGGTGCTATCCTATTAGGAGACAGTAGATCGCTAACAAATACATTTGAAAATAAAATAACCAGAGTAATCACTTCTCCTCCATACTATGGTATGTCAACATATGAACAGGATCAATGGTTAAGAAATTGGTTTTTAGGAGGAAACGACCAGGTAGACTATACAAATCGTGCGCAACTAAAACATGGTTCTGAATCAGTCTTTGTGAACGACTTGGCTAAAGTTTGGGCCAATACTGCACATAGATGTACACCAGATGCTAAATTAACAATTCGTTTTGGAGCATTACCAAGTAAATCAAAAAAGACTCCTCGTGAATTAATAAAAGAATCTTTAACATTAGCAGATTGTGGTTGGGAAATAAGCACTATACGGTCTGCAGGAGAACCGAAATCAGCCAATCGACAGGCAAATCAGTTTAAGGGAACTACTGGTAATTATGTAGAAGAAATAGATGTATACGCCACTTTAAATACATAAACATGTTTGATCCTGAAGAAATCCCCCAAATCAAGCAGGCTATCAAAGAATGCGCGATAGTTGATAAAAATCTATTGGAAGATCTCCGCGCGGAAGCAAATGAAATGCGATCAAACGTACGCGTAATTAAGCCCCGAACCATAACCACATTTTCTTTAGTCGCAACTGATGGAACCAACAACAAACTCATTTATAATCCATTTTACTTCCAAATAATCAGAGTTGTAGATTCATATGGAAATAACCTATGTTTAGATGTCATTACCCCCACAACAGATACAGATATATTAAGCCAAAGACAATTTGATGATTTAGGAAACCCTCAAACCTTGTTAGGTATACTAATGAAAGATCTAGGGTGTAAGACTTTAAATGATTTAAGTCCTATGATTCCTTCGGGGAAAAAAATGAGAGAAAATTCAACAGAAGTTTCCAAATCATGGGTGTTGACATACAGAGATTTATGTGAATGGGCAGTGTTATATAACAAAATTTGTTATGAAGGCTTCGCAAGCAATACTGTAATTGTAAAAGACGGACTTTTAAGGAGTAAAATATTCAAATACGATGCAGCTAATAAACGTCCTCTTTTTGTGGAAATGATGAAAAATATTAATACTGCAATCGAAAATGCATACAAACAAAAAAAAATTAAAATTTTCTTTGTTGGTTTAGCAAAGCATAGTCAGGTATTATCCAGATATTCATTAGCAATGCAAATAGAAAATATTTTCCCAACAGGAGAACCGAGATATGCTAAAGTTCCGGAAGAGATGGAAAGAAATTCGTATGTATGGAAAGAATACATGAAACGTGTTGATGGAGAAGAAGAGGAAGTGGATAGAGAAGTAAATAAATATTCCATGGGAGAACTATATTTAGTTCGGTTTGGAAAGAAAAGCGGTGATCCAGTTTGGGCAATAGACCTTTTAAATTCTCAATCATCTACTGATGCCGAAATATTTGGATATCTATACATGGATACATTAGATGGATTCCCAACACCTCATTATCCGGCTTGTCTACAAAAAGCTTTGGAGAATGCACAAGTAGTAGATTTTGATCTGGACATCCTTCAGGATGAGGTAGCACAGGCTGTCAAAAACATATTACCAGATGATAAAAAAGATATAATTGATTACCAAGCTTTAGGTAACTCTTCAATAATGAATAGACAATCATGAAATTATTTCCAGAAGATAAAATAGTCGGAATCTTTAAAGGATTCAGTGATGGCGGATTAGAGTTTCACGCCGATATTGTTCTAAAATATGATAACATATTCCAAAACATCCCAATGCATGGGCAGTTTTTAGTGGTAGCATTAGAAGGTGATAATGAAGCTGTTCTTGGTCGGATTACCTCTGTTGCAGCATTAGGGAAACTAGCAGGTACAGCAGGTGAAGATTATGCAATAAGAGCTATTTCCGAAGGAAGAGAAGTGTCGGAAGATCTGAGAGAGGGTTACTTAAAATATAAAGTTGATATTCGGGTTCTCGGAGTTATAAGACTCAATGGAAAAAAAATAGTTTTTGCACCTTCTCATAGAAGATTACCACATGTAGGAAGTAGAGTAGCTTTCCTGTCAGACGATGTTTTAAAGGAAGTAGCAGGACATAATATTGTTGACGAAGCAGATGAACCAGCGCCAGCTTTTGGTTACCTAGCATATGGAGAATTTGTATATAATGGAAGTAAAAGCGATACTCAAGCTGTTTTAGAGTCATGGATGGTCCCAAAATCACCAGAAGTGATAACAAAATTTAAGATCGAACAGTTAGTGTCCAGAAGATCCTTCGTATTTGCAAGAGCAGGTTTTGGAAAGTCCAATTTGGTAAAACTTCTTTTTAGCAATCTTTATAAAAAACCACCAGTCATCACAAAGAAACAAGGAAAACAATCCCCTGTTGGCACAATTATATTTGATCCGGATGGAGAATACTTTTGGCCGGACGATAATGGCAGACCAGGTCTATGCGATGTACCACATTTAGAAGACAAAGTAGTAGTATTCACCAATAGAGAATCTACCAGCCCATTCTATCAGTCTTTTGTTGCTGGAACTATTCGTCTTGATATAAGAAGACTAAGACCTGCAGAAATAATATCTATAGCCCTTCCTCCTGAAAGACAGAGCCAACAAAACGTTCAAAAACTTAAAGGGCTCAATGCCGCTAATTGGAGAAGGTTGATAGATCTAGTTAATATTCATGGAAATACTACTCCTATTGAAGAATTAAGAGATATTATATTAGGAGATCAAAGTAATGACAGGCAAGATGCCGAGATATTTGCAATTCGCTCTAATATTACAACCATTATTAGGCTTATACATGATCCAGGCAGTCAAATGTTAGATAAACTTTTTGATTCACTTCGCAATGGTAAACTATGTGTAGTAGATATATCGCAGATGCGTGGGGCCAATGGACTAATACTTTCAGGCATCATTCTTCAACAAATATTTGAACACAATCAGACAGAATTCACAAAGGCAGAACCAGATAGTATTCCTACGATCGCCGTTATAGAGGAAGCTCAATCTGTATTAGGCAATTCAGGAGGAACAGATAGCCCTTATATTGCCTGGGTTAAAGAAGGTCGAAAATTTGGATTAGGAACCGTTTTGATTACACAGCAACCAGGAAGTATATCAGATGAAATATTAAGTCAGGGGGATAATTGGTTTATATTTCACTTACTTTCTGCTGTAGATTTAGGCGCGCTTCGCAAAGCCAATGCACACTTTAGCAATGACTTATTAAGTTCTTTATTAAATGAACCAATTCCAGGAAACGGAATATTCTGGAGTAGTTCCGGAGGAAAGCCCTACCCTATTTCTGTAAGAGTCTTGAGTTTTGAAAAGTTATTTAAGGTAAAAGATGTAAAATATAACGAGTCACCAGGAAATACATTCAGCACTATTCTTCAAGAAAAATTCAATAAAAAGCTTGAAGAAGTACGAAAAGAGGTAGGAACAGTAGAAATTAAAATAGACGATGAAAAAGGTTATAACCCGGATCAACCACAAGAAGACACTTTAGAAATGTTTATTAAAAGTGCCTTCAAAAAAATTAATGTCGACCATGATTTACAAAAAAAATTGAGAAATAATAATGCTCATTGGATGTTATTAAAATCAAAAATACTTGAAGGACTTCCTGATAACATAGTAGACAGAGACGATATTGCTCAACAATCAGTTAGCCGTTTTATGAATGAACATTTTGGAATGAATAAATGGACTACAGAACGAAGAGCTAGGAAAGACGATCCAAGTAAAACCACAGCATATTTAATAATAAAATAGATTAACCCACTATGCTAAATGTAAATATCGTACAAAATGAAGTATATAACTTGCTTGTTAGGCATTGGCAAATTGATCCTTCGTTTAGATTCACTTTTCGTAAAAGTAATAGAGGAAGCCGTTTAGATAAGGGGTATTGGTTCTATGGGAATGAATGGTATTTAGCGGTTTCCTTCTGGACAGGAATGGATTGGAAAAATAAAACACCAAATATTATTTTTGTAATTCTTTTAGACTCTGGAAAGACTTACCTTGAGATTAATACTTCCGACTCTGATGAAAAAAGACGGTTTATAACTAATTTTTTTGTAAATGAATTAGGACTTATGCCAAATGGGATACGATACCAAAAAAGCTACCAGGACAATTACTTAGTAAGTTTAGAAAATTTCATCCAAACCGATAAGATAATAATTGACAATATAATAACAGAAAATGCTAAATCCTTCTTCTCTAAAATTAATGATGGTATATATTTTATAGAAGCAGTAGATTTTGAAGGACAAAAAGAAAAAATCGATAGATATAGAGAGAATAATCTTATACACGCTTCAGTTGACACTCAGAAACCGATAAAAATATGTACGATAGAAATTCTTAACTATGGTCCTATTAAGAATATCCACATAAGTGAAATCCCCTTTTCCTCTCAATGGATATTTTTCACGGGAGAAAACGGTACTGGGAAAACTTCTATTCTTCGAGCCATCGCGACAGCAATTTGTAATCAAAAAATACATGCAAGTAAATCTGAAAGTGAAAATGCTAAAATCACTATAGAACTATCTTCATCAACTTTAAATATAACTAGTTACACATACCCATATAACCGAATCATAGAAGAAAGTGCTTTTCCATTAACTAAGGGGTTTGCAGCTTATGGACAATCCAGATTAAAAACCACTCATGGATTAGATTCAAAAAGCTTAAAATCTATTTCCACAGAATTAACATCATCACTATTTAATGATGAGACCGCCTTGATAGATTTACAATATCAATTCGATGTTTGGAATAGTCAGCAAAATAGTCAATTTAGTAAACGAAAAAATTATATAACTGAGATTCTTACGGACATATTGCCAAATCTATATGATATTAAATTTGATGATCAAATCGAAGATAAAGCAGTAACTACATATATTGAAAAAGACCACGACGGTGCTGAATTTACTAAAGTAACATTCAATAAATTAGCATCTGGACTGAAAAGTATGATTGCTATGATAGGCGATATTCTAATAAGATTATACAATCAACAGCCAGATATAAATGATCCTTCTGAGTTCACTGGAATTGTTTTGATTGATGAAATCGACATACACCTACACCCAAAATTGCAGAAACAAATTGTCCAGCAACTTAGTAAGACATTTCCAAAAGTTCAATTTATTGCTTCTACACATAGTCCTATTTCTTTCTTAGGAGCTCCAAAGAACAGCCAAATCTATAGAGTAGAACGAAATTCCGTTGAAGGAGTCAAAATTAAAAGGTTGGATGAACTATTAGAATTGGGAGATCTTTTACCAAATACCATATTAACGTCACCAATTTTTGGATTTGACGATATTGTACCAGAAAGTCATGATCAAAAAAGACTGATAAGAACAGAGACAACTTATTCAGATATAGAACTCAATGATATTGTTCAAAAACGAATACTATCTTTTCTTACTGACGAAAAAGAGCAGCAATTGATTGATTTATTTAAATCTAGACGACAATGAGATTTGTGGTAAAAAGAGAAGAAGATAAAACAGATCGTTTAGCATCAAATGAAACATACCAAGCATTGTTAGCAATAACAAATACTCTTGATAAAAATTTAATTACGGATACTATTTATAGAGAAGCATATGATCATCCTGATGGGAAAAGGTCTAGAGTGGAGGATCGTCTCTCTTTAGCCTACCATAATAAATGTGCCTATTGCGAAAGAATCTGTAAGGCAGATATCGAACATTATAGACCAAAAAAAGCAGTAAATGAAGACGGTTCGCATCCAGGATATTATTGGCTTTGCTATGAATGGACAAACCTCATACCATCTTGCATAACGTGTAATAGAGAAGGGGCAAAACACAATAAATTTCCGGTGATAGGTCATCGAGTCTCAGCGCCAATGTTATTGGCAGATGGAAATATAGATCTTGCATTATCCAAAGCTGGTGTAACTCCGCTAGTTGATGAAAGACCTTATTTGTTACATCCTGAAGTGGATCATCCGGAGGATTATTTTGAATTTGAAATAGACCCAGATGGTGAAGGAATTAGAATTATTGGAATTGATGGTGAAGGTAGAGGAAATGCCACTATACAGATTTGCTTATTAAATCGTCTTGAGTTAAAATTGGATCGAGTAGAACGAGTTATTAATGATTTTAAAGATGCGATAAATGCTCTTTTTCTTAAACTAGAAAATGGGAACATTAATGATGGTCAATTAGCAGATCGTATCAGCGAACATATAGACTTATTACATGAACGTAGTCTTCAAGAAAATAGGAATCATACATATCTTAGTAAATATATTGTAGCTTCGGCAGAAAATTTTGAAAAGATAGTGCTCCCATTTTTAGACCTCAAAATAAGACACATACTTATAGAAGCTTTCAAATCAACAAATTAACTATAAACACATCATTTTACCCTTGTTATAATTTAAGATTATTGATCCTCATGGAGAGTTACTAATTATTCGGGAAAATGATATGTATTAGCAATTCAAAAATATCTACTGAGACTCTTCTAAGTTTAACATTTCACAATATCTTTAGTCATTATGAATATATTTCCATCAGACCAAGAACTGCCAACACAACATTTAGCAGCGTGTTTTAACAGCACCTCTGCGACCTATAAATTCTATTGGCTACTGGCTATAACTGATGCTATACAAAGTGGACAAAAGGAGATAAAGAAAGAGCAGCTATTCGCATCAATGCTGTCCAATGCTTGGTATACTGTTAATTATTTTCAGGTTTCATTTGGTCAACAGGATATGATACAGCATACTGTACGCCAACTGAAGGATATCGAAGGCCTCAATATTGATGAAGACCGCTCGAGGATAAAGATGCGACTGGAAAACTCGGACAACCCAAAAACGCGCAAGCTGTTATTCCATTTTGACAACCAGGTCCCCCATTGGTTTCTGAGTCCATGGTATACGGGAATAAACAGTAGAGGGAAAATATATGAACTATCGCAGGATGAGGTTAATCAACCTATATATAGGCTGTACAAGGATAGGATAATCATTTCTGATAAATGGTTTGTGTACTTGACTAAGCACATACGTATCATAAGAGACTATGTATACTGGAATCTGTCGCTTTTTTTGCAAGTGCGTAATCCCAATGTACCTGACATACCAAACAAATTGATAAAGCCGGCTAGCCGTAATTCATTGATCAAACAACGTAAATTTTGGGATTATGTAATAGATGTCAATGGCCCTCTAAGTTGTATCTATACAGGCAAGGAACTATATAAAGGTCAATATCATGTAGAGCACTTTGTACCTTACAGCTTTGTATCGCACGATCAGATATGGAATCTGATACCGGCAGACGGCAGCTTTAATGTGAGCAAAAGCAATAAGCTTCCTACTTTAGAACACTATTTTGAGCCGTTCTATGCTATGCAGGACACAGCAATACGTACCTATATGCGTGATAAGCCTAATGAAAGATTGTTGGAAGATTATTTCTATATTGGCACTGATCTGAGTACTGGACTGTCACGTGATAAATTCTATGATGTTATCAATCCTCTGGTGACTATTGCGTCGAATAATGGATTTGAGTTTTTGTATAAATAGTTTGGGATATGGGGATTAATAGCTTTTTTGAGATCGGTAAAAACAGGCACATTGGTGAGACTGGATATTTTTTCCTGATAAGAGACGGCTTTCCTGTAAGTCCTGGACATACGCTAATAATATCAAAATCACTTCGTAGGGATTATTTTGAGCTTACCGTTGACGAAAAGACTGATCTGGACAATGCTATCATGCTGGCTAAATCACTTATTGAAACAGAGTTTACGCCAGATGGCTATAACATCGGCATGAACTGTGGCGAAATGGCTGGTCAAACGGTGTTTCACTTCCACTGTCACCTTATACCTCGCTATGCTGGTGATATGGAGAATCCTCGAGGTGGTGTAAGGCATTGTATAGCAGGGAAAGGTGCTTACTGAGCATACGAAACAAGCAATACATCTATCACCACAAAGGATATCTAGCAGGAAACTAGATCGAGCATCTTTGGTGATGATACCACATACGCTAGTGTCTTATTGAGAGGAGCTATAAAGCTATCTTCTATTGAAAATCCCAACTAGGCATCAATAGTGGTATAGAACCTCTGCTAAATGTCTTTATTGATAGGCCTGTAATTCCTCCAGTGCCTTTTCAAAAGCACTTATAATTTCGTCTACTTCTGCCTCATCGGTAAATCTACCGATACTGAGACGTAATGTAGCGTAAGCTATATTGGGGTCATTCTTCATCGCCATAAGTACGTGTGAGGGTTTTATTTCCTTGGAGGTACAAGCGGATCCATTGGAGAGTGCTATGCTGTTCTTGGATTGTATGATAATCGCCTCTGCATCGATATCTCCAAAACGGAAACTGATAATGTTGGGAAGCTTGTCCACTGTATCTGTATTGAGTGTGAAGTCGGAGATCTTGCTTACCCCTTCGACAATACGTTGGGCTATCTTGGAAATTCTGGCTGCCTCCTCTCCCATTTCTTTCTTCGCTAATGCGCATGCTTGACCAAAACCAACGATACCTGGGGTGTTCAATGTCCCTGAGCGGAAACCGCCCTCGTGACCACCACCATGCATGTGTGCCATAAGTTGACTCTTACTGATATAAGATCGGTCAATGTACAAGGCTCCAATACCATTGGGCCCATACAGCTTATGTGCCGAGCAAGCTAAAAGATCTATAGCCATTTTACGGACATCAATTTCTGTCTTGCCTAGAGCCTGTGTGGCATCTGTGAAAAACATAGCATGATGAATGTGTGTCAACGCTGCAATCTTTTCGATAGGCTGTATAACTCCTGTTTCATTATTGGCGTACATGATGGAGACGAGCTTTGTATTGGGTCTAAAGCTCTGTGTCAACTCCTCCAGATTGATTAATCCATTGCTATCAACGCCTAAATAGGTAACCTCTGCTCCCTGGGATTCGATGTAGGCGCAGGTATCCAGAACTGCTTTATGCTCTGTCAGCGCGGTAATCATATGAAAGTCCTTACGGCCACTGGCTTCAAAGGAACCTATTATAGCAAGGTTGATGGCTTCGGTTGCTCCTGAGGTGAAGATGATATCTTCACTCTTCTCGGCATGAATAAGATCGGCGATCTGCTGCCTTGCCGTTTTCACGGCATCAGAGGCCTCTTGGCCGTAGAAGTGTGTACGACTAGCGGCATTGCCAAATCGTTGCGTAAAATAAGGTAGCATAGCCTCTACAACCCGCGGATCCGTAGGCGTGGTCGCCGCGTAATCAAGGTATATTATCTCTCTATCTTCGGTCATCTTTATACTTCCTTTTGGAAGTCTAAAGATAGCCTAAGATTGGTGAAAGTGGATGTAAAAGTTTTCAACTTGGTCGATATGCCAGTACGTGAGTATGAAGACTTAACTAACAGCATGAGCTCTATTATAGTTTTTAGTTATATAAGGCATTAAATTTATTGAAATGCTATCTATTGAAAGCTGTGTATGGCACATCCTAATCAGATACTTCTATAATTCTGTTCAAAAAACATAAACTTATAGAATCATCCATTATTTCAACTAAATTAGAAATAATGAAAAATATCATCATAGATTTTAGCTCAACTGCTAACGTACAAAAAGGCATTGTAGAGATTTCCAATCACTTAATGAATCACGCTATCGTCATAGGTAATTCTAATTATGTCATTACGGAATTTGAATTTTATATCATGACACCCGAAAATGGTGTCCATCATGACGGTTACACCTATGAACATCCTAGACATCAAACCAGAGGTAAGTTCTTCTTGCATGCATCGGGAGTAGATATCACCTTTGGCGATGATACTACATACGCTGGTATCCTATTAAGAGGAGCAATAAAGCTATCTTCTATTGAAAATCCCAACGAGGCATCCATAGAAAAATATATCAATGGCCCCATCAACCTAGCGGACGAACTGGTACATCAAATCGACATAGAGAATGGTACTACGATTGGATTCAGACCTGTAAATCTCGGTAACATCTCATTCGTAGATGCATGGGGGCCACGTGTGGGATTGAAAAAGGATAAATTTAATAGTTGGGAAGACTTTATAGATAGAGACCTTCGCTTTCTAAGATCCTTATCTCCTGAAACTATGTCGAAGGTGGATACCGAGAAGAAAATAAAGATTCGGAAAATCGTATCGAAGTCGTAACATTCTGAATGTAACCTTTTTGTTAAGGGAATGAATGTGCATACTATCGGCATGGGAATTGCTGTTATATCAGTATTCATAATTTAGGTTAATAATTGGTTAGTTAAAAATCCCTGAAGCTCCCCGCTCCAGGGATTTTTGTTGGCTCATCAAATCAATTGCTGATGCTTTAAATATTGTTCTTTTTCATCTCACTAACTGCGTGATCTACGGCACGTGCTGTCAGTGCCATGAAGGTCAGCGATGGGTTCTGGGTTCCGGTAGAGGTCATACAGGCACCATCGGTCACGAAGACATTGGGGCAGCTATGTACCTGATTCCACTTATTAAGGATTGATGTCTTAGGGTCATGCCCCATACGTGCGCCGCCCATCTCATGAATATCCAGTCCCGGATTTTTGGCTATTCGATTCTGCTGTATATTCTTCGCTCCAGCGACATCCAACATTTCGGCGCCCTGAGTAAGGAAATCTTCTAAGCTTTTGTAATCATTATCCTGATAACCTACGGATGTAATAAGCTGTGGAATACCGTAGCCATCGACTGCTGTATCGCTGAGGCGAACATGATTTTTTGCGTGGGGAATAGTCTCTCCCTGCATCATCATAAATACGCGCCATTTGCCCGGCATAAGTAATGCATCTTTATAATCAGCTCCTACCCCTTCGGCAGAGTGATCTGCAGCATTCCTATAGGCTGAGAAAAAGGATGCATACCCCCGTAGAAAATCAGTATCTTGCTGATGCACATTTCTAAAATTGGGAATAAGTGGTTGCGTGGGTCGTCGCCCATAATAATATTTATCCTCAAAGCCATCAACCTCAGCTGAGATATGCCCCATGTAGTTGTGAAATGCGACATATCTGCCTAAAAGGCCATTGTCATTGCCTAGTCCGCTAGGGAATCGCTGGGATTTTGAATTCAACAAGATCTGATTACTGGCCAACGCCGAGGCATTGAGGAAGATAACTCTTGCATAATACTGATGGACCTCTTTGGTAATCCTATCGACAATCTGTACACCTATAGCTTTGCCCTGAATATCATCATACAGAATTGACTCGACCACAGCATCAGGACGTAAAGTGAGGTTGCCGGTCTTGGTCGCCCAGGGTATGGTAGAAGCATTGGAACTAAAATAGCCACCAAAGGGACATCCCCGATTACACAATGAGCGCGCCATGCACTGTGTCCGTCCCTGCGCTATATGAACGGGTTGCGGCTTGGTGACATGGGCACAGCGCCCACTGATGACCTGTCTATCGGTATAGCTGGTATTGATGCTGCGCTGTATCATCTTCTCGACGCTATTGAGCTCAAAGGGCGGCAGAAATTCTCCATCAGGCATGGATATATTGCCTTCTTTTTTTCCGGAAACTCCAATAAACCGCTCTACATGACTATACCACGGTGCAATATCCTTGTACCGTATGGGCCAGTCTACAGCAAAGCCATCGCGCGCCGGTCCCTCAAAATCAAAATCGGACCAACGCTGTACTTGTCTGGCCCAAGTCAGCGACTTGCCTCCCACCTGATAGCTCCGTATCCAGTCAAAAGGTTGCTCCTGTATATAGGGTTGCTCACTGTCTTTAGTAAAGAAATGCATGGTATCCTCTCCATAGGCATAGCATTTTGATACGATCGGATTATCCTTGGAAATCGACAGCGGTACCCGATTATGGTGTTGGAACTGCCAGATGTCATGATGTGCTGTTGGGTAATCCTTGATGTGCTTAACATCCTTGCCTCGCTCTAACATCAAGGTTTTGAGACCATGCTCGCAGAGCTCCTTGGCAGCCCAGCCTCCAGAAATTCCTGAACCGATGACTATAGCATCAAAGTGTCGATTATCTAAACTATCTTTCATTATTGGTGGATAATTAATAGACATCACTTAAGGCGATCTTGACACCTGTCTCTCGACTACGCTGTGCGGCCTGCATAAACTGAAATATCTCGATGGTCTCGCTTGCTGATACAGGAGGGAGACCGGTATCAAAGAAGGTCAGTATCTCGGCTACCAAAGGACCATATCCCACAAAAGGGCCTAATGGAGATATACCGATCTCGCCAAAGGCAACGCCAGCAATATTGGAAGCTCCACGGCGTATCCCACGGACTGTGCCAGTGCGACCATCACTCCAGATACCGATTACCTGCTCAAAATCGGGGTGATATACGCGATACACTTCCTTACAGCCTGTCCCCATTACGGTAAACAGCATCTCTACACCGTGGATCATATACCAAGCCTGATCGATGTGATGTGGTTCGATCTCTGCAGGAGTGTATACGTCTGCTCCGAGTACCTTGCCAATCTTGCCGCCTGTAACTTCACGCACCAACTGGTCGTACCGCAACGAGGAAGAGGAAAAGATAGGTACCTGTTTGCGTTCAGCCAAATCAAATATAGCTTTGACCTTAGCGAGATTCTCGCCCATAGGCTTATCTACAAACAGCGGTTTGCCAGCCTTGATGACCTGTTCGGCCTGCTCGAGATGCACCCGACCATCGTTAGACTCTAGAAGGATGTAGTCGACTTTGCTCAATAGACTTTCTATAGAATCGACAATTTCTACTCTCATATCACGCATGGCCTGTATAATACGCGGCTTCATTTCTAAGGCCGAGGGAATGTCTTTACTACCATGGGGATAAGCGGCGACAACGCGGTATCCCCTATCCTTGAGCGTTCCCTGGTTAATATCCTTGGTAAACATCTCACTATGTGAGGTATCTAAACCGATGATACCAATCTTCTTGATAGGCTGCTGCTCACCGGCCGTACTAAAGGACTGTGTCAATACCAACCCTCCGGTCAGTAAGCCCATTTTCTGTAAGAATGCACGACGTCCAGCAGGAGTTTGCTTCAAATTATTATCCATTGTCTTCATCATTTATATTTTTGGCATTGGAGGTAGACTGAAACCATTATGATAGGTGTGTTTGATCCACTCATTGGCTGCTTCCAACGCATTAACTTTGGTAAATTGTCGATCAAACTTAGGATCTCCATCGATCACGCTAAACTCATCGACAGACACGATATCGAGCTGATCAGAAGGTTGAATATTGGTGAATTTCATCTTTGCTCCGTCCCAAAGCAAGTCGCGATGAAGTCCCTGTAACCGGACAGCAAGAACGCCCATAACGACGGTTTCGTTCAAAGGACCCGCAAACGCGAAGTTGGAACTTGCCTCCTTACGGTTTGCTTTGGATTCCTTGGAAGCGCGGATCCAATCTTGCTCGTGGGCATTGGAGGTCCAGATATTACCATTGCCCCCAGGTACCCTAGGGATCCATGCTTTCGGTTTATTGAAATTGTCCATTCTTGAAACTGGTAGTAAAGTGGGGTTCATCCCATAGCAGCCTGTCATAATCTTACCTTTCTTGCCCACGAAAATGATGCCACCGTTCTCATCGCCCATCATCATCCCTGGGGCTAGCTCCGTAGGTCGGTCGGGCAACAAACCGCCATCATACCAATGCACGGTAACCTCAGGCATATTGACCTGTCTGATTCGCCCACGGGCAGGAAAGGTATATTTTACGATCTCGGCATGCGGTGGCGAATAAAGGTTGCTCAATGTAGAACTACCATTGACCTTGATCGGGTACTTAAGATCGAGTGCCCAATAGATAGGATCCATAATATGACAGGCCATATCTCCCAGTGCTCCGGTTCCGAAATCCCACCAACCCCGCCAATTCCATGGCGTATAAGCTTGATTGTACGGACGCCTGGCTGCTGGGCCTAAAAACAGATTCCAATCCAACTCGGAAGGAACCGTCATCTCCTGTTTGGGCTTCATCAACCCCTGTGGCCAGATCGGTCTATTGGTCCAGCAATGTACCTCGTAGACCTCGCCAATGGTATCGGATTGTATCCACTCGGCAACCTCTCTACAGGCATCAAAGGAATTTCCCTGATTACCCATCTGTGTAGCAACACCATATTGCTGAGCCAATGCAGTCAACAGCCTGGACTCATATACGGAATGGGTCATCGGCTTTTGTGTATAACAATGCTTACCGAGGGTGATGGCATGTGCAGTGACACCTGCATGGGTATGATCAGGGGTAGCTACCATGATGGCATCGATACTGCTTCCCATCTGATCAAACATCGTCCGCCAGTCTTTGAAGGTCTTGGCTTTGGGATAATCGGCAAAGGTCTTACCTGCGTATTTCCAATCCACGTCACACAATGCGACAATATTCTCGGTATTCATATTGGCCAGATTGCGTCTCCCCATACCGCCAACACCAATACCTGCAATATTTAACTTATCACTGGGAGCAGTATGGCCAAACTTCTTGCCTAATACGGTATTGGATACAATGGTAAAGCCTGTCATTAAGGCTGCATTTTTAATAAAGGTTCTTCTTGAATTTTCCATGATATACTATGTAGGGTACTTGTTAATTAATGGGTTCTATTTCCAGAACCAAGGCTTCTCTTGGCTCTAACTCGAGGACGGTATAGATCTTTCCGTTCTGATAGGTTCCGATAAACTGTTTCTTATTCTCGATACTTCTATAAAGATTACCTCGATCGGCAAGGTCATAGTCCTGTGCCTTAAAATCCAGTCGTATCTGTGTTTTGACGCTGCCCAAGTGGACTATTGGTAATCCCAACTGACCGTCTGCAGATTGCCAGGCTCCTATCAAAACGGTGGGCATATCTTTTTGAAAAGTACGTACATGTTCGTTCTGCCCGGCATAAATAGATAATTTGGACAGTGTTACCTGCTGCATCAATGGAGCAGGTAGAATCACTGGTGGACGACAAAAAGCACCATACAAGAGATATTGTGGGTACTGCTTACGCAGTCTGGCCAGTCTTAATAAATAGTTAATCTCCTGGGGACGTTGTAGCAATTGATCGACTGTAAAATTAGCCAACATAGGTTGCATCCCCCATATAAATGAACGTCCTTGTTCTATCATAAACTGTTGGCTATAGACACTGTCCAACAGTCCTTGGGTATCAGGCCGATTAGCCTGAGGCCATTTCTCATCGTAAGGTGGGCTCATCAGGGAGGAATAACTACCATAACTCAATGCATATTCATGATACACAGACTGAAAGAGTGGAATAGGCTCCCACCCGTCATCTCCAGCATAGCGCTCGCGGCTCACCTGCAGGGAAAGAAACAGATCCAGAGATGGCAGCCAAGCTTCACAGGAGCCTTCGCCGGAAAGCGCAGTAGCGATAGAGCCTCGTTCACGAACTTCGCGAGCCATCTGCCGGGAAGCATGGGCCCAAAAATTGCCTCCACCGATGGGATGCCCATGTGTCGGATCGTAGCACTCGCGCTGTATACAGGCTTGATCCATATAAATACCGCCAAGTCCAAAATCGCGGAGTAAAGTGTCTGCCAGGTCGGCGTACCAATCTCGCCAGAAGGGGGTGCCTACACACATATTGGTCAATGATCTATTGGTAAACACATTGTACACATGGGTATGTAGCTGACCGGAAGGACTTTTGATCGCGTAACGTGCTGCCTCTTGTTTTTTCCAACTAGCGGTCTGATCGCCCCATTGTAAAGCGTTCATATAGACTAATGCATGAATGCCGTGTTTCTTGGCTAAAGTGATATGCTCCCGAAAGCTATCGGTGCCTTCCCGGGGCGGTAGGTATTCCGGAAAGCTGTCGTCATAGGAGCCCTGATGCCACCAATGCCAAAGCACACTAATAGGCTCGTCAAACTGTTGGCGTAAAGCGTATAGCGGTTGTAACACTTCTTCCGAACGGCCCCTATTCCATATCCACAGGCCTGTAGTTAATACCCAATCGGGAATAAGTCTGTTTTTGAGACGGCTCTGCTGTGCCCAGTCTTGTTGCACCGCCCAACTTTTGTAGAGGGCAGCCGCGGTCATCCAATCTCCCTGGTAACCACCAATAACAACGGAATAAGGTATTTTGTATGTGGCACTTGGAGAAAGTGACGGAATATGTTCGATATCGAGTACCATACCCCTATCCTGATCGAAACGTGCCGCAAACTGCTTGGCGTACATCGCTGTATCGGTACAGGCCAAATAGAGCCCTTCTTTGTCGTAGAGTGTTATAAACTGCATGGATAGCAGACCTGGATATGTCCAGCTAAAACTGTGTCCCCCAGAGGACTGAAGTGCCTGTCGTGGCTGTCTCATCAACTCGCCCATCCAATGGGGTACCGCCAGTGTACCATCAGCAAGCTCATCAAGTCCACTAACCTGTGGAAAGGAAACCCGACTTAAAATCATATCGCTCATACCCGCTACTGCTATATTCCAATATGACAGTGATGTGAGCGAATCTATACGGATGTGGACGGCAATGGTAAATGCCGATGCTGACTCGCCCTTATAGGAGCGCCAAATCAACTGAGCCTCGTTGGGAGCAGCACACATGATTTCAAAATCGACAAAATCCTGAGGCCCCACAATAACAGACTGCCCCTGATCTATCATCGATAGTGTCCAAAGATGATTGATACGGGATACTTCGTCACGGATTATTGTGCCAGCAGTCTTGTGGCGTAAAGCCCGGAGTATACCCGTATGCCGATCTATTTCGATATGGAGATCTCCTCCGCTTAGCAATACCTTCTCAGAGGTATAAGATCGTGCTGCCTGAGGCTGCGCCATGCCTGGCACAATGTAGACTATACAGAGTGCCATGGCGCAGGAAAGGGAACCTAAAATCTGTCTTATCAAATAAAAACACTTCATATCTTCTAATGGGATTAAAGAGTTGGCAAGCCGAGTTTCTGCCGTCGTACGACCGTTTCGCATAATCGCTTGTACATTGTCTTGTGTACAGGAACAGTGGAGGTAAATAACTTTAGAATAGTACTCTCGGACTGATAGTAGGCTATTTTTTTGGTATCGAAAATATTATTCTGGCCGAATACGTCAAGATATTCGTTAAACTTGGTTCTATAGGGATCAAAGTAAAGAATGTTGTCGTCGAATTCCATCTCTAAGCCCAGTCCATAGGTGATAGCTGCATTGCAGGCTGCCTGTAATCTACTAAAGGGCACCGTACTATAGAAGAAATAATTAGGCTGTAAATAACTGTCCGAAAACCCTAAGGCTGTTGGGTTGGTGTAGCCGGGTGACTGCCACCAGGGAATCCAATTGAAACTAAGATTCAATCCGCTCAGGTAGCTGCCCATATCTGCAATGGTGGTTCCATTGTCCTCTATCGCCTCTCCTATCCAATAAAAGCCGTCTAGGGTGAGGTGTCGGAAATTAGCCGCATTGAAGCGTGCGCTCACCTCATCAACGAACCATTTACAGGCTTTGGTCTTATGCCCGGGTGTTTGAAAATTAAGCCAAATTCCTTCAGCCATTCCCCAATTGTTGGCGACAGCTGTCAAGGGCTCCGGAATACCGATGACAATCCGTCTCTTAGAAGGTGGCTGTCCTGCACTCCAGGTGGCGTCGTCAATAGCCTGGTCCAACTCATGCAAGGAACGCCCCTGCTCAAAATATTTATCGATCAATGTCGCCCAATTGGCTTTTTGTGCCGGTTTAGCAGGATCTCCGTGGCCTACAGTGAAAGAAAAACCTAGATCATCGCTGAGTTCTAAAAATAAAAACCCATCAAACATCCATTCATATACGTGTTGTTCGTTTTTATAAACCACGTAAGGATGAAACGCGTAATAATCCCAAACCTGCCCCTTATTGGTACCACCACCATAAATAAGTACCATATCACGTACGTGATTATTATGATAAGATGCAGCAGTGGAGACAAGATGTGTATCCATTGGTTTCAATCCGTCAATGCTAAAATCAGTATTGTAAGGTTGCTTTTGACAGGCAAAAAGCACCATCAGAAGAATGTACCACATCATCCTTTTAGACCAAAGGAATACTGTTCTGTATAAAATCATATCTCTACAGATTAAATTGTTAATAATTCAGAAAAGATCCTGCAGCAGTACTACTGCAGGACTAACAACATCAATGTTTTATATAAGGTGGATTCTGTACTTTTTGCCTTTTGGTAATAATCTCACTCAATCTCTTGTACAGCTCTTGATCTGCTGGATTTATGGATTGGTAGAGCTTTAAAATAGTATTTACAGATTGATAATAAGCTAGTTTCTTGGTGTCGTATACAAGATTTTCTTCAAAAACGTCCAGATAATCATTCAGTTTGCCACCATTGCCTCCCAATACGGACTCATCGAATTCGACTTCAAGATCGATATTGTGCTTATTGGCTTCGACAGTGGCCTCCTGTAGACGTGAGAACGGCACCTCATAGAAGAAGTAGTTGGGCTGTAAATAGACTTCGCTAAAACCATACTTCTGAGCGTTGTCGTAACCTGGCGACTTCCACCAGGGAATCCATACAAAGGTCATGTCTTTCTTTTTGAGGTAATCTCCGACAAACGAAATCATCTCTCCTGTATGATCTACCTCCTCGGCAATCCAGTAAAAGCCCTCTAACTCTAGATTTTTAAACGCTGCATTGGTGAAAGCAGTACGGGCTTGATCGATAAACCACGTACAGCCCGCTACACGGTCCTCATCTTTGGAAAAATCGAGCATCTTACCGTCCACTTCTCCCCACTGTACGGCACCGCGCATAGGCTCGGGGATACCGATGACGACTTTTCTCTTTTGATTTGGCGGACCAATTTCTTTTGTGGTTTTATCCAAACGCTGATCCAGTGCTGGAATAGATTGTCCTTCTTTGAAGTAATTCTGAATCAAAGCCTCCCAATGTACTTTCAACCCTGGGTTGGGCGCATGCCCTGTAGTGTAAGCATGTCCGTCGCCATCATTGAGCTCTAAAAAGAGAAAACCGTCAAACATCCATTCGGCTGTCGGCCCGTTCTGATAAGAGACATAGGGGACAAACTTGTCATCGGTCCATTTATCGACAGCCGCTTTACCAGCCCCATAAATCAATACCAGATCTCGGATACTGGACTTCTTTCCTTCGTTAGGCTCTACGGGATTTACCGGTTCTTCTTCGGTCTCCTGTCCTGTATAATCGGAATACATATAATCCCTTGCACAGGATATCATACTTGTGTTCACCAATAGACATATGATGAGGTATATATTTATCTTATTCATTGTTTCAAAATTTTATCTTAATACACTACTACTCGACTAGATAATCCATTCGGTATTTACGGATTCCAGCATTGGAAGCGGATTGATTGGAAATGGCGCTCAACCCAACGAAGATATCCACCTGAAATCCTTTGACCTTGGCATGTAAATCGCCAGAGGTAAAATCTGTACTGATACCCAGAGGCCCTGATTCGAAAACTTTAAGATCTTCATAACCGGTCTGTCCTGGCATCAAACTAAGTTTGCTCTTGTCAGTAATCTCGAAAACAACCAAGCGTGCTTCTGAAGTAGCCTGTTTACCCTGTGTCAACATCGCCACGAAAGTATCACTCTGTACTGTAAACACATCGTAGGCCAATATCTTGTAACCGTGGGATTTGGGATTCAATTGGTACGTTGCACCTGAGGGCTCCTGTATCTCGAAACGACTTCCTTTACCATCGTTTTCATTGGCTCCATCATTATACCAGGATATATAGAGATCCGAATCACCAGTTGTGTTAGCTCTTTTGACAAGTGCGATATCCCAGCTCCCTCCGGTCTTGAGGACATCGTATTTTACGACCTTAGGTACGGATGACACGGGAACTCCATTATTCAATTCCCAGGAATAGTATTGTCCGTTGGGCATCGTGGTATAAATGTAGGCTTTGCCGCTACGGATATTTCCGGTTATAGTGGTCTTGTTGATACCAAACTGTTCAATATTGAGCGGATCCCAGGATACAAATGTAAATAGCTTGTCGTAGTTGTTATTGGTCTCGCCAAACCGCCAGAACTCATAGCCTTTGCCGAATTCATTTTTTGTGGTGATCGCCATATTACCATTCGAATCACCTGAAATCTGCGTTGCAAAGGTCGTTGGCTGATCGATCTTGCCGGTAGCTTGTCCATTTTCAGTGTTGAAGGAATGAATCTTGCCTAAACTCCAGTCTTCAAACTCACCAATATAGAAATGGTTTTCGGCCAAAGCAAAACTCCGGATATTAGTCCGCGTCAACCCCAGGTCTTCGATACTCCGAAACCATAGCTGTGTGAACTTTGTTTTGTTAAACTTGGTAGGACGGATTTCAATAGTATGTGTCCGCAGTGTACCCTTACCATCGGTAACCTGGATAACCATCGGTTCTGTGAAATCCGCAATTGTACCATTGATATTTGGCGATATGCTACATGTAGGTTGAAGTTTGATCCGAACCTGAAGTTTGGTGAGATCTAATGGTTCTTTGCTTGTATTGGGAACCTCAATAATAATACGGTCTCCATCTTGATACGGTGCTACCTGGGTCGATTGGTATTCTAAAGTACCATTAAGCTTAGTCACTCCAAACTCCAATAGGCCTACCGTGTAATTCATACCTGTCTTCTTGACGGTAATTTGGTATTCTTTGGAGTCCCCTCCTGCAGCCACCACGCGTATGGTGGCGGGCTGAGTAAGATCTCTAATTCCTTCCAGTCCTGACTCGATGACTGTACCTACGGGGAGGGAGGCTACAAGCTCCATTCGGGAGAGGTCATTTTCGACGAGCTCCCCTACATCTGAGGCATAGATTGGCACCTCGAATGTAATCTGATCATCGGTGATCTCGCCTTGATAATAGCGTTCGGTGCCAACAAAGCGGACACTGATGGACTTTATACTGGTATCTGAGCTATAGCTGCGTTCGTCTACTTTTTTACATCCACATATCTGATACATGATGAAAAAACTCAGAAAAAGTTTTATAATTTTTTTCATATCAATTTCGTTTTAGATATTACTGCCATAGGAGATCCTGCTCGCATGCCGTATTATTGCGCACCTCAAATTCTGGAATGGGCACGGTATAGTACCGTTCAGGAAAATAATGATCCGCCTTGTCGCAATCGACAACGCTATAGGTAAAACCTGTACCTTCTTTAGTAATCTCGACCCCATGCATACGCTTGGCATCTAATACAGACTGCGCTAGCTGCCATCGTCTCAGATCCCAATAGCGGTGCCCCTCGACAGCAAATTCACAGATCTTTTCTTTTTGTAAGTCTTGCAAATAAGCTGTCCAGCTACTCTGTAACGGCTTATTGGGCAGCCCCACCCTATTCCGGATTTTGTTCAGGTAATTGTATGCCTTACCATAGTCACCCATGTGAGCATATGCTTCGGATAATATGCAGAGGATCTCCGCATAGCGCATTTCTATCCAATATTGATCACTTTTTTCCTGGATAAAGTCTTTGGGCTTACTATCTAGGAATTTGCGGATAAAATAGCCTGTAACGGTACGATTACGTGCATTGCCATCGAAGTATTCGATATACCCATCCTTGCCGCCTACATAGGTTTCGATCTGGCGTCCTTTCCAATCGGCTCCATTGTATAACACTGTAGCGTAAAAGCGTGGTTCTCGATTGAGATAGGGATCGCTAGCATGCAACGGATTGTTCCAATCGAAAGCCTGCCATTGTCCAGCTTGCTGAATGTCGAAACTACTTACTAGCTCTTCGGTAGGAGATGCATAACCGCCATAACGTTCCATATCGCCTGTAGGACTAAAATACTTATCAAAATCATGTGTCAAAGTAGGCCTTTGGTAGTATGAGGCCAAGATTATTTCTTTATTATGTGTCAGATTGAAGACCTGGGTATAATCATCCAGTAGCATATAGGTGCCTTTGGCCGTAGCCAAGATCTCAACCTGTCGTGCGCCAAAGATGGCATCATTCCATTTTTTTGCGTACAAGGCAGACCGTGCCATAATACCGTAGGCGGCACCTTTGGTAATACGCCCAGTGTGGACAGCATCCCAACTTTCAGGAAGCTTTTCGGCTATATCTTTGAGCTCTTGAATAACCCATGTCCATGATTCGTCAACAGAAGATCGCTTCTTGTTCTTCTCCGCTGGTCCATCTAGTTTTTCATTGTCTACACGGAGAACAACACCTCCATGACGAACAATAAGCTTGTGGTAAAGAAAGGCGCGTAAAAAGCGAACCTCTGCAATACGGATCTGTAATTGCTTGGCATCGATCTTGTCACCGTAACGACCTGCATCAATAATGAACTCATTGAGGGATTTTATTTTTTCATAGGTTGTGGCCCAAGGACTCAGCGCTTCAGTCGATGCAGGACTGAGGTAACTGGGACGCATATTGATCCTATTATGCTCGGTATCCATATAGGTCTGCGAATACTTGATAATATCCGCATATCCATCTGTAAGGCTGACTCCTCCTATCTCCGCATACATATAGAGCGCTCCGTATAGACTATTGATATAGAGGTCTAAATTATCTACATTTTTCCAGACGATTTCATTTGAATACTTGTCCCGAGGTGTGACATCCAATGATTTGTTACAACTGCCCAAACATAAGAGCAGACAAAGCATAGCTAATGTTTTATTCTTAAAAGTCTTCATAATTAAAATGTTAAACTGGTACCAAAACTAAATGTACGCTGCTGCGGGTAATACCCGTTATGTACGCTGGGACTCTCTGGATCCAGGTATTTAAACTTGGCAAATGTCAGTAGATTAGATCCCGCCAAAAAGACACGAAGTGACTTTATATTAAATCGCTTAAGTGTTGACTCGGGCACTGTATAACCTAAAGCAGCATTTTTCAAGCGGACAAAAGCTCCATTCTCTATCCACCAGGATGAATCTAGGGAATTACCTCCGCTGGGTACCAAGGAAAGACGTGGGTACCTGGCTTGGGTGTGCTCGGGTGTCCATGAATCCTCAAGCAGGTACCTCGGACTATTGTATCCATTGCCATAGAAGGCCTTTGTAAAAATAGTATTGTCCGGAATACCATGGTCATACATGCCACTGAGCAGTATATCATTCAGTGCGCTTCCTTGCCACATCATGGAAAAATCAAATCCCTTGTACTGCAGATCGACATTGAAAGCATACATCAACTCTGGCAGATCGGGACGTGTGCCGACAGCCATATCGTCCTGCCTGGTGAGCTTGCCATCTCCGTTGAGGTCTTTGTATATGATGTCGCCAAGACGCTTATAACCTCCTCCGGGAGGTGCTGGCGTATTCTGCAATTGCTCCTCGCTCTGATATAGACCAGTCGCAATATACACCAGACGCTGCCCTATGGACTTACCCAATAAGCTCTGCCATGGGTGTATATTCTCGGTCTCCACTATAGAGAGAATTCTATTCTTGGCATAACTCATATTGCCACTGATATTGTACTGTAAAGATCCCACGTGATTACGGTATCTTAGCTGTAACTCCATGCCCCTAGCATCTACGGCGCCACTGTTTTCGATGGTCGGGAAGTTACCGCCAAGGGAGGATGGATAAACATTTCCAATATTCTGTAGGATATCATAGGTGTATTTGTAGAAAGCATCAAACTCTACGCTGAGCTTATTGCTCCAAAGGCCTGTCTCGACGCCGATATTGTAGGTTCTTGTCTTTTCCCAGGTTAGATCAACACTTGGATAAGAACTGCTGGAATTTAATCCAAACTTTTGCGTAAGCTGATCGCCTAGTGCAATAACCGGAGATGATGATAGATTGAAGTACTGTCGATATAAGAAGGGATTGACATTGTCTTGCCCTAACAGTCCGGCGGAGCCTCTGAGTTTGAAGGAATGTTCTTCTCCTATGTTATCTTTCCAAAATTGCTCATTAGACAATATCCATCCCATAGATACAGAGGGAAAAAATCCCCAACGGGAATGAGCTGGAAATTTATAAGATCCGTCTCTTCGGAAAGCTACTTCTACCAGATACCGAGAATCGTACGCGTAATTGAAACGACCTACATAACCTGCTCTAACGGATTGATCTGACATACCAGCATTGGGTGTAGGAGGAAATACCTGCCCAAGAGACAGCTCTGGAAGGTCCCGAAGTGGAAATCCCCATCGGGAAGCAAAAAGAGTATTGGAATTGCCACGTTGCCATTCAAAAAGCAATAATCCTTCCATATCATGCTTCCCTATCTCCATTTTGTAGCGTACGGATGGACGCACTAACAACTGACTGAAATTATCGGAATTCTGGAACAAACTGCCATCGGCCAAGAAACCGTCCGAGAGTGTCCTGGAATAGGTTCCGGTTTCAGAAATGAACGTATTGAGATAGTATGGGGTCGAAAAGCTTTTGGAATTTGCGTATTTTCTATCAAAGCTTCCGAAGAATGCCACAGTCAATCCATCGATATATTTTGGAGAATAGGATAATTGTCCTGATGTCTCAAAAAGTGCATTTTTACCTTCCTGAAAACCGCTTAATTCCGCTGCAGCAAAGGGATTCAGCGTCATATAGGAGGATCCTGTAGGAAGGCCTTTGTATTCGAATGGTAGAAATGGATACATATATAGAGCCTGTGAAATAGGATTGAACAGAGCCTGCTTTCCGTAAGATATAGATCCAGGGGCATAGGAATCTTCCAAGCGTCCCGCTAGGGAAAGGGACAACAACCAGCTGGCATTAGGATTCATATCGATATTGGTCCTTACATTATACCGCTCGAACCGCATATCCTTGACTACGCCTTCTTGCAACATACCGCCTATACTACTGAAATATCGAATATTCTCATTGCCGCCATGGAGCGAAATGTTATGTTGTGTAGAAGCCGCAGCATGTCCTAGAAATTCCTTTTGCCAATTGGTGTTCTCTAGTCCATCGGAAGGATCTCCATTACTCATCAGGGCAATTTGCTCCTCGCTAAACCACGGCTTATTTCCATCCATTTCGTTGGCTTTATTATGCCATCGCGCATATTCTGTTCCGTTCAAAAAATCAGGAAGTTGCGTGTTTTGAGAAGCAGTGACGGAGCCGTTATAACTGAAGGTCGGTTTGACCCCGTTTTTTCCTCTTTTGGTTGTTACTAAAATCACGCCATGTGCACCTTTGACCCCATAGACCGCTGCTGCCGCTGCATCTTTTAATACGGACACAGTCTCCACATCGTTGGGGTCGACGTTTTGAAACGAACGTTCGATTCCATCCACTAAAACGAGTGGGCTGGAGTTATTATAAGTGCCATACCCTCTAACCAACATAGAAGCTCCATCGGCTCCTGGCTGTCCACTCTGTTGCTGAAATACGACGCCTGGCAGCTTTCCGACTAGAGCCTGGCTGACGTTGAACATGGGCACTTTTAATATCTCTTTGGACGAAACCTGGGCTACCGAACCTGTGAGATGGGTTTTGGCCTGTTGCCCATAACCGACTGAGACTATAACCTCCTCGATATCAGACTGAAGTTCTTCAAGCTGAATAGACAGTAACCCAGACAATGGTAACTCTACTTCTTTGGTTTTGTAACCGAGATAGCTAACAGAAAGCTTATCCCCTGCTTTTACGGAAACTGTAAATCTTCCTTCACTATCGGTTTTTACCTCTATAGCTCTCTTTTTGACAGCGACACTAGCTCCAGCAAGCACTTGACCGGAAAAGGTCTTGACTTGCCCAGAGACAGTACGTTCCTGATCACCCCGGTTATTGGATGTTGGATCGACAACTGTTATCGGTTTTTCAATCCGCTGTATAATGATGGACTTTTTCAATATCTCGTATGAAAGATCTTGCGATGGTAAAAGAAGGGATAAACCTTCTCGTAAAGGCTTGTCTTTTAATGACACATCAATCGGCTCTGCTCCCGAAATTATCTCCGCATTACAGATCACGGTATAACCGGTCTGCTTTTTAATCTCGCGAAAGACCTGTAATAGGGACATATTCTTGCCTTTGATAGTAAGCGTCTGTGCGGATACATCCGCTCTTGCTTGCACGAGTAAGGCCAGAAGGAGAACAAGAACCATTTTCATAACAATCAGGTATTTAAAAAGTGGGCGTACGTGTGTATACCCCAATGATACGATGTAATTTTTCATTACCTTTGATTGGTTTTAGTTAGTTAAATAAAATACGACTCTATTTTTCTAAGAACTACAACCGCCAGTCGGGGAAGGTGCAAACTTTCCCGGCTTTTTGAAATCGATCGTAAGTTCTAGCTATGCACTTACTTCATAACCACAGTCCTCCTTCCTTGCATGCTGTATGTGATGCGTTTATCGATTCTTTTGATAACCTCCATCACTGTATCAAAATCTTCATAACGGGATACAGCTCCCCAAATAACAATATTCTTTATACGGGGGCTAAGTTCAATGTCGATATCATACCAACGTTCCAAACGTCGTGCTATGCTCTCTAAACTCTCGTTATTAAACATAAACTCGCCATTCTTCCAAGCTAAACATTCATCCATATCGACTGTCTCCACAGATATTCCTGTGGTGGAAACCAGTGACTGTTGCCCTGGCCGTAATATTTCAGATCCTTGGCCTCTCGCTGGAGAAACTTTAACACTTCCCTCGAGTAATCCAACCCGGGAGATCCGTTCGTCTGTGTAAGAATTGATATTAAAATGGGTGCCCAGCACCTCTACTTGTTCTTTTTCGGTCTTTACAATAAAGGGCTTTTTCTTGTCAGATGCGACTTCAAAATAGCCTTCGCCCTCTAGATAGACCTCACGTCGATCGCCAACGAAGGTGACTGGGTAAACAAGTTTTGACTCGGCATTGAGCCATACTTTGGTTCCATCAGACAATGTTACATGGTACTGTCCTCCTCTCGGAGTTCTCAACAGCAACTGGGTGCGAGCCACTAGATCTTGATCTACAACAGTGTGTCCTCCATCGTAACGAACCTCATTATCAATAACGATACCTTGATGTTCTGAACTAAGAAGAATCTCCTCTCCATTTGCTAAAGTCAAAATTGCTTTATTATTGCCTGCTGGGATGGTGCTACTAAACTGTTCTGTACTGCTACTAGAATCACTGACAAACGGATAAAGGATATACCCCCCTATTCCAAAACAAAAAATGATAGAAGCCACTATAGCATATCTGAACCAAGGCCTACGCTGTTTAATATCTCCTGCTCTGGTGTGTGTCAATATGTAATTCAGATTATCCTCTTCACGTTTGACAAAATCTGCATCGAATAAGTATTCATACTCTAACAATAATTCACGAATTCCTTCTTCACTTTTAAGCTCATCGGTTATTTTTTTCAAATCTGGATATTTAGTGAATAGGAGACGCAGTTCCTCATTGTCCTCTGGGGACAATAATCCATTGATATAGTCTTTTAATAGCGGAATAAGATGGTTCATAGTTTTATAATCGCATTACATTAATAGAAACACGATACAGATAGAAATCTGACGAGAAAAAGTATAATTTTCACAACATACAACCTAAACAACTGTTAGTCAGAATGATATTTTAAGAAAAAAAGCTATACAATAAAGCACTGAGCAAAGCGGAATTGTGCAATTTGAAATGAGTACGCAGAATCGCTAGTGCACGTGAGCGATTAGCGTACACGACATCTGTACTCACCCCCAATCGTTGACTTATCTCCTCTACAGTCAACCCTTCTAAGAAACTCATGTGAAAGACTTTGCGCTGGCGCTCGGAGAGCTTTTCTACCTCTTTATAGATGGCGGCCATCAGTTCGGCATGAACCATTTTTGTATAGACATCTACGTCTTGTGCTAAATCAAACTCGGTATTTAAGATAGACTCTAAGGGGTCTTCAAGAACAGGTTTTCTAAGGTAATTGAGACAGGCATTCTTGGTGCAGATATAGAGAAAGGCCTTTAGCTTTTCTTCATCCGAGAACAAATGCCTATTATTCCACATTTTGATAAATGAATCGGCAACGATTTCTTCCGCTGCCTCTCTAACCTTAACATACCGCATAGCAAATAACAGCAGCTTCCTGTTATACAAACGATAAACAGCAATAAGGCTTTGTTCCTTATTCTTATGCAATCCATCAATCAAAAGAGAAGGGCTGTGCATTTGCTTTATAAATCGTTCGTTAAAAATATAGTGTTATCAAAATTTAAGGCTTCTGTCCCTAGAAGACAGGCCAAAGTAAGCAACAATTCTTGGAAAAACAATTCATATTCCTCAGAAACCTGCGAAATAAAATGGTAAAATACTGTAACTAAAGAAGTAGCGCCATAATGACAAGTTAGTTAAAAATTGATAGTATACTATCGACAGTTTGAAATCCTATATCTATGTTATAGAGAAGGGTAACTCTTGGATGAATGAACAATAATTTGCTATCTTTACGAGTATGTTATACTCCAATAATATAGCTATGATGGCAAAACCTTGGTTTTCCTAATCTAACCGCCACCTGGATGGCTTCAATATGACAGTAGTTCTACTGTCTTTCAATTCGTGTATCAGATTATTGTCCCCAAATGGAAAAATGGGATCCATATGAAAGTAAGGTGGATAAAGTGCTATCCCGATATATGTCTTTCTGAATTCCTGTTGGGAAACTGATACTCACTTAATAACTACAAAACAGTATAGAAATGACAATCAAAGATATTCAAATATTAGCCCTAGAACACGGGCTGAAAATCTCGGACGACATTAGCATCAACGAGATGGGCATCGACTTTAGAGTTGCTTTTGTAAAGGAAGTCGACGGTCAGAACTGGGTGCTCCGAATTCCTCGAAGGAAGGATATGATCGAACAGATCCAAAATGAAAGCAGGATATTGGATCTGGCCAAAAGAAACCTCTCCGTCCATGTTCCTGATTGGAAGATTGTATCGGAGCGTCTGATTGCATACCCGCTACTGGAGGATGCACCTGCCCTGACATTCGATGCCGTGACACATGAGATTTCCTGGAATATAGATCCCAATAGTGTAGCTTATGTGCGGTCTCTGGCCAAATCATTGGCCGAGCTGCATCGTGTTGCATCTGACGATGTCAGAAAAAGCAATTTGAAAATAATGGAGCCTAATGAACTGAGAACTGAAACAGCTAACCGTATCCAGTTGGTGAAATCTGAACTAGGTATCAGTGAGACCTTGGAAAGTAGATACCGCAGATGGCTGGACAATGACCTCTTGTGGCCTGATTTCACTTGCTTCATCCATGGTGATCTCTATGCTGGTCATGTCTTGACCACTAAGGAAGGTAAGGTATCTGGTATCATTGACTGGTCTACTGCGCATATGGGTGACCCTGCAATGGACTTTTCTGGTCACTTATCAGTTTTTGGAGAGGATAGTCTGAAGCTTTTGATAACTGAATATGTTAAACAAGGCGGAACGATATGGGACAAGATCTACGAACAATCTATAGAGAGAGCTGCTGCAGCTCCCTTGGCATATGGCGCTTTTGCAATAGAATGCAACGACGACAGGCATATAAGCGCTGCCAAAACAGCGTTAGGTATCAATCAATAAAATGAAGTAAGGATACTCCATGTAACCTTTTTGTTAACTAACTGAATATGTATACTATCGGCATGGGAATTGCAATTGTATCAGTATTCATAATTTAGGTTAATAATTGGTTAGTTAAAAATCCCTGAAGCTCCCCGCTCCAGGGATTTTTGTTGTGTGCATGACAGCAACCACCTGATAAAATCAAACCATCAGTAATAGATCTGTTCTAAAATACCAGAACTGACCTACAATGTTAAAAATACCTCTTGTATAAAGTCTACGCCATAATCATCACTAGCTCGGACGCGTATCCGACAGTTTTCTCTGTCTAAGGGGGATAAGGTGGATGGTATCCTGACCTTCCAAATATGTGGTGATTTTCGCTTTCCCAAAGGATTGACCCGGGTACCGGTGAGCGGATAGACCTTTGCTCGATTGCGCTCTATAATCTGCAGCACGGTAGGGTCTACCCTGCGTTCCTGTTGCATATCGAGCCACTCGCCCCCTTCAAACTGTACCTGTACTGACGTGCTGTCACTACCTACGTATACATTGGCAATAAGATCCAGACTGTCCACACTGAGGGCTATCTGCCTAGAAGCATCTAATCCTACTCCCTTGTACTGGATACGGTAGTCGCCATGGTGAAAATGTACCGTAAAATATCCTCGTGGAGCACCGCACTGCATGATTGCATGAGGGACACCGTCAAAATCCTTTTCGCCGGTCCACCAGTTGCCGCAGGTAGCTCCCGCTCCCAACTCATGAATATTGGGATGTCCAAAGTAATGACGAGTGATCTGATGGGTATGTCCTGACAACAGTAATACCTTGTGGTAAGGGGTCAACAGTTCGATAACCTCTTGGCGATTGCGCGTATGTGCCATGGGGATATGCTGGCTGAGCACTACGGGCATGTACTTGGGTACATAAGCAAGGTCATTCTTCAGGAATTGAATTTGATCTTCGGACACACGTCCTTCATAACCGTTCTTGCCTGTGGAAAATACATTATTGAGAACGACAAAATGTACTCCTGAATAATTGAAAGAATAGGTATCGGCACCAAAGTTACGATTGAACACATCGGACATATGGGATGGATTGGCCGTATTTCGATCGTGATTGCCCACTAGCGTCCATGATGGTGTGGCAATTTTTTCGAGTGCGTTTTTCAGTTTTGGCAACAAGGGCATGTTGTCATTGACCAGATCACCTAAAAAAATATTGAACGCCAAATCCTGGCGCTGTGCCAGTTCTTGTAAGACACTTCTTGACGCATAGCCCAATTCTTCTTCATTATCGACCTGAACGTCGCCTATCGCTCCAATAGTAAATGAGTCCTCCTTTGGAAGCTTATGCAAACCAAAGTGGATCTCCATCTTATCTGATGAAACACTCTCCGGATCCAAGTAAAAGAAATTGGCATTGGTAACAATAATACCCTTTTTAGCAAAGCTATACCCTGAAGGGAGAATCGGGAAAATGGATTGCCCTTTTATGGCCTGAATCTCATACCGGCCTTTCTTGTCGGTAAGGACGATGTCTCGACCGTTTGAAACTAAAGCAGCCTTCAGCCCTCTCTCCTTTTGATCGGGAAGACCATTCGCATTATCGTCCAGATAAATCCGACCTGTGATTCGGATGGTATCCGACGAACGGGATTGGGCGTCTGCGACAGATGCGGCTAAATTGACCGCAAAAAATATAAACCAAAAGACGATTTGTTTAAATCTCATAACTAGTTATTTTTTTGATATTCCTTCCTTGGGCAGCATAACGGCCTGAATCGAAATCTGAGAATCGATGTAATCTGCCTTACAAAGGTCAGCAATATCTTGTGCTGTGATACTGTTCAAAATATGATCAAAATCGCCGATATAATTCCAGTTGTCAATTCCGTAAAACAAGGTATTACGAATATAGGTCGACCAGAAGGAATCTTTCTGTTTGTTAATGGCCATCTCTTTGAGTTGATTGGATTTGATATCGGCCAGCTCTTTTTCGAAGGAGCTTGGATCGGAGGCTACTTTGGCCAACTCTTGTTGCGCTGCCTCAATCAACACTTCTACATTTTTGGGATCGCAATTGAACGATATGCTCTGACGACTCAAGGCATCTGGATAAGGGGTCGCACTGGCGCTGACACCGGCGCTGTAAATCATCCCCATGCGTTCTCTCAATGTCGCCTGTAGCTTCATTCTCAGCACAGCGGAGAGTATATCACTTTTTAAGTTATAAACCTCGATCGGTTCGGAAATTGTGTTTTTCTGTGTGATAAGGGATACCGTAGCTTTGGGAGAATCGCTCACCGCGCGCTCGAACCGAAGCGTCTGTCGAGGTACGACAGGTCTCTCGTATACATAGCTGGTGTCTACGCTACCCGAAGGAAGGCCACCTAGGTAGGTCAATACCAACTCTTTTAAGACGTCTTCATCAAGATCAGTAGAGAGCACAAAGGTATATCCATTGGCATTGCCATACATCTTGTTGAAAACCGGCAGTATGCGTGACGCATGGAGTTCGTTCTCGATGATGGATTCGTTGATCTCGCGATTGGTATAATCACTTCCATTCAACATCTGCCCCAATTCGAGCTGGTAGATATTCGCATCGGTCTTGATTGCCGTACGATAGCTTTCTTTCGCTTTTTCCTTGATCAAATTGAAGTTTTTGCTGTCTACCCGCGGTGAGGTCCATCGCAGATATAGCAACTGGAACAGGGTCTCGGCGTCTTTGAGATCGGCACTGCCTGCAACGCCCGAGCGTGTCTTGTCAATGAGAAAGCGCATGGATGCCGATTTGCCATTGAGATACTGTGCCAAGGACTCACGGGACAGGGTACCCGCACCGCTCAGCGCTGCCACATTGGTCGCATACTGTGCTGTTAGGTAGTCCGCACTGTCCAGCGCATACATTCCTCCCTTTCTGAACCCGGTTATGGTAAGCTTGCTGTCTCGAACCTCTGGTTTTTTGACAATAACCCGTACACCATTGGACAATTCGTACACGGTGGATTTGATCTCGGGTACTAAAGTAGTCGCTATAAGAGTACTAGCGACAGGTGTCTCTTCTAACAATTGATCGTGCTCTTGGACGGCTAAGTGGTATGGCAATACCTTGGCTTTACCAAGGCTATCAAAAATGGTGTAGATACGCTCTTGGGAGGGCAATATAGGATCTACCTTGGGATAGGATGTCAACTGATATTGAATCCTTTTGGGCTGCATTAAGGAGCGTAGCTCTTTGCGCAGGGATTGGGCATCTACCCGGTCTACCGTGGCTTTGTACCATTCATACTCGGAAGCGGTACTGATCATCTTTTGATCTTTATAAAAATCATTGTAGATCTCATCCATCAACGAGGTGGAAGCGACTGGCGCCTTACGCTCGAGCTTGCGCTGTAGCGCTCTGCCATAACTCGTTTTTACTGCTTCGATCTCCGTATCTAGAAAACCGTGCTGTAGCATCTGCTCCAGATGCACCGCAAAATCTATGATCGATTTTTCGGGCTGTTCGGGATTGATCTGCACGGAAGCTAAGCCTATTTTCTTGGTATTTAAGAATCCGGAAAATTGTACAGAAGCACTTTTGTAGGCTGGATTGTCAAATGTGAGATTGCTCAAACGACGCTTGATCAATTGATTCAACAGACTGCGTCTTAGATAGGACTCGTAATCTTTTTCGGTGTTGACAGGGCTGTCTTTCTTGAACAATTGGATCAAACTCAAATCAGCCTTGGTACCTTCGGGGTCTACGATCCGTTCAAAACTCCGTGTGCGGTAATTCGGTATATCATAGGTGGGGATCTTATTTCCTCTTTTGCTGGGAATACCCTCAAACTTGGCATGAATCATGGCTTCTATCTCGGGCACTGATACATCACCGACGACGGCTACGGCCATGAACTGTGGATCGTACCATTGATGGTAGTAATCTACTATCTCCTGCCGCTTGAAGTTCTTGATGACTGCTGTATCACCGATTACTTTGCGCTCGGCAAAACGGGATCCATTCAGCAGCTTGGAGAGGAAGGCCTGTTGTACCACTTCGTTTGCCTTTTTGGTCGAAAACCACTCTGACATGATGACTCCACGCTCCTGCTCTATCTCGGTACTGTCGAGCGTAAGCCCGCCCGCCCAATCGGAGATAATGGTCATGGTCTGATCTACAAACTTGCTGTCCGAGGTCGGCAGCTGCAATTTGTAAACGGTCTCGTTGTAAGAGGTGTGCGCATTTACGTCTTTACCAAATTTGGCACCATTGCTCTCGAGATAGCGTATCAGGGTCTCATTGGGGAAGTGTGTCGTACCATTGAACGCCATATGTTCTAAAAAATGAGCTAAACCACGTTGTTTCTCATTTTCTAAAACAGATCCGGACTTGACAAATAACCGATAGACGGCTTCATTTTTTGGGAAATCATTGGGATAGATATAATAGGTCATCCCATTCTTTAACTTACCTTTAATTAACTTAGGATCTTCTGGGTTACCAGAAACCCAGGAACTCATAATCGGAACGGCTAAAACTAATAATAACCCACCTAATCGCACTTTTCTAATCATTTTTCTATCGTTAAAAGCCAAGCTAAAACATATTTAGCTTGGCTTATTCTATTCGTTTCTATTTACGCATCAAATCATCCAGATTGGTATCCAGCTGTGCAGCGTAATATTGACGGAGCAACTCCACTTTCTTCTTAACTAAAGGGTATACGTCGGTAACTGCTTCGATCTGCGCTTTGGTATTGGAAGCTACCCAGGCGACATAAGTTGAGTAGTCTTTGTCTTTGTCCGGAGGCAAGACTTTATTGCGATAGACATAGCCTTGCTGGTACATCATGGCATCTGACGTCAATCCCATCCGCTCGTAGGTAGATACCGCCCAGAATGCTTCAGGCTGTTCTTCTACCTTAGCGATGAGACTCAAAGCAAAACATTCGTGAATCTCTTTGGCCGCCGCCAATTTGGTGGCTGCTGTCTGCGGAAACGTCTTAGGCCCTGCTCCTCCGAAAATGATATGATTCATGCCAGACAGGGCATAACTCTGTACCTTCGTATTCTTGGTTGCATTCAATGTATCGGCTAACAAGATCTGATAGGGCAACATCTTCCGCAGCAGTTCATCTGGATAGACCTGGAATAGCGTCTCATCCATAAAATTGAACAACTTTTCGGCATCTTCCTCTGATTTTGGCAGGGTATGCTCGTAATTTCTGCGTGAGTCCCAGTTCCACTTGACATCCTTTACCGTATAATCCATACGGACGTAAGTGTTAAAGTCATCATAAAATACCTTGACACGCTTCTGCCAAGCGGTGTTTTCAGGTAACTCTAACGCTTGATTGAAATCAATCTCGGGCGTGATCTTATCATCTTTACTACAGGAAGTAAATACCACACCTCCCAAAAACAGATATACTAATATTTTTTTCATTGTCTTTCTACTTAGTTTTCAGGAGTTTTTTCTTCCCGGTTATTCAACTGAATGGTCGGATTGTAATCCCGTTCTGCACGAGGGATCTCCAATGTGTAGTTGGCATCCCCTTTCTTTAATCTATAGGTTTCGGTATTGCCTCCTTTATAATACATGACGTGCTTTAACTCGGGCATCCCCTGTCTTCTTAAATCCCACCAACGGTGACATTCTTCAAAGCACAGTTCGCGGCGACGCTCTTCCCAAACCATCTTTAACAAGGCTTCATTGCTCTGAAAATCGCCTTCCGTCAGATTGACATAGTTCGTTATACGGTGCCTACGTAACTCATTAAGGAGCTGTAAAGCTTCTGTAGGATTGGGACTGGCCTTACGCAAATAGGCTTCTGCCATATTGAGATATACTTCGGCTACACGCCATGCTTCTCCTTTTGCAAATGATGGTGTACGTGAAAATTTTATCGGTAGATATTGTGTTGTCGCATCAAAAAACGCCTTGAGTCTTTGGTCTTCTGGAGTATATAAGGACAATAGATTGTTTTCGGAACGCTGGGATACCTGAAAAAACGGACCTGTACCTTTTCCGGAAAGCGAATAGATGTAATTATAAGGAAGCTGAACATCACCAAAGTTGAAGATCAATTCTGGGTTGGTCCGCTGGGCGATGAAAGAAAAACTAGTCTTACCGAACGTAATACCCGAAGCTGTAATATCGTACAGGAGGCTATTTTTACGCATCAGCTCATTGCCATAACTGATGACTGCATCAAAGTCTTCCATATACAGGGCTATCCGCCCAGCTAAAAACAAAGCAGCTTCTTCTGTAATTTCAAAGTTATTATTCGGCTTGTCTGCTCTTTTGAACAGATCTAAGGCTTTCGCCATGTCCGAATTGATCAGGGCATAGGTCTCGGCAACAGTAGCCCGGGATAATCTTTCAAGACTCGGCTTGGATTCTAACCATATACTGACACCGGGATCTGTAGCTGCAGTCGCCTGGTTATAAGGCTTGGCATATAGATTGACCAACGTGAAATAGTAATATGCTCGTAAGACATGGGCTTGTGCCATCAAAAGATTCCTGTCTGACTCTGCTCCTGTCATCTCCACAGTATTCAATATCACATTACACGCGAGGATATGCTTATAGCAAGCACCGTAGGAACCGTCTTTAAGATTAATCTCATTCTCCAGCTCTTTATCCCACAGAAAAACGGCCTTATTATTATTAACGGAAGAGGTCGCATCTTTGGTCAAATCACCAAAATAGACCTCGATATCATCGTCCATAAAGTGAATCCAATTAAAGATCTTCTGATAATCCGAAGAATAGGCGTCTCCGCGTAGTATCTGTCGGTACTGCTCGACGGTCTCGGGGATCAACAGGTCTTTGTCTGATTTTTCCAAGAATTTGTCACAGGATGTTAAACCCAATGCTATAACCCCTATGGTTAAATACTTGAATATATTAGTTCTTGTCATTTTATGTAGAATTAAAACGTAAGATTAAGTGTAAAACTGTATGATGGCAAAACAGGAATATTTGCAGTCGGTGATTCGGGATCCAGGTTATGCCATTCTTTGGTCGTCCACGTACGGAGATTATTGGCCTGGAGTCTCAACATAAGGCCTTGTACACGGTAGCGTTTCAGCCATTCGGACGGCACCTGATAACCAACTGAAAGGTTGCGTAAGCGTAAAAAATCAGTCTTCGCTACACGGACATCACTCTGATCATAGTATCGTTGGAACGACATCGCAGTGCGATCATCAAACAACGCAGGGATATTGGTATTCGCCTCATCTCCGGGTTGCTTCCAACGATTGTTAACTTCTGTGGTTACATTTTCGATCGGATTGAAAACGGACAGTATCTGTCTATATAAGGCAGGTAATCTATCATATCCACCTAACGCGAAGGATAGGCCTACAGTCGCCTGAAATCCTTTGTAGGAGACCCTACTATCGAACCCGCCTACAACATCGGGGTTAAAATTGCCACTCTTTACAAGTTCTGCCGATTTAGGATCTATTTTAAACACTTTATCGCCGTTCTTGTCCATAAACAAAGGATAGCCATTTTCCGGACTTAAACCTGTCATCTGGTAGGAGTAAAAGGTACCAACAGATGTACCTGCTGTAGTAATGTTTCCTGATAACATTTCTTGCACGATCTGATCGGTCTCGGCTTCAGGGATCTGTGATTCGAGAATTGTATTGATATTGCGGGCAGCATTCATCGTTACATTCCAATTCCAATCTTTCTTTTTGATCAAGTCTAGACTTACTGACCCTTCAATTCCTTTATTCTCCATGACACCAGAATTGATCCTCACATAGGAACGTCCAGTAGCCTGAGATACCTGTTTGCTGATAATCAGATCTACACCGCGCTTATTATAGTATTCAAATGTACCGGATAGGCGCCCCTGCAATAGTCCAAATTCTAAGGCTGCATTAATCGACTTGGTCTTTTCCCAACGGAGATCGGGATTCGGGAGACGGTATACGTTGGAGTATTTCAACTTACTGATATCATCTCGCCCAGCATAACGCATGATAAGCTCGGGCGATGAGTCATCGTGAATATTTCCTTGGATACCGTAAGAACTACGAAGTGCTAAAAACGATAAAATATCATTGTCTGCTAAAAAGCGTTCATTGGAGATGATCCATTTTCCAGCCAAGGACCATACTGGTAAATAACGGTATTTTGGATTCGTTCCTAATTTATTGGCACCGTCCCAACGGATATTACCGTTAAAAATATACCGGGAATCATAAGCGTAGGATCCCGTCATGAACCAAGAGGAGAAACGGGCTTCCTTTTCAGAAATCTTGGGTAACGTGATTCCATAAATCTTACTCAAGAAATCAGCTGTCAAGGTCGGTGTGGTCAATCGCTCTCCGCCTTCATTGTCATAACCATAACCCACGAACGAGTTTCCATTCGCTTTATTGACCCGGATCTCCTGACCACCAAACAAATTGACATTATGCTTCTCTGCAAATGTCATATTGAAATCTAAGGTATTCCTCAACGTCAGATTCGCAGATGTATTGTTTGATACAGCGTACTCTCCTCCATACGGTAGTTTGGAATCCAGTTCATCTTTACTGAAGGGTTCTACCGCACCAAGGTCATAGCCCCTGATACCAGCAATGTAATACGAACGCTCGGTAGCGTAATTTCTTGTCTTGGCACCGCTCATATCATAAGCGACCAAACTCTTGAAACGTAGGTACTTTTTGATTTTCCAATCCACATTGGTCTGTAGACCAAAAGCTTGTACATCTCCTATAGAACCTGTTTCATTCAATTCGTTAAAGACATTGAATGCCAATGGTCTCCCAGATGTCCCTAAATTGTAATATGATAGGCCTCCATTTGCATCATAGGGAGAAAGGGCACGTGAGGTGCTGTAAGCATAATCGTTTGGATTGACTTTGTTAAAACCAAGATTTTTGGACTTGCTACCGTTAAACTTGAAGCTTATTCTTAGATTGTCCGAGACCTCTGTACCTAATTTCAACATCCCCGTAAGGCGGTCGGAATTGGACCCCAGGGCCGATCCTTTACTGTCATTGTACCCTAAGGAGACGTAGTAATCTGTCCGGTCATTGGCGCCTGACAACCCTACAGTGTAGTCTTGGTAAATCGAATTGCGGAACAATAAGTCGTACCAATCGGTATTCATGACCTCAAGGTCTTTGGCTCTTAACACGAATTCTTCCTGTGTCAGCTCTTTGTTATACAATTGCTGCAACAATCCCTCATAACCTACATCCTTGGGCGAATTCATAAAGCGCAACCCCGCATCAGTTATTTCTTTGGAGAGTTGGATACGCTCCTGCGAATTCATCCGATTCAAGCGGCTATAACTGGGACGTTGATTGACGGTGAGCCCTGTGTTAAAGGTAATCTTAGGTTTCCCAACCATACCATTTTTGGTCGTAATGACAATTACACCGTTGGCAGCTTTTACACCGTAGATAGCGGTTGCCGAAGCATCCTTTAATACGTCTATAGAAGCTATATCTTGAGGATTTAGTCCAGCCACGTTGCTACCGATCAAATAGGCTGCATCAGGACTGTTGACATCGGACGCATTGAAAGGCATAGAGCTTTCCTGAATAACGCCATCGATAACCCAAATCGGAGCTTTATTACCATTGATGGTCGATGTACCACGGATCCGAATCTTAGAAGCGGCACTGGGCTCTCCCGATGTGAGCTGTACGCTCATCCCTGGTACCTTTCCTTGGAGCATCTGATCAATAGACAGCGCTCCGGTCACAACTACGTCTTCGGCCTTTATTGAAAATATGGAACTTGCCAGCTCTCTTTTATTCAGTCGCTGATAACCGGTAGTCACGACTTCGTCCAACATATTGGTACTGTTTTCCAATATGACGGTTGTATTCTTTTGCAGATCAGAAGCTCTCATCTCAATCTTCTCGTATCCTATAAAAGAAATCTCGAGTATACTATTTGCTGCAACAGTGAGGCTAAACTCGCCTTGCGCATTGGTCGTAATGACTTTGCCCGATCCTTTAACCAAAATATTAACACCGGCCTGCGGATAAGGAGCTACTCCTTCGCTTTCTTTCAATAAGACCTTTCCAGCAACGGTAATATTTTCCTGCGTCGCTTTGGCTTTGGTAAGGGTGACGGTCTTGTTGACAATGGAATAGTCCACATTCAACTGGGTCGCCAGTTTTGCCAAGGCCTTGTCTATGTTTTCAGCATCCAGGTCTAAATTGATAGACCGACCGTTGGCCAAGATTTTTGAATCATAAATAAAGGAGTAACCAGACTGTTCTTCGATCTGCTGCAAAACAGTCTTGATGTGCTGATTTCGGGCATTCAATTGAATCCGCTGGGCAAAGGTGCTTGCCGATGTAAGGGTGATCATACCTACGGTCAACAAAGTCGTGACTCGGATAGGCAAGAGATCTGCTTTAAGAAAGGTTGATCGCTTTCTAAAACAAGAATTATTCATACGTGTTAAGATATTGGAAGTTAATTATTATTGAATTTGACCTGCATCACGTTATCCTTTAACTGATACTGGGCTTGGGTTAGATTTCCTAAGATCAATTGTAAATCTTTGAGCTCGGTACCACGAGGGATCTTTCCGGAAATCATCAAATCCGGAATTCGGTTTTTGAACACTATTTTAAGGCCATACCACCGTCCCAGTTGCTGTAATACCTCTTCGACCTGCTCGTTGTCAAACTCAAAATTGAGTTGACGCCAACCTATATTAGGAATGACTTCTTCGGACTTGACAGCAATATTTCCGGCCGTATTGTACGCTATATCATTAGGTTTTAAGACCTCTGCAGCATCGCCACTCTGTAAACGTATACTGCCCTCGATCAATGAGGTGACTATCTGTTTTTGATTCGGATAAGCTTTAATATTGAACTTGGTACCCAGAACCTCGACTCTCTGCCCCTTGGATGCGACAATAAAGTTGCGTCCTGCAATCTTGCTCACGTCGAAAAAGGCTTCTCCTTCGAGGTAGACAACCCGATTCTGACCTGTTCTAAAATCGTCCGCAAGGTGTATTTTCGTACCGGCATTTAAAGAGACCTTGGAGCCATCAGGTAGCTGAATTTTAATAAACTGAGCCTCGCCCGTAGATATATCGCCTATTTTGTCCCCATTATCCAATTCCTTTAAATTGACGTATTTGGAGGTATCCAGGAAATCGGCGACTGATGTATTGATGGTTACATGATCAAATGCGTCGCCCCCGAGTTTCACAGCGCTTGATAGCTCTAATGGTTTGTCATTGGTGCTGCTGTAATAAAAGAACGCGAAAGACGATGCTGCTACAATGGCGAATGCAGCTGCAATACGGACAAAGCGTCTGCTGTCCCAACGACGCACTTTACGCTTACCTTCGATCTTGTCCCATATCGACTGATGTAATGTATTGACATCTCCCAGCGCATCTACGTTGGTCTGTGTATCATCCCAACTCCGATACCACTGTAGAAACAACGATTTTTCGTCTTCTGTAGCAGTCCCAGCATTTATCTTCGCTAAGATTTTTTTTATTTCTTCATCTTTTAGCATACAGTCATGGTTTGTTGTATATAGATATGTACAACAACTCGGGAAGTACGCACGACTGTTTTTTAAAAAATCACAAAAAAATTAAGATTATTTATAAACTTTCGCAATACTTTCAACGCTTTGCTTAATTGATTCTCAACCGTACGAGGTGAAATATTCAATTTTTCAGCGATCTCACGGCTGTTTAGGTTTTCATTCCTAGAGTAGTTAAATATAATTTTGGTCTTTTCGGGAAGACGATCAACTTCTGCCTGCAACAGATCTTTTAGGAATTTGGCTTCCAGTACTTCGTCCAGGTCAAGGTCTTCGACCCGATCCAATACACCAAAACTGCTGGAATCCAACAGATCATAACGGGCGGATTTATGGTATTCTTTGATAACAGCAAATTTACAGGCCTGATATAGATAGGATTCAATATTTTGGATGGAGCTCAATTCTCTGTGGTTCCACAACGACATAAAGATATCCTGCACAATATCTTGTGCAACATCCATGTTGTGAATCCTATTATGACAGATCACAAAAATCTTATCCCAATAGCGATCATAAAGCTCGCGGAAAGCTTTTTCATCTTTGCTTTGAATTCGTTTTTGTAATTCGATATTACTCAGCGTAATATAGTTGTTATGTTGCATGTTATTCAACTCTCACAAAATTAGCAATTAAAACTCTATTTTTTTAAGTAGCTGACATTAAAACGAAATAGCATGCAACGCACTTGTTAAAGCTGGGAAAAACAAGTTCAGTTATAACAATCCTATCTGTTTCATTTTTTTAATAAAAATCTGAACATATTCCTCCTTATATGCATTTGTCAAAAAACTCATACTTATCCACTCGCTCACTTTTTCTGATTGTTTTGAAAAATCTTTGTAGATATTGTCACGGACAATGGTAGTAATCCCTAAACTAAATGCAAACTGGTCAAAATCTGAACGCTTTATCTTTCGCTTACGACCTCCTAAAGTCAACGCCAAATCTTCTTTGTCTGCTGGATAGATTAGGTTAACGTTCAAGAGATCATAGGCTGGTGAAAAAAAGATCCCCTTATCCTTATGCATTAAGGAAAAGTTTTTTAGATGCATATCATTATTGCCCGTTAAAAAGGAAAACAGCACTAACCTAAAATAGGTAATCACATCTAAACCTGAATGGGTTGCGTACCTCTTGATGATCTTACCTACTCGCTCATAGGAGCTCTTGTATTTCTGTTCCGTGAGCAATTCTGAAAGTTGACACAAATCCTCTACGTGGATTTTTTTCCCATTTAAGCGGTCAAATCGTTTAGTAATGTAAGCCAGGTTTCCGGTGGATGTCCGAATCAACATATGCTCGGCAGTTCTAATCTTAAACAGTGCGGCTAAATGCATCGTTAGATCTTCCACTTCTGGCATAAATGCAAATTCCCTAGATTGAGGCTTCAAAATATAGTCCCCCCATAAGCCAACCAATGTTAATCGCTTATTTCCTTTATTGCCATGTAAGCTTAATGATATTTTTGGCTGTACACCTGTTAAAGCTAGTCGTTCGTGTACGGTAATCTGGGCCAGTTTGTTTAACTTCTCTTGATCTAATTCCAACAAAGGGACTTGGGTTGTTCCAAAGAACTTTCTCAAACATGCAGGATGATATTCCTCTGTTTCAACAGGGCGGTAGCAAAACAAACACTTAGTCACGATCCTCCGCCTCCATCGGATATACAGAAACGGCACCAATTGTATCTCTACATAAATTGATTAATAATTCAAATCGATCACGTGGATTGAGCTTCCAATGCTTCTCGCCTATTTCCAATAACCATCCTTCTGGAATCAAGCCATCAAAAAAAGGGAACAGCACATTGCTATGATAGCTATTCTCTGATAGTGGCAGCGTTAAGCTGATAGATTGTGGATTCTGAGCGTCCAGATATTCTTTGACATACCGAAAAGTATACCCACTGTCAACTTCAAAAAGATAGCCCGCAAGCTGATCTCGAAAATATATTTTTGCTTGCCGTGCCATTATTCTCTAGTTGTATCAATAACACCGACTTCTTTCCCAAATAAACCTAGAACATCATTTACTTTATCTAATCGAAGCGTTGTCTTACCTTGTTCCAGGTCTCGAACAAAACGTAATCCAACACCTGCATTCAAAGCTAAATCTTCCTGAGTCAGCTTTAATTCTTTACGCTTTCGCTTTACAAATAGTCTTATCGAATCCATATCTATACCCTTTCTGATATAAATATACATAAAATAAATAAAACTATACCACATTGGGTATAAAAAAATAAAAAAAACTATAATTATACCCTATAGGGGATAATTAAATATAGAATATTTGGCCATACCGTGTTTTAACTGATAAAACATGTACAGTATAGGCATGGGAATTGCCGTTATAACAGTATTCATAATTTATATTAATAATTGGTTAATTAAAAATCCCTGAAGCTCTCGTTTCCAGGGATTTTTGTAGGTACTGTGAGAGATAGTGCGATTAATCTATTTGCCGAATATCTCTATGAGTTTTTTATCCAGATCGGCGTCGGTATCGGCATCAGCAGCGTACCGTCCGATGATCACGCCTTCGGGATTGACCAGAATCTTGGTCGGCAATGTGCTCGTACCAAAGTGGTCCGAAATAGCATTGCTGCGATCAAACTCGCCGTTCTCGTATTTAAGACCGCGCAGCACATGCTTCCATATCTCGATGCCGTCCTGCTCTACGGCTTTGTGCCATGCCTCGTGATTACGATCGTCGTCGGCTACTCCAATGATCTCGAATCCATCGGCCTTATACTTGTTATACAGTGAAATCAGATGCGGATTGCCTTTGCGACAGGGCACGCACCAACTGGCCCAAAAATCCAACAGTACGTACTGTCCACGAAAATCGGTCAGTGCCAATGGCTTGCCATTGATATCTGTAGAACGAAATTCATAGGCTTTGCTGCCCGGAGAACCGCTTTTGAACTCTTCGATTTCTTTGCTGATCTCCAGACCGTAACTGCTGTTCTGAACCCGATCTGAAAGCCCTCCGTACAATGCCTCCAATTGATCAAGCTTGGAACCGGCTACCATAAAACGCAATAGGTAGGCGCTGACATAGGAGTCGGGATTGGCCTTGATGAAAGCCAGGTCCAATGCCTTTTTGCGGGCATTGAAGGGCTCGAAATTGTCTCGATACGCATAGGTATCTTCCTTCATTTTTTTCACCTTGAGCTCCAGCGCCTGTAACTCTTTAGCAGCCTCTGTATAGGCTTTATGGCGCTTGTCATACTCCTGCAAAACGGCTTCCATCTCCTGTTGTATCGGCTGCTTCGATCTGTCCAGGCTGCTCCATTCGTCCTGTGTTTTGGAACCTTTGACCACAGCTTCTTTGAACTTGCCGCTTTCGAGCCCTATGGACATATTCTTAGGCTCGAGATAGAAACTAAGGAGATTGGGGTCATCAAAGCTACGAATGTCAGGATCTAAATACAGGGTAGCCATTACGGGCTCTCCTACTTTTCCTTTCAGTGTAAACTTGTTGTTCTGAATACGGGCACTGTCCGTGATGCGTGCTCCGTCATTATTATAGCTTAAATAGACGTAAGGCTTGTCCACATTTTTGATTTCTCCCTTGAGCTGGAAGTTCTGTTGAGCATGCAGGCTAAGACCGGCCGATAGTAAGCTTATGGATAACAGGTAAGTTTTCATGTATCTCGTTTTAAATGGCATTTGTTTTTTAATTCGGTTTCAAATTGTTGTTTTCGATAATCTCTTCTTCTGGGATCTGCAGGATGACCTTCCTGTCGGTGGGCTGTACGGTCATCGCTCCCGAACTGCCTGATGTATAGTTGCGGACCATAGGGATACCGTTTCTAAACTCGTCGAAACTGGCATGCCCTTCGAAGGCTAGCTCCAGCTTACGCTGCTTCAATATCTCTTCCTGTAAGGCTGTGGACTGTAAACCGGAAAGTGGCAAGAGCCCTGCACGCTGTCTGATGATATTGACATCGATGAGTGCGTCGCCATCTCGCCTGAGCTTGGAATAGGCTTCTGCCCTATTGAGGTACATCTCGGCCAACCGCAGGTAGCGTAAAGGAGAGATCGAATAGAGAGAGACGTAATTGATCATGTACTTGGAAACGGCTCTATTATCAGCTGGATAACCTGGGGTCACATTGGTAATGTAAAAATGATTACGCAGATCGGCAGGTTCCATCAATGCGAGCAAGTAAGGTGACGGTCGGTACAGGCCTCCGGAATAATTGATCTGTGAAGGCATCGCAAAAAAATTACTGATCAATCCTTGCTTGTAATCGGTATTGACTGCAAAGATATCTTCCTTGTTATGTACATTATTGGTCTTGTAATACTCGGTGTACTCGGTACCTTCTAACAATTTATAACCTCCTTCATCAATGACTTTGGTCGCATATTCTGCCGCCTTTTGATTGTACTCATCTACGGGACTGGCCAGACTGCCTCCCATGTACAAATAGACGCGCGAAAGGAATGCATACGCGCCATACTTGCTGCCATAACTGCTCGTCCGCTTGGCTGTGAACAAGGGCGCTGCGGCTTCTAAATCAGCAATAATCTGCTGATATACCTGCGCGAGGGTAGCCCGCGCGGGAGCAAAGCCTGGCCCGTTATTGTCTTTTAAGATCAACATGACACCCAAAGATTCATTGGGATTCTGGTAATAGGGCTTGCCATATAAACGAACCAGATTAAAGTAGACGTAGGCGCGCAGAAAAAGCGCATCAGCCTTGGCCTGTAAGATCACGGGATTGGTCTCGCTGTCGGAAACATGTTTCAAAATCTTGTTGATATGCAAGATACAGGAATAGCTGGCTCTCCAATAGTCATAGGTGTACGAAAGATCTTTGTTGCCCGAGTTGACGTAGTCGAACACGTCTGTCTTTTTATTGATCTCCGCATCTAATGATTTGATTGTATTGCCCTTGGCCTCGCCAAAAAAGATGATCATATCATTGTACGAAAATGAAGTGGGACTGGCTGCTCCGGATATAAGTGCATAGGTGCCAGTCACGGCTTTGGTATAGCCCTGAGGACTGTCAAACTGGCTCTCTTCGAAAATGACATTGTGCGGTCTAAGCTCATCCAGCTGCTTGTTACAACTGGTACAAAACAGCACTATCACTGTAAATAAGTAAACTGATGGATAGTGTATATATGGATTTATTTTCATAATTGTACAGTTTAAAATGATACTTGAATCCCCATTAAAAAGCGTCTCGGATTGGCAAATCCTGTACCGACACCACCGTAGGTAGACCCTCCGAGTGCAGCGCCTTCTGGATCGGCTCCTACAAAATCCTTGTGCTTGATCACCACTAGATTGTCGCCGCTGACATAGATGCTCGCATTGGATATCTTGATGGTATTGAGAAAATGCTTGGGCAGTGCGTAGGTAAAACGCACGTTACGAAGACGAGCGTGGCTGCCATTGCCATATAAGCGCGAGGAACGGTAGGTCATGGCTGACCAAGCATTGGGATCCGTGCTGAAGACATCTGGATAATTGGCCTCGGTATCTCCAGGGCCGGACCATACGTGCTGATTGTCTCCGAAAGCGACATTGTTACGTCCCAGACGAGGAGCACTAGGTGATTGAAAATTATTGATAAGATTCATCATCAAATAGTTGCCATACTGAAACCACCAGTCAGCACTGAGGGTGAAGGCTTTGTACTGAAAGGTATTGTTGAAACCCCCAAAGAACTTGGGGGTACCGGAACCTACGGTCTGCCAATTGCGGAGATCACTGGTGGTACCTATCCCCTGTACGATGACTTTATTGCCATTGGCGTCAAAATTATAATGCTGTATATTGCCATTATCGGGATTAATACCAGCAAACTCTACCGCCTTGATGACGTTGATATCTTCGCCTATCTTGCGGTAGAAAGAACGGGAATAACTGTCCATCAAAGAGTCTTGGTACAATCTGGTGATCTGGTTCTTGTTGAAACTGATATTGATGCTGCTATGCCAGTTGAAATCCTTGGATTTGACGACGTGTGCATTGACCATCAGCTCCAGTCCTTTGTTGACAGTCTGTCCGATATTCTGATACTGTGAAAGAGATCCCTGAGCTGAAGGTAAAGTAACGACCTGCAATAATCCGTCGCTGCGCTTGTGGTATACATCAAGGCCTATCCCAATTCTTTTGATCAAGGAAAGATCTACGCCCAGATTGGTATTATAGAGTGTCTCCCATGAAATAGTTGGGTTCTCCAACTGCGTAATCTGTGCGCCGAGATTGTCCAATTTTTCGTAACGGAGGTTTTCAGTATAGAAGGTGGTATTGAGGTATCCGTCTCCCAAATCCCGTCCCGAGGTTCCGTAGGAGGCACGCAGCTTAAGGGAATTAATGGCTTTTACGTCTTTGAGGAAGTCTTCGGAAGATAGCATCCAGCCAGCACTGAAGGAATAAAATGTGCCGTAGCGATTGTCCCGTCCAAAATTGGTGGTGGCATCGGTCCGTACAGCAGCAGATGCTAGGTATTTTTGAGCGTAGTTATAATCGGCCTGTCCAAATACTGAAAATGTAGCACGCTCCTGATAGTTCCCTCGGGGGCTATAGGGGTCTTGATAGGCTACGCTGACGGCATCGCCGAATTTTTTCGCTGCACCGGCATTACGTTCCCCCGGCAAAAGGGTGTTCATATTGATAATAGAGGTCTCTGTGGTACGCTTGCCCCACTCCTGCCCGACGAGTGCTGCAATGTGATGCTTGTCGAACCGCTTCCGATAGCTCAACGTATTGGAGGTCAGGTAATCTAAAAACCGGGTATCCGTAATGTCTAATGTACCATTGGGTAACACTTTGCTATTCGCTGTAAAAAGATAGGGATAGCCTCCATACTTGCCCGAGTATGATCGGGGATCAAAATAGGAATTGATATTGGTCCCCATATAATTGATCGAATTGGACGATTGGATACTTAAATCTTTGAGAATGTCGTAACGCAGCCGAATGGTACCCAGGTGATTCTGGACTTTGGTAAGACGGGTATTGTCATACTTGGATTCGGCGAGAAAGTTTTGGGTCCAGGTCGTAAAGGCTGGCCCATAGTTATTGGACTGTCTAACCGGTAGACTGTCCAATAGGTTTCCATTGTTGTCATAGGGCGACATAAAGGGTTGGATCGCATACAACTCGGGAATTCCATTTCTCCTTGATGTCATGTCGCTGATGGAATTGACACTTATGCTCGTATGGAACTTGTCTGAAACCTGGTGGTCGATATTGATACGTACGCTTTTGCGGTCGAATGAATTGTCGTACAGTGCACCGTTTTCTTTGAACCAACCGACCCCAGCGTAGATCTTGGTCTTGTCACTGCCGTGGCGTATACTCAACTCGGTATTATGGAGATTGCCATTACTGTAAATAGCGTCTTCCCAATTAAAATTGTGGTTTCTGTCTTCATCGGTATAGACTCTCCTTTCACGGATGAAATCTGCAACATCGGGAAAGGTGACACGGATAGACGGTGTCTGTTCCCAATACCGGTGCATCTGCTTGTCCATAAAATCAATCAGTTCTGTGGTATTCATAAACCGCAGATCGCGCTTAGGCTGGATAGATCCGTACTGTGCATGCAGTTCGATGGAACTGCGGCCTGCCTGTCCGCGCTTGGTCGTAATGACAATAACACCCTGCGCTGCTCTGGAACCATAAATGGCTGTAGAAGCGGCGTCCTTTAAAATGGTCACATTCTCAATATCGGCAGGATTGGCCGCATCCTGTATCGCCGTATAGTTGGTGATGACACCATCGACAACGATGAGGGGACCAAAGTAGCTGTTGGTGGGGGTAGACATAGAGGACTGTCCGCGCTCGACGACCTGTCCTTTTGCTCCGGACTCTCCTGAGGTCTCCGTAATGTACAAACCTGTGGTCTTGCCTTTGAGCATAGACAGGGCATTGGGAGAGGTAACACTGCTGCGCAGTTCGTCGCCACTGACGGTCTGTACAGAACCGGTAACCTCGGAAGCTGCTTTGGAAACATAACCCATGACGACCAGTTCTTCGAGGTTCTCAGATAGAATTTTCATCTGAAGATCGCCCAAATTGGCGGATGCCCGAACGCGAAGTGGGTAGTAGCCTAACAGGGAAAACTCTATAGTAGCCCCGTCAGTGACTTGATTGATCTGAAAGTGTCCATTATTATCTGTGCTGGTCTTCTTTAGAACCTGCTGCCCATCAGCAAGGACCTTTACCGTGACAGATGCCAGGGGTCTTTTTAAACTGTCTATGATACGACCGCGTACGGTGATACCGTCCTGCTCTTTGTGCTGTACCTCCGATAGCCCCCTCGACTCGGTGATCACGATGACCTTACCGTCTACTTCGTAGTTCAGATCCAGATCCGCAAGGATAGTTTTCACGGCAGACTCTAAAGGCTTTTTCTGAATATCAACGGCTACGGTGGTATTGCTTTTGACCTGCTGAGCGGACCATATAAAATGATAACCCGTCTGTTTGCTTATCTCGCCAAAAGCCTTTTTTAAGGTAATCCTAGGGTGCTTGAGGGTGACCATCTGTGCACTGGTCGTCGCACTGATATGCAAGCAAAACAAGGTGCAGATAAAAGCCGTTAAGGTAATTTTCATAATAAAACTAAGGTTTGGGCGTCGCCACCCATGTACATCTTTAGTATTAATTTTATACATTTGTTTTGGTTAGTTAGGTAAAAAAATGTGTTCTACAAGCGTGTTTTAAAGTCTGATTAACTGTTTTTATCAGGGGCGCGGCAAACGCTCCTGATTCTTGCCGATCAGACTGTCTTTTCTATTTCTGTTTTATTCCATAGGCAGTCGGTTTATTGGGTTTCTTTTTTACGATCACGGTATTGTCTTTTAATTCGAATGATACATCTCCTGCTTTCTCAATAATAGCGAGAAGAGATTTCAGGGTTTCGTAACGCGGTACGGTACCTTCGAAGTTAAGTTGTCTGAGCTCGGGAGAACGATAGCTTACATCTACATTGTACCATCTCGAGACTTGCTCCATTAACTCTTGAAGCGCTACACCAGAAAGATTGAAAACACCGTCCTTCCATAACGTGGAATTATTGCTTTCTATATTTTTCAGTGTTACATCATCGCCATCAATGGTCAATTGCTGAAGAGGCTTTAACAGATATCTGCGCTGGTTGTTGGATGCCGATATGGATACACTGCCTTCTAAAAGTGTCGTTTTTGTGGGTGATCCTACATAGGCGGATACATTGAACGAAGTTCCTAAGACCTGAATGACCTGACGGTCTGACAACACTGTAAAGGGTATGCGCTGTGCTCCTGCCTTTGTATTTTTATACTGATGTGCTACCTCAAAGTAAGCTTCGCCGGAAAGTTCCACTTGACGGATATCCCCGGTAAACTGTAATGGATATTTTAATTCGGATCCGGCATTAAGCCATACCTTGGTGCCATCGGACAGTTGAATCTGATACTGCCCCCCACGTGGAGTGCGAAGACTTAATATTTGTTCTTTTTGATTTTTCAGATGGCTGTCGCCGATAGCACTTCCATTAACGTAGCTTATTCCTTTCTCCCCGATCACGATGCCTGCCTGTTCTTCGCTGAGGTCTACAATGGTACCGTCCGCCAGGGTTAAGACAGCTTGGTCAGTACCTGCACTGACATCTGCTTCTAATGCCATAGTGTCTTTCTGTTGGTGCAGTGTATAGCGATTGTACAGGTATATCCCTACGCTACTTGTTATCAGCAGGATGGCTGCGGCGGCCCATCTGATAACGGCTTTGGAAATTCTTCTGACAGGCTGTTGATGTGTCCGTTTTTTGTGGAACTGATCAAGTGCCTTTGTCGCATCGTATCGTAAAATCGTCTGCAGCTCGTGATTCGAGGCGGTAGGATCAAACTGCTCATCATATAGTCGCTGATAATGTGGACTGGATTGACACCATTGATCAAGGGCCGCCTGCTCGGAGTCGCTTAGATTGCCTTGCATCTTCTTTCGTAGAAGAAGGCGCCCGATCCGTATGGCGTGAATTTCGTTTTTGTGATCCATGGTTATCTAAGCTACTTTGGGTTTATCTATATATACAACAACGCCAAACACTAAAAGAACTAGTCGGATGCAAATTTTATTTTAATCGATCGATAAAATGCAGGGAATTAAGGATAAAAAGCAGGAAATAGCTGTTGTCGGATAACTTGGAACGCAACAGGGCTAAGCCATGCTGCTTATGATTTTTGACGGTATTGATGGAGAGCGACAGTGCGTCTGCAACTTCCTGATTCGAGCCGCCCTCAATATAAGTCTTGATAATGACTTTCTGTGCTTGTGGAGGGAGTTCGGAGATCGCATTGTAAAGCTCAGCCAAAAGCTCGGATCGAGTGACTTCAGACAGATACGTCTCTTCACTGTACTCGCCCTGCTCTTCTAAAAAGAAACTGTCACGTTCTAATCGACGCTTGTTTACTTTGAGGAAATTTATACAGGAATTGCGAATAGATCGATATAATGAGGCTTTGAGATGCTCGTCATCATTGAATAATACGGGTCGATTCCACAGTTTCATAAAGACATCTTCTACGATGTCCTCTGCATCGCCGATGTCTTGGACAAATTTTTCAGCAAAAAGGCACAGGCGGGGATAAAGTACCAAGAAAACTTCATTGAAAGCTTCTTCGTCTCTATCTTGTAAACGTGACAATAGGTTTTTTATGTCTGCTGAGAAAAAGTCCACGCCGTAATCGATTGGGTTTATTTTTCTCAAAACTAAGGAATAAAACCAAATTACTGTAACCTTTTTGTTAACATCATGACAGTGAACACTATTGGCATAAGAATTGTAACTGTATCAGTATTCATAATTTAGGTTAATAATTGGTTAGTTAAGAATCCCTGAAGCTCCCCGCTCTAGGGATTTTTTTTAAAATATTCCAAACGAAGAACATTAAATTTTAAGCTTGAAGCCTGCCGAGGCATAAGGCGAGGTCTGGAAATAATATCCTTTATTGACAAACATGCTTTTTATACTTCTATCCGTCATTTCCGCAGGGCGAAACGCGTTGATGCCTACAGTAATGGGAATGGACAAGTTCTTACCGAGCTTGATCTCTGGGCGCAAGCCTGTGACGATATACAGATGTGAAAATATTTTATCCTTTCCATCCTGCTCCAGCAAGGCCATCTGCCCATTCATTTCGCCTACGACGCTCAGGGAAATATTTTTATGTGCGTCATACTTGACTGACATATCCAATCCATCCATCAGGGCGATATTCACTTTAAAACTTCCACCTGTTCGCCAGTTGAGATAAACGGCAGGAAGCACCATCGGTGCGCCAAAAGAATTGTTAAGTGCCAATCCTGCTCCTAAATCCAGATTAGGCCTGAGGTGATAGATAAAGACCCCACCTGCCATACCCAGGAGATTTTTACGATTCAATAGGGAAAGCTTGGAGCTCGGCATATAGACCCCAGCGCCAACGGTAGCCAACATGGACCAGCGTGGAGAAATGGGGCGCATATGATTTAGACTGATGCCTACATTTAATATTTCATCTATAACCAAGGGCTCGGTAAAGTTTTGATTATCCAGATTGGAATAGACCCCCTGGGCGCCTATGGACCATAGGGTCGGCCGTTGACGCTCATCCAGCCTCATGAACAAAGGAATATTTACCGTAGCTTGATGCACACTAGCAGAACCTTTGCTGTCTCCTACAGGTTGACTCTTCTCCCCTTCCATAAGGCGATAACCTGATTTTCCAAGGTATTCGCTTTTCCATTCCAATTGAACTTGTGCCAATGCACTGACATAGACCAATACGGTATAAATTAACAGTAGACTTTTCTTCATGAGATTGATTGTCGTTTATTCTATGACAACAAGCCATGCTTATACCCTTATAAGAAAAATGACCGCCCTTTATTCGCACAGCGAAAACAAAAGGTCAATTGTACGGAATATTATAAATAGATGGGGCGATCTATTTTAAGGAGTTACATGGCTAATGCTAACGGCACAGTTATTGTATTTTTGATAAAAAATCAACAATCAAAAAGTATGACTAAGAAGATGATATTGGCCTTGTCCTTATTTGCGCTGCTTTTTTCGGGATGTAAAAAAGATGAAGCTACGGGGACGGTAGATACGATGTACATGTCGGTAAAAATCGATGGTATTGAAAAGCAATTTTCGGCGGTGAATGCTCGTTGGGTGGACGGCGGCAACTTTCTGGAAATAACAGGCTCTAACGGGAGTATGGAATGGCTTACCATAACGGTTATGTCAGAAAACACACGTGTATCCAATGGTCGATATTCCTTGGATACTTCGGGGCCTAATATGCTGGGGATATACGCTGTGACAAAGGATAATCAACAACTCAACGTGACAGCCACAGGAGGCACGCATGCCCCTGAAGATGCCTTGAACCTGGAAATCACCAGAATAAACAACTCGTCAGTGGAAGGCTCATTTTCTGGCGCTTTCGTAAGTGTGGAAGGACTTAACACGTTGAAGGTCGTGCCAATAGCCAATGGAAAATTCAAAACGGAGATCAAGGCGAACTAATCAGAAGATGAGATCATCTCCTGTATACTGGAACTCTTCTCCTTATCCATCTCTGTCCTGATGGATAAGGAGAAGAAAAACTTCCTGAAGCTTCCCGCTTCGGAGAGTTTTCTGTGCAGTGGTGGTATCTTGGTACTCCAGAAAGAAAACATGGAATAAATTCCTAAATTTGCAGTCTTCCATGTACTGCACATGGGGAAACTGAAATGGCTGATAGGAATTATAAGGTTTACAATGATATAGAACTCGTTGCATTGGTCAAGGATAACGACGAACGTGCCTTCAAAGAGATCTATCAACGTTATTATCCCGTACTGCACGTCCATGCTTTTAAAAAGATCGACGATGATGAAACCATTAAAGATCTGCTACAAGATGTTTTTGTGTCCTTTTGGAAGAACAGGGACCAATCGACCATCAACTACTCGCTGTCGGCCTATTTGTACGCTGCTGTCCGTTACAAGATCACTAATCACATCCTGCAGCAAAAAACGGCCGACAAGTACCTGAACTCGCTACAAGGCTATATCGACCGACATGACCCCATCCAAAGTGATTTTTTAGTCAGGCACAATGAGCTGAACCGGATCATCGAAGCAGAGATCAATGCCCTCCCTCCTGCTATGCGCAAGATTTTCATCCTAAGCCGCGTCGAACATCTCTCGCATAAAGAGATAGCTTCTACACTGTCCATCTCTGATCAGACTGTACGCACACAGATAAAAAATGCATTACGCATCTTGCGCAAGAAACTACCTCTATCCGCATATCTATTTTTACTGGTCAGCTGATTTATTTTATTTTTTTATACCCCCTCCCCCCTACTTATCTGACTTAATACATAACGACGCCTAAAAACCAACGTCATAATGCTAAACTTATGGAGGAAAGCAAGGCTAAGATATTAGCTGAAAGATACAAAAATGGCACCTGTAGCCCTGAAGAGAGAGCACTGGTCGAAAGCTGGTACAATCAACTGCCAACCACTGATCGGCATCCTAATCTGCTGGCGATCCAATCGTCGATGGATGAAGTCTGGGACAGAATACAGAAGTCTACTATAAAACGGACCCGTTGGTGGCCTTTTACGGCAGCGGCCTCGCTTCTCGTTGTCGGGCTGTTCTCGCTCCTATACTTCAGAAACAACAAGCCCATATCTGCTGAACTGGCACAGGATGCCCTACCGGGGCAACAGGAAGCTCGCCTGACATTGGCTAATGGACAGGCGATCCAACTTTCTACCACCCACAAAGGGATCTCCTTTGTGGGATCTGAAATACGTTATAACGATGGGCTGCGCATGTACAACAGTGTGGATCCGCTATCGACACTCTCTGTACCATACCGCTATATCCTGCAAGATGACTTGAACAGTATAGAAGCACCCATTGGTGGCAACTACCAAATCGTGCTTTCCGATGGAACGACTGTATGGCTCAACTCAGGTTCCAAATTGACCTTTCCGTCCCATTTCCAACCTGGTGCTGCACGTGAAGTATCGTTGTCTGGCGAAGCGTTCTTTGCCGTATCTAAGGATCCTGAGCATCGCTTCAGTGTATATACCAAAGATCAACAGATCAATGTACTGGGCACCAAATTCAATGTAAAATCATATCCAAATCAGGAATCGAGCAAAACGACATTGGTAGAGGGCTCCGTGGAAATTGTCAACACGCTATCGGGCAAACACTATGGCGAAAAAGTCGTTTTAAGTGCCAACGAACAAGCTGAACTGAATCCGGTAGGACTGATCAAATCGGCTGCTAACACGGAAAAAAATGTTGCCTGGAAAGAAGGGCTTTTTATCTTTAATGACGATCTACTGGAAGATATCATGTTGAGTCTGTCCCGATGGTATAAAGTAGATGTAGACTATGCGAGCCTACCTCTGCAACGATTCAACGGTTACATCAGCAAAGATGTCAAGCTATCAGAGGTACTAAACATGCTGGAAATAACAGGACGATCGACCTTTAAATTAGAAAACAATACCATCAGAGCATATCCTAAATTCAAGTAAAAATAAATAACTGATCTGTTTGTAAAAAGCTAGCAGTGCGTCAACACTACTAGCCCAAAAAAGGCCAATAAACATTTCATGCGACAAAATGTAAAAAATTAACCCTTAACTCATTTCAAATTTATGAATTTACACAAAGTGAAACAATGTGTAAGGAAGAATTCTATGCTGTCCCATAGAAAAACCTCCTTTCTCCCAAAACCCGCAACACTCATGAAGCTATCTACAGCTCTTTTGACCTTTGCTTCTCTGCAAGTAAGTGCCTACAGTTACTCTCAGCAAGTAAGCGTATCCAAAAAGAACAGCTCGCTTAATCAGGTATTACACGACATTCGCCAACAGAGCGGTTACAATCTGTTGTACGATTCTGATCTGATCCGAAGCAAAGGTTCAATTTCGGTAAACTTTAAAGCGGCCACCCTGGAAGAAGCACTCCACAAAACGCTGGACGGACAAGGCCTTACCTTTTCTATCAAAGACAAAACGGTACTCATCCACGAAGCAAACAGCAACTTAGCTGCCCGACCAACTGTGGGTCAAGAGGAAAGGCCAGTGAGCGGTCGCGTGCTTTCGACAGATAAACAACCTATTCCGGGCGTTGTGATTGCGCTAAATGGCAGTAACCACAAAACACAGACCGATAAAGATGGTTATTTCGTCCTACAAAAGGTACAGGGCTCCGGAAGCATTACTGCATCCTTTATTGGCTATGAGAGTACGACAGCATCTTTTGGCACAAACCAAACTGAAGTAAACTTTACCCTATCTGTCAAGGAAACCAAACTAGATCAGGTGGACGTTGTCGTGTCTACAGGATATCAAAAACTACCGAAAGAGCGTGCTACAGGGTCATTCAGCTTTGTAAACGAGGACAAACTCAAGCTTACCAATATGGGAGCTACTGATTTTGCCAAAGGACTTGAAGGTATGGTGCCCGGACTATTGGTCGGTCCGACGGGTTCTTTAGAAATCCGCGGGTCATCCTCACTCAAGTCTGCTACACGTAATGTACTTATTGTAGTTGACGGATTTCCGGTAGAAAGTGGCAACTTCACCATCAATCCCAACGATATACAGAATATAACGGTACTGAAAGATGCTGCCGCATCATCTATATGGGGTGTGCGCGCCTCCAATGGTGTAATCGTTATCGTAACAAAAAGTGGTATGGCTACTGAAGGAAAGGCGGTATTTGAACTGTCCTCCAACCTGCGGATAGATGATATGCCGGATTTTTCTTTTCAGCGCCCTGCCAGCTCAGCAGATTATATCGACTTCGAGGTAGAAACGATAAAAAAAGGCTGGACCAACTTCAATAATATGGGCAATAGCTATTATTCCCCTGTTACGGAGCTGTTTTACAAAAAGCACTTGGGTCAGTTGACGGACGAGCAGGTAGAACAGGGGCTGAACACGCTGAAGTCCTACAACAGTATGGATCAGCAAAATCTTTTTTACCGAAAAGAGGTACAGAAGCAGGTGAATCTATCGGTACGAGGTGGAACGGAGAAATACAACTTTTTTCTATCCTCGCTCTACACCGACCAAAAGACGACCTTGGTGGGTAACAACAATAAAAGTTTCAACCTGAATTTCAAAAACAGCTTACAGGTATTGCCTAAGCTAAATATATCCTTGGGCGTCAATTCCACTTTTGTCAAAAGTAAGGAACCTAACCCTGGGTATAGCTTTGCGTACACCACTCCTTACCTTCGCTTCTTGGATGAAAACGATAATTACATCCAGCACTCTTCTCGTATTGGAAATCATCTTTTGGCAGACTACTACGACAGAGGCTATCTCAACTGGGATTACAATCCGCTACAAAATATGCGTGGTACCACTAACGAGACTAATAGCTTTGCCTCCCGGATCAATGTGGGTGCAGCGTACAAAATCATGGATGGTCTACAATTCAGCTCGCAGTACCAGACGGAACTCCGATTTATCAATAAGGATAACTTACAAAATATGGACAGCTACTATGTACGCAACCTAGCCAATCTATGGCGTGTGTACGACGCCAGTCGCAATGTATACGACCAGAAGTTTCCTATAGGTCCTATTTTCGATCAGGACAGAAACAAGCAGAACAGCTGGACCTTCCGGAACAGCCTGAACTTTGACCGTCAAATTGGAGCGGATCATGCCATTTCGGCAATCGGGGGGATCGAGCTACGCTCTATATTTTTGCGCAGCAATACCGACCGTTACTACAACTATAGTCCACAAGCACTTACGGTAGATAATTTCAATGCGCTCGCTCTTTCTACCTATACGCTCAATTCCATAGGTGGATACGAATCCTACACTTGGAACCCTAATTTTGTAGAGCGCGAGAATAAGTTCTTTTCGGCCTTTGCCAACGCAGCGTACACTTATCGTTCTAAGTATACGGTCTCAGGAAGCATCCGTACCGATCAGTCCAACCTGTTTGGAACTGATCCTAAATATAGATATCAACCGTTATGGAGCACCGGTATCAGCTGGAATATAGGCCGCGAAGACTTTATGCAGCAAGCCGACTTTCTGAACCAGCTTATTGTACGTGCTACGTACGGTCTTAACGGTAACATTGGTAACTCCAGTCCGTATCCTATTGCATCAACAGGTAAGAGCCATTTGACACAAGAGAACATGCTGACTTTTACCAATCCGGAGAATCAGTACTTACGCCCAGAGAAAACCGCAACGACTAACCTCGGTGTGGACTTTGCCTTATTTAACAGACGCTTGAGTGGTAACTTCGACTATTACAACAGAAGAAGTTTTGACCTGCTGGGCAGCACCTTGCTGGACGCTACGACGGGCTTCTTGTCGGCCGAGCGCAATACGGCAAAAATGACCAATCATGGTCTAGAGCTTAACCTAACGGCCCAGATCCTGAAAGATGCTCCTTTTAACTTGGATGTGGACCTTAATCTGGGCTTTAATAAAAACAAGGTGAGCAGCGTAATAGCGCCAAACAGAATGGCAACTACCTATATCGCTGGTTCTGCACCGATTGAGGGTCTTCCTCTAAGCTATCTTTATGGTTACCGCTGGGCGGGACTATCGGATCAAGGCGAACCACAGATCTATAATGCAGAAGGTGCTATCCAAAGCTGGTCTCAGCCCCGTCTTACGGATGTAAATGCACTGTACTACGCGGGTACGATGGTACCTCCTTTCCATGGCGGTATGTTTGTACACATGCGTTACAAAGGGTTTACATTAAGTCCTCAGTTTACATTTAAAGCAGGGCACAAAATGCGTCTTTCGACACCACGTATGGACATGTATGCTGGTATTACCAGCGATATTGCCAATAGATGGCAGCAACCTGGAGATGAAGCTCTGACGGATATTCCAAGAACGTATAATACCCGCTCCGTAAGTACAGTCTGGAGTGATTACTATCAAAAATCAGATCGTTGGATCGATGATGCTTCATTTATACGCTTACGCTCAGTAACGTTAAATTATAAGTTGCCAACTGGATGGACACAAAAGGTATTTAACGAGGTTAATCTCTCTTTTCAGGCGAACAACTTCTTGCTCTGGTCGGCCAATGCACAAAATTTAGACCCTGACTATGTCACACTCAACTCCGGATCGATCAACTTTCCACCAGTAAAAAGCTATCTCTTTTCAGTTAATTTAAAATTCTAGAAACATGTCAATACATAAAATATTTAAGATTGCCATTATCCCTGCTCTGTTATCGCTGGGATCATGTGACAACTTCTTGGACGTCGTTCCAAAAGGTGTGGTAATCCCGCAGACCCTTGCCGATTACGAAGCGCTACTCAGTGCTCCGCTCGTGGTAACACGCACCTCCAATAATGCTGTATACGCAACCGACGAAATCATTCTTCCTGAAGAACATCGTGCCGGTGCGGGAGGTTACCCAGGCAGACACGCGGTCAACACGTATGACTACCTGCCCGAACACTACGATGTCAGCGAAAATGATGAAGACTGGAACGCAGGATATAAGGCTATCTATACGTATAACACCGTAATCCAAGGTATAGCAGACAATAAGGAAGTCGATCAAACCAAGAAAAACCGGTTAAAAGGAGAGTCTCTGGTACACCGTGCTTTTACTTATCTATCGCTGGTCAATCAATATGCTAAACACTACAGCGGTACAGCAGGTGAAGATCTGGGGGTGCCTTTGCCTATGAAACCAGATATCAATGCCTTGCTGTCTCGCAGTACGGTGGCTGAAGTGTACCAACAGATTGAAAACGATCTATTGGAAAGTATAGACCTCTTGCCTGAAACACCGACCTACAAACAGCGTCCCAGCAAGGGGGCTGCACTGGGGCTTTTGGCACGTATGTATCTCTACAAAGGCAATTGGGAAAAATCATTTGATTATGCCAATCAGACCTTGGCTATAAATAGCTTTTTATATGATTACAATACCTTTTCTTATGCAGACCCGAGCAATAGGTCGGGAGTACTGAATGGTTATCCCACAGCTATAAATGAAAAAAAGCATATTATTTTCAACAAGTATCTGCTTAAAGTAGGAGGTCTTGGATTCCAGTTTTTGATCACACCTGCCCAGTATGCGCTATACCAACCTGGAGATCTGAGAGAACTATTCGGCACGAGCCCCAAAGGCTATACCAGTGCATTGCTGCCTTTTCAAGGCGTATTAGAAATGAATGGCGCTTATGAATATAATAATGGAGGGCTGACCACGCAAGAGATTTACTTGATCCGTGCCGAAGCTGCTGCCCGCCTCAACAAACTACCAGAAGCACTGGAAAGTCTGAACGGCTTGCGTCAACACCGATTTACTACGTCTACTTTTAAAGCTCTGGCAAGTAACGATAAGAACGAGGTATTGGATTGGGTACTTAACGAACGTCGTATAGAACTGGCCTTCCTGGGACACCGCCTGATTGATATAAAGCGTCTGAATCTAGAAGGTCGCAATATCAGTATTGCCCGTGGAGATAAGCTTATACAAGCGAACGACCCGCGAATGGTATTTCCGATACCCGCCAAAAATATAAGTATTAATCCAAATCTGACACCAAATCCCAGATAAATGAGAACAGCGTCCGAAAGATGTTTTTTGGACGCTGTCACTATATCAAAATTCAGTAATGAAGTATATTATCCTACTGCTTACAAGCTTATTGTTTCTACATGCCAGTCAGGCAAAGAGCATCTTACAAGGCAGCTTTCCAAAAGGAACAGGAAAGCACTATACCGTCTACCTCAAGTCCTTGGACAAGACAGTAAGCGACCTGGGTGTTCTCGACGAGGAGATACAGGTCCGTCCTGACAATACCTTTACATTTGAAACCAAGCTTTCAAATCCTGCTTTACTCCATCTTATTGTGGTCAGCGAGTCCGCAGATGGTAATAAGTCCAATATCGTGTCTGTTGTATACCTCGAACCTGGTAAAAAGCTAACAGTCCCTTATAGCCCTATGGGCAATCACTGGGTTCAACCTGACTATAGCGCTATCAAGGACAGAAGCAATCGTGCTCTCCTGGAAGTACAGGCAAGAGCGCTTACGCTGAACAAGGAATTATATGATCTCCCTTTTGACCCTATACACACTAAAGCAAGGATCCAGCAGTTTTATACCGAAAGTGAACGTATCCTAACTTCGAAAAAAATCAATAGCGATGTACAAAAGTATATCCGTTTCTATAGCTTTGACCAATATAACACGGCACTATACCGCTTTGGCATGGAGCTTAAAAACATCTCTGAAAGTGATAAAAGCCGCTATTATCAGCAGGCCGAGGATCCTGTCCCATTTTTCAATGACGAACTTGTATTATCATTTTACAATGGTGTAAGTAACATAGTCAATTACCTTAACCTAGCTACTGATCAGCCCGTGCATAGCCGTCGTAAATCATTAACGCATATCGCACAGCAGAACCAATTGCTGCAGCAGCATCTTTTTAACACGCAGGTCAAAGACAAGGTACTGGAACGCATGTTAAACTCCTTTGGCGCCAGCTATCGCGCAGAAAACAATTTTGAAGAGGACCTGAAGACATACACTCAACTGGCACAACACATTCAAGATACAATGATGAGAGGTGAAACGATTGAAGGTTTTGAAAATCTACGTTATACGCTAAAAGGAGCGAAATGGCCGGATCTCCAGTTTCGCACGGCAGATGGTAGTCTTATTCATCTAGACCAATTTAAAGGCCAATATGTACTGATTGATGTATGGGCATCATGGTGTGTACCCTGTATCAAAATGCTGCCTTACCTACATGAGCTGGAGCAGCAATACAAGGGACAAAACATTGCCTTTATCGCCCTCTCTATAGACGCCGATAAAACAAAATGGCAAAATAAGACAAAAGAGCTAAAGCTTGGAGGGCATCAGCTTTTAGATCAGCAAGGAGCGTTTGCGAAGAAGATGAACATCACGGGTATCCCTCATTATATTTTATACGATCCCGAAGGAAAACTGGTCAGCTACAAAACAGCATTACCGAACAATCCCGAACTGAAAAAACTACTGGACAGCATGCTATAAAAGCTATAAACAGTTAACGTTTGTTAAACAACAACTGGTAAAATCGTTATGGCACGATAATAGCATCTACTTTAGTATTCATAATTTAGGTTAATAATTGGTTAGTTAAAAATCCCTGAAGCTCCCCGCTCCAGGGATTTTTTTGTATTGAACATGATGAAAATTCGCAGACAAATCGAACTTTTCTATGTCTTGGCACAAAAGAAACGGTACAATAAAGGTATATTGCCCAATTGAATATGTAGCGTGATGAAAACAAAATACTTTTGGCTCATTGGGGCAGTCTGCTTCGTACTTTTCTTGTCCATACCTACTTTTCACCTATTGAAAACAAAGTGGAAGGAGGACGGAACTGATGTCGAAATTCCGCAAGGGTATACGAACGATGCCAGTCAGTTGAATCTGACAAAGATGGATACCATTATTGCCATTCCGGCAGATAGAAATCAAATTGAAACGCAGCTTAAGGGCATCTTTAAATATGCTGGAGAGAACGGTTTAAAAATATCGATTTCGGGCGCAAAACACAGCATGGGCGGACACACCATATCACCCGATGGTATCTTGTTGAATATGCTCCCTTATAAGCATATGGAGCTCGATACGGTGAATAACATATTATCCATAGGTGCGGGCGCTTTGTGGGAGGATGCGCTGAAGTATCTCGATGGGTACGGTAAATCTATTGCGATAATGCAGGCCTTTAGCTCTTTCTCCGTCGGAGGATCGATCAGTGTAAATGGGCACGGCTGGCAGAAGGACCTCCCTCCTATATCGAAAAGTGTTCACTCATTTACTATTATGCTGGCTGATGGCAAGGTATTGAATTGTAGCAGAAGCGAAAATCAGGAACTATTCAGGCTGGTATTAGGTGGATATGGTTTGTTTGGCGTAATACTGGATGTGAAGCTCCATGTCGTTGACAATGTAGCGCTGACGTATAAATATATCAGACTATCTCCTGCCAACTATGTAAGCTACTATAAGAAACAGGTGTCTGACAACCCCAATGTAAATCTTGTATTTGGAAGGTTGCGGATCTCGGACAAACATTTTCTAGAAGAGGCTACGCTTAACTATTTTGAGGAAGTAAAGACGGATGTACCTGCGCTACAGCAAGCAAAAAGTACGGAAGCCCAGCGGTTGGTATTTAGAGGTAGCGTAGGCAGCGAATATGGGAAGAGACTGCGATGGGACCTGGAAACGGGCAAGAATAAGGTTTCTAAGAACAGTGTCTATACCAGGAATGAACTGTTAAATGATCATGTCTCGCTGATTGAAAACAAAGATGCGGCTTCTACGGATCTGTTGCAGGAGTACTTTATCCCGGAAAGGCACTTCAACCACTTTATACAGGATATCAAACCGATCTTAAAAAGGTCTACGATCGATCTGTTGAATATCACGATACGTGCTGTCCGTGAGGACAAGGACAGCTACCTGAACTATGCCAGAGAAGATGTATATGGATTTGTGATCCTGTTCAATCAAAAGAAAACGAAAGAACAGGAAGAGGCGATGAAAGAGCTGACTAATGAACTTGTCGATGCTGCCTTGAAAAATGAAGGAACGTTTTACCTGCCTTATCGGTTGCATATCGACAGAGAAAAGATGCGTAAAGCGTATCCGCAGGCAGACAGTTTCTTTGGCCTGAAACGAAAATATGACCCCGCAGAGCTATTTAGCAATAGATTCTATGAGCACTACAAATAGATGGATCAGCAGCTATCTTTCGGGGATTAAGCTACCAGAAGAGAATTTACCTATCTTTGAATCCTCATGCTACACGTAACCTGTGCTATAATAGTCAACAATAACAAAGTGCTGATATGCCAGCGATCGGCGACAATGAAACTGCCTCTGAAATGGGAATTCCCTGGAGGGAAGATCGAACCGGGTGAATCCAAAGAGGATTGCCTACGTCGGGAAATACGGGAGGAGCTGGGAATCGATATTGCTGTCGGCGAGCCACTGACACCTGTAGAACACCACTACCCGACCTTCACGATCTGCCTATATCCTTTTGTTTGCGTCTTAGAATCGATGGAGCTGCAAGTGACCGAACATGCCCAGGCGATATGGGAAGAAGCTGCTGCGCTGCTGAGTTACGACTGGGCAGAGGCTGATGTACCTATCGTAAATGAATACCTGTCGAAGCTGATCAATGGGTAAATACCCCTTCGTTTAAGAAAATATAAACCCAATATAACCTTTGTGTTAATTCACGAGATACACATACTATCGGCATGGGAGTTGCCGTTATAACAGTATTCATAATTTAGGTTAATAATTGGTTAGTTGAAACACCCTGAAGATCCCCACTTCGGGGTGTTTTTTGTTACTGGCTGTGCCTATTTTTATCAAAAATCAGTTTTTCAACATAGGGAATAATTCACGGATATCCTGGTCGTCTACCGTGCGGCCAAACTCGCAGATTTCAAAAGCTTCAATAGTCTTTACATCAGCAGATTGCTGACCATACCATTTTTGTACTACCTCTCTATCGTACGCCTGTATGGTTCCTCTTTTTAAAACGTATTCTTTTAAGATATAATCTAACCGTCCTTCTTTTGTTTCTGGTATATGCACTTTACTCTTGTTGATCCATGGTAGGAATTCATAGACTTGAGATACATGGGCATCTATCAAATAAGCTTTATCCTTAGCAACAGATGTAATATCAATGGTGATATCTGGTTGCGGCCTAATAGGATTGGTATAACGTCCCCTAGTATATAAAAATAGAGGGCTCTGGTTCAGCGCTGGGATATGAGGCAATACATGAGGAACATTGACTAAGAAAGATGCATCTTGGACCAGAAGTGAGGTATATCGATGGTCCGGATGGTAGTCATAAGGAGGGTGTGTTATCACTATATCTGCTTTCCATTCTCTTATTAGACGTATAATTTCCATTCTATTTTTCAAATGTGCCTCCAACTCCCCGTCATTGTTATCGAGAATTTCATATTCACACCTTAATCTTTTCTTTACTTCTTGGACCTCCTTATACCTTCTATGCGCTATCTCATCTTTGGTACCGCTATAATATCCTTTGTTCCCATTTGTTACAGAAACAAATTTCAGTTCATAACCCAATTTTGAAAGTAAAACACTCGTTCCGCCGCTTGTTATCTCTGCGTCATCGGGGTGAGCACAAATTACAATGATTCTCTTTTTCGATATCTTGTCCTCCTGAGCATGTACCAATTTGATACCGATCAAGGATATTAACAAGAAGACAAGGTGTATTTTCAATACTTTATTCATTATGTGATTGGTCATTGCATTCAGAAATTTTCTTTATGTTTAATTAATCAAGATCAGCCCATACGGTGGTTGAATATACCGTAGGGCTGATCTTGACAACTTACTACTTTGCTGCGCTCGCTTTTCTAATTCCCTCTTTAGCAAAAGCCCATTGGTCTCTTTTCTTTAAGTGTATAATATCAAATACAAAACAACCATCTGATGAGTTTGTCGCTGTTACGATCGATTCTACGACTGCTTGATTTACAATATCTCGATCGGTAGTAGCCCAAGCACCATTACCAATATCAATACCTCCAATAACGATAGCATCTGATTTGATTTTATCCTTGGCCTGTAAACAAAAGCCCTGAACGGACCACTCCTTGTCCCCATAAATACGTGTTGGTCCTGCATAAGCACCGATCAATATATAATCCATCAAACTAGCATATCCGTAATCTTTGAGCTTGGATGACGCCCATTTTGGATACGCTTTAGCAGCGTCAAAAGATTTGCTGGCCCAGTTTACTCCTACAGTATAGTATGTACTGTACCATCCGCCCACATACACACTAAAATTCAATTTGGAATTAATTGCTTTCACACGAGAACGTGCTTTGCCCATAAAATCATAAATAGTCTTCGCCCTAAATTCAATCCATTCTTTAAAATATGGTGGTAACTGCGATGGTAATGATGAAGATGCAACCATCTCTCCGGTCACGACATCTGCAGGAAAGTTTGTAAGAGATGTACCGATATATTGTTCAAACTTGGCGCGGGTATAATCAGAAAAGTCACTGTTTAGGTCTGCAAAACGGCCTCTGTCTATAATAATACCATCTAAATCTGGATAATTGGTCGCCAGATCTTCCAATAATCCCAACAAATATTCCTGAACTTCTTCGTGCACAGGGTTAAAGAAAACAGTTTCGCCTGCATCTGCATCTAGCCCATTTTTTATCGTGCCATCTGCCTGCAATAACGAACTCGCCCAGTGTTTCTTCGATGGATCTCTAGCCAATAAACCTGTGTGTCCCAAAGAATTCCTTCGTGAACCTGTAAAAGTATCGAACAGTGCATGGATCTTTAATCCCAGACTATGCCCTGCTTCTATAAAAGCTTCCAAATAATCCCATTCGGCAGTCCGATGCAGCTGACGCTGGACACCATTGTCCCAGTAAGAAAGCCATTTCACCTGATCAACTTTATCTGTTTTGAACAATGCGTCTCCATTGGTTGGTCTAACCAATACTTGTATATCTGTAAAACCAGCGTCTTTTGCCAATGTCAAATCTCGAAGAATATTTTCTTTGCTATTGGCATAATCTGGAAAATTTGCACTGGCATCAATACAAATAAACCTTGGCTTATCAGAATTATCTACAGGGGACTCTTGATCCCACTCCCACTCCCATGTCTTCTTAGATGCTGTACAGAAAGAAAAACTCATGATACATGACAAATAGAAGAATAATAAAATCGCTCTTTTCATATCTAAAAATTTAATAGATTAAAACTTTGTTACATTTTAATACAGTCAAACTGATAACCAACAACATAACCATCTGTAAACACAAAATACACGTATAAGTAATAGCCATTGTCAGACACACGCATGAATACATCTGATGAACTACCTTTTAAAGATGTACTGATGGATCGTGCACCAAATGTGTTGTCTGACTTCCAGAACAGGGGCTCGATGCCAGCTGCCGCCTCTAGATTGCCGACTAATTTTGATGGGTTTGTTGCGTCTAATAAGAACACGCGATCTCCTCCTCCAAATGTTTGAGAATTGGTCCAATCGATAGCTATATATGTTGCATTATTGAATGCCTTCAAGTCAATGGCATTAGCCAAGAAATTGCCGTTGTTAAAGTGTACTCTACTGTCAGGCTTGCGCTTATTGGTAACTCCATCAATCCAAGACAAGTAATTGGAATATGCATATACATAGTAATCTGCATTAACATCTGTATTAGAAGAACTGATTACGTCACTACTATTATTCCAGGTACCTGTTAAACCATCGATCGTGACAATTTCAGGTGTTTGGTTCTGTACTATACCACCAACAATCTTCCATCGTGCAAATTTGGTCGTTCCGCCGGTAAGAGGTGCCGTAAGTATTGCGTCACCATCGACACTACCATTTATAGAGAATCGTTTTCCCATGCTGTTGGTTGTTGGATAATTAATAAGAACTTCAGGTGTGCCATGGATAGAATTGAGTTTCCAAATATTAAATGAAGACCCGGCCTGAGGGGTCATATTACTAACTAAAATATTACCATCATTATCTGATGTAGCATAGTAATTGTTATTTACTCCTTTTATCGCACCTAAGTTGATTTCTCCTAATTTTTCTCCTGTCAGGGCGTGTAGATATGTACTATTCTGCCCACTGGAATTAAGCACTAGATAGTTTTCAGACAGTGATATCCCTCTAGTCACTGCTGGAGCAATCCCTAAATCGGCTGAAAGCTTCTTAGCAAACAGAAGGCGACCACTTCCTGAACGTATACCATATGGGATCTTTTCTGGGATAGCTTTTTTCACAGTATATGTCTTCTTTGCGACGCCGTCATGAGCCGTCACAGTTAACTGCTGATCCTGATTATAGTCCAGTGCCGTAGTTCTGGGATCTGGTGAAACAGCAGCATGATAAGAAAGGGTTACGTCTGCTTTTTCTAAGCTTGAGAAATCTTCTGCAGAAATCAGATAGATCACACCTTCGGCCTCATTGATCACGCCCGATAAATTATAACCTGGCAGTTGAAAATCGGTGATTGAGCACGCATTGCTTTTCTTGATCTTTCCTTTTATAGTATACTGCTTACGCTGTTTTTTTTGGTCTATAACGGTTATTTCTGTCTGTTTAGTAAGATCTAGAAAAAGCAATAAGGGCTCAATGACGACATTGTCGTCTAAATTTGCTTTAGCTTTCATTTTACTAATCATCTCTTCCGTAACTATATTGGTACTGTTTTCAGGAAAATAATATGGGATATCAATTATTATTTCGGTTCCCTCTTCTCCAACAAGTGTTGTAAAATCACCCGTTTTATCCGTAAAAGAAACGGTTATACTATTAATTCCATTTCGCGAAACTGGAGGGATTAATTCATCTGGTTTATGACATCCTGCAACACCTATCAGTGTAAACAGGATAATAAAAAATATGTTTTTCATCATTTTCTATTCTTTTTATTTCCACTCGTCATATTGTTCTATTGCAGAGTTATTCAAGAACTCCGTATTGGGAATTGGCAGGACGTAAGTCTTTTTCAAAAACTTCCGATCTTGAAGATCACAATCCACATATTCGTATATAAAGCCAGTCCCGCTTTTAGATATGCGCATACCATGCGTACGGAAACCATTATAGTCGATGTGTGCTAACTTCCAACGCCGCATATCCCAATATAAATGTCCTTCATAGGCCAATTCTATCTTTCTTTCTTGTCGAATGGCTTCCATAAGAGGCTCACCTGTCAAGCCCTGTTTAGGGGGCAGGCCTACTCCTGGTCGTTGGCGAATGGTATTGATGTCTTCGACCGCTGTACCAATATCTCCCAATCGATAAGATGCCTCTGCTCTATTTAAATAGACCTCTGCCAACCTTAGTTCTACCCATGATTGGGTACTATTTCGAGTATCTAATGTTACGTTCGATTCGTCTAGGAGCTTTCTCAGGTAATAGCCGGTAGTGGTTCGTCCTTCGGAACGCGGATGTTCTGTATAATCCATATAACGACCATTGGTACCGTCAACACTATTTTCCATTGTTTTGCCTTTCCAGATTGAACCATTGTATATAATAGTCGCATGGAATCTAGGTTCCAATTCGTCGTAGGGCGGTCTAGTTGTTGTACCTTTATCAACATGCCACGGTGACCAATTCACTTGATGTCCTAATTTATTTTCGTAAGACTCTACCATTTCTTGCGTCGGTGTGGCTGCTCCACCAAGGTTAGGCATTTCGGCAAAAGGTGCGTAATATTTGTCAAAATCATGATTGGGTCCGCCGGCTGTTGCCAAATAGTTGTACTCCAATATTGACTCACTATTTGCACCTTTCCATGAATCGGCATAATTATCCATAAGTTGATACTTATTTAACCTCAAAACAGAATCAGCTGCATCTTTTGCCAACTTCCATCGCTCTGCATAAAGCATGGCTCTGGATTTCAATGCAAATGCAGCTCCTTTGGTAACTCTTTCTTTGTTTTTGTTGTCCCAACTTTTTGGCAGGTTAGAAGCGGCAAAATCAAGATCTGATGCGATGAGATCCCAAGTGTCCGAAGCAGAAGACTTATTTTTGTCTTTCACCAAATTCATGTCCGTATAGAGAATCACTCCTCCATGTCGCTTGGCCAGCTGAAAATATAGGAAAGCCCTAAAAAAACGAGCTTGTCCTTCAAACAAGAGATTATCCCGGGTTGACAATTCAGAGTACTTTTCTAAGCTTACCAAAAATTCATTTACCCGACGAATCCCTGTATATGCCGCTCCCCATGCTCCTAAGAAGCCACCATTGGGATCAAACCGTTCGGGTTGAAAAGCCAGTATATTAGCGGATCCGTATCGATCTCCGGTTACATATGATCCATATTTTAAGGTTTCCGTCAATCCTTCAGTGAGATTACCTGAAGATTGCTGACTGCCAAAATTTCCCCAATCGTGTATATATTTATAGAATGAATTAACATATAAGGTTACCGTCTTTGAATCTTTCCAAACCACTTTATCGGAAATACGATCAGTAGGTACAGTATCGAGGAATTTGGAACAAGAGGAAAGCTGGGTAACTATAACCCCTAACGCTATCCATAGATATCTTTTTTTCATCTTCATTATTCTTTAGAACACTAAGTTTAATCCTAGATTTGTAACCATTTGTTGTGGGTAATATCCATTTGACACCCCAGGTCGCTCTGGATCTAACCCATATTTGGTGAGCGGACTAATTGTAAAAACATTTTGACCTTCAATAAAAAATCTTACTTGCTGAATTTTTCTAGGTTTTAGCCATTTTGTGGGTAATGAATAGCCTATTTGTAAAGTCTTTAACCTCACATAATTTCCATTTCTATACCAAAACGTAGAGGAATACCCATTGTTCCCTGTATTTGCAATAGTCAACCTTGGAAACTCCGCTGCTCTGTTTTGCTCGGTCCATGAGTTTTCTACCAAATAGTAGGGAGCATTTCCTCCTCCATAAAAAGGCCGTGTCATAGATGTCAGACTCATGGTACCATCGGGATAGACACCAGTCAGAGCGACATCTCTATCTAGGCCACTTTGAAATAAAACAGACAAGCTAACCCCCTTCCAATCGAAGTCCAACCCCAGACCAGCTACAATATTAGGATAGGGGGATTTACCTACGTAACCTCTGTCTTGTGCATAACTAATGATACCATCACCATTTCTATCTACGTAGCGTATATCTCCAACCATGGGCCTAACAGATTCTAATGTCGCAGCATTATCGATTTCCTCCTCACTCTGAAAGAGTCCATCAGCAAGAAACCCTACTTGAGCACCTTCTGCCTTCCCCGTAAGTTTTAACCAATCGGGCCGGTTGGGAGCATCTGGATAACTCAACCATCTCCGTTTAGCAAGGGTTGCATTCAATGTAATTCCATATCCAAATTCACCAAGTCTATTACGGTGTGTAATGGTAAAATCAAACCCTTTACGATCGATTTTTGCTATATTCTCATAACCTGGCTTATAGCCTCCCCAAGAATCAGGAATCTGACTTGTAGCGACTAGAACATCATAAAGATATTTGTAGAACACATCGAACTCAACATTTAAAAGACCATTCCAAAGTGAAGCGTCAAAACCGAGATTATATTGCAAAGCTTTTTCCCATGACAGATTTACGTTGCCCGGTGTAGAGGTAATCATGCCCTGTTGAGGTAGACCATCAAGAACAACAGCTGGAGCATCCATATAATCAAGTGTGCTAAGAAAATAATAGGGATTAATGCCTGTGGTTCCTGTTAGCCCTACACTAGCTCTCAATTTTAATTCATTTACAAATAGGTTTTCATTATACCAATTTTCTTCAGAAATCCTCCATCCCAATGATCCAGCTGGAAAAGGACTCCATCGTTTTCCTGGTACCATACCTCCAAAAACATAGCTCCCGTCATATCGAAGTGAAGCTTCTCCAAAATATTTGTTCTTGAAATTATACGTGACACGACCTAAAAAACCTGCTACTCGAGCCTGTGAACTTCCTCCTGAAACATTGTTCTTGGTAGGGTCATTACTGAAAGCCAATTCGTCTAACTCATAAATATCAAAACCGTAGCCAGTTGCTGAAAAACTATTCGCTTGACGATTAGTGGTTTCTGCCAATAAAAGGGTTTCAATATTATGGTCCCCAAACTTATTGTCATACCTAACGCTGAAGTTTGTTCTGAGGTTTGAAGTCTTGCTTAAACTTTCAATAAGCGACTCTTCATTTCCGCGCGAATCGTAATTTAATGTATACGTTAACTTATCAGTTGTCATCGTTGGATTATTGGCTACCATAGTCTGGAATGGAATAGAGAATCGCTTCATCGTACTAAATGTGATATCATAAGATCCAAGAAACTTAAGACTAAGTCCTTTTACTTGGGGTACTCTGAAGTTTAGAGACAAATTTGACTGAAAAACGTTGGAAATACGATCATTATAACCTGATAAGGTAGATGCTGCCAAAGGGCTAACAAAAGGGGCGACTGTACGTGTAGAAACTGGGTAACCATCTATCTCTTTGGGAACGTATGGAAGAGCTCTGATTGCCTGCTGTGGAATATTGTTAAAATCACCATTCGTCCCACTAAACAGCGGAGATTCCTGATTCTGCATGCGTCCTGCTATATCAAAAGACAAATCTAAATTATTAACAATAACAGCGTCAATATTAGAGCGGAAGTTGTACCGGTTATAATCAAAGTTTTTAACATTCCCCTTTTGATTGTAGTTACCTAGCGATACAAAATATTTTATTTTGTCTGTTCCACCTGCGGCATTAACATTGAAATTCTGGTTTTTGCCTGTCCCAAATGTTTCTTTGTACCAATTTGTATTCCCCCATCCATCGATACCTTGTTCCATTTTCCGAACTTGATCTATGGTAAATACTTGACTATTACCATCCATTTCCCTCGCTTTATTGTACCAATACGCATAGCTGGGGCCATCTAGCATTTCCATCATCAAGGCGTTTTGACTCAAGCCATAAGCGCCAGAAAACGAGATCTTGGAAGGTGCCTGTTTTCCTCTTTTTGTAGTGATGATAATGACTGAACTGGCATCTAAGCCAAATACAGATGCTGCGGCCGCATCCTTAAGTACAGATATTGTTTCAACTTCGTTGGGATCTATTTCAGAAAAGCTTCTTTCAAATCCATCAACAATATATTTTGCTGATCCACCTCTCACCAAGATTGCAGCAGCATCTGCACCGGGACGACCTGAAGTCTGCAATGATACAACACCCGCTACCCTTCCTGCAAGTAAATTGTTAAGATTCCCGACTGGAGCCTTCAAAAGTTCTGATCCTGATATCTGCGATATAGCTCCTGTCACGCTTTGTCGTTTTTGTGTACCATAGCCTACCACTACGACCTGATCTAGGCCTTTTTCTATTGGTATCATTTTGACATCGATTACTTTATTACCTCGAACTGGTATTTCTTGGGTTTCGAAACCAACGAAAGAAACTGACAAAACGGCTTCTGAAGTAGAGATATTGATTACATACTCTCCGGAAGCATCACTTACCGCTTTAGTGTCAGTCCCTTTGAGCTGGATCAGAGCTCCTGGCAACGGCATTCCTTTATCATCCGTAATCTTCCCCTTTACAATCGCTCTGTTAACGGGGGCAAGAGTCGATGTTGCCAGCTGTTTCTGTACGCTATCTTTTTCTATGGCTTTGATGATAATGGTCTTGCCTTCGATGTGATATGTCAGTTTATGGGGTAAGAGTAAGGTATTGAGTGCCTCCTCCAATGGCTGTCTTGTGATATCAGCGGTAACCAGCATCATTGGATCAATAAAACGATCGTTATACATAATTCGAAATTTGGTTTGCTTTTTTAGCATACCCAAGACATCGGACAAAGGTTGCTTACTGGCTTTTAGGCTTACAGTCTGCGATATTGATGTAGCGCTTACATGCATACAAATCAGTAGTAATAAGATAGACGTTAGTTTCATAACTCGCCAAAAATGGTTGTGCTTTCCGAAAAACAGGACAATCCTGTTTTCGGAAAAATCATAATTAGTCATTACATTTGTACGTTTGGTTTAAAAATCAGTTACTTAAATTTTAATCGGTTTATTGACTTTTCGAATCCGAACTTTCTAAGGGAAGTGTTAGCGCACTTCCCTTTATCTTGCGGCTTCAGGTCTGATTATCATGTTTTTTCATCTTTCATTTTTTTAAGTTTTAAAGGGTTAAATAATAATTCTATTTAAAGTTGAAGGTTAATTAACGACAAGTTTACGTCCATCCCGGAGATGAATCTGAATAGCTGACATGTTCAATAGTCTAAGTGCTTCACCCAAAGTCAGGTCTCGTCCCATTTCTCCAGAAAATGTCTCTTGTGGAACCTTACCCCTATAGACGACCTCTACGTTATACCAAAGTGCCAGTTGCTCCATGACGTCTTTGAAAGGAGTCTTGTTGAAATAAAAGTAGCCATCCTTCCACGACACGTACTGCTCTGTATTAATACGTTCTATACCTGTTTCCTTAGACCGGACTATACTTTGTTCTCCGGGAACTAAGTTGTAAGTCAGATTAGATTGTAGATTTCTGACTTGAACCCTTCCATCAACCAAGGTTGTTTTTATCTCATCTTTATAGGCATTTACATTAAACTCAGTTCCCAATACTACAATGTCCTGTGCTTTGGATCTAACCCTGAATGGATGATATCCTTTCTTCGACACTTCAAAATACACCTCTCCTGTAACCTCTACAACTCTTTCCTTTTCAGAAAAACTTGCCGGATATCGCAAAGTGCTATTGGCATTCAGCCAAACGCGGGAGCCATCGGATAGTGTCGCCTGGTATGTCCCTCCAATAGGGGTTTTCAACGTATAATATACTTCTTGTAAATGCTTAGGGGTATTTTTTTCATCATCATCTTTGGAACCTGAGATGTGTGTTCCGTCGTAATATACCACCTCCTCGCCTCTCGCTATCACGCCTGACTGGCTTGCGTCCAATTCAATTGGGCCTTTGCCATCTATGGTAAGAGTTGCTAAATTCCCTCCTGGCATGATATCATCTATCCTAGTAATGACTTTCTCGGAAACGCTGTATGGCATTCGACCTATAGTCATCCATAAACCGATGCCTGAAAGCAGAAGTATAGCGGCTGCGGACCAAATCAGCTTTAACGACACCTTGCTTCTTTTTTTGTGGAGGTGCTTCGTTTGGAATTCTTGCCAGCGATGGTTGGTGTCGGTCGATAGATAGCGCTTAACGGATTGAGTAAGGTATTCTTCATCCAGCATTCGTTCATAAAAGGCTCTATTGGCAGCGCTCTTCTGACACCACGCATTTAACGCTTCTTCCTCCTGGGGAGAAAGAAACTGTTGTTGGATTTTCCGGCGAATCAATCCCGCGAAATAATAGCTCTCCTTGAACTTCTGATTTTCCATATTTGCTTGGGGCATTTTATATAGAAACCGGAAAATAGAATATGCGTCTAAATGATTTTGATTTTTTTATATAGAAAGTAAAAGCAACGCAATCCCCAGCCCTGAGATTCTGTGCTTCAATAACGATATCGCACGTGCTCTTTGGTTCTTGACAGTACTCACAGTAACACCTAATATCTCGGCAATCTCAGCATAGGATTTGTCTTCGTGGATCAGCATGTTGATAACGGTTTTGCATTGTGGAGGCAGGGTGTCTATAGCTTGTAGCAATTCTCGGACGGTCTCTGTATGCATGATCTCCAGAATAATGCTTTGCTCGCTGTCTACACATTCATAAACATAGTCCTGCAGGTGGCGATTTCTTACTTTCTGCTTTTCCAAATGGTTATAACATGCATTGCGGGTAGAGATATAGAGGAATGATTTTAAAGCGTTACTCGTTTTAAAGTTATCATGTCGCTGATATAGCTTAAGGAAACTATCTTGTACCAATTCCTCTGCCAACATCATATTATCTTGCTTTAAGAGGTTGCCGGCAAAAAAAACCAATGCGGGCTGAAACTCCATATAGATATACTCGAACGCCGTATGCTCACCCCTGGCCAAATCAGCAAGCAATGCGTCTTCGTTTGTATGGTATGTAGCATTATACATGTACTATTAGGATTAAGCGAAAGAGCTCTTAAATTAGTTAGCTGTAAACTTATACAAAAAGCCTGGGATTCACGAATTAGGTTTTCTAAACTTGATAAAAAACTCGGATGGATTCTTTGAAAAAAGGAGAACGATTCGTAAAATCTCTCGCAAAACCGTTAAAATCAGGGGCTACAATAACCAACCTGAACTCGGAAGTAAGATCTGTTAGACGATGCTACTTTTTTTTAATAGGAGAATAGCGTATACGAATAGGTGTTGGTTAGTTGAAACATGTACTCATGAATAGCGTTTGTAAAAAATGAAAGAGAAACACCTGCAATCCTCCAGACAGCATCTGATGAATTGCAGGTGACTTCTATTTGTTGAATCTTGAAACTAATTTGTTTCTATCACACGTTCTGAATCAAAGGTAATACCTTCTGTGATCCGCTCGAATTTTCTACTATCTACCGTCGTAAATCACCCATATCAAGGCGTCAGATGCAGAAACCAACACTGGCTTCTTACCAATTGTCTGTAATACGATATAGCCATCAGGCTTCTTCAGAAGCTCCATGTTCAGAGCATGCTTCTCATTTACTATGACAGGTCTTGAACCCACCCACTCCCATGTGAAAGCATCAAAAGTGAGTTTATTATTATCAGTCTGTTTGATGAAAGAGGCTTTATCTCCATTAAATGTCATCCACGTATTTGATGATGAAATATACATGAACCCAACCCTATTGACCATTATAGTTCCTTCTAGGGCAGTTTGTGGCTGGTACATCAACATAGCATCGGCACGAATATCACTCATCTTGATAAAGTCCAGTTCGCCCCGCCTAGACCACCCTTTTTTAGAGGTCCAAAATCCCAGATTTGGAGCAAACGAGCCTGCATTACGTGTTTTTAATGCCAAAACTCCATCTGTATTAGTATAACATGGAGCACTCTCATTCTTGATAAAACCTCCTTTGAATGTGAGTCCAGTGGGCTGAATATCACATTCTTCAAGAACTTGAAAACGTTCGTCCCCGATTAAAACAGGATGCTTTAGCATTATTTTCTCGGCGTAAACCAGAATATCACTGATTGCGTGGGCTGTATAGCTTTCCTGATCCTGCTTATGTGTATGAAAAACCAGTCTTTCATTGGCCTCATCGTTATAAAAAAAGAACTCTTCTCTATTATAACTAGTATTGAAGAAAAAACGTGGGAGATTGATAAACGATTCAAAATTATCTATAATGGTCTGCCAGTGCCCATCATTGTAAATCTGCTGGCTACTGGAATTAGTGGGTACCAACGTTAGAACGCGTCCTTTGTCATCTCCTACAAACACTAATGTATCACTACGCTTTCCCAAATACGTATAAATAGAATCTATCAGGTCTGTCTGTTGAACAAATTGTGTAAACTCTGATCCCTGTTGCCCAGTACCATTGGAAAGGAAGAGCTTGCTCATTGCATAACTATCTGCGACACGAAAAGGGTTCCCCACCTTGACTTTACGATACGAAGGCAGGTTGTTCAATGCGAAGTCAAAGGTCTCTTGGTCGAACTTTATATAACCATAAGAGAGTACAGAGGTATTGGTCCTACTTCCAACAACCTGGAACTCCCAACCATGATCCACAACTGTAAGCAATTTTGATAATTCAACTGACTTTTCAAAACCTCCATCAAATACATTATCAGCTTCATAATTAGTTAATGTATTGTCTTTGGCACACCCCAACAAGAAGAGGCAACAGATACTGTATATTATATTTTTCATTTTCTTTTCTAATAAAATCTAAACCATTTTTTACTGTCGTCTACACTAACGAAATCATAGACGTCATTACCGCTCGTGAATACATAGAACCCTCCGGCATCGCCCTGGAAAGCTTTGAACTTATTGACAGCTGTCAACAGGCTACTATTTGAAGGGACCGTTCCAAAGTTGGCGTATACATCGAACTTCATCACTCCAGGAGTATTGATGGAGCTCCGGAGGTTATAGTAAAACATTTGCTCCATGTTGCTGTTGTCATAATAATAAAACTCAAAACGATCTAAATTATTAATGTAATACCGTTGTCTCAGGTGCGCCCCAATAAAAGAGGGATCGGAACTGAGCTGATGATAATCACGTTGTCCATCATAATTAAATCCATAAGTACTAAAAGACCTGTTGTATTTAGAAAATATCTGAGCTGGTCCGTCCAAATCGATAACTGGAGGGACAGAAAGACTATTGATAACGATCTTCTCCTTCCCGTTTAGGAGTACCTGGAGCTGGTTTTGTGTAAAGTCAAACTCAAAATCCTCAAATCGCTGGATACTAAACTCTCCATCTACAAAAGGTTCACGTAATAGGATCCCATTCTCCATACCGGCAAACTCGGTCGTAAAAAACTGAAGTTTACCCGAACGGTTATAGTAGACACTAAATGTACTTTTATCCACGTTAATAATGATCATATAGTCCTGACCGTTATAGTTCAACTTTTTATAATAATCTTTGAATCGGTCTACCTTGACAAGCTCCTGGCTAGTAAAAGTATAAACATTGCGTAAATAGTTCTCTGCACCAGTGGGATCTGCACGTACTAATAACAAATCACTTCCTCTAAAATTGCCTTTGAGTCTTATTGTGTCTGGACTGGCATTGACGAACGAAAACTCGAAGTCTCCTCCTGCTCCTACAAGGCGCTCACCTCCATATTTGGTAATTATAGGGTCTGCCAACTGATGTATATAGGAATACGTATCGAAATACAGACTGGGAACCTGAGGCGCACGGATGCTGTAAGAACTCTCTTTTACGTTATGTACCGTTTGCGTATTCAAGAGTGCTATCATGCGAACACGTTGGTTTTTATCAAAATCAAACTTGAACGTCACTCCACCACCAAATGCTGGATAAAGATAACCGATCCAACCTCCGGGTGAGGAAGTCAGCAAGTCGGTATACCATTCAATTCTCTCAGCTATTTTTGTATCTGGACGTTCTATATTCTCCATATCTAACTTTCTAGAGCAGGAAGATAATATATATAGAAACAAAAAAACTAATAGGCCTGTATGTACTTTCATTTGTTTAAAGATAATAGGGTTTGAACGGAAGCGTGCACTTTTGACTGAAGGACCTTGAAATCTATCCCGACCGCATCCTTATAAAATTTGGTCACAATGTCTTCTTTTTTCTTATATATATCTGCATAAGCAGGGTTATCAAGCTTAAGCTTGTCGTATGCGTCCTGTCCGTTGACGAGGAGGAAAGAAATGGTCTCTACGAAATCTTCTTCAGCACTCATCTTGGCGTAATTACGAACAAAGCCCTGCCCCTGCGCTGCACTGTTGCTAGTTTGTACCCAATTTGAAGTAAACCATTGGTTATTTCCGGGAATGTTAAGCCATTCGCTAGGAAAGAACTTGGTCTGATGGAGGATATGTGCAAACTCATGGTGAAGAATATACAGGTAGAAAGAGAAGTTATTTTCATCGCGCATATCTAAGTCATTGATACCGTAGAGCGCAATTTTAACGCCACCTGTAGCTACCCCTACCGTTTTAGTGTCTTTGGTGGTATAATCTCCTGATCCACCTATAAAGAATCTCGAAAAGCTATACTTTCGCAGGAATTCAGCACCTGCAACATCTAGATAAGGATTCAGCCAACCGATTTCGATGATATCAAGTATATCCATAAGCTTGTTTTCGTCAACCGGTGTCATAGAACGGACGAGCGAAGCTTCATTGGGATCCCAACGGTATACCACGTCTATATTATACGGAGCAACAAAACGAGCATGTATATATCGATCGAGTTCGGTTATTGCGTGCGGTGTACCACCAAGCCCTACGATAGGGGCCGACGGCATCCTCTCCTCTTTACTACAGGATGTGCTCCCTAGTAGAAGTATACTGATAATTATACATATATATTTATTCATAACAGTTAATTTTGGTTTATAGGGTTATTTTGAATACCGGAAAGCACAACCTCTTCGGGCATTTGGAAAGCCCGGCGAGGGTCATTAGGGCCTAATATATAGGTCTCGTTATTGTCCAGTGTACGATGTAGGACCGGTATTTGGTAACGTAGTATATCAAAATAACGTAGTCCTTCGAATAAAAATTCGCGACGCTTAAAGTCTAGAACTGCCTGTACAATACCGTATTTTAAATCGGTCGTCTCATAATAGTTAAGTATTTTTGCGGACGTAATCCGATATGCAGCACTATAGGTATCTCCCTGCTGCCCATCAAATATTTTCTTAGAAGCAAATTGATTCAAGTCCTCAATAGCTTGGTCATACTTCTCTAGGTAAGCATAAGACTCTGCCCTGTTTAACAGCATCTCATCTACTGTCAAGGCAGGATGTGTGACATAGGCATTACCTGAACTAGCCTGTAAACCAGAGTAAACAAAATGCTCGTTCCACTTGGCATGGTTGTACACGGATGAATTACCATGAAGAATATACCCGTAAACTCCGTCGCCCGTCACATTACCATTCCAAAAAAGCTCTTGGTTTGATGCAGTCGTCAAGCCATAGCGATATCCCGGAGAGCTTCTGGACAGGTAGGACTCGACCTCGATCAAGAGGAGATTAGATGGATTGTCTACGCTGCCAAAATACTGTAATCTCTCATTAAATGTGAGGTTACGCCACTGTCTGGTATTAATCGGGCGCAGATGGTTTGTCAGATTAAGACCTAATGCTTCTTCACCATATGTGGCACTTTTTGCGTAATCTTGCTTGAAAAGGTAAAAACGGGTGGCGAAGGCATAGGCTGCGGCTCTGTTAAAATGAAATTTCGGAATTTTATACTTAGAATCGTCAATCAATGCCATACCTTCCTGTAGATCCGTTTCTATTCGTGCATATACTTCAGCTACTGTTGTCCTATCATATTTTGTAATCACCTTTTTACCAGCTTCAGTTACGTAAGGAATTCCCGGACGTGATGCTGCGCTCAAAGGGTCATATGGAGCTGCATAGAGTGTGACCAGCATAAAATGATTGAATGCCCTAGTCAAAAATGCCTCTCCTAATACGGATGGATCTATTTGTCGCTCTACAGGTAGGTTATTATAAGCCTCGATGGCAATATTGGCTGCTGCGATAGCCTGGTAGGTTTTTATCCAAAAATAATTAGGACTGTCCTGCCCACTTGAGTTGACACGCTGAAACTTCCAGGGATTAGCATTTACCGGATTTTCGACTACTATGGGTCCTTTATCTTCAGCATTGTCACTAGCAGATTCAGTAAAAGCGACATACGAGCCCTTAGCATATGCATTAGTGAGCAATTCTCGTATCTTAGGCACGTCATCAAGGGTGACACGCATATCTGGATTTTCAGCTAAAAAACTCTCACAGGCGGAAAAAAGGCATCCCCCCATAATACTGATAATCCATACGGATGATTTTAATAGTTTCATAATTTTATAATGTAGCCTTGATAGATAAAGTATATTGTTTTGGAATCGGTAAAGCCACTCCTCCGCTACCGTAAAACTCTGGATCCTGCCCATTGAGAGCCTTATCTGTATAAATTAAAAACGGGTTATTGGCAACTGCATGCAAAGAGACATTTTTTAACTTTGCGCGCTGTACAATACGCTTAGGCAGGGTATACCCTAACGTAATCTGCTTCATACGCACAAAACTACCATCAGCAACACGTCTAGTCGAATAATTATATACATTGTAAGTCACCGCTGGCGTAGTATTAACAGAACGCATGTCGGGTATAGATGGAGCTAAAGTCTCAAAAGGCAGCATAAAACGTTCGATAAAATCATATGAGTATGCATTTAAATCAGAGTAGTTTATCTTGTAACGCGGTGTCATCCTGACTTTGTTGCCAGCACTGTAAGTAAGCAGCACGCCTAAACTGAAATCTTTATATTTGAAAGTATTAAACAAACCTCCAGTATACGTTGGATCAACTGGCCCTTCGTATTTTAAAAAATCGGTAACGATACTCTGCAAATAGATATCCGAACTAACTTCCCCTCTGTCGTTGATGTAATTGGGTATACCTTTCATCTCGTCCAGTTTAGCAAAATCTATGGAAAACAGGCCTCTCTGTGGATAATTTTCTTTAGCACCACCTATAGTTTCTACTAAACTCCAGATATTAGGTTTGTTGATCATACGGGTGATCCTAGTCTTATTGAATGCATTGGTCAATTGTATTGTCCAGTTAAAATTATTCCCACGTATAGCCTGTGCTTTGAACAACACCTCTATCCCTTGACTTTTCATATTAGCGTGATTAGCCACTTTATAATACTCTCCATCTATTGCCGAAGTATAAAATCCTCCTATTAGATCAAAGCCTTTACGATCATACATATCTACTACTAGATTAAACCTTCTAGAAAGAAATGTAGACTCTAGTCCCAAATTTGCCTCATACTGTTTCTCCCATGTCAAGTCATTGTTAGCTAGGTACTGTATCGTTAGGCTTGGTTCTATCGTATTTCGATCAAAGCGCTTTGTGCTGGTTGAGTTTAACCAAAGGTTGGAGTTTTTGGCTGCTCCCATACTTGCTGTAAGCCCATAGGTTCCCCTTAAAGTGAGGGTATTAAAGAAAGACTGATCATCCATGAACTTCTCCTGATCAATGTTCCAGGACCCTGAAATATTCCAGGTAGGTAGCCACCTTGCATTTTTAGAACTTCCCAGTTGATTGGATCCATCCATACGGCCAGTCAAAGCTATCTGATACTTTGAATCATAACTATAGTTAGCGCTGGACATTACGGCAATAAATCGATCATAGAAAGGGTTAATACCAAAATAGTTTTGACTTCCCTCGACCTCCCTTTTTATGGAGTTGGGATCTATAAATGGTGTCCCTCCTCTATCATACTGTATACCATAGCCTCTAAAATCATCGGTAATACGATCAAGATATCGGAGTTCCTGGGCAGCGAAAAAACGCAGATAATTTTTTCCAAAATCATATTCCCAGTTTAAACTATTGCGAAAATAGAAGCTTTTTAATGTATTGGTATTCTTGATATACATCCCACCGTAAGGCATAACCGAGACTGGCAAAGCTGTCGGGTTACTCGGGTCTCTATATAAAAAGCGATTAGCACCTGCAATCGTCGAGTTCTCTCCTCTAACACCATATGCTGTACCTGCACGATAAGCTTCAGCAAAGTTTGAATCGTCATATATACGATGTTGATTCAATGAATTCATATATCTGTAAGACCCGATGAAATCATATACAACATTACATGGTAACTTATATTGAAGATCACCCTGTACTTTGACATCTACCATCTTCAGATCGACATAGTTATTCTCTAACTCATGAATAATATTAAAGGGTGCGTAATTCATCGTATTAAACTCTAGATTCTGATGTTCGTCATAGGCCCTCACTATCCTAGAAGTATTCATAGCATAGGAAAAGGGGTTGATATCAAAATCACGAGATACAGCACCGTACACATCGTCACTCACCTGGTTCAAGGTACCAGGTGCGCGCTGATCACGAATAGAAGCATTACCAATCAGACCAATCTGTAACTTATCGTTTATCTGCGTACTCCCTCTAGCATTAAAAGTATATCTATTGGCATTGTCGGCAATACTCCAACCATTATCCCTAAGATAGCTGGTAGAGAAATAAAATGTTGAATTCTCTCCTCCACCGGACATATTTAGCGAGTGATCGGTCATCAGAGAGTTTTTAAAGAGTAGATCAAACCAATCTGTATTGGCATAAATAAATTTGTTCAAAAACTTACCTCGTCCTTCGACAGTATTATCGATTAAAGGTCTTCCATCCTTCCAAGTAACTAGACCTTCGGCCAACTTGCCATATGGTCCGGAACTAGGCATGTTTTTAAACATCGCAAAATCAATGAGTCCCTTTCGTTCCAACTCTGCCAAAACGGAAATCTGGTCATACGAATTCATAATATCGTATTCGGCATAAGTAGGCTTTAGATAGGTCGTAAAATTGCCTGTATAATTGACCACCGTAGGCCCTCTTTTTCCCTTTTTGGTTGTAATCAAAATAACTCCATTCATAGCCCTAGCACCATACATCGCAGTCGCAGCAGCATCTTTGAGCACTTGAAAGGTTTCAATGTCATCTGGATTTAAGCCTGCCACTGAAGATCCTTGCAACGTGGAAACATCGCCTGTAGCCAATTGATCGTTGGAGACGTTTACAACATCTTCGAGGACAACACCATCTACCACCCATAGGGGCTTATTGTCGCCAGTTATTGAAGTGGAACCTCGAACACGTATTTTTGGAGCCGCGCCAAATGTCGCTGAAACGTTCTGTACCGATACGCCTGCCACTTGTCCTTCAAGCATTCTGGATACATCAGGAATACCCGAACGTTCTGCTTCTGAAGCCTTAAGGGTTGTAGCAGCTCCAGTAAATTTGCGGCGGTCGAAGCTTTGGTACCCTGTGCTGACTATTTGTACTTCTTCTATTTCAGCAGGAGACTCTTGAAGTACAATTTCTATGTCTTTTTTCCCATGGACTGTAATATACTCGTCCCGATACCCGATAAATACAACTCTTAGTCTTTCCTCCCCACTGACTGATATCCCAAACCTACCTAATTCATTAGAAACCACTGCTTTATTACTACCTAGCACATATATGGACGCCCCACTGATACGCTTCCCTTGCCTATCCTTTATTATCCCCTGGAGAATATATTGTTGTTGGACAGCTCTATCTAATTTATGAAGTATAATGGTCTTATCATCTATTTCGTAATGCCAACCTTTAGATAACGTAACCTGGCTCAAAACATCGTCTAGAGGAGTATTCTTAAAATTGATATTATCCAAATATTCTCGGTCCAACATAAAACCCGAGTAAAAAGTCGAATAACCTATTTGTTTTCTAATTTCAGAAAAGAACTGTTCAGCAGATATCCGATCCTTTTTTAATGATATCTTTTGAGCTTTTCCTCCTGCAGAGACATGCACTAGTCCATAGAGCATTAGAATAGCCATTAAATTAATTTTCATAAATACGGTTCTTGCCGGGGGTCTTCTTACCTCCCGAATACTAAAACTTCGTTTAAAATTCATAATTTTGGTTGTCTGATTAAATTTTTGTTTTTATTAGCAATGATTCATTATTAATTAGATTTTAGGTGAGTGCTGCAAACACTCACCTTTTTTATTTTTCTTTTCTCGAACTAATTATAAGCTTTCCAGACTTATAATCGATATTTACAGGTCCTGCCTTCTTTATCATATCCAATACTTTTCGAACGTCCTCATATTTTGAGATGGTGCCTCCAAAGGGTAGTCGCTTTACTTCTTCGTCAGCATAGTACACTGATACATCATACCAACGGCTTATTTTATCAACAACACGCTCTAACGGTTCATTTTCGAAAATGAAATACCCATTTTTCCAAGAGACTACCTGCTCTACATCTGTATTTCGAATAGTTAACTCCCCATTGACTAAGCGCGCCTGCTGACCAGGAACCAAAAGCTTACCATTGACCTTTACGGCCCCCTCCACCAGTGTGGTACGGACGATGGGTTCATTATCATAACTGCTTACATTAAAATGTGTACCTAGCACTTCGACTTTCTGTCCGCGACTCTTAACGATAAATAAACGGCGCTTATCTTTAGCTACTTCAAAATATCCTTCTCCTGTTAATTGAACCTCCCGCTGTTCTTGGTTGGTAAATCGAGTCGGATAATGTAAGGATGATTCTGCATTAAGATACACATGAGTATTGTCTGGAAGCATAACCTGAATCTCTTGTCCACGGCTAGTTCTAATGGTATTGTATCCGATAGGACCACTTTCATTGGACATCACTTCGTAACGAATCTGTCCACTATGGGTTCGCGAGATCTTCACACCAGATTGTTCGGCTATGTTTCCTCTTATTGCGTTGTTAATAGGTACATTGCTGCCATCAGCCAAAGTCAAAGTGGCTCCGTAATGTCCTGGTACGATCTCCTGAATAGTGCGAGGACCTTCATGATTATTAACAGCACGATAGCTTTGATACATATAGAATCCGGCAAAAGCTAAGAAAAGGAGTATAGCTGCTGCCACCATCTGTCTTAAATAGGTTATGAATGATACTGAAGATCTTTCTTCGCTTTGTCCTTCTACCTCGACAGAAGTATGCACTGGATGAAGTTTTCTAGAAAGTTCAACACGGACAGCTTCTCTAATCTGACGCTTTTCTAAAGAAGGAAGATCATCCCAAAGACTACTGTTCTCATCAAGCCAATTTAAACAATGTATATACTGTTCAATTTCCTCAATGGTCGCTGTACCTTCCGCAATCTTGTCTGCAATCGCTATAAATTCTTCTTTACGCATATACAATCTTAAAAAAGTTACGATTCTATCCGATAGTCGGTCTTAGGAAACTATATATAACATTAAACATGAGTATCTCCTACTATGGACTTATAATAGTAAAGCGATAATACGAATAGCAACCCCTAAAGAAATAATTCGATTTTAAAAAAAAAGAAGTAACACACTGATTATTAAATCAAAAAAAACAATAAAAAATAACAATTGCCCAAAGAACCTTTCAGTCTCTTTAACGCAATAGTCATCTGTGCTTCAACTGTTTTTTCGGAAATTCCCATCTTTTTCGCTATTTCCTTATTTGAGTAGTATTCTAATCGACTAAGCTTGAAGACCTCTTTGCATCTATCGGGCAAGGTTTCAACTAAAGATTCGATCAACTCCTTTAGTTGTTTAGCCTCAAAATACAGACTGTCGTCTTGGTATTTTGAGGGGATAGACCTTATCTGTTGAAAAAAAACATCCTGGGCTTTACATGATCTAAAATAACTTACAGCTTTATACTTTACTGCCGTAAGCAAATAACCTTTACATGTGGTGAGTTTCCACAAGGATCTGTTGCTCCAAAACCATGTAAAAATTTCTTGAATAATATCCTTTGCTACATGTTTATCACGCGTTACATTGTAGGCGTAACCTATTAGTAGGTCGAAATGTCTGGCATATAGTTCTTCAAAAGCCTGATAATCGTCCTCTTTAACAAGTTGCAACAATATCTCTTCACGCTGTTCAGAATAGGCTATCATTAATCTATAGGTTGGATCCAATAAAAGTAAGTTACAGCAATTATAACAAAAAAAAATCATATAATCTTCAGAAACCACAACAGGCAAAAAATCCCTGAAGATCCCCACTTCGGGGTGTTTTTTTAAAGGTTATCAAATGTGGTATATAATTTGATGATTCAATAATGCTAAATTTGCTATTATGAGGTTATTCTGTTTTCTAACTGTCCTATCAAGTATAATATTTCTTTCCTTCAACAGGCAACAACACCCTTTGCATAAAAAATGGCAACTGGTAGCCGAACGGATGACCTATTTCAACCTGGATCATACGCCTTATGAGGAAGGCAGAGAGCGGCTGGATTCGGTAAAGAATGTAACGGTACAATTTCTACCGGACGGCTCATTCCAGTCGCCCGAAGGCAATGGAAGCTATACGTTATCCAAGGATTCCATATACCTAAACCTCAATGGTAAAAAAACTGCTTTCAAATACGAGGTAAACAATTCGAAGCTCATGATAGAAAGCTATATCAAGAGGCCTGAATATTTGATCAGGTCAAGGCTGTACCTGGAATAGAAACGCTATAAATTAAAAGGTTTCTTAGCATCGCCAGACCATTGGTATTTATAAATCGTACTTTGCTGCTGCCCCTCTTTGGTTCTTCTATTATGGGAGATATAGAACCATCCATTGCCGATAGGACATAAACCGGTAGCGCCCCACGCAAAATGCCATCCTGAAATACCTGAATTCATATCCTTATTTCCACCTTCGGCCAAATGTAAGATAGCGACTTTTTCTTCCTTGTTATCAGACTGGATGATTCCCTTTGTAGGCTTCTTTTTACCATCGATGGCAAACAGGTCATAATTGGGATAGATGGATTTCTTTCCTTTATAAACCGCAGCGAAAAAATTACCGGTATAACTATCATAGGCTAGATTCTGAATACCATAGGTCGTATTTCCTGTTTTTAAAAAATACTTTGCCTTTGGTTTTTTGGGTCCCGACTGATGCAACTTGCCTAATAAAAGTTGCTGTCCATATTTATCCCAATCCTTGATATCATACTGTAAAATAACCTGATGATCGTTGTCATTTCTAGTGGTATCACCGTACACACCATATGCTACGTAGAGGTAGTCTTTTTTGCTTTTTGGGTGACCAAAAGCAGGCCCAAAAGTAAGCCCATCGATACCCGAGCACGCATAGCGATGCTTCTTGATCTGTGCACCTACCCTGACCGAAGATTCGTGATCTATGACGGGTTCAGCCAGATACACTGTCTTTAGCAAATCTTCCTTCTCGGCATTCATACCGGGACGTACAATCTTAGCGCCGTCAAAAACAGCTACGTAAAATCCATTTTGCTTTGAAACAGCTACCCCCAGTTCCTTGCTGATGCCCTGCCCTATACCATCGCTTTTATATTCGAGAGAACCGTATACTTTTCCATCTTTGAAATCAAGATCGCCCAAGTGTCCGGAAAATCCGACCACGCTGCCGATCAATTTGCCCGACAAATCCATCTTAATCAAACTGTTGGTAAACGAGAAGTAGACACATTCATTTATACTGTCTATCGCCCCCCCTTGCACATGAAACTTTCCTCGATCTCCGGTGGCAATAGAGTCCGGCCAGGCGGTCATCATTTTTTGACTATACAGTGAACCTATGCAAGCTATATAACAGAATAAGATTAGAATTGATTTTTTCATAGTACAAATGTAAACTTATTATACCTTAATGAACAGTACTATTTAATCTTCCCACATTCTAAATTGAAAACACGAATAGAAATATAGCCCACCTCTAAAAATGGCGCATTTTTTGTAATTTGGCTCATCATGATTGTCGAATGCAGTCAGTAACAAATTAAGTATATGAAAAACATCGGAAGAAAAATCAGTTGCACAGTAGCTCTGGCCGCTGTCCTATTAACCCCTAGCCTTAAAACAGAGGCCTGCACCCGTGTAGTCTACAAAGGTCCCAACAACACGGTAATAACCGCCCGCAGTATGGACTTTTCACTTGAAATAGCGGCCAACATGTGGGTATTTCCTCGGGGAATCGCACGCGATGGCGCTACTGGTACCAACACAGCAAAATGGACATCGAAATATGGAAGTGTAGTCACCAGCTCTTGGGACATCGCCGTATCCGATGGTATGAATGAAAAAGGATTGGTAGCCAATATGCTCTGGCTTGTCAGTTCTCAGTATCCTAAATTTGAAAAAGATGGGAAAGGAAAGAAAGGCTTGGCCATATCCCTATGGGCACAGTATGCCCTGGATAACTTTGGCACCGTAGCCGAAGCCGTCCAAGAATTGCGCAAAGAAGATTTCGTGGTTGTCACGGATTTTATCCCTGGCACGGACAAGTTTACCACGGTACACCTGTCGCTGTCAGATGCTAACGGTGACAATGCGATTTTTGAATATATTGACGGCAAGCTCGTGATCCATCATGACACTTCCTACACGGTCATGACCAATGATCCTACATTCGAAGAGCAGCTAGCTATCAATAAATATTGGAAAACCATTCCAGGAAACATCTTCCTGCCGGGCACCAATAAAGCAGTAGATCGATTTGTTCGCGCTTCCTATTATATCACTGCCATTCCACAAACGGATAATACCCGAGTAGCCGTCGCCGGTGCATTCAGTGTCATCAGGCAATGTTCAGTACCTTATGGTATTTCTACCGAAGGATTTCCGAATCTTTCGACAACACGGTGGCGAACCGTTTCGGACCAAAAGAATCTGGTATATTATTTTGAAGATGCATTAAGTCCCAATGCGATATGGGTAGATTTCAAGAAGCTGGACTTCGACAAAAAAGCTAATGTTAAGAAGCTTGCTTTGGACAAAAACCAAATTTATGCGGGAGAGACGTCCATGCAGTTTGCAAACGCCAAACCTTTTGTCTTTCAAGGAATATAACAGCATTTCTGTCTATAAGCACGAACGGGTATAAATATACCTATTCGTGCTTATTGCGTTCTCAGGATCTTCTCTATCTTCTTACCCTTTGCCAGTTCATCGACCAGTTTATCCAGATAACGCACCTTTTGCGTTAACGGATCAGCGATCTCTTCAACGCGATAACCGCAGATTACCCCTTTGATCAGACAGGCATCAGGATGCAGTGTGGCTTTCTCAAAGAACTCTTCAAAAGTCAACTTGTCCCGAATTGCATCGTAGATTTCACTATCGCCCATACCTGTCAGCCAAGCAATCACTTGCAGTAATTCCTCACGCGTCCTTCCTTTTCGTCCTATCTTTGCTAGGTAGTGGGGATATACGGAAGCAAACGTCATCTTTGCGATCCTTTGGTCCTGTGTATTCGAATTATTCATGACAGTGTAGTTTTTTAATTATTTTTCTTTACTAATATCCGATTTGCTGCTTATATTTGATCAAAGAGATACTCTAAATTATAAAATCAGCAGCATACCAACCTAATCATTTACTACATCAACTTCCAAAAAGAAATAATCAAAAATAGAATTACTATTATCATTATACCAACACACTGAATAATAGGCCTATGAAACGTATCCAAAATTATTGGAATATGCTAACGCATATCGGTACCGATACGTCTATGTCATATATGGATTTTAAGCGAGCTCATATGGTCAATCTCATTGCATTGCTCTGTATCCTTCCTGCTTTCTATTTTTCTATTACCAATTTTGTAGAGCAGCGGCCACTATTGGCACTGATAAACCTGTCAAATGGTCTCTGTGATATTGCTGTTCTCTTCTTTCAATATCACCGCAAGCATAATTATGCCAAACTCATGTTATTGGGAAGCAACTTTATTTTCTTTTTTGCCGGCGCCATGCTCTATCAGAATGGAGCTGAATATTTTTTGCTGTGCATCCTGATTTCTTCTACATTGCTGTATGAAGATCGACGTATCCACATGCTTTTTGCGCTAGCCGTCACCTTGGCTATGATACTGATCTATATATACCCAGATCTAAACTCTTTCGAACAGCCAGTCCCGGTGCTTCGGGTACTATACAACATTATCTGTTCGCTTATCTTCATTGTAGTGTCGGTCAATTTTTTTCTGAAGATTATCTACAGCAATATGCGAAAAATCGAAGATCAGCGCCAGACCCTACAAGCCATCAACAAGGATAAGGAAAAAATATTCTCTATCATCGCACATGATATCAAAAGTCCTTTTGCCACACTGGAGACCATGGTACTGGCACTCGAGCAGCAGGTCCTGGACAATAGCGTATCGGCTGATTTTATCAGACAATTACACCTGCGTATAGTCCAACAGAATCAAGTGCTGGATGATCTATTGCAATGGGGCAGCAGCAGTCTTCGAGGAATGGCTGCAGCACCATCTCCTATTGCTGTCAGGCCTGTAATCGTAGATATTCTCCTTGCTTTTGAGGAACAGATTACGGTCAAGCAATTAAAGGTAACAGTGGACATCGAAGAGCAGGAAGAGGTCATGGTCAATAAGGACCATTTGGTGATTATCTTACGCAATTTTATCAGTAACGCTATAAAATTCAGCTATGTGACCGGCGAAATCGGTGTTTTCAGCTCACAGGACAAACATTTTACATATATCCATATCAAAGATCAAGGAATAGGAATTCAACCCTCCACATCCGCCCTGCTGTTCAATGTAATACAGCGCAAATCATTGGGTACAGTGGATGAGCCGGGTACTGGACTGGGGCTGGTCCTGTGCAAGGATCTGATCGAACGCAATAAAGGAGTGGTCAATATCAACAGTACTCCTAATAAAGGTTCCATATTTACGGTAGGGTTGCCTACGGTCGAAAGTCCTCCGCATGATATCGCGACGAAAAGCTCCCCGCTCTCGCAGGTCAAGGAGAAAACTGCAACACCCCAAAAAACAGCCGGATCTTTCGAAATACACTAGAAAAATACTGAACGCTTACATAGAGCTCCACTCCCACACGCTATGATACCCTTCTACAGACTCTGCGTAATCAAAGAATTCCTTATAGAAGATATGTTGTCCGACGGTGCTGCTATCCCCTATTATCACAAGCTTTTTCCGGGCCCGGGTCATCGCAACATTCATACGTCGCACATCTGATAGGAAACCGATATTGCCTGCTGTATTGCTACGTACAAGGCTGATATATATGATATCCTTTTCCTGTCCCTGAAAACCATCTATCGTATTGATCTGGATATCTATGTCTTCGTGAGATCCGCTTTCGGCCAGCATATCCTTCAATAAACTAGCCTGCCTGCGATAAGGGGTGATAATACCAATACTTGGTAAAGGGGTATTCGGACTATTGCTAACGAGATCCGACTGTAGACCGCAGAGATGGTTTATCAAAAAATGGGCTTCTTCTTTATTGGAGATCGCTCCGTCTTCTTCCTGTTCTTCAAAACCCGTGCCTGCCGTATCGATAAACATGAGGGGCTTGGCATCTCCTGCCAATGTCCATTGGGATGCAGTGGATGCACCTTTTAACTTTCCTTCATAAATGACTGCTGCTGGATACGCCATGATCTGCTGGTTCATTCGGTACTGGGTATCCAAGAAGGAAACCGATTCGGGATACAGCTTTACCAACTTTTCAAACAGGGTGTGAAACAGCGCTTTGCTCTCCCGTTGTTCAGACTTAACTGTGGGAGGCAACTGACAGTGGTCTCCTGCCAGGATCAAGCGGTCTGCTTTTAATATTGGTATCCAACATGCGGGTTCTAATGCCTGAGCTGCTTCATCGACAATAACCGTATGGTAATGACGGTCGCGGATGTAGGCATGGTTGGCACCAACCAAAGTCGCGGCAATAACCTGACTTTTGCTCAAGATATCTTCTATGACGTAGTCCTGCATACGATCGATATCTTTTCTTATCTTCTTAGCTTCATTCAGCAACGCTTTCCGCTGTTCGTATTCGGCCCGCCCAAAACTACGCTTATATTTATGAGCCATATCTGTATAGGCTCGAGCTTGCTTTTCTAATGCCTTCACTTCCCGATATCCAGGATGCTTACTCGATTTTTCTTCAAGTGTCAAGTCCTGTAATCTGTCGGATACGCGGACCGGATTACCTATGCGCAGCACATTTACACCTAAGCGATCAAGTCGTTCAGCCAGTACGTCCACAGCGGTATTGCTCGGCGCCACGATCAGCAACTGTTGACCGCTATTGTTCAACAAAGCCGTAATAGCTTTAATCAATGTCGTCGTCTTGCCTGTTCCAGGAGGCCCGTGCAGGATAGTCAGATCTCCTCCTGACAAGATCTGCTGCACAGCTTGATTTTGACTGGAATTTAATGCCATATCTTCAAAGCTGTGATCTAACTCTTCTGTATGGCTTAACGATTCCAATCCAATCAGCTTTCGAACAAGGCTTCCCTTTACAGGATCATTGGCAAGAATCTCAGCATCTTTCATTGCGCTGTTCATCTCTCTGTACGAGTTCTCGTCAAACATGAGGTCTATCCCAAGTTTGCCCTTACGCCCCCATTCGGGCAGTTCTTCTGTACGGAAAGAAACCCGCATTTGATGCTTGTTTACAAAAGTTATGACACCATGAATACGGTCTTGCTGCGAATCATAATTAGAAAAAAGCGCTACTGGCATTCCAAAGCGGAATCTGTGACTATTTTCAAAATCATTGGTTTTATTAAAAGTCACCTGCAGGTAATCACCACGACCGAGTCCGCTATCTGAGATCTGCACAGGGTACCAAGTCATGCCTAGCGATTTTCGATCGCTTGTACTTCTACCTGATAACAGAAGCTCATGTTCTGCCCTATCGTGTGATAATTCTATTTGCAAGAGTCCAGCCAGATTTTTAAAATAATCCATCAACAATCGTTCTTTTTTAGTTACCTGCAAAAGTAACCGCTTTTTTTCTAAAGCAAGTTAATTTTACACTTTTCGCATCAACGATCCCACTTAGAGCAAAGCGATGGTCCTGGTCCGATAATTATAAACAAATGTGCTGCGGATATGTCAGAAAGATTTTTTAGTTTTAGACAGTAGGCAATTAGAGTCAATAAGCGTATAAGAATAATGGAAAAACAAGTAAATGCCGACGAGTATGTAGAGCGGTTCATGGTCGGCAGCCTAGATCATTTAAAGTACAAGCAATTTCCTGTTAAGGTATTCCAGCTTAACGAGATCGCTCCCTTCATCAAATTTCCGACACCGCCTATATTCTTAGCTTACAACTTATTGGTACACCTTACAGAAGGTTACTTTACCTATCAGATCGGCCCCAAAGAATACATGGTCAAAGCGCCAGCAATCCTCATCAGCAGCTATGGCAACATCTCCGCTGTAAAGACTGCCGATAGATCGGTCAAGGGACACTGTATCCTGATCAATGAAAGTGCCATGACTTCCATTTTCAGAGCGCAGGAAATTCTGAATATTTTCAGCATTTCTCCCCTCATCGACCTGTCTCAGGAAGACAGCACCGATATCAACCTGCTATGCCAACTTCTGTACAAGGAGCTGTACGCTACAGATGCTTACAAGGAACTCAACGACACACTTTTAAAGTCTATCCTTTTAAAAGTTATCAAACTGTCATCCTCTGACAAATTACTGAGCAGACGCCAGGAAATCGCGATGATGTTCAAACGTCTGGTGCACAAGAACTTTAAAAAACACAAACATATAGGCTTTTATGCGGATAAACTAGCGGTATCGACAAACTATCTAAACCGCTGTGTCTTTTCCGTATTCAAGCAATCGTCTAAGGAAGTTATCTTGGAAATTTCCGTGATGCACGCCCAACTGTTGCTTTTTGAATCCAACAAGAGCGTAGCCGACATCTGCTATGAACTGGATTTTTCGGATCCTTCTTATTTTTCGCGCGTATTTAAAAAAGTAGTGGGGATGTCCCCTACCGAATACCGCAATAGTGCAAAATAGCGCCAACCCCGAATGCACGATTTGTCCTAGCATTGATACGGGATTAGACACGCGCATATCTATAGAATAAGCTACATTTGTATCAAACGGAGGGAACACCTAGGTTGATAACATGTCTATTCCTTTTGATCAAATAAAAGAACAGTGTTTGATTTTGTGCTAGACCATAACCTATGTTTACCGATCCACATTTTCAATTAAAAAAACGTTTGTTATGCTTAATCTTTTGAAGCAAACCGGTGTACACCAAGATTTCAATCTGTATATAAAATCCTTCAAGGAACGGTTATCTAGTTTGTTTAATACAGAGTATGATTATAATTCAATCAGCTTGTCAAGAGGCTTGCCTCCTACGTTCCTGAGTGAAATTATGGCCATGAATCCTTTGTCGGTAGCTATTCCGGAAGAACACGGTGGCAGAGGTGTACATGTCAAAGAATGCCTCGGTGTACTGTCAGCAGCCTCCTACGAATCGCTGTCACTGTCACTCATGTTTGGGATCAATATTGCTTTATTTCTAGAGCCTTTTGCCAAATATGCTGATCCATCGTTGCATGCCGGTGTTTTTAAGCGTTTTTTGGAAGACAAGGCAATGGGTGGGCTGATGATCACCGAACCTGGATACGGTAGCGATGCCCTCAATATGCGCACAGCCCATGATTTACAAGGTGATACCTACAGTATCAAGGGACAAAAGCATTGGCAAGGATTGACAGGAGCCGCTGATTTTTGGCTGGTTACTGCCCGCAAAACCGTGGCAAATGGAGAGTTGGCAAGGGATATAGATTTTTTCGTAACAGATAATGCGATTGCAGATCAAAAGATAATTGTTCAAAAGAAATTCAACAACCTCGGTCTATACGCTATTCCTTATGGCCTAAATGATATCGATATTAAAGTCCCTGCCAATCAAAAACTGATTGCCGAAAGTACAGGTATTAAGTTGATGCTGGACACCTTGCATCGCAGCAGGCTGCAATTCCCAGGTATGGGAATGGGCTTCATAAAGCGTCTGTTGGACGAGTCCTTATTGCACTGTAAAACCAGACGTGTATCAGGACAGCCTTTAAGTGAGATAGACGCTGTTAAATTTCAGTTATCGCGTATCCAGGCAGCATTCACCATATGTTCGGCTATGTGTTCGTACAGTAGTGGCATGAGTTCTATTAATGCCGATTTATTTGGAAATGCGGTAGATGCCAACAGTGTCAAAGCCTTGGTTACAGACCTTATGCAAGAGTCTGCACAGATCGCATTACAATTAGCTGGTGCAAATGGATACCGACTGGATCACATTGCCGGACGCAGCGTAGTGGACAGCAGACCTTTCCAGATATTCGAAGGCTCTAACGAAATGCTTTACTCACAAGTAGCCGACGCGATCGTTCGTACGATGCGTAAAACAAAAGTCAACAGCCTGTTGGAGTATCTCAAGGGATATGAACTGACAAGACATGCTGCAGGAGTATTTGCTGCCAGCCTAGATATTAATATCGCTGACCAGCCTAAGCAACGTCAGATGGTAACTTTGGGAAGAATGATTGCTAGAGTAGTCTGCTTTCAGTTTGTCATCCAGTCTAACCATCTTGGTTTCAGCAATGAGATGACAGAAATAACACGTCAACACATGCAAATGGACTTGAGCATGTTGGCTGGACAATGGTCTGCAGGCACACAGGCTGACCCACTGATGGATTACGAAGATAGTAGCGATTGGTCCAATTTTATACACCAATAACAAAGTGTAACGATATCACGAGCAAAAAATCACTGCTATAAATAGAAAGAGGCCTGAAACAATATGTTTCAGGCCTCTTGTATACGATAGGTTTCCGTTCCGAAATCTTCGGAAACTAGCTCAAATGATAGCTCTGGTTCTTGAATTCCATGGAGATATAATATTGATACTTTTGCCTATCCAAGGGGTAGTCCCAACAGCCCAACCGATGATAGATATCACCGCCAAAGCCAGACTTAAACCGGTAGAGACCATACATAGGATGCGAAGGGTCCGCTTGAGGAGCCACTCCAAAAAAATCATATTCGGTACACCCCTTATCCCGAGCGATCTGCATCGCACGCCATTGCAGCGCATAGGTCGCCATATAGTTTCTATTCTCCGTAGCCGATGCGCCGTAAAGGTAAGTTCCTCTATTGGCTGCTACAACCAGAAACATCGCTGCCAACGGCTTATCCTCTACTTCGGCCACTAAAAGATATACTTCTGCTGGCGACAATGTATCATTTGCACGGGCAGAAAGAATAATCCTGAAATTATTGATGTCGTGCAGAAAAAAATTATTGCGCTCTGCTGTCTGCCTATATAGATCATACCAAACCTCCAAGCTTTCCAGTCCCAGCGCGCGGATACGCACGCCTTTCCGTGTAGCAAGATTAATATTATACCTGGTCTTGGCCTTCATATTGCCCAACAGGATATCGTCATCATGCTTGAGATTCATAAAAATGGTATTGGACGGCAATATATCTGTATTGGCCTTATGCAGGTTCCAATGCTCGGTATTAAAGTTGAGCCGCATCTCCTGTATACGTCGCTCGGGTACGCCCAGCCAGTTGCCATGCAAATCGTAACAATCATCATCTTTGGCCCAGTGCGATTCCCATGACAGGTCGTAACGGATCATGATACAATTGTGCGGCAGCTGAGAACGCAGACTCTCGGACAGTTGCTCCAGAAAAAAACCTTGATTTTCTTCCGAAGGCTCCACTTCAGGACCATAGGGTACATAGGCGATACAATGGTCTTCATCCACAGCCTGCAAAATCACAAGAAAGTCTCCAACAAAATAACTGGTATCCTCAGTGTCGGTATAGAGATCAGAAAACCTCGTTTTAAAATTGAAAGCCTGAGACTCTAACCCCTGAAGCTTCTTGACTGTAGACCAATAAGCAGTCTGTTGAATAATACCTGTTTTATAGAGGCTGTCGACCTCTTTGTCTTGGATATCCGCTATCATGACACCTGTTTGTAATTCCCTATTATAAAAATGGCCTATCAACAATCGTCCTTTGGGACTTGCTGGTAGGCTAAAGGCGGCAAACATATCCAATATAAATGGATAAAGCTACAGTACATTGTTATTTTAATGTTAAAAAGCGATATCCACTTCGAATCACTTTCTACGATTCTATCATTCGAGATCTATCATCCATGTCGTTTTTTTTATTCTTGACACGCACATAACGGTTGATATAGAACATCAGAACTATCGTCAGCAGTACACAGACAGAAACGACATAGCCGACCATATCGTAGTGCTCCAGCGGAGCCGCTGGACTTTTTTGGTAGACAATAAGACCGGCTACAGTGGCAGCGATACCTCCGGCAATCTGTTGCAGAGAGGATTGAATACTCATATACGCGCCACGGTCACTATCATCTGGTACAGCAGAGATCAACGCCATAGAGGGCACCATACGGCAGAGTACGCCCAACATAATACCCGTATTGAAAATCAACACCATCCAAAAAGGTATCCCGCTAAGGTTAGTATATATAATACAAAACACAATAAGCCAAAGACTTCCCACCCCAAATAGCTTAAATTTATCAACCTTATCACTCAAACGCCCGATTATAGGCATAAACAACAGCGAGACCAGCCCAGATACCATAAAAAGAACAGGCAGTTGATCTTCGTGGACATCGAGGTTATTGACCGCAAAAATAGTTCCGTAAGGCATCATCATAAATCCTCCGAGAGAAAGTAATGATGTTGTCAAAAAACCTCTTTGATAAGCGGGCCGTCTCAGCGTACTAAGCAAGTGCGAGAACACATTACTATCCTTCGACCTTATCCCCAAATGTGCATTGACAGGTTTCAGTAGGAATATAATGCCCAATAATATCAAAACAGAAAATCCCGCTATATAGATAAACGGAGCTTCCCATCCCTGATGGTTGGCTATATATAGGCCTATGGGGATACCTAATACCTGACTGGCTCCAAATCCCATTTGTATAAAGCCCATGACTCGTCCTCGCTTCTGCAAAGGAAACACGTCAGTCAATATAGCCATCGAAATAGATCCGATCACCCCACCAAACAGACCTGTTATAATACGTGCGGCTACTATGGTAGCGTAGCTATCGGCAATACCACAGAACATCGTCCCAATAACAAAGCCCACATAAAAAAAGACCAGCAGCTTCTTACGGTCGAAACGGTCCGCAAATCCAGCGGTCAATAGTCCTGATATCCCTGCACTATAAGCATAAGCTGACACAATGTTCCCAAATGAAGAAGCATTGATATCCATGGACTTGACCAGCATATCTCCCAGAGGCGACATCACCATAAAGTCAAGAACTACCGTAAATTGAGTAATGGACAAGAGGAATATAACAGTTCTTTCGTAGCTTGAAAAGCCGGATAGAGCAGATTTATCGGACATAGCATTTGCTTTTTAAGAGTCCAAAAATAAGGAAATCTACGTAAAAAAGTAAGTAAAATCGAAACGGCTCACTTGGATCAGCTGTCGATCCTACGTACCAAAAGACTATCACATACCAACGAGGTAAGTACAATAGACGTACGTCCTGAATAACTCACATGCATACTGCGATCGAATGATTCGACAGCATCAATAGAGATCACTACGCCCAAAGCAAGCTCTCGTGTATTGAGATACTTCAGTAGAGATGCTGAAGACTGTCCAACGGCCATCAATTCGACCTGATCTCCGACCTGGTAATCACTCAGCTTGAGGTATGGTTGCGTACTTACGGTTCCCTCTTTACTGGGGATGGGGGATCCGTGCGGATCGACTGTTGGATAGCCAAGAAGTTCGTCCATCTTGTTAAAAAACTCAGGCGCATGTATATGTTCTATCTGTTCCGCGATATGATGTACCTCTTCCCAACCAAAGCCCATCTTTTCTACTAGGTACATCTCTGTCAGGCGATGTTTTCTAACAACCAAGGCAGCCTCCAGTTTTCCTTTATCGGTCAACTTAAGCGGTTTATAATTTTCATGAATTACTAAACCTTTCTCCGAAAGACGCTTCATCATACTGTTTACCGTCGGCATTTTTATGTCCAAAAAGCGACTGACCTCGTTGACAGTTGCTTCTCCTTTTGTGCCCGACAACATGAATAGAGCCTTTAGATAATTTTCCTCTATGGATGAGTTCATACACAAAGCTACAAAATATTAGAGCATACTAAGTATCTTTATCGAATAAAACTTTATTACTAACGTCCAACTTACTATTTTTGCATAACAAATAAAACCAGGATCAATCCATTACTATGTTTGACGGCATCATATCTTTTTTTGAACAAACCGATCCTGTCTGGGCTGCATTTTATGCTACCATGTTCACCTGGTTTGTAACAGCATTGGGGGCATCTTTGGTATTTTTCACCAAAGACACGCACAAAAAATTCATGGACAGCATGCTTGGTTTTACCGGCGGTGTCATGGTAGCCGCCAGTATATGGAGCTTACTGATACCCGCCATTGACATGAGCGATGGCGAAGGCTTCCAAAAAGTGATGCCTGCCGTACTGGGATTTCTGGCAGGAGCAGGTTTTCTGTTTACACTCGACAAAGTCCTGCCCCATCTTCACGTAAATTTCAAACAAGTAGAAGGTATCAAGACCCCTTGGCAAAAGACCACTCTTCTGGTATTGGCCATCACCTTGCACAACATTCCTGAGGGGCTTGCTGTAGGTGTACTCTTCGGTGGTGTAGCTGCCGGGATTCCCGAAGCCAGCATCGGTGGAGCGATAGCATTGGCTATCGGTATCGGATTACAGAATTTTCCCGAAGGAATTGCTGTCGCCATGCCACTGCGAAGAATGGGAATGAGCGGACGAAAGAGCTTCTTTTACGGCCAGCTTTCTGCCATAGTAGAACCTATAGCTGGTGTCATCGGTGCGATAGCTGTTGCCGCTTTTACGCCTGTTCTTCCCTATGCCCTGGCATTTGCCGCTGGCGCAATGATATTTGTTGTGGTAGAAGAAGTCATCCCTGAAGCCCAGCAAAATAAAAGCTCCGACATGGCCACTATAGGTTTTATTCTTGGCTTTGTCGTTATGATGACACTGGATGTCGCTTTGAGCGGTTAACTAATGACACCTTATTCAACAACAATCTTCAATTCGAATCCAATCGGAATTAAGGGATAATCGAGACTGTCGGTTCTTGCTTTACTGATTTGCAGCAGGACATCCAATCCCTCATAGACTTCTCCAAATACGGTATAGTCACCATCCAGCCTAGGCTGTCCGCCATAAGTACGGTATATCTCTCTTTGATAATCGGTATACTTTATCCCTTTCTTATGCTCCAGTGCATCCAGGTCCTTATCAGAAACAGGTTTGCCGACAACAAAATAAATCTGGTTAAGAAACGAAGCTTTCCTCGGATTGTCATCACGTCCAGCCCCTAAGGCTCCCACCTTGTGGAACGCACGGTCATCAAACTCGGGATCCAAGCGAGGTTTTATACCAGCAGGATCAGCAGACTCCCGCTTCTCGATATCGACATCGTGTTCACCACCCTGCACCACAAAATCGGCTATAATCCTATTAAAAAAAGCATGGGCATAGGTTTCATCTTTTACCGCCTGCAGTATCAGTTGTCGGTGCTTAGGCGTAAAATCGTAAAGCATCACACCGACATCTCCCAATGATGTACTAAACAGCAGGCGACTCGTCTGTCCGAATGACGACACCTGAACTGTGACCAACAACAGAAAAAACAGAACTACTCTCATACAGCCAGAATATAGTAAAATGTCAACGTCTTGTCATTTGACAAAAAAACAAGACAAAATATTTGCTAAGTGTACAGATTACACTTATATTTGCACTATCATAATTTAGGTTTATAATTGGTTACAAAAGGTTTTCATTCTCCCCGTTTGAAAACCTTTTTTTATTGCCATAATATGCCTTATCAATTGCATCATATATCGCATCCCATAAGGCTATCCTTTTCTTCAGCGCCTCTTTTGATACTGCTTTTATTGCATCCCATTTTGCTTCGTCTTCACCAGCGAGCTCCAAGATCATCTGCATCGCCAATGGCCCATGCTCATCCCCATCCAACTCAATATGACGTTCAAAATAATATATAAACTTCTGCAAATCCGTATCTGGAAACTGGAGCTGTATTTCTTTTAGTATTGCATTGAACATTCCTGGTATCAAGTCTTCGCGACCAAAGGTAAATGCGGCAGCAACCTCATGATCGCCTCCATTAAAAATAACATCAAAAGTGTATAATAGAAATTCTTTGATACGTACATCTATATCCATTTTGCGAATAGCATCTTCGACCTTCGTACCATCCTTGATAACGGAAACAAACTGCTCAATAGCACTTGTATCTGCTCCCATAGACTGCATAGCGTCCAGATACATTTCATAATGACTCAACCTACTGCCATCGATATACTCATCCGACTCCTCTGCCAGCACAATCTCGTTAATCAAGTACCTGGTATTTGGGTAATCCGAAGCTATCCAAGGTACCCGTACACAAGTCAAGCGCCGTTGTAAGCTTTTCAACAGGGACATAAAATCCCAGACTGCATAAACATGGATTTCGGTAAACAGTCGCAAATCTGTAATATTCTTAATATGCGAATACAACGGATGGGTCAAAAGCTGCTCTCTTTCTGCATGGATGCAGGCATTAATCTCTTCAATCTTATTCATATACAAAAGTAGTATTCATTAGGCTATCCTTCCAACAAAAAGTGAGAGAGTTTCGGATCCATCTATCCGACAAAGAGTCATAGTCCCGTAAAAAAACAATATTTTGATTCTTAGACACATAAAAATTACCTGTTATCGGGGATATAAAAAAGACGAAACTATTAGCATATTTGCCTCGTAATTTATACAGAAAGATGAAAAAATTCACATTAACCCTTTTTATGGTACTTCTACTATGTACAAGTATCTGGGCACAATCCCAAAAATCATTTCGGATTGATTATCGCGTCATAACTGATGCAAGTTCCACAACAGAAAATAACGAATCGCTTATCAAAGCATGGGTGAATAAAAGTCACTTCAGAGTGGACAATGCAATGATGGGAAGTATCATATATGTTGGAAACAAAGATGAAAATTCAGCTTTCGCATTGCTACCTGATTCTGAAGAGTACGTAATTATCGCAGACGGCTCACAAGACGATGAGGAAGAGTACGTTTTACCCGTAGAACTGGTAGCAGGTAAACAGAAAAAAATTGCTGGTTACAACTGTAAATTAGCGACCGTCAAAGTTGACTATGGCACAGGAGAAGATGAGAGCACTACTATCGAAATCTGGTATACCGAAGACATTCCTAACCTTTATTGGGGTGAATTTTCCTTCTTCAAACAACTCAAAGGAGCCGTCCTATCATTGAAACTGGGTGACTACGCTTTCACAGCCACCAATGTTGTCTCTGAAAATGTCGACAACAGTTTCTTCGAAATACCAGACAGTTATACAGAAATGGAGGACGAAGGCATGAATGGTATGAATGAGCAGCTTACCGAAGACCGCTTCGTGTACGCTGATGAAGAAGGTGTATTATACGGGATGAGAGATGGCGAAGGTAATGCAATCACCCAACCATTATATACCTATATAAGCGCATTTACAGAGGATAATGTATCCGTCGTTATCGACGACAAGGAGAAATATGGCGCCATAGACAAAGATGGCAAACTATTGGTCCCGTGCAAATATGACTACCTCAGCTATGATGAGGGTACACAGCAATACCTATTCGGCCAAGGCGAAAAATACGGCTTACTCCACAAGGACGGAAAAATCTATGTCCCTGCAAAGTATGATATGATCTCGTTCTTCAATCAAGGGTATGCAACAATCACTCTAAATGACAAAAGTGGTTTGATCGATCAAAATCAGAAAATAGTAGTTCCGGTCCAATATGATGTCATCTTTGAATACAACAAGCATAATTTCACTACCATAGAAGATGAAAAGTATGTTTTAAACAGTATTGCACAGAAGAAAAAAGTAGTAGGTGGTTTTGACTTTCTGTCGCTATCCTTGGATTGTAATGTCATCTTAGCGCAAAAAGACGGTAAATATGGCTATATTGATGAAAATGGAAAAACGATCATTCCTTTTAAATTTACATTCGCAAATACCTTTTCTGACGACATGGCTGCCGTAGCAGAAGATGAAGAAACAGAAGACATATACTACATCAATACAAAAGGCCAACGTATCGATGTAGCACAAAACTAAATGAACAGCACTCTTCCGCTAGGCAATTAGCGGAAGAGTCTTTTTCTACGCTGCGGTTATCCCCACCACTACAGCAGCGCTGTTTTATTTCCAATAGAAAACTTATATTCGTTTACTGATTTGAAGAAATCAATGCTATTTGGCATGAAAGAAAAAGTGATAAGACATATCCTCCATTACGTTATATGCATTTTTAGCATGACATCCCTCTTCTTATGTCCGCACAGCAGTCACGCCCAAGATTTATTACAACAACTGAAAGCAGATTATGATAAGACAAAAGTAGCCAGCATACCACGTTTCCAATTAACAGGAAAATATGCCCAGGCCCTTTTCTTCAATAATGAACAGGATAAAGCGATTACTATTCTAGAGGAAAATGTAAAACAGGCTTCAAAGCTCGCTGAAGGAAAATATGCAGCCTATCTCTACACCGTCCTAGCCATCAATAATCGTATTTTAGAACACATTAATAATTCGGAAAAAAATATAGAAAGAGCAAAACTCTTTTCTACAAAAACAACCGATTTAGAGACTAAGGGTTATGTCAAATATGGTGAAGGATGGCTCGCTGCAAGAAATAATAAAGAAGCGGAAGCAGTACGCAATTTCTTACAGGCTACACACTACTTCGACAAAGCCCCTCCTTCCCCATCTTTAGATTCCAGAAAATCTTCCGTCTATAAGGAGCTGACCTCTATATACGCCAATTGGAATGAATATGAACTGCAGGAAAAGTATGGTAACCTTTCCCTTCAGGTCGCACTTAAACAGAAAGATGCTTCCTCTATTTTTGAAGCTTATATGTCCATGGGATATATACATGAGCAACAATTCACCCAAAATCCACACCAAGAAAAACACCGGGATCTGGCCGAGAAGTATTATCTCAAAGCAATAGACCTATACTACAAGAACAAGCAGTCCTTCGCTATCGCTTCCAACCTTTCATTTGTCGCCAACAACCTGGCCAACCTCTACCTTCGGTTCTATCCCGATAGCTATCGAGAAAAGGTCAGATATTATGCACAATTAGCACAATCACAGGGTCAAGCATCAGAACAGCGCAACCATATCGCCTCTTCCTACGGTATACAGGCCGAGCTCGCAATTCAAGACGGCGACCTTCTTAAAGCCAGGGTCTATCTTCTTTCCTCGCTTGAAGAGATCAACAGCGAGCCCGTGGCCGATCAGCACATTCTACTCAGTATATACGAAAATCTGAGTGACATTTGTGAGCGGGACAAAGACTATAAAGAATCCCTACATTACTACAAACTCTACGTAGAAACCTTTCAAAGCATCTATAACAAAGAAAAATTAGGTCTAAGCAAGCGTCTTGAGGCTCAATACGAGAAAGAAAAGCAAATGCAAGAGCTACAGAATCTCCAATTAGAAGCCCAGAAGAAGGAACAGAAACTACAATTGATGCAAGTCCTTGATCTGCAGCAGCGACAAGAACTGGAAAATCTAAAGCTACGCGACGAGAATAACCTCAAACGCTTAGAGCTTTCCCGCATGGAGGGGGACCAACAGCGACAGGCCCTCCGTCTCTCCAAGTTAGAAAGTGAGACAAGAGCCAATGAAGCACAAAACTATCGCAAGGAGCTCTCCTATCGCGAAAATATAAACCGCTTTTACACGGTCCTCATGATTGCTTCCTTTTTGCTACTACTTGTTTTGCTGTATGCGTACAGGCAACGCACCCGTCGCATGAAACAACGCGAAAAACTGCATAATCTTGAGTTAGAGAAGGAAAAACAAAGATCCAACATCTCCACCTTAACAGCTATGCTCGATGGACAGGAACAAGAACGGGGACGCCTGGCCCGAGATTTACACGATGGTCTTGGAGGCTTATTGTCTGGCACAAAACTGCATCTATCCCATATTACGGAGCAGTCTGACCCTAGCGTAAAAAACCAGCTTTCCAAATCAATCGACCAACTTGATATTGCAGTGGATGAGTTACGACGGGTAGCCCACAATCTAATGCCAGACCTCCTACAGAACTATGGCCTGGAAGAAGCTCTAGCCGATTATGCTTCCCGCATGTCCAATGACAACATCGAAATCGATGTACAATTTCTACACTACACCTTTCCCATGACTAAGGAACAGGAATTGATTACCTATAGAATCATCCAAGAATTGGTCAATAATGCGATCAAGCACGCCTCTCCGCATCAGATCATTATACAGCTGGTGGAAGAAGAAGAACGCTACAGCATTACCGTAGAAGACGACGGCAGAGGGTTTGAAATAGATAAATTAAAAAACAACAATAGTGCAGGCTTGCACAACATCAACTCTAGAATACGCTTTTTAAATGGCAATCTGCATATTCAATCAAGCGTAGAACTGGGTACCAGTATCGAGTTTTACTTTCCTAAAAAGACGACACATGATTAAAATCGCAATCACCGATGATCACCCCTTATTGCTAGAGGGTTTAAAAAACATTTTATCCCAAGATACAGACCTACAGATTATGGGATGTTACGAAAGCGCTACAGCCCTAAAAGACGGCTTACAGCACCATCCTATAGATGTACTCTTACTCGATATTAATCTTTCGGACAGCAATGGAATAGACCTCATCAAGCCGCTCCGCAGCCAGTATCCCAGCATGCAGATCATTATCCTGAGCGTACACAACGAGTATGCAGTCATCAATACAGCCTTTCAGGAAGGCGCCCTTGGCTACATCCAGAAAAATGCCGGAGTAGAAGAGATTTTAACAGGTATCAAGACTGTACTCTATGGAGATCGTTTTACTTGTTCGCAGACCAAGACAATAATCGATAAAAAAGCGAAAGATGGACTTAGCAGCGTACCAAAGCTCACCCGCAGAGAGAAAGAAATATTAGTTGAAGCCGCTATGGGACTTACTACTGCTCAAATTGCTGAAAAGCTATTTATCAGCCCACATACGGTAGAGAGTCACCGTAAAAACCTCATCGAAAAATTCAAGACATCCAACTTAAGCTCAGCCATAAAACTAGCGATCGAGTATGGTTTAGTCCGTGCTTAGTATAATAACTAATCTACTTTGGGGTCGACGAAAAGCTTGTTTTCAATGCGGATCGTCGATCTATACCCAATATTTCGTAGATCGCTTTCAAGTGGTACTTTACTGTATTTTCCGAAATAAACAAAATCATCCCAATTTCTTTATTGGTCTTACCTTGATTGACAAGATCAATAATTTCTTGTTGCCGGGATGTAAACGAAAAATCTTTAAGCTCTACTTGAGTCTTCTCTAAAGTTTTAGTCTCTGATGCTATTTGCTGCAATGTAATGCGCATACGTTCGTTATCTTCTTCTACCAAAATACGTTTCTGTCTATTAACCCTATATAGAAGGCATAATACCAACAGCAATAACAGTAAAACAAAAGTAAAGCTTATCAGATAGTACTTAAAATAACGTTCGCTCTTTATTTCTAAATCCTTATGTTCTTTTAAGAGACTGTTTTCGATCAAGTTCAATTTGCCGACCTGGTTATTCGCATCGTAATTAGTCCTTGCTTCACTAACACGTTTTTGCGAATACAAAGCATTCTTATAATCCTTGATATGCTCATAATACCGAGTTATGGTTTCCTCCATAATTATCTTATAGATTGCCATATCGTATTCATTGGCATAGAACATTCCGTCCTTGTAAGCCTTCAGCGCCGCATCGTGATTACCCATCTCCTGAAATAGCCTAACCTTAATACGGTATATACTGGGGAGATTTTTCGGATTATCAGCCTTTTGGATTTCGATTGCACGATTCAACTCCATATCCGCAGCAGCATAATCCTTATTCCGCATCGCGACAATCGCAAGTATACATACAAAGAAAGACTGTGTTTCAGCAGGGAGCAGTCTCAATTTGTTTTGGTCTATCGACTTAAAGATCGCTTCAAACTCTTTTTGCTGTTGCAGGTCAAAATAAACAAATAGACGCTCGATCTGTACTCTAAAATCAACTTCTTCTCTCAGCCTATCCGGTACAGGTTCCGCGACGGCTAAATCCAGATTTCTTAATGCCCCCGTATAATTATAGAGTCTTTTATAGGTCAATGTTTTTTGTAAGTAGGCATTATATCGTGCATAAGCAGTAGCCTCCTTGTCATTCAGGATGTGTTCTAATTTTAAGATTACTTTTTCATACTCCCGCTTATCATTCAAATCACCTATTTCTTTTGCAAACACAAGAGGATCGAATTCTTTGGAATAGGCAGTTCCCATATAGATCATTCCAAGAAAAACTGCAAAAAAATATGTATATAGCTTCATTACAAGATAAATGTTGTCATCTTGTCAACTAAATTGATGACAAACAAGCAAAAAGTTAATCGTTCGGGCTTCAAAGGTAGGCCTTTTGTATTAAAATACAATATTGACTTATGATAAAGATTACTTCGTATCCCAGACCATACAAGGACAACTGCTGGACAAATAGGCTAAACTACCCGAGCACTACCCATCTTTATTCGTCCTCTTACCTGCATATTTATGATATTTGCCGCACAGCACCAAAACAATCATAGTATGACAGAAAAAACGAAAGCCCTTCTCAAAATAACCATTTATGGAGAAACAGCTTCTGAACAGAAAAGAGTGTATGTGATCGACAATCAATCCTTGAAAATCGATTTGAACAACCTTTGCCCCATCGGAGAACAGGTCAATCTTAAAATGATACCGAACTATGGGACTAAGCCCAGCAACTTATCCCCCATAGCCCCAGAGTAAAGCCTATCTCCACAACAGCTGTGCTTTGAAAACACAGGTTTTATCCAATAGATTATAAGACTCATCATAAGTTGGGGTATAAAAGAACAGATACACCGGCTTTTTCATACTCCCGACAGACACTGTTTCTTCCGTGTCCATAAAATAGAAGCTATTGACCGTCCGGGTAGCCTGCCACAATTTCTCGTTTCCTTTAGCCCCTACATCAAAGCGATGGTCTTTTGTTGAAGTAAAATACCAATAGCTTGGCGCCTCATCGTTGACAAACACCTCTTTATCGGCATTAAAGAAAGATTCAGCCATCCCCGTCTCCTCAAACCACATCACCTCCAGGTCGGCTTCGCCCAATGCAGACTTATAAATATACTCATCTGTCGTCACCCCTACCAAAAAACCCTCCACTCCGGCAGACTTGAACTCAAAGGAAAATGTATTGGGTGAAAGTACATACTGATCTCCCTTGGGTAACACCACCTTTCCCTCTTGTAGAATCTTAACCTCTAGCTTTTGCGCCTTAGCCATACCTAATGTACACATCAGGGTCAAACAACAAAACAGTTTCTTCATATATCGTTTTCTATTATAATTTCAAAACTACTCGACAGTCCGCACAGCTTACAGGTTTTGATTGTTTTCGATACACATCAAAATGCACCGTATTCAACATTTTATCTAGCATTTCATCCCCCGTTGCTGTGCTTTCCTCTTTGACAGCCTCCATTCTTAGGTTCCCCTTCTCGTCCATCTGCAAGAGATAGTATCCAAAATATCCCCGCGAATCGAGCATCAGTGTATCCCCTTCCAACCTCCACTGATACGTCTCCACCTCCGCTACATAACAGGTATCCAGATTTCCCTCATAGTAGGTATAGTCCACCGTATTATCCGATCTAAACACAAAATTCCGAGACAGACGGCATGCATCAAAATCCTTAATCACCTCCTTGCCCTCCTCGATAAAGCCCGACCGCTCCAATTTCCATACACCGATTAACCCAGCAGCATCTATTTCCTGTGCGCTCACCTTAGCACAACATGCAACCAGTAGCAATAAGACCATTCTCCAGTACATCATATAGCTACAAAAATAACAATTTCCGTCAGCTTCTTCCCTCCCTGTTTCCAGTGATTTCTGCTGTTATCCCGCCAGCGAACTGACTCCAATATGACAGAGATAAGTACCGACTCCTTCTAAAAAAGGCTATCTTTACCCTGGCTTTAGGGGTGTCCATTGTTATGGACTGAGATAGACCCTTTGAACCTGACACGGTTGGTACCGTCGTAGGGAAAAGCAAGAACCTATCCAGAAGGCACAATATATTATATTGCTGCCAACTATTCCTTAAAGCCTTTAAAAACATATATCTTTTTAAATCAGGCTTACACATGGCACATTCTATCATTAAACAACTAGAGGAACTAAGAGAGCTCAATCCTCTGGTACACAACATCACCAATCTGGTAGTGATGAACAACACCGCCAATGCCTTACTGGCATTGGGCGCATCTCCAGTCATGGCGCACAGTCCTGCCGAGGTCAAAAACGTAGTGGAAATATCCAGATCTTTAGTGATCAATATAGGCACACTTAGCGCGTCGTGGATCGAATCCATGTATCAAGCCGCATCCCATGCCACAACCATAGGATGCCCTTGGGTCCTCGACCCCGTCGGTGCTGGCATCTCCGCACTCCGTAATGATGCACTCCAACAGCTCTTGAACCTACGACCGACCGTCATCCGGGGCAATGCTTCCGAAATACTGGCTCTAGCCGATTTCAGCCAAGCTACCACAAAAGGCGTAGACAGTACTGCCCACAGTTCCACCGCCCTCCAAGCCGCCATTAAGCTTCAGAACAGCTACAACGCCATCATATGTGTCTCCGGAGAGATTGATTATATCGTCTCTGCCAACGAAATCATCGAAGTACACAATGGCCATATCATGATGACAAAAGTTACAGGACTGGGATGTACCTCCTCGGCGCTCATCGGAGCCTTTTTGGGTCTCCGCAACGATACCGTCGAAGAAACTATTGCCGGAGTCGCTGTACTAAGCCTGACAGGAGAGCTGGCCGCACGAACCGCTAAAGGTCCCGGAAGCCTACAGATGCATTTGTTGGACGCCCTGTACAACCTGGATCCCCTTACCTTACAACGTGAACTTAGTATACAGCGCTATGCCCGAAGAGATTAACTTTCCATATTCCCTGTATCTGGTTCTCTCCGAACAGGACTGCATACACCTACCTTGGCTCCAAGTTGCTGAGGAGGCCATCCTTGGTGGTGTTGATATGATACAGCTGCGCGAAAAAAATGCAGATTATCAAGAGTTTGCAAAAAAGGCAAAAGCACTAAAGGAAATAACAGATCGATACCGAGTACCCCTAGTTATCAACGATGCTGTTGATATAGCCGCTGCCGTGGATGCTTGGGGCATCCATGTCGGACAGCAAGATACCCCTCCCAGTGAGATTGTAACCCAATACGGAACCAAATTTCGCATCGGATGGTCTATAGAATCCCTCTCACAGTTGGATCCTCCCGAGATCAAGTATGTACATCATCTAGGCGTAAGCCCCGTGTTCCGTACAGATACAAAAAAAGACACGATTACCGAATGGGGGCTCTCCGGCATCAGGCAGCTGAAGACTCTGACACCATTACCACTGATCGCCATTGGCCATATCAACGAATCCAACATTGCCCAGGCACATCAGGCCGGAGCCTCCAGTATGGCTGTCGTATCCGCTATATGCCACAGTGACAATCCCAGAGAGGCCGCATTGGCCTTAAAGCAAAAAATCAAAAACCAGCTATTGTAATGGAAACAAAGAAATACACCGTAGTCTCCGTACTCTCCATTGCCGGCTTTGACGGCAGTGGTGGTGCAGGCATACAAGCAGATACCAAAACCATCTCCGCATTAGGCTGCTACGCCATGAATGTACTCACAGCCCTACCCGTACAGAATACGCAGGGCGTCAAAAGCATCTACGAGATACCTACCCAAGCGATAAAAGATCAACTCGAGACCATATTTGAAGATATATATCCTACTGCTATCAAAATCGGTATGGTGCACAGCACCGCTCTGGTAGAACTTATCGCTGATTTTCTAAAAGACTACAGAGGACCGATTATCTTTGACCCGGTAATGGTATCCACCAGTGGACACCGCTTGATCCAAGCAGAAACCATACAGGCCTGTATTGACAGGTTATTTCCACTAGCCACATTGATCACGCCCAATCTGGACGAAGTTGCTGTCCTGATCAACGAACCCGTAGACAGTCTGGCAAAGATGCGTACGGCCGGAGCGAAGCTCCTTCAGATGGGCTGTCAGGCCGTGCTTGTCAAAGGAGGACATCTTCCGGGAAATGACCTTTCCTCAATACTCCTCTGTGCAGATCAGGACATCCAGTTTGACACCACAAAAATAGAAACACGCAATACCCATGGTTCGGGCTGCACCCTGTCTTCGGCCATAGCGAGCTACCTAGCACGTGGCGAGGACCTCCCGACCGCCGTTGGCAATGCGCTTGACTATGTCAACAAAGCCATACAGGGAAGCCAGCGCCTCACCATAGGCCACGGTAGCGGACCACTCAATCATTTTCATAACCCTCAAAAACTCATAACATATGACATGGACTAATCAAGCTTGGCAAACCATACAGCCTTTATATCAGGAAATACTGGACATGCCTTTTATACACGAACTCAAAAACGGTACACTACCATTAGCTAAGTTTCAGTTTTACATGCAACAGGATGCCCGTTATCTCGAGCACTATGGCCGTGTACTTGCTTACATGGGCAGTAAATGCACGGACAACGACCAGGCATTGGATTTTTTCGATTTCGGCAAGAATGCGCTGATCGTAGAGCGAGCGCTCCACGAGAGCTATTTTACACAATTTGGCATTACTAAAGATAGCGTAACAGCAGATCTCGAACCCGTATGCCACCATTATGTACATTTTCTAAAAAGCACAGCAGCCTTTGATCCTCTAGAGGTCGCATTGGCAGCCGTACTGCCCTGCTTTGTCATTTACAAAGAAGTCGGTGATTATATCATCAGCACACAGACCCGTGCAGACAATCCCTACAAAAACTGGATCGATACCTACAGCGGTCCCGAATTTGGTATAGGTGTACAAAAAGCATTAGGTTATGTCAATGCTGCTGCCGAGCGTACTACAGACGCTATTCGTAAGCAAATGTTGGACGCCTACGTAACTGCCTCCCGGATGGAATTTAAGTTTTGGGACGCAGCCTACAACAAGACAACTTGGTAACGATTAAGAAGCAGAACAAAGCAAGGGTGTCTGAAAGTAGTTCAGACACCCTTGGTTAATTATACGCGCTTCAGGATCATCGCTGAAGCACCACCACCACCATTACAGATCGCGGCTAGACCATAGGTACCCTGCTCCTGCTCCAGCACGCTGCTCAGCGTCACGAGAATACGTGCACCCGAGCACCCTAGCGGATGTCCTAGAGACACCGCTCCGCCGTATATATTTACCTTGTTGAGATCAATGCCCAATAGCTGCGCATTAGCTAAAGCTACGACCGAAAAAGCCTCATTGAACTCGAAGAAATCAATATCAGCAATCGTCAATCCAGCCTTTTTCAGCACCTTCTCCGTCGCCACACTCGGCGTAGTCGTAAACCACTCTGGTGCCTGTTCTGCATCCGCACAGGCAATCACCTCCACCAATGGCTTCAGTCCCAAAGCGTGCATCTTCTCTTCACTCATCAAAAGCAACACCGCAGCACCGTCACTGATTGTCGATGCATTTGCTGCTGTAACCGTCCCGTCCTTTTTAAAAGCCGGTCTCAGCGAAGGAATCTTATCATAATTCACCTGGCCAAACTCCTCGTCCTGTCCTACCGTCACATCCCCCTTGCGTCCTTGTATGGTCACCGGGACAACTTCCTTTTTAAACTTACCCGCTTCCCAAGCCTCCTTACTACGCTGGTATGAAGAAATAGCATAGGCATCCTGCGCCTCCCGTGTTATCGAATATTTATCCGCACACAACTCTGCAAATACCCCCATTGCATCCTGACTGTACGCATCAGAGAGACCGTCTTTCTGAAGTCCATCCACTAGTGTCTGATCGCCAAACTTCGCTCCCCACCTCGTTGATGTCGCATAGTATGGCGCCTGACTCATACTCTCCATCCCTCCGGCCAGTACTGTATCGGCATCTCCCAATCGAATGGCCTGCGCCGCCAATGCTACTGCTTTCATACCACTCGCGCAGACCTTATTAATGGTCGTTGCCGGCACATGATCAGGCAGTCCGCCTTTTTTCGCAACCTGTCTTGCCGGAGCCTGACCTAGATTCGCCTGTATAACGTTTCCCATCAACAATTCATCCACCTCATTGGCTTCCACCTGCATATCTTTTAACATGTGTTCGACGACTTTAGCACCTAGATCCGTGGCCGACAGACCGGACAATCCACCCCCAAAACCACCTATGGCAGTTCGCTGTGCAGCAACGATAAATACTCTTCTTGACATAACGTAAAACCCTATATATGATTATTTAAAAGTTTATAATTGGGATTGCCCCAACACCCACAGTGTGCAAACAAAGCGCTCCATTGTGATAAGCAACAAATTTAGTATTAAATATCAAAATAAATAGGAAATACAAAACCTTTTTGGCTAAATTAGCAATTATCCCGAATTATTAACAAAACATCGGGAGGTTATAACCAGTAAACTTAAACGTATATGCGGGCATCACTATTGACAGCAGAACACGAAACATTCCGAGAGACACTACGTACATTCATACGTAAAGAAATTCTTCCTCACGTCGATCGTTGGGAACAGCAAGGACAGATAGATCGCGAGATCTGGAAGAAAATGGGCGATATGGGCTTTATGGCGCTCAACTATCCCGAAGAATATGGCGGACTCGACCTGGACTTCTATTTTTCCATGATACTCTGCGAAGAGCTGTCTTATTGCTTTTCGGGTGGATTTACCATATCCGCCCTAGTCATCCAATACATGTCAGCCCCCTACCTATTGAAACATGCATCCGAAGAACTGAAACAAAAATACCTACGTCCGGTATTGAGCGGCGATCTCATCAGTGCTGTAGCTATCACCGAACCTGGAGCGGGATCGGATGTCCAACACATCAAAACAACAGCACGTCGGGAAGGCGACTATTATCTAGTCAACGGTTCAAAGACCTTTATCACCAATGGTTATTACGGCGATTTCTTTATTACCGCTGTAAAAACAAGTCCCGAAAAAGGACACAAGGGAATCAGCCTGCTCCTTATCAACCGCAACAGCCCAGGGGTAACGGCTACCAAGATCACAAAAATGGGCTGGCTGGCCTCAGATACTGCCGAGCTCGGCTTTAACCAGGTCAAAGTACCGGTCTCCCATCTCATCGGAGAGGAAGACGCCGGCTTCAAATATCTGATGGGCGGACTACAATTAGAACGCCTCACCGCCGCCATACACAGTTTAGCCACCGCAGAATCTGCTCTAGACTACACCCTAGACTATATGCGACAACGCGAAGCCTTTGGCAGAAAGCTACAGGAGTTTCAGGCCCTACGCCACCGTGTCGCTCAGATGGTAGCCGATATCACAACAACCAAAGCATTTATACAGCATTGCTGCGACCTACAGCAACAGGGTGAATATGCTGTTAAAGAATGTTCCATTGCCAAATTACAGGCCAGTGAACTCGCTGTCAGAGTCGTCAGTCAGTGTTTACAGCTATTCGGCGGCTACGGTTTTACCGAAGATTATAAGATAGCCCGACTGTACCGCGATGTACGCGTAGGGACCATCATCGGTGGCACATCCGAGATCATGCTCGAAATCATTGCTAAGATAGCCATTGACGACATCCAGTATCAACCCAAGACCAATACATAACGCTATGTCACACCCTCCATTTAATTTTTCCCGTATAGGTATTATTGGTGCCGGTATGATGGGCGCCGGAATTGCCTTCGAAGCGGCAAAGGCCGGTATCCAGGTATTGCTCAAAGATGTAACCATCGAGCAGGCACAACAGGGCAAATCCTATTCCGAACGTGTCTGCCTAAAGCTCATCGAACTCGGGAAAATGCAGGCCGAGCAAATGGCACCACTTTTAGCAAATATCCACCCCGTGGCCGATTACGATACATTCCACGACCTGGATATGATCGTTGAGGCTGTGTTCGAAGACATGGACCTGAAAAAGACGGTGATTGAAGCATCGCAGTCCGGTCTTCGGCCCGGAGCCTTTTTTGCTTCCAACACCACATCCCTTCTGATCAGTGAGCTGGCCGAATCAAGTCAAGATCCGACAAACTTTATAGGCATGCACTTCTTCTCACCTGTAGACCGGATGAAACTAGTAGAGATTATCCGTGGCAAGGAAACAAGTCCACAAACGGTAGAAAAGGCTACACAATTAGCCCATATATTGGGCAAAACGGTAATCGTCGTCAACGATGGTCCCGGTTTTTATACCTCACGCGTTTTTTTCAACTACCTGCTTGAAGCCATCAGCATGCTACTGGAGGGCATACCTGCCGAGATGATTGAGGCACAAGCCCGTCAGGCGGGATTTGGAGCCAGCCCACTTGCGGTGTTGGATGAGATCTCCCTTCCGCTGATGCTGCATGTCTATGACCAACTCCCATCTCTGAGTAACAGCCAACGGCGAGCATACCGTTATTTAGAAACATTGATTGCTCAAGGCCGATCGGGGCGTAAAACAGGTAAGGGCTTTTATAACTACGGAGAGTCAAAAAACCTATGGAAAGACCCGACATTGCCAACGTCTGCTCCCCTTATCGATGAGGGAACAATAGCTAAAAGACTCTTGCACATAATGGCGTTGGACAGCTACCGCTGCCTAGAAGAAGGTATCTTGGACAGTACAAGCGATGGGGACACAGGCTCTATACTAGGTATCGGGTATCCCCGTCATACCGGCGGTGTATTCCAGCATATCGATCAGGTAGGCTTGCCTCAGTTCGTTCAGGAATGTGAACAATTTGCCGACAAAGGTGAGCAGTGGGAGATTCCGGATTCTTTACGGGAGAGAGGTTAATGGAGTTATCTAGTTAACGTGTTATGGGGTTATCGAGTTATGGAGGTTAAAAAGTTAGAGGATGGACGCCTTTATAGAGTTAATGATAATTACTTCGTCATAGCGCTGCGTCCCGATTTATCGGGTAGCGAAATAGCAGAAAGCGAAGCAATCCCCTTACCAGAAGGAGATTATCTACGATGAGCCCTTCGGGGTTGCTTCATTTCATTACCAATGACAGATTACCTACGGTGAGCTCGCAAGCTCCTTTTGGAAACTATGTCGTCCTCTCGACCGAAGCGGAGAGATCTACAAGCTATATATTAATCCTATGCAGTTGATAAACCCATTCGACTCCACTGCATTCCGCTCACTGATGACTCGGCACATAGCAGGGTGACGTTGACAGTATTACTTCATCATCAGATCGACCATATCATTGACGTCCATCGCGATGAAGGTGTCATAATCCAAGGTTGATTCGCAGATCTGCCGCTGTTGCTTCTCGGAAAAGATCCGAGCTAGATTACGTTTATACTTTTCGATCAGTTTAGGTATCCCTTCCTCTCTGCGTCTAGGATGCCCTATCGGATATTCTACAATCACTTCAGGCAATACCGTTCCGTCTTTCATCTCTACCGTAATCCCGTTGGCGATAGCACGTTTCTCTGGATCATGGTAGTCTTTTGTAAACTGTGGATCTTCCACACAGACCATTTTATCCCTTAACTCGTCTATGCGCGGATCCAGTGCCACTGCATCTTCGTAATCCTCGGCCGTAAGTCTGCCGAACAACAAAGGCACAGCGACCATATACTGTATACAGTGATCCCGATCTGCCGGATTATGCAATGGCCCTTTTTTATCAATGATACGGATAGCCGCCTCATGTGTACGGATAGTGATACGCGCTATATCAGCTGCCGACCGTCCATAAGACTCCAATTGCGCATGCAACTGCATAGCACATTCCACCGCTGTCTGCGCATGGAACTCGGCCGGAAATGAAATTTTGAACAGCACATTTTCCATTACATAAGAGCCGTATGGCCGTTGAAATTTAAACTCCTGCCCTTTAAATGACACATCGTAAAAACCCCATATCGGTGCAGATAACACCGAAGGATACCCCATCTCCCCTGTTTTTGCAATCAATGCCAAACGTACCGCGCGCGAGGTCGCATCCCCTGCAGCCCAGGACTTGCGGCTTCCGGTATTCGGAGCATGTCTGTAGGTACGCAACGCCTGCCCGTCCACAAATGCTAAGGACACCGCATTGATCAACTCTTCACGATCCAGTCCCAATAGCTTACCGACTACTGCTGTCGAGGCCACCTTGACCAATAGCACGTGATCCAGCCCAACCCTATTAAAGGCATTTTCCAATGCCAGCACCCCCTGGATCTCATGCGCCATAATCATCGCATCCAGAACAATATCCGTCTTAAGTGCAGCTTTCCCTTTTGCCACATTCGTACGGCTTATCCAGTCCGCAGCGGCAAGGATTCCTCCTAGATTATCCGACGGATGCCCCCATTCAGCCGCCAACCAGGTATCATTAAAATCCAGCCAACGGATCATTGCACCGATATTGAATGCTGCCTGTATAGGATCCAATTGATAGTTCGTACCTGGCACCTTGGCCCCGTTTGGCACCATTGTTCCTTCGACCACAGGCCCCATAAGCTTCGTACAGGCCGGATAAGTCAATGCTTCAAAGCCGCACCCCAGCGTATCCAGAAAACAGTAAAAAGCAGTTCTTTTGGCGACCGTACTTGTTATATTATAATCCAGCACATAATCCGCAATATCCACCAACACCTGATCAGGTTGAGGTCTTTCATTCGATAGTATAGAAGACATATTAAAATTTAAAAAGTAAAAGTTAAAAAGTGAAAATGTTAAAGAGTTAGAGTTTTAAAGAGTTAAAGCGTGAGAACAGGAATTAACGTTGATTTAAAGGCACAAAAGCTCTATTCTCCGGACCTACATAATTTGCACTAGGCCGTATAATCTTGCCATCCTGCCGTTGTTCGAATACATGAGCCGACCAGCCCGTAATGCGCGACAACACAAATAAAGGTGTAAACATCTCCGTAGGTATGCCCATCAGGTGGTAGGATACTGCCGAATACCAGTCCAGGTTAGGGAACATACGCTTCTCTTCCCACATCACCTTTTCCAATCGTTCGGCAATATAGTACAGGTTCATATCCCCTGCTTCTTCCGATAGCTCTCGGGCGACACGTTTGATGACCTCATTGCGTGGATCCGAAATCGTATACACCGGGTGCCCGAACCCGATGATCACCTCCTTATTGGCCAGCCGCTGCCGTATATCTGCTTCCGCCTCATCCGGATTTGCATATCGGGTCTGTATTTCATAGGCTACCTCATTGGCGCCTCCATGCTTAGGTCCTCGTAACGCGCCAATTGCCCCTGCTATACAAGAATACATATCCGACCCCGTACCTGCGATCACGCGGGCGGTAAATGTCGAGGCATTAAACTCGTGTTCGGCGTAGAGATTGAGTGATATCTGCATGGCACGCACCCAAGAATCCGGTGGCACTGTGCCATGTAGCAGGCGCAAGAAATGTCCTCCCAATGTCACATCATCGGTCTCTACAGCGATCTCACGTCCGTTTTGACTGAAATGGTGCCAGTACAGCAATGCCGACCCCATCGAAGACATCAACCGATTAGCGATATCACGGGCTCCTGCCAGCGGATGACTATCCTTTTCCGGCTGTAGACTCCCGAATACCGAAACATAAGTACGCAATACATCCATCGGATGCGATGTCGTAGGCAACTGCTTTAGTACCTTTTGTATCGCAATAGGCAATCCGCGCTGACTGAGTAGTTGGGTCTGATATGCATTAAGCTGTGCCTGTGTGGGCAGTGTACCGTAGATCAACAGGTAGGCCACCTCTTCAAAAGTAGCCCCATCCGCGAGTTCCAAGATATCATATCCCCTATAGTGCAGATCATTACCTGTCTTCCCCACGGTACTCAGGGCCGTATTTCCTGCAGCCACGCCCGATAGTGCGACACTTTTCTTCGGCTTAAATCCTTGTTCGTTAGTCTCGTTCATCGTATTTAGTTTTGAAAAGGTTATCTAATCGGTTTTCATATGCATAATAGTCTATACTGCGGTACAACTCTTCGCGTGTCTGCATATCCTGGAGTACGGCCTGCTGCCCTCCATCTTTACGGATATGTTCATAGACCTGCGTTGCCGCTTTATTCGCCGCCCGGAATGCCGATAGCGGATACAGAACAATCGAAACACCTGCCTCGCGCAACTGCTCGACAGTAAATAACGGTGTCTGCCCGAATTCCGTAATATTGGCCAGTATCGGTAGCCCTGTTGCTGCTACGAAAGACCGATAATCCGCCAGATCGAGTACCGCCTCGGCAAAGATGAAATCAGCTCCTGCCTCCTTATAAGCCAGTGCCCGCTCTATCGCCCTGTCTACTCCTTCCGAAGCGATAGCATCAGTACGGGCACCGATCACAAAATGAGCATCCGTTTTTGCATCTACAGCCGCCTTAATACGATCACACATCTCGATAGAAGACACCAGCTCCTTACCCGGGCGGTGCCCACAGCGCTTGGCTCCGACCTGATCCTCCATATGTACGGCGGCGGCCCCTGCTTTTATCAGCGACTTGATCGTACGAGCCACATTGAATGCCGATGGGCCAAATCCCGTATCAATATCCACCATAAGTGGTAGGTCGCATACATTCGTAATGCGGTCTACATCAATAAGAACATCCTGTAAGTTGGTAATACCCAGATCGGGTATCCCCAATGAACCGGCGGCAACGCCACCTCCCGATAAATAAATAGCTTGAAATCCAGCCTGTTTGGCCAGCAGGGCATGGTTGGCATTGATAGCGCCGACCACCTGCAAAGGTTTTTCCTTTTCAATAGCTTCCCTAAAAAGAAGCCCTGGAGAGTTTATCATATAATTGGATATTGAACGACTATACGCCAGCACTAGCTACCAGCGTATAGTCTTATTAATTCGTATAAACCTGCTAATACAGGGTTTATTTCTCAACGGATAATATACGAATATAATTTAATCAATACCAAATGATTAGGATTTATTAACATTAAAACTGATAGACCAGACCAGCGGTCAGTCCACCATGGAATGTATTATTTTTCGCATCCGCTTTCCACAGCTTCCAAAGCGGTTTCCCATCTTGGTCGGCAACCTCCGCAGCCTGCGAATAATTGAGAGATGGCGCGACATAAGCACGGAAGTGTGAAGAAAATAACAGCGATGGGATCAATTGCAGCGAACTGCGCGAAGCATCCTTCCATCCCATATCCTTGTCCATATGCATCCGCTGCGTCAGTTCGGCCGATAGGGCGAATCTGTGGCGTTCCAGCAGATTAGCCCCCAATCCGACTTCCACCCCATATTTATAAGCATCATGATCTAGATAGGTACCCATCCCCAAGATACTGTACATAACCCGGCCTCCCGATCTAAAGTTTACACCTATAAAGCCACTCTCATCGGCAACCAGCCCTAGCTGCCTCCTTCCATTCTTTATCCAGTTAAAAAGCGCAATAGGGTAATCACTACTATCTGCAATATTGATTAAACCAGCGACCTGTACACCTTTGACTTTCTTGGCTATATTGATAACCCCTGCCATCTGGTTTCCCGCGGTCTCCGTCGCAATATTAATCCCTCCCGCCATCTGTATCCCCTTCACTACACCTCCGCTATTCATTACCCCGGCCAATTGGTACTGTACGGTATCCTTTGCATAATTGACTCCACCGGCCAGCTGTCCGCCCTTCACCTCTTTCGCCATATTGATCACTCCAGCGAGCTGTAGCCCCCGGGCTGTATCCACTTTATTCCAGCCACCGGCCATCTGTACTCCCTTCACATTACGCAACACCACATTGCCGACTCCAGCGATCTGCACACCTGACACATCCCCGCCGACTACATTCACCCCTCCGGCCATCTGTACACCCCTGACCTTGTATTGATTAAGGTTGAAGCCCCCGGCAAATTCCACACCATCCACACCGGCTGTATATCCACCCAATATATTGATCGACACCTTGTTCACAATCTGCGAATTAAAGAAACCGTGCGTACTCAATCCCGGCGTCAACGACATCTGATACGGGCTATAGATAAAGAACCCACCCAGATTAGCACTCTGTATGCGCTGCGATGCATTACTGAATGCCGCACCCAAGAAAGTCTTGTAGATATTACGGTTCGAATCCACCAGTACATAATAGCCCACTTTCTTCGTTTTGCTGTCTTTAGACACATCAATCGGCAACAAAAGAATCAATGTCGTATCCCTATAGTTTTCCTTATTAAGCCCGATGATCACCTTACTGTCCGGCTTCTTGACGTCTAGTTCAAAAAATCCATCCTTATTCGTCAACGTTGCATTCAGATAAGTCCCCTTGTCATATACACTCGCAAAAGACAAAGGCTTATTGCTACGCAGATCACGCACATATCCCGAGATCATGGTTTTATTATGCTGCTTCAGATCGATATCCACCTGCTCGACCACCATCCGCCAATCCGAGCGGCTGATAATAATATGCGAAGCCGTCTCCTTAAAGGAATACCGTGGACCGAGACAGCGTTCCAAGTAATCGATCAACACCCCATTATGCGCATTCGCCTGGACCACACTATCTAAGTCAATCAATTGGCTATTGTAAGAAAATAACAGTCCCTTGTCCTGCTGTAGCTGCTCCAAGAGCTGTCCTACAGAAGTCTTTCCATAAGCATGCATCTTGACCACCTGCGCCAGTTTTGTCTGTGAAAATGCATCTGCCTGTGCCAGGATAAAAATAGACAATGCTACAAAAAACTTAGCTCTATTTATAAAGTAAACAATCAATTTAAAGCTTTTAATAAACTGGAACATAACCGGGTTACCCTTTAATATAATATACATTACCTTTTTTCTCAATTTTCAATTCAAAAGTTTTCAATATCACGTCCAGCATCTCGTTCAATGTCTGCCGCTCGAATGATGCTGTATAGCGCAGCACTTTGGTCTTATCATCCACCACAACAAACTTTTGGTCGAAAGCCTTGCCCAGTACATCAAATACACGGTTCAGTGGTGTATTCTCAAAAATAAACTGCTGATGGATGTAATACTTGTAGAGCTGATCCTCCACGGTATCCACCTTCACTTTCGTACGTGCCGTATCTTGGATCAGCACCCTATCATTGGGCTTCAGTCGTACACTATTGCCGGCATGATCCACCCGTACCGATCCCGAAGAGACAATGACCTCCGTCTCGCCATCCGCTCTGCGCACATGAAAACTTGTACCCAGCACCGTAATCCTGCTATTCCCACTCTGGATAACAAAAGGCTGTGTCGTATCCCTTTTCACATCAAAAAACGCTTCACCTTTGCTAAGCACCACGGTACGCTCTTTGGCCAGCCAACCTTTTTTATAATCCAATACCGTCTTCTTATTAAGGTACACCGTACTACCGTCCGGCAGTCCTGCCTGTTGCAGCCCATCATTCGAATCCAGGGATAAATCAGTAGACAATGTCCATCTCAAAACACCTACCGAAGACATCAATAGCATCACTATCGCTGCCGCCACCATCCCTGGCCTCCAGCCTCTGGAACGCTTCTCCTCCGTTAATACCAGCACCTTAGTGGGCTGTTCGTCCCGGAGCTTTACAAAATCGGCCCAGGCGCGATCCACGTCCACCTCCGGACTTTGATCCGAAGCACCGCTCCACTCCCATATCTTTTTCATATCCGTATATTCCTTTTCGTTTTCGGCGCTCTCCCTGATCCACGCTTCTACCACAACCTGCCGCTCCGCATTCAAATCACCACTTATATATTTTATCAATTCTTCCTTATTCATAACCCATTGATTAACAAAAAGACAACAACATTTAAATAATCTGCCAGATGAACCCTCAAGTGCCGCAGCGCTTTCGTCATATGTCCTTCGACAGTCTTCAGCGATAACTCGAGCGCTTTGGCTATCTCATGGTATTTCAGCTCCTGAAAGCGGCTCATCTCGAACACCGCTCTGCTTTTTTCCGGCAATTTTGCCAGTGCGACATGCAATTGCTTCTTCAGCTCGGTATCTGTACCGTCGATATGCGTATCCAACGCTCCGCTCCGCTGTTGATAAGCCTCGTAGCGCTGCTTCAACTGGCCTCTTTTCAAGACATTCAGACATTCGTAATAAACCGATTTATAGAGATACGATTTGACGGAAGTATGGATGGTATTTTCCCAGTCCCTTTCCCAAAACCGTAAAAAAACCTGCTGCACAGCTTCTTCCGCAGCATCCGAGTCTTCTAGAATTTTGTAGGCATAGCCATGCAAAGCCTTAAAATGCTCCCGGAATACCTGCTCAAACTTTGTTTCTTTCTGCAAAGACATACATTCAATTTAATTAGTCATTTACTACAACTTACATAGCTAAGACAGTCTATAGCGCTTACCCCCTTATTATTTTTTACATTTTTTTATCCGGTCTTCCATTTCCATCATCTTCGCGCACTTTTTTCAAAATAAAAGTAAGGGTATAGCTGCTATTAATTGTCAAAACTATAAAAAGTAATCTTATGCTACTACTCTTCTTTATCACGATCCTTGTACTCCTCTTCAGTATGGTGACCTACCTTCTGGCCCTATTGATCCGTATGGTACATGAGTTTAGCGAAAACTAAGACACTTATGAACAGGATATATAATTTTGGAGGATTTCTGATCGGTAAGATACTACGCTACCGTAGCGCAGTCGTCACCCAGAATCTCGCCCGCTCCTTTCCACTGTCGGATTACAAGGAGCTATCGCTGCAACATCAAAGGTTCTACCGCAATATGTGCCGTCTGATTGTAGAACTATTACTCCCTGGCCGTCCAGAGCTCATCCTTTCGGCCGATCTGTACCGCACACTGCACCAGCAATACCGTGCGGATCGCCAGATCATTCTACTGCTTGGCCATTATGGCAACTGGGAGATATTGGGCAAACTGCCACTACAATTAGGACTCCCCATACAGTCGCTGTACAAACCTCAAAAAAACCGCTGGGTAGACCGCTTCCTACAAAGAAGACGGGGCCAATACGGATTACGCTTACTTCCCTCCCAGCAGGCGGCCAAAATCCTCCTAGACCAAACGGGCCACCCTTCTATTACACTATTTATAGCGGATCAGTTTCCGGGGACAGCCAATGGACTGGCCATTGATTTTTTACAACAGCCTTCCTATATGTTTATGGGTCCCGAGCGTATTGCCAAGCGCCTTGATGCATATGTAGCCTACATCGAGCTACAGGCCATAGGCAACCACAAATGGAAAGCCAACCTACAGCCCATCTGCCTGCGTGCAACAGATAGTCCCGACGGGCATATTACCACCTCCTACACCCGAAAACTGGAAAAGAGCATACAGCAGGATCCCAGCTGGTGGCTGTGGTCACACAAGCGATGGAAATAAAAATAAAAAAAAGCTAAGGGTATACTTTAGTTCGAGCATCATATATATAAACAGATTAGAGAAATATATTAAATCAATAACAATGAAAAAACAATTAACGTACGGCCTGCTTCTGGCAGCAATGGGATTCGGTCTTAATCAGGAAACAAAAGCACAAGAGGTGGATTTTGGTTTTAAAATCGGTGGCCAGTATCATATGCCATCTTTTGGCTCGGGTATAGTAAAGAGCTCTGATTCGAAGTTCGGTGTTCAGGCAGGCGCATTCGTACGTACCAAAGAACGTCTTTACGGGCAGGTAGATCTTGGCTTATCCCTATACAAATATGCCTACAAGATCGACAATACGGAATACGCACCTAAATTCTATCAGCTGAACCTACCTATTCAACTGGGGTATCGCGTTATAGAAACGGACAATATCACGTTGAGAACAGCTATCGGAGCACAGCTAAACTATCAGTTAAAGAAAAACAAGGCATATACCAATAATTTCAATAATATAACGTACGATGGTCTGATCAATATCGGTACCGATATCAAGCAATTCTCCATCGATCTAAAATACAGCCACGGTATCAACAAACTCAGTAAAGAACTCGAAGCCAAAAACAGAGTCATCGGACTATCTGTAGGCTACCGATTCTAAATACACGAGCGCACTAAATACACAAAGGAGGTTATAGATGATATAACCTCCCTTGGTATTTTACTAGGAATAACGGACAGTACGAACGTGATCTACCCAGGTAAATGTGCACGCTATCTTTTTAGCTTAGCTACTTGGCCTATTCCGAAATACTACATTTTTTATAAAACTGTCCGCTTTTATAATAGCACTCAAATATAGCTGGTAATGCCTCCCTCTGAAACGGTATACGTTGTGTTATACTGTCGCTAGTCAAGTTATGAACTAAATCATAAAGGGTATTTGCAATTTTTAGAAACCCCGTGCCTCTAAAATCAGTGAGGTATATATCGAACTCATTTTCTATACCTGAATCAACATCCCAAAATAGGTAATAGCCATTGTCACTGGCGGCAAAAGGGACCAACCTCTTCAATAGCGCTATCGAACCGTCCGGCTCCAAATCAAACCAAATATCATGATCCAGTAAATCTTGGTAGTAAGTAGACCGAATGCCCTCGCTTCGGATATCCCAAGAATCTCCATAAGTCCCCATAGGGATATAGATGTGAAACTGCCCCATCAATAAGCCATATCCCAAAAAACGAACAAACGCTTTGTAAGAGGCAGGGAAAGATCTACCATTGGAAAACCTATAGCTTTCAAGAAAGTTAGTATCGCCGAATTCGGTAGGCTGACCAACTATTTTTAAATTAAAACCATCCATAAGCTATATGTATCCCTTTTCTGATCCTCGTAGTTGAAAGAACTTAATCTCTACGACAAACTCTTGATTTACATTTTTGTTAATGTCCTCTTCTCTCTATCATATGTATATTCAAAACTCTTATCTTCACCAGGCAACTGGCCTAAAAACAAGCCTTTATCCCCCCATTTTTCGCGTAAAAAGATAAAGGATGGTGCAATGCACCAATTACCATCCAAGTCAATAATTCCAAATAACTCTGTTTTTCTATCTTGTGCAACGGCACAAGAACATCTTTCATGAAATTCTGCTGCCCCTCCATCATACTGATCGGCATGCAAGAAACTCTCCAGCAATATCAGATTATCGTGGAGCATATCCAGACATTCTTGCTTGCTCTGTCCATGTGTACAATTGCTAGTGCCTATAAAAAAAAGGATAAAGACTATTTGATATATATTGCTCATTCCTGACTTCATTATTCCATCATCATTTTACTTTTCCTTTGTATTTTTGATTGTCCCAATTGCTTGCTTTATTGCAGGCTAAATTAATACATAGATGATAAAAAAAAGCTGCCATTTACAATTCGCTAAACTTACCTAACAATTTGAAACCTATCTCCGAAAACTTAGAATGCAAAATCAATTAGTTCCAAGTCAAATTTCTGTCTTCAACAAATTTTATAGAATTTGGTATCTCCATATGATAAAGATACTATTGGCCGTGCCACTTTACCTTATCTTTCCGAACTCGAAAGCAACACGTCTGATGTATCTATTCTAAAAAACAACCACGGAATCAACAAACTCAGCAAAGAGCTCGATGCCAAAAATAGAGTCATTGGACTATCTGTAGGCTACCGACTCTAAATACACAAGGGAGGTTATAGATGATATAATCTCCCTTGATATCTTTAAAATTATTGTTCAGCAGCAATCCCCCCTTTTAACGATACGTCTTCCTCATCTGATACATATCCTTTCCTCTCTTCTTAGTTGCGACGACCAAGTGGCTTTAAGAGATATCACCAGCCCAATGTCGATCAAAGCAATAAAAATCATTCCTATTTTCATACTACTCTTCGCCTTTGTTTTTTAGTGCCATTAGTAGGGTGTATGCTCCCTGCTCTGCAATTTTCTTTTTGTCCAACTCCGCGCTATTAGTGATCGAGATCCAACCATCACCCTGCTCTCCACATTGTACAGCTCTCATTTTGAACTTGTGATTATCTATTATCTCAAAAACATACTTGCCTCCTTCAAAATCGACTACGCTTTCTTCTGGAAGCGCATGAGCTGTGCTTTCTGGAATCACGACATCAGCATTCATATACATCCCTGGAATAAGGGCTGTGCCCCCTCCATTAAGACGAATGCGGACATCTACGGCTCTATCTGTTGAGATGTTTTTTCCGATCAGTATAACCTGCCCTGCGTACGTCTTAGTCGGGTCACTGTTGGTATATGCTGTCAATTGTTGCCCGATTTTCATTTTGTCCCAATCTTTTTCGAAGACTTTTAGATTGAGGTGCAAATCAGATGGGTTTACTAATTCAAACAGAACCTCTGATGGTGACACATATTTACCCGTATTGACGAATACTTGCGACACAAATCCATCAAATGGTGCATAGATTGATATTGTCTGCTTAATATTATGAACCGTCAACTGATCCGGATTGATATGAATGAGTTTTAGCTTTTGAGCTAATGCCTGTCGGTTGATCAACAGTGTATGATAGTCGGCTTTAGCCTGTAGATATACTTTATCACTACTGGCTTTACTCTGATTTAAATCGCGCTGACGGAGGTATTCTGATTCAGCATTTTCCATTTGATTTTTTACAATGAGATAATCCTGCTGAAGTTGAATAAACTGATTATCCTCTAATTCGGCAATTCTTTCCCCTTTCTTAAAAAAGATCCCTGGTAATAGCTTGGTCGATTTGACATAGCCGCCCAATGCGCTGCTTACAGAAACTAAATTTTGAGGAGGAACCTCTATTTTACCATTTAGTTTAAGTGTCTGTGTAATTTTCTTCTCCTGTACCATCGTTGATGACAAGGTAAAAGATGCCAACTGTGTATCCGAAAGCTCAAGGATATTGTCGGCTTCGGTCGTTTCAGCTGATTCATCAGTAACCTGTCTCCCATTGCAACTGTAGAACAGTACAATTATTAAAATACGTGCTAAATATTTCATCGTTTGTTTATTTTGAAATGATATATTGAATCTGAATCGCAGTTTCGTTGAACTGCAGGACAGCATTGTAGTAATCGTTCTGTATCTGGACAGACTGATTATTGAGCATTACCCATTCTAGATAATTGATTTCCCCATTTTTAAATTGTTCCTGAGAAAGAGCAGTTATTTGTCTTGCAGCAGGCAATTGTGTATGCTCAAATACGGTCACTACAGCGAGTTGAGTCTTGTACTGTTGCAACAGTACAGCATACTCACTCTCCAACTGCATTTTTTTTGTATAAAGCTCGTTTTCCGCATATCTTACTCTTTGCTCCTCGGCTCTAATCTGCGCTTTCTGTCCTCCGTAAAATAGAGGAATACCGATCCCTACCTCTACCGAACTAAATCGTGACCGATTTAGTTCCTTGAAGCTTTGGTTAAAATAACCCACAGACAACTCCGGCAAAAGCCTTGATTTCTCTAATCTTACATTTGCTTTTGATTTTTCAATCTCTTGGACTTGCAGCAATAACTGAGGATGCCGGGCCAAAACTGAATCGGAGCCATCTATCGCTGCCTTATAGGTTATATCAGAAGCTGACGGTTCATAACAGGTATCACTATTTAATAGTAACTGTAATTGAATTTTGGCGGTCTCAATTGTTGCAGATAACATCTTGCACTGGACAAGAATATTTTTGCGTTGTATCACAGCTGTAGTTCGCTCCAACTGGTTGCTCACTCCTTTTTCCAACTGTAAATCAGCATTTTCTAAAAAACGGACATATATGTGATCCAGCTCTTTTAACATGTTCTCTTTTTCGCGTAACACGAGGATGTAGTAAAATAACTCCGTTACATTTCTTTTGACCTCAAGGATACTAAGATCTACACCGATAACAGCCGAATCCCACTCCGCACGTAGGACCCTTCTTTGATGTGTATATACAGTCGGAAAGCTGATAGATTGCGATAGACCGATATTATTATCGAAAGCCGTCCCATTGATTTTTCCAAATGTCGTACGTAGAGCCGCCTGTGGAAGGCTATTCGCGGTAGCAATTCGTTTGGCATGATATTCTGCCAGCAAGACCTGACTTTTGGTAGACAGATTATTGCTTGCTGCCATTTCCAATGCTTTGTCTAACGATATCTCCTGACTGTAAAGACTTAAATTCATCCCCACAAAAAAGAAAACAGCTAATGTCCGCTTGCCAAAACGCACTTTTATTTTGGAAAAGTCGAACCGTTCAAACAAAAGGTATAAAACAGGGAGGACATATAAGGTTAAAAATGTAGCCACCATTAACCCTCCAATAACCACTGTCGCTAATGGGCGCTGTACTTCAGCCCCTGCCCCATTACTGATAGCCATGGGCAGAAAACCAAACGATGCTACGAATGCAGTCATCAATACAGGACGCAAGCGGATACAGGTACCTCGAATAACGATATGCCTCAGATCAGTTTCGCCATTTTCCTTGAGACGGTTGAACTCGGTCACCAACACAATTCCATTGAGCACAGCAACACCAAACAAGGCAATAAAACCAACACCTGCACTAATACTGAAAGGCATGCCACGCAATGCCAAAAAATAAATACCTCCGATAGCTGACAAAGGGATAGCACTATAGATTAGGACACTGTATTTGACGGAGTGAAAAGCGAAATACAAAAGAACAAAAATCAAAATGAGTGATATCGGAACAGCAACCATCAACCTATCCTTTGCTTTATTCAGGTTCTCGAATGCACCACCGTAGGTGACATAGTAACCAGGTGAGAACTTCATCTGTTTATCTACCTTAGCCTGAAGCTCGTGAACAATTCCCTGTACATCTCGACCTCGAACATTAAAGCCTACAACAATTCTTCTCTTGGCATCCTCACGTTGAATCTGGGCAGGCCCATTCTCTATGCTGACATCGGCCAGCTGGTACAATGGAACCTGCATCCCACTATTCAGGGGAATGAGTAGATTACGGATATCCTCCAGGTTTTCGCGCTGATTCTCCCCCAATCGGACAGTTAGATCAAATCTCTTCTCACCTTCATAAATCATTCCAGCCCGCTGTCCGGCAAATGCGGTATTTACAACCCTATTAACGGTAGCTATATCTAAATTATACTGGGCTATACGCGCACGGTCATACCTAATAATAACTTGCGGCATCCCCGTTATGGGTTCGATATATAAGTCCTGCGCTCCTTCTACAGTCTTGATAAGCTCTCCAAAACGAGAAGCATAGTGGCTAAGACTATCTAGATCTTCTCCGAATATCTTGCAGACGACATCCTGGCGCGCGCCTGTCATCAACTCATTAAACCGCATCTGCACAGGATACTGAAAACCAGTACTGATACCTGGAATAGCTTCCAACGATTTACTCATCTTGTCAGCGAGCTCAGGAAATGATTTGGCCGAAGTCCATTCTTTCTTATCCTTTAGAATAACCATCATATCGCTGGCCTCCATCGGCATCGGATCTGTAGGTACCTCACCGCTTCCTATTTTCGTAACGACCTTTTCAACTTCTGGGTACTGTTCTTTGAGCAGGTGAGCAGCTTTCTGTGTGTATGCTATCGTAGTCTGAAGGTTGCTTCCTGTCAACACCCGAGTATCTACAGCAAAATCCCCCTCTTCAAGCGCAGGAATAAACTCCCCTCCAAGATTGGACAAGACAATGACTGCCCCTGTAAACAGAAGAAGAACAACACTGATAATCAACTTAGGGAAGTGTAGCACCTTATCCAGCAAATATTGATGTCCTGCTTCAATACGTCTCATTACCCTATCAGACCAAGTGGGCTCTCCTTTTATTTTTTTGCTTAAAAGGAGGGAAGTCATCATAGGTACGTAGGTCAAGGAAAGAATAAAAGCTCCCATGAGCGCAAAGGCTATGGTTTGTGCCATAGGTTTGAACATCTTGCCCTCGATACCTTCCAGTGTAAACAAGGGAAGGTATACAATGAGAATAATCACCTGTCCAAACACAGCACTACTGATCATCTTAGTGGCTGATGTACCTACTTCATTGTTCATCTCTGATTGCGAAATGGCTCTGGTACCGACAAACTTCTTGTCATAATGAAGCTGATGTAGAGCCGCTTCTACAATAATGACAGCCCCATCGACTATCAGTCCAAAATCCAACGCACCTAAGCTCATCAAATTGCCACTGACGCCAAATAGATTCATCATAATGATAGCAAAGAGCATGGATAAAGGAATAACCGAAGCAACCAATAAGCCCGCTCTAAAGTTGCCGAGAAACAAGACCAACACGAAGACAACGATCAAAGCTCCCTCGGCAAGATTTGTCTCTATCGTACCAATTGCATTATTTACCATTTTCGTCCGATCTAAAAATGGTTCCAACACTACGCCTTCTGGCAGTGTCTTTTTGATATTTTCGATCCGTTCTTTTACATCTTTAATGACCTCACTGCTATTCGCCCCTTTGAGCATCATGACTACAGCACCGGATACTTCGCCTTTATCATTATAAGTCATTGCTCCATACCGCGTCGCATAGCCTATTTTCACTTCAGCAACATCCTTCAACAAAATAGGCGTCCCATCGCTCAGGGAGGTTATGGCAATATCAGCCAGATCTTCTTTATTTCCGATAAGCCCCTCACTGCGGATGTATAATACAGTAGGCCCTTTTTCTATATAAGCACCTCCTGTATTTTGATTGTTATTTTCTAATGCAGTGAATATATCGGAGATGGTCAGACCATGGGCCTGCAACTGGTTGGAATTGACGGCAACCTCGTATTGCTTAAGCTTGCCCCCAAAACCACTCACCTCCGCAACTCCTTTTACACCAAGGAGCTGACGCCTCACAATCCAATCCTGAATGCTACGTAATTCCGTAACATCGTAACGATCTTCGTATCCCTCTTTAGCACGTATCACATACTGATAGATCTCGCCCAGACCAGTAGATATAGGGCCTAACTCAGGAACTCCGATCTCTTCGGGGATTTCACTTCGAACAGCCTGCAAACGCTCCGACACCTGTTGCCTAGCCCAATAGACATCGGTATTATCATCGAATACAATGGTGACCAGTGAAAGTCCAAAGCGGGAGAAACTCCTGATTTCTTTAATACCGCTGATATTACTATTGGACTGCTCTATGGGAAATGTAACTAAACGCTCAATATCCGTAGCACCCAATGAGGGGGCTACGGTGATGATCTGAACTTGGTTGTCTGTAATATCGGGCTGAGCGTCAATAGGTAGCTTCGTTGCTTCATACAGGCCTATAGCGACCAAAGCAAGCGTCAACAGCCCGATGATGAGTTTGTTCCGTATGGAAAACTCAATAATCTGATGTAACATATTATCTGTATACTATTAGTAATAAAATGGAATAATGCGATGCTGATATTGTAACAGGTATAGATATAGGTGGGAGCAGGTAGTAGATTATTCGTTTAATCAACTATGCAACTACCATCTCTTCTATATAAGACGATATCAACAAATTTGAGTGTAACTCAATCCAATAAAAAACTAAGCGTATTTCGGCGGTTGCCAGATTGCAGACAAGTAGGTGTTGCTCTTAAAAAGATCGTTATGAACCTGTCTCTTTAACGTACCAGATTGGGGAATTCTTTTCCTTACCTCAAATAAGAAGTTGGGTACTCCGGTACAACAGATTGTCAGCACATTACTATGGGTGATAAATGGAAGTTTTTTATCTTGATCATAATCGTCATCCTCAGGATGATTGTCCAAATGATCACCTTTATAATGAAGCGTGATAAAGGCTGTAAACGTTATGTCAGGATTCTGCGCTTTATGTTCTGCAAAATGCTCTATCAGTACAGGCAACTTCAACAACTGAATAAGCTCTGTTGTAGAAAGCATGTACGTGATTAAAAACAATATAGCAAACATTTTCTTCACAAATGCAAAGCTAGTCAAAAATATAAAGGCTTTTATTTAAACTAGTAATTTGAAATTATTAAAAATTAGAATCATTCAGTCTGAAACAAAATATTCGGCCAGAAACAATGCATTCTCTTTGCTACACCAATCTGCAGTGATACGCTCGCGCGAGAACTTGGCAGAGACTTCCGCACAGCAGATTTTATCATTCTCAAGCTCTACCGAAGTCTGCTTAACCAATTCGATAAGAAGCTTTACACACACTTTATAAGATAACAATAAGTTAAGTATAGGTACACCTCATTATCAGACCGCAGCAAGTTTCGTATATCTATTCTTAAAAAACAAAGCATCATGGTAAACTATGGCATTTTATTTGTAAAGTCAAAAGCAACTATTTTGGACTTGAATCTCACAGAGGCTCATCAGTTTTAAAAAATGAGTTTTACATAGTCACATGAGGTTATTCTTTATTCTTATCAACTTATTTATCCTTCATTTTGCCCATGGACAACAGGGGATAAAAAATTACTTTCCACAAGAGATCATCAAGGTCGATCTGAGTGCAAAGACAGAACAGGAAATCAATCGACAAAATCAGCTTTTACTCCAACCTGAACTAAGCACAAAAGAACAGGCCGAACTAGATATCTTATTGGACAAATACGGCGAAGTCGTCGAGAGTGTATGGGACGTTATAGATGGAGGATGCAGCTGGTATTGTGGCGGTGGAAATTATCTTGTCAAAGCATCCTCATCACTGCGTGAACAAAACGGAATCTCCTATCAGGCGTCCAGTGCAAATGACCTGAACTATAAAACAGCATGGGTGGAGGGAAAAGCCGATGAGGGAATTGGAGAGTATCTAGAATACTATTTTAAGAACAAAAGTCCAAGAATTACAAAAATCATCATATCGAATGGCTATATGAAGTCTGAGGCGGCTTGGAAAAACAACAATCGCGTAAAAAAGTTGAGGTTATATGCTAATGGAAAAACAATCGGCATCTTAAACTTAGAAGACAGCCGGACAGATCAGGCTTTCGAAGTAGGGACACTCGGTCATAATAGCGATGGAACGGATCTGGTTTTAAAATTCGAGATCATGGAGGTTTACAGAGGAGACAAACACAATGACACCGCAATAACGGAAATCTACTTTGACGGAATAGATGTACATTAAGCAGCTTATGGAATTCAACATCTATTAGGTATGAAGAGCCAGTTTATGAATTCAGGATAGCTGTTATAGACTGTCTTGCAAAATGGATGAATGCTGACATTTCTTCGGTATATATTGCAAACTCTTTCTGGCTTCCCATTAAGTAATCTTGTCTTGCTTTGACAAGCAACGATCGATAAGGCATGGACAATCTATCAATCAGCCAAAGAGATGCTTCTTCCTTAGAACCGATCAACTTCGTCGACGCACTGTACCAAATCCGTGCAATAGTTAATACGATATTCCTTTCGTCACCTAACCAATCTTCTTCGGTGTTCCATAAATCCAGTGTGCTCCGGAGGCTATCCACAAAATCATCATCAGGTACGGGTTCAAACCATGTAGATGCAACCGTTCCGAAAACAGCGACACTTGATGCTCTGACTTTCTTTATCAGTATGCATACATCTTTGTCGACCAGTGGCGCTTCGAAGATACCTTCCGAAATATCCTGACGCAACCATTCTCCAAATTGCATCTCCCGTCTAGGCGGATACTTCCAAGGCACAACTTCTGAATAATTGATTACAGTGACCTCTAATGCTCGTTTCCTGGGATTGGTACCTGGCGCCGCTGAACAAGACAGGAGATCCTTCATTAGCCCCATACGTGTTTCGCCATCCATCGATCCGTCCAACGTCACCAATAGATCGATGTCACTATAAGGTTTTAAACCGTCCTCTACAGCAGATCCGTACAAATGAATAGCCAAAAGAGAATCGCTCAGGTACTTGCTGATAATGGTACACGCCTCTACAATTTGTTCTTTCTCAAACAAATTCAACTTTACTTTTTCGATCTGATTACTTATATCCATTACGAGAAAACCAAGTACGAATATAACTATTACTTTATAATCGCGGAGTTAAAAACTCACCACGGGGCAAGCCTTAGTAAATTTTCAGGTAAGTTTACTTAGGAAGTCGCGTTTGATATATAGACTATAAGTCTCACTTTTTTTTCCAAACTTTACCTCCATTATTTCAAACACTTAATCCAGGTATTACTATGTTTTCAGTACAGACTTATCAATCCCGAAGATCAACGCTTCAAAAGCAAGTGTCCAGTGGCGTCCTTCTCTTCTTAGGGAATATTGAGAATCCTATTAATTTCGAGCATAACACCTATCCTTTTCGTCAGGATAGTACTTTTTTATATTACTTCGGCATCCCGGCTCCTTATCTAGCTGCCATTATCGATATAGACAATGATAAGACGATCATCTTTGGCAATGAGCTCAGTATAGATGATATCGTATGGACCGGACAGCAGGAATCGCTGAAAGACAAATCCTTAAAATGTGGCGTGCAGGAAACACGTCCTTTCGCACAATTGGCATCATACTTACAGCAAGCTAAAAAAAGCGATAGGACTATACACTACCTTCCGCCGTATCAATCCAGCAACAAACTATTGCTTGGCGAATTACTGCAGGTCAACCCAAAGGAAATAAACCCCTCTGTTCCATTCATCAAAGCCGTGGTAGCCCAACGATCGATCAAAGAGAACCAAGAGATAGCTGAAATCGAAAAAGCATTGGCGGTGTCCACAGAAATGCATCTATTGGCTATGCGTACGGCTCAGGTCAGTATCCAGGAGCGTCATATCGCTGCTGCTATTCAACACTATGCGTATGACCACAACTGTAACTTTGCCTATCCGCCTATAGTGACTGTACATGGAGAGATTCTTCACAATGCTTATCAACAGAACTTCCTAAAAGAAGGCGACATGATACTGAACGATTCGGGTGCGGAGACGGCTATGGGCTATGCCGCAGATCTCACCCGGACTTTCCCGGTTTCGGGGCGCTTCACTACACGCCAACGGGACTTATATAATGTCGTACTAAAAGCTTTTGAGGGAGCAAGAGAGCGTCTGAAACCAGGGGTACAGTTTAAGGATGTACATCTGCTTTCAGCAAGACATCTTGTCGAAGGTCTTGTGGACGTAGGACTGATGAAGGGAGATCCGGAAGAAGCGGTACAGGCACATGCACACACGCTATTCTTTCAATGTGGATTAGGCCATATGATGGGCCTCGATGTACATGATATGGAAGATCTGGGCGAGCAGTATGTGGGATACACCGAGCAAGAGCCTAAGGATACGAGTACATTTGGTCTTAAATCACTACGTCTGGGACGTGAACTACAAACAGGATTCGTGCTGACTGTCGAACCGGGCATCTACATCATACCGGAACTTATCGATAGGTGGAAGAAAGAAAACAAGCTATCCCAGTTCATTAATTATGACCTGCTGGAGTCGTACCGTGATTTTGGCGGTATACGGATAGAAGATAATTTCTTAATTACCAATGACGGTTTCCGTCTGTTGGGCCCCGAGTTAATCAAATCAGTAGAAGATATAGAAAACTATAGAACCAATCATGTACAATAAGATCACACGCATTTTACTCGCCTTATTCGCAGTTCAGCTCTTTTGTCTATCGTCGGCGGCAGCGCAGACGCAATGGACTGAAGATGGTAACGGATACTACGATTTCTCTAAAGAGGGTATCGTCATTGTCGACCTCTTGCAGGCCAACAAACGAGAAGTATTTCTTGCGGCCAAAGACCTTACTCCAACAGGACAACACTCACCGCTGGAAGTGCAGAGTTTTCAATTGTCACCAGACAAAAAGACGCTCTTGTTATTTGCAAATACCAAACGGGTATGGCGCGAAAACACGAGAGGTGACTATTGGCTGTATAACCTGAACAATAAAGCGCTGACTCAGTTGGGCAAGGGACTGCCAGAATCGTCATTGATGTTTGCCAAATTCTCGCCCGATGGAAAACAGGTGGCTTATGTCTCTAAACATAATATCTACATAGAAGATACCAATACGCTACACTATAAACAGATAACGCAGGATGGCACTGATCGTATGATCAATGGTACCTTCGACTGGGCCTATGAAGAAGAATTTGGTACAAAGGATGGTTTTAGATGGTCTCCTGATGGAAAAAAAATAGCCTACTGGAAGCAGGATGCGAAAGATACACGCCATTTCTATATGATCAATAATACCGATAGCCTGTATTCGTTTATCATCCCTGTAGAGTATCCAAAGGTAGGACTCAAGCCTTCAGCTACCAGTATATGGGTGTATGATCTAAATAACAGCACCAACAAGCCTATGGATATCCCTGGTGATCCCAGCCAGCATTATATCCCACGCATGGAATGGACACTGGATGCGAAGTCTGTGATATTACAACAGCTGAACCGCAAACAGAATGAGAGTAAAATCATGCTTAGCGATGCCAATACAGGAACCAGCCGTACCATACATACCGAAACTGACCCTGCTTGGATAGATATCAAAGCACGTTGGAATGACGGTGATCCCAGTGGCTGGGACTGGATGGACGGAGGCAAAGCTTTTATCTGGCTCTCGGAAAAATCAGGTTGGAGACAGATCTATAAGATCGATCTTCAAGGTAAGGAGACGCTGTTAAGTAAAGACAACTTTGATGTGATCCAGATAGACCGTATTGATCCCCTATCCAAAAATATTTACTTCAGCGCCTCTCCGCTCAACGCAACCCAAAAGCATCTTTATCAGTTGTCTTTTGCAGGAGGTAAAGCAAAACGGATTACACCAGCTGAACTGAAAGGTACGAACAGCTATACGATCTCACCTAATGGAAAATTGGCTATTTTTACCCAAAATAGCACCACGGCTTATAGTAATGGTTCCGTAGTATCCCTGCCTGCTCATTCGCAGCTCATCCCTCCTACGCGGGAGATGCAAGCGGACAAAACCGTACCACAAACGGAATTTTTCCAGGTGACAACGGTGGATGGGGTGACACTGGATGGCTGGATGGTGAAGCCTAAAAACTTTGACCCGAAGAAGAAATACCCGGTAGTCTTTTACGTATACGGTGAGCCTGCTTCGCAAACGGTGACGGATAACTTTTTTGCGGGCAAGAATTTCCTGTATGCCGGCGATATGACCGAGGATGGTTATGTCTATATCTCACTGGAAAACCGTGGAGCTCCTGCTCCTAGGGGCCGTGAGTGGCGCAAATCCATCTATAAAAACATAGGGATAATCAACATCAGGGACCAAGCTATGGGGGCCAAAGAAGTATTCAAGTGGGGATTTATAGATACGGACCGTGTGGCTGTATGGGGATGGTCCGGAGGTGGGGCTTCTACCCTTAATCTATTGGGGCAATATCCGGATATATACCAAACGGGGATCTCGGTAGCGCCCGTGACGAATCAACTCTTGTACGATAATATCTACCAAGAACGATACATGGGATTGCCTCAGGAAAATGAAGCTGATTTTATAAAAGGATCGGCACTGACCTACGCCAAAAATGTACGGGGCAATCTCCTGCTGATTCATGGCACGGGTGATGATAACGTGCACTATCAGAATGCCGAGGTATATATCAATGAGCTTATCAAACATGGTATCACCTTTGACATGATGGCCTATCCGAACCGCAGCCATTCGATCAACGAAGGGGAAGGTACATCGGAGCATTTAGCTAGACTGTACACGCGATACCTAAAGCAACACTGTCCACCGGGCGCTAGATAGTCGATCAAAAAAAAAAATTAAGGACAATTTGTTTTTCTAAATATTCCTAAGTACCTTTAGTCATAAGGAGATAGAGTCGCTCTGATGCTGTCTCCTTATGATATAAATCTAAAGTACATGAGAAAATTCAAATTAGACCAGACGTTGGTTCCTGTAGCAATGCTATTGTTGGTTGTTGGTATGACCAGTACGGAAACGTACATGAAGTTTACACTGATGGGAGCAGCTATCCTCTTAAATTTCACAGCACTTATGCTCAACACGCAAAATATTAAAAACAAGGAATAGCACAAGAATCGCTTTTTTAATAGTATTATTTTATCTTTATTCCGATGAATAAGGTATCGGAAGACTATATTTTAAAACAAGATAATACAAAGGAGAAACAGCGAAGTGCTCTTTTGTTGTTTGTATTATACATTTTTATTTTTTTCCTACTTGCACTCCTCTTTCCTAAAGAGAATGATCAGATCTTTGTTCCCATGTACTACCTAGCGGCAGTTTCAGTGCTACAACTGAGCTATGTTGCTTATTACAGATCCCCTTTAAAATCCTGGTCAGCAGTTTTACTGATTATATTTTTTGTTTTGTTCTGCCTTTTTCTGGCATTTAGTGTTTACATTACCGGCCTTGCAGCTGCCTACCAACATTAAGACATGAATATACTCAATAAAATATACATCATATTGCTTGTAGCTGTGTTCGTGAGTATGGTCTTTTTAGTCCGTCGATCGGCTCAAAAAACAAAGTATAAAGCAGGAACTTTCTCTGCTGTACCTATACATGTCCGAAACCTGTATTTTACAGACCATAGATCTTCTGATCTAGGTTACTTTTATGATACCGATCCCAATTATTTTGCCTGGCGGCAAGTTGACCAGTATTTTGAGAACGACCGTATAGATATACCGGACAGCTTACATATCGAGTATTTCTCTTATACAGACTCGCTTTTCTATAATAGTATACTGCCACTAAACAGGATGGACTCTACCTGGAAAAAATATACAAGCTCTTCCGAGTCTTTGGTATTTACGCTGGGTGTAGCGGACAAAGGGATTGTCAAACTGTGGTGCTCAACCCCGTCACTAGGTACGCAGTTGATCCTCAACGAACAGCTGTCTCCTATCAAACCCAAACCGGAGGACCTATATTATAAGGAACCTCTTTCTGAATCCCGTTACATCACGGAAATGTTTTCCTTATTGAGTGATAGTGTAAAAAATAATATCCGTCAGCAACTGTATATAAAAAGCTATAAGGATAGCAATGACTACAAGCTCCCGGAGTACCTCCTCGATTGAGGACTTCTACTCTTTAAGAAAATAAGCGGCCTGTAATCCCCGCTCGTTATTTAACTGCAGATCGGATTTGAGCAGCTTAATCTGGTCCAATTGCGAAGACATTTTATACAGTGCTCCCTGATAGGTGATCATATATAGGTTTGAATTGGCTACTGTAAGTGCTAATGGTTGGCCTAAATCCGGCGACCAGGCTTTTTCCTGAGCCACTTTGCCGCTTCTATCTAGAATCAGAATTCTATCTTTTGCTAATACAACATACTTGTTCCTTTCTAACAGATCCAAGGACTTGATATCCCCCAGATCTTTCATGGCCCATTGGATATCGCCCGTTTTGGGATCTAGAGCAGATAGACCATCAAAGGGGAGTAAAATGATATTGTCGGTAATAAACAATTCAGACTGTACATACACCTCATCGGATGTGGGTTTATATTCCCACTGTATGGCCAGCTCCTGATTCAAACAATACACCCTGCCTTTTTCAGTCAGTATATACAATAGTCCACCGTGGAGCTTTGGTGCGAAAGAAGATCCTTCTTCCAAATTAAACTTTGCCAGTTGTTTTCCTGTTTCTGCAGCTAATTTTACCAACTGATATCCGGTGGTCTGGTACACTGCATCGCCTTCTACCAGGGGTTCAGACATCAATACAGTACCACTTTGGTAATTCCATTTTTCTGTTCTATCTTCTATTGAGATAGACTTAATCTCGCCATGACTATTGGCAAATAGCATATGGTCACCATACACTATAGGACGTTGATAAAAATGGGCAAAACGTACATCATCGAAATGGTAGCCGTAAAAAGCCTGATCTTTGGATACACTATCTCTGAATATCCAGTTTTGCCGACCTGAATTCTTAGCATAGGAAACAATGGTTCCATTTAAGTAGTCTTTGATAAGCTGTTCCTTATAAACTGTCATATAACTGAGCTCATCTATATCGGGATCTGTCTGCAATTGCTGCCAACACAACGAGTCTGTCGATAAATCGAAACAATAAAGGCTTCCACTATTTGTCGTAACAAACATACTGGTCGACGCAGGGGCTTCGGACTTATCCATCTGGCAGGCTCCAAGAGATACGAACAGCGCTAAGGCGATAAGCAGGTTTCTACGAAAACCTTTATTTAAAAAGGTTATAATCATAAGGAATAGTTTGTGAAAAATCGGTTATATACCAGGTGTCGGGATCGGATTGAAACCGAACGAAATCATAAACGATATACAATGGCTCCTGAATATTGCCCAAATTATTGCCTTTGCTATCAAAAGCACAGACCATAGCTGTGATACGCGCTATCTCGGGATTATTATCATCGACTGGTTGCAGCTTGGCCTCAAAAGCGGTACCGATACGGATATGGGCATCATTATTCCTCAATAAAGCGACCATATCCTGCTTATACTGGTGTACGATGGCCTGCTGAGCCTCCAAATCGGTAGGTTTATTATCTGTCTTGTGCAGCGCATCAAAATCCATCCCCTTAACATGAGTATACGCTTCCTTTACCCCATCCGGAATAAACTCGCCTTTGCGAATCTGCTCTCCCCAATATAGGGTATCAAAAGGCTCACGTATAGCCATGGTAGCTGATAGGGTATCTGGACCATATCCTCCGATAGGCTCTTCGACGATTGCTGCTTCTCCTGATTCCGTATGAAATAAACTAGATGTCAGACTCTGAAAATGATGTGGGATATGATGCCATCCCACTACAAAATGGAGAATAGCAACGACAAATACAAGGATAAGACCAACAACTACCAACAAAGGTTTTCTGTTCATATACGGCATCTTTTATGTAGGCCAAAAGTAAGGCATAACTACAACTTTCTTTTAAAATTATTAAAAAAACTTACGTACTGCCTATAAATAATCGAATCCTGCACATGGGGTATCAGGAAGATTGTGTAGATTTATCGCCAAAGTAAGCAGATCAATATGGACCCTTGTAAATTATAGTCCCCTACAGTCTTATAATGAATAATAACGATATACAATCGTATATCGGATTGCTGTCAATTCACCAGTCGTTTACTTTTAGAACAAAACAACTATGTCAACTAAAAACACCAAAATAGCTGTTCCTGCTGCACTTCTATCCATGGCTTGCGTACAGGGAGGCGCCTCTATTGCAAAACAATTATTCCCCGCAATAGGTGCAGTAGGCACCAGTACACTGCGTATTGGCTTATCAGCTGTGCTATTGACGTTGATCAATCGCCCCAAATTTTCTAGATTTACCAAGCAACAATGGCTGTACGCAGCACTATATGGAATCGGTATCGCAGCGATGAACCTTATTTTCTATATGGCAATACAACGTATCCCATTGGGGCTGGCTGTAACCGTGGAATTTGTCGGACCGCTATTCTTGGCACTGGTCCTATCACGAAAACTACTGGATGTAGTATGGGCTTTACTGGCCTGTGCAGGTATATTGCTGATCGTTCCTTGGACCAATAATGATATTGATCTTGTAGGCTTAGGTCTGGCTTTACTAGCAGGCACTTTCTGGGCGATGTACATCGTCATGGGAGGCAAGGTCTCTAAAGTCATGGAAGGTAAGGATGCTGTAACAACGGGAATGTTGTTTGCGACATTGCTTATCATTCCTTTTTCTATTTGGGACGGGGCCATCTTTCAGGTCACACCACTTTTATTACTGAAAGGATTGGGGGTCGCCATCTTCTCCAGCGCACTTCCATTCTCTTTGGACTTTATTGCCTTAAAGCGATTGCCAGCAAAGACTTTCAGTATCCTGACGAGTCTCCAACCTGCCTTTGCTGCATTCTCAGGCTTACTTTTCCTACAGGAAACGCTTACATTTATGCAGTGGATGTCGATATGCTGTGTCGTAGCGGCAAGCATGGGAACAACGATTTTTAGCAATTCGAAATAAAAATACGTATATTGGGTTTGGCCGTTTATTCGCTCCGAATAGGCCAAACCTTAATAGTACTCTTTTCCTCCCCCTTTATCTTTTTTGATTCCCGGCCCCAAAGGGACAACTATTTAATTCACTTAATTTATTAGCATGATATATACAGCACAGCAAACACAAAACATGGTGATTACTGGAGGACCAGGCATGGGTAAAACCTCTATCATCACACACCTGACGTCACAGGGCTATCATTGTATTCCTGAAGTGGGACGTATGATTATTATTGAACAGATGCGTACCCAAGGAAACAAGCTGCCTTGGGTTGATCCATTGGCTTTTGCCATGGAAATGCTAGGACAGGCTACAGCTGACTACCATAAGCTGGGACATGATCAGACCCGTGGCTTTACATTCTTTGACCGGGGGATTCCCGACATCATGGGATATCTATCGATCTGCGGCATAGCTACCCCTCCAGTACTGGAAGAAGCATGCCACAGTCTCCCCTATTTCAATAAAGTATTCATCACACCTCCCTGGAAAGAAATATACGTTAATGATACTGAACGTAAACAGTCTTTCTCGGAAGCCATAGACACTTATGAAGCCATGAAGCAGGTCTACAGCAATCTGGGCTACACGCTGATCGAGATTCCTAAGTTAAGCATAGTTGAACGTGTACAGTTTATAATATCAGCACTCCAATAAGCAAAAACTCCTTTAATCAAACTTGGACCGCTGAATCCGAACCGCATTCAGAATAGCAATTAAAGCGACCCCGACATCGGCAAATACAGCCTCCCACATCGTAGCCAAACCTCCGGCACCTAAAATGAGAACAATTCCCTTAACGACAAAAGCAAGGGTAATATTCTGCCATACTATTCTTTTGGTCTTCTTCCCTATCCGTATCGCAACAGGGATTTTACTGGGCTTGTCATCCTGTATCACAACATCTGCAGTCTCTATCGTCGCATCACTTCCCAATCCCCCCATTGCTATCCCTACATCACTGAGTGCGACCACAGGAGCATCATTGACACCATCGCCTACGAATGCAACGGATTCACCTTTACCTTTAATCTCCTCCACACGTTTCACTTTGTCTTCGGGCAACAGATCTCCAAAAGCATTGTCAATCCCCAGCTCCTTAGCGACGTATTGTACGACTGAACTCTTATCGCCACTCAGCATGGTCGCTTTTACACCGCTATTATGCAACTGTTGGATAGTCTCTAAAGCATCTTCTTTGATACGATCGGCAATAGTGATGTAACCGACAAACTGGCCACCATAAGCGATAGCGATGACGGTAAAGACAATACTGGCCGGATCGATATCATATTGGATAGCAAATTTATCCATCAACCTGAAATTACCGACCAAAAGCTCTTTCCCTCTTACCGTGGCCTTCAATCCATGGCCAGCTATCTCCTCGACATCTTCGAGTACAAGGCTATGGTCCAGGTCTCCTACATATTTATGAATTGCTGTCGCTACTGGATGTGAACTTTTACTTTCCAATATATTGACCATGGCCAACATATCCTGACGGTCAAATTCATTCGCTATAACAACGTCTTGCACTTCAAATACGCCCTCGGTCATGGTACCGGTTTTATCCATCACTACGTTCTGAATATCAGCTAAGATATCGAGGAAGTTAGAACCTTTGATCAGGATACCATTGCGACTGGCGGCCCCTATTCCTCCGAAGTAGCCCAAAGGAATAGATATCACCAACGCACAGGGACAGGAAATAACCAAAAAGATCAATGCTCTGTATAACCAGGTTACAAATTGATAATCTGACACAAATAAAGCGGGCAGCAATGCAATCCCTAGGGCTAAGAAGACAACAATAGGGGTATATATCTTAGCGAATTTAGAGATAAACAACTCGGTCGGCGCTTTTTTACTGCTGGCCTGTTGTACCATTTCGAGAATCTTACTCAGTTTACTATCCGCATAAGCTGTAGTAATCCGAACATCCGCCAATGTATTCAGATTGATCATACCGGCCAGTACGACCTCGCCCGCATATTTCGTATCAGGCTTGCTCTCGCCGGTCAGGGCCGCTGTATTAAACACGGCCTGATCGCTCAGAAGAACACCGTCTAGACCTAGCTTCTCTCCTGGCTTGAGCTGTACGACATCATCAATACGTACATCCTTCGCTTTGATCAATGAAGCTACATTATCTCGGATTACCGTCGCTTCATCGGGGCGTTGATCCAACAACGCCTTGATATTGGACTTGGCTCTAGATACTGCTAGAGTTTGAAAACTCTCTCCTACGGCGTAAAACAGCATCACTGCCACGCCTTCTGGATACTCGCCAATAGCAAAAGCTCCCAGCGTAGCAATCCCCATCAAGAAGAACTCGGAAAAGAAATTGCCCCGGCGGATACTGGATACAGCATCCTTAAGAACGGGCAGCCCTACTGGTAAATACGCAACCACATACCATAGTAAGCGAATCCATCCGTTAAACCAATCCTGTGGAAAATAATTGTCAATACCTAAAGCTACAAGCAACAATACCAAACTGATAATAGCTGGCATAAATAGCTTTAAATAACTACCATCTGTAAAATCGTGACTGTGGTCATGTCCATCATGATCATCGTGGGCTACATCTGCAGCGTCATGTGTGCAACAGCTTCCTGTATCCTTGCCTTTTTTTGAACCGACAAGTTCAGAAGCCCCCGCTTTGTCATATATTTTTTGGGTTTGTGTACAGCAAAGCTGCCTCCCCTTCTCGTCATAACGATGTTTATGTTCCATATCAACAATATACTATTTTTATAATTAATGGGAGTGTCCACCCGTGTTACTTAATTTCGCATTAATAAAAAACGCTCCTTTTACAACAACCTGCGTATCTTTCGCAAATTCTTGTACAGGAATAATCGCGGTATAACCGAGTTCACTCGCTCCTTTCGCAATCTCTATTTTCTCAAAATTGATCTGTCCTTCTTTCATCGCTCCCTCTGCATGAGCATGCCCATGTTCCTCCCCTTCTTTGTGATCATGTCCCTCCTCATCGTGGTGAGCTTCCCCTTCCTTATCAGTGATAACGAAAACGTAATACTTCCCATCCGCTTCGACGATAGCATCATTTGGCACAGCTAAACTCTTACTTTCATTAAGGTCCAATAATCCAATCGTGTTCATACCATCTATCAGCCCTTGCTTGTTACCGAACACATCACAGTGTACCGTTATAGACTTACTGTCGTTTTCAAATGAAGAACCGATCCGAAAGACTTTTGCTTTATAAGTCACACCGGGATTATTGGTAAGCATAAAATCGATAACCTGTCCAATTTTCACTTGAGGTAGATCCTTTTCAAAAACCTGTAAATCCAGATGGAGCGAACTATTATCCACAATCTCTACTACAGGCGAAGATACGTCCACATAGCTGCCAATTTTTGCAAAAACATTACTCACAGTGCCATTTATTGGACTTTTCACCAACAATACGGATTTCAAGCTTTCATCAGTAAGGTTATTTATATCTATTCCCATCAGCTCGATTTGCTGCTGCAGCGATGCACGCCGTGTCCGTAAGGTATTCATTGTGGTACGAGCAGCCTGCAGATTCTTTCCTGCACCAGCATTGGACGCATTCAACTCCTGTTGACGTTGCAACTCCTGTTCAGCCAACACGATCTGGCTCGATACCGTAAGGTATTCTTCCTGTAGCTGAATATATTGCGGATTAGTAATGGACGCTATCGTCTGTCCTTTACGAACATAATCTCCCAATTGAACCAAGAGTGTCTTGATAACTCCTCCATACAGAGACGTTGCATTTGCCTTGTTATTATTGGGCACACTCAGTTGTCCATTGACTTTAACGGTACTGGACAGGCTTTTATACTCCAGACTTCCCCAGGTGATCCCCACTGAAGCAATCTGTTCTTTATTTAAGGTCGCAATAGTCGTCACCTCTTCGACATGACCTTCTTCAGCAGTCTCCGATCCAGCAGTGCCGCCACCGTCACCTTGAGTTCCCTTCCCCTTACAGCCCCAGGACAATATACAAATCAGTAGTACCGGTATTATTGTCTTTATATATAGTTTCATCTTATTCATTATTGCACACTATTTATTATTTAAGTAATTGATCTCTATAGCCGACTTATTGTACAGATTGAGGACATCGAGATGATTCTGTCTAATGGTTATAGCCTGCCCCAAAAACTGGCTCAGCTCAGCAAATCCAATTTCTCCTGTATTATAACTCAGGGTGGCAGCCTTAATGATCTCATCGGCCTGTCGAAGTCCCGATTTCTCATAAAACTGAAGTAACGCATTGTTCTTTTCCATATCAGCCAGTGCTGTCGCCCTATCAGTCTGCAGCAGCTGCTTATTATAAGCCAACAAACCTTCCTGTGTCTTCACCTCCGCCTGTGCTGCCCTTATTTTATTTTTTGCAGCAGCAAGGCCAAACAACGGGAAAGAGGCGCCTATAGAGAATCCGGTAACAGGATCCTTCTTTCCCAAGAAGCGCTGCGAAGAAAAAGAACCAGAGAAATCAGGCATATTACTATTACGCTGTACACTCACATTAGATTCGGCAATGGCTACATTTTGTTGCTGTAAAGCCACTATCGGATGCATCACATTATCCCCCAACAACTCCATTTTTACTTTCTGCATAGGATCTACAACAGGCAACATCCATTCATTACGATTGGTCAACAACATCAGCTGCTGTTGCTGGACGATCATTTCTTTCTTATTCTGTTCAATCTGCGCCCGCAGCTCATTGAGTTTTGCTTCTGCCGCAATACGGTCCAACATAGCCACATCACCTGTACGAACCCGTAGATCCGTCGCCTTGAATAGATTGTCATAGATACTGTCCAATTGATTGAACAAGGTCTGTTTGTCCTGTAAATACCATAATTGAAAATAAGCGAGGCGGATATCCCTTTTTATTGTCGCCGTTAAAAGCTCCTTATTCAACTCCGCATATTTTAATTGTTCCGTAAAGTATTTCTTACGTGCAGAGTAGAGCCCTGGCCAAGCAATATCCTGTGACAAACCTATTTGGGGCCTTCCTGTTGTGTTAGAAGGTTGCATTTCATCGTTCAATACAGATACCCCAAACTTTGCAATATCTACCGCTGTCTTAACCGTATAACCGGCAGCATCCACTTCACTTTGATTAATCTTATACTGCAGATTATTCTTCATGGCACTGTCAATCAGATTATCGACAGACACCCTACTTTGAGCCTGGGCAAAAAATAATCCGGTTCCACATAGGAATACGGTCAACATTGTTTTTATCATAGTATCCTTCTTCCACTTTAGTTTTGAATTAAAAATAATATAGAGCAGTGGCAGCACAAATAAAGTCAGGAAAGTCGCTGTTACCAGACCTCCGATAACCACCGTAGCCAATGGCTTCTGAACCTCTGCTCCAGCACTGCTACTGATAGCCATTGGTAGAAAACCCAAAGAAGCTACTGTAGCTGTCATTAACACGGGTCGTAATCTGATCAAGGTACCTTCCCGTACACGTTGCAGCACATCCTTTATACCTTCTTTTTCGAGTTGATTGAAGGTACCAATCAGCACAATTCCATTCAATACAGCCACACCGAACAAAGCAATAAAACCTATCCCCGCACTGATACTAAAAGGCATGCCACGGAGTAAAAGGGCCAATACTCCACCAATAGCACTCATTGGAATAGCCGTAAAGATCAGAATAGCCTGTTTGAACGAATGGAAAGTAAAATACAGCAACATAAAGATCAGCAACAAAGCGATAGGCACAGCGATCATCAAGCGAGCAGAGGCTTTCTGCAGATTCTCGAATTGTCCCCCATAGGTAAAGTAATAGCCGGAAGGAAGTGCTACATTTTCCAATTTCTGTTGAATCTCCTCCACAACAGATTGAACATCACGATCGGCAACATTAAACCCGATTACAATCCTTCGCTTGCCCGACTCCCTACTGATCTGTGCGGGACCTAGTTTGAAATCAACATCTGCCAGCTGAAACAATGGAACCTGTATCCCATTAGCCGTGGGTATCAATAAATTCCGAACGTCATCAATACTACTTCTATGCGTGCTATCCAGTCTGACGACAAGATCAAAACGTCTTTCATTCTCATATACACTTCCCGTGCGCTTACCTGCAAAGGCGGTACTTACGATATCGTTTACGTCCTGAATGGTCATCCCGTAATTTGCAATACGCGTATGGTCGTATACAATATTGATTTGCGGAAGGCCGCTCACACGCTCTATCTGTGGCGCTGTCACCCCAGGCACTCCTTGGATCACTGCTGCTACCTTATTGGCATAATTTGCCAATGTATCCATGTTCTCCCCAAATATCTTGACCGCTACATCCTGACGTATACCGGTCATCAATTCGTTAAACCGCATCTGTATGGGCTGATTTTTCTCAAAGAAAACTCCAGGGATGACTTCCAGCTTCTCCAGTATGGCGTCCCCCAACTCATCATAACTTCTACCAGAGGTCCATTCCGATTGAGGCTTCAATATCACCATCATATCCGTGGCTTCTGGAGGCATAGGATCCGTCGGAACTTCAGCAGCGCCGGTTTTTCCAACCACCATACGTACCTCATCAAACTCCTTGATGATACGCGAAGCTTTCATGGATGTTTCGATACTCTGACTTAAGGAACTTCCTTGAGGCAAGATACAATGGAAAGCAAAATCACCTTCCTGCAGTTGGGGGATAAACTCTCCCCCCATTCTACTAAATAAGAAGACGGCTATCCCGAATACCAGTATCGTAAGTGATACAATTACATACTTGACCTTAATCATCTTTTCCAATATCGGTCTATACCCTCTTTGTAAACGTGCAATCATTTTATCACTGAACGTCTCTTTTCCACTATTTCTTTTTGGAAGGAACAGCGCACACATCATAGGGATATAGGTCAGGGAAAGAATCAATGCACCTAGAATGGCAAATCCAACCGTTTTGGCCATTGGGGTAAACATTTTCCCCTCTACTCCGACCAATGTAAGAATAGGGATGTATACGATTAAGATAATGATTTCGCCAAATGCTGCACTTGTTCTTATCTTGGAAGCCGACTCAAATACCTCCTCATCCATCTGTGTCTGTGTAAGCCGTTCGGTAGATTTACGTAGCCCTAAATGGTGTAAAGTGGCTTCAACGATGATTACTGCTCCATCTACGATCAGACCAAAATCGATTGCACCCAAACTCATTAAATTGGCACTTACGCCAAATACATTCATCATCCCCAACGCAAATAACAGCGACAACGGAATAGCTGAGGCAACAATAAGTCCAGCTCTTAGATTTCCTAAGAATAATACCAGCACAAAAATTACAATAAGAGCACCTTCAATCAGGTTTTTCTCCACAGTCTGTATCGCTCGCCCTACAAGGTCTGTCCGATCCAGATAAGGTTCAATAACGACATCTTCTGGCAAAGACTTCTGTATCGTAGGTAGTTTATCCTTAATGCGGTTTACAACCTCATTGCTATTTTCGCCTTTCAGCATCATAACGACTCCACCAACAGCATCGACCTCTCCATTGTACGTCAGTGCACCATAGCGTACCGCACTGCCAAAACGCACATCAGCGATGTCTTTGACATAGACTGGTACCGCTCCCGTCATTTTTACGGCAATATTCCCCACATCTTCCAACGAGTTGACCAGCCCTACCCCTCGAATAAAATAGGCGTTAGGCTTCTTGTCTATATACGCTCCACCTGTATTCTGGTTGTTTTTCTCCAAGGCCGTAAACAGCGCGGGTATACTGACATTCATCGCCCGCAATCGGTCCGGATTGACTGCGACTTCATACTGCTTGAGCTGTCCTCCAAAACTATTAATCTCAGCAATACCCGGTGTACCATAGAGTTGTCGGGCGACAATCCAATCCTGCATCTCGCGGAGATCCTTTGCATTGTATTTATCTTCGCTGCCTTTTTTAGGGTGGATGATATACTGATACACCTCTCCTAGTCCTGTACTCACAGGAGCCATTTCAGGACTTCCTATTCCCGCAGGGATATCTTCCACTGCTTCCTTAAGCTTCTCATTAATAAGCTGTCTGGCAAAATAGATATCTACCTCTTCCTTAAAGACAACTGTAATGACCGACAAACCAAAACGAGAAATACTTCTTATTTCCTCGATATCGGGCACATTGGCTATACTTTGCTCAATCGGAAAGGTGACTAACTGTTCGACCTCCTGTCCCGCCAGCGTGGGTACCGAGGTAAATATCTGAACCTGATTATTAGTGATATCAGGAACGGCATCAATGGGTAGTTTCGTGGCACTCCAGCCACCCCAGATGATCAACAAAAGGGTCATTAACCCAATGATGATTTTATTCTTAATGCTAAATCTTATAATACTATCTAACACAACACCTTAAATTAAATTTTACAGTTTGTTCTAACACACGAATATCCGATCCTGCTATAGTTGAGCTCTAAAATAAAGCCATGCTCTAACAACAAATAGTATCAAGAATTGTTGTCGCAAAACAGTATTAAAAATCAATAAATAAATCCCTATATACGGTTGTATACAGTGTACAAGATCAGGATAGAATTAGGCGATAACCCGGGGTGGTTGCCAAATACTTCCTTTGAAGTCTGAAACTAGGGGATACTTTCCAAAGAAGCTGTTAGTCAGCTGATATACCAGAGGCTGTTCAGGGCTTTCATACCAAAAAAAAGCAACTTCGCTGATATGTGCTCCACAACATGCACAGCCACATAAAGGGGTACAGGTGTCATCCTCAGCATGATCATGATTGGATAAATCTTGCTCTAACTGTGTGAAATTATTAGGTATCGGGACAGTAAGCTGATCAGTACAAGGCATTACTGCCAGTACCAGCATATAAAGGGGTAATATGTACTTCCACCATCCCATTGCTAACAATATTACGCTTTTTCGGGAATAAAAACAAAGAACAAAAGCATCATACAGCCTCTTTTTTAAGCACTTTCCCTTCTCAAACCTACAATTTAGCTTCTACAGCGAAGAAAAACAGCAGATGTAACAAAATAATAACCTGAACAATCAGGAGAGATTACTTACTTTTATAAAAAATAAACCTTAGAAATGAGAACACTGTTAGTTGGGCTGATATTAGCCCTAAGTATGCAAGTCACGGTAGCCCAAAACACGCCCGCACCTGCCGAAGAAGTCCTAAATGCAGCAATTGCCAAAGCGGCCAAAGAAAACAAAAGTGTCTTGGCTATCTTTCATGCCTCCTGGTGCGGCTGGTGCCATAAAATGACGGCCAGCTTGAGTGACCCTGCGATCAAATCCTATTTCGACAAAAATTATGTCATTGCTGACTTTACAGTTTATGAAAGCAAGGGGAAGGAGAATCTAGAGAATCCGGGAGCCGCTGATTTATTAAAAAAATATAACAACGCAGACCAAGGCCTTCCAACCTGGTTGGTGTTTGACAGTAAAAAGAATCTGATCGCTGACTCACAGATACGGCCCAAAGGAGCTTCCTTAAACACAAAAGGTGAAAACGCAGGATGTCCGGCAGCAGAACAGGAAGTTGCTCATTTTATAGACTGTCTGCAAAAAAGTTCAACATTAAATACAGCTCAACTCACAGAAATAGCCGCTGTCTTCCGAAAAAACGAAATAAAACGCTAAGCATTCCATAGGAGCAAATAATCCAATACCATAAATATTACAGACCATTTTAAACCAAAGTGGTCTGTTTTTTGTCATAGTATATATATGAAAACATTCGTAAGATTTCTTGTTCCCATTATACTTATAGGCGTCATAGTATGGCTGGTAAAAGATAAATTTTCGCCAAAGATCACAACAGAAACCAAACATCAGATTCTTGTTGAACGGATTGAGTCTATGGGCAAGCTTGAACTGGTAAAATACCGATTCAGTGATGTTATCGAACATAAGGATATCAGCAACTACCTTCCCGACGCCAGCGTACTGCTGATTGTCAAAGCTGATGCCGTAGGCTGTATCGATCTGAGTAAACTCAAACCCGAAGATGTGACCATATCCGGTGATTCGGCCACGATAACACTTCCTAAAGCGGAGCTCTGTTATGTCAAGATAGACCATAAAGCATCAAAGGTTTACGACACCAAGATGGCCTTCTTTAGAGAAGCAACTCTGGTTGATGAAGCTTTTAAACGTGCCGAAGCAGAAATCACCAAACAGGTGCAGAAATCTGATATATTGGCGCAGACACAGTCCAACGCCATCCATGTCTTTCAACCCTTATTGGAAGGTCTGGGCTTCAAGAAGGTAAAACTCACTTTTGAATAACAGGACTGTTATCTACCCATTCAACAGGTCTAGCACCAAGTGTACCATAGCGGGCATGGAGGTCTTAAGTGCCTCTTCGTCCAAGTTGAACTGTGCATTGTGCAGACCATATTGGGTATCCATACGACCATTGTCCGTTCCAATCAATACAAAAAGCGAAGGGTATTGATGGGAATAGTATGCAAAATCTTCGGCCGCCATCCACACGCCTACATCCATCACTCGCTCTTTTCCGAAAAGGTCTTTCCAAAGCTCCTTCGCTCTGTCGGCCAAATCAGGATTGTTGTACAATGTTGGATACCCCCTAAGTATCTCCAGCTGTACAGAGGCACCTAGAGACGCAGGCAAGGTATTCATCACCCCTTCTATCTGCTGCAGGGCTTCTGCTCTCCACTTTTCGTCCAAGGTCCTAAAAGTTCCAGCCAGGGTAACCTCTTCAGGAATCACATTAGCTGCACCTTTTCCCTCGAAATGGCCAAAGGTCAGGACCGACGGAGTATTAGGATCAGCCTTTCTGCTTACAATCTGTTGTAAGGTACTCAGAAGCTGCACCGCAATCATGATGGGATCCACTGCGCGGTGAGGCTCTGCAGCATGCCCACCACTTCCCTTAATCGTCAAATAAAATTCATCACTGGAAGCCATAAAACGTCCAGCACATACCCCCACATGTCCTATAGGTACCCTTGGACTGACATGCAGTCCCAATACCGCTTTTATACGCCCTCCAAATGACTCCAAAATTCCTGATTCCAGGACCTGTATAGCACCTCCTGGTATTTTTTCCTCGGCAGGTTGAAAAAGTAAAAGAATCTTGCCCGAATAAGATGATTGCAGTCCTTGTAGTATGCTGGCGATACCCAGAAGATTGGCAGTGTGATAGTCATGTCCACAAGCATGCATGACACCTTTATGTTCGGACCGATAGTCGATCGAATTTTTCTCATCAATGGGGAGCGCATCAATATCAGCTCGCAACACAACGATATCTTCACTGCTTTCCATCTTTCCTTCCAATATACCTACCACGCCTGTTTTGGCTACGACCTGATAGGGGATATTCATCGCTTCTAACCGTGATCGTATATAGGCACTCGTTTCAAACTCATGGAATGAAAGTTCAGGATGTTGATGGAGATATCTACGGTCATAAACCGCTTGCGAAAACACCTCTTTAACTTTATGGCCTATTTGATCTGTTAATTGGTTCATGGTCAGTTATTGTTATTATGATGGAACAAATTAACTAAAAGCATCGAAACTAAAAAAACAAAATAGACTTTATTTATGACAACAGATACCTGCTTCATGACGATCCGTTGATTTCTACCAGCAATCTTCTTGTCGATCGACCTTATAAAGTAAATCCGCTTGCCAGCATACTCCATCAAAATATCGCAAAAAACAAATTCTCTTTTTGACTTTCATTCAAAATCTCTTAAATTCCATAAAAATTAAAAAATATGCTGGACTACGAAAGATTAGATGAACGACAATTGCTGCAACTGATGCAACAAAAGGACGATCATTTGGCCTTTTCAGAAGTATACAACAGATTTTCGAATTTTCTCTTAGCATACGCTTATAAAATCACACAAGACTCTTCCGATACACAAGATATTGTCCAAAATATTTTTATTTCCCTATGGACAAATCGTACAAAACTGACCATTGAAGGCCCCCTGTTTAACTACCTGATCAAGAGTGTCCGATTTGGCTTTTATAAGTCCATACGCCGCAAAGATACCTTTAGTAAATACGAAGCGGATTTACAACATTACCTCTTGCACGAATACAACGCCATAGAAGAATATCTCGTTGAAAAAGAGCTTATGGATCGACTGGAGAAACTTGCAGAGGGCTTCCCGGAGAATATGGGCAAAGTATTCGTCATGACCTATTTCCAGGGACTAAGTCCTCAGAATATCGCTCAAACACTACGGATTTCCGAGCGTACTGTACACAATCTGATCAGCCAATCGAGCAAACGTGCCCGATTAGGATTAGGATTGAGTATCGCACTAGCTTTGATAGCAAATTATAACACTGACAATCAACCCATTACTTGTTTTTACAAAAATAATTCAATAACTGACGTGAAAATATAGCTTTACAGGGTTCATATTATTGATTGGACATCAATCAAAACTTAAAATTATGAACAACAAGAAAGCAGCAGAACTCATCGATAAGTATCTTGCAGGACAATGTACCGCGGAAGAACAAACCGTTCTTTTTGCCTATTTCAATACTTTCTTGGATAAAAATCATAAGCTATTATCGACTGATGAAACCGATCAACTCCATAGAGACACCTGGGAGCGTATCAGCAATCAAATAGGCAAAGGCAGAGAAAAAACGCCTATTAGATCATTGAACCGAAGCAGGCTTATATCTATCACTGCCGCTGCTGCCATCCTCATAATAGCCGGTTTTTTTATCAAAAAAACAAGGCTATACGACAGCAGCAATACCATTACGGAAGACATACTCCCTGTGGGAGAAGGCGCCCTCCTAACCTTAGAAAACGGTCGTACCATCGAGCTGAGCGCAACCCATACGGGAATCGATTTCACGAAGGAATATATTGCTTACCAAGATGGTTCTGCGCTCTACCCGGAAAATACATCGAGAAATTCCATGTATCGTCTGTCAACACCTAAAGGCTCTACCTATCAACTGACTTTATCCGATGGTACTACAGTCTTCCTAAATGGTGGCTCAGAGATTAAGTACCCAAGAAAATTTGAAGGAGAGAAACGAAAAGTTGAGTTTGAGGGAGAAGCCTACTTTTCCGTCAAGAAACACGCAAAGCAGCCATTCATTGTAGTAACAAAAGGACAAGAGATAAAAGTTCTAGGAACAGTATTCAATATCTCAACCTATACCCCTATGTCTACCAAGACAACATTAGTAGAAGGCAGTGTCTTGATAACCGCGGATATCAAGACTACTTCCCCTTTTCTTTTATCTCCTGGAGAACAGTCGATCGTACGAGCGGATGGCTCTTATGACAAAAAGAAAGTGGATCTAAAAAAAGAACTCGCTTGGCGTTCAGGACTTTTTTACTTTGATCAAACACCATTTTCAGAAATCTTGCAACAAGTATCTCAATGGTATGATGTCGATATAACGTACAGTTCTGGGATTCCTCAGGGCACATTCAGCGGCATTATCAATCGCAACCTAAGCCTACAAACTTTAATAGAATATTTTGAGGACTCCTCTCCACACCAATTCAAAATAGAAAACAGGACTTTACGAGTTAAAGCTCAAAAATAACCAATAACTAATCATTTATAAACTTAAAACGACATCATTATGAGAGCACGATAGATCAAGAAACATACGAAGATAACCAAAAAAGGGAAGTGTCGGAAGCACTCCCCTTGGCGTCTGGATAACCTACGCTAAACCCGAATTCAGAATTTATTATTTGATTATCACTGGACGTACAAATCTAAGAAAAACTTCTTACGATTGTACATCTGGTATGATTTGGAAATTTCTATATGGTAAAACCAACTGTAGTCCACTCGTACCCGTCACCACATGGACTTATAAACCGAATGCTATTGATTATGAAATTCACTATCGCATTATTATTGATCGGGGCAATACATCTCAGTGCTAAGACACACTCACAAACTATTACATTGAAAGTGAATAATGTCACGATGAAAGAGATTTTTGATGAAATACATCAGCAAACTAAATATGGTGTGATCTACAATGATCAATTTGTCGATGCACATAAAAAAGCAACTGTTGGTGTCAATAAGATGCCCTTGGAGCTCTTTCTTCAAAAAGTACTGTCCGCTCATCATATGACTTATAAAATCAAGGAGCAAACTATATTTATACAAAATCATTCCAGCGCTATCGTTTCTGGCAACCAATCCGACAGAAACCTACCGTCTGGTTCATCTCTTTCATCCCAACAGATTAGCATTACTGGCCAAGTTACCAATGAAAACGGAGACCCCTTGAACGGTTGCTCCGTTAACGTTAAAGGTACAGCTATACGCATCAAAACAGAGAGCAATGGAAAATATAGCATCACTGTTCCGAGTCATGAATCCATACTTATCTTCAGTTATGTAGGTTATGGGAGCAGGGAAATAAAAGTCGACAAACGGACAACAATAGATATCAGGCTAGCTCAGTCTAACCAGGATCTGGAACAGGTAATCGTCATGGGGTATGGTACTACATTACGGAAGGATCTCACCGGATCTGTAGCGACTGTCAATATGGAAGACCTACTGGAAGCGCCTGTAGGTTCGTTTGACGAAGCCTTAGCAGGGCGCATTGCAGGAGTACAGGTCAGTGCCAACGAAGGTCAGCCGGGCTCAGCCATGAATATCATCATCCGGGGACAAAACTCCATTACCCAGAGCAACCAACCTCTATTTGTTGTTGACGGCTTTCCCATGGAGGACTTCGAAGCATCCGGTATTTCGTCGGCAGATATCGAATCCTTTACGGTTTTAAAAGATGCTTCGGCAACAGCGATATATGGAGCTCGTGGAGCCAATGGCGTTATTGTCATTGAAACAAAAAAAGGAATGGTATCAAGTCCCAAGATCACCTATGGGGGGCAATTGGGAGTACAGAACATACTCAAAACCATGGACGTCATGAGTCCCTACGAATTTGTCAAGTATCAAATAGAACGTAATCCGGCCCAGGCTGGAATCTCCTATCTGAACAATGGCAAGACATTAGAGTCCTACCGCGATATGCCTGGTTATAATTGGCAAGACCGCTTGTTCAGAAGAGGTTCGACGATGAATCATTCCTTATCCGTAAGAGGCGGAAACAAAGACACCAAATATTCCTTTTCAGGCTCTTTGTACAATCAAGACGGTATTATCATTAGCTCAGCATTTGATCGCATCCAGGGAAGAGTTGTTATTGATCAAAATCTGAGCAAAAAAATGAAGGCCTCCCTCAACCTAAGTTATAGTGACGGCGTTGTAAACGGTCCCTCTCCTGCAGTAAATGCATCCCAATCTTCCAATTACCTCATGTTCAGCGCATGGGGATATCGTCCCATATCAGGTTCCAATATATTCTTAGAAGATGAATTGTTCGACGAGGACGTGTACGCACCCGATGATGACGAGAAGACATTTGACTATAGAATCAATCCGATTCTTTCCACCGAACACGAAGTAGTCAAGAGAAAGACCCGGCTCTTCTCTCCAAACCTGAACCTGGAATACAAGCTTCATAAAAAACTAACCTTTCAAGTCCGAGGGGGAGTAACTCTGCACAATTATGTCGATGAGAATTTCTACGACTCTTTTACGCGAAGAGGGGCTCCTAGAGCGACCAATGTAAATGGTGTAAACGGTTCCGTAATCCATAGAGAACGTTCCAGCTGGGTTAATGAAAACACCTTAACTTACAAAAACACCTTCAAACGCGATCACAAGATGACGTTATTGGGAGGCTTTACGATGCAAGCCTACAATTACAAGCGGTACGGCTATTCTTCCAAACTGATTCCCAATGAAAGTCTAGGTCTGAGTGGCTTAGATGAAGGCAGTCCTAACGCGATGTACGCCGAGGAAAGCAAATCATCATTAGCTTCTGTACTAGGTCGTGCAGAATATGACTACAAGTCAACCTACTTGTTCACAGCGAGCATACGAGCAGATGGATCTTCTAAATTCGCTGCAGGCAACAGGTGGAGTTATTTCCCTTCGGGTGCCTTTGCCTGGAGAATGAGTAAAGAGAAATTCATGAAAAACATCGATTTCATCCATGATGCAAAACTGCGGGTATCATACGGCATTACAGGAAACAATCGAGTCAGTGACTTCAGCTACCGTTCCTCTTTAAATATGCCTATCGCCGCAGCCTATTCCTTTGGCGGCCTTACTCCCACCAGAAGCATGGTCCCCAATCTACTGGGCAATCCGTTGCTGCAATGGGAGAACACCTCTCAGTTCAATGCAGGATATGATCTATCCCTATTCAAAGGAAAAGTTGAGCTCAATTTAGATGCCTACCGAAAGACCACCTATGACCTCTTACTAAACGCCAATATCCCCTATACGACAGGTTTTCCCACGGCGTACAAAAACATTGGAAAAGTCCAGAACCAGGGGCTTGAGTTTACGGTCAATACCACCAATATAAACAATAAAAAGTTTCAATGGACCAGTAGCTTCAATATCAGCTTTAACAACAACAAAGTCCTCGAGCTCGCTGAGTCCGAAGACAATATCCTGACACCAATGGTATGGGATGGCGGCTATAACGGTGTGCCCCTGTACATCACCGAAATCGGACGTCCGATTGCCATGTTTTACGGTTACGTATGGGATGGTGTATACAACCTCGACGACTTCGATCTTATTGGCAGCAGCTACATACTCAAAACCGGAATCCCTTCCAATGGCGCTGCGAGAACAAGTATCAAACCTGGCAATATCAAGTTCAAAGATCTCAATGGCGATGGGGTTATTGACTCCAAAGACGCGACCATCCTGGGCGATGGCGTTCCAAAACATATCGGTGGTTTTGCCAATAACTTCCACTATAAGCGCTTCAAGCTCCATATATTCTTTCAATGGTCTTATGGCAATGATGTCTTCAATGCCAACAGGTTAATGTTGGAAGAAAACGTAGGTAACCGGTCACACTTGAACCAGTTTGCCAGCTATGCCAATCGTTGGAGTTTTGACAACCAGGAAAGTCTTATCCCTATCAATAATGGGCAGTCCCACTATGGTGTATACTCTTCTCGCGTACTCGAAGATGCATCTTACCTTCGCTTGAAGACTTTAAGTCTATCCTATGCGATACCGCCCTCCTACGCCCGAAAGGTAAAGCTATCCACACTCAGCTTATCAGCCAATCTCCAAAATATATGGACCTGGTCCAATTATTCGGGTATGGATCCTGAAGTCGGCATTCGAAGCACGGCATTGACTCCGGGATTTGATTACTCGGCTTATCCGCATGCGAGAACTGTTACATTCAGGCTTACTGCCGGGTTTTAATTGTCAAACGATTATCTAAGGAAATATGAAAACACTACATCATAAAATAGCTATCAGCACGTGTACGGCCATCTTTTGTCTGTTCTTTGTGGGGTGTAAAAACTTTTTAGACACTAAACCTTCAGATTTTTACAGTCCCGAAGAATACTACAATACCGAAGCGCAACTCAATACAGCCTTAGTGGGCGTATACGATCCACTCGGCTCGTCCGAACTATATTCTTACAACATCAGCAGCATGTTTGGTACTGAAGCTGATGAAGGCTACTACAACAGGAGTTCGGCCGAAGGACCACAAATATATGATTTCACCTCCGCTCATACCCGAATTCGAACAACCTGGCAAAAACTCTACCAAGGCATACATCGCGCCAATCTCGTGTTGGCCAATGTCAATAAACCGGAGATGAGTACAAGCGCCCGCAATATCATTATTGGGGAGGCCAAGTTCCTGCGTGCCTTTTACTACTTTTTACTCGTAACTAATTGGGGCGGCGTCCCATTGGTCACGCAACCTACAGAAAGCCCCATCGACAATGGTGTTGCCAGAAATACCGACAAGGAAGTTTACGAATTCATCTTAGCAGAAATGAAAGAAGCCGAAGCTAAGGTTCGCGATATCGAAGCCGTCGGCAACGCGGGTCGGGTCAATAAATCGGCCGTGCGCGGAATACTTGCCCGGGTCTGTCTACATATGGCCGGTTACCCGCTCAACGATCATTCCAAATATGCTGAAGCCAGAGATTGGGTAAAAAAAGTAATGGACTCAGGACATGCCCTTAATCCCGATTACAAACAGATATTCATTAATTACGCCCAAGACAAGTACGACCTCAAGGAGAGTATCTGGGAGGTTGAATTCTGGGGAAATGGATCCGATACCTACTCCGAAGCCGGCTGGATAGGCGTCAGATTGGGGGTAGCAACGAGCGATGTAACCTTGGGCTTTCGGTACGGTATCATCCGGACGACCGAAAAATACTACCATCTTTTTGAGGACAGTGATGTACGCCGAGAGTGGACTATTGCGCCGTATAAATACAGTGGCAAGACACCAGTCAACCACGGCCCTTCTGATATCTATGATCGTGATATCGCCAAATGGCGTCGCGAATATGAACTCGACAAAAGCACGAGCTTGACCGCACAGAACTTTCCCCTGCTCCGCTATTCAGATGTCTTATTGATGTACGCTGAGGCAGAGACCATGGCCAGTAATACAGCACCATCTCCCCAGGCCTTTGAGGCTATCAATCAGGTACGAAGAAGAGCTTTTGCCTTACCCATCCATACCCCCGATCCCATGGTAGACTTATCAGGCCTAGATCACGAACAGTTCATGAAAGTAATAAAAGACGAACGCTCCAGAGAGCTCGGATTCGAGGGTCTTAGAAAACATGACCTGATCCGATGGGGGGATTTTCTCACCGTCATGAAAGACATGGAAGTAGAGTTATCCATCGGCGGGGCCCCTTCTTTTGCCGTCTGGGCATTTACAAATGTACAACCCAAACATGTACTATTCCCCATACCCGTTCGAGAGATGGCATTGAATAAGCAACTGACCCAAAATCCGGGATGGTAATCTCATTACATCATTAAAAAGACAAGACATGAAAGCAATTCATATATACGCAGCTGTAGCCCTCTTCTCCTTGTTGGCCTGTACAAAAGAAAACGAGCAGATCTCACCTGGCAATTTTACGATTGTACCATTTGCGGCCATGCCCAAAACGGCTACCGTCAAAGCCGGTGAATCCTTAAGTTTTCAGTTCGAAGGCAATGCCGACACCATCTATTTCTATTCGGGAGAATTTGGGAAAGATTACAACTTCAGAAATGGAAGAGTCGTCAATATTGAACAGCCCTCTCTCTCCATCCGTACACGATCAAGCTATGGGGAGCAAAAGTCCCTTTCCATCCTACTATCTCAGGATTTCAATGGTGATTACAGCTACAATGGAGTAACTGCTGCTACATGGAAGGATATGACCTCCAAATTCAATATCCCTACTCCTACCGGTACAAATGCGCTGAGTTTTACATCGACACCTACCGATATTTCTGAATTTATTGACCTCGACAAACCCTACTATATAGCAGTCAGAAACGACCTCAAACCTACAACTTCAGGTAACAGACCTACACAATGGGATTTTTACGGCACCAATGGCTTTGCTTTTACAGGTATTGCCAATGGTACATCGATCGACATCTTACCCACATTTGGTGCAGCCAACTGGAAGGTGGTAGCTACAGGTTATGCTGGTGGTGAGCTAGACGGCACACGTGGTCCACGCATGTCGCCCAACAACTCTGCGGCACCGACCAGTATATTTCTTGCGAGAAACACGGATTCCAACATTGCGATGGATGCATGGGCTGTCACCAAGGTGTTTTCACCCACACAAAACATCAGCGGAGATAAAGGCACTCTCATTAAGCGGATTACGGACCTTCCGTTACAAGAGTACACGCACATCTACACCACTCCAGGCGAATACGAAGTTGTCTTCGACACCATCAACCAAGATCGGACATCCAAACTGATAAAGTTCAAAATAACAGTCACAAATGATTAAACGAATAGCTATGAACAGGATTATATATATTGGCATTTTGCTCTTGACACTTCATTCCTGCAGCAAGACCATGGAACTGGGTTCCTTGGATTTCGAAGCTTCTCTACATACCGAAAAGGTCAAAGCCGGACAAGAAATGATCTTCGATCTGACCGGACGAGCCAATATCATCACTTTTTATTCTGGTGAGCTGGGGCAAGACTATCAATATCGAGACGGCAGACCATTGTCCCTTTCCAACCCTATGGTTTCTTTTTCGTCGGATGCTTGGTATGGAACACAACAAGGGCAGATATCCATATTAGTTTCCACCAAATTCAACGGAGACTACACCGCAGAAAATGTCAGCACAAGCTTTGACGCTGGGGAATGGATAGATATCACCAATGAGTTTACCCTTCCCGAAAATACCGGTACACGACAGACAGTTTCCAATGGCCCTTTTAATCTATCCGATATCATGACCGAAGAGAAAAAGGGTATCTATTTTGCCTATCGCAATTTAACCAGTACGGTAGGCAACCCTACCCAATGGACCTTCAGTCGCTTTTTGGTAACCGCCAATACCTTACTGGGCCAGCAAACCATTATGGATCAAAAAACTGCAGATTGGCAACTCGCTGTTTTAGCCACGCCAGGTCAGGCGAGCACCGGAACTACCCCAGGCACCAGCGTATGGTTTCCTCGAAATACAGACAGAAATGCCATTGTCCACAACTGGATCATTACCAAGAAAATCGATTTTTCTGATAAGGACCTTGGTCCCGACATGGGGACGCCGATCAAGAGCTATGCGGATCCACAACTAACCGAATTCAAGCATACCTATCATACACCAGGCACTTATATAGCCACGTTTTTAGCATCAAATGTCAATGCTAAAGACGAGATCAATGTGGTCAAACAAGTAAAAGTCATCGTTGAACCATAACATTATCAACACCTAAAACAGAAGCAAAGCACATGAAAAAGAATCTATTATTATTCGCCATCTTATTTATCGTGTCCTGTGTAAAAAGCGCTGTCAAACCGCACGATACCCTTGTCGAATTAGGAACAGCCAATACATTGGCCGTGGTATATCACTATGTCTCCCCGACAAAACAGGGAGACGGCAGTGGCCGCAACCCTCAAAATGCAGCCGACTTTCTAAGCACTACGATATGGAATACCATAAACCAACAGCTTGCTAACCAACCTGTATGCGTAAAATTTGCCGAAGGCTCTTATACCAGAGCATTTACCGAAAAGCCCCTGATATTAAATGGTATAGGTAATGTACAACATCAGTTGACATTAGAAGGCCTCCCTAATAAGACTGTTTTTGATGCACCAGACAACCTCTCCCTCAAAAAAGGAGTATTGATCGATATCAAAAACTCACAGAACATACACATCAAGAACATCTCGTTTACGGGTAATGGCTCCTTAGGATACGCACTCCGTATCACTTCTGACAAAGACAAAAAAACCACCAATATTCGAGTTGAAAACTGCCAATGGCATGATATGCGGGGTATCATCTACGGAGCAGCTGGGGCACATCAAAAAGGCACCAATCATGTTACCTTTTTGGATTGCATATTCAAGCGAGTAGGTGTAGATAGCCATTCTCACCATATCTACAACGCCTATGGCCCCTCCCACATTTTTGTGATCAATTCTCATTTTGAAGACTGCACAGGTGACTACGTCCGTTTTAGAGACAGTATGGATTATTGCTTGGTCAAGGGGTCTACATTTATTCGTAATGAAGGATTCGATGGAAAAGTGTTCATATCCATGCCCATATTCAACAGTAGACCTCCTGTAGGAGATGAGTACTTTTGCTCCAACTATGCCTTTGTAAACAACAGTTTTGTCAACAACTCCTCCGCCAAGACAGCCAATGCCATTACATTCTACCATAGTGGCTTTACCCCTCCATCTTGGAATTACCTGCTGACGCCCGAAGAGGGCGCAACCTTACAAGGTGGATCGTTGTCAGAAAAAAAGGAACTTTTACGCGCTAATTTTGGGATTGACACTGATAAAGTTCGTATCAGCAACAATACGTACTCGAACAAAATAGTCACTCAAGTAGCTTTGGGTACCTATCCTAATTACGGTGCCGTCACGCGCGGCTTTAAGGGCTGGGCATCCCTTACAGAGGTGATAAATTCCAGCAATACGCCCTTTATCTGGGAAAGTTCAGAATAACGTCATTAACCATTGTACACAACAGCCATGATTAAAACAAAAGCCCTACTATTCTTTCTCTTGATTCATACTATGATCAGTATTGCTACGGCTCAGAAGGAGAGAAAATTCACTTTTGAAGAGCTCGGCAAACCCATCCGTATGAACCTCCCCATCGAATTGGTTACGAAAGCTACAGAGACTGGTCCCATTGCATGGGCCGGATTGACAGATGCGGAGCGAAGTGCACTCATCGGCGTTCATATGGAGAGCGGACAGTTGACACAAGTCGATCTTACCCCTTATGGTAAGGCGAACAGTGTTCTGATCTTCAAACACAATGAACAGACTTTGTATCTTTTTGCCGGAAATAAGGGGCGTTTTCTAAAGTACGATATTCCGAGCGGCACGCTCTCTACCGTAGGCCCTCCCAGTGCAGCGACCTATTGGGTCAGCGGCAGTTACACCGTTGCTCCCGATGGAAAAATATATGTAGGGACTTTCCCACAGGGCGGTTTATCAATTCTAGACCCTGATACAGAGCAGGTTGAGCACAAAACCCATATATCGACCAACGCTGGTATGGAGTACATCATCAAACCAGTCAGCGATGCCGACGGCATAATATACCTGCCACACGGTATGCATCATGGCGAGCTATGGTCCTTTAATCCGACTACCAAAGAACAACAACAACTATTGCCTGAAGACCTACAAACTTATGGAGCACCGGTTCTTTGGAAAGCATCCGATGGAAAAGTATATGGCAAGAAAGGGAATACTACTTTTTCATGTATGGCAACGGGAATTACACCAGGACCAACCCAACCTGCGCAGATCGAAACAGATTGCCTATGGAATGGCAAAACAGCTGTATTGATCAATGAGAATGGACACTTAGAAGTCAAAGACAACAACAGCAAGCAAACCTCAATTATCAAAAGCACATTTGTACCTTCTGCCAAACTGGTGTTCAGCATTAGTGATGTTCACAACGGAAAGCTCTATGGGAGCAGTATGAAGCCAGGTCATATGTTTTCATACGATATGCAAACTGGAGAACTCCGCAATATGGGACGCATCACAAGAGGGTCTACACAGATATACGATTTGCTGTCCTATGGAAAGGGACTTTTTACAAGCAGCTACACAGGTGGTTATATCGAATATTTCGATCCCAGCCTGCCTAAATCTACGGACAATCCTCGTTTATTAGCCTATCTGCACAAAAGCGACAAACAAGAGCGCCCTGTCCAGTTGACACTGGCATCCTATGGTAACATATACAGTCCTACAGCACCTATCAAAGGACACCTTGGAGGTACACTGGTACAAATAGATCCTAAGAACATGAAAACAAAAACGTTTAAAGATCTTATTCCCAATCAGAGCTACACCTCAGTAACCGATATCCCAGAGACCGACGAAATATTTGTCACCTCCTCTATCGGTGGGGGCAGCAGTGCCAAACCAACGGAAAAAGAAGCTTGGGTATTCTTATGGAATACCAAGACCAATAGCATTTCTTATAAAACGCAGCCAATTACTGCAGCTACAAGTTATACCAAAGCTGTACGGGCTACGAACGGAAATATCTACGGATTTACTTCCGATCAATTTTACGTTTTCGATCCGATCAAGAGAGAGATTCAGCATCGAGGCGAGATCAAGGTCAGTAATTCCAAGACCAAGGCAAGAATAGTTCCCAGTGAAAAAACAGGGACAGATGGGCTGCTATACCTGATCGACAGCCAAGGGGGGCACCTCCTATCCATCGACCCGAGCACCAACAGCGTACAGGTGTTAGCTAGCCATCCCTCCCTCCAGGGAGCCCGTTTTGCGAAAATACAAGAGGATGGTTACCTCTATTACCCATCAGGATCATCCCTGATGCGGGTACGTATTACCAATAATCAAAAATCAATTTAAAAAATAAAGATATGCTTTGTCACAAAACACACCGTCTCTTGTTCCTTCTTTTGGTGTTCGCATTTGGCCAACATGTCCAGGCAATGATACCACAACTACAGGACACTATCCCACAGGTCGGAAGAGACGAACTCAAGTCGACTATAGAAAGGATATACATGCAGAAGGGGCCGAAAAAAAACATAACCTCCAGACCAGAGTTACAAATCATCAGCAAGACAAAAGAAGCCGACCACGAACGATGGCATGTCAAATACCTTGTAGACACCGAAGATTATGCTTTTGCCTATCTCCTGGTTCCAAATACGTTAAAAAAAGGACATAAACTACCTTTAATCTTATGTCCACATCCGACAGCAGAGACCGGAAAAGATCGAGTGGTGGGCATATATTCCGCACCGGCAAAAGACGAACAGGAGCAGATTGGTCGAGACAACAGGCAGTATGCCTTGGACTTGGTAAAAAGAGGATTTATTGCATTTGCCCCCGATCGAGCAGCTTATGGACAGCGTAGACGTCCCAATGGTACAGCCAACAACAAAGCTGAAATGGTACTGGAGGAGCAAAAACTTCAATTGAAATATCCAGGCTGGGGGCTTACCGGAAAAAGTATCTATGACCTTCAAAAGGCCTTAGACATGCTCACTGCACTCGACTTTGTGGACAGTACCCAGATCGGGATTGTAGGGCATTCACTCGGTGCTTGGGACGCCATCCTTTTGGCCGCACTCGATGAGCGCATAAAAGCGACCGTAGTCAATGCTGGCGGCATGGTAAATTATCGCCCAGATCTCTGGAAAAACCCGACAGCATTGCGCCGGTACTTAGCGGATACCACGCGTGTAAACAGTCTTAACACCAATGCCAACATCTTCTTAATGCTCGCTGCACCACGGGCCGTCCTCTATCAATACTCACTCTTTGATTCACGGAATAGAGGCAACAGCCAACTATTGGAATGCTTTCGGGATGTAACCAATTATTACACCATACTCAACCAGTCCAAGTCTGCAGACTTCAATTATTTCCTGCATGGATACGGTCATGATTTCCCTTTAGAATCGCGCCAGCTGGCATACGCCTGGTTCGAGAAAAGACTGTTTCAAAACAATAAACAGAAACAGTAGGTACACGAAGATTCACAACAAAAAACAGATTTATAAACCCTTAAATAATTAAAAATGAAAAAAGCACTTATTACAACAGCATTTACATTACTCTTGTCCCTTTCCCTATTTGCACAGACCAAGCCAAAAGGGATTTTTCTTCACCATACCAAAGTCATGGACGCATTGAACATGACCCCAGAACAACGGACCAAGATCATAGAAATCAGAAAAGCAACCGATGTCAAAGTGATCACTGAAGATGCTTCTCTTTCCGAAGCCGAAAAGAAAAAAGCGATGACCGCTATGTACCGTAAGCGCACCAAAGAACAGCATGAAGTACTTACCGAAGAACAGCTGAAAAAACTAAAGCAGATGCAGGCTGATGCCAAGAAAGAGAACTAGTTCCTTGCTTATTGTCACATGCTATTATAACCATAATCCAGACACAAGATGAAATACCTTTTAACCAGCCTATTGATATCCTTCTTTACCTGCAGTATACTTGCCAAGGAATACCACATCCACTCTGCCGAAGAGTTAACGGCCCTTTCCTTGCACGCAGGCGATCGCGTTGTAATGATCGGAAAAAAATGGACTGATCAAAAGATCATATTTAAGGGAGAGGGCACTGAGTCCTCTCCTATTCTACTGACTGCAGCACATCCGGGGCAGTTATCACTTGGCGGCAGCTCCAACTTGATTATTGATGGTAAATGGCTAATTGTCGATGGCCTTTCTTTCCATGGTGGCTATACCTTAAAGGAACATGTCATATCATTTACCGAAAGATCTGAAAACTGCCGTTTGACCAACACTGCTATTGTCGACTACGATAATCCCGACAAGTCCATGCGCAACAGCTGGATTGTACTCTATGGTTTTCAAAACCGAGTAGACCATTGCTTTATAGCTGGAAAAACCCATCTGGGGACCACCATCGGAATCTATGTTTCAGATAAACCAAACTATCACCGGATTGACCACAACTATTTTGCAGGCAGGCCACCCCTCGGCAGAAATGGAGGCGAAATAATCCGGATGGGTACAGACCAATGGTCCATGCACGACTCTTTTACCACTGTAGAAGACAATGTTTTTGTCCACTGTGACGGTGAGATCGAAATTATTTCGAACAAATCCACCAATAATACCATCCGCAACAATCTGTTTTATGAAAGCAAGGGTATGCTCACTCTTCGCCACGGCAACAAAGCAAATGTATATGGCAACTACTTTATCGGAAACCAAAAACCAGGCACTGGTGGCATCCGTATTATAGGCGAAGAGCACAGAATACACAACAATTACTTCCAAGGCCTGACCGGTACCGGGCTCAATGCAACGATTACCTTTATGAATGCTTGGGAAAATCCTCCGCTTCATGGATACTGGCAAGTCAAGAACACCGAAGTCAGACACAATACTATCATAGACTGTACCGAACCCATCGTTGTCGGGTCCGGTAAAAATGAACAGACATTTTTACCCCCTATACACAATATCATAGCAAATAACATGATCATTGCCAAGACTGCTCAAGTGATTACTTGGCTAGAAACCAGAGCAAAAAATCCGGATAATATCAGATTCGAGAAGAATATAGTCTCCCTTCCACCTCACATTGCCGCCGACTCTTATCCTCCTGGTGTCCATGTACAGGATCCTTTATTACGACTCAATAACTGGGGGCTATTACAGCATAGCAAAAAAACACCCAAGGATATTGGAAACACGCCACTGAGCAGTACACAAGAAGCCTTATTCAAGACAGATGGTATCGGCCCTTCTTGGAAGCGCCCTGGTATTAAACTGACTGTTCAATAAGAGTTTTTGACAACACCTTAATTCACCGAGTATAAAAATATAGAAATGAAGACAAACAGCATCATATTTGCCCTATTCTTGATCTGTGCTAACCATACACTTTCTGCAGGTTTTCCTCCTCAAGGGACAACCACAGGTATAGATGAGGTAATCAAGGACAGTGTACAGCACAAAAACAGTCTAAACATACGCTACGGAGACAAACCCGAGGCCCCCTATACATCAGATACCTCAAGCGATCGACTGTTAGATCTCTATCTCCCCACACAGCGCGTCCATAAAAAAAATCCCGTTTTCTTATTTGTCCATGGCGGAGGCTTTTCAGGAGGTGATAAATCGGCCACCACAGGGCTGTTTCAAACATTAGCCCGTAAAGGTTATGCGGTATTGTCTATCAACTATAGGCTTTATCTTAAGCACCACAAAATACCGGGTGCAAGCGCACGTGCCAACATGAGCAAAGGCTTACGTCCCGACGGACAATTTCACCCTGCCATGCAGCAAGCCATCCAAATTGCCACAGAAGATCTGAACCTGGCATTCACTTGGGTCAAACAGCAGCATGCCACCTACAACTTTGATCTCGACAGGGTGTTTGTCGCCGGTGGCTCAGCAGGGGCCATGGCCATTCTAAATCTGGCCTATGCCTCAGGACAGCAAATACTTCCCATCCGGGCTACCGTCAATCTATGGGGAGGCTTACAGGACGCATCCGTTATCCAAAAAAACGCACCTCCCATGCTCACTTTCCATGGAGACAAAGACGACCTCATTCATGTCGATTATGCTTATGCGCTGGATCGTCGAATGAAAGACCTCGGTTTGGTTTCAGAAACACATATTCTAAAAGACCAAGGACATGCGCTTTACAACCTTATCCATAAGGAATACACCGATACCATTGTTCATTTTTTAGAAGCTCAAAAGTAACATCTATTATTTAACATTTATAAATTCAAATCATCATGAAAAGAACGATCATCCTGACAGTACTACTGTTTACCCTAAGCCTAGTAGGCTATGCCCAAGAGAAAAAAAACGTTGTCTTCTTGCACAAAACAGAAACCATGAACGAGCTGGGGCTTGATACCGAGCAGCAAACTAAGATTACAGCGCTGACCAAAGCGTCTTTTGCCGAGATAACAAAAATCAAAAAAAACACGGAATTGACCGAATCCCAAAGAAAAACCCAGATATCATCCGTGTACAGACAAAGGCAAAAAGACTACGAAGCAGCATTGACGCCACAACAGTTAAAAAAATACAATGAGATGAAAGAAGCTGCAAAAAACAATAAATAATTAGAAGTTAAGACATTAAAATATTAATTTCGTTAAGAGCATCAACAACACGTTGCTCTATGCGAATCCGCAGGTTTGCGGATTCGCATTTTATTATCAGCCGTAACACCAATATAAATCTAAATAATATGAGAAAAGCGTATACCCTGATTATCTTGCTATGCTGTATCTGCACCTATTCTAAGTCGCAGACACAGGCAACCCTCGAAGGATCGGTTTTCTATAAAGAAAGCCAACTTTCCAATGCAACTATCACACTTTTGAACACCAACTATCGTACCTATTCCGACGCTAAGGGCAACTTTAAAATCCAAGAGATACGTCCTGGGAAATACTATCTTCATGTACAGGCAGATGGTTTTTCCGACTTTCTCGAAGAGATTCAACTGGCTGTAGGTCTACAAAAGCAAGCTATCCTGCTTTCCAAAACCGAACAGCGGCTTCCAGAAGTTGTCGTCACTGCCGACAAAAAAGAAGCCGGTATGCAGAAGACGCCCCTCAGCCTCACTGTTCTTAATGCCAAGGACATACAAGCCATGAGACTGCGGGACGCCAAAGACCTGACAGCTATCGTTCCTAATCTATACGCGGCCAATCCTGGCGATCTGCGAAATGTCATCAGCATCCGTGGTATCACGACCACCTCTTACGATCCCGCTGTCACAACATATATCGACGAAGTCAATCAATTCAGTTTGGACACCTATATCTCACAACTTCATGATATCGAACGCATCGAGGTACTTCGAGGTCCGCAAAGCAGCCTGTACGGCAGAAACGCCAGCGGTGGAGTCATCAACATCATCACCAAACAACCTGGTAACAATACCTCTGGGTTTGCAGAAATAAGCCTTGGCAACTACCATGCACAACGCTATGCATTGGGTTTTCGTACACCATTAGTCCACGACAAACTGTATTTCGGTGCATCCGCTATGTATACCAAGAGAAACGGTTACTACACGAATAAATCGACACAATCGTCGTATGATGACATGCAGCTGCACCAAGGCAACTACTTCTTAACGTACAACGTGCACAGCAAACTCACTTTTCAGTTAAATGTAAAGCATCAAGGGCATTCCAATGAAGGTCCCTTTCCCTTGGTTATGGGGATAGATCAAGCGTTCGAACATCCCTTTGAGCTTGATCAAAACCGCAACACAACCATGAAAGACCAGACCGTCAACGTTTCTTTAAGCGCCCGATATCAAGGAAAAAACTATCTTCTAAACGCACAATCATCCTATCAACAAAACTACCGCTATTACCAAAATCCGATCGATGGGGATTTCTCGAGTAATGATATCATTGCTATCGTAAACAACTATGGCAGACCTTGGAACACCAATAGTGTATACATGCAAGAAGTCAGACTATCCTCCACCTTACCGTCAGCCTCCAAATTTCGTTGGAATATGGGACTTTATAGCTTCCAACAACACAGTCCTACCAAACAGGGAACCTATTACGGTAACGATGCCGGCATGTATGGACTTCCTTTAACCAACTTCACCGATATTACCATCAATAAACTCGATACCTGGGGAGGCGCCGCTTTTGGACAAGTTGACTACCAGCTTAGCCCAGACCTCTATATAACAGCTGGACTCCGTTACGATTATGAGCACAGAAAGCAACAGATCGAAGGCACTTTTCTACCAGATAACGGAGAAGTCACGGTGACTACACCAGATACCTCGGCCACTGCCCACTACAGTAACTTGAGTCCAAAACTCTCTTTTAATTACCAAATAGCAAAAGACAACCTGTTATATGCCTCTTATAGCCGTGGTTTTAGGGCTGGAGGAATGAGTCAACTGTCTGGAGATCCCACACAACCGCCATTAGCATCCTACAACGCCGAACACAGTAATAATTTAGAAATAGGCAGCAAGAATATGTTTATGAACCAGCGATTAAAACTCAATGCAACACTATTCTATAGCCAGATAAAAAACGGACAGATTCCTGTATTGATCATGCCACAGGCACTCACATTCATCCAAAATGCGGCCATGATGACCAGCAAAGGACTGGAACTCGAACTTGCCGCCATTCCTCTCCAAGGGCTTGAGGCCAGTTATAATTTTGGATATACCCATGCCCGTTACAATGATCTTACCGTCATCACAGAGGGAAGCAATCAGGACCTGAGTCACAATAAGCAAATTTTTACTCCTCGCACGACCTCCTTTTTGTCCCTACAGTACACACGCGATATCCCGGCATTGGGCAATTCCAAATTATTTGGACGCATTGAACATAAAAATATTGGCAAGCAATACTTCGATCTGACCAATACCCTATCGCAGGACTCCTATTCCCTATGGAATGCACGCATCGGGTTGCAGTATAAAAGAATCGAGCTCGCCCTATGGGGAGCTAATCTGAGCGACGAGAAATATATAGCTTATGCTTACGATTTTGGAGCGATAAATTTAGGCAGCCCACGCACTTATGGCCTAACTATCAAAAGTATTTTTTAAATTGCGGTAACGTACACAGTTTCCATAAAAAACCAGAGAATTATGAAGGAGATAGAAATAACAGGAATAGATTCCAATTTTCAACGCGAAGAACTAAAGCATTTTTTTGGCTTCAAAGGTGGCTATCTGACCGAACTATGGCAAAATATAGTGCGAATAGAAAGCCTCAACGGCTTCGAAAGCATAGGTATCGGCACACAAAGTGTCCTTTATGGAGATGCCAACGTCTTTGCTTCTACATCCGAATCCAATGGCAATGCATTGATGTATGTGGTCACCAACAAAGCCCTGCAGCGGATCCAAGGCCTCCAATTCGAAAGTCCTATAGCGCTTTTAGATCACCTTATTCCCGAACTATATCAAGAGGCAAAACAAATAACAGGTATCGAGGAACTCAACATCAATTTTCTTTACAATGCCTTGCTGAGCGTAGACAATGCACTATGGCTGCTCTACGCCGCTGAAAACAATCTCCGTACCTTTCATGATATGATCCCGGCACCCTATAAAAACGCATTATCCGCTCAAAACAAAAAGATAGCAATCATGTTCCAGGTCTCGTACGACATGCCCATAGCCGATATCGTACAGGCAGCCGATGATGGTTATTTTGTATTCAAGATCAAGACCGGTTTTCCAGGTACTCCCGAGGAGATGCTTCACAAAGACATCGTCAGGCTCACCGAAATACACCAGGCTTTAAAAAACAAAAGCTCGAAACAAACACCTACAGGTCAGGTGTACTATACTATGGATGCCAATGGTCGTTATCCCAACAAGCAGTTGCTGCAACGATACCTAGACCATGCACGCAGCATTGGTGCCTTTGATCAGATTCTATTATATGAAGAGCCGTTTATAGAAGAGAACAACGAGAATGTATCTGATATGGGACTCCTCATTGCTGCTGATGAAAGCATCCATAATGAGGGAGATGCCTACGAGAAGCTCGCTTTGGGATATGGTGCATTTGTACTCAAAGGAATTGCCAAAACCCTCAGTATGACACTGAAAATAGCCAAGATTGCTTACGAGCACAGCATCCCTTGTATATGTTCAGATCTCACCGTCAACCCCACACTCATCGACTGGAACAAGAACATCGCTGCAGCAGTAGCTCCGTTTCCAAGTCTAGGTATGGGGCTCATGGAAACAAATGGAGATATGAACTACAAAAACTGGACTGAAATGAAGTCTCGTCACCCCTACCCCAATGCCCCATGGGCCAACCCCATTCAGGGAGCCTTTGAACTCGATTCTCATTTTTACCAAACAGGGGGCGGCATATTTGAAGTACATGACTACTACAAGAACCTTTTTAAACACAAATAACAAATTATGCGAACCAATAAAAAAATATGGAATGCAAGCCTGATCCTCCTTCTACTGTTGGGTGTGCAACTTATTGCTTCATCGGCATTTCAAAAAGAAAGTCCGACCAAGATCGAGCTTCACGTTCTCCCTGGATTACAGTTTAATCTACCAAGATTTCATGTAAAGCCAGGGGCTCCAGTTGAGTTGGTATTTACCAACACCGATGATATGGATCACAATCTCCTTATACTCAACCCAGGACAACGCGAAAAAGTAGTACAGAAGGCGATGGATCTAGGGGTAGATGCCTTACGAAAGAACTACGTCCCCAATGATCCTGACATATTATGGCACACCCCTATTCTCCACGATGGGCAATCCAAGACATTGCATTTCAAAGCGCCGGACAAAGAAGGTGTATATCCCTATGTCTGTACACTCCCTGGTCATGGCTTCGTCATGTATGGTGCCATGTACGTCAGTAAAGAGGATAATATGCCTCCCATAGAAAAAGACAGTAACGTACCGCCCACCCGTATGAAAGCTGATGAGCATCACCTGCACCATAAGGCTTCACATCCTTATAAACTCGAGCCGCCGTACCTCTATCGGCTCTATATAGAAGGTAGCGGACCTGCTGCGATAGCCGTCCATCTCCCAGAGAAACTCTCCTACTGTTGGGATGCTGGAGCCTGTAGGTTACGGTTTGCATGGCAAGGCGATTTTGTCGACAATACCCTTCTTTGGAAAGGTCATAAAGACGCGCGTGCGGCCGTACTCGGTACTATATTTTATACCGAGAACCAAAAAACCGCCCTCAGCATAGGCAACAGTACACTTCCCCAGGAACATAGATTCAAGGGATATCGCATAACCAAAGCAGGGTATCCCGAATTTCGTTACCTCGTACATGGCGTAGAAGTTTTTGAACTCATCCAAGAGCTAAAAGGCGGTGCAGGTATCGTACGTACTTTCCGAATTCCTACATTAAACGAAACCGTGAGCCTGCATCTTACCACAGCCCCCAATGTACAACATACAGTCAACGGAAAGCCGATAACAGGCACAGTTTTACAATTGTCCGCTGCCGAAGGCAAACAATTCAGCATAGAAACCAAAAATATAACACACGCACACTAAACAGCCTACGTGATGCATCACCTATAAACGACAGACAGATGAAAACAAACATCCTTTTACTGGTCCTTATATACACCTTATTCTCTTGCCATCATACAGCGAAAGAAGCCGATCAGTCCTATCTAATAGAGACCATCACTATGCCCGAAGGACTGACTGCCGAAGTCGCTGCCCTAGACTTTTTACCGGATGGCCGACTCGTCGCCGCTTTCATGCGCGGCGAGGTCATGATCTATGATCCCAAGAAGTCTTCCTGGAGCCTATTCGCGACAGGCCTGCACGAGCCGCTCGGAATGTTGGTCGTCGACGATAAGGAAATACTGATCATGCAACTTCCTGAGCTGACACGCATCCGAGATACTGATGGAGATGGCATTGCCGACGATTATGAAACCGTATACGATGATTTCGGCATGACCGCCAATTACCATGAATTTGCTTACGGTCCTGTTAAAGATTCCAAGGGCAACCTTTATATAGCGCTCAATTCTGCATCGTCAGGTGGCGATATATCTCCCGAGGTTAGAGGCACCTACAATGCCGATGGTAAAGGAGAACAGCGAGCCATGTTTGCTGTAGTGCCCTACAGAGGTTGGATTATGAAGATAACACCTGAAGGAAAAGCAATCCCCTTTGCTTCTGGCTTTCGCTCGCCCAACGGCCTCGTCCTCGACGAAAACGACAATCTGTATGTAACCGACAACCAAGGCGATTGGGTCGCTTCGAGCCCGCTCTACCACGTCCGCGAAGGGCAGTTTTACGGCCATCCCGCATCACTGGTATGGGACGACAGATGGAACAAAGGTAATCCCTTTGAATGGTCTACAGACTCTTTGGATCAATTACGAGACAAACCTGCCGTTATATTTCCACACGATGTCATCGCCAATTCGCCCACCCAACCTATCGTCGTAAGAAAAGGTATGAATATGGATCACTTTCTAGGGCAATTGCTCATCGGCGAGATGAATACCGAACGTATCGTACGGGTTATGCTCGAAGACATTGATGGCATGACTCAGGGAGCTACGACCATACTCCTCCAAGGACAAGGATTACGAAAAGGGAACAATCGATTGGCAATTGCACCTGACGGCAGCCTATGGACTGGACAAACCGATCATGGTTGGTTGGGCGATCGAGGTATACAAAAGATCATTGCAACCAACAGAGTACCCTTTGACATCAAGAACATCAGGCTCGAAAAAGACGGGTTCGAACTCGAATTTACCAAACCATTTTCAGACGCTCCTGCAAGCGACATCACTCCGCTGCTAGCCGTCAAAAAATACAACTACCATTATCATGCAAAATATGGTTCACCGCGGATCAATGAGACCGAAGTACGTATCCTTCAAGCCACAGAAGATCATAAAACGAACAAATTAAAGCTCAACCTCGGAAAGATGGAAAAAGGCTTTGTCTACGAAATAAAAATTGACTCTCTATACAGTAAAGACCGAAGAGATACCCTGACCAACAAGATTGTTGCATATACCGTAAAAAAAACGAAATAGGCATTGCCCTCTTCTAGCCCCTATAGACTCTATTCCGCAAACATGGAATAGAGTCTATAATCCGATCACATGTCCACAGATGTATCTCGCAAAAGCTGCCCCCTGAGCATTGTATAGAGCGTATCAATATCTGCGTAACATGTATCAAGTTATGCATACCTCATCCCAGCAAAAGCTCCTATTTTTGGGTGTACTAACCTACAGACCACGAAATATCTATGTGCACATGCTATGCCAGCACGATTTAAAAGACAAATTATATTCCTATGAAACCAATGCAATCCAATCTTAGAAATTCTTTCGTAAATATTCCTCACTCACTGCTATATAATTGGCGATATCCTTTCGAACCATATAAGGAAAAGCTTCTTTGTGCAGTTGCTTAAACAAGGCTATACGTGCCGACTTTTGAGTCATTTCCAATAACAGGAGACGTTCATCGCTCTGCTCATGCCATACGTCCAACAGGCTGTCATAAACACGCACAGCTCTGGGAAATACTTCAATAATATGGTACAGTGCCTCCCGGGATAATATAAGCAACTGACACGGGACCAATGCCCGAAAATAAATCGCTTTGGGCTGCAAAGGAACAAAGATCAGTTGATCAGACTGAATAACACGCACTACCGACGTCAGGTGCACTTTGAGCATGGTTCCCTCCACTAAAAAACAGATATCACCAGGGTTGCATACAAGACGTTGATCCACGGCACAATGTACCGGGGTTAAAGCCGAATACAGCGCATTCCATTCCTCTTGGAGATCATCCTGCGTATGGGACAGCAGCAATCGGCGCAATTGTAAAACAGAAGCATCCATATACGTAATTGTTGGTTATATCGAGTATATATACCAAAAGACAGCATAATGACCAATTATTTTTCTCAATAGCCTATCAGAGCCTATGATCACAATTTATTCAAACCTAAACATTTCTATTTCTACCTCAGGTCTCCCAAACCTTGTCACGACCGCGATCAATCTAATCTCTCCTGATTTACCACAATATCTGGAAATCAGCTATTAACAGAATGACTTATTTACTAAACAGCACATGAAACAAACACAAACAAAAGGATCTCGCTTGAGCCGTGAGACCAACCAGTCCAAAAAAACTGCAGACAACAGCAACAGAGGCATGACACCATCTCCGATCGAAACAGAGCAGACTTCCCGGTTATTTCTCGTTCGACAGTATCCTAATCCACAACGGATAAAAATAGACTTTGACCAGATTGTACGATTGGAAGCCGACGGTATGGATTGCATCATCTGGCTTTCTGGCAACCTCCGTTATACGGCGACCAAGCCCATGTCCACTGTACTGGACCGGCTACCTGCCGAACATTTCAAAAGATGCCACAGATCACACGTCATCAATATCAATTACGTCATCTCCGTGCAGCACAACAGTATACAACTCGAACACACTCCCGTCTCTATTCCTATAGGTGATCGAAAAATTCACACTGCATTCGATCTATGGGACAGAACAAATAGCTTATAAACCAAAAATGAACTAAATTATGGAAGATCACTTAATCCGTCTATATCTCACCGTCAAGCGCATGTTGGACTTATTGGAAAACATAAGTGGAAACACCGATCGACTGGCCGGTAAAAGTCAGTCTAAAGTGTATTTCAAAAATGACGTTATGAACGTGTTAGGCATCAGCGAAAGCACCTATAAGCGTTATGTCAAGCAAGGCAAATTAAAACCCGCACGCATAGGCAGCATGGATATCTATCAAGAAGAGCACCTGCAACCAATTATCGCCGAACTGCGCAGGCGCGGTCGGATGTAGCACATTGTAACATACAATCAGACATCCTGCCCCGATGCACCAAGACGCCAGCCTGGTGCATCGGGATTGCTATATGCATCATCAATTTCCCTACTATACAAACCATCAATCAATTACCTGTCATCGTCCCCCACACTTCCTCCCATTAATTCCACCAAGGCTATAGCATCAAACTACCTTAGCCTATAACTATTCGGGCGGAATTCATCTTTATCCTTCCTTCATACCTTCCGCCCCAAACTTGATACCCCAAGTTTCAGACTTATAAAAGTCTTTGCCAAACTTCCTCCAACCGTCGACCTCCTTGCTCTATACTCCAGCTGATACCATATAGCCAAAAGTCCATTTATCCATTATGAGTATCTCCTTTGGCCTCCAAACAGGTCAATACGGTTCATCTTCAGGTCAATTCAGTTCATCAGTCCAGCTCCTGCCCCAACAGCGACTACGTTTGCCATAGATCAACGGGAAGCGCGCCTCCGAGATCGATATGGTTTAACACAATAAATGATAAGACTATGGTCGTAACACACCGAGCCCTAAATGGCTTTAAAAGCATGAAAGATGACGAATTGGTCATCACCGTACAGACTATCCTACGAGCAATGGATAGCAATACCCACTTTACCACTCCGAGTCCTGCATTGGCAGATGTACAGACCGAGCTGGATGATTTTCTAACGAAGCTGGCGGCAGTACGCAAACGTGGCGCTCCTGAAGATACTGCACTGAAAAATGAGAGTCGCATTATTCTCGTCGACACCATGGCCAAGCTCTCCTATTACGTCAATCTGACCGCCAATGGGATACTGTCCGTACTGCTGAGTTCAGGATTCCCGACCAATCCATCGCCGACCACGACACAGCCACCGGTGAAGATACAAGGCGTCAAATTACTGGATACCAACCAGTCGGGACAAGTCAGGCTACAATTTCAGATGCAAAAGAAAATCAGGATTTATGAGTACCGCTATGCCAAGAGTACTGACCCTGAAAATTGGTCCGACCGCAACAGCACCACCGATTCGCGGATCACTGTCATCGCCCCCCTGGAACCGGGCATACGTTACCTCTTTCAGGTACGCGCCGTCAACCAACATGGTGCCGGCGACTGGAGCGATAGTGCAACAATCATTGTAAGGTAAAAAGTGAGGGAGTTATCCTGTGATCTTGGTAACCAGATAACTCCCTTTGCATAACCCTATAACTTCATAACTACATAACTCGTTCACTTGCGTAGTGAAACGGAGTCCCGACATAGTCGGGAATAACATAACATACAAACTATGATAACAACACATCCTTCATGGCTAGCCCAGGGCTGGCAGGAAGAACTCAGCTTAACAGAAAAAATGACCATAGGCACTATCGTACTATGCAGCATCTGGCTCCTTACCGCTTCGATACTCTCCTTGCTGGATCCTACTGCAGGGCTGCTCGACAGCGGTATACTCACCGTATTGATCTTCGGATTGATCGTCGGTTGGCTTGCTGTATACATCAGTTTTTGGCTGCAGGAACTGCTGTGGCATCCTTTCAAAACATTCAGACAACAATTCAATAACCATTTTAATGAACTCACATCATGGCAACAATGTATTATCTATTTTTCAGTATTCTTTTTACTGCTATATGCAGTGATAATGGTGATGGTAGTGGTGTTTTAAGCGCCTCTATGCCGGCGCATGGCATCTTCATTTTGCTTGATCAAAACGAAGCAAAAAATCAAGGCTTGGCTGCTAAACTTCCCGCTCAAGCCGCGGGTGGCTCATACTTTTTTTCCGCTAAAAAGTATGCAAAAAACTCATCGCTTAAAACTTTTGACACAGAGGAGGTGCATCCCAGGGCAATTGTCAAAAATTTTTTAGGCGATAAAGGAAGCGAATGTAAAGGATTAGCTTATTATACCACTTCATTACAATTGGGATTAATCTCGCCTTTGAAGCAGTTCCCCATTAAGGATGACCTTTTAACATATGGAGTCAAAGGCCGTAAAGCTATAATTTACAAAAACTTACATTTTGCAGCACATAAGGATTTACCTTCGGTGAGCTCGCAAGCTCGGTTCCAGTCTAAGGGGAGGAAAAAAGGAGTGGGGACCTTGGAAACCGCCTTGATAGCTTTACGAAGCCGTGATGAACATAGGTTAAACAGTCTTGATCTTTGCGGCACTTTCTATCAAGGGAAAGTGCCTAGGTGGTCCGCCGATGAAGACAATAAAAGAATAGGAATATTAAACATTGCTACAGCAGAACTGGGCGTAAAAGAATCAACTGGCAACAATGATGGCCTTCGGGTCGACAATTCTTTACGCCTTGCGCAACCTAGGCCGTTTTTTAAAGCTAGTGCTATTCGCTCTATCTGTACAATATCGGAAAATGTCGCCTTCGATATTTTTAAAAATTTGAAGGAGGAGGCACGATCCATTGTTTTAAAAATATCCAGCGACGAGTTTTTGCGTACTTTTTGCGGAAAAAAGTACGAGCCCCGCCACGGCTCGAGTGGCATAAAAGCTAAACATTCCGCCGATGAGGACAAAAGAAACTTAATAATAACTATAGCTTCTGCAGAACTGGGCGTAAAAGAATCAACAGGCAACAACGATGGCCTTCGTATCGAACAATACCTGGCTTACACCGGACTAACCAAAGGCTATGAATGGTGTGCTGCTTTTGTCTCCTGGTGCTATGGGCGGGCGGGGTTAGCTGCCCCTCGTAATCCCTGGAGTCCAGCATTATTTCCCAAGGCACGAACGTACTGGAAAGAAGGAAAAAGCCTAAAAGGGCGAAAAGGCGGGATCGAAGCAGCAGATATCTTCGGCATCTATGGGACGAAAGCGCAGCGAATCGTTCATGTCGGTCTTGTCAAAGAACAACAGAGACAATACCTCATCAGTATCGAAGGCAACAGTAATAACCGCGTCGAATCCAGACGTCGACATCTGCGAACAGTACATGCTGTATCAGATTGGATTGACGAAAAGAGCAGTACTCTCTAACATTCCAAGTCCATAACCTCATAACTCCATAACATGGCCACTATACCCCACACCTTAACTTTACCTATCTTCGTTTGTATCATCCTCAGCAGCTGCAGCCTTCAGCGAGACCGACAGAAGACTATACAGTCTGAATTAACACAAATTCGATCAAGCCAGCATAACCGCGACAGCAGTTACCTTCACCTAACGGACAGCAGCCAACGTTATTGGTCCTTTTGGACAGATGGTTGGTTATATTATCATCCTGATTCTGGGCTGCTCGCACAAGGTGGACAATTGTATCTCAACGAATCCTTACGCGCCGAAAAAATGATGACACATATACAGACACAAGAGAATGACAGTTTGCATATTTACAACAGGCAGCAAAAAACAGAGAATATGATCCACAAAAACAAAACCGGAACTTATTTCTGGCTCTTTCTATTGCTAGCTGCCATACTCATCTACCCCATTTATAGATGGTTTCATAAGGTAAAAAACTGACAGACACGATTGCCGCCAAAAAGCCATTTGGTTTCTCTTCCAAATGGCTTTTTTACTCTTTATCCTGCCTATTGGAGGAATACTTCGCTCTAAAAGCAATCTTCTCCCTCTCTCTTTCCAGCAATAAACAAGCGATAACATATCCTGGGGTATGCTTCCCCTGAGACTCCGCCAGCCGTTCTCTCGCCTTATCCTCATTCACGTCAATACGGTACAATATGGCCACCAGCCTATTGAAATCATGCTGTACAAGCCAGTCCAAGTAGCTTACCAAATCTTCAAATTTTAACTCCTGCGCAGTACGGGATACCTCTTCGTTAATTCCGAGTTTATCTGCCAATAGCGCCAGTACATCTGTAGCTTCCATAATCCTTAAAAATCACAGCATATCCTATAGAACTAACCCAACATACGCTGCTGTTGCTTTTCCAATATTCTATCTGCAATTATATGGCCAACATACGCATCATCTGCTCTTCGTGACAATAAGGCACGTACTTCGTAACTGGGTATCCCCATGTTTTTCAGCAGAGAGAACAAGGTCCTACGGTTATGCCTCGCCAAATCAGCCAGGTATGTCGCAAGTAACGATTTAAGCTCCAGAAAAGACGGAGTTCCCCGTGCCGGCAAAAAGCGCTCAAACCTCAGAAAGCCCAGCAGCAGCTCCACTTCCTCTGCATTGACACAGACGCTAACCATGCGTCACTGTCTTTAAAAGAGATTTAGGCAACAACGCTTGTCTTTTCTTGAAATACGCATCTTTCATCTCATAACACAATGGCAGCCCAGTGGCCATTTCCCGTTTCATGATTTCAGACGAAGAGATATGTTCCAAAAACATAATCAGTGCCCGCAAGCTATTACCATGAGCTACCACCAGTACGTTTTTATCACTGGCCAATTCAGGTTCAATGTAATCTTTAAAATAAGGAATTACCCGGTCATAGGTCTCTTTCAGGCTCTCTCCTCCTGGCGGAACCACATCAAACGAACGCCGCCATTCCTGTACCTGCGCTTCGCCATATTTCAGCACCGTCTCCGCCTTATTAAGCCCTTCGAGCATGCCATAGGAACGTTCGTTCAGACAGGCCGTGATCATTATCGGGATCGTCACCTGATCCATTTCCTCCAGCATGATTGCCAGTGTCCTTCTAGCCCTCAACAGTTTAGAACTAAAGGCCATATCTATTTTTTGATCCAACAACTGCCGGCCTGCATTTCGTGCTTCCTCCTTACCCAGTTCGGTAAGATCTATATCCTGGCCACCCGTAAAACGGCTTTCCAGATTCCATTGGGATTGTCCATGTCGGACTAAAATTAATTTTGACATAACATTACTTTTTTAGTGTGCGAACTAACTTCCACAAGCCATACAATCCTCTGCACTGTCCAGCGAACAGGCGACATCCATTCTTGCCTGCCCAGAGGCATCTACCGGTTCGACCGTAAATTTGATGGCATCTACGGCTGCCTTTGTCCGCAGGTAATACATTCCGGTCTTCAATCCACGCTTCCAGGCATGAAAATGCATCGAGGTCAGTTTGGCCATATTGGGCTGCTCCATAAAAATATTGAGCGACTGCGACTGACAAATAAAGGCACCCCGATCCGCGGCCATATCGATAATGCTTTTTTGTTTTATCTCCCAAGCGGTCTTATACAGCTCCTTTAATGATTCTGGAATCTGCGGAATATCCTGTACAGATCCATTATGGGCAATCAGCCTATTCTTCATCTCAGGAGTCCACAGTCCCAGCTCGATAAGATCCTGCAACAGGTGCTTATTGACCACAGCAAATTCGCCCGACAGCACACGTCTGTTGTACACATTGCTGGTATACGGCTCAAAGCATTCGTTATTGCCCAATATCTGCGAGGTAGATGCCGTGGGCATAGGCGCCAATAACAAGGAGTTTCGCACACCATGTGCCATGACCTGCTGCCGTAGCCCCTCCCAATCCCAACGATCAGAGGGTGCCACCCCCCAAAGGTCAAACTGAAACCGCCCCTCCGACAATGGTGAGCCATTAAAAGTCGAATAGGCTCCTTGCTCTTTTGCCAATTCCATGGATGCCTCCATGGCAGCATAATAAATCGTTTCAAAAATTGCTGTATTCAGCTCTCGGGCTTCCACACTTTCAAAAGGCATCCGCAATACCATAAAAACATCTGCCAGTCCCTGCACCCCTATACCGATCGGCCGGTGGCGGAGGTTAGAACTTTCCGTCTCTGGAATCGGGTAGTAATTACTATCGATAATCTTGTTGAGGTTACGGGTCACAATTTTCGTGACCTCATACAGCCTATCGAAATCAAATTGCCCATTGTTCACGTAGCGTGGCAGCGACAGCGATGCGAGATTACATACGGCGACCTCCTCTTTGCTTGTATACTCCATGATTTCGGTACAGAGATTCGAGCTGCGGATCACACCGATATTCTTTTGGTTGGACTTTTCATTGGCTGCATCCTTATAGCACATATACGGTGTACCCGTCTCGATCTGTGCTTCTAGAATCGCCGTCCATAGCTCCCTTGCACTGACCTGCCGCCGGTACTTATGCTCCTTTTCGTAATGCAAGTATAAAGCTTCGAAAGCTTCGCCATATACACCATAGAGCCCGGCCGCTTCATTGGGATCAAATAGTGACCATTGCGCATTCGCCTCGACACGCTCCATGAAAAGATCAGGAATCCACAGTGCTGGAAATAAATCACGGGCACGCATCTCCTCTTTACCGTGATTCTTACGGATATCGAGAAAATCAAATATATCGGCATGCCAAGGCTCCAGGTACACCGCAATAGCCCCTTTACGCTTGCCTCCTCCCTGGTCGACATAGCGGGCTGTATCATTAAATACACGCAACATCGGAATGATTCCATTCGATATGCCACCAGTCCCCTTGATATAACTTCCGGTAGCCCGCACATTATGGATACTTAGGCCGATTCCTCCTGCCGATTGTGATATCAATGCACAGCGTTTCAGCGTATCAAAAATACCGTCTATACTGTCCTCGGTCATGCTCAGCAAAAAACAGGAAGACAGCTGAGGTCTGGCAGTACCTGCATTAAACAATGTAGGCGTAGCATGGATAAACCATTTGTCACTCATCAGATTATACGTCTCTATAGCTGCAGGAATATCATTACGATGTATACCGATGGCTACACGCATAAAAAGATGCTGCGGCCGTTCTATCACATTTCCATTGGCACGGATTAGATAAGAGCGTTCCAGCGTCTTAAAACCAAAATAATCAAAACTATAGTCCCTATCATAGAGCATGCTGCTATCGATCTGATCGGCATGTGCACAGATGATATCATATATTTCCTTCGCGATCAAAGGAGCAGGCGTCCCCGTGATGGGATCCTGATAGTCGTACATCAGCTTTGCCGTTTGGGAAAATGATTTCAATGTATTTTTATGGAGGTTACTGACCGCAATCCTAGCGGCGAGAATTGCAAAATCAGGATGCATTGTCGTATACGCCGCTACAGTCTCTGCCGCCAGATTATCCAACTCTGTCGTACTGACATTCTCATAGATACCCTGTATCACTTTTTTGGCAATATCGATCACGTCCTTCTCCGTGACCGACAATCCGTAGATCAATTTGTGTAGCCGTGCGGTGATCTTATCAAAATGCACGACTTCTTTCTTACCATTTCTCTTTACAACGAACATACACTTGGCTTATATTATTCTCTTTTTCTAAAACTCTTCGTCCAGTGAAAACAGTCGACCATCCCCATTTCCTTTGGACACTCCCGGCTTTTGATATTCCCCTACGCGGCGTTCAAAAAAATTGGTCTTGCCCTGCAAGGAAATCAGTTCCATAAAATCAAATGGATTGACCGCATTCCATATTTTTTGTTCGCCCAAAGCGACCAAGAGACGATCAGCCACAAATTCGATGTACTGGCACATCAGTTCCGCATTCATCCCGATCAGGCGGACTGGCAGCGCCTCCGTTACAAATTCCTTCTCGATAGCCACGGCATTTTGAATAATGTTCCGTAAGGTTTCTGTCGGGAGCCGATTTTCTACATGGCTATTATAGAGATGACATGCAAAATCACAGTGCAGTCCCTCATCACGGCTGATCAGCTCATTGGAAAAGGTGAGCCCTGGCATCAATCCCCTTTTTTTCAACCAGAAAATAGCGCAGAAGCTTCCCGAGAAAAATATGCCTTCTACTGCCGCGAATGCAACCAGACGTTCGCTGAAGCTCCCACTCTCTATCCAGCGTAAGGCCCAGTCTGCTTTTCTCTGCACACAGGGTATAGTCTCCATAGCTCGTAAAAGGTAATCTTTCTCCTTAGGATCCTTCACATAGGTATCGATCAATAACGAATACATCTCCGAGTGTATATTTTCGATCATAATCTGGAAGCCATAGAAAAAACGAGCCTCTGGATACTGTACCTCATTAATAAAATTGATAGCCAGATTCTCGTTGACAATCCCATCACTAGCGGCAAAGAAGGCCAATACATGCGTGATAAAATACCGTTCATCTTCCGTCAGTTTATGGTGCCAGTCATTGATGTCCGGCGACAGATCGACCTCTTCGGCCGTCCAAAAACTAGCTTCTGCCATCTTGTAAAACTGCCAGATATCGTCGTGCTCTATCGGAAATATCACAAAGCGATCCTTGTTTTCCTGTAATATGGGTTCCATCATCTTCTCTTGATCCTACTTTTCACAAATTCATATAATAGCCTTACCGGCACCGCGGTAGCTCCTTTCTGGCGGTATCCTTTAGCCTCTTTGACAAATGCCGCACCTGCGATATCCAGATGTATCCACGGATAATCCGTAAAATGCTCCAGAAATACAGCAGATGTACTCACCCCTCCTATCGGGCCCCCGAGATTGCTCCTATCGGCGACACTCGACTTCAGCAACTCTCGGAACTCCTTCCATAGCGGCAATTGCAACAGCCGCTCGTACACCTCCTCTCCTATACCTTTCAATGCATCGATCTGTATCTGGTCATTGCCCAATACAGCTATCCCGTATGGTCCCGTGATAGCCGCCGATGCTCCTGTGAGCGTCGCCATATCGATGACCAAATCCGGGTCGAAGCGTTTGGCATAGGTGAGTGCATCAGCCAGTATCAAGCGTCCTTCTGCATCCGTATTCTGTACCTCTACGGTAATTCCATCCATCATGCGTATGACATCGTCTACGACCAAGGCATCGGGAGCAATCTTGTTATCGGTTGCAGGCACCAGCCCTACCACATAGTAAGGCAGCCTGTTGCCAGCTATCGCTGTCATGGTACCCAATACAGCAGCTCCACCGGCCATATCACTTTTCATGGAAATCATATTTCCGCCCACCTTTACCGAATACCCACCCGTATCGAACATCACCCCCTTACCAACGAGTACGATCGGTTTTTCATTGATCGCACCAGCAGGTCTGTACTGCATCACGCTAAACGTAGGCGACACGGTTGATCCTCGATTTACGGCCAGCAGTCCGCCCATTCCCAGCACTTCGATCTCACTTTTCTTCAAAATTTCGGTATCAAATCCAAATCGCTTTCCTGCGGCCTGCACCTCTCGGGCAAATTGTTCGGCATTCATCGCATTTGGAGGTTCGTTGACCAAAGTCTTGGTCAACGAAATAGCCTCTGTCAGTATTTTTAGCTCCTGGAGATCCGCCTGAGAAAACAATCGGGCCGGCAGGTGAGCTATTACGGTATCCTTATCCTTTTCGGTTTTGTACTTGTCAAAAGAATAACTGCTCAATATCATTCCCTCCAGTATCGCGTAGCGTTCCTTCTTTTCCAGTACATGGAGTCCCTTGATACGCAGTGCATGCATACGGTGCTTGCGAATCAAACGATAAGCCGAAGCTCCTGCCAGCCGCAAGGTTTCGAGCTCTTTATCCGGGGCGACCACCATCGCTGTACAGCGATGGCCAGAGACACTAAAGGTCTGTGGACTGTCCCCAAAAAATGCCTTTTCCATACGAGCAAGTAGAGCAGGCGATGCCCCCAAGCGCTGTGCTTGCCCGCGTTCCGTCAAAAATATAAGACTGTCCATTTCGGGGGGCACCGTCTCCTTGCCTGCATGGCCTACCACATCCAGGTGTAGATAATTATCCGCCATATTTCCCTTTCATTTGAGCCGTCAGGGTCGACTGACTGGGCGTCCAGCCACAGGCAGTAAGTTCTTCCGTCTGCAATGCGTCCAATACCCGTATTACCTCGTCCACATTGCGTCCTACGTTCATCGGATACACCGCCACCCATTGGATAATACCTTTCGGATCGATGATAAATGTCGCTCGATAAGCCACCCGTTCCTGTTCATCCAAGATCCCCATCTCCCCGGCCAGGGATTTGGACGTATCTGCCAGCATCGGGATCCGCAGATCCGCAAGCCCAGGATGCTGTTGCCTCCAAGCCAGATGGACATATTCGGTATCCGTAGATGCTCCGATAACGACCGCATTACGGTTTTCAAATTCAGGAGACTTATGGTCAAATTCAATGATTTCGGTCGGGCATACAAACGTGAAGTCTTTAGGCCACCAGAACAATATGGTCCACTTGGCACTGTCCGATCCATAGCACTGGTTTATATCTGTAATCTGGATTCCCTCAGGAGTCGTCAATACCGCCTTTTTAACAAAATCAGGCAATTTATCCCCTATCGACAATATGCCTTTTTGGATCAACTGTCCTTGTTGACCATTTATTAGTTTTTTGACTGAATTACACATTTTATTATTGGTCTGTTGTTATTAAATCATTTTCGAGAAGCTGTTCGTTCACCATTTCGACGAGATGTCGTCGCTTGGCATCGCCCTCGTCCGATTGCTGTACAAAGCTCGCATAGTTGGCTATTGCCGCTCTGAGATCCGATTGGATCTCCACAAAATCAATCTGCTTTCTCCGGATCAGATGAAAGAGATAATGGATGCTGCGCTTCAGCATATTCTCCCCTTCGTCATCCTTGCCCAGCTGTTGGTACATACTTGCCAGATTATTACAAGAAATAAGAAATACCTGTATGAAGGGAATTTTCAGTCGTACACAATCCCCGATATGGTCATTAAGTACCTCAGCTCTGTACAGCGCATCATTATACAGCGACATGGCCTGTTGCCAATCTCCCTTCTCAAAAGCGCCATTGGCCGATAAGGTCAATGTCTGCCAATGTTCTTCCACATGTCTCATACAGCTGTCCCCCATTTTATTTTAAGTTTTCATTTGCAAAATCCCAGTTGACCACCTCCCAAAAATTCTCCACAAATTTGGGACGGGCATTGCGGTAATCGATGTAGTAAGCATGCTCCCATACATCCAGTGTGAGTATCGGCTTTTTCCCTTCGGTGAGCGGCGTATGCGCATCCTTCATCGCCAGTATCTCGAGCACTCCATTTTCATCTTGCGCCAACCAGGCCCAGCCCGCTCCAAACAACTTGACTGCCGTCTGCGAAAACTGGTCCTTGAAAGCCTCAAAACTCCCGAAATCCCTATCGATCAGTGTACCTACTTCTCCGACAGGGGCCGCGCCTCCATCAGGAGACAGACAGTTCCAAAAGAAACTGTGATTCCAATGCTGGGCCGCATTGTTGAACAATGGCGTATTGCCTTCTGAAAAACTCTTTGAAATTATAGCTTCGACCGTAGCTCCTTCCAATGCCGTGTCTTTAATCAACCCATTGAGGTTGTTGACATAGGCCGCATGGTGCTTGCCATAGTGATAGTCGAATGTTTCGGCTGTGATCACCGGATCCAGCGCGCCGCTGTCATAAGGGAGTTCCGGCAGTGTTAATGTAATCTTCATTAGTGTCTATTTTTCTGTTTTAATACTTTAATTGCTCTCTTCAGTTGGTTGATCTGCTGCATACACGAGGTAGCCATTTTTAGATTCCTTTTCATGAGTTCTCCTGTCCTCAATTGCCGCTCGAGATAGTTCTGATTTTCTTCCAACAAGGCTATTACAAAATCCATATCGTCTTTATTTTATAAATTAGCTCAACAAACTTACAAAGTTAGATTCATCTAACAAAATAGTTTAAACAAAAAAATACCCTAAAGAATACAGACGGCATCTTCAGGGTATACCCGAAATTGAGATCATATGTCAAAATAAGCGTCTCAACAGCGCATTTAAGGGTTAGATCTTCTTATGACAACACAAGGCGGTGCCTATTATTTGGCCAAGTGCAGTTGAACAAAGCCGTTATGGACTTCACAACCTGCCAAGTTAAACTTTGAATGGAGGGCTGGATTGCTCACCAGGTGCCCGCCGTCTCCAATAATAAGAGGGCTGATGTTGAAATATATATCCGTTACAAGGTCACGGTCCAGAAAAGCGTTGAATGTCCCGACACCACCGCCGACAGCGATTTGCGTCACACCTTTAGTGGAGAAATAGGCAATCGCTTCTTCAGGTGTACGGACTATAGTATATTCAGTTGAGGCAACCGTTTCTGCGGACAGGACGACCATATCGACAGTCGCAAACAACGCTTTTATATGCTCGGGAAACTGCTGAAAGTTTTCAAAAGTTTTCGCGCCAATAACCATGCTGCCTACTCGTTTTGCCATCTCTACATAAAAACCCATTGCTTCCTGCGGAAGCGAGTGGTGGGGATTGTCCGATACCAATGCTTTTCCATTGGCTGAAATATTTGCGACAAGTATTACCTTCATTATATTCATCTTTTAAAAATTCAACAGCAAAACTATGAGGTATTAACTTTATATTCACTATGGATTACCTTTAGGAAAGTTACTATATATGAGATGTACAGCGGAAAAACCTTCGAAAGAAAACATATTAGCATTGGAAGATGCGATTGAATTACTTCGCGGAAAATGGAAAATCAGCATTCTGCGAAACTTATCGTACGGAGAAATGCGGTTCAAAGATTTACAGGAAGCTGTAACAGGTATTTCGCCCAAAGTTCTTTCCAAAGAATTACAGGATCTGGAACAGCACTTATTGATTACGAGAACGGTTAACAATACGAAGCCTGTCACCGTTTCTTATGCCATTACGGAACATGCCAGCAAAACAGTCCCTCCCATTATCAACGCCTTACTTGAATTTGGATTGAACCACCGGAAAAAAATAAAAGAAGGGTAAAGATGATTTTAAGGTTTGGGTCCATAGAACCCAAACCTTAAAATACTACTCAATAATAATCACCAGATCATTGGCGTCCACCATGGTGCCTGCAGGGAGAACGATTCTTTTCACTTTTCCAGCAGTGACCGCGCATACTGTAGATTCCATCTTCATGGCCTCTATGACAAACAACGGTTCATCTTCTCCCACGACATCACCCTCCTGAACATGAATCTTAGACAACAGTCCACGTAGAGGCGACCCTACCTGATTAGCATCACCGGAATCACATTTGGTATGGACTTTCTTTTCCACATGTACCGATCGGTCGACTACTTCGATGTTGCGGGTCTGCCCATTCAGTTTAAAAAACACGGTGCGGCGGCCCTCGTCATCTGCCGGACTGATAGAGAGCAATCTCACCAGCAGTGTCTTGCCCTTGGCAATATCCACGGTAGTCTCCTGCCCGATCTCCATTCCATATAAAAATATAGGTGTCGATACCAATGAGACATCTCCATATTTACGATAGGCATCCAAGTAATCCAGGAACACCTTTGGATAGAATTTATAGCTCAGGTAGTCTGTCATCGACAGGTCGTCCCCGTAGCTGGCGCAGAATGCCGCATAATCGGTCTCTATATCCAACTCAGGCAGGTGTTTGTTGGGCCGATCCGTACTAGCCGGATGCCCTTTCAAGATGATCTGCTGCATCTCTGACGGGAAGCCTCCCGCCGGCTGGCCGATATCTCCCTTGAAAAAAGAGATCACCGAATCGGGAAAGGAAAGCGTATCGCCCCGCGCGATCACATCCTGAGCCTGCAGGTTGTTGGACACCATAAACTGCGCCATATCGCCTACCACCTTAGAGCTGGGCGTCACCTTGACGATATCGCCAAATAGAATATTGGCATCCGCATAGGCTTTTTTGATCTCCGGTATCCGATCCCCCAGTCCCAATGCATTGGCCTGCTGTCTCAAGTTTGAATACTGACCACCCGGAATCTCATGTTGGTACACCTCCGCCGATCCCGCATTCATTCCCGATTCGAACGGCATATAGTACCTACGCACCGACTCCCAGTAGTCACTGTAGTCCTGCAGTCCCTGCGCATCGTAGGCCAGCTCCCGATCCTGAAAGCGCATCATCTCTACCACGGCATTGAAATTGGGCTGTGAGGTGAGTCCAGATAAAGCTCCCAACGCACAGTCGACCACATCGACCCCAGCTTCGATCGCCTTGAGATAAGTTGCCGCCTGTACGGAGGACGTATCATGGGTATGTAAGTGTATCGGGATAGCAATCGTATCCTTCAGCGCAGTTATCAGTTCTTGTGCCGCATACGGTTTCAACAGCCCCGACATATCCTTTATAGCCAGCATGTGGGCCCCGGCATTTTCGAGGTCCTTGGCGAGCCGCAAGTAATAGTCCAGGTTATATTTGCTTCTTTTGGGATCCAGTATATCGCCAGTATAACATAGCGCACCTTCTGCAATACCTCCAGTATACTTGCGTACCATCTCGATACAGGGTGCTATATTTTCCATCCAATTCAACGAATCAAAGATGCGGAACACATTCACCCCAGTCTCCCAGCTTTTCTCGACAAAGGAAGCTATTAAATTGTCGGGATACGCCGAATAGCCCACGCCATTGCATCCGCGTATCAACATCTGCAACAGAATATTGGGTATTGCCTCACGGAGCTTAGCCAACCGCTGCCAAGGATCCTCCAACTGAAATCGCAGCGCGACATCAAATGTCGCTCCGCCCCATACCTCCATGCTGAATGTCTGCGGATGTGCTTTAGCAAAGCCCTCCGCTACCTTCAACATATCATAAGTACGTACCCGTGTAGCGAGCAGCGACTGGTGGGCATCCCTAAATGTAGTATCGGTGTACTGGATTGCTTTTTCCTCTTTCAACCAGCGGCACAGCCCCTCGGCACCGAGTTCGTCCAATCTGTTTTTCGAACCATACGGAAAGGCCGATACCGGATCATATATCGGTGCGACAGGTTTTTCCAGATCTGCAGGCTTCCCTGTGTGCACATCGGCATTTCCATTGACCGAGACATCTGCCAGAAAAGAAAGCAGCTTGGTACCGCGATCCAACCGCTTAGAGGGTTTGAACAATTGCGGGTTGGACGCCAAAAAGCCCACGTGAACCTGCCCTGCCAAAAAAACAGGATGGGTCACCAGATTCTCCAAAAAAGCAATATTATTTTTTACCCCTCTGATGCGGAACTCGCGCAGTGCCCGATCCATGCGATAGGCTGCTTCCTCCAAGGTCTTGCCATGCGTACTCACTTTGACCAACATCGAATCAAAGAATGGGCTAACCTTCATTCCCGGATAGGCACTTCCTTCGTCCAAACGAACCCCAAATCCAGCTGCATTACGATAAGTAACTATCGTACCGTAGTCAGGGCGGAAATCATCTGCTGGATCTTCTGTCGTGATGCGGCACTGTATAGCATACCCATTGGTTTTTATGTTTTTCTGTTCCGCCAGTGCTAAGGCCGTATCCGAAAGCGCATAGCCTGCAGCGATATAGAGCTGTGTACGGATAAGATCCACCCCCGTTATCATTTCCGTAATCGTGTGTTCGACCTGTATTCGCGGATTGACTTCGATAAAATAGACCTGCTCTTCACTGTCCAGCAAAAACTCGACCGTACCCACATTGTCATAATTGGCCAACCGTGCTATCGCAGTAGCGTACTTGTAGAGCAGCTCTTTTGTCGGTAAAGAAAGGTTGCTTGCCGGTGCTACCTCTACCACCTTCTGGAAACGGCGCTGTACAGAACAGTCTCTCTCGTAGAGATGGACGACATGACCAAAACGATCAGCTACCACCTGAACTTCGATATGTCTCGGATTCTCAATGTACTTTTCCAGGAAGACCGTGCCGTCCCCAAAAGCGTTGAGTGCCTCCTGCTGCGCGCTGACAAAAGCCGTCTCCAGCTCCTCCGAATTGCGGACGATGCGCATACCGCGTCCTCCCCCTCCGGCAGACGCCTTCAGGATGACGGGATAGCCGATACGGGCAGCCTCGGACAGTGTACGGGCACTATCGGACAAGGTGCCCTTGCTGCTCTCGATAATCGGCACCTGAGCCGCTACAGCGACCTCCTTCGAACGTACCTTGTCGCCCAGCATTTCCATCACATGAGGAGATGGCCCCACAAAAAGGATACCTTCGGCCGCACAGCGTCGAGCAAACTCCGGATTTTCGGAGAGAAAGCCATAACCCGGATGGATGGCATCGGCGCCACATTGTTTGGCGGTACGTACGATAGCCTCTATATCCAGATAAGGCTTCAATGGTTGATCATCTCCTCCGATCTGATAAGCTTCATCGGCCTTGTACCGATGTAAGGAATAGCGATCTTCGTAGGTAAAGATAGCAACCGTGGCGATTCCCAGCTCATTGCACGCTCTGCTGATACGGATAGCGATCTCTCCGCGATTAGCAATAAGCACTTTTTTGATGTTCATGATATGTATTAAGTTTAAAAAAGGTGTTTCTCTCATAATCCCCTCCAAATCGAACATTTATCCGGAGCGGTATCTATTGCGGGATCTGGTGGGCCAAACAATAAATATTATTGTAAAATTGCACACTATTGGCAGAATTACCAAAGTAAAATCTAAATTTCAATAAAAAAGAAAAGAATATTGACTTGTCACCGAATAAAAAACAGACATAAAGAGCTATTCCGTATTAAATTCAAAAAAAACAACTATTAACATCACTATCAGCGGATTATAGTGAAATACTTGTTTTTTAGAGATCGTGCAAAAGATGCCCTCGTCAGTGGGCGCTTTTTTGTCTGCCGTTTTGTTCTGATAACAGGGCTCGAACCTGTGTCCATCCGGTCCAGAGCCGGACGCTCTACCACTGAGCTATATCAGAAATCCGAGATAGGTGTAGGGCTCGAACCTACGTCCATTCGGGTAAAGAGCCGAACGTTCTACCACTGAACTAACCTATCTAATTTTTTTCAGGATATAATGGCTTCGCATTTTTACCTGAATAATATTTATGTCTTTTTAGCACTGTTGCCAAAAACGGATTGGCAACCGCAACGCCGTGAACAAGTTCTGGCGTAGGTCTAAACTCTGCCACACCGTGCACTCTTGGGGCTATCCATCCTGACTTTTCCGGATCGATTCCCGCTTGTTCACAATATTGAACTACCAATTCTTTGTTACACTGCGCTTTATTCTGGAATACTTCCCAAGGCAATGGTATTTTATTCCATACTTCCGTATTGGGATCGAGTTTTCCGCCTGTTGAAAAATGCCAAGCAACCACATCCGCTGCCATTAGTCTCAATACCTTACCAAAGCAAATCTCTTCGAGGATATAATCCAAACCTAAGGAATAAATCAAATTCATCCAATTATCTCTGGCTTTATTCCAAGCTCCTGCCGTATTGTTCCAAGTTGTAGAGTCGTTGCCCCTTCTCACAACCATTGTTTCTCTGTTAATATTACTGCCCCTCCAAACCTCGTCCAACAGTTCAGCGATATCCTGCAAAACAGTTGTCCATAGCCCCAGCAAGGTTCCTTTTTGCTCATCGGTCAAGTTGGATAACACCAGCTGACTGGTATAAATATGTGATATCGCCCACCAATTGGCAGTATTGGGTTTTACTGCTTTGTCTTTTCTGAAAACATCCAAAAAATTGCTTTCTTGTCCTGTACATCTTTTCAGAAGCATATCACTTATTTCGTCAAATGGCCTGGCTTGACTCTGATTGGTAAAAACACTTCTAAGATTGCAGCGTGCATTGTAATAAGCAATAAAGCAGGCCGTATTAAGGTCGGACGAAAAATCTTCAAAACCAATCCTATGTGCCAAAGCATGTTTTGCAATTTTCTGAAACTCATTTTTCTTACGCTCCCGGATAAACTTCAACAGTTTTTTCTCTATTCGGGTGAGCAGTCGCCACTTCTTGTTATAGTTACGTTTTGACAGGTCCAGTCCGCTTTCTTTTCGCTGCGATTTATTCAGTCGGTCGTTTATAAAGTCATTTTCCCCTACTGTTTTATGAATGAGCGGTGAAACAAAATTGATAAAATCCGCTATATCTTTTTGATTATTGTAATCCGACTTACCATTGTCGTCCAGTTTGAAGATTTCTATGGCTTTGGTGATCTGCTTACCTGCTCCTTTCGCTTCTGCAAATTCCTGCAACATGGACGTATAGCCAGACACATTTTTTGCCAATGAACCTTTGGCTGCTTTTTCCAAAAGAAGTCTTTCTTTAGTTGTCAGACTGTCTGCTGTCAATGCAAGAATCATTTGCGCAACGTCCTCTGGTCTTCTCCGTTCGCTTAACGTTTGATATAACTGTTCAATTGTCGCCATTTCGATTTGTCACGCTGTTGCAGCCGAAGCTTTTTCTATTAAACGAATTTAGTAAAAAAATCTGCCTTTGCCCCTGCTCAGCAATAAACCTGCCATCCCTGCAGCTGAAAGCTATTACACAACGTATTTCGCAGAATCTGAAAAGAGAAAGGACGTTTTTTCAAATAGAGGATTGTGACAATGAGAAAAATACTGACTCTTCTAGAATCTCTTCCTCCAGAAGCAGTAGACCCCTATCGCTATGGGTGCGACAGCTAACAAGTAAAACCAATTACTCAAAAGATATAGTGTCTGACTAGCGCGTGTACTATTTGTTTCTTCACTGTATGCTGCTCTTGTACTATCATAAGAGGACAACCACTGTCCCGCCATTATTTGAGTCGTATTTCGCTCAAGATACTCCAGCCTGCCCGAATGTCCCCATAACCCTATCCAGGGATGAAAAACAAAGCTACTATCACTTGTAAAACTCCAATAACGCGAAATGCTATCCCTACTTAACAACTCTACCCCCGACGTATTACCCTCTACCTGCGTTTCTGTCTGTCGCTGTCCCCATACAGCTGTACTCGTATTTTTCCTACTCTTACAGCCAACTAGTGTTATAATGAATATAAACCATTTTATATAATTTAAGCCTCTCATAATATCTAAATTCTGTTGTAAATAATTAATAGTAATTTCCGGCCACCCAATCGGCCATTGCATACACTGTCTTTAAATGTCGCCTTCGTGATTCGACTCGATTGTTGCTATTACCTTCTATTGTCACGAGATACTGGCCTTGTTTTTCTTTAACCAGTCCCACATGGTTAATTCGTTTGACGGCCGAACCGTAAATTCCGAATACATCTGCTGATCGACATTGGTCTTTACTAATCTGTCTTGCTTTGGGAAATAATGCGGGAGACCATGGGTTACGCGGAACACTGAACCCGGCCTGGCCATAGCTCCAAGATACGAAGGCAGCGCACCAGTCATAGCCTTTACCGAGATTGGTGTAGCGAAGATATTCCTCGACACGAGGGCCATCGTTGTTATCAGTAGCTTCGCGGGTGCCTAGTTCTTTTGAAGCAATTGATATTATTAAGTTTCTCTTGTCCTCATTGGCGGACCGCCTAGACACTTTCCCTTGATAGAAAGTGCCACAAAGATCAAGACTGTTTAGCCTATGTTCATCACGGCTTCGCAAAGCTACAGGGGCGGTTCCCAAGGTCCCCAGACCTCCTGTTCCCTCCTTCGACTGGGAATCCTGACCTAGTGCAAAATGTACAGAACTGCGATCTGTAGTTTTACGGCCTTTGACTCCACATGCTAAAAGGTCGTCCTTAAAAGCTAAATACTTCAAAGGCGACATTGATCCGAATTGTAAGGAACTGCTAGCACTAACCGAATAAGATGACCTAGGACAATAAAAAAGAGAAGCAAAGCCTCTACATTCGCTCTTGGTATCGCCTAATAAATTTTTGACGATTGTACTGGGATGCACCTCCTTTGTGTCAAAAGTTTTGCTGCGGAGAGCACTTCGTGGTTTCAGCGATGAGTTTAGCTTCGCTGAGCTCCACTCCGTTACGGTTTTGCGTACTTTTTGCGGAAAAAAGTACGAGCCACTCGCGGCTTGAGCGAGAAGATTAATACCTGTAAAGCTTTTAGATCTCTCTATTCCGCTATGCTCCAATCGAGATGACGGGTGGGAATGTCCGGAAAAAACTAAAACACTACTACCATCGCCATTAACACTGCATACAGCAGTAAAAAGAAGACCGAGAAGTAAAGAATAGATTGTTGCCATGATGTTAATTGGTTAAAATGTTGACCAAACTGTTTACGAAAAGATTTAAAGGGATGCCATAGTAGCTCCTGTAGCCATATACTGATATAGATGGCCAGCCAACCTACGAGCATTCCGAAGACCGCAACGGTAAGTGTCCCGAAATCGAGTATGCCTATAGCGGGATCGATCAGCTGCAATACGGTAGAGACCATAATCCAAGCGATGACCAGAAATAAAAAGCCGAAGAATAGCTTTTGCTTAAGTGTTAGTTCCTCTGACCAGCCCTGGGCCAGCCATGAGGGATTGATTGTTGTTTGCATGATATGTTGTTTAGAGGGTTAATAGAGTTGATAAGGTAGGCGGATCCGCAAATCCGCCCAATCCTTAATCCTTGTCACTCGTCACTGTGTCACTTCGTTACTCGTTACTACGTCACTGATCACTAGTCACTCCGTCACTACTTTCCTATCGTGCTATCAAGGATACTGCTTCCGACCAGTCTCCCATGCCTTTACTGTTGCGTGCCCGCACGCGTACGAAGTATTTGATACCTGGCACTCTATCGGTCAGGACATTCCCCCGTGATGAAGTCGTATTGAAGGTTTCAAACCATTCCACCGTATTTGTAGCATCCTCACGGCCCACTTCTACTTCATACTCCCAAACTCTTTTGAGCGGAGTAAAGTCTAAGCGCATCTGACCGGAGATCCGTCCGTCACGCAGCTGTATACGAGAGGTTACCAATGGCAGCTCGGAGCTACTCGGTTTGCTTACCAATACCAGTCCGGTACTCAATAGCAAAGACAACTGTCCATTGGCCACTTCGTTGACATGGTGTGCTAGGTTTTTCAGCGCGAAGAGTAGTGCATCACGACTTTCGTTCTTCAAGCTGATTTCTAGTGCCGAACCTCGCCTGCTAGCGATTTCATGTTTGGTAATATAATCGTTGACGATAGTTTCCAGATCTGTAAGACCGGGATTAGGATTCGGAAAGCTTGCCTGTGTGCTTGTTTCCTGCATAGCCTTTAACACACGTCCTGCCAACGTAGACAGCTCATAATCGGAGAGTGCCTTATAATTGCTAATTACTTTTTCTTTTCTCATAGTTTTTAGTTTTATGCTGTAAGCCGTATGCTATACGCTTTAGGCCAGAAGCTTTTTCTATTATTTATTAACTAGTGTCTAGTGGTCATTAACCATTCACAATTAATCTATTAATCCTTAAAAGGAGGCCCACGCGGCGAAAACATTTTTTTGCTGTTCATGATCCAAATATGGCCTGGAAGCCCGAAAAATGAAATTTTTGACGCAACGTGGAGCAACAAGATGAATAGATGGTCGATTCTGACGCAACTTGACGAAAGCTATTCGCTAAAAAGTTTGTCGTATTCGAATTGAAAATGATCGTTTCGCAAATGAGTTTGCCGCTAATCCATATGCGTTTTCCGTGGAACAGCACAGATTAGTCGCCACAGCAAACAGATCCACCATGTAACCATTGAACAGCGTCATCGATCAAAAGCAGTGTACGAAAGAAAGAAATCCATCATCCATAACCAAAAAGAGAAACACGGCACCCCTCTACGGCAATACCGCTCAATGAAAGAGATAAATAATGGATACGTACCGAAAAATAGTTTCAGGCGCTTCATCCACAGGATCACTATTTAGATAAACCACACAACCAAAAGGATTCGCCGATTAGTCGAAAGCGTTTACAGTTAGACCAAAATAAGTAACCGCGCAATAAAAAGGACTTACCACTATCTTATCACCATTTATCGAGGAACCAAATCCCTAAGTCGCTAATCATAAGTCAGCGACCGCTACAACAGATTCGTATGCCACCAACCTGTTTCAACAGCAGCTCACTTTAAATTGATGAGCCACCTACCCTTAGCCGTGAAGATAGAACCTAAACCGAACTGTGTCCGCCCAAATTGCATAAGCCACTATATAGGAGCGTGGACAGATCCTCTTAAAACGATCCACGACATAGCTAAAGGGGACAACCACATATCCTTTACAATAAGCGGATAATTCAATAAAAAACGCCGCTGATCGGTATTGATCAACGGCGTATCTAAATTAAACTGTGGCTTCGCTATCTGAGACCCAAGCCAACATAAAACGGTTACAGCTTCCCTTTTCTTTTAGAATACCAAATTTTTGCCGCTTCAACTTCCGCCTTCACCAGGCGTACACGTCCATTTTTGTTCTCGAGCTTAGTAAACTCTTCACGGTTACGCATTCTATCGATATGCGAACGTGACACGTTCATCGCGAGACAGGCCTCACCAACCGTGCACAACTCTTCTTCGGTGTAAGCATCTATATCCGGTTTTTCAGGCGGAGGTGCCTTATCAGTTTTAGCAGGAGCATCTATCTTTCCAACGGAATCCGGTAGTCCAGACGCTTGTAGTAATTGCACGATATGATTCAGGCAGGACAGGATATCCCCGGCCAGTCTGACAAGAATGGATAATAATCGAATCATGATCTTAGTGTGTTAAGACCACCGATTGCACAAGTACAGACAAAACCAAAAAATGCCGATACGTCCCTTCCTATTTACAGACAGACTAGTGGGTAGATATACAGAATCCTGGTATGTCGTCAAGAGATGGTAAGTTTATAAAACAAACAAGTATATGGAAAATAAGATTAAGGTCTAGGAGATCTCGTGTGGTGCTTCGGCAAAAACAGCTATATTAAGGGTGATGACCACCTCAAAACACTGTCCTGTCTGCTCCACGGAAACCGTATTCATCGAGTCAATCGCGACTACATAATCACGTAAGAGTTTTAACCCCTTCCCGGTGGCTATCGGATTATGCTTCTTAGTTGCAGGAATCCAGTTCATCGCGCGTATCGTAAGGCTTTCGGGGGTAATACAGTACAAATCGATCAGGACGGGCTTATGCTCGTCTGTAGATATTCCATATTCGCAGGCATTTTCGACTAGTGTCAATAGCAACATATAGGGGATACACAGCTCGTCAGTGACGCCCTGCCCCCTGCGTATCTCCAGCATAATATCCTCATCCTCGCGGCGCAGGCTATAAATTTCAAGCAACAGGTCCACCTGTTCCAGTTCCTGTTTCAGTAACACAAAGCGTGTATCTTGGTGCTTTACGCTATAAACAAAGAGTGCCATCAGTAGATCGATACAACGTATGCTACGGCTTCTATCCCGTCGGGTCAACGCCCGCAGGGCACTCATGGTATTTTTCATGAAATGCGGAAAGAAATGCTGCCGAGCCAGCTGCTGCCGTAATAGCTTCTTACCTCTACGTACCTGCAAAAGCTCAAAATTCTGCTGCTGGAACTCCCCCCAGTTAGAAATCCCATGACGCACCATATAGTAGAGAAAACTAAATGAGTTGGTCGCTATATAAGCAGTCCACACGTGTTGATAGTTGCTGATATCCCAGTTACCATCCCATACAAACCCTCCTAACATCATGCTTATTGCTATCGACAAGCTAAATACCAATAGGTCAATCCCTATAAAGCCGAACATAATCCAAGCAAGAGCATACTTTCTACCTCCGGTAGCCCTCGGTAAAATGAACCAAATGGCCAACAAAAAAAGAAGGAGCAATGTCATCAGCATAAAAAATAAATCTATCCAACCTGAAAAGGCATACGCCGCTATTATGATAACGTAAGCGTATACCAGAAAGACAGCTACCCCCGCCACTATACGTAGCTCCGTATTTCCGACCGAACGATAAGGCATACTTATACCCTATTCCTTTCCAGATATGCTCTGACTTTGCGCCGATAGCCATCGGTCACCAATACCTTCCTATCGTGATAATAAACAATGGCATGAATGCTCATCTTCGTCGCATACGCCACATTGATCAATACTGAGGAATTTGGAGGTATGAAGACATCCAGTTTTTTAAACTGCTCATAAAAGTCCCTAAGCGCCATCCGCAACTGCCCCAGCAAAACGAGCGTCCCCTGAGGACCTGCGCCATAGAGATGGAGGTATTTTTCTTCACGCTCCACTTTGATGACATCCTTCAACAGTATCGGCACCCGCGCTCGTATCCTACGACTCGTTTTTCGGGGCCGTCCAGAGATTTCTACCTCTTCCTGTGGTGGTTGCAAAGCATAGATTCTTCGCTCTGCCTGCTCCAATGATTGGCGCAAGCCTAGACGTGCCATCAACTGCTGGACATCTTCCAGCTGCACCGGTTTGGATAGATAGTCATCAGGCTTCAATAAAGCATTTTCACGCAAGTAATCGTCGAAATGATCGGTAAAGAAAATAAAAAACCTGCAATGCTGGCGCAGTTCTTCTGCCCCCTCTATGCCCGACATCCCCTTACCAAACTGTATATCGCAAAAGATAAAATCCAGGACTTTGTCGTCTGTCCTCAGATATTCCAGCGCCGTCTCCACAGATCCATATGCATCGACTATAGTAAACAGCTCGGAGATATCCAATGCATCTGCAACATCTAGTCGCACGTTCTTCTCATCGTCAATAATTAGGGCGGTGTATAGATTCATTTTTAGCTTAAAATTCACTCCGGTTAATAGGTGAAGTTACAAAATAAACCACTAAATACCCTAAAAAAGCCCTTCGCGACATAAAAGTTACCGATAGATAAGATTTTTAAGACAATAAAAATTTAAATAATATGAACAATAAAACTAAACAAAAACTCATTTTATGCACCTGCCTAGTTATGGCCCTAGCGCTTTACAGTAATCTCCCGAATGCTCTTGATGCCCCCGTGCACCCTGTTGTCGAATCAGATCCAATAGACTACGACCGCCTAGGCACTAAGATTTTCGCACCCAAAAAGCCCACCAAGCTGAGTAATGACGAGGCTTTGAAGCGTTATCTTATACAGCACAACTAACCGAGAGTAAGATGCTACAACGAATCGGATCTATAGGCCTGGTACTACATCTTGGATTGGTATTCCTGCACAATATCTGCAATATCCAGCTACCGTCTACCAAGTTAAAATCGGCCTTAGATCCGATTACCCATGCTATGCAGAAACTCTGTAGCACACCGGGATTTCGTCATTATGGACAACTGGCCGGTATCCATGGATGCTACGGATTTTACAGTCCACAGGTGGGGAGTGTTTATTCAAGCCGGATAGAAGTACACTGTGCACGAACAGCGAGCGTACTACGACTCTCGTACCCGGGCCTACGGTCTACCGCCAGCAAGATCCGGTACTGTACCCTGCTTGAAGCGCTGGAAGGCTGGCGCGCTGAAGGCGATCAGCCCCAGGCTCCAGCACTGGCCCGTGCCACTGCAAAAAGTCTCTACAACCATGTACAACGCCAATATCCTGACCGCGAGATCCGACTTCGGATCTATAGCATACGTATACCAAGCCTAAACGAGCTCCGCTCAAAAAAACAAACCAACAAAATGATCATACCTATTTATGAACATCCGACACAGCAGCCCCCCCCTTATACAGCAGCACGTACTTTTGGTGACGGGCTACAGCTATTGCCACGCGGTATAGGCCTACTGCTATGGATCGAGATGCTGCAACTCTGGCCCGACCTGTCCCTGCTCTACGGCCCACACAGTGTCTACGATACGGAACTGCTCCCCTACTGGCATAGCGGTAGTGGTTGGAACTGGGAGGAGCTATTTCGCCGTGCCCACCCGCTATGGATCCATCTCACAGCGACGCTCTACAGCGTATGCTGTATCTGTTTAGTTTTCGACAGGTGGATCCCCTATTCCAGCCTCCTATTATTAATAATCCATCACGGTCTGTTTATGGCAGACCTGCGTTGGGCCTATGGCGCAGACTATCTGGCCCAAACCGGCTTGTTGTTTAGTCTACTTTTTAGCTATCATCCTCGAACGGACAGCCGGCACAAGTGGCTACGGAAAGGAGTTTACTTCTGGCAGGCACAGCTTGTTCTGGTCTACTTTTTTGGCGGGCTCGGCAAAGCTATGGGGCCGACCTGGTGGAATGGCGAAGCCATCTGGAAGGCCGTGCAGCAGCCATTTCCAGGCAACCTGCTTGATATTCCTCTATACTGGGGGAGCTGGCCTATGTGCTGGACCATTATAGGAATAGCTGTTGTGCTGTTGGAACTTGGCTATGTCCTTGCGTGGAACGGTAAAACTTTCAGAAATTTAATCTACTTGGCGACCATAGCAATGCACGCCGGTATAGCCCTGACTATCGGCCTATATCATTTCTCGGCGCTCATGATCTGGTACAACCTATGCGCCTGGTATTACCCTTATCGCACACAGACTAGTTATCCAATTCATAACGCACCCCTTGGACATGTCGCCCCTGATGCAGCAAGTACCGTCAAGAAGGCATCCATCCAATACAAGGAAAGGAGGTAAAATTCATGTATAAAAATAAACAAAGCACTATGAAAGAGTTAATCCATTTTTTTCAACAGTACCGCAAGCTCAGCCCCGAGGCACTGGACTTTATCCGATCTCAGGGCAAGATAAAAACCTATGTCAAAAATGAATGGTATAAGCAAGAAGCAGAGCTTATTCCCAAATGGTGCTTTGTCCTGGACGGGCTGGTCGCCAAGATAGGTTACAAAAAAGGAAATACCGAATATATCGAACGCCTATGCCCGACACAAGGGTGCTTTACAGGCAGCAAACACGCCTTCTCCAGCAGTAGGGAACCTTTGGCTATTCAGTTTTTACAGCCTACGACACTCTATGAAATCCCCATTACAGCCCTGCAAAGATAAAAGTCTTCCCGAACTTCGTATGAACAATAAGGAGCTAAATAACTGTAAAACACGTTCACTTGCGTAGTGCAACGAAGTCCCGACTTAGTCGGGAATAACACGATAACTCTACAAAATGACAGCAGAAGTCCCATATCATCCATCGGATATAGCACAAGCAGGTAGACACCGGGCCTTGCGGATAGACTCCGTAACCATAGGCGATCCCTCCTGGGGGCAGACCTACCCTATGCTGTATTTAGTTGGTATGATGCGAAGCTATTGCTACCGGCCGCTATTCAAACGGATACGGCGTAGATTTGCAGTATTCCCGTGAGGCGGTATTAAAGAGAATGGTCTGGCAAATAAGGAGTCCCACCGCCAAGAACCAAAAAGCCCTCTTAGCGAGGGCTGGGGCCAATGCAGTATCTGATTTTTTAACCAAGGCAGATACTATATTGTGATCAATTCATAAATCTAAGTTACGTAATTTCAATATTATGGCACTACAATGGTTTCACTATACAGGTTCAAATCCCGCAGATCCTGCCGACTATACCAAGTACGGATCATCGGCACCATCTGATTGTTCTGCACCAAGGCAACAGCTTTGTGCGATTCAGGCAGATGATGACGGCGGCGGTAATGAACCCGTTCTTGATAATGCAATATTACTGGAAATGGTCCAGGCATTACAGAATCAGTCGAATACCACTAACGTGTTTTTAAAACCACGTTAAGCGAGCGGCAATGAAGCCGCAATGTAAATAAAGGGTATGGTGATGAGCCATACCCTTTCTGTTTTATTATTAATCTACCTCTTCTATAACCAGAACTTTAATCTCCCGTTGCTCGACCTGCCCTTTGACACCATAAGCAGCCAACTGCTGATTAAGATCTTCTATGGTGGCATATGTCCCTATCTGTATCCGAGTTTCTACCTTAGCTTCATCTACCACAGGTGGAAATAAAGTTGTATAATCTAAAAATCCGGCTAATACTGCCGTGCCCACATAAGTCATCTTACGCCCTACATCTTTTCCATCATAGTCTACGACAGGACATTTCTTTAAAACCAAACAGGGCATCTTCTTGGTACTTTCATAGGCTCTCACTCCATACAGATTTACAAAGTCATCCATGATAATACGTGCCTGTATAGAGTCCGTACGGATGCGCATATCATACCGCTCATAAGATACAGCATGATCAACTAACCACACGTCACTAGGTTGTTCCGAAAAATTCTCATACTTAGTGGAGTCCTTTACGTTCCAGATCACACGGTCAAATCTTGGAACATAACTCGCTTTAATCTTAGCTTGCGATGCCAAGCTTAAAAGTGCCCCATACATACTGGCATTATAAAGCGAACTCTTGTGTAAACCTGTTAGGCTATCCAACTCAAACCGCCAAGGCTGGTAATCCACTCCGTTTTGATACCCCGAGAAGATAACCCCTGCTTTTATACCGCCATTATCGATGTTTTGATCATTTATTAAACTTGCTTTACCAAAATCATCCTTTAAAGGGAGTGCTATTTTACCCTCTTTGTGTAACTGCTGGATATTTTCACTATTGATAAAACCCGAGGAAGTAATAGCCTGCACCTTACCTTTATATAATAGTATTGCTTGAGGGATGCTTTTGTAAGGAAATAGCTTTCTTAGATAATTGTCTCCATAAATAACAGGCAGGTTGACTTTATGCTCTTTCAAGTATTTGTTTTTCTTAAAAAAGTCAACCATTGTTTGCTTGTCCTGCGGCGTAACGACAAACACTTTAAAAATATCAACGTGCTTCTTTTGCAGTTCCTGCAGGTGCGGCATGATCTGTATACAGGTACCGCAGGTGGTTTCAAACAAATCCAATAGCACCACTTTATCTTCGAGAGCCTTCCAATCGATTTTCTCATCCGTACTACGCATCAATTGCACTTTAGCAGGAGGATTAAATATATCCCCTACATTAAGCCGTTGCGAAAGGTCTACTACTTTTGACTGCTGTGCCGCCAAAGACATACAGCTCATTATATAGATTAGGACAATACCTATTTTAATTTTTTTTATCATCATTTCTTTACTTTCTAAAGTTTGTTTAACGTTCATTTTGTTGGATTCCACTCAGCTCCAATACGGTTTCGGATATCCGGTAAGCATACCTAAGATCATTGGGCGGTAATGCGTACGACTTATCTCCTACTACACGTTTGAGCGTAGTTTGAAAACGAGGTTCCAGATTAAGTCTCTTAAGATCAGACCAACGTCTACCACGAAACACCAATTCTTTACGCCTTTCATCCAGTATAAGCTGTAGCAGCCTGTCACCATCAGATTCTGATATGGACACATACGATGAGTTTTTATCCCATCTGGATTGGAGAAGCATATTGATTGTACCTCGTGCATCGGCCAATTTACCTAACCGAGTGGCTGCTTCGGCCTTGATCAGGTATACTTCACTGGTCGTAATCCCAAAAAATAAGGTATTGCTCTGATCGTAGCTACCTTTGTAATACCGAGAATCCACAGGATTGCTATTTGGCTTGAAGAACGCTCTTTTGCGCAGATCGCCATCCGAATAGGATGCATACAATATAGTATCTATTAGCGCTGTTGTCGCAGCCATAGGTGTAGCACCCGTTGCCAAGGCGGGAAACAGTACCTCAACATTAAAACGCGTCATAGGATTATTACCGTTTACATTCAGCTTGTTAAAATCCAATAGATCAGGCTTTAACTGTATGCAGGAATCGGCATAACTGTAGGCCTGTTCAAAATCCCCCATATACAGATATACCCTTGCCAATGCTGCATAAGCAGAAGCTTTGTGAGGCCTACTTTTTACAGGCTCGATGAGAGGTAAAAACCGTACGGCTGTTTTATAATCGCCAATAATCTGTGCAAAGGTTTGCTCCAACGTAGCGCGATGTGATTTTTCATCAACTCCCGGATCTAAACGTATTGGAATGCCCAGTTCCTTTGTGCCCGTAGTTTTCTGGTAAGCGGGACAGTAAAGCTCAGTAAGCTGATGAAAAGCAAAAGCTCTATAAAAATGAGCTGCGCCCCAAGCCCGCCGATAATCAACTTCCTGATTACCCTGTTGGGGTAGTTTACTTAAAATGGTAATCACCTGATTTGCTATATACACCACTTTATAGGGGCGTTGCCATTGCATGGCATCGATGTAGGGTTCATCCGACCATGTATAGGCCATACGCTGATCATAGTTGCTGATGGCATCCCAACGTTGCTTGGTTAGGTAATAGTCGTCTGTACCGATCTCGCCAAAAGTGGGGTAATTGCTATTAAGTGTTCCGTAATCATTGAGCAGAAGATCGGCATCGTGTAATGTTTTGGGTATAACCAATTTGATATCAGGCTTTTTATCTAAAAAATCTGTACATGCAACTGTCATCAACGATAAGCAGAGGATTACTATTATGTTATTGATTTTCATCACGCAGTAGTTAAAGGTTAAAATTAAGGCCGAAAGACGTCATCATCGGATCGGGATACATTTTTCCATATTCAGGGTCGATTCCTCTTTTATTGGCGTGCCATAAGGTACCGAGATTCTGCAGGTACGCGTAGAGGCGTAGATTTTTAAAACCGTAATACGCTAATCGGGGAAGCTGCACACTTAGCTGTATATCACGAAGCTTGATCTGGCCAGCATTCTCTACCCTTGATGATATACTTCTACCGAAATCACTTGCCGTATTATTATTAGGATATGTAAATGCCTGCACATCGGTCCATAACTCATCGCCAGGCTTCTGCCAACGTGTCTGATAGTCCATATGGCCGAACCTTTGATCCAGAAACTCTGAATTCACAAAAGATGTTCTGATAAACTTGTGTCCCAACTGGTAGGAGATGTTACAGGACAGCTCTAAGGTCTTGTAGCGAAAAGAATTGCGCCAAGAACCAAAATATACCGGTATCTGTGAGCCATTATTTTCCAGAGTTTCTGTCTTCGCTCCCGTTATTGCCGAATAATTTCTGGAAACCTCCCCGTTCAGGTAGCCACGGGGCATGCCATCTTCGGGATCCAACCCAGCCCATTTATAGGTAAGCAGACTGTATAAGTTCATACCTTCTATAGGCGTAGTCTGCACAGACAGGGGCTTTCCGACATTGATACGTGCGATATCCGAGGCTAGAAATGCCTTAGTGACCATTGTCCGCGCGTAAGCAAATACCAGATTAGAATTCCATTCCCAATGCTTCGTGGACAACGGCTTGCCGTTCAAAGAAATCTCCCATCCCCGGGTATCCAGATTGGCGGTATTGACACGCATCGAAAGAAAACCTGAAGTCGGATCGACCTGACCAGCAGCAATCAGATCCTTTGGCTTTTTTTGATAGTATTCGATAGAACCGCTTAGAATATTATTTTTGATTACAAAATCAAGACCGAAATTAAGGTTACCTACCCTTTCCCAACGTAAATTGGGGTTCGGAGGCGTACTCATTTCGGCGTAATTCTCCCCAGTGATTGTCTGCGGTCGCGCAGAAATAGAAATGATCGGAAAGGAGGACACTTCGGAATTTACGTTACCATTATATCCATAGGTAGCACGTAATTTTAATAATGAAAAGATCTCATTCCCCATAAAAGGCTCTCGCGATAATACCCAGGCTCCTCCCACCGACCAGAAAGGCTGGCCTTTATCGTTGGTCTTGACCCCGAATAAATTGGAAGCATCCTTGCGGGCAGAAGCACTGAGGATATACCGGTCGTTATACGTATATGCTCCGTTGGCATAATACGAAATAAACCTATTACTCAACGCCTGATAAAAATTGTTGTCCGGAAGCTTATCTGTACCGAACAAGCCATTTAATACCGGCACGACTTTACCATGGGCCATAGATTGAAATGAACCTGTCTCTGGATCAAAACCATTGTACTGTATGATACGATAGTCCTTATCTAAGCTGCGAATGTCGAAACCTGCAAATAGACTTAGGTCATGATGCTGCCAACTTCGCTGTAACTCCGATGTAATGCGCCCCTGATGCATGGTGCTGTTCCAAAGACGCTCGCCATAATAATCTCCTAGAGGTAGGTTCCAATACACCTGCTTGGCATCCCAGCTGGCAAATTCATTCAATCTGCGACGTTGCACAAAACTACCAACCCCATACCAATCTTCCGTTGGGTTAAAGTTGCGTTGATAAGCATAGAGTCCTGTAATAGTCAGACCCAAAGGGAGTCTATATGATGCAGAAATATTTGCCATCATATCCCGGTTACGTTGTGTCTGTCTAGTCTGATAAATATCTTCTAAGGGGATGTAATCATAGGATAATAAACGACCGCCTGCTACAGTATCGCGAAAATCCTGGCTGAAAGCGACGATGTCCACAACAAGTGGATTGCCATTTTCGTCAGCAAGCTGCATATAAGGCCAATTGGATACCCCCTTTGCCAGGCCATTGTAAGCAGACGACTGCAAGCTCTGCACTCTATCGGATTCGGTATATGTCAACCCCATCTGAAACGATAGGCTTTTGGTCGCTTTAATCTGTGTATTGGATTGGAGATTCCAACGATTGTACCTTTCCGTGACAAGCTCACCTAAATTTTTATCATAACCTAGTGCGACAGAGGTATTCACATTTGCTCCGCCAGCATTTAGGCGTACATTGTATTGCTGATTGACCGGATTACGATAGATATACTTCAAAAAATCATCACGCATATCTGTCCTACGAAGCTTATCCAGTTCAGCATTTAGTTGATCTTCCGTCATTAGACTCTTTCTCTGCTGGTCCATTAATTTGATAATGGGCTCGGGATTACTGGTCCATTCCTTTAGATCTGCATCAAATCTTCCTTTATTGAACAGTTCACGCATGACGTCAATGTAATCCGTGGTGCGCATACTTGGCAAATAATACAAGTCTGGTTTGTCTTTTACACTGAGATTAGTGTTGACACTGATGTTCGCTTTTTCGTTGAACCTGGCTCGCTTTGTCGTAATGACGATTACTCCATTTCCTGCCCGGGCGCCCCAAATGGAAGCTGCGGCGGCATCTTTGAGAATACTTATATTTTCGATATCGTTGGGATTGATATTATTAAATGTCGCGTAGCCATAGTCATTCAGCTTGCTTTCATAGGGCACCCCATCAATCACGATCAAAGGCCATCGTTCTGAAGATAACGTACTGAGACCACGTACATTCGCGCTTAACAGATCACCCCTGCTATTTGGATTGGATTTATTAAACGACAATCCCGGCACCACATCCTCTAGCCTACTCAGGAAATCCGTAGACACCTTCCTGTTAAATAAGGCCGAGTCGATAAACTCAAAGCTCCCCGTAGCTCTTTCCCTAGGTATCTTCTGGTATCCGGTAGATACCACTTCCACTTCTTCGATCTGTTTTTCACCAGTGTGTAGGGTGATATTTAATGTAGTAGACGTATTCTCATAGGCAACCCGTTGCGCTGCGTATCCGATATGTTTTATAGTTAATATCCCTGTAGGCTTATCCACGCTGATGGCAAACCTTCCCTCCTTATCCGTACGCGTATGCCTCTTATCTACTGCGACCGAAGCCCCTTCAATAGGCTTACCATCTTGAAGAGATGAAACCACACCTCTCAGTACGGTCTGAGTTAGGCCTTTGGCCCCCTGCCCGTAGGCAGGAGAAACCAAAGACCAACTAAACAACACACAGAATATTGTTAAAAATGCTTTAGGCCATAGGCTGTCAGCAATATGCTTTTTTACGTAGGCGCAGCTCTGCACTTTAGGCAGTCCTCTCCCACCCCTATTAAAATTTGTCATTTTAAGGTTCATTAGGTGTGACCTAATGAGGGCGGGTCAGAGCTTTTTCTTTTATCAACAACCTACACGTACCCAATCCTCGATCAGGTCACACTGTTTCAAATAAAAAATTAATTGAATATCAGGGATGTGCTTAAGGTTAATTTAAGTCTTTATAATCGGTATATGATGCACATCACAAGAATAGAAAGTCATGCTAAATGACCAAGATTACCTGGACTATTCCGGTGCTCTAATAATGTTTTTTGTTCTTTGTTTTCTCATAACTTGTTTATGTTATGAGTCCCGTTAGAGGATAGAAAAAAGTGGGCTCCTATCAACCGTACTGCTAGCTTCCGACGGCGTAGAAACGGTTAACGATAGGGCCCACACGCTATTGCGCATATCAAAGATATACAAAATCTCGATGTGGGCATTAAAAACCTATCGTCTCGTTCTACTGAAATGTCGGAATTCGCAGTCGAGACTCTTTCGTCTAATGCCTAAATCAAAACAATATTGATTTATAAATCAAAGATAAACAATAAAATAAATCAATACAAATTATTTACTTAGTTTTTCATCACTCACAAAAAAAGGTACTTAGAAGTATGTCAAAGTACCAAATATTTGAAATCGAAAATTATGCTATTAACGCTGTAAAAGAAGATAGGTTGGCGTTGTCCATAACACAAAAAGAACTTGCTAGGACTATCAACGATAATGAGGAAAGTAACTTTGTCGGTGTAGCCGAAAGCAACAAAAACACTACAACTTATAACGTTCGCCACTTACAACAGTTTGCTAGTTTATTTAATCACATTGCTTCCCAGAAAACTGATGAAGAGCTTTTTATGCTTGGAGCTAGAAGAAATTACCACTTTACAGATTATTTACCTGATAAAGCTTTAAATGACATTTTAGTAGAAAAGAATATTGTATTTATTCCTAATAGACTAAAAGCTAGTGGTGCACTTATACTATTATCTGAAGCAAAAGATAAATTTATAGAGAATTGGCATACAGTAAGGGAGTTTTGCGATTACGCTAACAGTTGCTATATGCAAAGTTGGGAGACTAGCCATTTTTCCAGTGCATTGGAATATGCTGTTAAACAAGGTAAATTTGAAAAGCAAGAGACCGCCGTACTATTTAGGAAAGCTACCCTAGAAAGCCTAAATTTGAAGTGATAATCATTTTTTAATGAAACGACAAGGCAAACCATCTCCCGTTACAATAAGTGCTATCGATTTTGCGTTAACTTACGCAATACAAAACTTACGTAAAAATAAAAGATGGTCATGGTTTGAACTTAGTTTCTTTATCGGCAAAGACGACGGTCAATTGGTAAGAAATATTGAAAATCCGCTTAAATCTTCAAAGTACTCACTATCAGATTTGAACTATGTTTTTCTAATTTGGGATATTCCATTCGACGAATTAGCCTTGAAAAACAACATCTCGGCAGACGATTTGTTACTTTCCGTTACTCCAACGAAAATTGGCAGAAAAGTTTCATATCAAATCTATTTAAAGACTAATAATGATACACTAGAACCATTATTAAATTTCGAAGAGGAGCATCAATTTGAATCCCTAGTAGCAGAGTCATCATTAATCAGTACAGATGCCGTAAGAGATTTCTTAAACGAATTATTAGTTATAAATTATTTCAACTCAGCGCGGACAGCTTTAGAAGTATATAATAAATTCCAAGAAAGATTTGGTGCCAGTCAACATCCTGCAAATTTGATTAAAGTTTTAATTGAGTTTTGTGATGGACGAAAAAAGAAAATCCTACATAATGATCGTAAAAATCTTCAAGGCAGATTGGTGTTTTATAAACAGTTAGATTTTAGTTTAGATTTATCAGACAAACCAATATCCCAATGCTTTAAAAATCAGAACATAGATTCATTTAAAAAAGCAGCTGAATGGGTTTCCAATCTAGATTATAGACGTAACGTTGATAAAGATAATGTACTATGCGTTTTCGATGAGCAGTGCGGCACCTGCAGTACCAAGCACGCGTTATTGAAACGTCTAGCGGATGAAAATGGCAATGAAGAACTTCAATTGATGCTTGGTATATTCGCTATGAATGCTAAGAATACACCAGCCATAAAAGACATTCTTAAAAAATATAAGCTCAAGTACATCCCGGAAGCTCATAATTACCTTCGGGCTTATAATTATATTTTAGACTATACGGGTATCGGCATTAATGAGACCAAATTTGAACTTGACATAATTCAAGAGCTCGAAATCCAACCCGATCAGATTACCGACTTTAAGGTCAAGTACCACAAGGATTTTATGGACAATTGGATTGAAGAGAACAAAATCCCCTACTCGCTCGATGAGCTATGGAATATACGGGAGGAATGTATAAAAGCGATTGTACTATCTAGATAGATACTAAATAGGCCGCATGATTGTGGTATTAAAAGCGACAGGGGAAATCTTACGGTGGTGCGGATTGATATATCATCCGGAAGAGGATGAATATGACATCGGTTACCGCTTCTATAAAAGAAATTGGGGAAAAGGCTACGCTACAGAAAGTGCAAAAGCTATTATCGCAGATGGCTTCGCTAGAATAGGCATGAAACAGATCGGAGGCAGGGCTCGCGTAGAGAATACCGCTTCTATCCACGTGTTCGACAAGTTAGGCATGGAATTCGTCAAAGACTACGGATATAGAGCTATCATGCGGTATGCACATGATGGTTACTTATCTCTTATAGGGTTCTGCGAAGCAAAACCAAAGCAGCTAGTAATAAACGGAAGAAGGGGTAAAATATTTAAAACGAGTTCAGTTATAAATAATAAACTGAACCCGTTGACAATAAATTTTTCCTAATTTTATCGGCTGACATATTTAACTTAATGAATAGCTACAAACAACTTTCAGATCAACAACTTGTAATTCTTCTTAAAAAAGAGGACAGACTTGCATTTGCTGAAATTTATGAGCGCTATGCCATAGTACTGTACTATAAAGTAAATCAGATATTACGGGATGAAGATGCCTCCAAGGACGTGATCCAAGATCTGTTTACTTTTATCTGGGAAAGATCGGATAATCTGGATGAGAATCAAAATCTTTCAGGTTATTTATATATTGCTTCTCGAAGTCGTGTCCTCAATCTTATACAAAAAGGTAAAACGAAAAGTGACTATCTATCGGAAATTGGTAAATTCAGTGAGATCGTAGCCAACGAAACCCTCGAAAAACTAGATGAAAAGGAACTTTTAAGACTGGTTACGAATGAGATAGATAAACTTCCAACTAAGATGCGAGAAGTATTTCAACTGAGCAGGATTGAAGATCTGTCCCATCGCGAAATAGCTCAAAAGCTGGGCATCAGTGAGACTACTGTTAAAAAGCAGGTACAAAATGCGCTAAAAATACTTAAGCAACGACTTTCTATGTATAGTTCTTACGGACTATTACTTTTAGTTTTTTTGAGAGGGCATTAACAACCTCAAAAACAATACTATTAAGTTATCGTTAAGAAAAAAACATTTTTTTTTAATTTTCATCTACTCCCAACCTTCTTCTCATTTGTATTATAACTATCTAGGTGAATACTAACCAGTCAAAAGATACAATGAAAAGGAAAATAGGAAAGAAGCTTTTAAAAAAGTATCTCTCGGGAAAATCTTCTGAGAAGGAAAACCGTATCATCGAGGATTGGTATGCCTACCGGACTATCGTTGCATCTGAAGACTATGGAACAGAAGACTATGCACGCATTAAATCGGAAATATGGGAGGCTTTAGAAAGTAAATCACTGCGATCAGGTACTTCTAGATTTAAGTGGTTGCCTTACGCGGCTGCTCTTATCCTTACACTGACTTTTGCTGGAATATACCTATACCGTACATCATCCAAAATTTATTCTGTACAAAACTATAGCGGAACCCCCATAAATCCAGGAAAATCAGGCGCCACACTCACATTGTCAGATGGTTCTAGAATTGATTTAAGTGAAGCGAATATAGGTCAGCTTACAACAGAGTCCGGTGTTATTGTCTCAAAATCGGCAGAGGGGTCTTTAGTCTATCGCTTCGAAAAATCTAGTCGCGAAAGTGCTAATACAATAAATACATTGTCCACGGCAAAAGGCGAGACTTATCAATTGGTACTACCTGACGGATCTAAAATCTGGCTGAATTCTGCATCGTCTATATCATTCTCTTCTACTATAGGGCAAGGTCGTATCCGCAAGGTTTCTCTTGAAGGAGAGGGATACTTTGAGATCGCAAAATCAAAAATCCCATTTGTGGTAGAGACTGCTTCACAAAAAGTAGAAGTACTTGGAACTCATTTTAATATTGAAGCGTATAAAAGTGGAGAAGCTGTGGTCAAAACTACCCTCATTGAAGGTCGTGTAAAAGTACTCTCCAACGGCGAGTCATCCATACTTTCACCAGGTCAACAGGCTGTAAGCAAAACAGGACGTTTAAGTATACACGAGGAAGATTTAGAAGCTGTGCTTGCGTGGAAGAATGGTTTCTTCAAATTTGACGGCAACCTGGTTGATGTAATGGAAACCTTAAGTCGCTGGTATGATGTAAAGGTGGATTATCGAGCTGATGTTCCCAAAGAATTAAGTTTATGGGGATATGTATCGAGATCAAATGATCTTATCTCAATTCTAAGTCAACTGGAACGCACGAACAAAATAAGATTTGAAATTCAAGGACGAAAAGTAACCGTATTGCCTCATTAATAAACAAGAATAATATGAATAATTAAACTTATTTCAAGAATGGTCGGATAGCAAAAAAACCGTAAAGTGTGCTACCACTTTACGGCCAATCGGGGTCAACGTAAGCTAACAGATTATTCACATGTTCGGCTAAACAATCTAAAAAAACACTAATCATTAAACCCAAAAACAAAAGTATGGAAAAAAATGCTTTGATGCACCTATGGCGGTATATGTCACGACCACCAAAAATGTTATTAATTATGAAGTTAATATTCTTATTCTTAACCACACTGTTCGTACACAGTTATGCAAGCTCTTATGGCCAGAACGTCAATATTACCGAAAGGAATGCTACCCTGGAAACTGTTGTTAAAAAACTGCGGCAGCAAACAGGCTACGATTTTCTATTGGATAAAGAAGTGTTACAAGGAGACAAAAAAATAGACCTTAGTTTAAAAAGCGTAAGTCTAGAACAAGCACTTGAACGATTATCCAAAGAACATAATTTACAATATACCATCAAAGAAAAATCGGTAGTCATTACAAAAGGGAAATCCAGTGCAATCGTACCATCTTCCAATAACCCTGTCCAGCAAGGACTGGCGGGGCTGGTAATCGATGAAAAAGGAACTCCTCTTATCGGTGCTACTGTAAAGGTGAAAGGGAGCACTCTAGCATCCGTTACAGATAATAAAGGTTTTTTTCGCTTTGAAAGACTGGAAATCGGTGATATTCTGGAAATAACTTATGTTGGATATAAAATAAATGAAACTGCTGTCACAAGCGGCCAACTGGCGCAGAAGGAGTATTTGATAATACACATGAAGCCACTGACGGAAAACCTGGAGGAAATCACCATTGTAAACACAGGCTATCAGAAAATAAGCAGAGAAAACGTAACAGGATCGGTGACCACTATAGGTAGCAAAGAACTTAGCAAAAGAAACGCCGTAAATATCATGGAAAATCTTGAAGGAGTGGTACCTGGCTTGGTGCAATATCAGGGCAAAGCCAGCATACGGGGTGTAAGCACACTAGATGCAAATGCAAATATATTGATCGTTGTCGATGGACTTCCTATTGAAGGATCTATCAGCGACCTGAATCCTTACGATGTGGAGAGCATAAGCGTACTGAAGGATGCAGCGGCCGCTGCGATCTATGGTGCCCGAGCTTCTAATGGGGTCATTGTAGTCACAACTAAAAATGCTCAGGAAAAAGGGAAAACCGTTGTGGAAGCTGCCGCAAACCTGACTTTAACGCAAAGACCTGATTATAGCTACAATAATTATATGACCCCCAGTCAACAAGTAGAATGGGAAAGCAACTATTATAAGTGGTGGTTTTCGGGAGGTAACGGCTCTGTTGTCAATCCCATAAATCAATTGGAAAGCGATATAAACACAGGTAATCCTATATCGCCTATACGGTATAGTTATTACCAGTTCACCAAAAATGAAATTTCACAAACACAGTTGGACGCTATTTTAGACAGCTACAGACAAAATGATTTTGCTAAAGAATACCGGGAGCATGCTTTATTAACTGGAATTGGGCAACAGTATAACCTGGCTTTGCGTACCAACAGTGGACGAACACAAAATAATTTAGTCATCAACTATACTTCAAATAATCAAGGCATTATCAATGCTTTTGATAAGCGGATCAATCTTCATTATAAAGGTACGTATACACCTGATAAATGGCTTGATATCAATTATGGAGTAAATAGCGTAATTGGTAAAAACAAAACACATAATAACCAATTTGCAACTACTCCATTTAATGTTCCGTCATACTATAGATTATTAAACGATGATGGTAGCCGGGAATATTACACTACAAATAGATTTAACGCATACAACAATATATTTGAGACTATTCCGGGACTGTATTCGGCAGAATTTAATCATCTAGATGAACTGGAACGTGACTTTAAGAACACCTCTTCCCTTCATACTCGTTACTATGTAAACATGGATATCAGACCTATACAAGGACTTATATTGAGTCCTATGTTTCAGTATGAAGATATTCGAACGGATATGTCGGGCTATTCGGAAGCGGAAAGTTATACAATGCGCTGGCTACAGAATGTATACACTAAAACCGACGGAACCTATGGTGCAATGCTGCCTAAAGGAGGTAAACTGAATACCTCATCGCTAAGAAGTCCTAACTACACCGCTCGTATGCAAGCTAATTATGATCGTAGCCTAGAGGATCACCGGATTATAGCTTTAGCAGGTTTTGAGATACGCCAGACTCGTAATTATGGCCAACATGGAATTTTGTTGGGATATGATGACCAGCTTCAGACTCAGTTTACAAACAATGTGAACTTTAATGACCTTTTCAATAGAAACATGGGGACATTCTGGAATATGAACTACCCAACCAGACAATACCATTTCTTTGAAGAACTATCTACTATGGGATTAGAGCGGGACGAAATGCATCGATTTGCCTCAGGTTATGCTAATCTCACCTATAGCTTCAAACAGAAATATAATCTATTTGGATCTCTGCGCAAGGATTATGCAGACCTTTTTGGTGGAGACGAGCGTTATCGAGGAAAACCTCTTTGGTCGATGGGGGCTTCTTGGGTCGTATCCAATGAAGATTTTATAAAGGCACACACTTGGATTAACTATTTAAAGCTTAGAACATCTTACGGTTTAACAGGGAATATTAAAAATGTAACAGCGCGCTTAGCCGCCACTTCGGGAACGAATAATCTGACACAACTTCCGAACGCTACAGTATCAAACCCACCTAATGATCAATTGCGCTGGGAAAAAACGGCAACAACAAATGTAGGTGTTGATTTTTCAACATTTGACAACCGTCTAAAAGGGACACTAGACTGGTACCATCGGAAAGGAACAGATCTATTTGCTGTAAAAAGAATGGATCCCTCAGAAGGTTTCAATTCAATGATTATTAACAATGCAAGCATGGTAAACAAAGGGCTCGAATTCAGTCTTAGTTATGATTGGATGAGATCAGAAAGTTTATTTAGATGGACGTCTCAGCTCACCGGTGCGTGGAATAAAAACAAAGTTACCGAAGTGGATGAATTGACCAGAAATCCAATTACATTGGCTGGAGGAGGTTCTTACAAAGTTGGATATCCGGTAAACTCAATATTTTCTTTCCGCTTTGCAGGATTGGATGATATGGGTATGGCCCAGTGGTTTAATACAGCTGGTATTCCTACAAAAACAACCCTCGGGCCTACAGAGGCTGAAGCTATCGTATACTCGGGTAGTGAAGACCCTAAAGTCAATATCGGCTTTAACAACGATTTTTCATACAAAGGCTTTGATATTGGTATATATGCGATATATTATGGAGGGCATCATTTTAGAGCTAGACCTGTACCACTACCCTACCAAATGCCTAACTACGGTTCGTTGCCATCCTATCTATTGGAAAGTTGGTCGCCTACTAATAAAGATACAGATGTACCAGGAAGTGGCGAATTTTATCAAATCCCTCCTACTAACCAATACTATTATTCGGACAATCTGGTTCGTAAGGCCGATTTTATCAAAATCAGAAATATTGTATTTGGTTATACCGTACCACAACAGATAAGTTCGAAAGTAAGAGCTAATAACTTAAGGATACGTCTCCAACTTAATAATCCAAAATCAATATGGATAAAACAGAACGACGTACATATAGATCCGGAAACAGGTAGCGCACCTATTCCGACTTCGTTTGTATTTGGTCTTAACGCTAATTTTTAAAAAAATGAAAACAAGATTATATATATATATTTTATGTAGCATACTGCTACTAAGCACAGTTATCAGTTGTGCAAAATATACGGACTTTGTACCAAAGGGACAGAACCTATTGGATCGAGTAGAGGATCTTGACCAATTGCTCAACGTGCAGTATTCTGGAAGTACTTTTAATATGAATCGTCTTTCACTGATAGCAAATGATATGTATCTTCTGGCATACAATGTTCCAAATGTTATATCATCGAATGTGGTTACTATGGACAAGGTATTGCTCACCTATGATGAAACTGCTGATCGGGCAGCGCTAACCCCTACCGATGGCCGTTATGATGGTCTTTACAAAAACATCGCCATGGTCGCTAATATTGTATTGACTAATGCAAATAGTGCAAAAGGTGATCAAAAATTATTAGCCCAACTGAAAGCTGAAGCTTATGTGTTAAGGGCATTCATGCACTTCCTTTTGGTCAATATGTATGCTAAGGCCTATGATCCAAGTACTGCAGCCACGGATGGTGGCATCCCTTATGTCAAAGACATAAACTTTGAAGAGGTTAATACTAAAAATACCGTAAAGGAGGTATATGATAATCTTTTGGAAGATGTAGAGACTGCCTTGGCACTAAATACGTTGCCTGATCATCCCAAGAACAGTATGCGAGTAGGTAAAGGATTTGCTTATGCGGTGAAGGCCAAAATACTGCTATCTATGCGCAACTACAGTGAAGCGCTCATAGCCACGAATGAAGCACTAAAGTATAATAGTACTTTAGAAGATCATAGACCCTTATTAGCTGAGCCTGTACTAGAGAAAAGAACTTTAACCCGCTCTGGCTTAAAAGCTCCAGACAACCTATTTTATGCCTTTTCGAATGCCTTTGACCCTTCAATACTTACACCCACCTATGAAATTCTCAGTGACTATTACGAGCCTGGAAATATTATTAAAGATAGAACTAACGTTTACAATTATCAGTTCGGATTTCTATACGTAGGTCTCCAAAATATTCCTGCTTGGATAGCTCAGCTATATGAGTCTAACAGTGCGGGATTGACTGTTTCAGATCTAGTTATGATGAAATCTGAGTGTTTGATAAGGACAAATAAGATAGCTGAGGGTATGGCAGAAATTGAAAAAATCCGCGTACGACGCATTAATCCCGCAGTCTATGTACACCTCTCTGCAAGTGACGAAGTACAAGCTATGGCTCATCTAAAAAAGGTATCCAGGATTGAGTTCCTATTCACCTGGAGAAATTTTGTCAACATAAAAAGATGGAACAGTGAAGGTACATATGCTGAAACTATTCGAAGGACAATTAATGGAAAGACGTATACATTATCTCCCAATTCCCCATTATGGATTTTACCATTCCCGCAGAGCGCGACTCAATTTAATGAAACACTTACCCAGAATTATTAAAACAAAAAAAATGACAAATAAAATAATGCTTTTAATAGTGTCAATCTGCACACTATTTTTAAATACCACTTTTGGCCAAAAAAATGGTAAACTAGGTGTCGGTGATATCGCCCCTGAAATCCGCTTTTCAAAGTGGTTAAAAGGTCCTCAATTTAATACCTTTGATCCCCAGCAGATCTATGTTATGGAGTTCTGGGCAACATGGTGTGGCCCCTGTAAGCAAGCTATGCCCCATTTAACCGAGCTTCAGAAACAGTATAAAGGAAAAGTCACATTTGTAGGAGTAAACGTATGGGAGAAGATTTCTAAGGGAGAAAGCTATGAAACGGTCGTGCCTAACGTAGAGAAATTTGTTAGAGGCAACGACACGAATATGGGCTATACTGTATTCGTCGATAATGGCGAGCAGCATATGGGCAATAATTGGCTAAAAGCAGCTGGACAGAATGGTATACCGGCAAGCTTCATTATAAAAGATAACCGCATAGTTTGGTTAGGACATCCAAATGGATTAGACACAATCCTACCAAAAGTACTTGACGGTAGCTTTGACGAAAAAGCATTTAAAGCGGAAGCTGATAAAAATGCTCAAAAAGAACGAGAATATATGGAAGCAAGGATGGCCTTATTTAATCCAATACAAGAAGCTCTATTGGCAAAAGATCATAAAAAAGCCTTTGCTCTAATGGATAAATTAACTACAGAAAAGCCTGAATATAAAAAGATGATGGATATTACCAAATTCAAAACTCTTCTAACAGAAATTGACGAGAGACAAGCTGTAGATTTTGCTAAAGAAGCTTTAGTTACCGATCCATCAATCTCCTCACTTTTATTGGCTGAAATCTACAAAGTAGACGGACTATCTAATGAAACATACATTTGGTTAGCAGACAACTTTCCTGAAAAAGATAAAATAACCAATCCTCTTGTAGCTGATGCCATTGCTACCTGCTATGCCAAAGGTGGTAATTTTGAAAACGCTATTATCAATCAGAAAAAAGCATTGGAGATCGCTGAAAAAGCACTCAAAGAAGGTACTATGGTAGGCACGGTAATGGATTACACTGTACAAGAGTATAAAGATAAAATTGCTCTTTATAAAAAGGGAGAACTGAAATGATCCGTTATGTAATTGACTTGAAAAACGTAAAATGCGGAAAATAATCGTTTACTTTTTTTAGTCATTCAAATGCGAAGTCTATACTGGACTTCGCATTTCTAGTTTTATATAATTTGTGAAGCACGGAGATACTTTAAAATGAAATTGAGCTATATCAACATTTTAAAAAAGAGGTAAGCAACAGCACTTTTCATTGCATTATATTTAGACCTGTAAATATAATGTATGAGAGAATACCCCGAAGACAAACTAATCAAAGCGCGCGCAGCACTCGAATCGTTACTCCATAAATGTGAAAAATCTTTACAAAAAAAAACGGATGGCACCTCACAATACACCTTGCTCGTGAACAGAATAGAGGCTTTACAAATTGTATTATATCGTATCTCGAAAGAAATGAAAGGGAAATCTACAAAAAAACAGTCGCATAAGTAATAAACGCTTCACATCACGTATAAATTTAAAAATATAACTATCTTGGCTTACCTTTGTAATTCGGGCTGACCAGGATTGCCTATTTAGAAGTGCGATAATTATATTTATGAATTCTTATATCGAATATTCGGACAAGGAGCTTGCTATTCTGTTAAGTCAGGATGACCAAGCTGCTTTTCGACATATCTTCGAAAAATGGCATAAAAAACTTTATCACTTTTGTATCCGTTACCTACACAATGCGGAACAATCTGAAGAAGCCGTCCATGACACGCTAATCAAGCTTTGGACTACGCGTCACAAACTAGACCCCAATCAATCTCTGGAAGGTCTACTTTACACCATTTGTAAGAGACTGTGTCTCAACCGTATTCGAGAAGCTTCTCGATTCAGCGCTGCAGCGGAGGAACTCTGGATAAATTACCTGGACCAAAGTAACAGTACGGAAGAATTTCTAAATCTTGTAGAACTGCAAAAATTTACGGATCAAGCTGTCCAAAAATTGACCAAACAACAGCAACTCGTTTTTAAAATGAGTAGATATGAGGGATTAAGTCAACAAGAAATTGCCGAAAAACTTAACATATCCAAAGAAACCGTAAAAAAACACAGTGCCGAAGCCCTTAAATCGCTCCGACTTCAATTCGACAGTTACTTTCAGCTCGCGGTAATTTTTATGCTATTCAACAAATTTTAGTTTTTTCTTCATACCAACTACTCCCTTGTCTGCTTTCCGGTGTATTATCAATTAGTAGCACCATATTGAAGCCATCTAAGACATGAATGAGGAAAACTATATCATCCAGCAACTACTGGAAAAGTATGCTAACGGAAAAATTAGTAAAGCGGAATATGATAAACTTTTGTCGTATCTGAACGAATATGATACGTTGGACGATGTGGAATTGTTTATGGATAAAGATTGGAAAAGTCTTGATAACTATCCTCTCTCCCACTCCAAGAGCGCGGATATTTTCCAAGGTATCGTTAAGGATCCAGTATATGCCCAATCTATCCCCCGCCGTAGAAATAAGATTTTGTCCATCAAATTATGGAAATGGGGTGCGGCAGCTGCTGCGATAATCCTGGTTATTTGGGGGGTACAGCTGTATAATCACAATGGATCAAGTTTAAAACCGGAACATGAATCGCTCCAAAAACACGAAATAGTAGCAGGTGGAAATAAAGCAACAATAACATTAGCGAATGGCGAGCAAATACTATTGAGCGAAAATCAAAGCGGTATCGTGATCGATGATGAACAGTTGACCTATAATGATGGTACTTCGCTTGGTCTACCTGCGGGATCTTCGACCACCCTGACACAAACTATTGCAACTCCGAAGGGAGGAACCTACCAGATCACCCTATCCGATGGGACTAAGGTCTGGCTAAATGCTGCCACAAGCCTAACCTATTCTACGCATATGGGCGCATCAAAAACACGTCTTGTTAAACTGGACGGAGAAGCCTACTTTGAGGTAGCAAAGGATCCAAGAAAACCTTTTGTCGTGGAGAGTAAAAATCAAACCATAGAGGTACTGGGGACCCACTTTAACGTAAACAGCTATAGTGAGGAAACAGTGAGCCGTACTACGCTACTAGAAGGGGCTGTAAAAGTTAACAATACCCTTTTAAAACCGGACCAACAGGCTATGCTCCAAGGCAACAACATCCACATTCTGAATGTGGATGCAGAAAGAACAATCGCCTGGAAAAATGGCAAGTTTATTTTCAAAAGTGAAAGCCTGGAAAGCATTATGTTAAAACTATCTAGATGGTACGATGTAGAAGTTGTCTATAATGGCGACTTCAGTGACAAGGTTTTTACCGGTTCTATGCGCCGTAAGGATGATATCTCTAAAATTCTAGAAAAAATATCCTTTACGAAGGCCGCCAAATTTAAAATTGAAGGAAGGAGGATTATCGTCATGCCATAATATATTCCATCTAAATGGCTGAAAAAAAACGGGAGTACTTCGACCTACCCCCGCTTAACTGTTTGGCCAATCATTACAATTCATTACGAGAACTAATACTCAACTAACCAAACAATTCAAAATTAATGAAAATTAATGAAACATCTGGAGTGCACGTCCGTGTAGGAATACTCCAAAAAACACTACTGATTATGAAGTTAACCACATTCATAATGTTTTTTTCTCTGGTGCAGGTAAGTGCTGTCACTAATGCCCAGATTACCATAAAGGGGAAGAATATATCACTCCAACAGGTATTGGATAAAATAAGTGCACAAAGTGGCTACGATTTTATTTACCTCGATAAAGATATCAATCACCTTAAACTAATTGATGTCGATTTTAAAAATGCCAGTATCACGAATGTCTTGGAGACCTGCCTTAAGAACCAACCTTTATTCTATGCCATAAATGATAAGACGGTCCTGATACGTAAAAAAGATGAGATTCCTAAAAATGCATCAGCTATTGCCGCTGTGGATATAAGGGGAATCGTAACGGATGAAAAGGGAACTCCTCTAGTAGGGGTAACCATACGTGTCAAAAATTCGAATGTCGCAGCACAGACCAGTACGACAGGAGAATTTGTACTAACTGGCATTGACGAAGGAGTCGTCTTGCAGCTTTCTTTTCTAGGGTATAAAAAGAGAGAAATAACCGTAGGTAAGGCACATACACTGTCTATAAAAATGGAACCTATTACCTCCGAACTGGAAGAAGTGTCCGTGGTCAATACCGGCTATCAAACGATATCCAAAGAAAGAGCCACGGGGTCTTTCAACACCATAAGCCAGGAACAACTGGAAAAACCCTCGACAAGCATTGCGCAACGCCTTATCGGTACTACGGCAGGGATGCAAGCTACACTGGATGCTGATGGCAATCCTAGATTTGAAATCCGGGGACAGACGGCATTGAATATCCGCGATCCTTTTGGGATCCGTAATCAAAATGCAGCACCTCTGGTCGTTGTGGATGGATTTCCGATACAAGGCGATTTTAGCACGATTAACCCCAATGATGTGGAGAGTGTGACCGTCCTAAAGGACGCAGCAGCAGCTTCCATATGGGGTGCTAAATCTGCGAATGGTGTAATCGTCGTGGTCACGAAAAAAGGAAAGAAAGGTATGCCATTAGCTGTGAACTTCTCCGCTTTCACCCGGGTCTCTAAAAAATTAGATCTGGATTATGTGAATCCGTTAGCCTCTTCATCCGAAACGATCGACTATGAGATGAAATCTTTTGGTAACTGGGGAGCACTGATAAACGGTGGTATGTTCCCAAATGACGTATACAAAGCTTGGTCTCCGGGGATGATAGCCATGAGTGAACATAATTTAGGCTATATTACATTGGCGGAGCGCGATGCACTTTTATCCTCCTACAAAACACTGAGCAACAAAAAACAGATTCGTGATGAGTTACTAACAAATCCTACAGTACAACAGTATTCTTTGGATTTATCAGGTTCGACTGAAAAAATGAGTAATCGCATCTCTCTGCTTTTTGAGGACACGAAAACTAACTTTAGACGATCCGACAATAAAAAATATACAGTCAACTATAATACCTCTGCCGATGTTTTTAAATGGCTGCAAATCAATTTTGGAGGATTGGTCAATTATAACAAGGTAAACCGGAGTGGTGTCAATTATAATGTAAATCCTTATGGATCGCCAAACCCTTTAGCAGATATAGCGAACATCGCTCCCTATGAAATGCTTCGGAATGAAGATGGTTCGTTAAATAATATCTCTAGATATTACGACCCTATTCTCGACCGCTTTGTGCCTACGGACTTATTCCCTTACAAGGACTGGTCATACAATCCCATCCAAGAAATCGAAAACAGAGAATATACAAGTGAACAACTGAATACACGTTTACAAACAGGATTGAACTTTAAAATAATCAAAGGACTTTCTTTTGACACGAAGTTTCAATATGAACTTTTTAATACAACAAATAGAAACTTTAATAATGAAAAAACATTTTATGCACGAAATAATGTCAATACCGCTACTAGTTGGGACAGAGCTACAGACCGAATCACACTAAATCTGCCCAAGGGTGGTATTTTGGATCAAAACAAAAGTAGAACTGAATCTTATGTATTCAGAAATCAACTTAATTTTGAGAGACAGCTTAACGGGGACCATGAAATCAGTTTTATTGCCGGAACTGAAATAAACCACCTCGTTTCGGAAACCAATAGTGCACCTACTTCTTATGGGTACAATGAAGAAACCTTGAGTGTTGGTATATTTCCTAATGGGCCTGGTACCCCGACTGCACCTGTACGCGATTGGACCGGCTATAACCAATCTTTTAATTATGTAAATAATTTCTCGTATATAACGGATCGATATTTCTCCTTATTCGCGAATGCAGCATATACTTATAAATCAAAGTATACGCTATCGGGAAGCATGCGTACGGATGCTTCAAATCTGATCACAGACGACCCTTCATATCGTTATGCGCCCTTTTGGTCACTGGGAGGTAGCTGGCGTGTGAATAAAGAGGATTTTATGCAACAGGTGGATTGGATAGATCATCTTGCTTTACGTGCCACATATGGCTATAACGGCAATGTCGATAGATCCACTTCTTTTCGCCCCTTAATCGCCATTGAATCTTCACCAAATCTGTATACCGGAGATTATAGAGCTTCTATTTCAAGTTTTGGAAACCCTACCCTACGCTGGGAGAAAACAGGAACTTGGAATATAGGTATCGATTACAGCTTATTCCAGGGTGCACTATACGGTAAAGTCGATCTTTACAACAAGTCAGGCAAAGATCTTATAGCAACCCTATCCATCCCTGCAGTGAATGGAACTATGCGTCAGAACCTAAACAATGCCGCCATGACAAACAAAGGGATCGAAGTGGAGCTTGGAACAGTACAACGGATCAATGGCAACGATATTGTGTGGAGAGGAAATGCTAACTTTTCATATAATAGAAACAAAATCACCCAATTATTCGTAGCGAATTATAATGCTGCAGCCCTTGCAGGGGGTGGATCTATTGCTTATGTAGAGGGTCAAGATGCAAATACCTTGTGGACATACGAATACACAGGAGTAAAAAATAATCAACCAACCATAGCTGGACCAAATGGTACATTTTACGATTTCTCGGCGTCAACTCCTGGGGATGGAACAACATACTTGTTGAATATGGGGACTAAAGTCGCACCATATACCTTTGGGTTTACCAACTCGCTTAAAGTTTACGATTTTAATCTGTCCTTCATCGTTACCGGAAAGTTTGGACACAAGTTTAAAAGAAAGGGCTTTAATTATCCAGCAGTACTCAACGGACGTGTATTACCAAATAAAAAAATTGGTGAGGTCGTAAACGGTGATCCTATGGATATAATACCACTTCCACTGAATCAAATCGAGCCACGATATTATTTTTGGGATCGATTCCACCCCTACATGAATTATCTTGTTGAAGATGCTTCGCATATCCGTATGCAGGAAATCAACTTAAGTTATAACCTACCCATAAACTTAAGTTCAAAAATTAACATGAGGCGTGTCCAAGTATTCGCACAGGGGAATGATCTATTTACCATTGTGGCTAATAACGCGGGCGAGGACCCTGAATATCCTTTAGGCACATTGAAACCGCAACCTCGTATTTCTTTTGGTATCAAGTGTGAACTCTAAAAAAATAATATCATGAAAAAAAAACATATACATCGCTATAGCATATTGATTTTAGTCGTCGTATCATTTATGCTGCCATCATGTGACCGCTTCTTAGAAGAGCCACCTTCTAAGACTTCCGCACTTGTGGTAAAAACCACCGCGCAGCTGAATGCATTGCTGGATAATCACTCTACTTTTTACCGAGAGGAAAATCGCGCCCAGACCTTTGGTACGGACGACTGGGGACTGACTATCGACCTCTATAATGGTGGCCCCGCAATTCTCTCAAATATTGCTAGCATACAATTTGCAACCTGGGATACCCAATTTCTCCTTAACGATCAACGCGATAACCTGTGGACGGAGGAATATAAAAAAATATTCACCGCAAATATGGTGCTCAACAATCTGGGCAATGTCAGTGGAACCGAACAGGATAAGGCGATTATTAAAGCCGATGCTCATTTCGCCCGTGCCTATAGCTATTGGATATTGGCCAACACCTATTGCCTACCCTACACGGAAGCAAATAAAAATGAATTAGGTCTTCCCATAAAGACCAGTACCAGTTTCGAAGAGCCCATAGAAAGACAATCCTTGGAAAAAGTGTATCAGCTCATCGAATCTGACTTATTGGAAGCGTTGAAGACGCCTGTTTCTTTAACCCAATCCGGGAGAGCTAGACACTGGCGGGCAAGTAAAGAAGGCGTGAATGCTTTCGCCGCTCGGTATTATCTGCACAAAAACGAATATGAAAAAACCATTGCGCATGCGAATGCGGTATTGCAGGACTACAGTACCCTGGTAGACTACAATACAGAAATGCGCTATGGCATAGACGGAACCGTAGGTATTAATGCAGGGACGCCGCAAGCGGAAACAGTAACCCTGAAATACCCTTACACGCACGACAATCAAAGCGACCAAACCGACATAATCGGATGGAAGGAATTTCTATATTTTCGGATGTTGAGTGTCGGTACTTGGTGGTATATACCAAGCCAAGAGCTGTTGGGGCTTTATGACAAAACAAATGACTTACGTTATCAATACCACATGGTGGAGAACTACTCTTATGATCGAGGGATGGTCAAACCCGCTTACAGTTATCCGGGCTATGTGTTTTTCTTTAAAGAATGGATTCCTTCAGGCCCAACTGTAGCCGAGGTGTTACTCATGAAAGCCGAATCCCAGGCGCGTACCGCTGATTATATGGGAGCAATCAATACGTTGAATACCTTGAGAGCCAAACGTATGAAGCCTGGAACTTGGGTCAATCTGACAGCGACCTCTAAAGATGATGCTATAAAAAAGATACTGGAAGAAAGAAGAAGAGAAATGCCTTTTGTACAACGCTGGTTCGACATCCGGAGGTATAATAACAATGAGGATCCTAATGATGATGTTGTTTTAACACGAGATTTCTATCCCTACAGTGGTACAAATGTACTCTTTAACGAATCTGTCAAAACGTATTCCTTACCCAAAAATTCGAGGCGGTATGCGAGTCCAATACCTGTAACAGAGATTATATCGAGTAATGGTGCTATCGTACAGAACACGTATTAACATACATCTAAACTTCAAATGAGTAAAATAAGAAAAATGAGAACACTTTTAAATATTGGATTATGCTTGCTTCTAGCATCTACAAGTAGTAAGTCACAAGCGCAAAAACCTAAGGAATTAAATTATCTAATCAATGGAGAAATAAAAGGGCTGAATAATAGCAAGGTCATCATTATCGTCTACAAAGAGGATAGTGCAAAAATTGACACTATAACAACCACCAGTATGGGAGATAAATTTCAGTTGAAAGGCTTTATAGATAAGTCGTACTTTGTACATCTACATTTAGGCGAAATAAACCCTCGTAAAAATTCTTATTTTTATTTGGAACCTGGACAAATCAAAATCACAGGACATGTAGATCTTCCCGATCAAATCAAAATATCGGGAACAGAAACAAATGAAGCCTACACGAAAAGTCAAGAGTTTTTAGTCCCGTTGTATATGCGGAGATCTGCACTGATGCAACAGATAAGAAATCTGGAAGAAGGCACAGCTGAGTACAACAATATTGATGCACTTATTAAAGCTAAAAGTGACTCAGTCAACAATTTTAAAATTGACTTCATGAAAAATAATCCTAATTCAGACATCACGCTAGGTTATCTTTATGTTCTTCAGAATAATCTTCCAATAGGTCTCACGGACAGCTTATATACAAATCTTTCGGACAAGCTGAAACAATCTCGCCAAGGAAAATATATAGCGGATAAATTAGCTGCAAGTAAAACTGTGGCTGTAGGTCAAATGGCTCCAGATTTTACTTCGTCCGATACGACGGGAGCACCAATAAAGCTGAGCGACTTCAAGGGAAAATATGTCCTGTTAGAGTTCTGGGCGCACTGGTGTGTACCGTGTAGAGCCCAGCACCCACATATGAAAGCGACGTACGAAAAGTTCAAAGACAAAGGATTTACGATATTGCAATATTCGATCGATGTCAAAAAAGACGAGAAAAAATGGAAAGAGGCTATTGTTAAAGATGGTCTTTCGTGGCCACAAGCTTCGGATCTCGCTAACGGCAAAGCTCCAGTAGCTGAACTATATGGCGTACAACCTATACCGGATAGTTTTCTGATCGCGCCGGACGGCACCATTCTCGGAAGGCGTTTAAGTCATAAGGCGTTGGAAGAAATGTTAGAAAAAGCTTTAAATTAATCAAAAAAGAAAGAGGCTGATTGCACAGCCTCTTTTTGAAATTCCCCACTCATGCCAATAGATGCAAAACTCTGATTCGTAGACTCCGTACCCTTACTATTTAGACTCTATGAAGCAAAACCATGGTCGCCAGTAATAAGCGGGAATAAGAGGTAATAAAAACATCTAATTTTATGGGGCAGTCGATTCTTTTAAATTTGCAAACAGGACAACCTAATTTTTAACATTAGCGCTTTTCGAAACCGTAGTCGTAGACATCATCCTAGCCGAAGAAGAGACCAAGGCAGCCAGTAATAAAAGAAAGAAGGGGTAATAGAAACTATGGAATTCGACAAACTAGTTAATAGCATACAAGCTACACACCAGGAACTACAGCTTTCCACTGTAAAAGCAGTAAACCAATCGCTCACTCTGCATAACTGGTTGATCGGGCTATACATTGTCGAATTCGAGCAGAATGGGGAAGACCGGGCTAAGTATGGTGAAAGTCTATTGGCTGAACTCTCCGCATCAATTAAAATAAAAGGCCTTTCCATAACAAATCTAAAGCTCTGCAGACAGTTTTATGTGACATACCCACACCTATTATCTACTGTTAAAAAAATGCTGGCAAACAGTGGGGGCAAAAGGAATCCGAATTGGTCAGTCGCTGACTGACCAATTACAAAACGCTGATAATCTACAAAATACAACTCACCAATCGTCAACTGATGAATTCACAACAGCTTTACCAAACACCAACAAAAAGAATATTTTCACGATAGATCCTTATATTGTTATATCTGATTTTAAACTTTTTTTCATCATTATATCTATCTGTTCATCATCCCCTAGTCTGAAAATATGCCTATCAAATGCTACAAAGCCATTTTTTTGATAAAATCGTATCGCTCTAGGATTTTCTTCCCAAACCCCTAGCCAAACATAGTGTACATTTTCCCGTTGTGCAACCTGCATCACCATATCATAAAGTACCTGCCCCACTTTCTTGCCGTGATATGCTTGCAACACATAAATCCTTTCGATTTCAAGTGCTTTATTGTCCTTCAATTCTGTCTGGGATTGTCCAAAGTTCAGCTTCAGGTAGCCGATAACTTCATCATCGAGTAAAGCAAAATAAAATTCGGAATTTGCATCGCTAAGTTCTTTAATCAATTTTTCTTTAGCAAAACCTTCATCAAGATATTTGATCATATTTTCTTCTGTATTACCTGATGAAAATGTTTCATAAAAAGTCTGTCGTCCAATTTTTTGGAGCAGTTCTATATCGCTTATCCCTACTTTTTCAATTTTTATACTTTTCATTATTTCTCTATATTTTTTATAAAACCTGCTAGTTCATTCTCAACTGTATCATCACTATTTTCAAGATGATCTACTATGCGCTGTTTTTCAATTTCGGTTTTATTCTGGCTCAATTTTTTTTGTCCCTGTAGGTCGGTGACATCCAGCTCAAACGCTACAATACCTCGCATCATCCCTTCCTTAAACTTATCGGAAATGTCCCGCCATTGTTGCATATAACTTTTTTCATAAAACTGTATCATCTGCTCCAATGCGATCAGCTTTGCAGTTTCATCCGTAATAATCTTTGCTGTTCCATAGGCATGTACCGAAATGTAATCCCAGGTAGGTACGCTTTCCTTTTTATCATAATGGGTAGGCGAAATATAGGCATGAGGCTCACTGAATATGATTAAAGAAAGTCTATTTTCTATATATCTGGTCTGCTCATTGGCAACAGCAAAATGAGAAACTAACTTTAGTTTATCCGAACTGTCATCTATAAAAAATGGCAGTTGGGTTGCAATGGGAACGCCTTCTTTCACTGTGATAATGGTGCCAAAGCTATAACGCTTCATAAAGGCAACTTTATCTATTTCATTCTCGAATCTAAAATGACTGGGTATATACATAACAATTATTTATATATTCATTACAAATTTATCCTCAAATTGGCGTATACTTATAGTCCAATTCAAACAAAATGAATAGTCCAATATTAAATAATTTATTTAGCCGTATCCAACTCAATCCGCGAGATGGAAGAGCAATCTACCTTCAGCTGTCTGATGGGGTTCGGACTTTGATTAAAAACGGACAACTCTCGGCGGGTCAGAAATTACCATCAACAAGGGATATTGCTAAACTTATGGAAATTAATAGAATTACTGTGGGTAAGGCATTTGAAGATCTGCAAATGCAGGGATGGTTGGAAAGCTATGTAGGCCGTGGCACTTTTGTCACATTACATATTCCTGACCTTGAACCAAAAAAGCTTCAAAATCAAGTTGTTGATAAAGCACAAAAAGTTGCGGGATTTGCCGTCCATGAAAATCAGTATCGACATAACCCCTATTTTATATCTACTGCGGCGCTTCACCTGGATGACGGTTATCCCGATCCCAAATTAGCCCCACTAAAAGAGTTATACAGAGCATATCGTAACCAGCTTACCAGAAGTGGACTATACCGGAAATTCGGGAGCTACGGCTTTCCTGATGGGCCCGAAATTTACAAAGAAACAATTTCCCGTTATCTGAATGAAACAAGAGGCTTAAGAACTACGCAAAAGAATATATTATCTGTCCGGGGAACATTGATGGGGATTAATCTTGTCTGCACTGCGCTCCTAAAACCGGGGGACATAGTCGTGTCAGGTATTCCGGGCTGGCAGCGTGCTGAACATAACTTTTTACATGCTAAAGCAAAGCATATCGGTATTCCTGTAGATGAGCATGGTTTGGTAGTCGATGAATTAAAGAAGATATGCAAACGGACAAAAGTGCGAATGGTATATGTCACACCTCATCATCACTACCCTACAACGGTTTCGCTCCGTATCGATAGAAGATTGGAATTATTAAGATTGGCTAATGAATATGGATTTATCATTTTTGAAGATGACTACGATTTTGATTTCCATTATAACCACCGCCCTCTACAGCCTCTTGCCAGTGCAGATGAAAATGGAATGGTCATTTATTGTGGCTCTTTCAGCAAAAGTTTTTCACCTGCGGTACGTATGGGATATTTAGTAGCATCAGAAAATGTCATTGAACACCTGACTAATGTACGTGTACTACTTGACAGACAGGGCGATCACATTTTGGATAATGCAATGGCAGATATTATAAATGATGGCACGATACAACGCTATATTAGAAAAACATTGGCTATATATGGACAAAGACGTGATTTCTTTTGTGATTTGTTAGCTAATGAATTGAATGGTGCCGTAGACTTCACTGTACCAGATGGAGGTATGACGGTATGGACTGAATTCGATAAATCTATCAATCTCGAAGAATTAGCAAGGCTAGCGTATGATAAAGGACTCTATATATCCAATGGTAAAATACACCAATACCCATCCTTCAACAAGAATGCCATTAGGTTGGGGTTTGCTTCGTCCAGCATTGAAGATTTGACTAAGAGCATACATATTTTAAAGGACATTATATAACATTATTAAGACGTCAGAATAGGATGAAGAGCTAGTTCTAGACCTAGAACTGCAATAAATATAAAAAAGCAAATACGGAAAGTTTTTACACTAATGCGCTTGCTTAACATGACAAGTATAAATCCCAAGACTACAGGAACTCCTTGCTTGAAAAATATTGTCCGCATACATTACCTTCTTTGTTCATTGTATTATATGATCAAGAACTCCCTAATTGTCCACATCATAAAATAGAAACCAGTTATAAAGAGGGATTTCCGCTAAGAGTTTGGAAGAGCTTTCTAAAAACAATATTTGAATGACAAAACTATATTGTGTAAAATATAATTTCACGATACCTTTGTATTAGATAAAGATATAATCATGAAAGATGAGTTGAAACTGGCAAATCAAGTTTGCTTTCCAATATATGTACTTGCAAAGGAAATGGTAAACCACTACCGTCCATTATTGGAAAAACTTGACCTTACCTATCCGCAATACCTTGTAATGCTGGTGCTGTGGGAAGAACGAAAACAGACGGTAGGAGAACTCGGAGAAAAATTACAATTAGATAATGGAACGCTTACTCCCCTACTCAAAAGACTAGAACAAAAGGGCTATGTATCTCGAATAAGAAGTGATAAAGATGAAAGAATCGTAAACATCACATGTACGGATTTGGGAATATCTATACAGGAGAAGGCTTGTGGTATACGTGAACAGTTGCTTTCTTCTATGGAAATTGCAACGGCAGATATACTTGCATTAAAAGAAATTGTAAACAGAATATTAAATAAAAAATCATGAGAACATTATACACAACAACTGTGACTGCCACAGGAGGAAGAAACGGGCATGTAAGAAGCGAAAATGGTATACTAGACCTTGAAGTACGTATGCCTAAGTCGTTAGGTGGAGCTAACGATAATTACAGTAATCCTGAAATGTTATTTGCAGCTGGCTATTCGGCATGCTTTGATAGCGCACTGAGCCGCGTTATAAAACTTGCTAATGTACAGACCGGGGAAACGACTGTAACGGCCTCCGTAAGCATTGGACAGATAGAAAATGGAGGTTTTGCTCTTGCTGTACAGCTTCATGCTAATATACCTAATGTATCTTTAGAGGTTGCAAAATCATTGGTTGATAAAGCCCATCAGGTATGCCCTTACTCAAATGCTACCCGGGGTAATATAGCAGTCGTACTAACCGTATCGAACAATAACTAAACGAGAACCTATAATGGAAACAATAGTTTTGATATTGACCGGGATTGTCGCGCTGGAGCATATCTACATCATGTGGATAGAGATGTTTGTCTGGGAGACTACAGGTAAAAAGATTTTCGGAGGTTCTCTCGCTGATGATCTTTTTATCCCAACAAAAAAGCTTGCTGCGAACCAAGGGTTATATAATGGCTTTTTGGCAGCAGGATTAATTTGGTCTCTGCTCATCCAAGATCCAATCTGGTCTTTCAACATTGGGGTGTTTTTTCTAAGTTGCGTCATTATAGCTGCACTCTACGGCACGCTGACCTCTTCTAGAAGTATCTTGTTAAAACAAGGTAGCCCAGCAATATTGGCTCTGATTTTTGTCCTGTTATCTAGATATATGTAACATCCCAGGGGCTGGTATTAGGGTATCAATTACGATTAAAAATAATTTTAAAATATAATATAATGGCATTATTAGATGATTTGAGATGGAGGCATGCTGTAAAAGCGTACGATCGCTCAAAAAAAGTAAGTAGGGAAGATATAGAGAAGATTGTAGAGGCGGCCCGGCTTGCACCAACGTCATCCGGATTACAACCCTTTAGTTTAATCTTGGTGGAAAATCAAGACCTTAAAGATAAAATGGCTTCTGGAGCTTTAAATCCGGATTGTATGCGCGATGCCTCGCACATTTTGATACTAGCGGCGTGGGATAAATATACCGCTGAACGTATCGACGAAGTATATGACTATACTACTGACGAGCGCGAACTGCCTCGTGGCCGGTTTGCATCGTATACAGATAAATTGAAATCAATATATCTGGATCAATCTCCCACAGATAACTTTGCGCATACCGCTCGTCAGACATATATCGCACTCGGATTAGCTTTAGCACAGGCAGCTGAATTGAAAATAGACAGTACGCCTGCTGAAGGATTTGACAATAAAGTGGTTGATGAGGTATTAGGTTTATCAGAAAAAGGCCTAAAGAGCGTTTCTTTGATTTATCTAGGTTATGCGGATGAAAACAGGGATTGGATTCGTAACATGAAAAAGGTTAGAAGGCCTAAGGAAGATTTTTTAATAGAGTACAATTAATATCCAACAATATTGTGGGTAACATAACTCATTCTAAATTCTGAGGTATTATGTTTTCATTGTAACTATACCTCTCCGCCAAAACAAAGGAGGCGCAATTAAATCAACTGCGCCTCCTTTATCATAGCTACCTCTTTATTGCTAATTAACTTTTCTTAGCATATTCAATCATTGCAGCCAACTCGCTGACGGCCTTTTCTTCATCGGCCGAAAACCCCGATGTATTGAACCTTATCTGTCCATGGGGATCAATAATTATCTTGGTTGGAATACCTTTTACACCATAGGCTTTTGCTACAGCAGATTCTGTCGTAGCTGGATCACGAAGATCCATCAATACTTCAAAGCTGTAGTTATTGTCGATCACATATTTTTTTGCCCCCACGGTAGGGTCACCTGAACCTTTTTCCCAGGTATGCAAAAACAAGAAACGAACATCTACATCATCTTTGTATTTGTTTACTGCCTTTTGCATGGCAGGAAAAGAAGCCTTGCAAGGACCGCACCATGTAGCCCAGAAGTCCAATACAACGACTTTACCTTTTAAATCTGCCAACTTTACGATATTACCGTCAACATCCCTAAGTTGGAAATCAGGAGCTTTTTGAGAAATAGCTCTTTTCATAAGTTCTTTACTCTCATAAGTCTGCTTCGCATCAGTCAATGAACCGAGATAAGTATCAATCCCTTCTGTAGATCCGTTCTTAGCTATGTACCCTTTTCTCAAATGCTCTTCTATTCCCCTTCCTGATGTTGCTTTAATGTATGCCTCTTCAAGCAAAGGTAATGCATCCCCGTACCTTTCATTGGCTAATAGTGCATTCAGATAAGCACTCTCAAGACTTAGAAAGATACTATTCTCTTTATTCTCCTGTGTTAACATCTCATGCCTCACAGCTGCCACAATCTGTAGAGCCTCTTCTTTTCTTCCTGTAGACAGTAATGCTTCCACATAATTGGCAAGCATTACATAATAAGTCTGCTCGCCTCTAGCCCGGCGTTGCTGGCGGATATCTTCAGTAGCACCTTCTTCAGGCTTAGAAAGCGAAATACGATAATAGTCCAATCCATCAGCAAACAGAGGAACTGCTGCTTCGGGTTTGGAATGCATTAATGAGGGCGCTAACCCCGCCATTATACTTCTTTTATCAATTTTATTCCCATACTGATCTGTAACCTTACTGCCGTAAAAATCTGCATATGCATTCATTTTTGGGAGATTTCCCTCTGCGGCATAAGCCATAGCCATGCTGTAAGCATCAAAACCGACCGGTGCATCTGGATTATCTCTCAGCAAAGATTGAAATTTCGCGTCCTTGTCCGCAAGATCCGTTATCTGTCGAATCATCTCTATCTTCGACTGTAGAGCCAGTTGACCATTGGGAAATACTTTAACGATCTGTTCATTGAGTAGGTTGACTTTCTCTTCATTCCCTATTTTGCTGTAGTAAGCATAGGCTAGCATTTTATCCTCTTCAGTCTTACTTTTCTCCAATTTTTTCAATGAGGATAAAACTGCCTTTTCATCTTTCGTTTCCAAGAGTACAGTGAGGCGCGAACGTCTATCAGTCTCATTTCTTTCTTGTGCTTCCGCTATTAACAGTAGGACTAATAAGCCAATTGTAAGTGTTATTCTTTTCATTGATGTATATCTGATGAATTACTATCTTCTTTTTATTAGGAAGGATTTCTATAACTGATATTCGTTATCTGACCAAAACCATTAAATATTTTTTCCTTCCGTGTATTGTCTGTATTTCCAAAATCATCGAGATACAGATATACGACCCTTCCTTGAGTCCCATTATTTACGGCAACCGCGAGCATATAATCGGCGTCATCTCCATCCCGGAGCATCTGCACATCTACAATATCTCCGGCATCTTTGAGCGTGTAAATATGTTCCACTGCGCCATTTGCACCCGAAATTTTATAAATTTTATTTTTCGAACTGTAATATGCCCGAGCTGAATTGGTTGCACCGGCGAATGCCGTCATTTGCTCAATCTCCTCAGCATTCTTCAAACTATAAAATTCTCCCTGTCCAATATTTGTATAAAACTTGTAGAGATATACATAGTAGGCATTGCCTTCATCTCTCATCAATCCTATAAAATCATGAGCTCCCCATGGACCTCCAATAGTATAATCCGCAGCGACCATAGTCTTTCCAACGGCATCAAGTTTGTACATACCTGCCTGAGAAGTGGGGTACGTCAATTCACGTGTATTATAGGATGCAGATACAAATCGCTTATGCTTATTATCGTAGAAATAAGCAAAGGAAAAATTATCCCTAAATACATAAGGGAATAATTCGTAATCTCCTTCGAAACGATCTGAAAATTTCCCAAAATTGGTATTACCGGCAAAACCAGGACCATTTGCTGCATATAAATTACCATTATGTACAAGATATTGATCCATGTTATAATAATTGGTTCCATAACCAGGTTTGGATAGAAATTGTTTCTGATCGTAAAAGTATTCATTGTTTTCTGAGATCTGCAACATTGTCTCAGGATCAAAAACACGGAGTCCATCTACCGTAAAATAGAGTAGTTGTTTAAAACCGGATCCAAATATATCCAATATCACTCCCGACTTCACATAGGTTAACTTACTGTTATAGGATGTTTGATTAATTTCATCCAGAGGCTGTAAGAATACCCTATCATCCATAGTCCGTATAAACGATAGCTGCCCTTTACTCCCTATGTTATTTCCCACGAGCCAGCCTTCAGGAAATGCCCCGGTAACCCGTAAACTATATAAAGGACTGATTGACTTCACGCCTGTAGCAACATCTTTTACCGAAAAAACAAAACCATAGTTGCTTCCAGATGGAAAATCTATACTGACATGCAGATCCTTTGCTGTGGATAATATGGTTTCCTTTCCGTTGTCGAATAGTTTCCATTCGTATTCATACTGCTTATCCACTTCTAAACCGTTTACATCAGGTGAGATTGTTAGGGTATCTTTTTGTGCAATGGTGAATGAATTATTAGGTAATGCACCGATTCCTATTTCGGGTATAGGTTTATAGGAAATCTTCTCATCCTCTTTACACCCTGTAATGACCATCACCCATAAGAAAAACAATATATTTAAATTCCGTTTCATAATTTTCGATTAAAAAGTCACTCTTTGATTATTTTCGTCATATAGGGGGCCATTTTTAGCTTCATAGTCGACCAGCGCCGTTCGGAGTCGCAATCTTAGATTGAGGCGTTCTGCTGTTGACAGAGCGGCAAAATCAAACTCTGCTCCATAAACAGAAAGCATAAATTGAAATTTCGCTACAGAAAAAGCTCCTACATAGTTTTCCAATGCCGACCAATATCCTGGTTTAGACAGATAATCATTGAAATGTATAGTATAGGTCTCTATGCTATACGTTTTTCCTATTTCCTGCCCCAATGCTCCTCTCTCAAAATAAGAGTTTGGCTTAACCGATAATTTAATAGTTTTGGTAGTCGATTTCAGGCTTTCATTTCTCAATAGCACTACCGGGTAGCGTGCGGTGTCGCTCCCTGCTTTGAAAACAAACTCAGGCAAGACAAAATCTTTTCCGAGAAGAGCAGTCGTCCCCTCTACTGCCTTCATCTCAACGATTCTATCTTCTGCACTCCGTTTTCCTTGAACCCTGATTGTCACCCAAATCGTATCTTTAGTGACCGCAGGCAAATAATAAGCAAATGAAAAACTCGTACTATCGGCTTCATATTGGCCTTTATAAATACTCATTGCATCATTGCTCTGGAAAAACATGATCTCATCTTGCTTGCATCCCAACAGTGAGATCAGACAGACAAATAGTATACAATATCTTCTCATTTTCTTAATAATTAGGGTTAAATTCTAATTCATCCTGTGGCACCGGTAGCACATAAAATTTGGGGTCAAACACGAGGTTGGCAGGAGTAAAAGGAACCGTGTTCCGGTTTAAACGCTTATAGTAAAAGAACAGTTGTCCTTCAGCATACATCTCTTTTTGATATTCCTTTGTTATCTCATTCTGAATAAAATTCCGGTCTAAATTATTAGCATTCGAAGGTAATGCTAATACTGTCCTTGCCAACCTCACTGTATTCAATACATCCAGAGCCTCCTGTGCTGTAGGAGCAGTTTCTGCAATAATATACCTCATCTCACTCATGCGTACCACAGGCACGGTTTGATCTAGACGCAGACTGTCTATAGTTGTTGTGGATGTTTGCCAGAATTTGGACGGAAATTTAAACCCTTGATTATCTTCAAACAGATTTCGATAACGAATATCATCTTGTCCTACAGTATTATATTCATATATATTACGTAAATCGGCATCTGGCCTTGTCAACCGATAATCGATACTTGCCCGGAAAGTAAAATACTGATCTTCGGCCCAGGTTTTTAACTCTCGATTCCGTATAGCAAATATCAGCTCCTGTCTAAACAATCGGTCTTTGGTACCTGCAGCAGCAGCTACGCTGCTCTTGCTTACAAAAGGAAACTTTCCGGAGTCTACGACTTCCTTAGCAGCTTTGTAGGCATCGGATGTATTCCCTGCATAAAGATAAATTCTTGCCTGTATACCTTTTACAGCGTAATAATTCATCTTATACCTTCGATCCAATGTATTGTTTATTATAGGGTCTGATTTGATCAATAAACTTTCGGCCTTATTAAGATCTTCTAAGGCAAAGGTCAATACCTGTTCTACTGTCGAGGGCTTGACAGAATAATGATCAACGGCAGTTTTATAGGGAATAGCAGTTGTATTTGCTCCCTGAGAATAAGAAGGTGCAAACATACGCAATAATTCAAAGTGTAAAAATGCCCTAAGCGCAAAAGCCTCACCTAAAACCTGCTGATAAACCTCTTCTGTCAGTATCCTTTTATTTAAGTCTGCAAACTTGATGATGTTATTTGCAGCCGCAATACCATTATATCCTGCACTCCAGATCTGCTTGGTATAAGCCAAAACCTGTTCTGAGCTATAATCATAATTGCGTGTAGGGACAAAAAGAGGTGTCGTACCCGTCCCCGATGTATTGTAATTCTGTGCTAATGCTGAAACAAACCCCATGGAAAGATTATCTCCATAAAGTGCTCTGCTAGCAATTGTGGAATATACTCCGGTCAATGCCTGCCTAAATCCGGTCTCAGAAGAAAACATTTCTTCTTCAGGGATACTGGACTTTGGAGCTACGTCCAAGTACTTATTACAACCTGACAATGCCAATACCGAAATGGCAACGTATACTATTGATGTAAATTTATATTTCATTACTCTTCCTCCTTTTGTTAAATACCCACTCGGACCGACAGCGCGAAAGTCCGTGCAAATGGATTACTTGTTCCTCTTTCGATCTCAATAGAACTAAATCTTATCAGGTCATTGGTCAATGCCGTAAGCTGGAAACTCCGAAGACCAATTCGCTTTACCCAATCCTGTCGGTAAAAATTATATCCCAATGAGAGTGTGCTTAATGTCAAAGTGTTATTATTTTGGACAAACCGTGAAGTAAGCCGAGTAGGTTCAGTATCAAGTCCTATCCTTGTGAATTGACTGATATTTCCCGGGCCAGTCCATCCTAAGTCGTATGCCCTTCTATCCACGTTGACATTAGGTTTTACAGATTCAACATTATCTATGAGTGTCTGATTGTATAACTGTCCGCCAAATTGATAGTTGAACAAAATTCCTAGTTCAAATCCTTTGTGATTAAGATTTGTTCCGAAGTTGCCGTTCCATTTTGGGATGCTCACTCCGTAGGCAACTTTGTCTGCCGCATTCCATTCATAAGTTTTCTGACCATCTTTTGTAAGGAATATCTCGGATCCAGTCGCAGGATCCACTCCAAGCGAACGTACTACATATATGGCATCCATCGAATTTCCTTCTTGCAAAAGGATATTAGGGACAGTCTGTGCCTGGTTGTTTTCATTCAGACGATCATTGGAAGCTTTGAGGGCATTAGACAATTCTTTGAGTACATTCTTATTCGTAAATCCATTAACATATAGCGTCCATATAGTACCTGTCCCTTTATTTTCTAATGCTTTGTAGCGTACAGAGTATTCAAATCCCTTATTTTCTACCTTTCCTAAATTTTCTGAATATCCCGTAAAACCTGTGGACGGGGCCAATGTGATCTGAGTGATTGCATCGTCCGTGATATCTCTATATGCATCCAAACGTATATCTAATCTTTCATTGAATAGGATCGCATCTATCCCAAAATTCAGCTTATAGACATTTTGCCAACTAAGCAATGGATTTCCTAGGTTCCCTATATTCGCTCCCAATTCATTGTAGTAGCCACTGCTTACGCCAAAATTATATCTCGTTTGAGCCGAATAGGCCGGTATGTTTAAGGATCCTGTAGTTCCATAGCTCCCACGTAGCTTTAGCCGGTTCACAAGACCATTTTGTTTGAAAAAACGCTCGTTATGAATATTCCATCCCAAACCCGTAGACCAAAATGTACCGAAACGCTTGTCTGTTCCATATTGAGATGATCCATCACGCTTAATAGAAAGATCGACTAAAAATCGACTATCGTAACTGTAATTACCACTGTATAACAAGCCTATACGTCTCACGGTACTTTCATCCCCTGTAGGTCTTCCATTTTCCTGGTATTGATTTGCAAACAGAAGATTATCCAGCCTATCGTAAGGGAATCCCTCGGCCAAAATCTGCGTATAGCTATTGGTACTGCTAGATAGATTGAGTGACCCCGTAGAAAACCATTGATGCTTTCCACGCTTAAAATTATAATTTAAGTTAGTTACACTCTCATATGATGATGATTCATCATTTCTGTCTGTGTAGGAACCTTTTCTATTAATATCTGTAGTTTCTTCAAACCGGCTATCATCCGCTGAGTAAAACTGGTCTGTACCTCCACGCTGCCTCGATAAGCCCAGATTCGATTCTATATATAATGAAGGAGTAATATTATAACGGATTTGAAAATTATTGGTAAACCCAATATATTTCGTTTGATTTACAGAATTCAAAATCGCATTATACATTGGATTGGTCGTCTTATAAGGCACCCCCACTATTGAATAGTTTTCTAAATAACGTTGTACATTACCATCTGCTCCATACGGTGCCCAGTAGGGATTCATCTTTAAATAAGCGCTAAAATTACCGTAAGGAGACTCATTTGCTAAGTTCTGGTAAACTCGTATAGAGTTTTTGAATTGCAGCTTACTCACCAAGTAGGTTAAATCAAACTGACCTGAATAGTTTTTACGATCCTGGCCTTTCATCACACCTTGCTGTAAATCGGCTGAGGCCAACATCCCGTATCGGATATGCTGATCGCCCCCCTGCAGATTTACAGAAGTTCGGTTGTTATAGCCAACTTGGGTAGGGATTTTTTTCCAATCAGTATCAATGCCGCGCTGAACATTCTTCCAGCGTTCATTGTACAAATTATCTAATCTATATTTATTTTGATCAAAGTCAGATGAATATACACCAACACGTTGCTCAAAGTCTAGCTTTTCTACTGCATTTAAATAATTGTATACTGACAAATCTGGAGCGGATATTCGAAAATCATTGTTCAATGTCACCTGGATTTTCCCTGGCTTTGGCGCAATCGTATTGACCACCATTACCCCATTGGCACCACGCGAACCATAGATGGCTGTCGCAGAAGCATCTTTCAATATCGTAATGCTCGCAATCATATTCATATCCAGATCTACGATCCTTTGTAGATTAACCTCGAAGCCATCCAGTATAAAAAGTGGTTGATTTGGATTGGAGGACAATTCTCCGGCGAGGTTGGGCAGTGAATTCTGCCCTCTTAACTGTATATCAGGAAGTTGGTTTATATTCCCTCCCATAACATTATTTGGCATAATACGGAAAGACGGTTCTATCGCCGAGATTCCTGCAAAAATATTATTAGTCGATATTTTCTTGAGCTCCTCTCCAGATATAGTTCTTGCTGCACCAGTAAAATTCTCAGCTTTCCGTTCAAAGATCCCTGTCACCACAACCTCATCGATATCTTCAGATTTTCCAGTCAGATGAATAATGTAGTTCACGGCCGAAGATATCGGAAGTATTCTCTTTTGAAAGCCAAGGGAAATCAGTTCAAGCTGCCGGGCATATTCGGGGACTTGTATAGCAAACTTACCTTCTTCATCGGTACGTACACGAATACCCTTTACCGGAAAAGAAACAGTCACTCCAGGCATTGGCTTTCCGGTCTCTCCATGCAAAACTACTCCTGTAATTTTCCTTAGCTGGGCTTTTTGCTCATCCATAAGGATGATGCTATTATTTTTATAGACATAGACGACTCCTGTCTGGAGATTAAAGTATTTGTTCAATACCTGATCAAGGTCGTCATTTTTGAAATTTGCATCGATTTTTCGTGAAAAATCAAATTTAGAGGTCAGGGATACGAAATCGAATCCCGTCTGCTTACGAAGTTCTGTAAGGAGCTCATCCAAAGATATATTCTTTCGCTGGATAGTCACCTTAGACTCTTGTCCAAAGACAACGGTCGTAAGCATCAAGCTACACATTAACAATACGCAGCACTTGAAAATACTGTTCTGAAAAAACTGCTTCATAAATATTTAAGAAAAGACTGGTTAGTGTCCTTATATTGTGGTTTAAAAATTTCTTAGTTTTGTTGACATTTGCATATTAGCTCTGGTATTAATCGCTCAAAACAACCTCCTTTCCTTGGTATTCGTATTTAATATCATAGGTCTGTGCTAGCATTTCCAACACTTGTGCTAAACTCTTTTCCCTAGAGATCTGAGCCAGTAACCTTTTAGATTCAGTTGTTTTCCTATATTGAATTTTCACACCATACCAGCGTTCCAATTCTCTAGCTACTTCTTCTAAGGGTGTATTTTTGAAATAGAACAAATTGTTTCTCCAGGCAGATGCGCCTTCCATATCAGCATTCGTTATAGCATACGTCTGCCCCACAGCAATCTGTTTTAATGGTTGCAGCGGTATCGGGATTCTGTCTAGACCGGACAACTGTATTGCTCCTTCGAATAGTGTAGTAACACTTTGTTTATCCTTTGGAAAAGCTCTGATATTAAACTGTGTGCCCAATACCTGAACCATATGTGCTTTTTTCTCCCGATTTCCTCGCACATGTACATTGAATTTTCTATTCTGCAACTTGGCGACATCAAAATATGCCTCTCCCGTCAAATAAAGATCCATCTGCTGATTCTGCACATTGATTGGATACTTAAGCTCCGTTCCTGAGTTAAGTGAAACCTTTGTACCATCAATCAATGTCACTGAAAAACGCTTACCGTACGGAACCCTGACAGTATGATATATTGCATTTTGAGGACTTATCTGGGCTAAACTGTCCTTAATCGAATATGCTATCTGATTGTCGGAATGCAGGACATTGATGTATTTTTCGGCATTTATATAGTCTGAAACATCTCCTTCTGGCAGATAGACCCTCCTATCTTCAGAAAGTACCAATTGTATCTCTTTGGCAAATTCATCTGAATCTATGATTTTAGGTTCTGTTTTAAAGATTTCTTTCACCTCTTGTACGATGTGCAATTCAGTAACAGCAGGCGGTAAGACATCTCTAAAGAAATATAAAGGGAGCATTAAAAATAAAATGACAGCTGCTACGTATTTCAAGATAGGTAAGATACTCCTGTACACGCTGTTAGTTTTTGTCGGAGACACTACCGTTATCTGCTGCTCAATCTTTGTCCAGACAGTATTAGCCGGCTCCTGTATGATCTGCTCTCGTCGAAAAGCAGCAATTATCTTGAGCCCAATTTCTTCATCCTCCGAATACTTCAATACATGTAATAGTACCTTCCGCTCTTCGGCGGTTGCAGTCTGATTCAGACAACGCTGTATCAATAACTCTATATAGCTATGATTATAGTTCATACGGATTATAAAACACAGGAGTAGATCACAGTGAAGAATCTAATCCCTTCTATTAATATGACTTCGCTTTCTTTGCCTTTGGGGGGGACAAAGATTATTTTTTTTGCAAATAGAACAAAATGAGAACCAATGGTAAATTTTTGAGTACTTCCATCATGGTCGACCTCACCTTTTTCACCGATTCGTCCAAGTTCCACTTGACCGTCTCGGTAGAGACTTCGAGTATTTTGGCGACTTCCTTGCGCGATAGCCCTTCAATCTTAATCAGCTGATAAGTGAGTCGCTGCTTAGGGGACAGACTTTGTATGGCTTGCTGAAAGGTTTCTTCTAATTCTTTGTATTCAACATCACTATAAGATACCGGTTCTACAAAGATATCGTGCAAGATAAGATCTAAGGATTCGGAAGATGGTGCTGTCTTCTTTATTTTTGTGAGGAAGACGTTTTTGGCTACCCGATAAATCCAGGCATCGAAATTATCAACGTCACCCAATTTACTACGATAGTTCCACAGACGTATAAAGGTCTCTTGAAGAACTTCCTCTGCTATAAACTCATCATCACTAAGATTAAAAACGGTAGAGTATATGGATGTCTTATATGATTCGAAAATGATACGATAGGCTTGCTCATCTCCATTAGAAACGCGGAGTAGTATTTCTGCAATCTCGTTTTTGGGAATATGCCTGTCCATTTTACTTCAGATCTTGAGCTTAGGTGTTAATGATAGCAAAACTATTGCTATTTGCCATAGTTGCAAATATATAAATAGATTTTATAAGAATAATACAAAAAGCCGTTTGGTAACCCAAACGATTGAAAAGGACAAAATGTAAGGAAATATCTTTTACTTATTAAAAATTTTAGTCAATTTATTATCCAACTCCTCATCTTTGAGGTATTTAGATTAAAAAGCTTAGATGATCTCTTCCCTAACGGTATCCCTGCGGACGAGCAGATTATTATCCGTTATAAAAAAGTGCCCAAGAAAAAAGCTGATGGCACCGACTCCAAGCTATTCGAAACGGTAGTCGTTGACATCATCCTCGCCGAAGAGGAAACCAAAGCCGCCAGTAACAAACGGAAGAAGGAGTAAAACTTGTGTTGTTTAAACTATTTCACTAATTTTGCGTCTAATACTGTTAATAACAATCAATTATGGCAATTGCGATAAAAAACATTCCTTTACTAAAAGAAGACGTTGCTGTCGCTTTTGACAGCAAAGCAGAGGCTGCTATTGCAAAAAGATCGACCGTCAAGTTCACCAAGCAGTTAGCCGTTTCAGCAAAAATTCTAGAAAAGGCTAAAATTTAGTTTTCTACTATCTTGGCATTTCTCTATGAAAAGTGCACTCTACAGAGCTATAACGAATCAATTCTAAAAGATTGCGTTGCATTTGATTGTGGAAATTCCGATCTAAATGAGTTCTTTTCCAAAGATGTACTTAACTACACAGCACAGCTACTAGGAAAAAGCTATTGTTTTACATATGATGAGGATCCTTCTCAGATTGTAGCTGCGTTTACAATTTCAAATGATAGCATAAAAACCTATACATTACCAAATGCGCGAAAAAAGAAAGTGATAGCCGAGATCCCTAGACCTAAGCAAATGAAAAGCTATCCCGCGGTGCTTATTGGTAGACTAGGCGTCAATAAAAACTTTAGAAACTTAGAGACCGAAGACAAATCCATAGGCGATCAACTCATGGATTTTATAAAATCATGGTTTATCGACAAGGCCAATAAAACAGGTTGTAGATTCATTGTTGTCGATGCCTACAATACGGTAGCTCCTCTAAAGTATTATAGAAGAAATGGCTTCGCTGAATTATTCAGTTCGGAAGACCAAGAAAAAGAATATACCGGAATACCGGAAGACACCCTACTTAATACTAGGTTACTTTATTACGATCTTATTCTGTTAACTGATTAATAACCAGGCTAAGTGCTCTTTATTACGAAAGAAGTGAAATAAGAAAAAAGTAGATGGCACCGACTCCAAGCTTTTCGAAACGGTAGTTGTCGACATCATCCTAGCCGAAGAGGAAACCAAAGCCGCTAGCAATAAACGGAAAAAGGGGGTAACAACAACGTAATATACTACGCCTGCTTATGAAAGAATTTTCCACATGTCGTGCGGAAAATTGACGTGGAGTCACTGATATCTACATATACAATTGTACTTATATCAGAGCTTTTGAGAAAAATATAGGGAGTGAGACTTAAAATAGATCTCACTCAATGTCCTTTATTATCTATCAAGATTACGTAAGTAATCAGTAGCTGTCATCCCCATAATTCGCTTGAATGTCCGATTAAAACTGGAAATACAGCCGAATCCAGAACTATAAGCAATCTCAAATATAGTCTTTGAGTTATCCGAGATCATCATCTCGCATGCTTTGGCAACCCTGACCTTGTGGAGAAAGGTAACGAAAGTGATCCCTGTATGTTGTTTAAAATATCGGCAAAATGCTTCGGGACAAAGATATATTTGATCTGCCACGGTTGAAAGTAAAATAGGCTCATCACAATGATCCACTATATACTGACAAACTTTATGAATCCGCCCTTTCTGATGTTGGTTCCAAAATGGTGCTTCAGCGATAAGAACATTCTCTCTGTCCTCCTTTAATTGCTTTAGCTTTTGCAAAAAGAGATATAACTGTTCCATTATTAGTTAGTTTTTAAATAAGTAAGATTAATCGATAGGCAACGGATAGATCATATCATTCTTGGATTCCGACAGTACAAAAAAACTTTGTATCCTATCAATAGCAGGTACCACGGCCAACCTTTCCCGTAAAAACCGATTATAACTTGCCATATCGGAGGTCGCTATACGCAATAGAAAATCATAAGAACCTGCTATCTGGAAACACTCTATAACTTCTGAAAATTCCATTATGGTATTTTCAAACTCTTGCAACGCTAAAGGACTGTGATTGTCCAGGAATACCTGAGAGAACGAAACTACTCCAAATCCCACCTTACCTCGATCCAAGACTGCACCAATCCGCTTTATATACCCCCTGGTCCTAAGGCTCCTAATACGTTCATGGACCACTGCCAGCGACCTATGCACCCTATCGGCCAATTCCTTCTTAGTAATAGTACCGTCTTCCTGTAGAAGTTGTAGCAGGGTTATATCTATTTGATCTAGTTTTGTCATGGTGTAGCAAAATAAAAGACAATGCGGAGTGTAATACTACACTCCGTCATTATCACTACATATACTGAAATTGATTTGGATCTAAATGGTCGTATACGCTTCAAGATGTATATCGGAGATCGAACGACCGGAAGGCTCGTCCATCATTTCGAAGGACGTATCCCAAACCAATGCCTCGGATGTACTGCAAGCGACCGACTTGGCAGAGGGTACAGTCAATACCGCTGCAGACGATGCATAATAGGATTCAAAAATACTCCGGTAGTAGTATTCCTCTTTGGTACGAGGGGGCTGCACCGGGAAATTCACAGCGGCATAATTAAAATTGACATCGGAAACCTCTTTTTCGACCATGGCTTTAAGACTGTCTATCCAGCTATACCCCACGCCATCCGAAAACTGTTCTTTCTGTCTCCATAAAATAGTGTCAGGGAGGTAGCCTGCAAATGCCTGACGCAATGCCCATTTCTCCATTCGGCCGTCTTTTATCATTTTTTGCTCCGGATCGAACTCCATAGCAGTGTCGACAAATTCTTTATCAAGAAAAGGTACGCGCCCCTCTACTCCCCAGGCACAAAGGGCCTTGTTTGCCCGGAGACAGTCATACTGATACAGCTTGGACAACTTACGTACTGTCTCTTCATGAAAAGCCCGAGCATTGGGAGCTTTATGGAAATAGAGATAACCTCCGAAGAGCTCATCCGATCCCTCTCCAGAAAGCACCATCTTAAATCCGCGCGCACGGATAGCACGTGCCAGCAAAAACATCGGAGTAGCAGCACGTACAGTAGTGACATCATAAGTCTCTAAATGATAGATCACATCCCTCAGCGCATCAAGCCCCTCTTGTATGGTAAAATGTATCTCATGGTGCCTCGTACCGATAAATTCGGCAGCCTTACGCGCCGCTTCTAAATCTGGAGACCCTTTAAGCCCTATGGCAAAAGAATCTAAGACTACGGGACTAGCTGTGGTCCCCTCTTGACGTCTATCCAAGATTCTCTTTACAATGGCAGCAATGACCGAAGAATCCAACCCTCCTGAAAGCAACACGGCATAAGGAACATCCGCTACTAATTGCCGCTCGACAGCTGCTTCAAGTGCCGATCGTATCTCGGTAATGTCTTTTGAAGTCCCTGGTACTGTCGACCAATGTCGGTGGTAGTACCGTTCGGGGTGCAGACTCATCTTACTATACAAATAGTGTCCCGGAGGAAACTGTGCAATCTGCTTGCAGAAACCTTCCAAGCACTTGAGCTCGGAACCTACAAAAACCTGTCCTAGATCATCACTGCCATAATACAATGGAATAATCCCCAAATGATCACGAGCGATCAAAAATGAATCGTCACGACCATCAAAAATGGCTAGTCCAAACATCCCATTAAGTCTATCCAAAAAGCTCACCCCGTACTTCAGATAAAGGGCCATCAAAATCTCCGAATCGGATGTGCTCGTAAAGGGATAATCTTCGACTTCGGCTTTTAATTCTCTAAAATTATAGATCTCGCCATTAACAATCAAAACCACTGCACCATCAGGACTATAAATGGGCTGCTGCCCCTGCTCCAGATCCATAATAGCCAAGCGTTCGTGTACCAAATGTACTCGAGAAGAACTATGGATGCCTGAGCTATCCGGTCCCCTGTGACGGATACGACGCGACATCTCCAATACTTTGACTCTTAATACTGCTGCTGCTTCTTTTGGCATAAAAATGCCTGCTATACCACACATAATTTATATCTTACTGTTACTATTGTTGGCTAATATGTTTGCTCTTCCAATATGGACTCAATTTTATGAACATCATGTCCAGCGTAGGCAATATTTCCGTCAGGTGTAAGCAGCAATAGAAAAGGAATGCTTTTCAATTGATAGCCATCCTGTACTGCTTTCATCAGTTCTTTGGGTATCCAAAGTTGTGTCCACTCCATCTTTTCGTCGTTCATCGCCTTTCGCCAATCATTTTCTTTGGCATCCACTGAAATAGCTATGATATGAAGTCTATCACCTTTGGAGTTATACAAACGACGGACATCCGGAATGGCCGCACGGCAAGGCCCACACCACGAAGCCCAGAAATCTATTAGACTGTATTTTTGTGGATGAAGTTGCTCCTTTAAACTCGAGGTGTCTTTATTCACGGTCAACAGTCCAAAATCTCTATATTTACTATTCCTGGTGTAGCGCTTTGCTGATACAATTTCATTCTTGATCTGTGCAATACGTACTTGGTCACGTCCCTGAGATAAACTGTGGTATAAGGAATCCAACTCATCTCCTGAATAAGTAAATGGCTCCTTAATCCATTCTGAAGCCAAAAGGGCCGAAATAGCATACGTTGGATGAAGCTTGACAAACATACGTTGGCGGGCTTCGACATCTTCATCCGCCTGATTTTTAACCTCCTCAGCTTTACGTTGTGTATCCTGGTTCCTTTTTTCTGCAAGTGGGCTCCAATAGAGATCCCGCCATGCATTATAAGCAGTAAGCTCAGCGGCATACATATAATCACGGTATTCCTGATATTCCTGTTGTACGTCGCCACCCTTGATAATTACATTTTTCTCCTTTGAAACACGCTCCATAAACGAGGGAATACTATCTAAGTGATTAGCAAAAAAGCTCATCTTTACATTATCCAACATCAGTTTAGCATTCCGACTTGATTTGTAGTTGGTACCGTCACTATTCTGAACAGTTTGTTCGATCTGTATCTCGCAGAGCCTTGGTGAAGAGACTCTGCCTTTTAACTTAAATTTCCCTTTTTTAAATACACCACGCGCAAGACTATCTTTTCCTCCATGCTCCACACAAAGCAGATGTACTATCGTGCCATCCTTGACCCCTTCTACCTGTCCATCAATCTGGAAAGATTGGGCATAACTAGCTCCCATAGCCAATAGCACAAGAAGAATACTAACAGTAAGATTATAGACTAAAGTCTTCATAATTATATATTCCTTTTTAGATATGCACTAATTTCATCGGAACTATTGGTCAGTAACACGACCTGTCCAGATGGATTTAAAATCATCAATGCTGGAATGGAATTGATATTAAAACGTGCTCTCAATTCGTTAAAACTCTTATTGGGCAACCATAACTGTGTCCATTCCATTTTTTCATCCTCCATTGCCTTTTTCCAAGCGGCATTTTTCTCATCAAGGGAAACAGCTATAACATTCAGGTTGCCCTCGTATTGGTGATACAAAGAACGGACATGTGGGATAGCGGATCGGCATGGGCCGCACCAAGAAGCCCAAAAATCTATTAATGTATGTTTGCCCTGTCCTATCAATGAGGCAATGTCTAAGTTTTCACCTGTTGGTGTCTCGCCCTGAAGCTTTCCAAACAATGTACCGACCCGGTAGGCTTTGTTACGATCGACAGCTTCTAGAATATCTTGATACCTTCTTGTATCAGGATTATTCTTTAATAATGTCACCATATTCTGCAACTGTTCTGCGCTATATACGAATTCTGTTCGCGCCTGTTGTAAACCTATCCAGGCGGATATGGCATAAGAAGGATTTGTTTTCATAAAAACATTGGCGATACTATCTCGCTTCATCTCTTGCACCTTCTCCTTGAGATGTAGCTTGGACAAAGAGTCTAGTTGTACCCCACCACTCATAAAATAGTCTGTAGCTGCCCTATCAGCTTGCCAGACATGATAATCAGCATCTCTTACAGCTAATAGATAGGTTTCATATTGTTTCTGACAGTCTCCTGCTCCACGTAGGCTAATATGCTTATTGTTAAAAATAACCGGTCCCTTGTCGCTATATGCGGCGGAAACACTATCGATGTGGGATATGTTGATAGTCACACTGCCTTTTTCAAGCATCATCGGAATACTGGCCCACCCCTCGGGCAATCCTTTCGTATTGATACTCCCTTTCCCTATACGCAAAGAAACCAATGTCGGTCCCTCCAACTGGGCACGAAGTTCAAAGTTGCCCTTATGCAAGGTTCCTGCAACAAGCTCCTTCTGATTTTCTTTATCTTCAACATTGACCAACCGAACGGGAGCTCCATCTTGAGCCCCGGCGACCTTACCTTGTAACACCATCCCTGACGTGGACTGGCCATACACATTAAGTTGCGCTAAACATCCAAAGAAGATTAGCATTTTTAAAACATTTTTACTTAGATTCATCTGTTTTATTTTAGATTTTTAACATAGCGTACACTCATAAATAGGTCATTGACATTGGTAGTGTACCGTCCCATCTGATCAGATCCTGCGACTAACTTACGGAAGTAGACATGTTTTCCTGCAGCCGATTCTTCCTTTACTGTGGAAGTCCAGTAATAGCCATAATCCTTGAAATAGGTATAGGTTAAAGAAAATGGTCTACCTTTTTTCAAAACCAACCCACCTAGTTTCAAACCCAACGTAGATCCTGACTCGACATTGAGGAGAAGTTCTTGTATACCCGATCCACGCCATCCTATTCTATTGGATTCAGAATCACTTAACCCTAACCTTTTTTCCAGAGTCTGCCAATCTTCATCTGTCGGTAAATGCCATCCGTCAGGCGCAGAGGTTACCGCATCTTCGAAAGAATAAAGATTACCGTACTCACCATAAAAACGATTCACCTCCGTTGTATCCCTCACGCTTATCAACGTATACCTAAAAGAAGGTGGTTCTTTTAGGCGAAAGAATGGAACACCACCTCTTGCATTGGCCGTTGTCCACTGCTGATCTCCTATCTGAACCCAGTTATAACTATTACCTTCTTTGTCCTTAACCACCCCGGTAGCTATAGGAGTTACATCGGGGCGACCTTCATCCTTTCCACAGGATAGTATGACTAAAGCAATTAAAACGCACCCTAGAATCTTGTGTACCATTATCCTATTCCAATCGTATCTCATAATTTAAAGCCTAAATCTGTAACTATTTCAGTTAATATGTCGTACTTGGCCAATACCAAAGGGTATGCACCATATGTGTTTAAAAAATCAGTCCGTTTTACAGATAGCACTTGTTGTAAAAACGCTTCTAAATCCTGCTTTTCTGAAGGAAGATAGTATCGACTGATATCCTTCAAAAAACCGATTTCTCTTACTTTATGATCATTAAGCTCGATAGGCCAACCTAGGTCGTATTCCTTGTCCAGTGAATAATAAGCATTACTGTAACTGTAGAAAGTGGATAGAACCGTCTCATCTTGCTTGCTCAAGGCGGCCTTCATTATCTCTAACAGCACTTCATCGACATAGATCTTTTGCTGACTCTCATCCTGCTGTAATACAGTACCAAGCGATAACACAATACACCGGAGTCCGGTTTTAATATTGTATTTTTTCCAGGTATCACGATAACTGTCATATATGTCATAGGAATCGCTCAATAGAAATGAATAAGGTCTAAGTGGCTGGCCTAAGTGGGATAGGATATGATTCTTCAAGAAATTTACCGCCTCTTGTTTTTGAACCATTTTCGGAAAAACAGTAACACGCCCCATATCTCCGGTGTTATTAATGGAGTAGTCGATATTAACCCGCTCCACAAACCAGCTGTCATCTCCATAAGCATCCTGACCGAGATACTTCTTTTCCAACGTATCAGTAAAAAGAAGATAGGTGTTCTCTTCTTTAAAAAAGTTCCTTCTCAACACCGACTCTACATCGGTTGCATCGTCTGAAACAGCAAAAAGATTCTGTACGGTTGTATTGGGGCTCAATTGTTTTTCTTTCTGACATCCGATCAGCGAAAAACTTATAATCAGGTATATAGTTAGTTTCAATCTCATAAATGGCAGCTTTAATAATTAATAACACTATTGATGGGTCTATGTGGTCTAAAAGATTCCCCTAAGGACGGTTGAAAATTGATTACGGCCCTAGGTATATCCAGAGTGTATGCAGGGTCGTAAGCGTTTAACTTATAAATCACAGTACGGATCGGATTTCCATAATCAAACTCTGTAAAGCTGTGTTCGATCTCTTTGGACCACTTGTAAGCATTAGAAACAGTATAACGGCGTAGATCAAACCAACGATGACCTTCTAAACAAAACTCACGGGCTCGCTCTTCGCGTATAAAATCGATTAGATCATTGCCACTCTCACTTAAAGCTACTGTAGACTTCATACGGGTAGCTAAAAAACCTGCCAACACAGATTTTGCTCTTGTCTCATCCTGTAAAAACACGGAAGCCTCTGCTAAAGTGAGATAAGCTTCAGAAACACGCAGATGAAAACTGTCTGATATTTCAAAAGGCTTATTCCAAACGTTAGATTTTCCGCCGATCTTCGTAAAAACAGTTTGTCCCCCCGGTAGACGTTGTACATAGGTACCTAAACGGTAATCATCAGTGTGATATAACTCATCCAAATCACGAGATATGATATATCCGGGTTCTCTAGTAGCATGAGAATAAACAAATGTTGCCAGTAGATAACCTCCCATACTAAAAACAGTTTCCTTTGAGTCTTTGGTAAATACATCGGAGCCTGGAGAAACTGTAGCCAAATTCGTCAAATGACTATTCAGATCCAATACTTTTTGGGCATAGATCGCCGCAGAGTTGTACTCTTGCATATAGAGATAAACCCGGCTCTTCAACAAATAAGTAGCTTCGATATTCGCTCTATAAATAGATCCTTTCTTCTTGTTCTGCAAAAGTGATTCCGCTTGATCCAGATCTGCCAATATCTGTGTATACACCTCTTTTAATGAAGGTCTTTCAAAGGCCTTGTCTTCAATAAAATCAGACGTTTTTAAAGGAATACCTTTTATCTCTCCAGCTGTATTGGGATCATAAGGTCTTGCATAAAGATTGGCCAACAAGAAATAATAGGCTCCACGCAGAAAATAAGCTTCGCCCTTGATGCGTTCTTTCGCCAGATGATCATCATCAGTGGCTGCAGGTTGCTTGTCAATCTGTCCAAGAACAATATTTGCGGCATTGATATGCGCATAGAGAAGATCCCAGGGCGCATCTGTCCCTCCAATATAACGGCCGTCTTTATCCAAACCGGTATCTTGCTGCCAGGTGTAATAACCAAAACCACCATACTTACGTAGATAATAGAATGTATCACCATAGTCGTCATCTCTATTCTGCTCCAACTCATCCGTCATAAAGTGCAGGAATACCAGATTAGGATTATTAAAAGAAATAGAGGAGTTTCGATAGGTAATCATACTTGGTTTCATATACCCGTCTCCCAGTAATAGCTCATCTAAGTCTTTCCAGCCTTCGACTTTCGACAAATCCTGTGAATAGTCTTCTAGAAACTTAGAACAGGAACTCACCAAAACTATCAGTAAGATGAGCAACATTTTAATATTTTTTTTGTTCATAAAAATTAGGATTAGAATGAAACATTGATACCGAAAGAAAAGCTCGGCCGATCCGAAAGCTGTATAGTCGTAAATCCACCTTGTGTAGGAGTCTGTCCTCTCAGTTCCTTGGCGGACCAGGTATACAGATTGTTTCCGGTAAGGGATAATGCCAATCGTGACAATGCATATTTTTTGAGCCACAACGTAGGCAACTCATAAGTAAAACTCAGCGAAGAAAGTTTAAGATAATTTGCACTGACCACTCTGAGATCGCTGTAATCATACATATCCCAATAATTAGTAGCTATAGTCTGTACATTGTCCCTCATTTCAGAAAAATGGTCTTTATACTTATAAAAGGTTGCACTAGAAGGGTTGATAATAGCAGGAATATTTGTGTACCGCTCATCGCCAGGCTTTTGCCATCTATCCAAAAAATATCGGCTGACGTTGTTTTCTGGTCTGATTTCATCCGCTGACATAGTCGGACTTGCTGCGTTGGCATAAATTCCAAAAAGACGCGTATGAGCCCCTAGGCTATAAGCCATAATCGCACTGACTCGAAACTGCTTATAGCGCAGTGAGGTATTCAGTCCTCCTGCCATGAGAGGCTCTCTATTGCCTGAAGCATCTAGCACAGTTGTGTAGGTATCGTACTTACTAAGACCGACAAGTTGATCTGCACGATCCTCATAATCATCGAAAAGTGGGCCTCCGTCTGTAGCACTCAACCCTAGAAACCGATAGGAGTAAAATGTTCCGACCGCTTTATCCTTAATCAAGGCCGTACCATTCAAAAAGTTAGTTAACTCATACTGCTCCGCATCCGGCCTGCTCTTTAGTGTATTGATTGTTCTTGAAAAAGATGTCGTAAAGGTCCAACGCCAATCCTCCTTTTTAACAGGCGACAAAGTCAATGCGACACTATACCCATTATTACTGACATCTCCACTATTAATAACATAAGAGTTGCGTCCATTAATCGTAGATATAGTTTTCTGCATAAAAGCTTCCTTGGTACGTTTAAAATATAAGGAACCTTCGATCTGAACCTTATTATTAAAGAGTGAAAGCTCTGTTCCAAAATTGGTGGAATTGGTCTTTTCCCATTTGAGATTTGGATTTGGATTATTATTAGCGGTCGCTGTATATTCACCATAGTAGCTGTCCAACGGATTTTTCTTTATGATGAGAATAGGTGATTCGCTATCCAACATATTACCCTGATAACCATAAGAGGCCTTAAATGTCAGAAAGTCCAACCAGTCGACTCTATCGAAAAGACCTAACTCTGAGGCATTAAAGGACCCTGACACCGACCAGATAGGTAAAAATTTACGATTACTGGAACTACCAAATCTGTTAGATCCATCAACCCTACCATTAGCGTTGACATAAAACAGGCGTTTATAACCGTAAGTCGCAGTCCCATAAAATGACATCAGGTTGTTTAAATCATCTTTTAACTGTGGCACATTATTGGATAGCCAGTTTCCGTAAGCAGCATAATCCACAATATTAACATTGGACACAAAAGATTTACCACGATCCTTATAATATCCCCTACTAATTGAACTATTGCCCACATAGCGAGTGGATGCCATTTCGTATCCCAGACCTCCACTGACATTATGCTTATTCTCCTCTCCAAAGTATTTGTTGGCGTCTAACTGCAGACGTACAGTATAGCTATTGTTCCTGTAATTTTCTTGTCCCCATTCGCCCCCCTGCGGCATGAGGCTGTTACTAGGAGCCTTAGTTCCAAAATTCGAACTACGTAGGGAAGCCGCATAAAAAGTCTTCTCTCCCCAATAGTTTTCTATACCTGTCGAGGTTGTCGTATAGGCCGCAATAGCATTCCCAGTCAACCAATCCGAAATTTTAAATCTTAAATTGGTATTTACCGTTAGCGCTGAGACATTCTGTTCATATGAGCTATTCTCAAGTTCATTCAATATATTAAAATCATAACCGTATAAAGCAGCGACATTACGTTCGTAAAAGGCATACTCTCCATCGCTGGCATATGCTGGTATTGCACGACTGGTATTGTAGGCATAATCCATTGGAGCAATACGCTGTTGATAATAATCACGACTATTGACATTACCATTGAGTCCAAATGAAGCAGAAAGCCATTTATTGAATTCGGTATCTAAATTTAAAATAGCAGAGTATCTATCATTTTTATTTGACTTGACCACATCATTATTCATCGAGTATCCAATAGATGCATAGTACCTACTCTGATCGGAGCCTCCACTCATACTCAATGTGTGTTGATGGGAAAAGCTATCTTCTGTCAAAAGGCTAAACCAATCTGTATTCATAGTCTCGAGCGACTGTACCTCTCGGTCGAATGTTGCATCATCAATCTCGCGGTTGTACAATCGGCGCAAAAGCCCCTCATATCCAACCCAAGAAATCACAGAGGGATAACGGTACTGTACAGATAGCAGGTCTTTGGAAAACTGAATCCGTTCCTTAGAGTTCATTAGATTGACAGAACGATCCGTATACCGTGGCCGTATTTTGTAAGTCATGGCATTACCGTACTGTACCACAGGTCTGCCTTTACGTCCTCTCTTCGTGGTAATAACAATGACCCCATTGGCTGCTTTAGTACCGTACAAAGCTGTTGCGGAAGCATCTTTCAATACATCCAAGCGCTCAATATCCTGTGGATTCAATCCCGCAATGGCATTACCTATACGGTTTATGTAATCTGGGTCATTCAATTCTTCAGGACTGATCTTGACAGGATCCTGCACAACGATACCATCCACTACCCAAAGCGGCTCACGATTACCTATCAGAGATGAAGTGCCACGAATGCGCAGTCTAGGTACAACCCCTACCTCTCCAGAATTGGACATAAACATCATATCCGGCACCTGTCCTTCCAACATCTGGTCTATGGAACTAACATCCGGTCTCCAGATATCTTCAACCTTAACTGTGTTAATCGCACTCGTCAATTCCCTTTTATTGATGCGTTGAAAACCTGTGACCACGACTTCGCTGATCTCAGACTCACCATCTTTGAGCTGTACAACCCAGTTTTTGTCCCCATAGAAAAAACGTTCTATAGCTGGCTTGCCAATAATAGAAAAAACAAATGCAGGCGCATAATTATCATCTTTGGGGATGGTCAGTTTAAAATTACCGCCATAATCGGAAGAAGTCGCGATCTTTGTACCCTTCAAGGTGACGGTGACTCCCGGTGTCGCCTGCCCGCTACCATCAACGACTTTACCAATGACTATTTCGGTTTCTTTTCTTGGTTGAGCACTTTCCTGAATCTTTTCAGGTAGGATAGGTTTGATGATAACATACTTCTTGGTGATTTCAAAACGTAGTTTTTCACCCTTGAGCAGGAAGGTGTACAGATCTTCTAAATCATAATTACGCTTTGCGAATTGCTTACGTTTCTTCGCATCAAGTTCATCATTACTGTACATTGTAATCAGGCCTGTTTGCTTCTCAACAACACTAAAAACGCTCTCTAAACTCATTTCTTTGGCACTTATCTTAACTTCTTGCCCATAAGAACGGTTAGCAGAAAGAATCATTAAGAATAGTAGCAACTGAAAGAAAACAGGCATAAGTTTCCTTGCCTTGACAATTGTCATCGCTTCATGTTTAATATTCATAAATGTATTTATAGGTTAGTTTGAACCTGTGTAAGGCTCACAAATTTAGGATTACTTTTTCTGTACTTTTATCACTCCTCCTTGTTCAGTGAACCTGACATTGGTCATCGATTCAATGACGGTCAACAAGTCGCCCAGCCTGGCTGTCCGGTCAAATGCGCCTGTAAACCGCAAAGACTTGGTCGAGGGATCCTGAAATGCGAAATCTACATCATACCAACGTTGTATCTTAAGAACCATATCCTCGAGTTTCATCCCTTGAAAACGCACTGTACCTCGAGTCCAGCTAGTGTACAATTCAGTATCTACATCCTGAACTCTCGACTTCGAGCCCTCTGTTAAAAATTGCTCTCCAGGGGACAAAATATATGCTTTATCCGACTTGGCTACCTCAACCTTACCTTCTACCAAGGTGATATGCTGAACTCTATCCTCTGGGTAACTGCTTACATTGAATGTTGTGCCTAGGACACGCGTCCGCATCCCGTTACTGTTTACTGAAAATGGTGCATTTGGATTTTTGGCTACTTCAAAAAGAGCTTCTCCTGACAGGTCTACATCTCTATGAGTTGAAGCAAAGCGCAACGGATAATGGAGCTTACTCTCTGCATTAAGAAATACTTTGGTACCATCATTAAGCACTAACTGATAGCTACTTCCTTTCGGAACAATGATATCGACCCACTGTGTTCCATCGGTGGCCCTATCATCAACATCCATATGTAAGACTCCTTCGCTGTTATTTCCTAATGTCAGACCATTTTCTAAATGTAAAGTCCCCTGCTCGGTATTTAGATCCATCTTAGTCCCATCAGCAAGCTGAATATAAGCTGTGGTATGTTGATCCATTTTCCGCTCCAAAACCGAGGTTAGTTCATTAGTACTAGAATGATCCAGGTTTCTTAAAACTGCCAGTAAAGCAAAAATACCAACGAATATTGCACAGGCGGCTGCCACTACATATCGGCGAATCGCTATGATTTTAGGTTTAACCACTAATCGGCGTTCTACATTAGCCCATGCGTGATCGATATCGATGGACTCAAAACGATCAACAAGTATATAATCATCAAGTGAACGGTTGATTTTTTCATAGTTTTCCTCATTTTCGACAGCAGCATCACGCCATGCGCGCAATCTATCGGCTTCGCTATCGCTAAGCTTTCCAGATCGCTCATTAAGAATCAAGTCGTAAATAATATCCTGCATAGTTTATCTCTATTTATACGCTATCCTCAGCAAAGAGGAAGATGGTATTGGCTTCGTTCTGATAGTATGACAGGATTTAGATGCAAATGGGTGACAACAAAAAAATATTTTTTTTTGAAGCACCATTCTTTGCTATTTTAAAATTCGGGTACAGATGCAGAAAAGCATAAATAAGGCCATATCATCGTCTTTGAATATAGTACGCAATCGGGCGAAGGCACGCGAAAGACTGGTTTTTATGGTATTTGTAGATATTTCCATCTCTTGTGCTACGTCTTTATATTTACGCTTATCGATAACTATAGCTCTGAAAATCATCTGAGTCCGTTCAGGAAGCTTGTCGATTTCATCATGTACTTTTTGAATATATGTGGCCCAGGCGCCTTCATCAAAAGGCTGTTCCTCAGCGATGTCGGTTAACTCATCCAAGGCATATTGCTTAACAGCCTTCAGACTTTCCAGTCTATTCAGGCATGCATTCCTTACAGAGGTGTATAGATAGGAGTACAATTTGGAATCTACATTTTGCAGCGACTCTCTCTCCCATAACCTGACAAATACTTCTTGAACTAGATCTTCTGCTTCATCCAGCCTATCTAAATATTGACCAGCATACATTACCAGTGGTCTATAAAATTGTCTAAAAAGAGACTCTAAGCCTTTTTTATCTTTCATTTTTATGGACTCTAAGATTGACTTTTCAGTATGTTGCATGGTGATTTAATTCCAGATGTATCGTCTCGGAAAATTGATTATCGGACAATTTTAAAGAAAACTTTGAACAGTTCAAAAAGTAAAGTTTAGGAAACAATCATTTTGAATAGATTTTTGTCTAACTTGGATACAGAACCTAAAATGGAAGCTTATGTATACTTTATCACAGAATTTTGCAGACTATATCCAAAAGGTAGAGCTTGCAGGGCAAACATCCTACCCCATGCAAGAGGTCTTGAATACGTTGTCAAAGAAAGGTACTTTGCTGACAGATATCGAAGCTATCTTAGTAAAACATGGTATTATGGATATCAGCTACATGAAAATAGAAGCTATTGATTTCTTAATCAGTTATGCTCACTATATCTTGGAAGATGATGTTATCAGTAATGCTGAAAATTATGACTTTACGGCTTTAAAAAGAATTTTTAGAATAAAGGAAGGCGATTTCTATATCAATCGCAATGAAGAAATAAAAGAGATTCTACAAAAGGAATTTCTTCGAATATTCTCGGATAAATACGTAGATAGAAGAGAAGAACTCGAGGAGGTAGACCTCCAAGGTTTGTTCAATCTAAGTTACGATCAGTTTGAGGACATCAAGAGCGAAGAGGTCATCTCGGCACTTTTGAGTGGGGCCAATCCCAAAGACCTGAATATAGCAAAGCTACCAAAGGGTTTTAAAATAAAATAACGTTGCGTATATATTACTGATGCCACTTACCTAACTGGCTCCCTACTGACGAGCAGACCACACTATCTTTAAGACATTGCATCCATCTCCCTCAGAAATCTAGAATAAAAGCCCAAAAGACTTACCAGCCCGCCAGCTATCCCCATGGCTATAAATAACCATCTAATCCCAATAAGCTCACCCAAAGGCGAAGCTATGCCCAATCCGATTGGTGCAGCAAGTGCCATAATAGTATTTAGCAAGGAAAGCACTCTTCCTTGAAATTGATTCGGAATTGTACTTTGTAACAATGCTGTCAGAGGTGCATTGATAAAAATAAAAGTAGTACCATTTATGAGCCACCACATGGCTGCCATCCAAAACCATGTCGGTGGTGTTAGAGCAACAAATGAAAGTGTTAAGCAACCAACAGTAGAGCCGAATAATATCCACCTTACCTTTCTCCTTGGAACGATAATAGCTACAATCGCACCACCTAAAAGCATTCCTACTCCTGCCAACCCTTCAATCAAACCGACCTGAGGAGCCCCACCATTAAAATACACTTTCACTAATAGCGGAATAAAGGTAAAAGAGGGCATAATAATTAAGACCACAATACCCAATAATCCATACAGCCTTTTCCAACCTGGGTTATTCCAGACCAATAATACACCTTCTAAAAATTCAGCTTTAATTTTAGCCATGGAATTGGAAGCTTGGCTTTTACCAAATTGTGGTATAGTAAAGAAAAACAAAGGAACTATTGCCAAAATAGCTGTAATTACGTCTATACTCAAAGCCCATCCCAAAGGCATAACACTAATTGCAAAAGCACCTAAAGGAGCACTGGCAACGATAGAAATTCCCTGCAACATTTGATTCAAACCAGCTGCTCTTGTAATAAAAGATTTTGGGACAAGCATAGCGGTACTGGCTGAACTCGCTGGGCTTTGAAAAGCCTGCATCCCACCTCTAATTGACATCATTACAAAGGCATGCCACAAAGCTATGCTATCCGTTAGAAACAGAATAATTAATACAACCATACAGAGTGCACTAACGGCATCAGATACAATCATTATAACACGACGATTGTATCGGTCTGCTAATACACCTCCTAAAGGACCTAAGAGTGCCTGTGGTAATAGTGCAGCCATACCTGCTATAGCAAGATAAGTTATACTACCTGTCGTATCGGTGATCCACCACATCAATACAAACTGAGTAAGTGACGAACCTAAGAGAGACATAGATTGTCCTATAAATATTGTCCAATATCTAGGTTTCCAGTTGTCGCTTACTTCGTGATCTTGAAGCTCTAATAGGTCTTTTTTTTACGTTTTTATGATTCTTAATGGTATTATGCTTATTTCAATTCCTGCACAGTGAGAAAACTTAAACGTTTAGCCAGCACTGAAAAGAATTTAGACAGCTTGTACAAAAGCGACCTCGTCTACAAAAACTTGATCAATATATCCGGTAATTTGAGGGCGTAACTGTATATTGTCTATGCACTATAAATTGGCTGAAAAAGTTTAACTAGGATCTACTTCAACCTTTCCTAAGGCAATTATCTCGGCTTCAATCTTGCCGGATTCTTCATATACCTAATCATTTGATTGATCACAAATTTATATCATGCACAGCGAAGGCGCCAACAACAAAAGTATACCACTTATGAGACTGTTTATTATAAAAATGACCGAAGTGTAGAAAATGGATGCTGAATTAAGAGACTTAGCTTTTATATAAAACATATTATTTGTGACTAACGCACATAGCAAATCGACTCACAAAAATGAAGATTAGCTTTATTTTTCTTTTATACGAAAAAGTATCCTGACAAGAATTTCCAATAGAAATCTCAAATGTATCCATAAAGATATCGCGATTATCAAAGGATTCGATTTTGTTTTTATGAGACTTTAATATGAAATCCGTCAACGGAATAACTTAACAAGGTTTTTTTATATTTAATTATCCAATGACAAAGTTTGAGTGATACTCCCACACATTCAGGAAATCAGAAAATAAAGAGGGCGCAATTGATTTAATTGCGCCCTTTCTGCATTTAATAGTGCTATTTATTGATTCTAGCTTTTCTTAGCATACTCGATCATCGCCGAAAGTTCAGCGACTGCTGCAATCTGTCCAAGCAAATAACAATTTGCTTTATATGCTATCCATTATAATAGATTTAACATATTGATCAGATCCAATAAAAGATCGCTTATCAATAAAAATAGTTATCCTTTATTTGCTTTTTTTGCCGACTCGATTAATTCGTGCATCTCTAATTTAATATAGTCCACATTTGGAGACGAACCTGTCAAGAAATAGCGAATAATTCCTTCTTTATCAATGATAAATTTGGCAGGGATACCGTTTACACCGAATCTTGCAGCGAGATTCTTTCCAGTCTCCGCATCTTTCTGATCATCGTATAATACTTCAAACGGATATTTATTCTTTTGGATGAAAGCTTTCACCTTTTCTTTGTAATCAGCATCTCTTTCCCAAGTATTTATAAAAATGAACTCAACTTCTGGATCATCCGCATAGGATTGCTGAGCAGCTTGCATACCAGGAAAGGAACGAATACAGGGTTGACACCAAGTAGCCCAAAAGTCCAAAACAACCACTTTACCTTTTAAACTAGCTAGCGAAACTTTCTCGCCTTTCAGATTCAGCAATTCGAATTCAGGAGCAGCTTTCAAAACTGTACTTTTGGCGATATGCGCACGAATCGCTTTAACAACCTGCTGATCTAATCGTGTAAAATAGTTCGTCAACCCGTCGTCGGAACCATTTAAAGCAATATATAATTCAGTCATTTTGCCTTTGTACGTAAACGTACCTTGCGTATATAATATTTCTAGTTGCTGTAATGCTTCCAGTTTACGTCCGGCGGCTTCTAATCCTTGAAAATAGCTAGTACTGAATCGATCTGCTTGATCTGGAACCAAAGAAATAGCTCTCTCAATAATCTGTAACGCCTCTAACTGTCGCCCCTGATCATTGTAAATATTGACCAATTGCGAGATATACCCTGGATAGCCGATAGCTGCAAAACCCGCCTTATTGTCCTTCTGATTTTCCGGAAGGCTAATGTAATACTCAGCATCATCTATCGCCGTTTGGAGAAGTGGTAAAGCGGCAGCAGTATCTCCTTTTTGAAGCAGTTTGGTTGCAACTGGCACATAGCCTTGTGCTCTCCAAAAACGTTCATTCATTTTTCCGATATAAAACAGGGCCTTCTGCTTATCCCCTTCATCTGCAAATGAACGTGCTAAATCTGCTATTACGTAATCATAAGCCATCTTATCCACATCTGGTTTTATTGGCCAGGTCTTCGTTAAATAATTATAGCTCTTCTCTTTGGCTTTTACATTTTCTTGTTTGTAATACACCTCTTTGATATAGGCTCCTCGAGCTACTTCTCCCTTTGGAAATTTTTTAGCAATAACCGTACGTAGTGAGTCTGAACTCGTCTCATAGCCTAAACGAAAGAGGTAGTTGCTGGCTAGCTCGATTTCCTTTTCATTCTTAGAGGTTTTTGCTATTGAAAACAGCTCTTTTGCAAGGTCTTCTTTCTGCTCCTTGGTACCTGATTGCGCGATCTCATAATACGTATTGGATCTATCCTGAAAATTGCTTTGGGCGATACTGCTTCCTAAAAACAGCATAGTTGTTATAAATACAAATATAAATTTCATGATGTGTATGTCTCTTTATTATAAAATGTTATGAATCAGCCTAATTTTCATAGCCTGGGTTCTGTCCAAGTTCTTTATTTTGTAATCGCTGGCTTTCTGGAATTGGAAATAATGCGTCTGTCTCTTTCCAATCTGTTTTAATCGCAGACAGGACTGTAGTAGCACGACCTGTACGTTTAAGATCAAGCCACCTATGTCCATACTCGCCAAATAGTTCATGTAACCGTTCAGTTTCTATCGCTTCAAGCATTTGCTCTTTTGTCAATATACTGCTCACTCCTCCTAATCCAGCACGCGTACGAACCGCATCAATATCCGCTTTTGCTCCTGAAAGATTATCCCTGTGCGCTCGGGCTTCTGCACGGATAAGATATTGCTCGGACAGTCTTAGTAAAATATGATATTCATTGCCAGTTCCTGTAAATGCTTTATACTTGGAGATCGTATAATAAGTCGTATTGGAAACTACTTTTGGTACTATCCAGTTACTACGTCTTAAGTCTATTGCAGGTGTAGTCTCAAAGCTATTGTAAACAGCTTCCAGTAAAGTGTAATTAGGAATTGAGGTCGCCCCCGCTGTTACATAATTAAAACCAAAGGTAGTTACTGCAGTTAAATTTGCGATCTGTAATATGGTCTCGGCACTGCTGTTAATGAAATTAGCGGTAGGTGCCGTAAGGCTGTAAAGCTGTGTAGCACCGATAACCTTGCCTGCGTACAGTTCTGCATTGGGATAATCTTTACTATAAAGATATACCCTAGAGAGCAACGCGCTGGCTGCATGTTTATTGACTCGACCGCGTGGGGTTGCCTTGTAGTCTATTTCCAGCTTGTCCTCAGCATCTCGTAAATCATTAACAATTTGTCCATAGACCTCATCCGCCGATGCTCTGGGCAATTTAGCACTTTCAAAAGCTCCATTATCTGGCAGAAGGTTTAACGGAACACCCCCATACAAATTCACTAAATAGAAATAGACATACGCCCTCATGAATTTAGCTTCTCCAATTAGCTGATTCTTAAGAGAAGCTGTTAGGGATGTCGAAGACTCTAATCCCGTAATTGCATTATTTGCATTTTTAATCAACTGATAGGACATAGACCATAAATTAGCAACGCTTGAATTTAAATTAAGCAAATTATTGGTTGCAAATTCCGTCGTAGTCACGTCAGTGCCATTATATTGCAATTCATCTGCTGCTATCCCAGTAAACATGGAAGTCATCTGCGATAGATTCTGGTTATTAAAATTCCCAGCAAAAGCAACATATAATCCGCGGACCACGGTCGAAGCAGAGGCGTCCGTAGTAAAAGCATCTTTATATTCGACCTGGGTGGGCGGTGCACCTAAGTCAACAAAGCTTTCGCAAGAAGCTAACATCATCGCTCCTGTCCAAACAGATAGTGACATTATATTTTTTAAAATCTCTTTCATTTTAGTAAACGTTAAAATTGGCAATTAATCCCGAAAACAACTGTCCGTAATGGCGGCAACACCTGTTGCAGCGTACCTGTCCCTAATCCTGGAGGGCCTCCACCTATCGTTGTTTCGGTATCTAGCACATAGGGGTTCTTTGCCCATGTAAATAAGTTCTGAGCTTGTACAAATACCGAACAATTAGACATTTTAGCTCTAGATGCCCAGCTAGTCGGTAAGGTATAAGAAAGATTTACGGAACGTAATTTCAAGTAAGATGCATCGCCATATACAGCATCAGATTGGGTAAACTGGTTGTAAGACGCGCTGTTTGGGGCAGGTATGGACGTCTGTTTATTGTCTACAGTCCAATAATCTGCCCAGTATTCATTTTGATTTGTAAATGCACCTGGACGTGAATTTAAGATTTTGGTGACACCAAAGCGATGGTTAAACTGGAAGAAAACCCCTAACTCTAACCCTTTGTAGCTAAAGGTATTGTTGAAACCTCCATAAAATGGCGTGCCAAGGTCTGCGATATAACGGTCATCAGAGTTAATGGTTCCATTTCCATCCCGATCCTCATAAATTGCCTGTCCATTATCAGGATTGACACCAAGATAATGATATAAACGTATCAGGTTGATTGGTTCGCCAACGACATAACTGCTTGCATAATACGACTGTTCTAAACCCGGAAAATCCACAAGTTTATTTTTGTAAAAGGTAAAATTAGCGGAGGTTCTCCATTGGAAGTTTTCCTGTTGGATATTGCTGGTATTTAGCTCCAGTTCTAATCCCGTATTTTGTATTAGAGCTGGCAGATTCGTTTTAAAACTATTAACCCCCGATTGTGTAGCTAGGGAGGCGTCCGTTAACTGATTGCTAGAGCGATTTCTAAAGTAATTTGCCGTAAAAAGAATTCGGTCCTTCAAAAACCCCAGATCCATAGCAAATTCTAATTTCTTTGTCGTTTCCCATTGGATATTAGCATTAGGGAGAGTCACCACATTCATTGCGGGGCTTTGCAAATATGCTGTCGTAGGCGTATAAAGGGATAGGTGGATGTAGTTTGGTATCTGGTCATTTCCTGTCGTACCGAAACTTCCCCGGATTTTACCAAAACTAAGCACTCCATTATCTTTGAAAAAATCTTCGTTGGTAAAAATCCAGCCCAAACCGACCGCTCCAAAAGTTCCGAAACGGTTATTAGGTCCAAATCGGGAGGAACCATCGCGACGGAAGGTGGCGTTTATCAAATATTTATCTTTCCAGTCGTAATTTATTTTCCCGAATGCTGCAGCATATTTATAATAGACGATATTGTTGCTCGCAGTAAAATTTCCTGCAGCACTGAGCGACCCCAAAAGTGCATCAATCTCATAGTTTGTACCGTTTGTAGTCTGTGTGTGTGAGGAGTTTTGTTGAAAACTTCCCCCTAGCAGTGCTGTCAGACGTCCACTGCCCAAATCAGTTCCATAGTCCAAGGTAGGTTCTATAATCCAATTCTGAGCCTTCGTATTGGAAAATGATGAAGATCCCTTGGGATTATTGCTTGGATTTTGGGAAGCAATAGGTGTTTGGTTATTCTGTCGCAGCTGTGTGATGGTATAACCAAAATTCGCTTTTGCCGTCAATCCAGGCAAAATCTTGTAGGACAAGTTTGCATTAGAAATAAGATTATTTGTATTGCTCAATGCGCGTCGTTTTAAGAGCGCCAAAGGATTATTTACCGTGCTATTATTAACGACGACCCAATACAATTCATTATTTTGATTATACAACGGGTAATTAGGTGGAAGAGTATACGAAGAAGTAACGTCTGAAGCTGGCATATTAGAATCGTCATTGGCGTAGCTAACTGAAAGTGCTGCGTTGAACTTGTTATCGGACGATCGGTGATCTAGATTCAAACGAGAAGTAATACGGTTGTATTTATTGTCGTCGGGATAGACGGTACTTTCACTACGATAACCTGTATTAAAAAAGAACCTTGTGTAATCGTTTCCTCCTGCTAAATTTGCCTGAACATCAGAAACATGCCCGCGATCTCCAATAAGGAATTTTTGCCAATCTGTAGATTTTTTCTGGTCCCACTCCACCAAATCCGGTGCATTTGCTATTGTCGGAGTCGTACCATCATTCGTAAAAGCTTGTTTGCGAAGAGTAAGGTACTGGTCTAGGTCAAGCATAGGGATGAAACGATTGACTTCGGTATAACCTGTATTAAAGTTAACACCTATTCGCGTACGGCCAGATGTTCCCTTTTTTGTAGTAATCAACACCACGCCATTCGCACCTCTACTACCATAAATCGCTGTCGCATCAGCATCCTTCAGTACGTCAATGCGCTCAATATCTGCCGGGTTAATCATATTGAAAGGACTCAGCCCACCGGCTGATCCTGAAGATGAAAAAGCGTTCAAATTGTCATTAGCAGGCTGCGAGCCATTAAAATTTGTAAAAGGAACACCATCAATAACATAAAGTGGTATCGATCCAGAAGAGGTTGCGCTTAGTGAAGCCTGGTTTCGGACTTGTATCTGCACCGCACTACCGGGCACACCATTATTCTGCGCTATAAGTACGCCCGACATTCTCCCAGACAGGGCTGCTAGAGGATTGCTCACAGGTTGCGAAGTGATGTCTTTTGCCGTTAGCGAGGCCACAGATCCTGTGTTTTTACGGCGTGTGGTGGTACCGTATCCAATCACCACTACCTCATCTAGATTATCTTGAGACATCTCCAAAAAAACAACACCGTTCCTTTGAATTTCTTTTACAGACTTTACTACAGTCTTGTAGCCCAAATATTGAAATTTAATATTTACATCTTCGCTAGGCACTACCAATCCCCAATGCCCCTGCCGATCTGAAGCCGTACTACTATTGGTAAGATCCGTTTGCCTGTCCCAATTTTCAACTAATATAGTTACTCCTGATAAGGGATTGCCTGCCAAATCTTGTACTATTCCAGATATTCGTATGCCTTGTTCATCATCAGCGTCTTTAACAGAAAGAACTATATTCCCTTTATTAACACGGTATTGAAGTATTGTGCCGGAAAGGAGGACATCTAGTGTCTCTGTGATAGTACGTGTTTGCTTATCCAGTTTTACGACAGGATATTGGTTTACAACTTCAGAGGGATAAAAAACGGTTAGACCCGATACTTCCTGTAGATTTTTTAAGGCGTCTCGAAGTGTTAAGCCATTAGCCGATAAAACTATTTTTTTGGTATTAACGCCTTGTCCGACACCGGTATTGGCACCGAAAAGGCTCATAGCGAGCACCAAAAGTGGTAGACAGACTAAATTTACTCTCATAAAAAAATGAATATTTTGTCGCAAATACAGTGGGAAGCGGTCATAGATTTCCCTATTTGCAAAAACCAAGATTTTTTGCATTATTTGTTATGGATTTAAAATGGTTATAAATTTTTGATCTACTAACTCCCTCTTTGCTTCCTACGGCGGGGGAGTTTCTTGTATCTGTACTTCTTATGTCCTATCTATAGCTTTAGTTTCATGATTCATTTTTTTTTAGTTTTTATAATGATTAGTTACTTCTTTGTCTTACCTAATTACACCCTTTGCCATCAATAACGAAACTTCCATCAGCTAACTTATTAAAGCGCGCATTACGCACCGCACATAGCGTGCTTAATACGTCATCTATCTTTTCTGTCCCTTTAAACATGCCTGTCACAGGACATCCTGATAAAGCATCATTTTTAAACGTTATTGCTACACCATAACGACGTGACAATCGTCCAGCCAATTCGCCAAAAGGCATCTCCTCAAAATCCAAATCTGAGGCTGTCCATACCAACTCTTCATCTGCATGCACAGCTTGCTGGGTGGTCGTTGCGGCATCGATATCTATTCCCAACTGTTGATCAGCGATCAGCTCGGATAGAATTTTCTTTTCTTGCTCTACCCGCACTTTACCACGTTGTACAGTGACTTGGACCTGCTTACCATCATTGCGGGATTTAATCGTAAATGCTGTCCCCAAAACAATTGTTTTTATATTTCCCGCATAGACTATAAATGGCTTGCTCTCATCTCTCTTAATATCAAAATACCCCTCTCCGACTAAACGGACTTCACGTGTATTTCCTCCAAAGTCAGAAATCATCTCCAAGCTCGCACCGTAGCGCAATATAACCACGCTGCTGTCTGGCAGATTTATATATCGGTTTTCAGTCGTATCTGCTGAAGCTTGATGGGATACATACAACGACTGTCCCTGATCTACCGATTCGTTCTTCTTCAAACCTATCCAAAGAGATATTGATACGAATATGGCGACAGCAGCAGCTATCCAAGCATTTCTTTTGATACTGCTATCTTTAGTCGAGCGGAGACTTGTCGCCCTATTTGCAACAGCAGCCTGCATCTTGGCTTTCATACGATTTTTTACCTCTTGACGCTCATTTGAACTATCGGAGAACCATACAGTATCCTCCTGCAAATTGAGACGGTACCATTCAAGCAACCTCTTACGTTCGCTCTCTGTAGCAACGCCATCGATATACTTATCTACCAATTGTTCTATTTCTTGATTCGTCATTGTAGTGGTTAGTTATATATAGGTCACATGTGGATGCACTATACCCTAGTATTTTTTTAAAAAAAAATAAAACCGCTGATTAAAACAAAATAATCTTAAGGTATTTTAGGCCTTTTCGAATCGCTTTGAGTGCATTGGTAATATGCCATTCCACCGCCTTTTTGGATATAGACAGTTCTTCCGAGATTTCCCTATTGGTCATCTGTTCATCCCTACTGAGACGGAAGACCAGTTTACATTTGGTGGGTAGCTCTTCTACTAGACCATCGACATACTCTTTTAAAAACTTGGCTTCGATTTTATCGTCTGCTTTTACAAATTCATTGATATAGACCGCCTCTTCTATTTCTTTGCGACGTTTGGCGCTCTGTAAAAAACGAAAAGTAGAGAACTTAACGGCCGTGGCTAGATAATTGGGAAGATTATCTATTTGAAGCTGATCTTTACGTCTCCAAAGAGATATAAAGACTTCTTGTACGACCTCTTCAGCATGATCTTTATCTTTTAAAAACTTATACGATATAGCTAACAGATGCTCCCAATATTTATCGTACAAAGCATCCAACGCCTCTGCTTCACCACGCTTCAGCGCCTGTACCAATTGGGTATCTATATGGAGAGTATGTTTGGCCATTGTCGTAAACAAACTTAGAAAAAAAATACACAAATTGATGACTTTGTTATCTTTTCATACTCTATAACAAAACAAGGCTTGACACATTCTAGATCATAATACAGCTGATAAAAAGTCACTAGACAATTTTTAACGCTCATTATCGATACTATAAAGTAATAAAAAGCTCCTCCGAACATAAGTTCGAGAGGAGCCTACAACCAAACAATTAAAACTATAGAACTGATATCTATTTGGTGTTACTTATTAAAAATCTCACTGAGCTTATGATCCAATTCTTCACCTCTCAGGTATTTGGCAATGATCTTGCCACTCGGATCGACAAGAAAATTCATAGGGATAGCTTTTACATCGTACAATACGCCTGCTTCGTTGTCCCAACCTTTAAGATCACCGACTTGCTTCCAGGTAAGACCATCATCCTTTATGGCTTTTAGCCATTTCTCTTTATCAGTAGCCTTGTCCATCGACACCCCCAATATCTCGAATCCCTTGTCTTTAAACTGCGCATATGATTTTACCAAGTTTGGATTTTCACGACGACAGGGTGCACACCAAGATGCCCAAAAATCAATCAGTACATACTTGCCCCGGTAGTCCGAAAGTCGGACTGGATTGCCCTCCGTGTCGGGCTGTGCAAAATCTGGTGCCTCAACCCCTTCTTGGGTCTTCTTGACCTGTGCAATGCGATCTGCAACTTTACGTCCCAATTCTGTATTTTGAGACGAGGCATCGAGCCCCAGAAAAACTTTCTCCAATCCTATGGCATCAAATCCATCCTCTAAAATAGAACTCAAGGCCATCAAAGACATGTAGCTCTTCGGATTTTTGCTGATATACTCCAATTTAGCTTCTTCTGTTTGCTTTTTTATTGCCTCAGCGCGATCATCTAACGATTGCAAATATTTCATATCCTGCTGATCGGCCGGAGATTTGGACGCATATTCTTTATTCAAAGCTTCATACTGTGCGTATATAGGAGCCAACATATCGTTAACGCGCTTGTTTTCGTCATTCAATGGTGATCCCGTTACAATAGCATTCTGAATAGAATCTGGAGCAGAAATCTTTATATGCTGCCCCTCCAGAAAGAACGGGAACAGGTCCCATTTCACCGGCTTTGTGGGATCTACAGGTTTATCGTCATGAGCCACACGTATAGCAGCCTCTAATGGAGATGGAACAGATCCTTTGAAAGCAAATTTTCCTTTGTCTAAATACACGGAATCAATCACCTCCCGACCTTCTGTTTTATACCTCAAGTAGGCCTTTGCAGGTTTATCTAACTTGCCGAGTTGCCCCTCAATGGTATAATCCTGCTGAGCAAATACGGCGAATGGCAATACACTAGCCAATAACAATGTCCATTTCATATTCTTTGTCTTTTATATTATATCTATTTTTTTGCTTTCTCTCCAACAATATCGCTATGCAATAAAGAATTATACATCTTGATGTCTCTCAATACCTCTAGCGCACTGATAAAACTTTGGTTGGCTTCGTTGCGTACTCTCGCCATATAATCTCCTCCCGTATACAACAGCGAGGCAATCTGTGCCTTCAGTTCGACATCGATTGCGCGGTGTGCATCCACATGGGTATCATTGGGTACTACAACCGATTTTGTAGCCGCATAGGCCACCACCTGCTGGTGTACTGCTATGGGGATTTTAAATTTTTTATTAAAGCTTTCGAAATCGGGATAGGCTTTCAGAAGTGCAGCACGATTCTGCTGTACAAATTCAAAACCACCCTTCGCTACAATACCAGTATTCATCAATGTCCCCATCCAGCCACTGTAGACGTTGGTATCGATAGGTACAAATCGATCCGGCATAATGCCACCACCTCCGTAAACGATACGCTTTGTCTCTAAAGTGGTATATTTTAAAGAATCAGCAAACTCTACATGCCCCTCTTCCAACAATTCTTTAGACTCCATCCTGCGGCTAAAATCCTGAAAGTAATCTTCTTTACCTTTGGTATATGGCTTTTGTATGGAGCGGCCTGAAGGGGTATAGTACCGCGCTCCGGTCAATTGCATTTCTGATCCATCCGACAAGGGTACGGGGCGTTGCATTAATCCTTTTCCGAAACTTCGACGCCCTATGACTACAGCTCTATCCCAATCCTGTAAGGCTCCAGTAACGATCTCACTGGATGATGCTGTAGATTCATCGATCAATACGACCAGTTCTCCTTTATAAAAACGGCCAAAACCGCCTGTGTAATAATAATCCTTCCCTCCTTCATTAGGTACAGAATAGAAAACCATCTTTTCTTTCGGCAGGAATTCATCTACAACGCCAATTGCCGATTGTACATAACCTCCACCATTACTCTGCAAATCCAAAATTAATTTCTTCATTCCCTGCTCCTGCAACTTCTGGAGAGCAGCATCGATCTCTTGACGCGTGGTCAGGTTGAAAATGGAAAGACCTATATAACCGATTTCCTTATCGACCATGTACGCTTCTCTTACCGAGCGTTCGAGAATATTGCCTCGTACGATACGGATATCTTTTTGCTCAGTGGTGCCAGGAGAAAGTAAACCAAGAACTACAGGTACGTCTTTTTCACCACGCAGCTTAAGCATAATCTCTTTATTCCCCCAAGCCTCTCCATTGATGGACTCACCGTCGATGGCCAGAATCTCATCCCCTACCCGTACACCTGCTTTCATAGCGGGTCCATCGGGATTAACTACCGTAACGAATGTCTGCGTTCCGCTTTTCAAAAATTGGATGCCAATTCCTGCAAAGCTACCGCTCATCCCTTCACGCATAGCCTCTGCTTCTTCTCTACTGGTATAGCGCGAATGCGGATCCAAGTCTGCAATCATGGCACGTATAGCTGCATCTACCAAATGCTCATCATTGACGCGATCGACGTAATTGTCCTGAATCAATTTCAATGCTTCTTCAAACTTATACTTTGGATTCATCTGTGCCTGTAGCGAAAAAGCTACTCCGACCATACCCAGAAGTATTCCTGTTCTTTTCATCTATCTGTTATAATTTATAATCTCAACAATTCTTATTAGTACCATTTTCAAAATGGCTGTAAACTATTCACTCTTCAGCTTTTCGATAACCAGCGAAAGCTCATCCATTAGCTTGCTCGGACTACCGGAATATCCTCCCGAAGAATAACGGATAACGCCATTTTTAACTACGATCTTACGTGGAATAGACGAGTCCTTGAATATTGGTGTAACCAAAGATTTGAATAGCTTATCTTGCTGCCCATTTACTTCATTTTCTGCATCGTGCAATAACGTAAATCGGTATCCCTCGCCTCGCACAAAATTAACGGACTTGGTACGGTAATCGCCTGTTTGCATCGTACCTACCATATAGATCGCCACCTGAGAATCGTTGGCGTATTTGTCTACGAGCAATTGCATCCCTGGGAATGCCATGATACACGGACGACACCAGGTAGCCCAAAAATCCATGACCACAATCTTATCTTTGATGTTATCCTGATCCACAAAGCTTCCATCGGCATTCTCCATAGAAAAATCTGGAATGGGATAGTTAACATTAAGATGCTCATTAACATATGCTTCTAACTCAGCTCGCTGTTCAACAGACTGTAACCCGGCCAGATATAAATCATAGCCTTCTAAACTTCCGGAATGGCTTTTCTGATACAGCGACTTGACCACATCAAACATACGCGGTGTCACGGCATTAGCTTTGATGCTCATCTCCAGTAAAGGTAGAATCTCATTCTGCGCACCAAGTTTTTCGAGTACATGCAAGTTGATATCGTTCAATTCGGCATTGCCATACTTCCCTTTGTCCGACAACTCGAAGAAATATTTGCGCGCTTCTTCATAACGTCCCAAATCATTCAATAGGGAAATATGCGTAAACAAGCGATCATCCAATTGATTGTTCCTATTAGAATCGGCTGCTGACTCGCTCATAAAATCACTTCTATAGGATCCGTCTCCCTTTTTGGAGATAAGCCCCTGAATAAGAGGCTCCGAAATATAGTAAAGCGAGTCCTTTCCTACCGTATTGAACATATAAGCCCGCATGACATTCCAGCGCAACAACTCATTGGAAGTGCGGAAATCGATGTCCTTGAACAGCGCCTGAAATTTGTCGAACTGTTTGTTATCGAAGTAGGCTGACCCGAGACCTCTGTACACAGCGTAATAGATAAAACCTTTGCTATCTGGATTTTCATACCATTCGGAGATAGGATACTTTTTTAAAAACTCTTCATAAGAAGGAATGACGTCCTGTAATGGACCTGCTGTACGAATACTGCTATAAGCAACAAAACGTGCAGTAGAACTCTTTGGGAACTGTTTGGTAATACGCTTGCCTACCTGCTCTGCTAACCTATCCTGCTTAATCTGATGTTGTAAAAACAGCTGCATATCGCCCAGATCGTCAGCAGATATGGACCTGTTGGACAACAATTGATCCACGACCTTCTCTGCTACAGGTGTCAATTCCTGATCGGTCAAAAGCAGACGCTGAGCGCCCAAGTACAATTTATATTTTGATGAAATAGTCTTTCCTGACAGCTTTTCTTCTTCCTTAACGATACTTGACAAATAAGATTTATCTAAAGTGAGCTTTTCATCGTAGTAGTTGATGATCGCACCTTTGGCTAACGTAGGCACAATAAACGAAGCCTCTGCAAGATAGCTTCCCTTCTGCGCTTTTCTTTTGTGATCGCTGATCCGTAGACCGTAACCATTATTCTTGTTATTATCTACAATGTCCGGACTGTAAAGATCCCCTTGAAAGAACTTGACTCCGACAAAAAGTGTGGAGTCCGAAACGGGATACAGGTATTCCCACTGTTTATTACCCACGGATTTCATGGAAAACTGTTCTACTTTCCATATATCCTGATGAAACCGATAAACAGCGACGGACACTTCGTCGCTAAACTCCAAATCTCCTCCTTTGGCATCATAAAGTATACGTATGGGGTCCCCAACCTTCGCAGGCTGAACCGGAAAAACATTGCTATTGTAAGGCTGTTCTTGCGCTTGCAAGGCAGTCCCAAAAAGTAAGAATACGGCTAAAACTATTTTCTTCATTGTATGATATATTTAGGCTTTATTATCTTGGGCTCTGCCCTATTTCGGGATTCAATCCGAGATAATAACTGGCAACAGGATAAATAAACCTATTGCTATTTATCTCTAGCGTGAATGTCTCCCCTTTGAATGTTCTTGTGTAAGCTCTTGCCAATTTAGGGTCTAAATTCAACCTCCTTTGATCAAACCAGCGTTTGCCTGTGGCAAATAGTTCTCTACGGCGCTCTTCAATAACTTTTATAAGCGCTTCGTCAGCATCTCCTGCGATAAGCGGTTCAAAGTCTCCTGCATGGAACCTGGACTTCCTTAACAGATTGACCATCTCCATAGATTGATCAAATTGTCCATTTCTAGCTAACACCTCCGCTTTTATCAACATAATCTCTGGAAGAGAAGATCCCACCTCGACCGTATTGGGTCTTTCGCCAGTGATCTCATTCTTTCGAGAAAGCAGAGCTCCAGCAGGCATCAAGCTATTTTGAGATACTTTAGTATATGTCGACAAACGAAGGTCATTGGTATTGAAAAGGCCCAACAGTTCAGGATTGAGCTGTTCATTGTATTGTTGGACAGTCCGTTTAGACAGAAATATTTCTTTGCTTTCTATCCTTTTAGGGTATACTTGATTTTCTTTACCTACATAATCAGATAAGTCAAAAAGTATACGATTCCCTTTCATTGCTTCATCGGCATGGACACCGGCCTGATCAAAGCTACGCATATACAAATGTACGGTTGCCAATACGGCATGAACGGCTGCCTTATCCGGATGTCTATTATTTTCTGCCCGTTCGGGCAGGTCAGCGATTGATTCATTGAGATCGGTCAAAATCTGATTGTAGATTACCTCCAAGGTTGCTCTCTGCAAACTGGAAAACAACTCCGGTTTCAACAAAAATGGTACTCCAATGGTAGACGATGCTGTTTCAGGATTATAGATCCCGCCATACTGATTGACCAGAAGAAAATAGCTATAAGCTCGCTGTACTTTTGCTTCTGCCAAAATTTGTCTCTTTTGGCGGTCTCCTCCTTTCTGGCTTTGCATGACCGTTGCTATAATTTCATTGGCTGTGTTAATCTGCTCATACAATTTATTCCAGTTCGCATCTTGCAGATCATCCGGAAAGTATTCCTGAGCCCAAGTATAGGGCCAATAAACAGACTCTGTAATATTGTTTTGATAGGCTCCTTCGGAAATAACCAAATCGTCACTCGATAATACTGGCAGACTATAAGCCGGTCCGAAAATGCTTTCATTATTGAGTAGATATTGAAAATCATCCGTATATTTTAACTCACGTCTATTGTACTGGTCTACCTCTACATAATCTCTACATGAACTGAAACTACCAAGAAGCAAAAGAGGGAAAACCACTGTTATATAATTTATTTTCATTTTCTTTCGTATTATATGTGAAGAACTAAAAAGAGGCATTCAGACTAAAGAAATAATTCTTTGTCGGCGGAAGACTATTATAAGTACGTGTGCGATAATACATTGGATCTATACCTTGGTCATTAGCTCGCCAAATAATACCCAGGTTGCGCACTGTAGCATTAACACTCAGACTCTTTATGGGGAGATTTTTCAACAGCTCGTTTGGGAAAATGTATTTCAGCGAAATCTGTTGTAAACGGATATGACTTCCATTGATAACCATGCGATCGCTCTCCCGAAATCTATTGAAACTATTCTGATTAATATTCGCGATACCTGGGACAATCGTAGTCGCTTCATCGCCACTGGCTTGCCATCTATCCAATAAATCGGTGTGCGTGTCCAAGAATCCGCTGTAACCTTGCCAAGTTGGGTAATTGACAATAGTTTCTTTTTTGACCACATGTCCCATGTTATAGCTCAACCTTACATCAAACTGGAAAGATTTATACCTCAGAGTATTCATCAAACCACCGAAATAAGGGGCAGACATGCGCCCTGCATACACTAGATCTTCTATCTTAAATGGCAAGCGGCCTAAGTTTTCTCCTGTTTCAGCATTCGTGTTGGTACTGCTCACTATTACTCCATCGTTCCTGCCAATCAATGTCTGTCCCTTCTCATCCAACCCCTCGGAACGATAGGTGTATAGATAATCTAAAGGCATACCTGTCCTGGGACTACGCCCTATAACTCGGTTAATGTCGGTATAGTCAAACCTGGAATCAGTAACCTTGTTTGTATTATAGGCGAAATTAAATGTACTCTGCCAAGAAAAATCTTTCTTGCGAACCAACTGTCCGGATATCCCCAAGTCTATACCACTTCCCTCCATCTCGCCTCCGTTGAAGGTCAAATTTGACCAACCGATCGTAGGATTCACAGGGAAGCTATATAAGATGTCTTTGGTATGTTTTCTGTAGTAATCAAAAGTAACGTTCAACCGGCTACTCAGGACACTAAAATCAAGCCCGTAGTTCTGTGTATATACTTTCTCCCATCCTACTCTAGGATTACCAGGAGACGCAATTTTGGCAGTAATCTCTCCTGTCTCACTGTCACGGGGCTGAATATCCATTATTGTTACATTGGATGAACCCGTAGGAATCGTACCACCAACACCATATGTAAAGCGAAGGCTTAAGGCATTTAACCAGTTTTGATGCTGCATAAAGTGCTCTGATTTTATATTCCATTTGACTCCAGAAGACCAAAGTGGCTTAGCACGCACCGAGCGATCGATACCGACTAATGTGTGGTCATCAAAACGGGCACTTCCGGAGATAACATAACGCCCCTTGAATAGTGTCAAAGCACCATTGGTATAATAAGAAAGTTTACGTACGTTAGGTCGGTCAACAGAACCATCTGAATAGCCTAAAGTCATTGTGTAATCGTAAATCGTATTATAGGGCGTGGTGGGGTTGAATGCGGAAGAGGAATAGGTATCTATATTGAACCCATAGCGCGTCTGTCCATAGCCAAACCCAGTCTGTGAACCTATCTCTCCACCAATAATCATATTAAGGTCGATCCACTCATTCAATGACTTATCAATATTACCCTGTAGACGAAGATTGTAGGAACTTGTACGATGGTCTCTAGTAACCAATCTACCTCCTTGCGGAAGTGAGCGTGTAAATATCCCTGTATTAAAATCTACAGCCGTGGCAGTATTCAAAAAACTGCGCATAGTATAACTTTCTAATTCATCTAAGTTGTTGCTGGCTTCAAAAGACCGCTGTAGCATTCCTGACAAATTCAGTTTGAACCAAGAGGTCAGCTTAGCATCCAAAGCAGCGTTGAAGCGAAGTCTATTGTCCTCGTTGGTATAATTAGAATATTGTAATTCTTCTATCGGATTATACCGCCAATCATACAGCCCGAGCGCCAACAATTCATCTGCGGTCTTGTCTGTAAAAAGAACAGAACGTTTGATCAGTTCGCCTTGATCATCCAATAATCTTTCATAAGGGCGATAACCAAATTCTCCTGATCCGATTGTATTGGCGGCAGCTTGATTGCTTTTGCTTTTAGAATACACGTAGTTAATACCGGTAGTAAGATTTAGACGCTGATCAAAAAAATTGGTCGTAAAATTGGAATTGATAAAATACCCCTGTCCTTTATTACTTTTGAACACTGGCGTGTCATCCGAATAATTCATCGATATCAAATAGGTGGATCTACTGTTTCCTCCCGATAGGGACAAATTATATTGCTGACTTACCGCATGCTGAAACAGGTTATCCTGTATCTGATTTATATTATTTATGGTTCCCAATCGGTTGAGCTGCTGTTCTAACATAGCGTTATCAATCACACCGTTTTTTTGTTTGAACAACCATTGCATGGCCTCACTGACGGGCTTGTTTTGATTGAATTTGCTCCACTCACTAGGTTGCCAAGCACTCGGATCAGGCACACCGCCTAAATCGAAAAGCTCGCGTTCCAGATCAACGTAATCTTTACTGGACATACGGCTCAGTTTGCTCAGGTCAGCTGGCGCAGATGTGCTCAGACTTGAGCTGAATGATATGCTTGGTGGTTGATTTTTACCTTTTTTTGTCTCGATTACAATGACTCCGTTGGCTGCTTGGCTACCCCAAATAGAAGCTGCCGCCGCATCTTTCAAGACAGTTATACTTTCAATATCTTCAGGGTTGAACCTGTTCAGAATTGAATTGTTGGCATAAGTTGTATTAGTCTCGACCAAATCTTGATCCATGGCCGGAAATCCATCTATCACGATCAGGGGCTTTTTAGAATTCCCTAACGGATCCGAATCGGTGCCAAAACTATTGGCTCCTCGAATCTGAATAGTATTATTCCGTAAATCGATCTGCATGCCGGGTACCATACCTTCGATACGTTCCATAATATTTATCGACGGGACTTCTTTTAATTCTTTGGCGGTAATCTGACTAAATGAGCCTGTCGCTCTTTCTTTTGATATCTTCTGATAACCTGTAGAGACCACTTCAACTTCTTCGAGTTGATTTACCGCGTCTCCCATAGAAACATTAATATGCTTATTATCTCCAATGAGGCGACGCTGTGGCTCCATCCCTATATAGGTGAATACCAAAGCATCTACCGGCTTACGCAATCTTAAGGTATAACGGCCGTCGCTACTGGTGGTGACTCCGGTACGGATGGCGTACCCTTCAGGAAGAACGGTAGCTCCTACCAAAGGCTGGCCCTTGCTGTCTTTGACCTCACCTGTTATTGTTCGCCAATAGTCATCTTGTTGAACTTGAGAATTAGATTTATTATCCTTAACTATCGTGTAATAATTATCCTGAACGTATAAGAACAAAAGACCGCTGGGGTATAGAAGGGATTTCAATACAGACTCTATAGGCGCCTTTTTGTCCTTAGGCACGGTCGATTTCGGCACCTGTACACCTCTCAGCAACCCCTCTTCATAGGCAAACTGGGTTCCGTAAAGGCGGGTGACTTCATTCAATGCCTGTACGATACTTGCTTTTTGCTGAGTATATCCCCCTACATGATAGAGTAAGAAGACTAAAAGCGTAAATAATCTTGGTTTCATAAAGTTAATTTGTTAGTTATTTAGAGTTAATCGTTATTTTCTTGCCTTCGACCTTCATGTCCAACTGCATGGCGTGTCGGATTACAAAAAGAATATCATCAGCTTGTGTAAGTGGAGCTACTCCCTGAAGTCTTTTATTTAATATGCTGGAATCTTTCAGTTCAACACTGTAGCCGTAATTATCCTCAAGCACTTCGATAATATCAGATAGGTTCTGATGCTCAACAACCATCTCACCACGTGTCCAAGAAAGCGCCTCTTGTATATTCCTGTTGTTCAACACCTGCTCAGTATCGGCTACTTTATCATAAATAAAAGTTTCCCCTGGTTTCAATATGTGCTTTAATCCTATTTTATCCATAACCTGAAGGCTACCTTCAAATAGGGAGACTTCAATATGTCCGCGACGGTCCTTAACATTAAATTTTGTACCTAAAACAGTTAATGAAATATCTCCTACATGGACGATAAAATAGTCCTCCTGCTGCAATCGATTCTTGATCGCCGTATGCTTTACTTCGAACAAAGCTTCTCCATCCAACCACACCTCTCTAGGCTTATCTGTTTTCCAATCTCTAACATATTTCAAACGCGAATTACTATTGAGCTGTACCACAGAAGCGTCAGGTAAAAGCAATTCTCGCTGCTCTCCATATCCTGTATTGTTCATTTTTGTGCCCAGCTGCCCAACCTCATATATAGTGAAGCCTAATAGTAAAACTGCAGCAACTTGGGCTATCCATCTCCGGATCTTACGAATCCGATATAACCGGTCTTGTGCCTGTACATACAACGGAAGCGATTCTTGTATACGGCTCCAACGTGTTTCATTGTCTATCTTACTTTGATGCAGAGGCTGATCTCGCAGCAGCTCAATCCACTGTATCGCCTTCTCAATCTCTTGTTCTAAATAGGGATAAGTGTTGACCAAAGATTTCCAAAATGACAGATCATCCCCCATTCCTGAAAGATAATAGGACGTGAAGGCTTCATCTTCGAAAAAGTCTACTGCTTTAAAGTCTTTGTATAACAAGAAATCGTGTTTCATAATCTATTTATATCTATATACAGTGAGAATTGGAATTTTACCCCAGTGTTGTTAAATTATTTTTATCTTTTTGTAAAAAAACACGGAATATAAGCAGACAGGTTCAAGAAAATTCTTCTTCAGAAGTAGAATTTGCACCGAGGGCAAAAAATAAAAAACTAAAATCGGATCCGATTAAGAAGATTTTGCTTCGGCCAAAAGTGTAAAAATTGCCAATAGATTGAATGCCCCGACATGTTTTCTCAAACTATCCATTGCACGATAAAACAGTTTGTATAAGTCTTTAACAGATAACCCCATGATATCCGCGATCTCCTCGTAAGATAATTCTTCAAAAAACCGTAAGTGGATTACTTCACGTTGACGTGCTGTCATTTTCAGTAAAGCTTCTTCCAACTGGGCCTTGATCTCCTCCAACCGCTCTTTGCGCATAACTTGTGTATCATGAGGCAATTCAATATCAAATGGTAAACTTTCTACTGGAATATTTCTTTTTCTATTGGACTGCTCAATGTGCGCTGTAAGTGTGCGCCTAAAGGCTTTGTAAAGATAGTTTTTGACGGAAGGTGTATCGTTGATGCTATCCCGGTTGTACCAAATTTTCATAAAAAACTCTTGGATGCTATCTTCAATGATGCTCTCTTCTTGTGTAAATTTATACCCATAATTGAACAATAGCGGACTGTAGCGCTCAAACAAAAGTTTGAAAGCAGCCTCGTCACCCAATCGAAATAGGTGCCACCAGTCTGACTCATTTTTCATTTTTCAGTACAATTATTCTTGAGCAATCATACTCCAATTGGAGATATAGTGCTACGGTTAGCTAAAACATGTGCTCCAAATGTAACAAATTCCAAACAAAAGGGTAAAAATGTGCTTTAAAGATTTTTTCTGGTGAATTGTAAATCGCCAAACCAACAGGGAAAATATATTTTCCATCGCATAACGATACAAGCATATTATCATCCGTTATAAAAAGGTGCCCAAGAAGAAAACAGAAAAAAGAATAAGAACGACACCGTGCAAAAAATTGACTTGCAAACATAATAGATCTATGTAAGCAGCGGATTGTTGTTTATTTTTACGAAAAAGATATTGATAATGAAAACACCTAAAGAGAATTATCTACTTGCCAGTTTCATCGTAGGATTTATGGTATGGCTGTCTGCTACTGTGATATTCAGAGTTGCTGGGCAGCATTTTTTCATAGCAGAAAATACATGGGTCATGATCGGTCTATACCTCCTGCTCCTACCGGCATTGGGTCTCCTCGCTACCACCGTGTTTAATAAATTCAAGCTGGACAATCTCGAGAGTGTTAAATCTGCAGCTATCATGGTTCTGCCAGGAATGCTGTTGGATACGGTATGTATACAGTTTTTTGAAAAAGTATTTCCTAACATGCCCGAAAGCTACAGTAAAACATTTGGGGCTTGGCTAATGTTTGCCTACGCCATCGTCCTGATAGCTGGGCTATTGAGAAAAGACAAGTAGGCAAAATATTCTGGTCTGAAAATCCAACCTTCTCTACGTAATGCTCCTACCGAAGTTTGTTGAATCTTGCTTAAGAAAAACAGTAGGCGACATATCCGTCACCCGCTTGAATGTCCTATTAAAATTGGAAATGCTCGTAAAACCACATGCATAAGCTATATTGGCAATAGGCTGTTCGCGTTATTCGTCTTAAGCATCATACAGCTTTGTACAATCCTGATCCGATTAAGATATTCGACCAACGTACCTCCATGTGTTTCTTAAAGTACACCTGTTTACGCTAATAAACAAGAGAAAGATTGTAGCCAGCTTATTACTTAAACCAGCTACAATCCTAAACAGAAGAATTTCTTTAGTTATTACTTAAGCAATTGCTCTACTTTTTTAAACAAAGTCTCTCCACGAAGGTTACTTGCTACGATTTTTCCTGACGCATCGATTAAAAAATTCTGTGGAATAGCTCGGATACCATACAACTGAGCTGCGGGTTCTTTCCAACCTTTTAGACTAGATACATGGTACCATGGCATATTATCTTGTTTAATTGCCTCTTCCCAACGTCCTTTATCATCATCCAGAGAGACACTCAAAACAGTAAAGCCCTTGTCGTTAAAAGCTTCATATGTCTTGACAACATGCGGATTTTCTTTTCGACAGGGGCCACACCAACTGGCCCAAAAATCTATCAAGGTGTATTTATTCGATTTCAGCACCTCTTTCAGGCTCAATTCATCGCCCTTTGGAGTCGTCGATACAAAATCAACATATTCCTTCCCTGTTAGGTTTCCTTTGACCGCAAGTAACCGATCGCCAAGCTCTAAACCCAGTGCTGTAGCTTTTAGATCGGACGACAATTTTTCATAAAAGGGAAATGTTGTCTCATAATTTGCCAAGCCTGCTGACGCTGTTTTTTCTAGGTGATAGAGTGCCACATAGGAGTTGGGATTGTCAATCACAAATTGATGTGCTGCTTCTCTTTTGAAACGTGTATATTCATCCAAGCCACCTAATATCTCTGTTATGTAAGCTTTCTTTGCATCACCTTCAGGCATAGCTTTGAAGATATTAAGTGCATCGATAAAACTTCTATCCACAGGTCTTACCTTAGCCGCAAATAATTCATGGTTCTCGGCCAGTTTGGTTCCGCTTATCTTTGCATAATACAAGGAGTCTGTAGCTATTACCTGTACAGTCCCTTGGGATAAAAATAAATCAATACGATCGCCGATATCTTCTCCTTCCAAGCTCAATTTACCTAGAGTCGGTGCTGGGAGGTTACCCTTAAATTGAAAACGACCTTTTTTTATAGATACACTATCAATGATCTTCAGCGTATCTTTTTCATAATATAATTTAATAAACTTACCATCATTTGATTCATCAATTTTGCCTTTTACGGTAAAGCTTTTTTCTTGCCCCAGTACTGTATTCGCACCCAAAAGGAGCAAAAAAATAATAGCCAATATGTTCGTTTTTATAATAATGTTCATTACAGTTCTAGTTTTTTAATTTAAATTTCTACTAATTTACAGCTCGCCAGTTTACATCTTTTACTTTCAACAGTCCTGTCCAAGAGCTATTACTTTCTGGTAGCAGTTCGACAATATTTGGATCTGTACCTACGAGAAAGCGGCTCAATGTCCCTTTGCTCGTAACATTGTAAGTCGCGATGTATAGACTATTGAGCTGTGGGTCTATCTGCGTATCAAATTTGAGCATCGTGACGGGATCTGTGATTTCTGGAAAAGTATAAATTTTCTCAAATCCAGGATTATAATCATAAGCGTATAGTTTACCTCCTACGGCGTAAAAAACGACACTACGATGGGAAGAAAAGGCATAAAAGTCAGCTTTTGCAAAATCCGTCGCCAAAGGCTTTACTACATATGCGCCACGCTTAGCAGGGTTGGCTCCATTTGCGTAGAATTTATAAATGAAGCATGTGTTGCTAGCATCACGCATGATCGAAAACGAATTACCATTTACTGATCCACCATCGGTATTGCGGGTATTCTCCGCATAAATTAATTGACGCCCTGCAGGTTGATTCCACGGAAAGATATCGTCAATATTATCCGTCAAAACAGTAGATGAGGTTGAAAGACCTATTCCCGTAAAGTTGAGAAAGCGCTGTCCCTCTTGATCGTACCATATCAAACTTCCCATATTATTAATCGGGTACAACAAATAGGGTGCTGCTGGTATCCTCTGCTCTGGTGCAGATGCCAAACAATTTACCGGATTGTTATAGTAATCTCCTCCCATAAACAATGGAATCGCTCCAAACAGATCTCCACCCGCTGTAATCACCGCACGGTAAAGCGAACTCCCTGTTGTACCAGTACGGGCTTTGATCTGAGGTGCTGTCACCACGGGATAAAGATCTTCGAGTTCAGCATCACCAGAAGTGAAGACGAAGCGACTGAAAACATTATTGGACGTGGCGGTCATCGTAGCACGATCTAGAAAATAAGATCCCTCTCGTGTCATCGCCCACACTCTTGCATCGTCCCCTGTCCCCCCAGTATGTACCAAACTAACGGGTTCGCGTAATCTGGAAAGTTGCGTTCTGGATAAAATCTGTGGGATATGAATGGTATCCGAGAGCATCGACAGCATTTCCGCTTCTGCATACCCATCTTCATCCTCACCTATCAAAAGTAATCCCCTGGAAAAAGCTGTACTCACCTTTACTTTAGCATTGGCTGTCCAACTGACCCCTGTCTTTTTATCCAGCACCCGATAGAAGAGGTCGTGATCCAAAACCCCTAAAGCCACCGGATAAACCAAATCTTTAGCTCTTCCAATAGTATCGTATACGACTTGTCCATACTTGATAATCCAGAAGTAGTCATAACGACTTTCATCGGCTTCATCCATTGTCGCTTTGATAGTTGGCGTGATCTGCAGGGTATCTATCGCCGTACGTACGAGATATTCTTTAGCGACCCCTTCAATTTGCAGTTCATTGATTTGCTGATAGTCATAGTTTCCTAAATCTTTACTGCATGCGGCTATCAGCAATAGGCCTAATAGCGCTATATAATAATACATTTTCATGATCTATATCTTTATAAAAATATGTTTTAAGGAACGGGGACCCAAGGCACACCTACATAAGAAGTCCAGGGCACAGAGCCCATCCACATCAATCGTCCATCGTCCTCAAGTACCGGATTCTTCTCCTCATATCGTTTTATCAGCGCCGCTGTAGCGTCATTAGCAACGAGCATCTGTCTAGCCATAGGCATAGTCTCTAAACTGGAGAAGTTCTCATATTTTAAGCCCAATGCTTCTGTGAGAAATTCCATTTTCTTCCGCGAGAATATCCCAAAAAGTCCAGACTCTTTATTACCGGGTTGCAATGATCCAGACCATACAGCCGGCTGGATCATAATATCATTGATCCGCAACGTGTGTTGACTGGCATCAAACGTGGGTACTACCTGCCCCGCGTTGTATTCAGGAATAGCATCCCATTCCGGAAATGACAAGTCAAAATCCTTCGTAGGCAGCAGACGTAATCCTAATGTAACAGGCTTTTCTTCTAAATCTGGAGTACGTTTAAGGCGGATCTTAATCTGCGTACCTACCGAACCTGCGCCAATAGTCCACTCTTCCTGAACAGACTCATAGTGTTGGCCGGCTATTGCTGTAGTAGAGTCGGGATTAATGGTTAGCTGAAAAGTACGATCATAATTTTTCACAGGCCCCGTTATCATCACTTTCACAGCAAATTCAACGTCATCCTGACCTATACGTACAAAATCCACATCACTATAGGGCTGATAGGGCCATATGCTTTCCAGATGCGTAGCTGTGCCGTTGTGACGTACCGAAAAATAAACTCCTTCCTTCCCTTCATAAGGCATCATTTCCTTCTCGCACCCTCCTAACAGTATTGCAAAACAGAAAAAAAGCACATATATTAATATCTTTTTCATATCGTTATCCTTTTAATTATTGTCTTTGTGCTATTTCACTATCAGGCAGTGGTACAACATAGTTATTCAACACCATAGTTTTTTCTGGAAGCATACTCAGCGTCGTATGGTTGGGCAGCGATTGGTAACTATTTCTCTTGTAGAAAAAGAACATCTGTCCCTCACCTAGCATTTCGCGTCTGAACTCTTTGCCGATCTCCGTTTTTAGGGCAGCAGGATCAATCGGTTGTAAGGAAATACAATTTCTTGCCGTCCTCAATTTGTTAAAATAAGCAATAGCCTGCTTCGGATCGGAATGACACTCTGCTGCAATAAGCAACATCTCCGAGAGCCTGATCAATGGAACCATATATCGCCCAGGGCCATCTACAATATCCACATACTTCATATTTGTTGTAGCTGTGATTGTTCCTGTAGACGCACTCTGCCAACTACGTCTTCTAAAATCATTGCCGTCATCATACGTCGCATTTATCCTCTCCACGCTGATATTATCCTCACTAAAAGATAGCTTACTATCCCCTTTCAAGCTCACATCAAATAATCTTTTGTACATCTCATGACGATTTATATCGTAGAGAGCGAACATAACTTCGGTCGAGAACAGACGATCAGGTTTATCCACATTTGTCGCATCTGCAAATGTCACATAAGGGAAGATACTTTTGTCCGTTGTTTCCACTTCTGACAAGATCTCCTCTGCACACTCCAACGCTTTTGAGCGCTCGCCTTCCCACAGATAGGCTCGTGCCAACAAGGCCTTGGCCGCGTAATAATTTAAACGGTACTGTCTGTAATACAAATCATTTGACCCTCCAGCATTGTTATTATGACGTACGCCTTCTGTCCGTATCGGATCCTTCTCCAGCAAAGAAACTGCCGTGTTTAGATCATTCGTCACGTGTTCCATAACTTGTTGTGACCCCAGTAAAGGGAAGACTTCAAATCCAGATTTATCAACATAGGGAATAGCTTCCTTCAGTTTGTTCTCCTGGCTATAAATAGGGCCAAACAACCGAAGCATATCCAGATGCAGCATCGCTCTTAGAGCGAGTGCTTCGCCTTTGATGATCCCATAATATGGCTCTGGCAATATTTTACTCGGCCCGTCACCACATTTGTCCAGAATGATGTTACAATTGGCTATCAGCTCATAAGCTTTAGTCCATATATTATCCATAGTCGCTTTTACATTGGCATCTGTATATATGAAAGTTGTATATTTTTCGAATACATGTGTAGAGCTCTTGATGTAATAATACTGCGCCAGTACATCTAATGTCCCAGCACTCATATTCTGTCCATATAGGTTTTGATGAGCCATCTCGACATAAACACCATTCAGTGCCTTCATAAACCCAGCGCTATTTACGAAAAGTTGGTCTTCTCCCAACCTATCCGTAGGTTTGACGTCAACCCACTTTCCACAGGAGAATAGCAACCCCATCGACAAAAAATAAATAGTAATTTGATATAGTTTTTTCATTGCTTCTTATCTTAGTTTCTTAAAAACGAATTCCGGCTGAAAAGGAAACAGAGCGTGCAAATGGATAATCTATCCCTCTTTCATTCTTAATCGTAGAAATATGGAATATATCGTTCATATATACACGAAATGTTACGGATGAGGCTCTAATTGACTTTAACCAAGCCGCATTTATACTCTCATACCCCAGCGAAAAAGACTCTCCTATCAACATATCATTGTCTCGGACAAATCGGGACGACATTGGCGTATTTTCTGTTCGCGAGATTGATTTGAATTTTGCTTCGTCTCCAGGTTGTTTCCATCGATCATACAATGCTCTTTTATCTTGATTGAGCACCACGTTACGAGAAGATATATTTTCTACTTTTTCGTAAAGTGTCTGCATAAAAGCCTGTCCACCCAAACGGTAACGTAAGTTGACAGACGCCGAAAAACCTTTAAAAAATAAACTTGTCCCAAACACACCTTCTAAATCTGGATCGCTATTCCCGACAATAACCTCATTCTTAAAATCATGCACGAAAGTCTGCTCACCATTCTTATTCAAAAAAATCTCACGTCCTGTTGCCGGATCTATCCCCACAGAACGGACAGCCCATAGGTCCGAGGGACTTCCGCCATCGTAATAACGAATAAGATTCCGGCTTTTATTGGCTTCATTGAAATTATTCAGCAAATTGCCCATTTTGCGATATTCCGCTTTCAGCTGTCGCATATTCAGATTGATACGCCAGGTCAACTGCTCTTTACGGATGATACTGTAGTCACTGCTTACCGTAAATCCATTGGTCACTTGTGCTCCTATATTCTGTGCTACACGAGATACACCGGTAGAAGTTGGTAAGGATACAAATACAAGTAAAGGATCCGTACTCTTTACAAAATAATCCACATTTAGGCGTAGACGATTATGGAATGTTGTGAGATCCAGCCCTACATTACGATCCAGTGTAGTCTGCCACTTCAACCCTCTATTACCCATATTACTGATAATGGTACTCGCCCCAAAGGGATTTCGGTTTTCATTGTTATATCTATAGATACGCATCGAGATATAATCATCAAAATTCTGATTGCCAGGATTACCGATAGAACCACGTATCCGTAATTGATCAATCCATTTCGATGATTTAACCCATGTCTCATTATGTGCATTCCAAGCTAGTCCAACAGACCAGATATTAGAGAACTGTCTTTCTGTACCAAATACAGAAGCACCATCGGAGCGCAATGTGGCATCCATGAGGTAGCGCTGATCGTATGCGTATCCCATATTAACAAAGAAACTTGCACCTCTGCGTTTCGATTCACTGTAGTCGGGTCGCTTTCCTTCTGGGTAGCTTAATGCAAAATTAGGATTTGAAAACTCATCGTCTATAAATCCACGAACGGCATAAGTGCTCTGTAGTCGAGAGGCTTGCTCCATACGTGCTCCACCTACTGCATTCAACATGTGTTTCTCCGCAAAGACTTTCCCGTATGTCAAACTCAAATCGCCATCGTAGTTCGCATTTCTACCATTTGTCTCTCTATAACTCCCCCTCTCCAGCGCATTTGTATTTAAAAACTCGGTATTAAATGGTGAGCGAAAGATCTCGTCTCTTGTGGAGAAGCTGCGCAATCCCAGCCGTCCACGAATCCGAAGCGGCTCTGCTACATGCCATTCCATTTCAAAATTATTGGTAAAGCCCAAGGATAACTGTTCATTAATATTGAGGTTACTTACATCGTAAAGCGGACTGTAAACAGGGGCCTCTCCTGAGCGTGTCGCACTAAAATCTTCCAACAGCATTTTTATGCTTCCGTCATCGTTGTATTTACGATGGTAGGGATTCGCTCTTGTAAAATCCGAAAAAGGTGAAGTCTCCTTATTCGATTTTACATTATCAATACTTAAGGAGTTATTTACAGAAAAGTCCCCTCTTCTATACAGTAAACGTATATTTCCATTTGTTGCCTGTCTGTCAGATCCCTTCATCACCCCTTTTGTAACACCGTGATTGAAAGACACACTATAACGCAAATTTGAATCGCCACCTTCAGCAAATAATGTATGACGCTGTGTCAGTGCCGTACGAAGCGGCTCGTTTGGCCAGTAGGTATTCACGCCTCGTCTCACCTCTTTAAGGCGGTCTAGATAATTAGCTTCACTATTTAGATTAGAACCCAATATGATTTTTCCTTGTTCGTCAAGCCTCCCATAAAACTGGGACAGAAGTTCAAACTGTAGTTTTTCTTCTGCGTTCATCAGGTTGTAATCGGTAAGATCAGCAAAACTAACGTTACCATTCATCGTATAGTTTACTCGCAGCTGCCCTGGAACCGGACTTTTGGTCTCTACAACCACTACGCCGTTTGCGGCTTTTGATCCATATATCGCTGCTGCTGCTGCATCTTTTAATAAGGTGATGCGCTCTACGCGGTCCATGCTCAGGTCACTGATGATGGCCAGGGTACTCTCAAAACCATCTAAGATGAAAAGGGGTTGATTGGGATTCGAACTATACTCATCAGTAAGTCCGATCACACTACTTTTACCCCTAATCTCAATATCCGGAAGTCTATTCGGATCGGATCCAAAAAGATTGTTATCAACAATAGCAAAAGAAGGATCTAATGTCTTCAAACTCTGAAGAATATTCTGGTTGCCTACCATCTGCAACTCTTTGACCGTATAGGTAGCTGACGATCCGGTGAAGCTTTCCTTACTCCGCTGATAGATCCCTGTTACCACCACGTCTTTTATCGCATCAGCATTGGGTACCAACTGTACATTCAATACTTTCTGATTACTGTAAATTTCTTCTTGAGGTTTCATTCCTATATAACTGAATACGATGACAGCCTTTACAGTGATAACAGAGAGCGGAATTTGAAATTGCCCTTTTGAATTGGTACTCACCATATAGTCAGTATCCTTGACGCGGACGGTCACCCCCTCTATCACTTCTCCATTCTCGGCATTAGTCACCTTTCCTGTCAGAAACTGTTGCTGGAGCACTGCTTCCTCTTTAACAGGTATAGGGCGCAGCTCTTTTTTGAAGAAAGAGATTGTTCTGTCTTCCAATTGATAACCGATAGGTTGATTCACGATGATCATTCGGAGAAATTCATCCAATTCCACCCCTGTAGCGTCCAATGTTAGAGGATGGACTGAGTTTAGGACATTTTTAGTGCTGAATATCGTATAGCCACTCTGTTTTCTAATCGCTTCCAGAACAGTAGCAAATGCTACATTCCTGCCCTTGAAAGTAATCTTTTGAGAGTAGCTGTTCGCACTGACGGAGAGCATCCCCGCCACTAGTAAGAATAAGGTTATTCTCATCACTCGTAATAAGTAATATTTATTCATTAATTTTACTCGGATTTGGTTAGTACAAAATCTACTGTTATAAAAAATTTTAGACTAGCCTATCTATTTGAAGGAAAGGATGGCACTCCTTTCCTTCTATGTTCTCATAAGGCAGTCTATTGTCTGGTCACGATCTATTCTATTTTTTCTTTCATATACATCCTTCTTTAGGTTAGTTATTTTAAATTTTTAATAAATAATTAGTTTACGATCAGCGATATCCAACTTATAGTTTACTGCTGCTGCATCCAGAAGACGCAATACCAGTTTTATATTGGAATGTCGATAAGCATCCCCTATCAATTCGACATCTGGTACGGCACCGCTATAGACAATAGAAAGATTATACCATCGGCCTATTTCTGTTAACGTTTCGGCAAAAGATTTTCCATCAAAACTAAATTTGCCATCCTTCCATGCTATGGCGTGCTGTGGATCGACTTTCTTAACCACAATCTCTCTTCCATCTTTATTTTCAGCCTGTTGTCCAGGGAGCAGTGCTACCTTTTTATTTTCAACCTGTACGTTGACCTTTCCTTCCAATAAGGTTGTTTTTATCGAAGACTGTGAAGCATATCCATTGACATTAAATTCTGTCCCCAGTACTTCGATAGACTGGTTCTTACTTTTTACAATAAAAGGTATCCGTTTGCTATTCTCATCTGTAACGGACTGTACGATAAAAAATGCTTCGCCATCTAATTCCACAACTCGCTGATTGCCTGAAAAACTAGATGGGTATTTTAGTCGTGTATCCGAATTGAGCCATACCTGTGTGCCGTCAGCCAGTTTCACCTGATATACGCCACCTTTAGGAACATAGAGCTGAAGCTCCCTCCCTTCCTTTAGATCCAATGACTTATCAAGTACATGTCCATTGCTATAATGTATTGTATCATCCATCACAATGCCTTGCTGTTTAGTATCCAATACAACTTGATTTCCATCAGCAAGAACAAGTATTGCTTTGTTGCCGCCAGGAACAATGTCTTCGATAACACTCGCCACGGGCGGTACCGTAGCAGTCTGCGTATTGTAAACCTGATAACCTATAAACGCGAAAACGACTACTGCGGCTGCGGCAGCCATCCAACGCCACATACCCCATGATCTTGATTCTGCTTCCACAGATTCTTCTATCTGTGATCTGATCTCTAAAAAAATACGGTCTGTATCTCCTTGGAGATAATCGAGATCAGCAGGTGCTTCGGCCTTCAGAAAAGTGTCCGCAAGCTGCCCCAACCGCTCATCATCGGTCGTCCTCAACAGGCGAAACAGTTCCTTTCTATCGGATTCACTGATACTGTCCTCTAGGTACTTTTTATATAGTTCTTCTATTTGTAACATAGTTAAATTGGTAGAGCTATTGCCCTGTTTAGAGATAAGACGCTTGGAAAAAGAAAACTGACTACTCGTCGTGAAGATTTTGTTCAGTCCTTAAGAAAATGGCTGGGATAGAGCGATCAATAATGCGAGAACAGTAATATCCCGACCTGATTTAAGCAGGTGCTGTCTCACGGCATAAACGGCTTTGACCAAATGATTATGGACTGTGTTGGGGCTGATATTCATAATCTCGGCGGCCTCCTGATGGCTTTTGCCCTCGAACTTGCACAAGATGAAGGTTCTTCGCCTTTGCTCAGGAAGATTCGCTACAGCTTCGTCCAATAGCTGTTGGGTTTCCTTGGCAAATAGTTGCGCCTCGGTATCTTCGTCTATAGTAATGCCTGTTCTTAAAACCTCCTCTTGCATACGATTCTGACGCTCGAGCTTACGGAAATAATCGATAGCCATATGCTGTGCTACACGGTATAGATAACCTTCAAAAGTTTGCTGAACAACGATTTGCTCGCGCTTTTCCCATACTTTTACAAAAAGATTCTGTAGCAATTCGTCGGCCTCCTCAGGGTCTTTGACCATTTGCTGTAATTTCCAATACAGTTTTTTGGAATGTTGATTATAGAGGTCCTCAAATGCAGCATGATCTCCAGCTTTTAGACGCTGAAGGAGTTCGAAATCGACAGAATTGGAATCAGAGTGCATTTATCGAATGGCTAGTTTTCGGCCACTAAGCTAGAGATTATTTTTTAGGTCAGCAATATTGGAGATGGAAAAACAGTTTTACACTATTTTCTTGACTGCGGAGCCAAACAATAGCTACCAGTAATAAACGGAAGAAGGAATCTATAGAATAGAAGAGAAATAACACAAACCTTAATTACTAATATTTTTAGTTTAAATAATTTATATTTAACTTAGCACAAGCAAGTTGCTAATAAAATAACCAATCCATTATGGAACCTGTAATCACAGATGCAATCAATATTATAGAAGAGATGGAATTCACTAAACTAGTCAACAGTATACAAAATACGCACAAGGAGCTCCAGCTATCGGCTGTAAAAGCAGTAAACCAATCGCTTACCCTACGTAACTGGTTGATCGGGCTATACATTGTCGAATTCGAGCAGAACGGTGAAGACCGGGCTAAGTATGGAGAGCGATTACTTGAAAATATAGCAAAAAGTATTCAAATCAAAGGTTTACCAGCACCTGAGCTCTCCCGATGTAGACAGTTATACAAAACCTACCCTCAGATTCTTGGGTTGGTAACCCAAGAATTCAAACACCTTCTTCCTACAGGTCTTCCAAAACATTATTCACTTGAAAATGTACGACACCCAATTCTTGGGTCGCAAACCCAAGAATCACAGAAAGTAGCAATAACAACAATCTAAAACACATTTTCAATATTTTTCAATCCATCTCATACACGCATTTTACCGAACTCATTAAAATAGAAGACGCTACGAAAAGACACTTTTATGAGACACTTATTCTGAAAATGCAACCGACGGTTAAAGAACTAAAAAGACAGTATTGCTAGTAACCAATCAAAACAAAGCCTTGGTCGAATATGCTATAGCAGACAGTGACCAACAACTGTTCGTGAGTAAATACCTAATTAAACTGCCATCAGAAGAAGAGCTTATTGCCGAAATCGAACGGGAGAACAATGTACTTCGCGAGCAGGGAGTCGTTTATGGTCGAGAGGAATGAAAAAAACAGACTTCACCTACCTCTGCAGATATTGACCAATACGACCTGCATGCCCCATTTTAGTTGATAGGAAATAAAAACTGTCTTATCTTTAAGCTACAGAACAATAAGATAAACGATTCTATTGACCTATGTGGGCTTGTCTTCACAGGATGGAGATCGGATCACAGACAGGATGAACAGCATGAAAAAAATAATCGTTGGAATGATAGCGCTATCGCTATTGGCAGCCTGCCAGTATAAAACGGATAAAAAGGCTACTTCAGAAATGGAAGTTTCCAAATTACAGGAGCTTTACAAAAATGAAACGAACCAACTCTCTATTTACAAAAACAATACGATCCGTAAAAACGATACGATTTATAACAACGACACCTTTGAACTGATTGAAAAAGAGAAAAACGATTCAAAGGTGGTGAAAGGGAATGTGAACTATGAACGCGGTTTTGAAGATGACGAGGATGCTACGGTGTATGTTCTAAACTTTGACAAACCTTCGGAAGAACGCTATTTTGTACGATTCTCGGACAATGACAGTATTATGTTTCTCTTGGATAAAAATAAGAAAAGCGCAACACTCTACAGAGCGCAATAAATCATTTTGCGCAGGGGGAGTTATTGATCGCCGAGACCACGCTAAACACACTAATCTTTATATTAAGATGACAACCGATAAAAGTATCGGCATAGCTTTTGTATATGTATTAGTATTCATAATTTAGGTTAATAATTGGTTAGTTAAAAATACCTGAAGCTCCCCGCTTCAGGTATTTTTCTTTATCATTTAAGGATTCAATTTTGTGCTACCACTTGTGACGAGGATTGGAATGAAGTAATGGCTAGATTTGGCCAATGCTGAAAGATTTACTAATAAAATAATAATCAGATCTAGAATACATCTCATAATTAGAACAAAAGTTCTAATTATTGAATTAAAACATTTATTTTTACGGTATCGATCTGTAAAGATGTCAACAAATACGGGCATGTCGGCAATGGGCACACCTATTTGAGGTATTCTTGATCTCACCCTAAAATCAACTGCTATGGTAGATATATATCATTTAAATTGTGTCAAAATTGTCTCCCCATACAGCGATAATGTAAGCGGACATTGTATGTTGTTAAAAGAGAACGACAGCATGGCGCTGGTCGACACCGGAATCGGCTTATTGGACACCTGCTATCCGGATGAAAGAATAGGTCAGGAACTGGTCGAGATGGTAGGATATCGCTTTGACAAGAAGCTTACTGCTATTCAACAAATCAAGAGTTTGGGGTTTAACCCTGAAAATGTTCAGGACTGTATCATATCCCATCTGGATAATGACCACATCGGAGGCTTGCCAGACTTTCCCAAAGCTACGGTACATGTGGGATATGAAGAATATGAAAATTACCTATCGGGAAATCCACGCTATCTAAAAACACCACTACTGCACGAACCTGTAATCAAGTCCTATGCTAAATCAAATGACCAATGGTTTGGTTTTGAAGCGAGGAAAGTATACACTTCTCTGCATACAGAAATACTCTTGATACCGCTATTTGGTCATACCTTGGGACATTGTGGAGTAGCCATAAAACACAGCGATTCCTGGATATTTTATGCAGCAGATGCCTATTATCTGCGTGATGAACTAGATAATTCCGACCACCCCATCAATCAATTGGCCGAAGCGAGAGCCGACGACAATGAGATGCGGATAGCGACGCTAGACCGCATTCGTAAACTGATTTCATCACATCCCGAAATTAGATTTTTTGGATATCATGATATTGATGAATTTAAGTTGTTTGCAAAAAACAATTGATAATATGATACAGATAAAAAACAGCACAAAGCAGGATATTAAGGAAATATTCAGACTTTATGAGATTGCCACGGGCTTTCAGAAAACAAGATACACAGTGCATTGGCCAATATTTGACCGGGGTCTGGTGGAAAACGAAATCGATGAAAACCGACAATGGAAAATAGAGATGGATGGTAAAACAGCCTGCATCTTCGCAACGACATTTGACGATCCGAAAATCTGGGAAGAACGAAATGAAGATGCCGCTATCTATATCCACAGGATAGCGACCAATCCCGACTTCAGGGGACAGAACCTTGTAGCAGAAATCGTGAAGTGGGCGAAAGTGTATGCAGCTGAACATAAAAAGGAATACATAAGAATGGATACCGTAGGGGAAAACACGAAACTGATCGCGTACTACGGCAAATGCGGGTTTGACTACCTAGGGCCACTTACGCTAAAAGATACAGAGGGGCTTCCAGCACATTACAATAATGCAACAGTGAGTCTCTTCGAAATTAGCTTAAAAAGTAATCGATAAGGTGGACTATTGTGTAACACTCCAAGAACTCTTTACTGCGGCAGACCTCTTCTGGGATGAGGTCTACCGCAGTGTTATTCAGAATCATTGATCTGCTATCCGGAAATAGTTAAGCATCATTTTCTGATTGGTCTTATGGGGAGTCGCTCTCATCAGGGCATTCCTGAGGAATATCCCTGGTTGCTTGCTCCAATGTGCTATCTTACCAACCTGCCAGCTCTTATTAACAATGGAATGAGCTTTTTTCAAACGAACTTTAGGATACAATTGAATACTTGTTTTCAGATCATTTTCTGAAAGCAATCGGTATAATGCATGAGCATCTTCGATGGCCTGGCAGGCTCCCTGCCCAAGGTTGGGCGTGGTTGCGTGAGCTGCATCACCTATCAGACACACATTGGATTGCGACCAGTCGGAATAAGGCTTTAAATCATAGATTTCGGTAGCGATTATTTTCTCTTCAGGAGTCTTCCTCATGACCGCTTCTGCCATAGGGATAAAATCTCCAGCAAACTCTAATGGAGATGAAGACAGTGCCCCTATTGTCTTGTCAATGAGTAAATACCAGTAAACTCTATTGTCCCGTAATGGTACAAAGCCAAATCTCTTGCTCTTGCCCCAGGCTTCTACCAATTCGTGCCTGTAATCTTTGGGAATTTCAAATTCTGTGACTCCTCGCCAGCACAACTGTCCCGAATCACGGTATTCCTGATAGTTGAAGAGTATGCTACGTACTTTTGATTTAATTCCATCTGCACCGATCAGGTATTCGTATGTTTCCTCAGCTCCGTCTTCAAATTTCATCAGAAATTGATGCTTCTCATTAGCAACATTCTTCAATCTCTTATTCAGCTTTATATTTTTTTCGCCAACGGCTTCAATCAATATCTTATGTAGTTCTGCCCGATGAATGGTGTGGTTTTGAACACCAAACTGTTGCTCAAAAGGTTTCAAATCAACCCGGGTAAGTGGCGAAAAATCGGGTTCGGACAACGTCGTGAAGTAAAGTGGATTTCCTACCCGTTCTATTTCGGTATGTATTCCCAAGTTGCGAAATACCTGCATAGCGTTGTTGGCTAAGATAATACCCGCACCCACGGGTTTAAGTTCAGCGGCTGCTTCAAAGATTGTAAACGGAATATTGTGCTTTTTTAACGCTAACGCAGTGGTTAATCCACCAATACCTGCTCCTATAATGGCTACCTTCATGTTGTTCTTTCTTTATTTCGGAGCAAAATTAGGCGCAATAAAGAGCAAAAAGATTCACTTAAGTTAATAAAACTACTTCATAATTCGCCTTCTGATTCTGCTCAGTGACTGTGGTGTGATCCCTAGAAAGGTAGAGATATATTTCTGAGGGATTTTCTGTAGTACTTCTCGTGACTTTCTAAGGAGATTTAAATAACGTTCTTCGGGAGTGAAAAGCAGCAGATCTTCTATCCGTCGCTTTGCTTCCAAAAAAGCATAATCTGACATTCTTATTTTAAAATCCATCCAAAAAACATCCTGTTGTGCAAGGTCATTGATAGTGTCCTTTGATATGACAAACAGTTCTGTTTCGATCATGGCTTTGATATAGAGACTAGCTTTTTTTCCGGAAATGTAGCTCTCATAATCACCAATAAAATCCTTATTCACCTGTAATAAGAGGTTTATTTCCTCTCCTTTGTCATTCATCAAATAAGAACGCATTGCTCCCTGTATAATAAAAGCTAACTTGTCTGCACGTTCCCCTTCCGAAAGCCAATTTTGATTTTTTTTCAGCACTACTATTGTCCCCTCTCGGGATAATACCAAAGCCTTATCATAGGGAATAGACATATTCTCTTGAATTCTGCGAATATAATTCTGATTCATACTTTGCATTTTACGCCATAATTATAAGATGATTCTATAGACAATGCAACATCGTATTTTTTTTGCAATTAACTGCTGCACCTATATTATGCACCTAATAATATTGCAATATTTTGATTTCGACGGTCGCTGATCATTAAAATCATCATCAGGAAGGATTACACAATCCCACCGATACAGACGTACTTGATATCTACATAACTGTCCAAACCGTATTTAGAACCTTCACGGCCTTGACCGGATTCTTTGACTCCTCCAAAAGGAACAACTTCGGAGGAGATCAATCCTTCATTGATCCCGACAATACCGTATTCCAGCTGCTCACGAACGCGCCAGCTTCGGTTTAGATCGTTCGTAAAAAAGTAACTCGCCAATCCGTAAACCGTATCATTGGCCATTCGTACGGCATCCTGCTCGGTTTTGAATCTGAATATCGGCGCAATAGGACCAAAAATTTCATTGTGCGCAAACTCCATGGACTCGTTGGCATCAACAATGATGGTGGGTTCAAAAAACTGAGGTGCTACCGCCTTTCCTCCTGTTAAAACTTTTCCCCCTTTGACGACCGCATCTTGTGTCATCTCTTCCATCCGTCGGATAGCTCGCTGATTGATAAGTGGACCGATGTTTACATCGGTGTCCAATCCGCTTCCGAGTTTCATCTTCTTAACGACAGCCGTAAATTTTTCGACAAATAGATCGTGAATCCCTTCCTGTACCAAAATCCGATTAACACAAACACAGGTCTGTCCGCCGAACCGGAATTTTCCGGCCAAAGCTCCTTTTATTGCCAAGTCTATATCTGCATCGTCAAAAACGATAAGCGGAGCATTACCTCCGAGTTCCAAGCTCAATTTTTTGAGTGTATCTGCACTTTGCGACATCAGGATCTTACCTACTTTTGTAGAACCTGTAAAGGATATTTTGGCTACCTTTTTATTCTCACAAAGCTCTTTTCCCATCTCGGATGGGTCTGTTCCGACTACGGTATTGTATACTCCTCTAGGAAAACCTGCCAGATTCGCCAGATAGTTTATGGCAAGTGCCGTAAATGGAGTCTCCTCGCTCGGACGGACCACGACTGTACAGCCTACCGCTAGAGCCGGTGCAATTTTACGGGCGATCATGGCCAATGGAAAATTCCAGGGTGTAATGGCGCCCACGACACCGATGGGTTCTTTGAGTGTGATAATCCGTTTGTCCGCTGTAAATCCGGGGATGACATCGCCATAATTGCGCTTGGCTTCTTCGGCGAACCATTGGATATAAGCTGCGCCATAATCTATTTCGCCTTTGCTTTCAACTATGGGCTTGCCACTTTCTAGGGTCATAATCTGAGCCAATTCGTCTTTGTGCTGATGAATTAGGTCAAACCATTTCAGCAGAATGGCGCTCCGCTCTTTGGCTGATTTCGATTTCCAGGAACCAAAAGCGGCATGCGCCACATCAATGGCTTTGGCAACAAAGGTTCTGTCTTCGTCATGAACTTGACCGATAACGGATAAATCAAACGGATTTTTAACATCAAATTTTTCCGTTCCTTGATTTGTCCACTCTCCATTAACGAATGATCTATCAAATAACAATTCTTTGTAAGTACTCATTGGGGGTTGAATTTAATCAAAAATAATGACTTGCCGGATCGCTTCTCCACTGGCCAGTCTTTCAAAACCTTCGTTGATATCTTCTAGTTTTAAACGGTGCGTGATCAGTTTATCAACGGGCAGATTGCCATTTTTGTAGAGTTCCAAAAAATTCGGAATATCGATGGAGGGCACACAGCTGCCGAGATAGCACCCTTTCAAGGATTTTTCCTGGCCAACCAGCGTCAGAGGATTCAGACTCAAACGGGCATCTGGATGGGGTAATGCCCCCGTCACAGTAACTCCTCCTTTTTTGGTTGCATTGAAGGCAAAGTCCAAAGCAGACATGGCTCCAGCAAATTCGACCGATTTATCGACACCGCTTGTAGTTATCTCCTGCTTGAGTTCTTCCAGTGCTCTTTCCTCCCCGGAGTTGAGTGTATGGGTAGCGCCAAACGCTTTGGCCATATTGAGTTTTGAAGGACTGACATCTGCTGCAATGATCTTGGAAGCTCCTGCTGCCTTTGCTCCTAGGATAGCTGATAATCCGACCCCTCCCAGCCCAACGACCAAAACAGACTCGCCCACATGAACTTGTGCTGTATGCACGACTGCTCCGACTCCCGTCATCACCGCGCAACCGAAAAGGGCAGCTATTTCAAAAGGATAAGATCTATCAATTTTCACCAGCGAATAAATGGATGCGACAGCATATCCCGCAAATCCGGACACACCGAGATGGTGATGATAAGTTTCACCGTTTTGGTTCTTTATTTTAATATCACCATTGAGCAGGACACCTTCGTTATTGGCCTTTGCTCCCGGATTGCAAAGGGCGGCTCTGCCTGACATACAGTATTCGCAATGGCCACACGAGGGCAAGAAGGCAAAAACGACGTGATCGCCTACTTCGAAACCTTTTACATCTTCTCCCAACTCGACAATAATCCCAGCAGCCTCGTGCCCCAAAACCATAGGCATGGGGCGAGGACGGTTTCCATCGATCACGGATAGATCGGAATGGCACAATCCTGCTGCTTTGATCTGCACGACGACTTCTTCTTTACCTGGTTTTCCGATTTCTATTTCCTCTATTTTTAGAGGTTTTGATTCGGAATATGGTCTCTTATGCCCTCCGACCTGATGAAGGACTGCTGCTTTTGTTTTCATCATAATCGGATTTTAACGGTAAAACTCTTGAGGTCCTTTTTTGAATTCGCTCCATTTCACCGGATCATGTCCAGTGACCACAAGTGCATCATACTTGTCGGCGTACTCGTGCAGTTTCTTTACGGAACGTACCGAATCAACGGTTGATGCCAAAAATCCGGGCAACGCTTTTTCATCCCAATGATCGGTCGTATAAGCGGCATCTACTGCCAGGATGATGGAACCGGAATCGGGAAGTGTGATCATAAAACTGCAATGGCCTGGTGAATGCCCTGGCGTTGGGATAATACGGATCACCCCATCTCCGTATACATCGTAAGAGTCGTTATAGTCAAGTTCCAAAAATTGCCATTTCAGCCCCGGTCTGTCAAAATCCTTACGGATATAACCGCCAGCAGCAAACCAATCTGGCGTAAAAGCATACTCGTATTCTCTGCGCTGAACGATATGGGTTGCATTGGGAAAGTTTCCGACAGCGCCGGTGTGATCAAGGTGCAAATGAGACTGGATGACATATTTAATACTTGAAGAATCGATTCCTAGCGCTTTAATCGTATTCAAGCATCCTTCGGATTCTTTCATAACAGGCCAATACACCTGTGTGATATCTCCCCAATGTCCTACGGGATCGGTAGCACATTGTACGGCATTGCCTCCATCAATAATGACATTTCCTTTTGGATGGGTGATCAAATACCAGGGAACCGGAATTTCATAAGGATCGAGCGATGCATTCATTTTGATATTGTTCTCTTTACATTTCAGAACACCAGTCTGAAACATGTACAATCTGATTTCATTTGCCATAATTATATTTTAAAGCTGCGTTAAACAAATCTAACAGGACACCTGTTTCTATTATTATAACGTTTGAAAAGTCAAATTGTGTTTAAGGAATGTGGATTAATCTGATTTGACGATCCCTCGATCCGATGAAAGAACCGGACCTGCCAATTTTTTGTCATTATGGCTTGTTTGTTGTCAGGAGTATCCCATATAGGATAGACTCGAAACCCACGCTTTCCCTCACTATTCTCCTTCGATAAAATCTCTCTTTCGACTAGGACACTTTTTGAAAAGATAAAACAACCACTCTGATCACCATACTGGGTCTCAACAATATAAAAATCGAATGGATCATCAATGTGATAGGGTTCTGTTTTTCCTGCGGCATTTCTTTTCCACAAAGCGACAAACTGACCTATTTTCTTTGGGGTAACTTTTGCCTTTCTATATTTGAACTGTAGATCACCGATCTTAAAATGACAGCCAGAATAATCCTTCGCCTCATTTTCTACCTGAATATCTGAAATACCTATTCCAAATACTTCGACCAACCTATCGTTTAAAAAATACAACTGTGCTTCCATACCCTAGCTTAACTAACTTTGTGGGAGTAAAAATAATGAAAACTGTTGGCCTTAAAGTATAGTCGTTGTACGCATAGGTATAACTAGCAGAAGGAGATGTAGAAATCTCTTTATCAAAAACAATAAACGATATCTTTTGGTAGAATGGTCTAAAACGTTTCTACCGTAAGTTCATGATTCAGCATGGCACCTGCCATATTACCCGCTGCAACAGCAAAGGCAACAGATCGCATCGGACTGGAATTGTCACCACAAGCATAGACTCCGGAAACAGTAGTTTTCTGAAACGTATCTATTTTGACAAGTCCCGATTCTGTTATCTCGCACCCCAGTACAACTGGGATATCTGACTGTTGTGTAAATGGTATTGCAGCATATACGGCATCAAAACTCTCTTCTCGTCCGTCGTTAAATACTACTGCATGTACAGCCCCATCTCGGTGCTTGATTTCGATTACTTCTTTTGGTATAACGTTTATATTATGTTTTTTCAACGTATCCAATTGTCCTCGATCAAATTCTGATCCATCGGACAGATTAATAGACAGACTATCCGTCAGATTATTTACCAAAGACGCAATATGCATAGCTTTCTCTCCTGTAGCAATGATAGCAGTCTTTTTGCCCCTAAATTCATATCCATGACAGTATGGGCAATGAATGACGGACTTACCCCAGCACTCCGCAAATCCTTTGATCTCGGGAAAGATATCCTTGATGCCTGTAGCAAACAATATTTTTTTGGAAGAAAACTGTTCCCCACTTGCTACATACACGTCAAAACCAACTTCGTTTCTGACTGCGGCAACAACCTCTCCACTATGGAATCTGACAGTGTCGTATGCCGCAACCTGTTTTTGAGCCTTATGAGAAATCGCAGCAGGTTGTTCTCCATCTTGAGTAATGAAATTATGTGAATGTGGCGTATAGCGATTACAAGGAGTACCACTGTCAATTACAAGGACTTGTCTAAGTGAACGTCCTAATGCCATGGCGGCCGAAAGTCCGGAATAACTTCCGCCGATGATGATTACATCAAATTGATTATTATCTTTCATGGAACTTTTTTCTAATAAATGCAACAATATTGCAAATATAAAAAAAAGAATAGTTATCACTGCAAAAAAGATTGGCTACATCAATCTCTCCTCCAATATCAAGCCGATAGTCACACTGACCGATGATCAAATCTGCCCAAGATAGTCGCCAAGAGACTGTTGGGTATTGATACCCAACAGTCTCTTGGCGATATCGGTGTATCTCTACACCGTTTTATGTCAAATACGCTGTACTATCTAGACAGCTTAACTACGCTTTCTGTATATCGATCAAGATCTTGACTTCTGTAGGATCATTGACAAGGGCTTCAAATCCCTCATTAACAATATTATCCAGACTTATCTTGCGTGTTACAAGTTTTTCGACAGGCATGCGTCCGCTATCAATAAGGGCTATTACTTGGGGGAAAATATTGCGATATGCAATAATTCCTTTTATCGTAATCTCTCGGAGCACCTGATCCAAGACATTGGTGTTAACGGGTTTACCAAACAGTGCAACCAAGACTGCTGTTCCGCCATTTCTTACACTATCGATACCATTGGTATAGGAGGACTGTACACCAGCACAGTCTAAGAAAACATCCACGCCAAGTCCAGTAATCGATTTTACTTTCTGCGACAGCCCTTCTTCTTTGGCATTGATGATATGTGTCGCTCCGAGAGCTTTTGCTTTATCTAAGCGCTTGTCTGCGATATCGGTCACAATAACGGTCGTCGCTCCGGCAGCAAGGGCAGCCTGTAGACACAGGAGACCGATCGGGCCTGCTCCTGAAATCAATACCGTCTGACCAATTTTAAGCCCACTCTGCAATACGGCGTATACCGCTACAGCTGCAGGTTCCACCAGTGCCCCCTTTTCAAAAGACATCGTATCAGGTATCTTATGTACCATGTAGTCTTCAACAACGACATATGAGGCAAAGCCACCGTTGCCAGAAAGTCCTATAAAACCAAGTGGCTCTGAGAGATTGTACTCGCCATTGGGAATGAAAGGACTGTCAAAGTTTTTGAAAAGAGGCTCCACAACGACACGGTCTCCCACCTTTAGGTGATCAACTCCCTCTCCAACGGCATCTATCACCCCAGAGAACTCATGTCCCAACGTAGTGATTCCCTGATGTCCATTTAACGGATAAGGTTGATCAACGGGAATCAACTGTGGCCCATGCACGTATTCATGTAGATCCGATCCGCAGATTCCTGCAAATTGAACAGCTATTTTAACCTGACCTGCGTGTGGCTCGGGAATCGCTGTAGCTTCAACCCTGATATCTTTTGCAGCATACCATCTTGCTGCTTTCATTGTATTTGCCATATCCTTTTACTTTTTTAATTATAGACCTAAAGGTATTGATAAATACATCCGTAGGCCATGATCTTTATCCATCAAAAAAGTGATACTTCTCATTTATTCGAAAAACTTCGACTTTGCACAAATAAAATGATTATAACCGTCATCCAGATAATGTCACCATCTAGCAATCTGATTCAAATCCATCTGCAGTGCTACAGGTACAGCTGAAAAAGTAATCGGGTTTTATATAAAAATGTGTTTTTGATTTATATAGTTTTTTTGTAGCTTGCCGAAGCACATGAGAAGACAAGCGCAACATATTATTTCCTCTTTATCCAACGTCATTATAGTCGCTGTCTGTGTCGTCATTTTAATCAAAATGGGAGGAACAATTACTATCTAATATTTTTAAAACAAATCGATATAGTGAGCCTCCCATAAAATGGGAGGCTTTTTTTTTTATAACAAAAACTAAGATGACCAGTAAACTATTTAACATCAGTTGTAAGTCAAGCCATGACACCCTATCAAAACTGCTACAACACATTTCGACAACAGGTTATAGACTATGTGCCGTATCACAATCGGCTACAGATGTTCATGAAGTCAGTTTAATAACAATCGAACTCGAGATTGAAGCCCGCTCAATAGATCTCTTTATTGAAGAAGTAATGCGGATTGACGGCATATTGGATGTCATTGTATCTTTTGGATCGCCCCTTAAAATCGCCACGTACCAAATGAGGTATGATAACGATACCTTGGATCTTCTAGATATTTTAAGATCTCACAATACCCAAGTAATTCATATAGAAGCTAAAAGATTATTGATCGTTCATATAGCAACGGAAAAAGATATTCGTCTATTGTACAACAAACTTGACAATGCCTCACTATTAGGATTTTGCCAAATGCCTATTGCTATGGCAGATCCTCTCTGCTGGGACAAGGTAAACTCAAAATAGCCAATGCTGCAGTGTCCCCAAAAATATGGACACTGCAACATTTTGAATATAGCATATGTAACCTATTCAAATTCGATTATCAGCCCATGCGAACTATTTGATAATTGGCACCCAATAAACAGTGCCCCTATCTGCCTGCGCTACAATAGGAACACGACAACCTATATTGGTAATCTTTGAGTCGGTGCATTTACAAAGGATTATTTGAAATGGAAACCTCTTCTGATTCCTTTCAGTCATCTTGCTGCAGCAACTAACATATAACAAAGACTTACTAACGATTTATGATATAAACACAATGTTTTATGGTTTTTTTTTGTAAAATTGTAAAGAAGTCTCTTTACACGTTGTAAAAAACTTAGACCACATTATAAATTTAATAAACCTTCAACTTATGCATGTCAATAATACTGCCGAAGAAAAAGAGGCTGTAACTCAACAAAAGTCCAAATTAGGTGTACGCCTATTTTTCATTTATTTAATCTGTTATGCAGGTTTTGTAATTTTGGGTGTATTTAAATATGAGCTGTTAGCCACTACAGTCTTCTGGGGGCTCAATCTAGCATTAACATATGGTATTGGATTAATTGTTTTCGCTGTCATCCTTGGAGTCATTTACAATTTTTTCTGTACAAAATACGAAGACCAAGCCGACGAAACAGAAAATAAAATGGAAGGAGGCATCAAATGATATACGATATTTCCTTCACCGCTCTGGCATTTTTCTTCGTGTTTGTAGGATTGGTATTAGGCTTATCCTTTTATTTCGGCCGAAAAAAAAGCTCATCCTCATCATACTATGCTGCTGGAGGTCAAATCCATTGGGCTGTCAACGGAATAGCATTCGCAGGTGACTACCTATCTGCGGCTTCTTTTCTAGGAATTTGTGGGATGATAGCCGTAGCTGGTTTTGATGGCTTTCTATATGCTATTGGATTTTTGGCTGGGTGGATCGTTGCTCTATTCCTAATTGCCGAACCTTTCAAACGATTGGGAAAATACACCTTTACCGATGCACTCAATGCTAAATTCAATTCTAGAGCAATCACACTGACAGCATCGATAAGCACTTTAATTATTTCTGTTTTCTACCTTATTCCACAGATGGTAGGTGCCGGAGATCTCGTAATGCCATTATTAGGACTGCCCCATTGGGCGGGTGTCATCCTAGTTGGTGCTATTGTTATCGCTATTGTCGCAAGTGCCGGGATGGCATCGACAACATATGTTCAATTTCTGAAAGGTGGATTACTGATCGTTCTCTCATTGGTACTGACCGTATATATTCTAAAAAACGGACTATCTACTCCACCAGATTTTAATGGAAGCCCCTACCATTCTTTTCTAAAACTCAGCCCTGAGATAAAAGATGGCAAAATTGTCTCGGTTCAGGACTGGAATATTGTTTCGCAACAAGAGGTTGGAAAAAAAACCTTTGTTAAACTAGAACAAAACGGTATAGAAAGATGGTTTGACTGGCAACAGGAAAACGACAAGAACATACTAAATGAAACCTTGACCATTACACAAAAAGGTGACGGAACATCTCTTTACAATGGTGAAACGAAAGAAAACAGAAAATTTTATCAGGTTGGTCATCTAAGCAAAATTATCGTAAACGGCCAAGAGTTAGCTAAAACAGGGCCATTAGGACCTTTCGAATTTCTCTCAACCATCAAAGAGAGTGAGATCATTCGATTCATGCAGGTCAAATTGATCGATGGCCATGATCAAGTCGCTCTCTACTATCCCGAAGCAACCCCTGGAGCCAAATTCATGTTACCAGGATTAAAATACAAAATCGGCAGTGATGCCAATCTTTGGAGTAAGATGGATTTTGTATCGCTGATGCTCGCTTTATTTTTAGGAACGGCTGCACTCCCCCATATCCTAATCCGGTATTACACCGTAAAAACTCCGCGAGACGCAAGAAAATCAACAATATTGGCCATAGCTGCAATAGGAGGATTCTATATCCTGACACTATTTATTGGGGTCGGTGCAGGTGTAAATGGGGTGATGGATGTGGAATCCAGCAATATGGCAGCACCTCTGTTGGCTAGAGCATTTGGCGCGGCACTGTTCTCTATCATATCTGCAGTGGCATTTGCCACCGTTTTAGGGACAGTAGCAGGACTTATCGTAGCTTCATCGGGTGCGATAGCACACGATTTTATTGATGTCTATCTCAAGAAAAATTTAAATGATGATAAGAAAGTTAAAGTCGGAAAAATAGCTGCTGTAGTAGTAGGTATATTTGCAATATTGTTAGGAATGGCTTTTCAGGGGATCAACGTTTCATTTTTGGTCGGTTGGGCATTTGCAATCGCCGCATCAGCAAATCTTCCCGCGATATTATTCTTGCTATTTTGGAAAAAAACTTCTTCAACAGGAATCTCTGCATCAATAGTAGTAGGGATAATATCATCACTAGCCATTATCTTAACATCGCCAACAATGTGGGATAAATATGGGTTGGGAGCAGAAAAGGCACTACACCAATTGGAAAATCCTGCTTTAATTTCATTTCCATTAGCGGTGCTGACTGTTTATATCTTCACAAAACTATATCCGAAAAAAGAAAAAAATTTACAGACAATCTCTAGCGAATAAGCACTGCTAAAGGCAGATCGAAAGCGACCGGGATATTCTCGTACAACAAAGAGTTGAAAAAAGCTGTTAAGACAAAAATCTTAACAGCTTTTTTTGATCATCAGCGACATACGAGCAAATATCTCTACCAATTCAGTAGATTAATTCTTAAATTAGAAAAGACTTAATAATATAGCCCATGTCAGAACTAGAAACAAACAGTATACATATTGGAAAAGATTATAACAAAACAAACGCTGTAGTCTCCCCTATCTTCCAAAGCTCAACCTATTTAGCAAGCGACAATCTCGATGAATATATCATTGCTGCAAGCGAAACTAAATACCCTGAGTTTTATCAACGTCATGGCAACCCTACCAATAGTCAGGTAGCGGCCATTTTAGCTTCTCTAGAAAAAACAGAAGATGCCTTGGTATTAGCAACAGGTATGGCCGCCATAAGCACAGCTATTCTTGCTGTTGTCAGAGCGGGAGATCATATAATTGCCCAGCGATCACATTATTCTGGTACCGCTCTTTTTTTTAAAGAGTTTTTAACTGATTACGACGTACAGGTCTCTTACGTGGACCAAACTGATAATGAAGCTTTTCTAGAAGCTCTAAAACCTAATACGAAGCTCTTCTATATAGAGACGCCTTCCAATCCGAATCTAGATATTACCGATTTAGCTTTTATTGGAAGAATAGGCAAAGAACGAGGCATTATAACGATGGTCGACAATACGTTTAGTTCGCCTATAAACCAAACCCCCGCGGAATTTGGGATAGACGTCATAATCCATAGCGCAACCAAATACCTGGGAGGACATTCCGACCTTACTGCTGGAGCGATATGCGGATCAAAAGAATTTGTTCAAAAAGCCTGGAGAAGATCTTTGGTACTGGGAGCAAGTCTAAGCCCTTTCGATTCATGGCTACTACTTCGCGGTCTGAAGACGCTTTCCCTACGTGTGAAGCAAATCAACGAGAATGCTCAACAACTCGCCGAATGGTTACAAAAAAGCAATCACATTAAATCTGTTTGTTATGTAGGATTAACTACCCATCCACAACATGAGTTAGCTAAAAAACAAATGAAAGGATTTACAGGGATGTTATGTGTAGAAGTAGCAGGAAAAACAGAAGACCAGCAATATAACAATGCGCAGATTATTTTGAAAAACTTAAAAATATTCGCTAATGCGGCTAGCCTAGGTGGCGTGGAATCTTTAATTGTCCATCCGGCCAGCATGTGGGGAGGTCACCATTCTTCGCAACAGAAAAAAGAAGCCGGTATAAATCGAGGCCTGCTGCGTATCTCCGTCGGTATAGAACACATAAATGATCTCATTCAAGATTTTACTCAAGCATTAAAAAAAATATAGATTGTACATGGCGAGACCTACAAATAAAGAATCTCTGATCACACTGAGTCAAAGTAGTTTTAACAAACTATTGTCCCTAATTGATAGTCTTCCCGACCCTAAAGCTGAATTTCCTTCAGGAACGATGAATAGGAATGTACGCGATGTCTTAGGTCACCTACATCATTGGCACCTATTGATGCTCGAATGGTACAAAACTGGTAGCAAAGGAGAAAAACCAGCCATGCCTGCAACAGGCTATTCTTGGAAAGAGACACCCGAACTAAACAAAAAGATTTGGGAAGAGTGTCAACATTCAACTCTAAGCGATACAAGACAACGATTAATAAACTCATATAATCAGATTCAAGAAATAATCAAAAGCCATACAAACGAAGAGTTGTTTGAGAAGAAAAAATACAAATGGACAGGCACCACTTCTCTCGGAGCTTATCTCGTGTCAGCGACATCAAGTCACTACGAATGGGCATTCAAACTGATTAAAAAAGCTTCTAAATAAAAAGCAGCCTCCTTCTTGATCATCTCCGGACGAGCTAGAAGGAGGCGACTAGATTATTTATTAATCGTTCTTAGTGCTTTCTTAACTATGTACGCAGTCTCCTTACCCTTACTTTCACCCTCCCATCGTTTGCATAATTCCTTAACAAACTGTGGTTGGCTTTTACTGGCATCGTTCAGCCAATTCCCAACACTATCTTGGACATACCTTGCGCTATCCGCTTTCAATCGTTCTAATATCGGCAGTGCCAGCTCCGGTTTTTCCTTCAGTTCGTTAATATGTGTACACCATACCCCGCGAGGTCTAATAGCCTCGGTAGCAAATCGCCTTACATTATCATCAGAACTCTTAGCCCATTCCGAAAGTATATCAATACTCTCAGTCAGGTTTTGAGCTATTTTATTTCTTAATGCCATCCAACAAATCTCTCGTACCCCAAAATGAAGATCTGCTGCAAAAGGTTGTATTCGACTTAGTGAGTCCGCTATAGAGAGTTTTTCATCCTGACCAATCGTATAGGTAGCCCAACAACGTATCAAATCGGCCTTATGGTTCGCTAATACATCAAGGAACTCATAATCATTATGAGCTACAACTTGTTTGAAAATCGTTACTCCTATTACTTCATTAATCGTATTGACCGTCTTCTTCTCTAAATCATTGATTTTCGACAAAATAGGCTCAAGATATACCGTCCGATTGTTGCTAATCAACAAATTCTCTAATAGGAGCCTTTGGTCTACGGCCAACCACTCCACAAGGTTGGCCGTTTCAATCTCACCGCGATTAAGCTGTTCTAATATTTCTACAGGAATATCTTTGGTACTTCTTGCTCCTTTTCGTTTACTTTCACTCATAGGTTTCCAATCAATTCTTCAATATCAACTCTTTGCATATAATTTTCTTCTACAAATTTATATAAAATAGTACCGTCTGTATCTAGCAAAAAAACCGCAGGCATAGGTAGTTCATTATTTGAATTACCATTGTATAACGACAGATCTATTCCTAACCCCTGGTAAGTTGGAATAACATATTCTTGAAGACCAAAACTAATTCCTATATCCTTGGCCAATATGTTATCCTTATCCGTCAACAACTCATACTCCAACTGACAGTCCGTTTTCATACTCACATTATGAGCAATAGTTTGTGGTGAAATCGCAACAAGCGTAGCTTTCCTATCGGTGATCGCCTTTAGGTTCTCCTGTAAAGCCTTCAACTCCAAGTTACAATAAGGGCACCAACTGCCACGAAAGAAAGCAATAATCACTTTACCACTTTTTAAAATGTCTTTTAACGCAATATCTTCATTGTTGGTATTGGGTAAGCGAAACTCAGGAAATGTCTGACCTACTAGAATGCTGTTCTCTTTATATTTCTGAGCTTGCAAGTCTGCAATTGATCTACCAAATATCTCCAAAATTTCTACTGGAAGTTGCTCTGCTAAACCTTCATTCAGGGTATTAATCTGTTCGGCTAATTTTTTCATTTTTTCTTTATTATTTTTACAAAGTTTTAAAAGTAAATTGGAAACCACAATACCGCATATTATTGCCCCTATGGGATAAAAAAGTCAATTTTGTGAAACCGACCACGATAACATCGCGGGAGCTCTCATCATCCAATAAAAAAATAAAACAACTGATGAAAACAAAGGAAAGAGCAATAGAAGAAAAAATTTGTCCGTTAGAATTTGCAGTCAATGCCATTAGTGGAAAATGGAAAGTTCCCATCGTATGGCGCATAAATGAGGGCGAGAAAAGGCCAAGCGAAATATTAAGAGGAATTACAAAAGTAGACAGGCGTGTGCTCAACCAACAGCTAAAAGAACTTGAGCAAGCTGGTATTCTACAAAAAGAAAGCTTCAACGAACTTCCACCTCGTGTTGAGTATTCACTCACACCTCTTGGAGACAAATTGGTAGAAGTACTATGGAAATTAAACGCCTGGGGTGAGACATTATTAGAGACGTCAATCAAAAAAGATAAATAAAACAGCAATACAAATGAATTACTATCTCAAACTCTTTCTCCTTGCCACTGGTGTTGGATTAGTCAATTTGCTTATTTATTTCTTTTTTCTACGGTTTCAAATTATTCACAACAGTTCCTACGTACCGCAAGAATTGTTGGTCATAGCACTGATACTGCTCGCTATTCCTATTCAATTTCTCGTCCTTCTCCTGATGGGTTGGGTTTTTAATAAAGAAGCCCTGGCCTTCAATATTACCGCAATATGCTTTATGATAACATGTGCTATCACACTGTGGGCTACTTCTAGAGAAGAACGCGCAAGGTACAGTAATGAGCGCGTCTACCAACAAACAGAAAAATACGATTATCAGCAAGGAATAGCAACGCCTGAGGGCTACCCTATACAACTACTTTCTGAAAGTCGATTTGTCATGAGTGTAAAGGGGGATCGTAATCCGGTTACTCTTTTGGAAACGCAAAAGGTATATTCAAATCAATGGGGCAATGGAGAAACAACCTTCAAATCTTCTGACGAAGGTCCAATCGTAATACCGGATAGTTTAAAGCTGTACTGGTATTCTTTTCTAGAGAACAAGTACTACAGCTTAAATACAAAATTAAATAAGTCAAAAATATCCGAGTACTTCAAACAAGGGCTAAAGCATGACGTGAGTGGTAAATTGGATCAAATTATACAGTCCAATTACAACGAGCTCATTGCCGGTATTGCACCAGGAGGAGATGTTGTGTTGTGGATTTCAAGTTTTAATGATACCCGAGAGATTGAAGTATTCAAAGCAAAAGAACTAAGTATCGATCAGCTAAAAGACTATGACATCGTAACCGATGAGATACGGCAGCAGGTACTCCATGATACCTGCCTTTGTGAGGACAATGTACAATTTAGAAAAATAGTACATAACAACCGACCTATTCCTTTCGGGACTTGGACAGGCAAATACCGTAAAAAAAACAACTGGAGAATTACTATAAGCGATTTTGGACAAACAAAGGCAAAACTAATGTTCCGTTTATTTAATGGTGAACGATACCAATTCTTTAATGAAGAAATCACACAACAGCAGTATCAGCCACTAGCTATACCTGATTATATAAACTTCACCTTCTTTAAGGATGGAAAAAAACATAATGCCTACCTCGAGTTCGATGAAGATGAGGTTTTCAGACTGTTTGAAAGTATAATAAAAGACGATGTTGGTAAACAAGTAGAACTCCTATTAAATATTAGCTCTGATCTAAAGCAGAGCTCTATTAATCTGAGATCAAATACTGCTGAAGTATCTTTTGAGAATATGCGAACTGTACAAATATATACGAAATAATAGCAGCACGAGTATAGCAACCTATCGGACCGATTTATTTTCTCAAACCAGTCAAAACGATAAGTTTATAGAGCACTCGCTTTTTCAGGAACTGTGTCTACAGGCACAGATGTAGAAAACACAAAGCATCCAATGGAGAATGAAGTCAAGTATACGAAATTAAATTTTGAGGAGTTGAGGTTACCCTGTCGATTATCGAATATGGTATCCAAACCAAAACCAATCCCTTATATCGATGACACAGCCGTCTTTAGGAATAAATTCCACATATGAATTATCACCATCTAAACTAGAAATAACATCACATTTCATGGCAATACCAATACCATAACTACTCGTGGCTATAGCATCGAGTATATCTTCAATCAGATGTTGTTGGGCAGTAATTCGCATATAAAACTTTTTAAATCAAAATTAGCAGAATCAAAAATTTTAAACGTACGGGAAACCATAATATAAAGATTTAATTAAAAATCTAATCCTGTTGAGCCAGCTCTACTATCTTTGTGCTATATTTGAAAACCGGCTAAGAAAGCCATTCGAAGAACGCTACACAAAATCTAATATTTAACACAGTTTTGTTCAATGTATCCACCACAATGATTAAAAAGACACTACTTTTTTTAATGACCATTTTCTTTGCCACCATATCTTATGGCCAAACAAAAACGAATCTCCTGACCATAGGAAAATCGGAACAACTTCACTCCAGGATATTAAAAGAAGATAGAACGATAAATGTATATATCCCAGCAGACTACCAGCTACAGGACACGATTAGCTATCCCGTCATTTATGTGCTGGACGGAGGAATAGAAGAAGATTGGCTACACATAGCTGGTACTGTGCATTTCAATACACAACCTTGGATTGCCCGTTTTCCTCGCTCAATAGTCGTGGGTATTGAAGGTAATACGAGACGCAAAGATTTTACCTTCCCAGTGGATAATATAGACTTTATAGAAAAAGAAGGGTTTCAAAAATCAAGTTTCCCTCAATATGGCGGTTCTGAGAAATATATAAACTTTATCGAGCAAGAGTTACAGCCGTATATAAACCAAAAGTATAGAACTACCACCAAAAAAACTATTATTGGAGAGTCTTTGGCTGGACTTCTGACTACAGAAATTCTGCTGAATCGTCCCTACCTATTTAATGATTATATTATTGTTAGCCCTAGCCTTTGGTGGGGAGAACAAATACTTCTTAAAAATGCAGAACAGCTTTTAGAACAAAACCTCAAGAAGAAGGTCAATGTATATGTCGGTGCTCCAAATAAAGAGGAGGATATAAAAATGTTTCAAGAAGCCGAAAGCCTGTATCATGTTCTCAAAAGCAATAAAGACATTCATAGCGTATTTGATTACATGCCAGAAGAGACACATGCTACAGTAATCCACCAAGCAGTTTATAATGCATTCAAAAAGCTATATCCTAAAACAACGTATTCTCCATAACAGGTAAACATTCTCGACAGCAATGCTGTGAAGAAGCTTCTGAAGCATTGGTCTAAGATATCTACTATTTCTCCTACTCACAGATTTTTGCGACATCTAAATAAAAACAACTAATATCTATCTTGTTGTTATCTATTGATTTTATTTCGACCATTGAAGCTTAATAAGTGGAAATGAAAGGCGCAATCTTCCTTTTAAAAACAAAATATAAAACCAAGACCTAATTATCCTTAGTTCTTGGTTTTATATTTGGTATTGCTACCCGCCCTAATCTACCACATAACAAACCTCATGGGCTTCCGTCAGTTGGGGTACCTCCAGATTATGTAACATCTTATCCAATACCATATCGGGCAAAGGATGGGCTCGATTCTTATTCTGCATCCTCCAAATGTGATAAGGCTTCTCAATATAAAACAATTTCACATAAGCCTGGTAATCGACAAATAAATCAATAAGTTGCTTTCTCATCAATGCGGTGATATTGGTTGCATTCCATATAAATCCCTGACCTGCTCGAAGATATTTTTTTGCCATTTCCTTTGCTTCCTGTACTACCCAACCGTTCCGTCTCTTATCCGTTGGGTCAATGCGGTATTGTCTACGTATATCATCCAGACTGATAACAGGCAGATCCTTATCCAACTTCGAAATGTAATAATCTTTCCCCATTCCAGGTAGCCCTGATAATACGATGACCTCCGATTTAAAACGATCAAAGGGGACATAATCCACATAACTATCTAAGGCATTAAAGTAGGTGAAACGCGCATTAGGAGTCTTAAAACTAGGTGCAGATTGCCAACAGCCGATTTCTTTAGTATACAGTTCAAACATCTCCAACGCATACATTAATGCATCCATATCCTGACAGATTCGGCCTTTAGCATCAGCTTTGGCTAAGATTTTCAAGTGGCTCAAATCCAATTGTAGAGAGGCTTCCAAAGCACTTTTCATAGGGTCAGGTTTATCCATCAACCATAAAGGAAGTCCGTGATAACGCACTAGAGATACGATTTTTTCGCGTACATGGAATGGAGTATCGACATCCCGAAACAAAATTTTACGTATAGTCTGAGCGCCTTTGCGCGCATGACTAGGCGAACTCACCCGCCCCGCCGCATCAATTAATGTCGTAGACCGCTTTTCCACATCATGGAGTAAAGCTGAAGCCCAGAGTATTTCCTGTTCTTGTTCTCCCAACGCACCAAACTCGGCAAGTTCTAAAAGTTCGGCTATCACCATTTGGGTGTGTATAGCCACATTGCCTTCCGCATGATGAAAAGGATCTTGTGGAACGCTTTTCATATCATCCACCCAAGAGAACTTCTTTTCTAAAATCTCCCACTCCTTGCTTTCTGTCAATTTCCAAATCATTACAACTCCCCCCTTTCCCAAATCAGCGGCGTTCTTCTCCATGATCTCGTCCAATGTTCATCCGTCTGCACGTGCCCCTTTCTCACATATTTAAAAACATGATGCGGAAACTCAGCCACAGAATAAGCATTCACATTTCTACATACCAACCCCTCAGAAGTACATACTTCTCCTGTCTTTGGGTCGATAGAGCCGAGCGCCGAAACCTGAGCGGCCAATTTCTCCACATCTGACCAAAGCTGATGCGCACTTAACTCCTTTACGCTCGTCTTTTTCAATACAGGGACCATAGGCAAGTCGAACAACGCTGCATAGAAGCATACCTCCTCCCAGGAGAGCCACATGTCTTTGATACGTGCGGCAAATACATAATAATAATGCTCTAGCTTAGTATACTCAATCGAGTGTACAGCATATAGATTCTCACCAAAAAACTCCAAATCCCCTAAGTCGTTTTTAAGACTAGCCCAGTGCTCGCGTAGTTGTGCTGTCCAAGGTGAAATTGTTGGAGCCGCATGGGATCTTGCAAACACTCCTCGTTTGGAGAGGCAATTATTTTCTCCATCCAACTTTTCAGTATACAACAACTCTGAAAAGCACTGTATATCTTCCCAATAATTATGATTAAAACGATCGTCACTGCTTGTCCCCGGCGAAAAAGGGAAATGGTAGGTACGACCATATTTTGTTGATTCCATTTTATAAAATTCAAAGTATAACATACATCTATCAAACCATAAGAATAGCAGCTGTCGAAATCTCTTCCAAACAACTAACTCTCTTTCTGAATATTGACAACGTATTACATGACTTTTATTTTTAATCTTTTCAACTTTAATGATCGATGAGGCAAAAGTAAAAAATTAGGAGACAATCACAAAACCGTTTTTACCATTTAAAAATAACTAGAGCCGAAAACATCATACGGATTATCAAATTATTATGCTTTTGTAAAGCCCTTCAAAATTGATTTTCTATTCCCTAACTTCATCCAAGAGTTGCTTGGGAACACAAAGTTGACATCCTAAAAAACAAGCATATGGCTCATAAAATAAACAATTCTAAGAAAAAAGCGTTCTTATAAGTAAAGGACTCCTTAACAACGTGTTTTAGTGCATCGCGTTAAGAAGTCAATAATAGTTCAAATGCCCGAAATTAATTTTCAATGCACAGTTAATATTTAAAATTATGCTACAAATCAAGCCTTTTGTAATACTGCTATTTACCTATTTCGCAATTTACTTCCTTGTTATGCTTTTCATATCCAGCTATATCCTTCCTGTAGGAAAGGTTGAGTTTGTAATACATGCTCTGTTAGCGACCTGCCTTACAGGAGTATTCTCCTTTCGAAGGTTCATCACAAACGAATAGCCAAAGAAATTAGCATCATCACCCAATCCGCTATCTGGAACAGCTTCTCTAGAGATTATTATCAACGTATGCTGAATATACCCCTGTAGCACTTTCATACATTATATTCTCTAAAAATCGCTCGAAATATCCCAATGACTCGGAGTCAGATCTTAAAATCTGCTCTTTTAGAATGAGCCATTCTGATAAAAAGTAAGGCGTCTGGTGATAAAAATCATGGTTCTTAATCACCTCATCAACCTTATCATAAACCATTACTAAATCCAATTGATTATCATTCTGAGCTACTTTAGTCTGTATTTCTTTAAGAAAAGGATAAAGTTCTTTTTTTTCCATTGGCTCTATTATATCGTATTTTTACTCCAGCTACTTTTGGTGATTTCATAAACGTAGTTAATCTTCGGAACATCACCATAATATCCGACTTCTACCTCATCCACTTTTTCTGCACCAAGACGTACCACAGCAATTTGTGACCTTAGGTTTCCCGAACCGACGTGCAGGATAACTTTAGAAACAAATTGAAAAAGGTAATCCAACATTAAAACCTTTACGCCCCTATTGATACCGCTTCCCCAATAGGATACCCCATAAAACGTATAACCGACAAAGATACTATTATTTGATTCATCATAATCGTATACCCTTGTACTCCCTATCACCTCCCCAGTTTTTCGATCTGTAACTTTAAAAGCCCCACCACTCTGCATCGCTCCTTCGAAAAACACTTGAAAGACATCTCTTTTCCAACGATCTTTGCTAGGGTGCTGTTCCCATATTTTTGGATCTGAAGCCACCGCATAAAGCTCCTCAAAATCGTCCTCTTGTAAAGGAGACAAGATCACCTGATCATTATACAAACTGGGCTGCATATCGAATCTCATACGCTGTTTTATTTAATAGAACTAAATTAACAAAGAAATGTCTATAAATTAGAATTCAAACACCCAATTTCAGTAAAAAACATCTATATCAATAGACAATAAGCCCAATCAAAGCTGCACCTAATAGGATTAGAATGGGATGAACTTTAAATCTAACCGAACACACTATAGCTGTAATAAATAGAATAGGACTCATATAGTCAATAAAATTATCTTCATTGGTGAGCGAGAGAGCTGCTAAAGCAATTAACGCAAGACTGATAGGTCGGATACCATCCATCGCTGACGAAAAATACCTATTAGATCTAAATTTCAAGAAGAAATAAGATATCACTGTTATCATGGCAAAAGAAGGTAAACATAAAGCAATGGTCGTCATCGCAGCTCCCAACATAGCTATCGGATGGCTATATCCCGCATGTGTCAAAGCACTGTACCCAGCATAGGTTGCTGTATTAATACCAATAGGTCCTGGAGTAAGCTGCGAAATCGCGACGAGGTCGGTAAATTCCTGCTTAGTCATCCAACTATTTCGATCGACAACTTCTTCCTGAATCAGGGATAGCATAGCATAACCTCCACCGAATCCAAAAAAGCCTATCTTTGTAAATACCCAAAAGAGCTTATAAAATATCATTTAACTAATCCTTTGACAAGTTTTTCCGAGCGGTTTTAAATTTGTGATAGCCAATTCCACCGAAGCATCCCAGAACTATAATCCAAATAGGCGAAAGGTGAAAGAAAAACATAAGTACCAAAGCTATTATTGGAATTAGCAAAGTTTTAAAAGTCATCTTACTGGCTTTAAAAGCTGTATAACAGGGAGCTGCAATAAGTCCGACAACCACCGGCCGTAGAGCCTTAAAAATTTTGACAACATAAGGGTTATCCTGTATTTTACCAAAAAACACAGCTAGCAGAATAATAATAAAAAATGGTGCTAATATGGTTCCTAATGCGGCTAAAAGGCCACCCCGTACACCACAAATTTTATAACCGACCAAAGCAGCAATATTGGTTGCAAAAACACCAGGAAGAGATTCTGTGATAGCGAGTAATTCGTAAAATTCTGTTCGATCAAGCCATCCCTGACTAACGATTTCTTTTTCTATTAATGGGATAACTGCATAGCCACCTCCAATAGTGAATAGACCAATCTTTGTAAATTGATAGAAGAGTTTAAAATGCATGAAATATAAGGGCTTTTAAAGACAATCTCGCCACTCTTATAGCGTTGTAAACATATGAATTACACACCTATAAATATACGAAAAAATCCTCAAAAACCCCTCTCTGTACCTCTCAATATTTCCCTATTACACTACTCTCCTTCCTTTGTTGCCTTAATGTCTACATGGAATGATCTTAAGGGTACTCCTCGATACTTTTCAGGCATATCCTTTATAGCTCCATCTCGTACGGCATGATATTTAGGAGATACCATTTCTATACCCGCCTCATGAAAAACATCCATCACGTGCTTATGTAACTCTGAATAAATAAAAGCCTGTCGATGGGGATGACGGGTATAAGCATTGATTTGATAAGTGACATAGTAATCGTCTAGGCTACTCTGAAATATAAACGGTTCTGGTGTTGTCTCCAAAAGTTCGGTACGTGCTACGGCCGCTTTAGCAAGCTCATGAAACGTCTGCCAAGGCACTTCATAGGCCATCGCCACCTTTGTATTGATAATCAACCCCTGTTGGTCGGCTTCAGCACTGTAGTTTATCGTATGGTTACCCATTATCTGCGAATTGGGAATAGACACCACTTCATTATTAGGTGTACGAATACGTGTAACCAAAAGAGATTTCTCAACGATATCTCCCGTTACGTCTCCAAACTTAACCCGGTCTCCAACAACAAATGATCGCATATAAGTCAACATCAATCCAGCAACAATATTCCCTAGAGCTCCTGCAGAACTAAAGGTAAACAATACCCCTATAAATACGGAGACCCCCTTAAAAATATCGGACTGTGCTCCAGGTAAATATGGGAAAATAACAACCAGAAAAAAGGCCATAAGAAGCACACGTAAAATATGATAGGTAGGTAAAGCCCAATCCGAATAAAAACCGTTAATCACCAATGAACCTTTAGCAAGTTCTTCAGCAAAATATTTAAGTATTTTTAATGCATAGTGAAATATAAAGTAAACAACGATCACTGTAACCAGATCCGGAAAATAGTCAATTACCGCTAAGCCAACCTTCTTTAGAGGCGACATAAAATAACCTATTAGAATTGGTGCATATCCTTTTGTTGACGGAAATAAATTAAATAAAATCGGAAGTGCAAGATAAATGACGGTTAGGATCAACAGCCAACGCAATAACCCGGTAACAAACCAAATATATTTAAGTTCCTGCGTAGGAGATATCAATTGATAACCTTTAAAAGTTATTCCTTTAAAACGTTTTCTTTTCGACTTCAATATTCTAGCGTTCAGTAAATTGACAGATTTGCTCAAACCAAAAATGATCAATCCTACACTAAGCACAACCACAATGGCAATACCTGTAGAAGTTAATAATCTGGTCAAACTATGTTCTTCGCGATATTGATCTATAGCCTGTACAATAATCTGACGATAAGACTCCGTCAGCTCACCGGCACCTTTGTTTGCCCAAAGTGCGTCATGTTCATTAACACTCAGTATAGTCTGATCTCGCCACAACAAGAGCCAATTGTCTTCTGTTTGTTGAACAATTAACGAGTCTGTCTTAAACTCATAGTTGCTTTCCAGCTGTTGGATTCTTTCTGATGTACCTTTAGCACGTTCTTTTGCGGAATAGCTGCCAATAGCATTGAAAACAGTGAAAAGTGTATCATTAAAAGGTGCTACCGGAGCTCCTTTATTGACTGTTCTCAACGAATCAACCTTCAGCCGCCGCTTAGCCATCAATAAAGAATCTCTACTTTTGAGTAAAGTAAGCTCTTCCACGAGCTTTCGTTGTTCATAAACATCTGTTCGTCTGGAAGACAGCAGTTGACTTTCCAAATAGCTTCTGCGTATAGAATCTTCAATCTGTTGTTTACGCATCTCCTGTAAGGTACTTTCACCTTTGGAGATGATTTCCTTCTTGATAGAGTCAGAAGTTGATGCCTCTGTCTCCTTTTCTGTCTGAGCCCATACACAAGAGCTACTCAATGCCAACCCTAAGAGTAAACTATATAACCGCAATTTCATGCCTATTTCATTTTAGATCACTACCAAAGTAGCGACTTTATTCTTAAGGTGGAAAGATATTTGTTTTTTATTTTAACATCCCCCTCCCTAATAAAACACTGTACGTAATCTCACTCGTCTCCGTACCATCTATCCACCTATTTTCAGGGCTTACTTTATTATAGCACCTGTTCTTTTATCAAAAAGAACAGTTTTTTCTGTTCCGATATAAAACAAAGTTAATGTCAGTGTCGTATCCGTTTCGCTTTCAAAATGTATATCCCTAGCATTCCGATTTTTTACATCCGATCGATCATCGAGCAACAGCCTATCTTTGCATTGAAACACTCTTCTTTCCAATATCCATTTCTTTTCCATAATCTCCAACCAAGGCGGGACCATCACACTATAGGACACGATTTGGGCTCTATAAGTTGAATTTAAATCTTTACTAATCCGTAAAAACCAAAAGGTGTTGTCGACAATACTAATGTATAAAACGGCAACCCCATAGGAAGCATACTCAGCAAAACTGAGGATAGTATTGCTATCAACAACAACTTAGCCGACAGTCGTCTCCAAAAAGCGACAATCACCAAAAAACTCCCTAGAAGCCATAACCAAAAAACAACAATATCGGCGTAATATCCCCGTAGACTGATTCCTGCTACAATATAGCCTACCAAGTCCGATACAAGTAATACACATAGTCCAATATAAACTTTTAGAATAATTCCAATTTTCATCTGTCCATCTCCATCAGTAATCAAATCAAGCAGCTCATACAAACTCCAGTTCAAGAGTCAAATAAAATATATTTATATCAATAATCGATTTACAATTCGCTGTTTCAAACCAATAAGTGAGAGACCTCCAAATAATACTAGTTTTGCTTATAGATTATAGTATACCCAAAAGAAAGAGCTCTGTTTACGACAAACAGAGCTCTTTAAAAAAATTTAATGGAGTATCTACAGACTACAAATTATTTAACCAATTTTCAACTTCGTCTTTAGTTTTTCCGGTTTTTTGCTGCAATTTTCCCAACAACTCCTCTTCTTTCCCTTCAGCATACAGCAAGTCATCATCGGTCAAATCTGCATACTGTTGCTTTACTTTTCCTTTTAGTTCGTTCCAACGTCCTTTCCAAGTCAATTTGCTCATAGTTATTCTCCTTTTTTATTTATATGATTTTTAATATGTTGTTTCGATAATAGAACAGTCCTATCGCATAAACGTTTATTTTTTTTTATTTTTTGTAGCTAATTGCTCTTTAATTATCATCTCGACAATAAAGACACCCAAACAAATCACTCAAAATCAACCATATAACAAAACAAATGCTAGATCTAAAAATTTGAACCAATTTATTTATAGAATGTTTTTTTTACATAAAAATTTCAATAGATAGCTGACTATACTACACATTCTGTGTATTTTTAGGGGTTATAAGTTAGTCCTTGCATGGTGATGAAAAAGAGTTTTGGTATAAAAGATATTGCAAAAATGTTGGGTATCTCTGTTTCCACGGTATCCCGCGCACTGCGAGATGCCTATGATGTCAATCCCGAAACGAAAAAACGTGTCTTAGAACTTACCGAAAAACTGAACTTCAAACTCAATAAAAATGCTTCGGCTCTAGCCTCAGGTAATACAAAAAACATAGGAGTCGTCATCCCATTCATTACCAACTATTATTTTTCGACTGTCATATCCGGCATACAGGAAGAAGCCTATAATCAGGGATACAACATCATCCTGTACGTCACGAACGACGATATAGAACGAGAAAAAAAACTCATTGAAAATATAGCTACGAGTAGCTTAGACGGGCTATTGATCTCTATATCTTCTAATTCACATATTGTTGAGCACTTTGAGACGATGATGCGTTCAGGCTTGCCTATTGTGTTTTTTGATCGGGTTCCCCAACAGATACAGGCCTCCAAAGTAGTACAAAGTGACTTTGACGGCGCATATCAAGCGACGACTTATTTGATCGAAAAAGGCTATGATAGAATAGCCCACATTGCCGGCCCCTCAGAACTTTCATTTACTCAAGAGCGGCTCCGCGGATATCTACAGGCCCATACTGACGCCAAGGTTGCTCATCATAAAGAGTATGTTATCTTTTCGGGTTTTGGACAGTCTCATGGGTTTGATGATACAAAGGTTCTTCTAAGCCTCCCTCAACCACCAAACGCAATCTTTGCCGTCAATGACCGTAAAGCAGTAGGCGCTATACAAGCCCTCAACCAAGCCTGCATTCGTGTCGGACAGGACTTTGGCGTTATTGGCTTTACCAACGATCCTATTTCTACCGTTATTGAGCCCAATCTCACCACCATCGAGGAACCTGCATTCGAGATCGGACGACAGAGCTGTCAATTATTGATCCGACATATTAAAAACAAAGATTTTGAACCTCGAGAAATACTGATTCCAGGAAGACTGATCGAGAGACAATCCGTACGATCAGATTAAGCTTCGTAGACTATATTTCCATTCACTATCGTTGTCTTAACCTCTATACGCTCGTTAAACAATATCAGGTCGGCCAATTTGCCTTTCTCAATGCTTCCTGTCTGATCATCTATTCTCATAATTCGAGAGGGATTGAGACTAAGCATTTGCACCGCATCTATCAATGAGATTTCAGCAACATTGATCATTGTCCGAATCAAACGATCCGCAGTAGCGACACTCCCCGCAAATGAAGTCAAATCTGGAAGTTTTGCAACACCATCTTCTATTATCACAGGTGTTCCGTTCTGTTTACTCCCTAGTATGCTCTCTCTATCCGACGTACCTGCTCCTCGCATCGCATCCGTAATAAGGACAATCTGATCTTTCCTCTTATTCTTACAGATCAGCTTTAGGAAAGGTTCTGGTAAATGGACACCGTCGGCAATAATTTCTACGTCAATATCTTCTAATAATAAACAGGACTCGATCGCCCCTGCATATCGAAATGCATTTTTACGGGTCATCCCCGACATCCCCGAATACAAGTGTGTAGCGAGACGATAACCATGTTCAATTCCACGCACAATATCTTCGTATACCGCATCGGTATGTCCCAATGCCAATACGATTCCAGCTTCACTTACATAATCACCAAATTCCAAAGCACCAGGTAATTCTGGAGCGGCACTCCAACGAGCAATCAGATGTCTATATTTATCCAAAATAGACTGATATTCTAGAGGATCTGGATTCCGAATAAAACGGGGATCTTGTGCTCCCCGTTGATTCATGGCAAAATAAGGTCCCTCTAGATGTAAACCATAAAACTTAGCCCCGGACTGATTCACAGAAAGAGACTGTTCGTACACGCTAAAGGTTTCCCATAATAATTCGGGCTCACTCGTCAACGTAGTAGGAAACATAGCTGTTGTCCCAAACTTAGCATGCGTTTCAGCAATGGTAAGATAAGCCTCCAACTCATTATCCATAAAATCAGCACCACCTCCTCCGTGTACATGTATGTCAACAAAACCCGGGGATAGATACAAGCCTTGCGCATCTATAATTTCACCTTGCAGTCCCTCTTTAGGCAGTGTTTTATAATCGCCAATAGTTACAATACGGCCGTCTTTTATAGAGACCCAGCCCCTATCAATAATACTATTGGGGCTGATTACTTGCGCATTTATAATAGTTAGCATAAATAGAAAATATTAAACTTTTTTCCAAGAAGTAACTTTATGCCCATAAAAAGCATAGAACGCAATATACAAGAAACAAGGCACAAGCACCCAATAAGCTAACTGTTCGTTTACCTTATCCGCTACAGCTCCGTAGATCATCGGAAGGATGGCGTTACCACACAGCCCCATAATCAATAGTGCCGATCCCTGTTTAGCATATTTCCCCAAACCATCGAGTGCCAAAGGCCATATACCAGCCCAAATAAGTGCATTAGGAAGACCTATAAATACCAAAAACCAAATGGAAACATTGACATCATACCCCATCCAGCCTACGTTTTGATTCATCACGCAGACCATCACCGCGAAAAACAGCCCGAGCAAACTACAAATCTGCAACATACGCTTTTGACTCAGAACCCTAGGTATCAAAAGAATTCCAAGAAAGTAGCCCACAATGGTAGCAGAAAGCGTGTAAGAAGGAAAGGACTTTGCTTCCAACAAAGTCACCCCCATAGAGTCTGCATAACTAATGATGGTATCGATAGCGATTACCTGTGTCCCCACATGCAGAAAAATAGCAATAGCACCTAGTACAAGATGCGGAAATTGGAATAAACTATCCCGACCAGCTGACGCTTCTGCACCTTCAGGATTTTCAATCTCGGGAAGCGGAGAAAATCGAACGAACAAGCCAATTAAAAATAGAACAGCTGCCATAACGGAATAGGGCACCACCACGCGCATGATCAAATCATCAAGTACTGATGCTCTTAAGATATCATCCATCAATGGAATAGCCTTAAAAAGCTCATTATCACTAGGTCTTAAAATAGCCCAGGAGAATACTAAAGGAGCCAATATACCGGCTCCTTTATTACATATCCCCATAATACTGATACGCTGGGCAGCTCGCTCCTTGTCACCAATCAGCGTGATGTACAGATTAGCAACAGTCTGTAAAACCGCCAAACCAGCCCCCAACGTAAATAATCCTAACAGGAAAATAAGGTATGTACGACCAAATGCGGCAGGAACAAAAAGCAATGCCCCTAAAGCCATAATCCAAAAGCCGACAACGATTCCCTTTTTATATCCGACACGTTTCAATAGATAAGAAGAAGGCATAGACATCACCAAATAAGAAATGTAAAATGCAAACGCTACCAAGTAAGACTGAAAATTGGTCAATTCACAGGCTATCTTAAAGTAAGGGATCAGGATCGCATTCACCCAAGAAACAAAGCCAAAAATAAAAAACATCATTCCGATAATTCCAATCGAAATATAGGTACTCTTCTTATCTAATGTCTGTGTGGTCATAAATATGGATCTTATAATTTAGAAGACGAACCCTGATCTAAAAACACCACACAATCTTCATGTTGTTGTAGTATACTGGATGGATTCAAGTTAGAGATTGGTAATGTCAGGCAGTTTTTAACTGCTTCCGCCTTTCGTTCATCAGGCACAGCACATACAATCTTTTTTGACTTCATTATCTGTTTGATAGACATCGATATCGCCTGTAAAGGCACCTCTTCAAGACTTCCAAACCAGCCCTCACCCATCTGTTGTTGTCTACATTGCTGATCCAGATTCACAATAAGATAAGCATCTTCGACATCAAAGTCTGCAGGTGGATCATTAAACGCCAAGTGACCATTCTCCCCGATTCCAACGAAAGCAACATCGATCGGATGGGCACTTATTTTTTTCTCCAATCGCTCACACTCTTCCTCTGGATTGTTTTCGCCATTGATAAGGATTACCTCCAATAGAGGATCTACTTTTGCTACAAAGCGCTCAGTAAGATATTTACGAAAACTTGCTTTATGTGTAATAGGCATCCCAATATATTCGTCCAAATGGAACATACGGACCTTAGACCAATCAATTCCCGCAGTTGCAATCAGTGTTTCGATTGTTTCAAACTGACTCTGCCCGGTAGCCAAGATTATATTTGCTTCCCCTCTTTCCGCAATAGCTTGTTTAATCCATTCTGCGCCCAATTTACCCGCATGTTTTCCTAAATCCTGACGTGTTTCAAATCTTTCAATCTTCATTAGCAATAAAATTATTTATGAGTATACAATATAGTAGGCACAGCCTTATTGGGCATCATGCCTATTTTTAATCCATTCGATATATGAACACAATACTACAAGGTAATTACCTTGGTATTGCCCCCGGTTTTTAGGTTGATATCGTGAACAATGTTTTCTTTCCATCTTCCCATGGTAAAGTCAGGAATTGCTATAGGCTTGGAGCCATTTGCCACCGACCATTCACTCAATGGACCGATAACACTCCAGGACGCTGCATCATACACATCCATATCCACAGGCAATCCGTTTCTTAAACAATCGATGAGCCTCCAGTCCATCATGAAGTCCATACCACCATGTCCACCGATGTCCTTAGCGAGCTCGCCAATATGTTTTATAATCTGAGGCTCATGATCCATTCGGAGTTCGTTTAGTTTATCCTCTGTTAGAAAGTCATCATGCCCTATAGCTATTTTTCCAGGAAGTGGATACTTTTGTGCAAATGCTTTCGTACCACTCACCATATGGATCCTAGAGTAAGGACGAGGAGTGCTCACATCATGTTGCAGTGCGATCGTAGCACCACTATGTGTCATAATATTTGACAGGTTCATGTTGCCCCGGAATGGCTTATCCAGATAGCTTTCAAATCGCTTATCTTTTGCAGCCATTTCCTTCGCCTTATTTCGCAAACTAAAATCAGCAGAGGACATCGATGATAGATACTCCAACCGATTACCTCTATTGATATTAAGCACTTGACATACCGGCCCTATCCCATGAGTCGGATAGAGATTACCATTGCGGTGCGCATTCTCCTTCAATCGCCAAAAATCATAACGCTTCTCTTCATCAAAAAAGCTATTCAAGATGTCATGTATATAGGCCCCTTCACAATGTACAATATCACCGAAGAATCCCTGTCTTGCTAAGTTCAATGTTAATAATTCAAAGAAATCATAGCAACAGTTTTCCAAAATAACACAGTGCTTCTTGGTACGCTCAGAAGTCATCACCAATCGCCAGCAATCCTCTACTGTTGTTGCAGCAGGTATTTCCAAAGCCACATGTTTTCCATGCTCCATGGCATAAATAGCCATCTCTGCATGTGTCTGCCAATGTGTAGCAATATAGACTAGATCGATATCTTCCCTTGCACACATATCTTTCCATGCGGTATCACCAGCAGTATACAACTGTGCTTCGTGTTCCCCCGACTGAATACGTTTTTTAGCTGCATTCGCTTTTTCTGCCCGTACATCACATATGCCCTGTATACGTACCCCTTCTATCCGACTCATTCGCTCGACCGCAGCAGACCCTCTGTTTCCAACACCTATAAAGGCCAATCTAACCGTATCCAAGGCAGGCGCAGCATAGCCAGACATATTAAAAATTGGCTTATATTTCTTCTCTGCCTCTTTTACAATATTCTTGAGCTTGCCCTTATCTTGCACTGCAGCACTTGACTCCAATACAGGAGCCATCAATCCCAATCCTGCTAATCCAGAGAGTTTTAAAAATGATCTTCTATTTGTTCCCATAGTTCATTAATTAAAGTGAATTACACTTTCGTTATTTAACAATTCCTTTAGACGCTTTACCTTATACTCAAAATCAAGCTGTTCACTTTTTAAGACTTTTCGGCCAGAAGTACCGATCAATCCATCAACATAGAACGCACCTTTTCCAAGAGCCAACAACAACTGCACATCCCCCCAAGAGATAATACCTGGTAAATGGATCGCCATATTAGTTCCCTCTTTTGTTCGATCCGCTGCAGCAACATAATCAGGCACATAACTGTAGGGCAGATCAGAAAGGAGATATTGCATAGCTGAAGGATACATCGCTCCATACATCAAGGCACAGACTGCAGTCTCCCGGTCGCACACTACTTCGATTTCGGCATTCGGAAACTCCTTTTTAATGTATCCGATAACTACATCCATCTCGGATAGCCAGATAGACATCATGGACTCTCCCAACCATAACAACGATCGGGACAATGTGTGAAAACGAGGCAACTGCCCATCGATCTGATCGGCACTCGTCGAGCTACGTTCGCCCAAGCCAAAAAGATCAACCAACACCACCGTTTCACCAGCTTTTACCCAACCTGAAGTCTTTTCTGGTGCGACCTCCCTATTCCCTTTCGAACCAAATACTATTTTCAACTTATTTGACACCTCTGCCGAACTTTCTATCACAAGAGGTATTAACTTGCCCTGCGCCGTACTAATAACCAAGCGATGATACTTTCCCTGATCAGGTATAGATTCTGCAAGCTGAACACGATCTCGCTCTACATGAAGCATTTTAGCCAACTCCCCTACTTTCCCCCTTGCATCTAAATGACTAGCCGACAGCAACTCTTTCGACAGGTATTCGGCACGTTTTCTTACATAAGATGAAGTTGTAGGCACCTTGTTTTTCAGCTTATTATCATTTAAAACACGCAACTCTGAATCCCTTATCTGATAAAACAGGGTATCCACCTTATTTCTCTTCACGCCAAAACAGGAATCAAACCAGTCTAACATACTCAACCGCATAGGTAGTGTATAATCATGCTTCTCATCAAACAATTCATAAGCGAGATTCTCCCTGGCATGCATATCACTATAAAAAGGTTGGGCTTTATTAAATGTGCGCAACATTTCACCAACATTGAATGCGGCATTACCATCACGTAATGCGGATAATATCTTAATAGGTTTGGGCGCCACCGCTGCCAGCATATCACTTGTTTCCAAATGCATCAATCCATGTGGTAAGAGCTCACAAACACAGTTACTGTTCAGGATATAGGATTCAAATGTACCAACGCTCACCACAGGCACTGCCGCTTTTATCCGTTCATCCAAAGTAGAAATCCAAAACGTCTGATTACCACCACCACTAGCCCCAGTCGCAGCAATGCGCTCACTATCCACATATTCTAATGATTGTAACAGATCGATTGCCCTTTTATTTTCTAGGACCTGCATCCCCATCAAGGGAACACCCAAATCAAGTAAGGACGAACCTAAACTCGCACCATGATACTCATGGACATGGTTCGCTCCCCTCTCTCCTGAGCCCCAGGCGTCCATCGTCAAACAGACATAACCATTCCGGGCCAATAACTGGGCCGTACGCTGCACAATCTCCCCCGCCTTTCCATTAGGCCAATGCCCATGACTATTCAACACTGCGGGGAAAGGCCCCTCTCCTTTGGGGACATACAAATGAGCCGGGACGTAGACCCCTTCCATCGTTTGGAATACAATATAACGGAGTACAAAATCTCCTAGATCCATCTCCTTTACCACCTGTACATCCAAGCTTCCCATCTCCGCCTTATCTAAGCCGAGATGAGAAGTCACATATCCGTAGATCGATTCTTTAGCACCATTATGGTGTATACATACCTCTTTCAATCTATGCTGTACATAGTTAGCTGTCCGATCCAAATGTTTTGGTATCCCCAGTACCTCGGGTATCGCATCCTGTCCAATCGCCATAGAAGTAGAAGCCATCATAAAAAGAAAATAGATATAGAATCGCATACATTATTAATCAACATCCCACCATACACGTGTCGCTGCATTATCCTTCCCTCCCAACAAAGCTCTTCCTTTAGTGAGCTCTTCCAAATTATTCGTTTCCTCCGTCAGAGGATATGGCATTCTTTTGATAAAAGTGCCTACAGGAAGATCTGCGTTCTCCGAATTCAACAGATTATACATCTTTGGAAATCCCGATCTCCGAAACTCCGCCCAAGCTTCCATACCATCAGGATAGATAGCAAGCCACTTTTGTGTTCCAATCTGTGCGCGTTGCACCGCCAGATCAGCATCCCATTTCACCGGAGTAGTAGCTACCGCAGGAGAATTGTGATAATCACCAGGCGCAACTGGCTGTACAGAAGAACTCAAGTATCCCTGTATTTGACCGACATCGTCTATCCCCCATTGTTGCATACTCAACTTGACCCCTTCTTCATACATGGCTTGAGCGGTACCATCCATATTCCAGCCATTCAGTGCACCCTCTGCACGTAGAAAATAAGACTCCGCAGCAGACATGATATGAAAACGTGCAACCAAATTTGGTGTAAGCACGGCTTTTTCTCCTACATATTCAACCCAATATTTACCCACATTAGAATTAGAACCAGCTTGATTCCGTGCTATCCCCAGATCGTCTGCAGACATCCCATTACGTAAGCTATTAAACGTACCTCCAATCACACTTGGTTGAAAATACTTCTCGATACGCGGATCCACATACCCCTTCAAGTAAGATGCAATAGTAGAACTCATCGCAAACTCATTCCAGGCAGCCACTTGAGACAAGCCATTCGTATCATTCCCTTTCAATGATTTGGAAAGTAAGGCATTCTGACCGTTATTCAACATCACACCAGAGGCTACAGCGGCCTCAGCCTCAGATTTTGCTCGACTAGCATCCACTTTCGAAATACGTAACGCTAGACGAAGACGTAACGAATTTGCAAAAGCGATCCACTTATTGATATCACCACCATACATCAACTCATACCCTTGATAAACTTTCGTGCCGGTAGGAAGCGCCTTCAAATTGTCTACCGCAGTTGTTAACCTTTTGAAAAAATCATCGTAGATTTTATCCATCGGATCATAAGAAATCACATCCTTAGATTCCGCCGCATCAAAATAAGGTATAGGCCCAAATTGATCGGTCAATCTATGAAATGCATACACCCATTGAATATTGGCCAATGCAGCTTCGCCCGAATTAGGTTCCACATTATCTAAAATAGATTTCAGTTGTGGTGCAGTATCTACATATACCACTGTCCAGAACCGACGTTGCCAATCGGGTGTCAATGCATAACGGTCTGTCCGGAATGAGGTCGTAGTCAGTGCAAAGTACTGCGCATACAAATCTGGACCTAAATTCTGTACTGTTTGATAGAACGAACGATTCATCGCTGCCGATGATTGCGCTTTGGCAAACATAAATGGCCGTTCCCGTGACCCCACCTCTGTTAATTTATCGGGGTCTGTATTTATTTTTTCGAAGTCCTTGGTACAGGATAATAATCCCATACTGATTACCAAACTATATATTATTGATCTGTTCATGGTTTCTTTAATTAAAATGTCAGTTTAAGATTTAGACCGTAGGTACGCACCCCTGGCGCAAGACCAACTTCCACGCCTTGGTAGTTACCAGATCCCAGCGCACCTTCAGGGTCAATAGGATTTTTGATCTTACCGATTCCTGGGATATCCAATTTAGACTTACCACGATAGAAGAAAAACAGATTTCTTGCCGTTAGAGAGACTTGGGCGGCCTGCAATCCCTTAATCTTGCTTACATCAAATTTGTAAGCCAATGCAAGTTCACGCATACGAACATTCGTCATGTCATACACAAAAAAATCACCCCAGGCATCACGACCATTCTGTCCCACTTTCTGCCATAATTGCTGTGCCGTAATAGCCGCTGTATTAGCGCTACCGTCAGCCTGCACGGCATCTAGAACCAAACCACCTTCTCTATACTTCTCTGTAAATTCTGCTACACCATAAGAAGCTAGATAAGCAGAGGTACCCGACACAATCTCACCTCCTATACGTGCATCGATAAGGGTATTCAATGTAAATCGTTTATAATTGAAGCTATTCGTCCAACCAATCAATGCATCAGGATTGAAGTTCCCCAATTTCTGATTACTTTCTACAACAGGCAGCCCCGTTGCATCCACGATATACTTTCCAGTACCTGGATCCTGTTTCCACTTGTGTCCATACAGGTCCCCATATTTTCCACCTTCATTGACTACAACAGTAGCATATTTTGTATTCTCTGTGATGTTAATACGTTTCGCTTTTGAATGGAGCTTGAGCACTTTACTCCTATTGACAGCAAAATTGATCCCCGTATTCCATCTAAAGTTTTCTTTTTGAACAGGCACAGCAGTCAACTGCAGCTCAAAACCACTATTCTGAATGTCACCTGCATTGATGTACTCTCTGGTAAAACCACTAGCCATAGGCATAGGGATATACATAAGCTGATTGACCGTATTGCTCTTATAATACGTAGCATCAAATCCTAACCGATCCTTAAAAAATTTCATATCCAATCCGACTTCAAAGGACGTCGTTTCCTCAGGTTTCAAGTCGGGAATAGATTTGGTTGCGCTTCTGAAGACAAATCCTTTTTCAGCACCTAAGTCAAATTGGTACAACTGCTGTAGCTGCAAGGGGTCAGGATCATTTCCAACTTTTGTATAGGAGCTTCTAGCTTTTCCAAAGGTAACCCAATCTGGGAGATCCAACCATTCGTGAAAAACAACGGAAAGGCCTGCAGACGGATAGAAGAAACTGTATGGTGCTGACAATGTGGAAGACCAATCATTACGAGCAGTAAGGTCTAAGAAAATATTATTATAAAAACTCAACTGTGTACTCGCATAAATCGAATTTAATCTTCGCTCATAATTCTTGACATCCTTAAATTCCGGAGTTGTAGCCACTAAAAAGGAAAAATGGTTTGGAATACTCAGCCCATTCGCCATATTTTGGAAACTATTATAGTTCCGCTTCAAAAAACTAGTCCCTACCGTATAATTCAACTGAATATCTTCGTTAAGTTCATGTTTCCCGTTCAACAGAAAATCAAAATTCTGTTCCGAATATTGTGTATGCGTTTGATAATATTTCCCACCATCACGTACATCACCTAAGGAAACCGTGCTGTGAAAAAATGAGCCATCGATGACATCTCTGTACTTATCAAAAGAATATCGCCCTAGAATATTCAACCAATCGGTCAACTGATACGAAACCGAACCCAATGCTGTAATCCGATCCCGAGCTTCATTGACAGATGTGCGGTTTATACTCCAATAAGGATTATCATAGATAGAAGAACCCGACCAATACTTGCGTAGTGGTTTACCATCAGAGGGATCAATTGTCTCAAAATCTTTCAATTCTGCGTCATCCATATCCCTAGGCATGATATAGGCCTCTATCGGCATTCCGGTATCACCCAATCGCGGTCGATTAGCAATCTGCTGATTGACATAATTAAGTTTTACATCCGTCTTAAGACCTGGAATCAATTCCGTATTCAGTCGCAGATTCAGACTATTCCGTTTCAAGTCATTCCCTTGAAATATCCCACCGATCTTATTATTGCTGTACGACATATAGCCCTGCACTTTTTCAGTCCCTCCGTAGGTGCTGATACTGTTATTAAACGTAGCAGCATTTCTATAGAAATCCCTTACGTTATTTTTATAAGTAGCACCTTGTTCGCCCCAACTTTCGCCAATATTCACCCCCTTCTTTCCTCCATTTCCACGACCATACGTATTTTGGAAATCAGCTAGCATATTGACCTGGTCTAGTGATGCGCTACCATTATAGTCAATACTATAACGTCCTGCTTGCCCTTGCTTTGTGGTAATGACAATTGCCCCATTGGCCCCTCTTACCCCATACAGGGCCGCCGCCGACGGTCCTTTTAGAATATTGATGGATTCAATATCGTCGGGATTGATATTCGCAGCTCCGTCACTGGTGCCATAATTAGGTGTTGTTCCAGTGGCCTGAGGGCCAGCCGTATTATCATAAGGCACACCATCCACCACGACCAAAGCATTATTATTTCCAGCAATAGACTTATTACCCCGTAACACGACCCGTGCAGCACCTCCTGGACCTGTAGAGGCTGTAGTTACTGTAGCACCGGCCACTTTACCAGTCAGATTGGTCATAATATTACCACTATTATCCCGGACGTTGTTTACCGCATCGCTAGCCAATTGTTGCGTAGAATAAGTGAGTCCCCGAGTCTCCCTTTTTATACCCAATGCTGTGACTACCACTTCCGATATGGCCTCTTGCTGAGATTCCAGTTCAACACGGACTTCCTGAGCGGATGTAGCGATATGCACCAATGTCTTATAACCGACCATCTGGATCTGAATCTGATCCCCGGAGGCAGCTTGTAGATTAGCCTCTCCCGTAGCATTGGTAGCTGTAGATTGTTTGGTACGTTTGTTAATTAATGATACACCGACAAGCCCGGTCTGACTGGACTTGTCCATAACGGTGAATTTCCTGGATACATTGTCCTGCGCAATTGCCAGACTAATCTGTAGTATCCCAAAAAGTGCGAGTAATCCAAGTGAGAAGACTCGCGTTAAAAGTTCTTTTCTCATCATAATAAATAGGGTTATAGTAATACCGTCTTCATGCAGACGATAGGTTCAAAGAAATAAGATTCTCCTCAGGTTTGCAATCAAATGGCCAAATATAGTTCCGATAACGCTACCGATTAATTTACTTCTTTAACTGTTAAAAAAAGGATAGAATTGCAACAATTACTTTAATATCCAGCGGTAATCAAGTTCATTAAGCCATGCTTTTAAACAGAGAAAATCTTCCCAAAATCACCAATCAAGTAGATCAGGAGCACCTTTCCTCTCCTAAACGACCTACTCGTGTCTTACTATTTGGCACAGGCGTACTGCTACGTGCCCTACCTGCATTTTGTATCGAAGAAGCCAATCGGTCAGGCACATTCAATGGTGGAATTGTAATGGTCAAATCGACTCAAACAGGAAGTATAGAACCATTTTTAAAACAAGATGGACTCTACACTCTATGTACTGCTGGTATCCAAAACAATAAAGAAACAACAACGCAACAAATAATTACCTGCGTAAATGACATACTCGATGCCAACTCTTCATGGAATACTATTCTCGAGCATGCCCAAAACAAACAAATAAATATCATCATATCTAACACGACCGAGAAAGGAATTGTGGATGTAGAAGATGACCTCTTTGCTTTTCCACCGAAAAGCTTTCCTGGCAAATTGACAAGCTATCTCTATGCACGTTTTCAGCACTTGGGAGCTACAGACGAATCAAAAGCTATCGTACTGCCCACAGAGCTAATAGATGACAATGCGGTCAAACTAGCACAAATCGTAAGAAAACTAGCTACAGGTCACAGCTTACCAACCGCATTTATCCAATGGTTAGATACCCATGTTTATTTCTGCAATACATTAGTTGACCGTATTGTACCTGGAGCAATTACACTGGAAGAGTCTTCCTACACCGATAAATTAGCTATCGCAGCAGAACCATATTTCCTTTGGGCCATAGAAAGTAAAGATAATTATGTACAACAAGAGCTTTCTTTTATAGGCTCCTCCCCATATACCTTCATCTTACCATCCATAGCATCAGTGCGAGAGATCAAACTAAGGATACTTAATGGCGCACATACTTTGACTGCGGCCGCAGCACTCCTAGCACAACATCGCTTTGTGAAAGACAGCCTTATGGACTCAAACTACGAACGATTCATTAACCGACTTATACATCAAGAAATCAGACCTTCTCTTGAAGCAAAAGGCATACAACATAACGATATAAAGCTTTTTTCGGAAAGTATTATCGATCGGCTAAAAAACCCCTTCATAGAACATCAATGGAACAGTATTGCACAAAACTACCATGCTAAAATAAAAAGCCGGGTACTGCCCCTATTATCCTACTGGTATGCATTTCAAGAGCAAGCTCCTCAATATATAAGCTTCGGATTTACAGCCTACCTTTTTCTGATGAAAACACACATACATCTGTTAGAAGACAAAAGCCTAGCTGATGAGTTTAAAAATCTAAATTTTGACAAAATAGAAGAATTGTTATCCAATAAAACCATCTGGGGGACAGACCTTATGATTTGGCCGTCTTGGGCTCCCGCGATAAAACAGCATCTCCAACAATTGGAAACAGTATCAATACATCAAATCATGCAACGTTTATGAAAGCACTACAACTACATCCAAAAGACAATGTGATTATTGCATTACAAGAATTAGAAGCAGGAACATCTATCGCTATAAATGACAAAACATATACCGTAACCGAGAAAATTCCAGCAAAACACAAGTTCCTAGCAGAAGACTTACAAACAGGGGGACTTATATATATGTACGGAGAGGTCGTCGGATCGGTCTCCCAAAGCATGCATTGCGGTCAACTTATCAATACATCTAATACTGTTCATGCCAGTAGTCCGTACAGCTATCAAGGATATCGCCATCAATGGGAAGCACCTGATTTATCCCGTTTCAAAAACAGGACTTTCAAAGGTTATCACCGCACCGATGGCCGAGTTGGAACAGCAAACTATTGGTTGTTTATTCCCACAGTATTCTGTGAAAACAGAAACCTAGATATTCTCAAAGAAGCCATGCTCGAAAATCTAGGCTATAGTATCAGTAATCCTTACAAGGATTACGTAGCGCATCTTGTAGACGCCTACAATAATGGTCAGACATTAAGTGAATTTACCCTAGATAACCCTATTAGACCTACAGAGAGACGGCTTTTTAAGAATATCGATGGAATCAAATTTCTGAGACACGAAGGTGGCTGTGGAGGAACCCGCGAAGACGCCCAAATGCTCGGCAAGCTATTAGCAGCATACATCGATCATCCAAACGTAGCAGGAGCTACCATATTAGGGTTAGGCTGTGAAAACCTACAGCTGCAGCTATTGTTAGACGAACTAAAACAAAGGAATCCTACGCTAGACAAACCCATATTACATTTTGAGCAACAGGCAGTAGGAACAGAAACGATGCTCTTAGAAAAAGCGATGACTGGTACGTTCAATGCGCTCATTGAGGCGAATAAAATAGAGCGTCAGGAGGCACCACTCAGCAAACTCGTCTTAGGCGTCAAGTGTGGTGGATCTGATGGTTTTAGTGGAATATCCGCAAACCCTTCTATCGGGTACACCTCTGATTTATTGGTCGGCTTAGGAGGCTCCGTCCTACTGGCCGAATTTCCCGAACTCTGTGGTGTCGAACAACAGCTGTTAGATAGAATGCGTAATCCAGAACATGCAGATAAGTTTGTCAAACTTATGGAAAGCTATGGACAGGCCGCAGAGAAAATTGGTTCTGGATTCCATATGAATCCTTCCCCTGGAAATATAAAAGATGGCTTGATTACGGATGCGATGAAAAGTAATGGGGCTGCAAAGAAAGGAGGTAACTCCCCGATCGTAGATGTGCTAGATTACACCGAACCCATAACTCATACTGGACTGAACCTCGTGTGTACTCCTGGTAATGATGTCGAAGCGACAACAGGAAAAGCGGCATCTGGAGCCACATTAATACTGTTTACCACAGGACTAGGAACCCCTACAGGAAACCCTATATGTCCAACGTTGAAAATTGCAACCAATGACCAAGTGGCTACCCGTATGAAAGATATCATAGACTTTAGTACAGGCGGTGTTATCTCAGGTCAAAAATCAATACAGGAAATGGGGGAAGACATCCTTGAACTATGTATCAAGACCGCTAGCGGAGAGATAGTGCCCAAAGCCGTACAACTACAACAGGATGACTTTATACCTTGGAAGAGAGGCATCAGTCTATAATACTTTAATTCTGTTGCTTTCATACGGAAGCAACAGAATTAAAACAAACAATTTAACCAAAGTTACCATTGATATAATTCAATGTCATCTCGTTCTTAGGGGCATTAAATATCTGACTGGTCTCCCCCTCTTCTTTTACTTCCCCTAGATACATAAAGACGGTCTTATCAGCAATCCGTTGAGCCTGTTGCATATTATGCGTTACGATCACGATAGTATATTTTTCCTTCAGATGAGAAATCAGCTCTTCAATCTTCAATGTACTCACAGGATCCAGCGCAGAGCAGGGTTCGTCCATTAAGATAACCTCCGGACGCAAAGCTACAGCCCTAGCAATACACAAGCGTTGTTGCTGTCCTCCTGAAAGACGTGTAGCAGGCATCTTCAGATCATTCTTCACCTCATCCCATAAAAAGGCTTCCCTCAGTGCTTTTTCAATCACATCCTTACCATGAGGCAAGTTATTAATCTTCAATCCATAAGCGATATTTTCATATATACTCTTGGGAAACGGGTTCGCTTTCTGGAAAACCATACCTATCCGCTTTCTTATCTCTGTAACAGGAATAGCGCGATCATAGAGGTCTAAATTTTCCAATTTAAGTGATCCCGTAATTTTGGCATCAGGAGAAAGATCGTGCATACGGTTAAAACTACGCAATAAAGTACTCTTACCGCAGCCGGATGGACCTATCAATGCTGTGATTTCATGCTCGTTAAAAGAAACGTTAATCTTTTTCAACACCTCTTTTGTTCCGAAACTTATCTCTAGATTTTCTGCAGATAATTTAGTTTTCATTTTTCCTGTATTTGTAACGTATATAGAAAGCTGTCAGATTCAGCAAGAAGACAACAATAATTAATACTAGAGCCGTACCGTAAGCGATAGGACGTACCTCTTCAATGGACTGATGTTGCGTAGAAAGCATATAAAGGTGATAAGGCAAAGCCATGAACTCATTATCAATAGCACCTCCTACTCCGTTGATATAGAACGCCGCTCCCGTAAATAGAATAGGTGCTGTTTCTCCCGCCGCCCTGGACAATGTAAGAACAACACCGGTCAAAATACCGGACATAGCCGATGGCAATACCACATCTTTTATAGTTTCAAACTTAGTAGCTCCTACAGCAAGGGCTGCTTCGCGCGTACTAGCCGGAATACGCATCAAAGCCTCCTCCGTAGTCGTAATAATATAAGGTAAGGAAAGTAGCCCTAAGGTCAAGCCTGCCGATAGCATAGAAGTACCAAACTGTAATGCCTGTACAAATAAAGCTAATCCAAACAAACCGTATATAATAGAAGGAACTCCCGACAAATTACGTATGGCAGCACGTATAATACGCGTCAACCAATTATCCTCTGCATATTCATTCAGGTAGATAGCGCAGCACACACCAAAAGGAATAGAAAACAAAGCGGTAAGCAACGTCAACAATACCGTACCAATTATAGGGGTTAAGATACCACCTTTAGTCATTCCTTCACGCGGCACCTCCGCTATAAACTCCCAAGATAAGGACCCCGCACCTTTAGATACAATCTCCCAAAGAATAATAACCAAAAAGAAACATACTAATCCCGTACTGAGCAACAGCGTACCCCACTCGATGATTGATGTAAAATTAAACTTCCTACGCTGCATGATACTTTCTAAAACGGTTAATAAAAAATTCGCCCACCAAATTCGCTATCAGTGTCATAAAGAACAATACGGTAGCAATGGCGTAAAGTGCAAAATAATGGGTGGTCTGGTAAGGTACTTCCCCCATCTCAATAGCGATCGTAGCTGTCATCGTCTTTACCGAATCAAACATTCCCTCAGGTAGTAACGAAGCATTTCCCGTAGCCATCAACACCGTCATTGTCTCGCCTATAGCACGCCCTACTCCTAGCATTACTGCAGCGATAATACCCGGTGCTGCCGCAGGAATAACAACTCGGCATAAGGTCTGCCATTTAGTAGCTCCGACACCATAACTAGCCTCCTTATACGTCTTAGGGACAGCATGAATAGCATCTTCCGCAACCGTAATAATAGTTGGCAAAGCCATTACTGCAAGCAAGATAGCTCCATTGAGTGCGTTCAAGCCATTCGGCAAATTCGCAACATTTGCCAGCCCGGGACCGACCAATACAATTCCTAGGAAACCAATTACTACAGAGGGAACCGCAGCCAACATTTCAATCACTGGTTTCAGGATATTCTTCAATTTAGGACTAGCATATTCTGCTATAAATGCTGCAGTACCGATCCCCAATGGTATAGCGATTACCATCGCCCCAAAGGTGACCAATGTAGTACTGAGAATAAGCGGTAACATACCATACTTTGGAGTCTTTCCTGTCGGGTTCCATTCCAACCCTGTAATAAAATCCAGTGGCTTCACATCCAAAAAGAAAGAGAATGAATTGTACACCAACATGGCTAATATTCCTCCCAATGCCGCCAACACAAGGAGTCCTGTGATTTTAAAAATATATTTGAATGCTACATCCAAAGACAATCGCGTTTTAAACTTCATCTGTGTATGAATTATTTCTTTATGGAGATATCTCTACTAATCCTTAATATAATAACCATGGTCCTTTATGATCTCTTTACCTTTATCACTTTGCTCAAATTCGATAAAAGGCCGAACCTTTTCCCAGGAGCTAGCGACAACAAACTGGTATAACGGACGTTGAAAAAAGTACAGACTGTTATTGATTGCTTCGATATCGTTGGGAGAATAAGCAACAGCTGTAGGAGTTTCCTTTATCTTAATTAATCGAATACCTTGCTTCGTTTCTGGCTCATCCCCTACATATCCTGCTCCAATGTAACCAACACCAGATTTATCTACCTTTACCCCTTCAATAATCTGTGCATTACCAGTCATTTCCTTTGCAGCCGCCGAAAACTCAATCTTCAGTTTCTTCTTCACAAAAGAATAAGTCCCCGAACTGCTTTGACGTCCATAGATATTAATAGGAAGATTCACAGGTGTCAATTCATTCCAATTCTTAATGGTACCATCTAGAATTTTAGCAAGAGTTTCTAGATCCAATTCTTCCAAAGGTAAATCCTTGTGGACGATAAAGGCCGTAGCATCTTCAGCGAAAACGACGGTTTTCAGTGCAATATCCTTCTTTTTAAACTGTTCTATTTCCTCTTCAGAAAGAGGCCGTGAGGAATTGGCAATATCAGCCTGCCCGTTCAATAACGATGTAATCCCTAAACCGGATCCACCGCCTGATATGGCAATACTAAAACTAGGATCAATCGCGGTGAATTTCTCGGCTAGATTAACAGCTAGGTTAACCTCGGTATCCGAGCCTTTCATCTTTATGGAATGATCTTTGGACGTACAACTGTGAACAACAGTCAGTACCACGAGTCCAAAATAGGTTAAACCAATAGGTCTGATTCTCTTCATTGCCACAAAAGTGACACTTTAATATAAAGAGAAGTTTAACCCAATATTAAGTACATGTTAAGAGGGGGCTTTTTTGTTAAAACTGTGTAAAAAACCCATTAAATACACATAAGTTAACATAGCCCTCTACATTCTATTAAAAAGTTAGAGGGCTATGTAACATTACTTCGTTTTTTCTTCCTGTCGGTCAGCGGCAGACTTGTCTTCTGCCACACCGGCTTTCCAATAGGAGAATGCGTAATAATCGCGATTACTCCATCCCAGGTCTTCTTTAAAATAAGAACGCAATGAACGTACAGAGCTGTATTCGCAAGCGACATAAGCAAATCTAGAACCTTCAGTAGGCAAAACTACCGCTTTCGCCCGTTCTGCAATTGCACTACCTTGCTCAGGATGAGCATTAATCAGCCACTCCACCTTAAACCCTTTATGCTTTACTTCTGGATGGATATCTGCTTCACTAGGAACCTCCACTATACAATACCCTTTAGCATCGGCAGGGAGGCTTTCCAAAATACAACAGATAACGGGGATTGCCGTTGCATCTCCAATTAGGAAATACCAATCCGCTTCCGTATAATGCTTGGTCTCTCTCACTTTCATTGCTATTCCCAACTGATCAGATTTTACGGCATTTCTCGCCCAAGCCGAAGCTGGCCCATTGTCTCCATGATTGACAAAATCAATGGTCACCTCGTTAGTGTCCGTATCAAATGCACGATGTGTATATGTACGTACCAGTGGTGTTAGATTTTCATCGGGCATTACCCATTCTCCCCGTTCACTATCGAATGTAGCAAATTGAACTTCCTTCGTTCCAGTTGGTGGAATAAAAATCTTATTATTCGCTCCTAAGGTACATTTCCCAAAATCAGTATCCTCATCCGCTTTTAACCGCACGCGGATATAATGTGGCGTAATGTACTCTTTAGCTGTTACCTTAAATATATGTCTTGCGATAACTGTCTTTTCCATACTATTATTGAATTAATTGAACAATATCATCTACCATCAAATTGATAGAGGTTAAGCCTCCACCTGAAATAAACCAAACATTAGGGTCTAGATAGAACATCTTCTTATTCTTATAGGCATTAGTCATTTTAATCAGCTTATTTTCTACCTCTTCCCGACTAGCTGTCTTCCCCAGTACAGCGGCATTTCGGTCTACAATAAATAGATAGTCCGGATTAGCCTCAGCAATAAGCTCATTAGAAACTCGCTGACCATGTACCGATTCATCTTCTAGATCCAAGACAGGCTTTATCCCCAATACATCGTGGATAAAACCAAATCGAGAACCTTTACCGAATGCGCTGAATTTACCGTTGTTATAAATCAAGAACAACGCTTTATTCGGATCATCCTTAAATTTTGCCTGAGCGGTCCCGATCCTATGTTTCAAGGAGTCAAGCTTAATAGTTGCTAACGCCGCTTCTGAAAAAATAGAAGCAATCATCTGAACATTCGCCTCAAAAGAGGATAGGTAATTTTTATTATCTGTTCCGACAAAGACCGTCGGGGCTATTTCGCTCAGTTCATCATAAAAACGTTCCTGTCTTGTCGATATAAAAATCAAATTTGGTTTCAATGCGGAGATGGCCTCAAAATTCGGTTCAATAACGGACCCCACATCAGTGATAGATGGATTATCACGATAATCTGAAAGGTAATCCGGCAAAAATTTCTTCGGGACTCCTGTTGGAACCAAGCCCAACTCCTTCATCGTTTCCAATGCACCGATATCCAATACCACGACCCGTTCTGGCTTCACAGCTACTGCGATATCGCCATATTTATGATGTACTGTGATTAAGCTATCTGCCCCCCCCTCCGATTTCTCGTTGCTTGAATTGGATTGACAGGCAACCGCACTTAAAAACAACAAACCACACATTGTTATCTTACCTAGGTTTCCTAACATCATACGTATACTCATCTTCATAGATTAAAATAATTACAAATCTTTTTATCATTTCTCTCGATAACATCAAACTCTATATCAAATATACCTTTGAGGACTACTGGATCGATAACTTTGGCCGTTTCATCATCATAACAGATATTCCCATCTTTCAGCGCCACAATCCGATCCGAATACTGAGCCGCAAAGTTGATCTCATGAATCACAATGACCACCGTCTTCCCCAGTTCATCCACCAAACGACGCAATGTCTTCATAACATGTACTGCGTGTTTCATATCTAGATTATTAAGAGGCTCATCCAACAATATAAAATCGGTATCTTGAGCAATAATCATCGAAATGAAAGCACGTTGTCGCTGTCCTCCGCTCAATTCATCGATATACGTATCCTGCAAATTCATTAAATCAGAAAACGCAATGGCTTCATCGATTTTTTGCTCATCAAAAGCACTTAATTTCCCCTTACTATAAGGGAATCGACCAAAAGAGACCAGATCTCGCACGGTCAATTTCAAGTCCAGATGATTGGACTGCTTTAGTATAGAAAGTTTCTTCGCAAGGTCTGTTCCTTTATAAGTGGACAATTCCTTGCCCAGAAAACTAACCGTCCCACCATCCTGCTTTATCAATCGACTGATAATAGACAACAATGTACTTTTACCCGCTCCGTTGGGTCCAATTAACGATGTAATTTTCCTATTGGCAATACTCCCCGAGACATCTTTCAACACCTCTTTTTTGCCATAATATTTAGCTATTGTTTCAAACTCTAACTTATTCTTTTCCGTGTTATCCATAATAAATACATAAAATATACCCCACCCATAAAATTTATAATAATACTGACCGTCGTAGAAAACTGTAGAACATGCTCTACTAGAAATTGACCAAGAATCAGTGTAAGACAAGCCACCAAACTAGATATCACCAACATGCAACGATGTTTACGTGTCCTGAATAACTCATAAGTCAAATTGGTAACCAAAATCCCTAAAAACGTAATCGGACCAACCAAAGCTGTAGAAACAGATACCAAAAGAGAAATGACAAATAGAAAACGCCTAACCATCTTATCGTAGTCCACCCCCAAACTTATTGCCTGATCCCGTCCCAATGCCATTACATCAAGGTATCTTGCATTCCATCCGGTATAGATCAAAGCTACAAGCATCGTTATCCCTGCTACACTTAAGAGTTTGGTATTCATCTTAGCAAATGACACAAACATAAAGTTCTGTACAATAGAAAATTCGTTTGGGTCGATCAGCACATGCAAAAACTGGCTTAAGGTCATAAACAACGTTCCCAGAACCATTCCCGTAAGCAGTAGATAATACATGCTTCTCCGGTTCTTACCAAACAGCAGAAAATACAGCAACAGGGAAAAACCTAACATAAAAAGAATAGCATAAAAAAAGTTTTCCTGCTGGCTGATTACTTTGAACGCCTTGTCACCGTACAAAAAAACGATCAATGTCTGAAAAAGAATAAAAACGGCTTCATACCCCATAATTGAAGGCGTTAAAATTCTATTTGCGGTAATAGTCTGAAAAATAATCGACGAACAAGCCACACTAATGCCAACCACAAGCATGCTCAACAAACGAATAGAGCGTTTTTCAATCGAATAACTATTCGTCAGCTCTACACCATAAAGTATAAAAGATCCTCCGACCAGGAGCAACAACGCCACTATTATCAAAAACTTAAACTTTGCTCCCACTATTTCCGCTTTAAAATCAAAACCAAGAACACAACACTGCCGATAACACCAACAATCATCCCTATAGGTACCTCATAAGGATAAACGATAAGCCTGCCCATTAAATCACAAATCAATAAAAAAACAGCACCCACATACGCAATTAAGGGAAGTGTCCTCCGAAAATTATCCCCAACAATCATACTCACCACATTCGGAACAATGAGCCCCAAAAAAGGAATTGCCCCAACTGTAACGACCGACGAACTAACCACCATGGATACGACAAATAAGCCCAGATAAACGATCGCCTCATACGATAGGCCTAGACTCTTGGCAAAACTCTCGCCCATCCCCGCAATAGTTATCTTATCTGCATACAAATAGATAATCGCTACCGCCGGTAAGACTAAAAATACCGCTTCATACTGCCCCTGCATAACCGATGAAAAATCACCTAAAAGCCATTCCTGTGTATTCTGGACAATTCCGTGTTTGTACGCAAAAAAGGTTGATACAGCGCTCAAAATACTACCAAACATCAACCCTATCAATGGAATAAAAACAGTGCTTCTCAATTTAACTTTATGTACAAAAAATATAAAGAGAAAAGAGGTCAAAAAGGTGAATCCCAACGCAAATAACATCCGTACAAACAACGAAGAGTTAGGTATAAAAATCAAAGCCGTCAATATCCCCATCTTCGCGGCCTCCAAAGCTCCCGAAGTCGTGGGAGAAACAAATCTATTCTGGGATAATTGCTGTAGGACAAATCCCGCAATACTGACGCCTGAGCCTACAAGAATCAGCGCCAGAGTCCGTGGGATACGGCTAACCACAAAAAAAACCAATTTATCCCCGTCTCCAAACAAATCCCAAAAACGTACATCCTTGACGCCTGTAAAAAGAGAAAACCACATCAATACAAGTAATATGATGAACGTACAGGCCCAGACAAAAAAACTATTCTTTAAAAAACTCAAATCTTTCAATTATACGTCTATAGTACACTACATTCTACAGCTCATACCACAAAAAACAGACAAGCCGCAGGGAACTTTGACACCTATCGAAGCTCCCTGCGGCATTATAGCAGACCTATTATTAATTTAATCTTGTAATAGTATCTCCATTGGTATCAACCACTGCAGGCTGACCTTCTACGGGTTTACCCCCCTTGGCTTTATTGATCACGAAAGCCGCCCCCGATACAGGATCCACTTTCACATGATTAGGGTGAGAACCTGTTTCAAAATCACCTAATACAGCTAATGTTTTCGCATCAATGACTGTCGTAGTTCCCGTTTGACGGTTTGCAGAATAGATACGTTGTTTAACCCCATCATAAGCAATACCGATGGCACCTGCTCCTGTTGGAATACTTTGCAGGAGAGTTCCCTGTCCATCTAAAACAGTTACAGTACCCGATTTCTGATTCGCAACAAATAGTCTTTCGCCATCTGTTGTAATGTTTACTGGACCTTCTCCGCCTGAAGCAAACTTAGCTTCGACTTGTTTGCTCTTTGTATCCACTACATAAACAGCATTCTCTCCAATGACAGTTAAGAAAATTTTATCTGTACCGTTTAAGAAACTCATACCCGTAGCTGTCTTTCCAAGATTCTCTATAGAGTGAAGGTATTTATTTGTCTTACCATCTATAACCCATATACTACTCGGATCGCCCACATCAGACACATAGACGATATTATTAACCTCATCCACCAACACCTCTCGGGTATGTGATTTATCTGCTCCATTGACTATCGTTGCCAATACTTTCCCAGTCTTCAAATCGACCGCACTGACCGAATTTGTTCGCGTATTAGTAGTATAGGCTGTCTGGGTTTTATTATTAATGCCAATTCCAAATGGAGGATTATCTTTGAGACTGATACTATCTACGATAGCAAGACTGCTCGGATTTATTTTATAGATAGCTCCGCCTGGTGCGGTTCTAGAACCAGCCCCTGTAACGTAGATATGTCCATCTTTTTTGCTGATTACAGCTTCATAGACACCTGTACCGGCACGTGAAGATTTCTCCACCTCCTGAGCCGAAGAAGTCATACTACCCAGCAATAAACCAGAGACCAACAACAAAGTCTTCGACGGATAGCCATTCAATTGTTTTAGTTTACTTACATTCATATTGTATGTTTTTATGCTTGAAAGAATTTATTTTATTTTCCCAATGGGTATAGAATCTCCGAAACGCACTTTGCCAATATATTGCGCCATGTTTTCCCTCAGAATTTATAGCCAGACTTAATTTCCCCTTATAATGTTGTTCCAACCAGAGGTGATAACGCCCTAGATCCTCGCCCATATTAACCTCATTCGCTCCTACGCGTCGCTTTATTTCTCTACCACCCACGTAGAAGTACAGTTCTTGCCCACTATACTTATCCTCTCCACTAAACAACTCCTTACTGGCATAAGCATAAAGATTCTCCTCATCCATCCATATAGATGGCGAAAAAGCACCGATGACGCCAAAGATTTCCGGGTACTTCAGACCAGCATAGATAGAAACAAGCCCTCCCAAGGAACTCCCTACCAAAGCCGTATTTAAAGGGTTCACAAGTGTTCTATACTGCCGATCCACATAAGGCTTGAGGCGATGGACGAGGTCATCAAGATACCACCATCCCTTAGCGGTCGATAGCTCCTCTCCCGCATGCACCATATACTCCTCCTTCCTCACTTTATAATCTTCATCGTGAGCTACTGCTACAACAATAGAAGGCGTAATAGCACCGTCTATTGTTTCGTCTACCATCCACTCTATAGGTCCAGCCCTTCCTGTTGATGTCGCCTCATCAAACAGATGCTGTCCGTCGTGCATATAAATCACTGGATAGTGCCTATCATCCTTTAAATAGTTTTGAGGAAGATATATCCAGACTTTCTTATAAACGTTCAATTTCGGAAAGTAAAAATCTTCAGCCAATACATGTACCTGTTTACTCGCCGTAGACGTTGGAAAGAGATCCCGCCAACTTTCAATCGTCAAAAACACCTCCGACTCAGCGTCAACAGTTGTCATATGAGCTCCTTCTAATCTTCCATCTCCCGAAGTAGAAAGACTTTCCCAACTGCCCCGACTCATTTTCAACTCCAAGTCTCCTTCTTGTACTTCAGGGAGTACGACAGTTATAGATTTACCCTTCTCAGGGATCTCACCGACATAAAGATGATTAGGAGACCAATTATTAAAGGTTCCGGCCAGATACAATGCCTCACCGATAAAGCTGGAGCAATTATTATCAATATGGACATATATTTTATGCATCTTCTTAGACATAGTGCTGCTAATTTAGATAAGTTCTAAATAAAATGCAAGATATATTTAAAATGATTCTAAATAACTAGGTTTTTTATCAAAACAACAGACATAATAGAAAGATAGTTCTCCTTTAAAAAACAAAAAATAGTTTTGCCTGTTCTCCGTACACAATCTTTTAGTTCAATTAAGTATAAAACACGTAAAAAATGGCAAGTACAAAATCAAACAACAAAGAAGTAGCTAATTTCCTAGCAGAACTAGTTGCATTCCGCAATTCGCTAAAATTAATCCATTGGTCGATTACCGGCAAAGGGAGCTATGAAACACATATATCCCTAGACCAGGCTATTGATTCTCTTATAGATATTACAGATAGATTGGTGGAAACCACATTTGCTTTAAAGGGAACACTGGATATAATCATACCAGAAACCAAGCGTCCAACAGATCATATTAAGCACATCGAGCAATATTATGCACGTATTGAGAGCACGAGAGAATCTCTGTTTCCAGAAACCTTCTCCCAATCCATAATAGATGATGCTCAAGAAACCATTCAGCAGTTGTTATTCCGTCTAAAACGGTTGGAATAAAAAAAGGGAGCTTCACAAAACCACCGAAGCTCCCTTTTTTTCTATTTTAGTTTACATCTCCCACATCATACGATATTTTGTCTATTACGCGGTGCACAGGCAGTGAAAACCAGAATTCAGCACCTTTGCCGTAGGTACTTCTAAGGCCAATTTGTCCACCATGCTGTTTGACGATTTCTGCAGATATATATAAGCCAATCCCAAAACCCTGAATCCGTTCCCCTCTTTTTTGATTCACTCGATAAAACTTATCAAATATATAAGGTTGGTCCTTAATAGGTATACCTAACCCCTGATCCGTTACAGTAATACCACACTGTGCTCCTTCAATAAATGTGGTCACATACACCGAACTCTCCACAGGAGTATACTTGATCGCATTATTGATAAAATTAAGAATTACTCCCTCCACTTTGTGCATATCGGCATTCACCAGAAAACAGCTGGAGGTATTAAAATAAAGCTTATTATTAGGTTGAATAACCTCATACATCGCCTTAATCTTTTCCATTAGATCACAAAAATTAAATACAGATTTATCCAGTTCCAATTGTCCGTTCTGAAGTTTGGAGACATTCAAAAAGCCCTCAATAAGATTTTTCATACGCCCTCCCTGATCCAACGCCTGGCCCAGCATCTCAATTTTCTTTGATTCCTCAAATTGATGGTATCGTTTCGACAAGAGCTGTAAAAATGTTAAAATAGTTGTCAACGGAGTTTTAAGTTCATGACTAGCAATACTAATAAAGTCCAGCTTACGTTGCATCTCTTCTTTCGCCTGTGTCAAATCAATCAGAATCCCCTGTATATAGGTCTGTTTTGCATCAAGATACTGTATAGCCACAAGCCGTATCCATATACCAGCCTTAGTTTCCACATTTTCAATCTCACACAGCATATCCATAGGTACATTATTCGAAACCAGTTGAAAAAATGCTTCATGCAACGGTTTACGGTATTTATCCGAAAAGCAGGACAGAAATTGTTTAAAACCTAAAGAAGATCCCAATTCAAATCCAAATTGCTTTTGGGCATGTTCATTGAACCAAATCTCATCCATGTTTTTAGAAATGCTGAATGTACCTATTCCCGCCGCATCAATCACCATACGAAGTTCTTTTTCCTTCTGAGCGATTATATGATGATAGGTTGTAATTTGCTCCTGTTGGAGCATACTATCCGTCACATCCCGAGATACACCTATCAGCCACAAAGGAATTCCATTTTGATCAAAGAACACTTTCCCCTTACTGTTGATCCACCGCATAGGGCTAGCTTTCACCTTATTCACACGAAATAAAATCTCATATTCCCCTCCGTTGCCCGGACGTTTTGCATTTTCAATAATATCTGCAATAGACTTTCGATCATTTGGGACTACAGCCTCCATAGCGACAGACACATCCAAACTTTCTACACCTTCAAAGCCAAGAAGCGATTGTGTAATCTCATCCCAATGCAACCTATTGCTATCAAAATATAAAGTCCAAGTGCCAAAATTAGCCGCCTTTAACGCCATATCCAGCTGCTCTTCACGCACGATTATTCTCGACAAAATGGATTTAGCCATTTCTTTCAGTTGAACTTCATCCTCATAGTTAGCAAACAAAGACCTAATAGTCTCAATATTAGCTTGAGTCAGTCGAGCTACATCTGTCGTGGTATCGAAAAGATCTTCTAAAACCCGCTTCTCGATCTCGCCATTGTCCTTCCCTTCCCTTTTCACCGCGGCACTTATCGTACCACAGTGCAACAATGCATAAGTATTACCTGCTGCATCCAAGAATGGCCTTAATTCCATATCAAAATAGCAGGTTTCCACTTTCCCACCTAGATAAAGCTCCATAGGCATATCATTGCCAATAAAAGGCAATCCTGTTCTCCAGACCTCCTTGGCCTTCCGAACAAACGACGCACTGATAACAACCTCGTTTTCAACGTCTAAAACCCATCCTACAGAAGACTCCTTCCTTCCCCAATAAGACAACATCTTTTTATTAACAAATCGAACTCGTAGATCATCATTGTCGTAGACAGCAACAGCTTCAGAAGAGGAATAGCTCAAAATATCAAGAAGTACGGCATCGGATAATATCATTCCCATAAAAAGATTGGTTTAAAAGCACACACACATCTATCCTTATGCGACACAATGTCTGCACAACAATATACACGAAATTTTTTATTTTTGCAGTAACAACTTTTTCGCAAACCTTATAAAAAGTAAATTCATTTTATTTTTATATACCTTTAAGTATGCTTACCTCGTTATTAATGACGAGTAACTATCAAAAAAATAATCATGCAATATCCCGCTTTATCAAAAATAGCTTACATACTGTCATGTATGTTATTTTTAGCTTGTAACAATCCTAATCAAAACACTTCAGACCGAAAATCAGAACAAAAAAATGAGTCCTATTCAAATACGGATAGCCTCCCTGTCGATGATTCCCCCATATGGAGCTATGATTACAATGCTGATACTTTAATTCGACTTGACTCCAATCGCAGTAATACCCTTACCGCAACAGAAGCTATAAACATAATCAATAAAACATACCAAGGAAAAGTCACCTTAACTCTTGTAAGACAAGGAGCAGATACAATAAAAGTGAAAATAGAACACCCCGAAGTACTGACCCAGCAAATGGGATCCACAGGAGCTCAGGCCTATATCGCCTTAGCTACATTCACCCTGACGGAACAAACAGGAGTAAACTACGTAACTTTTGATTTTTAGGAGGGAGATCATGCCAGTCCCGGGACATACAGCAGGCATTCTTTTAGCAATCATCGCTAGATACCTTTCACAAGGTATAGAATAAAACAATTCTCAATTTAGAGTGAATCATAGTACTGCTTGAGTTCTATAATCAGTTCGTCGTAGAGTTTATCATCCGCTTTAAGCATCCCTTCATCCCTATAATAATAACTCCAATTGTCATTTGCTCTACCTGTTGATTGCAAAACTTCCCTATTAATCTGTAACCTGATTTTACTATTCTTTTCGTCGTTGACTTGAACAAAAAAATTGACGGTATAGCGCCGGTCCAGCTTTGTCCAAGCTTTCGGTTTCAAAATAAATCGTATCTGTACAAACCTTTGTCGACTATCTATAGATTGAATAAAATAATCCTTTTCCAATAAAAAAGATTGTAGATGCTCAAACGTTTTGTCGACATCCATATCAGATACCACCAAATAAGGAAGCTTAGGGCGCGCAACGGCACCACTCACAAACAAAGTCAGTAAAACACCCAGTAAAATTTTTGAAAACAAAAAGCCAATCCGCATAATTAACAGTTTTTAAAAAAAACAATTCCTCCTTACTCACCCTATTAGATCCCAACAGTAATACACTTTTACATCTATTATTTCCTAAAATACCTAAACCATCAAAGACATACAAATTTTCTCCCCCACCTCTTAGAATAGAAATATTCTAAATAACAACCCCTTTATTTACATTTAATCTAAATAAAGATTTATATTTGCACTGTTTTCAATTTATTACTAGAAAAGATATGCGCTATAGTTATAGCTTTGCTTTTTTGCTGTTTTCATACTGCTTAACAAATTTACTCTTCGCCCAATCAAATGATAGGATACAAGGTCGTGTTATACAACAGGACGGTCGTCCTATTGCGGAGGCGACTATAAAAATAGCTGATCAGACTATCCTATCACGTTCGGATGGTTCCTTCAACAGCACAAAAGCAATAAAAGGAAGACAGATTATTCGAATATCTGCAATCGGATATGTCCCTCATATGGATACCCTAGATATGGATAACGCTAAGAAAGTCTTCCTAGAAATAATACTCTACCCTAAGGAAAATACAATAGACCAAGTTGAGGTACAGGGAAAAACACAAATACAAAAACTTAGAGAAGAACCTATACGGAGTATTGTAATAGATACAAAAGCTGCTGCCGAACAACCGACTTCACTGGCAGAAATCATGAACAGGGCACCGGGCATACGAATTAGACAAAGTGGCGGAGTCGGCAATCAAGTGGATGTATCTATAAACGGCTTCCAAGGAAATGCAGTGCAATATTTCCGTGATGGAATCCCATTAGAATACCTCGGTGGTGGCTATGGCATCAACAATGTTCCTATCAATCAATTGGAACATGTCGAAATCTATAAAGGAGTGGTCCCCGTAAATCTAGGTGGCGATGCTCTGGGAGGAGCTGTCAATCTAGTGACCAACCAAAATCATAAAAAAACATTTCAGGCTTCTTATGAGGTAGGCTCATTTAACACCCACCTAATCAATCTGTCGGGACAGCAACAGTTTCGGAACAATTGGTTTGCTGGCATAGATGCTTTTGTTAATTATTCTGACAACGACTACCAGGTTGATATCGAGACTGTAGACGAGAATGCAAATCTAAAACCAGCACGGGTAAAACTCTTCCATAATGCTTACAAACACTATTTTACAGAAGCTTATGCGGGTATTAAAAACAAAAAATGGGCTGATGAATTACGCTTGTCCATAGCTCTTTACCAAATAGACAGACAATCCCAGCATCCCGCATTAATGACGAATCCCTATGGCGCAATCAAACTCAACAACAAAGGGATCGTCCCTTCTATCCGTTATAAAAAATCCTTTTGGGATGACCGCATCGACTTAGACCAATTTGTTTCCTACAGTAGCACCAATCGCCACAGAACCGACACCGTAAAAGGCACTTTTGACTGGTATGGAAAATTTACGCCAGGAACCTCCGTTGGAGAAAGTCCAAACCCTTCTTTAGCGAGCATAGATTATAAAAATATAATTAGTAGAACGGCACTATCTTTCCATATCACCCCGCAACATCAGATTCATACCAACTTTATACTCAATCGTAATACACGTCAGGGAAGTGATCCCCTAGGGTTCCGCTTCACGGGAACTGATATAGATGTATTGAGCAAAGAGGCGACCTATCAAAAATCAATACTAGGTTTATCTTGGGAATCCAATTGGTTTAACAAAAGACTAACAAACCAACTGTTTATTAAACATTTTTCTTTTACATCAAAGGGAATCAATGCATTTCTAAGCAACGACACTGACTTAAATAAGTATAAGTCAGTATCTGATCAGAGTTGGGGATTTGGAAATGCAGTCAAATATCAGATCAATAATAGGAGCTTCCTAAGAGCTTCTGTCGAGCTTACCAATCGCCTCCCCCTCCAAGAGGAATTGTTTGGGGATAATGATACCAGAGCTCCTAATTTTGACCTCAAACCAGAGCGGAGTTTTAATGCCAACTTAGGTTATCGCTACGCTACAGAAAACTTTGCGACAGAAGTAGGAACCTTCTACCGCCGCACCAAAGGGATGATACTCTTGACACCTATACAGACGCCATTCTCACAGTACAAGAATCTAGACAGCATACAAGGCTATGGTTTTGATATAGACCTGTCCTATAGGTTGTTTAAACATTTTGAAATTACGGGAAATGCAACCTGGCAGGATCTCCGTATGGTTGACATCGGTGTACCATTGTATAAATGGATCGAGGGTACTCGTGTTACCAATACCCCTTATTTTTTTAGCAATATTGGCTTGAAGGCTAATTTCCAAAATGTATTTGCAAAAAATGATGCAATCAAACCTTATATCCATTATAACTTCATCCGTGAGTTTTATCTAGTCCATATTCCGAAAGACAAAGAAGCGGATGGTTTTTTGGGGCTCACAGGTAGCTCCAAAGTCGACACAAAAGACTTAGTTCCTGATCAGAGTTTAATGAATGTCGGCTTCAATTACGTCTTCCCTTCATCAAAATGGTCACTGAGTGCCGAAGTCAAAAATCTTATGGATGCTAAATTATACGATTACTATAAAATACAGCGACCTGGACGAAGTGTGCATGTCAAAATAAATTATTACATAAAATCATTTAAAAGTTAATATCATGAATAAGATCGGTTTTAATTTTGTATTAGGACTATTGTCAACGACTCTATTTTTTGGAGCCTGTAAAAGCGACAAAACTTCTGATCCCGACCCTGAAGAACAATCGCAATCTAAATACGTCGTAATGACGGTCAGTGATCGCAACCAACCCAATGGTGGCGGCTACATATCGGCATTTGATCAATACCCGAGCGGGACAATCTCCAATGTTACAGGAGAAAAGACTCTACAAGGCGTCAAAGGTATGGCAGGCTAGAGACCCTATGGCAACTGGATCTTTAAAATGGTGCGTAGCAGTGATGCCGCTCAAGGTATCGAAAAAATTGAAATTGCTCCTAACGGAAAAGTTACTGTAGGGAAATTCATTTCTTCCAAAAACCAAACCGAAGCCGCTAAATATAATGGAACCGGAAATTTTGTAATACAAAATGAAACATCCGGTTTTTATTGGGACGCCGCAGAACCTCTGAATATCCAAAAATTCAGCCCTGCTGAGATGAGAAACACAGGTTCCATAGACCTTGTTCAAGTGGTGAATGCAAACATTAAAGAAGGTGATGCCGCAGCTATCAAATTCAAATCCATAGGCCAAAAGTTTCTTGCCATAAAAGGAGGCAAGTTATTTGCGAACATCACCTATGGCAAACTGAATACGACTCAAGCTGGATTTTTTGACGACTATTTTCCTGACGTCTACATAGCGGTCATAGATATAGCTACGGGCAAACACGAAAAAACCATAAAAATAGAAAATACAGGAGGTATTGCCTATATTAACGATAATCCGATGTACGATTTTGACACCAATGGGGACCTTTATATCGTAACGCAGGGAACGCATGCACAGGGACTTGGAGGAAAATCCAAAATAGTCCGTATAAAAGCCAACGAAACCGATATTGACAAGGACTGGACACTTCACTTTTCTGATTTCAGACCTGAGGACAATGGTAAGTTTGTAGGCGTATATGCTAAAAACGGTCAATTGATCGTCGTTTTAAATACTGAAAAGTTAGAAGGCGGCCCCACCGGAAACATCAACAGCAAAGACATCTGGAAATTCCACGTCGTAGATGTCACTAAAAAATCCTTTAAAGAGATTGAAGGTATACCTACTGGAATCAATCCTGGTGCGGCCCTAGCTGTGGTAGAGGTTGATAATAAAGTATTATTAAGAGGTGCTGTTTCTTCAGGAGCAAATGCGTACTACGAGTATAACTACGCTACCAATACCGCTACGAAATCGTTCGAAGTAAAAGAAGGAGGAACGCTGACAGGCTTTGTCAAAATACAGGTCAAATAATTTTACATCCATATCTTTTTTTCAGGAATAAGGGCTGCAACAAGTTGCAGCCCTTATTTCGTAACGTATATCGACCACACTAATCTTCTCGAGAACCATCGTCTGCCATACGAACAATCTTAGGTAAAAAAGTAGCTACCTCATCCACCAATCCAGTTTGAGCGGCCATTACCGTATGGATATCTTTGTATGCCATTGGTGCTTCATCCATTCCCGCTCCCAACAAGCGTACCCCATTATCAGCAAGCATCATCTTCAATTCCACTGCAGACAACGTCTTAATAGCCTGTGTACGGCTCATCAATCGTCCGGCACCATGAGAAGCTGAGTTAACAGCAGTCACCTCCCCCTTACCACGCACTAAAAAACCTGGAGTAGCCATAGATCCTGGAATAATTCCCATTACCCCTTTACCTGCTGGCGTTGCCCCTTTACGATGTACAATTACTTCTGCCCCGTTATACTGTTCTTTCCAAGCAAAATTATGGTGGTTCTCAATCTTCGTCAAAAGAGCGGCTCCCAACGCACGTCTAATTTTATCATGGATTACCTCATGACAGGCAGAAGCATAATCTCCTGCCAGGTTCATCGCCAACCAGTATTCTTGTCCCTCCGCCGAATTCAAATCAAGATAAGCCAGATTCTCTGCCTGATAAGGAAGCTTACACAATTGCTTTGCTAGCTTTGTATAATGCCCTGCAATAGTCGCACCTAATCCACGCGATCCCGAATGTGTCAACAGCGCTAGATATTTCCCTTTTTCTACCCCTAAAGCTGGATCTGAATCTGCAAACTCCATTACCCCAAATTCAACGAAGTGATTCCCCCCGCCCGAAGAACCTAATTGCGTCCAAGCCTTATCTTTCAAGGCCCGAACAAAAGCATTGGACTCAAAAACAGAACTATCTAAGACACTATGATCTACACGCTCGTGCTTCAGATATCCGTTACCAGCTCCAAAACGCGTGTGCTTCATAATCAATTCCTCCAATCTATCTTTATATTCCTCAATATAAGTCGCCGGGATATCAAATACAGATAAAGCCATACGGCAACCGATATCTACCCCTACTCAATATGGTATCACTGCATTATCAGTAGCCAACACACCCCCGATAGGTAGGCCATACCCCTGATGAGCATCCGGCATAAGCGCTCCCGTAACAGTAACAGGCAATCGCATGGCTATATCCATCTGTTTTCTTGCTCCTGCCTCAATATGTTCTTCTCCAAACACCCTATAGGCTAAGGATTCATCACGTAAGGGAATACATTCGTCCATGATACTATCCTGTAGTAATAACACTTCAGCCAATGGCTTGAATACTTCGTCCGTCAAAAATTCGTTTGGATCCGTTAATACCGCTTTAAAATTGGCTAACATCTGTTCACGCGTAAAACCTAATCGCCTCTTATTAATCTTCAGTGCGACCCCCATCGCATGATTCTCTTTATAACCTATCGCTAGTAAATCATTACCATTGATTCTCTTATTTTCCATTTCCTGTTAAAATTATACAAGTGTTACTTTAAAATTTACTTCTATTTTTTCCTACAGCGCCCCTACTTAACGAACAACTGTTTTAATTGATCGACAATCTGCCCATTTCCAGATACCGAGATACTGTTGATCTTCTCCGCGATCTTCTCCACATACTCCATCTCCTTCAACTTGAACAACATCGTATTCTCCTCCATTAACTTGGCTGTATTCAACAAGCTTCTTGTAGAAGCTGTTTCCTCTCGACGCATAATAATATTAGCCTGTGCCCGCTTCTCTGCAATCAATACCTGGTTCATGATCTCTCGCACATCACCTGGCAAGATAATATCCTTAAGCCCCCCCGTCAATAACCGTACCCCCAGACCATCAGCTTCATCTGCTGTAGCTTCAATCACATATTTGGAAATTTCTACTTTATTTTCCATTAATTCATCCAACGTCATCTGTCCAATATAGCGACGTAATACCAACTGCATCGACGAATACAATTGTTTTTCAAAATCCTTATTTTCCACCAAAGCCCGCTCGATCGAATTAACCCAGTATTGTACCGAGAAATTAATTCTTAGCTGTGCTTTATCCTTCGTCAGAATTTCTTGTCCCGTAATCTCTAGGGTAGTCACACGTACATCTACCTTACTCACAGCAATACTTCTCGCATTCTTCCACCAATAGTAAGTACCAGCTTCCAGAAGCTTTACAAAAACTCCATCGACAAACAATACACCTTTTTCGCACGCTTCGACCTTATATTGACGCACATAGTAAGCCAATGTTTGCTTTTCCAAAAGTTGACGTGATACCGTATCCGAAATAGCAATATCTGAAATATTTTCAATCTGTATACGGTAGGATTGCAATCCCTTCCAGAACACATGCCGCCCCGCCGCAAGTACTTTATTAAAATTATTATTCACAAAAACCAGCGCCAATTCGTCGTCAGCGATATCGACTACTTCGACCACAGCCGCGAAACCGTCGATCTGTAGCAACACATCGATGTCATGAACGGTATGAAATGGCTTAGACAGATCATAGCATTCCAATTTTTCGCCAAAACCTAACCAATACTTTCCTTGTGTCAGCACACGCACTGCCAAGTTATGCTTAACAACTATACCTACCTGATTTACATTTACTGTTACTCTTTTCATGATATTTCTTTTTAATGCTGTTTTTAAATTACTTAACAAGCTTTTCGTGTTCTGTCCATCGTTCCCAAACGGAATCCAAAAGGAGCATTTTATTTCCATTCCCATAGGTTATAAAAATATTCCTATGATCACGGTGCAAAAATGCCTGTTCTGAATTGCAGAGTATGGTTGCGATTGTCCTATCCATCTTTTATTCCAGCAAGAATCAGTAATACCGACTCAGACTTTCTAAAAAACAAATACGACCGAACAAAAGACGAAAAGCTCTAATGAAGACTTTTTGAAAGAAAGTCTAAACTTAATCAAAGCAGAATTCCTAAATTCTGTGCATTCGGCCACTATGCTATTCTACTTGCGTAGAAGTGGGATTCGAACCCACGTTTGATGAGTTGTTGTTCTACCAGACTGAACTATCCCGACGAGTCGGAAGCAGGATTCGAACCTGCGACATACAACGCTGTAGTTGCGCACCGCGCAACTCATTTCCTCTAAACCGTATACTTTGCCAGCATATTGTATTCTATTGAACCAACACTATCCTGCTATGCAGAAACAGGAGACCAGGGCAGCCTACACGATATTAAAGGCTTCTTTGTGCATTATGCACCTATCTTAAAGCTTGACGCTATTTTTAATCAAAGAACAATTGTCGTTACCGACATTACAAAGGTGCGCCCATCACTACGCAACGGTTATGCGTATTAAAAAAAAGAATACAAAAAAAAAACTAAAACCCTGTTTATCACCTAGAATAAAAACAACAAAAGAATAAAAAAATGATATTACGCAAATAGAATGCGTAGTAAAATAAATACCCTATATTTACACTGTACATATTTTTCTTACCTCACACATGGCAACGAATAAACTCGCGCTCATCCGATACAAAATCATTGACAGCTGTCTTCGGCAGACCCACCGCAAATGGACACTAGAAGACTTAATAGAACGGGTTTCTGACGGACTTTATGAATTTGAAGGTATCCATAGTGGAGTAAGCAAAAGAACGTACAGGGAGACATACAATTAATGCGAAGTAATAAACTGGGCTATAATGCGCCCATTGTCGTTCTCAACCGTAAGTTCTACACCTACGACGCCCCCCACTATTCCATCAGCAATTCGCCTCTCTCTGACCGTGATATATCTAAGATGAAAGATGCTGTTGACATTCTAAAGCACCTTAATGGTTTCTCCTATTTTGAAGAAATGAGTGATATGATTGTGCGTTTAGAAAACAGCCTGTCCAAGCAGACCGACAAATCCGCTTCGCATATACAACTGGAGAGCAACAATCGATTAAAAGGATTGAATTGGATTACGCCCATACATAAGGCGATACGAGAGCAGATCCCTCTACTCATAAGTTATAAATCGTTTAAGTCAAAAACCGAACAAGAAACCGTATATTATCCCTATCTACTCAAAGAATACCGAAACAGGTGGTTTGTCATCTGTCAACCCAAAAAAGGAAAAACACTGATTACACTAGCGCTAGATCGTATAGAAGATCTGAATGAAATGGAAAAATCGGGATACGTCCCCTACAGTGGTATAGATTTCGAACGCTATTATGCAGACACTATCGGTGTCACAAAATCAGAAAAAGACAGAGGGCATCGTGTCATATTACAGGTCGATTCCAAAAATGCGCCCTATGTCACAACCAAACCCATACACCCATCTCAACAACTCCTGAAGACCGAAGCCGATGGTACCGTATTAATTCGCCTCGATGTGGTATTGAATTTCGAACTGGAACGCGAAATATTAGGTTTTGGAGAATCGGTGAAAGTGTTAGCACCAAAAACCTTAGTAGATCGCATCAAACGCAGAACACGTAAGATGTTACAACAGTATATAGAAAAGCAAAATACCTAAAGCTAGAAACATGAAATCATTAACATTAGGCCAACATTTCGGAGAGAGCAAAAGAAAGATTAAATTCAACAATCTCATTATAAGCGAAGCGGTAATTGCCCCTAATTCCCACGTACCTTGGCATTATCATGAGAATGCTTACTTCCTTTACAGCGTCAAGGGCAATTTTATGGAGGTCAATAAAAAAGAGAAAATACAATGTTCACGTAATACATTACTCTATCACAATTGGCAAGAACCCCATTACAATGAAAGCATCTCCGAAGGTGTCAATTATTTTCATATCGAGATTGAAAAGAAATGGTTTTCTCAAAAAGAATTAAACCCCGATATCATAGAGGGTAGCATAAACATACATCATCCCGAGATTAAATCTCTATTCCAAAATATATACAAAGAGCTCAACGTACAAGATGCCGTCACCCCCATAGCGATTGAAGGCATGTTGCTACAGGCTTTTGCACTATTACAACGCGATACACAAAAAATCACATTAGGACATACTCCCAAATGGGTCAATAGACTCCAAGAAATAATAGCTGATTCTTACGACGTTAACCAGTTAGATTTACAGCAATTGGCGGAGCAGATTGGAATCTCAGCGGTCCATCTTTCACGGACTTTCCCCCGTTATTTTGGCGAAGATCTTAGTCGATTCATCCGCAGGCGAAAGATTGAGCTCAGCAGAGAACTACTCGATCAGGGAGAACTATCCAACGCAAGTATCGCTTACCAATGTGGGTTTGCAGATGAAAGCCACTTTATTAAAACATTCAAAAATTACTATGGAATGACTCCTGGAGACTACAAAAAACAAACAGCTAAGGAATATAAAAACCGTCTTTAGTTCGTTGAGGAAAAAGAAAAACTACAAGCCCAAGAAGAGGCAATAGACTAATTATATTCTGTATATAATCTATACCCTTCACGTCTGCCAAACTTCCCATAATTGCAGCCCCTATCCCACTCATCCCCATAGCTACTCCATAAAACAATCCGGACACCATGCCAATTTTGCTGGGCATCAGTTGCTGGGCGTATACCAATATTGGAGAAAACGACAAAGAAATCAAAAATCCCACTACAGTAATCAACACCACAGCGGTGGTAATATCCCCATAAGGAACCATAACAGCGAACGGAATACTGCCCAATACAGATTTATCTCATGAGATTTTGGCAGGTATGTCGATTGACTGATCACTTGTGTTTTTAATTTTCGATTAATACAATTTACCATGTAATTCAGCCCGTCCCTTATTATACATTAATTTTGCCCAGATATGACTTTCCAGATCAATATCAAGTGCTGCTGCGAGATCGAATAACCGAATGACAGCATCGGCAATCTCATCTTCTAATGTATCCTTTACCATATCCAGAAACAGTTGAGATAACACTTTATAATGGCGATCCATTGCGAATTCGTACAACTGGTACCCTGCTTTTTCTACCGTTTCCTCAAAATCAGCAAACCTAACGCGTCTACCTTTTCGATCCGCCTCCAAAGCCTCTCCGAGCTCGCCTGTAATTAACATCAGGCATTCTCCTATATTGATCTCTCTATTCCAAAATCCTTTCTCCTTATTCTGTTGAAATATCGCTCTACATAACTCGTTCAGGTGGGGTATTTCAATTTTCTTGTTTTCCATGGCAAACTTAAATTGGGTTAATATATATCAATATTGCTTTATCCGTGTAAACTCACGCATAGTCTCTACCAAAAACTCGACAGCTTTTAAATCCACTGCATTATACAGTGACGTTCTAAATCCACCGACATGCCGGTGTCCAGCTATTCCTACGATGCCTCTCTGCGATGCGAAAGTCGAAAATTCATATTCCAGATCTTTAGCGTTCATGACAAAAGTGACATTCATACGCGAGCGGTCTTCTTTCCTTGCTGTTCCGGAAAAAAGAGGATTATCATCAATTTCCTGATACAAAAGCGCTGCTTTACGTATATTTTCCTGTTCGATAACGGATACTCCTCCCTTAGCAGCTAACCAACGTAAATTAAGCATCGTTACATATATGGCATATACCGCTGGTGTATTATATAGTGACCTGTGAGCCACATGTACTCCGTAGTCAAAAATCGTCGGTATATCCCGTCCTGTTCTTCCCAGGATACCTTTTTTGACAATGACTAAAGTCATTCCAGCAGGCCCGATATTCTTTTGCGCTCCAGCATAGATGAGACTATAGGCAGACACATCAATATCCCGACTAAAAATATCGGAGGACATATCACATACTAAAGGTATATCTACTTGGGGAGTCTCAAAGGTCCCTGTCCCATATATGGTATTATTGGAAGTAAAATGGTAATATGCAGCATCTTTCGGAACGGTAAATCCCTTAGGATAAAAGCTATAATCCGCATTGACAGAACTTGCTATAACAGATACCTTCCCGAATTTTTTAGCTTCAGCAATTGCTTTACTAGACCACATCCCTGTGTCTAAATAGATAGCGGTTCCATCATCGGGTAACAGGTTCATGGGCACCATCGCAAAATGAGAACTCGCTCCACCTTGCAAAAAAATAATATCATGTGTATCAGGCACAGCCAATAGTTGACGTGCCAACTGCTCTGTTTCATTAAGCACCTCTATAAAATCTTCACTCCTATGCGATATCTCCAAAATAGAAAGTCCCGTGTTGTTAAAGTTCTGAACGGCTTCTGCTGCTTCTGCCAAGACCTCTTTCGCCAACTTACCAGGACCAGCTCCAAAATTGTATTTCATAACCATAATAAATATTTATAAACCATCAGCACCAACTGAATCATGGGCATAAAGCTAGGAGTAAATTGGAGGAGTAAAGTAGTGCAGTTTGTTTTATTCATCTAGACCAGATTGTACGAATGGGCTCATGTAAAATTCGTGGACTGCCTCCATATGCAACTTCTGGTTCATTCATAAACTATAAAAACTTACTTACTTTTGAAATAGAAGCTGAAGTAGATAGAAGATCAGGGCATCATTGCTTTTTTTTTAAACGATTTCCCCAATTAGGTACGAGTCGCTCGACTCGTACTTCTTTTTTAAACACCTAATAATGAAAACATTTAGATCACCTCACTCCTAATCAAATAATTAATCTGGTCCCTCAATAATAAAGAATCTGTACCATCCGTGCATATCTATTTAGATTTACTTTTGTCGCAAAGTTCAAGAGGGCCTATAGATATAAAAAGAATAGTTTATCTGATATCCTAGATCCTTTTTCAATATTTCTTTAACAACATTAAACCAGTGTCATCAATGAAAACTAAAGAAGAAGACAAACTAAAAGCCAGTGATCTACCAAGTATCATCATCGCAGGTTTCGTTTCTGTGATCGTAAATTATGGAGGTACCTTTATTTTAATTTTTCAGGCAGCAAAAGTCGCAGGATTAAGTCCCGAATTGACCTCGTCATGGGTATGGGCGGTATCACTTGGAACCGGATTGACAGGGCTTTGGTTGAGCATACGCTACAAAACGCCCATCATTACCGCATGGTCAACCCCAGGAGCGGCATTCCTTATCACGGCACTGGCTACAGTACCTTATTCCGAAGCCATTGGTGCCTATGTCGTATCAGGTGCTGCTTTTCTTATACTTGGCCTTTCCGGAATGTTCGACCGCGTGATCAAACTAATCCCACAAGGGATTGCTGCAGGATTATTGGCTGGTATCCTCTTCCCTTTCGGGATCAATGCTTTCAAAGAAATATCCGTAGACCCAGTATTGGTCTGTCTTCTGTTTGTCGCATTTATATTTCTAAAACGCCTTACGTCAAGATATGCCATATTAGGGGTTTTGGTCATCGGACTTTCCTACCTCCTGATTACTGATAGTATCACTTTTAGCACACTCGAATGGAGTCTATCCAAACCTGTATTTACTGCGCCTGTATTCTCGGCCAATGCTCTATTGAGTGTTGCTTTACCCCTCTTTATAATCACATTGACAGGGCAATACATGCCCGGTATGCTCGTCCTCCAAAATGATGGTTACAAGGACATGAGTGCCAATCCGATACTGACTGTTACAGGCTTAGGGTCTATGGTATTTGCTGTCTTTGGCTCGTCTCCATTTAACATTGCAGCCATTACAGCAGCAATAGCTACAGGAACAGATACACACGAAAATCCAAAAAAAAGATATATTGCCGGCATAACATGTGGCATCCTGTATTCCTTGGTAGGCATTTTCGGGGTGACCTTTGTAGCACTATTCATGGCATTTCCCTCTTCCTTCATCGCGATGTTGGCGGGCTTGGCATTATTAGGTACCATTGCAGGCAGTATATCCAGTGCCATGGCAGATGTAAAGACTAGAGAAGTAGCACTGATCACATTTTTAGTCTCTGCTGCAAATATTAGTCTATTTGATATCGGTGGAGCTTTTTGGGGGCTAGTAGCCGGCCTCCTGGCTTATATGGTGATCAATGGTAAGTTCAAATGGTTCAATAAAAACAAAAAAAATAGCATTAAAAATAAAGAATTCGTCAATCTTTCCTAAAGATAAATATCCACCTTATTAAATTGGAGTACCAGCTTCGGTGATCGCCTGAATACTACGCTCAAGAATAACAGATAACTTCATATCAGGAGATCCCGGAGTCTTTTTACCCAACCCTAAATCGTAAAATGAAAACAAAATATATTGATCTAATCGACCAGACATTTGTATTCCCGCAGCCGGAATTTACACTCGACTCAAGTAATCAGCTACTTTTTCACGGTGTCGACCTCATGCAACTCGTTGCAGCGCATGGTACCCCGCTTAAATTCACCTACCTACCACGCATATCACAGAATATCCAACGTTCGAAGTCTTGGTTCCAAAAAGCAATGAAAAAAATCAGCTATCAGGGCGAATATCACTATTGCTACTGTACAAAAAGCTCGCATTTTAGTTTTGTATTAGAAGAAGTGCTCAAGAATAATGTTCATATCGAAACCTCATCTGCTTTTGATATAAACATAGTAGAAAAACTAATCAGTGAAAATAAAATAAGTAACAGTACCTCCATATTATGTAATGGCTTTAAGAACGCAGCATATCTAGATAATATAATAAGGTTGAACAAGGCTAGAGAAAACAATGTAATTGTCATCCTGGATAATTATGAAGAGCTGAACTTACTATTGGCCAAATGTGACAAAAAAATCAACGTAGGCATCAGGATCGCCTCAGAGGAAAGTCCCAAATTTGAATTCTATACCTCGCGGCTAGGTATTGGCTATAAGAACATTCTTACCTACTACCGCAACGAGATAAAAAACAATGATCAGGTCGAACTGAAAATGCTTCATTTTTTTATTAATTCAGGCATTCGTGACACCTCTTATTATTGGAACGAACTATTGAAGTGTATAAAGATATACGTAGAGCTGAAAAAAGAATGTCCCAGTCTTGACAGTTTGGATATAGGAGGTGGTTTCCCCATTAAAAACTCCTTGGCATTCGAATATGACTATGAATATATGGTGGAGGAAATTCTCAGCCAGATCAAGAATGCATGTAGCGAAGCTCATATCCCGGACCCTAAGATTTTCACGGAGTTCGGATCATTTACAGTAGGAGAAAGTGCCGGCGCAATTTATAAAGTAGCTTATCAGAAGAAACAGAATGATCGCGAACGGTGGAATATGATCGATTCCTCTTTTATCACTACCCTCCCCGATTCTTGGGCTATCAATAGTCGTTTTATTCTTCTTGCATTAAATCGTTGGAACGAGAACTATGAACGCGTACTCTTAGGGGGTGTCACCTGCGACAGTGAAGACTACTACAACTCCGAACAGCATCTTAATGCCATATATCTTCCAAAATTCAACAAAGACAAACCTCTTTACATTGGCTTCTTCAATACAGGAGCCTATCAGGAAAGTATAGGGGGATTTGGTGGAATTCACCACTGTCTTATTCCACATCCAAAACATATACTGATTGACCGCGATGAGCAAGGTGAAATCAAGGTAGATGTTTTTTCAGAGCAACAAAATGAAGATCAGGTATTGGATATCCTTGGATACAATAGAAAAGATAAATAACAGAAATATGTGGAGAATACCCCTAATTTCAAAAATTGGCTAAACGCCACTCACAAGTAAAATATACTAATATCCGATAACGAATGTTAACCAGTTACCAGATGTTATGAACCTTCTATTTTATTTCCTTTAAATACCCCAGTTTTACATCGGTCAAATACCAAAACAAATATGGAAACACACTTGATATACTACCACAGTCCTGAGACTGCTCTAAACGAAACACAGATTCTTGATTATGGCACGGATGATAATGGATTCTTTATCATACCTCAGGAATCCTGCTATTTTCCAGGTGGAGGGGGACAAGAAAGCGACACTGCAGAAATAACCATTGGCAATACTACCAGCCCAATAATAAAAGGGACTTTTAATGCTAATAGTCTAAAAATCTACATCGATAGACAGGAAATAGAAGACAATGCAATTATTACCCTTAGAATTGATCCCATCAAGAGAGCGGTAAACTCCCAACTACACACCGCTGGACATCTTATCACCTCTATAATATATGAAGAGCTTAAACTCAATCTTACCCCTATAAACGGTTCACACTATCCTAGTAATAGCGCAATAGAGTTTGACACAGCGAATACAGTCCAAAACATTACTATAGAAGCCATCAACAGCATCTTAGATACCCTTATCCTCCAAAAGCTCCCAATTCATTCCAAGGTAGTTTCAACAAGTTCTTCCGATTACAAAGACTCATTTAGAATTTCTCACTTCACCCCAAAAGCCGATACAAGCATTAGACTTGTAAAAATAGGCAAGTACCTGAATTATGCATGCGGGGGCACTCACGTTGCTGATACAGCAGAGCTTCAGGGGATAAGAGTTTTAAAAGTAAACACAAAGAAGAATATCCTTAAAGTAAAGTACGGCTTCTAAAATCCAAGCCAACAAAGATAGGACAGAATTAAAAAACAACGGTAGACCAGGGACGAATAGAGCAATGCCTCTTGATATAGTTAGGAATCCTAACTACTTTTGAATAAGGCAATATTGCCTCAGGAACAGATTAAAATTTTAGTGAACATGTCAAAATCAGTTTTTTACCATGCTGGATGTCCCGTATGCATTAGCGCAGAACACGACATCGTCAACCTTGTAGGAACCGACAACGTAGAAGTCGTACATATCGGTGAAGTCAGAGAACGGATAGAAGAAGCAGAGAAAGCTGGCGTAAAGTCCGTACCCGCTTTAGTAACACCACAAGGCAATGTGCTACACATCAACTTTGGTGCATCGATTGCAGATGTAAAAGGTTAAATGTTTGCCCCACTTGGATAGGATAGCTATCTTTGTGGGGCATTTTTCGTATTAAAATAGAATCAAACAATCATTAAAATCAATAAAAATGCAAGTAGCTGTTTGGGATACCTACGTAACAAAAAAAGATGGGACGATTATGCACTTTGACATTATTGTCCCCGCAGAAATAACAGATGCCACTATAATTTACGATTATGGAAGAGACTATCTGAAAAGTAAGAATCAAGAAGGGCAGCCACTGACTGCCCACGAGTGCCAATTCTGCCATGTAGAACAGGTCAGAACCGAATGGCAAAATGAAATAAAAGAAAAAGGAGTTTTCATCTATGAAATGGAAAACTGTAAGTAAGCAGCATATACCATGAACAGATCCGATTTTGATCTGGAACAACAGAACAGCAATATAGAAAGCAAAATTGTAGCTTCATTGGAAAGAATAACTCAGTCTTTTCGTGTGCTACTATGGCGTCAGAGTAAAGAATTTCCTCTGACGCCTACTCAAATACAACTCTTGATTTTTCTACTTCACCACGATGCCGAAAATCGGAAGGTAAGTTACCTCGCTCAAGAATTCAACATGACCAAGGCCACGATCAGTGAGACTGTCAAAACATTGGAACAAAAAGAATTTATTGTCAAGGAATATGAGGAACAGGATACAAGAAGCTACACCATCCACCTAACAGACAAAGGAAGAGAAATTGCTCGACAGACCTCCTTATTTACAGAAGAAATAAGAACACCTATCGATAAATTAAACGATACGAGCAAAGAAACACTATTATCCAGTCTTCTAGAAATCGTCACCCATCTCAATCAATCCGGAATAATAAGTGTTCAGAGAATGTGTATCAACTGTTCCTATTATCAATCTTCGGATAATGGAACACTTCATTATTGCCGATTGCTAAATCAAACTTTAGCCAGCACAGATCTTCGGATAGACTGCCCGGAACATCAAACAAAATCGCTCTAGATGAAAAGATAGTTAACACCTTTTTTTGCTAGCGACTATCTTAAATCTGATATCCGACATCTAACTTCTAAATACTATCTTTGCAACTTATTTTAACATAGGCGTATCGTGATCAACGTAAATAATGTCTCCGTATCATTTGGAGGGACAACTCTTTTTAGCGATGTATCTTTTTCTATCAATGAAAATGATAAAATAGCCCTTATGGGCAAGAATGGTGCTGGCAAGTCCACTCTATTAAAAATCATTGCCGGTGCTGGCAAACCCACAAACGGCAACGTATCAGGACCGAAAGATGCTGTCATCGCCTACTTGCCACAACATTTATTAACGCAGGACAATATGACCGTCTTCGAAGAGACCTCAAAAGCCTTTGAAGAAGTCTATCAGATGCGTGATGAATTAGAAGCACTGAATGAACAGCTAAACGTACGCACGGATTATGAAACGGACGATTACATGAAGCTAATCGAACGTGTGTCCGAACTCAGTGAAAAGTTCTACTCTATTGAAGAGACCAATTACGACGCTGAAGTTGAAAAAGTACTCAAAGGATTAGGCTTCGAGCGTACAGATTTTACACGTCAGACCTCAGAGTTCTCTGGAGGATGGCGCATGCGAATCGAACTGGCCAAAATTTTGTTAAAAAAACCAGACTTAATCCTTCTCGATGAACCGACCAACCATATGGATATCGAGAGTATTCAATGGTTAGAGGATTTTTTAATCAATTCGGCCAAAGCTGTCATTGTAATCTCCCACGATAGAGCGTTCGTCGACAACATCACCAACCGTACCATCGAAGTAACAATGGGACGTATCTACGATTACAAAGCAAAATACAGTCATTACCTAGAGCTTCGTAAAGATCGTCGTTTGCATCAGTTGAAAGCATACGAAGAACAGCAAAGGTTCATAGCGGACAACCAAGAATTTATCGACCGTTTTAGAGGGACTTATTCCAAAACCTTACAAGTACAGTCCCGGGTTAAAATGTTGGAAAAACTAGAAATAATCGAGATAGACGAAGTCGATACGTCAGCCTTACGTTTAAAATTTCCACCTTCGCCCCGTTCGGGTCAATACCCTGTAATGGTAGAAGAACTCACTAAAAAGTATGGCGACCATGTGGTATTTGAAAAAGCAGCCATGGTCATAGAACGTGGAGAGAAAGTTGCCTTTGTCGGTAAGAATGGTGAAGGTAAATCAACCATGATTAAAGCCATCATGGGAGAAATAGACTTCGAAGGGAGCCTAAAAGTAGGTCATAACGCCAAAATAGGTTATTTCGCACAAAACCAAGCAGCCCTACTCGATGAGGAATTAACCGTATTTGAAACCATTGATCAGATTGCTGTAGGTGATGTACGTGTCAAGATCAAAGATATGTTGGGTGCTTTTATGTTTAGTGGAGACGACACCACTAAAAAAGTGAAAGTCTTATCAGGCGGTGAAAAAACCAGATTAGCGATGATTAAACTCCTTTTGGAACCCGTCAACGTATTGATTCTCGATGAGCCTACCAACCATTTGGATATGAAGACCAAAGACATTATCAAAGACGCACTTCAGGATTTTGATGGTACTCTTATTTTAGTGTCCCACGATAGGGATTTCCTCGACGGACTGGCAACCAAAGTATTTGAATTTGGAAATAAACGTGTCCGTGAGCACTTTGAAGATATAAAAGGATTCTTAGAATATAAAAAAATGAACAGTTTAAAGGATATCGAACGTTAAGCCTATTTCCGTTCATCCTTCATATTTGACCACTTATCAATACGTTTGATACAGTGGTCAAGTTTTTTTTGGCGATATACGACCCCATTAAACGTCTCTTTCACCCAATTTACGCTCTAATTTTTCAACCTTATGGTACAACTGTTTGATTAGCTTATACTGTTCCTGTTGGGTATCGTACAGGCCCTTAATTTGCTCTTCAAGTAAAATATCGATCTTTTGATGAAGACTACGTATTTCCAGTTCAGCTTTTAGATTCACCAAGTAGTCATTTTCACCTCGCATTCGATCCTTTTCCTCTTGCCTATTCTGGCTCATCATAATAATTGGTGCTTGCAAAGCCGCGACACAGGAAAGTACAAGATTCATCAGAATAAAGGGATAAGGATCAAACTGTTCACCTTTCAGGGCCAGCGTATTAAAAGCGATCCACACCAGTAGAATAACGATAAAAATAATTATAAAACGCCAACTTCCACCAAACTGCGCAACCCTATCTGATATACGTTGTCCCCTACTCAAAATCTCTTTAGGTGGATGGACCAATCGATCTACAATAAGCTCTTCTTCCTCCATAGTCCGCCTGACGATCTCATGGAGCTTACGTATATTATCATTATTCTTCTCAACGATTTCATCAATTTGCCTACGATTACTCATGGATAGCTTTAAATAGTTTTGAATTAAAGTTAGGGATTTAGCCTCAACTAACATAATAAAAAAATCGGGTAGCGCTTCAATTACACTACCCGATTTTTTAACCTATACTATGCAGTTAAGCAAATGCCTTATCCCCCTTTTTGTATGGGAACTCGCCATCATATCGACCAGGGACTTTCACATAACGGAGTGCTTTCGTACAGCCCAGTTCCGAATTAAAGAATCCAGTAAGCGTCAATTGCTTGAACATCGTAAACCAATGTGAAGGATCGTTCTCTTCCGAATGATAAAGCTCATTTTGTTTCACTTTATTTTTCTCACGGATTTCTTTTTGCTCTTCAGCCTGTTTCTTATTGAACTCTCTAGCTTCTTTATCGAGTACTGCAGCTATTGCCGTACGGTCTTCAATAGAAAGCTCACCAAAAGGTTTACCTTTTACCTCTTTCGCTTTTGCATCCAGGGAGGCAAAACCTTCCAAAAATACCTTCTGCTGTTTCTCTGTGTAGCAATCTCTTACCATCACTGGAATAAAACTGCCCACACCAGCCTCTTTAGCCCCGGGTGTTGCTGTAGGAGGCAAAATAGCATCAGCCAGATCACCTAATCGTTCAATGATATCTTTCTCAAATAACCCTGCAACGTCTTTAGACGCAGGTCGTGTACAACCTTCCAAAAATAAGTTAGCACCAATTACGGAACCACCCAAAATCATGGCCACACGTTGTATTGCTTCTCTTCTATTCATCTTTATCTATTTAAAATGTATAGTTTACTTCCCAACCTGGTCTGTAAGTACGTTTGACAAACTGATTTGCTTCATCAAAGTTTGTTACACGCATATTATCGTTATCCCAAAGTAATTTTAGGCTCCGACCAGGATATTTATTATCAATTTTTAAATCAGCTCCACGAATGGCCAAGTTTGCCATCAATAGCGCTTCTGTTAGAGGTCCTGCGATTTCAAACGGCGAAGACATTTCCATATTACCATAGCCAGCCAAACAACCTTCCACCCACTGCGCCCAATGTCCATTAGCGCCACCCGGTACTCTTTGATATTTCTCTGCAACCTTCTTATACTGCTTAGTAGTTGGAAGCAGACGAGGATTTGCAGCATAGGTATCCGCTAATACCTTTCCCTTTGAACCTATAATAAGAATACCATTTCCACCGTCACCAAATTTCTCATTCGCTCCTAATTCATCTGGACGAGGTGGCTGTATACCGCCATCCATCCAATGTACTTTAACATCACCTTTTGTCTTTGCTGTTTTTGGGAAAGTCATTGTTACTGAACTTGATGGAGGACAAGATTCCGGAAAATATCCGCGTTTGAACTCGTCCACATACACAGAGCCTACACTGGCCTGCACATCTTTCACATATTGCAATCCATAGATACTAAAGGGAGCTTCTAAGTTATGACAGCCCATGTCTCCTAGCGCACCTGTACCGTAAGGCCACCAGCCTCGCCAATTGAAGGGTACCAGTTTATCAAAATATTCCGTATAAGGAGCCGTACCTAACCATTTGTCCCAATCCAAAGTCGATGGTATCGTAGCTTTCTGAGCAGGCCAAGCAATGCCTTGAGGCCATACGGGTCTATCCGTCCAAGCATAAACCTCTACTAAATCACCAATCAGCCCTGCATCAATCCATTCCCGCATCTGACGTACCCCATCACCTGAAGCACCTTGATTTCCCATTTGGGTCACAACTTTATACTTCTTAGCTGCATGCGTCAACGCCCGTGCTTCCCATACATCGTGAGCCAATGGTTTTTGTACATAGACATGTTTACCTAATTCCATTGCTGCCAATGTCTGTATAGCATGATTATGATCTGGTGTAGATATAGACACCGCATCAATATGTTGTGCCTCTTTATCTAGCATTTCTCTAAAATCAGTATAAAACTTAGCCTTAGGAAATTTCTCTACCGAATTCTTAGCTCTCGCCTTATCCACATCACAGAGATAAGCGATATTCGCTTTATTACTCTGAAAAATCTTGTTTACATCCGAACCTCCCATACCACCTACACCGATAGAAGCAACTTGCAACATATCACTAGGAGCACGAAATCCAGGTCCGCCAAGCACATGTCGGGGCACAATAGTAACGCCGGCAGCTGCTATTGCTGCCTTTTTAATAAAATCTCTTCTACTTTCGTTGTTCATAACAGAGTCCTATTAATATTATAAATTTCCTTTCTTAAGTTCGCTCACAGCAAAATCTACTGCACGTGCTGTCAAAGCCATATAAGTCAAAGATGGATTCACACAACCTGCAGATGTCATAGCCGCACCATCTGTAACAAATACATTCTGCGCATCCCACACTTGATTATTTCCGTTCAATACCGATGTCTTAGGATCTCTCCCCATACGGGCAGTCCCCATTTCATGAATCCCCTGACCTAGACCATATACATTATCATAGGTTTTCACATCTTTAACACCAATGCTCTCCAACATTTCCTTCATCTCGTTCTGCATATCTCCTCGCATCTTGATTTCATTGTCTTTGATCTCCGCATCAATCGCCAGTACAGGTAATCCCCACTTATCTTTCTTATCCTTATCCAGTTTAATATGATTTTCGTGATAAGGAAGCATCTCACCGAAAGCACCAAAACCTACAGACCAATTTCCAGGTTCACAGATAGCGTCTTTCCATGCCCCTCCTACACTCATCTCTGCAATCTCTCCAGACCAACGTCCACGGCTAGCTGCACCTTGATAACCGAAGCCACGGACATATTCCCGTTGCTTATTGTCCCCATCCACGTTAACAAACCGAGGTACATAAAGACCTGTAGGGCGTCTTCCAAAAATATATTTATCTTCATAACCTTCTACTTTTCCTCCAGCACCACAACGGAAATGGTGATCCATCAAATTGTGTCCCAATTCACCACTACTGCTACCAAGACCACCTTCCCACACATCTGTCGCAGAGTTCATCAATACCCAAGTCGAATTCATTGCAGAAGCACATACAAAAACAATTTTCGCATAGTATTCATACGTTTGATTGGTCTCCGCATCTAATATTTCGACCCCTTTAGCTTTTTTCGTGTCCTTATCGTATATGATCTTAGTAACAATCGAAAAAGGTCTTAACGTGAGATTCCCGGTTTTAACAGCTGCAGGTAAAGTAGCCGATTGTGTACTAAAATAAGCGCCAAAGTTACATCCCAACCAACATTGGTTTTGATATTGACAGTTGACACGCCCTTCATGTGGGACAGTAATATTTGCAGTACGTCCCATCAGAAAATGACGCTTACCACCATATTCCTTTTGCAAACGAGCTGCTAAATCTTTTTCAACAATATTGAAAGGCATTGCGGGCATATAATCACCATCAGGAAGAGAGGCCACCCCATCCCGATTTCCAGATATACCAGCAAACTTCTCTGCATAACTATACCAAGGAGCAATATCCTTATAACGGATCGGCCAATCTACACCATGTCCATCCTTCAAATTCGCCTCAAAATCCAAATCACCAAGACGGTAAGACTGTCTACCCCACATCAACGAACGTCCGCCCACATGATAACCTCTATACCAATCAAAACGCTTGATCTCAGTGTAAGGACTCTCCTTTTCATTAACCCAATAATCAAGATTCTTCTCATTCAAAGGATAATCACGCTTTAACACCGGATAATCAGCAATCATTTCTTGCGTTCTACCACCTGCATGCGGAAACTCCCAAGGGTGTTTATTAGGTGAGGTATAATCCTTGATGTGTTCGATATTACGACCACGTTCCAGCATAATTGTCTTCAATCCTTTCTCTGTCAATTCCTTTGCAGCCCAACCTCCACTTATGCCTGAACCTATTACAATTGCATCATATGTATTGTTTTCTACCATGACTTTAAATATTTTTTATTTAACAAACTCTCTCTTTTATTTAACTAAACTTTAGCTGCTGTTCCGACTTTCTCATCTTTAAAGAGCAGCATAAAAATAACCATCACCACCAATGCGATTCCCGCAGGAATAATCCAGGTTTGCTGCCAAAATGCAGCAACATTTGACTCTTGTAGGTCTTTATACATTTCGCCAACATATCCAGCGACCCAAAAACCGATCAGCTGTCCTACACCATAAGTAGCCAAGGTAATCAAACCTTGCGCAGCACTTTTATATTTTTCTCCAGCCTTACTATCCGTATAGATCTGTCCTGAAACAAAAAAGAAATCATAACAGATACCGTGCAATGCAATACCTAGAATCAACATAAACGAAAGATCTCCGGCATTTCCATAGGCAAAAAGCAAGTAGCGAACCGCCCACGCCAACATCCCCACCAAAATGGTTTTCTTAAAGCCAAAACGAGTAAAGAACAACGGTAAAAGCAAAAGAAATCCCACTTCCGAGATTTGACCAATGGTCATTTTCCCTGTTGGATTTTCCAAACCGATTTGATCTAAAAAGGGATTTGCATTTTGATAATAAAAAGCAAGAGGAATACAAATCAAGATCGAGGAGATAAAGAAAATCAAGAAATTCTTATCTTTCAACAACTTAATCGCGTCTAATCCGATAATTGAAGCAAATGAAGGCTTTTCCTCTGCAGACGCTTTAACTGGAGGTGTTTTAGGCAGAACAAACGAAAACAATCCGAGCACCAAAGAAGCAACACCAGCCATCAAAAATGTATTTTTCAAAGCACCTTGTGCAGAAGCCTCAGCACCATCCCACTTAAACAAATAACTTATTGATAATCCAGCAACAATCCAACCAATAGTACCCCAGATCCGAATTCCAGAAAACTCCTTCTCCGGATTAACCAGCTGCCGGAAAGACACCGAATTCACCAACGACAAAGTAGGCATATACAGAATCATATAGGACAATACATAAGGGTAAAATACCGTCACATCAGGTGCTTGATACATTTGATACATCAAAATAGCACCTACTAAATGTAAAACACCCAATATACGTTCTGCGTTAAAATAACGATCCGCGATCATTCCGATAATAAATGGAGCAATAATAGCCCCAAGCGATTGCGTTGAAAACACATTGGCAATCTCAAATTGACCTGCACTTAAGTTTTTGATAAGGAATGTACCCAAGGTAACAAACCAAGACCCCCAAATAAAAAATTCGAGGAACATCATAAACGATAGTTTAACTTTCGTAGTTGAATTCATAAGTTTAAATTGATTAGAAATTATCGACTTCTCTATAAGCCTTTACTAAAGCCTCTTCCCCCTCCTTACCTCCTTTGGACATACCATGCTCCATTCCCACTACTCCCTTATACCCTTTATTATAAAGCCATTTAAATATGTTCTTAAAATTGACCTCACCAGTTGTAGGTTCTTTACGACCAGGGTTATCACCAACTTGGACATAAGCAATCTCACTCCAACATTGATTCATAAAATTGATCAGATTACCCTCATTTTTCTGCTGATGATAGGCATCGTACAAAATCTTACACGATGGACTATTCACCGCTTTACAGATTTCATAAGCCTGATCCGTAAATCGCAAAAATAAATCGGGCGTATCACTTAGCGGTTCCAAAACCATAGTGATATCATGAGGCTCTAACAACTCCGCACCGCGCTTCAATGCCTCAATTACATTTGCCGTCTGTACACCGATTGGAAGACGTCGTTCATAATCTCCTGGAACCACCGTAATCCACTTGGCATTCACTCGTTTTGCGACTTCGATCGAGTCTCGACAACCTTTTAAAAAGATATCTACATGATCTGGCTTACCAGCAGCCAGCGTATTCGCTCCGTTGCCGCCTTTAGGAACCACAAACACGCCCATACGCATTCCCAACTTCGCAAGAAGTTCGCCTACCTTCGTTTGCTCTTCTATTGTTCTTCCCGGCATACCGTTGTCCTCTATACTGCGAAAGCCCAAATCATACATATATTTTATTTCATCAAGAAAATTTTTACCTGCACTAGTGCTAAACATTCCCTGATGAGGTGCATAATCAAGTTGAAAAGTAGGACCAGTCCCGAGAATCCCACCACCACTAACCGAAGCTTGCGATAGTCCGGGAGCAAATAAACTACCACCAAATAGCAATCCCGAGTTTCTTATAAAATCAGATCTTTTCATTACATTATCAAATAGGTTTACACGTTGATTACATTAATAAATATAGTTATTAAATCCCGAGCTTTGCAATTCTTTAAAAGTATTCCCCTCAGAACAAACAAGGTATACCTCCACATCCTTGCGTTTATTAGCAAACTGAATAGCCTCTTCGGGAGTTAAACTCATAAAATAATTATCTAAAGCATCTGCTTCCATCGCTGTTTTAGCAATTACTGTAACACTCACAATCGTACTCTCTAGCGGTTGGCCCGTCAACGGATTCATATGGTGAGATACAATCCGACCACCTACGTTACGCTGTTGCTCATAGACACCCGAACTGGTAATAGCGTTGTTTACCATCCGAACTCGGAGCAACCGTCCCTGAGCGATATACTCAGGTCTATAGAGTTCCACTAAAAATGGTCCCTCCGGTTTACTGCCGAGTGAACGAATCTCCCCACCTAACTCAACCAAGTAATCCTCAACCCCTTTGCTCTTCAGATAATCAGCTAACACATCCACAGAATACCCCTGTGCAATACCATTCAAATCGATAGAAACATGGTTAACACGCTTGATCAGGCGGTTTCCCTTGACACGCAACTTCTCCATTCCTATAATACGCCGCACACTGTCCACTTCATCCTTTCGTGGCAATGATCTAGGGCCTTCTGCTCCAAATCCCCACAATTTCACCAAAGGATACACCGTAATATCAAAATATCCTCGTGTATCTTTATAAGCCTTTTGACTAGCTTTAACAACACGAGTCATATGCGCGTCCATAAGCACCTCGGACACCAATGGATCGTTGAACTTACAGATAATAGATCCTTTATCGTACAGAGACATAGACCGATCAAGAACCTTTAATACACTGTCAATTTGACACTTAGAGACCCGTTCCTCCCCATAATACTTAATTTGGTAAGTCGTCCCCTGCGCCCTTCCCGACAGCAAATGAGATCCCTGTCCATAGACATAGCCGCATACCGCGAAGACACACCACAATAGAAAAAAAACATATCTACCCACTCCCATTGACAGCAAAGGGTGAAAATTCATTCGATGGATAGCGCTGGTAAACATATTTTAAAATTAGATATATAAGTCCGTATTCATACCAGGTACCGCTACAGGATAAAGCCCATCTTCTCCAGGCAAAGGACGAGGCAAAGCATCCCAGGCATAGCGCTCAGGCATGAGACTAATATTCGACTGAATCGCCTTTTCCCATTTGACGACATTACCAGTATAGCACGCTATCCGACCTATGATTCCCGTCAATGTACTATAGGCGCCATATTCCGCATTGTCAAATTTGTATTCGCCCTTAGCAATAGCCGCAAATAGCTCTACATGCTCTTGACGATAAGGATTGGGATTGCCTTTGGCATCGTGTCGATAGATTTCCTTACCATTTGCATCCCACAATACTGCTTGATTACCGGCAGACAAATAAACCCTACCCTTTGTAGCCTGAAAAGTTTCCTCTACGCGATTATGTGTTCCTTCAAAATGACGACACTGACTATAGACCACAGAACCATCATCATAAGTCATTTCTATCGCAAAATTATCATAGATTTCACCATAGTCCTTCCCCGTACGATGTGCACGCGACCCCGTACCTTCAATAGAGACTGGATATTTACCTTTTACCCAGTTAGCTAAATCAATGTTATGCACATGTTGCTCGACAATATGGTCACCACACAGCCAATTAAAGTAATACCAATTGCGCATCTGATACTCCATCTCTGTCTGTCCAGGCTTGCGTGGACGCACCCATACCCCACCGCTATTCCAATAGACCTGTCCAGACACCACATCACCAATAGCACCATCCTGTATACGGGAGATAGCCTCCCGATAATTCGTCTGATAACGTCGCTGAAGCCCCACAACAACATTCAGCTTTTTTCGCTTCGCTTCTGCAGCGACTTCCAGCACTTTGCGAATCCCCGGAATATCTACCGCAACCGGCTTCTCCATAAATACATGTTTGCCGGCACGGATTGCCTCTTCAAAATGTATAGGACGAAATCCTGGGGGTGTCGTCAGAATAACGACATCGGCATCCTTAATAGCAGCCTTATAAGCATCAAAACCGACATAACGCCGGCTATCCGGAATATCCAACTTATCCGAATATTTTTTAGAAAGATTGGTGTACGCCTTATCCAGGTTATCCGCAAACGCATCCGCTAAAGCTACAATCTTGATATTTTGTCCAGATTCCAAGGCATCAACAGCTGCCCCCGTTCCACGGCCTCCACAGCCAATTACTGCTACTCGAATAGCATCGGTTCCCGCTGCAAAGACAGCCGACAAAGGCGAGCCCGCAACTAAAGCACTGCCAGCTATAATTGAAGTAGATTTCAGGAAGTCTCTCCTATTAAAAAGGTTCATAATTCGGTCGTTATAGTGGGTAATAAGGTTTAAAAATCTTCTATAGGGGCCTTATCATAATAAGCCATAGCTTCTTGAGGAGATGGCGCTTTCAGAGGACGTACTAATCGCATTCCGACAAAAGGAGCCTCCGGAAACCACCAATTCGATTTAGGCATCTGTGGATCCAATTGCTTCCAGACCGGATCCGATCCAGATCTCGCCGACGAGCGCAACATCTTGGCAGCGCTGTCAAACGAACCGCCACGTATCACATGCGCGTACAACTCCGTCGGTTCTGCTACAGGATTTTCCGCAACTTTACCTTCAAATTGACTATAAAAATCAGGTATATACTGATCAAAAGTCCATTCAGAGACATTACCCAGCATATCATATAAACCATAAGCATTCGGCTTCTTCTCACCCACTTTATGTGTATGTTTATCACTATTGGCGCCATACCAAGCATAATCGCCCAATGCATCCGCATTCTCTCCGAAAAAATAAGCAGTTTTCGATCCTGCTCGACAAGCATATTCCCATTCTGCCTCAGTGGGCAACCTATAAAAAACACCTGTCCGAACATACAACCACTTACAGAACTGAATAGCATTATAATGCGTCATCGCTAATGCGGGATGCCCCTCCTTGCCCATGCCAAAAGTCATATCCAAATAAGGCTTCGTAGGTCGTGTTACCGCATCAACCTCCGCAGGCAATGCACCTTCCTTTTGCTTCGAAAGTTCATAATCTTTATACAAAAAAGGCTCATAAAGATCCCAGGTAACTTCATAGGTCCCCATCCAGAACGGATCTACTTTCACCTCATGCACAGGAGACTCGTCGGCTTCACCAGACTTACTTCCCATACTGAACTGGCCTCCCGGAATAGCTTCCATAGAGAATGACAGTGAAGTGCCTTTAATCTCCTGAATATATTTTTTAAATGTCTTATCCTGAGCCTTTATAGAACTAATGCCCAATACCAATAACGAAAAAAAAAGTCTCTTCATGTATCTCACAACGGGTTTATAAGCTATATTGCCTTTAATGTTTTAATAAAGGTAAAAGTAAAATCAAATTATAGCCCCAATTCTCTATAACATTTATGTTACAGAAGTGTAATAATTACACTATGCCACAGAAACGACAGTGCTAACCCCAGCAGGATACTCAAACCGATAATCGTATTTGCTAATTTAGAATTGAGACCAAACTTTTGAATAACAATACCAGATGCTACCAAACTAGGCATTGCCATCTCAAAAACCGATACCTGAAAAAAAACACCTTTCCATCCCATGGCAGCCGTAATCAATAGGGCACAGAAAGGAGCCAACAGTAACTTATATAAGAGAGACACACTTATTGCCTTAATTTCCTTCCTAACATGGTGAAAATGCAATTGTAAACCAATGGAAAACAAGGCCAACGGACTCACTGTAGCCGCTAGAGCTACAAAAAAATCATCCAACCGAATCGTCCGGAGAACATCTTGAAAACACAAAGCCAACACTGCTGCTATAAAAGGAGGAAAAGTTAATATTCGCCTAAGCATCAGTTTAAACTTCTGCATCGCACTGAGATATTGCGGCCTAAAACCAGTAGCCAAAAGAACGCCGAAAGAAGAAAGCACAAAAAACGTAGCCTGATCACTAACGACGCCTACTTTCAGCAGGTCCGAACCGAAAAAACTAATAATAAGCGGAAACCCCACGAAAGATGTATTGCTGAGGCCTGATACAATGATCAATGTCACGAGCGTCCTTGAAGAAAAACCAAGGACTGGTTGAAGCAATCGAAAGAAAACATAAGAAAGACCAAAGATAAAAAACGGCAAAAAAGCAGTAAAGAGATAGGTTAAGCTCCAATCGATCCGTGGAATATACAAAAAAGCGATTGACGGTAAACCTACATAAATAATCCAATCATTAACTATTTTATAACTGTCTTTACCCCCTATTTTAAAAAAACGGAACAAATATCCGATCAACAAACACACAACGATAATGAAAAAGTTAACCATCCAGCTCGGTATTACTTATATTTTAATATTTTTGTCCAAATTTATAACTTGGTATTTAATAATCTATCATCTTGAAGACTAAATTCCTCATACTACTGTTTGGAACATTCCTAAACGCGGGTTTCACCTGGGCATCAACCGATACGTTGACAAACACTACTCACAAAAACTCATTAATAATTGAAGCGGAGGTCGAAAACGGAGGAATTTTAGCAACAGGAGAGTTGAAAAACACGACATTCAAAGACGCTTATTACAACGGGTTCAACCTCAAAGTGGGATGGAAGATAAATTCCAAAAGCGACCAATATTTCAAACTATACAACAACCCCATTTATGGGATTGGATTCTACACCAGCACATTCAACAACGACATTGTCGGAAGTCCTTACGCAGTATACGGTTTTGTCCAGACCCCATTTGGCAACATCGACAATGAAAAATGGTCCTTCGACTACCGTATAGGATTGGGTCTATCTGGTAATTTCAAACCTTATGATGAGGATACCAACCCCCTTAACCTGGCTATTGCTACCAAAAACAATGTTTACATCGACTTCGGCATCCGTAGTCAATATAAACTATCATCAAAATTTAAGGCAGGTGTAGGCTTGGCCTTTCACCACTTTTCTAACGGAGCACTCAAATTACCAAACAAAGGTGTAAATCTTTTTCCTCTAACAGCGTCCATTACCTACCAACCGAACGGCTGGACATATAAAAAAGACACGACATCACTAGAGCCCTATCCCAAGAAAATCCTTTATCATATAAATGTCGGGGCAGGACTAAAACAGGTAGCACACGACAAAGAACGTCGTTACTTTAAATCCACGTTCAGTCTCTATGCCAGTCGACATGTCAGCTATAAATGGCGAATAGGGGGCGGCATGGATCTCTTCTACTCCGATTCGGGGAATGACGAAGAAATAGCTGAAGATAAAACAGGAAAGCTAAGCGCTAAGCTATCCGGGGGACCAGCATTCTACCTGGTACACGTGCTCAATAAAGACCTTGTACTGAATGGCAACGTTGGATACTATATCCATAACCAATACTTTAACGGAGAAATAAGAAGAGTATTTTTAAGAGCAGGATTCCGCTATTATGTCTACAAGAACATCAATGCCGGAATATCCATAAAAGCACATATGGGAAAAGCTGACTTTATAGAATCAACACTAGGCTATACATTCAATCGGTAATGTATAGCCTAATGTCTATTAGATTTTACAATTGCCCTAATCCTTTTTCAACGGCTTTAGAGACACTTTTTCCAAAATCTTTATCGACTGTGATATATCCTGGGTAAAAGAAATTCTTACCGCCAATCTTTACAGAAGGCTTTATTTTCAAAGCAAAGAATCCATTACTCTTTCTGGTAAAGATATCGTTGAGAACTTTGTCAAACCCCTGCTCTTTAGCCACACCAAAAATATTAGCGGAGAAAGTCAACGGCACCACCATACTTTGTCCATTGGACAGATTGATGTTCTCTGCAACAGCACCTTCAAAAAGTGGCTTACCTGCCATTTCAATAATGTACTTAAACTCATTGATCTTAGTTAATGTCGATGTAGGGTTCGTAATTTTCAAATTTACTCTCGCTTCCAAAGGAAGATCCTGCCGCAATAAAGCCATGGCAATACCTGGTATGCTCGCCAATGAAGCTGCCCCCCCCGATTGGTAAGAATCGATATCCCTACCTGCTAATCGGATTTGATCTACAGATTCTACATCATAATTAAATTTACTCAATGCCTCCACCTGAGCTTTTTGATTGATAGCACAGCTAGACATAAACCAAGTACAAAGCAGTAATACTGCAACTTTTAATCTATTCATTTTGTTCGTTTTATTTTTTCTTCTTACCTGTTGCCTTACCAAAATTGTAAGCAACTCCCAGTGTAAAAATAGAATTTCCTGCCTTGAGATACGAATTATTTACTACACCAATATTAAATCCTGTTGTATACTGCAACTGAAGCCCTTTCAACAACTCCATTCGGGTAAAGAAAACAGGTTCAATAAAAAGATTTTCTTCCTTATCTGCCTGAACATCATCCAACCAAAAATCAGTCATAGCCACCCGACTCACGCGTATCGCAGTCCCATAATTTAAGACCCGCTTACCGCCGAACAGGTTTAACCGCCCCTTCGTAGTAGATGAATAATTCACCTGCAGGAATATTTTATCAAAATCCATTTTACGGCTTCCCACCACCTCATAGTCCCGTATAGAAGCACGCTGGTCTAATTCACGAGAATTACCTAAACCATAGCCTCCGTAGATTTCCAGGACCTGCCTCTTGGACTTACCTATTTCGGTAAAATAACCCACCGCACCTTCGGCTAGCCATTGCCTAAAATGGGTATTGGATTCCCGTCCATGGTTTACAGTTGAGGCATTGGCCAATAGAGCAAAATGATCCGTCAGTGATACCGCCACAGTTCCAGAGGCATTACCTTTCAGATTGATATGTCCAGAAAGGTATCCTTCCCCTTGATGCCTAAACATGGGGGTCGCAGGCACATTAGGCATATATATTGAACTACAACTCCCCAAAATAAAACTAACCGATAAAGCTACAAGCGCTATGACATAATTATTCTTTAACATACCTGCTTATCCCAAACAATCATGCCAATCTATAAAACTCAATCATCATCACACAAAAAAATCCCTGAATTAAAAACTCAGGGACTCCATTTATGCTATAGACGAAAACTACATCGAAGTAGATTCCGTATCAGGCGCCTTATCAATCAACTCCATGAATTGATCTAATTTTGGTGTAATAATAATCTGCGTACGTCTGTTTCTAGCCTTACCATTTGCAGATGTATTATCAGCGATAGGATTATATTCACCACGTCCACCCGCTGTCAAGCGCTTAGGATCCACACCATACATCGTCTGCAACGCCTGTACCACAGAGGAAGCACGTAATGTACTCAAATCCCAGTTATTACGGATATTTGGTTTAGAAATAGGATCCGTATCTGTGTTACCTTCGATCAATACATCGTAGTCTCTATAATCCTGAATAATTTTCGCAATCTTACTTAAGGTTTCTCCCGCTTTATCAGATACTTCATAACTACCAGACTTGTAAAGCATATTATCAGATAAAGAGATGTAAACAACACCTTTCAATACCTGTACATCTACATCTTTAAGCTCTTCACGACTCAAAGAACGGGTCAGGTTATTGGTCAACACCATATTAAGTGAATCACTTTTATTCTTCGTATTCACTAAGTGTTGTATATACTTATTAGATGCATTAATTTCATCAACCAATTTGGAAATATTCACATTCCCTTGGGAATTTTGTGCTATACTATTATCCAAAGTAGACTGTAACTTAGCATATGCCTCTTTCAATGAAGCATTATTCTTGCGCTCGTATTCGAGCTGATCTTCCAAACTTTTGATTTTTGCACGGCTTTCTGTAAGATCCATCTGTCCTTTTTGGTACAGCTCAGCCAAATCTTTATGTTGGGTTTCTAAGGCTACATATTTTTTATTACTCACACAGCTACTCATTACAATTCCACCTAGTAAAATCGTAATTGGCAAAAGGCGTTTTTTATACATCATATCATTATAAATTTGATGGATACAAGATAGCAAATAAAATCTTTGAATTTTTACCCTAAATAGTTAAAAAACATAAAATTACTTTCCTGTATTCAGTAGATGTTTACAAATAGCACTGACCAACCCTGGACCTTCATAAATAAAACCTGTATACACTTGTACCAGCGCGGCCCCAGCTTCGAGCTTGTCTACAGCATCCTGTCCGGAATGTATACCGCCTACACCTATAATAGGGAAAGCCTTATTCGATTTCTGAGAAAGATAACGTATCACTTCGGTAGAGCGTTCTGTAAGAGGCTTACCACTTACCCCTCCTGCCTCATTAAGCAATTCAGGAGCGCTACTAAGTCCTTCTCTAGAAATGGTCGTATTCGTTGCTATTACACCTGCAATCTTAGTTTCTGTAACAATCTCTACAATATCATCCAGTTGGCTATCCGTCAGATCCGGGGCAATCTTTAATAAAATAGGCTTCGCTTTTGGTTTTTCCAGATTGAGCTGTTGCAATGTATCTAAAATCCGCATCAACGGCTCTTTCTCCTGCAGATCTCGTAATCCCGGAGTATTGGGTGAACTCACATTCACCACAAAATAATCCACGTATTCGTACAGAGCGTGAAAACAATAGATATAATCATTTACAGCCTCTTCATTTGGAGTAACCTTATTTTTCCCAATATTACCACCAATGATCACTCCTTCTCTATCCTTAAGGTGTTTCAATCGTCCCGCAGCTACATCCGCTCCTTGGTTGTTAAAGCCCATCCTATTAATGAGGGCAGCATCATTCACCAAGCGAAACATACGCGGTTTATCGTTCCCAGGCTGAGGCCTTGGCGTTACCGTACCGATCTCGATAAAACCAAATCCAAATTTGGCCATATCCGCAATATATTCCGCATTTTTATCAAAACCAGCTGCTAGTCCTACCGGATTTTTAAACTTAAGTCCAAAAACCTCCCGTTCCAAACGTGGATCGGATACACTATAAATAGATTTGAGCAAGGCCTTTGCACCCCAGATCTTTGAGAAATTTTTCAACCCTCCCGTCACCGTATGATGTGCCTTTTCAGGGTTCATTGAAAAGAAAATTGGCTTTACTAATTTATACATAATATAACATAAAAAGTCATTGAAGAAATTGCCATAAAAAAGCTTATATCACTTTTGGCATATCTGCACAAAGGTAGAAAAGAAGCAGAAATAATCACTACTTTTGCTTTTTAAATCCCGATAAAGACGTAAAACATTTTATCGAGGGCAATCGACACATATTGAGGACGATGAAAAGTCAAACCGATCCGCTAGCTAGCAGATCAAAAAGTAAAAGCATACATCTGAAATGATATCAATAAATAATTTAACATTTGAAATAGGCGCAAGAGCCCTATATGACGAAGCAAACTGGCACATCAAACCGGGAGACAAAGCGGGATTGATCGGTGCTAATGGAGCGGGAAAATCCACCTTACTAAAGTTGATCGTTGGAGATTATGCCCCTACTTCCGGCTCTATTTCAATGGCAAAGGATTTAAAAATAGGGTACCTCAATCAGGATCTCTTATCCTATCATTCCGAAAAAAGCATCCTTTATGTAGCGATGGAAGCATTTACACGCCAAAACGAACTACATGCAGAGATAGAAGTGCTGTTAAAAAAGTTAGAAACAGATTATTCCGACGATATTTTAAACAAACTCAGCGATAAGCAAATGGAGTTTGAAGCCCTAGATGGCTATAATATCGAATTCAGGGCTAATGAAATCCTAGCAGGGCTTGGCTTCTCACAGGATGAACAGCAGCGTCCCTTGGCCACCTTCTCCGGAGGATGGCGTATGCGCGTCATGCTGGCACGAATACTACTCCAAGCACCAGACATCCTATTACTCGATGAGCCAACCAACCACTTGGACCTTCCCTCCATCAAATGGCTTGAAAACTATTTACAGGGATTTGAAGGAGCAATCGTAATTGTATCCCACGACCGTTATTTCTTGGACCGTATCATCAATAAAACGGTAGAGTCTAAACGTGGGAAACTAACCCTATATGCAGGGAATTATTCATTCTACCTTGAAGAAAAGTCATTGCGTGAAGAAATTCAAGGCAATCAGTTTAAAAATCAGCAAGCAAAAATAAAGCAGGAAGAAAAATTAATTGAACGCTTTCGCGCTAAAGCCTCCAAAGCGAAGATGGTACAATCACGTATCAAAGCATTGGATAAAATGGATAAGATATCCGATGTTGATGATGACAACCCAGAAGTAAATTTCAGCTTCAAATTTTCGAAACCTTCAGGACGGCATGTCGTCACCCTAGAAAACATTTCGAAGTCCTATCCCAATCTAGAGATTTTACGGGATACCGATGGACTTATCGAAAAAGGGGATAAAATTGCTTTGATCGGAGCCAATGGTAAGGGTAAATCCACACTGTTACGGATAGTAGCTGATGCCGACTCGGACTACAAAGGAACGAGTGTAAAAGGCCATAACGTATTGCAAACCTTCTTTGCACAGCACCAGCTAGAAGCATTGCATCTCGAAAACTCCATCCTTCAAGAGCTACAAAACTTTGCCCCCAAACATACCGAAACAGAACTTCGGTCTATTCTAGGCTCCTTTCTATTTACAGGAGATGATGTATTTAAGAAAATAAAAGTATTATCCGGTGGTGAAAAATCCCGTGTAGCACTAGCAAAAGCGTTAACAGCCGATGCAAACTTCCTTGTACTGGATGAGCCGACCAACCACTTGGATATGGCTTCTGTCAATATCCTGATTCAAGCATTACAGCAATATGAAGGAACATTAATTGTGGTATCTCACGACCGTTACTTCTTAGAGCATGTAGCCAATAAAATCTGGTTCATCGAAGACAAAGAAATAAAAGAATACCCTGGCACCTATGAAGAATACGAAACCTGGAATTCAAAGCGTGTCCAAAAGCCAGTTGTAGAGAAAAAAGTCGTAAAGGAAGAGCCTAAAAAAGAGAAGAAGGTGGCACCTACAGAAGATAACAAAAGGCTAATCCTGAAAAAGAATAAAGAACTAGCCCAATTAGAGCAACAAATTGCACTCAAGGAGGCAGATGTTAAAGAATTGGAAATACAGCTTGCTAATGAAGAAATATATTCTGATGCGACCAAATTACAGGACATCACCCGTAAGTACAATTCAGCAAAAGCAGAATACCAACAGTTGCAAAACGATTGGGAGAGAATCGCAGAGGAAATCATCGAATTAGAAGGCTAATCAGCACAACAACCTCTCCGATTAATTCCGCTATGCGCTATATCATATATCAATAGAGAGCATAGCGGAATTAATCGGTTCCCTGCCCATCAAGTACTTCTCTCTTAATAATCGGAATACCGAAATAAAACTCCAGTATCTTTGTGCGAAACAGATAATCGTACTTTGTTCTTAGCAAATCGGATTGAATGTTTACCAAGAGGGTCTGCGACTGATTATAATCAAAACCTGTCGCCATGCCATTTTCATAGCGTTCTTTCGTATAGCGGAACGCTTCTTCCCGAGCTTTCAACATTTCCTTAGTTGCCATATAAGTTTCCAAAGCCCCTTTAGCATCTGAATATGCCGTATAAATATTCCGTTCCAAATCAAGTTCAGTCTGTTCTAAAGTCAACTTACTTTTGTCTAAATTCACTTTAGACCTTGAAACATTGTTACGGGTCGAAAAGCCATTAAAAATCGGAACACTCAACTGAAATCCAAAATTATGTCCTTTATAGAGGTTAAACTGTTCGAAGAATGGTGGAGGATTCTTAAGACCTCCTTGTCCATCTGGAATCTTAGCGTACGAAACACGCGAACTGAATCCATAAAAACCACTAAGCGTAGGTAAATAAGCCCCTTTGGCTATTTCGATTTCCTTTTCCGCAATTCTCACATTGTTTTCAGCAATTTTCAGCTCGGTACGCTCATTCTTAGCTTTGCCAAAAATAGATTCTGGCCCCTCCAATAGAATACTATTCACTTGAAATTCGTACGCCACATCCGCAATATCAAAATCTTTAAATTCCTTCATCTGTAGCAGTTGCGCTAAGCTCATTTTAGATATAATCAATGCATACTGAGCCTCAATAATCCGCTGTTTGTCTGTAGCAATAGTAGCCTTTATATCAAACAAATCCCCTCTAGGGATCATCCCCGCATCGACCAGAACCTCCGAGCGCACCAATTGTAGACTATCCGTCTCAAACTGTTGTTTCTGAACTTTTACGGCCTCTTTATTAAACAGGACCTGCAAATAAGCATTAACCACGTTCAACGCGACATCCTCCTCCATTTTCAGATGCTGATATTGAGAAGATATCAACGCCAGCTTGGCTTTTCTGAAACGGTTCTGATTCTGCATACCTTTAAAAATATCGACACCCAAAGATGCCCCCATCGAAGTAAACTGTGTCGTTTGATTTTCCAAGATACCTGTAGTAATATTGGTATTCAGCCCCCTGTTCCAAGAGTGCGAAGCATTGGCATTCACATTGGGCAAAAAACTTCCGAAAGCATCTTTTTTATCGATCTCAGCGAGCTTATTATCCAGTTCGGTCTGCCCAATAGAAACATTGTTATCGATAGCGTAAGCTACACACTCCTCCAACGTCCATTTCTTTTGAGAGAAAGCATCATTTGCCAAAAGAAGGCAAATAACAGCAATTATTTTTGACACAATATTCATGTTTGTTTCTTCAGTATGCGCTAGTTATAACTCTTATTTGTCAGCTCCATGGAGCCCCCACTTCTATAAGAAGACAATACGCCATTAATCGAATGAATTACTTCTTGACTTGATTCCAAATCTTAATCTTACTATCCTTCGTAATTCCACTCTTTATTTCCACGTAAATTCCATCACTCACACCCAGTTCCACATCTCTACGCTCAAATTTTTGAGGCGCCACCTCCACTTCAACAAAAGATTTCTTCGTTTTTTCATCATACTGAACTACCCCCTCTTTCAGCGCCAATACATTCTCCGCATTTTCCAACACAATAGAAGCATTCGCACTCAATCCCGAGCGAATAAATGTCGTATCCTTATTGATGAGATTTCCTTTTATCGGAAACTGCATAGCCCCATTTTCATTCACTCCTTTAGGCGCGATATAATCTAGCACAGCATGAAACTTTTTGTTTTCAATAGCTCCAACGGTGATTTCCAACGGAAGCCCTAATCGGATTTTGCCAACCTCGGATTCATCCAGTTTTCCCTCAAAAATCATATTGCTGACATCTGCCAAACTTGCAATCGTGGTTCCTTCATTAAAGTTATTCGCCTCAATGACTTGATTTCCTTTTTTTACCGGCACATCCAGCACCATTCCCGACACCGTCGAACGAATCCGTGTCTGTGCCATATTCGCCAATCCAGTTGTTGTTCCTGTTCTGATAATTTCAGCATTCTGCACCGTAGAACTATAAGTCTGTTGCGCCTGTCTATACGTCGTTTGAGCGGCATCAAAATCATTTGCTGAAATTACACCTTTATCAAAGAGCATCTTTTGTCGCTCAAATATCCGCTTCTGGTTCTCTAAATCTATTTTAGCCGATTCGATTTGGTTATTCGCCTGATTTAAGCTAGAGACATTGGGTACCACTTTAATCTCAGCAATCAGATCACCCGACTTAATATAATCCCCGGCCTCAACATAGACCACATCGATAATACCCGAGATGTTCGGCTTAATCAACACCTCCTCCTTCGGATTAATATTTCCGGTAGCAACCGTACTTTTGGAAATAGAGCGAATTTCAGCTTGTACTGTCTCGTAGACTACCGTGGGTTGTTTGTTCTTCTGATACAGCCACACCAAAGCACCTACAAAAGCAATTGCTAAAAAAACTAAAATTGAAATCGTACAGCCTTTTTTCATCTTATATTTTTAGTTTAAAGTTCAATGTTTAAATCTTAATCAATATGGCACACTTCCCACCTTTACTCTACTCGCAAAGCATCAATAGGCTTCACTTTCACCGCCGTAATTGCCGGAATTAATCCCGCCAACAATCCTGCAAAAACCAATATGATCAATGCAGCGGCCACAACTCCCAAATTCACACTTGGATTTACAATCGGAATCTCATTCGCATTAGGAGCTTGATCGAGTCCCCAATTAATGAGACTCAAAACCAATGAAGCAAAAATAATCCCAGCCATCCCTGAGATAAGTGATAATACAACGGATTCCGAGAGTATCTGCTTTATTATTATCCATGGCGTTGCCCCCAAAGCTCTACGGATTCCGATTTCCTGTGTACGTTCTTTAACGATAATCAGCATGATATTTACAATTCCGATAATTCCAGAAACTAAGATAAAAATACCTACGAAATAAGAAACTGCAGTCAAAATCGAAAACAAACCATTTATTTTTTTAAACTCCTGATACAGATCAAAGTGCCCAATCGCCCGATCGTCATCGGGATTAATACTGTGCCTATGTTTTAGCAGATCAAAAATCCCCTGTTTCAAATCCGTAATCGGCATATCATCCTTTGCAGTTATTGCCATCCACCCCACTACATCACCATAATTAAAAGCCTGTTGAAATGTCGTAAACGGCACAAAAACCTGCTTTTGACTTTCCTCTGCGTTCCCGCCCAAATTAGAAATACTTTTATAGACACCCACCACCATAAAGTTGACCCCCTGCACTTTTATATACGAGCCCAAGACCTCTTCGCCTGGCATATACAGCTCCCGAATCACTCCTTCCCCAATAACAGCGACTTTCCGTTTACTGTCAATATCACCATAATTCACAAAGCGCCCCTTCACAATATCCATCGGTTGCTGCAAAATAAATTCAGGATAATCCCCATACACATTGTACGCACCGGTTTTTGTTCCTCTCACTACGTTATTATTACCACCAAATCCGCCCAACTGATTTCTCGGAGAGACATACAGCAGTCCATCTATACGCTGTTTGATTGCTTCTACATCGCCATTTTTATAGTTAAAACTTCGCCCCTGAGGAAGTCCCTGATAAGGTTTAGATGTGGAATTGGCCCACATAAACATAGTATTCGTGGACAAGCCCCCCATCTGTCTCTTAATACCATTCTGTAAGCCCTGACTCGCGGACAACAGTATTATTAAAATAAATATCCCCCAGAACACACCAAAAGCGGTGATCAACGTTCTGAACGGATTAGCAGAAAGTGCTGCTATTATTTCACTCCAGTTATCTCTATTGAACATATCAATCCCCCCTTAGTGCAATAATAGGTCTGATTTTAGCCGCTCTATAAGCAGGTACAAAACCGGCAAAAGCACCAGCCACAACCAAAATAGCCAAAGTCGTAATAGCAACATTAAAATCAACTTCTGGATGCGTAAAAAAATCGGTTTCAATCGAAGGTCCCACAAACTCCCAGACGAGCAAACCAGCAACAAGCCCCGAAAAACCAGCTACTACGGTAATAAAAACCGCTTCCTGCAATATCATCGATATAATAGAAAAGGGAGATGCGCCCAACGCTTTCCTGATTCCAATCTCTTTTGTTCTTTCCTTTACGATAATGAGCATGATATTTCCAACTCCGACCACACCAGCGATAATCGTACATATCCCTACAAACCAAAAGAAGCCTTTTACGCCGCCAGTTATAATGTAAATATTCTTTGCTTGATCCAACGAATTATTGATATGCAAAGCCCCTTGATCATCAGGCGCTATGGTATGACGTGCTCTAAGAAAGGTTTCCAGCTTTTGCGTAAAATCATGGGATTCCGCAACCGCATTATCAAAATCCACATTCTTCTTCAACGTAAAAACAAGACTACGAATCTTATCTCCCGCACTATATGCACGTTGAGCCGTCGAAATAGGAATATATACTCTGCTTTCTTCTCTTTCCCCTCCTGGATCCGTAAAAACCCCAATGACTTTATAAATCGTACCCGAAATATTCAACTCCTGTCCCAACAACTCCTCTTCCCCCTTGAACAGATCGTCCGCCACCTTCTGACCAATAACAACATGTTTTTCGTAATTCGTAATATCAGCTTGATTCAGAAATCTCCCTTTCGCAACAGATGCATTTTCGATAAATTGATAGTCGGGATGTACACCTTCTACCCTATAGGTGCCCGTTTCATTTTTGAAAACCATATTACCACTCCAGACAGAATAAACAGCAGATTTATACTCTATATAATCTGACAGCAGCCTGATTGTGGTATTATAATCCGAATTGTGAAGTTGGATTTCGCGACCAATTCCCAATCCGTTATATTCTTTTTGTGTAATACCAGGCCAAACCGAAATCCTATTGACAGCATCTTGTTCAAACTGCTTTTGAATACCGTTCTGAATACCATTCCCCGCGCCAAGGAGAATCACCAAGATAAAAATCCCAGAAGCCACAGAAACTCCCGTCAAAACTGTTCGAAGTTTGTTCTTAAACAAACCCTCAAATATCTCCTGCCATCTCTCTATACTAAACATACGACGATGCTCTGACTTGGTTAACGGGGTTATCCGATTCAATCTGCCCGTCTTTCAGAAACACAATCCGCTTAGTCATCTCCGCGATATCAGACTCATGCGTTACAATAAGAACAGTTTTTCCTTCATCATTAATTTGCTGTATCAGCTCCATCACCTCGTATGATGTCTTCGTATCCAACGCTCCGGTCGGCTCGTCAGCCAATAGTACTTTCGGATCTGCAGCTAAAGCTCTAGCTATCGCCACACGTTGCTTTTGTCCACCACTCATTTCGCTGGGTAAGTGCTTCGCCCAATTGGCCAGTCCGACTTTTTCAAGGTAATACATAGATCTTTCCATACGTTCCTTTCTACCCATACCTTGATAATATAAAGGCAATGCCACATTATCCAGTGCACTTTTATAATTGATAAGATTGAACGATTGAAAAACAAATCCCAAAAATTTATTTCGATAACGAGAAGCAATAGTCTCGTTAAGATTTTTTATAGGAACATTATCCAATGTATACGTGCCGCTGTCCGCCTCATCCAGAATACCGATAATATTCAGCAGAGTCGACTTACCCGACCCCGAACTCCCCATGATAGAAACAAACTCGCCCTCTTTAACCGCAAAATCAATACCCTTAAGAACATGTAAGGAGTTTTTCCCCATTTGATACGACTTGTGAAGATCTCTAATTTCTATCATGCACCATTCTTTTAAAATTACTTAAAGTAGTTGTTTGGGTTTCAAGGACTCCACACGAGGATATACATTGGAACATTTCTTTAATAATTGGAAATGAAAATACTTATTTTCGCTCCCTTTTGCAAAAAATCATACCTAAATTTAGAATAATATACTGCAGCATATTACTTTTTTAACTCCAGATTAACAAAAAAGAGGAATTGAAACAACCTGTAGAAGAATAATCTATAATAAAAAAACTCAGACTACTTTCGTAGCTGAGTTTTCTGAGAGCCTCCTATCGGAATCGAACCAATGACCTACTGATTACAAGTCAGTTGCTCTACCAGCTGAGCTAAGGAGGCGTTCATCCCTTGGGATTCAACGCTGCAAATATGAGAAGTTTAATTCTATTTTGCAATACCTAAAAAGCTTCCTCTTCTCTTAACGACATAATACTTTGAATCTCAAGACAAAAAAATAAATTTTATCGATAATCGGAAAAATTGACAGTCAAAAACAAATAAATAAGACAAAAATTCAGGTTTTCGAATTAAAAAACCCTAAGGCATCTAATTTGTTTAGTAACTACATATACATTAAAAAATCTTATTTCAACATAGCAACAATGAACTTCAATAACTACACAATCAAAGCACAAGAAGTCATACAAAAGGCTTCTGAGATTGCGGTGGGCAATCAGCAACAAGCTATAGAACCCGCACATCTACTAAAAGCCTTGCTTACCGTAGATGAAAACGTCGTAAGCCATCTTCTAAAAAAACTAAACGTAAATATAGGATACGTAACATCCGAAGTAGACAAGCTTATCGAATCTTTACCCAAAGTAAGTGGGACCAATGTCTACCTTAGCAACCCAACCTCTGCTGTATTACAGAAAGCCCAGAGCTACCTAAAAGAATTCAATGATGAGTATATATCCATTGAACATCTTTTACTTGCCCTACTGTCGGCTAACGACAAAACCTCGTCTTTGCTAAAGGACCAAGGAGTCAATGAAAAAGACTTAAAACTTGCAGTTAAAGAATTACGGGGCAATAACAGAGTGACCGATCAAAATGCAGAAGCCACCTACAATGCACTTGGAAAATACGCACGCAACTTAAATGAGTTTGCGGAATCCGGGAAATTAGACCCAGTCATTGGCCGGGACGAAGAAATCAGAAGAGTAATGCAGATACTTTCCCGCAGAACGAAGAATAATCCAATTCTAGTGGGCGAACCAGGGGTTGGTAAGACCGCTATTGCCGAAGGAATCGCACATCGTATCATTAAAGGCGATGCGCCCGAAAACTTAAAAAACAAAACTGTATTCTCTTTAGATATGGGAGCATTGATCGCGGGCGCAAAATACAAAGGTGAATTTGAGGAACGCTTAAAAGCTGTCGTCAAAGAAGTATCCGATAGCGATGGTGAAATCATTCTATTCATCGATGAGATCCACACCCTAGTCGGTGCAGGTGGAGGTGAAGGCGCTATGGATGCCGCCAACATCTTAAAGCCAGCACTAGCACGAGGTGAACTCCGCGCTATAGGAGCGACCACCCTCAACGAATACCAAAAGTATTTCGAGAAAGACAAAGCCCTCGAACGCCGTTTCCAAAAAGTAATGGTTGAGGAACCTGACACTCAGGATGCGATTTCTATCTTAAGGGGACTTAAAGAAAGGTATGAAACACACCACAAAGTACGGATACTCGATGAGTCCATCATCGCTGCTGTAGAATTGTCACAGCGCTATATAACAGACCGCTTTCTACCGGACAAGGCAATCGATTTAATTGATGAGGCTGCTTCCAAATTACGCTTGGAGATGGATTCCGTCCCAGAAGCAGTCGATGAATTGGAACGCCGCATCATGCAGCTCGAAATCGAGCGCGAGGCTATAAAACGCGAAAATGATGATAAGAAAGTAGCTGAACTATCAGAGACAATCGCAAATCTATCCAGCGAACGCGATTCATTAAAAGCAGCTTGGCAATCCGAAAAAACACTGGTAGACCGCGTCAACCAAGAGGTGCAAAACATTGAGGACTACAAACTCGAAGCTGACCAGGCCGAACGGGCAGGTGATTACGGAAAGGTAGCCGAACTGCGTTACGGAAAAATCAAAGAAGCACAGGACAATGTCGAAAAGCTGAAAGCCGAACTCAACGAAAAGCAACAGAGCAGCCGTATGCTGAAAGAAGAAGTGACTTCGGAAGACATCGCAGACGTCGTATCGAGATGGACGGGCATACCTGTAAACAAAATGGTGCAGTCGGAGCGTCAAAAACTACTGAATCTAGAAGAAGAACTTCACAAACGGGTAGCTGGTCAAGAAGAAGCAATCGAAGCTATCTCTGATGCCATACGCCGTTCGAGAGCAGGCTTAAGCGATGCGAAGAAGCCGATAGGCTCATTTATATTCTTAGGAACTACTGGTGTCGGTAAGACAGAACTCGCAAAAGCGTTAGCAGAGTTTCTTTTTGACGACGAACATGCACTGGTTAGAATCGACATGTCCGAATATCAGGAACGTCATGCCGTATCCCGATTAATAGGGGCGCCTCCAGGATATGTTGGTTATGATGAAGGCGGACAGCTTACAGAGGCGGTAAGACGTCGCCCGTACTCGGTGGTTCTTCTTGATGAAATAGAGAAGGCCCATCCGGATGTATTCAACATCCTGCTACAGGTATTAGATGATGGTCACCTTACTGATAATAAAGGAAGGGTAGTAAACTTCAAAAACACCATTATCATCATGACCTCCAATACGGGCTCACATTTGATACAGGAGAATTTCGCAACATTGACCGATACCAACAGAGATGAAGTTGTCGCAAAAACAAAGGATGATGTATTCGAGTTACTTCAAAAAACAATACGTCCAGAGTTTTTGAACCGCATTGATGAGATTATCATGTTCACTCCGCTCAGCAGAAACGAAATCGGAAGTATCGTGCGTATGCAGTTTGAGCGAGTCCAGCGACAGCTAGCAGAACAGAACATTTTCCTTTCTGCATCAGAAGAAGCATTGGATTGGTTAGCACAATTGGGTTACGATCCTATTTATGGAGCTCGCCCTCTAAAACGTGTTATTCAGAAACGAATACTCAACGAACTCTCTAAAGAAATCTTAGCAGGCAATGTGACGAGTGACTCCGTCATCCAACTGGATGTATTTGATGGTAAATTTGTATTCATTAACAAGAATTCGGAAAATCCATCTTAACAGAGACAACAAGAATATAGAAAACAGGGTCTTTTACAAATAAAAGACCCTGTTTTTATTATATCTCATCATTTACTATATTTACTACCAAACAACTACACTATGGAAATCAAACACATCCCTAGTCAACAAGGACAAATTGCTGAAGTAATTGGAGACAATATCTTTATCCAAAACCAGGAAGATGCCTTAAACCTAATGATGAGCTGTCTATACAATGATGCAGACAAATTAATCTTATATCAAGAAAACATTACCCCAAACTTCTTTAATCTGAAGACCAAACTCGCAGGTGATATTCTGCAAAAATTCTCCACCTATAGAGCACGTCTAGCTATAGTAGGAGATTTTACCATTTACGAAAGCAAGAGTCTACAGGACTTTATACGAGAAAGCAACCGCACAAGGCACATCAACTTTGTAGCCTCTAGAGAAGAAGCACTCGAACTCTTTGGTGGACTACATTAGAAATAAAAAAAGGGATTCTCGAAAAGAAAATCCCTTTTTTTATTCTATTCAAAAATGTTATTCGCCGTCTTCTTTAGCAGCCAAATAACGCTCAGCCTCTAAAGCTGCCATACATCCCGTACCCGCAGCAGTAATCGCTTGACGGTATACATTATCCTGTACATCGCCACAAGCAAATACACCTGGAATATTGGTCGCTGTCACATTAGGCTTCGTTATCAAATATCCCGTCTCATCCATATCCAACACACCTGTAAACAGATCTGTATTAGGTTTATGTCCGATAGCAACGAAGAAACCCGTCACTTCCAAATCCTTCGTCTCTTTCGTTTGGTTATTGACCACACGTACGCCTGTTACAACCTGTCCATCACCCAATACCTCCTCTGCTTCACTGTTATAATGCACCTCGATATTCTTCGTATTCATCACGCGGTGTACCATAGCTTTCGATGCACGGAATTCATCCCGACGCACCAACATATGTACCTTATTACATAATTTAGCCAAATAAGTAGCCTCCTCAGCTGCTGTATCTCCAGCTCCTACAATAGCCACATCCTGCCCTTTATAGAAGAAACCGTCACATACCGCACATGCCGAAACACCGAATCCGTTATATTTTTCTTCAGAAGGCAATCCTAAATATTTAGCAGTTGCGCCCGTAGCAATAATCACAGTTTCCGCTGTAACCGTTTTAATGTTGTCGATTTCTACTTTATGTATTCCTCCGTCTTTAGAAAACTCAACCTTAGTCGCATAACCAAAACGCACATCCGTACCAAAACGTTCTGCTTGTGCACGTAAATCCTCCATCATTACCGGACCTGTAATACCATTAGGGTATCCAGGAAAGTTATCAACCTCAGTAGTCTGTGTCAACTGTCCTCCAGGTACTATACCCGTATAGACCACAGGTTTCAAATCGGCACGAGCCGCATAAATGGCAGCAGTATATCCAGCCGGACCTGAGCCAATGATTAGACACTTTACGTGCTCAATCTCTTGTTGTGTATTCATCTATTTTATATTCTATATTACTTCCCAAATTTATTCTGTAGTCCCTTCAACATATCATTTGTGATAGGCTTGCCAGGTTCATCCACCTTTTTCTTAAACTCACGCTTACCAGATTCACCGCCCACAGCATCCTTCACCTTAACATCCTTCTTTTGACTTCTATGTGTATTCCAGATGTTTTCCAAAACCTTTTTTGTATAACGCGGAAAATCCCCGTTTTGCATCCAAGCATAATAACTCGGCTCCACATCGAACACATCTGTGATATTTTTACCCTTATGCTTGCCAAAGTTGATGGTCACTTCCCCTTCTTCATTATATACAAGACGGCCAGCAAAATCTACTGGCTTAGAAAGATTCGTAAACGTATGCAATGCCTCCACATCATTGACCACAGGATACGACACCTCGCCATGTTTATCCTCGAAAGCGACACCATTATATTTATCCAACTGCGCTTTCAAAACCTCATATGTAGCACGTACATCCGCTTCAGCCTGATGTGCATTGTCTAAGTTCTTATCGCAATAAAAGCGGTAGGCAGCCTTTAACGTACGCTGTTCCATCTGATGGAAAATATTCTGTACATCAATAAAAGCACGTCCCTCTAAAGAAAAATCAACTCCCGCAGCCAAGAATTCTTCCATGAGCATAGGAACATCGAACTTATTGGAATTATATCCTGCCAGATCAGCATCTCCTATAAAATCTGCTATCTCCTGGGCAAGCTCTTTAAAATATGGCATATCCTTAACATCCTCATCATAAATACCATGAAACAAGGAGGAAGCCGGCGGAATTGGAATACCGGGATTAACCTTCTTAGTATACACCTCTTCCTCCCCTCCTGGCAATATTTTCACGATAGCAATCTCAACAATTTTGTCCGTAGCAATATTAACACCTGTTGTCTCTAAGTCAAAAAAGGCTAACGGTCTTCTCAAATTTAATTCCATGGGCTAAAGATAATTCTAAATATGTACATACAAAAATACTGAATCCAAATCGTTACAATATCACTCTCCTGTCAACAAAAATGATCCAAAACCAAAAATTTTACGACAATTCCTACCAAATCTTCCTAGATTTTAAAAAATAAAAAAAGGGCAGAAAAAATTCCACCCTCTTTTTTATTTCATTTTAGATAAACTCATTATCCCAACGTCTCTTTCAATCGTTGAACCTGATGATCAACCAATTTCTGCAAAGGTCCTGAAGCCATCATTTTCATCATCATATTGAGCTGCGCTTCGATGACAAATGTAGCTCTTGTTTCTGCTCCCTGCTCTTCCAATCTCCAAGCCAACTTGATCTCAAAAGGAGCTTCTTCTGAAGGCACACAAATGATTTCCTTATTCTCCGTACGCAAACTTATCCTCAACGCCAGTTTTGCCATATTTTTAATAGTAAAACGAGCCTCATCAGCTGTCGATGTCCAATTATAGATATTCTCGGGCATCAGTTGTTCATGATTGTTCAAGTCAGCCAAGAAAGAATAAACATCAGCCACCGCTCTGTTTATAACGACATTGTTTTGAATAATAGTCATCTTTGAAAGTTTTATATTTTAAGGTGAGATAAAAGATGAAAACACTTTTTAATACGAATCATACTTCTTGTCACCTTCTTATAACGCTACATTTAAACTTCTGGAGTCCAATTTGCAGGATCGACACGCCATTTCTCCAGAATGGCTATATCAGCTTCCAGTACATAGCTTTTGTCCACGGCCACATGAATAAGCGCATTGTAGTCACATAAACTGAATAATGGACATTTTGCTTCCGCAAAATTTGTAGTTGCAACGTCCAAGCCATAGGTAAAGATAGAAACTAATCCGACAACATTACATCCTGCATCACGCAAAGCTTTTACCGCCTGCAATGAGCTTTTTCCAGTAGAGACAAGATCTTCGATAACAACCACACGCTGTCCCGAAACGACCTCTCCTTCGATCAAATTCTGACGGCCATGCTCTTTGGCACTACTACGTACGTACGAAAAAGGCAAACCTAGATCTTGCGCCACCAATACCCCTTGAGGAATACCTGCAGTTGCCACACCAGATATCATATCGACCGATCCAAACTCCTCTTGGATTAACTGAGAAAGCTTTTGACGTATGTACGTACGGATAGCTGGATGTGATAATGCGACACGATTATCACAGTAAATTGGAGACTTCCACCCAGATGCCCAAGTAAAAGGACTTTTAGGTTGTAATTTTATTGCTTTAATTTGCAATAAGGATTCAGCAATTTTTTGTTCAACCTCATTAAAATTATTCATGGCGCAAATTTATAAAATTTATATGAACCAAAGCCTGCTAATTTTAGCAGATTTTGCCCCCTCTATTAAAGGAAACGTACAAACTATTGGTTTACAAGATATTGATATGGAAAAACTTTTCAACAGTATCACGAAAAATAACGACATAACCTACCTGTATGTACACCCAAACATTAACCAAGTGTTAAAAAATATACTTGCCACCACAAAAATAATTCATGCAGCAGGTGGATTGGTGAAAAATGGAGAGGGCGACTACCTCTTCATTTACAGGCTCGACAAATGGGATTTACCGAAAGGAAAAGTCGAAGAGTCCGAAAAAATGAAAGATGCAGCTCTTCGCGAAGTGGAAGAAGAGTGCGGCATCAAAGTAAATTACCTCGGACCCAAGATTGCCACAACCTACCATACCTACTATATGCGTGGCAAATTTGTCCTAAAGCAAACCAAGTGGTATGAAATGGGAGTAAACAAAGTCCCTAAATTAATCCCCCAAACCGAAGAAGATATCACACAGGCAATCTGGCTTGATCCGAGAGAATTAGATAAAGTAGAAGACAACACCTACCCGCTAATTACTGAAATTATAGAAAAAATAAAGAAGAAGAAAAAGAAAAAAACTGTAGACTAAATTAGGTCTACAGCTCCTCCGCTAGCGCTAATTGACTACCGGAGGAGCATACAGTCTACCTAGGTCTTCGGTAGACAATGCATGGCGCTTCTGCTTTTCCCAAGCAACAACAAGCTTAGCCATCATATCATAGCGCGCCAACCCCTCAGGTTGATTATTACGCTGTAAATATTGGTTGTAGAACAGACCTGAAAGCTGCTCTACCCAACCACGTTTGGATTGCCAAAAGGCATACTCCTCTTTAAAGTCTGCACGCACTTTCTCTGACAGCAGATCTCGAACACGTTCCAGTTGCTCCTTATCTCCATACAAAGGCCTCAAAAGGCTCTGTATCGCAGCATAATACGCCGCATATCTATACCAGCCATTTTCATGATCCACCAACAAACGAAAAGCGATAAAATTACACTCATCCTCAAATCCAATTCCCATCTGATGAGATAACTCGTGTACATATACAAAAGGATAGGAAGAATTAGGAATCTCCTGATTAACATGGGCCTCCATACTAAACGGATTGAAATATCCAGACACCGTAAAGTAAGAAACCAACGCACTCGACAAAGGACTTTTTGCGTGCACCTGAGTCTTGGACAGCAAAGGAGTAAATACCGTATCCTGCCGGATATACTCCTGCAGATCCGCCCTCACCCCCAATCGGGACTGACCTTTTAGATCTAGCTGATCCCGCAATGTATTAGCCATCAAAATATACTTCCCCAGCACATCCCTATAATCATCCGCATGCGTCTCATCAACATCCAGCCCCAGATGCTTTGTAATAGGTAGTCTATAATAATTAAGCCCCCAATTCACATAAAAAAAAGTATACAGCACACAAAGGAAAGTCAAAAGACGCAATACATATCGTCCTCCTTTCTGCCAGTTCTTTTTTACCAAGGATCGCATCATCCCTATAAACAATCCTGCAATAACGAGGACAAATAGGAAATAAAGTAAATCGCCCACACTAAACGGAAGCCAAGAAAAGAGAATAACAGACAAATAAGAAAACAGCGGATAGAACCCTCGCGAATAATACCGTTCTATCCATTCCGGTTGGTCTTTCAAAAAGAACAGCCCAAATTGGAAAAGTACAGTCCCCCCCAAAAGCACATAATACTTAATATTACGATGATTATTACCCCTCGCTCTCATTTTCGTAATACAACTTATAGTAGTTCATCCCTTTCTCCTCATCATACCCATGTTCCAAATATTCCCGTTTCCCATGTACATAAACATGGAAATTCTTATCCAGCTTAATAACCGACTTATAGGAAGACTGCATTTTCTTTACCGCTGGAGTTGCAATCTCAAAGTTAGCCTGAAAAGGCAAATCAAACTCATCTTCAAAATTCTGCTTATATTCATTAAACAAGCCCGCGGCCTGAGGATTACCAATAACCTCCTCTTCAAACTCAGCACTATCAAATGTCTCCTTCGTCTTAAAATAATTCATAGACCGATTTAACAAATCTATTTTGTCTGCAGTCTCCAACACAAAGACTTCATCCAACTTCTCATTGACAAAGTTTTTATACACCTTCATCAGATTTCCCGTCTGTTGATAATTGTCATTCCGGGATTTAAGCTGCAGAAAATTATCTTTCCAATATACCGCTTCCGACTGATTCGTCTGATCGACGACAAGCACCTTAAACCCCTCCTCAGCTTCCGTATTGATAATAACGACCCCTTTATCCAGTTTATTGATATTGATAGCCTCTTGCTCATAGTTCAACTGAAAGCCCCCTTGTTCCGGATATACTTTCAGATAAGCTTCTTTATTCTCTGACTTAAAGATCCCCACAGCACTCCAATCCTCTCCTTCCATCTGCACATTCTTTAGCGATACCACATACACCTCCCCTGGCTTAATCTTAGGATGTTCGGACACCTCGTACAGATGCTTAGTGACCTGTTGCGAAAACTCATGAAAATCAATCTCCCGATCGAAAAACTTCTTACTGAAGTGATAGACTTCGTTAAGTTGCAATTCCTCATTCGGATGAAAAAAACGATACACCTCATTGGCCTTAACAAAAGGCTTCATAAAGTACTGCATCAATAAATCCGGCAATACCTCATCCCCCACTAAATCCACAGGAGCTTCGGATAAGATATAGAACTCATCATTGGCTTTATTACCGACATGGTGTATGGATAAATTTTCAAAAGAGGCATCTTGATAAAAAAACATAGTATAAAATTAAAAGTCAGAAGTTAAAAATTAGAAATCAAAAATAGCAATTGCCGCACGATAAGTCTCGACATGCGCATTGACAATATCACGAATCTGCGTTGAATACCCACCACCCATACTGACCTGTACCGGAACCTTTCGTACATTACAGCTTTCGAACACCATCCTATCCCGCTCTCGGCATCCGGTAGCAGACACCTTCAATTTTCCAAGCTTGTCCGAACTTAAGATATCGACTCCTGCTTGATAAAAAACAAAATCAGGATTGACCGTTTCAAAAAGGAAGGCCAGATTTTCTTTCAACAGCCTCAAATACAGCTCGTCTTGGATTCCATCCTCCAGAGCAACATCCCTATCGGAGCGCTCTTTGATAAAAGGAAAATTCTTGTCCCCATGCATCGAAAAAGTATACACCTCAGGGATACCACTAAAGATATGTGCCGTACCATTACCTTGATGCACATCCAGATCAATAATCAAAACACGTGTTGCCAATCCCTGCTCCAACAGATAAGCAGCCGCTATAGCCTGATCGTTCATCAGACAGAACCCCTCCCCAAAATCGCGACCTGCATGATGCGTACCTCCAGCCACATTAAAGGAGATACCATAGTCCAACGCAAACAAAGCAGACTTCAGGGTTCCATCTACTAGATAACGTTCTCGATCGACCAATTCCTGTGTCAACGGAAAACCTATACGCCGCACCATTTTTACATCCAACGTCAAATCAAACAACCGACGCAAATACCCTACATCATGAGCTAGCGCAGCTGTTTCAAAATCAACCATTTCGGGCTCAAAAAAATTAACAGCAGAGACCAGCCCCTCGTAGCAAAGCTGTTCAGGAATCAGTTCATACTTCAACATCGGAAAGCGATGTCCTTCACGTACAGGGTGAACATATTGGGTATGATAAGCGATTTTCAGCAATTCGTTATATTTTCAACCCACGAAAATACGAAGAAGTAAATAATTCGGGGAATTATTTACTTCTTACAACCCGAACATAGCAACTAGCTATCACCATTACAAGAACTTGCTTCGATTTGTCGGACAGGAACGACGAAATCATCTATTCAACTTAACTCCTCGTCATTACGAGGAGGAACAACGAAGTAATCTAATAAACATCTAAATACAATAAGCTTTAGTATATTTAACTCACTATAAACCAAACATTATGGAAAGAGGAGGTTGCGTCTATATCATAACCAACTATAATAACACCACATTCTACACAGGAGTTACGTCCGACATTCAATCGAGGATTTATGAACATATAAACCACACCCATGAGCACGCATTCTCTAAACGTTATAAACTAAGTAAACTCGTCTACTATAAATTTTACCCTAGCATAGAAGAAGCGATTAATGAAGAAAAGAGGATTAAAGGCGGAAGTAGATTAAAGAAAATCACATTAATCGAAACCCTAAATCCGCGTTGGGAAGATTTATACCAAAAAGAAGTCAAGCATTGGTAAAAGATTACTTCGTCTCCGCCAACCTGCGGATCCTCGTAATGACGAAATAGTAATTAATAATCCACCACCATTACAAGAACTTGCTTCGATTTGTCGGACAGGAACGACGACCGCCGAAGGCAGATGCGTAGCAAACCAATCTATCCAAAAGCACAGCCGCCCAATCCTAATAATACCGAAATAACAACAAACACAGCCCCTGCACTTTGCCAAACACGAATATTTCTTATCTTAGAAAACAATTATACTTTACAGACAACAATGGAAGAAATAAAAACGTTACCTCAATTAAGCCAAGAAGAAGTCCGTGTCTTAGGATGCCTGTTAGAAAAGTCGAAAACTACACCCGAATACTACCCCATGACCATCAACAGTCTGCAAGCAGCCTGTAACCAAAAAACATCGCGCAAACCCGTGGTGAATTATGATGAAAGCACCATCATCAGCACTTTAGATGGTTTAAAACGCCGCGGGTTAGTCTCTACTGTAGTAGGGGGAGGTTCACGCGTCACCAAATACAAGCACAATATTGCCATTCAATACCCTCTAGTACCTGCCGAATTAGCAGCTCTATGTCTATTATTCTTAAGAGGCCCCCTTACGGCTGGAGAGATCAACTCCAACTCAGGGCGGCTTTACGAATTCGAAACATTAGATGAAGTACAGGAATTATTAAATAAACTCGCAGAAGACGAAACACCCTATGTCAGGCTATTAGCCAAACGTCCTGGACAGAAAGAAGCCCGATACATCCATCTTTTTGGCGAATTCAACGAAGAAGACTACGAAACAAGTGCTACAACAGTCTCCACAGGATCAAGCGCTCAGGTACAAGCTTTAGAAGAACGGGTAACAACATTAGAAACAGAACTAGCAACCTTACGCGAAGAATTCAATAAGCTTATGGCAGAATTAAGCTAAAAACAAACAATGAAAAGAACAATTTCCCTGATTGTCGGAGTATTCGGCATGCTAACCATAAGTTTTGCCCAGACCTTTGTACCCCTAGTAGAAAACAAGCCTTCCAGTTTCAGAGGGTTGGCAACTTATGGAAAAGAGACCGTATGGGTATCCGGAAGCAAAGGAACCGTGGGCTACTCTAACGACAAAGGCAAGAGCTGGAAATGGGTAAATCCCATGGGGTATGAAAACAATGATTTCAGAGATATTGCGATCATCAACAAAAAGGAAGCCCTAATCATGGGAGTCGGCTCTCCTGCCATTGTACTAAAAACGAAAGATGCGGGAAAAACATGGACCAAAGTCTATGAAGATAACCGGCCTGATATTTTCTTGGACGACCTGACCTTAGATGGAAAAACAGGTTATATTTTAGGCGACCCTATCGATGGATCCTTCCAGCTTTTAAAAACCACCGACAAGGGAGACTCCTGGAAAGATGTAAGCAACGAGTTCATACTCTTTGCCGATTCAGGAGAAGCCGCATTTGCAGCTTCTGGTTCCTCTATGAAACAATGGAAAGAAAGACTGTATATCGGAACAGGAGGAAGATATGCCAGCTTTTTTGACCTGAACCCCAAAGCCCTCCGCGTTGACAAATACGATTGCCCTATTGTAGCGGGCAAAGCCTCTGCAGGGATATTTGCGATTGACTTCATTAATCCCAACACCGGAATCGCAGTAGGCGGCGACTACCTATCCGATCAGGACAATAGTAACAGCATACTTTTGACAAACGATGCCGGTAAAAACTGGTTCAGACCAGACACACCTGTGCTAGGATACCGTTCGGATGTATGCTATATCACCGAAAAAATCGTACTGGCCACCGGAACATCTGGCACAGACATTTCCTACGATGGAGGGATGAACTGGAAGAACATATCCCAAGATAGTTTTAACACAATCAGCAAAAGCCCTGATAATAAAACCATATACTTAACAGGTTCCAATGGCAATATTTTCAAGCTCATCTTATAACCCTTTTAGCATAAAATTTACCAGCTATTACATTTTAAAACAACAGCTGGTAAATTATTCCTTATATTCGACAAGTAGCCTCCTACAAGGCAACAACGAGAGTTACCCAAAGGCAGCTGAATCCGTGTTGAGTCCATGTTGAGTCCGTGTTCACTCCATGTATTCCTTGGTGCCAAGTCACTAGGACTTTACAAGCAATTCGTACACAGTTACTGTCTTAGTACATTCTTAATACTATCTAAAGACTATCTACATACAAGTATCTTATCTTCCAACCGTTTACTTAAGAGACAAGTAAGCTCATTTATGCCCTAAAATGTTAAAACGAATCAATATCACATACACTTTCCGACAAAAACAGCGAAGCCCTATACTATTGTATAGTATAGGGCTTTTGCAAAATTAAAAACAGAAAATCTTTAAACTTATAACCTATCCGATAGGCTCCAGATATTGCGCATAACAGTATCCCTCTTCCCCATCTTTCGTACGTACTAACCACCATTGGCTGTTCGCTCTGCTGATCAAGGTAATAATCTCATCCTTTGCAGCTTTCCCTACAATAGGCTGATCTGTCCCTGGTCCTTTACGTACATTGAGATTTGAGCTTTCAGTAATGACTCGAGCTTGTGTACCCGCTACCGCTGTAGACACATCTACATTCATAACTACATCACCAGACAAAAAATTAGGGTCTATCTGATTATAGATATCCCATAGTTTATTCTTGACATCGGCATTCGGAGCTGTACCTCTTATTTGTAAAACGCCATCCTGTTCTGCCATCTGCAGATCACTGATACCTGATGCATTAGCGGTATCAATCAAAACTTTATATTTATTTAGTAAAGACATATTTCTTTTTTTTAAAAATCACTATTTAACAACTAACGCCGACATATCCACTTTCTTCGGATTCAAGGCATCCAACGATTGCTTCAAAACCATAACCCGCGCCTGCTCCAATGTACCTGTAACCGTAATCACACCACCTGCTACTGTAGCTTTTACCGTTGGAAAATCTTTTGTTGCATCCACAATCTTAGCAGTCAGGTCTGCGTCATTGGTATTGATTTCTATAGGAGCCTGTACGGTGATATTATTGATAACAGATTTTACGCCTTTAGTGTCCGCAGCTTTGGCCGAACTCTCCAAAGCCATTCGCTCATCTTCTGAACCTACTGTACCTGTCAAGGTAACTACACCATCCTTAACGTCCACCATCACAGCTGGACTTGCATTAACAGCTGTTTCTACCTTCGCTTTTAAATCAGCATCCGACACCTTGGACTTACAAGAAATTGTTCCAAAGGCAACTACCCCAGCCACCAGGAACATGGATAATACTTTTCTTAAACTCATAATTCTATTGTTTTAAAATTTCAATAAAAAAACAGTTAAGCACTGCATTTGTTTTGGGGAGAGATTTATTTTTTTCGACAGGATTAAGAACACCAAACATATTGTATCTTAGCAAAACAGTTGCCACTATAGCCAAAACAACAAAAAAATGGTCTTTAAATCAAAAATCAGCACAGGACTGCTAATCTTACTTCTAGTTGCCATTTTACTTGCGCCTGCCATTATGTTATACCATCGCACGCATGTATGGGAAGCTATAATTCTTTTATTACTGACCTCCGCAATATGCCTCCCTACGTTGCTTAACACGCACTATACCATCGAAGAGAAGGTATTAAAAATCAGGAGCGGTCTACTTTATAAAAAAAATATCCCTATAGACAGCGTCCGAAAAATCGTAGAGACCAACAATATGGTCAGTTCACCAGCTGCATCCCTTGATCGATTAGAAATTTTCTTTAACAGCTTTGATTCTGTCCTGATATCGCCAAAGGACAAAGCCGACTTTATCAGCACCATTCAAGAGATCAATCCAAAGATCGAGGTTGTGTACAAGACCTAACATGTCTTTCCAGATCTTTTATTGCAGCCATAACCATCGATAAGTCCGATTGTCCATCTGGAAAAACACGCGTACTATAAGCATGAAATTTCCATACCTCCAATACCTCCTCCACAGCTACTGTATAGGGACGATATGCAGGATTAAGCGACGACAGCAAAAACTGCCCCTCAGGAAGCCAGCTCACCAACTTGAATACAAAATCCTGTTGCCCCTTTAGTAGCACAATACAAGGTGTACCGGCAGGAAGAGCTGTCCAATCTTCCACATAACTTCCCGTAACATCACTTCCATCTGGAATCGGCAACATCGAATCACCTACAATAGGAAAAATACGGTAAGTCCCCCCTTGTAGATGAGGCAATGAATATTTAGGCAAACTGGCTATAAACTCAGGATCTGCATAACTGGCCGCATACCCTGCCTTAGCCTTGATCGGTACATATTCCACATGCTCATTATTACTTTTATCTACACTGATGGCCAATACCCGAAGATTCCCCCCTTTTATAAAAACATCATTGCCCGACTCCAACTCTCTCAGTTTTAATTCGCCCAATAGCGGAAGGTTAACCTTGAGCAGGGTATCTATACTTACAGCAAAAAAATTAGAGAAATTCAGATAATCCTCTGGCTGAGGCGCCTTGGTATTCCCCGCTTCAATAGAAGCTAACTTGGCTCTTGTCAATCCCAATTTTTCTGCTGCGGCTTCCTGACTCAATCCCTGTCGTATCCGAAGGAATTTAATATTAGACGCAAAAAATATTTTTTGATTTACCGACTTCATTTGTTATTATAGATAACACTATATTGTTATTATTAATAACAAAAGTAACTAAACAATGCGATAGATACAAAAATGAATTAAATACGGAGGGTGTAGTATATGGAAGGGACAGCAAAACAAGAGATAATAAGACAGCTTCAGGAAAAGATTCTAAAATTAGAAGGTTTCAAACCCCATACGGGGATATTAAACCGTATTGACTTTGGTTTGGCCGACATAGAATCCGCCTTTCCATTCGGGACATTCCCTACAGCCGCAGTACACGAGTTCATCAGTCCTACTGCAGTTCATGCCACCGCAACCAATGGCTTTATTGCCAGTATAGTTGCCAAGCTCATGCACGCCGGCAATTTCTGTCTCTGGATCAGCACCAAACGCAGCCTGTCTCCTATTGGCTTAACCCATTTCGGAATAGCCCCACACCAAATCATCTTTATAGACATCACACAGGACAAAGACGCCTTATGGGTTATGGAGCAAGCCCTCAAATGTAACGCATTAGCAGCCGTAGTCGCAGAAATGGAAGAAGTAAGCTTTTCCGAATCCCAACGATTACAGCTCGCCGTAGAGAAAAGCAATGTTACAGGTTTCTTACACCGAAGACGCCCTCGTCATGAAAATACCTTGGCCTGCGTATCCCGGTGGAAAATACGCTCCATGGCCAGCCGTGTTCCAGACGGTTTACCTGGCGTAGGCTACCCGACCTGGGAGGTCTCTCTAGAAAAAGTCCGCAACGGCCGCCCTGGAAAATGGCAGGTAAGTTGGCAAAACAATCGACTGGTACATCTATCCAAAGAGACAATTCCAACGACAGCACGACCAAACCACGAACAATATGCCTAGACGTTACATGTGTATCTGGCTTCCGTTCTTCGGAACCGATCGAGCAGAGAAAGAACAGCCCGAACGAAGGAAAGCTCCATTTGTACTCACCCTTGCCCAAAATGGCCGTGTAAAAATACAAGCTGCCAATAGACCTGCACTACAGGAAGGAATATCCTGCGGCATGGTGCTGGCCGATGCCCAAGCCATATTGCCCCAGCTGGAATCTGCGATCTATGACGCCAACAGTCTCAACCAAACACTACAGGCTCTCGGGGAATGGTGCATCCGTTTTGCCCCCATAGTAGACCTACAAGCTCCTGATGGCATTGTCCTCGATATATCGGGCTGTGCACACCTCTGGGGAGGAGAAGAAAAATACGGCAATCACATTATCGACAGGATCGCTCAAGGAGGTTATCAGGCTCAGGCAGCAATTGCCGATACCATAGGCACAGCCTGGGCGGTAGCCCGGCATACCCAAAGGCTCACTATCGTTTCTACAGCACAACAGGCACAGGCCCTATCCGGACTGCCTCCCGCTGCACTCCGAATCTCCCTACAGACACAGCAACGTCTTCATAAATTAGGCTTTCGTTATATCGAAGAGTTTATGCATATCCCCAAAAGCACATTAAGACGGCGTTTTGGAGACGAACTTATCTGCCGATTAGGACAAGCATTAGGAACAGAACAGGAACACATCAGCCCTATAGAGCCCATACCGAGCTATCAGGAGCGATTATCCTGCTTAGACCCCATATCCACCAGCACAGGTATTCAAATAGCCTTAGAGCGTCTCTTAACCACCTTGTGTGATAGACTGAGGAAAGAAGAAAAGGGACTTCGTCAAGCGGTATTCAGGGGATACCGGATCGATGGCAATGTACAAACAATCCACATAGGCACAGGAAGAGCTTCCTCCAACCCCACCCACCTTTTCAAATTGTTTGACCTCAAAGTCCCCAACATAGAACCGGCTCTGGGCATAGAGCTGTTTGTTTTGGAAGCTACGTTGATAGAAAACAGCATCCTTCCACAGGAAGGTCTTTGGCAGACCAAAGGCGGGCAATCGGAAATTGCCGAATTGCTGGACAATATTGCAGCCAAGATAGGTTCTGGATCTATCCATCGCTTTCTACCTTCCGCCCACCATTGGCCCGAACGGACAATCGAGCCCACCTCATCCTTAGACACACAGCCCCAATCCGACTGGCCCAGGCATGCATTACGCCCCTTACACCTACTGGCACATCCCGAACCTATCGAGGTCATGGTTCCCCTTCCCGATTACCCACCGGCACTCTTTAGGCACCGTAAAAAGATATACAAGCTTGTCAAAGCGGATGGGCCCGAGCGCATCGAGCAGGAATGGTGGATCAGCGACGAACAACCGAGGGATTACTACCGTGTGGAAGATGAAAAAGGAGCCAGATACTGGCTATTCCGTTCCGGATATTACGGGCAGGGGGATCCTGAATGGTTTCTTCATGGTTATTTTACATAAACACAATGGAATATGCAGAACTACAAACTACCAGCAACTTTTCTTTTTTACGGGGAGGTTCACATCCCGAAGAGTTGGTAGAACAAGCGGTACAGCTCGGTTACAAAGCGATTGCCATAACCGATCGCAATACCCTTGCCGGAATCGTACGTGCGCATCGCGCAGCACGGGAAAAGGATATACATTTTATCCCGGCCTGCAGGCTCGATCTACTCGATGGCCCCACCTTACTAGCTTACCCCACCGACATAAAAGCCTACAGCAACCTTTCGACGCTACTCACAACAGGCAATCTTCGTGCTGAAAAAGGAGAATGTCACCTGTATAGCGCAGATGTGTTCCGCTATGCTGCAGGTACACAATTCATCATCCTACCACCAAAAACGCTAAACGAGGCCTTTGACTTTGAACCTGAATTCAGCCTGATACTAAAGCAATACCAAGAGCACCTGCGTGGCATGATCTACCTAGGCGCGTCTTTTCTGTACAATGGGGACGACCACAAAAAACTATTTCGGCTAAACCAGCTATCGGAAGAACTTGATATCCCCATCATCGCCCTCAATGACGTACACTACCACAATCCAGAGCGCCGTGAGCTCCAGGACGTACTGACCTGCGTGAGGGAAAAATGCACCATCCACACAGCAGGCTACCGTCTACACGCTCATGCCGAACGCTACCTCAAACCGATAGACGAAATGCACCGCCTGTTTCGCAACTACCCACAGGCCATCCACAATGCGTTAAAAATTGTACAAGCATGCCGATTTTCATTGGACGAACTGAAATATGTCTATCCGCAAGAGATTACCACCGAAGGGAGAACACCACAGGAAGAACTGGTGTATCAAACCTGGAAAGGTGCTGACCAACAATTCGACGGGGATATACCCGAAAAGATCAAAGCAACGATAGAGATGGAACTCGAGTTCATAGCCCGAAAGAATTACGCCTCATACTTCCTGACCGTATACGATCTGGTACGCTTTGCACGCGAACGGGAGATCCTATGCCAAGGACGCGGATCCGCAGCCAACTCGACCGTATGTTACTGCCTGGGTATCACTTCGGTGAATCCCAAAAACATTAATCTCTTATTTGCCCGATTTATGTCGGACGCACGGGACGAACCACCTGATATTGATGTCGATTTTGAACACGAACGTCGGGAAGAAGTCATGCAATACATCTACAACAAATACGGACGCCACCGCTCGGGTATCGTAGCCACAGTAACCCAAGTGCATTGGAAGGGGGCCATCCGGGATATCGGTAAGGCCATGGGGCTCTCCGTGGATGCTGTAGACCATCTGGCCAAGTCCAAGTACGAACTGACGGAAGAATGGCTCAACGGACAGGAACTGACCTCACAAGGATTCAGCGCAAAGGATCCATTCCTGCGAAAGGTGCTCGAACTCACCGAAACCTACATCGGATTCCCCCGGCAACTCGGGCAGCACACAGGCGGTTTTGTCATCACCCAAAACAACCTGGCCGAACTCTGCCCTATCCTGAATGCTCGGATGGAAGACCGAACCAACATCGAGTGGAACAAGGACGACATCGAAGCCCTAGGATTCCTCAAAGTAGATGTACTCGCCTTGGGCATGCTCACCTGCATCCGTAAAGGATTTGATCTGGTCAAACAGCATTACGGTCGAGAGATGACCTTAGCCAACATACCCCAAGGAGATAAAGACGTGTATGAAATGATCAGCCACGCTGACACATTGGGAGTCTTCCAGATTGAAAGCCGTGCGCAGATGTCCATGTTGCCCCGACTGAAACCTGAAAACTTTTATGACCTGGTTATCGAAGTCGCCATTGTACGCCCAGGACCGATCCAAGGTGACATGGTACATCCCTACCTGAGAAGAAGAAATAAAGAAGAAGCAGAAGACTATCCTTCGCCCGAACTAGAAGCTATTCTGAAACGAACCTTAGGCGTTCCCCTATTCCAAGAGCAGGCTATGGAGATCGCCATCGTCGCCGCAGGCTTCACACCTGCCCAAGCCGACGGGCTCCGTCGCAGTATGGCCACCTTCAAATCCAAAGGCAAGGTCGCCGAGTACGAACGCATGCTCGTGGAGGGAATGGTCAATAATGGCTATGAAGAAGAATTTGCCAGACGCGTCTTCCGACAACTGGAAGGGTTTGGAAGTTATGGCTTCCCTGAAAGCCATGCCGCCAGTTTTGCACTGCTCGTATATGTTTCCTCCTACATCAAGTATCACTACCCTGATGTGTTCGCCGCCTCTTTGCTCAATAGCCAACCCATGGGCTTCTATTCTCCGGCTCAGATTATCATCGATGCACGTAAGCATGGGGTGCAGGTCAGACCTGTAGATATCAACCATTCCGAATGGGACAACACACTGGAAGAGCTATCGGGGTCGTATCACGCATTAAGGCTCGGTCTAAGACAAGTAAAAGGTTTAGATGAGGCAGATGCTCATCTTTTAATAAAAGGCCGTCAGAAGGCTTATAAATCGGTCAATTCGGTATTCGAAGCCGGCGTCACTTTAAGTGCGCTGGAAAAGCTCAGCGATGCCGATGCTTTTCGTTCCATAGGTCTAGACCGAAGGCAAGCACTTTGGGAGGTCGCAGCTTTGGCAGACCATCCGACGGGTGCGTTTACCGGACAAGCCTCGAACAGCACTTTCGAAACCGAAGTAACACTACCACCCCTGTCACCGATCGAACATGTCATGGCCGACTATGCGAGCACCACACTTTCGCTCAAGGCACACCCGGTCAGCTTTGCCCGAAAAAATCTGGACGCTCTCCATGTCACCCCTTCTGCCAAACTCAGCGACATGCGTGATGGCATGTGGATAAAAGTCTGCGGACTGATTACGGTTCGCCAAAGACCGGGCACCTCCAAAGGCGTCCTCTTCATAACGATCGAGGACGAGACCGGTTTTTCAAACCTCGTGGTATGGGCAAAGATTTTTGAGACCTATCGCAAAGTCATCTTACAATCCCAACTGCTACTCGTCACCGGCAAACTTCAGATCGAAGGCGAGGTCATCCATGTCGTCGTAGAATCCTGTCACAACATGAATCATCTCTTAGCGATAAAAACCCGAAGCCGCGACATAGGCTCCATACAGAAATCAACTTCGACCTACGAAAAAAAAGCTACAGACAAAATTAGCACAAGTGGAATCCAAGGAGAGCTATTCCCATCAAGAGATTTTAAGTGATCCGTAAAAACATATTATTAAAAAAAATTAAAAAAGACTTGCAAATGTGTAATACATACACTATCTTTGTGGTATCATAATTTAGGTTTATAATTGGTTACAAAAGGTTTTCATTCTCCCCGTTTGAAAACCTTTTTTCTTTTCCCCATATCAGACGCAACCTTGTACTTCCACCCTCAGCTTTTCCGTTTTCATTTTTGAAAAACCAACGCTTGACAATTTTCCGTATTTCTAAAAATCCGTACTCCATACAAGGGTACATGACAAAAAAACAGTTTCTGTTTATTTGATAATTTTGCCGTCATCTCGCTGCGTCCCGATATATCGGGGATCATAGTGGAGACATCTAACGACCTGCTTGCATCTAGGCAGTCCATATACCTTTCCACGAATCGGAATGATGTACTGCCTAGAAAGAAAATCTACTATGTATCCCCCTATAATCTCTTCGGAAAAAGTCAAAAAAAAGCATTAAAATTACACTCGATTTCTAACTATCCAAGAACTGCATTTCTTGTCGAAACACAGTTCATAAAGTCAAAAAGAGAGTAAGCACTCACCTGGAGTGTTTTTCGTAAAACCGCATCTCAAAATAAGCTCAAAATACAATTACGAATTTCATAATTGAAAAATACTAACCTTTAATATATAATACTTTAAACAAAAACAAAAGAAGTAAAACTTTACATATAAAACAAAGTCAATACAGAAAAACACAGCGTAAATGGCTTAAAACGCTCCTAATGCATTGAAAATTTGTTAATAAAACAATAAATAAAAATTTAAAAATATTATAATCAAGTATATATCATAAACTACATAAACAAAAAAGTAAATATAGTTTTCACCACTTAGCGATAGGTGTAACTCCTCCCTTAGGTTTATCTCCAAGCTTCACCAACACCTCTGTACCCAATGGTAACAATACATCCATTCGAGACCCAAATTTGATAAACCCCAGCTCTTCATTTTGCTTCACTTCCATCCCTTCTTCGCTGTAATTCACGATGCGCTTTGCTAAAGCTCCTGCAATCTGTTTGGCCAAAATAAGCTGCCCATTTTTATGTTGTAGAACCGTCGAATAGCGTTCATTTTCGGTAGACGATTTGGGGTGCCAAGCGAAGAGATATTTACCCGGATGATACTTTCTATAAATCACTTTCCCTCCTATGGGGTACCGGTTGACATGCACATTCAGCACACTCATAAAGATAGAAACCTGGACTCTCCTACCTTCAAAATACTCATCACACTCCACCTCTTCGATCGCTACCACCCTGCCATCGCAAGGTGCAATTACCCATTCATCACTACCTGTGTGGTCCCGAAAAGGGATCCTAAAAAAGTAAATAACGAGCCCTAGTGGAACGGTGATCAACAGCAAAATCGACCAACTGATAAGAGGTGAAATCCCATAAAAAAAATAAAATGACAGTAGATTTAACAGTACATAAATACCTATCGCTATCCCTATGGAAGCGCTTCCTTCCTTATGAATTTTCATCTATTTTTCCTCCTTTATAAATTTGTAAAACATTCATTTTCTCCTTTGCATACAGCAGATCTTCCGCTCTTATTTCGGTCGAATCACGCGCATTTACCCGACTCAAAACTGCCGAAATAAACTCCGTCGTATAGTTTATAGACTCCGATATTGACCGTCCATTTTTCAATTCTACGGTCACCAACGCGGTAAAAAGATCACCTGTTCCCACCGCTTCTATAGGTATACGGGCGGCCATAAACCGTTCAATATGCCCATCAATAACCAACAAATTCTCCAAATATCCCTCCGGTGTATCCCGTAAATGGGCTCCTGTAATGATGATTTTCTTGTCTTTTAGCAGCGGAAAATGCGTCAATAATTCACTTAATTCTTCTTGAGTTTCAAATTTACCCCTTAATATATACTCCATTTCGAAGTGGTTTGGGGTCATAATATCGCATAGAGGAAGCAGCATTTTTAGGGAGTGAGCAACCGCATCTTCGGACAGGTACAGCCCTGAAGTACGGAAATCACCAAAGACCGGATCATAGATATAATAGGCTACACACCCGCTATCCTTGCAGGAAGAAATCCATACAGCAGTAGTATCAACAAGGGCTACAGCAGAGATATAACCGGTTATAAAATAATGGGATATGGTCTTATCCAACCCCAAATCCATCCCTATTACGAGCTCCGAAAAGAGTTCAGCTGCGATCACATCCCCCCTGTAATCGGGGTTATCGGTAGCCGAGGACAACAGGACAGTAGGAAGCATACAGACATCCGATGCGTGCAATTGTGCAGCAAACATAGCCATATTATTTCCCACATAACCCGTAGAAACCAGGCTCTGTACACTCACTATTTTAGCGTCTTTATCCTTCATTTTTTAATGCTCTTTTTAGTTTTTCTAGAAATACCTGCGCCTGTTCCAGGCTAAAAGTCAGGGCTGGCAACAACCGTAGCGTATAGTTTCCGGCATACCCTGTAAACACGCCCTCTTGATACAAGAGGCTCTTTCTCAACGCTGTTATATCTTTTTCAAACTCCACCCCAATCATCAATCCCCGACCGCGGACATCCTCCACTCCAGGTATTTTTTTCAGTGCCTCCTGCAGAAAATCCCCTACCACAGCCGTATTATGGAGCAACTCCTCGTCTTTCATGACCTCCAATACGGCCATAGCTGCTGCACAAGCCAGATGATTACCACCAAAAGTCGTCCCCAATTGCCCCATAACGGGTTTAAAAGAAGGAGATATCAAGGTTGCGGCCATAGGAAATCCATTCGCAATTCCTTTTGCCACCGTAATCAAATCAGGTTTTATACCCGCATATTGATGACTAAAAAAACGGCCTGAACGCCCATATCCAGACTGTATTTCATCCAATATAAGTAGCGTCCCCGTGTCATCGCAAGCTGACCGTACTTGATTTAAAAATAGATCATCTGCCACATGTATACCACCTACACCCTGTATTCCTTCGATAATAACAGCACAAAAAACCTCCGTCTCCAATTGCTTTCTAAGGCTCGAAATATCGTTGAAGGGCGTAAAAACAAAGTTGAAATTTTCATTGATCGGAGCACGCATGGAGCCAATATCAGTCGCTGCAACTGTCGCAGATGTACGTCCATGAAAGGCATTGGACATCGCCAGGACCTTACTGCGTCCAGTATGAAAGGAAGCCAGCTTAATGGCATTTTCATTGGCCTCAGCCCCCGAATTGGAAAAGAACACGCTGTACTCCGGGTAGCCGGACTGCTTCCCCAACTCCAGCGCCAACTGGTCCTGCAATTTATTCTCGACAGCATTGGAATAGAAAGCGATACGATCCAATTGCTGTCGCACAGCGTTGACATAGCGTGGATGACCGTGACCAATAGAAATAACGGCATGTCCACCATACATATCCAAATAAGCTCGTCCTTCTTCATCATACACATAGCTACCTTGAGCGCTTACAATATGAATATTGGACTTCTGAAATACGGCAAATGGGTTCATACAATGCTAAAATTTAAAACTATAACTAGAGATCTGACGATCATCTTTTGGAAAGACGAAATTCCGTCTAAATTCGATAATCCAACCAGTCCAGTTTTACTTTAAAGCCACAGACCAAAAACAACTCAAAAATGATAAGATGCTATGTACAAGCGCATTACAAAAACAAGAAGACCAACAGCGGACCATCTGGTATAGAAAACATCTGTAAACAATCGTATCTTTGGACCAGCAAACAATTTAAATCTGACACGACATGTTAAGACCCTGGACACTTGATATAGAAATAGACAAATCCGCTACAAAACCAATCTATTTGCAGATAGCGGATATTATAATCGAAAGTATCAAATCAGGTCGCCTCCCTAAAGGCACCGCCCTTCCGGGAAGCCGAACACTGGCTAACAGCCTACAAGTCAACAGAAACACGGTTATTGAGGCTATTCAGGTATTGCTCAATGAGGAATGGCTAACCAGCCAGGAAAGAAGGGGAACCTTTGTCTCGCACAATCTCCCAATTTCTTCAAAATCAAAATCCCTACAAGCGGAAAGCGGCATTGCACCTGAACCACAGCTCCCTGTGCACATTCCTTTTGATGATGGCCATCCGGACAGCAAAATCGCGCCTGTAGATCAACTTGGACGGGCCTACCGACAGATTTTCAAACGAAACGCCCGTTGGAAGATGATGGGATATTCAGAAACTAACGGTAACCTGGACTTTAGAAAAGCCATCGCAAGCATGTTAAACCAAGAGCGAAACATGCAATTGCATGAAAATCAGCTCTGCATCACGCGAGGAAGCCAAATGGCCATGTACCTGGTGTCACAGTGTCTTTTACGACCGGGAGATTATGTAATCGTCGAATCACCAGGCTATAGTTCAGCCTGGAAAACATTTGAAAAAGCGGGAGCGAATCTAATTTATATTCCTGTCGATTCGGATGGAATTGTCGTTGAAGATATCCTACCGCATCTCGCTTCAAACCCCAAAATAAAGGCAATATACCTCACTCCACATCGGCAATACCCGACTACAGTGACACTGAGTTTACAACGCAGGTTGGAACTGGTCAGCCTCTCCAATCAATATCAATTTACCATTATCGAGGATGATTATGACTATGAATTTCATTTTGGTTATCGTCCACTACAACCCATTTCGGCATTCTCCGAATTGGAAAATGTAGTCTATATAGGCACCTTAAGTAAGGTCGTTGCACCTGCCCTTCGGATAGGTTATCTCGCCACCAAAAACCAAAAACTGCTGGACAGCATTATTGATCTACGTCGTATCATAGATATTCAAGGCGATAGTATCATGGAACAGGCTGTGCTCGAGCTCATAAAAGACGGAACCATAAAACGCCATATACGAAAAGCGACTCTTCATTACCAATCCAGACAAAGCTTTATGGTGAAAATGTTGGATGAGCACCTCGCCACACAGGTCAGTTACCATATACCTCAGGGCGGACTTGCGTTTTGGATATGTCCCCAATACCCCGTCAACTGGACTATGGTGTTTGACAGATTAACAGAAAAATCAATATCCATCTTACATCCTTCTAACTATTACGAACATACGGGATATGAAGGACTTCGATTAGGCTATGGTTCTGTATCCGAAGAACAGATAAAAGAGGGAATCATAGCACTTGCGGATATATTGGCAAAGGCAAGATTGGCCAAGTAAGACAGATTTCTTTAGATTGCGTCATTGCGAGAGGTAAGTTTTTCAACAAATACATGGGAGTTTTAATGACAGTCAACGTCACCCTGAGCGGAATGCAGTGGAGTCGAATGGGTCTATCAACTGCATATGGTTAATTATATGGCTTCTAGATACCTCGACTACGCTCGGTATGACGAGATAGTTTACAAACCGAGCTTGCGAGTTCACCGTAGGTAATCTGTCTTTGCGAGCGAAATAACATGAAGCGAAGCAATCCCTTATCAACAATGAGATTGCTTCATTTCATTCGTAATGACGATAAACGCTATAATTAATACAAAGGATAGTCCATCATCCAGCTACTCACCTTCTCTTTGATCCCCTTCAGCTTGTTTGCATCGTCTTTGCTACGCAATGCATCCCCCATCAAATCGACAATGGTCTCCATATCCTTTTCGAGCAATCCACGTGTCGTAATCGCTGGTGTTCCAACCCGGATCCCAGAAGTCTGCAACGCTGATTTCGTATCAAATGGAATCATATTCTTATTCAAAGTAATACCCGCGTTATTCAGAACTAATTCGGCTTCTCGTCCGGATATAGACCAACTGGAAAGATCAATCAGTAGCAAATGATTGTCTGTACCACCGGATACCATATCAAAATTATGGGTGCGAAGGGCATTTTCAAAAGCTTTGGCATTCCGTTGTACCTGACGGATATAGCTATCATATTCTGCTGTAAGTATTTCGCCGAAAGCAACCGCTTTAGCAGCTATGATATGCATCAATGGTCCGCCTTGATTTCCAGGAAAAACAGAAGCGTCTAACAGTGACGACATCATGCGTATATTCCCTTTATTATCTTGGAGCCCAAAGGGATTCTCAAAATCAGCCCCCATCAATATTATTCCTCCACGCGGCCCACGTAAAGTTTTATGAGTTGTACTTGTCACCACATGACAATGCGGGATTGGATCAGACAGCAACCCCTTAGCAATAAGTCCTGCTGGATGCGCAATATCAGCCAACAATAAAGCACCTACACTATCCGCTATGGCCCTAAACCGCTGGTAATCGATATCGCGGGAATAAGCCGTTGCTCCTGCAATAATCAGATTCGGACGCTCCCGCAAGGCAATCTCTTGAATCTGGTCATAATTTAAAAAACCAGTTTCTTTATCGACGCCGTAGAAACTGGTTTTGTATAACTTGCCTGAAAAATTGACCGAGGCTCCATGCGTGAGGTGCCCACCCTGCACCAGATCAAATCCAAGTATCTTATCGCCCGGCTTAAGACAGGCCGACAATACAGCTGCGTTGGCCTGCGAGCCGGAATGTGGTTGCACATTGGCGTAACTGGCATTGAATACCTCTTTTATGCGGTCTATAGCGGCCTGTTCTACCTGATCCACAACCTCACAACCGGCATAATACCTCCTACCCGGATAGCCCTCAGCATACTTATTGGTTAATACAGAACCTGTCACCTGCATCACCTGCGGGCTTACATAGTTCTCTGAAGCAATGAGTTCCAGATCTTTCATCTGTCTGTCCTGCTCTTGTGCGATAAGATCAAAAATAAAGTTGTCTAATTCCATCATGCGTAAAAGTTTTAAGTTAAATACAGAGTGTCGTTATTATTTTCCGCAAAAGTAAGCTTCCAATGGATGGTATTGCTGGTACAGAATACGCAATAGCTACTGATCCAGTGACCTTCCTACATATCCACGACAGGGAGATTCATATAGCGAACCAAATAATACAACGACCAGGCAATAAAGCAAATAAGTAAAATCCACACCCAAAAGGGAATCGTCTGCGGAGTCTCGCTGCCCGATATCAGAAAAGACGTCTGATCTCCTTTACCATACGCATTGATCATAATGGGAACTACCCCATCGACCACAGCATCCTCCTGAATCCCCTCCACGGCTATTGCCGGACCATTACGCACCTCAAAAGGAATAGTCCGTATTCCTTCCTTACCGGAAGGGTCTTTACTGACTAACTTTAAGATATGCTTACCATCAACGAGCTTTCGGGTATCGATCTCGATATGAATAGGTGCAGTCACTACAGCCAGTGGACGCACCTCCTCGTCCATAAATATGTATATTTTGCTCTTCGCTTCCATTACCGTATACGTTAAACTTCCACTTCATTGATTATCATCCGCTTGATATGTGTATCTTCCTTCTCCATAGGCCGAATCAGCCATTTAATGGAGAAAAAAAGTGTAGCCAGCACCATCAAGGCTACAGCCCCTATAATCCAATAGTCAAATTGGCTGTCTGGCCCAGATCCATGCACCACACCCCTTAATATCTTGGGCTGATGCCGATCACAGACCGGGCAAGCCCATACCGATTGCTGTATTACGAAAAACGCAATAAGCAGTATACTTTTTAGCTTTTCCATTACTTCATTTGTGTTTTTAAATACTCCATCACTTCTTTAACCTCTTCTTCGCTCACCTTGGGCGCTTTATTGCCCCAACTGTTACGCTCATAGTTTATAATCGCAGTTACTTCCTTTTCCGTCCAGCCCATATTATTCCCTACGGCAGGCATTGCACTATATTCAGGTCTAGAATCATAACCGTTCATGATAATATCCACATACAGCTTGAGGTCATTGCTAAGCACGATTTTACTGTTTTTCAGCGGAGGAAATGCCCCCGCCAACCCTTCGCCCGAAGCCTGGTGACAGGATTGGCAATTGGCAGCATACAATGTCTGTCCATCCAATAGTCCATCATCCATTTTTGATACGGTTTCCCCGGATTTCTCTTCCGGCTTATAAAGAAAAGATGGCGTAGTTGTAGCTTCAGGAAGCGGAGCTTGCTTCAACTCCTGCAGGTAAGCAACAAGATATAGCGCTTCTTGGGTGGCCACTACCCTTTGATTTCCTTTGCGCATAGCCAGCGGTACATTTACCGCAACATCCCCTTCTTCCAAAACCTCTTTAGATGTAAACAACCATGGGTAAGCCGGCATAATAGACTCCTTAACAACCAGACGCGGATTATATAAATGGAGGAGATGCCAATCCAGACTAGGTTGCCTATTTCCTACATCCGTCAGGTCAGGTCCTGTTCGTTCAGTCCCCATCAATGTTGCTGTATTTCGCCAGGTATCCACACGCGTGCTCAATGCATAATCAGCAGCTATGGATGGTCTATTGCCCCACACTTTGTCCATATGCACATTACGTACCTGCTGACTATGGCAAGCTACACAGCCATTAGATATATACAGATCTCTACCTTTTCTTGCATTTTCGCTCAGGGGCTGCGCATCCGGCAGAGGACCGTTATTCATCTGATTATCAAAAGCAGGTACAATAGCGATAACAACAGTCAACAACAGAAATAAAACCGTAGCCGTTGTAAATAGCTTTTTATGATTATTAAAAATTTCCATTTCAGCTTCCTCTCTTATTTATTTTCGATATTTTTCATCTCCAAATGCGCTACAACCTGTTCTACAAGTGACTCACCCTCTTTACTTACAGCCATCATCTGGAACACATTATACGCAAATACGATATGCGATATCCACATCAACGTACCCCCTATTGCGCGCCACAACCAGTAGGGCATCATCAACGTCACACTATCAATAAATGGTACATTCTCCATCCATGCCAGACCACGCAATGTCCCACCGTACATCAGAGACACCGAATAGATCATAAGTCCGATCAAGGCTAACCAAAAATGAGCACCTATAGCTGCCTGGCTCGATTCCTTCCCAGTGAGGCGGGGCAATAAGGCATAAATACTACCCCACAGCAAAAAGGCAATGATACCATACATCGTCATATGGGAATGCGCTACGGTAAAATCAGTAAAATGCCAAAGTAAGTTGGTATACCGAAAAGCTTCAGCTGTGCCCTGCATCGATCCGGTAAAGTAAAAAACAATACCTACTACAAAAAAGGGAAGAGAATAACTATCTCTCACTTTGTGCCAGGCACCACGGAAAGTCATGATAAAATTGGTCGTACCTGCCGCCACAGGGATTACCATCCCAGCACTGGCCACAATAGCAACAGTTTGTAGCCACCAAGGAATAGCACTGAAAACAAAATGGTGTGTACCAATAAGCGTATAGAACAGAATCTGTGTCCAGAACGCCAGTATACCCAGACTGTAGGAGTAAATAGGACGATTGAGCTGTTGGGGCAGAAAATAATAGACAATCCCCAAGGTAAACAGCATAAACCACATCCCTACCGCCTGATGCATATAATATCCCTGAATAATAGTCTCCCCCAATCCATCCTGATAAGAAGGAAGATAGCCCACTACAGCAACGATAGAAATGAACAATACAGCCGATACAATATACCAGTTGGAGATATAAATCTCTTTGGTTTTTCTTTTCGCTATTGTTTTGAGGTAGCTACCTAAGGTAAACGCCAGTCCCAAGGCAAACAGCAGCATAATGGGCCAGATATACTCGCGGTACTCACCGCCGCCATTGTTTATTCCGGCCATCAGACTGACGCTCCCGAATAATACGCAGGCATTGATCAATATCAAAGAGTACCACCCCCAATTGACTTTCTGCAACGGTACATTACTCACCTTGGCAACAATATAATAGCCCAACCCGATCATCCCTAAGGATGACCAGCCCCAGAAAACAGCATTGGTGTGGACCGGGCGTAGTCGCCCGAAGCTGAGCCAGCTGATCGCTTCGGCGTCGGGCGCAATAAATTTGATACCTAAATATTCGCCGACGGTCGTACCAAATAACAGCCAGAATGTAGCCGTACCGATAAACCATTGTATCAATTTGGAACTTGAAGCATCTATTTTAGGTCGGGGAAGTGCTTTTCGCTTTTTTGCCACGAACGGTAGGTTATCCAGATCTCGGGCCTGTAACAGTCCTTTTTCATCAGATACCGCAGCCGCACCACTCAATTCCTGATCCGAAAGTCTATATTGAAGTGCCCCCATCCGCTTTTCAAAAACAGCAGCATCTACATCATCCTGTTGCTGCATATAGGTCGCAAGATCTTCTGCATCTTTCTTTGTCCCCATACGAACAGACTTATGCACTTGTTTCCTTATCTGTACAATCAATAGGATAATAGCAACAACCAGCGGAATACCTACCAGAACCATGGTCACCAGGACACCGCCTTGACTCAGCAAATCCAGGTCCTCTACTTTCTCGTAGAATTGTGCCCTAGCCTGTAGTACCGCACCAAACAGAAAGAAAAGAACGACTCCTATCTTTTTATGCTGAGCCAATCGCTTGACTACCGTCCACACTCGGTTCATTTGCTCGGCATTCATAGCAGAGAACAACTCGTCCAACTCTGCATGAAAATCACCCTCCCGCTCGGTGCGTCGTCGTACCACATGCCAATACCGATCGATATACTTATATAATAAAGTCACCACGATCAATAAAAACAAAACCAACGTAACCCCAAGACAGGTTATCCAATCCATATCATAGAATGAAAAAGAGGTAGGGAGCATGACATGTGCTTTGGAAACCTGTGGGGTGTACAACAGTAAACAACAAAAAAATAAACTATAAAATCTTGAAAATGCCATAAGAAATAATTAATCGATTTAAAGAATACAATTCGTACCGATCTGGTTTGGGAAAATATGGCTTTTGAAAAAGAAGAGGTCAGGAATGGATTCGAACCATTATAAAAGGTCTTGCAAACCTTTACCTTCCAATCAGTCACCTGACCTTAAGATCTTCACTTTAGTAGATCATCTTTTGATACTCAAAGATACGCCATATCCGAATAGCTTTCCCATGACAGATCAGCCAAAATCAGCTGGTCCAGCCTATAGATGATTCTTCTATTACTTTATTTTTCACCATACCTGATAACACCGTACGGGCAGCTTCAACCGTATGATCAAGATCTTCCTGAGTAAGCGCGTCAGACAAAAACCAAGATTCGAAAGGAGAAGGAGGAAGATAAACTCCCTGCTCCAGCATACCCTGAAAAAATGCACGGAATGTCCCAGCGTCCGCACATTGGGCAGAAGCATAATCCGTCACCGCATCACTATCAAAAAACAAGGAAATCATTGAACCTACTCTATTGATACAAACGGGAACCTTAAACTCCTCAAACAAGGATTTCAATTCCTCCTCCAAATAGGCCGTCTTATGTTCCATCCGCCGATACAACGCTTCATCCCTATTTATCCGTTTCAGCATCTGTATTCCTGCGGACATCGCTAAAGGATTGCCCGAAAGAGTTCCCGCCTGATAGACAGGCCCCAAAGGTGCCAACTGATCCATAATGTATTTTTTACCTGCAAATGCCCCGACCGGCAATCCACCACCGACGATCTTTCCAAAGGTCACCAAGTCCGCCTCTACCTGAAAATACTCCTGTGCTCCTCCACGTGCCAAACGAAACCCCGTCATTACCTCATCAAAAATCAATAATGTCTGATACTGCGAACACAGTTTACGCAAGCCTTCCAAAAATCCCGAGACTGGAGCCACACAGCCCATATTTCCTGCTACTGGTTCGACAATCACCGCAGCAATACTTTCGGGAAACTGCTCAAATAACAGCGCTACACTATCTAGTGAATTGAAATCGGCCAACAAAGTATCGGCTATTGCCCCTTGTGGTACTCCTGCCGAATCAGGAATCCCCAATGTTGATAAGCCACTGCCTCCTGCTACCAAGAAGGAATCGGCATGGCCGTGATAACAGCCAATAAATTTGATGATCTTGTTCCTCCCCGTAAATCCACGCGCAAGTCGGACAGCGCTCATCGTCGCTTCTGTCCCGGAATTGACGAAGCGAACTTTCTCGACATGAGGGACCGCATCGACAAATAGCTGTGCCAATTCAATCTCTGCCTCTGTTGGGATACCATACGAAGTCCCCAAAAGTGCTTGCTGCTGAATCGAATCTACCACCGAAAAAAAGGCATGTCCGAACAATAAAGCTCCCCATGAATTCACATAATCGATATAGATATTATCATCGACATCGTACAAATAGGCTCCTTTTCCTTTTTTTACAAAAACAGGATTCCCTCCTACGCTGTTAAATGCTCTCACAGGAGAATTAACTCCTCCCGGTATAAGCCTTTCTGCTTTCCAAAAAAGCCGTCTGCTATTCTCGTATCTCTCTCTTTTCATGACGTTATTAGTTATAATGTAATCAATCCATCTTCTTCCTGTAACAGGTTAAAATACTTTAAAGCCTGTACGACTCCTGCTTCTTCTACCTCAGCGGTCACATGGTAAGCGATATCCTTTACCTCCTGACGGGCATTCCCCATCGCCACTCCATACTTTACATATTTGAGCATTTCGATATCATTGCCACCGTCTCCAAAAGCCATCGTATCACGTTTTCCAATTCCGTAATAACGCAACCAAAAGGCGACTCCGGTCGCTTTGTTGTAGCGCTGATTATTGATATCTGCAAAGTCATCATGCCACCTCGTCGCTACACAATTGACCATAATATTATCGATGATTGTCTTTTCCTGTTCAGGGGTGATATAGGCAGTCAGCTGAAATACTTTGGAACGCAACAATTCCAATAGTGGCCGTTTCTCAGGAAGAGGGATATGGATAAGTGAATAATGATGCTCCAGTAATTCGTTGATATCATTGGCAAAAACACCTTCTTCGGTCATATAGGAAATACAAAAAGCCGAAGGTCTGGACTCTAGGTATTGTACCAGATTAAACAGGTCTATATAAGGTATGGATGATTTATAAAGAACCTTTCCATGAGCATCGATACCTAAGGCTCCATTGGAGGCAACAAATCCATCAAATGGGAAGTCTGTGACACGCTTAATCTGGGCATAAGATCGCCCTGATGCGACAAATACCTTTATTCCATTGCTTTTTAAACAATGGAGACTTTCCAGTATGGAATCGGGAATAGTCTCTTCATTAAATCGTAATAAAGTACCGTCTACATCAAAAAAAATAGCTTTAACCATAGTTGTACGGGGTTTAATAAACACAGTACAAACATAGGCCTAAACTGGATTAGTCAAATGATACAGAAAAAACAATACAGCATAGTCCAGGTCGCCGTGGTTTATATTTTTACTGTACGCACGACAGCCTTGTCACAATACCATTACTCAAATAACATTAACAAGTATTTAACACTTTAGAAGCGTCTATACTCTTAACTTTGGGTATTCATAATTTAGGTTAATAATTGGTTAGTTAAGAACGCCTGTAGCTCCCCGCTTCAGGCGTTTTTTTTTATGTCCAAGCTCATCCGATTAACGGAGCTGTCTGTGTTTCCTTTCCCAGCTCAATCCGCCCTGCAAGTCTTGTACAAAAATCTACGGAGCTAGCAGCTGTGACTTACAAATCATACCAATTCCCCTACTTTGACAAATCTACAGGTATCACAACCGTCTTATTGGCTTTCACAACGATGACCTCCTGAATAGGCTGATAACTAACATTCTTAATGTGTAATGCGCTGCTCGGCTTTACTAGCGCTATATGTCACAATCATGTTATATACAATTCCTTAACAAGTTTTTAACACTTCAGAAGCATCTGTATCCTTAACTTTGGGTATTCATAATTTAGGTTAATAATTGGTTAGTTAGGAACGCCTGAAGCGGGGAGCTTCAGGCGTTTTTTATATAACAGCTGGGATTACCTTAGACATCTTATTTTCTATATACGAAGTGATCAAGACTGTTAGAACAAACTCTTTCAAAGAAAACTAAAAAGGGGCTATACAATTTTACTTGTATAACCCCTTATTCATTCTCTTAAGAGTCCTAAAAACAGAAATAAAACATCTGCTTAGTCGAGCGTACTCATCCCTCCAAAACCAATATCATTGGGAGAACTGACCGGCGCAAACCCTGCCGACAAGAATGAGGAAGGGTACCCAGGATTCCATACGAATGTAAAGTTCTTCTTATTGAAATAGGCCGTTATAGGTGCCAACAGATTTCCGTCTGCACCAATCCCTAATGTGATACTACCATTATCAACAATGTTAAAACCAGTAGAGGTCATCTGAATCTTGTACTGCCAGGTAGCTCTTCTATACGTACCATTCTGATACATATCCAAATAGAAGTAAAGATAATTAGTACCACTTAAATTGTATAAGTCTATATACGCGTAATCAAACTCAACGCCTTTACTTTTGAGATCAGCTTTTACACCTTTCATCATTTGTGCGAAACCGTTATTTTCATTGCCGTCTTGGTCCAGATAAGTAAGCATATCGAAGAAGCGCCAAAGCTTGCCTTCGGTATTGACACCAATGAAGTCTCTTGGATTTGTGGTATTCGTACTTGTTTCCTGTCCGTTCATTTTGGTCAACAACTCTGTTTTCCCTGCATCTAGCAACAGGTCCTGCAGTTTTGTCCCACCTATAGTGACCTCATCAAAATGCAAGCCCTGCTCATCAATTTCGTAAGGAACAGTAATCCACCCGGGGGTTCCTTTATTATTTTTATTATACATTAGAACATAGAGCTCAAAATCCCCTTCAAACATTTTAAAATCGCCCAGTCTACCGTTACCCAGTTTAAAAGGATAGGTTTTGTACTGTGCCAAAAGCGCTCTGGTTTTGTTATATTTTTCTATTGGTCCTTTAAACTTCTCGATATAATCTTCAGTAGCTTTTACAATTTTGAAATCATTTTTGTACTTAATACCCCTCAGATACAAGGTATCTTTCTCATACTTTAAGATCTCAAATTCAAAATCGGCATACAACCCATGCCCACGGTCGCCTCCCATCGCCTCAGGTCGAGGATCGGCTAGCTCATGAATATAATTATGGGTATCGAATGTCAGAGAAGGCACCTGTATAGCTTGCAATGCGTAGGTACTCAACTGTCGCTCCGACATGGAGGCCACAGACATATCCGATGCCATATTCACCTTACCTTCTGCGTCGAAAACAAAGTTGAATTCAAACTCATCACCTGTACCTGTTTGTAGCGTACCGGTCCAGCCTCCTTCCGTATTGGAACTCAATATCTTTCTATAATTATCCAAAGACTCCTTTAAGCGAATGTCCAATTGCCCTAGAATAGGTTCCGTAGTGTTTTTTTGGCAGCCCATCAATAACATCATTGACAATGCTACTATATATAATATTCTCATTTTACTTCTGTTTTTATTAACTGAGTATTCCTACATCTTATAGATGGCTATAAATAGCAAAGTTTGTATTATTGATATCATAGAATACAGGTATCAATCTATCTTCCCCTTCAATATGGCCCCATTTCAATTTGAAATTAGCACCTCGAATATAATCAGCCAATGGATTGAGCTGACTTCGTTGTCCTTCTGTATCACCCAAATCAACCCCAACTTGGGTTATCTGAAAGTTGTCACCAGCACTGCTGTAGTCACATGACATTCTCAGATATTTACCTTCCGTATTGGTAAGCATAATAGTAATACCCTTATATATAAACTCTAAACGCATATCACGATAAATAAAACCTTCATCCTTTAAACCAGTTTTAACTTGATTAAGCAGTGTTAAAAAATCATTACTAACATCAAGCTCGGGACTATTTGCAGGTCGACTAATCCTATATACCTTTCCATCTCCCATATCACCTACAATTTCTGAAACATCTACACCGCCGACCACTGTCCAAGTATTGTTCTTCAGATACTCTACCATCTCTGTTTCTTTATTATACCTCAGTCCTCCCAACTCATCCCCCCCCAGATATACAGGCGCTGCAAACAACAGTTCACCGTTTTCCGGTTTGGTACGTGGACTCTGTATCGTAGGCGCTCCCTTGGCATTAGCTGGATAGGTCATGATCTGAACAGTACCTTCTTCAGCATTCATTCTGAAACGATACAACCGACTTCCATCGGCAGTTCTATTGAGGTGAATAATACCATCATTCACATAAGATGGTAGCTTTAAAATTTCCTTATAGTCCTCGATTTCTTTCTCAAACTGTTGTTCGAATGATATTTTTGCCTTAACAAGCCTCAATGTCGTTTTGTTCTTGACTCCTGTCAGCAGGATCTCATCATTAGTCTGACTCTTTAATTTAAACTCGATATCCGAGCCGAGCCCCTTTCCTGGGTCTCCCCCCATTATTTCAGGCCGAGGGTCGACCAATTGGTGGAGGTAACTATAACTTGTAAAATTCAATACGGTCCCTTCGTCATACGCACCAATGCTATAGTCACTATTCCCAGCGGCAAGAATCTGATCCATATTGCAATCACAGTGCATAGCAACTTTCCCATCGGCTTCGAATTTGAAGTTAAAAACAAACACCTGTCCTGAGGTTGTTCTGATCTGTGCGTCCCACCCTTTATCTCCTCCTTCCATTAACGTTTTCGTTAACCCATCAATTTCAGCTTGATTCACTTCCGTAGCCTCCGGCTCGTAAGTTTCCAAATCCTTTTTATCGCCATTGCAGGCTGTCAATATAAACAAGCTTAATAAGCCTGTGAAGATATGTAGTCTCATTTTGATGTCTCTTTAACAATGGATGAAAAACTCTTTTCTTGTAACTCATGGAGGTCTATACTGAAATTCTCACGGTAATACGCCTCGATTATTTGCAACTTAGCTTCTAAAAGCCGCCTTCCCTCTGCTCCACCTCTATCAAGCATAGACTGGAAATCAGCTCTACTCATGGTCAAGTAATAAGAAGTAAGCTCTGCAAAATCCTCCATGGGTGCCCCCATAGAATAGGGAGAAATAAAACCTCGTTGCAAAGCATCATCTACTGTATATACGTTAAAACTTCCGGTATAGGATGATTTGGTTATCTGTTGAAACTCGTCCGTAAAAGGAACTTTTTGATTAAGAATATGCACAAATTCGTGATGTATAGTCTTCATGAACCATGACAATTCAGAACGAACCGTAAAATCGATGTTATTAATATCAAAAAGACCTATTTTAATTCCTCCCTCTGCTTGTCCTGCTATTTCGACATTAGACTGTGGATTGATAAGTGGAGATCCATATAAAACAAACTGTCGCGGTGCAAATTTCTTTATAATTGTGGAATCTTTGACCTCAATATAGGGCTTCATAAATGTATTCTCGACAATATCCATAGTGGGAATCACCAGATGTGTTTTGGGTGGCATATTCGACGAGTTGTACGGCGTCTGTGATCCATCCCATCGATAGGTGACTTCGATATTAAATGGTTTTTGGAAACGTTGGAATAACTCTTCATCAAGTGCCGTTTTTATTTCTTTGTCCTTACCACTAATTCCCAGGTAAAAATCGCTTGATTCTTCCAATGGATTCTTTTCAGAACAGCTCGTTGCGAAAAGTCCGAGCAGTACCAAAGCATTTATGATAAATTTATATGTATTCATTTTAAGTCAATTTTGTTTTAAAATAGAGTATTGCCTATTTCTGAATATGTATTATTCGAGGTTTACTATCTTGGGTTTAACGCTATCCCTTCATCTACAACCTCTGCTGGCATCTGTGATACCGTACGATTATCGTTATAAGGGATTTCAAACTCTTTTCCATCATTAGTTCTACGTTTGATCGTACGCTTATAGCGTAATAGATCAAAGTATCTCAATCCTTCATGAATAAATTCTACCCGTCTATAATTAAGAATCGTCTCTATTAACCCCAATTTGTAATCTTCGTCGTCAAAATCCGCTTTGTCATCAAAGTAATAGCTCTTTATTTTCTGACGTGTGATTTGTTTGGAAGCATTAAAAGTGTATACTCGCGTAGCTACATATCGATTCAGTTCCGCCAGTACTTCATCCAGACGGCCGAGATATACCATAGCCTCCAATCGATTGAAAAACACCTCTTCGGATGACAACAAGGAATATCCTGTGTAGGTATAACCGATCGTAGCATTCGCGCCAGAGGGAATAAACTGAGTAGAGTACTTCTCAAAGAAATACGACTGTAAGTTACGCTGATAGATATTGTAATACATGACATCCAACGTACCAGCAGGTGTATTATTGACGATGTAATCGGTAACAGACTGATTGGCAGAATATCTATTCGAGTGATATTGATATCCATAGTTGGAAACGGCTGAAACTAATAATAAATTAGATTTTTCTTTTGTACTGGCGTAATGCTGACCAAATTCGCTCCAAGACATTTTATCGTAGACATTCACATAGTCTCGTAAATTCATCACCATATCTCCTGGCAAAGCCAATTCTGCATGGCGTAGTGCTTCAGAATATCGCTTTTGATAGAGATAAAACCGACTTGCGAAAGCATGTGCAGCAGACCTTGTAAAGTGATAGCGCGACACCTTGTAATTGTCTCGAATAAGCTTTAACCCCTCGAGTAGATCCTTTTCTATTTTTTGATACGTCACCGCTACCGTTTCCCGGGTGTATTTTTGAGTAAGGTCGGTTTGAGGTCCCGTTACATAAGGGATGCCTGGTTCGTTTGACGCTGTCTCTGCATGGTAAAATTTCGAAAAAATATTGACCAACATAAAATGAGCATAAGCACGCGCCACGAGCGCTTCTCCCCTCTGCTCACTATAATCTTCCGGATTACTTAGCGAAGCAATTTTTACCAATGCTTCATTAGCTGCGGCAATCGCACTATAGGTATTTGTCCAGTAATAGATTGGTGAATCTTGATACTCATATTCTGGATCTTCAAAAAGGAAGCTTTTACGCAACACCTCTACATAATCAGGCATTCCGAAATTATCTACTATATTATCTGTCTTAGCTTCCAAAAATCCAGCATATCCAGCTAGTGGATAAGCCGAAACCAACAACTCAGAAATTTGTTCTGGTGTTTCTAACTCCGAGCGTTGATCTGGATTATGGTCCAGGAATTTCTCGCAGGACGCAAACAATAGAACAACGCTAGTTAATATATATATAAGCTTTGTATTCATGGTTTTTAAAATTATTCCGTTTACTTGTCATTTGTTGATTAACATGCAATCAGACAGCGCTACAAGGATACTTTTACCGATAGATTAATTTGTTTGGGCAATGGATTAGCAACCCCACCGGAATTGAAGAATTCAGGATCTTGTCCTTTTAGCTTCTTATCAGAATACAACAAGAATAGGTTGTTTGCATTCAATCCGAAGCTGATTCCTGTCAACTTTAATCTCTTAACGAAATCATTCTTCATCATATAGCTTACGTTAACGGTTTTCAATCGGACAAAAGAACCATCTACAATCCGTTGTGTCGAGTAGTTGTAAGCATTGTATGGATAGTCACCTGCAATATCCTGGTTTTGGTAGTAACCGCTTATAGAAGGTATATTGGTAAAAAGCTCATCCCCTGGTATCGCCCAAGCATTGATTTGATCGTAATTGCTGGCGTCTAAATCTGAATAATATTGATTAAAGACCGGATCTAAACGCACCTTGTTCCCAGCCTGATAGGAGAAGAAAATAGATGCTGTAAAATTACCATAACGGAAAGAGTTATTCAATCCTCCAGTAATAGTGGGGTCTACAGATCCCTCATATTTAAGATGAGAGGAATTCTCACTTTGGAAGCTTACGGTATTCGCTTTATTACCGTATTCATCGATGAATACAGGCAGACCTCGCTCATCTAGATATTGATAATCTATGGAATAAATACCACGAACTGGACCGTTCAATACAGGCGCCCCTTCTGAACTGACCATGGCAAACACAATAGGTGTGTAGGACAGATTTGTGATTTTATTTTTGTTCCATCCAAATGTACTATGCACCTTATACCCAAATCTTTCTTTATCAATCACCTTTGCTGAAATCGTAAAATCAATTCCTCGCGAATCCATATCGGCATAATTGTCGATCCTAGATCTAAATCCTGAGATACCAGAACTAGGACGATAGCTTATTAGATCAAACCCCTTACGATTAAAGTAATCAATATTAAAGGTCAATTTGTCGCGCCATAGGCCTAAATCCAACCCAACATTTAACTCATGCTGTTTTTCCCAAGTTAGGTTCCTATTTCCAAGACTACCTATATAAATATTATTCTCTACATTCGCTAATATTGGACGTACGCTCTGTCCTGCGTAGAATATAGTAGAAAAATTGTTTGCACTTCCCATGGAGGCTGTCAATCCGTATCCCCCTCTTAACTTCAGATGACTAACCGCAGAAATCTGCTCCATAAAGTCTTCTTCTGAAACATTCCATGCAACACTGGTCGTATATGTTGGGAGCCACTTCGTAGCCTGGTCATCTTTTCCAAATTTATTCGTTCCGTCGAAACGTCCGGAAAGGTTTACTACATACTTAGCTTTGTAGGAATAAGCGGCGTTGGCAAAGAAGGAAAGAAATCTATCCCATGTACGTTGCATACCGAAGTAATCTTCACCACTTTCAACCAGTTGCTTGATATAACGCGGATCCGTAAAAGCTGTTCCTCCTTTTAGGTATTGATAACCAGCTCCCGTATTATATCTTTCATCCCGATTGGCTACCCGGATTTCCTGGCCTCCAAAAGCATTTATATAATGTGTTTCATTGAAGTTCGTTTTATAATTGATGGTCTGACGTCCGTAGAAATTCATCAGGTTGTTTTCCCTTACATTGTAAAAACCACCAGCAGGTAAAACTACTTGCTTATTCTCATTAGGGAAATCGGGATCAGCATATAGGAACTTATTGTTCTCCAACATTGCCATATTATAATTCGAACGAAAGGCGTTTGCCGCATTCGAATTTTCACGTATAATAGTCTCCGTATTCGTTTTTACATAACGTACATTTCCTAAAAGTGAATATTCCAGGTTATCTAAGAATTTGTAACCTGCTTCACCTTGCAATTTGAAATCCAATACACTAATATCAATATAGTTGTTCTTGATTTCATGGAGTATATTAAAAGGTGTATAATCTCGGGTAAAATATTCCAACTCTCCGTTCTCATCATAGGGAGTCAATGTGCGACTACTGTTCAGCGCATAGGAATACGGGTTAATATCAAAATCACGTGTATATTCTCCGCGATAATCATCCATAAATCTATTCTGAGTTCCTGGAGCACGTTGTTTTCGAACACTGCCGTTAACAATAAAACCCAGATTAAATTTTTCTGTAAATTGATAATTAGATCTTGAATTTGCGGTGAAACGTGTTACTTTATCTGCAATAGTCCAACCGCTATCATTAAAAATACTCGTCGAAAAATATTGCTGTGATTTTTCTCCTCCCGAGGATATTGCTAAAGAATGATCTTGAACAAAAGAGTTATTAAACAGATTATCGAACCAATTCGTATTTGCATTAGCATATCGAGACAGGAATTGTTCACGTGCTGTTGGGTTATTGGCTAACAGGAACTGGTTTGTTTTATCATCATAGGTATCCATATACTCGTACATCTTTCTAAAAACTCCTCCATTTGGAGAGTTTAGCGAGTTCGTCATATTCAACAGTCCCTTCCGATACAAGTCTGCATAAAAACTCATCTGATCCCTAGAGTTCATGATGTCAAAATTATTGTAGCTGGGTTTGGTATAGGTACTAAAATTTCCAGAATAGGTTACCCGTGGACTCCCAGAGCGTCCCTTCTTTGTCGTAATCACGACGACTCCATTCATTGCACGAGCACCATACATAGCAGTAGCTGATGCATCCTTTAAGATTTCTAAAGATTCAATATCTTCAGAATTCAATCCAGCTACGGAAGATCCCAGTAATGTCAATGCGTCACCACTACTCAATTGGTCATTAGAGACATTGACTACTTCCTCCAAAACGACTCCATCAATCACCCATAATGGCTTATTGTCACCCGATATAGAGGTTGCTCCGCGAATCCGAAGCTTAGGCGCGCTACCAAATGAACCAGAAACGTTTTGTATGGACACCCCTGCTATTCGACCTTCCATCATACGACTGATATCGGCAACGCCGTCCATCTTGATATCATCCATCTTTACACTGCTGGCAGCTCCTGTAAACAACTTTTTATCAATCGTTTGATATCCGGTAGCAACAACTTCGACTTCATCGATAGATTCTACGGTCTCTTTAAGGACGATACGCGCACTAGCCAGGCTCTGTACAACATACTGTTGCTTCTGATAACCTATCATCATGACTTCTAGCTTATCACCTACAGTAGCCCCGATACGAAATTTTCCGGTTTGATCCGTAGATATGCTCAAGTTTTTACCAACGACGCTGACCGTAGCGCCAGCTACTGCAGAGCCTTTGGAATCTACCACTACTCCTGAAAGTCCTTCCTGCCTTATACTACCAACAACAGCAGAAAGATCTGACACCGAACGTCGTAGAATGATATGCTTCGAAACCAGCTTATAACTTAACCCTGTACTGTTCGCCAACTTACGCATAGCCTCATCTAAATCCAGCGCTTCAGCTTTAAAATCAACCTCTTTAAAGGAATTTATTTCTTCATCTTTATATACAAAATGATAACCGGTCTGCTTTTCAAATTCATTAAGAATAGACCTTAACGATTTGTTTGATACATTCATGGTGACCTTTTGTCCAAATGAATTGGCATATACGGAGGTTGTAAAAATGAGAATCCAAAAGAATATTAACTTCATTATTTTTACAAAACCTTGATGTCCTCTCTTAAAAAAGAGAAAAAGAGGACTATTAACAAAAAAAATCATAAATTTGTTAGTGAGTTTTAGTTTACAAAATGCTTTAATTCAATCTTGTGAGGGTCTTCCACCACCCTCACTTGTTAATTTACTGTTACGGTGATCTTTTTTTCATTTAGCTTAAATTTTAGATTAGTTAGGTAATTCAATATATCAAGAACATCGGTCAGCATCGCTTGCCGACTTATCTTGCCTGTATACAATACGTTCTGGTTGACTTGAGGAGCTATCTCGACATCTACGCCATACCAGCGTCTCAATTGGGTAGTAATATGCTTAAGGTTATCTTTTTCAAAATAGAATAAATCATCGACCCAACTCAACTCCCTTTCTATAGATTTGTTACTTTTAAACAATTCTTCACCACGAGTAATAATCACATCATTGGGCATCATGATTTTTTTGTTTTCCAAATTCTCTACCTGCACCTTGCCTTCCAATAAAGCAATACGCTTATTTTGCTCGTAAGCATTGATATTAAATTTAGTACCCAATACCTTTATCTTCAAATCATCAGATTGTACGACAAATGGTCTATTCTTATCCGACTTCACTTCAAAATATACTTCACCAGTCACTTTGACAACGCGGCTATCTGAAGCAAACTTACTTGGAAACTCTAAAGAACTCGAGGCATTGAGCATTGCCTTGGTACCATCAGGTAAAAACATCGTATAGACGGCTGCTTCAGGAGTCATTAGCGTATTTATACCCGGCGGTACATCTGTCGCTCCTTCTTCATATTGCAAACTCCCCTCCTCTAAAGAAGTAAAGCCATTAATATGCGCAGCGGCATGTAAATCATGCTCTTCTCCATCGGAGGTAATCAAACGGGCTTCTGCTTTCGCTGGGAATAAATCTAAAGCTTTTGTTGCGTTTTTCTCGACTACTTCTCTTCCAGTATCTGCAATCCAAATATAGTATCCTGTAAAGGAAAGCAAAAGGCCTATAGAAACAGCTGCAACATACCGATAGTAGCGAAAAAATACATTTTTTTTCGTTACCTTCTTACGCACAAGCTCCCAAGCATCTTCGGCTACTGCTGTCTCAAATGTATTAAAGGCTTCTAAAACTTCTTTGTCCTTACAAATACTTGAAAATGCACTGACATTTTCAGGTTTTTCTTTTAACCAAGATGTCAGCTCGTCCAGCTCCTCATCGGTTAATGAAGATAATTTGTATTTTAAGATCAGGTTAGTTACTCGGTTTCTCTCCATCTTATAATAAAGAAACGGAGATTACATAAAAGGGGTAAAGAAAAATAAAAAAAATAAAGTCGTCATCCGCTGAAGTAATAATTTCACGCCTCTTTTCTTATGAGATTTGACAGTTTCAACTGTAATTCCCAATTTGTCTGCGATTTCACTATTGGATAATTCTTCCAGATAACCATAGCGCACGACCTTTTGGCAAACATGTGGCAAGCTATCTATTGCTTTATAAAGTTCGAAATAAGTTTCTACCTTGATAATATCCTGTTCTAAGTCTGTATCATCCAGCTCTTCCCGCGGGGTCAACAAAAGATAGGTATCGTGCACCTTGGTTCTGCGAATCCGATTTAATATGGTATAACGAATCGATGTGTACAAAAAGTTGCGAACAGCAATAGGGCTGGTATCTTCAGAAATATTGGTTTTATTATTAATAAGCTGTACAAAAGCATCTTGAACGACATCTTCGGCAACCTCCATATCTAACACCTTCGACTTTGCATAAAACACCAATCTCGAATAGTACTCTTTAAAAATAACTTCAAATTTTTCCATCATACCAACTTCAAAAAGTCACTATAAATCGCAATAAAAAATAAACTACCTTGGGTTTTATAATCAATTATTGGCCATTTAAAACGCTATGCACTTGGTTTATATCATACAAGCCAACAGCAAAAGCATGCGTTCTGTTGGTTAAGGTATAAAAAAGTATTGAAAGTTAAAAATTACAGACACCTAATTCAATCTTTTCTTCCAATGCCCATAAAACCAAATACGGCAGAAATCTGAGATTTCTGCCGTATTAATTAGACCTAAGACTTGACCAGTTTCAGGCCTATACCGTTGTTTGCTCAAAGTGCTTTTCTAGAATATCAAAAGCGACTTCTGCCATTTTGTTGCCCTGACTATCCAATAACGGATTGACTTCCACAACTTCCAAACATTGGACTTTACCAGAATCTGTTAAATTCTTCAATAGCGTTGATATTTCTTGAGGGAAAAAACCTCTTGGCACAGGTGTTCCTGTACCATCAGAAATTAATTCACTATCCATACTGTCTACGTCAAAAGACACATAGATCATATCACAAGCAGACAGTTGCTCCAGAGCCTCCTTAACGCAATGTTCCAATCCACGTTCTCTGACTTCGGCAACCATGTAGTTGCGTATTCCCAAATCTTTTATCAAAGAATCCTCTGGATGTTCGGTATCCCTAACTCCGAAATAAACCAAATGCTCTGCATGCAATTTGGCTCCGGCGACCTTCAGATCCTTCAATTTATTCCAATAGGTCTCTGTCTCTTCATCCAGTTCATTGATCCTACATTTCATATTATCTTCCCCAAGCATAGCACCTAGCGGCATACCGTGCATATTGCCCGATGGAGTCGTATACGGTGAGTGAATATCCGCATGTGCGTCAATCCACACCACACCCAGCGTTTTTTCCGGAAAAACAGATTTAATACCGCTTATTGTTCCCATTGCTGAAGAATGGTCACCCGAGAATACTAAAGGAAATTTTCCCTGCGAAAGCGTATTGGCGACTACAGAAGCAACTTCTGTACATTGTTGATAAATATAAGGTATGTATTTTGCAAATGGATGCTGATCATTTTCATACACAGATTCATTACGGGTCTGCACATCTACAAAGGGATATCTGTGAAAAAAATCACTCCCTTTATTAATGGCAGCTATCTCCATAGCATCGATACCCAAATCCGCGCCTCTAGTACCAGCTCCAATATCCGACCTGTTCTTAATTATTTCTATCGATGTTTGCATAACTTTAGTTTTCGTATAGCTATCTATTAACGATAGCCCAAAAGAGATTATTTAACAAATATCTAAAACTGCAACTACAAACTCAACCTTATTTACGAATTCAATAAAAAAAAGTGCAAATAACGGATAGACAAGAATTTTTACTACCAATTCTGACTACTTCCGTATTTGCACCACAAATTATTCGGCCTATCGCTCTCCTTTATCGTGTAGCTATACTACAGTCTGTTCTCCTGCATCTTTCCAATCCTTCATTCCCCCCGAATAGTTCTTCACATTTTCAAAGCCATGCTTTCTAAGAATAGAATAAGCGATAGCCGAACGATCCCCCGCCTGACAATGGATAACGATCTGTTTCTCTCGACTGATTTGATCTAAATGATTTTGCAAGGTACCGACAAAAATATGTTCAGCTCCTACGATATGTCCAGAAGCATATTCACTTGCTCCTCGTACATCTATCAATTGCACATCTTCCCTATTCAAATACGTTTTGAAAGTATCCCGATCAATAATATCGGCAGTATCCAAAGCCATTTCCACTTCTCCAACATCTGTAATATAGCCATACATATTGTCCATGCCGATACGCATTAATTTTCGCGTAAGATCTTCGATCTGTTCCTCTTCTGCAATCAATATAAACTGTTCCTGATAATTCAATTGCCAGCCCATCCAAGTAGAGAAGGACTTATTGTTCTGTATATTAATACTACCTCTAATAAAGCCCTTGGCAAAATCAACTTTATTTCTCGTATCGATAACAGGCAAACCCTTGTCATAAGCTGCAACAAATTGCTCTTTCGTAAGCTTTGGATGCTTTGGAACCTCCATAAGCAAAGGTCTGTCCACCTTATTAAGGTGCTTCATCATCGCAAAATAAGTTGGCGGTTCGGGTTGACCATCCAACAGATAATCGACGAAAGCTTTTTCATCGCTAGCAAATTGAAATGCCCAATTGCGGATCTTTTCATACCCAACCGTGGTACTCGGTACAGCCCCAAGTGCTTTGCCACATGCAGAGCCAGCCCCATGTCCTGGCCATACTTGTATATAGTCTCCTAATTCCGTAAAACGTTGAACAGACTGATACATCTGTTGGGCTCCTTTTTCCTGTGTTCCTACAATACCTGCTGCCTTTTCCAAAAGATCAGGCCTCCCGATATCTCCCACAAAAACAAAATCTCCTGTAAATACCATAACCGGGGCGTCAGTAGCAGGATGGTCCGTCAGAAGAAAACTTATACTCTCAGGAGTATGCCCCGGTGTATGCAATACCTCCAGTGTGAGATTACCTACCTTGATCTTATCTCCATCTCGCAGTCCCTGATGATCAAACTGATATTGCCAATCATCGCCTCCCTCATCAGAAAGAAAGAGTGTCGCTCCTGTAATCGCCGCCAACTCCCTAGAACCACTTAAGAAGTCAGCATGTATATGCGTCTCGGCAACATGTGTAATCCTTAAATTATTTTTTTTGGCAATATCCAAATATACATCGACGTCACGCTGCGCATCTATAACGATCGCTTCTCCTTTGGCCTGACACCCTATTAAATAGCTTGCTTGAGCAAGACTCTCATCATATACGTGCTTAAAAAACATAATCTACATTTTTAAAGTTTATATTATATCTATAATTCTATACTAATCCAGGATCAGTAGTTTTTACCATTTCAATAGCTCCTTTGCCAAGATATAGCCTCCCATAATTAATACAAACCAACCAAACGCTGGTTTTAATTTATGTCCATCAATACCTTTTGCCAAATAGGTTCCTATCAGTACCCCCACAACAGCCAACAATATAATCTTCACAAGAAATGCCCAGTCGACCGAAATAGTGTGCAGTGAAGATACAAAACCAAGGAGTGAATTAACCGAAATTATTAAAAGCGAGGTTCCGACCGCTTCTTTCATTGGGGTTTTTAGATTATTGACAAGTACCGGAATTATCAAAAAACCTCCTCCTGCACCTATAAGACCAGTAATACCCCCAATCCAAATACCTTGTAACAAAAGAACGCCAAAAGAATGCCTATCATTTTCTACGACCTGCTTTTCCTCGCGATTTTTTATCATATGATAAGACGCTAATACCATTAAAATAGCAAAAAGAATCATAATCAACATGTCTTTGGTAATGATAAACATATCAGATGTATAAATTACCGAAGGAATAAGAGGCAGCAACCATACCCGCGTCACCATGACCGCAATGATAGACGGTATACCAAAAATCAAAGCTGTACGAAGATTGACCAGATGTTGCTTAAAATAAGTAACCGAACCTACAAAACTCGTGGTACCAACTACACACAAAGAGTAGGCTGTCGCAAGAACAGGATCAATATGAAAAAAATAGACCAATACGGGCACCGTCAGAATACTCCCCCCTCCGCCAATCAGCCCCAAGGATAGTCCAATCAAAATTGCCGATAAAAAACCTAAGACCTCCATTCAATATTATTTTTTGGTAGTACAAAAGTGCCATAAATAAATAGAACTATCGGTGACTTGTGTTACATTTACTATACATACCTTACTATCCCTAAAGGCTAGATACTTAGCAAGTATCTCTTCAAGATGAATTGAATAAATAATGTGTAACTACAAAAGAAAAATATAGAATACTTTTTTTTAGAAGATAAAATCCCTACTTTTCATCATGCAATGCTAGACGTTATACGCATAGAGAGCACTTCATCGCTAAATAATCACTGATACAAGTACTGACCAATATAATGTAATGCCTGATGATTGACGAAGATATAAGTTGGCTTAAGGATCTTTCACAAGGAAAAGAAACTGCTTTTAAGAGGCTATATGATCTGTATTATCCGCTTTTTTGCAGATTTGCTATGCAGTACATTCAAGATGAGGAAGAAGCAAAGGATATCGTCCAGGATGTAATATTTGACATCTGGCATCATAGAAAAGCCATGGATGATATTCGGTCACTACGTTCTTATATGTATAAAAGTATAGCCAATAAGTGTATAGATACGCTTAGAAAAGCCAAAGTAAAAGGGACTTATTTAAACAGTATATCGGAAGGATCAGATTTTTTTTTACTAAAAGTACTTGAAGAAGAAGTTTTCTTAACGTTGCGCGAAGCTATTAAGCGTCTTCCCTCTCCCACTAATACCATCTTTGAATTATCCCTAGAAGGACATTCGAACCTAGAAATAGCGCAATTACTCGAACTTTCGCTAGACTCCGTAAAATCTCATAAAAAACGAGGAAAAAAAATACTATATCATAAATTACACCTATTACTTTTATTGCTTCTTCAGAAAAATTAATTTTTTTGACACTTTCCATATTCGAGTTCGTCTTAGCTTATATAAAGAGTAAAAAAGACGAATGATAAACCGTATTTTCAAACTAAGCAAACTGGTTGCAAAAAAACTATTACATCAACTTGATGATAAAGAGACGGACGAGTTAAAAAACATCTCCAAAGAGGCGGGAATTACGGAGTCTTCTTTAACCGAATCTTTTGATCAAAATTTTTATAAGGACAAACAAAAAGAAAATTCACAAATAGATTCTGAATTAGCCTTTGAGATATTCAGAAGAAGAACACAACGCGCAAAAACAAAACTCACCTTTTTTAAAGCTGCGGCAGCAACTGCTGCGCTGTTCCTATTTTTCTCTGCACTACTTTGGTATAAAACCCCATCCCCGACTTTAGCTGTAAAGGAGCAATTTCCGGAAGAGACCTCACCAGGCTATAAACAAGCTGTTCTAACGCTTTCAAATGGACAGAAGGTTGTACTGGACGAAATTCTTAATGATAAAGAAGCCTTAAAACTGGCCTCCATGGGGATAGAACAGGACACCAATGGATTAGTCTACAGGGATCAACAATATCAAACCAATGCAATCAATACACTGCAAGTCCCTTTAAAAGGTGAATATCAGATAACTTTAGCAGATGGAACACGGGTATGGCTCAACTCCTCATCAACGCTTAAATATCCAAATGGTTTTGCGGCTCAAAATCGGGAGGTATACTTGGATGGAGAAGCGTATTTTGAGGTAGCCCATAACCCCAATAAACCTTTCGTAGTTCATGTAGATCAGATGAAAGTAAAAGTACTTGGTACGAAATTCAATATTAACTCCTATAATAAAAAGGCTATAAAAACTTCATTGGTAAGCGGAAAAGTCAGTGTTCGTATCGAAGAAAAAGAGCGCATATTGTATCCGGAAAATCAGGCTCAGGTAGATATCCTGACAGGCCGTATCAGTATCATGCCCACTAACACTGAAAAAATAACAGGATGGACAAAGGGCAAGTTTATCTTTGATGATGAACCCCTTTCCAATATTATGTCCACATTGTCGCGTTGGTACGGCATCAAGGTACATTTCGGTTCCGAAGAAGCACAGAAAACAACCTTTACAGGAACTTTTTATAAGAAAGATAATTTAGAAAAAATCATGCAACTCCTGACACATACTCAGGAAATAAAATACAGAAAGGAGGGACAGGAAATATATATTACAAAATAGCGGTCAGTATGCGACTACCGACCGCCGATAATGGCTTTGCCAAAGTAAATTGACACTCTAACCAAAACGAAAATATGAAAAAAAAACCTAAATGGCATATGCTGTATGGCGTATGCTTTGAAAAATCTTTTCTAACCATGAAGATATCCTTTTTGCTCTGCTTTGCAGTTTCGGCACAAATATATGCTGGAACAGCCAACTCGCAACAGGTCAGCATTTCTATAAAAAATGCGTCATTGCGCCAAGTCATCCGTGAAATTGAAAGACAGACGAATATCCCTTTTCTATACAGTGATTATCAAGTCGCCAATATTAAAAGGATGGACGTCGATCTAAAGGATGTGCATTACAGCACCCTCCTCAATCTCATGCTCGACAATAGTGGTCTGAATTTTAAGAAAATAGAAGATAGCATAGTCATATCACCAGCACCGCAAGCAAAAGAAAACAACAAACAGCAGACTTATAAGGTTGCTGGACAAGTACTCGATATATCCGGTACTCCGATCGCCGGTGGATCTGTCACTGTAAAAAACACAAAATTAAAAACGGTAACTGACGATAAAGGACAATTTACCTTAGATATCCAAAATAAAGAAGAAGTCCTGGTTATTTCATCCCTAGGTAAAATGGCTAAAGAAATAACAGTTACTGCAGGGCAGCCCCTGGTAAAAATCACACTGCATGATGCCGTAGCCAATGTCGAGGATGTAGTGGTCACAGGATATAACACGATAAATAAGCAGAGTTTTACGGGCACGGCTATACAGATTACTAAAGAGCAACTGTTACAAATCAGCTCTTCTAACCTAATGAGTGCTTTACAGGTATTTGATCCCTCTTTACGTATGATGGACAACAAAGATATCGGTTCCAACCCTAACGCTCTACCTGAGTTTTATATCCGCGGACAGTCTGGTTTTCCAGGAGTCATGGAGTTGGATATGGCAGAGGGAGGTGCTGTAAGTCAGTTTGCATTAAAAAACAACCCCAATCTACCCGTATTCATTTTGGATGGTTTCGAAGCTACCCTAGAGAGAATATACGATCTCAGTTTGCAGCGCATTAACCACATTACTATACTCAAAGATGCTGCAGCGACAGCCATGTACGGATCTAGAGCTTCAAATGGAGTGATTGTCATCGAAACAATAACCCCTAAACCGGGCCAGTTTCGGATAAACTATACGGCCAATCTCGATATAACGGCTCCGGATCTATCAAGTTATAACCTCATGAATGCCCGCCAAAAGCTTGACGCAGAGACTGCTGCTGGTCTATTCGAACACCACCCCGACGCGCCTCGCGACAAATACTATGATGCAGGTCTGATGAATCTACAATGGTTACGGACGCAAAAACAGAATATGATCAGTAAAGGAATTGACACCTATTGGTTATCGCAGCCTTTATCAACGATGTTCAACAACCGTCATAATGTCTACGTCGAAGGAGGCTCAGAAGCATTGCGCATGGGAGTCGATTTACGGTACGATAATCAAAATGGCGTTATGAAGGAATCTAAAAGAAACCGGATAGGAACGGGGATAAGTCTGGAATACAGACATAAAGGATTACAAGTCCGTAACCAGTCCTTGGTAGATATTGTGAAGTCTGATGATTCGCCTTATGGTACATTCGAAACCTATACCAGGCTGCAACCTTACTACGCTATCCATCAAGAGAATGGGGATCTTGTACAAACTCAACCACCTTATGGAAGATCTGAAAATGTTCTAAATCCTATTTATGAAGCTACGCTAGGCAGTTTTAGTAACAATAAATACAAAGAATTTTCCAATAACCTATCCGCCAATTGGTACATCGACAATTATTGGACAGTAAGGGGACAATTTGCAATAAACTATAAGCAGGTTCAACAGAATAGATTCATTGATCCAGCCTCTCCACGCTATTCGGATTATAGAATCCCAACAGAAGATATGGGCGAATTAAAAGTTCAGAATGAAGATCAATTCGGCTGGAATACCAATTTATTTGCGACATACAACCGAAACTACGGTGTGCACAGTTTCAATCTTGCTGTGGGGATGAATGCCAAAGCTGCTTCCTACGACTATTCGACAGCAGAGTATTCTGGATTTCCGAATGGTGATCTGAACTCCCCTAGTAATGCGAACAAGATCAAGCAAAAACCACTTTTCTCCGATAACAAAACTCGCCTTCTGGGTGGTTTTGCCAACGTCAACTACACCATAAATAACATCTACCTATTTGATGGCTCTGTCCGTATGGACGGTTCATCCGAATTTGGTACGGACCGCAGGTGGGCACCCTTTTGGTCTTTGGGAACAGGAATGAACATACATAACTACCTCAAGATTCCTGAGTTTAACATAGTACGGGTGAAAGCCAATATTGGTCAAACTGGAAAATCAAACTTCGCACCTTACATGGCTCGGAATACCTACAACCTAATGAACGATCAATGGTATACTACAGGAATAGGAGCCGAACTAATCTACATGGGGAACAAAAATCTGACCTGGGAAAAACAACTTTCTTCTAATATAGGTATAGATGTCACCTACAAAAACAGGTACACTTTAGAACTTAATTATTACAATAAGGAAACCTACGATTTGATCTCCGATGTCTCCCTTCCTTCGTCTTCTGGCTTTTCCACCTATCGCGATAATGTCGGGAAAGTATTAAATAGAGGGGTAGAAGCAATCGGTAACTTTAAGGTCTATAGCCAAAAGAATTGGGATGTTATTGTCTTTGCCAATATCGCGCATAACAAAAATAAGATTGTAGAAATAGCAGAAAACCTTAAGCAATACAACGATCGTGTAGATGCCCATTACGAAAAGTATAAAAACCGCGAGGCAGGTGCCTATCAATGGCTGGAGGACAGAGCGGACGAAAACTCCGCATTTATCAAGCCTATACGTAAATTTGAAGAAGGAAGCTCTCTGACAGCGATATACGGCATGAAATCATTAGGCATCAATCCCGCTGATGGACAAGAGATATACCAGAAGCGAAATGGAGACATCACCAAGGAATGGGCTCCTTATGAACAGGTCGTCATTGGAAATACCGAACCCACAGCACAAGGCGCCTTTGGTATTAATGTACGGTTCAAACAATTTTCACTTTACACCAGCTTTCTTTATGCATTTGGCGGAGAGTCTTACAATGAATCCATCATCAAAAACATCGAAAACGTCAACCTATTCTTCTACAATGCCGATGTACGAGCACTGACAGACCGTTGGCAGAAACCGGGTGATATCACTTCATTGAAGTCTATCCAGGACCGACTTTTCGTCACGCGTCCAACTTCCCGATTCGTCCAGACCAATAACTATCTGGCACTAAACTCTGCATCATTGATGTACGACCTTGCTCCTTCGGTAATCGCCCGGTTAAAATTACAGAGCCTGAGATTGGGAATCAATATGAATGATATTGCCAGATTCTCTACGATACGTGAAGAAAGAGGATTAAATTATCCCTTTGCCCGTACCTTCTCTTTCACCTTAAGTACCACATTATAACCTTGAATATATAATGAAAAAGGAATTATTAAAATTAGTGGGTCTCTTTATCATAGTGATAAATACATCCTGCGAAAAATTCTTAGAAGTCTCTTCACAACAAGAGGTACTGGAAGAAACCATCTTTAAAGATGGAGCAAATATGCGTATCGCTGTAAATGGCGTATATCGGGGAATTTCGGAGCCTAGCTTATACGGCAAAAATCTCACTTGGGGAATGCTGAGTGCCATGGGGTACAATTATGAAATCAACAGTGACCTAGGGACTGCGGAACGTCAAGTAGCAGATTTCAATTGGGAGAATATCTCTGCACAGGAACTAACCGAACAAGTATGGAAAAAAACCTATAATGTTATTGCAAACTGTAACAATATAATACAACAAGCCGAATCAAAGGATTCCACTTTCTTTGAGCACGGGGAGATGGAAAAACGTCTTATTATCGGCGAGATGACCGGATTACGGGGCATGTTACATTTTGAAATGTTGAGACTATTCGCTCCATCTTTTAAGGCAAACCACAATGGTAGCGCCTTACCCTACGTAACAGCTTACCCTACCAAACAACCCGAGCATATTGGTATGGAGCTCTTCTTCAAAAAAATCACGACCGATATGGAGAAGGCTAGAGAGTTATTAGCTTCTATCGATACCATCAAGTATGACTACTCCTTATGGCGTCTTTTACAGGGCAGGATAAAGCAAATTAATAATACCAAGGTGCCTGAGGGTTTGTTTTTTACCATGCGCGCACAACGGATGAATTATCACGCGGCTACTGTGCTACTGGCGCGTATGCATCTTTACAAAGGTGATCACAAAGAAGCTCTTCGATATGCTGACACTTTTTACCAATTCAATAAAAAAAAGAATCGTATCTCATGGACTCCCGCTATTTACCAAGGATCGATCAACCTTGTTGATTTAGTCCACATCAAAAAAATTGATGAACTGATATTAGCTGGACATAATGTCAGAAATTTCGACAATTGGGAAGCGGTTACGATACCTCCCTCCGCCTATCAAATGAAAAACATGGATATTCTATTCCAGAACGACCGGGATGATTACCGCTATGTAGGCTATTATAACCGGTATAGCGACAAGAGATACCTAACATGGGCTAGGCCCAGAAGTAATGATGCAACAACTGTTATTGCACAGGGACCCATTATCCCCATGATCCGACTTTCAGAAGCTTTCCATATCATGATCGAATGTCTTCTCGAAGAAGGTAAAAAAGCCGAGGCTTTTGCACTCTTCAAAACAATACGGACTAATCGTGGTGCCAAACGTATACTGAATGAGAATATGACTGTAGAAGAGATGAAAGAAGAACTCTATCAAGATATTATCAAGGAAACACTGACGGAGGGCCATACTTTCTATCTGTTCAAAAGGTTACAGCGCGATATTTATAACGGGTTGTCCAATCGTATCATGAAACCAGAGGAATGGACTATCCCAATTCCGTATAGCGAATCCAGTTATTAACTATTTATGAATTCTAAAATCTTTTTAAAGATGAAAAGAAAACTCTATATCTATATAGCTATAGTAGCAGTGCATAACCTATTCGAAGGCTGTAAAGAGGACACTCTTCCCCTATTCGAGGGCGACAATTATGTTCAATTTAGCCGTCCATTGAATGACTCTTTGACCTGTACTTTTTTAGATGTTCCTGATACATCTCACCGTATGTTTCCTATTAGTGTCGACCTGATAGGTATTCCATCTACACAAGATAGAAATTTAGAAATACAAGTTATACCAGAAGTCACCACTGCTCAAGCTAAGCATTATGAAGTACCAAAGCAATTGATACTGGGTGCCAATAAAGTGCGTGACACCATCTGGATTAAAGTCAATAACACACCGGACCTCAAGGATAGTCCCGTAAAAATCGTGTATCAAATAAAAGAAACAGACGCATTCAAAGTTGGTGAACGGAATTATTCAATGGGTGTCTTATATTTCACCAATAAGATCAGTCAACCGATTTGGTGGCGAGGTACAGTACAATCAAGCTTTTTGGGAACCTATTCGGACAAGAAGTATGCCCTATTTATTAAGTTGACAAACAGAGTCGACATAGACCCTAACAATCTAACTGAACTGACAGAACTGACGCTGATTCTCAAAAATCATTTGAGAGAAATGAAAAATGAAGGAAATACAGTTTACGAAAACGACGGCACAGAAATGACAGTAAACCTTATTGGTGGTTAAGACTAACATCATAAAACAATGAGAACATATCATATCTTATATATACAACTGCTGCTCATATGCAGCTTGTTGACAGCCTGCTTCAAGGACAAAGGCAGCTATGAGTACATCGACTACAATGAAGTCACCATCTCCAGCATAACTGGAAAGACCACCATTAGCTTGGGTGAAGCTTTGGATCTAAAACCACAATTGAAATGGAAATCGCCGAGCAAGGACACCTTAAACTTCAACTTTGAGTGGGTATTTGAGAATAAAGTTGTATCGAACAAACGTAATATAGACTATACACCTACCCAAGTGGGCGGACACTGGTATTATCTATTTGTGAAAGATAATAACGACAACATTGTTTACAGAAAAGAGATATATCTAACCATAAACTCGGCTTACAATGCTGGCTGGGTCATTCTTTCCGAAAAAAACAATAATTCTTCCCTCAGCTACATCAGAAGAGAAAAATACAAAGATGAAGACAAGAAAGATAAACTCCGCTGGGTCCCTTTTGTAGATATTTACCAACAGCTACATCCAGATGCTCCTCTCGGTAATACCCCATCTAAGATAGTAACCAAGATATTCCCCACGGATGAGGGCGATGAACTGCTAATTATACAAGGGAATAAACAGAGTGTATTTTTGAGTGGCAGTGATTTTTCAAAAATCAGCTATTTGGCCGATGAATTTAAAGGCGGACAGATCCCTGACAACCAAGACATAAAAGACTACCACTTTTATAAAACAACGGCCCATGTCGTGCTTTCCGATGGCAGTATTTATTGGAAAAGATACCAATCCAACTCGAATGCCATTCACACAGGGACATTCTTTTCTTCGCCGCTTCGAACTGACGACATCATCAAAACCCATCAATTTGTTGAAGCTAAATCCTACGAGACAAGAATGCTGCCTCTATTTGATTACAAACAGAATCGACTGGTACACATTAATATGTCCAATTCAGTCAACTTCGACAATGGACGCTTTATGACCAACGCTTATCGGACAACTCTTCCTTCCGATTTTATTAAACTGGATGAAATGGCTGAGGTAGAGTATCTATATGGTGCAGAGTACGCAAGAGGCGAGTCCTTTATGAACTTATTAAGACACAAGAGCAGCAATGAGTACATTATACAGGAATACAATATCTTTGGAGGGACTGGTTCCCTAAATATTAGTGAGATAAAACAGTACAAGCTTTCTAATCCGGGTATAATAACTGAAACTTCAATATACTACCGTATGCGTAAAAGCTCGTATATGTTTATTTCCAACGGCTCAAAAGTATATTTCTATGACTTCAATACCACTACATTTAAATTATACTACGACTTTGGAAGCCCAATTGTTGATATAAAAAGTGGAGGTGACGAGAGCGAGTTTGCGGTAGCTTGTACCGATGGTACGTTCTATATCTGTTCTCCAAAAGACCCTATACTGGCACTTCCAATACCTGGTAGCGAAGGAATAATGTCAAAAATAGAAAATTTAGGGAGGGTAGTTTCAATTGCATTTAAATACGGCAATGATACCGCTCACTATGTAGACCAATACAATTAGCAATAGATAAAATGACAATCGAACACCCAATCCTCAGCGTAAACAATCTTTCCCATAAATATCAAATACAGTGGGCTGTTAAAGATATTGACTTTGAAATCACCCGTAAAGGCATCTACGGTCTATTGGGAGCCAATGGAGCTGGAAAATCCACTATTATGAATATCATGAGCGGTGTTTTGAACCAAAGCCATGGCGAGGTATTTATAAAAGGAATCAATATCAAAGAACAGCCTATAGAAGCCAAAAAGAAGATCGGCTTTTTACCACAGAAACCTCCTCTTCTCTTAGAAATGACCGTAGAGGAGTTTCTTATCCATGCAGCCCGACTACGCTTGATGGATCGTATAGCGATTCCTGAAGCAGTGGATATCGTTTTGGAAAAATGTGCTTTAACACATTTCAAAAGACGGGTATTGAGTAACCTATCCGGAGGATACCAACAGCGTGTTGGAATTGCTCAAGCCATTATTCACAACCCAGAGATCGTGATATTCGACGAACCGACTAATGGACTTGATCCTAATCAAATACTTGAAGTAAGAAAATTGATTAAAAGTATAGCGGAAGAGAGAACAGTCATCTTATCGACCCACATACTTCAAGAAGTGCAGGCTCTATGTGATCAGATATGGATGATCCACGAAGGAACTATGGTTTTTACAGGTTCGTTGCACGATTTTGATACCCACCTCTCCCCTAGCGTACTCAAAGTAATCCTAAAAGGGCTCCCCAGTACGTCCGAGTTAGAAGATATCCCTGGAATACTCAGCGCATGCCATATGGAAAAAGCAGAGTATCACCTAGAATATGACCTTAACGAAGAGACACTGGAACGTCTCGTCGAGAAAAGTATGGAGAAAGGCTGGAGATTAATTGAAATCGTAAGAGAAAAAAAATCGCTTGAAAACGTATTTGCCACATTATCCCAACATAGAAAATAACCGTACTCCATAGATATAAACAAAGAAAATTACATGAAAAATGCGATTAATATAGTAAAAGCAGAGATAAAGCTTTTATTCTACTCTCCTGTTGCCTGGTTGATCCTCCTCATATTTAGTTTACAATGTACTTTAACTTTCACAGAGTCCTACAGTGACCATCTAAGAAACTTCTTTAACAATGGGAGTGTTTACAAAGCCACACACATTATTTTCACAACTAGAAGTGCACTTTTTTCTGTTATGCAACAGTATCTCTATTTATATATTCCATTATTAACCATGGGTATCTTCAGTAGAGAGATCAATAGTGGATCGATCAAACTTCTTTTTTCTTCACCGATCAAAACTATAGATATCATCCTAGGCAAGTATATGGCTCTACTCCTATTTTCCCTGGTGCTGTTGATAATACCGATCTTACTTGTCCTATTTGGTGGAATTACCATTGACAACATGGATTGGGGATCTATTATCGCTGCGTTATTGGGTATTTTTCTATTGATGGCCACTTATTGTGCGATAGGTTTATTCATGTCTTCGCTAACATCCTACACCGTAGTCGCTGCGATAGGTACGATGGCCATATTTGCCTTTTTAAGCTATATCCAGGGCGTAGGGCAAGAATTGGATTGGGTCAGAGATATCACGTATTGGCTGTCGATATCAGGCAGAGCCAGTACGTTTGTTTCAGGAATGATCACGACAGAAGATGTTCTTTATTTCTTGTTACTTATCACCGCATTTTTATCCTTTTTGTACATCAGGATGAATGCACAACGAAAGCATGTTTCATTGGCAAAAAAAACAGGTCAATATGTACTGGTCGTAGCGTTTGTTTTAACTTTTGGTGTCTTATCTGCTCTCCCTTCTTTCAAAAAATATGCAGACCTGACTGCAACAAAATCCAACACGTTGCTAAAGGGGAGTCAAAAAGTTGTGAGTTCCTTACAAGAGAAAGTACAGATTACGACCTATGTAAATATGCTTAACGACGACTATGTCTGGTTCTTACCTAACCAGCAAAAGTACGACATGGATAAGTTTGCTAGTTATGTCAGGTTCAAACCTGATATAAAAATGAAATATGTATACTATTTCGCGGAGCCGGAAAAATCAGAGCTATACGAGCGATTCCAGCATTTAGGCCCTGAGAAGGCCAAAGACAGCATCGTAAAACTCAATGATTTCAAGTTTCCAATTCTCAGTGTAAATGATATTGCTAAGGATATTGATCTAAAAGGTGAGAAATACCGAACGGTCAGACTCTTAGAAACTGAAAGTGGCAAGAAAACATTTCTTCGATTTTTCGACGATATGCAACGGTTCCCTTCCGAAGCGGAGATATCTGCGGCATTGAAAAGACTATCTATAGAACAACTCCCCACTGTCGCATTTGTGAATGGCCATAACGAAAGAGATGTCTCTGCGATCAACGACAGAGGTTACAACCGCTTTACAGAGGCCAAAACTTTTCGCTACTCGCTGATCAATCAAGGCTTTAATTTCAAGTCGATATCTTTAGACCAACCTATATCAGAGGACGTAAAAATACTTATTATCGCAGAGCCAAGACAAGAATTATCTCCACAGCATTTATTGCACATCAATGATTATATCAACAAAGGAGGAAATATGATTATTGCAACAGACCCAGGAGTGCAGCAATATACTAATCCTATCTTAGCTTCGCTGGGCTTAGAGATCCAAGAAGGTTTATTAGTTCAACCAGACAGTCTTTTTTCTCCAGACTTATTACTCATGAAACTCTCCCCTGGAGCCGGAGACATAAACTACTATTTCTCAGCAATAGAAAAACGAGAATTACAACTGCCATTGTCGGGTGCCAGTCCTATAATTATGAAGTCCAAAACAGACTTTAATATTATCCCCCTATTTAAAACAGACTCACTGAATAGCTGGGTCGAGCTGCAGACTACTAATTTCATTGATGATTCAGTCACGTTCGATCCCCTATCCGAGTCCAAAGGAGCCTATGCCACCGCTTTAGCATTACGACGTAATATATCCGGAGACAAGGAGCAAAAGATACTGGTGACTTCTGATGCTGACTGGTTGAGCAATTTTGAACTTAATTCGAGCAGAGAGGGAATAAAATCAGCAAGTTTTAATCTTTTAACGGGGGCTTTCCATTGGTTTACAGACAGCGAGCTACCTATAGACATGCGTTCCATCCCCTATAAAGACAAAACATTTTCCATAAGTAAGGAAGTCTGGCAAATAGCAAAGATTTTCCTCATCTGGGGAACAGCATTGCTTCTCTTGCTCAGCGGTTCTATTCTTTTATTAAGAAGGAGGGGTAGATAAGATGGCACTATTTATCGATCAACAGACTCTAGACGATCTTATCATTTTTTCAAAAGGAAAAAATGCCTCAATATGTAGCTTTTTTAATCAAACAGTGACAAGAGGTGGAGAAGAGCAACTTATCACAATGCTTCAATATCCAATGAACCATAAAGAAGAGATACAGGGGCGTGTGGACATTTTACGCTTATTGATGAGCATACCGACATTAGAATTTCCATTTACGTCTCTTGATTTCAGTGATATTGAACAATACTTGTCCGAAACGGACAGCCGAAGTCAGATTCAAAATTCGAAAAAAAGCTTAAAAGCAAAATTGCGCTATCTACTAAAAGTAGATGCGCAGATTTTACATACAAAAAATGGTATCGCCGCATTACAAAGAGTCATACAAGCATTCGTCATATTTGCAGCTAATATACCTGTAGCTAAGAAAACTGATTCATGGAGCAAATTTGAACAAAGCGCATTAAAAATAACAGAAACCACTCTTTGGAAAGATTTTTTAGATACAGAGAAAAGTGTTCAAATAACGGATAAGAATATTCATAAGGTAGATCAGCGCTGTCGTTTCGATGACAAGGAGGTCATTTTAGGATTTATGAAAGCAACGTACGAACTAGATGCTCTTATAGCCGTGGCACAGGTTGCTCTGAATAAAAATCTTACTCTGCCACTCATCTTAGACGACAGTGACGATACCGAACTGGACATCGATGGGCTTTATCACCCATTGGTACCTAATGCTGTGCCAAACAAACTATCATTAGGTCATAAAGAACATATCTTATTCTTAACTGGAGCAAATATGGCCGGTAAATCAACTTTTATGAAAAGCTTAGGTATCAGTTTATATCTGGCGCATTTAGGTTTTCCAATACCAGCCAATCACATGAGATTTAAAGTCAAGGATGGATTGTTCACAACCATCAACCTTTCTGACAATATCAGCTCTGGGTATAGTCATTTTTATGCAGAAGTACTCCGTGTAAAAAGAGTAGCTGTAGAACTGGGCAACAAGAAGAAATTATATGTGTTTTTTGATGAATTGTTCAGAGGCACGAATGTTAAAGATGCCTATGACGGTACTTTAGAGCTATTAAAATCATTTGCTCATAAAACTGATAGCTTTTTTCTTATATCGACACATATTACTGAAGTTGCTGAAGAACTTTCTCATCTAAACAATATCCATTTTGCCTACCTCCCCACGATATTGGAAAATGACAAACCCGTATATACTTATACCTTAGAAAAAGGAGTCAGCGAAGATAGGCATGGTATGGTCATCATAGAGAATGAAAAGATATTAGAAATATTAGCTTAGATAACATTTAAATGAAAAAATTTCATACGGACAATCAAACGCTTGAAGACCTGAATGTATTTGGCAAGTTTAAAAAAGGGTCCCTCTTTCAGTTATACAATAGAACCCAAACGACACGAGGTGAAAAACTACTGGAGCGTTGGTTGAAAGAACCTTTTACAGAAATTGCACCAATTCGGGATAGGCAAGCGCTAATCAAAGAACTAGCGGCATATCCTCATGATTTTCCAATCAATCTGGAAAATTTAAAAAAAGCAGACACATACTTACGACAACCCATAGCTACAAACTACGTAAGCAGTCTAGGGAACTTATCATTAAAGAAGTTAAAGCAGCTGATAGGTATAGATAGCGAATGGGAAATATTTTCCTCCAGTCTTAAGGCTACACTGTCGATACTCAAAGACTTGCATACTTTTATCACAGAACTGAATAAGCAAGAGAATAAAGATACTTACCGACAAGCTTACCAACGTATCGAATACATTTCTAAACAACTGGACAGTGCTGAGATCACAGCACTATTCTCCCTAGACATGGCAGATTCTATTAAAGATATAAGCTCTATTCATTATACCCTTAGCAAAATGTCTAACGATGGATTGAAACCTGTGATCGAATTGATTGATGAACTCGATGTCGTCTTTGGAATCAGAGAAGTGATGAAGGAACGAAAACTATGCTTTGCCGATTTCACTGTAGACTACAAATCTCTTTATAAAGTTGAGAAGTTACGACATCCTGCTTTGAAAGATGCGGTAAGTAATAATCTTACTCTTTCCGATGATAGTACGGTGCTTTTTCTAACAGGTGCAAATATGGCTGGTAAGTCGACCTTCATGAAAGCCGTTGCCTCTTCGCTCTACCTGAGCCATGTAGGGCTTCCAATAGCAGCCCATTCACTAACTCTTACGCTCAAAGAAGGCCTTTTTACCTCCATTAATGTCCCAGACAATCTTTCAAAAGGATACAGTCACTTCTACGCAGAAGTCAAGAGGGTTAAAATGATAGCCGAGGAAGTTGCCGCTCAAAAAAAACTACTGGTTATTTTCGATGAGCTGTTTAAGGGGACCAATGTCAAAGACGCATTAGAGGCTACAACAGCAGTATCTAGCGCCTTTGCAAGTCATAATTCCAGCAATTTTATTATATCAACACATATTATAGAAGCTGCTGACATACTCCGCGTACAACATCCCAACATGCAGTTTAAATTCTTACCAACAGTGATGAAAGATAACCGTCCAACCTATACCTACACCATCGAAGAAGGTGTAAGTAGTGACAAACACGGACTTCTTATCTTGAAGAATGAAGGTGTTTTTGAATTGATAGAAAAGTGAGATAATTCTTTCCCTTGGATCTTAGATAGATTCAAGGGAATATAGTTTCAATTAACACCTATAACTTCGATTTCAGTCGGCTTAATGTTTCTTGAGACATATTCAAATAAGAAGCTACCATTTTATTGGAAAGCCTACGTACTACCGTAGGATTTTCGGCCAACAACAATCGGTACCTTTCCGTAGCATCACAGAAATAATGATTGGAACAATAGCCTGATAAAAACCCAAGTTGCGTTCCTTTTGTAAAACATGACTCATATAACTTACATTTTAATTTTTATTTGTGTGCAAAGGTATATAGGCACCTACAGACAGGCATTGACCTAAGTCAAAAAAACAAATTTAATAAGGAACGTTGTTCTTTCTAGCCCCCTTAGCCCATACTAAATTTGCGTAATTGCTTAATTTTCCGTATATTGTGCTTTTTGAAGGAAAAACAACTCTATAAAAGATAGTGTTGTACAATAGTATTCAACAAGTTTACCGTTTGGTAAAACCTAATTTTTCCTTTCTATTTGGCTTAGCCATCTATTAAGAAATTTTTCGAAATTTCTTCTATTGCGTCCTGATTTTATTTAGGATGGTCTTGAATCTAAAGATTCGTTTTCGTAAAGAACTGAACACAGTTGTCCGTTATAGGGCGACTTAAATTTTTATTATTAATAGTATTATATGACAAATTTTAAAGTTGGTATTATTGGCGCTGGTCCCAGTGGATTGGCTATGCTACGAGCATTTGAATCGGAACAGAAAAAAGGTAATCCCATCCCAGAAATTAAATGTTATGAAAAGCAAGATAATTGGGGCGGTATGTGGAACTACACCTGGCGAACTGGTGTAGGAAAATATGGAGAACCCCTTCACGGAAGTATGTACAAATACTTATGGTCCAATGGTCCTAAAGAGTGTTTAGAGTTTGCGGACTATACATTTTCCGAACATTTTGGACAGTCCATATCGTCGTATCCACCACGCGAGGTCCTCTTTGATTATATACAGGGGAGAATCAACCAAAGTAATGCCCGTGACTATATACAATTTAATACCGTAGCTAGATGGGTAGATTATCTAGAAGATAAGCAACAATTCCGCGTCATCTTCGACAGCTTAAAAGACAATCGTACTTTTGAAGAGTATTTTGACTACTTAGTTGTCGGTACGGGGCACTTCTCCACACCAAATTTTCCTTATTTCAAGGGGATTGAGGATTTTCCAGGAGCAGTAATGCATGCGCACGATTTTAGAGGAGCGGATCAATTCAAAGATCAACGCTTACTGCTTATAGGCAGCAGCTATTCGGCTGAAGATATTGGTGTACAATGCTATAAGCATGGAAGCCAATCGGTAACAATAGCCTATAGAAGCAATCCGATCGGTTGTAACTGGCCTGAAGGGATTAAAGAAAAATCGCTTGTAACTCATTTTGAAGGATCTAAAGCTTTCTTCAAAGATGGTTCTTCTGAAGAATTTGATGCTGTCATCCTATGCACAGGCTATCAGCATAAGTTTCCTTTCTTGCCGGACAACATGAGACTAAAAACAAAAAATCGTCTCTATCCTGATGATTTATATAAAGGAGTGGTATTTAATCACAACGAACGCTTACTCTATCTCGGTATGCAAGACCAGTATTACACATTTAACATGTTCGATACTCAAGCTTGGTTTGCACGTGACTATATGTTAGGCCGCATTGCCATTCCCGAAAAAGACAGTCGTACTAAAGACATCAAAAAATGGATGGACTATGAGGAAAAAACGAAAACGGGTGCCGATCACGTTGATTTCCAGACAGACTATATCAAGGAACTGATTAGTATGACAGACTACCCCGATTTTAATGTAGATAAGGTGTCTGACATGTTCAAAAGTTGGCTTAAAGACAAAGAGAACAACATTCTAAACTATCGAGATCAGGTATACAGATCGGTAATGGATGGCACGCAAGCCATCCCGCACCACACCGCATGGATGGACGAGATGGATGACAGTTTGGAAAAATACTTGGAAGAAAGCGTCGTCGAGAAGGCTGAAGCTATCTAGAGAGCATTATATTTTAAGCACAAGGGGTCGGTTGTACAGCCGACCCCTTGTGCTTTTATGCTTTAATATAATTCGGTTTATTTAATTCCAACAAGATATTCGTTAAATAAATTATTGACACTGTAGCAGCTGATCATTGCAACACGTTATAATGACAGCTTATCTCTGAAGACCTAAGACAAGCAATCTAAAAAAGGACAAGAAAATGATATGAAAATCTTACTAACGAGCATAATTTATTTTATCGCAGCCTTTTCTTCACTGTCTATCCTAAACCCTGAGGTAAATTGGCTGTACATTTTATCAACGAGTTCCATAGCCACTGTCCTCACTTTCCTTCTATGCTGGCTTCTTTCATTTATTTCTAAGAAAAGAAAACAAATAAAAAGATATAAAACAGATTCGCTTTAAGCTTTTGTTTCGTCCCAATAATAACTATCCGCATAGATACGCTGTCCAAAAATAGCAGTCCCTACCCGAACAATGGTCGCTCCCTCTTGAATCGCAGTTTCAAGATCTCCACTCATTCCCATAGACAACTCTCGCATAGTTACATTGGGTATATTTTGGGCTATGACTTCTTGTTGTATCTCCTTTAACAATCGAAAACAAGGTCTTACTTTTTCAATTTCAGCGCTAAACAGCCCAATGGTCATCAGTCCCTTAATCTCTATATTACTAAATTCAGATACGGCTCTCACCAAGTCTATTGCTTGATCTGGATGAGTTCCAAATTTACTCTCCTCCCCCGAAGTATTCACCTGAATCAGCACCTCTATTTTTTTCCCTTCATACACCAGGCGCTGTTGAAGTTTTTCGGCAACATCGAGTCGATCAAGTGACTGGATGCAACTAATATCATATTTTAAAATATCTTTTATTTTATTAGACTGAAGGTGCCCTATAAAATGACTGGTATGAGGCACCGATTGCAAGGGCTCATATTTTTCTTTTATTTCTTGAACTTTGTTTTCTGCGATCAGTGTCTGTCCGGCTTCTAGAGCTACCTTAATACGGTCAGCAGGCACTGTTTTCGTTGCTAAAAGCAACTTCACCTCCTTGGGATCGCGTCCACTGTCTCTACATGCGACCTCCATCCTACGAAGGATAATATTTAGATTATTGATTATATCACTCATCTACATAAAAATTAAAATACCAGGACTCCAACTGCTCTTTTTCATCTCCATCAACACCATGACACAAAGGTAAACTTCAAATCAAAGACCATTATACGACAGTTTCGTAAAAAAAACATAGTCCAGCCCCATAGCTAGACAATCCACCTACCCTTTAGAAGTGTCTACGAGCACCATATAATGTAGTTTTGCAGTCACCATATCTTCTTCAACAGATGTATCCGCATTAGCAACCAATTCAAACCCTTCGAACCAAGCTTCGATACCATTTTCAACCTCGTTTTTCTTAACGAATTCCTCTTTCTCAAATCCTATATTATAAAAATAGGGACCATCAGCCTCATCTACCACAGACCTGGGAACGGTCACCTTTATAGACACTTTGAGTTCTTTTGTACTCATATGTATTTTTGTTATTTCTAGCCCCACCAATTGGCTGATCAGTGACGATCTGGCTATTGATGTATGTTCACTTACAAAGTTACGCAACTTGGTAGTGGTTTCTGGTAATACGCTTAACATTTTAGTTCAAAAAAAAGAAGAAATGTACTGTCCATACATTTCTTCTTTGAATTATTTTTAATATTTCCGCCTAGTTTAGCCTACTGCACTATTTTGATTCGTGGACAAAAATCTGCGTACTCTCTCCTATTGCAACATTCGGAAACTTCTTATCATAATCAATCACGATATCGCCAGCATCTGACTGTCCATCACCGTTCGAATCCCAATCAATAGTTACATAATACTTGATAGGCTCGCCGTCCCTAACTTCTGGCTTTATCAGTTTTTCATGGTTCTCCGGCAGATTGAATTTAATCGTAAATGGCAGTGCTGACTGCTCGATTTTCTCTTCCATAATTAAAGTTGCGGGGGCATCAGCTATAAGCTCCGACACCGCATAGAGACGCACTTTACCCTCTGCTTTCTTAATGGTACCATCTCCTACAAATTCCACAGTTACTGTTTTGCTTTCATTCTGTTGCTGTACCTGATCTTGTTTTTCCTTGACCTTAGAAGGATTGGCGCAACTAGCCAATAGCACTACAGCCAAAATCAATACGGAAGATATTTTTTTCATGTTCATATTACTTAATTGTTCATTCTTTTTCGTTTCTAACTTTCATTCTTCTGTTACAGCACGTTTCACCTTTAAAATACAATCAAAATCTACTTTTGTTTCTAATCAGACGCACAAATCGAGACATTAACCTCAAGTTTTAAGCATATAACGAAAGAATAATCTTTTTCGAAACAATAGAAACAAAGTTTTTTACACAAAAAAGCCCTATCGGATTAATCCAATAGGGCTTTTCCCTAATAATCAGAGATTCCTATTCAGAATACAAATACCGGATTTCATCTCTCAAATTATAATTTGAGGCCATGACCTCTCCGTACGCACCTGCTGTACGAATAGCAATCATATCTCCCCTTTTGCTTACAGGGAGCATAATTTCTTTTCCAAAACTATCCGAGCTTTCACAGATAGGCCCCACTACGTCATAACTAAGCTCTACATCTCCCCCCCGATCTCCTATTCGTTCAATCTTATGGTAGGCTTGGTATAGTGCTGGGCGCATAAGTTCTGTCATTCCTGCATCTAAAATCAAGAAGTTCTTTTTTGCTCCACTTTTAGTATACAATACACGACTGACCAACGTCCCACACTGAGCGACAAGAGCCCGTCCCAACTCAAAATGTACCTCTTGCTGTGCATTACGTTCCAAGAACTTATCGAATACATCAAAATAGGCTTCAAAATCAGCAATAGGATTACCATCAGGGTTATTGTAATCCACACCGAGCCCCCCTCCTACATTGATGATACGAATATAAGTTCCACGTTCTTCAAACCAATTTTTCCACTCATTCACTTTAACACATAAGCTTTTGAACACATTAAGGTCGGTAATCTGGGATCCTACATGAAAATGCAATCCTACCAGATCAATATGAGCACAGGTCTTGATTACAGCAGCAGCTTTTTCCAACTCGGAATTGGGCACGCCAAACTTATTCTCATCAAGCCCAGTCGTTATATAATGATGTGTATTGGCATCCACATTAGGGTTGATACGCAAAGAGACATTTGCTCGTTCACCGTGCTTACCTGCCAATTCATTAATCACCTCCAATTCTTGAATAGATTCCACGTTGAAAGCAAAAATACGATGCTTTAATGCGGTGATAATCTCTTTATCAGATTTACCAACACCGGCAAACGTTATCTTATCTGCAGCAAAACCTGTATCTATAGATCGCTGCACTTCATTACCACTTACACAGTCTGCTCCAAATCCCATTGATTGGATAATCTCAAGTATTCTACTGTTAAAATTAGCTTTCAATGCATAGTGCACATGAAATCCACGTTTATCAGCGGCTACCTTTGCTGCTTGCAGAGTCTGTCTCAACAGATTCAAATCATAGTAATAAAATGGTGTTTCCTGCGCAGAGAAACGATTTAACACATCATTATTTTCAAACATTCTTTCTATTCTAAATATTAAAACAATCTATTATGCAAAGACCGCAATGCCTCAGTTTTATGTTTTGAATCCAAAAGTATAGACACATTGTAATCAGAACCTCCATAAGAGATCATGCGAACTGGCAAATGTTTGACCGCATCCAATACACGAGCAGCATACCCATGTGTATTTGCTCCAAAATCACCAACTACACAGACAATAGTCTGTCCTTCATCAACACCGACTTTACCAAAAAGTTCCACCTCTTTGATTATTTCCAAGAGATTGCTGGTATCATCTATTGTTAAGGACACAGCCACCTCTGATGTCGTGATCATATCTATAGGTGTCTTATAACGCTCAAATATCTCAAATACTTTGCGTAAAAAACCATAAGCCAGCAACATTCTTGAAGAATGTATATGAATTGCTGTAATATTGTCTTTAGCAGCTATCGCACGGATCACTCCTTTTTCACATCCTGCTTTTGAAATCAATGTACCGTGTGCTGTAGGATCCATAGTATTTAACAGCCTGACCGGTACATTGTACCGCTGCGCAGGAAACACACTTTGCGGATGCAATATCTTCGCTCCAAAATAAGCCAGTTCTGCAGCCTCATCAAAACTAAGATGAGCAATCGGGGTCGTATTCTTCACAATACGAGGGTCGTTATTATGCATACCATCAATATCTGTCCAGATTTGAATTTCATCAGCACGTATAGCTGCTCCAATCAGAGATGCCGTATAATCCGAGCCTCCTCTGCGCAGATTATCGATTTCACCAAACGAGTTACGACAAATATACCCTTGTGTAATAAATAATTTATGATCTGGATGCTGTTCTATAAATGGAGTGATCTTTTCTCCTATATAGTCTACAATAGGTTCATTATCTTCGTCGATCTTCATGAAGTCTAAGGCTGGAAGCAATACAGAAGCAACCCCTATTTCCTCTAAATGAAAATGCCATAGAGCCGTAGACATCAATTCACCCTGTGCCAAAATCACTTTCTCTTCTGTAGGTGTAAAAACTTCGTTGTTAGCAAAAGCTCCAATTACATGAAAATGATGATCAATAAGTTGTTTACCCTTCTTAAGCCCTTCTTCGGTGGTAAAGAGCTCTTTAATAAGTTCCTCGTACTTATCCTTATGCGTATCGATCAACTGTTTGGCCAATTGCTTATCTCTATTTAAATAAGCTTGTCCGATTTCTACTAAAGCATTGGTCGTGCCTGACACTGCAGACAGCACCACAATTTGACGTTCGTTAGGGTCAACGATTTCTAGCAACCCTTTGATACGAACTGCACTTCCTACGGAAGTACCACCGAATTTTAGAATTTTCATGGAGTAATTACACTTTTAACTTTATATTATATTTCAAAAAGCTCTACATACAGAACCTCAAATTTCCACAAAAACAGAAACACACTGTTTTAGAGCGTGAATATACCTATTTACCTCGAATATTATGCGAATTTATCATTTTTAGTGCTAAAAAAATAAAAATATCATAATCTAAGTCCCTAATATATAAACACCCTAACTGGTATCACAAGGCAAAAAAAATGCGGCACAAACACCGTTCAGGTTTGTGCCGCATACAAATATCCAATTATGCGGAAACTTTACTTCTTTAGACTTTCAATCAATAGTTGCGCGAGTTCTTCACCTATGCGCTCTTGAGCTTCATTCGTTGCAGCCCCAATATGTGGAGTCAAAGATATTTTAGGATGTGTCAGCAGCGCTTCACGTGGAGCTGGCTCATTTTCAAAAACATCTAATCCAGCGAAAGCTACCTTTCCAGAGTTCAATGCCGCTACCAATTCCAATTCATCTATCACTCCTCCACGAGATGCATTGACCAAACCAACACCGTCTTTGAGCAATGCAAATTCCTCCTTACCTATAACAGCTTTATCTAAAAAAGGAACGTGCAGAGATATGAAGTCAGAGATGCCAAACAATTCATTCAACTCTACCTGACGCACGGGAATATCCACCTTTATTCCTCCAGACAGACTTAGTACCAAAGACGTGGGGCCATCAAACAAATCATAATAGACAACATCCATCCCCATACCCAGCGCAATCTGTGCAGTAGCTCTCCCTATACGTCCAAACCCCACCACACCGAGCGTCTTTCCTTTTAACTCTGTTCCGGCTGCATATGCCTTTTTAAGGCCTCCAAAATTGGTCGCTCCTTCTACTGGCATTTTTCGGTTTGAATCAAACAAAAAACGAACCCCGTTCAATAAATGTGCGAATACCAACTCCGCAACAGAATGTGATGAAGCAGCAGGTGTATTCACGACAGTAATTCCTTTAGAACGTGCGTAATCAACATCAATGTTATCCATCCCAACCCCTCCTCTACCAATGACCTTAATATTCGGGCAGACGTCCAAAAGTTCCTTCCTCAACTTTGTAGCACTACGTACTGTTACTGCATCATATGCATTAAGCTTATGGACCAACTCGTCCTGCGGAATATGCACCGTATCGACAACGAATCCGGCATCCTCTAATATTTTTTTACCAATGGGATCTATCCCATCGTTTGCTAAAATTCTCATTATTTGCTTTTTTGTGTTCTAGTTATCATGCTAACTTCATAACTAGATTATAACTTCATAACTCTCCCCTACTTGTGCTTATCTTCAAACTCTCTCATGGCATCTACCAAAGCGTTGATAGACCTTATGCTTAACGCATTATATATCGAAGCTCTGAATCCACCTACAGAACGGTGTCCTTTGATCCCCACTAAATCGCGTTCTTTAGCCAGAGCCAAGAACTCCGCTTCCAATTCCGGAGATTCCATAACAAAGGTCACATTCATACGCGAACGATCTTCCAACTCCGCTGTTCCTTTGAAAAATGGGTTCCGATCGATTTCATCGTACAGTGTACGCGCTTTAATGATATTTTCCTGCTCAATAACTGCTACTCCTCCTTTAGCTTTCAACCAGCGGAGATTAAGCATAGCGACATAAATAGAAAAAACTGCAGGCGTATTGTACATCGACCCGGCTTTAATGTGGGGTTGATAATCAAAAATACTTGGAATGGTCCGCCCCGTTTTCCCCAGAATCTCATCTTTTACAATCACTAAGGTTAATCCTGCTGGTCCCATATTTTTCTGTGCACCAGCATAGATCAGATCAAAATCTCTAACGTCCATATCCCGACTAAATATATCAGAAGACATATCCACGGCAATAGGCACAGAGGTTGAAGGTACGTCAAACACTTCCGTTCCATAAATCGTATTATTAGACGTATAATGAAAATAGGACGCATCTGTTGGAATGGAATATCCCTTAGGAATATAATTATAATTTTTATCGCTTGAAGACGCGACTATATCTACCTGTCCAATATTCTTAGCTTCTTTAGCAGCTTTAGAAGCCCATACACCGGTATCAAGATAAGCTGCTTTGCCTCCCTCAGGCAACAGGTTTAAAGGTACCATCGCAAATTGCTGACTGGCTCCTCCCTGAAGAAATAGAATGGAGTAATTCAATGGTACGTTCAACAATTCACGAACCAATCGTTCTGTCTCTACAATGACCGCTTCAAACTCTTTCGAACGGTGAGAGATTTCTAAAATAGATAGTCCTGTCTCATTAAAATTCAAAACCGCTTCGGAAGCCTCTTTAAATACCTCTTGAGGCAAAATACAAGGACCTGCACCAAAATTATGTTTCATCTCGTTTGTTTGTGTGTAATAAGTGAAATTATCGACAAATGTAGCAAGTTTTTTTATATTAATAATAACACAAACAATTATTTATTACCAAATAATCAACCAATAAGCTGTTTTAATAATAAATCTTTACAAAAATCAAACAATAACCAAAAAACAATTCAATCCTACTATCTTATCTCCATATTAATACTTATCCGCTCAAAGCCCAGAAAGGCCGACCTCTAAATATCAATTACTGAAAATCGCTATTTAAACCTTTTTAAAAGTTCCTAAACCATCCTAAAGCCTATAATTTCAGAAAAAAAAATCGTATCTTCGCATGCGTAGTGCCCCATCTAAAGGCACTTTATTAGTTTTACAGAAACCACGTAAATATGGCTGAAGAAACAGAAAATGAAAATAATCTAGTTCCTGCTCATGACAGGGTAGTAAGAATCAACATCGAAGACCAGATGAAGTCCGCCTACATCGACTATTCGATGTCTGTAATCGTGTCAAGAGCGCTCCCTGATGCAAGGGATGGCTTTAAGCCCGTACATAGGCGTGTATTATATGGTATGGAAGAGCTCGGCGTCAACTCGGGCAAGCCTTATAAAAAGTCAGCACGTATTGTAGGGGATGTTTTAGGTAAATACCACCCACATGGTGACTCTTCTGTTTACGAAGCCATGGTACGTATGGCCCAAGACTGGTCCATGCGCTACCCTTTAGTAGATGGCCAAGGTAACTACGGATCCTTAGATGGAGACCCTCCTGCAGCGATGCGTTATACAGAGGCTCGTTTACGTAAGATTGCAGAGGAAATGCTTTCTGATATTAAGAAAGATACTGTAGACTTCCAACTTAACTTCGATGATTCACTTGAAGAACCTTCCGTTCTTCCTACCCGTATTCCTAATCTATTGGTCAACGGTGCTTCTGGTATTGCAGTGGGTATGGCGACCAATATGGCGCCACATAACCTTACCGAAGTAATCGGTGGTATCGTCGCATACATCGACAACAGAGATATCGAGATTCCCGAACTCATGCAGTATATCAAAGGACCAGATTTCCCTACAGGAGGGATTATCTACGGTTATAACGGTGTACGCGAAGCTTGTGAAACGGGTAGAGGTCGTGTTGTAATGCGTGCCAAAGCCGAGATTGAAACAACGAAGTCAGGCCGTGAGATTATTGTCGTAACCGAAATTCCTTACCTGGTTAACAAAGCGGATATGATCAAGCGTACAGTTGACCTTATCAATGACAAAAAAATCGAAGGTATTTCAGAAATACGTGATGAGTCGACACGTGATGTACGTATCATTTACGAAATCAAACGTGATGCCAATGCAAACGTAGTCCTCAACAATCTATTTAAGCATACATCTTTACAATCGTCCTTTTCGGTCAACAATATAGCCCTAGTCAAAGGTCGCCCTATGATGATGAATCTAAAAGATATGATTCATGAATTTGTAGAGCACCGACACGAGGTTGTTGTACGCCGTACCAAATTTGAGCTCGCAGAAGCTGAAAAGCGTGCTCATATATTAGAAGGCTATCTGATTGCTCTAGATCACTTGGATGAGGTCATCAAATTAATCCGGGCATCAGAAACCCCAGAAGATGCTCGCGTAGGATTGATGGAACGTTTTGGTCTTTCTGACATACAGGCCCGTGCTATTCTCGATATGACCTTACGCCGTCTAACGGGACTAGAACGTGATAAGATTAAGGAAGAATATGCGGAATTAATGAAGACAATCGAATACTTAAAGCAAGTACTTGCCGATGAAGGTCTTCGCATGAAAATCATCAAAGATGAGCTTCTAGAGATTCAAGAGAAATACGGTGACGAGCGGAGATCTATTATTGTCCACTCTGCTGAAGACATGACGATGGAGGACTTTATTGATGATGAAGAAATCGTCATCACCATCTCGCACAATAGTTATGTCAAGCGTACTCCTCTATCGGAATACAAACGCCAAGGGCGTGGTGGTAAAGGAGCTATTGGCTCAAATACCCGCGACGAAGACTTTACCGAACATATCATTACGGCTACTGCTCATAATTATATGTTACTATTCACAGAAGCGGGACGTTGTTTCTGGCTGCGTGCATTTGAAATTCCAGAAGGAAGTAGAACATCCCGCGGAAGAGCGCTACAAAATATCATCAACATTCCGAAGGATGAGAAAATCAAGGCCTACATTCTAGTCAAAAACTTGAAAGACCAAGAGTACCTTGAAAATAACTTCATTATTATGTGTACTAAACAAGGTACTATTAAGAAAACATCTTTGGAAGCTTATTCACGTCCTCGCGCCAACGGAATCAATGCTATCAATATCAATGAGGGAGACCAACTTATTGAAGCATGTCTGACCAGCGGATCCAGTGAAATCGTGATGGCATTACGTTCAGGCAGAGCGATTCGCTTCAACGAATCTACCGTCCGCCCGATGGGACGTACGGCCACTGGTGTACGTGGTATTACTTTGGACACAACCACTGATGAGGTTGTTGGCATGATTAGTGTGGACAATTCTGAACTTAGCGTACTCGTTGTATCTGAAAAAGGTTATGGCAAACGTACGGATATCGAAGATTACCGTATCACAAATCGTGGTGGTAAAGGCGTCAAGACTATTAATGTCACTGAAAAGACAGGAGAGCTTGTTGCTATAAAAGGAGTTACAGACAACGATGATTTAATGATCATTAATAAATCTGGAATCGTCATACGTATCGGTGTAGATTCACTTCGAGTGATGGGACGTGCCACACAAGGAGTTCGCTTAATAACATTGAAGGAAACAGACGAAATAGCGTCAATAACAAAAGTTGCCAGAGAGGAAGAGGAAGAAGAGGCTGACGTAGACTCGGAAGCAAATCTTGAAAACGAAAACTCGGAAGATCAAGCAACTGAAGAAACAGAATAATAAAATATGAAAGCAATTACAGCTTCCTTATTATTAATAACTTTAAGTACAACTGTTGTAGCCCAATCCAATTATAAGGAGGGCTCCAACAGTTTTGCTCGTTATACACAGACGGGTGACATCAAGCAATTGGAGAGTGCAAAAAAGTTCAGTGATGCCACATTTGCATCTAAAAGAGACTCATTGTCCTCAAAAAACAATGTTTTGCGGGCACTTGTCTATAGTTCGCTTGCTTACGCCGATTCTACCCGCAAAATAAAGACGGACCGAGACCCTATCGACATTACCTTGTCGACGATCGATAAATTAAAACCGAAAGACAGGATTAATTTTGAAAGTGAGATCAACTATATCACGCAGAATCTTACCGCCGCATACATCTACAAAGCAAATAAAGCTATAGAAGTAAAGGATTACGAGAAAGCTTATAACAGTTTCTTAAAAGTGGAGCAACTCGGAGCAAAATCTGAAGATGTTCTGAACAACTTAGCACTGTTGGCTGCTCAAGCAGGAAAAACAGACGAAGCTATAAATTATTATAACGAGATTATAAAAACGACAGATGCAGATGCTGGAAAGTACTTAGCATTAGCGAATCTATACGACATAAAAAAAGAACAAGAGCTTTATCTACATACTGTCCAAGCAGCTAGGAATAAATTCAAGGATAACAAAAAAATTCTTTTTTTGTTAATTCAAAATTATGCTATGGTAGAACGATACGCAGCAATCACTCCTATTATAGATGAAGCTATAAAGTATGAGCCCGAAAATATAGAATTGCTGTACCTAGCGGGGTTTGCAAATGAAAATGAAGGCAATATCAGCTTAGCTAGAAAGTATTATGTCAAAGTTATAGAACTGGATGAAAATAATTACGACGCAAACCTTGCTATGGGACTTATTTTCTTGAATCAGTTTTTAAAAGATAAAAACAACCTTGAAGCACAATACAGCGCACAGGATTACCTATTGAAAGCTAATGGCATACAACCCTATGCTATTAATGCTCTCAAAGGTCTGGCAATGTACTATGAGGCTGCAGACGATCTGGATCAATTAGATCGCGTAAATGTTTTATTGAATCAGCTCTCAAACAATTAAATAATAGTATAATTAAGAATTAGATATGAATTTAAAAAAAGCAATAATTTTATCAGCGATGGTCACAGCAGGTACAACTGTATTTGCGCAATCTAGCAATCTGAAAAAAGCAGCTTCCAACATTCAAAAATATGAAGAATTGAGAAGCAGTGGTTCAGCTCAATTGGGAACTTCCTTCCTAAAAACAGCAAAAGAAGCCATCGATGCTGCCTCAGAGCATGATAAGACCAAAGATCTAGCCGAGACATGGACATACTATTCCTTAATCTATGCAAGCTTAGCCGTTGACGAGAAAAGCGAAGAAAATGCGACAAAGGCCGCAGAAGGTATTGTTAAAGCCAAAGAATTGGATAAAGACAAGAAAAATGCTTCAAATATCAGCGTAGCGGAACAAAATCTATATTCCTTTAACTTCAATCATGGGGTTGGTTTTTGGGACAAAAAAGAGTATAAAGCCGCTTACGATGCTTTCAGTAAGGCACTTAGCTATGTACCAGGCGATACGACATTGACGTATTACGCAGGTCTAGCCGCTATACAGAACAATGACTATACCAATGGTATAGATAAATACAAACAATTGATCGACAAAAAGGACTACTCTCAACACAAAGCGGTAATGGTCGATCTGCCAAAACTATACTTATCGCTCAAAGACACAACAAACGCTTTAGAGTATGCTGCATTGGCAGCCAAAGAATATCCTAACGAGAACGATGCCGTAGTTCAGAATATCGAACTCAATCTTATTGTTGGAAATGAGGCAAAAATTATCAGCGAAATTGAAAACCAGATTTCCAAAGATAGTAACAACAAAAACCTCTATTACTATTTAGGCATAGCACAAAGTGCAAATAATAATACGGACAAAGCCTATGAGGCTTACAAAAAGGCTATTGAAATAGACCCTAACTACAATGACGCCAATCTAAATGCAGGTGTGGTATTAATGAATGGAATCCGCGAGAAACTTCAAAAAGTAAACGAAGACAAAACACTCTCTAATAGCCAGTTTACAGCAAAAATAAATGAGCTAAAAGAACAAATTAAACCGGCAGAAGCTCACTTTCTTAAGGTAGTAGAAAACGACCCTAAGAATGAAAGTGCTTTAAAAGGTCTGAAAGGTCTTTATGATTTCCTTCAAATGGAAGAAAAAGGAAAAGCTATTCAAGAAAAAATTGATGCTTTGTAGACTCTTGTAAGATCACAAAAAATACTATAAAAAAGAGATGCTGATAAGGCATCTCTTTTTTATTTGAGCTTTCTATAAGAGAACAGCCAGTCGTAAATCTCATCTTGATGAAACAAGCGTTCGACACTTCCGTGCGTTCCTCCAGCTATCACAGTTAATGTTACATCTGCCTGTTTGTTACAGTTTTTAATAGCATTAAACATTTTTTTTGATTCAGATAGCGGCACAGCCCGATCGCGATTACCGTGTTGAATCCATAATGGAACCTGTGTCAAGTTGCAAGCATACCCTACAGTGCCTCCTCCACAAATAGCAACGGCTGCGGCGATCCGATCAGGATACTTGCCCGCAACATCCATCGTCCCATACGCTCCCATACTCATACCGCATACATAGACTCGAGAACTATCTGCTTGATAGTTTGAAAGAACGTAATCAATGACCTCCATCACCTGATCAGGATTCCAGCCATTATTTGTTTGAGGCGCTACAATAATCCCAGGAATATCCCGACCTCTTTCCATAGCATACAATACACCATAACGTTTTACTCGCTCCAGGTCATTTCCTGACAAACTTTTGCCGTGAAGAAATATTAGAACAGGTTGTTTGCCCCCCTCCTCCGAATAGTCTTCTGGTAGACGCAGTAAGAAGTCATAAGTAGTTTTATTTTTTATAGGCTTGATGTCCTTGGAAAATACCTGAACAGTTGAACAAAAGACCAAAAAAAATGTAAAGAATCTGTTTTTCATTAATTATGTAACCCCGTTGATAGGCCACAAAGCTATGAAACCAGCATGATCTTTCAAAACCGCATTAACAACCAATTCAATATGCGGTTATCAAATGTTTTACTAACTCAGAAACATATTTTCATGACTTTACCATGACAATATCAAAAAAATCATTATCTTGCCTGTAGCAAAAACTAATAACCATGATAAATCGTTCGAAACTTATTATTCTATCTGCCATTACCAGCGTGGTTCTTGGAGTCAGTGCATTTACAAACGCACCTGCCACACTACAGGCTGACGGTCCCAAAAATTTAAAGGTACTTCCTAAAAACATATCCCATGAAGACTTAGGGGCAGTAATGAAAGGCTTTAATGCCGCTCTAGGTGTCAAGTGCAACCATTGTCATGCCCCAAAAACGAATGGGGAAAAAGGATTAGATTTTGCCAGTGACGCCAATCACCAAAAAGACATCGCACGATCAATGATGAAAATGACGAAAAAGATCAACGCAAAATACTTCAAGCATGAACATGAAGGTCTTATTCAAAACATTACCTGCGAGACCTGTCATAATGGAAACAAGGAACCCAAGACTATAGCGGTGAAACCTTAAACTTTTACATTTATTAACTACATATTTGGATATAAATCTGTATTTTTCCTGTATAAAAGACAGATCGTCGATCGGACGATAAAACACTAATACAGGTTTATATCCATGAAAATACTCCACACCGCTGACTGGCATTTAGGAAAACGTCTTGACTTTGTTTCAAGACTGGAAGAACAAAAGGAGGTTTTAGATGAAATATGCCAAATAACAGAGCAGCAACAGGTTGACTTGGTCATTGTAGCTGGCGATCTCTTTGACACGTTCAATCCATCCGTAGAGGCGACAGAATTATTATATCATACATTAAAACGGCTTACAGCCAATGGAAAACGTCCAGTAATTGCTATTGCTGGAAATCACGACTCACCCGATCGTATAGATTCGGTAGATCCTTTGGCTAAAGCTTGCGGAATCATTTTTATCGGTTATCCAAATGCCATTATCGGTACATTTGAAAGTGAAGATCACTTCCAAATTACAAAATCAGACCATGGTTTTATAGAACTTCAGCTTAAGCATATTCCTTACCCCGTACGGGTGTTAACCACACCATATGCCAACGAAATCCGGCTTAAGCAATTTATGGGGATTGAAGACAAATCTGAACAATTAAATCAATGGCTCAGCACACATTGGAACATACTGGCAGAAAAATATTGCGATAATCTAGGCGTCAACCTTTTGACAGCGCATCTGTATATGATGGAACGTGGTGGCGAATTATTAGAGGAACCCGAAGGGGAGAAACCTATTAAAATAGGCAATGCCGATATAACCTATACGGACGGTATTCCGGAAGCTATCCAGTACACCGCCCTAGGACACCTACACCGCTATCAACATATCGCTGGCCATCGTTCTCCAGTGGTCTACTCCAGCGCTCCCCTATCTTATTCCTTTTCGGAAGCAGGACAAGGAAAAAAGGTTGTCCTCATCGATGCACAGCCACAACAGGATGTTCAGGTGACTCCTATCAGTCTAAGCAAAGGACGCAAGCTACATCGTAAGAAATTCAACCATGTCGATGATGCCGTAAGTTGGCTTCGTACCAATCCCGATACGCTGGTAGAATTGACCATGGTTACTGATTCTTATCTCTCTTCACAAGAGTTGAAACAGTTGCAGGATGCCCATGATGGTATTATACACATTATCCCGGTTCTCACAGAAATTCTCAATCCTACCGATACCAACACACCTGTACGGCTCGATCAGGATATCTACGCCTTATTTTCGGATTATTTTAAAAGTAAATACGGTCAAGTGCCTAATGAAGAGATCAACACGTTATTCAAAGAGGTCTTGACACATAATAAAGATATAGAAGGATAAAACTATGCTACCCATATATTTAAGTCTAGAAGGTTTGTATTCTTATCAAAAGAAGCAAGAGATTGACTTTACTCAACTGACCGAAGGGGGATTATTTGGCATATTCGGATCAGTAGGGTCTGGTAAATCTTCCGTATTAGAAGCTATTAGTTTCGCCCTATATGGAGAAACCGAAAGACTCAACAAACAGGAGAAACGAGCCTACAACATGCTCAATTTAAAATCGGACACCGCGATTATCGACTTTCACTTTTTGAACTTTGAAGGACGAAAATTCCGTTTTGTCGCACAATGGCGCCGCAAAAAGAAATTTGAAGAGACGACAAGTATCGAGCGGTATGCATACGAATGGAAAGACGAAAACTGGTTGCCGTTAGAATCAGCTGATGGCGCCATCGTCACAAATCTTTCCTACCCCAATTTCAGAAGGACCATCATCATCCCGCAAGGACAGTTTATGGAATTCCTAGAACTGAAAGGTAAAGAACGCTCCGATATGATGAAAGAGATCTTTTTTCTTAATCAATACGATCTAGGTCCTAAAGTCAGTCTACTCCAAAGCGATAACAACAAAAAGATCGAGCATATCAAAGGAGCCCTTACTGGTTATGAAGAAGTTTCTGAAGAGATAATCGTAACACATGAGGAGGCATTAATCGAAGCAAAAAAAAATGTAGAAAATGTCAAACTAGAGTTCGAAAGTATAGACAAGAAACTTCAAAGACTACGTATTGACAAGGAAAATAAGACCGATCTCAACAGCAAGGAGGCAGAACTACAAAACCTTGATCTACAACTCCCCCAGATTAAGCGTTATGAAAAAGAGTTGCAACAATTTGAATCTGTATCTCAAAATTTTAAAGAGCCTATAAATAATCTTCATCATATCACGTTTAACCGCGAGCAGCTGTTGATCAAAATAGAAAAACTAAAAGATAACAAGCAGCTGTTAAATACAAGAATAGTAGAGACAAGTTCCCAAATGGAACTTATCAAAAATGACTATGAGGCACTACCCACCTACAAAAAAAGAATCGATGATTATAGGTTATTGATCACCAATACCGATCTGCAACAACATAAAACAGAGCTACAAAACCGTATCGCACGCGGCACACCTATCATAGATCAAACCAGACTGAAGGAAGCAGAACTCTCCAAAAAGTTAGCAGAAGAGGAATCTCAGCTTGAAATCTTTAAGAGTTCACGTATGCAGACACAGGAATTGATAGCCATTGAGAACTGGTATCAGAAGCAAGAGCAGCTTCAAAAAGAGACTTCTGATCTACATGCCAATCTCCAAAAACAGAATCAGGAGTTAGTTTCCTATAGAGACCAGCTCTCCTCATTAAATCTATCCGAGACCAATTGGCAAGAAGAGCTACAAGTAAAGATTAATGACATTTCCTCCAAAAGCACCCTTCTTAAAGAGCGAGAGAATGCACTATTGATCAAGCAAGAGCTCTCCCAATACGTTTTAAAACTCCAGGATGGCTCTCCATGTCCATTATGTGGATCTCTAGAACATCCAGCTCCAATGCACAAAGAGGACTGGATAATCGAGGAGAATACCCTTGACAAGGAAAGGAGTACGTTGACACAGATGGACGAAAAACTAAGAGAACAGTTTTCCAAGGTATCAACAGTTACCGTACTTATCAAGGAGAAGCTGAATAATATAGAAAGTTTAAAGCTGCAAGAAAAAGAACTCCAAGGTTTACTTTCTCGTCATGAGAACACGTTCCTGTGGAACGATTTTCAGAAAGAAAACCGCGATGCTTTTGAGGTCAAGAAAAGTCAAGCTCAACAGTTGGAGATCAAAATTACAGAACAAGAAAAATCGATCAAAGAAACACGAAAAGAAATCCAAGACACACAAGAGAATCTGGCTAAATATGTCAAATCGCTAGATGACCTGAAGAATCAAGTGACTATTGCTGAAGCAAAAATAGCTCATAATCTGGAACAGTTGAAATCTATAGATAGCCAAGGATATATTAATACAGATAAAGCTACGCTGATAAAAGAGTTAGACGAGCTCGACATCAAGATCATCACCGTAGAGAAACAGTATGCCGACTGGACTGAGATTTTGGTCCAAACAAAAACTCAATTTGCAGAAATTGCAGGACAATACACCGCGGCTCACGAGCAATACGTCTCCTTAACAGCCCAATTACAGGCTTTACAAGGAACGATCAACAGTTTGCTGAAAGAGTTTCAATTCGAAGACATTACCGTCGTGAAAGCGATTTTGGAAAAGAATGTTGACGTCTCCAAAACCCGAGAAAAAATTCAACAGTTCCACATGCAATACAATATGCTGCAAACTAGAATAGCAGAATTAAAAGAATTAACCAGAAGCAGTATATTTTCACAAGAACTCTTTGAAGAAACACTAGAAATTCATCGGCTGAAAAAAGAGGAGCTTGAGCTACAACTGGCACTGAGTGGTGCATTAGAAAAAGAACTTACACGTCTGACTATCGAACTTGGCAAGAAAAAAACACTGCTGTCAAGTTATGAACAACTCAATAGCCGTAAAGAAAATTTAAAGATATTAGATAATATGTTCAAAGGTAATGGTTTCATCAATTACGTCTCCAGTATACACCTTACCCGTCTTTGTGAAATAGCCAACCAGCGCTTCCACCGCCTGACGAAAAATCAGCTCAGTCTTTGTCTCAATGAAAGCAATGAGTTTGAAGTTATCGATTATCTCCACGAAGGACATCAAAGATCCGTCAAAACGCTCTCTGGTGGCCAGAGTTTTCAGGCATCGCTATGTCTAGCTTTAGCATTGGCTGAAAACATCCAATCATTGAACAAGGCAGACAGAAATTTCTTCTTTATTGACGAAGGATTTGGGACACAGGATGCCGAAAGTATAAATACCGTTTTCGACACTTTACAATACCTACATCATGAAAATCGAGTGGTAGGGATAATATCCCACGTCGAAGAACTTAAAGAGCGCATGCCACGATCCATATCTGTCACAAAGGATCTCGAAAGAGGCAGTCAAATCACGTACAACTAGCTTAACAAAAAAAGCTCCTATTATAAGGGAGCTTTTTCTAATTCTTCTAAAGTTTTATAGAGTTCTAAATATCGCGCTATCGCCTGTCTCTTTTTATCCTCCAAATAAAAATCCAAACTCTTCGTTAGATACAACTCGTAATTGAAATTCGGATATTCTGGTAGACCTTCTATTACGTCTTTAGGACGAGCGACCCCATCAGCTAAAGCTTGATTGAATTGATCGATAAACTCTGCGGACAACTCTTTATTCGCTACCCACACCGCATACGCAAAAGGTAATCCTGTAAATTCTTTCCAGAAATACCCTAAATCATATACGTAGGGAACAGTTTCCTTTTTCCCGAAAGTCCGATCTCCGATCAATACGTATGCATCTGCATCTCCTTCCCACACCACTTCTATATCATTCTTCCAATAGTATTTTAAGAGGATACGAGCTAGCCCATTAGAAGTTCTGGATTGAGGATCTAACCTTAGCGTCTTGATCTGTTCAATAGGTTTGTCGGAAAAGATGAAGACAGAATCCACCGCACCATCAGAACCTATACAATAATCTGTTATAATAATCGGATCAGCGATGTTCAACAACGCTGCAACAGGTATTATCCCGAGATCTGCTTCATTTGCAATCACCTTACGGGCACATTCCGCAGGATAATCCACACTCAGATCAATCACCTCCATAACAGACGAGGCCCTGATCCCCTGCAAAAAGGGCAATGTATTGGTATAGCTTACCGCCGAAACCCTTACTTTATTCATTATAATAATCCTTTCAAATGTTCTGTATTGTAATAATCGGATATAGAAAAGACGTCATCTTCATAATCCAGCACATATAAAGCGGTATTTGTATGTGGAAAATCATCCATCCGACAAACAGGCACATTGGTAAGATGACATAACATAATCCGCAAAGCACGTCCATGCATACACACCAAAATTCTTTCTTCGTCTTCTTTTGTCAGCATATAATCTATGGCCTGCCGTTGACGTAAGACCAATTCATTAGGCGATTCTCCATTCTCCACACGCACATCCAGCTCATCATTACGCCAAGCACCTACCAGCTCTTCAAATCCTTTCATGATGGACGCATTCTGCTCCTGTCCTTCGTAAATTCCCCAACTGATTTCATCCAACCCCTCAAGTTGCTCAACAGCAATACTGTGTTGAAGAAATGGCTCAATCGTCTGATGGGTACGCAATAAAGTAGAAGTATATATTTTATCGAAAGGTATATCCTTATACGTATCGTAAAATGCCGCAGCTTGTTTAAGACCATTTGCATTCAGAGGGGAATCTACTCCTCTGCCTTGTACGATACCTTTTAGATTGAGGTCCGTCTGTCCGTGTCTTATAAAATAGAAACTTTTCTTCAATGTATTAATTTAATGTACTACAGGCAAAGCGTAATAGCGTTTAGATTTATCATCTTCAAAAACAACATCCTTATAGTCGGTTACGACATTATACAGCGTATCTCTTTCGATCGGGTGCCGACCTACATTTCGGATGAGTTCAACCAGTTGTTGTGTACTCATAGCAGGGGTCTGCTCCTCGGCACCAGCCATACTATAGATCTTAGTCGTATCATCCAAGGTACCATCAATATCATCCACCCCGTAAGCAAGAGACATCTGGGCAGTATCTCTAGAAATCATTGCCCAATACGCCTTTATATGGTCAAAATTATCTAAATAAATACGTGCCACAGCATAATTTCTTAAATCTTCGACAACAGACACTTCGGGGATACCAGACATCTGATTGTCCTTATTTCTAAATTTCAACGGGATAAACGTCTGAAACCCTCCGGTCTTGTCTTGTAGTTGCCGTAAGCGTTCCATATGATCCACTCGATGCCAAAACTCTTCCACATGACCATACAACATGGTGGCATTCGTATTCATTCCTAAGCGATGTGCTTGCTCGTGTATATCCAACCATTGTTCAGCGGTACATTTGTCGTGCGCGATTTTCTCGCGTACCTCTGGATGGAATATCTCTGCCCCTCCTCCAGGCATCGAGTCCAAACCACACTCTTTAAGGTACTTCATACCGTCGTAATGACTTAACTTGGCTTTCTTAAAGATGTAATAATATTCTACAGGAGTCAATCCTTTAATATGCAATTCAGGTCTATGCGCTTTACATCTCTTGAAAAAATCGGCATAAAACTCCAGGTTTTGCTTAGGAACCACACCACCTGTTATGTGCACTTCGGTCACCGCCTCATCATCATAGCTTCGAACGATATCCATCATACCGTCTACATCCATTTCCCAACCTTCGTCCCGTTGCTTGATCAGTCGAGAATAGGAGCAGAACTTACAATCGTATACACATACGTTAGTAGGTTCAATATGAAAATTTCTATTGAAATAGGTAAGGTCACCGTGTTTCCGCTCTCTGATATAATTAGCTAAAACACCTAAGTAGTTTAATTCACCTTTTTGATAGAGCAGTACACCTTCTTCGAAAGTAATACGTTCTTGAGCAACAACCTTCTCTGCTATTCTTTTTAGATCTGTATCTGATTCATTTTTGATTAAAAAATCAAGCTCTTTGTTCGCATCCATATGTCTTTCCTTCTATACAAACTTAGCTAAAAAGCTTTGTATTCGCCAATACGAAATGGTAATATATGTGTCAACACCGATTGTTAAGATTCAGCAAATTGCTGCATATCAATCAGCTTACGATACAAACCATTATTTAATAAAAGCTCATTATGAGTACCCACTTCTACGATTTTACCAGCATCCAACACAACAATTCGATCGGCATTTTGAATCGTGCTCAAACGGTGGGCAATGACAACAGTCGTTCTATTCTCCATCAGCTTGTACAAAGAGTCCTGAACCAATCTTTCTGACTCGGTATCTAACGCTGATGTTGCCTCATCCAACAACATGATAGGCGGGTTTTTCAATACCGCTCTGGCGATACAGATACGTTGTCGCTGTCCTCCGGACAGTTTTGATCCCCGATCCCCTATATTCGTTTGATAGCCGTCTGTTGTATTCATGATAAAATCATGTGCATTGGCAATACGCGCAGCCTGCTCTACCTCTGCAGCTGTAGCTGATAGATTAGCGAAAGCAATATTATTAAAGATCGTATCATTAAAAAGAATAGACTCTTGATTTACCGCCCCTATCAAAGCACGCAAAGAATCTTGATTAAGGTCGCGTAAATCGATACCATCAAAATAAATAGCGCCCGCGGTCACATCCATAAAGCGAGGTATTAAATCGACAAGCGTAGTTTTCCCACCTCCAGATGGTCCCACCAAGGCTATCGTCTCTCCTTTACCAATCCGAAAATCGATTCCCTTTAACACATTCCGTTCACCATAACTAAACTCCACATCTTTGAACTGTATGGCCTCTTGAAAGGAATTTACCACAACTGCATTGGGCTTATCCTCTACCAAGCACTTCTCATCAATGAGTTCCAATACACGCTCTCCTGCCGCCAACCCATTATGTATACCACTAAAAGAATCCGTCAACGCTTTAGCAGGCCGCATTACCTGAGAAAACAAGGCAATATAACCGATAAATGCTTCAGCAGAAAGGTCTCCCTCTCCCGACAACACCAAATTACCGCCATATAACAAAATGACCGCCACCATAACTACACCCAACAATTCCGAAACGGGCGAACTCATCTGTTGTCTGGCAGCCATTCTACGCATAATAGTCGCATAGCGTTCATTCTCTTCCTGAAAGCGGTTTTTGACAAAAAAAGTAGCGTTAAAAGATTTAATAATTTTAATTCCGGACAATGCTTCGTCCAAATAGGTAATCATATTAGCAAAAGACTCCTGTCCTGCTCGCGCTTCATGCTTCAGATTCTTCACGATCCGTGCTATTAAAAATGCTGATATCGGAATTACCGTTATGGAGAATAAAGTCAATTGAGGCGAAATCAAGAACAAGGTAACCAAATAGGCTATGAGTTGAAGTGGTTCCTTAAAGACAACTTGAAGAGTCCCTGTTACGGAGTACTGTACGGTACTGACATCAGAAGCAATTTTCGAGATAACATCCCCTTTTCTCTGATTGGTAAAGAACCCCAAATGAAGGTCCATAACACTGTCAAAGACAGCCTTACGCAATCTCAGCAGGGTATGAATTCTAAAGTTTTCCATAATTCTTTGGCAGAAATAACGGAATACATTCGAGATAAAAACAGATGCTACAATAATAATGCAGATGTATTTAAGTGCTTCGTAGGGACCATATTCATAATAGAGACTTTGAGATAAGTAATTAAACCAATCTTTGATCGCATAAAAATGCTCCGGTTTCTCCAAGAGAGGAACCACTGCCGAAGAAACTTCTTCACTATCTTTAAACAGAACAGATAATAATGGTATCAGTAATGCTAAATTCAACGTGCCAAATACAACGGTAATTATTGTACAAAAAACGTAGGGTATTGCAAATCTGCCTATTGGTTTAGCAAATGATAATAATCTAAAGTATGTCTTCATCCAAAAAACTAAGAATAGCAAAAATAGAAAAAAACCTTCATCAATCCTACTTTTGACCAACACTTATATTTAGTCAGAATATCAAAATATAAAGGCACTTATCTATACAATGGGAGCATGCAATTCCTTAACTTTTATACTATTTATAGTTATTCCCTATTTTATAGCTAAATAATTCAACAAAGCGATTTTGTTTTTATAAATTTAGCACCAATTTAAAATAATGAGATATCCATATAACTGAAAACAACGAAGAATCAAAACATTTTGGATATTCCATATGACCATTAAAAGTCAAATTATTTACATATGAACATTGAAGTTGCGAAAAGGCTACGACAGACCGAGGAGTATTACTTCTCTAAGAAGTTGAGAGAAATTGACGAGATGAACAAAGCCGGAGCACAGGTAATTAATCTAGGTATAGGAAGCCCTGACCTACCTCCACATCCGGAAGTCATCCAAGTATTGACCGAGCAAGCTGCTCAGACCTACACACATGGCTATCAGAACTATAAAGGTTCACCTGTGTTACGTCAAGCAATGGCTGATTGGTATTCGCGCTATTATTCCGTTCATTTAAACCCGAACACAGAGATTCTGCCTTTAATAGGATCAAAAGAAGGTATTGTCCATATATGCATGACCTACCTGCAGGAAGGTGACGAAGTACTCATTCCGAATCCCGGTTATCCGGCCTACACCTCTGCAGTAAAGATTTCAGGGGCTACAGTTGTGCCCTATAATCTTGTTCAAGAAAACCAATGGCTTGTTGACTTCGAAGAGTTGGAAAAAACAGACTTGAGCAAAGTTAAAATGATGTGGATCAACTATCCACATATGCCTACTGGTGCACGAGCCAACAAACAATTTTTTGAGGCTGCAATTGCATTTGGGAAAAAGCACAACATACTCATCTGCCACGACAACCCTTATAGTTTCATATTGAATGAACATCCAGAGAGCATCATGTCCGTGAATGGAGCCAAAGAAGTCGCTATCGAACTTAATTCCCTCAGTAAATCATCCAACATGGCCGGTTGGCGTATCGGCATGCTCATTGCAGACGAAAACCGCATCAATGAAATATTAAGGTTTAAGAGTAATATGGACTCGGGGATGTTTCTCCCTTTGCAGCTAGCAGCGGCAAAAGCCTTGAGCTTAGATAGCTCCTGGTACACCCAACTGAACGGGGAGTACACTAATCGGCGTGAGAAAGTATTCCACATCATGGATTTGCTAGATTGCAAATATGACCGAGATCAGGTGGGACTTTTCGTATGGGCCCAGGTACCAGATCAATATGCAGATGGCTATGCGCTGAGCGACAAAGTACTGTATAATGCACAAGTCTTCATCACCCCAGGTGGGATTTTTGGAAATGCAGGAAATAACTATATCCGCATCAGCTTATGTGCCAAAATGGAAGTATTGGATGCTGCCCTGGAACGGATCGGATTAATGGAATCTAAATACTAAGTACTATAAAATGAATATAGCTATTGTCGGGATCGGATTGATTGGCGGATCTACAGCCATCCGATTGAAAGAGACCAAATCTTTCGACAAAATAATTGGTGTAGACAAAAATGAAGCCAACCAAAAGAAAGCCCTACAGCTCGGTCTAGTAGATGAGATCATGACTTTAGAAGATGCTGTACAGCATTCGAAAGTTATTCTCCTGACCACACCTGTCGATACCATTATGCAGTTGGCTCCGATGATCCTCGATCAAGTCGACAAACAGGTCGTGATCGATATGGGCTCGACCAAAACAAACATTCTACAGGGTATCGCAGAACACCCGAAGCGAGGGCGATATATTGCAGCTCACCCTATGGCCGGTACAGAATATTCCGGTCCGGAAGCGGCCATACCCGATTTATTCAAGGGTAAAAACATGGTTTATGTGGATGCCTTTCGAACAGATGAAGACGCTTTTGATATCGCAGATGCGATCACCGAACAGTTGGAAATGAAAAGCCTATTTATGAATGCAGAAGAACATGATATGCATACGGCTTATGTATCCCATATTTCGCATTTGACCTCGTTTGCACTCGCGCTCACCGTATTGGAGAAGGAAAAATCACAAGGACGTATTTTTGAGCTCGCAGGTTCGGGATTTGAATCGACGGTACGCCTTGCCAAATCTTCTCCCGATATGTGGACACCCATCTTCAAACAAAATAGGAATAACGTCCTAGAGGTATTGGAAGAACATATCAAGCAGCTACAAAAATTGCACGATAAGCTAGAAGACCAAGACTATGAGGGGCTGTATAAACTGATTAAAAAATCCAACAAAATAAAACGCATTATTAAATAAAAAAAGGAGCATTGCTCCTTTTTTTATTTAATACTTCCATTTAAAACGATCAAAAACCTTAGACCATAACCATATCGGCCCAATTCCTAATAATGCTAAAAAGTGCTTAAGGCCTAAACTTCCTTCTTTTCTTGTCAGTAAGAATAGAACCAACAGTGACAGCAGCGCGATACTGGAACACACCAACACGACTGATGGTCCTCCATCACGTTCCACATACTCCAGCTGTACAATAAAGAAACTCATAATAGCTATACAGAATAAAGCTGCATAGGACAGCGTGGGAGCCAGCTTCAGATAGCTATATACTACTATAGCAATAAATAGAGATCCCCAATTCAAGAAGGTATGCGCATTCATGCGGACCAAAAAGTCAAACTGGGGAAACGGAACCATCCAAATCAACCCCATAATACCAAAAAAAGCAAGGGACAAAAAGATAGCATATAAACCTTTATTTCCTTTAGCAAATACACTATCCATCTCTTTAAAATAGCGATCTACCGGACGTTGAGGTGTTTCTTTTTGTCCCCTGTTCAAATTTCTTTTGCTCATTCAGCAAAAATAAGCAATTATCTAGATTCTAATCATTCTTCCTCATATTTTAGTTCTTCTCACTTTTTGCGTACACCCAATAGAACACAACAGGAATCACCGTAAAGGAAAGAAGCAGACAGATCAACAGTCCTCCTACGATCATAATAGCCAATGGCTTTTGGATCTCCGAGCCCATCCCTGTAGACATCGCAGCCGGGAGCAATCCCATAGATCCCATAAGAGCAATCATTACTACAGGACGAATCCTACTTTTAACTCCGTTATCGATAGCCTCTTTCAATTTCATCTTATGCCGCATATTGTCCCGTATCACGCCGATCAGCACGATACCATCGATCGTGGCAACACCGAACAGGATGATGAAACCTATACCTGCCGATATACCAAAGATTGTCCCTGTAGCCCAAAGTGATATAAATCCACCTATAAAGGCAAAAGCAAGGGTCAAAGAAGAAATAGCGGTATCCTTAAAATTACCGAAGTTAGAATATAAAAGCAATAATATAAGCACCAGCGATACCGGAACAACCATCGCCAACTGTTTCGCTGCACGCTCCTTACTTTCAAACTCTCCTGCCCACTCCATATGGTGTCCTTTTGGCAACTTCACCTCTTTATCCACCACCTTTCTAGCCTCCTCAATAGTACTTCCCAAATCCCGTCCGTCAATACTAAAGCCGACACCGATGTAACGGCTATTACCTTCGCGATAGATAAATGCAGGGCCTGTCTGATAACCGATAGTAGCAATTTCTTGCAAAGGAATATTCTGTCCATTACTGGTAGGTATCAAAATGTTTCCAATTTTCTCCTTCGAATCCCGGTAACTCTCTTCGAAACGCACCATCACATCGAATTGCCGATCGTCTTCATAAAACTTAGTAGCGGCCTGCCCCCCAATTGTCATAGCGATAACCGCCTGGACATCTGCCGTAAAAATGCCATATCGAGCCATTTTAGCATCATGCAATTGAATACGTAACTCTGGCAATCCTATATTTTTATAAACGTTGATATCCGTGATCCCTTCTACCTTAGCAATAGAAGTGGCGACCTGATCTGCATAATTTTCCAAATCATAGAGATCCGTCCCAAATATCTTAATCACGAGCGAGCTCTTTACTCCCGCCACATATTCTTCTACGTTATCTTGTATAGGTTGACTAAATCCAAAACTGACACCTGGATAATGTGCCAACTTATCCCGAAGTTCTTGAATAATATCTTCTTTAGATACACCTCGTGTCCAATCTTTAACATCTTTGAGTTGCACATTGAATTCTATGTTGAAGAAACCGGTAGGATCCGTACCGTCATTGGGCCGTCCAGTCTGCGTCAATATAAAATCGATTTCTTCAGAACCTTCCATCATCAGCTCTTTCATTTCTTTGGTAAGCTTTGTAGACTCTTTTAGATTGACACTATTCGGCAGAGTAGCCCTAATGTAGATCGCTCCTTCATTCAGTTTGGGCAAGAATTCCGATCCATAATGAGAAAACTGAAAAGCACACAGCCCCAATATGGCTACAAAGACAGCAATCGTTGTTTTCTTATAGCGAAATGCAGTTGTATATAGACCATAGATATTACGTTGGAAAAACCGGGTTATAAAGTTCTCTTTCTCTTCCACGCCTTTTGTAAAAAGCAATTTACACATGGCAGGCACATACGTCAAACTGAGTATCAGTGATCCCAAAAGTGCATACCCTAAAGTAAAAGCAAGAGGTGAAAACATCTTTCCTTCCACTTTCTGAAAAGAGAATATAGGTAATAATGCTACAATCAAAATACTCAGTGCAAAGAAGATATAGGTAGCTACACTTCCTGTACTCTTTTTGATGACGCCCAACTTACTCATCTTTGCAAAACGCTCTGGTCCCACTCGATGCGATAGAGTCGCCAAAGAGACAAACACCGTCTCTACGATCACCAGCGTTCCTTCCAGTAGCAAGCCAAAATCCAAAGATCCCATGGAAATCAAATTGGCGGGCAGCCCTTGTATCTTCAATGCTATAATGGCAAACAAAAACGACAATGGTATAACCGAGGCTACGATAAAAGTAGACTTCCAATTGTACAAGAACAGAAATACAATCAGTGACACCAGCAAAATCCCCTCGATTAAGTTTCCTGACACCGTACGTACCGTATTATCGACCAATGTGGTCCGGTCGATCACGGTTTCCATCACGACTCCGTTGGGCAACACTCTCTCATTGAGTTCCTCGATCTTGTCTTTCAAATTGGCAATAACTTCGGAAGGGTTTTCTCCACGTAGCATCACTACAATTCCCTGTACCACATCCTCCGCTTCATTAAAGCTCACCTGTCCCAAACGCGGTTTACTGGATACTGATACATCGGCTACATTCTTGATCAAGACAGGTACCGTACCGTTCAACTTGACCGTAATATTCCCGATATCTTCAATCTTATCCAGAAGCCCTACTCCCCTCACCACATAAGCCTGATCGCCCTGCTCAATAACATCTCCCCCTACGTTGATATTCGACTTAGACACCGCATCATATACGTCCAACGGAGTCAGATCAAAATTCTTTAACTCGGTAGGGTTAATTTTGATCTCATAGATCTTTTCCTCTCCACCAAAACTAACCACATCTGCGACGCCGGCAACACCCAACAATTCTCTTTCAATAACCCAATCTTGTATGGCGGTAATGTCACGAATCGGCTTATCCGAACGAATGATATACCTAAAAATTTCACCAGTAGCACCAGATGGTGGTTCTATTTCGGCTTCCGCCCCATCGGGCAGTTCCACGCCACTGAGTTTATTCGACACATATTGCTGTGCATAAAAATCATCTACTCCATCCTCAAACTGTACGGTCACCACCGAAAGCCCAAAAAGTGATATAGACCGCACACTTGATTTGTGAGGGATACTGTTTACCTCTTTGGATATGGGCAGAGTGACCAGTTTTTCCATTTCCTCGGCGCTCCGGCCTGGCCACTGTGTTATGATACGTGCACGCGTATTAGTCACATCTGGGAACGCTTCAATAGCCGTATGCCGAAGCGCATAAACGCCTGCAAACAATAAAGCCAATGTCGCAAATAATACAAATGTTGTATTATGCAATGAAAATGTAACCAAGCGTTGTACTAATCTCTTCATATTTCCCCTATTTGCTTAACTCTTCATAAATTAACAACGCGTTGGAAGCAACTACCTGCTCTCCCGGTTCTAGTTTCTCCGCTATAAATGTATACTCCTCATTGCTTCCCACCTGCGTAATAGGCAAAGTCCTTAAATGACAATCATCCTTGTACACAACAATATATTCATGATTGTTATGAAACACTACCGCATTATTGGGTATAGCAAGGGCATTGCCTTGACTGTTCTTTTTATCAATAATAATATCCGCGCTCAGTCCTGGCATAAGTTTCAATGTCGGGTTTGCTAAAACTACACGAGCCTTCAACACATGTTCATTATCATCAAATACATTATAGATCTTATCAATCTTACCTGTATACGCTTGATCCGGATAAGCGACAGTACGTACCTTGACTTGATCTCCTACCTGCACATAACGTAGATTGGTAGCGTAGATATTCACCATTACCCAGACCTCTTTCAAGTTCGATATAGAGAACAAAGGGTCACTATCCGACACAATATTCTGTCCAGCACTTATGGATTTTTGAATGATATAGCCATCCTTCGGCGCCAATACCTGAAAGGCATTCGAACCGACCGATCGATATAATGCCAATGACTCGACAATACGGTCCAATTCGATCTTTGCATGCTCCAGTTCATGTTCCATCTGCATAAGTTCGGGTGCGGAAAACAAACCATCTTCCAACATTTCTTTTTTTGTCTTGATCTGATTTTTCAACAGTTGGATCTCGTTTTCTTTGTTTCTCTTCTCCTGATAAAGACCTTGTATTTCTGCCGAACGGATCGTAGCGAGCACCTGACCTTTACGGACATAGTCTCCGAGTTCAAATCGTACCTGCTCAACACTTCCTTCCAACAGGCTTCGAAAAGCGACAAGATCATTCTCATTATATTCAATCTTACCAGAAAGGGTCAATTGCTCTGTTATAGGACGCTCTTCTACAGCGACAATACTCGTTTTCTTCTTCAACATATCATTCAGGCAGAATGTATCTTGTACGACCTCAGTCTCTTGCTTAGGTGCTCCTGTGTGTCTGCACCCTGCAAGCAGTAGAACGACAACTACCTGTGCTAATATTAAGTAACTATGCTTCATCTGTAAATATTCTAAAAATCTATTCCAACAATATATTGTAACTCTTCGTAGGTATTCTTATAATCTTCCAGAAGCTCTGCTTGAGATTGTTGAGCCTCCTTATATGCTTGTGTAAAATCAATAAACTCCAACAGGGTAATCTGACGATTTTGTAAATGTTTATTATAACTGATCCACATTTTTTCCTGCTCCATAATCCGTTCTTTATCCCAGCGTTGCAACATACGCTCATAACTATGCAGCTGCTTCTGCAAACGTACAAGTGTGGATTCAACTTCGGCACGGGCAGATAGCCCCATAGCCTTTTCTTGCTCGATCTCGAACTGCGCAGCTTTGATATTACCTTTATTTCTATTGAATATAGGGAGATCTATCTGAGCTCCTAAACCGACAAAATCGCGCATTATATTTCCCCCGCGGTCATAGCCCAGTTGGACGGTAACGTCCGGTTTACGCATGGCACGCTCGAGTACAAGTTTTTTCTCCGCGGATTGTGAGGCATTATTTTGACGCTTCAAGCCTATATTCTGTTCTAATGCTATTGTCAGTATATCCTTGGGGAGACTCGAGGTATAGTCAACCCCACCACGTGTAAATTTCAAATCCTTAGAGTCAATATCGGACACCTGCGTGAGCGTACGCAGTACGCTAATAGCTTCTAGCTTATCTGCTTCCAGCGCCATTATCTCCCGCTGCAAGGCCACCAATTCTGATTGCACACGGTAGAAATCCGCTTGGGAAACATTCTGCTTTTGTACTTGAGAAGCATATTGTTTTTGTAATTCTTCGTACAGAGTCACTACCGTCTGCAACTGCCTTTCTTCAGCAGTCAAGCGTTCGACCTTATAGAAACCTTGCCTCAGCTCCTTTTTGAGCTGCCGTAACAGTTCTTCGTACTCCAGCAGCGCATCATTCTTTTCCAGATTTTTTAGCGCTATCCGCTTTTTTCGCTTTCCAGCTGTTTCGATCAGTTGCTCGAGTTCGATCGAAATCTGTTGCGCTTTACCGTAATTGCCGAAAATAAGAGGTTGTTCTTCATACCCCGTATTTTTCCACAGGTTGATTTCACTGATTTCCAGCGTAGGGTTATTCCACACTTTCTCTTGAAGCATTTCAGCATCCACTCGCTCAATATTATACCGCTGGGCCAAAAGCAAATAATTATTCTTTAAGAATAATGCTTCTAAGTCAGCCAGCGAATAAGACTGCGCATGAATTGTCCCTTTAAAGAGGATTAAGAAAATTAATAAAAAGACCTTTTTCACCATATTATATTTTATACAGCAAAACTAGTTGCTGCACATTAAGGTGAAGTCCTATTTAGATTAGAAGTAGATTAGAATGTCAGTATGATGGTCGTTCCTGAAGAGTCGCTTTTGATCTCTAGAGCTATCCGATGTAATTGGAATATAACATTGGCCATGGATAGACCTATTCCTTTTCCTTGATACCCTCTTGCATTTTGTCCACGAAAAAAATTTTGCTTGATATTGTAGATATCTTCCTCCAATATCCCTATCCCCCTATCTTGTAAGAGTACAACTAGACGTCCTTGACTTTCTTTTATACTGACTTTTACAACATCATTATTGGAATATTTCAATGCATTTTCAACAAGATTACCTATGGCCAGTTCCAATAATTTCACATTACCTTCAAAGCTTAAAAGTTCATTATCTTCAACCTCCATCTCTACCTCAATCCTCGCTTGATGATAAAGAACCGCATTCTCGATGACGGACCATATGATTTCGTCTACACGCAGCGTTCCGAATTCGAACGAAGTCTTTGCCCCAGATAACAAGGTCATATTTTCTAACGTATCCTGCAGATCAGCAGTATATTGTTTAAGTTGAGAAATCACGGTCTCATATTCTTCTACAGAACGTTGTTTGTTCTTCGTTACCTCCAGCGTACCTAACAAGGCCGTAATGGGCGTTCGCAATTCATGCGAAACATAATCAATAAAGTTCTTTTGAACATTAAAAATCTGCGCAATACGATCAACAAAATGATTATAGGTCTTGATCAAATCGTTTATCTCATCGTAGCTTTTTTTCAAAACAATAGGTTCATTGAAATTTTTCGTATCTTTTCTTTTAATCTCATCGATTATACGAATAATAGGTTCGTAAGCTACCGTACCCAAATACTGCGACACTATAAATATCGATATAATCCCAAGTAAAGACACGATCACTAAAATTTGTAAAAGGGAATGCATCTGTTCGTTGAAATCATCCTTAGATTCACGTGTCACGACAACAAAATCTCCTTGATTATCTTCATAAAACCGACCGTTATAAAAAAAATCGCCCGTATCGAAGTGCGCAATCCGTTCCTTTCGAACCCTAGCCATGAAAGACGAATCAATGAGTTCAATTGATGGCATATCGCCATTAAAACGTTCATTATCTTTATCCAAAAGGATAATGTTTTTTCGAGAAATCGTCTTCAACAATTGATTTTTAACACTCTCGTGCTCCAGAAAAGAAAGCTCATCCTGTTCCAAATAATATATGGCAGCCAATAGCGATTTACTCTCCAAGGATTCACGTTCTTTCTTTTCCATTACGGCATAAAAAGAAATATAGATAACCGACGAAATAACGATGGTAATCACGCTAAATATAACAACAGAATAAAGAGAGAGTCTATGCTTTAGCTTCATTTTAATTTGTCTTGAACATATATCCGATGCCCTTAACGGTATAAATATATTTTTCGTTTCCTTGCTCTATCTTACTCCTCAAGTAGGATATATAGACATCGACTACATTCGTTTGATTATCAAAAGTAATCCCCCATACTGCGTTAAGTATCTGTATCCGTGTGACTGTACGATCTTTATTTTCAATAAGATACAACAACAACTTCAGCTCTCTCGGTGACAAATCTATGGCTTTTCCCTCGCGGGATACGATATATTGGTTCATATCAATAGAAAGACTACCATAGTTGAGCACATTTACCGGCGTCTCTTGTTGTTGATACTGTATACGTCGAGTAAGCGCTCTGATACGGGAGAGCAGCTCATCAAAATGAAAGGGTTTTGTGATATAATCATCGGCCCCATAATCTAGGGCCGAAACCTTATCCTGCACCGTATTCAAAGCACTAAGCATCAGTATAGGAGCAAATATTTTTTTGTAACGCAGTGTTTGCGCCAATTGAATACCATCCATCTGTGGCAACATCACATCCAGAATAATCAGATCCCATGGAATATTAAGATAAGAGTCCAGCACCTCCTCAGCAGTCTTACATAGTACGACCAAATAGCCATTTTCTTCTAATCCCTTGATCAGAAAATCACTTATCCGCTTATCATCTTCTACAACCAGTATTTGCATAAGTCACCTTGAATAGGACAAAATTATCAATAATTAAACCATAACAGACTTCATCCGCAAAATTTAATCGATTTCTAATTTTAAGATAATCAAGAACACTATTTTTTCCTAGCGTGACTCACCCGATACAGTCGGAATCGGCTCATGTTTGTTGCTGCTCCCAAGGAATCATGAACATTGTTTCTAGTCTCCTATATGCTTATAGACCTCCAAAGTTTTTTTAATCCGAAAAAAGAGACTATCTTAAAGCACTGGTAATTAACCACAAAAGATAATCAAGCCAATTATGATGAAGTCATTTAACAAGTATTACGCAGAAAAGATAAGTGCTATTATTGAATCCAAAATTGCCGAACGCCAAAACTTGATCTTTGTTTTATTAGGGCAAACATCCTTGTGGCATTCCCTATTACCCTGTGCCAATATTGCAGATAGCAGCCATTTAAGGAATGAAAACAAGCACTATTCCTTTAGCAAGGACTGGTATGTGCAAATGCAAAACACACTGGCCTTAGCAAAAGACTATCACCTGATATCCTACGCACAATTTTGCTACCTGCAGGACTACGCTGGCGACACTCCACTTCCCTTTGAGGACCGCATTGTAGTTATTCAAGATAATCTACGCCAACTATTTCCCCTCGACAAGGAAGACTACATACCGACCAGCAGCCAGGATAATATAGACAGCAGACCGGCAGACCTACCATTACACCACATCGAACAATGTACTCTGAACCAGAAACATTACTATTTAACTCGCCGACCAACCAACAATTTTAAAGTTATCCCACTTTTCCAAGAAGAAACAGAAGTTGAAGAAAGCGGCCTGGAAGATCAGAATGCGTACAATCTGTCCTTTGACAATTTCGCCCTAGATCTACTCATCAATGACCACATCCATCAGTCTGCTTTCGGTGGCACCACTAAGATCACCTACTACGAAAAACAATTTCAAAACAACCGTTTACTGAGCGACCTCAAGAAATGGAATGCGGTCCTAAATCAATTTGGTGGACAACTTCAGTATATCGCTATTTCACAAATTGAAGAAGATAGCCCGATACGAGAAGTTACAACCCAGTTGCTGAAACGGCATTGGGGCAGTGAAGCAACCTTCAGAAATCTTTTCATCTACAAGAACCCAGACCGTACGAACGAAGTTATTCCTATCTCGCAGGGCCATATCGTCGAAACGATTATCACAGCTTATGAAAACAGCAAAGAAAAGCAGGTGATCAGAGATGTATTCTTGACGGCACCTACCGGTGCAGGCAAATCGCTCATTTTTCAACTTCCGGCCTTTCATATCTCAAACCAAGGAGATGTCACCATAGTTATTTCTCCTCTAATTGCCTTAATGAAAGATCAGGTAGAGACCATAGTCAAAGAGCGAAATTTCGAAAAAATAGCCTACATCAATGGTGAACTCTCCTTTTCAGAAAGGGAGAGCATCATTCAGCAATGTCAAACTGGTTTAATCGATATCCTATACATGTCCCCAGAGCTATTCCTCTCTTACGACATCACCTATTTTATAGGAAGCCGTAAAATCGGACTACTGGCTATAGACGAGGCACACCTTATCACCACCTGGGGCAGAGATTTCAGAGTCGACTACTGGTTTCTCGGTGAGCACCTGCGCAAACTGCGTGAAGTAAACCTACAACGATTCACTATTGTGGCTGTTACAGCTACAGCCGTATTTGGCGGAACCAATGATATGGTTTTTGACAGCATCAATAGTCTTCATTTGAACAACCCTCACCTCTATATCGGTCAGGCAAAACGAGAAAATATCACCTTTGTATTTCAGAACTATTCTGCTTTTGAGAAAAAAACAGAAGCAAACAAACTCGAACAAACTGTTTCCTTCAGTAAGCAGATCCATGAACTACAGCTCAAAACACTCGTCTACACTCCCTATACTAAACAAATCTCCAACATTATAGAAACCTTGAACCAGGGGTTTAGCACTATTGCTACAGGATACCATGGTGGTATGACTAACGAAAATAAAAACTTCGCTTTAGGGCAATTCAAAACGAGCAAAAGAAAAATAATGTTTTGTACCAAAGCATTCGGAATGGGGGTTGATATTCCCGATGTAGATATGGTATATCACCACGCGCCATCGGGATTATTCTCTGATTATATCCAAGAAGTGGGCAGAGCGGCACGAAATCCAGACCTTAATGGATTTGCAGTTATCAATTATCACCCTGACGATCTATTGTATGCAAAAACACTACATAAGATGTCTGCGATTCCCCCCTATCAAATACAACTCGTACTACGAAAAATTCTGCTCGCCTATCACAGCAACGATAAGCAAAATAATCTGCTGCTATCGACAGAAGACTTCGAGTATATATTTGATAAAGGTCAAGATTTCCAGCAGAAGATGCTTACTTCATTGATGTTTCTAGAGAAAAACTATATTCTTGAGCAGGGATTCCCAGTCTTCACCGCCAGACCCAAAAAACGCTTTATAACAGGATATGCTAAACTTGAAGACGAGCAGTTAGAAAAACTAGCACATTTTTACCCAGATACCTACGAACTGATTAGCAGTCGAAAAAACGGAGAGCACATCATCGAATTTGACATCGAAAAATTCTGGAATCACTATGGTCAGAAGCAAAGTTTCGAAAATTTAAAATTAGCTTTTTACAATAATACAATTTTCCAAGAAGACAAGATCAGCTTAGAACCTCAATTAAAAATAACCTTTGAGCGCGCTGGAGGCTCCTTCGATGGACAATCGCGTAAACTGCAAACCATCTTCCATACCATACAACAAGTTCTTGAATCCTTTGATGGTTTCTTCACAGCAAACCAGTTTGAATACAAACTCAAAGAACTTATCGCCGACCAGTGGATGGTTCCCAAAATCAGCAACCTGCTTTTTACAGCCTACATCAACAATTCCTATGGAAACCGCCATCGCATACCGAATGTTTTCTTGAGAAAGAGAACATTTGGTAATGAAGTAAAATACCTGAATGATCCTGTAATGAGCAAGACCACTTTTCTCAGGCTGACAACACGATTCAATAATCTATTTAAAAATAGCGGCAATCGTCGATCAAGTCGCTTTTGCACACAAAAAAACATCAACTCAGACAGTTATGTAAAATTGGGCAACTTCCTCGAAACATTGGGAATCGCTACCTTCGAAATCAAAGGAGGCGATAAAACTATGGTACATATTCGAATCAATGCGCCTAGGTACCTTGAAGTGGATAACAACAGTCCTGAATACAACAATCGATTACTTGCAGACTCGACAGAACGGCAAGAAACCAGCTACGCTCTATTTAACCATTTTTTTCAAAATGATTGGTCTAACCAAAAGCGCTGGGAATTTATCGAAAATTACTTTTTAGGAGAGTCCATAGCAAACTTATTAACACCATACCCACCGACAGACGCCAACAAATCGGATCTAAAAAGCAGACTAAAAAAGCTTCTTCCTCAAGAAAAAAGCGTAGTCGAAGACTGTAACACAACAGAAAGTGTCCCCGTATCTACTGCCGAAGTCACGGACAGCAATCTGCATATCTTTACTGCCATCAAAGATTCCGTACTCGAACAGAGTAAATTGCTAACCATTCAAACCGAAGAAGAGATCCGAACCATGCGGGTTTCCGAATGGCTAATGTATGATCCCGTAATCCTTGATAAAGAAAGAATAAAAGTAGGGTTCAAGCTGGAAGGAAGGGCCTATCAAATATTAAATTCTAAACTAAGAGCCCACCATTTTGACTATTATCGTGATATCCTGCGCTTACAAATGCACATCGATTTTCCCAAATACAGCACATCGGTAAAAGCCCTATTACCCTATACCGACAAACCTGTTGAATTTTACAAATGGTGGTGCGACAACCCAGATCAAGTAACACTCAACTTCAGAGAAAAATTAATGCTGTTTGAAAAAGTCAATAGTAAACATCCGAGAACACTAAAAAGTGAACATAAAAAGATGATCGGTGGAAAATAAACCAAATAGCTGTTTAAGCATGAGTCAAAGTCGTTATCTTTGTGAATGATGAATGAACAGAAGAACAATCCACTACATGGTAAAAGATTAGACTTTATCCTAGAGGCACTGGTCGAGTATTATGGATGGAAAGAATTGGGTCGTATCATACCAATCCGTTGTTTTAATGAGAACCCCAGTATCAAATCTTCGTTGACATTTCTCCGAAAAACGCCTTGGGCACGCGAGAAAGTAGAACAATTATATATCAAGAAACTGTACTAACAGTCGCTTTTGTAACCTGCGAAAAGGATTCGCTTCCATCCGCTTTTTTCAACTTAGAAAATACCCCTGTTCCATGTTGGTTTACTTCATCATGAATCTATCAAAGAATTATTCCTACACTGGGATATGATAACCAGAACAATCAAGAAAGCCTCAAAAACTTTTATTTTTGAGGCTTTCTATAGATATTCTACTTGCTTATTTTGCGTAAGACACAGAGCGTGTTTCACGTATCACAGTAACCTTGATCTGGCCAGGGTAAGTCATCTCCGTCTGGATACGGTTAGAAATATCCGCAGCTAGAATTTCGGACTGTGCATCAGAAATCTTTTCACTTTCGACAACAACACGTAATTCACGTCCAGCTTGAATTGCAAATGTCTTCTCCACGCCTGGGTAAGATAATGCTAAAGCCTCCAATTCTTTCAAGCGCTTGATATAACTTTCCACCACCTCGCGGCGAGCACCTGGGCGAGCACCCGATATGGCATCACATGCTTGGACTATCGGAGATATCATCGCTGTCATCTCAATCTCATCGTGGTGCGCACCGATAGCATTGCACACGTCAGGGTGTTCTTTATATTTTTCAGCCAACTGCATACCAAGAATAGCGTGCGGCAATTCAGGGTTGTCATCTGGCACCTTACCAATATCATGTAATAATCCGGCACGTTTGGCATGTTTCACGTTCAAACCAAGTTCCGAAGCCATCGTCGCTGCAAAGTTTGCTACCTCTCGGGAGTGTTGCAACAAGTTCTGACCATAAGACGAACGATAACGCATACGACCGACCATACGGATCAACTCCGGGTGAAGACCATGAATCCCCAAATCAATAGCTGTACGTTCACCGATCTCAACAATTTCGTCCTCAATCTGCGTGCGGGTCTTGGCGACCACCTCTTCGATACGTGCAGGGTGTATACGACCATCTGTTACCAAACGGTGTAAGGCCAAACGAGCAATCTCACGGCGCACAGGATCAAATCCCGACAATATAATAGCTTCCGGTGTATCATCCACGATGATTTCTACACCTGTTGCAGCCTCTAATGCGCGAATATTGCGTCCCTCACGACCGATGATACGTCCTTTGACTTCATCATTCTCAATATTAAAAATAGAAACAGTATTCTCAATAGCAGACTCCGTAGCTGTACGTTGTATCGTTTGAATGACCACTTTTTTAGCTTCTTTCGATGCTGTCAATTTAGCCTCATCCACGATATCTTTGATTTGAATCATCGCTTGCGAACGTGCCTCTTCCTTCAAAGAAGAAACCAACTGTTCGCGTGCCTCGTCTGCCGTAAGCCCTGCGATAGTTTCCAACTGTTGGATATGTTGATTTTTCAACAATTCCACCTCTTCGCTCTTCTTCTCGTTCAATTCTGTCAACTGATCCAATTTCTTGCTCTTGTTCTCAAGCTCTTGTTTATCACGATTGATGCTTTCCAACTTTTGGTTGAGCGATTGTTCCTTTTGACGGATTGAGTTTTCTTTTTGAGCAATGGTATTATTCCGTTGATTTACCTCTTTTTCATGTTCAGCTTTCAACTGTAGAAACTTCTCTTTCGCCTCCAACTGTCTTTGCTTCTTCGTATGTTCAGCTTGCTTTTCGGCTTCTTTTATAATGCTTTCTGCCTTTTCATTAGCACTTTTCTCTTGCTTTTTAAAAAGTAACTGCAATAAAAACCTCCCAATTGCAACCCCGATTAAAAGAGATATTATGATTGAAATTGTTATAGATAACTCCATGTTATTTAGTATATATTATTTAGTTTTCTGTGTTTTTTACTTTTATTTTTTTGAAAGTATATGTTTTTAAAGACATCAAGAACTTCCATCGCTGTTATTGAGCTCAAGGAATCCTGAAAGTTTTTTCAAAAAAAAACCGCAATTAAATCAACAGGTATCAAGTATTATTAAACTTCGATTTCACATGATTTGAGCGTATGATCATGACCTAGATGGCAAATATGCAAAATGGCCTACATCTCTTTTTTGCTCGTGATATTGAAGCGTTAAGTTTAAAATAGTGACAACCCGAATTTAATTGCGGCAAATTCGTCGTTAAAGCTCTATATATAAAGAACGATATTTATTTTTTAAAGAAATCTGTCAAAATACTTTCCAGCTCATGAACGGACTGTTCCAACCCCATATCTTGGGTCTGTGCACTACGTTCTGCCTTGATCATACCAGTAGCATACTGCAATACACACATGGACAATAAATCCTGTTTATCACGGACTGCATAATTCTCCTGCATTTCCTTTATTTTTTCATTTATCAATTTCGCAGCGTGACGAATTACTTCTTCCTCTTCAGTACTAACCCGTAAAGGATAAACACGATCAGCGATATTTATTTTTATGGAAATTTCTCCCATTTTTATGAGCTTTATAATGTACTATACCCAATTGATTTCACTCTTGACGAACTATTTCAACAGGTTGATACATCTGTCTATTTCTCGCACAAAATCGTTAATTTTTTGTTTTGTGTCAAGTATTTTTTCATCTATGGCACTTTTATCCAAATCTGCCTCTTCCAAGGATTTTGCAACAGCCATAGCTTTAATCTTTTCTTCAAGCTGGCTGATTTTATCTGAACTGGTATCAAATGCAGCTTGCACAGACTGTAATTCCAGTTTTAATAGATCGTTTTCCTCTTGCAAAGCTTCACACATTTGAATTAAATTCTTCGTTTTCTCAACGATAAGATTCATTTGTGTTGATAATGATGCCATATTATAACTCGCAATTAAAATTAATGAAACTAACGCACTACAGCGCCAGTCTCTTTCTCAAAGTTAATAATTAATTTTTGAATAATGCTATCAATTTGTTTATCATTTAGCGTTTTTTCTTCGTCCTGGATCGTAAAACTCAATGCATAAGACTTTTTGCCTTCAGGCAGCTTGTCGCCTTTATAGACATCAAAAATACTAACCCCTTTCAAAAGCTTGCGCTCCGACTTCAATGCTATATTCTTCAACTGTTCGAAAGTCACTGAATCATCCAACAGCAACGCCAAATCACGACGTACAGCAGGATATTTAGAAACTTCTTTAAACTTTATTTCATTTTTACGTATCGAACGAATCACCAAGTCCCAGTCAAAATCAGCATAATAGACTTGGCCATCGACATCAGCTTTTTTCAAAGCTGCATCCGAAACTGCTCCCAAAGAGACCAACACTTTTTGTCCTTTCATATAGTCTAGACCATACGCTAGGTTGGTATTTGTAGTCTCTACGATTTGTAGACCTTCGATCTTTAATCGTTTTACAATCATATCGACAGCAGCCTTAAGATTGTAAAAACTTACAGCTCCCCCCGTTGAGTTCCATTGCTCTTTCGACTTATTCCCCACAAGACCAAGAGCCATCCGCTGGCGCTCGTTATAGCCCTCCTCCTGGAGATGGTATGTTTTACCATATTCAAAAAACTTCAGATCCGTAGATTTACGTTTTTGATTATAGGCCATCGCTGTCAACATGGAGTACACTAGGTTTTGACGCATGGTATCTAGATCGGAACTCAATGGATTTAACAAACGAACGGCGGTGGATTCGTCATCAACATAAGACATTTTGGTCAACGAGTTAGAAAGAATCTCCCTATACCCATTACCGATCAGCAGGTCAGCAACTTGATTTAATACAACCTCCCGATCTGGTTTCTCTTGCGTATTTAACGAAGCAAGAATCTGACTCTTAAGTTCAATATTATTATAACCATAGATCCGCAACACTTCCTCCGTCACATCCACTTCACGTGTAACATCGACTTTGTAGGCTGGTACCTCTACTGAAAAGACAGTATCTTTTTCTGATGTAATAGCTATCCCTAGCGCTTCAATAATAGCCTTAATCTCCTCTGCAGGAATTTCTTTACCGATCAAGCGTTGTACATTCTTACAATCTACATCAAACGCAAAAGGAGCAATAGGGCTAGGGTAATTATCCGATACAGCCGAACTAACTACGCCACCTGCAATCTCCTGGATCAAAAGTGCTGCTCGATACAAGGCAAATACCGTAATATTAGGATCCGTACCACGTTCAAAACGGAAAGAAGAGTCCGTTTTCAACCCATGACGTTTTGCCGTCTTACGGACATATACGGAATTGAAGTAAGCCGACTCCAAAAAGATATCGGTTGTACTTTCAGAAACGCCCGAATACTCTCCCCCAAAAACTCCAGCTATACACATAGGCTTGGCCGCATCTGCAATAATCAGATCCTCCGAGGAAAGTTTCCGTTCTACACCATCCAGGGTAATGAAAGGCTCTCCTTCATTGGCTAAACGCACAACTACCTTATCTCCTTCGATTTTAGCGGCATCAAATGCATGCAACGGTTGTCCCAAATCGTGTAAGACATAATTTGTAATATCTACGATATTATTAATCGAACGGATACCGATTGTATTCAATTTCTCTTTCAACCAATCTGGTGATGCTCCCACCTTGACTCCTGAAATACGTACTCCAGAATATCTTGGACAGGCCTCTGTATTTTTAACTTCTATAGCTGCAGTGTTTGCAGCAGCAGGTGTTGCAAAACTACTTACATCAGGAAGCGTATAGCTCTTACGGAAATAAGCTGCCAAATCGCGCGCTACCCCCAAATGAGATGCCGCATCAGCACGATTAGGAGTCAGACCGATCTCAAAGCAGTAGTCATCTTCCATTTGATAAAAATCCTTGACCAACGTACCAACTTTAGCATCCGCTGGCAATTCTACTATACCCGCGTGGGAATTGCCCAACCCTATTTCATCCTCACCACATAGCATTCCCTCCGACACCTCTCCTCTTATTTTCGATTTCGTGATCTTAAAGGGATCGCCACTCATAGGGTGGCAAGTCGTACCTACCGTAGCCACAATCACTTTCAGTCCAGCACGACAATTAGGTGCTCCACAAACGATATCCAATGGCGTATCAGTACCAACATCCACTTTTGTAACACGCAACTTATCCGCATTAGGATGTTGCTCGGCCGAAAGAACCTCTCCCACGACCAATCCTTCTAATCCACCTGGAATAGATTGTACTTTCTCAACAGCCTCCACTTCAAGTCCTATATCAGTCAGAATCAAGGACAATTCATCTGGAGTCTTTTCTATATTGATGTAATTCTTAAGCCAATTGTAAGAAATATTCATTATTTATTAAATTTTAAGAGATACAAAGATAGGCTTTTGATAAGAAAATAGTGAAATATTGTTAACAACTCCGATTTATTCACAAAGCACTTTTTGCTTATTGCTTATTTAAAATATTCCGTAACTTTGTGCTTTAAGTTGAAGAACGTTCAAAACCCAACATTATATAATGATTCATTTCTTTGAGAACCCATCGAATACCATCTACGGTGTTCAAAGCGTAAACTCTTTATCACAAGAAGACATTACTAAACTAAACTGGTTATTTGGCAATGCCAAAAAGCTAGAAGAACAAACCTTAAGCCGCTACTTTGTAGGTCCGCGCGCAGCCATGGTTACACCTTGGAGTACCAATGCGGTAGAGATCACTCAAAATATGGGCATTGAAGGCATTGTCCGTATCGAAGAATTTCAGTCTGTACCGGCTGATTTCAATGACTTCGACCCTATGATTTCTCAAAAGTTTGAAGCCCTGACACAGGATATGTACACCATACATATTACGCCAGAGCCTATCATAGATATCGATGATATCGATGCCTACAACAAGACAGAAGGCCTTGCACTCAACCCTGAGGAAGTCGAATACCTGAATAATTTATCTTCCAAACTGGGACGCAAACTGACCGACTCCGAGGTATTTGCATTTTCGCAAGCCAACTCGGAGCACTGCCGTCACAAAATATTCAATGGTACTTTTATTATTGATGGAGAAGAACAACCAACATCACTATTTAAGTTAATCAAAAAGACATCAGAGACCAACCCGAATGACATTGTATCCGCTTACAAAGACAATGTCGCTTTCGTCAAAGGCCCTAGAGTAACGCAATTTGCTCCGAGGTCGGCAGACAAACCTGACTTTTACGAAGAGAAAGAATTCGATTCTGTATTGTCAGTCAAAGCAGAAACACACAACTTCCCGACTACAGTAGAACCGTTCTCCGGTGCTGCTACAGGATCGGGTGGTGAGATTCGTGATAGATTGGCTGGTGGACAGGGAGCTCTTCCCCTAGCTGGTACGGCCATCTACATGACAGCATACTCGCGTTTATTGCAAGACCGCCCTTGGGAAAAAGGAATGCAAGAACGCCCATGGCTATACCAAACACCAATGGACATCTTAATCAAAGCATCCAATGGAGCTTCAGATTTTGGAAACAAATTTGGACAGCCACTCATCACAGGTTCAGTATTGACCTTTGAACATGAAGAAGAAGGACGCAAATTAGGATATGATAAAGTAATCATGCAGGCTGGTGGTGTTGGTTATGGAAAGCTAGATCAAGCAAAAAAACACACACCAAAAGTCGGTGATAAAATCGTTATTCTAGGTGGAGAAAACTACCGTATTGGAATGGGTGGTGCTGCTGTATCTTCTGCGGATACCGGTGCTTTCGGATCAGGTATCGAATTGAATGCTATACAGCGTTCGAATCCGGAAATGCAAAAAAGAGCGGCCAATGCCGTACGTGGCATGGTCGAGTCCGACACCAACCCTATTGTATCGATCCACGATCATGGAGCAGGTGGACACTTGAACTGTCTATCAGAGCTTGTCGAAGAAACCGGTGGCCTAATCGACCTAGATAAACTACCAGTAGGAGACCCTACCCTTTCTGCAAAAGAAATTATTGGCAACGAATCCCAAGAGCGTATGGGCTTGGTGATTGCTGAAAAAGATATCGATACTTTAAAACGTGTTGCTGACCGTGAGCGCTCGCCAATGTATGCCGTAGGTGATGTAACAGGCGACAACCGTTTTACATTTGAATCAAAAACCACAGGTGAAAAACCAATGGATTATGCATTAGAAGATTTCTTCGGATCATCTCCTAAAACAATCATGCGGGACAACACCGTCACACGTCACTATGCGGATCTCTCCTACACTACCCAGGAAATACCTGCTTATGTCAACCAAGTATTACAATTAGAAGCTGTAGCTTCCAAAGATTGGTTAACCAACAAAGTAGACCGTTGTGTGGGTGGTCGCGTAGCCAAACAACAATGTACCGGTCCATTACAGTTACCATTGAACAACGTTGGTGTGATGGCACTGGATTACAAAGGCAAAGAAGGTATTGCTACTACGGTAGGTCATTCGCCTGTAGCTGCTTTGGTTGATCCTGCCGCTGCCAGCAAGACCGCAATCGGCGAAGCACTTTCAAATATCGTATTCGCTCCTATCATCAATGGTATCGAAGGGATCTCCCTATCGGCCAACTGGATGTGGGCATGTAATAATGAAGGTGAAGACGCCCGTCTTTACAAAGCAGTAAAAGCTTGTTCTGATTTCGCAATCGAACTGGGTATCAACATCCCTACAGGAAAAGATTCCCTTTCGATGAAGCAAAAATACCCTAACGGAGACCATGTCATCGCACCGGGAACCGTTATTATTTCTGCTGCTGGAAACTGTACAGACATCAATAAAGTCGTAGAGCCTGTTTTGAAAAAGAACAGTGGCGCTATCTATTACATCAACCTGTCTAAAGACAGCTTTAAACTGGGTGGCTCTTCATTTGCACAGATTTTAAACAAAGTCGGCACCGAAGTACCAACAATACAGGATGCCGCTTATTTCAAAAAAGCATTCAATACCATACAACAATTGATCGCCAAGGGTCAAATCGAAGCAGGTCACGACATCGGTTCTGGTGGTTTAGTAACCACATTACTCGAAATGACATTTGCTGATGTAAACCTTGCTGCGAGCTACGATCTATCTGGCTTAGGCGAAGTAGATACCGTAAAAGCGTTGTTCAATGAAAACATTGCTGTCGTACTACAGGCAAAAGACAATGCCGCATTAGAAACTGCTTTCCAAGCTGCGGGTGTAGAAGCGGTGAAAATAGGTGAAGTCATCGCAGGCGATACCGTAAGTTTCAAAAACAATGCAGATATATTCACATTTGGCGTGACCGAAACTCGCGACACTTGGTACAAAACCTCGTTCTTACTAGACCAAAAACAGTCTAAAAACGGTATGGCGCAAGAGCGTTATAACAACTACAAGAACCAACCGCTACAATTTACCTTCCCTGCACACTTTAATGGTAAAAAACCGGCTATAAATACATCGGGAGTGCGTCCTAAAGCTGCTATCCTCCGCGAGAAAGGATCCAACTCAGAAAGAGAAATGGCAAATGCCATGTACCTTGCTGGATTTGATGTCAAAGATGTGCACATGACCGATTTGATCACAGGACGGGAGACACTAGAAGACATACAATTTATCGGTGCTGTAGGTGGTTTCTCCAACTCGGACGTATTAGGTTCGGCAAAAGGTTGGGCTGGTGCTTTCTTATACAACGAGAAAGCGAAAAAAGCATTAGACAACTTCTTCGCCCGTCCAGACACCATGTCTGTCGGAATATGTAACGGCTGTCAATTGTTTATGGAGTTAGAACTGGTCAATCCAGAGCACGATGTTCATGGCAAAATGCTGCACAATACCTCAGCTAAGCACGAATCAAACTTCGTATCGGTAAAAGTTCAGGAGAACAACTCGATCATGCTGAAAACCCTTTCGGGCTCTACCTTAGGGGTTTGGATTTCACATGGTGAAGGAAAATTCAACCTACCAAAAGAAGAGTCTGCTTATCAGATTGTTGCCAAATATGCTTATGAGCAGTATCCGCACAATCCAAACGGATCCGACTACAATACAGCCATGTTATCTGACACCACAGGCCGTCACTTGGTCACGATGCCTCATATCGAGCGCTCGACATTCCAATGGAACTGGGCCAATTATCCTGATGGACGTCAAGACGAGGTTACACCTTGGTTAGAGGCCTTCGTTAATGCTAAAAATTGGTGCGAAAGCAACAAAAAATAACTAAGAAAGGGCTGTCTGAAAAGCAACAAATCGTCGTCGTTGCGAACCTGAGGAACGATGGTGTGGCAATCTAACTTACTTAAAATACAGATTGCTTCGTCATACTTCCTCGCAAAGACGAGAAAGTCTACTTTTGATACAGCCCTTTTTTTAGATAGACCGACGATAGCCGGGCTTATTCATCCTATGGTCCAGCGAAAATTTTCCAGAGCCAACTATCATAAAGACAGCCAGCAAGACCAAAACCACTACCGACAACCATAGCTCGGAATTGAGGAAACTAAATCCCCTAGTGATATTAACAAAAAAGACCGCTCCTACCACCACTGGAAATATCAACAGGGCCGCTAATCTCGTTTGAAAACCAAAAATGATAAATAATCCACCTACCAAATGGGTGAAAACAACATAGTGCACTGCACCCCAGATAGACAATTGAAAATTCGTTTGCTCAATCAATCGCCGCACAGCTTCTTGATCATTCACAAAACTAATCCCTTTGGCAAGGACAATAATACCTAATGCTATTCTGAAATAGTCTAACCATTGTGGATGATGACGATCACCCCAATGTTCAACACGGTGAATTAGGTTCATAAAGACCTCCTTTCTAAAATTGGTATATTTTATAGTATAACGCAGTTTTAGAAAGAAAGTTGTATGTTATGAAATATCTATTTAAGCAGTATATATATCCCTCTATGACAAAAGGATCAAAAAAACGAGTATTATCATTTCTTTGAGCCTTCCAGATCAAATATAAAAATCACCGTATTAGTACTTAATCGGATAGTCCTCCATAAATTCAAACTGATAATTTTCTTTCTTAAGATTATCAATCAACTGTCCCAAAAGCTCTTGTCCCTTTTTCGTCTGAAACATGTCATCATGCATGAGCAAAACTACATTATTAGGTGTCATCGAACTTTTATAATTCAAGAAACTCTTCATCTTTCCAAACACGGTCTCTAAGGCTTGAACCGGTACACCAGTCAGGCTGTTAATACGCCATTCGACATCCCAGCCGTAAACCTTATAGCCATTTGCAAACAATAAGTCCGCCGTACTGGAACCACTTTGGAGATCTATCTTACGAACATCATCATATATCCAGATATTCCTTCCAGGAAGACGTACAATCTTATGTTTAAGGTTGAGGTCATTTTCATTTTTCTCAAAATCATCAAATGCAGTGGCAGGATTACTATAGAAGTAAGTATATCTATTATGAGCATGTGTATAACTATGGTTATAACAGGCTATAAGTGGATTGTTTTCATACTTCGCCAAATCACGTTTGCGCGCCTTTCCCGAATTGGCATGTTTACCAACTAGAAACACGCTCACCTTAATATCTTTAGCTTTGGCTAAGGAATCGATAGCCGCACTTCCGACCAAAGGCCCATCATCAAAGGTCAAGAAGACATGTTTTGGTTTTTTATCAAACTCCTGCTTCAGCGAATCTTTGAGCATCTTTTTCTGAGTTTTGATATCTATTTTTCTGACGGTATCTACCACAAAGTGGATCTGATTACGCTGTAAGGAATCCCACTTATCCAATAACAATGGCTTTGGGGTGGGAACACTTTCTTGTTGATCATCCGTTTCGATCGAATCCCGATTCACGTACCCTAAAGCTGCTGAAGATAAATTTTGACAAGAACTCATCCACACACCTAGGAGAGTAGCTCCAAATAGAAAAACTAACCCTCTACCTTTCTTCCTCATGTAATATAGCAATTAACGATTACCCTAAATATTCCACAAAATTAGAACAAATATCTTAATTCAAAGTATATTTTTTTTGTTTTCGAAAAGCCTTGAAACAAATTATATACCAAAAATATAATAATTATAAAAAGTCCCTAAGAGACACCTCTTAGGGACTTTAAAACAAACTTAAACTACAACTAATGAATATCTTTACGAACAGCTAATCATAACGGTTTTTACGATTATTGGACTTAGCATGTTTATGTGATTTTTTACCATATCTATTATCATACTTTCCCCCCTTCCCTTTTCTATCTGCATCACGTAATATTACTTGTGTATGATTATTTGCGTATCGGCCATAACGATCCCTATGATTACTGTGGTACCTCCAAGGGCTAGGATCATTCAACACCACCTTATAGGTACGATAGACATCAAAATGTTTATAGCGCCCAGGCAACTTCGACTTAGTCACCCACTTATTACCTTGATAATACGTGTATTTCCGACTCATTACATCGTAATACACATCAATTTCCGGCATATAGTAGTACCGTACATAATCATAGCCTACAGGCCCCCACAGAGGCTGGCTACCTATATTGATGTTGACACTAACCTGCGCTTGGCTAGGCAGGGCAAAACCAATTCCAATAAATAATAGCGATAGGTAAAAATATCTTTTCATAACAATCCTCCTTATTCCTTAACTATCTGTATGACCTATCACATACCGAAAAGGATTAATGTACATATTGTTAAAAGATGTAAAATAAAGGATACTAAAAAGCAAAAACCAACTGTAAACCGATATGATATAGATCCCTTTTGATTTCTTGACTAGCCGTTCTATTTCCCATACCGTTACTACGTGCAATTTTTGTAGGCTGAAACTCAAAATAAGGCCCTGCCGATACATTCATACCGTTACGAAAACGAATATTCGCTCCTGCTTGTGCATTTGCGATAAAGCCAGACTTAATTTTTGAAGTATAATTTTCGCGAGAACCATTATCTTGATTATACAACTCAATATCACTATCATTGACAGCAAACGAGTATCCCGTCGAAACGGACACAAAAGGACTTACCATCTTGTCTATAAAACGTGCATTAAAATTGACAAACACCGGTATCGCAAAATAATTCGAGATTGTATTTGAAGAATATCCCATTACATTCGTACTGACATTCCGATTGCTGGAAGTTTCATCCAAAGAGATCAGATGACGTATTCCGACACCGGGTCCTATTTCAATAGATCTGTTAAGTTTAAAACTAGCCACATAATCAAATTTTAAACTCAGGTAATCATCTTCAATCGCTTCGTACCAATCATCAGATCGCTCTTTAGAGTCACCGATGACATAGTTCATTCCAAAGTTAAACTTATGATCAAATTTGCGTTGAGCAGAAGCCATCAGGCACAACAATAGTCCTGATAAGGTAAAAATAAATCTCATAGTAAGTAATAATTTTATGGTACAAAAATAACTAAAGAAAGCAAAAACCAACACACATTTTCTTACGTTAAATTTTCTATCTTTGTGCAAATTTTAAATATTTCAGCAAGACTCATGGCTTTACAATGTGGTATAGTAGGCCTACCGAACGTAGGTAAATCAACATTATTCAATTGTTTGTCCAACGCAAAGGCGCAAGCGGCGAATTTTCCTTTTTGTACAATCGAACCCAATATAGGTGTTATCACCGTCCCTGACGAGCGTCTCACCAAATTGGCTGAACTTGTTAATCCGCAAAGGATCGTTCCCAATACTATTGAGATTGTTGACATTGCGGGATTAGTAAAAGGTGCTTCTAAAGGGGAAGGCTTGGGAAACCAATTTTTGGGCAATATCCGCACAACAAATGCAATCATCCACGTCTTACGCTGTTTTGACGATGGCAATGTCATCCATGTAGATGGTTCTGTGGATCCTATCCGTGACAAAGAAATTATTGATACCGAACTTCAATTGAAGGACTTGGACACTGTGGTAAAACGTATCCAAAAGGTAGAAAAAATGGCTAAAACTGGCGGTGATAAAGATGCTAAAAAAACTTTCGACATCTTATCTGTTGTCAAAGAACATCTAGAAGCCGGCAAGTCCGCCCGAACAGCTGCTATAAGCGAAGAAGACTTTGAGTATATTGCTGACCTTACCTTATTGACTGTAAAACCAGTACTCTATGTATGCAACGTCGATGAAGGTTCTGTCAATACCGGTAACGCTTATGTGGACCGCGTAAAAGAAGCTGTAAAGGAAGAGAATGCAGAAGTCCTGGTAATATCTGCTCAAATCGAATCTGAGATTGCACAACTGGAAAGCTACGAAGAACGACAAATGTTCTTAGATGATTTAGGGCTGGAAGAATCTGGTGTCAATAAACTTATTCGCGCAGCTTATTCACTCCTTAACTTGGCAACTTACTTTACTGCTGGAGTTCAAGAAGTGAGAGCATGGACAATAGAAAAAGGATACACAGCGCCACAGGCCGCAGGTGTAATCCATACCGATTTCGAAAAGGGCTTTATCCGTGCAGAGGTTACAAAATATGAAGATTTCGTACACTATGGTTCAGAAGCTGCTGTTAAAGAAGCAGGAAAACTAGCTGTAGAGGGCAAAACATATATCGTAGCAGACGGTGACATTATGCACTTCCGCTTTAACGTATAATGTTTTCACCCTACATTTTAACATAAAAGGAGCTATTAATAGCTCCTTTTATGTTTTAAGACATGTATATACAAACTCGTCTTTCTGTAAAATAATTCCTAAATTGTAGTCATCAAATAATAATTTGTTATTCCATGAAAATATTAGTTTTTGGGGCTAGTAACAGCTCGGACTCCATCAATAAAAAATTAGCGTCCTCCGTTAGTAAGTACTACAAAGAAAAAGAAGACAGCATTGAGATTATTGATCTAAATGATTTTGAAGCGCCATTATTCTCAAAAGACAAAGAAAAAGAAATAGGTATACCGGAAGGTCCTTTACAGTTTGCCGAGAAAATCGACACTGCAGACTTTATTATCATTTCATTTGCAGAAAACAATGGCAACTACAATGTTGGATATAAAAATCTAGTAGATTGGACTTCCCGAATCAAAGGAAGAAAAATATACAATGGCAAACCCGTATTCCTACTTGCGACTAGCCAAGGACGACGTGGTGGACAATCGGTTCTCGATATAGCCACCCAACGAATGCCATTCGATGGAGCTGAGGTATTGGAAACATTTTCACTTCCCGAATTCGACAACAATTTTGAAGAGGGCAAAGGTATTACTACTCCCCTACTCCGGAGTCAATTGGAAGCTAAAGTTAGAAAGACCAAACGGCTAATGGCGGAAATACTAATGCGCTAAATACAAACTTTAGAACATATCAGTTGTTTAAACAATAGAATAACATATTAAAACATAAATATTATGGCAAAAAGAATATTATTACTCGTTGGTGATTATGTAGAAGATTACGAAGCTATGGTTCCTTTTCAAGCAATGGGATCGATCGGTATCGAAGTAGATGCCGTAGCTCCCGATCGAAAGAAAGGAGAAGTAATCCCTACAGCGGTCCATGACTTTACAGGCGACCATACATATAAAGAACTTAGAGGACACAACTTTGCTATCAATAAAAGTTTCGATGAGATCAATCCAGAAGATTATGACGGTCTATATATTGCTGGCGGACGATCGGCAGAATATATTCGTTTGAACAAGCGTGTTCTGGAGATTGTTCAGCATTTTTTCGAAAAGAACAAACCGGTAGCGGCCATCTGTCACGGTATACAGGTTCTGACTGCTGCAAAAGTTTTAAAAGGCCGTACCTTGACAGCTTATGTAGCTGTAGGGCCCGACATTGAACTCGCAGGGGGCACCTGGAAAAACATCCCAGCTGATCAATCCGTTGTAGATGGTAATTTAGTAACCTCTCCCGCATGGCCAGGACATCAAACGATCTTACGCGAGTTTTACAAACTACTGGGCATCAACATTAGCCTTTAACAGCATAGTTTAATAAAGAGTTAGGATATCAAACAAAAAACATAGATGAAAAAAAACAAAAGGGTATGGCTTATAGCCGTACCCATTATTCTTATTTTAGGGTATCTGATATGGGATTCCTTCAGTCAACCTACAATTAAAGATATTCCTGGAGATTTTACTGAGGTAGCCTTTGTACGCAATGAACAAAATAAAGGAGGCATAATACGTATTTATGCAGTCACAGTCGGTGACCTGCAGAATGCAAAGTTTGATGCATGTGCCGACCTGTTTCCAACCAATGATTACAACAGCGTCACACGGATTTTTTTCTTTGACAAAAATCAACCCTACCCTACAGCGCTGCAACTAGAAGCCCCTTATTATGATACTACCGCATATAAGGCCATTAATATTGTCAAGCGATCAGGATCTAAATAACGCCCCGATTCACTATTCATATAAAATTAACATTAATATAACACGAAAAATATAGTTTTGGATTCAAATAGATAACATATATGGCACGTAAATTTGTTCCTAGAGATATCAGCTGGTTAAGCTTCAATGGTAGAGTTCTGCAAGAAGCGGCCGACAAAACCGTACCTCTTATTTCAAGGATTAAATTTTTAGGTATATTTTCCAATAACCTGGACGAATTTTTCCGGGTTCGTGTAGCTGGCCTAAAGCGAGCCCTCGCTGTCGACGAAAAAGAAGCTAAAAACATTTTCTTTGAAAAGCCACAGCTGATCCTGAATGAACTCAATGCAAAAGTTATCAAACAACAGAAAAAATTTGATAATACCTGGCGCGAAGTGCAGAAAGAAATGGCCAAACAACGGGTATATATCAAAACCAGTACGGATCTATTTGAAGACCAAAAGCAGTTTGTAAAACACTACTACATTGACGAAATTGAATCCAGCGTAATCCCTTTGCTCTTAGATGACCAAAGACCCATGCCTTATCTACGAGACAAATCGCTCTATCTAGGTGTCGCCATGAAGAAAGCTGACTGGCAGTATGAAACAAAATTTGCCATTATAGAAATACCTACGGCACAAAATGGTCGTTTCGTATTACTTCCAGCACCAAAGAAAGAGGTTCATGTTATCTTATTGGAAGATGTTATCAAGTTTAATCTACCACATATTTTTTCTTTTTTCGGGTTTGATGAGTTTACAGCACATGCTTTCAAGATAACACGAGATGCAGAATTCGATCTAGACAATGATATCAACACCAACTTTGCAGACAAAATAGCGAAAGCCGTAAAAAGCAGAAGAAAGGGAAAACCGACAAGATTCGTCTTTGACCATGAAATGGATTCCAACTTGGTCGATTTCTTGATTAAAAAACTTAATATCTCGAAAAAGGACAGTATAATTCCAGGGCAAAAGATCCACAATTTCAAAGATTTTATGGACTTTCCCGCTATTTTTCGAAAATACCACAAGCCCAAAGAGCGAAGTTCTTTTTTACATCCTGATTTAGCTGATCAAACCCGTATTACAGATGTAGTTACCCAAAAAGACGTTTTATTATCTTTTCCCTATCACACGTTTGAACACATCATTGATCTGCTACGAGAAGCCGCCATGGATCCTGATGTATCATCTATTCAGATTACAGCCTATCGACTTGCCTCCAATTCGAAAGTGGCCAATGCTTTGGTAAATGCTGTCCGAAATGGAAAAGACGTCACCGTCATGTTGGAACTACGAGCTCGCTTTGATGAGGCTCATAATCTCGAATGGAAAGAACGCTTTGAGATGGAAGGCGTGAAAGTTCTATTGGGTATTCCCAATAAAAAAATTCATGCCAAATTGGGTATTATCAAAAAAAGAATAAACGGAAGAACAATTCAGTATGGTTTTGTGAGTACAGGAAATATCAACGAAAAAACAGCAAAGCTATACGGTGACTATTGTTTACTAACGAGCAATCGGACCGTAATGGCAGATATCAACAAGATTTTCAATGCCCTTCGACGCCCTAAGCAGGATTTAACAGAAACGCTAAAAATGGGCAAAGGCCTCTTGGTATGCCCAACAGACATGCGCGACACCTTACTGAGTTATTTTGACACAGAGATTGACGAAGCCAAAGCAGGAAGAAAAGCACATGTAGTTGTCAAAATCAATTCACTCAGTGACAAGGTATTGATCAAGAAAATATATGAAGCTGCCGAATCTGGAGTAAAAATAGAAATGATTGTTCGCAGTATCTATTGCGCTGTAAATCAGAACACATTTATACACCCCATCCATGCTGTAAGTATCGTAGATGAATACCTTGAACATGCACGTGCTTTTTATTTTTACAGCGCTGGTAAAGAGCTCACTTACATATCTTCTGCGGATTGGATGACTAGAAATCTCGATCACCGTATAGAAGCTGCTGTAAAAATAAATGACAAAAAGATTAAAGCGGATATATTGGATATGCTTAGAATCCAACTCAAAGACAATGTAAAAGCCAGGTGGTTAAATAATAATCTGAACAACGCATACGTCGAAAACAATGAGATAGAGTTTCGCTCACAAATAGAACTGTATAAATACCTAAAAAGTAAGTCCGAGAACTAAAATAACTAATATTTTTAGTATTTTTATCCTATTATGGAGGATAAAAATCTAGTTAAGGGACGCGGTGCACAATTCAATCCACACAATAGTTATCAATCTCAGCGATACGACCATTATTTTGTCGAAGGAATAGATCTGAACGAGGAAGGTAATAATCAGACCTCCTTTCTATCGTCGGAAGCTAAGACCTTGGTTCATAAAGTAGAGAGTCCGGATGTAGGCATGAATTATTCGGCCAATCCCTATCAAGGATGCGAACATGGTTGTATATATTGTTATGCGCGCAATTCCCATCAATACTGGGATCTAAGCGCAGGACTTGACTTTGAACGAAAGATCATTGTAAAAGAAAACTCTCCCAGGCTTTTTGAAGAATTTATAACCAGAAAGAATTGGGATTTCCAACCTATACACCTATCCGGGAATACAGATTGCTACCAACCTATAGAACGCAAAAAACAACTGACAAGAAAAATTTTAGAAATAGCGCTAAAACATCGTCAGCCCATAAGCATCATTACCAAGAATAATTTGATTCTACGGGACTTGGATATACTGGAACAACTGGCACAGCAAAGCCTGATAAAAGTAATTATATCAATCACTTCTCTTTCGGAAGACACCAGACAGAAACTAGAACCGCGTACCGTCACTGCAGCCGGTAGATTAAGGGTGGTGAAAACACTTAGTGAACACGGCATTCCAGTAGGTGTAAACGTAGCCCCCATCATCCCTGGACTTACAGATCACGAGATTCCGGCTATTTTGAAGCAATCGGCACAACATGGCGCCTTATGGGCCGCATATATTATTGTTCGTCTCAATGGACAAATCGGTGATATATTCCAAGACTGGCTGTCGGCAAACTATCCCGATCGCAGCAACAAAATATGGCACGCCATTCAGAGTTGTCACAATGGCCATGTAAATAACAGCACCTTCGGAACCCGTATGAAAGGGGTAGGGAAGATATCGGAAATCATCCGTGACACCTTTCTGCTACATTGTAAAAAGAACAACCTGAACAAAACAAAATTTGCCTACCCTACCCGGACAAGCAAACCCGTTTCAAGTCAACAATTAAGCCTCTTTTAGCGGATTTAATCCCTCTGGCTTGTCACTTAATTTACGAACAAAAAGATTATAGTTTTCATGCTTTTCCACATACACAGATTCACCTGCATCTATGAATCCATCAAGAGCCACTGCATCATACCACACCCCCTCCACTTCTATTTTGCCCGCAGGGCGCAGAACAGTCCTGGATACGCCTTCTTTGTTCAATAAATCAACTTTAGGCACCGACGAAGTATAGCCACTGTCCGCACGCTGTTCATCAGCCAATACCAAACGTTTAAAAGCAGAGGTGTTGAGAATATTCTTCCCAAAAATCACCATTAAAATAATGGAGAGAACCATCGCTCCAATAACAATTAAAAAAGAATTCATCAATAAACCGGGTTGAGAAACCTTAAAATCAAAATAATCATTCGCCAGCATAGAGAAGGCCAATCCACATAACACGAAAATAATGCCCAATACACCTGCTATTCCAAATCCCGGAATGACAAATACTTCGAGCGCCAACAAGATCACACCTACTATGAAAAGCGCTATCTCCCAATGGTCAGCCAGTCCCTGCAAATACAAAGGTGCAAAAAACAATGTCGCTGCGACGAGGGCCACACCTAGGGCAAAACCAATACCTGGCGTCTGCAGCTCAAAGTAAATCCCCCCAATGATACCCATTATCAAAAGACCACTCACCATCGGATTGACCAAAAGAGCAATGATGTTGTCTACCCAAGTCTTTTCGTAGCGTTGTACACTGGGAGCCGACATTTCCAAGGTGTGAAAGATCTCTTCTTGTGTTTTGACCTCTGCTTTCGCAAGATTAGCCTTTACCGCTTCTGATGCCGTAAACGTTAAAATCTTGCCATCCTCTTTCAATTTTGGAATTGATATACTAGGGTCTACGAAGGCTTCTGCCATTTTTGGATCTCGACCTTTAGCTTCAGCTGTAGCACGCATCAGTCCACGCATATATGACTGATACTTCTCCGGCATAATCTCTCCATTTTGATTGACCACACTAGCAGCCCCTAATGACGCACCCGAATGCATAAAAATATAATCCGACGCCAGCGCAATTAGGGTCCCCGCCGATGCAGCATTATTATTTACATACACAATGGTCTTTATATCCGAATTGAGCAATAACGTACGGATGGAGTCCGCATAGTTTACGGCACCTCCAAAGGTATTCATCTCCACCAAAAAATAGTCCGCTTTTTCGCGCTTGGCCTGATCGTAAGATTTTTTCAATATGCGCCAAGCGTTAGCCCCCACATCCTCCTTTAATTCAGTCTTGTATATATTTTGTCCATATAAAAAGACGCCCCCTCCAACAACAAAAAGTAGCAACAACAGAATGGATTTCATAAATTTGTATAGCATAAATTCTTTTCTATTTTAAAGGAATAATTACATTATGGATTGGCTGTATCCGTTTTGGATATTCCATCCTGATAAACCGATGCAAGAAGCTCGTCGAAGACAATCGAGACGAGTTAGTGACAATTGAAAATACATATGAATAAATATACAATTAATAAAGCATTTGAAAAACACTTTTCTCATCCCGTATGGAAAATAGAGGTCGATTGTTCGCATAATCGCTTTGTGGTCGAGTACAGGGATCCAACACATACCATACCTTCATTTTCTGTAATGACATTTGAAGGAGACACCGTACTGGAGAACTATACTATTTCTGAAAAAGAATGGACCATAGAGGCCATACAAGGAGATTTCCTGATATTCAAACGATTTGGCACGTCATCTCCCATACAGGCTGGCGTTCAAGTTTTGCATATCCCCAGTCAGTCCGTAGTCTCGTGCTATCAACAATATATATTGAAAGAAGTATATAATGGCATCCTCAAAGTAGCGCACCGCTCGATCCCTTCGGGGCTCGAATATTATATGGATCTGGAAAGCGGTGACGTAAATACGAAGACACCTGTATCATTGCTCCTGCCCTACAACAGTATCACTTATCCCATCCCCTACCAAGGACATCTTCCAGATTTCATCAAAGACCTAGCTCCTGATGATCAAATATGGTTACAGCCCTATCAAAATATATTCATCTGGTCTTATCACAAAAAACACAATAACAACTTCGACCTCTATCTCTGTCTATCAACTAAGAATGAAATACTTGACCATAAAATTATATTAAAAGGCTTAGACAGATTAATCCCACAGCCCTATTTTCAAGTCAAAGGTCATATTTTCTTTTTATCAAATACTAAACAAGAAATTGCAACGTATTTAGTATAATTGCAAGCTATGAAGCATAATAAAACTATTAAATCGTATCATAAACTATCGTTTTTATTAGCTTTAGGACTAGGATTAAGCACATTGGCACCAACTCAAGCCGCTGATATGGCTACAGCCATGGTGATCACAGCTCCTGATTCTATAGGAAACGAAATTGTAAATGGACAGCGCTATGTCATCCATAAGTTAACTCCTCAAGAGACCTACTATCAACTAAGCAGAGTATATGGTGTTCCTGTTAAGGACATTATGAATACCAACAACAAGAAAAACCTGCGTGTCGGTGATACCGTAAAGATTCCTCGGGGAAAAGTCCTTCCAGAGGATCAATCTTCAAAGAATAAAAACACGGCTTCGGACAACGAAAAGATCGTGCTGGATCCTCAAGAAATCACAGAATACAAAGTCAGTAAAAGCGAGACACTCTATGCAATTTCTCGACGTTTTGGGATCTCTATAGAAGACATCAAAAAAGTAAACGGACTCACATCCGAGAACCTACGCGAAGGTCAAATCCTAAAAGTTCCTAATCATAGTCTTCCCGAACCAGAGCCTAAACTCGAAGCCGTCATTGTTCCTGAGGTACCTCAGGAAATACAAGAGCACCAGCCTATCGATGATTCAATGTTCAAACCCAACAAATACGGCATCCGGGAGAAAAAAGAGCGTGGAGTTGGCGTTTGGATGGAAAGCCTCCAAGGAGATGGGCAGACCAGTCTTGCTTTGCACAAAACGGCTCCGATAGGAACGATATTAAAAATTACAAATCCCATGAATCGAAGTGTTACCTTTGCAAAAGTTGTGGGCAAATTTGGGGACAATCAAGAAACACAAGACGCAATCGTCGTACTTTCCAAATCTGTAGCCACCTCCATTGGTGTACTGGACCGTAAGTTCCAGGTAGAGATTACCTATGGTATACCATTAGAGCAAGAGTAATTTTAAAATAAAGTTATAATGGTGATAACTTCCATAACTTTAAAAAAATAAATGGACAAACCGTACGTAATGGGAATCGCTGGAAGTAGCGGATCCGGGAAAACCTTCTTTTTAAAAAGCTTCTTAGATCACTTTGATCAAGAACAGGTTACATTGATTTCGCAGGATGATTATTATTATCCTGCGAACACCAAGACACAAGAGGAGAATAGACTATACAACTTTGATGTCCCCTCATCTATCAATAGAGAAGACTTTTTTAATGATATCAAAAGTCTGTTCGAAGGTAAAACGATATACAAAAAGGAGTATACCTTTAATAACCCCAACCTAACTCCGAAAATATTGGAGATAAAACCCGCTCCTATTTTGATTGTGGAGGGATTATTTATCTTCCACTATGAAGAAGTCAATCAGCTATTAAACTATCGTATATTTTTAGATGCCGACGAAGATATAGCATTAAAGCGCCGGCTGAAAAGAGATTTGATAGAACGTGGATACGACCACGATGATGTAATGTACAAATGGGTCAATCATGTCGTCCCGTCTTACAACACCTATCTATTGCCTTATAAAGATACATGTGACCGCGTTATCGTAAACAACACGGATGATCCAAAACTCATTAATGGTGCAACAGACCTGATATCTCGGGAGTTGAAAGAAAAATTACAATTCGATTAATTTAAAAATATTCTAAATAACTATCTTTGTCGCATGGACAGGCAAAGTATAATAGTTCCACCGGACGCAAATATAGAAATCGATCATTCGCCCAAAGGCATAAACCCCTTTGGCGACTTTTCCTGCTGCATATTAAAAAAATGTTGCAAAAAATACAAAAGAGGCAAACGTTGTAAAAAATGTCCCGACCGTTAAGCTATTCCTCGTAATAGTCCAAATCCTTATCAAAGCTCTCCTCTAACTGTGTTAACGCAAAAATAGCGATTCCCGTGAGCAACACCAGTGTAACAATTGCGGCAACAATAATTCCCCACAAATCGACCAAATAGCCATATAGCAATGTAGAGGGAATCAGCGCACCTCGTACAAAATTGGGAGCAGTAGTAGCTACCGTGGCTCGCAGATTTGTACCAAACTGCTCCGCAGATATCGTCACAAAAGTAGCCCAGTACCCAACCCCCAATCCCATAAAAAATGCGAGAAACATAAACTTATCCTCTCCTATTCCCGTACTATTCAGATACCAAAGGGATGATATTAAAATCAATATCTGACATACAAATACGACCTTCTTTCTCGATTTTAGCCACTGCGCCAGGAGTCCTGCCAAGAAATCACCAACAGAAATACCTAAATAGGTAAACATTACCCCTTTTCCAGCACTCAATACATCTTTTGCTCCTAGAGCCTTCCCTATCTCAGGAGCCTGGGTGACCAATACCCCCACCACAAACCAAATTGGAAGACCTATACATAAACAATACACATAGCGTTTAAACCGGTCCCTATTGCTAAACAATAATTTCAAACTTCCTTTCTGAATATGACTATCTTCAACAGATTGCGCAAAAAGTCCCGATTCGAAAGTACCTATCCTCATCAACAACAATACGATTCCCATCCCTCCTCCTACAAAGTATGCGGTTCGCCAATCAAACCATTCGGACACAAAATAGGCAAGAATTGCTCCTAGAACTCCCACTCCGGCCACCAGCATCGTTCCATAGCCACGCTTGCTTCGATGCATAGACTCGCTCACTAAAGTAATACCTGCTCCCAATTCACCTGCCAACCCTACTCCTGCTATAAAACGTACCATACCATAGGTGGTCACATCATGCACAAAGCCGTTATAGATATTCGCTAAAGAATACAACAAAATAGAGCCAAAAAGCACCTTTATACGTCCGTACTTATCGGCGATCACTCCCCATATCAATCCGCCCAACAGCAAGCCTCCCATCTGCATGTTCAACACAAATTCGCCTTTTACCCGCATCAAGTCATCTGGCACACCGATATCATGAAAAGAACGTACACGAACGATCGAAAAAATAATCAAGTCATATATATCTACGAAATAGCCCAATGAAGCGACCATAATCAGCAGCCCTGTATTCTTAGTATTGTTGGAGGCCATAATAAGGTTTAATTATAAAAACAAAAGCGACCTTTCTTTGGTCACAGAACGGTTAAATTTGACCTAAAATACTATAGAAATTCTTTTTACGCAACATATCCCTACTATTTCCTTATTTAAAACGTTATTAATTGTACTTTTGTTAGTATGAAGTTAAATCCGTCTTCGCTCAAATGGTTACTTAGATTTTATCCCCCTTTCTTTTTTCAAAGAATATGGGTAAGACAGGTCCACAAAGACTTCCGAGGAATCGATGTTAAGATTCATAAAAGTTTTCTCAATGTCAACTCGAATAAAACCGTATTTGGAGGAACCATCTTTACAGCACTCGACCCAGTGCATTCAATACTCCTAGATCAAATATTTCAAGCCAACGGAATGAAGAGAACGGTTGCCTGGCTCAAATCTGCTCGTATCGAATACCTTAAACCCGGACGGACGGACTTGCAATACTCGCTCTATCTTCAGGACGAGGATGTCTCACAAGCCTTTGATGAAATAAGAGATAAAGGAAAAGTCATAAAAACATTCACCACATCTGTATTTGATAAAAATGGAACCAAATGTGCTATTTGTCATAATGAGATTTACATCCGAAATTTAGACTTCGTACCCAAAAGAGCAGTATCTTTATAGCATTGGAACAATACAGCGAAACAGTATTCACCTGCTGTATCTTACCGGGTAAACAAAGTAGTACATGTCTGTAAACATATTTCTACCAGAGCATACCCTAGGATACAGCTTAAAAAATTAAAATTCTATATATATGAAAAAAGTCTTTTATTTCTTATCAGCTGGTGCGATTCTACTGGCTTCTTGTCAGTCAAACACCACAAAGGAAGCCGTCAAACATCAGCAATTGGCTGAAGAAGCCATAGCCGTACATGACGAAATCATGCCCCAAATCGCTCACTTTGATAAAACTACCGTCAAAATAGATTCAATTTTAGGAAACTTGGGCCAAGTACTAACCAAAGATCCAAAAGCCGATACTGCGGCCATCAGAGTCGACCTTGTAACCCTAAAAAGCAACTTAGAAGCGGCTACAGACAACATGATGACCTGGATGAAAGAATACAATCCAGACAGTACGGCCGTAGCCTACCAAGAAGCAGAAATTGAAAAAATAAAAGCAATGAAAAAACAGTTTGAAGATGTTTCTTTAGAGAGCAACAAAAAGCTGGGCAAACTATAATTTATACCATGATTAGAACATTTTTTTGTACTGCTGCATGTGTACTGACTTTTGCAGCCTGTCAATCAACAGCAAAGAAACTCCCTATTATCGGGGAGCGCGAAGTAGTCCAAAAAGAAATAGACGGAAAGATGGTAACTGATACCATCTACCCTGCTATCCCTAGTTTCGAATTCTTGAATCAAGATAGCGTTATGCTGTCTGACAAGTTTTTCGATAATAAAATCTATGTCGCCAACTTTTTCTTTACGCACTGCCCAAGCATCTGCCCGACAATGCAAAGAAACCTTTTAAAGGCGTACGAGAAATATAAAAACGATAAGCGGATTGCTTTCCTTTCCCATAGTATAGACTTTAAATACGATCAGCCTCATGTTTTGAAATCGTATGCGACCAAACTAGGAGTGGACAATGATCAGTGGCAGTTTGTGAATGGTTCGAAGGCCGCGATCTATGGTCTATCGGACAAGTACCTGGTGTTTACTAAAGAAGACCCCAATGTACCTGGTGGATACGACCATTCCGGATATCTGGTACTCATAGACCATGACAAAAGAATCCGTGGAGCCTATGATGGCACCAACAATGAAGAAGTGGAAAAACTTTTAACAGATATTGATATACTCCTTCAAGAGTACAAATAATATGCGCTTATTAAACATTTTCGCAATTCTAGGCATGACGATATTGAGCTTAGCTTATTTAGCGTCATGCCATTCCAATCTAAATATAGAAACAGCTCAATACGCTGTAAATGGTCAAAAACTCTATATGACCCATTGTCAAAACTGCCATGGTGCTAAGGGAGAAGGATTGGGCAAGCTCTATCCTCCATTGACCGACGCCAAATTTTTCGAGGAGAACAGGACACAGTTAAGTTGTATCGTGCGCAATGGTATGCAGGGTGAAATCACAGTAAACGGTCAAACCTTTAATGAAAAGATGCCGGCCAACCCGCAACTGAGCGAGCTTGATATTGCCTATATCTTGACCTATATCACGACCAATTTTGCAAAGAGTGACTCCATCTATTCCCATGAGGAAGTACAGAAAGCACTAAAAGACTGTAAATAGACAGTAGTCGGTTATATCACACACGAATTGATAGCAGGCTATAATCAAATAATTTACAAGCGTTTTCTAGAAATAAAGCATAAAAAAAGGTTTTCAAACGGGGAGAATGAAAACCTTTACTAACCAATTATAAACCTAAATTATGATACCACAAAGATAAGTGTCAAAACGACACCTGTCAAGAGGTTTCCTAAGAATTAACAATTTCTTAACACAGACCTTACCAAGCGTCTTTCCCTACTTCGCGTTCCACTCTTAAGAAACATACTTTTATAACAAAATTTTGACATTTTTATTGGCTCTCAATCACTACATTTGCAACCGAATGAACGTTCAATTTACAGATAAGATAGAGTGTATCTTCAAGCATACACTAGCACTCATCAAAGAAAATGGGTTCCATGGAACCCCGATGAGTATGATTGCCAAGAATTCTGATGTAGCAATTGGCACTATTTATCATTATTTTCCATCCAAGGAAAACTTGATCCTTGAGCTATTTAGCTACTGCAAAAAGAAAATCAATGCTTTTATATTTGATGACTTGGCGGAGGATTTATCCTACCAACAACAGTTTGCCATAGTATTAGAACGCTTTTGCAAATTTCAGATCAACAATACAGATATATTCAGCTTTCTAGAGCAATTCCACAACTCCCCTTTCAATGAATTGGGCCATGATAGACAGAAAGTTGGAGGCTGTGATGAAAACAATGTTATTACCTTTTTGTTGAAAGGTATGGAAACAAATAATCTTAGAAAAATTGATGTCCATGTTATGGCCTCCGCCTACATAGGAGCAGCTGTAACATTTTCAAAATCTGTCATTTACCAAAAGATCAAATACGACAAAAAACATCTAAATGAGTTAATAGAAATTATTTGGAACGGTGTAAAACAATAATATGAAATACTCATGTTTAGCGAAGCACAAACACCCATGAGTATTCCATATGGCAAAAGAGAAAAAATAATACACATATGAATATGAATTATAATTTTAGGAAGATAGTATCTGTTGCCTTTCTAGCTATTGCTGGCTGTGGTATCTCACTCGCGCAGCAATCAGACCTTGGCAGCAATGCAACATTAGACGATTTGATCAATTACGCTTTACGTAATAAGATTGAAATCAAACAAGCACAGATTGACAAGGAAATTGGCGAACGCGAAATTGCATCCGCTCTATCCGGATGGTTTCCACAAATCAATGCCAACGGGAGCATCGCACACTCCATGCAATTGCCGACAACCAACTTCAATGGAACTAACGTCGCTCTAGGACAGCGTAATACCAGTGCTTTGACCTTTCAGGCAGACCAGGCATTGATCAGCCCACAGCTTTTTCAAGCGTCGAAAGCAGCAAAATACGTACGTCAACAAAACAACCTTAACGAAGAGTCTACAAAAATCAATACAGTAGTCGATGTCAGTAAGGCTTATTATGATATATTGACCAGCGAAGAGCAAATTAAGATCATCAACGAGAATATTCTGAGATTAGAGCGCCAACATACCGAAGCTAATGCCCGTTATGAAGTAGGATTAGTAGACAAGACTGATTTTAAAAGAGCGCAGATATCTTTGAACAATGCAAAAGCAGACTTAAAGACCGCTTCCGAAAATCGAAAATACAAATACGATTATATGAAGATGCTACTGGCAATTCCAAACAATCAACCTCTTTCTTTGTCATTTGCCAACCAAAGCATGGAGAGCAGCATTCTTTTGGATACGACAGAGCTACTTCAAATAGCCCATAGAGTAGAATTCAAACAATTGGAAAATTTGAAAGACATCCAGCGCTTAAATACGCAGTACCAAAAATGGAACTACCTTCCAAAAGTAAGTGCCTATGCCAACTATGCTTTAAACTATAGAAATAACAAGTTTTCAGATCTGTACACGGATAACTTCCCGGGATCTAGTATAGGGTTGACTTTATCCCTTCCTATCTTTACAGGGACCAAGAGAATCCAGGAGATCAAAAAATCAGAATTACAGGAAGAACGTATCTCATTGGACCTTCAAAATCTTGAAAACCAAATCAGCACGGAGTACTCTGCTGCAATGGCTGGATATCGCGCTAATATGAACGAATGGCGTAACTCTAAAGATAACATGGAGCTTTCCGAAGAAGTGTATAATACCATCAAGTTACAATACGATGCTGGTGTAAAAACTTATTTAGAACTAATGACTGCGGAGACAGATTTGAAAACCTCACAGCTCAACTACTTAAATTCACTGTATGTCGTATTGTCCAGCAAACTGGATATACAGAAAGCGTTAGGTACAGTGGAAATCAACTAATATAACAACCTTAATAACAGAAAAAATACAACGTCATGAATAGAAATCAATTACTTTCAGCCTTACTTATCGGTTCCGGATTATTATGGCAATCCTGCGGTGGCCCCCAAGACAACAAGCCTAAGGGTGGTGCACCGGGACAACAAGCCGACATGGCAATGCCCGTTTCTACAGCTATCGTTGGTAAAGAAATTGTATCAGGTCTAAAAAGTTACCCAGCTAGTGTTGTTCCTTTACAGGAGACCGAAATCAGAGCTGAAGTAACAGGATATATCACTAATATTTTTGTTGCCGATGGAGCTTTTGTGAGCAAAGGTCAGCGCCTTTACGAAATTGACCGTGTGCGCTATCAAGCTGCTGTCGATCAAGCCAAGGCTAGCTTAGAAATTGCTAAGGCTAACCTAGATCGCGTACAAAAAGATTTACAGCGTTACCAAACCCTAGCGGAGAAAGACGCGATTGCAAAACAAACATTAGATTACGCCACTACGGATGTCAATAATCAACGTGCACAGGTACAAGCTGCTGAAGCCGCTTTGACTACCGCACGTACCAATCTGCAACGTTCGACCATCGTCGCACCATTTTCCGGAAATATCGGGATATCACAGGTCCGTAATGGTGCCTTGGTCAATGCAGGCACTACACTCTTAAATACTGTATCATCGACCAATCCAATTGCGATTGAGTTTCAGATCAATGAAAAAGACATTCCTGAATTCACTAAGCTACAAGCTGGTAGCTCATCCACTCAAATCTATGCATCTATGCCAGATGGTAGCCGCTACGAAGAAAGTGGACGTATAGTTACAATCGACAGAGCAGTAGATAGCCAAACAGGAACCCTGAAAGTCAGAGCATCATTTGCCAATGGTGCAAATGCTTTAAGAGCAGGTATGAACACCACATTGAATGTAGAGAGTACATCTACGCAAGAAGAAATGGTCATCCCTTACAAAGCTGTTTTTGAGCAATTGGGGGTATTCAACGTATACACGGTTAATGACAGCAGCAAAGTTGAACTTAAACAAATTGTTTTGGGTCATAAACTAGCCGACAAAGTTGTCGTAACATCAGGTCTCGAAGTTGGCCAAAAGATAGTAGTAGACGGAGCTACCTCGTTAAGACCAGGGGCCAAAGTTGCCGAGAACAATGCAGAAAATAAACAGAAATAATTGCCAGACGCTAAATAAATAATAATGATATCAGAAGTATTTATTAAAAGGCCAGTTACGGCGATGGTTATATCCATCCTGATCACCATTATAGGGGTGATCGCCGTATCCACATTGCCTATCAGTCAATACCCCTCCATCGCTCCTCCGACCGTTACTGTAACGGCCAACTATACGGGAGCTGATGCTCAGACTGTCGAACAGACCGTTACGACACCTATTGAGAGTCAGATCAACGGTACACCTGGAATGATTTACATGTCTTCCAACAGTACCTCCAATGGACAATCACAGATCACCGTTACCTTTGAAGTAGGTACCGACATTGATATTGCAACACTAGATGTGCAGAACCGTGTGGGCATTGCCGAACCTGCTTTACCCGAAGCCGTTCGTCGTCTGGGAGTTACCACCCGTAAAGCCAATACCGATATCTTGATGTTGGTATCCTTAGTATCGCCAAATGGAACCAGAGATGACAAGTTCCTATCCAACTATGCCAACCTTTATATCAAAGATGCGATTATGCGTGTCAAGGGTGTGGGGGATGTCACCGCATTTGGACAACCTTTCTCCATGCGGGTATGGTTAGACGCCAATAAACTGGCTAACATCAAGATGACACCATCGGATGTCTCTGCGGCGATAGCCGAACAAAACATACGTATACCGGGCGGAAGTGTCGGAGGAAAGCCACAAGAATCCTCTACCGTATTTGAATACCCAGTAATCACAGATTCAGACCTATCTGAAGTTGAAGATTTTGAAAATATCGTTGTTAAAACAAATCAAGATGGTTCTATTGTACTACTGAAAGATGTAGCGCGTGTAGAACTCGGTCAATTCAACTACGGAACATCGACCAAAGTAAATGGCATGGTATCTACCGGTATGATGATCAGTCAGACTCCGGGAGGTAACGCCGTCGAAACAGCAGAAGGTATTTTTTCTTCTTTAGAAAAACTGAAGCAATCCTTTCCTGAAGACGTCGATTATGTAATCGGTTATGAAACCGTATCAGTCGTTAATGCGTCCATCGAATCCGTAATACACACGCTCGTAGAGGCACTATTGTTGGTAACATTGGTTGTTTTCTTCTTCCTTCAGAGTTGGAGAGCAACATTGATCCCGGTACTTGCCATCCCAGTGTCTATCGTAGGAACATTTATATTTTTCTTGATGTTCGGATTCTCGATCAACAACCTTACCATGCTTGCCTTTGTATTGGCTATTGGTATCGTTGTGGATGATGCCATCGTCGTTGTAGAAGCTGTACAGCATTATATTGACCACTATAAAATGAGTGCAAAGGAAGCGACCATGCGTGCCATGAAAGACATCACCGCTCCTGTAATCGCTATTGCCTTGATTTTGGCAGCAGTATTCGTTCCGGTTGGGTTTATTCCAGGTATGGTGGGTAAATTGTACCAACAGTTTGCGATTACAATTGCTGTATCTGTTATGCTTTCTGCATTTATCGCTTTGACATTGACACCGGCATTATGTTCGATCATGTTGAAGCCGACAGCTGTCACCAAAGACTCCAAAGGGCTCAACAAGTTCTTTTACAAATTCAACGTGTGGTTTGAAAAAGTCACATATTCCTACTCCAAAGGTGTCAAAAAAGCAATCAAGGCTACCCCTTTAATGCTTATCGTATTGCTGTGTATTTTTGTCGGCACCGGCTGGATGTTTACAAAGAAACCAACAGGATTCATCCCATCTGAAGATGGCGGTATGTTCTTTGCAGGTGTCACCCTACCTGAAGGTGCATCTTCAGCGCGGACCGATGCTATCCTTGAAGAGCTAGAAGAAGAGTTCCGTAAAGATTTTCCAGAGATCAAATATGTAACCTCAATTTCAGGTATTAACATCTTGAACCGTGCCTTCAAGCCGAATGGTGCTACATTATTTGTTTCGTTGAAACCTTGGAAAGACCGTAAGCGCACAGCAAACGACATCACTGGTGCTATCATGAAGAAATACAGCCAATACGATAAAGCTCGAGTTTTGGCTGTTACTCCACCAGCGATTCCTGGTTTAGGAGCCTCAGGAGGTTTCTCTTTGCAGATACAAGATTTACAGACAGTAGATATCAAGCAGTTTGAAGCCACCGTAGGCAAGTTCCTAATGGCCGCCAACCAGCGTCCTGAAATCGGCATGGCCTACACCCTCTTTAACTCCAACTCTCCAAACTACAAGCTAGAAGTGAACAGAGAGCAAGCCAAACGCATGGGCGTTCCAATTGCCAGTATATACTCGACCATTTCTGCCTACCTCGGTAGCAGTTATGTCAATGACTTTACAAAATATGGTCGTAACTTCCGTGTAGTTACCCAAGCGGACGTAGGTTATCGTATGGCGATTGAAGATATTAATAAACTCTACGTTAATAACATAAAAGGACAACCCGTACCTATGGGAGCACTGGTCAGCTATGAATTAGTTACCATGCCATCACTCATTAATCACTATAACATATTCAGAGCGATTGATATCTCCGGTGGTGCCGCACCTGGGTACAGTTCGGGCGACGTGATCAAAGCACTAGAAGAGGTAGCTGCACAGACCTTGCCAGCTGGCTATGATTATCAATTCTCCGGACTGACGTTACAAGAAAAACAATCGGGTTCAAAAACCATACAGATTTTTGCATTGTGTATCTTATTTGTATTCTTACTTTTGGCTTCTTTATACGAGAGTTGGTCGGTTCCATTTTCTATCCTACTTTCTGTTCCATTAGGCGTATTTGGTGCGATATTAACGTTGATGTTCATTCCACAACTCGACAATAATATCTTTGCTCAGATCGGTTTGGTCACCATTATTGGTCTAGCCGCCAAAAACGCAATTCTGATCGTAGAGTTTGCCAAAGAACGTGTAGACATCGGTATGAATCTCATTGAAGCGACATTAGATGCTGTCAAGCTCCGTCTACGTCCCATCATCATGACATCACTAGCCTTTATCTTAGGTATTATCCCATTGATGCTGTCCACAGGTGCTGGTGCTGTATCTCGTCAGACTATCGGATGGACCGTATTTGGAGGGATGACCGCAGCGACATTCTTGGCCATCTTTATCGTTCCTGTGCTATTTGTCGTTATTACAAGATTAGCTTATGGAAAGAAAAAATTAGCGGAATTGGAAGCTAGTTTTGACGAAGAAAAGAAAAAACAACTGAGTGCACATTAATACGCGATCATATATTCAATAATAACAAAGACCGGTACAAACTAGAGTGCCCCCAAAAAGTAAGATTCTTTTTGGGGGCATTTGCATAAAAAATAAATGCTCTATACCGATCGACAAAGATTATTCCCGCTTTATAAGAATGTGCCCCTTATGTAGTTCTTCATTAATTCCATGTTTTAAACGTAAGATATAGTAATAAGTTCCCTCATTCAATCCAGCACCGGTCCATGTATTCCTATAATTATCATCTCTGAACACTTCATTGCCCCAGCGGTTCACTATGGTTAATTTGACCTCATCATAGGCTTCGGCACCCACGATTACAAAGCTTTCATTTTTCTCATCACCATTTGGCGTTATAACATTCGGAATCATAAGATTTTTAGCTTTCACCGTAATTGTCACAAGTGCTTCCGAGCAATTTGTAGGATTTAATACTTCACATATCTGATAAGGCAGGTGATAAACCCCAGGCTTAGTGCCTATGTCTATTGTTACTGTTCCGTCCACATTCATATATATTCCTAGCCCGTCAGCCATACCTGGCTTTAATACAATCTGTGTTACATCAATAGGATTATCCGCCAGACGATCGTTTTCCAGAACCGATACTGTTGTTACTCGATCTTTATACGAATACATTGTTTCAACATTATCAGCTTCCGCGTTTATCGCTGTCAGTGGCACTACGATTGTCACCGTCCCTGTTGAAGTATTTGCTGGGTTCAACTTATCTATTATAGTATATGTAATCTTATAAGTTCCGGCAGGAGTCATTGGTGGCACAGAAACATTACCTGTCGCAGCATCCAGCACAGGCACATTATTGTTTACCGCACCAGTTATAGGGTTAGCCGCTGCATCCACGCGGATAGTCACAGCTGCAAGCGTAGCCGGCATTCCGTTGTATATATCCGCACCTGCTCCAGTCAGCACATTCCCCACATCAGGCGATCCCTCACGGCCATCCACCGTATACTTATCATCGTTAGCCTTAATGACTGGCGCGGCCAGTACGATCGTCGCCGTACCTGTAGCACAGGTTGTCGGATTCAGCAGCGCACATATCTCGTAGGTGTAGGTATACGTACCAGAGGCCATTCCAGATGCTACCGTTATCGTACCGTCCGGGTTCATCAGAATACCACTTACCACATTACCCCCTGCATCCTTCACACTACCAGGCGTCAGCTGTACATCCGCCGGAGCTAGTACAGCACCATTCAACAAGTCATTAGCCAGTACAGAAGTAGTTTTTCCACCATCCACACCATTGATAGGACCGAAAGAATCACTAATAGCCTGTATTTTAGAAGGCTCAACCACTACCATCACCTTAGCGCTCGAAGTATTTTCTGGGTTCAACTTATCTATTATCGTATACGTAATCGTATACGTACCTGCAGGCGTCATCGCTGGTATAGATACATTACCCGTCGCAGCATCCAGCACAGGTACATTATTGTTCACCGCACCAGTTATAGGTGTAGCAACCGCATCCACACGGATCGTAACAGCTGTAAGCGTAGCCTGCGTACCATTATACGTATCCGCACCTGTACCAGTCAACACATTCCCAACAGAAGTAGCCCCGACACGACCATCTGCAGTATACTTATCATCGTTAGCTTTGATACCTGGTGCAGTCACTACAATCGTCGCCGTACCTGTAGCACAGGTTGTCGGATTCAGCAGCTCGCATATTTCATAGGTGTAGGTATACGTACCAGAGGCCATTCCAGATGCGACCGTTATCGTACCGTCAGGGTTCATCAGAATACCACTTACTACATTACCCCCTGCATCCTTCACACTACCTGGCGTCAGCCGTACATCCGCTGGAGCTAGTACTACACCATTCAACAAGTCATTAGCCAGTACAGAAGTAGTTTTTCCACCATTCACACCATTGATAGGACCGAAAGAATCCGCTACCGCTGTGATCGACATACCAGCTACCTGTACAATCACGTTTGCTGTCGACGTATTACCCGCATTTATTCGATCTATTATCGTATATGTAATCGTATACGTACCTGCAGGAGTCATCGCCGGTACAGATACCTTGCCCGTCGCAGCATCCAGCACAGGCACATTATTGTTCACCGCACCAGCTATAGGTGTAGCCGCTGCATCCACACGGATTGTAACTTCTGCAACTGTAGCCTGCTTACCATTATATGTATCTACCCCCGAACCGGTCAATACATTGCCCACATCAGGTGCCCCCGCACGACCATCCGCTATATAATTATCATTATTAGCCTGGATACCCGGCGCGGCCAGTACTATTGTCGCCATCCCTGTAGTACAGTTTGTCGGGTTCAGCAACTCGCATATCTCATAGGTGTAGGTATAGGTTCCGGCAGTTGTCCCTGCTGCTACCGTTATTGTACCATCTGTATTCATCCCGATGCCTGTCACCGTATTACCTCCAGCATCCTTCACACTACCCGGTGTGAGGTTAACCTCTGCAAGCAACGGCGTTTTACCGTTCAACAAGTCATTAGCCAGTACAGAAGTAGTTTTCCCGCCATCTACACCATTTATAGGCCCAAATGAATCATTTACAGCTTGTATTTTAGCAGGTTCAACTACTATCGTCACCTTAGCTGTCGAAGTATTTGTTGGGTTCACCTTATCTATTATCGTATACGTGATCGTATATGTTCCAGCAGGCGTCATCGGTGGTACAGACACATTTCCTGTAGCAGCGCCTAGTAATGGGACATTTCTATTTAGGCCTGGATTAACTGGTAGCGCTTCAGCATCCACCCGCACCCGCACTTCATTCCCTGTAGCAATAGAGCCATTATACCAATCATCCCCTTGTCCACTCAGCACATTACCCAATTCAACTGAACCGGTACGGCCATTTACTACGGTGTAATTATCATCTGTAGCCAAGATAGTAGGAGCAATCACTTCCACCGTCGCCGTTCCAACGGCGGTATTGGATGGATTTAGTAACTCATTTATCGTATAGCTGTACGTATAAATACCAGCAGGGGTACCCGATGCTACCGTGATTGTACCATCAGCATTCATCACGATACCGCTTACCGTATTACCTGCAGCATTATTCACTGTACCAGGGGTCAATCTTATCGCTGTATTCTCAACGATCGCACCGTTCAATAAATCATTGGCCAATACTGACCCGGTAGTAGCTCCGTTCACCCCATTGATTGGCCCATAGGTATCAGCAATAGCCTGAATATGTGGTGTAGGTACCGAAACATAGACATAAGCTGTTGAACTATTACCTGGATTCAAGCGGTCTACAATAGTATACATTATCGTATACTCACCCGCAGGTGTCATAGGTGGTACAGACACATTTCCAGTCGCCACATCCAGCACAGGTACATTATTATTCACCGCGCCCGTTACCGGTTGGGCTACCATATCTACCTTCAGCCTTACCTCATTCAGCGTCGCAGGGGCACCATTAAAACTATCCTCTCCCGATCCAGTCAGCACATTTCCCAGGGTGGTATTACCGACATACCCATCTGCTACATAGGCATCATTAGTAGCTTTAATAATAGGCGCAGCAACATTTACAGTTGCTATTCCCGTCGAGCAGTTCGCTGGATTCAATACCTCACATATTGTATAATCATACTTATATATACCAGAAGGCACTGCCGCATCGACCACGATTGTACCATCTAGTTGCATGACAATCCCTGTTACGATTCCTCCATTCTCATATCTTACCGAGCCGATATTCAGTTTTACATCTGCTGGATTTAGATCTACCCCATTCAATTTATCATTTTGCAACACAGATGCCGTAGTTCCACCCGTTATACCACTAATTGGTCCAAAGTTATCTGCTTGCGCCAATATCGCTGGATACGGTATACTTACCGTAACCAGGGCAGTCGAAGTATTCGTAGTTGGGTTTAATCTATCCACAATCGTATACCGAATCGTATACGTACCTGCAGGTGTCAACGGACGCACCGATACATTACCCGTGACCGCATCCAGTACCGGCACATTATTATTTATCGCGCCCAGCATTGGCGTAGCCACCTCGTCTATTTGTATAGACACCTCGGTTAATGTAGCCGCAGTACCATTATACGTATCCATTCCCGTTCCCGACAATATGTTGCCCAACAGTACACTGCCCACACGACCATCTGCTATGTAATTATCATTATTCGCCTTTATCCCTGGTCCGGCGACAACAATAATAGCCTTGGCCGTAGCACTGTTCAATGGGTTAAGACGTTCATTAATACGGTACTCATAACTGTATACACCTGCTTGCATTCCTGCAGATACGGTTATGGTTCCATTCGCATTCATGATCATCCCCGTCACGATATCACCTGCAGCATTTCTTAATTCTCCTGGGGTCAATACAATATCGCTCGCATTCAAGATCACATCGTTCAATTTGTCATTGGCCAACACAGATGCCGTCGTCCCCCCATTCGCGCCATTAATAGGTCCATAGCTATCATCTACAGCCTCTATCGCTAGCCAAGGCAATACGGCAATGGTACAGTCTGGACACATTGGATCGATAGGATCTTCAGGTTGTACTGGATTTCCAGATTTGGAAGAAGTGCTAACCTCACGATACTGTGGATCTTTTCCTATAGCATTAGCGATATTAGCCACATATCCTTTTTGCATATCGGCAGTCGTTACCGTATGTTGCACCACGAATGTTCTTTCTTCACCGACCGATAAGCTAGGTATGGTTGCCACATTTTTGACATCCGCATTTTCGTCCCTTAACTGTACATCGTGCAAGGTTACATTTCCTACATTTTTGACACGAATACTAAATTCCAACTTATCGCCTACGTAAAGCGCCCCTGGCTTTTTATTATAGGTTTTCACTACCGAAATCATAGGTTTCGAATCCAGCACCATTACTGTCTCATCATCCTCAACCACGGTAAGCGGATTATCCGAAACCTGGTCAGGTATATTAGTACCATCAGGTTTTTTACCTTTCGCTATAGCTTGATTCAATACTACTCCTGCATCCAGTTCAGCCTGTGTAAGTATATGATTAGCCACGATCACTTTAGACGCTCCAGGCAGCAATGTCCCTACAGTACCGTCATTATTAGGGAATGTAGCATTCGCATCCGTTACCACGATGTCTTTCAGCGTGACATTCCCCGCGTTAAACACCAATATTTCATACCTTATGATATCGCCCACAGCAGCCAACCTATTCGTTGATACCACAGCCTTTTGTATAACAAGCGAAGGCGTAGCTGTCATTTCTACTAGGGTAGGATCATTCGGCACAGGCGTATTAGGATCATCTGACGGCACGACCGGCAGCGGTTTGTCGTCCGGACCTTTAGCTGTCCCTGTCACCTGATTACTCACCCTTCCAGCATCCAGATCTTCTTGGGTCACCACATGTTCTACTAAAGCGGTATAAGACGCCCCTGTCGGCAGCGTAGCAATAGTAGCATCATGATTAGGAAATACCCCATTCGCATCTGTCAATACTATATTTTTCAATGTTACATTACCTACATTACGCACAGTGATCTCGTACGATATCACATCACCTACAAATTCGTAAGGACCAGTGCTCACCGTCCGCTTCTGCAATGTAAAAGCAGGGTTCATCACACCAGTCACTACAGTCGGATCGTGCAGTTGAGTTGTAATAGAATCATCCGAAGGAATCCGGTTCAGCAGATTACCAGACGGTGTAATTGCCGTACCAAAGACCTGATTGGTTACTTTTCCAGCATCTAAGTCTTCCTGTGTTACCACGTGCTGCACCTTTCTTATCACTGTAGCACCTGGCGACAGCTGCGCTATTGTAGCATCATTATTCGGGAACACACCATTATCATCCGTCAATACGATATCGCTTAGCGTTACATTACCATCATTCATTACCTCTACGTCGTACGTGACCAATTGGCCAACTGTCGTAAATGGAGACGTAGTGGTACTTTTTTTCAAAATGCGCAGCGAAGGCTTATGCAGCAATTCGCTTACCGTTGGGTCATTCGGCACATCCACCGTGTTCGGATTATCCGACGCAATAGGTGGCATAGGCTCATCGTTTGGCAATTTGGCCGTCACAAAAGCCTGGTTAGAAAGCATTCCTGCATCCACATCTGCCTGTGTTATCAGCTGCTCCACGACCACCGCTCGTTTGTCCCCCGGATCCAGCGTGCCCAGCAAAGCATCATTATTTGGAAATACCGCATTCGGATCCAGCACCGTCACTATTCGCAACGTCACATTGCCCGTATTCTCCACCATGACCGTATATTTCATCTTCTCGCCTACCTGAGTTTTCGCTTCAGTTACTACCTTTTTCACGATCAGTTGCGGGATCTGCGTCAATCCGGTCGACGTAGGGTCATCTTGTTCTTGCGTTGTTGGATCTTCAGACTGGACCGTAATCGGATTTCCATCCGGCTTATTTCCAGAGGCCAGCGCACGGTTATCCACCCTATCATTATTCAAATCAGCCTGAGTCAACTCATGCTGCGCCCTTATTGTCTTCGATTCACCCGGAGCCAATGTTCCTATAACAGCATCATTATCCGGGAATACCGCATTAGCATCTGTTAGCACAATATTAGTCAGGGTCATGTTTCCGGTATTCCTGACCTGTATTGCATAGGCTATCCACTTTCCTACCGCATCATATGGTCCCTCACTTGTTATCCATTTCAGTACCATCATCTTTGGATTTGCCTGCAAAAGAACCCTTGTTACATCCCCAGGTTCAGGCGTATCCGGATTGTCTGACAGTAATGGGGCGATAGGCGTTCCCTGCGGTGTTTTTGCTGTGATTCTCGCCTGGTTATCTACATATCCCGCATCCAGCTCTGCCTGTGTCAACAGATGTTGTACCTGCACCACCTTGCTCTGCCCCACATCCAGCGTACCTATTGCTGCATCATTATTGATAAATGTTGCATTTACATCGGTCAACAAAACATCGGTAAGCTTAATGTTTCCCGTATTTTTGACAGTCAAGCTGTAACGTACCACATCACCGACTTTTCCATAGGTCTCTGTACCCACAACAGACTTCGTAAAAGATAGCTGAGGATTTTGGTCTACCCCAATATCCGTCGGGTCATTTGGGATCGGCGTGGTGGGATCATCCGACAACAATGGAGTCAGTGACTGCCCTTGTGGCGTTTTTCCACTTACGGTCGCCTGGTTACTTACTTTACCCAGATTCAAGTCTTCCTGTGTGAGCGTATGTTCCACCCGTACAGTTTTTAGCTCACCCGGCGCCAGTACCCCTATTACCGCGTCATTATTAGGGAATACCGCCGTCACATCCTTTAAAGCAACGGAATTCAACGTTACATTGCCAACGTTACGCAGGTCCAGATCATATAAAATTTTATCTCCTAAACGAGCATATGGACCTTCCGATACTACTTTTTTCGTCAGATTCCACGCTGGATTTTGTTTTACGGCAGTCACAGTCGGATCATCAGGCTGCAATGTAGCCGGATTATCAGAAGGCTTCAGCGGCAATTCCTGTCCTTTTGGATTTTTTGCTTTTACCAAGGCCTGATTGGCCACACGTCCCGTATCCAGATCGACCTGTGTCAGGGCGTGCTGCACACGCACCTTCTTACGGGCACCAACTTCCAGCACAGGGATTAGCGTATCATTATCAGGGAATATAGCATTTTCATCCGACAGCACGACATCCGTTAAGCGTACATTTCCAGAATTGACGACCTCCAGATCATACACAATCCAATCGCCCACTTGCTCATAAGGCCCCGTACTTACTATCTCCTTCAAAAATGTGATCGCAGGTAATTGCTGCAGAACAGTTACCGTTGGGTCATCAGGTTGCACCGTCAACGGATTGTCCGAAAGGACGGGCGGCAATTCAGTTCCATCCGGGTCTTTAGCCCGGCCAGAAGCCTGGTTTGAGATCAAGCCTGCATTTAAATCCTCTTGCGTTATAGCATGCTGCACCCGCAGTGTACGGGCCTCTCCTGGATTCAACAATGCAATCGTAGCATCACCGTTTGGAAATATCGCATTTAGGTCCGTAACCCGAATATCCGTCAGGGTGACATTGCCCGTATTCGTCACCACAATATCGTAGTTCAACATCTGCCCCACGCTATTGTACGGTGCTTCGTTTACCAATGTTTTCAATAGGCTTAGGGCCGGTTGCCTTGCAAAACTTACTTCTGTTGGCAAGTCATTATCCGTCGCTGTACCCGATATATCCGTTACATCATTCCCCAGCGGTGGCTTTGCCGTTACTACCGCTGTATTCGCAATCAAACCTGTATTTTTTTCCTGCTGTGTAATTGTATAATCTACTACTGCCGTAGCTGTTTCTCCAGGAGCTAAACTGGCAGGAGAAAGCACGATATTTGCAATCTTTGGATCATTTATAAGCACATTGTCCAATTGGACGTTGCCTGTATTTTTCACCGTAAATGTATAGGTTACCTTATTTTGATCTGGGGCGACAGTTCCTGTCTTCACCAGTGTCAATGCCGGCGCGTGTACAAAAGTAGTCACCATATTAGAAGACACCGGGTCCATACCGGGCTCTGCCACCTGTGCCTGGTTGAGCAGATTACTTTGTACGTATGCAGCCACGGTTGCCTGTACAGTCACCACAATACTATGTGGACTTCCTGCCGGAATATCACCTGTCAAAGCTAGACTATTACCCTGTCCAGTGCCTCCTGTCAGCAATTGCGCAGCGCCAGAAGTAACAGCCGTCCAAGAGACATTTATCAACTTTGCATCCAGCACATCACTCACCTGTATATTCTTTGCTGTACTAGGCCCCGCATTCGTTATTTTTATTTCATACGTGATAGGCTGCCCCGCTCTAACCCTATCAGGACCTGTCTTTTGAATCTGCAGGTTAGGCTTGCGCTGTACCGTAGTCACGATTTCAGGCGAGGCTATTGGAGGCGTATTACCGTACTCCACAGAAGCTTTATTAATCAGTTGCCCATCAAAATCAGTATTCACTGTACCCGATACCAACAACTCAATTCCATTCGGGCTACCCTTTTGAATCTTTGCACCTACCAAGACCTCATTCCCCGTCCCTGTGGCTCCCGACAGCACCGTTGCACTCCCCATACCACTAGCCGTCCAGCTCACAGCTGTTATATTTGCCGGTACCATATCCCGCAGGGTTACCAGCTCTGCATCCGATGGTCCATCATTAAATACCGTAATACGATAAGTTATACGCTCTCCGGCGATTACCGTTGCCGGTCCTGTTTTATCAATTCTTAAATTCACTTGTTTGTCCACTACGGTCGTTACCCTCGAGGTATTATTCGCTAAGTTATAATCCGTTACCTCTGTACCTGTCATATCCAGTGTAGCTGTATTTGATATTGATAGCGGCAATGTCACATCATCCGGGACTGTAGCAAACACATCCAGCACAATCACATCCTCGCTCCCCACAGCAATGTCGGCAGATACCGATATTTGAGCACCTGTACCTGATGTTGCCCCTAGCACCTTCGTTTGGGCAGTTCCTTCAGCCCTTATCCTCCAGCTTACGTTTTGCAGTATTGCCGGAACTACATCCACAACCTTAACCCCCTGCACATCTACCGGACCTCTGTTCCTTACCGTAATCGTATAGTGAATATCTTCACCTGCGTTTATCGTATGTGGACCGTTTTTAATAACCTGTAGATCGGCAGATTTATTGACGGAAGTAGTCACCGAGCTCGTTTTATTGCCCCCCGCCGTTACGGTAGCAGTATTGGTTATGGTAGCCGCCGCAGTCGTCTTCACTATGCCATTTATCGTTATACGAATCCCATTTTGCGCACCCGCCGGTATATTCACCGTTGCAGCCACAGCATTACCCGAGCCGGAGGTTACATTAGAACTCGCAGTACCCATAGGCTCTACCGTCCAGCTATTTACGATCACATCGGTCGGAACATCATCCTTTATTTCCGCCGCCACAATATTGCCCGTACCTCTGTTCATCACTTCGATGGTGTACGTTATATTTCCACCCGCATCTACCGTCGCAGGTCCCGATTTAGACACCGTTATTACCGGGTCATTATCAATACTCGACACAATGGTAGACTGGTTGTTATTTAGGTTTGGATCCATCACCCCTGCTGGCACAGAAACAGTGGCCGTGTTAGATAAAGTAACACCATTCAGCAGTGCTGGGTCTACTTCAGCGTCTATTTCGACCAACAATCGTCCGGTTTCTCCGGGTATATCCGCCAGAAAATCGACATTTCCGGTCTGCGGTCCCGAAATCGCCGTTACTGCTCCGCCCATTGGTATTACTGTCCAGGAGGCGTAAAGCAGTCCAGCAGGTAGCGGATCTTGAATCCGTACACCCATTGCTGTCGATGGGCCATCATTTCTAATCTCTAAGGTATAGCGAATACTTTTACCAGCTTCAGCATGTGCCGGTCCGGATTTCACCATCAGCAGATCGGCTACCCTACTTATTTCGGTACTCACGGTACTCGTCGGCGGTGTTACCACGGTGGTACCTGTGGGCACCGTTACCGTAGCGGTATTGTTAATCTGCGTCCCTTGGTAAGCCGGATCAATCCGACCCTCCACCGTAATAATGGCTTCATCGCCCACCTTCATATCCGCCTGAATATTTATCGCACCTGTCCCAGCCAGCGCACTCAAAGATGTCGTCCCTCGAGGAACAGCCGTCCAGGTAACATTTGTAATTCCAGCCGGTATCGCATCTACAATCGCTATCCCCATAGCATCACTAGGTCCCATATTTTTCACGTCGATCACGTAGCGTATAGGAGTACCTGCTACTGCATTTACCGGCCCACTTTTATTGATCCGGATATCTACCATCTTCGTGATCAGCGTAGATACGGTATTAGAGGTCACAGCTGGGTTACCAGGCTCCGAAGGAGTCACTTTAGCCTCATTAACGATGGAGCCAACAAAATCCGGTTTCACCTTCGCTTTGATTGTTACCCTGATCTCATTAGCTGCCCCTGCTGGCAAATTAGCCGTTAGCAATAGATTGTTGCCCGTGCCGGTAGCACCTGTCAATATCTCTCCGCCTACCGTCGTAGCCTCCCAGGATACGTTCGTTAGCTGTGTTGACAACAGATCCGTCACCGCCAAATTACGGGCATCGCTTGGTCCCGTATTCTTAACTAAGATCGTATATGCTATATCTGTACCCGCATCCGCATCGACAAGACCTGTTTTCAATATCGAAAGTCCCGATTTATTAAGCACTTGCGTACTCACCTCGTTCGACGTTACCGCAGCAAATCCGGCATCCGCAGGCGTTGCCTTAGCCGAGTTTCGTATTTCCACTGGCAGCTGGTTAGACAAGGTCGCTCCTTGTATCGTCAACGTCACTTTATTCTCTTCCCCGACCTGCATATTTGCTATGGTCTGCAAGGTATTACCGCTGCCCGATGTAGCTGTTAGCGTTGATGCCCCCGAAGCCACCGCCGTCCAGGTTACATTTTTAAGTTCTTGCTGCAACACATCCGTAATAGCCACATTTGGTACTACCGAAGGGCCCCTATTGATTACCGTCACGGTGTAACTTAGCGGCTCTCCGGCATTTATGCTCGTTGCCGAAACCGCCTTCACCAGCTCCAATACCCCATTTTTGGTATAGGTCACGGTCATCTCGTCCACTGCAGGGTTACAAGAGCCATTACTGATGGTCCACTGAAGCGTTGTCGAGCTGTTTTGGGGAATCGTAATTGTAGTCGTCGGATTTGTAGGATTCGTGATGGTCGCTGTTCCCGAAACCACGGCCCACATTCCTGTACCCACTATCGGTGTATTCCCCCTCATCGTAAAGGTTCCTGAGTTGTACTGCACAAGATCAGGGCCGGCATCCGCAGGCGTAGGCAATGGTGTCACCTGTACCCTATGCACTGTAGAGTAGCGCGTACCACAGGTACCACTCTGCACCAATGCACGTATATAAGTAGTCTGCGTTAATACCGGTAATTGATAACTGGCCATATTCTGAGAACCAGGCAAGATTGTCCATGTGTTCTGGTCTGTAGAGGATTCCCACTGAAGTACACTTCCTACCTGTCCCGTTAGGTTGATGGCAGCCGGCAACTGCTCCGCACATATGGTCTGGTTGGCCGATAGCGCGCCCCCTACTGTAGCCGGGCTTTCCATCAAAATAACCGACCCCGATGCGTTTCCGAAACAGCCAGAAGCATCCTTCACCGTCTTGATGGAGTATACACCTACCTTCGTATTTGTTATTACATAAGGGCTCGTCTGTATATTGGCCACCTGCACCTCCAAACCAGTTTGATCGAGGTACGTGATGGTCCATGGTTTAGTTCCGGTTAGTACTACCTCCAATGCGGGCAATGTTGTGCCGGCACATACCGTGCTGGCCGCGTTATTTTGTGTCCGCAATACGGCGGTCGGTAACACCGAGTTATTGGTTAGCGTTACATCTGCAAATCGGGTACAGCTTCCGTTGGTTATGGTCCATCTTGCCGTCACGGTCTGTCCACTAGCCACACCGGTTATTGCGGTGTTATACTGCGCGGGATTGACAATTACCGCGTTACCGTATGCACTGACAAAGCTCCATTGTCCCGTACCTATCGTAGGCTGGTTACCTGCCATATAAAATGTACCATTGTTACATGCCGACGGTGCACTAGCCGTAGCCGTAGCCGCCGTTGGTGTAGCATACAGAAGTGCTGTAGCATTGGCCCCCGAATTTATTTCCCTTGCTGTATTTGACCAGCTACTCTGCGTCGCACTTGCAGCAGGTCTGACCCCTATATTTATTGCTGGCGCTGTCTGCCCCGCTGCGAGCAGCGTATTCAGCGTAAAGCGGTAGGTGCGCCCGGTTACCAACAAGGTCCAACCGGTATTAGACGTGGATACCACATCCAGCCCATTAGGCATCACATCCTCTATTACAATAGGGAGCGCTGCTGTACTTTCATTTTTTACACTTATGGTAAATATATTTGTTGTTCCGTTTACGCAAGGTTGATCAATAGATTTGGTCACCACGATCTGCGGAGCGATAACGATTACATCCTCATCCGTTTTTGCCGGATTATAATTGGCGCCCAATACGGTTTCTCCTGTCGCTCCATTTTCACCTTGGTAGGTTGTATTTGCTCCAGGTAAGGCATTCTGCGCCGGCGTTATTACCCGGTTGGGGTCGCTCGCATTCCGTTGCGGATCCAGATAGGTCACGAATGCCGAATTACTGTAGGTCCCAGGTGGCGTGGATGAAGCGATAGCCACCAACATCTGTATGGTTACCGATGTATTTCCAGGTAGGTTTATGGGACCAAACTGCGGTTTATTCGCCGTGCCTGTATTCGCCAATGCATTTGTTACGGTCGGCTCTGTGGAGTATACCGCAGTTGCCGATACAAAGGTAAAACCTGCCGGCAAGTGATCGTGTACCTTCAGTCCTTCGGCACCTCCACCAGTATTAGTCACTGTAATGGTATAGGAAGTGGTCGATCCTGCAGGTATCGGCACCAGTGTATTCAGTCTCGATTTATCAATTTTCAATAACGGCAAACAAGTAGAAGATATCCCTTGCAATTCGGGCGGCAGCTCCGACAGGGTAAACGAGCGTACTACACCCGATCCGCTTCCTGCAGTAGCACCATAGGCCGTTCCTGCACCATTATTCGTACGGCCATTCTTTCCGGGAGCTGCATTGGCTGTTACCCTGCCATTTACCAGGCGATAATATACCACGCCACCACCGCCACCACCACCGGGACCATGATCGGTCGTGGTATACGAGTTACCTCCATTTCCACCTTGTGCCGATATGGTTAGATTAGCCGCGGGGCTTGGTAGGTTCACATTTATAAAAATACTTCCGCCGGCACCACCACCACCAGCACCATCGGCAGCCGAACCCAAACCACCGGCTTCTCCACGCCCACCATTAGCAAAAATCTGTCCTGTACCTACAATCTTGCCTGCGGTCAGGATCACGATCCCGCCACCGACACCACCTTTCACTCCATTCGTAGCATTATTTGCATCTCCGGCACCGCCACCGCCGCCCAAATAAAGACGGCTAAACGAACTTACAATTGCTGCTCCAGGACGTCCGCCTGTATTCTGGTTATTTCCACTACCACTATTCCAGCCGTATCCGCCGCTACCACCGGCCGTTCCATTACCACCGCCGCCACCACCAGCGTTGTGCACATTACCACCACCACCGGCATTACCAGGTGCCCCACGTCCGTAGTCACCATTCGGATACCCTACCCAGGTGGCACCATTATCAACTTCATTATAGCCGTCCCACATAAAGCGTGGCGTCCCTGCTATCCCCTCCCCTTTGGTAGAGGCCCTAGCCGCTTCGGTAGTACGGTACCCCTCATACTGCGTATTGGATATGTTACGTGGATACAAATACCCCCCTCTAAATCCGGTCATACTCGCATCGATTGTTTTCCCATTCATATCCAGGGTACCGGCTACATCGATCGCAATTAAACCACCAGCATTACCATTCCATGGAATAGTCTTGATATCATTTGTCAGTGTCACATTAGAAAATTGCATCAAGCGCACTACCTGATAACGTCTTACCCCTCTGGTCGCTGTGGGGTTAGAATTGGTATAGCTATTTATCAACCCTCCTGTAGGCCCTGCTCCCTTAAAGCGTAAGGTACCACCAGCAGTGGTTACATCATTTAATGCTACCACATACTCATACTGTCCCGCAGTTACATTACCACTAGTTCCAGAGCCATTGTTGGCAGCAATCCCCGAGCCATATACGCTCGTATTTTCACTATTCATATCGGCTCCCTGCATCTGGATGATCAGCAAAAGATTTCCCTTCGTGATCTGTGTTGTACCAAAGGTAAAGGTAGCTCCACCCACGTTGAAAGCCGACGGCACAGCCCCCAGCTCTACGGTATTCGAACCGGCACTAAGTGTGCTTTCACCTGTTTTAGAAGGGTAAAAAGTATTAGCACTTGTGGTCAGGCTCTGGGCACCATCGGCACCGGGTGTAGCACAGACCGGTACATTTTGCGCATGCGTACGTACGGTCAATAAAAGACAAAGGAACAACCAGGTTAATAGTAATTGCTTCATAATGTTTCGTTATCTATATGGGTTCAGTTTTTTTATATTGTGCTGAAGCTCCTTATAGTGGCTTTTTCTAAGCCATTCATGGATAAATGATATTCGTTTCAATATACAAACAAATCACTAGAAAAAATGATTTTAAAAAAAACTTCAAAATGAGCGTAAGATAGATTTTAAAGTTGACAATGAACTAAATGAAAGGATGAAAGTTAACAAGCACTTGCAAACGCATAATCGCATCTAAGAACTCCGTGATGCTAGATCATTATAGCTTACTTTTTCAACACTTTTTTGTGGAATGTTTGTGGTTCCTCTTTAAGTTATCCCGGCACCTCATTCATCCGGGATAACTCTTTCTAGTTGCGATACTAAACCCTAAGCTGTTTTTCGTTGGGCGATGTGGGGCCATTTTCAATACTCGCATATGCTGTTACTACTTCTTCAAAGGTGCAAAGGTCAAATGGCTTTGCTATATACGCATCAGCGCCCGCTTCTGCTGCAATTCGTTGGATTTCACAATTGGCAGATATGTATATCACGGGTATCCACTTTGTGAGCGGATGGTTTTTGAGTTGCTGGGTGGCTTTTACTCCGCCAACGTCCGGAATCCAATTGTCCATCAATATAACGTCTGGTTTGATTTTAACCACTTTTTCTACTATGTCTTGAACGCTGTCCGAGACGAAGCTTGCAAACCCACCATCTTCTAATACCAATGAACAGATATCCAAAATCTGATTATCGTCGTCAAATATGAAAATTTTTTTTTGTAACACGCTTTACCCTATTTTTTAATAAAAATAACAAAAAGGCGTTAGATTATCTTTCGATTTAATACCCTTTCCTATGAACGGCAAATACCCGTTTTTGTCCCGTACAAATCCTATTTTAATGTTCCTTCACATAGCCATACCCGCAGGAGAGACAACAGTTGATCCTGATCTACAGGTTTGGATATATAATCTGATGCTCCTGCCTGCATGCATTTCTCGCGGTCGCCGACCATTGCTTTCGCTGTCACTGCGATAATCGGCAGCAATTTATGTTCCGGCAGTCTTCTTATTCTATCTATGGTTTCAAGACCGTCCATTTCGGGCATCATGATATCCATTAGTACGATATCGGTATCTGAGTGCTGTGCGAGTTGTTGGAGCGCTTCTTTACCATTAGTCGCTGTGACCACCTGCATGCGATGCACCTCCAATACTTTAGAGAGCGAGAATATATTGCGCGCATCATCATCTACAATCAAAATTTTCTTTCCGTGGAATACTTCTATTATATTAGACGCCACCTTTTGTTGCACTTTTTTGTCTTCTTCTATCAGATGCAGAAATAGGCTGACCTCATCCAGGACTCTCTGATACGAGTGCGCCGTTTTTAAAACTATCGAGTCAGCATACTTTTGTATTCTATCGTGTTCATTTAGTGACATGCTTTCGCCAGTAAATACTATAATTGGCAAGTCTTCCAATCCTTTTATTTTCTTGATTGCATCGAGTGCTTCGTATCCTGCCCTGAAAGGCATACCCATATCCAATATTACGCAATCTGCTCCGCTGTCCATCAGTGCTTCTATACTTCCTTCTACGCTTGACTGTATTTCTGTTGGTATATTAAATTTTTTTAAGAAATATGCTAACGCTGCTGCATGTTTCGCATTCTCTTCTACAATGAGAACTTTTTTGGTTTTCGTATGACGAGCGGCTTCTATCCTTGCAAACATTTTTTCAATCTGGGGCAGTGATAACGGTTTGTTTACAAAATCTATTGCCCCTTTGGATAGACTTTGTTTTCTTACGTGTACGGCTGACATTACATGGACAGGTATATGTTTGGTTATGGGATTTGCTTTCAGCTGGTCTATGACTGCCCAACCATCCATTACAGGCAGTCGGATATCCAACAGTATAGCAACTGGTCTGTACTGGATCGCGGCCTGCATAGCCCTATCTCCACGGACTGTAACGACCCCTTTATATCCCTGCCTTCTGGTATATTCCAATAGTTTTTTTGCTAATTCCGTATCATCTTCTATAATCAGGATCGAACTGTCTCCTTTTACGATGTACTCTCTATCATCAGGTATATCTTCGGGTATGTGTAGATCCAGTTGGTTGTCGTATTCCTGTAGCTGTAAGTTCAATGACGGAGGAACCATCTCTGGTATGTTCTCTGTTTCAATATTGGTTTTACTTCTGGCATCGATTGGTAACCGGAGTACAAATGTACTTCCCTCGCCGAGCTTACTCTTCACCGAAATCTGACCTCCCAATAAGCGGACGATCTCTCTGCTAATGGATAGTCCTAGTCCGGTGCCTCCGTATTTTCTTCGAGTGGATCCATCTGCCTGCTGGAATGCCTCGAATATTACTGCCTGCTTGTTATCTGCTATCCCCACTCCAGTGTCCGTTACCTCGAATATTAAATTTGCGTGGTCCTCCTGATCAGGAGCTACCGAAAGTACCACCTCGCCCTTCTCTGTAAATTTGATTGCATTGGACAAGAGATTGCGCAGTACCTGCTCTAGGCGCATGGTATCTGTATAAATTTCTGTGCCGCTTATCGTATCGAACAACCTCAAATTTAGTCCTTTTTGCGCAACAATAGGTTCAAACAGGTTTTTGAGGCCTTGGAGCATAGTCTCGACCTTAATTTTCTCGATATGCAACTCCATCTTCCCTGCCTCTATCTTTGAAAGGTCCAATATTTCATCAATGAGCAATAGCAGGCTCGTACCTGCACTCTGTATCACCGTTGCAGACTGTATCTGTTCAGCGCAGAGGTTTTTCTCTTTATTATCTGCTAATAGTTTGGATAGCAATAGGATTGAATTGAGCGGTGTACGCAATTCATGCGACATATTTGCCAAGAACTCACTTTTATACTTTGTACTTTTGGCTAGGGCGTCTGCTTTTTGTTTGACCTCTATGTTCCGCTGGTTAATCAACTGGTTTTTTTCTTCGAGCTGTTCTGTATGCGCTTCTAATTCTGCATTCGATTTCATCAACTCTTCTTGTTGGGCGCGCAGTTCTTCATCCGAAGCCTGCAACCGTTGCGCCTGTGCCTCAAGCTCTGTATTTAAGTTTTCAAGTTCGGCATGCTGCGCTTGGAGCTCTTCAGTCTGTGTCTGTGTTTCTTCTAAGAGCGTCTGCACTTCTTCTCTTGCCTTTGCGGCCAGAACTGCTATTCCTATTATCCGCGCTGCTTCTTTAAAAAAAGTAATTCTATGTTCATCATTAAACTGCCTACTCCCCAGCTCAATGACACCAATGCATTCATTGCCGGTCATGATAGGAACCCATATGATATTACTGAGCTGCAGTGTACCACTTGCACAACTGGAAACAAAATCTGCAGGGACTATACCATCGATTTGCTTTATTTTTTGATCTATGCACACTTGCCCTACCATACCTTCCCCTAGCGCGAAGCGCTCCGCCATACGGACCTCCATCCCATAAGCCCCTGCTAGTTGAATCATTTCCTGCTGGCGCAGATAGCATGCCCCATTTATCGCACCACTATAATTTACCAAATGTGCAACAGCATCATTTATGAGCTCGGTCTCCATACGATTGCCTACCAACATATTATTTAGTCTGGCTATTCCTGTCTGTTGCCATTCGTTTTTGGACAATGATTCAAAAGATGTTTTCAGTGCATGCCCCATAGCATTGAGTGACTCCGCCAAGCTTCCGAGATCATCCCTTTCCGTATCTTTCACCCGTACCGAATAATTACCTTGGGCGATCTGTGCTGCTATTCGTTGTGTGGCTTTAAGGCGTTTTCTCATTTCTAGATCTTTTGCTTTCAATTCTGTCTGCAATTGTGCCCTGCGTGTATAATCCTGTCTTATCTTAACAAAACATATTCCTGTGATGAGAAGCGACAATATAGCTGCCATAGGTATAAAAAACAACGTATTGTCGGAAGATCGGCTTAATGCGGCTGATCTTTTTTGCAACAGCAATGCTTCTATATCAATAAATTGGTTGATACTGGTTCTACAGCTGTCCATATAACGTTTTCCATTTTCCAACTGTTCGATATGCCATTCGCCCCCTTTTTGTTTTGCATCCAGCAATTCGGCCAGCATTTGCATGCGCGTATGTACTAGTGCTGTCACTTTGCGTGCATTATCCGTTTGTTCGGGGTTGTCTGATACCAAATCCTGGGTCTTTTGTAACGATATCGGTATCTGATTGAGACCTTTTTGATAGGGTTCTAAGAAAGATTGGCGACCTGTGAGAAGATATCCCCGCTGCCCAGTCTCCGCATTCTGCAGATCGTGTAACACTTTATTGGCAGCCGCAATAACCTTACGGCTGTGTTCAACATTGTTGCGATCTTCGATTTGGTCCTGAATACTCAGATAAGAAGCTAAAGAGCTTGCCAATACCAATATCAGTGAGATTCCTATAGCGATCTGTAGATTTCTCAAGAATGATTTATTCATCAGTAAATATTTATTCTTTAATGTTCATATGGAATATCCACAGTATTTTTATCGGCCTTAATACAACCTCTGTCATCTGTTGATTTCAGTTTTTTGTTCTATGGGCAATGTAAAATAAAACGTAGATCCTTTTCCAACAACGCTATGTGCTCCGACGCTCCCACCATGCAGTTTTATGATTTCGGCACAGATATAAAGACCGATTCCAAGTCCTTGAAAGCGAATAGAAGATTCTTCGACCCTATAGAACTTGGTGAATAGCTCCGGTAGTTTGTATTCAGGTATACCTATGCCCTGATCAACGACCTCAATCTGCACTTTATTTTCATCTTTTTTTATTTTTATAAAGATTTCATCGGCTTCAGGTGCATACTTGACTGCATTACTAAGGTAGTTAATCAGTACTTGCTCGATACGCATGCGATCTCCAAGAACCTTACCTACAATGTGGCCCTTTCTATGTATTTTCAGCGAACGGTGCTCGTTAGTATGCCTTATTGTATCCATCGCCTGATCGAGCAACTCCTCCAGGTCAAAATAATGTGGATCGATTTTTAACTTACCATTTTCTATTCTGGAGGTGTCCAGCAGATCCACCACTAAATCACCTAGTAGTGATACCTGACGTTGCATCTTGTCAATATATTGACCTGCAACGCTATTTTCATTTTTATCAACCGTGCGTTGTAGTAGTTGTGCATATGCTTTGATACTGGTGAGGGGCGTTTTTAGTTCATGGCTTGCGATGCTCAGGAATTCGTCTTTGCGCTTTTCGACTTGTTTTTGAGCATCGATATCGGTAAATGTACCTATCCATTTATATTGTCCTCCGTCCATAAAAGGAATGACACGAAATAGGTGGTATTTATATTCTTCGCATTCATTGCATAAAAGCCTTAATTCAATTTCTATCTGTTGCGGATGTTCTGCTGCATTGCGCAATTGCTGTTGTATATCAGGGTCATCTGGGTGCAGATTGGGAAAGGTATTCCTATCTGCATATTGGCGCCATTTGTTATTCACAAACTCAATATTCCCGCTACTATCGGCAGTAAATGCCAGCTGAGGCAAGGCTTCCAATATCGCGTATAAATGTTTCATCTTTTCATTGAGCTCCTGTTGTGCCTTTTTCCGTTGTTCGATTTCCATGCGAAGTTCCTGTTGCATATTGTCAAGGGCCAATCGTTGTTGGAATAGGGTATAGAATGTCTTGACTTTGAGCATTAATATTTCTGGATCCACCGGTTTGGCAACATAATCCATCCCTCCCGAGGCATAGCCTTGGGTAATGAATTTCTTATCTGTATTTACGGCTGATAAAAATATGATGGGTATATATCTTGTCCTGCTATACCCCGCTAGGGCCTGCGCGACCTCGAAACCATCCATAATCGGCATCTGCACATCCAAGATGATCAGTGCATAGTCACGCTTGAGTACTTTTTTCAAGGCTTCCGGCCCGGATAAGGCAGTGTCCACTTTAAAATCATAGGATTCGAGCAGCTTCTGCAATGAAAATATATTTTCATCTTGATCGTCAACAATTAAAATCATAGGTAAATAGGTAGATTTTTATTATACCGCTCCAATTTACTAAATAATTACGTTTATTAAAAAACATTGAACTACTCAATCATAATTAATTGTAGAATCTGTATTCCAGCCACTTTAACGATTAAATTTTAATTTAAGATTTGGGCGCTATGCACCCAAATTTTACAACCGCATTTTTGACAAATAATAAAATTATTGCCTTTTTAGTTTGTTTTTCTCCAGAATTTATATATTCCTATTAGTATAGATACGATAGCTAGCAAATAAACCATACGACCCCAAACGTATTTAGTCTGACTAGTACTTGTGTTATTTATTTCTTCACTATAAGCTGCACCTGTACTATCGTAAGTGACCCTCTCTAGATCCGCCTTCATCCCGACTATATTTCGTTCTAGGTATTCTAGTCTGCCAGACTGTCCCGATAGTCCTAAATTGGGATGAAACAAAAAGCTACTATCGGTTGTATACCTCCAAAATCGTGAAGTGCTATCCGTATTTGCCCAATTTTGGTAAGAAGTGGTACTATTCACTCGTCCCTCTATCTGTTGCTGCATCCGTATTGCTGTACTCTTATCTTTATTAGCCTTACATCCAAATAAGATTATATTAGTCAATACAAACCATTGGATAAATTTTATGGAATTTAACGTTGTCATATCCTCTAAACTGTTTTATAAATATTTAAGATTGATTTCCTGACACCCAATCTGCAATAGCATAGATAGTTCTAAAATGCCTTCTCCTTGATTCAACACGATTGTTGCTATTGCCTTCAATGGTGATCAGATAGTCATTAGCTTTCTTCTTGATCATACCTACGTGATTGATGCGTTTGACTTTAGCCCCATAAATTCCGAATACATCGGCTGGCTGGCATTGTTGTTTTAGAACCTGTCTTGCCTTTGGAAATAACGCTGGAGACCATGGATTGCGGGGGTGTGATAATCCTGCTTGACCATACACCCAGCTCACATAAGCTGCACACCAATCGTGATGTGGGCCCAGGTTTGTATAGCGGAGATATTCTTCTATACGGGGGCCGTCGTTGTTGCCAGTAGCTTCACGCACGCCTAGTTCTTTTGAAGCAATAGCTATTATTAAGTTTCTTTTTTCCTCATTAGCGGACCGTCTAGGCACTTTCCCTTGATAGAAAGTGCCGCAAAGATCAAGACTATTTAGCCTATGTTCGCCACGGCTTCGTAAAGCTACAGAGGTGGTTTCCAAGGTCTCCCTCTCACGTCTCCCTACCCTAGACTGAAAATCCTGTTCTAATGCAAAATGTACATAACTGCTATTCATAGCTTTACGGCGTTTGACTCCATATGCTAAAATGTCGTCCTTAAAAACAAGAATCTTGACAGGCGACATTGATGTGGATTGTAAGTCACTACAAGCCAGATCCGAATAGATTGGCCTATGTTGTTCAAGGCGCAAATAATTGTCAATTATTCCTGACAAGCTATCAGACCTGTCTGAGCGAAGTGGGTTTAGCTTCGCTGAACTCGGCCTCCAGCCTTCGGTTGTCTTATTGCTAGAAATAAGGAGACAATTTAGCCGAGCAACCAAGCCTTGACCTTTATGGAGTTTGAATAGTATTGGGTGTCCATGAGCTCCTTTTGGTCGGTTTGGTCCCTTTTCTGTCGAGAGAAAAGGGACTGGCCCCGCCGCGGCTACAGAGCGGCATAAAAATTTATTATAATTAAGCCCTGTAAAGTTTTTAGATCCCTCTATTCCGCTGCGCTCCAAACGGGATGACGGATGGGAAAGTACGGGGCATACTAAAACACCACTACCATCGCCATTATCACAGCATAGAGCAGTAAAAAGAAGACCGAAAAATAAAGAATACATTGTTGCCATGAGGAGAGTTTATTAAAGTGATTTTCGAATTGCTGTCTGAAAGACTTAAAGGGATGCCACAGTAGTTCTTGTAGCCAAATGCTAATGTACACCGCTAGCAAACCGACCAACAGTCCAAATACCGCGACGGTGAGGATACCGAAGTCCAGCACACCGATAGCCGGGTCGAACAGCTGCAATACAGCCGATAGCATTAGCCAACCGATGATCAGAAATAGAAAGCCAAAGAATAGCTTTTCCTTAAGTGAAAGCTCCTCCCGCCAGCCCTGGGCTAGCTTGTAGGGGGTGTTTGTTGTTTGCATCATAATGTGATGAGAGTTATGATCCCGAAAATCGGAACAAGAGTTATGTGGGTGATGAAAGTTACAAAGGTTACAAAATTAAGGAAGGGACGGAGCCTAGCTCCGCCCTTCGCTTTAGGGATTAGGGGTTCATGTCCTCTCCATATTTTTTTTGTACTTTGGTGATTTTCTTCGGTGTGTCAAGCATGATAATTTTAAACTTGGCAGTATCATAGTCTACATTTGCGACTGTTGCTTCGTAAGTCCATTGCGAATTTGAATCGTCCGTCGCCGTAGCCAGTCCAGATTCAAGGTGAATATCAGACTGATCTAGTATCTCCACACTGACTTCATTTACTTTCATGATATCCTTTACCTGGATTGTTATGATATCACCCACCATCCCTCTGTAAGCACTATCATCGAATTTACGAACGCTAGGCTCATTGAAGTAATCTTTGAATGCCACATTGTAAGGTTGCTGGTTTATAGTAGCTTTTTCGGCATAGGCCTTTTTCAATAACGGATCTAGCATTGCTCGCTTTGCATATTGCGAAGCATCATAAAACTTGTTCTGCACTGCGAGTTGCTTGTCCGATAATACCCGACCAGTAACTGTTCTTGGCCTTTTAGCAATTATCGTCTGATCACCTTTTTGACGAAATACAAGGTTTCTACCTACTTTTCCTGATGCTCCCTGCATCACTACATTGTCTTTTGACTTTGCCATTTTTTATTAAGTTTTAATTTTTAAAAAATCTATTAGTGTAATGCTTTTCCGGGGCGCCTTCCGTCATTGATTACATTACAAAGGTTTAAACAAAAAACCATAAAACAATGGCTATCAACACCATCCGAATGATTACGAATGATTCCGAACGATTATGAACGATTCTGAACGGTAAAATGTTACTACTGTTAACCCGATACTTTCTGCGCGAAGTTGATTATCACATTCTAAATTGGTCGGTTTTGGTATGTTGACGAGGGCGGTTCTAGGTAATCTTGGGTGATTGTTGGATAATCCTTGGGTAGTTCTTGTTTAATCGTTGTGTATAGGCTGTGTATAGACTGGTAGTTTCTTAGGTGGTTCTTAGGTATTTCTTCGGTAATCCTTGGGTGTTTCTTGGGTAATTCTTAGTTTTTTCTTGGGTAGTTGTTAGGCTGGACTTGGGTCATGCTCGTACCTGGTTCATTCCGGTACATTTCGATTTCTTGAAGAGGATTTAGGGCTCTTAGCTGGTATTACTTCATGCATTTTGATTACTTCTAAAACTTCATCCTGTAGGTAGTAATCCTTTCCTAAATTATAAGTTCTGAAGAGGGCTTTTTTCTCAAAAAAAGTGGTATTCCCCAATTTCAACATTTTCTTAAGATCATGATTATCAATAAGTCGCTGACTCAAGTTGAGGTCTTCATGATTTTGGTTTTGCATCATCAAGAGCGATATTTCTTTTGTGGTCTCTATAAGTTGATCCATACGGTCCCATAATGGTGTGATAATTTCTATTAGCTCTTCGGTTAGCTTTTTAGCGCTGCATTGCTCTACATACTTTTCATGTGTTTGTGCGTGGGTGTTGTTTAGTTTGGTTTCCATTCAACAGTATATTAGATAAGTTAATAATTCATATCATTTGATTGTTTTACAGTTTGTTATCATGGTATAAATCTAGGGCTCTCAAGGCTGGCTTAAAATTAATATCCAGACAAATATCATCCATAGTCAATTGCACTTTAGTTCTATTATACGATTTGATAGCGTGTATAGCCACGACATGTTTTGCACTGATCCGAACAAACTTATCTTGCGGCAAAAGCGCCATTAATGTGGTGAGGGATTTTTGATAGATCACCTTGCTTCCGTTATCTAAAAATATAGTAATATCTTTATCCTCAACTTCGGCATATACAATGTCGACATGTTTTAATATTTCTTCCTGTTTGGTTTCAAAATTGCGAACTTTGACCGTTGTACTTTTGTTTATAGATATTCTATTTCTTTCATCCACTTTTCTCACTGCCTCTTCCACTGCTTTTTTTAAGTGTTCCCAGTCTGGCAATTTTTTCAGATATGCTACCGCATTTATATTATTTACTTCAAATCCATAATTTCCAAAACTAGACACTACAATTATTACGGGAGGATTTTCGAGCAGTCTAACGAATTCCCAGCCCATTAATTCGGGCATCTGTAGATCCAGAAACAATATATCAACGGATTGCACTTCTTGCATATTCAGTGCAGCCTGAATACTTGAAACGGGATCCAGCTGGATTAAAAAATCGAATCGGGCTAACATTTTGCGGAATATTGTAATCGATTCTGGCTGATCATCCATAAATCCTGCGGTATACTTTAGTTTATCCATAACAAGTTTAGTTTAACGGTCCTGATATGGACACCAAATATTGTGTTTGACTTTCTTTTCTTTTGATTTTAATTGGCCAATTGCCATTTGTGATACGCTTACTCAACAATTTATATCCCGTCTTTTGAGATTTGATACTATTTCTTTTTGCATGTATTATATCGTTCACCACTCTAAATATCCATTTATCCTGACCGATTATGAACCTTACAGAGAATGAACTTCCTTTTAGGACATCCCCATATTTAATAGCATTTTCAACAGGCGTTAGAAAAAGCCCTATCGGTATCCGAATATCTTGTAAACTGGGCGGCAACGAAACCTTTTCTATAGCCTCTTTTTGGCCTAAACTGGCCAAATCCAACAAATTCACGACCTGCTCCCATTCCTTTTTTATGGGAATACTAGACTCTGTTTCTTGCATCTCAATGGCATGATGCATGACTGATGCCAACTTTAACAGATTATCCAAATTATCTTCCTGCTTATCTGTCGTCATTTTACCCATTGTAATGGCAATAACCCCTTCGATAAAATGCGGGCATAAATGCTTGGCATTTAACTGCGATTTAAGTAGTGATATATCATTATTTAACTGCTTGAGCTTCTCTTTCTTAAGGTTCAGTCTTTTTTTATTACTAAAATACCTTAATGCGAATACCATGGCACTAGCTATAATCCAGGTCACTAAAAAGCCTGTGGTCAATCGCTTTCTAAATTCAATAATTCTAAATGATTTATTAGGATTATGAAAATTAATCCCTAAAGCGGGCAGCCAACTATAAATGAGTTCATAACCATATAATACCAAGAACAAAAAAGCTATGAGCAAGATCCCTAAACCAGCAGTCCTACTTTTCCATTTCTGCTGCCCCCCTAACCATGTTGCTGCAAACAAAAGCATAAAATATATCGCAAATAATATACTTACTGCGATAATTTGATTTTCAGGGATGGGTCTATCGGCAAAAAAGAAGTTAAGTACTTTAAAAAAAATATAGAATGCAGGTAAGCTAAGTGCATTCCAGCACAAAAATAATTTAGGCAGATTGGACATAAAATAGATAGCTTGTTTCTCAAATATAATATTCTTATTGTAGAGGAACAAGATTAACTTTCTGCGCGGTATAGTATCTTCTATCGAAAACACAATATTCGCCATCTAGTTCTAGAACTAATAACGGATGGTTTGTGAGTCCCTCGTCTACAATGCTTTCGTCCAAATTTAACATACCATTTTTATGTAGGTATATCCAGCACTCCCAGCGTTCGGGTTGTTTAGTTACTATAATTTCGAGTTGGCGATACATTATATCCAACGTTCGTAATACAAAGTCAAATCGATTTTCTTTTGGCTTTTGTGTAATCGGCTTTAACGCCTTTAAATAATAACTATTACGTCTTTGCTGATCGATCAATGTATATACAGGAACATTAAATGCAGATGAGATAAATGGTATTCCCATTTTAACATTTAGGATACCCTCTAGAAAAGGTATAGAAAACCTTTGATCCTTTTGTGAATCTACTGATCCAGAGGCACCATCGGCGAATATTAAAATATGCTTGCCCGATGCCAATGCTTGTTTTATTCCAAACAATAATCTAGGATCTTCGCTAAATAAATAGTTGTACGTATTGGTTTTATTCATCTGCCTATGAAGCTGATCAAATAGTTTGGGATTACGGTCATAAACTACCTTATCCAATACCACATCGAATAAAACGCCTTCTTGAGCCATTTGTAAAGGCCAATGCATGTGATTGCCTAGGTGGAACATAGCTAAAATACCAGGAGTACCATTAGTTAGTAAGCCATGGCATTGCAAATGAAAACAGTCTAATGTACGGGAATCCGCCCGCCCATGATATTCTTTCCATTTATTAAATATGACAGCATGCTCTTTCCAACTGCGGTCTGTCATAACCTGATTAATATTTGCACTAAACAATGCAAACTCCCATTTGCTTACATGTTGTATAATCATATTATTTATCTTGTTAGGTGTGAAAAACGATTTATTAAAAGCCGGCCTTCTACAGCGGCCGACTTTCTGATCACCTTTTTTAACTCCTTCGCCTTATTTGTGAAATGGTTAAAAGGTAACTATTGGACATTTTTGATCCGATTCGAGGTCTTTTTCGTGAGGCCCACTATCTAACTTATATTTTAGTGTAGTCCAATAAATAACATCGCTTTTAATGATCATACCTGAATCATTTGAAATCTGTGATTTTCTTTCGTTTTTCATTTCTGTTAAAAATTAAATAAAACATTTTTTCTAAGCTCAACGTGGCCACATTTAGTTCGCTTCGAAACATTGACTGACGCAATATGTGAGTAATTGCAATATGTTTTATCTTAAAAACGTACGTTTCGATTTCCTCTATTTTGCGCAATTCAGATGCTTAACCTCTCCAATAATTTTGTTTCGTAAATGATTTACGAAACATATGAGTGCATTTACGAAATAGAAAGCTACGTGTACGAAATTATATTGTTTTAGGGCTGGTTTAGGACTAGATTCGACATGTGATATATGCCATTTTCTAAACAAATGATTATGATTATTAGCCTAATTAACTCTTTGGTGAATCTGTATTCTAATTCACGAAAAGGCCAAACTTTAAACCTCAAGAATTATGAAGCGATCTGTGCTGTCTAAACTTCGGCAAATCCTGGACAAGGTCGCAAGCGCCCATTGTCTGGAGCAGCTTGAAGCCACCCTGATACTCCAGGATAGCCAAACCAGCTACTGGAAGCGCGGCGCAGATGAGGCCACACTACAAGATTTTGATACGCTGGAAGTATTTCTCAGCTGCCTGGATACGCTATTCTGTGAAGAGCGTACCATTCCGATCAAGGTGAAGCTGTACGACATCCATGTGTTGTACGTCCTCGAAGCTAGCGCAACCATCCGTCTTTACAATTCACAGGGCCACCTGATCAGCCAACAAGCCTGTGGACGTGGTATGTACTACTACCTTCCTCCTGGTCATTATAGCCTAAAGATACCGGCAGGAAAAAGCCAACTCTTTGGCTATTATTTCCGAAGTAAAACTTTTCGCAAGAAAAATGAAAAGCCCTATATTTTCTTGCACAGCCTACTGCGTGCCAGGCGAGCACAACTGCCCGAAGTGGTAGTGAGCAGAGATTTTAAGGTTGGCAGACGTACCCGGATGTATATACATGCGCTGTGCCGTGGCTTAAAAAAAAGAAAACTGAAAAATGAAAGTTTTGTCTTCGGTATTATCCACGATCTCATCGATCTATCGGCCGAGAAGATATCGGAAGAGGAAACCAAAATGAGCTATGATCTCAAGATAGCGATACAGGCGCGCAAGCTACTGGCTATGCACATCGAGGAGAAGGGCCAGGAAACACAGATCAACCTACTATCCGATGACCTAAAGCTAGATCTAGACACCGTAAACCGCTATCATAAGCAGCATTTTGGCAAATGCCTGCGAGAGTTGCGCACCGAGCTACTTGTGACACGGGCCCAAAACCTCCTTGCATCGGGTATGAGCCCTACCGAGACGGCATATGAACTCAACTACAGCTCACTGGATGCTTTCGGTCGTTTTTTCAAGAAGTATAGTAAACAAACTGCTAGTGCATATATACAGACCCTCCTAACGGACCAGTAACTTCCACCTTCAACGTTATGAGTATGGCCCCTGTCGGATCGTGAAATCGTAAGCTGTCGGGCCGCCTGCTACTTGGCTTCCTACCTTTGGTATATAAATACGGTGGGAGTTATGATTATAAAACAAACATATCTAGAAAGCGAAGTGCTCTATCAGGTGATGGAAATCTTATATCTACAGCTCAAGGAACTAATGCACGAGCTAGCTCCCGAGGGTTGGAACAACAGTCCCTACCACTTTCCATTTGAACTAATCGAAGGCGAGGGCGATGTTCTTTACAACGGCTACCAAATGGTAGCTCAAGCCTATGAACAACAATTTGGCCGTTGCCCCCGGAGGTATCTAGAAGAAGCAACAAAGACGATGAATATGGTCTGTAAGGCCAATCCTCATGAGCCCCTTATAGGCGAAATGGTGTATCTGATCGAATTTGCACTGGTACGACTGACACTAAATGGGCTATTATTCAAGGGTAGTGATCCTGCTACCTATTATATCATTGACGAGTTTGATATCGCAGAACAAAGCTACCTGCTCGGTATAGAACTGACACTCCCTGGTGTAGCTTTCTGCAATATACCTCTTTTGAGCCCTGCAAGACATGAACTGTTATTTCATCTTGATCTCTGCGTCTTGTATAAACACCTACTCAAGGCATTCGCACAGCTACATTACGATTGGCGATACTATAACGAAGCGCTAAAAATGCAATGGATACGCTGGCGAATAGCGAAGATTGTAAACCGGAATGATGGAGAAAACAGTCAACAGAGCCTTTGGATCCAAGTCAAGGAATCGATAGCCAGCATAGAACGGGCACAGCCACCAAACGAGGTGATTGCCTACATGGGTACACACGATAAACTGCCTGTTGGCTATCCGCCTACGATGGAAGATCTTGAATATATAAGCAGAATAACTTGATACCCTTGTCATTGATTACTTGTCACTGAGTCTACATATACAGCGAATCTCGGTGGCTAGGCCACAGGGTGCAGGGCGTATCGGCCAAAAGACCCTTCCGACTATCCATGAGATATGTGTTGAGGCATCGTACGAAAAAATCAACAGATCCGGATAGCAATATCTCCCGAGCATTTCTCTAGGAGTTAAAACAGAGAGAAACTTAAAACAAACAAAAATGAAACAAATTATGATTTTGTTTTCTGTGATACTGGGTATTGCAGGAACAGCGTTGGCCCTAAACGATAACGGGGCAAAAGACAAAAGTACTAAGGTAGAAACAAAAGTAGTCACTACGGATACCTATTTTCGTTTTACGGGGAACCCCGGTGAGGAGGGAAATCCCGCTAAATGGGAAGCCATTGATACCCCTGACGGTTGTGAAGGTTTGGAAAGAGCCTGTAATATCCAGGTGAAGGCGGCTTATTTAGTAGAATCTGGTGGGCAAGTGCATATCAACACCAGCCTTCTTCCTACTTTACCAACCGTCTTGAGCCCGGATAATGTAAACTTAATCCCTGCACCAAGTGCCGCTGGAAGCATGTCGTCTCAGCCACTTACACCGGGCGGAATTTATAATCAAGATTAATTAATCTGATTTTACAGTTTAGAAGAGTACCCATTCATTCCATCTGAATGGGTACTCTTTGACATTATTAAACTATTAGTTTTGTGGCATTCCAGTCAATCTTATCACGTCACTCGGCAAGGGCAAGGCGTATCGATCATCATTGGGAGGTAGTGTATAGGTCTCACCATTGACCAGCCTCGTCAATATGATATTGGCTCCCTCCTTGTTCAATCGTTTGATATCCATCCACCGTAGATTACGTGTTACCAATTCCTTTCGCCGCTCCAAAAGAACCAGTTGTAGCGCCTCCAATCTATCCATACCCATATCTAGATATGGGGAAGTCCCTACTTTATACCGCCTTTTCAAAAGATTATCCACGCCTGTTAATCCTTCTCTAATCTGCCCGCGCCGCACCAAACACTCCGCTTTGGTCAGCCACATTTCGGCTGTAGAGACGCCCGTAAAATACTGGGTGCTGTTTATCGAAAAATTGCCCCGCATAACAGCGCCATTCGCTGTATTTCTAAAAAACGCAAACCGTCGGAGATCATCTGTTTGATAAGAATTTATTAGATTCGTATCAATGACCGCATACGTGGTACTTGACGGAAAGGCATATAAACCAATCGCTGTCGAGAAGATAACCTCTTTATTGAAAATAGTAAAGGGATTTACCGAACTGGTAGCCGTAGGTAATTTAATATCCGTATTGAAATCTAAAAGATCATTTTGGATTGTAAGGCAAGAATCGGCATATTTTTCCGCATTGGCATAATCTCTCATCGAAAGATAAGCACGTGACAGTAAACCATAAACAGCCACTTTTGAGGGTCGCACAGGTAAATCTGATCTATGAGGCAACAGCGGCATCGCTGCCTTGAGATCAACGATCACTTTTTCGAAAGACTCTGCTACTGAAGCTCGAACTGAGCGCTCATTGACATCTGGATTCGTCTTCAAAACTATACCCAAGTCAGACGAAGCGGTAGATTCATCATAGGCTTTGGACCATATCCATATAGCTCGAAGAAAAGAATTCGCGCGGAAAACAAGTGCCGCCCCCTTTGCTCTATTCCATCGATTTTTTTCTCCTTCCTTTACAGCCATTTCATCTAAAGTTTTAAGGCAAACATTCGCGTAAAAGATTGTTTCGTAACTGATACCCCAAGGGTTAGAAGCCTGTTCGTAATCCGCATTCTTCCAGACATAAATATCTCGAGAAGCAGCTTTTACTATCCTATCATACACTGGATTGGGAATATAAATATCGTCCGCAGATGATTCGCCCATACAAGGACTACGGTAATTCATGATCTGGGTATTATCCAGAATCGCTTCCACATCTTCCAATGTGGACACCAACGCCATATTGGTTGAAGATTTTATATCTAGATAATCATCACAGCTTGACAGCACAAGAAGCCCTGTTACCACATATAAAAGTCTTCTCCACATTACTATAATCTCTTTCATTTTTGTTTGATTTAAAAGTTAACACGTAAACCTAATGAGAACGAGCGCTGATTATCCAATAGCTCTGTCCTGTCCTTTCGCCAGACATATCCTAAGCCACTCCCATTTAAATACACATTGGTCTCCGGCATTTTTCCGATCCTTCCTATTTTAGGAATACGGTACGACAGGCTGGCAAACTGTAGGTAGATATTATCCCCGCGTGATACGGTTGGTGTAGCGTATGCATAGAAGCGTTCGCGGTTAGAATCCAGCGGGTAAGTCAAAGATGGAACGGTCGTATGCAGTTCGTCACCAGGCACCTTCCATCGTTTGTTATAATCTAAATGACCAATACCATTTGAAAGCAACTGCGCATAAGATACTGTCGATTTTCGGTAATAGTATCCAAGACGGAAAGAGAACATAGCTGATAGCGAGAGACCTTTATATGAAAATGTGTTCGAAAGACTCCCTTGATATACTGGAAGAGCGGAGCCATGGTAAACCACATTGCTATCATCCCCCTTAACCGCTATATCATTAAATATCTGTTGGTACTGCAGCGTTTTTTCATCCCCTATGTACCCTTGAGGGTTACCTGCTCCATCCAGCCCGCCCCATCTATAGCTCGCTAGTCCATATAGCGGTTTCCCAATAACCGGATTTATTGTGGTACCATTCCCCACCAGCGTACTCAAACGTGTAGCCTGTTGTATATGATAAGCAGTTGTGCGGCTATCTACCAGGTTGGCTATCAAAGTAGTCTGCCAGACAAACGGTATTTTAATATTGAGCGATGTCAATCTCAAATCGATTCCTTTACCTACTATATCCGCACTATTCATCACGACAGTAGTATAATAGCCCCGCACGGTATAATCGTACAATGCAGGCGCATACAAGTCAAAGCCGTGCTTCCGATACAGCTCTAAGGTACCCGAGAGCCGTCCATTGCTCAAAGCGAAGTCAACACCTATATTTGTCGTATTGACGCGCTCCCATCGCAATTGGTCATTAGGAACCTCTGTAATGACCGCATGTGGCAGTAAGGTGCGTATCCCGTCCGCACCAGCATAGCTTATTACGGCCTGTGATACCCGAGAAGGATCGACGTTGCCACTGTAGCCATATGTAGCGCGCAAGGTAAGCTGATTAAGTATAGAACTTTCAAAAAAAGATTCTTTGTGCATATGCCACGAAGTACCCACAGACCAAAGCGGATTCCATCTGTCATTTGCTTTTACACCAAATATATTTGACGCGTCTTTTCTAGCACTAAGACTTAGTGTATAACGCTGATCATAGCTGTAAGCCATATTTCCGTAAAGTGAAACAAAGCGGTTGATTTCAGCGGAACGGCTCGCGCTCCCCCCGATCCGCTTATTCTCTCCTGTAACCAAGGTAGGATAATCGTTGACTAAATCTACCTGTTGGGATTGAAAAGGATCCGGGTGATATCCATATAGTGTAGCCTGCGGCACATAGCTTGATCGGGACTGCCGTATCTCGCTACCCAACAGTGTTACTATAGCATGTTTTTGCCACCTACGGTCATAGTCTAACTGAAACCGTGCATTTCTTCCTGATATGGTACGATAATCACCGCTCCATAGCCCACCTTCAGGAACAATCCGCTTTGCCAAACCAGTAGCGTAGTTGATCTGGGTGAATTCGTTTACGAGATTTCTTGCCTTATAAGAGTTGGGGCTATCATATGATTCATTAGTGATACGTTGTTGTTGCTCCTGATACATGACGGCCAGCTTCAAACCTGTAGAAAGCTGATAGTGCACACTTAGATTTGCATTAATATCTTGCCGTACATTCGATTTTGAGGTATGCAGATAATCACACATCGGGTAGTAATTCCAGTCTAATAAAGCACCATTACCGACTGTATCTATGTAACTTTGTCTGAGGAAACTATATACAGGTATAGGCTGCCCCAAATCATCTGCTATCGGCAGGTAGGGTACTATCTTGCCGTTTACCCGTACACTATTAAATGCGGGCCGGGACTGTCCATTGTTATTCGCATGCGTAAAATATGCCCCCAATTCAACTTTTAGTTTATCTGTGATCGCGTAACTCTGCTGCGTCCGAAGGTTGATTTTACGGTCTTTAGCGCCCAATTCTGACACCTCGTTCTGATAGCCTGCGGCAAGAGTATAGGTCATCCTACGCTCGCCACCACGCAGGCTAAACGCATATTGTTGCATATTCGACGGTCTGTAACTATAGCGTTTGTATTGATCGCGATTATCCATTGACTTTAGCGCATCGATCCTTGCAGCAGAATCCTGAGCTGAAATATATCCAAGCGCACGTTGCTGAAAGATTTCAACCGCAGGTGTGATCGGTGTCTTCAACATATCACTCCAAATAAAGTCTGCTGCATACGCGCCTTTATTGAAAAAGAACGCTTCCGCTTCTATGTAATCAGGTGATGAAAGAAACGATTGACGATATAAATCCGGCTTTTCGCGAACTTGCGCCACTGCGCTCAGCTCAATCTTAACAGGTTGATTCAGTCTGCCTTTTTTAGTGTTAATAACAATCACTCCATTACCTGCTCGGGCTCCCCAGATGGAAGCTGCGGCCGCATCTTTAAGAACGGTGACATTTTCTACATCCTCGGGATTAATATTGGAAATATCGCCCTCATAGGGAAAATTGTCTACTACAATTAGCGGATCCAAAGGGCCATTAATTGTACTGAGTCCACGCACCATAAAATCATATTTACGATTGTCTTTTGTACCATTGAATGTGAGTCCAGAAACCATACCGTCCAATCGATCCAGTATATTAGTTCCGACCTGGGCAGATAGCGCTTTGGCATCCAGAACTTCGAAAGACCCCGTAGCCCGTTCTTTAGGAATGCGCTGAAACCCGGTATTGACTTCAACCACCTCGATTTCATGTATTTTCCTACCTACGACTATACGATGAGGACCAAACCCCAAATAACGGTACTGCAGCGTATCAATAGTCTTACCAACAATAAGTAAATCACCTTTTTCACTTGCTCCTATTAATTCAAAGCTTCCGTCCTCTCCAGTGGTAACCTTTAGCTGTGAAAGCCTATCCTGAACTGTAACAACAATACCAACGCCATCCTGATCAATTACACTACCCCACAGCCGAGATTGGCCTTTGGCGTCCGTTGAATTAAGAAATATCAACACAAAAATCCCAACCATAAAACAATAAGGTGGAAAAAGGGTATAGAAATATCTATTCATTACCTGCTTAATTAATTGATTCAACTACTTTACCGCTCGCAGCATGCACTGTGTTATAAAATACAGCGTGCGCCCGAGGTAAATTTTTGATTTCACTCCTTATACCGTGCTTTTTGAGGACACGCTGCAATTGCAAAAGATCCGATCCTGCCAGATTCTCTAACTCTAGGGGAGCAACGACATGTTGCGCTGCATTCCCGTCTGCCTCTACCAACCTACCCGTCATCGTGGACAGTTGTCTTGCCAGATAGCCCAGCGTTGTTCCTTTTGCACTGGTTTTAGGAGCATTGCTCTGCTTGTCCCCTGTTAAGACAAGTACCTCGGTGTTTCGAATATCCCTTCTGACCGAGACGTTGAATTGCTGCATAAGATCTCTACGCAGATATTCCATAGCCCGATCCCGTGTCGCTGATTCTATTATGAGTTCATAACTATATAATGCATCATAATCGGTAGATGCTATAAAATCAATGAAGCTCTTGTCTACACCGTCATCGAACACAAATTCATTGGGATGAACGCCCGCCAGCGCTGTGTTAAATGCTTCCTGATACAAAAACTTGATCGGATAATTAACATAGAAGAACCGCTCCCCAGTATGATAAGGTTCACTTCCATACACACTACCCAGCCCTGTAAGATACCCTGTCAACAGAGACGACGACTTGATTGACTTGGTATCGATAATCCCCATCTGCTCTAGCAGTGCTTTCTTTTTATCATAGAGCAGATTATCCTCTTTAAGATGAAATGCAGATAAATCTCCATTCAACACAGCCCTTATATTTTTTTCTGTAATTTCCTTGGAGGAAGATGTAGCCAGTAACTTTCCATTTCCGTCCAACCAGACATAGTGCGGCAATATTTTATGTGGATATACGTATTGGAAGATAGAATCGCGGTGCAAAAAAAGCAGATTAGCTGCTGGTTGTTGTTGGGTAATAGTACGGTCGATTCGTTCCTTACTGTCTTTGGTTTGGGTAGCATTAATAAGTAGAAATTGTACATCTTCGTTAAATTTCTCTTGTAGCACCGATATTTTCGGCCACGCACTTGTACAGCTACCACACCAAGTAGCCCAAAAACCCAGAATAACCAGTTTCTTATCCCGATAATCGTTCAGTGTAATGCGCTGCTTACCGTCTGGATACCTGACTGCCTGTAGTGGCGTACGCCACAGTTTTTGGGGGATCGTGTCCCCTATTTTCAATTGTTTCATCTGCGTTAGGGCATTGTTCTCCTGCCCAGAGGCAGGAAAAACCAAATAGCCACTAAACAACACACAGAATATCGTTAATAATACGTGACTGCGCAGCGTCCCGAATTTACTTCTGGAATACCGCCCAAGCGGGAGAAGCAGTCTATATTTATAGTTTTCTTCTTTTGGACGAGTAGAAAGGTCTTGATAACTTGTTAATTTGATAACATCATCACACTGTCGAATAGACAGCTCTCTCCCACCCCAATTAAAATTCTTCATTTTTGGAAATTTATTGTTGTTAATGAACCAAAAGAGCTCCCTATGCGAGGTTTCTAGTTCGTTGAGTGTGACCCAATGAAGGCGGAATCGAAAAAATATGATCGATCAATATCCTACCGTACCTCATCCTTGATCAGGCCACACGGTTATAAAATAAAATTGTTTGCATTCGGGGATGGCTCATAATTTAGTTTTTATTGGTATTTCTCGTAGAATATATTGAGCACATGCACCGTTAAAAATTGGTCAGTACACCAAATCTCACCTACTGAGCTACTCAGGTGCGGAGATAAGATTTTTTTGAAATTGTTTTAAACTCATACTCGTTAATTTAAACGAGTCTACAAGGATGGGATATTTTTATAAGCATGGAGCCCCAACCTATGGTCCTAGAGGGCTAGCACACCCTGATCACACATAAGAAGGGAACCCCACGCTTATAACATGGGAGTTCTTACCTCTCATCTTGTGATCTTTGAAAGTGCTAGTTTCTAGGACAAGACTCGAAGCAGAAGCTTCAGTTCATTATCTATTGAAGTTCTGCAAAGTTACTAAATCAAGTAACCTTTTTATATTATTATTCTCAAATTCAGTTTTTAATCATTGTTTACTTACAAAAGTAAAGATACTTAATCGTTATTACTATTTTTTTTAGTATATTTACCTTTATAAAAAGTAGCTAAAAACTACTTACCAATTAAACTTCAATAATTCAGAATGAGTAGATTTGTAGCTTATGGCAAATGAAGACAGACATCCCTATTTAGAATTGGATAATAAAAAAATAGGACATAAAATATATATACAACGAAAGATTGCTGGTCTTAAAGCGTTTGATGTTGCCGAACAACTTGGTATCAAGGAAGCTGCTTACACCAAATATGAACGGGGGGAAACAAAAATTACTATTGATTTTGTTAAGAAGATATCAGAGATACTTAAGATAGATCCTCTACTCCTTCTGTCTTCGAATGATGTGAACTATTTTGATAATATTCATAATTCACCCATTTTAAGTACTTTTCATACTTATCAGTCCACTAATGAGAAACAAAATGAAGCTATTTTGGCTTTAATCGAAAATGTAATTGAGATGAATAAGAATATAATGCAATTACTTAACGACAAATCTAAAAATTAAAAAATATTTAAATCAACATTTATGGAAAATGACAACATATTACAGGAGATAGATAAAAGCAAATTTGGCGTGTTATTTCAAGTTCATCGTGAGATTAATGAATTATCAGCTTTGGAAACAGCAACTAAATTAGACTTAGAAGAAACTGATATAGTGGACATTGAAAACGGTGAAGCTATAATCACTCCTGATATAGTTAAAAAAGCCTCTATTTTGTTCAAAACGGACTTTATTTCTTTACTTTCATCTTCATCGAGTGTAAATCACTTTGAAAATGTTTACAGCTCTCCAATTAATAGTAATTTTCATACTTACAAATCTACAGATGAAAAGCAAAGTGAAGCAATTTTGTTATTAATTGATAATGTTACATCGATGAACAAACGTATAGCTGAGTTATTTGAACAAAAGACCAGCTAGCCACGTGCAGGCAAAAATACAGACCAGGAATAATTAAGAATTTGTATGGAAATTTCTCCCGAGTATAAAAATTGGATTGCTGAGGTCAAGGCAAAGGTTCACTCTTCACAGATCAAAGCTGCTATAGCGGTCAACACCGCTCTGATAGAATTTTATTGGGATTTGGGAAGAATGCTTTCTGAAATGATTAAGCAAAGTAACTGGGGTGATAAAGTTCTGGAAAACGTATCCCGATATCTTCGGTTGGAGTTCCCTGATATAAAAGGCTTTTCGGTTACGAATTTAAAGTATACAAAGATATTTTATGAATATTTCACATTTCGTCCCCAAGTTGAGGACGAAATGCGAATACCACTAAAAGAATTGTCAAAACCAACTGACAATCAAAATCATACAACTAGTCCCCAGATTGGGAACGAATTTTCGCATCAGCTTCTTAGGCAAATACCTTGGGGACATATAAAAGTCATTATAACTAAGATTAAAGATATTGAGGAAGCTCTCTTCTATATCCATAAGACTAAGGAAAATAACTGGAGTAGGGATATTTTGGCTTTACAGATTGAGTCAAATTTATATGAACGTTCAGGAAAAGCCGTTACAAATTTTACCCACACACTGCCGGCACCGGGTTCTGACTTGGCACAACAAACGCTCAAAGACCCTTATATATTTGACTTTCTGCAGCTCACCGAAGATTACAAAGAACGTGATATAGAGAATCAGCTTATACAACACATTACTCGTTTCTTATTGGAGCTTGGCAAAGGTTTTGCTTTTATCGGTAGGCAATATAACATAAAACTTAACCAAAAGGAATATTTCATAGACCTTTTGTTTTACCATATACCGATGCAATGTTATGTGGTCGTGGAGCTCAAAAATCGAGATTTCGAGCCCGAATTTGCGGGCAAGCTCAACTTTTATCTGACTTTGATCGATAAAACGTTGAAACGCCCTAACGAAAATCCTACCATAGGGATATTACTCTGTAGGGGTAAAGATAATCTGGAGGTTGAATACGCTTTGCAGGATATACATAAGCCAATAGGAGTAAGCGAATTTGAACTTTCAACACAACTCCCTGAGAATCTAAAGAGCAGCCTGCCCACTATTGAAGAAATTGAAGAGCAACTAAAAGATAAATAGCCATCAAAAAGTCTTGAAAATAATCAACTCTTTTAAGATGAAGAATATTGAGGAAGCTTTATCCTTTAAAATCACCTCATAAATCCATCCTTCTTTAACAAAAGAAAAGGAAGGTACGATCATGCAAAAATTTAGGTTTGCATGGACATACCACTCCTGCACTATTGAAGGTAATTCATTGACCTATGCCGAGACCAAAGCTCTTTTACTGCACGGCATCACCGCTCAGGGTAAGCCACTAAGGGATCATATTGAAATCACAAGTCATGATGAAGCTGTAAAATGGATAGAAGACCTGGTCAAAGGAGATTACCCATTGACTGAAAGCTTTATCCGTGAGCTGCACACCTTACTATTAAAAGATCCGTATGAGGTACAAGCAATCACTCCAGAAGGAAAGCCAACATCTAGAAGAATAGCTGTAGGACAATACAAAACAGCACCGAATCATGTAAAAACAGTGACAGGGGAAATATTCCGGTTTGCCACACCAGAAGAAACTCCGGCTAAGATGCACGACCTTATTGCATGGTTTCGTTCTGAATCTGAGGGAATCGATATCAATCCCATTATTCTAGCAGCGGAGTTTCACTACCGCTTCATCCGAATACATCCTTTTGATGATGGTAATGGCCGGACTGCGCGTATAGTAATGAATTTTATCTTGATGAAATACGGCTATCCTCCTGTAGTAATCAAAACAGAAGATAAAGAAAACTATTTTTCGGCGCTGCGTCAGGCTGATGCAGGCGAAATCACTTCATTTATAAATTACATTGCAGAGAATCAAATACGATCTCTAGGGATTATGCTTTCTGGAGCAAAGGGCGAAAATATCGAAGAAGAGGATGATGTTTTAAAAGAACTAACGCTTCTTAAAGCCAGTTTAAAGAAAGAGAAACCAACTAAATCTCCCGCTTTAGCATACTATACTATCAACTCTTTTATTGAAAATATCAAACCTCTTTTTGATGAAACGATAGAGCAAATTTCTGATTTGTTTGCAGAGAGTAACATTTCAATATTAGTAAATGGGGAGTATTACGCCATTATTCCCGAAGACATGAAATCCAAATTATCCGACGATAAAAGTTTAGAGATACTTGGTGTCGATTTGTATAAACAGGATATTAGTGACATCGTGTGGAGAACAGATTATCTTGGTCTAAAAGGCGCAAATAATAAGAATAAACTACAGGTGGACATTTGTTTAATCCTAGAAGAGGCACACCCAATCCTACGACTAAATGTGGGTAGCCAGAAAGTTATTCAGCATGTATATGATTATGAATCTCCTATAGGAAAACAATCTATCAATTCTATACAGAGACAGTTGTTACGAAATCTGACCAATGAAGTAAAATCAATGGTCTAAAATTCGTAGTTTGTGAACAGCATAACCATAAAATCCCTAGGCCCTATTTCATAGTGACCATATCCACTTTGGCGATCTGACCTTATTTGTCGGCCCTCACGCTTCTAGAAAAAGTTTTCTACTGCAAATGATAAAACTATTGGCAGACAAAGGGCATATCCGTCGTGCCACAGAACAGTATCGTTACATATGGAGCAATAGCGTCGAAACGGCTATAGATCGTTATTTTGACGAGGGGATGTCTAGGATAACCAGTACAGACTCCAATTGCATTTTCAATAGTGAAATCCTGAAGTTTAAGCCCTTTATTTCATCCCAATGCAGGGCATGAAAACGGTTACACCTGGCTTTGGACGGATCGAATAAGGTGCTGCAAGTGTTGCTCCTGGATTGTTCTGTAGGAAATCGATATAAATTTTTCCTTTCCATTTGCTTTACATACGTCCTATGCTTATGAAATCAAACTGTTGGTTGAGTTGACTGACAAAACCTTCGCAAACATCTGGGATTGATCATACGTATATTTATTTCCAAGTGGAATATAAATATGAATGAGTGTTGAACCAGAATAATACAATTTAATAGAAGGATGATTTGAATAAAAGAATTTCTTAATGGAATCATTAAGAAACCTTATCATTTAAGCTTCATCACAACGTTGTCTAATTCTTGATTTAGGCTGCTCACTTCTAGATGTTAAACTCTCTACGCTCGACAGCTGTTTGCCATCATAAAAACGGTCCTGATCAAAGTGATAATGGTTATAGAACTCATTGGGATCATACGGAGCAGATGCTTGTATAGAAGTGATGTCTTTATTTCCTAGATAAATATTTCTGATCAACATCTCGGTTTCCGGATTTATAGAATCTGTTAAATATTCAGGAAGTTGCATAATGTGCCGCATAGAAATGGGTACTATAACTACTTTGCCATCTGACAAAGGGTTATAACTACGATTGTTTGTGGCAGGACTTGAGGAATTACTTTCGTTTTTATATTGCAACCTATCATCATATAGATCTGCAGCACCGATTGGGACAAGTATTTTTTTATCCTCGTCAATATTATAACTGTCTTTATCCACCTCAATGATTATATAGCGCACACTACAAGACGTGGGATTGAAAAGTAGTTCCTCAACTTTGCCTATTCTATGTCCTTCGTAGTTTTTCACCATCCACCCTCTGATATCGGGTTGCCCTTCTTCGATTTCAAAATTACTACAGCCTAATTCTAATAATTCTGTGTTTTGATGTTTTTGTTCAGTCATCAGAAAAATTTAATGCTTTACATATTTCTATATCAAACAGTGCAAACTGAAAATCGTTTTAATGATTCAAAAACTCAGATGCTGCATGAATGTACGTAGTCGGTATAAAACGTAGGGAATACCCCACTAGTAATAGCTCTAAAAAGTTAATTCTGGCTAACCTCTAAAGGACTCAAAAATAAAACAATTCTTATAGAAAGATGTTTATAAAAAAACACGGAAGATAAATAGAACTTCAGAATGGATATTCTTTCAGTAACAATAGAAACTCCCGCAGGTAGTTCGCAAAAATTTAATTTTGATCCGTTAAACGGACGGATGGTGTTAAAAAAAGTTTTACCTGCAGGAATGGTCTTTCCGTTTGACTTTGGTTTTATACCTGGAACCATGGGAGAAGATGGCGATCCCTTAGATGTTATTGTTATCTCTGAATTTTCAACTTTCCCTGGATGTTCGTTAGAATGCAGAATCGTGGGAGCTTTTGTAATCCATCAATCAGAATCCAGCAAAAGCACTAAATCAATTCGGAATGACCGCATTATTGCCATTCCTGTTGAGTCAGCTATCTATAGTAAGGTCACAACTATAAAAGACCTTCATCAGCAAGTTATTGCCGATTTAGAAGCATTTTTTGTCAATTACATCGAACTGGAAGGAAAAAGTCTAAAAGTTGAAAAGCGCATATCGGCAAAAAGGGCAGTCAGATTAGTTGAAAAGAGTAAAAATATATCCTTCAAGGATCTACTTTTTGAAATTTTTGTACCACTGACTACTCAAGAAGGAAAAAGTTTTCCTGACCGATATTACGATGATTTGAAAAACTTATTACTCAATGAATTTGGAGGAGTAACAGTGTATCACAGATCTCCGGCTACTGGCGCGTGGGATGGAAATAAAACTGGAATCGACCAAGACCAGCTTATTGTATTTGAGGTTATGAGTCTCTCTGCTGAGAAAAAATTTTGGGATACCTTAAAACATGAACTTGAAATGCAGTTTCATCAGGATGAAATTCTAATAAGAAGCTCTCGGATAAACAGGCTTATATAACAGGAAGGTTCCAATGTGCTTTTGTATTACGGATTCAGTTATTCCTATTTTACATTACAGTTGACTTCATGAAAATTCCTAATGAAATAAGAAGATTTCAAAATATCTTTCAACTCGTCCCTCAATCATAAGAAAAATTACGCTAGATTTGTGCTAATAAAATTAGTTTTTATGAAGCAATCCGGCACAGCAGATCTTCCACTACATTACGGCAAAATACCTAGCTGGCTTTACGAACGTATGTCTGCTCTCGGACTTTCTATTATCGAAAGTATATTATGTGATTATGGAAAAGATGAGGTATTGAAAAGACTGGCCGACCCTTTTTGGTTCCAGAGTTTTGGAGCTGTACTTGGTATGGACTGGCATTCATCCGGTATCACGACATCCGTCATGGGCGCGCTGAAACGAGCGATAAATTCCCATGCCAAGCAACTCGGAATATATATATGCGGTGGCAAAGGTAAATTGTCCCGTAATACCCCAACTGAGATACAACGGATAGCACATGCGACAGGAATAGATGGCAACAGCCTTGTCCGCGCAAGCAAACTAACCGCCAAAGTAGACAATACCGCTATACAGGATGGGTACCAGTTGTACCTTCACAATTTCGTTGTTTCTGACCAGGGGAATTGGGCTGTTGTCCAGCAGGGCATGCACGAATACGACGGTACCGCACGACGCTATCAATGGCACTCCGAAAACCTGAAGTCATTCGTCGATGAACCCCATAGTGGCATACGTGGTGTTTCCAAAGGACGTATTTTAAACCTGACGGCTTCGGAAGCTACAGAAAACCGTAAGGGTATCCTATCCCTATCAAAAGATGATCATTCACAGGTTCTGGAAGAAATACGCCATCTGCAGATGCCGATGCGGCATGACATACAATCTAAAGATGTCAATTTAAAGCGCTTAGGAGCATTACTATATGTAACCCGGGAAGCTGATATCAATACATTTGAAGATCTGCTTCTATTACAAGGGGTTGGTCCAAGGACTATGCAGTCATTGGCATTGGTCAGCGAGGTCATACACGGCGCTCCCTGCTGTTTCGATGATCCAGCGCGTTTCTCTTTCGCACATGGAGGAAAAGATGGTCATCCATTTCCTGTGCCGATCAAAGTCTATGATGAGGGAGTTAAAATACTGCACAATGGTATACAAAAGTCGAAGTTAGGGAATACCGACAAACTAAAAACGATACAGAAACTTCACCAAATCGTATTACAGGCAGAACAACAGTTTACGCCTCAGTTTGATGTGCAGCAAGTTATCGAACAAGAAAGAAGAGACTCTTGGAAATACGGAGGGAACGGACAACAGTTATCTCTATTTTCATACTAGTTGATACTTTCGATATTATCTCAAGATTTAAGTTATTTCTCGAAATCATGTATTTATTATCGAACCGAGACAGAAATTTTCGGATATTTGATTTAAATAATTTTTAAAAAAAAGATCAGGTGAAACTTCACCTGACCTCATAACACATTAATAATATAGCAGCAAATTAATTATGTATTTTCATATACCAAATTCATTGCGATCTCCGTAAGTAAAGTATCTGTTTCTTTTTCTTCTGCTAACGTTTCGCCTAATAATTGTTTGGCTTCTTCATGTTCCATTAATTTGGCAAATGTAGCAAGGCTACCGTAGCTTGCTATTTCGTAGTGTTCAACTTTCTGCGCTGCTACTATCAAGGCTGCATCAATAACCTCGGGACTATCTTGAAATTCTTCTACAAGTTCATCCGCTTCGGCCAGTAGACCTTCCATAGCCTTGCATTTCTTGCCTCGTGCTGTAATGCCCAAATTGGAAAAAATACTTTTTAATCGCTCAATATGACCTTCCGTCTGTTCGTGGTGGGTTTGAAAAGCCGATTTTAATTTCTCATCTTTTGCCGCTTTTATCATTTTTTTTAATCCAGTCAGGAGTTGACGTTCGGCTCCTAACATATCTTTTAATTCATCTACAAATAACTCGTGCAGATGCCCGTTAGGCATTTCATTTTCTTTTTTCTGTGCCATAGTAATAGTTTTTTAAATTAAAGATTTATGATGATATAACTCTTAATCTTGTGAATAGTTTTTTCTTTGATCATATCACGTATATCAACATATAATGATTAGGTATTTTTACTGCCTCATTTAATAAATATGCACCTCAGATTTCCCGTATTTATCCACCCAAGCACGGTGCATACGCTGGCTATTAAAATAGATGGCCAATTCTCCATCACCATCAATACCAATGATTCCTATGTCACCTTCCCATTTATTGTTTTTAATAACCTGTTCAGCAGCCTCCTGGATGGGCATGTTCCTAATATCGATCATCATAGCGATGCTGTATCCTGTAAGTCCCTTCATTAACAACTCTCCATCGCCGGTTCCTGATATCGCACAAGTCGCATTATCGGCGTAGCACCCAGCACCAATAAGGCAACTGTCACCAATACGACCTGCAGCCTTTCCTGGAGTGCCTCCAGTTGAAGTTGTTGAGGCTAGGTTACCATCCTGATCCAAGGCAACTGCACCTACTGTACCGCCAGATTTAGCATATGGATCATGGTCTTGTTTTATAGCATTTTCTACCCATGCCCGCCGTTGCTCTTCTGTTACAAAATATCCACAATCTACTGTAGGAATATGCTGCTGAACAGCAAAATTATCGGCTCCCACCCCAGCCAACAAAAGATGGCTACTATGCCGACGCACCTGATCAGCCAATAATATGGGATTTCTAGCGCGTGTCACTAAAGCAACTCCTCCAGCACTTAGATCTGCTCCATTCATGATTGCAGCATCCATCTCAATATCACCATCCTTATTTAATGCTGAGCCCCTGCCCGCATTAAATAAAGGATCATCTTCGAGCATGGAAACCACAGAACGAACTACCGAAATAGCTGGCTCGCCTTTTTTAAGCATCCTGTATCCAGTATTGGCGATTCTCTGAAGTGAATCTTTATATTGTTTTTTATTGGCACGAATAAATTCATTGTCCGGCCCAGCGCCTCCGTGAATTGCTAATGCTATTTTTGAATATTTCATACTGTATTTCTTACCGTTATACTGACTTCATGGGATCCTCAAAATCAATTCGTCTGCTTTTTATATCAAAAGAACAATTTCTAGTTAATACATGTACTTTCAATCCTTCTACATAAATAGGCTCATCTTTTGACGCCTCAGCTATATTTGTATGCGCTATCTGGCATCCGTCAATTAAGATAACCATTCCTGTACCTATACATTTCGCTTTATTTCCCTTAGTGATCAGCAACGCAGCATCTTCTCCAAGACCTATACCGAGGTTTTGTGGATTTAATGCTATTGCTTGCGCAAGACGACTAAACCGACCACGTTTAATAAAATGGGTATCAATGATACAGCCATTGGCGAGCGCTAAGCCTGCAGAGGTTTGCAGATCGCCTGCAAGTAATGCTTCCGAAACACTCCCCTCTGCAATCATTATAATTGACATAGCCATTGCACCTGCACTGGTACCTGCCACTAAAAACTTCGTGTCCTCCTGATATCTACACCTTATAGCATCACCCACATCTGTCCCACCGATAACGGTAGCCAACTTAAGTTGGTCGCCACCTGTAAAAAATACTACCCTAGTATCTTCTATCCGTTGGATTGTTTCTATGTCTCGAGCCTGGATTTTATCCCTTATATCTAAAAAGCCAATATTTGTATAACCTAACTTTTTAAACGTCTGCTTGTAGGTTTCAGTTAACTCATCAGGAACAGATGACGCCGAAGTGATCACCTCAATCCGATCTTTCTTTTCATTATCTGGCAATAGCGTTTTGAGAACCTCAAAATGATCACCTTGTATCATTTCTTCAGAAGGATGCTTTCCCTCCCGCTCTTCAGCGCCTCCAATAATCAATAACCGACCTTTAGGAACCATAAAGTTTTATATTTTCTTGTCCAACTTTTATTAATTTTTCTACATATTTTATGGATGACCTGCTATCGTCACTACTCAAAAAAATCAAGGAGCCGTGCGGGGCATGCTCTAAGGCGTATTTTATTGCCTCCTCCTCATCAGAAATAATTGTGGCCGAAACATTGGGTTTGTGAATTTTCATACCCTCAGTCAAAAGTATAGTGATCTCATCGGGTGTCCTCCCCCTACAATCTTTATCATGACGTATAATAATCGTATCAAATATCCTTGCTGCGTATTTCCCTATGTTAATAATATCTTTATCTCGGCGATCTCCGGTAGCGGTTATAATACCGACTTTTTCCGAAACTTGGATTTTATTAAGATATCTTTCGAGCGCTGCATAGCCATGTCCGTTGTGTGCATAGTCTATAACAACTCTATGATTAGTAGTTACAAATTCATTCATCCTTCCGACATTCATCTCGGTAGTCAGGTAAAATGATTTTAGTCCTAAACGTATATATTTTAGTTTGACTCCCATTCCGAATGTAGCTAAGACTGCAGTCATACTATTCTGAATCATACAATCATATTTACCGTCCATCGTAATTGGTATATCTATAGTACGAATTACGCGAACGGTTTTCTGTTGAAATCCTAACATTATCCATCCTTCATCGAGATATACCACAAGACCACCCGCATGAAAATGATCAGCGATTGCTTGATTGTTCTTATCGAGTGAGAATAAGGCGATACGGGCATCTGTATGTTTACTCATTTGAAACACGTTTTCATCATCCGCATTCAGCACTGCAATGCCGTGTGCGTAGGTCGATTCCGGAAGTATTCGTTTCACTCGTGTCAAATCTTCCAAATCGTTTATACCATCGATACCAAGGTGATCCTCTGCTACATTGGTCACAATACTTATATCGCAGCGATCGAATCCTAATCCGGCACGTAGCATTCCACCTCTTGCACATTCGAGCACTGCACACTCTACTGCAGGATCTTGCAATACCACAGTCGCGCTTGCAGGGCCGCTACAATCACCTTCTGCTATGCATTCCCCATCGATATATATGCCCTCGGTGGTGGTTGTGCCCACCAATTTGCCTGCCTGTTTTAATAAATGTGTCGTTAGTAATGTTGTGGTGGTCTTACCGTTTGTACCCGTAACACCAATTATAGGAATACGACCTGTATTTTTACGAGGAAAGAGCAGATCTATCATCGCTTGCCCGACATCTCTTGCCTGCCCTTTGGATGGATGGGTATGCATACGAAAACCTGGTGCTGCATTAACTTCAAGCACGGCTCCGTTTTTCTGTGTCATTGGCTCCTGGATATCTGACGATATCACATCTATTCCGCATACATCCAAGCCTATCAGCCTTGCCACTCTTTCCATCATACGTTTAGTAAGCTGCGGTACAATGTCTGTTACATCTTCTGCCGTGCCACCTGTAGAAAGATTTGCGGTATCCTTGACATGCAGTACCGTTCCAGATGGCAGCACATGGTCTAAAGAAAGGTGATGTTCTTTTAAGATCTGTTCAGTATCTTTATCTATCTTTATGCGAGTCAGTACTTGATCGTGTCCTTCGCCACGCAGCGGATTAGAATTTTCGATAGTTATAAGCTCACGAATCGAATTTTTACCATCGCCGGTTACTTTAGCAGGACTACGTCTTGAAATAGCTACCACTTTGTAATTGATAACTAAAAACCGGTAGTCTTCACCTCTAACAAAACGTTCGACCATGACATTCGCTGATTCCCTACAGGCCCTATGAAATGCCAATATCGCTTCTTCTTCATTTAAAATATGTGTTGTTACACCGCGCCCATGGTTACCATCTACAGGCTTTATAGCAAGTGGGTAGCCGAGACGTTGTATTGCGTCATCTAACTCATTTAAATGACTAATTACTTCTCCATTTGGTACAGGGATATTATTTTCGGCGAGTATTGCTTTAACCTGTGCTTTGTCTTGTGCCAACTCCACTGCTATATTACTGGTAGAGTCCGCTACTGTAGCACATATGCGCCTCTGTTTATTCCCATAGCCTAACATGACAATGGAATCTTCATTCAACCTACGCCATGGGATATTTCTTGATACTGCTGCGTCTACAATAGCCTGGGTACTAGGCCCCAAACGTTCTTCTCGGTACAATAGACGTAAATGCTCAAGGCATGGCTCTAAATCAAATTTCTTATTTTCGGCCAACGCCTGAACTAAGCCGACCGCGTATTTTGCGGCTTCAATCCCAGCTTTTTCATATAGGTAAGAAAATACAACGTTATAAACAGCATATTGGCCTGTACCTCGAGTACGACCAAAACCACACTCCATCCCTGCCAAACATTGGAGCTCTAAAGCTACATGCTCTATGACATGTCCCAACCATGTTCCTTCACGCAGGCGAGTAAAAAAGCCGCCTTCTACTCCTTCTGAACAACGATGCGTAAATAAAGAAGGTAATAGGTCTTCCAAGCGATCTGCAAATCCCGCAAGTTTATTGGATGGTTTTGTTTCATAATCTCCTATATCAAGCGTCATCTGGATCAGCTTGGTACGATTTACGGACCAATAATTTGGTCCCCTTAGTGCACGAATCTTTAAAATATTCATAGATACAGTTTATATAATGTTTTTCGTGTATCTGAACATTGCTAAATATTTAAAGTTTATTGTTTTTATACGCAAACCCCACGATTTTAATACGTTTTTAGTGAGGATTATTTACTTGTTATACACCTCTCTATCAAAAGACAAAGTACAATGCCTTACGGGAATGATCTTTTTCCTTATATCAAGTTTTTAATCCCAACCTTGTTCTTATGCAATCGTTCGTCAGAAAAAAATAAAAGTAAATAATAAGGCCACCAGATACTAATGCTTTTGAAGCATTGAATGTTCATTCTTATAAACACATTAAAGGATTTGAAGCAAACGGAATGACCGATTTTTGACAGGGCGAGTCTACACGATATAGGAATTAAAAACAACGTCGATTACGAAGAAATATTGGATTTAATTACAGTGTAACTGACAATATCAAAAATATGAAAGACAATACCGATTTATCACGTAATATATTAACTATTCTACATCTTATTTAGTACACTTTTTAAATTGATTCCTCGACCCAATACCGGCTTAAAGATATCCCCTTCCGATTTAATTCTTTCTAACGCATTTTTAATGGTGAAATCCTGAAGTTTAAGTCCTTTCTTTACTTCATTCCAATGCAGCGGCATGGAAACGGTTGCACCTGGCTTTGGACGGATCGAGTAAGGTGCTGCAAGTGTTGCTCCTGGACGGTTTTGTAGAAAATCGATATAAATTTTTCCTTTCCGTTTGCTCGTCATACGTTCAATACTTGTAAAATCAAACTGTTGGTTAATTTGACTTGCAATTACTTTAGCGAACATCTGAGATTGATCATAGGTATATTGATTTCCAAGTGGTATATATATATGAATCCCGGTTGAACCGGAAGTTTTAGGATACGACCGCACCTTAACTTCATCCAAAAACTCATGAATGGCCTGCGCCACTTCAATTACCTGATCCAATGTATTGCCCTTATCAGGATCTAAATCCAGCGCACACCAGGTTGGGTGATCAGGATGTTCTACAGTACTGTTCCAAGGATTCATATCAATTGCCCCGAGGTTTGCCATATACAAAAGCGCCGTTTTATTCTGGCAAAGCATATAGTTCTTTTGTTCTTTATCGCCTTCCGCTTTGTAAGGGTATAGCTCAATCCAATCCGGTGCTTGATCGGTCATATCTTTTTGATAAAAGCTTTTTTGATCTATACCATTCGGGAAACGATGGAGTGACATCGGCCTATCTTTCAGGTGCGGCAAGATGTATTTAGAAACTTCGGAATAATATTCAATCAGATCCCCTTTGGTGAGCCCTTCGCCAGGCCACAATACCTTGTCCTGATTAGAAAATACCAGCTCAATGCCGCCAACCTTAACCGCTTGTTTATTTTTATGCTGGGCAACACTTTTGTTTTTTGTGCGTTTTGCAGGTTTTGAGGTAGATTCATCTTCAACAATATCTTCCGTTTGGATTTCCCGCTCTTCTTTTACCGATGTTGCTTTCTTGTCCTCGCGCAGTGCAATAAATGCCGGGTGGCGGAATACACCACTTTCGGTTATTTCGGTATAGTGAACTTCACACACCAATTCTGGTTTGAGCCATACCACATCCGCCTTAGGCGGATTAGGCCGAAATCGGGAAGGCTTCTCTACATCGGGCTTTTCTTTAAAGGCACTGGTCTTACGAATGAGCGGTTTAAATAATTGCAGCAATTCCTTTTGCTCCTTTCTCTTAAAACCTGTTCCTGCTTTTCCCACGTATTTAAAATCCTTACCTTCAAAAACCCCGAGCAAGAGGGAGCTGAACGCTTTTGAACTGCCCTCGTTTTTGGTATACCCTCCGATTACTACCTCTTGCCGTTTCTGCGCCTTGATTTTTAGCCAGTCCTTCGAACGGTCGCCAGCAATGTAAGTACTACTGGATCGCTTGGCCATGATCCCCTCGAGTCCCATCTTTGAAACCTGCTTAAATAGTGTAGTTCCTGCAACATTGAGGCTGTCACTTAACTTAATTGTTGGATGATCTTTCGGAATAATAGCCTCAAGTATTGCCTTGCGATCCGTCAAAGGTAAGCCCATCAAGCTTTTACCTTTATACCAAAGGATATCAAACACATAATACTGTAACTCCCCATTTTCCTCACTCTTCCAGTTCTGGAGGATATTGAAACTAGGTAGGCCATCTTTATCCATAACAACCACCTCACCATCAACAACCATTGTATCATCCCAGTCTTCCAGCGCTTCCATTACCGGATAAAATTTATCAGCAAATGATTTTTCATTTCGGGATAAAAGCAAAGTTTGCATTTCGTTCTTAAACGTGAGTGCACGGTAGCCGTCCCATTTTACTTCATATTCCCAATCGTCAGCATCGAACGGTTCATCGACTAAAGTTGCCAACATAGGTTTTATAAATTTCGGGAATGCTGCCTTAGGCGCATGCGCTAAAAGTTTTTCGACAGTCTTATTAGCAATAAGCTTACTTCCCGTTTTTGTTGCTGCTTTTTTAGGTGCAGTGGTTTTCTTTGTAGTACTGGCCTTCTTTGCTGATTTCTCAACGGCATCTTTGGCTACATTCTTTTCAGCAGCCTTCTCCACTTGCTCTAATGTTTTTTTCGATATGACAGATTTATCTTTCGTAGTAATATCAGTATCGGGCGCATACTTATCCTTATGTTTAATTAACAGCCAAGCGTTCTCTTGCCTGCCTTTCATTTTTACGAGGGCAAATTCACCTTTGAGCTTTTTACCTTTCAGTAGCACTTTTATACTTCCGGATTTCCACTGCTTATATAAATTTCTTTCTGCAGACTTTTTATCCTTAAAGGATTCGAGGGGTTCGTAGGTCCCCTCATCCCAAACGATCACTGTACCTGCACCATAATTTCCTTTTGGTATGATGCCTTCAAAATCTTTGTAATCGAACGGGTGATCTTCGACCTCCATAGCCAGACGCTTATCCTGAGGATTCAGAGATGGACCTTTTGGCACAGCCCAGCTCTTTAAAACTCCATTTATCTCTAAGCGAAAATCGTAATGAAGATGGGAAGCGTCATGCTTTTGTATTACGAAGCGTAGCACTTCGGCGCTAGGCTTCCCTCCTTGCGGTTCAGGAGTGTCCTGAAAAGTCCGCTTTTGTTTATATGTGGATAGTGCCATAAGGTGAATGCTTTTTATTATGAACATTCTGCCTGTGAAATAGTTCCAGACTCCCTTAATCAGTCATCCAGAAGTTAGTTCCTAACAATTATATTTTTTTGACAATCGGTCCAAGAACCGCCTTTAAAACACTAGACAAAAAAATTGCCCTTGCAGACGCAAGGGCAGCTTTTTTTACCAACTAAATCCATTGGGAGCGGATTTTAAATAAAAGTATTTAAATATAACACTTATTATGATGATAGCATTACAAATATTATTCGGCCTAATTTGACTGAAGCCTTACCGGAATGCAATCTCCTGATATTGAGTTGCAAATGCGGAAACATGCATCTATATTACTGAATTCTATAATCAGATTAGCGTTGCATTCTTTTAATTTCAGATAAATCAATATATACCTCTTCCCTTTCTAGAACCTCATCCGGAGTACAGTAATTATCGATCAATTCTTCAAGTGAATCGATAAGATAGTCATCAAGCTCGTCTACCGGTACACGCATCGGTGTGAAGATAGCATCATTATCCAGCATGAATACATCCGATCGGAGTAAATTAAAATTGTGCTGCTCGAAAAACAACTTTATACTGCTTTTGTCCAACATCAGTATATTTCCAACCATATTATCAAATACCGCGATCTCGACATCAAGATGTTCAGGATATTGAATTTCCAGGTATACTCTGTACAGCTCCCTGTCTTTTCGTAGTAGGGCCTCATGACGCACGGCTATGCGCTCTGGCGAAAAACTGAATGGAAAATCTTTCTTTTTGGATATAAATCCATAGCGCTCGTTCAGCTCTTTTATTCTATCCTGGAAAGTCATAGCAATATTTCTTAGGTATGTATAACAGGCAGAGCCATAATAAGTTCAACATCATGGAAATGATTCAATTTTAAACCCGGATTGTGATAATATCTGCTATATCGGTAGAGTACCGCGGTGATAACCACTCCTGCTTCATGCGCCACATACGCTTGCCCTGTGCCCCCAAGCGTACCATGTTCTGCCCGTATTGTTTGTTGATTTTATCAAATGCCTGCATAAGCTTGTCGTGCCTTTTGTCCCGCCCGTTAAAGAGGGTGGTCTGCTCAACATCGGCAGGCGTGAAGTCTTGCACTATGACGCCCGCCTTCTTGTAGCCGAACCCTTCTCTGTAGATCTTTTTGAGTGCTATGGTTGAATAGTGTCCCAGATCGATCGCTGAGTTGGTGGCATAGGGCAGATCTATGGTGATACTAGGGTTGTACTGCTTTTGGTCCTGCCTATGCTTATTGGTAAGTAGGAATACGGTCAACGAGCTGCAGTGGCTATTCTGTTTGCGCAGTTTCTCGGAGCAAGATGCAGCAAAGGTTACGACCCGTTCTTTGATTGCCTCGTAGTCTGTATAGTTATTATCAAAACTCCGGGTAGTGGCTATGTTTTGTTTTGCCTCCACGGGGTCTAGATCTAAAGTAGGGATACCGGATAAATCACGTTGCAACCGTAGCCCTACGATAGACATATGCTTCTGCACCCATTTGGAGTCCATATGTACAAAATCGTATGCACTATCGATGCCAAGCTTAAATAAACGCATAGCATGCCCGCGGCCTATGCCCCATACGTCTTCGACATCCAGCCATTTGAGCGCCTTATCTATCTGTTGCTGGGTTTGGATAAGGTGGCAGCCTCTTGACTCTGTGGGATATTTTTTTGCGATACGATTGGCGACTTTGGCCAAGGCTTTGGTAGGTGCTATACCTACCGATATGGGTATACCTGTACTACGGAATACCTCTTCTCTCATCTGCTCGCCATAACGCTTTAGATCGATATAATCATAACCATCTAGCTTCATAAAACACTCGTCAATGCTATAGATCTCCTGCTCGGTACAGTAATTGCCCAAGATGGTCATTACTCTATGGCTCATATCGCCATAGAGTGCGAAATTGGCCGAGAAGACCTTAACGTTATGTTGTTCAAACAAAGCCTGAAATTGAAAAGCGAGCGCTCCCATAGGTATTCCACAGGCTTTGGCTTCATTACTGCGCGCGATGACGCAGCCGTCATTATTACTCAGTACCACGATGGGTTTACCGTTAAGATCTGGACGGAATACGCGCTCGCAGGAGGCATAAAAGTTATTGCAATCGATAAGGGCATACATGGCTATACGGACTTGATGATATAAGTCACAATTCCCCAGATGACAAAGTCATTGTCGGCAGTGACAGTGATGACCGGATAATCCGGATTCGCAGGTACGAGCTGCATGCAATCTTTAAGAATACGGATACGCTTGGCTGTAAATTCGCCATCGAGATAACAAACGGCTATCATGCCATCGGCCGGTCGGATGCTCTTGTCGATAACCATGATATCTCCATCGTCTACTCCCGCATCTTGCAGCGACACCCCACGTACTCTACCAAAGAACGTGGAGAGTGGATTTTTGATCAGCTCTTTGTTGAGATCGATCCGAAGGTCTTCGTAATCCAACGCCGGACTCGGAAATCCTGCACTAATACCACTTCCTATGTAAGGAACCAAGAATTCTGAACCTTGTTCCAGCTGATACATCTCCACATTCATAACGCAAGTTTACTAATAAAATTAGTAAATTTGCAAATGATTTTTTAGAATATCCAGTTTTACAAAGGGTCGGGTATCGAAATTGCCGTTGTGGATTAGTGAGATCAGTAAAAGACATATTAGTTATTGTGTATTGTAACCTATTAAAATAAGCTATTGTTGTTCGGAGTATCATTGCCCAATTCAGGCAGCCCCTCCCATTTGAAAGGTTCGTAACGGTGCTTTTGATCGGGCCGAGTTGGGTATCCTCTTAAAGTATATACCGGATGGTACGTAAGCTGAGCGCTCGGCATTTCGAAATGAAATATAGGCGCCATATCTTCCTCGCCTAGATCCTCCAGCCATTGCTGTTCAAGATCCGCGGGCAGGTAAAGCGGCATACGGTGTTTATTGGGACCATTGTTATGAATCTGGGACATGACCTCATTGGCCGTTCGGGTGAGCATGCCAAAACTTCCTACAGTATCTATCACGCCATCTTGATCTACAACTTCGTGCCACTGGTATAAACCTGGGATATAGAATATATCGCGTCCTGCTTCGGCAATGAAATATGGAACTTTTTTCTTCCAGCCACTTATCGCTCGATGTTCATAGGTACCGGTAACTGGGATAAGGCAACGCTGGTTGCGCAAGCGATACCAGTAGGATTTCTTGTCCTCGAGGATACGTTCGCTACGTATATTGACCATACTACGCCGCCGATCGGTCTGTAACTTGGGATCTTGGATATATAGCGGTAATACGCCCCACTCCATCTCCCGCAGGGCTAAACCGGAACCATTTTTATCTTTATAGATAATAGGGTATGCCGGAAAAGTAATTGCCTGTACATTTTCGAAATAGGAATAATCGTAATCAATTTTCTTACGCTCATCCCGAATGGCAGGAAAGGATTTTTTAACCAACTCAATGTCGCTACTAAATGATATATCCCAGCACATGTCTTTTTAAATTAGGTAAGTTACACTGTTACAAAATCAGCCGCATTGGTTTTTGTGAGGCTGATATAAACTTATTTGCTAGTGACTAAACAAAGTGTAGAGCGTTTTGTTTTGCAAAATGTATGTCTTGATTATCTAATTATATTGATGGCAGGTACTTTCAATTTGGTGTCGACGGAACTGATCATAGCCCATACCCTGCCCGACTCTATAGTGAAAAAGACATCAATGGTATCGGTTCGTTTGAAGCGGGTATTGGTACGCAAATAATTGATAACATTTTGTTGAAAATGCTTTCGTATGCGGGTGTTCCAGTTCTCATCAGAAAATTTATTGATAAATATACGATAGCCCGAATTGACCTGAAGTAGATCGCCAATCTTTGCTGCATCATCCGGTAGCTGTAATGCCTTTCCTTCTTTAGCATATAGCTCCAGTGCATGTACACGTGCAGACTGCTCGTCGGCATAGGGCGACAGCATGAAGCCCTTGCTCTTGGCTACACCCGGCCATTCAAACCGCTGCAGCACATAATGCCTGTACCCACGCTCTACAAGATCATGGAACAACTTAACGGTGACCTGCTCGAAGGGAATGTACATAACATGAAGATACGTAAAATAATTGCATCGTTCAATTCGGAAATAAATTGATATTTTAGTGTCGTATGAAGGTTATCACATGGAATTGCAATGGTGCATTTAGAAAGAAATTCACTGCACTAGATAATTTAGATGCAGATATTTTGGTAATACAGGAATGCGAGAATCCGGAAACGAGCAAAGACGAGAGTTACATACAGTGGGCTAGCAACTATTTATGGATTGGCAGGAACAAGAATAAAGGACTCGGTGTATTTGCCAAGCCACATATAAGGCTTACACCTCTCCAATGGTCGAATCAATATAAAGATCATACTGTAGATTATTTTCTACCTTGCCGCGTTAATGAAGAATTCAATCTATTGGCCTGTTGGTGCCACGGGAACAACTCACCTACCTTCGGCTACATTGGTCAGCTTTGGAAATATCTTCAAATCAACCCAAACCTAGAAAACACTTGGGTTGTAGGTGACCTGAACAGCAACAAAATTTGGGACGTATGGGATCGATGGTGGAATCATACGGATGTTATGAACATACTTGATAAAAATGGAATCATGAGTATATACCACCTCCTCACCGGAGAAGAGCAAGGTATGGAAAGTAAAAAAACATTCTTCTTACAGCGTAACCCAACAAAAGCATATCATATTGACTATGTGTTCTGTCCTATCTCATATCTAGCTCCGTCTGCTACACTTGAAGTTCTAGACTTCGACGACTGGAAGCACTTAAGTGATCATGTGCCAGTAATATTTGAGAACTACTATTAGTCGTCAAATTAGATATAAATGTTTATAGAAACTAGATTTCAACATTTTCTATTTAGCGTCTCTAAATAATTTACACTTAAACTTCTAAAAGTTAAGCATTTTCAATATATTTAATATAGATAATGCTTTTATCACTACAAAAATAGTTCATATAAGTAATCTATAATCAAAGAAACACCTTATACACAAAAAAAACAGACTAAAAATATGAAAAAAATAACAGGGGTGTACTTAATACACGATGCATATGGCCTGTCCGACGAAAGCTTATCCTTAAATGAGGACGGTACTTTTATTTGGCAATATTTAAATGGACAAGAAAAGTATGGAAGTTGGAGCTTTGAAAATCCTAGATTAATTCTTAAAGTTGATGGCCATGGAGGTCAATTTGAAGATATTTACGTATTTAAAGATGGTAATTGGGTAAACGAATTGGTAAAAGAAAGAACACTAACGTATTTATCTTAAAATTAAATCCGACAAGAAAATTACAGGTCAAGCTTTAGCTTCTAATTACTTTCCAGAATATCTATCCCAATAGTGTGTGGATTAAGATTGAATCTATTTTTGCAACTTTTGAAGGAAATCTATTTTCAAGTCCAAATGAAATTCGCATGATGGTTCTTGGATCTTTGGAAGTTAATAACAGCAAACCATTTAGCAAATTGACACAAGATATCATCGAAGATCTAAAAGGTAAAAGTTATATGTGAGATTTACACACATCGTTTCACTTATTTAACTGACAGTCAATCCAATAATTTTGATCCCTTATTCGCTCTCGGCTTCGGTCGTACATACCATCGACTTCCTCCCATAACGGAGTTTTATTTGATAAATCATTAATTACCTCAATTGGGGTACGGCCCGTTAGAGAACTGTGGGATCTAAGCCAATTATAATAAAATTGCCATTGTGATAGTAGGTTTGGTAGGTCAGGATCTTTGATATCAACTGTGGAATAAAATTCATCAAGATCAGTTCGTTGTGTTCTTTCCACCTTTCCATTGAGATGTGGAGAGTCTGGTTTAATAGGCCGAAATTTAATGCCCCATTCCATTAATCTATCTTGAACGCAATAAGCAAAAAACTCTTTTCCTCTATCAGTTTGAATGCGCTGTATCGCAAATGGCATTTGTTCCAGCACTGTGTCAAGAAATTTCAGGGTGTTGGTAGCAGTACGCCTTGGAAATAATTGAAGTACTTTAAATCTGCTACAATCATCTATCGCTGTGTATTGATAAATACCTGGGGTTATTTTACAGACGTCCATTTGTACGCGATCACCCGGTATTGGTCGGTTATAACGAGTTTGTCTTTTACGATAGTATCGCTTAAGTTTTAAATACTGTTTATTATTCTTTTTAAGAATCTTATGAACAGTTGCTGTTGAGATTGAGACCCCATATAAACGTTTCATCTCATTAGCAATACTACGATGCCCTAAATTGCGGTTTGTCCTTAACTCCAGAATTCTCTGTTCGTCCTCTTTTGTTATTCTATGGTGGATTTTATGTGGTCTTCTACTAAGTTCACTTAGACCATCAATACCAAATTCTTTAAATCGTTTAACCCATTTTCTCAGTGTCGGCCTAGTTATGCCGCACCTTAAACATACAGCCCCTGCATTACCAATGGTCTCATAAAGCTTTACCCATTCAAGGCGCTTTTTCACCTCATTTTTCATTACTGTTGATTTATGTTAAAATGATGGTAAAGCTGGTCGTTCTACCATCATTTTAACATAAAGTTATTGAAAGGATCTATATGAATTCCACATATTAGACTTCTGCTGTAATCCACTAGTGCACCTTCATGCATTGCCCAACCAAAGTCGCTGATATAATAATTACCTCCATTGAAATACCTGTCTTTGTCGAACTGGGGCATATTCAGCCTCCATGTTAATTCTCTAACTCCTTAAAACCTATTAAGTTTTCTTTTTATCCTTAAAATACTTCTTAGGATAAAGTTCTAAAGTTATTGGATACTCCTTAATCTCCCCATTGATTTGTAAAGCTGGGACTACTCTATTAACTAGAGGCACTCCCATTTTCTTGTAATGGTTATCAGCTCCAAAAAAATCAAATACAGCTTTCTCTGCCTTCATTTTAGCCAAAAAGTTCGACTCTGGCGCTATCTTTTGAGGCTTCATATTATCAACCTGAGCAGTATGAAACATTCCCATTTCAATTTTACTCACCCCAGCATTGTCAACACGTTCGCTATTACCATTCAACACAAAGTAACTATCAGTCCATATAATATCTATCGACTTATCTGTCTTGTTAAAAATATTAAAATTGATTTGTTGATTTGAAGCACTATTGAATGTAATCTTCACATATTCATCTTCCAAAATAAACTTGTCGGGATGCTGGTTATTTATAGTTGATTGGATATAAGAGATCTTCTTGACGTCTTGCGAAAAACCACTAGTGACAACAAAACACAGCAGAAATAATAGATATTTTTTCATAATAAAAGTATTTCACAAAAATACGAAAAGGGAAAAGAAAAAAAGAATAAACTCGGATAAGCATTATTTCTTTGAACTATCAATAGCAAAACTGCAAACCAACCTTTAAGTCCAACTGTAATTATTATGGATATGACTTTGAATACATTCTATTTTCACCATAAAGAAAACCCATATTCAAATCATGCGAAAGAATTCTTTGATAAATACTGCGAAAAGGTAAAAACACAGTTAAATGAGTTAGATAATTGTGATAAATAGATATAGTTAGGAAGCCGTCAAGTCAGCTTCTCTGTTGAAACTTGTGCTTGCTTTGGCGAAAACACACAGGATATGAACTAGATTATCAATTTAAATCAACTGATTTTCGGTGGCTATTTTAACCAATTCCATCATATTTTTTGCTTTAAACTTTTGCAATAAATTTCGACGATGTGTCTCTACCGTTATCACAGAAATAAATAATTGTTCGGCTATTTCAGCAGAAGTATTACCTTTGGTAATTGCCTGAAGAATTTGCTTTTCTCTTTTGGTTAATCTGGGAAGCTCAAAATCTGTAACTGAAGTCCGTAGCATAATTTCCTGCACTTCTTTACTTAAAGCCAAATCACCGATCAATGCCTTTTCTATGCCTTCTATTATTTCTTGGGAATCGGCATTTTTTAAGATATAGCCATTTCCTCCATTTTCTAAAAAACGAAAAATAATACTTCGTTCAGCTTGATTGCTTAATGCAATGACGACAGATTGGGGTGCTTTTTGTTTGATTATTTTGCAAAAATCCAATCCGTTTCCATCGCTCAAAACAATATCCAGCAAAACGACATCTATTTTGTTTTCCTGAATGAAATCTATGACAGTAGCTCCTTTGGTAAAGGAAAAAACGTGAAGTTTAGTATCTTTTTCTAATAGTGATTTCAATCCTTCTAAAATCATTGGATGGTCATCAACTATGGCAAGTTTTATATTATTTTTATCATACATAACATTCCACATTTATGGTAGTTCCTTCTCCTTTATTCGAAGTAATTTCAACCGTTCCGTTAATCAATTTAACTCTATTTTGTATATTTTTTAAACCTAATCCATATACGATTTCAGATTTATCAAAGCCTATTCCGTCATCTTCAATGGTTAAATTAAGGACATTGTTATTTTGGCTGATTTGTACAATGACATTGGTTGCCTGAGCGTATTTTGTAATGTTGCTAATGCTTTCCTGTGCGATACGATACAACGCCATTTGTGTTTTAAACGGAGTGTTTTCTGACAAATTAAAGGCTTCGAACTGAATAGCAAACTGTTTTTGTGTCATCGCTTCGCACAATTCTTTAAGAGCGATTTCCAAACCAAGGTTTTTCAGTGTTTCGGGCATCAGATTCCTGGAAATACGACGCATTTCAACAATAGATTTATCTAATTTTTCAATTACGTTTTCTTTATTAAACGAATCATTTGATGAAATAGTCATTCGTATATTTGCTAACATACCGCCCATGCTATCGTGTAAATCCTGTGCAATTCGCTGGCGTTCCTGTTCTTCACCTTGTAATATTGCTTGTGTTGCTTCGTATTTGCGTTGATTTTCTATATGAAGTAAATCCTGCTCATGACTCAGACTGATTTGTTTGTTTAACTTTTGTTGTTTCTTGTAATTGATAAAAATTAAAAAAGCAATAACCAGGCTTAATATAAGAGCAATAACCAAAATAGTAATTCGTAGATTCTTGTTTTTGCTCAATAATTCATTTGCTTTTTTCTCTTTTTCTAAATCGTTTATTTTTTGTTGTTTATCAGCTGTTTGATGCAAAATTTCCAGTTCGTTCATGTTTTCTAACAACTTGTTTTGTTGTAAGCTATCACCTAACAAACTTGCTTTTTTCATCCATTGATAGGCTTCTTTATGTTCGCCCAAAACATCGTTAACCACTGCTAATTGAGTATAAGTTATTCTGCGATTTACAGCTTCTTTAGCCAATACTTTTTCAGCTAAAATATGCTCTAACTGTGCTTTTGCTTTGCGATAATCTTTTTGCATCAAGTACACATTGTACATTCTAAAATACAACAGGTGCAATAATTTGGTTTGATTGCTCTCTTTGGCTAATTTGGCACCTTTACTTAGGCTGGCTAATGCGTTATCAAAATCCTGAATAGTAGTAGAATACATCGCTTCCTGATAATAATAATTAGGATAATGTTGTGATTCAGGAAAAGGATTCAGAAGCTCTTTTGCCTGATCTAAATATATCTTAGCTGTTTTACTATCGGGTTTGTAGCAATAATTGCTCACCAAATTAAAGTAAGTAATCAGGTGTACACTATTCTTGTTTTTTATTTTATCAAGTTGTTCTAAGGCTTTTTTATGATACTCTTCAGCCTTGTCAAATTGCCCAACTGACATAAAGGTAAGTCCTAATTGCGTATAATTGTACGCTAATAATTCGGTATTATTACTTTTTTCGCTCAACGGAATACAATATTCTGTAAGCGTTTTAACCATATAATCATATCCTTTGTCTTCTACTTGTATATAAGCATAATTATACCATGATTTAATTAAAAAAACGATGTTGTGGGAATCGTTTTCAAGAGCTTTTATAGCTTGCTCGTAATATGTTTTTGCTTGTGATTTACTACCTTGGTTAGCATAGAAAACACCTTGATAGTATTCTAAAATTCCTTTAGCTAATGTGTTTTTTTGAGAAGATGATAGTATTTTATCAAGTGCTTGTTTACTTTTTAAACTATCTGTTTGTGCCCAATATTCAGACAGTAAAAGCGTATTATACAAGCGAACACTATCACTTTTCGTATTTTCAATGGTACGATTAATTTGTTTTACATAAGCTACTTCGTCTAAAGGAACCAGTTGTTGGGCTTGTAACATATTGCCTAAAAACAGCGTAACTATTATGATCAGAGAGTTTCTATACATCACTAAATAATTAAACCGCAAATATCCAAATAAAAGAACTGTCATTTTCTGTTTTCAGAAAAAATCATGGTAAACCATTAGAAACAATATCAAGGTTTTCGATGATTGTTCGCACTTCGTTTTTTATAGAAATTTGCGTTTCATCATAAAATTGAAATAGTCATGAAAAAAGTAAACGCAAAAATTGCACTTTTAGCACTTGCATCGGTATTAACATTGGGAACATTAACCACAAGCTGTAGTAAAGATGATGACAATGGGAGTGAACAACCAGCACAAGGTACTATTGATGCTGCCGTTGGAACGTACAAAGGAAAGTTAAGTACATCTGATAAATATGGCGTATATGAATGGTACGATGCTATTGTTATCGTTACAAAAGAAGGAAGTAATAAATTAAAAGTTACCGCAAAATCAGGGGAAGAATATTCGTATGTAACTCCTAAAACTTTCACTGTTGAAACTTGTGCTTGTTTTGGTGAAAACACACAAGATATTGTTTCCCTAACAGGTAGTTTAGAAGGCATTTTTCATTTTTATGGCTCTAATAAAAACATTAATGTTACTACAGATGAACAATCCGGAACAGATGTTTATTTTCGTTTTGAGGGCGCAAAACAATAAATCAGGTTCTAATTTAAATTATTATCTTTAGCCTATCAAAACCAAGTAATAGTATAATGAGAAAATTTCACCCATTTTTTTCCATCGGAACAGTAGGAATGATTGTAATAGCCTGCCTTCATATATTTTTAGCATTAGGTCTGTCATTGATCTCGATTCACGCTGTTTTTTTTACTCTTTATCCAGTATTCTTGACTTTTTTGATATTAGGAGTTATCCTCACCGCTAAAAAACAAAAGATTTTTGTATAATAAAACTGAGTATATTAAAATGAAAAAAACAGTCCTTATTCTTGCGTTATCAGCATTGATTGTATCTTGTAATCAAGCAAACAAACAGCAAGAAAATAACGAATCTAATGCCGTAGAAACTTCTGTCGAAGCAAACGAAGGCAAAACAGAAGAAGCTAATTCTTCGGCTGAATTCAATATAGAAGATATCGCTTTCTCTACTGCCGATATTGGCGATTTTCCTTTTATTAATTTACCTAAAGGATTAGAAGCTCGAAAAGGTGCCATACTAAAAAACTTTGATGTTTGTTTCTTTCCCATAAATGGTGTAATGACACCTTTTGAAGGTAAATTGTATAAAGCAAATGTTTCTGCGGTTCGTAGCGAAGGATATTCGCAACGCTACTTTGAGAAAAGCATGGAGGATTATTTGCTTTCCGTCGGAGCGGTTAAGGTTTTTGATGGCGAAATCACCAAAGAAGAATACGAACGTTATAACAAACAAGACCCTAATAAAGGTGCTTCTGGAGATATGGGGTATTGGGATCAAAACATGAAATTGTATGTTATTCGTACCAAGGAAAAAGGGAATGTTTATATTCAATTCACTTCCACTAATGCGGGAGGAACATTAAATGTATTACAAGAAGAAGCTTTTCAACAAACCATTACCAAGATAACGGCTGATGAAATTATAAAGGATTTGACTGAAAAAGGTAAGTCGATTTTATATATCAATTTTGATGTAGATAAATCAAATATCACTACCGAAGGGAAAGAAGTGGTTACGCAAATTGCAGAAGCATTGCAAAACGATAAAAGTCTGAAAATTGCTATTGAAGGGCATACCGACAATACAGGCGATGCGTCACACAATAAAACGCTATCTGATGCTCGGGCAAATTCTGTAATGAATGCTTTGATTACAAATGGAATTGACAAAGCTCGATTAACCGCAAAAGGTTTCGGTGCTGAAAAACCTTTGGTGGCAAACAATTCCGAGGAGAATAAAGCTAAAAACCGCAGGGTAGAATTAGTAAAAGTTAATTAGTATCAAAAAGCTGCTTCTTCCGGCCAAGAAGCAGCTTTTTTTTTAAGTATAGTAATTTTAAGTAGTCTAGTATCGGTGTTGTTGCTGTTTAGTTGTGGCCCGGCAGACGAAACCAAACCAACGGACGACAACCATACAGTTATCAATAAACCTTTTACTGAAGGTATTGTTAAAATGGGCATTTTTAGCAAAGATATAGATTTAGGAAAAATCATTGGTAATATGGATTTTTCAAGATAAGATGTTGCTCAACAATATCAAGATTTACTAACAAACAATACCGAAGCAAAAGCCATTTTTGAGGTTATTGAAAATACGAGCAATCAAAATCCATTAGTTGCCTTCGCTATCAAAGGCATCCTGTTATGATATATCTTACTATCGTAAGGATCTATATAAATATCCAAATTTACGTGGTCTGGTACCCAACTGGGATCGGGATTTCCAATTTCTGACACTGACTGAAGGATATTGAATCCTAAATCTCGAAGCTCATATAATATGGGAATACTCAGTTTTACAAATCCAATCATCTATAATTACGTAATGGTTTTAACATACAACGGCTATAACGTCATAAAGTTGAAAATTTCTCATAATTCTATAAATAGTGCACACTACTCGTGAAATAGAAACTTCGGACTCAGAAACACTTTACGCGAAAGACATTTGCGCTATGGAGCTAAATATTTGGTGATACCATTTTGGTTTGCTTTTGTAACAATGATTTATGCCCCGCCCACATAAACTTGATGAAAAGCCATCACATTCCGACACATTGCTGTATACCCTCCTGTAGGCTTTTCCATATCGACTTAAAGTGAGAATATTCAGGTACTCGTTTATAATTTACCTTACCGACGTGGTAAATACCATTTGCATCTGGATTGCTATCGTTTATCACAAATGTATTCACAAAAAATGAAACAATTCCCTTCTTCTTCCGCTTGCCTCCTGACAAACCGCTTAATAACTCAATCTTAAAATCATCATAATCAAAACGAAAATCTCCCCAGTTACCGCTATCATTGCCCTTCATATCAAAACTTATGGAACGAATATTACCCGAAGATATCTTCATGTTGAGCAAGGGAGTCAGTATCTGATTAAACTCTGTAGCTCTCATAGCTGCAAAGCTTCCTTTATAACTGCATATTCCGGGGATGTTGACCCCATTCCGGGGATACTGACCCCCTGATTTTGGTTCAAGGGTTGTCATTACCAATGACCTGACAATATTACCTTTTTTTTCTTAGACTTTCTCCTTTAAGTTCAATCCTGTGTGATACATGGACAATTCTATCCAGTATTGCATCTGCAATGGTATCCTCACCGATTATATCATACCAACTTGCCACGGGTAGCTGACTGGCTATGATGGTCGCTTTTCTGCCATGCCTGTCCTCAAAGATCTCCATGAGATCCAGCCGTTGCTGTTGTTCCAGTCGCACGATACCGAAGTCATCCAGGATGAGAAGGTCTGTTTTGGCCAGCCTATCCATGAGCTTCTGTAGGGAACCTTCCAGCCTTGCCATTTTCGAGCGTTGCAGCAACTTCTGCAGATTGTAATAAGCTACTCTCTTGCCCTGTGCGCAGGCCTTCAGTCCGAAGGCAGAGGCCATAAAAGATTTACCACAGCCAGCGGCTCCTGTAATGATTATCGGTTCGGCTTTTTCTATATAACCTCCAGTTGCAAGATCGGTAATAAGCGAGTGGTCAATACCTCGGGCAGCATCCATATTGATTTCTTCAATAGATGCCTGATAGCGGAATGCTGCATTCTTTTTCAGCCTGTCATATCGTTTACTGTCACGATCATCGACTTCAGACTGTAAAAGCATTTCAAAGCCTTGTTCAAAGCTCAATATGCCGTGCTGACGTGTCTCTTTCATCACTTTCCAATGCTGCTCCATACCATTCAGACGAAGCATTCTTAGGTGTTTTTCAATGTTCATTTTTATATCTGTTTTATCATTTATTGGTCTTTTTAACTATAATAGCCTGCACCTCTGATATTGCTATGCCCGGGCATCGGCATTTCATTTTCTTGAGGTTCATTCCATCCGGCCATACCGCTGGCCAGCATATTTCCAATCGATCTGGAGCTGAACATTCTGTTTTCTACAGCAATGTTGCAGGCCTTATCGAACATGGCTATGGGGTAAGTGCGCTGCAGGCGGAACAGTCCATCACAGGTACGGTAGAGCTGTTCCGGATAACGTCCCTTTTGATTGAATATCGCTAGGATAAGCTGCTCGAACGAATGGGATATCCCGGAAGCTTTCTTCCTATATTTTTCAGGACTGATATCCATGTATTCACGATGGCTGGATTCTAGATGCTCTGGGTTGGTTGTGTAGGAGTTTGGACGCTTGCTGCGCTGGTGTACAGCTACCTGATTGCCCTGTACGAAGATATAGACCATACGATCGGTGTATACGATCTGCGCTTTCTTTCTGCGGTGGATATGGGGCACACTATAAGAATGACGGTCTCGGCCCAGGTAGATATGACCGTTGTCAGCGACCTTAAGCTCAGCATAGTGCTTCAGCTCAAAGCGATCCACGGGAAGTTTGCCCAATAGATGCTTTTCACTGCTGATAAAGCGTTCCTGACGGCAGTAACTGCGGTTCTGCATACGTGTCTGGTTGAGCTTGTCTACGCAGGAGGTAATGGCTTCATTGAGCGATTCCAGGTCAAAGAACCTACGGTTGCGCAATCGGGCGAACACCTGTGTATAGACGATTTTGACATGGTTCTCAACAGCACTTTTGTCTCTTGGCTTTCCGGCCCGGGCAGGAACCACAACGGTATCGTAGTGATTGGCCAGATCTTCCATACTTCTGTTGATATCAGGTTCATAGCGGTCACTTTTGGTTACGGCCGACTTTAGATTATCCGGCACCAGTGCCCTGGGAACTCCGCCCAGGAACCACAGGCAATCATTCAGCGCTCCAATAAAATCAGGGATTGTTTGGCTGCGAACAGCTTTTGCATAACAGTAATTGGAATAAGGAAGACAGGCGACAAATACCTCGCAATTAATAAGCTCACCTGTCTCGATATCAATATAATGCAACTTCTTGCCGGAGAAGTCGATATAGAGCTTGTCTGCAGGTTCATGTTGCATTACCATGGTTCCCGAACGGGCAGAAACACTAAGCTGTGAAAAGTGATAACAGAACTGGGAGTAACCATACCCCTGGGCATAAGATACTTTGTATTCTTCCCAAAGCAGTTTACGCGTTACGCCAACTCTTTTAAGTTCTTTCTCCAGATGTGGCAAACGCTCTTTGAGATCCTCGAACCTGGGGTCGCGATAGGCCGGATTACCTGAATGCAACAGGCCTTCCAGCACGGGATCTTCCACAGCCAGAAGGTCGCTCATGTTCAACTTTGCCTCACCTATCTTGTAGAGGTAGGACTTTACGGTATTCTTGCTTATACTAAGGCTGCGGGCTATTGCTTTGATGGCATAGCCCTGCTGGTGCAGCCTGATCATCTGTTTTATCTGACTCATGGGTCTGGTTTTTCCGGCCATTGGGTAATATCATTTTCCCAAAAGTAAAACCAAAATCAGCACCCCGGCAAGGGGTCAATATCTTCCGGAATACTGAGGTCCCAATAATACCAGAGGGGTCAATATGTCCCGGAATATATAGCCGTTCTGAACAACAGAGGGGTCAGTATCTGACGGAATGCCATGCGATAGCAGCGCTTAAAACATCATGGTATACCTAAACAAGTCCGGAATCAAGGGGTCAGCATGCTCCGGTCTATGCAATAACTATGCGCACCATCATTACGTTGCATATCGAAACCAAATACGGCATGCAACTCGCTTTTACCCATCAACATCGTCTTTAAATCTGCACGCATGAAACCATCTTTATGCAGTCGTACCTTATCGTTGGTCATATTGACGATTATCCCTCTAGTATCTATAAATGATATTACTCCCTCATCCGTACCCGACTCATTAATTTGTCTATACTGCACTATTGAATGCTCCACGAATACCGTATCCACAGCAATGTGCTGCTTTAGCTTCATAATCAGCTGATGGGGGGCATCTCCGATTTTGTTTACATTATCCTTCTGATAACGGCGGTCTTTCCTAAAGACTGCCGACCCTTTATTCAGATATATCTTCTTGGCATAAAATCCCCCCCTCCTTAGCAGCAAGGGCATATCCCAATTTTCTAAACGGATGGTATCCCATTGTAGAGCGATCAACGCTTTATTCTGTTTATCATTTTTAAAATACTGTTCTTTTTTGATTTTAGGTCCCAATCGAATATTGTGCAGCAGGGCCGACTGGGTACGGCTATCCAGCTTCAAGTGGTCAAAGGATAATTGATATGGGGTATGTGCAATGGAATAGGTAAATCCGGGCAGCTCCATCTGGATCCTTTTGCAATAAAGGATTCTACTAGTATCTGTTTTACTATCCGACCCCATCAAAAAATCAGATAGTTTTACATATCCCCTCTTCAGGAGCACAGGCTCTTTCACACTTTTATCAACAGCTTCTAGATCAAGCGACTTTACTTCGAACATATCAATCCGCAACTCTTTAAAGGTGTCCTTAATCTGGGCATAGAGATCGGTACCGCTGGTATCCGCTGGGGTATAAGGCAGCACCTCTTTGACCAACTGCACACGTAGCGAATCCATTACAATATGCTGCACGTTTACTTTATCGGTAAAAAGCACACGACACACATTAACTCCATCAATTTTAAGCGTATTCAAAACAACGTCAAAGCGCGTCGCAAATGCTTTCTTCTGCGCTTTAAGTTTAGCATACATCGTCGTATCTGATATAAGCCGTATACCCGTAAATCTTAAAGCCCCGCGTAGAATACTAACATCCAAATCATCTATAACAAGACGATACTGGCCTTGAGATTCTGTATATATCTTTTCACTTAATTTCTCTTTAATGATAGGTTTATAATGGCGAGCAAGGTAACAGCTCCCAATCACAAGAATCAACACAATAGTTCCTACCACTCCAATCAACCATTTTATCCATATTTTCATATGCAAATAACAGCCTGGAAATGATTTAGTTTAAAATCTTCTATTCTGTTGAAGTCATATTTATCGCCGCAACAGACATCCGGTATTTGTCATATATCTTTTCGCAATACCGAAACATGCGCTCGGCCAGATCGCAACGTACTTTGGCACTCTGAATCTCTATATGACATATAATAAACTTATCCCCTCCGCCTTTAGGGTGAATTTTCACTCGAATAGTCAATAATGAACATATGGTCAATATAGCTGTTTAATTTAAGAGTAATTCATTAGTTATTTAAGATTTCTGAAGAGAAGTATCGTGTCCAATGGCATAGGTGGAGGACATTCCCGCACTACAAGCAAATAAGTGTTAAATAGATTTACAATAAAGCAAAAAGAGAGATGGAAACGGTAATCGGAACAATTGCAGGGGCATTGACGTCTATATCAATGTTACCTCAATTAATAAAAGTGATTAAAGAAAAAGAGGTGCAACCTTTGTCACCTACTATGATTATTGTGCTTATGGCAGGCGTAGCGCTTTGGGTTGTTTATGGAATTATGAAATCTGAATGGCCTATCATAATTTCTAATTCATTCTCGTTCTTAGTAAACGGCTTATTGCTGATATATTATTACATATTGAAAGAATAAACTTCTCTGACTCCCCCACCCTGATGATCCCATTAGCTTCTATTATTCGAAAATCGAGATGAACTTAAAAGAGATATTGCTGTTTTAAGTTAGAACAATAAGTTCTTTTATAAAAGGCAATAGAAATTTGAAAAATTGAACAAAAAATATGACTAATTCACTTTTTAAAGGGACACAGATCATTCTGCTCACTGTGCTGTCTATAACAATTTTATACTTTGGGAAAGAGGTATTGGCACCGCTAGCGATGGCCGGAATTTTAGCGATGTTATTTTTAGGCCCTTCCACTTTTTTTGAAAAGAAAGGAATGCCTCGATGGGCCAGTGCTTTGATAGCTATTGCATGTCTATTGGTAATTTGTTCCGGAATTATATTCTTATTGAATTGGCAATTACAAAGCTTTGCCGAACAGGTAGTAGATATGAAAAAAAACATAGGCGATATGGTTTCTAAAGTACAGTCCTGGATAGAAAGCAGAGTGGGAATTGACGAAACGCGACAAAAAGCAATCGTGGAAGATCAGATGAAAAACGGTACGGATGTAGGTAGCACGTCAATAATTTCTACGTTGTTTGGAATGCTAGTAGACTTTATATTGGTCTTGGTATATATTTATTTGCTTCTGTTCTATCGCTCGCGAATAAAGGCATTTTTGCTTAAAAGTACAAAATCAGACAATCCAAAACGCACGTTGGAAATCGTAGACTCGGCAAGTACGGTAGCAGCGAGCTATGTTATCGGTCTTGCAAAGATGATATTAACCCTATGGATCCTATACGGAATCGGTTTTACAGCAATAGGTGTGGAAAATGCTTTCTTTTTTGCAATTATATGTGGATTGTTAGAGTTAATCCCGTTTATAGGTAACCTGACAGGCACGGCCATTACGCTGCTGGGAGTAATGGCACAAGGGGGAGAAACGGGAATTATCGTGGGCGTGATAGGTATATATGCATTCGTACAATTTGTGCAAACTTATCTATTAGAACCTCTTATTGTAGGGGACGAAGTGAATATAAATGCGCTGTTTACTATTTTGTCTTTGGTCATAGCTGAGTTGATATGGGGCATACCCGGTATGGTAATAGCTATTCCCTGTGCAGGCATAATGAAGATAGTATGCGACCGTGTGCCAGCATTACAACCTATAGGATATCTAATAGGTAGTGACAAAAAAATAAAATATAGAAAACGGTGATTGATAATACGATGGATTACCCGATACTTTTAATAAAGATTACTTAAACAAATAAATTATCATATGATTAAAACAACAAGCAAATTTTTCATTCTTGCCCTTGCCATCCTAAGTGCATCCTGCGGGGAAAAATCCGCTAAGAAGGAAGTCAGTAGTGAAGAAAAAACATCGAAGGACAGTACGCATGTTCTTATTAGTATCTCGCAAAGAAAACTATATGTGCTAGAGGGTGCCGATACGCTGAAAAAATTTTCTATAGCGGTTGGTAAAGAAGGACATCCTACTCCAGAGGGTGATTTTCAGATTCATCAGATCGATTGGAATCCAGACTGGACACCCCCGGAAAGCGATTGGGCAAAATCCGAAAGCTACAAAAAACCGGGAGAGAATGGTAATCCTATGGGCCGGGCACGTATTGTATACCAAATGCCCTATACTATACATGGTACAAAAGATATCCAATCTTTGGGTAATGCAGAATCGCACGGTTCGGTTCGGATGGCCAACGACGATGTAATCGAACTGGGTAAATTGCTCATGCAAAAGTCTGGAACAGAAAAGTCTGAAGAGTGGTTTAAGAATGTATTGAATGACTCCACAAAAATGGAATCCGTGAAATTGGAAAAGCAAATACCGTTAAAAAATATGCGCTAAAACTCTACTGTCTCTTTTAGATTTAATAATAAAGAGACAGTGATTTTTGTCAATTCTGAAAGTACATTAAATGACACAGAAGGAAAAGCGAAGTTTGACTTGGCTAAAGATTAAACAATTATACTTTCACTTCGTGGAATCGTAATGTTAACGACAGCTCCGCCCCTAGGTGCTGCATTAATATGAACATCGCCATTTAGTAATTTGATGTTGCTAAGGATGCTTGTCAATCCTAAGTCTGCCTTCTGTGTTTGTAAAATATTTATTCCGCGTCCATCATCACTTATAGCGATTAGAATCTCTGTTCGATTAACTTCCACATTAATACTACAATGTGTAGCATGCGCGTGCTCAATAACATTGAGCATTAATTCCTGAACTGTACGATAGACAGCAAGCTGTAAGTAATTCTCGATATTTTTGTATGGACCTTTAATATTAAATTTGAACGTCGTGCTACCTGACAATTCGACACAAATTTCTTCAATCGCAGATTTAAGTCCGAATTGTTCCAAGTTAATGGGCATAAGTTCGTGGGAAATTCGACGCGTTTCGTCGATAGCATCCTTTAAAAGCTTGTCGGTATATGACTTCGCGTTTTTAAAAACACTTTCATCTAAACCGTAATGAAGCGCTGACATACTTATTTTAATTCCGTAAAGGATCTGGCCAATACCGTTGTGAAGTCGCTCGGAAATCTGCCTACGTTCTTCTTCTAAAGTGCTTAACGATACCCTGAAAATCTCCCGTTGCTGCTCCGCTTCTAATTTACGAATCCGTCTTTCTGCAGCACGTGCAGCTGATATCCGCATTTCTATTCCTTTTTTGTATGCGGTGATGTCTCGTGTGGTAGTCGCTACCCCATCTCCCTGTTTGACAGATGATTGTTGGAACCACCCGTTAAATTGTTCATGGACATAATGTCGAATACTCTCATCAGGCTGACCTGTTTCGACTACCTTTTTGAAAGTTTCAAAGATCCCAGTATCTACCACTCCCGGGTTCAATGTAAGTAGGCTTTTGCCAATAACATCACCAAACTTCTTCTCTGAAGTTTTATTATTTAAGATCCATATGAAATCCACTATTTCATCTTTATCATTCCGCACTGCCCTAAACACCTGGATCATATCCAAAGAGCTGTCTATAGTGTTGCGAAGTATGTCCTGATCCCTATGTAACTCCATGTTTTCTCTCCATTTTTTACAGCTACGCTAATATATTAAAATCTAAATCAGCGCCAGCTCTAAATTATATTATAGCTGAAAAATAGTCTCAATCTCTTTCTCGGTAAGGATAAACCTAAAAAGGATATCCTATTGCAAGATTAAAAATTAAATTGTCTTTTCGCCATTCTGAATTTCTTATTTCCATATATTTAAATACCCATCGATCACCTTGTTCACGATACGGAACACGTAATGGCGTGGCGACATCCAGGCGGACCAATAAGAAATTCAGATCTAGCCGTAAACCTAGCCCAGCCCCCACAGCTAATTCTTTATAAAAATTTTTGCTAATCTCCCCGCCCAATTTATCTTCGTCCTCACGCTGTAACCATACATTGCCTGCATCTACAAAAGCTGCCCAATGAAACATGCCGGAGATCGGCGCTCTATATTCTGTATTTATTTCTAATTTATAATCGCCTGTCTGATCTGCAAAAAAATTGTCACTGCCTAAATTTTGTGGTACGGCAGACCCCGGACCAATGGAGCGTGCGCGGAAAGCACGCAAGCCATTGGGACCGCCCGTAAAATATTGCTTTAAATAAGGGAGTGATCTAGAATTTCCATAAGAATAACTGGTACCAATCATAATGCGTGAAGCAAGTTGCGATTTCGGCGAAAATTTCATATAATGTCTGAAATCAATCTCTGCCTTAAGGAACTGCGCATAGGCGGTGCCAAATAGTCGTTTGATATTACCATCTTTAAAATCAGCTCCCTGCATCAGCCCAAGTACATTGCCTGATGTATTGACGCCGGTCTTGAGATAAAAGGTATGTTTACGGCTCTCCAACATGGTATTGGTAAAGGTGTATGTATAATTGGGTCCAAAAGAAAACTGTCGGTCTACCACATGCTGTAACGTAGGCACCGTATCCATCTGGGCGCGGTATGTGTCCGAAATATTACTAGGCCTCACATATATAATCTCCGCGAGTGCAAGGTCATGTTCCTTCTGTTCATTTTCCTTCCATTGATAACCATAATTGAGACGCAGTGAATTTAAAGTATAGGCATTTCGTCTATTCAAAAACTCATAACCTGCCTTAGCGTACGTACGCGGTATAAAACGTAAGGAAGGTGCCCATTTGTAAGGTGATAATAGGCGGGGCCAACTGATGCCTATCTCAGCTCCATATCGAATATAATTTGAGTTGAGCGCTATATTTCCCCCGGTCTGTGCCTCATAACCTCCAAAAACAGAGAGTGTCAGTGTTTCAAATCCTTTGAAGGCATTACGCAATGTCCAATTTATATTTGCTTCCGTGCCGTTGTAGACTGAGGCGGTTTTTCCCAATAACTCGAAACGTAACGACTTACGAGGCAGAGGAGTTAAATAATAATAAACATCCAAGCGGTTTGCAGTATCTTTACTATCTACAAAGTTATTTTTAACAAACTTGAATGTATTTAGATTGACCAGGTGGCGTAGGGTCATATTGTGATCTTCGCGTGTGTAAAGATTTCCTTTTTTAAAGAAGATATGATTGGCCAGAATAGATTTCCGATATGTATTTTGAGGGTCGATAAAGTGTAAACCGTCTATGTAGGGTGAGCTAACACTGTCTAATCTCCTATCTGCCCTTCCGCCCGCGCCTGTATAATTGGGGTAAACAAATATATTACCAATGCGCTGAGGTGATAGGGCCTTATCGGTAGTCTCGGGCTTGATAGTGACATACATATCTACTTTTTGATTTTGCCTGTTACTATCGACTTCGACTAATATATTATCGGGGGAGAAATAGTAATATCCTTTATTTTTCAGATCGTCATCTATACGCTCCCGCTCCTTAAGAATAACATCGAGGTTATAATTATTTCCCGTTTTCAATAATGTGTTTTCTTTAGCAGAGATGATATCTTGACCGATACGCTGTGAATCAACCTCAAAATCCACTTTAGAAATACGATATACTTTACCAGGAAAAGCATTAAAATGTACGTCTGCATATTTGCCTTTCACGATCTTATCCGAAGTTACGTAAGCGTTGAAAAAACCTAGATTTTCCATACGATTACGCAGCAAATTTTCGTTGTATTCCAAATTAACATCCTGTAATAAAACCGGCTCTTCTCCCCTTCTCTTTAACCATTTCTTAATTGCGCTATTAGTACTATCTGGGCCGCCGCCCATATTCCAGAACCATAATTTATAGCGTATACCCAAAATCTTTTTATTGGGTTTGGGCCGAATCAACTCTTGGAGATGGGCTTCAAAAGCCTCCTTCCGATCTTTCGGAAAACTATCCTGTTGAACGTATACCTTACCTGTATTGAATAGTTTTTCATTTTCGGTAAGATATCTTGTGGGATTGCAAGCACCCAATATTATAAATACGGTCAGATAATAAAATAGTTTATAAAGTTTTTTGGTCATGGTCATTTATCTCCTATTTAATTCTTCTTCTCTTATTAGCGATTTTTTAGGGGTATACAGCGTGTCTTGAGCACCCTCCCTATTGCTCTTGGAAGTGACGTTCAGTTGTGATAATTTATTACTGCCCAGAGGCTCTCTATTATCGTCGCCTTTTCGCTCGACACTATCCCGTAAAAGCTTACGCACACTATCCCTATAAACTGAATCTGTTTCCATACGTTTTACATCAAAACGGCGTTTAAAGCTCCGTTTATCGGTATTATAAATATTTTTTGCTTTGGACCGGGTAAATAATTGTCTGAAATAATTGTAATCCCTGTTCATTATGAAACCTATGCCTGTCTCGATAAATTGCCCCTGCAAGGTGGCTTGATATTGGTTTTTACGATAGACACGTGCAATATAGCGCCAGTCACTGGATAGCTGATAATCAAGCGCGATATCTCCCGCAATATTTGTTGATTTTTCTCCTGGTCTGGAATTACCTTCTACCTCGAAATTGGAGCCTATTGTAACTTTAAGACGGTTGTCGAAAAGCAACTTGGATACCCCCACATTCAAGTCGGTACGAGTTTGCGCATTTCCTGTTAGATAGTCTTCCTCGGATTGGAGATTGAAGTCTAATTCTACGCCTTTAATCAAATCTGATGCTAAATTATTCAGCTGGCTGGTCAAAAAAGAACTTACGGTACTCCGTGCTATTCCTTCAACTCCGCCCCCGCCCGAAAGGCTTTCAAAAGGATTGGCTGACATAAACCGACCCAAGGCTATAAGCGCAAAAACTTGTTTGTTTAACTCTGATGGATCTTCTTTCAAACTTGACAGCGCGATATTTACTTTGCTGACCACATCTTGTGATGCTACTGCTTGCTCTTCGTTCATGTCGATATCAAAAGCTATTTCAGGTTTCAATAACTCGCCAGACAGTATAAGCTTGACATCGAAAGGTAACCGTTGTTTGTATAGATTAGGATTTTCTGATCCTATTTGGGGCTGCACCAATTCCAACGTTGGAAATTTATTGGTATATATAGCCGTTATATCCAGATTACCATCTAAGGGATCCCCGTTGAATGTAATAGTGCTTCCTTTTTGGAAAGTAAATGGGCGGGAAATAGGCCCCAGGGAAAAGGTATAGGAACCTTGCTCCACACTGTAAGTACCTGCGAGGCTTATCTTGTTGCTCGCATCTATCGAAGCATTTATTTCGGCCACACCCTGAATATGGAGAGCGTCTTGTGTGCCTTCGTCTAGTATAATATTAAACTTTGCCGCGGGGTCTGTAGAAAGATTTATAGCGATGTCAAGCCCGGCTAATTGATCTAAAGTTGTCAGGGAATCTAAACGCGCCATATTTTGCGCAAATAACGTGTCGCGCCTGTCTACGAAGTCGACTACTCCCTCGCGCTCTACTACTCCCGGATTCTTATTGGGTATAGCTAAAGAAAAGTCTGTACTATCTTCTACCCGTATATTTCCATCAAGACGCGGAAGGTTCATATTTCCGGTGAGATTAAGATCACAGCTCAGATATAGCTTACCAAAAAATAGGTCATTATCCTCGCGAGTAGAGTTAACGGCTTCGAAATCGTCCAAACGAAGCTGAAGTCCGAAATCCAAATCCTTAAAGGAGCTGGTGCCTATCTTACCCTCTATAATAGCAGGATGCCCCTTTGCGTCATTTATCTTAAAATTGTCAAAGTAGACCGCGTCTTTTGCAAAACGTATAATCTGCTTATCAAAACTAAAATCGGCATTTAACATGGCGACATTTAACTTAACGTCTTCAAACGCTATTTCTCCATTTAGCTTAGGGGAATTAGGTGTGCCATTAATTTTTAAATTGCTGGTTAGTTCGCCCTCAGACTGACCTAAAGCTCCCATGGAAAATGCTTGGAGGGTGCGTATGGTCAATGGCTGTAACTTCAGTTCGGCATCTATCTGAGATTCACCTGTTGGGTTCACAAAATAAGTCCCGGATAATTGCACGTCATTGTCTTGACCTGTTACATTTAAATCGAGGGCGTATATATTTTGTTGTTCGTTATTTACTTTGAAGCTAATGTCGCCTACGGGCTGCTTTGCAAAAGTAAACTGCTCAATATGAAGGTCTGCAACTACGGTAGGATTCCCCAGTAGCTGGGAAATAGTAGCTTTGCCATTGATAGTTCCTTCGATGCCCAAAGAATCGGCTGTAACTATCCGGGTAAGTGTCGGTAACTTAAAGTTAAAAAAGCTAACATTCAATGGGGAGTTGGAGCTAGAATCGGTCGATTGTATGCTGAGCTCCTGTGCCTGATTTATTATATTAAAATCATTTGCATAAAGGCCTGCTTTAGAGAAGCGAATATGATTGGAAGGAGCTACAGTCCATGTCTCATAATTTAAAACCAAGCTGTCTGGCATTAGTTGTATATCATATGCATCAGGAACAATTTGCACGGCACTAGCTAGCGCATATTGAAGGCTATCTGCTTTGTCTTTAATCCATAATTTAATATCGGCCTGATTCTGCTTGAGCCGACCTGATAGCAAGGTATTATTAAGTTGAAAGCTAGAAATTTGAGTATTTTGAACAGTCGCCGAATAATATAAAGCACTGTCAGCAGTTGTTATCTCAACTCCCAATCGTTCAATAAGCATATTGTCATACCGTACAAGAGGAACATTTAACTCAACCTGCATGTTATGGTCTCTGCTGTTGAATGTTCCATCTAGGGTAACTGTATGCATATCGGTCAGTTTAGGAAGAAAGCTCTTTATCAAAGGGGTTGGTGAGAGCTTGGCACTAAATTCAAACTGCTGTGGTGTTATGGCTAACGGGTTTTGTGATATCGATTGCCCGTTATTATAGAAACTGCTAATGATCTGCTGGAACGACTTGCCTAATTCGGTTAGCTTATAATTACCCACCAAATGCGCTTTCACTATATCTGATTTTAAGGTCATCAGTTTTTGCTCTTTATCCGACTTTGCGGTAAGTAATATACTATCCAGAGCATAGCGAGTATTCTTATTAACCAGGTAGGAGCCTGAAATAAGTGCTGTTCCGTTTAAATAGTCTGGATCTGCAGTATCAAAATCAGCCTGTAGCTGACCGCGGTATCGTATATCGTCTGCGACAAGACGGAGGTGTTGCAGGTTAACACTATCTACCTTTAGATTCGCTTTAACACTAGGATACCTCGTACTTAAATTGGCGCTGAAATTAAGTTTTAGACGCACATTCGGATCGGGGCTATTCAACCATCCTTTAATTACCCCCTGGCTCGCTAAAACTTCAGAAGTGACATCCTGATAATTGTAACCTTTAAAATTCATACTATGAATGGTCGCTGCTATTTTTGTTTTCATCTTGCGTGGATCCAACCCCACGCCAGAGACATCTGCATCTGCCGAAAGCTTGCCTAAAGTCGAATCTTGTTTTAAAATATTTCCTATATCTAACCCATCAATCTTTATGCGGGCGTTATAGAAGGTATCTTTCTCTATTTTAAGGTTGCCGCTAACCAATGCATTTCCTAGCTCTGTCCCTAAATTCAACCTAGTAGCAAACCCTTTTAAGCCGCCCTTAAAGAATCCATTTAATCGGATAGATTCTGGAAACTTTATATTTGGTGGCAATAATGTCCGAGATACTAACTGTTGAATATCTTTGCGGCCTGTAGTGAACTTATTTAATTGCAGATCGATATATGATTTTTTTAAGTCTGGCAGCCCCTTGATAGTAGCCTTTGCAATGAGATGCGTACGTGAAGCTGTTTTCACTTCTAGACGTGGAATTTGTAGATTGGACAAATTGCCATTAACTGCTCCATCAATATAAAATGATTGCGTCAATAGCGGACGTAGGGACGGTTCGCTTGCTAAAAATGGGGCAAAAAGAAGTGCATCACCCACGTAAATGTTGGACTGCGTAAGGTTAACATTTACATTTACTTTGTTGGGATTTTGAGTTAATGCATTTAATGTGGGATAGGTTATCTTAATGTGATCCCGAATAATTGTTTTTGGTGTCTGCAGCAATAAATCAGTAAGCTCTGTCTTTGTATTGCTATACACAAAATTAGCTCTTGCTTTTAATAAATTTAGTCCGGAATGTTCCTTTGCCGAAAGATTATGTAACGATCCAGAAATGGAATCAGCGCTGTAATAAAAATCATCTAACTGACTTGTTAGCTCGGTTATGGTAATATTGGCATAATCAAAGCCTTGCTGTAATGGAGCTTTTCCGTTATCTTTAAATCCTAAATTCGTACCGTTTATAAGTACCTTAGAGGCCGATACAGTCCAGTTTGCTGAAGATGTATCGACTGGAGCAGACTGCGCCTTTGGAGTGGATATTTTATCAATAATAATATCGACTTCGGCACGGTCGACCCTCAGTTCCCCTAATTCAACAATAGACTTATTGAGATCTATTGATTTTATATCTGTGGAAAATTTATTGAGGTCAAATGTTGTCTTTAGTCCTGTCGCGGTATTTTGATAATTTAAACTTATATCGGCGAGGTCTATGTTGGAGATATCAATATCCGGAAGCATCGAGGCCGTCTCAACACTACGATCAATTACCCCAAAGTGACTTGCTGCAGGGGCATCAGAAACTTGGGCCGGTTGCCATTGGTTTATCAACGCTGTAAAGCCTTCTACCTTGATCTTAGGAATGGTGAAAGCCATATTGTCCGTTAAATCAAAGCGTTTAAGGTTGGTATCAAAATGTTTCAAGCGCAACTCAGCGCGGGTATCGATTATGGCGTCATCATAAATAGCATGTATATTATCAAGAGAAACTTTGTCGATATCAAATACAAGTGCTGAGGTCGTGTCCGCAGAGGCAGAACTCTCTTTCTCCGAATTAAAAGCCTGTATGATATAATCAAAATTGAAGGTACTGTCTGGAAGGGAGCGTTTGATTTTTGTAGTGATCCCTTTTAACTCAATTTCCTCTATCTCTACTGTATTTTTAAGGAGTTTGAACATATTAATGTCAACTAGTAATTTCTCTCCTGCTATTAAGGTATCTTTAGTTTGATCTTCAATATAGATATTCTGAAGAAGCAACTTTTTTGGAAAAGTAATATAAACGTTGCCGATGTCTACGGGGGTTCCAATTTTTTGCTCGAGATAGCCAGTTACTTTTCCAACAACATAATTTTGCACAGTTGGGATCCTGATGACTAAAATTAATAAAACCAGCAGACCTATAAGGATGCCTACTATCCACATTAAAGTTTTTAAAGCTATTCGTCCAATTCTGTTCAAAACAAATGATTTTGTAAGGTATACATAAGATGTGTATACTGTTAACAGTTATAAGAACAATTGGTTGCTTACGGTATGGGTATTTTTTAACCCTAATTCTTTACAGGCCTTTAAACTGAGCGTTAAAAAATAGTGCCACCGTATTTATACTACTTAAAACTATTAATACCTACAATGCCTAAGAACAATTATCCCTTATTAAGTTTTAGTTACCTTTTTATCGGTGAGAATACCTGTAATACTGATTAATGCGATAAATCGCATGTTATTTGTTTATCAATGATTAAAAGCTTAACACCTTGGAGATGACAAATAAAGACTTGAACGTACAATTGCTAGAATACAGATCCGTATTAAAAAATCTTGCTTATAAATTTACCAGTGACCCTGAGGATATACAGGATCTGATACCGGAAACATTGCTAAGGGCTTTAAAATATGTTGATCAGTTTTTTAATAACCCTCAGATAATTCCTTGGTTGTTTGTTATTATGAAAAACATATACATCAATCAGTACCGAACAAAAAAATATAAGTTTATATACGAAAACCAGAAGGCAACAGAATATCAAAATTTGGGAAGTCATGAACCCTTCACAGAAAACACGGTGGAGAGGCAGTTGATATTAAAAGATATCAATAAAGCATTGGGGTGTATGTCTGATGAAAACCAAGAGATTTTTAATACGTATATTAAAGGTTACAAGTACCGTGAGCTTTCGGATATGTATTGTATGCCTGAAGGTACTATAAAATCTAAGATCTTTACAATTCGTAAGCAGTTGCAGCGTCAATTTGCCTAACTAAAAATATAAACCTCTCCCCAGCTAAAATGTTGGGGAGTAGGTTCACCAAACAAACACGATTAAAATTACAATAATAACAATATCATTTGTAGATAAGTCTATTATTTTCTATTGTAGCAGGCGCCGTATAAGGATGTAGAACAATCTTACCCGTAGACATAATATGAAGTACCTTCCAATCTTCCGCTTTTAGATAATCAGATACCATGGCGCGATGGCATCGCCACCATAGCGCTTCGGAGCACATAAATGCAGTTGTCTTTTTCATTGCTTCTCTTTTCAAAAGGTTAATCCCTTGGTGAAATTCTTCCGTCAACATATAATCTGCATAACCTTGAAACGATTTATTACCCCAAACTTGATTTAATGAATTTGATTGAACCTTTCGTCTACCTCCCAATTCTTTCATGTGTATATATTGTATATTTTCTTTTGGAAGATTGATTTCTAAATTTTGTTTATTATATATAGGAAATTTTCTTGAACCGGGAAACCGCCGAATATCTACCACCAATTCAACACCGTACGGCTTTAATAAATTAACAAAATCCATATAGATGTGTGTGGAGTGCCCGATCGTATATATCATATTTTTATTTTCCATCTTTTTCAATTTTTACAGTAAACAATTGATTGTTAACTTTGTTCTATGCAGGTGGACAATGCTATAAGTCTTACGACTTTACAATTCGGGCAATTTGGAGTTGTGAAGGAATACATTTACCTTACATAGTTTTATACTCGCTTTACATGGCTCAAAAAAAATCCAAGAATTTACTTTCTGTTTATCCTTCAACGATGAACGCTAATGGTCAGTTTTTAATAACTGATTCTTTTAAAAAAATAATAGCTATTAGCGAAAATTTACTTCCACCTGGAATAGATGCGAAACTTATTATAGGTACTGATCTTGAACTTTTCCTTGAGAATCGTTTTACCTTACCACATGAATTATCTTCACTGCTAAGTGACCCTTCAAAAATTTGTGATAGTGGAAGGACATCTGTAGTGAAAGAGGAAGACATCTCGTATTATTTACATATTCACAAAGAAGCAAATCAACTATTTATCTGGATAGAAGAAAAAGTATCGGACATCATTTTTTCTTCGGAAATGAATGATTTTACACCTATTGATAACGAGACGTCGTCTTCTATTTGGTGCAAACTCTTAGAAAACATACTTGGCGTGACCGAGGCTGACAATGTACTTGTAGCACAAATCATGGAAGATAAGACGAGTAGAGTGATAGCGACTAGCGATCGTGAATTTGCCTATGTGGACAAATTATTTTCGAAAAGCTTTATATCGGAGGATTTATACGCGTATTTTTCAAAAAATGAGGTAATGTACATCCCAGATCTAGCTAGGCGGCAACAAATTATATATTGTGCACACTCAGATCAAAATATTCCGGTGGAGTATTTAGCACTACCTCAACAGGCAAGATTTTCTAACTTAATTTCTGCAAAATCAACTTTAACTATTCCTATCCTTATAAATAAATATCTGTGGGGATTAGTGGTATGTATAAATCAGACGTTAAAAAAAATTGATTATCAAAAAAGACTTCTTTGCCAATTATTGGTACAGAATGCTTCTGTACGTCATGAGGAGATATTACAAAAGAAAGGAATTGAATTTGATAAAATTATTCAAGAGACAAAAAGGCAATTTGACGATAACCTATATAATGGGCGATCTTTGAATTATTGTTTAGTACAACATATTGACGACATCGCTAATTTGGCGAAAGCAGATGGAGTCGCTATTTATCATCATGGTGTGATCCATAAGTTTGAAAACACACCTTCTAATTTACAAATCAATAAGATCTTGGATACCATCAAACAGGTAAATAAAAAAATTTTTAAAGACAACAATTTCAGGTTGAAAAGAAAACATGAATTTACGGCTCCCTTACCTATTGCAGGAGTAGCAGCTTTGCAGGTAGGTGGAGAAAAAGATCATTGGATAATCTGGTTTAGAGATGAAAGCAAAACTTCACTGATGGAGGTTTGCGATTCGCAAGAAGAAGACGAGCAGGGAAATAACGAAGGGAATTTGCAACTGATAGAGACCGAAATAGTAGATACATCGGCTTTTTGGAATGATGAAGACCTGTCTTTTATCAGAAGCCTTGATAAGATGATAACTAAAGCAATAATCGCAAGAACAAAATACGAAAAACAAACAAAAGAAATGTTGATCACTGCGAATAATGAACTTGAAATGATCACCCATACAATCTCTCATGATTTAAAAAACCCATTATCAGCGGCTATATTGAGTACACAGCTATTACAGCGAAAATTAGAAATGCCTCAAGATGTTCAGAAACTATGCATAAGTAATATAGCTGACGGTTTGGAAAGTATAGAAAGTTTAATAAACAAAACGGTATCATTCATGCGCTCCAAACATGTTATTTTCGAAAAAGAAGAAATTGCAATACACCCGCTAATTCCGAAACTGTTTGAAGAAAGTAAAAAGCGAAATAACAATCCTTCCTGTGAGCTTGAAATGTTTGACCTTATCCCCATATATGGAGAAAAAGCTACATTAATACAAATCTTTTCGAATCTTATCGATAACGCTGTTAAATTTAGTGCGGCCAAAGGTAATGCACGCATCTCCTTATCTAGCTATAGGCAGAAGAAAATGGTTGTATACAAAATCATTGATAATGGAATTGGAATACCAGAAAGTGAATTACATATTGTTAAAAATACATTTTATAAAGGAAAAAATGCATTAGGGTACTTGGGGGCAGGGATAGGTCTAGCCCTCGTAAATCAATTAGTTAAAATGCTGGGTGGAACAATTGATATTGAGAGCCGAATTGATACTAGCACAACTATTGTAGTAACCTTTCCCGACAATTAAATCATATTACCTATCGAACCTTTTCACTGATATTGTGTTCATTGGTTAAAACACTATTATTTATGGATAACATGCAAAATAATCTAGGAGAATTTTTAAATAATTTAATAGAGATTAATAATGATCGAATAGAAGGCTATGATAAGGCTATAACATTATTACCTAAAGATGAAAATTTAGGATTAAAAGCATTATTTGGAGGTTATAGAGACCAATCTATTAAATTCAATGCTGAAATTACTCCTTTCGTGGTACAACACGGGGAAACACCTACCGATAAGACTCGAACGTCAGGTAAATTATTTAGAGCTTGGATGTCTTTTAAATCTGCTGTTGACCCATTTACCACACATGCAATTTTAGAGAGCTGTGAACGTGGCGAAGACGAGTTTATAAAAGTATATAATGAGGCGATGAAGGAATCAGCTCATCTTCCAATGGATTTATTAGTCGTATTACAGAGCCAAGCTAGTGAACAATTCAAAGCGCACAATCATATAAAACAGTTAAGGGATACTACACCTCGCTAGATCTAAACTTCTATATTTTAATTACAATCGCCTTAATTCCCCTGCGCTCCCAAAGTACAGGGGAATCCTTTACTTCAATTATTTAAAGAATTCTACCCCCACAGATGTACAGCAACCTCACGTTTTCGAGAGTTTTTATAAAGAGCACGCAAACAGATTTTATTTATATCTGTATAAACCGTTTCCTTTTGCGAGACAGAATTTTTCCTGGGATATATTCGAAAATTTTTTGATTTAAGCTTTTAAGAATTGGCACCACTTTAACAAAAACTGCGTTACTTCACAAATCATTATATAAATGCTAAAATTAATTAAGCACCAGCATAAACATTAAATTCCCCAATTTAAACAAATAAACCGAGTTGTTTTACTGGGCAAAAACGACTGAAATTAAAAGAGGTTTAAGATTAATATCTTATACCTCTTTTTCTCTTAATAAGGATTTCAATATTGGTAATTAGGCTTCTTTAGCGCTATTTGAATGGGTAATAAAGCTATTTTTCGCTACATTTCTAATATAAAATGAACTTGAGAAAGCGCGTCAAATCACTTGTGTGACCTTAAATACTTTGAAGCTACACAAATTTAAATTTTGTATATCAATTTTTCTATTTCATAATCAGCCACTTTGAAAAAAACGGCTATTTTTCTTTGCTAATTTAAGGAATACACCTATATTTGCATCGTCAACAATAAAACAACAGCTTGCCCAGCTGGCGGAATTGGTAGACGCGTTGGTCTCAAACACCAATATCTTCGGATGTGCCGGTTCGACTCCGGCGCTGGGTACTAAAAGCGATTCATCACTGAATCGCTTTTTTGTTTACTGACTTTTCCTCCGCTTTTGCAGCAGTTGTGATAAGGTATAGCTTACCAAAGTACCCAATGCTGCCATAACTACAGTCTGTAGCACATCACCTAGTGTGATCGATGCCCAGACACTGCACAGCGTACCCCCCAGCGTACCTGCACGTATTTGGTTTGTTTTCATTGTTTTTGTTGTTATCAGGTTATCGTGTTATCAAGTTATCGTGTTATTCCCGACGATGTCGGGACTTGGTTTCACTACGCCTGTTATCGAGTTTTACGACTTGTTCACTTGATAATTTTCCTCACTATTCTTGAAACAGACTGCTTTCCCGAAGTAAATTCGGGACAAGCACCCCTACGCTCGCAGTGACGTATATAATCTCTCCGTCATTGCGCGGAGTGTAACGACAAAGCAATCTTAAACTTTAAAACAGACTGCTTCGCTACGCTCGCAGTGACCTGCTTTGTCTATTCGTTTCCCTCCTTCTCCTTCTCGCTCGTCATTGCCTCCAACACGCCCAACCCCACAGCCACATATTTTATAATATTCAGCGCCTTTCCCGGTAGCTTGACCGGAGCCAGCAGCAACACCTGTACCGCCTGGCTTATTTTTTTGATGATTTTGTGCATTTCTTTGTTGTTATTCCCGACATTGTCAGGACTTCGTTTCACTACGCATCCTCACTAGTTAACTCGATAACTTGTTAACTAGATAACTCAATCACTTAATAACTATAAATACCTCCCCTCCCATATCCCACAGTCCGTATACCAGTGCTTTCAGCTCGCCAAGTGCCTTACGGCTTTCGGTACCGGTACCTTCACCGGTCAGCTTGGTTACTGGGGCTATACAGCCCAGCAGTTCGCGCGAAGCATCATTGGCTGCATGGATCAGGATCGCTTCGCGTCCCAGTACATTAGGAATACCGATCTGCTCGCCATGTTTGGTATACGTACGTTTTACGAGCTTATAACGTCCCGTAGGGATACAGCTCAGGCGCTGCATATTGTTGCGCCAGGGCAATTCGATCGTATGACAGATATGCTCGCCTTTGAATGTAATTGTTCCATTAGTTCCCCGCTCTCCATATTTCCGTTGGAGATGTAGGGTGTATTGATTTTTCATTTCTATTTCATACCAAGAATCAAATTTGACCAGCGTAAGCCTAGGAAATTTTCGCAAGAAAAGGTTCCAGCTTACGCGGTCAATTTGGTTCGCTAACTCACTTCAATCTCTCCTAGATATTGACTGCTGGAAGTAGCAACTCCATCGCGGTGGATATTGAAGCTCCAGCCCACGATCGTCTTGCTCACATAACTCGCCGGCAGTGTGATTTCCAGCGTTGCATCTGCACGTGTCACCCCTTCATATACCGAGAAGAAGTTTTCATCCACATTGTACAGCAGCACCACCACCTCATCATCTGCAAAGGCATTGAATCGATTGACCTGCGACTCCCAGTTGATCGTCAACTGTTGTGGAGCTGATTCTTCCATAGTCAATCCCATTAGTGGAGCCAGGCTACCACTGGCAATACGCACCACCGAATAATCCACCGTCAGTGCCGGATAAGTCCCCTGGATTGCATTGCCAATAAAATGCTGAAAGGCCACATTATACCCCAGTCGACCACGCTGTTTACTATCCGAAAAGCCAATCTTTAGGATATCCTTGATAGACTTAAGAAAATTGGTAGCCATCCGGAAACGCGTCCGTTGGATGATCTGGTCTTCCGATGCTGGTTTTGAACTCTTCTTGGGAAGCGAGCGGATATAATCAATGCCCCGCCATGAACTTCCGACCACATTACCTACTTTACCCGTGTAGGCACCTGTGATTCCTTTTAAAAATCTCGCCATGATATTCTTATTTACTTTTTACTGTGGCGCTGCAGGCAGCCACGGATATCGATATCATTGGTACAAATCTAGCCCAGGACTAAGCAGAAAAACGTAGAATGACGCCATTTGACACCATTTGACCATAGCCTACGCCATATGGCGCCAGACGGTGTATCGACAGAACAGCTCAGAACGACCGTCAAGGCACATTATTCCTTGCACAAGGCCTTTCCCCTGGCGTATTCTATGCCTCTAAGGCAAAGAACAGGCAACCAATAAGGAACGGATAGGCAACCAATAAGCAGAGAACAGGCAAAGGAATAGCACAGCATCCCCCTGCCATTCCCAGAGAATAACCTACAAAAGCATGTACTGACAGTTATAAAATCAAGCGAAAAGTAAAAGTATACATAAAAGAAAAGGGCCTATAAAAGCCCTTTATTGATACTGCGTCGGATAGCATCCTGCAGATCTTCCTCCCGGTAGAGATGCCTGTTGCCAAACTCGATAGGCCTCAGCACCCCACTCTTGACCCACCGGTTGTAGGTCCGCTCCGATATTCCCAGTCTGTCAATGACCGCCATCCGCGTCATCAGCTGACCTATATCAAGCTCCAGCATTCCAGACATGGCGTCCGTCTTGACATTACTCCGGCGTTTTAGCAGCCTTAGGATATCTTTCAATACCGCCAGAATTTCGATTAATTGTTTCCTCATTTCCATCAGAATTGTGATACCATGAAATGTAGGATAGCCCTTACCCAAATATCATAAGCACGCACTAACTCCAACGCTGCCGATACTGTTCCAGTGCATGTCTAAAACTTTTATTGTACTCCTGCGATATAGGCAGCAGACTCTCACTATGAACACCTGTCAGGTGCACCTTCTTTCCTTCTATCTTCTTTACTCTGTCCAATGCTACCAAAAAGCTAAAATGAGACCTACTAAACCGATCTACAGGCAGTTGAGCATCAAATTCACGGAGCGATATCTTAAACTCAAACTCCTCTTGAGCCGTATACACCGTCACCACATTATTACTCACCTGTGCATAATAGATGTCCGCAACCTGCAGCATGATCTCGCGTCCCGAGACATCGGTCAGCTCCAGTTTCACAATATCCCTACGTTCCCGTTCTTCCTTCCGGTCCGCCTCTTCCGCAGCATCCTTCAGTATACGCTCCAGAGCTTTAAAACTAATCGTCTTTCCGATATATTTATAGATACCCACTTCATGTGCATCAAACACATACCCCGAAGTGGAACTACAGGCTATTGTCAGCGGCGGCCTATTGATCATCCCCAAAAATCGTACTCCATCCAGATCTGTACGTCCAAAATCCATATCCAAAAAGAGTATATCCACCTCATTATCCTTCAGATACAAAAAAGCCTCTTCCAGATCGGACAACACCAATGGTTCTGCAATAAAAGGTAGGTCATGCAACATATCCAAGAGATAATGCAATGTCTCTGGCTTATCATCCAAAAGTAGAACTTGATAGCTTATTTTTTTCATTACTGTGCCAATTTAGATGTAAAGTCAGTTTATATCGTCCCTCTGTCTGCTCCGTATAGTACTTCAGCTTATAGCCCGTTCCTGCCAGCCGCGACTCCAAAAGCCCAAAACCAATACCTCCTTCTTTCTTCTCCTTTGGACTCCACCAATTCGTACAGACCAAGATTACTTTTTCTGGCTCCATTTCCAACTGATACTCCACCGGATATACGGCTGATATTAAAGCATGCTTTAAACAGTTTTCTAGAGGAAACAATAAGATACCCCATGGTACCAAGCGATATTCTCCAGAAGCAACATTGCATTTTATCTGCAACGATTCCGGTCCGTAATATTCTTTCCATAGCCTTTCGAAGCACTCCAGGAGGTCCAGTTCCTCCTCCCAGCTATGCTGCACCTGAGGTTCCTCCACACGCATCAAGTACCCCAAAAACTGAATGATATCCCTTTTGACCTGCCTATTGTTTGAATCCGTATCGACCAACATGCGCCCGAAGCCTGTTACAAATATCGTCCCCAAAAAGTGTGAACTATGCTTTACCCCGAGCATGCGCTGATCGTAGGCATTCAGCTTATTGATCAGTCGCCGGCTGAGCCACCGATTCTCCCAATAATATAGGAAAAACACAAAACCTATAGCCAGCGCATTTGCAAACAGATATCCGCGCCATACCTCATGGTGAAACGAAGCTTCATTCGGTGGTACCGATTCATCAAACAGCACGATAGATAAGCTGGGAAGCAATCCATAGACCACTCCATGCATCACAGGCAAAAGTGTAGCACCTATTGTCAGATACACCAGTGTCCATAACACCTTACCAAGCCAACTTCCTTTGCTGAAATACCAGAACACCAAAGACAACACACAGAAATACACAATATAGAGTGCAGAAACCGCACCGATATGCATTACCGGGATATGGATAGCCGTATAGCGCTGATTAAGCGACCATAAAATCAAAAAAATAAGAATAAATAAGGTCGCACTAGTGGTTAGTATTATCTTCAAAACATTCATAATGAAGTGGGTTCGAACCCCTAATTTAATAAATTATTTCCTAAGAGTATCCCAACTGTACGAAAAACAATAACGTATTCGATCAAAAAAACCTGACACTCCATTCAGACGAATCGGAATCAAAGCTTGCTGATCTTGATTCATTTCCTTACCGGCCGTATTGGCGGCCGTAAAACAGTTGAGTTGATGCAGGTAGCTCCAAGATTCCCATAGCCATGGTTCTTGCCGTATCAATCCGCCCAGATAGGCGTATAGTCGCTGCATGGTATCCTGTAGGTAATGATCACGAGCCGAAGCCGTCAGCGGGGAGATTGCTTCTCCTACAGTCAGCTTAAACCGCCTTCCTTCCTGCCGATGCGCTATAGGTACAATTGTGCTCCGAGTCAGATAGCTCAAAACCGCAATACCTTTACGCACATACAGACTGCCTGCTAAAAATCCGATCTCTACCTTATCTTCAATACGATCCGTCGTACCGCTATTACCATCCGCAAATACCAAAAGGTGCCTTCCATCCTGTAGAGCCGAGCGCGCCTGCAATAGTACGGTCGGACTATCGCTCAACAAAAACCGGTAGCTCCCTCCTCCCGACTGCATAGCGCTTTGCATAGCCAATAGCTGGTCCTGCTGCGCCTCGAACACCTTTCTGTCCAGTATCATATCAAACTGCACCCCTTGTGCTGCCAGTATATATGGCAGTTGCGCATGGTATCCCAAGTGGAATAGGCACAGAATATGCGGTTCCTTATTGTACGGCATAATAGCCGATACATCCCATTGCGCTACGGTAGCTATAGCCCGCGGCCTATGGTAATGTTTATGCTCTCTGTAGCAAGCCGCGTGCTGCTGCCAGGGAATATCCGGAAGCAGCTGATGGAGATTTGCCGAAAACAGGGCAAATCCCCAGTCATTCAATTTGTCCATCCTATTATTTGATAATATCCAGTTTATTAAAAGAGCGGGCAAATCACGCCCGCTCACATTGAGTAAGTGGCTGCTATAACAAGCGCCTAGATAGTCTTGATGGGACAGCGTTCTGGTTTCGCTTCCTCCTCACCAAGCAATGGCAAGAGCTGATTCCAGAGTAGTATACCACTACCCACTGTCCATTGCTCCTTGCGCCATAGCTGTTGATCCTTTTTTAATTTCATTTCTAAAGTATCTACGGTTTGACCATACGTTCTTCACCGGGGTGTACCGTCCAGGTGAGGAACGCCTATTAACTCCTAAATGGATCCAATGGTCACAAATCTGGAAGAAACTCAGCAACTTTGGGAATAAAAATGTACATCGTACAGCACGGTAAGGATTACACCGGTCATACGGGATATAACTCAACACTCCTCCCATAAAGTACGGATTACAACGGAAAAAGTACGATGTACACTTTGAGTCTACGTTTACAAGAGATATTGCCTAATATCGCTTCGTAACCAAATCCGTATATTATGGAACGGACTTATGAACTTTTATTGGGAGAGAGCTGCCTGGGTCTGGCACCGCCACCATATACCCCGAGCCAGCAGATACGCCATGCCCATTGCCGGCATTGGCTTATCGCCACAGGTTGCATTGCAGAACAGGTATTTGATGGTCGCTATGCTTACCTCTATCATTACGAATACTGGATCAACCAAGAGACCGTGATACCTATACAGGCACACAAGGGAGACCTGCACCTGATCTATGCCCTAGCGACAACAGGGATTATCACGAGCGACATCCATCCGCACGAGTTGCAGGCTGCACAGGGTGCATACTTATACCTTCCCGTCGGAATCCACGAAATAAAGCTACAGGCAGGTCACCATATATTGGTCGGTTTTATAATCGATGCAGGAATTTTCCGGGCGCCAGCCGACAGGCAATTCACCTTTCTAGCACCTTTGATCCAAGCCAAAAAGACTTGCTCAAGCTCACTTCCTGCGCCCATAGGATTCTATATTGCAACAGCTACAATCCACTATATAAAACTTCTATTCAGAAAACTCAATCCCCGTACGCTGGACAACGAGTATATCCTACTACAGCATCTCATCTTCCTGATCCATCTGACACGGTTCAAGCTGACCAAAGACAGCGGTGCTAATGATCGACAAGACTGGGCACGACGTGCCCATCAGCTGTTGCGGCACCTCGTTGTACAGCAAGGAGCACAAGCGAAGTTAAAGGATCTTTCTTCCCTACTGGGGCTTGGATTACCGCAGCTGCGCCAACTATACAAAGCGCGGTACCACATTACACTCCGGACATACCGGAACCGTCTTCTGCTCGAAGTTATCAAAGACATCCTGCCGCAGAACGAAAAATTAATCCAATCGGCAGAACAGGCCGGATTCAGTGGCATGAGTGAGATGAACCGATTTATCCGAAAGCAGACGGGCCTCACGACATCTGGCTTAAAGAATCAATTAATGGACAAGTAACAGGTTCAATCATGGAAAAGCCCCCTATATTACATCGGCTGCCGAGCCTGCAGGTATACCACATCCTCCAGCAGGTCTATCAGGCCCTTCCCGAAGTGATGGAACGCATTGCCCCACAGGGCTGGCAGAACAGCACCTATCATAGGCATATGATGCAGGATCGCTGGGAGATGCACCAGGATTTTATTCAGGATCTACCAAAAGATCAACACCCCGCGAGCGATACAGCACACCTTGAGGCTGATGACGACAATCCCTTTACCCTTGAAAATTATTTTTGTTGCACATTCCCACCCATGAACAATTACCCCATGGAGATCTTCTATATCATCGCATCGCACCTGATGGATATTACCAGTGGATCCGTACTCCTCGGGACGGAGACCTCCAAGATCTATTATATAGCCGAAGAGACGGTACATGAGGCATTGTTCGAGATTGCCTACGAGCATCAGGAAATCGACGACATGGTCCGCGATATGCATGCCTGTATTCTCACAGCGCCTCCCTTACAGGGGATAGATGCTATCTATGCCTATGAATGTCTATTCGCTATACTGCACCAGATGGGGTATCACCTTCGGTATCTGGACACTGACCTCCTCTATATCGCCGAGTTGCAGGAGATCTATCAGGACATCCACTATACCGATATCGCCAGTACTGAGAAAACCGAGAAAATACAACAGATACAATCCGACATCCAGTATGTGATCAATAGCAAAATACCAAGAAGCTACCGGCAGCATATTGACCTATTCGATCTGGAAGCCATTGTCAGATTGCTAAACACCTACAAAGTAGACCCCGTCGTACTATCCTATCTGCATATCTACGACACCTTTCCCAGGGGCTATCCCTGTGTAGCCAGTGATTACTGTGACGAAGATGAGCAATGGGATTAGCGTCTCAAAACAGCGCCAGAACGGGCATATACCTTTTGGCCTATCGAAATATACACATCGGCCTAACGGTCGCATGCCCTAAAGATCGACCTTAGTATCATGAATCTCCATATCAGTATAGGATGCTGATCGGCACCTGGGCACAAGGCCTGTCTGGGGAAAGGGCGTGTCGGCCAAAAGACACTTATGACTATCCCCAGATAGCGCTTAGGCAACGCACAGAAAAATAAGCCAGCAACAGGATAGCAATACTATAGAAATAAAAAAAACAAAAAGACATCATCATGAAATCTATCATGATCCTGCTTACAGCCATACTAGGTTTGGGTGTAACAGCGTGGGCTTTGAACGATAACAAAGCAATTGACTCAACTGTAAATCTGCATGATGCTGATGAAGCTAGTCAGACGGAAGTATTTTGGGACTATAATGGCAGCAGACCATTAAATAGTACCGATCATATTCTGCCAGAGAAATACAGCTATGCCGCAAATCAGAATTTGGGTTGTGATCAATCTACGGCTTTCTGTCAGATTAAAGCACCGGTTTTGGCGGGTTCGTCACCTGCCCAACCTGATTTAAGTGCGCCTTCAACTATACCTGGTCAAAATATACAAGACCGTATTGAAGACGCACAATTAAATGGTCCGAACGAAACAGTAACGATGAAAAATTAAAACATTTCTTTTCTGATTACTAATGTTTCCACAGGAATGACTTGAAGCTCTATGGTTATACCATGAGCTTCAAGTTGGCTTAAATCATCTCTGTTTTGAGGATCAAAATCATTACCTATTTTTATTCTATAAAGCTCCCTTCTTTCCAGACCTTCCTCTAATACAACCGGAATACCGGCATAAATATCATCGGTCTCGTTCATCCAGTCCAAAAGCGTTCTATCACCTGAGATCGATACATTAGAAGTTGTATTCCCTCTGCGAGACGGCATCCTCTTTATGATATAACTCTTTCTGTTGATCTCACTGAAATTCGTGGACCACCCCATAAACCCATCAAGATTATTCATAACATATTTTTGGAATTCCTTCTCTCCCATTGAAAGCTTCCCTTTCACTTCATAGAAGTATGTATTGTCCATATCCCAGAGTGATAACGGAGATTCATTATCAACATACTCCAATCTATCATAAGGAAATCCCAGACAGATGACCCGCGATCTACTCAAATTGGGTAACCCTAAAATAGAACGATATATCTTCAATATAGGTACATTGACACCGCCTACCCTGACCGAGCCTGCTACTGAATCCACAAGGCGATATTGCTTCCATCGGTACCCTTCTTTATATTTCCCGATTAGCATATAGTTCATCATCGCCAATTCGTCAACATCAAACCCATGATTACTCTGAGCCAAAAGCACACTTTCACTAGGGTCGTATACCATATCCAGTTTTCTTGGGATTTTATAATCAATTTTATCTGCCAGAAAATTGTCGATAAACTCCTCTGACACCAGGTCACCTTCCGTAATATAACGTATTCGTCTTTCAGAATCTATCCACACCAAGTGGGGCTCACCCCGATGAGGAAAGAGATTGTTTAAAACAGAATCTTCATACACAAGCCTTACATAATCGACTTGCATTTTGCTTTCAAAAAAATCGGTCAAGTCCTGTTTTTTTGTTTTTGTAACAAAAAACACCTCTAACCTATTATGATACTGCTGTAGTAGCTTATCTAATTTTTTGACAGATGCAATACAGGGGGGACATCTTAAACCACCAAAGTCTAAAAGAATACCTTTCCCAGAAAGCCTCTCTAGGTAAATAGTCTCATTTTCGACATGTAATACATGTGGTATATGCGTGATAGCAAATCGATCACTTTCCTTGACCTGTTGTGCAAACGATGGAAGAAAAGAGATCACGAAAAACCATATTATTGTGTATTTCATATCATCTTTTATTTTGAGGTATACCTGTAAACTCTATAATAGGTTGTGGAATCAGAAAATTATAGCGGAGGTCATTAGGTGCCAAAGTGTATACATGTTGGTTGAAGGAGCGAATCAAGCTAATAGCATGTGTTCCGCTCACGTTCAGTCTTTTTAGATCACTCCACCTAAGCCCTCTCATAATCAACTCCTTTCTACGTTCTTTCAGTACAAAACCAATAGGATCCGTCATCTCTCGCAGGTCGTAGGGCTGAAAACTATCTTTGTTGACACGATTTTTGAGAAAGAGATTGATGGTATGGTTTGCCTCATCCATTTGTTGTAGCCGGACTTCACATTCGGCTTTAATAAGATATATCTCTGCGGTGGAAATACCTGTAAAAAAAGAACCACTCGACTCTCCTAAGTAACTTCCTTTGAAAGAATAATATCCATCATTATTGAGTTTAAAAAAGAGCACTTTTCTTAGATCATTGACCGCATAGCTTTCGTATAAATTGGAGTCGATTCGTGCCGTCTGCGGATGTAGAATTGACGCTCCCGAACTGGATGCAAAATACACCGTCTCGGCATTAAACCGAGGAAACGGAGCTGTTGCCGTAGCCGATACGTGGTTATAATCGATGAGCTCCGATTGATAAAACAAGGCCGTATCTGCATATAGCAAAGCAGATTCCACGTCCTGCATAATCAAAGCCGTCCGCGCTAGAAGCGCAAAACCAGCGGCTTTGCCTGGCCTAGTGGTCACTAGCGGCTTGCTCGGTAAATCTCGAACAGCAAGAACAAGATCACTGCGTATCTGATCATAGGTAGCACGGACAGAAGATCTTTTACTTGGCACATTAAAATCAGCATTAAGTCGCATAACAATCCCTAAATCGGGATTATCAAGATCCAAATCATACGCAGGCGCATATACCTGAGCAAAATTAAAAAAACTAAATGCTCGTATAAACCTTGCCGATGCGATGAGTTCACTTCTCACCTTTTTGTCATCCGCTTTACCGCTAGCAGGCATGTTTTCGATTTCATCCAGTACGATATTCGCATACATCACAGGCACACTGGGTGCCATCCATTCTACATTTCTATTTATGTTTTGATAAAGTGGCTCTTTTTGCCACAGGTAATTATCCCGTTCAAAATCTGTCACACTATTCAATGCGTCGTCCGGTACAAAATAATTGTCCGTCCCAATCTCAAGAAGAGATGGAAAACGGGATGTGTTTATAGAATTAAGCGCATCAAGCAGGGCCTGTAGATCCGCATACGTATTCGGATGAGTTATCGAACTGTCCGGTTTTTCATCAAGAAAACCACTACAGGAAGAAAGCAATCGAATTGCTATTATTGTGATAAGTATATTTTTCATAGTAATCAATAATTAAAAGTCACATTAAAACCATAGGAACGAGGGGCAGGCAGACGGTTATAATCAGGATCTACCCCCACACTATTCCTGCGCCATAAGAGACCAACATTAGAGCAGTTCACACTGATTGCTGTATGCACAATGCGTTGCCCTATCCTACCTTTGAATCGATAGGATGCACTTAGATCATTAAGCCTGATCAGATCACCTTTATGTACCAGTACATCCGAATAATTATAAAAATCATCCCTAGCCGTTACAGCAGGATAAGGCATAGATGGTACATTGGTATGCTGTTCATCCCCTGGCTTCTGCCATCGGTACTGAAAGTCTTCGTGTATATCCTGATATCTATATGCTGATCCATAGTTAATACTGTTTTTACGGAAGTAATGACCAAACTTAAACTGTACATTGGAAGAAACTGTAAACCCATGATAACTAATATTTAGTTTAAAATTACCATAGTATGGAGGCAATGATGTGCCATGAAAGGTGTGGTACTGTAGCGAATCGGTGTTAATCTTGGAATAGTTTTTTGAGATTTCCCCTCTGAAATATCCGCGTGGATCTCCATTATCTGGATCAAGACCGGCTGACCGAAAACTATAAAGTGGATACAACCGCTGTCCTGTAATCGGACGGATACTTTCTCCTTTGCTCCCCATATAATTGACAGCACTGAGTAAAGTCCCATTATAAGTCTCAACCCTGTCCTTGACATAGCTCACATTAAACATACTAGACACCTGTATCTGCGATATATTCGTTTTATATCTCAAAGCGACATCTATCCCCCTACCTTTTAATTCGCCTACATTACGCTGGGCCGTAGCTAGACCTGTTGTAGGATCTATCGGATCATTACTGATCAGATCTGTGGAATGCTTCCAGAATAAATCGATTGATCCTGACAGACTCTGCCCTAAAAATTCCATATCCAGACCTAAATTATACATCTTGACATCCTCCCATTTAAGTTTTGGATTGGGCGGAAGACTTATCGTCGCATACGGAAGATTGGTATAAGGATGAGCAGCGCTATAAATCAATATCGGTCTAGCGAGTGCTCCAGCTCCAATATTGCCACTGTGCCCTATTGTGCCTCTAATTTTAGCTTGATCCAGCCAAGTCATATAGGCTAAGAACCTTTCTTTCTTCAAATTCCAAGCTAAACCAAAAGACCACAGTGGATTCCACTTTTCATTGGATTCCTTTCCAAAATTATTCGAACCATCTCGACGCACTGAACCGAATAGCTGGTATTTATCCAAGACGGTATAACCAGCATTCGCATACAGCGACATAACTCTGCTATTCTTCCTCTTGTAGGCATCCACAAATGGTATAGGCGTATTGAATGACAATCCTTCAAATATGGGGTAGCTTGTCAGATAATCTACTTTTGCGGAGGTCAGGATCTCGCTATTGTATCCGTAAGATCTATAAGTCTGTGTCGAGATGGGCTGATCACTGATTTCGAAACCAACGATTGCAGACAGATGGTCAATTTTGGACAATTTTCTGTTAATATCTATCTGTGTACGAAATCTGTTTGCAAATGCAGACGAAAAGCTATTGGTCAACATATCTCCTTTAGGCAACATATATTTTGGCGTGCCTCCGACGATCTGGGTATACCGGTTTACGAGGTCGCGCGTAGTGTAGGAATCCTGCATATTTAGCACCTGCCCTTTGCTATCCGTCATCTCTAGCGCATGCATCACAGTCCATGCTATCCCCTTATCAATTTCGTAACGTAGATCCAAATTACTGTTCAAGTAAAAATTATGTGTGCTGGTCTTGTTGTACAAGTGCTCTTCATATGGTCTATAAATCCAGTCCATCAGCAAACCGCTGCCTGCGGTACGTACATAATCGAGGTTATATCCATTAGGCACCTCGGTAACTGTCCCATCGGCTCCAACAAGAGACAGGTAAGGATATATGCCGGAGAGACCGCCTCCTGGTGAATATCCGTATCCCATCCCGTGCGGCCTATCTGTTACTTTAGCGTAAACTACATTTACATGTGAACGTAATTGCAACCCCCTGATGGGCATGAATGTATTCTGTATACCTACGTTTAGTTTACGTTGCGCAGCATATTTATTTTCTCCCCTGTCCTGCTGCAACATCGCCGTTAGCCCAAAACCGTATTTATTACCACCTTTAGCTATATTTACATTAAACTGATTATTGAGCGGGTTTCGATAGAAATATTTCATCAGATCTTCTCTATAATCCTGCCGCGCAAAATCGCTGAAAGCAGATTCCATACTTTCCAGATCCATCTTCCCTTTTTTATTAGCGTCCAACAAGCGGACAACCGGTGACAAAACCAAACCCCTCTGATCCGCGGCATTGAGCTTACTATTATAAAAGCCTTTGTCATACAGCATGCGTTCCATCTCTATAAAATCAGCGGAAGACATATCAGGAATGGCCAACAAGTCACTTTGATCTTGTAAAATTGTCCTGTTACTGAGCGAAATTTTCACAGATTCATCACTTCCAATCTTTTTCCTATTGATCACAATAACACCGTTGCCTGCCTTGACTCCCCATATGGATGTGGCGGCAGCATCTTTTAATATGGTAACGGATTCCACCGTTTCAGGATCAATATCTTCGATACGTCCCTCATAGGGAAAGTTATCCAATACGATCAATGGATTTTGGCTCAGTTCGTTTAAAGAATTGATACCACGAACATTTATTTTAGAGCGACCTGTTCTATTATCGAACTGAAGCCCTGCTGCAGTCCCATCCAACCTTGATAAGATATTGGGTGTCACCCGTAGAGCCAATATCGTACTATCAATTTGTACAAAGCTCCCCGTAGCTCTTTCCTTTGGTATCTTCTGGTACCCTGTAGATATGACTTCGACTTCTTCTATCTGTTTTTCACCAGGCCGTAGGGCGATATTCAGTATTGTAGCTGTATTCTCATAGGCAACCCGTTGCTCTTTGTATCCGATATGTTTTATAGTTAATATCCCTGTAGGCTTATCCACGCTAATGGTAAACCTTCCCTCCTTATACGTCCGTGTATGCTTCTTATCTACAGTAACCGAAGCCCCTTCGATAGGCTTGCCATCTAGATGAGATGATACCACACCTCTAACTACCGTCTGAGTTAGGCTTTTGGCCCCCTGCCCGAAGGCAGGAGAAACCAAAAAGCCACTAAACAACACACAAAATATTATAAATACCATCTGCCTCACTATTCCCTCGTCATTGCGGACCACTTTCCCGTCATTGCGATTCGCAGTCCGCTCGTCATTGCGCTGTGTCCCGAATTTACTTCGGGAAGCGAAGTGAGGCAACCCCGAAGGGCTCATCGTAGATAATCTATCTTTATTTTGCATTTTCGAGCAGACACACCTCTGCCCAAAGGGCAGTCCTCTCCCACTCCTTAAAAAATTGTTCATTTTTCGGTTACATTATGTAATGGCAAGACACCATTACAGATTCAAAAATCTAGTGTGATTTCTGAATGGATTTAATTGGTTATTCTTGGTTTATAATCGGTTTTATACCATCCATTCTAGAAATAAATAAAAACACCGACCTCCAAATTATCGCAAAGCAATAAAATTAAAACACACAATATTTGCTTGTATTTAAAAACTATACTATCTTTAAGGTGCGAATTTAAATACATAGTAACCGATTTCTAACCTGTGCAAACAATAATGTTTTCATATGCGGAGGTCGATTTACAGAAAAGAGCTTTGACATTCTTAAAGCGTCATTGCGTCGCGTCCCGAGCATCGGGAAGGTGTTTTACAAATAGCGTAAAATACTACGTGACGTCCCCTTTTCTGTTTACTAAGTTTGAAATTATTCCGGCGAGGCCGGTACGTTCTTTATGTGCAAAAAGTGGGAATACCATGACAACCGATGGGATATCGGTGCTAGATGGCTTTTGTTGGTTTTAAAATTCGTTCTCATAATTTTTAAAGTTTATGTGAACGAGCCCCTATTTGCATAACGTAAAGGATGAGACCTTGCGTTTCGCCACTCTTTTACGCTAGACTAATGTTTTGCGTCAGAATTTGGTACCTGGAAGCGGCTACTCAGCAAGGCTCACCCCCACATTATTATACAAAGATATAATAATCGTAGGAAATGAGCTAACCTTACCGCCTCCTTCCCAGGTACCAATTGGAAAGTTGGAGACTCGTCAATATTTAAAGTGTTATAAAACACCTAGATATTTAAAGTTAACTCTACGTCTCATTTTAAGACGTATAAATTAAACATTGCGCTAACAAAACTTAGCAATCACTAAGCAAATATACACACTTAGTTATAACTAAGCAAATTTTTAATCAAAATGACAGAAAAAAATAATAATCCTAAAACAAAATTTGAGTGGGAAATAGTTAAACTGGTCAGAAATATAAGAGAATTGAAAAAAAATAAAGTTAGTCAAGCTAAGATTGCTAAACATCTAGGGGTAACTCCTGGTTATATCGGCCAAATTGAGACAGAAAAATCACCCAGTATGTATACCTATGACCAGCTAAATAAAGTAGCAACTTTATTGAATTGTAGCCCTAAAGATTTTATGCCTGAATTGGCAATTGAATATTAAAATTAAGCCTATAATTACATTATTTTTATTACTTAGATAGCTGCTCTTAAACGCTTCACGTGAACATACATAATATAGTTATATCCCTTTGTTGGCGCTTCAACGTTTGGAGTACCCGAACATAAAATAAACTTTAGCTATACTAAGGCTCATATCGAATAGATTTAAAAGGCAAAGTCTAAGAAAAGGAACTCTGTTTAAAAACAAAAAAATATACATCATGGAAATAAGAAAATATCAATCCAATGATATCAAGGAAATAGCGAAGCTTTTTTACGAAACTGTCCACACAATAAATAAAACGGATTATTCTAAAGAACAATTAGCTGTATGGGCGACAGGCGATATCGATATTACAAAATGGGACATCTCATTTCAATCTCACCATTCATTTGTGGCCTTGGAAAACGATGTTATCGTGGGCTTTGGTGATATAGACGAAACGGGCTACCTCGATAGATTGTATGTGCATAAAAATTTTCAAGGTAGAGGGATAGCGACGGCAATATGTGACTTACTCGAAAAAGAAGTAAGTGTAGATTGTATCCAAGTACATGCTTCCATTACGGCAAAACCATTTTTCCTAAAGCGAGGTTATAAAGTTATCAAGGAGCAGGAAGTGGAAAGGCAAGGTGTACTATTGACAAATTATCTAATGGAGAAGTGTCTGTAATAGGTTACCAATCTTATCTCAAACCGACATTTGGCTTTACAGCATCTTTATACGCAGTGTATATTTTTTTATTATAGGTAGCGACTTTAACATCTAGACCACTATAATCTCCATCATCGGTTATGAGTATTGCACCGTGCTGCTTAGCAAATAGATAAATATAGTTGTCATTAAAATCAAGTTGGTCAGCCGGAAAATCAGTTAATAAACCATAGCTGTATTCCATCCCCCTGCTGGTGCGAGCTTTAAGCTCGTATCCACATTGGCCTTTCGAAACTCTCTCTAAAATAAACAGAAAATAGCAGACATGAAAAGCTATTTTTTTTAGCATTTTAATTTTTTAAACGTATCTTAGTATAACCAAAGTATGATATTAAACTTAAGTGAGATATGAGTAAAAATAAAAAGATTAACGTAGAAGGAGTTGATATACTATTATATCAAAACAACAATGAGGATTTTATATCTCTGACGGATATCGCCCGACATAAAGACGCTTTACATACAGATTCCATCATCCAAAACTGGATGAGAAACCGCAATACGATAGAACTGTTAGGATTCTGGGAAACAATTTATAATCCCAATTTTAAACCCCTCGAATTCGAGGGGTTTAGAAAACAAGCAGGGCTGAACAGTTTTGTGATGACTCCCAAACGATGGATTGAAAGTACACGCGCCATAGGTCTAGTTTCAAAATCTGGCAGATATGGAGGAACATTTGCTCACAAAGATATTGCGCTAGAATTCGCCTCATGGATATCAATAGAGTTTAAGCTCTATGTAATCAAAGAATTCCAACGTCTCAAAGACGAAGAAAACGATCGTCTTAATTTGGAATGGAATCTGCAACGTACCTTGGCAAAAGTAAACTATCATATACACACCGATGCCATTAAAGAAAATCTTATACCGCACGAAATTACCAAACAACAAGTGGGGCTTGTATATGCGACAGAAGCAGATCTGCTAAATACGGCTCTTTTCGGTGTGACAGCCAAAGAATGGCGTGAAGCTAACCCTGACGTAAAAGGAACGACGAAGTCCTCAACAAAGTTAAATATGCGGGACGAGGCTACAATAGAACAACTGGTCGTACTGAGCAACTTGGAAAGCATTAATGCATTGCTCATCCAACAGGGACTATCACAAGGTGAACGGCTAGTCGAACTTAACAAGGTCGCTATCACTCAGATGAAATCACTGCTACAGAGTGAAGCCATTAAAAAATTGAAACAATGAAGTAGGATTTCACTTATGGTAACAGCCTATAACTAATCATTCCCGTCGTCTTAAGGGAGCTGGTAAAAAGTAATAGCCACCCAATTGTACCGGATGGCTATCTTAATCTATTATAGTACGTATGTATTCTAGCTACAGCTTGTCGATCTCTTCAATGGTAAGTCCTGTACCTTTAGCAATATCAGCTAGCGGTAATCCCATTTTCTTGAACTCCAAAGCAATGGCGATAGCTTTTTCTCTTTCACCATCAGCTTTGCCTTTCTCGATTCCCTTTTCTCTCTCCTGTCTTTTGATTGTTTCTATTACACCCATTTGTATTGTGCCTCCTGTCACTTGATAAATGTATTGGTCAAAGTTACTATTTAAATCTTTATCTCGTATAAAAAGAAAACTTTTTAAGAACACTAAAAAGCTCATTATACGGTCTTTACTATACTTGTTGGTCTCGATAAGCGCTCGAGCTATTGTACTACGTTCTTCGGCCAGTTCCTCTTCAGGCAGCTTGTTTTCATCCAAAGCTTTCTGACAGGCCAATACAATATACGCAAATATATTGTTCATAGCAAGCAGCTCGGACTCCTGATGATCAAATATCTGATAGCTCAGGTAACGAAACTCGAACGAAGTGCGGAATACGCTGTACTTGTATTCGTCCGACCGCCGCTGGCTACGACTGCCAGTAAAGACAACGATAGTCTCTACGGGCACCCGATATCGATCCAGTATACGGTAGTGGTACTCAAATATACGGTGCGAGAACCGATCATCGCTACCTCCCTCGATCTCGGTATGAACCAAGATCCATTTCTCTCGGCCGTCCTTCAAGAACACCTTGACCAAAAGATCGGCCACACGCTTCCCTTTTTTACGCTCTCGATCTGGAATAATTTCCAACAGCTCTTTGTCCATAAAGGTCAACCCTCGATCCAGATCGAAGATATCCTCTGCTTCTATATACATAAAACGTAAAAAATCAGGAAAATTATCTTCGAAGATCGCCTTTAGAAGTTCGTCATTTTTCTTAGTAGGTTTCAACCGTTTTCCTGTATTCATAATTCACTCAATTGGTTATGACCTAAATATACGAAAACAAAACTATTAAAACTAAAATAATTAGCAAAAAAAAACAATCACAATATCGAACTGCTATTTGAATACATCGACCGACTGCAAGAGAAGACTGTTGCAAAGCAGAACCCAAAGGCTGAGATCGGATTTAAGGTCGGAGGAAAATAAGACTGGTAAACTATATTAGCCAATAGAGTCAAGCCTTTTCTACGTTAAAATTTTGTAAATTTGACATATATATTCTTTAGGATTGCGCAATGAATGGAGTCCAAATTGATATTTCATTCATTTGTATTGCCTGTAAAGGTGAATTTATGTAGGTTTGTATATGGCGAATAATACCTCTTCGAGTCTTTATCTGAAACAGGTACATATAGAAGGTTTTAGATCTATAAGTAACCTGAATGTTGGTTTTGAAAAAGGATTGAACATTCTGATTGGTAAAAATGGGTCTGGAAAATCAAATCTGCTGCGTATACTAAAGGAAGGAATGCGCTTTAATGGCTTGCCGGATGATGCCATGTTAAAACATCTTTCACTTGAATTGCAAGCTATAGATAAGCAAGACCTATTTGAAGTTGATTACATACGTAAGAGTGTTGATGAAGAAGACTTCGAATTAGATCCTACCAAAAAATTCTACTTTAAACGGACTTATAAACTAAATAGAAGAGAGCTCTCCCCTATTACTAGAAAAAGAACAAATAGCAAGACAAAAGAAGTCGTAAATATGTTATCCACTCGGAACAGATTATATAATTACGTTTTGAGAGAGCATTCTTTAAGCTTCCCTGATTGTATTCTACTTGAATACAATATTCCGAATACGTCGGAATACTTCAATACTTCGGGAAAGATTGTACTCGACTTTGACTTGTACATGCTACACCATGCCTCTAGTCTCGACTTTATCGATGATTTATTTTTTAGACTAGAACAAACACTACTCGACATTTATGATGATGATGGCGACGAGTCTTTACAAAGGGTGGAGGAAAGATTAACTGTAGAACTGATTAAATCAAAATTGGTATTCAGTGAAGAGCTTATCGACGCATTGAACAAATACACACCAATAGAAAATGTCCGGTTCAATCCGAATATCAATATCTATCAAGATGGAGAGCAGTTCACTATTGATAACATCCGGTTAGAGTTCTATGTCAATGGCGGCTGGTATCCTTGGAGCCATCTATCGGATGGTACAAAGCGGCTCTTTTATATCATTGCTCAAGTACAGGGGCTCGATGAAGGAATCGTATTATTGGAAGAGCCGGAGCTAGGCATACACCCGCATCAATTCTATCTATTGATGCAGTTTTTACTGGAAAAATCAGATACTAATCAGATTATCCTCTCGACTCATTCCCCTCTCACATTGGATCATATCGAGCCCAATGAACTGAACCGTATACAGATTGTGTCCTATACAAGAGAAAAGGGCACCCAGGTGCGCAGGCTGACTCAAGAGGAACAAGAGAAGGCACGGCTTTATACAGAGGAGGTCGGGTATTTAAGTGATTATTGGGTACATTCGGATCTAGAGGAATGATTAAAATCGGTGTAATAGGTGAAGATCCCAACGATACTACGGCTATCCAAAATCTTTTGAGACCGAAGTTGGGAGCGATTGCAAATTTTAAAACAATCTGCAAAAACATTCGCGGGTGCCATCTGGACTCTCCTAAATTCTATAAAACCGTAGGAGCCGAAACGAAAAGTACGTCCTATGATATCTTAATATGTATTAGAGACCTGGATGCATTTAAATCGGAAAGCGCTAAAGTCCTCGAACGTCAAAACTGGCACAAGAAAATAAAGGATGCTGCCAATGGCTGCTCTACGGTATTATTGCTAAATATATGGGAACTGGAAGCCATTATATTTGCCGACCTCATTCCGTTCAATAAGAGATATGGGGTATCACTCTCTTTTGCTGGTGATCCTTCAAGCCTAAAGGATCCTAAGGAAAGATTAAAATCGGAAACCCGAAAAGCTAAAAGAAAATATGTGGAATCGGATTGCAAGGAGCTCTTCTCCGAGCTTGACTTTGATAAAGTTACTTCAAGATGTGCATTCTTCAAAGACTTTTTAGAAGATCTAAGGAGCCGGCACAAATCTTTTAAAGCGGTAATATAACTTTAAAATCGAACTCTATATTTTTAGCTATTACAGGAAGAATGTAGTTCTTTAAGGTCACAAACTGTGACCTTAAACACCCCTTGATAGCGCAAGCTTGTAGCTCATGTCCACATTTTTAATCTTAAGCCCTCTATTGTGAGGGGCTTAGACGTAAAATCCCTTCTGAATTGACTTCGGAAGAGATTTTCAATTATTATCTTCTAAAATCACTTCAACTTTTCGATCTCTTCAATGGTAAGTCCTGTACCTTTAGCAATATCAGCTAGTGCTAATCCCCGCTGGTACGAGCGTCCTCGATCGTTTCAATATTAGACTTTAGAATCTCTAGCCTTCTATACAATGGAAACACTCTACGTACTCATCTCTCTAAAGGAAAGAGAAAACATCACGTACAAAGAAGCCGCTTGGTCCTCCCTATCCAAGCGGCTATCCTATCACCCGCACAGAACATCAATATGAAACAACAAACCTAAGATACTAAAAATCTGATAATTATCAAACCTATGCAACAATAAAAAATCGACACTCCTATTAGCTCTTTTTTGTGTAACCTTTGATTATCTCTAATATTTTTTCATTCTCTATAATCAGCATGCCTTGTCGGTCTATTGTTATTCCATCCGTTAACTGATAGGTATACTTTGGTGTTGTTCCTTCCATCACTGTGGGTAAATAACGAAACTGTACATTCTTACAGTATTGACTCAAGGCTTCGCCCACTTCGATGATATGGGTAGAAATAATAAAAAAACAGTTGGTATAAGCAACAAAGGCTTCTTGCTTTCAACTGTCGAGCTGAGGCGGGCAATGCTGTACCATATTGCAGGTTCAGGGATTAAGTATTGCTACTCGTAAGTAAGTTTTTAAAGAGAATGAGTACAAAGTACAAAAATAAATAATATAGAAGCAGAGTTCATCGAAAACCGTCTTGTTATAACCAATCAGGTTTGTTCCCATTTTTCAAATAGTATTCAAACCAGCTCTTTATCTTGTCTGACGCATCCTTCTTGTTTTCAGCATTTAACAGTTCATGATCTTCGCCAGGATACAACAGCATGTTCACTTGTTTTCCTGCCTTTTTTAACGCCATAAAATACATTACCGACTGGTTCCAATTTATCTTGTAATCAGATTTACCTGCAATCAACAACAACGGTGTATTAACATTTTCAGCATAATTTACAGGTGAATTTTTTCGGTATTTATCGTACCCCGAAAAAAGATCTGTTCCCATGCGCCACTGCTGTGTTTCCATTCTCCACATGTCTGGAACCATCGTATTCCAATTAACTGTAAGAAAAAAAGAGTTAAGGTCTGAAACACCAGCACTAGAAACAGCGGTCTTAAACCTGTTGGTCTGGCTTATTATAAAATTTGTTTCATAACCTCCGAAAGAATGCCCTATCATACCTATGTTTTCTTTATCAACAGGATACAGACCTTCTACCAGCTCCAACGCTTCTTCAACAGATTTTACTGCAGAAACTCCCGGACCTGATTCGTCATAATGTATATCCGGTTCAATTACAATGTATCCGTCATTTATATAATTTCTGTAATTAATACCACTGCTGATCACATTGTCTGGCGATATATAGGTATGATATTCGGGTATCTTTTTTTCATATACACTGACTATTGCCGGGTATTTCTTTCCCGGGATAAGATCAACTACAGATCGTACCAAGGCTTTTCTTTTTTCACCTTTAGAATTTACCCACTGCACAACTTCTATTTTTACACTGATGTCTGTATCCCAGCTGTTGCTTTGATAAAGTAAGCCTTTTCGTTTTCCCGAACGATCAACCTTATACAAAGCCGGCGGCTGATTATAGCTTTCCACAACATAGGTGATTATATTATCTGATATCTTCACCTGTGAGATTTTTCCATCAACCTTCACAATATCTTTCAGTTTATTATTTTCACCTACAACAGAAAGACCTTCCCTGCTGTAGTTGCTGTTGTTCCATTTCAGTAAAACGGTTTTACCGTTTATTTCCCAATCGGAGCTGAACATCCATGGTTTATTCACCGCGTTTATATTATCCGGCACAATATCGTAATTGCGATCATTTATACTGCCAGCAGCAAAAATTGACCCCTTATTTATTTTTAGATCATAGAGGTAGACATCGTTTACAGCTTCTAAAAGCAACTTCTGCTTGTTATAAAGAACAGGGCGTTTTATAAAGGCATCATTTCTTAAGCTGACATATTCCGCATTGTAGAATGCCGCCTGAGCAGAACCTGTAATATCTTTTTTCACAGTACCCTCGTAGAAATACCAATCCTTATCAAGGAAATAAAACAGAAATGGAGACGCATTAAAAGTTAGTATGCTGTTTGGCGAACCGTTAAGCCTACCGATCTTTTTTTTCTCCCAGTTATATTTCCGGCTTCTCTGATACAACGTTACATCCGGAAACTGCTTTGAATAATCATCGTGCTCATTTGCTTCATATTCGTAAATTGTCTGCTGTTTGTAATTAACACTGTAATTAATCAATTTTCCAGCAGTAAAAAAGTTATAAAGTTTTAAATTCTTTATATCGACCAGCACCAGCTGTTTAGCCTTATTAACTTTTTCTGTAAGCCTGGGGCTTATACCGTTGTCGCCACCACGCCATATTTCCGCCCTATCTGAAGAACTGTTGCTGATACCTCCCGCTAATGCGGCGAAGACCAGATTATTTTCATTAAGAAGTGCCGTATGGTTAAACAATGTATCAATTCTATTTCCTTCATCAAGAACCAACGAATGTTTGAATACCTCTCGCAGTCTATCTTCTTCCTTTTTGTATAAAAACAACGAGTCTGCAGTATTGCCTAAAACATAAAATGCTTCTGATCGTGAGCCCACAACCTTCTTAAATCTGCAATTTCCTCTATCGTTCAGGACTATTTCAGACTTTGAAGCAGATTTAAAGTCCAGTATTATATCTTTTGTTTTCCCTTTAAGCAGAAGGATCTCGTTGTCTTCGGAGAATTCATAATCAATGATGTTGCGAAACATATTAATTTGCTTCCTAGTGTAAGGATTTCTTATAAACACTTCATTTTCCGTTGTTTCAAACACCAACAGTTCCGATTCTGATACGAAAGTAAATTTGCGTACATTTTTAACTGTATCTACCATCGTCCTTTTAAAGTCTATAAAATAAAGATGCTTCTTCCTTTTATCTTCCCCTAAAAAACAACGATTGTTAAGCTGTGTATTCTCGATGTTTTCAAGCAAATAATCCTTATTACGGTGTGAATCCCTTATCGTGTATTCCCTACTTTTATTTTGCTTCACAATATAATACGCAATAACCTTTCCATCGGCACTGAGCAGATCGTTAACAAGCAGTTCATTCCTTTCCTGCGCAACCTGCCCGGATACAGGGCAGGAAATTAAACATAGTAAACTAACAATATTAAATAATATGACTTTCATAACAACCTTATTAATACCCTGTATTCTGAGGCAGCAGGTTCTGATTCAGTAATAGTTCACTTTCGGGCAGCGGAAGTAGATCGTAATGACTTTGCCAATTATTCTTTACAACTTTCAAAGCTTCCAAACGGTTTCTTCGTTTAAGATCATAAAAGCGGTGTCCGAATTCACAAAAAAATTCAAGACGGCGTTCCTGTAAAACCGCATTTACCGCCTCCTGCTTATTTTGCAGGTTAAGATCAGAAAGTCCGGCACTATTCCTAACCTTATTTATAATGGTATTGAATGTATCCCAATCTGAGCGTTCCGCCGCACATTCGGCAACTATAAGGAACATTTCCTCTATACGCAGAATTACGGAATATTCCTGCGAAGGTGAGCTGTTTCCGATTATTTTATATTTGTATGCACAGACATTCAGACCGTCATCGCCTACAAATTTCAACCACGATTTTTTCCTTAAGTCATCTGTTTCAAAAACACCCAACAGTGTAGTGGCTATTTTTGACTGTGGTGCCGGCAGTGTCTGAAAAATATATTCAATAGCTTCCGCAGTATTTTTACCATCTGTTTCGGGTTTCAACTGCCAAAGCGCACTCTTACTATCCTTAAGAAACCTTGAACTTACCGGTTCCATGTTATTATTCACAGCTATCACTTCCGCGGCATAGCCTTCGGCATTCTGCCAATCTCCTGCATAAAGACAGGCCCGTGCTAAAAATGCCTTTACTACGGTTTGGTTGATCCTTACTTTTTCAACAGAGGGATAGTTTACCGTAAGTAAATTTTCCGCATTCAGCAGATCATCTATTACATTCTTCATTACCACATTAACAGGATCTTTAGCGACCACCCTATTAAGATTATAATCGGTGGTTTTAATGTAGGGTACCGATCCGAAAGTCTGTACAAGATAAAGATGAATGACCGCCCTAATGGCAAGTGCTTCACCCTTTAACTGATTTTTAATATCGGCAGAAACGGCAGACGAACCTTCAAGTCCCTCCAATATACTGTTAACCGCAAAAACCTGCTGGTAGCCTGCTGTCCACAAATCTTTAACCGCAGTATTTGTACTTAAAACTGCATTTTCATAAAAGCTTCGGTGACTGCTTAACTGCGGATTCACCACTTCCAGCTCATCGGTATAACATCCGAACAAATACCCGGCACCAACGCGGTTTCCCGCAAGAAAGCCTCCACTTCTCAGTTGGGTATATATATTTGAAACAGCTGCGACGGCCATTCTGTCGTCACTGAATATCATTTGGCGGTCTATCTGGTCTTTAGGGGTATCTACTTCCAGAAAATCTTCGCATCCCATTAAGTGCAAGCAAAGAACCATACTAATTATTATTTTGATTATTTTCATGATAAAAGCATTTAAAAATTAAGATTGAATCCCAAAGAAAGCGTTCTTAAAGCGGGAAGATAGTTACCCACCGTTTCCGGATCTGCGCCCCAGTACTTTGTCAGCGTTACAAGGTTATATCCCTGAATAAAAAGGTTGAGACGTGTATTTTTCATGTTTGCAGCCGGCAAACTGTACATAAGCTGTAATGACTTAAGCCTTATAAAAGATGCATCGGTAACCATGGCGTTACTTTCCCTAAAACTTTGAAATGCCTGTAAGGCAGGTGTATTTTTTCCCGAAGTAGGAAGCTGGTATGCCGCATCAGGATTTTCGGTTGAGAAATAGTCGGCAGCCCTATCCGGCCTGTTATTTATACTGCCGCTATAAGTTCCATAGTAATCCGGTGAAAAACCTTTCTGCTTTACGAACTGAATCAGAAAATCAAGCGACCAGCTTCTGTACGAAAAATGATTCTGCAATCCGCCAAAGGCAACCGTTCCGGTATTGACAACCGTTTTTCTATCGTGTATATTTATGATACCATCCTTATTTACATCTTCAAAGAGATATCTTCCCGTTTCTTTATCAATACCAAGATAATTGTACATTTTACGTACCGTTACTGGCTGCCCTATTTCATATTGATTAGCGTAGGTTGAGTTTTCCAAATTTGGAAAAGCAATCAGTTTGTTTTTAGGCAGTGTAAGGTTAAAAGCGGTTGTCCACTTAAAAACCGATGCTGATACATTTACCGAATGCAGGGTAAATTCCCATCCGGAATTCTCTACTGTTGCGGCAAGATTTGCCTGCACGCTGGTAAAGCCCGTTGTTAGCGGCAAAGGCATTCCAACAAGCTGGTTTGAAGATCTGTTTCTGTAATAGGAAAAAGAAGCTGCCAGACGGTTGTTAAAGAATTCTGTTTCTAGAGCTACTTCTAGTTTTTTATTTGTTTCCCAACTGAAATCCGGATTAAAAAGTCGTAGAGGTTCCAAACCAATAGCACCGTCATATCTAAGACGGCCGATACCATACGTGTTAAGGAACTGATAATCCCCTATCAGATCACTCCCTGCAATACCATAACTTCCACGTAACTTCCCAAAGCTAAACCAACTGCTTTTTTCGGCAAAATGTTCCCGACCGAAAAGCCATGCCGCCCCAACGGCTCCAAAATTCGCAAAACGCTTATTGGGACCAAAACGGCTAGAACCGTCACGACGCCCTGTTATATTTACAATATACTTATTGTAGAGGCTGTAATTAAGCCTTCCGTAAGCCGCACTGTATCGGTAAATGGTTTCCCTGTCGTACAGCACCTTCTGTATTGCCCCGTTGGCAGCATTTGTAATAAAAACGTCGGAAGTAAAATTACTTGCTTCTAAGCCAAAGGTTTCTTGAATTCGCTCTTCCAACGTACCTCCTAACAGCAAGTCGACCTTTGACGCCTCAAAATCCTTATTCCAAGTAATCATTGGTTCCACAATCCATGAGTTCCTTTTATTTTCTGAATTCAGCATAGAAGAATGCTCACTTGTTCGTTTTAATGACGGGTTAAAAACGGTATGAGGTGTTGTTTTAATTTCCTGTGTATGAAAATCGCCGGTACCTGCTTTTAAACGAACAGCAACATTTCTGCCCAGGTTATACCCAAGAGATATATTGGTGACGGTATTTTTAATTGTTGAAAAATATTTTGATTGCAATGCAGCCATCGGATTCTCAAAGGTGTTGTTTTCCCAGTTAATATCTCCTTGCTGCGTATAGAGTGCGGGGGCATTTGGCGCTAAAAATATTTTTCCTGTAAGGTCGGCAGCCATCAAAGTATTTTTTTGTTCTCCTTTCTGTACGGAAGCCTGAATATCAAACCGTCCATCTTTCGACGTATGGTTTACATTCAGTAAAAAATTAGTGCGCCTATAACCAAAATCTCCGGGAAACACCGTACCGTCCTTTCTGTGTGAAGCACTTAACAAGTAACCTGTATTCCCGCTTCCACCACCGACCGAAAATAGGGTATTTTGCGACACTGCCTTACCGCCGATAAATTCCTTCTGCCAATCGGTATACCTGTTTTCATCCCACGTTCCGTTTACATCATAAGCATTTGCAGGATATTCTGTAATACCGTCGTTTGCAAAAGCATCTCTACGCACTTTTAAGTACTGCTGCGTATCCATAAGGTCCATAAATTTAGAAACCGTATTTACGCTAGTGGTTGACTGAAGGGAAAATGCTGTCTTATCGACACTCCCCTTCTTGGTAGTTATCAATACTACCCCATTGGAACCGCGGGAACCGTAAATAGCGGTAGCATCGGCATCCTTCAAAACTTCGATGCTTTCGATATCGTTTGGATTGATGCTGTTGAGCGGACTAACGTTACCAGCAGGTAATACGGTAAGCGAAATATTACGATCGGAAGCAGATTCAGATGCGAAAGGTACACCGTCAACGATATACAGAGGCGCATTACCCTCGGTGCGTAAACTGTTGCGCCCCCTGATCTCTATATCGAAACCACCGCCGGGGATACCGCTGCTCTGAGTAATGTTCACCCCTGCCATACGTCCCTGCATTCCGGCCAGCGGGTTCGCAACTGGCTGTTGACCGATTTCCTTCGAAGTTATCTTTGAAATGCTTCCGGTTCGTTCTTTGTCCTTAACACTGTAATATCCTGCGTTGTAAGAAATCTCTACTTCATCCATATCTGCCGAAAATGGCTTTAACACAACCGGCATGAGATCTCTTACTGCAGTTATAATAACTGGAGTGTGCCCCAAATAGCTGACTTCTAATTTTGCTCCGACTTCTTGGATTAAGAATTCGAAGTTTCCTTGATTATCCGTCCTGGTCTGCACAGCAGTACGTCTCCCCTGTGCATCCAGTACATAGACGGATGCTCCTACCAATGGCTCTCCTTTTTCATTGTTTACACGGCCTCGGATAGGTTGTTGCTTTGGCATATTGTTTTCCGTCATAGCTGGCTTTTCCACGCGACCACTTTTCTTCCGTATGATAACAGCATTCTGGTCCAGGGCATACTCCAACTTCTGCTGTCCCTTAAATATTTCACGGAGTGCGACCTGGACAGGTACATTGACTAATTCGATATTTACCGGGTCAGCTTCTTTACTTACTTCGGCTGCACTATACAGTAGGTCATATCCTGATTGCTGCTTAAATATTTTCAGTACAGATGTTAAATCTAGGTTCTTCGCTCGGATCGTTATATGTTGCGCATAGCTGTTATCAGCATGAAGCTGTAACACGATGAGGAAAAGAATTGAAATGACTAGCTGTATGCGCATGATGCTCCATCTTAAACGGCGGTATATAGCGTGCAAATTGCACCTATAACCATGATTATTATCCATATATTTGTTTGGTTAGGTAAAAAATGTAATACTTCAGAACTATTATTGATCACCTGACACGAGCCGGCGGTGTTAGCGCACCACCGGTTTCTCATTTTGGTCAGGCAAACACACACAAAACTATCTTCTGCTCATTCTGACCCTCCTTCCTTCTATTGATATGTTCACTTTATTTGTCAATTCGATCTTCCTTAAAACGTCCTTGATATCGTCATACCGGGATATGGATCCGCTGAATGCAATGCCCGAGAGGTCGTCTACGTACAGGGCCTCTATGTCATACCATCTTTCGATCTGCCGCATCATAGCCGGAATACTGGTCTCATCAAATACAAATTTGCCATTCTTCCACGCTATAGCCTCGTTGGCGTCGACCTGGGCTACACGTACCCCAGATGCGCCCGTGGATGCCCCCTGCTCTCCAGGCCTCAATACAACGGACTGCTTTGACAGCGCGTCTTTTCCCATGCTGGACAGCTGTACTTTACCCTTCAATAAGGTCGTAGTCACTGTCTGCTCATCTGGATAAGCATGCGTATTGAAAACCGTACCCAGCACCTTGACCTCCTGCTTATTGGTGGCTACGACAAAGGGGTGCTGAATATCATGACTGACCTCAAAATAGGCCTCACCACTAAGTTGTACCTTACGCTCGCCCGGTGTAAACTGCTTGGGATAAGTCAGGGTTGTCATCGCATTGAGATAGACCTTGGTTCCGTCAGAGAGGGTAACCTGATATTGTCCGCCTTTTGGTGTGGATAAGGTTAATAAGGGAGACTGGATATCTGTCACCTTGCTTCCATCGCTATAGGTGAGTTCGTCACCAATTACAATTCCCTCTTTAGTACCATCAAGTGTAAAGGTTACTCCGTCGGCAAAGGTTAATGTGGCTTTATTGGATCCGGGAACAATTAATTCCGACGGATTGTTCGCTAAGCTGTCAGCTGGTATTGGGTCTGGCTTTTGTAAATAGGTGTAAAGTCCTATAGCCATAAAACAAAAGATTAGGATTGCCGCAGTGTACCTGATCCTGTACAGACGGCGCACCTTACTACCTGGCAGTGTATGATCGGCTATAGCAAGCCATCGATCGGATGCGATACGCTCTGCCTGGAGTCGGGCCGAATCGGTACTGATGTCGACCGTATCATCCAGGTGGCCGCGGATGAGTTGCTCCAAGTTAGTATCCTGTCCCTCTACACCAAAGTAGTCGTATAAAGCTTGTATCTCGTCGGTATTGGCCTGACCATTTAGATATTTACTAAATAGCTGCTGTATTTCTTTCTTTTCCATTGTATTGTACCTGTGGTTAGTTCCAGGGTTTTATTACAATACGTCTGTGTGATTAAAAGTAATAGGGTGAATTGTTATTTTTTTTCAAATTATCGAATGAGTTCCTCGACCACCACGCTACAGAGCATAAGATAGCCGATCGGCAAGAGGTGTTCACGCATTTTCTTTCCGGCTTCCTGGATAAGCCGATTGACCGCCGGTTTGGAAATACCTAACCTCTGCTGTATCTCTTTGTAGGATAATCCGTCGATCTTATAAAGGATATACACTTCGCGCTGGCGTGGTGGTAATTTGGCGAGTGCGGCATCCACTGCTGCGCGCATGTCTTTCTGATCCATGAAACGGGAAACGCTGTCGTGTCCCTCGGCCAGATCAGCACGAGACTGCAGATAAACCTGTTGATGTAGGGCGCTACGGAATCTGTCTTTTGCCATATTGGTCGCTATGGTATGCAGATAGCCACCGAATGATTTCTCTGGATTGATGTCGGCACGGAGCTCCCATACTTTGATAAAGAGATCCTGAAGGATATCACCAGCGAGCTCACTATCGCGAAGCAGAGTGATAAGTTTTGAAGTAAGCTTTGCCGCATAACTATGGTAGAGCTCTTCAAAAGCTTCATGATCACCGGTCTGTAATCGAAGTAATAAATCTCTTTCATCCATTTGGTTAGTACCCGCTTTGATTTATCGTGAGTGGCACCAAAGTTAATGGATAGTTTGCTGAAAAGAAAATTGTAGAATAAAAGTACTTCTAGTGCAAGCCTTCTCACCCATCTTCCGAACCCTTAGATCTCTAGAACGTGGCGATATTATCCCTGCTTATCTCCCTAAACAAAAAAGAAAATAGCAGATACAAAAAAGCCGTTCCAAAGTGAATTCGATACGGCTTTTCAATTATTATCTTCTAAAACTATTTCAACTTTTCGATTTCTTCAACAGTCAAACCAAGAATCTCCGAGATCATCTTGATCTCAAACCCATTCTTCAACATCTTAATCGCAGACTCAATAGCTTTCTTATGCTCGCCTTCAGCCAAACCTTCAGCCAAACCCTCAGCTCTACCTTCAGCTCTACCTTCAGCCTTACCCTTGGCATGGCCAGAACGTAACGCAGAATTAAAAACGCTTTCAGCGTCCCGTCTTTGTTTTAAACTTGCTTCATATGACATCAGATCCTCCTCTTTTAATTTGCCTATCTCTCCTATAGCAAAGATACGACCAAATATCCGTTTGTCCAAAAATGAAGGCAGCTTATCCATGGTACTCAGATGCTTAAGAAGATAGAGCCATTGATCCATTATCGTCTCCAATTCCTCTGGCTGCTTATTAAAAACAGGAAGGGAGACCATCTTATACCCTAGCTTGTCATAAAAAACCTCGTGCGTATGCTTATCACACAATGCAACGTCATAAAAATACGGGCGATCGGTCTCGCGCGACAGCACAACATTCGAGCCCCCATTCATATCAAATTCTAAAATACCTACGAAGTAAACTTCTGGCAAATGATAGTCATTTCCTTTCTTCCCTTTGGCTAGCTGCTTATTAATCAACCGTGAGGTATAGAACACAGCACGGTCTTTAAAAAACTCCTGGAATAATTGTTGAAATTCGACTATAAAAATTTCACCATCACTACCTATGCAATGTAAATCAAAAACAACACGACGCATATCTTCCTGATCGCCATCATGCTCTACGGTCTTATACTTTAGATCGGCAATTACTTTTTCACCTTCAAACAGACTGTTAAGAAATTCAATTAAGAGTATCTTATTTTCTTCCCGTCCAAAATAGAACTTCATCCCAAAGTCGGTTCGCGGATCGACATACTTACCCAGATGCTTCTTTGATTTAGTCATATCGTTTAATCATTGGTTATTAAACAAATATACGAAAATAAAACTATTAAAACTAAAATAGTTAGCAAAAAAAACCGCAATCAGAACATCGAACTGCTCTTCGAACACATCGACCTCCTGCAGGAGAAAGAAGAAAGGACGATGACCAAGCCAAACTCAAAAGGGTGAGATCGAATTTAAGGTTGTAGGACCTTAAACATCTTCTAAAATTACTTAAAGACTTAAACCATGTTCTTCATTTTTATCCTATTATTACTAGCAGCGGTTTCCTTTCCCCAATCTGCGATGGACATCAACAGAGGTATCAAAGTCTTTCCGAATTTCGTAAGCTCGTAATCGACCTTTAGAGGAGCTTTATCGGTATGCACCGTCCTAGTGACTAGACCATCTTCCTCCAATTCTTTCAACTGAAGGCTCAATGTACGTTCGGTAATGGCAGGACACTCTCTTCTAAGCTCACTATAACGCTTCTTTTCAATCAAATGCAAAAGAATTACAGCTTTCCACTTACCTCCTATATACCTCATAGTCAAACTGGTGCTACAAGGAAAATCTTTATCATCTATACAATACATCCGTTACTATCTATCTTGACCGTTATTGCAAATATAACGCACTATACATAGTTTTGCAACTATAAAAATTATAGTATAAAATTATGAACAGATCTCGATTATCCACATTCCGATTATTCGCTCTGATCAGCTTATCACTGTCGGTATTGCTTTTTAGTTTTAAACCGATTAATAGATACGGAACGACAGACCGTCCCCGCTCTGCATTAAAATTGCTTATCGGCAACTTGGAAACATATATACTATCCGATGGTGTTATATCTCTGCCATCCATCCAGCCAATTTTTGCTCCGTTTGCAACGGAACAGCAATTTATGGCCCAGCTAGAAAAACTACATCTTCCTAAGGACAGGCTGGAAGTGAGTTCGAATATCATCTTGATTAAAAAGAACAACAAACTTATCCTGATAGACTCCGGCAGCGGTCATCATATGGGCAAAAATGGGGGGCAACTGTCCACATCATTGCAGACAATCGGCATCCAGCCACAAGACATTACTGACATCGTCATATCACACGTCCATATAGACCATGTAGGCGGTATCCTAGATGAACAGGATGGCTTTATATTTCCAAATGCACAGTATCACATCGCTCAAAAAGAACATGATTTTTGGATGTCGGACAATCCCATATTCCCAAATTCAAAGGATAATATTTCCAATATCAATTCGGGAATATTATTTGCCCAAAGAACACTCGCTAAAATTAGCGACCGTCTGCAATTCTTTGAATATGGACAACATCTTTTTGGCTGTTTAATACCTGAGTTGGCAGAAGGACATTCTCCAGGGCAAACTATATTTACGATATATGATAGTGAAAAATCATTGAAGCACATAGTTGATGTGATACATACGCCATTTTTAGTCTCAAATCCGGAATGGGGTACACTTTGGGACGGAGATTTTGAAAAAGCAGTGCAGACGAGAAAAAAGATAATAGCTGAAGGCGTAGAAAAGGGCACCCTTTTCATGACCAGTCACTTACCATGGCCAGGTCTAGGGTTTATAGATAAAAAAGGCACAGAACACCAGTGGACCATTTTTCCCTATTCGGACCCTATAAATATAGTGATCAAATAGTCATCAGAGAATTGTTTAGTCACAATTCCACGGAATAAGATTCTTTATTCCGTGGAAAACCATTACACCTCTTTTCTAGCATGTGTTGCTACACTCCGCAGATGACTAGAGGTGCAGAAAGCCTAAAGTGTCCTCTCGAAACTCATGAACTATATGTAGCTTACACACAGAACATGATCGGTCTGCCAGATTGTAAAAATAAAAATGTCCTCATAATTAGAGGACATTTCCAGACATCGCATCAGAACATGACGCAACATCACTTATGAAGAACAATTTATAACAAACTAAGGCTGGAAAGGCTTAATTCAGTTGCCCCAACTTCAGTCGACTTCAATATTAACCCAAATCGGTGGATGATCTGAAACCTGGGACAAGGGTAGTTTTTCTCCCAACTGCATCTCTGTCTCTACCTTGCTGCCTTTAAATACCGGCTTATGACCTGTTCCATTATCACTATACAGGACGTAATCAATCGTATTTCTTAATTTTCCATCATTGTAAGTCAATGGGGTCACAGAAACGAAAGACTGCGCCAATATATTATAGGCTTCATTCGTCGTATTATTGATATTCAGATCTCCAGCAAGATAGACGGGTTTATTCAATTTTTTGATCTCCTGCATTACTATCTTAGAAGATTCAACCCGGTTTTCGTGAATCAAGTCATAATGTGTGGCAATAAACCAGAACTTGTCAAATTCGACCATTAACAAAGTACGTCTTTCCTCTCCTGGCAAAGCAACCTGTTTGGTACTTAGCACCTTGAGATCCTGATTTACCAATACGCCAACACCTACTGAAGCCGTCCCAAACCCATGTGCTGCTCCATATATATAATGATACTTCTTCTTTGTTCTGGAAGCAATATCGGCTAATAGATAACGTTTATTCTGTCTATCAACAAAGCCACTGTCCAATTCCTGAACAGACAGAATATCATAATCCAGAGCATCGATTACGGATGCCACATTTTTTGTATTCTGATCGGTAAATGCAGGATTGCCAGTATTACTTTTACAATAGTAGACGTTATAGCTGCCAATTCGTAACGTAGCCTTTTTAGGTGGTTGTACCTCGTCTCCATTGGAAGATGATTCACAGGCCAACACAACCGTATACACAAATAATAAGGGAATTATAAATATTAGTTTTTTTAACGATTTCATAATATGTACATTAAATAAATTACCAACCTGGGTTTTGGATCAGATTTTTATTGGTATTGATATCCTGAATATGAATAGGCAACAAATAGTTTCGAGGTGAGGTAAATCCACGTTTACCACTTTCATCCATAACTACCCGTTGGTAGAAAGTATTCTTGGTCGTTCCATATACGTTCCAGGCATATTCTTTTTTATTGAGCTCAATATGGGCTATTTTCCACCTTCTAAGGTCAAAATACCGCTTATTCTCCATTGCCATTTCGATCGACCGTTCACGTCTTATCAGCTCTCTCATCTCATCTCCAGTCGGTATACCGCCAACCAAAGCCCATGCGTCCTGCACTGTTGGTATCCCTGCGCGCTTACGGATTCTATTCAGATACTCCATCCCTTCACTACTCAACTGTCCATCCAGCTCAAAATCGGCCTCTGCATAGGCCAGATATAACTCCGCTAGTCTCAGTTCAGGAAAAGCATAACGTACCGCATTGAACTGATTGGTTCCTGCCGTATAGCTCGTCTTGGGATGCACCCATTTCTTGCCAAAATAACCCGATGAAGAGTAATACTCTACCCCTGCCTGATAGCCCTGTTGAGCTCCTGCCAGCGCATTGATCGTAATACTGGTTGTTCCAAACTCATACTTACCGCCGTCATATCCTATCGAAGCGTAAAAACGAGGTTCGCGGTCTAGGTTAATCAAAGCCGTATTATCGCCGGCCGAATACACCCAAAGGTCCTTTCCTTTGGTGACTGGATCCATCTCTAGTGGTAACCCATTCTTTGTATAGTACTCGGATACGAGCGTCATGGTAGGTACAATATTCCCTAGTGGCCTGGCATTTCCAGAGTTAGTAACTTTAGGAATCATATACCGTTGATTACTCGTCACCCCGGACGTATGTGTCAATCCCCATATCACCTCACTATTGAATTTTTCGACAAAGGCGTAGGTATAGTTTAGAGCAGCCTGTTCTGCCGGATTTGTCGAAGTCGTTTTTGTTTCATAATACAGTTTTACTCCATTGCCCTCTGCTAATTGAATCGCCTCCTTGGCTGCTACCATGGCTTTATTCCATTTTTGAGCATCATATTGTAGATTAATGAGCTGTTCGCCATTGGGATTTTTGAAATCGGCATAAAACTCACTGTTTCCATTGAACAGCGGGCTGGCTGCTGTAAGCAATACACGAGCTTTTAGAGCTTTGGCAGCTATACTGCTCACTCGACCAAGTTCATTTTGTTCGACGACAGAAGGTAAATTTGCAGCAGCTTCGTCCAGTTTGGCACAGACAAAATCCACGCACTTGTCATAAGGAGCCCGAGCTATCAACAGTTGATCCTCTGGTAAGTTGACTGGTATCTCTTCTTCTACCAAAATAATAGGTCCGTAAAACTGAAGTAGTATTTGATGGTAATAAGCAATCAGATAATCCGCCTCGCCAGTCCACCTCTTTTTATTCTCTTCGGTCAGATTATACACCAACTTCAATCGATTCTTGAATTCGTAACATTTACGGATACGTGCGTATAAATCATACGTGATCCGCGAAGACTTATTAGACCAAAAGTTAAACCAGGGATTGTTAATACTATATTCTTCATAAATTACTGCCTTATAGGGATACCACTGTGTGGCACCTAGTTTGGAGGTAACCAATTCGTTTGTCCCTACAAAAACTGGAGAGTCTTGAAAGAAAAATAAATCAGGAATTCCATTATACAGACCATAAAGCGCTTTTTGTGCTTCGTTTTCATTTTTAAAGGCGTCTTCTAACGTTGGTTTATCATCAGGTACCACATCTAAATAACTACAGGATGCTACCGCCAAAGCAACAGTTAACATTCCTATCTTCTTAATTGTATTTAATATTTCCATTGGAGTAAATGCTATTTGTCACGCTATTGACTTAATTAAAATTGAACTGAACACCGAATCTTGCAGTACGCTGCAGGGGATAACTCAAGCCAGAACCACCTCCCAACTCTGGATCCCAATTTTTGAACGATGAAATCCTAAAAAGATTGGTTGCTGCCAGATAAAGTCTAAACATTCTAAAATTATACGACAACTCTACATCCTTCAACCTTATAAAGCTGGCATCCCGTAACCAAAATGTCGAACTCTGTCGATTGTGAGCGTTCGCCTCATTGTCCAATCTCGGGTAAAGGGCATGAACATCGGGGTTGCTTTCCTGCCAATAATTATCACCTATAAACTGCATAACATTATGCTCGTTCTTATCGAAAGGGTGAATATCTCCCATCATCAGCGAGCTGTTGCCCGCACCTTGAAAGTTGAACGAAACCCCTAGTTTGCGGTAAACCAATGACATTCCAAAACCATAAATCATCTGTGGAATAGTAGGATTTCCAATCACCATCTTATCATTGTCGTCAATGACATTATCGCCATTGAGATCCTTATACTTGATATCACCAGGTCTGATATCCGGTTCGTAGGTAGACTTGGCCCATCCATTGATCTCCTCGATCGAAGAGAACAACCCCTCTGCTACGAGCCCGCGAATACTATTCAGAGGAAGTCCGATTTCAGATAAATAAGGTTCTTTTTGCTGGGGTTCGTCACGATCTAGCAATTTATTCACCACATAAGTAAATGTGCCACGGGTCGAAATATTGAAGTCATCCGACAGTTTAGTATGGTAGTCCAACGTAAAGTCAAGACCTTGGTTACGCACCTTGCCGATATTTGCATAAGGCAATATTGCGCCGAGTCCCAGATGGGATGGGATGATGCGCCGCTGCATAAAGATGTTAGAACGATCTTCGCGGAATACATCCGCCACCAAAGTAAACTCGTTCTTGATACCTAGTTCAAAACCGACATTAGCCTTTCTGCCTATCTCCCACTGTGCATCTTCATTGCCCAAAAGTGTTACGTTAGGTCCCGATAATGTGTTATTGAAATCATAACCAAATGTATATCCTTTTGAATTTAAATCCACATTAGTGATGTAAGGGAACCGAGCATTGATCCTGTCATTTCCTACCAAACCATACGAACCTCTTACTTTCAGCAACGACACGGTCTCATTCCAATCTTTGAAGAATGATTCGTTAGACACGATATAACCGGCAGCTATAGAAGGAAAAAAACCAAATCTATTCCCTTTTTTAAAGTTTTCAGAACCATTATACCCAAAATTAAACTCTGTGAAATAGGTATCCTGATAATTGTATGTCAACCGCCCGGCCAATCCCTGTTCACGCTGTGGCAATACGGCCAATAATGAGTTACCAGGCATGTTATTGTTGTATTGGTTCTGATGATACAGTACCATTGCATTTATATTGTGTCTATTTTGGAGACTGACACTATAATCCATTGACAGCTGGTAGTTAAACTTACGTTCGCCGCCTGCACCGGAACTCGTGCTAAGAGCCGTCTGCCCTGGTTCTCCCATAGAAGCTAATGTATAATCATAGACCCCATCTTTGTTGATTGACCATTTGTCTACAGCAAAATAATGTGGCTTAAATGACCGGGAGACTCGGGTATTGGAATAGTTATTAAACGAGGCTAATGCTTTAAACTTTAATCCAGGAAGAATAAAATCCAATTTTTGGTTCAAATCAACGATTCCCAGTGTCGTTGTATTAAAGGTTTCCTGATACCCTTTTACAAGATCTGCATAGGGGTTGGGATAATATCCCTGCGCATATGGACCTGAAGCTGTGCCGAACAGCGTGTAATCTTCTCCATTCAAAGCAGGAAATGTAAGTGGAAACGCTATCGGAGATGCTGTCAATGTACTATAATACAGATTATTGCTACTCACCTCTGGTCCATACAGCTCTCTAAATATCGCATTGACCTTGACACCCAATGTAGTTGTAGAGGTAAGGTTTGCAGATACGTTGCTCTGGAGATTATAACGTCGGTGGTTAATATTGTTTTTATAACGTTTCTCTATCGTATTAAAAAGACCATTTTCATTAAAAAATGAACCATTGACAAAATAATTTAGCTTACTTGCCCCTCCTGTTACATTGACATTGACATTTTCATTATGCGTATAGGGTTTGAACAGGGTCTCATACCAGTTAACATTTGGAAAGATATCGGCATTCAACCCCTGTGCTGTACCATCAATTTTATCCTGTGTAAAGCGTGGCTTATAGTTACCATTAATCTCACGTGCTTTGATAGCCTCATTAAACATATTCATATAGGTCACACCATCCACCATTTTCATCTTTTGTGTGTGTGACGATGTCCCTCCTTCGAGCCGGACATTGATATTCATACGTTCTAGATTTTTGCCGCTTTTGGTTGTGATTACTAATACCCCATTAGCTCCTCGTGTACCGAAAAGTGCTGTTGCTGTAGCATCTTTCAACACGGAGAATTGGTCTATAACTTCGGGTGGTATAGAATTCAATATCTGCATATTGATCTCAACTCCATCCAAAATAATCAATGGGTTAATATTCCCTGCAAAGGAAGAAACTCCTCGGATCCAGAAATTGGCTCCATCGGCGCCTGGTTCTCCAGATTTCTGAACGGCCACCACCCCTGCAATCTTCCCGGCGAAAGAGGATGTAAAGGAACTCGAAGTAGTCTTCAGTTCGGAAGGTTTTATGGTTTCAACAGCACCTACCAAACTTTGTTTTTTCTGTGCACCATACCCCACGACGACGACTTCTTCGAGGTCACTCTGCTCTCTTTTCAAATGAATATATTCCGATGCCTGTATCGACGCCACGCTCAGAGATAGAGATTTGTACCCCACCAATGAAAAAGTCAGTTCGGTCACTGTATCTGGCAGCTTTAAAATAAACATACCGTTCTGATCAGTAGATGTACTAAAATTGGCTTGGGGCTTGGCAGATACAGTGACTCTTTCCAGTTTGAGACCATCTTCATCTAAAACTGTTGCATTTACCGTTTTAACCTGTGCTCGGGTCTGCAGATTGTTTGATCGGAGAGACTCTGTCTTCGCCTGTTTAGCACGGATCGAAATACTATTATCCCGCTCCATAATTTCTAGGTTAGTTCCCTTCAGCAATTCTTGTACAATCTCCACTAAAGGCCTCCCCGTAAACTTTGCAGCTTTGATTTTATGGTTCTTCAATTCCTCTTTAGAATAATAAAAATTGACATCGGTCTCCTTACGGAGCTGCTCTATTGCAGTCGGCAAATCACTATTCTTCAGAGTTATAGTAACTTTTATTTTCGTTTCTTGAGCATATGATTTCGATAAACACAATAGAGTCAATAGCCCCAAAAGAAAAATAGGGGGGGAATATTTCTTTCTCCATATGGAAAGAAATGATTTTTTTTTGTTCATATTTGAATGGTCTAATATCTTTTCAAAAGGTTGTTTGGACAGAAGGATGGCGGCGCAACTGCGTCCTTCTATAAAGGGGCTATATTTCTACTACAGAAGTATAGCCTTTTGTAGCTAAAAAATAAACTATTTCATCCAGACCTCCTTTCCTTTGATTTCATAGCTACTATTATATACCCAAGATAGGTTTTCCATGACATCTCCTATTCCTCTATCAAAATCGAGCTCCAAAGTAAATCTTCCGAAAGTCACTCTGTGTGAACGACTTCGTAATTCGTATCCATAGACTTGTTTCACTCTAAAGGCAAGTTCCTCAAAAGAGACATCATCTATAAACAAACGCTTCGCTTCGGGATCAAAGAGCATTTTTTCATAATGTGTTGAATCGGCTTTCTCAGTTGCCTTATCATAAGTTACAACCTTACCTATAGTCAAATTTTCAAAAATCTTACCTCCTGACTGTACTTCTACTCTACCCCTTGTCACTTGCACACTGGCCTGACCAAGATGAGGCTGGTCAGACACCAAGAATGCTGTACCCAATACGCGAGTCGTTATAAATTTAGAACGTACAATGAAAGCCAATTCTTCGTTTCTTTTGACATCAAAATAAGCTTCACCATGTTGAAGTATCACCTCCCGGTCAATGTCACCAAAACCCGCACTTAGAGAAACGCTAGAGCCCGCAGTGAGCCACATTACTGAACCATCTGGCAATGGGTACTTTGTAAGTGGTATTCCGATCGCAGCCTGATAGCGCATTTCAGAATCCCCCTCTTTCTGAAAGGACCAACTACCGTCTTTAACAACAAACCAAAAAATCAATAGACAGGCTGCTGCAAGTCCTGATAGCCATCCTATTATTCTATAATATTTTATCCTGGTATTGGCTTGTTTGAAAGTTTTGGGACCTATCGCTTTATCAAATTGCTGCCAACTGGCTTCTATTTCAGCCTTTGACATATTATCATGTTCCAGTTCTGGACCTAAAGACAGTTCCATCAACACTTCGTCTACCAAGTTCTTTTCTGTCCCATTAAGCACAAAATCTTCTACATGTTTTATCTCTTCCGGATCACAGTGGCCTAGAAAATATTTTCTCAGTAATGCTTTATTTGGATCAGTAATCATTCTTTTCGTAGTCTATCTACTATAAAGAATGTCCCCTCAGCAAGGAATGGCTATAGGGAGTTTACTTTTTTTTAATGAAGTTCCGTTGCTAGGTAAAATGTCACTAAACATATAGCAATATCCTGATAATGATAAAAGTGGGCTTTCATTATTTTAATGGCTGCTTTGATATGATTATTGACTGTATGTACCGAAATATTAAGGATAACAGCAATTTCTTTATTGGTCAGATACTGCTCTCTGCTCATCTGAAAAACTTTACGCTGCTGCTCAGTTAGCGTGTTAAGGGCCAGCTGATAGCACTCTTTTATCTCATTCATTGTAATGACATGATCATCATTCAATGCTTCATGGTAATGTTTTTCGACCAATTCTTCCGTGTCGATTTTCTTTTTACGTAGATATGCAGCTATCTGTTGCCGGAGTATACCGAAGAAATACTGATCTGGCGCTTCCACATGTGCATACCGATCTCGCATCTGCCATATCTGTAAAAAGGTATTCATCGTGATATCTTCAGCAATCTCCCTGCTTTTGGTCACATTGAATGTCAATGCTATAAATTTCGGCATAAGGTAGTCGAAAAGAATCTTGAAACTCTTTTGATCGCCATGTATCCACGATTGGAAATATTGGTTAAAATCAAACACTCCTTTCATACTGAAATATTTGCCCAAAGCTAATAAAGCTATATTAATTCAATATTAAATCAATAGCAGCTCCACTCTACTCATGCTTCTATTGGCTACAACTAGCAGCACTAAAGATAGATTCCTGAGGATAAAAAACACGGCTCGATCGCAAAAAGACCTGAAGTCTGTGACTTCAGGTCTTTTTATAATGGGATGAATCAGAACTCACTATAGGTCTATAGCAATAGATGTGGTTTCATATGAAACCGGCTCCTAAAGATTAGTTTCTATTGATGCCATGATAATGCGCTCTATTCAACATCCAGGAGATGATATTTCCGAACATCATACTATTCGCTATCTGAAATCCTCCTGCAGGAGTGCCAGCTGCAGGAGAGCCAGATGTAGCCGAAGAGCCATAGCTCGCCAGAATCGGAAACTTAGTACTTGGATCTATCCGGAACGGATCTTCTGTTGTACTGGTAACGGCTGTTAGTTTCTCATTCAGGTAGAAACCACCATCTCCAGCAAAAAAGAAACCTTTTGTCTTATGCCTAAACAAACTAGCTCCGGGGTTTGAAGGAGCATTTTTATTTTGAGCATGATTACTGTAAATGATGACATCGGGTCCTAGGTTTCCTGTTACATAGGATGTTCCAATTCTATCTTGCCCCCAATGATATGGACTCGGATCTCCGAAAGGACCATTGAAAATCTCGTAGTCTGTTAGTCCTGACGGTGTATCCGTAAACTTAAAAACGGCATAAGACTCCACATTACGTACCAACCCCACGGAACGTCCTAATATATTCCCTATACCTCTAGCGGCATAAGTCCCCTCAAGATTGGCATCGTCATGTGTATAGATAAAATTCCCCCCTCTATCTATATATTGTTTAACAAGATCCCAGCAATCATCATCCAAATAGTCGTACCAATTTGCTACTATTAAGACATCAGGATAGGTCGCTGGATTAGTCATCAATGCTTTGAATCTATTCCATCCCGTAGAAGATGAGGTTGCTTCAGTAGCTGTAGTTGGCGGGTCGATGGTAAGACTTTTAATACCTACATACTTGCTCGTAGGGCCAAAATTCGCTGGTTCTCTTAAGAATGCGCCAGCAGCTGTAGCAGGGGCTAAACGATAGCCATTGCTTGCATTATTATTACTAAAAGGCAATATACGCATATTAGGAAGTGCAAAAGTAATATCTAGCGTACCTTTCAGCACATAGCCTTTTTTGTTAATTGGAGTCGGGCCAAATCCAAATTCCCCCGTATAACCATCATTGGGAAAACTATCGGAATTAAGCGTTCGCTGTGTAGTGCTCGTATATTGAACCTTAAGACTATTAACCTTCACGGTATAGTAGTTTATTCCATGATTAGCTGTATAATAATGCATTACCTGCTTTGTCCCAGATGCGCCTACTTCGGTAGTAAAATTTACAGTACTAACATTTGCAGAAGTTAAAGTTCCAATTGTTCCAGCAAGTATATCGAAAGTACCGGTTTGAACATAATCATTAACTCCAAACTCACCAGTGGCACTCAAGATAGCTCTAAAGCCTGAGCTTTCTTTGATTTCCATCCGGAGTTGCGTCAATTGATGTTTAAAGGTAATGGGTAATGTTGTACCTACTGCTGTAGGCGTTACCTGGCCAGAAGCATATAATAAAGGCGTAGTGGTGGGCGTAGTCAACACGGGATTGGTGGTATTTGGTGCGGGTATAGCAGTACTCGTATTGTAGGAATAAGCAAACCATTTATAGGTCTGACCTGATGTAACAGTTATATGCTGTGCCTGTCCCGCCGTCACCTCTATCGAGGCTACGAGAGCATTTGCCTGGGTATACACCATAAGCCGATATCGAATACCATTCACCATAGGTACGGATTTTGTCCCGGGCTTAAGGAGATCTTCAAAACCACTTTGATCAGCACTTTGATCTGATCGGACATTAAAAATTAGATCATCTTTTACAAAGGTTTCTTGGTCTTCCTGGTCATTCGTAGGCAGTAATACGAAATTGGTATTAGCAGCGGAAGATTTCGTATTGGGCATCGTGATGTCACTATCTACTCCTGCTACATCAAAAATAAGGTCTACAGCTTCACCTATAGCTACTTCTTCTTCCTTTTTCGTTTTTGAACAGCCCGTAACCAGAACAATAGAGAAAAACAGTAAAAGGATGTTATAAAAAAATGTAGCTTTGAACATATCTTTCGGTATAATTAACAGTGTTCTCATAGTTTTTAATCTAAATCAACAGTCCAATACTCTGTTCGCTCTATTACATTTTCCTCTTCTATCTGGGGCCTACTCGTAGATCCTCCAGTCACAATAGAAGCGGCCGCTATACTCTCTTCCAATTCGACCTCAAAAACCTCTATAGTAGGTGATTTATAAACTTTCTTCATAGATATTTATATTATATTAACGTGTTATTCATGCCAAGTAATAAATTTGTAGATGCATCGTATTTACGTTCTGGTCGAGTCCAATGACTAAGTAAGGATACCGTGAGGCGATAAAATGAATACATATAGTTTTATTTCACTAGGCATCTGCTGTATTACAGCGGTATTTTAATAAATCCGTAATAGTTGTAGTCAATGAAGGCTTCAAATATTAACAATGCAATAATAAAATATAATATCAGGAAAGCATGAGAAAGCGTATACTCAAAATTACTCAACTCTAAAAAATCAAACATTCAATGAATAAAATCACATCGAAATCATTATAATCATTGTATTTCTCAATCAGATGTGGGAAATCGAAATAATAAAAACAGATTAGACTGTAGAAGTCAAACTAGAGATAGTACAAATCAAATATACAGCAGATCAAAGAAATCCCTTATAATGGATTTCTTTGATCTTACATTGAGATACGCTTTCTCTAGCTAACTTTCGACCTGCTGTGTGAGAGAGCTTTATTTTCGATAGACGAAGAGCTCGTCTATTTTTTGTCCGAGATCACCTATCATCTCTACCTTAATCTGTTTCATATCTGCATGGAGTTTGATTAATGTTCTACTTCCATCTTTCGGGCCACCACCTGTAACTATCGGATAGTTATTTGCCCCTGATGTAGGTCCAAAAAACTTACACTGATGAATATGTCCGCTGAGTACCAAATCCACCTTACCTTTATTCAATAAGGGTTGGAACAGCGATGCAGCGTGATTAGATCCGTGCCATTGGGGATCTGTAGCAACTGGCGGAATATGCACCAATACGACACGAAATGCTGCTTCCTTGAAAGCTGGACTCGTAATCTCTCGTTCTAACAATCGAGCTTGCTGTTCTCTATATCCATCATAGTCGACAATACCACCATAGACTGGATGACTGTCTTTTTTATCCTCTCCTGAATCTAACACAACAAAACGGACGGGACCATACGTGAATGCTTGATACCCTACCTCACTAAAATAGTCGGCAAAGGTGCGCGCAAATTTGCCTCGCGTCTCGTGATTGCCACGAGCGTACAAAAATGGTGTGTTTTTGGCAAAGGAATCAACGATCGGATTGAAAAAATGATCAATCAATTGTTGTTGATCCGTTTGGTAATCGAATATATCTCCATTGAAGAAAACAAAATCCCGTTGTTTATCCTTATCTAAGTCAAGCAGATATCCGATAGAATGTGGCCTATCGTGGATGTCATTCAACATCACGAAAGAGACCTCATCCTTTCTATTTTCTAAAGCAATAAATGATTCAATTGGTGACCTCACCTCTGCACCATAACTAAGCTTGTAAGGTTGAAAATCTTGTATCTCCTTACATACTATTCGATAGTAGTAGGTAGCTCCTGGTTGTAGATCTTTTAGCACGATGCGATGGATACACCCGACTGGGCGTAATCCTGCTTTTGATTCTCCATAGGCGATCCGATCGAGATTAGTTGGCTCCATACCATACTCGACCCAACCATGAGCTTCTTTATTGCTGATCCATTGGATATGCATATCATCTTGAAAATTCGTCTGTAGATAGGGACCTGTCAAAATCTTAATGCCAGAATCGTCTGCTATGACTTGGGCCAATGCCTGAGATGGTCCAAAAATTCCAACTCCTCCTAACAAAAGGCTTCCTTTTAAAAAGGATCTCCTACTTTCATTTTTGTTTTTCATCTATTCAATAAATTAAATCTAGATATGCTTTAAAAACCAGAGTAACTTGCCCCCATACTCCAGTCTATTCAAAATTTTTTATAATGCTGCGAGAAGATCAGCATTTGATTAAACGCCTTGTCAACTCGCTACAAGATAACAGACCAAAACATAAAAACAAAGCCACCTTTTGTAAATCTATAAACACAACCGGTTGTCATATTCAAATATTTTACTATCTATAACTTACACGGAGGTAATATCACAGTTGTAAATGAAATATAATTTACTACCAATTTTAACGGTAGTATTTCTTCTGAAGCCATAAACTTGCCCTTACTAACAGGATCAGTACAGGCACTTCTATCAATGGGCCTATGACACCAACGAATGCCTGCGGTGAATGTATACCAAAAACGGCTATAGCTACCGCAATGGCCAACTCGAAATTGTTGCCGGTGGCTGTAAATGATATGGCTGCATTCTTATCGTAGGCTACCCCCATAGATTTGTTAATGAAAAAGCTAACAAAGAACATAAGTACGAAGTAGATAATTAAGGGTATCGCGACTTTGACGACCTGCATAGGTAGCTGTACGATCTGCTCGCCCTTCAAGCTAAACATCAACACAATGGTAAACAGTAGGGCATATAAGGTAAATGGTGATATAAAGGGGATGAATTTTCTATTGTACCAATTTTCGCCTTTCAACGTAGATAGGTATTTATGGCTCAAGAAGCCTGCCAAGAACGGTATGCCTAAGTATATCAATACGCTTTTAATGACTTCGCTCATTTCTATCGAAATGGAGTATTCTGCAAAGCCCAAATAAGCAGGCAGCACATTGATGAAAAGCCAAACAAACAGACTATAAAATAATACTTGGAAAACACTGTTGAGTGCGATCAAAAGTGCTGCGTATTCTCTATTTCCCTTAGCTAGGTCATTCCATACGATAACCATGGCAATACATCTGGCTAGCCCAATAAGTATGAGACCGACCATATAGTCTGGCTCATTTCTTAAAAAGACGATAGCAAGTATGAACATGAGTACAGGACCGACAAGCCAATTGAGGATGAGCGATAGGCTGAGTACTTTTTTATCCTTAAAGGCTAGAGGTAATAGGTTGTAATTGACCTTGGCCAATGGTGGATACATCATTATTATCAGGCCAATGGCAAGAGGGAGGTTTGTGGCTCCAATAGACATTTTGTCCATTACGTCCGAAATACCTGGAAAAACATTACCGATCAATATCCCTATACCCATGGCTATAAAAATCCAAAGGGTGAGATATCTGTCTAGAAACTTCATTTTTATGTGCATAGCTATTTTATTTGATCTGTGAGAATACGTAGAACATTTCCGCGGCAATCTCTCGGCTCCTACTTTCATATACTTCATCCTGTTGATCAGTTCCATCGGAGATTTTAGGATCTTCATACGTAATAGGTATGCGCTTTTCGGCTCCGGCGATGAAAGGACACCCACCATCGGCCTGTGAACAGGTCATTACAGCCACAAACTCGGACTCTGGATTGAATGAGGCATCGTATTTCTTAGAGAATCCTATTATCGGATGTGCATTCTTATCGTATTTAAGTGCATAGATTGGGTTTGCTCCTGCAGAAATGATATCGACCTGAATTCCTGCATTCTGGAATGTTTTTGCTATTTTAGGGAACATTGCTGTTTCTTCGGTACCACCAGAATAGCATCTGACGCGCTGTATCTGGTAATGTGCAGCCGCAATCTGTGCCCAAACTTGGGATAAGTGGCTTCGTCTGGAATTATGTGTACAGATAAAGTTGATGTTGATATCGACGTTGGCATCTACTTTTTGCTGTATGTATTCAACCAAGGGCTGTAAGATGGGTTTACGCCCTTGGTTGATACCCGATTCCTGAATGAATGAAACTGTATCGGCTAACTTTGAATACATCGTAATTTTTGATTAACAACAGCCGGAGCCTGGTGTACAACTATTGGACGGAGACTCGACAACATTCAACCGACTGGGAATGCCGCAAGCATCTTCTGCTAAACAGGCTGTTGTCTTATTGGTCAAGACAAATGTTTTTCCATTGAAGTCTAAGCCGTATTTGCCTATGGTGGTGCTTTGGTATTCCACCTCTATCTCGAAATCTCCGATATTAAGTTTCTTTTCGGACAGTTCGATGATATGCAATAATTTCCCTGGCTTTAGCCGGTGCTCGTAGTCATCGGTATTCCATAGTTGAAAGTTGACCGTGTTCTCCGTTCTGGTAACGCCTCCACAGTCGATAAAATGCTTGATGATCTGACCTACCTCGGTAACGTGAAAGTGTTCTGGTACAAATGTTCCGTCTTCTAACTGGAATTCAACATGGTCTAATGTTGGTAGGATTTGTTTGATTTCTGATAATGTCATCGTATTTGTTGTTTTATATATCGCCATATTACGATATATAGGTATAAAAAAAGAGCGCTATTTATTCTTTCCTTGAATAGCCGCCCGGAAAACTTTGTTTAACAGCATTTCTGATTATTTACTGTTACTATAATATCTGCGAAGTACTGTTTGATGATAGAAAAGGTGGTTTCGTCAATACAATAGCAAATTGATGTACCCTCTATGCTTCCTTTTATAAGTCCCGCATTCTTTAGCTCCTTGAGATGTTGAGATATGGTGGATTGGGCCAGAGGCAACTCATCTACAATATCGCTGCATATACATGCATTTACTTTCAATAGATATTCTATAATCGCGATTCGGGCCGGATGGCCTAAAGCTTTGGCTATACCAGCGATCTTATTTTGACTTTCTGTAAAGTGATTTGCTTTAGTAGCTCCCATTCAGTTTAACTTATGTATCGTAAAATTACGATATACATTTTTAATATGGAAATATTTTTCCGAATTCGTACTTGGTATACCTCGATCGGGGGATGAGACCGCCGTTGCCTAATAACACACTGAGGAACAAAAATATAACTTAGAAAAAGGGCATAGTATTTGTACAAAGCACAATAAAACACATTTGCAGCTACACGTTGTAAGCAGACTACCGACCAAGCTTAAAATTGCTGAAAAGCAAAACATGAGTTTCAAGCCGAAGACCAGTAGCTATGAAAAACATCTAAAATCGTAAAAATGAATTTAACACCAAGCGCTTCTACAAGAAAAACATATGTAAAGCCGACCCTGAAAATAACGTATATAGAACTTGAGGATTGTATTGCTGCCTCCTCGGTACAGCCTATCAATAATCATACAGAAGTTAAAGAGCAATGGGATGAACTCGGAAATGTATTCGAAGACGTAGAATGGTAAATCATTTCAAACAAGAAAAAATCATGTCAAAATTAAATCATCTATTACTTGCAATAATCGCAATTACGGTATTGTCCTGTTCAAAAAAAGGGGATGGTTACGGAGATGGCATCGCAATTATCAAAATAAACTTTGCCGGAGCTGAAGCTACAGATATAAATAACAAAACTCAAAAACAATCCAGTATCTCTTCGACAACTACAGGGAATCATTCATCGCCAATGATCCAACAGGTAGAAATACCACTAAACGCCAACTATAAAATCGTCGCAACACTGACACCCGAAGCTGCACAAAATGTGGCGACCAAAACTGACAATACGATTAAGACCAAGAGCCGTGTACAATCCGACCTTCCACCAGGTACCAAATATAGAATAATTGCGTATGATGAGTCAGGAGCATTTATGGAATATAAAGACTATTCTGTAGGTGTGCCTTTGAGCAGTGACGATTCTTTTCGGGTACCAGCTGGAGAGCGCTATACCTTTGTGGGCTATTCGACTGGTACTACCCAAATCAGTGATCTCGACGATATTATGCCGTCCGGAAATTTTAGCACTGCTAAATTCAACAACGTCGATGGCAACAAACACTTTATGTATTATATAAAGCCTGCCAACAGTTATTCGGAAGGATTAACAACGCTAGATATTGTATTGAAACACGTATTCAGTCAGATCAAAACGACGATCACACTAGATAACGCTGTACCGGGCAGCCTGGAGACAATAGCCGCTGTAATAAAACCTCACCTAAACAAAGTAGATGTAACTGTAGATGGCTCTTCCCCAGACTATACCAATGGGACAGTAGCAAGCTCTGGTGCAACTGTTAATTTTGTCAATGCAGGAAATAATCGAAGTGCCGAGGCAACGACTATTGTAACAGCACAAGATCAAACATCTTCTGGTGGAGGCACCTTGATCATATCAAATGTAAGCATAGACGGAGAGAGTAGCACACAGGTACCTCCTGTTACCGGGCTCAAGATTATTCCTGGTGGCCGCTACGCTCTGACTCTAAATGTCACAAAATTCACCCCAGATGGACCTACAGATATCGACTACGGTGATGCCAAATGGGCATTGGCTAACCTAGTCTACGATCCGTCAACTGAAATCTATGGCTTTGCACCAACCAGTGGCGACTATGGCGATTATTGGTTCCCTGGCTACACATTACCTAAGCGACTGGATATCAGCAACCCAAATCCTGATTCACCAGGCGATGTCAATGGAGCAAATGGAGACCCATGTGCTCTTGTACTTCCTTTAGGCGCTTGGCGACTCCCCACCGAGAGTGAATTTAGATCAATTGTCAGGGTCAGTGGTCTTCCCTTTCCACCCCTACGGTATATAGGCCCCTACAATGGCGCAGAAACAAACACTGGTATGTTTCTGGATACAAGTACACACCCTGGCAGTGAATATGAAAAATATCTTTTCTTTGTATACGGTGGATCGTACAATGACAACCCCTATAATGTAACACAACGAGGCGTAACAGGCTATTATCTATGCTCCTCACCAACCTTTCCTGGAGGTTATAAAATGATGCAATTTGGGAATAATATAAATACAGCCGAAGTAGCTAATAATATAAATCCTAAATCGGCCATGCAAATCCGCTGTGTGAGGTCAAATTAAAAGAAAAGTTAAAACTTCACTCAATTCCAGAGCGTCGAGCATCGCCATGTTAACGCCTTCGCCTGCAAATGGTGGCATGACATGTGCCGCATCGCCAATCAATGTTAAATGGGCTTGAATTTCCCAGCTTTGGTCAAGCGGCATACAGTCGGCGTATACTATTTCCTGGGAGGGAAAAAGAACAGTCTGGGATTCATCTTAAAATAGATCCAAACCGCTTTTATCATTTTCCCAAGTTCATTGGACGAAAGGTTGCGTGACCGAAAAGCCAGTAACAAGGATAGACTGAAACTGACCAAGAAGTTAAAAAATCCAATAATACCTATACCTAAAATACCCCATATCCACATATCTGTCGTCAGTCTCATGTCATGTCCAAACAGCCCCAACGCTAGGTTGCCGCTTGCAAAAGTGATGTGACGAATATCGAGATCCAAGCCAAGGAACAATCCTATGGAAGCCGTAGATCCCATAAATACGCCAAACCAAAGGTTAGATACGATACCGGCCCATTTCTTTTCATAGAAGGAAGCAATCTTTTCAGTCTTGGCTCTGCCAAACACCCGCTTTAACAAGGGATGCTCCTGAATACGGTAATAAACGGTATTGTGCTTGTCCCGATTGGCCACGCTCCCCGCAATGATACCCGAAAGGAACAAGAATACACCGGCGATGGATGCATGCAAGATGACATGTGTCTTGGTAGGATTGAGATCATCTACCAGATGTAACCACTTGGTACTCGCTATATTGACGTCCCAAAGCACTTGTATACCACGAGCCAATAAAAAACTAATGGGAAAAGCCATGATCACGTTACCTACAAAAGCAATAAACTGCGAGCGGAACAGGCGGGCGAAAAATTGCGCAAAGGTCCAATACCTGTATTTGTCTCTGCTTAGGTCGGACACGCCCTGCTCGATAGCGGAAACAAGTGCCGAAGCCGTCATCGCCGGCTGCTTGGTCGCTAGTGTAGCTCCAAAAAGATAGATCAGCGTAAAGCCAATAGCATAGTTCAAGCTGTATAATAACGCATGACCAAACTCACTGGTATCGACATTGCTGAGCAAGAGCTTGACAATACACATGGCGCCTACAATAAATCCACCACCACAGGCTGAAAAAAACATGTGCCAATAGTCCTTTCTGCCCGATGTGATATAATGCTCACCGGTCTGTGCGGTATGATGTGTAATCTCGTAGGCAAGCAGTTGTGTACTTTGATTAACCAGTTTTCGGACATTGGTCTTCCGTGAATTATAGCCGATCAGTGTAATGGCCAACAAAATAGTCTTTTCTACTTTGTGGGGTAAAGTATCGATAACGAGAAACGACAATATCTCTTTGATGCGTTCCAACTGTTGTCGTATACGCAACAACGACTGATTGACCTTGAGGGATATCCCAAACTGGTGTGAATTCGCAAATGCCGTTTCAATATAATTCTCACACTGCCTGTGGAGTACCAGAATCTGTTTGTAGGAGAGATCAGATGAGGTGATATATTTTTCCTCAGATTGGAGAATCCGATCATTCAACTCTGTAAACTCGCGCATAATCGCAATAAATGGGCTGTCAAAATTCCGTAACTCGGGTACCATCTTGTTGACATCGGTTTCCATAGCCCGACCGGTAATACGCTGCACCAACAGTTCGAGACCGTAAAGTATCTCGGTCATCCCATGACCTGTATCCTGGTCATATACGGATCGAAACTCACATAACGAAAAGAGCTGCTCCAACTGCTCCATGGGAATAGCAGCAACCCAATCGGCATCCCTAATGGAATAAAAAACCTGATTGAACAAATACTGTAAGGTGTCTTTGGGTGGTTGATAAGGCAAATATCGCTCACCGATCCGCTTCCTCAATTCGTAACCGAAGTCTGCATAACTGATAATCCCGGTATCTGATATCAACTGATCAAAATCCCGCTGCACCAGCAGCCTATTTAGATAGGCCACCAATTGCTTGCGCTGGGTGTCCGACTCTCGTAAATAATCCAACAAGAATTCGATAGAGACGGGATTGGATTGCTGACCGCGCTTGGGTCGAACTATAGCGACGACCGCAACTAAAAGTTCAACATCGACATAATAGGGACTGTGCAGCTCAACCGCAAAATGGTCAAACAGATTACGCAACTGGGTTAGTTTGCTTTCATAAGCTACCATAAATCATATTGGATTTTCAACATACACGACTGCTTCTGATGCATATTCCTTTTCTATGGACAAATTTTAGACCGAACTCATGTGAAAGGTATAAAATCTTTTTTTAATCAAAAAAAAGGCCTCTAAAATTTATTGTTTAACGATCATTCTATTTTAAAACAGAAGATGATCGAGCAAAATGACAGTACGCTATAGGGTATCTTATTAAAATATAAATGAATAAAACTCTATATTTGACACTTGTTAAAAAATCCGCAGCAAGACGAGACGGAAGTACATCATCAGGAACTAACTGATCTTTAGATAAAATGGCTCAAAAGGAGAAAGACTTCATAGAGCACCTTGCAAAGGGGGCCAATCAGGCTTTTCAAATGCTTTTTGAGAAGTATTGGTCGCATGTCTTTAGTACCGTAAAAAAACTGGTCAAGTCTCCGGAACTCGCTGAAGATATCGCGCAGGAAATATTTGTTAAAGTATGGCATCGCCGGGAGGAACTCAGCACCATTAGTAACATAGAGGCTTATCTATATACGGTATCTAAAAATACGACGCTGGATGCGCTGCGAAAGAAAGTACTGATAACAGAGAATATCGATCAGCTCATTCACTATTTTAAAGATCAGGCGCTCACGCCTCAACAACGACTGGAATATCAAGAATTACAACAGAATATACAACAAGCGATAGATACACTCCCGGAAAAGGTCAAAGAGGTTTTTGTATTGAGCAGGTTCGAAGGGCTATCCCACGAAGAAATCTCCGAAAAACTCAACATATCTATCACTTCTTCAAAAACTTATATCGTACGTGCACTAAAACTTATCAGAGCCTATATGGCCACAAATACGGATCTGCCGCTACTCGTGATGGCAGCACTGCTACTCGAAGAAATAATTTCTCACACAAAATAACTTTTCACTGTCTTCCTAATCTTATTTTCTACGTCTATCATTTTAGGAGGGCATTAGCTATATCTTTTAATGGAAAATAGACAGACACTGGAAGAACTTTATGACGGATATATTCTCGGCCAACTGAGTGCCGAAGAATTAATGGATTTTATACAACGAGTCCAGGAGTCCGACAATGCTCCTATTTTGGAACAACTAGTCGATAACTCTTTTTCCCAGCACACGATCGTCGTGGATGAGCTGGAGGGCAAAAAAGCATTCTATCGTTTTCAGAAGCGCTTGCAATTGTCGAACGATACCCCTACGCCTTCTCCTCGCACAAAATCATCGCTGCATAAGCTATGGCGGTATGTTGCAGCTACGGCAGCTATCTTACTTATGGTTTTTCTGGGCAAACAGTATTCCATACAACGGTCTTCGGAGGTAAAAGTAGCACACTACCAAAGCATCCAGGATATCAAGCCTGGAAATACCATCGCTTATATTGAAAATACAAACGGCATACAGACGCCATTGGCTGCCGAGGGCGAATTGTTCGTACGGGACAGTTACCTACAGGACGGAAGTGGCCATATCCTACCCCATCAAAAAGTCGATGAGGAATGGTTGAATCTGGTTGTTCCAAAAGGTGGAAAGTATAGCATCACGCTGTCCGACGGCAGTAAAGTCATCATTAACTCTGACTCTAAGCTTTCGTTTCCAAAGCATTTTACCGCAACAGACCGTCATATCAAACTCCGTGGGGAGGCTTATTTTGAGGTCAGCCATAATCCCGAAAAACCATTTATCGTAGAGACAGCATTACAAAGGGTTCGGGTTTTAGGAACCAGCTTCAATATAGCTGCTTATCCTGAAGAACGCACTGTCACGACCTTGGTCACTGGAAAAGTCAATATCAACACAGCTGATGAAAGCCGTAGCCTAGAACCAGGAATGCAGGGAATAATTACCTCTGGTATGATACAGGTGCAACCTGCTGATCTGGAATCGGCCCTGGCCTGGAAAAATGACAAATTTGTATTCGTAAAAACCCCGCTAACCGATATTATCAAACAGCTGGAACGCTGGTATAATGTATCCATAAATATACAAGCGGGATCAGAGTCCTTGTCGCAAAAGACATTCAGTGGTACTATCGCTAAAGATGCTTCTTTTGAGGAGCTTCTAAAATTATTTAAAACGACGGAATCCATTAAGGTGGAAGTCAGAGAAGGGAGGATATATCTCATGAAATAGAACTGACCAACCGAATAACTGCACTGGCAACAACGATTGTCAGTAACCTAAATAAGAATAAAGTACACCTAATTACTCAATTTATGAAGTTTAAAATAGCACTATTATTTGCGCTGACTTTTGTATTCTTTTCCTTTCGCGTGAGCTCGCAAAGTATAAGTATACAGGGCAATAACCTGCAGATTATCTACCTCATCAAGGAGATACAAAAGCAAAGTGGTCATAATTTCTTATACGACGACCAGTTGCTTGCAGGTATAGGTACACAACACGTATCACTTAAAAACGTCAGCGTCGAAGACGCCCTGCGTTCTATTCTCAAAAACACAAACATCGGCTATGTAATCGGCGAAAAAAGCATTGTGCTAAAACAAAAGCAATCTGCAACAGCTGCTGCAACAACGATTACCAAACAGCAACAGACCGTATCTGGAACAGTTTACAACGAACTGAACAACAGCATGACTAGTGCTACCGTGAAAAACAAGCGAACGGGCACCGTGGTGCTGACCAACAGTCAGGGCGAATTCAGCATTGCTGCAGAGCCCAATGACGTACTGGAATGCACGTTCTTAGGTTATCAACGTACCGAGATTAAAGTCAAAAATGCGGCCAATGCCATTCGTTTTGTCCTTTCAAAGAGCACGACAGAATTGAGCGATATCATTGTCGTCGGCTATGGGGTACAAAAGCGTAAACAGATCACTGGCGCCATCAATACGATCAAAGGCGAAGAACTTGCACAATCTCCTGCTGTAAATATTTCGAATACGCTGATGGGCCGGGCTCCCGGTATCAGCTCGAACATGACTTCGGGAGCTCCTGACCGGGATCGTGCCGAGATAAAAATACGTGGTATGGGCAATGCCCTCATCGTTATCGATGGTGTCGCGCGCGAAGGCCAAGGGATGATAGGAATGGAAATCGACAAACTCGATCCCAACACGATCGAAAGTATTACGGTATTAAAGGATGCTGCTGCTGCCGTGTATGGTACTCGCGGAGCCAATGGGGTAATCCTAGTCACCACAAAAAAAGGTGCACGGGAAAAACTAGATATTCAGTATGGTGGTCAGTTCGGCCTGCAAAAGAGCACGAGATTACCACGCTTCTTGGATTCCTACAATTATGCCTTGCTCAACAATGAGATGTATGCTAATGATATCCTGGAGAAAGGCAGCTCCTCCAAAACAAAATATACCGACGAGGAGCTTCAAAAATTCTTGGACGGCTCGGATCCGGACCGCTATCCGAACACCAACTGGTACAACGAGGTCTTACGAGAATCTGCCGCTGTACAGAAGCACCACATTAACGTGAGTGGCGGCAGTAAAAACGCACGCTATTTTACCAGTGGCTCGTTTACAGATCAGAATGGACTGATGAAAACATCGGGATTCAAGCGCTATGGCTTGGTCAATAATGCGGACTATGATGTCAGCAAGTACACTAATCTAGCCGTAAACATCAACTATATCACGGAAACTGCGAATAATCCGAGCAGCCATGCCGAGAATATTTTCAGCAGATTGGCATCTCTTGGTTCTATCGCTCCGGCTCGCTTTTCCAATGGTTATTACGCCTATTCGGGCTATTCGGGCAATCCGCTTACAGACATCATGCCGGAATCGGGCTATGATCGCAATACGCGTAATGTATTCACCACTTCTCTACGCTTGACCCAGCAGATACCGTATATTAAAGGTCTATCTGCAGGAGCTGTCGTAACCATAGATCGCAACAACTCTTTCCAGAAGGCATTTACCGCATCTGTACCCCAATATACCTTGGCACAGACCACCGATGATTATACCTTACAGAATGGAACAGAGAAGCCTCGCTTGTCGGAAACCTACAACCAGAATAACAACGTCAACGTACAGGTAAAACTAAACTATGTAAAAGGCTTTAAAGCACACCACGTCGATGCCATGGTACTGTATGAACAGAATGAGTTTGGCAGTGAGACGATGACGGCTTCGAGAAGCAACTACCCAGTGGCCAGTCTGGATCAATTGTTCCTGGGAGATGCCAGCACACAGAAAAACTTAGGTTCATCGACGGAGAATGCTCGTCGCAGCGTCGTCGGTAGAGCGATCTACAACTATAAGCAACGATATATCGTAGAAGGCAGTTTCCGTTACGACAGTTCGCCTTACTATCCAAAAGATAAAAGAGATGCTTTCTTCCCTGCGGTATCTGCCGCATGGATTCTGTCTGACGAAGATTTCATCAAAAAGAACTATAGATTTGTCGACAACCTCAAGCTACGCTCTTCTTACGGACGCTTAGGCAACGATGGTGGAAATCTCTACACTTACTTTTACAACTATGCCGTGATGCCCGCAGGTTATGTATTCGGCACCAACAATACGATCACTCCGCTGACCCGGATTTCGAACCTGACGGTTCCGAATACCAATATCACATGGGAGAAGGTCAACTCTTTCGACATCGGACTGGATGCCAGTCTATGGCGAGGAAAGCTGGCATTTGAGTTGGATTATTACAACAAGAGCAAGTTTGACATCCTACGCTCCCGTTCCTACGATGTACCCTTGTCGTTTGGTATGACGCCTGCACTACAAAACTTTGCCAAGGAACGCTATTACGGCTATGAAGCGTCCGTATCTCACCGCAGTAAAGTACGTGCCGTACAACTCAATGCCCGTCTCAATGTCACCTTGACAAAGAGTAAAGCAATTGACTATGGCGAGAATGATGCGGTCCTGCCGGGCAACCGTCAAGAGGGAAGTCCTATCGGAATGGTGCGCATACTGAAAGCTAATGGCATATTCAGGGATGAAGCTGATGTAGCCAACTGGCCACAGTACAAGAGCAGCCCCAACGGAACACCTTATGCTCCGAAACCTGGTGACATCCGTTACGAAGACATTAATGGGGATGGTATCGTAGAGCTATATAGTGGCAGTCCAGACCGTGCTTTCGAAGCGAGATATATCTATCCGCCAACAGTATTTGGTCTGAATATCGGTGCGGCATGGAAAGGCTTGTCTGTAGATGCTTTCTTCCAAGCAGCCAAAGACGTTTTCATCAACTATACCGCAGCCAATGATATGGCCAATTTTCATGAGATACACCTCGACAGATGGACACCGGACAACCTCGATGCGAGCTATCCGAGATTACTTTCGAACTATGAAAACAACAGACTGCCATCTACATTCTTTGTGAAAAGCGGTGACTATATAAAACTCCGTACCGCCCAAATGGCATACACTGTTCCAAAGGAATTGCTGACGCGTACGGGGCTAAACTCACTAGCATTTACCCTACAGGGACAGAATCTATTCACCATTAGCAAAAACAGACGTTACGACCCGGAGTCCACTGGAAATACGGCGAATCTATATCCGCCACAGCGTATATTTTCTCTAGGTGTCCGTGTAGGTCTTTAATTCAATACAGTTATGAAAAGGATATATATTACACTTCCATTCTTTATATTTTCTGGTCTTGCAGGACTGACTACTTCTTGTCAAAAGGATTTTTTGGATCGTAAACCCCTCAATCTCGTTTCGGAAGAGACCGTGTGGAATGACCCGGCATTGATCAAAATGTCAGTCAATGAGTTTTACACGTTTATGAGCACAGGCTTTACCAACACCTACCTACCGTCGGCTATTACGGATGACCTACAGCTTATCGGTACAGAGGAAGGCAAGATTACAGCTTATACCAGTGGTGACTTTCTGAGCAGCAGCTTTCCCGAGCGCAATCTTTGGAAGGATACCTATGCACAGATACGCAAGATCAACTATTTTATACAGCGTGCTGAATCGGCTGCCGTGCTATCGGAAGATGATCGTAAGGTACTGCTCGGCCAAGCTCGTTTTTTCCGTGCCTACCTATACTTTCAATTGTTCTCTAATTTCAAGGAGGTCCCTCTGCTGCTCAAAGCACAGCCTATCGAAGAAGCAGAAGAAAAGCCGCATAAAGTCAGCCATACGGAAGGCATAACATTTATCGCATCCGAACTCGAGAAGAGTGCCAGCGAGCTTCCGTCCACCTATGCGAAAGAAGAACTGGGGCGTATCACGAAAGAAGCTGCCTTGGCCTTTCTAAGCAGAGTCCTGATCTGGGATGCCAGCGCGTTAAACAACCCTGATAACGATCCTGCTCAATGGCAAAAAGCAGCAGCAGTAGCACAGCGTGTCATCAGCAGTAAAGCTTTTGATCTGCAAAAACAATATCAAAATGCTTTTCTGACCAAAAATGTTTTGACCCGACCGGAAGTGATCTTAGAATCTCGGTATAACGGGATAAAAGGGGAAAGACTGCACGCATTTGACAAGAACAACAGTTCTGTTGGATACGGCGGAAAGGGCATCAACTGCCCTACTCAGGATATCGTTGATGCATATGAGATGGCCAATGGAAAAGCAATAGATGAATCAGGATCTGGTTATGACGTGACCAACCCCTATGTGAACCGTGACCCTCGTTTCTACTTGTCTATCGTACACAACGATGCGCAATTCAAAGACCGCAAAACACAGATTTATACAGGGGGGCTGGACATGCCGCGCAATAATCCGACACCAACGGGATACTATATACGCAAGTTTATCGATGAAAAATTCGACTATAACAAAGATGCTTCTATCGGTAGCAGTACCAACTGGGTTATCATGCGCTACGCGGAGGTATTACTCAACTATGCGGAAGCACAGAACGAAGTGTCAGGGCCCTCAGTTGAAATCTTCGATGCGATCAATACGGTACGCAAGCGCGCCAACATGCCTGCTATAGACAACAACCTGAGTCAAGAACAGTTACGCGCCAAGATCCGGAATGAGCGTCGTGTAGAACTGGCTTTTGAAGACAATATCCGGTACCAAGATCTGCGCCGCTGGAAATCAGCGACTACAGTCCTTAATAAATCTGTAAATGGCGTCACTATCACCAAAGGCAGCAACGGTAGTTTTACCTATGCTCCAAAAGTGTCAGGAGCTCGTGTATTTAAAGACAAAAACTATTGGATGCCTATTCCGCTTACGGAGTTGGGTATTAATACAAACTTAAATCCTCAGAATACAGGTTGGTAACCACAACCTATTTTTATCTAAAGAATGAGACAGAATAACAAAATAAAACTGACAATTGCGGCACTGGCGCTTAGCACAGGATTGAGCGTAGCACAAACAGGTAAATGGGCAGGAATGGTCAAAACTTCCGAAAAAGCCGAGGAACCGAAAAAAGAGATTGAAAAATCTAAAAAGGAGAAGATGAAGCGGTTCGAAGATATCATCGATGCTTCGGCGATCAAATCTTTGGGAATGTTCAATAGCTATAAGGTATCAGACAGGTACTATATGGAAATTCCGGACAGCCTCCTTAACCGTGATATGCTGGTCGTAACCCGCTTTGTGCAAACTCCCGTAGGGCTAAAAGAATACCGCTCCCAGTACGGAGGTGAAATGATCAACGAACAATTGTGGCAATGGCAACGTCGTCAAAACACGATATTCCTTCGTGTGCCAAGCTATATGCATATCAATACCAGCAACAGTGATATACAACAGGCTTTGCAAAACTCAAATGCCACCCCTATTCTAGCTGCTTTTGAGATAAAAGCGATGAACAATGGTGGACAGAGTTACCTTATCGATGTTACGGACTTCTATAATAGCGAGATCCCCGGCATGCAGATGCCTGACAATCTCAAAAAAACATATAAGCTGTCGGGTATCGATGCCAATCGTTCGTATATAGACACGATAAAGGCCTTCCCTACCAATGTCGAGGTCAAAACGGTAAAGACGTTCAAGTCTCCGGATCTTCCTTCGGACAAAACGGTTGGAGCGATGACCTTTACCTTGAATACTTCTATGCTTCTATTGCCCAAAACGCCCATGAAACCGCGCTATGAAAACGCTCGAGTGGGATATTTTGCCAACCGCAAGGTGGATTTTGGAGCCAATGACCACCAAGTCAAGGAAAATGCTTTCATTCAACGCTGGCGCTTGGAGCCTTCGGACGAAGCAGCTTATCTGCGTGGAGAACTGGTAACCCCTAAAAAACAGATTGTATATTACATAGACCCCGCTACGCCAAAAAAATGGGTTCCTTACCTGATTGCTGGTGTCAATGATTGGAATACAGCATTTGAAGCGGCGGGCTTTAAAGATGCGATCATTGGCCGGGAAGCTCCGACTTATGAAGAAGATCCGGAATTCAGTACAGAGGATGCACGGTATTCTGTGATACGCTACTTTGCATCGGAAAAAGAGAACGCCTATGGCCCTAGGGTATCCGACCCACGCTCGGGCGAAATCATAGAAAGCCATATCGGTTGGTACCACAATGTGATGTCTCTCTTAAAGAAATGGTTCTTTGTACAGACGGCTGCCGTACATTCTGACGCTCGTGGAGCAAAACTGAGTGACGAACAAATGGGACAGCTTATTCGATTTGTCTCCTCGCATGAAGTCGGTCATACCTTAGGTCTTCTACACAATTTTGGATCCAGCAGTGCCTATCCGGTAGATTCACTACGCTCACCATCTTTTACTGAAAAATATGGTACCGCTCCATCTATCATGGACTACGCACGTTTTAATTATATCGCGCAACCTGGTGATGGGGTTAAGAATATTTATCCAAAAATAGGTGAGTACGACAAATTTGCCATAGATTTTGGCTACCGCTACCTGGGCAATACTGCGGCAGAGCAAGACGCCTTGTACTGGGAGAAAAAAATCAAAGAGAAAGTCAAAGACCCCATATACTACTATGGAAAACAGGGATCAATGGATCCTCGCGCACAGAGTGAAGACCTTGGAGACGATGCAATAAAGGCGAGTGACTACGGAATACAAAACCTAAAGTACATATTACCTAATATTGAAAAGTGGACCTTTAATGCGGATGAGGATCTGACAAGTACGAAAGATCTCTATCTCGATATCTCCAAACAATATAAGCGCTATGTCAACCATGTATTGGCTAATGTAGGCGGGATGATGGAAGATATTAAAACCATGAGCGAGGAAGGCCCTGTATTTACCTATGTAGCCAAAGAGAAACAAAAACGTGCGGTAGACTTCATCAATCGTCAAGTTTTTGAAACGCCCTATTGGCTCTTGGACAGCACCTTATTGTCAAGAATTGACTATGGTATCATGGTCAATAAGGTGGTGGACACGCAGAATCAAGTGCTTGGATCGCTATTGGAGACTTACAGCTTTGCAAGAATGCTGGACAATGAATTCAAAAATGGCGCTTCAGCCTATACCATGCGCGAACTTCTACAGGATGTACGTCAGCAGATTTTTAATGCACCGTCCAATACTATTTTCAATCGCGGACTGCAACGTGCTTATGTGGACCGACTAGGTATTTTGTTGAGATTGGATAAGCCCGTGCAGGAGACCCCGTATGCGGTAACAGGCCTTACGCCGTATAACCCTAATCTATCTGACATGCGTGTACTCATTGTAGACGAACTGAACAAAGTAGAGCAGATTATTGCCCGATCAGCAGGTCGCAAGTCTGGCTTTGAGAAAACCCATTACACGGAACTCTTATCCAGAATCAAACAAATCAAAAAGAACGAAAAATAATATTCTTTACCTATTGATTTATATGATAAAACGGGACTCCCTAGTGGAAGTTCCGTTTTTTTATTCCTCCCCTTATCCGCTATAATAAGGCCCAAAATGTGTATCTTAACCCTTTGAATATTGCCTAAAGAATATAGGATATAACTAATTAAAGATTGCTGATGATTTTTAGAAGAAGAACGAAATGGAAAACCTTAACCACGCGCTTAACTATTATCACGGGCTTGTGGTTAATGAGTACGGTTGCTGTGGCACAAGAGCAGATCCCTTACAAACTGCCCCCCAAAAGCATCGTAGATCTGGTCGATGCACCACAGATACCAGACATCAGAATCAGTAGCGACGGCACATGGATGCTGATGCTTGAAGCTCCGGGTTTTGAAACCATAGAGCAAGCATCACAACCTGTACTGGGTATCGCCGGATTACGGATCAATCCTATAACCTACACGACTGTAGGAGAAAATTCGGGCAAGTATACATCATTACGTATACGCGATATCAAAGCAGGAAAAGAATTTACGCTACAGGGACTTCCAAACGACCTTCAATTGACCGATATTAAATGGTCTCCATCCAATAAATCTTTCGCTTTCCTCAACAAAACCATGCAACGGACCGAACTTTGGATCGCTGACCTAAGCACTCAAAAGGCTCAAAAAGTATTGGATCAGGTAAATGACAGCTTTGGAAACACTTTTCAATGGAAGAATGACGATATATTGTTAGTACAACGTATTGCGTTTGCCAACCAAAAAGTACCGCAGGCAAACCCTGTGCCCATAGGCCCTATCGTCCAGGAGAATCTCGGCGGTATTACGCCTTCACGTACCTATCAGAATCTGCTGGCCAATGCACACGACGAAAACCTGATGGGGTACTATCTAAGTTCTGATCTGATCGAGATCGACAGGAAAGGTCAGACGAAGGAACTGGGGGTGTCCGGTATTTTAAACGATGTCAGCTACTCTCCAGATGGCAGATATCTCCTTATCGAGAAAATAGTAAGACCCTACTCGTACCTCGTACCTATACAGCTCTTCCCTGTTGAGGTATCCATAGTAGACCTGGAGCACAAGACCAACAGGACAATACATACGATTCCACTGGGGGACAATCTACCCATCAGTTTTGATGCTGTGATTAGTGGGCCACGTAATTTTTCATGGCATAAGGACAAGGAGGCAACCCTACTATGGACTGTGGCCAAAGACGGAGGTGATCCTAATCAACATACTGAAATCCGCGATGAATTGTTTGCCGCTCCTGCACCTTTTGAAATAACGCAGGCCAATAAGCTCTATACGAGCAAATACCGTATACACAAGATCTTGTGGGGCTCAGGCTTTGGCATAATAGAAGAAAACTGGCGCAAAGACCGTACTTCCCAGCTGAGTGTCATTGATAGTAAAAATAATAAAATACTCCGGATATTGTCTAATCGTAAATCGGAGGATACTTATACGGATCCGGGCACTTTCTTACTGAACAGCAAAGGGAAGTTACGTGGCGATAGCAAAGGGAATGTTTATACCAAGGGGACCGGAGCTTCAAAAGAAGGGGATCGGCCTTTTGTAATGCGCTGGAATGTGCATACGACCAAACAAGATACGCTATACAAATCAAAACGAAACTATTATGAAGACCCTTTATTCTATGATGAGAACGGAATAGTCTATGTATTTAGAGAATCTTCAACAGTATCGCCCAACGTATTTGCTGTGGCTTTAAAATCAAAAGCTGAAAGGCGATTGACTCAATTTGCTGATCCCTACCCGAGCTTAAAAAACGTGGAGAAAAAGCTTTTATCGTATCCACGAAAAGACGGTCTTACGCTATCTGCGACGCTATATCTACCTGAAGGATTTAAAAAAGGAGATGCACCACTACCTGTACTGATATGGGCGTATCCTCGCGAATTTAAAACCAAGGCTGCTGCGGCACAGGTAAAAGGATCGCCACATCGCTACCCTAGACTGGCATTCCGATCGCCTGTATTCTGGGTGACACGCGGTTATGCCGTATTGGATCAAGCCGATATGCCGATCGTGGGTGAAGGGAGCAGCGAGCCGAATGACACATTCATCCAACAGATAGAGGACAATGCAAAAGCTCTGATCGATCACGTAGTCGAACTCGGCGTTGCAGACAGACAACGTATTGGAGTCGGCGGTCATTCCTATGGTGCATTTATGACAGCAAATCTATTGGCACACACAGACCTCTTTGCAGCGGGAATAGCACGAAGCGGTGCTTACAACCGCACACTGACTCCTTTTGGATTTCAAGCGGAAGCCCGTACTTATTGGCAGGCGAAGGATGTTTACGATAAGATGTCTCCTTTTACCTATGCTCCTAATATCAAGCGTCCCCTACTCATGACACATGGTATGGATGACGAAAATTCTGGAACATTCCCGATACAGAGTGAACGTCTCTACGCAGCGATCAAGGGACACGGAGGCATCGTGCGTCTTGTACTATTGCCTAAAGAATTTCACGGTTACCGCAGTAGAGAAGGTGTCCTCCATACTTTCTGGGAACAGGACCAATGGTTAGAGAACTATGTAAAAAACAGAAAAGACACGCAGTAATACGAGTTAGAAACTCCTATTGGATTTTTATAAAGTCTCTGTAGGTAGCACTATGGAGACTTTTTCCAGATTCTCTATCAAATTATACTTGGCCTGTGTAAATGCATAATCTTTGGCTTCTGCAAAAGATATATTATACTTCCTTTGCACGCCATCTGCAATATCTCCAGGTAGTTTTTCCATCAAGGAGTCATAGTACTGATCAAGAACAACTGACGAAGGCAAAGTGTATTCAATCTGCAACTGGAAACGTCTAAGGATAGCTTGATCAATAACTTCAATATGATTGGTTGCGCAGATCAATAACGCTTTTTCAGGATAATAGTCAATGAGCTGTATCAATGTGTTCACGAGACGACGAATTTCTCCCACATCCTTGTCTTCACTCATCCTGGACTTTCCTATCTGATCGAATTCGTCCAGAAAAAGAACAGCCTGGTCACGTCCGGCTTTATCAAATATCTGTTTGAGGTGCTGGGATGTCTCTCCTATCTTGGCGCTGATCACATTACTGAGATTCAGAATATAAATGGGCTTATTCAACGCATTTGCCAAGGCTTTGGCAGTACTCGTCTTTCCACATCCAGATGCTCCATGTAAAAGGATCTTATTATTTACCGGTAATCCATAGCCCTGCAACACATCCAGGTATTTGTGTTCTTTCAATAGATGATCCAGCTGCATTCGACTTTCGTCTGCAAGAATCATATCATCCAAAGCAATGGCTTCTTTTTTGGTAATTAATAAATCTGCGATGTTCATTATAAAATAACTAATTTTCTGTTGCAAAGGTACGAACTTTAGGAAGTTTGTACAGCATTTACAAAGTTGAAGAATAGTTCTAACCTAAAACTACTCCAGTATCGGATTTAATTTACTGGTCCAAGCAAAAAAACTGTAACCTTTTGTCCTCTCACCTACTCTATGTTAATAGATACCTACAAGATCTTTTGAGCGCATTCGGAATAGGTATTTGAATAGGGCTATAGATTATACTATGAACATTCAAAAAGACAAAGCTAGAAATTATGCAACAGGTCAATAATGATTTATCAAACGTACTGTCCTCCAAAACACCACAAAATATAGTATTGATATCGCTAGGAACCTGCATATCATCGGAGGTCAGTATCAAAGAAGTTTTGGAGTATTTTCAAAAACTGGGGAAAACAGCAAGAAATACCGACTTTAAACACACGTCTTCTTTAAAACTCAAAGCACTCAACCACACTTGGAGTGCTGCTTTACTCCTTCATACAGGACTATGTCAGACTCGGCTGACAAAAAAACTGAAGCAGCTGGAGTCCAACTTGAACAGTATAGATTTAAACATCATTACGTTTAATAAAGTCATCATCGAAAAATCCAAGGTAATTGAATCTCCAACGTTGCTGGACCATATTAAACAATTACAGCCTGAACTATTTGCCTGGCATAGGCCCTAGGATCTTCTATCGTAAATTTCATTATTCTTGAGCTTAAATATGTACATATTTAGCAAGGTATTTCTTATGATTTTATGTAGGTTTGAAAGACATAAAATCTACATAAAAGTTATACTATGGAACAATTCAACGACCTCCCCGAGGTTGAACTTATCGACCGTATACTGGCCGGCGACACCCGACTTTACGAACAGATCGTAAGGCGCTTCAATCCCTATCTCTATAAAATAGGCCGATCTTACAACTACAATCACGAAGACACACAAGATCTGATGCAGGATAGCTTTGTCGACGCTTTTAAGGCTCTTAATAGTTTTGAGGGACGTGCGCAGTTCAAATCCTGGATCATGCGTATCATGCTGAACAACTGCTACCGCAGGCGCGAAAAATGGAGCTTCAAAAATGAGACGAATATGGATATCGATGACGCATCACAGCCTATGTTCAACCATTCTGAGACAGATTCTCATACCCTCTTACAACAACGTGAACTTCGCCGTGTGATTGAAGAAGCTCTGTCCCGCTTACCACTGGAGTATCGTATGGTTTTCTCTCTGCGCGAAATCAACGGTCTAGATGTTGCAGAAACAGCTCAGCTGCTAGACATCAGCGAAAGCAATGTCAAGGTTAGACTCAATCGAGCAAAGGACAAATTACGTCGTGAAATTGAGAAAAGCTATACACCTTCCGATTTATTTGAATTTAATCTTATCTATTGCAATAACGTCGTTGATAAGGTATTTGCTGCTATCGGTCTTCTATCTCGTTAAAAAAAGGAAGCGGTAAAATCGGGGAGAAAATACCGCATTCCGCATCTACCATTATAATCATACTGAATGTATGATAAAAAAACTGAGCATTTTAATAAGCAATCACTTCGACTTCCGTCCGTCTGTTTGCTTGATGTTCTTCAGGCGTACAATCTACACCGTCCGCACATTTATTGACCAATCTAGACTCTCCGTAACCTTTGGCTACTAAGCGTTCACGATCGATGCCTTTTCCAACGATATAATCCACTGCTGCTTGCGCACGCCTTTGTGAGAGTTTTTCATTGTATTTCTTAGCCCCACGACTATCTGTATGACTTGATAATTCGATTTTCAAAGTCGGATTATTCCGCATAGTAGCGACTAATTTATCCAAAATCAGTGCCGCATCGGGTCTAATATTATGTTTATCAAAATCGTAATAAATATTTTCCAGAACAAATTTTTCACCAACTTTATTTACAGGTTGTAAATTCAGGACTAACTGTATGGTTGTATCTCGTTGGGAATACACCGCACTGAACGATGCACTGTCTGCCATATAGCCTTCCCGCTCACCATAAACCCTGTAAGACAACCCTTTATCAACATCAAATCTAATTTCACCTTGATGATCTGTCTTTCCCCGGGCTATTACTTTACCTTCTTCATATAGCATGACGATGGCCTGATCTAGTATCTCGCCAGTTTTCTTATCTTTAACCAGGGTAATCAATTCAATATTTAGCCTAGGTTTTGTCAATGAGAAGGAATAAATATCATCAGATCCAACTCCGCCCGTACGATTTGAAGATAAATAACCCATCGTATGCATATCATCATCCATGCTGTTTATAAAGGCAAAATCATCTGATGCAGAGTTTATAGGGTATCCCATATTAACAGGTTTTGTAAAGGAAGCCTTAGCCCCGTTGGCTTTAAAAATATCCAATCCTCCCATCCCTATATGACCTGTACTCGAAAAATAAAGCTCCTCGCCTTCCACCGATGGGAACATTTCGTCTCCACTGGTATTGACCTGACTGCCCACATTTTGAGGTGTCCCCCATGATCCATCCTGTTGTAGTTCTGAGTACCAGATATCAACACCTCCCTGTCCTCCCGGCATATCCGATGCAAAATACAGAATTGTTTCATCCTTATTTAAGGCAGCATGTCCGACAGAATATTCCTTCACATTATTATAAGGAAAATCGTCTTCGATCCAAGCCTCACCGTTCTTTCTATAGATTTTAAGTTCGAGGTTTTGCTTCTTCCATCGCTGCGCATGAGCTTTATACTTTTGCGCATCCTTACCGGCATAGGTCCGTGTTACATAGAGGACATCATTTGCTAAATTGACCGCTACAGGCCCCACATGATAAGCAGAGTTGTTGAAAGACTCTGTCATTAGGTTGGGATAATGCAAGGATCCGTCGATACGGCGTTCGGCGGAATAGACCCTCAAATAAGGCTGTCCCGTCATCCCACTTTTTTCGCTCAATAGGCTGTTGGGCTCTGTAGCATACAAGGCCCCACTAGCAGTAGGTGTAAGGCCAAATTCTGATAGAGCAGTATTCACGACCCGCTCATTGTTCACTTGATGCTTGGTCGGATGTTCCATCCAATAAGCAGCCGAATCAGCTCCAACAACAGCACGCTCTATCTCGGGACTGGTACCGTACTTACCCATATATTTAGTATACTGCTCTTTCGCTTCCAGATACTTTCCTTGTTGTTTTAAAACCTCCGCATACTTTAGGTGGGCTTCTTTACTGGCATCCTCCAGCAAGACAGCTCTCGAAAGCCAGTTTTCGGCAAGTTCATACCGCTTAATGTAGTAATAACTTTCTGCCAAGCGCTCCAAGTCTTCAGTCTTCGGCTTCTTCTTGTCTAAAACCAACTGTTCATAGGACTGGGCTGCATTCGCATATTCCATTCGCAGGAATTCCTGTTCTGCTCTCGCTCTCTTGCCTGGTCGCTCTTGAGCCTGAATATCGGTTCCGATTAAGACCAAAAACAAAGCTAACGCACCTATTCCTTTATAATATTTTCTTTCCATATTGCTTACAATTGATAGTTAGAAATATCGAGGGCTTAATACCTGTCTTCCTGTTCTTCCAAAAGTCACCCCTAGGGTTACCTCATGTGTACCATTCTGCATACCACTCATACGGTTGAGCATATGGTCATAAGAATATCCTATGCGGAACTTAGGGGAAACATAAAACTGAGCAATACCACTCATCGAGTTCAAGGCACTCAGTTTACTAGCCGTTTTGGAGGTGTAATCTCTATCGAAAATCTTAGCCCTGGTTCTGTAGCTCGCTCCTATCCAAAATTTTTCATTAAAGATAAACATAGCATTAACGTCCATGGAAGTCGGCCCTTTGAAATCATCTTTGACAAGAATACTCGGTCGCAACATCAAGCCTCTATCCAATTCGACCAACATCCCTGCAATGAAATAGCCGTGGATACTCCGATACAGGCTCTCCAATGAGTTTAGATTGAACTGAAAGTCTTCTCCACTCTTGCTATTGGTAAACAGATCGTGTACTGCCACCCCTGCATACCACTTTGTATTGCTGTAATATACGCCAAGTCGAACGTCTGGGCGCCAAGTTGAAATCTGTCCATCAGGAATGGAAGGATCATCAATATCATGGTATTTCAACTTTCGGCCATCCAAGCTATATTGTGTAGCTCCCGCTGCAATTCCCAAAGCCAAGCGATGCTCGTCCGACCGATCCAACTGTAAACGCAAAGCGTAGTTGGCATAAGCACTCGTCGCTCCTTGAGCCCCCAACTGGTCTCCTGTGATCTGTAACCCTACACCATGCCGTTTATCTTCATCAATAACCCCATCTATAGATACAGTACCTGTTTTCGGAGCACCATCCCATCCGGACCATTGACTACGAAGTCCCATCTGTCCAAACCATTCCTCTTTATATCCGGTATAGGCTGGGTTTACGCTGATAGAATTGAATATATATTGGGTAAACTGAATATTCTGTTGGCCATAGCTCTTCATTCCTAGAAGAGCCATGGTCAATATTAATGCACTTTTTATTCCGTATCGTTTCATAACACGTATTTCTTAATTACTTCAATTAATTTGATTTGATCGTCACCCATCCTTTATGTACTTCTTTTTTGCCTGCCTTCACCAATTCCAACACATAGAAGTATGTCCCCTCACTTAATCCGAATCCGTTCCAATCATTGTTGTATGCATTAGTTTTGTACACCTCATTACCCCAGCGGTTGACAATGGTAAGTCCTACCCTATCATAAATCTCAAGACCTTTGATTCGGAACTCATCATTTTTGCCATCACCATTCGGCGTAATGATATTTGGAATATCCAGATTATTACTAGATACCGTCACTCGCACAGTCGCTGTATTGCTCCATCTTCCTTTCACATCTTTCACGCGATAAGTAAAGGTATCTTCACCGATCATATCACGGGATGATTCATAAGTCACCGTACCGTCGATTCCCACTGTTATGATGGCGCCGGAAGAAGAATTGACTATTTCTACTGTAGATTTGTCTATATCCCATTTGGTGACAATATCATTGGCCAGTACATCAATCTCTACTGGTACTGCGGTATTCGTCTCAGCGACGTCATCGACTGCTTGGATACGCTGATGCTCTACTGGAGTAGGATCGGTATCGTCCTTGTCGTCCTCAGGATCGGTATCCGGATCTTTACCTGGTCCCCAAACGGAGATACCATTGATTACCTCTTCTGGCGCGTCCTCAGATACAAGTACATGTACACGGACCTTAATCTCCTCACCGACACCAATCACTTGGCTCGTTGTCAATGTAGCTTGGTTATCAGAACCTTGAACGGTGGCGTTAGAACTGATCATTTCATAGTTTTTGATGGACAATCCTGCCCCTGGTCTCTCTACAAGCGAAATGGTTTTGCCCGACTGCGCTGTAGCTGGTCCTTGGTTGGTTATCGTCAACGTAAAGGTAGTCATTTCACCTGCTTTCACAGTACTCTCATCCGCTACTTTTACAATTTTCATCTTAGCCTCACTGACCACTGGAATTTCAGGTGTCTCATCGGTGTCATCATCTACTTCGATACCGTTCTTAACCGTTCCCGTAGCATCTAATGGTACGTGCCCTTTTATGTTCAACTCGACCGCGCCTCCAACTGCTACTGGCTTGGTTACTTTAATTGTAAACTCACCCGTAGTCTGGTTGTAATTTCCGTCAAAGGATGCATTATCTCCTACTACTGCAATATCTGCAGCAGTAATCGTCATTCCATCAGGTCTTTCAACAACCTTAATCTCATGTCCAATTTGGGCTGTCGATGGACCATTGTTGGTCAATACGACTTTGAAGTCGACTATATCCCCGACAAAAACTTCAGTCTTGTTCGCTGTTTTCTTGACTCCGAACTTCGCTTTGTTGTCTACTGGAATCGGAGGTGTCTCTGTTTCCTCGTCTTCGACCTTAATACCGTTCTTGATCGTACCTGTAGCTTCTTCCGCTATGTGCGCTGTAACAGTCATGTTAATCGTAGCACCCAAGTCTACTTCATTCGTCACCACCAGCGTGAACTCACCGGTCACTTCGTTGTACTTACCTTCAAACAGATTAGCATTACCGCTTGTCACTTTAATATCAGCAGCTGTGATGGTCAAGAATGGTCCTGGTTTCTCAATTACCAGTACTTTATGACCTGGTTTTGCTGTCGAAGGTCCATTATTTGTCAATATGACATCAAAATCAATTTGCTCGCCTGCTACTGCATTTTGTCCAGCGGCAACTGTTTTCTGAACGGCAAACTTCACTTTGTCCACTACCGGTATCTCTGGTGTCTCTTCCTCATCGTCATCTACTTTAACACCATTCTTAACCATACCCGTAGCATTAGCCGGTACCATAGCGTAGATTTCAAGAACAATCTGCTCGGTCAGCTTCACATCTTTTGTTACCTTCAATGTAAACTCGCCAGTACTCGCATCGTAGTTACCATCTAGTTCGGCATTGCCCGACATCACTTTAATATCGGCTGTCGTGATCACCATATTGCCTGGTGTTTCGATTACTAAAATCTCTTTACCAATCTTGGCTGTCGACGGGCCTGCATTGGTCAATACCACATCGTATTTTACTTTTTCACCAGCTACAGCCTCTATTGCATCTGTAGTCTTCGTTACTGTAAACTTAGCATTGAACGCCACAGGAATTGGATCCGTTGTATCTGTCCCATCCGGTCCATCAGTAATAGGTGTTTTATCCTCCCAGATGTTAATTGTATTGTGAACAGTATTGACCTGCGCATCTGGATCGACATCCACCACTACTGTCAATTTGATCTGCTCAGTCACCACGACATCCTGATTAACAGTCAATGTAAAGAATCCATTTGCATCAACAGGACTGACCACCCCCTTGTCTGATATAATTCCTGTTATTGTCTGTCCAGCGCTCACTACATCCTGCAATCTCAATTCAGTACCATCTAATATAGTTGAAGCACCTTTATTGGTCAATGTCACAGTATAGCTAAACTCTTCACCTGCTATTGCTTCTACTGCATCACCGACCTTCACTACGGCACCAGGTTCACCCCAACCGTAATCACGTTCTACTGGAATCGGATCAGTCGTAGCTGTGCCATCCGGTACGGGTAGATTGTTTACATCTGATCCAGGATTGTCTTGCCATATATGGATGGTATTCGATATTTCTTTTGGTGCACCAGCATCCACATCGACAGTGATATTTAATGTGAAACTTGCATCTTTGGCAATGTCTTTATTCAATACCAAAGTAAACAGACCTGTGCTTGCGTCTAGGCTTGCTGTTCCGGTCGTACTTGTTACAGAAACCAACTTTTGACCTGCGCTCACCACATCTTGGAAGTAGATCGATGTACCATTCATTATGGTCGATGGCCCGTTATTATTGACCGTCACGGTATAACTATATGGCTTACCTGCTACTGCAGAAGGTGCATCACCCACTTTCGTAATTGCATCATCGTCGAATCCGTATTTGCGGATTACTTCATACTGTGGAGAGGTAACCGATCCATCAGCTGGATTATTTACATCGTTGTAGTTGCCATTTGGATCTTTAGTCCAAATCTTGAATGTATTGTCTACAAAATCAGCTTTAATAGCTCGATCCACCAAGGTAGTAACATCGAAAGTGAAAATAGCATCCTTTATTATATCGCTTTCTGCACGAACAAAGTATCCTCCTTGTGAATTCCCTCCTCCTAATGTGATGTTGGCTGACGTAGCAACTACACTACGGAGTTCCTGTCCTTCCGAAGGAAGATCTTGAATGTATAACAGTGTACCAGCATTAATCGTTGATGGTCCACCATTTTTAACTGTCACGGTATAAACAAACTCCTCTCCAGCTACTGCCTTCGCATCAACTCCATCTTTAGCAACTTTCTTTAGATTTTCACCTGTAAAATCGTATTTACTAGAAGAGATATTTAAAGTAATGATTTCACTCTCAACAGCACAACCTTTATTTGTTTGGAACAGCATTCTCAACTGTACCGATTTATTACGGTAATCTACTCCATTGATGATTCCGTTAGCAGGAATATCAAAAACAGCTTCGTAATCACCGTATTTGACACCGATGTTAGGTGTTACCCAATCACCATCGATATCCAACATTTGCAGACTGGCGCTAGTTACTTTAGCTCCATTTTCACTAACAAATGCTTTTGCTTTAAACTCTTCACCTGGAGCTAGAGTTATTTCATTATTAGCATGTACCTCTTCATTGATTTCGATACGGTCTATAACCGGAACAGCGTTAACAGTTATCGTAATCGGAATTCGAACACCTACGCCACAACCGTAACGCATAGCTTGTACATAATAGGTATGGTCACCGGTCACTGTGTTATTTGGAATAGTAAAGGACATACCATCAGTACTAACATCTACTGGATTACCGCCTTGGTCATAGACTTTGTAAGTCGTACATTCATCAATTCTTTCAAAATTAATATCCTCGCCGGCACATATTTCAAACTTACCATCTATAGATCCGTATTTAATGGTTGGTTGTATGGCTACATCGAATATTTCTACTTGATCACTCAACCCAACTTGCACTATTGAACCTAATGCAATTTGTAATCGGTCGTAAGGCTCAGCAAATGCGTCAACCATCATCGTAGCTTTATCACCTTTAAAGTTTAACAAAGCCAAATTCAAAACATCTAATCCTTGGATAGGGTTTCCAGCTTTCTGTCCTCCCAGATAACGCTGGAAACGGAATCCTGTCAATAGATTTAAATTCAATCCTTTATTGGTAATATCCTTCATGATAATACGAAGGGAGTCAGTAGGCATCACTTGGTTTTTGAATACCACTGTTAAATTAGCTGCGTTCAAAACTGCCACACCACGGACTAATTTTGCGGATGTACTTAAATCATTGTCTACAGCTTTCCATGGTGACACTACTGAAGCTGTTGCACTAGCAACACCTAATCCAAGATCTTCCACCCCATGCAAGACGTCCAACACATCTGTATTAGTGTTGTTATCTATTGGTTCACAATCCGCTTGTCCTGGTCTATTATAGTAAGCACCGTACACTTTAGATATCTGAGCCACACTGAGCAACGCACCATTTGTTACACGCACCCCTTTGAATGCTTTAGGTCCATTCCTATCTGCAGGTACAAACGTAAACTCAACAACATTATCAGCAACCAAAAGATCCAACAAAGCTCCGTCCACAGGTTTTAAAGATCCGAACGCTTTTCCATCGACACCAATACCCTGTACTGATAGCCCTCCTGCGAGAGTCAAACCACTATATTCCTTGCCTAGTTTGATAGTCACAGGTGTACCTGCCTTTATCTCATGATCAAACTCGATATTTTGCCATGCCGTTCCTATACCCAATAAGCCTACACCAGTAATTATCCGAGAGTGTGTTTTAGGATTTCCATCTGTCGCATTCCCTGTTTCTGTTACACCGCCTGTAATGATAGACCCCCATCCTTTATCCACTGTTGCATAAACGCGCTCCATTTGCGGTGGACAATCCTGACCATCATATACGTTAACTACAATAGTTTCAGAGGCTGAACAATCCCCGTCTGTGGCCACTACAGTATAGGCTAATTGAGCTACTGTATCTACCTTAGCTGGAAGCGCATTATAATCTATAGCTTGTCCTTTCTCATCGTACCATTGAATAGTACCGGCTGAAGCCGTTGCCGTAGGCCACGTAATCGTCGCACCCGTAGCCACGTATATCACATTAGATCCTGATAAAGTAATAACAGGTGCAGGTTTAACACCTATAGTTACTGCCTTAGCATCTCCTGGTTTATTATCACAAAAACCGTCACCACTTACTGTTACATATACGGTAGTACTTGGCGCAGTAGGTAGGAATCTCAAAATAGAACCATCAACTGCACCTAGTGTGTCGTATGGTAACTCTAATGTTAAATCTGTATCAGCATACCATTTAAATTTCGCATTAGGCACACCACTGGCTTCAGCGATCAAGACAGCTTCTGTCCCCTCACACAATTCTGTTCCGTCAGCATTAACTGTGATATCCGCTGCAGTGGCAGTAGGCAAGAATGCAACTTCCCATTCTGCAGCAGCACCGTTAAAACAGTAATTGTTATGCTCCAGTATCACATAATACTTAGCACCGGCTACAGGAGTCACATCTAATGACGCTCCATCTCCTATATAATCTGTTAAAGCCGCGTCTGCAAACCATTTTACAGTAAAATCTGCAACAGCAGGCAATCCAATTCCTAAATCGTCCTTAATGTCCACAGTCAAGGTAACAGGTGAACCTTCGCAGAAAGTACCATTTTGCGAAATATTTACATTACTAGCGTCGACTGCTGTACAGTTAGTCAACATAATGTGTTCTGCATCTTCCGTTTTATCAGCACCTGCGGCGTCCTTAAAGTGCGCCGTCGCTAAGTTGGTAATCGCTGTAACTGGATTGTCTGGATCAGCTGTAAGCGATCCTACTGTCACGGTGAAAGTAACTGTTTTTGACTCGCCATAGGCTAAATCTCCAACTGGCAAAGTCACAACTCCAGCTGCTAAAGTCCCACCGGATAAATGAGTTGTATGCTGTGGAATTGTATCTGTTACATATACATCTTCCAACCTTGTATTACCTGTATTTTTAACTGTTAGACTATAGATAATTTCATCATTTTCTTGAGCTTCTCTAGTGTTAACTCCATTACTTAATCCAGTTTTTAAGAATCCAACACTATGCACTGCGTCTACCGTCAACGTCGTACCCGGTGTAGTAGTATTTGGCTCTGTTGGGTCTTCGTTATTGATTGGTGGGAAAGATTCCTCTCCTGGATCCGATGAATTTGGATCAAGCTTAACAACAGCTATGTTTTTAATTTCGGTAATCCCGGTTAAATTAGAATTTACAGTTACGACAAAACTCTGCGTTTCCGAAGTCGTTCCTACCTTCAATGTCGGTATAGTAAACTTCACTGCACCTCCTGCATATGCTCCACCTGATTTCCAAGTTACTCCCGCAGGTAGCACGTCCGTAATTTGAACCCCGGTCAACTCCTGGTTTCCTGTATTACGTACATAGATATGGTACGTAACTTCTTCTCTTCCGGACACTGCTGTCATTGTTTTATCACCGTCTACTTCGTACGCTTTCCAAGAAACAACTGATTTCACAACTTCCACAGGAATCTTTGTTCCTGGCTCACCTTCCGTATCTGGTTGATTAGGATCCGTATCCAAAGGAGGAAATGTTTCAACTCCCTTATCTGTTGGGCTGTTTTTAACAAGTGCTACGTTTCTGATAAACTGAACACCTGTTAAATCCGAATTTACTTTTACTTTAAAAGTGAGAGTATGTTTTTTGCCCGCTAAGACCGTAACATTTTCAAAAGAGACAGAATTTGTAGCTGAATTATAAACACCTCCTGAACTAGGGACATAAGTCGTATGGGCTGGAATTTTATCCTCAATAATATAATTAACAAGATCTCGTGTTCCTTTGTTTTCAATATGAATACTGTACGTTACTTCTTCACCACCTTTTACAGATGACTTATCTGCAGACTTCCATGCGACAAAATTCGGAGCATCCAAATTAAAACAACGTGTTACCGAATACAGTTCAACAGGAGGAAATACTGAAACATTTAGTAAACTTTCAATACCTACCGATATACGGTCATACGGTACTCCTGGAGCAAAAGGCAATTCTACTATAGATCCATTCTTAATGAGATCAAGTACATCGATTCCATTGACGATACCAGTAGCTCCCCAGTTTACACTCGCTACTTCAGTATGGCCCAGATAAGCTTTAATCTTCAATCCTCCCAAGATAGCAACATCAGCAACACCTGCACCAGTTTTGAACTTAATCATTGCTACATCATCTGCAGCAGACACCGAGTTGAAGAAGATCCATTGCTTTGTAACAGCACCTACTCCTAAAGTTCCGTTACTAATCTGCGAAGCATTAGTTGTATTATCATTCAGCGCATATTGTGGATTTGTAACTCCTGCCCCCCCCAGGTCATTGACACTCAAAGACAGGCCAGAGTGCTCATACGAGGTCGAAAAAGCATTAAGACACTGGTCTGTACTGGTCTCGTAACACATTCCGTACACGTTCATCGTATTAGGTTGTGCCAATAGTCCTACTAAGCTATTCGTTTTATCAGTAATACGTACCGAATTATAGTCTTCTGTTGGTGTCACTGCAATATAATAGCGACCATCTTTATCACGTACAATGCGTACAGTGTTGTTACCTCCATTAGAAACAGCGTCCATCTGGCTGCTGGCAAAATCAACTCTTGTACCATTATTCTTAACCTCTACTTCAAAAAAATGATCACCTAGAACGAGCCCATTAACCAAGCCAGAAACGACATTCCCTAAACTTCCACCTAACAATTTCTCTAAAAGAGTGTCTTCAAAATCTACACGAATATAGGATGTCTTTCCAGCAGGAACTATATGGTTATAGCCAAGCTCTACTGAACCTTCATATTTATTACCTAGTCCTAAAAGTATGCCCGAACCGGATTTTAGCGTAGCAAAACTTCCAAAATCATCGTCGAACAGGTTTTGTACATCATCAGCATTTTGAGCATCCACCAATAATGTTGCACAGCTAGGAACTACAAATGGAGACTCTTCTTTGGTTTCTGGACAAGTAGCTCCAAAACGTTTTACACTGTACACACGTAATGGTTCAGCCGCGAGATTTAAAGAAACAAGTGATTCTGCCCCTATATCCACACGGTCAAAGGTTCCACTAGGTTCAAACTCCAACTCGGCAATCCCCCCTGAGCGGAATAGTGCCAGTAAATCGATATTATTAATTAGTCCGGCCTGTAACGTATAATCAGAACCGACTTGATCCTTACCATTAAAGAATTTGATCTTATACGCCCCTAACAAATCTAAAGAAAGCAGTGAAGAAGGCTCTATCTGTAATCTGATCTTCACTTTGTCCCCTGCCTGAGAAGGTTGATTAAAGTAAATAGTTTGATATACGTGTGCTGCTACACCGACAACTCCTAAATTAATCTTAGAGTATTCTGAAGAATTAGCACTGATCGCGCGATATGGATTTTCTACACCTGTAGTAGAAATATTGCCCACATTTAAACCTATACCACCTCCCCTATAGGATGTGAAGTTTGCTGGGAAGCAAGCATCGGTTCCAATTTCAAAACAAGCATTATATACATCTAAACTAGCCTTTTTCCCTGTAGCAAGTAAGGCTTTTACATGGTTTGTGATTCGAATACTGTTATACGGTGCACTTGGTGTAACAGCTAAGTAATAGCGACCAATACTGTCTTGCACCAATGTGACCACACCATTAGCTTTCCCTGCAAAAGCATTGGAACTGCTTTCTTTTAAAACCGAAGCCTGACCATTTTTGGCTTCTACTTCGAAAAATTGATTTCCAAGCAATAAACCGTTAGCTAAATCGCTGACTAATTTGCCTAAGCTACCACCGAGCAATTTATCTAAAACATCTTGATCGTAGTTGACACGAACATATGTCGTTTTATTTGCAGGCAATACCTGTCCTAAATTCATTTCAATAAATCCAGCAGTAGGCCCGCTTACGAGCAAGCCTCCTGCATCAGCGTGCAGTGTAGCATAAGTTTCATTGTTACCATCTACTGCATTATGTGGAAAATCTACATTGTCGAAATCAACTAAACTACTAGCACAAGAAGCTTCTTCAAATGGCCCCGAAGTTTCTAAAGGTGTCGGCTTTAATAATGGGTTAATACAATCTCCAATGCCATCGTAACGCTGGACGTCATATATTTTCAATGCGTCTCCCAACAAGCTAACTCCCACAGGGGAAGCTAAGCGGACCTCTGCCTGGTCAAATGACATGCCTGGTGCAAAAGTCATCGTTACTGGCTTTCCATTTTGTAACAGATTCAATAAATCTGTATTATTAAGCAAGCTACTCTGCAATGAACGTTGGTACACTTTTGCCCCTTTATTATATAATATAACTTCAGCAGCACCTAACAAGTCAGCATTCAACACCCCCCCAGAGCCTAACATTAATTTAATATTTAGCGTACTTGTAACAGAAGAAGACGAGCCAAAGTTAAACACTTGACTTTGAGAACCAGCCACATTAATTCCCAATAAAGATCCTTGTTTTAAACTTGAAAAAGACATATCGTCTCCATCTATAGCGTTCTTCAGATTTCTATTATTAAACCCTAACAAATCAATCTTTAAACCACTATCTTCATAATAGGTATGTAACGGTCTTCCACAATTAGGTGCAGTAGTATAATGAAAGGCTTCGTAGACGTTCATCTGTAACCCTCCACCAAGTGACAATTTCAACAAACTACTTTGACTTCTAAGTTTTAAACGTACTCCATTATAACTATCTTGAGGAGTAACTGCAATATAAACGTTTCCGTCAGCCCCTTCTACAATAGTTGCGTGAGTATTACTTAAAATCTCGTCACCATTATACGCCTCTGTTATTACAATATTTTCACTCAATAACCCTAAAAGTCCACCTACTGTTCTCAACAAATCTAAACTCAATAAGGATCCTGTAGTTTCAGGCTCATCAATTTTGATATAAGTAGTAGTACGCGCTTGGACAGTTGCCGAAAAATCCATCTGTAACCAAGACTCTCCTGTCACTCCTGCGACGAGCAAAGAGACATTCTTAGCTTTCATAACAGCTGATGTATTTTCATTTCCATCAACGGCGAAGTTTGGATCTGCAACATCCGCTATATTCGCATCATTTGTTGAAGAATAATCTCCACCTAACCCTAATAATGTCCCTTTTGAATTTTTTCCATTCGTTTGAGTGTTCGCATACACCTTCTCTAGCTGTACTTGCCCCCTAGCCCATCCAGGCATTAGCAACAACATACAATAAGTAACTAGCATAAACAGGAAGCTTAACGAACGGCTTCGCAATAATCCAGGGGCTTGACTTGCATTTTTCATATATATCAACAACTTGGTATGGACTAGAGTTTACGATTTCGCAAACCCGAATACATCATTCAATTTCTAATAGGTAGTATCCAACATGTGTAACATATTAAATACACCACAAAACTAAATGTTACTTTTTGTTTAAAAAAATTATTCAAAGGAAAGTTTTAAGATTATTTTCAGAATATTATTTAATCTACACAACAATAAAAATTACTATGGGTATATAAAAATCTCAAAGAGACTTCATAAAAACAGACTAATTTTCTCAAAACGAACAATAAAAAATGAAGTCATTAAATACTTTCACTGAATAGTTAACATTAGTCACTAAAAAAAGTGATATATATCACTTTTTTTAGTGACTAATGTTATTAATTTAACTCTGCCGAACAGTTTAGTTTTGTTTTGTAAATTTTGAGCTACAAAAAGAGTTTACTTCAAGAGCAAACAGTTGTCACAACAACATTCAATCAAAATTGAACAAACAAAAAAAACCTCAGATTTTAGGCCGAGGTTCAAATCAAATGAAACAATAAATGATCAACTTATCTTAAGGCAAAAAGAGAATATACTTCCTACCCCATACTCACTCGCCACAATGATCTCTCCGCCCTGTGCCTCAATAAACTCTTTGCTTATACTCAGCCCCAAACCAGTTCCTTCTTTTTTAGAACCGGGTACTCTAAAATAACGGTAAAAAATTTTATCCATATACTCTGGTAGTATCCCCTGTCCGGTGTCCCTTACCGAAAACCATACTTTTTCCTCTTTACTATAGACATGAATATAGACAATCGACTCATCGTGCGAATAGCGCAACGCGTTGGACAACAAATTTGTCAACACCCAAGCTGTTTTCTCTGAATCTGCCCTCACTGTGGTAACTACCGGATCAATGGCCACATCCATCTTTATATGTCGTTGCTCCATCACTACCCGATTGGCCTCAACCGCATATTCGACAATAGGCCTAACCTCAGCCAAAGCAACATTCATCTGTATAGCGCCACTTTCGACCTGCGCCATATTCAACAGTTCACCCGTGATATCCAATAAACGCTGTAAATCGTCCTTAATTCCCGACACCAGATTCGTCTGTTCGTCATTCAATTCACCGACCTGTCTATTCTCCAATAGTTGGACTCCTAATTTTATAGAGGCAATCGGAGTTTTAAATTCATGGGATACTGTTCCGATAAAATTAGTCTTCGCCAGATCCATCTCTTTAAAGGCCGTAACATTCTTCAACAGAATCACCCGCCCTATAAACTGTTCCTGACTTTCTCCCGTTGGAACAATACCTATATCGACCAACTCTTGCTCAAAGTAGCTTTCCTTACTATCCGCATATATCTTTAGCACCTTATTATTCCCTGAGCGCTCTTGCTCTTTGTCCCAATCACGATAGACATCGCGCAATAAATCATTATGCAACGCCAGATCCCGGATCGATACTCCGATCAGCTCTTCCTTTTTCATACCTATTACTTTACAGGCCTGCTCATTCGCAAACAAAACGTATTCTTGTTCGTCTGTCCCGATAACCGGATCATGCATGCGTTCGATCAGCGTTTCTATACGCTTCTTACTTTTCAGTAATTTATCCAGTTTACTGTCGGCATACTCTTCCAGTTTCTCGGCCATCGTATTAAAGGAATCAGCCAGCTCACCAAACTCACGATGTCCTGAAAAGAATACACGCTTCTTATAGTTTTGATTAGCTATCTCCTTGATACTTTCAGAGAGTTCCGTAATCGGATTAGCAATAGAAGAAGGAAGATTGACCAACAAAACAAAAGCAATCAGAAAACACAGTCCTCCTGTAATGGATATAATAACGATAGCGTGATGAGCAGTATCGCCCGCTACATCACTTTTCCGCTGTATAGCTTCCATATTAAGACGCATTAAACCGGTAATATCAGTACGAATAGTCGCAAGCAACAAAATGTCATCCGGTTTTTTCTCCAACGCCTGTAGGTGTTCCAAAATCAATTGGGTCGCTTCTTTCTCTCCCACCTCCGTCATATTAAGCAGCTGCTTATCTAGATTTTCTTTAAAAAGGCTCACAGCAACCGGATCTGTGTCCAGCTCATCCAACACGGCCAACATGTTATTGGCATATAGCAGGGTATTATAATTCGCCACCAATATATTGTTCGTATCTCTTTTCAACTGATTGACATACCAACCGCTAACCGCAGCAAGTAATACAATAAGAAAGAACAACAATCCTACTCCAAAGGTGATTTTTGTTTTTATGTTCATCTTCATACCATTCGTTATTCAATCAACGCCCCTCTTTAGCTCAACACCACTAAATCTATATGCTCTTTAGACAGTTTGTTCAATAAGGTATTGAACGTATCTGTAGCTAGAATAATCCGGAACAGACTTATACGAGGTTTTCCTATACATACCGTCGTTATCTTCCTCTCTTCACATTGAGAAAGAATAGCCTGTGTGATACCGTTACTTTTTATTTTTATGATTTCCGCTCCCAATTCCGTTGCCAACTTAAAATTATTGATAAGATAGCGCTGCTTATCGAGCGCTATTTTGTCCACCCCTTCTTTTGCAGTCTGTACATATAGCACATACCATACCGCATTATAATAATTTGCCAATCGCGCCGTTTTACGGATGATGGTCCGGGCTATTTTTTCATTCGAACTGATACAGGCCAGAAGACGTTCTTTTCTTAACGTACGCAACGGAGCGACTTCCGTTTCGACTTTACGTTGTACCTGTGAAGCTACCTCCTTGAGCGCCAGCTCCCGCAACTGCAGGATATGATCACTTTTAAAAAAATTGATTAAGGCCGTATTTACCTTATTTTGATCATAGATTTTTCCTGCTTTCAACCGATCAATTAACTCTTCCGCAGTAAGGTCAATATTAACCACTTCATCGGCCAAAGCTACGACACTATCCGGTATGCGCTCTCTGACTTCTACACCTGTAATAGCACGTACCTCATCATTAAGACTCTCGATATGCTGAATATTCACCGCACTGATCACATTGATTCCTGCAGTAAGGATGTCCATTACATCCTGCCATCTCTTTTCATTGGCGCTTCCCTCCATATTAGTATGCGCCAGTTCATCAACGATCACTACCTCAGGACGTACCGACAAGATCGCTTGCAGATCCATTTCTTCCAACTCCTTGCCTTTGTAAAACATACGCTTACGCGGGATGACAGGCAGTCCCTCCAGAAGCGCATGAGTCTCTTTACGAAAGTGCGTTTCTATATATCCGATTTTGATATCGATCCCATTCTTCAGCAGACCATGAGCTTCCTGCAGCATTCTATAGGTTTTGCCCACACCCGCACTCATTCCTATATAGAGTTTAAATTTGCCTCTTCTCGATTTTTTAATCAGATCTAAAAATTGTTCAGCCCGTTTATTTTCTTCCATATCGCTACAAGATTAAAAGAATGCATTAAAACCTGACAGCCAAGGCAGTCAGCGCACTCCAGTGCTGCCTGCCCCGCAGCACCAGATCTTTAACCTCTGTCCTCCAGACCAGATTGGGCAATATTTGATAATCCACATTGACCGATGTCCCAAAAGATTCCATGCCTTTAGAATCCTCTGTCGAAATGATTACCCCATGACGGTCTTTGTAATACTCCGTCCGCCCAGCGATCGCCATTTTATCATGGAATTTATACTGTACAATCAAAGCTCCTGTATACCATTGATAATACGTATTACTCCCTTTACTTTCCTGCTGTGCCCCCACATCGAAGCCTGCCGTAAAGTTAATTTTTTCACTCCATTGATATTGCCCATACAGATTATGAAAATAACGCATCTGTCGGGTACTGTCCGGTTGATCATTGCCGACAAAAGAACTGCTATTCAGTATCAAACGATCAGATGGTCGATAGATCAATTGATGTCCAAATGCAGGTGTTGTATTTCCATCTATTCGCTGTATCCGTTGCCAGCCATTGAGTGCCAATAAAGCCATCTGCCATTTTTCATTACGTGTTTGATAAGACAGCTTAGCTCCCGTTTCAAAATAAGGAGAATTCTCAGCCATTATACTCCTCGTCAATGTTGGACAATTCACCCCTTCAGCACTTTCGGCACCGATATGAGAAGGGAGCACCCCTAGATCCAGCCACAGTTCGTGTGCTTTGGAAAGGCGAACGCCAATATGACCTTCATAGATATTTTTCAGCACACCAGGTTCTGCCGCATAATTGGCACTCATATAAGACCCCACTCCGAGCGCTAAATCAGCCCGCACACCTTCTGACCTATAAGATACCTTCACCATTCCCAGATTTAAACTTACCTCATTATTCCTATTATGGCTATATATAAAGTTAGGCCTTTGATTCGATTTAGCAGCAGCAAAATCATGCTGATAATATATTTCAGCATACCCTCCGATCCGCATCTCCCTATTATCCTGAGCCATAGACAGACTACAGCAAAACATTGTTCCCATCAAAACAGCAATACTCTTCATCTTCTATATCCCTTAAAATGAGCTATCCAAACGGTCCAAAGCCAAATTAAGCATCAGTACGTTTACTTTTTCTGGCCCTAATAAGCCTAAAAGAGGCTGCTCGACATGATCACCGATGAGTGCCAGGAGCTGTGCCTCCTTCAAATTGCGCTGTTGCGCTATTCTCGCTACTTGTACACGCGCTGCTGCTACAGAAATATGAGGATCGAGACCGCTACCACTGGCAGTGACTAAATCTACAGGGATATCTGAAACGCTCACACCAGGATTCTGTTGTGAAAAATCAGCAATACGTTGCTCTACGGTAGTAAGATATGCTTCTTCATTGGGACCTTTATTGCTAGCTCCTGATCCAGCTGCATTGTAATCTACAGCCGAGGGTCTAGACCAGAAATACTTCGCCTCTTTGAAAGACTGTCCAATATTTTTATAATAGGTTTTTCCCTCCTGTACAACGACAGCTCCTTTTCCTTTACCATTAGACAATTGACCTATCCCCCATAGTAATACCGGATAGGCTACAACAAACAAGACGAGCAGAGCGAGCGTCAATTTTATAGCGGGTAATATATTTGTTTTCATATGTGTATTATTTGTTTAAATCTTTACACCGTAAAAGTTAAAAGAATAGCGAAAGAACTATATCAATAAGCTTAATCCCAACAAAAGGAACCAATACTCCTCCAAGTCCATATATCAATAGATTTCTCCGCAACAATGCACTCGCTCCGATAGGCTTATAGGCCACTCCTTTTAAAGCCAATGGAATCAGAATAGGAATCACTAACGCATTAAAAATAACAGCTGCGAGTATAGCACTTTCTGGACTATGCAGACGCATAATATTGAGTCCCTGCAAAGCAGGAATCGCTGCAACAAACAAAGCGGGGATAATAGCAAAATATTTAGCCACATCATTAGCAATACTAAACGTAGTCAGGGTACCTCGAGTCATCAACAACTGTTTTCCAATCTCCACGACCTCGATAAGTTTGGTCGGGTCGTTATCCAGATCAACCATATTACCAGCTTCTTTGGCAGCTTGAGTACCACTATTCATCGCCACCCCCACATCAGCCTGTGCCAGCGCTGGAGCATCGTTTGTACCATCCCCCATCATCGCGACCAATCGACCCGCCATCTGTTCATTTTTTATATAGTTCATCTTATCCTCAGGCTTCGCCTCCGCTATAAAATCATCTACACCGGCCTTTTCAGCGATATACCGGGCTGTCAGTGGGTTGTCCCCTGTGACCATCACCGTCTTAATGCCCATTTTACGCAGCCGCTCAAATCGCTCTTGTATCCCCGTCTTAATAATATCCTGTAACTCGATCACGCCGAGGGGAGTACTATTTTCCGTAACCACCAGTGGAGTTCCACCATTTTCCGCAATTGTTTTTACGCGCTCCAGTACATCCAAAGGAAATACATGACCAGCGGCTTCCACCTGAGCACGCATTGCATCTGTTGCACCTTTACGTATTTTTCTGCTGTCGACATCCACCCCCGAGCTGCGGGTTTCTGCTGTAAATTGAATAAAATTCAGTTGGGACAAGCGATATTCAAACACAGGCACATCACCTTTCAGATAGGTAACACGCTCCTTATCCATCAAGATCCTCGCCTGCTCCGTAAATGCAGCCAATTCCACGATGGATTTTCCTTCGGGAGTTTCATCATTTACTGAACTCAACAAGGCTGCTTCTATCAAAGCAGCACTACTGCCACCGTCGACAGGATAAAAATGAGTTGCCTTCCTATTGCCGATAGTTATCGTCCCTGTTTTATCCAACAATAACACATCGATATCACCTGCAGTCTCTACAGCCCTACCACTCTTCGTAATTACATTAGCTTTCAATGCCCGATCCATTCCGGCAATACCGATCGCTGACAGCAACCCTCCAATCGTAGTAGGAATTAGACACACGAAAAGCGCAATAAACGATGCAATAGTAATAGGTACATTCGCATAGTCTGCAAAAGGTTTTAATGTAACCGTCACTAAAATAAACACGAGCGTAAATCCAGCCAACAGAATAGTCAACGCTATTTCATTCGGTGTCTTTTGACGACTTGCACCTTCTACCAAGGCAATCATTTTATCTAGAAAGCTCTCCCCGGGCTGCACTGTCACCCGCACTATGATACGATCCGACAATACTTTGGTGCCTCCCGTCACGGAACTTTTATCTCCACCAGCCTCCCGGATTACAGGGGCCGACTCCCCGGTAATAGCACTTTCGTCAATGGTAGCCAGCCCTTCGACAATCTCTCCATCGGATGGAATCACATCACCCGCCACGCAGTAGAACAGATCTCCTCTACGTAATGTCGAAGACGAAACCTCGCTCCCATCAGCTAACTTTGCTGGTGTATCTTCACGCGTCTTCCGCAAACTATCCGCCTGAGCCTTACCTCGTGCCTCTGCTATTGCTTCTGCAAAATTTGCAAACAGCAAAGTCAGCAACAGTACGACAAATACGACAAAGTTATATACCAGACTGCCTTGCCCCTGTTCACCAAAAGCAATCCAGATACAGACCAACAACATAATAAGTGTTCCCAGTTCGACCGTAAACATAATAGGATTACGGTACATATGCGCAGGGCTTAGCTTTATGAAAGATTGCTTAACCGCATCTTTTATCATAGTTCCTTGAAACAAGGATTTATTAGTTTCCATGAGAATAGTATTAATAATTAACGTATTGAAAAGTATTCAGCAAGTGGTCCTAAAGTCAAAGCAGGGAAGAACGCCAATGCTGCAACAATCATGATAACTGTAAAAATCATCATACCAAATGTGGCTGTATCGGTTTTTAAAGTCCCTTCTCCTTCGGGGATAAATTTCTTTTCGGCCATCAATCCGGCAATAGCCACAGGTCCAATAATAGGTAAGAACCGGCTCAGGATCAAAACAATCCCTGTACTGATATTCCACCACAACGTATTATCTCCTAAACCTTCAAAACCGCTCCCATTATTAGCTGAAGCAGAAGTATATTCATACAGCATCTCACTAAAACCATGGAATCCGGTATTATTCAATGTATCTGCAGTCAACGCCGGAAACGCTGTAGATAAAGCCGTACCGACCAGGATAAGGAAAGGGTGTATCAGTGCTATGACCATCGCAATCTTCATTTCACGGGCCTCTACTTTTTTACCAAAAAGCTCGGGCGTACGCCCCACCATCAAACCACTGATAAATACCGCCAATATGACGAAAATGAAGAAGTTTAAAATACCGACACCTACTCCGCCATAAAAACTATTAATCATCATCGCCAACAGCTCATTCATACCGGACAAAGGCATAGTACTATCATGCATACTATTGACCGATCCAGTGGAAATCACCGTAGTAGCTATGCTCCAAAAACCTGACGCTGCTGCTCCAATACGCATTTCTTTTCCTTCCATAGCCCCTAGATCAGTATTGACTCCCATTTCTGATATCGCTGGGTTACCTTTCATCTCCATATACATATTAGGAATGACCAGCATCAGAAAACCAAAGGTCATCACCGAAAACATCATCCATGAGAAGCGTACTCTCTTGGTAAAATATCCAAAGGCAAACAACATGGCTAGCGGAATAATCATCTGTGCCATCATCTCCAGCATATTGGTTAGGTACGTCGGATTTTCAAAGGGGTGTGCCCCATTTGTGCCAAAGAAACCTCCACCATTGGTCCCAACGTGTTTTATCGCAACAAACCCAGCTACGGGTCCACGGGAAACCTCAACGGTCTGCCCTTCCAATGTCTGCATCGTATCCTTTCCTTCAAAAGTCATCGGTGTACCTTGAAAAATAAGCACCACCGCTACTAGAAGTGATATCGGCAATAGTATGCGTGTACACGACAACACAAAATAGTTGTAAAAATTACCCAATGTCGTTACAGTCTTCTCGCGAAAAGCCCGGAATACAATCACTGCTGATGCCAATCCAGTTGCTGCACTGACAAATTGCAAAAACATCAACCACAACTGTGCGAGATAACTCACTCCAGTCTCTCCAGAATAGTGTTGTAGATTACAATTAACCACAAAAGATATAGTCGTATTAAAAGCTAAATCCGCAGACATACTCGGATTACCATCTGGGTTGAGCGGCAGAAAACCCTGAGTCATCAGCAAGAGCATCCCGATGATAAACCAAACCATATTAATGGTCAGCATAGCGATCATTTGTTGCCTCCATCCCATCTCTTTGGAGGGATCAATGCCACTGAACTTAAAAAAGAGCTTTTCCAACGGCCCCACTACCTTATCCAACAAGGTTCTTTCGCCACTATATACGCCCGCAATATACTTTCCCAAAGGAATTGCAAGAATGACTGTTAGCAGAAATAGAATGACGACACTTAGAATTTCGGTGTTCATATATAAATCAGTATTTAAATCGTTAAAATTTTTCGGGATTGAGTAATACGTAGGCGATATAAGCAAACACTGCAATCGCTGCAATAAATAGGATGATCATCGTTTTGATTTTTGAATTAAGTTCTCGGCAGTCTGCCGTTGATAAATATGCTGCAACTGTACAGGAATACCTGCATAGAGAGACTCCCATTGTCCTTGCTGACACTGTCTTTTTAATCCTTCAAAGGAGCGAACGACTAGATTCTCAATCAGGTAGCGTATGTACCGATTTCCGCTACGGTGTAAACGGGCCAAAAATTGAAGGTGGGCTAATACCTCTGGAAGCCTATTATGATGCAATAGGTTTCTTAAAAAGTTAACTACAGCCTGCAACACACCTGCGAGATTCCGTTTACGTGACAACTGCTGTATTTCTTCTTCTATTTCTTTACAATCGCCCGCCAAATAATGTGCGATATTTTCTTCATCGATCTTTTTCATTGCCATTAGTTTTCTAAAATGACTTTCAAATATTCCTTTCTAAGCTCTTTGGGAAGCAGGTTCATATGCAGCTTAAGACTTGCTGGACATTCTTCTTGTACCAGCTCACATAAAAACTCGTTTTCAATCGCATTTTTAGTATACCTATTACCACTCTGATACAAGACATTAACCACTTTAGCGATATCTTCCACCCACAGAAGATCTTCCTCCGTCCCCAGATGAATTCTATTGATACAAGAACAGGCCAATTGATGCAGTAGCTCATAATCAGATGCGGTCTCTATGCCCCCCTGGATTCCTGGAATCCACTGTTGCAAAGTATTTTTGATTTTGGTTTCCATTTCTAGTTTCTGTTATTAGATTTTATCAAAAAAAGAGACTGATTTAAATAGCAGTGCAAAACAGATAAGTCCCAGTACTAATAAAATAATTGACATCATATTTTCTATTTGTTTTTATAGCCTAATGCCAAAGCTCATTCCAAGGACGAACAAAAACACACAAACAACTGTAATACAACAAGAAACAATATCCATAAATAATAAAGGCACAAAAAAAGCCTATCAAAATGATAGGCTCTTTCTCAAAATGAGTCAATTTGTTCTTGATCGGTACTATGGTTTGTACTCTTCTATTTTTCGGTACAGTGTTGCTACACCGATTTCCAGCAAACGTGCTGCTTCTGCTTTATTACCACCGGTATGTTGCAATACTTTGTGTATATGTACACGTTCCATTTCGGACAGCGACATAGCAGATGCCGTCGTTACCTTTATTCCTTCACCTTGCATATCTAAAGGTAGTGTCCCCACTTCCAGGGTATCCCCATCAGACAAAATAACACTACGTTCGATCACATTCTTCAGCTCCCTGATATTACCTTTCCACTCGTTATGCTGTAATGCGAAAAGGTATTCATCCGTTATGTACAGTGGCTTCTTCCCAGCTTTTAATGAAAAATCCTGCGTATAGTGAAGTGCTAAGTCTTTGATATCTTCCTTTCGCTCCCTCAACGCCGGCAGATAAATAGCAAAAACAGACAGCCGATAAAAAAGATCACTGCGAAAAGCTTCCTTCGCTATCTCTTCTTCGAGATTCCTATTCGTCGCCGCAATAATACGGACATCTACTTTAGTAGGCTTAGAATCTCCAACTTTAAGAAATTCACCTGTCTCCAGCACACGGAGTATTTTGGCCTGTAATTCGAGCGCCATTTCTCCTATCTCGTCCAGGAATATAGTGCCTTTATGTGCCTCCTCAAATAAGCCTTTCTGATCTTTATTTGCACCCGTAAAAGCACCTGCCCGATGTCCAAAGAGCTCGTTCTCCAATAGTTCCCTACTGAAGGCAGAACAGTTGATCGCTACAAAACTCGCTTTCGAACGGTTACTTTCCTGATGTATAGATTGCGCAAAAACCTCCTTTCCCGTACCCGTCTCTCCAGTCAACAACACCGTCGTGTCTGTTCTCGCAACTTTTTTAGCCAATTCAATAGTCCGTTGTAATACTTTTGATTTACCAACGATTTTTTCAAAGGCATACTTTTTCACTAACCGATTTTCCAGTTGATTGACCTTCTTAGCTAGAGAAGCCTTATCATAAGCTTTGTATAGAAGTGGAATTATTTTGTTGTTATCGTCTCCTTTTGTAATATAGTCGAATGCACCGTTCTTTATAGCCTGTACACCATCCGGTATATTACCATAAGCGGTCAATAATATAACTTCTACATAGGGATGCTTATCTTTTATGAGTTTTACAGTATCGACACCGCTTCCATCAGGTAGCTTTACATCGCAGATCACGACATCGATATCAATCAAGTCCAACCGTTTTAATCCCGATTTGATATCATCGGCCTGAAAAACTTCAAAACCTTCCAGACCAATGATTTTGGCCATCAGCTGTCTCAGCTTATCTTCATCGTCAATTATGAGTACTCTATTCACGTGTTATAGCTATAGTATATGCGAAGCTATAAAATTCTTGCTAGCTTTTAAAGATTCCGGCGTACAAACCAGTGCTGATGCACAAAGTAGTAGAATAAGCCTCCACTAAAATACGCCAGTACATCACCCCAATCCGCCGTATTGTAATCCGTGAGATGAGGCATAATACCTTCAAAAACAATAGCAGTCAGCAAGGAGTAACAAAGTATATGTAATAAGGGAAATGCGAAAGGTTTTCCTTGGTTGAAAAGCATACAACCTAAGACCAGAGCAAAATGTACAACTACAGGCACAAAAACAAAATCGGTCAACCAGCTATTTACAAAAGGAATCGGAGCCCCTGCCTGTCTCGAGAACCGGACCAAAAACCAACAACCCCAATATAAAATATAAAGCGGGTCAGCCAGCTCCCGCACTAATGTGCAAAAGAGATGGCTATTAACATAGCGATAGCTCCGCATACCATTAACGTCATAAACATTACAAATCCCAAACGCTTACCAAACTTCTTTGTTGGAGAATCGTCGGGTTTGATATCCATTATTGTTTGTTTAATTTCCTGGTAAGTTGACTTAATCCAGCCTTCTTTTTTACCACTCATAGCTTTGCTTATTTTCTACAAAGGTACTTAAAGTTTTTAGTTTTAGAACAATTGTTCTAAATTTGAACAATGAATACCAAAGATAGAATCTTACAAGCTGCGCTAGCCCTCTATAATCAGGAAGGTATACGGAGCGTAACAACACGCCATATCGCTATTGCAATGGGAATCAGTCCGGGTAATCTTCATTACCATTTTAAGCATACCGAAGATATTATACAGGCACTTTTTGGACAGCTTACCACAGCCTACGATCAGATTGTACAAGATATAACACAGCACAGTATACAAACTGTTGAAGAACTGCAGCAGTATATCGACTCATCGTTTCATTTAATTGAGACTTATCGTTTTATATTTATAAATTTTGTAGAATTAGCGAGCTGGATTCCCAGTATACGCGAGGCCTATCAACAGTTGGTTTCTAAACGCGAGAAGGAGTTTTCACACCTCTTTAACAATCTAGCGCACAACGGCGTATTCCGCACAGATATTTCTAGTACCCTACAAAATAGACTTGTACGCCAGCTCTTCTTGATTTCCGACTTTTGGATATCCGCCAACGAACTCACCGATCAGCTACGTGGCGAAGAAGCACTTGCTGTATATCGAGAAGATGTTCTTTCTATCTTCGTTCCGTATTTAAACTAAGGAAAAGAAAAATTAAAAAGCCATTATAAGAGCACGAATACTCCTATAATGGCTTTCTTAGCTTTTAAAGATTAACGTATTAGTTTAGCAATTGCTCCAACTTCGCAGACAATTCCTTTCCCCGTAGATTTTTACCCAATATCTTACCATCCGGGCCTATAAGAAAATTCTGAGGAACTGCACGCACACCATATAGTAGTGCTGCTTCATTTTTCCAAAACTTCAAATCGCTCACATTGGTCCAAGTGAGTTTATCTTCTTCTATGGCTTTCAACCAATTTTCCTTTTTTCCGTTTTGATCCAAAGAGACCCCGAGCACCGTAAAGTTCTTGTTCTTAAACTTCTCATAAGCGGCCACCACATGTGGATTCTCTCCTCTACATGGACCGCACCACGATGCCCAAAAATCCAGAAGAACATATTGACCACGAAAGTCCGACAAACTTACTGGCTTATCATTGACGTCATTCTGCGTAAAATCGGGAGCCTGTGCTCCTATGCGGGTGGCATGCAATACCTGAATCTGCTTTGCAACCTGCTCTCCCTTTGTAGACTCTCCTATTTTAGCCTCTAGACGAGAATGGAGCTGCAGAAGCTCTTCACTATCTCTATTCGCTTTCACCAGTTCCTGTAGCGCTACCAGACTGAAATAGGAACCATTATTCTCGGAAACAAAACGAGCTAACTGGTCTATACGCTGATAAGAGGCATCTATCCCTGCTTTACGGATACGGATAAGATCTTCTCCATTTCGCCCTTCACTCTTACTCACCTGCGAATAGGCCCGATTGAGACTATCAATTTGCCGATCGAGATCGGCTGTACTCGCACGGTACTTCAGGTATTCTTGCTGAATAGTTGTCCCCTCTACGATAAAATCTTCCAAGGACACCCCATTCGTGATGCGTGTTGTTCCTCCGTCCACATAAAACGCAGTTCGTTTTGCTTCTTGCATACGTGGGGCATAGAACTGATCCTTCCGAACCAAATAAAGTGTGACCAATGTAGGTTCGTCCACACTTCCTTTAAAACTAAATTTTCTATGCTTAACTAAGGTCGAATCGAGCTGCTCCTGCCCTCCCTGCTTATATACTTTATAAACCTTCTCATACGCCGCACCTTTCTTCAGTTGTCCCTTTATCGTGTACCCCGACTGCGCCATAACCGCAGACAGTCCAAGAAAAAAAGAACAGCCCAATCCCACAGCTTTCTTTACATTATTCTTTTTCATCGATTTATTTTTTACCTGTTACTGCCCACTTCGACTTATAATACCAACGTGACGGGCATTTTTCCAACACTTCTCTTATTCTGGCAGCCTGATCCAGCGTTATCGAATTTTTACGGCTCGACCCAGCCATAACATTAAATGTGGTAAACATGCGCTCTTCAAAATATTCTCTCTTGTAAAGGCCAAACTCCATACCTATATATACATCCGTATCCGGGCAATAATCGGTATCTCCGTCAAAAAGCTCATATTCATTCTTTCCTGTGCTCGAATTATATTTAAGTTTGGCTTCCATTTGAAACAGCCCTAAATGATAGCCCATCACTGTGGACAAATCAAATGAATTGTTTGCATTGTTGCTGTCCCATTGCGAGGGGTTAAAAAACTCACTCACACTGAATATGATACTCACATCCGTTACATCCTTTATTTCTTTCTCGTCCCATGCTGGCACCTCTCTCGCAGGTATTCCAGGTATAGCTTTCTGCCCTTTCAATATCATGGTAGGCATAGGCGCTATGTAAGAAGAGCTACCTGACTGAGACCAGTTATCGGCAAACTTACATAGATAGATGTTTAGATATTGTGTTGGGTTCCAAAGCTCTTTACCAATCGCGGTCTTATATCCTGCTAAGTTCATATTTTCTGCCACATTGACCCGGCGTAATCCACGCTCCTGTAAGAGATTCCCTTTAGGGTCATATTTGGCCAATACAAACTTGATTTTCGCGTTGCCACCGTTAGGATCCTTAGATGCCATCTTATTATATACCCGGTTGATGTAATCCACTTTCTCTTGTAATATAGCCGAGGATGCCTCATAGGTAGGACGTACAGTAGCTGGAGGGATCATCAGATGGAACATCAATGGAATCTCCAGTTCCTCCCAAGCTGCAGAGATTTCGTCTTTACGTATTGTTATGGTCAGTTTATCTGAAGTTATCGCCCCACCTTTTGCATAAAACTGTTGTGTCACCGCCTCCCCTGCTTCTGGTTTATACCGATTGTTCGCTAACAATCTACCGTCTGCAAAATATACTTTCACAAAATCAGGTGATATCCGATCCTTGGGTATCAAAAAAGTATCCAACACACTTTCTTCTGAATACACTATTTCTTTTCCAATCGTCTCCTTTTTTAACTTCAAAACCTCCTTAATACCATAAGCCAAATAGCGAAACTCCATTTCAGCCGTACCATCAGCAAGGACAGTCTTATGGTCGGACACCAATTCTATAATTTTTATTTCCTCATCCTGTATAGGATTCTCAAATGTTGCAAATTCATCAGGCTTACACGATTGCGCAAACAAAGAGACCAGCCCTATTAAGTACACTATATTTTTAAAACTCTGTTTCATGATATCTAAATGTATTACCACCCTGGATTTTGTTCGATATTATTATAATTCAATTCTGAGGCCTCTGGTATTGGCATCGTATAGCGATAATCATTTGCATCCAACATATACGTCTCCCTACCAATTCCCCTATCCCCTGCTGCGTCTCTCTGTACCTGCATCCTATTCCTTTTCATATCGATCCACCGCATATCCATCTCAGCGACCAACTCTTTACGGCGTTCTTTGCGTAAAATATCCAAAAAATCCTGATCATTGATTGCTACATCAACAGCTGATCTATTTTTGATAAAAGCAACTAACCTTTGCTTGGCTTCCGCTTTCTTTCCATTCATCCACTCCGCCTCGATGTGCATCAAGTGTACATCAGCAACCCGAAACAGCACTTGATAATCCTCTACAGAAAATATTTTAAATTCATACTTATTAAAGTTGTTTTTAACATCGAAAAAAGCTTCTTTACGGATATCACTTGGAGTATATAAACTCAACAATTCAGGACTCGGCATCATTCGTGTAGATCCTACTCCCCAGAGAGACGACGTATTGCTTCTTGGAGTAATCGACCAGCCAATAGTCAAAAAGTTAAATGGGTTTTCCTTAAAATAACCAACATTTGCGGGCTTCAACGAAGCACTGATCTCTGTTGCAGATGTTTCCAAAGGATATTTCGATGTGATTTCATTACTATACTTTTCTACTTCTTGCCAATCCAAATCTTCTTTAGCAACGGTCGCAGACTTGTACATATGCACCTGTGCCAAGATATGGTGTATGATATTCGGATTATGGAAGACGTTCCAATTCGATTTGTAGCCCGCTAAAGTCAGTGCTTTATGCAGATCTTTAATAATGATTTGATATACTTCTTTTTGTGTACGTCTCGGTATATCTCGAAATTCATTCAGATCAAGATTTAAAGGAATACCCAGATTTTCCTGATCTAATGGTGCAAAATACTGTTGCAACTTAAAGGAAAAATAAGCTCTTAAGACCAAGGCCTCTCCGATTACCATAGCATACTCTGCCTCATCTTTAAAACGCTCTGCTTCTGTTATCACCGATGTCAGATAACCGATATGTAAATACAGCTGGTACCATGCCCTATTTGCGGTACTAAATCCCTTCCAATCTTTATTCTCAAAATACTCAGGTTCATACTTCTTCGAATAGCTATTGCTCAATACCGTCATCATATCTGCATCATCCGAATAAAATAAGAAACCTGCCATTAAATCTCGATTATAAGGCCAAGCAATCTTTCTTCCATTGTAACTGACCTGAAAGCTTTCTTTCACGATCATCGAACTCAGGTAGGACGACATCATCAACTTCACCTCAGGCATACCATTGACGACAAGGGTATCCTTCGGTTTCAATTCCAAATATTTGTCACAGGAAGTAAAAAGCGTCAACAGCGCTACCACGAGTATATGTATATTCTTCATTGTTCTCAACTATTTAAAAACCAACATTTATATTAAGGTTAAATTGCTTGGCACTTGGATAACCAAATGCACCCATCGTCTCCGGATCAATACCACGGTACTTCGTTGCCGTGAATATGTTTTGAATATTCCCCACAAACTTAAGACTACGCATCCCTATACGGGCAGCCAACTTGGGGTCTACAGCGTAACTCAAGGAAATATTATTCATCTTCAAATAAGCACCCTTTTCCAATTTAGAAGAAAACAGATAACTGCTAACGGCCGACTTTGACCTTAGGTTGTACGAAGGCACGTGAGTCATATCCCCCACCTGTCTCCAACGGAATTGCTCATCAGCTGGTAAGTTATACCGTGCCGCACCAAATGGTGTCCCCATGTTAGATGCAAAGGAACGTATAAGATGTCCACTCATAAAAGTGAAGTGCGTAGACAAACTCAATCGACCATAGGAAAAGGAAGTCCCAAATCCTCCACTGGTCGGAGGATACGACAGCCCCAGATACTGAAGCGCACTATTCGTAAACTCGGTGTCCATATCAATGTAATAATTACCTTTCCCGTCAGGATGTCCTATTGGATTTCCAGCGGCATCATTCGCATCAATATACCCCAATGCATTGCCTGTCGCCGGATCTACACCAGCAAACTGATAACCATACCAAGAACTTGCACTATATCCCTGTAAGAATGTTTTTTGTACTTCATTATTTGGCATAATAGGCAAGTCTTTTAGAGACTTGTAGTACGTATCGATAATCTTGTTCTTATTGATGGCCAGATTAAAATTCGTTGACCATCTAAATTTGCCTCGCTCGATATTTACGCTATTTACAGAAAACTCCCAACCACTGTTCCTTAAACTAGCGACATTAGCACGTACATAATCCCTACCTGTAGAGATAGCCACTTGCATATTATCCAAAAGATCCGAGGTGACATTATTGTAATAGTTGATCTCTCCATTGATACGGTGGTCAAACAATGCAAATTCCATTCCCAGACTTCGATCCTGCTTCCGTTGCCACTTTATCGCAGGATTAGCGGGAGTGATAGAATTAGGCACCTTCTCCCCTTCGTAACGATACGATGTACTATTATTCTTTAAGACAATAAATGGATAGGCATTGCGGTCTATACTTCCTGTAAAACCATAAGAACCTCTAAAAGAAAGCGAACTGATGAAACCGAACCGTTTCATAAAGTCTTCTCGAGACATATTATACCTAAAACTGGCATTCCATAAGGGCGTAAACCTATTGTTTGTTCCGATGATATCGACACCATCCATTCTGTAACTACCGCTCAGCACATATTTTCTATCATAGGTATAAGTAGCCGTTCCATAAAATGAAGCCGATCTTTTCTGCTGTTCATTACGTCCGAATAAAGATATAAGACGTAATTTATCCACACCTACGCCTTGGAGATCTGGGAAGCCCACCAAACCATACTGTTCGTCAAACTCAGGTGAGTAGTAATGAAATGAATTACTGCGATCGTCCGAAATCTCTTGCCCCAATGCCGCCGTTACAAAGTGCTTTTGATTCCAGGTCTTTGCAAAATCAAATTGATTACGCCAGGTATATGCCAGTGATCGCGCCGAGTTCTCCCGCAGTGATCCGTTATTCAGATAATCCATAATCTCCTTCTCCTGGTACAGCGAGTTGAGCCATGCCTCTGCTTTAGAGGTATAAGATCCTGCAGCATATATGCGATCTCCTACATTATTATTCACCGCATAGGTCCCCTGTGTGTAGAAGGTTAGGTAATCTAGCATGCGGTATTCCAGTTTGACATTGGCCTGCGTGCTGTTGTACTTGCTATGTGAAGTATTATTCCGCATGTCTTCCAGCATATTGAAATCATAGCGATACCCCTCCTTGATAACACTTAGATCAGGAAAATACGAATAGTCATAGGCATAACTGCCATCGGCGTTATAAGGACGCTCATAAGGATTGGCAAATGTGGCATACTTTAGAGGGTCCACGATAGAAGCTGTACTGCGGTCATTCTTATTCGCGTTTATCAAATCAAAAAAGACACGTAATTTACTGTTAAAGTCATGTGTTATTTTGATTGAGGCTCCGTAACGTTTGTAAACATTATTCTCTAAGACCCCCTGTTGTGTCAGATAATTCAGCGAGGTATAGAACTGTGTCTTTTCGGTTCCAGACGAAAGACTCACACTATTGTTTTGTGTAAATCCGGTTCTAAATACCTCATCATACCAATTAGTATTGATCTGACGCAACTCTTCAATACGCGCCATACCTTCTTCGGACGTCATTTTCCCCCGTTCTATAGCGTCTAGATAACGGAATACCCTTCCATCATTCTTGAGATGAGGAAAGTCATTATAGAGTCCGATCTCAAAATCTACTTTTTGCGCCCCAGTCATCATATGCAATTTACTCTTCGGTGCTTCGTCGATACTGATAGATGAACTCACATTCAGATAACTGCTGCCCGATCTTCCCCTTTTTGTTTTAACGACAATCACCCCATTGGCAGCCCTCGAACCATATATCGCTGTCGCAGCAGCATCTTTTAAGATCGTAATACTTTCGATATCATCGATAGGAATATTACCAATACCTGAAGTAGCGATAGAATTCTGTAAATCGGCTCCTCCCAATCCTAAATTGGGCATATCCCCCTGCATCGGCATACCATCCACAATCCAAATAGGATTCATATCACCTGTTAGCGAGTTCAATCCACGGATGCGCAATTGTGCTGCTGCCCCCGGCTTACCGGAGATGTTCATCGCAGAAAGCCCTGCAACGGTACCTTTCAGGGCCTGATCCATCGATGTAAAACCTTTTTCCGCAAAATCCTTCTCCGTTAGCGTCACAGCTGCCCCTGACATATTCTCTCTTTTTACCGACTGATATCCCGTCATCACGACCTCGTCGATATATTGATTTGTCCCTTCCATATCGATCGACATATCCAATGGGTTTCCCGTGTAACTAATCGATTTCACATAGGGCTTCATTGCAATATGTTTCGCTAGTAAATCGTACGTACCATGTTTCAGACTTTTAAATTGAAAACGCCCCCTTTCATCGCTGGTTACTGTTTCTTTTCCTATCGTAACGGACGCTTTATCCAAAGGCAAACCAGAGTCCCTATCTCTTATTATTCCCACAAGTGCGTACCGCTCTTGCTTTGGTTCTGTTTTTACAACATCATGGGGATGGATAACGATCGTATTATTATTAATGCTGTATCCTAGATTAGCGGAAGCCCCCAATTGTTTCAAAAAGACAGCAAGATCTCCACTTGCATTTTTGAACTGCAGTAGCTGATTTTCATTCATCTGCTCAGACTGCCAGAGCACATTCATTCCTGTCTGTTTCTTAATATCCTTAAAAAACTGACTGACGGTGATTTCGCTTTTTGACAGCTTGACTTGCTGTGCATGGGCCACAGAGCAAGCTAGCCCAACCGACAAGGCGAGGTAAAGTCTCTTCATAAAAAGTTAAAATTTAGTGATTGATAATTGTATAGTTATTATTGTGATTATGTGCTTATATTACTCCTTCTTCTTGACCAAAAGGTGTGAACCTTTGATCTCAAACCGGACAGCCCTCGTCATTTCGAGTACATCCAAGAGATCCTTGAGCTTTGCAAATTTATCCACCGAACCGTTCAAATGGATACGTTTCGTATCTAATCCTGGAGCCACCTCTATCTCCACATCATACCAGCGGGATATCCGTCTTAGTATCGTCTCTAGGTTTTCATTGGCAAAGACAAACGAACCATCCATCCAAGCCTTTATTTCGGAAGCATCCACTTCCTTAACCTTTATCCTCCCATCAAGCCCAACAGTACTCTGTTGGTTTGGTTTCAATAGCTGTTTAATCCCCGTGAGTGTTGCCGTAACTTCGACTTTTCCTTCTATTAGCGTCGATAGTACATCCACGTCTTCTTTATATGCAGAGACATTAAATTGCGTACCCAATACCTGTATTTGCTGTGATTTGGACTTTACTATAAAAGGCTCATATTTTGTTCCTTGAGTAGCTGCCAACTGTCGGGGCTGTACTTCAAAATAAGCTTCACCATCCAGTTCAACCTCTCGTTTGCCCCCTACAAATCGATCCGGAAAGCGCAGAGAAGAACCTGCGTTAAGCCAAACCTTCGTCCCATCTTCTAACAGCAAGCCATATTTACTTCGCTTAGGGACAATCAGCGTATGATAGGTAGGAGGCTGATCCGCCAAAGATTTTCCATCAGCAGAAGAATAACTCAACCAGCCTTCTCCGGTATTTCTAATACCTTTCCCAATTTCCTGTCCCTCCTTTGCATTCATGCTGCCCTCCAGTACAACTTGTTCGCCGTTACCCAAAACCAAGACTGCTTTTTCCTCTCCCTCTTGAACAACAGTAATGTTTGCAACGTCCCGCACAGGATTAGTAATTGTATGGTCACGCTGCCATAGGTATAGACTACCCAAAACACAAACTAAAATAGCCGCAGCGGCTACTGCACTATAAAATCTTCGTATACCGAAGTAGCGTCGTTTGCGATTTTGCAACAGCCCTTTCTCACTCAATCGCATACGGATCTCACGGAGATCATCAAGCACCTCCAATTCCGTCACAGCATGCTCTTGAGCAGCTCCCTGGATCAACCATTCCTCGAGCAATAGCAATTCCTCTTTACTAATACTTCCGTCCTGGTGCTTCTGCAGTAATTTTTCTAGACTAATATTATCCGACTCCATATTTTGGTTCAATCATACTAAGGACAGTTTACCCGAACCAAAGGGTTATTGAAATTTTGACTTTTTTTTATTTTTTCTAAAACAGGTAGACAAAAAGTACACCCAAGTTCCGTTTTAGAGTTTTTAATGCCTTATGCATATGATTTTTCACGGTCTCTTCCGAGATGCCCAATGTTTCCGCTATTTCCTTACGGGACAGGTTTTCCTTGCGGCTCAGTTCGAAGACCTCCCGCATTCTTGGATGAAGTCCATCTATTTCCCGTTCGATAATTTTCTGCATTTCCTTTTCACGCATGAGATAATCCGTTCCCTTAGGTTCGACAGCATCTAAAAACGATAAAAAAGAATCAATATATCTAGTCTTCACTTTTTCGCGACTGATCTGATTGAGCATCGCATGGCGGATAGCGGTAAATAAGTACGCGGTAAGATTACTGGATATTTCGAGTTCTTCCTTTTTTTCCCATAGCTTCAGAAAAAAATCATGCACCAAATCCTTTGCTCCATCCCTATTTTCCCATCTTTTGAGCACAAACAAATATAATGGACCACTATACCGCTCATAAATCTCGGTATAGGCTGATGTATCTCCTTTACGGAGACCGTTGACCAACTCTAAATCCGAAAGTATCCTATCCATACCAAATTGACATCTTACTATTTCGAAAGCTTCAAAAAATCAAAATGAAGCAACAAAAGTATATATTTATTCTTAAAATACAATTAAGGCCCCTCATTTCCAGAATAACGCATTATTGCCGGATTATTCTTATTTTTCCCCTTTCAATCCTTACCATTGCTCCACATGCATGACATAGACAACTTACAAAAGAGCATAACTGTCGACACATTCCATACCGATGCAATAACGCATGTGTATCAGTATCCTCTTTATCAGATTCTCCTCTTCGATCAAGAGACCATTATACAGATTGACTTCACAACCTACATTATTCCACCGCAGTCTATCCTCTTTCTCTCTCCCTTTCAACATCTCTCTTTTAGGAACGATGGTACTACCGCCCCGCAACAACTCCGTTTCCATGGCGATTACTACTGCATCGAATACCACAAAAAAGAAGTCGCCTGCAATGGGATATTGTTCAACAACATCTACATACAGCCCTATGTAGTCGTTCCGATCTCCTTATTTCATCAGGTTGAAGAAATTTTCCTTAAAATAAAGGACGAAATCAGTCTCCTGTCCCAACATTCGGACGCTATTATAAAAGCTTATCTACAACTTATTCTCGCGCTCTGCAGCAAAGAGAAAAAATCGACCATGAAAGATTTTTTGCCCCTAGAACTTCAGGACAACACCTTGGCTTTGCAGTTCCAAAAAGATCTTGAACTCCTATTCCTTGAACAAAAGAGCGTTGCTTATTATGCCGACAAAGTCCATCTAAGTATCGATAGATTTAGTAAAAAAATCAAACAACAATTGGGTAAATCGCCCTCTACCTTAATTCAGGAGCGCACTATATTGGAGGCAAAAAAAATGCTACACCTCACCCACCTCCCTATCAAAGAGATTGCAGAACAACTTTGCTTTCATGATGAACATTATTTCAGCCGGTATTTCAAAAAAAATGTCGGAATATCTCCTTCGCAATACCGGGAGCAGGTAGGCATCTCTATTGTGGCAAAATAATCTATGGGATAGCCGTTTTTGTCCATTTTCCAGAATACTCCATCTCTTTATTTTTGTATATACAAAAGATATAAAAATGGAAAAACAATCTCTTCTACAGTTCTTGGCAAATGCACAACGGAACTTTATTCACTTTATCCGCATCAGCATATTCATCGTGATGGCCTGGATAGGCGGACTTAAAGCCCTTCCTTATGAAGCTGATGGTATCGTCCCTTTCGTAGCCAACAGTCCCTTCATGAGTTTCTTTTACAAACATCCAGCGCCCGAATACCAAAGCTATAAGAATCCAGAAGGCAAGACAGTACAAAAAAACATAGATTGGCATATCTCTAATGGTACTTACCTATTTTCATATGGATTAGGAACGGTCATAGTATTGATCGGTATTCTCACTTTTGCAGGTATATGGTCAGCCAAACTCGGTCTTATTGGAGGTTTACTGACCTTCGGAATGTCCTTAGTCACTTTGTCCTTTCTTATCACTACCCCCGAAGTCTATGTACCTAATCTCGGAGGAGACTTTGTAACCCCGCACTATGGCTTTCCCTACCTTTCTGGAGCAGGACGTTTGGTTCTTAAAGACATTATCATGCTTGCTGCTGGTCTGATGGTCGCATCAGATGCTGCCCAACGCCTAGTAAAACCCTTTAGCAACAGTTAAACCCATAAAAAACAGAAAAGCAAATAACTAAACACAACTTCAATAGATACAATCTATGCAATAATTCTATTCTCACCTTTCTGTTTTCCCTATTTTAGCCGTGCATATCCAGCAATCACACACAAAAGCTGTTATCAGCTAATAACAAGAAGCGGGTACTTTATGTATTTTTTCAAACTGGGTAAGCCTTTTTCAACGGCTATTTTAAAGTGTAGATTTAGATACGTGTATAAAAATATGCCATTGCCAAACATAATTTAAAACCCCGTAAGGGATTCATATTTTAATTTTATAGTAAGCGATGACAAAACTTATCAATTTAAATGTTTTCAAAGATTTTTTTCAATCGAGCAATGCGGGTGGGATACTCCTCTTTATCTGTGTGATCTTATCCATGATTCTCGCGAATACCGGCTTTGCTATTCCACTGCAGAACATTCTCGATCATCCGTTGGGGTTTGAAAACGAAAGTATACATTTACGTTACCCCGTTTTACTTTGGATCAATGATGGTCTCATGGCCATATTCTTTCTATTGGTAGGCTTAGAGATTAAGCGGGAGATTGTCGAGGGGGAACTGTCATCCCCAAAAAAAGCCTCTCTTCCTATCTTATGTGCCATTGGCGGAGCGATCGTTCCTGCGCTTCTATACCTTAGTTTTAATGCCGGTCAAGAGACGGCATCCGGATGGGGTATTCCTATGGCCACGGATATTGCTTTTGCACTGGCCGTGATCAACCTTTTGGGAAATCGTATTCCGAGCAGTCTAAAGATCTTCCTAGCGGCACTGGCTATTGTTGATGACCTCATCGCAATTCTGGTGATTGCCTTTTTCTATTCTTCTGGTATCGAGACTAGCTATCTGCTATATGCGGCTATAGGCTTGGTCATCCTTCTAGTGATGAACAGGATGAATGTGCTCAATCCTTACCTTTACCTTATTCCTGGTATATTTATCTGGTATTTTGTACACCATTCGGGCATCCATGCGACGATTGCAGGTGTATTAGTTGCGATGACCATTCCGACCAATGATACGGATGTCGAATCTCCATTAGAGCGTCTGGAGCATGCGCTGACAAAACCCGTCAATTTTCTCATCATTCCTCTCTTTGCCTTTGCCAATACCAATATCACACTAGAGAGTGAGATGGTAGCTGGACTAACCTCCTCTTTGGGGCTAGGAATCTCTTTAGGCCTATTATTAGGTAAACCAGTAGGCATACTGGCAACTTCTTATCTATGTACAAAACTGAAATTAAGCAGTCTACCCGAAGGTAGCACTTGGCGACATATATTAGGAGTAGGCTTGTTGGCTGGTATCGGATTTACCATGTCCATCTTCATAGCGATCCTTTCTTTTGGAGATCCATTACATGTATCCGAAGCAAAACTATCCATCCTGGTTACGTCTTTATTAGCAGGAATCATTGGATACCTGACATTGCGCTCCAATAAAGCATACGCCGACTAACATAGCAGGCTTCCATCAAAAAGGGATTTTCTAAAAGCTTTAGAAAATCCCTTTTTGATTCTATCGTCTGCTATCTATTTACACGTGCAACCCTCACCTGATCCGATCCCAGTTTTGTTTTTAACCAATTCTCTAACGTGGTTACAGAAGCGGCTTCTAGATCCTTATTGGCACTATAAAGCAGCATATTCTCATGATAACTACTATCCGAATCAACGACAACCAGTTGTTTCCCAATCGAAAAAGGAACCAGATTAGGGAATAGAATAGTAATTTCCTTTATCAATTGTTTATCCTCAAATGTATACCCGGACAACTGCTTCCGTAAATTCTGAATAGTAAAGTCTTTCTCAGACACATTGTAAGATTGCCTATTGATTTCCTGCAGGATATCCTGCTTCAGGTCTGTACTATCCTGCCGTATGTGCAGCTCCGTATCCTTTATTTTGTATGCTTCTAATCGGTCATTTATCTGGGCAAGCTCCACATTCGAAAATCGCTTATCCAAAAATGCCAGCTCAACTTTCTTCGGCCGGCTATTAAAACTGATCTTTTCATAAATCAATGTATATCCTTTGTCCACGAACTCATTTTTGACAAATAATTCTACATTCTGCGAGTATTTTTTCTCCTGCAATAAGACATAGGCTAAATAAAAGCTTGGCACCAACATCACCAGGATCAGGAAAGATACTGTACGTGTGATCCGTTTTTCCTTACCGGCATCTACAAATTTAACTTTAGGATACTTCAATAACTTGACAATCAAAAATGTCGAGATACAGATAAAGAAACAATTGATGGTATAGAGATATAACGCCCCTGCAAAATAACTTATATTACCGACTGCCAAACCATATCCTGCGGTACATAATGGAGGCATCAACGCTGTAGCAATCGCTACCCCAGGAATAGGATTTCCTTTTTCTACTCTCGTAATAGCTATCACGCCGACCAATCCACCAAAAAAAGCAATCAGTACATCATATATATTTGGAGAGGTCCGTGCCAAAAGCTCGGACTGTGTCTCTTTAAAAGGGCTCAAAAGAAAATAAACAAAGGACACCAACAGACTTACCAAAGTAGCTATCAACAGGTTCTTCAGCGACTTTTTCAGCAGGTCAAAATCATAAGTACCTAATGCAAATCCTGCTCCCACAATAGGCCCCATCAAAGGGGAAATCAACATTGCCCCGATGATCACCGCAGTAGAATTGACATTAAGACCAACCGATGCCACGACTATAGCACAGGCCAGAATCCACAGATTAGCACCACGGAAGGAGATATTGGACACCACATTATCTAACACTTTTTCTTTGGAATCTTCACCTTGGTGCAGATTGAAAAATTCATATACCTTGTTCATTCAATAAAATATAATTAAGCTATTTTTCATTAAAACACACGAATCGGTACAAAAGTTTGTGTATAACACCATATTTCACTCGCCCATTCCCCTGCAAACAACACACTTATTACTACTGCTAAAACGTTATTTTAAAATATATTTGCATATGTGTAAACTATACACTACCTTTGTATTATCATAATTTAGGTTTATAATTGGTTATAAAAGGTTTTCATTCTCCCCGTTTGAAAACCTTTTTCTTTTGATATCAAACTGATTTTCAAATCTATTTTCCCAGCCCTAACTTATAGGTATACAATGCTCTATCCCTTGCAAAAGCATGTTCTACAATTCGAGTCATCGCTTTGGATTCGAAGTCCGGATTCCAGCGTTTCACGTACATCAAATCTTTATCAAATTTGCGCAATTGCTCTTCCGGATTGAATATTCGAAAATAAGGTGCCGCATCACAACCGCAACCGGCAGCCCATTGCCAGTTGCCCACGTTGGCACTACAGTCATAATCTAATAATTTTTCAGCAAAATAGGCTTCTCCCCATCGCCAATCAATCAGCAGATGCTTGGTAAGGAAACTAGCAACAACCATCCGTACCCTATTATGCATAAATCCTGTTGCATTCAATTCTCGCATGCCTGCATCCACCAGCGCATATCCGGTATTACCTTGGCTCCAGGCTTCAAATTCCTTTTCATTATTGCGCCAGGCTATTCCTTCATAAGCCGGTTTAAAACATTGTGTTTGAGAATCAGGAAAGTGAAACAAAATCTGCATAAAAAATTCACGCCAGATCAATTCATTCAACCAGGTTTCATTGCATGCATCTGCCAATGAAACACACTTCCGTATAGACACTGTTCCAAAGCGCAGCGCCACACCCAACCTTGTCGTGGCATCCAATGCCGGAAAATCTCTAAACCGATCATAATCCCTGATGCTGGTCTCTTTCAGAATAGGTTTTACAAAAGTCAAATCTGTCTTCTGAAAACCCATACTTTCCAACGCAGGCAGTTCTTCAAAAGGAAGCTTTTTGAATCCAGTAGCATCTATCTCGAAAGGAAACAGATTCTTGGCCTCCAGCTTAGCTTTCCATACACGGCTGTAGGGTGTAAATACGGTATAAGGTGAACCGTCTTTTTTTAACACATCTGATTTTTCAAATATGACCTGATCCTTAAACGATCGAAAGCCTATCCCTGCGCCATCGGCCCAAGTTTTAATGAACTCATCTCGCTTTACCGCATCGGGTTCATAATCTCTGTTACAAAAAACAGTTTGAAGTTGATAATCTGAATGGAGCTGCTTAAATATGTCCAAGGGCTCTCCCACATAAACCTTTAAATCCGCTCCGAACACCTGTAACTCCTGTTGGAGTTTCGTCAATGCTTGATGAATATAGTCGACTCGCCTATCATAAGAGTCAGGCAGTTTATTCAGAATATCAGTATCAAATATAAAAATCGGAAGCACTTCTGCACCGTCTTTCAGGGCCTGAGATAGACCATGATTATCCTCCAGCCTCAAATCCCTACGAAACCAAAAGATACTTACCCTCGCTTTATTTACATCCATATGAATACCTCGCTACCTAGTCTTCGTAGATGACATATTTGGTACGCATCTTCTTATAATCGGTCAATCCCTTGGCCCAGCTGGCGCGAATTTGCTTTTCACTAACTCCTTTTTCAATCTGTTGACGGAGTGCATCTGCACCGGACAGATTTTCGAACTTACCGATTTGATCCGAAAAGCTCCGATCAAAAAACTTATCTTTTTCGGGAGACTTGCGATACAGCTCTATAATCCAGGAAAGATTCAATTGCTTACTTTTTATCAACTCCCTCACGTCATAACTTCTCAGATCCAATCCATAACACACCTCATTCATAAAAAGAGGCTTCTCACTCATTCCTTTTTTACTTACCGGCGTAAAAGAAAAATCATAAATCCCTTTGTATGCAGGACTTCCGATAATGGTGAAAGGAAAATCCGTCCCTCGACCGTGATTGACCTTTACCCCTTCGAAAAGACATGTACTCGGATAGAGCAAGATACTTTGCTCCGTATTCAGGTTAGGTGAAGGACTTACTGGCAACTTATACAACATGTGATGAGCATAGCTTTCCACAGGGATAATTTTCAACTTACATTTCTTTTTTGTTGTCATCCAGCCTTCTCCGTTGATCATCTGGGCAAATTCTGCCGTTGTCATTCCGTGCGCTATAGGAACCGGGAACTGCCCTATGCCCGATTTATGTTTATTTTCCAAGATCGGTCCGTCGATGAGGTAGGCATTGGGATTGGGACGATCGAGAATCAACATTTCTTTATCGTGGTCAGCACAGGCCTCCATGATATCTCGTAATGTGTTGATATTCGTATAAAAACGAACGCCCATATCCTGTACATCGAATATAAAAATATCCACGTCGGACAAATCTTCTGCGGAAGGTTTCTTTTTATTACCATAGAGCGAAATAATCGGAATATTAGTCTGTGCGTCCACCTCATCACCGACTTCCGTGCCATTACTGGCATTGCCTCTAAAACCATGTTCTGGACCGAATATCTTAACGATATCCACGCCCAAAGTCAGTAAGCTATCGACCAGATGTTTTTCCCCAATCACTGTTGAGGGATTCCCCAGTATGGCTACGCGTTTTCCCATTAGATAAGGCACATAGCGTTCAGTCTGCTGCGCACCTGTTCTAATCCGGTTATTACAATAGTCCAATGCTTGCTGTGCCTTTAGCGCAGCTGTCCCGGCAAAAATCAAAAAAATACTCAACAAAGTTTTTTGTCCCAAATTCATATCGTTCGGATTACAGTTTTAGTAAATATGTATAAATTTAGTTATTTTTCAGCAACACAGATAGCACCGGACTCGGTCTCTTGAATCGACGCCGCTCTATTTTTATACCGATCACTTTGGATAAAATCAGACAAACGACACGGTATTAAACGTTTAAGGACGGCTTGCACAGCGATTGATCAAAAGCAACATATTAGCTTTTCTCAAAAAATATTCGTATATTTGGCCATTATCACAAAAGGCCTCTATTTCTTATCTTTGAGCCAAGTCCGCTGCTACTTAAGAACATACACCTTTCATTATTATATTTATCTTTAATTCTATTAAATGGCTAAAAGTCAACTAACATTCAACAAAAAAGAACGCGCGAAGAAAAAACAACAGAAGAAAAAAGAAAAGCAAGAAAGACGGGAAGTAAACAAATCCAACAATAACAAAGGAAAGTCGATGGAAGAAATGTTTGCTTACGTTGACGAATTCGGTAATATCTCGGACACACCTCCTACGCAGGTCTATAAGTTCAAAGAAGAAGATTTGCTCCGTCCTGTTGATCAAGAAGACGAATTCCTTTTTGGTAAAGTCTCCTACTACAATGAAACAGGAAACTACGGTTTTATCCGCGACAATGAAACCCGCGAAACCGTTTATTTCAACGACAAACTAGCAGGCATGGTACTAAGCCTCAACCAGAAGGTCAAATACAAATATACAAGAACTAAACAAGGTAATCAGATCTCCGAAGTCGAGCTCATGTAATTTTGTTTATCGCTTAATAATATTGACGAAGGTTGCCCGACACAAACGAGCAACCTTTTTTAGTGCCCCCCCAATCCTTCAGCTTGGGTATATTTATCTTGTGGTAACATCCAACGGATTACAAAATACAAAGCCACCGCAGAAAGCGCCAATATACTTCCTGTTCCTAGCCATAGGGTATCGAATCCCAATTGATATACGATCTGCGTACCTAACAAAGGCGTAATAATGAACGAAAAGGAAAAGCTCATCCCGTTCAATCCCATATAAGCACCTTGATTTTCCTTCCCCGACCGGAGCGCCGTTATGGTAGACATAAATGGCAACACCAGAATCTCGCTCACACTCAATAGTGTAATCGATAACAACAGAACAGAAAAGTGGTGATCAATAGCCAAAATAGCATATGCTATGGCACACAGCAACGCGCCATAAAGAATGGTCTTTGCTATTGACAAATACTTGTCAGCCAAGTTGACGACCAGCATTTCGAGCAGTACGATAATAAATCCACTGTACCCCAGCACGTAGCCTATCGTCGCCTGATCCATCTTTGCTACCTCTTTGTAGAAAATCGGAATGGTATTGAAAAACTGAAAAAAGCAAATCGAGAAAATCGTACAGAAAAAACAGAAAATAAGAAATGGCACATCCCGATACGGAGACTTGCTTTTCTCTTTCACTTTTGCGACAAGCTCTTGTTGATGATTTTGTCGTTCCTGTACTTTAGCTTGAAACAATTTATGTCTCTTTCTAAAAAACTTAACATAGACAATTCCTGCTATCAGTGCACCTGACGTATTGATTGCAAACAGGAACTCATAAGAAATAGCGGATAAGATCCCTCCCAAGGCCGGGCCTATAGAAAACCCTAAGTTTACAGCCATTCTATTTAAAGAAAACGCTCTCGTCAGGTTTTGCGGCTTAGCATATTTGGTTATAGCCACCGAGTTTGCTGGACGGAACGTCTCACTGATGATACTCTGTAACAAAATAATACAGGCCATCCCTTCTACCGTCGGGAACAGAGGAATCATAATAAACAGCGGAGCACTCAAAAACAAGCTAAGACTCTGCACCCGGTACTCGCCAAATCGGTCGGTAAAGAATCCTCCCAGCCAAGAGCCTATCACCGATCCGATACCATAAAAGCTCAACACGATCCCCGTATGTGTGATATCAAAATTCAGATGCCCCGTCATGTATACCCCCAAAAACGGAATCACCATGGAACCCGTCCTGTTGATCAACATCACAATCGAAAGCATCCATGCTTCTCTAGACAATCCCTTAAATGAATCCGTATATGCGCGTAATATTTTCACCTGGCTGTTTCTAATTAATAAATCACAAAGTCACTCTTATCCGCCCAAAAGTACAAAAATCTATGCACTGCATCTACTTTCTAACAGAAAAGGAAAAAATAAAGGTTTAAATCATTAGGCCGAAATAATATCAGAAGGCAGCTGTAGAATGCCCAGGTTTCTACAAAATATTCGGAAACAGTACGCTATAGAGGATAAAACCGAAGAGATACACTACTTTTGCCATAGGGTTCATACACCTTAACCATCATATACCGCACTTGACCTCCACCATACAGGCTAGGCGCGGAGTATAAAGCTAAACAACAAACATGCATTACTGGAAAAAGATCAATTTTGAAGAACAGAGACAGCACATTACAGATGCGCTCTCCAAGAACATCGACTATCAAAAAATAATCACGCTCGGTGTACCCGGATCTAAATTGGACGGTCAGGTGTTCTATGACCAGGCAACCTTTTTGAAAGAAGCACCTTTTCTCCAATCCATTGTTCAGAACCCCAACCATATCGGTTGTCATACCTTAGGTGATTCTGAGCCCTATTTCGCAGGAACACAAGAGATCGAACGCGAAGTCATCAAGATATTGGCTGAAGATATCCTAAAGGCCGAAAGCAACAGCTGTGACGGCTATATCGCGACAGGAGGTACCGAAGCCAATATCCAAGCCTGTTGGATGTACCGCAATCTTTTTATACAAGAGTATAATGCCCGTCTGGAGGAGATCCTATTAATAGCTTCCGAAGACACGCATTACTCCGTACATAAGGCTTCCAATTTACTTCAGATCGATTATCTATCTATCCCCGTCCACATGGATGACAGGAGCATTATTGCTGACGAACTCGAAAACCTTGTTGCCCAAGCCAAACAAAATGGCAAAAAATATGCTATTGTCATTTCCAATGTCGGTACCACTATGTTTGGCAGTGTAGACAATCCTGATGATTACGCAGCGGTACTGGCCAAGCATGAGTTAATTTTCAAGATCCACATGGATGCAGCCTTTGGAGGGTTTATCTATCCTATCGTACAACGTCAAAACAATATCGGCTTTGACAATCCTCACGTATCATCAGTTACTCTCGATGCCCACAAGATGTTACAGGCTCCTTATGGAACCGGTGTATTCTTAGCCAGAAAGGGATTAATCCAATATGTCCTCACGAAAGAAGCCAAATATGTCAACGGTATGGATATTACGCTGAGCGGTAGCCGCTCGGGAGCCAATGCCATCGCCGTGTGGATGATTCTACAGACCTACGGCCCTCATGGCTGGTTAGAAAAGCTAAATACCTTATTATACCGAACAAGCGTATGCTGTACCGATCTGAACCAACTCGGCATTCGATATTTCAGGCATCCACAGATGAATATTATTACCATCCGTGCATCGGATATGCCGGGAGAACTGGCGCAAGAGTTCGGCTTAGTGCCCGATTCCCATGGCGATAGCTCACAATGGTACAAAATCGTCGTAATGGACCACGTACAGATCGATGTTTTAAAGCAATTTACTGAAAGGCTAGCAGCGGCTAAAGGTTCCTCTTAGTCGACAATATTTATACATATAAGTAAGGTCGCTAAGCATGGAATAGCGACCTTTTTTCGTAATTTTGCACCTACATCAATTCGATACGTTATGTCAATAGGTACAGAATCAGACTTAATAGGTATGCAACAAGCAGGCGAAGCAGTAGCTTATGCCTTACGCGAAATGACAAAATATGCACAACCAGGCATGAGCACGAAAGAGCTGGATGACTATGGAGCAAAGATATTAGCGAGTTTCGGTGCCAATTCAGCTCCCTATCTTACTTACGGCTTTCCGGGCTGGACATGTATCAGTGTAGACAATGAGTTCTGTCACGGTATCCCATCTGAAGAGCGTATTTTACAAGAAGGCGACCTGATCAATATTGATGTATCCGCTGAGCTTAATGGTTATTGGGCAGATAATGGAGGTTCTTTTATAATAGGAGATGATATACACCAGCATCAAAAACTAGTGAATGCCTCTAAAGAAATCCTACGAAAGACTATCGACAATATCAAGGGCGGCGTCAAGATCGCAGACATCGGCCATCTGATGGAAACTGAAGCCAAAAAGCGCGGTTTCAAAGTGATAAAAAATCTTGGTGGACACGGCATTGGCAGAAGCCTTCACGAAGAGCCAGACGAGTTGCTCAACTACCGCAATAAATACGACCAGAGACGATTCCGTAAGAATAGCGTAGTAGCGATAGAAACATTTATAGCTACAGATTCCACCTACGCTGTAGAACTGAACGACGGCTGGACGATGGTCGGTAACAAAGGAGGCTTTATGGCACAGCACGAACACACCATCATCGTGACAGATGGGAAACCCATCATCCTTACAGCCGCTAACGAAGTACTTAACTAGGCACACACCTGGTTAATACTTTGCTATAGCGCAAACCAATAATTGATTTTCATCATAAAGGTGTTGGTAGCCGGCAATCCAAACATCCGATCTAAGTTATTCCCCCAGCCCGGCTGATACACCATATCGTTGCGGGATTGATTATGTTCCCATACCACATACAAGGTAGAACCCGGTAGATATTCCCAACGGGCCACTAGGTTAGAGCGAAACTCATTAAAACTAAAATTTGGATTTTTAAAGGCATAGCTCTGTTTTCCCTCTTGGGCGACATACTGCCCATCGACCAACTGTACGCCGTCCGCCGCAAACATGGTGAACCGATCCTCATATGTTTTAGCATCCATATCTTTAGCCAATTTAAACCTATCATACATCGCCGTCGAGGTAAATGGCGATCCATAATATTGAATCGAGATATCCGGCGTTACATTAAGCTGCAGATTGAGTGTCACTCCATAGGTCTTCTGGTCCATACGTCCCAAGATATAGGCGTTGGTACCATCAGTCTCCACTGTACTGACATACTGCAGATTGTCCTTATTCCAGGCATAATTAAATTGCCCCGCTATACGAAGATGGTTGCCGACACGAAATACCATACTTGGATGCAGGGTGTTATAAACCGTAGATTCATCCCTATAATAACGTCCGTTATACTCCAGTTTAAACATCACAGGTTTGGCCCTATCTGTACTGATCATTGCATTGGTTTCCAGATTTGCATTATAGCGCATATCAGGTCCTCCGCGAAGCCTTCTGCTATCTATAGTATTCCAGTTAAAAGTCTCTTTGATATCCATCTCCACGCGACGCTTGATACTCAGGCTACGCCAACGGACAGCAAAATCATTATTGACTGCTTTCCCTCCATAGTTCCACACGTTTTTTTGCGTCAGGTTAATCCCCGCAAAACGGAACGGCCCCCATGGATCAGTCTTACGAAACACCACTTCCGATTCATTAGACTTATAATCGGCCTGTTTCATATAACCGACATCATTTAGATCAAACCCTGGAGAGGCCCAACTGAAAGTTTGAGAAAAATTCCATTGTGCATTCCCTTTTTTACCGGCTTTGACATAACCACTGCTCCCTTGAAGCGTGGTCTGTTCAGGCCGGAGATCCAAATAAGACTGTCCCGATTCCCTATGGTAATAATGCGCTGCATTCTGTTTGGTATTCAAAATAGCCGACGACGAACCATGCAAGGTACTGAACATGCCTTTGGCATCGATATAGTAAAGTCTATTGACAAAGTATTGTGTAAAATCAACTCCTGCAGCAAAAGCATTTTCAATCAGCGCTTCTTTTAAGTGTTCGGCGCGGAGATTCCGATTTACTGAGGTCAGCATACCTCCCAACAGGGTATTACCTTCCCAGTTTTTCTGCACACGCGCCACGGTATAATTGGTCAAGGGTTCGGTAATTTCGCGGTCTGAAATACCATTGCGCATGACCTTAGACGAGGTTTGTGCCGTAATACTCTCCAAGAGACCTACCGTCACCCCATTTTTATTGGTTCCGGTGAGTTTTAAAGCCCCTAAGATAGGAATCGGATTCGCTGTACTGGCATAATGATCTGTATTGTCGATCCCTTTCGGCTGATAAGAAGGCATCGCTCCGACCCTTCTGGAGTAAAACATCATGCCCCCTTCGTTATTGTCAAATTCAAGGATATGCTTTCCTTCGAGAAAGAAAGGCCGTTTCTCATCATAGAAGATTTCATACGCTGATAGATTCATGACCGATGGGTCCAACTCCACTTGTCCATAATCCGGATTGACCGTCAGATCCATCGTAAAGTCATTCAGGGCGACCTTAGCGTCCAACCCCACGTTCTGTCCCCAGCTACTCCCTTTTTGAAAAGGGCTACCCAAGATCTTCGGTTCCTTACTAAATTTAGCCATCGCGTAAGGCAAAAACTCGATTCCTTTGGGCTTCGGCAGATCAGTCATGCCATGCATCTCCCCAAAGGAAAAAACGTGACCGTTATTTTTTATCGGTATCAGACTCCAATTCTGCACCTCATTGTTCCGACGAATGATACGACGTACATGCAAGCCCCATTTGCCATCTTCATTCTGTTGGTTATAACGCAGCTGACTAAAAGGGATACGCAATTCAGCCGTCCAGCAGGAATCTGTTTTATTGATATGTGTCTGCCCTTCCCATACCGCATTCCAACTTAGATTGACAGAGAGTTTATCAGTGACCGTCAGATCTGTCTTATTACCACCGAGATTGAGATTGAACTCGGATGCCACCCGATAATCATGATACGTATCAAAAGCGATACTGATCAGATCACCATTGCTGTTATCATCCCTATTACCGATAAAGGCATTCATTGTTTCCGGGTGCACATCCTTACAATACACACCGATATAGATATTCACATCATCATAAAAGATTTTCACCTTGGTCCACGAAGCGGTATATGCACGTTCAAATGGGATTACCTGCGAGAATTTTTCAGACCATGCTCCTTTCTCCTGCCATAGAGCTTCATCCAGCTTGCCATCAATACGTGGGCGCTCCCCTTCCGTCAGCTTCGTAATGGTATAAGTTCGTTTATAGGCATCCTCAAAAGCGACCACCTCCTTTCTTTCATTATGTTGGGCACGACTTAAAAAAGAGCACAAAAGACAGCAGAGCAAAGAGCAATAATACTTCATGAATGGTTTATCGTTTTGATTAGGTTGAGATTACGATACACCAAACTTAAATAAAATGCCTTACATTCCTATTATATATACCATAAAATTTGACTATTCATTTTCCAGTTCCACAAATGCAGGTGCTAAAAACTGAATGATATCTGATGGCAACAGACTATGCGTCCCAATTTGCTGCGCCGCTATATCAGCTGCCCTTCCATGCACATATACTCCTAGCATTAGTGTTTCTTTTGCCGAATATCCTTGTCCATACAGCGCAGCCAGGATGCCAGTCAGCACATCGCCACTTCCGCCCGTAGCCATACCGACATTACCACTGCTATTAAAACAAACCTGTCCATCGGGCAGTACAATCACACTGTTAGCCCCCTTGATCAGGACGCACAATTTATATTGACCAGCCAACTGTCTTGTCTTTTCTATCTTATGCCAATCGTCATTCCATTCTCCTATAATGCGGCTTAGCTCCTTGGGATGAGGAGTCAATATGCTATTTTGTGGAACCTTAGCCAGCAGATCTGGTTCAAGGGCCAACATATTGAGCGCATCCGCATCCAATACCAACGGGACTGAACAGCCTGAAGTTATAAAATCACGAAAAACAGCCCTAGTCTTTTCATCCTTCCCCATGCCGATCCCCACGCCAACCGCCTGAAACTTGTTGGTTTCAGGAAAAGTGGTGATCAATCTGTCTTCTACATCCGTCATCACCATAGCTTCTGGTACAGCCGTTTGAAGAATAGAATAGCCGCATCCAGGCACATAGGTAGACAGCAAACCACAGCCTGATCGCAGAGCCGCTTTCAAGGCCAGTTGCACCGCGCCTATTTTCCCATAACTACCACCAATAATCAGGCTATGTCCAAATGTACCTTTATGATCAAATTTCTTGCGTTTCTTATAAAACGTCTTAATGTCTTCTTTTTTTACAAATACATAAGAAGAATCGACCGCATCCATGGCCTCTTTGCTGAGCGCAATATCCAATACGGTGAAATCATTAAAAAACTTTTGGTTTTCAGGCATCAACAAAGCCAATTTTGGACTCTGAAAGGTCAATACTTCATGCGCAAATACAACAGGAGCTTCCTTTGGCGTAGGTCTATCTGCCAACATTCCTGAAGGTATGTCTACTGCTATGACCTTGCAGCCTGAATCATTTATCTGTTGAACGATTGCGTTCCATGTCGCATCGAGCCTACGATTTAAACCATATCCAAACAAGCAATCTATTATGATCGCATTGGCAGGTATGGCCAACTGCTCATCAAATCCAAACTTATGAATCAGCGAAATCGGATTACGTTTCTGCGCCTCTATATTATCTTCCGAATAGGTATCGGATTCCAATAGATACACCGCGACCTTCACCTGTCTCTGCTGGAGATACTGAGCTAATACCAAACCATCCCCACCGTTATTACCCTTACCACATAAAATCACAAAATGTTGCTTAGACAGAACGTATTGATTATCCAATGCCGACAACAGCGCCCCTGCAGCACGTTCCATCAACTGGAAGCTAGAAATACACTGCTGTTTAGTGGTCTCCTGATCTAGCCAAGCCATCTGTTGCGCTGTAAGTATCTTAGTCATAACGAACTATTTCAATCTACTTTTGTGTAAATAGTCAATTACCGCCATCACATCCATCTCCCCCAAACCTGCCTGTTGTGCAGCGCTATACGTATCTATCAACGGTTTGGTCAGCGGATAATCTGCTCCTGCTTCTTGTGCCAATAGAACATCTTTAAGCATCAGATCTAATGCAAATGCAGGACTGTAATCATCTTTTAAGAGCAAAGGCGTTTTTACTTTAGTCGCTCCACTACCGCTAGCACTTTCATTGATGATTTCTAACATATCCTCCCGTGATACCCCTAGTTTACTGGAAAAAAGAACCGTCTCTGCCAATCCCTGGTATAAGGTTGACAAAAAGTAATTAATCGCAAGTTTGGCCGCTATTCCCTGCCCATTTGCTCCCACATGCTTCGTCAACTTCCCCATTTTCTCCAAATAGGGCATAGCACGAATAATATCTCGCTCTTCTCCTCCTGCCATAATGATGAGAGTTCCTTCTTTAGCGGGCACGGTGCTGCCTGCTACAGGCGCATCGACAAATGAAGCACCTTGCTCCCGCAACCTATCGCCTACATCACGGCTCAGCTTTTGAGATATCGTACTCATGTCCACAAAAAGCTTTCCTTCGATAGGTAACTTTGTGATCACCTCATATACAGCGGACACGGCAGCGTCATTGGTCAGCATGGTAAATATAATGTTACTGCCTGCGATCAGATGCTCGACATCCGTTGCTATCACCGATTGGGCCTCAAATCCAGCTGTCCTGCTAGAAGTCCTATTATATACCGTCAGCGGGAATCCCGCTTTTTCTAGATTCTTGGCCATGGGATAGCCCATGTTACCCAATCCTATAAATCCTATATTCTCCATAATCAAATTCTTGTGTACGTACGCTAGTATACGAAATTTCGTGTATACCCTTCCTATTTCTCTACGGATTAATATAAAAAAAACAGTCGCCGAATAATAAAAGATATATTTGTCTTTTATTAAAGAATCCTTACCTTTGATCAGTCAATCATCATAAAGATCAATTGCAGTGCCATGGAAGTACTATCTCTTTTAGAAAATATCACCTACGCAGAAAATCATCCTGCTGCTCAAGTGCTGATCAATAATGCATACAGTAAAGAAATCCGGATTGCTTTTCGAGAAGGTCAGGAGATGAAAGCCCACAAGGCGCCCTACCCTATTGTGATCGAAATTGTGGAAGGCTGTATTGATTTTGGCGTAGAAGCTCAGCGTTATCTACTTCCCAAAGGCTCTCTCATCACTCTAGAGGGGAATATTGTACACGATCTTAAAGCTACAGCCGACAGTATTATCCGACTCTCCCTATACAAGGCTGACCAAATCGAACGAGTCCAACAAGTAGCAAAAGGAAACTGATCCATGGGGCTATTTTCCAAAACATGCGAATATGCCATGCGTGCAGTGTTCTACATTGCAAGCCACTCTACTGATGGGAGCCGTCCCGGCATCAAAGAAATTGCAGAGAATATCAATTCACCAGAACACTTTTTGGCAAAAATACTTCAAAAACTCAGCAAAGGCGGAATTGTTTCTTCTATCAAAGGTCCCCATGGCGGTTTTTTCATTGAATCGCAGGGGCTCCATCGCCCATTAGCCGATATCATCACCTGCTTGGAGGGGGATGATATTTTCACCGGCTGTGGTATGGGATTGAGTTACTGTTCAGAAAGCAACCCCTGCCCACTGCATCACGAATTTAAGAAAGTAAGAAATCAACTCACACATATGCTATATAATACCACAATCGGCGAATTCAACGGCGAATTGCTCGCCGGTGCACTCACATTGAACAAGTAGTTTTTTTTGCATCAATAAAAGACAAAAACATCCTCTATCAAAACTGCAAAGAACAATATTAAAAACCGAACGCTCAAATAGAAGACAAAAATATCCTTTAGTAATTCAATATATTATGACATCAGATCAAATACAACTCGTTAAAGGTACGGTACCCGTACTAAGAGAACACGGCGTCTTATTGACCACACATTTTTACAAGCGTATGTTTGAGCACAATCCCGAACTCAAACATGTATTTAATATGGGTAACCAACAAAACAGCAAGCAACAGACTGCTTTGGCTATGGCCGTACTGGCTTATGCTGAACATATCGAGAACCCCACAGTGCTGTTGAATGCCGTCGATCACATTGGTCAAAAACATACCAGTCTTGATATCCGTCCTGAACACTATGCTATCGTTGGTCAACATTTGATCGCTTCGATTTCGGAAGTCCTTGGTGAGGACGCTAGCCCCGAACTACTAGAAGCTTGGACACTTGCCTATAATCAGCTTGCAGCTATCATGAGTGGTCACGAGCAACAACTATATGATGCACAGACGGCCAAAAAAGGAGGCTGGACCGGATGGCGTCCTTTCGTTGTTAAAGAGAAAATAAAAGAATCGAGCGAGATTACCTCTTTCTACTTATATCCTTCAGACGCCGGACAGGTCGCTGAACATCTCCCAGGACAATTTATCAGTATACGTTTATTTCTCCCTGAACTCCATCTATTACAGCCTCGTCAGTATAGCATATCCTGCTCTCCCAATGGTAAATACTATCGTATCTCCGTAAAGCGAGAAGCTGGCAGTCAACACCCCGATGGCATGATCAGCAACCGCCTCCACGACCATATAGAGGTTGGAGACCTCATAGAACTGACCGCACCTGCAGGATCCTTCGTATTGAACAAAGAGAACCTGTCCCATAAAGTATTCATCAGTGGCGGGGTAGGTCAGACACCACTATTATCTATGTTAGAAGCTCTTGTCGATAATACCGAGCAAACACCTGCCATAACCTGGATACACGGATGCCGAAGTGAACAAGTCCATGCTTTTAAGGACAGAATTGCTGAGATAAGTACGACATATAAACAGTTAGATCAGCATATTTTTTACGAGAATCTACCATCAGAGGCACAAAATCATTATCATGGACGAGTAGAACTCGACTTATTAAAACCCGTAATACTACGTCCCGAGACCGACTATTACATCTGTGGTCCTGCTCCTTTTATCAGTAAACATTATGATTTTCTGATTGCTAACGGAGTTCCTGTAGAGACGATTCATTTTGAAGAATTTGGACCTGCATCACTACAATTAAATTAATGTATATTTAAACATATTTTTGCGACCAATCACTAACTATAGAAGGGTTTTCTGCAGGATATAGCACACCACTCCTCCCCGAGTATCATATCCTGTAGAAACCTTTTATTTTATTCTACACACAAGATTTCAGGTTTGTTTATTATGCGGATTTTATCTAAGTTTAGCATTCAATAAATAACACCAAACTTACAATGATAGAAGTCAAACCAAACCCCTCCATGCTTGTCCACCACGGCAGCTATGGCGAATATGGTGGTGCCTATATTCCACCCGTATTAGAGAAACAGCTACAGCAGCTTGCCGATTTTTTTGACAGCGAAACTCAAAAAGAAGATTTCAATAGCGAATTCATACAATTACTAAAGAACTATGTCGGTAGGCCATCTGCCTTATTTCATGCTAAAAATCTAAGCGAACATGTCGGTTCTAAAATATACCTCAAACGTGAAGATCTGAACCATACAGGCTCACACAAGATCAACAATTGTATCGGTCAGATTTTGTTGGCCAAAAGGATGGGCGCGAGAGAGATCATCGCCGAGACGGGCGCCGGTCAGCATGGTGTTGCAGCCGCTACCGCTGCTGCTTTATTGAACATTCCCTGCAAAGTATTTATGGGAGCTATCGATGTCGAACGTCAAGCATTGAATGTAAGACGAATGCGCTTATTGGGAGCGGAGGTCATTCCTACAGAATTGGGCAGCAAAACACTCAAAGATGCCGTAGATGCAGCATTAGGTTATTATATCGAAAACCCTACTTCTTTTTACCTACTGGGATCACACGTAGGCCCACACCCCTACCCTAAGATGGTCGGTTACTTCCAATCTGTCATCGGACAAGAGGCGCGTCAGCAGATTCTAGAATTTGAAGGTCGCTTACCCGACAGTATCTTCGCTTCAGTGGGTGGCGGTTCTAACGCTATCGGCCTCTTTTCAGGATTTTTAGAAGATACATCGGTTGCTATCCATGGCGCTGAAGGCGGCGGTGATGGTACATACCCCAATACAGCAGCTACTTTGTCATTTGGAAAACCTACGGTATTCCAAGGTACACGCTCCTACTGTCTAGTGGATGACAAGGGCGAGCCCATTCCATCCAAATCAATTGCTGCCGGACTCGACTACCCTGGTATATCCCCACAGCATGCCTATCTCAAAGATACCAACCGTGCGCAGTACTACCCGGTTACAGACCAAGAAGCCATTGATGCTTACAAGCTATTGTCCCGCCTAGAGGGAATAACAACAGCTATCGAGAGTGCTCATGCCGTTGCTTTAGCTATTAAGTTATTGAAAGATAAAAACGAATTGGCTATTGTCAATGTTTCCGGAAGAGGAGATAAAGATGTCGAGCGCGAGATGTAAACGTTTTGAATATTTGTGCGGTTCAAATCCGCACAAATATTTATTAACTTTACCCCATGGCAATACTAACGAACAAATTTGATACGCTGCACAATACAGCGCCATTTTCACAGATAAACAACGAAGATTATATCCCGGCTTTTGAACAAGCCATTCAAAGGACAAAAGACGAGGTAGATGCCATCGTACACAATCCCGCTCCAGCTACTTTTGAAAACACGATAGAAGCGATGGCCTTTTCCGGGATGACTTTAGATCGTCTGTCTAGTATATTCTTCAACCTGCATTCGGCTGAGACAAACGATGAACTCGAAAAGATTGCTCAAGAAATTGCTCCAAAACTTTCGGAATTGAGCAATGATATCACCCTCAATTTTGACCTTTTCAAACGCATACAACAGGTATACCAACAACGTGCAACTCTAGACTTAACCACTGAACAGCATACTCTACTGGAAAAATCCTATAAAGACTTTTCCCGCAACGGTGCGCTGTTAGAAGGACGAGATAAAGAAGAGCTCCGTAAAATTGATGCAGAACTCGCTGTTCTCAAATTAAAGTTTGGCGAAAATGTCCTTGCAGAAACCAATGCCTATCAACTATGGATCGAAAATGAGGCAGACCTTTCCGGATTACCGGAAGGCGTTATCGAAGCTGCCGCTGCATTAGCCGCAAGCCAAGATAAAGAAGGATGGCTGTTTACACTAGACTACCCGAGCTATATTCCCTTTGTCACCTATGCTGACAATCGCGAACTGCGCCGAGAAATAGCCTTAGCGGCAGGTCGAAAGGCATTTCAGGACAATGCCTACAACAATGAAGAAAATGTACTCAAAATCACCCAGCTTCGGTTCAGAAGAGCACAGCTGCTCGGTTATAATACCCATGCCCATTTTGTACTGGAAGAACGCATGGCACAGTCCCCGGACAAAGTCAACGAGTTTTTAACCGACCTATTAGAGAAAGCCAAACCGGCAGCACAGCGCGAGTTCCAAGAGCTTTCAGATTTTGCCAACAAGCTAGACGGTATAACTCAGCTCGAGAAATGGGACGGAGCCTACTATTCGGAAAAGCTAAAGCAAGAACGCTTTAATCTCGACGACGAAAAGTTGAAGCCTTATTTTCAACTAGAAAAAGTCTTGGCAGGAGCCTACGAAACAGCAAAACTTCTCTATGGCCTACATTTTAAAGAAGTACACAGTATTGACAAGTATCACGAGGAAGTACAGACTTTTGAAGTCAGCACTGAGGCAGGCGAACTGGTAGCTGTCTTTTACACGGACTTTTTCCCACGCAAAGGTAAGCGTAACGGAGCTTGGATGACTTCCTTCAAACCCCAATACCGTTATCAGGGTACAGAAGAACGTCCACATGTATCTATCGTATGTAATTTCACACGCCCTACCGCTTCCAAGCCATCTCTATTGACATTCCAGGAAGTCACCACTCTATTCCATGAATTTGGCCATGCCTTACACGGTATGCTAGCCGATACCACCTACCCTGGACTATCCGGTACATCCGTATACTGGGATTTCGTAGAGTTACCGAGTCAGATCATGGAAAACTGGTGCTACGAACAAGAGGGGTTGGCTTTATTTGCCAAACATTATGAAACCGGTGCCGATATTCCTATGGAACTCGTCGAGAAGATCAAAGAATCCGCTTCTTTCCTAGAAGGAATGGCGACCCTACGCCAGATCAGTTTTGGCTTATTGGATATGGGCTGGCACGGTGCGGATCCGAGCGCTATTACATCCCTCAAAGACTTCGAAAACCAACAGTTTGCTTCGACAAAACTTTATCCAGACGTTGCTGAGAACGCGATGAGCCCGAGCTTTTCACATATCTTCAACGGAGGCTATTCATCAGGGTATTACAGCTACAAATGGGCCGAAGTCCTCGATGCCGATGCCTTTGCCTATTTCCAGGAAAACGGCATATTCAATAAAGAAGTGGCAACAAAATTCAAGGATACTGTTCTTTCCAAAGGTGGCACAGAACATCCTATGGAGCTTTACTTACGTTTTAGAGGGCAAGCTCCTCAGGTAGAACCGTTATTAAGAAGAGCAGGCTTACTGAAATAATTGTATATAATGATAAAGCAAATAATAAACAATCTCCTCTTTCGAGTTGTCGTTGCCATTGTACTGGGAATAGGTGCAGGTTATATCATTCCCGAATCATTAGGTCGTATCTTTGCGACTTTTAATTCCCTTTTCGACCAATTGCTCAAATTTTTGATTCCACTGATCATAGTGGGACTAATTATCCCTGCAATTGCTAAACTGGGCAAGACAGCAGGCACTCTCCTTTTGACTACCGTTGGAATAGCATATGGATCTACCCTCTTTGCTGGTTTTTCCTCCTATCTCGGCAGTATGGCTATATTTCCTTCTCTAATTGATGGACAAGTCAATACAGCCATTGGTGAATCTACGAAAACCCTTTCCCCTTATTTTACACTCAGTTTTCCACCTCTATTTGATGTAATGAGTGCGCTGGTATTCGCCTTTCTGATCGGTATCGGGTTGGCCCGTCTAGAAAATTCCACCTTAGAGCAGGCTGCTACTGATTTTGAAAAGATAATCTCGTTCTTGATCGAGAAGCTGATCATTCCTATTTTACCGGTATTCATCTTTGGAATATTCTTAGATATGACCTATTCAGGTAAGGTAGGAATGATATTGGATGTATTTATCAAGATCATTGGTACTATTTTCATCATGCATGTTCTATTACTCGTTATACAGTTTGTAATAGCGGGCTTGGTGGGTAAGAAAAACCCTTTCCGTCTGTTGATGACCATGATGCCCGCCTACTTCACGGCTTTGGGAACACAATCTTCGGCCGCCACGATTCCGGTCACCTTAGCACAAGCCAAGAAAGCAGGTGTAGACGAAGATATCGCAAACTTTACAGTACCACTCTGTGCCACCATACATCTAGCGGGCAGCACACTCAAGATTGTCTCCTGCGTCGTTGCTCTGATGCTGATGCAAGGCATACCCATAGATACACTACAGATGGCAGGTTTCATCTGTATGCTTGGGGTCACCATGATTGCCGCCCCCGGCGTACCTGGCGGTGCCATCATGGCAGCGACTGGTGTCATCGCATCCATGTTAGGTTTCGATGCCCAAAACCAAGCCTTGATGATTTCCCTGTATATTGCTATGGACAGTTTTGGTACAGCTTGCAATGTCACTGGCGATGGCGCCATAGCGGTTATTGTAAATAGTATTTATAAGAGGAGAATGTAGTCTTGTTATCGAGTTATCCTGTTATCGAGTGAACGTGTTATCCTGTTATCCTGTTATCCTGTTATCTAGATTATCTAGTTAACTTGTTCACTAGATAACTTTTTCACCTGATAACTTGTTAACTCTATCACTTCGTCTAAATATCCTGCGCTATGGCATAACCCGCAGCCCATGCCCACTGAAAGTTATAGCCGCCGAGCCAGCCCGTAATATCGACGGCCTCCCCTCCAAAGTACAACCCTGGATATTTCTTTGCTTCCAATGTTTTGGGATGCAACTCTGCAGTGGACAGCCCTCCACGCATGACCTCGGCCTTATCGTATCCTTTATCGCCCGCAGGCTTAACCTTAAACTTATGAATAGTATCCACAACCAGGTTGGCATCTGCCTTACTCAGCGAGGCTATTTTCACGTCTACAGGGAGAAACCTGGTTAATGCCTCTACCATCTTCTTGGTAAAATATCCCTGTAAAAGCTGCCCCACGGTACGCTTACCTCCTGCACTCCGCTCCTCCGTAATCAATTCGCCCAACTTAAATCTAGGGAGTAAGTCCATCGTGAAGACTTCTCCAGCCTTCCAATAAGAAGATATCTGTAGAACAGCAGGTCCACTCAGTCCCCAGTGGGTAAATAGAATATTTTCCTCGAACGAGATCTTGTCATTATATACTCTGGCATATACCGAATTGCCGGACAGTGAAGCATACCAATCAGCCTCTTTGCCTGTAATCGTCAGAGGCACCAGTGCCGGAGCCGTGGGAACTATCTCCATTCCGAGCGCACGTGCTGTACGCAGTGCAAAGTCGGACGCCCCCAATTTAGCAACAGGCAGTCCTCCCGAAGCAAAGACTATCTTTGCGGCAACAAGCGTCTCCAAGCGACCATCTCTTTCTATTGTCAATATATACTCCGTATCACTTTGCCTTACCTCCTTGACCAGCGTATTCAGCCAGATATCCTGACCGGTATCATACATTAGTTGTGTAAAAGTCGATACGATATCCTTAGCCTTATTCGAGATAGGGAACAGCTGTCCCAACGTCTTCTCTTGCCCTTTAATCTGTCCAAAATTCTCAAAAAAAGAAATAGTATCCTCTACAGTCCACTGTGCAAATACCGCGTTGAGGAATTTCGGATTTTCTGACACAAAATTATCCGTAGAGGTATGCAAATTCGTATAATTACAACGTCCTCCACCCGAAATCAATATTTTAGCTCCAGGCTTGTCGTTTCGTTCCAAAACTAGCGTCTTCTTGCCCAAAAGCCCAGCCTGTGCCGCACACATCAATCCACAGGCACCTGCACCGATTATAATAGCGTCGTAATTGTTCATTATTAGAAGTTAGTTGTTATCCTGTTATCTAGTTAACCTATTCACTTGATAACTTGATAACCTGTTCACTCGATAACCTGTTCACACTAAGATATCAAGTGCCCTTCAGTTTTCACAGTTCGTTGTTCGGCCCACGATTGCTCGGCCATTTCCAGGATACGGATTACGTCCCGTGCCTGTTCCGGTTTGACAAAAAGTTCTTCTTCTCCCCATAGTGCAGCGACAATATTTTTGTAGAAATCCTGTCCGGTTCCTATTTCGCTCAGCACATACTCCTCTAGATCCTGACCATCTTCCAACAAAGACAACTTTCCCTGTATTGACGCGGGCTCTACGCCCCAATTGGCATCAGCCTCTGGACGTGCACCAGCACGCAGTAGGTTTTCCTGAGGGTCTACTCCCTGTTTTACAAAACAGCCATTCATACCGTATATAGCAAATCTCGGTGTAGGTTCCTTGGCCAACATCTGTCCCTTCAAAGAAACCTTCAGTCCTGGATAAGACAGAATAAATTCAAAATCATCTACCGCTTTAGCACCATCACGCTGTGCCCTTAAATCGGCAAAAACCGCATCTGGATGTCCAAAAAGCTGCAGAGCCTGATCAATCAGGTGGGCTCCCAGATCATAGTGGATTCCCGATCCTGGGAGCGCAGCCTCCCTCCAAGCGCCTTCACGCAGGAAGTTTCGGAATCGGTCAAATCGCGCCTCATAGTGCACTACACGGCCCAACCTTCCCCCTGCCAACACCTTCTGTACGGTCTTAAAATCCGAATGAAAACGTGCGTTATGATGTACCGACAGTAAAAGATCTTTTTCTTTAGCCAGTGCAATCAGTTCATCAGCTTCCGCAGCGGTATTCGTAAAAGGCTTTTCGACAATCACGTGCTTTCCTGCTTGCAATGCAGCCTTCGTAAGACTGTAATGCACGTCATTAGAAGTAGCGACGACCACCATATCTACTTCGGAATCCTGAATAATATCATCTGCAGACAATACACCTATAGCATCAGGATAACGCTCTGCCAACATCTTTTGCTGCTCTTCCTTACGAGCAGTTACTTTATATAGTTCCAGATTCGGGTTGCTGGCAATAAAAGGTGCATGAAAGACATGTCCTCCTATTGAAAAACCAATCAAACCAACTTTAAACTTTTTCATTTCTCTAACTCTTTAATGTTGTTATCCAGTGATCGTGTTATCTTGTTATCTTGTTATCTTGTTAACTACCTAACGTCCTATCCCTTTACTTGTTGTATGACAGGCCTTATATCATGTTATCCAGTGATCTTGCCTGTCCCGATCCAATCGGGATTATCTTGATAACTCGATGACTTGTTAACTCGATAACTTCGCAACTTGATCACTCTATGACTACATCCGCTCCGGAACCTCAATTCCCAAAAGACGCATGCTCTCTGCGATGATACGAGATGCTGCTACCGATAGATGGAGGCGGAATGTCTTGACATCTTCTTGCTCCGCTTTAAGGATACTCTCCTCATGATAAAATTTATTGTACAGCTTTGCCAACTCATAGGCATAGTTTGCCAACTGAGCCGGACTGAATTCCTTTGCCGCCATTTCGATTACTGTCGGGTAATTCGCTAAAGCTTGAATCAGATCTCTTTCGTACGAAGAGAATGACGATGGTACTAAGCGAGGCACGGCACTGTCAAAAGCAGCCTTACGCAACACCGATTTGATACGTGCGTGCGTATACTGAATAAATGGTCCCGTATGTCCTTGAAAATCGACCGATTCTTTGGGATCAAATAACAATCTCTTTTTAGGATCTACCTTGAGCAAGAAATATTTGAGTGCTCCCATACCTATCGTATTGTAAAGCGACGCCTTTTCTTCTTCTTCAAATCCTTCTGTTTTCCCCAATTCTTCTGTACGCTCCTTAGCCGTATCGATCATTTCCTCCATCAGGTCATCAGCGTCGACCACCGTCCCTTCCCGGGATTTCATCTTGCCCGATGGCAGATCGACCATTCCGTAGGAAAGGTGGAACAATCCGTCTGCCCAGGTTTTTCCCAACTTTTTCAAGATGGCGAACAGCACTTTGAAATGATAGTCCTGCTCATTTCCTACTACATACATCGACTCATCCATGTGGAACTCGTCGTATTTGAGCTGAGCCGTTCCTAGATCCTGTGTAATGTATACCGAAGTACCGTCACCACGCAGCACCAGTTTTTGATCCAATCCTTCATCTGTCAGATCGATCCATACGGAATTGTCTTCTTTTTTGAAGAAGACATCCTTCTCCAACCCCTCTTGTATGATATCTTTTCCCAAAAGGTACGTATTCGACTCGTAGTAATACTTATCAAAGTCTACTCCCAGCTGTTTGTATGTTTTAGCAAACCCATCATATACCCATCCGTTCATCGTCTTCCACAACGAGATCACCTCCTCATCACCGGCCTCCCACTGTTGCAACATGGTCTGTGCAGCCTTCATCAAGGGAGCATTCTTTTTTGCATCATCTTCCGACTGTCCCTCAGCTTTCAAGGCCTCGATCTCCTTTTTATATTCTTTATCGAATACCACATAGTACTTACCCACCAAGTGGTCACCTTTCATGCCAGCAGATTCTGGTGTCTCTCCATTCCCGTAACGCTGCCAAGCCAACATCGACTTACAGATATGAATTCCCCTATCGTTCACTAGGTTAGCTTTGACAACATCATAACCGTAGGCTTTCAAAATCTCTGCTACCGAGTAACCTAAGAGGTTGTTACGGATATGTCCCAGATGCAATGGTTTATTGGTATTTGGCGAAGAATACTCCACCATAAGTTTCTTCCCATTTTTTGCAAACTGGCCAAAACCGTCCTGCAATATGGTCTCATTCAGCATTGCTATCCAATACTCGTCGGACAAGCTTATATTCAAAAATCCCTTGATAACATTATACCCTGCGATTTCGGAAATACGATCCTGCAGATACGCACCGATCTCCATCCCAGTCTGCTCTGGTGACTTCTTCGAAAATCGTGTGACCGGAAATGTGACAATAGTAATTTGCCCCTCAAATTCCTTGCGTGTTTCCTGCAAAGTGATCTGAGATTCCGGAATATCGGCGTCATAAAGTGACTTTACCGCCGCTACAGTCTCTTGGACGAGCGTAAGTTGTATAGAGTTAGCCATGTAAATATTATGTAATATTTGTATCTCTCTGATAATGAACTAGAAAAATAACACCCAAAGTGTTTAGGTATTCATTATGAAAGTATATCTTTGCCAAAAATAATAAAAAATGCAGAGCTATCAGGAATTTCTTGACTTAAGTGTTGGTTTTCCGCAAGACGGATTCGAAATAATCGACGACGAATTGTACTTCCATGATTTGAATTTGATGGAAATGATAGAGACGTATGGCACTCCCTTGCGGTTTACCTATCTACCTATAATCAGCAAAAAAATTCAACAGGCGAAGATTCTTTTTCAAACCGCTATCCTTAAACACGATTATAGAGGGTCGTACAAGTATTGTTATTGTACCAAGTCTTCGCACTTCAAGCATATCGTAGAGGAAGCCCTTAAAAACGACATCCACTTGGAAACCTCGTCGGCCTTTGACATGCCGATGATCGATTCTTTGGAACGCGCCGGTACGGTGACCAAAGACATTACTGTCATCTGTAATGGTTTTAAGACTTATCAGTACAAACAGTACATCATCGACATGATCCATGATGGGTATACCAATATCATTCCGGTATTGGACAACAAGGAAGAGTTTAACCTGTATGATGATGAGATCGAGCTGGATCAACCCTGTGCATTGGGTATCCGTATTGCATCCGAAGAACAGCCTGATTCGCAGTTTTATACTTCGCGCCTCGGGATACGTATCGAAGATGTGATCGATTTTTACAACAATAAAATAGCAGACAACCCCAACTTTAAAGTAAAGCTGCTGCACTTCTTTATCAATTCTGGTATTTCGGACACACCGTATTACTGGAACGAATTGGAGAAATACGTAACCTTGTATTGTAAGTTCAAAAAGGTAAATCCCGATCTGGACACCTTAGATATTGGTGGCGGCATGCCGTTCAAAGACTCGTTGGTACACGATTTCGATTACGAATACATGGTCAATGAGATCGTGAACCGCATCAAACAGATCTGTGCGCACCACGAGGTCATGGAACCGGATATCATCACCGAGTTCGGAAAATATACGGTAGCTGAGGCTTCCGGTATACTTTACAAAGTATTGGGCCGTAAGCTACAGAATGACCGTGAAAAATGGTTTATGATCGATGGTTCATTCATCACCAACCTACCCGATGTGTGGGCATTGAACCAAAAATACATTCTGTTACCAATCAACAACTGGGATTCGGAATACGAACGGGTCAATCTCGGAGGCATCACTTGCGATGGCCAGGATTACTACAACCAAGAGGCACACATGAACTCCGTGTTTATGCCTAAGACACGTAAAGTACAGTATTTAGGATTCTTCCACACGGGTGCTTACCAAGATGTATTGAGTGGCTATGGAGGTATACACCACTGTTTACTGCCATCACCTAAGCACGTAATTATCCGTCGTAATAGAGACGAAACATTCAACTACGAAGTATTTGGCGAGGAGCAAAACTCCAAACAAGTCATGAAACTTTTAGGATATCAATAGTTAACCAAAAAGGAGCTTTAAAAGCTCCTTTTTGGTTTCTATATCATTTCCCATTATACTTCTTTATTTCCTTCTTACTCATTTCTTTGGTGATAACCTCTGGACTGAGCGATGCCGTATATTTCGCATCTTTCGTCAAGACAATAGCTTCCGTCCCCACATCAAAGAGTGGTGTAATAAAACCATAGAAACTAGTCGAATTCGTAATATTCTTTCCTTCATTCGCACCCAGATCCGCAGACTTGAGATACATCAACATAAAACTCACAGAATACCCATTACTACCCCGTTTTACATTGCGAGCTATCACTTGTCCAGGAAATACAGTCGCCCCTAACTCCACCTGAACACTTCCATTACTCAACCCATCATATTTCAATAGTGATCCATCCTTATGTTCGACGGTAATACTGTTCGTACTCGAACTATATTCCTTATCCTCTAGCACTGAATCGTCATGTCGATCGTTTATTTCTACCACAATTCCTTTGCGTGAAGCGACGACCTCCTGCTGATCCGTCGTATAAAAATGGTAGACCTTCCAATCATCAGGTGTCGTATTTCCAAAATACCTAGCACTCAAAAAACCAGCTTCGCGTGCATAGACCTCCGTCCCCACCTTAAAAGGAATTGCGTATACAAATGTCGGATCTACCTTAGGCATCAAGCGTCCTCTGATATAACGGTAACTATACGAAAAGTCAATTCCATTATCTTTATTCATAGGCTTCAAGGTCATCAACGTGCCTGAGTATCCCTCTGCTCTATAGATATTCGTTGGAACAGCAGAATTACTGAGCGATTTAAATTTTAAGTTGACCGTCATCGTTCCTGGATCATCTTTCTCAAAACTCAAATCCACCGATTTATCATCATTACGTTTCGAACTCATTCTGAGCGCACTTTCCTGTCCCAGTACACATGAAGACATACTAAGATACAGCGCACAGCATAAAATATTTCTAAATTTCATATGTAAATAATTTGTCTTTTATCTATCATATGGAATATCCAAAGTATTTTCATTGGTCTTTGTGTAGCCTGTACTACATGGATATTTCATAATTTCTGTTATAAATCTTTAAGATAACTAAAATCATTAAATTATTCAAAACCTTAAGAACCAAAAATCTACTATAAAAAAAATAGCCGATTTTAATTATTTCATCTGATAGCCCAGTCCTACGATGAACTGCAAGAAAGATTCTAACCATAGTTTAAATCTCCCTACTTAATAAATACCTTAGACTACAAAGAAGCTCCGACACCTACTGAAAAAACTCTGTTTTTAACATTATCAGACCACTTAAAAGCACTCTCTGCAATGTTAGCTATCCCGATCCAGTAATTGGCTGTCACAGAAAAATGCTTAGCAAATTTAAATCCTGTCAAAAGGTTAATCCCATAGTCAAAATTTTTCAATGCATTTTTATCATAGATAATTACCGCGCTAGTAGTACCTTTTTCCCCATAGGTATTGGTTCCGTCCATCGCAAAACCTACATAAGGACCTCCCCCAAAAAACACATTCCCAACAGTATTCACAGGAGCTTTACCTAAAAAATTAAAGGTAACATTCATCCATTTTGTTTTTTGCTTTATTTCCGCTGCCCCCCTTACTTGACTCTCTATCAATTTGCTTCCCATCCCTTGAAGGGAGAGTTCCGGATGAAAGTAGAGCTGACCAGCTATACGCGACTCCAAGTAACCGGCGAGATAAAAACTAGTTATAGCTTTTGTCGAAGCAAGCAGCTCCGATTCAGCATAACTATAAGACGGAAAACTAACACCTGCTTTAAGACCAAACTCAGTTTGCCCTTGCGCAGTAAAACCAAGCATTAAAACTCCAAAAACTGACATCAATATAGCTTTCATTACAAAAAAACATTTAGCAACACCTATATTATACTCGAAACATATAGCCCATAGATGTTTCCCTATTCAGTACAGACACTCCATAGGGCTGACATGATATGTGCAAGGTATTTCCTTATTTCATCTGATAGTCTAATCCTTTTGGACGTACCATGGTTTGTTGATATACCCTATTGAAGCGATCGGTAACCTTGATCTGCAAAGTACTCGTTGGTGATGAAGCTTTCACTTTAAACATATGAGCAGTCAATGTAGTTACAAAATCTTCCGTTGGCACCGCATTACGGTTCAGCCGCTGTGCCGAATATGAAATAATATGTAGCGGATCACGCATCCTCACTCTATTTACCATTAGTGGCAAACCATTTTCCGTTACCTCCACTTTCCATCCTTTATCATAATTCCAGACATTGATCAATACTTCATTATTCTTGTTGGGATTGGCATATTCGGTAGCATATGTATTCCATTCGCCCCCTACATAGGCAGGAGCGTATTTATCCTTAGTCAAATGCACCTGATTGAGATCATATGCTCTAAACTGGTAATCCTCTTGCTCACCGATAGCTTTATATTTCCACTTCAGTTCGCGTCCCTGCATTTCCCAAATGCCGTACCCACCTGGGGCGCCGTCTTTACAGATATGATTTCCTGCATAGCCTACATTCCCTGTCCACCACCATGTAGCACATACAGCGCCCGTATTATGTTCCATAATATGTGGCTTATCATCAGTCTCTACGTTATAATTAATATGTGTATGCCCCGTCAGCACATGCACCTTGCTAAATCCCTTCAACGCATTCACAAAATCAGCAGCGTTCGAGATACGGTAACTGGTCGTTTCATTTCCACTGCCATCCAAAGATGGATTGGTATGCAGATGTGCATGCATCGCTATTACAATTGGTGTATTCTTATCAGTAATCGTTGCCAGATCCTTCTTCAACCATTCGATCTGGTTTTCGACAATTTTGGTATTATAATTTCGTGCATCATTTATATTCAGATATTCGATATTATCCAGCACGATATAGTGTACTTTTCCCAGGTTAAAAGAATAATAGGTCGGTCCAATAATATCACGATATTTTTCTTCAGCATCCCAGTCTATGGTAAATTTAGAATCATTATCATGATTCCCCATCGTATTGAAAACCAATGCCTCGATCTTGTTCATTTCCGACAGATACTGAGGTAGCGCATAGTTATTCGTGTACCAGTAACTATCCCAAGTCATATCGCCAAGTGTCAGTGCGTATACTTTATTTCCTGCACCCTTATAGCTTTGAATCGTCTTATTAACATCAGGAAGGAATCCCTTTTGGAATTGATTGATATCGTCGGTACGCTTAGCCAAGTGCATATCTCCCAGCACCATGACTGTATGTTTCTCATTATTTACAGCATGAAGTTCAAAATCTTTTATTTCGACAATATTAGCTGGTTGATTAAGGCGTTGAAAAAACTGAGGTGCATTCATTGTTGCTGCCACCTCATAGTTACCTGGAATGGAAACAAACACATACTTTCCTTTTTTAGCAGACGGAAGGTAATAAATCCCATTTTCATCGGTCTTAGCAACTTCAAAACCGTCAGATACGACAACATTGGCCAAACCGACACCAGCAGCATACACCACTCCTTTGACCGTCATGCCAGCTTTATCCGGAATATTCGTGTTAAAATATAGGTTAAGCACAGTAGTACCTAGTAAAAATGTCTGAGAACCTCTCTTCACAGAAATCTTATAACTACCAGACAAGATATCGGCAGGCAATACAAGCACCACATCTTCTGGTGTAACAGTTTTCGCCTCTACGGTACACTTATTGGGTAAAGCTTCAAATATCAGCTGATCTCCGACAGCAAACCCTTTGCCTTCAATACGTAGCTCTGCTCCTTTGCCCAAATCAATACGGACTGGCAAGTCTACCCCTGTAATTCTTAGTTTATCATCTTCCTTGCCCGTATCCGGTATCTCTGGTTCTCCTTCTGGAGCAGCGACAGATTTAGAGCAACTGTATAAATTCAGGGACAACCCCAATCCGGTGACCAGTGAAGCCTGAATAAAAGAACGTCTATTATAGTGAAATTTCTTTTTCATTATTAAATACGATTAAAAAGCCCGTAAGAAAACTCTTTACGGGCTATTAAGGTTGAATTATATTACTTTACTGTAACAACAACGTCATCAATAAAAATACGGTTTGTCGTTTTAGGCCAATTGCCAGTACGTTGATCAAAAGCTCCTCCCATAAACCAAACTTGAGTCTCAGATGTTGCACCTGTTACCACAAAAGAATAGGTCGCCTCGTGAGCTTTCCATGCCGCCCTGCACGCATCTATATTAGAGTTCGGATTAGCCAAATTCATGATATCAAACTCCTTTACACTTACTGTCCCTGGTCCATTGACTCCCACTGTAAGCAAATAATGATCACTAGTGGCATATCTCACTGCTTTAAAAGTAACCAGCAGATCCTTCGTACGCTGTACATTTTCCAGCTTTGGCGATACCAGATCGGCCCCATAGTTAGTACGGCCCAACTTTACAAAACCTGGTCTTGCATAAAGAGAAGCGTATGTACTACCTATCGTTGCATCAGGAGGAATAGTACTGGTCCATCCTTTAGCGATTTCTGCTGTTGTCCAAGAGCCAATTCTAGTCTCGCCGTCTGTAACGTTAAAAACCTCACTACCATAAGATAACCAGCTAAAGTCCTCTTTTAAAACAACATCTCCTGACACCTGTAGTTTTTGACCTTTCTGGTGTATAGGAAATTCGACAGGCTGTTGCTCATCTTCTAAGAAAAAAAGCAAAGAAGCAAATCGTTCAAGATCAGTATTCTTGCTCACGATGATTTTAACAGGTGTATCACCATTTCCCTCCATTGGTTCTACTGTAGCCCATTCTGGTTGGTCCTCCAGCTCCAATCGCCATCTGCCCAAAGCACGTACAATATAATTACTGGTGCCACCCGCCTCAGCAACTTCTAGGCCTGATGGAGTACCATCAAAGTATAAAAAAGGATCTCCGCTTTTTTGTACTTCTGCGGCAGCCTGTTCAATTTTAAACACCTTATTTTGAAGCTGGCCATCAACTGTAAAGACCAATGTCGTTGCCCGAGCTTCAAGCGTCCTATTTCTCGCTATCGTCACGGTAAAAGTACCGTCACCACTTCCATCTTCTGGACTTATTTTCACCCAATCAGCTTGAGGCACTTTCCCAATATTCCATTTTCCACTCGCCTTAAACGTATAGGTAGATGCTATTCCTTCGGCCGTTACCTCCATTTTATCTGGAGCATCGACCAGTTCAAAAGATCCATTCTTGTGGTCATCTTTCTTACAGGAGATAGACAACAGCATAAACATTGTACAAAACGTATAGACTAATTTCGATAGGAGATCCAGTCTCAAATAGGTTGTTGTTGTTCTAGATTCCATAGTTTATTTTATTTGCATTTCTACGCGTTCTTTCATCACTCGAGTTGTATTGCCTATCGTATATTGGTAAGACAGCAAGAATACATTGCTTCTTTTCCCAAAAGAATCTTCTACTTGGAAGGTATTCGGATACATCGGATCATTATTCAGCTGGACTACTTTTACATTTTTATAAGGGCGTATCGTGACCTTATTATCTTCGTCCACATCCAAAATAACTGCTGTTTTTGCTATTGCCTCCTCTTTAGACTCAAAGCTTTCATTTCCCGCGATCATACGTACACTGTTTTTCGTGAGTGGGAATAACTTCTTATTGGCTGCTGTAGCCATACCATCCATCAATCCTGTCATCGTATAGTACGAATCCTCCGCTTGAGAAGCGTAGTTGTTTCTAATCTGCACCTGGTAAAGCATGGTATTTTTCTTCGGATTGATTTCCACTCCAGAAACATCCGTAGCTTTCAAACCGATAAAATAAGTCGAATCTGGCGACAAGCCGTCTGGTCGCAGCTTAATCATGGTTCTTCCGGTACGTTCTCCTGCTTTTACCTTGATTTCATAATCAATGATCTCATACTTACTTTTAGGCAACAACCTTGCATACAACCGATCATCCGCATCAAACAAGGCCCAATTATATTTATCCAAAGGCTCTTTGTCTTCTACCAAACCGATCACCAAATCTCTTTCTGGTGCATGTGTCCCCCCTGTGGAGGCGGCGATATAGCCGACAACCTCTTCGCCTGTGAGGCTTACGACTTCCTGAAATGTATTGTGATAATCACTACTGATCAGTGCTACTTGATTTTTAAACATTTCTTTCTCAAAAACGGCATTGTCCTTACAGGAGGCCAAAACCATAGTGAGCGCTAGTATGGTGATATAACTTCGTTTCATGTGTAAATAATTATTTCATGAGCTCGCAAGCTCGTTTTGATTTTCATCTTATCCGTATTTTGTGGAGCTATGACTAATTGTATCCTGGATTTTGATCTAGTGAAGGCAATCTTCGTTTCTCAGCCCTGGATATAGGCATCCAAATTAGCTTTCTGTCTACTGTTCTTGTCAAGAATGATGATGTCCCTGGAATAGTACGTTGATAATAGGCTTCTTTTGTAACCCCATCTGGATTCATCCCACGAATAGGTTCACGCTCTGTTTCCTCATACATTCCCCATCGACGCACGTCATAAAAGCGTCTGTTTTCCCATAAGAATTCGACCATACGTTCACGTTCAACCTGTTTTTGAACAGTTGCTGCAGAACTCAACTGACTTGAAGACAAACCTGGTAATCCGGCACGGTAACGGACCTGATTAAAAGCCTTCTTAATCTCATCGGTCGATCTGGACACAGTATATTGCTCTCCCCCCAGTTCTACCATATGGCTCCCCGTCAAGTTGTTCAAAGCTTCGGCATAGGATAATAGTATTTCTGCGTAGCGTATGATTGGATAAGATTTTGAAACGTGACGAGCGCCCGAACCACTAAATGCATCATAAGCGTGATTGAATTTTTTAATTACATAGCCGGTGATCGGATAATTTGGCGATGTAGCACTTACCCCTCCGCGACCATCGGGAGACTGATAGTAATATTTGGCCGTATAATTAGAGAGTGTGGTGCTCGACAGCGCTTGCCACACAGCCTCATTGAAACCGATGGATGCATAAAACCGCATCTCCCGATTCGCATACATATTATACACTCCTGAATTAAGTGGATAGCCTGAGAAGTTCTTTGGCTGACTGGTGAATCCTTGTTCGGAATAATAACCATCAGACGCCGCCTCTTCTTTGGTACGACCATCATCCATCAAATAAGCATCCACCACTTTTTGTGTTACACAGAAACGTCCCCATCCACCAAGCGATGGAGGCATGGATCCTTTACTTATAAAATCCACTAAATACTTTGTATTTCTTCCCCATATGACCTCTGGATTGACTGAAGGAACAGCCTCACCACTAAACATATCGGAATAAGACCTGAAGGCATCAATACCGTTAGCCCCTGCAGGATATATATTGTAGAAATTAGGATCGGACGATACACCACCTGGCAGATTAGGCGTCCCATCATTAGCTGGCACGGTATAGAGCCTATACATCCCTTGATCCATTACCCTTTTTGCCGCTGCCGCTGCTACTGCCCAGCGCTTTTCATCATATTGTTGAGATACATAATTGACTCCATCTGTAGAACGCTTCCAGTTTCCAAAATAAGATGTGGCAACGGGACCACCATTAAACAAAGGACTGGCATGGATTAACCGCAATCGTGCGATCAATGCGAAAGCAGCCCCTTTAGTAGGTCGACCAAACTCCAAAAGCCCTATCTCTCGAGGCAGCAACTTAGCTGCTTTTTCAAACTCCTCACAGGTATAGTCCATAGTCTCGTCATAAGTTGCTCTAGGACGATCATAATATTCCAATGTTTCATTCGTTCCTACAACCTCATCTCCCAACAAAATCGCTGGTCCATAATCGACCAATATATTATAGTATGCATAAGCCCTGATAAAGCGCGTGTAGGCTTCAAGCCGCAGCCTGTCTGTACTTGTCAGATCTTTGGGCTTATCCAAGTTTTTCAAGATACTGTTACATTTACGAATGATCTTGTAGTAGTTTCCCCACTGATCCAAGTTGCCATAAGGAGCATTTTCCTTAGAACCTTTCGCTCCATAAAAATCCGGAGAAATATTACCCGTTGCGAAATCCATACCATAGTATACATTGCTCGACCCCGCTCCGGTCAACCCATTAAACGCTTCGTCTGTAGCCATTGGCCCAGGTGTATACCCATACCGTATCGTATTTGATTCATCCGGAAACATTGCTGCTGCACCCCACATATAAGCTTCCATATAGCGTGCGTTGGTAAATACAGAATCAATGTTAAATTCGTCGTCAAAGTAATTATCAATATTTAGATAATCCTTACAGGATGTCACCATGACACAAGCTTGGACGATAATCGCTGCTCTTGCTATTCTCTTTATGATTGACGTTTTCATATCGTTTTATGATGTCTTGACTATAGATTGATATAAACTTGTACTGAATATGTAGATGGTATAGGATATTTACGACCATTCCATGCGGCTTGCTCTGGATCAAAAATCTTGACCTTATCCCAGATATACAGATTATTGCCCACAAACTGTAGATCCATGGATTTCACCCCTACTTTTTTCAAAAATGATGGACTTACATTATAGCTCAGCGTAATCTCTTGCAGACGTATATAGCGTGCATCTCCTTGCCAAAACGTCGACAATTGACTATTATTGGCATTATTACCGTATTGCAAACGGGGGAACCGCGCATCTGGATTTTCGGCCAATGACAGATCCATACCTTGCTCCAATGCATATTCTTTCGGTATCCAGCGATTTGCAGGATCGGCAGCTAGATCCAGAACATTTCCAGAAGTTCCCTGATAGAATGGCATATACCCCATTCCATTTTTTATATGCTGTGTTTTTCCTTCCCAGCTTTCCCAGTCCTCAGCTACTTTCTCTTTCATAGACTGCCCTACATAGAAAAAGGATGTTTTACCGGTTCCTTTAAAAAGAACTCCTAGGGTCAGGTTCTTATAGCGAAACTCTCCACCAAGCCCATACATAGTCAATGGGTAATTGCTATGAGTCAATGGAACCATATCCAAAGCATCAATAACACCGTCTCCATTAACATCTTTGTACTTGATATCACCGGGCATCACATTTCCAAATGTTTGCTTTGGACTATACTTGACATCATTCTCATCCTTGAACAATCCGACAGCCTGATAGCCTCTAATGGATTCGTGCGGGTAACCATTGAATTCCAGGTAAGGATGCTCCATATAAGCTTGCTCCCAGTTCTGCACCACATTTTTAGAATAGGTGAAATTACCACGGACAGTAAAGCCCATATTGTGCGATACATTCTGTGAGTAGCTGATATTACCATCCGCACCCGAGCTCTTCATCCTCCCGACATTTGCAAAAGGGTTTGAAATCACGCCCACATAGTCTGGCACCTGCACGCGTTTTTGGAAAATACCATTACGTTGATCTTGAAAAATATCTAATACAAAATCAATTCTGTTGTTAAAGAGTTTTCCTTCGATCCCCAGATTTGATTTGATAGCTCTTTCCCAGGCCAGGTTATCTGCCCCAATGCGAGTCTCCGCTATAGTCTCTATATCAGGAATTCCCCAGACCGACTCTTTGCCTTCATCAACTTTCGTCAGATAAGGGAATCTAATATCAGTGATACGGTCGTTACCCACGGTACCATAAGAAGCTCTAACCTTAAAATAATCTAGCCAAGGTGCTTTTTCCTGTACCAATTTATAGCTAGTCGGTACCCACCCTACTGCTATGGAAGGGAAAAAACCGTATTGGCGTCCAGGCTGAAAGTTTTCGGACCCCGTATACCCGAAATTGGCATCCAGTAAATACGTGTCGCGATAACCATAAGTAAATCTACTGGATACTCCCTGATAACGCAGAGGGATAGCCTCTAAGTTGCTTTTTGCATCTTTGGTATCTTTGGCATCGCTCAGATAATAATAGACCAATGCAGAAGTGCGGTGATCATCACCAAACTTTTGATCATAATTGACAACCGACTCAAAATGGTATTTGCGATATTCTCTTGTCAAGTGTTTATACTCTGCCGATCTGGCCTGTACCCGCTCCATCATGATCAAAGAACCGTCATAATTCCTGCCAACAGCCTCATACAATGCTGGCTGGATCGATCTTCTTTCTTTAAAGTAACTATTGATATCGTAAGCTCCCTGTATACGGAACTTAAGTCCGTCTAGGACACTCGACAAATCCTGGTTAAGAGCTAGAGTGGCTTTACCTTTATAGATTTGGTTGGATGCACGGCCTGTACGATTGATCATCACATAGGGTGATGAGCGGTCCCCAGCCCCCGTCCCAGGCAACAAACCATTAGAATACTGTACAGGAATAGACACTGGCGTCAGTGTAGATTGTGTCTTCCATATATAATCCGTATTGGCTACACCTGGCTGATCCAATTTGGACAAGAATCCATCTGAGCCCAAGTATATATTGGTACTTTTTGTCAAATTGAGATCAAGGTTGATTCGATAATTATAAGTATTGAAGCCTACATTCGAGCTATACACACTGTTCTTGTCGACCTTATATGCTGCTGTCTCGCTATTCCCACCTAAACTCAAAAAATAACGAGCTACCTCAGATCCGCCACGACCACTCACATAGTAACTCTGTTTCCAAAAGCTCTTATTAAGAATTTCTTCCTGCCAATTGACATCTGGATACATATCCGGATCCATTCCATATTGGATGATTCCCAGTTCTGTCGGACTATACAAAGGCGCATCTCCTCGCACCGAGCTAGCCTCATTGGCCAATAATGCATAGTCATATGCCCCCAAATATTTAGGCAAGCGGTTCAAGCGCGACAATGTCGAATTGGCGCGTGCTGTAATCTGTATACGATCCACCAATCCTTTTTTGGTCGTCACCAATACAACTCCGTTTGCTCCGCGCACACCGTATACCGCAGTAGCCGAAGCATCTTTTAATATAGAGAAGCTTTCGATATCTGCAGGGTCTATTGTATTCAAGTCCCCTTCTAATCCATCGATTAGCACAAGAGCACTACTATTGGCACCAAATGTCCCAATTCCACGAATCCAGAAATCAGCAATATTTGCACCAGGCTCTCCACTAGTCTGCATGGATATCACCCCTGCTGCCCGACCTCCCAAAAGATTAGCAATCGATGGCGAGGGAGATTGTAGATCCTTGACATCGACCGTAGTAATCGCCCCCACCGAACTGATCTTTCGTTGTTGTGTTCCCAGTCCCACTACGACAACTTCATCCAGCGATGCACTCTTATCTTTGAGTTTAACAGTCAGATCCGCTATCGACGATACCGCAAGGTGTTCTGTCGGCTCATATCCCACATAACTGAATACCAACATATCTCCGTAGTTGGGTTTGATAACAAATTTACCTTTCCCATCTGTAGAGGTACCACCCGTAGGCTTGTCCTTGATATAGATAGAAACATTGGATAAGGGCTCTCCCCCCTCGCTGACGACTGTACCTACAATCGTCAATTCTTTTGATTGCTGTGCCTGTGCAACTGATAGCCATAAATACAACGGCAACAAACACAATATGTGAATGATCTTCATGATATAGTTAAGTAGGTTAATTATTCAATCACTAGTTTGCGTATACGTGCATTACTCCAGTCTGCGATATAGATATCCCCTTGTTCATTGACCGCTACCCCCCAAGGCTGATTAAATAGGGACTCTATTGGCCCACCATCTTTATAGCCCGACTTACCTGGCTGTCCTGCCACCGTAGTAACGATACCGCTGGCAGACAGCATACGGATACAATGATTACCATAATCTGCGATAAACATATTACCCGAATTATCAAACTTGATATCCTTAGGAAAGTTGAATACAGCCTCCGCCACAGGCCCATCACGGAACCCCGAACCACCTGGCGCATTGATCCTTTTAAACCCTTCGTTGATGTGTTCCGGGCGTAGATCAAGAACCGATATTCCCTGAGCATAAGTATTTGGCACCGCATTAGAGTGTAAGGTTATATAGAGTTCGTAAGGTTTTTTTGGATTGATGCCCTGCCCATACTGCGATCCGCTGGGCCCTTTATGAACAATAGTTGCCTGATACGTCTCCGGATGTATTTTAGCAATATTCCCATCCCTGAAACGCGTATACAGATAACCGTCGTACGGACAATAAGTTACAAAATTAGCATACCTATCAGCTTGGGTAATAAGTGCATAATCTGCTTTAGAAAACTGTGCATTCCGTTGGCGTGGTGCCCATGCTTCCCGTGGATCGAAAGAGAAAAACACTTCGGCCACCGATTCGTGCGATACGGTCATGATTCCAGTACTGCGATCTACAGTAATACCGTTGGAATATGGATTTGCTCCTGACGTTCCTATAAGTTGGTACAATGCTGTTACAACATTTTGCTTCTCGTTGATACGTGCCACTCCGAAAGAGCCACCATCCCTCCAAGACATAAAGAGATTACCTTCAGCATCCAGATCAAGGTACTTACCATATACATGAGCCTGATCCAAAGGTCCTGCCAAGAAATCTTTTGTTCCATTTCCTGTTACCGTAGTGACCTGTGCCTGGATCGCATATGCAAACGTATCGTCGTATACTACAGAATCCTTACCCACGACCACAGATATCTTTGGATTATCCCCAGGTAAACGCGGAACAATGGCATAAATTCGATTTCCGCTTGACGACACTACTGTCGCTTGCGCTTCATTAAAATATACCTTGATCTTATTGGGATCAGATCCAAAATTATCTCCGTTTAATAAGATCTTATCTTTCGCTCCGCCCTTGGCTGGATAAAAAGAACTCAGCACGACCGGTTTATTAGGATCATGCACACTCTGTTTTGTTGCTTCATCTTCTTTACAACTGAAGAAAAACAGCAACAACAAGACAGGAAAAGTTAATAAATTACTTTTTTTCATAATATGATGAGGGTTAATTATGCTTGCTATTAGGAGCAGAGGATTCGATTTTCTTTTTTAAACCACAATAAGTCAAAAAGAAAGAAAACAAAATTTCATCATTCAAATTCGTAATACTCTGAAACATACAATACGAGTTAATATCAGTCTTGGGTATTCTATTTTTAACGATGCAAAACTATATAACCCCTTAATGAAAGCACAATAAGCGCGATTATCATATCTTTAATCTTATGTTAATTCTAAATAAAGAATTGCATTAAGCTTCAGAAGACTCATCCAAAAAGACACGAAATGAAATAAGAGACAAAATAAACTTAAGATCTGTCACTATAAAAAAGAACGAAACAGCATAAAGCAGCAAGAATTAGAATCTTCTTACATAACAATATGACGGATACGGCCATTTCATAGAAAAGAAGGTATTCCTTAAGCAACAGAATGTTGCCAGATAGTTTGTTATAGGATAGCACCAAAGGTGATTTTCCCCTTAAAAAAGTGATTGGTCTTTCACTTTCAGTGACCACATTTTCAGAATCACTGATCACGATACACGAACAAGTATCCTTCCATTAAGAAAAAGGGAACACGCTATACGAACTAGTGATCACTATCTAGCGAAAAGTGATCACATTTTATAAAAAAGTAATCACCTATCACAAGGCCGTGACCACCAGTTACCGATGACCGAACACATTCACCCAAAAAGAAATCTCGTCGTACTAAAATGTGACTAGCCAACAGCAGACTGTGACCACTGAACAGCAAAAAGCGATCACTTCAGAACATACCGTAACCACTCGACCCTACAGGGTGAACAGTCGATTACAGCTTGTGATTCCCCGATCGTACATAGCCGACACTCCACCCAAAAGAACAATCACTGCTTCATAAATAGCAAACACGGAAACGAAAAAAGTGACCACTCTACATCAACAGGGGGCCACATCATAGTAAAAGGTATCCATCTATTGTCAAACAGGGTTCACTCTACAGCAAATACCGATCACCTCGTAGCAACAGGCAGCCACCAGATGCCAACAAGCAGTCACTCATTCCGAAGAAGAATTCACTTTTTTGCTAATATAAATTAAAAATGTTAAAATAAAACACTAGCAATCAACACTTAATATTTGAAAAAAGAAATGCTCTTTTTATTTCCTCCATACTTTGGTTAGATCTACTGTATACAATTGATTCCCGAGCGCCATTGTCAGGTTTCCATTTTTCAAGAGTAGTAATCCCATCTTGATACGCATATGTTTCTGTCGAAATCAACGTCCCCTTTCTTGGATCTGTAAAGCAATTGACAGCAACATCTACCCCAAGGTATTTTTCTATCATATCCGGTATCTCTTGATACCCCTTGGTCTCCTCCGACACATCCATACAATTACCCACAGGATCGCTATTGAATAGGCGATTGAGCCACCACTGTTTTTCCTTCTTTGTATAGGTGGGCAAACTATTCAGATAGAACCGCAAACCACTGTGGTTTGCGGTAAAATCGCTACTCACAATATAATTGTAATGGACAATAGCTTCGACAGACTCCCAAGTTATAAAACACCTCTTATCAAACAGCGGCATATCAATATAGAGTCCATTTCCATCGGCAGACAATTTATTTCTTATCTCCTCAATTCTTGTTTGCTGCCTCGCAGAGACCGAGAAACCAAACAATATCCCGTAAAGAATAAGCAACGGAAAAAAAGCAAATAGAGAAATGGTAATCCAGCCTGCGACACCGACTTCCCAGTGTTGCGTAATAGCAAAAAAAAGTAGAGCGAAACCAATTATTGAAAATACGGCTAGTGGTAAAATAATAAACGCTCTCATCTTTTACATCGATTACTATCAGAACTTTTACTGATCAACCAAATCATTAAAATATTGCTTATTCCCAATTTTAAGTACTTTATCACCTTTTTACAAACGAAACGATATTATTCCTATATATAATTATTATACTAAAATCGGAAAAATTCCGATTACCAAAGAAAAACAGCTCATTATTGTTCTTATACAGCTTCTTTCATGTACATTAACTATCCTTTCAGAATATGAAGCATAACACCAAAAGCCCCCAACCTGTATTAAGCAAATTGGGGGCTGATCTATCCATAGACTAAAATCAATATCCTGGATTCTGCTCTAAGTTAGGATTCACCGATTTTTGTGGATTTGGAATCGGATATACTAATGTCTTCGGATCAGGATCCGCAGGCTTTTCTTGCCACGCTGTTAAAAATTTTCCGTAACGGATCAGATCCTGTCTACGCCATCCTTCCCAGTAGAGTTCGCGCGCGCGCTCATCCAGCAGTTCATCCAAAGTCAATGCCGGAAGCAGGCTTGCTCCGCGTTCGGCACGAATATCGTTGACCAATCCCAATGCGTCTCCTGCCGTCCCAGTCCCACCACGCAATATAGCTTCAGCTTTCATCAATAGCACATCTGAATAACGGTACACTACCCAATCATTATTACGTTGCCCAGTTACAGCATAGTCAAAAGCATATTTCATAGGACGTATACCTGCAGTCTCCAAAGTAGCTCCAGAGGTCCGTATCGTGACCTCCCGTGTAAAGGAAAGTGGTGCTGTAGATGGATTACGGGCATTGAGCGGTTGATTGGTCGTCCAATTGTACTGCTGTCCCTCAAAAAAGCCTACATTCTGGCGGTGATACCCCTTACTCTTATTGGAAGTCGTATCGGCATCGTACTCATAATAAATACCGCGGCGCTCGTCAGTAGTAGAGAACTTATCGTAGTAATCTGAAAGTGTGCACCAACCGTTCCATCCGCCAGGACTCATATTATAATGAGCAATAGTATTCCACGTACGATCCACATTACCACCGCGGACGCCATTCTCATTATAAAGGGTAAAGATGTTTTCGGTCGATTTAACATCATTGTCTGGAGCAAAATTATCAAAGTACTTGCCACTAGCAGAGACACTATAGCTACCGGAATTGGTAATCTCGTTGGCCAAGCTGACCACCTGATTCATATCCTCAACTGCAAAAGTAGGGTTTTGCCTATTCATAAAAGCTCCCTTATTAAGATGAATCTTCATCAGCAGTGTCCTTGCCGCATTCTTATTAGCAACAAAAGCTTCTTTAGGCCCCTTATCTGGCAAAGTAGCTATAATCTCATTGAGCTCCTTGATCATATAATCAATCGCCTTCTCCGGAGCCAACACCTCGGGTGCTATCTTAAAATCCTCCATGGAAGCTCCATCGCGGATCGGCACCTGCCCGTACAGATCCAACATATCAAACATCATCAGCGCCCGTAAAAAACGTGCTTCTGCAGCCTGCTGAGGACTGGGTTTATAGAGCAGCACATTTGCTGCATTGTACATTGCAGTCCCTAGACTCACAAAAGTATTGTTCATGTAGGCATTGTCCGCCGTCCAAGTATGCAGGTGGATGGCACGATGCATACCGTTATCATCCCAATCTCCTCCACGTGTGGGCGCCATAGCGGCATCCGAAGAAACCTCCTGCATCACCCATCTCTCCTCTTGTTGGTAAGGTCTATTCAAAGAACTGTAAGCCGTAACCAACAATCCTCCAGCGTCTACATCCGACGTCCCTTGTTCCAGTTCACCCCGAAACTCTTCATTCAGTTTGGTACATGAAAGTGAACTCGCAGACAATGCGCCTGCCAAAGCTGTATATAATATTTTTCTGAAATGCATATCTCTACAATTATTCGTGTATTAATTATTTATCAATATCTTCTTTGATTCCTAAATCGATCTGCTCCTACAGGGAGAAATTGACTCCAAAAAGAACATTCCTTGCTGGAGGGTAAGGGAGATACTCTATACCGAGCGATGGAATCCCATTTGTCGACCCATCCGTGTTAACTTCTGGATCAAAGCCCGAATACTTGGTAATGATAAACAGATTCTGCCCCGTGAGCGAAACGTTCAAATTCTTGATCGTGCTGCCAATATTACCAACACGGTAGCTCAGCGTCAGGTTGGCCATCTTCAGGTAGTCCCCTTTTTCGAGATAACGGTCTGAAGGAGCAGACGAGTTGGAAGTTGATTCTTTAACAGCTGTATTGAAGAATGAAGAACCAATATTACGATCAGACAAATTGCTCACTCCAAGATTGGTCGCTGCTGTATTATTGAACAGATAATGCCCCATGGCACCATTCATATTGGCTACCAAAGATAGGCGCTTATATGCGACATTGGTCGAGATACCAAGAAGGGTAGTCGGATTAGGACTATTGGAATAAAACTTGTTCGTAGCTGGATCATTGTTCGCACTGATACTGCCATCAAGACCTTTGTACATACTCATTCCTGTTTGTGGATCGATTCCCTGATAATCGGCCAGGTACCACACATTTAGCGGTTGCCCATTGGTCATACGCTGCCCCAGTACTCCAGTAAATCCTTGTCCGCGCAGCGCACCGGTTTCGTAGTATCCCAATAGACCACTCACGCTATTCTTAAGAAAAGTTACATTGCCAGTCAGATCCCACGTCCAGTCACTATTCTTGATAATCGTACCTGTAAGTGCAACCTCTGCTCCCTTATTGACAATCTCACCATCTAGATTTACCCAAATACGGCCTGCGGGTCCTGGCATAGCCAAGGTCTGTTCGAACAACGCATCAGTCGTTTTCTTATGAAAATAGTCGATCGATCCGTAGAGACGGTTATTCAGTACCGAAAAATCCAGACCCACATTGACTGTAGCAGAGGTCTCCCATTTCAGATCAGAGTTTTTCAGGTTTGCCTGACTGATTCCCTGGGTTGTAAAAACCAATCTATTGAGCGAAGCTCCAGAAGGGAACTCCTGATTACCGGTCTGCCCCCAGCCTAGACGAAGCTTCAGCTGATCGATATAAGAATTGGATTTGAGGAAGCTCTCTTCGGCAATATTCCATGCCAAGGCTACTGAAGGGAACATGGCGTATTTGTTGTTTTCTCCAAATTTGGTCGACCCATCCCGACGCAACGTCGCCGTAAGTAAATACCGGTTAAGATAATTAGCTCCTCCACGAGCAAACATAGACTGCAACTGGTTGGTAGGACTTCGGTAGGAAGCAATCTCACGAGTAGCAACTGATGAATACTGGAGGTAATCGAAATAACTCAGTCCCATATAGCTAAAGCCGCCACCAAAGGCGATATTATTATTATAGTTGTAATCGAGATACTCATAACCAGCCATAGCGTTGATGTTCCAATCCGAATTGATCTGCTTGTTATAAGAAAGCATATGGGTCATCTGCATATTGGTCTCCCCATTGTTGGAGCTGAAGGCCTGTTCATTCTTAACATTGGAAGGATCAATCAGTCCCGCACGGTACATCCCCTGACGATTGCCTGTCTGCCGCATCACACTATAGATAAAACGATACTCTAGATCATCAGTAATCTTGTAATACGGAGTAATATTGACAATAGTTGTATTCGTCACTGCTACATCCTTAAAAGCATCAATACTAGTCAACGGATTACGCGTAGTGGCACTGACAAATGTATGTTTGCCATTGGCATCTACAAGTGGGCGCGTAGGATTCCACTGAAGGGCCTGTGAGATAAGATTGCCTTCTGATCCGACTACAGCGCTGATAGGTGCATAATTATTGTCTAACTGCGTGAGGAAAGCGGCAAAATCTAATCCCAGTCTTTTGTTCTCCAAGAATCGAAAATTGCCAGATACATTGGCTGTATATTTCTTAAGCTGCGAGCTTTTGATAATCCCGTTTTGATTGAGATAGCCTCCCGACACGCGATATTTGCCATTCTCGGTACCACCGACCGCGTCAGCATAGTAATTTTGGGTTACGGCATTACGGGTAATCGCTTTAAAAGCATCTTCGCTCTCTCCGTAATCTGCTGTAGCAGCATCATTTGGCGTATAAAATTTTAATGCCTCTCTAAAACGTCCGGCATCCAGTACATCTGGAAACTCACGCATACTCGAGATACCTGCTGTTGCTCCCACAGACAGCTCAGGCGAACCTACTCTACCTTTCTTCGTCGTAATAATAACAACCCCATTGGCACCCCGAGAACCATATATGGCGGTAGCAGATGCGTCTTTGAGTATATCCATGCTCACGATATCGCTGGGATTAAGATAAGAGAGGGCATTGCCACGATCAGAAGTAAATCCTCCTCTTCCTTCTGGAAGCGGCGAATTTCCGGACATCGGCACACCGTCCAGTACAAACAAGGGGTTATTGCTCGAACGTATCGACGAATTGCCACGGATGCTCACCGTAGTAGAGCCCCCTGGCTGTCCGGTATTATTGATAACCATCACCCCTGGGGTCTTACCCTGAATCAATTGGTCAGGACTCGTGGTGAGACCACGGTTAAAATCTTTGACACCTATAGAAACCATAGAACCGGTCAGATCTCTCTTGCGGGCAGTACCATACCCAATGACTACCACTTCGTCAAGCCCCTGATCCGCAGCAGGCTCTAATTTAATAGTCATAAAATCGCTCGAAATAGGAATCTGGGCGTTGTTGTAACCAATGTAATAAACATCCAGGGTACGGGCTTCATTGGAAACTTCCAATTGGAAATCGCCAGTAGGCCCCGAACTGGTACCCACAGAAGTCCCCGTTACCTTTACTGTAGCACCGGCGACAGGGTTTGTGGATTCATCCACAATCTTCCCCTTAAGCAACCTCGTCTGCGTAAAGGCTGTAACAGTAACCAGTAATAACGCCAATGACATTACACCTGATTTTAGTAGTTCTTTGTTCATACTGCTTGTGTTTTTGGTTTATGGATTGGTATCGCACAGAGCTATTTATGTAAGATAAGCTCGGGCGCTACACTCTAAGTTTACATTGATTACATAAAAATGAGAAATACATTCTCCTCTTAGCATTCAAAACGTCTCATTTTTTTATCATTGCGTGTCACACAAACTTTTTTTAACCTATTAATTGCTTACTTTAGCTCTAACCGTTATGTTTTGAAAAGTATAATCTCTCTATATATGGTATGGGCCTTGTCGATGCACTATTATGTGCATGGACAATCGACCTATTTCCGTAATTACCAAACAATTGACGGATTATCAAACAATGCAGTTACCGCCATCACCCAAGACGCTCAGGGTTTTCTTTGGTTTGGCACACGCAACGGACTCAATCGCTTTGACGGTCACCAGTTCAGAGTATTCAGCCATACCGACTCGGCAGCACTTCGTATAGGCAGCTCCTCGATATTAAGTCTGCTCAACGATAGTGATGGCAATATGTGGGTAGGAACGACGCACGGCCTATATCGGTATGTACCTGAGCGGGAAAACTTTACGTATATAGACGAGGTTCTTATGGGGGAAGTTCGATTTATTAAACATTCCGGCGGATACATCTGGTTTATTTCCAACGGTTACATCTACAGGTATAGCCTGAAAACTAAAAAATTCTCCGCTTTTGACAAGCTAAAGGAACGGATCATAGACGCTAGCACCAACCACCATGATGACCTATGGATGGTCAACAGCCATCATACCTTATTTAGATATGATCCTAAAAAGGACGTATTCAAAAACATAGAACTGAATCTCTTAAATCCCAATATACAGTCCAGTATCAAAACAGTATACGGAATTAATGACTCGCTCGCTATTATCGGGACCAGCTACACAGCGTACCTATTCAATTTCGCACAGAATACACTGACCGACCTCATCACGAAGCGTAAAAATGAAAAGGCAATACTGGTCCACAGTGTCATCCAACAAACTCCGTCGGTATTCTGGATAGGGACCGAAACAGGAATCTATAGCTTCGATATCCGGACAGGAAGTATTAATCACATCAAAAAAGATCCACTCAACCCATTTTCAATATCCGATAATGTGGTCATCAACTTCTTTAAGGATCGAGAAGGAAGTATTTGGGCCGGGACATTCTTTGGTGGAGTAAATCAATATATCAGCCAATTTGAGAATTTCAAGAAATACCTACAGGGCAACGGAAGATCTTCCCTATCGGGCAACGTCATACACGAGATCACCAAAGATAAATATGGCAATTTTTGGGTAGGAACAGAAGATGGTGGTCTCAATCGAATATTCGCGAATTCCAACAACGTACAACATTTTAAAGCAGACGGCGCTCCAGGCAGCATCACCCATAATAACCTACACGGCCTAGCCTTGATGGACGATGAGCTATGGGTAGGTTCGACCTCACACGGCCTAGATGTCCTAGATCTAAAAAGTGGTAAATTAAAACGGCACTACCGAGGTATCGGAGAGGGGCTCGCGCGGAGTAAATTCGTGGTATCGCTATATCGAACACGTGACAACACCATGTATATCGGTACTGACAAAGGACTGTATAGCTACGATAAAAAACTTGATAATTTTCGAGCGGCACCAATAAAACCTGCCTGGATACAGGGAATGTATGAGGATGACGAGGGCTTACTATGGATCAATACCTACGGCAGCGGTGTGATCTTATACAACCGTAGCATTGGCACGGCAAAGCAGCTACTCTCTCAACCGGGAAAGGCAAATTCGCTAGTCAACAATTATGTAAATGGTCTATTTGAAGACAGCAAGAAGAATATATGGCTCGCGACAGAGGGCGGACTGTCCAAATATCAACGGAATGGTCACTTCACTAATTTTTTTCATCAAACGGGAGCTCCTTCTAAACAGGTATTCAAAATACTGGAGGATGACAACCATACCATATGGGTGTCAACGGGGAGCGGACTCATACGGCTAGAGGACAACAATGCAGATGGCACGGTATTTAGAGCTAGGGACGGCTTACCTACGGATCAGTTCAACTACAATTCAGCTTTTAAAGACAGCGATGGCACCTTATATTTTGGAACGATAAAAGGTATGGTCAGTTTCAACCCAATTAAGACTATCAAGAACAACTTTATACCTCCTGTATTCATTAGCAACTTCCAAATAAACAATAGGGATGTCCCCGTTCGTAAAGATGGTTTTTTGAAAAGCGCAATATCTTTGACGGATGAAATCAAACTCACCCATGATCACTCCAACATCAACTTCAACATTGCTGCATTGAGCTTCGCAGCGCCCGAAAGTAATGTATACAGCTATATTATGGAAGGCTATGACAAAGAATGGACTACGATAACGGGCAACCAAAAAATATACTACAACAAGTTACCGCCCGGTACGTATACATTCCGATATACCGGAGCCAACAATAATGGTCTTTGGAATAAGCAGGAAAAATCATTACTTATTTATGTATCCCCCCCTTGGTGGCGATCATTATGGGCGTATACTATTTATGTGCTGCTATTCGGATCGGTTATCTTTTTGATCCTGCGCTACTATTTTTTATGGGTACGAGCCAGCAATATCCGAAAAATGGACAATTATGAACGTAAAAAAGAACGCGAGATATACAATCTCAAGCTGGAGTCTTTCACCAATCTTGCCCATGAAATAAGAACACCGTTGACGCTGATAAAGATGCCTCTAGAGAAAATCATGAATGGAAACAAAATTGCAGACGACGAAATCAAACAGGATCTGGTCATGATCGACAAGAATACACAAAGATTAATACTCCTGACGAATCAACTACTCGATTTTAGAAAAGCAGAAAACAACAATATGAGCCTTATTTTTACGCAAACCGACATCAATACGTTGCTCAACGAGGTATTCAAAGACCTACAGTATCTAGCAAAAGAAAAAAAAGTAAACTATGAACTATCGCTACCTCGTATTACACTGACGGCAGATGTAGACGGAGAAGCTCTTCGCAAAATCTTCACTAACCTAATCCATAATGCGATCAAATATGCAAAGGCAAACGTGGTGATCAAACTGTTGCCTTTCAATAGTGACGATATCATGTTCAATATTGAATTTGCCAATGATGGCCCTATTATACCTTTTGATAAAAAGGACAGAATATTTGAGCCATTCTACCGATTGCACGACGCCGACAAGAATACGGGTACCGGTATCGGCTTACCACTTTCTCGCTCTCTGGCAGAGCTCCACCACGGCTCACTCGATCTAATCTGTACAAAAGGAGAACGAAATCTTTTTCTCCTTTCTTGCCCTATCGTACAGGAACAGACGATTGATATCCCAATTATGGACGCCCCCCTCCATATTGCACCCGTAAAGACTACACTTTCCGCTGCAGATACTGTAACTCAGGAAAGTCCGATTATCCTCGTGGTCGAGGACAATAAGGAAATATTGGCCTATCTCAATAAAGAGCTGAAAGGAAACTATTCAATACGTAGAGCCAGTAATGGGGCCGAGGCGCTAGATATCTTAGACACGAATGATGTACAACTGGTACTTACAGATATCATGATGCCCGTCATGGATGGCATCACATTGTGTAAAAGAATAAAGTCTGATATTCTATACAGCCATATACCTGTTGTCTTCCTCACAGCAAAAAATGGATTAGATGCCAAAATAGAGGGGCTAAAAAGTGGAGCTGATGCTTATATAGAGAAACCTTTTTCCTTGGAGTACCTATTGGTAACCATACGTAACATGCTCAATAACCGAAAAATTGTCAAGGATTATTTTACAATTCCATCAACATCTCAACCATTGGATATGCATGTCTCGGGGCCTGACAAGGATTTTATCGACCAACTGCAGCGCGTGATCTATGATCAACTTGATTCGGCCGATCTCAATGTCGAAGTGCTAGCCAGATCGATGAATATGAGCCGACCAACACTGTACCGAAAGGTAAAGGGCCTATCGGATCTCAGTCCCAACGAGCTGATCAATATATCGAGATTACGTAAAGCGGCTCAACTCTTATTGCTCAAAAAGCATTCGATAGCACAAATCGCTACAATGGTAGGCTATTCGGTACAGTCTAATTTTTCGAGAGACTTTCACAAACATTACGGCATGACACCGAGCCTATATATCACAGCATATAGTGATAAGGGGCAGTCGGACCACAGCTCCTTGGCATAGTCCGGTACTGCATTCTTTTTAATCTTTCTTACCTACGTCGGACTGGTTCTTCGGACGTGCATAGGCAGCACTAAATACCATAGCTAGGCCCGTGGCAATGAAAATAACAACAAAAATGGAAATGGCTACTTTTACAAGCTGTGTATAATCCACAACAACCCAGTTCCACATATAATTGAGCGAGACAAAGCCAACGACAAGCAAGGACACGATGAATAGAAATGTAATGATATGCTTCATGGTCTACAGTTTATTTAAATAATCCTTCTTCTTCTGTTCGAATTCCTCTTGGGTAATGATGTTTTCATCCAACAAAAGCTTGAGCTTGCGCAACTGCTCCATCGGATCGAAACCTACGGCAGGTTGCGTGACTTCGTCAATGGAATTGCTGAACACCTTACCCAGACTCATACCTGCACCAAGGCCGACCCCTGCTCCAGCAAGGCCACCTTCATTTTTAGCAGCATCACGGAGGGCTCTCAATTTTTCAAGCTCCACATAGCTGAGTCCACCTTCAGAGGCAGCATGGCTATTGGCCGTGATATCTGCAATCTTACCGATACGGGCCTGCGTCTCCTCATCAAATGAGTTCCCTTCGATCCTGAAATCGCGGAGCACCAGACCAAAGGTTTCAAAATCAGACACAAGCCGATCTCTCATGGTCGTAGACAACCGCGCAATCTCCGCATCGATCTTGGTATAAGGCATTTTCTCTTCTGCAAAACAGGAGGTCAGCACCTGTTGGATACGGGCCTGTATCGCCTCGCGGAATGCTTCAGTACTATAACTATCCTGTGAACCGACATATTCTGTAAAAAACCGCCCTGCATCGTTAAGACGGTATGAAAAGTTACCGAAGGCAGATAACTGGATCGGAATCTTATAGTAGTCGTCCATATATTTGATCGGCGAAGACGTACCCCAGCCCTGATTAACGACTTCCGCCTTGCGGTAGAAGTAAAGCCCCATCTTGTGCTCACCCTCAAACAACTGAGCGACTTTGAGCAAGGAGGTGATGAAGGGATGATTGTCCGTACGGATATTGTAAACTCCTTCGGTATCGATCACATCGGTAATCTTGCCTTCATATACCAGAACACATCCTTGTCCTGGAGCAATAATCAATTTACTTGCATTCTTTATTTCGCCTGTCACTGCAGGGTATTTCCACACCAACAATCCAGGAGCCTGAGGCTGCCATTCGATGACTGTAGCGACTTGTTTTTTGAAAAAATTGAATAATCCCATCTTTTACTTTTTAAATAATTCGTCCTTATTTATATCTTTTACAATTGTCCCATCGTTGCCCATAATGATCAGCCGATTGGTACGGGCTGTAGAAGCTCTATCATAATAGGCAAATACAAGACCGCCGGCGTAGCCATACATGTCCGTATCGAAAGAATAGCTATCACTCGCTGGCGTATAGTTCCACACAATCTTGCCCGTCTCTGTATCTATCTTCTGCAGGTACCTATTACCCTCTGGATTCGCATTGGGCAATCCGGAGATATAGACATTAACACTATCCTGATACTCGATCTTGGCATCAAAATACAAGCGGTCGGGAGTAAGATCTACGAATTTATTAATCCGTGGTTCTTTAAATAGTTTCTTGATATAAGGAAATGAACCGTAATAAACTCCCGATTTCTTGGGGTAGTTATATACCTTTTCCCAAACAACCTGATAGGAATAGGGAAGCATTATAGGATACCCAGGATTGTGCTGATACCAATATTTGAGCAACTGGATTTTTTCGTCCGGATAATCTCTACTTTTTTCAGAAATCGCATACCGTATCAAAGACTTTGCTCCCGGCAATAAAGATGACATACCTATACCTGCATTACGACGTTCGGAGTGATCTTTGTAGATTTTGCGCACCAGAGGGTAATAATAATATTCCTTACCATCATTGGTCATGATCCGGAATCCGTCGCCCTCTACTTCCTGCGTAAATTTTAATGTAGCAATCCCGGATGAAAACTCGGGTACCCCTGCAAAAAAGGCCTCGGTTACATCTACGACTTCATTCTTTGCGGGGTCGACTTTGAGCACTTTATTACTTTTATCAGCACAGATATAAAGAACGCTATCAGCGAAAGTTCGACTCTGTATATAAAAGTCCTCTTTCCATCCTGGTAATAGGATATCGTTGACAATTTTCTCCTTCAAGGGATCATAGAAACGGGCAAAGTACTCGGCGTTTTCTCTATCAAAGCTATCCTTACCACGGGCTATGATAAAGAGCAACATTGGATTACTGCTGTTATAAGCCGTAAAAGCCAGGTGTCCCTTGATTCGCTCGACATAGGATTTTTCTTTGGTTGATATGGCTGAATAAACAGCCGTCGATGTACTATTACTACTGCCACAGTTTCGGATAATGCTCGCAAAAAAAAGAAGCAATAGAAAACCTGCCAAGCCTAATATTATTACTCGTTTGACTTTGGGGTCAAGGCCATTATCTCCGTACTGATGTCTGATATTAACGTTGATATCGTCGTTGTCCAAAAAATATTCGGTACCGCAATGGTTACAGATATAATGGTCCTCTTTAACATTCTGCTTCTTTACACTACCACATTGTGGACATTTTAATGCCTTTATTTGTTTTGCCATGCTCGCTATAACGTATTATGGGATTAAAATTAAAGAAGTCTGATAAGAACGACAAATCGCTTTACAATACGTGCTCTGTATTACGAATAATAAAAGTCATAAAAAAACGGACTCTTTACTTCTCATAGGTATGCTTGAGCAGGTAATAGTACGCAACCGTCGAGTGATGCAGCATGATCTTAGTCTTATCCTTGCTATAATCAAATTTTTCAAAATAACCACTATCGGGATATAATACCACCTGCTTGCCGGTACGCACATACTCGTTGCTATTGACAAAATCAGGGATCACGAAATCGGGATAATATTTCTTGATCTGCTTACCCGTAAACTTGCCCAGGTATTTTTGATAACGGTCTACCGCTTTTTGCGAAGGGTTTGTCATCTTCTTATAAAGTGAGTTAAAAAACAAACGTTTGAAAAAGCTCTGTTTTTTGAGCGTAAAACGTAGGGCGGGCACGGGGTTGACGTCGGGCAGATCGGCAATAGTCTGCACCGTAAAAGGCGACTGTGGCACCCAATCTTCGGTATTAACTACATGTTGTGACCAGCCCTCTCCTACGCTATGCTCATAGTCGTAAGCGAAATAAAGGTTGCCGGGCTTGGGACTTGCACTGGTATATACCTTGATACGCATATCTGCCGGTAGCTTACCTGCTTTTTGCATTTGCAATAGATAAGCACTCATAATATAGGTGATGCCTCCCCCCTGACTATGCCCTGACAGGATAAAATCCTTTACACCGGCCTGATAACAAGAATCTATCTTGGGCAACACATCACGAAGCAGAAAAGCCGAACTGAAGACGTAACCCGCATGTACTGCTGCACGGGGGTGCGCGGCCAACGTGTAGTCAAACTCGAAATCCTTCTCGATATGCAGGACTCCTTTGGCGGGAATCTGTGCGGCAAATAGATTCGCCAGCCAGCTCTCGCCCTCACGTGTAGAACCCCGGGTACAAATAACCGCAACACGCTCGTCCATAAGCCACAACTGCCAATGATTGACTAGACCGAACTCACCACTTTTATACAGCAACCTGGATCGCGCCGGTGGCGGAATATATTGGGCCATCTGCGGGCTCTCCGAAAAACGTGAATTAATAGCTAAAATCTCTGTAAACTCGGCCTTGTCAAATCCAGGTTGCAGCACCTGCGCATAGCCACCAAAATAAAGCCCTAGGGCCAGGAAAAAAAATAGAAAAACCCTCTTAAAAGCCAGCGGTATCATCATAAGTATCTTATACATCGTTGTATTTTCCTAAAGTTATGACTTTTAGATTAGAATATTTCGCATAACTTTAGATATTAAGAAGAGATGATAAAGTTTTTAAAACGAAGTATGCAGGTAATCCTAGCCCTCATTGTACTGTTTGTCCTGGCGACACTATTGTACATGCAACACGATAGATTTGGAAAAAACGCCAGTGGCTCACGCTTGGCACTCATGCAGAGCAAACCCAATTATAAGGAGGGAGCTTTTGATAACCTGGAACATACGCCTGCACTGGCCGAAGGAACCAGCTATTCGAAAATGCTAAGGGAGTTTTTCTTTGCCAAGAAGGTGCGTAATATCCCGAAAGACCTGATTCCTGTAGAAAAAAATGATCTCCATCACCTGCCGATAGACAGTAATCTCTATGTATGGTTTGGACACTCTTCCTATTATATCCAACTGGATGGAAAAAAGATATTGGTAGACCCGGTATTCAGCAAATATGCTACACCAGTCCGGGTGAGTGTGCGTGCCTTTGAAAGTGAATACAATTATCAGGTAGACGACCTACCAGAAATCGACATCCTTTTTATCACGCACGATCACTGGGACCACCTGGACTATAATACCTTTATGAAACTCAAGGACAAGGTCAAACACATTGTGACCGGACTCGGTGTAGGTGCACATCTGGAAAAATGGGGATATCCCGCTGGACAGATCACGGAACTCTATTGGGGAGAGCATGCGGAAATTGATGGGTTCCAGATCCACTCGACCACCGCAAGGCATTTTTCAGGACGCACCTTCAAGCGAAACACAACGTTGTGGTCTTCATTTGTACTGAAAGGCTCTAAACGGATATTTATAGGAGGAGATAGTGGTTATGGCAAGCACTTTAAAGAGATCGGGAATGCGCATGGTCCATTTGACTTTGCGATCTTAGAAAACGGACAGTACAATGCGATGTGGAAATATATACATATGATGCCTGAGGAGGTGATTACTGCAACGCAAGATCTACAGGCCCACTACCTGATCCCGGTACATTCGGCCAAGTTCCCCTTAGCCAACCATGCCTGGGACGAACCCCTAAAGCGGGTGACGGAAGCTGCAACAGCACAACATATAGCGATCCTAACTCCCAAAATAGGTCAAATTGTGTCCTTAGAGCAGTATAAGTCCTATCCACATTGGTGGGAAGGACTCGAATAAAAACTTATCCTGTTTTTTTTTGTTTATTAATGTAGATTAAGTTTCGTACCAAAAACTTGATCGACCTTTGCAGTGTACAAACAAAAACAAGAAAATATGAAAACTGTATTAAACGTATTTATCGCACTCGTCCTTTTTACGAACATCAGCTTCGCGCAAGTAGGTTGGACTATAGATCCTGCACATACTAACGCTAGATTTGAGGTTAAACACTTAGGTATCGCTATCGTAGACGGCGCTTTCACCAAACTGGAAGGCACAGTGGAAACAGCAAATGCGACCAACTTTGACAAGGCTAAAGTAAACTTTTCTATTGATGTAAATAGTATTAACACACGTGTACAGATGCGTGATGACCACTTAAAAAGTGACGATTTCTTCAATGCGGAAAAATACCCTAAAATGACGTTGACCAATGCGACCCTCAATCAGGGAAAAGGTGGGTTCGTCCTAAGCGGAGATCTGACGATCCGTGATGTCACTAAAAAAGTAACATTCCAGGTGAAACAAAATGGAGGTATCATTACAGATCCTTGGGGCAAAACCCGCGCAGGATTTACAGCAACAACATCGATCAACCGTTTTGACTACAACATTAAATATAATGACAAGCTTCCTACAGGTGTAGATGCAGTCGCTCCAACAGTAGAAATCATTGTCTATGTAGAGGCTGTAAAAAACTAGTCGTCTCGCTATAATCCAGTTAGCGGATTATCTACAAATTGCCTTTATATGCAAGCTTTCAATATTGCATATAAAGGCAATTTTCGTTAAGTTTATACTCGAAAAACAATCTAAACAAAAATAGAAGAGGTACAAATGGAATTAGCTGTCAAGAATATGGTATGCAAGCGTTGTGTATCGGCAGTGGAGGATATTCTCAACCAGTTGGAGATCCCATTTTCAAACGTACAGCTAGGTACGATCCAATTTGAATCGGCTATACCGGAAAAGCAGACCGGACGGATTCGTACCGCACTGGAAAACATCGGGTTTGAGCTCATTGAGAACCCTAAAGACAACTTAATAAAAGAAGTAAAAACACTGCTAATCGAACTGGTCAGTGCCTTAGATACGGAATCAATCAAGCTGTCGGTTTATCTCAGCGAAAAACTAGGGATCAACTATCACAACATAAGCTCGGTATTCTCCCAACAGGAAGGAATTACCATAGAAAAGTATTATATACAGTTAAAAATTGAAAAGGCCAAGGAGCTGCTCTCTTACAATGAACTGTCCTTGAAAGAAATCGCTTATCGCCTCAACTATAGTAGTGTGGCGCACCTCAGTAAGCAGTTTAAGGAAATTGTGGGGATATCTGCCTCGACTTTCCGCTCTGACAAAAAAATGGACAGAAAATACCTAGACCAGCTTTAGCAGACCAATATGAGAAAGACGGAAGAGATAACCAGTTTTTTTTACAGCCAATACTTTGCTGAAGGCTTGCGGATCACTATGGGAACTATTATCCCAGTAGTGATATGTGCACTTTTTGGGGAATTCAAAACAGGAACACTTATTTCCTTAGGTGCACTCATCGTGGGGCTATCCGATACACCTGGTGCACCTCGACATCGAAAATTTGGAATGGTCTATTGTACTATCCTCGGCGCCATAACCATTACCATTACAGCATTATGCAATGGTTCGCTGGTATTGATGACCGCCGTAATCGCGATACTGGCTTTTCTCTTTGCTATGCTAGCTGTATTCAATGCACGAGCAGCAACTATTGGTACAATGTGCCTATTGGTGATGCTCATCAACATAGATGGCAGGTATGGGATCGCACAGGAATTCACTTATCTGCTATACTTTCTCATCGGTGCAGCTTGGTATATGATCATCAGTTTCTCGATCATGCAGGTACGCCCCTACAGACTGGCACAACAAGAACTATCCGAAACCATACTCCAGGTAGCCGAATATCTGCGTCTAAAAGCAAACTTCTATGACACCAAAGTAGACGTTGACGATAACTACATCAAACTTATAGAAAGCCAGATCGCCGTCAATGCACATCAGGAGAATCTGAGAGACATCCTATTCCGCAGCAAACGCTCCATAAAGGACACCACCAAAGAGGGCCGTTTTCTATCCTTGATATTCAATGATGTGATCGACCTCTTTGAACAGAGCATGACCACTCACTATGATTACGACAAAGTCAGGATCAACTATGGACCATCGGGTATACTGGATGATATCAAAGCTGTCATACTGAAGGCTACGCATGAACTAGACAACATAGCTTACAAAATCAACGCCAACCGAATCCCTAAACCTATATACGATCTAGAGGCAGAAATAGATAAGTTACGTGTAGCTGTAGATGAGTTTGACAAGTCCTCCGAGCAAAGCGCTATACCATTAAAAAAAATTCTGATCAATATACGGTCTATCACTAAACATATTCGTGATATATATAATTATGGACAGTTTAAGTCTGTCAACGTTGAAAAAGAAGAGATACAGCATAGCCGTAAATTTTTGCGTAATGAAGCTTTAAACTGGCAAAAATTCAGAGACAACTTGAGCTTGAGTTCCAGTAACTTTAGGCATGCTTTACGGATGTCCATCATGCTGTCAGGCACTTATCTAACGCTTAATCTACTGCATTATCCTAAGTTTGGGACATACTGGATCTTACTGACCATATTGGTGATATTAAAACCGGGATTTGGACTGACCAAAGAGCGAAACGTACAACGCCTCATCGGAACGGTTATTGGGGGGATCATAGGCGGCATTGTATTGGTGACAATACCGGACCTTACGGCGAGATTTGTCATCCTGATCATCTTTTTCTTGATTGCCTATAGCTTGTTTCGTGTCAACTATATCATGGCGGTCATCTTTATGACCCCTTATGTATTGATCATGCTCAGTTTTACTGGAGTCAACCCACTGGAAATGGCCCAAGAACGGATATTGGACACTTTTCTAGGTGGATCATTAGCTTTCCTATCCAGTTATATTATCTTTCCGAATTGGGAGAGTTTTCAGATACGCGCTAGTATCCGGAGTCTATTAGTTGCTAACTACCACTATCTGACACAAGCTATTCGTATCCTTTCGGACGACATAGAAGATATCACAGGGTACAAACTAGCTCGTAAGGAAGTATATATTGCCTCGGCTAATATGGGTTCGACTTTTCAACGTCTATTGACTGAACCCAAGTGGAGACAAAACGTAACGAAGGAAGTCAACCGATTTGTCATCTTGAACCATGTCTTTTCCTCCTATACGGCCACATTGTTAACTCATCTTCAAGATGCCGACAACCATCATTTCAATAATGCGCATCTAAAGCAACTGTATAAGGCTCTGGGTAATCTCGAAAAAACAATAGCCTTGGTCAGCACGAACGAAGATAATCCATTCGAACCTTTCAAAGGAATAGGCCGTTTGGAAACGGAAGAAACAGAAAGCGAAGATGCACGTTTGATTACCGAACAACTGCAGTTTCTGATCAAAATATCATCAGATTTACAGAAAACAACAATGGAATTAGCTCAAAAGAGCGAAGACTTTGAACGCATAAAACTACCCGAAAATGGAGAAACTGTATGATGTCCTGATTATCGGTGCTGGCCCTATTGGGCTCGCTTGCGGCATCGCAGCAAAGAAAGACAATATGGATTACCTCATCTTAGAAAAAGGATGCCTGGTCAATTCACTGTACGGCTATCCTGTAAACATGACCTTCTTCTCAACAGCCGAAAAACTAGAAATAGGCGATATACCATTTGTATCTATCAACCCCAAACCAAAACGCGCAGAAGCACTGGAGTATTATAGAAGAACATATGTTAAATTTGAGCTGAATGTTCATTTATTTGAAGAAGTCTTTGCCTGTACGAAAGATGAGAATATATTTATAATACACTCATCCAAAAGCACCTATAGATCAAAAAATGTGATTGTCGCTACTGGATTTTACGACATTCCAATGTACCTTAACATTCCGGGAGAGAACCTCGCCAAAGTAAGCCATTACTATAATGATCCACACTATTATGCAGGTCAACGTGTGATTGTAGTAGGCGCAAGCAATTCTTCTATCGATGCGGCTCTGGAAACCTATCGCAAGGGAGCTCAAGTGACACTGGTCATACGTGGCAACGAAATCAGCCCAAGGGTAAAATATTGGGTAAGACCCGATATCGAAAATCGTATCGCCGCAGGAGAGATCGATGTTCGATATAACAGTTGCCTAACGAAAATCGAAGAGCGCCAGGTACACATCAGTAGTCCAAGAGGGGAAGAAACCATCCCCAACGACTTTGTAATCGCATTGACGGGATATCGCCCCAACTTTGAACTGTTGCACAGGTTAGGTATTGATATACCTGAGACAGCACCAATGATCCCTTCACACAACCCAAACACAATGGAAACCAACATACCCGGTATGTACCTAGCAGGCGTAGTATGCGGTGGACTCAATACCCACTTATGGTTTATTGAAAATTCTAGAGTACACGCAGACATGATTATTGCAGCGATACGCTCTAGGGCTACACTTTGAGCCCACGGATGAAGATCGCCGCCATTTTCTTTTGCATAGCCAATATGGCATCAAATTCTTCCTTCTCAGGAATAAAGCTGCTCTTCAGATCTTTAACCACAACCAATCGCATTCCCATTGAGGAGAATAGGAATATTTTAGAAATCTCATCCAAGTCCACATCCATCAATTCACCTCGCTCCACTCCTCTTTGGAACACACTTCTTATTATCCCTTTTTGATTCTCAAAGGAATCAATTAAGAGCTGATCCAGTTCTGTGGATAGATCTTTGCGCATCAATACCGTATACTCTAGAATATAATAGTATCTTTTTACAAATTCCATCCGTTTTTCCAATACGATAATGATTGCTTCAGACACAGAAACAATAGACATTAACGAGGCAGTGATATCTTCCTCAAGCTCTTCGACTACATGCTCAAGAACAGCGGCATACAAACTGTTTTTATCAGGGAAATAATAATACAAAAGGGCTTTTGAAAAGGATAGATCCTTAGCGATTTCGGCCATTGTCGTCTTGGCCATCCCATAATGTGCAAATCTTCGCTTGGCCGTTTCTAAAATCTTCAGTCGCTTTTCATCTGCATTTTTCGGCATATTCGAAATAAAATAAGTTTGTTCAAATAGTTTGCTTTATTGCTATCTTTACGCAACAAAACAATTAAAGGTAGCACTTTAATTTGAATTTTTAAAAGCAAAAGTCAAATCGATATTCCGTGAACGTATCAAGCAACATCTCTTTAAAGCATTTTAACACATTTGGCGTAGCCGCTACAGCTCAAAAGTTCATCGAAATACAGGAAGAAAAAACACTCGCAGACCTGTACCAGCAAGGTTATTTCCAACAGAAATTCTTTATCTTGGGAGGCGGGAGCAACGTACTCTTTACCCAAGATTTTGAAGGGACGATTGTCAAAGTAGCGAATACAGGAATACAGCACTTTATTGAAGGTTCAAATATATTTGTGACTGCTGCTGGAGGTGAAGTATGGAATGACTTGGTCTGGTACTGCATAAACCACAACTTTCCAGGCCTTGAAAACATGGCGCTAATACCTGGGACTGTTGGCGCTTCTCCCGTACAAAATATCGGAGCCTATGGAACAGAACTCATGCATGTATTCTATAGCTGCCGCGCATTTGACACCCGTACTGGCGAGTTCAGAACGTTTACCAACAAAGCTTGTGCTTTTACCTATCGAGATAGTATATTCAAAAGTAAATATAAAGGTCGTTTCATCATTGTATCAGTGACCTACAAACTGCACCTACATGCACCACTCAACACAAGCTACGGCGCAATAGAAGCTGAACTTAAAAGAAGGAACATCATAGCCCCAACTATAAAAGATGTCGCAGAAGTCGTATCTTATATACGCGTAGAGAAACTCCCCGACCCCAGTACCATAGGAAACGCGGGAAGCTTTTTTAAAAACCCAATCATATCGAATCAGCAAATCGAAGCATTACGAGAGATATACCCAACGCTTGTTTTTTACCCTCTCGAAAACAATGAATCAAAAGTAGCTGCAGGATGGCTCATCGAACAGGCGGGATGGAAAGGTAAAGAGATCGGAGAAATCGCTGTATGGAAAAATCAAGCATTAGTCCTAACGAACAAAGGGAAAGCTATGGGAATAGATATCCTCAATGTCTCGACACAGATCATCGACGCTGTATTTCAACAGTTTGGTATTAAACTAGAACGAGAAGTGAACATTTTGTAAGAAAAGTTTTCCACATTTCTTAATAACTTATAAAAACAAAATATGTTAAATCTTCGTTAAAATAATCCTAGGCCATGTTTTAAAAAAAATTTACCCTATAATAACAAATATTTAATATTTATCAATAAAAACCAGCACAATCTTTGCTACCTATTTACCAGAACTGCAGTTCACCTATAAAACTGAGAGAGACTGGTATATATTTCTATACCTAAAAGAGGGGAAGCCATTGTTTGAAAAACAAAATTATTGTATAACGAATAAAAACTACCGCTATGAACAGAATGGAATTTAACAACCTTGTGACTCAGCATTCGATTTCGTTAAAGTCTTATGCCCGAAACTTCACAAAAGATCAGGATGACGCAAATGACTTGGTACAAGACACACTGGTAAAAGCTATCGTTTATTTCAAAAATTTCAGAGATGGAACCAATCTCAAAGGATGGCTCTACACCATCATGAAAAACACGTTTATAAACAACTACCGTAGAATTACAAAAACCAACACCTTTATCACACAAGAAGAAGAGATCTCCCCGTCAAACCTCCTTGTCTCGGCCGCGATCAACAACGGCGAGAACAAGTTTATAATGGAAGATATCAACACAGCTCTCACGACACTTACGGAAGACTACTATACCCCTTTTACAATGTATTTCGAAGGCTACAAGTACCACGAAATAGCCGAACACCTAGACATCCCGATAGGCACTGTAAAAACCCGCATACATGTAGCTCGCAGAATGATGAAAAAATCGTTAGCTGCCTATAAATTCAATTGAGATATGTAGCTTTGCGCCATGACAATAGACCGCAAAGATCTACCAGAATACAGCAAGGCACAATTGGCACTACGTAACGGACAGGACAAACCTGCAATATGGGTAGCCTATTTGGGTTTGATATATGATGTATCCAAAAGTAGATTATGGAAAAACGGCATGCACTATGAACATTGGGCCGGACAGGATCTCACACATGAACTAGCCGATGCTCCACACAGTCAAAGTGTATTTCAACGATTTGACGTAGTCGGAAGACTCGTCTAGAAAAACAAATGGGATAAGCGAACTTCTATTCGCTTATCTCAAATCTCGACAGTGCTACAAACTGTTGTATTCTGCCCGCAATCTCTTCTTGGGTTAACGTTTCTAGGCGCTGACTGCCAAACTTTTCTACACAAAATGAGGCCATAGCCGACCCGTAGATAACGGCATTTTTCATATTTGAAAAGTTAATGGTGTTTACACGAGCTAAATACCCCAAGAAACCACCAGCAAACGCATCACCAGCCCCAGTAGGGTCAAATACATCAGCCAAAGGCAATGCTGGAGCTGAGAAAACCTGCCCTTCACTAAAAAGCAAAGCCCCGTGCTCACCTTTCTTAATAATTAAATACTTCGGTCCCATCTCTGCTATTTTAGCGGCCGCCTTTACCAAAGAATACTCTTGAGACAACTGCCTTGCTTCGGAATCGTTAATGGTCAAGACATCTACCTTTTTCAAAATCGCTTTAAGATCTTCTAAAGCCGAATTCATCCAATAATTCATCGTATCTAAGACAATTAACTTGGGCTTGCTTTGTAAACGGTCTAAAGCATCTATCTGAATCCGTGGAGTTAGATTACCAAGCAGCAAATAATCACAGTCTTGATAAGAATCTGGAATCTTTGGATCAAAATCAGCCAAAACATTCAAATCAGTCGCCAATGTATCGCGACTATTCATATCGTTATGATACTTGCCTGACCAAAAAAAAGTTTTGCCGCCCGCTATAACCTCTACTCCAGAAGTATCGATATGCCTCCGCTGTAATATTTCTATATTATCTCCAAAGTCTTCGCCAACAACACTGATCAGCTTAACGTTATCGTATAAAAAAGAGGCTGCTAGTCCGGCAAAGACTGCTGCCCCCCCAACAATCTTATCTGTTTCTCCAAAAGGTGTTTTAATAGCATCGAACGCTAAAGGACCTACAATAACTAAGCTCATGATGAGTATATTATGTGTAAAATAAAAAAACCGACTAAAATAGCCGGTTTTATTTTGCTCCTGAAGCTGGGCTCGAACCAGCGACCCTCTGATTAACAGTCAGATGCTCTAACCAACTGAGCTATTCAGGAATCATATTAGAAGTACTTCCTTCTAAAGTGACACAAAGATACAGTTTGGACAGCAATAATCCAAAATATTTTTACATTTAAACACATCTATTAACTAACTAACTCGTTTCAAGATGCTTTATCCATCTAATTCGGCATAACTATCCTTGTGTATATGTACCACCGCTCTCCCCGAAGGGTCGTTCACCTGTTGAAATGATGCATCCCAAAGCAATGCCTCAGGTGTACTACAAGCTATAGACTTGACTGAGGGAACCGTACCGGCAGCGGCATCTGAAGGAAAATGAGATTCGAAAACAGTGCGATAATAGTATTCTTCTTTACTCTTGGGGGTATTGAGAGGATATCGCTCCAGTACCTTGGCAAATTCTACATCTGTCACCAAGTATTCGGCCTGCGCCTTTAAGGCATCGATCCAATTGTAACCTACCCCATCGGAGAATTGCTCTTTCTGCCTCCATACAATAGACTTGGGCAAGTAATCTTCAAAAGCTTTCCGCAACACCCACTTTTCCATTCGATCCGCTTGGATCATCTTGTCTTGTGGCTGAATCCGCATCGCGACATCCATAAAATTTTTATCCAAAAAAGGAACTCTTCCTTCGATTCCCCAGGCCGCTAACGATTTGTTGGCACGAAGGCAATCATACAGGTACAACTTCTTTAGCTTTCGTACAGTCTCCTCGTGAAATTCTTGCGCACTTGGAGCTTTATGAAAATAAAGATAACCTCCAAAAAGCTCGTCAGACCCCTCGCCCGAAAGCACCATTTTAATTCCTAGCGATTTGATCACACGGGCCAACAAGTACATCGGTGTAGAAGCCCGCACTGTCGTAACATCGTAAGTTTCCAAATGATAGATGACATCGCTGATCACATCCACCCCTTCCTGAAGGGTAAAATTGACCTCGTGGTGGATCGTACCGATATGCTCCGCAGCACACTGTGCCGCTAATAAATCTGGTGCACCTTTTAATCCTACAGCGAAAGAATGCAGCTCGCCAACAGTATGCTTTTTGGTTATAGCGGCGATCACCGAAGAGTCGAGGCCTCCAGACAGAAGCACCCCATAGGGAACGTCTGACATTAATTGAGAAGAGACTGAAAATTCTAAAGCTTCACGCAAGTGTTCTATATTGGTTGTACTACGGAAGACTGCTCCAAAGGATTCCCAATCGCGGGTATACCATGGCTCAGGCAATGCAGAATCGGACGAACTATGCAATTGGCATCCCGGAGGAAACGGAGCAATTGTCGAACAAAACCCCTCCAGAGACTTTAGCTCGGAGGCAACAAAGAGCTGTCCTAAGGCATCTCTACCGTAATAAAGAGGAATAACCCCCATGTGATCACGTGCAATGAAATAAGAACCATCACGCTGATCGTACAAAGCAAAGCTGAATATACCGTTTAACTCCTCAATAAAATCGATTCCTTGCCTAAGATATAGAGCTAAGATAACTTCAGAATCTGAAGCTGTACGAAAATTATACTCAGGCAGAGACTCGCGCAGTTCTTGATGATTGTAAATCTCACCATTCACCACCAGCACTACTTTACCGTCATCGCTATACAATGGCTGACTTCCCCATCTTGGATCCACAATGGCAAGACGCTCATGCGCTAAAACAGCTGCATCCGTACTGTATATACCAGACCAGTCGGGTCCGCGGTGACGGATACGTCTAGCCATTTCCAAAACTTGAGAACGGACAGATACGCCCGAATCTACCAAATCAAATGCTCCTATTATTCCACACATAACATTGTCCTTTAATTATAATGATGGAACAAATAAACTTATTTATTTTTAAAAATCATAACAAAAATTAATTTTTGTTATGATTTTATTAAAAAATAAATCAATATCAAACATTTATATCAACTAAACACCGATTTTTATATTAAAACAATAAAAACAAAAAATCATAATATAGGCTCAAATTTTGCATAAAAAAAAGGCAATATCTTTACGATATTGCCTTTTACTATTATAGGATATTATTCTTTTTGTACAGACTATTTTTTGCTTCCGAAGCCCAAAATCGCAAATACAGTTTTGAAAGCGATAAAAGAGGCAATAAGAACAGAAACGTTAGCTATTAAAGAAAATAAGAAAGTATATTGATCTAACGCCGAAATCACATCAGGTACAAATCTTACAAAAACGCCAAACAAACCAATAATAATGGCGACAGTCAAGGTAACATAATAATGCGTTTGATTGGCATTGTTATCTGTTTTTTTAGGCTGTCTCTGTGCTGCTGTATTTTCCATAATACTGTATACTATTTTTTCTTTGGCCAAAGGTACAAAGTATATCTACATTTTAAAAATATTTTGATGATTTAAAACGAAGACGCAATTCATTAGTCGAATTATTTAGTAATATTGTACCGAAGTTACAGACATGAGAATATTATTCCTTTTACTTGTCCTTATATGCAACTCGATCGCTAGCTACGGTCAGAGCAATCAACAATATATAGACAATTTTATTGTCAAAGAGAATCTGACGGCAAACGGGAAAGTAGCCATCATTGCAGTAGACTCTAGTGAAGTTGCCAATGAAGCCATCAACGGCACGTTCAAATTCAGCATAAATGGATTTGAACAAACTCTCTCCTTCCATCAGGGGGTAGGTGTCCCATCCCATGCAATAGATGGTTCGACATTTGCTTATTTCAAACACAAAAATCAAAACGGCAGTACAGGTAAGTTTTATTTCCTCTATAAAAAGGAAAATAAAATAACGCCAATAAAGATAAACGGCCTGCTATTGTTGATTATACCTGCCGCACTGCTTTTGTTAGCTTATGCTTTTAAGCGCCTACTTACTACATTTGTCGTATTGGCTATTATCTACGGTTATTTTTCGTTCAGTAAAGGCCTGTCTATCAGTCAAATTTTAGAGAGTGCATTTGAAGTCTTAAAGAGCTTCTTTTAAAAAGGTAATCCTACCCCAAAATTATACTGAAAAAAACCGTAACGATCCGGACTATTTGTCTGCCGATACTTATCTTTAAAATCCTTGGCGTCAAACAAATGCTTGACAACCCATTGATCGGCACCTGTGAATTGGGGATCCTTGAGTTTGAGCCCTGCATCAAGACGCATCGTGAAATAATCCATATCGAAGCGCAATCCAAAACCGGTACCCAAAGCAATCTGGGAGAAAAACCGATCAAACTTGAACTCACCATCTTGGTTCAACGCATTGGGACGTAAACGCCATATGTTGCCCATGTCAACAAAAGTGGCACCATTCATCTTTGCTCCTAAAAAATTATCCAAAAGACGGAAACGATACTCAACATTAGACTCCAACTTCAACTCACCTAACTGATCTAAGTTACGTAAATTGAGCCTCAGCTGCTCGGTTTTGGCTTCGTCCGATGCTCGGATGCTACTCCGATTGTAACCACCTGGACCCAGCGTTCGAGCTTGCCAGGCCCGCATTCCGTTCATACCTCCGGCAAATAAACTCTTTTCAAAGATGAGCAATTCAGAATTATTGCCATAAGGCACGATCACTCCTGCATTAAACCGGAATACCAACTGCCGATTTCCCCCCAGATAACGATACAACCGATAATCGGCCTCAGCCTTCGCATATTGAAGATAAGCGACCCCAAAAAGTGTATTCATACCTGCCGCATTTTGACTAAAATGGAAAAGTGAATTCAATACTCCTAAAGTATTACCACTCAAATCCACAATACCCCGTACAAAAGAGAAGTCTTCTAATTTTTGAAGCTTAGGAGCATTCCATGTAATCGCATACTGCGCCCCTAACCCAAAATATTGACGATCGTTAGACTCTACATATAACTGATATCCTTCTTCGATCAAGCGGGCCTTGAAATCGGGGTTGAACCTACCTGCCCGATATTCGAGCACTAAAGGCGTAAAACTATGCTGGAGGTTGCGCGATTTCCACCACGAGTAATTTAAGGTATTGATAAAATAGCGATTCGAATACGTACCATCTTGATTAAACAGCTGGAGACTGGAGGAGAATGTCGTACGAGGCAGTCCAAAACGCCCTGAACTACGAACACCAAAAGGCAATAACAATCGGGGCACAACAAGATTGACTCCTACCTGAAAGTCATTGTTAAAGATTTTTTGCGCTAAATTTCCGGACAACCTAGGATCAAATAAAACACCATATCGTAATTTGACTTCCAGCAACTCGGCTCCACCAAAAACATTCCTGTGAGAAAATGTATTCCCTATATTAAATCCGCTCATTCCAGAGCTAAAAGTATACTCTCCCTCTACTTGATTGGCCATCAGTGGCCGAGGAATCAGCTCATAGGAAACATCCAACAAGTTACTGTCTGCTTTTTCATAATGAATCTTGACACTTCGAAAACCATTCATCTCGTACAACCGGTCGTAAGAAAGAGTTTCATTCTCCAAACTATAGACTTGTCCTGGCCGAATATACATATATCGAGCTATCGGCTTAAGTCGGAACCTCGAAGTCTGGTCAGCAAGAATCAGGCCCGTGGAGGGATCTCTTTCCTGTGCTACCGCAAGCTTCTTGCCGTTGCCTGTCAGTATATGTAACGATACCTGCCCTATATGATAACGCCTGTGGAATCCTGAGTCTGGATTCGCAACCTTGATAAATAAATCGGCATGATTACCAAGCATTGTCGTATCAACACCGACCCGCATATACTGACGAAGGAAATCAAAATAGCCTTTATTCTTAATACTGAGGTATAGTTTTTCACGTTCCTCGGCCAACCTTGATGCATCATACTGCATACCTTCTTTCAGCCCACTCAATGGGGCTACTTTTTCGTTATATATCTCTAAAAAGGCGGGTTCATCAAAATCATACTTTATCTTTTGGACAAAGAAGGGATCCCTTAATTCTGCTACGAAATCTATTTTTGCTTTCTTTTTGTTAAGTAGCAACTGAGGCCTGACATTCGCTGTAAAGTAACCTTTGGTATTAAGAAATCGTTGGATCTGGTCTCCAGAAAGCTCGACTAATGAAGAATCCAACAAGTGGGGAGCCTCTCCTACTTGTCTTATTTTTTGCGTTTTGTATTTTCCCTTTTGGGTATTGAAGAGGTTGTATATGGTCAGGTTAAGAACTGAATTGGGCCTGATTTCATTCGATACATAAGCATAAGCAGACTCTTTGAGCTCTTTGGGCACACCGGTCATGTCGACCTCGGTAACCAGCGCCTGATTGTCATCCAAATATTTTGCTGACCGGCAAGAGGCAAATTTTAGGAGTAAAAGTGTTATACTTGCAAAAAATAAAAGTCTTCTTTTTATAGTCATTGATCCAATGTTGTCAAAAGCGCAAATCAGTCTGATAACTTCTCTCCAATACAAAAAGTTTCGCACCAAACATGGTCTCTTTATTGTCGAGGGAATCAAATCCGTAACGGAATTTGTCCATTCATCCTACAAGGTACAAAAAATATTCGCTACCGATCAGGCTTGCGCAAAGTTGCCTAAAATACCGCAAAGTATAAAACCTATTGAGCTATCGGAAACTGATTTCGACAAAATATCCAGTTTAAAGAACCCTCAAGGCGCTCTTGCTTTGGTGGAAATGCCAGCAGAACGAGAAATAGAAATCCAAACATTAAAAAACAGACATAGTTTGGTTCTGGACGACATTCAAGACCCAGGCAATTTAGGCACGATCATTCGTACAGCAGAATGGTTTGGAATACAGCACATCATCTGCTCGAAGGGTACCGTAGATGCCTACAATCCCAAAGTAGTGCAAGCAACAATGGGATCACTAGCTCGTGTGCAACTGTACTATACCGATATCCAAGCACTGATTCTACAACAAGAGCTACCGACCTTCGGAGCTTTGCTAAATGGAGAATCCATATACGATGTTGATTTTGGCAAGGAGGGACTGATCGTAATGGGAAATGAGGGTAACGGAATAAGTTCTGAGCTAATTCCAACATTAAACACAGCCGTAACTATCCCACGGATAGGTCAGGCAGAATCACTGAACGTAGCAGTAGCGACTACTATATTTTGCTCGGAGTTAGCACGTCAACACCTAAAAAAGAGAGGATAGAAACAAACTATGCAGGAAGGCCAGAAATCTATATACACGCTCCAATTTGCTTTGCTCTGCTTGAGTTCCCTCCTTTTTTCGGCAAGCTTCAATATGATTATACCAGAACTCCCTAACTATCTTTCGAGCCTTGGTGGAGCTGAACACAAAGGGCTTATCATTGCTCTCTTTACCCTGACCGCAGGAATATCACGCCCTTTTAGCGGAAGACTGACAGACCAATGGGGGCGTGTACCAGTAATGGCCATCGGCTCTATCGTATGTGTACTATGTGGCTTTCTATACCCTATCTTGACGACACTGTCGGGCTTCTTCATGCTACGTCTGGTTCACGGTTTTTCTACTGGTTTCAAACCCACCGCCACATCGGCATATGTAGCAGATATCATCCCTCAGGAACGATGGGGAGAAGCACTGGGCATGCATGGGCTGTGTTTTAGTATAGGTGGTGCGGTAGGTCCCGCTGTGGGCAGCTTTGTAGCTCAAAACTTTGGTCTCAACACCATGTTTTTCTCTTCATCGCTTTTTGCATTTCTTTCTATTGTCATCGTACTAAACATGAAAGAAACCTTGTATCCAAAGCGTAAATTCCAGACAAGCATGTTAAAGATATCCCGTTCGGATATCCTGGAAAAAAGGGCTATCCCCGCAGGTATAGTCACCCTGCTTTCCTATTCCGCATATGGTGTTATACTCACGCTGATTCCCGACTGGAGCGAGCATCTCGGAATAGCAAACAAAGGACTATTCTTTACTGCATATACCCTAGCTTCAATAGGAATACGATTTGTCTCAGGCAAGGTGTCTGATAGATTCGGAAGGATAAAAGTTATGCTCGTAGGGCTATTTGTTATTGTCATTTCACTGGTACTCCTCGGAAAAGGAGACAGTGTATCCGGACTGATTCTAGGTGCCTGTGTGTATGGTATAGGAACAGGTATCCTCTCCCCTGCACTCAACGCTTGGACAATTGACCTCTCCCTGCCCCAGTATAGGGGAAAAGCAATGGCTACAATGTACATCGCACTGGAAATCGGAATTGGAGGAGGAGCTTTACTAGCGGGTTATATTTACCAAGATTTTATTCCCCGTATTCCTTACATCATGTATGGGAATGCTATCGTTATTTTTCTTGCTTTTTTTTATGTGCTATATTGGGATAAAACCAAAACAGAAAGAAGAGATCGCTTGTTATAAAAGGTATGGAAACTCCGTCGAACAAACCGTATGCAATTAATCTAGCAGCTAGCTTATTTGCCCTTGTATTAATACTCGCTTTACTGTACGTAGCCCAAGATGTACTACTACCGATACTGTTTGCGACACTGATATCCATTTCACTGTTTCCATTAGCCCGATTTTTCGAACGGCTACGCCTTGGAAAAGCCTTCTCCGCTTTACTCGCGGTTATTGTTGCTATAACGGTAATATCGGCAATACTATGGTTTATCGTCCATCAGAGTATTATTATTGGAAAAGATGCTTCCGCTATTACAGACAAGGTCCTTTCTGTCCTTGAAAACGGCCAAAACTGGCTTCAGGATCGATTCGGCATAGAAAGAAACCAAGTACTGGATAAACTCAAAGAACAAGGGAACAAAACTCTGGAAAATGCTGGTGGAGTCATAACAGCCACATTTGGTTCGATTGGCAACATGCTCGCGAGTGCGATATTAGTTCCATTATACAGTTTTTTCATGCTTTATTACCGTGACTTCTTCCGCGAGTTTTTCTTCAAAGCCTTCAAATCAACTCCGCAGACTAAAGTCGACGAGGTCCTGAACAAGATCTACACGGTCGTACAGAGCTACCTAGTCGGACTTATCACGGTTATGGGGATTGTCGCTGTACTGAATACGGTAGGGCTCATGCTGATGGACATTGAATACGCCTGGTTTTTCGGCACGCTGGCCTCACTACTGATGCTACTCCCTTACATCGGAATAGCAATAGGCTCTATACTGCCCGCCCTTTTCGCGCTAGCAACCAAAGACACCGTATGGTATGCACTGGGTGTCGTAGCGTGGTTTCAGGTGGTACAGTTTTTAGAAGGAAATATCATTACTCCAAATATTGTAGGAAGTAAAGTCAGTATCAATCCGCTAATGGCGATCATCGGTATCCTATTGGGAGGAATGCTGTTTGGTCTCGCAGGTCTGATCTTGGCCCTCCCATTTATCGCTACGTTAAAAGTTATTTTCGATGCCATACCAAGTATGGAGGCTTTTGGGTTCTTAATTGGTGAACCCGAAAAACAGCACCTCAAACAAAACTCAACACAGGAACTTCTCATAAAATGGGGAATCGTACGCACACCGAAAACAGAAAAAAAAGTCAAAGTGGACATTACGATAAATACAGGGAAATCCAATGCAGCAGTCCAGTCGGAGCTAAACTATAAAGAAATACACGAGAGTGAGGATATCCCCTATACGGAGGATACTAAGGAGGATGAAAATCAAAAAAACTGAGTAAACGCCGATGTCTCTACCTTTTTTAGACATACATACGCATAGTATCACACCGTACCGAAATACCCTACGCGTCCTGAACTATATTATAGGGCAGGAGGCGATGGATAATGAAAGTCTATACACGGCAGGTATACATCCCTGGTATATAGATGCTGACCCTAGCTTACAATGGCAACTATTAGAGATTGCAGTAGGCACCCCTCAGGTAATCGGTATCGGTGAGTGTGGATTGGACAAACACTGCAATACGGATTGGGATCTACAAGTAGGTATTTTTGAGGGGCAAATCAAATTAGCAAAGAAAGTGGGTAAACCACTCCTCCTACATAGTGTAAGATCTTATCAGGAGATCACCCAATTACTACGGGTACAACAATTCGATCTCCCTGTAATATTTCACGGCTTCAACAAAAACATAAAACTGGCAAAACAACTGCTCGATGCAGGTTACTACCTGAGCCTAGGAGCAGATATCCTTAATGGTAGACAGGACGCCTTGATCTCCGAAATCCCATTGGACAGGGTATTCCTAGAAACAGATGATAAAGCGATCGATATAGTAGCTATTTTTTCTTACTTTTGTGCCGCTCGAAAACTTCCTCTCGTCGTACTAAAGCAACAGTTAATGGACAATTTTGAGCGAGTATTTAATTACAGGATTGAAGAATGAAAGATTTATCGTGGTTATCTAGAACGGAAGCTTTGATAGGCCGCGAGGCTTTAGAAAAACTAGCCTCATCGCACGTAATGGTATTGGGACTTGGAGGTGTAGGCTCTTATGCTGCCGAATTTATCTGTCGTGGAGGTGTAGGAAAAATGACAATTATAGATGGAGACACGGTAGATCCTACAAACCGCAACCGACAGTTGCCAGCACTAGCTACCAACCACGGAATTTCTAAGGCGCAGATCATGAAACAGCGTTTGCTGGATATCAACCCAGAGCTAGACCTCACTGTACTAGAGGAGTTCATTATCCCGGAACGCCTGGAAACTCTATTGGAAGCCAAACCTGATTATATCGTCGAAGCCATAGATAGTATCACACCTAAACTATTTTTGATCCGACGCGCCTATGCTGCAAAGATTCCTTTTGTCAGTTCGATGGGAGCCGGTGGAAAAGTAGATCCTACAAAAATACAAATTGCCGATATCAGTAAATCCTATAACTGTAAACTAGCTTTACATATCCGCAAAAAACTACGTAAACACGATATCCGTGAAGGTGTAAAGGTCGCATTCTCTACGGAATTACCGGAAAAATCTTCGTTGATCTATACGGATGGCAGTAACTTTAAAAAATCGGCTTACGGGACAATGTCCTACCTGCCTGCTGCATTTGGAGGAGCAATTGCCTCTGTGGCTATTCGCGAGCTGATCGGAAAAGAAGCATAACCGGGAAACACACCGATAAAAATATATTTTTCACCGAAAATCTGCCTAGGTTTACCTACTTAGGGTGGGCTGGCCATATATTCTCTCCTATCTTTGATAACATAGAAACAAAGGACATAAATTTAAAAAAGAGAAATCATGGCATTCAAAGAAACTTATAATATCTCCGGAGAGAACCTATTAAAGAAAATCAAAGAACTGATCAACGATGGTAATGTGACGAAAATCACTATCGCTGATAAGCATGAAAAGGAAATAATCAGCTTTCCGGTGACTATCGGAATCGTAGGGCTCATCCTAGCTCCTATTTTTGCGGCGGTCGGTGCATTGGCAGCTGTAATCGCAGAGTGTAAAATCATCGTCGAGCGTAAAGATGCCGAGTCCAAAGAAAACAACGAGGAAACAGAACAAGAAGATAATCCCGTAATTTAATTTTAACAGAACAGATAAAATGATATTGATTGCTGTATTATTTCCTTGGCTTTCCTTCTTTCTGAGGGGGAAGATTTTCTCGGGAATATTATGTTTAGTACTACAGATAACCTTAATAGGCTGGTTGCCCGCTGCAATATGGGCAGTAGCATCCCGACTGGATGCAAAGAACAAGCAGCGAATCGATCGTCTAAATAGATGCTAAAGAAAAAGCCTTCGTAATCGAAGGCTTTTTCTTTACTTTAAGAGATGATCTCTTCGATCTCTCTGATTATCTTCTGCGCTATCGCTTCCGCAGCTTCAGGTGTAGGCCCCTCGGAGTAGATACGGATAATTGGCTCCGTATTTGACTTCCGCAAGTGTACCCACTCATTTTCAAAATCAATCTTCAGACCATCGACCGTAGAATGTTGCTCATGTGCATACTTAGCCTGCATCTTTGCCAACAATCCATCGATATCTAACCCCGGGGTTAGGGTTATTTTATTTTTAGACATGAAATACTGTGGTAGTTCGGCTCTATAAGTCGAAACCTTCTTGCCCATCTTCGCTAGATGTGTCAAGAAAATCGCCACACCGACCAAGGCATCACGTCCGTAATGCGATGCAGGATAGATCACGCCACCATTGCCCTCGCCACCAATCACAGCAGCCACCTCTTTCATCTTGGTCACGACATTCACCTCTCCAACAGCTGCGGCAAAGTACTCGCCTCCATGACGCACGGTGACATCGCGCAAAGCACGTGTCGAAGATAGATTGGAAACTGTATTCCCTTTTTGTTGCGACAAGATATAATCGGCAACAGCAACCAGGGTATACTCTTCTCCAAAAAGCTCTCCATCTTCCATCATAAATACCAAACGGTCTACATCTGGATCCACTGCAATCCCCAAATCGGCCTTATTCGTCATTACCGCTTCCGAAAGGTCGGTCAGATGCTCTTTTAGCGGTTCTGGGTTGTGTGGGAACTTGCCATTTGGCTCACAATGTATTTTATAGATAACCTCTACACCCAAGGCTTCTAGCAAAGCTGGAATAAAAATCCCACCTGTACTATTTACCGCATCGACAGCGACTTTAAATCGCGCCGCTTTGATTGCTTCAACATCAACGTATTCTAATGCTAATACCGCATCGATATGTTTTTGAAGATAGCTGCTATCATTCACTACTTTTCCCAGATCTTGCACTTCTGCAAAATCAAAATCCAGACTTTCGCCAAGACTCAACACCTCCTGTCCTTCGGCATCAGAAATAAACTCGCCTTTAGCATTTAATAATTTCAACGCATTCCATTGCCCGGGATTATGGGAAGCAGTCAATATAATACCACCTGCTGCTCTCTCTAAAGGAACGGCTATCTCCACAGTCGGCGTCGTAGAAAGTCCTAAATCAACAACTTCAGCTCCGATGCTCTGCAATGTACCAACAACTAAATTATTAACCATCTCTCCAGACTCGCGAGCATCTCTACCAACAACAATTTTCTTGTTCCCAGTACTCTGCATCAGGATCTTACCAAAAGAAGCCGTAAACTTGACAATATCAATTGGCGTCAGCCCTTCTCCTGCACGCCCACCTATCGTACCGCGAATTCCCGAAATAGATTTTATTAAAGTCATATACTTGATTAATTATAATGAACGGTAAAAATAAGCTATTCCAAAATAAATACAAGTATATTGATAGGATATAAAATTAAAAACATATCTTTGTTGCAACTTTGTGTATTTTGATGAGTCGATAAAAATCAGTTTTCTGTTTTTATAGCAATATATGTATTTTTAGCTTTTCTTACACAAATAACAATAACCTTATGTGGCAACAAATAATTGATATAGATAAAGAGATCTTCTTGCTGATAAACCAAGGTATGAGCAACCCGGTATTTGACTGGTTATTACCTATTTTACGAAATCCATTCACCTGGGCTCCACTATACCTCTTTGTCGTAATCTTTTTCATCAAGCACTACGGAAAAATAGGTATACTCATCGTACTATGTACATTGATAAACGCAGGAATATCCGACGGCATCTCTTCGCACTTGATCAAGAAGAATGTCAAACGTATACGTCCCTGCAATGATATCGAATTCAAACACGATATCAATCTACGTGTGAGATGTGGATCTGGGTTTAGCTTTACCAGCTCGCATGCTACGAATCATTTTGCGATGGCATTCTTCTGGATTGTACTATTTCGGAGAAAATGGAAGCATACACTATGGCTATGTATACTTTGGGCTTCCCTTATTTCAATTTCTCAAATCTATGTAGGGGTACATTATCCCTTTGACATACTCTGCGGCGCGCTGTTGGGAAGCTTGATCGGAATTCTTAACGGGAACCTGTTCAGGCGCTTCGTACCCGCTTTCTCTAAGGAAACAATTCCAACAACATAATACTATATGAGCTTTACTTTAATTGTAGCTATTTTATTCCTGTCTGCCTTCATTAGTGGTATGGCAGTGTTTTTTGTCAAACGTGATAATACGAATTATCTCAAATTGATACTCTCCTTTAGTGGAGCTTACCTATTTGCGATTACGGTATTACACTTAATCCCCCATGTATATCATGCCAATACAACAAGTCCAGAAGTAATCGGCCTATATATATTGGGTGGTTTTATTTTCCAATTGCTTTTGGAACAGTTCTCCCAGGGAATAGAACACGGACATATCCATCATCACGAAAACACGGGATTTCCATTAGGAATCATGATCAGTCTATGTCTCCATGCATTCTTGGAAGGGATGCCGCTTATATCGGGACAGCAGACCAAACTTGTATTTGGCATTGCGATCCATCATATCCCCGCGGCGTTTGCACTAGGTAGTTTACTATTGAGCTCTACAGTTAAAAAACAGACTATCATCATTATGTTAGTAATCTTTGCCGCGATGACGCCGCTAGGATTTATTACAAGTTCGGTACTAAGCGAAGGAGAAATCGGAAACATTTCTCAACATTTTGATAAAATAATGGCTGTAGTAATCGGTATATTCTTACATATCTCGACGACCATATTATTTGAGTCTGGATCTGCAGATCACCATAAATTTAACAAGAAGAAAATGGCTGCTGTATTCTTAGGTTTGGCTGTATCACTTACTACCTTTTTGTTGCCACACGACCACAGTCATGGTGCACATGGACATGAACACCATAACCATGATGGTCACGACCATGAGCATACAGATGGCACACATGACCACAACCATGATGGACATGATCACGGACATGACCATAGTAAAGACGAAACGCATAAGCATGATGACCACAAAGGACATCAGCACTAATCATGTGGATTAAACTTCGCCACGCATTTTGTCCAGCAAGTCGCTCAAAAGCTGTGCCTCTTGTGCCGTAAGATTTTTGGATAATATCGTAGAAAGATTCATATCGGCCTCTAATTCTTCTAAGAGTTGGAGGCCTTTTTCTGTAATAAGGAGGTCTACCGCCCGTTTATCAGCCTTATTCTTGGTACGGGTCACTAGCCCCTTGGTCACTATCCGCTCAACTAACCTCGAAATATCAGGCGTAGTATTTATCATACGTTCACGGATAGTAGAATTGGAAGCAGGCTTGGGGTATTGTCCACGTAAGATACGAAGTACATTAAATTGCTGCAGGGTAATACTCTTTCTACTTGCTCTGTCCTCCAACAGATTACTCAACCAATTATTGGTATAAAGAATATTAATCGTGGCCTTATGCCAATCATCCTGAAATCGACTAGTCTTAATCCGATCCTCAATCCCCATGCTTTTAATAAATCTAAATAAAACAACTATGTGACAGAATCAAGACCTCTACATTCACTCCTTTTACCTATATTTGGGGGATTTCGAGGTATTGAAATCATCTAAAGTTACAAAAATAATGCAAAATAAAATCTCACTGGATAAACTAAAAAAAGGTGAAAAGGCAATTATTCACTCTTTTGAAAAAGATGATCTGCCAGCCAAGTTTTACGAACTGGGTTTTACCCCGGGTACTGCTATACAAATCAAGCATAAAGCTCCGTTGCATGGCCCCATCTGTATTAACATTATTCAAGACAATACCTTAGTAGCAATCAGAAAGTCAGAAGCCTCTTTAATTCTGACAAATAAAATATAATGAAGAATAAGACAATAGCATTATTAGGGAATCCCAATGTAGGCAAGACGTCCCTGTTCAACCGTATAACAAAGCTTAACCAAAAAGTAGGAAACTATCCCGGAATCACTGTCGAGAAAAGAGAAGGAACAGCAAAAAAAGGCGATAAAGAGTATAAGGTCATTGATCTACCAGGTACATACACCCTATTTCCCAATTCCTTGGACGAAGAAGTTGTATTCAATACACTGACCAACAAAAGCGTAAATGGTGCTCCTGATCTTGTCGTCGTCGTTTCCGAACCAAGTACGATAAATAGAGGAATCGTACTGTATCAACAGGTACGTGAATCTGGTCTTCCGGCAATATTCGTGCTGAACATGATGGACGAAATTGAAGATAAGGGCATCCAAATCGACCATGCGGGGTTAGAAAGTTACCTAAAGACTACTGTTTTCAAAACGAATGCCCGTACTGGAGAGGGGGTAGACAACCTGATTCAAAATTTCGATATACAGGCAGGTCCTTATTTCAATAGCCTACCCCTTCCTGTAAACTATCAACAGCCGCTTGATGAAGCGAAAAAAATATTTCCATTGGAAACCGAATATCGGACCTGGCAATATTTGGCCCAAGAAAATATTAAAGTTCTATCAGAAGAAGAAAACAACAAACTATCCGCCATAAGAAGCAAGTATGACATCAACATACAGCAGCTGCAAAAAGCGGAAGCAATCCTGCGTCAAGAAAAGATTAATAACGATCTAAAGCCAATCCTCCAGAAAAAAGAGAACAAAAAGCTTAGTATCACGGAAAAAATAGATAATATACTAATCCACCCTGTGTATGGATATATTATCTTTTTCGGACTGCTATTTTTGATATTCCAAGCTATATACACTTGGTCTGGCCCATTGATGGATGGTGTAGATGAGCTTTTTGCAAGTCTAGGTCAATCTGCGGCAGCTCTACTCCCTGAAGGCCCCTTGGCTGACCTCATGGTGAATGGAGTCATCGCAGGAATCGGAGGTATCGTAATTTTCCTCCCACAGATCATTATCTTATTCCTTTTTATATCCTTGATGGAAGAAACGGGATATATGAGCCGTGTGGTCTTTTTAATGGACCGTTGGTTAAAACCATTCGGCCTAAATGGTAAGTCTGTGATTCCATTAATGTCGGGCGTAGCATGCGCAATACCTGCGGTAATGTCTGCCCGAAATATTGAAAACCCCAAGGAGCGTCTCTTGACGATGTTGGTGACACCGTTTATGACCTGTTCGGCCCGACTACCGATTTACGTGGTAATCATAGGCTTGGTCATACCTGACACGGATTTTCTAGGGTTCAATGTACAAGGTATAGTTTTATTTGCGATGTATATCCTTGGTATCGTAGCTGCTCTATTCTCGGCGCTAATACTCAACAAGATTATTAAATCGGTACGTAACTCGTACTTGATTTTTGAATTACCGACTTATAAAATGCCGGATTGGAAAAACGTACTGAATACAGTATGGGAAAAATCTTCGAGCTTTTTATTCGGTGCAGGTAAGATTATACTCGCCATATCGATTATCCTTTGGGTATTAGGCAACTTTGGCCCTAACGACAAATTCTCGGAGCCGGAAAAATACATTGTACAGGAAAACCCACACTTTACGGAAGAGCAAGTGGCAGATGAAATTTCGGCCTATAAGACAGAATATTCCTATCTAGGTTATTTAGGTAGAGGTATTGAACCTGCGATCAGACCTCTAGGCTATGACTGGAAAATAGGAATCGGCTTAATAGCTTCATTTGCAGCACGTGAAGTATTTGTCGGAACGGTAGCTGTAGTCTATTCATTGGGAGAAGATCTAGACATTGAAGATGATGAGCAAAAACAAACGCTCTTTACCCGTATGAAGTCCGAAATAAACCGAAATACAGGTCAGCCAACCTATAATCTTGCATCAGGCATCTCACTTTTATTATTTTATGCATTTGCGATGCAATGTATGGCGACAATTGGCGTTGTTAAGAGAGAGACGGGATCATGGAAGTGGACATTGATCCAAGCAGGATTTATGACAGGACTAGCGTATATCGCAGCCTTGATTGCGTATCAACTGTTAAAATAAATATTTAAGCTATGATGTACATTCAATACGCTATAATAGCACTTGTTTTTATTATTGCAATCGTATTTATGGTTAAAAAGTTCTTGCCATCAAAAACAAAAAGCGGTGGCTGTGGTAAAGGCTGTGGCTGTAGTTTCACTGAAAAAGCCCAAAACTAAAAAATGTTGGCGCGTTAGTATCTTAAAGATCTAGCGCGCTTTTTTTATAAGGTTCTGTAGTTACTATCGTCAAACAAACTCAATTGACCATTCCGCGGTCCATCAAACTCATGTTCAAAAAAATTGGATATCGTAACTCCCAATAACCTCACTTTACGATCTTCAAAATCAACCTTATCCAAAAGCAATCCCGCCTCTTCTTTCAACTGCTGATAGGAGGATAAAAAATGGACTCCGGTATAGCTCCTCGTCAGTAAGGTAAAATCGGCAAACTTTACCTTTAAGGTAAGAGTCCTTCCGGCTACTGATTTTAAATCTATCCTATTGCTCAATTTCAAACAAAGCAGGTCTAACTCTTCCTTCATCTGATCGAGATCGAAGATATCACGCTCGAAAGTATCCTCTACACTAATAGATTTGGCTACGCGGTTAGGGCGCACTGGGCGTTCGTCATTGCCCCTGACCATATTATAAAAAAAGCTTCCGGACTTACCAAAATCCTTTATCAGCTGCGCCTCGGAAAACATTTTTAAGTCAAGTCCGCAATGTATTCCCTTTCCCTTCATTTTTTCGGCAGTCACCTTGCCTACTCCAAAAAAGCGTTCAATAGGCAAAGACTCCAAGAATTTCACAACCTTTGAAGGCCCAATAAAGGTCAATCCATCGGGCTTGTTATAGTCAGAAGCGATCTTTGCTATAAATTTATTGACCGAAACTCCTGCTGAAGCGGTCAGATTAAGCTCGCCCTTGATTGCGGCCTTTATTTCTTTAGCGATGTCTATAGCGGAACCGATTCCCTTTTTATCCTCAGTTACATCCAGATAAGCCTCGTCCAGCGAAAGAGGTTCGATAAGATCAGTATAACGCCTGAAAATTTCGCGGATACGTATCGAAACCTCTTTATAGACATCGAACCGTGGAAATACGAATATAATATCCGGACATAACTGTAAGGCCTGCCTTGAAGACATGGCAGACTTAACACCGAACTTTCTTGCTTCATAACTGGAAGTGGCCACCACTCCCCGTCCATCTGGCGAACCTCCTACTGCGATCGCTTTACCTCTCAGTTCAGGAAAGTCCCGTTGCTCAACCGATGCATAAAAAGAATCCATATCAATGTGGATGATCTTCCTCATTCTACTTGCCTATTACATTTCAATAGTGTTGACTTCCTTATAACATTAAGCCAGTGTTAAGTGAGTGTTATAAAATAATTACCTTAACCTTTAAACCTTTGTCTTCTACGCATTAATCTTATATTTGCGTAAAATTAATGTTAAGATATAAAGGCTTAATACCATACACCCAAATTAGATTTTAAATTTAAGGAATAACAATGCAGTACCACAATTTTCAAATGTTTTTTTCCCGTAAAAAAACTTTAATAGTAGCTTCTTTGCTTTTGTTTTTAGGTCTTGGTAGTTTACAGGCTCAAGAGCGGGATGATCGTGCGACAATTCTCAATTTTAAAGGGATCCAATACACCTCTAAGGATTCTCTGTTCTATACCAACTTTAGGTTTAGAATGCAAAATAGACTGGGTTATAGTAATGTATTAGATGGCGAAAACAACGGAAAATTTGACGCTAGAATACGTAGACTACGCATGCGTATGGATGGATATATCTACACCCCGAAGATATCTTATTCGGTTCAACTGGCATTTACTAGAAGTGACCAAGACTTTGATGACACAGGGATCCCTAACATCGTGCGTGATGCAGTAATATTTTATAATTTTTCGGACGATTTCTATATTTCCTTTGGTCAAAACAAACTGCCTGGAAACAGACAACGGGTCAACTCTTCGGGTTCTCTTCAGTTTGCGGACAGATCCTTGGTCAATTCCAACTTTACAATAGACCGGGATTTTGGTTTGAGTTTCAACCTAAGCAAGAAGCTCGGCGCTATGCCTATCAACGCAAAAGCAGCGATATCTACAGGAGAAGGTAGACCAGCCAACTCAACAGACGATGGCCTAGCTTATACTGGACGTGTAGAGTTTTTACCTTTTGGTGATTTTACTAATGACGGCGACTATTCGGAAGGTGATATCGAACGGGAAAAAAGACCAAAACTGTCTCTTGGTGGGGGCTATAGCTATAATGACAGAACGATACGAGAAGGTGGACAAACGGGAAGGTATGTCCAGGATCCTTTTACTTTAAAAACAGCCTTTGCCGATGCCATATTCAAATACCAAGGGTTTGCCTATCAAGCAGAATATATGCGTCGAGATGTAGATAACCCATTGAACACAACAACGGGCGACAAACCAGAGGATACTTATGCATACAAAGGCTGGGGCTTGAACCAACAGACCTCATATCTATTGAACCACGGGTATGAAATAGCGGGGCGCTACACCTACCTAAAGCCGCACCAGCAGATATCCAATTTTGAAGTGCAGACAGAGGTATTAGAAATCGGCCTCACCAAATATATGAAAGCCCATCGCCTCAAATTCCAGCTCAATGCTAATTATATGGTTAAAGATGGTCACTATGGTAGTTCGAACAATAAGAACTCATGGGGAGGAATGTTTCAGGTAGAACTGGGAATCTAGATAAAAATACATGCTTTACAAAAAAGGTCAACGGATGTTGGCCTTTTTTTATGCTCAGCCTAAAAATTAAAAGGTGAGCATGCTCTTAAATATTATGGAATCGAACAGCAGAAGACATCCTTAAATAAAGAATACTTATCTTTAACCTTTAAAAAAGCTCACTACTCTTACAATGTGGATAAAGTATTAAAAAAATATAATCTGTATTGATGAAGTGGTGTCTACATATAAACAGACGATATACACATGAAGTACTATATTATAGCAGGAGAGACATCGGGAGATCTACATGGAGCCAACCTTATCAGAGCCTTAAAAAACGAAGACTCTAATGCTGAATTCAAGATTGTAGGCGGCGATGGGATGCAACAGGCTGCAGGTCAGGATGCGCTAATACATACCTCAGAAATGGCTTTCATGGGGTTTGTAGAAGTAATCAAGAATCTTGGAACCATACGTAAAAACCTGCAGGCTGTAAAAAAAGACATCCTTGAGTTTCGACCTGATACGGTAATCCTCATCGACTTTCCTGGCTTCAACTTAAAAATAGCATCATTCGCCAAACAGCATAAAATAAAGACCTGCTACTATATATCTCCAAAAATATGGGCTTGGAACCAAGGTCGAGTTCATAAAATAAAGAAAATAGTAGATCATATGTTTTGTATCCTCCCCTTTGAAGTGGACTTCTATAAGCGGTTTGGGATGAAAGTAGACTATGTGGGTAATCCACTATTGGATGCAATCAGCAATTATACATTTAATCCCGATTTTCGGACAGACAATGATCTGTCTGATGCCCCCGTCATTGCATTACTTCCAGGTAGCCGGAAGATGGAGATTGAGCAGATATTACCGAACATGATCGAGCTGTATTATGCCTTTCCAAAACATCAATTAGTGATCGCAGGAGCCCCTAACTTCGACAGTTCTTACTATCAAAACTATCTTGGGGATATGGAGATACCTGTCGTATTTAACCAGACCTATGATCTACTCAAAAATGCAGAAGCGGCGGTGGTGACCAGTGGCACAGCGACCCTGGAAACCGGTATATTAAAAGTACCGCAGGTAGTTGTTTATAAAGCTAATGCTGTAAGCGTATGGCTGGCCCGTAAGCTGGTTAAGGTAAAATTCATTGCTCTAGTGAATCTGATAAACAATTACTTATCTGTAATCGAATTGATACAAGAAGACTGTAATCCAGGAAGCATACGGGATGAAATCGGAAAAATCCTCACGGAGAAGGAACACAGGGACAATATTTTAGAGAACTACGACGTATTAGCAGAAAAGTTAGGAACTCCAGGTGCATCAGAAAAAACAGCTAGATTAATCTTTAGCTACCTAACTGCAGTCTAACTTGTATTATAAGGTAAGATTCCCTTTTTATAAAGGGGAATAATTATTAATAACAAAAAAGACAAACAGATGAAAGTAAACAAAAAAACGGGACTTATCGCTTTCATGATTGCGCTATGTTCCATTGCAATTGGACAGACTAACGAACTGCGTTTCGAAAAACTAGTACTCAACAAAAAGGAGAAGAAGATTTTCAACGACCGTGACTCTTCAACTGTTATTTACATCGATACTTTAATCATGAAGGATAGATCATCTCTTCAGTTTTATGGAAAGAAAGATGTAAAACTGGTTGTCAAACATGCGGAAATCGGCGATAGAGCTTTTATCTCGGGACAGGGAGCACAAAACAATGCTTCTGACTTTGACATCGATATCAATTTTGCAAAATTAGGCTCGCTTTATGTAATCGCGCGAGGCCAGGATGCTAATAATGGGACACGAACCTATCCAAATGGGGATGCAGGTAATGTGAACTTAGTATATGAACCTACGGGTATAACACCACAAACAGAAAACAAAAAACAGAAAAACTATCTTTTTGTAGATGTCTCACCTGGGGGGCTACATGTAACACCGAGTTCGGAAATATCTAATATCTACTCAAGAATTGCAACATCCTCACCGGGACTACGCGGCCTTCCGCAAGGCCAAATCTACTCAGGATCACCTGGAAAAGAGGGAAAGGTAACTATCAGCAGTAGATAGACCGACTCTAGGAGCATAGCATTTTCTATTCAGGATATGCTATGCTTATGAAATATCTATACGATGGAAGACTCAACAAATTAAACACCTCGTCCTTTGAAGTCCACCTAATAAATGTATTTTTGCGACGATGATAGAACTTTACACAGACGGTGCTTCTAGCGGCAACCCTGGACCTGGAGGCTATGGCACAATACTACGAACAATCTATAACGGCAGTAATCCAGAGTTTCAGGGCAAACTAATTGAGAAAGAATTCTCGGGAGGTTTTCGAAAAACAACAAACAACCGTATGGAGCTTATGGCTGTAATCATTGGCCTAGAGGCGCTCAAAAACATCAAACAAAAAGTAACAGTCTTTTCGGACTCCAAATATGTTATTGATGCTATAGATAAAAAATGGGTATTTGGATGGATTAAAAAGGGGTTCGAAGGCAAGAAAAATAAAGATCTGTGGCTTCGCCTTATGCAATCTTATAAGATCCATGATATAAAACTAGTATGGGTAAAAGGTCATGCCGGACACCCTCTTAATGAACGCTGTGATCGTCTTGCCGTCTCTGCTTCAAAAGATAAAACCAATTGGAAAATTGATTCAGTTTTCGAAATGGAAGCACAGTAAGAGTTTCTAAATACAGCTATGCACAAAAGTTCATTTTCACCTATACGTCCCCCACATGCTGAAATTTTGATTTTGGGATCGCTACCTGGTGATGTGTCATTAGCCGAATCACAGTATTATGCACACCCTCAAAATCGCTTTTGGAAGGTTCTCTTTCAACTATTTGACACCGCTCCAAGTATTGTCTATAACAATCGTCTTGAACTGCTCCATAAACATCATATCGCTTTATGGGATGTATGTCATTCGGCATTACGTCCGGGGAGCATGGACACCGCAATAAGCCAAGTAGTTCCCAATGATATCCCAGGACTATTGATGGATATCCCGAGCATAAGACGCGTATTCTTTAATGGCAAAAAAGCAGCATCCCTATACGAACAATACTTTAAAAAGCTAGATAGTGTCCAATACGAGGTACTTCCCAGCACGAGTCCCGCTAATGCACAGTATTCATTACCAGAACTCGTAGGACATTGGTCGGTCTTAAAAAACAAAGATTAGATAAAGGACTGCTTTGTAATCTAGAGGATGTTTCATAGCCTAAACGCAAAAAACAAATAGTTACGCAAAAACTTTAGTTATAATCATAAGCAATGTTTATTTTTGTGGCAAGATGTCAGACTTAAAATACAACCAAAGAGGTGTGTCCGCAGGGAAAGAGGACGTACACAACGCTATAAAGAATATAGACAAGGGCTTATACCCACAAGCTTTCTGCAAGATTATTCCTGATATTTTGGGAGGAGATGCAGAGTGGTGTAATATCATGCATGCAGATGGCGCTGGTACAAAGTCTTCGCTCGCTTATGTCTACTGGAAAGAGACTGGTGATATATCGGTATGGAAAGGTATCGCTCAAGATGCTATCATCATGAACCTAGATGACTTACTTTGTGTAGGAGCTATCGATAATATCATCTTATCTTCGACTATTGGACGTAATAAAAACAATATCCCAGGAGAAGTCATTGCCGAAATCATCAACGGAACGGAAGAAATTCTCGCTAACCTGCGTGATCTTGGAATAGGCATATATTCTACTGGAGGTGAGACTGCAGATGTCGGCGATTTGGTACGCACCATTATTGTAGACAGTACGGTGACCTGCCGTATGAAACGGGAAGATGTAATCTCTAATCATAATATTAAAGAAGGCAATGTCATAGTAGGCCTAGCCTCTTATGGTAAAGCAACCTACGAGTCCGAGTACAATGGCGGAATGGGATCGAACGGGCTTACATCTGCTCGCCATGATGTATTCAGCAAATATGTGGCCGAGAAGTATCCAGAAAGCTTTGATCCAGCCGTGCCTTATGACTTGATATTTTCGGGGGGAAAAGCTCTTACAGACATGATAACAGTAGAAACGGGGGAAGAGGTAACAGCAGGAAAGCTAGTTCTTTCTGCTACACGAACCTATGCTCCCGTTATAAAAGTAATATTGGACAAATACCGTAAACAAATAGACGGCATGGTGCACTGCTCAGGTGGGGCACAAACAAAAGTACTTCATTTTGTAGACAATGTCCATGTTATAAAAGATAACCTTTTCCCAATTCCACCACTATTCGATCTCATACAGAAAGAGTCTAACACAGACTGGCAGGAAATGTACAAAGTATTTAATATGGGACACCGTATGGAACTATATGTTCCTGCGGAGATAGCACAGGATATTATTCAGATTTCAACATCCTTTGGCATACCAGCGCAAATTATAGGAAGAGTAGAAGCTAGCGATAAAAAGCAGGTGACTGTCAGCTCTCCCTATGGTACCTTTATTTACGAATAAGATACGCGTGAAAGAAAAGCTGATCATAGGCAGACATGAAATTGTAGATCTTCCAGAATTGGGAATGTACAATATTGAGTCAAAGATTGACACCGGGGCAGAAACCTCGGTGTTGCACTGTGAAGACTTCGAAATCATAGAAAAGGATGGACACCGATTTATTACCTGCCATATCAAGCCTCACCTAGAGGAGGAAGAGATTTTAACTTTGACATTTCCTATACATCGGGAGCGCGTCGTGAAAAGCTCCTTTGGACAGACAGAAACGCGTTATATATTTCTTACCAAAGTCCGAATGTTCGACCAGCTCTTCGACATTAAATTGTCTTTGAGGGATCGTTCCTCTATGTCTTACCCTATGCTACTGGGAAGAAACTTTATCAGCGGCAAATTTCTCGTGGATGTTTCCAAAAAAAGGCTCGCTAGAAACAGCTTTTAATCAAACCTTTTACCCTACCCATTTGTTTTATATTTAAATACGCGCATTCGTGAAAATAGCAATACTATCTACTAATAAAAATCTATACTCTACCCAACGCTTAGTTGAAGCAGCCCTATCTAAGGGACACGAGTGCATTGTAATGGATCATAGCAAATGCTATGTAGGAATACAACAAGGAAAACCCAGCATACATTATAGAGGCGAAAACATAACAGATATCGATGCTATCATACCGCGTATCGGTGCTTCAGTCACATTTTATGGTTCAGCTATCGTAAGACAGTTTGAAGTGATGGATGTCATCTCAGCAAACCCAAGCCAAGCCATCACCCGCTCACGCGACAAACTGCGATGTATGCAGATACTCTCTGGTGCAGGACTCGGGCTGCCTATTACAGGATTTGCAAGAACGACATCAGATGTCGATGATCTCATCAATATGGTGGGAGGTGCTCCTCTAGTTATCAAACTGCTGGAAGGAACACAAGGAATAGGTGTAGTCTTGGCTGAAACAAAAAAAGCAGCCTCATCAGTAATCGAGGCCTTCTATGGATTGGGCAACAATATCCTGATTCAAGAATACATTAAAGAAGCAAAAGGAACGGATATACGAGCATTTGTTGTTGACGGCAAAGTGGTGGGAGCTATGAAGAGAACAGCTAAAGAGGGAGAATTCAGATCCAACCTGCACCGAGGTGGAACTGCCGAAATTGTAAAGCTGACTCGAAAAGAACGTGAAACAGCTGTAGCGGCGGCTCGAGCAATGGGACTCACAGTAGCAGGCGTGGATATGCTCCCGTCTACGCGAGGCCCGCTTATTCTAGAAGTAAACTCTTCGCCTGGACTAGAAGGCATAGAAAAAGCAACAAACAAAGATATTGCTGGAGAAATAATCAAATACCTGGAACGACAATATGAAACCAAACAGGCGGTAAGCCAGGTGGTCAAAAGAAAGGTTAAAAAAGAAAGTAAGCTTTAGAAATTCTAAAGCTTATTTCATTAAGAAGCCTCCTCCTAGAAGATCATTCCCTTCATAGAAAACAGCAGATTGTCCTGGGGCAATTCCCTTGACCGCGTGCGGAAAATCAACCTCCATGATATCGCCCCGTTGTGTCAATGTGGATAGAGCTCCAGCATCTTTATACCTAATTTTTGTCACCGCCTCCAATGGTTCGTCTAAAGAGGCATATTTGACCAAATTAATATTTCTTACCAAGGCTTGCGTACGCTCTAACTCATGCTCCTCTCCCAAAACTACTGAATTACTCTCCGGAAGAATCTCGATAACAAACATAGGTTTCCCCAAAGCAATCCCTAATCCCTTGCGCTGTCCAATCGTGAAATACGGATAACCTATGTGCTGCCCTACTACAGTACCATCAGAGAGGAGAAAATTACCAGGACCTATCTCTTGATCCAATGATGGTCTTCTATGCCTTAGAAACTCTCTATAATCGTTATTTGGAACAAAGCATATCTCATAGCTCTCTGACTTGTTAGCCAATTCTTTTTGGCCCATATCATAGGCCATTTGCTTGATTTCGGATTTTCGGAAGCTACCTAATGGGAACTGCGTTCTTGCTAGGTTCTCCTGCGTAACCCCCCATAATACGTAAGACTGATCTTTATGTTCGTCGAGTCCCTTCGAAATTACATGTCGCCCATTATCGTGCAGGCGGATATTTGCATAGTGTCCTGTAGCAATAAACTCACAATCTAATTTGTTGGCACGTTTGATAAGCGCTTCCCACTTGATATGTGTATTGCATAGTACACAAGGATTGGGCGTACGTCCAGCTATATATTCGTCAACAAAATTATCGATTACGTAATCACCAAATTCATTGCGTATATCCAAGATAAAGTGTGGAAAACCGTAGTTAACAGCAAGAGATCGAGCATCATTGATACTGTCTAAGCTACAACATCCCGTCTCTTTTGATGAACCACCAGAACTTGCGTAGTCCCATGTCTTCATCGTTATTCCGATCACTTCATAACCTTGCTCATGCAACATAACGGCAGCTACAGAACTATCCACGCCCCCGCTCATTGCAACCAATACTCTTCCTCTTTTACTCATACTATTTTAATAAAGTGCAAAGATACCCTAAAATCATTTATCCTCGTGTTTATTTCATGTAATTTTATCTTAATCAGAATCAACCATTTGTAGATATATCGTGTTTTTTTTCCTATAAATGTTTTAGAATTCAAAAAGAGAAGCTATATTTGCATCGCAAGAACGGTAAAACGGATTGCAAAAAAAGGTGCCATAGCTCAGTCGGTAGAGCAAAGGACTGAAAATCCTTGTGTCGCTGGTTCGAATCCAGCTGGCACCACCCAAAATCTGACAAGTAACAGATTCAAATTAAAAACTTGGTAAGGTGCCATAGCTCAGTCGGTAGAGCAAAGGACTGAAAATCCTTGTGTCGCTGGTTCGAATCCAGCTGGCACCACAAAAAAAGATCATCTGAATAAGATGATCTTTTTTTGTTTGAGAAAAATCTATTTGTCTAGATTTTTCTCAAAATATTACGAACATTCATCTTATCCTTGTAGAATGTTCTAAGGTGAAGACCATCTCCATGCACTGTCCATATCTCTGTCGGTTCTACCCGCCCAATATAAGACAAGAGGTCAGACCAATCTATATGATCAGATATATAAAGTGATAGATCATTGTGATGCTGCAAACGCTTCCATCCTGAAGCAAAAACACGAATTACATTCTTGGCCCTGATGTAATGATTGAAAGTCATAGGTGGCACCAAATACACCTTGTCTTTTCCTTCTTTCAAGGCCTTTCTTTGATAAGGTTCATACTTTAGCTTAACAAAGCCTAAATCGTCATATATACGATGTAGGGGAAGCATACTGTGATGTAAAAAAACCGTTTTATTGGGACAATAGGTATTGAGAAGATGTGTCAGCCGTTGCGACTTTCCCAGAGCATAACAACCGAGCATAATATGTGCAGGCTGTTCTCCCAACTTCTTGATCTCTGCTACAGGATCTGGATGAATGACACTGGGATCAGCGAAGGTGGTCTCCGTAATCAAGACATCAGTCTTGACATAGGAAATTGGTTCGCAGGTAGCATCTTCTTGTAACTTATAATCACCTGTATAAAGATATCTTACCCCTTTGAAGACCATCAATATCTGAGCTGAGCCCAATATATGTCCTGCTGCAATAAAGGTGATCTCTACGCCACCTAAATCGAAACTAACATTAAATTCTTTCACCTCATAGACTGATGCCTTCTGCCGCGCAAAACGATACTGCATAAATGCTGCTGTGGCAGCTGTGCAATAGACCTGCATATTGCCGGGAACAGCATGATCTCCATGTGCATGAGAAATTACAGCCCGCTGCACGGGTTGCTTGGGATCGATATAAAAATCTCCATACCGACAATAATATCCTAAAGCGGTTTCCACTAAAAAATCGTCAATTATTTCGACCATTCTCTTTCTAAAATCTGATTATGTATTTGTAATACTTGTGGCAGTAAGGGCTTGACCCCATCGTTTATTATAATGAACTGAGCGTGCTTTTCTTTTTCGGCTTCAGGCATTTGCTTATCTATACGCTTGATCACCTCTTCCCGCGATACATCATCGCGCTTCATAACACGATCTATACGTACCTCTTCGGGAGCTGATACTAGAATAAGACAATCCAGTTCCTTGTAAGACCCGCTCTCCACAAGTAGAGCAGCTTCTTTCAAACTATAAGGTGCTGTCTGTCTTTCAGCCCATGCCCTCCCGTGTTTTATCACCACGGGGTGTACGATAGCATTCAGAACGTGTAACTTTTCGCGATCCTCAAAGACTTGTAAAGCTAACCACTTTCTATCTAATGCGCCATCTTGCTGGTAGACCTCGGGGCCAAAAGCTGCGAGCAATCCGTTTCGAATTTCTAAATCGTCACTCATCAGCAATTTCGCTTCCTGATCCGCATCATAAAAAGAAATTCCCATGGTCTTAAATATACGGGCCACGTAACTCTTTCCCGAACCGATCCCACCTGTTATACCGACTTTTATTCCCATACCTATCATTTACGAACAAAAAAATCTACGTTTTGAGGTTCTATCTTTATTACTTTGACATAATCCGGCACCTTGGTCAAAAGAATGGGCAAACTCTTCACACCATTCTCTTCCCAATTTTCTAAATCTACAATTGCCTCAAAATCCCGAGCGGTCCACTTACTGAAATCTTTTAAAGAAACCAACGTAGTAAGGGTCACTTTGCTCGGAATCGTCCTAACCGATGTATACCGTCTTTCATTTTCCACCTTAATGGGAATTTCGATAATTTTTTCTGTCAACTCACCAATAGGTATAGTCACTTCAGCAAAAGTCGGATAGATAGTGACATTCGTACGTTGCTTTCTGTTAATATTGGAGACAGTTCTAATATCCGTATGCACTTGCGTACCAAATACGCTATCCGTCTCTAAATATTCTATATTCGCTACATCTTCTAATGGTCCCGTGATGGTCACATACTCCGGATTGGTACGAGTAGCGCCGATAACGCCGTATTGCTTCTTGAAACCTATATGCATCGGTACCCGAACGGGGACTTTTCGTTGCGTCTGTTTAGAAAAGTCGAAATATAAAGTATCAGGACCTACACTGATAACCTGTTTGTCTATTGGAAACTGCCTGTTTATAAACCCTATTTGATTGGAAAAAACAATATAGTTTCTAGTACTCAAACTGCTAAGGTCTACTTGAATATTAGCCGTATCTGGATTTAGGCGAGAGAGCAGTACATTCCAGCCACTCATCTTAATTCTTACACTGACAGTATCGGATTGCAAAGGATGAAATGCCCTTTTTTCTGGTATATTGACGTACTCTATCCCGGCCTTAATGCTAAATGTATACTTATTCGAAACTGCGATCAACATCCAGGCCATAAAAGAGATAATAAGACATCGCAGAAAAATTGAAATCTTGCGACGCTGTATTTTATTAAATCTCCGTTGTTTCATATACGACAAGTTATCTTTTATTCGGACCATTATTTTTCCCTTCATTGTACATGATCGGGACTGAGCAACACTAATCTATTCTTATCAAATGGATCGCTTATCGACACAAAGTTAATAAAACCCCAATGCAGTTCCTACAAGAAGCATCAATTCAAAGAAAAAGGGCTACATTATACTGTAGCCCTTAAAGTCTTATAAACGCAAAATCGGCTTGTCTTAGTCCTTCTTCACCTCTGTATTAGCAGCACGTGATGCGTCCAAAGATATCGCTGACTTATCGAAACGAATCCGAACCCCAGAACCAACATCAACCAAAAAGGTAGCTTCACTTACTTCAACGATACGTCCATGTATACCCGCTGTAGTAACAATCTTAGAGTTAACGTCTAGCTCCTGAATATATTTCTTATGGTCTTTTTGCTTCTTCATTTGCGGTCTGATCATGAAGAAATAAAATACCACAACGATTAAAATCATTGGTAAAAAGCTCATGATTCCACCTCCTGCACCACCTGCAGCCTGTAAAAAAAATGTTGATATCATTATTATTTATTTAGTTATTGATTATTATTCTATTTTTCGACTACTCCTTTTATCTGCACTGTAGTAACTCTATTTTCAGCATTCGAGCTGACTGTTATGATCTTCTGCTGTGTCCCTACTTGGCCCAAGCTATTAAAGCTCACTTTAATCTCTCCCATCTTTCCTGGCAAAACAGGTTCTTTCGTAAAATCAGGTGTCGTACAACCGCACGATGCCGAAACCTGTGACAATATAACTGGTGCGGTTCCTGTATTCTTAAATTTGAATATATGTTCTACAACATCGCCTTCTTTCACCTGACCAAAATCAAATGCAGACTCCTCAAATTGAATAACACCCTGTTGCTGAGCAGCGGTTGTGTCCTTGATAGCAGTAGTCTCAGGCCCATCTGTACTCTGATTGGTATTGTCTGTGTTTTGACTACCACAGCCAACCATCAATCCTACAACAGTTAATGCCAAAAGTGTTTTTTTTAATATCATAAGTTAATCTTTTAATCCTCTACCCGCCTTGCGAATACGCCCTTGCTTAGTCAAGTCGGCTAGAATCTTATCCAAAATACCATTAATAAATGTATTACTCTTTGCTGTACTGAATGCCTTAGACAATTCAATATATTCATTTATAGTTACTTTCACTGGTATAGAAGGGAAATTTATAAGCTCGCTGATAGCCATACGCATCAATAACACATCCATTAACGCAATACGATCTGCTTCCCAATTTTTTGTTTTAGCTGCGATTAGCTCTTGGTACTCTTCGGAGTAACGAATAGAAGTTTTCAACAATTCGCTGATAAACTCTTCATCTTCATCCCAACTTGGTGTCAGATCGGCAAGCTTATTTTGTGCAGGATTCTCTGAACTAAAGTTTTTAAAAGTCTTTGCAACCATCGCTTGAAGAACTTCCTTATCAACGGACCAGTTTATAAACTTTTCTTCAAAAACCTGCTCGATATCTACAGACTTCAAAATAATTTTTTTGAAGATATACTTAATAATATCCTTCTCGGCATTGATACTGCGATCTTCTGATGCGAGATATTCTAAATATGCTTCGGAATCTTTAAGCTGTGCAAAAATAGAGCGAACAATCTCCGGATCGAACCCCCAAGACACCTTATACCTTTTAACCAACTCTAAATAAGTCCTGTTTTGACGCAGCGACTCAATGAAAGTATTGCTATTCAACTTAGCGGTCAGCATCTTATCCTTTGCAGTGGGCAGAAACTTCGCTGCACGACTTTCCTGGTCCAACACCACGTACTCCGCCACTTCATCCAATAGGTTCAATGTCCAGATGTACATCTCATTGACCTCTTCCACATTTTTGAAAAGAGCCTTTTCAAAATCTTTAACCTGTTTATCTTCAGATAAACTGTACGCATAAAGCGTCTGCAATACCTTAACCCTAAGGTGTCTTCTGTTTAACATAGTGTAATAAGAACGATAATTTTATAAGAACGATAATTTAAGAATCTACACTATTTTCTAAGCTTAGCCATATCAGCGATACGTTGCTCAGCTAATTGTTTAGCAGCTTGGAATGTAGTCATATTTTCTTCTCTAGACGTTTGTAATACATGGCGCGTAGCGCTGTATATATTGCGGATCAAAGACTCTGTCCGATCCGTACCATATCCCTCCAACTCGGAATAGCAGCTTATGAGCGCTCCTGAGTTAATTAAAAAATCAGGTGTATATAAGATATTGTGCTCTTTTAACAGCTCTATAGTACGTTCTTCATCTTTTAGCTGATTATTGGCCGAACCTGCAATAATCTTACAACGCATCTTTGGTACAGTATCCGGATTGACCGTACCTCCTAAAGCACATGGTGCATAAACATCCACATCCAGTTCATAGCTCGTTGCATACTGTATAGGTTCAGCTTTGTATTTAGCAGCAACTTTCATCTTACGTTCTTCAGTCATGTCGGATACATACACGCGGGCATTCTCTGCACGCAACATAGATACTAACTGCTCTCCCACAGAACCCACCCCTTGAACCGCAATCTTACGCCCCGCTAAGGAGTCGTCTCCATAAAGCTCTTTAATAGAGGCTTTGATACCATAGAAAACACCACGGGCAGCAAATACGGTCGTATCTCCTCCTCCATTCATCGAAGTAGGGAGTCCGGCTACAAAATCGGTTTCAGCATGAATGTATTCTAAATCTCTTTGCGTAGTACCTACATCGATCGACGCAATAAAATTACCGCTTAAGCCCTTGACAAACTTTCCAAAACGACGCATAAGAACTTCTGATTTTTCGGTACGATTATTACCGATAATAACAGCACACCCTCCGCCAAGATTTAATCCCGCTAGGGAAGACTTGTATGTAATAGCCTTAGATAGACGCAATGCATCTTCGATAGCCTCTTCCTCGGACTCATAGGGTAGCATTCTAACTCCCCCTATAGCCGGACCTAAAGTCGTATCGTGTATAGCAATGATGGCCTTTAGACCGACCGATGGATCATTACAAAAAAACAGATTCTGATGTTCTGAAGAAGCCATCAAATTGAAAAGCGAAGCGTTTTGCATATCAAAAAAAATAATTCAAAAACTATCCTAAAAAGCTTCACAAAAATAAAAAATTAATTCGTTTTATCTGTTATTTATTGAAATATGTCGCTTTTACAGAATTATATGACGAATTCGCGAGAAACACCCAAAAGATATTAAATCGAAACCATTACATTTGCAATAGAGACGCAACATGAAAGAACTATCCTACCTCAATAAATATTTCTACAAATACAAATGGCGCTTGATACCAGGTGTTATTTTTGTAATCATTTCTAATTATTTTGGGATATTACCCGCTAAAGTAATACGAGAAGCGTTTGATTTAGTCAAAGAAAACATAGATCTCTATAGACTATATGAGGGGTTTGATCAACAAAGTCTGATTTACCAAGTATTTGGAAGTAGTTTGCTTTTCTTTGGTATCCTAGTACTGATACTTGCTTTGCTTCGAGGAATCTTCTTGTTCCTAATGCGGCAATCTATTATACTCATTTCTAGACATATCGAATACGATCTAAAAAACGAGATATATAACCACTATCAAGAGCTTGACTTTTCTTTTTTCCGGAAGAATAATACTGGAGACCTAATGAATCGCGCTACAGAAGATGTCAACCAGGTCCGTAATTATCTAGGCCCTGCCATCATGTATGCGATCAATACCGTAACGCTGTCGGTGATGATCATATACGCTATGTACGATGTGAATCCCACCCTAGCAACCTATGCATTACTACCTATCCCTATTATATCATTAATCATTCTGATGGTCAACCGGATCATCAACAAACGTAGTACAAAAATCCAAGCACAACTATCAAAACTATCCTCCTTTGTACAAGAGACTTTCTCGGGTATACGCGTGATAAAAACATATGCCAGAGAAGAACAAAAAATGGCTGAGTTTGCACACGAAAGCAATATCTATCGCGACACATCGCTAGATCTTGTCAAAGTACAAGCCATATTTTTCCCTTTGATTATATTCCTCGTAGGATTCAGCACGATAATCACAGTTTATATTGGCGGTATAGAGGTCGACAAAGGGACTATAACCGCAGGAAATATAGCTGAATTCATCATGTATGTCAACCAACTAACCTTTCCGGCTATGGCATTAGCCTGGGTTACGTCATTGATTCAACGCGCAGCTGCATCACAAAAAAGAATTAATGAATTTTTAAACACAAAACCAGAGATTATCAGCGGAAACATCAGCGAGGAATTGACAGGGGATATCCAAATAGAAAACCTTTCCTTTACTTATCCCGAAACTGGTATACAAGCGCTTCGCGACATCAATATCCATATCAAAGCAGGGCAAACCTTGGCTATAATTGGTAAAACAGGTTCTGGAAAATCCACATTGGCTAATCTTTTATTACGAATGTACGATGCGGATCAGGGGCAAATAAAATATGATGGCAAGAATATAAAAGACTTAAATTTAAACAGTTTAAGGCATCAAATCGGCTTTGTTCCCCAACAGGTATTCTTATTTTCGGATACCATTGCCAATAACATAGCATTTGGATTAAATGAATGCGTTATCGAAAAAGTGGAAGCAGCGGCCAAAGATGCCGCCGTTTACGATAATATAGCCGCATTTGAAAAAGGATTTCAAACACATATTGGCGAACGGGGGCTTACCCTATCAGGAGGACAAAAGCAAAGGGTCTCCATAGCCCGCGCATTAATCAAGGACCCACAACTACTGATATTTGATGATTGTCTTTCTGCCGTGGACACAAAGACAGAGGAAGAAATTCTTCATAATCTAGGACTTATCATGCAAAATAAGACGACTATTTTTATTGCACATCGGATTTCGACAATAAAAAATGCAGACCACATCATCGTTCTCGACAATGGAAAGATAATAGAGGAAGGAAACCACAGAAGTCTATTGGCTGCTAATGGTGAGTATGCAGAGCTGTATGAAAAACAACTGCTGCAAAGCACGGAATAAATTGCATACATCTCACGAAGATGTCGAACATAAACTAAAAAGACTCTACCTGAACAGGAAAAGTATAATCCTACTTGCAACAGATTAATATTTTTATATCTTTGCATCAGCAAATGGGGAATTAGCTCAGTTGGCTAGAGCGCTTGCCTGGCAGGCAAGAGGTCATCGGTTCGAATCCGTTATTCTCCACTAATAAAAAAAGGCAGATTATTCATCTGCCTTTTTTTTATTAGTATCGTTTCGTGGAACTATCTGAGTCTCTTCTTTTCCCTCTGTTAAAAGACTGTCCTCCATTACCAGAAGCCTGCTTCTTCTTTTTATGGCGATAGTCAGGTTTTGCTCCAGGTTTAGGTTTTTCGGCTTTACCTTTTGTCTTTCCTTTTCCCGCCTCTAACGTTGATTTAGCCAAAAACTGAGGAGACATACTCAGACCTTCTATTCCTTTAACAGGAAGTTCAAAACCAATAGTAAACTGTATATCTTTAATATAAGGAATTTCCTCCACGTCACAGAGAGATATAGCAAAGCCTTCGGCTCCTGCCCTTCCTGAACGGCCAATACGATGCACATACGCATCCGGCATATTAGGAATTTCGTAATTAATAACATATTTCAACAGATCGATATCAATACCTCTAGCTGCAATATCAGTAGCTACTAAGACACGGATTTCCTTTTTCTTAAACCCTTCTAAAGCATTCTGACGAGCATTTTGAGATTTGTTACCATGTATGGCAGCCGCTGAAATATCTTGTCTATGCAGCAGCTTCACTAATCGATCCGCACCGTGCTTAGTACGTGTAAAGACTAACACATTATCATCTACTTCTTTTTTCAACAAATGCATCAATGCCTTCGGCTTATTAGCCTTTTCAATATAGTATAAAGTCTGTTGAATGGTTTCTGCAGTCGTAGACTCGGGGGTCACCTCAACTTTGACAGGATCGGTCAAGATACTGTCGGCCAAAGACTGTATTGCTTTAGGCATCGTAGCTGAGAAAAATAGGGTCTGACGCTTGTCGGGAATAACATTCAACACTCGCTTCACATCGTGTATAAAACCCATGTCCAACATTCGATCGGCTTCATCCAACACAAAGATTTCGATCTGATTGATTGATAAGATACGCTGATTCATTAAATCTAAAAGCCTACCTGGAGTTGCAATTAGAATGTCTACCCCTTGGCGAATTTCATTGACCTGGCTGAACTGGTTGACACCTCCAAAAATAACAGTATGCCTCAATTTAAGATTCTTACCGTAATCACTAAAAGATTCACCAATCTGTATAGCTAATTCGCGCGTAGGTGTCAGAATTAATGAGCGAATGGTACCACGCTTAAGCCCCTGAGGCCTATTACTATTAAGTAATTGCAAAATAGGTATCGCAAAAGCCGCGGTCTTACCTGTACCTGTCTGTGCACACCCTAACAGATCCCTTCCTTTAAGCACCTCAGGAATAGCTTGCTCTTGGATAGGTGTCGGATTCTGATACCCAAGCGCCTCTACAGCGGCCAATATAGGCGAGCTGATTTTTAAATCATTGAAAGTTTTCATCAATATGTTCTATAGTAAAAACAAACCCTCTTGTAATAACACCCTAAATAGCTATGAAAATGTCTCGAGGGTTCGTTATGTCCATTGAAAACAAAACACTTTCAGAAAAAACTTTCATGATTCCTTTGAATCACCAACAGATATGAAAGTTCTTGATGGCCATTTAAAAATAGACACTTGTAGAAAAAAAAGCCGCCAAGGAGTACTTAGCGGCTTTTAAATAGGATTAAACTAAACCTTAGTTTTGTTCAGCAGGAACTACTGAAACATAAGATTTGTTATTTGCTTTTTTACGGAAAACAACTGTTCCGTCAACTAGAGCGAATAAAGTGTGATCTTTACCAACACCTACGTTAGCATCTGGATTGTGTACAGTACCACGTTGGCGAACGATAATGTTACCAGCGATAGCTTTCTGACCACCGAAAATCTTGATGCCTAATCTCTTACTATGTGACTCACGGCCGTTCTTGGAACTACCCGCACCTTTTTTATGTGCCATTTCTTTATCTTAATTTATGACTTGCGTCAGGATTAAAAATTCGATTATAAACTGATACCAGTAATCTGGATTTTAGTGAATTGTTGACGGTGACCGTTTTTCTTTTTGTACCCTTTACGACGTTTTTTCTTGAAAACGATTACTTTATCACCTTTCAAATGAGACAAAATCGTAGCTGAAACTTTAGCTCCTGAGATACTTGGAGTACCTACAGTGAATTTACCACCGTTCTCGGCCAACAATACATTGTCAAATTCAATACTAGCGCCTTCGTCTCCTTGTAAACGGTGTACAAAAAGATATTGGTCTTTTGCAACCTTAAATTGCTGCCCTGCTATATTTACTATTGCGTACATTGTTATTTATTAAAATGTTAATTATTTAATGAACGGCAAAGATAAGGTATTATATTTAATACTGCAATTTTTTTTCAAAAACCAAACAACAAATAGCATAAAAGAAAGAGCTCCTTGTACAGGAGCTCTTTTTATATTTCTTATTAAACAGAGATTTACTTAACCTCAATCAGACGCTTTGCAACAATAGCTTCCTCCTTCTTTCCGATTTTCACCTGCAATATACCATCAGTATAAGAAGCATCAATATTACTGTAATCTATAGTCTCTGGTAAGGTAAAAGACCGAGTGAATGAAGTGTAGCTATATTCTTTCTTACTGTAAAGCTTCTCGTCAACCTCTGCTTCGTCTGATTTATCAACACCAATTGAAATGATGTTTTTATCAACGTTGATCTTAAAATCAGATTTCTGTAATCCAGGAGCAGCCAATTCTATAGCAAAAGCTTCAGCAGTTTCTGTAATATTTACAGCAGGGACACGTGTCACCAAGCGGTCTGAAATAAATGAATCGTTAAATAGGTTATCAAAAACACTATTAACAAACGGATTTACACTGTCCGTATTTACTGTTTTAGTAGGGAATTTAATTAATGCCATTTTCTTATCCTCCAATTATTTTGTTTTTTATTTGTGTTAAACTTATACGAACAGTTTATTTCAACAAAAGTACCAAAAACAAAAACAAGACATATTGACACTAACACACGAACAAAAGAGACATTATGTCACTACAGCAAATGATTTACTCTTTAATAGTTTTATTTTTCAAACAACAGGGAAACTTCAGAGTTTGCCAAATCTCCCCCAAAAGCAGGATTAATCTTTCTAATGGAGACATAAACTTTCTGTGCAAACGAATACTTCTTTAGTATTAGATCCAACATATCTTCTAGCGCCGATTCTAACAATTTGCGCTTTGGACTCATCACTTCCAATAGAATCTGATAGATTTCTTCATAATTTATCGTATTCTTTAAATTTTCAGCATCCGAATTTTCAAACGGGAAACACACATCCACATTTACATAAAATTCATTTCCAACAACCTGCTCTTCTTCATAAAAACCAATTGGCGAATAAAATCGCACTTCGCGCAAGGAGACCTTTTGTGTAATCATAACATTAAAAATACATAAATTTTAAATGAATATCGGAAAATCAGCATAGATTTTCCGATAACAAATGAAACCCAAAGGAGAAATGACCAAATCTCCACAAATAAAAGACATGTAAAACATTTTTGACGTTAGCGGATATATTATCACAATTACCTATTTTCGCCGAGAGACATATCATTTTGGGGAGAGCGAATCAAACAGGATTCCTCTATCCTCGATAATCATCTCGAAGATGGAACACAACAATTATTTACAATTCCATCTGAAAAAGCAAATAAAAAAAAGATGAAAAAATTATTGTTATTACTTTTATTGGGGTCTACGTACGCTTATGGCCAACGCAGTTTTACTATAGAAGAAACGGTATTTGGCCCTAGCAAATTCTCACCAAAAAATTTGTACGGTCAACAGTGGATCAAAGGAGAAGACGCTCTTTCACACTTGGATGGTTCCTATCAAAACCTTATCATACGCAAGCTGAAAGACAATTGGCAAGATAAGCAGCTAATATCTGTAGGAGACTTACAAACGGCATTAACGGCAACAATCCCCGATGAGCAGTTTGCACTTCGAACATTTCCCACACAATATCAATGGATCGACTCAAACACGCTAAGCTTTGTAGCCGCTGGACAAAAAAATAGCTACGGGGTTTCATACGATGTGACAAAGAAAAATATCAAAATAAATTCCATTATACCCACTACCGCAGCAAATCCTGAATATAGCACATCAAACACCCATACGGCCTATCTTATAGATAACAATATAGAAATCACCACCGCTACAGGAAATAAAATCCAAGTAACAAAAGACACTGTCGATGGTATAGTGAATGGTAGCGACAACACGCATCGTCAAGAATTTGGCATCAAGAAGGGAATGTGGTGGTCACCAGACAGTCATAAACTACTTTATTACAAGAAGGACGAAACCATGGTAAGCAAATACCCGCTACCTCAATGGGACACCCGTGTGGCGAGCATCAAAAACCTACGCTACCCGATGGCTGGAATGAAAAGTGAAGAAGTCACTTTGAATATTTTCAATACGCAAACGGGACAATATGTAACTTTACAAACAGGTGCTCCAAAGGAACAATATTTGACAATGGTCACATGGGATCCTAACAATGAGTATATCTACGTAGGAGTGCTAAACCGAGGACAGGATCACCTTAAGTTAAACAAATACAATGCAACAACAGGAGCATTCGTCAAAACACTCTTTGAAGAGAAGTCCAATTCCTGGGTAGAACCTCAACATCCCCTAATCTTCACCTCAAATACAAAACAATTTCTTCATCAGACAGATAAAGATGGCTACAACCAACTCTATCTATATGACACAGAAGGGAATCTAGTCCGTAATTTAGGTTACAAGGATGTAATCGTTATCGACTTTCAAGGATTTGACAACAAAGGAACCAAAGCATACTATATAGGCGCTACCAACAACGGAATGGAACGTCATCTTTTTGAAGTAGAGCTTAAAAGTGGAAAAACTATCCAGCTAACGAAAATTAACGGTACCCACAATGCTTCGGTCAGCGACAATGGCAATTTTATCCTAGATCAATATAGCAACCTCAGTACCCCCAACCATATACAAATCATAAATAAAAAAGACAATAAAGCGATAAGTATCTTAACTGCAGAAAATCCATTTGTAGATCAAATTGATCTGCCTAAAATAGAGTTCAAATCATTCATCTCTCCTGATGGAAAAACACCTCTAAATGCACGAATTACATATCCAACTAACTTCGACGCTTCCAAAAAGTACCCAGTTATGCTTTATCTGTACGGAGGATCACACGCCCAACTTGTTACAGACAGATGGCTGGGAGGAGTAGGCTACTTTGATATGTACATGGCACAAAACGGATACCTTGTATTTACGTTAGACAATCGAGGATCGGATGCACGCGGCAGGGATTTCACTCGTATAACACACCGCAATCTAGGGGAAGCTGAAATGGCAGACCAAATAGTAGGGATAGATTACCTTAAATCGCTTCCGTATGTTGACAGCGACAACTTGGGAATATTCGGATGGAGCTATGGAGGGTATATGACAACATCTCTAATGACCAAACACAATGACATATTCAAAGCTGCAGTAGCAGGAGGCCCGGTGATGGACTGGAAATATTACGAAGCAATGTATGGCGAGCGTTACATGGACACTCCGCAGGAAAATCCCGAAGGATACAAAAAGACTTCGCTATTGAACAAAGCGAGCAAACTAAACGGACACCTTTTGATAATTCATGGAGCTCAGGATCCTGTAGTCGTACAGCAGCACAGCATGGATTTTGTAGAACAGTGTATAAAAGCAGGAAAACAGGTAGACTATTTCCTCTACCCTACTCATGAGCATAACGTAGGTGGCAGAGATAGAATCCATATGTATGATAAAATCGCAAAGTATTTTGATCTACACCTGAAGAAGTAAATCTTATGTAAATAAAAAGGGACTGCAGATTGCAGTCCCTTTTTTATTATCGTTCTTTTCGCTTAGAAAGTATAACGAGCTGTTACACCACCATTAGCGTAGAAACCGTTATAGTGTCCTGCACCATTTACAACATGAATAGTAGGTCTGATATCCGCCGAAAATGCGAAAGGAGCGCTTTTCAACTTGTAATCAACACCACCTGTAGGGAAGATACCTGCACTAAATCCCTTAACCTCGTCAATATTTGAGAAAGTATTGGACAATACTGCACCACCACCTACAAACCATTTGAATCCATCGATATTTCCGATAGGGAAATGATGTTGGTAAGCACCAGAAAGTGCTAAATTTGTAAAACTTTTTCCAGCGAATTTATCAGAATCAAAACCTAAATTAAATTCCAAAGCAGCAGGTTGCTTAATAAATGTCTTAAAAGACGCAGAGATTACATCGTAGTAACCAGAACCTAAACGGATACCGATAGAGTTCTTGTAATCCTGAGCCTGAGAAGCTCCAGCTACTAATAACGCTACCAATGCTAAAGTAAATTTTTTCATAAAGTTGTATTTATAGTTATTTTTAAAATTATTGCCGAATATAAAGCAAATAATGTACCATTTCGACAGAAATTTCAAAAAACCCTTTTTATAGGGTAGTAAGTTTAACAAAACATTTTTGTCTATATCAAAAATTAAATATAACTTTGCACTCCGACAAAGCAGTCGGAATACTCTTCTCTTCAAAGGCATTTTCGCAGCTTTGTTAACAGCAATAAGTTCGTATTTTAATTTTTTGATCTAATAAATAATGCCTAGAAACACCTCAATTAACTCTGTTTTAATCATAGGTTCTGGTCCTATTGTTATCGGCCAAGCGTGTGAATTTGATTATTCTGGATCCCAAGCTGCTTTATCTTTGAAAGAAGAAGGCATCACAGTTTCCATAATTAATTCCAACCCTGCGACAATTATGACCGATAAGGTTGTAGCTGACCACATCTATCTATTACCTCTAACTTGCGAGAGCATTGAGCAAATCCTAAAAGAGCAGAAAATTGACGCTGTACTGCCAACCATGGGCGGACAGACTGCTTTAAATCTATGTATCGAAGCGTCTAACATAGGTCTTTGGGAAAAATATAATGTTCAAGTAATCGGAGTTGATGTAGCAGCCATTGAGAAGACAGAAAACCGTGAGGAATTCCGTCAATTGATGATTGACATCGGTGTAGGCGTCGCTCCTTCAAAAATAGCAAATTCTTTCCTTGAAGGGAAGGAAGCTGCCCAGGAGATTGGTTTCCCTTTGGTAATACGTCCATCCTATACGCTAGCTGGTACCGGGGGGGGATTTGTACACAAAAAAGAAGACTTTGACGCTGCATTAAATAGAGGATTGCATGCATCTCCTACGCATGAAGTATTGGTAGAACAAGCTGTATTGGGATGGAAAGAATTCGAATTGGAATTGCTACGTGATACAAATGATAATGTAATTATCATCTGTACAATAGAAAACTTTGATCCGATGGGGATACATACCGGTGACTCGATCACCGTAGCTCCAGGTATGACATTATCAGACAAGTGTTACCAAGATATGCGTAATCAAGCTATTAAGATGATGCGCTCGATAGGAACATTTGCAGGCGGATGTAATGTTCAGTTCTCGGTAAATCCAGAGAATGAAGACATCATTGCGATAGAAATTAACCCACGTGTATCCCGCTCTTCAGCATTAGCGTCTAAAGCCACTGGCTACCCTATCGCTAAAATCGCTGCAAAACTAGCTATCGGTTATAATCTAGATGAATTACAAAATCAGATTACACAAAATACTTCAGCTTATTTCGAACCTACATTAGACTATGTTATTGTCAAGGTTCCACGTTTTAACTTTGATAAATTTAAAGGAGCAAATAAAGAACTTGGCCTTCAGATGAAAGCTGTCGGAGAGGTTATGGCTATTGGTCGTACCTTTATCGAAGCCCTACAAAAGGCTGCGCAATCCCTGGAGACTGGCCGTGCCGGACTGGGAGCAGATGGCAAACAACTACGTAATCTAGACGAAATTATGTATAGTCTAGAACACCCAAGTGCCGACCGCCTTTTCCATATCAAAGATGCCTTCGAACTTGGCGTACCTTTAGAATCTATCCGTAAGGCGACTCAAATAGACAAATGGTTTTTAGTTCAGATTCAGGAATTAGTACAATTGGAACAAGAATTACGTCGTTACCAACTGTCCAATATCCCTCGTGACTTCTTCATGACCTTGAAACAAAAAGGTTATTCTGATGAACAGATTTCTTGGTTATTGGGCAACGTAACTGAAGACGAGGTATATGCACGCCGTAAAGAACTCGGTATCAACCGTGTTTATAAAATGGTAGATACATGCGCAGCTGAGTTCCCTGCACATACCCCTTACTATTATTCCACTTTTGAAGATGAGAATGAATCAATCGCATCGGACAAAAAGAAAATCATTGTGCTGGGTTCTGGCCCTAACCGTATCGGTCAAGGTATCGAATTTGATTACTCATGTGTACACGGATTATTGGCAGCCAAAGAATGTGGATACGAATCTATTATGGTCAACTGTAATCCGGAGACTGTATCAACAGATTTCAACATGGCTGATAAACTATACTTCGAGCCTGTATTCTGGGAACACGTTCGCGAAATTATCGAGTTAGAAAAACCAGAAGGTGTAATTGTACAGTTAGGTGGTCAGACAGCGTTAAAAATGGCTGAGCGCCTAGAAAAACTTGGCGTCAAAATCATAGGTACTTCTTTCCAAGACATGGATCTAGCCGAAGACCGTGGTCGTTTCTCTGATCTATTAAAAGAGCTCGACATACCTTACCCTAAATACGGTGTTGCAACCTCTGCGGAAGAAGCAATCAAAGTAGCAAATGAAGTAGGGTACCCTGTGTTGGTCCGTCCTTCTTACGTATTGGGCGGTCAAGGAATGAGTATCGTCATCAATGACGAAGACTTAGAAAAGGCAGTGGTTAATCTACTTAAAAACCTTCCAGGAAATCAAATATTAATTGACCACTTCTTAGATCGTGCTGAAGAAGCAGAGTCAGATTCTATCTCTGATGGTGAAGATGTGCACATCATCGGTATGATGGAACATATCGAACCTGCAGGTATTCACTCTGGAGACTCCTATGCAGTGTTACCTCCTTTTGAACTTTCGCAAGCGGTACAAGACAAGATGGAAGCCTATTCGATCAAGTTAGCGAAAGCGCTAAATGTAAGAGGGCTTTTAAACATACAGTTTGCCATAAAAGGAGAAAATGTATATGTTATCGAGGCCAATCCTCGTGCATCACGTACCGTTCCATTTATTGCAAAAGCATATGATGTACCTTATATCAACATTGCAACTAAAGTTATGTTGGGGGCAAACAAATTGAAAGATTTTACCATCGAGCGCAAACTTGAAGGCTGGGCGATCAAAGAGCCTGTGTTCTCTTTCTCAAAGTTCCCTGAAGTCGACAAACAATTAGGGCCGGAAATGAAATCAACGGGTGAAGCTATACGTTTTATCAAAGATTTAAAAGACCCTTATTTTAGGGAATTGGTTTTAAAGAAATCAATGTTCTTAAACGCACAATAACAAAGAAGCCCGCTTATAAGCGGGCTTCTTTGTTATTGTGATTTAGCTCTTTTTAAAATGTTATATTATAAAGCTTCTCACCGATATCTGTTATCTTTTGATCAACAGATGTCAAGCCGCTCCCCGAAAGGTACCATATCCATCCAGGAACGATAAACACCTTATTATTCTTATAAGCTTCGGTCGCTTTGATATCATCATTGATAATATCGGCGGGGTCAGGCATAACGCCTTGTATACCCGTGTTACGATCAAAAACGAATAAGTAATCGGGATTGATATCAGCCAATTTCGGAGCCTGTGGACGATCTCCACCTCTAGGGGCATTTGAAGCTTCGGCATCTGGTATATACGCCGGTTTTAAATCCAGGGCATCATACAAGAATCCAAAACGAGAATTAGGGCCGCTCGGCATCAAGCGTCCGCCCATGTGCATTGCTAACACCGTTTTCTTAGGATCTGCTTTTGCTCTGTCTTGCACTTTAGCAGCTTTCTGCCGTAAAGCTTGTAACTTTGCTTCTCCGATTTTTTCCTTACCGTGTAATTTTGCAATATCACGTACATTCTGTTCAAACGAACCCCAAAAATCAGCATTGTCTGTGCCGAAGATAATCGTGGGAGCGACCATAGATAGAGAGTCGTAGTAATTTCCCATTCGACCTCCAGTAATGATAAAGTCAGGCTTCAGAGCAGCAACCGCTTCCATATTTGGCGTTTTAACATTCCCAACCCTTATATACTTTGTATCGTTATATTCATTTAAATATTCTGGAACTTGATCAACCGTTGCTGCAACTGGTATTCCCAATTCGTAATAAGTTTCCAGTGCACTCAAATCCATAATCAACACTTTTTTTGGATTTACTGCAACCTTCGTTTCGCCTTTAGAATGTTTGAAAGTGACTGCCTTTTGAGCAGATGTATTGAAGTAACAAGCCGCTAAAAATAGGGCTATAAGAAAATGACGTTTCATATTAATATTCATTTACTAAGGAACTACCTATTTTTTACGAAGCTTGCCGATACCATTAATATCTTTGGCATCTACTTCTAAACCTTTGGTTGCTTGACCTGTGACAGGGTCAATAATATAGATTGCAGGTAATTTATCCACTTCTTTTACTGGTACATAAAACTTACCACCGTCGGCAATTGGAGTATGGAATTTAGGATAGTAATTGTAATCCGGGATATTTTTCACCCATTTAAACTCTTTTGTACGGACATTGACAATTGCGAGTGCATTAGAGCTAGGTACATCTTTTTCAATAGGATTGGTACCCTTTATTAAGTATTCAACAATAAAGTAATCTCCTTGAACATGGTGTATTCTATTAAAAGAAGGACTACTTGATATACCAGATTTCACAACCTCTTCATCAAGATTCCAATAATAATTCTTATCAAATTCTGAAGCACCTTTATTGATTTTAAGAACACCACTTGCCTTGGAAGTAATTGCATTCCTGGGAGCGAAAGCATAAAGATTGCCCTCATCATCTGCACCTATTGTATTATAGAATTGTGAGCGATGTCTTCCTGCAGCATAACTAATCCGATCATCTCCGTACAGTTTTGTCATCTTGAGGTCTTTGTCAAATGATGCGATCCAAACCGAATCTGGATATTGAGTATCACTCATTACTAATGTAGGCTTTCCATCTCTATCTAAACCCTCTTTAAATTGTCTCGGAACAAGTGCTGTTAAAAAGTTATTAGCACCAAATTGAACTACTCCTGATAGAATTGAATATTCACCATTACCAGTTAAGTTTGTTGTACTTTTCGTTATCGTAGTAACCGCATTATTATTAGCTGGATCGATAAAATTGAATGTAGAATACAACTTGGTATTATCCATATTACCTTTATCATCTCGCTGAACTATCCCTTCAACAACAGATAATACTTTTTCTTGAAAGACACCATAAGTTGTAAATCTTGAAACGATCTGAAACTCGCTACCACTTTTTATAATTTTACCGTTAGGTCCTAAAGCTATACCGATACCTATACCAGGATCTCCCTTTCGGTATTGTAGCCCAATACCGACATAAGGCGTAGGAAATAGCCAAGACCCATATGCATCAGATTCCATCCCTTTACCTTTAATAGTTAACTTTTCTTTTGCCGTGATATCTGGCACAGCTAACAAGTAGCTAGCAGTTTCATTTTCAGAAGCTGAAATAAAGAACTCGATATCGTTAGACTCACGCTCATCATCAAAAACTTTCTTGTCTGAACAGCTAATTATGCTACCACACAACAGTAATGCAATAGCACTTTTGAATACATTGTTTTTAGAACTCATCATATTATAATTTATCAATTTCAATTATTTATTAGATTACATAAAAAAGTATCGAAGCTTTACACCAAAACTGCGCCCTGGTTTCTGTAGACTATAATTATCGTACAGACGCTGATTCGTGAAATTTCTTGCCTCCAACGCGATATTATAACGTCCACTTTTCATTGCATAGGACGCTGTAAAATCATGAGATAGCTGGCCTTCGATGGTGTGTTTAGTATTGACATCTCCTAGACTAGGCCATTCTCTATAAAAGGAGTGTACATAATTTAAATTGTAGCCTATAGTCAATAAATCTGTTGGCTCTTGAATACCCTGAAAGCGAGCTTCAATTTCTCCATTGCCATATAGATAAGGCTGGTTAGGCACACGGTCATTATAAGTGGCAGACAATTGTTTATCTCCATAATTCGTATACAACTCTTTGTTAATAAGACTTTGGTAGGTTAAAGTACCTCCAGCTGATAAAAATCGCTTATAATAATATCTACCTTCAAAATTCAAACCTAAATTTTGAACTTTACCGTGATTTACATTTTGTGCTTCTCCAGTTCGTTGCACAATAGTACGACGGATAAAATCCTGAACATCCCGGTATAAACCGCTCGCATTAATATAAATAGCATGATTTTCATTAAAATCTTTTTGATAAGACGCACCAATATTTACACCATTACTTCTCTCTGGTCTTAGCTCAGCATTTGCTCGCTCTAATAATGCATCACCTAAAATCTCGGAGTCAGATGGCATCCTCAATGCTTTTTCATAGGAAATTTTATATTGAAAATCTTTCCAAAAATAAGTAGTTGCTACGCCGTAGCCAAAAGCACTAGCTTCGGCACTTACCCTTTTCCATGTTGGAAACGATTCACTTTCTCCAGCATTGACCACCCCTGATGTTTTCTGTTTATAATGCTTTCCAAAAACAGTAGATACCCATTGTTTATTGTAATTGAATTTATAGGACAGACCAGCTACATTCTTATAATTATTTGCTTTATCCTCTGGTTTCGAATATTCATCTTTAATAGCTACGTTATCCGCGTTTTTACGTTCGTAAGTCGACCAATTATCATTAAAAGAGAAACTATGTTGACTGCTTATTTTATAGATTAGATTTAATGAAGCAACTGCATTGTCATTATAAAATTTTGCTAACGATCTATTCCCTTCACCAACATTTTTCGTTTCACGGTACTCGCCGAGCCAGTTATATTCTCTTGATGCTGTATCTATATTTTGATTATAGTTATGATTATAATTAGCTGTTAGTATGACATCTAGACCTTCAGTTAATAAATCTCTCTTAGAATATGTTAACGAAGGCATTACAGTATTACCATTTCTCGATTTTTCGCCGTATACTATTTTCATAGTATTTGCATTCTGAATATCAGAATATTCTTTACCAAGGGTTACACCTATGAGAAACTGGTCTGCCCAACTCGTATTCACAAATCCCGTCTTTAAAATAGCCGTTTCGTTATGGTATTTATTATGGAAGGCTTTTGTCCATACGCTATCCATCGTGAAGTTGCTAGCCGTAAAGTCTTTAATCTGTGTATAAACAGGGTAGTTATTGTCTGAATAGTTCTGAAATGCATTTAATTGGATGGTAAAGCCATTTTTTGCTGCGTATCCAACATTAATATTTGTCTTGTGCGTATTGAAAGATCCATAAGAATAGGAAACGTCTGCATACGATTTATTGCGCTTATTAGTAATGATATTGATAGCTCCGCCTAATGCGTCAGATCCTAATTCGATGGGAACAACACCTTTGTATATTTCGATACGTTCCGCTAGATTGACAGGAATATTATTCAGCTGAAATGCCGACCCCATACCTTGCATAGGTACGCCATCTATGAAAACTTTTACATGTCGCCCAGAGAAACCATTTAAATTCACAGATGTTGCCGAACCGAGCCCTCCATTTTGACGTATTTTTACTCCAGACGCCCTATTAAGTAAATCAGACAACTCCATGGAGGAGTTATGAAACTTAGTAGCATCCAAAACTGCAACATTATACGGTGTCTCTCTCACCTCTTGAATCGCAGACTTACCTGTAACTACCACCTGCTCAATGGCTGTTTTTGGATCAGTCTTTAAAACAAAACGTTGATTCTTATTTTCTCCTTTATTCACCGAAACCTTTGCCTTTTGGGTAATAAAACCTACGGCAGAACTCATTATCTCATATTCTCCTGATTCGACAACCAAAACGTAATGCCCATCCTTGTCCACTTGTGTACTATAGGATGTATTCAAAATATAGACCGTAGCCCCAGTAACTACATTTCCATCCTGATCCTTCACATATCCAATAATCTTAGCAGCATTCCGCTGATGATTTTGCGAGAAAAGGGATGTGCTATTAAATAACAGCAAGAAAAGCAGCGATACACCAATCACTTGTTTCATTCCAGATAAATCTATCTTCATTTTTGTTAACCTCTATTGGTATTTAGATTAATTATAAATAACTTCGCAAATGTAATTACTAACCACATCAAGGAATAGCGATAAACAGGACAAAAAATAGCGAAATAAAGGAATGCGATTAAAATCGGAGTTTGTAGAAATAGATAAGGTGATTCATGATGATATTGTCGAAAGAAACTATGAAGAGGATGGGACGTTGACACATCGTATCTTTACGTATGATAGAGAAAAACTATCTATACGATGTAATATCTTCCAGGCTCCTGGTCTTCATATTGTTGAATCTCAAATAAACACAGATATCCTATTGACTAATCATTGGCATGCACAAAGCCCACACGTCCGCTTTTTCTTTTATCTCAAAGGAAATTCGCATGTAATAAATGGAGCGGGAAATGAATCTTATACCCACCGAGCTGGAATGTTACAACGCAATTTTTTAGATACCGATGGTGGTGGCGGAACTATTTTCATAAAACCTGGTGAAGTTATGCATTCGATTATCATCAAAATGTCGACCGAGTTTTATATCAGTCTTATTAAATCAGAATCTTGGATAATAGAAGATAGCTTCCATCAGTACATTCTGTCTAAAAAGCCCAAAAACAGACCGAACGAGACCCTGTCCATGGACTTGAGAATGCTACAAATTATACAGGAAATCCTAGAAAGCAACGACATAGTTGAGCACAGGTACCATTTTCTAAAACTTAAACTACGTGAACTTTTATTCACTATACATCAGCAGACTCAATACGGCACAAATTCTCCCGAAGTTGCTTCTCAACCATCGGATAGCTTAGAAAAGATAAAATCTTACTTAGCACTACACTTAGACAATCCCCCTACGAGCGTAGAATTAGCTAAAATATTCTTCATGAATGAAAAGAAGCTCAAACAGAACTTCAAGGCTAAATATGGCACAACACTATATGCCTACGTTGTACAATTAAGAATGGAAAAAGCTAAAAAGTTATTATTAGAAAATCATAATGTTAATGAATTAGCAATACTCTTGGGATATCATAGTGTCTCGCACTTCATAAAAGTATTTAAGAATTATTACGGTTGTACTCCCAAAGAAGCATTGAGCAACTTTCGGGACATTGCACAACAGTAGTCTCCAAAAAGCGCAAAAGGAAGAAATCTATAGAAATCCTCCTTTTGAACAATTTTAGTTAACTGCCTACTATTTAATCTACTTTTAATTGTTTGCTTTGATCTTTTGATACTTTAGGACGAATACCTGTGGTACCGCCTCCAATAAGTGTTATATCATGCGGTTTATTAACCTTCCAATTTCCGTTAGTAAAATCAGGAATAGAAACCGTCCTACTATTTTTAGCCACAGACTCACAACTCAATGGAACAATTACAGACCAAGAAGCTCCTTCGTAAACGGGCTGATCAATTGGCAAACCATTTCTTAAACAGTCTATCAAACGCCAATCCATCATGAAATCCATACCTCCGTGCCCTCCAACTTGTTTGGCTTGCTCTCCGATATATTTAATCAATTGAGGTGTATACTTTTCGTACAATGATTTCATCTCTTCTTCCTTTATAAAAGAATGTCCGAATGCAATCCCTTCTTTAGGGTATTTTTGTGCAAAACCTTTGGTACCACTCAGCAAGTGAAGGCGAGAATACGGACGAGGAGAAGTGACATCGTGCTGCAACATCATCGTTTTACCTTTCTCCGTCTTGATTAAAGTAGTATCCATATTTCCGCGATATTTCTTACCGACAAACTCTTGATAAAACGAGTCTTTAGCTGCCATTTCGCGAGCAGTCTCTCCCATCATAAAATCAGCTGTCTGCATAGCTACAAGGTGGGTCATACGATCTCCACTGTTAATATTCAGACATTGCGCAATAGGACCCAGACCGTGAGTTGGATAAAGATTACCATTCATTTTGATATTCTCGCGCAAGCGCCACATATTGTCGTATCCATTTTTGCTGTTAAAATTCAAATCCAACAAATCATGAATATACGCCCCTTCTGCATGGATCAACTCCCCAAACATACCTTGACGTGTCATATTCAAAGTCAACATCTCAAAAAAGTCATAACAACAATTTTCTAACATCATACAATGTTTCTTTGTTGCTTCTGATACCTTTACAACTTCCCAACACTCTTTTACTGTTAAACCAATTGGGACTTCACAAGCCACATGAGCTCCTGCTTTCATGGCAGCAATACTCATCGGAGCATGAAATTCCCAAGGCGTACAAATATAGACTAGATCTATCTCCTCTTCTTTTAAAAGCTTTTCCCAACCACTATCACCAGAATAAGATTTTGCTTCTTTTAGACCTTTGCCTGTCAATATCGTTTGCGCCTTATCTACACGATCCGCATGTCTATCACATAATGCTACAATCTCTGTTCCCTCAATATAAGACAAACGATCTACAGCACCCGGCCCACGCATTCCCAATCCTATCACCGCTATACGCACTTTATCTATCTTAGGCGCAACATATCCCCACATATTAAACGATGTCGCCGCAAATGCTTCATTATTCAATGCGGGTAAGCTGATAGCTGCCGCTGAAAGGAAGCCCGCTTTCTTTAAAAAATCTCTTCTATTTGAACTCATATCTATCTTAGATTTACATTATTTTAAAAATCAAAGGGGACAACTAAGCCCCCTCTAAAATCACCTATTTTAAAACAAACTAAACAGTCTATTATAGAATAACCAATGTGTATTTACAGGCTTATTGGTTATAGATAACTGCTATTTTATCGTGTTACCTATCACAATAATAATCTATAAATACTGTAATAGAAAATAAAAAAACAACGCAAACGTTTGACTTAAATTGCGAAACCGATTGCCTAACAGAATCGTTACTGCGTCAGATCTATACTGCCAACTAGTTCTTTTAACATAGATTCCGCTAGCTTAGCTTGTGTCTTTGCCGTATTAAACCGAGAAACAGCATTGATGAAATTTTGTTGAGCGTCTCTAAATTCGACAGCACTAATTGTTCCAATACGAAACTTATCCAAGGTAATGCTCAAATTTTGTTTAGCTATCTGTTCGTTCCCTTCCTCAATCTGTGCTAAAGCCAAACTAGTTTGATAGTTCTGAAAAGCTTGGGTGAGTGCAGTCTCAATGATATTACGTTGCTTTTCAATAGCTAAATCAGCATTGTCTATCCTTAGTTTAGCAACCCGTTCGTTTCTTCTTTGATTAAAACCGTCAAAAATATTTAAAGCTGCAGTAACACCATAATTAAGTCCTCGAGAATTTGATTTTGCAACAAACCCTAAACTAGATTCGGATTCGGAAAAATTATACCCACCATTCAATCGAACTGTTGGGTAGCGATTTGATTTAATAGTTTTCAGTTCCAACTCCGCAAGCCGTCTATTGACACTGACACTCAATAAATCAGGGTTATGGATGCTCGCTTGATTTAACAAGTCAGAAAGCACCATTGACCTATCAATTTTTACTTCTCTCACTACATCAAAATCGGTCAATAAATTTCTTGCCATCAATCCATTCAACGCTGTTTTGAGATTCCCCACTGTCTCTAGTTGCCTTAATCTCGAAGATTCATCTTCATTTAGATTAACTTGTACATTAAGAACTTCCAAACGTGACGCTTTTCCTATAGAAAACCGATTTTCTGCAGTACGCAACCTTTCCTTGGAAATTAAGATACTTGAATCCAAAGCTATGAGTAAGTTTTGTTGTTCCACAATACTGTAATACGTGCGAATCACATCAGAAACCATCGTCACTAGTGTACGTTTCACCTGTATACCACCTAATTTCTCTAATTCCTTCAACGATTCATACCTAGAAAACATTCCTAGTCCATCAAAAATAGTCCAGCCTAAGCTGACACCATATGTCATATTATTATTTTTAGCATTATCCAATGCCCGGATATTGCCATCATTTTGAGTTTGTTTGGAGTTCTGTATACTATTACTTTGACTAAAATTTCCGGTCACTAGTGGCAGCATCCCAGCATTACCATAGGTTACATTTTCTGTTGCAACCTCTAATTCATTTTTTGACAACTTTATATCGTAGTTATTTGCCAATGTAATCTCAACTGCTTCCTGAACAGTCAGCAGATCCTGTGCAAAACTTGAGTAGCAAAATATCCAAATTGTTAAAAAAGCTATTAAATACTTCATATTATCCATCTATCTGGTCAAATTCAGGTCTTTTTTTGCGTTGGCGGGAAAACATCAAATAAAAACCAGGAATAACATATAATGTTAACAATAAAGAAAAAAGTGTCCCGCCAACAATAACAACCCCCATACCTACACGACTAGTCGAAGCTGCCCCGAATGAAAGAGCGATAGGTAGAGCGCCTAAAGCAATAGCAAACGATGTCATTAAAATAGGTCTTAAACGAGCCTCAGCTGCAAGAACAACCGCTTCAAACTTCTCATGCCCTTCTTCACGAAGCTGGTTTGCAAACTCAACGATTAGAATACCATTTTTTGTTACCAAACCAATAAGCATAATAGTACCTATCTGACTAAAGATATTCCAAGACTGATCAAAAAGCCACAGTGAAAATAATGCCCCACCCACCGCCATAGGAACTGTCAATAGGATAATGATTGGATCAACAAAACTCTCAAATTGTGCTGCTAAAATTAAAAATATCAAAAGTACTGCTAGACCAAATGCAAACATTGTATTAGAACCACTTTCAACAAAGTCGCGTGCTTCTCCCCCCAAATCTGTTGTAAAACTATCATCCAATACTCTTTCTTTGATAGCATCCATTGCTTCTATCCCCTTTCCCATACTTTGCCCTGGAGCGAGTGAAGCTGATACTGTCGCAGACATATATCGATTATTATGATACAGCTGAGGAGGACTGCTGTGTTCCTGGACTTCTATAATATTATCAAGCTGAATTAACTTTCCCTCTTTATTCTTAACAAAAATAGAAGTCAAATCAGTCGGCGTAGCCCGATCTTTTCGATCAAACTGCCCCATTACCTGATATTGCTTTCCATTCATCATAAAATACCCAAACCGCTGACCTGATAAGGACATCTGCAAAGTCTGTGCTACGTCCAGTACGGATACACCTAGAGCTTGTGCTTTTTCCCGGTCGATATGAACATACAATTCGGGTTTGTTAAATTTTAAATTAACATCCACCATTGAAAAGGTCTTATCCTTCGACAACTCTTCCATGAACTCTGGAATTTTCTCTTCCAACTTCTGAAAATTCGGAGCTTGGATAATATACTGAATTGGAGATCCGCCTCTTCGATTGACAGCAATCGTAGGCTGTTGAGAAACAGCTACGCGAGCCTCTGAATATTGCTTAGTCAAATGTGAAAGCTGGTTCACAATATCTTCTTGCGTACGTTCACGATCTCCAGGCTGAACAAGTCCTAATCGGACAAAACCACTATTCGCAGAAGAAGACCCAAATCCGGGTGAGGTAATAACCAAACTTACTTTTTTTTCGGGAACAGAATCATTGATCAGCATCGTCAATTCAGTCATAAATCGATCCATATAATCATAAGACACACCTTCTGGAGCAGTAGCCCGTAGAGATATGTAGCTTCGATCGTCATAAGGAGCTGTTTCCTTTGGCAAGAGCTGATAGAAGAAATAGATGAGTACGAAACATGCGCCAATAACAGCGATACTCAACCATTTTTTCCCTAGAAAACTACGTAGAGAGCCTTCATACTCCTTATTCATTGCTACAAAATAGCGTTCTGTACGTTCATAGAACCTAGAGCGTTTCTGTTCACCTCCTTTCATAAGGTAAGCATTCAACATAGGAGTCAGTGACAATGATACAAATGCAGATATGAGCACAGCAGATCCAATCACTATACCGAACTCTCTAAATAACCTTCCTACAAATCCCTCTAGAAAAATAACTGGCAGAAATACAGCTGCCAGGGTTACCGAAATAGAGATAACAGCAAAAAATATTTCATTAGAACCTTTAATTGCAGCCTCAATCGGAGACATCCCCTCCTCTACTTTCTTAAAAATATTTTCAGTCACAACGATTCCATCATCAACTACAAGTCCGGTAGCGAGAACGATAGCCAATAATGTCAACACATTAATAGAAAAGCCACAAAGATACATGATAAAAAATGTAGCAATAAGAGATACCGGTATATCAATCAAAGGCCTAAATGCTATACTCCAATTCCGGAAAAAGACGTAGATAATTATAACAACCAATACGATAGATATCAACAATGTTTCGACTACTTCTAACACCGCTTTCTTTACAAACTGTGTATTGTCAATAGCTACATTAATTTCGAATCCTTCGGGTAGGTCGACCTCTAAACGATCATATTCTTCATAAAACTCTTTTGCTATATCGAGATAGTTCGTACCTGGTTGAGGAATAACTGCTAAACTTACCATTGGATAACCAGAATCAGACATCTTCGTTTCAAAATTCTCTGCTTCCAACATTGCTTGTCCGACATCACTTAATCTAATAATCCGATTTTCTTCTACTCTGATTACAATATTATTAAATCCTTCTTCTGTCGACAGATTACCTATTGTTTTTACAGCTAATTCAGTATTTGCTCCAGTAAGCTTACCTGACGGCAGTTCTACATTCTGACTATTTAAAGCAGATCGAACATCTAATACAGTCAATCCATAAGATGCAAGTTTGATCGGATCTATCCATAAACGCATTGCGAACTTTTTTTGCCCCCAAATCTGTACAGAACTTACGCCAGGTATCGTTTGAAGTCGTTGAGCAATTACGTTCTCCGCATAATCAGACAGTTCAAGGACATTCTTTGTAGCACTTTGAGCAGTCATTGTAATAATAGGTTCAGAATCAGCGTCAGCTTTGGAAACAACTGGAGCAGCATCAATATCCTGAGGCAGGCTCCTCAAAGCTTGAGAAACCTTGTCACGAACATCATTTGCTGCCTCCTCGAGATTCTTATCCAAATTAAACTCAATTGTAATATTACTGGTTCCTTGATTACTCGAAGAAGATATATTACGTATCCCATCAATGGAGTTTATAGACTTCTCTAATGGTTCTGTAATTTGAGACTCTATGATCTCTGCATTGGCTCCTGCATAACTAGTTCGTACAGATATCTGTGCGGGATCTATAGACGGAAACTCTCGAACACCCAAAAACGTATATCCTATAACTCCAAATAATATTAACAATAGATTCATTACTATTGCTAATACTGGTCTTTTAATACTTAAAGTTGATAAACTCATACCTTCTACTATCTAAATGTCACTTTTACTGGACTACCATCCCTTAATGACATAACTCCAGAAGTTAATACGGTATCTCCATCTGAAATCCCCTTTGTAATCAATACTACCGAATCCGTCCGTCCTCCAGTTTCAACTAAAACCTCCTTAGCTTTGCCACTCTTCTTCAAAAACAGCTTCTTCCCATTCTGAATCGGTATCAATGCCTCCGTAGGTACGAGTAAACCATCGCTTATTGTCTCCAAAGGAAACCTCACATTAGCGAAGGATCCAGGTATCAACCTATTGTTTCCATTTTCTGCCACAGCTCGTACCCGCAATGTACGAGTACTCTCTTCTATTAATGGTTCCACCGCATAAATCCGTGCATAAAATACTTCATCCGAACCTTGAACAGTAAACCTTACCGATTCCCCAACCTTTACTTTAATAGCGTATTTCTCCGGAATAGAAAACTGCAGCTTAATTCGCGTTAAATTGACTAATTGTGCTATTGGCGTCGTAGGTGTAATATAACTTCCTTTTGATATACTCCGCAATCCAATCTTTCCTGCAAACGGAGCCTTGACTACCGTCTTATCGAGTTGGGCTTGAATTAGCTGTATCTGCGCCTTAGCACTTCGATATTCAGCACTTGCTACATCATACTCTTCACGGCTAATAGCTTCCTTTTCTAACAATAATCTGGCTCTACGTTCGTTCTCTTCCGCTAAATTACTTTTTGTCTGTGCTTGTTCTAATTGTGCACGTAATTCAGAATCATTAATTTTAATAAGTGTCTGTCCCTCCGTAACCATTCCACCCTCTTCAAAATTCAATCTTTCAATAAGTCCTGAAATTTCGGCTTTTAAGTCCACAATCTCATTTGCTTCAATTCCTCCTGTCAACGACAAATAGTCAGAAAAAGCCTTTCCGATAACAACCATTCCATAAACTTGGGTTTCTTTACGAGTTTTGTCTTCTCTTCTTTGGTTAGCATTGTTCTTTTCTTTATTCTTCAGCAGCCTATAACTAACTAATCCTGAAGTTATTAAAAACAAAACAAGCAAAAATATTCCTACTTTTCGATTCATAATTTATTTTGGGAAATGTATTTTATCCATACTCCTGTTACAATATAAGCTATATTGACGTAGAAAACATGTAAAATTATTATTATTATAACTAAAAAAGAACATAGTTGTTAACAGACAGATATTATCTATAAAACATTCACTATACACATCAGAACTATTCCAAGTATGATAAATTAGATGACAAGCAAAAAAAAACTTCAGTTTCCTGAAGGAGATTCGTATCAAACAATGCGCAGGTTAGCGTATACCCTCCCATCTGTTACTGCGATACTATAGATTCAGAAAAAACGTATAACAGAAAAGCCCCTCCAGTTTCCTGAAGGGGCTTTGTATAAAAAAAGGCACCGACCTACTCTCCCACCTGTTACGGCAATACCATCGGCTCTGGCGGGCTTGACTTCTCTGTTCGGAATGGGAAGAGGTAGACACCGCCGATATAGGCACCTGAAATATCTTAAGCTCATCGCTGTTGCATAACAGCTATAGCCTGATTGACATGTTATTGAAAGAAAAAGAACAGTCAGAGAAGACAACAGGTCTATCTGCTTGGAAAGCTTCGGGCTATTAGTACTACTCGGCTTTGGTCTCTCAACCTTTACACCTGTAGCCTATCAACGTTGTCATCTCCAACGACCCTGTAAGGAAGTCTCATCTCGTGGCTAGTTTCGCACTTAGATGCTTTCAGCGCTTATCTATTCCCGACGTAGCTACCCAGCCGTACACCTGGCGGCATAACTGGTTCACCAGCGGTCAGTCCATCCCGGTCCTCTCGTACTAAGGACAGATCCACTCAAACTTCCAACGCCCACA
>NZ_ATDL01000016.1 GCF_000416985.1 Sphingobacterium paucimobilis HER1398
GGTTCCAACCAGCTTAAATATCAGGATGAAAAAGGTACTCTCCATGTTCTCGATTTAGGTACAGGTTCTATCGCTTACAATGAGAAAACGAATACATTGACTTATGTTGATGCGAAAGGGATTACGACTGATATTACCTTGAACAAGACAGATCTAACGTACAACGCTGATAATAAAACCTTGAACTATAAGAATTCCAATGGCGTTGTTCAGACTGTTATGCTGGGAGATATAGTGCGAACTAACGAGACTCTGACTGTTTTGGACTATCTTTCAGGTTCCAACCAGCTTAAATATCAGGATGAAAAAGGTACTCTCCATGTTCTCGATTTAGGTACAGGTTCTATCACTTACAATGAGAAAACGAATACGTTGACTTATGTTGATGCGAAAGGGGTGGCGACTGATATTACTTTGAATATGACGAATCTCGAATATGACCCGGGGGAAAATCAACTGAAATATATGAACACTAGTGGCCATCTTCAATCAGTTTCTTTGCCAAATGAAACCGTCACTACATTAAAGCAGGATGTCCTGGGTCTTAAATATAAGAATGAAAAGGATACAGAAGTTACAGCCAAGATTGTCAGTGCAAATGAGAAAAACATCATCAAAGTAGACAAAGACTTCGGGGCATTGTTAACTGCACAGGAAATACAGTTTAATCAAGAGAAAGCAATAGTATCGGCAGGTGCAGGTGCTAAAGTCGATACCAAGGTAAAAGGGAACGAAGTTGAATACACGGTCAGTATTGGTGAGGATATAATCAAGGAGTTAAAAGCGGCCATGCCGAAGTTTTTTTACATGCCTTCCATTGTTATGCCTACTTCTAAAGACCAGATTACCGATCCGTCTATTATAACAGAAAATGGTGGAGTATTTACAGTACGGTTATACGATAGCTATAAAAAACAGTTTAGTCTGTCTGACCCTTCTTCCAGTGTGTCGAGCCCAGATGCCGCGCCAACTTTGCCAGTATTGCCAGCAGATGAGTTGGACTATTACGTAACTTTTTATGATAAAACTGTTTTTACAGAGGTTAAACTTTTACAAGATGGTATATTGACGTATAAAATCGCTCCTAATGCAGACGTGACTTTAGGATCATTTATGAATGTGGTGTTTGCCGTAAAACCATAAGTGTCATGATTAAGACTATAGTGAAAAGTAATACGTTTTTTATGCTGTTTTTTTTCATTCTGTTCGTCCCTCGAGCATTAAAAGCACAGTGTTATAAAGAGAATACCATCAAAGCATCGGTTGCGCAAGGAGGAGAGAGTCTTAATAGGGATAAAGTGCTATGGTTAAACTGGGGGGGGCAGGGAGACGTGGGCTATCCATATGGGAAAGCAGGAGAACCTCTTTCTGTTGGGGCCGTATCAAGAGCCTCTATCCCACTAGGCGAAGGGAAATACTTATGCATAGAAGCCGAAATTACAGAAATACAGAATACGAATGGTAGTGAGGCAAAGGATAGGGCGATAGAATCTTATATTCCGGGAACCTATGTTGGTACCGGGGACGATTCTGGCGATTTTTTGGATATTTTATACAATATTGGAGGGGCGAGGACAGCTGATAACAAACCGCTGAATAAGATGGTCTCTGGAATTAGAAATACAAATCCAGGGGGAGGGGCTATAATAACGATTGCCTGTAAGGCTGCAATAGACGGGACACCCATCCGATTGCCAGGGATGGTAGTTGCTGATGCCGAGTCATTGGCTGGGTCAATGGATAAAAAAGGAGAGCCTCAAAGAGAATATATTTATGCCGAGGCATTGGGAAGCTGGCATGTTGTCGAGGTACAAAAGAATCTTAATGCCGGTCCCTATAATATTCGGAAAGAAAATGGCTTAAATGGTAAACAGACCATCAAGTTTTTAGGAGGAAATGATAAGAAAACAGGGGCGGTGGCGTTTCTGGCTTTTAATGAACAAGCATATGAGAAGGGGAGCCTGTCCGTGTCCTTTAAAGCTACGCTGAAAGGAGGAGGTTTGACGGCCCTAGCTTTAGGTTTGTTAAGACCTTCCATAGATTTAGGTGATGCTCCCGCTTCTTATGGAAGTCCGATACATCTTTTGCAAAACCTTGCTTTCACGAACGACCATATTACCTCTGTATCATCTTCCGCAACAGAGAAGGAGAAGGTCGAAAAGACTGTAGATATCAATACTAAGGGCTATGAAGCAGGTGTGTTGGAGATGACGAAGGGAAGCTATTTGGGTTCAACTCCCCCAGATGGAGATAATGGGGCGATGTTTTCCAAAGATGCCCTAGGAGATGATAAGAGTCCTGTCGAAAACCCATTGCTTAATGAAGAAGATGCCTGGCCGGAAAAATATAGACGGTTTTCTTATAAACAATATTATATGCCCGGCAATACAATCGAAGCCAAAATACCCTATAAAGGCGCTAAAAAAGGGAGTCGGGTTATGGGCTGGATAGATTTTGATCTCAATGGTCGATTTGATGATAGCGAGCGAGCGGTTGCCGTAATAAATGGAAACGGAGATGGTGAAGCTGTGTTACAATGGAAAGTGCCAATTTTACGTAAGCCCTATAGTACTTATGTACGCTTGCGTTATTTTGATGTCTCTGAAGGTGAAATAAGCAGTCCGGTAGATAATGTGAATTTTGGAGAGGTGGAAGACCATCGTATCTATATACTGGGGCCATCTTTGATAAACCCGAATATTCCTAGCAAAACAAAGAGATAGATATGATGAAGTTCTTTTTTATCTATGCTTGTGTGTTGTTGTCCATCCTTCGCGTTCATGGACAGGATGGTGCGGGGAGTATGCTGTACAGTAATGGGCAGACGGTTTTGACCGAAAAGCAGTTTAAGGCTGTATATGCTGAGTCTTTGTTTATCGATGCAAATGCAGTTTGGCAAATAGATGGTCAGCTTGATCTATACGTCAAGAATATCTGGATTGCACCTACAGCAAAGATATCAGGAAAGGGGGTGTTGAATATCCATAGTCCCGCAAAAAATCCATTTTATAGCCAATGGGCAGCACAGCCTACTCATATTGATGCCAATGGTGGAAACTACATTGATGTTAATATCGAGCTGTTGAACGAAGAGGGATTACACCTTACAGATATGGTTGCCAATCGTGATAACGGGATAACGGCAGTAGTTGAAAAAAATGAGGCTTCATTAAAATTGTCAAAAGCAATCAACTTGGCGGTAGATGGGGCTAATATTTTCCTGAATGGTCATGATTTTGAGCTAGGAGAAAATGGAACAATATTAAACCACAGCTACAAAAGATTTGTGGTGACCAACGGCCCAAAATCAGGGCACCTGATCAAAAAAAATGGTCGCAGTAATTCGGAGTTTTTATTTCCCGTCGGTAAAGATAAAGATGATTACACACCAGCGGTGTTGAAGCCATCTTTGCCCAATAGTAAAGTATATGTTGCTGTAACAGACTACCTCACATCGGGATTATATTTTGAAGACAAAGAGATAGGGATGGATAGAGTCTGGAATATATTTGCGGACCGTGCCATGCTTATGGATTATACCCTGATACACCAAGTGTCATCCAATGGTACTGCTTATGTTGACCCTGCGGCGCAGGTGATGCAGTATGTTGCCGGAGGGAATTGGATTGGAGATGTGACCTATTTTAAAGAGAAAGGTAGGCTGGCTATACATACACGTAGAGAGGTCGAAGCGAAAGCTGGAAAAACGTTGTCCGGAACATGGTTCACCAAACTGTCCAATATCCCACTCGTAGCAAAGGATGATTATGCAGTGGTAGTTTATGGAAATACCAAAGCTATTCATGTTTTAGAAAATGACAAACCAGGTTCGTCACCGATACGGACAAATAGCGTCAGGATTGTCATGCCACCCACACATACAAATGTGTATGTAGAAAATGGGGCTATTATCTGCGAAGCTAATGCTGACTTTGTTGGAAACGATGAGTTTGAGTATGAAATTACGGATGGCAATGGGCTTACTGCTAAGGCTAAAGTCTATCTGAAGATCGTACCTCGGGATTTATATATACCTAATGTGTTCACGCCAAATGGTGATGGTAAAAACGATACCTATGTGATTTCGGGAATGGAAGGTTATGAGCGGGTAGAGTTGATTGTCGTAGATCGGTTCGGGATAGAATTATTCAGAGAAGCGAACTATAAAAATGGATGGACAGGGCATGGTCTAAAAGAAGGGACCTATTATTACAATGTTACAGCGATAAATGGGACGTATTCGAGACTGTACAAAGGGACTGTTCTTATTAAGAGAAAGTAGCCTATAACCTCAATCAATGCCATGGGGCTGGTACTTTCTTAGAAAAATTAAGTAGGTTTGCATCATGGAAAAGGGCAAACTTTATTTAATTCCAGTTCCTTTGGCTGAAGGGGCCGAAAGGGCATCATATACCCCATTGCATCACGATGTCATCGCTAAAATATCGGAGTATATCGTTGAGAATGAGAAAACCGCCCGAAAGTTCTTAAAAACAGCAGGCCTTACTGTTCCCCAAAGTGAGCTCATCATTCATGATTTCGGGAAGCATGCGCGCGAAAAAATGGATTATAACCAGGTGTTTGCAAATGTACTCAAAGGAAAGGATGTGGGATTGATGTCAGAAGCCGGTTGTCCTGGGGTTGCGGATCCCGGAGCAGATATCGTTGCAGAAGCCCATCGTCGCAACATACAGGTTGTCCCTTTAGTGGGGCCAAGTTCGATTCTATTGGCGCTTATGGCATCCGGGTTTAATGGACAGAAATTTACATTCCATGGCTATTTGCCAATAGATAAGAGCGATAGGAGCCGAAAGATAAAAGAGTTGGAAGCACAGAGTCGACGAGAAAAGATAACCCAGATCTTTATCGAAACACCATTTCGTAACAATCAATTGTTTGAAGAGCTGTTGAAAGTGGCTAAGCCTGAGACAAAACTTTGTGTGGCTGTAAACCTAACAGCACCTGATGAATTTGTCGAAAGTAGGACCATAGTTGGTTGGCAATCCCGCAAGCTCGAATTGCATAAGATTCCGGCAATATTTTTATTATTTGCCTAACTCTTTGTATTTTTAAAGATAAATTAAAAGTACCGGATAGACCATCGGAGAATATGTTCGCCTATGGCACTAAACGGAAAAAATGATAAAACAGTAAATGGAAGAACTCTTAAAGAATCCTGATGTTCAGAAGCTCGTTCCTTATCTCATAATTGCTTTCATTGTCCAAGTATTGATATGGCTATTATTTGCCAATACTATACGAACCACACTAAATTTAATTAGAGAAGAGAATAGATGTATTCTCCCTAAGCAAGCTTGGCTGGTTGCCTTACCTTTTTTCAATATCTATTGGAATTTTGTCGTTGTTCGAAGATTAACGGATTCGTTGAACAATGAGTTCTATGACCGCCAGCTTGCAGTGGACGAAGAGCCAACCCAAAAGCAGGGATACATGTATGCAGGAGGATATATGGTCAGTAATATACCTTTGCCTGTCTTCGTTGGTTTTATAGCCTCTATAATAGCATTTGTTGGTTTCATATTATACTGGTTTAAAATATATGAGTATAAAAAGCTGCTCCGCGAACCCTTTCAATACCGGAATACAACAAACAGAACTGAGGAAGAAATTGAAGATAGTTATCTATAAAATTGAGCTATATGAAGGTAAAAGAAATAACACAGTATCTTGAACAGATAGCGCCTCTTTCGTATCAGGAATCCTATGACAATTCAGGATTGATTGTCGGGCATCCAGACGATGAGATTCATAAAGCGTTGATATCTCTAGACTGTACAGAGGCCGTTGTAGAGGAAGCGATTGCAAAGGGATGTAATCTGATTATTTCACACCATCCCATAGTTTTCAAAGGCCTGAAAAAGTTCAATGGTCGCAACTATGTAGAACGGACGGTGATGAAAGCCATAAAAAATAATATCGCTTTATATGCCATCCATACCAACCTGGATAATATAATTGGTGGAGTGAGTTCAAAGATTGCTGAGAAGCTAGGTTTGATAAACCAAGCCATACTAAGCCCTAAGTCTGGATTATTAAAAAAACTTGTAGTCTATGTGCCTAGAGCAAACGTAGAAGACGTAAGGCAGGCTCTTTTCGATGCAGGAGCAGGAAGCATAGGGGACTATGATCAATGTAGCTATAATACTGCCGGATACGGTACATTTAGACCTTTGAGCGGAGCAAATCCGGCTATTGGAACGGTGGGGACACAAGAACGGGTGGAAGAAACAAAAATCGAAGTTGTTTTTCCTGGACCTATCGAACGACAGATTGTCGTGGCTATGTTGTCAGCGCACCCTTATGAAGAAGTTGCTTACCATATCGTGAACCTGGAAAACACCCTTCAACAGGTCGGATCAGGTGTGATCGGAAATCTTGCTGAGCCAATGGAAGCAAGTAGCGTGCTACATTACTTAAAAGAACGATTGAAACTGAATGTAATCCGCCATACCGAGTTACCAAACAAACCGATAGAGCGAATAGCAGTTTGTGGTGGAGCAGGAGGCTTTTTATTAAACGAAGCAAAACGTTCTGGCGCAGATATTTTTATTACCGCAGATTATAAATACCATGAGTTTTTTGATGCGGAAGGGGATCTCGTAATAGCCGATATCGGGCATTTCGAATCCGAACAATTTACGCAAGAATTATTGTTGGAGATTATTCAGAAAAAATTTGTTAACTTTGCTGTTCTATTGACAGAAATAGACACAAATCCAATAAAATACTACAGTTAATGGAACAAACCGTAGAACAAAAATTAAAAGCATTGTGGGCATTGCAATCGATCCACACAAAGATAGATAAGATTCGTCAAGTACGTGGCGAGCTACCTATAGAGGTTGCCGACTTAGAGGACGAAATGGCTGGGCTAGAAACTCGCCTTGAAAAGATTCGAGTGGAATTGGATGACTTAGAAGATTCAATCGTGAAACGTAAGAATATGATTAAAGATGCACAGTCTGCAATCAAAAAATACGAAGGGCAATTGAACGAGGTGAAAAACAATCGTGAATACGATGCGATATCCAAAGAGATCGAAATTCAAGGCTTAGAGATTCAAGTATGCGAAAAGCGTATCAAAGAAGCGGAGTTTGAAATTAAAAATAAAACAGAAGCTTATGAGAAAACTAAGGAGAACCTAGATTTCTCTAAAGGTGAGCTGGATGTCAAGAAACAAGAGTTGGAAACAATAACCTCAGAAACTCAAATCGAGGAAGAGGAATTCTTGAAGAAAGCTGATATTGCTGCAGAGAAAAACGAAGAACGTCTATTAAAAGTTTATAACAAGCTTAGAGGTTCATACCGTAATGGTCTAGCTGTTGTATCTATAGAGAGAGATAGTTGTTCAGGATGTCACAATAAAATTCCTGCTCAATTGCAATCAGAGATTCGCCAACGTAAGAAAATCATTATCTGTGAGCACTGTGGACGTGTTCTTGTAGATGAAGAAATTGCATCTGAAGATTAATTCAGGCAATAAAATATAAGTAGAGGCTGTTCAAAACGAACAGCCTTTTTTTTATCCCAATCGCCATTTAATTGCAACAACTTAGATATAATCCTGTTCTTCGGCTAAAATCAAATATATTTGCCATTCAATAACCTTGAAAATATCTTTATGTTTAAAAAAGTCTCTAATTTTCTGAGTATAGCATTGGCTGTTGGAAGTCTCTCTGCTGCTCATGCCCAGCAAGAAACATTATTGCTGCGTAATCCTAGTATTAGTAAGACACATGTCACATTTGTCTATGGAGGTGATATTTGGATCGCTGATAAGAACGGACAGAACCCGCGTCGATTGACCACTAATCCTGGTGTCGAGATGAACCCCATGTTTTCTCCTGATGGTAAGCAAATCGCTTTTACGGGGAATTATGATGGTAATACAGATGTGTACACCATTCCTGTAGAAGGGGGAGAACCAAAACGTATTACTTTTCACCCTGCAGCGGATCTCGTTCGAGGTTGGTTGAATAATGAAGAAGTATACTTCCAGACTACACGTGAGTTTCAATACTCGCTAGGGTCTAGACTCTATAAAACAAAATTAACAGTAGAGAATGCAACTCCTCTGATGATGCCTGAAGCCTATCAGGGTACACCATCTGAAGATGGACGCTTCTGGGCTTATATCAAGAACTCTGATCCTACGGAACGTGATCGTGTAGCTTTCAAGCGTTACCGTGGTGGCGGTATGCCGTCTATCTGGGTATTTGATACCAAAACCAAAAATGTAGAGGTTATTCCTGGTGAAAATTGTAATGACGTAAAGCCTGTATGGTTAGGTTCAAAAATCTATTTTCTATCGGATAGAGATAAGATTGTGAATATCTATAGCTACGATACAAAATCGAAAAAAGTAGAAAAATTAACAAACTACAAAGATTATGATGTCCGTACCTTGCAGGGGGTTGGCAACGAACTTACTTTTGAATATGAAGGTCGTATTCATATTCTTGACTTAGGAACGAAGAATGTAAATACCCTGAAAATTGCGCTTGCTGCAGATCCTATGTTCAAACGTTCAAGATATGTGGACTTGAGAGCTGGTATCCGTAATTTCGATCTTTCACCAACAGGACAACGTGCACTGTTTGAAAGCCGTGGAGAAATAATATCTGTCCCTAAAGAAAAAGGAGATGCAAGGAATATCTCTAATTCAGTAGGCAGCCACGAACGTTTCCCCGCTTGGTCGCCAAATGGTAAGTGGGTGTCTTATCTGTCTGATAAGAACGGTAAATATCAATTGGTTCTTCGTGACCAGAAGGCTGTCGATGAGCCCACCTACATAGATCTAGGAACTGGATTGTTTTTCTTTGAACCAACGTGGTCTCCGGATAGCAAGAAGCTGTTCTATAATGACGCACATTTAAACCTATATTATGTCGATGTCGCTTCCAAAAAGGTTGTATTGGTAGATTCCGATAAACTGGCTTCTATTACAGGACGTACACGCAATCATTTTGAACCTTCATGGTCTTTTGATTCAAACTGGATTACTTATGTAAAAAGCCTAAATAACGGCGTGAATGCGGCGTTTATGTATAATTTGACAACAAAGCAGTCCCATCAGATTACCGATGGCATGAGTGCTGTTGCACAACCTACTTTTAGTAAAGATGGTAAATACTTGTTTTTTATAGCCAGTACAAATACGGGGTTGACAAATTCAGGCCTGCATATGTCTGCTTATGAACGCAATCCGCAATTTAATGTGTATGCTTTTATTTTGTCAAAAAAGACTCCTTCGCTTTTCAAAAATGAAAGTGATGAGGAAACGGTGAAGGAAGACAAAGCCGAAGAGCCGAAGAAAGAAGAAAAAGTAGCGGAGAAAAAAGATAGTAAAAAGAAAACCTCTGTTAAGGAAGAGGCAAAACAACCTGCGAAACCTGTAGAAAAGAAACTGGAAGTAGATTTTGATGATATCAATAGCCGCATAGTAGCGCTTCCTTTGCCTGTAGGTTACTATAGGTTGGATGGAAGTGTAGAGAACATGCTTACCTATCAACGTGGTAGTTCCATAGGAGCCTTTGATCTGACTAAAATGGAAGATAAAGCACTTGTTGATAATGCTCGTGGATTCCGTATCAGTGCAGATGGTAAAAAAATGATGTATACCACCGGTAGAGACTACTTCATTGTCAATGCCGGACAGAAGCCTGCGCCAGCTGCGGGAAAATTGAATATAGATAATTTCAAATTTGAAGTAGATCCTGCTGCAGAGTGGAAACAGGTATTTAGAGAGGTGTGGGCGATGCAGAAAGAGTTTTTCTATGTAGAAAACATGCACGGTGCAAACTGGGAAGCGGTGAAAGCAAAGTATGAAAAATTTCTTCCTTATGTCAATCACCGGTCAGATTTAGGGTATTTATTGAATGAGATGATGGGAGAATTGGTAGTAGGACATGCTTATATTTATCCTGGGGATCAACCTTCGACTCCATCGGTCAGTACTGGAACTCTTGGTGCAGACTTGGAACAGGTTGATGGATTTTATAAAATCAATAAAATATTTACGCGCTTAGATTGGAACCCTTCTTTCAAAGCTCCTTTGGCAGAGCCAGGGTTGAATATAAAAGAAGGTAGTTATATTGTCAGTGTAGATGGTGTCAAATTGACTTCAGACATAAGTATCTATAAACTTTTGGAAAATAGAGTGGGTAAGCAGGTTGTATTGAAGATCAATACGAAGCCTTCTCTTCAAGGAGCAAGAGAAGTGGTTGTAAATCCAATCTCTTTTTCTAGTGAAATGGGACTACGCAGTATGGATTGGGTAGAGTCAAACCGTAAGAAAGTGGATCAGTTGAGTAACGGACAGATTGCTTATGTATATATGCCAAATACCGGACAGGAAGGCTATAGCAACTTTAATAGATACTATTTCTCACAGATGGACAAGAAAGCACTTCTGATAGATGAACGTAACAATGGTGGAGGCTCTGTAGCAGATTATGTTATAGATCTGTTGTCAAGAGAGCTTATCGCGGGATGGGGAATTCGTGATGGTAAATCATTTACAACGCCTGGAAATGGTATATATGGACCAAAGGCGATGATTATCAATGAAAATGCAGGTTCTGGAGGTGATATGATGCCATACATGTTCCGATTTAAAGGATTGGGTAAGTTAGTGGGCCGTACTACAATGGGGATATTGGTCGGTATTTCGGGCTATCCACCTTTGTTGGATGGCGGTAGCATTACTTCACCAAACTTTGGGGTATACGACTTGAATGGTAACTATATTATAGAAAATGAAGGTGTAGCACCAGATATTTTTGTAGAGCAAATGCCTAAAGATTTATTGGAAGGAAGAGATCCTCAATTAGAGCGAACAGTCAAACTTCTTTTGGAGGAGATGAAGACTTATCCTTATCAACAAGTAAGGAAACCGGCAGATCCGATTCGTGTCAATTAAAATTAGTAAAAGGGGGCTTAGCCCCCTTTTGTTATTCTAAATATTAAGTAACTTTAGCGCATGAATCAATATATTGGCAGACCAAATAGCCCATGGAGCTCACTCCTTATTTTATTGGGATTGACGCTGGCTTGTAGTGTGGGAGTCCAGTTCATAATCCTCTTGTTGGGTATTTTTTCCGATGGAGGATTGGCGGAGGTACTACAGAATGAAGGCAGTCTGTCCTCCTTCTCCAATCGCCCCTTCTTTTTGTATGCGTTATTGATTGCCAGTTCTTTTGGTACATTTTTACTGCCTGCCTTTATTCTTCAAAGATTAGAACCCTATTTTAATTATTTTCCAACAGAAAATAGAAAGGATGGAATGGCTTATGTCATTGCTATTGCACTGCTGTTTGCATTCGGTCCAATCATGCAACTGATAGGGGGTGCAAATGCACAGATGACATTTCCAGATAGTTTAAAGGGGGTCGAGACTTGGATGCGATTGCAAGAAGATAATATGGCGAACTTGATGGAAAGTATAGTAATGGTAGACCAATGTGAATTACTTTTCGTAAATATTATCGCTCTAGCTGTTGTACCCGCAATTGCTGAGGAATATTATTTCAGGGGTTCGTTAATGCATATTATACAACGCCTCGTTAAGAATTATCATATTACAGTGTGGCTTTCCGCTATTATCTTTAGTGCAATACATGTGCAGTTCTTCGGATTTTTCCCTAGGATGATCCTAGGTGTGTTCTTTGGTTATATGTTTGTGTGGACGCAGAATATTTGGATACCTATATTAGCCCATTTTGTGAATAATGCGACCATTGCAGTCGTAGCATTCGTATATTTTCACCAAGGGAAAACATACGCCGACTTACAGTCATACGATAGCTATTCAATATTTGTGTATATTGGAGGCTTTATTTTAACGATACTCTTAGGAATCTGGTTTTATAAAATTTCAAAAGAAAAGCAAGCTAATGGAGAAAGATTGGAAAAAAATACAAGTATATAACAGCGCTGTTGAAGCTGAGATCGTAAAACAGATGTTGGAAGAAAATGGCGTACATGCTGTGCTGTTGAACAAACAAGATTCATCTTATCTGTTCGGAAAGATTGAGCTCTATGTTCATGAGGATATGGAACAAGAAGCATTGCGATTAATTAAGGATAATGAAGAGAATAATATAGGGGCGGAGGATGTTAACTAGAGCTATTACAGGATTTTTTTTTATAGCCGTATTGATCGGTGCGCATCTGTTGGGACAAGTTGTTTTTGTTTCCTTCTTCTCATTACTGGGCCTTTGGTGTTTATATGAATTTTATGGGATAGTCCGTAAGGAAGAAGTAAAACCCATGATTTTTCTAGGAATACTTGCATTTGCTGTTTTGAGTGGTCTTATTGCTTTACATTGTTTGGGAGTGATCCCGTTTATCAAGGTATGGTTATTTATTCCATTTTTCTCTTTAATATTTATCTTGGCGTTATTCCAAAAAAGGGCACTTCCCTTTAATGATATTGGTTATACCCTATTGGGAATTACTTATGCCGGAATTCCATTTCTGTTTTTTCTAGCTTTGGGATTTATAAAAGGGAACTTTAATTACTATATACCACTCGGTTTTCTCTTGATTCTCTGGTCAAATGATACAGGAGCCTATCTTGCCGGAAGAAGTTTTGGCAAGCGCAAGTTATTCGAGCGGATATCGCCTAATAAAACATGGGAAGGATTTATCGGTGGCGTCCTATTTGCAGTCGCTATTGCTTTTAATCTAGAGCAGTATTTCGGTTCTTTGACAAAATGGGAATGGGCGAGCATGGCACTTATTATTGGTGTATTTGGTACTTTGGGTGACCTTGTGGAGTCCATGTTAAAACGTAGTTTGGGTGTAAAAGATTCTGGTCATATACTTCCAGGACATGGCGGATTGTTAGATCGGTTTGATGGACTATTAATGGCAGCTCCTTTGGTATTTTTGTTTTTATTAATGATAGCATAACTATGAATATTTCGACTTCTACACTTGAATTTCTAGCAGACCTTGCACGAAATAATACCAGAGAATGGTTTCAGGCGAATAAAGAACGCTATGACGAGGCACTTGCAGATGTAAAGGCTTTTATTGAGAAACTGATTGTGGAGCTGTCGAAATTTGATCCGTTGATTAACACCGATATTAAAGCATCAAAATGTATGTTTAGGATCTATAGAGATGTGCGCTTTTCGAAAGATAAATCTCCTTATAAATCTTGGTTAGCAGCAGGTATCTCTATAGACGGACGGAAGCTTGATGGGCCGGAATATTATATACATATCGAGCCTAATAATTCTTTTATGGCAGCGGGATACTGGAGGCCCAAAAAAGAACACCTAGACGCAATCCGTCAAGAAATTGATTACAATTATGAGGTGCTGAATAAAGCGCTACAAGCAGGGCGGTGGACAGTTTCAGACCTGTCTCAGGAGGATAAATTAAGCAGACCCCCTGCAGGGTATACTGCAGAGGATCCGAATATTGAAGTGCTTAAACTAAAGAGTTTTATCATACACGAGTCTCTGACGAATTCTGAAATTACAAAGGCAGATTCGATAAATGCCGTTGTTGATATATGTAAGCGTATCTATCCACTTAAAAAATTCATTCAGGAGGCCATCGACATAGAATCTTAAAATGGAAAACTGACCTTGCCCATACATACGGCAGGGGAGTCTTTCAATCCAGCCACATTTTCTGGTTTGCCTGCTACGGCTTCATTTGCTAATACAGCAAAGAGACAGGCTTCTTTGGCATCTGGATTCATGTCGATCTCATCAATAGAAGTAACTTTAACCGAGGGAAGCCCTGCCCGGATATTAGCCATTAATAAAGGGTTATGAAGGCCGCCTCCACTTACATAGATGGCTGCGTTATTGAGATCTTGTGTGAGCCTTTGGATACCATTAGCAATAGCTAAGGCTGAAAACATGTTTAATGTTGCCATCACATCAGGTGGAGACAGATGTTGTGTGTCCGAATTTTCCTGTTTAATAGTTAAGTAATCAAGATTGAATAACTCTGGTCCTGTCGTTTTGGGGAATGCCAGCTCGAGAAAATCTTCTTGTAGCAGATGTTTTAAAAGAGTTTCGTTGACAGTTCCTGATGCTGCAATTTCAGCATTTAAGTCCATTTCTCTATTAAAATGTCGCCACATGTATTGATTCATCAATGTATTGCCCGGACCTAAATCTGTTGCGAAGGCTTTTAATGGTGAATTTTTAGCGGGAAGGAAGGTGAAATTAGAAATGCCCCCGATATTAAGGAGTATTCTGTTTTCTATAGCGTCAGTGAACAGCAGAAAATCGCCATAAGCGGCGAGGGGCGCACCCTCACCTCCTGCTGCAATGTGTTTTTGCCGGAAATCCGATAGAGTTATGATTTTGCTGTGTACAGCGATATGGTCACCATCGCCGATCTGTAGTGTACTGTTGGGAAGGTCTGGGTTTTTGGTGAGCGATTGAGGAGCGTGATACACTGTCTGCCCATGGCTAGCGATTAGATCTACAGCGCTCGGGTTTATTTTCCAATTCGCTAAAGCAGAGTTAATCAGATTAGCGTGTACAATAGCCACATATGGATTGATACCACAAAGGTCTTGTTGTTGGATTTCGGGCTTTGCGAATATTTTGCGTATATGGTTTCTGAACTCATCTTGATAAGGTAGAGTGTCAAAATGAAGTATCTCCAACTGCGTGTCAAAACCGCTTCCTTGTATTTTACAAAGAGCAATATCCAAACCATCCAATGATGTTCCAGACATGAGACCGATGATTAAACGACTTTCTTTTTTGCTTATTTTATAAAGCTTTTCAATTTGGCTGTTCATATTCTAAAAATACGGATATTCGCTTTTGGTAATGTCAATTGTTAATGATATTTTTGAAAAAAAAGAAGAAATAATGAATTTTCCAGCAGAATTGAAATACACAAAGGATCATGAATGGATTCGTGTAGAAGGCGATGAAGCCGTTATCGGTATTACTGAATTTGCTCAACGCGAGCTAGGTGATATTGTTTTTGTTGATATTAACACTGTCGGAGAAGAGGTGGCTGCGAACGAAGTGTTCGGTACAATCGAAGCGGTGAAAACTGTGTCCGACTTATTTATGCCTACTAACTCTACAGTATTGGCCGTGAATGACGCAATTGATGCATCTCCAGAATTAGTAAACTCTGACCCATATGGTGAGGGATGGATTATCCGTGTGAAACTTGAGAACCCAGCGGATTTAGATGCATTGTTGACAGCTGATGGTTATAAATCTGAGATCAACGCATAATTCTTGATTTCAATCTCGATAAAAAAAGGCCTCTTAACTAAGAGGCCTTTTTTTATCGAGATTCATTGAGTTCCATACTCGATTTAATTTTGTTGCCCTGTACCTCTAGCTCCGTATCTATGTTAGATGTTTTTGTGAAAAAGGTGTTAGTATCGACGATATAGTAGCCACTTGTGGTGCCCAAAACCTTACCAGAATCATCCATGTATGTCCCTGCAACAGTTATTTTATAACCATCAACGGTTTTTTCCGTAAAAGTATTGGTGTTTTTCCCTTTTATGCCGAGTTGTGGCAATGCTATTTCGTTCTCCCATGAATCTCCAACAGCAATCGGATGAGTCGGATAGGGCACAGACATACCTTGGATACTCGAGCGATCGAAGGCTGCGTCAGGGACGTTGGGGAAATCCATGTCGACAACTTGGGCCCTATGGTTCATGGTAATGGTCAGCGTGTTTTCTAGAAGTGGTTTTAATTGATTTGCCATGGTCTTACCCATTTGATCATTGGGTTCAACAGCAGAATCGTAGGATATTGAAATAAATCCAGCGTTGATGTCTGTCTTTAATTGTGTATACTTGGTTTGATATTGAATAGTAGAATCCGTGACGTTGGTTGCAGACATCTTCATTTTCATCTTCATATCCATAATCATGTTCTGTGTCCCTTCGATATCTGACTTCATATTCATTTCGAAGGTCATCACTTTTCCTTTTTCGGGGTTCAACTTAAAGACAATTTTCTCTTGTGCCTGTACGTCTAATAGTATTGCAAAAGCAATTAGTGCGGTAGTGAAGAATGTTTTCATTCTTATAGTTTTTAATGATATTGTTTTAAAATAAAAAAGGAGCCTATGAGCTCCTTTTAAATATATACTTTTTTAGTGCTATTTTTTGTAGGTCACTTCTTTTACAGCATTGATTACTTTTGCAACACTTGGCAAAGTTGCTTCTACCAATGTAGGCGCATATGCTAATGGTACATCGGCAGATGTAACACGTAATACAGGGGCGTCAAGGTAGTCAAAAGCGTTTTTCTGAACATGGAATGAAATCTCGGAAGAGATTGATGCCAATGGCCAAGCCTCTTCAACGATAACCAGTCTGTTGGTTTTTTTAACCGATTCAACGATTGCTTTATAATCAATAGGACGTACTGAACGTAAGTCGATTAATTCAACACTAAGTCCTTCTTTCTCTAATTCTGCGACAGCTGGAATGACAACTCTAGGAAGCATCTTGCCAAAAGAAACAATAGTAACATCTGTTCCTTCTTGAATGGTATGTGCTTTGCCAATAGGAAGGTAGTACTCTTCCTCAGGAACAGCCCCTTTGTCTCCGTACATGACTTCTGACTCCATGAAGATTACTGGGTCTGGATCGATGATAGCCGATTTTAAAAGCCCTTTTGCATCGTAAGGATTAGAAGGAACAACTACTTTCAAGCCTGGTGTATTCGCATACCAGTTTTCAAAATTCTGAGAGTGCTGTGCTCCTAATTGTCCGGCATTACCGGTGGGACCGCGAAATACGATTGGACAAGAAAGCTGTCCGCCTGACATTTGACGAATTTTAGCCGCGGAGTTGATAACCTGGTCTATGGCGACTAATGAGAAGTTGAATGTCATGAATTCTACAATAGGTTTTAACCCATGTGTAGCAGCTCCAACAGCAATACCGGCAAAACCTAATTCAGCAATAGGAGTATCAATAATACGTTTTGGGCCGAATTCGTCAAGCATACCCTGGCTTACCTTATAAGCACCGTTATACTCAGCAACTTCCTCCCCCATTAAAAATATAGTTTCATCTTTACGCATTTCTTCGTTCATTGCTTCACGAAGCGCTTCTCTGAATTGAATTTCTCTCATTAGTTTTGAAATCGTTTTAATTAACCTTTGATATGCAAAAATACTATTTAATAATGATATTTCATACGTATGAAATGTAATATTGCTGTCGGTTCCTCTACCAGTGCGCCTCCAATAGCACAATAAATAAAGTCTTTATAACTTGCTTTATTTGAGGAATTCTTGTAGCCACAGGTTTAGATTTTCAATAGCTAAGGCAATATCCCAGGTACTTCTATCCCGTTTTTCAACATAGTTAGAGATAGCTCTTACCTGTAAGCACGGTACCTTTTCCTCTTGGCAGACAAAAAATACGGCAGCACCTTCCATGCTTTCAGTCGCAACAAGAGGTAAGCGCTCCCTGATCTGATCTATAGAGATGGGGCTGCCATGAACAGTGTTGACAGTGATGCCTTGGTAACTTGGCAATTGTACAGAGAGCTGAGACGGAGAAGTGGAATGAAACACGCTTCTCCCAAATCCCAGCTCTTCTATAGGGATGAAAATATCGCCATTTTCTGCACCTAATTCAGCTAGGTGGTCAGTCTTTGTTTGAATAACTGTTCCCAATGGGATTGTTTTGGAGAATGCTCCAGCGATACCAATATTAAGGACGTAATCCGGACGGATATCCTGAAGTGCTTTTCCCAATTGATAAGCCGTTGCTACCATACCGACTCCTGTAACTAGATAAGGGATGTCCATTTGGGTGAGAAAATTAATGCTAGGAGCAATCTCCCCATTGGTGGCGGCTACAATCAATGGTTTCATATGTGTATAATTTGTTTTTTATCTATCATATGGAATACTCATTGGTGTTTGTGCTTCGCTAAATATGAGTATTTCATATGTTGTAATTTTCGTAAAGGATTCTTATGTTTTTAACTGCTAAAATAGAGTTTTTTAAGGTATATTTGCCTATATGATATACATTACAAGACGGGAGAGATTCTGTGCTGCCCATAAGTTGCATCGCGAAGATTGGTCAGAGGAGAAAAATGAAGCTGTATTCGGCTATTGTTCCAATCCTAATTGGCATGGACATAACTATGAATTGTATGTTACAGTAAAAGGAACAGTAAATCCAGAAACAGGTTTTTTGATTGATTTGAAACTGATGAAAAGTATCATAAATACAGAGGTCATCGACAAAATGGATCATAAGAATATAAATTTGGATGTAGACTTTATGCAAGGCAAAATGGCATCAACAGAAATAATTGCCATGGAGATTTTTCATGTGTTAAAGCCTCACTTTGAAAAGGAAAATGTACAGCTCCACAGTGTAAAACTGTACGAAACAGAAAATAACTCAGTCGAATATTTCGGCGATTAATCACATAAATAATTAGCTAAGAAATGAGTAATCTTACGGACTTCAATGAAGAATTGGAAGGCTACAAAAAGATAGACCAATATAATGGACAACAGGTGGAACGTATTGCTTCGCACTATAATGATATTTTGTCGGCCATAGGCGAAGATCCAAATCGTGAAGGCTTAATCAAAACACCAGAACGTGTAGCAAAAGCATTACAATATTTAACCCATGGATATGATATTGATGCTGCTGAGGTACTTCGTAGTGCTATGTTTGAAGAAGATTATAGTCAGATGGTTGTGGTAAAAGATATAGAAGTCTACTCTATGTGTGAGCATCATATGTTGCCATTCTTTGGTAAAGCGCATATTGCTTATATTCCTAATGGACACATCGTGGGGTTGAGCAAGATTCCGAGGATCGTGGATGCTTTCGCTAGACGCCTACAGGTACAGGAACGGTTGACGAATGAAATCAGAGATTGTATTCAGGATACATTAAATCCAGCAGGAGTTGCCGTAGTGATCGAGTGCAAGCATATGTGTATGGCAATGCGGGGTGTGCAGAAGCAAAATTCTGTTACAACAACTTCCGCTTTTACAGGAGAATTCCAAAATGATGTTACACGATCAGAATTTTTAAGATTAATAACTGCGTCCTTAGCTTAGGACATAAGTTAATCATAAGTGGTTAAAAAAACCTTGTTTTCAGACTGAAAACAAGGTTTTTTTGATTATGGAATATCCTAGAATCAGTTGATCTAACCTGAAAGCAGGAGTAAAAATAATTTGTTTTCTAAAATTGTTCCGTAAATTCGCAGCCATGTTTCAAAATCAAGAAGAGGTAAGTGGCTATTTAGAAGAGACTTGTGATGCAGAGGACGCGTTGCTGGGCGTTATAAATAGAGAAACATATTTGAAAGAGACGATGCCCCATATGTTATCGGGACATTATCAAGGGCGTGTCTTGTCTATGATTAGCAAGATGCTTGCTCCAAAAAAAATTCTAGAGGTAGGTACTTTTACAGGTTACGCGACGTTATGTCTAGCGGAAGGGTTGACCAAAGATGGTACTCTTCATACTATCGATATTAATGAAGAGCAGGAAGAGCGAGTTTCAGGATATTTTGAACGCTCTGAATATGCTTCACAGATTCAGTATCACATAGGGGATGCCATCAATGTAATCCCAACGATAGAAGGCGAGTTTGATTTAGTGTTTATCGATGCAGATAAAAAGCGGAATTTGGTTTATTATGAAATGTTAATAGATCGGATTCCAACAGGAGGTGTTATTTTATTGGACAATGTATTGTGGAAAGGAAAGGTCTTTGAGAGCAATCCGGACAATCAAACAAGACAAGTCTTAGAATTGAACGCCACCTTGGCAAAAGACAATCGTGTAGAAAAATTGATTTTGCCAATCAGAGACGGGCTTTTTGTGTTACGCAAAAAGTAATGGTTGAACTAAAAAGTAAAAAATGCAAAAATCTTTATGCAGCAGAGCATTGCTGCTACTAGTATTGTGTTTCGCTTCAGTAACGACACTATTGGGACAAAAGAAGTTTAGTCCCTCAAGTTACATCGAGCAGCACAAGAGCGTCGCACAGCAGCTTATGCGCGAGACAGGTGTGCCAGCATCTGTGATTTTAGCAGTCGCTATTCATGAAAGTGCTTATGGCAATAGTCGGATTGCCAATCATTTAAACAATCATTTTGGAATCAAGGGAAAGAACAACAGTTCAGTGATAAGATCCGCCTACAAAGGTTATGAATCTGTATGGGCTTCTTATAATGATTTTGTAGGACTCCTAAAGAGAAGAAAGGCTACACAACCTTTGTTTGAAAAATATTCTCCTCAAGACTATACCGCTTGGGTCAAAGGTATCGCCCGCTCCGGCTATTCGGCGACCAAAGGCTGGAGTAGCAAGGTTCTGAACACGATTGATAGGTACGATTTGGATGAATTGGATATAAATTAGTAGATTTATATACTTTTTAAAAATTGATGAGATTTCTATTGTTATCTGTCGTCCTATTGGGCTTGTTGGGTTCTTGTGCTTCAAAAAAAAGAACGGTATTATCACATCCCTCATCGTCGGGTACTTCTTCATCTAGACCTAGTGCGAGCAAAGGAGGAACCTCTACATCAGGACTTTCTTATATTGAGCAGTATAAAGATGTTGCTATTCGGGAAATGAATCTTTATGGTATACCTGCTAGTATCAAGTTAGCTCAGGCTCTGTTGGAATCTGGAAATGGAAACTCCTATTTAGCAAGGGAAGCGAATAATCACTTTGGAATAAAATGCGGAGGTGTCTGGAACGGGAAAAGTGTAAGGAGAGCCGATGATAACCCAAACGATTGTTTTCGTGTTTATGACAATCCCGAGCAATCCTTTAAAGATCATTCGCAGTTCCTGTTACGCAAACGTTATGAGAAGCTATTTACACTGAATAGAAATGATTACAAAGGTTGGGCGAGAGGGTTAAAGGATGCAGGCTATGCGACCAACCCGAGGTATCCCGAGCTATTGGTTGATTTAATAGAACGGTATGAGCTTTACAAATACGACAGAGGCGAAACCTATGTAGAGAAGGGACGTCGTGAAGAGAAGGTAGAAAGAGTAATCGAAACTAAAATCGAAACGGACCCCATCACAAAGCCTGAGCAGATTAAATCGCCAGTTGCTATGGTCATTCATGAAGTAAAACCTGCTCAGACACTGTATAGTATCAGTCGTCAGTATAATGTTACAGTCGACCAGATTAAGCAGTTAAACAACCTTTCAGATGATATATTGTCAATAGGGCAACTGCTTGTGATTACCAAATAGAAGTAAAACATTGTTAAAATTATAGTGTTTTATTCGGTAATAATGTAGATTTACAGTTGTGAAGACCAATCTAAACATAGTACTGTTGTGGCTGCTGCTTTTCGTTTGTGGACCTATTTATTCCCAGCAAAAGGTAGAAGGGCTGATTTTTGATAAAGATACTAAACAGCGAATCGGTCGGGTATTAATGATGAATAAGACTTCCGGTGCAAATGTCTTTAATAACTCAAGAGGAGAGTTCGCCTTGGAGATGCAGCCTGGTGATCAGATTATAGCGCAAAAAGAACATTATTTTAGCGATACGCTAACCTACCAAGGAGAGAAAGTCCTCATTTTTAATTTAAAAAAGACTTCTATATATATCGATCCCGTAACAGTTGTTGCCAGAAAGACGCCTGAGCAAATTCTAGCGGAGAGATATAGGGATTACGATAAAGCCTATAAATTAGCCGACCCCGGCAGCTACTTCAGTGTAGGTCCTACAGGGGCGGGGTTGAGTATAAATGCGATATACAACTTGTTCAGTAAAGAGGCGAAAAATGCTCGGAGATTAACGAAGTATTTTCAAAAGGAATATGAGGAAAATATAGTCGATATTCGCTTTTCCAAAGAGTTGATTAAAGGAGTAACTGGACTTGAGGGGGAGCCTCTGGATAACTTTATGGTAAGATACAGACCTTCGTATGATTTTGTATCTTTGGCAACACATTATCAAATGGTGAGCTATATAAAGTCCAAATATGAGTATTTCAAGTTTGTACCTTATATTAAACCGTTGCCAGACTTGAATAATATAGATATCAATAAAGAATATTAGTAATCGTATATGATGAGACATTTACCCTTATTTTTAAGCTTTCTAGCAATTTTTTGCAGTGTACAGGCTTTTTCTCAGGTAGATCTAAAAGGACTGCGAGAAGATCCCAATACAAAAAGATTAAATGCGGATACAACCAAAGGTGTACAAATTAAACAAATAAATGTGCCGATTCCTAAATTGGGACTCGAAGTTGATTATTGGAAACATTGGACAAAGTTTGGGCTGAACCTAAACCAAGCGACATTTAGTGACAATTGGAATGCAGGTGGGGTAAGTTCAATAGCGGTGGGTGGAACTTTTTGGCACAAATCTGATTATAATAGGGATCGATTTAACTTTGTGTCAGAGGTGGATCTGAAATATGGTAAGATTCAAAACTTTGGAAAAAAAGGAGAGTTTAAACCACTAGCAAAGAAGAATAACGACCGTATATTTTGGGATAATAAGTTGGCCTATAAATTTACCAATACATGGGCGCTTTATTTTTCCTTTACCTTCGAGTCACAGTTTGATTTGGGATATACATATGACAAGGATACTGATGGAAATGAAATCGTAAAGGAAACGGTTTCAAGTTTTATGGGGCCAGGTTATTTTACAGAATCATTCGGGGTAGAATACAAGCCGGATAAAACATTTTCACTTCGTTTAGGTACAGGTACAGCACGTCAGACACTAGTGTTAGATGATCGTGTTAAACCGTTGACGATAGCTGAATACGCAGAACGTTACCCTAATAATAAGCCTATTGGTAAAGATCAGGAAAAATGGGGGCTGAAGCCGGGACAGAGTTTTAAAAATGACCTCGCTTTTCAGATTACAGCAAACCTAGATCGCAATCTATCTCAGAATCTGAACCTAAAAGCACGTTATAATCTCTTTGCTGACTATAAAGATGTAACAGATCCCGACCATAGATTGGATGCAACATTAAGCGCCAAAGTGACTAGTTTGGTTAATGTATCGTTATCTGGAATTCTAGTATACAACTACGACGAAGCATCCAAAATACAGTACAGCCAAGCTCTGACGTTAGGAGTAATATATGCATTGCCTAGATAAGAAGTAATATATGCTGTCGAAGGGGTTTGTCGTAGGAGTTAGTTTGTTTATGCTGATTGGATGCAGTACATCAAAGAAAGTAACCGTAGCAAAAAAGGTCGATGTGCCGGTTGGGCTATCAGCTAAAGAGGTCTTGACTGAAGTTGAAGAAATAGCAAAAGTTGAAGTTCAAAACGCGGTAGACACAACTGTTTTTCAGGCATTCCGAGAGTTGACCCCAGAGGAAAAGATCGTGGAACAAAAGCGTATGGGGATATATAAGGGTGCAGATTGGGCAGCAGCTTTACATTATGACCTCCGCAAGCCTAATTTCGTCATCATACACCATACTGCTCAAAATAGCGTTGCGCAGACCGTACGTACTTTTCAAGTGCCACATTCTAAAGTGAGTGCCCATTATGTAATAGGTAGGGACGGGCAAGTCATTCAAATGCTCAATGATTATGAACGTGCCTGGCATGCCGGTAAATCAAAATGGGGTAACATTGATGATCTGAATTCCGTATCCTTAGGAATAGAGCTGGATAATAATGGGAAGGAGCCATTTCCAGATGCACAGATAAACTCCTTATTGATTTTGTTGGATACATTGAAAGCGAAGTACCTGATCCCTCAGCTCAATTTTATAGGTCACGCAGATATTGCCCCAATGCGTAAGGACGACCCTAGTGTTTTATTCCCATGGAAACGATTGGCAGAAAGAGGATTTGGAATTTGGTATAACGAAGACTATCTCATGATGCCTCCCGCTAATTTCAACCCAATAGACGCCTTAAAGATAATGGGGTATGATATGCGTAATCAAGAAGGTGCGATTCGTGCTTTTAAGAGAAAGTATATTGTTAAAGAAGTGAATGGTGTCTTGACAGCTCAAGATCAAGCCGTATTGTATGATTTGTATCGTAAGTATTATTAGTATTTAGTATTTTTTGGTAGGGACTTTTGCAGTAAGAGCCCTATGATGATAACGAGTAGGCAGCCAATCAGGTTAAGCCATAAAAAGGCAACGACATCAGCTTTCCAGATTCCAATAACGATAAGCTCTGTAAGGATTGCGGCCCAAAAAACAGCCTTGCCGCCAACATTCTTAAAGTAGAAAGCAACGAGGAATATACCCAGTATTGTGCCATAGAATAGAGATCCTAAAATATTGACTGCTTCTAGGAGATTGCCTAGCTTGTTTGCGTATAGGGCAACTATGACCGTAAAAATTCCCCAACCTAGTGTGCACAACCTAGAGGCTTTCAGATAAGCACGTTCTGAAGCTTCCTTGTTGATGAACCGTTTGTAGATATCGATGACCGTTGTAGAGGCAAGCGAATTTATTGCGCTTGCTGTGGCTCCCATAGAAGCTAGCATAATTATGGCGATAAGTAGCCCAATAAATCCTTTCGGGAAGGTCGAAGTAACAAAAGACAAGAAAATATAGTTGTTGTCATTCGTGTCGGCAGTTGTGTCGTTTTTCTTGATCAAACCAATCACTTCTTGGCGCAGCGCATCCGATTTTGCGTTTAGGGCATTTAGTTCTTCGCCTTTAATGGTTGCATTGAGATTATCCTTCTCTGCCAATGCTTTAGTTAGTGCTGTAATTGTTTGTGATTTGCTTAATCCAATTGCTTCTTGCTGACGTAGTAATTGTGCGTAATCTTCGGCATAAATGCTGTTTTCAAGCTTGTTGGTTTCCTGCGAATTGAAAAATAACGGTGGTGTATGATACTGATAGTAGGCAAAGACCAATACGCCTATTAATAGGATACAGAATTGCATAGGGACTTTTAAAAGACCATTCATCAATAATCCCATTCTACTATCTCGAATAGATGATCCTGTCAAATAACGCCCGACTTGGCTTTGGTCGGTTCCAAAGTAAGAAAGCTGAAGGAAGAAGCCTCCGATCAGACCTGTCCAAACCGTATATTGATTGTTTAGATCAAAAGTAAAATCGATAGCATTGGTCTTTCCTGATTTGCCAGCGATATGTAAGGCTTCGCTAAATCCAATGTCACTCGGGAGTAGCCGTATTACCATAAAACCAGCGGCGAGCAGTCCCGTGAATATAATGCCCATTTGCAAGAGTTGGGTATAAGATACCGCTTTTGTCCCGCCATAAACGGTATAAAGTACGACCACGCTGCCCATCGCTAAGGTGGTGTAGGTGATGTCTATGTGTAATATCGTCGATAAGATAATAGCAGGTGCGAAAATTGTAATTCCTGTAGAAATTCCACGTTGGATTAGAAATAAGAAAGCGGTTAATGCTCTGGTTTTGATATCAAATCTCTTTTCTAGAAACTCATAGGCCGTAAATACACGAAGCCTATGAAAAATAGGCACGAAGGTGATGCATAGCACAATCATGGCCAGAGGGAGTCCAAAGTAAAACTGAACAAAGCTCATTCCAGAAGAATAAGCCAGGCCTGGGGCCGATAAGAAGGTGATGGCACTTGCTTGAGTGGCCATTACAGAGAGACCTACATTGTACCAGGGGAGTTCACGGTCACCGAGTAAATAACCGTTGATGTTACGAATATTCCTGCTTTTGAATACGCCATAGGCGATAATCAAAAGCAGGGTAGTAAAAAGCACTATCCAGTCGATAGAACTCATGAATAATGTATCGTGAATAAGTACATGAATACGATACATAGGAGTAGCCAGATTACCAGAATCCAGTAAAATTGGCGCCAGCTACGTACAAAAGGAGGAAGTCCCTTATCTGTCATGAGGTTTTTGCGGTAAAAGCACTGTATTAAAGAAGACAGCGAAGATAAAACCTCCTACTAATCCTCCAATAATGCTTGTAAATGATCCACTAGTCGCAAAAGCGGTTAGCGCACCGAATACAGAGCCAATTAATAAAATTAAACCTTTTGCATTAATAGGTTGAGCATCGTTTACTTGATTTTCCATATCTAATGTTAAAATTACTTTTCTTTTGATAGCAAATTTACGAATAATCTATAAGCTCCGGGAACTCCTGCAGGTAATTGTCTGAAAAAGGCCAACGAAGTGTATACAAACTTACCCTTTCCATAATTGGTAATCAAGAGTGAGCCTTTATTGGGCTGTTCATCTTTGTCATGTATGGACAGAGGTGTGCGATAATTCCGATCGATACCGTCTGCAAAATACAGCCCACGTTCTTGTACCCAGCCCTCAAAATCGATTGCCGTAATCATATTGGGGTAAGAGAACGCAATATCTTTAGCGTCAAATTGTACAATAGCGTCTTCTTGTGTCACGCGGTCTCTTGATATAGCGAATGGATAGGGACCTAACTGTTCGGCCATGAGCTTAGTGTTGACATTATACTGCATTAATACAACGCCTCCCTGTGCTACATAATCCATCAAGAGTTTTTGAGTCGTGGCAGCCTGTGGATTGATATTAAAGTAACGTACGCCGACTACGATAGCATCATACTGCCTGAGTAATGGCGCAGATAAACTATGTCCATTTAGGTTGGTGGTTGCTATACCAATTTCATTTAATGATTTAGAAACCAGGTCACCAGCACCAGCAATATAACCTATACTTTTGATTGGGTTTACTAGATCAAGACGCTCACAGTTAATAACTGTTGTAGGAAACCAGGTGATACGGGGAATGTGATCATAATCAATGGTCTTGATTGACTTCAAAGCCTGATCATTCCATATCAGGTTGATTGTAGAGCGATCACTATTTGCCGAGGAGGGTTTTATCCTGATTTGTTTGGTAATCGTATTCGACTCTCCAAAATCCAAATTTAATTGCTGAGGAACCACCTGCCATCCATCAGATTGCGGTATGGTGACTATAAAGTTGTTGCTATCTTTATTATGTCGGGTAAAAGTGATATCTACGTTTTTCTCTTCACCGTTAGTACTTAAGACAATCGTTGAGGAGGCTTCCGCGGTAAGGACGGGTGTGATGGCTACAGGGCTGTGGATCTCGCCACGGACAGGATCAACGACTTTATATTGTATAGCTTGGGATCTCTGAAGTAATTTTCCATCGATGTCAAAGGTAAATTCGACTATTGGACGGTTAGCATTTGTTGGAAATCCTATATCCTTCGGCTCTACATCGAATTTTCCTAACGAATGTGCTTTTTCAAGCCAGTAGGATTGTGTATTGTGGTGCCATGTATAAGGGCTTGACGAGTTCCAAGTGTTGTTTGTTGCGAGTGCTTGATTGACTTCTCCCAAGCTTGTCTTGATAAGCTTGACTTTAATTCCCGGACGTCTTGCAATGGCTTCAAGAGATACAGCAAAGCTTTTGTTCATAGGGTATTGGCTAGATACGGTTGTTGCATCCACCCATATGCCCGCACAAGCGGTAATAATATCTTCGATTTCTTGGGTTTTAAGGGTTTTCCAGTAAGGGTCACCAATTGTGCGAACCTGCTCCCGGAGCGCAAACAAGGCAGGAATACTTTTCTCGGGGTTTAGGTAGTCAAACCCTTTGATAATATTGTTGATTTGGACTTGTATGTCGGCAGTATTAGGGATTCGATTCCAACTTGTTTCAATTCCTTCCATTAGGTCCTCTTGTGGCTTGTCACCTGCCACGAAGTCAAAGTATTCGATGCTTGTGCCTCGTGTAGTAGCAGCGCCAAACCCCTGGCTTTTATGCTGTGATCTACTACGTGCCGCAATCTCGCCATAAGATTCTCCCAATAGTGGGCTATAGGCTCCAATATCTATTTTCAGTTGGTCTTCAGACGTATTGTTCATTCCGCCGAAATTAGCTGTGTTCCATAGAAGGCGTTTTGCTTTCCATACGGATACAGTAGCAAGTTGTTCCGGGAATTGATTTGGGTCAGCGGCAGCAAGGTAAGCTTCGTGTGCCAATATAGCGGAAGCCTGATGATGTCCATGTCCTCCGCGTTTGTCTGGAGGAAACCTAGTAATGATGATATCGGGTCTGAATTTACGGATAATCCATACGGCCTCACGTAAGGCCGTTTTTTTATCCCAAAAATCAAATGTCTCTTGATGGGTCTTGGAAAAACCGAAGTCGTAAGCGGAGCTGAAGAACTGTTCACCCTTATCTATCGACCGCGCCGCAAGTAACTCCTGTGTACGTATCAGTCCAAGGTCTATTCCTTGCTCTGTGCCAATAAGATTTTGCCCACCATCACCACGGGTCAGGGAAAGGTAACCCGTTCTATATTTTCGTTCTTGAGCCAGCCATGCAATCAGCCGGGTGTTCTCATCATCCGGATGTGCGGCAAAGTACAGTACCGATCCTAGTGTATTAAGTTTTTGAAGTTTGATCATGATCTCACTGGCAGCCATGTTTCCGTGTTGGGACCGTACCGCGTAATGAAGTGAAATAAGAAATAGAAATAAAAGGGATATTTTTCTAAACATAGTTAAATATACATGTTTAGGCTAAAAAACAAGCAATTTATAGGAAGGGTAAACTGTAATATTGTTATGGTAAATATAGGCAACACCTTGGTCTACGTTACGTCTGTAGTGAGGTTGAGTAGACTTTTATGGTCACAAAAAAGAGCTAAATATGATTTAGCTCTCTTTCCAACAATTAAAAATCTTTAGTCTTAAAATAGTGTGCGATTAATCTAATATTAAAGGCAAAATAGTGTTACGACTCACCAGATTAAGGTGTAACCCTTCAACACTAGTAAAAGTACTATAAAAAGCACAATATTGTAAGCAATCGGTTGAAAAATAATTTTCCACATCGCGCAAGTTATAAACAAAAGCGATGTGGAATTATTCTTTATATAAGAAGATGAGCTTTTATTCGTTCATGTTTACTTCCTACTTGTCTATTGAGCCTAGCACACGTTGCATAAACGTATTCAGAGCTTCTTTCTTGGGAGTTCCTTCCTTGATTAGCTTATCGACTTCGATGGCGCCATACATGTTTGAGATTAATTCGCCGATGACATCTAGCTCTTCGTCTTTTAAAGAAGAAACTTCAGTTAAAGCCTCCAATGTCTCGATCGTTTCTAATACATAGTCCGCATCATTCTGTTCGATGAAATCTGTTAGGTGCTTAATTACTGGTAACTTCATTTAATAAATCAATTAATCCTTCAATTTTGTTTGTCTGTACTTGATTTACCAATTTGCCGTCTTTGAAGGCAGCAAATGTAGGTAAGTTATTGACATTAGCTAGTTTTCTAGATTCTGGGTTTTTCTCCGCATCTACGATAATGAAAGTCACGTTTTCATTCTCTGTCGCCAATTTTTTGAATTTTGGTTTCATAATACGGCAGTTACCGCACCATGAAGCTGCATATTGTACCATTACAGTTTTGTTGCTGTTAACAACTTCCTGTAAGGTGTCGTTTTCTAATTCCTGTAACATAATAGTCTGTGTTTAAATAACAGAGGCGGAAGAAATCCGCCCCTGAAGTAGTTGAAATTTCTTAGTTTGCTGATAGGTACGAAGCTACACCTTCACGAGTAGCGTTCATGGCATCTTTACCTTCTTCCCAATTTGCAGGACAAACTTCACCATGTTTCTGTACATGGGTATACGCATCGATTAGGCGGATATATTCTTTAACGTTACGTCCTAATGGCATATCATTCACGGACTCGTGAAAAACCTTACCAGTCTCATCGATCAGATAAGTCGCGCGATAAGTTACGGCAGAGCCTTCAACTAATGTTCCGTACTCAGGATGCTCCACTTCTTTCATTTCCAAAATGCCCAATACACTTGAAAGATTACGGTTCGTATCAGCGATGATAGGGTATTCTACACCTTCGATTCCGCCACTGTCTTTTGCCGTATTCAACCAAGCAAAGTGAACTTCATTTGAATCGCATGATGCACCGATCACAATAGTATTGCGTTTTTCAAATTCTGCAACAGCTTCTTGAAAAGCGTGTAACTCTGTCGGACATACAAATGTAAAGTCTTTCGGATACCAGAATAATAATACTTTTTTATTCTCTTTCTGGGCTTTTTCAAAAATATTGATTGAAATGTAATCACCTAAATAATCAATTGCATCAACTGTAATGTTCGGAAAATTTTTACCTGTAAAACTCATAATATATCTTTCTTTTTTTGTATTACAAAGGTACGCATAATTACGACAATTATAAATCGAAAATAGCTATACGTTATCGTCAAAATCTATAGTTTTATTGTTTTATTTATAGATATATTTTATGAGTTGCATAAAAATAAAATGAGCACTTGTTTTGACGCTCGGATAATAATACTTTTGTGTACCTCAAGAGGGTTGGCCCCGTAGTTCAACGGATAGAATAGATGTTTCCTAAACATTTGATAGCAGTTCGATTCTGCTCGGGGCTACATCACCAAGACAAAAAACCAAGTCTACATCTAACAAGCCTTGGTTTTTTATATATCATCTGTATAGTATTTATTCACAATTTTTTCAAGGTTAAAGAGGGTTAAATTACATTTCGTGAATCAAACGCGATCTTGTGTGTTGTTTTTTTAATAAAAGGCAGTTGTTGCTGATGTTTTCGTAATTAATATTGAGGTATAACCGCAAATCTTATTTATCTTGTGCCTACTTTTAAGGCCTAGGTATGATCAATCAATCTTTTTGGACCTAATTGACAGATGTCCGAACTTATGTAGAAAAGGGAGGATTGCCAAATGAGACAGAGTGAATCTGGAGGGTTGTACAAGATATAAGCTATTATAATGCGTGAGAATATTTTAGATTTTTTTAATAATGAATGGTAAAGTTTTAAATTTTGGAGAGATTCTGCTCCGTATTTGTCCGGATCTTTCTCAAGATTGGGTGGGAGCGGGTGCACTGCCCTTTTTTGTGGGTGGGGCAGAACTTAATGTAGCATCAGCTTTAGCAAACTGGGGCCTGCCTTCTGCCTATATATCCGCTATGCCCCGAAACGATATAACCTCAGATATTTTGACTCATTTGAAAATGAGGGGTATAGGTGTGGATCAGATGCTGTTGAAAGGAGATCGTTTGGGGTTGTATTATCTGCCGAAGGGAAAAGATGTAAAGCACGCAGGAGTGATATATGATAGAGCCGGTTCAGCATTTGCTAGTCTACATCCTTCCGATATAGACTGGGAAACCATATTTCAAGGGGTGTCTTGGTTTCATTTTTCTGCCATATGTCCTGCAATATCTCAGGAGGTGGCCAATATATGCCTTGATGCGGTAAGAGAAGCTAATCGTCAGAATGTTTTTGTTTCTCTGGACCTTAATTATCGCTCGAAGTTGTGGAAATATGGAAAAGAACCGATAGAGGTAATGCCAGAGCTGGCAGCTTGTTCTGATCTTATTATGGGCAATGTCTGGGCCGCGCAACAAATGTTGGGGACTTCATTAAATCCAGAATTGAGAGCAGCGAAGCCGAATTATCCGCGCACATTGCTCGAAGAGCAAGCTAACACGACAAGTTTAGAGTTGGTCGAACAATTTGAACAATGTAAGTTTGTGGCTAATACATTTAGATTTGATTATCTGGAAAAGGGAATTCAATATTTCACGACTTTTTTCGGAGAAGACAAACTGTTGGTTTCCGCAGAGTACTTAGCTGAAGAGATTGTTGACCGGGTCGGCAGTGGAGATTGTTTTATGGCTGGATTGATATACGGCTTATACCAGGAGATGGATATGCATAGTACACTAGAGTTGGCTACTGCGGCAGCTTTCGATAAATTATTTATAGCCAGTGATGCGACGAATTCTTCGATCACTGATATTCAAAAAAGAATAAAGAAATGAACAAGAAAAAAGAGGTGTTAGAAGCTATATTAAAACAAGGTATATTGCCCTTATTTTATAATGATAAAGTTGATGAATCTGTTGCACTTGTAAGAACGCTTTATAAGGCAGGTGTAAGGGTTTTCGAGTTTACCAATAGAGGCGACAAAGCTGAGGATGTATTTAAAGAACTCCTATCTGTTAGAGACCGAGAGATGTCTGGGCTTTATCTTGGAATTGGTACCATAAAGAATAGTAGAGAGGCTGCTCTTTTTATAGACATGGGGGCTGATTTTATTGTCTCGCCAATAATTAATCCTGAGGTAGCCACATTGGTGAATGAAGCTGGGTTACTTTGGATCCCAGGATGTATGACCCCTACTGAGATTTATCGTGCACAGGAATATGATGCAGCATTGATAAAGCTCTTTCCTGCCAATATACTTGGGCCAGGGTTTATGTCTGCAATAAAAGATTTGTTCAAAGGACAGTTGTTTATACCAACAGGAGGAGTAGATATTGAAATAAATAACTTAAAGTCATGGTTTGAGGCTGGGGTTTGTGCCGTAGGTATGGGCAGTAAATTAATTGATCCGAAGCAAATAGATGGATTGGAGGAAAAGACAGTGCTGGCACTGGATCTGATCAGGCAAGCTAAACAAAAATAGTTGACAGATCGAAATCATGGGTGGAATGTATTTTCTGCTTATATTTATGGCTTAATACGGTCTATAATAATAAATCCATGAAAAAGCGATTTTTCTTTTTGCTTTTATGCTTGGTTCCTGTATCTATATTTGGTCAGCAATATGAAAAAGATCAACGTACTGCTATTGAAAGACAGGATGAGCATAATCGATATAATGCGAATCATATTAGTCAAGTCCAGATTCTAAAAGCTTTGGAATTAGCGGGAGTAAATGTTTTTAATATTTTGCTAAAACCCTTTGATAAGGCGTATCAATTTGATATAATTCTTACCGAATACAAGGACGGTGAAATTGTGAAAAGAAGGAGCGTAGGAGTGATGAATGATAATACTTATCGCTATTATAAAAATAATGACCCCTTTACGAATAAGGTTTCTGTAGATTATATAGATCAGATTACTTTCTTCGCAAAAGATATGGACAGTCTTGTCTATTTGAAAGTAGAGACGTATATCGGGGCACTCCAAGGGATTAAGCTTACAAAGCATCTTACGCGGCATGGACAGGGATATAGCTGGAGAAGTTACAGTAAAACAGATTGGAAATTAAATCAGGAAATTCCTGTACTTGTGTACGCCTCGTCTTGGGTTGATAAGACACATCGTATCGAAAGGTCTTGCGCAGCAGCCGACTTGTCTTCCAATATATTAGAGGCCAAGGCGCTGTTTGATAATTCGCCTCATTATTATGTGATAAGCTACGTCGTTTTTGAAGAGCAGGATAAAAAGTCTCCATAATAAGTGTATGGTTGGGACTGCAGTTTGTAGAATAATTAAAAAAATATTGACATTTTAAAATGCAGAACTTACATTTGTCCTATTGACTTCGTAGCTCAGTTGGTAGAGCAACAGACTCTTAATCTGTGGGTCCTGAGTTCGAGCCTCAGCGGGGTCACTTCATAATTAAACACTTACAGGAATGTAGGTGTTTTTTTGTTTAAATTGAAACGTTTCTTTTTAATAGAATTCTATTTTTTATGTGTGTCTTTTTGAATAATGGGTACTTCATTATTAACGTGAACAATAAATAGAATTATGGACATACAAACTATGAATAAGTTATTAGCGATATTGCTATTGCTAATAGTATCTTTTAGAGCCGAGAGTCAACAGGGTAAAGCGAATATGGATACATATACATTTCATGTTGATCAAATGCGGCTGGATAACAGAAATGTTGATATTATTGAAAGAGAAAGAATAGCTAGCAGGAAAGGTGTTTTCCTCCGAGAAGGAATAAAAAAGACAGATAGAGAGGCAGATGTGTTTATTGATTTGAGTGAGGTTAAGCCGGGTCGGTATGTTGTGACTACGCAGGCATATAGTAATGAAATAGGAGATAAAGTATTGGCAGAAGCCAAGACAAAATTTGAGTCCCTGTTCGTGACCATTCAATTCGAGAACCAAAGCAAAACAAAGCGAGTCATATTTGCTCCTTGGGAATTGGATAAGCAGCCCTCCAAACAAGCGTCAGGTAAGTTCAATGTTGGAGGAGATAGTAGAAATGTTAAACTATGGTTACCTGAAGGTGTGATTTTGGAAAGTATCACTCTAAGAACTTATGTGCCGCCCGTGGTTCCTCAGTCAGCTGAAAATTATCAACCCAAGGTATTGCCTCCCAAGTCCAGGCCTAGGTTGTGGGTAAATTCAGAATCGCTAACTCTTGTGAAGGAAAGGTTAGAACAAGGAGAAAATAAGGCAAAATGGGAAAGAGTAAGAGCTGAGGCGATTAAGACTTACGATTTTAAGATAGTATCATCTGGAGAAATATCTTTTGATGAAAAATTAGAAAAAGCTGCGGAAGCAAAAGCTTTCTACTTCCTTATGACTGGTGATGAGAAGGTTGGTCGAGAGGCGGTGGAATTAATGAAGAACTATATTTCACATGTCGAGTTCGGAAATTTGTTAGATATAACCCGAGAGATTGGTCGAACGATATATATAAGTTCATTGGTGTACGACTGGTGTTATACAATCATCAAAGAAGAGGAACGGGCTATATTCGTACAGAATTTGATGAGATTGTCGGATGACATGGAAATCGGTTGGCCTCCATTTTTACAGAGTGTTATTAATGGGCATGGCAACGAGGCACAGGTCTGTCGGGACCTCCTATCAATGAGTATCGCTATCTATGATGAGAATCCGGATCCTTATAAGTATATTTCTTACGCTATCTTGGAGCAACTCGTACCCATGAGAAAATTTGAGTATCAATCGCCAAGGCACAATCAGGGGGTGAATTATGGCTCCTATAGGTTTACATGGGATTTACATGCAGCATGGCTTTTTTATCGGATGACAGGAAATGCTGTTTTTGATGATAATATAAAAGACGTCAGCAAGTATTGGCTGTATACAAGGTTGCCGGATGGAGAAATGTTAAGAGATGGTGATGGATTTGGAACATCAACAAATGGAGCTCCCTATTATTGGAAAGCACCTTTATTTACGTTACTAGCATATACATATGCAGATGATCCTGTACTCAAAGCAGATTTCGAGAAGCAGGGAGGGATTTTAGATAATCAAGTGTTATTTCTACTGTTGAATGATCCAAAATTGACTGCCTCAAAAAACAGAGATTCGTTGCCATTGACCATGGATTTCGGACCAGTGTTAGGATCTATGATTGCACGGACAGGATGGGAGATAAATGCTAATAGTAATGATGTGATTGCTGAAATTAAGGGAGGTGGATATCATTTTGGTAATCACCAGCATAGTGATGCTGGGGCTGTTCAATTGTATTATCGTGGTCTGCAGTTTGGTGATTTAGGAGTTTATAGGTTCTATGGTACACCTTATGACTTCAATTTCAATAAGCGGTCTATATCGCATAGTATGATGCTTATTGTAGATCCCACCGAAAACTTTACAAGAGCGAAGGCCAATGATGGGGGAACCAAGTTTAATCAAAGGTTTCCAAAATCACCAGAAGAAGTTCAGAGCGATAGTTGGTTTAGCAACGGGAAGGTCCTGTCTGCAGATTATGGTCCCGAAAAGCTAAAGCCTTATTATAGTTTCTTCTCTGCAGATTTAACAACAGCATACGGAAATGATAAATTAGAAAAATATGTAAGAAGCTTTTGTTTTTTGAACTTGGACAGGCAGGATATTCCTGCATTAATAATTCTTAGCGATAGGATGCGTTCTAGTGATTCGTCATTCAAAAAATACTGGCAAGTTAACGCACTAAATCAACCAGTAATAGATCACGGAAATGTGATACTTACGAATAGTAGGGGGGGGAGGATAGGGAAAACTCATATAAATACCCTTATTCCTTCTTTTTCAGAAAGAGATATCCAAGTTTTGAGCGGAGACTCAGTCCATAATTCTTTTAACTATAAAACAACTCCTCCTCTCTCCCATTTAGCAGAGACAAAAGGCCATCGTATCATACTCAGTCGCAAAGTAGAAAATAAGGAAGACGATTTTCTAACAGTTTTTCAAATGACATCAGAAGGAGCACGACCTATGGCCGTAAAGTATTTTAAGACGGAAGTCAGTTATGTCGTGGTGGTGGAGAATCATATTGTTAGTATGAATAGGCTCGAACATCCTATTGGTAAGGAGTTCGAGATAGAAATACCTAAAGGAAAACACAATCATATTGTTTTAACAGGATTGAAGGGGGGAGGCTGGAATGTGTATTATGAGAATAAAAAAAACAAGTTGATAGATACTAAAGTGGAAGAAGATAAGAATACTTTATATTTTGAAGGTAAAAAAGGAAAGTATATTATCACTCCAGGTTTTTAAAGTGTTGTATTGCAGTGTTTAGTGGGGGCAAAAAACGTCGGCCCGATTATCATTGGTGGAGTCTCTGTACTCCATCAATGATAATTAGATATATGCAAATATCCTTCAATGAAATTCTTAAATGTTTGAGAGCATGGGTAATTTGGTTTTCCACTGTTCTTTTTGAAATACCAAGCTTAGTTGCAATTTCATCATTTGACAAAAAATACTTTCTGCTTAATAAGAATATTTCTTTACAACGTTTAGGTAGACTATCCAAATAACCATTCACTTCTTTTTCTAAATCTTCGTAGGTGATATTATTGTAGCCTAGGTTAGATACGCTTTTGAACGAGTTGAGGTCTTCTATATTTTCTTTGTAATCAATAGGGATTGCTTTGTTTAATGATATGTGTTTGTAGACCCTGTATCGTGCTGCTGCAGTAATATAATTGTTAAAGGATTTAATCTCCAATGTCTTTCTATTGTTCCATATTGTGATAAAAATGTCATGCGCTATCTGTTCCGAGGTTGCTGATGTTTTTAAATATGAGTAAGCCTTCGCGTATATTCGGGCAGAGTACCTGTTAAAAAGCTGTGAAAATGCCTTCTTGTCATCCAATTTAATTAATTCCCATAATTCTAAGTCGGTCATAAAAAATGTCTATAAAGGATAGGGCGTCCAAAGTACATAAAATATGTAAAAAATAAAAAAACAAAAATAATGTGTGTGCGTGAGTAAATCAGGTACTTTATGGAAGAAGAGGATTAAATATAATGGTGGTGAATTATATTGATCCCAATGTTTACCCTTATGTTATGACGAGAGAAGAATACATTTTGCTATATGAAAGGTATCTAGACGGGAAGTGTTCTGTTGAGGAATTGGAAACCTTAGAAAATTATAAGGACGATTTTTCCATTGATACAATATCTTATTGGCATGCGGAAAAAATGGGAAATGAAGAGGTTTTCAAAAAAAACAGCTTGGTCAAAATAAGACAACAAATAAATATTAATAAAGCAAAGGTAATACGCTTCAGCTGGAAAAAATATGCAGTTGCCTGTGTCGCTTTGCTTGTGTTGTTTTCTATTTCTGTTCGTCTGTATCAAACTGGTAGGGATACGGAAGTGGAACGAACTATAGTAACAACTAAGAGACTAGAAAGGAAAAATGTATTAGCGCCATTGCTTACATTGAGTGACGGAGAACAGATATCGTTAAGTGATTCTACTATAGGGAGTATATATACCGAGGGAGGCGAGCTGATTACTAGACAGGCACACAAGGAATTGGTGTATACAGAGATGTCAGATGAAGTTGGGGCGATGAGGTATAACACCTTGTCTGTACCACAAGGCATGAGCTATAAGGTCGTATTGTCCGATGGGAGCATTGTATGGTTGAATGCAGGGTCTGTGCTAAAATATCCTGTAGTTTTTGCGTCGTCAGAAAGAAAGGTTGAGCTATCGGGAGAAGCGTATTTTGATGTTGAAAGAAACGAATTGAAGCCATTCCGGGTAATTGTTAATGAGAGTGAGGTGGAGGTATTGGGGACAGCTTTTAATGTCAATGGCTATGACAAAGACATCACTAGGACGACCTTGGTCGAAGGTTCTGTTAAGTTGAAAGGGGTACGGTCAAAAGTGATCCTGAAACCAGGACAAATGGGGATTGACACAAAATCTAGCACTATTGAGCTTAAGAAAGTAAATGTAGAATCCGTTATTGATTGGAAAAATGGCTTGTTTACCTTCGATGATGAGAATTTGGAGTCAATTCTTGAAAAAGTTAGTAGATGGTATGGTGTTGAAGTTGAATATGTAGGGAAGGTATCCTCTGATTATTTGTATTATGGTAGACTTGAGCGGACGGTCGCGATAGAAGAAATATTGAAAAGTATAGAACTAACCGGTAAAACTAAGTTTGAAATCATAACAGACAAAGCGTCTGGAAAAGAAAGGAGGATAATCGTAACAACCAAATAAATAAAGCATAAAGTAAAATTTCATTATGTACCAGATGCAGCTAACATCTGGTACAGTAAAATAATGATCTAAAATTTCCTATTATAATTTAAATCATGTCAAATGTACAAAATTCACAAGACTTTCAGGTTTGGGGTAAATCCCTATGGCCTGAAAACAATAATGTTAAGAATGAAGTTGATATTTATTTTTCTTTTATTTGCTCTTTCCCAGATAAAAGCTGAAACCTTTAGTCAGACCGTAGATTTAAGAGTATCTAATTCTTCCTTAAAGGGAGTGATAGCTGAAATACAAAAACAGACAAGGTATAACTTCATGATTAGTTCGGATGTTCTTAAATTGGCTAAGCCGATAAGTCTAAGTCTTAAAAAAGAGTCTATATCTGAAGCATTGGATAGAATCCTGGAGGGACAAGGTCTCTATTATATTATACAGGGAAGAACGATAGTCATAAAAAGCAATAAAGTAAACCCTGTAATAGAATCTAAACAGTCATTTGCGGTCACTGGTACTGTTCTTGACCAAAGAGGAAGGCCATTGAGAGGTGTGAGTATTATGCAGAAGAATGCTGGGAAGGTAACACTGAGTGATGAAAATGGAAAATTCTCACTAACTGTGGACAATGGTAATTCTATTATCGTGTTTAGCTTTCTTGGTTTTCAGAAAGAAGAGATTTCTGTTTCGGGTCGAAAAACGATTAATATAATACTTAAGGATCAGGTAAATCATCTCGAGGAAATGGTGGTTATAGGGTACGGTACGCAAACCCGAAAGGATTTGACAGGTTCCGTGGGGACCGTAAAGGTCGAAGAATTGACGTTAGCCCCAACGATTAACTTTATGGATGCAATGGCAGGGAGGGTGGCTGGTGTCCAGATAAAGACAGGAGATGGTCAGCCAGGAGAATTGCCTAATGTAATTATTAGAGGGCCGGGCTCCTTAACTCAAGACCCTTCGCCACTTTATGTGATAGATGGGTTTCCGTTAGAGGATTTTCATTCTTCAAGTATTAATAATGATGATATAGAGTCTATATCCGTATTAAAAGATGCTTCTGCAACAGCGATTTACGGAGCGAGGGCTGCTAATGGTGTTATAGTGATTGAAACAAAGAAGGGCAAAGCAGGAAAGACCGTCGTTACGGTGAATACCAATACAGGATTTCAGCAAATCCGAAAAACTGTCGACGTTATGGATGCTTATGACTTTGTGAAGTATCAAGATGAACTTCGCCCTGAAGTCGCGAAATTTAGATATTTCCAGAATGGTAAAACACTAGATTCTTATAAAGGCGCGCCAGCCGCAGATTGGCAAGATAAAGTATTTCGCGAAGGTATTTTTAATTCTGTCAATATTGCTGCAAGAGGTGGTGACGTCAAGACTCAATTTGCGCTATCGGGTTCGTTGAATACACAAGATGGTATTGTGATTAATACTGGAACTGAAAGAAAGCAAGCTCGGCTCACATTGAACCATTCTTTAAGTAGTAAAATCAAATTTGGAGTAACGACTAATTTTAGTAATACTAAAAACTATGGCGTTCAGACGGCTTTACCAACGACTGATTTTCCTTCTTCGCCATCCAATTATTTGTTTTACAGTGCCTGGGGATACAGGCCGGTGTCAGGGAGAGATGACCTGGATTTAACGTTGGATGATGTTTCCAATCCGGATGATCCCAATACTCGGAGGGTAAATCCTGTCGCGCTAGCAAAAAACTCTCATCAACATGCTACTATAAATGCTAATTCTATAAATGCCCACCTGACTTATACATTTAATAGAAGTCTCTTCTTTAAGACGACAGTAAATACTGCGAAAACAACACGGTTGTACGAAAATTTTTATAACTCCAAGACTCCTCGTGGACTTCCTATCCCTCAAAATAACCGGGGAGTGCAAGCTGATTTAACGAATATGGAAACAGACGTGTGGTCTAATGAAAATACATTAAACTACAATAAGTTATTCATTAAGAAGCACAAGGTAGACGCGTTGGTCGGATTTTCTTCCCAAAAAACAAAAAGTAATCTTTATGGAATCCTAGTCCAAGATATTCCCAACGAAGAACTTGGCATGTCAGGAATAGAAGAGGGTACGGAATACGATAGTAAGTCGGCAAGGTCAGATTTTACAATAGCCTCTTTCTTTGGAAGGCTAAATTACAATTATCTATCCAAATATTATTTTACGGCAACATTTAGAGCAGATGGGACATCAAAATTTGCTCCTCAAAATAGATGGGCTTATTTTCCCTCAGCGGCAGTTTCTTGGAACATTAAAGAAGAAAGCTTTTTAAAGAACGTTTCTTTTATTTCTAATTCTAAACTGAGAGCAAGTGTCGGATTGACGGGGAATAATAGGGTAAGTGAGTTTGGTTATTTGCCTAGTTACTCGTTACCTATGTATGCTGCCTATTCATTTGGAAATGGAATACCGTCCAAAGGGATAGTCCCCAACGAATTAGGTAATGATGGTCTTAAGTGGGAAAAATCAGAGCAGATAGACTTGGGGTATGATCTAGGGCTTTTTAACAATAAGATAGAGCTTACTGTTGATTTGTATAAAAAGACGACAAGAGACCTGATCTTGCGAGCCGATCTCCCTTTGATTTTAGGCTATCAGAGCGTTTATCAGAATGTTGGAGAGCTAGAAAACAAGGGGCTTGAAATAAGCCTAACTACTGCAAATTATAAAGTAGGAGAGTTTTCATGGAATTCAAATTTTAACATTAGCTTCAACCGAAATAAGATATTAGCGTTGGCGAGAAATCAAGAAAGAATGACCAACAACATTCTCTTTAATGCCAATTATAACGAACATTTGTTTATTTCTAAAATAGGAGAACCTGCAGGGCAACTCTTTGGATACGAATGGTTAGGGAATTATCAATATACCGATTTTGATGAAGTGACTGCTAATGAGTATGTCCTTAAGGCAGGTGTACCTTACTATGGCAATGATAAATCATTTATTAAACCTGGTGATATTAAGTACGCTGATTTAAATGGATACGGTTACGTTAACGACAAAGACAGAACTGTTATAGGTAACCCACAGCCTAAGCATATCGGAGGGTTTACCAACAATTTTGCCTATAAGAATTTTGATTTAAGTGTTTTTCTTCAATGGGTTTATGGTAATAAGATATACAATGCTAATAGGTTAGTGCTAGAGGGAAATGGGCTAGGTGTGACAGATTTGAACCAATACGCAACGTATGTTGATCGATGGACTCCAGAAAACCAAAATAATAAACTGTTTAGGACTTGGGGACAGGGGCCTATGGGATTCCATTCAACGAGAGTGGTAGAGGATGGTTCATTTTTACGATTGAAAACGGTATCGTTGGGATATAGATTTTTACCAAAAGTGATTAACAAGTTGTATCTAGCAGATTTAAGATTGTTTGTCTCAGGGCAAAATTTACTTACATGGACCAATTATAGCGGTTTTGATCCAGAAGTGGCCGTGCGAAATACGGTATTGACCTCAGGGCTGGACTACTCTGCGTACCCACAGGCGAGAACATTTGTTTTTGGTATAAACGCTAAATTTTAAGATTATGAAGAAGATTTTTTGTACTACAATACTATCTATATTGTTATTAGTCCTAGGCGGCTGTGAAAAGTTTTTAGATACCAAACCTCAGGATTTTTTATCTAATTCAAATTACTTCAAGACTGAGGACCATTTGAACTCCTTTTTGAATGGAGTTTACGATGTGTTAGGTTCGACACGCTTGTATGGTTCCCAACTATTAATATTGCAGAATACCCAGGCAGATGAAGGGTTTTATTTTGGAGCGCTACCTGTTGGGTTGGAAACTTATTCGTTTACAGAGGGGTATAATCTTTTGGAGAATTTCTGGGGGACATTATACAATGGAGTGTTAAGAGCAAACGTGTTATTGGCCAATGTGAATAATAACGAAGCGATTGACCAGAGATTTAGAGATAGAATAAGAGGCGAAGCTCTTTTCTTGAGAGCGTACTATTATTTTATGTTGGTTCAGAATTTTGAAAATGTGCCTTTGATATTAGAACCTACCAAAGATGCTGAAACTATCGATATCCCTGCTAGCTCGGCTAAAGATATTTATGAAAAAATATTGGCAGATATGAAAGAGGCTGAGGCCTTGGTCGATCCTATTCAAACTATTGGAAATGCGGGGAGGGTTAGTAAGTCTGCGGTTCGGGGGATTTTGGCTAGGGTTTGTTTACATATGTCTGGCAAGCCTGTAGGGGCCGATAAATACGAGGAGGCTAGATTTTGGGCAAAGCAGGTTATTGATGATGCTTCGGCGGGGCATGAGCTTAATAACGATTACCGAGATATCTTTATCAGATATGCGAGAGATGAGTATGATCTTAAAGAAAGTATTTGGGAGGTTGAGTTTTGGGGGAACAATTCAGATGGTCGATTGGAAGCTGGGTATGTGGGCTCATTTCTCGGAATTAGAAATCAAAGTACAATAAATGGTATTGGCTATTCTTTTGGTAGAATATCTGTGACAGCAAATTTGTATCGGTCGTATTCGATATATGATTTAAGAAGAGATTGGAATATAGCACCATTTACATATAATACAACAACAGGAGCGAAAGTCCCTGCTGTGATATTTCCTACCCCTGCACAACAATATTTAAGATCTTCGGCTAAATATAGAAGGGAATATGAAGTTGTTAAGCCTCAATCTACCCAACCGACACCTATTAATTTTCCCTTGTTAAGATTTGCTGATGTGTTGCTGATGTATGCTGAAGCTGATGCACATATAAACGGTGGGGTTCCCACGGCGCAATCAATTGACTATGTTAACCAGGTGAGAAGAAGAGGGTATGGCAAGTTTCTAAATGGAAAAGGGAATGTGTCTGAAAGTATCAAGGAAATTAATGTTATCAATGGAGGATCGGGTTATAATACAGGCTCGAAAATCAGTATTGTAAATGGCGGAGGGGTATCTGCAACAGCGACTTTGACAGTTGTGAACGGCGTTATAAAGTCAGTCATTATTACAAATCCAGGAGAAAAATATACAACGTTACCAACGATAACCTTTTCCGGGAGCGGTTCCGGAGCGGTTCTTACACCAGTTTTAACTCAGATTGAAGATGCTGATCTGGAGTTGGAACAAACCTCGAATAAAGACAGTTTCATGAAGGCTCTTCAGGAGGAGCGTTCTAGAGAATTGTGTTTTGAAGCATTGAGAAGACATGACTTGATCAGATGGGGAATACTATTGAAAAACATGAAGATTATACTTGGTCAAATGAATTCTGAGCTTCCCAATATTACGTACCAGAATGCGAGCTTTCTAAATATTACGGACAAACATGTTGTTTATCCTGTCCCATTACGTGAGTTCCAACTGAATAGAGCCCTTGAACAACATCCGTTGTGGAGGTAATGCTTGAATATAGAAAATATTAATTTTTAAAATATAACATTATGAAACATTAAATAATCGTATTGCTAAGCTTTTTTTTATTGGCTTTTATCGTACGTGGTCAAGCGCAGCAAAAACAGTCTTTAAATTACTATTCAGATGTCGTGTTGAACAAAATAGAAGCGACATTGGACCAAAGAAACAGTATTAAAAGTATACGGTCGGAGCTGGATTTAAAACTATCCGATATTAAAAATAATGTTGGTTTAAGTGTAGATGAAATAGCAGCTAAAAACAAACAAGTATACAATGAAGCTTTTTTAAAATATAATGCAGTGCTTTCAGATGAACAAAAGTCTATGGTCAAAAAACTGCTTTTCGAGGTTCAGTTAGAGAATGTCAGAAACGGACACGGCACATTTCATGAAAGTGATCATTTTAAAAAGAGAATGGAATTGTTTAAAACAGATCCTCTGCCCAAGAAAGCAATCATTTTTTTAGGTAATAGTATAACAGAACAGGGAAACTGGAAGAGTTTATTTCCTGATAAGGCGGTTTATAACAGAGGCATTGGTGGAGACAATACATTTGGTGTATTGGCTAGGCTCGATGAGATCATTGAGAGTAAGCCTGAGAAAATATTCTTAATGATAGGAATAAATGATTTAGGAAGTCGTCAATGGGATAACACCTTGATTCTAGAAAATTATAATAAGATTGTGGATAAGATTAGAAAAGGTACACCAAAGACACGTTTATATATTCAATCGATACTTCCATTGAATGACAGTTTATTAAAAGGAGCTAGTTATAGAAATAAAGCGGATACTATAATGAAACTGAATAATGAGCTACAGCTTATAGGGGATAGTAAGTGTGCCGGTTTTATAGATCTATATAGCCTTTTTCATCATGGAGACAATATCCTTGATAGTAAGTATACTAGAGATGGTATTCATCTGTTACCCGATGGATACAGTGTTTGGATGGAGTTTCTAAAAAAGAACAAGTATTTATAGACTGGAGTATTTGATATAAAAAAGGTTTCTCTAATTAAGGAGAGACCTTTTTTATATGGTGTTTAAAAGAAGTTACTTCTTCAGCGTATTCTTGTATATTTTCCCGTCTTTTATAATGACAACAAAGTTTTTAGAAGGATTAGCTATCAATTTTAGATCCTTTAATGGGTCTCCATTCACCAATAAGATGTCAGCCAGTGCGCCTTCCTCAATTATCCCCAGTTTGCCTGGGTAAGGGCTTCTGAGTCCTGAAAGCTGTAATAGTTCGGCGTTATCCTGTGTTACCATTTTTAAGATTTCAGCATTGGTAAACCACTTCTGTAGCCGCAAAATAAAATCGTTTTGTTTTTCGTTAAGCTCAGGTTCAAAAAGGAAATCTGTTCCCCATGCTAGTTTAACATTATGTTTTTTTGCTAGAGGCCATACTTTTTCCTGTCCCTCGATTACGGGCTTGCGTTTTGCTATTCGTTGTGGATCCATGTCCGGTGTGTCGTCTACTAAGTTTTGGAGACTTAACCAAATATCTTTTTCGGCAATGAGTTTTAGTGTTTCTTCGTCCAGCAACTGACCGTGTTCCACACACTTTACACCAGCTTCGATCGCACGTCGGATGGCTCGGGGGGTATAAGCATGTACAGTTACATAGGTTCCCCAATCTTCAGCAGCTTCTACTGCAGCTTTCATTTCATCCAATGTATACTGGGTCACGTCTACAGGGTCGTAAGCGGAAGACGTTCCACCTCCAGCCATCAGTTTTATCTGACTTGCTCCAAACCGTAGATTTTCTCGAACCGCGGTTAGTACCTCATCCCTTCCGTCCGCAATAAAGGTTGCTCCATATCTTTCAGCACGAGATACTACGCCAAAGAAACGGCGTGATTTTTCATCAGGTGTTCTGAAATCTCCATGACCAGCTGTTTGACTGATGGTGGCTCCAGAAGGCCATATTCTAGGGCCAGGTAGTTTGCCTGCGTCAATGGCAGCCTTGAGTGGGAATATAGGGCCTCCAACGTCTCGGATACTGGTAAAACCGCGCATTAACATATTATGGGCAGATTGGCCTATCGTGTTTACGAGGAACTCTTCTGAAAGGTCGTTTGTTACCATTTGGGGCATAGTCAGTGAGCCAAATACCATATGGACATGGGCATCAATCAACCCCGGCATTAGGGTTTTTCCCGCGCCGTTGATTTTTACAACCTCTTTGTCGCTAACCGGAATTGGCGATGTGCTAATCTTTTGGATGATACCGTCATTAATCAATACATGACTGGGTGCGGTAAGAGACTGTGCTTGTTGGTCCAATATTCGGACATTTTCCAATAGAATTTGTTTTTGCTGTGCTCGGACCGAGTAAATAGATACTGCACTTAAAAGTAGAGTGCATAAATAAAATAATCGCATATGCAGATGTTTTTAATGTCTACTAAGATACAAATATAAAGTCCGTTTTGTTTGTTGGGGTGATAAAAAGCTGGTATGCTGGCAAGAGTAGATCGATTAAGAATTAGCGAATTGGATATGTTGGTTGTTAGAGAGGTTTTAATAATTTCCGTAATTTGCCAGTAACAAAAGAGATTTATGGAAAGATGTTTTGCAGATAAGATAATTGAATTTAATAAGGGACTGTGTTATACAGGTAGGCTTCCAGATGGATTTCAGGTTATGAACCCTTATTTAGATAATCCAGAAACCATGGTCGTTATGCAGCAGTTCTATAGAAAATATTATGGTGATACACAGCGAAGGGAATTTATTATAGGGATTAATCCCAGTAGACATGGCGCTGGGGTCACGGGTGTTCCGTTTACCGATACAAAACGATTGTCTAGTGTGTGCGATATTCCCATGGTATCAGCCCATACGCATGAAGTTTCTTCAGTTTTTATGTATGATATGATTAAAGCTTATGGAGGGGCAGACGATTTCTATAACAGATTTTATATTAACTCTCCTTTTCCATTGGCCATCGTACGCGAGGTAAAGCCGGGGACTTGGGTTAACGCGAATTATTATGATGCTCCCCAGTTGTTCAAAGATGTGAAGCGATTTATGTTGTCGTCCTTGAAACAACACGTAAGCATGGGGTTAAAGGTATCCAAGGTCTTTGTCCTAGGCAAGAAAAATGCAAAGTATATCCAAATATTGAACAACGAGGCGAGTTTATTTGGGGAGATCGTCGTTTTAGAACATCCACGATACATTCAGCAGTATAAATCGAAAGAGAAAGATCATTATATAATGAAGTATTTAAATGCTTTTGGAATTGAGGAAGAGGAAAAATAGTGAATCAAAGCTGTATTGATTGTTTTTAGTAGAGCATTTGGATTTATAATAAAATATTTAACTTAGTCCATATGACAGCATTTCAGCAGTTGCATCAACCCACTGGAAGGATAGTAACTAAAGACAAAGAGGAATATTATTTTTTTGGAGGAACAGCCTATTTGGGCTTGTTGGATGATCCCGGCTACATCGAGTTGTACAAACAGGGGATAGATACCTATGGCTTGAACAACGGGACTTCACGTTCCAACAATGTGCAGTTGGGTATATATGATGATGCCGAGATTGTTTTGGCTAAGCGGTTTGGTTTTGCTGCGGTTGGACTGCTTTCTAGTGGCTATTTAGCTGCTCAGGTGGCTGTTCGTACATTGTCGGTACAGAAAGAAGTATTGTATGCTCCTGGTGCGCATCCGGCTTTATGGATAGATGCGATGTTGCCTGATCGACGTTCGTTTGAAGATTGGCGTGACGCCACTATTGCGTATATTAATGCATCAGAGGAGACCAGCTTTTTGATCGTATCTAATACGTTGGATAACTTAGCTCCTTGTTATCATGATTTTGCCCCTTTTGTCGAATTATGTGATTCCAGTAAGCATCTTTTTTTTATTTTGGATGATTCGCACGGCATTGGAGTGGTAAAACGAGATGCTGTATCTGTCGATTTCGGATTGATGGACAGGCACCAAAATGTTGAAGTGGTACTTGTAGCTTCATTGGCAAAAGGGATGGGGACAGATGCAGGGGTTGTAATGGGACGACATGAAGTGATAGAGCAGATAAAAAAACACCCGATATTTAGAGGTGCATCGCCTCCGTCACCAGCTGCAATCTATGCTCTTATCCATGGAGAAAACTTTTATCAAGATGCATTTAATCGACTGCATGATAATCTTGCGTCTTTTACGGGGTTTTTGAAGGAGAATGATAAACTGGCTTTTATTCCCGATTTCCCGGTGTTTACGTCGTTGGATCCTCATTTGTACCGTTATTTTTTACATCAGCATATCCTTATTTCTAGTTTTCCCTATCCCTTGCCTGATAGTCCTTTGTTAAATAGGATTGTAATTTCTGCTTTGCATACAGCAGAAGATTTACATTTTTTAGCAGACAAGTATTTGTTAAAAAGTCAATAAATATTTGAAAATCAGCAAAATAATGGTAGATTTGCGTCCGATTTGAAGCGAGCGCTTTGTGTTGTCTAGGGGTAATCGTTTGAAAATGAAAAAAATATGTTGGAGAAATGATCCAAAATATTTTCAAAGCTCATTTAAAAAAGATAATTTTGCAACCCCAAATGTGGGTTTATGGTGGAATAATATAATTACAGAATAATAGATATGACTAAAGCAGAAATTATTGCAGAAATCTCTAACAAGACGGGCTTAGAGAAGGTTGATGTACAAGAAACGGTTGAAGCGTTTTTCAAAGTTGTTAAAAATGCGATGATTGAAGGAGAAAATGTATACGTTAGAGGATTTGGAAGTTTTGTTGTAAAAAAGAGAGCTGAGAAGACAGCACGTAATATCTCTAAAAATACAGCAATCATTATCCCAGAGCACTACGTGCCAAGCTTCAAGCCAGCAAAAGTTTTTGTGGAGAAAGTGAAAAACGGAAATAAAGTAAAAAATTAATTTAAATTAGTCCCATGCTTAATACCAAACAAATTGTCGTTGTTGCATTAGTCGTTGTACTGATGGGAGGACTATTGGTTCAGCCTATTAAAGGTTTGGTAGACAAGGAAAAGGGAACAAATCAAGCAAATACGGAAGAATCAGCATCTTCAATGTATACATTGAAGAGTGTTTCTGAGATTGCTAAACAGAGTATCAACTCTTCGCTGTCCCAAGATATTTCAGCCATCGAAGCCCACGTAGAGAAAGCTGAAGGTGAACAAAAAATCAAATTACTAGAGCAACTGGTAGTTAAGTGGGACGATGTTGCGAAACCTATTCCTCAAGGATTCATTTATCAGGAGTTAGCACAGTTATCTCCTAAGTTTGAATACTGGTTGAAAGCAGGCGAAGCTTTTCGTGCCGGTTATACCAATCAACAGGATACTGTAATGGCAGCCGAATTGAATCGTTTTGCCATTGAGGCCTATGAGAAGGCAGTAGAGTTGGATGCAAACAGTCTGGCAGCGAAAACAGGACTAGGCGCGGCACTTGTGACAGGGTCTAACAACCCAATGGCAGGTATTGCATTGCTTAGAGAGGTCGTAACTGCAGATCCAAAAAATGTAGAAGCTAATAAAACATTGGGTTTATTCTCCATACGCTCACAACAATTTGATAAAGCTATCGAGCGATTCAAAACGGTTGTGGAAGTAAAACCGGACGCAGAATCCTATTTTTATTTAGCTACAAGCTACGAAAAAATCGGTCTTAAGAACGATGCTATCGCCGCTTATCAGAAAAGCAAAGAGATAGCAGCCGATCCGACCTTATCTCAATATATTGATCGTCAGATAGAAGCATTGAGTAAATAATAATTAACAAAATTCATTAACATTATTTAAAAACATTAAGCTATGCCAAGCGGAAAAAAAAGAAAAAGACACAAAATGGCTACTCACAAACGTAAAAAACGTTTAAGAAAAAATAGACACAAGAAAAAATAGTTCTTGTTGATAGTCTAAGGAGATTTGTCTTCCGAGACGCTATACAATCTATGATAAACTTAGTTGTTTGACCATAGATTGTATTTTTCATTGAAGAACATTCGTTTTTTGTGAATATTAAACAACCATCCTATGATGGCTGTTTTCTTAAACAAATTTATGTTTCATTGGGATGATATAAGATGGTGCGCGAGGTACTGTCGTCCCTAAATTTAGTAGCTGTTGGTAAAGGAATTAATTATCGATTCAACCCCTGAAAATGGGGTGACTATTGCTTTACTACAGGACAAGCAACTTGTAGAACTAAATAAGGAACAGGTAGACAATCATTTTTCGGTAGGCGATATTTATCTAGGCCGAATTAAGAAAATCATGCCTGGATTGAATGCGGCGTTTGTAGATGTAGGCTACGATAAAGACGCATTTTTGCATTACTTAGACTTAGGTCCACAGGTACAATCCTTACTTAAGCTTACGCGAGTAGTAAAGAATGGCAGTTATCAAGAGAATCTGCTTAATAGTCTAAAGCTTGAAAAGGATATCGATAAAGCGGGCAAGATTTCGGAAGTATTAAGCCGAAATGTATTATTGCCTGTACAGATAGCAAAAGAGCCAATATCAACAAAAGGTCCACGGCTGAGCTCGGATTTATCCATCGCAGGACGTTTTGTTGTACTTGTGCCTTTTTCAAGTTCTGTTTCCATTTCCAAGAAAATCAAAGGAAGTGCTGAACGTACACGGCTTAAAAAGATTGTAGAGAGTATCAAACCTGCAAATTTTGGAGTTATCATACGGACAGTTTCTGAAGGGAAAGGAGTTGAAGAACTTCAAAAAGACCTTCTGGATTTGATTTCGAAATGGGAGCTTTTTACCAAGCGCCTTAAAAAAGCTGAACCGCCACAAAAAGTCCTGGGCGAGATGGATAGAGCATCTACCATCTTGAGGGATCTGTTGACTGACGAGTTCACTCATATATATGTGAATGACCCTGTCATATACGAGGAGACAAAGTCCTACGTACAGGAGATTTCGCCAGAGTTGGAAAAAATTGTTAAGCTCTATAAACACAAAGAGCCAATTTTTGATCATTTTGGTGTTGAAAAGCAGATTAAGGCAGCTTTTGGCAAAACGGTCAATTTGCAAGGTGGTGCGTATTTGGTCATTGAACATACCGAAGCATTGCACGTTGTAGACGTTAATAGCGGTAACCGTATTGCAAGTAAAGAAAACCAAGAAGATAATGCGCTTTTGGTAAACAAAGAAGCAGCAAGGGAAATTGCTCGGCAATTGCGATTGCGGGACATGGGAGGTATCGTTGTCATAGACTTTATCGACATGCACAAGCCTCAAAATCGAAAAGAGCTGTATACCTATCTTAAGGAATGTATGGGCGAAGACAGAGCTCGTCATACCATACTTCCACCGAGTAAATTCGGCTTGGTACAAATCACGCGACAACGTGTGCGTCCAGAAATGAGTGTAGTGACTAATGAAAAATGTCCTGCTTGTGATGGTACGGGAGAAATAAGATCGAGTATTGTATTACTCGATGACATTGAGAACAACTTGAGCTTCATACTTGAAGAACAAAATGAAAAGGGGGTTTCCTTGTGTGTACACCCCTATATTGACGCCTACATTAAGTCAGGTTTGATCTCCAAGCGGATCAAGTGGTTTTTCAAATATGGGAAATGGATAAGGGTGAAGCCGGTTCAATCCTATTATTTAACAGAGTTTCACTTCTTCAACTCGAAGGATGAGGAAATCAAGTTATAAAGAGATTAAAAAAAGCTCCTCAATTTTGAGGAGCTTTTTATCTATAGTGGATAATCTGTTGTATTAATATCACTTAGTCTAAGCTCAATTCTTTTTCCTTATTGATCAAGGATGCTATACTCGTATCATTCAGAATCTGAAGCATTGCATTGCGTACATCGATAAATGTATCCCGGATGCCACAGGCATGTTCTTCTGTGCATTCCTCACAAGAGCGGTAGAAGTTAAGGCTGACACAAGGTAAGAGCGCAATGGGACCATCGATAAGACGCATCACTTGCGAAAGATAGATGTCTTCAGGAGCCTTATTCAAGCTGTATCCGCCTCCGGCTCCTTTTTTCGAATAAAGAATACCTGCATTTCGCATCTCTAATAGAATCTGCTCCAAAAACTTTTTTGGGATACGCTCCTCTTCCGCAATTTTGACAATTTGCATCGGCTCGTTGCCATAGTTTCTTCCCAACACCATTAGGGCCTTTATCGCATACTTAGTTTTTTTTGAAATCATAGTCTGTATTCTCTTGCCTCAAAAATACGAAATATTACGATTAATAGCTATTGTCCCAATACCTCTACGATAGCATGACCGATGTTGCCATTCGGCTCCATCACGTGTAGCAAGGAGGCTAGAGTAGGGGCTATATCGACAACCTGCACTGAACGTGTGCTCACGCCGGGTTTTATGCCCCAGCCCATAAATACCAACGGAATATGGGAGTCGTAGGCCGACCATACACCGTGCGTAGTGCCTGTGCCTCTTGGAGTCCCCGCATACCACTGTGGTTCTGCTATGATCTGAATTGCTCCGCTATTTTTACGATTATATCCATTAATGATTTTTTCGCGAATAGGGGCTGGTAAGAACATGTTTTCGCCGCCCTCCATATCGACAACATAAGCTACTCCATCTTGCGCTTTAAGATTTCTGATAATTACCTTCTTGACATTATCTATATCCAAGTCTAGAGATTCAATCAAGTTATAATCTAAATGTACTTGATAATTCATGAGACTTTTTACCAATTTATCTGAGCCAAACTTTTCCTTTAGTTCCATATTGAGCTCGCGTTGTATTTGTCGTGTAAATAGGTAACCGCCGTTTCCTCGTTGATCCGTGTAATACAAAGGATTGTATGAAGCGGCGTGATCTGCAGTTAAGAAAAAAGTATAGTTACCTTCGCCTACCGTTTTGTCAAGGTACGCAAGAAAATCTGCGATATCCCTATCTAGGCGTAGGTACGTGTCTTCAATTTCTACGGCCGACAGAGAGTACCTGTGTCCTACATAATCGGTCGCTGAAAGACTTACGCAAAGAAAGTCCGTATTGTTGGTTGGGTTTTTGCCCATATTTTCATGCTCGATGGCCGCCTTTGCAAAATCCAAGGTTAGTGTGTTGCCTTGGGGAGTAGTCTTGATCAATTCGTAGCCAACATCTTTCATTAATTCTGAAGTTTTTCGAGGGAAGGTTGGTGATTTCTCTCCAGGCCATTTGCCTTCATAGATATTGTCGTCGGCGATACTGTTTGTATATGTCTCTATGGGATACAGTGTGTTCCAATCCTGTTTCAAATATTTTTCAGGTAATTTTTGTTTGTTGAAGCTATTGACCCATTTAGGAAGGTCTTTCATATAGAATGTGCTGGAAATCCAATCGCCTGATTTTGCTTCGAACCAATAAGCAGCATCAGCAAAGTGTCCAGCAGGAAGAATACCTCCTCGGTCTTTAATAGCGATCCCGATTACTTTGGATTGAAAGTTGGTAGCTAGCTTTAGCTGATCCGTAATTGTAGAAGATAATAGATTTCGGGGAGACTGCTTTCCCTCTTTTTCTGTCGTACCGACTCCCTGCACATTATCATCCTGAGTGCAGTACATCGGCTGTCCAGTAGCTTGTATAATCCAGTCATTTCCCGCAATACCGTGAATAGCGGGGACGGATCCGGTATAGACTGAGCTGTGTCCTATGGCTGTATAGGTAGGGATATAGTTGAGCAGTGTGTTTTCACACGAAAAGCCCTCTTTGAGAATTCTCTTGAATCCGTCGTTACCGTAACGGTCTGCGAAGCGATACAAATAGTCCCATCGCATTTGATCGACCATGAGTCCGACTACCAATTTAGGTCTTTCTACTTGTGCGTTTACATCTTTGACAAAAGCTAAAGCCAATGCGAGAAAGAAAATAAAATGTTTTTTCATTGGAATAATTTTTTAAGGACAATAAATCTATCAGGAGGACAGATATTCCTGATAGATTTATCTGTTTAAGGTTTTGTTGACTCACAAATTAAGCTTTTTTAAGATGATTTACGAGGAATTGCCCCGTAAAACTTTCTTTACACATAGCTAGGTTCTCAGGAGTGCCCGTAAAAACAACTTTTCCACCTTTTTCTCCACCTTCTGGACCGATGTCTATTACCCAATCTGCAGATTTGATCATATCCATGTTGTGTTCAATGACTAATATGCTGTTGCCTAGCGCTATTAGGGCATCAAACGACTTAAGCAACTTCTGTATATCATTAAAATGAAGACCAGTCGTAGGTTCATCAAAAATGAACAGTGTTTTTTTGCTATTATTGCCTTTGATTAAAAAGGAAGCAAGTTTTATGCGTTGAGCTTCTCCTCCCGATAGCGTGCTGGAAGATTGTCCTAATTTGATATAGCCGAGTCCCACATCTTGTAATGGCTGGAGTTTTGCTAGGATTTTAGGCTGATCCGTAAAGAATGACAAGGCCTCATCAATACTTAACTCTAATATATCGGAGACCGATTTCTCTTGATACTGAACATCAAGCACATGCTGTTTAAAGCGTTTCCCACCACAAGCCTCGCAGGGAAGTACGATATCGGCCATAAATTGCATTTCGATTTTTACCTCACCATCTCCCTGACAAATATCACAACGGCCTCCTTCCACATTAAAGGAGAAGGCGGCGGGCTTTAATCCAGCAGCTTTTGCAGCAGGCAGATTTGCATAAAGAGCGCGTATCTCGTCCCAAGCCTTCACATAAGTTACCGGATTGGAGCGGGAAGAACGGCCAATCGGATTTTGGTCTACCATTTCGACCTGTTCTATTTGATGTATATCACCTTCGATGCTGTCAAACTGTCCCGTTTGCTCTCCCGAATAATTTCCCAATGACTTTTGGAGTGCGGGGTATAGGATTCGTTTTACCAGAGATGTTTTACCAGAGCCTGATACTCCCGTGACTACGGTGAAAATATGCAATGGAAAGTCGACCGAAATTCCTGCCAGATTGTTCTCCCGGGCCCCTTTTATGGCAATAGAGTCAGACCACTTGCGTCGTTGCTCAGGTATGGAGATTTCTTTTTTGCCGCTGAGATATTGGCCTGTTAAAGACTTGCTATCTTTTAATATCTGCTCATATGTGCCAGCAAATACCAATTCACCCCCATTGATGCCTGCTTCGGGCCCAATGTCAATCAAATAGTCTGCAGCTTCCATCATCTCTTGTTCGTGCTCTACTACGATTACTGTGTTCCCAATATCCCGTAGTGATTTTAAAACACCGATTAGCCTTTGCGTGTCTCTAGGATGTAGACCTATACTTGGTTCATCCAGGACATAGATTGATCCAACTAATGAGCTTCCCAAGGAGGTTGCCAGGTTGATGCGTTGAGACTCTCCTCCCGAGAGTGTGTTGCTGAGTCGGTTAAGAGTAAGGTAACTAAGGCCTACGTCACACAAAAACTGTATACGGTTTACAATCTCCCAAAGCAAGCGTTTTGCAATAGTAGCTTCATTAGCAGTAAGCGTCAGGGTAGTGAAAAATTCGAGAGCTTGGTCTATAGGTAACAAGACTATATCCACAATAGATTTTCCCGCGATTTTTACATAGGTCGCATCTTTACGTAATCGGCTGCCTTTACATTCAGGACAGTCTGTTTTGCCCCGATAGCGCGACAACATAACGCGATATTGAATCTTGTAGGTCTGTTCTTCCAGTTCCTGGAAGAAATCGTTCAAGCCTCTAAAGTATTTATTGCCTGTCCATAAGAGTTCTTGTTGCTCCTTAGTCAGATCAGCGTATGATCGATGAATCGGAAAATCAAATTTTATAGCTGTACGTACTAAGGCCTCAAGCCACGTTCCCATTTTTTCGCCTCGCCAAGGAGCCAGAGCACCATCGTAAACAGACTTGCTTTTGTCTGGTACGACAAGGTCAGGGTCGATACCAATCACTTTACCATATCCTTCGCAACGGCGGCAGGCACCAAAGGGATTGTTAAAGCTGAAAAAATTTGGAGTGGGTTCTTCAAAGGCAATTCCGTCCAATTCGAATTTGTCGGAAAAACTAAGACGTTGGTCTTCGATGTCTATTGAGCATTCTCCTTTACCTTCGAAGTAAGCCGTCTGTATAGAATCCGCTAGACGGGCAGCTGTGTCTTCTTCCCCATCTAGGCGTACGCGATCTATAACAATTTCTATGTCCCCTGCTTTAAATACTTTGTTGGCTATAGACTTGTCTTCAAGTACAGATTCTATCTTTTCGATGGCTTGCTTGAAGAATATACGTACAAAACCTTTCTGAAGCAACAGGGAAAGTTCTTCTTTCAGTTTACGCCCATTGGTGGGATGAAGGGGGCTGAAAATGGTAACAGTGGTATCTGTCGGATATGTTAAAATTCGGTCCACGATAGAAGAAACAGAGTCCCTAGAAACAACATCTCCAGAAATTGGAGAATAGGTTTTTCCTATTCGTGCAAAAAGAAGTTTGAGATAATCGTAGATCTCGGTGGAAGTCCCTACGGTAGATCGTGGGTTGCTGGTGATCACTTTTTGTTCAATAGCAATGGCGGGGGCTATTCCTTTAATATAATCCACCTCAGGTTTGTGCATTCTCCCCATAAACTGTCGGGCATAGGATGACAGGCTCTCAACATAGCGACGCTGTCCTTCAGCATACAGCGTGTCAAAAGCCAAAGATGATTTGCCCGAACCTGACATGCCGGTAATGACCACCAATTTGTTTTTGGGAATATCAACATCAATGTTTTTCAAGTTGTTGACGCGTGCACCCTTGATTTGAATGTGAGATTTTGGATTGTGCTCCTTCTTGTTTTGCATAACTAACAAAGTTAAGCATTTCTGATAAGTTGAGGGCAGACACTTTTTCTATTTTTCTTGGATGCTCAAAAGAACATATCGCTCTAGGTTATGTACAAAAGTCTATTTGTACACTTTCTGTCATAAAAGTGAATGAAAACGCATTATTTCAAGTAGTGTTATTTAGTTTTATTCTAAATAAAGTATATTTGCGTGATTTTCCACGTATTATGAAGAAGTTATTTCTCTCGGCTGCGCTATGGGGCAGCACATTATTAACAGGCTATTTGCTGGCCTCCACAAATACAGCGTATTTCTTTCAGCAGCAATCGATAGACATAAAAGGGCTAGTCCTATCTAATGGTAAGCCACTCGCTGGGTCAACGGTTTCGTTGGTAGAACTGGGGCTAACAGCTTCTAGTGAGAACAACGGACAGTTTGTTTTTTCCAAAGTGCCTCTCGGAAACTATACTTTGATTGTACAACATGCAGGAATGAAAGCGTATCAATTAAAAGTGATTCCAGGGCAAGATGTTAAGATCGAGTTGGAAGAAAACACGATTGCTATCGATGATGTTCAGGTGATCGGCCAACGTTCCAAGGTTAAAGGGGCTACTTCTACCTTTATTTCTAGACAAGCTATCGAACACTTGCAGGCGACGAGTATCGCCGAGGTACTTCAGTTATTGCCTGGGCAGGCTATTTATAATCCCTCTTTTTCTCAAATCAACACACCTTTAATTCGACAAGGAGGGAGTAGCCCTACGGGTACAACACATGATAGCAAATCACGTAGCGTAGCCTCATTAGGAACCTCTATCATCGTCAACGGAGCTCAATTGTCCAACAATGCCGATATGCAGGCCGTCAATACTGCTTCTGGAGGTGTCTTGTCCAGTTTCGGTAATGCCTCCGGAAGGGGGACAGATTTGCGACAATTAACGGCAGACAATGTGGAGTCTATTGAAGTTATCCGCGGTATTCCTTCGGTGGAATATGGCGATTTGACATCGGGTGTGATTGATGTTAAGACAAAGGCAGCAGTACAGCCCTTACAGGCCAAATTCCGATTGAACCCAACATTAAAACAAGGCTGGGTTGGACAAGGTTTTGCTGTAGGTAAGGATCAAGGGGCATTGTTTGTTGATGTAGATTATACCTATGCTGCTAATAATCAGATACAGACCAGCGAATCGTATAAACGTTTTAATACCTCTTTGCAATATACCAATACATTGGGGGCGAATCGAAATCTATATACTAATACAACTTTGGCTTTTGGAGGGTATTACGATGATAGTAAGATAGATCCCGATCTAACAGTCAATCAGGTTATTAATCAATCAGAAAATTATGATCTGCGATTCTCCACTAATGGGCGATGGAATCTGGATAAGCGGTTTGCACGGAATATAAACTATGTGTTATCAGCTCAATTAGGATTTCAGAATGGGTTCCAGCAGATGATGAATAATGGTTCACTGTTCGCTGTTTCGAATGCTTTGGTCGATGGTACTTATGAAGTTGACTTTTTGCCATCCAGTTACCTACAGCAGATTTATATTAAAGGGAAGCCCTTGAACCTACAGGCACGATTATCGGACAATTTTTACTTTTCTACAGGTGCAGCACGGCATGCCATCACCGTAGGGGGGACGTATACTTTGGACAAAAACTTTGGTCAGGGCAAATATTTTGCAGGAGATATGCCTCCTAAGAATAATTCGGGATTAGGGTTCAGACCCCGTCGATTTGAAGATATTCCCGCACTGAATCAACTTGCCTTTTACGCAGAAGATAAATTGGCCGTAGATGTGTTTGGAAGATCATTGGATATTGTTGCGGGTTTACGTTACGATTGGATGCAGCCTTTCAGAGATGATGCTAAGAATGCTTTTTCCCCTCGTATCAATGCGTCCTATGAATTATTTAAAGATTTTTCTATCCATGGTGGGTACGGATGGAGTGCTAAGGCGCCATCTCTGATATATATGTATCCCGACCCGGTGTATCTGGATGTATTCAGTTTGAGTCATTATAAACAAGATCCAGCAGAACGACTTGCTTTGGTAACTACGCGGGTATTTGATGCACAAAACCAAAACCTGGAGATGGCTAAGTCTAAAAAAAGAGAAGTTGGTGTAGATTATAAAAAGTTTTCAATATCGGTTTATGATGAACGTATCGCTAACGGACTGGATATGTATCAATACTATAATTTTACGAATGTGCCCATCTACACTGTGGCGACTCAACAGCCTGGGCAACGCCCTGAATTGAGTGAGGTGGTTAAAGATTCCTTATATGTGACAGATTACAGAGTACCGAGTAATAATGTCAATATTGTGAATAGAGGGATTGAATTTGATTTTGACTTTGGTAAAGTAAAACCTTTGCGTACCTCCTTTACTTTGAATGGCGCATACGCTTATACCAAATCTTTTGACAATAATCCGTTTGTCTATGCACGGCGTATGCCTAATCAGCCATACAATAAGCTGGGAGTTTATGAAGGGAGAGGAAAGGAGTATACACGTTTCCTGACAACATTGCGTGCCATTCATCAGATTCCGGAGCTCCGTCTCTTGATTACGTTGACCGCGCAGACCATCTGGACAGATAAGGATAAATACCTGAACTATACTTCTAGGCCTTATGCGGTGATGGATATTGTCGAGGGAGGAGCTGGTGAGGAACGGATGTTATCAGAGCAAGAAATTGCGGCTATTTCGGAGACTTCTGGTCTGTTTTTGCCAGTTGCAGAATCTTATTATAGAACAGAATCCTGGAAGCCATTATGGCTATTCAACACGAAGGTCACGAAGGAGTTTGGAAAGAATTATGGTTTCTCCTTTTATGTAAATAACATTACCAATAACAGACCTTATCAACGGAGTAAACGTAACCCAGATCAATTAGAAAAGCGAAATATTCCGATATTCTTTGGTAGTGAATTGAGTATCAAATTTTAAGTGTTGGCAATAATGAAAAAGATATATTTATTGATCCTGTCTGCTCTCGTTGTGGTGTTGGGCAGTTGTCGAAAGGATTTTGAACAAGTTAGGGCAGTGCAACTCACATTGCAGTTAGAGTTTCCTGATGCATTTATTAAAGGAAGTGTACCCAAGAATGTAGAGGTTACGCTACGTAACAATATTACAGGTGAGCTGATTAAAGCGAAAACCGATGAAGAAGGAAAGGTGGTTGATACTGTCATTCCTGGTACCTACACTGTAACAGCATCAAAAGCCTATAGCCCCGAAGAGACATCGGAATTATTAGGAAATGAGGAAGAAATATTTGTAAACGGCAACCTTTCGCCCGTTATCGTAAATGAAGAAAAAACAGCCGTTCTTAAGTTGAAAAGCAGTAGAGCAGGAGGATTGGTCATCAGAGAGTTTTATTACAGTGGGGTCACGGGTTATATTTATGATGGTTTTACAGAAATCTACAATAATTCCAACGAACCTATTCGGATTGATAGTCTGTATATTGGATCTACACGTGCCGGAGCGACTAATAATACGTCTGCAGCTGGACCGTATAATTTCTTAACAGCCTATCCTGAGGAGGTCTATTTGAATCAGGTATTTATGGTTCCTTCAACAGGTCAGCCGAGATTTCTTGAGCCCGGAAAATCTTTGGTAATTGCTATTAGTGGATTAAATCATAAGTCCGATCCAAATGGCAATAAAAACTCTCCTGTTGATTTGGGAGATGCAGATTACGAAGTTTTTTGGGATTACCCTACAGGTAAGGATATTGATTATCCAGATGTTCCTAATATGGTACATGCATTTTCAGGAAATACGCAGGCGAATGACTGGACTATCGGTGTTAATGGTGCCGGAATGGTGATTTTCAATACCAAGAACTTAGATAAACTGCCTGTCCGATTTGAACCTGATGCGAAGGTGTCTGGGACAACTCAGTATATAGGTATCCCTGTTAGTGATATTATCGACGGAGTGGACGCAACAGCCAATGCTACAATATTTCTGAGTAATAAGCGCCTGCCGATTTCTGTAGATGCGAGCATGACTACAGCAGAGGTTTCCTTGAAAGGCCGGTCAGTAAGACGTAAAATCAAAACGGTAATCAATGGACGTACTATTTTTGTAGACACCAATAACTCTTCTGCAGACTTTGAAATTAATCTACCCCCCTCACCTCGTAAATGGAATTAACAATGAGCAAGAAATTAATAGTAAGTATTCTGATGGCGAGTAGTGTTGGAGCGGTGCGTGCACAGACTACAGCATTCGAACTGGAAAAGTTTAAGCTACAGGAGGTAGGTCTACAAAGTGCCAATGCTTCTTTGTTGAATGCCAATGATTTTAGAAGTTTAGGAAATACGAGTGTATTCTATAATCAGAAGAAAGGAGACTTTAAACATCCGCTGCTGGCTTCTGAAAGTCATTTTGGAGGTCTTGAAACGGAGCGCTTTCAGGAGTTGAAGAATTGGAGGTTGTATGGCAAATTTGGACTGGATTTTGGAAAGGATAAAAAGGTAAGTAATACCACTCAGTTGGATCCCTTGCGTTTGAATCCATTTATTGTTGTAGACTCTTTGGATGGCGACTGGAATAAGCAGCATTATGCGCTCGAAACAAAGATAGCCTCTCCGATTCTGAACGAACGGCTTGCATTTGGATTAGGAATTGATTATAAAGTGTCCACAGGGGCTCGACAAAGGGACCCCAGACCACTGAGTACCAGTAATACGCTGGTATTGACACCTTCGGTAACTTATTTCCTGAATCTAGAGCATGCGATAGGCATTAATGGTCGATACGAGAATTTTGTGGAAGATCTGAGTGTGTCTAACGTCAATACGACTACCGTACATAATATGTACAAACTTATTGGGGTTGGTGAATATGTGGGAAGCAGTCCAACCTTTATAGGTACCAGTTCTATCTCAAGAAGATATAATGGGAATAAGTTTGGTGGAGCTTTACAATATGTTTTTAAAGGTGAATCCTTTCGCTTCTTTGGCGAAGGGTTCGTGAATCATAATGCCGAGCGTGCTAAAGATGGGAGCACCAATCCGCAGGAAGCAGGCAAGCATGAATATTGGGAATATGGGGCAAATGTGGAAGCGGTTTATAACCATGATCTTTCTATGCACAGGCTTGGATTTGCCTGGAATCAAAGAAATGTGGACAATATCGAATATCATCAATACCAAGATGCGGAAACTAGGCAGTTTGTTACTTTGTTTTCAGCGGTGTTTAACACAAACCTAGTGACCAATAGTAACGTTTCCTATGCATTTACGAAGTGGAAAGGTGAGGCAATAAATTGGGATTTAGGATCGAATATATTCTATTCGGGCTGGGATAATAAGTATGCTGTCAACCAGAGTCAACAAACTGTTGATCGTCTGGGCTATGATCTGAGATTCAAGAAGTATTTCCAATTTCGTGATGCGTCGGCTTTTGCTGTTGAACTTCGTCCAGGGTATAGCCATCATCTTGAATCTAAATTTAAATATGATGAAAAAAGTTACTCTACAAACTTTGTCGCCAACGACATTTTATATCCTACGAATGCCTATTTGGTTATGGATTATTTTAATATTGGGGCAAGTGTGCAGTATACCTTTAAACCCTCAGAAAATAATACACAGCTCTATATAAAGCTGTCAGAAAATTATGTTAAGCCTACAAGTAATACAGCATATTTTTCAAAATCGCAACATCGGGTGGATTGGCAGGTTGCAGTAGGATTGTTGACATTTTAGGTAACGTTGTTTATTTTTTAAATTTGAATTCGATATGTATAATATAAAAAGGGTTGTAGGAGCGCTATTGTTGTCAGGAAGCTTGATGGCTAATGCGCAGGAGATAGAGAAGCCAAGTATTAAATCAAAAACTTCATTCGCAATTGTAGTTGATAAAGAGACGTACGAAGCGGTAGGTTCCGAAATTCGCGCCTATAAGCAGGTTGTGGAAAAAGATGGACTGGGGACTTATGTCATCTATGACGATTGGCAATCGCCAGAAAAGATTCGTCAAATATTGCAAAAATTACGTCAGGATAAAGGTAGCCCATTGGAAGGAGTCGTGTTGGTTGGTAATATTCCAGTACCTATGATTCGTGATGCCCAGTTCTTGACTTCGGCATTCAAAATGAACCAAAAGATCAGATGGGAAAAATCCTCAGTGCCTTCCGATAGATATTATGATGATTTTGACCTTAAGTTTGATTTCTTGAAACAGGATACTGCAAAAGGTAAGGAGCACTATTTCTATTATAGTCTACGGCCAGATTCAAAACAATACATTAATATGGATATCTATTCGGCCCGTATCAAACCTCCAGTAGCAGATGGTGAGCAGATGGTTCCTAAGATTAAAGCCTACTTGAATAAACTGATCACGCTGCGTTCAAAAAATTATCGATTGAATGATATGCTGGTGTCTTATGGGCATGGCTATAATTCAAACTCGGTTAATGCGGTTTCTGGAGAAGCCCTAGCGTTGAAGTCACAATTGCCACATCTTTTTAAGCCTGGCGGATCCATTAAGTTTCTTAATTTTAGGAATGCAGATTTCATGAAGTTTAATTTACTATCCGAGTTGAAAAGGGAAGGGGTAGATTTTGCGTATATGACAGGCCACGGTACACCAACATTGCAATTGATTAATGGTTATCCACTGGTGTCCAACCCACAGCCCTCGATGGAGAATGTTGCCCGATACCTAAGGTCTAAACTGCGTGATGCAAAAGAAGATGGAAGAGATGTGGAGAAAACCAAAGAGGGATTTAAAAGCTCTTTGGGTGTGTCAGACAAATGGTTTGAGAATATTTTTGACCCAAAAGTAATAGAACAGGATTCTGTTTTCAACGCAAATCTTGATGTGCAGATTGAAGATGTGCGTGACGCTGGCATTCAGGCCAAATTGGTATACTTAAACTCTTGCTTGACGGGATCTTTTCAATTAGACAACTATCTCGCAGGATATTATCCATTCTCCGAAAATCAGAATGTAGTAGCCATAGCAAATTCTGTCGGCGTATTACAAGATTTATGGCCGGCAGAAATGATGGGCTTATTACATCAAGGGTATCGCGTAGGGAATTGGCTTAAACATATTGCTTACCTGGAGACGCACGTACTGGGCGATCCGACATTCCACTTTGAATCTAAGGATGCATATGCTCTTAATGAATCCGTATTCTTAAATAAAGATATTGCTTATTGGAAGCGTGTATTGAAGGAGAACAATGCCGATTTGCAAAGTTTGGCCTTAGTAAAATTAGCAGCATTAATGCCAGAGAAGGAGAGCGCTCCGTTATTAAGAGACTTTTATTTTAATTCCTCTTTTGAGACGACACGTATGCAGGCATTTCAGCTGTTACGTCAATTTGAGAATAAGGAATACATTGAAGTGCTGCATGCTGCAAAAAATGATCCTTATGAATACATCCGCCGTAGAGCTATCTATGATCTGACTGATTTTGGATCGGACGAATTTGTTAAAGATCTGATCCAGTTTTACGTGTCGGATCCGCATTCCGAACGTGTAGCTTATCGGGTAAGATGGGCTTTGCAATTTATGGACCCCGAATTAGCCAAGCAAGAGGTTAATACCCTGATTCGACAAAATAAAGCGGTGCACAATGGTCCTGCTTTAGCCGATAAATTGGACAAAGACTTAGATTATTATGGTAAAAAACGTGATGATTTGATAAAATCGTTGCAGAATGATAACATGTCGGAAAAAGAAAAGCTAGGAGAGGTTACCACGTTGCGATTATACAGACATCATGCTGCTGTACCTCAGGTGATCACATTGATCAAGAACAACAAGACGCCGGAAACCGTACGTGTGGCAGCATTGGAAGCACTAGGGTGGTTCACCTTATCGTATCAACGGGACAATATCATCAAAGGTTGTGATGAGGTTTTGAAATCTGATGCACCGAAAGTTGTAAAAGATGAAGCGGAAAAAACAAAAAGACGTCTTCGTGAAGCGACACATAAGATATAATAATAAAATAGCCGCGAACAATTTTTCGCGGCTATTTTTCTATTAATGTTGATGTCTTTCAAGAGGAGGAGTAATCATGATGTGCGCCTTGTAGGTGCCTTCGTCCATTAACCAAGGCATTCCCAGGTTATTGTGTTGATTGGAGAGTCCTAAGTCAGCTGCTCTTGCGAAGGGTACATAAATTACATATCTTCTTTTAGCATCTTTAATTTCTCCTGTTTCTGGATTTACATCCTTGGCTGCTCCCCAATACCCATATAATGTTGACGGCGTTTGTGGCATGGGTAATTTTCCTTCTTTAAATTCCTGTTCACGGATCTTGTCTCTTTCTTTGCGTTTACCCTGTGCAATCAACTCTCGGCCTCTAGCCATTAAGGGTTCTAAGCTTTCCGGGTAGCAATAAGCATAATAGACTGACATTTTGTCGTCTGGAGCCAAGCAAATATAACCATTGCTGCCTTCGCGAAGCGTGACAAACTCGCCGGATTGGTCGTAACCATATACTTTCGCTCCGTCTCTAAACTCAGAGGGAGCAGCCTGGACCGCTATTTTGATTTGGAGTTCCGGGCTTAAAATTTTCTTGTCTTGTGCATAGTTGTTGCCTACACTCATCCAGAGTAATAATGCAACGATTATCAATTTATTCATTCTATCTTTAATCTATATATTGTTTGTTCTATTTCATTTTTTAATGCTTTGGAAGCCTTTGATTTTAACAAATCCTGACAATGGGTTATGATTTTTTCTCTTTCCTGAGAATAGTTGAATGCACCCAAAGCAATGATGCATGCTCTGCGCAGTTCAAGGGGCTCCTGTTTGTCATTCACAACATCCAAAATCCTGTCTATACAAAGGTGACAATGGTGACTTGCTATGGACCGTACTACAGCAATACGTTCTTCTTGAGAATTGCTTTTATCTTGTATTTTTGCCAGTGCGCTTTCCCAAAGAGAAGATTGTGTGTATAGATCTTGTATGTCTTCGATTTCCTTTTCTCTGTGGATACGGTTACTGTTGTTTAATGCCTTCAGCAGTTCTTTTTCAACCATACTACTGTCAAATATACCTAAGGTCGGCCTGATAATTTGCTGGATTCGCACTCTGGATTTATCATTTATCCAGACTTGTGTCAACGAGGGTAATAATGTCGTATCTCCTATCATGCGTGCATAGATAAGCGATTGCCTGGCTATCATCTCGTATTCGTCAGTCAAACCTTTATCTACAGTCTTTGTAAAGGTCGCATTTTTATGTGTTGATAAAGTATTTAATGCCTGTAATCTTACAGTACGGTATGGTGATCTGTCAAAATACGAGCTTAGGGTATCCGAAGTGTTGACGGTGTTGGTCCCTAACTTGAATAGTGCCAATGTTTGATAGACAGGACTGTCTTTCTTTAACAGGGCTGTCCAGTATTCGCGATCGTCTTGTTGGGAGATTCTTTCATTCAGCTTTTCAGTATCTTTAATTGCAAAATGGAAGGTGGGGTCTCCAAATAAATGACGTTCTAGGTTTAAGTCTAAATTGTGTACATGTCCCAAGCGTATCCCATAGGAAAGTAGCCCGCTAAAATTTAAACTCCAGCTGTCCCTGGGCATTGGTCGTGTACAGGCTTGTACAGCGATGGTATTGCCCGCGTTGAAGAGGTAATGAGCGGCGGCGTATTCCAAACTGTCAAAAGCACCAGCAGATGGACACTCTAGGATCATGTATAGCGGGTATGTATCCAGTTGTTTGTCCTGTATGGTGCTGATAGTAGAAGTGCTGTCGGAGCGGATTAGGAATAAATCAACCTCTTTACGTTGCATCTCGTTTAAGATAGCGTGTTCGCTATTATTATGGAAAGGCAATTGCCGTAAACCACTGACCTGCTTTACTAGAAAAGGAAAATATTCTTTGTAAGCTTTTATTTCATCCTTCCAGGCACTTGTGCATCCCTTATAGGAGTCTCTACTTGTTGAACTGACGACATGATCTAATATATTATCTCGACGGGTCCGAGCTACCTTGAGAAGGTAATTGTTGATAGCTTTGTAGGATTCGCTATGTTTTAAACCAGGATAACAGATCCGAGCAGAGTAAAAATCTGGATTGATCCTTCGAGGGCTGCTTCCTTGTAACTTGTAATAATGGAGGTTGGTGTGTACTGGGTCCTGTTTGATATAGTCAAAGGTAAGGTTAAGATCATCGTAAAAGCGATCCGAAGGAATTGGAAGGGTATCGATTGAAAGATCATAGACCATAGGAATCGGAATGTTGCCAATAAAGACAGCCCCCTCAAGGGATTGTTTGGTTTTATATAGTTTTATAAGTTCTTTCTTGATGTCTTCAGGTCGATGGAAGACACCATATATAACATAGGTCGGTATACCATCACTTTCCACGGCTTTTTGATACGCTTTTATAGCATCTTGAGTGTTGTTGTAAGTTTCTTGGTCTACGATTATTGCGAAGGCCTTCTTGGTCGTACTCAAGGTGGGCTTCTCTATTTTCAGCTGCCCCTTAGCGATGGATACCATGTAGAGAAGAGCCAGTAAAGAGAGGAGATACTTTTGCATTAGTTTATATTATTTAAAGTCCGGCGGGCTTCATCGCGTAGCCTCTTTGAATGTCGAGTGTCCACCATTAATTCTTTACAAGCGGCTACAATCTCGGGTTTACGATACGAATCTCTAAAACAGGATAAGGATTCTAGCATGGCGATTCGTAAATCGATGTTCATTTTACTGTTGCGGACAAATTCGAGGTACCGAGTTATCGATGGATGATAGTGGACGGTGTGCAGGTCAGCAATTCCCTGTTTTTGCCTATCAGAGTTGGTGTCGAATATTTTTTTGTCAATTTCCAAATATACTCCTGTAAATTGCGTATCATAAAATTTTTCCTTCTCTGCACTCTTGTCCGTATAATTATTGGTGGTCATAAAGTGCTGCTCGGCAATGTTTTTTATCAGGTCTTTATTAAATGCATAGAGTGCCATATTTATAGCAGATAGTATACTTTCGGCATGTTGGTTCTCTGTATAGGCCTCTACCAGAGCAGGGATAAATATGGGATCTCCAATACGTGCCATCGAATGGATAACTTCTAGGCGGATACATTCGTCAGGGTCTTTGATTCCCTTTGAAAAAAGAGCAGATCGTATTTCCCCTTCTTGCCTTTCAGCGATATGTATACAGGTATATCGTACTGTAGCATACTTGGAGCTATCGTAATATTGCATGAGGAGTTTGGTCAAGCCTTCATAGCGGTTCAGAAATAACTGATTCAGCAAGAAGCTTTGAGCCTCTGGAGAGCTGACTTTTGATAAAGCCTGTACTAAATGTTTGTTGTCCGTTTCGTTTACGAATTGACTTAATGTGTCGGCACTGCTTAATGAAAAAAAGAACGTTGGATCACCTAGCAGATGCGATTCAAGTGTGTTATTTAACTTTGCCCACTGGCCAATGTTTAGTCCCATATTTAAGGATCCTATAAGATATGTAGGATGAGGATGTGGAGTTGGTTGTACGGAGTTGGCCAAAACAGTTAACGCGTTGCCTGGACTGAAGGTAAAATATCCAGCATCGTATTGTGGCTCGCTGAAATTCCCAATAGGGTTGTCCGCAAAAATAGTTAATGTAACATTCGGATGGATCATAGCGACATTGGAAAGCGCATATTGACGAATGAAAGCTATGTCCAGATCTTTCCTTCTAAATTGATTGATAGTTTCACCTTGCAAAGTACGGAACTTGTCGTCCTTATAATTTTGAAATCGTGTGCTTGATTTTAGAACTTGTGGAAACTGTTCCTCTAGAAAATAGGACTGCGAAGACCAGGCAGACAGGGGCTGAAATGCCACATAAGACATAATCTGATCGACACTGTTCTTTTGCTGTCGAGCTTGTACCGCTTTGTTGAGATAGGTGCTGATCTGTTGATACTTGTCGTTACTTTTGCTGGAGCTTGCCAGAGGTTTGAGCCGTGCCGAATAGATGGTTGATCGGATACGGTTCGGGGAAGAGATTCCTAGATTATAAAAAAATAATTGTGTGTTTGTTTTGCTCTGCTCCAGAAAATCAAACGTTAAGCTAAAATCATCATAAAACCGATCGGATGGAATGGCTGTAGATACGTTTGTAAGGTGCTGTGCTTTGAGTATCATAGGGATTGGTATATCTCCTATGAATATAACCCCTTCTGTTTTTGAGGACTCATAAAGCTTTTTTAACTCATTTTTGATCTGTTCGGGATTTTTCCAAGAATGATAAATGATCAATGTTGGTAGAAATTCCGATTCGATCACATCCCGATAAGCGGTAATCTCTTTTTGACATTTTTCAAAAGTAGTCCTGTCGGTGACGATAGCGAAAGAACGATCTTTTATTTCAAGCGTAGAAGGTATGATTTCTTGAGCTCTCGTAATATTTGAAATAAATAGATGCGAGACTAAAAAGAAAATAAATAGTTTGTTTAAAGCCTTCATAATGAAAAAGTAAGATCAAAAGTGAAGCCAGGAATAACTCAAAGCTGCTAAATGTAAGAGCAAATATAGGCTGAAATTCTTAATCGTGATTGAAACCAGTTACCTAGAAAAACAATTCTATTGTAAAATTAGGATATCAGTCGCTGTTCGATGCCCCCTGTTCGGTTTCTTGGAACTTATTTAATAAAGCCGTCACCTCTTCTTCTGAAGAGGTTAATTTCGCTTTACAGATATGTATTAATTGTGAAGCCCTTTTTATTTTATCCGCTAATTCATCTACATTTACATCTCCAGTTTCTATTTCAGAAACGATTTGTTGCAATTCGTTGAAGGCATCATTGTAACTATAATTTGCTGTCATCTGTCACTAAGATTTTGAAATGATTTTACTTGATAGTATGCCATCGGCATAGCTCGTTTCTATAATATCTCCCGCATTGATTTGTTTTGTCGAAGTAATGGTTTTACCATTAATCCGTGTGATGCTGAATCCTTTTTCTAAAAGAAGTTTGGGGTCGGCCATGTTTATCACACGGGTGATGCCATCGAGCGTATGCCATTGTTCTTTTAACGCCTGTCGGCTGTATAGTTTTAGTTGCTGAGACAACATCTGTACCTGATGCCGTTCCAATGTAAGCTTCTGCTTGCTATTCCACGATAATACTTGTGTGGATTCCGCTAGTTTTTTACGATGTTTAAGAAAGATCTCCTTTGCTAGGAAAATTATGCTCTCTTGTGCTTTGTCTACCGGTATGGAAAAGTTATGAAACTTTTGGATTAAGAAATCAGCTAGTTCGCTGGGGGTAATCGCATTTTTGTAAGCGACCATTTCGCTTACAGTCTCGTTGGTCGAATGACCTATACCCGTCAAAACCGGAATAGGGAAAATTGCGATTGCTTTGGCAAGCATGTAGTTGTTGTAACTCGACAGACCTACTTCGCCTCCGCCTCCCCGGATAATGGCGACCGCATCATACTTCTCTAAATGATCGGCAATAACGGCGAGTTGTTGGATAATGGAAGGAATCGATCTGTCTCCTTGTAACAGCGCAGGATAAAGCGTAGTCTCTATTTTATATCCCCAGGGATTTTGCGCGATTATTTTAAAGAAATCAGATAGACCTTTACTAGTTTCAACTGAAATGATAGCCAATCGTTTGGGCAGTAATGGAAAAGCTAATTTTTTATTGGCATCGAACAGGCCATCTTGCTGTAACTTAGCTATGCTTTCTTTTTTCTCTTTTTCAAGTTCGCCCAGTACGAATGTAGGATCTATGTCTACAATGCGTAAACTCAGCCCGTATAAAGGATCGTAAGAGACTCCTGCTTGAAATAATACGGTTATGCCGTCCCGTAAAGGTTCATCTAATAATTGAATGAATTGGGTATTAATTCGTTCAAAATCTGTTTTCCAGAGTATAGATCTGATTTCTGCTACTATTTTCCCTTCTTTCTTTTCGACAAGTTCAGGGTAACAGTGGCCTGAATGCTTATAGTGGTTGAGTTTGTTCATTTCTGCTTTTATCCAATACAAGCTCCTGTAACGATCTGCAATCGTTCGTTGTATGCTTTTCGTTACCTCTAAAAGCGAAAAAATAGTTTTGTCTTCAACCACTTCAGGCATAAATCAAAGGTAAATAAAAAGTTTGATGTATAGCACAGGCATCAGCAGGGAGACAAGCTTGGAGTTGCTTATTATTAACAAGGAAATTAAAGCGAATTTAAAGCGGAAATAAGACGTACATTATTCGAATGTATCCGAACAAAGTCCGTATGAAGTCCGGTTAAAGTCCGAATAAAGTCCCTGTTAAATGGAAATATAATACCTGGTTGGTGCCCATCTGTATCAAGCTTATTGAAAGCATTTATTCAGTGAAAGAAAGGTGGTTTCTTTATTAATGTTGCGGTTTTATGCGGTTTTTGTATATATTTACTTTAGAAACCTTATTGTCATGAATCAATTATCGATAAAATCTTTTGGACTTGTTCTATTTTTTCTCCTGAATGCAGGAGTAATGAGCGCTCAGTATAAGCAAACAGTAGTGAATAAGACTCAGCTGTTGTTTAATAAAAATCACATGATACCAGTAGGACGATTGGATGAGATAAAGATAGCTGTGGTGACTCCTAATCCCGAAAAATACAAGACATTTATACAGCAGATCGGACGTTATAGTGATATTGTATCGTTTGACTTTTCCAAATTTGACGAGGATACCAAGTATTTTAATACCATCATCGTTGGCGGAATGGAGTCTGATTTAAACCAAGAGATGCTTTATATGCTAAAGCAGTCTCTAGTCAATCGCAAGAATATTATTCTTTGCCGATTTCAAGATGTAGGTAAGAATCTGCCTCAATGGTCCCCGTTGTTGGGAGGACGCATTGCTGAGCTGGGCTATCCGTCTTTTTCCGATGTGGCACAACGCAATATGGCCATGAGTATTTTTGGAGGTCTCGCTATTACGGAGGGAAATATTAGCAATAGAACAGAGCAGACCCGATTGCAGTATACTCAGGGCGAGGGATCAGGACTCAATATAGCTAAGATGGCGCAAAAGATAGATTTGATTGCAAATGAGGCTATTCGAGAAAAGGCTGCACCGGGAATGGTGGTTATGGCGGTAAAAAATGGACAGGTTCTTTTTGAGAAGGCCTATGGTACACATACCTATGAAAAGACAATACCAACCGTTATATCAGATATTTTTGATTTGGCTTCAGTAAGTAAGATTGCAGGCACTACGCCTGTTATCATGCATCTGCAGGAGAAAGGTGTTATTAATCTAGATAGTACGATGGGGCATTACCTATGGCAGGCTAAAGGAAGTAATAAAGCTGATATTACGTTGCGTACGGTTTTATTGCACGAGGCAGGTTTTGCCCCTTATATTCCGTTCTACCGTAGTTTAAAACCAGGAGATATCCAGAAAACATATTCCGATACACATCAAACTAAGTTAGCCGATAACGCCTATTTGATTAATCACTATTACAGAGATGTGATGTGGCCCGAAATGTTGAAATCGTCAGTTAAACCAATTGGAGAGTATGTGTATTCGGATATCAGTATGTATGTCATGAAAGAAGTTGCAGAACATGAAACGGCCATTCCTATGGATGAATACGTACAGCAGATATTATACCGTCCGATAGGAATGAAAACCGCAGGATATAATCCGCGAGAGCATTTTGATAAGCGTCAGATTGTACCAACAGAGCATGACACCTCTTTTAGAAAAGTATTGCTGGAAGGATATGTGCATGACCAAGGGGCTGCAATGGCCGGTGGTGTGGCGGGCCATGCAGGTCTATTTTCGACAGCTAATGACTTGGCTATTTACGGTCAACTTTTGCTCAATAGAGGAGAGTACGGTGGTGTCCGTTATTTTAAGCCAGAAACAGTCGATATGTTCACTTCCAAGCAGTCCAAAACCAGTCGTAGAGGTTTAGGTTTCGATCGAGCAGACCCAAATCCAAAGAATGAATATCCTTCCCGACTGGCCAATATATCTGTTTTTGGACATACAGGGTATACAGGGACTTGTATCTGGATTGATCCGAAAAATCAACTAACTTATATATTTTTATCTAATCGTGTACACCCACAGGTGTCAAACAAACTGTCAGATCTAAGCATACGCGGACGTATGTTAGATGCTATTTATGAAACGATAAACGAAGCAAAATGAGAAAAATGTTCAGTTTCTTATGTCTTTTTGGGATAGTTACGTCCGGATGGGCACAAGACTACGAAGAGGTGCATCGTAAGCTGCTCGTGGTAGATGGGCACAATGATGTTATTATATCCAGTATTTTACGTGGTCGGGATATTGGACAACGGTTAGATAAAGGGCATACCGATATTCCGCGGCTGCTAGAAGGAGGTGTAGATGTGCAGGTATTTGCTGTATGGTCTGACGATCAGAAATGGAAAAAGGGAGCTTTTAAGCATGCAAATGACCAGATTGACGCATTAGAAAGGGTAATTGCGCAAAATTCTGATAAGATAGCATTGGCAAAAAGCTCAGCAGATATTGAAAAAATAAGAAAAGAGGGGAAAATAGTAGCTTTGATCGGAATCGAAGGCGGTAATATGATTGAATCCAGTATTCCTAACTTAGAAAGTCTATACGCTCGGGGAGCCCGTTATATGACCTTGACCTGGAACTACAACCTGCCTTGGGCAACAGCTGCGGCAATTGAAGACGGGAAAGCTCCAGCTGATCAACAAGGACTTTCGGAACACGGGAAAGCTATAATTCGCAGAATGAATGAATTGGGAATGATGGTAGATCTGTCTCACGGAAGCAAGAAACTATTCTATGATGTATTAGAAATCAGTACGAAGCCTATCTTAGTAACGCATAGTAACGCGGCGGCGTTGACACCACATTATAGAAATCTAGATGACAAGCAATTGCTGGCGTTGAAGAAAAATGGAGGCGTGATAGGCGTTAACTTTTATGCAGGTTTTTTGGATACTGACTATGAGTCGCGGGTCGATGAAGCATATAGAAAACATATAGGTGCAGCGGACCGAAATATATCTAGTTGGGAAAAATACGAAAAACTGACTAAAGAGCAGCAATATGAGGTAACCGTGCCGTTATCAAAATTGATTGATCATATCGATTATCTGGTAAAAAAAGTAGGGATAGATCATGTTGCGATAGGATCAGACTATGACGGGATAGAAGCACCTCCAAGAGATTTGGAGGATGTGTCCAAGTTGCCAAATTTAACAAAAGCCTTGTTGGAAAGAGGTTATAACCAAGAGCAGATAGCCAAGATCATGGGACTAAACTTTTTGCGAATACTGGAGCAGCACGAACAGAACTGATTGTATCAGTCCCTGTTTTCTTCGAGATGCATTAGTTCTTCATAGTTTTTGTTGAGTTTCTTTAGCAGAAATCCATACAGAACGCTAAAATACAGCTTGAACAACCAGATAAATAGGACACCAAAGATGGTGAAGAGAACAGCTCCCAATAGTAATACGAAGAGCATTTCTCCCGAGCTGCTGCGGTGTACGTATTCTCTGACGAAGAACTGTAAAAATTGTATACCGAAAGCAACATAAGCGGCTATAAGGTTAAAACGGATATATCTATGAGCATTGGTACGTACAGCAAATATGCTCTCCATTAGTTTTCGTGTGCTGCTCGTATTTTTGATATTGACCAGTAAGGTGTAGAATTGATAAATAAAATAAAATATAAAGGCATAAAACACAACATTGTAAATTACATCTGTAATTTGGAACAAGAAGAGGTCTTCTTGTTCTGTAGGAATAAAGATAGAGATACCCATCCATATCATAAATTCAGCACAACAGATCGTGAATATCCATTTCACAATCGATGAGGAGCTTTTATGTAACATTGTCTGAAGCTCTTTTTTTTCTAGTTTTGGAAAACTTTTGTCTTCCTTCCAGTGCTGTTTTAATAAATCTAGTCTATCCATTAATAACCTCCATGCTAGTTTATCATACTTTTCAGTTTTGTTTTAATGCGATTCATTTTTACACGTGCATTGACTTCGCTTATACCTAGCGTTTCCGATATTTCGGCGTAGTCCTTGTCTTCTAGGTACATATATACCAATGCTTTTTCAATGTCATTCAGTTTTCGTACAGCAGTATATAGTATTTTTAATTGTTCTTCCTGCTCAGTGTCATACTCTTCATAGCGGATGTTCTGTAAAGAGTTGTCCCAGTCTACGGTGGTGATCTTTCGTTTTTTGCCTCGATATAGGGAGATGGCGGTGTTCAAAGCTACACGATAGGCCCAAGTGGTGAATTTGGAGTCGCCTTTAAATGATGGATACGATCTCCAAAGCTGAATGACCATCTCTTGGAAAAGATCCTTGTGGGTATCCAGATCGGAAGCATATAGCTTACAGATCTTGTGGAGAATATTCTGGTGCTGTTCCAGAAGACCTACAAATTCTATTTCCTTGTTTTTGTTCATTCGCTTGGGTAATAGGTCGAAATTAAGAAGATATTGTTACATGTAATCTAAGGTTTTTGTTAAATTAGCCCAATGGCTAAGTCAAAATCAGCATATTTCTGTCAATCTTGTGGGTATGAGTCTCCCAAATGGTTAGGACAATGTCCGTCTTGCAAACAGTGGAACTCTTTCGTGGAAGAAGTAGTTACCCCTACTTCATCGAGAGTGCCCGAATGGCGCAGTACTGCACCAAGTACAGCCGCTACCAAACGGACGAATAAAGCAGCGATTATCCATGAGATCGTGTATTCTGAAGAACAGCGGATATTGACTCCGGACAAGGAATTTAACCGGGTGCTTGGAGGGGGAATTGTGCCTGGATCAATGGTACTGATCGGTGGAGAGCCAGGAATTGGTAAATCGACCTTGATGTTGCAGCTGGCACTGTCCTTACCTGCAGTAAAAACGCTTTATATCTCGGGGGAAGAGAGCGAACAACAGATCAAGATGCGTGCAGAGCGCTTATCTCAATCATCGAAAGCAAACTGCTATATCCTTACTGAAAGCAGTACGCAGCATATATTTAAACAGATTGAAGTCGTAAAGCCGAATGTCGTAGTTATTGATTCGATTCAGACTTTGCATTCTTCGCAGATCGAGTCTGCTCCAGGTTCGGTTTCACAGGTGCGTGAATGCACGGCAGAGTTATTGCGGTTTGCCAAAGAAACAAATACTCCGGTATTAATTGTTGGGCATATTACAAAAGATGGTTCTATCGCGGGACCCAAGGTGCTGGAGCATATGGTAGATACCGTGTTGCAGTTTGAAGGAGATAGAAATCATGTATATCGGATATTGCGATCGGTCAAAAATAGATTTGGATCTTCGTCCGAATTGGGTATTTATGAGATGCAGGGGGCTGGACTTCGAGAGGTGTCTAATCCTTCTGAGATTATGTTGTCTCAGCGGGAGAGTCCGGTTAGTGGGGTTGCGGTTGCAGCGATGTTGGAAGGTGTTCGTCCTTTGATGATTGAGGTGCAGGCCTTGGTGAGCAACTCGGCCTTTGGTACGCCACAGCGCACAGCTACGGGCTTTGACACCAAACGATTGAGCATGTTACTGGCGGTGTTGGAAAAACGGTTTGGCTTTCGCCTGAGTGCTCAGGATGTGTTTTTAAATATTGCTGGTGGACTTCGGGTAGAGGATCCGGCGATTGATCTAGCGGTGATAGCAGCACTGATCTCGTCACAGCAGGATATTCCGCTGCCTTCTCAGGTTACTTTTGCAGGGGAGGTTGGTTTATCCGGAGAGATCCGTGCCGTTAATCGTATTGAACAACGTATTGCAGAAGCGGAGAAGCTTGGCTTTGACGGAATATTTATTTCTAAGTATAATGTGAAAGGTTTGGATGCTAAAAAATATAATATCGCGATTAGGCCTATGGCTACCTTAGAAAATCTTTTTAATGCTCTTTTCGGATAAAGAAAAAGGGGGCTGCGATAAAAAATTAAGGGAGGTATTTATAATATCTCCCTTAATTTTTTCTTTAGATCTTCGCCGTGTAAATTGCGGCCAATGATAATTCCATTGGGATCTACCAAGACATTCTGTGGAATTGCCTTGATACCGTAAGGAATAGAAGCACCGTTATTCCAATTTTGCAAATCGGAGATGTGCTTCCAAGTCAGGTTGTCATCAGCGATTGCTTTTTTCCATGCGTCAAATTCTCTGTCAAAAGAAACTCCCAGTATCTCGAAGTTACGGTCCTTAAATTCTGCGTAAGTAGCCACTAAGTTTGGATTTTCTGCACGACAAGGAGGGCACCAGGATGCCCAAAAATCTACTAAGACGTATTTCCCTTTCAGGTTCTGTAATCCATAAGGATTGCCTTCCAGATCAAATTGTGTAATTCCTGGAGCTTTTTTGCCAATGGCCACATTGGAAAGATTTTTTAAATAACGTTGGAATAATTTGCCTTCATTGGTCTTTTTTACACTTTTATCCAGTGTTTTGAACAACTCCGCCATTTCTTTGTAATCAGGGTCATAGCCTCCAACACGTTGGATGAGGCGGATTGTCTCTGTTTGCGAAGGGTTGGCTTTGATCTCTTTTATCAAATCGTCTTTAGATTGAGCCGTTAATAGGAACGGAATTATAGTCAAGAATAAAGCAAGTAGTCTGTTCATGTTATAGCTATTTTATTCAAACTTAGATAAAAAGAGCAAATAAATGGATAGGGTATATGTTAAAATGATTTTAAAATTATTTTTTAATTGCACTTTTATTTACGAAAAGCTCATATTATTGTTAAATTTGCTATTCACGATTTATCATATTTATTACCTCATAAATGGCAAGATTAAATTTATTAGAGGAAACACGCTTTGAAAAAGTACCTGTAACGGTATATCCAAGTCAAAGCGATGCTTCTATTCATGTTGCAAATCGTATCGCTTCATTGATTAAAGAAAAGCAAGCAAACGGCGAGAAAGCTGTACTAGGTCTAGCAACAGGAGCAACACCTGTTCAAGTTTATAAAGAACTTGTTCGTCAGCACAAAGAAGAAGGCTTGAGCTTTAAGAATGTAGTAACCTTCAATTTGGATGAATATTTCCCGATGCAGCCTACTGCAGATCAGAGTTATGTCACCTTCATGAAGAAGAATCTCTTCGATCTGATTGATATTCCAGCAGAAAACATCAATATTCCTGATGGAACGATAGATATTAGTCAGGTACAGGCCTATTGTGAAGCATATGAGCAGAAAATTTCTGAACTCGGAGGTTTGGATATCCAATTGTTGGGTATCGGACGTACAGGTCATATTGGATTTAATGAGCCTGGCTCTGCGCCAAATTCAGGTACACGTTTGGTTACCTTGGATGATTTGACTCGTCGGGATGCATCTCGTGGATTTGGTGGTAAAGAATATGTGCCTACAAAAGCGATTACTATGGGCGTAGGAACAATCTTCAAAGCAAAAGAGATTGTCCTAATGGCGTGGAATGAGAATAAGGCGGAGATCGTTAAGAAAGCTGTTGAAGGAGAAATGTCTCCGGAGATTCCTGCGACTTATTTACAGTTGTCTAATAATGTCGAGTTTATATTGGATGAAGGTGCGGCGTCATTGCTAACCCGATTCGATACGCCATGGTTGGCACACGATGTTGTATGGACCGAGTTTTTGACTAAAAAGGCAGTGGTCTGGTTGTCTTTAAAATTGAACAAAGCAATTTTAAAGCTGACTGATGAAGACTATAACAATAATGGTATGGCAGAGCTTGTCACTGAACAAGGTCCGGCATATAATATTAATATAAAAATCTTTAACGAGTTACAGCGGACAATAACTGGATGGCCAGGGGGAAAGCCTAATGTGGATGATACAAACCGTCCAGAGCGAGCTGAGCCTGCTCATAAGAATGCGATCCTTTTCTCGCCACACCCGGATGATGACGTGATCTCCATGGGAGGAACTTTCATCCGCCTAGCGGACCAAGGGCATAATGTACACGTAGCTTATCAAACATCTGGAAATACTGCCGTTTGGGACGATGATGTGCTGCGTTATTTGGAGTTTGTTCAGGACTTTGCTGTCGCTATCGAAGATGACAAAGGAATTACAAGTAAGATTTATACAGAAGCAAGAGAGTTTTTCAAAACGAAGAAGCCGAATCAGGTCGATCCTGAAATAATCCGTACGGTAAAGGGGCTGATTCGTAAGGGTGAGGCTATTGCTGGGGCTCGTTTTGTGGGATTACCAGACGAGAATATCCACTTCCAAAACCTACCGTTTTATGATAGAACGAAGTTCTCAAAAGATGTCTCTTTTGAGGATGATATTCAACAAACGATGGAATTGCTTCGTCAAGTAAAACCTCAGCAGGTTTTTGCCGCTGGAGATTTTGCCGATCCACATGGAACACATAAGGTTTGTTTCGACATTATTTTAGAGGCTTTATTGCGTCTACGTAAAACAGACGAATGGACAAAAGACTGTTGGTTGTGGTTGTACCGTGGTGCATGGCATGAATATCCAATACATGAAATCGAGATGGCTGTTCCGTTATCACCTCAAGAGGTAAAACGTAAGCGTTTAGCAATCTTTAAACACCAGTCGCAGAAAGACGTGCCTGTGTTCCCAGGAGATGATCCGCGTGAATTCTGGGTACGTGCTGAAGACCGTACGAGCGATACTGCAGCTTTATATCATAAGTTGGGGCTTGCAGACTACGAGGCTATAGAGGCATTCGTACGTTGGAAGTTTGATTAATTAGTAATACATTAAATAGTAAGAGCCGGTGTGTGTAAACATGCCGGCTTTTTTGTTTATATGGTTGAGATTAAACGATGAAAATGACTAAAATTTCGGATTGTTAATCTTTTTGTCGGATTTTTTATTTTATGACCGGGAGGGTAGCTCTATTTTTGCTTCAATTTAGAATTAGTATAAATTAAATCAAATATGAGAGCTAAGCTGTTTTTTGCATTAATGGGGACACTGGGAGCCTGTTCTTTAGCAAATGCACAAACAACCGTCAAAGGACGGGTTATCGATGAAAAGAGCAAACCTGTTGCCGAAATATCGGTTAGTGCTGGTCAACAATCAGTAAAGACGGATGCGAATGGTTTTTTCAGTATTTATATCGGTCGCTCCGGTAAATTTACGTTACATCTATCGGGGATAGGTTTCGGAAAGAAAGAAGTTGTATTGACACAAGAAGGAGCTGAGACGAAATTGGAGGATATTATCCTTAGACATAACGAGTACAATATTGAAGATGTAGAAGTGTTTGGCGAGCGTGGGAGACAACCAAAGGGATTAGAAACGATCACCCGTATGCCATTAAAACCATCAGATCAGATACAGAGTATATCGGTGATATCGCATAAGGTTATTGAAGACCAAGGTGCATTGACATTGACGGATGCGGTACGTAATATTCCCGGTGTGACTTTGTTTGGAAGCTATGGCGGGGTAAAGGAATCCATGTCGACTCGTGGTTTTCGTGGTGTACCTGTTTTAAAAAACGGAGTACGTATGGACTCGCAGTTTCAGACTGCTTCTGGTGTGGTCGATATGCAAGGTGTTGAATCTATACAGATGATAAAAGGTTCGGCAGCGATTACCCAAGGTGTGATTACAGATATTGGTAACGCAGGTGGTGTTATCAATGTGGTGACAAAGACACCTAATTTTATCAATGCCGGAGCGGTAGGTGCACGTGTTGGTAGCTGGGGACAGTTTAGACCGACTTTTGATATGCAAACAGTGTTGGATAAAAAAGAAACATTAGCGGTACGTTTTAACGGCGCATACGAGCGTTCGGATAGCTATAGAGTGGGCGTATCAGCAAATAGTGTTTATTTCAATCCTTCTTTGACATGGCGTGCATCTGATAATACGACAGTTACCCTAGAGGGAGATTATCTGAATTCTAACAAAACACCGGTTACTTCTGCAGTGAACTTAGATAAGTCTCCTGGTGTTAATGCCTTATACGTACTGCCTAACAATCGCATGGCTGGTTTTGCCACAGATAATAATAATACGGTGATGAGCAGCTTTATGGCTTCCATCAACCATCGATTGAATGACAATTGGCGTCTACGTGGTGCTTATGCGTTTTCGTCCTACCAGGTGGACAATCAGTCTACTGGGTTGAGTTTGCTTAAAGATAATAACCCTGACTTTAATCTATTTAGCCGATCCATGTCTAGAAGCTTGCGCGATGATAAAAATAAGACTTTCCAATTTGATTTGATTGGTGAAGAATTGTATACAGGACGTATTAAGCACACTGTGCAGGGAGGCTTTGATTACCGTATAGTTGATGCTAATACAACGACATTGACTGGAACCTTGAAGCCGTTGGGTAAAAATGTTGAATTAGCGAATACGTCTGTAATAGATGTCATCGATATTAAAGGGGATTGGACGAATTCATTGGATGAGGTTCAGTACTTAGATAAAGATGGACAAGCCCAAGTAGGTAAGAGCATCAGTTTTGTAAAAGGGATCCCTAATGATGCCGATTATACTACTTTTGGTATTTTAGCGCAGGATGTTATTGAGTTCAATGAGTACCTTAAAGTGGCTTTGGGTTTGCGTTATTCGGAGATTAATACGATCTCTGCCACAAGTAATACATCACAACGACGTTCCGCATGGAACCCGAGCGTCGGTTTTATCGCTACGCCTATACAGCATCTCAACGTCTTTGGGTCTTATACAAATTCAACAAGTTTGAGGAGTGCGGCTAATAAGATGATCGGTGGAGGCGAAATAGGGCCATCTACAACAGAACAGTTTGAAGCGGGTATTAAATCGGATTGGTTGGATGAAAAATTACGTTTCAATTTGACGTATTTCCATATTTATACGTCTAATCTGTCTAATCAAGAATATGAACCAAACAGCAATAATCCGACAGGAAATTATTTTAAAGCCGGAGATTTGTTACGTGATGGTATAGAGGCCGAGTTGAATGGCCGTATTCTAGACAATTTGACAGTAATGTTGGGTTATGCTTATCTGGATGCGCGATATAAGAATTCTCCATCTTATGTGGAGGGATCAGCGCCGATGAATGCGCCAGATCATACTGCTAATGGTTGGGTACAGTATGTTGTTAATCAAGGAGCGTTGAAAAACCTAAGTTTGAGTGCTGGCGTGTATTATGTAGGTAAGAGACCTGTTAATGAACACAGCATTACTTTTGATGGTCACAGTTCTGTGTTTGGTCCGGATATCAAGCCTTTTGATATGCCTGCTTACACTACAGTGAATGCACAGGTAGGTTATAAATTCCAGAAGTGGGAAGCGCGTGTGTTCTTAAATAACTTAACGGATGAAATAGGTTTGAACTCCTATTTCCGCGGAGGGTTCATTAATCAGATCGACCCGAGAAATGCGGCATTCTCGTTGAACTATAGATTCTAGGAGTAACAACTAGATATTTATAAAAGGGCCTTCATTCTAGAATGAAGGCCCTTTTAGTATTATAAAATATGGATAAGGCTTTCAAACTCGGAGAGCATTTGTGCCCCCTCGTTGGCTACTAAAAAAGTGTATCTAAGAGAATTTGGTATAAACCCAAAATATTTTTTGAAGGCCGAAGTGAAATGCGTGGAATGCTTGTAGCCTGTCATCTGTGCTACATCTGATATCCTGTAGTCTCCAGTAAGAATCAGTTCTTTGGCATGTTCCATTTTCTTTTCCGTGATGTAATTCATCACTGTTTTTCCAAAATACTGTTTGAAGTGTTTTTTGAGATATTGCTCGTTGGTACCTACATACTTTGCCAATTCGGGGATAGTATAGTTTTTTGATAAATCTCGATGGATCAGGTTTTTTGCTAGCACTATCTTGTCATAGTGGTTTTTATTCGGGATGATCTCGTGCTTTTCGTTCTCAGCATAGAGGCCTTCGATTTGATGTACAACAATTTCGATTAATAGGGCCTGTATCCGCAAGCGGTTTAAATAGTTGTCATGGCGTATGTAAGCCATAAGCTGATTGATAAGTAATCGGGTCCTGTTATCACTATTGGTTAACAGTCCATTACTAAAACGGAGGGTATCTTCTGCAAATTTTCTTCTAAAGTCATCCAATAGCTCATTAGAGATAAATAAGGCGATAGCAAGGTGATCCTCGTAGATGTTTTTCCATTCCAGTGTCTCCCCTTTTTGAATGGGGTGGATAATATTTTCTCCTCCTCGAATTATATAGGACTGTTTCTGCAGAAAATAAGGACAGATGCAACTGTTTTCGTACGCAGGGAATAAGATGTTTAGAAACCCATCTAATGGACTGCTCAGCTCTTGGTTATTGGTGCCATGCAACAGCGCGTAATGAATATCTAGAGAAGTAGAGGTCAACGGACATGCTACAGTGGATTCAGACTGAAATTCTGAGATTTCTGAATTTGAAGCTTTTTTTCCTGATTCCGTCATCTTGTTGTTTAGAATACATCTAGATTTGCGACACAAACCTTTATTTAGACTTGTTCTAAGTCAAAGATAGGGAAATTTACAAGTATTAACTAAAAAAGGTCAAGAATGATAAAAAAATACTTTTCTATTTTATTGCTTATTTTCATAGCAAGCTACTCCAGGGGTGTATTTGGACAGGTACATTTAACTGTAGAAGGACATGTTTTGGAGGAATTTGAGCGAACACCGATAAAAGGTGTATCTATTTCTGTTAAGGAAAATGACAGATCAGGTAGCGTCATCACTGGATCTCAAGGTTCTTTTCGGATTCGTGCACACGAAGGACAGACATTAGTGGTATCTCACATAGGCTATTTGACGCAGGAGATACGACTTGGTGGTGGACAGACTAAGATCGAGATTGTGTTGGTCAAAGATTTCAAATTGCTATCTGAGGTAATTGTTACTGGAGCGCTCGGAATAAAACGCCAATCTAGGGAATTGGGAACATCGGCGCAGTCTGTGAGCAATGAAGAGCTCAACCTAGGAAAAGTCGTGAACCCACTTTTGGCATTATCTAGCAAAGTTGCAGGCCTAAGAATTAATGCAACAGACTTAACTACCGGAAAGACTGATCCGGGTATTCAAATCCGATTAAGAGGTACACGTTCATTGAATCGAGATAAGAATGATCCTTTGTATGTTGTGGATGGAGTGCCTCTGCCGGATATTACTCGTATCAATCCCAACGATATACAAGATATCACCGTGCTGAAAGGCGCCAATGCGGCCGCATTATATGGATCTGAAGGGGTAAATGGAGCAATCATGATTACCACGAAATCCGGGAAGGCTCAAACAGGACAGATTAATTTTAGTAATAGTACGACATTTTCAAATGTATTTCTATTGCCACCTGCGCAAACTACTTTTGGACAAGGACAAAATGGCGTTTATAGTCCTGTGACAAGTGAATCGTGGGGAGATAAGTTCAACGGAGAGGTAAGAGATTTCGGGTTGCCTATTAATGGTGTGCAACCAAATAAGGTGTATGCCGCGCCAAGTAAAGATAATCGCCTAGCCTTTTTTGATACTGGAATTACAACGCAGAATGATTTATCTTTCTCGGGAGGTGATGAGAAAGGCACCTATTTTATGTCTCTTCAAGATGTACGTCTTAAAGGAGTGATTCCTGGAGACAAGTCGAGCCGTACTGGTGCCAGATTCAACGGTTCTCGTCGTTTTAATAAATTGAATACGTCGTTTAATCTGAATTATGTATTCTTCAAAAATAATACGACAGGTGATGGTCCATGGTTGTCGGTCTATACACAACCTGCCAATATAGATTATAAAGAAGCTCGTAATTGGGAGGATCCTAAGTCGCTAAATCATCCTTTGAACTGGTATAATCCTGTTGCGAGTACTCGCAATCCTATCTTTATGGCGGACAATAATAGAAATACGTTTGATCAGCACACACTCAATTCAAAGCTGGAATTTAACTATGAATTTACAGATTGGTTTGACGCGACTTACCGTACAGGTTTGTATTTTCAATCAGAGCCTGGTCGGGTGACTAATCGTAAGTTGGTGTCCAATGTCGCAACTAGAAATATAAATGGTTCGGTAAACGATACACATCGCGGATTTACAAGATTTAATAATGATTTGATTTTGAACTTCCACAAGGACTTTGGTGATTTTTCTACCAGGTTGTTGCTGGGACAAAATGTTCGTATGGATAATACGAAACAGATTAACGTCAGTGCGGCAAACTTATTATTTGAAGATATTTTCAATCAAGGATCAAGAACAGGGGAGCTTACAGGAGGATCTACCTTGACAAAATACAGGTCTCTTGCTACCTATGGCGAGTTTACTGCTGGGTATAGAAATTATTTGTTTTTGACATTGACAGGAAGAAACGATCAGGTATCTGTTTTAGATCCCAACAACAATAGTTACTTTTCTCCTGGTATAAGCACGTCATTCGTGTTTACAGATGCTATTGATGCCTTTCGTGATAATCAAATATTGAACTACGGTCGTATCTACAGTTCTTATAATAAAACGGGAAATGTAACCTTAGACCCCTATAGGTTGAACTTGGCTTATAGTCAAACTGCGGGTTTCCCATTTGGAAGTTTAGTGGGGTTCACGCCTTCATTGTCAGAACCGAATCTATTGATCAAACCCGAATTTGTAAAATCCTTTGAAGTTGGTACGCAATTGGGCTTTTTCAATGACAAGTTACGTACTGATATTGCGTATGCATATTCAGATTCAGATGGACAGATCTTTAATGCTGGCATTTCAAGTGCCACCGGATTTAATTCTACGATTGTAAATGCTGGACGGATTATCAACAAAACCATCGAGGTGATGATCAACGGTACAGCTATTCGTAAGGGAGACATTACATTGGATTTTGGGGTTAACTTCAGTTATACAGATACTAAAGCCAAAGATCTGTATGCAGGCGATGAGTTTAATATTTTTAGACAAGCTTATGCTATTAAAGATCATCAGTATCCAACACTTCGTATGACAGATTTTAAAAGAGAGGGAGGGAAAATCGTCCTAGATAAAGACGGTAATGTTATTCCTTCTGAGGATGAAAAAGTATTAGGTACTATGGTTCCCCCTTATCTGTTGGGCTTTAATTCGAGGTTCAGTTATAAATCTTTCACTTTAGGTTTTCAATTAGATTCCCGATTGGGAAGTTGGATGTACTCCGAAGTGATTCCAAGGATGTATAAGGCTGGGACACACCCCGAGACGGTAAAATACGATAGAAAGCCATTCATTATGCCTAATTCAATGGTTCGCCTGGCTGACGGATCTATCGTTGAAAATACAGAAGTATATTCTAAAGGAGATAGAGCATGGTGGGATGCTTATGGTGCTATTCAAACGGTTACAGCCGCAAAAGGAGATTACCTCAAATTGAGGGAGCTTTATATTGGCTATGATGTACCAGGGAAATGGCTTGCAGGGCAAAAAATGATTAAAAAGGCGAGTCTGGGATTCGTTGGAAACAACTTGTTTATTATTAGACATTCTTCCAATACGATCGGAGATCCAGAGGCTTTATACAATCAGACGGATGGATATAACAGTTTTAGACAGATCCCATCTACGCGCTCAATGGGCTTTAACGTGAATTTGACTTTTTAAGAATATAAACATGAGATACAATATAATTAGAATCGGAATTATAGCTTTTGCTTCCATAACATTTGTGGCATGTAGTGATTTTTTGGATGTCAATGATAATCCGAACTCTCCGATAAAAGAGAATTTAAGTTTAAGTGCCAAACTTCCGGCGGCGTTGGTGACGTCAGCAGCATATGAGTCTACTCAGTTAAATCAAGTGGGTGGTTTCTGGGGTGGCTATTGGGGTACATCTAATGAAGGTGTGAGCTCTTTCATGTCTCTGAAAAATTATAATGGACCAGCTATAAGAGATACTCGCGACGGAATAGCAGTTTGGGAATCCAGTTATATCAATCTGTTGTATTATAAGGAGGTGCTGGATCAGGCCACTGCTGAACAGGCATTGTTCTATTCTGGGATTGCTAAAATAATGATGGCACACCATTTCTTTACGCTGGTTGATTTTTATAATAATGTGCCTTATGAAGAAGCGTTAAAGGGATCTTCTATCTTACATCCTACTTATGAATCAGGTAAAGATGTGTATCGAAAATCAATGGACTTAATTACAGAAGGTATTGCAGAGATAAAGGTTGCTTCTTTGAAGCCATCTAATGACGATGTGATGTTCAAGGGAAGCGAAGTCAAGTGGGTTAAGTTTGGAAATACACTGAAGCTACGGGCTTTGTTACGCCAGTCTGAAGTTAAGGATCAGGCAACTTATATCAGGCAGGAGATTACTAAGATTGTTCAAGAGGGATCAGGATTTTTAGAAGAAGATGCAGCTGTCAATCCGGGATTCTTGAATACGGCGGCTAAAATGAGCCCATTTTACGAAACGTACTATCGTAACAATTCGGGAGTAGCTGTAGCTAATTATGCAAATATTCGTCCAAGTCAGTACCTGGTTAACAAGTATAAGGAATATAATGATCCTAGGCTCGCGCAAAATTATGTAAGTGCAAAAGGGGAATATAAGGGAGTTATTTTTGGAAGCAATGCTATAGCAGATGAATTTGCCGCAGGCAACACGTCCGCTTTCAAAGGACCTAACGAGAATGGAAACAAACCAGGGGGAGTAGTGAAATCATTCAGTCAATCTGCAGTATTATTATCATTGGCTGAAGCAAATTTCTTACAGGCTGAAGCAGCAGAGAGAGGGTGGATCGCGGGGGAAGCTGGTCGTCTATACCAAAATGGGATACAGGCATCTTTCAATTACCTATTTAATGCGGTTTACAATATTGAAGATTATATGAATCAGACGAATGTCAGATACGGTGATGCAACCAATAAGATTGAAAGAATCATCACCCAAAAATGGTTAGCTCTAAATAGTGTTAATAACATTCAAGCTTGGGCGGATTTTAGAAGATTAGGTTATCCTAATTTCCCTAACTCCGTTTCTTCTCCAACTCCAGGAGCTTATCCGCTGCGATTTATGTATCCCGAAACTGAAATAAATACCAATAATGTAAATGTTAGTAAGCAGGGTGATAATGGTATATTAACAGCGCGCATTTGGTGGGACGTTAATTAAAATATTAAAGATTGCTATTTAAATACATTAATCTCATTTGATTTGACTAGCCATTAATAATAACCATTGACTTAGTTACAAATAATATTTATGCGCTAGCTCAAGGTAGAAGTTATTACAACTGGAAATAAATTAAAAGTAAGTCGAATAACCAGCTTCTTGTTTTTTACAAACAGCTAATTTTGTGTCAAACATTATTTAGACTAAGAATAAATAATATATATTTGCAAAAAATAAAACAATATGTCTTCATCCAATTGGCCTAAGATTCGCAAATTTTTCAACGATATCCACCTTTGGGGCGGATTGATTTCTGGTATTGTCGTACTGGTTGTCTGTCTGACAGGAACTGTCTATACTTATAATACAGAACTTCGAGAAGCAGCTATACCTCAATATTATAAAGTCACTCCAGAGGGAGATAAAAAAAATGTGGACACCCTTATTGAGCAGGCTAAGACGTCTATAAAGGGGAAGGTTGTTGGGGTGAAAGTTCCTTTTGATACCGATAAGACGATATTTGCATTGTATAGTAAGCCTAAAAAGGAAGAGGGCGATTCGGAAAAGAAGGAAGAGAAGAAAAAGACTGAGGTTAATACGGGAATTACGGAAGCCAAACTTGCCGCTAAGGGAGATGAGTCTGCGTCCAAGGAAAAAGAAACTAATAAGGTTGGTGAAGCGGGGAATGCAGGTGCTGGGAAAGAGAAAAAAGCTGCCCCAGCTGCTGGTGGACGTGGTCCTCGCGCCAATCAGATGGCCTTAAATCCGTATACAGGACAGGTTATCGGTGACCCCTCGGATGAGAGGACGAAGACAGCTGCTTTGATGCAGACCATGTTCGGCTTGCATCGCTGGCTACTTCTGAATGAGGTGGAAAAGCCTATTATAGAAGGGGTGGAGAATCGTAAGTTGGGATCTTGGATTACAGGTACAGCTACGTTATTGTTTTTGTTGGGAGTTGTCTCTGGTATGATTATCTGGTTTCCAGCTAAGATGAGAGGATGGAAGAATGGTCTTAAGATAAAATGGTCAGCAAGATGGAAGCGTATCAATCACGATTTACATAATACCCTCGGTTTCTATAGCTGTATAATTCTATTCCTGATGTCAGTGACAGGACCTTTCTGGTCATTTGAATGGTATAGGGCAGGATGGCAAAAGACTTGGGGAACCTATAAATCTCCGGATGCACCAAAGGAAGATAAACCGGCATTAGTTTCTGTACTACCAACGGATGGGAAAGAACCTCTTACTATCGAAGAGACTATTTTAATTGTGAATAAACTGCTGCCTTATGATGGAGATATTACGGTGAATTTTGCAAAAGATAGTGTCGGTACTGTTTCTGTCTCAAAGAATCGTATAGGTTTTTTCGCTCCTTCTGCAGGGGATAAATTAACGTTGGATCAATACAGTGGAACGGTGCTAGAGAAGGATATTTTTAGAGATAAACCATTTAACGAGCGGGCATCTGCATCGATTAAGGCATTGCATATTGGGGATATATATGGACCATTTAGTAAACTTTTATATTTCATGGCTTGTCTTATTGCGACCTCTTTACCAGTTACAGGTACGATGATTTGGATCAATAAGATGAAGAAAAAGAAGAAATAGCATAATAAGGCCCTTGTTTATAACTAACAAGGGCTTTTTTTATCTCTTGATTCCTATTTCTTTCGGCTCAACATACTATCGAGAATCATCTCGATTATTGCAACGACAATTGCAAATAATGCTGCGTTCCAAAAACCGTCAACATCAAATTTGGACCCCATTATAGAATCGCTCAGCATGATCATAAGGATAGTGATGATGAATGAAACCAGTCCAAAAGTAAGCCAATTTAAAGGAAATGTAAACAGTCTCAATATACCACCAACTATGGCATTTACAAAACCGATTACCAAGCCAGTGACTATAGCCCATCCAAAACCGGCCACATGTGCTCCAGGGATAACATAAGCTGCAATTGCAACAACTAATCCTGTCAATAAAAGGGAAATAATGAATCTCATAATAGTACCTGTTTTTAATTAATGCATATTCAAAATTGGTGCCAAATGCTTGACATACGATGCGTCTGAGCCTATACTTGAACAGCATAATGTCAATATGTTAAATAGTTTATTATGCTTGCATATGAAAAATGTGTTATCTTTAGTATACATTTTAAACTTAATTATACTATGAGACAGTTATTATTTTCTTTTGCAGCGCTCGTGTTTTCTATGGCCTCTTATGCGCAAAGTAAGGATCCTATTCTAGGGACGTGGTTAAATCCAAGTGGGGAGGGGAAGGTGGAAATCTATGAATCAAATGGGAAGTTTTTTGGTAAGTTGTACTTAGTCAAAGATAAGTCAAAGAAAGACGCAAAAAATCCAGATGAAAAATTGAGATCCCGTGATCTAAACGGAATCGTATTATTGAAAGATTTTTCAAAGAAAGGGGACTCGTATGAGGACGGAGAAATCTACGATCCCAAAAGTGGCAAGACATATAGTTGTAAGATGAAGCTTAAAGATGATGGTAGACTTGATATCCGTGGATTCGTAGGTATCGGTATGTTTGGGAGGACTGAAACCTGGAAACGGGTTAAGTAGTGTGTGCTGATAATATTCAGGCAAATGATTTCGTAATGGGGTGTGATAAAATTCTGCTATCTTTGGGGGTAAAATAGAATCTTCCAAGAGCTTAAGGCTTTGGATATTTTAAACCTTTAATTTTTTAATTTTTTCACATGTACAAAACGTTAAAGCCAGCATTAGAAATTGAGTTAGCCGCTATTAAAGAAGCAGGACTTTATAAAGAAGAACGGATCATCGTAACCCCTCAGGGAGCAGATATCAAAGTGAGTACGGGACAAGAAGTTGTTAACTTTTGTGCAAACAATTACCTTGGACTTTCATCACATCCAAAAGTTATTGATGCGGCAAAGAAAGCTATAGATGACCATGGTTATGGTATGTCTTCGGTTCGGTTCATCTGTGGAACACAAGATGTACACAAAGAATTGGAAGCTAAGCTGTCCAAGTTTTTAGGAACAGAGGATACTATTCTCTATGCTGCAGCCTTTGATGCAAACGGAGGTGTTTTTGAGCCTTTATTTGGTGCTGATGATGCTATTATCTCCGATGAGCTGAATCATGCTTCCATTATTGACGGAGTACGTCTATGTAAAGCGCAACGTTTCCGCTATAAGAACTGTGATATGGATGACTTAGAAGCGCAATTAAAGGCAGCTTCTGGAGCCCGTCATAAAATCATCGTGACTGATGGTGCGTTCTCGATGGATGGTTCTGTTGCTCCATTAGATAAAATCTGTGATTTGGCAGATAAATATGAAGCTTTAGTGATGATCGATGAGTCCCACTGCTCGGGTTTCATCGGTAAGACAGGCAGAGGTACGCATGAGCTATTTGATGTCATAGATCGTATTGATATTATAACAGGTACTTTAGGTAAAGCTTTAGGGGGCGCTTCCGGAGGGTTTACTTCAGGTAAAAAAGAGATTATCGATATGCTGCGTCAGCGTTCTAGACCGTACCTTTTTTCAAACACCTTAGCTCCTGCGATTACAGGTGCGTCTGTGGCTGTATTAGATATGCTGAGTGAAACGACAGAATTGAGAGATAAATTAGAATCGAATACATTGTATTTCCGGGAGCAGATGACTGCTGCAGGTTTTGATATTAAACCTGGATTTCATCCAATCGTGCCTGTGATGCTTTATGATGCTAAGTTGGCGCAGGAGTTTGCTGCTAAAATGTTAGACGAAGGAATCTATGTAATTGGTTTTTACTATCCTGTGGTGCCTCAGGGCAAAGCTCGGATTCGTGTGCAGATATCTGCTGCCCATGATAAAGCCCATCTGGATAAGGCTATTGCGGCATTTACGAAAGTAGGGAAAGCCCTCGGCGTAATCTCGTAAATACGCAAATTACTTGTTAACTAAGAAAGGAAAAAGACATTGCTGATATCATAATAGATCCTTCGCGGCGGTTTTTGATGTAAAAATGTCTTAAGTATTTGAATGTGAAATCGGAAGGTTAACAAAATAATAATATAAAATACTAAAATTTGAGGTGTAAAATAATTATCTTTGCACCCTGAATTTAAAACAAATTTACTTGCTAGATGCAAAATATTAGAAATATAGCGATTATCGCTCACGTCGATCACGGAAAAACTACGTTAGTTGACAAAATCTTACATTTCACGAACCAATTTAGAGATAATGACGGTACAGGTGATTTAATTTTAGATAACAACGATTTAGAACGTGAACGCGGTATTACGATCGTTTCGAAAAATGTTGCCGTCAAATACAAAGACGTTAAGATTAATGTAATCGATACGCCTGGTCACGCCGATTTTGGTGGAGAGGTGGAGCGCGTACTAAAAATGGCGGATGGTGTAGTGTTGTTGTGTGATGCCTTTGAAGGACCGATGCCTCAGACGCGTTTTGTTACGCAAAAGGCTTTGGCTTTAGGATTAAAACCTATTGTCGTTGTTAATAAAGTAGATAAGGAAAACTGTCGTCCAGACGAAGTATATGAAAATGTTTTTGATTTATTCTTTAGCTTAGATGCTACCGAAGAGCAACTCGAATTCCCAGTATTATACGGATCATCTAAACAAGGATGGATGTCGACAGATTGGAAACAACCGACAGAAGATTTCAGTCCTTTGTTAGATGCAATTATAGAGCATATTCCTGCTGCACCGCAAGCTGAAGGTACATTACAGATGCAAATTACGTCTTTAGATTACTCTACATTTGTCGGTCGTATAGCGATTGGTCGTGTTGAACGAGGCACTATTAAAGAAAATCAGCCTATATCATTAGTAAAACGCGATGGCAAGATTGTAAAAAGCCGTGTTAAGGAACTTCAGATATTTGAAGGATTGGGACGTCTTAAGGTTTCTGAGGTAAAGGCTGGTGATATTTGTGCAGTGGTAGGTATTGAAGGTTTTGATATTGGTGATACTATCGCCGATTTCGAGAACCCTGAACAATTGGAGGTTATCCAAATCGACGAACCTACCATGAACATGTTGTTTACGATTAATAACTCGCCTTTCTTTGGTAAAGAAGGTAAATTAGTTACTTCTCGTCATATTCATGACCGTTTACAGAAAGAATTAGAGAAAAACTTAGCATTACGTGTCGTTCCTACGGAATCTCCGGATGCATGGTTGGTATACGGTCGTGGTATCTTACACTTGTCCGTACTTATTGAAACTATGCGTCGTGAAGGCTATGAATTACAAGTTGGACAACCGCAGGTTATCGTTAAAGAAATCGATGGTAAAAAGTGTGAACCAGTAGAGGTATTGGTTGTAGATGTCCCTGGTGATGTGTCTGGTAAAGTAATCGAATTGGTAACACAGCGTAAAGGTGAGTTGTTGATTATGGAAGCAAAAGGTGAAATGCAGCACTTGGAATTCGAAATTCCGTCACGCGGTATCATCGGATTGCGCAACAATATCCTGACTGCTACAGCTGGTGAGGCTGTAATGGCGCACCGTCTTAAAGGCTATGAGCCTTGGAAAGGAACAATCCCTGGCCGTCTGCACGGTGTCTTGATTTCTTTAGATAAAGGTACTACAACAGCTTACTCTATTGATAAGTTACAAGATCGTGGTAAGTTCTTTGTTGAACCAGGAGTAGAGATCTACGAAGGACAGATTTTAGGAGAGCATATCAGAGACAACGATTTGACAATTAATATTGTTAAGGCTAAGCAATTGACAAATATGCGTGCGTCCGGTACGGATGATAACACACGTATTGCTCCTGCTATTAAGTTCTCGTTAGAGGAATCAATGGAATATATCCAAGGCGACGAATATATTGAGGTAACACCTCAGTCTATACGCTTACGTAAAATTTACCTAACGGAAAATGAGCGTAAGGTAAACAAGAAAGTTTAACACACAAAAAGGCCAGTCAAATTTGACTGGCCTTTTTTATTTCCAAAGCTTTATATAGTCTATTTTTTCTTGACGCGTTCTTCTGCTGCAACATAGACATCTTCTTCCGCTTTATAGATCTTGAATTGCACCTCATATTCATCAGGTACATAGATTACGATCGGTAGTCTTCCATTGTAGCGCACCATCTCTGGTTGTGCTGAAACAAATAGATGCCTATTGGGAGCATCTGGACAGCCCATTTGTGTCGAAACGACATTGCCATTGGTTTTGAATACATAGTAATCATATCCCCATCCCTGTAAATCCTTCTTTTCTAACGTTCCCTGTAGGGAAAAGTGATTGCAACCATCAACCTCCATCCATTTACCAACATTGAATTCGATCTTCTTGTTGTCGTCATTTTTAGAATGAGGTACCTCGATGATCATTTTCTTATATCCTTTTTCGGGAACCGGGAATATATCCGTGTTTTGTTTTAGGACAGATTGTGCCATAGTCATTGTTGTCAAGCTTAAGAGACCCAATAAAACGGTAAAGGTCTTGAGAAGTTGTTTCTTCATATTTGTTTGTGTTTAAAAGAATACTGTTCTGTTTATACCAAATATGATTCCAAAAACGCAAAAAGGTTTAATAAACAGCTGTTATGAATGTCTTATCCTGATTTTTTTGACATTTCGTAGCTTTCCGTGAGCTTATCCAGGCGTTTTTGAATAGCGATATCAATACGCTGAGGTATCAATTGGTTCAACGCATTTTTCTCGATATCTATATTGGATGTTGACTCAAATAAATGCACCGTCCGCTGGTTATGAAGGGCGACATCGTATGGGTCCTTGGCACTCATCAATTTGACAAAGACGGGGAGACACTCGAAGAATATGAAAAGCAAGGCTATAAAGATCACCGCATATTTGGTCGAATCATTTTCTGTGCCATCAGCATTTTTATGGAGGTTGGCCAAGGCGGTATTTCTGTCGGCAAAGCCAGCTATATTCACGGCGCTGTCCAGACTGGTTTCTGATAGAATTCGTTGATCTAGCAATCCTTCTTTTTCTTTTCTGACCAAGAGTTGATTCTCTTTGTTTTGAATTCTATTTCTTAACGTATCTAAAAATATTTCCTCTTTTTTGAGATTCTCTTCCTTACGTTTGGCGTGGGTGCCATATCCTAATACGCCTGAGGTTACCATGGTTTTTGTACCAAATATCTCGTGATTGAGCTGCTGTCTAGATGTCTTGATTGTAGATTCCAAAGAGTCCGCTTGACGTTTTAACGTCTGCAGTTGCGTATACTCGACTTGATATTTGCTCTCAAAGGTATGATTTAGCGTGTCTATACGTGCATGTTGCTGTTTTAGGTATTCAACTCGAAGATGTTCCTTTATTTCTTTGTCGAAAATTTTAAGTTCTAGAGGGCGAGAGATGACGATACCAATTAAAATAGCTAACAATATGCGGGGCAAAGCTTGGAGCAGTTGTTTGCCGTAGCTTCCCGACTTGTTCATACTAAGAACAATGTAGCGGTCAAGATTGAAGATGGCCAGCCCCCATATCATTCCAAAGAAGCTGGCGTATAAGGGAGCTAGCGAACTGCCGCTAAAGACAAAGAATAGTGCGTAACCTCCTGCTAGACTCGCGAAAAGTCCGGTAAAGAAAATGGTAGCCCCTATACTGACATATTTGCTGTGTTCTTCTGGAAATTGAGAAAGCGTTTCTTTGTGCACTCCGGCACACCACCAGAAAAAAGATTTTAATGTACTCATTATATTGAACTTGAGCTAGAATAGTTTTTTTCAAAAGTATAAATGATATGGGAATCTTTAACATGATTTTCGGTGAACGTCAGCAAATAAGCGGTGAAACAAGAATTTGTCGCTAAATTTATATAAGTTTGTAGGGTCAAATTAAAACCGAAATTTGAATCATAAGTGTAGAGAGTAAATTCCGGTCAAGGGATGATACTTGAGCTAGATAGAACGAAAAATAGAAGAATATAAATAGATTGAAATGAGTAAAAAAAACTTCATTCCATTTTTGGTTGTTGCCTCCATGTTCGTAGGGTGTAATAACGAAGAAAAAAGTACGGGTTCTGATAATCCGTTTTTGGCGAGTTATGACACGCCATTTAATGTTCCACCTTTTGACAAAATCAAAGATGAACATTTTAGACCTGCTTTTGAAGAGGCACTTAAACAACATAATTTGGAAATTGACAGTATTGTCAATAATACAGAAGAGCCTAATTTTCTGAATACTATAGTTGCCTTGGAGAATGCAGGAACATTATTGGGTAATGTATCTACAGTCTTCTATAATTTGAATTCGGCAAATACCAACGATACTATTCAAGCTATAGCTAAAGATTTGGCACCTCAGATATCTGCGCATAGTGACGAGATTAAATTAAATGCAAAGCTTTTTGATAGGGTTAAAGCTGTATATGCGAAGAAAGATGCTCTTGGATTAGATGCGGAGGATCAGAAATTACTGGAAGAAACATATAAAGGTTTTGTAAGAGCCGGAGCCAACCTGTCTGAAGCAGATAAGGCTAAGTTGAAACAAATTAATGCCGATCTTTCCGTATTGACAACCCAGTTTGGACAAAATTTATTAGCAGAAACGAATGCTTACGAATTGGTTGTTGATAAGAAAGAGGATTTAGCGGGCTTGCCTGAAGGTTTGATCGCGGCGGCGGCAGAAACTGCAAAAGCCAAAGGTAAAGAAGGAAAATGGGTGTTTACACTTTCTAACCCTTCGGTAATGCCATTCTTACAATATGCGGACAGTAGAGAGTTACGCAAGGAAATATGGAACGCATACCAGTCACGTGCTAATAACGATAATGATAGCGATAATAAGGCAGACTTGGTCAAGATCGCCAACCTACGTTTAGAAAAGGCTAAGCTGTTAGGCTATACGTCGCATGCTGCTTATGTTTTAGAGGAATCAATGGCGGGCAACCCTAGAAATGTGTATAGCTTGTTGAATAAACTATGGGGACCTGCACTTGCAAAAGCGAAGGTCGAAGCTGCAGATATTCAGAAAGAGATTGAGGCAGCGAAAGATACCTTTAAGGTAGCACCATATGACTGGAGATATTACGCTGAGAAGATACGAGTTAAACGTTTTGCCTTGAATGAGGAAGAAATTAAACCATATTTTAGTTTATCCGCCGTCCGTGAAGGTGCTTTTGCTACTGCTACAAAATTATGGGGAATTACCTTTGTCGCATTAAACAACGTACCTACATATCATGAAGAAGTGGAAGTGTATGAAGTGAAAGATAAAGACGGTTCTCATCTGGGAATATTATATGCAGATTTCTTCCCTCGTGATTCAAAACGCGGTGGCGCATGGATGACTTCGTACCGTAGCCAACAAACGAAAGATGGCAAGCGTGTAGCACCAGTAATCTCCATTGTATGCAATTTTACGAAGCCTGTTGGTGATCAGCCCGCATTATTGACATTTGATGAAGCTACGACATTATTTCATGAGTTTGGACATGCTTTACATGGATTGTTTTCCAACGTAAAATATAAGTCGTTGGCTGGTACTTCAGTTTCGCGCGACTTTGTAGAGCTGCCGTCTCAGGTAATGGAAAATTGGGCTGCAGATCCTGAAGTGTTGAAAACGTATGCTAAACATTACAAAACAGGAGAAGCTATTCCTGATTCATTGATCGCTAAAATGGAAAAAGCTGGGACTTTTGACCAAGGATTTGCGACAACAGAATATGTCGCTGCATCATTATTGGATATGAATTACCATGCTGCGACTTCTGCAATCAGTACAGATGTCAATGCTTTTGAAAAAGCAGCGATGACCAAGGTAGGCTTGATTGATGCGATTATTCCACGTTACAGAAGCACTTATTTTCAGCACATCTTCTCTGGTGGATACTCTGCGGGATACTATGCTTACATATGGGCAGAAGTCTTAGATGCTGATGCATTTGCCGCTTTTAAAGAAAAGGGGTTATTTGACCAGGCTACAGCAGATTCTTTCCGTAAGAACATTTTAGAAAAAGGAGGAACGGGAGACCCTGCAGAATTGTATAAAGCGTTTAGAGGTAAAGATCCAGATCCTATTCATTTGATGAAGAAGAGAGGACTGAATTAATTAAATCCTTAAATAGATAAAGGGACTGATTTCTGAAAACGGAGTCAGTCCCTTTTTTTATTCAATTTTTCACTCATTTGTTTTTTGACCAAGGTACTATCTTGTTTCTAATAAGTTAGATCTTAAGATACTTTTTAACTAGGGATTATGTAGCTTTAACATAGCTATGGGCTAGACTAGGGTTATGTTAAGGCTATGTTAAAGCTGTCTAAAAGATAGCTTATTACCTAATCTAGCAATAAAGAGATCCGACCTGTTATGAACAAAGGTCTGCGTACATTTGTGCGGTAGTATAGCAGAGATAAAATAAAATTTAATAAAAGTTTTTCTATTGCCACTCTTTTATTTACATTTGGTCTAAATAAAAATTATAGTTTATGTGTCAATCTATCACATTGGGTTCGAAAGGCAATACAACCATTAGTTACTGTAGCAAATGCAAAAATCATTATATATGGCAAGGGGCTTTTATATTAACCTTTAATCCCTTTCAATATGATTGTTTTCTAGAAGAAATAAATAAAAGAATAGGTGCAGAAGAATTCTTGGGATTCCCTGATGGAATATCCCGAATATTGCTGCCGACACCAGTACAAGAAATTCTATTTACATTTTCAGAGGATGAATGGCGTGATTTTACGAGTACACTACAAGAGGCCTATTATATGCGTGAAATTTATCAGATAATAAATTAAAAATATTAAGTCCTGGATGCTTGTCTTTTAATGACTGGCGTCTAGGCACAAACAACAGTTTTATAAATAATTTTCTCTCTCTTCTTTTTATAGACTGTAAATCCCCTTAGTCAGACTTTGGGGATTTCTCTTATTATATACCCGTTGAATTAAATTGTAGCTCGTAAAGCTTTTTATAATAACCATCTAAATTCAATAACTCGTGGTGAGAACCGATTTCTTTTATTTCCCCTTTATCGAGCACAATAATTTTATCTGCCTTTTGGATGGTCGACAAGCGGTGAGCAATAACAATAGCCGTGCGTCCCTCCATCAGATTGTCAATAGCAGACTGTATCATTTCTTCTGTTTCGGTATCAATGGAAGAAGTAGCTTCGTCTAGCACCAGAATTTTTGGGTTATGTACCAAAGCCCGAATGAATGAAACCAGCTGAGCTTGTCCCGCAGATAAGGTCGCTCCTCGTTCCTGTACTTCATAATCGAATTGATTGGGTAGCTTAGTTATGAAATCATATGCTCCGACTCTTTTTGATGCATCGATGATGCTTTCTATTGAAATCTGGGGATTGTTTAGCGATATATTGTTTCTTATGCTGTCAGAAAATAGAAACACGTCTTGTAGTACAATGGAAATATTGGTCCGCAAAAAGCTAAGCTCATACTCACGAATGTCTATTCCGTCAAGTAATATTTGACCTTTTTGTATTTCATAAAATCTACTTAATATGCTGATGATAGAAGATTTACCTGCACCAGTCGCTCCGACCAATGCCAGTGTATCTCCAGGGGCAACGCTAAAACTGACATCTTTTAATACCCACTTCTCATCGTCATAAGCAAACCAAACATTCTTGAATTCAATAGCTCCTTTAATTTCTTTATTTTCGAGGGTTCCCGTATTTGGCGTAAACTCGTTTGTATCCAAGACATCAAAAATACGCTCTGCCGAAACCATTCCCATCTGCAGCGTATTGAACTTGTCAATCAGTTCCCGTATAGGGCGGAATATCATATTGATGTACATGATAAAAGCAACGACCACCCCTGGGGATATGACATCAGCAATGATTTGCTTCGAGCCGTACCAAACCAGTAATCCCGTGGCTATGGCGACGATAATTTCCAATACCGGAAAAAATATAGAAAAGTACCAATTGGCACGTATGTGCGCATTCCGGTGCTCCTTATTGATTGCTTCAAACTTCCGCATTTCCTGATCTTCACGGGCAAAATATTGGATAATTGCCATGCCGGATATATGTTCCTGTAAAAAGGTGTTGAGGTTGGCGATCCATAGTCTTACACTTTGAAAGGCTGACTTCATAGCTTCCTTGAAGACATAGGTTGCTGCAATCATCAATGGCATAGGGACTAAGACAATCAGGGTCAGTTTCCAATCCGTATAGAACATCACTGCGAGGATAACCACCAACTGGAGAAGATCACCAATAATCTGGATCAATCCTTCTGAGAAAATATTGGCGATAGTTTCCAAATCAGAGATTGTTCGTGTAATTAATCTTCCGATTGGCGTATTGTCAAAGTATTTGAGTCGAAGATTAGTAATATGATTGAATACTTGGATTCGGATATCTCGAATGACCGATTGGCCCAAGGTGTTCGTCATTAAGGTATGAAAATAGCGTATTATAGTTTGCAATACCAAAAGCAACATCATCAATACCAACATCGTATTCAGACCATCGTATTTCCCCTTGAGAATATAGTTGTCTAGTGTATGTTCTATTAGCAGGGGAAGGGCTGGAGCTACTGCGGCTAAAAGAATAGTGAGTATAACCGATATCCAAAAGATGCCGCTATAGGGCCGCATATATTTTGCTAGTCTTTTGAGTAGCCTGTTGTCATAGGTAGTGCCTGTTATCTTCTCCTTTTTCATCCGAATCAATTAGTAGTGTATGACTGCTGCGATATCAATCATACGTAGGGGTAAAGAACCCGAGTTAAATATAAACCGTGAGCTGGGACGGAAGCTCCTGCCATGGACCTGTCTTTACTAGAGAGTATCTCTGTAATATAAGATACGGGGAGGTCCTGTAGACCAATCTTCATCAAAGTGCCAACAATGGCCCGTACCATATTTCTTAAAAATCTATCCGCAGTTATGTTGAATACAATAGTATGTCCTATCTGTGTCCATTTCGCTTCGGTGATTGTACATATATTGGTGTGAACTTGCGTATTGGATTTGCTGAAACATGAAAAATCCATTGTGCCTAAAAGCAGTTGAGCCGCTTCGTTCATTCTGTCCATGTTAGGAAGTTCTCTGATATGCCAAGATCTATTGATGAGAAACGGATTCTTATGAAGATGCATATGATATTCATAACTACGCGAGGTGGCATCAAAGCGTGCGTGGGCATCAATTGAGACTTCAAAAACATTGTTGATCGCGATGTCATAAGGGAGCAACGCATTCAGAGAATGCTTGAATTTTTCTCTGTTGTTTATTAAAAGAGCGTTTGCACTATCAAAATGAACGTAGAGCTGCTTTGCATGTACTCCAGTGTCCGTTCTTCCCGCGCCAATGGTTTCTATGTTTTCTCTCGTCAGCGTATGTAAAGCATGGTTAAGTTTCTCCTGTACCGATATCGCATTAGGTTGAATCTGCCAACCGTGATAGGCACTGCCATCGTAGGCAATCTCTATAAAAAACCTTTTTTTCTCCACAAAGCAAAGATAATATAAAAGTTTTAGGGTTTACATAGTGCTTTTTCATTCCGTGTTCGTGAATGCAAAGCATTTTATATAAGTTTGTGCTATTAATAATAATGTAAAGTTATGATACAACGTATTCAGTCCATTTGGCTTCTATTGGCGGCTATTATTATTCTCGGACTATTTCTTTTTCCCTATCTGAATTATACGGATCTGGTTGGCCTAGGTAAGAAGCTTTTGGTAACCGGTTCTTATGCTGCTGTAAATAATGAAAGTGTCAAACAGGAAAGCTATATATTACAAAGTATTGCAACGGCTGTATTGGGATTTATTCCTATTTTAACGATATTTTTATATAAAAATAGGAAAAGACAATTGACGTTGATTTTTATAGAAATAGTATTGATCTGTTTGTTCGGAATATGGTTATTCGTGTCTTCAAAAGATACGTTAAGTTTAATTTCTCAACCCTTTGGAGCACAAAATATTGGTGTTGGCTTTTTTCTGTTGCCAATAGCTGTTGTCTTTTTAGCTATGGCTATAGGGGGGATCCGCCAAGATGAGAAACTGATTAAATCTGCCGACCGTCTACGATAATGAGGACCTTATTTTTACTGATTAGCCTGGCTTTTTGTTCTGTCGTGACACCATCTTTTGCTCAGGTAGCAACAGAGGAGCCTACTGTAGTTAATGATATACAAATAGATGTGAAAGGTGTTGCTTTGACTACAAAGGGAGATACAGCTACTGTTGAGCTTTATCTGATCTCTTATACAAGAGGAGGTAGAGAATTAAATCTGAATAGCTTTGCGTCCGGTATTGTGGATTCTAAAGGACAGCCTTATTTATACGATTCAATGCGTATTGGTAAGGTATTGGTACAGGCATCAGATAGACAGAACTATACACATTACTTATTGGAAGAAGATGTTCCTGTCAAGCTCGTAATGAAGACGGGGGGATGGAAAAAACAATGGGGAATGCCTCAGCAATTTAAATTGGTATTTGAAGATAGCGGAGAGCAGGGGAAGTTCTTGGAGGTAATTATTGATTTATAATAAAGAAGGCAATCTATTTAGATTGCCTTCTTTATTATCTTGAATAACGAAACTGTTGTTTGTCCATCATTGTCATCTGATCTTTCATCATCTTGATCTGGTCCGCTAATAATTTGTTCTTATCTGCTTTCTTCGCTTCTTGCAAAAGTTTCTCAGCTTCTCGCTTGTTTCTCTTAGCCATCATGACGCCTGCTAGGCTCAATTTTGCCAAAGCTACGTTGTGATCCATATGTAAGCCTAGTGAAAGTGCCTTTTTGAAGAATTTTTCTGATTGCATAGGCGCACGTTGCGACTCAATCAGACCCAGCAACAGATGATAATACCCATGTTGTGCATTGATTAACTGCGTTTCATAGTTTTTAATCTTATTGAGCCATTTCTCCGCATTTGGAATATCCTGTTTCCTGAAATACCATTGCGCAATAAGCATATTTTCGTTAAAAAATACGGTAACCCAGGCAAGAATAGTGATTAATATTCCTAAAATCCCCCAGCCCCAGTGACCAAACCAAAAAAGAGCCACAGTACCTATTAATAGGAGGCTACTTAGAATTATACGTACTAAATTTGACATTTTAATCTATAACTATATTATACTTGCAAATATCTGTTAATTTAAGGTGTTATCCAACAGCTTTGATGTATAAAAGTGTTCAATTTGATGTTTTGATGTGATCCGAGCTCTATTTATAAGAATATGAAAGGGAAGGAAATAGGATTTGTAATTTTTATCTTATCTTGTAGAAAGGAAACTCGATGGAAATATATTTGAATGTTATTGTCCGTTGTGTAGCGGTTTACCTTTTCATGCTGATTGCAATCCGTGTTTTTGGAAAGAAGGAGCTCTCACAACTTAATACCGTGGATGTCATTTTGATATTACTGATAAGTAATGCTGTGCAGAATGCAATGGTAGGAGATGATACAAGCTTGGGAGGAGGCTTGTTGGCTGCGCTTGTTCTTTTTCTCGTTAATTTCTTTATCAAAAGGATGGTGTTGAAAAATAAGTTTTTCCAAAAAATTGTGGAGCAGAAGCCTCAGGTATTGGTACATAAGGGTAAGCCTGACTTTGATATGCTGAGTAAGATTGGGATATCGGCAGATGAATTGTATGAAGCCATGCGGGAGCATGGCGTAGAGCATATTAAAGATGTAAAGTTAGCGATGTTTGAAGAAGATGGAAATATTTCTATTATCTCTGGTGAATCCGTATTAAAACATTCTGTTTATAAAAGGAAGCATAATCACAAGAACCTTCAGGGGGCAAACTAATATTGGTTTAACCATTCTTTATATAAGTCATTTTATTTAAGTTTGAACCTATGGAAAAGCTATTTGATGAAAGTTGGGATGAGTTGTTAAAACCATTGCTTAAGCAAGAGCGTATGCGTCACCTATCTGCTTTTGTGCAGCAGGAGCGCCGTAATCACATTGTCTACCCTCCGCAGGAATTGGTCTTTAATGCTTTTCGGCTGACCGCTCTCCCTGATGTGAAAGTTGTGATTCTGGGTCAAGATCCTTATCATAATGTAGGACAGGCTCATGGATTATCCTTTTCGGTACCTGATGGTATCATGCATCCTCCATCTCTTAAGAATATTTTTGCAGAACTTACTACAGATATTCCTGGTTTTTCCTATCCCAAATCCGGTGATCTCACCAAATGGGCAGAGCAGGGAGTTTTGTTACTTAATGCGACACTTACGGTTCGGGCACATCAAGCCGCCTCTCATCAAAAGCAGGGGTGGGAAGAATTTACCGATCAGGTTATAGCTCAGATTTCTAAAGAGTTGAATCACGTTGTGTTTGTGTTGTGGGGGGCATATGCACAAAAAAAATCGGTGCTGATTGATCACAGTAAACATTTAGTGTTAAAAGCTGTGCACCCTTCTCCGCTTTCAGTTTATCGCGGTTTCTTTGGGTCCAAGCACTTCTCGAAAAGTAATGAGTACCTGACACAAAAAGGCCGAAAGATTATTGATTGGCACTTAGATTAAGCATATCGTTCTTGGATATGTTTGTAAGTGTATTCTTTTAGTTCCAACTGCTGCAGGTGTTTTATTCGCAACTTATTTCCTTGTTGTAGAATATGCGTAAATAGAAGATTGCTGTCATAAGTGATTTCAAACTCTTGGGTAGCGTCAAAGGAATCTTCGGCTTCACCCAAAACGACATATTCCAATCTTCCCGAAGTTGTAAAACGCTTAATTGTGAATTGTTTATTTTCTCTGGGGTCAACTGTATACCATGCGCCATCTCCGACACCACCTAGATACATGGCGTCTTTGGGGACGGTGATCGGTTTAGATCGGTAGTTTACCGCACCAATAATCTGGTCGGTGGGAAGTAGATCCGCTTTCGCCTGAAACACGTTATCTCCAAGCTGTTTGACCAAGAACCAGAAAGACTGAAATCTGTTCATGCGAAAATGAACAAGACCTTCTTCAGGTGTATAGGAGTAAATCATCCTATCACTTACTGTATTGACCAGATTGCTCACTGGGCTGCATTTAATAGTCTCCGGTAGGTTGATCATATGCCAGAAATGAAATCGTTGCGAAGATTTGATCAGCATTCGGGTAATGAATCGAGAACAATTGTTGTTATTTCGAGCGACAGCTCCGTAAGGATATGTACCTTGCATAACGCATTGATCACCATATGCGCGAGCCATTGAGAAATTTATGCCGTCAACGATAGATAAAAAGAGCTTCCCCTCACCATACATTGCTGATTTTAGATGTTCAAAATATTCTACAATTTCTGGAAGATTGGTGACCCTACCAGACGAAAACTTGGCTTTGAGTTTGATTTCAAGCAAAGGGTCAGAAAACTGAGATCTTGCACGTCCATAGCCTCGGGGAGCGATGTATCTTCCAAAATCATAAAAAAGCATGTTCCCATTACGATGGTCTACGATAACGACACCTGTATGTCCAACTTTGAAATTCAGATTTTTCACTATACCTATTTTCTTGAAAAACATCATCCATTTTTCATCGCCTCTAATAGTTGCGTCGGGCCATGTCAATATTATTGCAAAGTCGTTATAAGGTATCGTTTGCTCCTGCATTCTATTTAGTATTCTAGTGGTACGATAGGCTCTTTTTTTGAGGTTGACATAATCATCATCGTCTGGAAAGTTTTGACAAATGGAATTTTAGCGATCTTTTCCATAATCACACCTTCGTAGGCTTTAATGTCTTTAACGTAGACTTTTAGTATAAAATCACAGTTTCCTGTCACGTGGTGGCATTCTGTGACTTCTGGTATGGCTTTTACTGCCTCTACAAATTCAGGAATTGCATTATGCGTGTGAAAATCTAAGGAGATTTGAATGAATGATTTTATACCCAGGCCTAGTTTTTCCTCGTCAACAAAAGCATGATAGCTTTTTATAAAACCAGAATTCTCCAGTTTCCGAACCCGTTCTAAAGTAGGAGCTGGAGACAAGCCAATATTAGTTGCAAGTTGGAGATTTGTAATTCTTCCGTTTTCTTGCAGCAGCCGTAGTATTTTTAAATCTAATTTATCCGGTTGATAAGACATAAGGCTATTTTACTTCAATTTGTAAACTTAAATAAAATGGTTTGCATTCACGAATGCACTAGGCAAAAAATAACATGTACAACTTTGCTGTGATAGTGTTGTGATATAGTCAAAGATCTGATAGTCTTTGCCAAAAACTGTTTATCTACAGAAATTGTGTTGCATAAAAATAGAAATTATTTTTGAATGAAACATGCTGTTTTTGCTAGAGGAGATTGTGTTTGTTTGATTTTTATGTGCTGTAGTAGATGAGTTTAGGGATCATTTTTCTGTCAAAAAAAAGAAGGAAAGATGCGTAACGCACAAAAAAAGGTGATGTTTGTCACAATTTTGGAATTTATGGGGTTTGTGAGGCTAAAATATACCTCTAAATTGCTATTTAAGTCGTAGCTTTGTAGTCCTATAATTGAATAGGGGTCACCTAATCCATAAAAGGAAAGATTACTATGAGTACCAAAGAAGACGAATTACTGAAAGAGCTGGAGCAGGAGGAGTACAAATACGGTTTTACCACCGATATTGAAATGGACATTGCTCCAAAGGGGTTGAATGAAGACACTATTCGCCTAATATCTTCAAAAAAAAATGAGCCTGAGTGGTTGTTGGAATGGAGGTTAAAAGCATTTCAACATTTCTTAAATATGAAAATGCCAACGTGGCAGAATTTTGAAAATCCTGAGGTTGATTTTCAAGATCTTTCTTATTGGGCCGCACCGAAGCCTAAGAAGTTGTTGGAGAGCATGGACGAAGTGGATCCTGAATTGTTAGAAACATTTGCAAAACTGGGCATTCCTCTCGATGAACAGAAAGTTCTGGCTGGAGTTGTAGCTGTAGATGCTGTTTTTGACTCCGTATCTGTAAAGACAACTTTCCGCGAAAAGTTGAAGGAAAAAGGTGTCATATTTTGTTCGTTCGGAGAGGCAGTTCAAGAGTATCCTGAGCTTGTGAAGCAGTACTTGGGTACAGTGGTTCCGCAAACTGATAATATCTACGCGGCATTGAACTCCGCTGTGTTTTCCGACGGTTCCTTTGTGTATATTCCTAAGGGGGTACATTGTCCTATGGAGCTTTCTACTTATTTCCGTATAAATGCACAGAATACAGGGCAATTTGAACGTACGTTGATAGTTGCAGATGAAGGCTCTTATGTGTCTTATTTAGAGGGGTGTACGGCTCCTATGCGGGATGAAAACCAACTCCATGCGGCAGTAGTTGAATTAATTGCAATGAAAGATGCCGAGATTAAATATTCAACAGTACAGAACTGGTACCCTGGAGATAAAGAAGGAAAAGGTGGGATTTTTAACTTTGTAACCAAACGAGGAATCTGTAAAGGGGATAATTCAAAAATTTCTTGGACACAAGTAGAGACTGGTTCTGCGATCACTTGGAAATATCCAGGAGTTATACTTAAAGGAGATAACTCGGTAGGTGAGTTTTACTCTGTCGCTATGACCAAGAATTTTCAAGTCGCTGATACGGGGACCAAGATGGTTCATTTGGGAAAGAATACGAGATCAAAAATTATTTCTAAGGGAATTTCGGCAGGCAGGAGTCATAACAGCTACCGGGGCTTGGTTAAGATAGGTCCGAATGCTGACAACTCACGTAACTTTACGCAGTGTGACTCGCTGTTGATTGGCGACCGTTGTGGGGCACATACCTTCCCTTATATCGAGAACAAAAGTAAAACTGCGAAATTAGAGCATGAGGCAACTACCTCTAAGATTGGTGAAGACCAAGTGTTTTACCTAAATCAACGCGGAATTGATTCCGAAAAAGCAGTAGGATTGATTGTTAATGGTTACGCTAAGGAAGTGTTGAATCAGCTACCAATGGAATTTGCAGTGGAAGCACAAAAATTGATAGCTATTTCTCTAGAAGGTTCCGTAGGGTAGTCAAGCTGTTATATTAGATAAGTTTAAAAATAAAAATTGAGGTAGAGATCTAATTACTCCATACTCAATACTCAATAGAAAGATAATGTTAAGCATTAAAAATTTACATGCGTCTATAGAAGACAAACAAATATTAAAAGGATTAAACTTAGAAGTTAAACCAGGAGAAGTACACGCTATTATGGGGCCTAACGGCGCCGGTAAAAGTACTTTGGGAAATGTGCTTGCGGGTAGAGACTCTTACGAAGTAACAGAAGGAACAGCCATGTTGGATGGAGTTGATCTATTGGATCTGTCACCAGAAGACAGAGCGAGAGAAGGATTGTTCTTGGCGTTTCAATATCCTGTAGAAATTCCTGGGGTTTCAAATATCAACTTCCTGAAAACAGCGGTTAATGATATTCGTGAGTACAAAGGATTGCCTCCAATGGAAGCCAAAGAATTTTTAAAAACGGTAAAAGAAAAGCAACAGTTAGTAGAATTCTCCGCTAATTTAGCGAACCGTTCTTTGAATGAAGGTTTCTCTGGTGGAGAGAAGAAGCGTAATGAGATTTTTCAACTAGCCATGTTAAATCCGAAATTGTCAATTTTAGATGAGACGGATTCAGGATTGGATATTGATGCATTGCGTATTGTGGCCAATGGAGTGAATCAGCTTCGTTCAAAAGACAACGCATTCGTCGTAATTACACACTACCAGCGTTTATTGGATTATATCGTTCCGGACTTTGTGCACGTACTCTATGATGGACGTATCGTGAAAACAGGAACAAAAGAGCTGGCATTAGAGCTTGAGGAAAAAGGCTACGATTGGCTTAAAGAGTTGGAAGCTCAATAAGGCTAATCGGAAGATATAAAGAGCGCTTTGAATATTATTCGGAGCCATTTACAAAAAATAGATTCGCTTTGAAGGATTTGGTGTCGGGCGGGTTGAAAAATAATAACATGAGTACTATAGTAGCAAATTCTTTATTCGAACAGTTGGCTTCTACTTTTCAAGAGTTGGAATCGACTAATGAACCTTCATCGTTAAAAGAGATACGAAAGGGTGCCTTTGCTCAATTCGAGCAGCAGGGATTCCCTACGGTGAAAAATGAGGATTGGAAATATACAAACATCCATAGTCTGGTTAATAAAACTTATTTATTGAACGAAGATGTGGATGTGTCAGATTTGGATCTTAGCCAAGCGGATATCCCTGGTTTAGATGCACATCGTATCGTGTTGATCAATGGGCAATATGTACTTGCTTTTTCTTCATTGGAAGATGAGGTCGGTGTTACAGTAAAGCCAATTGAGGAAGCGGTGTCAGAACAAGCTTTTCAAAAGCACTTTGCTCAACATGCCGATAAAACAGGAAGTGCTGTAGTAGCATTAAATACAGCTTTACATACTTCCGGACTCTATCTAGCTGTGGGTAAGAGTAAGATTGTTTCCAAGCCTATTCAGATAGTTCACGTAGCTACGGGCAATAGCGATTTCTTTGCACAGACTAGAAATTTGTATGTCATCGAAGCAAATGCCGAAGTAGAGATTATTGAGTCTTTTATTACCTTGGAAAATTCTGCAAAGAACTTACAGAATAAGGTAACGGAGATTGTGTTAGATGAGAATGCAAAAGTTCAGCACTATTATTTGCAGTTAGCATCTGAGGTTGGACATTATATCAACCATACTGAAGTTTATCAGGCAAAGTATAGTCTGTACAATAACTACAACTGTAACTTTCCTGGGGTATCTTTTGTGCGCAATGATATTAATGTGCGTCTAGATGCAGAAAATGTAGAATCCCATTTGTATGGTATTAATCTATTAGCTGACAAGCAGCTTGTGGACAACCATACGATTGTAGATCATATGAAGCCTCATTGCGAGTCTTACGAGTGGTATAAGAATATTCCACAGGACGAGTCTACAGCCGTTTTTAATGGAAAGATATTCGTTCGTGAGGATGCGCAGAAAACAAATGCCTTCCAACAGAATAACAATATGTTGATCGGTGATAAGTCAACAGTAAACACAAAACCTCAATTGGAAATATTTGCGGACGATGTCAAATGTTCACATGGTTGTACTATGGGGCAGTTTGATGAGGAAGCGCTTTTTTATCTACGAGCGAGAGGAATTGGCGAAGAGTCGGCGAGGACCTTGCTAGTCCATGCATTTGCATTTGACGTGACTTCTAGATTCTCTAATGAGGTCGTAAGAGAATATGTTGAAAATTTAGTCTCTAAAGGACTTGAGAAAAAGTAATTAATAGTAGTGTAGTTTATATTAAAGCGTCTAGGATTTTTCTTGGACGCTTTTTTGTTTGTTATTATTCGGAGGTGTTTAGTCTTATTGAAAGATAGAATGGTGCGCAAAAGATTGATACAGAGCTTGTTTTTTAGGCTAAGAGTAAGCTCTTCGAAAGTTTTGACGAGTTCTTGATCTAGAGGCATCTCTTTTTATATTTGTGCAGGCTGTATATTGTCACGAATTAACTTTCTATTTGTAGGAGCTTTCTTTGTCCTGTGCATAACAAGTTCTGGTTCGGAAAAAGTAAGCTGTATTTTTAGGAGAGTTTGTTGTTGAGGTGGTTGATAGAGCTCATAATAAAAAAAGCTCCGAAATTTAGGAGCTTTTTTTATTATTATGAGCGAAAGACGAGATTCGAACTCGCGACCCCAACCTTGGCAAGGTTGTGCTCTACCAACTGAGCTACTTTCGCTTGTTTTGTGATACAAAAGTAAGGTATTTTACGATGCTTGTCAAGAGGAATAGTAAAATACTTAAAGAGATTTGTATAGGGCATCTACACAGTTTATTCCGTCGATGGCTGCGGAGACAATTCCTCCTGCGTAGCCGGCGCCTTCAGCACAAGGGTAGAGTCCTTTTATTTGGGGATGTTGTAGCGTTTCTTTATCCCGAGGTATCCTTATCGGAGATGAAGTCCTTGATTCTACTCCGACCAAGATTGCTTCGTTGGTATAATAGCCTCTCATCTTTTTGCCGAATATAGGCAGCGCACCACGAAGAGCTTCATGGACAAAGCTAGGGAGGACCTCGTTAAGATCTGCTGATTTGGTGCCAGGTTTGTAGGAGTTGACAGGCAGGTCTTGGGATAATCTGTTTTCGACAAAGTCAACCATACGCTGCGCAGGAGCTACAAGCTGGCCTCCTCCTAATTGGTGGGCTTTTTGTTCGACTTTTCGTTGGAAGTCAAGAAGAGCGAATGGGTTATTGAGGGCATTGGGAATATCTTCTAGGTTGATCTGGATGACTGTTCCTGAATTGGCTGTAATGTTATTTCTTTTAGAGGGCGACCAACCGTTAACCACGATTTCATCGGGTTCGGTTGAACAGGGGGCTATAATTCCTCCAGGACACATACAAAAAGAGAAAACACCTCTGTCATTCACCTGTTCGACAAGACTATAATAGGCAGGAGGAAGATTTTCGTGACGCGTACTGCAATGATATTGAGCTTGGTCAATAATGGATTGAGGGTGTTCTATCCGTACGCCCAGAGCAAAAGGTTTGGCTTCAAGTTGCCAGTTTTTTTTCCGAAACAATTCATAGATATCCCTTGCTGAATGCCCCGTTGCCAATAGGATATGGTTGGCTTCAAATCGTTTGCCATCTGCTGTTGTTACCGCAGTGACCTCATCAAATTGAACGATGATGTCGTCGACCCTGCTGTCAAAATGGATTTCTCCTCCCATTTCTAAAATGCGGGTACGCATATCTTCAATAATATGGGGAAGCTTGTTGGTTCCGATATGAGGGCGGGCATCTACTAAGATATCCGCATCTGCACCATGTTCTACGAATATGGAAAGTACCTTTTCTACGTTTCCTCTTTTGTCCGATCGGGTATACAATTTACCATCGGAGTACGTGCCGGCACCTCCTTCTCCAAAGCAGTAGTTGGATTCTGGGTTTACTACTCCGTCCCGATTGATTCTGGCTAAATCTCTGCGACGGTCTCTTACGGATTTACCTCTTTCCAAGACAATTGGCTTTAGGCCAATTTCCAAACAACGATAGGCAGCGAACAAGCCAGCAGGCCCGGCACCGATAATAATTACAGGCTTGGCATCCTTTACCTGTTGGAGATTTGATGTGAATTGGTGCAGAATGGGAGATTCGTCTATGAAAAATACAACCCGTATTCTGTATACAACGGCTCTAGACCGAGCATCAATAGAGCGTTTACGAATATGGATGCCCTTGATACGATTGGGACTGATCTTTAATTTAATGGATCCTTGCTGGATAATATAATTTTCGTCCTTGATAAAGTCGGGGCTTATTGCCAATTCAATCTCTTTCTGCATACTGTGTTAAGTTGGGTTTTTATCCCACAATCGAGTACAAAAGTAACAATTTGGCCGACATATATCGATATCAAAAAGTTGGCATTAGCTTTGTTTTTGAAAACTAATTTGTACTTTTAAGGAACTAGATTTAAAATAATTCATATGAATAGATTATTAATTGCAATTATCGGGTTGTTTACTGCGCTTTCTTTTAGTTCATGCGGTTATAATACCATGGTTTCTAAAGATGAAAATGTTAAAGCGAAATGGGCACAGGTTGAGAATGCTTACCAACGACGGGCTGATTTGATTCCAAATCTGGTTTCGACGGTCAAAGGTGCTGCACAACATGAACAGGGTACTTTGACTGCTGTGGTTGAAGCAAGGGCCAAGGCAACCTCTGTCAGCGTTAACCCTGAAAATCTGACAGAAGAATCTATTGCAGAGTTTCAAAAAACACAAGACGCATTGTCGCAATCTATCGGACGCTTATTGGTCAGTGTGGAGGCTTATCCTGATTTGAAAGCCAATCAGAGTTTCCAAGAATTGCAAGCCCAATTAGAAGGAACGGAAAACCGTATTTCTGTCGAGCGGAGGGCATATAATGAAGCTGTTCAGGATTATAATACGACGGTGAGAAGTTTTCCGAATAATATTGTAGCTGGAATGTTTGGTTTTAAATCAAAAGGAACATTTCAAGCTACAGAAGGTTCTGATAAAGCACCTACAGTATCTTTCTAATGTTTTATAAAAAACAATTATTGTTAAGATAAGGGAGGATGGGTATTGGTGTCCAGTACTCATCTTTTTTTTATAGATTTTAAACTGGCATCGCATGTCTATTTTAAATACAGAGGAACAAGAGCGGATAGCGCATGCTGTCAGTCTAGCTGAAAATAAAACTTCGGGGGAGATACGTATTGTGGTCGAGAATGTGGTAGGTGATGTTACTGTGCTTGAGAAGGCCTCACAGTATTTTCAAGAATTGGATATGCATAAGACAGTACTACGCAATGGCGTACTGATCTATGTAGCTGTTGTTGATCACCAATTTGCTATTATCGGTGATATTGGGATTAACACACGTGTGGACAAGGATTTCTGGGAAGCCACAAAAGAAAAGATGCTGATTCATTTTAGAACAGGAAATTTCTTTGCGGGCTTAGTTGAAGGGATAGATCAGGCTGGCGAGCAACTTCATCTTTTCTTTCCCAGACAGAAGGATGATATCAATGAACTGCCGAACGAAGTGTATTTTGGAAGGAATTAACCCTCCTTATTCTATTGGGGGTTCCTATCTAAATAGTCTCGAAAATAACGTGGGGACTGCTGTGGAGCTAGGCTCAAAGTATCTCTTTCTAGAGAAGATTATATATTCAAATAAGCGATTTCAATGAAAAATACCAGAAAAATCTTCTATTCGTTGATTTTAAATATGGTGGTTTTGTTTCTACTGTCTTTTGTTTATGCATCAGTAGCTATAGGCCAGGAATTTCCTTCGGTATCAAAAACATTGGTCACCGATTATACCAATACGCTGACTTCTTCCGAAATACAGGCTTTGGAACGTAAGCTTGTAGCATTTGATGACAGTACTTCTACGCAGATAGCGGTTGTATTGGTTAATTCGACCGGTGGATACGATATTGCTGACTATGCTGTTCGTTTAGCGCAAAAGTGGGGGGTAGGGAGCAAAAAATATAATAATGGCGTTATGTTGCTTGCAGCTATAGGCGATCGCGCTGTTACCATTCAGACAGGTTACGGTATAGAAGGGGCGATACCAGATGCTATTGCTTATCGAATCATTGAAAATGATATTAAGCCAGCCTTTCGTTCGGGTGATTACTACCAAGGATTGAATGAAGCAACCAGTTCTATTATTTCTTATACGAAAGGAGAATATAAAGCTGAGCCTAAGGCTTCGTCCGAATCGGGAGGGAGTCGTATTGGGGGGCTGTTTGTGATCATCGTTATTTTTATTATCATCTCCTTGATCTCTAAGGGAGGAGGGGGGCGTAATAAAGGACGACGGGTTATTGATGGCAAAGGGTCTTCTGATCTTTTCTGGTGGATGTTGTTAAATGGATTAGGTGGTTCCCGAGGTGGTTCAGACCGAGACGGAGGCTTTGGTGGCGGCTTCGGCGGCGGTAGTGGTGGTGGTTTTGGAGGTTTTGGCGGCGGAGGTTTTGGTGGAGGTGGCGCTAGTGGCCGTTGGTAATAGAATATAGAGTAAGTAAAGTTAATTAAATATAGATATGATGAAGAAAATGTTAATGTGTAGTATCGCTATGCTACCCGCAATGATTTTTGCGCAAGAACAATATACCATCAAAGGTAAAATCGGAAAATTTAATGCGCCTGCTAAGGTGTATATGCAATACAGAGACAATGGACAGGAAAAACTTGATTCAGCCTCTTTTACAAATGGAGAATTTAAGTTTAATAGTGTCGTCAATGAGCCTACACAGGCTTATTTGATCTTGTCTCCAGAAGGTAAGGCGCTACGGCAGTTACAGGCTCCAGATTTTGGCTCGTTATACCTTTCAAAAGGAGTGATATCTGTTGTTGGCAATTCGTTGAAGGAGGCCAAGGTCTCTGGGAATGCGATCAATGATGAATTTGCAAAATATCAGGCTGCCGGAAAAGATTTGGCTGAAGCTATGGATGCATTGAACAGTGAATTCTATGGAGCTAGTGATGAACAGAAAAGTGATGAGACATTCATTGCTTCTTTACAGCAGCGGGCACAAGATATTTATAAGAAACAAGAGCTCGTAGATAACGAGTACATCAAAGTAAACCCCAATAGTTATGTAACGCTTACGCTGTTGGATGAGAAAATAAGCCCTGAAAATGTACTTGACCTAGAGGCAAACTTCAACACTTTGTCGCCAGCACTGAAGGCAACAACAAAGGGCAAGGCCGTGAGTGCTAAAATCGAGTCCATGCGTAAATTAGCGGTAGGTATGCCTGCTCCAGACTTTACATTGCCTGATACTGCAGGGAATGATATTGCACTTTCTTCTTTGAAAGGCAAGTACGTACTTGTTGATTTTTGGGCTTCATGGTGTGGGCCTTGTCGCCATGAAAATCCATTTGTGGTAGCTGCTTATAATAAGTTTAAAGATAAAGGCTTTACCGTGTTTGGAGTGTCCTTGGATAATCCTGGAAAGAAAGATGCTTGGACGGCTGCGATCGAAGAAGATAAGCTGGGACAATGGCAGCATGTGTCGGACTTGAAGGGATGGAAATCAGCTGTTGTGGAGCTTTACGCTATTAACGGTATTCCTCAAAACTATCTGTTGGACAGAGATGGAAAGATTGTTGCATCCAATTTACGTGGAGAGGCTTTAGAAGCGAAACTGGCAGAACTGCTTAAATAAGATTCCTTAAATTGAAGAAAGGGCTGTCTCCTAATAATGGAGACAGCCTTTTTTTTGTTTAAACAGCAGCCTTTTGATTAAAAAGATTTTTACACTGCTTTTTTTGTGCATTCGGAGAATGGATCTTTGAATTAGAAATTGAGTTTGATAGATAAATAGTTGAAATGATGATACGTGATCAAAAAAATAGGTTGAACAGTCTGACAATAGTAGGTGAAGTTGTATGGTTTAAAAAATAATATTTCACTGCTTTTTTTGTGCATTGTGAGGAGATAATTTTGATGAAGAATAGTGATCAACAGAATAAATGATAATTATAAAAAAATAAATAGGATGGAAAGCTTAACAGAAAAGGAACTTTTAGAAATACAGGGAGGCTATAGTCTGGGTGTAAATTATATCTCGTGTGAGGTGATGATGGAAAGTGTCCATAGAGGAGGATACTCCGTTAAGGTAAATCAGAAAATTTAAACAACTAATATAAAAAAATGATGAATTTAAAATTAAATGATCTTGATGTCCAAGAGTTGGATTCGCAAGAAATGAAAATGGTTGATGGCGGTATTTGGCCAACAGTATTAGGTGGATTGTTGCTTTATGGCATAGTAAGTGCTATAGAGAATCCAAAAGAATTTCGTGACGGTTTTTTAGGAAGATAATTTAAATGAGACTTGAAATGGAAAATTTAAACGAACAAGAGATGATCAACTGCAACGGTGGTGATGCAGGATCAAAAGCAGGAGCTAAACTATTCGGTCGCGCAGTAGGCCTCGCTATCGGAGGACCGATTGCAGCAGCTTATTATGCTGGATGTGATTTAGGTTGGTGGTAGTATACTATAAAAGGACTGGATCTCTATGAGGTCCAGTCCTTTTTATTTTTTCAATATTAATAGAGGCGTGTTTACGAATGAAGTTTGATATTTATTTTTATAAAAGGCCACATACGTATATCATTGTATTACTTACGGTTTTCTATGCTTTAAATAGACATTTCATACGTCCTTATATTAGAGCTGAGTATCCTGATTGGGAAGTTTTACAGCTGATAATCAATTCGTTGCCTAATTTTTTAGGGTCTCTTATATTGTATATTTTTATTACACGTATTTTGATCGGATATAATGGACTAAGAGCCTCTTTGTTTATTGTAGGCTACTCCGTTTTCCATGAAGTCATAAATGTCTGGTTGGACAATATTCGATTCGACTGGAATGATATCATGGCAAGTATATTAGCTGTTATTGTTTCAGGGTTAATTGATTACACCATTTCCCTTAAAAGACTGAGCGCATAGTCTATCGTGTTAATATTGCTCAGTGCTATTCTTAACTGTCCCTTTACTTCTTTTAAGTTGCTGATGCTTGGGTGCTTTTGTACAAAAGCCAATACTTTACCAAACTGATTGGATTCAAAGTAAGCGGATTTAGGATTGTTGACAAAATACCCCTTGAGCGTCTGCTTTTTAAATGAAATCTTTTCGAAACCTATTTCTTTGCCAAGCCATTGTAATCGTAGCGTATTAAATAGCTCGAATACTGGAGGAGGAATAGGACCGAATCTATCTTCTAGCGCTTTTATAAATGTACCCAGCTGTGTTTCATTTTCTAGTTTGGCTATATCGTTATATAGATTGTAACGTTCGCTTATATTAGTCACATATTCGTCCGGTATCATTACTTCCAGGTCGGTGTCGATCTGCGTAAATGTCACATATTTCCGATTTTGTTCATCCTCGAAAAGCTCACTAAATTCATCTTCTTTAAGTTCTTGTACAGCTTCGTCCAAAATCTTATTGTACATTTCGAATCCTATTTCTGCAATAAAGCCAGATTGTTCACCGCCCAACAGATTACCTGATCCTCGTATATCGAGATCGCGCATTGCTACGTTGAACCCTGATCCTAACTCTGAGAACTCTTCAATGGCGGATAGACGTTTATAAGCCTCTGGTGTCAGGGTGGAAAGAGGAGGGCTGAGCAAGTAACAAAATGCTTTTTTATTGGATCGTCCCACACGGCCTCTCATCTGGTGCAGATCACTCAAGCCAAACATATGGGCGTGGTTGATGATAATTGTATTGGCATTGGGGATGTCCAAGCCTGCTTCGATGATGGTCGTTGCTACCAATACGTCAAAATCATGATTGATAAATTTTAGCATTACATCCTCTAGATCGTCGCCTTCGAGTTGTCCGTGTGCAACGCCAACTCGGGCTCCAGGGACTAGTTTTTGAATCATAGCCCCTAATTGTTTGAGATCCGCCACCCGGTTGTGTATAAAGAATACCTGTCCACCACGCTCTAACTCATAGGCTACGGCTTCTTTTATCAGGGTTTCGTTGAATACGTGCAACTCCGTCTGTACAGGCTGACGGTTCGGAGGGGGAGTCGAGATGATGCTTAAATCTCGAGCGCCCATAAGTGAAAAATGTAATGTGCGCGGTATTGGGGTAGCTGTCAATGTTAATGAATCGACATTCGCTCGCATAACTTTTAACTTTTCTTTTACGGATACCCCAAATTTCTGCTCTTCGTCAATAATCATAAGTCCCAAATCCTTAAATTTTACATCTTTACTAACAAGTCGATGTGTACCTATGATAATGTCAACTTTACCTTCTTCCAGTTTTTTTAACGTTTCTTTTATTTGTTTCGTTGTTTTAAATCGGTTGATGTAATCTATGTTGGCAGGAAGTCCTTTCAGACGTTCAGAGAATGTACGATAATGTTGTAGAGCGAGGATGGTTGTAGGAACCAACACGGCGACCTGTTTGCTGTCTGCAACAGCTTTAAAGGCTGCTCGAATAGCTACTTCTGTTTTACCGAACCCTACATCCCCACACACCAACCGATCCATCGGGTGAGGAGATTCCATGTCCCGTTTGACATCTGCAGTTGACTTCTCTTGGTCGGGGGTGTCTTCATAGATAAAGGAAGCTTCAAGCTCTTTCTGCAGGTAGGTGTCTGGACTGAATGCATTTCCAGTCTGCGCCTTACGAATCGCATAGAGTTTGATGAGATCTCTAGCGATGTCCTTAACTTTTTTCTTCGTTGTTTTTTTAAGCTTATCCCAAGTGTCTGTTCCTAGTTTATTCATCTTTGGGATAGCACCTTCTTTGCCTGAGTATTTAGAAATCCGATTTAAGGAGTTAATGTTGACATATAGCAAATCATTGTCTGCGTAGACTAGGCGTATCATTTCTTGAGATTTGCCATTTACATCTACTTTCTCAAGGCCTGCATATTTCCCTACGCCGTGGTCGATGTGAGTTATGTAATCTCCGGGTTTTAAGTCTCTCAGTTCTTTTAGGGTAATAGCCTGAGAACGCTCGTATCCCTTTTTTCGTTTGTACTTGTAGTATCTATCGAAGATCTGGTGATCTGTATAGCAGGCCAAGTGAGTCTGGTCATCCCGGAATCCCTCCCGAAGGCCCTTATAAATCGGGGTGAAAGAGATACTTTTGTCTATATCTTCTAAGATGGCATAGATCCGCTCGATCTGTTTGGTAGAGTCAGAGAAGATTAGATTCGTTATTTTTTTACGCTCATTTTCTTTGAAATTATGTATCAGGAGGTTGAAATCCTTATTGAAAGAAGGTTGAGGATGGGTGTCAAATTGGATAATATGATCCGCTTTAAAAAAATATTGTTTTCCAAATTCTACATTGGGGAATTCAAACAGTAAGGCACTGAAATTCTTGTCATCGGTAAAGGTAAATCGAGGATCCACCCATTCTGGGTTGTTTTTAACTTCTGTTTCAGAAAGTGCTTTCCAAAATTGAGAAGCTTTTTTATAGCCATTGGATATAATGTCTAGTGTGAATTGAACGTCTTTAATCCATACCACAGCTTCTTGCTCTATATATTCCAGTAAGGATATGTGGTTGTTCGCCAGGAATTTTGCTTGAACGTTGGGAACAATTGTCACCGTATGTATCTTGTTGACGGATAACTGAGTTTCGATGTCAAAAGTTCGGATGCTTTCTATTTCATCTCCAAAAAACTCAATCCGATAAGGTAGATCATTGGAAAAGGAAAAGATATCTACGATACCTCCTCGGATAGCAAATTGTCCCGGTTCATAGACAAAGTCTACACGTTCGAAATCATATTCATATAGGAATTCATTAATGAAATCTATGCCCAATTTGGTGTTTTGGGTGATAGGGAGTGTGTTTTTTTCGAGATCTGCACGGTTTATCACTTTTTCAGCAATAGCCTCAGGATAGGTCACTACCATCTTGGGGAGTCCTGTGTTGCGATTTAATGAACTCAACGTTTCGGCACGTTGTAGGACGTGGGCGCTATCGAGCTGTGTGAATTCAAATGCTTTTCGGTAAGAAGCCGGGAAGAATAGAATCTGCTGATCGAATAAACTTTCTAGATCACTCAAAAAGTAAGAGGCATCTTCATGAGTGGGTAAAATAAATACATAGGGTCTTTCATCCTCTCCATATGCAGCAGCTGCTATTATTGCATCGGCTGAACCAATCAATCCTTTTAAATGGATTTTTGGGTTTTTCTGCCTAAGCGATTGTACAAATGTAGTTAGCTGTTCTGTTTTTGCGTATTGTGATAAGATTTCTTGGATACCCACGGAATAATATTTTTTGTAAAAATAAGAATTTTTGACAGGTTTAAAATGTGGTACTGTCTAATCTTTCCTTTATTTCCTCTAAAAGAGAGGTCTGTTCCTGCAGATCAAACTGTAAGTCTTCATGCAATGAACCAATATTGTTAAATGTTGTTTTGATGCGAGCTGTTATATATTTATGCAGTTTACCCGCAGCCTGAATAGGGCTTTTCTCATACAGTAGTGGGTAGTTTTGGTAGGGATAAATGAGCATAAAAAGACGACATTCAACGGTGCTAAATTTGTCTTTGGTTACTTTCTCATGTTCGTTGATCAACCCACTTGCCTGTCTTAATATATTATTTAAAGCCTTGTAATTGGCAAATGTCGGGCTATTGGACACTTTTCGGATCGTATCCTGAAATAGACTCTCGAGGTTTTTCTTTAAGTTCTCAATTCTATCTTCGAGATCATCCTCATTCTCCAAGAGCTGATAATGCAGCTGTTTCAGTAGCATTTTGTCTTTATTAATGAGGCGTACCAAAAGTTTGTCTTTCTCTTTTTGCGAAAGGTTAAGTACAGCGGATTTGAGTTCAGGGTCTTGATGTAAGGACATGACGTAAATTTAAGGAATGTAAATGAAATTAACTTGTTCAAAGTAGTAAGCTCGTAAGAGTAGAGGCTGGCATGTTGACTTTTTTTAGGCTCCATTCGTGAATTACAGGCTTTTTATCTATGTTTGAATGAAATAAAATTCCAACCTATTTGTAGCATAATGTTGAAAATAAAGACGGATGCAGCGTAACATATTTCTATTTAATCTTTTTGTACTTTTTTTAATCGCAGCACTGTTTTCTTCGTGTAACGGATTCTCGAGCAAACGGGAAAAAGTTGAGTATAGCGAATCATTGGTAAGGTTTATTCAATCGAAAACGCAGGGTCTAGCGATCGATAGTTTGGAGGCTCTAGATTTTAAGCGGTCTGTGACCGAATCTGATAATAAGGACTCATCTAGCTTGGTTGCCTACTATTGCGTGTTGGGCGATATCTCTGCAAAATATTATGATCGCTTAAACCCTCATAGCGAGGCTTACTACGATAGAGCTCTAGAGCTTGCGAGTAAGGAAAATTTACAGATCATGAAAGTATGGAGCCTAGTTAGCTATGCTTACTATTTTTATACGTTCAGGCAGGCGGAGAGAGCTTTGCCTCTGTTTATGGAAGCAACTTTTCTGATTGATACGTTGGGGGAAGAGTCTGTCATTTTACCCGAGGATACCTTTAAAAAATTAGGATTCTTTTTTGGCACTATAGGAAACTATGAAGATGCGATTTCTTATTTAGAGAAAGGGGAACGATATGCGACAATATTGGAACCTCAGGAGCGCGGCATGTTGCTGGACAATCTGGGACAATACCATTTGTATAATCGGGATACCAGTACTGCGCTTGAGAGTTTTTTGCAGGCAGAATCCTTAGCTCTGCAGGCTAAGGATTATGTTAGATATGGTAAAATTTTAGGGAATATAGCTTTGGTACACCTGGGGCGGGGGAACTATAAGGAGGCTCTATCTCTTGTGGATAGGGACTTACTTTACTCGGAGGCGGCCAATAGCGCTCAGAATACGATGTATGCTCAGATTCTGAAGGCTAAAATTCTTTTAAAGATGGATAGTGTTGCGCAGGCTTCGGAGATGTTGAGCAAGGCAGAACGATATGCTGATTCGAAGATTTACCTGAAGAAGGATGTCCTCAGAATAAGCCGCTTGAAATTGGAGATTGCACTTCGGGAAAAGGATGAACAGCAAGAATTGTTAGTACGACGTAAGTTGGAACTCTTAGAGGGACTGGTAGCGGATTTGGATGGTGAGATGACGCTGCTGCAAAGTAAATGGCAGGTAGATAAAGAAAAAAAGCAAAGGGAATTGTTGGGGTTAGCGTCTGATTATCAGGTGGAGCGCTATAGAAGGGTGGTTCTGAGTGGTGTGGTCGTCTTGGTAATATTGGCGGTTTTTATTGTTTTTTCTTATTTCAAACGTTTGTCAAGGAATCGGGAATTAAGGTATGAAAAAATGGTGGTCGAGCTGCAGTTAAAGAAAATTGCAGTCGATAAGAAGTTGTCAACAGCTAATGATACATTAGGGGCCTATAAAGAGTATCTCACAGAAAAAAACAAGCAAATAGATAATCTGCAACGAACGATTCACCGAATTAATGATTCTAAATCTTATTATTTAGAAAAGGAAAAGGGATTGTTGCAGGAGATTTTAGACTCCCATCTTCTAACAGAGGAAAACTGGGCGAGCTTTAGGAGATCGTTTGATGCCCAGTATCCTAATTTTTATTTAAACTTGAAGCATGATTTTCCAGAATTGACGGACTCTAATATGCGTTATATCATTTTAACCAAGCTGGGGCTCTCTGTAACAGAAATCTCTAATCTATTAGGGATTTCGACAGAATCTGTCAAAAAGAGTAGACAACGGCTAAAGAAAAAAATGGGAGATCGTTTTAGAGAATTTGAACAGGCTATACATCAATAGTTTTCTGGTGGATATGCTATATAACTGAAAAGTACCATTTAATAGCTTGATTGCACCATTGATAATGGTGTTATTAGTGTATTTTTGTATATGGTTGGGCGAGTACCTATAATTGAGCAATGCACGGTGTCAAGTGGGGTGAATAATGATGTCACAGTCGAAAAATTAAGCGACTATTTGGTGCGTAATGAAAATCTGGTTTTTCCGCACCGACACAATTTTTACCATTTTCTGTTGTTTACTGCGGGTAGTGGACAACATACTATCGATTTTGAAGCTTTTGATATTGAATCCTGGCAGATTTATTTTATGTCTCCTGGTCAAATTCACACCTGGAGTTTTGAAGGAGATATGGAGGGGTATGTCGTTAATTTCAATAAGGATCTTTTTAAGACGTTACTGATAAATCCAGACTACTTATCCCATTTCTCTTTTTTTTCGGGAGTCGTAAAAGACGAGGTTTTTGTTGTCGATATAGATAAGCAGAAAATAGTGGAGGATGTATTGGAAAAAATGCGTCATCATCAGAATGATAAAGGGTTTATCTCCACTTCGCTGCTGTATTTGTTTCATCTGTTGGAGGCAGGAAGAGAACGTAATACGACTTTTGAAGCGAATCGATATAATCATACGCTGTTGAGAAATTTTTTACAGCTTATAGAATTGAATTATAGAAAACTCAGGTTGCCTAAGGATTATGCTTCTTTGTTGTATATTACACCTAATCATCTAAATGCATTGTGTAAAGAGTTGCTGGGGATGTCGGCGGGGGAGGTTATACGGGATCGGGTGATTTTGGAGGCAAAACGTCTGCTTGTTATACGAGATTTTTCAATAGCTGAGATTGCTTATGAATTGAACTTCAATGATAATTCTTATTTTACGAAGTTCTTTAAAAAAATTGAAGGAATGACTCCTGAAGAGTTTAGAAAGAAAAATTATAATTATGGAAAATAATAAAGAAATAACAAAAGAATATACTTTTCCTGGTGAATTTAAAAGTGCAATAGATGGGAAGTGCCCACGTTGTCGGAAGGGAAATATGTTTAATGCACCTTTGTTTAGTTTCAAGTCGCGTAAGATGAAGAGTCACTGTCCACACTGTGGATTGAAGTTTGAAAAAGAGCCCGGGTATTTTTACGTAGCGATGTATGTGAGTTATGCTTTTGTTGTTGCTGAACTAGTGACAGCTTGCGTTGCTACCTATATTTTTACACATAATCTAGAGTCTCCATGGCTGTACCTTACGGTAGCTATACTGGCAGCCTTTATTATGGCTCCGTTTAATTATCGTTATTCAAGAGTGGTGCTGATGTACTGGTTGACACCCCAATTTAAATTTAGAGAAGAATTTTTTTTACGGGAGAAACCGGAATAGATTATATGGATAAAATACGGTCCTCCTTCTATACTTATAAAGGAGGACCGTATTTTTATAGAATAGGGTTGTCTTTTAGATATTTTTCCCAAGCCCATGCAGAAGCCATCATTTCGTCTATACCTAATTCGGCGGTCCAGTTGAGTTCTTTAGAGGATTTGGACACATCGCCCCAAACTTTTATGATATCACCTTCTCTTCGTGGACCAAATGCATAGTTTAACTTTTGTCCAGCAGCTTTTTCAAACGCCGAAATAGCTTCTAATACAGAATAACCATTTCCTGTACCAATATTGAAAACATCGTATCTTCCGTTGGGGTTTCCTTTTTCCAATAGGTTGATTGCTGCTACGTGTGCTTTGGCAAGATCTACAACATGGATATAGTCACGTATACAAGATCCATCAGGGGTATCGTAGTCGTTGCCAAATACGGTTAATTTTTCACGTTTTCCAATGGCTGTCTGGGTGATAAATGGAAGTAAATTCTGTGGTACTCCGTTGGGCAGCTCACCGATCAGTGCGGAGTCATGTGCACCGACTGGATTGAAATAACGCAGGGCGATAATATTGTAGTTGTCATAAGCGAGTGCTGTCTCTGACAGTATTTCTTCTGCTATCTGTTTGGTATTGCCATAGGGTGAAGTTGCTTTCTTTACAGGTGCACTTTCTGTGACTGGCAGTGTGTCGGGCTCACCGTACACCGTACAACTCGAAGAGAAAACAAAATTCACGGGTGTATCTCTATAGGAATTTAGCAGATTGAGTAAGGAGAAAAAATTGTTGTGATAGTATTTCAGTGGATCTGCAACAGACTCTCCTACGGCCTTGGATGCAGCAAAGTGTATAACGCCAGTTATTCCGGATTGGCTGCGCACGAATTCCCGTGTTTTACTTTCATTACAAAGATCAAGCTGGTGAAACTCTGGACGTACACCGACGATACGTTCAATCTGATCTAGAATTTTGATGTTCGAATTGGAGAGGTTGTCTACAATGACAGGAGTATATCCGGAGTTGAAAAGCTCGACCACGGTGTGAGAACCTATATATCCCGTACCTCCTGTTACTAATATTTTGTTCATATGTTTTGATTTGTGTTTTCTATAGCGTAAAGGTCTTTAAAATATTTTATCGATTTGATAAGGCCCGCTTCGAGGCTTATTTTTGGTTTCCAATCCAAGATTGTGGTTGCTAGATCAATGTCTGGACGGCGGCGTTTTGGATCGTCTTCTGGAAGGGGTTCAAGTTTTATTTTAGAGCTACTTCCCGTCAGGCTTATGATTTTCTGAGCCAGATTCAATATAGTGAGCTCCTCTGGATTGCCTATGTTCATAGGATAGGTGTAGGGGGAGAATAAAAGCCTATAAATTCCTTCCACCTGATCCGATATGTAACAAAACGAACGGGTCTGTTCTCCAGTTCCGAATACGGTAATATCTTCTCCTCGGAGTGCCTGGCCAATAAAAGAGGGCAATGCCCGGCCATCATTGGGGCGCATGCGGGGACCGTATGTGTTAAATATGCGTACAATACGGGTGTCTAGTCCGTGGAAGTTGTGATAAGCCATCGTAATGGCTTCTTGGAATCTCTTCGCTTCATCATAGACACCGCGAGGGCCTACAGGGTTGACATTGCCCCAATACTGTTCGGATTGAGGAGATACCAAGGGGTCTCCATATACTTCCGAGGTGGAAGCGACAAGAATACGCGCTTTCTTGTCTTTTGCCAAGCCCAGGAGATTGTGTGTGCCCAGGGATCCGACCTTGAGGGTCTGTATCGGTATACGTAAATAATCGATAGGGCTCGCAGGTGAAGCAAAGTGCAGTATATAGTCCAGTGGTCCAGGGACATGGACGAACTTAGATACATCATGGTGTAGGAAATCAAAGTTTTCTAGACCAAATAGATGTTCTATGTTATGAAGGCTGCCTGTTATCAGATTGTCCATGGCAATGACATGGAATCCTTCTTGTATAAAGCGGTCACAAAGATGGGACCCCAAAAAACCAGCTGCCCCTGTTATCAGTATTCTTTTTCGCACGTTCACCTGCACGTTGTTTCGAATTAGAAAAGGTTTAATATCTTTGACGAAGATAAGTATTATTTCACAATATGCGATTGTTGTACGACTTGGGGATTGGACTTTATACCTTGCTTTTGCGGGTTGTTTCGTTATTTCACCCCAAAGCCAAGCTATGGATAGATGGTCGAAAAGGCGGGGTAGCTGAGATAGAACAAACGATTGAAAAGGGTCATCGTTATATATGGTTCCATTTTGCTTCTCTGGGCGAGTTTGAGCAAGGACGGTCTGTCTTGGAGCAGATAAAAAAAAGTTTTCCACAGGAAAAAATTATAATAACATTCTTCTCCCCATCGGGATTTGAAATAAGGAAAAATACGAATCTGGCGGAGTATGTGTTTTATCTCCCGGTAGATACCAAGCATAATGCTCGCCGTTTTATTGAGGCTATTCAGCCAAAGTTTGCGGTTTTTACGAAATACGAATATTGGTATCACTATTTCAACGAACTGAAGAAGCAAGATATTCGATTATTGATGATTTCTGCAATTTTCAGAGAACAGCAACTTTTTTTTAAACCTTATGGAGGTTTCTATAGGGATATTTTGAAGAAAGTTGCATTTTTCTTTACACAGAATATGGATTCTGTCCATATGCTGAAATGGATTGGTATTACCAATGCAGGGCTAGCTGGGGATACGCGTTTTGATAGAGTGGTAGAGCTCCCAAAAGTGCATCAGGAAAATCCTATTGTGTCCGCTTTCCTGAACGGACAGTATGCAGTTGTTGCTGGAAGTACTTGGCAAAGGGATGAAGAGCTCTTACAGCAATTGATTATAAAAGCAGAAAAGTGGCGCTTGATCTTGGCTCCGCACGAAATACATGATGCGCATATTGCTGAGATTAAGAAGTTGTTTCCAAAAAGTATCCTTTATTCCCAATTTTCCGCTTATCGTTTGGAGGAGGTGCGTGAGGCCAGGGTGTTGGTCATTGATAACATAGGTATGTTGTCTTCGTTGTACCATTATGCAGATGTCGCTTATATTGGAGGTGGTTTTGGAGCGGGTATCCACAATACATTAGAAGCTGTAGCTTATGGTAAGCCGGTTATCTTCGGCCCGAAATACGAGAAGTTTCAGGAAGCTGTGGATCTGGTTACTTTAATGATAGGTTTTTCTATTTCTAATGATGCTGAGTTGCAGGAGGTGTTTGTGGCGCTCCAAGATGTAGAGAAAAGATGTGAAATAGGGACTGCAGCATTGGATTATGTGAAACAACGTGCTGGCGCTACCCAGATTATTATGAAGTATCTGGAGACAGAAGGGCTTTTGACGAAGTCTCTCTAAAAAGAAGAGGCTGCCCCAAAGGACAGCCTCGATTTATTAAAAAATTGAAAATTGGACGTAATTGACTTAGTAGTAAGTATATCTTCTTACTCCTGCGATATGTCGTGCAAGACGCATGACTTGATGTGTGTAGCCATATTCATTATCATACCATACATACAGATTGACATGCTTACCATCTGCTGAAACTATGGTTGCTGGGGCATCCACAACAGAAGCGGCGGAAGTACCTATAATATCGGAGGAGACCAGTTCGACATTGTCTGAAAATTTGATCTGCTCTACAAGACTGCCATATAGGGCGCTTTCCTTTAGAATATTGTTGAGTTCCTCTACACTTGTTTTTTTGTTAAGTTCAAGATTTAAAATTGCCAGTGATCCATTAGGAACGGGTACACGTATGGCATTGGAAGTCAGTTTCCCGGCCAGTTCGGGCAATACTTTTGCAACGGCAGAGCCTGCTCCAGTTTCTGTGATAACCATATTCAGTGCTGCTGCACGACCTCTTCTGGTCTTTTTATGCATGTTGTCCACTAAGTTTTGATCATTGGTATACGAGTGTATGGTCTCTATATGGCCGTGTTTGATGCCTAGTGTACGTTGGATGACTTCCAAAATTGGAGAGATGGCATTGGTGGTACATGAAGCGGCAGAAAAGATCGTTGTATTTTCCAAATCGATCATGTCATTGTTGACGCCGTATACAATATTGGGTACGCCTTTGCCTGGAGCTGTCAGTAGAACCTGGGACGCTCCTTTGGCGGTAAGATGTCTTGCTAACTCTTCGTTATCCCTAAATGCTCCTGTGTTGTCGATGACCAATGCATGCTCGATACCATACTTGGTATAATCGATTTCTTCTGGATTTTTTGCGGATATGATATAGACGGTTGCTCCGTTTATGATTAATGCTTCTTTTGTTTCGTCGACTTCGACTACACCTTCAAAATCTCCATGGATAGAGTCATTTTGAAGTAGTGTTGCTCTTTTTTGCAACGTTTTGAGGTCAACATTATCACGCGTCACAATAGCACGGAGGCGTAATTGATGCCCAGCACCAGCTTTGCTGATTAGTTCACGTGCGAGTAGGCGTCCTATCCTGCCGAAACCATATAGCACAACATCTTTTGGTGCAAAGGATTTGTGCTCTTGTGCGGAAAGTAGTTCCTTCTTGATAAAGTATAGAATGTTTTCTTCTTCTATATTTTGATTCCGGACTTCTAAAGCTAGCTTGCCGATATCTAAACGGGAAGGTGCCAGCTTTAAATGCTGCATAGATTCCGCTATCTGCAATGTTTCAAAAATACTGATTGGACTATCGGAGAGAGCCTTAGATTCTTGATGCAAGGTGAGAATACGACTTACTCTACGATCGAAAAGTTGATTTCTGAAGAAGACTAATTCAATAGAGTGATTGTACCATAGATTGCTGACAATCTGTACCAGTTTAACAGCCGCGTTCTGTTTGCTTTTGTAACTTTTGATTTCAGACTCAAAAGTCGATTTTTGTACCATAATTTTTGCTATAACTTTATGGGACAAAAATAGGGGAATAAAAAGGGAAAGAGCGAAAGATTTTGAAGAATTGATAAAAATGAAATGCTTTTAGGGTTTTCCTTTTTTATTTTCTTATTATTAATCCTGTTTTGTTGCGGATTATTTAAAATAAGTGCGCTTATTTAAGACCTTGAAAAGCTGTCGGTGCATTATTTTGGTACGAAAAAAAGCTCTGAGGCTATAAAATCTGCGAATAGTTTGCCTTCGCGCGTCAGTTTATAGGAGCCATTAGGTTCTGATTGGACTTTTTGTTGTTCGACGAATAATGCAATTTCACGTACAAAATGTGACTGTAAATCTGTTCCAAAGCGTTCTTCTATCTCTCGAAGTTCTACTCCCCACATGGTTCGCAGTGAAGTCATGATATATTCATTGTAGGAATCTAATAAGGTGAGCTGTTCAACCTCTTGGTAGGAGGTGTTGTCCTGTAGGGCGGCCATGTATTTTGCGTTGTTGGCGATATTCCAACTGCGTGATACACCGTTGTACGAATGTGCTGAGGGCCCGATGCCTAAATAGTGTTTACCTTTCCAATAGTTGGTGTTATGTATCGCATAGCGTCCGTTTTTTGCAAAATTAGAAATCTCATAGTGCTCATATCCGTGTGATGTCAGTGTTTCCATAAGCATCTGCATCTGCACTTCAGCCTGCTCGTCTAAAATAGCAGGTGTCTTTCCGGATTTGATTTGATGGGCCAGTGCTGTTCGCTGTTCGACGGTCATCGCATAAGAGGAGATATGGGGTACTTCCAGTTGTATGAGCTTGTTCATATTGCTCGACCACTTCTCATCGGACAGTAGAGGGTACCCATAGATAAGATCGCAGGTTATATTTTCGAAACCTGCATCTTGGACTCTTTTGATTGCGGTGTCGGCTTCTTGCGCATTGTGTGCTCTATTCATCCACAAGAGATCTTCTTCGAAAAAGGATTGAATACCGATACTAAACCTATTGATTGAAGTTTGTCTTAGTGCATTTGTTTTTTCTGAAGTAAGATCGTCCGGATTTGCTTCCATTGTGATTTCTGCCTGCGAATCTATATCGAAATGACGGGCGACTTGATCAATGATCTGTTGTATCTCTGAAGCTTCTAGGATCGACGGTGTCCCCCCTCCGAAATAGATGGAATGTATTCGTCTGTCTTCTATATAATGGGAACGAACTGCTAGCTCTTTATGCAGAGCTAGCAGTAAATCTTCTTTGTACTTTAATGAGGTTGTGAAATGGAAATCACAATAGTGACATGCCTGTTTGCAGAATGGAATGTGGAAATATATCATTTGCGCTCATAGTAATTGTCGCTCGACTCGATGTCTGCAAGACGTTGTGTCGGATCTATCCATATTTTGGAAGGTACTTTGGATACAGGAAACGTGTATGTTGGTACGGTCCAATTCCAATCTTCCAGAATAGTTCTCTTTACATTTTGATAAATAGTATAGTCTTCAGCCGGTTTTTCGCCACGCATCTCTCGCAGAGGGATATAAAATAGTTCTTTAGTGCCATCCTCATATTCAATCAGTACATCTATCGGCATAGCGAGATTCGATTTGTTCTGCAGGGTAACATGATCGGCTGTTGCCTGTTGGATGCCGTAATCGATATGTCGTGTGGTGTTGACGAACAGGTTGAAGTACCATTTAAGATTGATCCCTGAGATGTCCTCTGCAACTCGTTTGAAATCATTGGGTGTGGGGTGTTTGAATTTCCATATATCATAGAATTTCAAAAATGTCTTATCTAAATTCGATTTTCCTATGATATAGCCAAGTTGCTCCGCCAGTACGGCTCCTTTGTTATACGCTTGGTTGCTATAGCCGTAATTGGTGTTGTAGTAATCGGCAAGGAGACTCATTGGCTCTTCTTTTCCTGATAAGGCCAATTTATAGTAAGCACGATAGGCGTCTATCATTGGGTTCGTTTCCAGGGCTCCCTTTTTATAGAAAAGTTGCTGCATGCCAAGCTCTTCTACATAGCTGGTAAAACCTTCGTCAAACCATTCGTCTACGGTTTCATTGATTCCTAAAAGATGTTGATACCAAGAGTGGGCCGCCTCGTGGAAGATCACACCGACGAGGCTTTTTATATTTCTGCCTCCGGTTACTAAGGTTGCAGTTCCATATTCCATTCCGCCATCACCTCCTTGGATGATGGTGTATGTAGGCCATGGGTACGGGCCGAACTTTTGACCACACATGTCAAAAAAATCAGCAGCAAGGCCCAGTGCTTGTTTCCAGTTCGCTACGATAGAGTCATTGGTAGGAATGTAGACGGTGTAAAGTGTTGTTCCATTTTTGTTTTTAGTCGAATCGACAACAAATTTTGGATCAGCAGCCCATACGAAATCGTGTATGTTTTCAGCCTTATAATGCCAGGTCGTTTTATTGTTTTCCGTCTTGATTTTTGCTTTGTGCTGATAGCCTTTTACTTCGCTTGGGTTCTGTAGTACACCAGATGCACCGACTATATAGTTTTTGTTTAAGTGTATGGATACATCAAAATTTCCAAAAGGGGCAACAAACTCTCGAGCTACATACTCATCTAGGTGCCATCCGAATTCATCAAAGTGTGCCATCTTGGGGTACCATTGAGCCATAGAAAGAGCGACCCCTTCTTTAGAGTTTCGTCCTGTTCGTCTGATTTGCTCAGGGACCTGGGCAGTCCATATCAGTTCAAAGGAAGCTGTTGTTCCGTCTGCTATCGCTTCTGGAAGTGTGACTTCTAACAATGTCCCATCTGTCTTGAAATCGGTGCTTTTTCCATTCATAGACACGGTCTTGATCTTTTGGTAACCGATTTGTTCTGGGGTAAGTTTAGCGATACGACTTTCCCATTTCGGGTTCTCCTTGGTGCCTATGTTTGTCGTCATCCTGCTGTCTGGATCGGCAATGTTAGATAGTCTGTAATCCATCATGCTCCCTGGTTGAAAAGCGTTGAAGTAGAGATGGAAGTATACTTTCGATAAGGGCTGCCCCGAATTGTTGGTGTACTTGAGGGTCATAGTCCCATCGTATTGATAGTTTTTTTCGTCGACATCGACATCTATTTTGTAGTCGACGTGTTGCTGCCAATAGCCTTTGCGTTGTGCAAGGGTGGAGTGTGTACTGGTTAAGGTGATTAATGCTACTAAAAAGAAAATTGACTTCATCTGTCAAACATACAAAAACCCCCGTGAATTTTGGCCAATACGGTGTTGAAAAAAGAAGTGTTGTGGGGGGATTAAAATTTAAAATATTCGATATTGCTCTGTAAAAGAGCTTCGTGCATTAGGAGATGGTCATCGTCCGCTTGAAAGAGCTTGTTTCGCCAATATCTGGTTGGTTTTTCCTTTCGCATATAGATGACATATAGATTGCCACCGGAGCGAGTAAGGCTTCGTAGGTGATCGATTTCTATAATGGGATAGACAGATACCTGTTCAGAGAAAGCAACAGTTAGACTTTCGGGGGTTAACGTCCAGGTGGAGGGCCGTTGACTTACTTTTACGGCGATATATAAGATGGCGGGAATAGTTGAAAGTACAATGATGATTTTGTAAATCTCAGCAAGGGGGATGTACGAACTGATCCCACCGGCGGTAAACAAGAGTACAAAAAAGCAAAGCATGTATTTTCCTCTGTGGAGTGTATTGATGTGGAATGTTTGCGTCATCAAACAAAGATAGCGAACTTTTGTGCCTATAGCTTGAAATACTTTTCAGGATTTATCTTTTTATCGTCTTTTAAGATCTCGTAATGTAGATGGGGGCCTGTGCTTCTGCCCGTGCTTCCTAGTAAACCTACCGTTTTGCCTGCATCTACCGTTTCACCTTTCTTTACTTTCGTTTTCGAGAGATGGGCATATCGGGTTTCGTATCCATTTTTGTGTTCTATTTTAACAACATTTCCATATTCGCCTTCATATCCAGAGAAAGTAACCTTTCCGGAAGCCGTGGCTTTTATTGGATCTCCTGTGTTGCCTTTTAGGTCGACGCCGGAGTGCATTTCCCGTCCTCTATTTGTAAAGGGGTTGGCTCGGTATCCAAATTTGGATGTTACTCTGCCATGATGTGGTATGCCGATGGGCAAGCTGGATAACTTGTTGTCCAGATCTTTTAGGGCTTCTTCATAATACTCGCTAAGTAGGTCGATGTTCTCCTCATCAGGCTCGGTCGGTCCTCCTGCATTTTGCAATGCGATTGTTTTTAGTCCACGCTTTTTCATTTTTTGATTAATGATAGCAAGAGTAGAATCTATTTTGTTAAAGGATTTTTTTGCCTCTAATATCCCCCGCTCATTCTCGACCCTCTTCAAGGATAGCTGACGGTTTTTCTGATTTATTTGATTCAATGTAGCCTCATATCGAGAGTTTAACTCTTTCTCTTGTCTATAGGACATATAGAGGAGAGAGCCTGCAAGTGTAACAATAACGGCTAGCAGTAACAGCGTAATGTTTTTTAAGTTCTTTACAATGAATGTGGGGACAAGTAGGTTCTTGTCTTTATGTCCCTCTATGCAAATCAATACAGATGATTTCTTCTTTAACATATCCTCAACTTTTATTGGGTATTACATACGGTGCCTGCAAAAGTACATATTATGTGCTTAAGTATCAATTTGTTGTTGTTGATTTTCAATATGTTATTGTTAAAGTATGTTAAAAATGTTCATTTTTGTGCTATGTCGTTCGCAAGAAAACTTATCGTATGGTATCAGTCAGAGGGGCGCGATTTACCTTGGAGGAAGACCCGGGACCCCTACATTATTTGGTTGTCGGAGATTATTCTTCAACAGACTAGAGTGGAGCAGGGATTGCCCTATTTTTATACTTTCAGAGAGCATTTTCCGACCGTTATGGATTTTGCCGAAGCTAGTGAAGATGAGCTGCTAAGATTGTGGCAGGGGTTGGGGTACTATTCGCGTGCAAGAAATATGCACAAAGCAGCCAAGACGGTTGCACATGAACTAAAAGGGATTTTTCCGACTGATTATGATAGTCTTTTGCGCTTGCCGGGAATTGGAGAGTACACGGCTGCAGCTATCTCTTCTTTTTCCGCAGGAGAGTGTAAGGCGGTGCTAGATGGCAACGTGTTTCGAGTGCTTTCGCGGGTTTTTGGAATCTCGACAGCTATCAACAGTACCGAAGGTAAAAAGCTGTTTCAGTCCCTCGCTCAAGATCTGATCAGTACCCTAGATCCTGGCACCTATAATCATGCTATTATGGATTTTGGTGCTACGGTATGTAAGCCGAAAGCTCCGCTCTGCCAAGATTGTATATTCCGTGGGGAGTGTGCCGCCTTTGAGGACAATAGTATTTCCTTGCTTCCTGTAAAGAATAAAGCGAAGAAATCCCGAAATCGTTATTTCAATTATTTTTTGATTGAAGAAGGGGAAAGTATTCTGATGTCCAAGCGTGGAGCTGACGATGTGTGGGCGAATATGTACGAGTTCCCGCTCTTAGAAACAACGAAAGATCTTGAATTAGAGGATTTGATTCATACCGATGAATACCGGTTTTTTTTCGGAAATACGATGGTACAACCGATTGGAGGAGTGACTAAGCATGTGTTGAGTCATCAAAATATCTATGCGCGTTTTTTTAGGTTGCCAAACGCTAAATGTCTTTTGGAAAAAAAAGAAACATGGCATTACTTTTTATTAGAAAATTTGGATAAATTAGCTAAGCATAAGCTTATTTTTTCTTTTATTGAAAAGTATTTTAAAGACTAAATCAAATACCTAAATTATTATGTCAAGTGTTAACAGAGTTATTTTAGTGGGTCATCTGGGGAAAGATCCTGAGGTACGTCATCTAGACGGCAATGTTCGTGTCGCTAGTTTTCCTCTAGCAACGTCCGAAACGTTCAATAGAGATGGTAAGAAGGTAGAGCAGACGGAATGGCACAATATTGTTATGTGGAGAGGTCTAGCGGATGTCGCAGCCAAATACCTTACGAAAGGGCGTCTGGTCTATATCGAGGGAAGGTTGCGTACGCGGAGCTACGAGGATCGAGAGGGGATCCGCCGATTTGCGACAGAGATAGTGGCCGAAAGTTTTAATCTGCTTGGACGTCGTTCTGATTTTGAGAGTAATGCTAGCCCCCAGACGGCAGGCGGTGCAGCGGCCGATTCGCAAGCAGAAGAACAACAGGTTGATTTTACTGAAAATAATGAGGAGAACGATGGCCTTCCTTTTTAAACTATAAATAATAGAAAGGGGTTCTTGAAATTTTATTTTTTGCTGTATCTTTGGCTTTATGTTGCAAGATAAGATAAAGCAGTATACACAAGAGATTGAGCAATTTGCTCCAAGTTCGGCCGCCGATGTAGAAGCATTCCGGTTGAAGTTTTTGGTTTCTAAAGGTATCGTAAAAAGTTTGTTTGAAGAGTTTAAGACTGTCTCTACCGAAGAGAAGCGCGTATTGGGTAAAGTCTTGAATGAATTTAAACAGTTGGCAGAAGATAAATTTCAAGGTGCGCAAGCCGAATTTCAACAAGCAAGCAATGGCTTGGAGAGAAAAGAGGGCGATTTAACACTTCCTGGTGAAGGGATGGAGTTAGGTTCTCGTCACCCATTGTCATTAGTGCGTAAAGAGATTGTTGATATTTTCAAAAAACTTGGGTTTGTGGTGTCTGAAGGTCCTGAAATAGAGGATGATTGGCATAACTTTTCTGCCTTGAACTTTCCCCCAGAACACCCTGCTCGCGATATGCAAGACACTTTCTTTATAAAAAAGCAAGATGGCAACGATATCGCTTTACGTACACATACATCGTCTGTGCAGGTTCGTATGATGGAGATGGGCAAACCGCCATTTCGCGCAATTATGCCAGGCCGAGTATATAGAAATGAAGCTATCTCTGCTCGTGCGCATTGCTTTTTTCATCAGGTCGAAGGTTTGTATGTCGATGAGAATGTCTCATTTGCAGATTTGAAGCAGACCCTGTTTCATTTTGTGCAAGAGCTGTATGGAGAAGGTACGAAAGTACGTTTCCGCCCCTCTTATTTCCCGTTTACAGAACCGTCTGCGGAGATGGATATCTCGTGTACCATCTGTAAAGGCGCGGGATGTAATCTGTGTAAAGGATCCGGCTGGGTCGAAATCCTTGGATGTGGAATGGTGGATCCCAATGTGCTTGAAAACTGTAATATTGACAGTAAAAAATATAGCGGTTTTGCATTCGGGATGGGAATAGAGCGTGTTACCAATCTTAAATACGAAATAAAAGACCTGCGTCTTTTCTCTGAAAACGATACGCGGTTCTTATCGCAGTTCGAAACGGAGATCATATAATGAAACACATTAACACTTATATTGCATTCGTCTTTTTGAGCCTCTTTTGCGGGAGTTGTGGGAGTGGCGGATGCAATGTAGTGCCTAATGTGACGTTTCAGGTGACGCTTAGTCAGGGATCCAGTCCCGATTTATATAGACCTGGAGGTTGGGCATATGCAGACGGTGGTGTCTGTGGGCTTATTGTCTACAATGATGGAGGTAATGTAATAGCTTATGATCGTTGTAGTACGGTCAATATCCAGCAGCGGAATCGCGTTGAAGTCAATGGTTTTGAAGTCGTGGATAGTGCCTCTGGCGCTAAATGGTTGCTTTTGGATGGCTCTCCTGCACATATCGCGGAATGTCATCTGAAACCGTACCGCGTCAGTAAGAGCGGTGACTTCTATAAAATTTACAATTAATACATGAGTCAAGAAGATCTGGTTTTAGTAATAAAGAAGGCTGCCCGAGACTTGTTTCGAAAATATGGTTATAACAAGACCAGTGTCAATGAGTTGGCTAAACAGGCTAATATTTCTAAGGTAACCTTCTATAAATACTTTTCTTCTAAAGAGACGATTCTTCATGAAGTCCTTTTGGATTATATACGGGAGAATGTGCAGGATATTCTCAGTTCGGGTGTCCGGGAAAAAGATCTTCCTACTTTTTTGGCCAATACAATTTTACGTGTAAGCCGAGTAACCTATACCGTATGTAATGAGTTTGTGGGGTGGGAGTTTATCCGTGAGTCCACGAATGCGCAGGAGTACCTGAAAACTTTATCGGATGATCTGGAGTTTCTTTTGTTGAGTTCATTTATTCAAAATGAAGCCATTGGAAATACGATTGTTGAAGAGAAGTTGACCTTTCTGATAAAGACCAGTAAAAACATTGTCTTTTCGTTTGCCTTTACTGCGGTAACCGATGCCGATGTTAAAAAGAACTTTATCTCTTTCCAAAAGGAGATCCTACCTTATTTGGTTCAAGCGACTATAGCTTAATACAGTCTGATTGTATTTTCCTATTCTTGTCAGTGCGTTCCCTCTTTTATGATGGTGTTAATATGCTGCTAAAAATGTATTTTTGCAGACATATGGGAAGAAGAATACCGCAAGAAAAAAGAAGCCTGAGCAATGTTGAGATTTTTGATATTGCTGAGGAAGGAAAAGGTGTAGGAAGACATGACGATTTAGTGCTGTTTATAGAAAAAGCTATTCCGGGAGATGTGGTCAATGTAGAGTTGCAGCGCAAGAAAAAGAGTTTTGCAGAGGGGCGTGTTACGGAGATCGTCTCAGCATCTCCTTATCGTATTGATCCATTCTGTCCTCATTTTGGAGTGTGTGGTGGATGTAAATGGCAACATATGTCATACGATGCTCAGCTGAGGTTTAAACAGCAGAGTGTTGATAATGCACTGTCTCGTATAGGTAAAGTAGATACTGCTGGCATGGAGCCTATTTTAGGTTCGGAGCAGACGCAATACTATCGGAATAAATTAGAGTATACGTTTTCGAATAAACGTTGGTTGACGAATGTGGATGAAGCCGCAGATACCAATGATATGGATGCATTGGGATTTCACGTGCCTGGACGGTTCGATAAAATTCTCGATATTGAGCATTGCTTCTTACAGGAAGAACCATCTAATAAGTTGCGTAACGCTATTCGTAAGTTTGCTGTTGAAAATAAGATTTCCTTTTATGATCTGCGTATGCATGAAGGGGCACTGCGTAATTTGATTATCCGTACTTCCTCTACCGGAGAGGTGATGGTTATTGTTGTCTTTGCGTACCCTGAAGAGGGACAGGTAGCGATGCTGATGGAATACGTTGCAACTCAATTTCCAGAAATAGTTTCTTTATTATACATCGTCAATCAAAAGAAAAACGATACGATTTTTGATCAAGATATTCAGGTATTCCGTGGTCGGGATTTTATTTATGAAGAGATGGAAGGCTTGCAGTTTAAGGTTGGACCAAAATCTTTCTATCAGACAAATTCACGTCAGGCTTACGAACTGTACAAAATCACTCGAGATTTTGCAGGACTACGGGGGGATGAGTTGGTCTATGATTTGTACACAGGAGCGGGTACGATTGCTAATTTTGTCGCCCGAAATGCCAAACAGGTTATTGGAGTAGAGTATGTTCCTTCTGCGATTGAGGATGCGAAAGTTAACTCTTCGATTAATAATATCGAGAATACGAAGTTTTTTGCTGGAGATATGAAAGACGTGTTGACGATGGACTTTATTGCGGAACATGGTAAACCTGATGTATTGATTACTGATCCTCCACGGGCAGGTATGCATCCTGATGTGGTTAAGCGCATATTGGAGATGGAGGCTGCAAAAATCGTATATGTCAGTTGCAATGCTGCTACACAAGCACGCGATTTGGAGATGCTCTGTACTAAGTATGATGTTGTGCGTATTAAGCCTGTCGATATGTTCCCTCAGACACAGCATGTTGAGAATGTGGTTTTACTACAGTTAAAATAAAGCAATATGGATTTAAGTGATCTTTTAAATAATAAATCTACTAATGGGGGGGAGGAAGGACCTTCGAAAGGCAGTAGTCCTTTAACAAGCTTGAAAGTTGATTTGGATTTTTATAGCGAGTCGATAAAAGAGATTTCGGGTGAGATGATTGCGGAGGGGTATACACTTTATCCTATTTTTATCGCTCATCAGCATGAGGTGAGTCTGGGGGAAGTTATACTGGATAAAGCCGAGCTGAATACAAATTGGTCGATAAATGCGAGCTCATTGGAAGAATTTGTGGAAAAAGGGGTAATTGAAAGCGATAGGAAAGCTTATTTTGAAAAGCACTTTAAAAAGGCAGATGATTTTATGTGCTTATTTGTTGTTGTTCCGGAGGGGGCTAACTTTGTTTTTTATCCTTTTAAGTGAAAACTTGTTTAATACTTTTTAACATTCAGCAGTCCAATATTTGTTTACATTAGTACCAATGATTAGATTTTTTATTAAGATAGCAATCTTGTTCCCCATTTTGTTTTTTGTTATGCAAAATGGAATGGCACAGATGACAGAATTGCCAAAGGTATCTGGTTTAATCTTGGAGAAGAGTACCGGAAACCGTCTAGCGGATGTTAATGTGATCAATCTGAAAACAAATAGGAAGGTGACGTCGAATAATTTTGGTGTTTTCTATATAGACGCGATGATTGGTGATACGCTCGCCGTTACCAAGGTAGGATATGGTGCTATAAAAACTGTATTGTATACGCTGGATGATGTTGTTTTGGAGATGCAGCCTGGAATGCAGATTGAAACCGTGGTCGTGGCGCGAAAGACAAGACAGCAAGAAATGGAAGATATCCTACGCGACTATGAGAAGAAAGGTATTTATAATGGAGGAAAGAATAGAGTGGGGACTTACTTAAATAGTCCTGCCACTGCATTGTACAATCTTTTTGGAAGAGAGGCTAAGAATATGAAGCGGTTCGAAAAATATATGGATCGTGAGGTTAATGAAATTGCTGTGGATCGTATTTTTACCAAGAGTATAGTTTCCGAGCACACGGATTTGGAGGGAGAAGCTCTCTCGAATTTTATGGAAATATATCGTCCTTCTTATGAAGTATCGAAAAACTGGGGACAGTATGATTTACTGAATTATATAGCTAAGTCTTTTAAGACTTGGGATGAGCAGGGACGACCAGCTCCTGTTAAATTACCAAAGTTAGAGATTCCTCCACAAAATTAAATAAAACATAAGGTAAAGGTGGCGGAGTGTGTATTGTGTTCAGTTTTGGCATTTACTTTGTTCAGTAAATAGGGATATATAGAAAACATTATTTGTAAAGATATGAAAATGAATCAGAAATTAGCAGTGTATGGTCTTTCTTTGGCTACCTCTGCATTGTTATTAGGGAGCTGTTCAACCATTCAAAATGCTAATAATGCAACTAAAGGTGGAGCCATTGGTACGACAGCAGGAGCCGGTCTTGGTGCATTGATTGGAGGAAAGGCTGGTAATACGGCTATAGGTGCTATCGCTGGTGCAGTTATCGGTGGTGCAGCAGGTACTTTGATCGGTAATAAAATGGATAAGCAGGCTAGAGAGATTGAGAATACGATTGCTGGTGCTGAAGTAGAAAAGGTAGATGAGGCTATCTTGGTGAAATTTGATTCTGGTATTTTGTTTGACTTTAACAAATCTACGTTAAAAGGGGAGGCCAAGACAAATATCGCCAAATTGGTCGAAACTTTGAATAAAGAGCCTAATACGGATATTTTGGTTATTGGACATACGGATAATGTGGGTACACTGGCTGCAAACGATAAGGTGTCCAGTGATCGTGCTAGATCGGTAAGAGACTATGCTGTATCGCAAGGATTAGCTGCAGGTCGTATATCTACAGAAGGAAAAAATTATTCAGAGCCTATAGCTTCTAATGATACAGAGGCTGGTCGTGCACAAAATCGCCGTGTGGAGATTGTGATCACAGCGAGTAAGAAAATGCAAGACGAGGCAAGAAGAGAAGTGGGGCAATAAGATTGCCGTAGCATAATGGTATTAATGAAGGGCTCTCCAAATCGGAGAGCTTTTTTCGTTAGCGGATACTTTGTAGCGATGATCGCTGTATAAACCCTTTTGAAAAGTATACCTGATCGGAGCTTATGATTATTTGTTAAAATTTGGTAAGCTCTGCCAAACTGTCATAAAAAATGATATTTTATTTCTAACTTTGTAGTCTTTTATAATAAGCTATGTTAGAATTAACGCATACAACAAAGACACACGACGAAAATCGTCAGGGAGAGGCCCTAGAGTTGGCTCCAACCGGTAAATCGGATGGGAGAAAACTTTATATTGAGAGTTATGGTTGCCAAATGAATTTTTCGGACAGTGAAATTGTTGCATCTATATTGATCGATAAGGGGTTTGAGACTACCAAAGATTATAAGGAAGCGGACGTTGTATTTATTAATACGTGTTCTATTCGAGAAAATGCAGAGCAGCGTGTTCGAAATCGTTTGAAAGAATTTGAGTCGGCTAAAGCAAAGAATCCAGGTATGGTCGTTGGTGTGCTGGGTTGTATGGCCGAACGATTGAAAGCTAAGTTTCTAGAAGAAGAGAAATTGGTGGATGTCGTTGTGGGACCAGATGCGTATCGTGATCTGCCTAATTTGATTGAAAAAGTTGATGATGGAAATAAAGCGGTCAATGTATTATTGTCCCGTGAGGAGACGTACGCTGATATTAGTCCTGTTCGATTGAATTCTAATGGAGTTTCCGCTTTCATATCTATTATGCGAGGCTGCGACAATATGTGTTCTTTTTGTGTAGTACCGTTTACGCGGGGAAGAGAAAGAAGCAGGGATACGCAATCTATCATCAAAGAAGCCCAGGAGCTGTTTGATGCAGGATATCGTGAAGTGACTTTGTTGGGTCAAAATGTCGATTCTTACAAATATACGCCTGCGGTAGAAGAGGGTGAGGAGCCTCAGGCAGCAGTTAATTTTGCAAACTTATTGGAGCTTGTTGCTCAGGTAAGTCCGGAGTTGCGTATACGCTTCTCTACTTCGCATCCAAAAGATATTACGGATGAGGTATTGTACACTATTGGGCGCTATGAAAACATCTGTAAGTATATTCATCTGCCTGTACAGTCGGGCAACTCACGCGTATTGGAGTTGATGAATAGAACATACGATAGGGAATGGTATATGGAACGTGTGGAGGCTATTCGTCGTATTATACCCGAGTGTGCGATTTCAACAGACGTTATTACGGGTTTTTGTACAGAGACTGAAGAAGAACATCAGGAGACGCTCTCGATGATGGACTTCGTGAAGTATGATTTCGCTTATATGTTCGCTTATTCAGAACGACCTGGTACGCTGGCTGCAAAACGTTATGCCGATGACATACCTGAAGATATCAAAAAGAGAAGGTTGACAGAGGTTGTAAATAAACAGCAAGAGCATAGTTTGGAACGTATACAGCAGTATGTGGGGAAAGTTCATAAAGTGTTGATCGAGGGTTTTTCTAAGCGTTCAGATCAGGACTACTGTGGGCGTAACGATCAGAACACTATGGTTGTTTTTCCTGTAGATGCACGATTCAAGATTGGTGATTATGTTCATGTGCTCGGCGAGAGTTGTACTTCTGCCACATTGATAGGACGTATTGTTGATTAATATTAACCAAGGAATTCAATAAGAATATCTCATTACTCAAGACTAAGATAGATGGATATCCAAGATATAAAAAATAGATTTGGGATTATAGGAAACTCTCCTCTGCTGAATCGTGCGATCGATGTGGCAAAGCAGGTGGCGCCAACTGATATATCTGTTTTAATACAAGGGGAGAGTGGTGTTGGTAAGGAAGTTTTCTCTCATATTATCCATCAATTGAGTTCGCGTAAGCATGGGCCTTTTATTGCCGTCAATTGCGGTGCTATCCCCGAGGGAACAATTGACTCGGAATTGTTTGGACATGAAAAAGGTTCCTTTACTGGAGCTCATGAAGCACGCAAGGGCTACTTTGAAGTCGTTGATGGTGGGACGATCTTTTTGGATGAAGTAGGAGAACTGCCTTTGAATACACAGGCTCGGCTTCTGCGGGTTTTGGAATCAGGAGAATATATCCGTGTTGGTTCTTCGAAAGTTCAAAAAGCTAATGTTCGCGTGGTCGCAGCTACGAATGTGGATGTCTACGAAGCCGTAAAGAAAGGTAAGTTTAGAGAAGATCTGTATTACAGACTCAATACTGTTCCTCTGCGGATACCATCTTTGCGGGAGCGGAAGGAAGATATATTTCTATTGTTTAGAAAGTTTGTTGTTGACTTTGCTGATAAGTATCGGTCACCGGGCGTGCAACTGACACCTGATGCTCAGGAGTTGTTGACAAATTATAGCTGGCCAGGTAATGTACGCCAATTAAAGAATATTGCAGAACAGATAGCAGTCTTAGAAAAAGAGAGAATCGTTGATGCTCGAATTCTGAGCAATTACTTGCCAGTAGAGAAAAGCTCGAGTAGCCTGCCTGTTTTTGTGAAAGAACAAAGTAAAGAAGATTTTTCAGAACGTGATATTTTATATAAAGTCCTTTTTGATATGAAGAAGGATATGGTGGATTTGAAAAAACTGGTCGTAGAGCTGTTGCAAAATGGTGCTAGCCCTGCTTCTTATGATCAAAATTCGCAGTATATAAGTCAGTTATATCAAGAGGTGAAGCCAGGTACACCTCAGCTATATAATGAGGAATCGGGGCAAACTGCTACTTTGACTATACATAATCCTAATACCAATACTTCAGGCAACAGCTATGTATCGATCGATGATACGCAAGATGTGGAGGAGGTTGAAGAGTCTCTTTCTTTGGTAGATAAGGAATCGGATATGATCAAGAAGGCCTTAAAGAAACACAAAGGTAAACGGAAGTCTGCTGCTCAAGAGTTGGGTATTTCTGAGCGTACCTTGTATAGAAAAATTAAAGACTTAAATTTAGACTAGATACTTATGTGGGGATTAACAGGTCAGATTAGAACTATTGGAGCCATATTACTTGTGCTTTTGGTTGTCCAAAGTTGCCGTGTTAAATATGGTTTTACAGGGGGCTCTATTCCAAAAGATATGAAAACGTATTCTGTTTTATATTTCGAGAATATTGCGCCTATGGTATATACGACGCTTAGCCAGAATTTTACCGAAGGGTTGAAAGAACGTATTCGGACACAATCTAGTTTAAGTCAGGTTAATGCGGATGGGGATGCGGTTTTCGAAGGAATGATAACGAATTATACGATTACGCCTGCGTCTGTTGCGGCGGGAGGGCTTGAACGAGCAGAAAACAGTAGATTGACGATTACGGTAAAAGTAAAGTATACTAATCGTCTCGATCAGACCGGTGAAAGTAATTTCGAGGAGAGTTTTTCTCAGTTTAAGGAATTTCCGGGTTCAGATGTCACGAGTTATGAAGCTCAGTTGAATCAAGAAATCATCAAAGCACTGACTGAGGATATATATAATAAAGCTTTTGCTAACTGGTAGTATACCGACTTAGACATGACAGATTTAAACAATTCGGCACATATATTATATAGACAGGCTCTTGTTGATCCTTCTCGGTTGACGGAGGATGATTTATTGGGTTTGATAGTACGATTTCCTTATTCTCAGCCTTTGATATTTGCTTATGAGCGGAGGAAAAAGCTTGTGGAGGAAGAATCTCCAAGCCGTGAACTTGCGCTCCTATATGCTGCTAATGCAAACTGGCTGTGGAGTTTTGTGAACGCTCCTATGGTAAAAGTGGAGGAGATTGTTCCTGAGGAAGAAGAATATATACCTTTTGAAATATACGATGGTGCTGGGGAGATAAGAGTAGAAGATGAGGCTGGAACTACAGAAGAAGTGTTGGAGGAAGAAGTTGATGTGGAAGCGGCTGCAATTACGGAAACAGAAGTGGAGGCGGATGCTGTTTCGGAACAAGAAGGTGTCGAATTGGATAAACTGGTACATGGTGGAGCGGTGCTGGGCGATTATTTTGTTTTTGAGCAGAAAGAGAAAGGAGAGTCGCCTGAGAATTCGGATGTCATGCCAATATTGTCTGATGATGAACCTGAAGATGTCAGTCTGTATAATGATGATCTGATGCCGTATAGCTTTAGATGGTGGTTGCATAAGACGAGATTGGAGTATGCGGATACGTATCAGCCTTTTATCGTGCCACATCTGCCTAAGCCTGAGAAAGGACATTTCGATTTATCCAAATTGGATGAGACCATTCTTGATCAGCAAATCAAGGAAAATATTATTCATTTTCAGGCACCGGAAAGCAAGTTGAGTGATGCAGTAAAGAATAGTCCTTTAAAGGTGGTGGAGCCCAAAAAGAGCGATGAGGTGATCGAGCGTTTTATTAAGGAAGAACCTATTATACAAGCGCCTTCTGCCCAGAAGCTTCATAATGAAAATATGGCCAGACAGAGTGCTGAAGACAATTATTCGCTGGTTACGGAGACTTTGGCCAACATTTATGTCGATCAGGCGCTGTATCTTAAAGCGATTGAGGTATTCAAAAAATTAATTTTGAAATATCCAGAAAAAAAATCGTATTTTGCGACCCAAATTCAAGAATTAGAGAAAAACTTATAAATAATATTAACTAAGAAATGACAACATTATTCATTATCCTGATTATTTTGGTAAGTGTGGTTTTAGCATTCTTTGTGCTTATCCAAAATCCAAAAGGTGGAGGTTTATCATCAGGATTTGCTGGTGGGAGTAACTTGATGGGAGTTCAACGTACAGGCGACTTTTTAGAGAAAGGAACATGGACTTTAGTAATAGCACTTATGGTATTTAGTTTAGCTATTAATATTTTGGGTCCTGGATCAGGTTCTAATGCTGGGGGGCTTTCTAATCAGATTGAAGCTCCGGCTCAGGCGCCCGCATTAAACTTGAATGCTCCGGCTCAAGGTCAGCAAGCTGCTCCGGACAAGGCCGATTCTTCAAAATAGTGGTTTAAAAAAAATAGAAAGCCTTACAATTCATTGTAAGGCTTTTTTTTTGCCCAACTGTCATACTGACATTGCTGTGTAAAAGAAGACTGTCATTCGTGTTGGCTGAAGTGAAAAAATGGCAATATTTTGTCGTCTATCCCCTTTGGCACAGTTGGTGATAATGTAGTGTATAAGGTTAAATTAAACAATAAACGTATAATAGTATAATTATGGCATTAAGTATTAAACCTATTGGAGACAGAGTAGTAGTCGAAGCTGCTCCAGCAGAAGAGAAAACAGCATCAGGTATCTACATCCCGGATACGGCTAAAGAAAAACCATCACAGGGTACTATCGTTGCGGTTGGCGCTGGAAAACCAGAGGAACCACTTACTGTTAAAGTTGGTGACAAGGTGTTGTATGGTAAATATGCAGGTACTGAAATTACCTATGAAGGTAAAGAGTATTTGATTATGCGTGAAGCAGATATCTACGCGGTACTTTAATTAAAAGGTCAAAATTAAAAATTGAAAATAAGAGTTATCAGAGACGTATGCTACAATATTTATTGTCTAAATACTCAAAACTAACTACTTAATACTAACAAAATGGCAAAACAAGTTAAATATAACGTTGAGGCACGTGAAGCCCTTAAAAAGGGAGTTGATACCCTTGCAAATGCAGTAAAAGTAACATTGGGACCTAAAGGTCGTAACGTAATTATCGAAAAGAAATTTGGTTCACCTTCGATAACGAAGGATGGTGTTTCTGTGGCGAAAGAGATTGAGCTTAAAGATGCATTGGAAAATATGGGTGCTCAAATGGTGAAAGAAGTAGCCTCGAAAACTGCTGATCAAGCAGGTGACGGTACTACTACGGCGACTGTTTTAGCTCAAGCTATTGTTGCTCCTGGTATTAAATCTGTAGCAGCTGGAGCTAACCCCATGGATTTGAAAAGAGGAATTGATAAAGCTGTAACAACTGTAGTTGCTAATTTGAAATCTCAGTCTCAGGCTGTAGGTGCAGATAACAACAAGATTAAACAGGTAGCCTCTATCTCGGCCAATAACGATGAAGTTATCGGATCTTTGATTGCAGAAGCAATGGAAAAGGTTGGTAATGATGGTGTTATTACTGTTGAAGAAGCTAAAGGAACGGAAACAGAAGTTAAAACGGTTGAAGGGATGCAATTTGATCGTGGTTACTTATCTCCATATTTCGTGACTAACTCCGATAAGATGGAGGCTGAATTGGAAAATCCTTATATTCTGATCTACGATAAGAAAATTAGTAATATGAAGGAGTTGTTGCCTGTTTTGGAGAAACAAGTTCAGACTGGTAAACCGTTGTTGATTATTGCGGAAGACTTAGATGGAGAGGCGTTAGCTACTTTGGTTGTCAACAAAATCCGTGGTTCACTGAAAGTTGCAGCTGTTAAAGCTCCTGGATTTGGAGATCGCCGCAAAGCAATGCTAGAAGATATAGCGATCTTGACAGGTGGTACAGTTATCTCTGAAGAGAGAGGTTACAAATTGGAAAATGCTGAATTGTCTTATCTAGGTCAAGCTGAGAAAGTAGTAATCGATAAGGATAACACTACAGTAATCAATGGTTCTGGTAATGCTGATGACATTAAAGCTCGCGTTGCACAGATTCGTTCTCAGATTGAAACTACAACATCTGATTACGATCGTGAGAAATTACAAGAGCGTTTGGCTAAATTATCTGGCGGTGTTGCTGTTCTTTACGTAGGTGCTACTACTGAGGTGGAGATGAAAGAGAAGAAAGACCGTGTGGATGATGCATTGCATGCTACTCGTGCTGCTGTTGAAGAAGGAATCGTTGCTGGTGGAGGTGTAGCCTTCATTCGCGCAGTCGAGGCTTTAGCTGGTCTTAAAGGCAGTAACGAAGATGAGCAAATTGGTATTGATATCATCAAGAGAGCTATCGAAGAGCCTTTGCGTCAGATCTGTTTTAATGCAGGTATCGAAGGCGCAGTGATCGTGCAAAAAGTAAAAGAAGGTACTGCTGATTTCGGATATAATGCCCGCACAGATAAATTTGAGAATTTAATTGGCGCTGGAGTTATTGATCCGACTAAAGTATCTCGCGTAGCTTTAGAAAATGCGGCTTCAATCGCGTCAATGTTATTGACTACGGAGTGCGTATTGGCTGATGAGCCAGAAGAGGCAGGCGCTAGTGCTGGTGTTCCACCAATGGCTGGTGGCATGGGCGGAATGATGTAATAATTGTTCTTATCATATATAAAAAAATCCCTGGCTGTTTTAGTCAGGGATTTTTTTTTGTTCCTTCGAAATGAAGCACTCTGTTTTATGATATTATGTTTCGTAGAATGGTGAAAATAAAAAGAATGATTCCAAGTATTAAAATAGCGCTTTGGCCGTACAATACCTTCTTTAATTTCAGTTCTCCATTTGTCGGTTGCGGTATGATTTGTAGGTAAAATCCCAGAATTAAATAAGGTATGAGAAGGGGTAACAACGGATTTTCCATAAATGCTTGTCTAACATCTCCATTGAGTAGAGAGTGCGCTGCACGTTGTCCTCCGCATCCCGGACAGTCTAGTCCGGTTATAGCCTTAACAGGGCATTTTGGAAAAAATAAGCTTTCCAAAGGATTAAAATATTTATATAAAAGAGCAACCGTTACCAGGGTCAGAGGGTAAAGCAAAAGAACCCTCTGTCGCTTGTTTAGTCTCATTGAAATGCTCCGCTAATCAGACCTAAGCCAAATATACCTATTCCCAGTAACCATACGGCAGCACAGGCTACTAGGTTAATTATAATCCATTTTTTAGCATTCTTGGAATCACTTTCAGCACCTGCTATATCGCCAGCATAAAACTTTTTTTCTACTCTAGAAGCATACACTATGGAGGGAATACCAAATATCCAGCAACATATTATCGTCGTGATTATACTTTCTATTAAGTATGTTTTCGGTGGTCTTAAATAGGGCGCGGAAGGATTGTTTGTATTGGGAAATGACGAGTCTGTTATTTGTTTTGGGGGTATAGGCGGATGATTTGCACTATTAGCACTGGTAAATAGATCTGCAAGCTCAGCCACATCTTGAGCTTTTGTCCAAGTTACTAAGTCTTCGGACCATATCAGTGTATTGGGGCCAATCTGCTTCATTCGAAGTTCTTCAAGTGGAATTGGACCAAAGGAGTTCTGGCCGTCCGAATAATGGTAACTTTTAGTTGGCATAGCTTACTTTATCTTAGTATCTTACTAAGATAAACATAAATGTGAAATATGTATAATCCCTATCTTGTTACCAGTGTAATTTTTTGTGTAGGTTTTCTTTTGGTTTTTTATGTCTTTAAGAGTTTTAAACGTAAGAATGATCATGTGTATGTTAATCTTCCTTCTTCTTTTGTTGAAAAAGTACTGTCGGATAGGGTTAGATTCTATAGGAAATTGTCTGACTCTGAAAAGGATATATTTCGAGAGCGAGTTCAGTACTTTCTGAAGCGTGTTAAGATTTCCGCCGAAAAGGGAGCGAATCTGAAGGATGATGACCGTGTATTGTTAGCTGCTAGTGCTACAATACCACTACTTCATTTTGAAACATGGGCTTATGAAAATCTAGATGAGGTAATCGTTTATCCAGATTATTTCGACGAACGGTTTGATACGGAGGCTGCTCATAAAAATGTTGCAGGCATGGTCGGTTCGGGCGCAATGAATCGGAAAATGGTTTTATCATTGCCTGCTTTGCGGGACGGTTTTGAACAATATAGTGTGGGAAATACTGCTGTGCATGAATTTGTACATCTTATTGATAAGGCAGATGGAGAGGTGGATGGGATACCTGAGTATCTGATACCAAAGGATTTGATAAAACCTTGGTTGGAGGAAATGGATAGGACGATACGCTCGATCAGAGATGGTGATTCTACAATCAGGGCATATGCTGCAACAAATGATGCTGAATTTCTAGCCGTGTTGTCCGAGTATTTTTTTAGTAAGCCCAGTCGGCTTAAGGAGGATTATCCTGAACTATTCGAGTTGCTGGATAAAATTTATAACAGAACGCAGAATTAGTCGTTTCGATAACGTAAAAAAGCGTTGAAATTTATAAATTTCAACGCTTTTTGTAGCCCGTAGGGGAATCGAACCCCTGTTTCAAGAATGAAAATCTTGCGTCCTAACCCCTAGACGAACGGGCCTTTGTGTGTTTCGGTGTGCAAATATAGAATTAATATTGTACAATCCAAAAACAAATTGTTTTTTTTAATGCAATTGTATTTGTATTTTTAAATATCAATCAGAACTTGAATATGGGTAAACTATTTCTAACGACGTTTTTAGCGTTTATTTCTATGGGGCATGCGGTGCTTGCTCAACAAACTACAGTGGCTGAACAGGCTCAATTAAGCTGGAGAACAAGCCAAAGCTATAATGGCAGTGATAATTTAGATTTGGTATTAGTTATCAGAAATATATCGACTGCTGATCTGGATTTGAGTAAATGGGATTTGTGGTTTAACACAATGTATCCAGTGATTGACAAGAAGACAGAAAAATATGCGTTTTCCAATCAACGAGGCAATCTGTTTAAACTGGAGTTTGCCAATCAGATTTTAGCACCTAATGATTCGTTGGTGACGGTGTATACCACTCAATATGCAATCTCCAATATCTCAACAGTGCCCAATGGTTTTTATTTTCAAGACAAAAATGATCCAAAGGTTTATCACGCTGTAGAGAATGTTTCTTATGATCCTATCACACTCCCAGCCTTACAACAGAATAGTTTTAATGCCTCTCTATATGCACGTAATGAAAAGCTAAACAAGAATGCCACAGTACCATTGATTTTCCCCACTCCTAAGTCAATACGTTCGAGAAAGGGAAGTTATGAGCTGCCTGCAACAGTAGGTTGCTTTGTGTCGCCGGGTTTAAGTATGGGATTAGGGGCTATTAATGGAGTGCCTGCTATTGAAGGTCTGAAGGTTGTTCCTTCTAAAGAGAAAGACGCTCAACTTGTCATTAAGCAAGTTGATGGGTTGAATAGGGAAGGGTACAGGTTGTCGGTTTCTAATGATGGAATACACGTTGAAGCCAGTTCAGGGGCTGGTGCCCAGTATGCATTGCAGTCGTTGGTCTCTCTTTTGAGTCCTGCCATGTATTTTTCGCACGAAGCTCGTCATATTCCTTATGTTCAGATTGAGGATGAGCCAAGGTACGCATACCGGGGTTTCATGATGGATATCGCACGGAATTTTAAGGATAAAGCTGTTATCTTAAAGTACTTGGACTTGATGGCGAGGTATAAGCTTAACGTATTCCATTTTCATTTTATAGACGATGAGGGGTGGCGTATAGAGATCCCATCTCTTCCTGAGCTTACTGCTATCGGTGCCGTAAGGTCTCCTTTGTTTAAAGATGGGAGTTCTTTGCAACCAGGCTATGGGTCAGGAGGGAACCATGGTTATAATCAGTTTTTAAGTAGGGCAGATTTTATTGAAATCCTAAGGTATGCTCATGACCGTAATATTGTTGTCGTCCCAGAGATAGAAACTCCAGGCCATGCAAGAGCAGCAATAAAGGCGATGGAAGCGCGTTATGAGCATTTTATGGCCTTAGGAAAGCAGGCGGAGGCGGAGAGATATCTGCTGTACGATCCAGAGGATCGTTCAGAATACAATTCTGTACAGCATTTTGGTGATAATGTCATCAACCCAGCACTGCCCTCTACGTACGCATTTTTAGAAAAAGTGATAGACGAGTTTATCGCTATGTACAAAGAGGCAGGTATCCCATTCAAGAAGATTTCTATTGGTGGTGATGAGGTACCTAGTGGCGTATGGACCAAGTCACCTCGGATTGATGCGCTGATGAAGAAAGAGGGCATGAAGTCTACACATGAGGTCTGGCCTTATTACATACAGCGAGTGAATGAAATTTGTACCGCAAAGGGATTAGATATGGCGGGTTGGGAAGAGATTGGCATGGTTAATAAGGGAGATGGGATGGTGGTGAACCCAATGTTACCTAATAAGTCGAATATCCAGGTGGATGTCTGGAATAATGTAATAGGTGGAGGGCAAGAAGATCTTGCATATAGGTTGGCAAATGCGGGTTATCAGACTGTTCTTATCAGTGCCTCTAATATGTATTTCGATATGATGTGGAATACTAATTTTATGGAGCCTGGCTTAAAATGGGCGACGTACGCTGATTTATTCCATTCCTACTCGTTATTGCCAGAAGTTTTTTTTGCCAATATAGACACTTATTACAGTGGAGAGAAGTTGGGGAAAAAAGGATTTGCTAATCGTGTTAGGTTGACGGAGAAAGGAAAAGCTAATTTTTTGGGTATAAAAGGTGGATTGTGGGCCGAGACTGTTCTGACAGAAGAACAGATGGATTACTTGGTATTTCCTCGTTTTTTTGCGCTGGCAGAACGAGCTTGGTCTGCTAAACGCAACTATGAAGATGAAGCTGGGTTTAGCTTGAAGGGTATAGAAAATGACTATGCTGGTTTTATTCATAAAGTAGGGCTTCATGAATTGCCCAAGTTGGCGCCAAATGTCAAGTTTAGACTTCCGGGAGTCGGTTTAAAGGAGATCAACGATGCTGTGTATGCCAATGCTGAATACCCAGGCTTTTCTATTTATTATACTTTGGATGGCACTTTACCTTCTTTAGAGAGTAATCGTTATGAGAAAGGGCAACCTGTCGTTTATAAACAAGGGCAAACTTTGGCTTTTGCTGTGATTGATCAGGAGGGACGTCTAGGGCAGGTTTCTTATTTTAAGAAATAAAAGGTACAATATCTCGCATTTCGATTTCGGAATGCGAGGCATTGTAAATACATTTTTGTCCTCGAACAACAAGCAATTGAGGGGATTCATGCTTTACTTCCCAAAGCTGTTCTATTGCGTTAGAAATTTCCCGATAAGCAATTAAATCTAGATAATATATAACCGTGCCTTCTGGGATGAGGTTCTTGTCTTGTTCTAGATTTCGTTTAGCCATCGCACTTACTGGGCAACGCGTACTATGTTTAAATAGAATATAGGTGGTATCGCAGGCATACATATCCTGCAGTAAGTTCATTGAGGTAATATCTTTCCAAATCATGCTGTACTTAAAAATCGGTGAATTTTCCTGCTTCCATTTCCGTAAAGGCTGCTACTGTTTGGAATCGATAAGTTTCTCGATTCTCGAAGACTGTAGGCAGTAAGATCCCTTCTCCTATATCTTTGGTTACCGAGGTTTTGAATGCTGTATGGTCTATACTGATGGATTTAATCTCGCCTTTATTAGTCACTGATATCTTGCCGTCTATCGCAGTATCACCAAATGTGGGGAGATGGGAAAACGAAATGATATTAACTTTATCCGCATCGAATATCTTTTGAGATACATCAGTGATGCTAGAAGGATTGTTGCTCAAAAAAGCAGGAAGAAAAAGCATTTGGGTGTCGTTGAAAAACTGGGTGAATATGTTCTCTGCCAAGTCAGCTATATTTTCTTTACTTTCTTGTGTGTTGATAAAATATTTTTTTGTTCTCTTTGTCTTATAGTTGAATAGCAGAACGATATTTTCGCTGTTTTTGTTGGTTCCTTCAAAGCGACAGTCTCCTGTTCTTTTGTCAATGAGAAAAGTACGGTCATTACCAAATCCAGCGATATTTGATGGACCAACAGCCGTGTAGAGTAAATAACGGGTATTGGCCCATTTATTGGCTTCTCCTGTAGATAATTCAACGAGATTTTTGCCGTTCTGTTGCTCCTGTGCATTCAGCGTCCAGGGAGCGAATAAAAGTACGGATCCAATGAAGAAAAGTGTAAATCGAAAGTGTCTCATATCACTATTTTTTTTACATCTGTAAACAATTATCTTGTCCTATGTTTTTTCTTTGGATATGTGTTGTAGGCAGCGCATGTCGATTGTGTGCCGCAAGATGATAAAATCGCGGTAACAATAATTAGACAGCTCAAAAAGACTAACTTCCTGTTCATGTTCTAAAGATTATCAAAAACAATACCAACTAGAATGATTTGGCTATATGACACATTTGAATTGCTGTGATCGCTGCTTCTTCCCCTTTGTTGCCATGTTTTCCGCCTGCGCGATCCAAAGCCTGTTGCATATTGTCTGTAGTTAATACGCCAAAGATAACAGGTTTATTGTGTTTGATGCTGACATTTGCAATTCCATTAGCGACGGCATCACAGATAAAGTCAAAATGACGGGTCTCTCCCTGTATAACGCACCCCAGGCAGATGACTGCATCGAACTGTTTGTTTCTAAGGGCTATATCTGCTCCTGAGATGAGCTCATAGCTGCCAGGGACCTCGATGACCTGAATGTCTTCTTCAGTAGATCCATGTTTTAATAAGCCGTCTACTGCACCTGCGAGCAATGCTCCTGTAATATCGGCATTCCATTGCGCCACTACAATCGCAAATTTTATTCCTTTTGCACTTTTAACTTGTAGATGTGAAAAATCAGATAAATTTTTTAAGCTACTTGACATGATGAAACTCTGTTTTTTAATTAAAAAGGCCGCTTATGAAGCAGCCTTTTTAATATGTTTTATAATAATATTATTGTTTTGCTTGTACACGAGCTAGTGGCCCATCTATTGTAGAAGCTTCTGCGCTTTCCGGGTATTCTGTTTTGATTTTAGAATAAGCCTCTTCCGCCTGTTTGTTTTCATTCAGTTGTTCATAGACTAGACCTAGTTTTTTTAGAAACAACGGTGTTGTATAGGAATTTTTCGACTTATCGGCAGCTTTCTTGTAGTAGTCAGCCGCGTTCTTATAGTCGTGGCTTTCTGAATACGCATCACCAATGAGTCCGATTATTAATGGATCCAGTATCTCACTACCTGTTTCGGTGTATTTTTTAAGATATTTGATGGCCTCTTGGAAATTCTGTTGACGCAAGTATAGGCCGCCCAAATAAGCGTTAGCGATATTTGCTGAAGGCGTATTTGAATATTCATCTGCGATTTCTTTGAAACCCAAAAATGCTCCGTCACCTTCTATCGCCTTTTTCTGTAAGGAGTCAATTAAAGCATATTCTTCTGCTTTATACATAGCATCAGTAGCTTTTTCAGCCCGAGGGGCAAGATAGAACTTTTGATATCCAATATAAAGTAAAATCAATACAATGATTCCTCCTAGGATAAAAACCACACTCTTTTGATTGTCTTGAAAAAATGAACCCTTTTTCTCGGTTGAATTGATATTCGTTGACATTAGTTTATTTTAAATAATTATACGGAACGCAAAAATACACTTTTATTAAATATTTGCAACACTTTGTTGTTATAAAATGCTAATTTATTGCCTCTTAAGAGGTACGAACTTCTCGGTGTTTGTCCAATAGTTCGTATTCTGAGTTTTGACTCTTAAATTCGGGAACAATAACTTTCATTTGTCTGACGATGTTCGTATTGTGTTGTGAGGCTGTAATCTCCAATAGCTTTTCTAGTTGATTAGATATTGTTTCGAAATCGTTGTCCCTGACTTTTGCAATCATGATCTTTTGATGATGCGTAGGCAGGGTGTTCTCTAAGTCATTGAGTAACTCCTCATATAGTTTCTCGCCAGGTCGTAAACCGGTGAATTTTATTTCTATATCTTGGTTGGGGATATAGCCGGATAGCTTGATCATTTTCTGGGCCAAGTCCACAATTTTGACTGATTTTCCCATATCAAATACGAATATCTCTCCGCCTTCTCCCATGCTTCCTGCCTCGATAACAAGTTGACACGCTTCTGGAATAGTCATAAAGTAGCGGGTTATTTCGGGATGAGTTACGGTTACGGGACCACCCTTTTCGATCTGTTCTCTGAATCTAGGTATTACCGAACCATTCGATCCCAGTACATTGCCAAAGCGAGTGGTGATAAATTTTGTCCCTGTTTTGTTCTCCTTATTTATTTTGGTATTGAGTGACTGTACGTATATCTCTGCTATACGCTTAGTCGCTCCCATCACATTTGTTGGGTTGACCGCTTTGTCCGTGGATACGAAGACAAACTTTTGCACATTGAAATCTACGGCGAGATTTGCTAGGTTCATCGTACCAAAAATATTTGTCTTTACCCCCTCTATAGGGTGGTTTTCCATCATAGGGACATGTTTGTAAGCAGCGGCGTGGTATACAACATGCGGTCTGAAAGTCTCAAACAATATTTTCATCCGCTCTCTACTCTTGACATCTGCAATAAAAGTATGAAAGAGCTGATCCTTAAAATTTTCTTGAAGGTCTAATTGCAGATTATGTAATGGGGATTCAGCTTGATCACACAAAATAATCATTTGTGGACTATACTGTCCGAGTTGTTTGGCTATTTCGCTTCCAATTGACCCGGCAGCACCTGTTACTAATATCCGTTTGCCCCGTAGTTGTTCCAGAACAGCCTCATTTTCTAACTTGATAGTAGATCTGTCCAGTAAATCTTCTATCCTGACATTTTTTATTTGGTTGACCGTCAGGTCTCCATTCATTATTTTTTTGATCGGAGGAAGCGTTAGTACAGACACGTTGTGTTCAAGGCATACTTCTATAATCTCTGATTTTTTATCAGGAGGGATAGATGGGGTTGCGATGATGAGTTCGTCTACAGCACATTTGTAGATGACTTTGGTTAGCTCTTCAGAGCCAAATATCTTAACGCCATCAATGGATTTTCCAATTTTGGAAGAGTTGTCATCCAAATAGCCTACAATGATTTTGTTAGACGTTAGGTCATGGTCAAATGTTCTTTTTACCGCTATACCTAACTCTCCAGCTCCAAATACTAACGTGTTTTTCTTGATTTTTCGTGCTGTCTTGGAGTATTGAAAAAATATTTTGATCGAAGTCCTATAAGTGATCAATCCTGCAAAAAGAAATAGCGAGTAGATAATGATAAGTCTGCTGTCTATGAATTTGGGTGCGCGAAATGCCAGTCCAAAAAGCTTAAGTGCAAAAAGTATAATGATAGTAAATAAGATCGTTGATAATATTCTTATGGAATCGGCAGCACTGGTGTACCTAACAATCCCCGAATACAGCCGAAATATAGAAAAGGATATCGCTGTGGCGCCAATGCACAATAGAAATTGTGTGGCAAATTCATTTGGCGAAATCGTGTAAAATTGAAAGTTATGAAAGAGCGCAAATGCAGTTAAAAATGTTACTGCAGCAACAAATAGATCCAACGAAAAAATAATCCATCTAGGGACAATCTTGACATGATTGATGACTCTGAATAATTTCATTTATAATCTTACGTGGTGATCATTACAAATGTAGCAGAAAATTGTAAGAGTTTTATCTTTATTGTTTTTGTGGCGTTAATTGGTTGAAACTTACTATAATATATTTATATTTACCTCACTAATTAGTTCGAGATGGGTAATATGACTAGGATTGCATCAGAGGTGTTTGGACAGACTCAAGAAGCTTATAAATCGATAAGAAGTTCGAAATGTAAACTTATCATCGGTATACCAAAAGAGATTGTTTTTCAGGAGAATAGGATAGCGTTGACCCCTTTGTCTGTGGCGCTTTTGGTAGAACACGGGCACGAGGTTCTTATAGAGAGTGGTGCGGGACAGGCCTCTAATTTCCTGGATCACCATTATAGTGAACAAGGGGCGCAGATCGTTTATGAGAAAGAAAGAGTCTTTAAAGCGGATATCATTATTAAGATTGCAAGTCCGACTATTGAAGAAATCGCCTTGATGAAAAATAAGCAAATTCTGTTATCATCACAACAGCCTTCGTTAATGGATTTGGAGGTCTTGAAGGCTATGATGAAGAAACAGATCACTGCATTGTCCTATGAGTATCTTCAAGACGAGGGTGGGCATCTCACGGTTGTACGTGCTATGAGCGAGATTGTGGGTGCAACTTCTATTTTGATAGCAGCCGAGTATTTGTCTAATGTTTTTGAAGGGAAGGGATTGATGCTGGGGGGAGTCACCGGTGTGCCTCCTACAGAAATCGTGATTATCGGCGCGGGTACAGTCGGGGAATTTGCGGCAAGAACTGCTATCGCACTGGGTGCTCAGGTTAAGGTTTTTGACAGCTCGGTATTCAGATTGCGTAGGTTGCAAAATAATGTTGGTACACGGGTGTTTACTTCGGTAATCCAACCGATTATTCTAAATAAAGCTATTTTATCTTGTGATGTTGTGATTGGAGCGTTGAGAGCAAAGAACGGACGTTCGCCGTGTATAATCTCGGAGGAGACGGTTTCTAAGATGAAACCAAATTCTGTTCTCATTGATGTTTCCATCGATCAAGGTGGTTGTTTTGAGACTTCGGAGATTACCTCTCACGATCGTCCTGTCTTCAAGAAATATGAGGTTATTCATTATTGTGTTCCTAATATCGCATCGAGGGTAGCCCGTACAGCGACTTATGCTATGACCAATATATTTACCCCTATTTTGTTACAGATAGCAGATTATGGCGGGATAAGCAATTTGATATGGGGGCATACAGGGGTGCGCAATGCTGTTTATTTGTATCAGGGAAGCTTGACGAATAAGGATATGGCTGAAAAGTTTGATATTCCTTATAAGGACTTGAGTTTGATGATTGTTGTAAATCAATAGGGGAGCAAAAATGCAGCCGATTGAATATGCGTGTGTGTTCATTTTTTTTATGATGATGATTGAGCTTGGAATTGGACAAGAAAAGGTTGAGTTTTATCCAGAAGGGATTCTAAATGTACAAGAAGGTGTAGATCTAGGGGACAATATTCCTGCATTATATTGTTATAGACCAGAAAAACAGATACAAACTAAGGTTTTTTTGATTATTCCCGGTGGGGGATACTCGCGTGTAGCTATGGGGCATGAGGGGCACGATGTGGCAAAGCGTTTACAGGGGCTCGGCTATGCTTCTTATGTACTTCGTTATAGGTTGCCCGTAGATAGTCAGATGCTGGACAAAAGAATTGCACCGCTACAAGATGCACAGACTGCCATTGCCTATATCCGAAAAAATGGGAAGGCAGATGGCATTGATGTTGGACAGCTCGGCGTTTTAGGGTTTTCGGCAGGAGGACATCTAGCATCGACCTTGTCCACTCATTTTGACACCTCTTATATTGGGGAGACAGAAGCAGGAAGTCTAAGGCCTGATTTTTCAGTGTTGGTTTATCCTGTTATTACGATGCTAGACGGTATTACACATCAAGGATCAAAGAAAAACTTGATAGGACCGGTTTTTAAAGATAGTGATGTGATGCGGTTTTCTAATGAAAAGCAGGTCAGTCCTTATACCCCTTTGACTTATCTTGTGCATGCAGAGGACGATGGTGGTGTTCCAATAGCAAATAGTCTTCTGTATCAAGAAGCTTTGAATAGATATGGGATTCCCAATGAATTATATCGTTATCAATTGGGAGATCATGGATTTGGTCTGTTTAATAAGAAAGAGGATGGAGATTGGTTTGCTGCTATGTTGGCTTGGCTTGACAGACAGTTTCTGCTTCTCTGATTTTAGTTGTTAAATGTGATGTGCTGTTTTATATGTAATTTCACAGGGCTGTTTTTAGGAAGAGGGGTAGGCGTATTTACAATAGCATGTAGAGATAGTGTTCCATTTCCTATAACATATTCTTTGTAGAAGCCTCTAAAGCGGATGTTTTTAATCCAAAAATCTCCATTTTCATCCGGGACGACATCAATCCATTCTTGATGGATGGCAATGGGTTCGGATGTGTGTATGGGAATGCTTAATGCCTGATTTTTTGTCAATACATTGCTTTTCGCTAATAATATGGCTGTATACGGGTTTCGAGGAGTATAGTACAATGATTCAGGAGATCCTAAGTCTACAATTTTTCCTTGCTTCATGACGATCAGCGCATCCGCCATGGCCAATACTTCGGCTGGGTCGTGTGAGACAAGGATTACGGTAAGACCGAGCTCGTCCACAATCTGGCGAATGTCCTGTTGTAAATCATCTCTAAATGCGGCATCTACTTGGTTAAAAGGTTCGTCCATCAATAGTACCTCCGGTTCATTGATAAGAGCCCTTGCGATCGCCACACGTTGGCGTTCTCCACCACTCAGATCCGCAACACGTTGCTGGGCGAGATGATCTATTTTTAAACGCTGTAACATCTCTTCTGTTCTTGACTTCTTATGGTCTAGGTTGGTGTTGGGCAGTTGAGAAGCTATGTTGTCCCAGACTTTGGCATATAAATTTAAGTCGTCGAAACCTTGCGAGACCAGTTTCATTGCATCGTGACCGGGGATCAGTTTGTCTTTTCGAGTAGGGACTAGCCATCCTTTGTACCGAATCTCACCAGATTGAGGTTCTAAAAGACCGTATATCAGTTTTAATAATGTACTTTTTCCACTCCCTGATTCGCCTATGATCGCTGTTATTTGACCTTGTTGAATATCGAAATCCACATTATCTACCGCGACGACACGTATTTTGCCGTCAAATATGCTGCTGACCTGACGGCCATGTATTAATGACACATCTGTTTTTTGTATATCAGAAGGAACATATTGACAAGAGGATTTAGATTGAGCCATAAAAAATGCCGAAATGTGATTTCGGCATAAAAGTAATGATTTTTTCTATTAAGGCCTAAAAACCTAGGGTGAGTCCAAAAGTGAAATTATTTAAACCTTTTTGGTCAGGGCTGTTTTCAAACATATCATTGACATAGTATTTGGCAAACACACCAAAATAATCATAACCTACACGTACAAAGGGACCGTATTGAAAGCTTGCAAGGTTGTAGTTGTCTCTGAACTTTTGTTTACCTTGTTCTTTGCTCTTTAGTCTTTGGGTACCTTTTAGTAGGATTCCAGTCATAGCCCCAAAGGCAACTTTTACACGATCTCCTTTTGTATTTTGAGCGCTGCGCCACTCCAAAGCGAGGGGTAGTCTAAGGTAGGTTGAAGTCAGTATATTTTTGGAGTAGTTTACCTCATTGGGGTCGATATCCTTATAAGATAGCGATTGTGCATCTTGCTCTAAAACGATGTTTTTTTTCAGACGTAGGTAGTTCCACTCAAAGCCGGTCGAAAGATAGGTCTTGAAGTTGTCGTTAAATCTTACGCCGAATTGGAGGATGTCAAATCCAAAATTAGATGCTTTTTTGTATGTTAAGAAATCATTGTCTTCCGAGAGCGTGAATTTTCCATCATCCATTATTCTGGAGAATCCCCAGTCGATACGTGTGAAGGTGAGCCCGCCAAAAACCCTAGGGTACTTGGTGTTATTTGATTTGTCTTTAATACCTATGCTAATTTCTAGGTCTTTATCCTGTTGGTCGGTAGCCTCTTGTGCTTGAGCAGAAGATAGGGATAAGGAGATGAATAGTAGTCCTAAGACGCCATGTTTAAGATTGAATGCTTTCATCGTTCTATTTTTTTTTGTTACGGTTTTTAACTAGTGAGTTTATTATATCTATACGAAAAGAGCCTTCTTCATCTGCTCGAAATCGAATATCCTTTGTGGTACTTACTTCCAGTTTGTCTGATATCGTATTTAATATAGATGTTACTATATTCTGATTTGATGACTCATGCGACGTGTTGGCGTACATGCTTTCTGTCTCTTCTTCAAAACTTATTAACGGTTTTATTCCTTCTATTTCTGTGACTTGACGCACAGGTAGATCTGTTGTGTTGCGTTGTGACAGACTTTGTGCACTGGCGAGCATAGGTTTTGCCGGTTCTACATCATCGGTCGATAGGATTATTTGTTTTCTCTTCTGCTCTAAGTGATCATTTGTTGTACCTCGTGCGAGTCGTGCTGCTGGTATGGGCAGAGGTGTTGTTCTTTCTTGCTCTGTTCTTTCTTTGGACGTTACCTCAGAGGTGGCGGTCTGTTCTTTTTTTATAGCACTTGGTAAAGGGAAGCTGTCTTTATCAGATATTATGCTTACGTTTTTTTCTGGTGTAAAGTGATGGCTGTCATTGTCTATCTTTAACCATGTAAGGACAGAGCCAAGTATCAGGATGGCAGCGGCAGCATATTTCAACCAGGTATTTCTCCCCGTTGGAATCTGGATCACTTGTTTCTGTTCATCCAGCTGTTTTTCAATTTTCTCCCATACGTTTTGATCTGGTGTTTCTTCTGCTTCATGAAAAGCATTTCGAAACAATGTATCGATTTCTTCCTCTTTCATGATGACTTAATGCATTAACTTTGTCAATTTACTTTGTAACCAATGTCTAGCTCTAGAAAGCTGTGATTTGGAACTGCCCTCCGAGATATCCAACATTTCAGCAATTTCTTTGTGGGTGTATCCCTCTATGGCGTACAGGTTAAAAACCGTGCGATAGCCTAATGGCAATTGTTGTACTAGAGCTAAGAGATCCTTATACGCCGTCTGATCTGTACCGATTTGACTTGTCAGCTGACAGGCATCATTTGCTTCTATGGATTCGGTGTTTTTTTCTTTATTTTTCCGATAGGTTTCTATGGCGACATTGATCATGATTCTTTTGATCCAGCCTTCTAGAGACCCCACTCCATCATATAGATGGTGCTTGGTAAAAATCTTGACAAACCCATTCTGCAAGATGTCTTCTGCCTCAAGTGTCGTGTTTGCATATCGCATGCATACAGCCAACATTCTCTTTGAAAAATAGTCATATAATGCAGCCTGTGCTTTTCTGTCTTCTTTTTTGCACGCTTGCCAGATTATATATAGATTATTATTTTCCAATTAATTGATGTTGGTTAATAGGAAGACGATGGAATGCAGCAAAAGGTTGCGCAGCTTATCGAAAAAAATTATTTTTTCTCAATGGATATTGTTCTGGCTTGAAAATCAACTACCGTAATGTTGATTTTAATGGCATCCACCGGTAGTAGATTTGGAATCTTTTCTGGCCATTCTACAAAGCAATAATTGCCAGAATAGAAGTATTCTTCGTATCCAAAATCAAAAGCTTCGGATTCACTCTTTAGTCTATAAAAATCAAAATGGAAGATAGGACCATTGTCGGAGGCGTATTCATTGACTATGGAGAATGTGGGGCTAGACGTATGGTCCTGTACACCGAGCTGTTGACAAAGCTCATTGATCAAGGTTGTTTTTCCTGCTCCCATTGTCCCGTAGAAAAGAAATACCCGGCTGTCCGGATATATTTCTATAATCTGTGCTGCCGCTCCTTTTAATTCCGTTAAAGCTTTTACATTGATTTCCATAGGGGACAAAAATACCTATTTTGGTATATATGTAGCATACGGGATGATCATTTCCTCTAACGATATACCCCCATGTTGAAATGTACCGCTATAATAATTTACAAATTGATTGTAGTTGTTCGGGTAGACAAAGTATATTTCTTCTTTAGCGAAAACAAAAGTGGAGCTGACATGCAGTTTGGGGAGCTGTGCTTCGTGTGGATTACGTATAATAAAAACATCTTTGTCTATATAATTGAGGTTTTTACCTTGTTTGTATCTCAAGTTGGTGTTTGTATTTCTGTAACCTATAACTTTACTCGGCTTTTTTACCTGAATCGTTCCATGGTCTGTTGTGATAATCACACGTACTTTTTTTTGAGATAGCCATTTTAAAACATCAAACAATGGGGAATGCTCAAACCAAGATACTGTCAATGAGCGGTAGGCTGCCTCGTCATTCGCTAGCTCTCGGATCATGGCCATGTCGGTTCTTGCATGGGAGAGCATATCTACAAAATTGTAAACAAGTACATTCAGGTCATTTTGCATGTAGTTGCTGATATTGTCTAGAACTTCTTTTCCTTGCTCAAGAGTAAGTATCTTGGTGTAACTGTGCTTGATCTCTCTTCTGTATAATCGCTTGATCTGATCTGCAAGGAACTTGTCTTCATGCATGTTTTTCCCGCCTTCGTCTTCATCGTTTTGCCAAAGATCAGGAAAACGCTTTTCCATTTCTAAAGGTGTGAGTCCACTGAAGATAGCATTCCGCGCATATTGTGTAGCAGTAGGTAGTATGCTGTAGTAATTGTCTTCTTCTTCAAGTCTAAAGTAATCGGTGATCACATCGTTTACTACTTTCCATTGATCGTATCGTAGATTGTCGATTAAGAAGAAAAATGTGGGTTTTTCGGGCTGAAGATTTGGAAATACTTTTTTTCTGAACAATTGATGGGATAATACGGGGCTGGTGTCGGGATTGTTAATCCACTTGAGATAGTTCCTTTCTATAAATTTAGAAAAGGTGGTGTTGGCGTCTGCCTTCTGCATTGTGAGAATCTCATGCATACTTTCATCTTCTAACTTTTCTAGAGACAGTTCCCAATAGATAAGTTTTTTATAGACGTCGGCCCATTCGTCAAAATTTAAATCATTATTGATGATCATACCCAAGTTCCTGAATTCTTGTTGGTAGGCCATCGATGTTTTTTCGTTGACGATCCTTTTGTTTTCTGTAAATTTCTTTATCGTTAGTAGAATTTGCCTGGGATTTACTGGTTTGATCAGATAATCATCAATTTTTGCTCCTATGGCATCCTCCATGAGATGCTCCTCTTCGTTTTTTGTTACCAGTATAGTCGGAGTGGTTGGATTTATCGTTTTGAGTATACTAAGTGTTTCTAATCCTGTAAGGCCGGGCATGTTCTCGTCTAAAAAAACCAGGTCGAAAGGCTCTTGTTTGAAAGCATCTACAGCATCGTTGCCATTGTTGACGGTTCGTACCTTGAACCCCTTTTCTTCAAGTAGAAGAATATGAGGTTTGAGAAATTCAATTTCGTCGTCTGCCCAAAGTATATGTGTTTTTGCCATGTTGTTCTGTGATATTTTACAATTGCTGCTACAGTGTTGTTAAAACAAGCCCGATTAGGTTAGCAGAATTTGATAAGTCGAAAAGCCAATTTTTCAATATAAACTTATATTTGAAACTAACCTAGTTAGAATCCCGATAAAACGCTATTTTTTAACATTAATTAACTGCATTGTGTGTATCTTTGCGCTTATCTTAGATGATATGCTTGTAGATTTTAATCGACAAGTTTAAAATTACGAAAACTCTTAAAGATTAGTGGGATTGAATAAGAAAAAAATCATTAATGATCCTGTCTACGGTTTTGTCACGATTCCGTCGGGCTTGATCTTTGATTTAATCGAGCACCCCTATCTACAACGGCTCCGTTATATTAAGCAGGTGAGTATGACGCATATGGTTTATCCTGGAGCGCTACATACCCGCTTTCAGCATGTTGTCGGTGCCATGCATCTTATGCAATTAGCGATAGATACGTTGAGAAGTAAAGATGTCGATATCAGTTTGGAAGAAGAGGAAGCGGCACTCATCGCTATCTTATTGCATGATATTGGACATGGTCCATTTAGCCATTCACTAGAACATTCGCTTATTGAGGGAGTTTCACATGAAATGATCTCTGCCCTCTTAATGGATAGGTTGAATAAAGAGTTTAATGGACGCTTGTCTTTGGCGATTATTGTTTTCAATGGCCAATATCCGCGTCGATTTTTACATCAATTGGTTTCTGGACAATTGGATACAGATCGAATGGACTATTTGAATAGGGATAGTTTTTTTACGGGGGTGTCGGAGGGTGTGATATCTTTTGATCGTATCATTAAGATGCTTACCGTAAAAGATGGTGAGCTCGTTGTCGAAGCTAAAGGGATCTATTCTGTAGAGAAGTTTTTGATTGCTCGCCGTCTCATGTATTGGCAGGTTTATCTGCATAAAACAGTGATCGCTGCGGAGCAAATGCTTATTAAAATATTGAAAAGAGCAAGAATGCTCTGCCAACGAGGTGAAGTGTTGTCTGCATCACCCGCTTTTTCCCATTTTCTATATGGACAGTTGGATGCAGTTTCATTCGTAAAAGATCCCGTTCATTTGGATTGGTTTACCAAACTGGATGATACAGATATTCTGTCCGCTATAAAGGCCTGGGAATCCCATAGTGATCCTGTGCTCCATATGTTGTGTCAACGTCTGTTGCAACGGAATCTTTTTGTGACGGAGATGAGGAGTCATGATTTTGATCAGAACGAGATCGATGAGGTAAAAAGAAAAGCAAAACAGTACTTTGGATTGAAAGATAGTGATATTGACTATCTTGTCTATCACCAAGAAGTACAAAACTCTGCATACAATGCAGAAAAGGAGCCCATAAAGATTTTAAATAATCGGGGTGAAATATTAGAGATTGCAGAAGCCTCCGATCTGTCAAATTTAGAGGCCTTGTCACGGCGGGTGGTGAAGTATGCCTTGACCTACCCAAAAGAGTTAAGGTCTGTGGAGTAGGTCATAGGAATAAAAAAGTTGAAAACAAATTGGGAAAAAAAGATACATTTGTAGTTAAATGCAATTTACAGCTGAACAAATAGCAACGTTACTGAACGGAACAATAGAGGGAGATCCTAATGTTTCGGTATCTCAATTGGCAAAAATTGAGGAAGGATCTGCCGAAACGTTATCGTTTCTATCTAATCCTAAATATGAACACTATATATATACCACGAAATCTGCGGTTGTCATCGTCAACCAAAATTTAGTGTTGCAAAAGGCAGTCTCTTGTACACTGATTCGCGTAGGCGATGCCTATTCTGCGTTTTCAGAATTGTTGAAGATTTATCACTCGTTACGCAATGAACGTTCGGGTAGAGACGAGCAGATATATGTTCACGAGACAGCGACAATTGGAGAAGGGGGATATATTGGTGCTTTTGCATATGTGGGACGTGATGTGACAATCGGGGACAATGTGAAAATATATCCACGAGTATATATTGGGGACAATGTTCGTATAGGAGATGATTGTGTGCTGTTTCCTGGAGTTACCGTTTATTACGACTGTGTCATTGGATCCAATGTGATTTTGCATGCAGGGGTTGTGATAGGGAGTGATGGTTTTGGTTTTGCGCCTCAACCGGACGGTAGCTATGAAAAGGTTCCTCAGATTGGCAACGTCGTAATCGAAGATTGTGTTGAAATAGGATCGAACACGGTGGTAGATCGAGCGACTATGGGATCAACAATAGTCCGAAAGGGCGTCAAGTTAGATAATTTGATTCAAATAGCACACAATGTCGAAATTGGCAACAATACAGTAATCGCTGCACAAACAGGGGTGTCCGGTAGTACTAAGGTCGGCAGTGGAGTGATCTTGGGAGGGCAGGTAGGAATAGTGGGACATATTACGATCGCTGACGGTACACAGGTGCAAGCGCAATCTGGCATTAACAAAAGTATAAAAGAAGAAAATATGAAATGGGCGGGAACGCCTTTCGCCCCATTGACTGCCCATTTACGTTCTCAGGTTCTATACGCTAAGTTGCCAAGTTTGGAAAAACGTATAGCGGAGCTAGAACAGAAACTAAAAGATAAATAATAAAACCAATAGCCATAAATATGGAGGAAATGAACACGAAGCAACGGACTATAAAATCTGAATTAACTATTTCTGGTGTGGGCTTACACACAGGTAAATCAGTTACCCTGACTATAAAACCTGCTCCTGAGAATCATTGGTTTAAGTTCAGACGTGTTGATCTGGAAGGACAGCCTGTTGTCTCTGTTGATGCAGATAATGTGACAGATACATCTAGAGGTACAACCATATCTGAAAATGGTGCCTCCGTGAGTACAATCGAACATTTGATGGCGGCATTGATTGGTCTTCAAATTGATAACGTTTTGATTGATTTGGATGGCCCTGAAGTTCCTATTTTGGATGGTAGTTCAACTATTTTTTTGCAAAAGTTGAAGGAAATAGGTTTTGTAGATCAAGATGCCGATCGTGATTTTTACGAAATTAAAGAGAATATACATTACGTAGATGGAGATCGCAAGGTCGAAATCGTAGGTATGCCTTTGGATGGTTACCGATTGACTTGTATGATTGATTTCAACTCTCCTGTTTTGGGGAGTCAGCATGCTTCAATCAGTCAGATCGATGAGTTTGAAAAGGAGATTTCCTCTTCGCGTACATTCTGCTTTTTACATGAGTTAGAGGCTTTAGTAAATAATAATCTAATCAAAGGTGGCGATTTGTCAAATGCCATCGTTATAGTAGACAAAGAGGTCAGCACGGAGGAGCTGGATAAGTTACAGGATCTTTTCAATAAAAAAGTTACCGTAGCAGATGAAGGAATATTGGATAATATACAGTTGCGTTATCAAAACGAGCCTGCGAGACATAAATTGTTAGATATGATTGGCGATCTGGCGTTGGTTGGGCGCCCTTTGAAAGGGCACATCATGGCGGCAAGGCCTGGGCATGCGGCTAATGTTTCTTTTGCTAAACGTATTAAAAATCAAATTAAGCGAGATAAGGCTAAAAAGAAAATTAATACGTATGATATTCACGCTGCACCCGTTTACGACACGGTTCAAATTATGAATATTTTGCCTCATCGTCAGCCATTTTTGATGATTGATAAAATATTGGAACTTTCGGAAACACACGTGGTTGGGTTGAAGAATGTAACGGTGAATGAAGATCTATTTATGGGGCATTTCCCTGGTACTCCTATTTTTCCGGGAGTATTGCGTATAGAAGGAATGGCGCAGACAGGGGGGATATTGGTACTCAATACAGTGCCTGACCCGGAGAATTGGTTGACGCTTTTTTTGAAGATAGAAAGTGCACGATTTAAAAATCAGGTTGTTCCTGGTGATACAATTATCTATAGCTGTGAGTTGATGGAGCCTATCCGTAGAGGGATTGCACGTATGAAAGGAGTTGGGATGGTTGGAGAGAAGATCGTCTGTGAGGCAGAATTAATGGCGCAGATTATAAAAGTTAAGTAAGACAATAATTTAATTAAATGATACAACCGTTGTCATATATACATCCTGAAGCTAAAATAGCTCCAAATGTAGTCATAGAACCTTTTAGTACCATCCACAAAGATGTGGTAATCGGAGAAGGTACTTGGATAGGTTCGAATGTTACTATTATGGATGGTGCTCGAATCGGTAAGAATTGTAAGATATTTCCGGGAGCGGTTATCTCAGGAGAACCTCAAGATTTGAAGTTTGAAGGAGAGATCACTACTGCAGAAATTGGAGATAATACAACGATTCGCGAGTGTGTAACTATAAATAGAGGTACTCGTGATAGGTACAAGACCGTAATAGGAAAGAACTGTTTGATTCAAGCTTACAGCCATATTGCCCATGATTGCTTTGTCGGAGATAATTGTATCTTCTCTAACTCGAGCACTTTGGCCGGACATATTACCGTAGGTGATTATGTAGTCTTAGCAGGGTTGGTGGCTGTGCATCAGTTCTGTCAGATAGGTTCGCATGCTTTTGTAACCGGCGGTACTTTGGTGCGTAAAGATGTCCCCCCTTTTATTAAGGCGGCTCGTGAGCCTATTTCGTATGCAGGTGTCAATTCTGTAGGTCTGAGAAGGCGCGGTTATACTTCGGAGCAAATTGCCGAAATACAAAATATCTATCGGGTTCTTTTTGTTCAGAATAGAAATCTGTCGAAAGCATTAGATTTGGTTGAAGCCGAATTTGAAGCTACGGAACTTCGAGATGAGATTCTTGCTTTTGTACGTAACTCTAATCGCGGAGTTGTCAGAGGTTTTAATCAAGGCAAAATAGGTGTTTAATTTAAAAAGGTTCGATTATTGAATATAACTTTACACAATTTAGGAAGACGATTTAATCAAGAATGGATTTTTAGAAAAATTGATTATACATTTTCCGCCAATCACAAATATGCAATTTTAGGTCCCAATGGCTCAGGTAAGTCTACTTTGATCAAGACGTTGACTGGCCAACTTGCACCAAGCGAGGGGATAATCGAGTTTTCTTTGGCAGGTAATAGTATTCCTGTCGAAGAAATCTACAATTACATTTCTATAGCTGCACCCTATATTGAACTTATCGAAGAGTTTACATTGAGTGAACTGCTTGAGTTTCATTTTAAGTTTAAAACATACCTCCAGGGCTTTGACAAAGAAGCGATCATCTCGATCCTGGGGATGGATAAATCCCGCAATAAAGAAATCAAATATTTTTCGTCTGGGATGAAGCAACGTGTGAAATTAGCTCTAGCTTGTTGTAGCAATGCGCCTCTCCTGTTCTTGGACGAGCCTAACAGCAATATGGATACCGAGGGTGAGGGTTGGTATTTGGAACTTTTGGATAAAACATGTTGTAATAATAGAATTCTTATCATAGGCTCTAATCAAGAAAGGGAATATGAGTTCTGCGATGCTTTCGTTTCGATATTGGACTATAAGTAACCTAGATTAATCAAGTAACACTCTTGTACATGCAAGGCATTTTGTCTAAGTTTGTAGCAGAAAATAAAAAGTACAATTCCAATGGCTAAAGCTTCAGAAGTAAAATCAGGAAATATTTTGCGTTTTAACGGTGAACTAGTTGCGGTAGAAGAATATATACATCGTACACCTGGTAACTTGCGTGCATTCTATCAAGCTAGGATGCGAAATGTAAAGACGGGGAAGTTGGTTGAATATCGTTTTAGAGTGGACGAGACTGTCGAAATCGCACGTGTTGAGACCAGTGACTACCAATACCTTTATGAGGATGGGGATTTTTTCGTAGTGATGGATAACGACAGCTATGAACAATTCAATATCCCGAAATTTCTTTTTGGTGAGTCGGCACGGTTTTTGAAAGAAGGTATGAACGTAATTGTAGCGTTTGAAAGTGAAGAACCGATTATGGCGCAGACACCGAAGAGTGTAGAGTTGGAAATTACGTATACAGAACCTGCTGTAAAAGGAGATACTTCTACCAATGCTTTGAAAAAGGCAACTGTCGAGACAGGAGTAGAGATTAACGTGCCTCTTTTTATTAATCAGGGAGATAGAGTAAAAGTTGATACGCAAAGCGGCGATTACGTTGAGCGTGTGAAATAATAAAGATTTTAGGTTTAGGTTGATTATTCGGTCTTGTAAGCGCTCAGCTGCAAGGCCGTTTTTTATGTTCAAATAAGGCATCAAAAATGACGAAACAGGAATTACGGCTGCAGTATAAGGAAAGACGCACTCAGATTGATCCTTGTTTACGGGAAGCTTATGATGAAGCCCTTTTACTGACATTGAAGAGTTTGGATTGGTCGGGTGTAAACTTTGTGCATATTTATCTTCCAATGCAAGGAGCGACGGAGCCTGATACCTTACGTTTTAAGGAATGGTTGCAGCTTATGCATCCTGATATACGCTTTGTGATTTCTAGATCAGATTTTCAAAAGCGTGAGATGATGCATTATGTATGGGACGAGTCTACGGTTCTAGAAGTTAATAAATGGGGAATATTAGAACCTGTAGATGGATGCCTAGTAAAAGAGACGGCACTGGATGTGGTATTGGTTCCCTTGCTTGTTGTTGATCAGCTGGGCAATAGGGTCGGATATGGAAAAGGTTTCTACGATCGTTTTTTAGCAAAGTGCCGCCCTGAAGTCAAGACGGTAGGTTTGAGTTACTTTGAACCCGTAGACCATATATCAGACGTCGGTGAGTGGGATATTAGGCTGCAGTACTGTATTAGTCCTGCTGGAATACATCGATTTATATAATAAGAAAGGTGTTAGATATTATCTAACACCTTTCTTATTATATAAACGTCTATTGATTAATGCGTAACATTCTTTTTTCCTGCTTTGTGACCAGCAATAGCATAATATAAAATAAATAGATAACAAGGCAAAGCAATCCAATAGGCTTGATGTGAGCCGACAACATGTGCGATTTGTCCGTAGAGTAAAGGGATAATAGCTCCACCAGCTATACCCATTACTAACAATCCCGATGCAGCACTGGTGAATTTACCTACGCCTTTAAGCGCTAGAGGCCATATGGCTGGCCATATTAGGGAGTTCGCAAGACCTAATAAAGCTACAAAAAGTAAAGACGTCATACCTGATGTAACTACAATAGTAACCGTGAAAGCTATACCGAGGATTGCACATAGTTTTAATGCATTTTCTTGGCTGAGGTATTTGGGTATACATATAATACCGATGATATATCCTACTACCATTGCTCCCATAGTCAGTCCTGTAAAGAATTTAGCATCTTCTAGGCTCACCCCTTGTGATACACCATAAGCAATGATCGTGTCTCCGGCTAATACCTCGACACCTACATATAGGAATAGCGTTATGAAACCTAAGATGACGTGAGGGAAGCTCCATATGCTTTTTTTATCCTCTGCGACCGTGTGATGATCTGCTGTTTCTTCTTCATCTCCTTTTACTTCAGGCAGATTGGCTTTAGAAATCCAGATCGATAATAGGATCAAGACGATAACAATGCCTATATAGGGATTGACAACCTGTAGAGCGACCTGGTCTAGAGCAGCAGCATATTCTGTAGGGCTCATGCTATCCACTTGTTTGGTTATTTTGTCAGCCTCGCCAAGGTTTAAGAATAGTCCTAAGATAATAGGAGCTGCCGCACCAGCGAACTTGTTACAGATTCCCATGATGCTGATGCGTTTTGCTGCAGTCTCAACGGGTCCGATAATGGTAATGTAGGGGTTTGAAGCCGTCTGGAGTATCGCTAAGCCACCTCCCATGATAAATAAACCAATTAAGAAAATTATGTAGGTTCTGGAGAACGCTGCAGGTATAAAAAGTAAAGCACCTATAGCCATAATTCCTAAAGAGATGGACATTCCTTTTTTAAAGCCGTATTTGTCAAGTATCCATGTCGATACTGGTGCCATGACCAAATAGGCAATGTAAAAAGCAAAAGTAACGAAATACGATTGAACTTCTGTCAGCTCGCAAGCAATACGGAGATAGGGAATCAGGAGTGAGTTTAGCCATGTGACAAAACCGAAGATAAAGAAAAGTGCTCCGATGATTATCATCGGGCCAACCGTAGACTGGCCATTTTGAGCGTTTAGGTTTTTCGAATCCATTGATTGATTATATTTTGTAAAGTTTAAGTTTTTGTAACTACAAGACTAATAAAATTTATTCATTTAAAGAAGAAAAATGTATGTGGATGGTTGATCAGAGCTTGTTTTTTTGTGCCTTAAGGAGTATTAAAACCAATATTGCGGGTAAAGTGCTTAAAAAATAGAGAGACTTCGATGGGCGACGTCTCTCTATAACCTAAACCGTATCATATAACCAATAAATGAATGTTATATAATGTTACTACAATTAAAGGTTGAAAATGTTTTTATATTACTCTTGATTTTTCAATAATAGCGACAGTCAGTCTAGAAATGCAGATTAGATTTTCTTTTTCATCATACATTTTTATATCCCATACATGTGTCGTCTTTCCAATGTGTAGAGGTGAACATACGGCTTTGAGTATTCCTTGGGATGCCGAGCGGACGTGATTTGCATTGATGTCCAGACCTACTCCAGCATATTTGTCCGTATCAATTATTAGATTGGATGCGACACTGCCGATAGATTCAGCCAATACGACCGAGGCTCCACCATGTAAGATGCCGAAAGGCTGCCGTACGTGGTCTGTAATAGGCATGGTGGCGATTATATGATTATCTTGAATTTCGACAGCTTTAATGTCTAATAGTTTGGTCATGTACTTATCAAAGATACTATTGACCTCTTCTAATGTATATTTTTTATGCCAAATCATAATTTTATTCCTGAGGTTTTAAATATCGTTCCTGTAAAATGATACGATGGTGATTCAAGTGTCCTGCAACTACGTAAATAAAAGCCCGTACAGTTATCAATCGGTCAGATGCCATCCCTTTCCGCGCCAGCTCATGTTCATTAAAGGTGTCAAATAATATTAAGTTAGATTTGCGAACGGCGATAAATTCTTCGATAATACTGGTAAAAGTTCTTTCGTTATGTCTTCCATTGGCAACAAATTCGTCTTGTTCGAAAGAGGCAAGAGCTGTCATATCATTCCTGGCAAAGCGTAAAGCTCTATAGGACATAACGCGTTCGGTGTCGATAATATGGCAGAGTATTTCTTTTATGGTCCATTTTCCCTCCGCATAGGTATAAGTTCCTAGTTCTTCAGGGATGGCTTTTATGAAATCAGGAAAAGACTCCAGCTGATTTATGAGTTCTTCTTTCACGTCGCCGACGATGGTTTCAATATAATCATCGTATATGGCTGGATATTCGTCAGACTTGAGTGGGTTCATATTTTAAGTTGCTTTTTAGTATTATTCTGAAAGTCGTTCCTTTTCCTATTTCTGATTCCTTAACAAAAATTTGTCCTTTATGATAACTGACCATCCGCATCGTTAAACTCAATCCTAGCCCCCAGCCCCGTTTTCTTGTCGTGAATCCAGGTTGGAATATAGTCTCAAAATTTGATCGAGGTATACCTTTTCCTGTATCACTAATGTCTATAAAAATTTCCTCTTTTGCAATATTCTCTGTAATGAGGACCTTGATGGTACCCTCTGTACCTATTGCATTTACCGCGTTTTTTAACAGATTTTCTATTATCCAGTCAAATAATGGTACGTTGAGCATGGCTTCGACATGTTTATCTCCCTCTAGAAAAAATGCTATTTTGTCACTTGTTCGTATCTTGAAATAGTTGATAAAATCGTTGACAACCCTATAGACATTGTGATTGGAAAGAGAGGGGGTGGAGCCAATTTTTGAGAAGCGGTCAGCTACAATTTCCAGTCTTTCTACATCGCGTTCCATTTCATTGACCACGTCATCATTCTCCGCATCATATTTCAGACGGATCAGTTCTATCCAGCCCATGAGCGAGGATATAGGTGTTCCCAATTGATGAGCCGCTTCCTTAGCCATACCCACCCAAACTAGATTCTGCTCTGATTTTTTTATGGAGTTGAATACGGTGTAGGCTATGGTAAGGAAAATAGCGATAAGGGAAAGCTGTATATAAGGGAATATACGGAGCTGCTGCAGCGCACTGGAATCTTTGTAGTAGACAAACCAAGACTCTCCAGTATCTAAATCCAACATGATAGGTGGATGCATGCCCTTCATGATATGTAGCTGTTTTTGAAAATAATCAGGGTCATATACCACTCCCTCGTTATGTTCTTCTTCTTTTATATTCGTTTTTGTACTGTCCAAACCCCGCCAGAAAATGATATTCCCTTTTGAGTCAGTAATGATTGCGGGCAATGATAGACTATCCCGTACTGCATAGATAAAGCTTATAAAGTCGTCATCAACGTCAGGCATGGTCATGATGCTTCTTGTGCTCATGGCCCACACTTCGGCTTTGGTACGTTCGGATGTTGACAGGTTTTTAACCAAGTAATTGGTATATAGCAGAGAGGCTATACCAATCATTGCTGCAAAAAACAACAATACGATTTTCCAGACCTGTTTATTATACTTATAAGGATTCATTTGCGCGTGTATCAGTATGCAAAATACTGATTTTATTGAAAATTTCTTTTAAAATGTAACTGCCGATAGCAATGCAAACATCGATTGCCTTTTAATTTTGCAAATTCTATGCTATAGGAATCATTCAGAAATCAGTAATTTTGCATTATGAGTTTGCAGAAAAAAGTTAGGGTGCGTTTTGCACCAAGTCCTACAGGAGGATTGCATTTGGGCGGGGTAAGAACAGCTTTGTTCAATTATTTGTTCGCTAAACAGCATAAAGGTGATTTTATCTTGCGCGTTGAGGATACCGATCAAACTCGGTTTGTGCCTGGAGCAGAAGAGTATATTAACGAATGTTTGGCTTGGTGCGGAATCTTACCTGACGAAAGTCCTGCTAAACCAGGGGCTTTTGGACCCTACAGGCAGAGCGAGCGTAAGCCTTCCTATAGGCAATATGCAGAGCAATTAATTGCATCGGGACAGGCTTATTACGCATTCGATACTCCTGAGGAGTTGGATGCATTAAGACAGACACAGCCTAATTTTCGCTATTCGCACGAGAATAGAATGGAGTTACGTAACTCACTTAGCTTATCTGTTGAAGAAACACAACAGCTATTGGCAGACAATGCACCGCACACCGTAAGAATTAAGATGCCTGAAGATCATATCGTATCTTTTGATGATATGATTCGTGGACGTGTCTCGTTTGAGACCAGATTGGTCGATGATAAGGTATTATTGAAGGCTGACGGTATGCCTACATATCACCTGGCGGTAGTGGTCGATGATAAGGCGATGGAAATATCACACATCTTCAGAGGAGAAGAATGGTTGCCATCTGCACCTGTTCATTTATTGTTGTGGGAATATCTTGGTTGGTCTGCGGATATGCCGCAATGGGCACATTTACCTTTAATCTTAAAGCCAGACGGTAATGGCAAATTAAGTAAGCGTGATGGTGATCGTCTTGGTTTTCCTGTTTATGCAATGAATTGGACAGATCCGAAGACTGGGGATTTGACAAAAGGGTTTAGAGAGTTGGGATTCTTACCCGAAGCATTTGTCAATATGTTGGCGGTATTGGGGTGGAATGATGGGACGGAACAGGAAATTTTCACACTGTCTGAATTGATTTCGAAATTTTCTGTGGAAAGAATCAACAAATCAGGAGCAAAATTTGACTTTGAGAAGGCGAAGTGGTTCAACCATGAATGGATTAAAAACATGGATAATGCAGACCTCTTGCCATTGGTGAAGGCGAGTTTTGATCAATATGAGGTCAGTGGAGTTGAAGATGCTTCTGTTAGCGCTGTTTTATCGGCTGTAAAGGATAGAATGACTTATATTTCTGATTTCTGGGGGCAGGCATCTTTCTTTTTTCAGGTACCCGAAAATTATGATGTGGATGCAGTCAAGCCTAAATGGAATGCCGATAAAACTAAATTTTTCGAAGATATCTTATTGGAGTTTGAAAATATAGAATGGAAATCGACGGTACTAGAGCCTTTCTTTAAGGAGCGTGTACAGGCTTCGGGAATGAAAATCGGGGAATTGATGATGCCTTTCCGTATTATGTTAGTGGGTGGTAAATTTGGGCCAGATGTGTTTCTTATTGCGGAGCTTCTTGGTAAAAATGAGGTGATAAATCGAGTGAAAGTTGCTCTCAACATATTTAATGGTTAATTTAGATTCTTTAGAATCTAAACCAAATTTTATGAGAAAGATCAGTTTATTTGCCTTTACCGTCGTGCTAGGGGTATTTTTGTTGTCCTTTGGTAGTAGCAAAGCGACCAAAGATAGGCCTGAAGAGCGCCTTGGATGGAAATTAGGAGCGCAAGCTTATACTTTTCGCTTGTTTTCGTTTGCGGAAGCGTTAGACAAGCTGGATAGCTGTAATCTAGGTTATGTCGAAGCTTTTCCCGGACAAACTATCGGTGCTGGAAGTACAGAAAAGATGGGGTATCAACTGTCTCCCGAGGGTAGGCGGCTTGTTAAAAAACTTTTAAAGGAAAAGGGCGTGACGCTGCACGCTTTTGGTGTAGTAGGAGCAAAAGATGCCGAGGAATGGGAGAAGGTTTTTGCTTTTGCTAAAGATATGGGGATTAAAGTGTTGACTGTAGAGCCTTCAGATGCTCACTTAGACATCGTCTCTGGTCTTTGCGATAAATATCAGATCAAAGCGGCACTGCACAATCATCCTGAACCGTCAAAATATTGGAATCCGGGGGTGGTTTTGAAGTCACTCGAAGGCAGAAGTAAACGGATGGGAGCTGCTGCAGATGTGGGACATTGGATGCGTTCTGGCTTGGATCCCGTGGCTTGTTTGAAACAATTGGAAGGACATATTGTCCATCTCCATTTCAAGGATTTAAATGAGTTTGGGAATAAGAATGCTCACGATGTGCACTGGGGCACAGGCAAGTTACCTCTGCAGGCTGTTATAGATGAATTGAAGCGGCAGAAGTTTAAAGGTATGCTTTCTGCGGAATATGAATATAACTGGAAAAACAGTAAAGAAGATGTTCGGTTGAGTGCAATAAATTTCAGAAAGCTGATAAAGTAAATGAAAAAGGGAGGTTTAAAACCTCCCTTTTTTATTGGTATGTTTTCTCAATATTATCGGATAGCTCTTTGTTGTTTTCCAACATATAGGCTATACTCCTGATAACACGATTGTGCTTTTTGACAAATGGATTTTCTTCATTCCAGACGTAACCAGCGAGTACCGCACATACTTTCTCCTTAACATCTAGGTTTTCAGGTCTATGAAAGAATAGTGTCTGTAGATTGCCCGTATACCACTCTTTTACATACGTGGTGAACACATCAATACCGCGTTGCATGTAATGTGTAAAATCTTTTTCCCAATCTATTTGCTCTCCATTAATCTCTCTCCATGCCAGTTTTGCTGCAAGTATGCCGGATTCGGTTGCAAAGCATACTCCAGATGAAAATACCGGATCTAGAAACTCAGAACTATTCCCAGTGAGAGCAAAACCATCACCATACATTTTAGTGACTGCTGCAGAATAGTTTTTTAGATGGATGGGGTCAAAGAGGAACTCGGTTCCGGCAAATCTTTTGACATAGAAATCGGAGAGCTGTATTGCCTTTTTTAGCGCTAAAGCGGTATCGCCATTTGCTGCGAGCTGTTCGATAAAAGCGGTGTCTGCTACTATTCCCAGACTTGTGTTGCCATTGGAAAATGGGATAACCCAAAGCCATACTTCTGTATCCAGCACATCAAAAGAAATTTGTGTTCCTTCTACTCCTGCTGGTCTGTTGATGTCTTTGACATGAGAAAAGATGGCAGAATGTGGATTTAGTTTTGAAGGCTTGTCCAAGTGGAGCAATCTTGGTAATACCCGGCCGTATCCACTGGAATCGATTACAAATTTAGCTTTGATCTGTGATTCATTCCCTTCTTTATCCACAATGGTCGTTATAGAATCTGAGCCCTCAAAGGAGATCGCTGTCACCGTCGTTTCAAAGCTGATATCAACGCCCTTCTCGATCAGTGTGTCGGTCATGATCTTATCAAAATCTGCTCTAGGGATTTGCCAGGTCCAATCCCAACCTTCGCCAAATTTTTTGCTGAAATCAAAAATACTGATCACCTGTCCTCGGATGAAACGGGCGCCAGGCTTCTTTTGGAAATTTTGTTTGTTGAGACTGTCTAGAAGACCTGCTTCTTCAAAGTGATCCATGACACGAGGAATGAGACTTTCGCCTACTACCAGTCTAGGAAATTTACTTTTTTCTACGACTTTGATATTCGCCCCTTGTTTCTGTAAATATCCAGCGGCAACACAGCCCGAAGGTCCAGCGCCAATAATCAAAATGTCAACTTCGCTTGTACTCATTCTATTAAAGAAATCAATTTTAACCTAAATAAAACTGTTTATTTAGTATTCCTCTTTGATCAAGGACTTTATTATAGCAGAAATGTGTTATTTTTGCACTCAGCTATTGACAAAGGTACTTAATTATCTTGTTGACAGAAGAAGATAATCTAAAATTGGAAGTAAAAAGAGGGTATATAAATTAATGATTTCTATTCATAAAGATCTTTCATTAGATCAGTTTGCAAATGTATTATTGCATCACGAACAGGTCGGCTTAGCCGCTGAAACTGTTGAGGTGGCTAAAGAGAGTTTTTCGTTTCTAAAGTCATTTATCGAGAATAAGATAATCTATGGTATAAATACGGGTTTTGGGCCTATGGCTCAGTATCGCATACAAGAGGCCGATCGCATTCAGTTACAGTACAACCTTATTCGTAGCCATGCTTCGGGGACTGGAGATTTGTTGCCGCCCGCTATTGTCAAAGCCGCTATGCTTACCCGCTTATGCAATCTTTCGAAAGGGAAATCTGGTGTGCACATCTCCGTATTGGAGCTGCTGCAGGAGTTTATTAACCGCGATATTACCCCTGTTATCTTTGCACATGGAGGTGTTGGCGCGAGTGGTGATTTAGTGCAGCTAGCGCATTTAGCCCTGACATTAATAGGAGAAGGGGAGGTAATATACCAAGAACAAAGGAGACCGACATCGGAGGTGTTCACAGAATTGGGGTTACGCCCTATTGCAGTAGAAATACGAGAAGGGATTTCCCTGATTAATGGGACCTCGGTGATGACGGGGGCGGGAATGGTAAACTATTTTCACGCCAAGCAGCTCCTGTCTTGGTCCGTGAAGCTGTCTTCCATTATGAACGAATTAGTCAAGGCGCACGATGACCATTATTCGAATACCCTAAATGAGGTAAAAAAACATCAAGGACAGCAGGATATCGCTGCGATGATGCGTGCACACTTGGCCGATTCTAAATTGATTCGCAAGCGAGAAGAAGATTTGTATTCGGGCAATAACCTGGAGGAAATTTTTAAAGATAAGGTGCAGGAGTACTATTCGTTACGCTGTGTGCCTCAGATTCTGGGACCTATTTTAGAAACGATTGAACAGGTCGGTGTTATCCTGGAAAATGAGGTGAACTCGGTCAGTGACAATCCGATCATATCGGTGGAAGATCAGAATGTATACCACGGTGGTAATTTTCACGGGGACTATATCTCCTTAGAAATGGATAAATTGAAACTGGCTATTACTCGATTGACAATGTTGTCGGAGCGACAGTTGAATTATCTGATGAACGCCAAGATCAACGAGATTCTACCTCCATTTGTCAATATGGGGAAACTGGGCTTTAATTTTGGAATGCAGGGTGCTCAGTTTACGGCTACGTCGACTACAGCGGAGAACCAGACCCTTTCCAATTCGATGTACGTACATAGTATACCAAACAATAATGATAACCAGGATATTGTGAGTATGGGTACCAATGCAGCTGTTATTACACATAAGGTGATAGTCAATGCGTACGAGGTTTTGGCGATACAGCTCATATCTATTGCTCAGGCTATTGATATTCTATCCTATCAAGAGCTGGTTTCTTCTCCAACGAAAGAGCTTTATGAAGCGATAAGAAATATAATACCTGCTTTTTCAGAGGATAAACCGTTGTATACTGCGATCCAATCTGTGAAAGATTATTTAATGAAACAAGACGCGTCATGATGAAATATCCATATAGTACAGACTGCACAAATACGAATGACCGCGAAGCAGCATGCACAACAATCCGTGCATAATATAGTTTGGATATTCCGTCCCGACTGGTCGGGGCAAGTTAATGGCTATTAAAGAATAAATTATACACATATGAAATATCCATGTAGCACAGACTGCACAAACACGAATGAATATACTTTGGATATTCCATATGACAGATAAAAGACAAATTATATACATATGAAATGTGCATTAGTAACCGGAGGTTCCCGAGGTATAGGTCGAGCGATTTGTCAGAAATTAGCTGCTGATTTAAACTATTATGTCTTAATCAATTATCAGGGTAATGAAGCCGCTGCACGAGAAACGCTGCGGTTAATTGAAGAGGCAGGGGGCAAGGGGGCCGTGTTGAAATTTGATGTTGCGGATGAAACTGCTGTGAATACCGCGTTGACAACCTGGATGGAAAATCACTCTGATGCGGTGGTTGAGGTGGTGGTTAATAATGCGGGTATTGCTAAAGACGGTTTGTTTATGTGGATGAAAAAAGAAGATTGGCAAAGCGTATTGGATATATCTTTGAATGGATTTTTTCATGTGACCAACTTTTTCATTCAGAAGATGTTACGTAGCCGTTATGGGCGTGTCATCAATGTGGTCTCGGTTTCAGGAGTTAAGGGTACCGCTGGACAGACCAATTATTCAGCCGCTAAGGCGGGTGTAATTGGTGCGACAAAGGCGTTAGCCCAAGAGGTTGCTAAGCGTAATGTGACGGTGAATGCGGTTGCGCCAGGATTTATCCAGACTGATATGACGGCCGAAATGGATGAGCAGGAATTGGTTAAGCTTATTCCGGCCAATCGGTTTGGGAAAGCAGAGGAAGTTGCAGATTTAATTTCATTTTTAGCATCCAAAAAATCTGGTTATATTACAGGTGAAATTATAAATATTAATGGTGGTATTTATTCTTAGACAGGTATGAGTAAAAGGGTGGTGATTACAGGGATGGGTATCTATTCTTGTATAGGGACAAACTTGGAAGAGGTGAGACAATCACTATTCGAGGGGAAATCGGGTATTGTAGTGGACGAGTCTAGAATAGGGTTTGGATTTAAATCACCGCTTACAGGAATGGTTCCTACTCCCAATCTTAAGAATGAACTGACTCGTAGGCAGCGAATCAGTATGGGTGAAGAGTCAGAGTATGCCTATATAGCTACCCGTGAGGCTTTACAACAAGCCAATATTGATCTTACTTACCTGGAGACTAACGAAGTCGGAATTTTGTATGGCAATGATAGCGTGTCTAAAGCCGTTATTGAGGCTACGGATATCGTGCGTGACAAAAAAGATACGCAACTCATAGGTTCAGGAGCTATTTTTAAGTCCATGAACTCCACCGTAACTATGAATCTAGCTACTATTTTAGGGCTCAGAGGAATTAATATGACCATCAGTGCGGCTTGCGCGAGTGGTTCGCATGCTATTGGCTTAGGTTATATGTTTATCAAGCAAGGCCTCCAGGATATGATTATTTGTGGAGGTGCACAGGAAATCAATCCTTACGCTATGGCTAGCTTTGATGGCCTGGGCGTATTTGCTGAGGATGTTGAGCATCCGGAACTGGCGTCGCGGCCTTTTGATACTGGCCGTACAGGATTGGTTCCGAGTGGAGGAGCAGCTACGGTTATTTTAGAGAGTTATGAGTCCGCTGTAAAACGTGGAGCTCCTATTATTGCAGAAGTCCTGGGATATGGTTTTTCTTCTAATGGTGGACATATTTCCACTCCAAATATCGATGGACCGGCATTGGCTATGCGTCGTGCTTTGGAGCAGTCTGGAATCGGAGCCGAGGATGTTGATTATATCAATGCCCATGCTACCTCTACACCTATTGGGGATGCCAATGAAGCGAAAGCAATATTAGAAGTATTCGGTGGGAAGCCTTTTGTGAGTTCTACAAAATCAATGACTGGACACGAATGTTGGATGGCTGGAGCAAGCGAGATTGTATATTCGACACTCATGATGCAGCATGGCTTTATTGCGCCTAATATCAATTTGAAACAAGTAGATAAGGAATTAGAGGAATTAAATTTAGTTTCCTCAACGATAAAACGAGAATTTGACATATATTTGTCAAATTCTTTTGGATTTGGTGGAACAAATTCAGCGGTGGTAGTTAAGAGATTTAATAATGAGTAACGCGGATATTAAGCAGAAGATAAATGAAATTTTAGTGGAGGAATTTGAGGTGGAAGCGGAGGTGATACAGCCCGAAGCTCCTCTTCGAGAATCTCTTGATTTGGATAGTTTGGACTATGTGGACCTGGTCGTGTTGATCGAGTCTAATTTTGGTGTCAAATTGGGGGAGTCAGATTTTGCAGGGATGACTACTTTTCAGGATTTTTATAACGTGATTGCACATAAAATATCGGTAAAATAAAATTAGATAACGATGAGCCAATGGGACGGAAGGTCGAAAGGAACACTCCTTGGCTATAAAATTTTTGTTTTCTTTATTAAGAAATTTGGCGTCCGTACTGCTTACGGACTTCTTGTTTTTGTAGCGCTCTATTATTTTCTGTTCTACCCCCGGAGTTTTAAGAATATCTTCTATTACCTCCATCAACGTCAGGGATTTTCAAGATGGACTTCCTTTTGGAAAGTATATCGTGTTTATTTTGTGTTTGGACAGACTATTATTGACAAAGTGGCTATTTCTGCGGGTATGCGCAACCAGTTTACGTATGATTTTGACGGAATAGACTCTCTTAAGGAAATTTTGCAAGAGCGTAGGGGAGGGATCTTGATTTCGGCCCATGTTGGTAATTTTGAAATTTCGGAGCAGTTTTTTTCGGATCTTGATCTCAGCTTTCAGATCAACCAGGTGACTGTAGATCAAGAAGTATCCGTGATTAAAGAATATTTGCAAACGATCGCCGGAAAATCTACTATAAAACATATCTACATCAAGGATGATATGTCGCATGTATTTGATATTAATGATGCGCTTTCTAACAACGAGTTGATTTGTTTTACGGGAGATCGTTATTTTGAAGGGTCTAAAGTATTGGAAGCGGAGCTATTGGGGAGGAAGGCCTTTTTTCCAGCAGGTCCTTTTCATTTGGCATCAAGATTGGGTGTGCCTATAATCTTTGTGTACGTCATGAAAGAGACGAGTAGCCATTACCATCTTTATGCGCGCCGTGCAGGAGCAGTTAAGCGTAGGGATGCACAAGCTGCATTGGAAGCGTATGTAAAAAGTGTGGAGGGAATCTTATCCCGCTATCCGTTACAATGGTTTAACTACTTTGATTTTTGGAATAGAGAGGAGAGGACTTCTCCATAAATTATGAAAAATGTTTTAGTAATTTACTACAGTCAGTCTGGACAGCTCGAAGAAATAGCTCAATCCATAGCGCGTCCTTTTTTGGATGATGCGGATGTGAGGCTTGATTTTTACGAGATTCGTACGGTTCATTCTTTTCCTTTTCCTTGGCGAGGGGATGTGTTTTTTGATGTTTTTCCGGAAACTTTTCAGCAAATTCCGGAAGAGATTCATCCTCCGGCGCCGCATATTTTAGAGCGTAAGTATGACCTGATTTTATTTCATTATCAAGTTTGGTATTTGACACCCTCTATTCCGACTAATTCTTTTCTCAAAAGTGATTATGCCAAGACCCTCTTGGGAGAGACGCCGGTTGTAACCATTAGTGGATCCCGTAATATGTGGGCCAAGGCACAGGATAAGGTAAAAGCTTTATTGCTCCAGAATGGTGCTCAATTAGTAGGAAATATTGCATTGACAGATAGACATCATAATATGATCTCGGTGGTGACTATCGTAGATTGGTTGTTTTCTGGAGTAAAACGGAAAGCCTACGGTATATTCCCTCTGCCTGGGGTAGCTGATCAGGAGATTAGAGGTGCATCCAAATATGGAGAGACCATTCTTTCGCGATTGAAGGAAGGAGATTTCAGGGGCATGCAGGAATCATTGTTGGCCCAGGGGGCAGTTGATTTTCGGTTTTTCTTAGTTTCGATGGACAAGAAGGCTAATCGGATGTTTCATATCTGGTCCACGTTGATTCTCAAAAACCCGAGAAAACGCAGCGTGTTGGTCAACTGTTTTAAATATTATGTGATTTTTGCTGTATATTTTCTGTCCCCTATTGTATTTTTAATCGAATTATTGCTGTTTCCGATTTTATATTTTGCTAGAATTAAAAAGGAAAAGGCCCATTATCAAGGTATTTAACAGATGAATCAAGTTTTTATAAATCGTGTAAGTAAATTTTTGCCCAATGAACCCATTGTTAATGAGGATATGGAGATATATCTTGGTAAAATTAACGATAGGGAATCTAAAGCTAAGCGTATTGTTTTACGGAATAACGGTATACAGACCCGGTATTATGCGCTTACAAAAGATGGTGTGCCTACACATACGAACGTACTGCTTACTGCAAATGCTATCCGCAATCTGTTGGATGCGGATTTTAAAGCTTCGGATATTCAATTGATTTCTTGTGGTACCTCCTCTCCCGATTATTTGATGCCTTCGCACGCTGTGATGGTTCATGGAGAGTTGAAGAATGGACAGTCGGAAGTTAATTCTGCTTCGGGCAACTGTTGTGCGGGTATGAATGCCCTAAAATTTGGTTATCTGTCGGTAAAGGCTGGAAATACTGCGAATGCGGTATGTACCGGCTCTGAGCGCATGTCTTCCTGGATGTTGGCCGATCATTATAATAAGGAGGTTGAAAATCTTAAAGATCTGGAAGAACAGCCAATTATTGCTTTTAATAAGGATTTTTTACGCTGGATGCTTTCTGATGGAGCGGGGGCAATGCTTTTGGAAAATGAGCCAAGAGGACCTCTCCCGATGCGTATCGAATGGATAGAGGGGTACTCTTACGCACATGAGCTCGAAGTGTGTATGTACGCTGGGGCTGACAAGCTTGCTAATGGTGATCTAAAGCCCTTCAGTGATTATCATTCTGTAGAATGGCTTAATCAATCTGTTTTTGCTGTTAAGCAGGATACAAAGCTCTTGGATAAATATATTTTGGATAAAGGGGTCGAAAGTATGAAGGACGCCATGGAGAAGCACGGTATTACCCCTGAGGATGTGGACTACTTACTGCCCCATGTTTCGTCACATTATTTTGTAGACGGTCTTTATGATCGCTTTGCGAAAGCAGGAATAGAGATTACAAGGGACAAATGGTTTATGAACTTACGTTCTGTCGGTAATGTGGGAGCGGGTTCGGTGTACCTGATGTTAGAAGAATTAGTCCATTCCGGACGTTTGCAAAAAGGACAACGTATTTTGTTGTGTGTACCTGAAAGTGCACGTTTTACCTATTCTTACGCCTATTTAACTGTTTGCTAATGGTTCCGGTACAAGGAGAAGATATCTTGAAGTTAATTCCACAGCGGTTTCCTATGGTGATGATCGATAGGTTACTTGCATACACCTTAGAGACCGTTGTTGTTGATTTTGAAGTAAAGGTGGATAATCTTTTTGTCCTCGGTATCCACATGCAGGAGAGCGGATTATTAGAACATATGGCACAGTCGGTGGCGGCGCACACGGGCTATAGTTACTATATCCGTGGCGAACAAGCGCCTACTGGATATATCGGTTCTATTCAGAAAGCTGAAGTGCACAGATTACCTTCATTAGGGGAGGTGTTAACCAGTCGGGTGGAGATTGTTCAAGAATTTATGGGCGTTACCTTGGTGCATATAGAAACATATATAGCAGAGGAATGTATAGGCTCTGCGCAGATGAAAACAGTTATTGCTTCAACGTCTTGATATGACAACAGAATCTATCAAAATACCAATTCATGAGTTTTTACCACATAGGGAGCCTATGTTGATGGTAGATTATATTGTTGAGATCAGTCAAGGGCATGTGATATGTGAATATACGATCGAATCTGACTGTGTGTTTCTGGCGGACAACGCGCTACAGGAGGTCGGGTTGATAGAACATATGGCGCAGACCTGTTCGTCCATCGTGGGACAAAACTATTATACCGCTGATTATGATCCGGAGATCGATGAGCGTGTTATTGGATTCATCTCTGCGATTAAAAGTATAAGTATTGCGTGTCTGCCCGACAAAGGAGAGTGTATCCGTACGACTGCCAGTTTGGTTTCTCAGTTTGAAGGTGTGGGGTATACCATATGTACCATGTCGGTTATCGCAGAAGTACAAGGCAACAAAATAGCAGAGGCTGAGATCAATTTATTCTTACAGGAGCGTGAATTTTGATAGCCATTAAATAAACAAATTATATACATATGAAAAAGTCGGAAGTACCTCAGGATAGTGGCCGGATTGTGCAAAAAGGCTCTCGAGAAATGTATTATGCTGTAGATGAAGATGGCAAATATACTACGGCCTTGAGTACAGGCTGGGAAGCGAAAAACATTGTACAGGATCACACGATGGAAGTTCTTCAGGCAGAAATCGATCAGGCTAAGGCGGATGTAAAGGTGGGCAAGCGGAGCCCTGTCTATTATTATATGTTATTGACGAGAATGGATTTAGGCGTTCTGTCGGGGTATACAGGTTTTTGGCAATGGCGTATTAAGCGTCATTTCCGACCAACGGTATTTAATAAATTGAGTGATGATCGGTTACAGAAGTATGCTGATGCATTTGATATTACAGTAGCAGAGTTAAAGAATTTTAAAGCAGATTAATGCAGTTAGATTTTACACATCACCAATCTGCACATTGTGAAAGTGGGGTGGCTTCAAACTTATTAAAAGATAAGGGACTCAATCTCTCTGAGCCTATGGTGTTTGGCTTGGGGGCAGGTATTTTTTATGTCTATCTGCCTTTTTTGAAGGTCAGTAATGCTCCGGGACTGAGTTATCGTCCTATGCCGGGGTGGATCTTTAGCCGTATGGCCAAGCGTTTGGGGATTAAGATTGAGCGGAAGAAGTTTTCGAGCCCGGCTAAGGCTCAACAGCAGCTGGATGAGAATCTAAAACAGCATATCCCTTCGGGATTACAGGTAGGGGTCTATCACCTACCGTATTTTCCGGATGATTATAGGTTCCATTTCAATGCCCATAATCTAGTCATCTATGGTAAGGAAGGCAGTGAGTATCTCGTGAGCGATCCTACTATGGAAGGTGTCCACCGGCTGACGGAAAAGGAGTTGGAACGGGTGCGCTTTGCAAAAGGTGTACTGGCTCCGAAAGGGCATTTATATTATCCAACCTATGTACCTGCTGAGCATGATATTGATTGGGTAAAAGCTATTCGCAAGTCGATACGGAAAGCCTGCAATGATATGTTGGCTCCTGTTCCTATAGTCGGTGTAAGGGGAATGCGTACGGTAGCCAAGGCTATTGCCAAGTGGCCCCAAAAGGTGGGGGTACCGAAGGCCAATTATTACTTGGCTCAGATGGTACGTATGCAGGAGGAGATAGGTACAGGTGGTGGTGGTTTCCGTTATATTTACTCCGCTTTCTTGCAGGAAGCGGGACATAAGACCAGTAATGCTGCTTTACTCGATTTATCCAAAGAAATGACAGCGATTGGCGATCTGTGGCGTGATTTTGCTGTAAATGCTTCTCGGGTATATAAAAAGAGGAGTAATCAAGATGATGTATATAATACATTGTCTGCGGAGTTGCTTCACTTGGCGGATCTTGAAGAAGCTTTTTTTAAGAAGCTGAAAAATGCTGTTTAGATAATATGGAGATCATTCGAATAGATAGTCTTTCTAAGAAATATAAAGACAGCGATTATTACTCGGTGGAGAATCTCAGTCTTCAGATTTCCGAGGGGGAGGTGTTTGGATTATTGGGACCGAATGGTGCTGGTAAGACGACATTAATCTCGATGCTCTGTGGTCTGGTCAAGCCTACGTCAGGTAGCTTTACGATTGCTGGTCTTTCTTATCGGGAGTCGGCCATGGCTATCCGCCGATTGATTGGTGTTGTTCCACAGGAATATGCATTGTATCCCACGCTGACCGCTACGGAGAATCTGGTTTATTTTGGGGCGATGTATGGTTTGAAAGGAAAGAATCTAAACCAATTGGTGGAGGCGGGTTTAGCAGAAATGGGGCTATCCAAGTTTGCACATAAAAAAATAGGTGCTTTTTCGGGAGGTATGAAACGTAGGGTCAACCTATTGGCGGGAATTCTACATGATCCAAAATTGCTTTTTTTGGATGAACCTACCGTTGGGGTGGACGTGCAGTCTAAAAACGCAATTCTTGATTTTCTGAAAGAGCGAAACCAATCGGGTATGACCTTGGTATATACTTCGCACCATCTTATTGAAGCGCAAGAATTGTGTGATCGTATTGCCATTATTGAAGGAGGAAAGGTGATCGCTCAGGGGACACCTCAGGAATTGATTCACACGACTCAGGACGCACGCAATTTGGAAGATGTGTTTATTGCATTGACAGGAAGGGGGCTTAGAGATGTTATATAAGTTGGCGATGGCTATTCGGAAAGAGCTCATCCTTCAATCTAGAGATATTGGTGGGCTTATTATTCTTTTCGTGATGCCTATGGTTCTGTTGGTTACCATTACTATGGTGCAGAAGGGATCCTTTGATTCTATCACGGGGACCCGGATTCCTGTGCTGTTGGTAGATAATGATCGAGGAGAGATTGCGGAGACGGTTAGAAAAGAATTGGGGAGTACAGGGAATTTTGCTATTGTCGAGGAGATCGGTGATCAGACGCTGTCCGAGGCATCCGCAAAGGATGCTGTCTTTAGAGGAGATTATCAATTGGCTATTGTACTTCCACCAAAATTGAGTGACGATCTGAACCTACATATTAAACAGAACGTGGATAAAGTAATGGCGGAGTTTTCGTATTCCGATTCGGATACGGTCCATGCTGCTGCTGTGACAATCCAAAAGAAGGATGTTAATCTGTATTTTGATCCTGCTACACAGGAATCTTTTAAAACTGCGATAAAAAGTTCTATCGATAAGCTGATTGCTACGATAGAGAAAGATAAGGTTTACAACGTATTTCAGGAAGAACTGGGAGTCAGCGAAGAAGCTGTTTTTGATCAGGATCAGATTCTCCAATACCGTGAGATTGGCCCTGCGGAAGGAGGAGCTGCGATAAAACCTAGTGCTGTACAGCACAATGTACCAGCTTGGTCTTTATTCGCTATTTTCTTTATCGTTGTCCCTCTTTCTATCAATATCGTGAAAGAAAAGTCACAGGGTACTATGGTCCGTCTTATCACGAATCCTGTGCCTTATACGTTGTTTCTTTTGGGGAAGACTTTTACCTATCTGCTGGTTAGCCTGATTCAATTTTATTTGATGCTTGTGGTTGGGGTATATGTATTTCCACTGCTGGATTTGCCTTCCTTTGAGGTCGGTGCTAATTTTATGCAGTTGTCTACCATGGCGCTCTTTGCAGGGCTTGCCGCTATAGGTTTCGGTATCTTATTAGGAACGATAGCCACGACACAGGAACAGTCTGCTCCATTTGGGGCTACATTTGTTGTTATTTTGGCGGCGATAGGCGGGGTGTGGGTGCCTGTTTTTGTGATGCCTGCTGTGATGCAGACTATTTCAAGGCTTTCTCCCATGAACTGGGCACTGAACGGTTTTTATGATATTCTGCTCCGGCAGGGGAGTTGGATGGCTATTCTGCCTCAACTAATTTTATTACTTTTGTTTTTTATGCTTACGTTGCTGATAGCGGTCCTCTATGATAAGAAGAAAAGAACTATATAGTGAAGCGAGCCATTTGAGCGTGTCCAAATGGGGGGATGTGCGGTTCAATGAGGTGGATTCCTTGGGGATTGTATGGCATGGCCATTATATCACTTTTTTTGAAGATGGACGTGAGGCTTTTGGCAGAGAACATGGTATAGATTATTTGACTGTGCAGGCTGCAGGTTATACGATACCCATCGTTAAGTCCGTTTGTGAACATAAGTTGCCGTTGCGTTATGGCGAGAAGTTTAGAGTAGATACTTCTTTTGTGGACACTCCTGCTGCCAAGGTGGTTTTTAGGTATCGAATATTTAACGAACAGGATGAGCTGGTCTGTATAGGAGAGACCACACAGGTCTTCTTGGATAGTGAGGGATTATTGACATTGAATACGCCGGATTTTATGCTTCGTTGGAAGAAGAAGGTGGGGTTGTTATAGTGTTTAAGCCAGTGTACATATCGTCAGTAAATTGTGTTACTCCACTAGGTATGGATCTGGATAGTAATTGGTCTGCCTTAATGCGGAGCGAAAGTGCCATCCGTACGGTAGATATAGGGATGCTTAAAAGTGTACCAGTGGCTCGCTTTGCTGATCCACTGGCATTAATGAAAGATCTGTCTTTATCTTTTCTGGAAAATCTGTCTTTACAGGTGGTGGTACCGTTGCTAAAGGATAAAACTATTACAGAGCGAACGGGATTTGTCCTTTCGACAACGAAAGGGAATATAGATAAACTGCGGTCTACTTCTGCTCAGGAAGCTCAATTGGGGAGAATGGGGGAAGTACTGGCTGATAGATTTGGTTTTACTGCTAAACCCATCGTTGTTTCTCATGCCTGTGTTTCGGGATTGTTGGCGGTATCCATTGCCAAACGATTGATACAGATGGGACAATATGATGAGGTATTGGTATTGGCGGCTGATCAGGTCAGTGAATTTGTGCTGTCTGGGTTTCAGTCGTTTCAAGCAATGAGTAGTGGGCCGTGTCGTCCGTTTGATGTGGAACGTGATGGCGTGACTTTGGGAGAAGCTGTTGCTGCGGCTTGGGTCACTGGGCAGTGGACAGGTAGTTTGGTACAGATTCTGGGCGAAGGGGCGATCAATGACGCGAATCATATATCCGGGCCTTCGCGCACAGGGGAGGGACTGGTACGGAGTGTAGCGGCCGCTTTTAAGGAGGCTGATATTACAGGTGACCGTATTGATTTTATCTCGGCGCATGGTACAGCAACATTGTATAACGATGAGATGGAAGCTATCGCATTTGATCGTATAGGCTTATCAGGGGTGCCTACGCATAGTTTAAAAGGTTATTATGGTCATACTTTGGGAGCTTCTGGTTTGTTGGAGTTGGTGATATCTATCAAGTCCATGTATGAAAATAGGTTAGTTGCGACCAAGGGCTTTGCTAACCTGGGAACGTCCAAATACCTCCATGTTATTCAGGATACGGCCTCGGCGGTTTTAAATTGTTGCCTGAAGACTGCTTCTGGTTTTGGGGGGAGCAATACGGCTATGATTATAAAAAAGGTGTAGTGGCAGAGACATTTTACATATCAGCATATACCACAGTGTTTGATCGACAGGTGGCGATCAACGGAGAGGTTGTGTATTTGAGTGAAGCAAGTTCCTTTGCTACGTTTGTGAAAGAAGCTGTGAAAAATATTCAGGTCGATTATCCTAAGTTTTATAAGATGGATAATCTGAGTAAGTTGACCTTCACAGCGGGTGAATACCTTTTACGGAATAGGACTACTGTAGAGGATACTGCCGTTATCTTGGCAAATCGGTCAGGGAGTCTGGACACGGATAGCCGGCATTGGGAGACGATTCAGGACGAAACGAATTATTATCCTAGCCCTGCTATATTTGTATATACATTGGCAAATATCTGTGTAGGAGAGCTGTGTATACGGCATCATTTGCTTGCGGAGAATGTTTTTTTTGTGTCTGACGGCTATGATGCGAAGAGTTTGCATGCTTACGCAGCGTATCTGTTGCTGTCTGGGAAGGCATCACGTGTGTTGTGTGGTTGGGTGGAATTATTTGGTGAAGAATATAAGGCGGTCATGTATACAGTAGAACGTACTGGGATATTACCGCATACGATAGAACAAATTGATCAATTATTTTTAATATAAAAATGGAAGAATTAAAAGAAGAGCTAAAAGGTAAGATCATTGAGGTTTTAAATTTGGAAGATATTGAAGTATCCGATATCAATGATGATGACTCCTTGTTTGGAGATGGTCTGGGATTGGATTCTATCGATGCTTTAGAGCTTATTGTTCTGCTGGATAAAGGCTATGGTATCAAATTGAGTGATCCTAAGCAAGGTAAGGCTATATTTGAATCGATCAATACAATGGCTGATTTTATCTCGAAAAATAGAACCAAATAGCTGATGTCAAGCGGTGTAGGTATTACCGGAATGGGAATTGTTTCGGCCATAGGTCTTTCTGTGGAGGAGAATCTATTGGCTCTGTCTCAATCACGGTGTGGAATTAGCCGCATTGATAATTTTGATACGAGGCATCGAGATAATGTCTTGGTTGGTGAGATCAAGCTTTCCAATCGTGATTTAGAAGATCGTGTAGGCCTTACAAAAGGACATAGTGTAACCCGAACGGGGATGCTGGGCATTCTGGCTGCCCGGCAGGCATTGCAGCAGGCGGAACTTGATCTGAAAGATACGTCTATCCGTACGGGATTGATTTCTTCTACGAGTGTAGGAGGAATGGATGTTACCGAAAAATATTTCTATGCCTATATGCAGGACGTAGAATTACAGCATTATATACGTAGTCACGATGCTGGTGTATCTACGCAACATATTGCTGATGATCTGGGTCTTAGAGGTACTGTTACGACCATCAGCACGGCTTGTTCTTCGGCTGCCAACGCGATTATGCTAGGGGCCAGGCTCATTAAGAGTGGCCGGTTGGACCGCGTTATCGTGGGAGGGACGGACGCTTTGAGCAAGTTCACCTTGAATGGCTTTAATACGCTCATGATTTTGTCGGACACCTATTGTAGACCTTTTGATCAGCATCGTAAAGGGCTGAACCTGGGAGAAGCAGCAGCTTATCTGGTTTTGGAATCGGAGGAGTTGATTGCTAGAGAAGGGAAGACGGTATTGGCGCGTGTTGTTGGTTATGGTAACGCGAATGATGCCTTCCATCAAACGGCATCGTCCGAGAATGGTGAGGGGGCATTTTTAGCTATGCAGAAGGCTTTTGCTGTCGGTGGAATAGAACCTCGTCAAATTGATTATATCAACGTGCATGGAACGGCTACACCCAATAACGATCTGTCTGAAGGTAGGGCTCTTTTACGGGCTTTTGGTGAAAAAGTGCCGATATTCAGTTCAACCAAATCCTTCACAGGACATACCTTGGCGGCGGCAGCTGCAATAGAGGCTGTGTATAGTGTTTTGGCTATTCAAGAAGGAATGGTATTTCCTAACCTTCATTTTGAGACGGCCATGGAGGAGTTTGATCTCATTCCACAAATGGATGTATTGCATAAGGAGATTGACTATGTATTGTCCAATTCTTTTGGCTTTGGAGGGAATTGTTCGACGTTAATTTTGGGGAGGTAGTTGTCAAGTGAACAAGTTATCAAGAGTTTAGTTTTCTGGATAACACGATTACAAGATAACTTGATAACTGTTTTAAAAGAAGAAATGAAAGAAAAGTGTTTTATTCGAGGTATTGGTGTGGTCTCTGCACAGGGGATCTGGCGGTCTGATTTTTTTGATGAGGCTGTAGAGATTACCGTGAGTAAAGCTTATGCTGAACAGCCTTCTTACAAAGAGCTTATTGCCCCTAATATGATCAGGCGTATGTCCAAAGGGATCAAAATGGGCATATATGCTGCGCAGCAGGCCTTAGATGAGGCAGGTGTGAGCGAATTAGATGCTGTAATTACGGGTACAGGCCTAGGCTGTTTGGAGGATTCGGAGAAATTTCTAAAAAATGTGTTGGATAACGATGAGGAGTTTTTAACACCTACTTCATTCATTCAGTCTACGCATAATACTGTGGGTGCACAGATAGCGCTGCGATTGGGCTGTAAAGCTTATAATTTTACTTACGTGAATGGAGCGGTATCCTTTGAATCGGCCTTGTTGGACAGTTTGGAACAGCTGCAGGGAGGTGATGCACATTCGATACTTGTTGGTGGCATCGATGAAATATCGGGACATACTTTTACGCTAAAGCAACTGATCGGAGAAGTGAAGGCTGACGATGTACAAGAAACAATACGAACATCCAATAGTGCAGGGGTCAATTACGGTGAAGGTGCTACGTTCTTTACGCTTAGCCATGTTTCTTCTGTAGACAGCTATGCGGAAGTGGTGGATGTATGCGTGCAAAATCGACTGGACAAAGAGGAGTTGGCTGATTTTGTAGATCGTTTTCTCGAAGTTAATAAACTGGATCGATCCGTTATTTCGGCGTTGGTTCTTGGTAATAGCGGTGATATAACATATGATCATTATTTTGAGGAGTTAGGGAAATTGTTCGAAGATCGGGCACAGTTGTACTATAAGCATCTTTACGGACATTCTGATATCGCCTCGGCCTTTGGTATGGCTACCGCCGCTTATGTGTTGAAAGAACAGTCTATCCCGGAGAATATTGTTTGGAAGGCGGGAAAACAAATACCGCTTACATACGTTTTATTATATAACCAGTATAAAGGTAGAGATCATAGCTTGGTGTTGTTGAAAAGTAGTTAGGGAGTTATCGGGTGAACAAGTTGTGAAGTTATCAACAGTTTAGTTTTCTGGATAACAGGATCACTTGATAACAGGATAACACGAAAATTATAAAAATATGTTCAGACATAAAAATATCGTTCCGGTTTTATTGTCCTTAGGGATATTGGCAGCGATATTGGCTTTGTTCTCCGTTATTTCTTGGTCTTGGTGCTTTCTTTTGATTATGCTTTGGATTGGACTGACGACTTGGGGCTCGTTTGATATTCGCCAAAGTTATTTTACCGATGTTTTTTATAAAAAGGCAAGGCATGACGGAAGAAGCTTAGCGCTTACTTTTGATGATGGACCGACACCGATTACGGAGGATTTCTTGGATTTGTTGAAAAGCTACGATGCAAAAGCTACATTTTTCTGCATCGGTAAACAGATCAATAAGCACCCTCGTATATTTAAACGTATTTTAGAGGAGGGGCATACGATCGGCAATCACACGATGATGCATTCCAAAGCATTTGGTTTTCTTACCGCGGAGCAGGTTATTTTGGAGATTAATAGTTGTGATGCGGTTGTTAATGACCTGGTACCGCTGAAGCCTCGTCTTTTCCGACCACCTTTTGGGGTGACTAATCCGCCAATGGCCAAAGCAGTCCAACAGACCAAACATCAAGTTATTGGGTGGAGTATTCGCTCATTGGATACGGTTCTTAGCAATGAGGACAAAATCTATGAACGAGTGGTCCGAAGGTTACAGCCTGGTGATATCGTTTTGTTTCATGATACCTCCGTAAAAACTCTTAGGGTATTAGAACGGGTACTTGTTTATATGAAAGAGCGTGATTGGCATTCGGTAACTGCGGATGAATTGCTAAATTTGCACGCATATGAAGATTAATTTTTTGTTATCCTTTTTTTTAGCGTTTTATGTTTCTTTTGGTGTTGCTCAGGAACAAAAAATGTCTGCTTCCGAGATTTCCTCTTTTCAGAATTTAATGCGTAAAACGGCTCAGATCAAAACATTGACAGCTGATTTTGTACAGTACAAAAAAGTCGGTTATGTTAAGAATGAGTTGATTTCTTCGGGCAAGTTTTATGTGAAGAATCCAGATAAGCTGGCGTGGTTTTATAGCAGCCCTACGGCTTATACCATGGTTTTCAATGATAAAAAGATGATGATCGAAGAGAAGGGAAAGAAAAAGATCATGGATATGGGGCGTAGTAAACAGTTTGAGAAGATCAGTCAAGCGATACAGGCCAATATGAATGGTGGCACCTATCAAGGGACAGAGTTCTCCCCCTCTTATTTTCAAAGTAATAAACTGTATATTCTAAAATTAGATCCTATTGCTAAAGAGGTTAAAAAGGCTATGAAGCAATTGGTTGTCAGTTTTGATAAATCCACCTATCAGGTCGCGGAGGTCATGTTATTGGATAATTCAAACGGTTCTACACGTTTCGTGTTTACCAATCATAAGATAAACACGACATTGGCAGAATCGATTTTTGATCTTTAACTCGTTTTGTAAGATTGCCGTCTCGTTTTTTCAGACTGTTTTTTCGTACATCTATATTACGCTATTAGGGGCTGTATCAAAGTAGAACTCATCGTCATTTCGACTGCACTATATTTCGCTCGATGACTAATCCCGATTTGGGGATGACGAGGGAGCTTCAATGATGATACAGCCTCCCATGTGCTTCTATTTTTGAAATTTATTCTTCCATTCTGGAGAGTTGTATTTTTCTTCAATTTTACGTGCATTTTCCTCGATCTTGGCAATATGAGCTTTCCATTCTGGAGAGTTATATTTTTCTTCAATTTTGCGTGCATTTTCTTCAATCTTGGCAATGTGAGCTAACCATTCCGGAGAGTTATATTTTTCTTCAATTTTTCGTGCATTTTCTTCAATCTTGGCAATGTGAGCTTTCCATTCTGGGGAGTTGAATTTCTCTTCTACTTTTTTACGGGTATCTTCCTCGATTTTGGCAATATGAGCTTTCCATTCTGGAGAGTTATATTTTTCTTCAATTTTGCGTGCATTTTCTTCGATTTTGGCGATATGAGCCAACCATTCCGGAGAGTTGAATTTTTCTTCAATTTTACGGACATTTTCCTCCATCTCGACCAGGTATGCTTCCTGCTCCGGTGCTTTTAACTTTTCTTGGATCTGCTGCCCCATTTTATTGGTGTCGGGTAGGATGAGCGGATGTATGGTGTTTTTGACCGAATCATCTAATAAGTTGATGTCCGTCAGTGAGGTGATGGCAGGGGCTGGGAGTATAGTGGTCCCGCTGGATAGACTATCTGCTTTTGTTGTTAGGGCTTTTTTATCATTTGCTGGGCTCTCGGCATTTGGCTTGGTCCAGGCTACTGATATCAAGGTAAAGGCCACTAGTAATGAGGCGGCTACCTGATGCTTTAGATTGGTATATGATGTTTCCATTCTTGCTTGAGTTATTCTTTTTATTCTATGTAATAGTTTATGCTCCGTTCCGGTGGCAGCAAGACTCATTCTAAGAGAATTAGCATTCTGCTTTAGTAATTCGACATTAAGAAGTGCTTTTGCATAAAGCGTAGGTTCAGGAAAAAACTGTACAACGCGGTCATCGCAGGCTTGTTCACGCTCTGTCCGGATGTGTCTAGACATAAGCCATATAAATGGATTGAAAAATAGGATTGTTTCGAGTATGATGTTTATCATATTTAACAAATAGTCGTTGCGTTTAATATGTGCCAGTTCATGTAGTAGAAGTGCTTCTACTTCAGAAAGAGACATCTTGTTGACATAGGCAACTGGAAAGATAATGACGGGTTTGAAAAAGCCCATTGCCAGAGGTTCATAAATAGCTTCCGATAATAGTAATTTTACATCTTTAGTGATACCGAGACTAATGATACTATCGTAAAAACGCTGTTGCCAAGTGTGGGGAACAGGAAAGTTTGAAATCCGTTTTAGATTTTTAATGCGGAGATAACTATTGGCACATAATATAGATTGTACAAGAATACCGAGCAGATATAGAGGAACAATATAAATAAAGTATTGCTGTATGGTGGGCTGGGCTTCTTGGAAATACTCCATATAGAATAACATTTTGCTTTTTTCAGACAGAGCGATGTGGTTCCCTGATAAAAACGAATAGTCCAATAGATTGAAAAATGTGTAAATGAAGCTCATAAAAACGATAAGCTGAGCTGTTAAGGCAAGGTTGTGCTTTGTGTTGGCTTTTAATCCAGGAATAGCGAGATATAGCCCAAATAGAATAAGGTATATAGCGGCTCCTTGCCATAAGGAATGTAGGAGACTCCAACCTAATGCTGTGCTGATAGATGACATCAATGCTTCCATGTTACTTGTTTTCTAGTTGATTTAAATAATCTTTGATCAAGTCTATTTCTTCTTTGCTGGCCTTATGGTTACCTAGTGCCTGCATGACCAATCTTGACGTCGAACCGTTGTATACGGTATCAATCATTTTGTTCAAGAATTGATTTTGCGTTTTTTCTTTATTGATATTGGCGGTATAGATATGTGTTTTTGAAGAAGTGTCGCGGATCACCATTTTCTTCTCATGCATAATCTGCATAAGTTTAAGGATCGTGGTATATCCGACATCTTTTTTATCTAGGGTTTCGAAGACTTCGCGTACGCTACATTGTCCTTTGTTCCAAAGAACTTGCAGGATTTCCATTTCACTCTCAGTGGGTTTCATCTTTTCTTAAGTTTATCTACGAATCTTTTCGTAATCAAATCTACGAAAGAATTCGTAAATACAAAATAAAAAATGAATTGAAATTTTTTCTAGCTGGGTCATTAGGAAATTAGCAGTGGGATACAGTGGAGATATACTAAAGATATAGCGGAGAACCTACTAAGATGGTAGATGCTTCCGAAATGCCTTATAGGTTATAGCGTATCAAGTCTAAGTAAGACACGCTGTCAACACGGAGGGAACACGGACTCAAGTCGGATAGAGTGGCTTTTGAAGCTGAATCGTTGGTGCACTGTCCGTGTCTTAATAGCGAATTGGTTTCGCTTGTTCAGTATACGGTTGCTTCGTCATGATGGGAGGGCTCGAGTCATCGTGTATTCTCTTTTTTATAGATTTCTGCTCAAAGGTGCTGCCGAATATGGATCATTTTATATAAGTTTGAAGACTAAAGAGGACATATGCTTTTACAGGATTTTTATAGGGTACAGACATTAAAGCAGCTCGATGAGCAAAAGTATAGCGCAGATATTACTTTGAATAAGGATCATGCTATTTTTAAGGGACATTTTCCGGATAAGCCTGTGACTCCTGGGGTGTGTATGATGCAGATTGTCAAGGAGCTGAGTGAACAGGTTTTACAGAGGAAGCTTTTTATGTATAAATCTTCCAATGTGAAGTTTATGGCTTTGATCAATCCAGAAGTGAATGCGGATCTAAGATTGGAACTTGACTTTTCGGGTTCAGACGAGTCTGATTATAAGGTGAAAAATACGACCTATTTTGAAGATACGGTCGCGTTAAAATTGGTATGTACATTTAAGGTGAAATAGATGGTTAATATTTTGATATCTTTTTTGTTGGCAATCTCCTTCTGGTTTCAAATCGATTTATCTTCGGTTCGCTCGAATTTTGAAAAATCGGATACCTCTAAAGAGGCTGCTGCGACATTGTATAATCAGCTCAAGAATTATAATAAAACGGATCCGGTGCTGCTGGCTTATAAAGGGGCGGCCTATGCTATGCAAGCTCGCTATGCCTCCGATCGAAAAGACAAAAAAGAGCTTTTTGTTGCAGGGGCTAAGGATATCGAAAGTGCTGTCGCTGCTGCGCCCAATAATGTGGAGATCCGTTTGGTACGACTGATTATTCAGGAGAATACGCCCAAAATCCTAAAGTATAAAGGAAATATTAATACGGATAAGCAAATGATTTTGTCTAATTTTGGTTCGCAGACCAAGGTGGTGAAAGATATGGTCAAGCGCTATGCCGATAGCCGTTCGGCTGTCTTTACTGCGGCTGAATTGCGTACATTAACCCCGTAGAACTCGTATGGAAGATTCTTTAAAACAGCGGCTTACTCATTTGGGAATTGTTGTTGTTATACCTACGTATAATAACGAGAAGACGCTGTGTCGCGTGTTGGATGGTGTTTTGAACTATACGGAGCAGGTTATCGTGGTGAATGACGGTTCGACCGATGGGACTTCCCGGATATTAGATGATTATAAGGGTATAGAACGTATCGACTTTGCGCATAATAAAGGTAAAGGTTGTGCGTTGCGGGCCGGTTTGGCAAGAGCACGGGAGCAAGGGTATGAATATGCTATAACAATTGATTCGGATGGTCAGCACTATCCTAGTGATTTGGTTGCTTTTGTCGAGGAGATTGAAAGATCGGAAACACCTGTTTTGCTGATCGGTGCTCGTAATATGACACAGGATTCTGTCCCCAAAAAGTCTTCTTTTGGAAATAAATTTTCCAATTTCTGGTTTTGGTTTGAGACGGGCATCCGATTGGAAGATACACAATCGGGATACAGGGCCTATCCCTTAAATGTTATTCCGAGGAAATATTACACCCGTAAGTTTGAATTTGAAATTGAGATTATTGTACGTGCTGCATGGAATGGTGTAGCTGTTAGAAATACACCGGTACAGGTGCTGTATGATCCTTCGGAGCGTGTTTCTCATTTTCGACCTTTTAAGGATTTTACGCGGATCAGTATCTTGAATACGGTATTGGTGTTTCTTACTTTTTTTTATATTATCCCCCGAAATTTTTTCCGCTCGTTCAAAAAAAAAAGTTTGAATGATTTTATAAAGGAAAATATCTTTGGTTCAGAAGACTCTCCGGAGAAGATGGCGGCCTCTATTGGTTTTGGTGTTTTTATGGGGATTGCTCCTGTTTGGGGATTTCAGACAGCACTAGTTATTACCTTGTCGGTTTTTTTTCGATTGAATAAGGTACTGTCCTTTGCTTTTTCAAATGTTAGTTTACCTCCTTTTATACCATTGATTATTTATGCGTCGCTTCTTGTTGGCGGATTGGTGCTACCTTCAGCTGGTGCTAATGGGGTGTTGAAATTGGATAGTATTAGCTTTGATACGATACAGCAACATTTGGTGCAATATCTGGTCGGGTCTTTATTGTTAGCGACGATAATGGGACTATTGGTCGGATTTGGCAGTTATATTTTAATCCGTATGAAGCAGAATAAATCGGTATCAGCTGAATAATGCATTTGTTTTTTTACCATATTTATTGTTGGGTACAACGACACAAGCTGATTGCGCTAACATTGTCGGTATTGTTTTTATTGTTTTTTGGTTTTCTGGCTTCTAAGATCCGTTTTGAAGAAGATATAACACAGATTATCCCAAAGAGTGAGCGGTCAGATCTAACTACAAAAGCGATTCGGCAGGTTAATTTTTCGGATAAAATCACTGTTCTTATAGAGCGGTCCCCAACTGCGGCTGTGGAGGATCTTGTAGAGGCGGCTCAAGGTCTTGCGGATACCTTATCTCAAGATAGTCTTTATATCCGCGAGATTACAGGGCAGTTGGATGAAGGAGTGATAGGGCAGGCTTACGATTTTGTATATGAGCATATTCTTTTTTTTCTTGATGAGTCGGATTATGATAGTTTGGCGGTACGTATATCTAAAGAGGGATTGTCTCAGCGCATGGCAGCAAATTATGAAACGCTGTCCTCGCCATCAGGCTTTGTCTTAGGAGAATTTATTCAGAAGGATCCCTTGGGGCTGGCTGTAATGGGACTCCAAAAGCTCCAACGGATCAGTGTGGGGGATCACTTTTTACTTTATGATGGTTTTATAACAAGTAAGGATACGACGCAAATACTTCTCTTTTTAAGCCCCCAATATGAAGGTGCCGAGACGGAGAAGAATAAAGCTTTTGCGGAGGAGCTGTATGGTTTGCAAAAAATCTGGAACAGCACCTATGAGGGACGTGTCCGTATTTCTTATTTTGGTTCTGCACTGGTTGCTGTCGCGAATGCGGATCAGATTAAAGGGGATATTCTAAAGACGATACTGCTATCGATGTCGGTGCTGATGGTGCTCTTGATTCTGTTTTATCGGAAGTTGTATATTCCGTTGTTGGTGTTTATACCGACCATTTTTGCAACGGTGTTTGCATTGGGCTGCCTTTACTTGTATAAGCCTGTGATCTCGGCCATATCACTGAGCATTGGGGCTGTTCTGATTGGTATTACTATAGATTTCGCTTTGCATATTTTGACCCACTTCAAGAAGAATACGGATGTAAAAGTATTGTTTAAAGAGTTGACTAAGCCGCTATTGATGTCGGGGACGACGAATGCGGTGGCTTTTCTCTGTCTTCTTTTTGTTCATTCTACAGCATTAATTGATCTGGGAATTTTTGCATCGATTACGCTGGTCGCTTCTTCGGTATTCACGTTGCTTATTATTCCACATCTTTATAAGCCTAAAGAGGAGCTTCGGCATAATAGCTTGTTGGATAAGGTGGCTGCATTTCCTTTTGAGAGAAGTAAGGTATTACTTGTTTCTTGTATTATCCTGATCGGAGTCAGTTTATTTACGAGTGGTAAAGTGCGTTTTAATAATGATCTGGCTGGCTTGAACTATATGCCTGCTGACTTAGCGGATACAGAATCCCGTCTGGATAAGCTCATGAATACTTCGGCCAAATCGTTGTATGTGGTGGCGACAGGTAATACCTTGGATACGGCGTTGCAGCGGAATGTAGAGATTGCTGCTTACCTTAATCTAGCTAAGGCGGAGGAGCTTATATTGGACTTTTCTAACGTAAGTGATCTGTTGAATCCTATTCAGGTTCAACAAGCTAAAATAGCAGCATGGAACTCCTTTTGGCATTATCATAATAAAGAGTTGGTTATACGTAATCTCCGCAATATAGGGGAGGAATATGGATTTACAGCAGATGCCTATGAGCAGTTTTTTGGACTGTTGCGGGAGCCTTTTTCTCCGATGGCACTCTCGGATTTGGAACTGTTACCGAATGTAGGTGTCCGTGATTTTGTTGTTAGCAAGAATGGGTTCTTTACCGTATCATCGATGGTTAAACTGGAGGAGAAGCATAGAAATCAGCTTGTCAAGAAACTGGAGGAAATGCCTGGCGTGGTGGTGGTCGATCGGAAGCAATTGAATGAAACCTTTTTAGGGAAGTTGAGAGACGATTTTAATGCGTTGGTAGGGTATTCTTCGGTGGCTATATTGTTAATCCTGTGGGTGTTTTTTAGGCGATTGGAACTGGTGTTGCTCGCTGCTATTCCGATCGGTCTTACAGGGTTGGTAACGGCTGGGATAATGGGGCTTTTTGGGCTTGAGTTTAATATTTTTTCTGCGATCGTATGTACTTTGGTATTTGGACATGGCGTGGACTTCAGTATTTTTATGACAGCGGCCTTGCAAAAGCAGTATAGTACGGGGGAGGATGAGCTTCAGGTGTTCCGTACTTCTATTTTATTGGCTGTGTTGACGACTGTATTGGCTATTGGGGCGCTGATATTTGCCAAACACCCTGCATTGATTTCTATTTCTTCGGTGTCGTTGATCGGGGTTTTTGCTGCAGTGGTGATTACGTTTGTGTTTTATCCTATTATCTTTCGTTTCTTTATTACGGATCGGGCTAAACATGGAAAGTCACCGTTCACTGTCTTTATTCTGTTCTGGTCTTTATTGCTTTTCCTATATTATGGTTTAGGTTGTATTTTTCTTTCTTTCTTCGCGCGATTGGTGCTTCCTATTATTCCTGTCAAACGTGAGCGTAAAGATGGTCTTTTAAGATACTTGATCTCTAAGTTTATGAAGTCGGTGTTGTATGGCTATCCGTTGGTGAGCAACAAAACGGCTAATCCTTACGGCGAACGCTTTGAGAAGCCTGCGGTAGTGATCGGTAATCATAGTTCTTTTCTAGATACCCTTACCATGGGGATGTTGGTTCCGAAGATGATCTTTCTGGTGAATGACTGGGTTTGGAAATCTCCGATTTTTGGAAGGGCTGTTCGGGTTCTTGGATTTTATCCGACAAGTAATGGGGTGGAGGGGAGTCTAGACTTTTTGAGAGCAAAGGTGGAACAGGGATATTCTATTGTCGTCTTTCCGGAGGGGACACGATCCTATGATAATCAGATAAAACGCTTTCATAAAGGCGCATTTTATCTTGCAGAACAGTTGCAATTGGATATCCTACCTATTTATATTCATGGTAATGGTGATGTGTTGCCTAAGGGTGATGTGTTGATCTTTCCCGGACAGCTTCGTCCGATAGTTGGGAAGCGTATCTCGGTAGTGGATGAAACTTATGGTACGACTTATTCGGAAAGGACGAAAGCGATTTCTGCTTCCTTTAAAGCGAATTTTGAAGACCAACGGTTTGCTCTTGAAAATGCGGATTATTTTGTGGCTAAGATCCATTTGGCGTACCTCTATAAAGATGATGAAATCGTTGAATCTGTAAAAGGTTCCCTAAAACGTTGGAAGCAATTGTTTTGGGAGCTTAATCGGCAGTTGCCAGAGGGAGGGGATTGGTTGCACTGGAGCTCTTCGTTCGGAGAATTGGATTACCTCTTGTCATTGCACCAGGGGAAACGGAAGGTATATGGTTTGATCGAAGAGGTGGAACATAGAAAAGTGGCTGAAAGTATTTACTGGTCTTCTTCTCGAGCGGTACGTTTTGTCGCTGTGCAGCAACGCAGTGATGTGCTGGTGATATCGAAGTTGTTACTTGCGGCGGATTACCTATGGGATGGATGGTTAGATTATCCCTGCATCGTAAATCTTAATAGTGGTAATAACCTTGATCTGTTGCTGGAAAGGAACTTTGTTCTGGAATCCGTTGAAAATGGTATTCAGTTTTATAGGAGGGGGCATGCTTAAGTCGGACTATGATGTGGTGATTGTGGGGAGTGGACTGGGGGGCTTGGCTGCTGCGGTTATCTTAGCTAAAGAAGGTAAGCGTGTGTGTGTACTGGAGAAGAACAATCAGTTTGGAGGCAATCTACAGACTTTCTCACGAAGTAAGAAGATTTTTGATACGGGAGTACATTATATCGGTGGCTTGTCGAAAGGACAGAATTTATACCGTTATTTTTCCTATCTGGGTATTATGGATAAGCTCCATCTGGAACAAATGCCGGAGGTATTTGACTATGTAGGTTTTGGAGATGATGATGTGGAGTATCCTTTGGCTCAAGGTTATGATTCTTTTATCGAACAACTGTGTGTTTTTTTTCCAAATGAGAGTGCTGCATTGGAGCAATACGTGAGCGATCTACAGCGCGTATGTGAGGCTTTTCCTTTGTATAATTTAACGGAACCTGAAGATGTCTCTTATCAGCACCCTTTTTCGGGACTGAGTGTATATGCCTATTTTGAAAAGTTGACTTCTGATGTCACTTTGCGTGCTGTATTGGCTGGTGCCAACTTTTTGTATGCGGGGGATTCGAGACGAACACCTTTTTATCTTCACGCTCTTACCGTAAATTCATATATACAGAGTTCATACCGTTGCATAAATGGAGGTAGTCAAATCAGCAAACAATTGGTTAGACAGCTTCGAAATTTGGGAGGGGTTGCGCTACGGCATCAGGAGGTTGTACAGTATCATAGTCGGGATGGTCGTATATATAAGGTAGAAACGAAAGCAGGGGAGCAGTATCGTGCGGACTTGTTTATTTCTAATGTGGAGCCACAAACAACTTTGAAACAGGTGGATAATGCTTTGTTCCGTTCGGTCTATGTTGACCGGATACAGCATTTACCGCTCACGGTATCTTCTTTCAGTGCGCATTTTGTTTTGAAAGAGGGAGTTGTTCCCTACGTTGGGTCGAATCTATATTATCATCGGGATAAACAGGGGATGTGGAATCTTCCGGCGTATGAACAGGAGCAATGGCCTGAGATGTATATGTTGTCAATGACGGAGGATAAGAATGCTCCTGGATATGCGGATACATTGACTTGTCTCAGTGTGATGCAATTTGAAGAGGTGCGGCCGTGGAGCCTGTCAAAAAATACGGTGGTGGAGGTGTGTGATAGGGGGAAAGATTATGATGCTTTTAAGGATAGTAGAATAAATCGGATATTGGATAAATTAGAGGTACGCTGGCCGGCGCTACGGGAATCGGTATTGGCTGTGCACGCTTCTACTCCACTGTCTTATCGGGATTATATCGGTACGAGCGAAGGGAATCTATATGGACCTGAAAAGGATGTAAATTATGAGATGCAGACCAAAATTTCTCCTAGGACAAAGATTCCTAATTTGTTTTTTGTAGGTCAGAGTGTCGGGATGCATGGTGTGCTGGGGGTGACCATTGGTGCTGTGGCTACGTGTATGGAGGTGTTGGGGGGAGGATTCTATTTATTGGCTAAAATTAAAGCAGTGACGGATGAGTAGAATCGTGCAATTTATTTTTCTGTTGCTCGTGTGTTCTTCCTGTGCATCGAATAGAATTTCGAAGCGGTATGCCCGTTCGTTTGTGGAGCAGGTCGATACAGTTCGGCTGGTGCGGGAGGAGGATACGGTGCGTGTTCTGAGCAATCGGGATTATGTGGTAAAGAATCGGTATGGTACTTGGGAACTTTATGTGTCGGGCGATTCTTATGGTCTGGGGAATCGGATGGGATTGCTGACAGCGGATTTGTTTAGGCATCAACAGGCGGTCTTTATGGGGAAACTGGAAGGCATGGTGTCTTCTGGATTGAAGCGTCGTTTGGTATCTAAGTTTATTCATTGGTATGGCCGGCACTTGGATGATTATATTCCGAGGGGATATCTTGATGAGATTTATGCTTTGTCTACGCATTTGGATAACAGATATGTGTATGCAGGTGATAATTTTAGTCTGACATTATTTATGCACGCCGCGCATGATTTAGGGCACGCTTTGCGGGATTTGGCAATTGTAGGATGCTCGTCGGTAGCTTCTTGGGGGGATAATACGGATGATGGACAACTTTTGATTGGTCGGAATTTTGATTTCTACGTGGATGATGAGTTTGCTGAAAACAAAGTTATTAATTTTGTGCGACCTCATGGAGGGATACCTTTTATGTCGATTTCTTGGGCAGGGATGATTGGTGTTGTTTCTGGAATGAATATGGAAGGCCTTACGGTAACGATGAATGCGGGTAAATCATCTATCCCTCTTTCTGCAAGGAGGCCGATTTCTATTGTCGCTCGTGAGATTTTGGAAAAAGCTGGTACTATTGAAGAGGCAATTGCGGTGGCAAAGGAGGCTCGGTCTTTTGTCTCGGAATCTTTGATGATCGGGAGTGCCCATGATAAAAAGGCGGTTCTTTTGGAAATATCTCCTAAAAAATTTGATGTGTTTGAGGTCGAAAACAGCCAACAATTATTATGTACTAACCATTTTCAGTCCGATACGTATGCTTCTGATAAGCGTAATATAGCCCATATTCAGAATAGCCATTCGAAGTATAGGTATGACCGGCTTTCAGAACTGTTGGGGCAGGAGGATAAACTGAACCCGACCAAAATGGTGGATATATTAAGGGATAAAGAGGGGTTGGCAGGTGAGGATATCGGTTATGGAAATGATAAATCGATAAATCATTTATTGGCCCATCATGCGGTGGTCTTTAAACCCGAGGATAAATTGGTATGGGTATCTAATTCGCCTTATCAGCTGGGAGCGTTTACCGCTTATGATCTGAAGGCTATCTTCTCGGATGAGTCTGTCGTGGGAAGGTCTCGGCTCATGGATTCGCTTACCATAGTGGAGGATCCTTTTGTGCAGTCTGCCGCATATAAAGATTACGAACGTTATAAAAGCGAATCAGATCGTATTATGCAGGCGATACGTTTGAAAAGGGAAATTTCGGAAGAGGATCTCAGAAATTTTAAGGCGCTTAACCCAAATCTTTGGTTAGTTTATTATATTGCTGGACGGTATTGGTATAAAAGAGGAGATTACGATAAGGCGATGGTCGAGTTTTCGAAGGCGTTGACGCTGGAAATTCCTACGGTACAGACTGAAAAAGAAATACAGAAATTATGGGACAAGTCAAACAGAAAGCATCGGAAATAGTTTATTCTTCGCTGCGTGCGATTGAAGCTTTTCAGGAGGTACTATTGCAGCAGCAATTGGCCTATTTGGCAGAGCGATCGCCGTTTTATCAGCGTTTATTTGCGAAGCATAATATCGATGTCTCTAACGTGAAGACCTTGTCTGATCTCCAATCATTACCTACAACCTGTAAAGATGATCTGCAGCTGTATAATGATGATTTTCTGTGTGTGCCTCCTGAGCATATTATTGATTATTGTACAACTTCTGGAACATTGGGCACACCCGTTACTTTTGGACTTACGGACAAGGATCTGGATCGTTTGGCTGCCAATGAGATGCAATCTTTTGAAACTGTAGGAATAAAACAAGGGGATCGCGTGCAGTTGATGACGACTATCGACCGTCGGTTTATGGCGGGACTGGCGTATTTTTTGGGTTTGAGAAAATTGGGCGCTGGTGTAATCCGTGTGGGGTCAGGAATCCCTCAGATGCAATGGGATTCTATACTGAAGTATAAGCCGACTTATCTGATTGCGGTTCCTTCTTTTTTATTGAAGCTGATTGAATTTGCAGAACAACATGATATTGACTATAATAAAAGTAGTGTTAAAGCGGTAATCTGTATCGGAGAGGCCTTACGTGACAAGGATTTGAATAATACGATTCTTACGGACCGTATTATTAGTAAATGGAATATCAAGCTGCACTCTACGTACGCTTCTACGGAGATGGGGGCTGCATTTACGGAGTGTGGTCGTTTTGCGGGGGGACATGTGCAACCTGATCTGATTATTACGGAGATTGTGGATGATGAGGGTGAAGTGGTTGCGGATGGGGAGAGTGGTGAGCTTGTCGTCACGACACTGGGGGTGGAGGGTTTGCCGCTGTTACGTTTTAAAACAGGGGATATCGTGCGTAAGCATGTAGAACCTTGTGCCTGTGGGCGTCATACGTATCGTATAGGCCCCGTGGAAGGGAGAAAGCAGCATATGGTCAAATATAAGGGCACGACTTTGTATCCGCCTGCTATGCATGATCTATTGGCGGGTTTTCCTGAAGTATTGTTGCATCAGATTGAGCTGTTTCATAACGAGATCGGTACGGATGAAATCGTGATACGTTTGGTGTCTGCGAATTCGTCGGAAGAGTTTATCGGAGGAATTAAGGATCATTTTAGGGCAAAACTGCGTGTTGCCCCAAAGATTGAACTGTGTGTGCTTGAAGAGTTGCAACAGTCGGTTTTTAATCCGCTAAGTCGGAAGCCGATTACTTTTATCGATAATAGGGTATAGCTTTGATGTGCTTATTATCTCAATAACTCTTTTAGGTCATCCTGAGATAGTGATTTTACGAAGCTTTCCTCGGTGGTAACGAGTGATGTCGCTATCGATTTCTTGCGATTCTGCATGGCTACTATTTTTTCTTCGACAGTATCCTTACTGATAAATTTGTAGATGAATACATTACGGGTCTGGCCGATGCGGTGGCTTCTGTCTATGGCCTGCTGTTCGACCGCTGGGTTCCACCACGGATCGAGTATAAATACATAATCGGCTTCGGTAAGGTTGAGACCTACACCTCCTGCTTTTATTGAAATGAGGAATAGTTTGATATTGTCATCTGTTTTGAATTCCTGTACGGCCTGAGCTCTATTTTTTGTGGTACCATCGAGGTAGGCAAAAGGAATATTTAGTTTTTGGAAGTGATTCTTGAAGATTTCGAGGTGCTTAACAAATTGAGAGAAAATCAAAACCTTGTTTCCTTCTGATGATATGGCATCGAGCATTTCAAGAACAGCTTCGAACTTACCCGATCCTGCTTGGTAATTTTCTTCCACCATCTGGGGATGATTGGCCAATTGTCTTAGCTTGGTTAGGCCTTGTAGTAATGCAATCTGCGACCCTTTGCCTTGCTGTTGTACCGTACTGTCGAGTATAGCGTTGCGGTACTCCGATTTGGTGGTCTCGTAGCGTTCGGATTGGTCTTCTGTCATCTCGCAGTAGATAATCTGTTCTGTCTTGGGCGGTAACTCTGTGGCGACTTGATTTTTTGTCCGTCGGAGTACAAAAGGCTTTATGATGGCTTGTAGTCTTTTGGCGGAGGCCTCGTCTTTTTTCTTTTCAATGGGGGTGACAAACTCTTTTTGAAAGAACGAATAGCTGCCCAATAGACCTGGATTTGTAAAGTGCATCTGTGACCATATATCTGAAACCGAATTTTCAACAGGCGTACCGCTGAGGGCTAGTTTGTGACGGCTTTTTAAAACTTTAATTGCCTTAAATGATTTAGATGTCGGATTTTTTATGTTTTGACTTTCATCTAAGATGATGTAGTTAAAAAAGCATTTGCTTAACATGGCTTCATCGCTACGGACAATACCGTAGGTGGTGATAACTAAGTCAAAATGGGTAAAGGCATAAGGATCTTTGAAACGGTTTGTGCCGGTGTGTAAAAGAACTCTTAGCTTGGGGGCAAAGTTATCTGCCTCTTTTTGCCAATTGTATACTAGGGAGGTCGGCAATATCAGTAGAGACGTCTTTGCATGATCCGTATCTTTTAACTCTTCTTTCTGTTTTTGCAGTAGCGCTAATGTCTGTACAGTTTTTCCCAACCCCATATCGTCAGCGAGTACTCCTCCGAATTTATACTCTTGGAGGAAGTGGAACCAATTATAGCCTGCTTGTTGATAAGGACGTAGTTGACCAACGAATCCTTGTGGCTGTCCTATTTCTTGTATCTCTTCGAAATTGCTGAGTTGTTGTAGCTTGCGGCTCATACTTAGTGCTGTATGCTCCGATATTTCATGAAGAATTCCGATATGAGCTTTGTTAAGCTGTAGACTGTCTTTTTTGAGTGCAAATTGAAACAAGTGTTCATACTGGGCGAACCACTCTTCGGGGATAATAGCCACTTCGCCATTGGGTAATACGAATTCCTGTATATGATTAAGGATATGATCCCGTAATTGTATAAAGGGTATTTTGTATGGGCCGAAGTTGGCGAAGGCGCGTACATCAAACCAATCGTTATCTTCGACAACTTCAATATCCAATGAGGTTTTTCCGATAAAGATTTGTTTACCTCCTGTGTCTTGTTTTATTTGGAAGCCTTGAGTTAATAGTTCTTCTTGGTGGTGATTGAGCCAGTCGAATATGCTAAACGTATTTTCGGGATCTGGAACATAGCTGCCGAATAGGGAGTCTTCTTGTTTAAGTCCTAAGTCTAAAAGGTGCTGATGCTGTTTTTCTTCCCAGGCAGCGGATCGCTTGATTCTTGAGAAAGTATACCAATCTTTTTCTTTTTCATATTGTAGACGTACCGATATTTTGTGATCTCCGCCATAGGAGAAGGAGTAATCACCGTAGTTGAACGAAAGCTGTACGTGGGACTGTCCTTCGATAACATAGTTTAAGGTCAGTACGGGGGTGGCATCTTCCTTGATCGTCTTAATGTCAAATCCCTCGGCGTAAACGTTGTTTTTTTCTATCAGATTGGCGACGAATGTTTCAAAGTATTTTTTCTCTGTAGCGCGCGTTACGGTGATATAGCGTTTGTTTAAGAAGGGGCTGAGTTTTTTTCCTTCCAATGGTTGGTTAAAATGGTACAGTGTATTGTCCATTAATAACCATGCTTGGGCGTTGATAATGACTTCGGCATTTTTGAACATGAACTCCATCCGATGCCCATCGTATTTCAGTGTTGGGAAATAACGTGTCTCTACTTCGTTTCGTCTGAAATGAAATAGAATCGATGTCGGTAATGGGGCTATTTGTAGCTTTTGATCCGCAGAATAGCCGTCTTTCTTATTCATTAGGAATAACGGCTTTTGGCCAATTAATTCTAATGCTTTTAATAATTTCTGCTCTAATTTGGGGCGTATATAATCGTATATTTTTTGATCGAATATATTGAGAAAGTAGTCCGCTGGGCGAATGGCTTTTTTATGGTACTTTTTGATGACCTGTGTTTGTTCGACTTCGTCCAACAGTTTGATTATTTTATAGTCCTGCTCATCCAAAGCTGCGGCATATTCTTCAACGGTATTGGAGAACACTCTTTTGGAAGACAAAGAAAGACTGCCATTGGCATTGAGTTGTACAATGTGTGGTTCTATGAGATAGCCTAAATAGGGATGTTCACCGAGTGAATAGACCAATTGGTAACGAATAGATTTTTCTGTTTGCCGCATCTTTACTAATACTTCCTTAAGAAGGCATCTAATATAACCCGAATAACGATAAAGTAAAAATAAAAAGGTAAATAGTTCGTTGTTAGTTATTAGCTATTGGCAGATGGCTTATAGCAGATAGCGGATGGCAGATAGCGGATGGCAGATAGCGGATGGCAGATAGCAGATGGCAGATGGCAGATAGCCATCGGCTATAAGCTTATGGCTATAAATCCTTCATAGACAAAATTAGCTGGACCTTTAAGTATGACATTGGTAAATCTTTGGCCGTTTTTCTCAAAGGACACGTATAATTGTCCGCCTAATGCACGGATAGGGATTTCAAGAGGTCCATTCAAATCTTCTTCGATTGCCATGGCCATAGCAACAGCGGTGGCACCGGTACCACAGGCGTAGGTTTCATTTTCTACACCCCGTTCGAAGGTGCGGAGGAAATAACCAGCTCCTTCTTTTTCTACAAAATTGACATTAATACCATCCTGTCTGTAGGTACTGTTGTTGCGGATCGCATATCCTTGTTGGTATACATCGAGCTGTGTGAGGTTGTTTGCTTTGGTCACATAGTGTGGCGAACCGGTGTGCAAGACGTAAGCTTCTCCATCTTTTTGAATTTCATTGACATCAGTCATTCCGAGTTTTACCTGTTCTCTTTGGATAGTTGCATAGTGCTCTCCATCTACTGCCAAAAAGACAGTTTTGTCTTTTATGATACCAAGATCGCGGGCAAATGCGACAATGCAGCGCCCTCCATTGCCACACATGCTGCCTTCACGGCCGTCTGAATTAAAATAGACCATTTCGAAATCAAGCTCGTTGGTGTTTTGTAGCAGCATTAGCCCGTCGGCACCGATTCCAAACCTGCGATCACATAAATGCTTTACTAGCGCGTTGCTGATGTTATTCAAAACCTTATCTCTATTGTCGATTAGGATGAAATCATTGCCTGCGCCCTGATATTTATGAAATTTAATTTTTTGGTCCATAAAACTTGAAAATATGCATCAAATTTAATATTCTTGTTACAATTGTGCGTCAACGTGTTAAAACATGTTAAAAACCTAAAAAAGTCCCTGTTTATTAACAAATTTTAACTGACAAAAGTTGTGACAGGCCGTGTGATGGTACTACATTTGACTAACACAATTTGTACTTAATTTAGAATAACAAAGTTAGAAATTAAAACAGCAAAGTAATATGAAAAAAATAGGAGTAAGTTTATTAGCAGCTGTCCTAGGAGGGGCAATTGCTGTAGGCGGATACAAGTTTTTTGAAAACAAGCAATTGGATAATATGACTTTTGAAGAGAAACAAAAGGTCTATTATGCAAGTAATCCGACGAGTACAGCATTGTCATCTACGGGTAATCCCGATTTTACGCAGGCAGCAGCGGCAGTTTCGCCAGGTGTAGTGCATATAAAAGTTTCTGTTACGACACGTGGTGGTCAACGTGGTGGCGGTGGCTCAGGTTCGCCTTTTGATCTGTTTGAAGAGTTTTTCGGTATGCCTCAACAACGTAGAGGCCAGCCAGCACAACCTAGACAGGCACAGGCATCTGGTTCTGGTGTAATTATATCGCCTGATGGTTATATTGTCACCAATAATCACGTCGTTGAAGATGCGGACAAAATAGAAGTCCAACTAACGGACAATCGTAGTTTTGAAGCTAAGGTGATCGGCCGTGATCCTAATTTTGATCTGGCCTTGATTAAAGTAAATGCTACGAACCTTCCGATGGTGAAATTAGGTAATTCTGATGATGTACAGGTTGGAGAGTGGGTGTTGGCAGTCGGATATCCGTTGGGTTTGCAGTCTACCGTAACAGCAGGTATCGTCAGCGCTAAAGGACGTCGTATTGGTATCTTGGATGAGCCTTCTCAACAACGTGGCTTTGGACAAGGTGGACAACCTGAGCAGATTGTCAGCACGGCTATTGAATCTTTTATCCAAACGGATGCGGTAATTAATAAAGGTAATAGTGGTGGTGCATTGGTCAATGCCCGTGGTGAACTGATTGGTATCAACTCTGCTATTGCGTCGCCTACTGGTACATATGCGGGATATGGTTTTGCAATTCCAATCAGTCTTGCTAAGAAGGTCTTGGATGATTTTAAAGAATTTGGTAGTGTTAAGCGTGGTTATGTAGGGGTTAGTTTTAAAGAGGTTGGTGTCGTGCGCAAGGAATACGGATTGGATGATGTCAATGGACTGTATGTGGAAGAAGTGGTGAAAGGTGGTGGTGCAGAAGGTGCTGGAATTAAGAAGGGGGATATCATTACTAAGGTAGATGGAAAAATTATCTACGGATCGCCTGATTTGCAAGAACGTGTAGCCAGACTTCGTCCAGGTGATAAAGTGAAGCTTACCTATAAGAGGGATGGAAAAGAGAAGGACGTTATGGTAACACTAAAGGGAGAAGAGGTTAATAAGTCTTCCGCAAATGAGGAAGGATCAAGTGCTAGTGCAACGCAGATCTTTAATAAATTGGGAGCGAGTTTTATCCCTGCAACTGACGCGCGTAAGAAAGAGTTAGGTATTACTTCTGGGGTAGTGGTGACTCAAGTGCACCGCGGAGGAGTGTTCGAATACTTTGGTGTAGAAAGAGGCTTGGTGATTACGGAGGTTAATGGTAAAACAGTGAATAGTGTGGATGATGTCGAATCTGCTCTAGCATCTACAAAACGTAATATTGTACGTATAAAAGGAGTTCCTCAACGTGGTAGTACGGTGGAGTTGAATGTTCCTATTGAGTATTAAACAGTAGAATAGTTTAAATAAGAACAAAGTATGGTTTCGAAAAAAGCCATACTTTGTTTTTTTATATATAATCTGGATTTTTGAGGGATGAATATTTTAATGGTATGTTTGGGCAATATCTGCCGGTCACCGCTGGCCCATGGTGTATTGCAACAGATGGCTGTGGCTAAGAATTTAAATTGGCATGTGGATTCGGCAGGGACGGGAGACTGGCATGTGGGGCAGGCTCCTGATCATCGGTCGATAGCTGTTGCGAAAAAATATGGTGTGGATATCTCTGGGCAACGGGCGCAACATTTTACCGTAGCACTTTTCGATTTGTATGATCTTATTCTGGTCATGGACAGACAGAATTATCAGGATGTATTAGGTTTAGCAAATACAGCAGAGCAAAAAGACAAGGTCAGATTATTTTTAGATGATGATGTTGTTCCTGATCCTTATTTTGACGATGCGCTATTTGAACCGGTATACGATATGGTCGAAAAGCGATGTCAGCAGTTGATATCGGAGTTATCTTAAAGAATGGCATGACAATTCTTTCTGTTGAAATCATTATTTTTGACTTTTTATAAATATGAAATACTCATGTTTATCAAGGTGCAAACATCCATAGTCCGTCAGCTGGCGGATGACAGATAAAAAACAGGTTATACATATATGAAAGCAGCAGAAGTAAATAAAAAATGGAATATCCTGAGAGAGGCTCTCGCTCAAAATTTTGATATGGAATTGCCCGATATAAAGGTGGTTTTGTTTTTAATCGGGGTTCAGGAATTGGGCCAAGGGCCAAAGAAATTTTCTAAACGGGAGAAGGAAGAGTTGATGCATATTGCGACTTGTAGGCTCTTTAGTTCGATGGGCTTTTATGAGCTTGAAGGGCTCGACGAACAGGGATGGCCACATTGGAAATTGGTGAAAGCTATTCCAAATTATACCTTATTGGAACAGGAATTAATTATGAAATCGTTGATTATTGATTACTTTCAGGAACTGGAAGTGATATAACTTATTTTTATGAAAAGATTTTTACTGACTTTTTTTTTAGGACTATTTCTTGTGGCAGCGCAGGCGCAGAAGCCACAGCATTATTATGTGGAGCTTAAGACCGGTAAAGGGAATATTTTGATTCAGCTTTATAATGAAACTCCTAAACATAGGGATAACTTTAAGAAATTAGTCAACGATGGCTATTACGACTCTTTGCTTTTTCATCGGGTAATCCAGAATTTTATGATCCAAGGTGGAGATCCTGATTCGAAAAACGCGGCGGATAATGCCATACTGGGCAACGGCGGTCCTGACTACAAAGTGAATTCTGAGATACAGGATGGTCTTATCCATAAAAAAGGAGCGTTAGGAGCTGCTCGAGATAATAATCCCGCAAAGCAATCTTCTGCATCACAGTTTTATATTGTTCAGGGACGTAGGTTTACAAACCAAGGATTGGATTCTCTGGAACAATTTCGAATGAATGGAAAGAAGCTTTCGGCTTTACAGCGTGAGCAATATATGACTGTAGGTGGAGCGCCTCATCTGGATGGCAATTATACGGTATTTGGTCAGGTAGTCCATGGATTGGAGGCGGTAGACGGTATTGCTGGTGTCAAAACAAATGCCCAGGACAGACCTGTTGTCAATGAACGTATGTTTGTGCGGTTATTGACGAGAAGAGAGGCTGTAAATCAGGACCGGGAATTACAAGGTCTTAAGCCCAAATCAGGATTTCTTACAGAATTTTTTGATGCTTTTAAGTCAAAGAAATATAAGCTGTAGAAGGTTTTGGTTGAGTGATTAATTAATAATTGACTAGTAATGAAGATTGTAACATATAATGTGAATGGGATACGGGCAGCCTTGAAGAAGGATTGGATAGGTTGGTTGAAGACTGTGGACCCGGATGTGGTCTGTCTGCAGGAAATTAAAGCTACGCCGGATCAGGTTCCTGAAATAGCTTTTTTTGAACAGATGGGGTACGAACATTACTGGTATCCGGCACAAAAAAAGGGGTACAGCGGTACGGCTATTTTAACTAAAAAGACTCCTAAAAATGTGGAGTATGGGTGCGGACATGAGGATTATGACTTTGAAGGAAGGATTATCCGTGCAGACTTTGATGACGTTTCGGTGATGAGTACGTATTTCCCTTCTGGTACAACGGGGGATACTAGGCAAGCCTTTAAGTATCGTTTTTTAGACGATTTTCAAGCCTATGCGACTAAATTAGTGGAAGAAAAGACTAATCTTATCGTGTGTGGTGATTTTAATATTTGCCATCGAGCGATTGATATCCATAATCCGAAGTCAAATGCCAATACTTCGGGATTTCTGCCTGAAGAGCGTGAATGGATGGAGAATTTTATTAATTCGGGCTTTATTGATACATTCAGGCATTTGCATGCGGAACCACATAACTATACCTGGTGGAGCTACAGAGCTGGATCACGGGGTAAGAACCTGGGCTGGCGTATCGACTATAATATGGCATCAGTAGCCTTGAGAGATCGGATTAAATCTGCTCATATTCTGAGCGATGCTGTGCATTCGGACCATTGTCCGGTGTTACTCGAATTGGGAGACTAAATCAATGTATACGAGGCGGCGCATTTTTGCGTTTCCTCGACTTTGCATTTGATTAGTCGACAGCCGTATTGGGCGAGTTGTTGTGGTCCAATTTGCTCTACTAGATACTTTGCTATATTTTCTGCAGTGGGATTGAATGGAACGAGAACGAGGCTGTCTGCTGCTATGTCCGTGAGCCCTGACAGTAGGGGATCTTCATTCCAAATAAGAAATTTGTGATCAAAATTTTCTTCTAGCCACATACATAGCTTTTCTTTGATGACAGAGAAATCTACTACACGGCCGACTGTGTCTAATTCTTCTGCTTGAACAATAAAGTGTATACGGTAATTGTGACCATGTAGGTACCTGCATTTTCCTTCGTGTCCTACGACCCTGTGCCCACACGAAATATCGTGATATCTCTCTGCTGTAATCATATTGCAAACTTAGATAAAAAGCACTGTATTCGGTAGAAAAGACTTGGTAAACTTGAATTTATCCGTTTGGGACTAGTTTGGTCTGGACTTGCTTGCCTTGTTGATTAAGTCCTATGAATAGGATATAATCGACTTTTGTAGTTAATCCGGACGTGCCCTCTCGCTGTACAATGAATAGGTTCGTTACCTTCATCTTTATGCCATTTAAAGTTGTTTCTATGTAGTATGTCTGGTTATCTATACTGCGTAGATATAGCTTTTGCTCAGGATAGGAAACCAAGGAGAACTCCATGTTGCTTTTGTCATGTGAACTCCAATCTATACCGTAGGCAAACTTGCGCTGTATGGCTGTTAATGGTTTAACCTCTGCGTTGTTATCAAAAAGCTGTCTACTGATTTTGATTGGTTCGTCCATGTCGGTATTTCCCTGAGGATTCTTATTGACTTGGTAGAGGTACGTGTTTTTTCCTCTATTGTGTTGTATGTAAAACAGGAGATCTTTTGCTTTTGGAATGGGATGTCCATCTTGTGCCTGCGCTGAACATAAAAATAAGACGGCGCAGAGGATAGGGATGAATATTTGTTTGTACATAGATTTTAATTCCGTCTTCCTCCAAACATCTTGGCCAGTAGCCATACCAGAAGTACAACAACGACGACTACCATAAGAATACCTGACCAAACTCCGGCTTTGAAAATACCTCCAATAATCTCACAACTGGTCAATGACATTATAGTCAGGATCATTAGTGTTATAGTGCTTAATTTTTTCATATGTATATAATTTACAGTTGCTATATGGAATATCCCAATTGCATTGTGCACGACTTTATTACTATTGGTGTGCATGCTGCTCTGCGGGTATTGGTGTTTGGGCAGTCTATACTACATGAATATTTCATATTTGACTTTTAATTATTAACAAGTAAGCTGCAAAAAGGTTTATTCCTTTCGTTTTAAATAATTGTAAAGAATCAGTGTTGGATCGGTTCTATACGAATAAATGTATAGCGGACACGCTGGTTTGTATATCAATAATCACCATGGGAGAGGTATGTGAAAAATCCCAGGCTTTTTGGTTCCTGGGATTTAAAGTTTATTTAATACTACTAATTTTTGTTGTTATTCTGCTCTTAATATTTTTGCAGCTTTGACCATAGATTCTAATGCAGCTTTTGTTTCTGGCCAAGCACGTGTTTTTAGACCACAGTCTGGGTTGACCCAAAGTTGTTCAGAAGGAACAACTGCTTTTGCCTTGCGCAATAGATCGACCATTTCTTCTGTGCTAGGTACACGAGGAGAGTGGATGTCATATACGCCTGGGCCGATGTCGTTTGGATATTTAAAGTCGCCAGCGAAGGCATTTAATAATTTCATCTGTGAACGTGATGTCTCAATGGTAATCACATCGGCATCCATCGCTGCGATATCTTTGATTACATTGTTGAATTCGGAATAACACATGTGGGTATGGATCTGTGTATCGTCTGCAACATTGGAGGAGGAGACACGGAACGCACGCACGGCCCAATTCAAATATTCTTGCTGATCGGCTTTCCGTAAAGGAAGTCCTTCACGTATTGCAGGCTCATCAATCTGAATGATTTTGATGCCTGATTTTTCTAATGCCTGCACTTCATCCAATATCGCTAATGCAATTTGATAGGTCGTGGTAGAACGTGGCTGGTCGTTGCGGACAAATGACCATTGAAGGATGGTAACAGGACCTGTCAACATTCCTTTTACAGGACGGTTGGTCAATGATTGCGCATAAGCTGACCAACGCACTGTCATATCTGCCGGGCGATACACATCCCCGTAAATCACTGGCGGCTTGACACAGCGTGAACCGTATGATTGCACCCATCCATATTGTGTAAATGCATAACCAGCTAATTGCTCGCCGAAGTATTCGACCATGTCATTGCGTTCGAACTCTCCGTGTACTAATACATCGATCTCTAATTGTTCTTGAAGACGAATGGTGTTTTCTGTTTCTTCAGCAATAGCTTTATCGTATTCTTCTTGTGTAATGGTTCCTTTTTTCAGATCTGCACGCCATTTACGAACATCTTTGGTCTGTGGGAATGATCCAATCGTGGTTGTAGCGAATGATGGTAAGTTGAATTTTGCTTGTTGTGCTGCTTTACGTGATGCAAACGGGGATGTGCGTTGTGCATCTTCATCTGTAATATTACTGACACGTTCCTTTACTTCAGGTCGGTGTATTAATGGGGATGTACGACGGCTTTCTGCGGCGGCTTTGTTGGCTTCAAAGTGTTGGGCTGTTGTTGCGTCAACGTCTCCATTGGCTAATATAGCGAGGTCTTTTACTTCTGCTAGCTTTTGTTTGGCAAATGCTAACCAGTTTTTTACTTCAGCAGGAAGTGTCTCTTCATTCTTTTCGCTGTCCAAATCAAATGGTACGTGGAGTAGAGAAGAAGAAGTGCCTATCCATACACGATCCGCACCTAATGCATTAACGGCCTGCTGGATTTTTGTAAGTGATTTTTGATAATCATTCTTCCATATATTACGTCCCTCTACAACGCCTAAAGAAAGAGTCAGTGATGATGGAACCTTATCTAAAAGTGTGTCTAATTGATTCTCACCACGTACCAGGTCAATATGTAGGGCATGTACAGGTAAATTGACTGCTAGGTCTTCATTGTCCTGTAATGCCTCGAAATAAGTGGTTGCAATAAGTTTTGCATTTCCAGCAGCACTATTTAATCTTTCAAAAACTTGGTTATATAAAGCTTTTGTTTTAGCATCGATATCCAGGGCCAAGTAGGGTTCATCAATTTGGATGTATTTAGCGCCCGCGTCAGCTAGCTTGGACAGGATCTGTTCGTAAACTGGTAATAGGTTTTCAATTAAGTCAATACGGTTAAACCCTGTTTCTTTTTCTTTTCCTATCAATAAGTATGTGATGGGGCCGATAATAACTGGCTTGGTGTCGATACCAAGAGCTTTAGCTTCATTGTATTCATTTAAGAACTTTTCTGAACTAAGTTTGAATGTCTGTCCTTTTGTAAATTCAGGAACCATGTAGTGGTAGTTTGTGTCAAACCACTTGGTCATTTCGGACGCTGTAACGTCTATTCCGTCTTGTTGGAAACCGCGAGCCATAGCGAAGTACAGATCTAAACTGTAGCCGTTGTCTGCTTTATCCAATAAAGAGCTGTAACGAGCCGGTATCGCACCTAACGTTAAGGAAAGATCCAATACTTGATCATAAAAAGAGAAATCATTGGAAGGAATTAAATCAATTCCGGCATTCTTTTGTGTGTTCCAATTTGCTTGACGGATTTCTTTGGCTGTTTGAAGTAATTCTTCCGCAGAAATCTTTTTAGCCCAATACGCCTCATTAGCTTTTTTTAGTTCGCGGAAAGGTCCCACTCTTGGGTAACCTAAGTTGTTGGTAATTAACATACTATTCCCTTTTTAAAATGTTTTTTAATAAAAAAATAATGCTGTAGAGAGAGTTCTTGGATCAGAAACTTCGGCTTATCTTTTCCGCCAGCTGGCGGATAGAATTTAGCACCTTGTCAAGGGACAGGTTGCTAAGGCTTCATCGGGTCTAGTCCCTCTGCCTTTCTCTATAAGCGCTGCTAAATTAAAGAGAAGAATTGATATTACAAAAAAAAAGACAAAAACAGATTCGTTTTCGTCTTTCTTTGTTCTTGAGGTTATACGATTTTAGCTCACGAGCAGTTTGTATCCTTTACCATGGACATTGACAATCTCTACATTAGGGTCTTCTTTAAGATACTTTCTAAGCTTACTTAAAAAAACATCCATACTGCGACCAGTAAAGTAGTTGTCATCATGCCAGATCTTGATGAGAGCTTCCTCGCGTGTGAGAACATCGTTCTTTTTTAAGCAGAGTAGACGTAGCAATTCTGCTTCTTTGGTCGATAGTTTTTGCTGTTGCCCTTTGTAGGATATAATCTGACTGGTATAATCAAAAAAATACCCGCCAATTTCAAATTTGTCTGCAAGTTCTTCTTCTTTGTCTTTAGATACTCGTTTGAGCAAAGCGTTAATACGTAGTAAAAGTTCTTCGACACGAAATGGCTTTGTTATATAGTCGTCTCCTCCCAATTCAAAGGCTTGGGTTTTGTCTTCCATCATTCCTTTGGCCGTGGCAAAAATAATGGGGATGGTCTGATTTATTTTCCTGATTTCTTTTCCTAATGTGAACCCATCTTTTCTAGGCATCATGACATCGAAAATACAAAGATCGAAATTGTCTTTTCGAAACTGCTCTAATGCTTGCTCTCCATCTTGGCAAAGAACTACTTCGTATTTTCCTTTTAATTCTAGGTAGTCTTTTAAGAGTTCACCTAGATTAGGGTCATCTTCTGCTAATAATATCTTTTGCATAGTGGTTTGTTGTCTTTGTTTATGAGTTATCGATGTCTTTTGATTTTAATGGTAATGTTATCTCAAAAGTTGTGCCTCTATCTTTTTCGCTTTTTACCTGAATTTTTCCATCTAACCTCTTAATGATATCATGGACATAACTTAATCCCAGTCCAAAACCTTTTACGTTATGTAAATTGCCTGTAGGAATTCGGTAGAATTGGTCAAATATTTTTTCTTGTTGTTCTTTTGTCATGCCCATTCCCTTGTCAGAAATTGATATTATGATGTTTTCTTTCGAGTTGTGGCTTTTTACTTGTATCTCTGGAGAATTCGGGCTGTATTTTATCGCATTGTCAACTAAGTTAAAGAATACATTAGAAAGATGCAATTCGTCTCCAATGACTAAGTCTTTAGTGGCCGATAGGTCAGCTTTGATTTTTCCCTGAGCTTTTTGCAGTTGCAATTGCATGCTGTCCAATACGCCTTCCAGTAAGGAGTTGACCTGGACTTCAGTGCGCTCTATTCTTAGGTTCTCTTTTTCTAGTTTAGCTATATTGAGCACGCGTTCGATGTGACTGCCTAGTCGTACATTTTCGTCGTATATAATATTTGCTAGTTTATTTACGCGTTGTTCGTTTGATGCTATTTCGGGATCTCTCAGAGATTCACTTGCAATCATAATAGTCGCCACTGGAGTTTTGAACTCGTGAGTCATATTGTTGATAAAGTCTGTTTTCATTTCTGAAATTTTCTTCTGCTTGAAGATGATCGATAGCGTGTAGGCAAAACAACCAATAAGTAAGGCAAATAGGGTAAGTGTGGGGATTATGAGGTAGCTCATATTGTCTACGATAACCCTTTTTTTATTTGGAAAATATATGCTCAGGCGTCCGGTAGGTTGCTCGCCGTAATCCCCTTTAAACAAGGCTGTGGTATAACGTGGGGACTTGTTTGTTGCGGCAAGGGTCTCTGCGTCAGGACTATGATATATGATTCTGGAGCGATCTCTGATCTCGATATTGAATGGCGAATTGATACCCCGAGATTGGAGTTCTTCCTGAAGTAGCTTTTGAACCTGACCCTGGTTTACGCGCTGCTCAAGCGGTCTATTGGAAAGCTGTATACTTAGGGCGAAGTCTTCGACAACGCCAACTTTCTTTCCTCCTAAAATGGCGAGGGTGTCGAATGCATTTTCTGCTCCTGCCAATGCGTTTTTCTTGTCCGCTAGAAACTCTCTGTTGAGTGTTTCTAATTGTGATCGGAGTTCCATAAGTTCAAAAGCAATCTTTGCATCTGCTTTGGGTGGTAAGGTCGCAATCCTATAGTCACGCACGATGCCTAGACCATCGATAGTGGAGACCACATATCGAACGGAGTCATCTTTTGCACTGACGCGTGGCAGTTCCTGAGTAGCAGATACGACAACAAAACTCTGTGCTAGAGAAGTTCCTGGAATGCGCTCTTGAACAAGGCTGATGTCTATATATCGCTGGTTTTGACGTTTACGGAAATAGGTTTCGTAGAACCAGTTTTCAATATAGGTGATATTGGCAAAAATTGCTTTTAGCTTTTCGTCTTCTTCTCTAAATATGTTTTCAACGTCAACCTGTTTTAACCGTAGTTTTTCTATTTGTCGCTGTATACGCAGCTGTTCTGCAAGCATTCTTTGCTTTTTCTGCTCGGCCTCGTGCTTTTCTTGGTTGGCTCGAGTTATGAATTCAATGTTATTGGACATCTCACTCTTTTCAATCTCTGCAGCGACTTTGGCTAATGAAGTGTTGATTGCTTCGTCAAAAAGAATGGATTTCTGTTTGTAGGTCTCCCGGATGAAATAGTATTGCATGGCCACTACGCCAAGTAGGGCAATAGACATTAAACCTATAATCAGTGAGATGCTTTTTTTCTTCATTGTTACAAAAATAGTAATGTATTATACCTTGAAGTTCTCTTTAACACTATTTAACAGCGGTTTAAGGAATTAGAGGAGGTGGTATTGTTGATAATATTTGTATTTTTATTAAAATATGGGTGTATGTATGGTTCATACATTTTCTTTTTTATTGATTATGAAAAATATGAATTCTAATATAGTGAAAAGAATAGGTTTTAGTTTTTCTTTTTTTATGTTAATGTCCGGCTTGGTGTGGGCACAAGAGGTAGTTCCTGAGAAGAAAGCTAAAAAAGGTTATAGATGTTGTGTGCCTGATTTTGAATTCAATATTCCGAAAATTGATACATTCAAAGTGAACGGAACTGACTCTTTGTTGAGAAATTACGGTCTAAGACCAGTTGAGATTCCTAACGCGTATAAAAGTCCGGAAGAGGGTGTGTCGACTTCGAGAATGCCTGTAGTGCGGCTTTCTGGAAAAAACTGTGCCGCAATGCCTGGGACTGAGCAGTTGGATAAAATGGAAGATGATCAAAAATCTATTCCCCGTCTGAAAACAACGCATTTGCGTATAAAGTGATTAATTTAAATTGACAATAAGAAAAGGGGCGGTAATAATATTACCGCCCCTTTTCTTATTAATGTATGGTCTAAGGTCGATTAATTTACCTCTGAAACTCTAATCGTATTTGTTTTGCCTTTTTCGTGTAAAGGTGTCGAGGCAGTGTTGATTACTATTTGTCCCTTTTCTACTAGTTGACGAGACTTTAAAAGTTCGTTGACATCTTGGATGGTACCATCTGTACTTTCGTATTTTTCGTACATGAAGGTTTTTACTCCCCACAATAGGCTGAGTTGTCTCAATAGATTTTTATTGCCCGTAAATACGTAGATGTCTGCATTGGGTCTGTAGCTGGAGATTTCAAAAGCGGTGTAGCCGGATGCAGTCATTACTGCAATTGCCGAAGCTTTGGTTTTTTCTGCTAAAAATATGGATGATCCACAGATGGCATCTGGAATTTTGTTTACTTCTATAAATGCGTCTACTTTTTCGCTATAGTACGGGTAAGAGGTTGACTCGACATGTGTAATTACCTTTGCCATTGTCTCGATAACAATTTCAGGGAACTCACCCACAGATGTCTCACCGCTCAACATTACGGCGTCTGCTCCATCCAATACGGAATTGGCTACGTCATTAACTTCGGCACGAGTAGGACGTGGTGTGGTGATCATGCTTTCTAGCATCTGAGTAGCAATAATTACTGGCTTTGAGAGGTTGCGACACTTCTGTACAATTATCTTTTGTAGGCCAGGTACTTCTTCCATTGGCATCTCCACACCAAGGTCTCCACGGGCTACCATTACAGCATCTGTGGCATTGATGATAGCATCAATATTTTCGATGGCCTCAGGCTTTTCAATTTTTGCAATTATTTTTGCATGACTTCCTTTAGCCGCTATGATCTCTTTACATTGTTCGATGTCTTCTGCCGAACGTACAAATGACATTGCAATCCAATCGGCACCATGATCTAAAGCAAAGTTTAGATTGTCTAAATCTTCTTCTGTTAATGAAGGGATAGATACCTTTGTGTTGGGTAAGTTTACGCCTTTGCGAGAAGTCAAAATACCACCATGTACAACTTCGCAGACGACAGTGTCTTTGTGGTTGGTCGAGAGGACACGTAGTTGCAATTTCCCGTCATCAAGGAGTATGATTTCGTTTTCCTTAACATCGTTAGGGAAATTTTCATAAGTGATATAGATTTGTTTTTCATCACCAATTAGCTCGTTTGTCGTCATTTCAACTGTCGAACCATTGATTAGGATGGCTCCACCTTCTTTCATCTTACCGATGCGTATTTTAGGACCTTGTAAATCGGCTAATATACTCACGTTGAAAGAGTGCTTTGCGTTTATTTCATTGATGGTGTTGATGACTTGAAGATGGTCGGCCTGGCTGCCGTGAGAGAAGTTCAATCTGCATACATCTACACCTTTGGCAATCATACTGGTCAATATTTCTATATTGGACGATGCAGGACCTAGTGTCGCTACTATTTTGGTTCTCTTTTGAATCTTTTTCATATTGTTGTTATTCTATTTTTTTTCTGTTTCTGATTTAATTTCAGTGTAAACAGATGATTATGGCTAATCTATCCATCTGAAGGGTGTAAATCTTACACACTCTAAAGAATTCGCTAAAATATCAGATTTTCTTTAGATTTCAATATTGTTGGATCAATTTCTTTCACTAACATGATTTCATTGATGGATTTCAAATTGTCTATCAAGTTGTCTAAGTCTTCCTCGTCTATATAGTGTTTGATGATCATAAAATAATCAAAATTGGGTGCTTCTGGTATCAGAAGACCATTCTCGAGGCTTTTATTGTTGATAAGATAATACTCGAAGTCAAACGAATCACAACAATACCTGTACATCTGATAGTGATGTGTTGTTTCTTTTTTTCCTTTTGATTTGTCTTGGATTATATGAAAGTCCAATTCTTCTTGTGGCTTAGTTTTTAGGTTGCCGTTGTGGTCTATTGGAGATTCTTTACCATAGATAAACGCCAGACCTGTGTGTTTATTTATAAAATGGCATAGTCTATAGTCCCGGAAAGAGGAGCTAATGCCTACTAAAATAAAGTCAAGCTCAAGGTCAAAGTCAATATCTAATTTGAAGGTGATTTTATTCAACTTTAAAGTTTCTATGATATATTTACGAAAGTACAACTTATGCGTGTGTTTTTATAGGCATCTGATGTAAAATTTGTATTAAATGAAAGTTTTTTTGTGATTCAATATTACTTTTAGTATTATTGAGTTGTGTTTCTTTATGGGGCTATAATGCACTAAATGAGCTTGGTTGCTCATTATTTGTCACCTAAAAATTAAAAAGGTTTGATTTTTGGTGAAATTTATTTTTCTTTGCACAGATTTATTAAACAATTAAACTATAAAATCATGTCAGATATCGCATCAAGAGTAAAAGCAATTATCGTTGAAAAGTTAGGTGTAGATGAAAATGAAGTGACACTAGAAGCTTCTTTCACGAATGATTTAGGTGCAGACTCACTTGATACAGTTGAGTTGATCATGGAATTCGAAAAAGAATTTAACGTTGCAATTCCTGATGACCAAGCTGAAAACATCAGTACTGTAGGTCAAGCAATCGCTTATTTAGAAAAAAACGTTAACTAACTAATTGTATTAGGCTAAAGATATAAATGGAGCTTAAGAGAGTAGTTGTAACAGGATTAGGCGCACTTACACCGCTAGGTAATACCGTCCAAGCTTATTGGGAGGGATTGATTAATGGTGTAAGTGGTGCTGCTCCTATTACGCATTTTGATGCGTCAAAATTTAAAACGCAATTTGCCTGCGAGGTGAAGGGGTTTGATCCACATGATTTTATGGATCGTAAAGAGGCTCGTAAGGTAGATCCTTTCGTTCAGTTTGCCATTGCTTCTACTGATGAGGCGGTGAAGGATGCTGGATTGGAATTTGATAAATTGGATAGAAACCGTATCGGAGTGATATGGGGATCAGGAATAGGCGGTCTGACCACTTTTACAGAGGAGGTCGCTAACTATTCTAAGGGAGATGGAACGCCACGTTTCAATCCTTTTTTTATCCCAAAAATGTTGGTCGATATCGCTCCTGGACATATTTCTATGCGACATGGGTTGCGCGGTCCTAACTTTTCGGCTGTTTCTGCATGTGCATCTGCAACGAATGCAATGATTGATGCTTTTACTTATATTCGTATGGGGAGAGCTGATATTATCATTACAGGTGGTTCGGAGGCTACGATCAATGAAGCAGGGATAGGCGGATTTAATGCGATGCATGCTTTGTCAACTCGTAATGATGATCCCAAGACGGCTTCTAGACCTTTCGATAAGGATAGAGACGGTTTTGTGTCAGGAGAAGGATCAGGAGCAATTATTTTAGAGAGTTTGGAGCATGCGTTAGCGCGTGGTGCTAAAATTTATGCTGAGATTGTTGGCGGAGGTATGAGTGCTGATGCCCATCATATTACTGCATCACATCCTGAGGGGCTTGGTGCAAAGTTGGCAATGACTATGGCGATTAAAGATGCTGGGCTTCAGTTTTCGGATGTCGACTATATCAATGTGCATGGTACGTCAACACCAGTAGGAGATATAAGTGAAACAAAAGCAATTGTAGATCTTTTTGGTGAGAGTGCTTACCGTTTGAACATTAGTTCTACAAAATCTATGACAGGGCATCTGTTGGGAGCTGCTGGAGCTGTCGAAGGAATAGCATCTATATTGGCTGTCAAAAATGATATTGTGCCTCCTACTATCAATCATTTTACGGATGATCCGGAGATTGACAATCGTTTGAATTTTACGTTTAATATAGCTCAAAAGCGTGTTGTTAACGCTGCTTTGAGCAATACATTTGGTTTTGGTGGGCATAACGCTTCGGTGATATTTAAAAAGTACCAAGCTTAATCAATGTCTAAATGGTAAAGTAAGAGATGGATAGGTAGTTTGTAAAAGCTACCTATTTTTCTATAGATGTAGATGGATTTTTGTTAAGGGAACTTTGAGAATATCTTGTTATTTTTGATGATGCTAAGTGGTGCCTTCCGCATGTTAGTTCGTGAAAGTTACGCTTTTCGTGAATACTTATGTCGCTAAGAATTTATAAATTATACTTTTCTCCTCATCGAGCTGATTTTAAAAAGCTGAAGAATATCCTTGGATTTGTACCAGGTAATCTCAAACTCTATCAGATGGCTTTTCGACACAAATCCGTGGCGAAACAGATCAAAGAGGGGGTGAAAAATAGTAATGAACGGATGGAATTTCTGGGAGATGCTGTTCTTGGATCTGTTGTTGCGGAATTGCTGTTTAAACTGTATCCGTATAAAGATGAAGGATTCCTTACAGAGATGAGATCAAAAATCGTATCCCGAGCTAATCTCAACCAATTATCTAGAAAGCTGGGTTTTGATAAGTTAATCCAGTATGACTCGCGAATGATATCTTATCCGAATAAGCAAGGTTCGCTATTGGGGGATGCTTTTGAGGCTCTTGTAGGTGCTGTCTATTTGGATAAAGGGTATCAGTTCACGCGTGAGTTTTTATTGATGCGTATTATTAAACCCCATGTTGATATTCATACGCTGGAAAATACGGAGACAAATTTCAAAAGTCGCCTTATCGAATGGTGTCAACACGAGGGTAAGGAAGTGACATTTGTACCTGTCGATAATCCCGAAGGTGAGTCGTCCAAGATGTTTAGCATAGAAGTGCTTGTCAATGGTGAGGCTTGTGGCTTAGGTCGTGACTTTAATAAAAAAAGTGCGGAGAAACTCGCTGCCGAGCGGGCTTGTGAATATCTGAAAATTATTGAAATTGCCTAGAAACCGTCTGGCATTCTTTCCTTATTCATTCTGTTGTATTACCTTTGCTCTATGGCAATAGTTAAACCATCTTTAGCAAAAGGTACTAGAGACTTTTCTCCTCTTGAAATGGAAAGGAGAAACTTTATATTCAATACTCTCAAGCGTATTTTCAGAAAATACGGTTATAGCGAGATTCAGACGCCTTCGTTTGAAAACTTAGCAACGCTGACTGGAAAATACGGTGACGAGGGGGACAAGCTTATTTTTAAGATTTTAAATTCTGGTGACTACCTTTCGAAGGTATCGAACGAAGCGTGGAACGAAAGAAATTCAAATAAGTTGATTCCTCATATTTCAGAAAAGGCACTTCGTTATGATCTGACGGTTCCTTTTGCTAGGTATGTGGTGATGCATCAAAATGATATCGCACTTCCGTTCAAGCGTTTTCAGATTCAGCCAGTGTGGCGAGCCGATAGGCCTCAGAGAGGACGCTATCGTGAGTTCTATCAGTGTGACGTGGATGTCGTGGGGTCGGATAGTCTGCTGAATGAAGCGGAATTTGTTTTGATTTATTGGGAGGCATTGAAGGAACTGGGATTGAAGGATTTTACAATTAAGATCAATAATCGTAAAATCCTGACAGGTATTGCTGAAATTCTTGGGAAACCAGAGCTGATTGTTGATATGACGGTGGCTATCGATAAGTTGGATAAAATCGGTCTGGAGGGGGTTAACAAAGAATTGTTGGAAAGGGGATTTACCGAGGAGGATTTAGAGTTGTTGAAGCCGATTGTCTTATTGGGAGGTACTAATCTAGAGAAGTTGGAGAGTCTCAAGAAAGTCTTGGCTTCGTCAGAAAAAGGAATGCAGGGGATTGCAGAAATAGAGACGGTATTTGCTTATATAGATGCTTTTAAAGTTGACGAGACGTTGTTGGAGCGTGAGGTCGAGGTGGATATTACATTGGCTCGTGGATTAAACTATTATACTGGTTGTATTTTTGAGGTAAAGACCAACGAAGTAGCTATGGGAAGTATTGGTGGCGGTGGTCGATATGACGATCTTACAGGGATGTTTGGTTTGAAGGGGTTGACAGGTGTAGGAGTGTCTTTTGGTGCAGATCGAATCTATGATGTGTTGGAAGAGCTTAGTCTTTTTCCAGAGGCCACAGTTGTGAGCTCGAAGATTCTTATCTCTAATTTTGATAAGACGCTTGAATCTTATACAATCTCTTTATTGACTAGTCTACGTAAGGAGGGAATCGCTGTGGAATTATATCCTGTCGCAGCCAAGTTGAAAAAGCAGATGAGCTATGCTGACGCTAAAGGAATTCCGTTTGTTCTACTGGTGGGGGAAGAGGAAGTAGAGTCCGGTTTGCTGACTTTGAAGAATATGGAATCCGGAGAACAGATTAAAGTAAAATTGTCGACACTTATCGAAATGATGAGGGGCTAAGCGGTAAAAAATATACTTTTTGTCGATATAAATTATTAGATTTGTAATCGGTTAAGTAAGAAACAGACTTTATAAAATGAGTTCAACACCTATAACAAAAGAAACATATCTCGAGTGGTATAAATCTATGCTACTCATGCGTAAATTTGAAGAGAAAGCTGGACAATTGTACGGACAACAAAAAATCCGTGGTTTTTGTCATTTATACATTGGACAGGAAGCGGTAGTGGCTGGTACAATTTCGGCGACAAGACAAGAGGATACAGTTATCACTTCTTACCGTGATCATGCTCATGCTTTAGCAAAGGGCGTTTCTGCGGATGCATGTATGGCTGAATTGTATGGTAAGAGTACAGGTTGCTCCAAAGGAAAAGGAGGGTCAATGCACTTTTTCTCCAAAGAGCATGGTATGATGGGCGGACATGGTATCGTGGGGGGACAGATCCCTCTAGGTGCTGGTATAGCTTTTGCTGAGCAGTATCTTGGAAAAGACAATGTTAATGTTTGTTTTATGGGAGATGGTGCAGTACGTCAGGGAGCCTTGAATGAGACTTTCAATATGGCTATGTTGTGGAAGCTGCCTGTGATCTTTGTTTGTGAGAACAATGGTTATGCAATGGGTACTTCTGTAAAACGTACAACCAATATGGAAGATATCTATAAGATTGGTTTGGGATTTGATATGCCGAGTATGCCAGTCGATGGTATGGATCCGGTTGCTGTTCATAATGCTATGGACGAAGCTGTGCAACGTGCTCGTGCTGGTGAAGGACCTACATTTCTTGAAATCCGTACGTATCGTTATAAAGGACACTCTATGTCCGATCCTGCAAAATATCGTACCAAAGAAGAATTGGAAGAATATAAAGGAAAGGATCCTTTGTTCAGCACTAAACATGCTATACTGGAGAATGGTTATGCCGATGATGCATGGTTCGCTGCAGTAGAGGCTGAAGTTAAGAAGACTGTCGAAGATTCTGTTAAGTTTGCAGAAGAGTCTCCATATCCTACCGTAGATGAGTTGTATAAAGATATCTACGTGCAAGAGGATTATCCATTTGTGATGGATTAATAAATCACTGTTTTGTTTGAATTGTTATAAGATATAATTTACTATAATACATGGCTGAAGTAGTAAAAATGCCGAAAATGAGCGACACCATGACAGAAGGGGTGATTGCTAAGTGGCACAAAAAAGTTGGTGACAAAGTAAATGCGGGAGATCTTGTTGCTGAGATCGAAACAGATAAAGCAACAATGGACTTTGAGTCCTATCAAGAAGGAACTTTACTCTATATAGGGCCAAAAGAAGGTGAAGCCGTAGCTGTCGATGCTGTAATCGCTGTGCTGGGTGAGGAAGGTGAAGACTATAAAGCTCTATTGGACGGCGCAGCTTCAGCTCCTGAAAAGAAAGAAGAAGAGAAGGCAAGTGATAAAACAGAGGAAGTAGCAACAGAGGAATCTACAGGTAGCAATGTTACTGCAGAAGATTTAGATTGTACAGTTATCACTATGCCTCTGTTGAGTGATACAATGACGGAAGGAGTAATTGCGCAGTGGAACTTTAAAGTAGGTGATACGATTAAGTCTGATGATGCAATTGCAGATGTTGAGACTGATAAGGCAACAATGGAGGTTACTGCGTATGCAGAAGGTACATTGTTGTATGTCGGCGTTGAAGCTGGACAGGCCGCTAAAGTGAACGATATTATAGCTATTGTTGGCCCTGCGGGAACAGACGTTACCCCTCTTTTGAATCAAAAACCTGCGGCAGCGAAAGCGGAAGCAAAAGCAGAAGTAGCTCCTGTAGCTGCTGCGGATAGCGCACCAGTTGCGGCAGCTAATACGGCTTCTAGCAACAATGATGATTCAAGAGTGAAAGCTTCTCCTTTGGCTCGTAAGATTGCTAAAGAAAAAGGAATCAATCTGAATGATGTTAAGGGATCTGCTGATGGCGGTCGTATCGTAAAGAAAGACGTAGAGAACTTCGTTCCTGCGGCTAAATCTACAGCTGCACCAGCGACTGAATCAAAAGGTATCAGCTTACCTACAGTTGTGGGAGAGGAAAGATATACAGAAGTAAATGTGTCGCAAATGCGTAAAACGATCGCTCGTCGTTTAGGAGAGTCTTTGTTTACAGCACCACATTTCTATCTGACTGTAAGTATCGATATGGATAATGCTATCGCAGCTCGTGCACAGATCAATGAAGTAGCTCCTGTAAAAGTATCTTTCAATGATATGGTTATCAAAGCTGTCGCAGCTTCATTGAAAAAGCACCCAGCGGTGAATTCTTCGTGGCAAGGTGATAAAATCAGATTCAATGAGCATACGAATATTGGTGTAGCTATGGCTGTTGAAGACGGTTTACTAGTTCCTGTTGTTCGTTTTGCCGATGGTAAGACGTTGTCTCACATCTCTGCAGAGGTGAAAGATTTCGCAGGAAAAGCTAAATCTAAAAAATTAACTCCAGCGGATTGGGAAGGTTCTACTTTCACTGTATCTAACTTAGGTATGTTTGGTATTGATGAATTTACATCAATCATCAACTCACCTGACGGAGCGATCTTGTCGGTAGGTGCTATTCAACAGATTCCGGTTGTTAAAAACGGAGCGGTTGTCCCTGGAAACGTTATGAAGTTGACATTAGGTTGCGACCATCGTGTTGTGGACGGTGCAAGTGGAGCCCAGTTTTTACAAACATTGAAAGGACTGTTAGAAGCTCCAATTCGTTTGTTGGCCTAACGGAAATATATTTCACGACCTTTATGGGTCAGGAGAAGGAAAGTATCTTTTTAGATACTTTCCTTTTTTTTTGACCGGTTTTTATACCTTTTTTGGATAGGATATTGGCTTTTTCTGCTTATTTGCCTATATTTAATTTTGTGTTAATAAATGAATTGCCCGTGAGATTTTTTCTGTCTAAGCTACTAAACCTTGTATTCTTAATTATTCTTTTTTCTTGTTCAAGTGCTGAACAAAAGCAACAAGAAGTCCAAAAAAAGCAGTCCGAATTAGACAGTATAGCACTCTCCTATAATCCGAGTGAAGGGAATGCGGAAATTGATGCTTTTATGAAGAAACTGCATCTTACTTCTGGTTTTAATGGAAATGTTCTTGTAGCTAAAAAAGGTAAAATACTGTATCAGAATTCATTCGGTTGGGCTGATTATCTACATAAGGATAGCTTGAAGATAAGGTCGAAGTTTGAATTGGCTTCTGTTTCAAAGCCTATGACAGGCCTCGCTGTATTACAGCTGGTTGAAGCTGGTAAACTGAAGTTGGATCAACTTGTCAGTGATTTCTTTCCGGGATTTCCTTATGAGGGAGTGACGGTAGAGCAACTGTTAACGCACCGTTCGGGGTTACCCAACTATGTATATTTTGTAGATAAAATATGGCCCGATAGAAAAAAAGGCATGTCTAACATGGAAGCGATTAATTTGATGATAGAGCATAAGCCGGCGAGGTATGGTAAGCCTGATGGTCGCTTTCATTATAACAATTCAAATTACATGATTCTTGGGGCTATCGTGGAAAAGGTTTCCGGACAAGATTTTGCTACGTATATGGAAGAGCATGTTTTTAAACCTGCCGGTATGAAAAATACTGCGGCACTGTCTCGAGTAAAATACGATAAGATCCCTACGGATGTTATAGGACATGATAAAGTCTGGAGAAGGTCTGTGGTCCAGGATTATTTAGACGGTCCTCTGGGCGACAAGGGAATTTATAGTACGGTCCAGGATATGTATCTGTTGGATCTTGCTCTTAAAGAGGGAAGACTGTTAGGGAAAGAGTTGCTTGATTCCGCTTATGTGCCACGTTCGGATGCCAAAAGAGGCGTGTTTAGCTACGGATATGGATGGCGTACATTTTCTACGAATGGAAATCAGATTGTGTACCATACAGGTTGGTGGCATGGATTTAAAAATCTGTATGTGCGGGATTTAACCAATGATGTGACTATAGTATTGTTGTCAAATATGGTTAATGGGAGTTTAAATAATCTTGATGGCTTGTATAAAATTTTGGAAATGCCTATTTTGAGACAGAATGCTTATGATGCAAACGGTGGTTTTGTAGAACATTAAATATATAGACAACATATTATGAAAAAAACCTTGATTTTGGGGGCAAGCACCAATTCTGCTAGATATTCTTATCTTGTAGCAAATAAGCTTGTAAGAAAAGGATATCCAATAGTGAACGTTGGGCGTAAGAAGGGGGATGTTGCCGGAGTGGCAATTGAGCCAGCAGAAGTCGTTCATACGGATATTGATACAGTAACAATGTATGTTGGTCCGAAAAATCAAGCGCCATATTATGAATATATCTTAGCTACGAACCCCCATCGCGTAATTTTTAATCCTGGTTCAGAAAATCCTGAGTTGGCCACCCAACTGAAGGAGCGAGGGATAGAGGTGATTGAAGCTTGTACCTTGGTGATGTTAAATACAGGGCAGTATTAAGCTTTTGCAACAATAAATAATCTAAAGGAGCATAGCGGGTTCATCAGGTTGTGCTTTATATAGGAATGGCCTAGTACAAACTAGGCCATTCTTTTTATTGACGGTGTTTTCGTGGCTTAGAATTTATAAGTCACGCCAGCTCCTAGAATCTGCTTTACTTGTAGTCTAGCTCCTGTTCCTGTCTGCACATTGTTCTCGAAGATTGGAACTTTGGTGTTGTCGTCATAAACCAATTGTACCCCTGCATTGACGTTTATGAACTTATTGACCTTCATGAAAAGATTGGCCGTGTAATCCACGTCCACATTCTGTGGATCTTCCTTGTAATTGGAATACAGTTTTAAGATGTTTTCAAATGCGATATTCTCCATGATATCTACTTTATAGTATGCATCTAGAGATGCTCCGAATTCGAAGCGGGATTTTTTTCCAGCATCAAGGCCATAGAGTGTTTCGTCTATATCTTTGTTGGTCACGAATACAAAACGTGCTGCTGCAGGCGATACGTTTATTCTGAAATTGTCCGATTCTTTGTAGGCAATACCTGGTCCGAAACTGAGGTAAGCTGGAGCAAAGCCTGCAGACAATAATTTGTCAGTACCGTCGGCATTGTACTTATAGCCTTTTGCAAATTGGGTGTTGAAATTTGTGAAGAAAGTATAAAGCATCTTTTCACTCATTTTGTGGCCAACCAGTGAGTTGTAAACAAAGCGGTCATCATTTTTTCTCCAATCGGTTTCTTTTTGAAATGTTTGACCGTAGGCAGCTAAAACTTTGTTATCCCAGCTCCATTTGTCTTTTTTGTAGTTGAAGTCATAGTTTAACACTAGGTTTCCTGCAAAGGAGTTTATTCCTCCCGCCGCCCAATTTGAGAATGTGCTTTGGTTTATTAAAAATGTGTTTTCTCCTTTAATAGTCCATTTTTTGTCGTTGTCTGTTTGAGCAACAACAGAACCTAGCCCAAATAGGAATAACGCTGTTGATAGTAAAAAATTTTTTTTCATAAGTTTGATTTTTTTATTAATAACAAATATAACACGATTTTACTTGAATTATAATATTTCCACGGTTATTTGAAAAATGATCAATTGCCAGGAGGGGAAGTGTTTTGTTAAAAATAAAAAAAATAATACATTAACTATTTGATAGTTATAAAAAACTTTTTACCTTTGCAGTCCCTTATTGGGGAAATTGTGTCTTGAGCGAAGCCCTACTGCTTCGATGGACTTTAATTAATTTAATTTATAACATGTCAGGAATTATTGGTAAAAAAGTAGGAATGACCAGCCTGTTCAACGCTGATGGGAAGAATATCCCATGTACAGTAATCGAGGCTGGGCCGTGCGTGGTAACGCAGATACGTACGGTAGAGAAGGACGGTTATGCTGCTATTCAGCTTGGCTATGATGATGCCAAGGAGAAGAACACGACAGCTCCTTTAAAAGGACACTTTGCAAAAGCAGGAGTGACTCCTAAGCGTAAACTAGTTGAGTTCAAAACTTTTGAAGTTGAGAAGGAACTAGGTGACATCGTGGATGTAACTTTATTCGAGGAAGGCGAGTACGTTGATGTAGTCGGTACTTCTAAAGGAAAAGGATTTCAGGGTGTAATGAAGCGTCACGGATTTGGTGGTGTAGGTGGTGCGACTCACGGTCAGCACAACAGGCTACGTGCTCCAGGTTCTATTGGTGCGGCTTCATGGCCTTCACGTGTATTCAAAGGAATGCGCATGGCGGGTCGTACAGGTGGAGACAGAGTGAAAGTTCAGAACTTACAGGTTTTGAAAGTTTACGCTGAACAAAACCTAATCGTTGTTAGTGGTTCCATCCCTGGAGCTAAAGGTTCTTATGTAATCGTAGACAAATAGTAGAGATGGAAGTTAACGTATTAAATTTATCAGGTAAAGAAACAGGTGCCAAGGTGCAACTTCCTGAATCAGTATTTGGTGTAACGCCAAACGACCATGCGATCTACTTAGATGTTAAGCAGTACTTAGCAAATCAACGTCAAGGAACGCACAAGTCAAAACAACGTAATGAGATTGCGGGTTCTACTCGTAAATTACACAAACAAAAAGGTACTGGTGGTGCTCGTGCGGGCTCTATCAAATCTCCATTGTTTAATGGTGGTGGTCGTGTATTCGGTCCTCAACCTCGTGACTACAGCTTTAAATTGAACAAAAAATTGAAGCAACTAGCACGTAAATCGGCATTGTCGTACAAAGCACAAGAGAACAATGTAGTTGTTTTAGATACAGTTAGTTTCGATACTATCAAAACTAAAAACTATGTGTCTTTAGTAAACGCATTAAACATAGCTGACGAAAAAACATTATTGGTTTTGCCAGCATATGATAACAATGTTTATTTATCAAGCAGAAACTTGAAGAAAGCAAAAGTTGTAGTAGCTTCTGATTTGAATACATATGATGTATTGAATGCTACTAAATTATTGTTGACTGCAGATTCTGTTAAAACTTTGGAGGAAGCATTAGCTAAGTAATATGGAAATTATTAAAAAACCTATCTTAACTGAGAAAGCTTCATTATTAACGGAGAAATTAAACCGTTATGCTTTCAAAGTAGATCATAGAGCAAACAAAATTCAGATTAAAACAGCTATTCAAGAGATGTTCGGTGTGACTGTAGTTGCAGTAAATACTTCTGTTGTTGCTGGAAAAGCTAAAAGCCGTTATACTAAAGCTGGCTTTGTATCTGGAAGAGCTCCTAAATATAAAAAGGCCGTCATCACGATTCAAGACGGTGAAACTATTGACTTTTACAGCGTTATATAATTAGAGATGGCAGTTAAAAGATTCAAACCGGTAACCCCTGGTACTCGTTTCAGAGTAGGTGCAAACTATTCTGACGTTACTACAAATGTTCCTGAAAAGTCATTGGTAGTAGGAAGTAACAAAAGATCGGGCGGTCGTAATAAATCCGGTAAAATGACTATGCGTTATATCGGTGGTGGACATAAGAAAGTTTACCGTATTATAGATTTCAAACGCGATAAAAAAGAAATTCCTGCAACAGTAGCTACTATTGAGTACGATCCAAACCGTACAGCGCGTATCGCATTATTGCACTACGCTGATGGTGAGAAACGTTACATCATCGCTCCTACGGGATTACAAGTTGGTATGACTGTTATTGCTGGTGAGAAAGTTGCTCCTGAAGTAGGTAACACTTTACCATTAGCAAATATGCCTTTGGGTTCTATCATTCACAATATCGAATTGAACCCAGGACAAGGTGGATCAATCGCTCGTTCGGCTGGTACGTACGCGCAGTTGTCTGCTCGTGATGGTAAATACGCTATTATCAAATTGCCTTCTGGCGAGACTCGTATGATCTTATTGACTTGTGTGGCTACTATCGGTTCGGTATCGAATGCAGAGAGACAGCACGAAGTATTAGGTAAAGCTGGTCGTAAACGTTGGTTAGGTCGTCGTCCTCGCGTTCGTGGTGTTGCAATGAACCCTGTCGATCACCCAATGGGTGGTGGTGAAGGCCGTACTTCTGGAGGTCAACCTCGTTCACGTACAGGTGTGTTGGCTAAAGGTTACAAAACACGCTACAAGAAGAAAACATCGAATCGTTACATCATTGAAAGAAGGAAAAAATAATGGCTCGTTCAATTAAAAAAGGTCCTTATATCGATCACAACTTAGAAAGAAAAGTTCTTTCTCAGAATGAATCAAACAAAAAATCAGTAATTAAGACTTGGTCTCGTAGATCAATGATTTCTCCTGATTTCGTTGGCCATACCTTCGCAGTGCACAACGGGAATAAATTTATCCCTGTATATGTAACAGAAAATATGGTCGGTCACAAGCTTGGTGAATTTGCGCCTACGCGTACATTCAAAGGCCACGCAGAAAAGAAAAAATAATAGGTAATGGAAGCAACAAAAAAACTCAAAAAATCTGTCTTAATTAGACAGCGCAAAGAGCAGGAAAAGGCTCAAGTAGGAGGAGCTTCTACTGCCAAGTTATTGAATTGCCCTACTTCACCTCGTAAGATGCGTTTAGTAGTGGATCTTATCCGTGGTGAGAAAGTAGAAAACGCTCTTTATATTCTTAAGCATACAGGTAAAGAAGCTGCTGCTCGTGTTGAGAAATTGTTATTATCAGCAATTAAAAACTGGGAAGCTGCAAACGAAGGTTCTTCAGTTGCAGACAGCGCTTTGTTCGTAAAGGAAGTATCTGTAGGCGGTGGACGTCAATTGAAAAGATTACGCCCAGCTCCACAAGGACGTGGATATAGAATCCGTAAGCGTTCTAACCACGTAACTTTGGTAGTAGATAGTTTAAATAACGTAAACAACTAATTTATTAATAAGAATGGGACAAAAAGCAAATCCAATTGGTAGCAGATTAGGTATCATCAAAGGATGGGACTCTAACTGGTTCGGCGGAAAAAACTATTCCGATAAATTAGTTGAGGACGAAAAAATCAGAAAGTATCTTTCTGTACGTATCGCTAAAGGTGGCGTAGCAAAAGTAGTTATTGAAAGAACTCTGAAACGTGTTACGGTTACTATCCACACAGCGCGACCAGGAATCGTTATCGGTAAAGGTGGTCAAGAGGTAGACAAGATCAAAGAAGAATTGAAAAAACTGACTAAAAAGGATGTTCAAATCAATATTTTCGAGATCAAACGTCCGGAGCTTGATGCTAAATTGGTAGCTGAAGGTGTAGCTAAGCAACTAGAGGCAAGAATTTCATTCCGTCGTGCAATGAAAACTTCTATCGCTTCTACAATGCGTATGGGAGCCGAAGGTATCAAGATTATGTGTTCAGGTCGTCTAGGCGGTGCAGAGATGGCGCGCACAGAGCAGTATAAAGAAGGAAGAACTCCTCTTCATACGTTACGTGCTGACATCGACTACGCATTGGCTGAAGCATTGACTACTTACGGTAAGATCGGTATCAAAGTATGGATCTGTAAAGGTGAGGTTTACGGTAAACGTGATTTATCTCCTAACATCGGTCAAACTTCGAACGTGAAAACTCGTGGCGGTAATGAGGGCGGTGCTGATCGTCGCGATAACCGTGGCGGAAACAACCGTGGTCCTCGCCGTGATAACAACAACAATCGTGGCGGAGCTCGTGGTGGCAACAACCGTGGCGGAGCAAAAAGAGATTAATTAATAAGAAGATTTAAAAGTGTCCCGACAAAGGTCGGGATTTAAATAAAATACGAACATGTTACAGCCAAAAAGAACGAAGTTCAGAAAGATGCAGAAAGGCCGTATGAAAGGTAACGCTTCACGTGGAGCGGAGTTATCTTTCGGTTCTTTCGGTATCAAATCAATGGAAGAAGCATGGATCACCAGCCGTCAGATTGAGGCAGCTCGTATCGCCGTTACACGTTTTATGAAACGTGAAGGTCAAGTATGGATCCGTATCTTCCCTGATAAACCGGTTACTAAAAAGCCTGCAGAGGTACGTATGGGTAAAGGTAAAGGTGCTCCCGAGTATTGGGTAGCCGTAGTACGCCCAGGACGTATGTTATTCGAAGCTGAAGGTGTGCCTTTAGAGGTTGCAAAAGAAGCTTTACGTCTAGCAGCACAAAAATTGCCGGTACAGACTAAGTTTGTTATACGTAGAGATTACGTTGAAGCATAAAAATCGTTGGTAATGTCAACCGTTTAAGCCTTGTGGCCGTTACCCACAAGGCTCAATATAAACATCGTTGAAAACCCAACACAACACTGAAAGAAAATGAAAAATTCAGAAATCGTAGAATTAACAACAGAAGCTTTAACAGCTAAACTCGTAGAAGAGAAAGCTGCTTTAAACAAGTTAAAATTTGCACACGCTGTTTCTGCTATTGAGAACCCTAACGTTCTTACTGCAGCTCGCAAAAATATCGCTCGTATCTCCACTGAGATTTCGAAACGTAAAAATGCAGCAAAATCTGAAACAGCCTCTGAGGCGTAAAAATTAAGTCGAAATGGAAAGAAATTTAAGAAAAACAAGAATCGGCTTAGTAGTTAGCGATAAAATGGATAAATCCATTGTAGTGGCTGTAGAGCGTAAAGTAAAGCACCCTATCTATGGTAAGTTCGTTAAGAAAACTACTAAATTCAAAGCTCATGACGAAACAAATACCTGCGGTATCGGCGACACGGTATTAATTATGGAGACTCGTCCGCTGAGTAAAACAAAGAACTGGAGATTAGTTGAAATTTTAGAAAGAGCTAAATAACATGGTACAACAGGAATCAAGACTAAATGTAGCTGACAATAGCGGTGCTAAAGAAGTTTTAGTAATCCGTGTATTGGGCGGAACGCGCAAGCGTTATGCATCTATCGGTGATAAGATCGTTGTTACCGTTAAGAGCGCTTTACCTTCAGGAAACGTAAAAAAAGGATCAGTATCGAAAGCTGTGGTCGTACGTACTAAGAAAGAAATTCGTCGTAAAGATGGTTCTTACATTCGTTTCGATGATAATGCTGCAGTATTGTTAAATAACAACGATGAACCTCGTGGAACTCGTATTTTCGGCCCAGTTGCTCGTGAATTACGTGAGAAGCAGTTCATGAAAATTGTATCACTAGCACCGGAGGTTTTATAATTATGGCTATTAAAAAAACAAAAACAACTCACAAAATCAAGATCAAAAAAGGTGATTTAGTGAAAGTTATCGCTGGTAACTCTAAAGGTGTTCAAGGAAAAGTATTGTCTATTTTAGTGGATGCTAATAGAGCAGTCGTTGAAGGCGCTAACATCGTTAAAAAACACACTAAACCAAGTGCAGCTAATCCTCAAGGTGGTATTATTGAGAAAGAAGCTGCTATCAACATCTCAAACTTAGCGTTGATCGATCCTAAAACAGGAAAGCCTACTCGCGTAGGACGTAAAGTCAATGAAGATGGTAAAATAGTTCGTTACGCTAAAAAATCAGGGGAGGAAATTAAATAATGACTTACGTACCAAGATTAAAAGCGAAATATGCGGAAGAGATCCGTACTGCGCTTAAAGAAAAATTCCAGTATAAAAGCATTATGCAAGTTCCGAAACTTGAGAAGATAGTTGTATCACAAGGTATCGGAGCTGCTACAGCAGATAAAAAATTAATCGATAGTGCTATTGCTGAATTGACAATGATTACTGGTCAGCAAGCTGTTCCTACGAAATCGAAGAAAGATATCTCTAACTTCAAACTTCGTAAAGGAATGCCTGTTGGTGCTCGCGTGACATTGCGTGATAATAATATGTATGAGTTCTTGGATCGTTTGATCGCTGTTTCTCTACCACGTATTCGCGACTTCCGTGGAATCAATGATAAAGGATTTGACGGTAGAGGTAACTATAACTTAGGAGTTACAGAACAAATTATTTTCCCTGAGATCAATATTGATAAAATCAATAAAATCACAGGTATGGATATTACGTTCGTAACTTCAGCTCAAAATGATATCGAAGCATTAGAGTTATTAAAGCAATTCGGTTTACCATTCAAAAATCAAAACTCGAACAACAATGGCTAAAGAAGGATTAAAAGCACGCGAATTAAAGCGTCAAAAATTGGTAGCTAAGTATGCAGCAAAACGTGCCGCTTTGAAAGAGGCCGGTGATTATGCTGGACTAGATAAATTGCCAAAGAATGCTTCACCAGTTAGATTGCACAACCGTTGTAAACTAACAGGACGTCCTAAAGGATATATGCGTCAGTTTGGTATCTCTCGTGTGACTTTCCGCGAGATGGCATTGGACGGAAAAATCCCAGGAGTAACTAAAGCTTCTTGGTAAGTTTTAAAAAAATACTTACTTTTGCCCGGATAAATCCTTTTTAAATAAGGGATTTATCGGGTTTTTTCGTTGATATTAGGTTATTTAACGAAAAATACGTGTACTTGAGATAGCTGTGACTGAGAGGTTGTGGTTCAAGTAGGGCTATAAAAAGCAAATTTATTTACCGATAATAGGTCTTCTCCCGATGGTCGGGAATTGAAACCATTATCACAATTTATATTATATAATGAATACAGATCCAATAGCGGATTACCTTACACGAGTAAGGAATGCCATTAAGGCCAACCACAGGGTTGTTGAAATTCCTGCATCGAACCTAAAGAAAGAAATTACTAAAGTTCTTTTTGACAAAGGTTACATTGCTAATTACAAATTCGTAGAAGAAGGACCTCAGGGTTCTATCAAAATTGCGTTGAAATACAACCCAATTAGCAAAGTGCCGGCTATTCGCACATTGACACGTGTGAGTAAACCTGGTTTAAGAAAGTATGCAAGTGTTGAAAACATGCCTCGCGTTTTGAACGGTTTGGGTATCGCAGTTTTGTCAACTTCTAAAGGAGTTATGACAGACAAAGAAGCCCGTTTACAAAACGTTGGTGGTGAAGTTTTATGTTACGTTTATTAATCTAGGAAAAAACACACAAAAAAATGTCAAGAATTGGAAAAGCACCTATCGCTATTCCTTCGGGAGTATCGATTTCTGTATCAGACAAGAATCTGGTAACAGTAAAAGGTCCTAAAGGTGAATTAACTCAGAAAGTAGATAGCGACATTTCTGTTAAAGAAGAAGACGGTAATATCGTTGTCTCTCGTCCTACTGAGCAGAAAAAACACAAAGCATTACACGGGTTATACCGCGCACTAATCCAGAATATGGTTGTGGGTGTAACAGACGGTTATAAAACTACTCAAGAGTTAGTCGGTGTTGGTTACCGTGCATCAAACAACGGTAATATTTTAGAGTTGACTTTAGGTTTCTCTCACCCGATTGTTTTCGTATTGCCACAGGAAGTTAAGGTTTCAACAACTGCTGAGAAAGGTAAAAATCCTACTATCACTTTGGAATCGACAGACAAACAATTAATCGGACAGATAGCAGCAAAAATCCGCAGCTTCCGTAAACCAGAACCATACAAAGGTAAAGGTGTCAAGTTTGTAGGTGAAGTATTAAGAAGAAAAGCAGGTAAATCAGCTAAAAAATAATAACCATGGCAGGAATTAAAACATCTCGCAGAGAGCGAATTAAAAAGGGAATAAGAAAACACCTGACTGGATCTATTGAGCGTCCTCGTTTGTCTGTTTTCAGATCAAATAAAGGTATCTATGCGCAAGTTATTGATGATACTACAGGTAAAACATTGGCGTCTGCTTCTAGTTCGTCAAAAGATTTTGTAGCATCAGGAAATAAAGTAGAGCAATCTAAAGCTGTTGGTAAGTTAGTTGCCGAAAAAGCAGTAGCAGCAGGTATTAGTAAAGTAGTTTTTGACCGTAATGGGTACTTGTATCACGGCCGTGTTAAATCATTGGCAGAGGGTGCTCGCGAAGGCGGTTTAGACTTTTAATTGATAGAAAAAATGGCATTAAGCAATATTAAAAGAGTAAAGTCAAGCGAGATTGAATTGAAAGATCGCTTAGTAAGCATCCAACGTGTGGCAAAAGTAACTAAAGGTGGTCGTACTTTCAGTTTCTCTGCTATCGTAGTCGTTGGTGACGAAAACGGTATCGTTGGTTTCGGTTTAGGAAAAGCTAAAGAGGTTACTGAAGCAATTACTAAAGGTATCGATGATGCAAAGAAGAACTTGGTGAAGGTTCCTATTATTAAAGGAACAGTACCTCACGAGCAATACGGTAAATTCTCAGGCGGTTCAGTATTGATCAAACCAGCTGTTGATGGTACAGGTGTACTAGCAGGTGGTGCGATGCGTGCTGTGTTGGAGTCTGCTGGTATCAAAGATGTATTAGCGAAGTCATTAGGATCATCAAACCCGCACAACGTGGTAAAAGCAACAATTGATGCTTTAGCTAATATGCGTGATGCATATACAGTGGCTCAACACCGCGGTGTCGATTTAAACAAAGTATTTAACGGTTAATTATCATGGCAAAAATCAAAATCACCCAGATAAAGAGCGTTATCGACAGAAGCGAGCGCCAAAAGAAAACTATTGAGGCATTGGGATTGAAAAAGATCAATCACTCAGTAGAAGTTGAGGCTACACCGGCTATTATCGGTATGGTTCGTAAAGTGAACCATTTAGTAGCTATCGAGACTATCTAAAAACATAACTATGGAAAGAATTTCGGTTCTTTCCATTAGTTGTTTATAATTTTATTGTTAATCGTTGTGTCCTGTTTAGTGAAAGCGAAGGCGCAACATAATCTTAGTTTAAAATGAACTTAAGTAATTTAAAACCAGCAGCTGGTTCAACAAAAAGCAGAAAACGTATAGGTCGTGGTCAAGGTTCTGGTCGTGGTGGTACATCTACTCGCGGTCACAAAGGTGCCGGATCTCGTTCAGGTCACTCGACTAAAATAGGTTTCGAAGGTGGTCAGATGCCTTTGCAACGTCGTGTACCTAAGTTTGGTTTCAAAAATGCTAACCGTGTTGAATACAATGGTGTAAACTTAGACGTTTTACAAAGTTTAGTAGAAAAATATAACCTTACAGTTGTTGATTTCGATACATTGAAAGAACATGGTTTAGTTTCTAAAAATGACTTAGTAAAAGTTTTAGGTCGTGGAGAGTTTACTGCTAAAGTTGAAGTTAAAGCACATGCATTTTCAGCTTCAGCTCAAAAAGCTATTGAAGCTGCAGGTGGTTCCATCGTAAAACTTTAATACATGAAGAAACTAATCACAACCTTAACCAATATATGGAAAATTGAAGATTTACGTAAACGTATTATTAATACGTTACTGTTTCTTCTTATTTATCGTATTGGATGTCACGTGGTATTGCCAGGTGTTAATCCAGATGCATTAGCTACAGGGCAAAAAGAAGGTCTTCTTGGACTTTTGGATATGTTCGCTGGGGGGTCATTCTCTCGCTCGGCTATCTTTGCTTTAGGTGTAATGCCTTATATTTCTGCATCGATCGTTGTACAATTATTGGGGATTGCTGTTCCTGCATTTCAAAAAATGCAAAAAGAAGGTGAGTCTGGCCGTAAGAAAATGACGCAGATAACTCGTTATCTGACATTAGCTATTACATTAGTACAAGCTGTTGCTTACGTCAAAACACAAATAGAGCCAGCTGCAAAGACTATTGCAGATCCTATGTTCACTATTCTTGCTGCAATTGTTTTGACTGCGGGTACGTTGTTTGTGATGTGGTTGGGTGAGAAAATCACCGATAAAGGTATCGGAAATGGTATCTCTTTAATCATTATGGCAGGTATTATTGCACAGTTGCCGGGCGGTGCGGTTGCTGAATGGGCATCACGTATGAGTCCTAGCGGCGGCGGTATCATTCCTATTTTGATTGAGGCTATTGCGCTATTCTTCATTGTGATCTTTACTATTCTGATCGTTCAAGGAGTTCGCAAAATACCGGTACAGTATGCGAAAAAGATTGTTGGAAACAAGCAGGTTGGTGGCGTACGTCAGTATATACCCTTAAAGGTTAATGCGGCGGGTGTAATGCCGATTATCTTCGCACAAGCGATCATGTTTTTACCAATGTCATTGGCGCAGTTTTTTCCAAATCTTCAGTCGGACTTTTTGACTTCATTGACTAATTTTACTTCCGTAGCATATAATGTAACTTTCGCTGTATTGATTATAGCGTTTACATTTTTCTATACTGCTATTATGGTAAATCCTCAACAGATGTCTGAAGACATGAAGAAAAATGGGGGCTTTGTACCTGGAATCAAGCCGGGATATGACACCAATCTATTTATAGATAATGTAATCTCTCGTATTACCTTCCCAGGTGCAGTTTTTTTAGCGATCATTGCGATAATGCCTGCTATAGCTAGTGCTGCCGGTGTTAATAACCAGTTTGCACATTTCTATGGCGGTACTTCCCTATTGATTCTCGTAGGTGTAGTATTGGATACCCTTCAGCAAATCGAGTCACATTTGTTAATGCGTCATTACGATGGCTTAATGAAGACTGGAAGAGTTAAAGGTCGTTCGGCGGCGGGCGTAGAAGGATATGATCAATCTGCTATTTAATATCTTTAGATGTCTAAAGTAATTTATAAAACAGAAGAACAAATTGAGCAAGTGCGAGAGTCTGCAAAGGTCCTCTCGCATTTACTTGCTGAAATAGCTAAAGTAATCAAACCTGGAATAACGACACTTTCGTTAGACAAGTTGGCTTATGATTTTATTCATGACAATGGCGGTACTCCTGCTTTTTTGAATTATCATGGCTTTCCTTACTCGTTATGTATTTCCGTTAATGATCAAATAGTACATGGCTTTCCTAGTGACTATGAAATCAAGGATGGAGATTTGGTATCCGTTGATGGGGGTGTAAATCTCAATGGTTTTATCTCTGATTCGGCCTATACATTCGGTATTGGCGAAATTTCGGCAGAAGCTCAGCAATTGCTTGATGTAACAAAGGCATCTTTGTATAAAGGTGTGGAACAGGCGGTAGCAGGTAAAAGGGTAGGGGACATTTCATCAGCTATTCAAGAATACGTACAGCCTTATAATTTCGGAATTGTAAGGGAGTTGGTTGGACATGGTGTTGGATTGCATCTGCACGAGAAACCTGAAGTTCCGAACTACGGGAAAAGAGGGTCTGGTCCAAAGTTGGAATCCGGTCTGATTATTTGTATTGAACCTATGATCAATGCGGGAAAATCCGGGGTTCGTTTTTGGGAAGATGGGTGGACGGTAAGTACGATTGACGGAAAGCTTTCTGCACATTTCGAACAGATGGTTGCAATAAGAAAGGGACAACCTGACGTCTTGTTGAATTTTGATGAAGTTGAGGAAGTTTTGAATAAAAAGTAGTTGGTTTTCAATATTTTTATTTATCTTTGCACTCCTGTTGGTGCAGGCTATAAAACATTAATAAGTAATTGATATATGGCTAAACAAGCCTCGATAGAACAAGACGGTATTATTAAAGAAGCATTATCCAATGCTATGTTTAGGGTAGAGTTAGAGAATGGACACGAGATAATCGCCCATATTTCTGGTAAAATGCGTATGCATTATATCAAGATTTTACCTGGTGACAAGGTTAAATTGGAGATGTCTCCTTATGATTTAACAAAAGGAAGGATAACATACCGTTATAAATAAGGTATTGCTCTGCGAAGAGCTTAATAATTTATAAAATGAAAGTAAGAGCATCAGTAAAAAAACGTAGTGCGGATTGTAAGATCATCCGTCGTAAAGGAAAGATTTTTGTAATCAACAAAAAGAACCCTAAATTCAAACAACGTCAGGGATAATTAATTAACAAAATCGCTTAAAATATTATATGGCAAGGATATCAGGTATAGATTTACCTAAAAACAAAAGAGGAGTTATCGGCCTTACCTACATTTTTGGTATTGGTAGTGCGACTGCCGCTTATATCTTAGATAAAGCAGGTATTAGTCAAGATGTTAAAGTTTCCGAGTGGAACGATGATCAATTGGCTGCTATTCGTACAATTATTAATGACGAAATTAAAGTAGAAGGTGCTTTGCGTTCAGAGGTTCAATTGAACATTAAACGTTTGATGGATATCGGTTGTTACCGTGGTTTACGTCACCGTAAGCATTTACCAGTTCGTGGTCAACGTACAAAAAACAACTCACGTACCCGTAAAGGAAAACGTAAAACAGTTGCAAACAAGAAAAAAGCTACTAAATAACAAGTAAGAAATGGCTAAAAGCAAAAAAGTCGCAAAAAAACGTATCGTTGTAATTGAGCCTGTTGGTCAAGCTCACATCAACGCTACTTTTAATAACATTATTATCACTTTGACTAATAATTCTGGTCAAACTATCTCATGGTCGTCGGCTGGTAAAATGGGCTTTAGAGGTTCTAAAAAGAACACTCCATATGCAGCAGGACAAGCAGCAAGTGACTGTGGTAAAGTTGCTCACGATTTAGGATTGCGCAAAGTTGAGGTTTTTGTTAAAGGACCAGGTGCAGGACGTGAGTCTGCTATCCGTACTTTACAGACTGTAGGAATCGATGTAACTACTATCAAGGATATTACTCCACTTCCTCACAACGGTTGTCGTCCTCCAAAACGTAGAAGAGTTTAATAATATTATTGTTTAAGATTAAGATTCATCAGTTAAAGACTGATAGATACTTCAAACAGAGAAAGAAATGGCAAGATATACAGGACCTAAGTCCAAAATTGCACGTAAATTCAGAGAACCAATTTTTGGCCCTGATAAAGCATTAGAAAAAAAGAATTATCCTCCTGGACAACATGGTCCATCTAAAAGAAGAGGAAAGCAATCTGAATACGCTATTCAGTTGTTAGAAAAACAAAAAGCTAAGTATACTTATGGTGTTTTAGAGCGTCAGTTCTCTAACCTATTCGTAAAAGCAGCTGCGAAGCAAGGTATTACAGGTGAGAACTTCTTGAAATTATTAGAAGCTCGTTTGGATAACGTAGTATACCGTTTAGGTATCGCAACTACCCGTGCCGCTGCTCGTCAGTTAGTTTCACACAAGCATATTACTGTTAACGGTAATGTCGTTAACATTCCATCATATAGCATTCGTCCAGGTGATGTCATCGCTGTTCGTGAGCGCTCACAAGCATTAGAGGCTATCTCTAATTCTGTAGCGGGAAGAACAATCAACAAATACGGTTGGTTAGAGTGGGACGCTAAAGGATTGACAGGTAAGTTCCTGACATACCCAGAGCGTGCTGATATTCCTGAGAATATTAAAGAGAACTTAATCGTAGAGTTGTACTCTAAATAATAATTAATAGCTATGCATAATTCCTTTCATGATAAAGGAGTTATGCATATGCTGTTAAGATACACATTGTTGAAAAATATTAAAATATTATAAATGGCAATTTTAGCATTTCAAAGACCGGATAAAGTTATCATGCAAAAATCTACAGATTTTGATGGTACTTTCGAATTTCGTCCATTAGAGCCAGGTTTTGGTGTTACTATTGGTAATGCTTTACGCCGTATTTTATTGTCCTCTCTAGAAGGATATGCAATTACGTCGGTAAGATTTTCGGGCGTGTCACACGAATTCTCTACGATTAAAGGTGTAGCGGAAGACGTAACTGAGATTATCCTTAACTTGAAACAAGTTCGTTTTCAGAAGACAGGTGAGCAAGGTGACAGCGAGAAGATTTTTGTAGTTATCAATGGTCAAGAACAATTCAAAGCTGGTGATATCACTAAGTTTTCTAACAACTTTACTGTATTGAATCCAGACTTCGTAATCTGTAATATGGAGAGCTCTGTTACTATTGAAGTAGAGTTGTCTGTTGCTAAGGGACGTGGTTACGTAAATGCAGAAGAGAATAAAGTAGTTGATGGACCTGTAGGACTAATCGCTATAGATTCTATCTACACTCCGATTAAGAATGTCAAATATACTATTGAAAACTACCGTGTAGAGCAAAAAACTGACTACGAGAAATTGTTGTTGGATATTTCTACAGATGGTTCAATTCACCCAGAAGATGCTTTGAAGGAAGCAGCTCGTATTCTTATACAACACTTTATGTTGTTCTCTGACGAGAATATGTTGTTGGAGTCTCAAGCTAAGGAAGAAACTAAAGTTGTTGACGAAGAGATCTTACATATGCGTAAGGTTTTGAAAACAGAGTTAGTTGATTTAGATCTTTCGGTACGTGCATTGAACTGTTTGAAAGCGGCGGATATTCGTACTTTGGCTGAGTTGGTAACTTACGACGTAGCTGATATGTTGAAGTTCCGTAACTTTGGTAAAAAATCTTTAAGTGAAATTCAAGAGTTGGTTAAATCGAAAGGTTTATCATTCGGAATGAACTTGTCGAAGTTTAAACTAGACGAAGAATAATAATAAATAAAATAAAGCGACCTGTTGCGTAATTCCTCTTTGTCATATCTGATCTTTGAGTTAGGAGCAGATAATACATAAGAACGGTACGCACGAAAAAACACTAAGAAAATGAGACACGGAAAAAAAGTAAATCACTTAGGCCGCACTGACAGTCACCGTAAGGCGATGTTAGCTAATATGGCGACTTCATTAATCAAACATAAACGTATCACTACTACTTTAGCAAAAGCTAAAGCATTACGTACTTACGTTGAGCCGTTGATTACAAAATCTAAAAACGATACGACACACTCTCGTCGTACGGTATTTGCTTACTTAAAAGATAAAGAAGCTGTAACTATTTTGTTCCGCGAAGTGTCTGAGAAAGTAGCTACACGCCCAGGAGGTTATACTCGTATCATTAAGATGGAGAACCGTTTAGGCGATAATGCTGAGATGGCTTTCATCGAGTTGGTAGATTACAACGAAGTTTATGGCAAAGAAGCTAAAGCTGAGAAGAAAACTACTCGCCGTCGCGGTGGTGCTAAGAAAAAAGGCGCTGAAGGCACAGAGGTAGTAGAAACTGCTGTTGAAGAAGTAAAAGCTGAAGAAGCTGCTACTACGGAAGAAGCTCCTGCTACAGAAGAGAAAAAAGACTAATTTTTTCAATTCTAGATATAAAAGCCTATCATCAGCGATGATAGGCTTTTTTTTGTTCTTTTTTTCGAATATTTTAAAACGTTTTTTCATAGTGTATTAAGTATGTCTTAACTATATTTGTACACAGTTTTTTATCAACCTTAAATAATATCAGGCTCATGAATTTGTTTGATGTTTACCCTGTCAACCCAATTAATATCGTGAGAGCCAAGGGCTCAGCTGTTTGGGACGCTGAAGGTAACGAATATTTAGACTTGTATGGAGGTCATGCAGTCATATCAGTAGGGCATACGCACCCGCATTATGTTCATTCGATTACATCCCAACTTAATGAAATTGGCTTTTATTCCAATTCTATTGAGATTCCAATTCAGAAGCGATTAGGGAAGTTGCTGGGGGAGGTTTCTGGCAAGGAAGATTACGCCTTATTTTTATGTAACTCTGGAGCCGAAGCTAATGAGAATGCTTTGAAACTCGCTTCGTTCCATACAGGGAGGAAGAAAGTAATTTCATTTTCTAAAGCTTTTCATGGCCGTACATCATTGGCTGTAGCAGTTACAGACAATCCGGCTATTGTAGCCCCGGTTAATCAGACAGATAATGCTGTGTTCTTACCCTTTAATGATGAGGAAGCCTTATCTGATGCATTTTCTGCTTATGGTAACGAGGTCGCTGCTGTCATTATCGAAGGTATTCAAGGTGTTGGTGGTATACGTGAAGCCTCTGTTTCATTTTTACGACTGATTAGACAATTATGTGACGAGTTTGGAGCTACATTTGTAGCTGATTCGGTACAATGTGGTTATGGAAGAACGGGTATTTTTTATTCCCATGACTACGCCGGTATAAAGGCGGATATCTATACGATGGCCAAGGGAATGGGAAATGGATTTCCTATAGGTGCGATTAGTATTTCTCCCAAATATAAAGCTTCTTATGGCTTGTTAGGGACAACCTTCGGCGGAAACCATTTAGCTTGTGCAGCCGCCGTGTCTGTTCTGGAAATCTTTCAAGCAGAGAGTTTAATGGATAACGCACGAGTGGTGGGTGAATACTTGATTTCCGAATTAAAACGATTCGATAAAGTTAACGAAGTGAGAGGTAGAGGGCTTATGATCGGAATCGACCTTCCTGTCGAGCTATCTAATGTGAAGAAGGGTTTGCTGACCAAGAATCGTATTTTTACAGGAGAGGCAAAGCCTAATGTTATCCGTATTCTTCCAGCTCTGAATATAGACAAAGCGATTGCCGACAGGTTTTTAGAAGCCTTGGATGAAAGATTGAAAGAAGCATAGTTAGGGACTTTTCGTAATAATAATTATTTTTAGAAGATGAAGAAGTTTTTTTCCGTTGAAGACGTCGATAGCCTAGAAGAAGTTGTACAAGAAGCACTTCAGTTAAAGGCTAATCCTAATGCTAATGAATCGTTAGGTAGGTATAAAACCTTAGGCTTGGTATTTTTAAATCCGAGTCTCCGTACCCGTCTTAGTACCCAGAAGGCAGCCATGAATCTAGGGATGAATGTGATGGTGATGAATATGGATAAAGATGGATGGGCTCTAGAGACGCAGGATGGTGTCGTTATGAACGGTACTACTGTGGAACATATACGTGAGGCGGCGGCCGTAATGGGAGAATATTGCGATATTTTAGGGTTGCGTAGTTTTCCTTCTTTGAAAGACAAAGAAGCAGATTATAATGAAGACCTGTTCAATAAGTTTATCAAGTTCTGCGGTGTTCCTGTCGTTTCATTGGAAAGTGCTACGAGACACCCTTTGCAGAGTCTGACAGACCTTATAACGATTACAGAGTATAAACAGGTCGATAAACCTAAGGTTGTTCTAGCTTGGGCTCCACATGTGAAAGCATTGCCGCAAGCTGTGGCTAACTCCTTCGCCGAATGGATGTGCAAGGCACAGGAACAAGGCCTAGTAGAATTTACGGTAGCACATCCTGCTGGTTATGAGCTCGCCGATAATTTTACCAAAGGTGCCACAATTACAAATAATCTGAATGAAGCCCTCTCGGGAGCAGATTTTGTATATGTAAAGAACTGGTCTTCCTATAAGGAGTATGGCGAGGTGTACCCGGTTTCGGAAGACTGGATGATGAATAACCAAAAGCTGTCATTGACAAATGACGCAAAGGTTATGCATTGTCTACCTGTACGCAGGGATTTGGAATTGTCATCAGAAATATTGGATGGACCAAGCTCCTTGGTGATTAAAGAGGCAAGTAATCGGGTATGGGCCGCCCAAGTTGTTTTGAAGCGGATGTTGGAAAGTTTGGAAAAATAGCCAAACGCGGACAGCTGTTTTTAGTTTTTGACTTTTAAATTTAACTATGTCGAATAGTACATTGAATATTATTAAGATAGGGGGCAATGTAATTGATGATGATATTCAGTTAGAGGCTTTTTTAGAGAAATTTGCCGCTATACCAGGTAAAAAGATTTTGGTACATGGGGGCGGAAAAATTGCCACTCGCCTAGGTTCTAGGTTGGGGGTCGAAGCTAAATTGGTCGAAGGAAGAAGGGTTACTGATAAGGAGATGCTGGACGTTGTTACTATGGTGTATGCCGGGTTGACGAATAAAAGGATCGTAGCCAGTCTGCAAAAGTATCAGTGCGATGCGATAGGCCTTAGTGGGGCTGATGGAAATGTTATCAAGTCAATCAAAAGACCGGTAAAGGATATTGATTATGGTTATGTAGGAGATATCTTGGTCGATTCGGTAAATGTGCCAGCGATAAAGAAATTTTTGGAGGCTGGATTTACTCCAGTTTTTTCTGCGATCACTCATAACGGTAACGGACAGTTGTTAAATACCAATGCAGATACGATAGCCTCCGCATTATCTACTTCCTTATCAGGATTGTATGATGTTTCGTTGATATATTGTTTTGAAAAGAATGGGGTGCTATCGGATGTTCTAGATGACAATTCGGTTATCGAGACGATTGCAATGGAGCAGTTTGAAAATTATAAAGCGAATGGGATTATCAGTGAGGGAATGATTCCCAAGTTACAGAATGCCTTTGACGCTATTAATAAAGGAGTAAAATCCGTATATATTGGCAATGCCACTAATTTGCATTTATTTCAACAGCAAAAATTTGGCACACGCCTAATTATAAAGTAATCAACCTAATCTTATTTAATATGAACAAGCTCACTATCATAGGTTCTGGTAATATTGGTTTTTCCCTTGCGAAGGGATTGGTGAAAACAGGCTATTATCTCCCTGGAGAAATTGTACTAACGAGACGTTCTATTGCTGCTTTGGAAGAAGAGAGGTCTCTTGGCTTTGGAATAAGTAACAATAATAGGGATGCGATTCAGGGGGCAGATGTTATTGTATTGTCCGTACTCCCGCAACAGATTAGAAAAGTGATGGAGGAGATTGCGGGAAGTCTGACGAAAGATCAGCTTGTTATCTCTGTCGCCTCGGGCGTTTCTTGTCAAGATGTTAAGGCGATATTAGGCGAGGACTGTACTGTAGTACGTGCCATGCCAAATACAGCAATAGCCATTGGGCAATCGATGACTTGTATCGCTACTGACAATGCTTCTAGCGATGCTATTGCTACAGTAGAGCGTATTTTTGAATCTGTAGGTTCAGTTGTCGTGATTAATGAGGAGCTGATGACATCTGCTACCGCGCTATGTGCTTGTGGTATAGCCTTCTTCCTTCGCGCTATACGGGCCGCCTCTCAAGGAGGTGTTGAGATTGGCTTTCATGCACATGATGCTTTAAAAATGGCTATACAAACTGCGAAAGGAGCTGCGGATTTACTGCTTCAGACTAATAGTCACCCAGAGAGCGAAATTGACAAAGTAACCTCCCCAAAAGGTTGTACTATCGCCGGGTTGAATGAGATGGAGCACAATGGACTTAGTTCAGCGTTTATAAAAGGTATTAAGCTTTCCGCATTGAAAGCAGGTGGACTTTATAATGAATAAAGCGATAGATTCATTGGTCGATGATAGTATGTTGCTACTATCTCAATTGGTGGCTACGCCTTCTTTTAGTCGGGAAGAGCACACCACAGCTACGCTTTTGGTGACTTTTCTTGAAGAGCGAGGTGTTACGGATGTAAAGCGTATTGGTAATAATGTCTTGGTTTATAATAAGTTTTTTGATGTCGATAAGCCTACTGTTTTACTAAATTCACATCACGATACTGTAAAGCCGAACCCTGGTTATACGAATGACCCTTTTTTAGCTATAAGAAAAGAAGGCAAATTGTACGGTTTAGGAAGTAACGATGCGGGAGGGTGTCTAGTTTCTCTAATCGCTGCTTTTTTGTTCTTCTATGAACAAGAGGATTTAAAGTATAACCTGTGCCTAATAGCTTCTGCTGAAGAGGAAATATCTGGTAGAGATGGGATTGAAGAAGCGTATAAACACGTTGTATGTTGTGATTTTGCTATTGTCGGCGAACCTACTTTGTTGGATCTAGCTATTGCGGAGAAAGGACTGATGGTCTTGGATTGTGTAGCACATGGGGAATCCGGACATGCGGCGCGTGAAGAAGGAATAAATGCTATTTATAAAGCATTTGAGGACATCAATTGGTTTAGGACATATCAGTTTTCTAAGGAGTCTCAATTTTTGGGACCTGTTAAGATGTCTGTGACAATGATTGATGCAGGTACACAGCATAATGTTGTGCCTGCGACATGTAGATACGTTGTAGACGTGCGTACAACCGATGTTTATCAGAACGAAGAGGTACTAGATATCATTCGAGAGCATGTTGGATCCGAAGTAACTCCTAGGTCAACTCGATTAAATCCTTCGACGATCGCTTTAGAGCATCCCATAGTACAGTCAGGATTAAAGTTGGGGTGTAAAGTGTATGGCAGTCCCACAATGAGTGATCAGGCTTTATTGCCCATTCCATCTGTAAAAGTTGGCCCCGGCGACTCCGCCCGTTCACATACCGCGGACGAATATATATACGAATATGAAGTTGCGAAAGGAATAGAATTCTATATTCAGTTGTTGGAGGAGGTGATTCTTTAGATATTTATTAAAATAAGGGCTTGTTGAATCAGCTTTTAATAAAAAAGAGGGAACCAATAGTTCCCTCTTTTTTGCGCTATATACTTATATGTTCTCTTGTGCCATGGCTTGTTTATAAATAGCTTTTTTGCGCTGTGTTCGCTTGGCTACAGATTTCTTGACGTAAGCCTGGCGCTCACGCAGCTCTTTTATTACCCCTGTATTGTTGAATTTCTTCTTTAAGCGTTTTAATGCGCGATCCAAAGATTCTCCTTCTTTTACATGTACAATAATCATTTCCTAATATACCTCCTTTCTTTCGCTTTAAATGATGAACTAGGAATATAACCTTTTAAAGGGACAATTACAAATTGTTTGGTAAATCCATATGCTTTTGTACAGTATCTGGGGCGATGGTATCTAGTGGGGGCTTCGGCTGCAGACGGTTATAGAGTGAACTGTACTAGAAGCCACCTCTAGCAAAAACCACTTGGTAAAAAAAAGAAAAACGCACTATTATTTAGGTAGTGCGTCTTTTTTATAGGTAATGAAAGCTTAATAATACTCTTCTTTATTGGAGCTGATCCAATAAGTTATTCCAGCTGACTAAGTCTCCAATTATAGTTCTTAATTGGTCAATAGCAACGCGTTCTTGCTCCATGCTATCACGATGGCGGATAGTTACCGTGTTATCTTCCAGTGTCTGATGGTCTACGGTGATACAGTAAGGTGTCCCGATAGCATCTTGGCGACGATAACGCTTACCAATAGCATCTTTCTCATCATACTGCATATTGAAGTCCAATTTCAACTTGTTCATAATTTCCCTTGCTTTTTCCGGTAGTCCATCTTTCTTTGTTAATGGAAAAATAGCGGCCTTGACCGGAGCTATTGCAGGGTGGAACTTTAATACAACTCTGGAGTCTTGTTTTTCCTCGGTCGAGAGATCTTCGTGTACTAAAGAGTTCGCAAACACTGTTAAGAATAAACGATCTAACCCTACGGATGTCTCGACGACATAAGGGATATAGTTCTGGTTAATCTCAGGGTCGAAGTATTGCATTTTTTTCTTCGAAAATTCCTGATGTTGTTTTAGATCGAAATCTGTACGGGAGTGGATACCTTCCACCTCTTTAAAGCCGAAAGGAAAATCATATTCTATATCCACAGCAGCATTAGCATAGTGTGCCAGTTTTACGTGATCGTGGTAACGATATTTGGCAGGATTGGAACCTAATGCCAAGTGCCATTTTAGACGTGTTTCTTTCCATTTTTCATACCATTCCAGCTCTGTGCCCGGACGTACGAAAAACTGAAGTTCCATCTGTTCGAATTCGCGCATGCGCATAATAAATTGACGGGCAATGACTTCATTACGAAAGGCCTTGCCAATCTGTGCGATACCAAAAGGAATTTTCATCCGACCTGTTTTTTGGACATTCAGAAAATTCACAAAGATACCTTGTGCTGTCTCCGGACGTAAATATACCTGCTCAGCACCATCTGCCATAGCTCCCATTTGGGTAGCAAACATCAGGTTGAATTGTCTGACTTCGGTCCAGTTCTTGGTGCCAGAAACAGGGCAGACGATATTATGTTCTTCTATAATAGTTTTAAGACGTGGCAAATCATCAGCATTAAGGGCATCATCCAGATCCTGTTGAAGTTGTGCTGCTTTATCTGATTTGCCGTCTTTTTCGTATCGGTCAATCTTATCTTCGATAAGCTGATCTGCACGATAACGCTTTTTAGAATCTTTATTGTCGATCATCGGATCGTTAAACCCATCTACGTGTCCGGATGCTTTCCAGATCGTAGGGTGCATGAAGATAGCGGAGTCTATACCTACTATGTTTTCATTTAACTGCACCATGGATTTCCACCAATAGGTCTTTAGGTTGTTTTTTAACTCAGCACCTAGCTGACCATAATCGTACACAGCACTAAGGCCATCATAGATCTCACTCGACTGGAATACAAAACCATATTCCTTGGCGTGAGATACTATATTTTTAAATAAATCGTCTGTTTGCTTACTCATGATAAACAAATATAGATAAAGGTTACCAAAGCGGCAAAAGTTGAGAAGATTATGGCAGAAATATTAATGATCGTATAAATCAAGAATCTGCTGTGACGCATTCTTGTTATCCACTTTCTTGATGATATGTTCTATTTTTCCTTTTTCATCGATGACAAAGGTAGTTCGAGCTGTGCCCATATATTTTTTACCATACATATTTTTCTCTACCCATACGCCATAGTCATTGACTATCTTCTGGTCTTCGTCTGCTAACAGATTAAAGGGAAGTTCGAATTTACTGATGAACTTTTGATGGGACTGTTCACTATCGATACTAACCCCCAATACTTCGAATCCTTTACTCAGCAACGATTGATAATTGTCTCTAAAATTACATGCTTCTGTAGTACAGCCTGGTGTATTATCTTTGGGGTAGAAATATAGGATGATCTTCTTTCCGCTAAAGTCGGATAGATTTACGATTTCTCCATTTTGATTCTTAGCTTGAATAGCGGGAGCCTGATCTCCAATTTTCAATTCTGACATGTCTTATAAATTTAATAGGCTAACTACCTAAAGTATGAAATCTTATTTAATAAAACTAGCTTCGTATACCTTTTCATTGTCTTTCCAATCTTTGACAACTAGTTTAAACTTATGTGTACCCTTAGCTAGAGAGGAGTCAAAAGTATGCCATAGATGACGGTTCTTAGAGTCATATTCCATCAACACCCATTTGTCGTCAATATATCCATGGAAAGATTGTATGCCGGAAAGATTGTCGGTGATGGTAAAGTCGATCTTTCGCTGGGTAGCGACGTTCTTCCCAGGCGTAAGATTACGTGACGTGATTATCGGTGCAATTGTATCAACAACGACGTAAAAGCTTCCAAAATTACGGGTATTGACCGATACCCATCCGTTTTGAAAACTTCCGCCCTCAGCTCCGTTTTCTAACGATGCTATTAAAGCTTTACTTTGTAGGTGTGTAGGTAGGGTGGTCGGTTTTATAGCCAGATTGTAAGATTGGAATACAGGAATAAGATTATTATGAATCTTGTGCACAATGGAGTATCCATTGGCCGGTGTTGGCGCTGTACCGTATTCGAAATCCAAGTCATCATAGAGTACCTTTACAGGAATATTGACTTTTACGTCATTACGCTCAAAGGAATTCACTTTATCATATTTCAAGAATTGTGTCCCTGTAGCTTTGTAAGTAACGTTTTTTGTACTTCCTGTATTTTCAATTTTAAAATTCAGTTCACTACTATTTCCAGCAATATCCTTGACTACATACTTAGCATCGTATATTTTGTTTTCCTGAAGTTCGAATCCTCTCTTTTCAGGAAGTGTTTTGAAGATTTCTATAGGGTTTCCAGGATCCTTAAAGCTTTTTTGGATTTTTACCTTTGTTTTTTTCCAGTAGGGGTAATCAATATAAGAATGTATACCCCGGGAGCTATTAAAGTCCAATTCTTCAAATAATACGGTAGATACGGACTTGCCGTCAATAAATAGTTCTATAGAATAGACACCATTTTGGAACCCACCATTCCGATGTCTATCTACTGTGCTGATGCCGAGCCCAAACAGGCCATTCACAGATAGAGGAGAAGTCTGTGTTGGGGTGTACACACCAGCTCGGATAGCCTTTACAGCAATTGGTTTTCGAGGCGTGTGTTCGTTGAATAAGGGGGCACTCAAGTCGTAAAGCATAATACTGTTGATCGTGGGCTTAAAGTTGTCGTTAAATTTTAAGCCAAACAACTGTGGATTGAGCGGATTTTGACTTTTGGTATCCCTTATCTCAAAATGGAGATGTGGGCCGCCAGAGCCTCCGGAGTTACCAGTTCGACCAATAAGCATACCTTTGCTGATGACAACCTGGTTTCTGTTTAAAGTGATATCGACATCAAAGCGCTGTTGTTTATATTGCTCTGCACGAACGATATTGGTTAGCACTTCGTTGAAGTCTTCCATATGTAAGTATACCGTAGTATAACCATTAGGGTGGTCAATGTAAACCGAATTACCCCCACCGCCTATCTGTACCCGAACACGTGATACATAACCTTCAGCAGCAGCGTGGAGCGGTAGTCCCGTCCGTTGCTGTGTCCGATAGTCATCACCTGCATGAAAATGTGTCGAACGTAACTCGCCGAATGTACCTGATGCATCCATAGCGATGTTGAGTGGGTTACGAAAATACCCCTGAGGATAATTGCGTGAAGTAATAATATCCTTACTCTGTCCAATAGATGCACCGGTCTGTAGGAAAAGAAAGAAAATCAAGTAAAATATCTTTCCCATACTATTATTTGATAAGTGTCGAAAACATTAATTTGTCTGCTAGAAATCCTTCCAGTTTATCCCCAATAACTACAGGACCTACACCTGCAGGAGTACCGGTATAGATTAGATCACCTTTTCGTAGGGTTATATATCTGGAAATAAATGTGATTAAAGTGTCGATATCAAATATCATATCAGCCGTGTTGCCCAATTGTACGACTTCTCCGTTTTTGGTCAGGGAAAAAGTAATAGCGTTTAGGTCTGTAAAGTTTTCTTTAGGCAAAAGCGGACTTATTACTGCGGAATGATCAAAGGACTTAGCAAGTTCCCAGGGAAGTCCTTTGGATTTGAGTTGGGATTGTAAGTCGCGGGCAGTAAAGTCGATCCCTAGCCCGATAGCGTCATAGTACTTATGAGCAAATTTTTTAGCCACGTGTTTGCCTTCGTTACAAATACGTACCACGAGTTCACACTCATAATGAATATCTTTTGAAAAGTCTGGGATGTAGAAGTCTTTATTGTCTTTGAGTACTGCGGTATCGGGCTTTAAGAAGATAACAGGTTGATCAGGTACAGGGTTGTCGAGTTCTTTGGCATGATCGATATAGTTGCGGCCTACTGCGATGATTTTCATATGTAAATAATTTTTCTTTAATGGCCATCCGTCAGTCGACGGACTTATCTGTTTTATTTAGACATTCGTATGCGATCTCCCAATACTTAGTTATGGGCGATTCTATACAGGATGATTAATTTTCTTGTTCGCAAGAAAATCTACATAAACAAACTTAACCAAAATTGATTTTATATCCAATAAATGCTTTGACGGAGTACCTAGCTGCGGGTACATATGCGAAAATAGAGTGTTAAATTACTTTTGCTAAAACGTTTTTCTGATTAAAATACTTAAATTAGATTCTAGGTTTCAAATATTATGAACAGAAGAACAGCATTAAAACAATTTTTTATTCTTGCAGGAGGTCTTATGATAGCTTCTTCTTGCGCAGGGGAAACAGGAGGTGCCTCTATTGAGCTACGAAATATCGTACTGTCTGCCGATGATGAAGCGCTTATTGGTGATTTAGTGGAGGCTATTATTCCCAAGACGGATTCACCCGGAGCAAAGGAGCTGAATTTGCATCTTTTTGTAATGAGAATGCTGGACGATTGTCATAGTCGTGAAGATCAAGATGCTTTTATCAAAGGATTGAAAATGGCTGCCAAAGCGAACTTAAATACAGAATCTGCCCACTTGGCTTATCTACAGACTTTAAAAGAAGACATTTTTTTCGATATTCTCAAAAAGCGGACTCTACAGGGCTATCTTAACTCGGAGTACATTATGAAAAACAAGTTGATTTACGAATTGGTTCCTGGTCATTATGATGGAGCGGTAAAAGTTAATACATAATAGCATATGATAAACCTAAATATTGACTCTGCGAAAGATAGAACTTACGATGCTATTGTAATTGGTTCAGGCATCAGTGGCGGATGGTCCGCTAAAGAGCTTTGTGAAAGAGGCTTGAAAACGTTGGTTTTAGAACGGGGCCGGGACGTAAAGCATATCAAGGATTATCCCACCACAAATATGTATCCTTGGGAGTTTGAACATCGGAATGAATTACCTTATCAAGTTAAAAAAGATAACCCAATTGTGAGCAAATGTTATGCATTTCATGAGGATGCAGCACATTTTTTTGTGAAGGATCAAGAGCATCCTTATATCCAGGAAAAGCCTTTCGATTGGATTAGAGGGTATCAAGTCGGGGGTAAATCGCTCCTATGGGCGAGACAGACGCAGCGTTGGTCTGATTTTGATTTTGAGGGGCCTGCTCGTGATGGGTTTGCTGTTGATTGGCCCATCCGCTATGCTGATCTAAAACCATGGTATGATCAGGTAGAGCGATTTGCAGGGATTGCAGGAGATAAGGATGGTTTGCCCGAACTGCCCGATGGTGAGTTCCTGCCGGGGTATCCGCTAAATGTCGTAGAGAAATATTTTAAGAAATCCATTGAGGGAAAGTATCCCGAACGGAAGATCATATCTGCCCGATGTGCTCATATATCCAAGCCACAACCTATACACATCCAACAAGGTAGGACGCAGTGTCAAAATCGTGTCCTTTGCCAACGAGGATGTCCGTTTGGTGGATATTTTAGTTCCAATTCATCGACTTTACCTTGGGCCGCTAAGACAGGTCACATGACGTTGCGCCCCGATTCTGTGGTTCGTTCGATTTTGTACGATGAGCACAAAAAACGGGCGATAGGCGTAAAGGTAATCGATCGTAATACCAAAGAGGAGATAGACTTTTTTGCTCGTGTTATATTTGTAAATGCAGGAGCAATAAATACGAATCTGCTACTTTTAAATTCAATTTCCAATCGTTTTCCCAATGGTATAGGCAATGATAGCGATACTTTGGGTAAGTATGTCGCTTTCCATAATTATAGTGCACGGGTATATGCAGAGTATGAAGGATTATTGGATTATAAAACAACTGGCAGAAATCCTGCGGGTGGGGGCTATATGCCTCGTTTCCGAAATCTATATAAGCAGGAGACAGATTATTTGAGAGGTTATGCTGCAGGCTTTGGAGCTTGGCGTTCGGCTGTAGCCGATCAATCTGGATTAGGAAATGGATTAAAGGAATCGTTGTTGAACCCCCAATTGGGCAATTGGGGAGTAGGATCGCATATGATGGGAGAGACTATTCCTAAAGCGACTAACTGCGTCACATTGGATGCCCAGAGTAAGGATGACTGGGGAGTTCCATTGTTAAAGGTCTCGATTGATTATGATGAGAATGATGACAAGATGAAAAAGGACTATCTCGACACTATGGAGGAGATGTTCAAGGTCGCAGGTTTTAGTAATATTCGTAGGGACGAGGCCTGGCAGGCCCCTGGATTGGATATCCATGAAATGGGAGGCGTACGAATGGGAGCGGATGCGAAGACCTCTATGTTGAATAAGTGGAACCAGATGCATGCCGTATCAAACGTATTTGTAACTGATGGAGCTTGTATGACCTCTACTTCTACACAAAATCCATCCTTGACATACATGGCATTCTCTGCTCGTTCTGTAGACTATGCGGTTCGTGAGATGAAAAAAGGAAATCTATAAGTAGATACTAAAAAAAGCGCTGTACAGAATTCTGTACAGCGCTTTTTATTCTTAAAGACTATAGATTAAATATCTACTGTAGCATCCATTTCGAAGTCTTCGTGTTTTAGATGTACGATTTCCATAGACTTTTCGTAGTTTGTCGATTTCTTCGAAAAGAAGTCATGCTGTGTCGTCTCTGTATTCAAGCCATTCAATACGATAGGGTTGACCTGTTTTACTTCGAATATAGGATCAAAACCAAGATTCATCAAGGCTTTATTACCATTATATCTAACATATTCTTTGACTTCTGACGTCAATCCTACTACTGTATAGAGCTCTTCTGTATATTTGATTTCGTTTTCGTAAAGTTCATTAAGAAGATTCAGGAAACGTTGTTTTACTTCTTCTTTATTAGGCAATTTGGCAAAGACCTCTTGAGCGATCAATCCTACGAATACACCATGTATCGATTCGTCCGCTACGATTTTTTTGATGATATCTGCAGAAGCTACCATTTGTCCCTGTCCACACAGCCAAAGTGGTAAAAAGAATCCAGAATAGAATAAAAATGATTCCAACAGTACTGATGACGCCAATGCCATAAACAGCTCCTCGTCGCTTGGATTTTTCTTGTCTATACCCCGATAGTGTCTATCGATCGTATTGGCTTTGAATTGTAAAAATTTGTTCTGTGATACCCAACCAAACACATCGTTGATCTCGTTGGTGGTGGATACTGTAGTAAATATAGTCGAATATGATTTAGCATGTATAGCCTCCATCATACACATATACGAAAGCACCGCCTTATTCTGTAGCGAGTCGATATGATCTATAATCTTAGGCATACCGGTGTGACTCTGTAGAGTATCTAGTAATGTCAATCCTCCCAGTGCTTTTTTATAACACTCTTTCATATCCCAGCTTAGACCCTTCCAGCTGTCGATATCTTTAGATGGAATATATTCAGTGTCAATCCAGAACTGTTTGATATTTTGCTCCCAGAACATGAGGGCGTAATCATTATCCGGTGTATTCCAGTTGACGGCGGTAAATTGTTTGTCCATGTACTACTAAAAATTATCATTGTTGAGCTCGCTAAAGCTCCGTTAAAGACTAAAAACAGGAGAAGGCTTGTTCTCGCTTTCTCCCGATTTGTTATGTTTTATTTTGAGCAATGCTCTTCAGTCTGTAATCTAATTACGCTGAGCAGGAGATACACTCTTCGATTGTTGATTTTCGAGTACGTGTATAATATAAAGACTTTAAGCCTAGTTTGTGTGCGTAGATATAATACTTCGCCAAATCCCGTGTGCTATCCTTAGAGTTGGTGTGAAGAATAGTAGATACCCCCTGATCGATGTGACGTTGGATGACAGAAATCAGTTTTAGAACCTTCATCTGATCCATGTCATAGGCCGATTTGAAGTAGAAGTAGTTATCATTTGTCAAATAAGGCATAGGATAGTAAGTCGTGCTATCTCCATACTCACGTACTTCGATGATATCTACGATAGGCATGACCGAAGCAGTAGCGTTCATAATGTAAGAAGTAGACTGGTTAGGAGCAATCGCCAAGCGGTAAGCATGGTAGATACCGTGCTCTGCAACCTGTGCTTTTAGATTTTCCCAATCTTCAACTGTAGGGACATGTATACCTTCAAATAGTTCTTTAACCTTATCTGTTTTTGGTAAGTAATCTCTGTCTAAGTATTTGTCGAAGTATGTTCCGTCCGCATAAGCTGATTTTTCAAAGCCAACAAATGTTCTTCCACGCTCTTTAGCTATTTCCATAGATGCTTCTAGGGAATAGTAATTCATAGCCATGAAAAATGTATTCGCAAAGTCCAGTGCCTCATGTGATTCGTACATGATAAAGCTCTTTGCTAAGAAACCATGTAAGTTCATCGCTCCTAATCCTACAGAATGTAGTTCGCGGTTTGCTTTGGCTATCGAAGGTACCATCTCGATATCTGTTACGTCGGTTACGACAGTAAGTGCGCGCATCGCCGTTTTTACAGTCTCTTTGATGCGTTTATTGTCCATCACGGTAGCAATGTTCAATGAACCAAGGTTACAGGAAATACCGTAACGGATAGTATCCTCCTTACCATAAATATTAATATCAGATACTTCAGATATCTGCATGATTTCAGTACATAGGTTGGAGAATTTTACCCGACCCAAGCCATTCAATGCATGTGCTTTATTCGTGTTTTCTTTGAAGAAAATGTAAGGATATCCCGATTCTTTCTGTGTCTGTGCAATCTTCACCAAAAGGTGACGGGCATTAATTTTCTTTTTCTTAACATTAGGATTCGTAATCAACTCATCATACATGGCATCCATATCCATTTCATCTAGATACTGACCATATTCTTGCATGACTGTATGTGGATAGATCAAATAAGCCGGTTCATCTTTTTCGGCAAGTTCCATAAACTTATCAGGTACGATGATACCTATCGAAAGAGATTTGATGCGTACTTTTTCGTCCACATTGATTTTCTTACAATCCAGGAATTCTTCGATATCAGAGTGGAATATATTCAGATATACCGCTCCGGCACCTGGGCGCTGTCCCAATTGGTTGGCATAAGAAAAAGTGTCTTCCATGATTTTCATAATCGGCAATACACCTCCCGCACGTCCATCAACACCTTTTATTGCTTCACTACGACCACGGATCTTAGAAATATTGAAAGATACACCACCACCTATAGAAGATAATTTCATGGCAGAATCCACTGCGTAGCCTATTCCATTCAGGTTATCTCCGATTTCATCCAGGAAACAAGAGACTAATTCGCCAGAACGTTTCTTTCCAGCGTTCAAGAATGTCGGGGTAGCAGGCTGATACTCTTGATTGATCATTATTTCAGCATACTCAATAGCCTTTTGTACACCTTCTTCACGGGCCAAGAACAACGAGACCGCAACAACACGGTCTTCATAGCGTTCTAGAAACTTTTCACCAGAGTCGTCACGTAAGGCATAGCTTTGGAAAAACTTAAACGCAGCCATGAAAGATTCGAAGCGGAATTTTTTAGCGTATACATAGTTGAATACCTCTTCCATTTCTTCGAATGTAAACCATTGATAGAAATTAATATAGTAGTTATGCTCTACTAAATAATCTATTTTCTCTTTAAGGTTGTAAAAGAAAACAGTATTCTTGTTTACATACTCTAGGAAATATGCTCGTACAGCCTCTTTATCTTTATGAAGGCTATACTCGTCATCATGTTTGATCATGATTTCGTTATTAAGCAATATCCAGTTTTTTGCTACCTCGTTTGCTATCATAGTATTGATTCTTAATTATTTCTATAAATTGATTTATATCTTCCATTGTACCCGATAGCTCAAATTTGAAAGCTAACGGAACATCATACATTGCAGATGCCTTGTCCGCTGCTACTGCAAAGTTTCTACCCCAATTGCGGTTCCCGCTAGAGGTCACAGAAAATAACCTGTTACTGTTTTGTGTTAGGAATTCTTCCGTCAATGGCGGGATCTTTCCAAAATTTGTTGTAAATGTGACCAAATGTCCAGATTCTTCGACAATCATGTCCTTTTGAATCTTGATGGCCTGCCATCCCGTAATCTGTACTACTTTGTCAATGAAGCGTTGTACATTTCCGGTTTTGCTGTCAAAATATAAATGTATCATAATCCTGTCTTTTTATGATTACTTTTATCTGTTACTGCGCAATAGCTTCTTCCAGTTCTTGCGGCTTGAATCCTATTATACGGTGTTGTATCTCTTCACCATTTAGGACAATTACTGTAGGTACTGTACGTACCTTAAACTTAACAGCCAATTCAGGTTCATCAAACGGATTAACTCTTTCGTACGAAATACCCTTATTATCTAAGTAAGCCGACACTTGATCGCATGGGACGCAATCGTTTTTCTCGAATTTAATGATTCTTGCCATGTTATATTAAGTTTGGTCGAAAACTACTTTCCTTCATAGTAAAAAAATAGTTTATCGAAGTGTAAAAAAAAACGCTGATCGTGAGATAGTGACAATCTCAACAGGAACAAATATCCTACATTTTAATCCGGAGAGGTAGTCATACTTTTCCACACTCGAACAGGAAAGACCTTCAAAATGCTTGTGGTAGAGCGGTAGTTTTGGTAATTTGCTGTTATACAGTTGTTAATCTATGTTGATAACTTTAAAATCCCTTTTGTCAACATAAATCTACAACACTAAATTACCTGTTTTTAATGTCAAAAAAAATATGATATTGGTGCTAATATCGATAAAAATATGTATATTATATGTCCCGTTTTTTGCCCGAGTACAAATAAGAATCATTAAGTTTACAGACCAATATGTATTATGATGAAAGCACCTAATTTATTTTTATCGAATCCTCGTCGTCATTTTATGTCACGTGTGGCGAGGACAATGTTATTTGTCTCCCTCTTTGGCTTTTTTGCGGAAGGATATGCCCAGGAGAATATCACTTTTCAAAAGCCGTCTTCCGAAATTTTGGCCTTGGCCGCTTATCAACGTCCGCCTGTTATTCGAATGAGCCCAAATAAAAAATGGGTGTTGTCTATGTATCGACCGACTTATAAAACCTTGGACGAGCTAGGACAAGAAGAGCTTCGTCTGGCCGGGCTACGTATAAATGCCAAAGCTGGTATCTCTAGTACGGAAACGTACTATGACAATCTTCGGTTAAAGTCTGTCGACGGAGGGCAAGAGTATACCGTGCGTGGTTTACCAGCACAAGCCCTGATAGCGAATGTCGGGTATTCATCAGACAGTAAGAAAATAGCTTTTACCCATACCAGCACACAGGGACTTTCTTTGTGGGTGATCGATGTGGAGAGCCGTACGGCCAAACAATTGACAGATTATGTTTTAAATGCTGTGCTCACTGCACCTTATACTTGGGTTCGTAATTCCAATGAGCTGTTGATCAGTAAACGTCCCACTGTGAGCAAGAGCTTAATCGATCACAGCAAGGATTTGCCTCAGGGGCCGGTGGTTTCTACAAGTGATGGAAATATATCGCAGTTAAGGACGTATCAGGATTTGTTAAAAAACCCGCAGGACGAACAAGATTTCGAAACATTAGCTACTTCAGAGCTTTTTTGGATCAATCTGAATGGTGAAGAACGTAAGTTTTTGTCTGCCGGGATGTATACTCAAAGTTCCCTATCACCAGATGAAAAGTATGTCTTGGTTTCTCAACTTAAAAAGCCGTTTTCCTATCTCGTGGGCTACAATTCCTTTCCACAGGAGACTTTTGTGTATAGCATTGATGGCGCATTAGTAAAGAAGGTAAACGAGACCCCGCTGTTAGAGATAATGCCAAAAGGATTTTCTTCAGTTCGTGCAGGAAAGAGATCGTTGGCTTGGCGATTGGATAAACCCGCTAATTTATATTTTGTGGAAGCTTTAGATGGAGGAGATGCGAACAAGGAATCCACATTCAGGGATGAACTTTTCGTATGGAACTTTCCTTTTGACGGAGCACCTAAGTCTATTATGAAGATTCAGGATCGTTTCTCCAGTGTTGTTTGGGGAAATGACAATTATGCTTTAGTCTCTTCGCAATGGTATGATACTCGGAATGTAAAAACCTTTCTCTTAAATCCTACGACCGGTCATAATCAGGTGATCACAGATCGCAACAGGCAGGATGTGTATTCCGATCCGGGTAATATCTTTCGGGACAAAAATAGCTTTGGAGTGTATACGATGTATATCAATAAGGACAGAGCCTATTTTGTAGGTGACGGTTTCACCAAGGAAGGGGAGTTTCCTTTTATTGATGAATTCAATCTTAAAACATTAAAGAAGAACAGGCTGTACGTAGCGAAGGCGTCAGACCTCCAAGAGCGTATAGCGCAGGTTATCGATATCACGAAAGGAGATATCTTGATTTCATTGCAGTCAGCAACGCAGTACCCTAACTTTTATCAAAAGAATATAAAAACGGGGAAGCAAGTCGCAGTAACCAATATTGAGAATCCATTCAAAACATTAGAGAAGGTACACAAAGAAGTGTTGAATTATACCCGCAATGACGGGGTTGCATTGTCTGGTACACTTTATCTTCCTGCCAATTATGATAAAAACGAAAAACTACCATTACTTATCTGGGCGTATCCACGTGAATATAAAGACAAGAATACAGCAGGTCAGAGTACAGCTAATCCGAAAGAATTCACTTTTCCAAGCTATGGTTCTTTTATCTATTGGGTATCGAAGGGCTATGCTGTCCTGGATAATGCGGCTTTCCCTATTGTAGGCGAAGGGCAGCAAGAGCCTAATGATACATTTATCCCGCAATTGGTAGCCAATGCAGAAGCTGCTATAAATGCTGTCGATAAACTAGGCTATATAGACCGTAAAAGAGTTGCGGTGGGAGGACACTCCTATGGCGCGTTTATGACTGCGCACCTATTATCCAACTCTAATCTTTTTGCGGCGGGTATTGCCCGTTCCGGAGCTTATAACAGGACATTGACTCCATTCGGTTTTCAGAGTGAGCAGCGCAATTTTTGGGATGATCCACAGCTTTATATGACCATGTCTCCATTCATGAGCGCCGACCGGATGAAGACACCAATGTTATTAGTGCATGGTGCAGCAGATAATAATCCTGGAACATTCACACTACAGACAGAACGCTACTTTCAAGCATTAAAGAACTTGGGAGCGCCTGTACGTATGGTGATTTTACCACGAGAGTCACATGGCTATGCTGCCAAAGAAAATATTTTCCATCTATTATGGGAGCAAGATCAGTTTTTGGAGAAATATCTAAAAGCAAAGAAATAATATATAAAGAAGGCTGTCCGAGGACAGCCTTCTTTATATATTATACCAAATACTCGAAGAGTGTTTGATCTTTATTGACTTCTATAAAGTCAAATTTATAGGCTTTCAATTTTTCAATAAAGGTGATATAGTCCTTCGGGTCATTCAGCTCGATACCGATCAAAGCAGGGCCGCGTTCACGTTCTGTTTTTTTGATATATTCAAAACGAGTGATATCGTCTTTGGGACCTAATACTTCAGTAACGAGTAAGCGTAATGCACCCGGACGTTGTGGAAATCGTACGATAAAGTAATGCTTAAATCCTTCGTATAATAGCGACATCTCCTTAATCTCACTCATCCTGTCGATATCATTATTTCCACCTGACACAATGCATACAACCTTTTTGCCTTTGATTTCGTCCTTATGGAATTCTAATGCTGCAATAGATAATGCACCAGCAGGCTCAACGACAATTGCATCCTTGTTGTATAATTCCAAGATCGTTGTACATACTTTGCCTTCAGGAATGGATTTGATGCCGTCGAGCAGCTGACTGCTGATATTGTAATTCAGCGTTCCTACTTTTTTTACTGCGGCCCCATCCACGAATTTATTGATCTGTTCCAGTTCTATTGGTCCATTATTCTGTATAGCAGCCTGCATGGAAGGAGCACCTTCAGGTTCTACGCCATATACCTTGATCTGTGGCGTATGTTTTTTGATGTGATACCCGATCCCCGAAGATAGTCCGCCGCCACCGATAGGGAGGATGATCACCTCCGTATCCGGAAGATCCTCTAGTATCTCTACGGCAACTGTACCCTGTCCCTCAATGATTTTAATATCGTCAAAAGGTGGTATGAAAGTCATACCGTGTTTTTCGGCATATTCCAAAGCTCCTTTTTGACAGTCGTCAAAAGTATCTCCTACGAGTACTATTTCGATATTTCCATTGCCCCACATTTCTGTCTGCGTTACCTTTTGTCGAGGGGTGGGGCCAGGCATGAATATTACTCCTTTTATGTCCAGTCTTTTACAAGAGAAAGCAACGCCCTGGGCATGATTTCCTGCGCTAGCGCATACCACCCCTCTAGTACGTTCTTCTTCCGTAAGACTGCTGATTTTATTGAATGCGCCACGTAGCTTATACGATCGGACAATTTGTAAGTCTTCTCTTTTCAGATAGATATCCGCTCCATATTTTTCAGACAGATGGATATTATACTGTAGGGGAGTGCGGGTTACAACTTCTTTTATGCGGTCCTTGGCCTGATGGCTATCTATTGCCAATGTGGATAAATCTAAGCTCATTGTTTGTAATTCTTTTGTTTAGGTGATTGTATAGTTTTTAAAGAGCCAGATGTAAATGGGGAATGACGAACAAGAACCACATAAGTGATAAATGCTATGTTGTTCTTGTTCGTTGCTCCGTTCTATTTCATTAATGAGAGCAAATCCTCGTCATTGATGTCTTTTTTTGCATCTGCCAACGTTAGAAAACGTTCATATGTGTTTGCTAATGCATCTTTGTCCAAGTGATGACCTAGACGTTCTAAGTGATGCTTTAATGCATGGCGTCCCGAACGTGCTGTCAAGATGATGTCTGCTTCTTCTAAACCAACATCTTCAGGACGGATGATCTCATAGTTCTCCCGATGCTTTAAGAAGCCATCTTGATGTATTCCTGAGCTATGTGCAAATGCATTACGTCCAACAATAGCCTTGTTAGGTTGTACAGGCATATTCATCATATCCGATACTTTTCTCGATAGATAGGTAAACATCTTACTGTTAATATTCGATGTCAACCCTCCAAATGTTTGGTTATGGACTTTTAGGATCATTGCAACTTCTTCCAAAGAGGTGTTTCCTGCACGCTCACCGATACCATTGATCGTACATTCTACCTGACGAGCGCCATTTTGTATAGCAGCGATAGAGTTTGCGGTCGCTAAGCCCAGGTCATTATGACAGTGAGCCGAGATGATAGCTTGATCTATATTGCTCACGTGTTCGGTCAGGTATTTGATTTTAGCTCCATATTGATCGGGTAAGCAGTAGCCGTTCGTGTCCGGAATATTCACTACGGTAGCTCCAGCTCCGATGACAGCTTCAACCATTTTGGCGAGAAACTCCAGATCAGCACGACCTGCATCTTCAGCATAGAACTCTACATCCTCTACATAAGACTTTGCGTGTTTCACTGCAGCGACAGCGCGCTCTAGGATTTCTTCGCGTGTACTGTTGAATTTATATTTAATGTGCATGTCCGAAGAACCGATACCCGTATGAATACGAGGGCGCTTAGCATATTTTAAAGCGTCAGCAGCTACATCGATATCATTTTTGTTGGCCCGTGTCAGTGCACATATAATGACATCATTGACAGCCTTTGAGAGCTCCACTACCGACTGAAAGTCTCCAGGGCTTGATACTGGGAATCCCGCTTCGATAACATCTACCCCTAGGTTCTCTAGATCTTTTGCAATCTCTATCTTCTCGGTAGTAGTAAGTTGACAGCCAGGGACCTGTTCGCCATCGCGTAATGTGGTGTCAAAAATGTATAAGTGATTAGGATCGTGTAACATAATTTTTTAATTAAAAAGTTAAAATCAAAAGTCAAAACTGCTTCATTAGCATCTTTTGAGTCCCTTAATTGCCTATGTCTATACTTTGGTTATTTCTATTTTAAAAATTCAAGTACTTTCTGTCCCATTTCGTTTGTGCCCAATATTTTATCTTGCGGCGTGTCTGCATTGGCGATGTCGCCCGTTCTCCAACCTGCTTTCAGCGTTTCAGCTACAGCAGTAGTAACGGCTTTCGCCTCTTCCTGCAAACCAAAAGCGATGTCGAGCATTAATGCTGCTGATAGAATAGAAGCTAGTGGATTAGCCTTGTTTTGTCCGGCAATATCATGTGCAGATCCATGAATCGGCTCGAAGAATCCAGTTCCGTCACCGATAGAAGCAGAAGCGAGCATTCCCATGGAACCGGCAATCTGTGAGGCTTCGTCAGTCAATATATCTCCAAATAGATTTGCCGTAAGGACAACATCGAATTTCTTTGGATTTTTTACCAATTGCATAGCAGCGTTGTCGATAAACATATGTTCCGTTTCGACATCTGGATATTCTGTTGCGATTTCCTGAACGACCTCTCTCCAAAGGCGCGATGTTTCCAAAACATTGGCTTTGTCTACTGAACATAGTTTTTTGTTACGGGTACGTGCGGCTTCGTAAGCTTTGCGCGTGATACGCTCCACCTCATAGCGATGGTAGTTCATTAAATCTGAAGCGAAAGTATTATCATCATTTCTTTTCTTTTCGCCAAAGTAAACGTCACCAGTTAACTCTCTGAAAAATAAAATATCTGTTCCACGTAGCACTTCCGGTTTTAAGCTCGATGCATCTAATAGTTCGTCGAATAATAAGATCGGGCGTAGATTGGCGTAAAGGCCTAATTCTTTACGAATTTTTAACAAGCCTTGTTCGGGGCGCACTTTTGCTGAGGGATCGTTGTCATACTTTGCATGTCCGATTGCTCCAAAAAGTATGGCATCGGCTGCTTTTGCTTTTTCCAGCGTTTCGTCAGGAAGTGGATTTCCAGTTGCTTCAATTGCGGTGTGTCCCATTATCGCCTCATCAAAAACAAATTCATGATTGTTTTTTTGTGCAATAGTTTCCAATACTTGTTTACCCCAAGTGGTAACTTCTTGTCCAATTCCATCACCTGGAATAATTAGAATATTTTTCTTCATTATATTATTCAACGTTTTCTAGTATATCTTCAATGGCTTTTACCTGGCCTTTCTCTAACACGATTCTATGTTCGATACACGATGGTAATAAGCTTTCGTAATGACCTACATAAATTAAGGTCTTACCATGTTGTGCTAATTCATCGACAACATCGTTAAAATATTTGGTCTGCTCTGCATCAAGACCTTGGCAGGGTTCATCCAATACCAATAGTGGAGGATTCTTGACAATAGTCCTGGCCAGCAGGGCAAGACGCTGTTTGCCCAAGGGTAGACTTTGGAGTAAATGGTCTTTAAATTCGGTCAAACCAAAAAATGCCAATAGCTCTTCAATTTTTTTCTTCTCTTCAAACTTTACATCGACAAACCATCCGATACTATCGTAAAATCCAGAAGCTATAGTATGCCATACAGTAGCTGTCTGATCAAAATACCAATGCATCTCAGGAGAGATAATGCCTATTTTTTCTTTGATATCCCAGATACTTTCCCCTGTACCACGTTTCTGATCAAAAAGATAAATATCCAACCCATAGGATTGCGGGTGATCTCCGTTAATCAAACTTAGTAAAGTTGATTTTCCTGATCCATTGGGTCCTTGCAACAACCACTTTTCCCCGACTTTAACTTCCCAGGAAACATCCTTCAGAACCTCCTTGTCTCCATATCGAATATAGATGTTTTGAAGTTTGGCTACTACCTTATAGGGGGTAGGTGGGGACGCCAATAAAAAGTCCGGAAGACGCATTTTTTCTCTTGGCGCATTTCTGGTCAGTTGATTGCGGTTGTCGACCTGTTCCAATTGACCATTTACGATATGGGCAAATCGGTTGATAGCTCGTGGCAGTTGTTGGTCATTACTGATCAAGATGAGCTGTACACCTTCCTGTACGAGATCGTCAAGCCAGTTGTTTAAGGTAATTCGGGACTGTTTATCCAATCCCGTATAAGGTTCGTCAATAATCAATAGCTGTGGTTTAGCCCATAAGCCTTTGATCAGTTGCAGTTTTTTATGTTCTCCACTGGAGAGTTCGATCAGCTGTGTAGCCCGTGTGCTTTCAAAACCAAAGTCTTTTATACGCTGTTCTATATCTTTTAGGTCAAGGTTCTCCTTTTGTCCATAGTGTTCCAGTTCTGCCTGTACGGTCAGAGTGTCTTGTCCTTGGTGTTTATTGTAGCGTTGCTGGTAATAGAAATTACGGTCGCCTTCCAGATTCGTAAACTGATACCAGTTGGATATATAGATTGCTTTAGCAGGGAGCAGACTGTGTTGCGTATAGCTTATTTTTATCGTCTGCTCCATTATTTCGTCTCCCACAATAGCTTGAGCGAGAGTTGTCTTGCCGGAACCACTTTCCCCTCCTAAAAGGTAATTTTCCCCTTTGTTGATGGACCATGAAAGATTATCCAATACTTTTTTATGATTGTATTGGATCGTTAGTTTATTGATATGTACAAAGGGCTCCTGCATATAATTTTACGAATAAAAAGAGAAAGGTCTCGTTTTCTCAAACTCCTTCACCTGATCTGTGTGGCTCAAGATAAAATCTATATCGTCATATCCATTGATCAGGCAGGATTTTTTGTAAGGGTTGATTTCAAATTCATAGAAATCACCAGTTGCGACAATGGATACTTTTTGAGCTTCCAGGTCCACTTCGATAGTGCTCATTGGATCTGTAAAAACAGCAGCAAATATCTTTTCTAAAAAATCTTCAGGTACCGTGATTGGGAGTACACCGTTATTGAGGGCATTACCTTTAAAGATGTCGGCAAAAAATGAGCTGATAACGACATCAAAGCCATAGTCCTGCAGCGCCCAAGCAGCGTGTTCACGTGAAGACCCACAACCAAAATTTTTACCTGCAACCAAAACTTTTCCTACATAGGTAGGATCATTCATCACAAAATCAGTTTTAGGCTGATTGTCGCTGTCATAACGCCAGTCGCGGAATAGGTTTTCGCCAAAGCCTTCTCTCGTCGTTGCTTTCAAGAACCGCGCAGGGATAATCTGATCGGTATCAATATTTTCAATAGGCAATGGAACTACCCTTGAACTTAATTTTTCAAATTTTTTCATACTATATCAATTCTCTAACATCTACAACTCTACCCTTAATCGCTGCTGCTGCTGCAGTAAGTGGACTCACCAACATGGTACGGGCATTTGGTCCTTGACGTCCTTCAAAGTTGCGGTTAGATGTGGATACACAATATTTTCCTGAAGGGATTTTGTCTTCATTCATACCTAGGCAAGCCGAGCAGCCCGGTTCGCGCAATTGAAAACCTGCTTCTTCAAATATCTTGTCTATACCCTCTGATTTAGCTTGTGCTTCCACCTGCTTCGATCCAGGTACGATCCATACTTCTACACTGTCCGCCTTCTGTTTGCCCTTAACAAATGCTGCCACTTGACGCAGATCTTCAATACGAGAGTTGGTACAGCTTCCTATGAAAACATAATCTACCGGCTTATCCAATATCCGCTCGCCATCTTTGAAGCCCATGTAGTCCAATGCTTTCTGATAAGAAGGACGCTCATTGTCCGGTTGAGAGATTGTAGTTGGGATGTTTTCAGTCACACCTATTCCCATTCCTGGGTTGGTGCCATAGGTGATCATAGGTTGGATATCCGCAGCGTCAAATGTCAATACAGCATCAAACGTCGCATCCGTGTCCGTGTATAACGTTTCCCAGTAGGCTACGGCATTATCCCAAGCTTCACCTTTAGGAGCGAACTCTCTGCCTTTGATATAATCAAATGTAGTTTGGTCAGGAGCGATCAGCCCGCCCCGAGCACCCATTTCGATACTCATGTTACACACAGTCATTCTGCCTTCCATGCTCAATGAGCGAATTGCTGATCCAGCAAATTCTACAAAGTACCCGGTGCCACCAGCGGCTGTTGTTTTTGAAATAACATATAAAATGATATCCTTTGCTCCAACACCTTTACCCAATTCACCATTGATTTCAATTTTCATGGTCTTGGGCTTCTGCTGTAGTAGACATTGTGTTGCGAATACCTGTTCTACCTGAGATGTACCTATGCCAAAAGCGATAGCTCCAAATGCGCCATGGGTAGAGGTATGGCTATCTCCACAGACCATCGTTTTCCCAGGAAGTGTAATTCCGAGCTCTGGGCCTATTACATGTACAATACCCTGATAGGGATGACCTAAACCATATAACTGTACTCCAAACTCTTTACAGTTCTTAGTGAGCATATCCACTTGATAGCGCGATAATTCTTCCTTGATAGGTAGATGTTGGTCTAAAGTTGGGACATTATGGTCTGCTGTTGCTACCGTCTGTTGCGGACGAAATACAGGAAGGCCTCTTTTGCGCAATCCGTCAAAAGCCTGAGGTGAGGTCACCTCATGGATAAGATGAGTATCGATATATAAGATATCAGGAAACCCCTCTTGATGCTTGACGACGTGCGCATCCCAAATTTTTTCTACTAATGTTTTTCCCATTTTCTCTCTTTCTTCTATATAGTTGTAATTTTCAAAAAGGAGGGTCAATTATAATATTTATAATTTACCCTCCGTTTTCTGCATTAAAATTACGAAAAAATTAAATTGTTTTAATGGCTTTCATTGCCGTCATTGCTTTACGCAGCTCACGACCCACCACTTCTACCGGATGGTTACGCAATACTTCATTGATTTGAACCAATTTGATGTTATCTACTCCATTGTCTTTTCCTGCGTTATAGCCTTTACCCACGACGTCCGTATCTATTTTAGTCATGAAGTTTGCCAATAATGGTTTACAGGCCTGATCAAATAAATAACAGCCATATTCCGCAGTGTCCGAAATTACGCGGTTCATTTCAAAGAGTTTTTTGCGGGCAATCGTGTTAGCGATCAGCGGAGTTTCGTGTAGGGACTCATAATACGCGGATTCCGGTTTGATGCCTGCCTCGACCATGGTCTCAAAAGCAAGTTCTACACCAGCCCTTACAAAAGCAACCATTAATACGTAGTTGTCAAAGTATTCTTGTTCCGCGATTTTAACATCGCCTGCAGGTGTTTTTTCGAAAGCAGTCTCTCCTGTTTCCGCTCTCCATTTCAAGAGATTGGCGTCACCATTTGCCCAGTCTTCCATCATGGTCTTGCTGAATTCGCCCGACATGATATCATCCTGGTGTTTTTGGAACAATGGACGCATGATGTCTTTTAGTTCCTCCGACAGTTCAAATGCTTTTACTTTAGCTGGGTTGCTGAGACGGTCCATCATACCTGTTACGCCACCATGCTTTAATGCTTCAGTGATTACTTCTACACCGTATTGAACTAATTTTGAAGCATAACCGGCATCAATGCCCTTTTCCAACATTTTGTCAAAGGAAAGGATAGAACCCGTCTGCAACAGGCCACAAAGGATAGTCTGCTCTCCCATCAAATCAGACTTCACTTCTGCAACGAATGAAGACTTCAATACACCTGCGCGGTGGCCACCTGTACCCACACAGTACGCTTTTGCTTCAGCCCAGCCTTTACCTTGAGGATCGTTTTCAGGGTGTACTGCAATTAGAGTAGGTACTCCAAAACCTCTTAAATATTCGGCACGTACTTCAGAACCTGGACATTTAGGCGCTACCATGATAACTGTAAGATCTTTACGTACTTGCATTCCTTCTTCAACGATGTTGAATCCATGTGAATAAGAAAGCGTTGCACCCTGTTTCATCAGTGGCATGACCGCATTAACTACCGAAGTATGTTGTTTATCTGGAGTTAGGTTGATAACCAAGTCAGCTGTTGGAATGAGCTCATCATAGGTACCGACCTTAAAATTATTATCTGTAGCATTTTTCCAAGAATCTCTTTTCTGTTCAATAGCTTCTTTGCGTAACGCGTAGGATACATCAAGTCCGCTGTCTCTGAGGTTAAGACCTTGGTTTAACCCTTGCGCACCCGCACCTACGATCACTATTTTTTTACCTTTCAAAGCCTCTACGCCATCCGCAAATTCCGAAGAATTCATGAATTCTGCTATACCCAACTGGTTCAATTGCTCTCTAAGAGGTAATGTGTTGAAATAATTTGCCATTGTTTTACTATTTAAAATTTTCTTTTTAAAGATTTAGTTATTTATAAGTGTTGATTATTCTTTTTTGTGCGATAGCATATCCGTAATGCAGGTTGTCATGTCCTGCAGACAGCTGGATGACTTCTTCGATCGTCGACATAGTTTCTTTGTAAGTGTCGGTAGCAAAAGGTGTGATATGATTGAACACGCCTGCGTGGTAATCACTTTCAATTTGCTCTATGGTGGATAGAGCCAGCGCCTTCAGGTTGTCGACCTCCTCCTGAGAGACGGTATAGGTTGGTTTAGATCCTTTAACGTAAGACGTGAGGTATTTGACCTTGGAAGAATCTTCACTGACGCCTGATCTCAAATAACATAAAGCCGGAGATACTACTACAATATGTCCAAAATTCCAGATAATATTATTATTAAATCCAGGCGGAATTTCATTGAGTTGCTCCAGTGTTAAGCTGTCAATCAATTGAATGAATGCCCTCCGGGTTTGAAGGATGAATTTAAACGTACTTTCCATGTTGCTATCTAGTTGTCAAGTTATCTAGTTAAGAAGTTATAGAGTGATCTACAGAGGTTATGTTACACGTTATAACCTCGTAACCTTATAACTTTATAACCTTGTAGTCTTACATTGTAAACACTTTGTCCTGTTGATCCAAGAATTCGTTTTCAACAATATCTGGTGCAGGTTCTTCTCGTTCAAATTGTTTTAATTTTGTATGGAAGCCAGCGCTGTCTTTGATGATCGCGATACGTGCACCACGGACAAATTCGATCAAGCCATATTTTGTCAACTCCTGAGTCAGACGGTCTATCTCCTCGCGGTGTCCTGCAGTCTCAAAAACGATGTAATCAGGACGGATAACAACGACATTGGCGCCGTATTGACGTAATAAACGTTCTACATATACTTTTTCGTTTACGACATCTGCCGGTACTTTATATAGCGCTTGCTCTTGCCAAATCAACTCTTCATTGGTGTTGAAGTAGGCTTTTAGTACCTCTACTTGCTTCTCGATTTGACGACACAGTTTACGTACAACTTCTTCGCCCTCTGATATCAAGATCGTAAAGCGATGAATGCCTTCCACTTCTGAAGGAGAAGTGTTTAAACTTTCTATATTGATTTTACGACGAGAGAATATGTTGGAGATACGGCCTATCATACCTATTGAGTTCTCTGTATATATCGTAATGGTAAATTCTTGTTTTTCCATTTTATTTTAGTCTTATTTCTGATACGCTTGTTCCTTGTGCAACCATAGGGAATACATTGTTTTCCTTTCCTACCATTACTTCCAATAGATAAGAACCGTCGTGATTGAGCATAGTTTCTAGCGCTCCACGTAAGTCTTTTCTTTCGGAAATCTTATTGCCATCGATATAATAACCTTTTGCAACGGCTACAAAATCTGGACTGGTGATGTTCACGAAAGAGTAACGTCTGTCATGAAAGAGCTGTTGCCATTGGCGTACCATTCCCAAAAATTCATTGTTCAGAATAAGTATTTTAACTTTCGCACCGAATTGCATGATCGTTCCTAGTTCTTGGATAGTCATCTGTATACCACCATCGCCAATAATAGCCACAACATCACGATGCGGTGCACCGTACCATGCGCCGATTGCAGCTGGTAAGCCAAAGCCCATGGTACCTAATCCTCCGGATGTTACATTGGATTTAGAGCTGTTAAATTTAGCATATCGGCAAGTCACCATTTGATGCTGGCCGACATCAGTAACGATTACTGCATCACCACCAGTGAGTTCATTTAATACCTTTATTACTTCCCCCATAGTCATGACATCACCTTTGGGGTTCAATTCATCTTGGATAACTTCCTTGATTTCTTCTTTTTCTAGTTCACGAAATTGCTGTACCCATTCCGAATGATTTACTTTGTCAATCATTTTCGTAAGTAAGGGTAACGTCTCTTTACAGTCCCCCCATACAGGTACGGCAGATTTGACATTTTTGTCTATTTCTGCAGGATCAATATCCAGGTGGATGACCTTAGCTTGTTTCGCATACTTATCTAGCCGGCCTGTTACGCGGTCATCAAAACGCATACCTATAGCGATGAGTACGTCACATTCATTGGTCATCACATTAGGCGCATAGTTACCATGCATACCCAACATGCCGACATGTAGTGGATGGTCTGTTTCCAATGCGCTCAGTCCCATCACTGTCGTTGCAGCAGGGAAGCCACCTTTCTCTATAAAGTTTTTAAACTCTTGTTCTGCCTTTCCGAGTATGATACCTTGTCCAAATACAACAAAGGGTTTTTTAGCAGCGTTAATTACCTTTGCGGCCTCTTCTACATACTCTTTACGTACGATAGGAGCGGGGCGGTAACTGCGTACATGATCACAAGGTTTATAACCTTTGTAGTCAAAAAGCTGTAACTGTGCATTCTTTGTAATATCTATTAATACGGGGCCTGGTCTTCCGGTGCTGGCAATGTAAAAAGCTTTAGCTAATACACTTGGAATTTCTGTTGCATCAGTGACCTGATAGTTCCACTTGGTGACAGGACTTGTGATATTGACGACATCCGTTTCCTGAAAAGCATCTGTTCCTAATAGAGAAGCAAATACTTGTCCTGTGATACAGACAATGGGGTTACTGTCAATCATGGCGTCAGCTAGTCCTGTAACAAGGTTTGTCGCTCCGGGACCACTTGTCGCAAAAGCTACACCTACACGTCCAGATGTGCGTGCATATCCCTGTGCAGCATGAATTCCACCTTGCTCATGACGGACCAAAATATGCTTTAAACGGTCATTATAATCATATAATGCATCGTAGATAGGCATGATGGCACCGCCCGGATAACCAAATACAGTATCCACACCTTCGTGGATCAATGCTTCCAATACAGCTTGAGAGCCTGTTAATTGAGAAGCCATTGTCGTTTTTTGGTTTTCCTTTGTTTCCGTTTTTTCCAGTGTACTCATTTTATTAGTTAGTATTTAGATATTAGTATTGAGTATTTAGATTAAGGAATAAGGAGCAAGGACAATAGACTATGTTCCTTGCTCTTTAATCTTCGCTCTTTGTTTATAAATCCGTTACACATCCCAGTGACGCATTGGCTACTGTTTTTGCATATTTGTATAAGACACCTTTGCTGACCTTCAGTGCGGGCTGTTTCCACGTACTGCGACGTTCCGCAATTATGGCATCAGTCACTTTTAGACTTATCGTGTTGTTCACCGCATCGATCTCGATGATATCATCGTCTTGCACCAGACCAATAAGGCCCCCCTCATAGGCTTCTGGTGTAATATGTCCTACAACAAAACCATGTGTTCCGCCAGAGAATCTTCCATCTGTAATTAACGCGACCGAGTTACCCAGTCCGGCACCGATAATCAATGATGTCGGTTTTAGCATCTCTGGCATACCAGGAGCGCCTTTAGGGCCTTCATTCTTGATAACGATGACATCTCCAGGTTTGATACGCCCAGATGATACACCCGCTACGAGGTCATGTTCCCCATCAAATACACGCGCAGGGCCTACGAATTTCTCACCTTCCTTACCCGATATTTTAGCAACAGAGCCCTGCTCGGCCAAGTTGCCATATAATATCTGTAAGTGCCCTGTTTTTTTGATAGGCTTGTTTAAAGGTTGGATGATAGGCTGCTCATAATCCATAATAGATCGTACACCTTCTAGGTTCTCCGCCAATGTTTTACCCGTCACGGTTATACATTCGCCATGCAGCAAGCCTTCATTTAATAAGTATTTTAACACGGCTGGTACACCGCCATAGTTATGTAGATCCTGCATCAAGTATTTGCCAGATGGCTTGAGGTCTGCCAATACCGGAGTCTCGTCAGACATACGTTGAAAATCGTCTGGCGTAATTTCTACACCTACGGCATGTCCCATGGCGATAAAGTGCAAAACAGCATTGGTTGATCCACCAAGTATCACAATGGTACGTATTGCATTCTCAAATGCCTTGCGTGTCATGATGTCAGAAGGCTTTATGTCTTTTTCCAAAAGAATGCGGATGTATTTGCCAACTTCTAGACACTCTTTTTGTTTTTCTTCAGATACTGCAGGATTAGACGAAGAATAGGGAAGGCTCATTCCTAGCGCTTCAATCGCTGAGGCCATCGTATTAGCGGTATACATTCCGCCACAAGCGCCAGCTCCTGGGCAGGTATGACGTATTACACCGTCATAATCCTCATCCGATATCGTACCAGCGATCTTCTTTCCTAACGCTTCAAATGCAGACACAATATTTAGCTCTTCCCCTTTGTAGTGCCCAGGAGCAATAGTACCTCCGTATACCATGATGGCAGGTCGGTTCAATCGGCCCATGGCCATGATAGCGCCAGGCATATTCTTGTCACAGCCAGGTATAGCGACTACACCATCATAATATTGACCACCACAGATGGTTTCGATGCTGTCTGCGATAACATCTCTAGAAACCAATGAATATCGCATACCATCGGTACCGTTACTCATACCGTCACTGACACCGATTGTGCCAAATGTCAATCCTACGAGATTATTGTTCCATATACCTTTTTTGACAACCTGTGCCAAATCATTTAGGTGCATGTTACAGGTATTCCCATCATAGCCCATACTAGCGATTCCTACCTGCGCTTTATCCATATCCGCGTCAGTAAGGCCGATCCCGTAAAGCATAGCTTTTGCCGCAGGTTGTGTCTCGTCCTGGGTAAATATTCTACTGTACTTGTTTAATGTCTTTTCGTTATCAGATGATGACTTCATAATTTTCTTGTTCTAAGACTAAATTTTTATATTTTCTTTGAATAGATGCGCCGATACTGTGTTCCCATTCTTCTTTGTAGGTGACATGATCGACTTGTTTAATCCCGATAATCTCTGCAGCAGTGCCACTTAGAAAGGCACTGTCTGCAGTATATATATCCTGGACGGTTAGTTTTTTTTCAATAATGTCAAACCCCAATTCTTTACAGATATTGATAACGGTTTGACGGGTGATTCCTGGGAATACATTTTCCAAAGGAGGGGTGAATATTTTAAAATCCTTCTCGATAAAGATATTCTCACTCGAAGCCTGCGCTACAAATCCTTCTTGGTCCAACAGAAGTGCTTCGTCAAATCCATGGCGTTGTGCATCACTAGTCGCCAATATCGAGTTGATATACTGCCCCGAAGCTTTTGCTTCAATAGGAAATGATTTTGCATTTGGACGCTCAATAGACGATATGTTTACGCGCAGTAGATTCTGACCAAGATAAGGACCCCATTCCCAAGCTGCAATCATAATATTTGCTTGATCCGAAGATGTAAGATGCATGTTCGAACCAGAAAATACCAATGGTCTGATGTAGGCTGCACGTAGGTTATTAGCCTCTAGGAGTTCGTATGTTTTCTCTATTAAGGTGCGATTGTCCCAAGTGTAGGGTAGTCTTAATGCTTCACAGGACTTCCTCAACCGTTCAAAGTGTGCTTCGGCTTTGAATATACGTGTGCCATTGTGGGTATTGTATGCACGTAGTCCTTCAAAAGCGCCATAGCCATAGTGTAAAGATTGCCCAAATAAATCAACACCGGCTTGGTTGGCTTTCACAAACTCATCGTTAAGATAGACTAATGTGTTTTGATTATAGTACTGCATACATTACTTTTTTTAGGATAATTCCACCATTCCAAAATGCTTTCATTTTGTCCTTTCATTCACATCCTCAAGTTAGCCTGATTTAAAATTCTATACAATAGGCAAATAGAGTATTTTGAAAAAGTTTATTATTTTAATCAGTCGCTTCTGTTTTTATTTATAGTTTGTTTATTTTTGATTATTCGAAATTTAATTCTGTTCAATATGAACCGTATTTAAAATCGGTTCATTTGCTGAAAAATATCGATCTTTGAAAAAGAGGTAGAATTCTTCTTAAAAAGATAGCTGCTGCGTAAAACTTTTTTAAAAATGCCTTTTGTAAAACCCATAAAAAAAGCCCTTAAAACTTTGAAGTCTTAAGGGCTTTTTTTATCGTTTCTTTTTCTATTCTTGCACAATTCCTTCTGCTAAAACGATGATATTGTTGTCCTTTACTTCAACCACACCACCTTTAATAATAATGACGTGTTCGACACTACTAATATCCTTAATAATGACTTTTCCATCGTCTAGCGTAGACACAATAGCAGCATGCCCCTTCAAGATTTGAAAAGAGCCTGCAGATCCTGGCACCGTAACCGCTGTTACGTCACCTTCGTAAGCTAATTTGTCTGGTGTTATTATTGTTAATTTCATTCTTATGAATAGTATAGAGTATGGAGTAGTTTGTAATGAGTTGTGGGATTCACAATACGCTATACCCAATACTCCATACTTTTTATTAAACTGCTTCTGCTAATAATTTCTTACCTTTCTCGATAGCGTCTTCGATTGTACCTACCAAGTTGAAAGCTGCTTCTGGGTATTCATCTACTTCACCATCAATAATCATATTGAATCCTTTGATAGTGTCTTTGATGTCTACTAAACAACCTTTCAAACCTGTAAACTGCTCTGCTACGTGGAATGGTTGTGATAAGAAACGTTGTACACGACGAGCACGGGTTACAGTCAATTTATCTTCATCAGATAATTCATCCATACCCAAGATCGCGATAATATCTTGAAGTTCTTTGTAACGTTGTAAGATTTCTTTTACGCGTTGTGCTGTGTTGTAATGCTCATCGCCCAATACTGCTGGAGATAAGATACGCGATGTCGAATCCAATGGATCCACTGCAGGGTAGATACCTAGTTCAGAAATTTTACGGGACAATACTGTTGTTGCATCCAAGTGAGCAAATGTTGTCGCTGGAGCAGGGTCAGTTAAGTCATCGGCAGGTACGTATACCGCTTGTACAGATGTAATAGATCCATTCTTAGTCGATGTAATACGCTCTTGCATTAGACCCATTTCTGTTGCTAATGTAGGTTGATAACCTACTGCTGAAGGCATACGACCCAATAAAGCGGATACTTCAGAACCTGCTTGTGTGAAACGGAAGATATTGTCGATAAAGAATAATACGTCACGTCCTTTTCCTTCGCCTTCACCATCACGGAAGTATTCCGCTACTGTAAGTCCTGATAAAGCTACACGCGCACGTGCCCCAGGAGGCTCGTTCATCTGACCGAATACGAATGTACATTTTGAGTCTTTCATTAACTCTTCATCTACTGTATTCAAAGGCCATTCGCCTTTTTCCATTCCTTCCATGAAATGATCGCCGTATTTGATAATACCTGATTCCAACATTTCACGAAGTAAGTCATTCCCTTCACGAGTACGCTCTCCAACTCCGGCAAATACAGAAAGACCACCGTGTCCTTTAGCGATATTGTTGATTAATTCTTGGATCAATACTGTTTTACCTACACCAGCACCACCGAATAATCCGATTTTACCACCTTTAGCATAAGGCTCTAAAAGGTCGATTACTTTGATACCTGTAAAAAGTACTTCAGATTCTGTAGATAAATCGTCAAATTTAGGCGGCGTGTTGTGGATAGACCGTCCATTAGTTCTGTCCAATTCACGAAGGCCGTCAATCGGCGAACCGACAACGTTAAATACACGACCTTTGATTTCTTCACCAACAGGCATTTTGATCGGCGCACCAGTATCAACTACTTTCATGCCACGTACCAAACCTTCTGTTGCATCCATCGCAATCGTACGAACACGCTCTTCACCAAGGTGTTGTTGAACTTCTAAAACGACACGCTGTCCATTTTCTTTTTCAATGTACAATGCATCGTAAATCTTAGGAAGATTTTCATTGTCGGCAAAGTTGACGTCAACCACTGGGCCGATAATCTGCGCTATTTTACCAATATTGGGCATATTATAGGGACTAAAATTTATTAATCTATTTATAAACAGCTATTTTCACAGCTGTATTTTGGAATGCAAAAATAAGGTATATCTATTTAAAAGCAAAACATATAAAAAAATAAATAGGAAGTTTTTTCACACCCGATTAAGAATCCCTTTTTAACTGTTCATCTAGCAATTGTCTTTTAAGCAATTGCTCTTTTTCCATGGCCTTCTTTTTGTATTGTTGGAACTCATTCTGAGTCTCTTCGGCAGTCTTTTGATGTTCTACGGTGTCCACTTTTGCTTTGCGGAAAGATACCAGCATAGTGAAAAATCCGATACCTAATACTGCAATAATAATCCATACCATCATATGGTAGGCGCTTTTTGCAAAATCTATTCCTATAAACGAGATGCTGTCTGTTTTCTGTTTTTCAGTCAGCAATTCAGATTGCACACTATGGAGCGAATCCTTAAGACCTGTTACGGTAGCAATGGATGAAGAAGAACTGCTTTTTAAAGAAGCGATTTCTTTCGTGTATTTAGAGATAGAGTCATTTACATTCTTCTGGATAATTTCTATGTTCGATTTTCTTACAATCTTAAAGTCAGCATCCTGAGATCTAGATTGCGCCAATAGAACTTGAAACTGCGTATTGAGATTTAGATCTGATTGTAGTTTTTGTTGCAATGTCAATTGTGCAAATGTACTCGTGGCTAGAAAAAGGAAAACTAAAGATAAGATAGATTTATGCATGCTGTGAATAGATAAATGATGTTAATACATCTATAAATGTCCTAAATAAATTGATCTAATACAAAAAAATAACACAATAAATAACAAAGCCTTTAAATTGCTGGAATAAACCAGACAATTTAAAGGCTTTAGGACTCTTGCTTCAATTATATGCTATTTCTTCAATATCGGTAACGGATATTCTTTCATTATACCAGTCACAGCTTTCGGTAATTCGTTGATTGCTTTTTCGGGCTCATTGACTTCAGTAGTACCTCTTGCCTGCCAGATTACACTATTGGTCTTGCGGTCTATGGCTTCAAATATAATATGTCCGTAGCGTACACGTTCTTTACCTACCGGATAGGAACCTCCGTAATATCCTCCATAAAATCCCCAAGGACCGCCCCAACCCCAAGGACCGCCCCAACCCCAGCCTGCGTAGTAAGGAGAGCTGTATACCATTCTGCTTTTATTGTTTACGATAGCGATGTATCGAAACAGGACATCAGGATTTTCTTTGGAATAGGTCAGACCGCGTGCCTCGATCTCTTTATTCGCTGTTGTCATGATATTGCCTTTAGCAATATCGTTATTATAGTAGTCCTTCGATAAGGAGTCTACCGGTTCTAACCAACCATACGTCTTGAACTGGTTGAAGTCAAGATTCTGAACTCGTGTTGTATGGTACTTGTGCGACGAGCAAGATGCAAACGCTAAAAGTACAAATGCCGTTAGAAATATTATTATTCTGTTCATAACTAAACCTGCTTATATGATGTATGACCGTCTGTTATTCAAAAGGTTTAACGCTTTAGTGAGAAAATTTTGCAACTAATGGTATCTGTCTTCCTGCGCCAAAAGCTTTCGGGCTTACTCTTAATATAGGAGGGGCTTGAAAACGTTTGAACTCGGCGTTATTTACGAGTCTCGCAATGCGTTGTACAAGCTGTTCGTCAAACCCTAATTTAGATATTTCCGATCCTGATTTCTCGAGTTCAATGAATTGGTATAAGATCGCATCGAGGATCTCGTAATCAGGAAGTGAATCCGAATCTTTTTGATCAGGCCGTAGTTCGGCTGAGGGTGGTTTTACAATCGTATTTATAGGAATAATCTCTCTCTCACGGTTGATATAGGACGCTAATTGATAAGCTTGTGTTTTATAGACATCGCCGATCACACTGAGCGAACCGGCCATGTCCCCGTACAGAGTCCCGTATCCCACGGCAGCTTCGCTCTTGTTCGATGTATTGAGTAGGATATGACCGAGTTTGTTGCTGATGGCCATGAGCAAAGTACCTCGTGTACGTGCCTGTATGTTCTCCTCTGTGGTATCAGCTTGTAATCCATGGAAAGCCTCTTTTAGGGTGTCTTCAAAAGACTGTGCTATAGCTTGAATCGGTAAGACGATGTGCTGACAACCGGTATTATCGACGAGATCCATGGCGTCTTTGATGGAGTGTTCTGTAGAGTATACCGAAGGCATCAATACGGCCAAGACATTTTCAGGGCCTAGGGCTTCTACCGCTAAAGCGGCAACAATAGCGGAATCCAGTCCTCCGGACAGGCCAAGTACAGCCTTCTTAAAGCCAGATTTAGAAAAATAATCCCTTAGTCCCAAAAGAAGTGCCTGATATATATAGGCGATTTCACTCAAGTCCGTAGTCTTTGGGTGTCCTGTGGCATGTAGATCGCCTTGAGACAATGTGACATATTGTATATCCTCTTCAAAAGCAAGGAGCTCCGTGATGACCTCTGCACTTTTGTTCATCGCTAAAGAACGTCCGTCAAATATGATATCCATATGTGCACCAGCTTGGTTGACATATACCACAGGGGCATTAGCTTTAAGTACATTATTGCCCAGTACGGTTAAGCGCTTCTCATAATGTATATATGAAAATGGAGAAGCCGCAATATTGATAATCAGATCCGGTTTTTCTTGAGCCAGCTCAAGCATGAGATCCCCTTTGTACGAATTGTCGTAGTCGTTGTCCCAGAGATCTTCACAGATAGTAAGAGCTATTTTGATGTTTTGTAATTCAATACATTGAATAGTTCGGTTGGGCTCAAAGTAGCGGTATTCGTCAAACACATCGTAATCGGGGAGTAGTGATTTCTTACGGCTGCCGACAACATTACCTTTAGAGATAACTACAGCGGCATTGGAAAGAGCCTTGCCTTCTTCGTGCACGTTACGAATAGGTGCGCCTATGATGCAGTCGATGGTGTCGCAATATACTGCTATGCGAGACAACGATTGTTCACAGCGGTCTAAGAACCACGTATGGCGCAAGAGGTCTTTGGCAGGGTAGCCACCGATAGCCAACTCTGCAAATACGATAACATCAGCTTCAGCTGCTTTGGCACAAGCTATTGCTTTTATGATTTTTTCTTCGTTCTGTTCGAAATTACCAATATGGTAATTGAGTTGCGCGAGTGCTATTTTCATGCGAGATACTTCTTAAAATAAAAGTCCTAGGTTTAAGGCGACAAAAGATGTCCTTGGAGCTCCGTCCTTCACTGCTCTGGTAAACCCATTGTTGAAGGTAAGGCCAGTCAATACGGCCATATCATTGCCCAATTTCCATTCTGCGCCACCACCTATCTGCAGGCCCAGGCGAAACAAGTCTGCTCCGTGCATGGAGTCTTTTTCTTGTTTCTCCAATTTCTGTTTTGCAGACACCTTTAAACCCGCAGTAAATCCGAATTGCCCATAGAATCGTCCCATCTCATTTTCTGTACTTTTTAGTTTGATAGTCAAAGGTACTTCTACGTATTTGAGAGCCATATCTCTATATTTAGGGATAGCAGGATCATTTTTATCGATACTTGAGAATGCGGGCTCGACACTGCTATTGATCGAATTGATCAATAATCCGGTCGAGAAATAGTAGTTTCTGGCAAAACCAAGGTCGGCTAGGAGTCCATAAGAAAACCCAAGTTTACTACTCGCTTCCTGGTTGTTGTCATAGCGTAACCAACCGATATTGGGGTTAATGACTAACCCTAAACGCATGTTTTTTTCTCTACTGTGGTAATAACTTTGCGCATCAGCTTGTTGTGCGGAGAAAAGAGCAATATACAGTAAGAAAATAGGAAGGAGACGCTTTGTTATATTAACCATAGTTTTTAATTGTTATATAAATTATATTTTTGTGTTTTAAGTTGATTGCCATGTATCTGAAAACATTACAAAAATATCTCTTTTTTTTAATTATTGCTTGTTTCATTGTCATAATAGCTTCTTGTAGCCAATCGGATACCGTACAACGTCCGGATGTGTCGAAAGTCAACGTAACGGTCAAGATCGAACGGTTCGATCAGGAATTTAATACCTTGAAAGCCGATGATATTACGCGTATGAACAGCCAATGGCAGAAGGAATATCCTTTTTTTTATTTCGATTATATGACTCAGATGCTGGAGGTGGGCGACCCCAGAGACAGTATGTTATTAGTGAGGCATTTAAAAGAAGTGCTGCAGAAGAAGGATTTTAGAGACCTAGCGGACGCCGTAGCGCGAAAATATCCCGATTTGAGAGAACAGGAGAAAGAGTTGACCCAGGCGTTCAAATACATTAAGTATTATTTCCCTACCTACAATATACCTCGATTCATCGCTTTTATGGGAGGTTTTTCTTTTCAGACGCCCATAGGGGAAGATTATGTGGGTATAGGATTGGATATGTTCTTAGGAGCAGACTCTAAGTTTTATCCGGCACTGGTACGCTCTATACCCTTATATATGTCCCGTCGATTTACCCCCGAGAATATAACGCCTCGTATTGTGGAGACTGTTTTGAGAGAAGAGCTTCTCCCTCAGGATAATCTTAATCAGAATACCTTGCAGCATATGGTGTATAATGGCAAGATATTGTATGCTATGGATGTTATGTTGGAAGATGCTTCTGATGAGACGAAGATAGGATATACCACGGAGCAGCTTGCTTGGGCCAAGAAATATCAAGCTGACATCTGGGCATGGTTCCTTCAGGAAGGATTGCTTTATGATACGGATTACTTAAAGACTCAAAAATATTTTACCGATGCGCCCTTTACTCCCGAGTTGGGTGAAAATAATGAATCGGCACCAAAATTGGGATCTTACATCGGGTGGATGATGGTACGTAAATACATGGCACGCCATCCTGAACTTGATCTGCTTAAGCTTTTTCAACAAGAGAATGCGCAAGAGATTCTAGAAGAGTCTAAATTTAAAGGAAAATAATAAGTTTGTCCCTAAGCTGTAACTGTACCGACATAAATGCTGTCGATTATTCGGTCACTACGGTCGACAGCGACAAAGCCTAAGTGTATGTGATAGACTTCTCCGTTAGTACTGGGAGAAAGATGTATCTGTTCCTGCTTATCCTCCAATGTTTTGTCTAGGGTATGTCCCAATATGCTATTTTTATCTGAATCAGGAATAGCTACAAATAAGGAACGAAAAGAAGCGAGGTCTAAATCCCTGACGATTTTTGGGTTGTAATCCCAATTGCAGGTGACAATTCCTTCTTCATAAGTCAATGTCACTTCTTTTAGCGGAGATACTATCCCTTTACTGATATGAAATAAGGAATGGTCGATGTAAAAACCATCTTCATCAGATTGTACTGCATTATTTAGGGTATAGGACATGGCCGAATTGAAAGCCGTCTGATTTTGCTTATAATTATGAAAACCAAGCCTTATGACATTGCTTAACGGGCTTAAGAAATTTTGTGCAAGTCTAAATTTTCCCCGATTTTTGTTCTCTTCGGGTGACAGTTTACGCTTCTTATTAACTCGAGGTCTGCTTCTTACGCAGTCTTTATCTTTCCATTTGTAATACACGAGAGGCCCGACTTTCCCCTTGGCAGAGCCCATAGGGCCATTTTCTGTTCTTCCCATATTGTTTTAAGTTTAATTAGTTGATACTAATATACTAATATCCAGGGAATACGTTCTTACCTACTTATAATCTAAAAAGAAATATAATAGGATATAATAAGGAGATAACAAGTGTTTTATTCGGTTATATCCGAATGAAGTCCGTACTATCTCCGAGCAAAGTCCGAATAAAGTCCTTGTTAAATTATAAGATGTGCCCCAGATGGTATCAAGTTAATTCCTGGGGGGGCGAGAAAGATCTGTATTTGGAAGAGTGGGGACAAGTGGAAACAATAAAGCACAGTGCCTAAGAAATTGAGCCCTGTGCTTTTATCTTTTATTGTTGTTTAATTTAGACTGCTATTATTTATTTGGATTATGATCTTTTATGCTGACCACTTCAATTTCAAAATATAAAGGGGAATTAGCAGGTATAGTACCGATGGACCTATTACCATAGGCAAAATAAGAAGGAGTAATTATTCTTATTTTGCTCCCTTTTTGTAGTCCTTTTAAGGTGAGACCGCCAATTTTATGTTCGCCTATGCTTTTAGGCATAAATGCATAGTACCAAGCAGAAATATAGTCTGTTGTTTTTCCTGACATTCCGGCTTCAGAAGTATTACTGTCAAAAACGGTTTCATTAGATATTAACTTGCCTGTATAGCGGACCGTAATATCAGCAGGACGAATCATTTTCGTGTTATATCCGTTATAGATAGTGTCGACAACTTTATATTCGTAGCTTCCTTCTTCTCCTGGGTTCATTACTTCAAACCATATTCCTGTGGTGTCACTAGAAATGTTCATATTGGGGTATTTACTTTTAGCATATGTTGCTATTATCCCCTTTTCTTCTTCAAATCTAGCAGCTGCGTCAAAAGTGTCTTCGGTTTTATTACAAGAGCTGATGGCAAATAAGGTAAAGGCAAAAACGATATAAGCGAGTATTTTTTTCATGAGGAATTTGTTAATTAAAAAAAGAGAAGGCTGAAACCTTCTCTTGAAATTATGTTTTTATTTACTTATTGAATTTCCATGATGTCAAACTCGTAAACTAAAGGAGAGTTTGCAGGGATATCTTTTAAAAAGACCTTTCCATCTGCTTTTTTAGCAAGAGAGCCGTAAGCATAGAGAGAAGGGACTATTACTCTTATTTTGCTGCCTTTTTTCTGTCCCTTTTCGGTAAGTCCTTTATAAGGAATAATATTTCCGTTTACTTTATTTTGTGACGGGAAAAGGGAGATAATCCAAGCCTCTGTAAAAGGGTTAGGGGTATTAGGGTTCGACATATTATATTTGCCGCCTTCCAAATCTGATTGTACAGCATCTCCACCTGTCAATAAATGGACATTGTATTTAAGTTTCCATTCAGGCGCGATAGGGTTGTTTGACGAATTGAATTTGTACTCATAAGAATCATCTGTAGCTTCATTAAGTATTGCATAGTGTATTCCTCTTGGCGTTTTTTTGTCTAAAAAGTAGAAAGGATATGTTAATGTGTCTGCAATCCATGTTACATCACTATTCTCAGACATGTATTCGTCAATCTTAATTTTTTCTGCACGTAATAGAGAATCGATATAACGGTCTACTTTTAATGCTTCTCCTTCATAATCATAATCGTCTTTTTTATTACACGACACAAACACAATCGCTCCAAGCGCAGCAAACAATACGGTTTTAAATAGATTTTTCATTGAATATAAGTTGTTTTTAAATGGCAATGAATCTTTCATAAATGAAGGTTTCATTAGTATAAATAATTTTTTAGTTGTCCCATGTAAATACAGGTTTCTCTCTCCTCTATGTACATATTTTGATTTTAAAATTGTTGTTTAGGTTCTAAAACGGTAAAAATAACAATAGCGCTACACAATTCTGTTAAAATTAGTGAAATTTTAATAATTGTGTTGATAATGAGGTTGTTTGTTCTAAAAATAAAAGACCGAACTTTAATGTTCAGCCTTTTCTAATGTATCTATCAGCTCATTTATTTGGTATGGTCGCAGTACTCCTCCATGACGGAATAGGACTTGATAATCTTTATCCAGCAATATCCATGTGGGATAGGCTAACCGATCAGGACCGTTTAAGGTGACTGCCAATTCATGCGTGCCAATATTGGCGCCAGTGGGCTTGTACACGTAGTCTTTGCCTTGAAAACGGATAGTTTCCTTGCTTTCTGCATCAAACTCAATGTAATGAAACAGATTGCCCTTTTCGATAAACTTCTTGTTTTTGCGTACCTGCTGTTTTTGCATTTGACAATACTGGCACCAATCGGTAGAGAGCAGTATCAGTACAGGTTTAGGAGCTTGGATCATTACGCTGTCAAGAGACATTATAGCTACAGGTTTTATTTGTGACAGACCATTGTCTGTCACAAATAAACCTATTAAAAGGAGTAAATTACGTGTATAGGATAAATATTTCTCCATTAACAATGTTACCATTAACCATTATCGAAACAGATTATAACGTACTCCTAGGAAGCCCCGTATTCCTTGATTTGGTCCGTAGACATAGTTCGGGTCAAATGGAGGGAGCGAGTCGTCCTCTATGTTCTCGAATGGGTCATGTGCACGCGAAATCAAAAATGGAAGACCTTTTGTCGGCGTCCAGTTCAATAGATTTTTTACACCACCAAATACTTCAAAGCCATTCTTGAAGTGTTTGGTCAACTGAATGTTCTGTATACTGAACGCTTTTGATTTGTCCGGACGTGGGTCTATATAATCATCATGTGTCAATACCGGCAATCGCATGGGGCCAATGACATTGCCCGTATAGTCAATGCTAAGTCCAATTGGTTTTATTTTATAGCCAATTGTCCAAGTACCCATAAACTTCTCGGTCAGCATCTGCCATTCCCTAATGTCGTTCTCTTCACTGTATACATCCATTAGTGTACCGCCTATCATTGCCTTCAAGCCGCTATGATGTGCCCAATCCAGGTTAAGGGATATCCCTTTGGATACAGCATGCCCATCCAGATTGGAGTAGATGATTTTTTTGACATCAGTTTCGTAATCAGGAATGATTTTATTGGTGAAGTAGGTATAGAACGCGGACGCGTCAATGGCGAATACCGAACCGTTGTCTGCGTAAAATTTCTTCACATAGTTGATGTTCCCGTTCCAGGAAGTTTCTGGTTTCAAATCCTCTTCGAATTCGACATCACGGGCGCCGGTCAAGGCAGCGTGGTCTTCTGTAAATACGTTGGCTACACGGTATCCGTTACCGATGCCTACACGTAGCACCTGACTTTTGTCTTTCGAGTTCCATTTGTAATTACCCCGTGGAGAAACGATGCTCCCGTGGATAGAGTTGTAATCATAGCGCGCTCCCAAAAGCAACTTGTGTTGTGGGTGCAATGTAATTTCATCCTGTACGAATAGGCCTGGTAAGTGTGTATGTGAGGTCTCATCGGTAGCAGGAGTATTGTCATCGTAATAAGTGTATCGATAGGCAAGTCCAGTTAGTAAGTCGTGATTTTTTAATGTTTTGTTCCAAGTTAGCTGACCGAAGAAAATACGTTGGTCTGCCATGTAGGGCGTTTCTCCATAATAACTGTTTTGGTTATGGCCATTGGCGCTCACCGAAAGCGAGAAGTTCTCGCTGCCAGGCAGGTCGTAGATCCCCATGAGCTCCCAGCGCTTGGTATAAATACTTTCGGCATAGACTTCCTTGCCACCGCGGTATTTCCTGTTCCATTGCATCTCTCCACCCCAGCGATCTTCATATACATAACGGCCTGCTATGGAAAATGTCTTATTGTCTTTACGGGCGAAGTTCCACTTGTTGAAAATGGACAGGCGGTCTTGTAAAGTGACGTCTGTGAAATTGTCGTTGTTTTTATCGATCGGGTTGGAGTAGTTAAAGTAATTGACACCCAATAGCGATTGAGCCGATCCGACGTTGAACTTTCCGCCAAGGTCCAGATTGTATTCCTGCCACGTTGTTCCAAATGCCTCTAGGCTAAATAAGGGCGCATTGGATGGCGCTTTGGTAATGACGTTGATCAGGCCACCAACAGCTTCACTACCGTATAGTGTAGAAGCAGGGCCTTTGACAATCTCGACGCGTTCGATCAGGGCTTGAGGGATTCCATTCAAACCGTAAACGGTGGATAGGCCGGATACAATCGGCATACCGTCGATAAGAACCATTGTATATGGCCCCTCTAGACCATTGATGTGGATGTCGCCAGTGTTGCAGATGCTGCAGTTGATCTGTGGGCGTACACCGTTGATATTTTGCAACGATTCGAAAATAGTAGGTGCGGGGTTAGACCGGAAGAACTTCGCGGAATAGACCTCTACGGGAATCGGACTTTCCAGTTTGGAAACTTCTTTGAGCGTACCCGAGACTACCACTTCATCCAAGCTATGGTTGTCTTTTTCTAACGTAAATATAGTGCCGCTCTTGTAGGTGTTGTGGTCGATGTTTTGCTGTAGAGAAATATAGCCGATGGCGCGGATGGATAGTTTACTCTTTGCCGTTGGCATTTGTAGTTCAAATTTTCCGTCAGTTGCCGTTTTTGTACCGCTTTTATTGCCTTCGAGGCGTACTGTAGCATTTTCTACAGGTTTGCCATCGGTGTCGTGGACGTAGCCCGTGAGTTGCTGTGCATAGCTGGATAGGCTATGACAAAGTATAAGTATAGCCGTGATTAGGCCATAATATGTTTTAGACATAATAATATGTAATGCTTGTTTTAGCTAATAAATTGTTGATATATTGGGAATAAGGAGATAGGTCTTTCAAAATATACAACGTACTGTGTGGTTAGCACTACTATGCAATCCGTCTTGATAGCGTGCCTTAACTATACAGTAAAGTGTTTATTGAAAAAATATATCCTTATCGAAGATTACACAATAATAATGTGTGTAATCGAGTTGATTCTTTCAAATAAAGTAGAATCGCTAAAAAAGCGCCGGTGGTCCCCGGAGATAGGTGTCTAAGTATTTAGTGAAATGATACGTTTTGGAATAAAACGCATAGGTAATATAATTGAACTCTTGAAAAAATGGTGCTTCAAATACATCGAATACCGTTTCAATAAAAGCTCCGTGGAAGACGACGTTGAGAAATTGAATTTCTGCATCGTTTTTATGGTGGTGCTTGTCTTTCTTTTTCTTGGTAAAGTCGTAAGGGTGAATGTGTGTTATAATCTCCCCTTTAGAGGTTACCTCTTTGTGCATAAACACTATTCCACTGATCACAATGACAGACATCCACCCCGCTAGGAGGTAGGCAAAAAGACTGCGATATCGTGAAACAGTGTGTAGCACTATAGTTGTTATTTGATCAAGCGGTTATGGTCATCTGGAAATACCAGCCTTGGCTCATGAGTGCGTGCTTCTTCGCGGTCCATCAGTGCATAAGAGATAATGATAACGATATCTCCTACTTGGACCAATCTAGCAGCGGCGCCGTTAAGGCATATTGTTCCAGAGCCACGTTCGCCAGGAATCACATAAGTTTCTAAGCGAGCTCCGTTATTGTTGTTCACGATCTGTACTTTCTCGTTTGCTAGAATATCTGCAGCTTCCATTAAGTCCTGGTCAATGGTGATGCTTCCCACATAATTCAACTCAGCCTGTGTGACACGGGCCCGATGAATCTTCGACTTCATTACTTCAATCATCATAATACAAAATTAGCTTTTATCTCGTTAAAATTTTTGGATAAAATGTTATTTAATCGTTACATGTTTAATAGCATGTTATCTATAAGGCGTACCCCCTCTATCCATGCGGCTACCAGAGCGACATATTCTTTCGTATTGTCCTTGTCCATCGCTTGCTGTAGTGTTCGTGTTTCGCATATCGCGAAATACTCCAATGTAAGAGTGGAAGTTGCAGTGATGCTGGCAGTTGCTTCTTGTTGGAGCTGTTCAAGCGACTTTTGTCCGAAGTTGTTCCGAGTTTGTTCGAGAGTACGATATAAAACCAATGCATCTTCTTTTCCCTTCTCCGAAAGTCTACTGTTTCTAGAGCTGAGGGCGAGCCCTTTTTCGCTACGGACAGTAGGACCTATTTTTAAAGAAATCGGAAGCTGTTTAAGGTCTATCATATGTTGGATGACCATGACTTGTTGGAAGTCCTTTTGACCAAAACAAGCAATGTCGGGTTGTACCAGGTTGAACAATTTATAAACAATCTGGGTGACACCTTGAAAATGGCCCGGCCGTTTTGCTCCTTCCCATAGGTTGTCCAGCTCTCCGAGATCTATCTCCCATATTTCGTCAGACGAGGGATACATCTCATCGACCGTAGGTAGGAATAGTATATCACAGGTTTCACCTTTTAACAAGGCGATGTCATTTTCTATAGGGCGTGGATATTTTTCTAAATCCTGGGGGTCGTTGAATTGGGTCGGGTTTACAAATATGCTACACACGACTATATCAGCTGAATTTTTCGCTTCCCGTATCAATGACAAATGTCCCTCATGTAAGGCGCCCATAGTGGGTACCAATGCAATCTTTTTATGGGCCTTGCGCAATGTGTGCAAGTGGTCCTGGAGCTCGTTTTTTGTGCTGTATATTTCCATCGTTAGCATGGTAAAATAGGGGGCAAAATTGCATAATATATTTGGATTTAGAAAGGTCTAATTTTTAATGAATTGTAAAAATTAGATATTATTCGTATCTTTGTAGACCGATTTTACTGTTCAAATAAATAAAAAAGCAATTGGAGATGGCAAAAACGAAAATATTGTTTGTTACCCACGAGATGTCGCCTTTCCTTGAAATAAGTAAAATTTCTGAAATAACACGCCAATTACCGCAAGCTATGCAGGAGAAAGGATTCGAGATTCGGATTCTAATGCCTCGCTTTGGTAGTATTAATGAGCGCAGAAATCGTCTTCACGAGGTGATAAGGTTGTCGGGAATGAATATAGTGGTGGATAATAACGATAATCCATTAATCATTAAAGTAGCTTCTTTGCCTGCTGCGCGTATGCAGGTGTATTTCTTGGATAACGAGGAGTATTTTCAACGAAAGAAGACGTTTAGAGATGAAGGAGACAAGTTCTTTGAGGACAACAACGAACGTTCTCTGTTCTTCTGCAAAGGAGCATTGGAGACAGTCAAGAAATTGGGGTGGTCGCCAGATGTTGTGCACTGCCATGGCTGGTTTACCGCGATGATACCTTTATACTTGAAAAAGGTATATCATGAAGACCCCACGTTTAAAGATGCAAAAGTCTTTTATTCGTTATTTAATGAAGAAAAGGATTTTTCATTAACGGATACTGTGGGTTCGAAGTACGCAGGTATGGCTGCAGATGAGGATGTGTCCCAGGAAGATGCTGCTGTCTATGGTTCCGGAAGTTATGTCGATGTCTATAAAGGGGCATTGCACTATACGGATGTCGTAGTGACGGTAGGTGAAAATCTGAATAAGGATATTCTTCAGTTCGTAGAAGACCAAAAGATCCGCGTGTTTAATCCGGATTCAGCAGAGGATTACGAAAACTTTGCGACATTGTACGAAGAGTTTGCTTCGGAAGAAGTCGAAGCTTAAAGATAAAAAAAGGCTGTCAGAATGACAGCCTTTTTTTTATAACATAATCACTTTTTCGAGAGATGACACCTTTTTATAATAGGCAATCACGTCATCGGCACTGTTTACAAAGGTTTCAATGGAAAGTGAGTTGTATTTTCCTGTTTTTGAATCTTTGATTTGAATTTTTGTGCTGGGGTGCTCGAAAATTGTTTCTATCACCTGCTTGTTTTCTGTAGTAGCAGGTACAATAAACTTAAACGTGTACAGTGTCGGAAACTGTTCTACATCGATTAACTTTTCTCTGAAGCTTGCGTAGAAGTCATTGCCGTCATTTTGATTGATGTCTTGAACGCTGATGTTTCCCAAATCTTTCATGTCTTAATTTCCTTTCTTTCGAATGGTAATTGCAATTACTATGCCTTTGTTATTTTGGCATGTTTTAGCAGATGGCTTATAGCTATCGGCCATCTGCCATCTGCCATGAGCTAGGGTCTTGCATCTTTGGCTTGTCCAAACTTCTTATTGGGCTTTGCACCCATTTCAAATTCTAGTTTCCCGCCGCCCATAATATGGTGATGGGTGATGTAGCTTTTTTGATAAGGCTCCCCATTCCATGTGACACGTTGGATATAGATATTGCTTTTTTCGTGATTTTTTACAGCGATTTCAAAAGTGTTGCCATTAGGCAGTTCTATTTTGGCCGATTTCATCAGGGGAGTGCCGAATATATATTTGCCATCCATGGGGTTCGCTGGATAGATTCCCATGGACGAAAATACATACCATGCGCTCATCTGTCCTGCATCGTCATTACCGCAGAGTCCATTGGGAGCATCAGTATAATATTTTGTCATCGCTTTATGAGCGAGTTCTGCACTTTTCCATTGTTGACCGACATAAGTATATAGGTAGGGGACATGGTGGTTGGGTTCGTTCCCTTGGGCGTACTGACCTATCATACCGGATATGTCTGGAGAAGCATCATCGAGAATTTCTGGAAGTTGGATAAACTCATCGAGTTTGGCTATAAATTTTTGCTCCCCTCCCAAGAGGGTTGTGAGTCCCTGTACATCGTGTGGCACCAGCCAGGTGTATTGCCAGGCATTGCCTTCACAATAATCGTTTTCTCTGTGTTTGGCCATGAGTGGGTCGAATGGGCGTCGGAAGGTGCCATTGGCGTGACGGCCTACAAAGTGGCCTACTTCTTTGTCGAAGTATTTTTCATAGAGCTTATAACGCTGTTCAAAATATTTGGCGTCTTCCTCTTTATTAAGGTATTTGGCCATTTTGTAAGCACCAAAGTCAGCGATAGCATATTCTAGCGCCCAAGCTACCGATTCGTGATCCATGCTGTCAATCGGTATGTAGCTGAGTTCCCGAACGAATCGAAGGCCATTGTCATAGCCCATTGCGGTTGTTTTTACGGCCTCAAATGCGAGCTCATGGTCTGCTTTGTCGATAAATCCTTTCAATAGGGCGTCCGCAATAACAGGTATGGCTGGAAGACCCACCATGGTGTTGGTTTCGTTGCCCCAAAGATGCCATACCGGTAATTTGTCCTGTTGTTGGTATATCTTTAGCATAGTCTTGACATAGTCTTTGTTCTTTTTGTCTTCTAGGAGTGTCATCAAGGGATGTAATCCGCGATAGGTGTCCCATAGCGAAAAAAAGGTGTAATTTTCAAAGTTTTCCTGGCGATGTACCTGTTTGTCTGTGCCCATATAGTCCCCGTTGGCGTCGTTGAATATGGTTGGTGCAAAATAAGAGTGGTATAGAGCGGTGTAGAAAATGGTTTTTGATCTTTGATCTGCATCGTAGTCAATTTTTCCGAGCACTTCATTCCATTTTCTAGTGGCATTCGTTTTGGCTTGATCAAAATTCCAGTTCGGTATCTCCTGTTGTATATTGTCTAGTGCATTTTCAAAGCTGACAGGCGATAAGCCGACTTTAAGTTCTACAGGGGTATCGGCGTGTATGTCAATGAGTGCTTTGATGTGCGTTCCTTTGGCAACCAGGTAACCATTGACCTTTTCGTTGCCATTATAGAATTGTATGTTATTTAAGGAGGTGGAGGATTTAATGGCAAAATAAACCTTTTGATCGTCTGCCCAGCCTTTAGAAAAACGATAGCCTACCAGTGTATGGTCATCTATCAGTTTGAGATAGGTATCCGTGGCTTTGTCCCAGTTCATCTGAAAACCGAGGTCAATCAACAGGTGGGGTGTGTTTTTGTTTTGGAAGGTGTAGCGGTGGTAGCCGACACGTTCTGAGCTTGTCATTTCGGCCAATATGCCATAATCTTGGAGCAGTACCTTATAGTAGCCCGGGCGTACGGTTTCATTGGCTTTGCTGATGGCGGAACCATATCCTTGATCCATCTTTCCAAAAGGGGCAGGAGAGAGATGGTGTCGGCCCGTAGCTGGAAGTATTAATATATCGTTAAGATCGCCTATTCCGGTGCCGCTAAGGTGAGTGTGGGTGAAGCCCAGGATTTCTTGACTCTTGTAGTTGTAGCCGCTGCACCAATCCCAGCCGTTGTATTTGTCCCATGTTTGAGCGATCTGGCTTGGGCCAAGCTGAACTGCGCCAGAAGGTACGTTGGCCCCCACGAACACGTGCCCATGCTCTGCTGAACCGATGTAAGGATCTACATATTGTGTGTAGTCCTTTTTTTGAGCTGTGTTTGTCCCGATTTCTACAAGTAAAAGTGCAGCCGTTATGCAGGCTTTTAGGCGTATGGTTGTCATAAGCTTAGTGTCTGATAGTGTTATTGTTCTGTGAAGATAAAACCTTTTAGCAAATATTTGGCTATTTGCTTGCTAAAATTTTGTAATATTTTAGTAGTTTAGGCAGATGAAGAAGCGACTTTCTATTTCTGATATTGCAAAAAACCTAGGTATATCCGTTACGACGGTTTCTTTTATCTTGAATGATAAAGCAAAGGAGAAGCGCATAAGCGAAGCACAGACCAAAAAGGTGCTGGATTATGTTGCTCAAGTAGGGTATAAGCCAAATCAGCTTGCCAAGAGCTTACGTACCGGAAAATCGAAGACTCTGGGTTTGTTGGTAGAAGATATTTCTAACTCTTTTTTTGCAAATATTGCGGATCAGATTGAGAAGTTTGCCTACGATTTTGGATACCATATCGTTTATTGCAGTATGAACAATGACGTGAATCGTGCGAAGGAGCTGATACAGTTGTTTTATGATCGACAGATTGATGGATTTATCATTGCTCCTACAGAAGGACTGACGGAGGTTATTCAGCGACTGCTCAAGAACAATGTTCCTGTAGTTTTGTTTGATCGACACTTGGAAGACTTGGATACGAACTATGTGATTTCAGAAAATCATAAAGGGGCTTACGAAGGAACTCGTTTTTTGCTGGAAGAGAAGCAAGCCGCTCGTGTCGGTATGATTACGATCGATTCCAATCAATTGCAGATGCGGGGAAGGATGGAAGGTTATAAAGAGGCTGTGTGCGGATTGGAAAAGAAGATGCTGGTGGAGAAGATCGTTCGAGAGCAGCCTGAGGAGGAGACCATTCAGCAGATTCGTGCCTTTATAGCGGAAAACCAATTGGATGGCGTGTTGTTTGCGACCAATTATTTGGCGCTATCTGGTTTAAAGGCTATTAAACGTTACAATCTGCCGATCGACAAATTGGTCTCTTTTGATGAGAATGCTCTGTTTTCATTGGTTGAACCAGCGGTAAGTGCTATATCTCAGAATATTCCTGTAATCGCCCGTCAGGTCGTCGATATATTGATTAATGAAATAAATGGTAAGAGTGAGGGGCTGGTGCAGGTTGTTGTGCCTTGTGAACTTATTATTCGGTAGTATATTGCATTGCTGGTAGAAAAAAGGTTAATGGTTCTTTTAAATGAAAAATTGGGAGTCGTCCTCCAAAAAACGAGACTGAATAGGTTCGATTTTATAGGATTATGGACAGAAATACGAAGTTACTTCTTTCGTTTTTATCCGTAAATGATTTTTTCCACAGAAATTAATTCTTCTTATCACTTAATTTCAAAATCAGATTTTTCTGATTTGATTTTTACAGTCCAAAACTTTGTTTTTAGTAGTACTAGGCTGTTTTTATCCTAAGTATACGTTTTATTTAGAATGGTTTTAAATTGATAATTTGCGTCATTAAATTGTCAGGGATTGTTTATAAAGTCATACTTTTGTGCATTGTTTGGTAGGACTGTGTACTCCAGCAATAGAGTAAAGTAATTTTTATATTCATAAATAAATAGTATAAAGTGCTAAATATGAGAAATATCTCATCCGTATTGGGAAGACTTGCGAAGTCAATATCGATCAGTTTGGTATTGTTATTTGCCGTTACAATGACATCAAATGCGCAGGATGCAAAAGAAGGGGCTGCGTTATTTAAGGCGAACTGTAGTTCTTGTCACAAGATTGATAAGAAGTTTACGGGGCCAGCACTGGCTGGTATGTCCGAACGCCATGATGAAGAATGGTTGGTGAAATGGATTAAGAACTCGGGTGCAATGATTGCTGCTGGGGATCCTATGGCTAAGCAGATCTTTGAAGAGTACAACAAAGTAGCGATGCCTGCTTTTACACAGTTTTCGGATGATCAGATCAAGGGAATTATTGCTTTTGTAAAAGAAGAGGAAGCGCGCTTGGCTGCTGGACCTGCTGAAGGTGGGGCTACAGGTGGAGCTGCTGCGACTGATGATGCTAATAATTTTATGATTATTGGTATGGTTGCTATCTTCTTGTTGGCGATAGGAGTAGTTGTAATCTTGAGTCGTGTCACGAAGACTTTGGAGAAGGTAATTGCCAATAATCAGGCTGCTGTGGAGGCTGCTCGTGTACGTAACGAGTCTGTTGAAGAGTCAGGTCGGGTTAAGTTCGCTCAGAAGTTTTTGAAAAACAAGAAGCTTGTTGGTTTTGCAGCCTTAATGGTTGTAGGATTACTGGCTGTGTTGGGGTGGCAGACCATGTGGAACGTGGGTGTTCATACAGGGTACAAGCCGGTTCAGCCGATTAAGTTCTCTCACCAGATTCATGCTGGTGTGAATCAGATTGAGTGTCAGTATTGTCATGGTGGTGCTTATAAGTCAAAAAATGCATCTATTCCATCTGCGAATGTTTGTATGAATTGTCACAATACAATCACGGCTTCAGACCATTACAATGGCGAGACGTCTCCAGAGATTTTGAAGTTGTATCGTGCGGTAGATTGGGATCCAGATACACGTACATACGGTGATAACCCTCGTCCGATCGAGTGGGTTAGAATCCATAACTTGCCAGATTTTGCTTACTTCAACCACTCGCAACACGTTTCTGTTGCAGGTATTGAGTGTCAGACCTGTCACGGTCCTATTGAGACAATGGAAGAGGTTTATCAGTATTCACCATTAACGATGAAATGGTGTGTGGACTGTCATAGAACGACGGAGGTGAACGCTGATAACAAGTACTACGATCAGTTGATCGAGGCACATGAAAAATTGAAGAAGGGTGAGAAGATGACTGCAGCTATGATCGGTGGTCTAGAGTGTGGTAAGTGTCACTATTAATAATTAAATCGAAAAACGCAATCTTATATACAGCTTAAATGGATAGCAATAAAAAATATTGGAAGGGTTTAGAAGAATTGAATCAAACGCCTGCTTTTGTTGAAAACAACAAGGGGGAGTTTGCTGAGCCTATTCCTGTAGAAGATGTATTAAATGAAGCAGGTTTAAGTACAAGAACTCCACGTCGTGATTTCTTGAAAGCTTTAGGGTTTGGTTTGGGCGCTGTTACGTTGGCAGCATGTAACCGTACACCGGTTCACAAGGCTGTTCCTTATGTAATCAAGCCAGAGGAGATTACTCCAGGTATTCCAAACTATTATGCTTCCTCTTTTAATGGACAGAGTATTTTGGTTAGAACACGTGAGGGGCGTCCTATTTCTGTAGAGGCAAATCCAAATGGTGTTGGTTTGAATCAAGGTACGGATGCTAATACGGTGGCTTCTGTTCTTGATTTGTACGATATGTCCAAATTGCAGAACCCACAGATTGGTGGTAAAGATGTAGAATGGTCTAAGTTAGATGCTACGGTAATCGCAGCATTAACAAAAGCAGCAGCTGCAGGCAAACAGATTACTATTGTATCTAATACGGTAAATTCACCGTCAACGTTGGCATCTATCGCTAAATTGTCAGCGAAATACCCTACTGCTAATCATATTCAAGTAGATGCAATCTCGTATAGCGGTATTGTTGAAGCAAATAAAAACAATTTTGGCAAAGCTGTAATTCCAAGTTACAATTTCGGTAATGCACAGATTGTTGTTTCAGTTGCAGCTGATTTCTTAGGATCTTGGTTGGCAGGTGAAGAGCATACACAAGATTATATCAAAAACCGTGACTACAAATCGTTGAAAAACGGTAAGATGTCACGTCATATCCAATTCGAATCTGGTCTTTCGATGACCGGTTCAAATGCGGACGTTCGTATCGCTATCAAGCCTTCAGAAGAAGGTGCGGTATTAATTTCATTATACAATGAGATTACAGGACAGTCTGTTGCAGGTGGTACTACGAATGCGAAAGCACAAACGGCGATCAAGTTGGCCGCGAAAGAATTGGTTGCTGCAAAAGGTAAATCTATTGTTGTTGCAGGGGCGAACGATGTGAATGTGCAGTCGTTAGTAAATGCCATCAATACGCAATTAGGTGCCTACGGTACGATTATCGATTTGGATAATTACTCGAAGCAACACCAAGGTTCTGATGCTGCATTCCAACAGTTCTTGACAGCTGCAAAGGCTGGACAGGTTGGTGTTGCATTCTTCTTAAACAGCAACCCAGTTTACGATTACTTTAAAGCAGAGGATGTTAAAGCCGCTATTGCGAAAATAGACTTTACATTGTCATTTGCTGATCGTGCAGAGGAAACAGCTTCTACATTGAATGCTATTGCACCAGTTCCTACTTACTTGGAATCATGGGGTGATGCGTCTTCTAAAGAGGGCTTATATACGGTTGTACAACCGACGATCAATCCAGTATTCAACACAAGACAGGCTGAACAAAGTTTGTTGGTTTGGGCTGGTGAGACAACAAGCATCTACGATTTCGTAAAACAAACTTGGGATACGACGATCTTAGCTGGAACAGGTAAATCATGGAAAGATGTACTACAAGTTGGATACATCTATAAAGGAACAAACCAAGGATCGTCTTATTCTGCTAATGTAGATGTGAATGCAGTATCTTCTGCAATCGTTGCCGATGCTAAGAAAGTCGCTGGCGATGTAGAGTTGAAATTGTATGAGTCTACGGTGATGCGCGATGGTCGTTACGCCAACAACGCTTACTTGCAAGAATTGCCTGATCCGGTATCTAAGGTTACTTGGGACAACTACGCCGCTCTTAACCCTAAATTTGCAGAGCAATTGGGCTTGGGAGAGAATGGTAAAGTAAAAGTTGAAGCTAACGGTTACAGCTTAGAGCTTCCAGTGGTATTGCAACCAGGACAAGCAATGGGTACGGTTTCTGTGGCTTTGGGATACGGTCGTACACATGTTGGTAAAGCGGGTAATAATGTAGGTCACAATGCTTATCCTTTTGCTACATTGGTGAATGGTACAGTACAGTTAGCTGCTAAAGCTACCGTAACTAAAGCTTCTGGTACTTATGAATTGGCGCAAACACAGACACACCATACGATCGAGGGCCGTAATATTATTCGCGAGACTACTTTTGCGAAGTATTTGAAGGATCCAAACTCAGAGTCTGGTCGTTTCTCAGATACACACAAAACGTACGATTTGTGGAACAAGTTTGAACAACCAGGCCACAAATGGGTCATGGCTATCGACTTGAACGCATGTACAGGTTGTGGTTCATGTATCGTAGCGTGTAACGTGGAGAATAACATTCCTGTTGTAGGACGTGACGAGGTTCGCCGTCGTCGTGAAATGCACTGGTTACGTATTGACCGTTACTACACAATCGAAGATAATGGTACAAAATATACCAAAGAGAAAGAAATTGCTCATATCGATGACTTCGAAAATGTAACAGTTGTTCATCAGCCTATGTTGTGTCAGCACTGTGAGCATGCTCCATGTGAAACGGTATGTCCGGTATTGGCAACAGTACACTCTTCCGAAGGTCTTAACCATATGGCTTATAACCGTTGTTTCGGTACGCGTTACTGTGCCAACAACTGTCCATATAAAGTACGTCGTTTCAACTGGTTCAACTACTGGAATGATTCCCGTTTTGACAACTACTTGAACAATGAGTTTACACAGTTGGTATTGAATCCTGATGTTACGACACGTTCTCGTGGGGTAATGGAAAAATGTTCGATGTGTATCCAACGTATTCAGGCAGGTAAATTGCAGGCTAAGATGGAGAATCGTAAATTGAAAGATGGCGATGTTAAAATGGCTTGTCAAGCGGCATGTTCTGCTAACGCAATCATCTTCGGTGATGCTAACGATCCTGAATCTGAAGTGTCAAAAGCATTACGTAACGAACGTGTGTACTACGTCTTAGAAGAAATCAATGTTCAGCCGAACATCGGTTATATGACTAAGGTAAGAAACACATTTGAAGCATAATTTTATTCTATATCTGAAATAAAACAACTATGTCATCGCATAACGAATCAATATTAAGAGAACCATTAATGACCGGTAAGGGCATCACTTACGCACAAGTGACTGATGATATCCTTTTACCGGTTGAAAATAAGCCAAACAAAGCTTGGTGGATAGGATTTATCGTAGCCGTGTGTGGAGCTATGTTATGGGTCGTAAGTGTTGGATACACGTTTTGGACGGGTATCGGTGCTTGGGGTCTGAATAAAACTGTGGGTTGGGCTTGGGATATCACCGACTTTGTGTGGTGGGTAGGTATCGGGCACGCCGGAACGCTGATTTCAGCGGTATTATTAATTTTCCGTCAGAACTGGCGGAACTCGATTAACCGTTCGGCAGAGGCGATGACGATCTTCGCCGTTATCTGTGCCGCAACATATGTTGTTGCGCATATGGGACGCCCTTGGTTAGCGTACTGGATTTTCCCACTTCCTAACCAGTTCGGTTCACTGTGGGTAAACTTTAACTCGCCGTTAGTATGGGATGCGTTTGCGATCTCTACCTACTTTACCGTATCCTTAGTGTTCTGGTACTGTGGATTGTTACCGGATATCGCTACTGTACGTGACCGTGCGGAAGGGTTGAGAAAGAAAATTTACTCTGTTCTTTCCTTCGGATGGAATGGATCTGTAAAATCGTGGCAACGTTTTGAGATCGTATCACTGATCTTAGCTGGTATTTCTACACCACTGGTACTTTCGGTACACACGATTGTATCCATGGACTTTGCAACATCTGTTATTCCAGGATGGCATACCACGATTTTCCCTCCGTACTTCGTTGCGGGAGCGATTTTCTCGGGTTTTGCGATGGTACAGACATTATTGTTGATACTTCGTAAAGTCATGAACTTTGAGCATTACATCACCATGTTCCATATCGAAGCGATGAACAAGATCATTATGGTGACGGGTTCTATCGTTGGTGTAGCGTATCTAACGGAGTTGTTTATTGCATGGTACTCAGGTTCTGAATATGAGATGTACGCTTTTGCTAACCGTATTGCGGGACCGTATGCTTGGGCATATTGGGCGATGATGACCTGTAACGTGATCTCTCCGCAGTTGTTCTGGTTCAAGAAAATCCGTACAAGTATTCCTATCTCTTGGGTATTGTCTATTATCGTAAATATTGGTATGTGGTTCGAACGTTTCGTAATTATTGTTACATCGTTGCACCGCGATTACCTACCTTCTTCATGGGCAATGTTCTACCCAACCTGGGTTGACGTCGGTATCTTTGTAGGTTCGATCGGATTGTTCTTTACTTTGTTCCTATTGTTCTTACGTTTCTTACCAGGTATAGCAATAGCCGAAGTGAAATTATTGTTGAAGAGCTCTAGTTTGCAACATAAAACTAAGCTTGTTCAAGAAGGGGCATTCCCTGATGATCAAGTTGAGTTCTTTAGAGAATCAATGAAGAAATATGACTCTGTAACAGAGGAAGAAATTAACGCATTACGTAAAAAATAATAGCAATGAGCAATACAAAATATATATTAGGAAGTTTTGCGGATCCTGACGAGATGATGGATGGGATTGATAAATTGCAAGCAAACAACATCAGCATATACGATTGTTTTACCCCTATGCCTATTCACGGTATTGAAGCTAAATTAGGTGTTAGACCTTCTCGTCTACCGATAGCCGCATTCTGTTTTGGAGGTTTAGGATTGATATTAGGATTCAGCTTATTGTATTTCACTATGTCTTACGATTGGCCGATGAATATCGGAGGTAAGCCTTCGATGCCATTGCCTAACTTTGTACCGGTTACTTTTGAGGTAACGATATTATTATGTGCATTGGGTATGGTAGCTACCTTCTTTTTCCGTAATCATTTGTTCCCAGGACGTGCACCACGTGTGATGGATCTGAGAGCTACGGACGACCGCTTTATCATTGCGATTGATGCACGTGATAATGCTGATCATACGTTGATCGACAATTTGTTAAAAGAAGCTGGTGCAGTAGAAGTTAAGTACAATGAAAGAAAATATGTTAGTTATGAATAAGAAGAATTTTCTTGGCGCTGTATGTGTAGCGGTAGCTTTCGCTGCAGTAACTACTGCTTGTGGTGACGGGACAACGCGTAGCACAGGTTTAGAATTTTCACGTAATATGTATGATCCGATTGCTTATAATCCGGATCAGCCAAATAATAATTTTAAGAATAAGCAGACTGCACAGACACCTCCTGACGGAACGAATCCAATCGGTTTCGAGCGCTTCGGATCGGAGTACGAGAATACTGTTGAAGATTATACACGTGCAGGTGCTGAGTTAACTAATCCGCTTGAAGCGACAAAGGAAAACTTAGCACAGGGTGAGCATTTGTTTATCGCCAACTGTGCTGTGTGTCATGGTAAAGAGGGTAAAGGTGATGGTTCGATCACAAAGGATCGTCAAGTGACTGATTCGAGAGGAACTCGTAAGTTGGAGAATTTCCCTCCTCCTCCGTCGTATGCTATCTCTTCTGGAGCAAACTCATCTAGAGGTGGTGCTATGGCTGATCTTACAGCGGGAAAGATTTATCATACTATTTACTACGGTTTGAATACAATGGGATCACACGCGTCTCAGTTGAATCCAGAAGAGCGTTGGAAAGTAGTTATGTATGTACAAGAATTACAAAAGAAATAACCTAACATCAATTTTATAAATGGGAACTCACAATCATCATCACGATTATAATTTCAGCGAGCAGTATACTTTTGCTGGCACGGCTAAGGTGATTAGCCTAGTTGCTATCGTATTGGGTATAGCTGCCATTGCTTTCGGTATGTTATCAAGTGAACATATTATTGTTGAGCGTACATATGCTAACCTGTTATTGATGGGGTATTACTTTACTTGTGTATGTGCAGCAGGAGCATTTTTTGTCGCTCTTCAATTAGTAACACAATCGGCTTGGTCTGCTGGATTAATACGTATCCCTCAGGCGATGGCGAGTATCTTGCCTATAGCATCTCTGGTTCTTCTAGTTATAGTAGGATTAGGGTTATATACGCACAATCTTTATCACCACTGGAATGCAGATGGCCTAATGGACCCAAATAGTCCAAATTACGATGCGCTAGTGGCTGGTAAGCAAGCTTTTTTGAATGTACCTGGATTTTTGATTCGTCAAATCTTATTTATGGGTAGCTACAGTATCTTTGCTTTCATTTTGGCTAAGTTGTCTTACAACGAAGACTTAGAAGGTGGACTTACATCGTACAAAAAAGGATTTAAACTTTCTGCTATTTTCTTAGTAGTATTTGGTTTTACAACACCAATTTGGTCTTTTGATACGATCATGTCGTTAGAGGCGCATTGGTTCTCTACCATGTTTGGCTGGTATAACTTTGCTGCAATGTGGGTAAGTGGGCTATGTGTTATTACGGTAATACTTATCCTGTTGAAGAAAGCAGGTTATATGGCTTGGGTAAACGAAAATCACTTGCATGATTTAGGGAAGTTAATCTTTGGTTTCTCTATTTTCTGGACTTATGTTTGGTTTGCTCAGTTTATGTTGATCTACTACTCTAATATTCCAGAGGAGACGGTATATTTCTACAAGCGTTTCGAACCAGAATATAAATTGTGGTTTTGGTTAAGTATTGTTATTAACTTTGTAGCACCTTTGTTATTATTGGTGGACAGAGATCTGAAGCGTAAGCAGAACGCTATGTTGTTTGTCGCTATATTGTTGTTATGCGGTCACTGGTTGGATTATTATATTATGATCATGCCAGGTACTGTTGATACAGAGAGAGGGTTCGGCGTTATAGAGGTGGGTACAGCTATCGGTTTCGTTGGATTGTTTACTTTCTTGGTGATGAATAAGTTGAGTAAACATGCTTTGGTGCCAAAGAATCATCCTTTCTTGGACGAAAGTTTACATCATCAGATTTAATAGAACTAAAGAGATCACGTTCAAACGTTTATTATAAGAAATGAATTTAAAAATAAATAACAGGTTTAAATCCATAATGGGTTTACTACTATTGATCAGCTTTTGTTTTGTAGTGCCAGTATCGGCCGCACAAAGTGATTCTACTGTGGTGGATACTACAGCAACTGTTACAGCTGTTGCTACAACTGATTCAACATCAGTAGATACTGCTGGAGCGGCTGTTGTTACAGATTCTAGTGCTACTGATGTGTCTGCAACAGCTACGGATGGAGCTGCAGTTGCGAAAGTAGAGGAGGCTACTAAAATAGCCCCTCAGGTTTACAAGAATTTTTTCTATTATGTGTTACTGTTCTTGGTAGCATGTACAATCATAGCAGTGATTGGAAAAATCCATTCGGTTTATGTGTTGACACGTAAGATGAACGGAAAGTACAATCCACTGAGTAATAACAACTGGCAGGCGGGCTTGTTTCTTTTGTTTTTGGTTGTTTTCCTAGCGGGTGTTTACTATTCCTACGCTGTGTGGGGAAGTTGGGCTTGGCGCGATGCAGCGACCGAACATGGTAAAGCGATTGACCAGATGTTTATCATCACATTAGTGATTACTACTTTTGTTTTGGTAATAACGCATATCGTTTTGTTGACATTTACCTATGTCTACAGAATGAGAGCAAAACGTATGGCTTATTATTATCCACATAACGATGCCATTGAGCGTATTTGGACAATTGTTCCAGCAATAGTATTAACTGTTTTGGTATTGTTCGGATTCTTTACATGGAGATCAATCACAAATGTTCCTGAGGAGTTACAAAAATCAGCAATACAAGTTGAGGTATTGGGAGAGCAATTCCAATGGCATGTTCGTTATCCTGGAGCTGATGGTATAATCGGTAAGCGTAATTACAAAATGACATCCCCTACAAATGGTTACGGTATTGATTTTAACGATAAAAACTCGTGGGATGATATTCGCGGCGAAGACATTGTTATTCCCGTAAACAAATCCGTGCGTTTTCATATTATTTCTAAAGATATTATCCACTCATTCTATATTCCTGATTTCCGTGTACAAGTTAATGCGGTACCAGGTATGACTAACTATTTCCAGTTTACGCCTACTGTAACTACTGAGGAGATGCGCGATCGTATGAATGACCCTAACTACAATTTTATCATGTTATGTAATAAGATTTGCGGTTCAGGTCACTGGAATATGGGTAAAAAGGTAATAGTAGTTACCGAAGCTGAATATAAAGATTGGTTGAGCAAACAACAAAAGTACTTCACAGAAGAACTTCAACAGGAGTTTGCTGGTACTAGTGAAGTCGAAGGGATTACAACAGCTTCTGTCAATTAATTGTTAAAAGAATTTATAATAGAATATGTCAAGCACAGTTATATCACACGACGCAGGTCATCATGATGCACATGGTCATCACCATGAGACTTTCCTAACAAAGTATATCTTTAGTCAGGATCACAAGATGATTGCGAAGCAATTCTTGATTACGGGTATCATCATGGCCGTTTTCGCTATGCTATTGTCCCTTTTGTTCCGTATCCAACTCGCTTGGCCGGATAAGGATTTTCCAATTTTAGAAGTTTTCTTAGGTAAATGGGCCGAGGGGGGTCGTATTAAGCCCGAGTTCTTCTTGTCTTTAGTGACTATCCACGGTACCATGATGGTTTTCTTCGTATTGACAGCAGGCTTGTCAGGTACGTTTAGTAACCTTCTGATACCTTATCAATTGGGAGCCCGAGATATGGCCTCTCCTTTTATGAACATGCTGTCCTACTGGTTCTTCTTTGTAGCCTGTGTGATTATGGTAGGTTCTTTCTTTGTTGAAAGTGGACCTGCATCTGCAGGATGGACGATCTATCCGCCCCTATCCGCTCTTCCTACATCTATCGCAGGATCAGGCTTAGGGATGACATTGTGGTTAGCCAGTATGGTATTGTTTATTGCCTCTCAGGTAATGGGTGGTGTTAACTATATCAGTACAGTATTGAATATGCGTACTAAAGGGATGGATCTTTGGAGAATGCCATTGACTATTTGGTCTTTCTTCCTGACAGCTATTGTTGGTTTACTTTCATTCCCAGTATTAGTTTCAGCTGTTGTATTGTTGATATTCGACCGTTCTGCGGGTACTTCTTTCTACTTATCGGATTTGGTAGTAGGCGGTCAGATTTTACCTAATGAAGGTGGTTCTCCGATCTTGTTCCAGCACTTATTCTGGTTCTTAGGTCACCCTGAGGTTTATATCGTTGTTATGCCTGCGTTAGGTTTGACATCTGAAGTTATCTCTACAAACTCTCGTAAACCGATCTTCGGTTACCACGCGATGGTTTACTCTTTAGTAGGTATTACGGTATTGTCATTTATAGTTTGGGGACACCACATGTTTGTGACAGGTATGAATCCTTTCTTAGGAGGAGTATTTATGATTACAACGTTGATTATTGCGGTTCCTTCAGCAGTTAAGGCCTTTAACTATATGGCTACCCTTTGGAGAGGTAATATCCGTTTTACACCTGCAATGATGTTTGCTATCGGTATGGTATCTTTCTTTATTTCCGGTGGTTTGACAGGTATTTTCCTAGGTAACGCGACGTTAGATATTAATATACATGATACATACTTTGTTGTAGCTCACTTCCACTTGGTAATGGGATCTGCTTCTATATTTGGTATGTTATGTGGTGTTTACCATTGGTATCCTAAGATGTTCGGTAGAATGATGAACGAAAAATTGGGCTATTTCCATTTTTGGTTGACATTTATCGGCGCATATTTGGTGTTTTTCCCAATGCACTTTATGGGTATTGACGGTGTGCCTCGTCGTTACTATGCTTTTACCGAGTTCCCTTTCATGGAGAAGTGGGTATCAGTAAACATATTGGTTACTTGGGCGGCTATTATAGCAGGTTTAGGCCAATTGGCATTCTTGATTAATTTCTTTGGTTCTATTTGGAACGGTAAGAAAGCAACTCAAAACCCTTGGAATTCAAATACACTGGAGTGGACAACTCCTGTAGAACATATCCACGGAAACTGGCCAGGTGAGATTCCAACGGTATATCGTTGGCCTTATGATTACTCTAAGCCTGGACATGATGAGGATTTCATCCCTCAGAATGTGCCGTTCTCTCAAACTATGAGTTCGAATATGATGCACGATTTTGAAGGTGATGAGGAAGCTGTTCGTATACAAGAGCAGTGGAATAAAGAAAATAATAGAGTAGTAGAAGGTTAGGTATTAACCTACCTTCTATTACAAATTTGATAAAGTGTAGATAGATGTATCCAGCTGGCGAAAAGCGGTTTATTAGAATCAACAGATTTACGATATTTATTTTATTTGTCGTTATCACAGCTGGTGGGGTAGTTAGAAGTACGGGTTCGGGAATGGGATGTCCGGATTGGCCAAAATGTTTTAATCGGATTATACCCCCTACAGATGCTTCGCAATTGCCCGAAGGATACGAACAGCATTATATCGAAGGACGGGTTAAGAAGAATGATAGGTTTGCCAAGATGGTGGAAGCTTTTGGTTTTTCTAAGCTCGCGGATGATATTCGTCACGATGAGTCGATTTTGAAGCATGAAGAATTTAATGCTGTGAAGACTTGGACGGAGTATATCAATCGACTTGCTGGTGTTGTCGCCGGTTTTGCGCTTCTTTTTTCGGCTATCTATTCCTTTACATACATAAAATCTAAGCCCGCAATTTTGGCGTGGAGCGTTCTTAATCTTTTTGCTGTAGTTGTACAGGCTTGGTTGGGATCAATAGTCGTATCTACTAACCTGATGCCTTGGGTGATCACTGTACATATGTTGCTTGCTCTGCTTATTGTAGCGATTAGCATATATACATTTTACCTAGCAACAACTTTCAGAAACAAAACGATTCTTATCAACTATCCTTCTGGGGGTCTTAAGGCACTAGCCATTTTATCTTTGGTGATTATGTTGGTGCAGGTCGTTTATGGGACGGAAGTTAGGGAGGCAATCGATCATCTGAACTATTTAGGAAAGGAACGAGCTACTTGGATTGACTCGATAGGAAGTGTCTACGAAATCCATCGGATTTTAGCATACGTTACGTTAGGTATTACGGTGTTGTTTTTCTTCTTAGTGAAGAATAGATTCAGCAAGCTTTCTATCCAGAGCCGATATGCTTGGATTGTTTTGGTATTGGTATTGATTCAAATGGCGTCCGGGATTATCCTCGCACGTTTTTCAGTACCCGCTGTTGCTCAGACTACACACTTGGTTATTGCAAGTCTGTTTTTTGGAGCACAATATTATTTGATGCTTTTGATGACTAAGTTGAAGAGATAATGGAGAACGTTTGTTTTTCTTTTTTAGCGTACTGGGAGGTGAAGAATTAAATGAAAACCTTTATATCTGATTTTAACAAATTAGTCAAATTAAGATTAACGTTAACTGTTGTATTTTCGGCATCGATATCATTTTTGATTGGTGCGAATCAACAGGGTGAGGTTATGTGGTTCAATTGGATACTCTTGACATTAGGAGGTTTTTTGGTAACAGGGGCTGCTAATGGATTTAACGAGATCATTGAAAAGGATATAGATAAGTTGATGACGCGGACGATGGATCGCCCACTGCCTGCAGGTCGGATGACAACAGGGCAGGCGTTGGTGCTTAGCGTTTTTATGGGCATTTTAGGAACTTTGGTTCTTGTTCAGCTTAATTTTATCGCTGGTCTGCTTTCTGTTTTTTCTATATTTCTGTACGCGTTTGTATACACACCTTTAAAGCAAAAGTCGCCTATTGCGGTTTTCGTTGGTGCTATTCCAGGAGCATTACCGCCATTGATTGGTTATTATGCTGCTTTTAAGTCGGAAGGTTTTGGATTAGCCTATGCTTCTGTTAGCGAGGCAGCGGTAGTAGTTACGCCTTTGGTCTTGTTTGCGATTCAGTTTCTTTGGCAATATCCCCATTTTTGGGCAATCGCTTGGGTGGCTGATGAGGACTATAAAAAGGCAGGGATTCGTTTGTTGCCAACGACAAAGAAAGACTCAGTTTCTGCAGCTATGATACTTATTTCGGCGTTACTGATGATACCGGCTGGCTTTTTGCCCATGTATTACGGGTTTGGAGGTTTGGTTTTTACGATAGTGTCATTGTTGGGTGGGATAGCTTTTACTTGGTATGGCTATCAGCATTTTGTGCAGCGTACAGATGCATCGGCTAAAAAGGTCATGTATGTATCTTTTCTGTATTTACCATTGACACAACTCGTACTTTTATTTGATTTTAACCCTTTTTAATTTAAGATGGGAACCATAACAATGAATTTGGAAGAATTACAACAGTCGAGAAAGGCCAAAAAGTTTAACCTTTGGTTGGGAATCATAGGAATGTTTATGATGTTTGCTGCACTTTCTAGTGGGTTTATAGTATATACCGCTAGCGGGGTAGACAAAGGAATCAAAACAATTTTGCCGCAGGCTTTTATTTATAGTACGTTGACGATAGTTCTTAGTAGTATTACGTTGCATTTAGCTTATTCTGCAGCGAAACTTGGAAATATCGGTAGACAAAAGCTATTGTTATTAATCACAGTAGCGCTTGGTGTAGTTTTTTTCGGATTACAGGTACATGCTTGGAAGATATTGACACAACAAGGTGTTTATTTTATTAATAATAATGCTTCGCAGTCGTTTATCTATGTATTTACGGGATTACACCTTTTACATATTGTCGTGGGTGTGTTTGTTCTTTTAAGGGCTCTTACTGGAGTCTTGAAAGAGATACCACAAGACGATAATGTGTTTCGAATGGATCTAGCTACTGTTTTTTGGCATTTTCTAGATCTTTTATGGATTTATATATATGTTTTCTTACTTTTGAATCAATAATAGTAAACAATGAGTACAACTGTATCGCAATTGGATAAGGTTAAAGACGGACCATGGAACGGTGGTAGGTCACCTTGGAACTTAGAGTATGGAAAGATCATGATGTGGTTTTTCTTGGTGTCGGATGCCTTTACATTTTCAGCATTCCTAATTTATTATGGTGCTCAAAAATTTGCGCAACCTACCTGGATTGATGCGGATAAGGTTTTCCAATCTATCCCTGGGATAGCAGATTCTGGCCAGCCTTTGGTTTTTGTCGGTATCATGACCTTTATCTTGATTATGTCTTCAGTAACTATGGTATTAGCTGTAGAGGCTGGACATCGTAATTCTAAACATGAGGTCGTTAAATGGATGATGTGGACAGTGTTGGGAGGCTTTATGTTTCTCGGTTGTCAGGCTTTAGAGTGGTCTCACCTACATCACCAAGGATTTTGGTTTGGAAGAAATCCTGCGACAGGCATGACCGATCCTGCCATGATCGCGGAGACATTGCGACCTTACTTTACGAATGATATTTCGTACACAGCGGCATTGCAATTTGCGAATTTATTTTTCGCTATTACTGGTTTTCACGGGTTGCACGTTTCAATTGGACTGTTGCTTAATATCATCATTTTATGTATGACATTAAATAATACGTTCGAGAGAAGAGGTACTTATTTAATGGTTGAGAAAGTTGGCCTTTATTGGCACTTTGTGGATTTAGTGTGGGTATTCGTATTTACATTCTTCTACTTAATCTAATTATAAAACTTAGCAATTTATCTAAAGAGATGGCAAACCACGACAATATAGGTGCACAAGAAGGGCACGCACACGAAGAAGGAATGGATAAGAAGCGTATTTGGTCTGTATTTTTCATTCTACTGGCACTTACAGCTTTGGAGTTCCTTATCGCATTAGGCTTCGTTCACCACTGGGGAATATTGCAAAAGGGAGCATTGGTTAACACGATTTATATCGTATTGACACTCGTAAAAGCATACTACATTGTAGCATTCTTTATGCACTTGAAGTTTGAGAAGTCAGGCTTTATCGTCACAACTAGTATCGTTTTCCTTTTTATTATTTATTTTATTATTCTTATCCTTATCGAAGGAAACTATTTGTTGACTCATTTTCATGAGCACGCTATTTTCCCAAATAAATAGTAATGCAAAATAAATCAAGAAGAAAGAATATTTCGACTTTTGTAATCCTGGCTATAGTACTACTAGTGCCAGGATTTTTGTATATAGGACTTAATAAAATTGGATCCAATACCTATTTAAAGTTACCTGTGTACGGTGAGAAGCATCTATCTGGTAAGATGAACCGTAAGATGGGAAGGGAGATTCCTGATACCGTCTTTCATCAGATTAGTCCTCTTACCTTAGTTAATGCGAAGGGAGATTCTGTTTCTTTCCTGAGATCGGATTCGCTAATCTCTGTTGTTCATACCTTTTACTCTACAGATAAAGGTTTATCGAAAGCAATGTTAGAGAATTTACGTCCAGTAGTCGAGCGATTTAAAAATAATCATAAAGTAAAGTTCTATTCTATTTCTGTTGATTCTGCCGATAGCTTGTTAAATTTGAGCCAAATAAGAGATCAATATACAAAGGGACTAGATACACATTGGGATATTTTGAAAGGCAGCTCCGATATCTTGTCTTATGTGAGAGAACAATTATTGAGCGATGCATTACAAGACCCTGCAGACCCAAGTCGGTTTACCATTAGTAGTCAATATATATTAATAGATTCAGAACGTCGCATCCGGGGATTTTATGATATCAATCTGAAGGCAAATATGGAGCGATTAGAAGATGAAATCAAAGTACAATTAGTAGAGGAAGCAAGGAACAATCCGTTAAAAGTAGAAAAAAGGTAGTTTTATGGCTATGACAGAAGAAGAGAAAAAGTATAAGGGGTGGATTTGGACTTTATCCGTGGTAATTCCCTTGGCAGTGGCAGCGTTGTTTGGTGTTAATTTACGTAAGCTTGGCTATGATGTCGAACCTTTATCGTTTTTACCCCCTATTTACGCGACCATTAATGGATTAACAGCTGTATTGTTGGTGTGGGCAGTTTCAGCCGTCAAAAGAAGGAAGCTAAAATTACATGAAAACTTGATCAAACTCTGCATGGTTTGTTCTTCGTTATTTTTATTGATGTATGTAGCTTATCATATGACTTCGGATTCAACATCCTATGGGGGAGAAGGAGCATTGCGGTATGTATACTTCTTCATCCTGATTACCCATATCATATTGTCCGTGATCATTATTCCGTTTGTCCTTTTTACCTTTGTAAGGGGGATAGCGGGAGCTTATGAAAGGCATAAACGATTAGCTCGTATCACTTATCCGATGTGGTTGTATGTGGCTGTTACAGGTGTTGTCGTGTATGTCATGATTTCTCCGTACTATGCGCATTAAGGTTAAGGACGTTAGAAAAGGTTAAAAGGTCTCACATTTTAATATTAAATAGAAATGAATAGAGTTTGGGTATATCAAGCAGATCGCTTTTTAACGGATAATGAAGTGGAAGAGATCAACAGTGCGTTGGTGAGTTTTGTATCTTCTTGGACAGCACATGGTTCAGCGCTTGCGGGAAGAGGACAAGTTCGGGATAAGCTTTTTTTAATTCTGGAAGTTGATGAAAAGCAGGCGGGAGTAACAGGTTGTTCTATCGATAAATCTGTTCATTTCTTAAAAGGATTAGGACAGCAGTTCGGGGTGGATTTCTTTGATCGAATGAAGGTGTCATTTAGAAACGATGCTGGTGAGATCAGTCTAGTTTCAAGAGGTAAGTTTGAGGAACTAGTAAAGTCAGAACAAATTATGGCCGATACTATAGTATTCAATAACCTTGTGCAGAATTCGGAGCAACTGGAGAAGGAATGGGAAATTCCTTTTAGAGAAAGCTGGCACAGTAAAGTATTTTAATATAGTATACAAGATATAAAAAAGGCTGTTCTACAATTGTAGAGCAGCCTTTTTTTATAGCAATCATATGCTGTTTACAGCGTTGTTCTAGGAGATGCAGAGCGGATTTCTTCGCTAGCTTCATCCTCATATTGCTTGAAGTTATTCACAAAAAGCTGTGCTAACGCTAAGGCTTGTTGATCGTATGCTTCTGGATCTGCCCATGTAGTCCTTGGGTTTAATACTTCTGCTGGTACACCTGGACAAGACTGCGGCTTCAACAAACCAAATACAACGTGTGGCACATACTCTACCTTATCAAGGTCTCCGCGCATAGCTGCATTGATCATCGCACGCGTATATTTCAAATTCATACGCTTGCCTACACCATATTTACCGCCTGTCCAGCCTGTATTAATCAGCCATACATTGACATCTGGATTTTTAGCTAATTTTTCGCCCAATAACTCGGCATATTTTGTAGGGTGTAAAGGTAAGAATACACGGCCAAAACAAGCAGAGAAAGTTGTTTGGGGTTCCGTGATACCGACCTCTGTTCCTGCAACTTTAGCGGTGTAACCAGAGATGAAATGATACATTGCTTGAGCCTTCGTTAATTTTGATATCGGAGGAAGAATGCCAAAAGCATCACATGTCAAGAAGAATATATTTTTAGGTTTGCCTCCCAATGAAGGCTCCTTCGCGTTTGGAATGTAGTCTATTGGATAGGCTGCCCGTGTATTCTCCGTGATAGTAGCATCTGCAAAATCTACCACATTACTGTCTTTAAAGAAGGAAATGTTTTCCAACAAGGTACCCGGTTTGATTGCCGCGTAAATCTCTGGCTCTTTTTCCGCACTTAAGTCTATACATTTGGCATAGCAGCCTCCTTCAAAATTGAATACCGAACTATCTGCCCAACCATGTTCATCATCACCAATAAGAGATCTGCTAGCGTCAGCAGATAATGTGGTTTTGCCCGTTCCACTCAGACCAAAGAATAGAGATACATCTCCTTCTTTACCTTCGTTGGCTGAACAGTGCATGGGAAGAACATTATACTGATGCGGAAGTATGAAGTTAAGAACGGAGAATATTCCTTTTTTCATCTCTCCCGTATAGGCAGATCCGCCGATTAAAATAACTTTTTCACTAAAGTTTACAATGGTGAAATTGGCAGATCTCGTCCCATCTACTTCTGGATTGGCTTCGAATTCCGGAATCTGCAGAATGACCCACTCTTTTTCGAATGTAGTGAGTTCTTCTTCTGAAGGTCTGATGAAAAGATTATTGCAGAATAGATTCGCCCACGGTAATGTGTTAATCACCGTAACCCGTAAGCGGTATGTCGGATCTGCTCCAGCATAACAATTTCTTACCCAGACTTCTTTGCCTGCCAAATAAGAGCGCATCTTTTGATATAGATTATCAAAGATCTCTTTCGTAATAGCGATATTAATGTCGCCCCAATCTACACTGTTTTCAGTAAGGCTGTCTTTCACAACAAATTTGTCTTTCGGTGATCTACCAGTAAATTTTCCAGTATTCACACATAAAGCGCCTTTATCATTTAATGAGCCTTGTCCTAGCTCTAGCGTTTGAGCAGTAAGCTTTTCGTTGCTTAAGTTCCAGTGTATTGTTCCTGCATCTAACCCAATTGAATTCAAATCGAATGAAGAACTTTTTGTCCCAAATTCACGTAGCTCCATTATTATCATAATTTTGTTTTACGAAGCTAAGGTAGGGACAATAGCAAAATGAAAATAAACAAAGTTTATTTTTACAAAAAATCCTTCTAATACCTTATATCAATCACTTATTTAATCAATATTTCAATAAATCTTGTTTATTTGTTGATGAATAAACCTAACTTTTGAAATTTTGTAAATCCAAAGCGGTGCTTGGGCTCGATCAGAAGGGATAATTTGGGCAAAATATGTTAATTGTTTTTATCTTTTATCCACACTATATTTTCCAGGACCGATCAATGACAGTGCAATAAACACGGACATTAGTTCAATGGCATGTGACGCTGTGTTAAAGCCGTCTCCCTGAGATAGATGGGTGATGGTAGCTGTCAACATAGTAAAAGCCAATAGTATACTGTTTTGTCTGGTCCAAAGGCCGATGACGATAAATAATGAACATAAACTCTCTACGATTGCAGCAGAGAAGCCCCATGCGATGGGGAAGAAGTTTATACCTAAATTGCCCATGGCTAAGCCGACTTTGTTCCACATGTCAGGGCCACCCATTAATTTAGGAAGACCGTGAAGGGTTAACATACAGATGCCTATAGTGGCACGTAGAATTAATAGACCGATGTCTTTTTTAGTACTAGTAGCGCTCATTTTTTAGCTAAGATAAGTTATGGAAACATTTTCTACAGTGACGCGGAATTCGATTTCTTCCCCGAAAACCAAAGCTCTATTGTCGTCGATATGTCCAGCAGGACATCCAAATGCTACTGGATAATCAAGCTCTTGGATTTTGGACCCTATGATTTCTTCTATAGTCTGCCCAAAAGCGGGATCAGAATCTTTCATTTCCGTAAATCCGCCAATGATTAGTCCGGTGATTTTATCTATTTTTTTTGCCCGTTTGAGTGTCCATAGCATACGATCTACGTTGTAGTAGGATTCTCCGACATCCTCTAAAAACAGTATTTTTCCCGTGTAATCGACATCCGAGTCGGATGCCAGTATACTCTGAAGGATAGCTAAATTGCCACCTGTAAGTACACCTTTTGCTATACCGAGCCGTTGGGCCGATGAAGTGGATGCATAAATTAAATCCTTGTTTTCTCCGAACAGGGCTGCTTTTAGGGTCGATAGAGAGGCCGGACTTGCATCGAGAAACGACTTGACCATTTGCCCATGGATAGTCGGTATTTGATATTGTCGCTGTATGTGGCTATGGATTGCCGTGATGTCACTGAATCCGACAAGCCATTTTGGACTTTTTACAAAATTTGAAAAATCTAATCGGTCTATTATTCGTACTGATCCGTAGCCTCCACGGCCCGCTATGATTGCTTTTATGCTGGGGTCGTCTAAGGCTCGTTGCAGGTCGTTGGCTCGCAGGTCGTCATCTCCTGCAAATTGATGGGACTGTGCGTAAGTGGAGGGATAGATTTCCAGTTCTAGTCCCCAGCTTGTCAATATGTCAAATGCGGGACTGAGGTCTTCTTTGATATAACTTGCGGGACATAATACGGCAACTTTATCCCCTTTTTTTAAATATGTCGGTGTATTTATCATCGGTTTGTTCCAAAACTTTATTTGTGCAAAAAAATAAGATAAATAATTTTCTGTTAGAAATCTAAACGGGCGCTTATTGATTCAGCGCAAATTGAGTTATCTTTGCAAACAATGTTACAATTTAATTTTTAGTAATACCATTAAAAATACGATATCTTGAGCAATTTATCTAAAAAACGTTATACGATAACTTCGGCATTACCGTATGCAAATGGTCCCCTGCATATAGGACATTTAGCCGGGGCTTATATTCCAGGGGATATCTTTGTGCGTTTCTTGCGTTTGAATAATAAGGATGTAGTCTATGTATGCGGCTCGGATGAGCATGGTGCAGCTATTACTATTAAGGCAAAAAAAGAAGGAGTAACGCCTCGCGAAATTATTGATAAGTATAATCAACAGATCAAAGAGTCCTTTGCTGATTTTGGAATTTCGTTTGATATCTATCACCGTACATCGGAGCCAATCCATCATGAGCTTTCTCAAGAGTTTTTCTTGAATCTGTATGAGAAAGGTGAATTTATCGAGAAGTTTTCGGAACAGTACTATGATGAAGAATTCCACCAATTCTTAGCTGATCGATATATTACAGGTACTTGTCCACATTGTCAGAGCGAAGGAGCTTATGGCGACCAGTGCGAGAAATGTGGTACATCTTTAAGTCCTACTGATCTGATCAATCCTAAATCCACTCTGAGCGGTAAGACCCCTATTCTAAAAGAAACAAAGCATTGGTACCTGCCTTTGGATAAATACCAACCATGGCTGGAAAAATGGTTGATCGAAGGAAAGAAAGATGTTTTGAAATCTAATGTCTTTGGACAGTGCCAGTCTTGGTTAAAGTCTGGTTTGCAACCCCGCTCAATGACCCGTGATTTGGATTGGGGGGTCGATGTTCCATTGGATGAGGCGGCAGGTAAGAAATTGTATGTATGGTTGGATGCACCAATCGGCTATATTTCTGCAACGAAGCAGTGGGCTATAGATCAAGGGAAAAACTGGGAGGACTACTGGAAGAAACAAGCTAATCCGGAGGATGATGCTACATTAATCCATTTTATCGGCAAAGATAATATTGTGTTCCACTGTATTATTTTTCCGGCGATATTACACGCTCATGGCGAATACATTTTGCCGGATAATGTACCGGCAAATGAGTTTTTGAATTTAGAAGGAGACAAACTTTCTACTTCACGTAATCATGCGGTATGGCTTCATGAATACCTGGATGAATTTCCAGGAAAGCAAGATGAACTGCGCTATGTGTTGACATCGATTTTACCGGAGACTTCGGATAGTGAGTTTACTTGGAAGGATTTTCAGGCACGGGTCAATAATGAATTGGTCGCTATATTGGGTAATTTTGTCAATCGTGTGATGGTTCTTTCTCATAAATATTTTGAAGGCAAATTATTGAAAGGTACTGATTACAACGAAACTGACCTTGCTGTATTCGATGAATTGGCCAAATATCCTGGGATGATCGAACAGTCTATGTCGCAGTATAGATTTAGAGAGGCATTGACACATTTTATGAATGCTGCCCGCTTAGGAAACAAATACTTGGCAGACGAAGAGCCTTGGAAAGTGATCAAGACAGATGAAGAACGCGTTAAAACGGTCTTGAACGTAGCGACGCAGATTGTAGCTAATTTAGCGATATTAGGGCAGCCATTTTTACCTAAAACGGCAAGTAAGTTGTTCGAGATGCTACAGTTGGCTCCTCAGAAATGGGACAGAGCTGGTGTTTCAAATCTTGTTGAGGAGTTACATCAATTGGGTGAGGCACAGTTGTTATTTGAAAAGATAACGGATGAGCAAGTTGATTTTCAGTTGGAAAAATTGGCAACAGCAAAAGTTAACAATGCAAAAGCGGCAGTCAGCGTAACACCAGCGAAAGCGAATATCAATTTTGATGATTTTATGAAGCTGGATATCCGCGTGGGTACTATCCTGGAAGCCGAAAAAGTAGCTAAGACCAAGAAATTGTTGAAGCTGAAGATAGATACAGGGATTGACCAACGTACAGTAGTATCTGGAATTGCAGAGTTTTTCTCGGCAGAAGATATCATCGGTAAACAGGTCTCCATATTGGTCAATCTAGAACCTCGTGAGATCAAGGGGATACAGTCCCAAGGTATGATATTGATGGCGGAGGATGCCGACGGAAGGTTAGACTTTGTAAATCCTCAAGCAGCGATAACCAATGGGAGTGTTGTCCGCTAGAAAATTGTCGGAATAAGTTAATGAAAAAACACCCTTAGCTTTTGCTAGGGGTGTTTTTTTTAGGCAAGAAACTTATAATATAGCCTATTAAAAATCCAATCATAGAAGGTATTACCCAGCCCAGTTCGATATCGAATAGTGGTATTTTATTCCATAAGGTTAAAATATCGGTCGACCAAAGACCGAGAACTTTGCCGACATTTAAGGTTGCTATCGCGGTTGATGCTATTAAAGCGCCAATATAGGGGGCTTTAGTCTTTACAAATCGACCGAATAGTACAATATAAAGGACAAGTGTAATGACAATAGGGTAAGCAAAGGCTAACGGGGGGTAGGCAAATTGAATAATACTGTCGACACCCTTCACTGCAAATGCTGCAGAGAGTACACAACAGATCGTGACGATTAGTTTGTAGCTGAGTCGACCTCTGCTTAGTTCAGAAAAGAAAGATCCAACAGCGGAGGTTACGGCTATGGCTGTAGTCAGACAAGCTAAACCAATGCTCAATGCGATACCCAACATGCCATATTTGCCAAGGATCTGCTGTGCGATTTGTATCAGCAGTGAAGAGCGTGGAATTTCCATATTGGTAACGCCTGATGTAGCCCCTAAATAGACTAGCCCGCCGTAAATAAGGAATAAACACGACGCGGATACAATTCCTGAGGTGATTACTACTTTGTTTTTTTCTTTTAGGGTCGTATAGCCCTTCGATTTTGCAGCGTTGATGATAATCCCCGCAAAGATGACCGAAGCAAATACGTCGAGTGTTTGGTAGCCTTCGGTAAATCCTAAAGAAAAGGATTCTAGGGAATTAAGGGAGGATAACGAGTAATCTGCCGGAGGGTTTACTATACCTAATATGATGAGTGCTAAGAGAAGTAATAGCAGTAAGGGCGTGAAAAAGTTACCAATAATGTCGACAACTTTGGAGGGCACAATAGTTAACGCCCAAGTTGCGGTGAAAAATAAGATGGAGGACCATACCGGGTTGAAATCTGGAAAGGAGGGTAGAATAGCTATTTCATGTGTAGTAGCGGCGGTTCGTGGGATAGCTATTAAGGGACCGATGCATAACATGATTATGGATCCTAATATTGGTGCAAGTTTGGAGTGAATCCGGTTCCCCAAATCATGAAATGAATTGCCAGATTGTACAATAGAAAGAATCCCAAAAAACGGCAGTAAGATGCCTGTCAGCCCAAATGCCAAAATCGTTATTGCAATGTGCGATCCTATCTGCAGGCCAATAAAAGGCGGAAGCAGCAAGTTGCCTGCGCCAAAGAACATAGCAAATAATGCGAAGCCAATGGTCAGTATATCTTTATATTTTTTCAAGTCTATTGGTTATAAAATAAATGGATAAGTTGTTTTGCTTCAAGGACATCGTGCACACGTAATAGTTGTACTCCATGCTGTAGTAAAACGGTGTTTAGTGCGGTAGTCGCCGAGAGCGATTCTTGAGGGGTAATTTCCAGTTTCTTATAGATCATTGATTTTCTAGAAATTCCGCCGAGTAGCGGTAGGCCCATATAATGCAGTTCACCAATACGGTGCAATAGTTCGTAGTTTTGGGTAATAGTTTTTGAAAAGCCAAAACCAGGATCTAGGATAATGTCTTTGACTCCCATGTTCCTTAGCGAAGCTACCCGCTGGCCAAAGTAAATGGCGATATCTTCGACGATGTCTTCATATTCTGTAAGCTGCTGCATGGTCTCTGGTGTACCGCGCATATGCATGAGGATATAGGGGACTTGGAGTTTCGCAACTGTAGAAAACATGTTTTCATCCAGGTTTCCACCAGATATATCATTGATAATATGTGCGCCAGCTTGGATCGCTGCATGTGCTACCTCAGCGCGAAAGGTGTCTATGGATAGCACGATCTCTGGGGTATTGGTCGCGAGGTATTCAATGATTGGTAGTGCACGATCTATCTCTTCTTGAATAGAGATCGGCGCAGCGCCTGGTCGAGATGAATAAGCTCCTATATCGAGTATGTCTGCCCCTTGCTCTATGAGTTGGATTGCTTTTACCGATGCTGCGTCTAGTGTATTATGTTGACCGCCGTCAAAAAAAGAATCGGGTGTTACATTGAGAATGCCCATAATCTGTGGTTTCTCGAATGTCTCTAGCTTTCCCTTTAGATTAATGCTTTGGCAGGAGGCTGTTTTTAGGCCGTGCATAGTATTGGAATATAATAAGGCTGTAACAGTTGTGCTGCTACAGCCTTGAATTTATTTAACAAGAGGATTATTTGATAACCAATATACCATCAGCTATCATGTTAATATTGTCTGCACTCTTTTTGGTTACTTTCCCTTCCAGGATAACGGTTTTCCCATTCAGATCAGCAGGTACTGTGAAAGCTCCTTCTTTAAATCTTACCGTTATTGCATTGTCGTTAACAAGGCCTAGCATCAAGTAACATCCGCTCATTTTACAAACTTGGGTAACCTCTCCTTTTATTTTTCCGGTGAAGGTATCCGATTTAAGCAATTTGTTTTGCAATGTCTCTGTGCTAATGGCATTATTCTGGTTAATGCTTTTACCGTAGGTCGTACCTGGAGTAGAAGGTTTAACTTCCTTTTGTTGGGCAAAACTTAGGGTTGCCAACATAAAAAGAACAAAACTAAGGGCTAATATTTTTTTCATCATGATATTATTTACGTAAGAATTCAAATTTGCCGCTGGGATCCAACTTTATAATGATAGAGGGCTCTCCTGGCGTATTTTCATTTTGTCCAAATCTAACGATATAATCTGCCTTTTCCTTGATTAACTCGTCAATTTGGTCAAAGGTGAGAGCTGAGGGCGCGCCACTTATATTAGCAGAGGTCGAAATGATAGGCTTCTTGAAACGTTGTAGAAGCTGTTGGCAGAAAGGATGGGATACAATACGGATTCCGATACTGCCATCTTCTGCCACAGCATTTTCTGCTAGATTCTTGGCACCGGAATAAACTATCGTAATTGGCCTGTCATATACCTCTATCAGCTCATAGGCAACATCCGGAATCTCACGTACATAGCTGGCCAGCTGATTTTCGTTATGTAGGAGAATAAGCATGCTTTTGCTTTTATCTCTTTCTTTAAGTGCGAATATTTTTTCTACAGCCGCGGGGTTGGTTGCATCACAGCCAATCCCCCAAATCGTATCGGTGGGATAAAGGATGAGGCCTCCGTTTTTAAGTGTTTCGAGCGCCTGATTTACATCTTCTTTATCAATAGATGGTCTATGCATTTTTATATATTATCAACTATTAAACAGCTACGTTATGATCCCGAAGTGCATCATTTAGAGATGTTTTCTTGTCTGTGGAATCTTTTCGTTTTCCGATAATCAGTGCACAAGGGACCTGGTATTCACCTGCGGGAAATTTTTTGGTATACATTCCAGGGATGACGACAGAGCGAGCTGGGACACGACCTTTGTATTCAATGGGATCTGCACCAGATACGTCGATAATCTTTGTCGAAGCGGTCAATACTACGTTAGCTCCCAGTACAGCTTCCGACTCAACATGTACACCTTCTACAACAATAGCCCTTGATCCGACAAATACGTTGTCTTCTATAATTACAGGAGCTGCTTGCACAGGTTCTAGAACACCTCCTATACCCACTCCGCCGGAGAGATGCACATGCTTTCCGATTTGTGCACAAGAACCTACAGTGGCCCAAGTATCAACCATAGTCCCTTCATCGACGTATGCACCTATATTGACATAAGAAGGCATCATAATGACTCCTTTAGCCAAATATGCTCCATAACGTGCAGACGCTCCGGGGACTACGCGAACACCAAGCTCTTTGTAATTGGTTTTTAATTTCATCTTATCGTGGTAGACGAAGGGTTTGTTATCGATCTCTTGCATCTCACGTATAGGGAAATATAATATAACTGCTTTTTTTATCCAATCATTGACATGCCAACGGTCACCTATCGGCTCTGCTACACGGAACTCGCCATTGTCTAGTTTCATGACAACGGTTTGAATGGCTTCAAAATACTCTTTGAATTCTAAAAGATGTCTTTCTTCCCAAGCTTCTTCGACTAGTTTTTGCAGATTTTGCATTTTTATATGGTGTTAGTAGTGATTAATTGTGCACCACAAACTTAGATAAAATGCTTTGTATTCACCAATGTATAGCCGAAAAAATCAATCGTATTGACCTATAGGTATGGAAAATAGCTTGTTTTTTTACATTTCTTTTTTATTATAAAAGCGGTATTTTTGTTTTATGGCGAGTGAAAATGAAAAACTGAGAATTGATAAGTACCTGTGGGCGATTCGAATATTTAAGACGCGTAGCCTAGCGACGGAAGCATGTAAAGCAGGACGGGTCAAATTGAATGGTGCTAATGTGAAGCCTTCGTATGTGGTTAAGGTTGGAGAGACATATACTATCCAAAAAGGAATAGAGAAAAAAGTTGTACTGGTTACAGGATTATTGGAACGAAGGGGAGATGCGAAAACGGCTGCTGAACACTATATCGATAAAACTCCAATTGAGGAGACCTATGGATTTAAATCTACTTTTCATGCACCGATTTTAAAGCGTGATCGAGGGACAGGAAGACCTACGAAAAAAGATAGACGTGAAATCGATGATTTGAGAGGTAGCGAATGGTGGGAAGAGTCTGAATAAAAAAGGCAGAAATTTAATTTCTGCCTTTTTTATTATCGATGGTCTGTGTCTGGATATTGACGACTGGTTTCACCAGTATATACTTGTCTAGGACGTCCAATAGGCTCTTTGTTGTCCCGCATTTCTTTCCATTGTGCAATCCATCCCGGAAGCCGACCTAAGGCAAATAATACGGTAAACATGTCCGATTTAAAGCCTAAAGCACGGTAGATAATGCCGGAGTAGAAATCTACGTTTGGATATAATTTTCTGTCAATGAAGTACTGGTCACTGAGGGCTGCTTTTTCTAATCCTTTTGCAATGTCTAGAACAGGGTCTTCAACACCTAGTTTTTCCAATACGTCATCACATGCTTTTTTGATGATTTTTGCACGAGGATCAAAGTTTTTATAAACACGATGACCAAAACCCATTAGTCGGAACGGATCGTTTTTGTCCTTTGCTTTAGCAAGGTATTTCTCTACATCACCGCCGTCATTTTTGATGTCTTCCAACATTTCGATTACCGCTTGGTTAGCTCCACCATGAAGCGGTCCCCAAAGGGCATTGATACCTGCTGACACCGATGCATATAGATTGGCGTTAGAAGAACCAACGATACGTACCGTCGATGTTGAGCAGTTTTGCTCGTGATCGGCGTGAAGGATTAATAAAATGCGCATGGCATCTAATACTGCTTCATCAAATATTTTATCGCAGTTGACTTCACCAAAAATCATGTTCATGAAATTGTCGATATAGCCTAGATCTTTTTTAGGGTATACAACAGGATGGCCTAATGATTTCTTTTGAATCCAGGATACGATAGTCGGCATCTTGCCTAAGAGGTTGATTATTGTTTTGTACTCTTCTTCTTCTGATTGGTTCGGATTCAAAGATTCTGGATAGAATGCTGACAAAGCTCCGACCAAACAAGATAATTGTCCCATAGGGTGAGACTTAGAAGGAAATCCAGAGAAGAACATTTTCATGTCTTCGTGTACCATCATCTGTCTCTTGATATCGGTTCTGAATTGCTCTAAAATATCTTTAGAAGGTAGGTTGCCAAATATTAGCAGATAGGCAACTTCTAAGAAAGTTGATTTTTCTGCTAGGTCTTCAATTTTGTAACCACGGTATTTTAATATTCCTTTTTCACCATCTAAAAAGGTTATTGCACTTTTAGTAGCGCCTGTATTTTTAAAACCAGGATCTAGTGTAATGTATCCTGATTGATCTCTTAATTTTGAAATATCAATGGCCTTTTCATTTTCTGTTCCTGTTATAACTGGAAATTCAAACGTATTGCCATCTAAGGTAAAGGATGCTGTTTCAGACATAATCAAATTTCTATGTGTATTCACAAAAATATAAAAATCAATGACAAAACAACCCATGCTTTAAATTTTAAATGACATTTATCGGTCAAAATTATCAAGTTGGTAGAAAATAAATATCGTTAATATCTGTTTCGGTCATTAATTTATCTGATTTACCCTGTTCTGTGTTTGGCTAGACCGCGTCCGCATAAAACAAATATGTGGAAATATTTCTTTTTGTTACGATTTTTTCGTAGACTTGCGATGTATTAGTAGATTAATAATATGGAACTTGACAAGTTAACACTACAAGAAGAAGAGGCAATGTTATCGATATGGCAATTGCAGGGCGGTTTTATCAAAGAAATATTGGATAACCTGAAAGGGGAGCCTGTACCTTACACGACATTGGCGTCGACGGTCAAGAACCTCGTAAAGAAAGGATATGTTAAACCGGTGTCGTATGCAAATGCCAAGCGCTATGAACCTGTGATTTCTGAAGAAGAATATAAAGGAAGGTATATGAATTCTTTTGTCGGCGATTACTTCCGTAATTCTTATAAAGAGATGGTTTCTTTTTTTGTAAAGGAGGAGAAATTGTCCGAAGACGAGTTGAAAGAGATTATGGATATGATTAAAAGAGGAAAGTCTTAACCTTATGAGGTGTTAAGCAGTGAACTTTTAATAAACTGGATTATGGAAAATGTACTTACTTATATTCTGCAGGCCAGTCTATTGCTGGGAATAGTCTTCCTAGGCTATATTCTCTTGCTGAAAGGGGTTACCTTTTATAGATTAAATCGGATTTATTTCCTTGTAGGTGGGGTCTATTCCTTGATCTATCCCTTTCTTAAAGTGGATGAGTGGTTTCGGGAGGAAGTGATATCCGTTGTGCCTGGCGTATGGGATTATATGACAGATTACCTACCGGAAAGCGTTGCTGGTACCTTCTCTTTAGGACACTTGTTGTTGTCTGTTCTTTTGATAGGAGCTGGTGCTTTTTTTGTTAAATTGGTATTACAGCTGTTGAGTCTTTGTCGAATCCATTTTTATTCCGAAAAATCCAGTTGGAAAAATTATCTTTTTCGGAACGTATTTTTTCCAATTGTTCCCTTTTCTTTTTTCAATAAAATATATGTGCATCAGGATCAGCACGGCGACCCTGAGCTCTATGATATTTTCAAACATGAGGAGATCCATGTGAAAGGCCTTCACTCATTGGATATTTTATTGTTCGAAATGCTTTTGATAGGATGTTGGTATAATCCCTTCGTATGGCTTATGCGCAAAGCGGTGCGTCAAAATCTAGAATTCTTGACTGATCAACAAGTACTGGATAAGGGTGTGGATCGGCAAACCTATCAATACTCTTTGCTGAATGTCACTACACAGGGCGTGTCCCTAGGCGTAGGCAATCAGTTTAATTTTAGAACCTTAAAAAAGCGCATTATGATGATGAACAAAAGACGCTCTTCGAAGATTGAGTTGAGCAAGTACGCCTTCCTGTTGCCTATTGTGATCCTAGCTGGGGCTAGTCTTACCGTAAGCAAAGCAGAGGGGAAAATAGAAGAATTGGTGGAACGGATTAAAGAGACACCGGTCGATGCGGTACTTCCTGTTGCTGTGATGCAGGAGCTGGTACGTTCGACAGATACCATCAAACAGCATAAAGTGGAACCTAATGCTGTTTCAGGTTCAACAGTTGGGGCTTTTGGAGCTGCCCTGAAGGGCGATGCAGTCGGCTTGCGCGCAGATTCTGTATTACATGTAGTATCGGCAGGGGAAGTAGAACCTATTCTTTTTGTAGATGGTTTACGTTATTATGGGAATATATCGCGGTTGGATCCGAACGATATAGAGAGTATACATGTTTTTAAAGGAAAACAGGCAATCGCTTTATATGGTGATCAAGCAAAAGATGGGGCTGTTTTGATAAAAACAAAAGATGGATCTCTAACACAACGTCTTCATGGCAAGGTTCCTGCCTCTATTCCTAGTGATTCCACCAAAAATGTTTTGAGAGGTATTTTTATTTCTGCTAACCCTGCGGGACATGGGACTAAGGCTAAACCTATAATAGTTCTGGATGGAAAGGTTATGGAAGATAGTTATGATGTTAATCTATTAAACTCCGCTGATATACATAGTGTATCCGTGTTGAAAGATAAAGCAGCAGAGACGCTTTATGGACCAGGAGCGAAAAATGGGGTAATTGTGATGGTTTCGAAGACTTTTGCTCGCGAAGCTAATTCTGTTGAGAAAGATACCGTTTCGCATTTAATAGAACGTAAAGGCAATTCTGCTAAATTATCAGAGAATAAAAAAGAGGCTATAGAAGAGAGGATATTTGTGTTAAATAAGGACACTAGACTCAATTGGCCGACTGCTGCATTGCTTGTAATAAATAAGGAGGTTCAAAAGCCTGGTTTTGATATTAATACTATTCCTGTTGATAAGATTGAGTCTATAACAATTCTAAAAAGCCCGGAGGCAAAAATACTGTTTGGGGAATTAGGAAAAGATGGTGTGGTATTAGTGACGACCAAGAAAAGTGCAATTTGATTGTAAAATATAATTGAAAGGCCTGTTTTTAGCAGGCCTTTGTAATTTATTTCGTGTTCAAATTAGTCATAGTCAACTCAATTCCGATATTGACAAAACTGTGTGCCATCTTGACCGAGTGTTCGATCAAAGCAGGTAGCTCTTTTTGTTCGTCTTTGTCAAATGGCCCTAGCACGTAATCCACCTGTCGTCCTTTGGGATAATTATCCCCGATCCCAAAACGTAACCTAGGATAAGCTTGACCGCCACATAGAGCCTCTATGGATTTGAGACCATTATGCCCTGCTGCAGAACCTTTGGGTTTGATACGTAGTGAACCAAAGGGGATAGCTAGGTCGTCAACGATGACCAATACATTCTGGATAGGAACCTTAAGTTGTTGCATCCAATAGTTTACCGCTTTACCACTTAAATTCATATAGGTAGTGGGTTTAATGACGTATACATTGTGCCCTCGCTGTTTGAATTCGGTGTAGTAGGCGTGCTTAAGTATAGACCAAGTCGTGCCAGCTTGTTTCGCTAATTCGTCTGCTACCATGAATCCAATATTATGGCGGGTATCCTCGTATTCCCTACCTATATTTCCTAGACCAACGATTAAAAAATTCATGTCGCAAATTAAAAAGTAAAAATTAAAAAGTCAAAATAAGATCAACGTAAAGAAGCTAAGCTAGAAAAAATCCTAGGGGATGGTATAACGTTATTTTACCTTGTATAACAAAAGAGCATCGGGACTTCCGATGCTCTTTGTGTAAATACTTAGTACTAAATACTGAAATTATTTTTTCTTCGCTCCTTGAGCAGCTTTAGCAGCTTCTTGCTCTGCTTGACGTAAAGCACGAGACATGATTACTGAAACGATTGTGTCATCAGAGTTGTTCAATACTTTTGCATTTTCTAACTCTACTTGGCGTACGCGGAAAGATTTACCAACTTCCAAAGACTCCATAGGAACAATGATTTCCTGAGGAAGGTTGTTAGGTAGTGCTTTAACGCGTAGTTTGCGTAATTTCTGAACTAATTTACCCCCCATTTTAACGCCTGGAGAAGTCCCGGTCAATTTGACTGGAATGTTTACAGATACTTCTTTGTCATCGAATAACTCTAAAAAGTCAACGTGAGTAACTTGATCAGTCAATGGGTGGAACTGTGCTTCTTGAACGATAGCTCTTACTTTTTTACCATTGATGTCTAACTCAACGAAGATCACATCTGCAGTGTAAAGAACTGGTTTCAAATCAGCTGCGGATACAGAAAGGTGAGTTTGTTCTTGACCACCATAAAGAACTGCAGGAACCTGTCCTTCGTAACGCAATCCTTTTGCATCTCTTTTCCCTACGTTCTGTCTAAGAGAACCGCTAATAGCAATTGATTTCATGTTTTTAAAAATTAAATTTTGAGGTGCAAAAATAACTAAAAGAATATGGATTGTCAAGAGCTGTTTTGTTTTTGTAAAAGATACAATACAAAGCTGTTTTTTTCTTTATTAAAAATTTTATGTATTTATATTTGAGTTGTTTAAAAAAAACAATTAACTTTAAAACTTGGGAACCTAAAATAATCATAATAAACATGGAAAAACAACATACTTCAAGACGTGATTTTATCAAAAAGTCATTGATTGGAGCTGCGGCATTTACTATTGTGCCACGGTTTGTATTGGGTAAGGGCTATCTTGCCCCGAGTGATCATTTGACCAAAGGAGTAATTGGTGTCGGATCGATGGGACGTGGACATTTTAAATATGCCGGAACAAAGACTGTTGCGATTTGTGATGTCGATACGAGGCACTTAGCTTTGGCTCAAAAAGCATTGGGGGGAGGGGTTAAAGAACATCATGATTTCAGAGATCTGATTTCTAATCCAGAAGTAGATATTGTACATATTGCTACACCGCCACATTGGCATGGTTTGATGGCACTTGAAGCTGCGCGTTCGGGCAAGGATATATGGTGTGAAAAACCAATGACTAGAACGATTGGTGAAGGTAAGAAAGTCAAAGAAGCAGTTGCGCAACATGGTAATATCTTCAGACTAAACACTTGGTTCCGTTTTGATGCCAATTTTTATGGTATGAATGTGCCTGTTAAGAAAATCAAGAAGGTGGTAGATACAGGTATGTTAGGTTGGCCATTAAAAGTCACAATCAGTAAGCATACGGGATTTGACTGGAAGTTTTATTGGGTAGGTAAAGAGAATCTACCTGTGGAGAAGGCTCCAAAAGAATTAGATTACGATATGTGGTTGGGACCAGCTCCGTATAAACCGTATAGCACGCATCGCGTACATACCACTTTCCGTGGGTATTGGGACTATGATGGTGGTGGCCTGGGGGATATGGGGCAGCATTATTTGGATCCTGTTCAGTATTTCTTGGGTAAAGATGGAGAAAGCCCTGTTAAAATTGAAGTCGATGCACCACAGCAGCACTCTGATGCTGTAGGCGTGTGGCGTAAGATTACTTATACTTATGCGGATGGATGTCAAATCGTGCTTGATGGAGAAGGTACTGAAGTAGGGAAGGCGTATATTGAAGGACCGAAGGGTAAGTTGTATCGGGGATTCGTGTCTGATATTCCGGATTTGGAACGTAAACTTGCGCAATATCCCGATCCTGCTCCACAAATGACAGACTTTGTAGAAGCAGTGCGTACGAGAGAGAAGTTTGCTCTTAACGAGGATAATGGATATTACTCGTGTACACTAGTTAATCTAGGCTTGACAGCCTTGCGCTTGAATAGAACATTACATTTTGATTCGGCCAAGCAAGAATTTGTAAATGATGAGGCTGCTAACCGTTTGATCAATCAACCTATGAGAGGTCCTTGGACTTTCTAACCTGAAAAACACATGAAGAAGATTTTTAATACCATATCTATATTGTTGTTGTTGCAGACGGCATCCTATGCGCAACAGCCTGCCAATCGGACAGCTGCTACCAAGATTGCAGATGTATTGGCTCAGCAACCTGCTGCGGAACAATCTAAGTTCTTGGCAGCGATGAAAGAGTTAGAAGGATTTACCACTGAAGATGTTGTGACGCTGTTGAAAGGCCTCAAGCCGCAAGGAGGCAACAATGCTTCAATCGAGTATGCAACTAACTCGTATGCTTTTTATGTGATGCAACCAGGTAGGGATGCGTTGCGAGAAAAGTATGCAAAGGGACTTTTGAGCGCATTAAGCGATTTGAAGGATCAAAATAACAAAGCTTATGTTTTTGAGTTGTTAAAGTTCTGTGCTAAAAATGAGTCTGTTGATCAGGTGGCAACCTATTTGACAGATGCTTATTTTGCGGAAAAGGCGGCACGTGTTCTTAGTGCTATACATACTCCTGAGGCTGCGCTAGCTCTTAATAAGGCACTAGCTGGTAATGTTACGGAGCAGACGGCTACGGCCATTATCGGGGCGTTAGGTGAACTTCAGTCAAAAGAGGCAGAGGAACGTGTGATTGCTTTAATTGGGCAGTATCAGTCTGAGAACTTCCAACGTAATGCGTTGACAACGCTGAGCAAAATCGGCGGAGAAAAATCTTATGATACGTTTTATGGAAAAGCAAAATCGGCAAATTTTGCGTTTGACAAATCTAATGTTGCTGCATTAACATTGGAGTATGCCAATGTGCTAGCCAAAAATGGTCACAAAGATTTGGCGTATAAGCTGTCATCCGCAGTATTTGCAGAAGCAGCAGATCCTAAGGCTATAGGTGCGCAAGTCGCAGCTCTGGAGTTAATGAGTCGTTTAGAGCCGAAAAAACAGAAAAAGAATTTGTTGAAGCTGTCTACTGGGGATAACGTTGTTTTGAGAAATGTCGCTTTAGGCCTGTTGGGTGATGATGCAACAGCGTCGGATCTTAAGAGGATCGCATCTTCGTTGACGAAGCTTTCTCCTGAATCGCAAGAGAGCGTCTTAAGTTTTTTAAAGAAAAAAGATGCGACTTTTGCTATTCCTGTAATTGAGAAGAGTTTAAGAGGTGTAAAGGATCCGGAAGCTCGTATTGCAGCCTACAATACATTGTCGGCACTGACTAAAGGTGCAAACACTCCGTTTGTAATCAGTCAATTGGCTACAGCAAGCGGGAAGGAGGTAGAGGCTTTGAAAACCTTGTTGCTGACAGCTAAGAATGATCAGGTAGTTGCTGAAATAAATAAAGCATTACCTGGCGCTGATGATAAAACTAAAATCGCTTTATTAGACGTGTTATCCAAACGTTCGGATAAGAACTCTGCCAAAGCAGTATTTGCTCTGATTGAAACCGGAAGTCCTGAAGTACGTGCAGCGGCTTATAAAGCTTTGCCCAATGTGGTGAATGACGAGGATTTTGAGTCGGTGGTCCATGTGATGGGTACAGCGAAAGGGGCTGAAGTGAAACCTGCACAGAGTGCTGCTATTGTAGCATTGCGAAACAATAAAGACAAGACTGCTATAATTCAGCGTTTATCAGCCAATATATCTAGATCACAAGCTCCTTCTGCGGCAAGGCTATTCCCCGTTTTTGCAGGAGAAGGTGGGGAGGAGTCTTTGAAGACGGTTAGTGGTTATCTCGGGACTAATAATCCCCTGAAAGGAGATGCTATTCGCGCATTGGCGGGATGGTCCAATGCATCTTCATTGGGTGAGCTTACCACACTGCTTCGTACAGAAAAAGATGCCACCTTGTTTAAAGATATCTTTACGGGCTTTGTCAAACAGTTGAATGCAAGTAAGGTTAACAACGAACAAAAGACACTCTTGTTAAGAGATGCATTTGAGTATGCCCAGACCAAAGACCAAAGAAGTGCAGCGCTTTCTGGATTGAAGTCTACCGGTACTTATCCTGCTTTGATCTTTGCAAGCAAATATCTTAATGATGCTGAGCTGAAAGGAGTGGCTACTGATGTTGTGATGAATATCATCATGGATAATAAAGAGTTTGTAGGTACGGATGTGCGTAATTGGTTGGAAGTTGCTAAAAATAACCTTTCGGGAAGTGAAAGTTCTTATTTAAAGGAAGCTATAGTTCGTCATTTGACAGAAATGCCTGCTAAAGAAGGCTACGTTGCGCTCTTCAACGGAAAAGACCTTACTGGATGGAAAGGCTTGGTTGAGAATCCTATCAAACGTGCTAAAATGACACCTAAGGAGTTAGAGCAAAAGCAGCTCGAGGCCGATAAAAAGATGCGTGAGAGTTGGTCGGCTATAGATGGAGATCTTGTCTTTTCTGGACATGGGGACAATATTGCGACGGTAAAGCAATATGGTGATTTCGAGCTGTTATTGGATTGGAAACTCGACAAAAATGGAAAAGAGCCGGACGCTGGCGTTTATTTAAGAGGCACTCCTCAGGTACAGATATGGGATATTTCCAGAACCAATGTCGGTGCGCAAGTAGGGTCAGGTGGGCTTTATAATAACAAGTCGAATTCCAAGCCTCTAAAAGTTGCAGACAATCCGCTTGGGGAATGGAATAATTTTAAGATCCGCATGGTAGGTGAGGATGTATCGGTGTGGCTGAATGGAGAATTGGTCGTGGATAATGTGCCCTTGGAGAATTATTGGGATAGGAATCAATCTATATTCCCGATGGAACAGATTGAGTTACAGGCTCACGGATCGCGCGTGTGGTATAGGGACGTGTATTTGAAAGAGTTGCCACGTAAGGTGGTTTACACTTTAAGTGATCAAGAGAAAGCAGAAGGGTTTGAAATGCTTTTTGACGGAACTAATTTAGATAAATGGACATCTTCTCCTGCTTATGAAATAAATGAGGAGGGGGTGCTTCGTTCTAACCCTGCAGCTAAGTTTGGTAAGAACATCTATACGAAAGAGCAGTATGGTGATTTTGTGTATAGATTTGAGTTCAAATTGACGGCTGGAGCAAACAACGGCGTCGGAATCCGTGCTCCTTTGGAAGGTGATGCGGCTTATTTGGGATACGAAATCCAAATGTTGGATGACAATGCAGAGGTTTACAGTAAGCTTAAACCTTACCAGTACCATGGTTCTGTCTACGGTATCATTGCGGCAAAAAGAGGTTCTTTAAAACCTTTGGGCGAATGGAACGAGGAAGAGATCAGGATCCAGGGAAGTAAGATCAAAGTGACGGTAAATGGACAGGTTGTTGTCGACGGTGATATCAAAGCTGCAACAAAAGAAGGGCCTGCTGATGGTAAGAAACATCCAGGCTTAGATACTACAGCTGGACATATCGGTTTCTTGGGGCACGGGACAGAAGTGTTTTTAAGGAATATAAGGGTAAAGCGCCTTTAGGAATAACTATTGATTGGTTTATAGGCCGTTCCGAAGTAAATCGGGGCGGCTTTTTTGTTGGCGTATTTTTACCTGTTTGACCATGTATCTCATGATGTAGGTATTAATGGTATGTTTTTTGCAAAAAAAGATAAAAAGCCTATTAACACAGTAACTATAAATAAAGAGAGGCCATCCGTAACGGATGGCCTTCTTATTTTCTGAAAGGTATCTTTGCTATTAATCTACCGCAAATAGTTCGGCGATAGAAGCGTGTTCATTGACACTTTTAATTGCTTTCGCAAATAGGTCTGCCGTAGATAATACTTTTATTTTAGAACAAGTTTTTGATCGCTCTGGATCTAACTGGATAGTGTCCGTGACAATCATTTCTGTCAATACGGAGTTTTCGATAGTCTCGTAAGCCTTGCCGGACAATACGGCATGTGTACATACGGCTCTCACAGAATTTGCTCCGTTTTCCATGATCAATGCAGCAGCCTTAGATAATGTACCGGCAGTATCACATATATCATCCATCAATACTACGTCCTGACCTGTGACATCTCCGATGATAGACATTGACTCAATCTCGTTGGCACGCTTGCGGCGCTTATCACAGATGATGACTTCTGCATTAAAAAACTTAGCAAAGGTACGTGCTCGGTACGATCCGCCCATATCTGGCGAAGCTATAGTTAAATTCGGAAGGTTTAAGGATTTGATATAAGGTACAAAAATCACGGATCCATCTAAATGGTCTACAGGAATGTCAAAAAAACCTTGGATCTGCGCTGCGTGTAGATCCATCGTCATGATGCGGTGTGCTCCTGCTGCGGTGATCAGGTTTGCGATCATCTTGGCCCCAATGGCAACACGAGGTTTGTCCTTGCGGTCTTGACGAGCATAACCAAAGTAAGGAACGACGGCCGTAATGTAGTGTGCCGAGGCTCTTTTTGCAGCATCAATCATCAACAGTAATTCAAAAAGATTGTCTGTGGGTTGATTGGTGGATTGAATCAAGAATAAGTCAGCACCGCGGACTGATTCGTTGTAGAAGGGCTGGATCTCTCCATCACTGAATTTGGAAAGCGTCTTGTCTCCTAGTGGTTTACCGAAGGAAGTGGAGATTTTTTCTGCAAGTTCTTGTGTGCCAGAACCAGCAAATAATTTAACCGTGTTAAATTGCAAAGGCATGGTTTAAATATATTTGTATCTAAAATGTTTTGGCAAAGGTATAGAATTGATAGCGAAATAAAAAGCCAAACATAGTGCTTCTATTTGTGTTGTAGTGGCGTGGATATAAAACAAAAAAGAGAGTTACAATTTGTAACTCTCTTTTGTTGTCCGACCTGGATTCGAACCAAGACAAACAGTACCAAAAACTGTCGTACTACCCTTATACTATCGGACAATCATTTATCAAGCATTTTGTGTCGTTGTTTCCTTGTTTGATGATGCAAATATACAGCTGTTTTTAATAACTGCAAAACTTATTTTCATATATTTTGTTTTGTATTGATTTTCAGATGGATATTTTTTTAATGTACGGGGGCTTTTTTTGAAATGTATATGTTTGAAGGCTTAAAGTCTGTTAAAATATCAATTTGTTATTCTTTTGTAAGGATGTATTCCTTATTTTCGGAGCAAGTTTGAGATGTCGGCGTGGGATAGTATACTGTATCGGTAACTATTTTGGTGATCGTACCTTTTATTTTCTTTGGAGTATGGTGCTTCTTTTGTACGATTTCTCCATGATTTTTTTGAACGCAATTAAAGTATGATGAATTATAATAAGATTAATAACCTATTAGGGTGGGCTTGTGCTATTATAGCTACGCTAGCTTATGTTCTTACGGCCGAACGTACGGCAAGCTGGTGGGACTGTGGTGAGTTTATCGCCTCTGCTTATAAAATGCAGATTGTTCACCAACCGGGAGCTCCTCTTTTTTTAATGGTGCAGAACCTGTTTTCAAACCTGGCTCTCGGAGATAAGACACAGATAGCATTCTGGATGAATATTGGTTCGGCAGTCTGTTCCGGATTGACTATTATGTTTCTGTTTTGGTCTATCACGGCTTTAGGGCGCAAAGTCTTCCTCGGTAAGGCTGATATTAATGCACCTCTTCCTGAAGGGGACTTGATACGCGTTATGGGGGCAGGTTTGGTTGGAGCCTTAGCGTATGCGTTTACAGATACATTTTGGTTTTCTGCTGTCGAGTCAGAGGTGTATGCGATGTCTTCACTGTGTACTGCTATTGTGTTTTGGGCTATATTGAAATGGGAAGTAAGAGCGGACGAGAAAGGTGCTGATAGATGGTTGATACTTATTGCTTATGTGATGGGATTATCTATTGGTGTGCATTTGTTGAACTTGCTGGTTATTCCAGCCATAGCGTTGGTTATTTATTTCAGAAGGACGCAGCAGGTCACGACCAAAGGTGTTTTTAAATCCTTAGCCATCGGTGTAGTAGTGTTAGCATTCGTGTTATGGGGTGTTATTCAGTACCTGATTAAGTTTGCTGCCTTTAGTGATTTATTTTTTGTCAATACTTTAGGGCTGGGATTTGGTACCGGTGTGACCTTTTTTGCATTATTGATTGTAGGTGGGTTGGTGTATGGTATATGGTATTCTGTCAAGAAAGTAAAACCTATACTTAACATTGTTTTGATTTCGTTGGGATTTGTCATTTTTGGATATAGTTCTTTTGCTATGATTTTGATTCGTGCAAAAGCCAATCCTACATTGAATAATTCGGACCCCGATAATGCTTTTAGCTTTTTGAGCTATCTGAACCGTGAGCAATATGGTGATGAACCATTGTTTAAGGGGCGTTTTTTTGATGCAAAGCTTACTGACGTATTTGAGTCGGGAAATATATATAGAAAAGATAAGGATAAGTATGTTGTCGCAAAGACCAAGACAGGCTATAAATATGATCGAGAAACGCTGTTTCCAAGAATTTATAGTGAAAAGGGGGATCATCCAGCTTTCTATCGCCAATATCTTGGCCTAGGCCCGAATGAACAGCCTACTTTTGCCGATAACCTTAAGTTTTTCTTTGGCTATCAAATTGGTCATATGTATGGTCGTTATTTTATGTGGAACTTTGCCGGAAGACAGAATGACGTCCAGGGGCATGGTTCTGTTTTAGAGGGTAACTGGATTTCGGGAATTAAGCCCATTGATAATGCGTTGTTAGGTGGTCAGTATGATTTGTCTACTTCAGAAAAGGAAAATGCTGCACGGAACACCTATTTCTTTTTGCCATTATTATTGGGATTAATAGGAGCGTATTGGCATTTCGGAAAGAATCAAAGGGATGCAGGGGTCGTTTTTCTGCTTTTCTTCTTCACGGGTTTGGCTATTGTGCTGTATTTAAATCAGACTCCATTTCAACCGAGAGAGCGGGATTATGCCTATGCGGGTTCATTTTATGCATTCTCTATATGGGTAGGGCTTGGCGTGTTGGCGTTGGCAGATTTCCTGACCAAGAAAATACCAGCAAAAACTGCTGGTATAGCAGCTTCGGTGATAGGTTTGTTTGCGGGACCTGTGCTTTTGGCTTCTCAAAACTGGGATGACCACGATCGATCGGAGAAGTTTTTAGCTCGTGATATGGCTAAGAATTATTTAGAGTCCTGTGCACCAAACGCTATCTTATTTACCTACGGTGATAATGATACTTATCCCTTATGGTATGTGCAGGAAGTAGAAGGTTTTCGTACAGATGTGCGGGTTGTTAACTTGAGTTTGCTGTCTTCGGATTGGTATATGCGTCAGATGTTGGATAAAGTGAATGATGCAGATGCTCTTCCTATAAATATCGATCCAGAGAAGTTTAAAGACGGGGTAAGGGATGTGATCTATTATCAGGATTTTCAGGTTCCAGGTCATATCGAGGTACGTGATCTATTGGATATTATGTTGTCTGATAATCAGCAGAATAAAGTGCAGCTGCAGGGTGGTGATTGGGTGAACTTGTTGCCTACGAAGAATATGAAACTTACTGTCGATAAGAGTGCAGTGTTAGCTAATAATGTCGTGCCTAAAGGGTGGGAAGCTTCTATTGTGGATACCATGGAATGGACCTACTCTATGAATTATGTGAGCCGAGCCGAATTGTCTATCATGGCTATGTTGGTCAATAATAACTGGAAACGGCCTATATACTTTACGACCACTACACCGGAGGTTAATTATATCGGGTTGGATAAGTATTTGGTGTCGGAAGGCTTTGCGATGCGTCTGATGCCTATTGATACGGGGAATAATGATTCGGAAGAAGGTTTTGCTCCTGTTGCAGATGTGGATGGTATATATCATAATATTATCAATAAGTACCAATGGGGAAATATGTCTAAATCTTCTTATTTGGATCCTGATTCCTATCGCTATATCAGTTTGTATGTGAGTTCTATCTTTGGAGAGACAGCTCAGAATTTACTACATGAAGGGAAGAAAGAAGAGGCGCGTAAAGTCGTAGTGAATGCCTATGAAAATATGCCTAAGAAGGTGTATCAAATGAGCGAGCCAATGAGTTATGTTTTACTGATCGATGCGATGTATAAAACAGGAGAATCGGCAAAAGCTAAAGAAATTGCATTGAGAAATCTGACCTTCATAGGTGAGAATATGCGTTACTATACGTCGAATAAGCTATTGAGTAATTTAGGATCGGAGCGAAATGTGCGTTTGGGATTAATGGGATTGCAGCGCTATAAAATGGTCGCTGATGAAAGTAAAGATTCTGATGTTCAAAAAGCTGTCGATGGATTGCTGAAAGAGTTTGGCTACTTTTTTGGAGGCCAATAAATAGCCTGGAAACAGAAAAGAAGAAAGCCATCTATTGCAGATGGCTTTCTTTGTTTTATTCTCTTGATAAAATATAGACACTTTAAGAAAAAAAGCCTATTTTTGCCTAAATAATCCCATGATAGAATGGTCATGAGCTTTATTTGTAGATGGGTGAAATCCTTGATAAATAGCGAGCTGAATGAACTAACAGATGCGAAAGCAAGCTCACTTAAGGTGTTTTGTACCTACGTTAATAAATAACTTATTCTGATGAAACAATCTATTTTATTAGACGGTCCCAAGTTTCAGATTACAATTCGAAGATTGTGTCAACAATTGATTGAAAATCACGGTGATTTTAGTAATGCTGCGTTGATAGGGATTCAGCCCCGTGGCACTTACTTGGCTAATAGAATCGCCAAGGAGTTGAAAGAAATGGTGGGTAGAGATGTCGATACGGGTATTTTGGATATCACATTTTTTAGAGATGATTTTCGGATGAAAGGAGGTTCTCCTCTCTTGGCCAATAGCACGCAGATTGATTTTATCGTCGAGGGCAAAAATGTCATTTTTGTGGATGATGTTTTATGGACAGGGCGGACTATTCGTTCAGCAATGGATGCTATACAGGCTTTTGGCCGTTCTGAAACAATTGAATTGCTTGTGTTGGTTGATCGTCGCTTTTCGAGGCAGATTCCAATACAACCTGATTATATCGGTATACAAGTGGATTCTATCGATTCGCAAAAGGTAATCGTTAGTTGGGAGGAAGTCGATAATGAAGATAGCATCGTGCTAATTACAGAGAGAAAATAAGCGTTCAGTATATATATTTGCAGACCATGTCAACAACAACAGAGCAGTTAAGTACACGACATCTACTTGGTATCAAGGACCTGACTGAAAATGATATCCAACTTATCTTAGATACAGCAGCAAATTTTAAAGATGTCTTAAATAGACCTATAAAGAAAGTGCCTTCACTGCGTGATATCACTATTGCTAATGTTTTTTTTGAAAATTCAACGCGTACACGTCTGTCGTTTGAGCTTGCTGAAAAGCGTTTGTCTGCAGATACTATTAATTTTGCAGCTTCTTCTTCGTCGGTGAGTAAAGGGGAGACGTTGATCGATACCGTCAATAATATATTGGCGATGAAGGTGGATATGATTGTCATGCGTCATCCTTATGCGGGAGCGGGAGTTTTTCTGAGCAGACACGTAGATGCGCAGATCGTCAATGCAGGCGACGGTGCGCACGAACATCCTACCCAAGCATTATTAGATTCTTTCTCAATACGTGAGCGTTATGGCGATGTGGCAGGGCGTAAGGTTGCTATCATAGGTGATATCCTGCATTCACGTGTGGCACTGTCCAATATTCTATGCTTACAAAAACAAGGAGCAGAGGTGATGGTGTGTGGACCGACGACATTGATTCCAAAGTATATCACTTCATTAGGAGTACGAGTAGAACATGATTTAATAAAAGCGCTGAACTGGTGTGATGTGGCTAATATGTTACGGATTCAGCTGGAAAGACAGGATATAGCATACTTTCCTTCATTAAGGGAGTATTCGATGCTTTATGGATTGAACAAAGAAATATTGGACTCCTTGGATAAGGAAATCACTATTATGCACCCCGGTCCCATTAATAGAGGGGTGGAGATTACTTCGGATGTAGCAGACAGTAAACATTCTATTATATTGGATCAGGTAGAGAATGGTGTTGCTGTGCGTATGGCTGTGCTCTATCTTTTGGCTGGTAAAAGAGGTTAGAGGTTGTTAAACCTTGTTAAATATAAAGAGGCCATCAATATTTTGATGGCTTTATTTTTATCTTTCTAGAAATAGTTTTGGAAATTTTAAGCAGGTAAGTTGTCCGTTTTAACTACGGGTTATTAACAGGTGTTAAGAACTTTTGGGTAAAACTTGTCATTGATGACTTAATTTAGTATACTGAATAGAAGTATCACAACGGAAACAGAATTTTGGCATTATAAATGGTAGAATCAAACTATTTATTATTGTATAACACATATATAAAGATTAAGCACCGATATGTATAAAAAGATTTACGGATTAGGGGTCGCGTTAAGCTTAATGACCTTGCCTACATTTGGTCAGCAGACTGCTTGGCAAGATATCAATAGCGCTTATAAGACGGGTCTAGAGTTGTTTGAAAGAGGGAAATATAGTTCTGCGGCGAAACAATTTGACAGGGTAGAAGAGTTAAGGACAAAATCTACACTCCAGTTGGATGAGACAGAAGAACTTACTTTATTAAAAGAAGGTGTCCGCTTTTACCAAGCCGTATGTGCGTTAGAGCTCGGAGATTCTGATGCAGAAGCTCAGTTTCTAAAATATATCAAAGATTATCCATCAAGTGCCAATTCTAAAGCTGCTTTTTTTCAAATAGGTCGTTCTTACTATGCGAAAAAAGACTACGCAAAAGCTATTGAGTGGTTTACAAAAATTGATTCTAAGAACCTTGCCGGAGCCGAGAATACTGAATATAGGTTCAAGCTGGGCTATGCACGTTTTATGACGAATGATTATAAAGGTGCAAAACCATTGTTCCAAAAGCTTAAGGATGACCGAGGACAATTTCAAGAAGCGTCGATTTATTACTATGCGTACTTGTGTTACTTGGATGCAGAGTATAAAACTGCTTTAAATGAATTTGAACGATTGAATGGTTCGAAGACATTTGAGAACAGTTATCCCTATTATATTACTGCTTTATACTTCCTGGACAAGCGTTACGATGATGTCTTGAGCTATGCATTGCCTATTCTACAGACTACAAAGCAGGAGCATGAGACGGAGATGTTCCGTATTATAGGTGCTACTTATTTTATAAAGGGGGATCTCGCTCGATCTAAAGATTATTATGATAGATTCCAGGCACAAGATCAGGGTAAAACTCAAAATAATCAAGATAGTTATCAGATCGGATATATCGCCTACAAGCTGAAAGACTATACGAAGGCTATAAGCGAGTTAGAAAAGTTGTCCGAGCCTGATGCTTATTATCAAAGTGCGATGATTACACTGGGGGATGCTTTCTTGAAGACAGATAATAAACAAAGTGCCCGTAACGCTTTTTTTAAAGCTTCTAAGCTGGACTTTGATCCTCAATTGAAAGAAGAAGGTTTGTTCAATTACGCAAAGCTTTCTTATGAATTGGATTTTCACCAGGTAGCACTTGATGCTATTCAAGAGTATATAGCTACTTACAAACAGACGAAGCGAAAAGAGGAAGCTAATACCCTATTGGCAGAGATTCTTTTGAGTACAAAGAGCTATCGGGCTGCTGTGGATGTGTTGGAGTCGACAGAACGCACTTCTCGAGAGACTAAATCTGCTTATCAAAAAGTAACCTACTATCGCGGTTTGGAGTTCTATAATGAGCGTGCATTTGAAAATGCGATTTCTATGTTTATGCGCTCCGAAGCAAATCGTTTTGATGAGGAAATATATGCTCTTTCTACCTATTGGAAATCCGAGGCTATGTATGAAGTGAGGAAGTATAAAGAAGCTGTAGCGAATTTTAATAAGTTTTTGCAACTTCCGGCTGCTCGCAATACAGATGTATATCACTATGCCAACTATGCATTGGCGTATGCGGCATTCCGTAATGACAATTATAATACTTCAGCAAATTACTTTGAGCGTTTTCTGGCTGGGGGAGGCAAAGATGGTATCGAGCTTAATACCCGTAATGATGCTATCGCTCGCTTGGCAGACTCTTATTTTGCGACTAAGAATTATGGTAAGGCGATGTCCTACTATGACCGTTTGATCAGTTCTAATGCGCAAAGTCAGGATTATGCGTTGTTCCAACGGGGTATCATCCAAGGGTTGCAGGGAAATAACGATGCTAAATTGGCAACGCTGAACTCGGTGATCACGAAATATCCAAAATCGAATTATGCTGATGACGTAGCCTTCGAGATCCCTTATACTTATTTCCTTATGGGACATTATGACAAGGCGATATTGGGACTGCAGTCTATGGTTGAGAAATATCCACGTAGTTCCTATGTGCCGCGTGCTTTATTGACAATCGGTCTGGTACAGTATAATCAAGATCACAATGATGCGGCTTTAGCAACCTTTCAACGGGTTGTAAATCAGTACGCGACAACAGACGAAGCAAAACAAGCGATACGCTCGATTGAAAATATCTATTTGGATAGGGACGATGCCACTGGGTATATCAAGTATGCGACATCCACGAATATCGGTAACCTTTCGACTGCGGAACAGGATGCACATACCTTCGGTGTAGCACGTAATCTTTTTGATCGACAAAACTGGCAGGGTGCGGTAGAGGCTATTAACGCTTATTTTGATAAGTTCCCTAAGCCAATCCAAGAAAAGTTTGCACGCTATATTCGTGGAGAGAGCTACGCCAAGTTGGGTAAGGATTCGGAAGCACTACATGATTTCAATATTATCATGAATGACTGGACTTCGGCTTATACAGAACAGACCTTAGTCAGTGTTTCTAAGCTACACCTTCGTAACAAGGCATACAATGAGGCGGTACAGGTTTTAAAGAAACTGGAGCTAACATCAGAGTATAAATCTAATTATGGTTTTGCCGTTAAAAATTTATTGGTTAGCTATTATCATATAGGTGACTATATCGAGACGCTAAACTATGCTAACATTTTGAAAGGCTATGAAAAGGCTTCAGAGGAAGAGATTGCTTTGGCACATTTGTACGCTGCTAAAGCGTATCTAGCAACTACTAAATGGGCAGACGCTACGAAGGAGTTGAATTTGGCAGCGTTGAAATCTAAGACGGAAACAGGCGCCGAAGCACGTTATTTGGTAGGGGAGCAACAGTTGAGAGCGAAGCAATATGATAAAGCGATTGAATCTGCTTTTGATATCTCGAATACATTCTCGTCCTACGATTATTGGGTAGCTAAAGGTTTTATCTTGATGGCAGATGCCTATCTTGGAAAAGGAGATAAGTTCCAGGCGAAAGCTACATTGGAAAGTGTGATCGATAACTACGAGAACAAAGAGGACGGTATCTTAAAGGCCGCCAATGAACGTTTAAAAAAGCTTAAATAAGAAGAAATAGGAATAAGATGAAATGGAGTCCGATATGATCGGACGACCTCTCGTCTGCCACAAAGAAATATAATTAGATGAAGTTGCATAAAACAGTTTTTAAGAATTACGCTATAGTTGCCTTGTTATTGGGAGCCGGATATCAAGGTTATGCTCAACAAGACCCAACTAAGCCAGTAACGATAGACTCTTTTGATGTCGTACGTGATTATAAGCCTATTCTTGCTGATGCGGTCAAAATACGCCGTAGCCCAGATATGAGCAATAAGCGAAGCTATATGCCTAAACTGAGTTATGGGAATGTGCCTGATAAAAAGTTAGATATCAATACTGGTCTTAAGGAGCTTAATGTACAGGAGCTTCCTTTTACAAAGACACAGGATATCAGTAGCAACTATGTTAAAGTTGGTGTGGGCAACCTAGGTACTATCTTGGGAGAGGCTTACATTGCTGTAGAAGATTATGAAGATCTTCGTTTTGGTGGGTTTGTAAAGCACTTGAATCAGAAGGGTTCGCTAGATGACCAAAAATTCTCTAGACAAGAAGCCGGATTGTTTGGCCGTCGCATTTTATCGGCATTTACCGTAGATGGAGTTTTGGGTTACAATCGATATGGTACTCGTTTTTACGGGGTGCCAGTAGATGTAAATGGAGTAACTCTTAACAAGGAGCATGAAGATCAGGTATTTAACGATATTTATTTTAAGGGTGAATTGACAAGCAATTTTGACCCTGCAAATGAAGAGGCATTTTCCTATTCTGCAAAAGTGGATGCTTATACCTATAAAGATAAGTTTGATGCCAGTGAAAATTCTCTTGCCCTATCGGGATATTTGAATAAAAGATTGCGTACATTCAATGTCGGAGCAAATGTCGCTGTAGATGTCAATTCTATTGGTGGGAGTAGCAATGTCGTCACAAAAGGAGATAAGTTCAGTAATTCTATTGCTAATATCAATCCTTATATCAGCCTAAGAGGTACTAATTATACATTGACGTTGGGCGCAAACATTGTTTCTGAATTTGGGGATAGCACACGGTTCAATGTGTTCCCTTCGGCTGAGGTAGATTTCTCCTTGGTGCCAAGTTACATCCACTTGTTTGGAGGGATAACAGGCGGTGTTCAGAAGGCTTCTTTCAAGAGTCTGTCGCAAAAAAATCCGTATTTGAATCGTGACTTGGAATACCAGAATATGGTAGAGCGTTTGAGCTTCTTTGGAGGAATCAAAGGAAATGCAGGTGCTACTTTCGGGTATAAAGCCAAGGTGATGTACAAAGCTTTGGAAGGTATGCCACTTTTTGTCAATAGTAAGGACCGTCCTTTCCAATTTGATTTAGCTTATGATGGCAATGGAGATGATAAGGTCAAATATTTGGGCATTGAAGGGGAAATAAATATACGTCTTTCTGAACTGGTTAATTTGGGTGGACGTCTGAATATCGATAACTATACGATGGCCCAAGAGCAAGAAGCATGGTTTACGCCAAAATTGCGTTTGGCTGCTAATGCTCGTTTCAATATCTCAGAGAAGCTTTATATTGATGCTGAAGCTCTTTTTCATGGCCTGTCGTATGCTAAAGCTTACGAGTATGATGCTAATGGCGCGCCGTTGGCAGCTTACAAAAAAGAGTCTGTTCCAGAGTTTTTTGATTTAAGTGCTGGAGCCGAGTATAAGGCATTATCCAATTTGGGCATTTTTGTAAAGGCCAATAATATATTCAATAAGGAATATCAACAATACCTGTACTATCCCAAGTTGGGCTTTAATGTGATAGGTGGAGTTAATTTTTCATTTTAATAAAAATAGATTATAACTTTGCATCACACCGTTGTGCTATAAAAACAAATGAATTTAGGAAGGCAAATACATACATTACTTAAAAGACAGTCGTCCGTCTATGTCAATAGACTGGGAACATTTAAACGTGTGCATACCCCTGCTGCATTTGATGCTAAGCGTCATGTGTATCTGCCTCCGATTACTTTCGTTGAGTTTGATAGTGGTTCTAATGATGGGTATGATTTTATAACCTATGTGCAGCAGGCGAATGAATTGGATCGTAACCAAGCTGAATTAAATGTAAATCAGGCCGTCGCTGTCGTGCTGGAACAGCTCACGCAATTGGGGCAAGCTCGTCTCGACAGCCTAGGTGACCTAGTCAGTTACGGCAATTCATACGTGTTCAAGCCCTTGGATCTTTCTGGGTTTAACTATACTGCCGTAAGCGAACAGTTTCATGATGAGGTGGCCGCACCTGTGGAGGCGTCAAATCCGGATGAACTTCGTAAGCAAGAGGCGATAGTGGAAACGCCGATTCAAGTGGTCGATGAGGTGCCTTTAGAGGATGCGAAGCCCGTTGCGACTAACAGTCCTGTTGTGCCACCTTCTACCGATGTTTCTGCAGTAACAGCAGTAGACCAGGGTTTGACGCTTGATGATCCAGAGTTTGAGATTCCTGCTGAACGTAAATCAACCAGCGCATATGTATATGCCTTAGTGGCCGTTTTGGCTGTAGCACTGTTGGGTGGATTGTATTATTATAGTACTTACATGCAAGATGGCAGTGGTATTGCCGAGAACAATGAAGTAGTAATCGTCCCAATGGATTCAATAACTACGGATACAGTGAGTACTGTGCTTCCTGTTGATTCGTTGAGTAGTGTAGAGCAGGACACATTGACAGCTCCTCTACCGGAACCCGAAAAAAGTGAAGAAATAGAAACACCTGCCAATCATCGTTATACCATCGTGATAGGTACTCATAAAACATTAGCTCAGGCTTATGACGAAGCTGAAGCTTTTAATAAGGATGGGCATAAGTCGGTCCGGGTCATTACTCCTAATCTTGCTAAAAACTTAAAGCGCGTGGTATGGGATACTTATGCAGAGAAAGAAGAGCGAGATTCGGCATTGCGTTATGTGAGAAAGCATATCAAAGCAGACGCTTGGCCCGATGTAATCAAATAAAAGAACATAAACCAGTAAATAATTATTTTTAACGCTATGTCATTATTACAAAGCAATCTACCCGTAGATACATTAAATCAAGCACAACAACAGGCGATAGAGTTAGCCACGCAACACGAAAATCTGAACTTGCTTCAGCTTTTGATGAAGGGCGGATGGATTATGATTCCGATTCTTTTATTGTTCTTCTTGGGACTTGTTATTTTTATCGAGCGCTATATTACTATTCGTAATGCTTCGAAAGCAGATGGGGGGTTGATGGCACAGATTAAGAGTAATGTTCTCTCTGGTAAACTGGATTCGGCGATAGCCGTGTGCCGTTCAAGTAATTCGGCCTTGGCTCGGATGTTGCAAAAAGGCTTGACACGTGTTGGACGTCCGATTAAGGATATCGAAGCAGCTATAGAAAATGCAGGTAAATTGGAAGTGTCTCGCTTAGAAAAGAATATTAATATTTTGGGAATTATCGCGGGTATCGCACCGATGCTTGGCTTTGTGGGAACAATCTTCGGAGTTATACAGATCTTCCGCGATGTGGAGATAGCAGGTGGTATTGATATCGGTTCGGTATCAGGGGGACTGTATGTTAAGATGATTGCTTCGGCTTCGGGTCTTACGATTGGTATCTTGGCTTATATCGGTTATCACATTCTAAATATGATGGTCGAACGCCTGATTTTGAAAATGGAGACTGAGGCGGTTGAGTTTATTGACTTATTGGACGAGCCTGGAGTATAGTTCTTCACTAATTACTTTTGCGAATATGAACTTAAGAAATAGAAGAGGAAAGCCGACTGCAGAGGTACATACCGCGGCCTTGAATGACATCATGTTCTTTTTGATGTTATTCTTTCTCTTGGCGTCTGCCGTAGCTAACCCTCAAGTTGTAAAGCTGCTATTGCCGAAGTCGAGTGCTGGTGAGCAGTCCGTGGCTAAAAAGACGATAACGGTTTCTATTACGAGTGATCTAGCTTATCACTTGGATAAGGCTGTTATTCCTTATGAAGCGTTAGAGCAAGCCCTGCAGGGACAGATTAACTCGGGAGAAGAGGTCACTATTATGTTATATGCAGATAGTACAGTGCCGATTCAAAATGTAATCGCTGTCATGGATATTGCAAATAGGCTTAAAATTAAATTGGTTTTGGCAACAGAGCCGAAGAAAGATTAGGAGGCTCGAGTGCTTGGCAAGTCTATTGCTTTTGGCTCCTGGTTTTTTAAATTAGACTTTTAACAGAGCTTCATGTAAGCTCATCTAAGATAGTTTTGACATGTATTACCATCTTAAAGAAGAGAATAATATGCCTAAGGCGCTGGGGTATTCCGCGTTAGTGATGGCAGTATTAGGAGCAATCGGCTTCTTTATTGTATTTGGGCGGCCGGATATCCCAGAGTATGGAATGGGGGGAATCGTAGTAAACTACGGTACATCGGATGAAGGCATGGGGGACGATTATATGAATACGGAAGAGCCTTCAATGGATGAGAATGCTAACGACGTACAACCCGATCGAATCGTTCCGACCGAGACGCCTACGCCTACACCTACCCAACAGGTAGCCGATAAAGCAGTGGCTACCCAAGATATGGAAGATGCTCCCGCAGTAGCAAAAGCAGAAAAACCTGTAAAGGCTACCGCCGCAGAGACTACAAAAGAAACCAAGACCAGTACACCTGCCGTAAATTCAAATGCACTGTATAAAGGCAAAAAGAATAATGGTAGTGGAGCTGGAGATGGGACGGGATCTACGCCGGGCAATCAAGGTTCTAACCTCGGAGATCCTTTAGCTTCCAATTATGGCGAAGGAGGATCTGGGTTCGGAAATGCTATGATTTCCTTAGCGAATAGAAAGTTTACAGTAGCTCCGAAAATAGATGATAAAGGACAACAGGCTGGTATTGTAGCGGTAGAGTTTAAAGTGGATAAAAACGGCGTAATTACTTATGCTCGTGCGGGCGCTAAAGGAACGACGATATCGGATGGAGAACTATGGTCTAAGTGTGAACGGGCAGTAAGAGGAGCTCGGCTTAATCAGATTGATAATGCTCCAGACAGCCAAACCGGTATTATCAAATTCAATTTCAAATTAAGATAAGGATCATATGCATACCTATACAGAGGCAATCGACTACTTATACAGTCGATTGCCTATGTTTACACGAGATGGTGCATCGGCTTATAAAAAGGATTTAGACCGTACCGTCGCCCTTTGTGTAGCACTAGGCAACCCTCAGAATAATTATAAAACTATACATGTAGGCGGTACCAACGGCAAAGGCTCTTCGTCTCATATGCTGGCTTCTGTCTTGAGCGCTGCCGGCTACCGAACCGGCTTATACACTTCTCCTCATTTAGTGGATTTTCGTGAACGTATCCGTATAGACGGTCAGCAGATAGAGGCACAGTTTGTTGTGGATTATGTCAATAGGCAACAGCAATTGATAAAAGAAATACAGCCTTCCTTTTTCGAGGCTACTGTAGCGATGGCATTTGATTATTTTGCAATAAAGAAGGTCGATGTTGCGATTATTGAAGTGGGGCTGGGAGGACGACTAGATAGTACGAATATAATCCATCCAGATATTGCTTTGATTACAAATATTGGGATGGATCATATGAATCTGTTGGGAGATACACTCGAGGAAATCGCCGCAGAGAAGGCCGGAATTATAAAAACCGATACGCCTATTGTAATCTCAGAGACACACCCGATAACAGCTCCTATTTTTAAAGCTAAAGCTGCAATTAGCCACGCACCATTGATTTTTGCAGATCAGGTATTACAAGCTAGACGTATAAGTAAAACGGACACTCTGCAACAGATAGAAGTACAGTCTAACGATAATACGACGGTTTATGATCTGGATTTGACAGGGTCTTATCAGTTGAAAAATATATTGGGGGTATTAACTGTAATTGAACAGTTGAGGAATTTAAGTTATATCATTCCACAGGATAAGGTGAGGGAAGGATTGGAGCGGGTTCAGACACGAACCGGATTACAGGGACGATGGCAGACTATATCTACAGAACCGCTCATCATCTGCGATACGGGGCATAACGAAGATGGCATCAAAGAGATTATTAAAAATCTAGCTGAAGTTCATTTTAAAAGGCTTCATGTCGTCATCGGTGCGATGAAGGACAAAGATCTGGATCATATGTTACCTTATCTGCCTAAGGAGGCAACTTATTATTTTTCTAATCCCAATATGCCTCGGGCCATGGGCGCTGATGAGCTGGCGGATAAAGCGAGTTCTTTGGGATTACATGGGGCTGTTTGTGGAGCAGTCGTGAATGCATTGAATAGAGCAAAAGAGGCCTATCAACAAGGAGATTTGATATTTGTTGGTGGTTCCAATTTTGTTGTCGCCGAAGTCCTGAGTGATATTCTGAAGTAATGATTACTGCTTGTAAGGATTTTTACATTTTACTTTTTGAACGTAAGTAGGAGATTTGTATACCCTTTTCTTGTACAGTAAATTTGCTTATCAAAAAATAAAATCTGATATTGGCATCCAATTTATTTTCAAAATAGCTTCAATTTGCTAGTTATTTGCCCATTGATTGTACTAACCAATTAGATGTAAATCTCAAAATAGTTTCCAAATGATTGTGCTGACCTCCTTTTCCGATGAAGAATTATTTGAACTCGTCAAAGAGAATAGGAAAGATGCATATGAAGAAATTTACCATCGTTTTAAAGGTGTCCTGTATGCACATGCCTATCGCATGTTGGGTGATCGCGAGGAAGTCCAGGATCTGATTCAAGAAGTATTTGTAGCTTTATGGACGAAAAAGGATTCCCTGCTCATCAAAAATGTATCTGCTTATCTGTATTCCTCTGTTAGAAACCGCGTAATTGACAGGGTGTCTAGATTGAAGAGTAGAAATAAGTATCTTGATTCGATGGCATTTTATGCCGAACATTATAGCTATCAGGTACCTGATCGTATCCTTTATGAAAAGGAACTTCGAGGATTGATAGAGACAGAGGTGAATGCGCTGCCCGAAAGAATGCGTTTGATTTTTCAAATGAGTCGTAAAGAGCACCTGTCTCATAAAGAAATAGGAGAGAAGCTGGGACTCTCAGAAACAACGGTAAAAAAGCAAGTCAATAATGCTCTGAAAATATTACGCTCTAAATTTAGCAGTAGAGATACATTTATTTTTTTTCTTTTTATCTACTCCCTACCCCAGTGATGTCCGTCTTGTATATGAAAGTTCATAGAACTGACAATACTAGACATGAAAAAGAACCAATTTAACAAACTTCTTAAAAGATATAAGAAAGGAAAAGCTACAGGGGAAGAAAAGGCTTTTGTGGAAGGGTGGTATAATTACCATGCTGGATTAGAACGCTTAGCTCTGCCTGAGGACGGGGTTTTAGAAGAAGACTTGTTGAATATATGGCAAAATATCAGCACAGAACAGGCTCCAGCAGCTCGTATTGTGAGATGGAAGAGGTTTTATGTAGCGGCCTCTGTTGTTGCTTGCGTCCTCATAGGAGGTTTGTCCATTTTCACATTATCCGATCTTTTTAAACAAGACAGTGTTGTAAATATTACAGGTGCCTATCCTTTCCCTATGCTGAACGATCCCAAAAATCAAGGTATAGGAGCTTACGATGCTTACGTCCAATTAGGATCTGGACCTATGATTAATTTGGATAGCATAAAACCTGACCATGCGTTTTCTTATGATAAGGTGAGCCTGAGCAAAGAGGAGGATGGAACAATTGTTTATAAGAAAAATACCAATAAATGGGATCCTATAACTGCTAATCATGCTATTCATACGGTAAAAGTGCCGAAAGCAAAGCAATCGAAGATAGTGCTGTCCGATGGTACCAAGGTGTGGCTTAACTCCGAGTCTTCAATTTCTTTTCCTGAGGTTTTTGCTTGGAATGAACGTAATGTGGAGGTGACTGGTGAGGTATATTTTGAAGTGAAGAGGGATGTTTCTAAGCCATTTTATGTTAAAACTAAAGACGCTGTAGTAAAAGTCTTAGGCACCAGTTTTAATGTGACTGCGTATGGAGACGAAAACTTGTCTTCTACTACATTGATAACAGGTTCGGTCAACGTATTTGCTCCTACAGCAGACGGATCCATGATTGCGGGAACTGACAGAACGCTTGTTCCAGGAGAGCAGTGGACAATTAATAAAACCAATAAAAAAGTTTCGCTTCAGACGGTTGACCTTAAAGATATTATTGCTTGGAAGGATGGTTTGATTTCATTTACGAACCTAGATCTTAAATCTATTATGAAAAAAGCAGCAAGATGGTACGATGTCGAAGTAGAGTACGAGTCGTACGATCAGGATCGACGATTTACTGGAGGTATATCATCACGCACGACTTTACAGGAGTTTATCCGAATTATGGATCTGTATCAAGTGAAAGTTGAGGATCAAGGGGGACGGAAACTTGTAGTGAGATCTAAGTAGCAAATTACATATCGGCTTTTGAAGAGACGTCTTGAGAAAAGCAACGTGTAGATAAATTATATTAACACCTAAATTATAGAATATGCAGGCAGATTTTCCGAATCATACTGATTCTTTGGTACATGCTGAAAAAAAGAAAGCCAATCTACGGAGGTTTTCTTTACGGCTACGTGTCGTAACATTATTGTTGGTAACATCAGTTTCTTATGCTGCTGCGACTATTTTGTTTGCACAGCAATTGGATTTGAAGTTAAACAATGTCAGCTTACAATATGCATTGGATGAAGTTAAACGACAAAGTAATTACATCAATTGGCATGAAGGGCGAGCTATCGTATCGGATATTCCAGTGACGATTAATGCAAAAAAAATATCTTTACGAAATGCGCTTAATAAGATTTTTGAAGGCCAGCCTTATACCTATGAAATCGTAGCAGAGACGATTGTTATCAAACGAAAAAAGGAAGAGTTGACAACGACTGCTGCAGTGTCACCGCTACAAGAGGTGATCACTGTAGAGGGAAGGGTACGTCTTGAGGGGAAAGCTGTGAATGCTGATTTTGGAGGGATAAGTATACGTGAGAAAGGTACGATATCATCAGCTGTAACAGATAAAGAAGGCCATTTCAAGATCCGGGTAAGAAAGAATGCTGTATTAGTATTCTCTATGATTGGATATCGTCCTCGGGAGATGAATGTGGGGGTCGTAGATAAAATAGATATTGAGCTCCAAGAGGAGTTAAGTCGGCTGAATGAAGTTGTTGTTACTGGATATACCGTACAAGAGCGACGTGAGATAACGGGCGCTATATCACAGATAAAGGCTAAAGACATAGAGAATATGCCGATTCAGACATTTGATCAGGCTATGCAGGGGCGGATGGCAGGAGTGAATGTATCGTCAGCTACGGGTATACCAGGTGGAGCTGTGCGTGTTCAGATTCGTGGTGAGGGCTCTATTTCCGCAGGAAATGACCCTTTGTATATCGTGGACGGTATACCAGTAAATTCGGAAGATGCTGGAACTGTGACTTCGAGCAATCCGTTAGCGTTTCTAAATCCTAAAGATATTGAATCGATTGAAGTATTGAAAGATGCAGCGGCGGCTTCTATTTATGGAGCACAAGCTGCCAATGGAGTCGTGCTGATTACTACAAAGAGTGGGGCTGCGGGACCTACAATAGTCAATGTAGAATATAATCAAGGACTAGTAACTCCCATGCCACTGATTGAGACTATGAATACGCAGCAGTTTATTCAAGGGCGAATGGAGGCCAAGCGAAATTACTATCCAGAATATTCGCTTGAACAGATTCGGTCTGAGGTATTGAATGAACTCCAATTACCTATTGGTATGACCGATGCTGAAATCCTGAGTTTACCCAGTTACGATTGGCAAAATGCGGCTTTCAGAAACGGTTGGTCTAGCCAGTTGAATCTGTCCGCTGAAGGAGGAGCACAACGAACCACTTTCCGATTAGGAGGTTCTTATGAAAACAACAGAGGTAGTGTCGTTGGGACAAGTTTTCAAAGAGGGACAGCGAGTTTACGATTAAATCATAGTGTCAATGACAAGCTTTCTTTTAAGGCGAATGTTAATTTAACGATGTTGAGACAGGAAGGTGCTGCAGGTACGGCGGGGGCTAATCTCTTTTTATCCTCACCGCATTACACTGCGCCATTAATGCTTCCTTTTCTTCCTGTATATAACAGCGATGGTTCGTATAGCTTGAATCCACAGGGATTTCCCGGTACATTTCGATACCATGCTATTGCAGCAGCGGAGATGAACGACTTTGTGAGCAAAAATAATTCGATCCTCAGCAGTTTGCGTGCAGATTATAAAATAAGAAAAGATTTGACTTTAAGGTCTTATGCAGGAGTACATTATAATGTTAATGTGGATAATCTATATTCTGATCCGAGAACAAATGAGGCACAAGGGAGAAAAGGTATACTAGTTCTCAATCAGCGATATCCTGTATCTTTTACGACGACGCATCATCTCACCTATAATAAAACATACGCTAAGCATCATAAAGTGACCGCTCTAGGCGGGGTGGAATATCGAAGTTATGTTAATGAAACGACTCGCGTAGAAGCAGAGGGGTTTCCGAGCCATAGATTCAAGACCCTACAGTCTGCATCTACCATCAATAGTGCAACTGGCTCCTTTACAACGGTAAAACGTATGGGTGTATTTGGACAAGCTAATTACAACTATAGGAATAAGTATATGTTGAGCGGGATTTTGCGCTACGATGGGTCTTCTCGTTTTGGAGAAAATCATCTCTTTGGCTGGTTTCCCGCAATCTCTGGAGGATGGGATGCCTCTCAAGAACAGTTCTTGAAAAAAGTCAATTGGCTCAATCAGCTTAAGCTGAGAGTGGGCTATGGAGAAACAGGGAATGACCGTATCGGTAATTTCACTGCGCAGTCTTTGTATGGAACAACGCAATACGATGGACAAGGAGGAACTATTCCTACGCGTCTGGGCAATAGTGACCTAAGGTGGGAGCGGAATGTAACTACTAATATAGGGCTTGACTATTCGGTGTTGAATAGACGTATTTATGGCAGTTTGGAAGTGTATCGAAGAGTAAGTAAAGATCTGTTATTGACGCAACCTATACCTTGGGTGAGCGGCTATGCCGAAATCAGCCGTAATGTGGGTGAAGTGAAAAACGAAGGCCTAGAATTGGAAGTGAATTTTAACCCAGTACGCTCTTCTTCCTTTAACTGGACTTCAGGATTTAATATCAGTTTTGTTCGTAATCGTGTGACTAAGCTTTATGGCGATTTAACTTCTTTGCCGGGTAGAGCTTCAGTGCGGGTTGGGTATTCTTTACATACAAATTTTCTTAACCAGTATGCAGGCGTCAACTCTGCTACAGGTCGCCCGATGTGGTATGATGCGGAGGGGAATTACAGTTATAGACCAGGTGGACAGGGATCCACAAGCTATACGTTACGTGATAGAGGGAATAGTATGTCTGATTATTATGGCGGTTGGAACAATAATTTCAAGTATAAATCTCTACAGCTGGATGTGCTCGTACACTTTGATATGGGACGGGAGATTTATAATAACATGGCTAGAATAATGTCTAGAAAAGGAGATGTATTGGTGAATGGAGCGGCATGGTACTATGACAATCGCTGGACGATGCCGGGACAGGTCACCTCGGTGCCACGTGCCATAGATGGTTCTACTGAACTTAATTCCTTAGCAGCAGATGGCTCTTCTACACGCTTTTTGGAGGATGCATCTTATATCCGATTAAAGCATATCAACCTTTCTTATGATATACCTTCCAATTTTTCTAATAGATTGAAAATATCTAATGCTCGTGTGTTTTTTCAGGCACTCAATGTCATTACATGGACAAAATGGACAGGATATGATCCAGAGTTTTATATTGACGAGAGCAACTTTGACTCAAATGCGGGGATTGTCCCTCAAACAAGGACATTTAATTTAGGAGTTCAGTTTAAATTCTAAAAAAATGAAGAAATATAGTTATTCATTATTAATACTATCGCTTATTCTAGGGCTGGCAGCTTGTAAAAAAGCTATTGAAGTCGATCCTAAACAATCTATTCCTTCGGAAACAGCGTTAGAAACGATTGAAGATATCCAAGCAGGTGTTTTCGGGATATATGCGACACTCCGAAATGTTGATCTATATGGTAGGGATCTAATTGCAGTGGCCGAGGCTCTCGCTGACAACACAGTACATACTAATGTAAGTGGACTTCGAAATGAATGGAATAATAATCTTGGCGCTCATATGGATCCTTGGGAACAGGGGTTCTATGGTGTCAATCGAGCGAATTTGGTGCTTGAAGCTATTGAAAAAGTAGAGGCACCTGGTGCTTGGAAAGACGCAATGGCTGGACAGGCTCATTTTTTGAGGGCCCTGTTTTACTTTAATATGTCGACGGTATATGGCTATGACCCTACAGCAGTAATAGGAGCCAATGATCGCGGTGCGGTACCTGTTTATGAAAAAGGAATCATTGCAATAGAAGACCTTGTTTTAGTTGGACGCGCACCGATTAATTATATGTATGATTTTATCTATAAAGATTTAGATAGTGCGTATTCCAAATTGTCGAGAAATACGGTGGGAGCGGCTCCGCACCGGGCAACTGTCGAAGCTGTGAATGCTTTGTATTCAAGAGTCGCTTTATTTCGAGGAGATTACCCAACAGTCATTGCGCGGGCAGGGGCAACGCTCGAAAAAACGGCAATGTCACTACAGACTAATAGCTCCTATATCAATGCATGGCGAGCTGAAACTCACCCAGAATCTATATTTGAAGTTAAGTTTAACGTAAATGAAAATCTGGGTGCCAATAACTCCTTGCGAGCAACCTTCACCACACGTGCCTTCTTGCAAGACCCTATGCCTTCCACACACGGTTCTCTGGCAGTAGCAGATGAACTAATGGAACTATATGCGGCGAATGATATTAGAAGGCAGTTGATTATAAAAGGGTTAGGGAATAATGTGAATCGAAATGAAATGACCAAGTTTATAAGTCGAGGCGGAGTAAAAGATTTGGACAATGTCCCTGTTATAAGAGTTTCAGAACTATATCTCAATCGGGCAGAGGCATATTTTCGTATCAATGAGATTGGTTTAGCTCGAGAGGATGTCAATGTTATCAGGCAACGTGCAGGATTGTCAGCGACTACAAAATCGGGTTCGGAACTACTGGAAGAGATCTTGTTGCAACGTAGGCTAGAATTTGCATTTGAAGGACACCGTTGGTTTGATCTGAAGCGATTGGGACGTAACATCGTGAAATCAGGAAGGACGCTTGCCTTTACAGATCCCAGAATCTTGGCTCGTATTCCTTTTCGCGAAGTGAATGCTTCGGAAGGGATGATTAGACAGAACAAAGGTTATTAATATTATTGAATAAGAAAATGAAATACATAATAACAATATTCATTAGCGTTTTCATGTTGACCTCCTGCTTTAAGGATTATAACGAGGACTTCTTGATTACAAAGAAAGCTGTCGAGTTTGAGGATGCAGCAACGAATTCTAATGCGCCAGGGAAAAACTTTCCTGTTCTTGCAAACCTGTTGGAAATGAACGGTGTCACGTCTTATCGTGTAAACTTTTTTGGAGGACTATCTTCTGTTCCGCAACAAATAGCTTACCGTATAGTGGAAGAGCAGAGTACTGCAGTAGAGGGAAGGGATTTCAGATTCATAACAGGCAATAGCCTTACCGTTCCTGCCAATACTAGTTTTGGATTCTTGCAGATCGAAGTGTTGCCGACCATCAATGGGAGTAAGTTGTTGGTTGTTGAGCTTATAGGAAATAATGAAGTAGAGGTCTCTGCCAATTATCGTACTATAGGTATTCCAATGAGCAATGCGGTATTGACGCCTGCACCCGGTATTGTCGTGGACAAAGGTGATTATTTGCACATTACTGAACTGGAATTGGGTGGAGACGCTAATCCCGATATTGGTTGTTTCTTAGACATGAAAACTGCCAATATTTATAATTGGGAAGCAGTGGAGCTATTTCCTGAAAAAGCGACGATAGGTTATTTTCACTCCGGGAGCAACTTTGCAAATTTTGTTTTTCCAGGCTTGTCTAGCATGTCCACAGCATGGAATAGTTACTACAATCGAATTCGAAATTGGTCTGTTGCACCAACAGGGACGGTCGTAAGGTATACTAATATTCAACCAGTAGACGAGGCTTTGTACGAGGGGTTGGATTCCAGAGCAGATATCGAGAATGCTGTACGCAGTGCACAGATTGATGTCTTAACGCGACACGGTTCGGCATCCACTTATGGGCCTGGCGAACGCGTACGTTCTTTGAAATCCGGAGATATCGTGTTTGTTTACTCGTCCACACATGATTTTTATGCGGTGATACGAGTGAAAAATGCTTTACCTGACGGAGCAGTGGCGAGTACGGATAGAAAAATAAAAATAGAGTACAAAGTTCAAAAGTAAAAACTTAAACCAATTAAGTTATGAAAAGGATATTATATATAGTTTATTCACTAAGCGTGATAGGGGGCGCAGGCTTGATGTGGTCCTGTGATAAGGAAAAACAACTACCCTTAGACAAAGATGTCAAAAAAGAAATCGCTCCTATTGATCTCGGAGAAGAAGATCAGGGAGAGGATGTCAGTACGATTCGAGATTATATGTATACTAAGGTATTTATGACGGCAGATGCGGTCGATATGGGAGGTAGTGCTATGGATCTTGCATCAGGTAAAGTGTATCGGGGTACTAATATGCATAATTATGCACATGCTATTGATTTTTTGTACATGGATTATGGTAATGGTACCAAAGGGAACATCGTTCTCCCAGCGTCTAGAGAATTGTCTGTGAATATACTCGGAGAAGATGTTCAATATGGGTGGCGCCATAAAAATGAGGGCGTCTTGTATCGATTGGATATGGTGAGTTCAAGGGATATGGAATGGTTTAATAGCGCCAACTCGGCAGAACGAATCAGCATCTTGGTAGATTCGATGATACATGTACTCTCTACCGATCCAACGCATAAAAAAGATCGTTACCGAAATATAAAAACGAATGAAATTTATGTTTTTAAATCATTGACTCGTGGTATTTCCAGTCTTATTCACGTTAATCAGCAAATTAATGCGGGTGATGGGTCACAATGTCGATTGGAAGTCAAGAGTGATACGAGTAGATTACAAGCAGTCACTCCTATTTCGGGAGGACTTATCAACGCCAATGGTAACTATTATGCGGATAAGATGGAAATCACATTCCAGAATCTTTCAAGCACTCATGAAGAGTATTATATTGATTTTAAAAAGAAGAAGTTTTATACACAGAGTGAACTACAGGCCGAGGATTATGCGAATATCAACTTTATTTTAGGGCGTAGAAGTAGTAATGGAGAGCTCTATTTGTTTACGCCAACAAGTGCTCCAGGAAAGACAAATTATAATAGTTCCACACTCAGTGCACATTTAACCTCCTTACAAAATGCTGGACATTTCTTGACGTGGAAATCTCGTTTGTTAAGCACTCATTCATCGTACAACACGAAGAATAATAATTTTGAGAATACACGATTGAATAATACATCAATATATCAGTTCTATGCATCTATATTGAATAATGGGTGGGCGTCGCATTACACTGTAAACACAGACGCACGTGATCTAGTAGGTAGAGTATATAGCGTCAGTAACAGGCCAGATAGCCCTGCGTACAATCAGCTGGAGGGGCGTACCGATCTTTTTTTCGCGGTCTTCAAGTTTGTGGAATATGATAGTGGCACTGGTAGAGTGGTCATTGATGTGAAAAGTTATAATTCCTTAGATTAAAATACTGCTATGAAACTATTAGATTATAAATATTACATATGGGGCATACTTCTAGTCTGCACGATTATTTCTTGTGAGCGTAATATCGCGGTGTCAACCGATGATATCGACACGGACTTTTTTAAGGATGATGCTATTTCCCGAGTTTTTCTAAAGCCCGGGGGGAGAGAAAGCAGTGCGGGGGGGTATATGGATATACGTGGAGGTTCTCTATTTGACTTTAGTGAAATGGAAAAATATTATCATGATGTAGATCTGGCTTATACCTATGGCGTGGAGACGGGAAATAATCTATTAACAATGGATGCTAAAGATGTGTCTTTTGCTGAAATCGGTGAGGAAATAGAACATGCTTATCCTTACAAGAATAAAGGCGAATTGATTTTGTTTTCGGAGGTGACGAAGGAAGATAAAGCGTGGTTTGATCAGCTTGCGTCTGTACAGGATATACGGCGTGGTTATGATTCGGTTATGGGAGTGCTGTCTTCTAAATACGGTGCTGCGGTGCAGCCGGTTAAAAGACTGACTAATCTAAAAAAAGGAGATATCGTGTTGTATAATGCGATAAATCGGAAATTTAAAAGTATTATTTATATCGAAGATGTGGCTGGTGCTGCCAACGGGAGTATGGTAATGTCCATTAAATCTGATATGACAGAGCAACGCTATCTTCAAAAACCTGATATACCACTTCATAAACTGTCTGGCTGGGGAGATACCTTAGTTTTTAAAGTTAATACTCCATTGGGAGACGAAAATTATGTAGATCTATTGAACAGAAAAGTCTCTAAGGCTGAGGATTTGGAGGGAGAAGATGTTTCTCAGATCACCCTGTTGCATGTTTATGATGGGATATCTTCGGGCTTTTATACCATGACGAGCAGTTACATCGGATCCTCGTACAGACCTGAATTATGGAACTGGATCAATACGCTTCCAAATAGAAATGAGATGCATTGGAATAGAATAGATAACCATGTTAAATACCTGCCAGGAAAAACTTTTGAAGATTTGAGAAATAATAATGAATCTCTACGATCATATGGCGCTTATATAGGTGATAACTCATGGACGTCAAGATTCACAGGTTCTACATTGGTTCCTGGTTTTGTGATGTGGATTAAGGATAAATCAAATCAAACCATGGGTTTTTTGAAGGTCTTAGAAGTAGATAATAATATTGGAACATGTAAAGTAGTTTTAAAATATGTGCATAAAGAATAGCCTTTCTCGATTGAATACAGCAGGTTTCGTCTTTTTGACAAGCATTATGTTTTGTCTATTGATTAATAGTGAGGTTGTGCAGGCACAAGAGGTTTCTTTAAAGGTTTTTAAATCAAAACTCACCGCTCAAAATGCTAAGCCTGCACGTAATTTTTTGGACTTGAAAGAGAGAAAGATGTTGGATCTGATAGCGGCTAGCTATAGACCTGAAGACATCGATATGTTCGTTTTATTTGGCCGCAATACACGTGTCAACATCATGTTGCCGTCAAGCAAAAATATAGCCTCTTTTGGAGAACACTTTAAAATAAATATACAGGATGGCTGGGATACTCATAATAAAGGCGTACTGATCAACCTAGGGAAGGACCTGAATATACAGAAGCAGTTTGATGTAGTTAAGACCTTGTCGCAACTGGAGACCTGGTATGCAGAGGCCGAAATCGAAATTGGTAATAAAACAGGTTATCAATTGCGTAAAAATGGGCCGATCGACAATTTGATTCGTGTTGAAAAGGGAGATATTATCCTGTTTAAGGCTATCGATAGGTCGTTTTATGCAGTGGGCATGGTACAACGCTTAGAAGAGTCTCATGAAGGACAACTGGTTATCGAATGGAAACTACCAAAAAGCTTCTGAGCGTAGGAAAATAGTGATAAATATAATTATAAGAATATGAAAATGATAAGATCTTATACAATAGGGCTAGTTTTGATGCTGCTTGGTCAGACTATGCTTTTACTGGCCTGTAGCAATAGACTTGAAAATGAATTGGGCATACAGACCAATAAGGATAAGTACGCACCTGATGAAGACAAAGAACCAGGTGAAAAGCCTGAGCCTGGTAAAGATAGGATGCCGAAAGTCTTGGCTGATATTGCAAAAAGCAATAATATACCAGGTGTACAGATCGCCCATTTTAAAGGTGATAAAGTCGATTCTTATGTGTATGGAGTTACGGATATTGCGAGTGGAACACCATTGACAGATGAGCATCTTTTTCAAGCAGCTTCTATCAGTAAAATTGTTGCTACATATGCATTTTTGAGGCTTTACGAAAAAGGCTTGTTTGACCTGGATGAGCCCCTGAATAAATACTTCATTTATGATCGTGTAGCAAGGGCGAATAATCCTAAAAATGATCTTATTACAGCGAGGCACGTACTGGCACATTTAACAGGCTACCCTAATTGGGTAACGAGTGCTTATTCTCTAGCCTGGCGGACTTCGATTTTAGAACCAGGCGCTACCTATACTCCGGGTGTTCATTATCGTTATTCGGGGGAGGGATTTACCTATTTGCAGGAGGTGATAAAACACTTGACAGGAAAGAGCCTTCAGCAGATTGCAAAGGAAGAGGTGTTTGATCCGTTTGGCATGACCAGCACCAGTTATCAATGGGATCCTAAATTTGAAGGCAAAAATACGGTAGGACATACCAATACGGATGGTGTCGTGCGCATGATCGGTGGCAACGGGATGACTGAGTTTACAGAACAGTCGGCCAATAGTGCATATTCTATGTTTACTAATGCTAGAGATTTTGTAAAGTTTTTGAAGAATGGACTGGTAGATGGGAAAGGATTAAAACCCGAAACTTACAAGTTGTTGACGACTACTGTTAGTTGGTCCAATGGCGTTAATAATCCAAATTTATCTAGGGGATTGGGATTGGTAATCCAGCATAATGAGCGGGGGTTGAGCCTATACCATAGTGGTAGTAATCCTGGGTATTTAGCTTATTGTATTGCTTATCCTGACCTGGATGAAGGGCTGGTTATATTCACCAATCATAATGATGCAGGTCGGTTTATGGGACGGAGTGGCTTTCCCTATTTTTTAGGAGAAGACCAGACGTTCTATATGTTTAATTAATACCGAGAGTCAGCAGAGATTGTGTTCAACAGTAGAAAAAAACAGAAATGAATGTATTTAGAAATGTGCTGCTTTTAGCATTGTTTTTTATCGAGAGTGATTTTTTATATGCACAGAAAAGTGATCTTCGTGTATATACACTGACGTTAATGGGGCAAAATAGTCAATTGGGAGGAAATATGGTCGACCTGGACAAAGGGCGAGTATATCCAATAGAAGAAGCGGGCTATAACCCTAAGCGGATAGACTTTGGTTTTATGTATGGTCGTAACACTGGGGGAAATCTTATGGTTCCCATCAGTCAGGGCTTTCTGACTTTTGGCGATAAGTTTAAAGAAGCTTTATTGTCTTGGGGCAATAATCGTAATAATGGAACTTTTATAAATCTAGGGAATACGGTAGAAGCACAGGAGATCTATCAAAAGATAGTATCTCGTGTACAGATCGACGCCCTGTATAGTGAGTGGTTCGATAAGATAATGACTAATCCAGGTTATGATCCAGGAAAGCATGGCCCTGGACAGCGCACTCGACCGATCGCTGTCGGTGACGTTGTTTTGTTCCGCTCGGAAAACAAGGATACGCAGCATATCTTACGTATTGTGAAATTTGTACAGAGCCAGAATGGAACGTTAGAAATAGAAGTGAAATCCCCCCTGAAGAATAATAAAAAAGGTAAGTTATAAATAAAAAAGATGAAACAGTTAACCTACATAATTATAGCTCTTTTACTGCCCTGGTTTGCCGAGAGTCATGCACAGCAGAAAGAGGTACGTAGCCATTTCCCAGATAAGAAGTGGGCCGTTGTCAAAAATCCAGAAGAACTGGGATTATCAAAGACCAAACTGCTGGAAGCCAAAAAACATGCTGATAGATCCAATACTTCAGCAGTAATGATTATTGTAAATGGAAAAGTAGCCTATCAGTGGGGCGAAGTAGATCGTAAATATAATAGTCACTCTATCCGTAAGAGTATCATCAGCGCAATGTATGGCAAATATATTAGCGAAGGAATAGTCGATAAAAATGCGACGATGGGGGACTTGGGAATAGATGACAATGAGGGATTGTCAGACACAGAGAAAAAAGCAACAGTACTGGATTTGCTAAAAGCCCGTTCGGGAGTATATCATCCAGCACTTTATGAGTCCGAAAGCATGAAGAAAACGAAGCCAGCGCGTTTCTCTGTCCGTCCAGGCACACATTGGTATTATAATAATTGGGACTTTAATGTGCTAGGGACCATATTTGAACAAAAGACGGGTAAGCGTTTTTTTAATGCCTTGCAAGAAGATATTGCTCGTCCCATTGGAATGGAAGACTATGAACCAGCGGATGGTAGTTATGTCAGTGGTAAGGAGTCTAAACATAGGGCATATCCCATTCGTATAACGGCTCGAGATCTGGGGCGGTTTGGATTGTTGATGCTCAATAAGGGCAATTGGAATGGTAGACAAGTGATTGATAGCGCATGGGTCTATGAAAGCACGCGCTATCATTCGGATGCGACACTATCGGGGACTTCGGGTTACGGTTATATGTGGTGGGTTGCTCGCAATTTTAATAAGTATCCGCATTTTAATGGAGTGGAACTCCCAGAGAGTGCATATTCTGCGCGAGGAGCAGGGGGACATTATTTGGTGATAATTCCAGACTACGATATGGTGATTGTGCACCGTGTAGATACTGATATACCTGGTAATCGAGTAGCTGCTAAAGATTTTAATACATTACTACAAATGATTTTAGACTCAAGGATAGAACAAAAGAATGATTAAACTAACCTATAAGCCGTATGACGTACAATTGAAGCACGTCTTCCGAATATCGAGAGGTGAGCGTAAAAGTGCTCCCGTAATGTTGACCAAGCTTTCTTATGAAGGTGTGGATGGTTATGGCGAAGGGTCTATGCCTCCATTATATGGTGAGTCACTAGAAACTGCACAAGCTTTCTATGCAAAAGTCGATTTATCTCAATTCGACAACCCGTTTGATACAGAGACGATTCTTTCTTATGTCAATAGTATTGCACCGGGAAATCAAGCAGCGAAGACTGCTCTTGACATAGCGCTACATGATTTGATTGGTAAATTGTTGAATCTACCTGTACACAGTTTGTTTGGTCTGCCTACAGTATCCCAATATACGTCAATGACAATTGGCATAGATGAGCCGGCTGTAATGGCAAAGCGTGCATTGGATTATAAGAACTTTAAATATTTGAAGATAAAGCTGGGGACAGACAGAGATAAAGAGTTGATTCAGGCTATTCGTGAGGTTAGCGATCAACCTTTCTTTATTGACGCCAATCAAGGGTGGAATAATAGAGAGCAGGCATTGGAGTTTATTCACTGGCTCCAGGAGCAAAATACTATTTTTATTGAACAGCCCATGTTAAAAGAGGATAAAGCGGGGAATGCTTGGTTGACCGAAAGAAGTCCGTTGCCTATTATCGGGGATGAAGGGTTTCAACGCTTGGCTGATCTGAAAGAAGTCTCGAGTATCTATCATGGAATCAATATCAAATTGATGAAGTCTACAGGGCTTCGTGAAGGATATAAAATGGCTGTCACGGCAAAGGCATTGGGTATGAAGGTGATGTTGGGCTGCATGACAGAGACATCCTGTGCGATATCCGCTGCAGCACAATTAACTGCTCTTGCTGATTGGATCGATTTAGACGGTAATTTGGACGTAACGAACGATCCTTATTCTGGTGTAAAAGTCGAGCAAGGGCTGTTAAGACTTTCTGCTGTCCCTGGGATAGGTTTGACACAAACCAACTGGGAGAGTATTTAATTATCTATGTTAGAAATCCTCCTTCTTTTCAGATTCCAATCTGTACCTGAAAAGAAGGAGGATTTTTTATGGAGCTACTATTTGTATCAGGATTCCACACAGATATCCTACGTAAGTCCCTATAGCGTAAAAAATAACTCCAAGGATGCCAATGAGTATTCCAGAGACTATAGGGTCTTCTGTTATGAAAGGCATATTTGCATTTTGTGGCATATAGATTGTTTCAGTTGGTATAAGAAGGATGCTTAGGCAAATGTTACAGCTTGGCGTCTATAATGAGTTGGAACAATCGGCCAATATTGGCATTAGATAGAGATTGGCCAGCGTCGGTATCGACTCGGTGTACAATCACTAGATCAAGTGTGGGGATAACGAGCAAGATCTGCCCCCCTACACCACTAGCCATATAAGCATTGGCAGGCAAGTCCACATTGGGTAACAATTTATACTGGTTTTCTAGTTTATTGACCCACCACATATATCCGTAACCCGAATTTTGTGAAGCAGAAGCATCCGAATAAGAGCGTGTGCTCTCGATGACCCATTCTTCTGGTAGGATTTGACGGTTTTTCCATTTTCCTTTATGGAGCATCAGCAAGCCAAAACGGGCTAAATCACTCGCGGATATGCGGAATGGATAAGCTTTGTGTCGTGAAACCTCGCCACTTATGTATTGTCCATCGGATACTTTAAAATGTTCCATTTGTAGAGGAATGGCCAATTCGTTGTATATCGTTTGATAGATGTCTTTGCCTGTCTGTTGCATGAAAATAGTCCCCAATGCGTTGAAATCCCAATTGTTGTAGTACCAAAATGTACCTGGAGCGTGTTCGTGCCGTTCGGGCTTTCTATTGACCATAGCCTCTGATTCATAAAGGGCTGGATGATAGATTCCCGATCGGGCTTGTAGCAAATCTTGCACGGTAGCTTGCTTTTCTGTATTTGTTAACCCCTCTTCGTCGTCGATCACCAGATCCGCCATTGTCGATTGCAGATTAATGGTGCCATCTTTCACATAATTGCCATATAATGCGCTGAGAAAGCTTTTTCTCAAAGAGTGGCTTTGGTACTTATGGTTGATATTTCCCTTTTGATATACCACTTTCCCCTTTGAAATGACCAGTAAGGCTGCAGATTTGTACTGGTCGTATTTTGGAGCAATCAATGCCAGTTTGGAAGAAGAAAAACCAACATCTTCGGCTTTGGAAATGATCTCCCATTGTGCACCCGGGAACAAAGATGGCTCCTCCTTGATGGGAGGTGGATCAGGTACAACAGATGTCGATTTACAGGCTGCCCCGACTAGGGCGATGAGGCAACACGTGGTGATTAGTTTGCCATAACGGTTTATTTCTCTGATTATCATATGCTTAGAAAAATATAGGTGGTACATTATTTATTCTAAGACGGATGAAAGAGGTGTAGGGAGTAGGGGAAAAACGAAAAGAGGTGATATAATTCATTCTTTCATAAGAACCTGTTCCATACTTTGCCAGGTTCTTATGAAAATCAGGCTGATCTTATTCTAGTGACGTCCTGTCATTTCGTCTTTTAAGAAGCGTCCAGTTTCACTTTTTTTCTGCTTGATCAAGTCTTCTGGTAATCCTGTAAACATCAGTTTTCCACCTTCTTTACCTCCTTCTGGGCCCATGTCAATGACCCAATCTGCAGTCTTGATGACATCTAGGTTATGCTCAATAATCAATACCGTATTCCCCCGGTCTACCAATCTGTTGATAACACCTAACAGTACATTGACATCTTCAAAATGTAGACCGGTTGTCGGCTCATCGAGGATATAGAACGTATTGCCTGTGTCTTTTTTAGAAAGTTCGGTCGCTAACTTGACGCGTTGGGCTTCTCCTCCAGATAAGGTGGTGGAAGATTGCCCTAAAGTAATGTATCCCAAACCGACATCTTCTAAAGTCTTTATCTTGCGATGGATAGAAGGGATATGTTCAAAGAAAGCAACAGCATCGTGTATACTCATATCCAACACATCGGAAATCGATTTTCCCTTATACCTTATCTCTAATGTTTCGCGGTTATACCGTTTGCCATGGCAAGTCTCGCAAGGTACCTGTACATCGGGCAAGAAGTTCATTTCGATAATCTTCATGCCTGCTCCCTGACAGGTTTCGCAACGGCCACCTTTGACGTTGAACGAAAACTGTCCAGGTTTATAGCCTCGGATTTTGGCTTCGGGCAACTGTACAAAAAGTGTCCTGATATCCGAAAATACGCCAGTATATGTCGAGGGATTGGATCGTGGTGTACGGCCAATGGGACTTTGGTCAATTTCAATCACTTTATCGATATGCTCCAAGCCTTTGATGCTTTTGTAAGGCATTGGTGTGGCTTTTGCCCGGAAAAAATGTTTGTTCAGTATTGGATACAAGGTGCCCGTGATTAAGCTGGACTTCCCAGATCCAGATACGCCTGTAACCAATATCAATTTCCCTAAGGGAAAGTCTACAGAGACATTTTTTAGGTTATTCCCTGTCGCTCCATTTAGCGATAAGGTGTGGCCATTGCCCGTACGACGATCTTTAGGTATCTGAACTTCTTTCTTGCCATTTAAATAATCGGCCGTTAAGGAGTTTGCTTTTAAAACCTGCGCTGGAGTTCCTTGGGCAACCACTTGACCTCCATGAATGCCTGCGGCAGGCCCCATATCAATCACATAATCTGCGTGCAGTATCATGTCTTTATCGTGTTCGACGACCAAAACTGAATTCCCTATATCACGCAGGTTTTTTAATGAACTAATCAAGCGCTCATTGTCACGCTGATGCAGACCGATACTGGGTTCGTCTAATATGTACAATACGTTGACGAGCTGTGAACCGATCTGTGTGGCTAGACGTATACGTTGAGCCTCACCTCCAGAAAGTGTCTTTGAAGAACGATCCAAACTCAGGTAATTCAGACCGACGTCTAATAAAAACCCTAAACGCGTGCGTATCTCTTTTAGGATTTCTACGGCGATTACCTTTTGGCGCTCATCAATCCGCTGTTCGATATCCATGAGCCAGTTCATCAACGACGAAATATCCATTGCCGCCAGCTCACTGATGTTTTTGTTATCGATTTTAAAATGTAGTGACTCTTGTTTTAGACGGGCTCCTTGGCAAGTTGGGCAACATACTTTTGTTCTAAAATCCTCCAAAGCAGGAGCATCATCACTCGTTTTGCCAGTATACTCTTCCAGCATTTTGAATATCCCGGAGAAACTAACTTTATATTCCCGGGCACCATACGATCCATACGATACGGTAAGAGAGATCGGTTCTTCAGCTCCAAAGAGTAATATGTCAATCTGTTCTTCTGTTAGTTTTTCGATAGGAGTGGTCAGTGAGAATTCGAATCTTTGTGCTACCGCCTTTAATACGGCAAAGTTCCATGATTCGCGTGAAGGACCTAATGGTATGATTGCTCCTTTTTGGATACTGAGTTTACGGTCTGGTATGACAGTATTCTTGTCAATTTCGAAGATATAGCCTAATCCATCGCATTTAGGACAGGCACCATAAGGAGAGTTGAATGAAAATGTATTAGGTTGGGGCTCATCATAAGAGATTCCCGATTCTGCATCCATTAGATAACGGCTGAAAAACTGCTCTTTTGTATTTTCTTTGTTAGCTATTTTGATAATGCCCTTAGCAGATTTCATTGCCTGCAGTACAGAAGTATATAGACGCTTACGGTCCTGTTCTTCAACCATCAGACGATCGACAACAATTTCAATATCGTGTATCTTGTAGCGGTCGACCTGCATTTTTGGAACCAATTCCAATAACTCACCATCTACACGTACTTTGGTATACCCTTGTTTCCGAATCTGTTCAAATAGCTCTCTATAGTGCCCTTTACGACCTTTGACAATCGGTGCCAAGATATAGATTCCTTCCTTGTTAAAATCGTCCAATATCCTGTCGACAATCTGATCTTCGGACATACGTTGCATACGCTGCCCACTTACATAAGAGAATGCCTCACTCGCCCGAGCATACAGTAGACGTAGAAAATCGTAGATTTCGGTAATGGTTCCTACGGTAGATCTTGGATTTTTGCTGGTTGTCTTTTGTTCAATCGAAATGACAGGACTCAAGCCCGATATCTTGTCGACATCGGGACGTTCCATTCCACCTAAAAACTGACGGCTATAAGCAGAGAATGTCTCCATATAGCGGCGCTGCCCTTCGGCGTAGATGGTGTCAAAAGCTAAGGATGATTTGCCCGAACCACTGAGTCCCGTGATGACCACTAATTCGTTTCTTGGGAATGAGATATCTATGTTTTTGAGGTTATGGACGCGGGCGCCAAACACCTCAACTTCATTCTGATCTCCTAAATCTACTGCTTTTGTTTTTGACATGGGACGTTAAGTTTTTGCAACTTGCAAAGTTACTGAATATTAATCAGACTTAATAGGAAGGGCTTGTTGGAGTATCTGTTTTTTTAGGATTGGTAATGGATTTATTTGTAAATTGTGGCTATTAAACAGGGAGTCTGTGAAGAAATTAGATTTAAGTAAGCAGGAAAAAGAGATCGTAGATCAAGCGTTGCAACACTGGTGTGAGCAAAAGCTACTAGAGGAAGATAAAGTGCGGGAATTGCAGGAAAATATAGATGAGCGTAGTTTTGAATGGAAGGTGCTGGCACGGTATGCATTTTGGGTAGCATTGGCTTCGTTGATTTTTTCTGTCGTTTCTCTTTTTGCAGACGATATGTTAGTCCGCTTTGTGGAGCAATTCTACGAAACACCGAATATTGTGTTCTGCCTGTTCTTCGCCGGATTGGCCGTAGCTTTCTATATACTTGGATTTCGGAATAAAAAAAGGTATCCCGATAAAACCTTCTCTAATGAAACGCTGATGTTGTCAGGTGCTTTTTCTACAGCTGCAAGTATTGGCTTTTTAGGACAGATTTTAGACCGTAATACGCACTATTTTACGATACTCTTTTTTATTTCGATTTTAATCTATGCCGTGTTGGCTGTCAAATTGAAATCAAAGCTGATATGGGTATTCACCCTGGTTGCATTGGGGGTATGGTTTGCTACCGAAACGGCATTACATAGCGAGTGGGGATGGAAATTTTGGGGGATGAACTTCCCATTACGCTTCACTATTTTTGGTGCCCTGCTCATTGCATTTTCAATTTGGATTCAACCGCGCTGGAGTGCGTTGCTTGAGTTCCAGTCTACTAGCTTTGTGATAGGTCTGTTGTATACAATGATTGCCTTATGGTGTCTCTCTATCTTTGGGAATTACAGTGATTTTGAAGCTTGGACCCAAATACGGCAATATGAAATTTTATATTGGGGATTATTGGCAATAGCGGTGTCGTTGGCTTTGGCGCTTTATGGATTAAAGAAGAAAGATGCGGTGCTACGGGATATTGGATTTGTGTTTTTTCTTCTGAATCTTTATACCCGTTTTGTAGAGTACCTTTGGGATAATATCAACCGTACAATCTTCTTTCTAGTCCTGGCGATTTCTTTTTGGTTGGTAGGACGTTGGTCTGAAAAGATATGGAAGAAACAGAGCACCTCTTAAGAAGTGCTCTGTTCTTAATTTATCTTGATACTGTAGGTGATGTCAACACCTCCTGCAGCAAGCATGTCATGTACTGAACAATATTTCTTTACGGCAAGTTCAGCAGCTTTTTGAGCCTTGATCTCATCGATATCACCTTTTAGATAGAAGCTAATATGGATTTTGGTGAAAATGTTAGGGATTTCTTCTCGACGGTCTCCTTCTACTTCTACCTTGATGTCTTGAATATCCTGTCTTTGTTTTTGTAGGATGGTCGTTAGGTCAAATACACTGCATGATCCTAAGGCCATTAAGACCAGTTCCATGGGGCGTACGCCTTTCTCTTCTCCGCCTATAGATGCAGGACCATCGATATTTACCTTGACTGGGGAGGACGTGCTTGATCCTTCAAAATGTACGGCATTATTTACCCTTTGTAATACTGTTTTCATCTGTTTTTTTATATTTAATGATCAGGTAGATTCGATCGGACGCTTGTAGTAATCTCATCTGATTCTGATTATAATATCAAACTTATATAAAATGGCCGGTATAAAAGAATGCTAAAGCAAAAAAGGCACTTTGTAACTAAAGTGCCTTTTCTTAATTAAATCGTAACTGCTTTTAGGGCATTTTTACACCTCGATATTGCATCGCATCGATTTTGTCGAGTTGACTGCCATATTTTGTATTGATTGCATCGATAAAGATATTAGCCATGATGGCATACCCCATAGGGGTTAGATGGACACCATCTAATGAAAACACATTGCCTGTAATATACTTATTGCTGATTACTATCCCGTTGTATACATAGCCATTCTTAACTTTGTTTAAGAAAGCGTGAATATCCGCAACTGCTAAATCGTTGTCCTTTGCGACTTCTAGAATCTTTTTGTTGTATTGGTCAATACGTGTCTTAACCTCTGCAACCTCAGCTTCATCCAATACATACTGGCTTTCGATAGGGTTGTTTGGATGTAGACCATAAGGGGCTTGTTGTTCGTTAGGCTTACCCAATAGACCTGACGATGCAAAGGGCAGGACAAACATGTCTTTATCGGTGGCAGGTCTTGTACCGGCTTTAGTTGCTATAAAAAGAGCGGTAACAGCTGGCCCCCCTTGGGCCTGTGAAGCGGCGGTAGCGGCCTGTAGCAATGCTTGTCGGGTTACTGTAGTCAGGAATGGGACAGCCGATACGTCTGGAATAGTAGCAATGACACCTTTTTGTTTGTTCCCAGTTAGACCTTTGATGAAGCTCGTTAGTTTGTTGCTGAACGTTGTTATATCAGTAAGTGTACTGGTGCCGTCTGATTTAGCGACACCGCCATTGCTGGCATACCCCAAGGCATCGTTATTACCAAGACTGAAAGAGAAGAAGGTATGATTTTTAGACGTTGCGTATGCTTGGTATGTCATTAGTGAATTGCCAGGCAGTAACCTTTCGAAATAAGGATTTCCTTGTATGGTTCCGAGTCCTTGCAGATCAACCATATCAAGTCGCATGCCCGGTACACCGAGATTGTTAATCTCTTCTGTGTATTTGGTGTATAAGGGTGTGTTATTTGGCGATAAACCTCTAACTGCTAGTTTGTCTGTAACAGGTTCGGTTACGGGTTGCCCATTGACCAAAGCTTTCAAGCGGATATACCCCGAACCATTGGACTGACTTTCTGTAAAGAAAGGGGATTTGAATTCCCCTCCTCCATGAGCCTTCATTTTTTCTGCAATCAACACCGGGAAAGCCAACTGTTGGCCTTCCAAATATAGTCCTCCATCGGCAAAGCCGGCGGTGAGCGAATTACCTATAGCGATATATTTGGAAAAATCGGGTTTTGAAGTACCTGTATTTTCATTGGGCTTTGCATTGTCAATTTCAGGTGCGCAGGATGCTACTAGGGCACATGCTACAAGGCCTATATAAAGTTTAATGTTTTTTTGGAATCTTTTCATCTGTCAATACCTTTTAGTTATTACCATTTGTAGGTGAGTGAAATACCAGGAGCATGGATGTTGGTCTTGAATGTCCCGTTCAGACCTGTTACAGCATTGGTTACTGTGCGTTCCAAAATACGTTGGAAGGTGTACGCTCCAGTTAGATCAAATTTGTCCGATAGCACGTAGGTGAATCCTAAGGAAGCCATCACACGATTGTTGTCCGGTGTCTCAGCGTATACATATTGGGCAGAGACTGGGCTCGCGACATAGCCTACACCGGTACGAAGATCAAGTTTGTCTGACGCTTTGTAATTAAGTCCTATTTTTCCAGAGAAGGCCTTTTGGTAGTTCTTAGGCTGATAGGTGTCTTCCAGTGTTGCTGTATTGTCTTTGTAGTCAAACGTCAACGATTTGTAGATGTCATATCCGATAAAGGTTCCGTCTGCGGCGATGTCTAGACGTTCACTAATAGGAAAGGACACACCTATGTTGAAAGAAGCCGGTAAGGGCAATTCTGCCTCGAAAGTAGTCGTAGGAAATGACGCTGCCAATGCATCTGGCACCGTAAACTTGGCATCACCATCTTTTAGCTTGGTAACGACTTTGGAACGATAGCTTAGTGAAACTGCAAATTCATTTTCGAGGTTGTAATGGACGCCGACGTTGTAACCGGTTCCTGTACCCATTCCTGAGAGCTCTGCTCGGCCAGGATTACCATTGGCGTCGAATGTAGGTAAGGATCTCGATAGATCGACGAAGCCGAGGTTGTACACAAAGCCACCTCCAATACTAAAGTTGTCCGTAATTTTAAAGCTCAGTGTGGGTTGTATATAGATCGCGCGCATTTGCAGGTGATTCAGCTCATACTTGCCTGGCCAATCTTGTCCCCAGTCAACAGCACCGCCAAATGGAGTATAGACACCGAGTCCGGCTTTCCACCAGGTGTCTTTCGGACCGAATGTGGCGAATACCGAAAAAGGAGGAGTAATCTGGAACTTTGTATCATACTGCTGTGTCGAGTTGACTTCTTTAAAAGCAGATCTATACATGACAGCAGATGCTCCCGCAGAGACAGCATTGTGGTCCATCTTGACGAGCGCTCCCGGATTATAGAATATGCTGGATTCATCGACAAATAATGCAGAGCCAGCGCCTGCCATACCTAAGGCTTTTATGCCTTGTGTGTTCACTTGTGAGCCTTGAGCAAATAAGAGTGTAGGGCTAGCTAATAGAAACGATAATAGTAGTTTTTTCATAAGCTTATTTGGTTAACATATTCTTTAAAATACAATGCTAACATAGTATTTTTTTTTCAATTAAAATAATTTTATGTCTTTTTTTAATCCGTGTATTCCTTGAAAATTACTATCTTAAGGGCATCAAATATTATTATCATGAGTCAAGTTTTATTTAAAGGTACAACAGTTAATACGGCGGGAAGTTTGCCGGCTGTCGGAACAAAAGCTCCGGATTTTTCGTTAACAGCAGCTGATCTGTCACAAAAATCATTGTCGGATTTTTCTGGTAAGAAGATTGTGCTGAATATTTTTCCAAGTATTGATACAGGTACCTGCGCGATGTCTGTACGTACTTTCAATGAGAAAGTGTCTTCTATGAGTAATACGGTTGTACTTTGTATTTCAAGAGATTTACCTTTTGCACAGGGGCGGTTCTGCGCAGCAGAAGGAATTGAAAATGTGGTGACACTATCAGAATATAAAGACGATAAGTTCTCGGAAGCCTATGGTGTACGTTTTTCTGATGGTCCACTGCAAGGCTTATTGAGTCGTGCAGTCGTAGTGATAGATGAAGGTGGAAAGGTCATCTATACAGAACAGGTTGCAGAGACTACGAACGAGCCTAATTACGAAGCAGCAACAGCTTCTTTGTAAGAACTATTATAGAATCAGTAATATCTTTTTTATCTCGTGAAAGCGGGGCGAAGAGATATTACTGTTTTATAGAAGTCGTTATTGAAAAAAGTAACGCAAATAGTTTGTTTTTTTTGATAGTGATTCGTGAATCCACTGCATTTTTTCTAAGTTTGGCTAATTTTGCATTATGAAGGAATCTACAACTCAAAAGGTCGCACTTATTACAGGTGTTACTGGACAAGACGGAGCTTATTTGGCCGAGTTTTTATTAAAAAAAGGCTATTTGGTACACGGGTTGAAGAGAAGGAGCTCGCTCTTTAATACCGATCGTATAGACCATTTATATCAGGATCCTCATCTAGATAATAGAAATTTTGTTCTACATCATGGTGATCTTACGGATTCCACCAATTTAATTCGGATTATTCAGGAAACCCAACCTGATGAAATATATAATCTCGCAGCACAATCACATGTTAAAGTGAGTTTTGATACGCCAGAGTATACGGCTAATGCCGATGGGATAGGTACATTAAGGATACTCGAGGCAGTCAGGCTATTGGGCTTGGTTGATAAAACAAGAGTATATCAAGCCTCTACTTCGGAATTGTATGGTTTGGTACAGGCAGTACCTCAAAGTGAAACTACTCCTTTTTACCCACGTAGCCCTTACGCAGTGGCCAAAATGTATGGATATTGGATTACTGTAAACTATCGTGAAGCCTACAATATGTATGCATGTAATGGTATTTTATTTAATCACGAAAGTCCCGTGCGAGGAGAAACGTTTGTTACTCGAAAAATTACGAGAGCTGCTGCGAAAATAGCTTTAGGCCTGCAAAGTAAACTTTTCTTAGGTAATCTCTCTGCTCAGCGCGACTGGGGCCACGCGAAAGATTATGTCGAGGCAATGTGGCTTATCTTACAGCAGGATACACCAGAAGATTTCGTCATCGCCACTGGCGTGACGACTACGGTTCGGGACTTTGTACGTTTAAGTTTTGCGGAGTTAGGTATAACCATTGAGTTTAGTGGTAGAGACGAACAAGAGAAAGGTGTCATTATTGATCGGGACGATGATCGTTTGAATGAACTCGGGATCAATCCTGAAGGGGTGAAGCTGGGGCAAACCGTTGTGAAAGTTGATCCTCGTTATTACAGGCCGACAGAAGTGGATTTATTAATAGGCGACCCTACCAAGGCTCAAACCAAGTTAAGCTGGCAACCCAAGTATGACTTGCAAATGTTGGTATCTGAGATGGTGCTGTCAGATCTTCACCTGATGCGAAAAGAGCAGTATCTGAAAGAGGGTGGTTTTGAGACGCTTAACTACTTTGAATAACCGTATTTTTTGGAATAGTTTTTGTTTGGTACTTCTGAGCTATGGTAAATAGAAGTTTAAACGTGAATTTGGTATTAATGGAAGGTATGCTATGGAAGTAAAAAGTACATCTGTCGAGAGTGAGGTCCCAGATAATAAGAAGGATAATTCGAAGATTTATTTTTTTATGATTGCTATAGCTTCGCTTCTGGCAACCAATATATATTTTTACGTAAAGTTTAAGTCATCTGGAGAAAAGCTTTACACAGTTGCGTTGCAGAAAGAAAATCTGCAGATTGAAATTGACCGAATCGAAGCTGAATTGGACAATATAAAAAATCAGAATATAGAAGGTCTGCCTGATAATCTGATACAAGAAGAATTGTTTGCACGTAAGATCATTGATGATCTGCGGGCTGAATTGGAAAATTCGAATATTTCAGATGCGCAGATACAGGCTGCCAAGGATCAGATTCAAAAATTAAAAAATAATGTTTCTTCCCTAAAAGACGAAGCGGGAGAGCTAAAGCTCCAAAATGACATTCTTTTGAGGAAAAACAAGGAATTAAGTTCCTCTGTACGTGAAAAGAACGAGCAGATGGAGACTCTGAAACAGCGAAATGAGCGATTGAGTGAAAAAGTGAGCATTGCGTCTTCTGTCAAAGTCTCCAGTATTCTTGTTAATGGGGTAGAGAAGACAAGAAAAGGAGATCTAGAAATCGAAACCAAAGCTAAGCGGGTTGATGATTTACAGATAAAATTTTCTATTGCGGACAACCCCTTGGCTAAAGAAGGAAGTAAAGAGATTTTTGTTCGTATTATTGATCCCCAGGGCAATCTCATAGCAAAGGCTGGAGATGTATTTAGTGTACATGGAGATAAGCTTCAATATACTTTTAAAGAAGCTATTAGTTTTACGAATAGAGGAGAAGAATATCAGTTTTTGTGGCGGGATACTAACCGTTTTAAAAAGGGAGCTTATACGGTCTTATTGTATGCCGATGATGCCATTATGGGAAGATCAAGTGTCGTTCTAAAGTAACTTATTATTTATAATAGATATTGAAGGGCGGGTATACTTTAAAAAAGTTTATCCGCTTTTTGTTTCTGCTTTATTTGGATAGCTTGATTTTCTTATCCGCTTTAATCAAACTTGTTATATTTTAAAATGTACACAAGTTGCCAAAATCAATATTACATCCCAGGGCTTAGTATTTGAATACCATTATTCTAGGTTATTTAGATGGCGCATAGGACTGCTCTGCTGAGACTAATAGAGGAGAATGCTATTAAACGAACAATGGCCATAATATCTAATATTATGGCCATTGTTCTTATTTATGTCTCGGGTTTATTACCGTTCGTAATTCTCTTTTTTTGGAAAAATTAAGGAAGCGACAACGCTAAGAGCCAGTATGCTCAATATGATGATTAAGGAATGTGTAGTCGTGAAGCCCCATTCTTTTAGCCAATTATGTAATAACATCTTAGCGCCTATAAAGATCAATAAAAAGGCTAGTCCAACTTTTAAATAGTGGAATTTGTGAATGATGTTGACCAATAGGAAGAACATCGATCTTAAGCCCAGTACAGCAAATATATTAGAGAAGAATACAATATAAGGGTCTTTTGTTACAGAAAATATTGCTGGAATAGAGTCAACGGCAAAGATTAAATCTGTAAATTCAATAACCAAAAGCACGAGAAATAAAGGGGTCATGTATCGTACACCATTCTCTATATGAAAGAACTTACCCCCATCCATCTTTGAAGTAACCTTAAAATATTTTGAGGCGAATTTGACTACTGCATGGTTTTGAGGGTCGACTTCTTCTTCTTGGTTTCTGTTGATATACATCATAAAACCTGTATAGACCAAAAAAGCCCCGAATACATATAGAATCCACCCAAACTTAGCAATTAATGCTGCTCCAACGAAAATAAAGATACAACGTAAGATTATTGCTCCTAAAATCCCCCATACCAATACTTTATGGTAATAGCGTTCTGGTATACCAAATGAAGAGAAAAGTAAGACCATCACAAATATGTTGTCTACCGATAAAGCATATTCCACCACATACCCTGTGAGATATTCTAAAGTTAGATTTTTATTATAAATATGAAGACTGGCTACAAGGTCACTTTCTATGATTTTGACGTCATGGTAGTGTTTGGCAACAATTTCTTTCAGACGTGCTATATCATGTACATTGTGCAGTTCATTACCCCAGAAATAAAGTACAAGACCAAAACCCAAGGCAAATAGTATCCATATCAAAGACATAATTGCCGCTGCTTTTAGACTTATTGGCTTGTCGCTTTTGCTAAATAGACCAAGGTCAATTGCAAGCATGAGGATGATAAAAACAATAAATCCTCCAAAAAACATTATCTCGTGACTCATATTATTTCTTTCTTTCTGTAGTAAAAGTTACTAATTGTTTCAGTCCTTCTTTATATACATTGTCCGGGAATTTCGCTAAGAGATCAAATGCCTCTTGTTGAAATTGCATCATCTTTGTTGTCGCATATTCCAGCCCCCCACTACTTCGTACAAATTGAATTACCTCATCGACTTTCTCGTTATTTTCGTTGTGGTTTTTGACCAAATTAATAATTCTTCGCTTTTCTGAATTTGACGTATGCGCTAATGCGTAGATCAAAGGTAAGGTCATCTTCTTTTCTTTGATGTCATTACCTACTGGCTTACCTACATCATCCAATCCAAAATCAAACAAATCATCTTTTATCTGAAAAGCCAATCCGACTTTTTCTCCAAATAATCGCATCAGTTCTATCGTTTCGGTGTCGGCTTTAGCTGATGAAGCTCCAGATGCACAGCAAGAGGCAATTAATGAAGCCGTCTTTTTGCGAATTATCTCATAATAGATATCTTCCTTGATATCCAGTTTACGTGCTTTTTCAATTTGTAAGAGTTCGCCTTCACTCATTTGTTCAACAGCTTCAGAGACGATTTTCAACAGGTCATGCTCATTGTTATGAACCGATAGTAGGAGACCTTTGGATAGAAGAAAATCTCCAACAAGGACAGCGACTTTATTTTTCCATAAGGCATTGATGGAGAAAAAACCTCGCCTTTCATTGGCGTTGTCAACGACATCATCATGTACAAGTGAGGCGGTGTGAAGAAGCTCTACCAAAGATGCTCCACGGTAGGTGGATTCTGTAATCTGGCCACATAGACCAGCCGTAAAAAATACAAACATAGGGCGCATTTGCTTTCCCTTTTGTTTGTATAAATACTGTGTTATAATATCTAAAAGTGGAACAGAACTTTGCATGGACTGCTTAAACTTCGATTCGAATGTCGAAAGCTCTGTTGCAATGGGGCGTTGTATCTCCTTTAAACTAAGCATGAATGATGGTAAATACCAATTAGCGTCTATTTATACGCAATAAAGATAACAAAAATCCATTAGATAGATTCTACCGATTCTTCTAATTTAGTGTACCATTCCATGCCATACTCTCGAATAAGGGGATCTTTTAAAAATTTGTAGACAGGCACCTGGAGTTCTTTTCCAAAGCTACAGGCATCTTTACAGATATGCCATCTGTCGTAGTGTAAGACATCGAACTGGGGGTAGTGGGTCGTACGTATTGGATACAAATGACAAGAAATAGGTTTCTTCCAGTCTATTTCGCCTAATTCATAGGCTTTTTCTATGGCGCATTTCGTAATTCCATTTTCCCAAGTAACGTATGCACACTCCTTATTGCCATCTACGCAAGGAGTGGTTAGATCTCCATCACTATCGATTACATGCGTTCCTTGTTCTTCCACCGCTAGAATGCCTTTCTCAGTCATATAAGGCTTAATCTTGGGATAAATCTCTTGCAACACAGCTTTTTCGGATTCGCGCAGTGGAGCTCCAGCATCTCCCTCTACACAACAAATACCTTTACATTTTGATAGATTACAAACAAAATCATTACTTAACAAGTCCTCATGGACTAAAACATTATCAACCTCAATCACGATTTTACTTATTTTGAATAACTTACTTTTTTTCCCAATTCATACTTCAGCCCTTCAGCTTTTGTCAACTCCATGGTGACAGAACCTATTAAAATCTCCACCTGAGCTTTTACCGGTATACGATTGCCATCGTTGGTAACCCAAAGATACAATTTACTGTCTTTTTTAAAGATACGTCCAGGTTTGATTTCTGGACTCAGTTTAATACAATCTAAGGTTCCTAAACTCGTCTTGATTTTTTCTGTGCCTACATAAGCTACTTTTAGCTCTGCAATTTCATCATTCAAAAAGTAAGTTATTTTAAATGAGTCTCCTGTTTTCAACGAGGAGAGATCTAGGTTACGTGAAAAATAGTAAGCAGACAGCAAATCAAATATCTGTGATGTTTTTCCCTTAAAGGTGCCCTTTGCTCCTTTAACAGTTGAGTTTCGATGATCAAATGTAGCATACTCTTTACGGGTATAATTATTCTCATGGATATCTTCTGTATATAGATAAGGTTGGTAGGTATTTCCGTCTATATAAGAATCATATTTGTTTTTAACCGTATAAAATATAGAGAATCCGGATGAAGTCTGTCCAAATGCATTGAGGTGAAAAGTATTTTTATTACTGAATTGTAGTTGAGACTTATTCACTGATAGTACACCGTTGGCAGCCGATATGATTCCATATCTGAGTTTGTAGGAAAGTTTTTCACCTTCTTTAAATGTCGGTTCTTTCAGGTATGGAAGAGATTGGGCAAAGCTCCAGGTGAAGCTAATAAACAAAGCAAGTAATGTACAGTAGACTCTTTTCATATATGTTCAACTTGTTTTTAACGGGCACTGACTTATATTAGGTGTTTCCGAGGGGCTATCTGCTATGCGTTTATCCGAATGCAGTATCCTCATTAATATACCTAAGACTCTCCAAAACTACAGAGGGTTTAATTTTTTCGCTTAAATACGGGAACAGTAGAACAGGGCTCACCATACATAATGCTTTTTGCTACTTCACTAAGCTTATGTGTAAAGGACACAAACGCACTTTCTGGAACATAGATGTCTCCACACCCCTTGACTACGATACGTTGATCCACATAGACTGTATAATCTATTGATTGGATTGCATCGGAAAATAAATTCCGGACAACCTCTTCCTTCGTGCCAAAATTTATCGTTTTTGCGAAGGGGCTGAACTTATTGGCTAGAATCATATAAGCCCAAGTCGGGACTATAGCATCTGTCGAGCAAGTAATCGCAATATGCTTGTCTTGATATTGAGACCAGTCATGTTGTTTTACGAAATCTCTGAAATCTTTTTCTTTAAGTATCAGGCCATGAAATAAATTGTCCTTGATGTCATACACCAAGATATCGTCTTCTATAGGGGCATATTCTGCTAGATCAATAGTAATCAGACCACTTTGTGCAACTTTATTGACTATGTTCTCTTGAATATCCATGTGATAAAAATATAAAAAAAGCCGGACATGTGATAATGCCCGGCTGTAAAATTAATTATAATATCTTAATAAAATCTAATTCGATTGTCATCAATCTTGGCATTATCCTGTAACGCTTTAAAGACTGATCCCCAAGAACGTTGTTGCTTGGACGTCAATATTTGTTTTTGTTGGTTTTTACGTTCTGTATCTACCATTTCTTTAGGATTTACAAAGCTATCCACCTGTACCGCATATATTCCTTGTGTTCCTTCTATCGATTTAGAAGGTTTGTTGGGTTGCAGTCCGAATACAGTACCGACAACTGCACTTTCTAAAGATACACCAGGTATTACCGGATTCGCTAATACGATGTTTTCTACCGCTATTGCCGGTTTTCCAACCTTTTGAGCTACTTGATCTATAGATGCCGCGCCTTGGAGAGCATTATTCATTTTTTCCTTCAACATACGTGCTTTCACTAGGTTTTTGACTCCTAACTCGATATCTCCTTTCACCGCTTCCAGTGACTGAATTCCTTTAGGATTTACACCAGCTACTTTTGCTACGATAAAACTATTTTCGGTTTCATAAATCTTATCAGACACATCACCTTTCTTAGCTTCAAATACCCATCGTATCAGTTCTCTAGACGCTTCAGCACCGTTGAGTGAATTGTCCATAGGTTGTACACGTGTTGCCTTTTGCAAGTTTAAATTTTCTTTTTTTGCTGTTTCTGCAAAATTAGCACCATTAGCAGCTGTAAAGAAAGAGCTCGCTTTAGCGTAGGCGGCATCAGTCGTTTCTTTTCCGGCTGTGATTACTTTGTCTAATATTGCTGCTTTTACGATTTTAGAGTTTCCGATTTGCTTTTCAATTTTCAGAATATGTACTCCGAATTGTGATTCTACAACGACAACATCTCCGGTTTTACCATTGAAGGCTGCTTCCTCAAATGGACCAACCATCTGTCCCCTTGTAAATGTACCCAAGTCTCCACCATTGGCTTTGCTACCTGGATCTTGGCTGAATTCAACTGCTAAAGAAGAAAAACTTTCGCCCTTTGCTAGCAATCCTTTAATAGAATCTGCTTTTACTTTCGCTTTTGAAACACCACCTTCTGCTGCAACATTCAATAGGATGTGACTTGCTTTTACTGAATCAGGGCTGAATTTAGAGTCGATTATTTTTGCAATCTCATAAGCACCATTCGCTAGGAAGGGGCCTACAGTAACTCCTTTTGCAGCATTAAATATAATTGAATCCAAAGCAGGGCTAACCTGACCTTTTCGGTAATAAGTAACAGGATACTTGTTGTCAGAACTACTCACTACAAATAGGGAATCGTTTGTAGAAGCGATCAACTCTTCTTTTAGCGTTTGAATTGCTGTCAGTGTCGCTGAAGAGTCTTTGGCTGTAGGACTTGCATCGAATAAAACGTATTCAATAGCACGAGTCTCTTCTGGGTTCTTAAATGCATTTTTATGCTTGTCGTAATACTCTTTGTAATCAGCGTCTGTTAATTTGATGTCAGCTTCATTGACAGAAGAGTAGTCAAGTAATATATATTTGAAGTTTGCTAATTTGTTTTTAGCAGTATATTCGTCTTGCGCTTCCAATGCCGTAACGTATACGGTATTGCTCAGTAAGTTCGCGTATTTTTCGGTCAGTCTTTGCGAACGTACGTTTTCAAGGAGTAATTCCCATTGTTGAGCTACTTGTGCATTACCTCCTTTGGCTTCATTTATAACTTGGCTCAGGTAGTTCCGATCAAACTGACCAGTTTCAGGGTTGGTAAAAGTTTGCATGATCTGAGGCGATGGATTCGGACCTGTTATAAGGTCGTTTAGTTCCTTTTTGCCTACCGACAGACCTAGCTTTTCAACTTCAGTAGCTATCAACTCTTTGGAGATAAATTGATTCCAAACCTGTTGTACGGCGAAGGTTTTTATCTGAGGAGTTTCAGCACCGCCCATTTGTTGTTGATACATTGCCGTAGTTTGTTCTACCTGCGCATTGAAATCGAGGTAGTCAACAGAATTTCCGTTTACACTACCGACCTCATTTTGCTTTTTGGCCCAAAATGGCGTTCCGGACTGAATGATGTCCCCCAATAAAAATGCAACAATTGCTAAACCGATTATGAATATTACCAATCCGGCTCGGTTACGCAAATTACCCATTAATCCCATATTCTCGTATTGTATTTATGTGTTCTTTAGTTATTTAATTGAGTTTTGTTAAAACAAGGCGCAAGATACAACTTTTATAAAAAAAAAGTGTAAATTTTTATAATGTTAATAAAAGTTATTTAAAGCTTTATAACCATCGCCAAATTAATTACCAAACGAAGGCAGCTGGCTATTACCTGAAGAGATATAGAAACCAGTCATATTTTGACCGTTTATGTTTTTAAAGTCTGTATCAGAAGTGAAAGAAGTCGCCTGTAGGTTGCCTCTAGCATCTTTGAATTCGAAAGAAATAGGTACATCGTTGTAATAGATTTTCTTTTTCTCATCGTAATATAACTCTTCGGTTTTGATAATGGAGCCGTCAGACATATTTACAACTACATTTTTCTTGAACTCTGTAATTCCATCCAAAACCCGCTGTTTGCCGTAGTCAGACCGAATACGTTGGCTTTCCTTCCCTTCGGAATCGTAAAATATGATTTGGAGCCCTTTTTGAAATTCGTAATTACTGTTCTTATTACCCGTAGTATCATGATATACCCGCATTTCGGGGCCTGTGAGTTGTGCTTTTACAATAGCAGAATCGCTCACGATTATCTTGACGTCTTTCGATATATCTACAGCCTCTTCTTGCTGAATATTTTCGATTTTACTGACTTCACGTAAATCATTTTCGCAGCTGTAAAGCAAGAAACCCCCTATTGCAATACAAAGCGATAGGGGGGGCTGGATTAATATTTTTGTAGAGCATGTATTCATGCTAATCATAACTTCTTCTTCTGAACCAAGTGTCATTCAATGTAAAGCCAAGGTTTAGGTTGATATATCGCTCGCGTACTAAATTATTGGATAGCGTGCCTCTTTGTCCGAACTCTGCAGAGATATTGATCCGAGAGAAGGTCAGTCCAAAATTTGTTTCTGGTAGCGGCAAGCCTAGTCCCACTGTAACTGCCATATCATCGATGTTCTGATTGTTGTATTGGAGTGGAGTCTGGTCGTATCGGAAGCCCAGTCTATAATCTACGATGTTCCAATACCTAAACGATGTCGGGTCCGGTTTGATTTGTCCTCCAACTGCAAAACCATAGTTTTTTCCAAGTGCAGGTTCGCCTGCGCGTGTCTGAAAATAGCTCCAATCAGCGTATTTAAAATCAGCACCAACCATCCAATTATAACCCTTGGAAAGTGTAAAACCAACGGTGTGTTTTAACGGGAGATTTACTTTTCGAGACAGGCCTGTTACGCTAGATACTGTATCTAGCGGTATGTTCTGATAGTCTGGATCAGAGGATGGTTCTGTTCTTTTAATGAAAGATGTGGTTTTGCTTGTTATGGTATTGTTGAGTGAACCCATATATCCGATAGTTAGGTTCAATTTCCTACTTATCGCTTTGGAGTACTGTACACCATAGTCTAATGTCGCTCCACGAATAAGTCTTGTCTCATTGTAACGAGCATTTAGCATGTTTGGATTTTGCGGAAAACTGACTAAGTCTATGTCTGTTAGTTCGCCAAAAAGAAAACCAACATTAGCTCCGACACTTACTCCTTTAAATGGAGAAACGCCGTAGCCCAAAAAAGCTTTGTTTATTCCACCCTCACCTTTGGACGAGATATTATAGGTCAAATCACCTTCTTTTCTTCTGCTGGTCTGATTGTAGCCTACGTCAGAGTAGGGCATAAGTCCAAATGCAAAACCACCGAAACGCTGAGACAATGGAATACCTATCGCTAGGTGTGAGAATGCAAAATCTGCAGTATTATCTTTGACCCCCGTACGACTTAGTTCGGTGGCATTACCATATAATCCAGCTTCTAAAATTGTTCTTGAAAATGCAGAGTAACTTGCAGGATTTCCCATGTTCAAGATAGGAAGACCAGACTGATAACGTATTGCACTGGATATTCCTCCCATGGCACGGGTCTGTGGAAGAAGATCCTCTCGCATTTGTCCTAGGCCGAATTTCGAATAAGGAGAATGTGAGGTTGTAGTCTGGGCATTCGCTTGGATATTTGCCAGCAAAAGACCTGTAGCAACTACAAGCTGTAAAGCCTTTTTGGCACTCAAAACATTGAATTGTTTATACATATATTTTTATAATCTCCGCGCTTCGGACGTCTTTTTGTGTTATCTCGATAGGCCAATAACGAACTGGCATGTTTTAAATTATCCATTAGCGTGTTCTACTAGTGGATAATTTCGTTACAAAACTATTTAAATTTTGCTGAATCCTTTGCCTCATTTTGTTAAAAAAGGTTAAACGATTGCTTGTCAGTTTTTTACATAAATTGAAAGTATATTATTGTTATCATAATAATGATGTAAAGGCTCTCATAGACCCACTTACTTTTTGCAAATGAAAAATAGTAAGCCAAATAGATGGCTAGGGGTGGGGCGCAAAGCAGAAAGTGATTGATATTGATTTTTTCGTTTAGATAGAAGGATCCTGCGATCAATAATAACATGTAGAAAAGCAACTGAAAAGATTTTCGTATATGTACGATACTTCTGAAGTATTGATCTCGGAGTACTGCCAGAAAAAGTAAAAGTGCTATTGCAATGGGGACTACAACGAGATAGTCTTGAAAATCTACACGAATCGTATGTGTCAGCGAATTTGTAAATGGCGTGAATATAGCTTTGAACTCGTCAAACCTGTCTAGCCAGTAATAGGCTACGCCAAGTAGGAAATAAACAATTGAAAATCCCAGGATAGGTGTGATCCACTCTCGCCAAATAAACGGTCTGAATATTATTAAGGCGATCCATAATAATAGAAACATGACGATAAAGGGAAAATATACTAGACTACCTAAAGCGACAATCATTCCTAAATCAAACATAAGTCCCTTTACATCTGCTTGCTTATAGATGGCGAATAGTTTGCTCATCATCCAGATGGTGATGAAGTTACAGATTAAGGTGGGGGATAGTACCAAGAATGGTAAAAAGAGACTGACCAGAGTCATAAACAGCAATGCCGTCAGAAAATTTGGTTTACCCAAAAAATTAAAATGATTTACTACTTTGTTGAGCAGTAAAGCTTGCAGCAGTGTTAATGTCAATGTCAACAAGACATTCGCTGCAGGAGTAAGGCCTGCGCCGATCTCGATACCGAAAAGATTGTTGGCAGCAGGTTCAAGAAGTACTGGCCTTAAATCTTGTGGCCGATGGATAAACACGCCCAAACACAAAAAAGTACCGATAATCGATATGAATAGTATATTGATTGGTGTAAACTTTCTGTGTTGTCTGATGATCATAGTAGACTATGTTTATGAATTTCTCTTCTCCAATTTGGTGACTTTTCTGTCAATGGTGAATAAGTAAACAAATACCCCGACTACTATAGTTAACAGTACCAGTACGACAACCCATATTTTACCCGAGCTTCGTAACCCCTCGGCCATTTCGATGTCAGACGATTGTGCATAAGAGACTAACGTTGTTAAGAAGGTTAAGAGCGTTAATAAACTGATTTTTTTCATGCGTAAATAATTTTTTCTTTAAAGGTCGTGCGGAATATCCAGATTTTATGATCCTTTATTGCCAGATCCTGTTTCTTACCCGTCGCTAATGCTAAACAGTATAAGAATGGCGTCCTTATATATTGTTAATATTCTGTTTAAAATTAATCAATTTGGTTCGCTTTGCGCTCCAGCAATCTAACCCTGTAACGTAGGGTGCAGATCCATACACCAGTTAGTATCCAGCCGATAACTGCAGAATAGAAAATAGGACGCATATTGTGATCCATGTCCAGATCTCCAAAAGTAGAATTTCCTCCACTGCCTGGGTGCAAAGAGTCTGTCATCTTTGGTAAAATATACATGAGCACAATCATAATCGGAAAGGCAAAGATATTGTACACAGCAGATATTTTAGCGCGTTTCTGTTCTTCTTCCAGGGTGTTGCGTAAGACAAGATAAGCTAGATACATCAGTGTAGCGATTGCAGAACCATTTGTTTTTGAATCGCTAGGCCAAGCTTCTCCCCAGGTAATATTGGCCCATTGCATTCCTGTCAGTAGCCCCAGGAAACAGAATATCACACCCGTGTTTACTGCCTCGACAGCGATGATATCATGCTTTGGATTACCATTATTAAGATACTTGATGCTATATACGACAGAGATAGTATAGAGTGTAAACATAGCAAACCACATCGGAACATGAAAGTAGACATTCCTTATCGTTTCGTGGAGAAGAAATAATTTGGGAACGGGGCCCATAAATCCAGCGACAACAGAAGCACTAACTAAACATGCTGCTAATATTTTCCACCAGTTTTTTTTCATTTTCTATGTGTTGTTTTAATCCCTCCAAAGGTAAGGAAATAACAACAAAGAAATAGTAACAGTTATGACATTAATTGCTATAAGGACACCAATTTCATTGTAGCTTTCAGCTCTGTTTAGCCCCTGTAAGGCATTTTGAGAAAGCGTTATCAAGACAATCAATAATGGGATGATGATTGGAAACGCTAAGACAGCCATCATTGTGCTGTTATTGCCTGTTTTAGCACTGATACCCGATACCATCGTAAATACTGTCGCAAAACTAACAGCTCCTAGAAAAACAGCTATAAAGTAAAATAGAGGGTCTCCCACGGGATTTTTAAAAACTAAGGAGTAGATCAGGTATGCGATGGCAGATAAAGCTGTCATCAGTATGATATTGTATATGATTTTAGAAAGTATTATAGCTTTGGGGCTTGCGATAGAGTAATAGTAAAGCTGTCTATACTGGCTTTCTTGAATGAAAGATCGGCTTATCGCATTTATAGAAGCAAAAAGGAGTATAATCCAAAATAAAGCGTTCCAAATTAAGGTATCTACTGATTTAAATGCCTGGTAGCAAACAAATACAGTAGATACCACGTATAGTAAGATGCCGTTGACGGCATGTTTAGAACGCCACTCTAAGGTAAGATCTTTATTGACTAAAGTTTTGATTTGCTGCAAAAGACTCATGTATGGCAAAGATACACAATTTGCAGTGTCTAGCATTTACTTTTGGAAATTAAGCCTTTGAGATTTCTGATTTTGCTTTTTCAGCTAAATCTTCGGTTTTATGGGCTATTTTGTCTGTGGCATCAGAAGCTTTTCCTGCCCAGTCTGATGCTTTTTCCGATACTTTATTTAGCACATCTCTGCCTGCGTCTTTTGCTTTCGATTTCCATTCACGCAAGTCCTCCTTAGCTTCCTTAGCAAGACGCGAAGCTCTCTTTGCTTCTTTCTTTGAAAGATCCTTAAGTGATTTCGTTAAATCTTTGATTCCGTCATTGGCTTTGTTCAATGTTTTCTTGCCATCCTCAGTACCCAATAAATAATAAGCAGCAGTTCCAACCGCCAATCCTAACAATGCAAATGCAACTAATCCGTTCCTATTTTTCATCTTTATAAATTTTGTTTGTTTTCCGACTTGTTATCTATCTATAAACAAGCATCGTTCCAAAAAGTTTTCTGGGCGAATGGATTAACAAATTTTAACCCCAAGCAATATGATTCTTCTTTAACTGATGCTTTTTTGGGTGGATTGAAGTGTGTACAGATGATGGTATAATCCGGAACCTTTTGCGAGGAGTTCTTCATGGTTGCCAAAATCAGCTACTCGCCCTTCGTCAATCACAAGGATACTGTCCGCATTTTTTATGGTAGACAGACGGTGGGCAATAATAATCGAGGTACGGTTTTTCATGAGCTCTTCTAGCGCTTCCTGAACTAGTCGTTCTGATTCGGAATCTAACGACGAAGTAGCTTCGTCCAATATTAAAATCGAAGGATCTTTTAGTAGTGCTCGTGCTATAGCGATACGCTGACGCTGCCCTCCGGATAGTTTTACCCCTCTTTCACCGACCATCGTATCATAGCCATCCGGGAACCCCATGATAAAATCGTGTGCATTAGCACGCTTGGCGGCCTCGATAATGCTTTCCGCATTAGCATCCAGTCTGCCGTAATTTATATTCTCCCGTATTGTACCCCCAAAGAGTAAGACGTCTTGTGGTACGATAGCTACTTGATTTCGTATATCAGTGATTGCAAAGCTAGTGGCAGGCATTTCATCATAGCGAATTTCGCCCGAAGAAGGTTGGTAGAATTGAAGGGTTAAAGATGCTATAGTGGATTTTCCGGCTCCGCTAGGGCCCACTATTGCTATTTTTTGCCCAGCATCTGCCGTAAACGAGATGTCATTTAATATAGTGCTCTCTAGCCGTGAAGGATAAGAAAAGCTGACCTTGTCAAAAGTCAGTTTACCCATGATATGCCTTTTGATGTTTTTATCTTCTTCGGAGACCTGGATATCCTCAGTTTTTTCGTTAAGAATCTCGATTACTCGCTCGCTCGCTCCTAAAGCCCGTTGTAAGCCTGCGTACAATTCGGGAAAACTTCCCATAGAGCCGGCTACGAACATCGAATATAGAATGTAGGTAGTCAGGTCTCCAACAGAGATCTCACCTATAGACACTAGAGAAGCTCCATACCATATGACAGCAATCACGGCTCCAAATATGCAAAAGATGATAAAGGAGGCGAATAAACCTCGGTAGGTGGCTCCCTTGATAGCAAGGCTGACCGCATTCTCCAACTTTTTATTGTAGCGTTGTGATTCATAGTATTCGTTTACAAAAGCTTTGACGTTGGATATTCCGAGTAAGGTTTCCTGTACGATACTGTTAGAGTCTGCAAGCTGATCCTGGGTCTGACGTGAGAGCGTACGGATAAATCGACCGAAGAAAATCGCAGCAACAATCAAAATAGGCAATATGCAGAGGTTCATCAAAGCGAGCTTTGGAGATACTATAATTAATAGAAAAACACTGATAATCAAACTTATGCTTTGTCGTATAATTTCTGCCAATGTCGTAGTCAATGTGTCCTGAATCTGCGATAAGTCGGCAGAGAGCCTGCTGTTCAGTTCGCCAACTCGGCGATTCGCGAAAAAATCCATTGGAAGCGTGATGAGTTTCAGATAAGATTCTCTACGGATGCTAGCCAGTGATTTTTCTGCTATCTCTACAAACAGGCGAATCCGGAAGAACGAGGTAATCGATAGGAAGAGTAAGATGCTGATTGATAATGCTCCGATGAATAAAACATCGGACTGCAGCCAAGGGTAGGTTTGTTTGCCTTGTGCCGCGTCTATCATAGCTCCAAGTAAGGCTGGGAGAGTAAGCATCGTTAGACTGGACATAATCAAAAAGATCATTCCTATGATGAACTTACCTTTGTAAGGTTTCAAATAAGACAAAAGCTGAGCTGCCTTTTTTAGTAGTTCTTTGTTTAATTTGGGCTTAGGTAAATCATCGGAATGCGAATCGCCACTGTTCAATCTTGGTCTAGCCATTATTTTTGTAATCTTAAAGCTTTTTGTTCCAACGGACAAATGTAGTGATATAAAGTAGTCGCCTTATCAAACTTTCGTCAAATTTTTTGACCGACGACGTTTGTATAAAAAAAATAAAACGCCACTGAGAAATAAGATTACAAATATGACATAGCGATATTTATTGTCCGTATGGTCTTCTTCCTCTAATGCTTGAATCGTATTTCTCAGTTTTTCGTTTTCAGCCTGTAGTTTGGAAATAGTTTTCATATAGGCGGTTACCTGTTGGTCGTATTCCTTGGCCAAGGCATGAAAACGATCAGCCTCACTGTCTTTCAAGTCTAAAAGCTTGCGTGTTTCGAGAAAGATGGCATTGTCATTTATTACTACAGACTTCAATATGTCGATTGATTTCTGCATATCACTTTTGGTCTTGAACAATCCGAAAATGCCTGTTTTTTGCTCTAGCGAGTTTGTGTAGTCACCGAATCGCTTGCTTCGTTGATCTAGTAAGACATTGACCCGCTGTCGTTGAGTTTCAAAAGAAATCGAATCCTGATTCTGTTGGACAAGAGCCTTCGCAGGGATACAGCTACATAGTAATAGGTATAAGAACCAGGCATATGTCTTTATCATAATATTTTAGTTTATTAGTCCAAAAACTCAACCATGATGGTTTCGTCAGGGTATAAACCCAATAAATTACTGGCATGCCCTTTATTGATCGCTATCTCCAGATAGTCAGAAATTCCGAATAGACACAGTTTCTCCCCTTCGGATACTTCGTTATAGTGCCAGCTCATTTTGTTTATGGTTTCGTTTCGTTTAAAATGAAGAACAAAATTTCTTCCTTTTTGAACTTGATTGAACAAATCCTTGCTGATATTGGAGATGACATTGCCAAAAGAATCTATATACGACACATGTCCTTTAATAAAGCTGTTTTCTATTATGGGCAGTAGTGTTACTTTTTGTAAGGGAGTATCGATAGCTGAGCCGAGATCCTCAATAGGATTTCCCTCGGCGATATGGCAGGTGGCTTTGACGAGAATATCCGCTAACGGGAAGTGCAAAAATCGAAGGTCTTGCATCATCTCGATTTCAAAGAGCTGTTCTGCTTTTTTTTCACCAAGAATAATACTGAATATGCCATTATCCGCACCAACAAAATAATGCCCCTCAAACTTCATGGCTATGTAGCGACAGCCTTCTTGAAAAACAGTGTCTATACCGATGAGGTGTACTGTCCCCTTAGGGAAATAATGATAGGCATTCTGGAGGATAAATGCGGCGTGCTGTATGTTGAAAGAGGGAATCTCATGTGTGATGTCTATTAAACGTACATTGGGCAACAATGATATTATGCTCCCTTTCAATGCCGCCTGATAAAAATCGCGGTAACCTAAATCTGTTGTTAATGTTATTACTCCCATATTCACAGCCCGTTGTCCTAAAAACGCGCCCTAAAACTGTTGTTTTCTAAAAAAAAGTAAAGACAAAGTTAGTAAAACTAGTGCTCATAAAGGCCTTTCGGATTTAAAATAATGAATATTTTTCACATTCGATACATGTAAAAATATTAGTTTGTATTTTTGGTTATAATTTTCTTAGATAAGAATGTTTTTACATTATACAAATTGAAAATCTTATCTATATTTATCTAGGGAGATGTCCATGTCGATATAAGCTATAGGCTTTCTGACATCGATAGGGTAGTTATCCCTCTGGTAATAAAATAGACATGCATTAACGTCTGATTCTAATAGGTTGAAAAAACAAGTCATACTGTACACGATATTTAAACTAAAAACCACAATAATTTGAGCGAATTAATCATCAATTTGGACAATGTTAATTTGGTCTCTCTATGGGGAGCTCAAAATGAGAATTTTGAATCTATTAAAAATAGATTTCCAAAGTTGCGTTTGATAGCAAGGGGGACGGAACTTAAGGTGTTGGGAGAAGAGGTGGAACAGCGTTTGTTTGAATCCGTGTTTTCCCCTGTTATTGATCATGTCATTAAGTACAATGCTTTGGGGGCACTGGAACTGGAAGAGCTGTTGGGGATTCCACCAAGAGAGAAGAGTTTGGGCGATAAAGAAAAGCAGGAGGAAAGCCAGTCGGCAGGACTTAAAGGCGAGCCCATTGTGTATGGTCCTAACGGGTTGATTGTTCGTGCGCGTACTCCAAACCAGCGAAGAATGGTGGATAGCATCGACAAGAATGATATTTTGTTTGCTGTAGGGCCAGCTGGGACCGGTAAAACCTATACCGCTGTTGCGTTGGCTGTAAGAGCGTTGCGTAATAAAGAAATCAAACGCATCATTTTAACAAGACCTGCTGTAGAAGCTGGAGAGAATTTGGGTTTTTTACCTGGAGATCTTAAAGAGAAGGTAGATCCCTACTTGAGACCCCTTTACGATGCATTGGATGATATGATCCCAGCTGAAAAGTTAAAAGGTTATTTAGAAAACCGAACCATTGAGGTTGCACCGTTGGCTTTTATGCGGGGGCGTACGTTGGACAATTGCTTTGTGATTTTGGATGAAGCGCAGAATGCGACTGATATGCAACTTAAGATGTTTTTGACCCGTATGGGGCCAACCGCTAAATTCATTGTTACGGGAGATCTTACGCAGATTGACCTTCCGAAAAAATCACAGTCAGGATTGGCAACGGCAATTAAAATATTGGACAATATTAGCGGTATTGATATTGTGTATCTTACGGGGAGTGATGTTGTCAGGCATAAGCTGGTAAAACGTATCTTGGAAGCTTACGGAGATTTGAATACAAATAATTAATTAAATATACGCTACGGCGATTTACTACGATGAGTGCAATAAAAGAAACCCATTTTAATTTTAATAAACAGACAGGTTTTTACAAGGGTAAAGTACGGGATGTCTATACAATCGACAACAACTATTTAGTGATGGTAGCGTCTGATCGTATTTCTGCATTTGACGTAGTGCTTCCTCGAGCTATTCCCTTTAAGGGGCAGGTTTTGAATCAGATTGCTGCCAAGTTTTTGAAAGCAACGGTTGATATCTTGCCTAATTGGGTTATCACTGTTCCAGATCCTTCGGTAACTATTGGGCAGGCCTGCGACCCGTTTAAGGTGGAAATGGTGGTTCGTGGTTATCTTTCCGGCCATGCTTGGCGGACTTATCGTGATGGTGGGCGCGAACTCTGTGGGGAAATTCTCCCTGAAGGGCTGAGGGAGAACGATAAACTGCCAAAAGCTATCATTACTCCAACTACAAAGGCTGCTGTGGGACATGATATGGATATCTCCAAAGCCGAAATTCTGGCGCAGGGAATTGTAAGTGTCGAGGATTATGAACAATTGGAAAGCTATGCACATGCACTTTATCAACGTGGAGTAGAAATGGCTGGAGAGAGAGGTCTTATTTTAGCTGATACGAAGTATGAATTTGGGAAGAGAGATGGAAAGATCTATCTTATAGATGAGATTCATACGCCCGATTCTTCGCGCTATTTTTATGCTGAAGGGTACGAAGAGCGTCAGGCAAATGGTGAGCCTCAAAAGCAGCTTTCGAAAGAATTCGTTCGTCAATGGCTGATCGAAAATGGGTTCCAAGGTAAAGAGGGACAACAGGTGCCTGAAATGACGGACGAGATTGTTGATTCGATCTCTGCACGGTATATCGAACTTTATGAGTATATTACCGGAGAACGGTTTCATTATGATGTCGAAGAAGATGTTTTGGCGCGCGTCGAACGCAATGTGAGTGCGGCTTTGGAGAAACTATAAAAGAGGATAAAGATATGCGTTATACTATTGATAAGCATGAGCGATATGTTGTTATCGAGCCGCTTATTTCTACATTGGATGCAGCGGCAGCGGCATTCTTAAAGGGAGAATTCATGCTTCGTAATACATCGGGGCAACGTAATATTGTGTTGGACCTTTCTCAAGTTCAGGATATCTGCGAAGAAGGGGTGCGTATGGGCTTGTTGGCAGATCGACTGTGTCAGGGCGCTGACGGGATGTTCATTATCACGGGATTGACCCCTTCCGTAAAACATATATTGAAAGTTGCACACCTCGATGGTTTTTTTACGATTGTTAGAAATCTAAGCGAAGCAGAAGATCTTATATTCGGGAATGAGATTCAGCGGGATTTGATCGGGGGTAAATAAGATATGCGGTTTGAAATCTTAGTCCTGGGCAATAGCTCAGCTACCCCTATCTATGACCGACATCCTACTGCGCAGATTCTAAATTTCAATGAGCAACTGTTTTTGATCGATTGCGGAGAGGGGACACAGATGCAATTGCATCGTTACGGGATTAAGAGCAATAAAATATCCCGGATATTTATTAGCCATCTCCATGGTGACCATTATTTGGGATTGGTAGGTTTACTTTCCTCTATGAATTTGACAGGCCGTATGTCAGAGTTACATCTGCATGGGCCAGCTCCGCTTTTAGAAATTCTCAACCTGCAGTTTAAGCACTCGGATACTACGCTGAGATATAATTTGATTTTTCATCCCACCAATCCGGACGAGGAGGAAGTAATTATGAAATCGCAGATGTTGACAGTGCGGTCATTTCCATTGCTACATCGCGTGCCTACTACCGGTTTTCGATTTGATGAAGGGGCTAGGGCAGCATCTTTAATCTCGGAAAAGATAGAAGGGATGAATATTCCGACTGTTTTCTTTCAACAGTTAAAAAAAGGTATGGACTGCACGGATTTAGATGGTACCGTGTATCGTGCCACAGAGCTGACCAAACCCGCGCCACCATCTCGAAGTTATGCTTACTGTTCGGATACAAGGGCGTTTGCAACGTATATAGACGCAATATACGGCGTAGATCTTTTGTATCATGAAACCACTTTTGAACACAGTCTTTTAGACAGAGCAGTGGAGACCCTCCATAGTACCAGTTTAGAGGCAGCTCAGGTCGCTTTACAAGCTGGCGTAAAGAGACTCCTAATGGGGCATTATTCAGCGCGTTATAAAGATTTGACCCCTCTTTTGGAGGAGGCAAAAGCCGTATTTGATGAAAGTGTCCTTTCTTTTGAGGGGAATTGGTATAAAGTTTAGTGATTCTCTAAATTTTTAACCATCTTTACACCTCAATTTTAATGGACAAACAATATGTCTTTCAACTTAGATAACCTACTAAGGGACAATATCAAAAAACTAGTCCCTTATTCCTCCGCAAGAGATGAATTTAAAGGAGAAGCGTCTGTATTATTAGATGCTAATGAAAATGCTTTTGGTTCACCATTGGATCATCATTACAACCGCTATCCGGATCCTTTGCAGCATCAAGTGAAAGAAAAGCTGGCAACAATTAAAGGCGTGCCAGCAGACCATATTTTTTTAGGCAACGGAAGTGACGAAGCGATCGACATCTTGTACAGGGCTTTTTGCAAGCCTGGCGTTGATAATGTGATTTTAGTACCACCTACTTACGGTATGTATGAGGTGTCTGCCAATATCAATGATGTACAGATACGTAAAGTCAATCTTACTGCCGATTACCAGTTGGATTTGGACGGTATCGCTGAGGCATTGGACATGCATACTAAGATGATCTTTATTTGTTCACCCAATAATCCGACCGGTAACAGTATAGACCGCAAAGATATCGAAACGATCCTGACACATTTCAAAGGATTAGTTGTTATTGATGAGGCTTATATCAATTTCTCGAAGCAGCGCTCCTTTACGCAGGAATTGACCGAGTATCCCAACCTGGTTATTCTTCAAACGTTGTCCAAAGCGTGGGGTCTAGCTGCATTGCGTTTAGGAATGGCCTTTGCCAGCAAAGCCATTATTCAGGTATTCAATAAGATAAAACCTCCTTATAACATTAATCAAGCGACTCAAGATTTGGTGTTGAAAGCGCTGGAGAATGTGGATACAGTCAATAGTTGGATCCAACAGACTGTCGCAGAAAGGGAGTTGTTGATACAAGAACTTTCTGCTATAGCGCAGATTGCTCATATTACCCCATCTGATGCCAATTTTATCCTGGCTAAGTTGGAAGAACCACGAGAATTGTACAATTTTCTAGTCAATCAGGGCATCATCGTACGAGATCGTTCCAAGGTAGAACTATGTGAGGGCTGTCTACGTATTACGGTAGGTACCACCGAAGATAATAGAAAACTGATCGAGGCTATTAAACAATTTTACAGCTAAATTAATTATGAAAGATAATATAAAGAGAGTTTTGTTTATTGATAGGGATGGAACACTTATTCTTGAACCTGAAGACGAACAGATTGACTCTTTTGCAAAATTGAAATTTTATCCAGGCGCTTTGCAGTATCTGCCACGTATTGCCCGGGAATTGGATTTTGAACTGATCTTGGTGTCCAATCAAGATGGTCTAGGGACAGCATCACATCCCGAAGAGAATTTTTGGCCAGTACATAACTTTGTTGTGGATACTTTTCAGGCCGAAGGTGTCATTTTTGCAAAAGAACATATCGATAAGACTTTCCCGGATGAAAATGCGCCAACCCGTAAACCGGGGATAGGTATGCTATCGGAATATTTTGATGAGACCAAGTACAACCTTGCTGAATCTTTCGTAATCGGCGATCGTGTCAATGACGTAAAGCTGGCGCAGAATCTAGGTGCAAAAGCGATTTGGTTACGTAATAATGATGAGTTGGGTAAGGCTGAACACGTCGAAATTACTAGCGATTGCGTGGCACTGGAAACTTCTGACTGGAAAGCTGTTTATGAGTTTTTGAAACTGAATACGAGGGTAGGAGAACATCACAGAAAGACGAATGAAACGGATATTTATATCAAAGTCAATCTAGATGGTTCAGGAAAAGCAGACATCGACACAGGGTTGCCATTTTTTGATCATATGCTGGATCAGATTGCAAGGCATGGTGCTGTTGATCTGACAGTACACGCTAAAGGGGATCTTCATATTGACGAACATCATACGATCGAAGATACTGGAATAGCATTGGGCGAGGTGTTTTTGAAAGTTCTAGGTGATAAACGTGGCATCGAGCGCTATGCCTATACGTTGCCTATGGACGATTGTTTGGCACAGGTGGCTTTGGATTTTGGCGGACGCAATTGGATTGTATGGGATGCCGAGTTTAAAAGAGAGAAAATCGGAGATATGCCTACAGAGATGTTCTTTCATTTCTTCAAATCATTTTCGGATGCTGCCAAAGCTAACTTAAATATCAAGGCAGAAGGCGATAATGAACATCATAAAATAGAAGCTATTTTTAAAGCCTTCGCGAAGGCTATTAAAAAGGCTGTACGAAGGGATGCCGAAAATATGCAGTTGCCAAGTACAAAAGGGGTGTTGTAGGGATGATAGGTATAGTTAACTACGGTGCAGGAAATATTTTTTCACTGACTGCAGCATTGGATCGGATCCAGGTCGAGTACGGTATGATTAATCATAAAGAAGACTTTGATCGGTATGATCGGATCATAATTCCTGGAGTAGGGCATGCGGGAGCAGCTATGCGCAAGCTTGAAGAGACGGGGCTGGTAGATACGATTTTATCGTTGAAGAAACCTGTGCTCGGCATATGCGTCGGAATGCAGTTATTGACTTCTTATTCCGAAGAGGGAGATGCTAAATTGCTGTCCATTTTTCCCTTGAAGACTTTGCACTTTAAAAACCGAATTTCACTCAAGACGCCACATATGGGATGGAATAATGTCAAAGTAACAGCTGGTTGTCCCTTATTTACCGATATTCCGGATGACTCCTATTTTTATTTTGTGCATTCCTTCTTTATAGAGCACAGTCCAGTATTCACAGGTGCTACTTGTAATTATGGCCTTGCTTATTCAGCAGCTGTTCAAAAAGATAATTTTTATGGTGTGCAATTTCACCCAGAAAAGTCAGGCGAGTATGGTGAACAGTTATTAATGAATTTTTCTAAAATGTAAATAAAAATTAAAAACCTATTTTTGCTATCTAAAACCTTTAAGGTGAGATCCAGAATAATATCGGTTTTTAAATAATCTTAACTTTTAAATTTTACTTTATCATGTATATCATTCCAGCGATTGATGTTTTAGACAAGAAGGTAGTGCGATTGAGAGAAGGCTCTTATGAAGATGTTACCACCTATGATATTTCATTAGAAGATCAGATCAAAAAATACCATGCCAATGGTACGGAAATGGTACATATCATCGATTTGAACGGTGCTAAGGGAGATTTTTCTAATCAAGAATATCTTTTTGATATCGTCCGCCGTACGGATATGAAAGTACAATACGGAGGAGGTGTGCGTAGTATCGAAAAGGTAAAAGAACTTATCGATGCAGGGGTGTTCCGTGTTATCGTAGGTACACAAGCCATCACTAATCCTTCTTTTCTCGAAGAACTGAGCAAACTGAATGAAGGTCGTGTGAAATATGCCAACCGTATTGTTATCGCTATCGATGTCTTGGACGAGGTGATCAAGTATTCTGGTTGGTTGGAAAGCTCACCGATCAAGCTTATCGAATATATCGATAAATGTCTTGCCTTGGGATTCTTCCGTTTCCTATGTACAGATATATCGAAAGATGGTAAGATGGGGGGAGCCGGAATTGAGCTGTATAAAAAGCTCTTGACACATTCTCCGATTATAAAATTGATCGGTTCGGGAGGAATATCTTCGATGAAAGATCTGGAGAACCTCAATGAATTGGGAGGCTTGGAATCCTGTGTCGTTGGCAAAGCCATCTATGAAAATAAAATCTCTATCGAGGAAATCAAAGATTGGAATTTAAAAACGTTAATTAAGTTTTAACTATGCTTGCTAAGCGTATCATACCTTGCCTAGATGTCAAGGACGGACGGACGGTCAAAGGTGTTAACTTTGTTGATCTTCGTGATGCCGGAGATCCCGTAGAGCTCGCATGGCAATATTCACAGCAAGGAGCGGATGAACTCGTCTTTTTAGATATCACTGCTACACACGAAGGCCGTAAGACGACTATTGACTTGGTCAAATCGGTTGCTAGGCAGGTCAATATTCCCTTTACCATCGGTGGAGGGATTAATGAGTTGAGAGATGCAGAGATACTGTTGAACAGTGGAGCTGACAAGATATCTATCAATTCGGCTGCGGTTAGAAATAGACAGTTGATCGACGATCTTGCAAAGACCTTCGGTTCTCAATTTGTCGTGGTGGCCGTAGATACACGATTGGTCGATGGAAGCAATTACGTACACCTACGGGGGGGGCGAGAGAAGACCGATATACATACAGAAGAGTGGATTAAAGAGGCAGAGAGTAGAGGTGCTGGAGAGATATTACTTACCTCCATGGATCACGATGGTACGAAAAATGGCTTTGACAATCTGTTTTTGCAGCGGATCAATCAAATGATAGATATTCCATTGATTGCCTCGGGCGGTGCTGGGAATGAACAACATTTCGTTGATGTATTCCAGCAGGCCAATGTGGACGCTGCACTGGCTGCATCAGTGTTCCACTATGGGGAAATATTAATCCCCGAATTAAAAGAAAGACTTCGCACCGAAGGCATAACGGTACGATAACAATGGAGAAAGAGGGGATTAGACATAGCATGTGTATGGTCTAAATACCCAATACTTGGTACTCAATACTAACAAAAAAATGATAGATTTTGAAAAGGGTGATGGACTTGTTCCTGTAGTCATTCAAGATGTCCAGACATTAGAAGTACTTATGTTGGGCTATATGAATGAAGAAGCCTGGGAAAAAACACAAAAGGAGCAAAAAGTTACCTTTTATTCGAGGTCAAAGAATAGGCTTTGGACCAAAGGCGAGGAAAGCGGCAATTTTCTATGGGTGAAGAGTTTTCATATCGATTGTGATCAGGACACCATTCTTATCAAAGTGCAGCCGGCGGGACCTACCTGTCATACGGGCAGTAGAAGTTGTTTTGCAACAGATTACGGCAATAATTTCATTGCCGAGTTGGAACGTATTATAGGGCAGCGGTATGAGTTCCCTACGGAAGAGTCTTATGTCAATCACCTTAGAGGCAACGGACTACATAAAATAGCACAGAAAGTGGGCGAAGAGGCGGTAGAAACGGTCATTGCTGCGTTAGCACAGACAGACAAAGAGTTCGTGGACGAGACTTCCGATTTGATTTTCCATTTGCTTGTTCTACTCCGTGAAAAAGGTTTCTCCCTTGAAACGATAGCGAAAAATTTAGAAGAACGCCATAAATAGAGCTGCTGTTTCCGTAGCTTTTTTAAAGTGCCTCTAGTCAGTTTACCCATTGACTAGAGGTTTTTTATTTATCAAAATTCCACTTATTAGCCATTTTTGATCCTTCTTTTGAGCTGTCCGTTGAATAGACTGCTTCAGTTGATTGATCGTTTGTGCTGCTCGATGTATAGACTGACCCAGTTGATCCATCTCCTACACCACTTGATCAATAGATTGCTTCAGTTGATTGATCGTTTGTGCTGCTCGATGTATGGACTGGCCCAGTTGATCCATCTCCTACACCACTTGATCAATAGACTGCTTCAGTTGATCCATAGTTTGTGCTACTCGATGTATAGACTAGCCCAGTTGATCGATCTCCTACACCACTTGATTGATAGATTGCTTCAGTTGATTGATCGTTTGTGCTGCTCGATGTATGGACTGGCCCAGTTGATCCATCTCCTATACTACTTGATCAATAGATTGCTGCAGTTGATTGATTGTTTGGGCTGCTCGATGTATGGACTGACCCAGTTGATCGATCTCCTACACCAATTGATGGATAGATTGCTCCAGTTGATCTATCATCTGTGCTACTCGATGTATCGTATGCGCCACTTGATGTATCGTTTGCCTCAGTTGATTGAACGGAAGCTCCACAAGATGTATCGGCTAGGACCAAAATAGCCATAGCACTAAGGCACCAGCCCGCTAAGTGTGTAAGTTGGTTGTCCAGATTTGTCTGCCGGAATATCAGTACAATTTTGGGTAGGAAAAAGGATAGTCTATGCCTGTTTTAGGCTTTATAGCGAGGATAGTTTTGCCTACCCGCCGTGTCATTTTGCTGTTTTTTAATGTACCTGTAGCTTGTCCTCTAAGCGTATTATTTAAGTGTTTGTTTTATAGGTGTTTATTTGTTTTGTGTCCACTTGCCTTATACTTGTTTTTCTCTTTTTCTGTCCTCTATTTTGAGATATTGTACCCTTACCTGTCTACTTAAATAGACTTTGATCCTGCCTTTTTATTACAAACTTCGCACCGTAAATCAGACCCGAATATTGCTTCAAAACGAAGATGTGATTTACAAACCAAATGAGAATTTAACTAAGAAATAAACAAGCGAGGCGGAGCCTGGATGCTCTACTTCAATTGCCAAACAAATTGGATGCTAGATTGGCATCGCTAAAATATGAAAGTTATGAAAACTACAATGAAAAGACCAAGCAGCGAAATCTACGCAGTTATTATGTGTATGCTATTATTCGTTGTTGGAGGTGTAAAAGCGCAAGAGCGGATTTATTCAATAGATGCTTTCACTGAGAAGAAAACAGATATTCAAAAGAGAGCCTTGATGAGTCGTACAGCTATGCAGGATATTAGTGGGGATCGGATTAATGCATTCAGAAATCTTTATTATAATGTTCAACCTGCGAGGTATTATAATGCTATAGAAACACGTTCAGCAAATGAAGGTTCTTACCCATCGGTTCTTTTTGTGAATCCAAGTGCATTCTCCCGGTTGGAAGCTGATGTTAACGATGAATCTAATGAGAATTTTAGTACAGTTAAGTTGATTGTTATAGATGGACAGCTTGGAGTCGCATTACCTTCTTTTTTTACAAATGATGAAAAGTTCCCCGAATTAGAGTTTTTAGTTTTTAAAAGCAACGCAGGAGCTGGAACCATGAATGCCTCTTCAACAGAAAGTTTACTCTCTAAAGCTTTTTGGGAAGCTCGCCCGGATGTAGTGGTGGTGTTTAATAATTTAGAAGCAGGAAACTAAAAGGAGTTATCTGAAAAACAAATCACTGACTAAGAAAACCAAACTTATGGAAAATCTTCATACTTCTATATTTTTCAAGGAAAAATATTTTCGAAAAATATATGGTCTACTACTTTTGCCCCTTATGTTACTGGTTATACTATTTCCTGAAGTTTCATGTGCTCAGGTAATAGCAGGAAAGGAGTTTAAACCTCGAACTTCTCAGCTAACAACACCAGTTGGACAATCTGTTTACAATGTCAAGGGGAACTTCGCTATGGTTGGCAATACGAATCTTACTTTGCAGAATTATAGTGATACCCGAGTTAATGGAGGTAATGCAATGATTTATGTTGATGTAGATGGAGACGCAAATACGATTAACTCTTCCTCTGCTACATTGTCTTTTTCTAATGAGAATGGCGCCGATCCGAGTTGTTCCAATGTAGTTTATGCGGGGTTGTATTGGACAGGAAGGGCACATAACAGTGGAAATAGTCCGATGGAATTTACAGTAGGCGAGGTTACAACCGACTTAAATAACGGCAACTCTATGAGTGGTTATACCTTGAGTATGGTAGCCGTTAATGAAGATCAAGGAGCTGGAACTTCTGACGGTCGTTTAGCTACTTATACTTTTACACCTACAGGCGGTGGACAAGTAGTCGTGTTTCGATTTCGTTCTTGGTACGAAGGTTCGTTTTGGCCTACATATAAAGGGACTATGACTGTACAAGTTGGTGCAGGAACCGAAACTCCATTGAACGGATCTCTAGTTAATACTAGTAGTAATAATTATACTTTTAACTTTGATAATGCTTATCCAATTGGTACAGGAAATCAATCTTTTAAAATTAATTCGATTAGAAAGAGAAGAACGGACAATGGCATAAATGCTAATTATAGAGTAAGTGTTACTAAAGAGGGAAAGCTGCTGAATAAGCGACAAGTGCAGTTTAAAAAGGCAGGCGGTTCGTATCAACCTATTATTGCGAACGCGAATGATATTTACTATCCTGATAATACACACGGTAACATGTATTCTGCCTATGCGGATGTCACGGATATTGTCAAGGCAGGAGGGCAAGGAGAATATTTCGTAGCAGATATGGCACTGACTGCGGGTACTGGTGACGGTACAGGATATTATGGCGGATGGGGGTTAGTTGTTGTGTATGAGAACTCAAAAATGAAATGGCGGGATATCACGGTGTTTGATGGACACGCCTACATGTCAGCTAATGGTAATAATCAGACATTGGATGTCTCCGGTTTTCAATCTGTGCAGACCGGTGATGTTGGTGTGAAAATAGGAATGATGGCTGGTGAAGGTGATCAAGAATATACAGGAGATGCATTTGATATTCGAAGTTCCAGTAGCTCGAATGCGAACCCTTCATGGAAGGAGCTATTAAATCAAGCAGGCCAAACAAATAATTTTTTCAATTCTCGTATCGTAGGTGTTCCGAATCGAAACCCCAATTTAACGAATAATTCTGGGGTAGATATTAAGGTAATGGAATTGAATAATTCCGATAAGAGTTATATTACCAATAATCAAACAAGTACACGGTTTAGGTATCGGACAGATGGTGACACCTATATTATTTTTAATATAGTTTTTGCGGTAGATGCTTATGTGCCAGAAGTACAGCCAGTCAATTCGGTTATTACTGTCAACGGAAATCCATATGTACCTGGAAGCTTAGTTAGTCCTGGAGATGAAATTGGATATAAACTTGAGGTTAAAAACCTAGGTACGGAAGCTATAAATAATGCAAAGGTGCGTATTCCTGTACCTTATACGGCTGCTAATTACGTTGTGGGTAGTGCTATTGGACAAAGACATGTTGCAACAGGAAGCACGGCAACTCCTTTTTTTAATCCTATCGATGGGTCTTTAGGTGCTATCAATTGGGATATCGGAACATTACCCCTTCCGAGTAATTCTAATGATATCTTAGCCACATTAACCTATAAATTTAAAGTCACTGAGGACTGTTTTCTGTTAAGTAATCCAATTTGTACGCCAACATTGGCTGTTACAGGAACAGTATCAGGAACGGGGGCGACGACTAATGCCTCATTAGGAAACAGCGGAACATTTATATCTGGATTTCAAAATGCAGGAGCTTGCGTTGGTGAGCCTATCCATGATCCTGTGAAATTAGGAATTGCTGTTGGTGATCGTTGTAAAGACTATGAGTACGAAGCTAGGAACTTTAGTATTTGTGATGGATCTACTCCCCAAAATATTTTGGCTACAGTTAGAGCAGGCTTCCCTTCAGGGACTCGCTTCTATTCTGCAGTAGACGCTGAAGGAAAAGGCACAGGAACTGAATATAATGATACAACACCTTTCCCTACTAATGCTCCCAATGCAACTTACTATGCAATACCTCCGGGGGCTGCAGGATGTTATTTCGAGTTCAAATTAAAAGTAATTATCGTAAACACTCCACCGACGACAGGATCTACAGATCCTTTAAAATACTGTGTGGGAGAGACGGCGGTTCCATTGGTGGCAACTGCTTCTAGTACGAGTTACAATTTATATTATTATAGGGGAATTGACGGTAATGGTAATCCGACTGGCGTAGCAGAAACATCAATAACTCCTTCAACTAGCACTGCGGGAACTTTCGAATATTATGTTACTCAGGGAACAGCCGATTGTCAGAGCCCGGTTTCTAAAATTACAGTTATTATAAGCGCTCCACCTGTGATATCGGAACCTATTGAAAACTTAATTCTTTGTGAAGGTAGTACAGGTTCAGTTTCGGTGACAGCTCCAGGTAATAATTTAACTTATACTTGGGAATATTATAATGGTACGGCTTGGGTAGTATTGCCCAATGGTACGCAGGATAAGATTACTGTTAGTGGAAATATATTAACACTTACTGGAGCGTCTTTAGCTTATAATGGAGGTAAAGTACGGGTTAAAGTGTCTAACGGGAAATGCTCGGTTGTTTCAGAAGAGGCGTTGATTACTATAAACGCATTACCAGTGGTTTCAGCGATCACCGGACCAAACGCAGTCTGTATCGGCAGTACAGTTGCTTTGAGCTCAACGCCAACAGGCGGAGTTTGGAGCAGCAGCAATACATCTGTTGCTACGGTGAGCAATACCGGTGTTGTTACCGGAGTTTCTGCAGGTACGGTTACGATCCGTTATACCGTTACGAATGGCAGCGGCTGTTCTACCGTTGTTACGAAAGATATTACTGTAAACGCATTACCGGTGGTTTCAGCGATCACCGGATCAAACTCAGTCTGTATCGGCAGTACAGTTGCTTTGAGCTCAACGCCAACAGGCGGAGTTTGGAGCAGCAGCAATACATCTGTTGCTACTGTCTCTACAAGCGGTGTTGTTAC
>NZ_ATDL01000017.1 GCF_000416985.1 Sphingobacterium paucimobilis HER1398
TAGCAAGCTACAGATGGATCCCGTTCGACTTGCATGTATTAGGCCTGCCGCTAGCGTTCATCCTGAGCCAGGATCAAACTCTCCATAGTAAAATGAAGTGTGAGATCAAGACTATTTATGAAAAATAGAATTGTCCTTATTTAAATAATTTCTGATTCTATGATCGTCAGGTTGAGTTTTTTTAACTTTCGTTGTTTCTCAACACTACTCGTTACGTTACATGATCATTTCCTTAAAGAACTTTATCGCATCCGCTTCGCGCTTCTGCTTGTATCATCGACATCCGAAGATGTGACCTGTCATTTTTTTCCGGACTCCCTTGCGGAGACCGCCCTTCGTTTCCGTTGGGACTGCAAAGGTAGGAATCTTTTTCGAACCTCCAAATTTTATTTTAAAATAATTTCCGGAAAAGATTTCAGAGTGTTGGATCTAATCGATCAGATCGAAAAAGAACCACTCTGCCTACCCTATGTCATCGTTCCGAAGAACCGTCCCTCCCTCGCGGAGTGGTGCAAAGATAGGAACTTTAAAACCATATTTCAAAGACATAAAACAAACTATTTTACGCCAAACAGCATAAAACGCTGGAACAGCGAACAATAAAATTGAAAAAAGAAAGCACACAGGCACCATGGAATGCACAAAAGGCATACTGTTCCTATCATTGGGCAGGATCAGCAGGGATTTAAGCCTGGCATAACAGAGCTTTTATAGTGGTTTACCTCTATGAACCCTCTATAAAACCTCTATTATGTCCCTAAATAATCTCTACAAAATTTAAAGCAGGTACGGAACAATAAAGAAGTATTGTTAAAGAACAGATTACTCAGACCATACATATAAAGAAAGAAGAGACAAATTAGAACACACTGACTGCACCATCTTAAGCAGGGCTCATTTCTTAACTCCAATACAAGAGTCAAAAAAAGACCTTTTCCATTACCGAAAAGGTCTTCAAACAGTAAAACAATCGAAATATGCTAAACCAGAATTATTGCAACGAGCTAAAAACCGCTGATACCAGTAATATCCTGCCCCGTAATCAATAGGTGCACATCATGTGTTCCCTCATAAGTAATGACGGATTCCAGATTCATCATATGACGCATAATCGGATAGTCCCCCACAATCCCCATAGCGCCGAGAATTTGCCGAGACTCCCGTGCGACCTGTAAAGCCATATGCACATTATTACGTTTCGCCATAGATATTTGTTGAGGAGTAGCTCTATTTTCATTTTTCAAAACACCCAAACGCCACGAAAGTAATTGAGCTTTTGTTATTTCCGTAATCATCTCCGCCAGCTTTTTCTGTTGCAACTGATACGCTGCTATAGGTTTTCCGAATTGAGTTCTTTCTGACGCATATTGAAGAGCAACTTGATAACAGTCGATGGCCGCTCCTATTACACCCCAAGAAATACCATAACGAGCCGAATTCAAACAAGACAATGGTCCGCGCATAGATGAAACATCCGGCAACAACCGCTCAGATGGTATATATATACTATCAAACACCAGTTCGCCAGTTCGGGATGCCCTCAACGACCATTTGTCTTTAATCTCAGGAGTAGAGAAACCTACGTCTGTCCGTTCTATGATCACTCCTCTCACTTTTCCTTCCTCATCTTTGGCCCATACCACCGCAAGATCACAGATTGGGGCATTCGTTATCCAGGTCTTTGCTCCATTCAGTCGATATCCTTCACCGTCCTTCACCAGACGAGTTTCCATATTTGAAGGATCTGACCCATGATTTGGTTCAGTAAGTCCAAAAGCTCCTATACAATCCCCTGAAGCCAACATTGGCAAATATTTATTTTTCTGTTCTTCGGACCCGAAAGTATATATAGGATACATCACTAAAGAGGATTGTACTGATGCTGCCGAACGAATAGCCGAATCTCCTGCCTCTAGCTCTTGCATAATCACTCCATACGCCATATAATCCAACCCCGCTCCTCCATATGCACTAGAGACAAAAGGCCCCAAAGCTCCTATTTGCCCCAACTTTTTCATCAAATCTGGAATTTCCTCATGTCGCTGAGCTTTCTGATCAATAGTTGGCAAAATTTCCGCGCGTACAAAATCACGAATTGTATCACGAATCAGCAGGTACTCTTCTCCGAAAAGCTCCCCTACATTAAAATAATCTACAGTAGTATTCATATCCTATCTAGCTTTATGTAAAAATATCAATCATTCAACACAAAAGCACATATTATAAATATTATTCTTTATATTTATGAAAATTTCGAATAATATAAACCATATTATGACAATTAAAGAATTAAAAACACTAGGAATAGAAAACGAAAACCTAGGTACATCAACAGGTAGTAAATGGTTTGCAAAAGGAGACGTTATTTCTTCTTTCTCACCAACCAATGGACAACTTATTGCAAAAGTGCAATCAACAACACGTAAAGAATACGACAAAGTAATCGGTGAAGCTGAAAAAGCGAAACTTATCTGGAGAGATATCCCGGCACCTAAGCGTGGAGAGATAGTACGCCAACTAGGCGACAAATTAAGAGAACTAAAACCTGTATTAGGCAAGCTGGTATCTTATGAAATGGGCAAATCCTATCAAGAAGGACTTGGAGAAGTCCAGGAAATGATTGATATATGTGATTTTGCCGTTGGACTCTCCCGTCAACTTTATGGCAACACGATTCATTCGGAAAGACCAGGACACCGCATGTACGACCAATATCATCCACTTGGCATTGTTGGCGTAATTACTGCATTCAATTTCCCTGTTGCCGTATGGTCATGGAATACGGCGTTAGCTTTGGTATGTGGCGACGTGGTTATTTGGAAACCTTCAGAAAAAACACCGTTATGTGCAGTAGCTTGTCAAAAAATCATTGCTGATATCCTCAAAGCGAACAAACTTCCAGAAGGTATTTCTTCATTAGTAATGGGAGATGCAGAAGTTGGAAAATGGATTTCTGAAGACGAACGCATTCCATTAGTGTCAGCTACAGGATCCACAAGAATGGGTAAACTAGTAGCAGCAACCGTTGCTCAACGCCTTGGAAAGACGCTACTGGAACTGGGTGGCAACAATGCGATTATCGTAACCCCAAGTGCAGACTTGAAAATGACAGTCATAGGAGCTGTATTCGGTGCTGTAGGAACAGCTGGTCAACGTTGCACGAGCACAAGAAGGCTGATCGTACACGACAGCATCTATGACAAAGTAAAAAAGGCACTAACCGACGCCTATAAACAAGTCAAAATCGGTGATCCATTGGACACTAAACATCATATGGGACCATTGATTGATACAGATGCTGTAAAAATGTATCTGAATGCATTAGACAAAATCAAAGAACAAGGTGGAAAAATATTAGTTGACGGCAAAGTCCTAAGCGGCAAAGGCTATGAAAGCGGCTGTTATGTGACTCCTGTTATTGCAGAGGTCGAGAATCATTATCAAATCGTACAGGACGAAACTTTTGCTCCTATATTATATCTTATCAAATACAGTGGGGAAGTGGATAACGCCATTGCACTCCAAAACGGTGTAAAACAAGGCTTATCCTCGGCTATCATGACCTCTAGTCTACGTGAATCTGAACTATTCTTAAGCCAAAATGGGTCTGACTGTGGTATCGCGAATGTTAACATCGGCACTTCGGGAGCAGAGATCGGTGGAGCCTTTGGTGGCGAAAAAGAAACCGGAGGTGGCCGCGAATCAGGTTCTGATGCATGGAAAGTATATATGCGCCGCCAGACCAATACGATCAACTATACAACAAGTCTGCCTTTAGCGCAAGGAATAAAGTTTGACCTTTAAAAACAAAAAGATTATGAGAGAAGTACACCAAAGATTGGCAAAACATATATTAGCGGACGGATACCCTGTAGTTATCGATCTGGAAAAATCACACGGATCGTACATTGCTGATATAGACGGAAATGAATACCTAGACATGTTCAGTATGTTTGCCTCTTCCCCGATCGGCTACAACCATCCTTATATTATCAAAAATGCAGATCTGTTAAAGGATGCTGCCATAAACAAACTAGCATTATCCGACATCTACCCATCCATCTACGCCGACTTTATGGACACCTTTGGTCGCGTAGCTATTCCCAAAGAACTAAGCTATTGTTTCTTTATTGACGGGGGCTCATTGGCTGTAGAAAATGCACTGAAGGCAGGGTTTGACTGGAAAACAAGAATCAACCTATCCAAAGGCATAGAACATGAGGCGAGTCAGGTCATTCACTTTAAACAGGCATTCCACGGTCGTTCGGGATATACTTTATCTTTGACCAATACCAAAGATCCAAAAAAGTACATGTACTTTCCAAAGTTCAATTGGCCCCGTATTACGAATCCAAAGTTGAAGTTCCCACTCAATGAGAGTAATCTCGCAGATACTGTAGCACTGGAAAATCAAGCTATAGCAGAAATCAATGCTGCTATTGGACAACGTCCAGAAGATATCGCCTGTTTGATCATCGAAACCATACAGGCTGAAGGAGGTGACAACCACTTCAGAAAAGAGTTTTTCCAAAAACTGAGAGAGATTTGTGATCAGAATGATATCATCCTCATTTTGGACGAAGTACAGACTGGTATTGCCATGACCGGAAAAATGTGGGGATATCAACACTACGGAATCATTCCTGATGTAATCGCTTTCGGCAAGAAGACACAGGTTTGTGGGATACTCGCTAACCAGGAAAAATTTGACCTCGTAGAAAAAAATGTCTTCAAAGAGTCTAGTCGAATCAATTCTACTTTTGGGGGAAACCTGGTAGACATGGTACGCTTCAAGTTGATCTTGGAAGTCATCGAACAAGAAAACCTAGTCGCTAAGGCGGAAGAAAAAGGCAAGTACATCCTACAGCAGATCGAACAGTTGGTAAAAGATTTTCCACAATTATCAAATGCACGTGGAAAAGGACTACTTACAGCTTTCGATTTTGAAGATGAAAAATCACGCGATGCTTTTATTTCCAAAACATTCGACAACAAATTGTTAATATTAGGATGTGGAGAAAAAAGTGTACGCTTCAGACCACATCTAACGGTTAGTATCGAAGATATAGACAAAGCATTTACCATCATCCGTAATTGTTTAAAATAAACTCTTTTTCTATTCAGATAGATATTAAAAAAAACTAAAGGCTACATAATATATGTAGCCTTTAGTTTTTTAATTGTGTATCAGATCTAAATAGATGAGGATAAATACAAGGTTCGATGTTAGATAACAGTACAATTATATTGTTTGTAAATACGAATTTATGTAGGTTTATAAAAAAGAATATTTATGATACAATCTCCTTTAATCGACATAGAAACCCTTCAAGAATTAAGTAGTAACCATAACCTTATTCTATTAGATTCAACAATAGATAAAGTCACTGAAAAGATCGACAATGATAATATAGCATTAATCCCCAATTCAGTCTTTCTTGACATTGAAAAAGATTTTTCAGATCCCAACTCTGGATTACCACACACCTTAATCGACGAAACGGCGTTTACGGAAAGAGCACAGCAACTGGGCATCAACCAAGACAGTATTCTTGTTATCTATGATCGTTGGGGCATTTATTCAAGCCCACGAGCTTGGTGGATGTTTCGCTATATGGGGCATCAACAGACATACGTACTGGATGGCGGCATCAGCGCTTGGCAAGAAGCTGGGCTTCCTACGACCAATCGCCATATCCTTCCCTCAAAACAAGGCAATTTCCTTGCTGCTGTACAACCTGAATGGATCGTCGACAAAAAAATGATATTAAACGCTTTAGATACAAAGGCGATGACCATCGTAGATGCCCGAGGCGCAGGCCGCTTCAGCGGCAGCACACCTGAACCCAGAAACGGCGTACGCTCGGGACACATCCCCACCTCCAGCAACCTTCCCTTTGATCTCGTTTTGGACGGAGCATATTTAAAAGACATCGAATCACTGAAGGCCTTATTCCAGACACACCTTTCTGCCAACAAGAGAAATGTATTTTCTTGCGGATCCGGAATAACGGCGTCAATACTTGCTCTCGCCGCTTTTCAGATTGGCGTAACCAATATTTCGGTATATGATGGTTCATGGGCAGAATGGGGATCGGATCCTCAGTTGCCTGTTGCATAAAACAAAAAAGAAGAGGGTTCTCTCCTCTTCTTCTCAAGCCTAACTCCATGGTAAGCTCGCTATCAAGCTCCCGGATAAGGTACATAATCATCATCTCCTGGAACTTTAGGAAATTCCCGTGCAATCCATTTGCGTTTAGCCTCCTCATTAATTTCTCTATCGGTAGCTACAAAGTTCCATGATATAAACCGTTCTTCCGGAAATGGCTCCCCTCCAAAGATATATACCGTCGTATTAGCTTTCATTGTAAATGAGCAGAGGTGTGCATCTTTAGTAATCAAAATCTGCTTGGGACCATAATCGAATCCATTGCTTTCAATGTCTCCTTCTAAAATATAAAGACCGCTTTCCCCATACAGTTCTCCACGGATATCAATGAAAGCATCTTTTTTACCCGTCTTGATTTCAATCATATATAATTTACTATACACCGGAACGGGAGACTTCTTTCCGAAGGCTTGTCCTGCAATCAGCTTATAGGACACCCCATCCTTTTCCCAGGCAGGTATATCCTCAGCTTCGGTATGATGAAATTCGGGATCCATAAACTCTAACTCTTTGGGCAACGCTACCCAAATCTGTAAACCATGCATGAATTTATCCTGATGCCGGAGATACTCAGGTGTCCGCTCGGAATGAGTCACACCTTTACCAGCAGTCATCCAATTTACAGCACCTGGTTTGATTTCCATTGCTGTACCTAAACTATCACGGTGAAAAATCGCACCATCAAAAAGGTAGGTCAGCGTAGAAAGGCCGATATGCGGATGAGGCCCTACGTCGAGGTTTTCATGTTCAGCAAGACAAACAGGCCCCATATGGTCAATAAATACAAATGGACCTATAGATCTCTTTTGTCGAAAGGGTAAAAGCCTACCCACAAGAAAATTACCAATATTGGCAGCAGTTTCTTCTCTAATAAAATCAATATTTGACATACTATATTTCCTCCTTTGTTTTCTGAAAGTATATGATTTTAATGGACATCAAGAACTTTCATGTCTTTTGGTGATCCAAAGGAATCATGAAAGTTTCATACCTAAAGTTACATAATATATGTTAGTTATAAACTGAAGAAAATTTGAAAAAATGCCATCCTATAAAGGCGTGCCTAGCAAGGCACGCCTTTATAGGATAAGAACCGTTGTCTTTAAAACTTCTGTAAGATCTTAAAGATCAAATCAGAGCCTAACTTAGTCGTCCGCTGGTCAATATCATAAACTGGATTTAATTCGGCGATATCCACACTTACTAAATTAGGCAAACGGATAATTTCCTGAAAAATCTGTTGAAAGGTTACATCTGGAACAAGACCATTAAAAGCCAAGGCACTCACCCCCGGAGCATAAGGCGCGGCAAAAGCATCTAAATCTATCGTCAGATAAACCAGATCTACCTGAACTGCAAAATCACGCACTGCCTTCCGTATTTCCGATACGTTACCCGCGTGGACATCTTCAGCCTTTATAACCGTTGTTCCTTTATCTTTAGCATAAGCTAATAGCGATGGCGTATTCGAAATATCTTGAATCCCTAAGGCCAAATAATGAAAAGACCTTCCCTCCCGAGACAGATCATCGGCTATCTGATAAAATCCTGTACCCGAATTTCCCACACCATCTTTCAGGGGGCGAATATCCAGGTGTGCATCGATATTAATAATTCCAATGGATTTACCCTCGACATGCAATCCCTTAAAGTGCGCATAGGTAATCTCATGCCCACCTCCCAATAAGAGAGGGAACCCGCCTTGCTGGCGGATCTTGGCAACCAGTTCAGCGAGGCACTGTTGGGCTGCTTCCAGCCCAGTATCTTGACAATACACGTCTCCAGCATCCAGTAATCGGATTTGATCCGAAAAATGCACCGGCAATCCTGCTAATATTTTTCGGAACTGAGCAGGGCCATTCTGGGCACCCACCCTTCCCTGGTTACGGCGCACGCCTTCATCACAACAAAACCCCAACAGCACAACAGCATTTTTCAGTTCTTGTGTTTCGTCCAGATCGATAGAACGCACCTCCTGATGCCAGCGTCGCAGTCCTTGCTCCGTACCATCAACACGACCTGCCCAATGTCCGGGATTCCCTGGTTGATATAATGAATTCATATGTAAATAATTATCTTCGATGAGCTCGCAAGCTCGGTTTGTCTTCAATAGCCATTAACTTGTCCCGACTAGTCGGGATGAAATATCCAAAGTATATTATGCACGACTTTATTACTGTTGGTGTGCATGCTGCTCCGCGGTCATGCATGTTTGTGCAGTCCGTGCTACATGGATATTTCATGCTAACCTATTCAAAAAGTTTATCTAACACCGCGGTATCCACCAATTCGGCTTTTGTAACCTTCAATGTAGGGCTTCGCTGCAGTTCTGTTTCTATCGCCTGCATGGCCTCTTTATTGCGGGCCCAAGCTCTACGTGCGATTCCATTATTAACATCAAAGAACAACATATTACGCAACTTCTCTTCTGCAGCGGCGGAACCGTCCAGCAACATACCGAAGCCGCCATTGATTACCTCACCCCATCCTACACCGCCACCGTTATGGATAGACACCCATGTAGCACCTCTGAAACTATCACCGATTACATTATGTATCGCCATATCGGCCGTAAATTTACTGCCATCATAGATATTGCTCGTTTCCCGATAAGGCGAATCCGTACCACTTACGTCATGGTGATCTCTACCCAGCACAACAGGTGCAGACAACTGCCCCGTTTGTACCGCATCGTTAAATGCTTTTGCAATTTTCGTACGACCCAATGCATCGGCATATAAGATACGAGCTTGAGACCCCACTACCAAACGGTTTTCTTCAGCATCCGCTATCCATTTTATATTATCCGCAAGTTGCTGTTTGATTTCTTCTGGTGCTTCTTTCTGTAGATCCTTCATCACCTCAAGAGCAATTCGGTCAGTTGTGCGCAGATCCTCAGCCTTGCCTGAAGTACACACCCAACGGAATGGCCCAAAACCATAGTCAAAACACATTGGTCCTAGAATATCCTGTACATAAGACGGGTATTTAAAGTTAATACCATCTACAGCCAACACATCAGCTCCGGCACGCGAAGCTTCCAACAGAAAAGCATTTCCATAATCGAAGAAGTAAGTTCCACGTGCAGCGTGCTTATTAATAGCATTAGCCTGTCGAACCAAGGACTGTTGCACCGCCTTTTTAAATTCTTCGGGTTCTTCTGCAATCATCCTATTCGCCTCCTCAAAGCTATATCCCACGGGATAGTATCCGCCCGACCAAGGATTATGCAATGATGTCTGGTCCGAACCAACCGTAACAAACACTTCTTGCTCATAAAAAGCTTCCCATACATCTACCACGTTACCTATATAAGCCAATGACACGACTTCTTCCTCTTGGATTGCCTGTTTTACCCGGGCTATAAGCCCCTGCATACTTTCATGCAGCTCGTCGACCCAGCCCTGTTCGTGGCGCTTGCGTGCCGCAGCGGGATTCACTTCTGCACATACCGTGACACAACTCGCTATATTTCCAGCTTTAGGCTGCGCACCACTCATCCCCCCTAATCCCGAGGTCAGGAAAATTTTGCCCCGAGAACTATCGCCCTTTTTCAGATGCTTACGAAAAGCATTCATAACTGTAATCGTCGTACCATGTACAATACCCTGTGGGCCAATATACATGTACGAACCTGCAGTCATCTGTCCATATTGCGTAACCCCCAAAGCATTGAAGCGCTCCCAATCATCGGGCTTAGAATAATTAGGAATCATCATCCCGTTGGTCACCACAACTCTTGGTGCTGAAGTAGATGATGGGAACAATCCCATCGGGTGTCCTGAGTACATATGCAGAGTTTGCTCCTCCGTCATCTTTGCCAAATATTGCATCGTCAACAGATACTGTGCCCAGTTTTGGAATACTGCACCATTCCCCCCATAAGTAATCAACTCATGCGGATGCTGTGCTACCGCAGGATCCAGGTTATTCTGTATCATCAGCATAATCGCTGCCGCTTGACGGCTTTGCGCGGGATACTCTTCTATCGGACGGGCATACATCGCATAAGTCGGGCGGAAACGATACATGTAAATCCGTCCGTAACGACGCAGCTCCTCGAGGAAGTCTGCGGCCAGCTCTTCATGCCATCCTGCAGGAAAATAACGTAACGCATTTGCGATAGCCAATCGTTCTTCGTCTTTCGTAAGTATCTGTTTACGTACCGGAGCATGGCTCACCGAAGGATCTAAAGCCACCTTAGCTGGCAATTGATTCGGTATACCCTGTATTATTTCATTTTTAAATTTCTGCATGATTATTTTAAATTAGATCGAACAGCTACCCCGTTCTTCCAAACAGCTGATGGTTGCAATGCTCCTTGTAGGTAAGTGATGTTCTGATAATTGTTCGTATCATAGAGGACAAAGTCGGCTAACTGTCCTTCGACCAATCGACCTCTATCAGAGAGATTCAAGGCTTGTGCTGCTCTAAACGTAACGGCTGCCAACACTTCGGCATTGGAGAGTTTCTCCATCGTTGCCAGAATACCAGCCGATGCAATGAGCTGCCCCATAGGTGCCGAGCCTGGATTCCAGTCGGTTGCAATTGCCAACGACGCACCTGCATCCAATAAGCGTCGAGCTGGTGTGAATGCACAGCCTATTCCCAGAGAAGCTGCAGGCAAAGCGACAGCTACTACATCCGAATCCGCAAGTAGCGCAATCTCTGCATCTGTTGATGCCTCCAGATGATCAGCCGATACCGCATCAAAAGCAACAGCAACCGCAGATCCTGAGGTACTGAATTGATCAGCATGTACTGTGATCTTAAAGCCCAGCTCTTTTGCTTTTTTGAAATAATCCTGAATATCTTCTGCCGAAAAGGCAGTCTGTTCGATAAAAGCATCTATCCGCTCAGTCAGCTTCTCCTCCTTCAACACAGGGAAAAGGTCTGCTGCCATAAGAGCTAGATATTCTTTCGCTGTCCCTTCAAAATCTTTTGGTTTCATGTGCGCTGCCAGACAAGTTGGGACAAGATCCATCTCCAGTTCCGCATTAGCCTGCTTGACTGCCCGCAATGTCTTCAGCTCTTCCTCCTTATTAAGTCCGTATCCACTTTTCACCTCTACAGTGGTAATTCCTTGCGCCAAAAGATAAGCAGCCCTACGCTTTGTCAATTCCTTCAATTCCTCTTGTGTCGCCTCACGTGTATGTTTGACCGTACTCCAAATACCACCACCTGCTTGGGCAATCTCCAAATAGGAACTCCCCGCATTACGCATTGCAAAATCATTAGCACGATTGCCACCAAAGGCAATGTGTGTATGGCAATCAACAAATGAAGGTAAACAGACCTTATCTCCCGCGATCAACTCCACCTCTACCGCATCTCCCGCCTGACTACGGAGTGTCTCAAAATCACCTACTGCTTTGACTTTTCCATTTTCGATCCATAACCCACCCTGCTCAATTACCTCGAGCTGACTGTCATTCAACGCCCCTTTAAGAGGCAGATCACGCATGGTCAGCAACTGCCTAAAAGGTCCTATAAGTACTTCGTTCATCCCTAATAATTTTCAAAATATTCAACACCTGCGCCAAAATACGCTTTATCACCTGTAGCTTTGGCCAGCTCAACCAATTCACCCGATTTTACCAATGCCAACGCTTTATCCATAATATCCTGCATAGGCTGATCTTCTTCCAGATGAGGAATATGCTTGCGGATATGCTGATGTAAGGCTTCTACAACAGCTGTAGATTGCAGTGGGCTATGGAAATCCTTAGCTTGTGCTGCGCAAAGCAGCTCTACACTTAATATCTTATCCACATTATCAATAACCTGTAATAACTTTCTTCCGGATATCGACCCCATACTCACATGATCTTCCTGTCCCATCGATGTGGGTATGCTATCTGCCGAAGCAGGGAAACAAAGTCCTTTATTCTCGCTGGCAATAGCAGCAGTTGTGTACTGCAAAATCATAAAACCAGAATTTAGACCTGTTGCCTTCATCAACAACTTAGGCACCCCATTTGTTTCTCCCTCTAGGGAAAGATACACCCTACGATCGGATATATTCCCCAATTCACTAACAGCTAGTGTTGCATAATCCAACGGAAGTGCGATAGGCTGTCCATGGAACGAACCTCCACTAATGGTCAGTTCACTATTTATAATAATAGGGTTGTCTGTTACTGCATTAATCTCTGTTTCAATAATTTCTTTAAAATGCAGCCAAGCGTTGCGGGAAGCACCATGCACCTGTGGTATACAACGCATCGAATAAGGATCCTGTACTCTCGAACAGTTCTTATGCGACTCTAAAATTGCAGAACCCGACAACAGGTTATGTATCGTCGAAGCGACAAACACATTCCCCTTATACGGTCTCAACTGGTGTAATTCGCTAAAGAACGGTTTGATCGAACCATTCAATCCCTCGATCATTAAAGTTGCGATCAGATCAGCGTTATTCATCAATCGGTTCATCTCGACAACAGCCTTCACGCCATGTGCAGCCATAAACTGTGTTCCGTTGATCAATGCTAACCCCTCTTTTGCACCCAGAGCCACAGGTTTCATCTGTAATTCATCCAACACATCGGCTGTATTGCGGATTTCATCTTTATAAAACACCTTTCCGAGACCAATCAAAGGCAAGAATAGATGTGACAATGGCGCTAGATCACCAGAAGCCCCTACCGATCCCTGTTTTGGGACGACAGGAACGATATCCTGTTGGATATGCCAGATAATGCGTTGTACTGTACTCAACTGTACCCCCGAAAAACCTTTGGACAAAGCATGTACCTTCAAAATCATCATCAACTTGGACAACTCCTTATCAATAGGCTCTCCTACCCCTACAGCATGACTCATCAAGATGTTCTCCTGCAGTTTACGGGTATCGTTAGCATCAATCAGAGTCGTGCATAACGGACCAAAACCAGTATTTATTCCATATACTACCTTCCCCGAGTCCACGATTTCCTGTACATATCCTGCACTCTTCTCGATATCCTTTATTACTTCTTCTGTTAAGATACCATGCACTGTACCTCTTGCTATACCTAAAGCAATGGAGCTCTGTAAAAAATCGACTCCGTATTTAAATGTATTCATCTTGTCTTTCGTTTTATCTCAAATTTAACAGCTATATTTGATAACTGGTAATACCATTTAAGTCAACTATTAATAACTATGAATTATCAAATAGAACTTCGACATCTCCATTATTTCAAGGTTCTAGCCGAAGAACTTCATTTCCGTAAAGCTGCGGATCGGCTTTTTATCTCCCAACCAGGCCTGAGCAGACAGATCAAACAGATGGAAAGTATTTATAAGACTACACTATTTGAACGAACCAAGCGTACAGTGCAATTGACTGAGGCTGGCAAATACCTTTTACACGAAGTGGAACTGCTATTCAGTCAACTCAGCAACATTCAAACACAGATTGAAAAGATTGCGGAAGGGAAGATAACATCACTCAAACTGGGATTTATTGGCTCTGCTGTACAGACTATACTTCCCAAACTATTAGCTTCATTAAAGCAAAAGCAACCTTTGATCGACATCACGCTCAATGAGCTCAGCAATGAAATGCAACTCGAAATGCTAGGACGTAATGAATTGGATTTTGGATTTGTCCGTGTCGATGGTACGCCACCGCATATAAAATCATTACCTATCCTAACCGAGCATTTCGCACTTGTTATACCCAAGAATCATCCGCTCAAATCAAAACCCAATCTTCAGTTGACAGACTTCAAAGATGAACCCTTCATCCTGTTTTCAAAAGCTTATAGCATTTCCTATTATGACTTGGTGATGAGCATATTTCGCGATCATGATTTTGTACCCCATGTCACCCTACGAACGGTCAATGCATTAAGTATATTCAATCTGGTATCTCAGGGACTTGGAGTAGCGATAGTTCCCTCTTCGTTAAAAAACGGATACAGTACAGACGTTGATTTTATCGAACTCGAACAGATACGCCAGCGTACAACCCTAACCCTGATTTGGAATAGGGAGAACCGCAATCCTGGCATATCAGCTTTACTTGAAGAGGTTAAGCACTTGTTAGAAGATAATTAGTATCTCTGTTAATTCAGGTCGTTTTCTATTGCTAGATCATACTTTAGCAGCAGGAGCTCCAACTGATAGACCGTAAACTTTGCCTTTTTCACCTTATTGAGGTCCAGGTCTAGAATCACATTTGTAGATGTTCTAAAATCGACTTTCTCGATGTTTGTTCCTACAAAAGTCGCCCCCAGTAGATCACAGTCCGCAAAAACGCTCGCTGACAAATCCGCTTCGCTAAAATCCACCTCGCGCAAGGAGCATTTCGAAAAACGCATCTTCTTTAGATTTGCACCATAAAATATAGAATAGTCAAGCTGGCATTTTTCAAAAGAAAAAGAGAACATAAACTTGTTGAGGGAGGAAAAATCCAGCCCCATAATCTTACAATCCTTAAAAACCACATTACGCAATCCTACCCCCTGCAGATTCGCCATAGAAAGATTGCATGCATCAAAGGTACAATCTTCGAAATCATTGGTTCTTAGGTCACTCTTAGAAAAATCACAGCCCACAAAATGACACCGGACAAACTCCCTATTACGAAGTCCCTTCTCTGCATAATCAACCTGTTGAAAGGTTCTGTCGGCATGTGTAACAATCTCTGAGTTCATATTCTATCTGATTTTCAGGACCTGATCAAGACCCGCAATTTCCTGCTTAAGGTAGGAATTATTTCGCTTGCTTTTCAAAAAGCCGTAACTTGAGTGCATAATTTTACACTTCGTTTATGGAACTACGTCTGTTGCCGCATCCATTGTACAAAACGTAGTCATTTTTTAGTAAATACAATCACATTATATATGAAGCGACTGATCAAAACGTACTTTCCGCTATTAATAATCTGCCTATTGCCTTTTATGGGAGTAGCGCAGACCACCTCTACTCCATCCCCTAAATGGAAAGAAATAGAACGACTTATCTCCATCAGGAATTATGAGCAAATCCTACCTCTCCTAGCAGACATTAAAGCTGAAGCCCGTCGCAGCGGTAATTCCGCGGAATGGATACGCGCCATTGTTGCCGAAGGCCAGACAAAGAAAGTCAACCGCACCAATGACAGCTTATTTGTCGAGGTCGAGAAACACTTCCAACAACATATCAAACAGGCATCTCCTATAGAAAGAGCAGTTCTGAATAACTTTTATGCGCTATTCCTTGCTTCGAATATAAACCTATATCTGAGCGACACAGACAATAAGTTTATCGCAAGTGACAACAAACAAAAAATAAAGCACATCGATTCCCTGTTCCACCTTTCCCTGGAACCAAAAGGAGCCTTGCTCCAAGCTCCTTTGGAAAAATGGGCAGACCTGTTTGTTTCCACCCAAAACGTATCTTTATCTCCTACCTTATATCATTTCTTAGCATACCAATACATCGATTTTATCGCGAGCTACGAACGGGGTAATGGCGATAAAGTAAATCAGCTAAAAGAAGAGATTATTGCAATCAATGAAAGCAAAGGTTACACGAATGCAACGTCTTATCTGCTTTCATTGAGACAGGATAACTCCTACCTTTCTGCTCTTGAAATGGCAACCAACTACCTGGACATCATTGCAAGAAACAAAAGCGATTATAATGCGTACCTGCTAGCTCAAGTTGCCGGAATCTATAATAGTCGTGGCGACAAAAAGGAAGCGTTAAAATACATCAACCAAGCGTTAAAAGAATATCCCAAATCGCCTTGGATCGATGAATCAAACAACCTTCTAAAAGTAATCAAACAGGTTAATATCCAACTGACGGCCAAATCATTCGCTCCTGCCAATCAATATACCCCCATTAGAATCAGCACTACAAATACCGATAGTCTATATATCCGGGTCTACAACACCAGCAATACGCTCAAATCATATCGGTCCTTCGATATTAAATATGATTCATTGACCCATCAGACGAGCTTAGACGCCAAACTTGTCTATGAGGAGTTGCTGGCATTGAAGTCCTTTGCAGATTATCAAAACCACAGTACGCTTTACAAATTAAATCCACTGCCATTTGGCAATTATACGATTCTGGTGTCCAACAATAAGGAATTCAAGGATGATGGGCTGTACCTCGAGGTCGTAGATCAGCAAATTATTATTTCTGATCTTTTTATTTCGGCCAGTCAAGATCAAGACGATGATAACAGCACCTTGTTTAGGGGATTACTGCTAGACAGGATCTCAGGCAAGCCTTATACCGATAAAAAAATACAACTGTATGAACTGAACCACAACAACAGGTTAGCTTTGGTCCAAGGACTACGCACGGATAAAAAGGGTGAATTTTCGTATACCTCCAACCAGAGAAGAGCATTTGATTCTTACTTACTTTATCTCCCACAGGAAAATCAACTGATTGACCTCAATAAGCTAAAAACAATAGGCCGGCATATTTACAATAAACCACAACCGGACGAAAGGAACCAAATCTCTATACAGACCCTGACAGATCGTGCCATCTACCGACCGGGGCAACGGGTTTACTTTAAAAGTATATTGTACAATAGTCATACACTATTGGGAAAAGTGATGGAAAAAGAAGAGTTGAAAATTTATCTTCACGATGCCAACCATCAAAAAATAGATTCTTTGACCGTGACCAGCAATGCTTACGGTTCGATAGATGGGAGCTTTATTTTACCGAACAAAACATTGGCAGGATCATTTAGGATCGTAGCTCTACACAAGGGTAGAGAGCAGGGTTCCCATTACTTTCAGGTCGAAGAGTACAAAAGACCGACTTTCAAAGTAACATTTGATACGAACAAAGAGACGTACACACTCCGAGACACAGCGGTATTTACAGGTGCTGTAGAAATGCTGTCTGGAGCAGCATTGCCGGACGCAACCGTGAAATACAATATCACATTTTACAGCAAAAAGCACCGTCAATATGTTACTTATGCTGACTCTACAACAACCACTGATGCTGAGGGGAAATTTTCCTTTAAAGTCGCTCTGATGGATTCTACGTTTAAAGGTTTGAATAACTTCTCCCTACAATACAATGCCGAGATAACCAGTCAAAGCGGTGAGATGCAAGCAACAGCAGGTCAGTACAGTTTCTCTACCCGTCCGTGGCAGATTCAAATTGAGACTGTTGGTCGAATGGAGGAGAAAAAATGGAAAAATCTAACCATTAAGACTTCCAATCAAAATCGCCAACCACTTTTATTTGCCGGCAAAGTCAATATATACCAGTTGAGTCAGCCAACGACAGTCATGACCAGAGAAAGTAGCCAGATCTTCAGCAACCTCGAATACCATTTACTGAGTCCTGAAGAGTACGAAAGGTATTTTCCAGTCCTATTTGATCGAAGCTTATTACACAAAGAAGCACAAAAGGAGCTACTCGCGTCCTACGAATTCGACACACGCGACACAGGTCTGGTCCAGATAGATTCTAATCTATTTGCCAAAGGGCGTTATATGATCGAAGCCATCAGCATACAAGATGGCGACACCATAAAAGCGACCAGTTACATGCAACTGTATGACGCTATCACTAAAAAAGTAAGCAATACCGAGTTCTTGACTGCCAATACCGACAAGGCAAACTATAGCATTGGAGATAAGGTCACCATCACCTATCAAACAGACGAAAAAAGTGCCAAATACCTGTATTTATTCAGTTCCCTCGGGACAGCAAAAAGACCAACCCAGTTACTGAATATAAAAAATGGACAGGTTACATACACCTTCACTCTAGAAAAAGAGCAGGTATCACCCAACATCTCCTTTACAGCCTTATTGGTTGCTAACAATAAATTGGCAATCACATCGACAGCTATACCGGTGGTCAGACAGGATAAACTCTTACAGATTACTGCTAAAACATTTAGAGACAAAATCACCCCTGGTCAAAAGGAAAAGTGGAGTTTCAGTATCGCGCAGAAAGATCTACCGGTATCCGAAGCAGAAGTATTGGCTACAATGTATGACAGCGCTTTGGATGCATTTGCAAGCAATAACTTCCCATCATCGTTACCTCAGTATACCCCTTATTTTGGTAACATCCAATATTACCATCTTCTTAACGGGTTCTATAAAGACGATTATTCCAAGTCAATATTCCATAAAAACAATAGGCTACCGACTTTAGGAAATGGATTATCTACCATTTATACTTACGGCCTATTCACGGGGGGACTCATAGATCATCAAGGAATTTTTGACTCTTTCAACACGTTGGATGAAGTTGTCGTTTCTACCGCACCGCGGCAGAAAATGGCACTAACAGGATCAGTAGCAGGAATCAGCGCAGTAGAAAACCTGAGTATCCGAGGAGCATCCAGTACAGGACCATCAACTCCGCTATACGTTGTTGATGGAGAAATCATGGATGGCTTTGTCCTTGACAACGTTCCCGCGGACCAAATCGAAAAACTAGAAGTACTCAAAGATGCTGCTGCGACCGCGCTATATGGTTCCAAAGGTGCACATGGAGTAATTGTTATTACCACTAAAGAAGGTAAAAAGAAACAAGATCAGTTGGATCAAGCACAGACACGTACCAACTTACAGGAGACAGCCTTCTTCTTTCCTACCCTGTACACCGATGCCGAGGGCAATATCGACTTCGAGTTCGATACTCCAGAAGCACTATCGAAATGGAAATTGCTTCTTTTTGCACACCGCAAAGACCTTGCATCCGGCAATGCAACGTTCATCACCCGAACCCAAAAGCAGTTGATGGTACGTCCTAATCTACCTCGATACTTAAGGGAAGGTGATGAAATCATGTTGAAAGCACAGGTACAAAACATAAGCAAACAAGGATTGAAGGGCAATGCAAGGATTGAAATATTTAACCCAGAAGACAATACAAACATTACCAATCTGTTTTTGAATGGAGATAGCACCCTAGCTTTTGAAGTTTCTGCCACAAACAATAGTATTGTCGAATGGAAACTTAAAGTACCGGCACATATACCGACAGTACAGATTAAAATCGTCGCTGCTACCGATTCTTTTTCTGATGGTGAAATAGTAGAGTTACCGATCCTCTCCAATAAGGTATTGATTTCGGATACAGAAAAAATAATTTTGAAGTCCAGAGAATCCAAGGACTACAGCTTACAGAGTAGCGGAAAAGACAATCTACATGTTAAGGTACAGGTACAAAGCAACCCTATTCTGGAAATTATCGCAACACTAGACTATCTGAAAAACTATCCTTACGAGTCCACAGAACAAAGTGGCAGTAAATGGTTTGGTCTGAAAATGGTACAATATGTGGAGAAGAACTATCCAGAAATTGCCGCTTACTTCAAAACACTGGACCAAGATCAAAACAAAAGCGAACTCGAAGAAAACAGCAGTCTGAGTGAACTGAAACAAGAGGAAATGCCATGGTTACGAGCCATTAAAAGTGAAAAAGAAAAATTAGCTGCTATCGCAACCCTTTTCAATAGCGATATCCGCGGAGACATCAAAGCGGTCGAAAAGAAGATACTCCAGAACCAAATTGATGGAGGAGGATTCAGTTGGCTTCAAGGAGGAAAAGCAGATAATCATATCTCTATACGCATGCTCGAAATCGTGGGCAAAGTGCTCCATCTCGACCAAAGTCTAGTGGATTCAGACATGCGAAATGCAATGGAAGGTCTCACTCAATACTTAGACCAAGACAGTAGTATCTTTAGCCCCAAGGCATCTGTAGAACTCGCTCTGAATTACCTCTATGCTCGCCATTATTGGACGAGTTACTTCAAGCCTCAGGGCAACAGCATTCAACAGCTCACCAATAAGCTGGTAAAAGCGCCTGAGGTGACCGCCAAAGGACCAGCAGGTTTAGCGGCCAAAGCATGGGTAGTCAACCAATTATATGGTAATGCGAAACAGTCCAATGAATTAAAGAACAGAATTAGTCAAGAGGTCGTCCGTGATAAAGACGGCGGTATGTACTGGCCGAGCAATGACCGTGCTTACAACGCCGTCAGTATGCAGTCTTACCTTGTTGAAGCTTATAAGCTAAATGATCCTTCTCAGCTTCAGGCCATAACCCAATGGTTATACTACAAAAAACAAGTAAACCATTGGAACAATACCTGGATGACCGTAGATGCCATATATGCACTTCTACTCGCTAATAACCCGGACGACTTTAGCTTGGATAATAAGGTAAGTATACTCGTAGACCGCCAACAGGCCGATACTAAAGATATTGTATTAGGTCAGGTAGCCCTAGATTTTGACCGGTCTACATTAGAAAAAGACAAACAGCTAACTATTCAAAATAACAACAATAGAACGATATACGGAGGCATCTATCATCAGTATTTTGTGCCGCTTTCCGAAGTGAAGCGTAATACCAATGCCCTCTCCATTCAAAAGCAATACTTAGTAGAGCGCAACGGAACCTGGGTAGAAACGACAGAGGCTAAACTAGGCGAGCGTATCAAGGTCAAGATCATTGTTATAAATGATGCCCCACTGCAGTATGTACATCTGAAAGATAGTCGTGCAGCAGGCGTGGAACCTGTCTATCAACCTTCGGGATACCGTTGGTGGCAGGGGTATTATCTCAACATGAAAGATGCTTCGACCAACTATTTCTTTGACCATCTAGGAAAAGGAAAAAGAGAGCTCGAATACGAAATCAAAGCAAATAATATCGGAATATTTAACTCCGGAATAAGCAGTGTCGAGTGTATGTATGATCCGACAGTCAATGCACGATCAGCAAATAAACAACTCGTCATTGTACATTAACACACCTTATAATAGACTAAAAAAGGGGCGCCAACTGTTTGTTGAGCGCCCCTTTTTTTAGCAGACTCGTGCTACTACGTATTTTTTGTATATAACAAGACAATCTTTTCCTTAGGAACTTCCTTACCCTTCTTCGCTGATGTCAGGCTATGTTCTCCGAGAATCGGAGCTATTACCAAGCCTACTAAACAAGTAAGTTTGATCAGGATATTCATAGAAGGCCCAGATGTATCTTTAAAAGGATCTCCTACTGTATCTCCCGTAACCGCAGCTTTGTGCGCTTCCGACCCCTTGTACGTCATCTCTCCATTTATTTCTACCCCTGCCTCAAACGACTTCTTCGCGTTATCCCATGCACCTCCGGCATTATTCTGAAATATAGCCCACAGTACTCCCGACACAGCAACTCCTGCCATATATGCCCCCAAAGCCTCAGGTCCCATAATAAAGCCAACTAGAATCGGAGTGATTATCGTTAAAGCTCCGGGGAGCATCATTTCGCGTAGCGCTGCTTTGGTCGATATTTCCACACACTTATCATACTCGGGTTTGCCTGTGCCTTCCAATATTCCTGGTATTTCACGAAACTGCCGGCGTACCTCATTGACCATATCCATAGCCGCCTTGCCAACAGATTGCATCGCTAAGGCCGAAAACACTACAGGTACCATACCACCGATAAAAAGAGCGGCGAGTACATCTGCTTTAAAAATATTGATACCATCTATCCCTGTAAACGTGACATAAGCCGCAAATAAAGCAAGAGCAGTCAAGGCAGCAGAAGCGATGGCAAACCCCTTTCCTACTGCAGCAGTTGTATTACCAACCGAATCCAATACATCCGTACGCTGCCGAACCTCTTTTGGCAATTCACTCATCTCAGCAATTCCTCCTGCATTATCAGCAATAGGACCGAAAGCATCTATGGCCAACTGCATAGCTGTGGTCGCCATCATAGCCGATGCCGCAATAGCGACTCCGTAGAATCCAGCCAAAGCATAAGATCCCCAAATCGCAAAAGCAAATAATAAGACTGATGAAAAGGTCGATATCATTCCGGTAGCCAATCCAGCTATAATATTAGTTCCGGCTCCCGTTGAGGAATTCCGTACAATATTAAGGACAGGTTTTTTCCCCAATCCAGTATAGTACTCCGTAAAAGCAGAAATTAATCCACCAACGGCCAATCCCACTAGCGTTGCATAGAAAATATTCATCCGTGGTATATCTTTCAATCCTTCGCCAAAGAACTTCATTTTTATAACCTCAGGCAACATGTATTGAATCAGAAAAAAACAAGCTACGACCGTCAAAATGATAGATACCCAGTTGCCCATATTTAGCGCCTTCTGCACTTGGGCTTCTTTAGCATCATTGCTCGATACTTTGACAAAGAAGGTGCCGATGATTGAAGCCAATATACCGACTCCAGCAATTACAATTGGCAGTAAGATTGGTCCCATACCTTGAAATGCATCTGTATATACCGTACCGGATGCTTCACTCATATCTTTGATAACATAATTACCCAATACCATAGAAGCCAACACCGTCGCCACATAAGAGCCAAAGAGATCGGCTCCCATTCCCGCTACATCGCCCACATTATCGCCCACATTGTCAGCGATAGTTGCAGGGTTTCTAGGATCATCTTCAGGAATTCCCGCCTCTACCTTACCTACTAAGTCTGCGCCAACATCCGCGGCCTTCGTATAGATACCGCCCCCTACACGTGCAAATAAAGCAATCGATTCTGCTCCTAGAGAGAATCCTGCCAATGCTTCCAACACCACCGTCATTTCACTATAGAAGCTGTTCTCACCTGAGATAAACATTTTTACGAATAGCAGAAAAAAGATATTCAGTCCCAGAACGGCCAATCCGGCCACTCCCAATCCCATGACCGTACCACCTGAAAAGGAAACTTTCAATGCCTGAGGCAAACTGGTACGAGCGGCCTGTGTTGTACGTACATTGGCACTAGTAGCGATACGCATACCGATATTTCCGGCCAATGCAGAAAAGAAAGCGCCGAATACAAACGCAATGACAATAATCCAATGCGTAGTCTCTACCAAGGTCGAAACAAAAAATAATGCGATGGAAGCAATAACGACGAAAACTAATAGAATACGATACTCTGCTTTCAGGAAGGCCATTGCCCCTTCTTGAATACTCCTTGAAATGGCTTGCATCCGGCTTTCACCCGAATCTTGTTTTTTTACCCAACTTGATTTGGATAACATAAATAATAGACCGAGCACAGCAAGGGCAGCGGGCAGGTAAATGATAAGGTTCTCCATAAACTGTTTATTTGGTTACAGTTAAAGCTATCACTTTTTTTTGACAACAGAAAACCTTTAACACTTTCTTTTTGAGACCTTTCGCTCCAGAACAACACTTAATGTGCGATCCAATAATAAAGCGAATCGCGCAGCTCAACCTTTTCCAAATCCACTAATCTACGCAATACTTGAATTCGCTTATTCTCATCCGACACCGGGATAGCGTCAATGAGTTCATGGAGTGCTAATGCTTTTTCAAGCAACAGCACCCTGACTTCTTGCTCGATCTTCAGCTCCTGTTCTTCTTTAAAATTCCGGCTCAAACAGAGATCACATACACCGCACACCGCAGATTCAAGCTCGCCAAAATAAGAAAGCAAAGCCTGGCTTCTGCACATTCCCTCATCTAGATAGGCATACACTGCTTTGACCTGACGCTCCTTTATCTGCCGACGTTCTCTCAAAAAATCAGTATCGATATACAAGTTTTTGTAATCAACACGACTTTGCAAAAACTGAAGTTGGGGTTTGTCCGTACTTTTTAAATAGGATGCGATCTGTTGTTTTTCCAGGCCCTGCAACAGTTCTACGATCACTTCATAGGGCAGTTTCAGCTTTTTCGCAAACTCGTACTCGTTGATGGGCACATAAAAATCAAAGACACCTCCATAGGTACGCAACACCGCTTTGATTATAGGATCATATTTAGCCGACTGTACCTGGAATTTATACAGTTCCTGAAAATCTATTTCAAATTTTAGTCGGGAAGGTATATAGACTGCCTCTGATAATGCGAGCCATCCATCACGCTCCAAGAACTTTAACGCACTGAGGGTCTGCAGCAGATCTAGTGTATATTTCTTACTAAACTCGACAATATCAAAATCAAAAAACAAACCTTGACCAGATCCATAAGCGATCTGATAATAATTTGCCAGATAGTGATATACCTGTTGGATAAAACTAACTTCAGGAAAGCTGCTCTCCAAATTTGTCCACAGACGGTCTCGGTCCGCCTGTTGGTACAAAAGAACAGGGAATGCCTTCTTTTCATCACGCCCTGCACGTCCTGCCTCTTGGTAATAAGCTTCCAACGAATCGGGAATATCCAAATGAATGACAAAACGCACATCGGACTTATCGATTCCCATACCAAATGCATTAGTTGCTACGATAACCCGCATCTTATTCGAACTCCAAGCATCCTGTTTTGCCGAACGCTCCTTCATTCCCAACCCCGCGTGGTAATAATCAGCGGGGACACCATGATTCAGCAGGAACCGAGCCACTTCCTGTGTTTCTCTTCGATTACGAACATATACAACACCTGTGCCACCTACCTTTTTGACAATGCGCAACATCCGGTTCATCTTATTTTCCTCTTCCAATGCCATGTATCCTAGATTGACGCGCGCAAAGCTACGGCTCAAAACATGGGGACTCACAAACCCCAACTGCTCTTGGATATCGACAACAACATTGGGCGTTGCTGTTGCTGTCACTGCTAAAAAAGGAACTTTAGGATGTAATTCTCGAAGTTGAGCTATCTGTAGATAAGAAGGTCTAAAATCATACCCCCATTGCGATATACAGTGTGCCTCATCGATAGCCCAAAGATTGACCTTCATGTAACGAAGCCGCTCCCTGACCAGATCGGAATACAATCGCTCAGGAGCCAGGTAAAGAAACTTGATTTTACCGAATATGCAATTATCCAATGCTATATCAATTTCTCGGTACCCCATACCAGAATAAATAGCTATAGCTTCAATCCCTCTACCGCGCAGTTGCTCTACCTGATCTTTCATCAATGCAATCAAAGGACTAATCACTACACAAATTCCCTCTTGCATCAGCGCCGGTATTTGGAAACAAATCGACTTGCCTCCCCCCGTAGGCATCAAAGCCAGCGTATCCCTTCCGTTTAAGACGGATGAAATGATCTCTTCCTGTAAAGGACGAAAACCATCGTATCCCCAATACTGCTTTAATATAGAAAGACTATTTTGTACCATTTCTTATTCTCCATCCCAAACATAAGCAAAATTATTTTTGAGTATATACATCGGGACATCAAGACTATCCGTATCCGAATAAATAGATGCAATCGTTCTATCTGCATTACTCCCATCGAACAAAAAAAGTGGGGCTCTACCAAGTTTTTCTACAACACTTTCAATAATATTTTTATTATTTTTACGCCAGATGACCATATCCACGTCAGATAAGGTATCAAGTAGTCCTGTCTCCAGAATCAGTATTCTTTTATCTCCTAACGACAAGATGTGATTTTGCCTTTCCTCTGCTACCAATTTCTTATATTGAATATGTTCCAGCGGAACAAACCGACATAAGTCCGGCAGTATAGAAAAACGACTACCACTATGACTCAATGAATCAAAAGTAGTATACAACACGGCCTTCCCTTTTTTTATTTGTGCAATGGCCAAATGCGAACGAACATTATAAATGCGATACCCGCTGTACGTTGACCTTTGAACATAATGAAGACTGCCAAAAACCGAAAACATCAACAGACAGGCCATCGCCATAAAAAGAGCCTTTTTATACCTATAATTCCACGCACATACCATTGCTATCAATATTAAGAACGCCAGAACAACTTGAATTTGACTCCATATAATCCCATCCAGCACCGCATAAGGCAGTCTTTCCAAATACGCTAGCCCATATACAGAAAATTGCAGCAATGCTTCTAAGACGACTCCTACATAAGTATTGATTATTTCCAAAGGACACAATGCCAGCAATGTTCCCAAATACATAATTCCGGTACTCGGCAAGGCTATAAACAAATTGGCTGGAATAAAATAAGTAGGGAATTGTCCAAAATAGTATAGAATAACAGGTAATGTAAACAATTGAGCTGCTATAGAGATATACGTATACTCGACAATCCAACTCCACCATCTGATGGTGGGCAGATAGAGCTTTTTCAATAAGGGCTGCAAGAGAAGAATTCCCAATACGGCAAGATAAGACAGCTGAAAGCCAATATCAAATAAGCTCTTGGGAAATAACAACAAGATAAAAAGTGCAGACGCAAACAGGGTATTCAACGTTACTTGCTGTCGGCTGACAGTAAATGAAACAATAAAGAACGTAATCATAATTCCTGCACGAAGTATGGGGGGACTCATTCCAGTGAGAACAACATAAAACCAGACTGCACTGACGATAAGCACACTGCGCAGGGGGCGCCCATATGGAAAATATCCCATCCATTTCAGTAACAAGGTCAAAATTCCAAACACCATCGCTACGTGCAAACCAGAAACACTCAGTATGTGAACCGTCCCTGTATTGGTAAATGCTTTAACCATTTGCTCATCCATCTCCGAACGATAACCAAAAATCAATGCGACCGCCAGCTGTAATGCTCTATCGTCTTCAATATACAGTGAAAATTTTTCCATCATTTGCTCCCGGAATGAAAGCGCATTCGCCAAAATAACATTCCCTTTGCCTACATCGATTTTGATGACTTCGTCAGAAGCTAAAAAGCATTGATGCCAAATATCTTTTGTTGCCAGGTAATTTCGATAATTAAATTCGTTGGGATTAGACGGCTTTTTTACTTCCTTTACATTATTTGTTACATGCAGCATATCACCATACTGGATTTTTGGCATTGCTACAGAATCTATGCCTATGGTCATCATCAGTTTACCGACTGTACGTGTCTTGCCTGTATCGCTTACTACTGCTTTCACCACTACTGGAAACCGCAGCATTTTACCGCGCAATTGAGGTTCATCGTCCACCACGACCAAAAGACTCTTGCCCACAAAATTCGAGAAATGTGACGGCTGATAAGACGGCATTGTCCGTAAGGTCAACCACATCCCCAGTAAGCACCAAGTGCTGTAAAAGGCAAAGACAAACAATAACCTTCCCCAAGTTTGCTTTCGTTTAAAAAATCCCAGGCACTGTAATACAAAAAAAGAAAATACAACTAAATACCAATGCATAAAAGAATCCATTCTATGGTAATATCCTATATAAACACCTAGCACAAAAGCCAAAAAGGGTTTAAGCATAGGAATCTTTGGAAACTCTAAACCGAGGAGATTATTTTTCACCATTGCCATCTGACCTGTATTTTCACATCCGACTTTACCTTACCTGAAATCAATTCCAGGCCTGCACCAATATCATTTCGATCAAAATAATATGTCATCGCATACCTAGCCCAGAGATCTAGATTCTTAACAATTTTATAACGTACATTCAGATAACTCCGCATCCCTTTATCATAATACATTGGAAAACCGGAGGCATACAGCACATCATTTTCATAGGCGTAGATCCTTGTATCGTACCCCTCCGTATCAAAGTAAGCAGCACGTATATTGAACTGGAGCCGAGGCTTTCTCATTTGCCAAAAAGCATCCTGGTAAAATAAGAAACCATTCGTTCCATCGACTCCTTCCTTCTCAAAAAGCATCACTTCCACGCGTGAGCGAATCCGCCAACTATCACTTAGTTTATATTGAAAATCAACACGAAATTGGTCACGATTGACATCTGCCAACACATTTGTATGTCGTGTGTCTAATGCAAGATTCTCTTGTCGGAGGCGATGTCGGTAGCGGAATGTTAATTTTCCGATTTTGTACCAGGTATAAGTAAATTGACTCAGAAAATCTGTACCTGCACTTGGAGCATCGATACGATATCTCAACCACGGGAAATGAAAAACATCAAAGTAATTTACCCATTCAATCTTTCTACTCGGATGGTATACCATTCCAGCATATATGCCTTTCTCATTGGCGATCTGACTGCCTTCGCTTAGTGACTGCCCATAGAAACTATGGTAGTCACGTTGATAATTTCTATAATCAACAAAAAGAGAAAGCTTGGAATGCAAACTAGCAATCAATCCATTGTTGGTAGCCCAACCACCTCCAAAACTGTATGCTGTTTCTCCAAAAAAATAATAATTTCTAAAGGAATAATTATAATGTCCACCAACCACATGCAAACTATTACCCTGGAAATCAAATAGCTGCCGCATATCGCTCCCTTTTATACGCACGCCATCATAGGTCATCCCCATGTAAGTAATCCCGAGCTTCAAACGCTGATATTGATAGGCCAAATTACTTCCATAAACGACTTGTCCTATTGCTTTTCGATAAGACTGCTCGGTAGCAGTCCGATGCAATCCCGATTGGCTTATCGTAGAAATAATGCGACTGCCATCCTCTGTTTCCACCTTTCCGGACAGCTTATTATAAGCCACAAACGGAATCCATCTCATCGCTCCCTTTTCTATAGCAGCCGAAACACCCCGCTGGAAGTTGCTTTCGTTCATCGAAGAATACGGAACGAGTCCCTGTCCCTGTCGAGCGACGCTGCCGATCCAGGCCCCTTTACCGAAGCTCAAGCCATTCCACGAAACAAGTCCCTGCCCAAACTGTAGGGCGTAATCTCCAATCACAAGTTTCTTGACATACTTACTTAAATTCCGCGCCTCGAGATGCCCTGAATAAAAATCAAAACCATAACGCTGCTTTTCTCTAAAAAATGGCTCCCCTGCATCCTTTTCCATATTCAATGCAACGCGTATTTGATTATCGTAGTTCCATCGATAGCGAAGTGCATATTGATTAGCATCTCCGAGATATCTGCTCTTACTCTCTTCCTGTATTCGATAGCCAGTAGCAAGCTGTAGCTGACGTCCATAACGCATCATTAGCATATGTTCGTCTTTTTCCATCATTTTTTTTAAACTCAATCCTCTGAAAGAAGTTGGGGGAGCAATATAAACAAATGGAAGTAGGCGCTGGATAGTTTCAGCATCAAACCCTTTGATCGCTTGAAGTTCGAGCACGCTGACAAAATCCCCTGACCTAGAACGATGAAAGATCAAATTATCTACCTGCTGTGGAGAAAGAAAAAAAAGTACACTTAATTCAGATTCACTAGCGGTATTCAGGTTGAGCGGCTTTCTCAAATAATAATGCAACTTTTCTGATATTTCACTAATATCGACCTCTTCTCCTAATTCTTCTTGAATCTGCTCCAACAGGAGCTCATCGACACGTTCTTCTTCTTGCCCAAAAGAAAGCGCGGGATATACACCTATCCCCAATATGATTGCCAATATTCTAAAAACCATAAACCAAGGATACTTGAGGAGAAGCTCCTAATTGTGTATGAAAGGATGAAGATATATCACATAAAAATTTTCCAAGTGTCATGCCAACTCCCGTAAAATATTGCATGGGCACTAGGGTGACCCCTCCTCTTAGGACGACCAGTTTATCTATGGAGTAGGCAATCCCAAACCGAGGATCTATCTCACCCAATGCAGTATAATAAGCATCCGCTGTAAACAAGACCTCTTTAGATATATGATATAACAATCCCATACCGATCTCTCTAGCGATAGACTGGTCTATAGTGTCGTCAAAACGGGAAAAAGAAATATTACGCAGCAACAGCCCTATCGCCATTGCTTTAGTAAAAGTAAAATGAGCTCCTAAATCCATCGAAACAGCATTATCTCCACCGTAGCCTTCGACATGATATTGGTGATAATTGGTCGATACCGAAGTGGAAAAATAATCACCAAATGCACGAACATAGACAGCCCTTACCGTAAGTAAAGAAGAGGTACCTTTCAAACCATAGTTATTGATAGTTAATCCTAGGGTATTGTATTTACGCAGAGGTAGCGATGCTACGAGAGCATGCGCCTGTATATCCTGTGTTAAAAAATGAGGTTGGTAACCTATACCAACCTGTGGCCTTTCCAGCTTTGCCACCACAGCAGGATTGGCAGTTAAGCCGTACACAGAAGGTAAAGCCAATCCCGTATTTCCCATACCTTGTAGAGAAGCACCATAGAAACGTTGAGAATGCGCAGTAATGCATAGAAGCAATAAGAGTAGTATTACACCTCCCTTCATAAGATTAGCAATTAATTGGTTTTCACCAATTTACATAAAATAAAATCAATTTAAAAATCTTATTTTGCAATCTAGCAAGACTCTTGTCAAAAAAGTCACAAAAAAAGCCAGATGGTTTAGTACCATCTGGCTTAACATATCCTTGCTGAATAGAGTTTCTGCTACGTATCTATCTTGGCATACTTTGCATTTCTCTCGATAAATTCTCTTCGAGGAGCAACCTCATCTCCCATCAACATAGAGAACACACGATCAGATTCTGCGGCATTCTCTATTGTTACCTGGCGCAACGTACGTTTTTCAGGGTTCATTGTAGTTTCCCACAACTGTTCCGCGTTCATCTCTCCAAGTCCTTTATAACGCTGTACATGTACAGAATCTTCTTTACCAGTACCTTTCAAGCGCTGTATCGCTGCCAATCGTTGATCTTCGGTCCATGCATATTCAGACTCTTTCCCTTTCTTCACCAAATACAACGGCGGAGTAGCGATATAGATATAACCTTTCTCGATCAATTGGCGCATATATCGGAAATAGAACGTCAAAATTAAAGTAGCAATGTGGCTACCATCGACATCCGCATCCGTCATAATGATAATTTTATGATAGCGCAGCTTTGCCGTATTCAATGCCTTTGGATCTTCTTCGGTACCCACAGATACGCCCAAAGCGGTGAACATATTCTTGATCTCTTCACTCTCGTAAATCTTATGCTCCATAGCCTTCTCTACGTTTAGGATCTTACCCCTCAGTGGCATGATAGCTTGATAATTACGATCACGTCCTTGCTTAGCCGTTCCACCCGCAGAATCTCCCTCGACAAAGAAAATCTCACATAAAGCAGGGTCATTACTTGAACAGTCAGCCAGTTTTCCTGGAAGCCCAGACCCACTCATCACCGTCTTACGCTGCACGAGTTCACGTGCTTTACGTGCAGCAGCTCTCGCTTGGGCAGCTATAATTACTTTCTGAACGATAACTTTAGCTTCTCTTGGATTCTCTTCCAAATATACCCCTAAGATCTCCCCTACCGCAACATCTACCGCACCCATGACCTCCGTATTACCCAATTTAGTCTTAGTCTGACCTTCAAATTGTGGCTCTGCAACTTTTACAGAAATAACGGCTGTCAATCCCTCTCTAAAGTCATCTCCAGTCACCTCAACTTTCGAATTCTTTAACAAGCCCGACTCATCTGCATATTTTTTCAGCACTCTTGTCAATCCCCTCCGAAATCCTGCAACGTGCGTACCACCCTCTATCGTATTGATATTGTTGACATACGAGTGTACGTTTTCCGAATAGGTATCATTGTATTGAAATGCTAACTCTACAGGAATTCCTTGTTTAACACCTTCTAGATAGATCGGATCAGGAATTAATGGGGAACGTGTACCATCCAAAAACTTGACAAACTCCTGAAGACCTCCCTCCGATAAAAATACATTTTTCTTCTCTGTACCATCTTCATTCGTTTCACGCTCGTCGACCAAAGTAAGCGTAATACCTTTATTCAAGAAGGCAAGCTCACGTAGGCGATTTGCCAACGTATCATAGTTATAAACAATGGTCTGTGTAAAAATTTCTGGATCCGGTCTGAATGTCACGATAGTACCTGTAATATCTGAAGTACCTACTTCTTTGACATCGTACATCGGTTTACCTTTTTCATACTCTTGGTTGAATACTTTTCCTTCACGATGTACTTCTGCTTTCAGGTATATAGACAAAGCATTCACACAGGATACCCCCACACCGTGTAGTCCCCCGGATACTTTGTACGTGTCCTTATCAAACTTACCACCGGCGTGCAACACCGTCATGACGAGCTCCAATGCGGATTTATTTTCCTTTTTATTTATACCCGTCGGAATACCCCTACCATTATCTCTTACAGAAATTGAGTTGTCCTTATGGATAGTTACATGGATATCATTACAGTAACCTGCAACAGCCTCATCAATAGAGTTATCAACAACCTCGTAAACTAAATGGTGTAAACCCTTGGGGCCTGTGTCCCCAATATACATGGATGGACGTTTACGTACCGCTTCCAACCCCTCTAATACCTGGATATTATCAGCTGAATACGTTGTAGGATTCTTTTTTTCTTCGCTCATGTAATATATTAATAACAGAAAAAATCAACTCTCAAAGTTAATAAAAATTAGGCACTTAAGCAAGTGGTTCTAGGGGTAAAATAACCGCAAATACACTTTTTTTACGGACAAAAAAGCGAAAAAGATGGATTTGTAATTTTTTTATAGTAGGTTTGTTTTTCCAACGAGAAAAGGACATAAAGACATCGGCCCATAAGCCTCTCATGATTGAAATAAAGCCCTATAGAACGTTGTAAACAGAAGCATACAAAAAGATCAAAATAGACAAAAGAATGAATAGAATTTTAGCAAACTTATCAAAAGTTACTTTAGGATTAATATTAGTAGCATCGGTTGCATCATGTAATCAAAATGCATCCAATGCGCCAGCTTCTAAAAATGATAGCACAGCAGCTGCCTCTCCTGTCAAAATTCAAGAGAAAATTGTCTATGTAAACTCAGATACACTTTCTGAGAAATATGTATACTTCAAGGACATCAAATCCAAACTTGAGGCTAAAGTAAAGAAAGCTCAATCAGACCTACAGTCTAAAGGACAGGCGTTCCAAAGAGAAGTTGCAGAATACCAACAAAAAGCAGCTACAATGAGTGCTTCCGACCGCCAGGCTACCGAAGAAAAATTAGCACGCAAGCAAGATGAACTAGGAAGATTAGACCAAAATGCTTCTCAATCCCTAGCACAAGACGAAGCAACAGAATTCAATGCAGTCTATAACGCAATTACTGAATATTTGAAAAAACACGCTGAAGAAAAAGGATATCAGTTCGTGTTGACTTATTCTAAAACAAATCCTGCTGTAATCTATGCAGATTCAAAATTAGATATCACAAAAGAGGTAGTTGAAGCGTTGAACAAAGAGTACAGCGCAAAGAAACCTGCTGAAAAGAAATAGGGAAAAAAAACACCATAAAGAGGGATTCAAATCAAGTTTGAATCCCTCTTTTGTTTTATACGTGCCTCCACTTGTAGTCGGCGGAAACTCATTCATTCTTGATAATATAAACCAATATGATTACTTTAATACAAAATTAAAGCAATCACCTATGGTAACATATATCCTCCAGAATCCAGAAAGCAGTTTTGAATGGATTGACATATCCAATCCAAAAATAGAAGATTTCACGGAGCTGAAGGAAAAATACAAACTTAATGATGCCTCTATAAAAGATTGTTTAGAAACAGGCCACCTGCCAAAAATTGAGGAATTCGAGAACTACCACTTCCTGATACTACGATCTATTCCGAATAAATTTGACGAAGAATCAGACTCTCTTGTAGAAGTCACCGATCGCATATCCTTGTTTTACAATGAAAATGTCGTAATCACCGTACATCGAAATCAAATCGACTTTCTCGAGCGTCTTAAAACAATCGAACGTACCCACAAGCGACTACAATCCAGCAAAACACTAGTCAATGCATTAGTCTCGGATACCCTCAAAACATTTGAAGATCTAGTCTTAGGAAAAATGGCTATGCAACTTGATGAATACGAAGAGATTGTTTTCCTGCACCACCGAAGAAAACCCTTCTTAAAAAAATTATACTATATCAAAAGACAGATTGATGTCACCCGAAGCGTGCTCACACTTTACAAAGATATTGTGGATTACTTCCATATGCCAGAGTACAAAAACATCTATACACAGGATTTGAGGGATTTATTTTCAAGAACCAGCACACTCTATCGCAATATCTCTGAAAACACCTCTCAATTATTGAACATCTACTTCAATATCGAGTCCAACCATACCAACGAAATCATGCGGACGCTGACCATTATATCCGTATTCTTTATGCCTTTGACGTTTATCGTCGGTGTCTATGGAATGAATTTCGAAAATATGCCTGAACTGGAATGGGAATACGGTTACGCAGGTATATTGATCATCATGGCCCTACTCTCCGTACTGATCTATTACTGGTTTAAACGAAAAAGATGGCTATAACTTAAATAAGCTTCTTAGACACCGTCGCCACAAACTCCTTAAGATAGAAGGGTTCAAAATAAATCAATTCTTCAACCTCCTTATTTTGAAATTTCTGGAATGCAATCGTGCTTAAGTAAGCGGACGAGTGTTGGTATTCTGTATCTATTTTCACTTGCGCGCTACCTTCAAACAGTTCTTGGAACTTATTTGCTCCAGAACCGAAGAGTACAACATTTTTTGGAGCAAAAACATCAAACGTATCTGCGTCTACAATAACCGCTTCTGTCTTATGCAAGCAATTCTTTTGATCATCAAATACCGACATATATACTTCCATCCGCCTTGCATCCAACATAGGGATATAAACAAGATTATCTTTAGTTTCATTCTTCGCAATATAACCTTCGTACATGCTTTCTAAGGTATTCACACCAAGCAGAGGTATATCCAATGCATAACACAATCCTTTTGCTGTAGACACGCCAATTCGAAGCCCTGTATAAGAACCAGGCCCCATACTGACAGCTACTGCGGAAAGGTCTGCATAATCCAACGACACACTTTTCAACAATCTATCGATACAAACGGTAAGGCCTGAGGCATGCATATTCCGCTCCTCTGCCGTGAGCTCGGCAAAAAGCTTTCCGTTGTTACTGAGCGAGACCGAGCAAACTTCAGTCGCTGTGTCAATTTGCAATATATAGCTACACATAGAATGATACTTTCTGAAAACAGGTTAAATTTAGGGCACAGGATCATGCCCGTGTCCTCCCCAAGGATTACAACTGGCGATACGTTTGATTGCTAACCAACCACCCTTAAAAGGTCCGTATTTAAGGATAGCCTCCTTACCGTATTGCGAACAAGTTGGGGTATATCTACAGTTTGCTCCTAGCAATGGAGAGATAAAAAGCTGATAAAATCGTATAATCAACAAAAAGATTCCTTGCAGAATCTTCACTGCAAACAAACCGATACTATTGATTATTTTCATTGATCAACTGTGCTAGTGCTTTTTCCATTTTTGTCCACACCGTAGCAAAGGGTACTTCTTCCTTTCCCACATACTGTATCGCGAGCAACAGACCCGAAGATTTAGACTCCATGCAAGGATAAAGTGCGATAGACTTTTGCTGTCGGTAGGCTTCCCGGATCAAACGCTTAATACGATTACGATGAGGTGCGGCCTTAAATCTGCGTTTTGAGACAGATATAACTACACTCACAGGAGATTGCACTTTCTCAAGCGCTACCTCCGTATATACCATCCGAAAAGGGTATACAACAAAAGAAGAACCACTATGAAAAAGCTTATTCAATAAGCTCTTATTACATAGTCGTTCTTCTTTTTTAAATGTTTTTTTCATACGATGACAGAAAATGCCGGAACGGCACAGTTAAAGTCACCGGCGCTAAAAAAAGTATTAGCCTTTGTGGCGATACTCGTCAGAAACACTAAGACGTTTTCTTCCTTTAGCTCTACGAGACGCTAATACTCTTCTACCATTAGCTGTGCTCATACGCTCTCTAAAACCGTGTTTGTTTCTTCTTTTTCTTTGCGAAGGCTGAAATGTTCTTTTCATGACGCTTTATTATATTTTTTTAATATTCTTACCTGTAATTATCCTTAATAGGAATGCAAAAGTAGTGTATTATTTCTAAACTAACAAGGACTAAAATCAAAAAGTTTAGCGCAGCACAACTCTTTATCAGGTTAGTCTATTTATTTTTTAATATATCTCTGATCTCAGAAAGCAGTGTCTCCTCCTTAGATGGTGCTGGTGGCGCAGCAGGAGCAGCCTCCTCTTTCTTATTAAAAGAATTAATTCCCTTGATCACTAAAAAAATACAGAATGCAATAATCAAAAACTGGATAATCACATTCGCAAAGTTACCATATTTGATAGCAACTTCTTCTATCCCAGCTGCAGCATCAGCCTCTGTAATTACATATTTTAAATTACTGAAATCCACCCCTCCTGTGATAAAACCTATCGGAGGCATAATAACATCGTCCACCAAAGAGCTAACGATTTTACCAAATGCACCACCGATTACCACACCGACAGCTAGATCTAATACGCTACCGCGCATTGCAAATTCTTTAAATTCTTTTAAAAACCCCATAATTTTCTATTTTTTTGTTTTTCAATATACATACAATTATAATGATAATAATCAAAAATACGACAATTCATGCAAGTTTTTTATTATTAATTAATGTCGACATGCTAAATATATAAATGATTATTTCGTATGTTTGTAAGCAGCAATCACCTATTCAAGCTCACACTAAATAGTTGTTAAATATATAAACGTTCATCCCCCTTTATGAAAAAGATACTCATTGCAGATGACCACAGCATAGTCAGACTAGGGGCTGCCGTAGTGATTAACGAGAAATTTAAAGATGTTTCTATAACTAATGCAGTCACGATTAAAGAGGTCTATGATCATCTTAAATTTGAAAAATTCGACTTACTGCTTCTAGACATCAATATGCCAGGAGGCAATAACATCAAAGTAATCGGCGAAATTCTAAATTTCCAGCACGACCTAAAAATTCTAGTATTCTCATCTTACGATGAAAATATCTACGCGTTACGCTATATAGAAGCCGGAGCCGCAGGTTACCTCAACAAAAACACAGCAATGGAAGAACTGGCTAACGCCATACAAAGTATCCAGGATCGCGGAAAGTACATGTCCAATGAAGTAAAAGATCTTTATGTACAAAAGCTTACGAGCACCAAATCTTCCATGGATCGTGTAAATCCGCTAAATAAACTATCCAACAGAGAAATGGATGTTGCAAAACATCTCATTGAAGGACATGGTATCCTCGAGGTATCTAACCTGCTCAACTTAAGCTCATCAACTGTGAGCACTTACAAAAGTAGGATTTTTGATAAATTAGCAGTAAGCAATATCCCAGACCTAATAGAATTGTTTAAACTGCATGCAAAAGATTAATTTTTAATAGTGCTAGGAAAGAATATCGAGCGATATCTTTTCTAGCACCATGAAAAATTTCCTATTTCTTATTTTTCAAATCTTGTATCCCTAAACGCAACTCTTGCGAAAGCCCTTTTAGATCCTGAAGCCCTTTTCGCAATCGCGTCCCCGCGGCCCCGTTTCCTTTAGCATAAAACTTCTCTGCCTCCACTTCCAATCCTTGCACTAAAGCCTTTAATTCCTCAAATTTGTTCATACTTGCCATAATTTACTGATTTATATAGTTATAGATTTTAGTTTGACATCTAAAATAGCATCTTTTCTTTAAAAAACAAAACCTACATAAAAAGGTCAGCTATCAAGATAACCGACCTTTTTATTATACAGCAGTAAGAAACTTCTATTGCTTAATCTACATTATCATGTAAAAATGAATTATTCGAACGGATCTCCGTAACACCTTCATCAAAAGACAACGTAAAACGAGAAACCTGTGAGTCCGCAGAATGAGGCACATCATCTAATGTCTTTTGCTTTCTTTTATAAGCAGGCTCGTTCTCCAATTCCGCCAATCCATTGGAAGACTTGAGTTTCATACTTAATTCCTTAAGTCTTAAAATCCGCTCTTTGGTCTTCAACAGTTGATCTTCAAAATTAACCTCATCTTCCACCTTAACCGTTGCGCTTGTCACAGATGGCGTAGCGGGTGTGCTAGCAAAGGGACTCACGATATCATTCACTTGATTTTCGACCTCCTGATCTACCTTCTCTTCATAAGCGTCAAATACCGTAGGTAACTTAAATTCGAAAACTGAAGGCGAGGTCTTTAACTCAAAACCGTTACTTTCTTCTTTCTCTTCCACAAAGTCATCTTGCATATCCAATGTATGACGAACTATTTGAGGTTCGGCCTGTACCGAAGAATTAGAAAAACCAGCAGGTTTACTAGGTACAGAAAACAAATCAGCCTGCGAAGTGCTCACAGGAGTCTCCATAGCATTAGTAGGGACAACAGGCTTTACATAGCTATCCATCCTAGCGTCCACAGTCCGCTCTGCAAACTGATTCTGCGCAACAGGCTTAACGAAAGAAGCCGGAGCCTCTGGTGTAAGCGGCAAGGCCACTTTTTCTTTTTCTTTCTCCTTAATCCGCTCTTCTGATGTCTGGAAACCTGTAGCAATAATAGTCACAGACAAACCATCTTCCAACGCCTCATCCACACAGTTACCCCAAATCAAATCGGCAGTCAATCCAGCCTTCTCTTGAATAAAATCAGTGATAATTGCGACCTCATCCATAGTCACCTCTGTCTTACCCGATGTAATATTCAATAAAATATAACGAGCACCCTCGATTTCATTATCCTTAAGTAACGGCGATGCTAACGCACCTGTTACCGCTTTCAGTGCTCTATCATCTCCCGATGCAACATGATTCCCCATGATTGCCACACCGCTATCGTTCATAACTGTGCGCACATCTTTAAAATCCACGTTGACATAACCAGGGATAGTTATAATCTCAGCAATACCTTTTGCAGCAGTAGTCAATATATCATCCGCCTTTGCAAAAGCAGCAGTCATAGTCAAGTTACCGAAGATTTCACGAAGACGATCATTCGAAATAACCAAATAAGAATCGACATACTTACGAAGTTCGCTCAAGCCTTCTTCCGCCTGAGAGCGACGTTTTTTGCCTTCGAATGTAAATGGAGTCGTAATGATAGCAACCGTCAGAATTCCCATCTCTTTCGCAGCCTTCGCCAACACAGGGCTAGCTCCAGTTCCGGTTCCTCCACCCATTCCAGCAGTGATAAACAACATTTTTGTGTTAGCTCCTAACATCCGCTTGATATCGTCGATACTTTCGATAGCAGAGTTTTCACCAACATCAGGATCTGCACCAGCCCCCATACCTTCTGTAAGACTAGCTCCCAATTGTACTTTGTTAGGAATTGGGCTCAACTCCAGCGCTTGCGCATCTGTGTTGCACACAATAAAATCTACACCACTAATCCCTTGCTTGTACATGTGATTGACAGCATTGCCACCGCCACCACCAACACCTATAACCTTGATTATAGATGATTGTTCCTTTAACATTTCAAATTGTATCGACATAATATCCTATTTTTATGAACTGCCAAGCAATCAAAACGAAACTCAACAATTCGAATGTAATAATACCAAATTATTAACAACAGTTTTCCACAATTGTTAAAATGTGGAAAAAACCATGCTGTGTTGAAAATTATTTCTTCCCGATAAATGTATCGTCATCAATCTCTTGATTATCGCGAATGAACTCTGAAATAATTTTCGTAAACCAACTTTCTTTTTTACTTTGCTTTTCCGCAATCTCTTTTACCTGAACTTTTTCAGGCTTTTTACTCACAATTTCCTGATGAGCTGCTTCCTCATCTTCCAAGATCTGAATACCTTTGATCAAAAGACCTATACTTGTAGCGTACATTGGGCTCTTCATTTCCTCAAATGTCTGCTTGTTCAACATATCCGTCTTCGCTAGGTACTCATTTGGATAACCGATGCGGCAATCTATTCCAGTGATATACTCGACCAATTGCACCAAATGCTTCAACTGTGCACCTCCACCTGTAATAACAATACCTGCGATCAGCTTATCCTCGTATCCAGAAGATTTAATTTCGTAGTATACGTGTTCAATGATTTCTTCCATACGTGCCTGAATGATATAAGCCAAGTTTTTGACCGATATTTCTTTCGAGTCACGTCCACGGATTCCCGGAACACAGATTACCTCATTCTCTTTATTCTCATCTGCCAATGATGATCCGTATCTCACTTTCAACTGCTCCGCCTGGTTTCTAAGTACAGCACAACCTTGACGAATATCTTCAGTTACAATATTACCTCCTAATGGAATTACAGCAGTATGACGGATGATTCCTTCGTGGAAAATAGCCACGTCGGTAGTACCTCCACCAATATCAACAAGAACAACACCAGCCATTTTTTCTTCATCATCCAATACAGCTTCGGAAGATGCTAAAGGCTCCAACACCAGGGACGAAACTTCAAGATCAGCATTATCAACACACTTCTTGATGTTTTTAATATCCGTAACCCGTCCAGAGATGATATGGAAATTTGCTTCCATACGACGCCCTGCCATTCCGATAGGTTCTTTGATACCAGGTTCATTATCTATTGTGAACTCCTGAGGCAAGACATGGATAATCTCTTCTCCTGGAGGAAGAACCAATTTATACATATCCGAAATCAATCGTTCTACATCGATTCTACCTATTTCATCATCATCGCTTTTGGTTAAAATACCGCGATGTTGGATACTCTTGATGTGCTGACCTGCAATCCCGATATTCACGACCTTAATATCCACATTGGACTGTCCTTCAGCCGAGGAAACTGCTTCCCTGATACTGAATACGGTCTTTTGAATATTAGCGACCACGCCACGGTTTACTCCTGCAGATTCGGCTTTACCAACGCCCAACAACTCAATTTTATTCGAACCACTGCGTCTCCCTACAGTAACACAAATCTTTGTTGTACCGATATCCAATCCTACGATGATTGGATTCTCTCTTTCAATGTCTGTAATTCTTGGTTTCATATGCTGTATATTATGCTGTATTGTTAATTTTTCATATTTATTTTCATCTGCAAACTGTCGATAAACCAGTTCCCCCTGCGCTCACAGATGATCTGACCGCCATACTTGACGTTCACTTTTTCATAGGCCTCACTGCCTACCTTAGGCAGAATATTCTTGTAATACACTTCTAGCCTTCGAAGTTTATAATCTAGAGAATCTGCCGAACCGATCACCAAGACTTCCCGCCCTACACGTGGAATCAATTCGATATCCCGCTGTTCATTGACAAAAATCTGTACAATTTGGTTTTCCCAAAGATTATCGCCTCGAACATGTCCCGCTATACGTACCAAATCCTGCACTAACTTGGACTCGACCATCTCCAGCGGTTGCTTATACCCTTCACTGATATTGCCATTGGCCACCATCACATGCGGTACATATTTCAATGTCACAGGAACTTTCTTGCCAGAGCGATCGACATAGTACTCACGTCCGGCTTTGTTGATCACGCGCAATACGACTTCGCGTTGCTGTACCGTGACCTGCATCGTCCCATCCATATCCAGATGCACCTCCGCATTAGAGACATAGGGCAACATTTCGATCGCTTCTTCTATCTGTTGTACTTTTATACCTGCTAAATCTTTTCCAACAACTGACCCGAATTTCTGGTCGATCATCTTCGAAATATCCTGTTGGTCGATAAATGTTTCCTTACCCTCCACAACTACTTTCAACTCTTTACATAGCTGTTGACTATCCTTCTTCGACACCAGACTCATAAGCATAGCTAAGCCTACAAAGATCACTAGACCTAAGAAAACGTAAAAAACCATGCTCCATCTGATATTTCTCATACTAGCTCTCCAATAATTCTTTCAATGGTTTCACCAATCGATCGATATCTCCTGCCCCTACTGTTACCAACAATTCAGGCTGCTCGTCCCTAGCGATCTCCAAAACTTCCTGTGGACTCACCACGCGCTTGTTCGACAAATCGACTTTATCCAACAACCACGAAGAAGTCACTCCTTCGATAGGTAATTCGCGTGCAGGATATATTTCCATAAGCAACAGCTCATCCGCCATACCCAATACCTCTGCAAATCCATCTATAAAATCACGCGTACGGCTAAATAAATGTGGCTGAAATACAACCGACAATTTCTTCTCTGGATAAAGTTTACGCATAGAACTCAAAAAAGCCCTTAGCTCTTCGGGATGATGCGCATAGTCATCAATGTAAATATGCTTCTCATTCCTAACAATAAATTCAAAGCGACGCTTGGCCCCTTTGAAATTAGCCAGTGCGTCGACGATCTTTGAATCATCTATCTTCAACAGTCGCGCTACCGTAATCGCGGCTACCGCATTCTCCACATTGTGAAGCCCCGCTATACCTAAAAGAACATTCGCGATTGTCACTTCATGACTCACGTAATCAAAATAAAACTGACCGTCTTTAACGTGTATATTTTTAGCATAGGCATCCGCTTCAACATCCTGCGAATAGCTAATATCTCCTTTAAAAGGCAAGCCTTTTTTCACAATCCGCTTTCCACCATCGACAACCCTATCCAGATACATCTCAAAGGATTCGATCAAATGTGATTCATCGCCATAGATATCCAAGTGATCCGCATCTGCAGATGTCACGATAGCAATATCTGGATGTAGCGTCAAAAACGAACGGTCATACTCATCTGCTTCGACCACCACCACATTATTTGCTCCAAAAAGCACATTCGTATTATAGTTTGAACTTATCCCCCCTAAGAATGCAGAGCAATCATAACCGGAATCTTTCAAAATATGAGCAATCATTGTTGAGGTCGTCGTCTTACCATGCGTACCCGCTACTCCAATAGTAAAACGGCTAGCACTGATAATCCCTAATACCTGTGAGCGTTTGAAAAGCTCGAAGCCTTTATCCAGAAAATATTTTTTTATCTTCAACTCCTTAGGAACGGCTGGTGTATAGATAACCAAAGCTTCTTCCGATGGTGCTGAAAAAGAGGCATCGATCGTAGTGACATCATCTTCATACACCACAGGGATACCTTCCTGAGCCAAAGCCATGGTTAGTTCCGTCTCCGTTCTATCATATCCACTCACCTCACAGCCGAGTTTATGAAAGTAACGCGCCAGACCACTCATCCCGATACCACCGATACCGATTAAATAAACTTTCTTTATCTGATCAATGTTCATATCCCCTATTCCTAGATTAATTTCAATACCTCTTTTGCAATTACCTCATCGGCATCCAGCAAGGCCATTTTTTCTATATTCTGCGCCAGCTTCTCCGATGTAGGAGCATCATTTAATAATTCCAATATTTTATCCACCAGCACATCTCTCGCCTCCACATCCTTCACCATCACTGCGGCGTTCTTATTCACTAATGCCATCGCATTTTTTGTCTGATGGTCCTCAGCTACATTAGGCGACGGCACCAAAATAACAGGCTTACCGACCACACATAGTTCTGAGATTGTACCTGCTCCTGCACGGGCCACGATCAGATCTGCGGCAGCATATGCATAATCCATCTTCTGCAAGAAAGCAGACATTTTAATGCTATTGGGAAGTTCCCCTCCAAGTTCTGCTGTCAGCTTATCTACATAGTACCCTCCGCATTGCCAGATGACCTGTACACCTGCCGCATTCAACTTATCAATATTATTCTTCACGCAGTCATTGAGCGTACCCGCCCCTAGACTTCCCCCCGTCACCAAAATAGTTTTCTTACCCGCTTCTAGACCGAAATCAACCAAAGCCTCTCCTTTTTTACCTTCAATATCCACCGACGTACGGCGAATGGGATTTCCCGTCAATAGCACCTTTTCCTTTGCAAAGAACTGCTCCATCCCCTCATAAGCAACACAGACTTTCTTAGCTTTCTTGCCTAAGCTCTTATTTGTCTTTCCAGCAAAAGAGTTTTGCTCCTGAATCAGCGTTGGCACTCCCATCATATTTGCCATCATCAACAACGGACCAGAAGCATATCCACCAACACCTACCGCGACGTCAGCTTTAAAATCCTTGATAATCTTTCTTGCCTTCAACAAGCTATCCAGCATCTTAAATGGCAAAGACAGATTTTTCAGCAAAGACGAACGGTTGAACCCCTGAATATTCAAACCGATTATCGTATAACCTGCCGCCGGCACTTTCTCCATCTCCATCTTTCCCTCGGCTCCAACAAACAGAATCTCAACATCGGGCTCAATACGGCGCAAAGCATTAGCAATTGCTATCGCAGGGAAGATATGTCCTCCTGTACCGCCACCACTGATAATTACTTTATGCGCCATTTTATTAGTATTTAGTATTGAGTAGTAGGTATTGCGTATGGAGAGATCTCTTAACTCTTTACCCCCTTAACTCTTTAACTTAAAATCAAATTGTACCGACGACAACCCTTTTAGGCTTTATCACCTCGTCCAATTCTTCTTTACCTTTTAATTCTTCAATATTCCTACTCACAGACAGAATTATCCCTAATGCCACTGATGTAAACAAAATGGATGTCCCACCCATACTTACTAATGGAAGCGGAACTCCTGTCACCGGCCCTAATCCTACAGCCACTGCCATATTTGCAAGAGCCTGTATTGTTAGGCTAAACCCTAAACCTGCTGCCAAAAATGCACCGAATGCACGTGGACTCATCGTTACGATACGAATACAACGGTACATCAAAGCCAAATACAAGAACAATAGAATCACGCCCCCCATCGTACCATATTCTTCAATTATAATCGCGAATATGAAATCCGAATAAGGATGTGGCAAAACATTACGCTGCACACTATTCCCAGGTCCTAGACCAAACATACCACCTGTCGCAATTGCGATTTTAGCATTATTCGCCTGATAGTTTTTATCCTCCTGAAAAGGAACATTCGTCTCGTGCACTTCCTCCGTCTTGAAGAAACCTTCAATACGGCTGAAATAAGTCGCCCGTCGCGGACCAACAGAGATCACTATTATTCCCAATACCGCTACACCTGCCGTAACCATAGCAATCTGCCTAAAGGAAATACGGCCAATCAACAACAAAAGAACACTGGTTCCAAAAAGCATCACCGCCGTAGACAAGTTGGCCCAGGCAATCAAAACAAAAACCGCACAGACTGCCCCCATAATAGGAACAAAGGACTTCTTCACATCCTTAATCTCCTCTTGCTTACGTGACAACATACGCGCCAAGAAGGTAATCAGAGCTAGTTTTGCCAAATCCGAAGTTTGGAATGTCTGATTGATCACTGGGATGGTAACCCACCGCGATGCCTCATTCACTGAACTACCGAAAATCAACGTATATAACAGTAAAGGGATTGTAATAACCATCAGTATCTTCGAAATACCTGCGTACCATTTGTAATCCAACTTATGGGACAGATACATCAAAAGCAACCCCACAGCTACAATAGAAAAATGCTTAAACAGATACAGTTCCGTCCCTTTTCCTTCTTTATAAGCCAACGTACCTACAGAACTATACACAGCAAGCAGAGACCATCCTGATAGAATTATCACGATAATCCAGATCCACTTGTCTCCTTTAAGTTTTGCAAATATCTGTTCCATTATCTTTCTTTTCTCTGTTATCCAGTGATCTTGTTATCGAGTTATCTTGTTATCGAGTTGCCTTGACCATTCAAAACCTTGGCAACTCCTTAACTTGATAACTCCTTCACTTGTTAACTTGATAACTACCAAACCTACAACGCCATTACAGCATCTTTAAATTTATCTCCTCGTTCTTCGTAATTTTTAAACCAATCAAAACTTGCGCAAGCAGGTGACAACAATACAGTATCTCCTTTTTTAGCAAGATGCGATGCGATCTGTACAGCGTCATCCATAGAAGCACTGTTTACAATCACTTCTACCTCATCTTCAAATGCATCATGAATGCGTGAAGTATCCTTACCGATACAGATAATCGCTTTAACCTTTTGCTTCACCAAATCGCGCAACATATCATAATCATTTCCTTTATCTACCCCTCCTAACAGAAGAACGATATCTGGAGAAAAGCTTTCCAACGCATACCATACCGAATTCACGTTAGTAGCCTTAGAATCGTTGATATAATTGACACCACCTATAAATGCCACATGCTCCAATCGGTGCGGAATATTGACATAAGAGCCCATACTCTCCTTCATCGTCTGATTGCGCAACTCTTGTACTTTAGCGACCAAACCTGACGCCATATTATTGTACACGTTGTGTCTTCCCTGTAATGATAACTCTTCAATATTCATCGCAAATATCTCTCTATTAGGTATGTTAATTATTAATTCTTTCTTCTCGTTTAAATATGCACCTACCGACACGACATCCTCTTGTGTCATCGGTAGCATCATTGCTTTTATATCAAATCTCGGCAGTGCTTTGACCGTCTCTTCATCATCGCTACAGTAGATAAAGAAATCGTTAGCCGTTTGATTCTGAATCACTCTGAACTTCGAGTTCACATAGTTTTCCATCTTGTAATCATACCGATCCAAATGATCTGGAGTAATATTCAGCAATACAGCCACATCGGCTCTAAAGTGGTACATATCGTCCAGCATAAAACTCGATATCTCCAAGACGTACACATCAAAATCCGCGCGCGCCACCTGTAGGGCAAAACTTTTCCCGATATTTCCTGCCAATCCCACGTTAAGACCTGCCTTCTCTAACATATAATGTGTCAACATCGTTGTTGTCGACTTTCCATTTGATCCTGTAATACAGATCAATCGTGCATCGGTATACTGTGCTGCAAATTCGATTTCCGAAATAAGTGGAATACCCGCTTCTCTCAGTTTCTTTATTAAGGGGGCCTTCTCCGGAATACCGGGACTCTTGACAATCACATCTGCATTCAAAATAGCCGCTTCTGTATGCTGACCGCTTTCAAAAGCGATTCCTTCATCTTGCAACTGCTTTTGATAAGATTCCGCTATCACCCCTAGGTCGGATACAAATACATCAAACCCCTTGTCCTTACCCAGGATAGCAGCTCCAACGCCGCTCTCTCCTGCTCCCAGAATCACTAAGCGACCTTGCTGTGGATAATATGTGTTTGCAATATTTGCCATCTTATCTAACTTTCAACGTTACTATGGTTAAAATCGCCAGGATAACACCCACAATTACAAATCGGGTTACAATCTTGGCTTCGTGATATCCTTTCTTTTGGTAATGATGATGCAACGGAGACATTAAGAAAATGCGTCGCCCTTCACCAAACTTCTTCTTCGTATACTTAAAATAGGAAACCTGTGTAATAACCGACACCAACTCAATCAGGAACACTCCACACAAGACAGGAATCAACAACTCCTTCCGAATCAGGATAGCGAATGCGGCGATATTACCTCCGATCATCAACGATCCCGTATCCCCCATAAATACCTGTGCAGGGTAAGCATTGTACCACAAAAATCCAGTACAAGCTCCTATAAATGCTCCCGCGAAAATCACCAGCTCCCCCGAATTCGGGATATACATGATATTCAAATAATCTGAGAAAATAATATTACCCGACACATACGCCAATATGGCTAGGGTAATCCCTATGATCGCTGACGTCCCCGTCGCCAATCCATCTATACCGTCCGTTATATTTGCTCCATTCGATACCGCTGTCACGATAAATACGACAACAAATAGGAATAGAAAAAAAGTAGGCCACTTACCTTCTAGGCCAAAAACATCCAATACTTTGGAATAATCAAACTCATTATTTTTGTAAAACGGAATGTTCGTCTTTGTTGACTTCACATTTTCAGCATAAGTCTTTTCGCCGGTCTGTGGATTGATAATCACCTCCACAGGTCGCGATGAACTCGGATTTGTCACCTGCTCCCGCACCACGATATCCGGGTGGAAATACATCGTTATAGCGATCAGCGTACCTAATCCCACTTGACCAATCACCTTAAATCGGCCAGCCAATCCCTCTTTATTCTTCCGAAAGACCTTGATATAATCATCTAGAAAACCGATAGCTCCCATCCAAAGAGTCGTAATGATCATGATGATAACATAAATATTATCCAACTTGGCAAACAATAATGTCGGGACGAGAATACCTGCGATGATAATCAATCCTCCCATTGTTGGTGTACCCTGCTTCTTTTTCTCCCCTTCTAACCCTAAGTCGCGAATAGTCTCACCGACCTGTTTTTTGTGCAACAACCGGATCAAACGGCTACCAAAGACGGTGGTAATAATCAAAGAGACAATAACCGCCATTGCCGTCCTAAACGAGATGTACTGAAACAACCCCGCCCCAGGAATATGCAAGTGCTCTTGTAACCAATTAAATAAGTAATATAACATCGGCTCTTATTATTGTTCGTTAAATGTATTTTCCAATTCCTCACGATCATCAAAATGATGACGCACGCCATTGATTTCTTGGTATTTTTCGTGTCCCTTTCCGGCAATCAGCACAATATCCCCTGGCGATGCCAAATGGCATGCCGCACGGATAGCTTCCCTCCGATCCGAGATACTAAACGTATTTTTCTTTTTATCGGCAGGTATTCCTGCTTCCATTTCTTTGATAATAGCCAGCGGATCCTCTGTACGCGGATTATCTGAAGTAATAATAACCTTGTCGCTGTACTTCAAAGCCACTTTAGCCATTTCTGGACGTTTGGTCCGATCACGATCTCCGCCACAGCCTAATACCGTAATAATCTGCTGTGTTCCTGTGCGCAGTTGCTGGATCGTCTCTAGTACGTTCTCTACAGCATCGGGGGTATGGGCATAATCGACAACTCCAACAATCCCTTTAGCCGAACGCACCGTCTCAAAACGTCCTTCTGCACCTGTGATCTCGCTCAATGCAGTCAACACTTTTAAAGTCTCTTGCTCCAACAGAATTGCAGCGCCGTATACTGCCAAAATATTATAAGCATTAAATCCGCCCACCAATTTGACCCAAACCTCCTGTCCATCAATCTGCAGCAACATCCCATCAAAATGACTTTCTATTACCTTAGCCTTAAAGTCCGCCATACTTTGCAGACCATAAGTCTTCCGGTGCCCGAAAGTATTTTGCAACATCACCGCTCCATTCTTATCATCGATATTGGTCAATGCAAAAGCATAACGATCCAACTCATCGAAAAAGCACTTCTTCGCTTTTATATAATTGCTAAACGTTTTATGGAAATCCAGATGATCATGCGTGATATTCGTAAAGATTCCACCGGCAAACCGCAGACCCGCTATACGCTGTTGTACCACAGCATGCGAGCTCACCTCCATAAAACAGTAATCACAGCCCTCTTCTACCATTTCTCGTAGCAACTTATTCAGCGCTACCGGATCTGGTGTGGTATGTGTAGCCGGGATAATACGGTCACCGATTCTATTCTCTACGGTAGACAGTAGACCAACCTGATACCCCAAATGATCAAATAGATTAAACAACAAGGTTGCCACCGTTGTCTTTCCATTTGTACCAGTCACACCGACCAACTTCAAATCCTTTGATGGGTTGCCATAAAAATTTCCAGCAATCAATCCCAAGACATAGGCACTATCATTGACCAATAAGTAAGTCACCCCTTCCAATAGGTCTGCTGGCAACTCTTCGACAACAACAGCCGCTGCCCCTAAAGCCCCTACCTTATCGACAAAGAGGTGTCCATCTGTATGCACACCACGAACCGCTACAAAGAGCGCCCCATCTTTCACTTCTCGAGAATCAAAGCACACCGAAGCAATCTCCACTTCGAGCGAACCTTCAACCTGTATTACAGGCACCGCATGCAATAATTCTTTTAATATCATATCTAATTCAATTGAAGTGCAACATTAGTCCCTATTTTCAATTTTTCGCCTGGCACCAGAGATTGAGAAATCACTTTCCCTTTTCCATCGACCTGGCTTTTGAATCCTGCATTCTCCATCGTATACAGCGCATCGATCAATCCCATGCCAACTACATTTGGCACTACCCCTTCACGTACGGAGACCTCAATAAAAGGAACTCCTTTTTTTGAAGTATCTGTCACCGCACCTTGTGCTATAGAATTCCAATTATAAGATGTAAAGCCCAAAGCCTCATACACTTTTGTCGAAGCCTCTTTAGAACCGCCTAATGTAAGCGGTGTCTTCACACCTGCAACATTCACATTACGTTTCGCAAACGAGCCATGCAAGGACAAATCGTTTGCGTATACCATATCAGCCAATTCCTTAAATACAGGCCCTGCCACCGAACCGCCATAATACCCGTTGCGTGGATTACGAATCACCACAATCATCGAATACTTTGGATTTTCAGCTGGAAAATACCCCGCGAAAGAAGATTGGTACCTTCGCTGTCTATAACCCCGTGCATTATCTGCCATCTGTGCCGTTCCTGTTTTTCCGGCTGAAGTATACAGCGGACTCGCCAGCTTCTTACCGGTTCCCTCCGTCATCACACCTTCCAACATACGCTGCATTTTCGTTATCGCACTTTTAGAAGCCATCTCCTTGTTTATAACACGCGCTTCAAACTTTTCCACTGTATTCCCCAAATGCCTGATCTCTTTCACAAACAAAGGCGCCACCATCTTACCATCATTAGCAACACCATTATACAACACCAACGTCTGCAATGGTGTGAGCAACAACTCATATCCATAAGCCATCTGCACCAATGACAACTTACTCCAACTTTTATTCTTCGGTGTCTTTACCACCGGCTTTCCTTCTCCCGGAATCTGTAAGCCCAAAGGTTCATTCAATCCCCAACTATGCAACTTTGAGGTAAACTTGGACGGATTATCCCCGTACTTCAGGTTGATCAACTTCGTTATTGCCACATTGGACGACACTTCGAAACCTTCTTTGGCTGTCATCATTGATTTCTTTGGCGCATGTGAATCACGAATTGTATGCGAAGGCACCTTGTATGTACCATTTCCCACATCGACCATCGTATTCGTATCAATAAGACCATCGTCCAAAGCGGCCAGGAAAGAAGCCAATTTAAACGTTGACCCAGGATCCGCTGCTTGCGCTATAGCATAATTGAACTTCTCTCGGTACTCACCATCCGTATCTTTCGTGACATTAGCAATCGCCCGCACCTCTCCGGTAGCCACTTCCATTAAGACAACACAACCCTCATCAGCATTCGAGATCTTCATCTGTTTGCCCAGAGCACGCTGCGCCATATCCTGCATATTGACATCAATCGTTGCAATAATATCCGACCCATCCACCGGAGCCACTTCCACTTCACGGTTCAAAGGAACCCATACCCCTCCCGCAATACGCTGCATCATCTGCGCCCCGCTCTTTCCTTCGATATAATCGCCATAAGCCCCTTCCAACCCCACGCGATATTCATCATTTTTATACCCTATAGTCCGTGCCGCTAAATTGGTAAAAGGCAAAATGCGTTTGTTTTGCCTTACCGAAACCATACTGCTCGAAAATCGTGTCCTCCCCTCTCTAAAGGCCCGCATCAGCGGGAAGGTCTTCAACACTTTTAAGTCCTGATGCGAGACCCCTCGCTTAATCAAAACATAGCGTTGCTTTTTACTCCGCGCATCCTTCAACAAGTTTAAATATTGCCGCGATGATTTATCCTTAAAGAATCCCGCCAGCTTTATAGCTAGAGAGTCCACCTTCAAATTAAACACATCATTATGCTCAACTGGAATAGCCATCGCATCAAACCGGATTTCATACTCAGGAACTGAAGTAGCCAAAAGACTACCATCATTAGAAAAAATATTACCCCTTGCCGCCTCTACTACACGCTCTTGAATAGTCAAACTGTCCGCAATCGCCTTCCACTCTTTTCCATCCACATATTGCAAGTGAAGCAACTTGGCAAACACAGCCAAGGCCCCAAAGACCATAAGCCCGAAAGCCAGGTACACTCTTACCAATATGGACTTTCTAATATTCATGTCACCTAAGTGTTATCCTATCTTTTTTCTTTTAAGACCTCTAGTTTTATCGGCGGCTCCGTTCGCTCCTTCAAACCTAAGGTATCCGCCCTCTTTGCAATCTCCGTCTGTGTTGTCAACTTCATCAACTCTGCAGACAGTGATTTATAATCCCAACTCAATTCTTTCACTTCCTTACCCAACCGATCAATCTGTCGCACCGTACGCTCCGCCAAATGTCGATTCGATATATAGAGCAATGTCAAAAAAACCAAAAAAGCAACGAAAGGCAGATTTTTTGTCACCAAATAAGTAGAGATCCGAGTAGGAGAGAATATCGTACGGATAAAATTCTGCGTCTCCTCCACCTTTTCCTCTACCGCTTCAGACATCTCCTCCTGAACATCCTCACTCAGTTCTTTGTTACGAAGTGTGTTTTTTCTAGACATCTTTTTCTTTATATATCGCTCAATTCCTCATCCAACACTTTTCAATCCCAGCCAAGAACCTAACCCTCTGCGACAGGCAGCTTTTCAGCAACCCTCAACTTCGCACTTCTTGATCTGTTATTTTCAGCAAGCTCTGTATCCGATGCTGTAATCGCCTTACGCGTCACAATTTTAAACGGCTTGATTTCATTTCCGAAAAAATCCTTCTCCACCTCACCCTTAAACTTACCTTTCAGCATAAAATTCTTGACCAGCCTATCTTCCAACGAATGATAAGACATCACAACCAATCTACCCTCAGGCTTCAACACTGAAATCGTATGCAACAAAAACTCCTGCAATGCTTCCAGCTCTTTATTCACTTCGATACGCAAAGCCTGAAAAACCTGCGCATGATATTTATGTTCCTTTCCACGGGGAACCATCTTCTTTATAACCTCTTTCAGTTCGGCAACAGTCTCGATAGACTTCGTCAAGCGTGCTGTCACAATGGTTTTTGCCAAAGACTTTGCGTTCTGCACTTCCCCGTACATCCCAAAAATCCGGTGCAGCTCTTCCTCCGAGTAGGTGTTGATCACCTTTTTGGCATCCAAATCAGCCACCTGATCCATACGCATATCCAGATCGGCATCAAAACGAATCGAAAATCCCCGTTCCGCGTCATCAAACTGATGCGAAGAAACGCCCAAGTCCGCCAAAATCCCATCCACTTGCCTAATTCCTTGCAAGCGCAGATAATTTTTCAAAAACCTAAAATTTTGATGAACCAACACAAAACGTTCGTCATCAATCTTATTTCGCAAAGCATCCGGATCCTGATCAAAAGCAACCAAACGCCCGTTAGGCCCCAACCGCTTCAAGATCTCCCGCGAATGCCCACCTCCACCAAACGTCACATCCACATAAACACCATCCGGCTTGATAGCCAAAGCCTCCATACACTCATGGAGCATAACCGGAACGTGATATATCTGTTCACTAGCCATCTAAACCTCCAAAATCTAAACTGCCCATAACCTCTTCAGCCAATGCAGAGAAATCCTCTCCATCTCCCAGATCCATTTTCTCATCGTATACCGCTTTCGGCCATACCTCCACTTTATCAAACTGACAAGCCAACACCACCTCTCCCTCTATATTGGCATAATCCAAAAGCACCTTCGGCAATAACACACGCCCAGCCGAATCCAAAGACAAAATAGTCGCCCCCCGCATAAACTGACGGACAAACTCCCTGTTCTTCGCATTAAATGTATTCAACTTTGAAATCTTAGCAGCTTGTTTATCCCATTCCTCTCGTGTATAAATAACAAGATTCTTATCGAAGCCTCTATTCACAATAAGCCCCTCCTGCTCCACATCCGGCAATTGCCGTTTGAGCGCAGCGGGAACCACCAATCTACCTTTGGCGTCCAACTTACATTCGAATTCTCCGATGAGCTGAATCATTGAGCTAATTATGCTAAATTATATTTCAAATGTAAAAGTATACACTTTCCCCCACAATCCCCCACAATCCCCCACAAAAAAGTTTTCCACATAGAATTATGTTTACAAATACCACAAGAAAACAGGCTATACCAGGCAAAAACACAGCTAATTACTGATAATCAATAAAATCGAAATTTTGACCGCTTTGTAAAATCAAGACCCAGAACAAGTCCAACTTTCTACAAAAAAGATCAAAAGCAAGCAATTTTAAGCTCAACGTGGGGCAAAGTGGTAGACTCCAAATCTTAAAATTATTAATACCGCATCATTCGTTATTCTCCTCCAAATCCAATAATTTTGCAGCACAACCATGTGCCTGGCATTGAATAGACAAGTGGTTCATTTTTTACTTTTTAAATTTTTACTTTAATTCCAATGTATAGAAGTCATAATTGCGGCGAGCTGCGTGTTGCCGACATCAACAAAGAAATCACACTTGCTGGTTGGGTGCAAAAAAGTAGGGACAAAGGCTTTATGATATGGGTAGACCTTCGTGACCGCTATGGGATCACGCAACTTATCTTTGATGAGGTTCGAACCGATGCTGCTGTTATGCAATTAGCCAAATCACTGAGCCGCGAGTATGTCATTCAAGTCAAAGGCACAGTGATCGAACGCGAATCCAAGAACACGAATCTGGCAACAGGCGAAATTGAAGTTTTAGTAAAAGAACTTAGCATTTTGAATGAAGCACAGATACCTCCATTCACTATTGAAGATGAGACTGACGGGGGTGAAGATATCCGTATGAAATATCGTTACCTGGACATTCGTCGCAATCCCGTTAAGAACAGCCTTTTATTTCGCCATAAGGTCACTCAACAGGTACGTAACTACCTTTCCGACCTGGATTTTTGCGAAATTGAAACGCCTTATCTTATTAAATCAACGCCCGAAGGCGCTCGCGACTTTGTGGTGCCTTCACGTATGAACCCTGGACAATTCTACGCTCTACCGCAATCTCCACAGACCTTCAAACAGCTATTGATGGTTGGTGGTATGGACAAATATTTCCAGATTGTAAAATGTTTTAGGGATGAAGATCTTCGGGCAGACCGTCAACCGGAATTCACCCAGATCGACTGCGAAATGTCCTTTATTGAACAAGAAGACATCTTGAACGTATTTGAAGGATTGACTAGGCATTTATTAAAATCAATTCATAATATCGATATCGACGTTTTTCCTCGTATGACTTTCGATGAAGCCATGCGCAAATATGGTAATGACAAACCCGATATCCGTTTCGGTATGGAGTTTGGCGAATTGAATGCCGTAGCACAGCACAAAGAGTTTGCGGTCTTTAATAACGCAGAACTTGTCGTCGGTATCGCGGTACCTGGAGCTGCCAGCTACACGCGCAAAGAGATCGACGGTCTAATCGACTGGGTCAAGCGTCCTCAGGTAGGTGCATTGGGCATGGTCTATGTTAAATGCGAAGCTGACGGATCGTTCAAATCTTCTGTAGACAAATTCTACGACCAGGAGGATCTGGCAAAATGGGCCGAAGCAACTGGAGCAAAAGCAGGAGATTTAATTCTCGTCCTCTCTGGTCCGGCAAACAAAACTCGTGGACAACTGAGCGCATTGCGCATGGAGTTGGGCAACCGTCTAGGCTTACGCAAACCAAATGAATTCGCTCCACTATGGGTTGTTGATTTCCCATTACTCGAATGGGACGAAGATACCCAACGCTATCATGCGATGCACCACCCGTTCACTTCTCCGAAAAAAGAAGACATGCACCTATTAGATACAGATCCAGGAAAGGTTAGAGCCAATGCATATGACTTGGTACTGAATGGTAACGAAATCGGAGGCGGATCTATCCGTATTCACGACAAAGAAACACAGGCGCTCATGTTCAAACACCTTGGATTTACTGCCGAGCAGGCACAGGAACAATTTGGCTTCTTGATGAATGCTTTCCAATATGGAGCTCCGCCACACGGAGGCTTAGCTTTCGGTTTGGATCGTCTTACCGCTATATTGGGTGGACAAGAGACCATACGTGACTTTATAGCGTTCCCTAAAAACAATTCGGGCCGAGATGTCATGATCGATGCCCCAGCAAAAATAGACCCAACTCAACTCGAGGAACTGAGTCTTGCCTTAAATATTAAAGGATAACAAAAACTCCCGCTGTAATACAGCGGGAGTTTTTGTTAACACCTATAAAAACGGGCACGAAAGCGCATTATCGTGTCAATTAAAATATACACTTTCAGAAAAAAAGAGTAGTTTTACCACATGGCCCAAAACGTTGCAGAGAAATTCTTAAAAGACAGCACGACAAAATCCTTTGACCTCCGTCACCGCGAAATAATCAATAACAACATTGATAAATACAGTGTGGCCTTCGAAAAAGGAAAAAGCAAGTTTAAAAATCTAGATAACTCCAAAGCTAAGGCAAATCTAATAAAGTGGAAGGTGATGGAAAACCTCGACAGATACCTTTTGGACTTCGAGGCCAACTTTACACGTAACGGTGGGAAGGTTATCTGGGCCAATGACGCCGAAGAAGCACGCCAGGAAATATGGAAAATCATGGAAAGGCACAACGCCCGCTCTGTGATAAAATCGAAGTCCATGGCAACGGAAGAAATTGAGCTGAATCATTTCCTCCAGACAAAGGGCATCAATACTATCGAGAGCGACCTGGGGGAATATATTGTGCAATTGCTAGACCAAAAGCCTTATCACTTTGTGACTCCAGCAATGCATCTGAGCCTCGAAGATATTGCCAAGCTTTTTCACGAAAAATTCGACACACCACTAGACGCCACAGCGGAGCAACTCACCATGAAGGCCCGCGAACTACTCCGATCCCACTACACCAGTGCTGATGTCGGCATCACAGGCGCTAATTTCTTGATCGCGGACAGCGGAAGCATTGCCATCACAGAAAACGAAGGCAATGCACGATTGACCACAACTTTCCCTAAAATACATATTGCTGTCGTAGGAATAGAGAAAGTCATCCCCAACCTCTCGGACTTGGATTTATTTTGGCCCTTGCTTGCTTCACATGGTACAGGACAAAACCTAACCGTATATAACAGCATACTGAATGGACCGAGAATGGATACCGATACCGATGGTCCAGACGAGATGTATGTGGTCCTATTGGACAATGGCCGCTCGCATCTCTTAGAAAAGAAAGAACAGCGCCAAGGCTTATACTGCATACGCTGTGGATCTTGCCTCAACGTATGTCCGGTCTACCAAAATATAGGAGGTCACACCTACGAAACAACCTACCAAGGTCCCATAGGCTCATTGATATCTCCACATTTGAATGGTATGAAAGAATTTAAACATCTTTCGTATGCTTCCAGCCTATGCGGCAAATGTACAGAAGTATGCCCCGTAGGGATCGATATACACAAAATGCTCTTGAATAATAGACGCGACGCTGTTCAGGAAAACCTTGCAGCTCCCAATGAAAAACGTATGTGGAGAGGATTCGCCTACATCATGCGCAAGCGGAGCCTGCTCGATTTCTTTGGAGGCAAGTTTAAGAATTTCTTTATGCGCTATTTCTTCAAGAAATCATGGGGCGATAAACGTACATTGCCCGAACTCCCTAAAAAATCCTTTGCGCAGCAATGGAAAGAAAAAGACAGACATTCATAAAAAAAGCGAGCCTAGGCTCGCTTTTTTTATGAATGTCTAATCGATATATTCAAATCCGGTATAAGGTACCAGTACCGAAGGGATTTTAATACCACGTTCGGTTTGATTGTTTTCTAAAATAGAAGCTACAATACGCGGCAGTGCCAAAGCCGAACCGTTCAGCGTATGCGCCAATTGCATCTTACCTTCTTCATTTTTGAAACGTACTTTCAATCGGTTAGACTGATAGGTTTCAAAGTTTGAAACAGAAGATACTTCCAGCCAACGCTCCTGCGCAGCACTGAACACCTCCATATCATAGGTAAGTGCCGCAGTAAAACTCATATCGCCACCACAAAGACGGAGCACACGGTAAGGCAATTCTAACTTCTGCAACAACCCTTGTATATAATTGCTCATCTCTTCGATCACTTCATACGACTTCGCTGGATGCACAATCTGCACCGCCTCTACCTTATCAAACTGATGTAACCGGTTCAGACCACGAACATGTGCTCCATACGATCCAGCTTCCCTACGGAAACAAGGCGTATACGCACAGTGTCGGATAGGAAACTGTTCTTCCTTCACAATTACATCCCGATACAAATTGGTGACAGGCACCTCTGCCGTAGGAATAAGATAGAGATCATCATTCGTGACATGATACATTTGCCCCTCTTTATCGGGCAATTGTCCTGTAGCGAAGGCCGATGCTTCATTGACCATAATGGGCACCTCTACTTCCGTATATCCTGCCTCAGCAGCCTGATCCAAAAAATAATTGATTAAGGCACGCTGCAAACGAGCACCTTTACCTTTATAAACCGGAAAACCAGCCCCCGTCACCTTCACACCAAGTTCCAGATCTACAATATCATATTTTGTCAACAGCTCCCAGTGCGGCAACTTAGCCTCTCCCAGATCAGGTATAGTACCGTGTGTCAGCACCACCTCATTCTCTTCAGGAGTCGTACCTACCGGCACCGAATGATGTGGCAGATTGGGCAACTGTACAATTTTATGATTCAGATCCTGTTCTACCTGAGACAATTTTTCGGTAAATTCTTTAAGTTGCTCTTTATACCGCGAGGAGTTTGCTTTAATGGATTCGGCTTCTTCTTTTTTTCCTTGACGCATCAAATCACCAATTTGCTTAGCGGACGAATTTGCTTCAGCAGCAATCGCATCGGATTCATTCTGAATCTGACGACGTTGTTCATCCAAGCTAATGATTTCATCAACCAAAGCCACATCTTTAAAGTTTTTCACAGCCAATCTCTCAATGACTGCGTCCCTGTTTTCTCGGATAAAATTTAACTGCAACATATATTTTGAGTTTTATGTCGCAAAGATAAGAAGTCTATTGCTCAAAAAATTACTTTTTGAGCCTTTTCCTTAAAATCTTTACCTTTGACTATGCTATACTTAGTCCCCACCCCCATTGGCAACTTAGAGGATATGACCTTTCGAGCCATACGCATATTGAAAGAATCGGATCTCATTCTTGCAGAAGACACACGCACCAGCGCTCCTCTACTAAAACACTTTGGTATAGAAAAAAAGGTCTTTGCCCATCACCAGCACAATGAACATAAGGCCGTTGCCGAGATTATACGTTTCTTAAAAGAAGGCCAGCAGATCTCGTTGATCTCGGATGCGGGAACACCTGCCATCTCTGACCCCGGTTTTTTATTAGTCCGCGAAGCTATAAAAGAAGGCATCACGGTACAGTGCCTTCCCGGAGCGACCGCATTCGTACCCGCGTTGGTCAACTCTGGATTGCCCAATGACAAATTCTGCTTTGAGGGGTTTCTGCCCGTTAAAAAAGGGAGGCAGACCCGGATGAAGCAGCTTTCGGAGGAAAAAAGAACGATGATATTTTACGAATCACCGCACCGCCTATTAAAAACCGTAGAAGAATTTATCACCTACTTTGGTGAAGACAGACAAGCTTCTATATCTCGTGAGCTCAGCAAGCTATACGAGGAGACCCTGCGCGGGACATTGGCAGAATTAAAAGTACACTTTGAAAACAACCCGATAAAAGGCGAATTCGTCTTTTGCGTAGCGGGCTTAGAATAGCATTAACACCACACTTAGGTAAAAGTTTGATTGACAGTTAGTGAATACAGCGCTTTTTATTTAAGTTTACTAGTAGATATATAGCACATTATTGATCACGATCATTATTCAATAAGACATGAGTTTAGATAAGTTTATACAAGACGGACAAGACATTAAAGTTGTAGAAAAAATATATGGCAAGATTGCTGATATGCTGACACATGGAGAGGCCATTAGTTATATTGCACTGCAAAAAAAACCAGCAGTAACCTTGCTCCCCGACAGCATCACGATCAGCAACAAACGGATCTTTCTCTGTGAATTCACCAAATTGGGGCTGGCCACCAATTTTGAAATTTTCTCTTGGAAAGACATTAAAGATATTGCATTCAAAGAAGAGATATTCGGTTCTAAGGTCACGGTAATTCCATTTACAGGCGAAAACCTCAGTATAGATTACATCCCCAAAGTACAGGCTCGTAAGCTATACCAACTGATTAAAGAAGCCTTAGAGAATGTTAAGATAGAACAGGACGAGCCGGCTCCTATTACAAAGATCGCAGCACCTACACGGGACATCTACGAAGAGCCTAAGAGAGAGATCCCAGCACCTGCCGCACCGGTGTTCGAGACTCCGGCACAACCGATCGTCGAACGTCCTATAGAATCAGTAGAAGAGACCAAAGTAGAGCCGACTCCTTTCTTTGAGCAAGCAACCCCGTCTCCTGTTTCTATTCCGGCAGAGGACGACGAACTCACGCTAAAATTAAAGAAGTTAAAAACACTATTTGACAAACAGTTGATTTCTCAAGCAGAATACGAAAGCAAAAAAGCAGAAATTCTATCCCAGCTATAAAACGATCACGTGAAACAGAACTATTTATTGGCCATAACAAGTGCCTTCATACTGTGGCTAGCCTGGCCCCCTATTCCCTACACGGGTATACTGTTATTGGCCGCTTTTGTACCACTACTGGTAGCGATTGAAAATATAATCCGGGGTAACTACGAGAAAAAAGGGGCTAAAATATTTCAGCTTGCTTTTCTGACCGGATTTCTCTGGAATACAGCTTCGATATATTGGGTATTCAATGCTATGAATGCTTTTCTTCCCACGGCGGTATCCCTCTTCATTGCCCTGATACCTTACGCCCTCGCACCATTACTGATGGCTTTGGTTTTTAGGCTATACTATCAAATGCGCAAACGCCAAGCTATCGGCATTAGCTTTATCGGTCTTGTATCTCTTTGGATTGGATACGAATACCTCCATCAAAGCTGGGGATTGGCCTTTCCCTGGATGAATTTGGGAAATGGGCTGTCCAATGTCCATCAATTGGTGCAATGGTACAGTATTACAGGCGTATACGGGGGTACCTTGTGGATTTGGATAACCAATATATTTGCATTTTTACTTTATTGGCAATACAAACACAAGATAGCTGCTTTTTCGCAACAGACATTACTGATTAGCCTTTCCGTTATCATTATCGTGCCAATAGCGACCTCGCTGATCCAATATGTCAATTACGAAGAACATATCAACCCATCAGAAATCGTCGTCGTACAACCCAATATCGATCCGTATCAAAAGTTTGGATCCATTTCCCCGGAAGAACAACTGAACAAGCTCATCGAACTTTCAGCAAGTGTTGCCAAACCCAATACGGAGTTTTTCTTATGGCCAGAGACCGCGATCTCCGACCGTAACGGTATCCATGAAGAAGATTTCAGAGCCTATCCGGCTTACGAAAAAAGCACCGAATTTTTGGAAAAATATCATAATGGCAATATCCTATCGGGTATCGAAAGCTACTCGATCTATGCAGACCAGAAAACGCTGACAGCCCGCCCTTACGGCAATAAGTACATCGATAGTTTCAATGCGGCCGTATTGATTGATGGATCGAGCAAAGTACAATTCTACCACAAGTCTAAATTAGTACCCGGAGTAGAGCAGATGCCTTTTGGACAAGCACTTTCATTTATGAAACCTCTTTTTGAACATTTTGGCGGTACTACCGGAGGTTATGGTTATGACAAAGAGCCGTCTGTATTTTACAGCCAAAGCGGTATAGGGGCAGCTCCCGTCATTTGTTACGAATCAATATGGGGACAATATGTGGCCGAATACATAAAAAAAGGAGCACAGTTTATCGCCATCGTCACGAATGATGGTTGGTGGAAAAATACTTCTGGCAAAGATCAACATCTGGCTTATGCCAAGCTAAGAGCCATTGAAAATAGAAGATGGGTGGCTCGTTCGGCCAATACCGGGATATCAGGCTTCATCAATCAACGCGGCGACATCGTACAAAATACAGCCTGGTGGGCACCAGCAGCACTATCCCAGGAGATCAATCTGAATGAAGAGCTCACCATCTATACGCGATATGGAGATCTTATTGCTTATTTGGGATTATTAGGTTGCCTATCCAGCTTACTGTTGCTGCTTATACCAGGATCCAAGCGCAAAAAACTCGCCTAGTATACAGGGTTCTGGAAAGCTCTGGACAGCATGTGCAGGATACAAGTAGTCGACCGCTGCGGAGACACAGGTTCCTCATTGAGAACTGTCAAGAATAGACTCTTTCGGAAAAAATATAAATAAATACATATACAATAGCTAATTTTGTCCTATGCAAGTATATCTAGACAACGCAGCTACCACCGCTATTGACCCCGAGGTCATTGAAGTTATGGTGGCAACTATGCAAAATGATTTTGGGAACCCTTCTTCTATACACACGCACGGTCGTCAGGTAAAAACAATTATAGAGAAAGCGCGCAAAACAATAGCTAATTTACTCCATGCTTCCCCTTCGGAGATCTTTTTTACTTCGGGTGGGACCGAAGCAGACAATATGGCTATCATTCGATCCATAGAGGACTTTGGTATTACGCATGCGATCACTTCCCCTATAGAGCACCACGCTGTTCTCCACACCTTGGAAGAATTGGAAAGAATAGGCAAGATTCATTTAGATATATTAAAAGTAGATAAGGAAGGCCACATCGATATTCAACACCTCGAGGAGCTCTTGCAAAAGAATCCACGCAGTTTGGTATCTGTCATGCAAGCCAACAATGAAATCGGCAATCTCACCGATCTACAGCAGGTGTCGGAGATCTGTCAACGCTATGATGCACTTTTGCATTCTGACACGGTGCAGACCATGGGACACTACCCCCACGATCTGACCGAGCTTAAGATCGACTTTATGACGGGAGCAGGGCACAAATTCCATGGTCCTAAAGGAGTCGGCTTCTTGTATATCAATGGTAAAAACAAGATAAAACCGTTCATTTATGGTGGTGCCCAAGAGCGCAATATGCGTGGAGGAACAGAGAATGTGTATGGTATCGCCGGAATTGCCAAGGCATTAGAAATTGCTTATAGCCATATGGAAGAGCACCATACTTATATACAGGAATTAAAAAGCTATATGATCGCCGAGCTTTCCAAAGCTATTCCGGATATACAGTTCAACGGCTGCATCGATCCACAACGATCCCTATACACCGTATTAAACGTATCTCTCCCTTGTACAGAGATGGCCGATGTCTTATTGTTCAATCTCGATATTATGGGGATATCCGCTTCGGGGGGCAGTGCCTGTAGCTCAGGCTCTGATATAGGGTCACATGTACTGACCGGTATTCAGGCTGACAGCCAGCGTCCTTCCGTACGTTTTTCATTCAGTAAATGGAATACAAAGGCAGAGATCGATTATGTCGTCTCCAAGCTCAAAGAAATCTGCGAACATGATTAATAAAAAAAGGAATCTAAACTAGATTCCTTTTTTATTTCATCTTAGCTAACTGATAGCTCTCCGCCAGATCGCCGGTTATTTCATTCCCCGAGAGATCCAACTGTACCAGCAGCTCACTTTCGATTTTATATTTATAATCAACCCCATCCAGGATCAACTTATTTTTGTCGATTTCCCACTTGCCCTCTTTAACGAAACGTTCATTCGATTTACCATCATACTGGTAAGTCAGCGTGTAGGAATGATCACGATGCAGTTCCAATAATGTACTGATAGCATCACAATCCACACAGGGCAGATTGCCGGTATATGCGCCAACTATATTCGCAGCTAATAACTCGATATTCTCCAGCTTGTCCTTTGCCGTAGTTCGCTTTTTATTGTTGATACAAGCAACAAAAAGAGCCAAAATCAATAGAGCTGTAGATATATAGTTAAAAATCCGCATATGTACTTCTTTAAAAAGGACTTTCAAAAACAGTACCAAAAAACACAAACGTGTTATTTAGGAGTTAAAACTCTCACAGCTCCTGAGACATGCCTTAGTAATCATCATCGTCATCTATGCCACGCAAGAGATTCAAAGCTGCCTGCAGTTCCCCCATAGCATGTCTATTCCTCATCCTATTTGCGACAATTATCCCTGCTTCATAAATCTTCTCTGCAGATTCTTTTTCACCTTGTTTTTCCAGGAACTTGGCATAATGATAATAGGTACCCACATAATCCGGATAGGTCGACACCATGTGTTCAAAACCAGACCTGCTCTGTTCAACATCCCCCAACTTGACATATTCCATTGTCAGGGCATAATGCAAAAACGGATCCTGAGGTGTCTCCTTTATGAATTCCTTGAGTTGCTCTATCCTATCCATCGGTATTAAAATTTAGTGATAAGCTACAAAGAAAACCAAAGACCACGAAAAAACAAAACACTACTTTTCTAATACTTTAAAGCACGCGATAACCCCATACAATTACAACCACTTCTGGAATCACATAATCTTGCTTGTAAGGGAATACTAAGTAAAACAAATACCCCACAATCACTCCTTTTATCGCCTACAAATTTTTGATAATAGTAGCGGGAAGCACGAATGTTGTATCAAAAATTTTCAGCGATGAGTTTAGCTTCGCTGAGCTACACTTCGTTTCGGTTTTGCTTACTTTTTGCGGAAAAAAGTGAGAGCCATTCGCGGCTTGAGCGAAAACCAATATTATGCACGCATAGGATTTTACATAAAATTGACTATATTTGATAAGTAAACTTAAGTGTTAATCAGTAGATTTACTGTATCAAGCGTTCTTAGCAACAATGTAATGAATTTATGGTTTAAAAATAAAAGATTAGTATATGAAGATATTAGTATGTATCAGTAATGTCCCGGACACTACATCGAAAATAACGTTTACCAACGACAACACAACTTTTAATACTGCAGGTGTACAGTATATCATCAATCCATACGATGAGATCGCACTGTCAAAAGCTGTCGATCTTGCTGCCGCTACAAGTGGTACCGTTACAGCTATCACTGTAGGTGATGCCGCTACAGAACCCACCATCCGCAAAGCACTGGCTATAGGTGCCGACAACGCTGTTCGTATTGACGCCGCTCCATCGGATGCCTGGTTTGTGGCCAATCAGGTTGCTGCTTACGCAAAGAACAACAATTTCGACCTTATCTTAACTGGTCGGGAATCCATCGACTACAATAGTGCTCACGTAGCGGCTATGTTAGGCGAACTATTGGGCATCCCTTCCGTATCTATCGCAAAGGGGTTACAGATCGACAATGGACAGGCCAATATCGAACGGGAGATCGAAGGAGGAAAAGAAATGCTTACCGCCTCTCTTCCAGTAGTCGTCGGTGCTGCTGAAGGCGTCGCCGAACCGAAGATCCCCAATATGCGCGGAATCATGGGGGCACGCAGTAAACCGCTCGAGGTAATCGCGGCAATCGCCGTTGATCCACTTACAAAAATGAAGTCTTACGCGACTCCTCCTTCAAGAGGTAGTGTGACTCTAGTCAATGAAGACCAGGTAGAACAACTGGTAGATCTGTTACACAACGAAGCGAAGGTAATCTAAATCAAGCCTCTATATCAATAGAATGCATTGAGTTTACGAAATAATTAACTAGAAATTTTATGTCAGTATTAATATATATAGAGAATACAGAAGGTCAACTTAAAAAGTCTGCTTTTGAAGCTGCTTCGTATGGTAAGGCTATCGCCGAACAACTTCAAACCGAAGCCGTTGCTATTTCCATTGGAAATGTACAAGACGACCAACTCCAGGCACTAGGAGGCTATGGCATCACTAAAGTACTTAATGTCACGACCGACAGTCTAAAATCATTTGTCAATCAAGCATACGCTTCTATTATTACAGCAGCTGCGCAAAAAGAAAATGCATCCGTAGTTGTCCTTTCAAATACATTTAGCGGTAAAGGACTAGCCCCACGTGTGGCAGCCAAGTTGAGTGCAGGTATTGTATCTGGAGCCTCTAGCCTACCGCAAATCAATGGCGATACGTTTGAAGTACAGACTTCGGCATTCTCCAATAAAGCGATAGCAACGGCGTCCATACAATCAGCGGTAAAAGTTCTCACAGTCAATCCTAACGCATTCCCTGCCAAGGAAACAGGAGGTTCTGCCAATATTGAAGCATACACCCCGGATATTGCACAGACAGATCTGAATACAGTCGTACAAGAAATCGTACGTGCTACCGACACCATATCACTACCCGAAGCAGAGATTGTAGTATCTGCGGGCAGAGGGCTCAAAGGTCCAGAAAACTGGGCTATGATCGAGGAATTGGCACAAGTCCTTGGTGCTGCTACCGCTTGTTCAAAACCGGTATCTGATGCAGGTTGGAGACCCCATTCGGAGCATGTGGGTCAGACAGGCATCGTCGTAAGCCCCAATCTTTATATCGCCATCGGTATATCGGGAGCCATACAACATCTCGCAGGCGTATCGTCCTCCAAAACGATCGTAGTCATCAACAAGGATCCAGAAGCTCCTTTCTTCAAAGTAGCAGACTACGGTATAGTAGGAGACGCTTTTGTCGTTGTACCCAAATTGATAGAGGCATTAAAAAAACATAAAGGAAACTAAAACATCAATTAACAATGGCACCATCAACGGTGCCATTGTTAATTTCCAGCATTTTATCTAAGTTTGTATCATTGGAAAAGGGGGAGCCTAATCCATATCACGGAGTGTATTAGGATGAAGAAATTAAAGTTAGATATTGTCGGCTTATCATATAGTCAAACGCAGTCTGGCGCTTATGCATTAGTACTGGGTGAAGTAAATGGGAATAGACGTCTTCCTATTATTATTGGAGGTTTCGAAGCACAGGCAATTGCCGTGGAGATTGAAAAAATGACACCGAGCAGACCGCTCACACATGATCTTTTCAAGTCTTTTGCAGATGCTTTTAGTATCGGCCTCGAAGAAGTATTGATATACAACCTCGTTGACGGAATATTTTTTGCTAAGATTGTATGTAACACCGCAGGAAAGCTCCTAGAAATTGATGCCCGGACTTCCGATGCTGTAGCGCTAGCCGTACGTTTCGGCTGCCCGATATACACTTACGATTTTATCATGGCCTCGGCAGGCATTGTTATTGAAAACAATGACTTTGCATTTCTGGAAAATATATCTGCTGCCTCTAGCACCGAAAGCACGGCTCCCGAACAACAGGACGAACAACCTACCCCAACTCCAGCATCTCCATACGCATCGCTCACCGATGAACAACTGGAAAACACCTTGCAAAAAGCGATTGCCAATGAGCAATACGAAGCTGCAGCCCGTATCCGAGATGAGATCGAAAGACGAAAATCATAATACATCGATATGTCTATAAAATTAAGACTAACTGTCATGAACTTCCTACAGTTTTTCGTGTGGGGAGCATGGTTGATTACCATTGCCAATTATTGGTTCGGTACCAAGCAATGGGACGGCACACAGTTTGGAGCTATCTTTTCGACCATGGGGATCGCATCCCTATTCATGCCGACACTGATGGGGATTATTGCAGACAGATGGGTCAATGCGGAGCGCCTTTATATCGGACTTCACTTGCTCTATGCGGTGTGTCTCATTTATTTGGCACAGGTAACAAATCCCGACAGCTTCTTTACGGTGATGTTGCTGGCCATGTGTTGTTACATGCCCACCCTAGCCCTCTCCAACTCTATTGCCTACAGCTCGCTGACGAAAGGAAACCATGACTTGATTAAGGCCTTTCCTCTGATTAGAGTATGGGGCACTGTAGGTTTTATTGCAGCTATGTGGCTCACCAATCTTACAGGCAATAAAGCGACCGAGTACCAGTTTTATATTGCTGCTGGAGGATCCATATTTCTAGGCATCTATGCGATGTTCATGATTCCCAAATGCCCACCGCAACACCTTACTAAAGAAAATGCCAAGCTATCCGAACTCTTGGGATTAGAAGCCTTCAAACTGTTTGGCAATTACAAGATGGCGCTCTTTTTTATATTCTCTATGTTCTTGGGTGCCGCCCTTCAATTGACCAATGCCTATGGTGACGTATTCCTGAGCGAGTTCGCTTTTTATCCCAAATATGCAGATTCCTTAGTGGTAGAACGCTCGACCATCATCATGTCCATATCACAGATATCAGAGACACTATTCATCTTGGCTATTCCATTTTTCTTAAAGCGCTTTGGTATCCGCAATGTCATGCTCTTCGCGATGATTGCCTGGGTATTACGTTTCGGTCTTTTTGCTTATGGAGATCCATCTTCCGGTCTATGGATGATTATCCTATCCTGCATTGTCTATGGCATGGCATTCGACTTCTTTAACATATCTGGATCACTTTTCGTAGAGACATCGACAGATTCAAAGATACGCTCCTCAGCGCAAGGGCTATTTATGATGATGACCAATGGAATTGGTGCAATCTTAGGTTCACAGGTCTCCGGTTGGCTGATAGATAAATATTATACGAAGCCCTTTGACACCCTAGCAGGTCTCGCAACACGGCTCGAAACCAGTACAGATAACCCAAAACTATTGGACTTTATTGCCGGTAAAGGAGTGCAAATCACGAATGGCACATTCGATTCTGCGATTTATTTAAAAGATTGGCAACATATATGGCTAGCATTCGCTATCTATACCTTGGTGATTGTAATTGCCTTCTCGATTCTATTCAAGCACAAGCACGATCCCAAAGACTTAGAAAATACAGGTCATTAACATACAAAAGGCTCTTCAGAAATTGAAGAGCCTTTTTTGTTATCGTTTAAATATTTTTATTTATCTCGCCTTGACCTCAGCTATCATCGTTAATACTGCATCAATAGTCGATTTGGCGGCATCTTTCATTTTTTGTGTACCGGCGTAATCCGCATCTAGTGTCACCTCTTTAGATTTTTCTTTGTACGTATATTTTAAGATATAGCGCGGCACTTGCTTTCCTTCCGTAGAATCTTTCCGTGCTGTAGTCATGTCGTCATCCACGTTCCAAAACCCCAACTCCATCGCTTTGCGGTGTAAGTACAATAAGTCGTTGTCCCGCATTTTCAATGTATCCGTCAAAACCTGGTTATCCTTTGTCAGATAATGATAAATCCTTGTCTTAGAATTGTACGTATTCAACATCTCTCCAGGCGTACCATACGTAATCTCAATGGATTCAAAATCTGAAAATCGGTAAGGAGCATTTTTTATCATAGATGAATAATAAATACCACAGTAGACTACAAATGGAACAATGATACAGATTCCTAGAAAAATTTTTCTTGCCTTATCGCTCATAACTAAAAAATATGCACAAAAGTACATATTTAAAATACAACCTGTGTCAGAGAAACGCAATTAGCACGTTGCTATTTAGTCAAAGCTTGATAAAATTTATTTTACTTATGTTTGTATACACGTCGTGCATAACAATCATTGGTGAGTGGAAATAATGAAGCATACAATTTTCTCTATCGGTAAATATCTAGTAGTCTTTTTTTTTTTAGGCTTAACAAATCAGCTACAGGCGCAGGAAACCATCGTTACCTACATCAAAAAAGATGGAGGGTTCACGCCTCTCCAAGATTCTGCTGCATATACCAGCATATTGCACCTCGAGCCCAATGAGGCAGGTTTATACCAACTTCGTGAATACTATCCCAATGGCAACTTGAAGCGCCGGGGTTGGGTCAAAGCTGCTGACCCTAAACGATTGCGCTTTGAAGGCTTGGTAGAAGACTTTTATGATAATGAAATACTAAAATCCACCTATCAGTACAGTAATGACAGGCTACTGGACACGGCAAAAAAATATTATAGGAACGGGGGGTTAAAAGAGACTATCGTGCATTTAAAACCCACAACTCCCCCTACTGACCTCTCGCCTAGAGATCTGTCCAGCAGACTTGTCTATTATGCAGACTCATTGGGCCACGTTCAGGTTAGCAATGGCAATGGCATTGCCACAATAATACGTGATGAGACCAAAAAAGAACAAGGAGAATACATCAACGGGCTACGCGAAGGACATTGGACAGGCTTCCTTCATAATGGAAAGTCTCAGTTTGAAGAATGGTACAATAACGGAATTTTAGAAAAAGGAGTAACAACAGACAGCCTAGGGCAACAGCACAAGTACACACAGAAAGATGTTGAACCCGAATACCCAGGAGGCATCATGCAACTGAGAATGTTTATAGGCAACAACTATAGATACCCGGCTGAAGCTATTAAAGCGAACGTATCGGGACAATTACTCATCAGCTTTGTAGTTGAGAAAACAGGAAAGACCTCCGAACATAAAATCATTAATGATCTAGGATATGGTACAGGGCAAAGAGCCATCGAAGTACTAAAGAGAGCAAAAGACTGGACTCCGGGGTACCACCGCGGACTTCCTGTCCGAGTCGCCTACTCCGTCCCCATTCAGTTAAACCTGAACTAAGTAGTCTTAAATTCAAGCTGATCTGAGATAACACTTTTGCCAAACAAACAGGCAAAACTAGAACTCTGACTCTGATGGAGGCTTTAAATACTTTTTGTAATTCCCCTCTTTGATATAGTCTAGGTCTCCTTCTTTGCAGTAGCCTGTCAGGTAGACCGAATACTTGTTACTATCCGCTTTATCTGCTCCGAGCTCTTTTATCACATCGGAGACACGTCTCGGGGTTTCAAAAAAATCGGAGTCGTATACAAGATGATCGAGCTTCTGATTCTTTTCAATACGTTTTTGAGATTCAGGAGAAAGGCCAAAGAGCGGAGCTAATTCGATGTCATTCTCGAAGACATCACGAGGTTGGATTTGTAATGCCCGACAAATAAGCAAAAAGTTATTAAGCGTAGTGCCTCTGCCTTTTTCGAGAAAAAGAATAGTATTGATAGTCAACCCGGTCATATCCGCTACATCATTCTGCGAATAAGAAAGAGCTTCCCTCCTTTGACGGAAAACATCTCCTATTTTAATCAAAACATCTTTATTTGTTGCACTCACAAAACAAATAGAAACAATATTTGCGCAAACAAAATATTTATATTTGAAGAAATAATTTGCTTCGATAAAATTAACTACTATCTTTGATTAGAGATAACCAATACTTATATATAATCATGAGAAACACACTATATAAGAACATCGTTAAATCCCCTGTCTAATTAAAGCAGGAGAATTACAAAAAGAGGTAATAGTAAAGCAACAGTATTAGCGCCCAATTTTATACAAAAACCAATTATTGCTTAAAATCCTCCACTATTTTTAGTTCACGTCATTTATGCTTTTCAGGCATGAAATAGGAACAATATTGCTCTTTGACATATTGGTATGGGTAAAAAATATTTGAGGCTGCTTGTTCAGCCGTAGGGTGAGGACACATTGCCACTCACTAAGTACCCTTAATATTATTTCTGTAGATGCTCACAGTTTGTACATCTTGACGTCATCTCGACCGTAGCGGAGAGATCTAACAATATATTATCACAGTTTGTAGGGTAGTAACAACCACATTAAAGATAGAGTCCTGTATATGGCCCCCTGTAGATGCTCATAGTTTGTCTGCTAGCCGTCACCCTGCTGCGTCCCGATATTGCATCGGGAAGCATAACGAAGTGAGGTCGAATGGGTCTAACGACATAATAGTCACTCCTTGACAGTTCATAGATCTCTCTATTCCGCTTCGCTCCAATCGAGATGACGAAAGGAACAAAGCAAATGCTATTTGTAAGGGTATACACAACCGAGTCTCGTTCCCAAAAACTAAGCTTTTAACAAACAGACATCTTAATTTACCACTCCTTAACAACCTGCCAGAGGTCGTTCCATTGTGGATTAAGCTTGTTGATGAGATTTTCTTTCTTGGAGCGATTCCATTTCTTGAGTTGTTTTTCTCTGTCAATGGCTTCTTCAATCGTAGGAAAGGATTCATAATAAACACAGAGACAGGAATTATACTTACTCGTAAACGAATTGGCATACCGCTTCTCACGGTGCTCAACCAACCTAGTGTATAAATCAGAAGTCACTCCAATATAGAGCACAGTTCGGTTTACATTAGTTAGCATGTATATCACACCACCTCTTTCCATAGTATTAAGATACTAAATTAAACAACATACACGAGGCTGCTTGTTCAGCCGTAGAGTGAGGGTGTATTGCCACTCACTAAGTACCCTATATTGAAAACACACAGGGGCACCCTGTAGGTAATCAAAATTTATTCCCATCACGTCATCTCGATTGAAGCGCAACGGAATAGAGAGATCTAACGCTAGAAGTATCCTGTAAAACTAATAGATCTCTCCACAAGGTCGAGATGACGAAAGGAACAAAGCAAATATTATTTGTAGGGTAGTAACAACCCGATTAAAGCTAAATTATTCCCCCGACCTGTAGTTGATCACAGTGTGTAGGGTATTAAAAACGGCTTCTACTGTAACCCTTTTGCTTTAATCATCTTAATGACAATTTATTTGTCTTGTCCCCGTCATCTCGATTGTAGCGCAGCGGAATAGAGAGATCTAACGAGATAACATTTAATACCAGACAGTCCATAGATATTCCGATACTCGGAACAGGCACTCGACTGCGCTCGGTATGACGAAATGAATAAGCAAATACAATTTGATAGGGTAGTAACAACTCTTTGTTTTACAATCAGTCAATCTGAACACCTGTAGATGCTCACAGTTTGTAGGGTATTAACAAAGTATAGGTAAATATATCTAAGACTCGTCGCCTGTAAATGACCAAAATGTGTAGGGCAATTATTAATTGCAAAAGTAGTTAACCCTACATAGTTCATAGATATCTCCACAAGGTCGATATGACGAAAAATAGTTGAGTAAAATTTAAGGAAATATACAACCACCATCTTATAGGTGGCGTGAGAAAAAAAACAGCACCCCATACCAATACGTCTAGCAAACAACACACAACTGCGGTAGCCTTGGCAACAAAAGATAAAACCGGCAAAATCGCCAAGGTTATACGCAGTTATTTTGACAGCACGCTAAACAATTAAAACATGAAGCTATGCAACACACAGCTCCACCTCTCCTTGCTCAAGGAGGGGAAGGAAAAAGGTTTGGATTATTTTTACCAAAAGTACTTCGATACATTCTGCTATCGGGCCGAACGTGCCACCGAAGACTTATGTGCAGCAGAGAGTATTGTACAGGAGGCTTTCTTTCGTCTGTGGCTCTTCCGAGAGCAGATCGAAGACAGTGAAGCCGTATTTAACTTTCTAAAAAAACAGATCCGAGCGGCGATTGGTATATACTTCACCAAAACTAGGAATAGATTTCAACGTAGCCTATTACGTTTAGATAGTATTGAAGACTATCAAGAATTCATGTTGGGTTACGATATGGAAACTGAGGATGAAATAGATACTGTTTATTTAGAACGACTGGAGGAGGAGAAACAAAGTCAGCTTGAAAAACTCAATAAGTTGCTCCCCTTCCTTTCCGAACAGCAACAGAACTTTATCAAATTATGTTTACAATACAGCTTTAATTATGAACGAATTGCCTACTACCTAGGTGGAATATCGGATTATGAAGTCAGTTTGCAAGTAGAAAAAACAATTGATGCCCTACGTCAGATATTTCAAAGTCAGGACAAACTCAATATCCTCAACACCCCTAGCTCAATAAAGTTAGAAGGCGAATTTTCGGCAGAACAGGCCGAGATATTACGTATGCGCTATGAACTTCAGATGTCATTCGATGAGATCTCAGAATCACTCCAACTAAGTTCATCCCTTGTCAAAAAAATATTTATAGAAGCACGAGCTAAAGTTAAATCCACTAAAAAGACAGCATAAATCATGGAAAAAGACACTATTGTACTCACCAGAAAAATACAGTTACATATTGATTCGGACGACAAGGAAAAACGATCCGAATATTACAAGACGCTATTCGAGTGGCAGGATGTCGTATTCCGCGGAGCTAATATGGTGATGTCTCACCAGTACATACAAGAGCAGATGAAAGACCTGATCTACTTACAGGATGACGTAAAAATCAAACTAGCCGACCGCAACAAGGATGAAGAAGGCATACTAAATACATCACGAATGAATACGACCTATAAAATATTGTCCCGTTATTTTAAGGGCAAGATCCACTCCGATATCCTGTCCTGTATCAACATGACGCTGATAAAAACCTTCAATACCGAAAGGCTAGACTATTGGAAAGGTACCAAGTCCCTACGTAACTACAAAAAGGATATGCCCATTCCATTTTCCGGTAGCCAGATCAAACTCCATAAGGATGAAAATAACAGAGATTTTAAGTTTACTCTGTTCAAAATCCCTTTCCGAACGTACCTTGGCAAAGACCGATCGGACAAACGGGTATTATTACAGCGCGCACTCGTAGGGCAGATCAAGATCTGCGGAAGCTCTATCAAGATCGTAAAAGGTAAGATTTTCTTACTAATCGCACTGGAAATGCCTAAAAAGCAACAGGAACTAAAAGATCATATTATTGCCGAGGCCTCATTAGCTGTTGAGCATCCCATCACGGTACAGATTGAAAAAGAGAATTTTCAAATCGGGAATAAAGAAGAGTTTCTCTACCGTCGTATCGCAATACAATCGGCCAGACATCGTATCCAACGGGCGGCAGCGTTCTCCAGAGGCGGCCACGGACGTAAGAAGAAACTAAAAAGTCTAGATCAATACAACGAAAAGGAGAAAAAATACGTGGACAACAAACTTCACCTCTACAGCCGCAGATTGATAGACATCTGTATCAAGGCGCAAGCAGGCACTCTCCTGCTCGTCAACCAAAGTCTAAAAGAAGAAGTCGCCAAAGAAGACGAATTCCTCCTCCGAAATTGGTCTTACTATGGGCTTATCGAAAAAATAAAATACAAAGCCGATATGGCAGGAATACAAGTTATTACGGAATAAATATAGGGCTGTTTCAAATGAGACAGTCCCCTATCTATTATAAGGATATTCCTGTATCCAATTGAACCCACGCTTCCTCAGTTCAAAGTCCTCTGGCTTCTGCTTAACCAACTTGATGACTTCTGTACGACTATCAAAAACTTTCTTTAAGAAGACATCGCCATTATCATCAACAGAATAGTCGAATGTGTAATTATTTAGTGATATTGTCTTGTTACCAGCATCTATTGTTGGTGTTATCGCTATTTTCTTATAGTATTTATCCCGAACACTCGCATAGCCATCGAGTTCAAAGACAATAGACATCCAATCCTTGGGAATACTCTTCCGCTCGGTATTATCATCGTCAATATGGTAAATACCATAGAATGCTGATTTCTTGAAATAGTGGTCAATTAGCTTATGCCTATTCAACAAGCCTGTAATCTGCTGCGTTACAAAAACAAGAATAATCACCACTTTGAGCCCGATCATCAGCTTATTTTTCCAAGGTCTCGCGTATACTGGCCTTTCCAGTAGTTGCAACTGACCAGGACGCCCACGCACCAACAAATTGAACAAAGTCCGGAGATAAGGTAAGAGCAGATAGAGCGATAATAACAACAAGGCTGTCGAAACAATTTTGACAGGGACATCAAAAAAATAGTTGGTCGCCATAATATTGATACTCACAGCTGTGGTGATCAGCGCCCCGAGTACCATTGTTCTGCGAAACAGCAGGAGACTTGCAAGTATCTCTACGATACCTACGAAAATATTGTAGCCTTTGGAATAACCAAAATAGGTCCAAGCCAGTCCCATTGGAGAAAACTCACCCAAAGGTTGCATCAGTCTACCCAGCCCCGGAGGAGGCATCTGCGAGTGAGTCAGCTTGACAACACCATAATTGATCAGCATAAATGCGATGTAGTATCTCGTAATCGCTGTCAACCAATAGTAACAGGTATTATAGCTCTTCCTGTCTCTATCCAACACAGACCAAACCAGGGTCCCTAATACCGCAACAGCCAAAAATACCGCCAAAGAAACCCAATCATACGAGGTGTCTCCGCTGCCATTAGTATACACTGCGTAGTCATACCGATAATTTAGAATATGAATTGCAAACCAATGACATAACTGGCGTATCGGCGTAGTCAGAAACTGAGTCAAATAACCCAATAACGAGAAAGCTCCATTATTCTTAAACAGGATAAACGAAAGAATGAAAATAAAACTGAAGCGAAAGCCTATTTTCCTTGATAGCGTCCATGATTGGTCAGTCATAAGTTAACATATTAAGTTACTGTTGAAGTTAGTAAAAATCATCCATCTCTATTCACCTTTAACTTTATTTAAGACTTCAATCCTGCCGTTCCTTTTTATACCCAACTTTCCATATCCACAGTAACAAACATTCCTACTTCGATAGATTTTATGTAGGTTTAAAAAGAAATAGCGACGTATATGTCTATAAAAAACAGTTTTAGTATAATCGGGTGTATTCTTTTAGGTTTTATCAGCTCCGTATCTGGACAAGAACTCTATTACTTTACGGATAAAGATTCTATTCAATTGGGGGTAAAATCAGCGACAGAAATAATTGTCCCCCTTGGAAGACATAGAATAACGTACGAAATTGATTTTTCTAAACCTATCCTCTCTCCCATCTTTGAATTACCGGGAAGTCTAAACAAATCCCCACTCGCGACGGATAATCCCGCTATGCCATCGGCTACAGTATATAATAGAAAAGGGGAGCCTCTTTACTACACCTTGTGGTTTGATAATGGCAGTGATTATTTTTCGGAAGACCTACAACGTATTATCGCCTTAGATAATGGAAAAATTGGATTTGCCGACGAGGAGGGAAATATCAAAATCTCCCCTGAATGGGACTTTGCAATTCCATTCAACTATGGTTATGCAACAGTACTACGCGATGTCAAAAAAGAACGAATAGATGAAGAGCATTGGACTGTAGTGCCAAACTCCTCCAGCTCATTCAAAGGATATATGAACAAAAACGGAAATCTGATCACACCGAGCAAAACAAAAAAACATGAAAAAGACTATGTCTTAGAAAATGGGGAATACCTCCCTTACCCGTTCAGCTATACCAAAGATGAACAAGACATTCTAAAGAGATTTGAAGAATATTACGAGATTATTAATGATATCTCTTTACACAATTATTACAGCTCGGATCCTAAACCAGAAGTATCCCTACAGTTTGAAATCATAAAAAGACCTACCAAACATTTTCCGTATTACAAACTTCAAGGTTACCGTAAGCAGCGTACAAACGATGATTATATATTTTTGTTTCATGCCGAGGCTCAAACTTTTCACTATATCGATTACCCTTATTCCTTAGAACAAGAAAATATTAAGCCAATAAAAGAATATATACTGGAAAACCTAGAAAGAATCATCGAATACGACAAGCAAACGTCTAAACATCAATCATCATATCCCTTTGATATTGACCATGCCTATCAAAAGTGGAGATAAAAACAAAAAGAACAGTATAACAGTAGCCTAAATTTTATTACATGAGGGGGAAATTTGACATTAGTCTACTTTGCTTATAAACCAATCGATATATTCTGGCAACTTTGTTCCCAAATAATACGGAAGGTTCAGTAATTTATAAGGCTTTCCATTTGGTGTAACGGTATCCTCAACTCTTAGCTCTCCTCCATATATCCGAACTGCGAAATGATGCTCCACTCTTTCCAAAAATTGATGAAGAGACTTCAATGAACCTGTAGCACCAGACTTTACTTCAATAGGTATTACCAACCCCTTGGCAACAAAAAGAGCGTCAACCTCTGCACTGGACTGAGCCTTATCCCTAACCCAAAAGTGAGGCATTGATGTTGAGGAAAACTGTATAGAGATCAGCTCTTGTACAATCAAATGAGGAACTAATGTCCCTTTATATGCAGGACTCAAATCTTTCATCGCAAGCATATCAGACTGAATACCTGCCGCATAATTAATGAGTCCTGTGTCTAAGAACTGTAATCTAGGCGACTTCTTAATATCGCTCCGAATCGGAGGAGTCACATCAGTAGTAGGATAAATCAACCTTATAATTTTAGCATTATCTAAGGTCCGGAATGACTCTCCAATTTCCCGTGAACGGTAGTTTGAATTACCAAAACCCTGAAATTTAACACGTTCATCTAAATACAAAGGAGCTGTATCCATAATATGTTTAATAATCTTACGTTCCGTATCATTAGAAGCGTATTTCTCCACATCGTTTTTATATGTCCCCCAAATACTCTCGTATTTAGAAATAAGGTCAGATAGATTAGATGTTACCAAATCCGCTTTAACAATCTCTGGCATTCCTCCTATGATTGCAAATCTGTGAAATTCATCCATTAAAATCTGATGAGCAACTTTAGAAACAGGAATTTTATTCAGATATCCGGCAAGATTAGTCTTACTATTGGCTTCTAGATACTCTTGAAAATTCAAAGGATGCAAATACAAAAACTCAACCCTACCGACTGGAAAACTAGGAATCTCCTGCATAGCAAATTCGAGAAGAGAACCTGCACTAATAACATGTAGTTCTGACATCTCTTCATAGAAGTAGCGTAATAATTGAATTGCAGCAGGACTCTCTTGAATCTCGTCTATAAAGAGAATGGTATCTGAAATGTCCTTCGAAGGAACTTCGTGAACAAGAAAGAGAGCTTCAACAATGTCTTGTACATTATCAAAGTTTTCAAAATATCGTCGATCTGCGGGCTTTTCTAAATTAAGAATAATACGATGCTTGTATTTCTTTGAAAAATCACGTATTAAAGTCGTTTTACCAACCTGCCTTGCTCCTCGTAAAATCAAAGGCTTTCGATCTACACGACCTCTCCAATTATCCAAACACCCCTGAATAGCTCTCTTGAATTCCATAACAAAAGTTAAAAATGTAACAAAAGCAAACCCAAATATACACACTTATTGTCACAAAATAAACCCAATTTCACCCAATACCTGTAACAAAATAAAGCCAGTCTCAACAAACTATTGTCACAAAGTAAAGCCAAATTAAAAAACAAGAAGATAAAACAGCAATTTCTTTCGATCCACAGTTTACTTCCATAACCTTCCCACTTTAATTAAGAAACTAAAAAATCAACGGCAAATTCCTACATTTGAGCAATACAGCATTCATACACACATGGACAGAAGCACACCTACCTTTATATCCCTAACCGGAGAAAACAGCCACAAAATAGTAATCCCTCCCGGACAGGGGAGTTTTTCTATAGGAACGAAAAATATGTCCAAAGGGAAATACGATGTACTGGTTGTGGAAGGAAGCGCAATCAACTGGGATGTATTCAACGAAATGTACACACCACATGGAAAACAAAATGCAGATCGTTATCCTAATGGTGACTGGCCTCGTTTTTTCTATTACTCGGGAGATGATACAGGTTTCATCCAATGGTCGGAGAAGCGAAGGATAGAAAACCTGAACTGGGCTCCGATAGGCCCAATGAAAGCAGACCTCAGCAAGGCAAACATCTATGAACTCAGCATCCATGCTACAGCCAATCCGATAGAATTAATACTGGGCGAAAATATCAAAAAACTATACCTCTCCGGCAATCTGGCCAACATACAGATTAAAGCCAGTCCTAGCACTACGCTCGTACAATTTGCTCCAGATACCGGTACAGCAGCTGATAACAACTACTGCTTACCGGAATTCCTGTCATTAAATAAGACAGTAACCTCAGTACATGTAGACAATACTGTGATAGGGGCAGCAGTCGACTGTAGCAGCTTATTGCAGTTCAAAAACATACAAAGTCTGAATCTTAGCGGTAATATCACCAATCTACAGGCTATAGCTCAACTACATGAGCTCGAATATCTGGGATTACGGACGATGCCCGATCTAACAGGCATGCCAGCACTGAAAATATGGCAAAAACTCAAAAGCTTCATCGGTTGGAACATCGAAGAGACACAGGGTAAGATCCTACAACAGGAACTTAAAAGCCTGCTTAAAGAACGGGAGATGGAATACTCCTCCGTATCGAAGCTGCGTAAAAAAATATGGTTTACGACCGAGTATGGAATTCCATTCACCAATTGGGAAGGAAAAAATGCCAAAATCGCAACCAAAGCATACAAATCCGCCCTAAAAGCCATAGGTAAAGCGAAGACGGAAGCAGAAGTGAAACAAGCTATTATCGAATTGATAGACCTGATCAATACCTTGCACAATATAGAAACTGTCGAGCGAGAAGATACAGGTACTGCCGTAGAGCAACTCGTTGCTTCTTCCCGACTCGATCTGCCACAGGAACTCGCCGCACAATGGTTTGATGACAGACGGGACTTTTAACGAGACCTAGCTTGTAGGTGTACCACAGCGCTTGAGATATTTGTAATACCATGTATCTTTAAGATTAGAGATCACCACCCCCTGCTTGGTCGATACATGTACAAATTTCCCATTTTGAAGATAAACACCTACATGATCGATATCACGACCACCGAAAGAGAAAAAAACCAAATCTCCTTCCTGCAACTGGTTGTCATACTTACGCTTGATGCGCTGGGCCATATCTCTGGATGTACGGGGCAAGTCCTTTCGATACACCTCGTTATAAACCATCCCGACAAAGGCCGAACAGTCGATACCTGAACGCGTAAGTCCTCCCATACGATGCGGGCTTCCCATCCAGTCATCAATAAAAGAATAAAGATCGGCGTTCAATGCTTTAGCATCTGTGCCCAGCAAGTCCGCATAGTAGGCTGTTAGATTTCCTTTTTTTGTTCCTTTTCTAGATGCTATTTTACCTGTCTCAACCTTTCCTGCGTTACTATATAAAGTTTTCTTTTTGGCGCCACAGGAGGTTAAAAAAAGTGGAACAAGGATCAATAATACATATATACTTTTTTCTATCTTCATATCATTTCCTCCTAACTAACACGAATATAACGGTTAGCAATTATACGACAAAACAGGTAGTTTTCCACATTTGTGATTTAAAAAACCTCCTAATTTCGACAGAACGTGTGCTTTGTTCTAAAAAAGCTACAAACACCGCACCAAATCTTCTTCTGTAAACCACCATGGTTTTAAAACATTTTACATTAAATTTGTATTCATGAACAACACATATCTCCGATGGTATTTATTACCACTGTACATCATCTCGATGGTGTTCTATATGGGATGTAATAATCCTCAGCCACAAAACAGTATCACTACGACAATACAAGACACTACCCTTCGGACTGTCCCAGAGAGCGTAACCAGCGATACCTTATCTCATGGAGATATCAGCTTTGGACTATTCAATGCCACGCGCGACCAAATCATTGTCATCGACGATGAAGAACCACCTATAGAAGACTACGATAAGATCAAGCATACCTGGATTAATGAGCAGTCGTATAAGCTGGATTTTGTTAAAGTACAAAAAGAGTCAGACGATTATAACGGAAGACAGACACCCGACAACTTTGACAATGTACCAGGGGCCGTATTTAAACTGGCTGCCAAAGCAAAGCCCGGTGATGCTTATGTCCTGCTCTGCAGTGACAGCTTCTTAAAAAGCAGGAAGGCACTTAAGATCCATAACAACGTAGCTTATGCTACCAAAAGCAGTTTAGTGACCGAATTGAAAAAGACATACGGCCGATCTGTTACAAATGCCAAACTGATCGCTACGACAGCTCAAAAGGACAGTATATTTTTAGCGCAATTAGCCCCTGTTGGAGATAGCCTGACCGTAGTACTTGTTACCAAACCTCTAACAGGAAAGAACCTATTGATTCAGGAATTCAAAGCCGAATATAACGAAATGAGTACTTGGCGAGTAGATGATGGTGGCGAATTCCCAATGGAAGATTTCACCATTCTGAATGCTTTTGAGCATAAGGGCAAAATAGAATTGGTAACCTCATTTCCAGGAGCTGAGGGGGGCGATCTTACTTTCCTAACACCGGGCAAAAACAACCGCTATCATATTGTCAAAGAGTCCTACGTATACTGGTCTCCTTTATAAGGAAAATCTCCTGCAAAAGCTGATTTAACATTAAATAACTGATACTCTGAAAAAAAAGCGGTAATTTGACGGCAATTTTATGAAACTATACAATGCAGACCTTCCTTCCATTGAAGACGATGCTGTCTTACTGACACGGTATCTTCGGACAGATGATATGGAAGCCTTAGGCACACTGTATAGCAAGCATACAGAAATGGTATACTACGTATGCTTGCGCTACTTTAAAGAAGAGGAAAAAAGCAAAGATGCCGTAATGCAAATCTTTGAAGAGCTTATAACCAAAATTAAAAAGCAGGATATCAAGAGCTTTCCAAAGTGGCTATACGTTGTGAGCAAGAATTTTTGCTTGATGGATCTACGGTCAAAAAAAGGCAGAATAGAAGTTTCAATGGATGAATTTGTGGAATTCCCAACAAATATGCATCAGGAAGAAAGTTATTCGGAGAAAGAAGGAAGGTTATCGTTATTGGAACAGTGCATAGACAAGCTTCCTGAGAAACAAAAGGTAACCGTAGATCTCTTTTTCATAAATGAACATTGTTACAAAGAAATAGTCGAAATAACAGGATATAGTATGAACGAAGTAAAAAGCTATATCCAAAACGGAAAGAGAAACTTAAAAAATTGTATGGATAGAGCCGATGCGTAAACTGACTTTCGATATTGCCCATCTACGCAAGTACATCAATGGCGAATTGTCTTCACGGGAAATGCACGAAGTAGAGCGTGCTGCCCATGACGATGAAATGTTAATGGATATACTGTCGGGTCTAGAAGTCGAAAAACAACATGGAACCTCTATACCATCATTTGGTGATATACGTCAGCAAATAACACGAAAAACGGCCCGAAAGCCGTTCTGGACCAACAAATTTTTACAGATTGCGGCATCTGCCATCGTAGTGCTGTCCATAGCAAGCCTATTACTTTGGAATAATGACGACCAAAATGTAAAAACCGAAATTGCTGCTGTCAACAACGACACAAACCCAGGCTTTGTCGGCCCGAGCCATGATCGTATCGCAGAAATAGCTTCAACAGCTGATAGCTCTGGACGATCTTTTGTAAGCCCAGATTATACAGCTCAAGCCGGTCCAGCTGAAAACATGCGGAAACAGTCGAATGCGTCCAATAATCCAGCATCCAGAAAGCTTACCGAACAAGAAAGCAAAATCCTGGCCTACACGCCTACAGAAAAAAACATTGAACTGAATCAAGATCTAACAGGCACTTTGAATCTTGGCCATCCTAAACATGAAAGCGATGTCATCATCATCAACACGGAAGGACAAGACAAGTACAGCCTAATGGCAGCGAATCAAAAAAAGCAAGCGCAAGGGAAAGTCGCAGATACGAGGGTTAGTAACAACCCCAACACGCCACTGTCTAGCGCTCAAATGAGAGCTCGCCTCAGTAGCCTAGGCTTGGATTCTAAGACCGACTTAATCTGGGGACAAATTCTGGATCAGCAATCAAAACAGCCGCTCGCAGGAGTAGAAGTAACGGATACCCAAAATGACAATGTCGTCCTGACAGATGCCGATGGAAGATTTTTGTATGCGGCCAATAGCAAGAAAAGTTTGAAAATAAATGCCTCCGGATATCGAGCAAAAGAAGTTAAAGCGGAGGACGGCTCACAAACCATATTGCTATCTCCTTTAGAAGATTTATTGGACGATATTGGTTTTGACTCCAAAGCCGTCAGGTCCGGAAAAAGCGTACCGAGCAACGGCTGGGAAAAGTACATGTCATACCTATTTTCAGAAATCGATAAAATGACGGAGGGGGAGTATGATCTGTCTGTACGACTGGAACTCAACAAAGAAGGTACTCCTACAAATGTATCTATAATAAGATCATCAGACAAAAAGCTAAACGCCAAGGTAATCTATCTCATCGAACATGGTCCACGTTGGAAAGTTGGAGTGGATGCAAAAAACATCTACCTACAGATCAAACCGCGCCATTAACACAGGTAGCCCCTATAAATGATTCAAGCCCCATGAGGGGCCTGAAAAAATCATTGCTGTATAGTGCTCAGTCTTATGGGCAGACTATAAGAGACCCTAACCGGTCGGCCATTCTGAATACCCGGAGCCCATCGTTTTGCTCTTTTCAGTAGTTCAACAGCTTGATTTCCGGTACCGAATCCCAGGTCACGCTGGACATCAAAAGAACTCAAGCTTCCGTCTTTCTCTACCACAAATGAAACTTGTATGAGACCAGCTACTTCATTGTCGACTGCAGCCGATGGAAATTGATAGTTACGAGCAACCCAGTCTACAAAAGCTTTCATACCTCCTGGAGGTTCAGGCATGATCTCCACTGTCTCAAAGGGAGTATCACCATCCTCTCCTCCCCCAACAACACTTCCGATAGACTTGCCTTTGCTTCCACCTTCCCGCTTTTCCTTACCAAAAGCACCTTTTGGCACGAGCGTACCTCCAGCCTGCCCTTTCATCGAAATCGCAGCAATCATCTTTCGCGACAACAGCGTTTCGGATGTCTCTACGATATCTTCTCGAACCGAAGCTCTATTGGTGGGATTAACTTCAGTAAACTTTACTAAATCTACAGCAGGAACATCTTGAGCGACCTGCTGTGCCTCTCCCGATTCCCGAGGAATAACCACTTCTTCCTTGATCGGCACGGAATTATCAATTTCCACGGTGATCAAAGAAGCATCGAGCATCTGCCCATAGTTTACTTCGGCCCTTCTGTCCTTAGGGGATATAAAAGATAAGCTACACAAGGTCATAACACACAACACCACACCTCCTAAAGAAATCTGTATAGCCTTGTCTCCAAAAAGCCTTAATTGATAAGCTCCATAAGCTTTGTTTCGTCCAACAAAGACGATATCCATCCATTCTTTGTTGAAAATAACTGATTTTGAAAATAGCATAATAAAAAGTGTTTGGGTTTATAACTCTCTTTTATGCTATGATGATGGAAAGTTGAACTTTCCATAAAATTCATCTAAAACAAATACTGCTTCTTTTCAATCAGACCATAAGTCGAACAATCTTCCATAGCATAGATTATCGTACTCTGGACATCACTTTGGAATATACTCTAAATAATAAAAGGGCGGCGAAAACCAGTGCTGCGACACCTGCTAGAGCGACAACAGGTTGTTCAAAAAATTCTACCATAATAATCAGATAAAGGTTAGCTAACACTAAGATAACAATAATGTTGCAACAGCAAAACATTTTTTATCATTTTATTTCCGTTATATTTGCTTCTAATGAAAAGATTTCTAGCCCTTTTATTATGTATTGTTTATACAGTGGTCTCTTTCGGGGGGTCTGTATACATGCATAATTGTTGCGGCGGAACATCGATCAGTATATACGAAAAAGCGGGACATGACCTATGTCCTGTATGCACAAAAGAAGAACAACATACTTCTAGTTCTTCTACGCACAAAACCTGTTCTGATGGAAAGTGCAGCGATATCGAGATTAAGATCGACCAGCTCGCCAACAAACTCTTTTCCGGACATTCCAATTTCTCTATCGATGTAGCTCCGGCTATTCTCACAAGATTATGGATTAATCTTAAGCCAGTCAGTTTTGAATTACAAAAAACTGAATTCGCACTGAAGAATTCCTTTGTCTATACCGACACTTCTCCACCTACATTTCTATTAAATTGCATTTTTAGGATTTAGAATAGATTCTCCTTTGTCAGTACAATGGGGCACGGTACATCTATGCCTCATAAATCACAACAGATAAGAGCATCTATATGTAATATCCTAAGTATAGTACCTGTGTCGATCAGCACAGCATACAACCTAGATATCTCATATGGCACGGTAAAACATAAAATGGGCTTATGAGCTCACCAAGTATATTATACACATATGCGTACTTTTTATAGAATCACATCATTACTTATATTTATTTTTATAGCGCAAATTACAATTGCACAAACACACAGCACTGCGGTATTCGAAGTCCCAGGAAACTGTGGAATGTGTAAGAAACGTATCGAAACAGCAGCGAAGATACCGGGAGTAGAATCTGCCGTATGGGACGACAAAACCCATAAGATCACAACAAAATACAACTCAAAAAAAGTCAATCTGACACAAATCCAACAGGCTATAGCCAACGCTGGGCATGATACGCCATTGGTAAAAGCAGCTGACGATGTATATGCAAAACTACATGAGTGCTGTCTCTATGAGCGCCTAGGTGAAGTCAAACAGGGTGATCACGAAGGTCACAACCATGACGATCACGCGGGACATAATCACGATGACCATGCAGGGCACAACCACGACTCAAAAGGGAAGCATGATGATCATGATCACCATGACCACGAGCATATCATCACCGGAGTGGTAGTCAACGAGGATGGTAAAGCCGAACTGACGCCTATAGTAGGGGTCAATATAAAATGGCTAGAGGCACCATCTAAACAGACCACAAGTAATGAGAATGGTGTTTTTAAGATAAAACACGAAAAAGGATACAAGCACCTTATATTTTCACATCCGGGCATGCAAGCTGATACCATAGTCATAAAAGACCTTCATGAGGTATTGGTCATTCACTCCAAAGACAATGTGTTGTCAGAGGTCGTTGTGTCCAGAAGCAGAAAATCTACTTACCTCGACAAGCTGAGTCCTAACCGGAAAGAAATACTGACGACAAAAGAGCTTTTCAAAGCGGCTTGTTGCGACCTTAGTGAAAGTTTTTCTACCAATGCATCGGTAGACGTCGTAAGTAATGATGCCGTAACGGGCAGTAAACAGATTCAAATGCTGGGCCTAAGTGGGATATACACTCAACTTACAGTAGAAGGTCTACCAGGGCCACGTGGCTTCGCTACACCGCTGGGACTGAACAGTATTGCTGGTACGTGGATCAGCTCCATAGAAATATCAAAAGGTATAGGTTCGGTCGTGAATGGCTTTGAAAATATGGCTGGACAGATTAACGTGGAATTGAAAAAACCACACGATTCGGACAAACTGTTCTTCAATGCCTATGCCAATGACATGGGGCGTACGGATCTAAATTTAAATTTAGCCCAAAAACTGAATGAAAAATGGTCTGTAGGTTTCTTGCTTCATGACAACTTCATGTACAACAAGAATGTGAACTATAGCAAGAATGGATTCAGAGATGCTCCTGTAGGAAATTTATTCTCCGGTATCAACAGATGGCATTATGAAGATGGCAAAGGGGTAATCGCACAGTTCGGAGTCAAATACCTCAAAGACGACCGTACGGGAGGGCAGACCAACTTCAACAAATCTACTGACAAAGGTACAACCAATGCATATGGACTTGGTTTTGACAACCAACGTATCGAAGGATTTGCAAAAATAGGTTATGTGTTTCCAGAAAACAGATTGAGAAGTATCGGCTTACAGCTATCCGGTTCCAATTACAAACAGGACAGTTATTTTGGATTGACCAACTATTTGAGCAAGCAAAGCAGCGGTTACGCCAACCTGATTTTCCATGATGTAATCGGTTCTGTCGCACACAAATACAAAGTGGGAGCCTCGGTATCCTACGACGATTACGACGAGACCATAAATAAATTCAATTTTAAAAGAAAAGAAGCCGTCACTGGGGCATTTGCAGAATACACCTACAGTCCAAACGAAAACTTTGACGCAGTATTAGGTTTACGTCAAGACTATAATTCGTTATACGGCTGGTTTACAACTCCACGAGCTGTCGTACGCTACGCTCCCACATCTACCACCACAGTCCGTCTAAGCTCAGGCAGAGGACAACGTACAGCGAATATATTCGCTGAAAACATGAGCATATTTGCTTCTAGTCGTGCCATCGACTTTGCCTCATTAGCGAACCAGAATAATGCTTATGGATTAAAGCCTGAAGTATCGTGGAATACGGGATTGACTTTTGATCAAAACTTTCAATTGTTCGGAAGAGAAGCTGGGGTATCTGTCGAACTCTTCCACAACAACTTCCAAAATCAAGTTGTCATAGACTATGAAGACCCAAGAGCAGTTTCTTTCTATAATTTGGATGGCAAATCTTTCTCTAACAGCTTGCAAACGGAGCTGCGTTTTATGCCTGCTCAACATTTTGAAGCCAGATTTGCTTATAGGCTATTGGACGTACAGACGGACTATACAAATGGGCGCTTACAGAAACCATTGACAGCAAAACACAGAGGCTTCATGAACCTGGCCTACAACCTGCACAGTGGATGGTCATTTGACTATACATTGAATGTAGTGGGAGAAAAAAGATTGCCGTCAACAGCTGCTAATCCCGAGGCGTATCAATTAGCTTCCAACTCTAAAAGCTACGTAACAATGAATGCACAGGTAAGCAGAACATTAGGACGAAATAAAAACTTTGATATCTATATCGGCGGAGAGAATCTAACGAACTATTATCAAAAAGATCCAATCCTTGGTTTTGATGAACCATTCGGTCAATATTTTGACACCAACTTATTATGGGGTCCACTAACTGGTAGAATGTTCTACACAGGAGTGAGATATCACATCAAATAAGAAAAAAGGGCTGTTTGAATAAAACAGCCCTTTTTTATGTCATTATAATTCGCTTGAGCTCTTCATAGAGCCTGCTCGTCGGCAGCCCAACGACATTTTCAAAAGATCCCTCAATGGACTCTACCCCGATACGGCCAATCCATTCCTGAATCCCGTAGGAGCCTGCTTTGTCATAAGGCTGGCATTTGTTAAGGTAATAATCGATCTCTATTGGATCTAAACAACGAAAACAGACGACAGTTTTACTGGTAAAACTACAGACTTGTCCCCTATAGCGAATCGCTACACCCGTATAGACCCGATGCGCACGACCGCTCAATGTGGACAATACGGCTCTTGCCTCTTCGACATCACGGGGCTTACCGAGTACCCGATCTGTATGATCAACTACCACCGTATCCGCAGTAATAATAAGATGTTCAAAAAACTCCGAATCTGAAAAAGCTTCTATCTTTTGTAATGCAATATATTCCGCTGCGTTGGCAGAAGAAATTTCGGTTGGTACGCTTTCGTCGATCTCACGCACAACGACCTGAAACTCCAGATCCAATGAAGACAAAAGCTCTTTTCGACGGGGAGATTGGGAGCCTAAAATAATAGAAATCTTGGCTACTGCCTCTGAAAGTAACATATTACACACTTTTTATAAGAACCTCACTATGCCACTTATCCTGGAGTCGCAATATTTTTTCGATCGTTTCACGCACTACGCCCTCTCCCCCGCTCTTGGTGGAGACATAATGACTTACCTTCTTAATATCCTCGACAGCATCTGCTGGGGATATCGCCGCTCCAACGGCTTTCATACACGTATAATCGGGCATATCGTCGCCAATAAAGGCAACTTCTCCTAAACTTAATCCATAGCGAACCAACAGCTCCTTTAGCAGTGTCAATTTATCACTCACGCCCAAATGTATCTCGGGCACATGTAATCCTTCAAAACGACTCAAAACACCCTGTGATCGTCCACCTGTAATTACAAAAACCAAAAGTCCCTGTCTGACCGCATACTGAATGGCGTAACCGTCCTTAACATTGAAAGCTCGCAATTGATGGCCTTCTTCATTTACCAGTATCGTACCATTTGTCAATACGCCATCGACATCCAATACGACACATTTTATTTTTTTAAACGTAGAATAAATCATATTTAACACAAAGGTAACTATTAATTGTAGATCTACTAAACTCTGTCCTTACTCAGAATAGCCATAGATTTATCGATATAAACCACAAACATCAAAACTTTGTCACAAAGTAGTTGTTATCGCAACTTTTATCACCAAAGGGCTTGACAGCTATCAATTCTTGACGTAACTTTGTCTTAACAATTCGGGAATATGTGCAAAGAGATGTAGTGCGGAGAGTTGTTCTAGAATAGTCTTTTCATAATTTAGGTTTATAATTGGTTAGTAGCAAACCTTGGCGCCCATCGTCAAGGTTTTGTTTTTTTATCGATGTACCAAAATTATTCACAAAACGAAAAAAAGGGGCGTTTTATCGCCCCTCTAGATAAGAGTTACTTTTTTTTAAGATTTATTCTTTTCGTTCCCCTTAGGGTTCGATATCGACGAACGCATATCGGTGTCCGCTTGGATATTTTGCATTTTATAATAATCCATCACGCCTAGATTACCATTACGGAAGGCCTCCGCCATAGCTAAAGGTACCTGCGCTTCAGCTTCTATTACTTTGGCCTTAGCCTCTTGTGCCTTCGCTTTCATCTCTTGCTCATTGGCTACAGCCATGGCACGACGTTCTTCGGCACGGGCATTGGCCACTTTAAGATCTGCTTCTGCCTGATCGGTCTGTAATTTTGCACCCACGTTTTCACCAATATCGATATCAGCGATGTCAATAGATAAGATTTCAAATGCTGTCCCGGAATCTAAGCCTTTAGATAATACTGTCTTCGATATACGATCAGGGTTTTCCAACACCTCCTTATGATTTGCAGAAGAACCAATTGTCGTCACAATCCCCTCTCCGACACGAGCTAAAATAGTTTCCTCACCAGCTCCACCCACCAATTGATTAATATTAGCACGTACTGTAACCCTAGCTTTTGCAATCAGCTGGATACCATCTTTTGCTACTGCTGCCACTGGAGGCGTATTAATAACCTGAGGATTCACAGAAAGCTGAACAGCATCGAATACATCACGCCCAGCTAAATCGATAGCCGTAGCAAGCTTGAAATCCAAAGGAATATTCGCTTTATCCGCTGAAATCAATGCTTTAATCACCTTATTCACATTACCACCAGCAAGGTAGTGAGTTTCAATATCATTCGTATTGATACGAAGCCCTGCTTTAGTCGACGTAATCATCGCATTGGTCACTAAGGCTGGTGACACTTTACGTAAGCGCATCAATACCAGATTCAACAGGCTGATACGGACATTGGATAGTTGAGCCGTAAACCAAAGATTGACCGGCAACAAGTAAAGTAAAAAAAATAAGGCTACTACAGCGCCAATGACCGTTAGAATTAAAGAAACGTCTGAATTCATATATTAATATTTTTAAAATAGCTCTTTAAAGATATCAATTTATTTTAGCTTTTTCACTAAAAATATGCTTTAGATTATTCCAAATCCTTATAAAGAAATTTAAACATTTATATACCTTTGTAGTATTCTGGCCTAGTCCGACAAGTGAAAAACAAAAATGTCAATTGATATTTTTCACTCTTTAAAATCGTTTTTTAGAAACCTTTACCCATGAATAAACGGAACAAATTAAAAACACAAGTTTTTATAAGTATTGGCACCGCCACAACTATCATCTTATTGTCGATACTTTATCTGTTTAACCAATTTTCTAACTATATGGTTAGAAATGATGAAATCATTAAAAACTCGCAAGATCAACTTCAAGCAGCAACAGCAATAAACACCGATTTTTACAACCTCACCAGAGCACGAATAGATAAAGTAAAAGGACGACAGGGTGCAGATCTAAAAATATCGACACAACTAGAGACCCTTAAAAAGCAAGCGGCAGCATTAGAAAATATCAGCACAGAGAACGGTGAGAATGCCAAACACCTTATCGATCGTATTAAATTGGTAATAGCAGACACCTACTCGCCTGAAATGGCTGCCTCCAAGGATAGCGAGATCGGCTATTGGCTAGAAGAACAAGAGAAGAACTTAGATTCCACCAATGCCTTTGTCGGATCTGTCATCGCTAATCGAGCGAAAGAGATGACGACCAATGAAAAATATATAAATGATGTTAAATCGGTTACAACAGGACTTATTACGATCAGTCTTCTAATCATTGGTTATGTCTTTTATAAAATCTTCCAACTCTTATATCAGCTGCGCAAATCAAGTAACGAGTTAAAAAAAGTCAACAAAGAATTTGAAGAAGCAAGAACGAAGATTGAAAACACCAACTGGGTATTAGAACACAGCGCTTATCTGGCAGACCAAATAAGTGGCATCGATGAGAGCCAAAAAATCAGTAACATCGTTGTCAATCTATTGAATCAACAAGTGCCTCTACAAGCCGTAGCAATATACATCAGAAAGCCTGATTCCTACGAATTTGAAAGAACAGCAGCCTTGGGATTAAGAAACGCTTCTAATTTCCTTCGTTTTACCAGTGGAGAGGGCTTTTTGGGAAAGATTGTTGAGGATAAAAACTTTGTAATCCAGGAAATAAAAGATTCTCTCCATTTAAATACCAACACAGGCCTCATCAATCAATTTCCGGCCACCGTTTTCCTATCTCCTTTAGTTCATGAGAATCACTGCCTAGGGGTTATTGAAATAGCCGCGTTGTGTGATAAAGAGGACGAGAGAAAGCTTAAAGAGTATCTCACACGCATCAGTAGAGTTATCGCTACACGAATCAAATTTGGACAAAGTCACTTATTGGTCGAACAGCTTCTGGAAGAAACCCAGAGACAGACGGAAGAATTAGAAGCACAACAAGAAGAGCTAAGGATTACAAACGAGGAGCTGGTCCATAAAACACACTTATTGGAGTCATCGGAAGAAGAGTTGCGTGTACAACAAGAAGAACTAACCCAAACCAATACGGAACTGAATCAGAAGGCCGTAGAAATCGAAAAGAGGAACAATGAACTTAACGATGCACACAAAGTCGTAGAACAAAAAATAAGTGAAGTGCAACAAGCGAGTAAGTACAAATCTGAATTTATGGCCAATATGAGTCACGAATTGCGGACGCCACTCAACAGTATTTTAATACTTGCCAAACTACTCCAGGACAACAAAGCGAAAAACCTAAATACGGAACAAGTAAAATATGCCAGTGTAATACACGGTGCTGGCACGGATCTCTTAGAGCTCATCAATGAATTACTGGATCTTGCAAAAATTGAGTCAGGAAAAATTGATTTAAACATCGACAGTATATACACAAAAGACTTTGTAGAGAATACAGAAGAACTCTTCCGCGCTGTGGCCAAAGACAAACGGATCACATTTACGACAAATATCGCTTCAGACGTCCCTGGAGGTTTCCTTTCGGATGAATACAGGTTACAACAAGTTATCAAGAACTTCTTATCCAACGCCTTTAAATTCACGCCTATAAACGGAAACGTAGATTTCAATATCAGGATGCAGGCAAACAACCTGGTATTTGAAGTCAAGGATTCGGGCAAAGGGATCACCAAGGAGAAGCAGGAGCTCATATTCGAAGCCTTTAGACAAGAAGATGGTTCTACAAGTCGTAAATATGGCGGTACAGGTCTTGGCCTATCCATCAGTCGCGAGATAGCATCTTTACTCGGTGGACGAGTAACATTAGAAAGTGAACCTGGCACTGGGAGCATTTTCGCTTTGATAATACCGTACACATCTCTCGAAAACAGAGAAGAGATACAAACACAGCTTCTTCAAGAGAAAAAAGAAGTTGATAAACCTATTGTCCTGCCATCTTTGGAACAAAAAGATGCTCTAGAAAAAGACAGAAAAATCCTGATTATAGAAGATGACATCAATTTTGCGGACATATTAAAAGGATTTGCAGAAGAATATGGTTTTGCGGTTACACTTGCTCACGATGGAGCCAAAGGTTTTGAAGAGGCACTGCAGCACATTCCTGACGCCATCATCCTTGACGTCATGCTTCCAATTGCCGATGGGTGGGAAGTTTTAAAAATGCTTAAAGAAAACGCAACCACAAAACACATTCCTGTCCATATGATGTCGGCGGCGACATTCAACAAGAAAGACTTCTTGGAAAAAGGCGCAATAGGCTTTATGCATAAACCGGTGACAGCAGATACCATACAGCATACATTTGAAACTATAAATCTCAACTTAAGTCAGTCTGTCAAAAAAATATTATTAATTGAAGACCAGGAGCTCCAAAGCGAATTTATCAAAGACTCCTTTGCGGATCACAATATCAATGTTATCCAAGCTTTTTCACTGGCTTCAGCCTGGGACAAACTCACGGAAGAAGTTAATATCGACTGTATTATTCTAGACATGCAACTTCCTGATGGAAATGGTCTAGACCTCATAGAAAAAATAAAGGAAACCCCAAGATTGCTCAATATTCCGATTATTATCAATACAGCGTATGAATTACCCAAAGAACAATATGATAAAATAATCGCTGACGCAAGAGCTACTATTTTAAAGTCGGACAAATCGAGCGACCGTCTGATAGATGAAGTCAACCTATTTTTAAATAAAATAAATGACTCGTCCTACCAACCCATCAAGAATATGGGCAACATCCAACAAACGAGCAACCTCAAGGGCAAACGCGTACTTGTAGCAGATGACGATATGCGCAATATATTTGCGCTCACGACCTCCTTGCAGAGTTTTGAGATGGAGATAGAAATCGCCAATAACGGAAAAGAAGCGGTCCAGATCATGAGTAACCCTGACAATAAAGTGGATATTATCCTCATGGATATTATGATGCCGGAAATGGATGGATATGAAGCCATAAAAATAATCCGAGAGGACCTTAAATACAAAAACATACCAATCCTGGCGGTAACAGCCAAAGCAATGAAAGGTGACCGTGAGAAATCAATCCAAATCGGCGCCAATGACTACGTCAGCAAACCTATAGATATAGATAAACTAACATCATTAATGCAGGTATGGCTAGGCTAGGACATCATAACGAGTTCATCAGTTTTGCGGACCTAAATGAGGTTATTTATATATTAAAAAAAACCTCTGAGTTTGATCTAACGGGCTATTCTAAATCTTCGCTTAAGCGCAGGATAGAGCGTTTTCTCATTATTGAGAAAATGGATGTGGTGGACTTGAAAAATGCCATTCTAAATGTCGAAGGATTTGAGAACTATTTCATCCAAGAACTCGTGGTCAATGTCACGGAGATGTTTAGAGATCCAGAGTTTTTCAGACAACTAAAAAACAAAACCTTTCCATACCTAGAGACATACCCTCAACTCCGTTTTTGGAGCGCCGGCTGTGCCACAGGAGAAGAGGCCTATTCGCTAGCTGTTCTTTTAAAGGAAAACAACCTATTGAACAGATCATTCATATATGGAACTGATGTCAGTTTAAAAGCACTGGACACTGCTCGTAAGGGCGTATACCAACTCACAAAAATGAAGTCCTATACCGACAATTTTAACCGATCTGGACTTACTTCCGATTTCTCTTCACATTACACAGCGATGTACGATGCGGCGATAATAAACCATGAGTATAGAAATAAAATCCTATTTTCAACGCACAATCTGGTTTCAGACCATGTTTTCAACGAATTTCAATTGATTCTTTGCCGAAATGTTATGATTTATTTTGACAAGCCGCTACAGGAACGTGTATTAAATCTGTTCTACCAATCGTTAAGTCTTTTTGGTTTCCTCTGCTTGGGAACCAAGGAAAGCTTATATGGCCATCCTATTAAAGATAAATTTAAAATTATAGACAGCAACTTAAATATCTATCAAAAGATTAAATGAAAGGCAGTGCGGAAAATATCGTTCTAATTGGCGGATCGGCGGGATCCTTATTACTCATCACAGAAATATTGGAAAACCTGCCTAAAAAAATTGACTATGCATTATGTATTGTAATCCATCGCAGCCCTGTGTTCAGTACTGGAATTGAAAACAATCTCTCAAAAAAATTGAACAGAACGATTATAGCCGTCACTGATAAAACACCTATCAAGGAAGGAACCATATATTTTGCTCCTCCTGGATATCATTTACTTATAGAACCTGACAGATCCTTTGCCCTAGACAGCTCAGAAGAGGTTAATTACTCCAGGCCATCGATCGATGTCTTATTTGAGACCTGTGCACAAGTATATGGTAAAAACTGCAGTGCTTTTTTATTGTCTGGCGCCAATACCGATGGAGCGCACGGACTGAAGACGATTGAAGAATTTGGGGGATCAACCTTTATTCAGAATCCGGAGGACGCACTGATCGATACCATGCCAAAGTCAGGAATCTTGGAATCCAACACATCGACTATTCTTAAAAACCAAGAAATAATACGTTATTTTAGCCACAATCTCCAGTTACCATGAAAAACATAAACTTATTAATACTTGACGACAAAGAAGAAAATATCATAAGCTTAAGCGCTCTTTTATCGGATATCGAGAATATCAACATTATATGCTCTACCAATCCCAATGAAGCGCTCAAACTCTGCTGGAAAAACGACATCGCTTTAGCTCTTGTCGACGTTCAGATGCCCGAAATAAACGGGTTTGAGTTTGTTTCCCTCCTGAAATCTAATCCCAAAACCAGCCACATCATGGCTGTGATGGTTACGGCGATATCGAAAGAAGACAAATACCTCATTAAGGGACTACAGAGTGGTGCTGTCGATTATCTCTATAAACCACTGAACCCAGAAATTACAATTGCAAAAGTAACATCGTTCATCAAGCAGATCCATATACAGGAAGAAATTATCCAAAAGAATATAGAATTAGAAGAATCGAAAAAGGCATTGATAAAAGCCAACCAAGAAGCCGAGCAGGCTCGTAAATCCAAAGAAATATTTTTGGCAAACATGAGTCACGAAATCAGAACGCCTATCAATGGCATCAAAGGAATCGTTCACATGTTAAAAAATGCCTATCTAAGCCTAGAACAACTGGATTGGATCAATAGATTGGAAATCGCGTCCAGTTCACTACTACTTATTATCAATGATATTTTGGATATTTCCAAAATCGATTCGGGAATGATGAAAATTGAAATGGAGGACTTTCATTTCACCAACCTTCTTTTGGATCTAGAGCAAATGTTTAAGATCAAAGCATCTGATAAAAATCTAGAATTCGACGTAGTATTAGATCCAAAGTTACCAACTCATGTTCATTTCGACTCCCTACGTCTGGAACAAATCATCAGCAACTTCGTATCAAACAGCCTAAAATTTACCGAAAAAGGAAAAATAACCCTTACTGTCGAATCACTTGAAAAAAAAGATGAAATACACCGAATTAGATTTTCTGTCAGTGACACCGGAATAGGTATAAAGCCTGATTCCGTGGACAAGATATTTCTTGCTTTCGAACAGGGTGATGATGGAATCACTAAAAAGTTTGGAGGCACTGGCCTAGGCTTAGCTATCGTCAAGCGACTGGCAGAACTATTGGATGGTGAGGTTCATGCAAAAAGTATTTATGGTCAAGGCTCTGAATTTTCTTTTATAGTAGACATCAAAGAGGTAAAAGACAAAGTAAAAATAAAGAGGGAAACGAATCTCCCCTATTCACAGTTTCCTAAGCTAAACCCTATAAATGTACTCGTGGCTGAAGACAATGAACTCAACAGCTTCATGTTGGCCCATATGCTACAGACTTGGAATTGTAAGGTCACAGTTGTTAAAAATGGTCGATTAGCGTTAGAAGCATTAGAGAAAGACAATTTTGACTTGATATTAATGGATACACATATGCCTGTTATGAGTGGTTTCGAAGCGATCAGAGAAATAAGGGGAAATATTGACCCGACGCGAAGACAGACTCCTATCATCACGATTTCGGCTTCCGTCTTAGAGCATGAACAACAGGCCGCCTTTCAGGTCGGTGCAGATGAAGTTATAGGAAAGCCGTTTGAACCTACAGAACTCTACCAAAAAATTATAAAAATATACGGGTCGGGAAAAGTCAACAATTTGCCATTTTGATGATAAAGCCAACACATAGTTCTTTTATTTTTAGTACCTTTAAGCATTAAATTTCAGAACAATCAGAAGTAGCATAAAGGAGATCCTTTAAATGAAAGGAGCATACTTTTAGCACCTTCGTTTAAACAAAATGAAACGAGTATAATCCCGATGTATTATGAATTACGGATGTATACTTTTAATTTAACCACATTTCAATGAAAAAATTATTTTTTATTCCAGCTCTAGCAGCAGTTGTTTCTCTAACTGCTTGTGGAGGAAACAACAGCAAATCAGAAGGCACAGCACAGAACACTACAGAGGAATCTTCAACATCAGATGCTCCTGTAGAAACAGTTGCTGGTATTGAAAACGTAACTATTTCAAACAATTGGACTGTAGAGGGTAACGACCAAATGAAATTCAACACAGAACTGATCCGTGTTAAAGCGGGAGAACCTTTGGAACTGACGTTAAAAAATGTGGGCAAGATGCCTAAAGAATCGATGGGACATAACCTCGTGATATTAAAACCAGGAGTAGACCTTCCTACTTTTGGAGGTGAAGCATCAGCTGCAGCAGATAACGAGTACATCCCTAAGTCGGCATTGTCATCGATCGTAGCGCACACTAAACTATTAGGTCCTGGTGAAGAGGATAAAATATCCGTAACCTTAGAAAAAGGAGTGTACAGCTATATCTGTAGTTTCCCTGGACACTACGCATTAATGCAAGGAAAAATCGTTGCAGAATAAAATAAGATCCCTTATAAATCAAAAGGCACGGTTTCGTGCCTTTTGATTTATAAGGGATTTTTGACTCAATATTTTGGAATTACTTCAAGATAAGTCTTAACTTAGCCCTCAAAATTAAATACTCGCAATCATGCAATACGATGTTATAGTTATAGGTAGTGGTCCAGGCGGTTATGTAGCCGCTATCCGTTGCGCTCAATTAGGTCTAAAAACAGCTGTGATCGAAAAATACAGCACTTTTGGAGGAACATGTCTTAACGTAGGCTGTATCCCTTCTAAAGCATTGTTGGATACCTCTGAGCACTATCACAATGCTGCTCATGCCTTCGGCACTCATGGAATCAGCCTTAGCAATCTCAAGATAGATGTTAAGAAAATGATTGAACGCAAAGACGATGTCATTGCCCAAAATACGGCAGGAATCACCTACCTATTCAAAAAGAATAAAATAGACTCTTACGAGGGGGTAGGTTCTTTTGTCAATAAGAACACGATAAAAATCACGAAAAAAGACGGCGCAACTGAAGAGATAACGGGTAAAAATGTAATCATTGCTACAGGCTCTAAACCAACAGCGTTACCGTTTTTACCTATAGACAAACAACGTATCATCACTTCTACAGAGGCTTTAAACCTCACTGAGGTACCTAAACACCTTATCGTGATTGGTGGTGGAGTAATCGGTCTTGAGTTAGGATCTGTTTACGCTCGCTTAGGTGCTAAAGTCTCCGTGATAGAATACGCGAAGTCTATTATCAGTACGATGGATGGTGGTCTAGGTAAAGAGTTACAACGCGTACTAAAAAAATCCCTTGGAATGGAGTTTTTCTTGGGACACAAAGTAACTGGAGCAACAGCAAAAGGCAAAAAAGTAACGGTTACAGCTGAAGATAGTAAAGGACAAGCTGTTTCTTTCGAAGGTGATTACTGTATCGTATCTGTAGGACGTGTAGCGTATACAAAAGACCTCGGATTAGAAAACATAGGAATCACTCCGGAAGAAAGAGGTAACAAAATCCCTGTAAACGATCATTTGGAGACAGCCGTCGAAGGTGTATATGCAATCGGAGATGTCGTAAAAGGTGCGATGCTGGCACACAAAGCAGAGGATGAAGGTACTTATGTGGCTGAGCGCATCGCAGGACAAAAACCACATATTGACTATAACTTAATCCCAGGTGTCGTATACACATGGCCAGAAGTAGCATCTGTAGGACAGACTGAAGAACAGTTAAAAGAAGCTGGTAAAAAATACAAGTCTGGATCCTTCTCTTTCAAAGCTTCAGGACGTGCAAAGGCGTCTGGAGATACTGATGGATTCATCAAGGTATTGGCCGATGCAGATACAGATGAGGTATTGGGTGTACACATGATTGGACCACGCGCAGCAGATATGATTGCTGAAGCGGTGGTAGCCATGGAGTACAGAGCGTCAGCAGAAGATATTGGTAGAATCTGTCATGCGCACCCTACGTTTACCGAAGCATTGAAAGAAGCAGCATTAGCCGCTACGGCCAACAGAGCCATTCATGCTTAATCTTATAAAAACTTAAAAAAGAAGTGCCTTTTGCTAAAATCGTTGCGCACAACGGCTATATGCGGAAGGCACTTCTTTTATATAGAAAACTTATTTTAAATTTTACAGCTATGAACTTTCATACTCGAAAATGGGTAAAGCCTGAAGATTTAAACCCCAACGGATCGCTATTTGGCGGCACACTCTTACGTTGGATCGATGAAGAAGCCGTAATCTATGCCATTGTACAATTGGGGAACCCACATGTGGTCACCAAGTTTATCTCTGAAATAAACTTTGTCAGTTCTGCCAAACAAGGTGACATTATAGAACTGGGAATCACCGCTACGGAATTTGGAAGAACCTCTATTACTATGCGCTGTGAAGTAAGAAATAAAATAACGAGAAAAACAATACTATCGATTGACAAGTTGGTCTTTGTTAATCTCGATACGGAAGGAAATCCAACTCCACATGGCAAGACAGAAATTACTTATGCCTATATGAGTGTGGACAAATTCACAAAGGGCGAAAACCAATAACGCCCTTTGTAAAAACATATTTATAAACTAGCACTTGTCTTTTTCTGAGACGCTATATCTTTCTTTACATCACGTTCTACCCAAAAGGATACCACAGGAATCAATGATACAATAAAGTATTTGACCACTCTCGAAAATTTCCAGTTGTAGCTTTGCCAACACGCGATCAACAGAACAACGAACAACACCACAAGAAAACCATGAATCGACCCTGCAATACGGACAGCCCCGTTTCTAATATCATCCGGAACTTCCATAAAGTAGTTTAAAACATACTTAATTGGCATAGCAACAAAAAACAAAATAATAGTGGAAATAGCTTCCCAAAGAGCAACTTGCTGAAAGATACGTATCATGGTATAAATTTTTTTCATCAAAAATAAACCAATATTTGACCTGTTCAGAATCATTTGATAGAATTGACTAGCCTTTGACAATCTATTCTACTGTATCTCATCCTATTATTCCAGCCTTGCACACCGTATTTTCAGCCTTACCCACTCAAAAACATAGAATTTAGAACCTGAAAGAAGTCAAACAAGCGCTTAACAATACAGATACTTTCAATAAAAAGATGTATTTTTGAGCGCATATTGTTTAATATAAATACATAAAATATATGAACTACGACATCATCGTGATTGGAAGTGGCCCAGGTGGTTACGTTGCAGCCATACGTGCAGCTCAGCTAGGCTTTAAAACTGCCGTTGTAGAGCGTGAAGCTTTGGGTGGGATTTGCTTGAACTGGGGATGTATACCGACCAAAGCCTTATTGAAGAGTGCACAAGTTTTCGAGTATCTAAACCATGCTGAGGAGTACGGAATCAAAGTACAGGGCGGCGAAGCTGACTTTGGCGCTATCGTAAAAAGAAGCCGTGGTGTTGCTGAAGGCATGAGCAAGGGTATACAATTCTTGATGAAAAAGAACAAGATTGATATTATACTAGGTACTGCTAAAATCAAAAAAGGCGGCAAAATCGAGGTAAAAGCAGCAGATGGCAGCACTAAAGAGTATACCGCAAAACACACTATCCTAGCGACCGGTGCACGTTCAAGAGAATTACCTAACCTGCCTCAGGATGGTAAGAAAATCATTGGATACCGTCAAGCGATGAACCTGCCGACACAACCTAAGTCATTAGTGGTTGTTGGATCTGGTGCTATCGGCGTTGAATTCGCTTATTTCTATAATGCTATCGGCACGAAAGTTACTATCGTTGAATTTATGGACAGAATCGTCCCTGTTGAGGACGAAGAAGTATCGAAACAACTTGAAAAATCGCTAAAGAAAGCAGGTATCGATATATTAACAAAATCTGAAGTGCAATCTGTTGATACGAGTGGAACACTTTCAAAAGTAAATATAAAAACTGCGAAAGGTACAGAAGTAATCGAAGCGGAAGTCGTTCTTTCAGCAGTAGGTATCACGCCAAATATCGAAAACCTAGGCCTAGAAGAAGTTGGTGTAAAAGTCGATAAAGGACGTGTCTTGGTAGATGATTACTACAAAACAAATATAGATGGCGTATATGCAATCGGAGATATCGTAAAGGGACAAGCCTTAGCTCACGTAGCTTCTGCAGAAGGTATCACTTGCGTCGAAAAAATCAAAGGATTACATGCTGAACCAATCGATTACAACAATATCCCTGGATGTACATACTGCTCTCCAGAGATTGCATCTGTGGGCTATACTGAAAAGGCTGCTCGCGAGGCTGGATATGAATTAAAAATTGGCAAGTTCCCATTCTCAGCATCGGGCAAAGCTTCTGCTGCAGGTGCTAAAGATGGCTTTGTAAAACTGATCTTTGATGCAAAATATGGCGAACTTCTTGGAGCACATATGATTGGAGCCAATGTTACGGAAATGATTGCAGAAATCGTTGTAGCGCGCAAACTGGAAACTACTGGTCACGAAATGATCAAATCAGTACACCCGCATCCAACAATGAGTGAAGCTATTATGGAAGCAGCAGCAGATGCGTACGATGAAGTAATTCATTTATAAGAAATTCACAATAAAAAAAGGCTGATTATAACAATCAGCCTTTTTTTATTTTAAGATCAGTTTTGATGAAAAGACAACCTCTTGGGGTTCTATTTTATCATTGCTTTCTAAAATTTGAAAAAGTATCTCTGCAGCCTTCTTACCTTGCTCGTCTGGGTACTGTTCTATACTCGCCAAAGGAGGATTCTCCATATATTTCCAAAGCGGATAGTTAGCAAAGCTTATAAAATGCATATCCTGACCAACACCTATCCCCTTACTCCGTGCATAACGTATGACATCCAAAGTAACATAATCATTGAAAGAAACGATAGCGGAAGGACGCTCTGGCAATACGCACAGTTGTTCCATCGCAACATTATTTCCTTCTTCCGTAAGATCAGTATGTACGACATACTTCTCATTAAACTCATAGCCTTGCTTTTGTAAAGCTTCACGAAATGACGATGTCCTTTCGGTCGCCGCCAATAATGTTTCAGGCCCATTGATCAGTGCTATGTTCTTGTGCCCGCGGGAAATAAAAGCTTCAATTGCCTCCTCCATTCCGGAAGCAAGATCACAATATACCTTATGTACCGCAGTAGACTCGGGCACACAATCGAAAAACACAATAGGTATCTGCGAACTTGCCAAGATATCAACAAAGCCTAAATCGGTCGTATTTTTGCCTAATGACATCAATATACCATCTACGCGATGTTTCTTAAATGTAGTAATAATTTGATTCTCCCGATTGGCATCGTCCAATGATTGTCCCAACAGCACCGTGTATTTACGATCTTCTGCTATAGTCTCTATCGCACTGATCGCAGAAGAAAAAAAGGGTTCTGACAATGTAGGCAAAATAACGCCTATCGTAAATGTTTTTCGCTGTTTAAAAAAGATAGCTGTCTGGTTGGGTTCGTAATTCAACTCTTCGGCCATCTTCTTAACCCGCATTGTCGTAACCAATCCGATACTGGGATGATCGTTGAGTGCTCTTGATACCGTAGACGGTGATATCTTTAATTTTCTTGCTATTTCTTTAATCGTAGTCGGTTTGTTCAACTTCGTCATGACACAATTCTATTTATAATAAACCTCCTCATACCCAAAGATAACTTTATTCTTTTAACCGCAAAGTCTCTTTGTTAAACTTAAACATTCCCATGTCACTTGGTCTACTATTTATATTTTTGATATTTTTACTATTTTGATTCCGCAACCTGTCTTTCGATGCGATAGCTGCTTTAGTTAAAGTAGAGTACATGCCCGTTTTAACGTGATACAATGCCTCCGCAATAAATCCTTCTTGTGAGTCACCAAAGTCTTTTAGAAAATCTTCATATGTTATTTTATCTGGTTTAAGTCCGCCAAAATAATCACCGAACCCTTCTGAATTAAACATTTGAAAAGAAGTCACATATATACCGACCTTAGACTCACCATGCTCTATTGGCACTTCAAAAAAACCAACAGGTTTTCCATAAGTATTCTCAGAGCCAATCACAACTACATTCATATGAGGCTTCAATGTATTAATCAAAAGCTCACTGGCTGAAGCGGTGGAATTAGTTACTAAAAAGTAAACAGTGGCTAGATTTAGATTTCCTTTTTTATCAAAGTTCACTGGGCCAAAAGCACTATCCTGCGCAGTCCATTTCCACTGTTTTTCCAATACATCATTCATCTTAAAATCATACATCTTCTTTTTACCAGAAAATGCGGGAATAATCTTATCTGCAAGATATTCGGCGGTATATACCGAGCCACCACCATTATAGCGCAAATCGACAATCAAAGAGTTAATCCCACTAGATTCAAAAGAATTGAAAATATCTTCAAAATCGGCATACATTTGAGTTTTTATCCCCTTATTCTCAATAGCGACAAACGAACTAAATGCCAGATATCCAACTTTCTGGATGCCTTTTGCATTCGTATTAACTTCAAATACTTTGTTTTCTAAAACTGGGTCAAAATTATAGATACTATTGGTGATCAGCTTTTCATTAGTTACAGAATTTGGTGTCGCCCATCTTACATTCATCGAACTAGATTTCAGTGCTTCATTCAATCCTTTAAAGTTTTGCCGCTGTTGATTATTCCAATCGAGATCCGTCCGCCCTGCTAAACTTAAAATACGATCACCACGACGAATACCCGCTGCATATGCTGGAGAGTTAACATCAACCATTCGAACATAGAGATAAGCATTACCAGCGTCTCGAAAAGCTTCCTCTGTTTGTAAATAAAAAACATACATTCCATAACTACTAGCAACGGCACTTTCAATTTCCCGACTAATTTCTCCTTCCCGGTCCAAGAAACTAAATCTATCTATTGGTTTTCCAGTAGTAGGATCAATTGGTGTTAATCCCATCAGGTAATTCAAAACGTTTTCAGCAGTATTATAATTTTTAGTAAGCGAACGCAAAACAGTAGGATCATCGAGACTAGCTAAATTCCTTGGTATAATATAATCTTGCCATAGGGATAATAACTTCGTGTATAACAAAGTAGAATCCTTCAAAAAAAGCTCATCTTCTTCAACAATCTCAATAGGGGGCTCTTCAGGCTTCGGTTCTACAAGATTTTTTTTACATCCAACCGAAAAGCTTATTGCGGCTAGGAGTACGAGATAAGATAAAATCTTTTTCATATAGGAGGCGTATTATTCGTTATCGATTATTTCATTAATCCTTAAAACTTGATCTATTGGCAAATGGTATTCATCTGCAATATAATCAATTGGATCGAAAGATTTAAACTCCAATTCATCTACGAAATACACCCGAAGCTTTTCTTTGACTCGATCGGCCATACCCCAATCTAAAAACTTAAGCTTATTCAATTGCTCCACAGGATTCCCTTTGGTAAGTATAGCGATATGCTTTCCCTTGTCTTCCAATTGGAGTAGCAGTTGGGCAACAGGTTCGAGAATCAATAATTTCAGTGGAATTTGCGCATTGGCTTTTAATCGGTTAAAATTTTCCTCATACTTCCCATCGATACCAAACATTACTTGTGCAGCTGGGAAAACAGCCTCTGCACCATGATGGTCATGCACTTTTTTCATAAACTCAGCCATCTCGTTAGCCTTTGCTATCCCTTCGGTAAATTCATAAAAACTACCGAACAAGTAGTAGACCTGCAACAGATAGTCACGCGTCGAAAAAAGCACATCATCGATTTCAAAGAGGTATAAAGACTTCTCTAATGTTATATCCGTTAACTTCATTTTGCAACTGCTAGTATAAACGATTCGCCAGAATCAGACAACAGACCCAATCCCTCATAGCAATAGTCCTCAGAATTAGAGTTCAAAACATCTTGGCCACCAATAAAAAGGCTCAAAGCTAATTCCTTCGTTGGATTTTCCAGAACAGACAATTCTACCAGTTCTTCCATACCAGGACATAAGACATGGATGCCATACTCTTCAAACAATATTTTAGATCTGCTGAGCGTCTGGATTTCATCTAACCCGAGGGGAAGTACATAATCGCAGGACAAATCCAGTGCGACTTTAAGTACTTCATGAGCATAGGTTAGATTTACGCCTTTGGGGATCTGTGTATAACGATTTTTGAACACCGTAGGCACCTCGTCGGAAGTTGCCAATACTAACTCAAATTTGTCGGATAATAATTGTGTAATGCGCATCGCAAAAGCGCGCGTCGCACAAGTCAATAAAAGTTTCTTCATATAAATTTTCTAGCCATAAATGAGCCCGTCACGCATATGTATAGTTCGATCTGAAATACCAGCTAATTCTTCATTATGCGTGACTATAATAAACGTCTGGCTCATGGAATCTCTAAGATTAAAGAAAAGCTGGTGCAAAGATGCGGCATTTTCAGAGTCTAAATTTCCGGAGGGTTCGTCTGCCAATACCAAAGAGGGGGTATTGATCAACGCCCGTGCTACGGACACGCGTTGCTGCTCTCCACCGGAAAGCTGACTTGGCTTGTGATTTGCTCGTTCTGTCACTCCCAATATATCCAACAATTCCATCGCTCTATTCTCTGCTTTTTGTTTTGAAGTGCCGTTAATAAATGCCGGTATACACACATTTTCGAGCGCTGTAAATTCGGGCAATAAATGATGGAACTGAAATACAAATCCAATATGCTGATTCCTAAAAGCACTCATTTCATTGGAAGAGAGCCTATGTATCGCTGTATCATTTATAAAAAGCTCTCCTTTATCGGCCTTGTCCAATGTACCGATAATATGCAAAAAAGTACTCTTACCTGCACCTGAGGCACCTACAATAGACACAATCTCGCCACGTTGCACCTCTATATCGACTCCTTTGAGAATAGGGAGCGCCCCGAAAGACTTATGAATATTTGTTGCTTTAAGAATCATAAAGCGAATTTACTAAAAAGAATGAATTTATAATCCTCCAAGTGGCAAGCTATCTATTTTTGACAAACATCCTTTAAAAATAAAACCTTGCCTCTTCCGAATAAAAACCCTATTTTTACGTCAAATTTTTTTATCAATGAACATTCACGAATATCAAGGAAAAGAAATACTTAAGAGTTTTGGTGTAAGAGTCCAAGAAGGAATCGTTGCCGAAACACCTGAGCAAGCAGTTGAAGCTGCTAAGAGAATGAAAGAAGAATTCAACTCGGATTGGGTTGTGATTAAAGCACAAATCCATGCAGGTGGCCGTGGTAAAGGTGGTGGTGTAAAGTTGGCTAAAAACCATGATGAGGTATTGCAACGCGCTACAGATATCATCGGCATGCAGCTTGTTACTCCTCAGACAGGTCCTGAAGGTAAAAAAGTTAACAAGGTCTTAGTCGCACAGGACGTTTACTACCCTGGAGACAGCGATACGAAAGAATTCTACATGTCAGTATTGTTAGACCGTGCTACAGGACGTAATATCATCATGTACTCCACTGAAGGTGGTATGGACATCGAGGAAGTAGCGGAAAAAACTCCACACTTAATCTTCAAAGAAGAAATCGACCCTAAAGTTGGTCTACAAGGATTCCAAGCACGTAAAATTGCGTTCAACCTAGGTTTGTCAGGTGGTGCACACAAAGACATGGTAAAATTCGTAGCGGCGCTATACAAAGCTTACGACTCTATCGATGCTTCTATGTTTGAAATCAACCCTGTATTAAAAACTTCTGACGATAAAATATTAGCTGTTGACGCAAAAGTAAACTTAGACGAAAACGCACTATACCGTCATGCTGATATCGCAGCTATGCGCGACATCACTGAAGAAGACCCAACAGAAGTTGAAGCTGGTGAGTCTAACTTAAACTATGTTAAGTTGGATGGAAACGTAGGCTGTATGGTCAACGGAGCTGGTCTAGCAATGGCTACAATGGATATTATTAAGTTAGCTGGTGGTGAGCCTGCCAACTTCCTAGATGTGGGTGGTACAGCAAATGCAGAAACTGTAAAAGCAGGTTTCAACATTATCTTAAAAGACCCTAACGTAAAAGCTATTTTGATCAATATCTTCGGAGGTATCGTACGTTGTGATCGCGTTGCTCAAGGGGTAATCGATGCTTACAATGAAATAGGAAACATTCCAGTTCCTATTATCGTACGCCTTCAAGGTACAAATGCTGCTGAAGCGAAAAAATTAATCGACGAGTCTGGTTTACAAGTTTATTCTGCAATCTTATTAAAAGAAGCTGCAGAATTAGTAACCAAAGTATTGGGAGATAAATAAGCTTTTCAACAATAAAATAAAAAAGGGGTGGAATTGAATTCTACCCCTTTTTTGTATACGGGCTTTTTTTAACAAATGTAAAATCCAATCTTCTTTGCAATTACGATATTTGTAACAGATAAAAACATAAATAGAAAACTATGAATACGATTCTCTCCAAGAAAACCACAATACGTCTGGCCATTATTTGGCTGGTTGTTCTCACTTTCAGTTTTCTGGGACAGCAGCTAACGCAAGCACTCACCCCTTTACATGGAGCCTTGTTATTTATCCTGCTATTAAGTACTATCGTATATGCATCATTCGGGGTCGTCAAAGAAGCAGATGAACTCGCACATAAATTAGGCGAACCTTATGGGACATTGATTCTCACACTTTCTATCGTTGCTATTGAGGTCATATTGATATCTGCAGTATTATTAGGGCCGGGAGAATCAGCAGAAATTGCCAAAGATTCTATCTTTTCAGTGATGATGATTATCATGAATCTCGTTATAGGTATCTGTCTTCTATTCGGAGGGCTAAAATATGGGGAGCAGGAATACAATGCTCAGGGAACAATGACATACCTATCCATGATTATCATGCTCTCCGGAATAGCATTATTGCTCCCCAATTTTATTCAAGGAGCAGGAAATGGGATATTCAGCAATGTACAGGCCATAGGTATTGCAACATTGGTCTCGATTATGTACGCATGCTTCCTTGCCTATCAGATGAAGGACTATAGGCATCTGTATCTGCAACCTCAAAGGGGACATATGGAGATTCTATACCAGAACAGACAACAGAACGCCCTCACATCAGAAACAGGTGCAGAACAAGCTATAAGTAAAAAAGAAATTGTACTGCGCAGTATTCTACTTATCGCAATGATACTTCCTATTGTACTACTATCGCATTACATGGCTACGGTTGTTGACTATGGCATTAAAACGGCCAATCTCCCTCCTCTTCTCGGCGGAATTCTAATCGCAGTGATTGTTTTTACGCCCGAATCGATGACTGCTGTTAAGGCAGCATTAAACAACGAATTTCAACGAGCGATCAATCTCTGCCATGGTGCATTTGTATCGACAGTAGGCCTGACAGTACCCGCAGTTCTGATTATAGGTCTATTAACCGGAAAAACTGTGGCTTTGGGACTAACCGCAACAGAGACAATTCTGTTTGTGATAACACTCTTATTGAGTTTAATGACTTTCTTAGGCAAACGCACCTCCCCTATTCTAGGTATTATGCACATTATCCTATTCGCCTTATTTATACTATTGGTGTTTAATCCTTAATTTTTAATCCGCAATAGGCATTCTAGCTAAAGGTGCAATATCTTGCCCAACAAAATCTTTATTCAAGTACTTGTGATAACCAGCGATAGCAATCATCGCTGCATTATCCGTACAATACTCAAACTTCGGGATGAAGACATTCCATTTATAACGCTCCCCCATAGCCAGCAATTCTGTCCGTAACCCCGAGTTAGCCGATACACCACCCGCTATGGCAATATTTTTCACACCAGTCTGCTTCGCTGCTTTTTTGAGTTTATTCAACAGAATTGATACAATTCGATCTTGTACAGAAGCACATACATCATCTCTTTTTTCTTCCAAAAAGGCAGGGTTTTCCTTGAGCTGCCCCTGTATTAAATAAAGAATAGCTGTTTTCAGTCCGGAGAAACTAAAGTTCAAGCCTGGAATCTGGGGCTCAGGCAGACTAAATGCCTTGGGATCTCCCAATTGCGCATACTTATCAATTAACGGCCCTCCCGGATAAGGGAGATTCAAAATCTTGGCTGTCTTATCAAAGGCTTCCCCAGCAGCATCATCTAGTGTTTGTCCGATCAACTCCATTTCAAAATAATCCTTGACCAGTACAATCTGTGTATGTCCACCAGAGACAGTGAGACACAAAAAAGGGAAAGAAGGTTTGGGATCCTCTATAAAATGAGCCAGAATATGTGCCTGCATATGATTAACTTCAATAAGCGGAATCTGACGGGCGAGCGCAAAAGATTTAGCGAAAGAGGTACCAACTAATAATGAGCCTAATAATCCTGGCCCCCTTGTAAAAGCGACAGCATCTATATCTTTTTTCGTAATTTGCGCCTGTACAATTGCTTGGTCTACCGTCGGAATAATATTTTGTTGGTGTGCTCTTGATGCTAATTCTGGAACGACACCACCATATTTCGCATGAATTGCTTGACTCGCAATAATATTTGACTTAATTTCACCGTCTATACAGACTGAGGCTGAAGTTTCATCACAAGAAGATTCTATTCCGAGGATAATTGCCATTTGAGGAAGTAATTTTAAAATACAAAAGTATCAAAAAAATACTAAAAATAACGCTAATAACTCTTGCTAGTATCCTCTTGCTAGTAGTAGCTGCTATTCTTTCCCTACAATTTCAAACAGTACAAACTTATATTTCAAAAAAAGTAGCGACTTATCTTTCCAAAGAGCTAGATAGTGATATCCATATAGGATATATTTACTTTAGACCTTTTTCGTCCATAGTCATAAAAGACTTTGGCATTCAAGACAGGAATGGTATATCCTTGATTGAGGCTGGCGAACTTAATGCAAGTATATCACTCGCCAAGATCTTTAACAACAAAATTGTTATTGAAGACCTTCGTTTAAAAGAGGGCTTTATCAACATTGATATATATAAAGACAGTACAAACTTCTCCCAGATTGCTAAATATTTCGCTACTAAGTCTTCTGGCAAGAAAAAGAAAACACAAAAAATTGACCTGCAACTGGGCAAAGCTGAGTTTATAAATAACCGTTTCAAGCTGCGCAACCACAATTTCAAAGGTCACAATAAAGGAGTTGATTTTGCAAATTTAGACATCACTGAATTTTCTGCTGTTTTTGACAACATCAGAATAGACTCCGTACTAGCAGCTGACATTTCTGGTTTTACACTTCATGAGCGCTCAGGCCTCATCATTCAGCAGATGGACGCTAAAGCATCCTACAGTGCGACAAAAATGGAGTTTAAGAATCTTTTGTTAAAAACGAACCGTTCAACAATTCGCGATTACCTCTGCTTCGAATACAGCAAGATTGGTGATTTTTCAGAGTTTCTGACAGACGTGCATATCAACAGTAACCTGACCAATGCATCGGTCGACTCACGAGATATAGAGTTCTTTGCACCGACAATGCGTTATGTCGTTTTCAGAACAGCGGTGCACCAAGCGAAGCTACGAGGTACGGTATCGAATATAGATGCACAAAACATCCACCTATCAACAGGAGAAAACACCGAGTTAAAAGGCAGTATTTCTATCAAAGGTCTGCCCGACATTGATAAGACCGTATTCAAAGCAAACTTAAAAAAACTACATACTTCGCCTGAAGACATTGAACAACTCGTACCTCAGCTCGCCAACAGGAAGGATTTTGTCTTGCCTCAACAAATCCATCAGTTTAAAGGGACGACATTCGAAGGTCGATTTGATGGCTTTTATAATGATTTTCTAATTGATGGTAATTTTCAGACGGCTATAGGGGGTATTTCTTTACAGAGTTCCATCAATCTAAAAAAAGAACTTCAATATACAGGACATCTTGCTTCAGAACAGATAAATATTGGTGCGTTTTTGAATATCAACACGATTGGCAATACTGGCGTTGCACTAGACTTCAATGGCCAGGGATTGACCATGGAGGAGCTACTCTTGCAATTTTCGGGTACACTCAACAATAGTGAACTCTTTGATTATTCCTATGCCAAAATACAGTTAGACGGTTCGCTTAACGACAAAATATTAGAAATTGATGGGCGTGTCGAAGATGAAAATTTGACCTTGGATTATCAATCCACACTAAATTGGCAACAGAGCTCCCCTGACTATCTCCTCAACACAGCTATAGAACACGCTGATTTAAATAGATTAAACCTTTTAAACAAAGACAGTGTTATCATCCATGCAGCAGCTATAAATACCAATCTAACGGGCAACTCACTCAATACCTTGACGGGCCATCTGAATGCGGAAGCCGTCCAGCTATCCACAACTAAGGGGGACTTTAATATCAAATCGATTCAGTTTCGTGCAGAAGGAGGTGAAGGTCAAAGAGAATTAACATTAAACTCGGACGTATTGGATGCAAAAATGGCCGGCATCATTGATTTAAACACCATAATACCCTATTTTAAATCTTTAGCAATGCGCTACGCTCCGGCAATAGGTATCGATACACAACCCTATAATGTGCAAGATTTTAATCTTGCCATAAAAATAAAATCATTCGATCCCATTGCTCCTCTATTAGATCCTACGCTAAGCCTAGATAGAGGTGCTCACCTCAATGCTATATTCTCTTCAGAAAAATACACAGCTAGTTTCACTGCATTCAGTCCAACAGTGCTGTATAAAGGGATAAAACTTGCCAATCTGTCTGTTGAAGAAAATGCCAATGACCAGGCATTCTCGCTCGATATATTAGCAGATAGAATGAGCTTTGGAGACAGTACCTACATCAATAACATTGCCATACACAATGTACTTGCCAATGACAGTTTACTGTTTAATGTCCGAATGTCGGAGAAAACCTCAATTAATTACTTAGATCTTAATGGGAATATTCACTTTGCGCACAATGCCCCAGCTTATATCAAATTTAAACCCTCTTCTATTATTATCAATAAAGAGACCTGGCAATTGAATAACGATGCGGCTATGCGTGTCTCTAAGGGAAAAATACACATAGCCAACCTTATTCTAAGCCAGGCCGAGCAGCAGATCAAGCTAAACGGAATATTATCCAACGAGAATGATAACATCAATATTCTCTTTGATAAATTTAGCTTGACCTCACTTAATGGGGTTACCAAGCCTTTGGGGATAGAGCTAAAAGGCTTTCTGAGTGGCGATATTGAGGTAAGTTCTCTTTTTAAGAAACCTTTTGCTTCTGGTCGAATCACGACAACGCCAATTATCTATAATGGATTTCCTATCGGTCAACTAAATCTCAATGCTGATTTTGATCCCGATATCGGTACCGCAAACATTGATCTAGCGTTGGTAGACGAACAGAATAGAGGCGTAAACCTTCAAGGCAAGTATAACTTCTATAATGAAAATGAGCCGCTGGATCTATCGGGTAAACTTAAAGAAACAGACTTGATGTTATTTCAGCCTTTTCTCAAAAATCTTGTTTCAGGCTTACAGGGCAAAGGGAATGCAGATATAAACATCAAAGGAACTTTCAAGAATCCTAAAATCACGGGGGTAGGTCGGTTTACAAATGCGGAGTTTACCGTCAATTATCTTAAAACGCACTATTATGTAGATAACCAAATGGCCATGGTAGAAAACAATGCTATTATGGTTCAGAATCTACAAATTAGAGATAATAAAAACCAAGTAGCTACAGCGAATGGCATTATAAACCTATCCAAACTAGCTACTCCTTATATCGATGTAGATATTAATGGGTCTAACTTTATGATTTTAAATACGACCTATAAAGACAATAACCAATACTATGGTACTGCTCATGCGACGGGCACTTTTCGTTTCAAGGGATATACCTCGGCTATTGATATTGATATCAATGCGAAATCAGAGAAAGGAACGGTCTTGACCATTCCATTCAATAGTGCAATGACGGTGACGGACAGTGACTTCATATACTTTATCAGCAAAGACTCTACGGAGAACGAAAAGCAACGTCGAAAATCATCATTTGAGGGGCTGACAATGAACATGAACCTTGGGCTTACGGCCGATGCCGAGATCAATCTTCAAACAAACCTCGGCTCACTCAAAGGAAACGGGCTAGGTGAAATCGCGATGAAGATAACTACATTAGGTGATTTTGAAATGTTTGGAGATTATACCGTCAATACCGGAAAATTTCATTTTACTGCGCAGGATTTTATAAACAAATATTTTGACATCAAAGAGGGAGGTACGATTCGCTGGACTGGTAATCCCAGTGAAGCGAGTATAAACCTCACGGCCATCTATCAACAACGGACAGCTGTGGGGCCATTATACAATGCAGCAGGAAGATCTGGTGATGACGAGCGTGTACTGGCTCAGGCTGACATGTTAATCAAAGGCACGCTTGAACAACCGGATATTACTTTTGACCTAAACTTTCCCCAAAACCCTTATATCAAAGATCAGCTTCAAAGCTACCTAAGTGATGCTAATAATATCAACCAACAGGCATTGAGCTTAATTGTAAGGCGTAGTTTTACACCTAATTCAACCAGTGAAATTGGAAAGGAGGTCAACAGCACGCTGCTCTCTGCAGGGACAGAGATTGCATTCAACCAGCTCAACAATATCATTTCTCAATCTCTAAATGTCAATTTCTTTGATCTGAACATCCGGTCATTCAATGATGCATCTGCTTCGGTCAGACTATTGAACGACCGCCTGATTCTTACTGGAGGGATTACCGATCGGACAAACTATCAAGCCAATGATCTAACTTTTTTTAGAGAAGGAATAACCACAGATGCGGAGCTGACCTATAGACTACGAAAAGACGGCAATCTTATCTTGAGAGCGTATAATAGACCTTACACGCGAAACTTCCTGATACGGATGAATGAAGGGGAGTATATCAGTGCCTTTGGAGTGGTCTACCGCCAGGAGTTTGACACATTCCAGGAATTCTGGAAAAAGATGTGGAACTGGGGCTATCGTAAAGAGCAAAAGCCGAAGGAAGAAACGAAAAAAGCAGACAAATAGTGCTCTGGACTCAACGCCAAATACTGACAGCCTGAACCTTGTTCTCTTCCGCAAATTGATTGGCTAATGCATTAAACCGCGATCTCAACAATATCTGTCTGCCTGTAAAGGTTTTGGTATAATACAGATCTGCTTTACCCACCTGTTGCTGCCAATTATTCAAAAAATCGGTCGCCAATGCCGTTTTTTTGCCCAATACTACAGGTACGGCATGATAATCCTGCTGATTGAAAAGACCTAACACCTTACTCTTTCTTACGATGATAAATCGAGGCTCATCAACAGGGTTGACAATTTCTTGGATCATCTGAATAAAGCGAGACTGCTCATAAACCGTTCCCCCTTCCATATGACAATAGACATTCCCGTTTTCATCTCCAAAAGTCAATACCTTCAACTCATCAATTGGAGTATGAAACAGTTGAGCTTTACATACGGTCATTAATAACGCATTTCCGATTTGATAAATGTCCTTGGTTATATCTCTATATTTACGGTAATACTGAAAAGACCGAACAGTCTGTCTTCCGTAGAAAACTGCTGCTACACCAAACATTCCCATTATAGCGTAGCCTGCTGATTGTCCAGGGCTTATTCTCATAAACTTGCCAAGAACCTGTGTAGAGGTCTCCATAAAAAACAATAACGAGCTTCCTAATCCGACAAGCATATTGTTGATATACTTCTTCATTGAGGCTGTCTTGGCCTGTTGATAGCTTGCCCCTTCAGCATAAGGAATCCAGACCTCTTCGACGAGCCGTGTTCCTTTGCGCATACCTTCCTGCCAACGTATCGCTAGTCGCGAACGGTTTCTAGCCAGTTCGAAAAGTCTGGTATTATAAGCTTGCACAGTGCTATCCGTGTATAATTCTGGCAGTTGGAGCCTATCTTTACCATTCTCTATGCTGGAAATTTCATACTCCGAAATACCTACAAAATTCTTAAAGCGACGTTTCATCAGCGACAAATCACTGCCCCCACGCCTCGAAGTTGGATCTAATGCCGCGATGTGCCAAATATTACTGGTTTTGTCGGGCATATCCTTTTTAGAGCGTATAGCTCGTCCACGCATTTGGTTGGATAATACGTAAGAGCCCACGAAACTAGCTAAAATCAAACTGTTGATCGCTGGGGCATCCCATCCCTCCCCCAATAGGGATTTGGTTCCAATAAGAACTTCTACCTCCCCGCTTTCAAATAGCGACGTAACAATCCGTAAAGCTTTCCCTTTCATCAACTCAGTCGGAATAACTTCAACATAATCCGTATCAAACGCTAAGGGGACCCAATGTACATTTTCCCAAGACAACGTATAAGCCAGTTTTTCAAATGCATCCATTACACCTCGAGGAAGAATAATCAATGTTCCAGAAAGAATAGCGATTTTCTTTCCAACGGTATTCTTTCTCCGGAGCTGCTCGAATATAGGGACCACGCCTATTTTGGTCAGCGGCAAAGTGTTGACAGCATCGGTGGTGAGGAATTCCCTGCGGATATAATCCGTCAAAATGACTTGCCGTAGATTCCTTCTTAACGTATTAAATTCAAGTTCAACAATATCTTCGATGGCTTGAAGTTTGTGAACCGACATGGCTAAATCCTTTGTCAGCTTCTCATTGTCTTCAAAACGAACAGTCTTTCGCTCCAGTAAACCGACTCGTTTCAATTTTCGAGCTAGTGATTTTCGATGTGCATCATAACGGTTCCCAAAGAACACATCCTCTTCAGACAGATAAAAAGCCAGTAGTTCTTGCATCCATTCTGGAGTAAGTCGAGGTATTTTTAACTTTTCCTCTACTGTTTCTTTTCTTTTGAGTTCACCAACTCCCAATATCTCTAAATGTGACGGACATATCCCTACCCCCCTGTGATGGAGATAAACAAGACATGCCGAATAATGGGATAGTTGGGCATACAATAGCTCTTGATTCGCCATCGGATCTAACCAAAACGGATGACTATACATCGCTTCGAAAAGTATCGGATCGGCCAACAATTGTGTTAATACCTGGGCGCTTGTATCTCGGAAGGTCACTAATTCTTCTTTAACCTTTGCGTCTGCTTCACACAAATAAAGATAGTCTTGATGTACGCAGAGATCTCCCTCTTGAATCAGCTCTGGCACAGAAATTTCGGCATCTACAGGCCCATTGAGTTCAATATAACGTGCCCATTCATTTGGACTCACATCATAGGGCGGTGTAGCAGTCAAACCAACAATTTTAGGTTTGATTGCATTTTTCACTTTAGAGAGCGTTTTCCACCATTCACTTTTCAAATGATGGGCTTCATCCACAACAATGGTCTTTACACCTGCAGCCTTGAGACCCTGAACGACCTTACCGAGATTCAGAAAGTTTGATTTCTTACGCTCAATGACGTCATACTCGTGTGTGTAGTCTACGACTATTAGCTCTTCTTTTTTATTGTCACAAGCGGCATGCAAACTTTGATAAGTGGCAACTGTAATTAGTTTTGGTTCGTGTATATTACAAGTAATCCAATCGGGCTCATTATCTTCCTGTAGGAACAACTCGCAAAAACGTTGAATCCACTGATTTCGGATAGCAATAGTAGGGGCCAGTATTAAAGTAGGAGCTCCAATTCGTAACATAACCTCTAGGCCCAGAACAGTTTTCCCTGATCCAGGTGGGGCTATCACATGAAGATGCTCATCGCTTAGATGCTCATCCAACGCATCCAAAACACGTTTTTGATAACTTCTCCAAGGGTATTTAAATTTTATCCTATCAGAAAAAACAGACATAAACTAACTATACAATTTCAGTAGACACTTCAGATTCTAACTCGAAAAGACGGACAATTGTAAGAGTAACACAAGAAAACAATGCAATCATCTTACACTAAACAATACACTAAAATATTAAAGCTCTCCAAATGGAGAGCTTTAATTGTTATTTAAATCTACTGGCCAATGCTGCCAACTTGGAGGCCATATCTGTCTCCGGGGCTTTCTGATCTCTTTTTTCGGAACGTTTACGAGGATTCTTATCTTCTGTTTTCATCGATAACCCGATACGATTACGTTTCTCATCCACCTCGGTTACTGTAACCATTACCTTCTGTTGTACTTTTACAACCTCATGCGGATCCGATATAAAGTGATTGGCCAATTGACTCAAGTGAACCAAACCATCTTGATGCACACCAACATCTACAAATGCTCCAAAATTCGTAATATTAGTCACGATCCCTGGCAATTTCATACCTACCTTCAGATCTCCTATCGTATTGACCCCATCTGTAAACGAAAATGTCTCAAACTGGTCGCGCGGATCTAGGCCCGGCTTAGCCAACTCGGATAGGATATCATTTAATGTAGGCAACCCTACTTCATCATTTATATATTTTTTCAAGTCGATACGCTTTCTCAGCTGGCTATCAGTCATTAATGCACTTACTTCAACGTCTAGATCTTTCGCCATCTGCTCGACTAAGCTATAACGCTCAGGGTGTACCGCGGATGAGTCTAGAGGATGTTGTCCATTACGGATACGTAAGAAACCTGCTGCTTGTTCAAAAGCTTTATCTCCCAAACGTGGTACTTTTTTGAGCTCACGTCTAGAACCGAAAGGACCATTCTCTTTTCTATAATTTACAATTTGCTGTGCCAATGATGGACCTAAACCAGAAATATACGCTAAAATCTGTTTTGAAGCGGTGTTTAATTCAACCCCTACAGCATTTACACAAGAAATAACAGTATCGTCCAAAGCGGATTGTAATTTATTCTGATCTACATCATGTTGGTATTGCCCTACACCTATTGACTTAGGATCAATTTTTACCAACTCTGCCAGCGGATCCATCAGCCTTCTTCCGATAGATACTGCTCCACGTACGGTCACATCATAATCTGGAAATTCTTCCCGGGCTGTTTCAGACGCGGAATAAATAGAAGCTCCACTTTCATTAACCATCACAAGCGTGACTCCTGTCAAATTCAACTTACGTACAAACTCTTCAGTCTCACGACCTGCAGTACCATTTCCTATCGCAATAGCTTCGACATCGTATTTACGAACTAAGTGTTGTACTGTTTTCTCCGCTTCGATACTTCCACCTGCTCCGGTATGTGGAAAAATAGCTGTATTTTCCAATAGGTTGCCTTGCGCATCCAATACCACAGTCTTACATCCCGTACGGAACCCTGGATCTATCGCCAATAGACGTTTTTGTCCCAACGGTGCCGCCAATAATAACTGTCTTACATTGTCCGCAAAAACTTTGATAGCCTCTTCGTCAGCCTTTTGGCGGGTCAAGACGCGAACCTCAGTCTCCATAGATGGCTTCAACAAACGCTTATACCCATCATGTAGCGCCAATTCTACTTGTTTAGCGGCACCATTGTTGCCTTTTATGTACATTCTTTCTATACGAGGCAATACTTCCTGCTCATCTACTTGAATATCTAAATAGAGTAATTCCTCTTTTTCTCCACGTCGCATGGCCAAAACACGATGAGATGGTGCACTATTTAAGGATTCATCCCATTCAAAATAATCTTTATATTTTAACGCCTGCTCTTCTTTACCGGGTACTACTCTAGAAACAAAAAGTCCTTTTTCTAAAAACAACTTACGTACACTAGCCCTTACCTCTGCATCTTCCGCTATCGTCTCGGCAATAATATCTCTCGCTCCAGCTAGCGCATCTTCGACAGTGCCTACGCCCAATTCGTCATTGATGTATTGCTCTGCCTGTGACTCAACATCGCCAGCATCCTGCGCTAAGATGAACTCAGCCAATGGTTGTAATCCTTTTTCCCGAGCTACAGATGCTCTAGTTTTACGCTTAGGTTTATATGGTAGATAAATATCCTCCAATGCGGCCATCGTGGCGACTTCTTTTATCTGTTGCTCCAGTTCAGGAGTCAATTTGCCCTGATCTTCGATGGATTTCAAAATAACCTCTCTGCGTTTGTCCAAATCGCGCAACTGCTGTATCCGATCACGAATCGCAGTAATCTGAACCTCATCCAAACTGCCTGTTAACTCCTTACGATACCGTGAAATAAACGGGACAGTGGCACCTTCATCTAGAAGTTCAATAGTCGTTCTCACTTGTCGATCTGTTAACGACAGTTCATTCGAAATAATAATTTCGTGTAACATAAATTGGGGATAATCAAATAAGAAAGAGAAAGCTGTTGAAAAATCAATTCAACAGCTTTCCATATAATTTAAAATATATTTTTTTAAGCTTGCTTTGTGGAAGTCCCAGTCTCCGAAGACCCTTCTTCTTTGTTTTCAGAGAATTCTTCTTTGCTTTCTATAGATTGTTCCGTGGATGAAACATCATTATATCCATACTTATAGTATTCCGTATCATCTACAGGATGCCCACCGGGGTTATGCTGATACGTATTTTCAGGTGCAGAAAACTGAGGAAACTTTTTCTCTGCTTCGCTCTCAAGATCCTCTTCATTTTCCATGGAAACTCCAGCCGATTCCACTTTGTCCTCCTGTGTATTAGACAGATTCGTTTCCGACTTGTCCTCCACCGTCACATCCAAATCCTTCTCAAAATTATTGATCTGATCTGAGATTTCTCTTTTTATTCCTTCCGAAGCATCTTTAAACTCCCGAATGCCCTTTCCTAGCCCCCTAGCCAATTCAGGTAATTTCTTTCCTCCAAATAGCAATAGGATCACTATCACTATCAAAATCATCTCCTGCGTACCAATATTCAAAAATGCTAATGTCATAATGTCAAAACTTTAGAAAAGCTAAGTTAAGTGTATTATTTTTTTACATCAATAGCTAGTTGTAATTATTTAGACACATTGTCTATCTTATTTTTCAAATCAAACTTTTGTACCTTTGCAAGCTAGATTGAAATATATGTTCCAGAATATAAAAAATAATCGTTCCTACTATCTAAGTACAATGGCTCTGGCAGGTCCTGTCGTCATTTCTCAACTGGGACACACCTTGGTACAAACAGCCGACACCATGATTGTAGGCCACTTTGCAGGTACAATTTCTCTAGCTGCCGTATCATTAACTCATTCGGTATTTATGATTGTCCTGGTCATTGGTTTGGGGATAGCATATGGTCTCACTCCTTTGATCGCCCAGGAAAATGGGAAATCAAATAAAGAAGAATGTGGAAAACTGCTTTCCAATAGTTTCTGGATAAACATCGTTTCGGGTATTTTACTTTTCTGTGTTGTTTACTTCGGCTCTATGTTTGCAATGCAACATGCTGATCAGGACCCCATGGTTGTCAACGAAGCAAAACCCTATCTTCTATTACTCAGTCTTTCCATATTACCATTAATGACTTTCAATACGTTCAAACAATTTGCAGAGGGACTAGGCTTTACGCGCCAAGCCATGCAAGTTACCATATGGGGAAACGTACTTAATGTCGTACTTGCAATCATTCTTGTCAAAGGAATGTTTGGTATTGCACCAATGGGAATCCGTGGAGTAGGAATTGCAACATTGATCGATCGCGTAATAATGATGCTGGTTATGATGTTTTACGTACTTCGTTCCAAACATTTCCAAAGTTATATGACGCACTTTAAATTTTTCTCGCTGCAAAAAGAAAGAGTGATGTCTATTCTGAAAATCGGCACACCTGTCGCTATGCAATATGTATTTGAAATTGGCGCATTTGCCGGTGCATCGCTGATTGCTGGAAAAATCGGTGCATTGGAGCAAGCTTCCCATCAGGTTGCTATTACTCTTGCGTCAATGACTTATATGATGGCCAGTGGTATCGCTGCTGCAGCGACTATAAAAGTCGGTAACAGCTTTGGTAATAGAAAATTCGTCCGATTACAAAAGTTCGCAAAAGTTTCCTACCATTTAGTTTTACTGTTCATGATATGTACGGCAATTATATTTGCTGTATTCAACCAGCATCTTCCCTATTTAATCACCAAAGATATCGAAGTAGTACACCTAGCAGCTCAATTGCTACTCGTAGCAGGGCTATTTCAACTATTTGATGGTACTCAAGTCGTGGGATTAGGTGTTTTAAGAGGAATGGGAGATGTCAATATCCCTACATTAATAACATTTATATCCTATTGGATAATCGGGTTGCCTGCAGGATACCTCATGGGCATAGTTTTTCAGTGGGGAATTAAAGGTGTGTGGTATGGCTTAACGCTAGGTTTATTGAGCTCTTCTGTTTTATTAAATATAAGATATCGATATATCACAAGACGAATGCTCGTTATTGCGTCGTAATCAGCAAATGATTAAGCGCAATTGATCGCTCCCTCTATATACAAAAGAGGGCTTAAATAGGGAATATCTAGATTTGCTCCTCTCAGAATGAACCAAGCTCCCATCAACAGATAGAGTATCGGCATTATGGTGGCAAATCGAACTTTAAACATTTTTTTTGTCCACATAGAAGCGATAGAAAAAAAAAGCATGAGCGGCAAAGTTCCTAAGCCAAATAGGAGCATAAATTGGAAACTTGCTCCCACACCATCAGCATTCATCGCTGATACCAAAGCCATATATACCATCCCACAGGGTAATATACCGTTCAATACACCAGCAACAAAAGACCCACCAGGTTTATACAACCATCGTCCCATAGCGCGTGCGAAAGGCTGGATAGCACGTGTTTGAAACTGAGCAAGTGCAGCTGAATTCTTAGCAAATAAATAAGATAGTCCTATCAATACTAAAACGATTCCTGTAAACAGCGAAAAAGCCTGTTGCCAGCCTTGAACAGATGCGACATTGCCAATAAGTCCTAAAAGAACACCTAAAACGCCATAGGTCAAAATGCGTCCCGATTGATACAAAAGCTTATTGAGTGTCTGTTTCCACGAAATTTGTTGATTGCCTTGGATGGCCAAAAGCAAGGGGCCGCACATTACTGCGCAGTGTATACTACCAAATAGTCCCATAAAAAAAGCTAAATAATAGTATGTCATTTTTATACTATTGTAAAAATAAAGACTGAATATCTAAATAATTGCGTTTTTCATGCTCCCAAAGAATTTCTAATGTCCAGTTTCCCTTAGAAAAAGTAGATACTGGCAGCCTAAAAACATTCGACTTGGTATAAAGGGGGACTTTTAAATCTAGCTTTCCATCAGAGGGCCGCCTAAAAGTAAGCTCTCCCTTATTTGTCTCTTCCGTAAACACAATGGAAAGTGTATCACCTTCTAATTGTAACATTGGTTTTGCCTTGTCCTCTATCACATTTTGCTTACGCTTATAAACATCATCATACGCTAAGCTTTTTTCATAATAATCATCATCGACAAGAGAATCTGTATCATGTGACACCATATAAATACCTGCCCCCATTATCAATAGCATGAAGGTCCCTAGACCGACTACAATTCTCATTCCCCAGTTCATAGCTTTATAGTTTAAGAACCAGAAGGCGAAATAAAAGTTGTCTTTAGACTCTCTACTACTTCTCCATCTGATACAACATTTACTTTAATGTTAGTTTTGTATTTTTCAAAAATCCCTTTTTCTCCAATTAAAAAGAAACTTAATTTTGCTGAGCCATCTTTTGTCAAATGAGTCACTTTATTCACCAATTGAATCGATAGTTTTGTATCCTCGGGCGACAGTTCAAAAGGTATTTCCTTTCCACTTTTATTAATCAGCTCTAAGGTATACAGATTACTGACGGTGCCGTCTTCCCGAATTTGATAGGTACTACCTGTCGCACGCAACAGAGAACCACCTATTATTGAACGGTTGAAAAGCATAAAACCAAAACCTGTCACCAAAAAGCATAATATAATAGCATAAATGATATGCCTGACACGACTTTTCTTAAAACCTTTCTTTCCTTCGATCTGACCCAATGAATAGAAGCCAATCAATCGTTTTGGCTTATTGATTTTTTCCATTACGGCATCACATGCATCTATACAAGCCGTACAGTTGACACATTCAAGTTGTATTCCATTTCGAATATCTATACCTGTAGGACATACATGTACACATAAATTACAATCGATGCAATCACCCTTATGTTCGTTATCCTCTCCTTTACGCTGTTTTCCTCTAGGCTCTCCTCGCTCTTCATTATACGCCACAGTAAGGCTTTGATCATCCAATAAAACTCCTTGAAATCGACCATAAGGACAAATAGTTGTACATACTATTTCTCTTACAAATGCAAAAACAGCATAAAACAAGGATGTAAAGATAATAATGGCAATCAATCCACCAATATGACTATCAATAGGATCGGTGATGATTTTAAGTAACGCATCGACACCGATAATATACGACAGAAAAATATTCGATATAAGAAAAGAAATAGCTATAAAGATCGTGTGCTTCAACATTTTCTTCCACGCACGCGCATCGGTATTGGGACCATTGTTTAACTTTTTTTGCTGGGTCCAATCACCTTCGATCCAATATTCAATACGTCTAAAGACCAATTCCATAAATATGGTCTGAGGACAGGTCCAACCACACCAGACACGTCCAAAAATTGCAGTAAAAAGGACAATCCCTACAAGAATTATTAATGTACCAAAAACGAAAATATGAAGATCTTGAGGAAAAAACATATTCCCGAATATAGAGAACTTCCGTTCTACAATATTGAACATGACAAAGGGATTGCCATTAATCTTAATAAAAGGAGCTATAAATAGAAACAGTAGTAAACTATACCCTACTAGCTGTCGAGCATTATAAAACTTACCAGACGGCTTTTTGGCATATATCCAAGTTCTCTTTTTACCTTTAGAGGGTAATACAGGTCCGTTGTTATTTACTACTGCTTCCATGGCTCTCAATAATTTAATGATTAAAAAATAAGCTATTTATTAACATTTGTTGAATCAGGTGTTACCCCTTCAGCTACCTCCTCCACGGCCCCCTCTGACTCATAAGCTTTAATTTCCACCCCCTCTGCGGCTTTAGCATTTGCCGGCTTTGTATCCCGGAGCGTTAAGATGTAACTACTTACCTCCGCAATCTGTCCAGGAGTCAGTGTTTGCTCCCACGGAACCATCCCTTTCTCGGGAACACCATACTTCACTGTTTTGAATACATCTTTAATTTCTCCCCCATGAATCCAAAATCTATCTGTAAGATTAGGTCCAATGCCGCCTTCACCATTTGCACCGTGACAGGCGACACAATTAGCAACAAATATCGCCTTACCTGCAGGCGCCATCGCTGCATCAAATGTGACAGAACCTTCGTCTATCAAATTGGCTGCTTGTGCAAGATATTCTTGTTTTGCCTTCTCCGCTACAGCTAGCTCATGCGCATATTCCTGTTCCTGATTCATCCCCCATCCAAATACATGATATACTAAAAGATAGGCGAAACCAAATACAACTGTGGAATAAAAAAGAACGTTAAACCAAGTCGGAATTGGATTATTCAATTCATGAATACCATCATATTCATGATCTTCAATCATCATATCCTTTTCTTCTTCTATTGGACGTAACTCAAGCATATTATTCCAAATCCTAGCCCACTTACCTTTTCCACTTTCTTTCGCCAACCGCTTTTGCTCTTCTTCCTGTCTCACTAATTCAGGCATAGTTACACGAAGAATGGATTTCATTGCTTTATGTACAACCAGTGCTGAAAACAATAAAGTAATCATCACTACGATCAATGCGACGATCAGGATATCACTATATAGATCGACCGCTCCGAACTTCCATTGGGACACACCTTCAACAGGTTCGGCTGCCATTAAAAATAAACTCATAATTTCAAATTATCTTCAGATGAACACTTGGTTTCCTTATCCGACTCATCAAATGGTATATCCTTCATATATTGGATATAGTCTTTTTTCATAAAAAACAACATGATACCAACCAGCGCAAAGAAAACGATGAATATCCATAGTGATGTGATCAAATACATCTCATCACCATTTAAGTTTGTTATTTGTTTGAACATATCTCTTTAACTTAATTGAACAACATTTTGTTTCTAATTCTCTGCTGTTGCCGGTGTATCTGGAGACTTAGCCTCAGCCTTTATATCCGTCCCTAGACGTTGTAAGTAGGCAATGAGTGCGACAATCTCACGATCTGCTTTTATTTCCACTTGATTGGATGCTAAATCTTTAGCAATTGCTTCAGCCTGCTTTTCAGCATTAGCCACTGCATTTTCGACATCTTCATTAGAATAAGGAACGCCCAAAATACGCATAGCATTCATCTTAGCAACTAGTGTACTATTATCCAATTTCTGATCAATCAACCATGGATAAGGAGGCATAATACTTCCTGGAGAAGTAATTGTAGGATCCAACATATGGTCGAAGTGCCACTTGTTAGGATACTTGCCACCTATACGGTGTAAATCTGGCCCAGTACGTTTTGATCCCCAAAGGAATGGATGATCGTATACAAACTCGCCTGCTTTACTATACTCTCCATATCTTGCCGTCTCAGACCGGAATGGCCTAACAGTTTGAGTATGACAGTTTACACATCCTTCTTTTATATAAAGATCTCTTCCTTGCAGTTCTAACGCTGTATAAGGCTGTACACTCTTTATTTTTGGGATGTTATCCTTTATAGCGAACGTAGGTACCATTTCTACAATACCACCAATTAAGATGGCGACCAGCGCCAACACCATAAATAACATCGGCTTACGTTCCAATCTTCTATGCGAAGAACGTTCGTGAACAGTAGAAGGTGCCAAAGCTGGCGCCTCTGCAGGTTCATCAGCAACCAACTTACCAGACTTCATGGTTTTCACCAAGTTATAGGTCATCATAATAACGCCTGACAGATATAATGCGCCTCCTAATGCACGCATCATATGCATTGGTAATATCTCTAAGGTTGTCGTTAAGAAGTTTGGATATTTAAGCACTCCCTCTGGCGTAAACTCTTTCCACATTAACCCCTGAACTACAGCAGCCCAATACATTGGTATTGCATAAAACAGGATACCCAATGTCCCAATCCAGAAATGAACATTCGCCAGTTTCTTAGAATATAATTCGGTTTTATAAATACGAGGAATTAACCAATATAGAATAGCAAAAGTCATAAAACCATTCCATCCTAAAGCACCAATATGCACGTGTGCTACAATCCAGTCCGTAAAGTGAGCAATCGCATTCACTTGCTTTAATGATAACATTGGCCCTTCGAAAGTAGCCATACCATAACAAGTCAGCGCTACAACCATAAATTTCAAAATAGGTTCGGCACGGACTTTATCCCAGGCTCCACGCAGAGTCAGCAAACCGTTAATCATTCCTCCCCAAGATGGAGCAATCAGCATAAGAGAAAACACTACTCCTAATGACTGTACCCAAGAAGGTAAAGAAGTATATAATAAATGGTGTGGTCCCGCCCAGATATAAATAAATATTAAAGACCAAAAGTGCAATATACTAAGCTTGTAAGAGTAAACTGGTCTGTTCGCCATCTTGGGCAGAAAATAATACATCATACCCAAAAATGGTGTTGTCAAAAAGAACGCTACCGCATTATGTCCATACCACCACTGCACTAAGGCATCTTGCACGCCCGCATAGACATAGTAGCTCTTCCAAAAGCCGACAGGCAATTGAATGGAATTGACAATATGCAGTACTGCTACTGTCACGAATGTCGCTATGTAGAACCAAACGGCAACATACATATGACGCTCTCTCCTCTTAATAATTGTACCGAACATGTTGACCCCAAAAGTAACCCAAATCACGGCGATACCGATGTCAACCGGCCACTCCATCTCAGCATACTCGTGTGAGGTCGTAAGGCCCAACGGTAACGTAATAGCCGCAGCAACGATGATAAGTTGCCAGCCCCAAAAATGAATCTTACTCAACACATCGCTAAACATCCTAGTTTTTAGGACTCGCTGTAAGGAATAATACACACCCATAAAAATCGCGTTCCCTACAAATGCAAAAATAACCGCATTTGTATGTACAGGACGTACCCGACCAAAGGTAGTATACTGCGTCATAAAATTCAGCTCTGGCCATATCAGCTGCATTGCTATCAGTAAACCAACAGACATGCCCACGATACCCCAGACAATTGTAGCAATCCCGAAGTTGCGTACAATCTTGTTGTCGTAATTAAATTGCTCTAGCTGCATTACATTTCATATTTGATTTCGATATAAAAGTAAATACAAAAATTTGACATTCCAATGATATTGAGCGGGAATAAAAGTGACTTTCGTCACTTTCTTATTTTTTTAAGTACAACGCAAAAAAAGGGAGCATACACGACATATGCTCCCTGATATTTAAGCGATTAAGCTTTGTTTTTTTAAATTCGATACCCGTGTTTGGCCGGATTTTCAATAACTTCTTTGACTGAGACCAACTTATATACATAAGAAGCAGTCTCCGCATTGAGACGAAGCTTAAAGTAATTATCTTCCTTTTGTCGACGTATCGAAGCTCTTAAACTACCGCCTCCAACGTTATAGGCAGCAGCAACAAGGGTCCAGTCACCAAACTCCCCATAAAGTGATTTCAAATATCTGGCTGCTGCATGAGTAGACTTCAAAAAATCAACACGCTCATCTACCTGACCATTGACCCGCAACCCATACAAACGAGCTGTAGCAGGCATAAATTGCCAATAGCCTCCAGCACCTTTATGTGATGTTACTCTAGGATCTAGACCACTTTCAACCAAAGGGATGTATTTAAAATCTTCTGGAATACCGTACGATTTGAGAATTGCAGCTATCTGCGGAAGAAATTTGTCCGCTTGTTTGTGCATTTGGTAAGACTGCTGCTTCTTAAATGAAAACTTAGAAAGATACTTACCAAGCTTTTGTTTTACAGACTCAAGCTCTGTTGGAATGCTTTCATCTGCAAAAGTAAGAGAAACTAAATAGTCCTCGTTTGAATCTGACATTAAACTTGCTTTGTCTCGTTTGAGTTTTTCAGCATGTTCTAACATCAATTTTTTAAAGGGATTTTCAAAAGAACCCTCTTGGGGGTTCGAATACAATCTCGATAAAACCATTATCGAAAAAATTGCACTAATACATAATACTTTTTTTCTAATCATTCATTTCCTTAATGCTATCCTATCCACGGCTATGCCGATCAAAAAATAGCTTGGTCCATTTATGAAGCGCCAAAGGTATAAACTATTACACTAAAAAACAAACAGTTATAAAGACAGCTATCTAAGCTAAATCTAGAAATCAATGTCTATAGTTGTTTAAACAGAGAAAACCGAATGTAAAAAAAATTCGGTAATTGTATTATTTTAAGTAACTTTGAAGCTCAATTTTTATATAAAAACATGCCATTCAAAAATCAGCGGAACAGTCGAGATGACAACTCCAGAAAGCAAAGAAGCAACTCAGAAAACTTCAAATCCAAAGGTGAAAGTTTCAGTAAACCATCCTTTTCAAAAGATAACAGAGAGGAAAGAAATCCTTTTGGGAAGTCCAATTTTGGCAAGGACAGAACCGATGATAGAAAGCCTTTCAACAAAAGTCCTTTCTCTAAAAACCGGTCTGATAATGACAGATCATCAAATAGATCCCCATTCTCAAGAGACAGATTCGATAACGACAGATCATCAAGCAGATCCTCCTTCTCAGGAGAAAAATTCGATAACGACAGATCATCAAGTAGATCCTCCTTCTCAAGAGAAAGGTCCGATAACGACAGATCATCAAGTAGATCCTCCCTCTCAAGAGAAAGATTTGATAATGACAGATCATCAAGCAGATCTTCCTTCTCAAGAGAAAGATTTGATAATGACAGATCATCAAGCAGATCTTCCTTCTCAAAAGAAAGGTTTGAAGACAAAAGGTCTTCTAAAGCTAATTCCACTGGTTTTACTCGTTCTAAGGATGGCGAAACAAGAGAAAACAAGAACTACAGCACAGGTAGAAGACGGATATTTAATGACGATTATCAAGAACAAAAAGAAAATAACGACTTCAAATATTCTGATAAGCATAAATTCAGACCTGCTCGTAAACCAGCAAATCATGAGATAGAAGATGATGGCTTAATTCGCCTCAATCGTTACATCTCTAACTCAGGTGTTTGTTCTAGAAGAAAAGCTGACGAATTAATTAGTGCTGGAGTAGTCTCGGTAAATGGAGTGGTTGTAACTGAATTAGGTACTAAGGTAGACCCTGCAAAAGACGAAATTCGCTACAACAACGAACGCCTAAAACGTGAAAAGATGGTTTATGTACTTCTAAATAAACCTAAAGATTACATCACAACAACAGATGACCCACAAGAGCGTCGTACGGTCATGGAGCTTGTAGCCAAAGCAACAAAAGAACGTATATATCCTGTAGGCCGTTTAGATAGAAATACAACGGGATTATTACTGTTAACTAATGATGGTAACCTAGCAGATAAACTATCTCATCCTAAGAACAGTATTACTAAAATCTATCAAGTAGAACTGAACAAAGCCCTTACCCAAGGTGATTTTAACAAGATCGAGTTTGGCTTAGAGCTAGAAGACGGCTTTATCAAACCTGATGACTTAAGCTACGTACAAGGAGCTTCGAAACGCGAAGTAGGTATACAGATTCATTCTGGTAAAAACAGAATTGTACGCCGTATATTTGAATCCTTAGGATATGAGGTTATCAAATTGGACCGTGTGGTCTATGCAAGTTTAACCAAAAAGGATTTACCTAGGGGTCGATGGAGATACCTAGAAGAAAGAGAGCTTATCCAATTAAAGCACCTTATAAAGTAAGATAAAAACAAAGTCTCGATTGAATCGAGACTTTGTTTTTTAGACGACCTCAAAATTAGCTAAATATTTGTATTTTTATAGATTAATAAACAATAAACATGACAGATCCTAAAACACTTACGTCAGTTGCAGAATTTCATCAAACCTTTCAGCACCCTATACTTGATACCCCTCAAATCCCTTCAGAAAGTAGATGTAAACTAAGAATATCTTTAATCCAAGAAGAATTAAAAGAACTCGAAGAGGCTATACAAAATAAAGATCTCATTGAGATTGCAGACGCACTTTGTGACATTCAATATGTATTATCAGGAGCTATCTTAGAATTTGGCATGAAAGACAAATTCAATGCATTGTTTGAAGAAGTGCAGCGTTCCAATATGAGTAAAGCTTGTAAAACTGAAGAAGAAGCCAAAGCTACGCAAGCACATTATAAGAATAAAGGAGTCAATTCATACTATAAACAAGTAGATGGTAAGTATTTAGTATTTCGGGATGGCGATGACAAAACACTTAAGTCAATTAACTATTCACCTGCAGACTTAAAAACCATTTTAGAACAATAAAAAGCGATTTTATATCGCTTTTTATTTACTTAACAGTATCCAACCTTTTTCAGCAACTATCTCTCCATTCTGTCTTTTAGCTTTCATTATATAATAATAGGTTCCTCCACTCAGCCCTCTACCATCCCAAGTATTATCATAAGCTTGACTCTCATAAAGACGATCCCCCCACCGATTGAATATCATCAATTCTAAATTGACAAATTTTTCTTCAGACACAAAAATCAGTTTGTCGTTATAACCATCTCCATTGGGGGTTACCACATTACTCATAATAAAAAGTCCATCCTCTTCAACCGTAATATAAACTGTTGCCTTTGAGGTCAGTCCAAACTCATCCACTACTTCGTAGACGAAGAAGTCAGATCCTGTAAACCCGCCAATAGGTTGATATCTAGCTTGCCCTGTAGACAACATCTCTAAAACTCCACTTACTGGTTGTTCTAGAATCTTGATGTTCTCAACGAGCAATTTACTGTCTCCCTCCTTATCATTGTCCAGTATACTCATTATACTGGATTTTCCACTTTTAATCGTGAAATAATCGTCTTTAGATTGTGGCCCGTTCCGTATCTGTCCGAATTTAGAAAAATAGTTTTTAGCTGCACCAGCGTTCATGCTAGCTAGATTTTTTGTCCGGTGTTTTTCTGCTCCTAAATACTCCGTTGTTGCCAAACGCCATTCCTTTATATCTGAAAACTGATAAATCTCCATGTCTTCATTTGCTATTCGCCCTTCTGTATCGCTCCTACTATGTTCAAAAATATAGCTCGTACGCACACTATGATCTGCATGTACTCCCCAAATTCTCCCCAATCCACCTACTTTTTTCGGAAAAGACAGAGTTCCATCAACATCTGATTCAGTAAATACACTCACAAAAATCTCAGCATCTATTTCAGGTTCTACGACAATTGGACTATAATCACCTTTCTTCAAACCTATGGAAAAACTATAGATAGTATTACCTCTTACCTTTTTTGAGAATATTGAATTTATATTACTCCCGGAAATTACCATCCGATCTGGAGAAGAGTTTTCCAGAATGGCATCAAAACCTAGCGTAAAACGATTTCCATTTAATGCAACACATATTCCGTCATCCATCAGGCTAAAATTAGCACCTGAATAAAAATTACTTGATATAGATTTCTCCACCTCCAAGCTCTCGTGAGCAATGTTTCCCAACTCAATTCCTCCTGGATTATAAACCTCAATTCTAGTATTGATATTGTAGTTCCCATTTCCATCAATGAGAATAGGTTTATGATTTTGTTCTGGATTCAGATGCCTTAAAAAAGGTGCACCAATACGAATACATCCAGGCCCTTCTAAACGAGCAGATTTGGAAAAAATAATATAAGAAGATCTCACGTCTAGAATTCCGGAAATGACCAAATCCGCATTAGGCCCGAACAATAAAGTATCTGCGTCGACGGTTAAAAATTGTCCATTCACAATCTCTCCAATTTCATCAAAGATGAAAGTTCCTTTAGTAGTCTGGCAAAATGTATTGCATGACAGTCCGACCGTCAAAACAAATAAAGACAACCATTTCATAATTTCGATATGCTTACGATGAACAAACTAATATTAACATCACATACCAATGTAAAACATCCGACACAGCCATCTATTACTCGACCACAAACTAGAGGCTAGAAAACATAGAGAAGATTCTAAACATTCTTAGATCATCTACACATAGGACATGCCTCGATAATTGACTATACAGCAAACAAACGAACTGAATAAGATATCAGAATATACTCTCCCAAGTGAGAAAGACCATTCCGCTTTTCATAAGTATTACACAAAGAAAGAAAATTAAACGCAGAAAATTAAAAAGAATAGAAAAAAAAATTCGTTCTCATTTTGAATAGATGCAATTCAAACTAGGTATTAATAACAATAACTTTGGAAAAAGGGTTCCATCTACATAAGATACATAGCCCCTTGTTTAACCCCTCTACTTTCCAAACCTTTATCTATGTAGGTCTGGATCTTAGATTTCGGGAAGCCCCAATTTGGAGCAATCAACAATTCCTTATCCGCTATACCAAAGACGCGTTGAATAATAATATCGGGTCTCAAAAGAGGGATAAATTTTGCTAGAAAATCGGTGTAATCTTCGATACCGAACAACTTAAAGGGCTCCTTATTATATTTTGCGCCCATAATAGATCCTTTGACAATATGTAAATGATGGAGCTTGACAAATTTAATGTGAGGTTGTCTATTAATCTCCTCTGCATACTTCAACATCATCTCTTCGGTCTCCCAAGGGAACCCAAAAATAGTATGTACACAGAGCTCAAGTTTCGTTCCTTCAAGCAACTTCATCGTACTTAAAAATTCTCCATGTGAACAGCCCCTATTAATACGTTCTAAGGTATCATCATAAATCGACTCCATACCCATCTCCAAATCCACATCCAATCGATCGGAATAAGACTCCAATAACTGGATCTTCTCAAAATCCAAACAATCAGGCCGTGTTCCAACAGAGAGACCAACTGTATTCTCAGGATCTATACTTAAAGCCTCATCGTACATCATCTTCAACAAATGTGTTGGGGCATAAGTATTCGTATTCGGTTGAAAATAAATAATGAACTTTTCAGCAGCATAGCTATTACGCGCACGCTCAATGCCATTCTCTACTTGCTCTCTGATACTGGGAATCTTTCTTGCTGTATCTGGCGTAAAAGAGTCTACATTACAATAGGTACAACCACCGTAACCTTTGCTACCATCCCTATTCGGACAAGTAAAATTTCCATCCACGATAACTTTAAAGACGCGTTGTCCATTATACTTTTCTTTTAAATATGCTCCGTAGTGATTGTAAGGCTTAACGCCATTATCTAATAATGTACCCATTGTGAATACAAAGATAGATATTAGATGCGAGAAATAAGGTTATAGAAATGAGATATTCGCTATATATACGATCTTTTGATCCATTTCTTGGACGTATGTATAACAGAAAAGCCCCTCTAGTTTCCTGAAGGGGCTTTGTATAAAAAAAGGCACCGACCTACTCTCCCACCTGTTACGGCAATACCATCGGCTCTGGCGGGCTTGACTTCTCTGTTCGGAATGGGAAGAGGTAGACACCGCCGATATAGGCACCTGAAATATCTTAAGCTCATCGCTGTTGCATAACAGCTATAGCCTGATTGACATGTTATTGAAAGAAAAAGAACAGTCAGAGAAGACAACAGGTCTATCTGCTTGGAAAGCTTCGGGCTATTAGTACTACTCGGCTTTGGTCTCTCAACCTTTACACCTGTAGCCTATCAACGTTGTCATCTCCAACGACCCTGTAAGGAAGTCTCATCTCGTGGCTAGTTTCGCACTTAGATGCTTTCAGCGCTTATCTATTCCCGACGTAGCTACCCAGCCGTACACCTGGCGGCATAACTGGTTCACCAGCGGTCAGTCCATCCCGGTCCTCTCGTACTAAGGACAGATCCACTCAAACTTCCAACGCCCACA
>NZ_ATDL01000018.1 GCF_000416985.1 Sphingobacterium paucimobilis HER1398
GACACCAGGCCTGTCTCACTGGAATAAAAACACTCTACACAGTAACTGCCCGGATCATCAAGAGACTGAAACTGAGCAAGGTTGACGGTACATATCTCAAGGAGCTGGAAAAACTGACCAAGTCGGAACTTTTGATACTCGATGACTTCGGACTGCAGGCCTTCGATAACCAGGATCGGGAAACATTGATGGATATCATAGACGATAGGCATGGCAAAAGATCCACCATAATATCTTCCCAGATACCGGTATCAGCCTGGTATGAAATCATCGGCGGTGAAGGGACTATCGCTGACGCAATACTGGACAGGATCGTAAACTCCTCGCATAGGATAGACCTGAAAGGTGAATCCTTAAGAAAAGGAATATTGAAAAAGGAATAATCACAGCTTTTTTATATAATTGTATGATCTTTTGAGTGGCACGGTTTGACCGAAATCACTGGCATCAACACTCCGAAATACCCAACTTTCTACAAGAGGAATAATAATTGCCTGTACATAGTCTGGAACGTACACAATCCTGTGCCTGCCACTTTTGTTTTCTTTAGCTGACAAATGGATTTCAGTAAAATTGTTATGGAAATGTGCTTTTGTAAGCATTCTTACCTCCTGATGTGGCCTTAAAAGACAGCCATAACTGATTAGACAGCACAAGTGTAAGTTTGGATGATGTTCCTTTAAAAAAGCTAATACTGGGTTTAATTGGTCATCGGAATAGATTTTATGCAGATTAGGTTTTGATTTTAGCTTATCTGTAGACTTGACTGATGGAACGGTTATTTCAAAATCCTTAGCCACTTGGGAAAATAATACCCCCAAATCCCGTCTTTTGTTCATGTAATAGGTGCCAGAACTATTAAACTGTAGCAGAAATTCTTGGATTCTTTGCCGTTTTATGAGATTTACAACCGATTTCCTCTCTTTATCAGACAAAAAATCAATAAACGATTCATATATATAACGGAGGTTTCTTATATAGTTATGATTCAGGTTTAAAGATTCTTTTTTCTCAAGGGCTTTTTTAAGTACGTATTCAGTAGTGAGATTAATCTCCTTTTCCTCTAACGGATAAAAGCCTGAATCTATAGCTTTCCTAAAGTCATACTCTAGTTGATTCAACAAAGAAGTTCTCTTTCTATAAGTGGAAGCTAGGTTCGGCTTAATGGGGGAGTTTATTTTGTTGCCATTGTACTCTTTTATCCATTTTCCGTTAATCTTGATATTTATATATCCCCTACTAGATAAATTTTTAGGATTATATATTTTTATTTCAAAGGACATTTTTTACTCATTTTTTACCTCATGAATAAAAAACAATACTTAACTGACTGATAATTAATAGCTCAGTCGGTTAGAGTAGAAGACTCATAATCTTTTGGTCCCTGGTTCGAGCCCAGGTGGGCGCACAAAAAACCCTTAATCTTAACAGGTTAAGGGTTTTTCATTTGAGCTTGCTGCCTATTTAACTTCCTGTATTTCGACTCCGCTCTCTCTTAGCTCCTGCTTGATTGCATTCCTATAGTTTGATATTACATTAGGATTATCCGGTGCCAACTCATAAGCTTTCTTAAAATAATAGATACTAGGATTGTGATCTCCCAAATCAACAGGTAAATATCTCCGAGCTGCGCCCGCATTGAGGTACCCCAAGTAGCCATTTGGGTAAAGTGTTATAGCTTGTTCAAAATAAACTATAGCTTTCCCATATAACTTCTGATTATAAAATGAGAGACCGACGTTATTAAAGGCTGCTTCACGATAACTTTCATCAACTGTTGCCAAAAAACAAAATATAGCATTAGCATGCTTATACTCTTCTTGTCTAAAAAAGGCCTTCGCTCTTTCAAAGAGTTCATCAAACTCGTCTCTAGTTATTCTTTCCTTGTCATACAGTTCTAAAAGATCCATTGCTTCACGTGTGCTCTCACTGTCGAAGAAATCGAATGCTTGATACTTCATAAAATTAGGATCTAATTTACTTCCGTCCTTTAAACAGCTTAATCTTTTATAGAACATCTGAAGCAGAAAAGTGTAATGATAGGAAGTTCCTGTTCTGACCGTGCCATCTCCCATAATCTGATAGCATGGTAAAGGATATTCTTCTGCCTTCTTTGTTATCGGGTAGTATATAGGCGTCGAGTCTATAAGAGCATATTTATCGTACAACGCTGCATATTGGCTTGGTTTGTTCGTAAAGTGATTTTGAAAATCCTGATAGTAGTTAAAATAAGGCGCATGTGACTGATTTTTTACATTCAATAAAGGTAAGGACACTTGAGCGCTGATGTGTTGATATAAAGCTGATACTATAGCTAAAACTAGAACTGCAATTGTTTTCATTTCTTTTTTTAACACTAAAATAAGATCGAATTAACAAACTTTAGATAAAAAAGAACGATATCCTACAAATCGCTACTATTAATTTACGATTCGTTAATGTTATGAATGTACTCGCTTCAAAAAAAACACGCACTTCTAACAGGTTATTGCCACTAGAAATGCGTGCTCGTTTATCCTTTTTTTTGCCAACCATACGGAGACAAAAATAGATGTATTGTGTTTAGTTAATTGTTTTGCTTTAAGAAGTCAGCCACAAACCCATCATCGTTCAACAAGGGGTAATCGTATTGTATACGCGTTAATTCTTCGCTCTGCCCCTCAGAAAGGGTCTCATCGGGATTCAGGCACCAAATACCTTTCATAAGGCCTTGACGGTGCAATACCTCGTGTATACCAGGTATACAACCATGAAAGTCATGTGCAACATCAAATAAGGCCGCATTAGCGTCCGTTGTCTGATTATTTAACACTTGTAGATGTGTCCATTTTTCATAGGTCGGATTGGCTTTGAAATCCTTAACTAATTTAAGTAATTCTACAGCCTTGCTAGTCCAAACTGCCCAATGCCCTAAGAGGCCTCCTTTGAACTCGACAGTCCGTTCCTGGCCGTTCACATTAAATCTATAGATTGACATTAGGTCAGCTACAATATTATCGTCATTTCCAGTATATAGAGCGATATCATTACGCCTAGGCGAATTTGCGATAGCACGTACTACATCAAGTGTTTGATAACGATTAAAGGATGCACATTTAATCGCTATTACGTTATCTATATTTACAAACTTGGCCCAAAAATCATAGGAGAATACTCGGCCACCCACGGATGGTTGTAGGTAAAAGCCAAATACTGGAATGACCTGTGATACCGCTTCTGTCCGTTTTAATATTTGTTCCTCTGTTAAATTCTGAAGTCCGCCCATGCTTAACAATCCCATGTCGTACCCGTATTCTACGGCTAATCTGGCTTCAGAAACGGCTTGCTCTGTAGAGCCCACTATCCCAGCAATCTTAATGAAAGGTCTATCAAGCTCACAGGAATCTACCACTTCGCTAGTGATTCTAAAGACATCTTCGAGTAAATTGTGCTCGGGCAATCGTATCTCAAATTGAGTAGAATGCACGCCAATAGCAATTCCGTCCGCCCCACTTGCAACGTAATATTTTGTCAATAGCCGTTGACCTTCTTCGTCAAGTTGTCGGTGCTCATCCAAACATAATGGATTTGCAGGGAATACCCCGCCTGCGAATAGCAATTCTTTTTTTGCGTTATCAAGTCTTTTCATTAAAATTTACCTTTCCTCTCTTGAAAATGTGTTTCCTTTCCAAATTCACTACCGTCGTTCAATATCCACCGTACGGTAATATCTATAATCTCTAAAATTCCTACCTTAGGAAATCCGAACAAACGGTGGCAAGCTGCCGCGTTGTTCAGTAGCGCCGTGTTTTCAGGCTCATTAACAAACGAAACCTCTTTCCCTAGTCCTTGAGCCAGCTTCTCTGCCAACCATTTGATAGAAAGAATTTCAGGACCTGTAACGTTTAAAACCCTTGCAGGCGCTTCTGTATGTAAAAGACTACGTATAGCTATTTCATTGGCATCGTGTTGCCAGATTACATTGACATTATTACTTGTGAGATCGATAGGTTGCTCATTATAAACCTGCTTTGCTATTTCTCTAATTACACCGTACCTGAAGTCCACTGCATAGTTGAGACGGTAAAGTAATGTTGGCGTATTGTTGAGTTTACTGAAATACGTAAAAATTCGTTCCCTACCTAGCGTGCTTTGTGCATACTCTCCTATTGGTTCAGGTGTGATCTCTTCATCCACACCAGCCGAAGTCACTGGAACAAATGGCAGAACGTTGCCGGAAGAAAGTGCAACAATTCTAGAATTTTTGAATTTATCAGCAACTCGACCTGGTAAATAGGTGTTCATAGCCCAGGTAAAATCTTCTTTTCCTACAGCACCAAACTTAAATCCAGCCAAATATATAACATTCTTTACCTCTGGCAATTGTTGCAAAGCCGCATCATCTAATAGGTCACAGGCGATTGTCTCGACACCTATACTTTCCAGATATTGTCTTCCCGTTTTATCCGAAAACCGAGATACGCCGTATACCTTGCGTGGTAAGCCAAGCTCATTTAATCCATCGATAAGCAATTTGGCCATACTTGGCCCCATTTTTCCACCGATTCCCAAAAAAACAAAATCACCATCAATATTTTTCAAATCTGCTAAAAAGTCCGCAGATGGCCTGGTGTATTTTTTTTCTAAATCTATTAAAATTTGATTCTCCATATTACTTTAAAAACATATCATAAACGTTACTAACCATTAAAATCAATATTACAAACAAACCAAGAGCACCTCCAATTTTGTAGAAGGTGTTGTTGACCTGCTCTCCCATAATTTTCTTACTATTGGCAATCGCATAAATAGAGATACCTATAAAAGGCACCAAGAATATAGTGATACTTTGAGCGATCACTATCAGTTCTAGGGGTAACTTTCCAAACAAAACAGCTACAATAGAACCTAGTATCATTACTACTGAGATCAAGAATTTGACCTTCACGCTACTCAGACTGCTTCCAAACCCTAGCGCATCACCGAGCAGTGCACCTCCAACAGTTGCATTGCCGATTAAAGAAGAAAAAGCAGCACCAAACAAACCAACAAAGAACAACGAGCTAGCATGTCTGCCAAATAATGGTTCCAACGCTTTTCCCATCTCTGCTGCACTGCCAACATGAATTCCTTTCGGAAATAAAACAGCCGCTGCACAAATCATCACAGACATACTCATAAAACCGAGTATTCCTACCCCTACAAAACCTCCGCGTTCCGATTTTTTTATATCCACTGGTTCGGCTGTCATTTTTTTCCTTTCTTGGATTAGATAACTTTGGTAAAAAGCGCCAACTAACGAAAAGCAAGACGCCGTAAAAGCAATAACCAACCCTAAAGATCCTTCCGGTATACTTGGGACAAGCCCTTTAGCAAATTCTCCAAAATCGATATCCGCTAGAAACAATGTCGCAACAAAACATGCCAACATAAGCAGCACCAATGCTATCATCAATTTTTCCATTACTTTATAAAAAGACGGAAAAAAAAGAAGACATATGCCCAATACGGTAAATGTAATCACCCATATGTACGGAGCTGTTCCTGTCGCTTCACCAATAGCGATACCTACTCCGATACTGTTCCCAGCCTGAAAAGATGTGGCCACTAGAAAGACTCCAATGCCTATAGCTATACCAATCGGTTTGCTGAAATAAGTCTTGATTAATGTCAGTAGACTTTTTTCTTGTGAAGCACCAATACGAGATCCCATCGCTGTATATATTCCCATAAAGAATAGTGCTACAAAAACAATCCACATCAACGAATAGGAATAGTCGGCGCCCATTTTTGATGTTATAGTCATCTTACTTGGCCCAAAAACCAGTGCCGCCGTTATAATCCCCGGTCCTAATACATTTAGTAACTTTTTCATATGGTTTAATATTTTTGGTTTCTTAAGTCATTCACTACTTTAGTGTCAATGGTTAGTTTGTTATTGGAAAGTTTTGTTCGGATATAATTAGCTATATCTGTTATTTCATTATCTGTTAAAAAAGAAAAAGAAGGCATGGGTAGATCGTAGACTTGTTTCTCATTTTCAGAACTAGGGGTTATCCCAGAGAGCATTGTAGAAATAAATCTTTTGTCATCACTAACCACACTCGAGTTTATCAACGACGGAAAGCTACCAGTTGTCCCCTTTCCGTCTTCTTTATGACAGGAAGCGCAATAGGATTGATATAAGACTTTTGCATCTTTTTTCTGATCTGTAAGCTCAGCTTCTTTACTGATAAACTCCTTTGGAATATAGTCTATCCTTGATAGCTTCAATATTCTGTCATCTGTCTCTAGAGGAAATTTAGTTTGAGGCTTCCAATCTCTATTACTTGTTGCGATATAGATATTGCCCTTATTGTCGACAGTTATCGCCCGAATTCGTCCATATTTATCTTTTAGAAAGACATCCTCTTTCTGAATTTTATTCTGTCCATTATTGAGCTTTAGTATTCTCAACGATTGATCTTTGAGTGTACCCAATAACAAACTATTTGTCCATTCTGGTATCTGTGTAAAGCTATAGTATTTTAGAGCAGCAGGTGCGATGACAGGCGTCCATGATCTTATAGGCTCCGTTCTCGGACTCTTACTTGCTATGGCTATCTCTTCTGGTGTATCGTGATATCCTTCGATCTGTATCCAGCCATAATTATGCAACGGACGTATCCAATTAACCTCATCTTCGATTGCATCCCCATGTTCAGATGTCAATAAGTTACCATTGGCTGTAAAGGTCATTCCTTGCATATTACGGAACCCCCAAGCGTAGACATAGGATCCTTTGATTGGATTGTCCTTAGGGATACTTCCATCTTCATTTATCCGAAGGATTTTTCCATTCAGTGTGGTCGAATCTTGAGCATGTGTCAGCGAATGTATATCTCCTGTAGCCCAATATAGTATGCGATTGGAATCAAATGAAAGCCTAGATCCATTATGCCCCGTGCCTCCATCAATCTTAAGAAGAAGTTTACTTGAAATGACCTTCCCCTCTTTCAGTTCTAATCGTGTTAATTCACTAAAAAGAGAATCTTGCTCCTTAGTCGTATAGCATATGTACAGATACGGTTTGGTCCTAAAATCAGGATGGATTGCCATCCCTAGCAAGCCTAATGTTCTTTGATGGTATACATTAGGAACCTTATAAAGACTTTTAACCTGATTAGTTGCTAAATCTAATTCTGCGATTTCACCTTTTATCTGTGTAAAAAAAATGGAATTTGTGACGGGATTGTATTGCATATCCCACGGGACATCGAGACTGTCTGCGATTTCTGTAACAGCTAGATAAGTTTGATCAGAGATCTTAATATGATCTACCAATTTTTCTGTTGCAGTTTGTTTACAAGAATAAAAAAACACGACACAAACAACAAATAGGAAATGGAATGTCGCTTTAACAAGTGAGTGAATCAATCTAATATTCATAGGTTCTGAGCTCTCCTTCTATTTAGAATCTAACACTAAGCACTCATAGAGAGATAAAGTCTCCATAGAATAGTAATTTTTCAACAAATAAATCGGTAACGTTAACGAGTTGCCGGTAAAAAAAAAGAACACAAGCAATAACCGACTGATAATCAATTTACTTATATAAAAGGAAAACACTTTTTGAGCCATACTCTAGATTTTAGGATTTATATATTGGATAACAGAAGTTAAATATAAGAAAAGAACACAAAACATCCAATTTATTTTTAGTTTTCATAGAACAAATAATTTTCAATTGTGAGGATATCAATCGGCATAGGCTTAAAATCACCTTTTTCCTCCTTTAGCAAAAAATGTCTGTAAAGATAATTAAGAGCAAGATACCCCTGCTTGTCTGGTCTTTGGCATATTAGAAAATCTACCATCCCATTGGCAAGGAACTCGACATTCTCCGTTAAGAAATCGAACCCAATAATATGTGGTTTTTTTATATGTTTGAACTCGTTGAAAAATCGCCCTACTACCGAGACTCGAGAATTCGTAACAAATATCAAATCCGGATCAAATTCACCAACGTGTCTCAGTAGATCAATAGCTATTTCGTCATAATTATTAGAAGGGATATCAATATTTACGATTTCAAACTCTCTATTGAGTTTATCAAGATAATTCGTGTAACCATCAATCTTTGTGTTTAGGTATGCGTAATTTTGCAATCCTCTTGCAATATTTAGAATAAGTAGTTTTGACTTGGCAGGGACCAGGTATGAGGTGAGGTTAGCCGCCAATCGACCTGTACTATTGAGATCAGGCCCTATGTATCCCAACGAAGAGCACCCTTTGATATCTGAGTTCACAAATATAGTTTCAATCTTTCGCTTTTTACATTCCTCTACAAAACTTGTCGTTTCTGAAATAAAAATCGGAGCTATGACTACGGCATTAAAATTTCGAGATAATACATTCTCTGAGGTCTTGATAAATGTACGAACATCCTCCTGATCGTATAAAAATATATCGATGCTTATTCCAAAAGTACTAAATTCCTCTATCCCCTGCTTGATTCCTTTGAGACAAAGGTCCCAGTAACCAGTCTGTGAAGATGTCTTTGGGATTAATACGGCAAAGCTTAAATTGTTTTTAACGGAAAGGGCTCTGGCATAAAGATTAGGTTGATAATTATGCTCCTTGATAATTGCCTGAACCTTAGCTCTTGTTTTGTCCGAAACATCTTTTCTATTATTCAGGACCCTGTCCACAGTAGCAATGGATACATTAGCCATTTTAGCAATCTCTTTGATCCCAATTTTCTTGTTTTCAGTTTTTTTGTCCATAGTTTTTGAAATAATATTGCCCCTCAAAGATAACGTTCAAAATTTACAACTTAGGCGTAATCACACTGCAAAATAACATATTTAATTATTCAATACCTCATCTAACTGGGGTTTGTCAAGCTGATCTTCCCATTTCGCTACCACGATGGTCGCTACAGCATTTCCAACAAAATTAGTTAGCGCTCTACATTCGGACATAAATTTGTCCACCCCTAGTATTAAGGTCATACCAGCGATAGGCACTTCGGGGACTACAGCCAATGTAGCCGCTAGTGTTATAAAACCTGCTCCCGAAACACCAGCTGCTCCCTTTGAACTCAACATAGCTACTAACAGTAAAACAGCTTGCTGTCCAAAGTCTAAATCTATATCGCATGCTTGAGCAATAAAAAGAGCTGCTAATGTCATGTAGATATTGGTTCCATCCAGATTAAATGAATAACCTGTCGGGACCACTAGTCCTACCACAGACTTAGAACAGCCAGCATTCTCCATTTTTTGCATTAATGAAGGCAGTGCTGATTCGGATGAACTCGTAGCCAATACAAGTAGTAATTCGTCTTTTAGATACTTCAGCAACTTGAAAATTGAAAAACCGTTATACTTTGCAACAGCCCCTAATACTAGACAGACGAACAAAGCGGAAGTAAAATAGAAGGTGAGAACTAGCACGATGAGATTACTCATAGATGCTATTCCATACATCCCAATAGTAAATGCCATAGCACCCAATGCTCCCAATGGCGCAAGCTTCATTAGCATACTCACGACTTTAAATATAGGGTGTGCAAGCGCTTGTAGAAAATCCAGAACAGGTTTGCTCTTGTCTAAGGTCAACGATAAACCAATACCAAACAGTACAGCTGTAAAAAGCACTTGAAGTATGTTCGTCCCTGTTAAAGGACTAACGAGCGTACTCGGGATAATATCAAGTACAAAATTCAAAAGACTGGAGTGTTTCGCATCCTTTACATATTCAGAAACTGCACTATAGTCCAACGTAGCTGGATCAATATGCAATCCGTGTCCCGGCTTGATAAGGTTGCTAACAATTAAACCTATTATCAAGGCTAAGGTAGAAAAAGTCAAAAAGTAGGCAAAGGATTTGCCCGCTACTCGCCCAATTTTCTTCATATCACTCATCGAAGCGATTCCTGTAGATACTGTAATGAAGATTACGGGTGCTATGATCATCTTTATCAGCTGAATAAAACCATCTCCTAGAGGTTTCATCATTATTCCAACTTTGGGATAGTAGTGACCGAGCAATACGCCAATAATAATAGCAAACAAGACCTGCACGTATAATAATTGGTAAAATTTAGGTCTCTTACGATTGTAACTTGCGTAAGCATCATTCTCTTCAATAATCATGTTTTCTTATAGTTTTACACACACTTCCCTTAACTGAGGCAAGTAATTTCCGATGACTCTTTGTAAACGTTACCGAATTGTTCCATAAAATATAGACTAAAAAAACCTTCGCTCGCTAAAACTTTGGATTTAAAGTATATAATCAGTTGTTAGTATAGCTCCATTGGCATTTCACCAATATGCTTTTATCTTTTCACTTTGGTCTCGTAATTCAGGAACAAATCAAATAAAATTAAATTGTAAAACCAAATTATTATTATAAAGTGCCATATTCTAATCGCTAAACTTTCATGTGAAGCCGAAATATCTTATTTTTATAGCTATGAGCATTCTCTTCTCCCCATTAGTTTTAAAACACCAGACATTGTCAAACAGAATAGTTGTTTCACCAATGTGTCAGTATTCCGCCATAGATGGCTTCGCGAATAATTGGCATTTAGTGCACATAGGACAATTTGCTGCTGGTAAAGCTGCTTTAGTGATTCAAGAAGCTACCGCCATAACTCCAGAGGGACGAATAACATATGGAGACCTAGGTCTATGGAAAGACGAACAGATGTCCGCTCTTCAAGATATTGTTAATTTTGTTCACGATCAGGGAGGACTTATTGGAATCCAACTAGCCCATGCTGGCCGAAAAGCCTCCACAGACAAACCCTGGATTAGCCGTGCTCAAATTGCCCCAGAAAAGGCCAATGGATGGCAGACTGTAGCTCCCTCTCCCATTCCCTATTACCCAGAGGAAAGGCCCCCGCTTATGTTGAGCGTATCCCAAATTCAAGAGTTAGTGCAAGCATTTCGATCTGCCGCTGTTCGCGCGGTTGAAATCGGCTATGATGTAATCGAGCTGCATGCCGCTCACGGTTATCTTATCCATCAGTTTCTATCCCCCTTAACCAATCAACGGACAGACGAGTATGGTGGTTCTTTTGAAAATAGAACTCGTTTCTTACTTGAAATCGTAAGTGCCATAAAGCCTGTGGTGGAGAATCGTTCGCTATGGATACGTATCTCTGCTACCGACTGGGCCGATGGAGGTTGGGGGATACTGGAATCCATAAAACTTGTTGATATAGTTAAAACCATGGGCGTCGAAGTAGTGGATGTCTCTTCGGGTGGAGCTGTTAGACACCAGGAAATTATAGTTAAGGAGAATTATCAAGTTCCATTTGCGCATCGGATCAAAGAAGAAACAGGACTTTTAACAGGGACTGTAGGTATGATAAAAAGAGCTGTACAGGCAGAAGCTATTATTGAACAAAAGAAAGCAGATATTGTCTTGATTGGAAGGGGATTTTTACAGAACCCTCATCTTGTACTTCAATTTGCAGATGATCTACGTGTAGATATTCCTTGGCTACCTCAATATGTCCGCGGGAAAGAAACGCTATAACCGTAATGTAACCTATATTTTAGTTTTCCACAGTTGAATGTAAACAGCCACTAAGTTTAGCGAAACTTGTATCTTCGGCGCACACATCGTTTTCATGGTGACATTTTCAGGAACTCTAACAGCAATTTGCATTTTACTTGCCGCTCTGGTAATACGTTACAATTACATAAGGAATAGGCAACAACGTACGCAAGAAGCACTGTCAGCTACGGTATATAATCGCTTTCTTATTCAATATAAGGAACAGATAAATCACATCATTCTAACCGTGATTCCGTTTGCAAATGATTATTGTTCATTTACGGAATTGAGCCACAAATTACAACTTATTAAACAACTCCTACCCAAAGAGGCAATCCCACAGGGATACGCCTCGACAGCTCATCTGCACCAAGCTTATCTTGACATTCTTTATTTTTGCAATAACAGCGATTCTCTTCGAGAAGTACATAATAAAGCATATTTAGATCGACAAAAGTTAAGATTACAGCAATACTTTGCTACCAGTTTATCACATCCCTTAGATCACCAACAGGTTGATGCTATCCTCACGGACGACGATAATACACTCCTTATTGCTGGAGCTGGTTGTGGTAAGACCACGACGGTACAAGGCAAAGTACATTACCTTTTGGACAAGAAGTTGGCTGAACCAAAGGAGATATTATTGCTCTCTTTTGCGAAGAAGAATGTTGAAGACTTGAGAGCGCGTGTGGGGCAGCTCGGTGTCACTTGTAAAACATTTCATAGTTTGGCTTATCACATACTGAAAGGCAGTGGAAAAGAAGCGCAGGTAATCGCTCCGCAAGAAGTAGAAGAACTTGTGATGAACATTCACCAGAATCTAACAAAAGATCAAAATTACCTCGCCTCATTTAATGATTTTGTTCTCCATGGTTTGCGCCCCATCAGAAGTGAAAATGACTTTTCAACTTTTGCTGATTATATTCAGTTTCTAAAAGACAGCGACTTTGAGTCGATCAAAGATCAACTGAATAAGCGCAAATATTTCATAGATGGCAGACCAGCACTTATTACAACCAATGTGATCAAAAATCCTGAGCATTGCTATATCGCCAATTTTTTGTTTATACATGACGTCCCCTACTCTTACGAACTGCCTTACCCCTATTTAGAAGAAATAAAAAAAGACGAGGCTTACAATAAACATAAGAAAAACTATAGGCCTACCTTCACGATATATCTAAATGGGTATGACGAGCACAGTATCAACTTTTGCCCTACCCCAAAGGACTATACAATCTTTCTCGACCACAGCGCTATATTGAATATGCAGGGAGCTCCTCGTTTTTTTGAATGCACCAATAATCCTAACAAAACAGAAATCTATCAGGATTTGGTAAGTTGGAAACAAGAACTACACCAAGGAGCACATACCAGATACATACAGTCTTATAGCTTCGAATTTAAGAATCAGACAATCGAGGAAAATCTAATTGCCAATCTTCAGCATCATGGTATCCGTTTATCTCGCAAACCCAATGTTGAAGTCTATAAAATATTGGAAGAAGTCTACGGCAAGGAAATCGATGCTGCGCTCCACTTAGTATTAACTTTTATCAATCTTTTTAAATCCAACCGTAAAAAATTGAAAGAGATTATCTCGACCAACACGCTGCTCTTCAAAAACGCTCCCGAGCTAATCGATCGAAATAACGCTCTCTTGGCTATTATTTCCAGTGTTTACAAAGGTTATCAAGAGGCGTTGTCTGTATCAAAAAAAATGGATTTCAACGACATGATTAATGAGGCTGAGATGGTTACCTCACAAAAACTTTTTCAACATTCGTTTCGTTATATTATCGTTGACGAATTCCAGGACATTTCGGTAAACAGACTCAAACTATTACAAGTATTGAAAACCCAAAAGTATTATAAGCTCTTTGCTGTAGGAGATGATTGGCAATCCATATATCGTTTTTCTGGCAGTGATTTAACATTATTCAGTCAGTTCTCGGATTTCTTTGGTCACACCATAATTAGGAAGATAGAAACAACCTATCGTTTTGCAGATCCTTTGCTCAGTATCTCTTCTCATTTTATTCTTAAAAACCCTAATCAAATAAAGAAATCGCTTAGAAAGCTAACTCAATCCAAAACAAAGCTTTTGATTGAGTATAGTAAAGAAGACAAGCAAAGTATTAACCAAAATTTGTTAGGGATCCTGTTGAAACTGTATATAGAATATGGTGAATCGTTAGCTGAAAAGTCAATCCTTCTTTTAGGGCGATATCAGCATGATATAAGCCGAATCGCGAGTACGTCTGAATTGGTTATAAAACGAAAAGAATCTTGTATTCAGGTAGACACCTTATTGCGTGATATCACTATAGACAACAAGGGGGATACTAGACGCAACAATCAGTTTCGATTTAAAAGGGATATACCTTTTTACACCGTTCATAGATCTAAGGGATTGGAGGCTGACATTGTTATCTTAATCAATTGTGAAAGTGGAAAGTATGGATTCCCCCTAGAAGTAAGTGATGATCCTCTTTTACACCTGCTTTTGTCTGGAGACGATAATTACCCCAACGGCGAAGAGCGTCGAACTTTCTACGTAGCAATGACTCGAGCGCGAGAAAAATGTTATTTTCTCGTGAATAAAAACAAACAATCTAAGTTTCTAAGGGAGTTGTTTATTGACTATAGGAAGACCTCCTCTGTTTCTGATGAATGTCCTCGTTGTAACGGTGAACTTCGGTATATAAAAAATGTATTGGGCAAAGCAGGGCTATCCCAAATGTTTGGCTGTGCCAACTTTAAATATGGTTGTGATTATGTAGATTTCAAACAGCAAAAAGTAGAAAGTTCAACTCGGTCCAATCGCGAATCTTAAGATAGAACAAGTCTTCTGCTACACACTCCCCTTATTGGTTTTATTAAGATATTTGTAGATATTCGCAGTTTAAAATCCTGCCTAGAGCGGCACTTAAGCATCCTATCTGAACAAAAGATTAAAAATGTACGAGAATTTCCAGACTATTATCATTATTATTGCTTCCATAGCCTTATTTGTTTTTGCCTTACAAAGTTTCAGCAAAGAGATCGATAATCTTGGAGCCGAACGATTGGCAAAATGGATGACAAAGATTACTAAACTCCCGCTTGGCGGATTCTTTATGGGTGGGATATTTACAGCCATCGTACAATCCAGTACCCTTGTCTCTTCTCTTACGGTATCCCTAGTCAATACGGGTATCATTACTTTTAGAGACAGTATAATGATCTTATTAGGAACCAATATCGGCACCACGTCCACAGCATGGATTGTTTCTATCAACTCAGATTTTATCGGTCCATTTTTCATAGTATTAGGTTCGTTGATGAGTATGTTTCCAGGACGGGTAGCAATCGCTGGAAAATCGGTATTTTTCTTTGGGTTTATATTTTTCTCCTTGGCTTTTATAGGCGATGCTATGGAACCTATAAAAAACAGTCCTTATCTTATAAGTGTACTGTCCAAGGCTTCCAACCCATTGTTAGGAATTGTATACGGCATTGTTATCACCATAATCATTCAGTCTAGCTCTGTAGTTGTTGGGCTGGTAATTGTGCTATTGACGCAAGGCACTATAGGTATCGATGCTGCTATCCCTATTGTAGTAGGAGCCAATATAGGTACGACATCGACAGCATTACTGATTAGCCTCAAATACTCCTCCATGGCTAAACTTGTAGCTTGGGCAGCTTCCGCTTTTAATATTATTGGCGTACTTATTATGTTTCCCTTCTTTGGGACATTACAAAATATTGCAGTTTCCTTCAGCAAGGTTCCGTCACTCCAGGTAGCGATGGCCTACACCCTCAGTAATACCTTTACCTCCGTGTTCTTTTTGCTGTTGATCGAACCGACCCTAAAATGGCTACAGCGTCACCCATGGTATAAGGCCGATTTTACAGAAGGCATTAAAAAAGCGGAGCCTCAATAGAGACTCCGCTTTTTGTTATACGTCCATAATATCTTTTACTTTACACGTTCAAAACGGTAGCGTAGTGGATAGAATTGCATAGCAGGAGTCATGCCCCAGTCTTTCACCATATCGTATGTCTCCAGTAAAAAGTCTATAGGTTCGTAATCCCGGACAGTGACATCTAAATATTCTTTTCCGTTTATAATCCTTAGATTTAAACCTATTTCGGCTTTTCTTTCCTCAATCTTTCTTGCGGAAAAAGGCACATTGGCCAGACCGTCGACTAGCATCATATTCACCCTAGGATAGCCAGGCTCTTCCGATAATACTTCGACAATCTCTCCCTTCTTTACCAACTTCGTATCTCGGAAATAATTTTTTATGTCACCGGTTAACGATACTGTCAGATTGTCATTTTCAAATTTTAAAACATCACTGCTTGAATTATTCTTTGGTAGAGTTGATGGGTCATCGCCCATGTTCACTGTATTGGTGACTGTATAGTCATAATTAGCAAAAGCTACATACCTCCAGTCGCCTGTAAGATTTTCGAAAGATGTTACATAAACCTGTACAGTACTTTCATCAAAGTTACCTACTTTATAATTTTTCGCAGGAGCTTTCACTCGCAGTACAATCTTTCCTTTATCCTTTTCTTCTTTCAGAAGCTTTAGTCGTACAGCCGCTTTATCTTTACCAACAGGAATTGTAATTCGTTTGCCATTTGGAAAACTAAAGTGCTCCCCTTCGATAGCTGTAGATTGTTCGGTATCTACTTCAACTTCAAGCATCACTGGAATCTCTGATTTGAATGTCTCGGATATCCTACTTAATTTCACAAATACGTCTGCAATTTCAGTCATGTAGTACTTAGATGCTTCGAAAGAAAAGATAACAAGTTCTTCGTCTTCACCACCAATCTGCGCTTTTGATAGTGCTAAAGTGGCAAAATCTACGGGTAACAATTTAAAGCTCAGGACAGTTTCCTCCGATATTGCTTTCAAGAACTTGACCTGGACCTTTGCCTCCATGCTATTATCGAACTTAAAACTCTTATCTACAAGTTCGAAATCAACACCTTCTTTTAAATCTCCCGAAGTAGTAAACAAGACTTCCCCTGTAACTACACTGTTTGCCAAGATTGTTAGCTCCGCTTCATTGTTTTCATTTACACCATAAGTTTCATTCGTAAAACCTATTATAGTCATTAGCTTATAGTCTGTTTTCTTCGTACAGGCCACTGCGACGATTGAAAACAAAATCACTAAAATCGTTTTGAATTTATACCTCATCATGTGTATGTATTATAGTTTCTCGTATTCTGCCCGTTCTTCTTTTACTATCTCACGCTCCATATCGCTAAGTAAAACAGGCTTTGGCAAAATATACTCTCTGATTATACTATCGTTTTTCGGTGGTACTTCATCTAGCTTTTTACATGCGGCCAACATCACCACTCCTATTATAACCGCAATTATTATTTTTATCGATTTCATCATTCTATAGTTTATAACCCTCATTTTGAATTAAGCCCCTCACTACTTCAATATCTACCCTAGGTAATGGAAAGGTATACATATACTTCTCTGTGGTATACTTCAGACCGTTTTCAGCAGCCCAAAATATAGGGCGTCCATTCCTTTTTAATTCAAAAAAACGATCTCCCTCAGCGTAAAGTTCTTTACGACGTTCATTCAGTATCAATTGCAATAAAGGAGTTAAAGCTTTTCCTTCTGCATCCGTTAAAATATTTCCCAGTTCATTTACAGCAGGCAAATCATTCGCTGTAAGATTGACATACTGCAAAATTCTTTTACTTCTAAACAGATTAATCTCTGCCAATGCCAAATCATTTTTTCCTAGGTGTGCGTATGACTCAGCCAGTATTAACTGAAATTCGTCTGAACGTACTTTACTAACTAGAACTTTTTGGTTCAATCGCCTTTCGTCAAAAGATAGGACATAACGTATGTCTCTTTCCTTCTCAACAAATAGATCAACAAATTCTTTCGTGAGCGGTCTCGCTTGTATTACTAATTGATTAGAATTGAATTCTGCATCTGCATTTCCTGGAAACAGGTAAGATTTTAACAATACAGTGCCCACTTTTTCATTCTTACTTAGCATCATATCCATGTATGCCTTACCATCCAACAAAGGGTGTTTTTTTACGATTTCATTAGAGACACGGGCTGCATTATCCCAATCCTTAATCCAGAAATAAAATCGAGCTTGATACGCTTTCACCACATCTTCCGTGTAGCGGTATATTTCATCGGATACTTTGAAAGATAATGCTTTTTCAAAATCGTTAGCAATAAATGCAATACTCTGTCCATAGGTTGACCTAACAGGTCTCTCTTCCATATCAAAATCACGAACTATAGGTACTCCCAGTTGACTATCCGAATCGTAAGGTTCACAGTATTCTCGGAGCAGATGATAATAGGCAATAGCCCTGATAGCGTAAGCTGTCCCCATCACGTTGCGATCTTCAGGACTAGAAATCGATGGCATATTATTAATAATAATATTGGCATCACGTATCACGCTATACAATTTTTGATAGCGTCCTTGCTTATTGTTTATCATTGACCCTACATACTTGGGCAATGTAGCCCCACCTGCAGTAGTTAGCGCTACAGAAAAATTATCCGTAATCACCTCTATACTTAGTAAGTCACTAGAGTTATCTATCAAAGGACTAGATAGCCCATAGTCAACATCATTGAGGTGTGTATGTAACAAAGCTGAGAACTCTTCTGAAGTCTGAGGTACAGCTTTGCCATAGGTTTTTACATCAAGATACTTAGTACAACCGCCTAACATCCATGCTATAACAGCGACAAATAAAATCTTCTTCATAATTAAAATCCAATATTTAAACCAAACGAGAACGAACGCGTCAATGGATACACTGCTCCTGGCGTTTCTGGGTCTATTCCGTCATAGTTTGTGATGGTAAATAAGTTACTAGCTGAGAAGTTAAGACCAGCACTACTCAATCTTATTTTTTTCAATAAAGCCTCTCTGAAATTATATCCGATATGAACCGACCCAAAACGTACATAAGACACATTTTTCAACATAGATGCTCTTGTGATTGTACTAGAAGTTGGATTCGTCTGCTCCAAGCCCAGTGGTGCAGCATAGTGGTCTATAAGACGAGGATAAGCATCAGTAATTGGGTTCTCCGCTGTCCATACATTCGCTCGATCCTTATTTACATTCAAATGATGTAAGTATAAGTCATTATAGCTCGTAGGGATGGGTTCACGAGTATTAGATCCAGTCTTCTCGATTGAATTGTAGTTAGTTACCGGATTAACCTCATCTAAGATTTTATTTCCAAAACTGAAGTTTCCACCCACTGAGATAGACCATTCTTTATACTGTGCCCCAGTACTAAATCCTCCGGATACGGGAGCTGTACTCGTACCTAGGTAGAAAACGTAGTTATTAGGATCTCTTAAATCGGAAAATGACTCGATAACTGCGTCTGGTCTTACAGCATACTTGTATATTCCAGTGTTTGGGTCAATACCAATAGTCTTACCAGAGAAAATACTATTTAATGGATAATTGATCTGCTGGTTTGAGGTTGCACTAATTGCCCCTGTAGCTGTAGTGAACTTAGTTAATTTATTCTGATTGTATGCTCCATTGACCGATACTGTCCACTTAAAGTCTTCTTTCTTTATTAAGACACCACCTAACGTAAGTTCTAAACCCGAGTTCTCTACAGCAGATGTGTTGAAATTTTGAATCGTAAACCCTGTTGTTGAAGCAACTTGTAATGTCGTAACTAAGTCGGTACTATTACGTTTATAATACTCGAACAAACCAGTAATACGATTCTTTAAAAGTCCAAAATCTAAAGCTACCTTATAATCTTGTGTTTTCTCCCAACGCAAATTTTTGTTCGGGGCATTACCGATAGAGCCCATACGGTAGTAATCGTTATAAGATTTGCGGTAGCTGTTGAGGTAATCCATAATCAACTGTGGGTATACTGTACGATTGATATTACCCGTAAATCCAGTTGCCGCTTTCAAGCTCAAACTGCTAAAAACAGAAGAGATAGACTCGAAAAAATCTTCTTGATCGATGTTCCATGCCACACCCGCAGACCAAGTTGGGTTAAACTGTTGATTAGATCCAAAGTTGTTCGAGCCATCGGTACGTCCTGTTAGGCTCAATGTATACTTACGATCATAGTTATAGTCGGCAGAGACATAGAAGGAAGCAAATGCATCCTGAACACGTGTCTGTCCAGATAGTCCGTCTACCATTGCTGCATACGCAATATAGCCATTGTAATCCACCTTGTCGCTTCCTATTGGAGCTGGTGGTATCGGCATAGATGAGTTGCCCGTCACTTCGTCATAGCCATATCGTTTAGCAAAAATAGATTTTGCACGTTGCGAGCGGATTTCCGACCCCGCCAAGGCAGAGATATGGTGCTTACCTTTTAAGAAATTGCCTATCTCAAACTGCCCCCGTAGCATATAACTCGAGTTGTTGGAGGAGGTCTGTGTTATTGAGCCGTATTGACGTTTCGACGGATAGGAGTCAAAATAAAGACGATCTCTAAATGCTGCACCTGTGTAGCGACCATTGATATTATCTGATTGGTTATTCGTATACGAATATGAAGCAATTCCAGAAAAACGCAGTAAGTCTGTGATTTTATACCCGACATTCGCTGTGATTGTTCCGGAGTAATTGTCCGTCTTACCATGCGTCTCGTTAATCTCCCTCATGATATTATAACCATTTGGTGGAGTATAAATATCGTATCCACCACCATTGTATTCTTTTAGGCTATAGAAAGTGCGGTCATTGCGATAGGATCCATCTTCATTATAAAGGCGTTCATAGGGGTTGGCAAAATAAGCATACTTGAATAAATCCTGTCCGACAGAAGGTTCTTTAGAGGTCTGTGCTGCAAGATCTGTATTTAAGCCAATAGACAAACGGTCATTTGGTGTGATATCAATCTTTGCAGATAGGTTATAACGATCGTGCGAAGTCTTCTTTACTAGACCATTATTTGTTCCATAACCGGTTGATATATAATATCTGTTGCGCTCATTACCTCCAGACATACTTAGGTAATGGCTTTGTGATAGCGAGTTCTGGAAAAGCTCGTCAAACCAGTCCGTGGTATGAGCTCCAGCTTTCTGTAATACTTCGTTTTGCTCTTCCAAACTCAACCCAGCATACTCTCCTTTACCAGCTCTGACTGTACCTACCAATCCAATTGTGGGATACTGTGTGTTATTTTCAAAACCAGTTTTCGAAAAGCGTTTCCATAGCTCCTCTTCCCACGCAATCTTCTCTTCCGAATTCATCAGATCCATCATGCGTTGTGGACGGGCATTCACCGAGAAGTAGTTTGAGTAGCTCGTCTGCATCCGTCCGGCTTTACCCCTTTTGGTCGTTACCACGATAACTCCGCCCGCTGCACGCGAACCGTAAATTGCCGCTGCAGAAGCATCTTTTAACACCGTCACACTCTCGATATCATTGGCGTTTATTCCTGCCAACCCACCAGAGAAAATAGCATTAAAATCACCATTTTTGATCTGTGATGAAGAAATCGTTGGTATATCCTTTTGCAAAGGCACACCATCGACAACCCATAGTGGTTCCGCATTTCCGGTAATGGTATTTGCACCACGTATACGCACTTGCGAACTTTCTCCAGGTCTTCCCGACACCGATTTAATACTTACCCCTGCTACCTTACCTTGCAGTAGCTTATCAACGTTAAATAAAGGTTGATCTTTCAGTTTATCGCCATCCACAACAGCGACAGACCCTGTAGTGCGTCGGGTTGTCGTTTGCCCATATCCCGTAACCACCACCTCACCGATATTGATATCGTAAGAGCGCATTCTAACTTTAAGTGTCTTGTCAGAAGCGACAGTAATTTCTACAGGCTCCATGGTGATAAATGACACACGCACCTTAGTCCCTTTCGCTACGGTTACAGTAAAGTTTCCATCTGTATCGGTAACTAATTGCTGATTGCTACCGAGCACCGTAATTGTTGCTCCAGGTATAGTATTGTCATATTCATCGACAACTTTTCCTTTCACCGTAATCTGCTGTTTCTGTACAACAGTACTGTTCTCTTGAGCATAAGCTATTCCAGTACCGACCTGAGCGATCGATCCCCACAGCAGCAAAGCCATGAGTTTACTGGGATAGCGCCTCGTTTGGCTACTCTTCTTCATTCTTTGTAGTTAAATGGTTTTTAAAGTAATTATGAATTAGGTTCTGATAATAAGCATCTCCTAGACCGTGATCTTTCCCCGGAAGTACCATCATATCAAAATATTTGTTAGCTTTTATTAGTGCATTGGCCAACCTAAAAGTATTTGCTGGGTGCACATTGATATCGACATCGCCTGTGATCAACAGCAGCTTTCCTTCCAACCTAGAAGCTAGTTCCACAGCCGTCGGGATATACCCCTTTTTGCCGTCAGGGCTCAACCCATGATACGTTTCTCCCCACCATTGCGTGTAGATATTAGGATCGTAATTGCCAGATGCAGCCACAGCAACCTTGTAAAACTTGGGATAAGTCAATATAGCCGTCGCCGACATAAATCCTCCTCCCGAGTGCCCAAATATACCTACACGATCCAAGTCCATATAAGGTCTATCTTTAGCTAAACTTTCCAAGGTCAATTTATTGTCTTCCAACGCATAATCGCGCATATTCCCATAGCTATAGCTATGGAATTTCAATCCCCTGTAGGGAGAAGATCCCCGCGAAGGCAACTGTACCACCACGTATCCCAAATCCGCCAAACTTTGATGATAGTTGTCGTCTATCACAAAACTATGGGGTACAAAATCATCTTGCGGTCCTGGATAAACAGAAGCTATTACAGGGTATTTTCTGCTTGGATCTAAGTCTTTAGGAGTATATATCAGTCCATAGAGATTAGTCGCCCCATCGGCAGCCTGTGCAGTCACTTGCTCTGGAGCATGCCAACCTGTAGCTGTCAATGCGTTCATGTCCGCATGTCCCAGGTTCAGTAGCAATCGGCCGGAAGTATCACGTAATTCATAAGCAGCCGCTTTATTGATCGATGAATACTGATTGAGCAGATAACGTTTATTATCCGACAGCGTTATACTGTGCTGAACTCCCGGAGCTGCCGTCAAAACCTTACCACTTTCACTCCTTATGTCAGCACGTAAATATTGTCTGAGATACGGATTGTTGTTAGTCTCGAATCCATACACATCGATAAAGAGTGCATTAGAAACAGTATCAAGGTAATGAATACCGCCCGCCACATAGTCACCCGAGGGGCCCACTCTGTTCAATAAGTTTCCTGACAGGTCATATCTATAGTATTTACCAAAACCAGTGCGCTCAGACCAAAAGAGGATATCATTAGACCTTTCCAATATATGTACACTGAAAAGTTGCTCATTGATATGAGGCGTAGTTTTCTCTTTGATCAACACCTTTACTTTAGCCGATGCAAAATCCAGGCGACACAACTCCACCACATCATTTCGTCTGTTTCTGCGAAGAAAATAAACTCCTTCCGAATCAGTCCCTAGCCGAGGTGCAAAAAGATATGTTCTTCCATTAACGAGTTGTCCTGGTAGTATTAGACGTTGATCCTTTTCTACGATACTATTGACCAATCGTCTTTCTTGCGTTTTCGAGTTCCAGATTTCTATGCTGTACGTTGAAGTCTCTGCGTCGCCAGGCATCGGAAACTTATAAGTTCGAGTTACCGGGGCCGGTTGTTGCAGGCTATTGATCACGCTCATATCATCGATCATGCGCTTGTCTTCCCGTACAGAAACTATATAATCACCGGCCCATATCGCATTCGTACCCGATGGTTTGCTGGAATCCTGAGCGGCAGTGGCCGAAGTGTTAAAGGAAAAGTCTATCTCTCCATCATTGGTCATGCAGACCGCTTCGCTGGCATCCTTTTTCTTTAGGTAAAGCTGATTGCCCTGCGCAAAAATATACATCGAACTGTCAGCGTTGAATTTCTGCCAATACGGAGTAGCGACTATGCTCCGCTTTGTTTTCCCCGACACCTCTTTTTTAAGCATCTCCAACTTCGTTAGAGTTCGCTTCTTCCAGTCATAACGATAAGTTTCCCCTTGGTGATTAAACTGGATTTGGTTACTTTTTTGTGTAGGTTCTATCCGGTATAACTTCCAATTTTTTAGATTTGCTACGCCTTCTTTTTCTAATGCGCGTTTGACGTCAGCTTCATCAAATAGAAATTCTGTAGTCTTCTGTATAGCGCTTCCCCTATAAAAAGAAGTACCATTGGGGGTATCCCAACGGTAGTAAAATGTATTCTCGTACCACTCTAGACTCAAGCTCGAGTTCAATACCAATGAGCCTGCAGACTCATACTTGAACGGTGAAGGAGGCTGTTGCGCCAAGGCTTGGCTAAAAAAAGCCAAGCCTATAATAAATATCTTATTTCCCCACATAGTCTTTTGCTATTTTTAATGCATCCAAAAGATTAGCGGTACCAGGTACTATAGCTTGCCCTTCCAGTTCGCTTGTTGTATTACGCAGTGCCGATGACTTGATGATGTCGGCTACTTCATATGCTTTTAGCTTGGGATAAGCTCCCCATACAACAGCCCCTATACCAGATACAATAGGTGCTGAAAAAGAAGTACCACTTGCAGTACCATACTCATTAGCCGTCATCGTAGAAGTTACTTTATCACCAGGTGCAAATAGATGTACGTTCTTGCTTCCAAAATTGGAGAACTTAGCGCGGCTTCCTGTGCGTGTCGATGCGCCCACCATCAGGTACGAATCTTGTTTCTTCTTGATGACCGATGGTGCTTCCGGATACTTAGTCACCACATCGAGATCTTTAGCATCATTTCCGGCTGCTTGTACAACGAGTACATTTTTTTTAAGAGCATACTGCATAGCATCAGTTACCCATTTTGAATGTGGCGAAAAGTATTTACCAAAGCTCATGTTAATAATATTGGCACCGTGATCTACAGCAAAACGAATAGCAAGAGCTACATCCTTATCAAACTCATCACCATCCGGAACTGCACGGATCCCCATAAGCAAAGCATTCTCAGCTATCCCATCTATACCTATACCATTATTACGCGCCGCACCGATAAGGCCAGCTACAAATGTACCGTGATAGCTGCTCGAATCCACAAGTTGACTGTTTCCATAATATTTGTCTTTGATATTATCCTGTTTATCGCCTATACTATCTCTAGGGTTCGACGTATTATTCAAGCTCTCAATACGTTTCACGGCAGTCAAATACTCACTTTTTTGAAAATCAAATATGGTCCCCCAACTGGTGGTATCAGCGAATTTATAGCTGGAGCGTACAGCAGCGTCGATATATTGTTGTGCGGTCGTATCCGCATTTTTCAAACTACCAACTTCTTTAAGGGGAATTGCATTATGGTTTGATGAAGTCAAAGCCAATAAGGAATCCGTCAAAGCATAAGCCTCATAAGTAAGCTTGATATACGGAAAGAAATTTAGATAGCCCTGAATCTTAGAATCCGCCTTTACAGCTAAGAAATATTCGAATTCCTTGAGGTCTTCAGCTTTTGTAAAGTTTTCACGCTTTTTACCTTCATACTTAGGACGCAGTCTTTTATATTCTCTAAAAGATTCTGTACCAACCTTCGTAATGAGTTGTCCATCCTTCGTTCCCAGGTAATTCCAACCATGATTTGCATTCGGGTAATGTTTGTTATTGGCATTGGGATTCTGCCATAACTTCATTTTAAGATCTTCGTGGTTTACATCCAGGTCACCATCGATCACAGCGACAATGATAGGTTTCAGATTTACATTTTCTTTTTTCAGCCACTGGTAAGCGTCTAGCGTAGATACCCCCCATACTTGAGTTGTATTTCTGTTTTCGTGATGCCAGTTTTTTGAAATAGATGTAGTAGTAGTTTGTGACCAGCCTATCTGTATAGAAAAAACAGATACAAGTACGCAGGCCAAGTTGCGAATCGTATTCATTATATAGTGCGATTGGGTTAAAAACAATCGCTAATGTAAGCAATAAAAAAACCAAAACAGGCATAAAAGCGCAAGGTTTGATTCAAAAAAATAAGCACGAAACACCCATATAGTTGTTTATCAAACCAATAAGATGATGCAAGAGACCTAAATGTTACATTAAAAAGACTTTAAAAACACACAACTCACTCATATAATGCATCATACACTTATTGAAAAACAATAAGTAAATAATCAACTATTGCTATTATAAAACAATTTGTATAAGCATTTTTTAGCCACTGCAACTACTTTTTCACGATCTTACATAAAACTGCACTATTACTGAATCAAGCAGATAGATTAATATCGCGCATACAAATTGCTAAATCAGCCTATTCGAACATCCTCACGACAGCAGAGGTTAAAGGAATAAGTCTTTTTCTTGTATTCGTAGCATAGACACATATAGAGTTTTTAAAACATTTACATTATTTTCATGTTCTATCCTATATATACTAGTATTAACGATTAACTTCTTTATCTATGACATTACAACAACAGCTCCACGAGCTTGCCGAACAACGATCTGAAATCTCCGTAACGTTATCTTTCAATACCCACCGTACACATCCGGATAGCGCCCAGGATTCCATTATGCTAAAAAATATAGTCAACGAAGCCAAACAATCTGTCATCCTACAATTTGACAAAAAAAAAGCGCAACCTATTTTGGATCGTTTAGATCGGTTGATCAACCAGGTCGATGTACGTCACAACTTAGAGAGTCTACATGCCTTCGTCAATGCAGAAAGTACGGCTATAGTTCGGTCTCCTTGGTCCTTGGACAAAAACAGCATTACAATAGGTGAAAGGTTTGCGATTGCGCCTTTGCTAAAAATGGCAAACCGAAACTATGAGTATTATATATTGGTCTTATCCAAAAACACAACACAGGTCTTCCGCGTCATAGCAGACAAAGTGATCGATGAGGTAAAAAATGAGCACTTCCCCTTTGAAAATCCTTTATTCATTCCAGAAGCGGTAAGACGCAGCGATGCTAGAACAGTCGATAATCATGTACGCGAATATTTCAATCATGTGGACAAAGGGGTAGTCGAATTGAACAAAGCAAGTGGGATGTCTTTCCTTGTTGTCAGTCTAGAAGAAAACTACACTGTTTTGCAACAAGTTGCCGACAGAAAGGGTATTTATTTGGGTCACAGCGCCATCGATTACAACCATGTTGCTCCCCATGAATTAGCAAAACAGGCATGGGATAAAGTATCCCAGATCCAGCATCAGGAACGAGCACAGGCTATTGAACAATTAATGAGTGGCGTATCCCAAGGTCGGGTTTTAACAGATCTCCAAGAAATATATAGAGCATCCATAAACGGAAATGCAGAACTCTTAATTGTTCACGAAGATTTTCAGCAAGCAGTGACCAAAATCGGCGAACAAGAGATCAAACTAATCGACAAAAAAGACAGTTCACCTATGGACTATGACATTATAAGTGCTATAGCTTGGAACATACGCTCCAAAAATGGTCGGGTAATATTTACCCAGCAGGATCAACTCAAAGACCTTGGAAACATAGCATTGCTGACTAGATATTAAATAAATACAAAAAAAAGCAACACACTGTGGACTGATCACATGGTGTTGCTTTTCTATTATCTGATATCAACAACTCTCTTATCCCTCGATATCAAAAGATAATACTATCCGTCTAATTCCAAAACATTCGGTGAAATTCCGCATCCCTAGACCATTGCAACGTTTCATAAAAAGGCAATAAGTTATATTCGCGCTGCACAGGGACATAACACGACAGCCCTGAAAAAGCAGTTATCGGAGTACCCAGAAAATGTGACGTACTTGCCTTAAAGATCACCGCCTCACCTATCGCCTGCTTCAATTCGATCAACTCATTATCGGGGAAACTCTTTTCCAGCATATCGACAAAATCAAATGCTGGCGTGATAGAAAACGGATCCATATCCAGGCGCTGAATCTTCTGACGATCTATTTGAGGGATCATCCCACTATTATCAACCAACAGACGTTTAGTTTCCTGAGCGACCTTTGCTAGGGATTCAGTAGCAACCAAAGAAAAAGTAGCTGACCTTTCCAACCCCTCTTTCGTTTCATAATAGTCTACGTAAGCTTTTGCTACCGACATAAGTCCCTGTTTTACATCTCTTTCAAACAAGAAGGTACTGATATGATGATAAGGCATCCCTACACTCAGCACTTCGGTTGGCGAAGCTAAGATGTAAGGCGTTACCTGACGCAACTCATAAAGAACTTCCACTGAGGCCATGGAACAAGCGTCAAAGATCAAAAAATCCAATCCTTGAGGCAATGCCGTTTTAAGATCCTGAACATCCATACTTTCCCGGTTATCGTCACCAAATGAACGGGTGCGCGGTGCCGCATAAGCTGACGCTGAAGCCCAATTCGTTGCATGGGACCACAGAATCGCTCCATACGATTCCGCAGGGGCAAGTCTCTTCATGTCGTCAAAAATCATCTTCATCACTGTAGGATCCGAAGAGTTATGATCGCCATAAGTTTTCAGCACCTTACTACGAATATCAGGAGTATTGTCTGCCACCACCTCGTACAATTTAGGAGCCTGACCAAATATCCGCGCATAGACAATCAACTTGCCCTCATTTCCCCTAAAGCTCTCCTCCATCTGATTCAGATTAACATAGGCATCCGATGCTAAATCATTATTAGCGGCCATATACACCATTACCGTTCTGTAATTTGTCGGTATCGGCTCATCCTTTGCACAGCTCCAAAGGAGCAACGTAGTCAAAATAAAAGTATATACAATCCTCATGAGCATTAGTCTTTCTTAAAATGATCCATCTGTCGTTTAGCTTCGGCACGTATTAATGCCAGTTCTCTATCCGACTCTTTCTGTATCTTTTCGAGACTCTCTTCCATGGACTGTCTCAGTGCATCAATATCCTTTTTGAGCTCTAACGACTTTCTCTTGTTAAAACGTTCCAGATAATACCCAGCAGCAGCAATCACGACAGAAACAATAATTCCCATCAAAACCAACAAGTAGTTTAATGTACGATGAAATTCCTCCATCCCCTCTTTATGGAAACTGATAATATCAGCAACATTCTGTTTACTTAGTTCCAGGTTATCTTCTTTCAGATCGAGTTCTCTGATCTTGGCATCTATCTTATGTTCGTACAATTGCATCTGGGCCTCTATAGCATCGCGATTCAAGGGCGAAGATTGTTGTCCGTAAATAGGCGTTGTCATTATAAATGCAACGATCATAACAATATAAAGTTTCTTCATAGTAGGATGCTGTAATGTTTTAAAACTAGTGCTAATATAATAAAACTTTTATTATTCGCTTGGATTACCAACAGGCATAAACCGACACCGATAGTATTGGGAAAGCTCTAAAACACCAATCTAAAAAAACCATTACAAAAAAAACAAGAAAGAAGTAAGCACTAAAAAACTTCTTTTACAGAAAAAAAAAGTATACTTGCAATCTAATCACCGAAAGACCTCCTTAAAAAGAGTCTTGATTTATAAAGAAGTGGCGAGAGACAGGCTCTATGACCCGCTGGCAACCATCAAGAGATTGAACGGTGCTAATTCCTGTCCCAATTAAGGGAAAATATAAATAAAAGACATCATGAAAATCAACAACACTCCATCCTACACAGGATTAGACAGCACAGCGACAATCTGTAATACAGTGTATTACCATCGCATGTATATGCGCGTCTGCTAGTCCCCTATTTGGACACTCCCAGCTCCTGTACTTTACAGGATAACAATTGTTTATTTAATTGTAGTAACGTCATCACGTATGACTATTTCCCATTTAATTATATTTTATTTTTTATGTCAGAATTTGTAAAACAATCATTAGGTTCACTTATTCAAGAATTAAAGAACGATCCTGAGAAAGCAAAAGTCAGTTTTGAAGCCACTTCGGTATTGGAAGAAGGCGTACGCGTAAACAGTAGTGTTAGACAATTTGAATTCAAATTTGATGAGCCAGACTTACTGGGCGGTAAAGACGATGCACCCAATCCAGTAGAGTATGTGTTAGCATCCTTAGGCGCCTGTCAGGCAATTGTATATAGAGCTTTAGCTTCGTTAAAAGGGATACAACTCGACAGTGTTACAGTCAAGACCAGAGGCGACTTGGATCTCCAAGGTTTTTTAGGACTAGACAACACTATACGTCCTGGCTACGAGAGAATTGTCTTTGAAACCATAATCGTATCAAATGAAAGTTCCGACAAACTTGAAAGACTAGCAGAACAAGTAGATGCCATCTGCCCCGTCCTAGACATCGTCTCCAAACCCGTGAAGGTTGAAGGAAAACTAACCATCCAACGTGCCAACGAACTGGTAGGCTAGTGCTGTATTCCTAAGAACGCACCAAACAGATTCATGAATCCAAGGATTCATGAATCTGTTATTTAAAATTCACTTTGTTCTGACGCACTAATGGTTTTTACCATAGTTTTCCTATTTTTGCACGATGAGCAACAATGATATTATGAAAAAGCTGCGAGTAGCTTTAAAGTTTACCGATGATGACATCATTGAAGTACTATCTCTGGTAGACTTCAGGGTAACAAAGACCGAGTTGGGAGCTATATTCCGAAAAGAAGACCATCCCAACTTTAAACCTTGTGGCGACCAGCTGCTCCGCAATTTTCTTAACGGGTTAATTATTTACAAACGTGGTCCTAGGCCCAGTCCTCGCACCAGTTCCTAGAACAATTTACTTCCAATCTTAAATCTTACCTAACACAAAACCTAATCCAGCACCCAAGAAGAATCCTCTTCCGATTCCGTTGCTTTTAAAATCGAACCTAGACGTCTCGACGCCATCTGTAGTTTCGATGAGATGAGCCGTTGCCGCCTGCAAGGGCTGATGATAGCTGGCATGGAGTGCTACAAATGTCTTACGCCCCACATAATAATTGGTAGATAGTCCAACGTGTGCTGTGAACAGCGATGAATTCCTATCATAGGTCAGCTCATGTTTAGGGCCATCGCCTTTTACCTTCGATTTATAGGTATCTTTATCTCCAAGGTAGGTATCATAACCGATTCCTATACTCGGATGTAAGCTCCAGTTTCCCTGTTCTATTCGATATAGCGCTCCCAGTTCTATAGAAGGATTCACATAAGAGATCGGGCCAAAAATAGCATTCCCAAATTCCTCAAAAAAAGACTCCACGACATTTTGTTTATATCCTGTAGGTTTGATTTCCTTATAATAGTTCATATTGACCCCAGCATACCATCCAAACTTAGGAGCGAACAGATGTGTTGCACGGACTCCCAAGAAAGGAGATACCGTAGGTCTACTTCCAAAAATATCCGAATTCGACACATCCGCCCCTGGCGCTATATCAAAATTTGGTCCCAAAGTAAAATCCAACTTAAAACGAGGTTTAGATATCCGTTCCGATTCGATTTGCTGTGCATTCGCATTAGAAAGCATTAAAGCAGATCCTAAAAAAAGAAGTTTTGAAAAATGATTTAGTTTCATATAGTTAAGACATAACTTAATATTGATACGGTATATTGACTTTATGGGATAAAACGGTACCTACGACAAAAAGCTACATTACCTGTAAAAATTTATTGTATTTACTCCACAGCCTACAGCCAGCCGTAGACAGGCTACTAAAAATTGATTAATCAACACACATCAAAGAATTCAAATTAAAAAAATTACTTTTTAAAAATAAATCAACAATTATTGAAATAAATCCCTAACTTAATTGCGTACTAACAAACCTAATTATAAACATGAAGCACAAGCTACTAACAAGTCTAGCTATTTTAGCATGCGCCTCCCCACAGATCACACGTGCACAGCAGGTGGCTCTATCGGGAAAAGTCGTTGATTCTGCTGGCACCCCTCTTGCAGGTGTGACACTCAAAGTCAAAGGAACCAACACCGTTACTTCGACCAATGAAACAGGTCTATTCACCTTCAACGTCCCCCCTCGCAGTACAATTCTGGTTTCCGCTATAGGGTATGTATCACAGGAGTTGACTATTAGCTCCAAAAACACACTGATGGTCACCTTACTGCCCGACAACTCAAGCATCGACGAAGTGGTCGTCACAGCTTTGGGTATACAGCGTAATGCACGCTCGCTTGGCTATGCTGCCCAAAAAGTGAGTGCAGAAGATCTCACCGCCAATAAACAGACTAACGTTGTAAATGCCCTACAAGGGAAAGTTAGCAGGCGTAACCATATCCAGCACAGGAGGTGCGCCTGGACAAGGAGCCAACATACAGATCCGCGGAATCAACTCCATAGATCCTGATCGCGAAAACACCCCACTTTTTGTGATAGATGGTATCCTGATGGACAATTCGACATCAACTTCTGGCAACCGTGCTAAAGAACGCGGGATTAGCAACCGCGCCGTGGATATCAATCCCGATGATATCGAAACCATGAATATTCTAAAAGGCGGTGCTGCAACGGCATTATATGGTCTTAGAGGGGCTAATGGAGTGGTAATCATCACCACCAAATCCGGTAAGGAAGGTAAGCTTAAAATCAACTATTCCGGCCTGGCAGGCTTCGATAGAGCCAACAGATTTCCAGCGCTACAGAATGTGTATACCCAAGGCTGGGCGAATAAATATGATGCAGAATCCTTCTGGCCAGCATTTGGCCCTACGATTGCAGAAGCGAAAGCGATAGATCCGACCCATCCAGACAAATTGCGCAATCACTTCAAAGACGCCTTTGATACGGGCAATCAGTTCAAGAATAGTGTAGACCTTTCCGGCGGCAACGAATATTTGAACACCTTGGTTTCTCTTTCCCATCAGCAAGCAAAAGGCATTATGCCAGGGACAGACTTTAAGAACTTCTCCGGCCGGATGAACTCCAATTTTAAAGCCAGCGACAAATTGAAATTTGGGACAAATCTAAACATCAACAATTCAGGTGGTTTGCGTGGTCGTGCAGGACGATATATGGAGCAGCTGGTCTACTGGTCACATCGGCACGATATCCGAGAAGAGATATTCAAACCAGATGGTACGCCCGGAGGTTATAGTAGCGACAATGTGAATCCTATTGCACAATCAGAAACCAACCAATTTAGAGATGATGTGCTTCGATTTATCGGTAGCGTCAATACATCTTATAAACCCTTAAGCTGGCTCGACTTCAACTACAGATTTGGAGTAGACGCCTACCGTGATAATCGTAGAGTGACAGCTCCAGGAAAACAAGGATTACCAGGTGAATATGAACTTTCCAATAACGGCTTGTCCGCTTCTCCGGGGACAGGAATAATCGGGATATACGACACGCGATTCCGCACCATCAATAGTACATTCATGATCAATGCAACAAAGGACTTCGCTAATGGCCTATCCACCAGCCTACGTCTTGGTCATGAATTATACGACCGATCAAGCAATACCGAGAATAATGAAGGAGGAGATCTAAGCATTTACAATTGGTACAATATGAGCAATGCTAAGATTAGAGACGCTTGGACCGATGCTGAAAAATACCGCTTGATGGGTACATTCGGAGAATTGGCCCTATCCTACAACAACTACCTCTTTATGAATGTTACTGGCAGATGGGACAAAACTTCTTCGCTACTTCATCCTCGAAATTCATTTTTCTATCCCTCTATTACGGGTAGCTACGTTTTCAGCGAACATATGCCCAATAAAGACCTACTGTCTTATGGTAAACTGCGTCTATCCTATGCCAAGATCGGGAAAGATGCACTAGCCTACTCTACAAGCAATGGAAATGCTGTTTATAGAGAACTTCCGACGGGTTACACTGGATTTACCCGCTCGACATTATTAGGCGATGAACAACTACGCCCCGAGTTTACACAAACCTATGAGGCGGGTTTCGAACTGAAATTTTTCAATAATAGATTAGGGTTAGATGCAACATTCTACCAATCAACGAGTAAAGATCAAATACTCAAGATCCCGGTGTCTTCTACGACAGGCTATGTCACTGCAGCCATCAATGCTGGCGACATGCGCAATCGAGGTATAGAACTGACCTTAGATGGCACAGCGATCAATAAAGAGAACTATCGCTGGACATCAAGCTTCAACTTCTCCATGAACAGGAACAAAATCCTATCGCTTAATGCAGGCCTAGACGAAATATTGGTCCATGAAGAAAGTGGATTCCTTAGCAGTAATGTACAGATGAAACTGATACCAGGAGAATCCTACGGTGTACTGTATGGCCGTGCTTTACGTCGCTACTATAGTCCAGAAGAGATAGCTCAAGGGCTTGACAAAGGCACTAAAATAGACCCCAACCGTCCCCTTCTCATTGGCGCCAACGGTTTCCCCGTTCTGGACAATGCAGCGAATAAAAAGAAATTGGGCAATGTACAGCCAGATTGGATAGCAGGATGGAACAACAACTTTTCCTATAAAAACATCAGCGTTAATGTCCTTATCGATGCACGTATAGGTCAAGATCGGTACAATCAATTAGATAATTACTTCGCTGGATTTGGATATGCAGATTATACACTCAATCGGAACGACTATCGGGTATTTGAGGGAAAACTAGCAGACGGAACCTCCAATACAAAAGAGGTATGGCTCGGACAAGGCATCGACCCAAAGTCGAATACAGATTATAAAAACGGTTATTACAGAGATCTATACCGCGGTGTTTCCGAATATTTTGTGGAAGATGCCTCCTGGGTAAGATTACGATCGGTGTCGGTTAATTATAGCTTGCCTAAGAACTGGTTTGCCAAAACAAACTCCATTAAAAATGCTTCGATCGGACTGACGGGTAATAATCTAGCCCTTTGGACTAAGTACTCCGGATTAGACCCCGAAAGCACCTCCACCAATAGTGGTTCAAATATCGAGGGGTTTGCCGGAATGACATACCCGGCCGTTCGTAGTTTTATCATGAGTATCAACATCGGCTTTTAAATTCTAAATTATGAGAAAAAAAATCAACTCTCCTTTATTATATGCACTCCTTTGTCTAGGGCTATCAGCCACAAGCTGTAATTCCTATTTCGATCTAAATGACAATCCAAATCTGGTCAACAATCCCAATATCAATGGTCTTTTGACCACAGCAACTCAAAAGGCAGCGATGAACAGTTATCGCACCGCATATATCACCACCAACTATGTGCAATATACCGCGAGCATGCCCCCCGGTAGCTCGAGTGATAACTATGAACCGACCAACCCTGCAAGTACCTGGGACAATTTATACTATGCATTAGCGGATACCTATGATCTAATAACGCGAGCTGAAGAACAACATGCACCACATCACGTAGCCGTCGGACAGATTCTAATGGCTTACCAAATTGGACTGGTAGCCGATTTTTGGGGAGACGCCCCCTATTCGCAGGCTTTTGGCAAAGTGACGACATTACAGCCAAAATACGATACGGAGGAGGAATTGTATAAAGCCCAGGTCGAGATGCTAGATGCGGCAATCACTAATCTACAAAAGCCAAATACCTTACCCTTTGGCAAGGATGCCGATCTCATCCACCAGAATAAATCAGAAAATTGGTTGAAGACAGCATACGCACTCAAAGCTAGGGTATTGAATAAAGTAAGTAAAAAGTCTTCTTATGATTCAGACGCCGTTTTAGCCGCAATCGATAAAGCATACGAGAGTAACGGCGATGATGCAGGAATGATGATTTTCAAAGGGATCAACCCATGGGCCCAGGTCGCTAAAAACAACGAGAACCTCGAACTAGACGGCTGGTTGTCAACCAACTTTATCGATCACATGAATGGTGCCACATACGGAACTGAAGACCCTCGAATCGGTTTCATAACAGAAAAATCCGTCGTAGGTAATATTTATATCGGTACCCGTAATGGCATGGGCAATATAGGATCCAATACCATAAAAGATGAGTGCTACATCAGTAGAAAGTCGCCTCTCACCTCGGACAAGGCTCCTGTAACTATTATTTCCTATGCCGAGATCAAAATGGTAGAAGCAGAAGCTGCCCTTCGTGGAGGAAAGAAAGAAAGAGCATACAAAGCGTACACGGATGGAATAACGGCACATTTTGAAAAACTCGGAGTTGCCCAGAACGAACTAGCAGCTTACCTATTCCGGAATTATGTGGGAGTTGGAGAAGATAATCTGACCTTATCCGATATCTTCAGAGAGAAGTATACCATCACCTATTTAAACCCCGAAGCTTGGAACGATCTACGGAGGCACGATTATCAACTAAAAGATTTTCAGATGCCGGTCAATGCCAAGTTGCCCACGTTCATCAGAAGGCTCACCTATCCTTCATCAGAGCGCGCAGAAAACGGTAACAATGTACCTCAACAACAATCCCTCGACACCAAGCTGTGGTGGGACAGACCATAAATCGCAAAGCTTATACAGAATCATGCCTACCAGCATGATTCTGTATCAAACTCTATCTGCTACATACCGTTTTCAAGGTATCTCCAAAATATACACTGCCTACTGGAAAACATGATCTTTCCAGTATATCCGGTATCTATTTTAGTATAACAGCTACTACTTCTTCTCTAACGTCGTACGCAATGCGACTCCCATCCCCACCAATACAATCAAAACACTGGTCAATACCATTCCAAGATACTCTACGATCCATGCAAAAAGTATAGCTACAATGTGTATCTTACCATTTTCTGGTTGGAACATCTTACCCGAAAAAAGAAACACCGCCAAATAAACAAACGCAGCCAACCAGACAGCTGCATAAACATAATGCATTGGATTTTTACTAAATGTATAATTCTTGAACATATCTACTTTTATTTTCTGCTAAACATACCCCTTATCAATACATTTTGCCCCCTCCATTTACAATTCGCTTGGCTTCTTTACAATTCGTAACACAAATATTTTCCCGATATTTATATCTTCGGTGGTATCAAAGACTGCATATCTTTAGAGAAACAAAAGATAACGTCTATAAAACAATCAAATGATGACTGCACTTCGAACAATAAAAAAACAGGGAGCAACTCCTTTGCTATGGACATCGATCACCACTATCTTATTGTTTGGAGCATGTCGACAAGATCAGGCTACATCATTAGACTTACAGACAGCTTCCACAAAAGCGGGTATTGGGCTGATACATTTCAATACAGACCATAGCATTCCTTTATACAGATCCTCAACCGACTCGTTGGCTTTCGACAGTTTACAGTTTACAATTGAAAAAAGCGGAAAGAAGCGCGGACAATGCAAATTTGTCACCCAGTACCTTAAAGACAAACTGCAGCCTTATATCATGGATCCTGGAGATTCCAAAGAAGATGGGCAAAAGCATCTCCAGATGGGATTGATACATTTTGCACCCCAATTGACTTTCCGCGTGAGTGAAAAAATGGAAAATGGGGTATCCATTATTATAAATGAGAAAAATAGTGAAACCTGTTTTGTAAGATTAAATCCGAAGAATAATTATGCCCACGGCAAAGATGAAAACTTGATCTTCTTCGACCCCAATTTCCCAGACACCGAGATAGACAATTGGTACCTTTTCGAAACCTGGCCTCAAGCTATATTACGGGCTTTTTTAATTCAGGTGCCCGACTCCACTCCTACCTACGATGCGCCCAACGGCAATCTCCGCTCGTTTAAAGCCTTGGGAAACGCGCTGTTCAATGCGGATTCAATATACAAAGACTGGGTACGGATAGACAATCAGACCTATTTGGCAGAAGGAGATACAGTTATTAAAACCTGGGTCAGATGGATAGAACATGATAGCATCAAAGTTTTCCTGACATTAAATGGCGGATACGAATAATGCCTTTGCCAAAAGACTGTATGCCTCATTTATTGTATTTCTTACCCTAAAAAGCCAACAACCACCCATAAACTACCCTAATAATACTTGTTTATATTGTAAAAAAATAAGAAATTTGCGCTGTTTCTACTCTTCCAATTATTATGAAATATAAAAGCGAGAAGAAATATCAAACTATTTTTAACAATAAACTTTCACCAGCTAAGTGAACCAGTAAAGAATGAAATTATTATTAACAACTTTTTTCTTGTCTATCATAGGCTTTTTCTGTCATGCTCAGAGTATAGAGACAGATATCATCGGAAAATGGAAATGTATTAAATTGATAGTTCTGGATGAAAAAGGACAACCCACAGGAAAGCCTCGTATACCCAAAAATGAAGGAAACGACATTTCTTATGTATTCAGCGCCAACAGGACCGGTAAATATACGGATGAAGGCAAGTTTGATTTGGATGAATTTATGTTTGATTCTAAATTTACAGATGATAGACTTATCATTACCAACCAACAGGACAAAGAACGCACCTATACAATGACAGTCACCTTAGACGATGCTAAAAAAACGATGACTATGAAGGTTCATCCAGAAAACGGCAACACAGGTGGATTGCTTTTAACATTGGTACGTCCACGATAAACCGACAACATCCCCTACTTTTCTTTCTAAAAAACAGATTGTAAATCAGGGGATGAAAATACTTATAACAGTATTATCCTAAGAAGAAACCAGCGCCCGCTCCGAAGTCTTTAATCTACATGGCTCCATACATGCTATTTATCTGTAGTGTAGAACAGTTTGAGATCATTTATGGTAAAATAAACCTACCTTCCCCACCATCAACCCACACAACAAAATTAATCGCCACAAAAAAAATTGTACGAATAGAATTTGTTTATTATCTTTAAACATCACAGATTAAAATGTGAGCCTATGAAGAACCTTTTATTTTTAAAGCCAAGGGCGGTGTAATTCTGGATAACAGTACGCTCCAGCCCAACGATTCGCTTTATCTACTGGTTATTTTTCTTCAATAGTGCAAAAAAAAAAGAGCAGCTAATTACAAGTCAGCGCAATAGTTTATTGCAAAAAAACAAACTCTCTTTTAAGGATGCATCACGAGAAAACCGGTAACAACCGAATCGATGGAATAGATTAAAGTCAAAGGTCTTCTATGATAGAACATCAGAAATTGATTATTAATTATAGTTACAGACTTTAACAAAAAATCAAAAATCATGAATAGATACGGACTTAAAATCAAGATCAACGGAGAAGTAGTATCAAATGCGGGATTTGATAAAGACAACTATGTCCTAACCGGGGGTACAACTTTTGTAAAGCGTGCGAATTGTTGCGAAGACTATTACTTTAACATTGGAGGATTGGATTCTGACGAGGACGAACACGTCGATTGGTACCGGACTGTAGTAAAAGTGGGTGATGTCATCACCATGGAAGTTATTGATGGCCCCTTTGATCCACCCAACCATCGTTACAAAAATGATCTAACTCCAGAAGAAATAATACAAAACAAGATCGACTTCTACAACAAATTAAAAGAAGAATTAAAGGGACATATAGAGATTGCAGTATAGCGATCTCGCCAATCAAGATATAGATTCAGAATTTAAATACAGATATAAAAGAGGGATCGAATGATCCCTCTTTTATATCTGTATGGTATATTTATCATGTTCTGATCGAAAGTCCTTGGTTATTAAACTTCCAAAAGCAGGTCTGTCCACGCGAGCCAAATCAATCTCCACAAAATCCAGCGCTTCCTCTTTTCCCGCTCGGAGCAAAATATCACCATCGGGTCCTACCACCTGACTTTCCCCACGATACTCCTCCAATTCTCCATCAAAATACTCTTCACCTATACGATTACAACTCACGTAGAAACACTGGTTCTCCAGCGCTCTAATGGGAATAATAGTTGGGGTGACAGGTCCACCAAAACAGGCAGAGTGACAGATCACCTCTACCCCATCCGCCTTAAGCAAAGAAGTATGCTGGGGAAACCAACAATCAAAACACACCGTAAGACCGATACGACTATCCCCATCATCATACACCACAGCTTCTGCACCTGATCGAAAGAATCGCTTTTCATAGTCTGGCAAATGGATCTTCCGATAAGAAGCAATCAATCCCGATGCCCCTACCAAGATCGAAGTGTTGTACAATACCCCGTCCTCCACCTCTGGGATGCTGCCCACGATATACCCATTGCCAGTGCGTGACAATAATTCGGATAGGTAGCGAACTGTAAAGCTGTCACTCAGATGTTCCGCAAAAGGCAATATATCAGCTTGCTTATCGATCGCATAGCCTGTCGTAAAAAACTCAGGCAACACTAGCAGATCGAATGTGCTACCATCGATCTTGGACGCGACATAATTCAGATTCGCTTCTATGTCACGCCATATTACAGCATATTGAAAATAACCAACTTTCATAAAAAATTAATGGGCACTGGATTTAGAAAACAGATTGATAATAATAACCCCCACGACAATAAAAGTAATTCCCAATATCGCAGGCAGATCGAGCGACTCCTTATATACAAAATAACCCACGGCCGAGATAATCACGATACCAAAAGCCGACCATATCGCATAAGCTATACCCATAGGCACACCACGCAGCGCATACGAAAGCAGGTAAAATGACAAGGCCAATGAACAGACAAAAAGCACAGAAGGGATAGGTTTTGTAAACTGTTCGGTCTTTTTCAAAAAAGAAGAACCGATCACCTCGAATAAAATTGCTGCAGCTAAAAATAAATAATGCTTCATATATGCTTCACGACTTACGTATTCACAGCAAAGGTAGGAATTTCAATGTATCCTTTGTTACACAAAGATGATGCACCTATCCTTATCTTCGGTTAATTCAAAAATAAGAAACACGTAATCTTAAACATTGGAACACATGAGAAAACAAATTTTAGCCGTCGCATTATTAGTAATCGGGATTACCTTCAGCAACTCTTTATCCGCACAACAAGTACCCGTAGAAGCCGTAGAGAAAGCAGTCAAAGCGGATGGTAAATACGCCATTTTGGTTCAAAACCCAATGCATTTAATGGCTTCAGTAATGACTGGCGAAGCCTATAAAGCAAAAGACAAAGCCGTTCAATTTGAAATCGTTCTTATCGGTCAGGTCGTCAAAGACCTTGCAGAAAACAAAGAATTGGAGAGCACTATCCAAAACGCCGAGAAATGGGGTATCAGATTAGTAGTTTGCGAATTTGCGATGAACAAGCTTGGCGTTAAGAAATCACAGTATCATCCTGCTATTCATACCACACCAAACGGATTCACTTATCTGTTTGGTCTTCAGGAATTAGGTTTCAAGACAATTACATTATAACACACGCACACAGACAATAGAAGTATCAGAGTGCTGATTCAAACCGTCCGCTATAGTATTTTACCGCTATAGATGCGACGGTTTGATTTATTTTAAATAAACCACAGCTCCCATTTTAGTAGCTAATGATTTTCCTTATCTTAGAAACCAGAAACAAAGAAAATGGAAAAAATAGCACTGCCTACAGCCGGCCTTGTTGTAGTCGAGGACAACAAACTATTATTGGGCTACAGCCGTAATAAAAAAGCCTGGTACCTCTTAGGTGGAAAAGTTGATCCGGGAGAAAATTCCTTTCAGGCGCTCTTACGGGAAATAAAAGAAGAAATAAACCTCTCTTTAGCTCCAGAATCACTAACATTCTACTGCCATATCTCTGCTCCAGCCTATGGAGAAAAAACCAATATAATTATGGAACAAGATTGTTTTTTCTATGAGCTAAAAGAGAAAATCCAAGCGAGCAGTGAAATAGAAGATGTTCGTTTTTTTGATTTCAAAACCTATCAAAAAGAACCGATACAAGTCCCTGGTGTAGTGATGCTATACCAGCGCCTGATTGCTGACGGACACCTTCAGTAATAACAAGAGTAGATTCAGACAATGGAAGATTTAATCCCTATACTATGCGAAAAATATGGTATCAGCCCCGAACTGACAAGTCTACTCCTTTCCCGTATGGAAAAGAAATCCTATGGCTACCACGACATCGTTATCGGCCTACAGGAACGTAAGCAGCACTACTATATCATTAATGAAGGCATCTGGAGGGCATACCGTCTATTTGATGGAGAAGAAAGGACTCTCTGGTTTGAGCGATATGGAGACATCTTATACTCCGAAGCATCCGAGGACTACATTATTGAGTCCATTTCGGAAAGCTCTGCCTACGTTATCTCCAAAACAGACCTGGATGCTTTTTGCAGAGAATCACATGAGATATCCAACTTAGTGCGCACCATTCTCGAGCAATACTACTTTCAGATTACCGAGTGGTTGGTCATGTTATGCCAGCCCACGGCACGCGCACGCTACCTTACTATACTCGAAAAAGACCCCGAGGTGTTCCAACTGGTTCCCCAAAAATACATTGCCTCCTGCCTAGGTATGACACCACAGTCGCTCAGCAGGATTCGAAGACAATTGGTGAAACCAGAGCATTAGTTAACAAATGTTCACGTTTCGCCGTTTTTAAGCATCTATTTTTGCCATCTGTTTCAAAAAGAGATTAGAACAGATGGAAATAAACAAGCAACTGCACAACTGGAAAAAAGAATTCGCAATTATATGGTCAGGACAACTATTCTCCATACTGAGTAGTGCGACTGCCCAATTTGCTATCGTCCTTTGGATTGGTATAGAGACCGGCTCTGCCGAAGCTTTGGCTTATGCTACTATTGCAGGGCTATTGCCACAAATCGTGCTTGGACCTTTTGCAGGGGTATTTGTAGACCGTTGGAATCGCAAGTGGACAATGATCGGCTCTGACCTTTTCGTTGCATTCTGTTCGGCTTTAATTGCCCTATTCTTTTACCTGGATAGGGTTGAGCTATGGGCTATCTATATCTTACTGACCTTACGTTCCATAGGTGGAGCTTTTCACGCTCCAGCAATGAAATCGACCGTCCCTCTCCTTGCACCACCATCCGCTTTAGTGCGTATCGCTGGAGTAAACGAGATCATTCAATCCATTTCCATTATATGTGGGCCGATTTTAGGAGCAATAGGATTGCTGCAATTTGGCATGAGTACAGTCATGCTGCTAGATGTCGTAGGTGCTGTCTTTGCTTGTACCGCCCTCGCCTTTGTACATATACCCAAGGTAGCGCAGACGGTGCAATCCACCAAATCCCTCATACGGGAGATGGCTGGCGGCGCGAGCATAATCTTGAAAAACAGAGGAGTATCGTGGTTGATGGGTTGTGAGATAGTTATCAATTTTTTTGTTATGCCCATTGTGGCCGTGATGCCCTTGATGACCCTCCAATACTTTAAGGGTACCCCGTATCAAGTCAGTCTCATAGAAGGTCTATATGGTCTTGGTTTGCTTTTCGGAGGCTTGGCTCTCAGTTTATGGAATCCCAAGATAAAAAAGACCGTACTGATCGTATTTGGCTTTTCCGCACTAGGCATTGCATTAGCCATCTGTGGCGTATTGCCTTCCGCTTATTTTGCCACCTATGCCGTAATGACCATCGTACAGGGACTGGCCGTTCCGTTCTTTACGGGGCCATACACCGTATTGGTGCAAACGCAATTCGACCCCAAATACCTAGGGCGAGTCTTTTCCATCTCTGGCAGCATTGTGCAATTGCCCGCAATGCTTGGGCTTCTTTTTGCTGGGATACTCGCCGATAATATTGGTGTAGAGAAGATATTTCTTATTGGCGGTATTATCGTCACAATGACGGCTATATTTTTAGGATCGATACCAGCTGTACGCCGCTTGGAAAAGCGAACTTAATATAAAAGTTTCAATAGATATATCTGTACACTTTACTAAGAGTAGTACTTGGTCAGACTTGCTAAATATTTATCTTCGGCTTTGTAGTCAAATTGCGGATAAGGGTAGACCGCCAGTTGAGGGTATAACTCTTGCCATGGTCTTTCTGCTCCTGTCTTTTCCAAATGACCGAAATAGCATTGAACCGATGATTCATAATTCGTCAATGTCTGTCCCGAAGCCGCCAGTACACCTGTCGCCTGCTCTGTATTCAGTAAAAAAGGTCTCGGAGTAGACCAAGGCGTCATACCTACATATTTAAAATCACCTTCCTCTTTTGCTATAGGTAATAACCTACCTTCATAGCCTAGATAAGTCGCTATCACCTTTGCAATCTCAAGCACCGACAATGGATCTTTATCGCCTACATTTATAACCTGCTGCCCCTTTAGAGCAGCAGCAGCGAAACCGACTTCGGCGATAGAACGGGCCGAGGTGCTGTGAAACATACTTTCCCCATAGTAGGCTAATGGGATAATCGGGCGTTGATCTATCATACGCTTCACAAACCACCATTCCCTCGGGTGCTGCGAGTGAGTGCCATAGATGGCACAAGGTCTTAAAACGGTCAAGGGATTTGTGCTGCGAGACAACAACTCCTCTTCCAAAGCAATTTTTCGGGTCGAATAAGTCTCATTCCCTGCGTGTACCGTAGCATTGGTCTCCAAAATAGGTGTATCAAACTCGGGGAAACCACAAGTCGCTGCCTCATCCAATGTTCTGCCATGAGCATCCTTGTACACACTGGACGAAGATAACACGATCAGGTGGCTATAATCTGCTTGAGTTTCTAAAAGTTGAAAAGCCTCTCTGTCACTAAAAGCAACTAGATCGATCACCAAATCTGCACCACTGGACATCATCTTTCTAAATTCGCTCTTATCATACCTATCGAACGAAAGTTTTTGCGTCAGTTGCCTATCCACCGTATAAGGCAATTCACGTCTTGACAACAGTACAACTTCCCAGCCTGCTTTATGTAACAATCTGTAAAATGCATAGCCGATTTGTCCTGATGCTCCTATAATGATGGCTTTCATTGTATTTTTAGCTCCTTTTGATAGTGTGCGATTAAATCATTTATCTTGTTCTTTCAATTACCTGTTTAACTCTTAGATAGAAGCAATATCTGGAGCGATCACATCCCATTTAGCAAATAGCGTCAGATTCAGTTTGCTTGCTAACGCAATAGAGGCATCATTGTCCAACTGACAGCGGTATTGTGGTTCATACCCCTTTCTTAATGCTTCTTTACATATAGCCTGTGCAACTCGCAAAGCATATCCTCTGCCCCTATATTCAGCTAGCGTCAATATGCCCAAATCCGCTATTCTGCTTTCATCATCCCACGGATACATACTAGCGACAGCCACTAACTTATCATTTTCAAATGCCCCAAAAACGAGCCAGTGTTCCAAAGAAACCGAAGCGTCATCCAGATCCTGAATACTGGCCGTACGTTCGAATTCTAAAAAACACGAAGTATCAGCTACTGTCAATTGTCGTATCTCCGGCACGACCACATAGCCATCCAGTGCCGACAGTGCCTCTTTAGAAAAATAGTAAAGATAATCGGCACCGTGTAGCACAATCCCCCTCTTCCGTAAAGATTCGATTATATCTTCGTAACTATAATTACGCAAATCTTCATTTTCCAAATCATTCAGAAGTGCCCTGCTCACGACAATATGTTTAACTCCAGTTGGAAAATCCAACACCATAAGCCCCTCCTCCTCCGACAGACTTTCCTTTACCGTAAGCTTCAGATTGGGCCTCTGATACACTGTCATACCACAAAACAGCTTCTTCCAGTAGTCACAGATCACGCCACTTAACTCTTTGCAATCCATACATTCGCTTCTGTTAGTTAAAGAAAGTCCCATCACAAGTATTCCACTTAATCGCACAATTTTTTTTTGTTCATAAACCTCTAACTCCAATGATTTATACATTTGTATCCCGTAAAATTAGGGGGATTTCAGTAAATTAAATGTTCATAAACAAGGAAATTACATGCAATAAATAATACCCGATTGCATGATTGTACCTTTTGATTCAAATATCGCGTGCTATAAAAAATGCTGCTTTGTTATACATAGAAAAGGAGTCCTCTACTTTTTGTATTTTTGATCAGGTAACAACAACTCATGTTAAGATGAAAGCTCTAGTAATTGGCGCAACCGGTGCCACAGGCAAAGACCTATTGGATCTATTATTGAAAGATAGCCGCTTCAATCGCGTGGATGTATTTGTACGCAGACCACTCGCTATACAGCATGAAAAGCTGTCGGTACACCTCATCGACTTCGATCAGGTGGAACAATGGCAAGATCTCGTGCAAGGAGATGTCCTGTTCTCCTGCTTAGGCACCACCCTCAAAGCCGCAGGCAGTAAAGAGGCCCAATGGAAAATTGACTATGACTACCAATATAATTTTGCTAAGGCCGCTCGGCACAACCATGTTCCAAGTCTGGTACTAGTATCCGCAGCCATGGCTTCCCCTTCCTCTATGTTCTTCTACAGCAAGATGAAAGGACAATTGGAAGAAGCCGTAAAAGCATTAGATTTCCCTCATTTAAGCATCTTTAACCCGCCGACTCTGGTTCGAAAAGACAGCGATCGAGGGGGAGAAAAACGGGCCGTAAATATCATCAAATGGTTCAATAAAATCGGGTTATTAAGCAATCAACGTCCACTTCCGACAACGGTATTGGCACAAGCGCTGCTTCACGCCAGCCTAGACCGTAGTTACCGCTATCGCAGCTATGCGGGCCAACAAATTTGGGAATACGCCAGCAAATAGTCACTTTTTGCCAAATGACAATTGTAGGCAATTCCTGCTCGCCTATTTTTGTGCTATAAATCAAAGCACATAAGAAATGGCTAAAATGGATATTCTCGTAGGTCTCCAATGGGGAGACGAAGGAAAAGGCAAGTTTATTGACAAGATATGTCCCAACTACCACGTTGTAGCACGTTATAATGGGGGAGCAAATGCAGGACATACGATTTTATGGAATGGTCACAAGATCACACTAAAACTATTACCTTCGGGTATCTTCTATCCCCACATCACCAATATCATCGGTAGCGGAGTCGTGATCAATCCGACGCAGCTCAACCAAGAGATCGAGCAGTTAGCCAGCATCAGTCCCGATCACGACGTCAAAAAACAACTCCTGATTTCTCAAAAAGCACACCTTGTACTGCCTACCGACAAGTACCGCGATATGTATATGGAAGACTCGGAGCTATTCCGGACCATAGGAACCACCAAAAATGGTATCGGTCATGCTTATGCCAACAAAATGTTGCGCCAGGGTTTTAGAGTCGGCGATATCTATTCCGCAGACTTTGCGCATGATGTAGAGCAGGTAATGCGTCGCGAATATGAACAATTGAGTCATCTAGGCCAGGCTCTGCCCGATTTTAATGAAATACGCCGTGTATTCATGGCTGATATCGAACGATTAAAAGAGCTTGCTATAATAGACACAGAGATCTTTATCAACAAAGCGCTGAAAGAAGACAAGGCCGTACTTGCAGAAGGTGCACAGGCCACCATGCTGGATATCGATCACGGTACCTATCCGTACGTCACATCCTCCAATACCGTTGCTTCAGCCGCCTGTGTGAGCCTCGGCGTTTCTCCTCACAAAGTGGGCGAAATATACGGCGTACTAAAAGCCTACAACACCCGGGTCGGTGAAGGCCCGTTTCCGAGTGAGATTATCGGCGACTTGGGGGATGACCTTCGGATTAAGGGGAATGAATTTGGATCCAATACCAAACGTCCTCGACGTATCGGATGGCTTGATCTGCCTGCGCTGCGGTACGCGATCATGCTCAATGGTATCACCCAATTGAGCATCACCAAATCCGATGTGCTAAACGGCATGGATATCGTTAATGTCTGTACCCACTACCAAATCGAGGGAAAATTGGTCTATGATTTTCCAACTGCACAGCAGATAAATGAAATAAAGCCCCACTGGAAGGTCTTCTCTGGATGGAATACAGACTTCTCCAAAATTAAGGAGCGCGAACAGCTGCCTTATGAACTCGACCAGTATATCAGTTATTTGGAATTGGAACTGGAGACGCCAATCTCCCACCTCTCAATCGGGCCGGAACGAGATGCCATCATCAGTCTGAAATAAAAATATTTAAAAAGAACTAACAGAGCGCTCTATTTATAAGGATTAAACAGGTAATTATTTGTAATTTTCATCCTGAAATCAAATACGTAACATGAAAGAACTTATTGCTTTTGTCGAAAAGTTTGGATCACTCAATGAACACGAGAAAGACATCATCGGTAGTCTATTCAAACATACCCTAATAGCAAAAGGAGAGTACTTTGTAGAATGTGGCAGCATCAGCAAGCGAATAGCCTTTGTGGAGGATGGCGTATTTCGTTCGGTCTACTATAACAAGAAGGGAGACGATTTTACACGTTATTTTATTTATGAAGGCCGCTTTATTGGTGACCTTCATAACTTTCAGCTCCAAGCTCCATCTGATGACTGTATAGAAGCTGTGACGGATGCGAGTATCTGGTATATCGATAGGGAGAATTTTTCAACGCTTGAACAACAAGTCAGTACCTGGCCATTATTGATCAGTAAGCTGTATGCTTTTGTAGCAGAGAGTAAACTGAAAATGGCAAGTACGATGAAAAACCTAGATGCCAGCGAACGGTACGAGCTTTTTTTGGGGCACTACCCTGGCCTGGCCAATCGAGTTCCCCTGAGTATGCTCGCTTCCTACCTCGGTATCACCGCCTCATCGCTCAGCCGAATCAGACGAACGACAGAAAATTAACAGATAAACTATAGATCACTGCAATGAAAAGCAACACCTTATCAGCCGAGCAGATCAGGGAACTGGCGGCAACTTTAAAAGAGCGTTTCGAAAAGAATAGGAATCGTCATGCGTCATTAAGATGGGAAGAGGTATGGAACAAAGTCAGTTCCGATCCACATAAAATCACTTCTTTATATCATATGGAACAGACAGAAGGTCAACCGGATGTAATTGGCTACGATGAGAAGAAATCTGAATACCTTTTCTGCGACTGTGCTCCTGAGAGTCCAAAGGGACGCCGATCTGTTTGTTATGACCACCAAGCGCTAGAGTCCCGTAAGGAACACAAGCCCAAACACAGTGCTACAGCTATGGCCGCAGAGATGGGGATAGCACTATTGACAGAGGCCGAATATCAACAATTGCAACAATTGGGTGAATTTGACCTGAAGACATCCAGCTGGTTACATACTCCCGAGGACATACGGAGCCGAGGAGGTGCTATCTTCGGAGACAAACGTTTTGGCCGCACCTTTATATATCACAATGGAGCCGAATCATACTATGCAGCCAGAGGGTTTCGAGGAATACTTCGCGTCTGATCTGAAAATAAAATTCCTCCCTGCTCTTACTCAAGCCCAGGGAGGAATAAACCCGATATCGGTATTAAACTACTTGTGCTTCCATTGATAACGGAGGCCCGCTGTATACCATCGTCCAGGCATAGGTACAGCTGCTGTTTCTTTATAGCGCTGATTTAATAAATTCGTCCCCTCTACATAAAAGCTCCATTGGCCAAGACGGTATCCCACTCTCAAGTCGGTGATAAAATAAGGGTCATTACGTTCTCTCTTTATCCACCTGTTACCCAAACTGAAATCCAATCTATTGACTTGATACAACGCGCGCAGCAAGGTCTGGTGTTTTAGACTCTCCACCACATACATCGAGGTCACATCTTCAGCATAAGTCATTTCTTTAGGCTTCAGATAACTATAACTCACATCGTACTTTAATCGTTGCTGATCCGCTATAGTAAAGACCTGTCCAAAGCCGACATTCACCCCAAACATCTTATTGTCACCAAAGTTAAAAGGCTTATATGGATCATTCTCATTATCACGGATACGATCTATAAAATTGGAGATATTTCGATAAAAAACTCCTCCCTGCAGGTAGATATCCGGCTTTTCATAGCGCAAAGCCAACTCATACTGCCATGCATTCTCAGACTTTAGCTCCGCATTCCCTATATTGCCCTTTTGCTTAAGGTAGAGATCCGTATAGGTTGGGATCCGCTGGCTAGAACCCAAGCTGAACGATGCCTTCCAAGTATTGGTGATACTGTAGCCTACGTCTATACCTGGAAATACCTGCCAACCATACTGCGTATTATAATTGAGATACGTTCCGATATTCAACAACAAGCGATCGAAGGCTTCTGTCTTATACTCCGTATATACACCATGGTTATAACGGTCATGCTCGCCCAGGTTGGTACTCTCAATCTCTTCATAACGGCTTTCCAATCCAAAACCAAAATCACCAATCCGGGTATGGAGCATACTGTTCAGTTCAAAACTATATACGTTAGTCTCGTGTTCCGATCTCGCTGTCGATAGGTCATTCCTAAAATAGCGATAGTCATCCTTATTCCCTCTATAGCTGATGCGGGGTCTTAGTTGAAAATTGTCACTCAGTTGATGCGTACTTCCCAAAGACAGCATCGCCGTCTTGACTATCTCATAAGATTCTTTGTCCCCCGGAGCAGCATAAAAGCCATTAGCCCCAAATGCATTGTAAAGATAGCCCGCCATAAGGTCCACTTCATCCTTTGCCCCCAATACATACTTGCCCTGATAGAAAGCTTTTACATTTTCTGTTGCCGTATTATAGCGCTGTCCGTTGGATTTGCCGCCCCCTACGGATATCAGATTTTGCACCTGTGCATTGCCGATATTGGCCACAGCTTGCAGATCGCCTCCACCATATATACCTGTTCCATCGCCTTCCTCTTTTCCTGAAAACGAAGAACCTCCCTGAACACGTACTGACACATCTGTACCCGTCTGCGGCCTCGTAATAATATTAACGGCTCCCGTCAGTGCATTAATACCGTACACACGAGCAGCAGGCCCCTTTAAGACTTCAATGCGTTCGACAGCATCCAGACTCACCGGTATATTCATCGAATGATGCGCCGTCTGTACATCGGATACTTTTACACCATTGATCAATATAAGCGCCTGTTCAAAGGATCCCCCATCAATATTGATGTCCGCCTGCGCGCCAAATGGCCCACGCTGCCGCACATCTATTCCAGGAATATAACTCAGCACCTCATTAATAGAACGTACCGGCATCTTGGCGATATCCTCCCGTTGAATAATCTGGATATTACGGTTCCTCTTGTTAAAAGGAATCTGCAATCGATTCTCAGAAATAACAACTTCATGGAGAGATGTGGTGTCCGAAGCTCCTATCTGTGCTTTGATAGATACTGAAAGCGCCGTTAACGGCAGGATTAAAAATAGTCTTTTCATTAAAGTATCGAATTGTATTTGTTTTGTTGAGCGCAAAAGTCATATCTTTCCGGAACATTTGAATAGTCCACTTTCAACAATATGAGTAGTCCGGTTTTACTTTCCTTATCCAGTTTTGTTCAATTAGATCGAAATGCCTCCACCCCACTTTTTATACAACTCGCCCAACAGATCATCAATGGGATACAGCGGGGCTATCTTACGGCCGGAGCAAAGCTTCCAGGAACGCGACTCGTAGGCGATCAACTCGGGCTGCACCGCAAGACGGTTATAGCGGCATACGATGAACTGGAGGCTCAGGGATGGATCGACATCATTCCCAACAAAGGAACTTTTGTTCTCCAACAAAGCCGAGTAAAACAATCTATCCCCTCCACCAAACCTCCTATCTCGACGACACAGTACCCCATAAAGACTGGATATGACATCCAAATATCCAATATCCTGGACAATCCATTTGAGGAAAACCGTGCGCCCTATTTCTTCTCCGATGGCACCACTGATATACGGCTTACACAAGTAAGAAACCTTTCGTTGCAGTACAGCTCATCCATGAATCGTAAAGGCAGTTTACAAAGGATGTCGCAGTACCACGAGAATGGAAGTATCTTCTTTAAAGAACAATTGAGCAATTATCTCAACCTCTCCAGAGGGCTTCATATTTCTAAACATAATCTACTGATCACAAGGAGCTCCGAGATGAGTATATACATCATTGCTAAAGTCATTCTTAAGCCCTTGGATAAGGTCATCGTGGCCGAGCTGAGCAATTTTGCGGTAAATATGACCCTACTGCAAGCCGGTGCCACATTAGAGACCATCCCTTTGGACAAAGAAGGAATTTCGATAGAAGCATTAAAACAGAAATTAAAGACTGGTCGGATACGCATGCTTTACATTACCCCACATCACCATTATCCGACGACGGTCACACTGAGCGCAAAACGCCGTTTGGAACTGCTGCAATTGGCAAATGAATATGGCTTCATTATTGTCGAAGATGACTACGATTACGACTTTCACTATGAAAAAGCCGCAGTCCTGCCTTTAGCCAGTGCCGATACCAACGGAATGGTCATCTACACCGGGACCTTGGGACAATCATTGGCGCCTGCATTCCGGACCGGTTTTGTAGTGGCCCCACAGAACCTCATACAGGAAATGAACAAATATCTAGGCATCATCGATAGGCAGGGCGATATCATTATGGAACAGACCTTGGGTGAGATGATCGAAGAAGGTGAAATACATCGACATTTAAAAAAGTCGCTCAAAGTATATAGAGAACGGCGTGATCACATGTCTGACTTGCTACAGGACATGCTGGAAGACTATGTCTCCTTTGATACGCCCAATGGAGGACTCGCTACCTGGGTACAGTTTCATCAGATCAAGTCGCTGATGACCATAAAGGAAAAATGCCTAAAACAGGGGCTTTTGATACCACGTCATACCCTCTACCAAAACAAACAAATATCAGCCATGCGTATGGGCTTCGGTCATATGGATAATCTCGAAATGGAACAGAGTATCTCGATTCTTAAAAACGCCTTAGCGTCTTTTTGAGTTTTGGTAAAAAAAAAGCTAAATTGCAGCCTGTCTATGTGTATTATCAGAAACATCATAACCTTCATTATACTCAGCTTATTTTCAACCCTTAGAGCCGAAGTGCCTGATTTGAAAATACAGTTGAACAGCATCGCCGACACAAAAAAACAAATAGAATATTGTCTCGCATTAGATACGAGAAAGGATGGTATTGTCGATTCGAACTATCTGAAAGAGTATCTACGCCCCCTTCTTCAGCACAAAAACAAAGGCCTTCAGGTTGCTTACTATCTCCTGTTAGCAGATGCCGCTTCTATTATATTCGACCAGGTAAATCCCGTAACAGACGCTTACTTTAACCAGGCGATGGGGATTGCGGAGCAGAGTGGCGTGCAGGAATACCGCTTATTGCCCCTGATACGAAGAGGATATTATTATTTTACCTATCGAGAGATATCCGCCGCGCTCCCCTATTTTCTCTCGGCATCCAATCTAGTCCAGGAGGCAAACTTGGACCAAGTCGCAATGGCAGCACGTCACCTGCAATGGATGGCTAATTTTTATGGCTATATAGGTAATTCCACAAAAGCTCTTGAATATTACAAGAAGGCCGTTAACTATGCGCCCAAAGACACAAGACAGACTATCGATATTCTGAACGCCATAGGTGTCTATTATTATAGAGACAGTATATATGATAAGGCACACCACTATTACAAAGAAGGGCTGAAAGTAGCAGAACGAACAAAGGATACGGTATGGATGGGTATACTGCAAGGTAATATTGGCAACATCCTTCTGGCCAAAGGAGATACCAGCCAAGCCATTGTGCTATCCGAAATGAATGTAAAAACATCGCTAAAATACGAGGATTTCAGTGATGCTATGCGTACGCTGTTGGGATTGGCCGAGATTGCAGTTGCTCAAAAGCGATGGAACCAAGCGAAAGCATATTTGGCGCAGGCAGAGGTCTACTTCGAGCCCAAACCCTTCTTTTTGATGTATAAAACGGCTGCTTACGAATTGAAAGCCAAAATTGCACAGGCCGAAGGTAATAAAACGGAGGCGATTTACTACCTGAATCAATTTATAACATACAACGATTCTACACAACAACAAAAAGACAGCGAACGCCTTCAACAGGCGACATGGAACTGGGAGGCTGAACGCTTTAACCTCGCCATAACCGAAGCGGAAAATAAAAGAAAACAAGACCGCTTTCGTGACCTCAGTATAAGTATCGTCTTGATTCTGACACTCCTATCCATCACACTGCTGATACATAGATCGAGGCAACGTATTCGGATAAAAACCATAAAGCTGGAAAAGGATCAGCTCGCACTCCTACTAGAGAAAGAACTGCTGGACAACCAACTGATACAAGCTAAAACGGAGATGGAAGACTTTCTCTTACGCATAAAAGAGAACGAGAAGATTATACAAGATCTGGGAAGAAAACTAGCTAACGCTCAAGTGAACCATCAAAATGATCATGTTGACGAAATACAGGAAAGCCTCAACCAGATGCTGGACTCCCATATGATGACCGATGAGCGCTGGTACAGATTTAAATCTTTATTTGACACCACCCATCCTGGTTTTTTTGAAGAGATCACTGTACGCTATCCCAATATATCCGAAAACAACCTTAGATTATTGACATTGAGTAAGCTTAATCTAAATAATCAAAGTATTGCACACCTATTGGGCATATCGCTTGATGGCGTAAAAAAAGCAAAGCAAAGGCTACGCAAAAAGATAAGCCAGACAGCAGCTGACCATTAAATAAAAACAGCTTCGATTCATCTAATCGAAGCTGTCCTATTTCATTCTCAAGTGTACACTTATTTTCCTTCAAAAGCCGCTACAAACTGCTTCCGGAAAGTAGAATCTTTTTCTGAAAACTCGAATGCCTTACGGTACGTATCCACTACCCCAAAGATCTCTGCAGGCTCTCCCGCTCCATTTTCAAAGAACAGCTTAAAACTATATGTGGATGGTTTCGTCAAGTCCACAGCCGTCTTATTGGAAGAGAACACGGTCGGCAATATCACCCCTTCCGTCATTTTATCAGCTGTTGGCAATTTGAACATGGTGCCTAAAGCTTTGACAAATGCATCTGAGGAGCCGCCCAACGATGAAAACTTAATAGATCCTTTCACAAATCCCGCCTTTTGATCGACCTTACCATCGTTGGTAAGACCTGGCTTAATATCCTTCAAGACTTCAATCTTTAAGCCCACGGTATCTTTGTCAAACAACGACTTGGCCGTATAGATCATCGAAGAATCTGTACTGGTTTCTTCTGTAAAGCGTAAAAACAACGTTTGCTTGTCAGCTTCCTTATTATTGGTCAACTGCTCGATAGAAGCCGTATTTTTTGTAGAATCGCCCGTAGTAGATTTATTCTCTTGACTGGCATTATTACAAGAGCCCATTGTTACAGCAAAGGCTACTCCTAGTCCTAAAAACGAATTAAGTGATTTCATAAAATTTCTATTTTATTGTGAAACAATTAAGATACGACATTGTTTTTACTTAATTAGTGCTTTATATAAGATTTCGACCGGATGGTAGGATTTTCTTCCTACCCCATCCTTGATTTGATGACGACATGAGGTACCTGCTGCAGCGATCAATGTATCCGATTGGGCACTCCTTACCGCAGGAAGCAATACCAACTCCGCGACTTTCATCGATATTTCATAGTGCTCTTTTTCGTACCCAAATGATCCTGCCATCCCACAGCATCCTGAAGGGATCACCTCGACCGTATAATTAACAGGCAGCGACAGCAGTTTTTCCGTAGTGCCGACCAGATGAAAAGCTTTTTGATAACAATGTCCATGTAGCTTTATAGCCTGCTTTTCGGAGGTAAACTGTTCGGGATGTATATTTCCCTTTTCCACCTCGCGAAGCAAAAATTCTTCCATGGTCAATGCATTTCTCGCAATGCGTGACGCCGCTTCTTGCTGTTCGTTGTCCACCAAGGACAGATACTCGTCCCTAAAGGTGAGTATAGCGGAGGGCTCTATACCTAACAACGGTGTACCATCATTTATCAGTTGACTCAGGAGTGATACATTCTTGTTTGCCAGCGCCTTGGCTTCTTTGACAAAACCTTTTGACAGGTAGGTGCGTCCGCTCTCTTTATGCGGCGGAACCAAAACCTGATACCCCAGTGCCGTTAACAGCTTATACGCCGTAATACCTATTTCCGTATCGTTATAGTCTGTAAACTCGTCGCAGAATAAATAGACTCTTCGCTGACTCGTATAGGCATCCTGCTTTTTGATCCATTGTTTAAGTGTCGTGCTCGAAACCTTTGGTAATGAACGTTCGGGAGCAAAACCCACCACCTTTTTAATTACCTTAGAAAACACAGCATTCTGTGCAAAAAAGTTATATACAGGAGCGACCATAGCGCCCAACTGCTGGCTTTTTGTAAAATTCGCTATCAGCTTAGAACGAAAAGGAGCGCCATGTACATCATAGTATTGCTGTAAGAACTCTGCTTTCATCTTGGCGACATCGACACTGGATGGACATTCCGTCTTACATCCTTTACAGCTCAAACAGAGGTCCATCACTTCTTTAATCTCTTCATGATCAAAGCGGTTCTTTTTCGTAGAGTTGGTCAAAAACTGACGTAACATATTAGCACGTGCTCTGGTGGTATCCTTCTCATTGCGGGTAGCCATGAAAGACGGACACATCGTACCTCCTGTGATTTCGGTTTTTCGACAGTCTCCAGATCCAGAACACTTTTCAGCCAATCTCAAGATGCTCTCGTCTTTGGTAAAATCAAAATAGGTCTTGATAGCCTGGCCGTCTACCGGTTTATCATAGCGCAAAGAACTATCCATAGGTGGCGCATCGACAATCTTGTTGGCATTGAATATTCCCTTCGGATCAAAAATTCCCTTGACCTCGCGCAGCAACTGATAGACATCCTCACCAAGTACCTTTCCGATGAACTCTCCCCGTAATCGACCGTCTCCATGTTCGCCACTAAGCGATCCATTATATTTCAGGACCAGGTCTGCCGTTTTTTCCAAAATATCGCGAAACTGCTTCTTCCCTTGATCAGACTTCAGATTAATGAAGGGTTCGATATGCAATTCTCCTGCTCCTGCATGCGCATAATACGAAGCGTGCACACCTTGCTCTTGAAGCAACTGCTGCACGTCTGCGACATAAGCCGGCAGATCCTCTGGTGAAACCGCACAATCCTCGATCAGATTGACCGGTTGGCTATCTCCTGGCAGGTTACGGATCAGTCCCAATCCCGCCTTACGGACATCCCATACCAAGTTTGTCTCCTTCGCATCGGTTATCAATGGATAGGCGTAGCCAAATCCTGCTTCGACCAAATCCTGCTTCAGATGGTCCGCTTTTGCTTCAATCTCCTCTTTGGTATCGGCTCTGAACTCTACGATCAGAAGAGCCTGTGGGTCGCCTTCGATAAAAAAGCGATTGTACTGATAGGTAGGATGGCCTACGGTAAAATCCAATATATACTTGTCCACCAATTCGGAAGCCTCCGGATCGTGATTAAGAGCTATCACATTCGCACGCATACATTCAATCATATCATTAAAATGTACACATAACAACCCAATCTCTTTGGGAGGCAAAGGACGCAATTTCAATACCGCTTCGGTCACGATTCCGAGCGTCCCTTCAGAGCCAGCCAATAGGTTACAGAGATTGAACGGCACCTCGCTATCGACCAGATAATCTAAGGCATATCCCGTATTTCGTCGTGTTATGGTCTTCTTCGGAAACCCCTTCTCTATGGCTTCTACGTTTGCCGGCTTAGTCAATAGATCATTCAATGCACGATAGATATCGCCTTCCCTGCCTTTCATAGCGAGTTTTCCAAAATGAGCAGCAGGATCTAATTGTTCAAAAACAACTTCACTGCCATCGTTGAGGACCACGTCCGCACGGATCAGGTTCTCGCGGGTATCGCCCCATACTATAGAATGCAGTCCGGACGAGTTGTTGCCAATCATTCCCCCTACCATCGCTCGGCTCGCCGTAGATGTTTCCGGTCCAAACATCAGACCATAGGGCTTTAGATACGCATTTAAGTCATCCCGGATCACACCAGGCTCGACCTTAACCCATTGTTCCTCGACATTCAACTCCAAAATCTTATTGAAGCACTTCGAGACATCGACCACAATACCACTTCCTACCACCTGCCCAGCCAGTGATGTACCTGCAGTACGAGGGATCAGCGTTACTCTATTTTCATCGGCAAACTGTACCAATTTCAATATATCATCCTTGGTATGGGGAATGACGACAGCAAGGGGCAATTCTTGATACACGGATGCATCCGTAGCATAAGCTAATCGAATGGTCTGGTGCTTAGAGTCGGATGGGTTATAATATAACTCCCCTTCTATCTGATGGCTTAGTTTCGCTAACGTTGACAACATGAACTTCTTCTTTTAAATCTATTAGATAAACAAATCTAATCAATCTTACATTATTTTTAGGTATATTAGAGTCAACGATTGTTATTTTATGCAATAAGATTTATAAATAACGCATAATAACGCAACGCCTATTCTTATTCAAATAGATCCCATCACGCAGACTGATAGAATATAATTCATTTTCTGATAAATAATTATGAATTATATTCTAAAAAAGGTTAAATTTGCAGAATTATGTCAAAAACAGAAATATCATTAGACCATATTGACTATCAGATACTCCGCATCATGCAGAATAATGCCCGGACGAACAACGCTGATATAGCGCGCGAACTCGGCATGGCGCCTTCTGCTATCTTGGAGCGAGTCAAGAAGTTAGAGCAAAAGGAAGTTATATTGCAATACAATGCTAAGATCAATCCTTCTGCATTAGATCAAAACTTACTATCGTTTATATCCATCAAAACGTCGGACATTATCGGAGAGCAGGGCGTTGCCTATCTTTTGGCAGAAATCCCCGAAGTCCAGGAGGTGCATGATATCGCAGGCGATGATGGATACCTTATAAAGGTACGTACGCATGACGCAGCTGGGTTGGTCGATTTAATGCGCAATACGTTAGGGAAGATAGAGGGCATCCTGTCTACCCGTACGACGATCGTCCTGCAAACGGTCAAAGAAGAACAAAAACTAGTAATTCCTTCAAAAGACTAATTAATGAACGAAAAGAATCCTTCAGTAGCGCGCATCGTTTTCGCCTATCTTGTTGTCTATATCGTATGGGGGTCAACCTTCTTTTTCATCGAAAAAGCGCTTCGATCATTTTCCCCATTTGTTTTGGGCTCCATTCGCTTTATCATAGCGGGATCGCTGCTAATGGGATACTGTGGGTTGAAAGGTTATAAAATATTCAACAGAGAAGATGTCAAACAAGCCATATTTGTTGGATTTTTACTTCTCTTTATAGATATGGCGGCCATTATTTGGTCCGAACAATATATATCCAGTGGTATCGTATCTATTCTTTCCGCCGCTACTGCTATTTGGTTTATTGTCTTTGACAAGCCCAAGTGGAAAGAAAACTTCTCTAGCTTACCTATTATTCTTGGTTTGGTTTTAGGCTTTACCGGAGTTATCATGCTGTTCGCAGAGCAAGTTTTTGGCCAAACCGACGATGGCGAAAAGTCGCAAAACCTGATCGCCATGGGGGTTCTTATCCTGGGGACGATCGGCTGGACTATAGGTTCCTTGACATCCAAATACAGTCAAAAGGACAAGTCAGAAAAGCGAAAAGAACAGCCCTTAAATGTTATTGTCAAGACCGCTTGGCAAATGGTGACTGCCGGCGTTGCCTTTACCACTGTTGCTTTACTGAATGGCGAATACAAAGCATTTGATTATAATGCCGTCTATTTGGCCGACTGGGGTGCGATCATCTACCTGGTTACGTTTGGATCGATCCTCGCTTTTAGTTCCTACATTTGGCTTCTACAGGTCAGACCGGCTACCGAAGTCAGCACCTATGCCTATGTCAACCCTATTGTAGCATTACTATTGGTACATTTCTTTACCGATCACCAGGTCACACCTTTACAGATAATGGGGCTTGTAGTAGTTTTATTTTCTGTACTGTTGATGAACTGGAACCTGTACAAAAATAACAGAACAATACGGGCACTTCGTTACAGAAAGAAACTAAAACGTGTTAAGAACATGGCTCCGAAAAGTAGTATCCCTAGAATTATAGAGGTGGCGGAGTTCAGCGCAAAAGAAAAGAAAAAACAAGCCAAAGAAGCGAAGAAAGAGAATAATTAGGACGTATTTAAGAAGTTTACAAGTGTTAACTAAATATGATCTTTTCTTCTCGCTCAAGCCGCGAGTGGCTCGTACTTTTTTCCGCACAAAGTACGCAAAAACTCATCGCTTAAACCACGAAGTGCTCTGCGAAGCAAAACTTTTGACTCAAAGTCCGTGCCTCCCTCTGCAATTGCCAAAATTTTTCAGGCGATACGAAGAGTGTGTGTACAGATTTTGCTTTATTTAGAGCCTCCCATCATAAGTTTCGTTTATAGGCGACATTAATCTAACTTGTAAAGCTACTTCTTATAAAACCATTATTGCTGAAAGATAAAAAAAGGGAAGTATTTAATACTTCCCTACAATTACTTTACTCAGCTTATCATAATCAAAGTAACGTGTTGCGATCTCCTGTACCCTCGCCGGCGTCATGGTCCGCAATACCTCGTGGTAATAATGATAGTAGGACAAATCAAGTCCGCTAAAATAAACGGCTTTAAACTTGTCTACATGTGAAAAGATACTCTCCAAACTGCCGAGAAGATTTCCCTGCATGTAGTTACGGACGAGCTCCACTTCTTCTATAGTCGTAGGCTGTTCGCGCAAATGCTTAAATTCCTTTTCTATTTCTACCAGCGTTGCATTAGTTACATCCGCACCGACCTCCGATCCCAACGTGATAAAGGCGGTGTGCTTTAAACTGACCACAGCCGACCCTATACCATAGGTGTAGCCCTTGTCTTCTCGGATATTGCGCATCAGCCGAGATCCGAAAAAACCACCTAACAACGTATTTACAAACTGTATAGCCGGAAAGTCAGGATGTGCACGGCCTTCGGTAATACCCCCCATGCGAATAGCCGATTGGAGCGCTTCTTCTTTTGGCTCGACCACCAACTGTCCATCGCCAGGCAAGGGCAGGTCAATAGAATTGCCGACTGCTGTTTTGCTGCTCGCCCATTCTTGGCCAAATAAACTATCTACCAGCCCCTGAAGCTCTTCGTCTATCCTACCCGCAATCAGCAACGTACAGTTATTTGGTGCGATCTGTTGCTCAAATAGGGCAATAAGCTTCTCTCTGCTCAGGCTATCGTAATCTTCGAGATCCGCCACAGCACCATATTGGTTAGGCCCAAATAGATTTTTATAAAACAAACGACGAGCCACCACATCATTCTTTTGCAAAGCTATCTGTAGACTTTGTTTATTATTTCGGATATACGTCTCCAGTTCTTCCTCCGGGAAAGTAGAGTGCATTAATATATCAGCAACAATAGGCAGCACTTTATCGACATGCTTTCTTATCGTATACAGCGACAATGCGGTATAATCAAAACTATACTCGGGCATCAGATAAGCTCCATAGAAATCTATTTCTTCAGCTATCTCCGCACTGCTCCTGCTTGTTGTACCTTCTTTCAACATCGACGACAGGGCGACATTCAAAATTGGGAGCGAGGACTTTTCGTAATAGTTCTCAAAAACAAATTCAAACTTAATCAGTTCCAATTCATCGGTATGGAACAAAAAAGTCTTCAATCCGTTGGCATGGCTTAGCGCTACGGGCTGTACCAACTCTAAATCTCCAATCGCCTGGTAAGGTGGCGCTTCTAATCTATTCGGCATGTTTACCTCCTTTTGATTGGTACCATAAAGTCGATGAATTCTCCATTCTAAATATGTCTTTAGCTACACGCTGTACATCTTCAGCGGATACCTTTAAATACTTATCGTTCTCTTCGTTATAGTCTTTCGCATCTCCCAAAGCTTCATAGAATGCTAAGTTCATCGCTTTATCCAAAATAGAAAGCTCAGAAAACAATAACGTCGATTCGATCTTGTTCTTTACTTTCTGCAACTCCGACTCCACTACAAGATCCGATTTTATCTTATTTATTTCCTCCCATATAATCGCTTCCGCTTCTTCCAGACTAATACCTGCCAGAGGTTTTCCCTCGATCACAAACAGGTTTGTATCGATACTCCCCGTTACATAAGCATTGATCTCCGAAAAGACCTGTCTTTCTTTGACCAGGGAACGATATAGTCGCGAAGAAGAGCCTCTTGAAAGGATATCAGACAGCAAATCCATCGTTTGATAATCCTTAGACAACCGGTCATAACCGTGAAAAGCGATATATATACTATCTACTGGCACATCCGCTTCGACCACCTCACGCCTAGCCGCCTCTTGCTTAGGTTCTTGTGGCAGATTACGACGGTAAGTCTGTCCTGCAGGAATCTCATCAAACCACTTCTCCGTTAGCACCTTTATATCTGCCAGCTTCACGTCTCCTGCAACTACCAATACCGCATTTTGAGGCGTATAGAACTTGGAGAAGAAGCCTTTGACATCTTCCATCGTTGCATCTTCGATATGCTTGAGCTCCTTACCTATAGTCGCCCATCGGTAAGGATGCACCTTATAGGCCATAGGTCGCAAATGCAACCATACATCACCATAGGGCTGATTCAGGTAGCGCTGTTTAAACTCCTCGCAGACGACCTGACGTTGCACCTCTAGGCTTTGATCACTAAAAGCCAAGCTCAACATCCGGTCGCTCTCTAACCAGAATGCGGTTTCCAGATTAGAGGCAGGCAGCGTGATATAGTAATTGGTAATATCATTGCTCGTAAAAGCATTGTTCTCACCTCCCACTTGCTGTAGCGGACCGTCATAATTTGGAATATTGACGGATCCTCCGAACATGAGATGCTCAAATAAGTGGGCAAAACCCGTCTGCTCCGGGGACTCATCACGAGCCCCTACATTATATAAAATATTAACAACAGCCATGGGGGTAGTATGGTCTTCATGTACCAATACTTTCAACCCATTGCTTAAAGTAAACCTTTCAAAATTTATCATAAAAGACGTTAAAGCAGAAACTTAAACCCAATTGACTCCTTTTCGTAATAAGGCAATTGTCTTGGCTTCCTCAGAATCTGCTGAAGGTGTAAAATTATAAAACCAATTGGCCTGAGCAGGCAAGCTCATAAGGATGGATTCGATACGTCCATTGGTCTCTAAGCCAAAACGGGTACCCGAGTCGTACACCAGATTAAACTCCACATAGCGACCACGACGCAGCAACTGCCAGTCCTTCTCTGCGGCTGTATAGCTTTTATTACGATGTCGGTTTACCAGTTCCGTATACAACGGTGCAAACGTACGTCCCAAATCACAAGAAAAAGCAAATATTTCGTCATAGCTCAATCCAGTTTTCTCGGGAGTCAATTTGTCGTAAAATACGCCGCCTATACCCCGTGTCTCATTCCTATGTTTGATAAAGAAGTAATTGTCCGCCCAGGTTTTAAACTCTTCGTAGAAGCTATCCTTATGTCGATCGCACACTTCCTTCAATGTCTGGTGGAAATAACGCGCATCGTCTTCCTGCACATAGTGTGGTGTCAAGTCGATGCCGCCACCAAACCAACGAATCTCGTCATTCAACTCAAAATAGCGAATATTCATGTGGATAATAGGTACATGCGGATTATTGGGGTGTATCACAATAGACACTCCTGTAGCAAAAAAGTCTTCAGAGTCGACTCCAAAGGCTTTCTTTATCGTTTCGGGCAACTTGCCGTGTACGGCGGAAAAGTTAACCCCTCCTTTTTCCAGGATATTGCCATTCTGAATAATTCGGGTTCTTCCACCACCACCACCTTCCCGCTCCCAAAGTTCTTCTTCAAACTTAGCACCTCCATCAAGTAACTCGAGTGCCTGACAGATCTCGTCCTGAATACGCTGATAGGTTTCAGCAATCTCTTCTTTCAATATCATCTTATGTAAAGTCTTTTGCCAGCTTAGTCACCTCGGCACTTGCTGACTGGTGATTGTACAATACCTGAAATACCATATTACATATCGGCATGCGAAGCTCAAACCGCTGAATCACGCTTTGGATACAAGCTGAAGCGTAATAGCCTTCTGCAACCATATTCATCTCTAACTGAGCAGACTGCACGGTATATCCTTTACCAATCATATTACCAAAAGTACGGTTACGACTGAATTGGGAATAGGCCGTCACCAACAAGTCACCCAGGTAGGCAGAAGTTTTGATATCCCTGTGCTGAGGCGCTAGCGCTTCCACAAAATAATCCATCTCGCGGATCGCATTCGAAATCAAAACTGCCTGAAAATTATCTCCATAGCCCAGACCGTGACATATCCCCCCGGCCAAAGCATAAATATTCTTTAGAACGGCGCCATACTCGATTCCGATAACATCATCGGATATAATCGTATTGATGTAACGCGAGGCGAATAATGCTGCAACCGCATTAGCTTCATGCTTTGTACTGCTGGCGAAGGTCAAATAAGAAAGTTTTTCCTGAGCGACCTCTTCGGCATGACAAGGACCTCCGATCACAACAATCTTTTCCAAAGGAATATCATACTGTGAGCGCAAGTATTCGCCTACAATCTGGTTTTCGTCCGGAATGATCCCTTTAATGGCAGAAACCACCGTTTTATCTTTAAAATCGGACGCAATAAGCCCTTCCAATGCTGATTTCAAATAAGCTGCTGGTGTATTTAATACGACAATATCACACTGTGATACAATTTCGCGCACATCAGAGCTGATATTTTCGGGTTGAACTTTTACCTCTACGGCGCTTAAGTAACTTGGATTATGTTTGTACGTCCTGATAAAAGTTACATCTTCAGGCTTACGAACCCACCAAAATATTTCTTTAGACAGTGTGCTATCGGTCAGCATTTTGATCATCGCTGTCGCCCAGCTCCCACTTCCAATTACGGCAATCTTTGATTTTGAATTATCTATCATTCCAGGCAAAGATAATTAATAATAAATTAACAGCCCTTTTAGGGTTGGATTAATTATATAAAAATGACTTTTGCTATATTCACCTTTTCAATCCTTATATCAACAGCGAGGGACACTATGTCAGAACAAGAAAAAATGATTGCAGGCGAGCCTTATTATGCCAATCGCAAAGAGCTCACAACGCTTCGGCTAGAGGCCCAGCGTTTATGTTTTAGGTATAATCAGATAGACCCTAAAAACCATAGAGAACGCAAGGGCGTGATCCGCGGGCTATTTGGCAAGACAGGAGGTTTGTTCTGCGTCGAGCAGCCTTTCTATTGCGATTACGGATTTAATATTGAAATTGGAGAATCTTTCTTTTCCAACTACCATCTGACGATTTTGGACTGTGCTCCGGTAAAAATCGGCAATAATGTAATGCTGGGGCCTTCGGTTTCCATTTATACCGCTGGGCATCCGATACACCATGATATTCGCAACACAGGGCTAGAGTATGCTTTACCCGTAACTATAGGTGACAATGTCTGGATCGGTGGCAATGTGGTCATTAATCCAAATGTAACCATCGGCAATAATACAGTTATCGGCTCGGGAAGTGTCGTAACCAAAGATATCCCCGACAATGTTATCGCCGTAGGAAATCCCTGCAAAGTACTTAGAGCTATCACCGAAGAAGATAGGAAGTTCTACTTTCAAGATCGCCAATAGAATTCGATGCAGACTCACTTTAATAAAAAAACCTGAAGCTGGGAACTTCAGGTTTTTTACCAAACCAATTATTAACCTAAATATGAAATTATGAAATTTTTACTTTCTTTTATTACCAAAACGCCCCTCTTCCCTGTTTAGTATAAAACGCGCTCGGTATTAACATTTTTTAACAAAAAGAAACAAATACTTGAAAAATTTTTATTTCACAATAATATCTCTTATCCTTGTACAAAATACTTTAGGGGTGTCTGCAAGGCAGGCTGAGATTTTACCCTTGGAACCTGATCTAGTTCATACTAGCGTAGGGAAAAGTAAGTGTATCTTTCACTTAATGGCTGTCCATCGATAGCTGTCCTTTCGCTGCATTCCTAAAGTATTAATAATAAACTTTTTAATACGATGCAGATAAAAATCAACAATCAATTCCATCAACTTCAGGACGACTTACCGCATTCGCTGGCCGATACGCTGTCGACCTTGATTCCGGATTTAAAAAGCAATGGTATTGCTGTAGCACTCAACAACCAAGTTGTACCTCGTCAAGACTGGCCGGCTACCCCTATCTCCAACCACGACGAAATCCTCATCATTACCGCCACACAGGGCGGATAAACCCAATAACCATGAAAAATCAAGAAAACACAACGATTACGACACAGCCCTTTCCGAATGCCAGAAAAGTCTATATTCCGGGCACACTATTCCCTATTCAGGTGGCAATGCGCGAAATCAGCCTGTCTCCAACACGCTTGAGCACGGGCGGTATCGAGGAAAATCCCCCTATCACCGTGTATGACACCTCGGGACCGTATACAGACTCGAGCAAAGTGATCGATATCAAAAAAGGCATCGACCGTCTTCGCGAATCTTGGATACTGGAGAGAAATGACGTCGAAATTTTGGACAAGATCAGTTCCGAATATGGAAATGAGCGAGCCAATGATCCCAAATTGGAACATCTTCGCTTTGACTACCAACATAAACCCAAGCAGGCGAAAGCAGCGCATAATGTAACGCAGCTGCACTATGCACGCAAAGGTATTATTACGGCAGAGATGGAGTATGTCGCCATTCGGGAAAACCAACGTATCGAGCAATTGGAAAGCGCACAAGCAGCGATGACACAACAACATAAGGGCTATAGCTTTGGAGCCAGGACGCCGACCAAGCGGATCACCCCAGAGTTTGTTCGTGATGAGATAGCTGCCGGACGAGCAATAATCCCCAATAATATCAACCATCCGGAGAGCGAACCTATGATTATAGGCCGCAATTTCTTGGTCAAGATCAATGCAAACATCGGAAATAGTGCCGTAACATCGAGTATCGAGGAGGAAGTTGAAAAAGCCGTATGGGCCTGTCGATGGGGAGCTGATACCATCATGGACCTATCAACCGGAAAAAACATACACGAGACCCGAGAATGGATTATCAGAAACTCCCCAGTGCCTATCGGAACGGTGCCTATCTATCAAGCACTCGAAAAGGTCAATGGTGTAGCCGAAGACCTCACCTGGGAGATCTTTAGGGATACCCTGATCGAACAAGCTGAGCAGGGTGTTTCCTATTTTACGATCCATGCCGGAGTGCTGCTCCGTTATATCCACCTCACCGCCGCACGGGTGACCGGAATTGTATCCCGTGGAGGTTCCATCATGGCCAAGTGGTGCCTGTTCCACCATAAAGAGAGTTTCCTCTACACACACTTTGAAGAAATATGCGAGATCATGAAAAAGTACGATATCGCATTCTCTCTGGGGGATGGCTTACGTCCTGGTTCTATAGCAGATGCCAACGATGAAGCTCAATTTGCGGAATTGGAGACCCTTGGCGAGTTGACCAAGATAGCCTGGAAACACGATGTACAGGTGATGATCGAGGGGCCAGGTCATGTACCGATGCACCTGATCAAAGAAAATATGGAAAAACAATTAGAATGCTGCGACGAAGCTCCTTTCTACACCTTAGGCCCCCTGACGACAGACATCGCACCTGGTTACGACCATATCACCTCGGCCATAGGAGCTGCCATGATCGGATGGTATGGCTGCGCCATGCTATGTTACGTAACCCCTAAGGAGCACCTGGGGCTTCCCAATAAAAAGGATGTCAAAGACGGAGTAATCACCTACAAAATCGCAGCCCATGCTGCAGATCTGGCAAAAGGCCATCCTGGCGCTCAATACCGAGACAATGTCCTCAGCAAAGCCCGGTTTGAATTCCGCTGGGAAGATCAGTTCAACCTGGCTCTGGATCCTGAAACAGCTCGGGAGTACCATGATGAGACCTTGCCTGCCGACGGAGCCAAAGTAGCTCATTTTTGCTCCATGTGTGGCCCTAAATTCTGCTCGATGAAAATCACACAGGAAATCAGAGACAGTGTCGCTGAGGGAATGTTGCAAAAATCAACAGAGTACATCGAATCAGGCAAAGAAATATACCTGTAGATGCGGATCATAACACTACCAGGCCCCATGCCTCATGAAAGCAGATTGATACGGATGTTTGTAAGCTATACCGATGTCATCGTTCATATACGGAAACCAACAATGTCCATACGGGAGATGGACGAGTTTTTAGCAGGGTTTACTCCGGAGGAACGAAAGAAACTGGTGCTACACAGCTATCCAGAGCTAAGTCGTACCTGGGGCTTGGAGCGTTTACACTATCCAGCTTCGTTACGTCCGTCATCTTTGCAGGCTGATGGACATACGGGCTATCGCATCAGCACCTCGGTGCATAGCTGGGCGGAGTTCAATAGTCTCTCGTCCAGCTATCAGGATGCCTTTATCAGTCCCGTATTTTCAAGTATTTCGAAGAAAGGGTACCGGCCGAATGAAGATCTACGCCGTACCGAAAAACGGGAGAACTTCTCGACGAACCTCATCGCCCTAGGCGGTATCGCAACGCATAACATCGAATTGTTAAAGCAAAACGTTGAGGATGTCGCACTGTGCGGAAGCGTATGGCTGTCCGATGATCCTTTTGCACAGTTCAAGACCTGTTACAACCTATGGCACAATCAACTATAAAAAATCAAAATGTATAGCAAAATTCAGTACATATCCTCTGGAACAACAGCAGAAGAGCAACTAGAAAATATTACAGCGGTATTGAACAAGGGAATAGACTGGATTCAGCTCCGCTTTAAAACCGAAGAATCCCGGTCCATTCACCAACTCGCACAACAAGTGAAGCAGCTCCAGACAAGCTACAACTTCACTTATATCATCAACGACCATATCGATATAGCACGGGCTGTCGGAGCTGATGGTATCCATCTGGGTCTTCAAGACGACAGTATCGAGGTAGCTCGGGCGGCGCTCGGAAACAAAAAAATCATAGGCGGAACCGCCAACAGCCTAGACGATGTACTACAGCGAATCGACGAGGGCTGTGACTACATCGGAGTAGGTCCTTTGCGATTTACAGCAACAAAACAGAATCTGAGTCCCACTCTTGGATTTGAGGGGTACCAGCAGCTTATCGACCGACTGAAGGAGATTCCGACCCCGCCCCTATTTGCTATTGGAGGGGTACGCCTAGCTGACATCGACCGCTTAGCTGACATAGGCATATACGGTGTCGCCATGTCCAAAGAATTGAATAACCTCAACCCTGAATTAAAACTTAAAAAATAGCATTATGAACCTATTGACAATCGCAGATCGCACTTTTCAGTCCAGATTCTTTATGGGAACAGGCAAATTTGGGTCTCCAAAACTGATGAGGGATGCTCTTGTCGCCTCCGGAAGCGAGCTCGTGACGGTAGCACTAAAACGCATTGGCCTCCATATAGAAGAAGACGACATCCTATCCTATATTGATCCGGATCAAATGCAATTGCTCCCCAATACATCTGGAGCCCGAACTGCAAAAGAAGCTGTTCTGGCTGCACAGCTCGCCCGAGAAGCTATGCAGACGAACTGGATCAAGCTGGAAATACATCCCGATCCCAAATACTTGATGCCTGATCCCATCGAGACGCTCCTGGCCTGTGAGGAATTGGCCAAGCAGGGATTCGTCGTTCTCCCCTATATACATGCAGATCCGGTTCTGTGCAAGCGCTTGGAAGAGGTAGGCACAGCTGCCGTAATGCCCTTGGGGTCGCCTATAGGCAGCAATCAAGGCTTAAAGACTCTAGAATTCTTATCTATTATCATCGAACAGAGTCAGGTTCCGGTGATCGTGGATGCCGGTATAGGAAGCCCTTCTGATGCCTGTAAAGCCATGGAAATCGGTGCAGATGCGGTATTGATCAATACGGCCGTAGCCGTTTCAAATGATCCTGTAGCGATAGCACAAGCATTTGCCAAGGCTATAGAATCGGGTCGCCTCGCTTACGAAATCGGCATAAACAACTCCGAAGCCAAAGCCATAGGCAGCAGCCCCCTGACCGAATTTCTAACCCAGTCCTACTCCTCATGAATTCGACTTTTACCCCAGTTTTCGAGGCCTGCTCTTGGGAGGAGACGGCTCAGAAAATATACAGCACGACACCACAACAGGTTCAACAATCACTTCATAAGAACCATCGTAATATAGATGATTTTCTGCATCTCCTATCACCAGCCGCCAAACCAATGCTGGAGGAGATGGCACAGCTATCACACCAGATTACGACCCGACGATTTGGTAAAAACATACAGCTGTATGCTCCGCTGTACCTCAGTAACGAATGCCAGAATATCTGCACCTACTGTGGTTTTAGCATGGACAACAAACTACCGAGGCGTACATTGACATCGAGCGAGATACAAATAGAAGCACAAGCGCTCCAGGCCATGGGGTTTCAGCACATTCTTCTCGTGACAGGCGAGTCTAACCATACCGTGGGTACGCCATATTTCCTACAGGCTGTAGAGCAGCTCCGCTCGGTATTTGCCCAAATAGCAATAGAAGTACAGCCACTCGACCGTGAGGACTATAGCGCCCTGCACGAAGCTAAGGTCAATGGGGTGATGGTATACCAAGAGACCTATCACCGAGAGGTATACAAAACCTATCACCCTAAAGGAAAGAAGTCTAACTTTCGATACAGACTGGAGACTCCCGACCGAATAGGCCAAGCTGGCATGCACAAAATCGGACTTGGCGTGCTGCTCGGCCTAGAGGACTGGCGGGTCGACAGTTTTTTTACCGCATTACATATCGATTACCTCCAAAAAAAATACTGGCAGACAAAGTATAGTGTCTCTTTTCCCAGATTACGTCCGGCAACAGGAACCGTTGAACCTAACTTTGTGATGCGTGACGATGATCTCTTGCAGTTGATATGTGCGTATCGCATATGGAATCCAGACCTGGAAATTTCGCTGTCGACCCGAGAGCACCCTGTATTTAGAGACCATATCATCCCACTGGGCGTTACCGCCATGAGTGCCGGATCAAAAACCAATCCGGGTGGCTATGTAATCGCACCGGAGTCGCTGGAGCAATTTGAAATCAGTGACGAACGGCCGCCGGCAGCGATAGCAGCCTTGATTGCAAAAAAAGGCTATCAACCGGTATGGAAAGATTGGCAAATTGAATATTAGACCCGAAAAAGATGAAACTGACGAAAGAACAGATCCTGAGGTATAAAAAACAAATCTCCTTCCCTCCCATAGGTATTGATGGACAAGGAAAGATCTGCCAGAGTCGCGTCCTTGTAATCGGCGCAGGCGGATTGGGAGCCCCAATTCTATTATATCTTGCCGCCGCAGGTATAGGTACGATCGCATGTGTTGACTTTGACCTTGTCGAAATCCACAACTTACATCGACAGGTCATACACCAGCAAACGAACCTGACAGTACCTAAAGTCCTATCCGCCCAGCAGGCCATCAAGGCACTCAATCCAGACGTGTGTTTTGAACCCATCATAGCGAAAATAACCAATGAAAACGTAGACGCGTACGTATCTGCTTATGATATCGTACTCGATGGCACAGATAATTTTACCAGTCGATACATTATTAATGATGCTTGTGTGAGGTTGAATAAGCCGTTGGTATATGGTTCGATACTTAACTTCGAAATCCAGCTTGCTGTTTTCAATCATCAGGGTTCCAAAAATCTTCGTGATATATTCCCCACTCCCCCCGCAGCTGAAGACGTACCGAACTGCGATCTTAATGGGGTCATGAATAGCGTACCTGGCATACTGGGGTTGATGATGGTACAAGAGACCCTAAGAATAATAACCGAGACATCTGATTTCAGAAACCAACTCCTTATTTTAAATACGAAAACCTGGGATATCAATAAAATCAAGATGTAGCACCTTTATAAAAAAATCCTGAAGCGGGGAGCTCCAGGATTTACCAAACCAATTATTAACCTAAATATGAAATTATGAATTTTATATTCATTACAACTAACGCAAACGAGGTACCAAACTAATAGTTGAACAGATATTTAACAGTATTTTAACACAAAAATATTGCAGTACGATAAAATAGGTTTTTCACCCCTGTCAACTGTGCATAAAAAATCCTGAAGCGGGGAGCCTCAGGATTTTACCAAACCAATTATTAACCTAAATTATGAAATTATGAATGTTATATTCACCCTTATAACGCTATCTTTTGGGATTTAATTGTATCGGCAACCAATGCTTAACACTTTTTAACAATTCCTCGTCTTTGTTGCCCACATCTGCCCATAGATCCCCACATAGATTAATGTGGAGCTAATATCTCAACAACTCTGTCACTCAGCCGGGTGATATCCGACTTGAGTCCGACCATTAAGGTCAGCGCATGAAAAGGCTTCCTTTGTACCCGATTCACGTTATACATATACCCCACCTCTGTACCAATAAAAAAGCCATTAAAGCGATAATCGGCGCCTACCCCCAATTTCGTGCCGAAGGCAATAGATTTCAGATACTCGATATGGACCACATTATCGACAAGATTAGACCGTGGCTCATGCACCAAACCAATAGTCGGGCCTAAATAAACATAGGTATTGAGCCGATCAAACTGCCTTCGCGTCCCCGCTGCCATACTCAACATATAGAAGTTGGAGAGCCCATTTTTCAGAATAGTATTAAAGTCGGGATCTGGAGCTTTCTGATCGTACTTGAATGCCAACATATACAGCGCTGGATACAGATAGTATTTGGGATTGTTCAATGCGATATCCAACCCCATGCTTCCCACAAAAAGCTTTGGAGAAAGTACATCTCTGGCTTTTCCCAATGGAATGCCCAAGCCGGTACCGGCAAAATAGTAGACCTTTTTGTAATGAATGGTATCTACCCCCTGTTGTGCAAACAGTACAATAGACAGCAGCAGCATGACAAACACTAATAAAGCTCGATTCATCGTTATATATTATAAGGTACCTGATAGGGTTACGTCCACATATAACAATGATCTCCTTTTATGGTTTTATAAAAGGTATAGATTCTGGCCTTATAAATCTACAGGTACATTTTACTCTGAGGGCCTTGATTGAATAGTAAGTCGATGATGCTCACATTAGGCTGAAAGCCTGTCTTCTCTTCGAAAACCTGATAGTAAACCTTGGGATTGGTATATACCGAAGTCTTTTTCGGATGGATCGATGTCCTGAAGTCCAAACCTTCATAGTTCTTTACGTAACGATCGGTACATTGTATCTCGCGTTGTATCTTCAGCAACCGTAGCATCAATTCAAGCTGCTCGCGATTAAAATCGAAAAGATACTCGAACTGCCGCTCATAAAATGGGGCAAACTCATCTTCATAGTACTCAAAATAAGCCGAACTGCGGTAGGCTGTCTGTATACTTGCCCAATGTAAGCGCTGCCAGTCGTGATCATAACTGATCTTGACTTCCTTCATCGCGACATGCTCCTTGCGTCCGTGCTGTATAGGAATCATCAAGTCCAATATCCCATTAGCGGTTGCGATATGCGTCCTGCTTCTATACGTCTGCTTTGGAAAATGCTCATGCTGGTCCAGAAGAATGGAGTCCGCATGTTGTGAAATAGCATGAAAATACGATACCGGAGGAAGATAATTTGCAGATAATAGGACAGGAATTGACATATTTTAAAAACTAACGTTGAATTTGGCCACAAAAATAATGTTATTAAAGGATATTTCCGACACAAAAACGCAGTAAAGGGATTTCTACATGCTTTATTACGCTTCTTTTTTGAACAGGTGTTCGTGAATGCTGCGCTTTTTATCTAAGTTTGTGTAACTAAAACGTCACAGCCTAACCGAGATGAAATATCCGTGGGATATTCTGTAAGGTTATTAAAAGACAATATGCACGAATGAAAAAAAATATACTGCATTTTATTTTACAGACAATGTCCAGAATGCCATTCTGGATGCTGTATGCGATCTCGGATGTATTGTATATATTAATCTATCATGTACTGGGCTACCGAAAGAAAGTCGTTTATAAAAATCTTCGAAATTCATTCCCTGAGAAAACGGAAGCGGAGATAAAAGAGATCGCCAAGAAATTCTATCGTTACTTCCCCGATATTATTGTCGAGGTCATAAAAATGTTCAGCATTAACCCCAAAGAAGTAGAGAAACGTATCGAGCTCCTTAATCCGGAAGAAGTATACCGACATTTCGATGCCGGAAAAGGTGTAATCGGTGTCACTGCGCATTATGGAAATTGGGAACTGGGAATACATCGCCTATCATTGATGACCGACTTTGACCGTCTGGTCATATACAAACCCCTAAACAATAACGATATCAATCAAATATACAACGGAGTCCGAACTCGATTTGGAGCCACCATGGTGCCCATGAAGCAGATTTTGAGACATATTGTACGTTTGAAAAACACGCCACATATCAGCATGTTTGTAGCGGACCAGACTCCGGTATATCAGGACTCGGACTATTACATGACCTTCTTGAACCAAGAAACCCTGGTATATACGGGGACTGAACGGATCGCCAAAATGACAGGCAACCCGGTGGTTTTCTGTCATATCGGAAGAAAACAAAAAAGAGGTTATTATTTTTGTAAATTTACAACTTTAGTAGAGCAACCATCTGAATATGGTGACCATGAAATAACGCATATACACAATGAGTTTACGGAGCAGATCATCCGTGAACAGCCACAATACTGGCTATGGTCTCATAATCGATGGAAAAGACAGAGAAAAAATAAAGCATGACACAATACCCTAAGGTCGCCGTTGTAATATTGAACTGGAATGGCAAATATTTCTTAGAAAAGTTTTTGCCTTCTATATATAACAGTACGTATCCCAATGTCGAATTCATCATTGGGGACAATGCTTCGACAGATGATTCTATTGCTTTTGTCAAGGAAATCTATCCCCATATTCGAATCGTCCAAAATGAAGATAATTTTGGGTTTGCAGGAGGATACAACAAAATCTTGGAGCAAGTCGATGCCCCCTATTACGTACTGCTCAACTCTGACGTGGAGGTAAGTCCTTCTTGGATCGAACCCGTCATTGAAATGATGATCAGGGAAGACTATGTGGCTGCACAGCCCAAGATCCGCTCTTTCCACAAAAAGGATAGTTTTGAGCATGCCGGTGCAGGTGGTGGCTATATGGATACCTATGGCTACCCTTTTTGCAGAGGGCGGATATTACATTCGGTAGAACTCGATACAGGCCAATACGATGACGAGCAGGAAGTATTCTGGGCAACGGGAGCCGCACTCTTTATCAAATCGGACGCTTGGCGCGAAGTACAGGGCTTTGATGCGGATTTTTTCGCACATATGGAGGAGATTGACCTGTGCTGGCGTTTGAAAAAACTAGGCTATCGAATCGGTTACTGCCCCAACAGCCTGGTGTATCATGTCGGTGGTGGCACCTTGGATACCAGTAATCCTAAAAAAACCTATCTGAATTTTAGAAACAGCTTAGTGATGCTCCAAAAAAACCTTGCCTTTTGGATGGCGGTATGGGCAATCTTTGCCAGGCTTTGGCTAGATCTTGCAGCGCTCCTGCATTTTCTGCTAAAAGGGAAACCGAAAGACGCATGGGCCGTCAGTAGAGCACACCAGTACTTTTTCCTCAACTTCTTCCGAAATGCAGCCAAAAGAAAAAAAAATACAGCCGCTTACAATAAAATGGGGCTTTATAAAAAATGCATAATTTGGGACTATTACATGAACAAAATGCAGCGTTTTTCGGACTTACCTACAAATAATTTTTATTTAAAGAACAAATAACGAATCTCTTAAAAAACAATCCTTTTTTGCGCCATACGATTGCGCAAAATATTGGCATAAAATTATATTAGGCTTACAAAATTTCTTAATTTCGTTGCATATGTTGCAGGATATCCAAACGAAAATAGAAGAATTAACAGCTGAATTAAATACGTACAACTACCAATATTATGTATTGGCAAACTCAGCAATTTCAGATTATGACTTTGACCAAAAACTCAAAGAACTCGAGGCACTGGAATCGGAATACCCACAATATAGAGATCCTAACTCGCCTACCCTAAAAGTTGGTGGAGATATAACATCCAAATTCAATACAGTACAGCATCGTTGGCCGATGCTGTCGCTGAGCAATACCTACAACGAACAAGAACTAATAGACTTTGATGAGCGAGTACGCAAGGCAATAGGTCATGAGGTTGCCTATGTCTGTGAATTGAAATTTGACGGACTGTCTATCTCACTGACCTACGAAAATGGAAAGCTGACCCAGGCTGTAACACGTGGAGACGGAATACAGGGCGATGAAGTCACCAATAATGTACGCACGATACGAAGTATCCCCCATCAACTCAAGTCGAACATCGCCTATCCTGATGTTTTCGAAATCAGAGGTGAAATCTTTATGCACAAATCTGCTTTTTTGAGATTGAATAAAGAGCGTGAAGACAATGGAGAAGCGACATACGCCAATCCACGAAATTTTGCGTCTGGAACGATCAAGTTACAAGACTCTGCAGAGGTTTCAAAGCGTCCTTTGGATTGTTTCCTCTACTTTCTATACATGGAAAACAGAAACCGGGCCTACCAATCGCATTGGGAAAGCCTATGCGCCGTGCGCGACTGGGGATTCCATGTATCAGAACACAGCAAACTATGTAGCTCGATCGAAGAAGTATTAAGCTTTGTCCACTATTGGGATACAGAGCGTCATCAGCTCACCTATGATATAGATGGAATCGTTATCAAGGTCAATGACTATGCTTATCAGGAAGAACTTGGCTTTACCGCAAAGTCTCCCCGCTGGGCAACTTCCTATAAATTCAAAGCCGAGCGTGTCGAGACCACACTGGAAGCCGTGACTTATCAGGTCGGCCGTACAGGAGCAGTCACTCCAGTAGCCAACCTCAGCCCTGTCCTATTGGCCGGTACCACTGTAAAACGGGCATCCCTGCATAACGCCAATGAGATCGAGCGTCTTGATCTCTATGAAAAGGATACCGTGTATGTCGAAAAAGGTGGCGAAATCATACCCAAAGTAATAGGCGTCAATACCGAAAAACGAGATCCTAGTGCAACTCCCATAAAATATCCTGAGCATTGTCCAGAATGCGGAACAATGCTGGTAAGACAAGAAGGAGAAGCGGTGCATTATTGTCCCAATGAGGATGGTTGTGAGCCTCAAATAATTGGCAAGCTCCAACATTTCATAGGCCGTAAGATGATGGATATACAGGGATTGGGCGACGAAACGATAGTGACGTTCTATAAACTGGACCTGTTGCGTCATATTTCTGATATCTATACACTTCAGGAAAAGCGCGATGTCCTGGTGACGATTGAGCGCTTTGGCCAGCGTTCTATAGACAATATGATAAAGGGTATAGCGGACTCAAAAAACAAGCCTTTTGAAAAAGTGCTATTTGCATTGGGCATACGCCATGTAGGCGAAACTGTAGCCAAGAAACTGGCGCTCCATTTCAAATCGCTCGACAACCTGAAACAAGCAAGCATAGAAGAAATCGCATCCGTACAGGACATCGGTATACGCATTGCGGAGAGTGTACATCAATATCTTTCCGAACCAGAACATCAGACCGAACTGGATAAATTGAAGGCTTACGGCCTGCAATTTGAAATCGAGGAAAAGACCGTCGAACTGGCCGGAAGTAGTCTGGAAGGAAAGACGTTCTTAATATCCGGTGTATTTGCTGCACATAGCAGGGAAGATCTGACTGCACTGATCGAATCACATGGCGGAAAAATGCTGAGCAGTATATCATCTAAACTGAACTACTTGGTCGCTGGAGACAAAATGGGACCTTCCAAGCTGGTAAAAGCGGAAAAGCTAAAGGTTCCGATCATATCGGATGAAGAATTGCTAAAAATGATTAATCAATAACAACAATAATATCTAAAAATCAGACTTAAAAACAATGAATGAGATTCAGGGCGCGGGTGTAGCATTGGTTACCCCTTTTAATGCAGATGGAACAATTGATTTTGAAACGCTAGAACAACTGATTGAGTTTCAAATCAAAGAAGGAATGAACTACTTAGTATCACTGGGTACGACAGGAGAGACGGCGACATTAAGCACTGAAGAACGAAAGCAGGTTTGGAAGTTTACAGCAGATAAAGTCAATGGACGCCTGCCGCTTATAGCTGGAATAGGTGGTAATAATACCCTAGAAATCGTACAGCAGATTCAAGATTTTGATACCAATGGTTATTGTGCCATCCTTTCGGTGTCTCCTTATTATAATAAACCTACTCAGGAAGGCATATACCAACATTATAAAGCCATAGCAGCAGCCTCAAAACTGCCGATAATCCTCTATAATGTACCTGGCCGAACAGGAAGTAATATGACCGCTGCGACGACGGTCCGACTGGCAAACGATTTTTCAAATATAGTGGCTATTAAAGAGGCTTCAGGAAGCTTTAGCCAATTTTCAGAAATCTTACGGGATAAACCTGAAAACTTCCAATTGATATCTGGAGATGACCCCGCTACCCTACCCATGATGGCACTAGGCGCTATCGGTGTAATATCGGTCATCGGAAATGCATACCCAAAATTGGTTGCCGACTTGGTAAAAAAATGCCAGGAAGGAAACTATGAAGAAGCACGAACTATACATAGTCAGCTCTTAGACATCACTGATCTATGCTTCGTAGAGGGCAATCCTGCAGGAGTAAAATATATCCTTCGTCAAAAAAACATAGGTGATGACACGGTGAGATTACCTTTAGTTAAAATAAGCGAACCTACACAGGTACAGATACAAAAGGAAATGGCCAAACTGAAATAGCACAAATTGGTCTATAATTACCTATAGATCCCGACTTGACCACCTTAAGATCAAGTCGGGATTTTTTTTTTAGTATTGCTCGGCCGCATACTTCTCTCCCTTTACCCTCCTTCTGACCATGTGCAAAGCGAATTTGTTTAAATTCATTTGCTCATTATATAAACATATCTAGTATCTTTAATCTATCAAGTAATTGTATAACTCGTATGACAGAAGCAAATACTCCTCCAAAGAAAAGAGGTGCAAAGCTAAAAAGCTTTTTAGGTTGGACATTTTTAGTGATTATGTTGGCACTTGCCGGTTTTCTCTATTTCCAGTACTATTTCGTATTTGGAGAGGGCGTAAAGTCGGGCTACCTCAATTATGCTGTAAAAAAGGGAAATCTCTTTAAAACCTATGAGGGTAAGCTGATCCAAGAAGGATTCGGCAGTGGTAGAGCTGGAGCATTAACAAGCAATGAGTTTGTATTTTCCGTAGAGAATGATTCTATTTTTCAGGTATTAGAAACCAATAGCGGAAAGTTCTTTGACCTCCATTATAAAGAGTATCACGGTGTCGTACCATGGCGTGGCAATACCAAGTATATCGTCGATCGCATCGTCCAGATGAAATAGTTAAAAAACTGGCACACCTATTTGCATAAAATCCAATATGTTAAAAACAAAATCGATCACTATCGTTATTATTCTTTTGCAGCTGACGGTACAAGTGTATGCGCAAAAAAAGAAAAAGAAACGGATTGCTATCGAACAATCTCCCAAGCAAGAACTCGTCTATGACAATGTCAATTACCTAGACGCTATAAAGACGGTTCAGCTATTCCCAACGGGAAAAGAAAATCAGCTTCCGATATATACGATCGGAGAACCCGAGCTCTTGGAGCTTTCGTTTGACGATCTACGGGCAGATGTGCGTGATTATTACTACAACATTGAGCATTGCAATGCAGACTGGACCCCTAGTCGCCTATCGGTCCTGGACTATGCGGAGGGATATAATGAGGATCGTATTGTAGATTTCAAACAATCTCAAGGGACTACAACTGCCTATACACACTATAAAACGGTCTTCCCAAATGAATATGTAAAGCCTAAAGTTGCCGGTAATTTTTTACTGAAGATCTATGAAGATTCGGACAAAGAGCGATTGATCTTGACGCGCAGATTTTATGTATTGAAGCCGTTGGTCGTGGTAGAAAGTCAAATATTGGCGTCGAGTTTTACCGAGAAACGCTTATCCAACCAAAAGCTGAATATCACCATTAAAACAGGACTGACTATTTCTAATCCGCATCGGGACATACAATTGCATGTGATGCAAAACCAACGTCCTGATAATATGATGATACTGCGAACGCCTATGTTTATCGGTACGAGCGAAATAAAATACAACAACAGTGAGACGCTGGACTTCATGGGAAATAATGAGTTTCGCTATGCGGACCTACGTTCTTTTAAAGGTGGATCAGCCCAAATCATGGATATACAGATGGATAGTCTTGTCCATATGCGACTGTTTACCGATCAAGACCATTACGATGATACTTATGCAACCACCTATGACGAAAATGGAAAATTCTATATCCGCAACCTGGATTATGACAATGCGGATATCGGAAGCGATTACGCTGATATCGAATTTTCGCTCCAGACTACTCAAAACATAGCTGGTGACATCTACCTCGTCGGAGGCTACAACAATTACCAGCGTAATGCAAATAACAAATTAAAGTATAATCCCAACTCGAAGAAATGGACGGTGAGGCAGAAGCTAAAACAAGGCCTCTATGACTACGAGTATGTATTGGAAACAAAGGAAGGAAAGGTGATTACAAATGCCTTTTCTGGCAGTCATTTCCAGACAGGAAACGATTACCAGATCCTGGTATACTACCGCCGTACCGGTACCTATTGGGACGAACTCCTTGGGATCGGGACAACTTCAATCAATAATAAGCAAAACAAAAACTAACCAAAATCGTGAGCGATAATAATAAAGACCAAAAACTAAAACGGGGACTAACCAATAGACATATTCAATTAATAGCTTTAGGGGGAGCTATTGGAACTGGCTTATTTTTAGGGATCGGCAAGGCCGCAGTGTTGGCGGGTCCCTCTGTTTTACTCGGCTATGCCATTGCGGGCATCATTGCATTTTTTATCATGCGTCAATTGGGCGAGATGGTCGTAGAGGAGCCTGTCTCTGGAAGTTTTTCTTATTTTGCCAACAAATATTGGGGAGGTTTTGCGGGGTACGCTTCTGGTTGGAATTACTGGGTACTCTATATACTCGTGAGTATGGCAGAACTGACCGCTATAGGTGTGTATGTCCAATTTTGGTGGCCTGACGTGCCGCTATGGGCCTCCAGTCTTTTCTTTTTCTTTGTCGTCAATGCGTTAAACCTTTCGTCTGTCAAAGTGTATGGCGAAACCGAATTCTGGTTTTCGATCATCAAGGTTGTCGCTATCATTGCCATGATTATATTCGGTGCTTATCTCCTCCTATCGGGAACCGGAGGTGAGACCGCTACTGTTGCAAACCTCTATAATGATGGTGGTTTTTTTCCGAAAGGCTGGCTCAGTATCACAGAAGATGGCAACTATGAGGGGCTTCTAGCGGCATTGGTTATGATCATGTTCTCATTTGGCGGCCTAGAATTGGTGGGTATTACAGCCGCAGAGGCCGAGAATCCAGAAAAAAATATTCCGCGGGCAACAAATCAGGTCTTGATTCGTATTTTGATCTTTTATGTAGGTGCTTTATTTATCCTATTCTCGCTCATGCCTTGGAGAAATATCACGGCCGACACGAGTCCTTTTGTAGAGGTATTCAATAGTTTGAATTCGTTCCAATTTACGCTGTTCAATAAGACATTCTATTTTACAACGATAATCGCCAACATACTGAACCTAATCGTACTTACAGCGGCACTGTCGGTCTATAACAGTTCGGTCTATAGCAACTCGAGGATGTTGTACGGCTTGGCGGAGCAAGGAAATGCACCTAAATTCCTCAACAAGTTGAACAAAAACCATGCACCTATAGCAGCGATTTTGGTTTCGGCAGCCTTAGTTGCGATCTGTATTGTGGTCAATAAACTGATTCCGGATAAAGCCCTGGAGATATTGATGTCGCTGGTGGTCTCTTCGCTGATCATTAATTGGATTATGATCAGTTGGACGCACCTTTATTTTAAGAAAAGTAAAATAAAAGAGAAAAAGAGCACCAAATTCCCAAGCTTATTTTATCCTTTCAGTAATGTTATATGCTTGTTGTTTTTACTGGCAGTCTTAATCATGATGTGGTTTACGGGATTGAAAATATCGGTAGAACTCATCCCGATATGGCTGGTACTGCTCTATATAAGTTACCTTATCGTTAATGCCAGGAAGAAGAATAAAGTCGCTTAACTGTTAAAAGTATATTTTATCTCCATCTCATCCCAATTTATCGGAGCGAGATGGAGATAATTTTTTATCCTTCCAATTGTATTTTCTTATTTAACAACTTGCAGTTCTTTGGAGGCTTCATGTATTTTACCATACATATCTTTAGCTCGCACAGTTATCTGATACGTACCTACTTTGAGATTCGGTAATTTAAACTCCCAAAGGTGTGACGATTTTACAGCATCTGATGGTCTCCTGCCTTCCATCAGGCTCGTAGCATTATCATATTTGAGGACCTCATAGTGATAACTTGGGTCAGCGATCGTCACGTATTTCATTTTCTTCCATTCCTTGCCGTCCAAGCTGTACTCTACCGTATTATCAGCACTTCCCATAAAGAAGTTTGCATACATTTTATAACGTTTGGCATATTGGCTCTTAACCGTCTCTGGGCCTATCAGATTGATCTGATAACCAGCATCCTCACCTGCTACTTTGTAACCAAATGTATAAGCGTTATCATTTACCTGCATAATAGCATACCCTTTTGGAGTACCATCGCGCATGGTCGAGGTAGGCACCCCTTGCTTGTTGAGCTGACCAGAATACCAATCGCCCGAAGTCGTACCTACATTGTATTCGTGATGCGGCTTGTCTTGATGCCAACCATCTTTCTTGCCATAAAAATTCTGTTGCTGGTAATGTGTATGTGCAGATAGGGATACAGTATTCGGGTAATCTTTCAATATATCAAAAAGACGCTGCCTATCTTCATTCCGGAATACATTGGAGTTTTCATGATACAATGGAATATGGAAAGCCAAAACAATCAGCTTGTCTTTTGAGACAAACTTCAAATCATTCTCTACAAAATCCAATTGATCTTTCCGGAAGCCGCCCAGATACCCTTTGCCTGTGCGTGGATTAGGATAGATAATATTGTCCAATACGATAAAGTGTGCATTGCCGTAATTGAAGGAGTAGTTATTGGGACCGAAATTCATTTCGAAGCTCTCGTCTGAGAGGGAATCCACGGTCACGTCATAGTTCATATCATGATTTCCCATGACATTGTACCAGGGTAAGCCCATATGTGCTATCGTTTGCTTGTAAGGCTCATGGAGACTCAAATCATCGCCCACAAGATCCCCGAGACTGATACCAAATAAGAAGCTTTTTTTATCAGAAATATCGTCTACTATCCCTTTTTTGAAAAAATCGAGTTCTTCTTGCGTATAGGCTTGTGGGTCGCCAAATATCAAGGCGCTAAAGGTATTGGGTTCGGCCTTAGGATAGACTGGAAAATCTAGGGATTTAGGAATAGCGCCTGTTGCACTGCTTGTCGCATACTTCAGTTTGGGACTACCTAGCGGTTTATGTATATAATAAAAAACAGGTTGATTATAGGAGTCTGACGGGAACGAATAGTTTGTGGGTTTGACGACAAAGATAATATTGTCTTTGTCAACGGGCAGTGTATAATTACCATTGCCATCCGTCTGGACTACCTCTCTCCCATTACTGACACTGACTCCTGCCAGTCCCTTCTCATTCTTCTCAAACTTACCGTTTTTATTGACATCAATAAAAACTCTTCCTTTGACCATCTCTTGAGCCTGTACTATCCCCGTACATAGCATGGCCCCTGCTAATAAAATTCTAATATTCATATTTATTCGTTTCTCAAAAATACCTCTAAGAAACGAATAAATGTTTAAGCCTGTATTAAGTAAATATTAAGGAAAATTCAGATAGCCGGTTATAGACTTTTGCGCTTGAGATATTCGTCAACGACCAATGTCAATTGTTGCTCTTGTGTCAAATCGGAGTTGTCTAGCACGACGGCATCTTCGGCTTGCCGTAATGGGCTTTCAGAACGTGTGCTGTCAATATGATCACGATGAGCAAGATTGGCCTTTACCTCTTCCATGCTGATGCTCTCACCTTTTGCAGTGAGCTCGTCATACCGTCGTTGTGCTCTAACATCGGGATCAGCGGTCATGAAAATCTTCAAATCTGCTTCTGGAAATACGGTAGTGCCTATATCCCGTCCATCCATAACGATATCTCGTAGCTGCCCCAATTTCTGTTGCTGTGCTACCATAGCGGTTCGCACTTCCTTAATAGCACTCACTTCGCTGACAGAAGCCGACACCTCCATTTGGCGAATTTCATCAGAAACATCCTCTCCGTTTAACAAAAGCTGGGTCTTCTCTGTATGGGGCACAAAATCAATTTGAATCTGCTCCAATGCGTTAAGTACAGCAGCTGTATCTTGAAGATCGATTTTATGACGTAAGAAAAATAATGTTACAGCTCTGTACATTGCACCGCTGTCTACAAAAACAAAGTTTAGTTGCTTTGCCAGCGCCTTCGCTACGGTACTCTTACCGCAAGACGAAAAGCCATCTATCGCTATAATAAAATTATTCCTAGCCATGGATTTAACTATTCCCTCCAATTAATACTCCAGGTTTATTGACCAAAGGTATTTTCGATAAGTTTTCATCCACGATACTCTCTGGCAAGAAGATGTACTTTTTATCATAAATTGTATCTTCAATATAGTAGCTCAACCAATATTCATTGGTGAGGCCAAATACCTGTTGATCGATAGCCTCGATACGAATAGAGCTGCTCGCAGCGATATCACCCAAAAAATGACGTAAAGTTGTCGTTTTCACATCTTTTTCCTCTTGTGTACCGTATCCTTTGGAGGTTACAAAAACATTTCTCAACGGGACCTCTTTCTCATTGACCAAATAAACATTCCAGGATTTCTGCTCTGGAGATTCGCTTTCCAATACTACGGCTATAGAAATATTCTCAACAATATTAACAGGTAAATCTTTCTTCATCTGTTATTTCTTTTTTGTTGTGGCTCGTTTTGTTACTTTTTTAGCGGACTTCCCTCCTTTGGTATCCTCTTCTGCCCATTTCAAAACATCGGCGTAGGTAATAGCCGATACGTCCGTTCCTTTGGGTATTTTCAGATTTTGCTTGCCAAAGCGAACAAATGGTCCCCATCTACCGTTCTCAATCTGTGCATCAGGATTCTCATCAAATACACGGATTATCTTTTCAATATCTTTTTGCCTTTTTTCCTGAATAATCTGAATTGATTGCTCTTCAGTCACATCCAAAGGATCTAGCCCTTTGGGCAAGGAATAAAATGCCGAATTGTGTCGAATATAAGGTCCAAAACGACCGATAGCTACCGTCATCTCCTTCTCTTCAAATTCACCTACTTTTTTAGGCAATTTGAAGAGCTCCATAGCTTCTTCAAAGGTTATGGTTTCAATCATTTGCCCTTTACGGAGAGATGCAAATCGAGGTTTTTCCTCATCATCTGCCGATCCGATCTGTACCAACGGCCCAAATCTTCCTACACGTACGCTAACAGGCTTGCCGCTGACAGGATCTACCCCCAGTTCGCGCTCATGGGTAGCTCGATCTGCATTTTCAAGGGTATCCTGTACCTCATGATGAAAAGGGCGATAGAAATTCTCCAGCATATCTGTCCATTCTTTGCTCCCTTGTGCTATCTCATCAAATTCCTTTTCGACACTGGCTGTAAAGTGAAAGTCAACAATATCTTTAAAATGCTCCACCAAAAAATCATTGACAAGTACACCGATATCGGTAGGAAACAGTTTATTTCGCTCCACTCCCGTCATCTCGGTTTTCAAAATCTCAGTGATCTCGCTACCGCTTAAGGTCAGTACATTATAATTGCGGGGTTTGCCATCCCGGTCTTCTTTGATCACATAGCCCCTATTTTGAATAGTAGAAATAGTCGGCGCATAAGTAGAAGGTCTACCAATCCCCAACTCCTCTAACTTTTTGACAAGTGAAGCTTCTGTATATCGGGCTGGAGGTCTAGAGAAACGCTCTGTTGCAGTCATTTCTCTCAGCGTCAACGATTGTCCTTTTTCTAATGGAGGGAGTAATGCATTATCCGATTCGCCATCTGCAAGTACATCATTCTCCTCATCGGTGGATTCCATATATACTTTTAGAAAACCATCAAAACGCATAATTTCACCCGTCGCCGTAAGTTCTTCTTTACGTGTGGATACACTGATTTTTGCAACGGTCTTTTCAAACTCGGCTTCACTCATCTGAGACGCTATAGCACGCTTCCAGATCAATTCGTACAGTCGTCTCTCGGACGCATCACCATCGATGCTATGTTCTGAGAAATAGGTCGGACGTATAGCCTCGTGCGCTTCCTGAGCACCAGCAGATTTGGTCTTGTATTTTCTTAACTTATGGTATTTCTCTCCGTAGGCTTTCAGGATTTCGTTTTCAGCAGCTTTAATAGCGGTATCCGACAGGTTGACCGAATCGGTACGCATATATGTAATACGTCCTGCTTCATATAATCGCTGAGCAACCTGCATGGTCCGTGCTACGGAAAAACCAAGCTTACGACTCGCTTCCTGTTGTAGTGTTGACGTCGTAAACGGTGCTGCAGGATTCCTTTTCGCGGGTTTTTTCTCCAGCGATGCAACAGCAAAACTGGCATTTATACTATCATTCAGAAAGGCCGTAGCGTCACTCTTTTTTTCAAAACGCTGTGGTAGCTCCGCTTTAAAAATTTCTTTGCCATTGCCAGTATGGAAAATGGCGACTATCTTAAAAGCAGCCTCTGCATTAAATCTGTTTATTTCGCGCTCGCGCTCTACAATAACTCGAACAGCAACGGATTGAACTCGTCCTGCAGACAAAGAAGGTTTTACTTTTCTCCATAATACAGGAGATAACTCAAAACCGACTAGTCTATCCAAAACACGGCGTGCCTGTTGTGCATAGACCAAGTTATAATCTATTTTACGCGGGTTTTCAATGGCTTTTAAAATAGCGGGCTTCGTTATCTCATGAAAAACAATACGCTTGGTGGCGTCTTCCTTTAATCCCAAAGTCTCAAATAAGTGCCAAGAAATAGCCTCTCCCTCCCGGTCCTCATCGGATGCTAGCCATACTGTATCTGCAGCTTTAGCTAGTTTCTTTAACTCACTGACAACAGCCTTCTTATCAGAAGGAACTTCATATTTTTGTTCAAACTTATTATCAGTATTAATAGCGTCATCCGTTTTGACCAGATCACGAATATGTCCATAACTGGACTTTACTAAAAAATCACTCCCCAAATATCCTTCTATCGTCTTCGCCTTTGCCGGCGACTCTACTATCAATAAATTTTTAGCCATTAACTTTATAAGATTTCTGCAAATATTACTATTTCAAAATGGAATGACAATTATTTTTACTAATAATATTGTAAAACTAATTTATAACTTCCAATGATTTGTCAAAACATCCAACAGGTAGAAGCAGGAAAATACTACTGAAGCTATTCCATTGGTGGTCATAAAGGCCTTATCTACACGACTTAGATCGGTAGGACTTACAATACGGTGTTGATAAATCAATAATGCACCATACAGTGCTACACCAATATAATATAACACTCCCACCTCTATAGTGAAAGCTGGTAGTAAAACAAAAATGAACGAGAAAACATGAAGAAGTTCAGAAATACGCATGGCTTTCTTCACGCCATAATTGGCTGGTATAGATTGCAGATTATGAGCTCGATCAAATTCTTCGTCCTGAAGCGCAAATATAATATCAAAACCACTGACCCATGTCAATACCGCCAATCCGTACCAAATAGGTACGATATTAAACTGGCCCGTTACCGCCAGATAGGCCCCCACTGGAGCAAGCCCTAAGCCCAAGCCTAAAACAAAATGACAAAGTGGGGAGATACGCTTCATATAAGAGTAAAACAAGATCACAAATAAAGCAATAGGCGAAAGCAGCAAACACATCGGATTTATAAAATAGGTCGCTACCGTAAAAATAAGACAGTTGACAATAGTAAAGGTCAATGCTGCCGAAGGGCTGATCCGTCCTGCCGGGATATCACGTACCGCCGTACGGGGATTCAGGGCATCGACATCTCTGTCTAGGTACCTATTAAATGCCATCGCCGCATTCCGTGCGGTGACCATGCACAGAAGCATCAATGCAAACAGCTTCCAATCAAAATCATACGAAGTGGTGGACACCGCTAGAAAAAAACCAATAATTGCAAAAGGCAGTGCAAACACGCTATGCGCAAACAGCACCAATGACATATATTTCTTCATAACTACGGAGCCAAGGGCGGCGTAAAGGTTTGATTTATTTCATCAATTTTCTCTAAAATAGGCTCTAATCCCATCTTGTCCTCAGAAGACGTCAAAAAGCGAGCAGGTACCTCTTCAAACCATTTGAGGAGGGCACGCTTGAATTTGGCCATATTTTGATCGGACTTGACAATAGACTGTTTGTCGGCTTTGGTAAAAACCAACATAAAAGGCAGCCCATTCTGACCCAACCAGCAACAGAAATCCAAATCAATCTTCTGGGGCTCCAGGCGACTGTCGATAAGAACGAAAATACACTGAAGATTTTCTCGATTCAAGAGGTATCGTCGAATGAATTTTTCCCAATCTGCTCTATTTTTCTTGGAGGTCTGGGCATAGCCATAACCAGGTAAATCGACCAGATACCAATTCTCGTCGATAACAAAATGATTTATCAACTGAGTTTTGCCCGGTCTCTGTGAGGTCTTGGCCAGGCCTTTCTTATTGGTCAACGCATTTATTAGCGATGACTTACCAACATTGGAACGACCAATGAAAGCATATTCTGGTAATGTAGGGGCCGGTAATTTATCGACTTGTGTATTACTACATACAAATTCTGCGGATTTGATAAGCATAGACAAAGGTAAAATTTAATTTAAGAAATTAAAAAAGGCTTTCCTACAGCCTCAAAAAGCTATGAAAATTTTACTATTTTAGTCGCTTACTAAAACCTATATGCTAGAAGTTAAAAATATCATCAAACAATACGCCAACCATCGCGCATTAGATGATGTATCATTGTATATACCCGAGGGCAAGATTTTTGGATTGCTGGGACCTAATGGAGCGGGAAAAACTTCGCTCATACGAATCATCAATCAAATTACAGCACCGGATTCGGGAGAGATATTATTTGACAATCAACCGCTATCCAGTCAACATATTGCACAAATAGGGTATCTGCCAGAAGAAAGAGGGCTCTACAAGAAAATGAAAGTCGGCGAGCAGATGATTTATTTAGCTCAACTCAAAGGCCTTAGTAAACATGATGCGCAACAAAGGTTGAACTACTGGTTCGAAAAACTAGCTATCGGAAGCTGGTGGAACAAGCGTATTGAGGATCTCAGCAAAGGAATGCAACAGAAAGTCCAATTTGTGGCAACCGTACTACACCAACCCAAACTGATTATTCTGGATGAACCTTTCTCCGGCTTTGATCCGGTCAATGCGCAGACTATCCAAGATGAACTCCTCGAACTGAATAAGAATGGTGCGACCATTATCTATTCGACACACCGTATGGAGACTGTGGAAGAACTTTGCGATAATATTGCACTAATCAACAAATCAAAAAAAGTTCTCGATGGCTCAGTAAAGGAAATTAAAAATCAGTATAACGACCAGACGTATCTGGTAACATACCGATCGAACCTGATAACCAATGATATCCTGACACATGAAGCACGATATGCAATATTATCGCATACCTACTCGGAGGAAGAAGGACAATTAAAAATAAGGCTCCATAATCATATTACTTTAAATGAAGCGCTTCGATTCTTATTGGATAAAATTCAAATAACACAGATCAAGGAAATAATTCCATCTATCCACGATATCTTCATCGAAAAAGTAGCACAAACCTCTGTACAACATGCATAAAATTGCCCTAATCATACAGCGCGAATATTTGACCCGGGTCAGAAAACGCAGCTTTCTCTTGACCACATTCTTAGTCCCTATATTTTTTATAGGAATGTATGTTGGTATTATATTTCTTACAAAAAAGAGTTTTGAAGACACACACGCTACAGTATATATAGTTGACCAACAAGGCAGTATTGGCCCTTTATTGAAGTCTTCTAAGAACATAGCGTACATCCATAGCAATGAGGATCTCCAAGCGCAACTATCATCCCTTTCCGATGAAGACAAGAACACCAGTATATTAATCATTCCCGAAGACTTCTTAAACAATCCCAATGTAGAATTCCTAGCATCCAGCAAGCCTAATGTAAATACGCAAAATGATGTTCGATCAGATCTCAGTGATATTGTACGGGATTTTAGATATCAGAATCTTGGGATTAATATAGATAGTATTAATAATATCAATACACAGGTCAATATTAATGCAAAAGAGATTACGCCGGATGGAGAGACTAAAGACAGTAATACGGAAATAGCAATGGGAATAGCGCTGGCGCTGTCGATATTGGTATACATCTCTCTATTCTTGTACGGCTCTCAAGTCATGCGAGGTATCATTGAAGAAAAGAGTAACCGCATTATTGAAGTTATCATCTCATCCGTGAAGCCTTTTCAGCTGATGATGGGAAAGATTATCGGTATCGGACTGGTAGGTCTTACCCAGTTTGCACTATGGGCCGTCTTATCCTTTGCCCTTGCGGGGATAGCATCTGCTTTCTTCGTATCAAAAGCCGATTTGGAGCAACAGGTTATCGGTTCAAAAGTGCAAGGTAATAATGGGGCACTCTTGGCACAGTCCGACAATGCGATAGACAGTATCTCGCCCGAGACTTGGGCTATGTTACAGTCTATAAATTTTACAGAAATCATAGTTTGCTTCTTTATTTTTTTCCTGGGTGGTTACTTGATCTACAGTGCACTGTTTGCAGCGGTCGGCTCAGCTGTCGATAGCGAAACCGAAGCATCCCAATTCACGATGCCCATTACCATGCCTCTACTCCTCACCTACGCACTCTCCTTTGGTGTACTGATGAACGACCCGCATGGGCAGGTGGCTACATGGTTAAGTTTTATACCATTCACCTCACCAATAGCGATGCTGGTCCGTATTCCCTTTGGTGTTCCGCTTTGGCAGATTATAGTTTCTGCCTCTCTTCTGATAATTGGTTTTCTACTGACAACATGGATCGCGGCTCGCATTTATCGGGTTGGCATACTGATGTATGGGAAAAAAGCCAGTTATAAAGAGATTGTAAAATGGTTTAGATACAAAAGTTGATTACATTTGTTCCTTCAAAACAAAATTTAGCACTTCATGTCTAAGCTTATCAATCTACGATCCTTTAAAAATTTCTTTGAATCCAGCTCTGGTGGCGGCATCCTGCTCTTTGGCTGTGTTGTACTGGCTATTATCATCGCGAACTCTTTTTATAGCGACGCACTGGCAAATATCCTCAACACCACTATAGGCTTTGAAAATGACACCATTCATCTCAAATATTCCATCAAGCAATGGATTGATGATGGATTGATGGCTATTTTCTTTCTGTTGGTTGGCCTGGAAATCAAAAGAGAGCTGGTAGAAGGCGAACTGGCATCTCCAAAGAAGGCTGCTTTGCCTATTTTCGCTGCTATAGGAGGCGCACTGCTTCCGGCAGGTATATATGCAGCACTTAACTATGGTCAAGCTACAGCCCATGGCTGGGGGATCCCAATGGCTACCGATATAGCCTTCGCGCTTGCTGTCATATCCCTTTTGGGCAACCGTGTTCCAGCCAGTTTAAAGATTTTCCTGGCAGCGCTGGCTATCGTAGATGATTTGTTGGCCATATTGGTCATTGCTCTTTTTTATTCCAGCGCATTGCATTACACTTATTTATTAATCGCATTGGGGCTATTCTTACTTCAGTTGCTTTTTAATAAGATCGGCGTCAAAAATCTGATTTTCTATATCATCCCCGGGATATTAATGTGGTATTTTATTCACCATTCCGGCATACATGCCACTATCGCTGGAGTACTGACAGCTATGACTATCCCTACGACACCGGATGACGAAGAGTCTCCCCTCGAACGCTTAGAGCATTTACTGTCCAAACCTGTCAATTTTATCATTATCCCTTTGTTTGCATTTGCGAACACTGCCATCGTGCTGCACCAGGAAATGATCCAGGGGCTGACTTCTTCGATGGGCTTGGGTATTATCTTAGGTCTATTGGTGGGCAAGTCATTAGGTATACTGTCGACCTGTTGGATATGCGTCAAGATGGGTATATCGTCCTTGCCGGAAGGTGCCAATTGGAAGCACATGTTTGGTGTGGGGCTTTTAGGAGGTATAGGTTTTACCATGTCGATATTCGTAGCCATGCTATCATTTGATGACGCATTGCATATCGAGGAAGCCAAATTAGCGGTATTGCTAACCTCATGTGCAGCGGGTCTACTAGGCTATTTCTATCTTGCTTTATTGGGCAAGCAAAACAAACAGCTATAGTATTAGCGCTACAATCTAGATTTATATTCTCTGGATGTTTGTTTTTATAAGATATTATTGATTAAATTTAAAGTACTATTAATCATTAGTATTAAGTAAACTAAAATCGCAATGAGTAAACTAGATGAAAAAGTAGCAGCATACGTTGCTGAAGCCAAAAAATTGAAACTTGATCTCGACGAAAACCTTATCGCCTCAGTTACAAAAGGATTAGGTCCGTCTATTTACAAAGCCGATGCGGAGACCGTAGCTGCATCAGACAAAGCGGAGATAGATCGCCTAAAACAGAATTTCTTAGTCAAAAAACTTGGACTAAAAGATGATGCGAAGCTAGACGCCGCTATTGATGAAGTGATGACGGCTGTTGGGAAATCGAACAAAAATAAATATAGAGCAATCGTATATGCGCTGCTTGTAAAAAAATTCAAAAAGGAATCTGTTTATAAATAGTTCCAAAAATAAGTAAAGGCGAGGGATGTGTCCCTCGCCTTTATTTTATAACCGCTTTTTATCCCCAAGTATTAACCAACGAATCTTCTTCGTATTCGCTCATATCCACTTCTTTTCCTGTTCGCTTCCAAGTCATGTGTGCATGGACCATTCTTCCATCCGAACGTATGGGATCCAGCGATTTTTGAAATAGTATATCTCCATCAAAGTCGAGCTTACGTACCTGCCGAATACCTTCCCAGTTGGGAAAGAAAGAACTTTCAATATCATAAACCACATGTGCTCTACGATTGTCCACCGTATACCTGCCACTAAATGCCAAATAACCTCTCATACGCTGTTGAGACTCTTCTTCCGAAGGGTGCATACGATCATCAGAGCGATATTTGAGATCGTCAGAAGCTGAAATCTGAACAGACATGTAGCCATCAGGACTATATAACAACAATCCTTTGGGAGTCTTACCAAAAGGAAAAGAAGAGTCTATACCATTAATAGGGACTTCTATATAAGAAAGTAATTCCCATGTGCCGATTATTTCATTTTTTATTGATGTCATGTTAAGGTTGTTTATTGTAAAACGTAGAAACACCCAAAATAGTTTAGATAGATAGTTGGATTTATGTCATAAAAAATTAAATATTTATTACTTTTATACCTAAGCGTACGAGCATATGATTTTATCCCAAGTAGATACCGTCGAAGATATATCCAAAGAGGTATTTCAAAAAAAATACTTCATTCCTCAAAAACCTGTTCTTATTAAAGGCTATGCCAAAAAGTGGAAAGATTTTGACAAGTGGAATCTAGATTATATCTACGATCAAGTAGGCGAACAAGAGGTAGGGTTGTATGACAATAAACCTGCGGATCCCAACAAGGCAACAGATGAACCGGTAACTAAAATGCGTTTTAGAGACTATATCAAGCTTATCAAAAGCCAGCCCTCTGATTACCGCATATTTTTCTATATCATCACCGATCACCTGCCGGAGCTTCTTAAAAACTTCACCTACCCGGATCTTGGCTTTAAATATTTCAAACGGATACCTACCCTGTTTTTTGGAGGTAGTGAAGCCCGCGTATTGATGCACTACGATGTCGACCTCGGGGATTTGTTGCACTTTCAATTTGAAGGAAGAAAAAGAGTGCTGCTGTTTGCCCCGGATCAATCGGCATTTCTTTACAAAGTACCTCTCTCTGTCCATACGGTGTATAATATAGACTACGAAACCCCTGACTACAGCCAATTTCCGGCACTCCAATACGCACAGGGATATGAAATCTTTATGGAACACGGTGATGCCCTCTTTATGCCTAGCGGCTATTGGCATTTTAACCGCTATCTGGAAGCAGGCTTCTCTGTAACGCTACGCTCCTTCCCCAGCGGTCCTGGTCGGTTGCTGAAAATGTTAAAAGAAGTATTCGTCATCCGGTACACGGACAAATTGATGCGAAAGATTCTAAAAAAGAAATGGGTGGATCGAAAGCAAAGAAAAGCCTATGAAAATAGTGAGCAAGCCCTGAACAATTACCTTAAGAAAAAAAATATATAATCTTTCAACTGATGACCTGTTATTGCGGAAACTCAAAGGATTTCAATGCATGTTGTTCCCTCATACACGATGGAACCGTCTCTCCTCCCTCGGCCGAAGTATTAATGCGAGCTCGGTACAGCGCATTTGCCGTTGGCAATATCGATTTTCTGTATGACACGTTTCACCCCTCGACCCGTCGGTATCAAAATAAAAAAGATATCAAAAACTGGGCAACGGAAAATAAATGGCTAAAATTGGAAATCATGGCCTCTACCCTGCAAACGGTAGAATTCAAAGCATATTTTAAAGATCACAACGACAACGTACAGATACATCACGAAAAGTCTAATTTTAAAGAGTTGCAAGGGAGATGGTATTATGTGGACGGCAGATTAACCAAATGATTGTTAACACAAACTTAACATCAGTTTAATCCATGAATAACAAACAGATTCTATATTTGTAATAATAAAAATTAATGTTATGATTAAAGATTTAGAAATCACAAATTTAGAACACATCATCGATAGCATCGAATGGCTTTATGATGGTGATGACTTCGCAATTCTAGAGGACTAGAATTGCCATACTTAAGCAGTCGATGTTTAAGTATACTTCTATCAGAACAATATTCAGTAATTTATTTATATAGCAACAGGTTGAAAAACCAAAAAATCCCCGATTTAATCGGGGATTTTTATTTTATTATCGGCTAAAATAAGCTCTCACATTCTTTCCTTCGACCCAATTCATGAAGGCTTTATTGACGACTTTGTTTCCTCCTGGAGTAGGATAGTCTCCCGAGAAATACCAGTCACCTCTATGATTAGGACAAGCAATATGTAAATTATCCAACGTTTGGAAAATAACAACCAGCTCTGCATTCAAATCATGTGGTCTTACGATCCTTGCGATCTCTGCAGATATTTCCTCGTCTGTAAAAGGTTCATAGATTGCTTTTACATAATTCTCGATTTCGTCTTTCGGCTTCACGATAGAAGCAATACATTTTTGATAAACCTCATCAATAATATGTGACATTCCTTTACGCTTCAATAGGTTTATTGCAGCCTCGAAAGCGACAAACTCGCCCATTCTGGACATATCAATACCGTAACAATCTGGATAGCGTATCTGCGGTGCTGATGATACGATGACAATCTTTTTAGGGTGAAGACGATCCAAGATAGTCAATATAGACTGCTTCAAGGTGGTACCTCTTACAATAGAGTCATCGATAGCGACGATAGTATCCTCGTGATCACGTACGATACCATAAGTCGTATCGTATACGTGCTGTACCATATCCTGTCTATCTGCATCTTGCGTAATAAAAGTACGTAGCTTCGCATCTTTAACATTCAGCTTCTCAAAACGTGCATGTATACTTAAGATATCGTCCAGTTCCTGATCCGAGATTTTTTCATCTCTATTCAATAGGATATTTTTCTGATAATCTCTTACATACTTACTCATTCCTTCCATCATACCGTAGTAAGACACTTCGGCAGTATTAGGAATAAAAGAGAATACTGTGTTTTTGATATCGTTGTCGATAGACTTCAACACTTGATCACATAATAACTTACCCAGCGACTTACGCTCTTGGTAGATATCCGCATCCGAACCTCTGGAGAAATAAATACGTTCGAAAGAACAGGATTTTTGCTCGACAGGTTGTCTAAACATCTCTTGCGAAATGGAACCATCCTTCTTCGCAATCAGTGCGTGTCCCGGTTTGATTTCCTGAACTGCTTCCAACGGAATGTTAAAAGCCGTCTGGATCACAGGTCGCTCAGATGCTACAACCAATACTTCGTCGTCTTGGTAAAAGAATGCAGGGCGGATACCCGCAGGATCACGCATCACGAAAGCATCACCATGACCTAAGATACCAGCTATGGTATAGCCACCATCCCAAGTTTTGGCCGAACGGGTCAAAATCTTAGCGACGTCAAGGTGCTTACCGATCTGAGCAGAAATCTCAATATTAGAATAGCCTTCTTTCTTGAATTGGTCGAACAACTCTTGATTCTCATCATCCAAAAAGTGACCAATCTTCTCCAATACAGTAACGGTGTCCGCTTGCTCTTTAGGATGTTGGCCTAAGTCATAAAGCTGCTGAAGCAGTTCGTCCACATTTGTCATATTGAAATTCCCTGCTACCACCAGGTTACGGGTCATCCAATTGTTCTGTCTCAGGAAGGGATGGCAACTTTCGATGCTGTTTTTACCGTGTGTACCATAGCGCAGGTGCCCTAATAATACCTCTCCGGTAAAGCTAACATTGTCTTTAAGCCACTGCGTATCCTTAGATTCCTTCGGATATGCCTTATTTACAGCTGCAAATTTTTTCTGAACGTATTCAAAAATATCTGCTACCGCTGTAGATCCCATAGCTCTGTACCGGCTGATGTACCGGTTACCAGGTTTTACATCAAATTTAATGGTTGCAATACCAGCCCCATCCTGTCCACGGTTATGTTGCTTCTCCATAAGAAGATACAACTTGTTAATCCCGTAGTAAGGAGTTCCATATTTTTCCTGATAATATGAGAGGGGTTTTAATAGTCTGATAAGTGCAATACCACACTCGTGTTTTATAGCGTCACTCATAGCTTGAATTGATGATGCAAAGGTACAAAAATTAGAGTTCTTACTAAAACGTGCTTGCTTTTTTTTGCGTAAAAAACTTTCAACTGACATAATCACTTTCCTATCTTTAGGCTATGGATCCCCTATGCAAGATTTATAATGTGGATAAAAAGGAAGCTGAGCATGTTTTCAAAGAATTGATGATCGGCATTAACGGGCAATTGTCCCATTTTATCGATTACAAAGAACACCCCCAGGGAGTCTCTTTTATCACTTTTGTTACAAAAGGAAAAATATCCTATGCAGTCCGCTCCATTAAAAACATATACACTACAAAATATCAGAAAGAATGGAAGATATGAATAGAACACAATTTTTGGTTGCTTTGTCAGCGCTTCCTTTAACCGGAGCCATTGCAAAGCCGAGTGCACTGCGTGTCTTTGCCGACACACTGGATAGTACAGACAAAATGCCCGTGCTCTTTCTCGGGCATGGTAGCCCTATGAATGCTATAGAAGACAATGAATTTGTTCGAGGATTTAAAAAAATCGGTCAAGAGATAGAAAAGCCGCGCGCTATTCTGGTCATCTCTGCACACTGGGAGACTCGTGGCACCTATGTTACAGCTATGGAAAACCCCATGACGATCCATGACTTCGGCGGCTTTCCACAAGCTCTGTTCGATGTACAGTACCCTGCTCCTGGCTCGCCCGAACTCGCTTTATTGACCAAAGACATTATTAAATCCACGGAAGTTCATCTGGATGAGAAATGGGGGCTGGATCACGGCTCCTGGTCGGTTATAAAGCACCTCTATCCAAATGCCGATGTACCCGTTATTCAGATGAGTATAGACTATACACAGCCGGCCAGCTATCACTACGCCTTGGCCAAGGAGCTCGCTCAGCTGCGTCGAAAGGGGGTCCTTATTGTCGGTAGCGGAAATATAGTGCACAATCTACGAATGGTCTCCTGGTCACATATAGATACAGCTGGCTATGCCTTCGATTGGGCACAACAAGCTGATGACAGAATGAAAAAATATATTATGGATGGAAATCATCAGGCTTTAATCGACTACAAAAAGCAAGGCCGAGAGTTTGAATTAGCTATTCCAACTCCTGAGCATTATCTACCGCTGTTGTACAGTCTGGCGCTTCAGGACAAAAATGAAGATATTCATATATTTAACGATCAGGCTGTCGCTGGCTCTCTCACAATGACTTCCCTAAAGATAGGCTGATCTGTATCAGAATAGCCGAAGTTATATCCAGGAGAAAAGACGTTTCAGCAAGCCGTCCCGAACATCTATATACCATTTATCCTCCACACATTTTAGAGGGTAAATGGTGATAAAATTACCTTGCCCCTGAAGACCTCTCCCGGTTTTCAGATCAAACTGCTGTCGATGGTAGGGACAGGTTACATAGCCGTCGCTACACCAACCCTGGTCTAAAGGGGCTCCAGCATGTGGACATTTCCTAGAAAAAGCTACCCACCCCCCTTCGCTGTATACCAGGCAGAAAGTCAAACCAGGAACCATTGCCTGCCTTATCCGGCCATCAGCCCGCAAATACTCTGGAGAAATTTCAATCCAAGCCATGGTATAAATTTACACAATATCAACGCAGTGCGGAAAGAATAAACCAGAGGTATTACATTTTTAAGCTTCTATGCAGCAAATACGAAGCTTTTTTTCTAAGTTTAACTGCATTAAAAATGATTAGGTGTGTCCGTTGATTTAAAAAAGAGATTTGACCGTATTGTAGAGATACTGATCCAATTGCAGTCGAAAAAAGTGATTAAGGCCCAAGAGCTTGCCGATCGCTTTGAGGTGAGCTTACGAACCATATATCGAGATATCAAAAGCTTGGAACAGGCCGGTGTCCCTATTATAGGAGAAGCAGGCACAGGGTACTCTCTTATTGATGGGTACCGCCTGCCCCCTGTCGTCTTTACCAAAGAAGAAGCCATGAGTTTTATGGGGGCTGAGAAGTTAATGGAGAAATTTACGGACAAAAAACTGATGTCGGATTATAAATCCGCGATGTACAAAATCAGGTCTGTATTAAAACACAATGAGCGCGATTCGTTGAGTGCTATCGAGAACCATATCATTATGGGTAAGTCAAGCTACGAGACCTTCAATCAATCGGTTCCCCACGCCTTGCAGACCGTCTTTGAAAGCATAGCGCACAAACGGCAGGTAGCACTATCCTATAAGGGTGCTAATGATGAGCATCCCGACGTCCGAACCATAGAGCCGATTGGTTTATTCCACGAAAACAATTTTTGGTATATCGGTGCTTATTGCTTGAAACGTGACGATTACCGTCAGTTTAGAGCAGATCGGATTTTCACCATAGAAATACTGTCGGACACCTTTACAAAAAAACATATTACACTGGCCGAACTGTTAGAAAACCGAAATAGCCAAATCGTAGCGACCCCAGTACATATTCGGGTCGGCCTTGCGACAGCTCCACATTTGGATTGGCAAAAAAAGTATTTTGGCTTTACCCATGAGAAGAAAACAGGCGAATATGTCGATCTTTTCTTCGACCTAAAGAGTTCTCTTGAATATTTTGCACGATGGTTTATGATGTTTGCTGACGATGCTACGATTCTGGAGCCACCGATCCTCCAACAAATGGTAGAAACTATACTGAACGAGAGTATTACCCGTTTTAAAAATCCAATAAAGGCATTATAATTGCAGTGTACGTACCTACATTAGAGCCTACATAACACCATGCAGCACGAAACTCCAAAGCAACCAGTCGAAACGATCAGTCTTTCCGAGGATATATTGCTCATACCAAGCCATGAGGAACAGGCTATCGCTCTTTTTCATGCTATCGATACAAACAGAGCATTTCTGAGCCGATTCCTCCCTTGGGTAGAGTATACACAAGCTCTATCGGATACCGTATCTTATCTTAAACATGCCCTGGAGAACAGTGCAAAAGGTCACGAATTGACGTACAACATTTTTAGAAAAAACACACTGATCGGTCGAATCGGTATCCATCAGATCGATAGAACTAATGACAATGCGTCTATCGGATATTGGCTTGTAGAAGAGGAGCAAGGAAATGGTATTATAACCAAAGCCACTGAAATGATTTTGGAAGTAGCATTTAAAGGCCTTAATCTTCAAAGAGTCGAAATACTTACAGCTACTGAAAATAAAAAGAGTTCGGCTATTCCGCTACGCTTAGGCTTCGTGCATGAAGGTGTGTTAAGGCAAATGGAGAAACATGGAAACGTATATTTTGATCTAAATATCTTCTCCCTATTAAAACAGGAATGGGAAGTTGCCACTATAACTGCCAAGGAAGCTAAAGTCTAATTCGAAAAAATTAATTTAACTTCATCCTATTTTTTTCCTAATTTTATAGAAAAGATATCGCGCCATGAAGGATAACTTTTCTAATATATCGGATCAATACGCAAAGTTTAGGCCTACCTATCCGCAGACGATCTACGATTTTATATATCCGCTATTGAGTCAGCGAGAGAGTGCCTGGGACTGTGGAACAGGTACAGGCCAAGTTGCACTGGAACTGGCAAGAGACTTTGAGACCGTCTATGCAACGGATATAAGCGCTCAGCAATTGGAGAAAGCTCCTCCTGCCGACAACATAATATATTCCGTACAACAAGCGGAACAGACCCACTTTCCGACCGACAGTTTTGACTTGATAACAGTTGCCCAGGCAATACATTGGTTTGATTTTGACAAATTCAATCAGGAGGTGCAACGTGTCGGCAGAGCGAATAGCATTATTGCTTTATTTGGGTATGAGCTTTTAAATATCACACCGGAAATTGACCATATCATAAAAGTACTCTATACCGAGATTGTCGGCCCCTATTGGGATCCTGAACGTAGACATATTGAACAACGATACCAAAGTATCCCCTTCCCCTATCGAGAACTAGAGACTCCGGATATTGTCAATATAAAACTATGGAGTATAGATAATGTCCTGGGATACTTGCATACCTGGTCAGCAGTTCAGCACTTTGAAAAAGCAAAAGGCAATAACCCGGTGCAATTAATAGAACAAGAACTAAGACAAGCATGGGGTGCAACCGAAATGCGAAAGGTTAACTTTCCTATCATTTTTAAAGTCGGGCGAATTAAATAAACGACAAAACTGCTAATACACTTTTTTTGCAAAGACCAAATGTGCCACCAGTGCCAATACACTGAATCCAATACCGACTGTACAGACGCCGGTCCACTGTGCATACTGCCAAGCCCAGGAAGCGACTAAGGTCCCCAAAGAACCACCAATAAAATAAGATACCATGTATACCGTATTCAGTCTATTGGTAGCTTTAGGATCTATTGCAAAGAAATCGGTCTGATTCATAATATGAGTAGCCTGTAATCCCAAGTCAAGTAAAATAATGCCAACAATCAAGCCCCAATAAGTCTCGCCCGCACCAAATGTAAATGCCCAGCTCATTAATAAAATAAGCAATGCTGCAAAAATGATTTTGTAGTTAGACCATTTTCGTGTGAATCGCCCCACTGAAGCGGCAGCCAATGCGCCAACTGCACCAACAAGTCCAAAACTACCTACAACAGTAGCACCGACAAAAAATGGAGGGCCTTCCAAATGGAAAATTAAAGTCGTAAAAACAGCGGACATTCCTGCAAAAGCCATCGCGCCTCTAAAGGATGCCAACCGTAACAACGGGTGCTTTCTAGCTAAAGTGACAACCGAATGAAGCAGAGAACTGTAACTGCCTTTAAAATTGGGTGTAGGATCTGGCAGCAGTTTATATATCCCCAGCCAGGTAAGCCCCATCAAGCCGACAGCTATCAAATACATCATACGCCATCCCCATAAATCCCCCACTACGCCACTGAACATGCGGGACAACAATATCCCCAATAACAATCCGGACATGACCATTCCGATGCTCGAAGATCGCCGTTGGGCAGATGATAGTTCGGCTGCCATCGGTACAAATAACTGTGGAATGACTGATGTAATACCTAAAATAAAATTAGCCACATATAACATCCAAAGATCTCTCGAAAAATAGATCCAAATCAAGCACGATATCACTGCGATCAGATCAAACAAAACAAGCTTGCGACGCCAGACCTTATCCCCTAAAGGCACAATAAACAGCAGACCACAGGCATAACCGATCTGTGTCATCACAGGTATCTTACTAACAGCAAACTCACCGACACCAAAATCTTCTGCTATCAAGGATAACAAAGGCTGATTGTAGTAAATATTAGCTACAACTAAGCCCGATGCGATAGTCATCAGCCATAGCGTTCCTTTTGTCAATGTTGTTGATTGCGTCATGATGAGTTTTTTCGTATGCGAACTTACAAAATGATCTATAATTACGCTATAAATTAGGGGTATAAAATATAAAAGCAGCCTCTTTTTTACAAAGGCTGCTTGTTCCGTAATCTTTCTAAATACTAATATCTTTCCCAGAAGAAAGGAGGTTCGATCCCCAGCGCCCGTAGATATACATATCCCTGTGCACGATGATGCACTTCATTATCGATGAAGTACTGAATATTCTCAACGATCGGGAACTCATACTCTCCAAAAATTTTAAAATTCTCCTTGAATCTATCCACGGGAATCTGATTGAACAATTCATCTATTCTAGGTGTATCCGCATCCCATCGAGCGAGAAGCTCCTCTTTGGTAGCTAATGGCAAATTGTGGTCGTACTTTTCGATTTTGTTGGAGACAATGCTTTCCAAGCCGGGGACAGCGATAGACAGCATCTCCTTAACCATCTCTGCAAACGGACGCATACCTCCAATCGAAAATTCGAATAATTCCTTTTCTGGGAACTTCTCTATAACACGCCTGGCCAATGCACGGTGTCCTTGCCAATTCTTTAAAAATTCCTCCTTTGAAACAATACCTTGTGTGTTCATATCTCTTTATGTTTTTAGTTTATCCAAAGATATCGCCGTCTTTGACAAAGGTGTGTCAGCAGTATAGGGAATGTTCTATTTTTTGTTGCGACCAGCTTATAAAACAAAAAAGGTCTTACTGAAATAGTAAGACCTTACCTTATTCGGTAAACAATTATTAATCTATGTACTAGAATCGAAAACCTAGCACCCAGTAATTTTCAAAAAACCAAATGGTCTGGGAGGCTTTATCGATTCCATTTCTTCCTGTTGTTCTGATTTTACTAAGATCCGTAAAACCGGTCTTAAAGCTTCCTTGCAAATACATCCATTTTAGAAAATGATACTGAACACCTGCCTTCGCAGCAAAACCATAACCTGCAATATTCCAATAATGGTTTTTACCCAAATCAAATATCCGTACATCCGAGCGGGGCACCAAAAGTCCACCTTCCAAGCCGAATTCCGTATTTACCGATTGTTTGCGCGATTGCGATACCCATATATCATCATATCGCTCGATTCCGACGGCTGCAAAGTTATAACCATCGGTATGTTCAAATGCTAAATCCTCATCGTTAAGTGTTATATATTCTCCATCCTTGGCCTCGCCAAAAATACCGGAGGGAACACCGGGGTCAGAAACCAATTTATCCGCATGTCCTACAAATTTTACGGTCTGTGGTATATCTACGACATACTTCATGTGATCCCAACCTAAGGAGATACTGTAGTTGTCTTTTAGGAAATATCCGAAATGCAGGTTAAATTGAGGAATTGTTATTCTTCCGGGATCGATATAAGTCCATCCCAACTTGGTCGGGCGGTCTGAAGCTTTCACATTCTTGAGCGTAAAGTCATATCCTTGTCCTTGAAAACGAATATCACTCTTCGCATAGCTCGAGAAATTATAGCCCCAATGTGCAAAGAACTTACCTTTATTGCTTTTTAATCGATTGTATTTCGGGTTGAATATACTTTTGGCTACCCCATTGTCCTCATTTGAAGTTGCAGTAGTTTCTTGGGCTGTAACAGATAGACTTACGGCCATTGCTCCTAGGAGGAACATCGATATTTGTTTAAACATTACTATTGAAAAAGAGCAAATCCCGATAGCATCTATCGGGATTCTAAATTATTGTTAATAAAAATTATTTTGCTTGATTGGCACGGATTATATTCAAAGCACCACCTGCTTTAAACCATTCGATTTGCTGTGCATTATACGTATGATTTACCGAGATACAATCCTCTGAGCCATCTACGTGGTGCAAGACCAAAGTCAATGGTTTGTTTGGCGCAAACTCTGTCAATCCTAAGATATCGATTGTATCATTTTCCTGAATCTTATCGTAGTCATCCTTATCAGCAAAAGTCAGCCCCAACATACCTTGCTTCTTAAGGTTGGTCTCATGGATACGAGCAAAAGATTTAACCAACACGGCACGTACCCCCAGGTGACGTGGTTCCATCGCTGCATGTTCCCGCGAAGAGCCTTCACCATAGTTTTCGTCCCCTACGACAATTGAGCCTATGCCAGCAGCTTTGTACGCCCGTTGAGTGGCCGGCACCGCACCATACTCACCCGTTAGTTGGTTCTGTACATTATCTGTCTTATCGTTAAAATAGTTTACAGCACCAATTAAAAGATTGTTAGAAATATTATCTAAGTGACCACGGTATTTCAACCAAGGACCTGCCATCGAGATGTGATCCGTTGTACACTTGCCTTTTGCTTTGATCAATAATTTCAAACCTTTCAGATCGGTACCTTCCCAAGGCGAAAACGGTTCTAATAACTGTAGACGATCTGACGTTGGAGACACGTCTACTACCACCGACGAGCCATCGGCAGCAGGAGCCTGATAACCTGGATCTTCGACATCGAATCCCTTTGTTGGTAATTCATCTCCGGTAGGCGGATCTAGTTTTACCTGTTCGCCGTTTTTATTGGTCAATGTATCCGTCACTGGGTTGAAGCCCAAATCTCCAGAGATAGCAATAGCCGCTACCATCTCGGGTGAGGTTACGAATGCATACGTATTGGGGTTACCATCAGCACGTTTCGCAAAGTTACGATTGAAAGAGTGTACAATGGTATTCTTTTCTTGCTTATCAGCACCTGCACGATCCCACATTCCAATACATGGCCCACAGGCATTCGTAAAGATTGTAGCATTCAAATCTTCAAAAGTCTTCAACAACCCATCGCGATCTGCTGTATAGCGTACCTGTTCTGAACCCGGATTAATACCAAACTCAGCCTTGGTAACCAAGCCTTTCTCAACAGCCTGACGAGCAATAGAAGCTGCACGTGCCAAATCCTCGTAGGAAGAGTTGGTACAAGAACCGATCAATCCCCACTCTACCTTAGTAGGCCACCCATTTTTTTGAGCTTCCTCACGCATACGCGATGCAGGTGTGTATAAATCGGGAGTGAAAGGACCGTTTAATGAAGGCTCTAACTCCGAAAGATTAATCTCAATTATTTGGTCGAAATAAAGCTCAGGGTTGGCATATACTTCTGGATCCGCTGTCAAGTGTTCTTTAATGGCATTGGCAGCATCAGCTACATCAGCACGGCCAGTGGCACGTAAATAACGTTCCATAGCTGCGTCATAACCAAATGTAGAAGTAGTAGCACCAATTTCTGCACCCATGTTACAGATAGTTCCTTTACCCGAACAAGACAGAGACTCCGCCCCCTCACCAAAATATTCTACGATAGCGCCTGTACCACCTTTTACGGTCAATATACCTGCGACTTTCAAGATTACATCTTTAGAAGCAGCCCAGCCAGTCAATTTTCCTGTCAACTTAACGCCGATCAACTTAGGAAACTTCAGTTCCCATGGCAAACCTGCCATCACATCACAGGCATCAGCACCACCTACACCTATCGCTACCATACCTAGACCGCCAGCATTAACCGTATGCGAGTCCGTACCGATCATCAATCCACCTGGGAACGCATAGTTTTCCAAAACAACTTGATGGATAATACCTGCTCCAGGTTTCCAGAATCCTATACCGTACTTATTAGAAACCGAACTTAAGAAATTGAACACTTCAGAACTTTCGCTTTTAGCACGAGCCAAATCTTTATCCGCACCTTCTTTAGCTTGGATCAAGTGATCACAGTGTACTGTTGAAGGTACTGCCGCTTTGGCACGACCAGCTTGCATAAACTGCAAAAGAGCCATTTGAGCTGTAGCATCCTGCATCGCTACGCGATCCGGTGCAAAATCTACATACGATCTACCTCGCTCATAAGCCTCTGTGGCGTTTCCGCTCCAAAGGTGCGTGTATAAAATTTTTTCAGAAAGTGTCAATGGTTTATTAACAATCTGACGAGCTGCTTTAATACGCTCATCATACTGCGAATAAACTTTCTTAATCATTTCAATATCAAAAGCCATAATATATTATTTCGTTCTTACTTAAATCAATTTTATACAATTTACTAATTATTTTTAGAATTGATTTTCAAAATATTGTCAACTAATCTATTTAAAATCATTCTAACTAAATCCATACACCTTTTGCCTAACCAAAAGAGACCACTTTTCGGTGGTCTCTTTTGGTTTTTATCAGTAATTTGGAATATCCAAATCACATATTTAGATGTTTGATTACTTCACCGACATTGGCGTAAACTTGGTCAAATTAATACCCTCCACTGCAGCTTTGTACTCTTCTATATTTGGGATACGTCCCAAAATAGCAGACAATACAACTACAGGCGTAGATGCCAATAAAGACTCCCCTTTTTTACCATCTCTATCTTCTACCACACGACCTTGGAATAATCGCGTTGACGTAGCCATTACCGTATCACCCTTGGCAGCCTTTTCCTGGTTACCCATACATAAGTTACAGCCTGGGCGTTCTAAATACATAATATTCTCGTATTCTGTACGTGCAGTAGATTTTGGTAGCGCATCGCTAAATTCAAAACCCGAGTATTTTTGCAAGTACTCCCAATCGCCCTCTTCTTTCAGCTCGTCGATGATATTATAGGTAGGTGCTGCAACAACCAATGGAGCATTGAATTGCACTACCCCTTGTTGCTTCTCTACATTACGCAACATTTGAGAAACAATCTTTAAATCGTCCTTATGAACCATACACGACCCTACGAAACCTAGATCGACTTTCTTTTCGCCGCCATAGAATGTTAAATCGCGGATAGTATCGTGCGTATAACGCTTAGAAACATCCGCATTATTTACATCTGGGTCTGCAATCATCGGCTCTTCAATAATATCTAAGTCGATAACAACCTCTGCATAGTATTTTGCATTGTCGTCAGGCTGTAAAGCTGGCTTAATGCCGGACCTGATCTCTCCGATACGCTTATCAGCTTTGTCAATCAAACCTTGCAACACTTGGTTTTTATTGTCCATACCTTTGTCGATCATGATCTGGATACGAGACTTCGCAATCTCTAAAGACTGAATCAAGGTATCATCTTGAGAAATACAGATAGATGCCTTGGCTTTCATTTCTGCCGTCCAATCCGTGAATGTAAAGGCTTGATCCGCCAACAATGTACCGATATGAACTTCAATAATACGACCTTGGAATACGTTTTCACCGTCAAACTGCTTCAACATCTGGGATTGAGTCGCATGAACTACATCACGGAAATCCATGTGTTCTTTCATCGTACCCTTGAAGGTTACTTTCACAGACTCAGGTATCGGCATAGAAGCCTCACCTGTCGCCAAAGCTAAAGCTACCGTACCAGAATCGGCACCAAAAGCAACCCCTTTAGACATACGAGTATGCGAGTCACCACCGATAATAATAGCCCACTCGTCAACAGTAATGTCATTTAATACTTTGTGAATAACATCCGTCATCGAATGATATGATCCTTTAGGGTCACGTGCTGTAATCACCCCAAAATCATTCATAAACTTCATCAACTTAGGAATGTTGGCTTGTGCTTTCTTATCCCAAACGGATGCCGTGTGGCATCCAGATTGGTATGCTCCATCTACAGTAGGTGCAATAACTGTAGCAGCCATCGCTTCCAGCTCCTGTGAGGTCATTAATCCTGTCGTATCCTGAGATCCTACAATATTTACTTTGACACGAACATCAGAGCCTGCATGTAATACTTTTCCTGGAGTAGAGCCAACAGCGTTATTATTGAAAATCTTCTCAACGGCTGTCAACCCATAACCGTCATTCGAAATTTCCTTTGACGGTGCAAAGACCACGGGAGCTGTAACACCTAGTGTCTGCGCAGCAAATGTTTGGATTTTTTTTCCAAAAACAATAGCGTAAGACCCCCCTGCTTTGATAAACTCCATTTTTTGAGGAGTCAAAGATCTGGAGATATCGATTAATTCTTGTTCGCCATTATATAGCTTTTGAGTCTTGGTATTGATTGTTAAAACAGTTCCTGTTGCGACCGAATAGACTTCCTCTAAAACAGGATCCCCATTTTCGTTACGTACTACGTCACCGTTCGCATCAACTTGTTTCTTCCAGTTTTTTAAATCAATCCCGATACCACCAGTTACATCCACCGTCGTCAAGAATATCGGAGAAATACCATTTGTACCGCCCACGATCGGAGCAATATTTACGAATGGAATATAAGGTGAAGCCTGTCTACCTGTCCATAAAGCCACGTTATTAACTCCCGACATACGCGAAGACCCCACCCCCATTGTGCCTTTTTCAGCAATTAACATCACGCTGGCATCTGGGTATTGTGCTTGTAAAGCACGAATTTCCTCTTGTGCCTCAGGCGTAATCATACATTTGCCGTGTAATTCACGATCCGAACGCGAGTGCGCCTGATTACCTGGCGACAATAAATCTGTAGATATATCCCCTTCAGCAGCGATATAGGTGACTACCTTTATTTCTTCTGCAACAGCAGGTAGTTCCGTAAAGAATTCCGCTTTTGCATAGCTTTCTAAAATATCTTTCGCAGTAGCATTGCCATTGTCATAAGCTTCTTTTAAACGAGCTGTATCGGCATCGTATAAAAATACTTGTGTTTTAAGAACAGTGGCTGCTTGTTTTGCGACAACTTCTTCACTCCCTAGGGCTAAATCCAAGAGAACTTCAATAGAAGGTCCCCCTTTCATATGAGACAACAATTCAAAAGCATATGCTGTCGTAATCTCAGGAACTGTAGCTTCTCCTAAAATAATCTCTTTTAAAAACTTTGCCTTTACACCTGCCGCAGGAGTTGTGCCTGGCAGTGTATTATAGATAAATAATCGTAACGATTCAGCTCTATCCGCATGGTTAGGATCTTTGATCTGTGCAATAACCTCACCTGTCAACTCTGCACTATCAATTGGTTTTGGATGTAATCCTATATTTTTTCTCTCTTCAGTTTCTGATATGTAATCGTTGTAAATACTCATCTTTAGTTTTCTATGTTTTTGAGGCTATTTAGATACAATTTTAAATCCTACTGCCTTTCATTAACTATTTAGCAATAATCTTTATTTTTTTCGAGGCAAAAGTAATAAAAATCAGCCTTTAAATATAATTTAGGCAATTGATTAGGTAATTTGGAATTATTCTAAACACCAAGCTCGGTTTGTTATAAAATATGGCTGTATAAAATAAATACTCCCCTTCAAAAAAAGCAACTCCATTATAAAAGGAATTGCTTTTGACATGATCCGTACAGGCGCAACACTGCCTTATACCATCTGTGCTGGTCCTTCAATATTCTTCAATTCGTGAATTGCGTCTGTAGGACTTGAAGCGTTAAACACAAACGATCCTGCGACCAATACATCTGCTCCTGCCTCTACAAGCTGCGCGGCATTGCTCAAGGTCACCCCTCCGTCGACTTCGATAAGCAAGTTGTCGTTGACCCCTGCTGTCAGCTGCCTGAGTTCTTTTATTTTCGAATAAGTATTGGCTATAAATTTTTGACCTCCAAACCCAGGGTTAACGGACATAATGCACACCATATCGATATCGGCTATAATATCTTTAAGAAACTGTACAGGTGTATGGGGATTAAGGGCGACCCCGGCTTGACAGCCCAGTTCTTTAATAGCCGACAATGTACGATGTAGATGTGTACAAGCTTCGTAATGAACCGTGATAATAGATGCGCCACTATCTTTAAACGCTTGAAGATAACGATCTGGATCTACAATCATCAGATGCACGTCCAAAGGTTTCCTCGCATGTTTGGCCACGGCCTGCATGACCGGAAAACCGAATGAAATATTGGGAACAAACACCCCATCCATAATATCAACATGAAACCAATCGGCATCACTATTATTGATCATAGTGATATCTTTTTCAAGATTCGCAAAATCTGCTGCAAGTATCGATGGTGCTACCAATCGTTTATTATTTGACATTGTATTTATAATATAGTTGATCCTTCTACAAACCTAATTAAAATGCTTTGTATTTGCCAAGACAAAATCGGAGCCGTTCATCAGAATAAGAAACCGACAGGGAATCTAAAGCGAAAATGACGAATAATAATTACTTTTGTACCAGGACTTCAACAAAAACACAATAAAGGTGGCAAAACTCAAGATTAATTACATAACCTCTAAGCTAAACAGTAACTCACTACTTTTTAGATACGGCATGGTCGTTTCTACCGTATTATTGATATGTTTTTTTCTCCCCAAACAACCTCGTTTCGAGTATGAATTTCAAAAAGGGAAACCCTGGAACCACGACAATCTTATTTCCCCGTATAATTTTGCTGTTTTAAAAACCAAAGAAGAGCTCGACAAGGATAAACAACAGATACTCAAAACAGTCCAACCCATCTACAATCTCAACACTTCGGTCAGTAAAGAACAGGTGGATCAGTTCACCACCGATCTTGCAGAAAAATGGCAAAGCAGCCAGATGGACACGGTTCCTTCACTTAAAATAGACGATTACAAAAAAAAGGGCGTTGAATTATTAAGTGCGATTTACAACCGAGGAGTCCTCTCGCTAAATAACCGCTATCAAACTAAGGGCACAGAAAGTGAAAAACTGAACGAGACCGATGCCAATTACAATTTCACCTTACTGAATAATAATGTCGCTTCTCAAAAAAACACAGTTGACTGTTTTACCATCGAAACCGCTTACGAATATGTCAAGTCAAACCTAGACAGAGATAGAGATATCAGCAGAAAGAAATGGTTTGTAGAGGTTCTCAAAAACTATATTACGGTCAACTTGATATACAACGAATCACTGACAGACAAAGTCGAACAAACGGCATTGAGCAATATATCCAGCACCAGAGGTATGGTCCAAAAAGGCGAACTGATTGCCGAACGGGACAAGATTGTAAATAACGACACCTATCAGAAACTCGAGTCTTTACGCAAAGTATTTGAAGATGAAGCCAAGATCACCGGTAACAAGAACTACGTAGCGCTAGGTCAATTTTTACTTGTAGGATTAGCCATGACGCTGCTAATGGTCTTCTTGTACTACTTTAGACGACAAATCTATGATAACAACAGGCTTCTTGTCATTATTTTCATTGTGATCCTCGCTATGCTTGGCGTACTTTCTTGGGCAATCAATATGCGTATATCGAGTCTATATTTTATTCCTTACTGTGGTGTACCTATTATCTTCAGGATTCTATTTGATACCCGCGTAGCATTGAATATACATTTGTTGATGGTATTGATTGCGGCCCTGTTTGTACCCAACAGTTATGATTTTGTCTTCCTACAATTCATGTCGGGTTTGGTTGCGATATACAGTATCCGAACAATGGTCAAGCGCGAACAATTTCTGATTTCGAGCTTGCTCATACTGGCCACTTATATCATTGGATATATCGGGCTCGTGTTGACAAGGAATGGCTCTGTCAGTAACATTTACTGGAATGACATTACACCTTTTATTGTCAGCGTAGGTCTCACACTTCTGGCCTATCCACTCATCTATGCCTTCGAAAAACTATTTGGCATCGTATCGGACCTAACCCTCATGGAGCTCACAAACAGTAACTCCAAACTGCTACGTGAACTTTCGCTAAAGGCACCTGGGACTTTTCAGCATTCATTACAAGTCGCTAACCTTGCAGAAGCTGCTGTATACAAAATTGGAGGAAATCCCCTGTTAATCCGAGCGGGAGCACTGTATCACGATATTGGAAAGATGATCAATCCGCTTTACTTTATCGAAAACCAAAAAAATGGGGTTAATCCCCATGAGGAGCTGACTTCGGAGCAAAGTGCACAAATCATCATTTCGCATGTGATTAAAGGTATAGAAATAGCAAAGCGCAATCTACTGCCAGAAGTAATAATAGACTTCATCAAAACGCACCATGGTACCACACGTGTGGACTATTTCTATAACGAATTTCTTCGTGACAACCCGGACAAGCTGGTAGACGAGACGATATTCCACTACCCAGGGCCCATCCCCTTCTCCAAAGAGACAGCCGTCCTCATGGTAGCAGACTCGGTAGAAGCTGCCGCACGAGCTCTAAAAGAGCCGACAAAAGACTCTATCAGTAACCTTGTCGACAAAATCATTGAGCACAAACTCATGCAAAAGCAATTCGAAAATGCGAACATAACGATGAAGGACATCAGTGATGTCGCGCATATTTTCAAAAACATGTTGATGAGTATTTATCATGTACGCATAGATTACGATTTGAGCAAGAAAAAAGATGTTTTACAATAAATAAATGAGCATCAATAGGTTAATATTTAAAGACTAAAAAATATCAAAAAAACGGCATTTAAAATTTGTATAATGATTTTTTTGCCTTATGTTTGCACTGTCGAAACAGGGAGAGATGCCTGAGTGGCCGAAAGGAACAGTTTGCTAAACTGTCGTACTGGAAACGGTACCGTGGGTTCGAATCCCACTCTCTCCGCTAAGACTAAAAGAAAGTTCAACGAAAGTTGGACTTTCTTTGTTTATAGCAAAAGCCTATCATATAGCACCAGATTTTCTTACTGTACAAAACAAGGGATGAGAACCCGCAGGGTATACTTCCTACTCATGAAGGAATACAAATAGGTGTACATAAAAATTTCTAGGTGTACATTATTTTTCCCTGTCCTCTCCTTTAATATTGAGTATATTTTCCTTTATATACTTTGCGATAAATGCCCTATTGTGATAGATTAAATATATCCCCAACCCTATCCACAAAATATTTTTCATAATTATAGATAGAAATATCCCAAAATATTTGAAGAAGAAAACAGAAAGTGTAATTGCATAGATTATGTATAGCCATTTGAACACTTTCCTAGATTTTATCTTATCTCTAAAAATTATAAATCCAAAAACTATTAAGCCTAGAATTACCAAACCTAAGAAGAAATCAGACAAAACCTCCCCAAAAGGCCTATTTAATAGTTCATCAACACTTTCCTGATGCCTTAGATCACTTTCGTAGTCATCCTCATCATAATATCCCCTTTGCAATAATGTCATAAAATTCATATACGGTTAACTAATAAATTATACAATGATAAAAATTCTATTCCTTTTAATGAAGACCAGAACCAATGTAAAAGGTATCTGCCCAATTAGATGCAGGATAACTTATAATAGCTACAGAAAAGAATTTTCAACCGGATTATTTATTAATCCAAAGAATTGGAACAACAAGAAACAGGTAGCAATTCCAAACAATCAAGAAAATTCAATTATCAACAATCAGCTCAGCATTATTAAAAACAAGATCAATCAAGGTTTTATTTTCCTGCAACTACATAGAAAAGATTCAATAGATGTTGATATGATATATTCACAATTCAAAGGTGAAAATATTAAGGAGGATAAATTCATTTCAGAAGCATTCAACCTACATAACAATAAAATGAAAGCCCTGGTAAATATTGATGTTGCCATTACTACATTAGAAAAATACCAACAAACAGAAAATCACGTTCTGGAGTATATCAAGTTCCAATACTCAAAAAAGGACATTAGGCTAAAAGAATTGAACCTAAACTTTCTATACGACTTTGATTTATATCTTAAAACCGAAAAGTCCTTTAAAACCAATACAATTCAAAAAACTATTCAGAGATTAAGAAAAATTATAAGGCTAGCTGTAAGTATGGATTTTATAGAAAAAGATCCATTTACTTTATATAGGAGTAAACGTCACAAAAAGGACATCATATATCTTAATCAATTTGAGTTAAGGAAACTGGAAGAGTTTAATTTCAACCAAGAGAAGTTGAATTATATAAGAGATCTATTTGTATTCTGTTGCTACACAGGGTTAGCATTTAATGAGATGCAGAATCTATCCGAAGAACACATCATGCAAATACAGGGAAACAGGATCATTAAGATGATTAGGCAGAAAACCAACAAATCTATATTTGTACCCTTATTACCAAGAGCCGAAGAAATTATAGAAAAATATAAAAAAAGCGACTCCGATATCTGTTTTCCTAATATTTCCAATCAAAAATTTAATGTATACATAAAGGAAGTTGCATTCATTGTTGGTATAAACAAAACCTTAACCCATCATGTAGCAAGGAAAACCTTTGCTACTACTGTACTTTTGTATAATGACATACCCATTGAAATTGTATCCAAGTTATTAGGTCATTCCAGAATAACTATGACACAAGAATATTATGCAGAAATCATGGATAAAAAAGTAGTGGAGGCTATAGAAATAGTGAAAAATAAAATATAAACTTGTAATTAAGCATATACTTATTACATGAAAATTCCAGTATCACCAAAAACACATTCTATAAAGTATAAAAAAATAGAAACAGCAGACTTTGACTGTACTCAATTTCACATTAGTAAAGACATTCTTACTCCTAACCCTACTACAGAATTTATAGACTACACTGAAATAACACCAAAATCAGGAAGTATTGAAGATTCTAATACTACAGTATTAAATATCGGGTTAGGATTAGGAAAGTCTTACAGTCTTATTAAGCTTATCGAAAAGCATTTAAATGACCCAACCAATATTGTATTACTTTCAGCTCCTTTCCACTCACTAATAAAAGAATACCACAATAATATACTTAAAGACACGTCCATAACTAAAAAACAAATTTTAACTATAGATGATATAGATAAAGGAGTTAAATTTGATGTAACAACTCATAAAGTTCATCTGTTAACTACACATCTATTGCTTTCTACTGGTATAGAGAAACAAGCTTTTCCATCTGCTAAAAGATTAGATTACCTTCATGATATTTTAACCATTTCAAAAGAAAACGATAGAAAACTAGTACTAATCATTGACGAGATCCATGAGTCTATTGAGTTATTTAATGAAACCAGCATTCAAAAACTGTGGAGGTTTAAAGATATAATAAAGAAAATTTATTGTGCTTCTGCGACATTCTCAGAGGTATCTAAAGTCGTATTGAAATATTTGGCTGAATTAACAGATAACAACATATTAATATTTGAAAATGAAAGAGAACAGAGGAAAAACTTAAGTGATCTACATTTACATATTGTTTCTGACACAAGCATAAAAAGTTTTGATTATGTCATCGAAAAGTTAATAAAATCAATGACAAGTAGTCACATAGACATAATTACACCTACAAAATCTCTAGCTCAAGAAATTAGAAAGAATATTATTGAAGCAAAATTAAAAACATCAAAACAGATTAACATCTGTATTGGTCAAGATAGAAACAAAAAATCATATGATCCTACCCTATTAAATATTGGAACAACTTTTACAACAGGAAACAATATAACACATCCAGATCACGAATTAATTGTCATACTACCTAGCTCAAGAAAAGTGATTCTCAACAATATTTATTCAAGTCAAGGCTATATCAAATTGCTACAAACTATAGGCAGACAAAGAAACAAAGGAAAAGTACATATCATATTTGATGATGCTCTATTTATTGATAGTGTAAAACACAAAGCATTCTTAAAGCCTATTGAAGAACAAATAGTGGATACAGGACTAATAGAAAATAAATATTGTAAATACTCCGATGTCAATAAAGAATTTAAGTTGTTAAAGGACACCTATAACAAATGGTGTACAATCTTTAAGACTGCAACAACACAACACGAAATAATAACAAGAGCAGTAACAATCACAACCCCATTAGACGTCGTTCATTTTGAGAAATTCTCATTTGAATACGGAGACAAATATTTACAGGATAATTTTTTTTGTGGTAGCATTGGAACATTTGTTTTATGGGCTGCTCTTTTTAATCAGTTTACCACATGTAGTTTAGTTGACATCAACACATATGAACAAATCTACAGAGGCTTAAAGTCCCCATCTGATATTCAAAAGTGTATTCAGATATCGATAGATAAAGTTAAAACACAAAACTCAGGCAAAGTTTTAAGTGATAAAGAACTAGTTGAAAAAACAAAGTTAGCCCTTTGTGATACTTCATTTTATATAGAGGATAAAAAATTATCTACAACGAAGCTGAACAATTTAATTGAAGATTGTATTGCTAATTCAACTTTAAACTTATCAAAGCCAAAACTAAAAGAGCTAATAAAAAACAATATAGCAAAGGATCTGCAAGACTCTAAAACACGTAAAATAGAGATGGTAACGGGAGAAGATCAGGATAATTCACTGGTAAAAGAGTTTGAAGAGCAGGAAAAAGGTAAAAAAATTCTACTAGAACTAGAGAAAATGTTATTGGCAACATCAGAAGTGTGGGATAAAGGATTGAACTCACTTGATATTATACAACAAAAAGTTATTAATGAACCACATATTTCATCATTTATAAATAACAACTTAAGTGTAATAAAGAAATATCTATTAGGCCAAGAGCCAAGAGTTAATCGACTAGATGATACCCAACTTCCAAAGCTCATAATAGAACTTCTTCTAGTAGACAAGAATGGCTTTAAAAAAGATGAAATCGGAGCAAAAAAAAACCAAGTTTACTCCAGAAGAAGGTGAGAAAAAATAAATACTACTATAAGGTAAATAAAAAAAAATCTCACCTCATACAATCCCTACATATCCTGTGTAGGGATTTTTTATTTTATCAAACTAACCAAGAAGACGAGAATTATTAGATTATTATAACTCCATTTCACTCCTGGTACATCTAGATCTACGAACTAGTACATCTTAAAAAATCTAAACATTTATATTAAAAAAAATTAAGTTATGATGATAAGAAAAGCAGAAAGGAAATCAACCAAAATAAAACTTGCTTTACAAGGTACTGCAGGTAGTGGCAAAACATTTTCAAGTATCTTAATTGCAAAAGGTCTATCACAAAACAACCTGTCTAAAGTATGCATCATTGATACAGAAAATGGGAGTGCAGACTTATACTCCCATCTTGGTGACTACAATGTTATATCTTTATCTCCTCCGTTCACACCTGAAAAATACATAGAAGCTATAAAAGTTTGTGAGCATTCAGACCAAGAGGTGATAATTATTGATAGTATATCCCCTTGTTGGGATGAATTATTAGAATTTCACGCTACATTACTTGGCAACTCTTTCACAAATTGGAATAAAGTAACTCCAAGACATAAAAAATTTATTGATTATATATTACAATCTCCTACTCACATCATAGTTACCATGAGAACTAAACAGGACTATGTGATCAATCAAAAAGATGGAAAAAACATACCTGAAAAAATTGGATTAAAAGCTATCCAAAGAGAAGGAATAGACTACGAGTTCACGATTGTGTTAGAACTTAACTCCAACCATAGAGCAACAGCCAGTAAAGATAGAACAGGATTATTTAATGATAAATCAAACCTATTATTAGATGCATCAATTGGTAACAAAATAATAGAATGGTGTTGTATTAATACAGGTATTAAAACAGAGAATATAGCTTTACAGGATTTATACAATCAGATTCAAAGTTGCAGTAGTATACAAAATTTATACGAGCTGTATAAAACTTACCCAAATACATCACAAGATTTACTAGCAGACTATGAAATCAGAAAGAAACAACTAACTAAAAACACTATAATCAATTAATAGTATGAATTTATTACAAAATAGAGTGATAGAACAGAGTTTTCTACCCACAATAGCATCATTAGACAATAACTTCAACCAAAATCAACTCGACGTAAGAATTAAATCAAATCATAAGCCATTTATTGAAGCTAACACCATAGAGATAGCTATGGATCACCTACAAAATGAATGTATCATCCCTGTATTTTCAAAAGACAATGAGAGATTGATCTCACATAGTGAATTTATTGATACAACATTTGACGTAATATCAAGGTGTTTTGGAAATTTAAGCATTAATGATCCTGAAATAAGGGTATCCCACGAAATAAAAGGAAGAACACCAGATGCAATTCACAAGAACACCAAAGATTTATTAAATCACGAAAAAACCATCTACTATGAAAGAATGGCATTTATTATAAACATTCCCGATGTTAAAGAGGTTATCAATGGTAACGAAATTCAACTATCAATTGGGGGAGTTAGGAATTATAGTAGCGAAAACCTACACAGCAAGAAAACTCTTCAAAAGTTTAAAATATTTATTGGCTTTCAAAACAAAGTATGTTGCAACATGTGTGTCTCATCTGATGGATTTATAAACGAGTTAAAAATCAATAATCTGTTTGAGCTAGAGGCCTCCATAATGAAAATGATAGATAATTATGATGCTTTTAGACATTTCAATTCCATGAAAAACCTATTAGATGATTATTTAACAGAGCACCAGTTCTCAACTTTAATTGGTAGAAGTAAATTATACCAATATTTACCAAGAGAAGAAAAAAGAGAATTACCAGACCTTCTAATCAACGACAATATAATAAACTCTATTTCAAAAGATTACTACAAAGATGAAAGTTTTTGCAAAGATTCCAATGGCAATATAAATTTATGGAATGTCTATAATCTACTTACCCAAGCTAATAAAAGCAACTATATAGACACTTTCTTTGACAGAAACTTAAACTCATTTGATTTTATTCAGGGAGTACAACAGGCACTAAATGGTAATAGCAAATATCATTGGTTTTTGAGTTAAAAAAGCCCTCCTGAAATGGAGGGCAACTATTTTTCTTAAAAAAATTTTTACGTCAATCACCTAGAACAAGTACCCCCACCCATTAAAAAAAGAAAACATCCCCCCTTTCTTCAGATTACGAAAATAAATTTCCGGCCTCCATAGTAAATATTGATGAATTCTATTGGAGTATCATATATAAATTTTTCAAACTCAAAAACTAAAAAAATGGTAACAATTATCAACTACAAAAAACTTACAACTGACACAGGCAAAGACTTTTGTTTGTTAGAAATCCAAGGTGGGATTGAAATGGTAAGAAGTCAATCTACAGGATTATTTTATGCCACTGCAAAGAAATGCTTCATCTCATCCACTTTTGATGAATTAACCTCCCAAGCACTAGTAGGTTCTCAACTCAATGGTTCTGTTGTAAAAATTGACTGTGAAGAATATGAATACACTATCAAAGAGACAGGAGAAATAGTTACACTTGCTCACAAATATGTTTATACAGAAGAAGAAATTCCTACTGGCAAACAATTTGCCAATATCATAGAAAATCAAATTCAAGCAAGCTCCTATTAGCTAGATAAAGGTGAATAATTCATATCAAAGACTTATTCACCTATTATAAAATTATTTGCTCTTGGTGAATTTTGATATTAAAAATATCAAGAAGAGGAATGCTCACCAATGCATCTAATATCTGAAACAGTATTTTTTAAATATTTACTAGCTTATTCATTAAGTAAATAGCCTTTATCACAACAAATGCAACCTTGCAAAGAACAATTATCGTCAATTTTAATATTGATTTTTGTATTTTGCATTATACATCATGTTGAATATAAAAGAAAGGCTAGAAAAAGCACCAATATTTGATTATCCTGTAACAAACATAGTTGATGATCATCTATTGTATTTTGGAGAAAGTACTTGGGTCAAAGAGAATGCTAATAATATAAGGTTATTAGCTAAGAAAGCTAATTTAAAATTCATACTGCTAAATAGTGATTACGAATTGGATCCTGACATAAGATCATATTATTTTCCAAATACAGCTAATTTTCAATCTCACTACACATCATTTTTAGATACAATCCTTCTTTACTTTAACCTACCTTTGCATCTAAAAAGTGGGTTCATTGCAGTCAAAAAGAAATATTCAGAAGAGGAAGTTTGTTATTTTAGTGAAGATCACGATTTTGAATTCTTATCTAATTTTCTACTAAGCTATTCGGAAAAAAAATCTCTATTATTTGCAAAGACAACACTAGAGTGCATTTATCTAAGTGAAACTAGATCTCAAATACTTTATTCCCCAAGAATAGTTAATAACCACGATGATACACCTTTAGAACATGAAACAGAAGAGCATATAAAGGTAATTAATGAAAAACTACTTTTACTTCAAGAGCAAGGTAAACTCTTTACTATCCTTCCATTGTTACAACAATATATACAAATCAACAATGGTTTCGAAATTGTTAGTAGGTTGGAAATCCAACATGACAACAGAATAGTGTTGACAGACTTTAATAATACTGAAATCAAGCTAAGTCATCTAACAAAATCCATCTACTTTCTATTCCTATTACATCCAGAAGGCATTGAGCTAAACAATATAAATAAATATGAAACTGAACTTCTAGGCATTTATAAAAATATTTCTAATCAAAACAATTGGGATAAAATAAGAGAGACAGTTCTACAAGTTGTTAATAACAAAGATGCTCTGTATGTTCACTTTTCAAGAATAAAATCAACCTTTTATAAGCATTTTCACAAGTCCATTGCTGAGCAATATTGTGTTACAGGCCTGAAAAATGAGAAAAAGCTGATCTCTCTTGATAGGAATCAAACTAACATTAAGGATTTTAAAATTAAGCTATTTATAGAATAAAAAAACAAGTTGCAAGGTTGCAGCTTTAGAATTTACATTGATTGATACCATAAATTTGATAAAAAAAAATCAAATGTTTAGGTCAATTAACTCAATCAGTGGCACATTTAAGTTTTCAGCTATTATATATAGTGTAAAAATAGTAGGGTTAGTATTTCCAGCTTCTAACCTATTCATATTAGATTTTTCAAAATTGCACAATGAAGCTAACTCAATCTGGGACATATTCTTAGATTCCCGCAATTGTTTTATACGTTTTCCAATAAGTATTTGAAGCTCATTTTTGTCCATTGCACACACCAATGAACAAAGGTTACCATATTTGACAACTACTTGGTTATCATAAAAGATAACTTCCTATATTTGCACAATATATATAAACTTGTCATGATTCAAACATTGCTGAACAACAAAACATGATTTACTGACAACATGAAAAACAAGTAAATCACATTGAATGATATATGAAGCAGTAAGGACAACAGCTTCACATTATTGCCTTATGTTTATAATTTTTATTTATTTTACACCAACTAATATTTAATCATGTATTTAATCCTTACCTTAATTTCACTTTGGACAGTAACAGCAAGTATAAATGGCCTAACACAAGGATATTATATCCTTAAACACACAAACTTAAAATCTACTTCATTTGATGAAGTAAATAGAGGTCATTTGCAAATGATAAAATTCTTATTTATTATTTGCACTATTCTCTTGTTTTCAGTGACTTTCTTTGGGGTTTCAATTTATTGGTGGGCAAGATTAGGCTTATTTATAATACTAATCATTCTAGGAGTTTCAAGTGGTATATATAAAATTAAATCAGACATATACAACAAAAAAGTTCAGTGGAATACTAAAGTTGATGATTACTATCCAATTGGATTCATCATAGTTTCATTGACAACACTTATTGTAGCATTATTTTTAAAATAGCTGATTATCAAATGTAATCAGGATAACAATCAAATTTTCAAAATCTTACTTACTTCCTGGTCATTAATAAACCCAGATGGCATCTTTTCATTCATTGAATTTATCAATATAGGCTGTATAGAAAAAAAGGCTCTAGTGGATATTTGTTTCTTTACTCCAGACTGGACTTCTATAGTAGAAAAGGCATACAAATAGGTGTACATTTTTTGAAAACAAAAATATAACACTGATAATAAAGAGGTTAAATATAGGGTTCGAATCCCACTCTCTCCGCAAAGACCGAAAAAGTTCAACGAAAGTTGGACTTTTTTTCGTTTATAGCAATGCCGTCGAATACAGCTCTTACTATACTTATTTCGTAGGACCAAGGGATGAGAACCCACAACGCCCCCCCTTCTACATTAAGAATGTAAAAACAATTTTACAGGGGTTTAAGCCTTCCAGTCTCCAGCACCAAAAATACGTTCTCTTCATGCGTAGGCACTTCATTCATATAGTTCCAGCTTTGAACGCTGATCCGGTCTTTCTCAAACTTACCGACTTTGCTAAACGCAGATTCGGCAACCTCGTCATAAGCAATATCCAACTGATCAATAATATGCCCATCTTTATCTAAGGTGACTAAGGTCGTAATGAGTTCATGCTCCCCATCCCTATAGGTAATAACGATGGCGCTGAAATTTTTGGAAAAAGGCACGCTATATCTTATTCTGAAATGCGCAGCACTGCTATTGGACGTTTGGAACTTTATCTTTTTGATAAAAGCATCGTCCGAGACACCTTCTTCCTGATAATTATCAAAATTAGTTGAATCAATGATAACAAAATTTTTCACCGGGAGACTCTTGATGATGTTGGCCTCTTCGACTCTATGGTGTCCACTTACGGTCGGCTCCTGAATTCCTTCGTCAGTTTCGGTTCTGCCTATCTTTTCGCTCACTTCTTTTGTCGCGACAGCTTGTTTTCCGGTATTGCTACAGGATAAAGTGACTACGCCACCTATTATCGTCAATAGTATTAATATTACTTTCATACGTAAATTGTGATTCATATTACTTTCTGTGGTGAATTATGGCGCCCATTGTTCCCCACTTTTGATGATCTGTATAGCAATTCCTATACCAAGGTATAGGCTGGGCATCCCTACTGCTACCATTTGGAATCTTGTCCTAAGACAAGTAATTCTCTCTAATTTGCAAAGCATGACGATGGCACTTAACTTTATTACGAGAATGGAACCTGATGAAGGTGGGCAATTTATTAAACAGTAGAAACATGAAAAACAACTTACTATTTGACTACACAGTCAATAAAGAAGAAAAAACAATCCGTATGGTCCGTGAATTCAGAGCAGACCTCCAGCTCGTATGGAATGCATGGACAACATCTGAGTTATTGGATCAATGGTGGGGACCAAAGCCATGGCGTGCGGAAACAAAAGTGATGGATTTTCAACCTGGTGGTCATTGGCTCTATGCTATGGTGAGCCCCGAAGGTGAAAAACATTGGAGCAAAGCGGACTTCATCTCGATCGAAAACAATAAATCATTTACGATGAAAGGCGGCTTTTCGGACGAAAACGGTATACTGAACCCAGACTTCCCCCAAAATGAATGGAAGAATACTTTTGTCCTGAAAGAAGATAGGGTAAGCGTAGAAATCCTACTCACCTATAATTCGGCTGAAGACCTAGAAACAGAAATCAAAATGGGCTTTTTAGAAGGCATGACCGTAGACTTTGAACAGTTGGATACTTTACTTTCGAATCTAAAAATTTAGCGCACCTAAAGCACATACATGACCCCATGTACATTCTGCTATGATTTGAGAGGATAAACATGTCTTTTTTGGAACACAGTTTGCTAAATTGAATAATGCAAAAAGCTTGTTCATGAAAAAAAAGTCACTGACATTATTGCAAAAAGTATTGTTAACTCTGATCACAGGTATGCTTCTGATCATGTTCGGTGACTTGTTATTGCGTTATTTCTTTGATATCAGTCTAGCGATTGAACTTTTGACGCTCCCCTTTGCAGCAATAGGCTTTCTTGGTCTCTTTATGCTATTCCCTCAAAAAAACCTCTTTTTTGGAATACTGCTCGCATTGGTCGGTGGCGCTGTACTGATTTTTTACAAAGTGACAAAAGATGGTCTATCTGGGACCGCTTTGATAAGCAACAGCAAATATGTCATTCGGGTCACGCCACATAATTACTGGATAGTCAGACACTATCCTTTTGCAGAGAAAGTAATCGCAAGGAAAAGAACAGATGCATTTTTTGATCCAAATTCAAAGATGGGATTTGATCGGGGCTATCAGATAGGATTGCTCAAAGAAACCTCCGACAGCCTCTATCTGGAAATCAACTCCAACACGCATCGGCTTGACACAGTCAAAAAGAGAGGTCTGTGGGAGAAGATCTAGACATCCAGGATCATTTTTCTATCACAACGGGCTTTTCATCCCTACATTCTACTGGCTTTATTGAAAATACACTATTAGACGAGGTTTTATTACAATTTAGATTCTCCGAAGCAGCTTTCCGCATCTTCATTAAATTATAAATATCTATTCTCTCAAGCATTTCCTCATGACGATCAGTTTTATGGACAGCAATAGCTTCCATTTTGCAATCTGAAAAGATATAATGACCAGTCCACTGGCTCGCATCCGTACACCTAACGTCTTTATAGAAAGCTTTTATTTCTTTATACCGAACTGGTAATTCGGAATCTATTTCTTCCATAGAAAGATCTTTGACATATATAAGTTTCGCTTTCCCACTATCACATACTTTACGAAGAGGATGATTGGGTATCCTCGGTCCAATATCGCTCAGCATCCCTTCTCTACTCGATGCAATATTCCTTTCCTGTTGGAGCTGTTCCAACTCGACCTGAAGTCTATCGAATTGCTTTCTTACCGAAAAGTGAACAGGATAATAACCATTCCTTTTTATAATTTCAAACGCTTCAATATCTGTACAGGGGACAGACTGGACTAAGGCATTTATTTCTTCATACTTTTCGGAGACTAGATTGTTCCAGTATTCATATGATTTTGGTTCAGACTTAGAACAGGCAATAAAAAGTATCACCATACATAGGTGAAACAAAGTACTTCTTTTCATTTTCAAGTTATTCATTGATCCATGGTATAAATATAATCAAAACCACATAATAATATATGATTCGATTAATAGCTAGGTTTACAAGATCAGTATTAAAGTTTTACCTCTCTTGGATCACTAACAAGTATGCTTTCTTAGAAAAAAATGCACAGTCTCGACGAACTATGCATTTAACTTAAAACAGATCTAAACTAGAAACTCATACTTTAGGACAGGCCGCTTCGTCAAAAAAGAATTGACAATCGACGTGTTCCCGCAATATCGTAGATGGCCAAAGCGTACTTATTTCGGAATACAAGGTATGCTTCACCGCCTCAGCCTTATGCTCGCCCACGACTACACAGTACAGACTAGAAGCCTTCATAATAGTAGGTATAGTCAATGTCAATGCATGAGTCGGCACCTCTTTGATGTCAGCAAAACAACCATCAATAACTTGCTGCATCCGGCACACCTGATCAAGCTCGACTTCTTTGATAACCTGCTGATCGTCAAAGTCTGCTACGGGTGGATCATTGAAAGCAATATGTCCATTCTGACCGATCCCCAGACATACTACATCAATAGGCTTCTCAGTTATAAGTGCCGTAACACGTACTAACTCCTCATCAACTGTACCAGAAGGGTTAATAAAGTACTTAGCCTTAGGTGTCACGAACTTAAAAATTGTATCCTCCAGATAATTTGAAAATGCCTGCTCAGCACCATTGGGCAAACCGATATATTCATCCATATTAAAGGCTACGATCTTAGACCAATCAATCTCTTTGGACTGAGTTAGATAACCCAATATATAATCCTGCGAAGGAGCAGCCGCAAAAATAATACGTATCTCATCCTGCGACGCCTGCAATTCCAATAATTTAGCTTCGACGGCTCTTCCTGCCTTCTCACCTGCTTCACGAGCTGTCTCGGAAATATCAACTCTCAAATTTTCTAAATGCATATTTATACTTATTTATCAAAAAGAACAACAACAATAAAACACCTTAAAACAGTACCTAAGCAGCTGCAAAATGCACACTGTCAATCACAATTTCCTGCTCCTTTAGATCAGCAGGCATCTGTCCCTTAAAAAGCCACAAATTTAACTTCAGCTTCTCATTGTTCTTTTTGGGAACATGATTTCCCTTGTAGATCCACTCATAGATACTCTCTTCATGGCCTTTATCATTCATGAAACTGCTTGAAAAAGCTATCTCCTCCTCGCTCCAATCAAAGGAATGTACCGTCGGCCCCAGGTTGGGAAGAATATCAAAACGCTCCTTATTGCCAGTCACTGTCGAAGGTTGTGATACAAATTGTGCATTGAAATTTTCGTCGATCGACCATTTTGAAAACTCGATATCGATTTCATGATCATCATCTAAATAGGTAAAAAGTCCTACAACTACATTCTTATCCAATTTCGTAATGTCCGAATTGACATAGAACGTATACTTGCCATAACCAAGAGAACGCCTAGCTGTTACTCCTGAACAATACCAATAGCCCGCTTCCTCTCTTATCTTGAGATGTAAGCGTCCTTCGGTATCCACCCACACATTTTTATCAGAGGCCGAAAATAAATTCGGCCCTGGTCCTTCCTTTTTATCTTTGGTAGCACGTACGACCCAATCTATACCAGAAAATTGAATAACCCGATCTGTAACAACGGGAGGTACCTCTACTTCGGGAATAGAATTACTGCAATTCGCAAAAAACAGCCCTCCAATAACAATACATACGAGCCAACACCAATTTATCATGCTACTTCGCTGAAATGTTAAGCTCAATATTATCCAATATAGCCCCAGCTTTATCTCGTGCTGTTAAAACTAAAAGACCAGTACCTAATGTCTCCCCATCATGGATAAACACCATATTTTTAAGATCTAAGTCAAGTTGGCTAAAACGACTGCCTTTCTTTAACACCTCGGCTCCCTTTATCAACCAGCCAAAGGTTGGCACCTCTTCAACAGTATAGATGATATCTCCAGCCGAAGCTCCACTCACGAGAAGATTATCATTAGACAGCACATACATCCCTCCATTCTCTACATCAAAATCTTTCTTACCTTCTAATACAAGTTCCGAATCGCCACTTGCCAAGGTTGCAATAATCATCGGTGGTGCTAGTGTAGGGTGCTCTTTGGATGCAATATCATCTGTTTCATCAGATTTTGCCTGCCCATCCAACATAAAAGATTTTAGACCGTTAGGACTTTTCTCCTTATAATAATCGGTTAAATCAAACTTAAAATTAGTTCCTTTACTCGTTTTGATAGAAGCGATACGTGGTGTCGTCGGAAACACAGCATTACTAAAATTAAGTGAGCTTTCGCTCCAACTGGTGCTAGGTGTTTCAAACAGATCCAAATCAACACCTTTGGCTGCCGTAAAAGACACCGCCAGTTGCATCTTAATTTCGGTAATCACGCCTTCCTTCTTAAAATCATCAAAATCGAACATCAAAAAAGCCTTGCGGTCGTAATCACCATTCCCTGCTACATTTTTGATTCTCAACAGCGGATCAGTTCCGAAATTTTTCGTCGACTCTGCCCCACCATTGACATAAGCATCCTGTTTCACGAATATTGTATCCTGCACCAAGTTAGGGTTTTCAGCATTAGCATCACCTGTGGGAGCGGAGTAGAAAACTACAAAATTCACCACATGCATCACTCCATTCGTCGGAACTAGATTTGAAGTTCTGATCTGCCATTGCCTATTGGTACCTTCATTAATCAATCCTACATAGGTACTGGTATGAGACAGGTACATCGTCTGTCCATTTTCTGTTTCATAAGCAATAGGCCTATTGCTGGGTGCTAGATCTGGGTCATTAAAATTGACCTCATCTTTTACCGTATGATAACGCAGTATATTCTTTAAAATCGGAAGAGGAATAGCAGCTATAGAAGAATATTTATTTTCCTTTAGATAAGCACGAAATGCTTCATTATTAGGAGCAATAAAAGTCAGACCTGTCTTTTCGGCATACATCTCCTGAAACTGTGCCCGCTCTATAGCTTCATTAAGCATGGAAAGTGAATCATTACTCTTAATATATGCTAGAGCTGACATATTCAGCTTCGTATTATCTGGAGCTGGGTCGTAATTAAAACTTTCTTGTATCTCGCAGCTAAAGAGCAAGATTAGTATACTAATCCCCATTAGGAGATGAGTAATTATATTTTTTACCTCTCTCATAACCTTACTTATAAAATTCATTTTGCTTCATGTTCGTATTCCTCAAGGTTGCACTTTCATGTAATGGCCACAATAGGTTCCCTTTATTCGATAGTCCATTAATAGGTTGCATGGTCGAAATTGCAGTACCGGTACGTACCAGATCAAACCAGCGGTGACCTTCAAAGCAAAGCTCTACCGAACGTTCGTGCAGTATCGCATCTATCACGCTTTTGTATTCATTATTTGCGGTTGCTTCATCCATGACGTCCAGACCAGCACGTTTTCGTATACGATTCAGCAGTTCCAACGCTTCGGCCGACTGATTAAGGTTCGCGTGAGCTTCTGCTTTCAGTAAGATAATATCCGCAAGTCTAGTTAAAACAATGTTGTTGGAAGACGGTTCAGGACTCTCATCTTTAAACCCCTGTCCAAAGAATTTCCATATTTTACGAGGTTGGACTTCCGCCACATCATAGATCCGTGGTTGACGCAGGTCGCCTTTCTCCAAAGAGGCTATAAATTTGGTACTGGGAACATAATCACTATCCGAACCTAGTGCATAAAGAGTACGCAATGCATTGGTCTGCACCTCATTGTACCCTATTTCAAAGATACTCTCTGTACTCACGCCTTTTACAAATATATCGTTCCAGTCATTCATCGCCACTAAGGTGTATTGCGAATCCCCAATGACCTTTTCTGCAGCAGCTATCGCCTTATCATATCTTTTCTGCCACATATACAGTTGGGTAAGAAAGGCATATGCTGCTCCTTTTGTAAAGAGCACACGGTTTTTAGCACCTGAATAACTAGCAGAACAGTTCTCTACAGCAAACAATAGATCTTCTTCCACCTTTGCCAATACTTCGTCCGTGCCGTTTCTTTTGACAAAGACGTCCTGATCTACACTCTCATAAGGTTCGGTTATTAAAGGCACCTCTCCCCAGATACGTGTCAGATAGAAATAGGCGACGGCCCGTAGTCCGTGCGCTTGACCGAGCAATTCTCTCTTAAGCGCACTTTCGCCTTCTCCAAATACCTGAGGTGTATATTTTATAGCATAGTTAGCACGAGATATAAGGGTATAAAATCCATCCCATTTCGCAGAATTAATGATTGGCGTCAGGTCATTGCTCTGAAGTGCCCTAGGGTCTCCAGCATGCTTGGTCGTCACGTTGTCTGCACGTCCCTCCCCCCAATATGCAAAATTCAAACGAAAAACCGACTGCATGCTATTGTATATCCCAGTGACACCAGCTTGTGCATCACTAGGTTTTTTATAAAATCCTTGTCCAGAAAAATTACTGATCGGCTCTTTATCCAAATCCGAACAGGAGACAACAAGCAGCATCAAAGCACTGCCTAATATATATTTAAATGATCTCTTCATGGTTATTAATTAAAGTCCGAATGTTAAACCAAACATGAATGTACGACTCTGTGGATAAGATCCTTCATCCAAGCCTACACGAAGCCCAGAGTATGAATTTACGTCAGGATCAAATCCTGTATACTTGGTCCAGGTAATTAGATTCGTAGCAGTTACAAAAGCATCGAGCTTACGTAAGCCTATACGTTTAACCCATTCCGGATTAAGCGAATATCTGAGGTTAACATTCTTTAATTTTATATACGAACCGTCCTCTACCCACCTACTCTGCACGCGGCTATCCGATTGTTTCGGGTCATCACGGATCAGTCGAGGAAAGTTGGTTACATCCCCTTGCTCACGCCATCTCGTCAAAGCATCTGTAGACAAATTGTTATAACGCACTATTGAATTGCGCTGATGATTTAATTCGCTATAAATATCTCCTCCTACGGAGTATTGGAAAAACACATTCAAATTGAAATTCTTATAGCTGAAATCGTTAGAAACACCTCCGAAATACTTAGGCTCGGCGTAACCGATAATCTGTCTATCATCTTCATTAATGATACCATCTCCATTCAAATCACGCCAGATCGGATCACCACCTACGAAAGCAGGACCATTGGCACCATTCGTAACTCCTTTTACATTATCTTCATCACGGGCATATACACCATCAAACTGCCATCCGTAGAAAACACCAATAGGCAGTCCTACTTGAAGAATATGGACATCACCGTTTCGGATATAACCATTAGTCAATACATTCTCTGGTAGGGAGGTTACTTTGTTGCGATTCAAACTGAGGTTGATATTGGTGCTCCAACCGAAGGCTCCCTGTAAGTTTCGCGTTTGCAAACTAAACTCTAGCCCCTTGTTTTCTATTGAACCTATATTACGTGTCACATACTCAAATCCCGTAGTGCTCGGCAATGGGACATTGTACAACAAGTCTTTTGTTTTTTTCAAATAGGCATCCGTAGAGAATAAAATCCGATTATTCAAAAAACCTAATTCTAATCCCAGATTGTACTGATGCGTTGTTTCCCAAGTCAGACTTGCATTAGGCATCACTGTGGGTGCTGCACCAGAAAAGTCAAGGTAATTCGTACCTAAGGTAAATTCTCCTCGAGAAGTATAATCTCCTATCGCTTCATTACCTGTACTACCTAAACTGAAACGAAGCTTACCGTCGCTCAACCAGTTAAGATTGCTCAACGCTTCTTCTTCTACGAAACGCCAACCTGCAGAAGCCGAAGGGAAGAAACCGAAGCGCTTATCCCGTCCAAACCTTGACGAGCCGTCCGCACGCATGTTGAACTCCAAAAGGTATTTACCTAAATAATCATACGTAAGACGTCCAAAATACGAGCGCATAGCATGCTCGGAAGCAACGTTTACATCTTGACCAGAGATAACAGAAGCTCCATTTAGGGTGCGGATATCATCGCTAGCAAAATAAGAGCCATTCAGGCCGGTACGGTCATACCGCCATCTTTGAAAACTAATCCCTGCAACGGCACCTATATTATGTGTATTGTCGATACTTTTATTATAAGTAAAATAGCTTTCATTGCCCCAAGTTAGGTTTCCTGATGAACGAACAGCCCCCGTATTATAACCTTCACGATAATCTAGAATAGAAGGCATAAACTCATCTTCCTTCATCGCAATATAGTCCAAGTTAAAGTTACTTCTGAACTTTAAGTCTTTAAGAATATCTATCTCTACATATTGGCTTCCAATAATTCGGTTGCTTTTGTTGAGATTGGTAGCATAAAGCGCCATTCCTACAGGATTACGCTGTCCGATCATATAGCCATTGAGTGATCCGTCCGGAAGATACATAGACATATTGGGCGGCCTGACCAAGAGACTGCGTATTATACTAAGATTACCAGACCCGGCTGCATTCGTACGGTTATTGACGGCATTCGTATAGGATACACTCTGTCCTATGCGTACACGTTCCGATATATTAAAGTCAACGTTCAGACGGGAAGTAAAACGCTTATAATTCGAATTCAAAATCACACCATCCTGATCTAGATAAGATGAACTCCAGGCATATTTTGTACCTTGATTACCACCTCGTACCGAAAGATCGAGTTTATATTGCGGAGCGACCCGCATTAGTTCATCCTGCCAATCTACATCACCATTATTCATCGGATTTAGCGAGTCAATAATCGTGTAATAAGGTTCTTCTGGATTAGACAATGCGTGATAAGAATCCAATACTGCTTCTCGATACTGACGCGCGTTCAAGACGCTAAGCTTCCTGGTCAAGGAACTAATACCGGTAGTAGCATTAAGTAAAACTTCAGCCTTTCCTTCAGCCCCACGTTTTGTAGTAATCATCACCACCCCATTGGCTGCACGAGAACCATAAATCGCTGTTGAAGCAGCATCCTTTAAAATTTCCATAGACGCGATATCATTGGGATTTATATCCGCCAACGGGTTTAAACCCGATCCTTCTGTACCATTCAGGGCGGATATAGAGTTGGACTCGATAGGGATACCATCCACAACGAACAACGGATTATTACCCGAATTTAAAGAAGAATTACCTCTTACACGAATGGTCATTTCGCCCCCAGGAGCACCGGAATTAGAAGAGACTTGCACACCGGCGGCTCTTCCTTGCAAGATTGAAATCGGATCCTGTTGGGTAGTTTTTTCAATATCGGCCGAACCTACGGAAACGACAGAACCTGTTAGATTTCTCTTTTTCTGACGGCCATACCCGACCACTACAGTTTCTTCTATTTCGGTTGCAAGATTTAATAATTCAATCGTATAATTTGTCGAAGCACCTATCTTCAATGTTTTACTGCTGTATCCTAAAAATGAGAAAACAATAGACTGGCCCTCTGACAAATCTTTAAAAGTAAATACACCTTCATTATTGGTGCTTACACCAGTATTTTGGCCCATGAGTTTAACACTCACGCCCGGCAGGGGCTCTTTGGTACTGGCATCGATCACTTTACCTGTCACTTCTTTCTGTTGCCCAAAGACACTTGTTGGAGCGATCAATAGGGTAGATAAAAGTGAAAAAGCAAAGAAAAACGCACATGTACTCCATTTTAACTTACAATGGTTTGTCGTAAATATCATAATGCAGATCTTGAGTTTATATCGTCTGTTACTTGTCAGTGCCAAGGTAAACAAAAAATAAAACCAACGCAAACATTTGCACAAAAAAAACAAAACAGAAGCAAAATTACGACTCAAAACACATTTTAATCAATGCAAACATTTGCATAAAACGTTAAAATATTATTATTTGAATTCATGAAAAATTGAATTAACTTCGACTAATCTAAATAGGAAATTTCATTATGAAAAAAGAGGAGGCATCACGTATCACCATAAAAGATATTGCAAAGTCTTTAAATCTTTCTACGTCAACTATATCTCGTGTGCTTTCCAACCACCCGGCCATAAGTGAGAACACGAAAAAGATCGTCAAAGAGAAAGTTAAAGAGATGGGCTTTCACCTAGATCCCATAGCTTCTAGTTTTAGAAGCAAAAAGACAAAATCGATTGGTGTTATATGTCCGCGGATTGACATTGAATTTCACTCTAAGGTGATTAGTGGTATTGAGGAATATGCTTACCACCGAGGCTATCAGATCACTATATTTCAATCTCAGGATTCCTACCATAGAGAGAGAGAAATCCTCCATATGCTGGAAACATCATTTGCGGCAGGCGTAATAATCTGTCCGGCGCTCGAGACAAAACGATATGATCACTTAAAAAAAATAAGTAAATCCAACACTCCACTAGTGGTGTATGACCGCGCTAGCGAACAGCTAAAAGCCAGCAAAGTTATTATCAATGATTTTGAGGCTTCTTTCAAAGCAACATCCCATCTGATACAGCAGGGATGCAAAAACATTGCGCACATAGCCGGAAATCAAAGTACCGAAATTTTTAAATCAAGACTGGAAGGATTCAAAAAAGCGCTAACACAGTATCACCTCCCGGTACATGAACATTTGATAAAAGAAACGAAAAACCTAAGTTATGAAGAAGGTAAAGTTGTTGCTCAAGCTCTGCTCGAAAGCACACCACTACCAGATGGAATCGTATGTGCCAATGACTATACCGCTGCTGCGGCGTTAAAAGTATTTCGAAACAACAATATAGACATCCCCACTCAAACAGCAATCATCGGTTTTAGTAACTACCCAATCTCTTCCATTCTCGAACCACAGATATCAACCGTCGATGACAGTGCATACGAAATGGGACTGGTTGCCGCTAAAATACTCATTCAACAGATTGAAGATAAAGATATGCGAGCACTGGAGTACCAGGAAGTGATACTTAAGACCAAACTGATCATACGCGGTTCGTCAAATAGAAACTAGATATTGATTTATAAAAGTAAAAAAGTAGGCCGCCAATCGGCGATCTACTTTTTTTTAATATTAATACGGTCAATCGATGAGAAATATCGATACATTAATTCCTATCTAAACTAACTGGAAGACTAGAATCCCCTTCACTGTTGAATGCTCGAAATACCAATCCTTTTTTATAAACAATAGGTCCCTTATACAAGGCGCTTGTTACAGTCGGGATTGCCCCATCCTCCGTGTAACGCACATCAAACCCAGGGAGCTCCATATTAACATGAACCTGGTTTTGTAACACCTTAACACCCGGTGTCGGAATCCGATAAGAAACCCCACCGTGCAAATAAGACAACCGTTGCAGTTCACGTTGACCTACAACAGCAAAAAAATGCTTTAAAGACTTTTGATATTCGGTGGAATCAGCACCTTCCTCCCACTTACCCGGAGCAGCCCAGGCACGTTCACAAAAAGCCAAAAGTCTTGGAAATAACATTTGTTCCATTTGAGTTTCGGACTTAATAGTCTCTGACCAAAGGAGCGCCTGTAATCCAACAATATTCTCCCTTCCTTTTGGAGAAAGTTTTTCAGCCCCTGTTAATATTTTAGCAGACAATGGCCGCCCCAACCAATCCTCTTGCTGGTTCAGTAGATAGTCATAAGGAATAAAGCTAAAAGGCTTCTCCAGGTCTATAAACCCGCCCCAATAAAAACCCTGCTCTCTAAAACTCTTGTAATAAGCCATATCCAAGTAAAAATTACTAACAAAGGAAAGCTTAACTTTATAGCCTGCATTAGCCAAACGATAGGCAAGATCTTCGTTTCCACCAAGGTTATTCCAGACGTTGAGATAGACACCACTATCCTGTAGGCCTTCAAAAGGAATCCATTTCTTCTTGCCATCAACCATCACTTTTTGCATCCCGACTTCTTCCCATCCAGAAAGGTGAAGTCCTCGTTTAGCTAACATATTATACAAAATATCGAAATGTCGGATCCACAAATCATTGGTTTCCTTAATACTGCTATCTTCCTTTTTAAACTTAGCAAAAGCGGGCGAATGCTCCCATACCCCATTAGGCACTTCATCTCCTCCAAAATGGATTGTCTCCAATGAAACTCCAGCCTCTTGGTACATGGCAACAATATCATCAGTCACCTGCTCCAAAAAGGTATAAACCGAAGGCAGTGATACATCCATAACATTGTCATTCCATTTTTGAACAGATCTATAAACTGAGGAATCACCAGGTGACTGCAACAAATATTTGACTGCTCCGGCATGATCTCCCTGTGCTACGAGTCTTCGATAGCGCACATTCATCGCTTGGATAGCTGCGCGGGCATGTCCAGGAGTTTCCACTTCAGGTATCACCTGAATATGCCGTTTTTGAGCATATTTCAGTATTTCTATAAAATCATCCTTACTGTAGTAACCGCTAGCACGAGGGTTGTCAAGGAATGGACCGGAACCATAAGACGGTGGCAACCAATCGTTATCTTTACCATTCTCCCAATGTCCCCTGCGCGCACCAATTTCTGTCAATTCAGGAATAGACGGAATCTCCAGACGCCAACCTTCATCATCATTCAAATGAAAATGTAAGGTATTTAACTTATAGAGTGCCATTAAATCCAGCATCTTTATAATTTGTTCCTTCGATTGGAAATTACGCGCTACATCGAGCATTAAGCTACGGCTGCCAAAGCGAGGTTCATCCACTATTTTACCTGTCGGTAGAGTTATTGGTTTTACATTCTTAGCATGATAGAATTGTGGGTCGATCAATAGTTTGAGCGACTGAATAGCGTAGAAAATCCCTGCCCCTGCCGATGCCGAAAGACGAATCTCATTCTTCGTTATCTCTAAATTATAGGCTTCTTTTGCTAACGATTTATCTTCTACTAATTGAATTCCTCCCTTTGCTTTGCTTCCCGCCGAACCCGTACGGCTTGACAGATGAAACAATTCCTTTAACTCGGATGCCAACAATTCTCCTTCCGTACGGAACACAGGATCGTAGTATAAAGCAACATCATCCCGTAACACATAATTACCTTTCCCCAGCTGAGAAGAAACAGGAGTGGGCAGAATCATACCAGAAGTATTTATTGCAGCATTTTGGTAGCGCAAATTCTTATCATATATCTTCTTCGCATCCATCTCAGCATCACCACCTACTCTGTAGAATGGTTTCTCTTCAGGCGGAAGAAGGGTATTTACTGCTTTTAAGGGCTGCATCTGTCCCCCGCCCCAATCAAGGTAAAATCCTTGTGGAGCATCGTTATAATTGACAACCCATGATTTAGAAATCAACGTATATTTCACGGAGTCTCCTGGCATCAGTACACTTCCATTACGATTCGGTTGGAAATAGAAATAGTCTCCATTAATATGATGTACATCCAATGGCTGTAACGAATCTACAGGCTCGGCTAGTCGAATAAAATTAAAATATAATTTCCATCCTTCCCAAGGAAAAGGCTTTTCCCCTTCATTTTTAATGATCAGTTCAGAAAGAGCCTGTTCCTTCCCGTCATAATTGTTCAACAAGGGCTGCCAACTCACCGCCAGTGGAGCTTCCTCTTGGGACTGTGCTTTACTATTATTAAACTGCCCTATAAGACAGCATGTGATTAACAATAACCTTAACTTCATTTTTACTCTCCCTATATTTCTTTTCTATTGTTTACCTAAACGATCAAGGCGCGCCTCTAACAGTTGTATCTTACTATTACGCAGTTCATTTTCCTGCTCAATCTCGGCAGTATACATCCAATCTCTATTTAACTTCTCGAATTCTTTGTTCCAGTTTTTTCGACGCAACTCTCTCAGAGTCTTCATCATTCCCGGAAGCTCATCCTTATTAAAATCGGGCGCATTCAACCGCATTTCAATCTCCATATATTTCAGATACCGCCATCTTATTTGTGACATCAAAACATAATGTGCATATTCTGTTTTATGCTGCTTGGGCCTGAGAGCCTCGAACTCCTTAAGCACCCATTCGGCGCTATCCTTCATTGTAGTAACGGACACAGATTGTGAACTGATCGTACCTTGATTAATCTCATAAGGATTAGCTTTAAGAGCATTCCAGAAACGTCTTGACTCGTCAGAACTAAAACCATAACGATTCGCAGCATATGCGGACACAAAAGCAGTTATATCCAAAGCTTCATCGGACTTCAATGATTCGAAATACGCTTCGATTAATATGTTGAATCCGGCAAGAGGATACACTCTCCGAACTGGATATAATTCTATGATATCCTTTGGACTTTCCCACGCAGTACCGTAAAGACCAGACGTAGACCAGGATGTCATGATCATCCCCTTGTATCCAAACTGTCTTGCTAACGGAACAAAATCATGGATATTTTTAAAATGTTTTTCCCATTGCGTCAAAAAATAATTATCAGGATGACTGCGTAATGAGGGTGCCCCCCAGATCTCAAACCCCGCATTCAATAAATTACTGTGCTTACCGAACATATCGATATCCCATCCATAGTTCCAGTCAATAAAGACCGCTTCTTCTGGCAAGCCCTCTAATGCATCCGGATATTTCATAGCAATATCAGCCCACAGAACTGGTCTCTTGCCCAAGCTGACGACGATATCGCACAACAACTTAATATAGTCGCCATAAAGACGTCCCTTACCTACGGCAGCGACTTTTGCCTGAGACTCTTTAGAATGCCCCAATAGATAAGTTTCGTCCCCTCCTATATGAATATAGTCGGATTGATGTGTACTGATCATATCTTTATAGAGATCAGTAAAAAGTTCTTTAGCAAGCTCCTCCCGTAATGGATTTATCTGCGAATAGTCTTTCTGATCCTCACGTAAATCTTTATAGCGATAGTGCCTTAAAATATACTCGACATGCCCAAAGCTCTGTTGTAGCGGAATCACATCGATACCTAGATCTTCACAGTATTGAACAAATTCTTTGACCTCATCCCTTGTATAGGCAAACTGGTTCGGGATTAGGTGATGATTTTCAAACGGATATGTAGCTTCCCATTCCATGATTAATGTATTCACTCCCCCATCGTGCAATTGTTTTGCAAACTTCTTCAGGGCGGGCATCTTCATAACCTGTACCCGAAGGTCCAAGTGAAATCCACGAACTGCAAATTCCTGTGCAACCAAGTGTTGTAGTGAAGATAAATGGATCAACACCAACACGAAAGCCACTATTACATATTTCCTCATAATCACAATATTTTAAAATCTATTATTCTGGGTGTTATTTAATTATTTGTTATTAGTTTTCCTCCCTAGCTATGTACCTCACATCTCCCTCAACAATGGTCATATAAACCTGGATATCGGAATCAAATACAACTACATCAGCATCTTTATGCCGTGCCAAGCTTCCCTTGGTACTGTCTACCCCCATTATTCGGGCTGGAGTCTCGGTCATCATACGTACCGCTTCGACCAAAGAGATATCTGCCAATTGCATATAATTCCGAACCAACCTATTGGCAGTGGACACACTGCCCGCAAAAGCAGATCTATCTGGTAATTTAGCAACCCCCTCTTCAATGAGTACCTGCAGGCCGTCTTCCTGTCTTCCGAGTACACTTAACCCCTCAGGCATGGCTGCGCCCCGCATCGCATCAGTAACCAAGGCGATACGCTCCGCACCTTTAATTTTGTATATCAATTTCATTAATGGTGCCGGCACATGAATACCATCAGCAATAATCTCTACATCCATCCCATCTAAGTAGTACCCTGCCTCTATAGCTCCTGCATAACGCTTAGCATCTTTACGAATAATGGTCGACATTGCAGAATAAAAATGGGTTGCTAATCGGAAACCGGCATCATAACCGGCTACGACCTCATCAAACAGTGCATCTGTATGAGCAATCGCTGGAAGGATACCACGTTCTTTCAAATAGCCCCCAAATTCCAAGGCTCCTGGCAATTCTGGTGCTGCACTCCAACGCACGATATCATCGGAATACGCCAAAATACGACGGTATTCTTCTACATCAGGATCACGTATATATTTTGGATCCTGTGCTCCCCGTTGAGCCATCGCCAAATAAGGACCTTCTAAATGCATCCCCAACCAGGCCGACCCTTTTTTATTTTGAGGAAACGCTTCTTTATAGACGTCGAGCACGGTGTAGATATGCTCTCCCTCGGCGGTAAGCGTCGTTGGACACAAGGCCGTCGTACCAAAACGTACATGCGTTTCGGAGACCCCTAAAAAAGCCGCTACAGTTCCGTCCATAAAATCAAAACCACCACCACCATGCACATGTATGTCAATAAAGCCAGGTGAAATATATCTTCCTTTTACATCAATACGTTCTACATGCGATCCTACATCCAGTTTTCCCTGACCAATTTGAATAATCTTTTTATCCTCTATATACAGATATCCATTTTCAAGGATTTGGTGCGGAAAAATAAGAACACCATTTTCTAACAACAACTTGCCCATCTATCTAAAATTTACTCGTAACACAATCGTTTACGTACACAATGATATAAAAAACATTATCAAAGACAAAATAGCCGGTCTATTTTAATCTTTAAACTCTCAAAAAACACCTCCATAAAATATTGTAATCTCTATAAAAAAGACTGATCGAGACACATAATCATAGATTTATTGGCAACAGGCGATACTGTGTACCAATAGTGCTACACAACTAAACAAAATTATAATGAAAAAAGAAGCTACGGTCCTCAGCTTAGCCTTAGCGCTACACGCTCTTATTTCGTTGAAATGCTATATATACGATCACAACACTAATCGCCATCAATACAAAACCTAGAAAAAAGGGCGCTCCTGAAAACTGAAATGGCGCCTCCTCGTGCGTAAAGTAATAAAATAGATTCGTCATCAAGGGTGGCCCAACTATCGAGGTCGCACTTATTAAGCTTGTAAGGGCTCCTTGAAGCGCTCCTTGCTCATTGGATGGTACATTTCTCGAAATCACGGATTGAAGGGCAGGCCCACATATACCGCCAAGACAGTAAGGAACGAGAAACACAAACATCATCCAGCCTTGATTTGCAAAAGCGAATAGCAATAAACCAAGTGCATAGAAAATCAATCCATAGTAGATGTTTTTTTCTTCTCCAAATTTTGGCGTGGTCCAACGGATCAATATTCCTTGCACCAGTCCCACGACCAAACCAAGTACTCCCAGTGATATTCCCACCATCTTTTCGGTCCATCCAAACTCATACATAGTAAAAAAACTCCAGTTACTCTGCACAGCATGTGCTCCTATATTGACTAAAATCAATGCTACAATCAGACCTGATATTTCTGGATGCTTTCCCAAAAACTTAAATGAACCAATGGGATTGGCCCTCTTCCAACTGAACTCACGTCGCCTATCTTTACTGAGACTCTCTGGCAGGATAAAATAACCGTATATAAAGTTGAGTATACATAGTACTGCTGCTGCGTAAAAAGGCACTCGTGCTCCATATTCTCCCAGTATTCCACCAATGACTGGACCGATAATAAAGCCTAATCCAAATGCAGCACCAATCATCCCGAAATTCTTTGCTCGGTCCTCATCTGTGGATATATCCGCAATGTAAGCACTGGCAGTTGAAATACTAGCTCCTGTCAACCCCGCTATAATCCGACCGACAAACAGCCAAGAGATAGTAGGTGCTAACGCCAAAAAAATATAATCGACTCCAAAAGCGAAAAGTGAGATTAATATAATCGGACGTCTTCCATATTTATCACTCAGATTACCTACCACAGGGGAAAACAAAAACTGTGTCGATGCATAGGCAAAGCCCAACCAACCGCCATACTTAGCAGCCTCGCTGATATCACTATGTATCAGCTCTTCGATCAGCTTAGGGACTACGGGGATAATAATCCCCCATCCGGTAATATCGATCAATAAGGTAATGAATATAAAGCCTATAGCAGCTTTTTTTGTTGATTTCTTCATCTTCTAAAAATACAATCAATGTAACTAAGCAGGATCTTTCATTACTCATGTATTTCCGGCCACAGAATTAAAAAGGTCACTAATCTAAGCAAATCGCTTGATAAAAGAAGAACCAAAATGATAAAATATAAAAAAACAGCTTTAAAAAGCTCCGGCTGTCAAAATACGTATCAACAACCGGAACCGAGGAAATTGTAAAACAGGTTATTTCCGGAAATCGGGAATAACCCAAAATTATAGACAATACAAAACTAGCCCGTCAGTATTAAAAAAAATGTCACATATGAAAGCAAAACAAACACATTTCAAATATGAATTACTATTTCTGAACGACAAAAGCCAACAGTGCATCATAATAATTTTGCATAAGCGACTCCTCCCCATTGAAGAACAGATAAGGCTCTATCAATTCGAGTTCCATCAATCGGAATTCTCCATTTACGATCACACCGTCCACACGAGCATATAAGATCTGTTGCTCTAGATCATCGATGTATCTTTTTGCTTCCGCGATATGTATAGGATCGGGAGTCGGATAGCTAATGTGACCGCCATGATAGTGCTGTACCCTAAAATCTCCGGACTTAGGGGTTTTCAAAACACAATGGCTATATGCACCATTGAAAAACAAGAAAGACCATTCGCCCGCTTTAATTTCGTCCACGAAGGGTTGTGCTATAATATCGTCTTTGTTCAACAACAGATCAATACCATCACGGCAATGCTCATAATTTGAGCGATCGATCACTATAGTGTCCTGAGCCCCTGCACTTACACAGGGCTTTAGCACCAGTCGATCGCTACACAAGTCATCGAACAATTGTTCATTAAAGTTTTCTCCTTTCTGTAGGTATTTCGAAACAATGACTGGCAAGCCTCTTGATGCGATTTCCTGTAGATACTTTTTATGACTATTCCAACGAATCACCTCCACAGGATTCAGCACGCGAATCCCCATAGCCTCCAAAGAGTCCAACCACCCTAAAAAATCAGGTAAATGATTATGATAATCCCATGGCGATTTGATTACAACGACATTGAATGCAGCCCAATCGACTCCATGGTCATTCCAGACTGCTGTCACCACCTCCAAGCCCTTACTTTCAAGAAACAGCAACAAATCCGTATCCTCATCCCTGTCCACACCCTGCGCAAACTTTTCTTGTTTTTGATAACCTACTAATGCTATTCTCATGATATGATATGAATAAAAGTCCCTATTTAGCAAATCTTTTGGTCCCTATAACACACAGGATAACTCCCGCTGTCACCCCAAGCATCCCGATACTGACGGTTTCATGAAGTAACCATGCCGCCAACACCAACGCAAGAAAAGGTTGAAGCAATTGCAACTGCCCAACCGTAGCAATCCCACCTTGTGCCAGTCCATTGTACCAAAATATAAATCCCAGAAACATACTGAATAAAGCCACGTATGCCAAACTCCCCCAGGCCGCAATGCTGATTCCTTCAAAAGAAGCAGGCGTATAGATAAAAAATAATGGCAACATAACTGGAAGCGAAATAACAAGTGCCCAAGAAATAACTTGCCAACCCCCTAGGGATTTTGTCAACTTGCCCCCCTCTGCATAACCAAGCCCACAAAGAACAATTGCACCTAACATCAACAGTGTGCCTATAGGCGATGTTGTGCCACCTTGGGCGATTGCATAGCCTACAACAAGAAGACTGCCAATAGCAGAGAACATCCAAAATATTGGCTTAGGCCGTTCGCCTCCGCGGACAATCGCAAATACAGCTGTAGACACGGGTAACACCCCTAAAAAAACAATAGAGTATGCAGAAGTGATGTGTTGTAATGCCAAAGCGCTCAACAACGGAAATCCGAAAACGACTCCCAATGCAACAATAATCAAAGAACGGAACTGCTCTTTCGACGGTCTCTTCTCTTTGAACACCAATAACGCTACTAGAGCTAATATACCTGCAATAGTAGCCCGTGCAAGGGTGACAAACATAGGGTCAAATTCTAACACAGCGCAACGTGTTGCAGGCAACGATCCGCTAAATAGCACCACTCCGATTAAGCCGTTTATCCAGCCCTGCATCGCTTTACTTTTTACTTTATCTATATATAATTCTGCCATACTCATTTGCTTTGTCACAAAGCTCGACATTCAAGACCAACAAACACAGTCACAGTTTTTGATATTCAAGTAGACACAGTTATATTTGGAGCTATATGAAAAAGAACTTCCTCTACCTCGAAATAGCAGGCAACATTGCCGACAAAATAAAATCAGGCACACTTAGACCCGGAGACAAACTTCCTTCAGTAAGAATGTTAAGCAGTCAGCATGGCATCAGTATCAATACCGCCAAACGTGTCTTTATTGAACTAGAAAGCCAATATCTTATACAATCCCGACCACAGTCGGGGTATTTCGTCAATTCTCTGCAGCAGTTTAGGCTCCCCCTGCCTGAAGTAAGCACACCTATTCCATTCGCAAAGAATAAGGCTCCTGAGGAACTGATGAATGATGTCTACGCTACTATGGGCCGAGATGACCTGACCTTATTTTCTATAGGTGTACCTTCGGGAAACCTGTTGCCTCTGGCAAAATTAAAAAAAGAAACTATCCTCGCTACACGAGCACTAAAAGAGGGAGGTACAGAATACGAACCCCTGCAAGGCAATGTAAAACTACGCCGCATGATAGCGGCCCGATCACTGGTCTGGGAAGGTAATCTTAAAGAAACCGATATCATCACGACCAACGGCTGTATGAATGCAATAGCACTTTGTCTGATGGCCTTAACGAGCCCTGGAGATACTATTGCTCTAGAAAGCCCATGCTATCCAGGAACGCTTCAACTCGCTGCCAGTCTTGGGCTCCAAGTCTTGGAAATAGCTACGCATCCTTTATACGGGATCGATATCGACACATTAGAAACGCTATTACCACAAATAAATATCTGTCTACTAGTACCCAACTACAATACCCCATTGGGATATTGTATGCCAGATTCCCATAAACAAAAGGTGGTAAAATTGCTAGCTGCACATAACATACCACTTATTGAAGATGACACCTATGGCGATCTCCATTTCGAGGCACAGCGTCCAAGATGCTGTAAATCATTTGATAAAGAGGGCAATGTGCTCTGGTGCAGCTCTGTATCCAAAACATTAGCCCCTGGATATCGTGTCGGATGGGTCGCTCCTGGAAAATACAAAGAGAAGCTCCTAAAGCTTAAATTAGTACACGCCATCTCCTCACCAACGATCGTCAATGAAGCTGTCGGAAACTTTTTGATGACAGGGAGATACGAAAACCACCTCCGACAATTGCGAAGGGCTCTCCACGAAAACTACCTCCGCTATACATTAGCTATTTCAGAGTTTTTCCCCGAGGGCACAAAGGTTAGTCGACCGCAAGGGGGCCTTACACTTTGGGTAGAACTTCCTGGCGCCACAGATACGCAAGTCTTATACCATTATGCATTGAAAAAAGGAATAAGTATATCCCCAGGAAGGATATTCACCCTACAGGATCAATTTCACAACTGCCTCCGTCTTTGTATTGGTCTCCCTTGGACAGAACAACTTCGATTAAGCCTCAAGCAGATTGGTAGTCTCGCCAAGAGTATACAACAACAGCCTAGTGTTCTTCAATAAAACGCGGCTTGGCTGCCTCTCTGCCAAAGAAAACCATAATGATAATCATAAGCAACAGAAAATAAAACGAACTTTGCCACGAAACGTCCCAATCATGTAACAGCCCAAATATAGGAGGGCCAAATGCTGCTATCAGATAGCCTACCGATTGGGCCTTGCCCGATATCTTAATAGTACCCTCCATTGTCTTGCTTTTGAGTGAGAAAAACAATATGGAAAGGCTAAAGGCTAATCCACTAGATATGCCTATCATAACGGCAGCAGTATAAACAAACTGTGATTTTAGCAACATCAGCATCGTGATACCTCCAAACATCAGTACCCCCACTCCATAAATCATCCATTTTTGATCTTTCAACCGTGTAGCTATTATAGGACTGATAAACAAAACGGGCAACATGGCCAATTGAATAATCAACAGGACAATGCCTGTTTGCTCTTTGGCCATCCCATAATCAATCAACACGACAGGGAGCAGAGCGACCAAACAGTAATAGACAAGAGACTGTATCCCCATGAATATACTGATATACCAGGCCTGTCTGGAGCGGAACACATTAAAATTCTGCGGGGACTCCCTAACAACATGCACCTTCTCTGTCTTATTTTTACTCCCTAAAAAGGCTTCTATAACAACCGCCAACAAAGCCAATAATACCCAAAACATCCATATTCCAAGGGAACCTCTCCATCCCATTTCACTCCACTCACCTATGCCTATACTTAATCCAGAAGCTAATGCTGCTATAAAATTCATCCCTACCGAAAATATTCCCGTCATCACACCGATCCTATCAGGAAAAAACGTCTTGATATAAGCAGGAGTAGTTACATTACCAATACAGATCCCCAAGCCAATAAGGAAAGACCCAATGAATAGTGTAGCCATATTGCCATAGACCCTAACGTAGAGACCGGCCAACAATAGTATAAGCGAGAAAATCAAACTATAGTGAATATTGAACCGCACAGCAATTTTACTGACGAGTACAGAACAACTCGCAAATACGATTAATGGGATTGATGTTAACAGACTGCCCTCAATATTATTGAGTTGCAATGCGGCTATTATCTCCGTTAATACTGGACTAACCGCTGTAATTGGAGCTCGTAGACCTCCCCCTATCAGTATAATTACTGCTATACTAAGTGATAGTAAACCTATGTTATGTTTCATTCGCATATCTAATTTTGTGCCCGCCTATTAATCATTAAGCCAGGGAAAGCAAAATTACCAATGACATTTTTATTAACTTTGCCAAAAAGTATATCTAAAACGACAAGATTGATTACGATTTGACAAAGAACTGGAAAGCACTCGGGGTCGATGCTATACCCATTGACGCTTATGTCTGGTACGAAGGTAATTGGGAGCATGACAAATATAAGCATAGCCACCTAAGGTACCAACTCACCTATGTGGAGGATGGTTATCAGTATTTCCATATTGGCAAGAATGTATATTTAGTTCCGCAAAATCACGTTATTTGGATCCCTTCTGAAAAAGAGCATCGTACCACATCTGATGCCCAAACTGTGAACTTAATGCTAATACTGTTCAAAACGGTACCTAAGGATTCATTCTACGAAGATGTACATGTATTTCCAGCACCGGCTGTACTCAAAGAAATGCTTCACTATGCTAGAAAATGGAATCAACTCCTACTTCAAGACCAAGAACATACGTCTTTCTTAAATGCATTACTACACAGTCTCCCTCATTTCTGCCAAGAAAACGACTTTTTACAAATCCCTGTTCCTAGCGATAGCAGGTTAGCCCCTGTATGTGCGTATATTAATATAAATTACAAGTACAATTACGATATAACAATACTAGCAGATCTAGCAACGATGTCAATCCGTAGCTTGCAACGAATCTTTAAACAAGAGACTGGTATTACTATCCAAAAGTACACCCAATTGATCCGCATACTAAAAAGCGTTGAACTTATTGACACCAAACAATATACCCTTAGCCAAATAGCTTTGATGGTCGGATACAAAAGCCTTTCAGCATTTACGGCCTCCTATCGAGAGATCATGCAGAGCAAACCCAAAATAAAAAGATGATTTCCAAACCGGGGATACAACAATACTCAAAACTGTAAACGCTATAATGACAGAAGCCGCTATCTGTTCGAAAGCGACTTCTATACCTCCCCAAGTTGAGTTTTAGAATAGCATACCTATTCTGGCAGTGTATTCCTCTACTTTGTTGACGTCATGCATACTACCGCAAATACGCACCGGCCATAAAGCATCCTCATAAAAAATTAAATTAAATCTCAGTTTAACAGTTCTTCATAGCAATCTCTTTTAGATAGACTAACTACAATAACAGAACATCTATCTAATGAAATTGTTTTCACTTTTTTAAATTTATTTTTAACTATTATTATTTTACATTTTCTCAGCAGGGATTTCTCCATGAGCCATCCAAAACAATGTATTGCAATAAAAAAGTGCACTCCGTTTGAAGTGCACTCCTGATTACAACCAGCTTCCTGAGATCCTTTAAATACGGTGTATACTGTCACAGTACTCCTGAAGGGATTGAATAAATTTTGCGACATGAATCCCGTCACATACCGCATGATGCACCTGTATAGCCAAAGGCAATAACACTTCTGCCCCTGCTTGTTTGTATTTCCCCATAGTAAAACTTGGCGAGAAATAATCCGTAAAGTCAGCTCTGTTTTTTTAAATTCACCCTGTAGTTAATGTTATGATTGACGTCAACAGCAAGACTTAACACTGTTTCTAGCTGACGCACTAAGGTAACATTTATTTCACCTCAACATTAACTTTATATTATCTAGATCGCTTTTTTCTTACAAACAAGATACTTTACATGTGCTTCCTTTTTTCAATTCAAAAAGGAAACAATATCTTTGGGCATGAGTATAGATGAGTTAAAAGAAGCGTTATTAAATAAGGAATATCCAGAGCGCGTAAAGATCAGTAGCGACCAGGTAGTAGTTGATGTTCAAAAATTTCTAGAGATTCAGTTTCTCGAATGTGAATTATGGAAAAAAAAAGATATCACTAAATGTCCTGGCCATCTAAGATTGGTTAAGTTCTATCAAGCTACAAATCCAACTAACCAGAATACGGAACAGGCATAGTGCTAGACTTCACAATAAAGCATACCTTACTACACAGGAATGCTTTATTGTACAACAGCTATCTCCCCCGATCAAACGGCATAATATTTGTCATTAGCTGCTAAACCAAGCATGTTAGAGTTTTGATCAATAAAAATATATTACTCGTCCTTTTTATAATTAGTTGTTCGTTTTTTGTCTCTTGCATATCGAGACTGTCTCGCCCTGCTATAACAGGTTATATATACGACTATGACAACTCGCCTATAGTCGATTGTAGTGTAGGTGAAACCAAGACCGACGCTCAGGGAAAGTTCTATTTGGAGGAGCGTCGTACAAATCGCTTTCTGCTGACCGAAATGTTGACCCTAGAAGCGCCCCCCGTCTTCTTCACGCTAGACATCAACAAAGAAGGTTATCTTCCCTATCATTTTGATTTTTTCCAAAGACATGGGGGTGGACGTCAAAAAGGAGCGACTGATGCGCTCGACACGATTTATATCAGACGTATCGACCAAGAAATAATACTCCAAGACTATATCTATGACCGTTGGATATTTTCTGCCAGCAAGAATCTAGACACCCTCTATGGCACGAATAAAAACTATAGATCAACCAATATAATCAACAGAGAATCAGATTTTCAAGACCATTACAATTGGGGATTGGTTTATAAGTACAAAAACAAATCTCCTATCGATAGCAGCTGGAGCGTCGAATCATACGACCTGGCAACCTCCTGCACGATCAATCTATCTCGGGATGGGTCTTATGAAGGTAAGAAAATAAAAACGTACCTTAATCCGTGGCGTCATCGAAAAGAATACGACAGAACCTATCGCGAGTCGTACCAGATCCCCAATGAGGAAAGCGACAGTAATGGCAAGTTTTCAGTATTGGGAAACACGTTGCACTTTGACAAAGCTTTAGTCGGTGTTCCGGTAACCTATCAGATCGATTCCATAGATAGAGATATCCTTATATTAATACAGAAATAGTTTTTTCTAAATAAGTTGAAAATAACTATCTTCGAGACAGTTATTAATCCAATTTATGAAAAAAGTATTTGCATTGCTATGCCTTCTTATGGGCTCGCTTATGATGTACGCCCAAGAGCGAAAATTTATATTTGAACTGGGTGGAGCATTCAACAAAACGACGTTAGAATCGTCCTCCCCTTTAGGGAAAAATGAAATCAAAAATCCCAGGCTCAACCTACAAACTGGGTATCGTTTATTTTCACGATCCTATCTGGGTATAAGTTATCAGTTTTTAACGGACATAGAAAAAAAAGCCGCTACCTCGACCTATCATCAGTATCACACTTCGTCCGCGAGCGAATCTACTGAAAGAACCAACGCCTACGGTATATTCTATCGTTTTTATATCTGGCCTCCTAGCACCAGCCGTTGGAATGCTTTTGCCGAAGTCAGTCCGAGTATACAATTTCATAGAAGCAAAACTTCGTTTAGTTCAGAAACGCGATATGGAGAAAACTTCTCCGAGATTGCTGCAGTCGAAAGATTAGAGGGCAGATCAGATAGAAAAGCGATCGATACCGACCTAAAGATCGGAGGCTCCTATAACGTTACGTCGTACCTCGCTGTACAATTATCACTTCGATCGATAGCAAATATACATGCTGACTTTTCGGATTCGCAAAAGCTGTTTGAAGAAAAAAACAATACCAGTTACCGCCTATTCGACTCACCATTAAAACACACTCACCTCTCTGTCCTCTTCACCTTATAACGAATATGAAAAATCATTACTTACTATTATTATTTGCACTATTATTAATCTCGGAAAAGAGTCAATCTCAACAAAAAAGACTAACACTGTCGACACACTTCGGAATGAACAAAGATGGAGATAGATCTGATGAGGCTAATATCAGTAGTAAAGCTATTGTCGGTACCCCACGGCTGTCTTATAGAATCAACAAAGTATGGGCTTTGGGCGTAATGTATCAATACAGCAGACACAAGTATGATGAAAACTATACATCACCCAACAGGACACCCCTGGAATCAGGTATAACCAACTCCACAACACACAACATCGATTACAATGAACTAAAACGATCCCAAAAGACAAACCAACAGGATGTGGGTGTTTTTATACAGTCTTACCTCTACGACAATGGCAGACTTGCTGCCTTTTTAGAATGGAGTGGAGCAAAGGGCTGGTCTAAAACGACCCTATATCTTCCGCAACACCTTAATGACGCAATACCTACTCAAGTGGAAACCAAGTATGATAGCTTCTCCTCAGGTCTTCACGCTGGAGTTCGCTACACTTTTTATAAGGGATTGGGGGCTGAATTCAGATTAAATGGATTAGCAGAGTATGTAAAAACAAGTAACAATGACGGCAATGCTAAAGAATTTCAGTTCCTAAATAATATATGGCAGAATTCTTCGATTGGTATAGCGTATCAATTCTAGGTATCTACTAGTCCAGTATAATCCGAATCAAATCATAGGAGGCTTGCCATTCGTCTCTTTTTGCTTCATTAACTTGGCTGATCGATTGGTTTAAATCAGAGAGCAACAGTCGTCCTTCTTTATAAATCAGATGCTGTTGTTCCCGTGCTTTTTCTGTTAGACCGACAATAACCTTGAGGCTAGCCAATTTTGACCTCGCTGTACTGATCTTTAATTCCCTTTGCTGCATACGTACACGGTCATTATTGGTTTCTTCTCGGAGTTTCAGCATGCTGATATCATACGCTGCGACCACCCTCTTTAGAGTCGGTTCTATGGTAAAAAAAGCGGACAAGGGCAGTCTAAGACTTAAGCTGACATAACTGCTGCCATACCACTCCTTGCCTCTATCCAACCGAAATTGATTGCTATAATATTGCTCTCCCAAGTAAGCATTGGCTTTGAAGGAGGGATACAAGCTCCTTTTTACCATTCTTTTTTCCAGTTCTTGGTTTTTCATTTCTAATCCTAATGAAATCAGATTAAGATTGTCTGTTTGATACGGATCAATAAAAGAAAGGATATCAGAAACACTTGAACTTAGAGTCTTAATGCTATCCAAATCCATATACTTCTCCATCTCTAGATCGGCATCACAAAGCACTGCCCAAGCTTCGTGTAGTTTTATACGTTTTCTTTCGAACTCTTGCTGAGCTATCAAATAACTAAAAGAATTGTCCCGACCTTCCTCATAGCGCGCCTTCGCTACCTCTAGGATCTCCCAATAGGTGACAGAGTCGGCTTGAGCTAATGCATATTGTTCGGTTGCCAATACGACGGCTGCGTAAGCCAATGTAGCACCACGCCTCCAATCTACCTGTTGTTGTTCCCGTTCCAACTCCGCCTTTCTTATGTTTAATGATTGCCGCTCTTCCTCCAAACTCTGACGAGGATCAAACACATCCCACTCTACTTGTACTCCAGCTTTCGAAGACCACTTCGTCGCAAACTTCAGTGGAATAATAGCACCATCTGTTGCATTCGGATCAAAGGCTATCGCTGGCACTGGAGTCGTGGGCACTATGAGGTTACGCTGCAGATTAGCATCGAAATAGAATACCGGTATACGATTTACCTTTAACTCTCGAAGTTGCTCCTTCTTAAGCCGAATTTCCAGACTGTGTTGAAGATGTGCAATAGCTTGCTCTTCTTGCTTCCAAAGTTCCTCAATACTCACCGACTGTCCCTGCACAAAGCAAGGAATCAAAATCAATACTATGTAATAAAAGACACGCATATCAAAAAACAGAAGCTGGTTCCAAACCACTAATCTTACGAACGGCAAACAATGAGCCTCCCACAGAAATCAATACTGTAATAACGAATAAAAACAATGAAAATCCTGCGGAAAGATCAATAATAAGTCCAGAATTACGAACGCCAAACTTAAATCCGATCAAAAGTAATAAGGCCAATACATAACCTATCACAGCATATAAAAAAGCTTGTAAAACAATCAATTTATTTACATAACCATTACTTGCACCGATTGCTTTAAGCGTACCGTAATCCCTAATACGATCCAAAGCTGAGGAATACAACGTAAGCCCAATAATAAAAAAACCACTAATCATAGCAAACAGCACCAACGTTCCAAAACTCATCCCCATATTCGAAGTTATCAAAATCTCTTTTACAGTAGATTTTTTCAGTTGCTGAGCATCCCAAGCTTGTAAGTTCGGAAATAACCGATGTATAGCTGTCTGCATATCAACTTTATCCGCATTGGAATTCAACTTGACAATAATAAGATGGATATCCGAAGGCGAGAGGTTAGCGAATGAACGTGCATTTTCCAATGTAGTATACATTAAGCTCGCACCGAAAGCTTGTGCCCCCTTTGTCAACACACCTATCTTAGCAGCCTTACCATTGATCTCTATGGGCTTGTCAATCGAAAGCTGGGTATTCCAACTTTTTTCACTATAGATTTCCGCGGATACGACATTAGGATTAATCAAAGAATGTATAGAACCTTCAGCTATCTTCTGGCTATCCGGTCCCATCACAAAATAAGGCGCCTCTGCTCCCACCAATGTAACACCAGCAGTCTTACCATCCAAGAAAGTCGCCTGAGCCGACGATAGCACGACGGGGTAGGCAACATCTACACCGTCCAAACTTCCTATTTGTTGTACAAGTCGCTGGTCTAATCGATTTACCGCATTAATATTCTTACTTTGTCCTTCGATAACCCACAGCTCATTATCCCCGACTGGAGCATTTCCAATAAGGTTTCCCATCAAGCCCATTAAAAAAAACAACAAGCCAAGCTGTTGCCCTATTAAAAAAATACTAATAACCACAGCAGTGATTATGCCGACACTTTTTGCCTTGTCATATTTAATAAATTTAAAAGCGACCTTTAGCATTACTTTACTTTTATCACGCAGTTTACTTTTGTGTTAATCACCAAGCCACTTTCTCCTGCTACTCGAATCTTGACACGACGGACGCGACGGTCTTGTGCCTCATTGGCGGTCTCATAAAAAATCGATTTATTGGAAAGCATTGGGCTTACATAAATTAATTCTCCTTTTACAGCAGCTGCTTGATCGACCATCGTATAGACGGAGACTTCCTGTCCCACGTGTACGCTATTGGCAAAAAGTTCATCCACCTCAGCTTCTATTATAGGATTACTGACGGTCACAATATGTCCCAACTTTTCATGTAAACCGACAGATTGCCCCAAATGGGCATCAAAATTGTCTATCACACCGTCACTGGTGGCGGTAATACGTAACTCTGCACGCTGCTTACCAGACCTTTTCACATTAACCCGTTGTTCATCCAATCCTACACGCTGTGCTTCTAATTGCTGTTGTAAAGCTTTTAAAGTGGCCCTTTGCTGAACCAAATTGGAGTAATCCGCAGCAAGCACTTCCTTAGTCTCGGCATCTCGATCTACCAAACGTTTGGATACTTCATATTTACGCGTTCGTTCTTCTAACACGAGAACAGCTTTAGTGATATCCTCTTCTGTAGCGCGCATGCCCAGCCTCAATCTTTCCAATTCCAACGCCGCTTGTTCTACGTCTAAGCTCGCTTGGGCCACATCCAATTGAAGCAGAACATCTCCTTTACGTACAAAATCTCCTTCGTTAACAAATACTTCCTCTATTTGTCCCGAAGCAGTACTTGATATCATTGCATCTGGCACCGAAGGGGTCACCTTACCTATCGCTTGAATATCCTTGACTTCTTTCAGTATTTCTCCACCACTTCTAGCAGACACGCTCTCTTTATTCTCTGAAGAGGAACAGCCATAGCTTAATAGCGCAACAAGCCCAACGAAAAACAGGGGTTTATTTATAATATTGTTCATTTTTCAATTCCTTAGATACAACGCCCTCTTCAACATAGACGGTATTGTCTGCGAATTTACGTAATCGCAGATCATGTGTCACAACAATTACAGCCTTCCCTGCCCTAGCCAGTTCTTTCAACTCATTCATAATAATTTCCGCAGTATAAGCATCCAGTGACGCCGTAGGTTCATCACAAAGTATCATCGAAGGATTTCCGACCAATGCACGTGCCACTGCTACCCGCTGCTTCTGTCCACCACTCAATTTTCGAGGAAGACTCATTAAGCGATCTTTCAGACCGACTTTTTCGAGCGCAACTTTCGCTTTATTTCGGGCCTTCGAAAGAGAGTCTCCCTGCAGGACCAGAGGGTGCATTACATTTTCTAATGCGTTAAGAGGTTCTATTAAATTAAACTGCTGAAATATGAATCCCACATCGTGCAAACGCAACTTCGCCAACTCCTTTTCTTTCAACTTGGTCACATCACGCCCCTGATAATATACACTTCCCTGTGTTGGATATATAATACACCCCAATATAGACAAAAGTGTAGTCTTACCACTCCCAGAAGGCCCCATAATCAATGTCAGCTTCCCAGCTTCGAAACTGATATCTGTTGTTGCCAAAGCTGTAATACTACTTTCTCCTGTATTATAGATTTTATTTACACCTACTAATTTGACAATCTCTCGTTGCATATTCTATAGCAGTCAATTTCGATAAAAAAAACCGTATAAAAGAAAATCATTTGAAATAGCGACCAACTTACTCCGTCTGTCTATATTCTATACCATAAAAAAAGGCTCGTAGTGTACGAGCCTTTTCTAACGATCATTGTTGTTTCTATTTCTCCCCTTCCTCCCTAAAAAGAACCTCTCCATCCATCGTCCATAACATTGTCCCCGATTCAGAATTTCTATTGTACACGCCCCCTCCATTAAAAGATGCCCCAAAAGGAGTGGCCGTATTTCCATTTATCTCATTATCATGCCAGCCCATTGTTCCCGCATTGCGGTTGAATATCCCACCTCCATAAGACAATGCAACGGAATTGGCATTATTATAACCTATAATATTAGCGGTCCATATCATCATACCTTCATTGACATTATAAACCCCTCCTCCATAGGCTAATGATGTCGATATCGCAATATTGTTTTCAATGACATTGTCCGTCCATATCATCGTGCCTCCCGAGGAATTATTATTGTAGACTCCTCCCCCGAACGCCGCAGCAGCTCCAGAATGACATGAGACCGTATTATGCATTATAGTATTATTAATCCATCGGATAACCCCATCCCCCTTACTCTCGCTATATACCCCTCCTCCATAAGCATAGGACGACGATGACGAAGCCATATTATTGACAATTTCCAGATTCTGAAATGTCAATACTCCACCTGTTGTCATATTATATACCCCACCACCATAAGCTCTAGAGAATGATTCACTACTTACCCTAATAAAAGTACCTGCATTTTCGCTTCCTCCCCCCATAATGGTAAAACCATCCAATAGCGTCTTCTCTCCCATATCCCCCACAGACATGATGATATGAAATGCATTTTCAGTTCTATTGGTAAGCGTCAAATACCTTCCATGCCCTTCACAATTATCATCCTCATTATAATCTCCGCTCAAAATACTAGCGCTGCCACCTTTCTCTTTCAACACCCGATCTTTCATGCCGGGGTCTCCAGAAGTTGGAAAACCTCCATACAATTGTACATTTTTCACTAAGAGAAAGACCCTATCCCTCAAATCTTCGGGCTCTGCGTTAAATTCCTTCCCATATTCAGGAGTATACATAGGTTTATATACTCCAGAGGCCACCCAGATCTGCAACGGGTTATCATCAGACCAAATATTTTTATCTTTGTTTTCGTACGCCCATTTCAGTGCATCCCCCAATTCTGGGATTGCATTATGCCAATCGGATCCACTTGCATTCCCCCCCTCTATACTTTGATTTACATAAAGTATATTATTGGTGGGTGAAAAACAAAGCAGTTTTCTCGCGTCCTGAAACTCATAAGCGCCGACATTGGCAACCTCCTTAAATACATAAGGGCTGCCACTCAAATCTTGAATTGCTTTCAAATCTGTTGTTACTATAATGGTATGCAGTGGTAATTTAGTGAGTTTTTAGCAATAAACCTATTTATTTGAACTAAAACATTCTATCGGTCAGGCTAAAACCTCATTTTTCAAGACAAAAATTAATGATAATCCCTTGTATCTGGACGAATTGTAAATGAGACATAGCGGTTTATAAATAGCAGCACATTTATTGCAACACTATAATTACTTTTGGATTCGTAAAATAATTCAAGCAATCTATATTAAAAGGTAAAAATCATAAAAATGACGACAACAAGCAATGCAAAAAATATCGCTGAAAAAATTCAATCCTTTGCCATGGGGTTTATTGGCTCTATGTTTATCGCTCTTGGGTTCAGCTATTTCAGCGAACAAGCATCCTACCGTATCCCTAGGATATTACTCCCTATCTATAATCTTTTGGGTAATGTAGGCTTAGCAATCGGGCTTCTAATCCTAGGAGCAATACTTCTATTTGCTTCTTATTCAAAGTTTAAGCGCAATGCCCGCCGTCCAACAGCTATACTGATTATACTTCCATTATTTGTAATATTTTCATTGGTGATGACGCATTTATTTGAAAACAAAGGAAAAAACGATACTGGACAATTAAATCCCACCAATCAAAAATCACATAATACGGACAGCATAAAAGAAGAGACACGTCCAACACTAGATAATGTCCAAGCAAACGAATATTTAGACCAGGTCGAACGGATAGTACAAGAAATGAGCAAATCAAAAGCTCAAAAAGACGACAAAGCTTTCGAACAACTGGAATCACAACACTTCGAACTGACAAGTAAACTCAGTAACATCATCCCTGACTTAAGCAAAACAGACAAATATCCAGCCTTTGCACATTACAATGCTTACCTAGCTAATAAGATAAACAAAATGCGAGGACTTTAAGTCTTCGCATTTTGTTCTTCACGACAGTATTTCTCTTTTCAAAAAAATAATTCGCAACCGATTGAACCTTTTACCATTACAACTGTCTAAGCTGCATATTATATAGTATGTAACCAACTCTTACTAGTAGACCTTGTCATGGAAAAAAACAAAAACCTTCACCTATTATGGCGCAGTGGATTTGGTCCCGATCTTTCTGATATTCGCGATGTAGACGAACTAACTACGCAGCAATTATGGAAAAAAATCAAGGACAACGCTTCAGCCACACTACCGGTCATTAGCCCCTCCTCTTCTTTCGTTCGCGACAATTATGACAACACGGGCAGAAGTGAACTAAGTAAAGAACAAAAAGAAGAATGGAACAGAAAAATAAGACAACAAAGCAATAAGGATATAAAAGAACTCAACAACCGGTGGATACAGTCCATGATCAACAACGATAATCAACTGGGTGAAAAAATGAGTTTTTTTTGGCACAATCATTTCGCTATACGTCAAAACAACAGCCTTTTACAAGAAGATGCCTTCCAAACCATCCGAAAGCACAGCGTAGGAAATTTTGCAGATCTGCTACGAGAAGTAAGCAAGTCTGGAGCAATGGTGCTATCCCTCAACAACCAGCAGAATCGAAAGCGCTCACCGAATGAAAACTTTGCCCGCGAAATCATGGAGCTCTTTACCATGGGGGTAGGTAACTACACCGAAAAGGACGTCAAAGAGGCGGCCCGAGCTTTTACAGGATGGGGAGTAAACCAAGCAGGACAGTTTACATTCAACGCTAAAGTTCATGACAATGGCACGAAAGAAATACTGGGACGCCGCGGCAACTTTGACGGAGATGATGTCATCGATATCATCCTACAACAACCACAGACCTCTATCTTTATCGTTACCAAAATATACAGTTACTTTGTAAATGAAACTATAGATACCGATAAGGTGGCGGCATTGGCAATCTCTTTTAGAGAAGACTACAATATCCTACGACTATTGGAGGTTATTTTTACAAGCGACTGGTTCTACCAACCGCAAAACAGATCCAATAGGATAAAACCCCCCGTCGAACTTCTAGTTGGCCTACAACGATTCTCTCCGATAATGGCCATGGAAGAAGCCTTGCAATACCGAATCCAGCGCTTGTTGGGACAGGCTCTGTTTTATCCTCCCAGTATTGCTGGTTGGCCATCTGGCAAGGCTTGGTTAGACAGCAATACCCTTATAGTAAGGCTGCAACTGCCCCAAATTATAGCAGGTATTGCTACTGTGCAGTTACAAGCAAAAAGCGATGATGATCTGAATATGGGACTCAGCAATTCCGACGACTTAATACGTCTCCAAAAACGGGGTAAGGTCACTGCCAATACTGCCTGGGATTCTTGGCTATCACAGACCAGCGAAACCGATATTACGACCACCATTAGCCTGCCCAATATCGACAAGCAAACCTTAATACTTTTACAAACTAAAAGTAGAGGAGACAAGAATAACTACGCCCACAACCTCATGAACTTACCTGAATATCAACTCTGTTAAAAAATCATGCTATGTTAATAAAAAGAAGAGAGTTTTTACAAACTACGGCCTTAGCAACAGCTAGCCTTTTTGTTCCTAAGTTTCTAAATGCCATGGCTGGCCGTACCTTACCTAATGGCAGACAGAGAGTACTGATAGTGATACAATTGACTGGTGGAAACGATGGTTTAAACACCATTATTCCTTATACCAATGATATTTACTATCAGAGTCGTCCAGAAATAGCAATCAGCAAACAGCAAGCGCTACGTTTGAATGACGATGCAGGCCTTAACCCCAATCTTCCTGTACTCAGAGAATTATATGATGAAGGACACCTTTCCATTATCAACAATGTAGGTTACCCTGAGCCCAATCGTTCACATTTCAGAAGCATGGACATCTGGCATACGGCCAGTCAGTCGGACGAATATTTGAAGACAGGATGGCTGGGACGCTATCTCGACAAACAATGTGATGACTGCCATCTCCCCACCCAACTTATAGAAACGGATGATATATTGAGTTTGGCTTTAAAGGGCCACAATCACCAAGGCATTACTTTTCGCGATCCGCGCATGGTATATACTAAAGCCCAGGAACAATTCTACAAGAACATTGGAGAGACACATCAGCACGAGCACGAGATGGCCGACTATCTATACAAGATGTTGGGAGAAACGATCAACAGTACCAATTATATATTAGAAAAATCAAAAACTAATCCTACTACGGCAGAATATCCCGCTACCGCATTTGGCAATCACTTAAAACATATAGCGTCGCTGATACGTAGCGATATCAATACCAGTGTGTACTACGTTTCTTTAGGCAGCTTTGACACGCACGTCAGACAACTTTCTAGGCAAACAGAACTATTCAAAGAACTTAATTCAGGTCTAAAAGTATTTACGGATGATTTGAAAAAAGCAAACCGATTCAATGATGTCATGATCATGACATTCTCCGAATTTGGCAGACGTGTAGCTCAAAATGGCAGTGCTGGAACAGATCACGGTACAGCAAACAATATGTTTTTTATAAGTGGCGCATTACGCCAAAAGGGCATCATTAACGAATTACCAGATCTATCCAATCTAAGCAATGGAGATCTAACCCATACCGTAGATTTTAAGAATATATACGCTACTATCCTCGACAAATGGCTAGACAGCAGTGTACCTGCTATCCTAGGGAAAGACTTCAAAACCTTGGGCTTTATTTAGGTCTAACGCCATATTTCGTTAAAACATTCCCCGGGTCTATAGTCGAGAATAGGACAAACCCGGGGAAGTCTATGTTTTATTATTGTGCAATAAATTTAGGATGGATCAAGTTCTCTACAGAATAGATCTCGTCCCATTTCATCTGGTCGATCAGCTTTCGCTCGATCACCACGATTTCGTATATGGATTTACCAGTCGCCAATGCCTCTTTTGCGATGGAGGAGCATTCTTCATAGCCAAGAATCGGGTTCAGCTGAGTTACAATACCTATGCTTTGCATCACCATATTTTTACTATGTTCAGCATTGGCCGTAATACCTACAACGCATTTTTCTCGAAGCGTATCGCAGGCTTTTGTCAAGTATTGTAGAGAAGTGAAAAGTGCCATTCCCATCACAGGCTCCATAACATTAAGTTGTAACTGCCCTGCCTCAGCCGCCATAGTCACCGTCACATCAGCCCCCATTACATAAAAGCAGGTCTGATTCATCAACTCAGGTATCACTGGATTAACTTTACCAGGCATAATCGATGATCCGGGCTGCATAGCAGGCAGATTGATTTCGCTGAGACCGCAGCGTGGACCACTACTCAACAACCGCAAATCGTTACAGATTTTACTCAGCTTTATTGCACTCTGCTTCAAAGTTCCACTCAGCTGTACCAGTGCACTGGTGTCATACGTGGCCTCGATAAGATCAGCAGCCAAAGTTACGGGTACCCCACTGATAGAAGCCAGGTATTTAACACATAGTTCTGCATACCCTTCAGGTGCGTTGACCCCTGTACCGATAGCAGTAGCCCCCATATTCACTTCGGTCATCATTTGAACGGCAGATTGCACATTCAATACATCCTTACCCAGCGCAGTAGCAAATGCGTTAAACTCCTCCCCCAATGTCATCGGTACCGCATCTTGTAATTGCGTACGTCCCATCTTCAGCACCCCTTCAAATTCCTTTCCTTTCGTATGGAATGCCTTCTGCAGTTCTTCCAAGGCTGTTATAAAGGAAGCCGATTTAAGATAAAGTGCTATTCGAAAAGCGGATGGATACGCATCATTGGTGCTTTGAGACAAATTGACGTCATTGTTCGGGTGTAGGTATTTATATTCCCCTTTTTGATAGCCCAGATATTCCAGTCCCAAGTTGGCTATAACCTCATTCGCATTCATATTCGTAGAAGTCCCTGCACCTCCTTGGATCAGATCACTTACAAATTGGTCTGTAAATTCACCAGCGATTAGACGGTCACAAGCGTATGCAATTGCGTCCGCCTTTTTTGCATCAAGCACGCCCAGATCCCTATTAGCCCATGCTGCCGCTTTCTTAACATGACCAAAAGCCTTAATAAAAAGGGGTTCACTACCGATAGATATACCTGTAATGTCAAAATTCTCTTTGGCACGCATCGTCTGTACGCCATAATAACAGTCGTTACTGATTTCTTTTTCACCTAAGAAATCGTGTTCGATTCTAAAAGTTGTCATCTTTATTGTTTGTTTACGTTGATTGTCTTCACTTGTCGATGTTTTAAAGCCAATGCTATCTTTTGTTCACTTGATGCGAATTTGAATGGTGCCAAAGACCACAAGAAACATTAAGGAAAGCTGCACCCAATACCGTAAAATCCAGCCCACTTGTCGTGACTGGAACAGAAAAATACGATCCCAGGGTAAATTCTTAGCATTAATAATCGATTTCTGTCAAATTTAGTAAAACTTCCATCATAACGAAGTCTTATTTTTCCAAAACCATTATCCGCCGTATGCTACACGGCTGCGCGAACAACTGTTAAGTTTACTGGAATAATACCTAGCCTATGAAAGACACCAAGAGTCTTTCTAAAAAGCTTGATTTTCTCGTCTTTGCGAGGAAGTATGACGACCGCCGAAGGCAGATGCGCAGTAAACCAATCTGTGTTTTAAATAAGTTAGATTGCCACACCATCGTTCCTCAGGTTCGCAATGACGACGATTTGTTGCTTTTTAGACAGAGTCTTTTGTAAACACGCAGATCAATCCTCCTTTTCTTCAGGGCTCATCTGCTTCTTTATCTCTTCTTTCACCCCGTCCTGTGCACTTTTAAACTCTCTGATCCCTTGTCCCAATCCACGAGCCAGCTCGGGCAGTTTTTTACCCCCAAACAGAAATAAAGTCACGACAAGGATAAGCATGACCTCGCTGCCACCCAAATTAAACACACCACATAAAAAGCCCATATTCTTTTATTTTTTAAGTTTTCCGATGTAAATATAGACTACGTATCAATGTGTTAATACTTTATTAAAAAAATCTAATGTAGTCTAAGAATTAGATTAGAAACCAGACCCCGATTCCTCCGCTGTCAATTTTCACCGAAACAATCTCCGATTTTACCGAAAAATAAAATTCATTGGTCGAAAGTCAATTTCCCAGGAACCTATCTGTGCTTACTTTTGAATCAACAAATACGACAAGCGTTTATTCAAAAAATAACAACAACTAGAAAGAAATTAACATGAAAACAACAATCGCAACAATCGCAACCCTTTTTACCTTAGCATTTGGATTCCATGCATCAGCCAAAGAAACAGCCAACCCGCTTAAGAAATTAGACAGCAAGGCTATTGCTTTGACCTACCTTCAGACCATATCTACGGGCAATGTCCTATACAACAAGCACCTCTATACCAACGATTTTGAATATCGCAACAGCTCCAATGACCAGGTATCCAACAAGACACAGTATCTGCGCTTTTTAAAGGAGAATAAAGGATTACAATATGACTGCAAAACCAGTTATGAAATACTGGACGAAGCAGGCAACACAGCTGTAGGCAAAGCAACCATGACATTCAAGAATTTCACGCGCATCGACTACATTACAATGCTACAGACAGCGGATGGATGGAAAGTCAGTAAAGTAGTAACCACCTACCCTTAATCGAAAATTGATTTTTACTATAGTTTTTATGTTTAGGCCCACAGTAATGTGGGCTTTTTCATTCATAAAAAAACCGTAGGCGACACACCTACGGTTTTTCAACATATTATTGTCCTGCAGCAACTACAGGATAGAACTCAAAAACTTCGACAGTTCCTCACCACGTAGATTCTTAGCTATTATCTTTCCATTCGGATCAATCAGAAAGTTAGTTGGAATAGCCTGTACCATATACAATAGTCGCGGACTCTCCTCTCCCTTCTTATTGTCCAACACATGGACAAACGGCATACTATCTTCCTTCAAAGCTTTCTCCCAAGCAGGTCTGTTCGAGTCAATAGATACTGCGAAAACCTCAAATTTTTTGTCTTTAAACTGATCGTAAGCAGCCTTCACGTGCGGCATCTCTCTTCGACAGGGGCCACACCAGGAAGCCCAAAAATCCAAGAGTACATATTTACCCTTGAATGCTTCCAAAGTCACCGTCTTACCATCTAACTGAGCGAGCTCAAAATTAGGTGCTACCTGTCCTACATCCGTCTGATTATAGCGCTTCAGATGCGTTTGAAAATTCTGCAGGTAATAGCTTTCCTTTCTGACTTCATCGCTAAAGAGTGACAGGAACGCCGTCAATCCCTCTTTATTCGATTCAGGAGGGCAATATTGCGAAGCCAATGTGGCCCAGGTCAACGAATTTCTATTGGCCGCTACCTTTTGCATAATTTCTTCGCGCTGCAACCCGTAACATGAATCCAATATGCGTCCTTCCTCTTTCAATACCTTCATGTTTTCTTCTGTCTGCGATACCGTATTGTAAGCGTGGAAGGCATCGTTATACCGTTTTCCGGCAGCTTCAATCGCCTCGTTTGTCACAAGACTTTTCTGACTGTTGTCGAAATCATCCATGCCCTTCGAGCCGCTGATCTTTTCGTCTCGCAAACTCCCATCGGCGATAACCGCATGGATTTGGATCGGATCCTCCCCAGCGATAAAAGAAATAGCAGGACGTTTCATAGATGGTCCCAGATCTCCCAAAGACGGTACATGCAGGGTATAGAAGCGCTGATCGCTAACATTGATGTTCGCGTCGAACGAAAAACTATCCTGCACAGCAGCAACCTTTGCCACCTCTCCTTTGACAGGATCTATAAATCTGACCTCTTGATTTCCCAGACCATCGATTCGCCCGCTTATCGTGACCGACTTTTCCTGTGCTTGCACAAAAGAAAATCCACAGAGTACGGCGAGACCGCTTAAAATAATCTTTCTACTGTTCATATCGTGTTTTTAAATACGTAAGTAATTCTTCGTGATCTATATTCTGATGGATGACCTTTCCATTTTCGTCAATCAGAAATAAAGTAGGCAGCTGCGTTACCGAGTAAGCTTTAGCAATAGAACTTCCCTTGATACCCACGAGATCGGACACCTGCATCCAAGGAATCCCATCTTTCTTAATAGCATCCTTCCAGAGATTCTCCTTATCGTCCATCGATATCGATACAATCTCAAATCCCTGGGATCTATATTTCTCATAGGTTGGTACGAGCTTCCGGTTTGCTACACGACATGGAGCACACCAGGAGGCCCAAAAATCCACCAATACCACATTGCCTTTTAGACTAGCAAGGTCAAATGGTTTTCCATCCACTGTTTTTGTCTTAACGGCAGGAGCCTGCTGTCCGACTAAATATTCAGACTTTTTCTGTTCGTAGTACTTGTCCAATTCCTGATAAACATACGAATAGCTCAGGCTTGGGTCGAACAAGCGCTTCATACGGTCCAGTTTGAGGTAGTTCAAAACCGCAAAGTAAGGTCTGTTGATATCGATTATAGCCAGTGAACTCGGATAGTTCTCAATATATCGATAACGTGTCGAGTCCAATTGCTCGCTCCATTCTTCCATCAGGAGACTCAGCTTTACTTTTCCTTCAGCATCAGCATGCTCATACTTCTGCCCCAACACCATCATCGTATCCTGTATTCGCTTGTTTTCAGCCTCGTACCCTTTAGCTATCGCATTCTGAACCCCACCGATCACAGGACTCGGCTTCGCCCAGTCTTCCTCTATACGGGTATAAAAGGTAGCAGGCTCCAGGTAAAACGACACACTTCGCCGTATACCCTTCACTGCGACACTCGCCGAATAAGCCTTATCCACCGAACCCACAAATTCAAACTGATTATCCACGACAGGTACCGAATCCAGCAGCTTCCGGCCGTTTTCCATCTTGTACAGATAGGCCCATGTCAGCGACTTATCCGTGACGACCTCTCCTTTAATTTTAAAATCGCCCTGTGCGTAGACCCCGCCGATAGAGCACATAAAGGCAAACAGTAAACTATATAGTAAGTTTTTTCGCATATAAATTGTGTGTAAAAAACAACATAGAGGAGGCAACAAATCCTCCTCCACGAGTATGGTATAATATTACCTTGGGTTAGGCAGAATATTAGGATTAAGCAGCATTACCTTAGCTGGAATCTGACTTACGAAATTCGGAGAACCTTTTTCCAGTTTAAACTCCTGATAGGTATTTGCTCGTGTATACGTCTTCGCAAACATTGGATCTTTATCCAAACGTTTCATATCATACCAACGTAGACCTTTACCGAACAACTCAATCCTGCGCTCGTTGATCACCAATTTCAGCGCTTCATCTTTATTGGCAGCAGCCAGATCTTTATAATCTGAAGGTGCAAAGCGTTTCTTACGCAATGTATTCAACTGTGCCAGGGCCTGGTCCACACGACCTGCACGCGCATGATCTTCTGCGACAATCAGCATCATCTCAGGAACGGCGATATTGTAGTTAATGTCTGCAGTAATATAAATTGGATAAAGCTCTTCAACAGGAGTTCCGTCTCGGTAGGTAGGACTCCAACCAAACTTCAATCTCAAATCCTTTGCATCGATTACCTCAAGCAAATCTGGCGATATGTGCGAATTGGTTAATATTGAAGTAAATGAAGACGCAAAATAAGATAACATTTCTGGATGTTCATATAGCCTTGGTACTACCTTCCATCCTAGTGCAGGTTTAGTTGGATCCTTAAAAGTCAATGTATTGTAATCAAATAGCGTCGTATTATATTTTAATGCTTCTGTTGCATTCGCAGCTGCCTTCTCATAGTTGCCCATATTAAGATACAATCTTGCCAAAATCCCGTAGGCACCTGCCTTGTTATTTCGGTACACATTCTTCCCCACCTCTGGCAACAAAGGCAGTGCCTCTGTCAAATCTGACAAAATTAAATCATAAACTTCTTTCACAGATACACGCTTCGGTTTTGCTTCCAAATCAGGCGCTGTTATCAATGGCACCCCTAGATCTGTATCAGCCGTTGTCGCGTCATAGTAAGGCGCATACAGCAATATTAGATTCAGATAGGCGTACGCCCGATTGCATAAGGCATTTCCTTTTACGATGTTTTTACGTTCTGTAGTACCATCAGGTATATTGTCCAAGGCTTGCAAAATAATATTTGCATTATAGATATTATTATAATTGCCATCCCAAGCTCCGTCGGATTCGGTATCTAGATAATATTCTGGTGCCCAAATATAAGTTTTAGAAAAAGAACTACTCATTGCAGCACGAACCGAAGCATCAGGTACAAAAACACCATCTGACATTCGTTCCAAATACCCGTTACCGTTACTTTTATAGGAAGGGTTTGAGGATAACTCCTCGTAATCCTGCATCATCTTGGGCATAAACAATCCTTTAGGCCGAATTTCCAAATAGTCTTGGCAACTGGAAAAAGATGTTGCTAATAATATGGCGAAAAATATTTTTTTCATTTCAATCTAATTAAAGGGTAAAGTTCAATCCAAAGGTTACCACCTTCGGTTGTGGCAATTGATAAGTAGCTCCAGATACGGCTTCGGGATCGATACCTGACTTATTGGCCTTCCAGAGATATACATTGTTAATCTGCGCTACAGCGCGGATGCTTTTAAAAGGCAATTGTCGTAATATCTTGCGGTCCGAAACTGTATAACCCAGTTGTATTTCACGGATCCGTAGGAAAGAAGCGTCAAAAACTGAATTGCTTGACAATGTCGCCAAACGCATAATACTTTGCCCATATTCATCAAAATCATCCTGCGATACCAACGCTGGGATATCAGTCTTTTGCTCATCCCCAGCCTGCTTCCATCGATTCGCTATTTTATTATTGTAGGCACTATTTGTAGCATAGCCATCCATACTAGGCATTTCCATACGCGCTTTTTGCCCTGCATTAAATACAGTAAAGATTGATAGGTTGAACCCTTTATACATAAATTCATTGTTCCATGAACCACTATAAAGCGGACGACTCGTTCCGTTGAGTTCCAAAGAAGCTAAGACAGGTTCTAACACCTTATCACCATTTTCATCATACGTCTGGGGTCTCCCCTGTTCATCCAATCCAGCCCATCTATAGCTCCATAATGACTCTCGCTCATAACCTTCCAGATAAGGCACCACATTGCGCGGTCTATTAATTACCGGATTCGTATCTGTAATTCTATTGTATAGGACGTTACTTTTATTATAAGCAAAATTGACACGGGTATCCCAACTAAACTCTTTATTACGAATAATACCAGCTGTCAAGCCTAGCTCGAGCCCTTTGTTGGACAATTCGGCTGCATTGATAGAAGCATTCGTTAATCCCACTGTTGGATCCAATGTTTGACTGCCCAGTAAGTCATAGCTATATTTATCGTAATAGTCCAAAGACAACGTAAATCTATTATGCAACACCCCTACATCAACACCTGCATTAACTGTTCTTGTACTTTCCCATCTTAATTTATCATTAGGAGGTGTTTGTAAGCGTGCGACAAAACTGTCAGCAATAGTATTAAAGAAACGAGTAGCGGTAAGGTAAGTTGTTGTTTGTCCATCACGATCAAAATTACCCGTAACACCGACAGTTGTTCGAAAACTCAATTCTGAGATAAAATCAGTATTAAAGAATGCTTCATTATGTGCCAACCACTTTCCACCAACACTCCACAATGGCGTCTTTCTCAACTTAGGATCAGCACCGAATAGGTTGGAGTAGTCATTCCTAAAACTTCCAGATATAGTATACCGTCGATCATAAGTATAGGCTAGCGTCGAATAAAACGAGTACTCCCTGTTTTCTTTGAATCTCATCTGGTTATAAGAAGAAGCATAATACGATTGTAGCTTATTTTCCCAATCTCTGATTCCCTTAGCCAGCACTTTAGCATCGATGTCCTGTGAACTATTCAATTCATCATTATACCCCAATAATCGCTGTTGCGTGTCATCGGTAATATATTTACTGATATCAAAACCAACTAGTACATTGATGTAATGTTTATCTAGTAGAGTCTTTTGATAATTAGCTTGATTTCTCGATGCTATTCGTCTACTGCTACTATTGGTAACATCCAAAACGTCACCTATGGGAATCATTTTTTCATACTTCTTTGTAGTAGCATCATAGGTTGTAAACCGATTAATAAGATTACGAGTAAAAAGACTTTGCTCATCATTAAGATTACGTTGCCTTCCTCCCAAACGCTCATACACAAAGTCATTAGACACCGTCAATCCATCGATGATTTTCCAATCTAATCCGAAGATACTGCGGACACCAAAACCTGAAGTCCGGTTGTTGGCAAGATTAGTCTCCTGAACTAGGTTCATCCCGTAGTCCAAATATCCCAATCCCAATAAACGATCGTTCTCTATTTTGTTATAACCGAAGTAATTATTCACTAAGTTTCCATTCTCATCCTTTAGCATCTGATAAGGTTGCAGCTTTCTAATTTCTTCCATCAATGAGCTATATCCTTGATTACCCCAACCATACTCCATCGCGATATTACTACGCAGACTAACAAAATCGGCAAGCTTATAGGTCATCCGATTCGTCAAGACCATATTCTTATCCTGTGTTCCTCTAGTACCTGCAACACTATAGTCAAAATTGGCTCCGGTATAGTAACTAAAGCGATCCGATCCTCCAGAAATAGAAAGGAAGTGCTTTTGATTAACTGCATTCCTTAACAACAGATCGTCAACCTGTGACTGATTATCCATTTCTGCCAATAATCCCAACTGTCGATCTCGTTCTGCAAGGTCGATCTCGTTGCGATCATACGCATTAATAATACCTATAGATTGAGAATACCCAGCAGAAGTACCTCTAAAGCGACTTGAATTGATATAACCTTTATCATACTGTTCCTTTTCATAATCGATAACCTGAGCTGCATTCGCACGTTGCAACGCGGAATAATCAGGACGCATCTGTACACGTAAATTTCCAGCGTACTGAATAACTGGGCCACCTATTTTTCCTTTCTTTGTGGTAATAACAATAACCCCATTGGAAGCCTGCGATCCCCAGATAGCTGCTGCTGCTGCGTCTTTCAATACCCTAATATCTGTTATTTCGTTTACATCAGGCATAATTGTTGCAGGAAAGCCATCTACAACCATTAATGGAGCTGTACCCGCTCGTAAGGAACTTCCTCCTCTTACTCGCATATCTGCTTTTCCATCAGGCGTCGTATAACTATTTAGTCCTGGTACCGAATTTTCTAAAATATTGTCCAAGGAACTGTTGTTTCGACGCTCAATTTCCTCTTCTTTCACCCCAGCGCTAGCCCCTGTCGTATTCTCTCTAGATATACTCTGATATCCCGTGTAGACAATATCCACATCCTCGATCTGGGTCTCCGCAACACGCAACTGTACCAATACGGGCTGATTAGCCGCTTCGACCACATAGTCCTGTGGCTTGTAGCCCAGATAGCTGATCTGTAAATGCACCGGAAACTTGGCTGCCGTTATCCTGAAACTTCCTTTAGCATCCGTTACTACTGTCGCATACTTGCCCGAGCTGCTGTATTTAATAATAGCTCCAGCAATAGCCTCTCCCTTTTCATCAATAATACGCCCTACTACATCCTGTTTTACCGCTTTCCGCATATTATTTGGGTTAGACTTAATGATCACGGTTTTCTTGTGCAGGGTATAGTCCAAGGGTAATCCTTCAAAAAGGGCATCCAGCACCTCTTTGATATCTCCTTTGACCGATACATCCACACGTGTACCCGAAAAATCGCCTCCCTCCCAGAAAAAATGATAACCACTGTCCTTTTTTAAGGATTCAAAAATCTGGCTCAGACTTTTCTGTTTGGCCTCTACATTCAACGTTTGTGCATACGAAAATCCGGGTGTACTCTGCATGAGATACAGACAGAATAAAGCTGTACCAACCTGTTTTACTACAGGAATACCGCTCCATCTCCAGTTTTTTCTAAAAGTAAACTGCTTCATAAAATACGATTAGATTAGAATTATTATTATTGTGTTAGTTTTACAACCATTTGATTGTCTCTGTTATAAACGCGGTACTTCATCTTATCCTGTATCAGGATATCCAACACCTCATTGAGTGTATATGATTTCGGGATATCACCATGATACTCTCCCTTAGGAATTCCCTGCTCTATCTCAAAGCGTATAGGATACCATCGTGCCAGCTGTTGACATACCTCTTCCAGTGAGGCCCCATGGAAACTAAAGTAACCGTCACGCCAAGTCTGCGGCTCAGACTCGCTGATATTTTTGAAATCAAGGAGATTATTTTCCCGGTTAAACAGACCTTGTTGCCCCGGTTTGAGCAACACTGTTTTGTCCGTTCGATCCGAAGCATTCAGCGTCTGTAATTTGACCGATCCCTCGTAAAGACTCGTACTCGAGACCGGTTCGTCTACGTAGCTCTTAATCCGAAACTTAGTTCCTAATACCTCAACTACCTGTTTCTCTGAATGCACTTGAAATGTAGCGAAATGATGGGCATCGATGGGTTGTTTGGCCACCTCAAAGTATGCCTCTCCCTGCAAAAATACAGTTCTGTCCTTACTGCCCAATTGCTTCGCAAATGTCAGTTCCGAAGCTGCATTCAACCAGACCTTCGAACCATCCGGCAATAATATTTTACTCTCCGTACCTATTGGTGTACGTACCGTATGCTTAGCATTCACCTCCTCGGCTACGCCCTCTCGGTATTCATAGGCGATATAACCATCCTCGGTTTTATAGAGCAGCAAGTCCTCCGACAGCAAGGTATCACCAACTGCTATCGTGTTGATCGAAATAGACTTATTATCAGCCGTAATAAACTGAGCAGATGCGGCTGTATCCACTTTCACAATCAGTGGCTCTTCTTTCGATTGCTCCGGTTCCATACGAAGTACTGCCGTACCTATTCCCACCAACAGCACTACTGCCGCTGCCGCCCATTTGTACCAAGGCTTGATAACAGAAATACGCTTCTCGCTTACTTCTGGTAATTGACGACCAATACGATCCAATCGAAACTGCATTTCCGCTTCGTCGATAAAAGCAGGCTCCTGGGCACGGTTATTATACCAGCGGTATAGTGCATACCGTTCCTCCTCGGAGATATCTCCGCTATTATATTTCGCTATTAATTTCTGTACTTCTTCAGGTATCATGGTCAATGATAAAAATTGCTTATATAGATAAAACAATTTTAACGACCAAAGGATATATAAGAGTTTGAGAATTATTAACCAACAACCATTAAAGTAATGATTACCAGTATATTATTTTTCAATATTTTTAAAGCTTTGGACACTTGTAGTTTCGATGTTCCTTCGGTGATCTGCAAAAGAGCAGCTATTTCCTTATGGCTAAGGCCTTCTTTTCTGCTCAGCAGAAAGATTTCTTGCATACGCTGGGGCAGCTTCTTGATTTCGGTCTCGATGATCGTCGCAAGTTCCTTTTCTAACACCCACTGATCCGAAGCCTCCACATCTATTTTTTGCTGATAAACTGCATGTTCCAGATACTTCTCGATTACTTTATCATGCTTCAACTTGTTGAGCACCCTATTGCGCGTCATACTATAGAGGTACCCCGAGATACCGATACCATCAGGAATAAGCGCTCTTTTTTCCCAAAGATCGGTATACACCTCCTGTATCACATCTTCCGTATCATCCATATCTCGCAATATGGCATAGGCATGCCTGAACAGCAATTCCCGATATTGTTTGAAAGCCATATCAAATGCCAAACCGTTCCCCTCTTTAATGAGTTGACCCAAGTTCTCTTCTTTGATAACAGGAGATTTCATATCGCTCAGGATAAGTTTTGGATTAGTAATAAATGCATATAAAGTGCCAAACTTAGTAAATGAGCGAAGAAAATACAAGAAAGCCGCACTTCTTTCGAAATACGGCTTTCTGACACAACTTAATAAACTACTTACTCGCCATAAATATGGATATCTCCAAACACGGCATAAGTTTTACTAGCCCTTAACATGTCTATACGAATATATCTTGCGGTATGAACGTAAGGCAATAGATACATTTGTTCGCCCTCTACTGTACGATTAAACTCAACCTGGAAAATCGGATTGGGGTCTTTACTTGCATTTGCGTATACATACTTATCAGCAAAAGTGACACCATCGGTACTCAAAGAAATATTATTGTCCCAAGAAGAATAATCCTCATCTCCAAATTTTCGACTAAGACTCAAGCCCTGTATCTTATGTTCACGTTTCAGATCGATAATGACATAATGAGGATATTTGACCGCCGTTCCAGAAACCTTGGTCCTCCAGTACGTTCTCGGATTACCATCCAGCAGATTTGTGGCTGGAGCCTGCTCCGATACCGTCTCTTCCGAGGACGCCACAATCGTCCAACCATCATTCTCTATCCTTTTAAATCCTAGTGCAGGTCTCACAGTAAAAGTTTTTACCCTCGTATTTATATTGTTATCATATTTTACCTGAACTAACATTGTATAATTATTATTCATGTCGAGATTCGGTATCGTGTATTCCCTAATGAGGCGATCCGCTTCCAACTCTAGGGACTTATCATCATATTTAATCTCAATAATTGCGGATAGATCCTTAGAGTTTTCCCATACGACACGCGCACCACCTCCGCCCCCATAAATTTGGATACCATTCAGCAGTTTCTCTAACTCATCACTAGGAGCGAGCTCCACGAGCTTACGGCCTTTTACACTCATCTCCTCGGCAAACTCATTAGATACAGAAGAAAAAGCTCTTACAAAAAACTTATAGACAGCATCGCTCTTTAAATTGACCGCTATCGACGAATACTTCTCTGAAATTGGTTCTACAATGATAATCTTTTCACCTCCTTCCAAATAACTGACTTCCACCTTATCATAAGTCCTATCACTAGGGTTCTCCCATATCAACCGTACTCCGGTATCAGCAGATTCGGCCATCAGGCCTATAACTCCCAATAACCTATTATCTATAGATTCCTCCTCTTTATCTTTACAGCTAAATAAACTGATTCCGATCAACAAGATCAAGAATCGTATTGCATAAGTCTGTTTCATTTTAGTTTATTTTAACAAATTTCACTTTCATACTTTCTACATCCAGCTCCACATCATAGCGTCCTGTCTGTTCCGCTGTTACTCGCCACTTCCAATCTTTCAACATACTCACCATCACATCCAAATCTCTATCAATAGAACCATCTGGTTTCATCGGACGAAGCTGCAAAGTACCTGAAGAGAAGTTGGCCTCTGTTGAAAACTTAAGTTCACCTGCCACTAAATTCGTTGTTGTTCGACAAATATGAGGACGATTAGGATCCCATGTCATCAACACAGGATTAGTCCATAGCGTAGGTGTAGCCGACCCTCCAAAATATATATTTGCATAAGGCACCTCTTGAATCGCAATACGCAGATTAGTTCTGTCAAACAGCACAGCATAGATTCCGTCCTTAGGTATTTCAAACCGATCAACACCTTCACCATTGTCCTCATTTACTTCTATCACGCTACCTCCTTCCCCTTTACCAAAAGATGGGAACTCCACATCCATTACTTTAGCAATCAAAAACTCTCCTTTTTGCAGCTTTCCTCGCCAAGAATAAAGCTCTCCTGGCACAACTTCATTCATTTCGGAACTAGTACCTGCCGATATTACATCTCCATAGATGAATAAAGGCTTCGATTCTACATCAAACGGTTTAATAATTACATCACGTGTAGAATAGAGCGGTTTGATAAATTTATCATCCGAACTCACCTGTGCAATCACCCTTATACTGACTGACACCTCACCTGTACCTTGTACTTTCCACTTCTCTCGCAGTATACGCTCCAGCTCTTCATGCGTAAAGCTTATAAAAAACTGTTCTTTAGCCACTTCTATAGTAGGAATGGCTGTTGTAAATCCATTTTCAGTTACATCCATCTTAAACAGATATTTAACCGGATACAATGCTTCAATGTCTTTTAGGGGTTCCCATGTTACCAACAAGGCCTGCACCCTACGTTTCGTAGGATCCAACTCGATTTTCTTTGCAGACACCTCCAGTACAATAGCGTCATCCACTCGATATTGACTGACCAAGTCTTCAAATGGTTCGAAAAGATTTGCTTCCTCTTTACAACCAAAGAAAAGCAGGACGATAACGAATAAATATATTTTCTTCATCAGTTTCATCATAAAATTAAAACTCAATATCAACACTTACAGGCAGGTGATCTGAAGCAATATTACCTGTTGTAAAGTCATCATCGATAACTTTATAACCGAGCACCTTTATAGACTTATTCACTAAAACATAGTCAATTCTCGACGTTGGCACCTTAGTAAGGTCATAGTCATAAAACGTACCTACAGGCCCCACTGCTGGACTAGTTGTCACTGTTTTGGAATCCCATAGTACCGAAGAACTAGTCAGCGTGGTCAATACATCCGTTGTAGGCTCTGCATTGAGATCGCCTGTCATTACCGCAGGATTATCTCCCGCGATCTCCTTGATCTTCTCTAACATCAACTTGGAAGACTCCAATCGTGCCACTGCTCCTTGATGATCATAGTGTACATTAAAGAAAAAGAAGATTTTTCCACTGACCAATTCCTTAAACTGAATCCATGTACAAATACGATTTATATTGGCGTCCCAACCCTTCGAAGGCACAGCAGGTGTTTCAGACAGCCAAAAGGACCCTGTACTTAAGACATTGAATTTGTCTTTTCTAAAAAGAATGCCTGAGGTCTCCCCTTTTAACTTGCCGTCATCCCTTCCCACTGCGATATACTCATAATTTTTATCCATTACGATATCGTCCAATTGAGATATCACTCCTTCTTGCGTACCCAATATATCAAATTCATGGGTATCAACTATCTTTCTGACCCATTGCTTTCGATTCGCCCAATCCTTTACCCCTAGATCACTGGATGTGATCAGGCGCAGATTATAGCTTCCAACATGTAGTTTCAACTTATTTTCGTTTTCTGTGGGGATCTCATCGATACCATCCTCAAAGTCCCGTATCAAGCCCTCTTTGCCTCCGCAACTCAACGCAAAGAAAGCAACGATAAACAATATCCAATATTTCATTGTTGTCTTCATTTTACCAATATTTATTCTGTACGAGATTACTATTATTATCCAAGTAAGTCTGATAGATAGGCCATAGATAATTTCGTTTGCCGAAAGATCTAGTCATGTATGCCGTTCTTGTATAAAAACTATTATTATTTGCACTTCGGTTCATGCCATAGATAGGCGTTTTAAAAATCTCCTCACCGATTTTCCATCTACGGATATCATTATAGCGAATATCGCCTTCCAGCGCAAACTCGACTCGGCGTTCTTTTCGAATCAGTTCTCGAACAGTTTCCTGATCACTTGCGACATTGATTTGATCGCTATTTGAACCATAGCTAGGTATCCCAGCCCTTTCCCTAATCAAATTCACATACTTCATAATATCAGGATTACCCGGATCAGACTCATTCAAAGCTTCGGCATAATTCAAATAAAACTCGCCCAGACGCAAAATAATAGCTGGCTGATAAGGCACATTTCCATTTTTAGGATCCGCCTCCGGATTAATACCTTTTCTATTCAAATAGCCACTTTGTGGCGAATCATGTGTAGGCCCTCCATCCACACCACCGCTTTTAAAAGCAGTCTTACGGCCCGCACGAGGTATCCATTGGTTATCATGCCATAGAGTAATATAGAATCTAGGCTCCCGATTGATATACATATTATATGTTCCTACATCCGATACGAGACCTTCCGTCTTGGCGGCATCCCCGAGATTATATTTCGTATTGGGATAGATATTCGCAGCAGTTGAAAACCCCGTCTCCACATAACCTGAAGCCGGATTCACAATCGGACCACCATTAGCATCATAACCGGTAATCGGTGATCGTCCATTTTTCATAAAAAAAGCATCGACCAAGTTCTGTGTCGAACCAAAATAACCTGAACCTCCAACAAATCCTCGCGGATTACCTATTGAATTGTACCAATTGCGCGCATTAGTAGCACGGCCAAAAATAATTTCTTTATTCACATTCGCAGTTTTCAAGAAAAGATTCTGAAAGGATAAAAAGGGATCTATTTTACCATTTCCATAAAACTCTTTGTATAACTCATAGTTACCTTGTTCCGCCAAATCCAAAAATTCGCGGGTCAAATCCGCTGCTCGCTTCCACTTATCAGCATCATAATTCTGTGGAAAAACAGCCTTACCATCGGGGTTTACTACATCTGCAAAGTCGGTATTACCATTGAACAGTGGCGATGCAGCATACAAAGCCAGCCGAGCACGTAGGGCCATACATATCCCTTTATTGGGCCTTCCAAACATTTGATCGGGATTACTGTAGTTGACAGGGAGCAAAGTCGCTAATTCAGTGTATTCCTTGTCTAGCCATGCCACAATCTCATCTACTGGAGTACGTGGTAGTACCATCTTTTCCAAAGGTGTATCCTGATAGAACATGGTAGTGACCAATGGAAACGCACCATATATTTCCAGCATTTTATGATAATAGAAAGCAATCAAAAAGCGTGCTTCCAATTTCATCTGTCGCACCATCTCCGCCGTTTGTCCTTGATCCTGCAGAGGCTTGACATTTTCAATAAACAACATTGCCGAACGCACATCTTTGTACGCATTGCCCCATATATCGATCGGCGGCTGCATTGTTGGGTTTACCCCTCCCTGATTATTGGCCACAATCCATTTCCAGTATTCATTAAACTGTCCCATCGCTATCGCAATCTGGGCATCGTCAGTAAAAAAAACTGAACCCCATTGCCGCGTGTAATCCATCAAAGGATCGGGCACTTTATTATATACACCAGCCAACCATTCTTCTGTCCGTTGCCTATCGTTGAATACCATCTCCATAGTCAGGGCATCATCGGGCATCTTATCTAAAAATTTGTTACAAGAACTCAGCACCAGGCTTCCTGTACACATACATATCCATATCAATTTTTTCATGTCAGTCTCTTTTTAAAAAGTTATATCTACCCCACCCGATATAATCCGTTGCAGCGGGTATTTCAATCCATTTTGAGAACCAATTTCCGGATCCCACATTTTGAAATAAGAAAAGGTCAACAAATTGCTTCCTCTTAAAAAGACACGTGCATTATTCATCCACATCTTTTGTTGCGTTGATTTGGGAAGCGTATAGCCAACTTCCATATTTTTGAGTCGCAGGTAGGAAGCATCAACTAACCACCAGGTAGAATACATCATATTATTACTACTCTCTATGTTTGAAAGTCTAGGCCATATAACATTGCTAGAGGGATTTTCAGGAGTCCAACGATCATCCACATTAGCATAGATATTCCCCGTACCACCACCGCCACTTCCTGGCACCAATGTAGATCCCTGCAACATATTACTAAAATTTGTTGCTCCCTGAAACAAGAACCCCATATCAAAGTTCTTGTATCGTGTGTTTAACCCAAATCCAACAATCGTCTGGGGCACATATGGCTTACCGATCGGGGCACGATCGTATGCATCTACCTTTCCATCTTTGTTGAGATCACGATATTTGATATCTCCTGCTCGCACTTTTCCAAACATTGGTTGAGCTATACCTTCCTTTAGTATTCCTTTCGATTCATCCTCAAAATCTTTAAACTGGTACAGACCTTCGGCTATCAAACCGATATGCTGATTAAGCGACTGCCCGGTCTGAGCTCTCGTTGAATATTTCAGATTATCCGGTTCATCAAATTCCACCACCTTGTTTTTTGCATAAGTTACATTTCCGCGTGCCGATAAAAACCAATCCTTATTAATCTGATGATTGACTAAAAATTCGACTTCTACGCCTTGATTATCTACTTTTCCAAAATTGGCATAAGGCGTAAGGTTGAATCCGGCAGTTTCGGGAATAGTCTTACGCTTCATGAAAATATCTCGTCGTTTCTCCCTGAACCAGTCAGCTTGTATATGTACCGTATTATTCCACAGCCCCAGTTCCAGTCCAGCATTTAGCTTTTCAGCTGTTTCCCAGGTCATGTCTGCTATTCCAAAATCTCCTTCTCGCCACGCTTTTGCATAGTTGAAGTTATTGGTATAGCCAAATGAATAGGCACTTACCTCATCGATTGTTGATATGTACGCAAACCTTCTCGTATCTATCAGTTGATCGTTCCCTACCAATCCCCATGATCCGCGGAGTTTCAGCTTAGAAACAGTAGCTCTCCAAGGCTCGAAAAATGCTTCGTTAGAAGGCATCCATCCCATCGCAAATGAAGGGAAGAATCCGAAGCGTTTACCCACTCTAAAGTTTTCTGAACCATTATAACCGAAATTAAACTCTGCAAAATATCGGTTGTCATACGCATAGGCGGAACGAGCTGCTATTCCGGTATTTCGAAAAGGCAGAGACAATATAGATGTTGAAGCACGCTGGTCGACAAAATCCCGCATATTGAAGAGCATCAATCCATCTACATTATGTTTTCCTCCGAAAGTCCGGTTATAATTCAAGCGACTTTCAAAATAGATAGTACGGTCGCCTCCTGAATCCCTGCTATAATTCAGGAACTCCTGTCCTTGGTCCACATCGGTTGTAATTAACTCACCTTCTTCATTCCGTCCCGTAGCAAAAAATGTACGCGGAGTCTTCGTCCTCTTCTGATTATGAATATTATAAGAATCAAATGAAGCCAACACGCTCCCTTTCAATCCCTCTAATACAGGGAACAGCATACCGATATCCTGAACCACATTGACCGAGGTTTCCAGATTGCTTTCAAAACGTAGCTGATAGCCCGTCTGTGTTGCATCTGACCAGGGGTTGTACCGTGCTGCAATCTTAGCTATTTGTCCATTCGAATACACAACAGGATGGCTATTGGGCGGTGTGTCCATCGCCCTGCTCAGAATCGAACTGATCCCAACCCCAGGCGCACGACGTTCATTTATAAATCCACCGATGCCTACGGCCACTTTTGTCGAACTGGTTAGATTTAGGTCAACATTTGATCGGAGATTATACTTTTTCATTCCCAATTGAGAATCATAGTTTTGCCTATCATCTGTCACAATCATTCCTTTTTCTGTAAAATAGGCCATAATGAGACTATACTGCAATCTTTCCGATCCACCGTTGATATCGAAACTAAGCCTGCCATTACTGCTATAAGGCTTAGTTACAGCATCCATCCAATTGACATTGGCATATAAGTCAGGATCATAGCCCATCTCCGTTCTCTTGATCCTACTCTCCTCAAAGGATGGTGCCATCCCTGATAGAATATTCGCCGCATTGATTGTCTCCATGTATTTAACAGCACCTACAAACTGAGGCAGTTTTGTCGGCTCCGAGATTCCATAGTCAGTCTTAAACGTTAACTTCGGCTTACCTTGCTTTCCTCTTTTGGTTTGAATGAGGATTACACCATTAGCCCCCCTAACTCCGTAAACTGCTGTAGCTGTTGCATCTTTTAATATGGAAAAGGATGCAATCTCTTCTGGAGAGATATTGTTCAGGCTTCTTTCGATACCGTCTACTAGTACTAAAGGGGCCGCATTGGCACCAAATGTATTAATTCCACGTATCCAAAAATCCGAGTTATCATATCCGGGTTCACCACTGCGCTGTACCGCTATCACACCAGCGACCTGACCTGCTAGGCTATTCGATATAGACCGGGTCTGGTTAGATTGCAATACTTCAGGTTTTATCGTCGTAATAGCACCAATAACACTTTCACGTCGCTGTGTACCGTAACCTACTACAACTACCTCATCGATATTACCTTGTTCCTGTACAAGCTTAATATTTAACTCAAGGGATTCCCCCACAACAACATCTTTAGGGACAAAACCAACCAACATCAATTGTAGGACATCTCCCTTTCCTGCCTCAATAATAAAATTACCGTACTCATCCGTTGACGTGGCTTTTGTGCTTCCCTTCACCCTTATTGTCACCCCTCCCAACTTGACATTCTGCTCATCCCTCACCACACCATTAATTCTTCTTTGCTGCTTTCTTTTTTCATTGCCTGTTTTAGTGACGACAATATTCCCAGTATGTTCGCTCACTTTGAATCCTTTTTCCTCCAACAATTTGGTAAGCAGGACATTATTATAGCTCGATTCGACCATAATCGGAGATATGTCATCTAGGTTATACGCAAATCGAATCTTATACTTAGACTCCAATTTGCTAAGCACATTAACCAGCGGTTCCTTATTGTTCGTAACCGATGCCTTCAAGTCTTTAAGATCCTGACCAAAGACCGTCCAAGGTAACGAAAACAATAGTCCAAAGGCAGTCAGCCTTCTGAGTTGTCTTACATCCATTCAATAAAATATTAAGGTTATTTTTTAGAGAGAAGGTATCAGTATACCTATTTTTTTAATACGATTTGATCATGCTCAAAAGCAAAGTCCAGGTTATTAATTTCGCAAAGTAACTGTACTGCTTCCAGCACACTAAGTTTGCTATCAAAGGACACTTTCGATTTAATGTCCGTATTGACATTTGGCGCCAATACGATATGCGCATCATAACTTTGATTCAATGATTCTACAATTTCACGAAGTGATTTATTTTCAAAGTTCAGACTTGGAGCCAATGTTGCATGCAGCTCTGTATTTCCGTCGGTAACTTTAACATAATCTCCCTTTTGCAGCACTGCAATTTCCTGGTGATCTTTAGAAACGAATACACGTCCTTTGTCAACAGCAACACTAAACATATTTTGCCCAGCAGAGACTTCAAACTCTGTCCCCAAGACTCGGGTTACGAACCCCTCTTCCGTTTTTACAAAGAAAGGTTTAGAATCGGATTTCACTTTAAAATAGCCGCTTCCAATCAATGTTACGCTACGTTCATCAGCGGTAAAACTCATTGCCGAAATTAATGCGTCATCTTTCAAAATGACTTCTGACCCATCCGCTAGAACAACAGTACGTTCTACTTGAGAAGTTTTAGAAATGGTTGCCAACTCTGTCACATTCGTGAGATCTTGATTAAAAAACCAAAATGCGCCAATACAGAGCATTGCCGCCGCATAAGGAATCAACTTCTTCCATAAGGGACGTACCACCCCAAAGTCTTCTTGCTTCAATAAATACTGGAGCTGCAAAAGATCATCCTCAGAAAGCTGTTGTATTTGATCGAACAACGAGGAATGTATTTCAGAGAGCTTATCTCCGTCAGGATTCTCTTTAATAAATTGTAAGAATCGAGCTCTCTTCTTCGAGCTCAGTCGGCCGTCCAAAAAATCGCGGACCATCGTATCGAGGGATTCTATCTTCTTCATATCGTACTTCTAAACGTTTCAGTTTAAGATATCCCTCATTATTTTTTAAAAATTCAATAAAACTACCAGTAAAGATAGATGAGCATAGTATTTCTCAAGATACCCCCGTACCGTTTTAGACATCTTAGTCATATGCCTTTCCAACGTTTTGATATTGATCTGAAAGCGTTCAGAGACTTCTTTATAGCTACATCCATTCAGTTTAATCTCAAAATAAATCTTACGGTAGTCATCTTTAAATGGTTCAAGTGCCTTTTCTGTTGCCTCCAACAGTTCTTTATAATACAGCATATCAGACGAGAGACTGTTTGCGTACGCTGCTTCGCTAAGATACATGCCCTCATACTTGGATTTACGGCACCGATCTATCCAAAGGTTTTTTGACACTACCTTCATAAATCCCATACGTGCTGCATCTGTTTCGAACTGAGTCCAAGCAGACCATAGTTTGGCAAAAGCCTCTTGGCTAATATCCTTAGCTGTTTCCTCATCGACCCCCATGAAAACTAATGTGAGCTTAACTTTCAAAAAGTTATCACGATAAAAACCAGAGAACTGAGTTTGTAATTCCGTATCATCCAACTGTGTAATAACAAGCTTTTCCATATAAAATAAGTACATGTTTGACGCTATACTTCACAGACGATTCATCGAGTGAGTTAGATTATAGATGGTTAATTCTGATTACAAGTATAAGACTTTAGTTTCTAAAATCAAAAATACAACAATTCCAATATTCATAAATTTTCGTTGAATACGAGCTCGGAAGCCTCTATCACTCCTCATTACCCATAATTTAACACCAATTTAACGAACTATCATGCAGGTTATTAAAGTTTTAATCGTAAGTTTACATCGTCTAGTCAATTTAGTCTGGCGTTAAATAATCAACTTACTTCCCCACTATCATTTCAATGACCCCAACCATCAAGTTCAACAATGTGAACGCGCTATTTTCGCGTGCTCTTAAAGAAAAAACCAATCAATATTTTAAAGAAACACTCCAAAAGAAAACGGGCAATCGTCGGATTTTTATCAAAGCGACCATCTTACTACTGACATTTGTCGCTCTTTACAGTTTATTGGTATTTGTACAACCACACTGGGCTATATCTATAGTACTATGTATCTTATTTGGCATCAATCTGGCCGCCATCGGTTTTAATATCATGCACGATGCAGGGCACAACTCCTTTTCGGAAAGCAAGCGCCTCAATACATTTTTATCCTATTCGCTCAATCTATTGGGTGGTAATATCTATTTCTGGAAACTAAAACACAATATCGCGCACCATACCTACACCAATATCGATGGTGAAGATCATGATATCGAGGTGAAATTTATGCGCATACACCACGATCAAAAGCTACGGAAACACCACCGCTACCAACGTTTTTACTTTCCCTTGCTCTATGGTATTTCCTACTTAGCATGGATCTTTTATCAGGATTATGAAAAGTATTTCAGACAGCGCATGGGCAATAATCCCGAAAAGTTCCATTTTCCCCTACAAGAAAAACTGATCTTCTGGACCAGTAAAATCTTCCACTTCGGACTTTTTGTAGTCGTACCAGTTCTAACTGTTGGATGGTTATCGACACTGCTCGGCCTATTGATTGCAGGAGCGGTATGCGGCATGAGCCTAGCAACCGTATTCCAACTGGCTCACGTGGTCTCCGAGACCGAGTTCAAAACCATTGATGAGGCCAAGGTAAAAGAGGAATGGATGATCCATCAGATACAGTCCACAGCCAATTTTTCAACCAAAAGCAAAGTACTCACCTGGATACTTGGTGGACTCAACTATCAGGTAGAACACCATCTGTTTCCCAAGATCAGTCACGTGCACTATCCTGCGCTCAACCGTATCGTAAGGCAGACCTGTCAAGAATATAATATTAAATATAATGAGTTCAAGTCGTTTTGGGCTGCTTTTCGCTCCCACGTGGAAGTGATCCACGCCATGTCCAGATAAAAGACTCATCTATTTACAAACAAAAGAGGCCCTGATTGAGTAATCAGGGCCTCTTGCATGGATTGCTTTCCTGAAATAAACTAAGGATAAGTAACCGAGAGTCTTCTCCGAATATCGGAGTATCTAGAAACCTAAGCTGGACTATTATTACATTGCTTATCAATAATGCTTTATTGTTTATCCTCAAGCCGGACGGGCTCATACTTTTTTTCCGCAAAAAAGTACGCAAAAAACTCGTCGCTGTACCGTATTGGCAAAACGGAAGTACATCCTAGTGCTATTGCCAATCCGCTAAGGCGACTTTTGTATAAGATGTACAGCTTCTACATCAATCGAACTCAGGTTAATACCCCTATACAGTTTGTAGACCTTCCGCTTTTGCACAATAACGTAGAAACAATACACTTGTTAACTCAATACCTCATCCCCACCAGAAAGGTCAATCGTATAAAAGCCACCTCGCTCTTATCCTGAAGCTGTATTGGGGCATCCAGCGATTTAAGCTCCATACCATCCACAAACACCACATACAGGCCATCTTCAAAAGCCTGCATCGCCGTATCTAGCGCCTTCTCTATAGCCACCTCTTCCAGGTTATCGATATCACCAAATGCAATCTTTCCGCCTTCCGCCTGTTCACCTATCTGTTGCGGATTCAGGAAGGATACCAAAGGTATCTCTTCCCTGTTCCGATTATATCGCTGTACTTCATTCTTTACACATGCCGTTATCAGTTCTTTCAAGGTAGTGGGCACCACCTCCAGCTGATAAGGGACGTTGATCACCCTCTTCTTGCCCAGTCGCTTTAACTGTAAGGTCAGCTCCATCGTTTAAGCATTAATCTGTTCCAGAATAGTCGGATCTTTGATCTTGTCGTCCTGCGCCAGGTAGCGCATTTTACTGATTATCTCAGCAGATTTTGGATCATCATCGACAAACGGTAAGAACACCCTTCCCCTATGCTGACTGTGCACCGGTATGATCGACAGCTGCCTTCCACCTTTACTCACCATACCACTGCCCAAGTGTATGCTGTACTCCGCCAACTTACCACTCACCAGGATATGACGATCTTTGACCACAATATTATCCAGGCCAAACAACTGCGCACTCTCCCTAGCTAGGGCAGCTCTCATCTCCATACTGCTATGGCTCGCTTCCGGATCCACTTCACCCACATGTGCTACAGACACCACCAGATCCATATCCCGCATTACTTCGGAAAAGATCACCGGATCAATAGCATCAAACGGCAATAAAGACCTGTCTTTTAGGGAATAGAAACAAATCAGTTCCAGTGTCGGTGCTTCCACATCCGATGGTGTAAACCAGTCTGCCATAGCAAACATCGTTACCAGATAGCCTTCTTTATGAAACACCTTCTGCAATCCCTCTTCGTAGCTCACCGTCCACCCACGTCCGCGCAATAGCGCTACCGTCTTCTGTGGCTGTATCTGATGTCCCTGATAGCGGGTCGATCGTGTGCGTTGCTCCATTTCATCTGCCGTAGGTACATACAGCTCCCGGAAGACCTGTTTGAAAGGCTGCTTCATCTCATTAACAAAGAGATAGCGCTGAAAAAGATCCCACTGTACCGAATGGAATAAATCATAAGGGTGCGCAATCACCAGTTCGTCCGTATCCGTCACCGCTATCGCCTTACCATCGGTATCCATCAGACCCAACTCCGACCAGAAGCCTGCCTTTTGTGTCTTGGGCATATACAGCACCAACTTACTGAGCATCGCCCTCACGATCGGGTGTTCCATAATCTGCCTCAATTCAGCCACCGAGTACCTGTCCCTTCGCAGCATCGAATTTTCCAACGCCAGCTTAGTTCTCGAAAACTGTTTCGTCAGATACGTTTTTCCATCTTTCAGTGCTTCAATAAGCTTGTTCTTCTTGTATTTATCCGGAACACTCTTCAGCGCTTTATCCTTTCTGCTCACCAGCAGATCCGCCTTACCTTCCTCATTAACGACCAATTCCACCCGCACATCGTCCACCTCGACCACCGACTCCTGCATGATCTGCTGCGTAGCCTTGCCTTCCATCGCCCATACAAAACGTATGCTATCGTCAAATCCCGCATTCCGTGCTAGGTTATCCATTCCAATCTCTACCGCATTCTTTTCACTCTCCTGCCGTTGCGCGCCAAACTGCTTGCTTTCCTTGAGGAAAGTCTGCAATATATTATACCTTTTCAGCAGATCTGCCTCCGGGTTAGCTTTGGATATAGGAATCAGTCCCAATGCCATGACATAGTCCTTATCACGCTTTTCATTGATCTTTTTCAAGGTCTCCGTAATCTTGGTTTCCCCCAATAGTACCGACGAATAGGTTTTCACCCGACGGTAGCCCATACCATCCGACAGGTACTTGGCCGATTCGTGCAGCAATTTCCAATTGGCCTTGCCCAGGTTAGCATACACCCGCTTGAACCAATCAATATCGATCGCTCCCTTTTGGAAGTCATTACGAGGCACGTTCGAATAGCGCGACAGAATAGTTTCCTTTTCGGCATCCATATAATCCGTCGTATGCGCCAGGAACCACCATACGGCCTCTTCCAGACTCGGGATCTGCATATAGTCCCCCAGCCAGTCCGCCCATTGCGTAGCGTAACAAGATACCTCCACCAGTCGTTTCTTCTCTAGTTTACTGGCTTTAAGCTGTTTCGCAAATTCTCCAAAAAGCTCCTCTTCCGCAGGGCGGCATTTTTTTAGGATATGGCTAAACGTATACTTCTTGTCCGTCCCCCCGCCGTAGCTGTACCCCCGATCAAAATTCTCCTTTCCCATACGCTGCAGTACCTCAAAGAAATAGCTGGTCCCTTCCACCTGCTGAATCTTAGCCATATAAGGCGAAGCTTCCGTCGGCATATCGCCTCGTTCCAGTTCGACCGTCAACATATTTTTCTTCAGCAGACCGTTGATTTCCGGCATGGTATAATGCTTAAGGCGTTGTGTATGATAATTCTGCCCCCCATCCAACAGGAAAAACAAATCCTTATTCAAAAGGGATAGAAATAGCAGATCATCGTTATGGATCAACTGCAGGCTATACGCTTTGAACAGCAGTTCAAAACCGGGAATCTCCACTTTTATGCTATTAGAAGTGTCAAATACCTTATTTAAGAAAGGTACCACGTCCTGTATCTTTTCGATAGGTTGGCCTTGCGCCAACTGCTGAGCGGTGATATATAACCGCACTTGATACAGGCGCAACAATTGCTTTTCATCATAGTATGCGTAATCATCATCCATGATCGGATAGAACATCGCCCCTATCAGATCAGTCCACAGCAGCTGCTGGTTATAATAATACTCGACATTATTAAAGGTCATACCTTTCAGTTCCTCCGAAAAGCGAGCTATGCTATCCTCGAGGACATCCAACTTGTACGCTGTCCATGTCGGTTTATCTGCATACGCATCCAACAGATGCGTCAATATCGTTATTATCTTGTTCGAATCACTGTAATAGAAATAGTTGACCTTATCATAATTAAGACCTTCAAATTCAGGAATGTATTGCCGTTGAAATGCTTTTAGATCCGCTTGAGTCTCTTGCCTGTTGTATACACTTCTGATGTACCATATTACAGCATAAAGCTCAAAATCATTGAGTCCGGCTTCCTTATACCAAGACTTCCAAAGATCAGCCAAAGGCAGGTTATCCAGCCGCTGCATCGGGTCACTGCCCTCTTCCAACCGTTTTAGATGGGTTATCGAATTCATCAGCATTGTGGTTTCCTGAGATCCCTGATACCCTTCGTAGGTATATTCTGTCTTCCTGTTTTCGTCAAATAAGGCATAGAGCTTATTCATCCCTTTGACGGTCTTTTTGACATCGATCAGTTCTGGGAAAAGAAAATCAGACTTCTTGAAGCTCAGCAACTTCTTTTTAGGTTCTTCAAACTGAAGTTTCGGCAATCTGAAATCCGTCAGTCCACTATAGTCTATCACACCAAAACCATTCGCCAATGTAAACGCTGCTCCCTGAGCAGTATGATCCAGTTTGGCCAATAAAATAGATTCGTTCTTTCCGACCTTCCGTGCAGCGTATTTATCCTTCTGCTCTAGAATAAAGTCCGCCCATTCTGCTTTATCCTGCAACATCGTCAGCATTTCGAGACCACCCAGGCGCTGATCTACACTCGACGCAACCAATAAACGTGACAACACATCTTTTAAGGTATCCGTTGGCTGCTGCAGCAACAGACCCATCGAAGCCTGCCGCAATTCCTTTCCTTTACGTGTCAGCAAACTCTCCAATAAGACAATGTCTTCTGCAAGAACAGATACCGAACGCATGAGATTAATCCCTGTAAACGAGACCGAGGTATTCCGATCCACTATCGCCTGACGGATTACCTGGCGTTGCCAATCATCCTCTTGGAGATCCATATGGCTAATCTTTCCTCCATTACTTTGGAACGACCAGCTGTAGGTATAATGATCCGGGAATAACTTGCGCATCAGCCTTTCGCGCGAGCTCGATGGAACCGCGGCCAGGTCATTTGCCAATAGCACAAACTGATGCGGCTGCAGGTAGTCAAATAAGCCATCATATATATATTCCGGCTTTATGGTATAACTCTTCCACGAGAATCCTCTCTCTGTATAGGTCTTTCCAGCAGAGGGCAACTTGGCGGCAGTAGCGATATATTTCTCCAATAGTGTGTCCGACATATCGTGCTTAAATAAGTTGACCAGCAGCCAGTAGTCCAACTCGATATCCTCGCCCACATGTGCTTCGGCATAATCGATCAGGTCTGAATTCGTCCGTTCGGTCTCCCGCATAAAAAACAGCGCAACCAATTTGGATTCCAAAGCACTCCTTTCATCCGTAACTACCCGAACAACAGCTGAATTAGCTTCATCCACATCGACTATTGCTTTCGACCATAGGGCGACATACAATTCCAGATTATCCTTACTCTGCAATGCGCCTTCGACCTGCTCAGGCTGATCCAAAAACTGAAGCGCCAACTCCAGCGTCCGCTTTATCGTAGCGGCCTTTGGAGCCTCCCATCCAAACCCAAACCAGGTATCCACGGCTCGTACCACCGACGAAAAACGCACCAGATTATGCTCCAGGATCAGGCGTATAAAACGCTTCAGCGCTTTAACCGAAGTAAAGTCCAGTGTTTCCAGTATGGTCTGCCGCAATCCCTCCTGCTGCTGTGCTGCCAATAGCACCTTCTCTACCAACAAATGGTTAGCATCATCCTCCGTCAAGAGCAAGGCCCTTATCAATTCTGTCGATACCCCACCGATCTCATGTTCCCCTAAAAATATCTCCTCCAGCAAAGGATAATATTTCTGCGGTTCATCCATCAATAATAAGGCATAATACAGACCGATGTCCTGCACATTCTGATACACATCGTATTGCATCTGATCCAGCGGATCCATCGTATTAAAAGAAGTGTAACCACCATAATACAGGGAGTTCAAGCGCCCCAGCTTCGTTTTGGAATACGCCCGTGACGGATCTATCCGAAAGGGTCGCCGACTATACCGATCCTGAAAAGGAAGATGATCCATAAAATCCCATATCCGGACGATATAAGGCCCCATCTTAGCGCCGAACAATAAGTTTGCAAGCTCCCCTCCCTCCTTTGTATTCCAGGGATTGTTTTTTGGATCCGTACCAAACTGCTCCTGATAAATACGGAAATTGGCACTGTAATCATAGTATTCAGACAACTGGTTGCTTATATAAAGCCCCAGTATTCTATAGGGTTCAGAAAACCGTTCAAAATCTTCTTTAGGAATAGAGATCCTATCGTGTTTGTTTATAAATTCTCTAGCTTTCTCAGCAGGGATCATATGTTGTAGTTATTAAGTTGAAAATCGAAATATAATGTCCACCCTAAAATAGCGAATTAATTGGATGGCTAAGAAAATAAATCTTACTAGACAATCTACGAAAAATACCACATACCGATCGGTTCGGTCTTATATTCGCACGAAGTGGTTTACGATTCGTGTTTTTCTCTCCGGCGTATGCTCACAGAGCCGTTTTAGTTTATTATATAATAATAAACTAAAACGCTATATTGGCCGATTATTAACCAAATTTCATGAAGATAACAGCTACTTTGCTTGTTTTGGCCGCACTGATCAGCATCGCTTATAGCCAAGAAACAAAATTTCTCATTGAGGCAGGTGGGAATTACAGAAACAAAAAGAACACCGAGCTTCCCAATGAACACAAAATTAAGAGGGATATGAAATCCAGCACTGGTTCACTAGTCACACAAATCGGCTACAGACTGGGTAAAAAATCCTATTTAGGATTAGCGTACAAGCACCTACACGCCACACAGGCTGAAGACAGGCGAGACCAGTACAGCAAAGAAGTACTCATTACCCTTAGAGATGACGAGACCAGGGAAAACAGCTATGGCCTGTTTTATCGATACTATATCGCCCCCATAGACCTCCACAGATGGAATGCTTTTGCGGAAGTCTCTCCAGGTACATCATTTAAAAAACGTACGGTAGAAGGCTTATCCATTATGAATGACAAAGATTTAGACAAGATCACTCTTCCTATGCACCTTGGATCCTTTGAAGAATATCGTGAAATAAACTGTGATCTACGATTAGGTACATCTTATCTATTATCAACTCATTTTCTAATCCAACTATCCATACACGCTGTTGCCAATCTAAAATATTCTTCCAAATCTGCGCGAGTTCCAGGATCTTCATTGCCTAAACCTACATTTCAATTATTTGATTCACCGTTATCAAACACCTATCTTTCTTTAGTCTATAAAATTTGAGATAACTGTTTATGAATACAACAATCCCATTTCAACAGCAATCCCCCTTCTTTTCCCTACACTTCGAAATAGAATCCCGATTCCTTGAGCTTTTTATATTTTTCTTTGTTAAAACTGTAAATCTTAGCGGCTGTACTCCCTCTGTCCAACTGTTTCGCACTATGATCGACCAATAATCCCATACCAAGTATCTTCTTTCTAAAATTGCCCCGATCTATGCTACGTTGCAGAATAGTCTCATAAAGCTTATGCAGCTCAGGCATGGTAAATTCTTCAGACAGCAATTCGAAGCCAATAGGTTCGTACCGAATTTTTCCCTTTAACCGGTCTACAGCGACTTCCAGTATTTTTTTGTGGTCAAATGCCAACTCGTTAATTTCATCCAATCTGAACCACTGCACATCAGCTATATCCACTCCGGCCTGAGCCACATAATCCGTAGATTTGACCAATGCGTAATAAGCGATACTAATGACGCGATACCTTGGATCCCGTTGTACCTCCGAAAAGGTATACAGCTGTTCCAGAAAGATATCCTTCAAACCAGCCTCTTCCTGCAGTTTCCTACGTGCGCAGTCTTCCGCAGTTTCCATTTCCTGGATGAAACCACCTGGAAAGGCCCATTTACCCATGAAGGGTTCAATACCCCGTTTAGTTAGCAACACTTTGATTTCGCCCCTATCAAAACCGAACAAGACACAATCCACTGTCACAGCAGGTCTCGGGTATTTATACGTATATTCCTTCTCCATAGTTATCTCTTACAATGTCACATCTGTCGATTTTTGGATCTGTATCCCATATTTTTCCTGCAGTAGCTTAAACTGTTCCATCGTACCGGCTTCAAATCCCGCTATAGGCGACATACAATCTTCCAACAACGTGATACGCGATGTAATCTCCCTTTCATCTTTATAATATTCCAGAATCTGCTCTAGAGAGGCCAATACGCAGTGACTAGAAGCCTCTCCTGCTAAATAGATCGCATCATATTGCCCTACTGCATCCAATACCGTTTGATTCACATAACCATCCGTATCGTACTCGGCTTTGATAATACCGTACATCTCGGTATACGGATTCTGTCCTTTATAAATCATCTGGGGAGCACAGTCCCGTGCGGTAGCGTGAAAATAGAGCATCTTCGTAAATTCACTTTCCAATTTTGCACCGAAAGTACCTTCCAAACAGTGGTAAGGCCATATACAGAGCTGCTTTTTATTCCCCATCTCCAGGTTACGGAGATATTCCAGCGAACGCTCCGTCTCTCCGTTTGCCACTTTCCAGCGTCCCGACTCCACATCCTCATAGGTAATCAATGTAAATCGCTCGGGACGGTTCCCTTCTTCATCTATCCACCAACTCGCATGGAACACCTGCTCTACCGAGTGACAGTCCAGACTGCATATCACCTGCGTGAGGCCCTCTATATTGTGGTACATCCACTTCGTCAGCCTTCCCACATCACCACGAGATCCCGGCACAGCCAAGCTACCGATATCTTCCATAAAATCATTCTGTATATCTATAGCGAGCAACAAGTTGCGCTTGCTATCCTCCACAGCAGGTTTACTATTCTCCGCCTCTGCCAATGCGATGATTGCACCTAAATTCTCTTTACTGTCACGCGAAGCAATACGTGTTGCATCGACAATCTGTTCGTATCTTGTTTTCATGCTCTAAGTATATTATTAAACGTTGTAAATAGGAACCGTAGCAAATTTGTGCGCAGACATCGCCATTCTACTACGGATCAGGTCATCGATAGACGTATCGCCAGAACTTCCTTCCAATATAAAGGCGTCGATCTGTGCATAAGACATCCCCAGCTCATCCTCATCCGTCTGCCCCTCCCATAGACCAGCCGAAGGTTTCTTATCTACAATCGAATCCGGCACCCCAAGATATCTTGCCAAGGTATACACCTCCTGCTTAGTCAGCATTCCTAACGGATTCAGATCCGAAGCCCCATCGCCCCATTTGGTAAAATAACCCACTGTACGCTCCGCCATATTTCCTGTGCCGATCACAAACCGGCTACCAAGCTGTGCCAATTGATAGAGATACGTCATCCGCACCCTTGGTCTTATATTAGCGAGACTCAAGGTTCTATTCGCATCGGTCACGCCTTCCAGCATTGCCTCATCACCCACCGCAATGGCATCAGCAGCAGGCTGAATATCGAAGACCGAGTACTTAAAGTCAAACTTCTCAATAAGCTCCATAGCGTGTTGATAGCTACTGGTGTTTTTCATATCACTACCATACGGCATCATCACTAAATAGACATCCACTCCAGCCCTATGGCACAGGCAGGCTACCACACTACAATCAATACCCCCGCTCATTCCGAGGACGACACCTTTACGATTTGCGGTCTTCACCTGTACAGTGATCCATTCCGCTATGCTATCCGCATATTGTGCTACATTTTCATCATTGATGACAAATGGCTTGTTCAGATTATTTTCCATATACACGATTTGATTCCGTTGTCAATCTATTTCTTATTTCCTCAAAATTATTGGTGAATACAAACTCACCGTCCCTATAAAAATCCTTCAGGAGATTATCCTCTTCCAGATCCTGTATAGATTCCGGATTAAGGTTGTCGATCAGTCTGTAGTCGTTATCCCTGAAAACCACTGCCACCATACCCTTCTGTGATTTCTTAAAATTGCCCGTATCTGTTGCAGGCCGCTTCTGTATCGCTTTGAACTGGCCGTCTACCTCTTCGGCAGTACCTTTTAGGGCAAATCCAAACGTATCCCGTGTTACATACTGATAGGTGTACGAGCCGACACCCAATATCGCATTGGTCGAGGCAAAACCTTTATCCACCAATCCCTGACAGATCTTACCTGCACGTTCCACCGTAATCGAATCGCCATACACCACGCCGATATGTGAATCCAGTTCCCTATATCCCTTAGCATTCACCTCGCCGCCAAATATTTCAAATAAACGTTCTACTATTCCCTTCCGTACGGTTTCTCGATCTGCATCTCGGTCTCCACAGATAATCTGTACCGGATCACCACTGTCCGGACGGATCACGACCTTACCCGATCTGGCCATAATAACATCTTTCAATTGCGGTAGGACATTATCCACGACATTCCACAGATCATAGGTATCTGATACAATAGAGATATTACCACTTGGATACACTTCCGTAATTAAGTGCCTGAAAGCTTCAACCTCCTGTTCCCCATAGGAACACATCACACTATGTTCGGTGGATGGTGTATACATCAGGACATCGGCTCTGGCTTCATAAAAAGCTTTGAGGTAAGTGCGGACAGGAAGTGTCGCAGACACCGAAAAACTAAGCAAATGTCCTCCTGCGGTACGGTAGGCGGTCTCCGGCGAACCCATACCTCGCATTGAGAAATCTCCAGCCTGCGTACGCACTTTCTCTACATCTCCACTTATTGCAGCGTAGTGCATCAACACCCTTTTATAGCTATCTGCGATGGTCGCTGCTGTCATAGGTGACCAGATATAAGCCGACAACTGGGTTTCCAGATATCCCGGTAACCAAAAGAAGTCGGGATGTGTATTCTCTATCGTAAACATAGGAACACCGACAGGAACCAGACTTCCTTCTCTTAACGCCTTTATTTTGATAGGCAGATAACCTAATCGGTGCAAAGCCCGGATATGCGATGAACTATGCGTCTGCGCAAAATTTGCATTGGTATGGGCGAAAACCTCTCGTATAGCCTCTTCATACTCTTCGACAACAACATCCTCAGGTTGATCGAAAAAGAACGTCTTGAACGAATTCGTCATTTCGGCCAATGCGCCCTGCAGTCCGAAAAAAACCACATGACCGATTCCCTGAATACGCGACATACGGGGAGTCCATGTTTCGTACACCCAGTTTGTCTTTGCCGGATATTGGTCCTTATGGCATAGTTTATAACCATCTGTCCACAGAATAGGATTTTTACTGATTGGATTAAACATAGTCTTCGATATTAATGGTGATATATTCTATTTTAGGATGTACCTCATTCATCATTGAAGTACTTGTAAATATCTTTTCCAGAGGTGAACCTTCATTCAGAAGCTTCCCGGATAATACTCTTCGTTCGCAATGTGTAACCAGGAGATAGATTTCAGATGCTCCCATTTCCTTAAGAATCTCTGCGGCGCCTAAAAAAGTACCGCCCGCCGAACAAAGGTCGTCCACAATGATACACTTGGCCCCGATAGGAACATTTCCTTGTTTGAGAATCATATTCTCAATACGCCCTGTCTGCGGATTACGGGTCTTATCAAATACACAACAGTTTGCATACCCTGCTCCTTCATACCGAGCTGCCGCCCCTTTATCGGGAAATACAACCCGATCTTGATCGGTAAAACCAAGTTCCGCCATCACTCGAGGCAACCAGTCCAAGGCTGGATATATAGCTTCACTGTTATTAAGGAGCTGTGTGGTTTTCGCCGAATGGGGTTCAATCACGTACACTTGATCAAAAGCAAGACTATTGATAAACTGGCTGACATAATTGAGTGTAAACAGATCACCTTCTATCTTACGGTCCATACGACTATAAGGCATATAATTGATGACCAGGCGACATCTTACCTCCGCTTCGTCCAACCGTTTCTTTACAAAAAGCAACTTGATGAGGTCGCCGTCCTCCTGATAAGTGAACTGAACAAGATTATCCGCTGAAATCAAATGATCAAAATCTTTCACTTTAGTCTCTCCATTTGGAAACTGCTCTGTGATTACTGGCTGTTTGTTAAGTAGAATCATAGGTATCTGTTCATTAAATTTACACCTTGAGTATTTTTTACTCAACAAATATGGGCATAAGATCTGAAACCTCCAAACATATTGAGTAAAAAATACTCAAATAAAAATATTCAGTAAGAAAACTATCCTATGGCAAGATAATGCAGCACCCTTGTATGTTTTTGATTTCTCAATCCAGCACAGTTTTTTTCACCGAAACAATCGCTGATTTCGCCGAAAAATAAAATCACTTGGTCGAAAGGCCATTTCCAATCTGCCTATACTGCCCTACTTTTGAATCAACAAATAAAACAAATAGTAGATGCAACCTTAGGAAAAGAATCAGCGTCTAACATAATAACAGAACGAAAGACAATTAAAACAAATCACTCAGATGAAAAAGACTATCGCTACCATCGCAACTGTATTCGCATTAGTATTCGGACTTAACGCTTCGGCCGCAGAATCAGCTAATCCACTCAAGAAGTTAGACAGCAAAGAAATCGCGCTTACCTACCTTCAGGCTATCTCTACAGGTAATACTGAGTACAATAAATACCTTTATACTTCGGACTTTGAATACTCCAACGCTATAAACAATCAGACATTTGGCAGATCCCAATACCTTGCATTTCTAAATGCAAATAAAGGATTGGTATACAACTGCAAGACAACCTACGAGATTATGGATCAGACAGGCAATACTGCAATAGGCAAGGCTACAATGAAGTTTGAGAAATTCACCCGTATCGACTATATCACTATGGTACAATCTGCTGAGGGCTGGAAAGTAAGCAAAGTGGTAACGACATACCCATAGTATTCAGGAATCCTCAAACTGAGGAAGTCTTCATAACGAGTTTATTTTAATAGGTATTCAGGAACCTTCAATAAACTGAAGGTTTTTGTTTCAACCTAGGCCCGCAGGAGTGTGGGCTTTTTTTTTGAATAAAGATTAAATCTTAAAAGCAAAAGGGTTCAGACATATCTGAACCCTTTCTCGCTTTCTTACGCTATCCTTTTTTTCCGTTTCTAAGTTTCTTCTTTCAAATAGACCCTTTGCCTATTCTTTGCGGATATAATAATCAAGCATTTATTTTATACCTCCTAACTTAAGGAGACTCTTGCGTTGCTCTTTAGTATAAGAACGCATTGTATTTTGAATTATTGTGCTGAACTTTATTTTTTTCCGATCCCCTCTGTAACCTTCTCCCCCTAACCAACTACTCTTAAGACAGACTGCTTCTCAGGCTACCATTGACAGATTAGCTAAGGTGAATTCGCAAAAACTATCTCGTCATCCCGACCGTAGTGGAGGGATCTACAAGCTATATATTAACCCTATGCAGTTAATAGACCTTTCCACGAGGTTCCTGAGGTAAACTCGGGACTCCGCGAGAGCCTGTTCCGCCTTTGCGGAATGACGTTTACTTTTACTGTCTTCAAACCTCCGCTGTGTTTGTTTAAAAAACTTACCTCTCGCAGTGACGGACAGTGTCCTTATTCCTACAACAACCCCATTCCACCTATACGATAGCGAAAGCCCACCTCATGGGTATTGGTCGATATCTTTTGGTTCAGTGTATGGCCATTGACGCTAAATTGATAACTGTAGCCTATTCCGAAGTTGCCAAAATTGAGCTGCATCAGCCCCGATAGATCGCCTTGATTCTGTACGCCCATACCCAATCCGATCTTTGGTCCCACAAAGACCATGGCATTGATGTCATAACGGGGCGACATCTCCTGCATGTGGCTCACCAGGAATGAAGGGCGCAGCTTGAAAGTATCGTCCAGGCGAATCAGCATACCACCAGTCACATAGATCACATCGCGGAACTCATACTCCCGGTCTGTATTCCGCTTCAGCGAGAAGCGTGGCATGGATACCCCAACATAAAATCGATCCTTCTGATAATACGAGGTACTCACACTCAGCACGCCTGCCGTACCCCGCACATCTTCCGAGAAGGCAGGATCCTGATCGTCCAGCTGACGGTAGTTGCCCTCGTAGAATAAGAGCCCTCCGCCCATGGACAGGCTCAGATATTCATTCTCCCCAAGTTGTACTGCCTTGGCCGCATAGGCCGTAATTTCATTCTCGCGAACTACACCCAACGACGCATGCTTGAAATCCCCTCCTATGGCTAGTCCCAGGTTCTTCACCATACCATGCCCCGATACCCATACCGATTTCGGTGCTCCGTCCACACCCGTCCATTGGCTACGGCCCAAGGCAGCAAAACTGCCTCCCTGATCCATGGTACTCAACGAAGAGTTAAAACTGTTGCGCAATTGGCCAAATTGATTGTAGCTCACCCCATGCTGTGCCATACCGCACAGTGGCAGCAGAGATAGTAGGGTTATAATTGTATTTTTTGTTATCATGTTGTATTGTTATGTAGTTATGGAGGTTACGTAGTTATGTTGTTATCATGTTATCGAGCTTGGTGTCTTCCAGTTTATCTGAATCCTGTTTTTTCATCGGGATTATTTAGTTAAGGAGTTATACAGTTATGGAAGTCATCACCTCCATAACTTGTATAACCTTATAACCTTACAACCTAACTTGTTCACTCGCGTAGTGAAACGAAGTCCCGATTCATCGGGATTAACTTCTTCACCTCCTAATCACAAAATACCCTTTCTCCCGTTTCCATACACCATTATCCTTCACATCGACATAATAGAAGTACGTGCCATCACGGTGGTCTCTACCGAAGAACACCTTATCCCTGTTATCGTAGCCCTCGATCTCGGCCAGTACAGAACCGTTCTTATCAAAGATGGTCACCTTGTTTTCCGGATAGTCACGGATAGCTTCGATCATCAGGAATTCGTTGTTACCATCACCGTTTGGCGATAACGCCTGATGCACACGTATTGGCAATGCGGCCGAAGCATCATTGACCACACGCACCGAGACCGTCACCGGACTTGCTGCTTCATAGTTTTCATTACCGGATTGCGTAGCTGTAATACGCACTGTACCCAGGTGGTGAACATGTAATTCTGTACCCGATACTGTAGCCACCATCGGATCATCCCCGGTCAATGTCACAGGAAGTCCACTGCTACTCTGTACATCCAGAGCAACTTTACCGGCATCACGTCCCAATACTGCTGGTGCGACAAATGTAATCGTCTGTTTCACCTTACGGATCAACAAGGTCGCTGTAAAGATTTCACCAAAATAATTCTGTGTCTCTGCTATAACCGCTTTCACTTCATAACGACCAGCATTAACCTTATCATTATTTTCATAGACCACCTTCACTCCAGATGGAAGTTCACCGCTTAGCTTGATGGACTGAACAGTACCATCGTAGACCCAGTCTTTATTAGGCAGATTAAGCCCCGACAAGGTAGCTTTCGTAACTGTCAACTGTCCCACCAAGTTCTTCGGTGTATACCCTGGTGCCGTCAATTTCACTTCAACAGTCTGACTTCCTGCGTTTGTACGCTCATTATTGGTAAAAACCACATCTGCACCCGCTGGGAGTACCCCCTGTAGCGTCAGTTGCTTAGCCGTACCATCGTAGGTAAAGTTTTGATCCAGCAGATCTACTCCCGTAAACAGTTTCGTAGCCACCGTAATGGAAAACGCAGACAAACTTGCTGTAAGCGTGCCGTCCGATACCGAAATCATGATTCCTGAGGTGGTCCCCACATCCGCATTGCTCGGTGTACCTGTCAACCTGCCAGTAGCAGGATCAAAAGTTGCCCAACTAGGCTTGTTCATTATACTGAATGTCAATACATCCCCATCGACGTCATTTGCTGCTGGCGTAAAACTATAGGTTGCATCCTGATCCACCGTAGTAGTAGGCGTACCGGTTATCAAAGGAGCATGATTTACGGACTTAAGGACCGTATTTGTAGCGGGACTTCCCACATTACCAAAATCATCGGTGAGGGTCACACTCAGGCCGAGGGTACCGTTTGCTAAGCCAGACACATCGATATTGGAGACCTGTTGCGTTGCCGTACTAATCGTCCCACTGCCTGTAATAGGCGTTCCGCCAGCGCTACTTAATATTTTATAACTAAACGCAGCTCCCACTTCCGCACCGCTAAAGGTAAAACTCAGAGCAGTGTGATTGGCTAGCGTAATATTGGCCTGATCAATAGACACGCTATATCCCGAAGGAACCTGCGTATCTATATCTATCGGTTGTTGCATAGATGAGGCACTATTGCCAATTCCGACAATATTAGTAAAAGCATTGGCAGTGACAGCAACGGAACCGAGCCCCTTGCTATTGTCAGTTGGTGTAAAGGTTGCCATATAATTCAATCCACTACCTGACAAACCGGAAATAGTACCACCTGTGGCCACGATATCCATTATCGTGAAGTCTGTACTGGCTTCACTCAGCGTAAAGGTAATAATGGCTGCTTCACCGGCTTTCAACCTACTCATATTACTCGTAATAGCCACTGTAGGTGGCGTGAGGTCAACTGCTGTCGCGGTGATATACTGCAAGTTTACGGGAGCTTCAAATTCATATTCCAACACCCCTTTAGGCGCATCTAGAGTCGTTCCGTAGACAATCGTCATCGGTCCACCAGTTGTTTGCGCATAAGCCAACCGCAACGTATTTGCTGGATTACTGCCTACTGCAACCGCATCATAATAAAAAAGCACTTTACCTGTAAACGCGAGCGGTGTACTTAAAGCATATACTTGGTTTATAGAAGATGTCCCATTATCAGATATCGGTGTGGCCGACCGCTGGAGCGTGGGTAGCTTTAAGCTCCCCGTCGGCTTCAACGCCAATCCATTTACGGACAGCGTCGCTCCATCTTTCACCCAAAGGCCATTACTGCCTACCGTGAGCTGGGCCAATACAGGAGTATAACATAAAAGGTAATTGCATAAAACAAGCAACACCCCAAAGCAACGGGAATATTTCATTTAATAATCAGTTTTAAAGACATTTATAATTCGTCATCTTACCCTTTAATTTGATACTTTATAAATAAAGAAATCGGCGGTACTATTTCTTAGTGTTCCAGAATCTAAGTTCGAAGAATCAGTCAATCCGAAAGATATTCTGTCCCCTCCCTGAAAACTAAAAAGAACTTTCAAGCGAAACCCAGCTACCATCTCCACGCAGAAAAGTACCTTGACCCGCAGAACCCGTAGCATTTAACTTCCCCATATCAACAGCCTTATTAGCTATCTTTGCAGCGGTAACAGCACCGTCAGCTATGGTAGTCACTCCTGTAGCACTGAGGTGAATATCTCCTGCCAATGTTTGAGGGCTTTGCGCTGCATAGGGTGCTGTTGCTCCCGTTAAATACACCTGCCCGCCAGCTATGCCATTGGCGAGCCCTCCGCTCAAGGCAGCCCAGCTGCTACTGTCATAAAAATAAAACCCCGGCATATCGTCCGTTTGATTGATACCTACATTATTCTGCGCTTTTGTAGCTACAGCTGTACAAAGCATAGCCCCTACTGTGCATAGAAATATTTTTTTCATAATTAAGTGTATTGTTAATTTATGGCAAGGCCAGCACCGACATAACCCGAAAGATTAGATGCGATATCTATTCCTGCCACGACATCAGCCCCAAAAACCAACATCAACCTTGTTCCCGCAGTCACTGGTATAGATAAGCCCGTTGTCGTTCCATTACACGTATCACCAATAGCCATAAGACCTGTTAATCCAGGTGCCATCGTCACGAAAGCGCCTGGGATTGGGGTAAACCCGCCATTGTTATCGCCCATATACAATTGGGCCGAAATATTCAGCGTCGAACCTATGAAAGAATACGCATTCGAAGAACTAAAGAATCCTGACAAGGAGGTTATTACTCCATCTCGCGGCACTACAAAAGCCATGTTTTTCCCCCCAGCACTATTCATGTTAATAATTCCACCTGATCGATTTAAACCAGAAACACTATTCCCAAATCCCACTGCTGCCATTTGATTTCCAATTCCACCAAGTGTAGTTGTCAGGTTGATCGCTTCTCCGGAGGCAAAAGGAATGATAGTTCCTCCTCCCGTTCCCGTAGATCCCGTATCCCCCTTGGCCGCTATGACCTTATAGGCGGCACTCGCGCCGGGGGTTCCCGTAGGTGCGTCAACATTGGCCACATATGTACTTCCATTGTAAGTAACAACCTGTCCCTGTTTATATGTAGCGGACTCTGCAGCATTATATGTTTTTGTGTCGGCAAATGGGTTTTCACCCGCGGCCAGTCGTTGCCAGGAGGTACCGGTGAAATAATAAAATCCCGGCTGACCATCCGTTTGATAGATCAGCAATCCATTTTCCGGAGCAAGCGGACGATTGGCTTCCGCGATACGAGGTATCAACACGCCTTTATTATTCGACTTTATCTCTAGCTCCGCCGATCCGTGCGGCACTTCGACACCTATACCCACTTGCCCTATAGCAGCGGTAGAACAACAAAAAAGACATACCCCTATCAAGGTGCTGAGCGATAATTTTTTATTCATGGTAAATTTAACTTTGTTAATAATCGTATTCAGTCAAATAATTTTTCGTGCCTATACCAAGGTCAGAAGCACCTTAAAAAAATAAGAACCGAAAATATTTAAAATCTAGCTTTTTAGAAAATTTTTAGGGGGGACAATTTGGGGACAAATGCAAAAAAGTGAGGTAATGGCACTTAGACGCACATTCCTATAGACCAAGATAGATCTATACATCGCCCTAAGTGATATAGAATCTTACAGCACCACTATCATTTCGAGGTGTGCTAAGATAACCTCTCAACAGACTGCTTTCCACTCGCAGTGACGGACAGTGTCCTTTTATCTTGTTAACTTGTTGTCTTGTTATGCAGTTAAGGAGTTAGGTAGTTATACACTTATGGAAGTCATAACCTCCATAACTTTTATAACCTAACCTTCTAACTTGTTCACCTGCGTAGTGAAACGAATCCCCGATTTTCATCGGGATTATCTCGTTAACTCCATAACTTGTTAACTCGATAACTTGTTCACTTCGTCACTCCTACAACAACCCTATTCCACCTATGCGATAGCGAAAGCCCACCTCATGGGTATTGGTTGATATCTTTTGGTTCAGTGTATGGCCGTTGACGCTGAACTGATAACTGTAGCCTATACCGAAGTTGCCAAAATTGAGCTGCATCAGCCCCGACAGATCGCCTTGATTCTGTACGCCCATCCCCAATCCGATCTTTGGTCCCACAAAGACCATGGCATTGATATCATAACGTGGTGACATCTCCTGCATATGACTCACCAGGAATGAAGGACGCAGCTTGAAGGTATCGTCCAGGCGGATCAGCATACCACCAGTCACATAGATGACATCACGAAATTCGTACTCCCGGTCTGTATTCCGCTTCAGCGAAAAACGAGGCATCGACACGCCAACGTAAAACCGATCCTTCTGATAGTATGAGGTACTCACGCTCAGCACGCCTGCCGTACCGCGCACATCTTCCCAGAAGGCCGGATCCTGATCGTCCAGCTGACGGTAGTTGCCCTCGTAGAATAAGAGCCCTCCGCCCATCGATAGACTCAGGTACTCATTTTCCCCAAGTTGTACGGCCTTTGCAGCATAGGCTGTAATTTCATTCTCACGGACCACACCCAGTGAGGCATGTTTAAAATCTCCTCCTATGGCCAGTCCCAAGTTCTTCACCATACCATGCCCCGATACCCATACCGATTTCGGTGCTCCGTCCACCCCCGTCCACTGACTACGGCCCAAAGCCGCAAAGCTTCCCCGTTCGTCCATGGTACTCAACGAAGAGTTAAAACTGTTGCGCAATTGACCAAATTGATTGTAGCTCACCCCATGCTGTGCCATACCGCACAACGGCAGCAAGAACAGTAGAGTTATAATTGTATTTTTTGTTATCATGTTATGTTGTTATCTAGTTATGTAGTTAACAAGTGATCATGATAGCACGGTCACTCGTTAACTTGTTCACTCGCGTAGTGAAACGAAGCCCCGATTCATCGGGATTAACTTCTTCACCGCCTAATCACAAAATATCCTTTCTCTCTTTTCCATACGCCGTTATCTTTCAGATCCAGATAATAGAAATAGGTACCATCACGGCTTTCCTTACCAGTGAATACGTTGTCCCTATTGTTGTAACCAATGATTTCTGCGAGTACCGCACCGCTCTTATCAAAGATGGTCACCTTATTTTCCGGATAATCTTGTATACCCTCGATGGTCAAGAAATCGTTGATACCATCCCCATTTGGTGATAATGCTTTATGCAAAACAATTGGCAGTTTAGCACCAGCGCCTGCAACCACCCGTACCGTAACAGTAACTGCTGCCGCAGCCTCGTGATTAGCATCTCCAAGCTGAGTTGCTGTAATCTGGAAGGTTCCTAGGCGATGAACCCTAAGTTCCGTGCCAGATACCGTAGCGATGGAAGGATCATCAACAAAGAGACTGACCGGTAAGCCAGCATCCGAGTGTACATCCAACGATACTGTCCCTGCATCACGCCCCAGTTCTTCAGGAGCACTGAAACTGATGACCTGCTTGGCTTTTTTAATCGTCAGCTTAGCGGTCTCCGAAGCATTTTCATAGTTCCTACCCCCATCGATAATAGCCGTAACCACATATTCGCCAGCTTCCGTCTGTTCATTATTCGTATAGCTCACCGATATACCGCTAGGCATCTCCCCCTTGATAACCATCACTTTAACATCACCATCATAAGTAAAACTTGTGTCATCGAAGCGGATACCTGTAAGTATAGCTTTAGAAATAGCAAAATCAGCTCCCGTAAAGTCTATAGCGTAATTAGCACCTGCGCTTAAATCGCCCTGCCCAATCGGGTAGGCTCCCACATTCTCCCCTACTGTTCTGCTCAATGCACCACTTAGGATGCTGTTGTCATCCGTACCTTGATAACCCGAAACCGTATAAGTCAGCACAGGATCAGCTTCGCCGTACACTTTGCCCTGTCCACTGGCAGCAGTTACCGTCAGCGTAACTTTAGAAATAGCAAAATCAGCACTTGTAAAATCTATATTATAATTACTGCCCGCGTTTAAATTACCTTGACCAATCGCATAAGCACCTACATCCTCGCCTACTGTTCTGCTCAATGCACCACTTAGGATACTGTTGTCATCCGTACCTTGATAACCCGAAACCATATAAGTCAGCACAGGATCGGCTTCACCATACACTTTGCCCTGTCCGCTCGCAGCAGTTACCGTCAGTGTAGCAGCCTCAATCTTGAGCGTGACTGTCAAGTCTTTGTCCTGTCCACAACCCGAAAGTGTAACCGTAACGGTATAAGTTCCTACATTTACCGCTTCTGTAACCACAGCACCGGCTTCGTCCTTGATTTCGTACGCAGCAGTAACACCCTGTGGGAGATCTGTTGCTAGTATCATATGCACGCCCCCATTATAAGTAACATCTGCATCTTCAAACACTACATTGTCATAATTGACCTGTTCGCACTGATACTCATAAGCCCCCATATCAATAGCCTCTCCTCTAAATCTCCTTTCACCTGCCAAGTCCCTTCCCCAAGATTCATTTTCAGCTTCGGGCATTAATAATGGATTAGTCGAAGGTGCTGCGTCATGCAGTAGGTTCCAATAGACCTGTGCATTCCCTGCATCCTGAGCTTGACTAGATTCCTTTAATTTGAAATCCCCTTCCTGCTCATTTCTAAACGGGCTTTCCGCGGTAATTATATTTCCTCCACCATCAGTCCACACTATACTTTCATAATCATCATCTCCAATGAGTAAAGTATTTTTCAGTTCCGACACTCCTATTTTACTCCACTCATCATCCACCAATATACTATTGGACAGCAAAAATGTCGTTCCAAAAAAGCCAAATAATGATGAGCCACTGATCGATTGGTTGTCATACATCGTCAAATTTGAGAAATTTCCTTTTCCCTCAGCTCCCCAGAAAACTATTGCTGCTCCATATTCAGAGGTATTATGACAAATCAATATATTGTATAAAAAAGAATAGTTTTGGATGGCTTCCATTGCTATAGCTCCCGCATGTTTATCCGCGTGGTTTTGAGAGATCACTAAGTTTCTTAAGACTGGACAGGAATCATACAAGTGGATACCTCCACCATTCCAACGTTTTATATAATTACTATTTATACGGATTGAAGACTGGCCACCTGTTGCATTTCCGCCATGAATCAAAAATCCATCCAGCAATGCCGTTCCTACATATTCCGATGAAACCACCACATGATATGCATTATCCCCTTTCTCTGCTATCAAACCTATATCGCCACTTAGGATTGTGCTACTTTCCTTTGGCACACCACCTGCGAGCACTTCTGGCATCACACGAGTGTCATCTAATGTTATTATATTATTTAATGGGTCAAAGCCTCCATACAATTGGACGTTCTCCACCATCAGGAAACTTTTATCTCGGTTATCCATTGGGTTAGCAGGATCGGCAATCCCGTCTTCCGGACTGTATTTGGGTAAATACGTTCCCTTTGCTACATATATCTTTAAAGGATTGTTTGCATCCCATAAGTTAGTTGCTTTATTATCGTTGGCCCATTTTAGCGCATCCGCCAATTCAGGTATAGCATTATCCCAGCTATTGCCCGAGCCGGTATAGCCCGCAGCAGTCTGATCTACGCTTTGGTTGACGTAGAGGATATTGTCCGCATTGGGAGTATATTGGACACCTTGATACTCATAGGCTCCCATATCAATGGTATTATGATACAATCTTGGACTGCCAGCCAGATCCAGGTCATTGGCTAAATCGCCTTGATATAAGGTATTACTTCCCGCATCTATTGCCGGACTATTATCTGTCAAGCTATAATCACCATTAGCAGAGTCGGTAAAAACCTGTCCGATAGTAAGACCAGCTGCGCTAACATTCCCATTTGTCGTACTCGTTTCACCCTGTATCAAACTATACCCAATATTTTTTACCGGTGTTCCGATCATTGAGCTGTTACTATTATCGGCTTTTCTATTATCTAGAAAAACACTATTACCTACATTAAAGTTCCGTTTTCCACCGTTGTAAGCGATGTAAGAATTTCCTCTATTCCCTACGACAGTACAGCTATGTAAAGCAATCGTATTTTCATGATTGGTACCAAAAGGAGCTGATGTACTAATTGCTGCTCCATCATTCTTTGCTGTGTTTTTAGTCAGCTCAGATTTAGAAATCTCGACTCTAGAATACCCCCCATCAGCACCTGAAAAAATGCCACCTCCCTGTAAGTTGGAGTGATTCTCACTAACTCTTACTAGACTGATATTCAGCAAAGACGAGGCCCCTGTTGTAGCATTCGTAAATGCGTCTGAAAAGATCCCTCCCCCAAAACCACCAGAATAGTTTCCGCTAACAGCTCCATGTTCGAATATTATACCAGAAGCTGAAGTTTTAGTGCTATTATTAGGGCTATAATAAGATTTACTATAAATTCCACCACCGTTACCTACCGCATAGTTTTCTATTACATGGACATTTTTCAATATTATTTCAGAATGTGGAGACTTAGAAATCGCAAATGGTGCATAAGCATAGGAGTAAATGCCACCTCCCTCACTATCAGTCGAATTCCCACTAATCCTCGAGTTATTTAAGGTCAGGGTAATCTTTCCCGAAGTTGAAAGATAAAATCCACCCCCTGCGTTTCTAGAAACAGTTGTATTCACCCAAATATCCCCACTACCATTGGCGTTACCTCCGGTTATCTCAAATCCATCTATAAAAACATTTAAGTCCCGATCGTCACCTGAAGCCATCACTACGTGATATGCATTTTCATCATTATTTTGAATGCTTAGACTAGTCCCTAGTCCGTTTACAATATCATTTTCGTCCAAATCTCCACTCAGTATAGTTCCCGTCGCCCCTATTGCGGATAGTACCCGCTCCGTTGGGTTTGACTCTACCCCTACAAATCCCCCGTAGAGATGTACATTCTCCACCATCAAAAAGGTATTGTCACGCCCTTGGTCCGTACCGTAGTTTGCACCATCTTCGGGAGAATACTTCGGCCTGTAGGTACCTTTGGCGACGTAAATCTTTAAAGGATTATTGGTATCCCATAAGTTAGCTGCTTTATTATCGTTGGCCCATTTCAAAGCATCCGCCAGTTCGGGTATGGCGTTAGCCCAGCTATCTCCCGAACCCGTATAGCCCGCAGCGATCTGACCGACGCTTTGGTTGACGTAGAGGATATTGTCCGCATTGGGAGTATATTGGACACCTTGATACTCATAAGCTCCCATATCGATAGCTGAGCCAAACAAACGAGGATTGCCCGCCAAGTCTTTATCAACTGTCAAATCTCCATTACCTTTGTCCGTATCGGTATAGTAGTTATTCTTTCCCGCATCAGTGGCAGGGCTACCGCTTTGCAAACTATAATCACCATTTGCCATATCTGCAAACAAAGGATCGGCATCTATATTATTACCGCCGTCTGTACCAAAAGCAGAAGCCCAGCTCGTACTACCACCACTGCCCTGTACTAAGCTGGTATAAAACTCTGGGCTACTGCTTTGATTGAATATATTGTCAACCGTAGTACCATCCGTTTTGGTATTGCCCCAAATAATGCTGTTATAAACTTTAGGTGAAGAAGAATAATGATTAAGCATCCCTCCTCCACTAGTGCCTGTTTTATTGTTGGCAATGGTTACATTGGTTAAAACAGGGGAAGAAGAAAAATTATACATCCCACCACCCCATTCATTTGCTGTATTACCACTAAGCGTTACATTCGTCAACAAAGGTGAAGAAGAAGAAGAATTATACATCCCACCGCCATTAAAACTTGCTGTATTATCACTAATCAAAACATTCGTCAACTTAGGTGAAGAAGAAGAATTACACATCCCTCCTCCAAGAACAGCTGCTGTATTACCTCTAATGGTTACATTCGTCAACAAAGGTGAAGAACTAACATTACACATCCCACCGCCAGCTGAATTTGCTGTATTACCGCTAATCAAAACATTCGTCAACAAAGGTGAAGAACTAAGATTATACATTCCCCCTCCTTCAACAGCTGCTATATTATCGTTAATCATAACATCTGTCAACTTAGGTGAAGAAGAAGAATTATACATCCCTCCTCCAAGAACAGCTGCTGTATTACCATTAATCGTTACATTCGTCAACAAAGGCGAAGAACTAAGATTATTAAACATCCCACCGCCGGAATTATTTGCTGTATTACCCCTAATCGTTACATTCGTCAACAAAGGCGAAGAACTAAGATTATACATTCCTCCGCCAACTGAATTTGCTATATTACCGCTAATCGATACATTCGTCAACAAAGGTGAAGAACTAATATTATATATCCCTCCGCCATAGTCTTGAGCAATATTTTTTCCATAAACCTGTAGAGAGCTAGTTCCGTTAGCATTTCCTCCTTGAATACTAAAGCCATCCAACAAGGCATTGCCTACGTCTCCTACTGAAACTACTACATGGTAGGCATTGTCGGTATCATCATCAGGCACACCCAGATCACCGCTTAGTACGGTGCCACCCGCCGGAGCGCCCTGCACACCCGGGAGAATACGCTCGTGGTTCAGGTCGGAGATGCCGTTTGCAGGGTAAAAACCACCGTACAGCTGTACATTATTGACCATTAAAAAAGCATTGTCAGGCCCCTGGTCGGTTCCGTACTTTGCACCATCTTCAGGCGAATACTTAGGCTTGTATATGCCTTTGGCTACGTAGATCTTTAAAGGATTGCTGGCACCCCATAAGTTAGTTGCTTTATTATCGTTGGCCCATTTTAGCGCATCCGCCAATTCAGGTATAGCATTTACCCAACTATCTCCCGAACCGGTATAGCCCCCAGCGGTCTGATCGACGCTTTTGTCGACGTAGAGAATATTCTCTGCACTGGGGATAAAAACAACCGGAGTCAACGCCGTTTCTTGAAGCTCACGCTCGCCATTTATCCCTGCCAGAAGAGGTTGTACCAATAGAAAGCATAAGCTCCCTATCAACGAAATAATAACCTTGTAATAATAACTCATAAGAATAGGATAACAATCTACTAATACCGTCAAAACTACTGCATCTGAACACCTATACCGCTATACCTTTTGGCTAGTTTTGTAAATAAACCGCTCATTATCGCCTTTCAGAGCCGTTAGACTGCCTATACCATGGTCTATTTAATTACCTGTTATGCCGAACCTGATTGTGTGAACAGTTTTGTATCCTCTTAAATTCTTTCTATGTTTGGCTTCCGATTCTGACAATTATTTTATGAAATATCCATGTAGCATAAAGCCTATTATGAATATCCTTTGGGAGTATCTATCTTTTTCAGTACAGGCATTTTTACTGGCCATTTTCGTACTACTTTCAAGCTCAAGCGACAGCCGGGCAAGCAGCATGGACTCCTTAAAGATTACCCAGCTTAGCTACCGGCCTTTGCACACCCACTCCGATCTATACCGCGCCCAGGACAGCTCTGGCGACACCTGGGTAAGAGGCCATATCGCCGACAGCCTCCTTCATCACGTCGTTCTGTTTCAGAACCGCTCCATTCATATAATGGACTACGATCTATATGCCTATGAGGGAGGACAGTTGATACGCTTAAAGAAAAATGTAGACCGCAACGGCCTGCAGGTCCAAACCCGATACCCGGTATATTATTACATACCATCTGCAACCGAATATTACATCAATATCAGAAAATCGGATCCCCATGAACTGCAACTATTCAACAATGAAATTGGCCGGTTTGGTCAATCGGCTTCGCTTATTGTCCTATACTTCAGCATGTATTATGGGCTTGCGATAATGGTTATTCTCTTCAACATTGTTTTTTACCTCATATTTATCGACCCACGGTTTATCACCTATGCTTTATTACAGCTCTCCATCTTCCTGACCTTCTTTTATGAGGACGGGATGTTTTACTACTTCTCCAACCAGGAATGGATATTACCCTATTTTTCCATCTGGAACACCTCTGCTTCCTGTCTGTTAGCGGCAATATTCACCTATTATTTTCTCGATCTTAGGCAGCATATTCCATTTTTCGGGAAGCTAATCGCTATATCCGCAATCAGTCTATTATCAACGGCTTCCCTTTATAGCTATACCGATTGGTGGGGCTTCAACCTTATATCATTACTTATTCGCTTTGCCCTTCCTGCCTTTTGTTTCTATCAGGCCGGCAAGCTTTTCAAGACCAGTCCTTACGCCCGTTTTTTACTCATCAATTTTGGTCTACTCGTTTTTGTTGGGATCGGGTATGCATTATACCGTCGTTATGACTTCAACTTTTTATCAATCTTCAATATACATACGCTACGGCTTACAAGTGCCATCGAAATTGTCGCCATCAGCTTTGCGCTCATTTTTAAGGTACGGACCCTTCGTGAAGAAAACGCACGTTACAAAACAGAACTTAGACATTACCTGTCGCTCTTAAGGCTGGATAAAGAACTTGAGTATGAAAAAAACAAACAAGAAACCTCCACTTACACGCTGAGTGCACCGACAGATCGGGATCAATTTATGATCGAAGAAATACAAGCGCAATTTCAATTGACCGATCGCGAAGTAGAGGTTCTTCACCATATCTGGAAAGGCGACTCCAATAAAGAAATAGCCGAACGTTTATTTATATCGGTTCACACGGTGAAATACCATGTAGGCAAACTCTATGTCAAGTTAGATGTCAGCACAAGAAGTGAGGTACGTTCGTTAAAACCCTAGTCAATAGCTGTCTTATTACCTACGCTTCGCTCTAATCTGTACAGCTCACCTTCACATTCCGCAGGCCCCATCCCTCCTCTTTCAGTGTGGGGATGTTCGTGAGAAATGCCTTTACCTGACTGGAGTAGCGGCCTCCACTGGCACACAGTTTTGTACTGTACTTGCCCTGTTCGCCAAACAGTATCGCATATACCTTCTCGTCCAGCCGGAGCCATTCGCTCTTATCGATCGGATACTGTACATAGAGCATGTTGATCCGTACATTCCTGCTTGTCTTGACAAACCATCCCCCTAGGAGCCATTTATTCAACATCTTAGGTTCAAATCGTGGCAACAGGCATTTCTCGCCATTGGTAAGGATAGCAAAGTAGTTCTTATTTTCATACAGGATAAAGACGATATCATACAGCCGTATCATACCTCCTTCTAATGACACTGTTGGATTCAGCTGTTTGCGCAGCTGCTTGAGCAGCATATTCGGTTGTCGGTACGCACGCCACCAAGAGACTACTCCCTCATCCTGCTTAGGTACAATATCCGGCATAGTCTCCTTGTAAATACGGTACTGCGGCCAGTAGTAGAAAAACAGGGCGGTAAGAACCAGTGGCAACAGCAGAAATGGAAAATCTTGCTTCCAGTAGGTTGTATCAGAAAAGATATCACGCATGCCTACCTTCCCCTCGGTCGCAACCATTACGAGTACCTGGAGCAACACTCTGTGGACAAGGACAGGTGGGGTCACCGCAAACAGCAGATAGTTGGCCAGTAACTTAATATCCGACTCGACATCGCTGGTTACCTTACCGGACACAATAGCATTATATGCCCCATTGATCATGCAGACATAGAGCATCATCAACGCGACGGTACCGACATACATCCCCATAAAGATTGGTGAAGCAGTACGCTCCCACGGAACAAATAACTTGACCGATACATTGATCAAGTATGCGGCCAACATGCACCATAGCAATAATAACAGAATCGTGAGGATGTGTCGTATCATATCCAGTTTATATTGGTCAGTACTTCGCTCGTGTCCTATCTGCACAGAACAAACTGAGCACTAGTGAAATACGAAGTTAACCATTTACCCTCGGATATGCCAAAAAAAATGTACAATATTATACATTTTTTGTACAACAGCACAAAATCCCCCTTCAGAGGCGATCAATATCCGACAAATTTTGCATGATATTACTTTTTGCCGGCCAAACAGTTGTTTTTTAAGACTTTGCTTATTTACTTACCGTCTTATCAATACACAAACCCGATGAAACAGAACTTTGACAGCGTGGGCGTATCCGACATCGAGACCCAGATCCTGGGTCTCAGACCGAGCGAACGCCGCCTCGAAACCGACTACCTGCGCGCCCAGCCCGTGCAGTGGATCAACGAACATTTTGACCTGACGGACAGGCAGTCCGAGCAGCTCCAATCCATAGACAGCCTCTACCTGCAGCGCATCGCCGCAGGCGTAGCCGACAGCTGGGATCAAGGGCGGCTCATCACCTTCTACATGGAAGAGCCCACCGCCCGACAGATCGTCTACCAGAGTCCCAAGGACATTATCTTCTCACGCCAATCCAAGCAGAGCCAGACCTTTGGCCGCCAGCCCTCCGAGGCACTGGAACAGGTCGCTATATGGATCAGGTATCGATTGCCCGGTACACAATAAACCCTTAAACGACAAGCGATATGATATCCACACTGACACCATTACAGGATGCCGTAGAGCAACAGCTATCAGGCTCAGGCAAGACGGTTACAAAACCTGCACCACCTATCGACGAACTGTGCACGGAGATCTCGTCAAACATGTCCATCCTATTCCGGCAGATCCATACGCCCAAGATGGCAAGCCAGGTCACCAACCAGTGCTATGTCGCCATCAGCTTTCTGCTGGATCAGCTCTGGAGCGAGCCCTCCCTGTCTTCCTATTTCGAAGCTATCGAGAAGTTGTATTTACGCTTTGAGCTTTCTTTCAGCCTCTACTTTCTGCCCAGCAACACGCCCCCGTTGCACCTGCAGCAGCTATTGTCCGGAGAGGTAGAAAGGCGTCTCCCTGCTATCTGCGACAAACTTGCGGAAAAAGCAATACCCGAGAGTTATATCTTGGAACTGGAATTTGCACTGAAAACTCTTTTCAATCCCTGCAAACAGCCCTTCTGTAATTATGCACACCTCAGTTACCTTCCACAGCTGCTCGATGGACTGGAAGACATGGCTCATGATGATAGGGACAAAGCCTGGACCGACCGTTTTGTATTCCTGATGATCCGCTTTAACTTTAACTACCCAGGCTTCTTCAACCGCTGGATGGAACAGGTGGCACAGTCCTTACAACCACTCGATACGGCACACGAGCGACAGCAATATCTGGCCTATATCGAGCATCAGCTCCAGCTTAGCTATTGCAGCACAGATTTCTGTTTTGACCAGTTGCGCGAACCATTGCTCGAGCAGATGCGTCTGTATGTCAGCAGCATTCTCGAGAAACTCGAGGACAGCTCCGATGACATTACGCTCGAAGAAGACACCGCACTATTGACAACACTCAGCGGGGACGAATTGAATCTCCTTTTCTATTACCTCTACAAGGCCAAGGTCTTCGATTATCCCAGTAAACGAGAAACCGCCAAAGCGTTTGCAACATTTATCCATAGCAAGACCAACCGTAGAATATCCTACAAGACATTAGAGAAATTTGAGAAAGCAGCACTGGAAGCATCGGCCATTAAGATGCGGCGCCTTTTAACATCCATTATCAAAGCTATTGACCATGATTTCAGGACTTAAGTACGGTATGAAAATGGTCTACACAAATCAAACACACTTGTAATCAACGAATTAAGCTTGTTACACAGAGCTACCCTAACATACAACATCACCGATAAACTTTGTTCACAGCATGGCACATAAAAAAACACTTTTTTTAAAATAAGGGGGTGTACACCCTTTCACACCCCCAATCACCCCTCTCAAAACCACCCAAAAACAGCGATTGCGCTCCGCAAACCGCGTTTTGCACAAGAAGCCAAAAAACAGAAATAATCACCTTTTACCCACCCTCCCCCTCTTCCACCCCTCTCCATTGGCCAGAAACGGCATTCGGCCCCTCCGATTTCAACCCCTGACTCACCTTCTATTTGATATACCTTTGATTTTGAAGGCACACGATAGGTAGAAACAGGTGCTTCGTTAGGCAGCTATCCCGAATCAGTTTCGGGATAGCCCCCTAGCTGAAACATCACCTTCATCACCTTCATAACTATATAACTATATAACTACAAAAAGAAATGAAAACACTACAAATACAAACCGGCAAAACAGATTATCGCGGCTCAGTGGCACGGGTCTTAGCGATTGCACTGGCAGGGATCCTGCTCTATACCGCTACCAAGAAGGTTATGGATATACGGGCTTTTGTGGCCCATATCGAGACGCTTTCTTTCGCGTCGAACGGAATATCCTATGGTCTCACAGCTCTTGTGGTCTTTATAGAATACAGTATGGCATTCCTGCTGCTATTCTTTCCTTTAAAGCGTTGGCTCTATTGGAGTATAGCCGGTCTTATGCTACTGTACAGTGTATATATCTACGCCATTCTCAATTTTGCGATAACGCTGCCCTGCTCCTGTCAGGGTGCATTCAAGAGCCTGAGTTGGGAGCAGCACTACCTGGTCAATCTCGGTGTGCTACTGGTTGCTGTAGGCATACTCCTATTGATAAATAAACCAAAAGGTCATGATAACCTAAGAAACAAATAGAAAAGCTATGAAAAGAAACGCTCAAAACAACCCCGTAACTCCAGGAGCCATCGGGACAGAACAAAAAACAGTAAAAAACCTTTTTAAACTAAAAGCAATGAAAACATTTAGACTTTTGGCCTTCTTTGCCCTATTGGGCAGTGTTGGCTACGCACTCGCTAATAATCAACAAAGTATCTGTGAGGATAAAACAGTAGAAAGCTACAGACAGATCGACGATCAATTACCTGCACCTACTCTTCCTCCTATTGATGAACCCAATATGGAATCTGTAGGTTTCTATGAGACCAATTTCGATTGCACAACTAATGCAGCTGCAACTTGTCACTACGTTTATGATCCTACTCACCCACTTCAAGTGGATGGCTGGGTAGAATGTAAAGGCGATTATGAACAAAAATAGTTAACGTTCTTAGGTAATTATGATCTAAAATAGCGGAGCACTTCACTCCGCTATTTCTTATTTATAAGCCTCAATCACTTCGATCAATTTATCCAAATCATGCAGTTTCCCTGCAGCATCGATACGTTTACCTTCTTTATCCAATAGCATGGGATAAGGATAGCCTGGTATCTTTAGCTTTTTAATCAGAGGATGTTGAAATTTCTGATTCTCCGTATACAGCGCTATTGCCTCTTTAGGGATGACACCTTGAGCAATCGATCTTTTCAGTTGTTCCTGATCATCTAGACTCACTAAAATCACCTGTACATCCGAATCATCTCGATAATGCTTGGCCAAAGGTGTGATGATATGCTCAATCAAGCGCCTGCAGGGAATACAGCCCATATACCAAAAATCCAATAGCACCACTTTTCCTTTATATTCGGACAAGCTATGCTTTACATTATTCTGATCTGGTAATGTAAAATCGATAAACTCTGTTCCTACCACGAATAGATCCAGTTCCTTGAGTCGCTCCAGTTCGTAACTGTTTTTTATCGTTGCCCTTACTTCCTCCAGCACCTGACCATTCGGATCATCTCTAAATCTAGATAGCAACCCAAAGGTCTTCAATCGGCTCTGGATAAAATCATTAGGGCCGTATTTATCAATCACCCCCATGACTCTTTTTAAATAGACTTCGTCCCCAGGTATCCTTCGCCCCTCTAGATAAGCCATCATCGTTAGAATATGGTATAATTCTGGGGAATTCATATTAAAGGTATCGCTGTAGATCATGCGAGCATACAATTCCTTGCGCAGGTACTGTAGAACCTGTACATACTCCGCTTCGGATACGGGATCTGCATTGTACTTAAACAAAAAGCCCATGACTCTACCATAGATTACTCCCAGAAAATCGTTGGACAGATGGGAGTATTCCTCGGTAGTCATCTGATCGCTATACTGCTTTAGTATAGCGACACCCTTCTCAAATTTCTCCATCTGATTAACCAGGTATTTTGTCACCTGATCGCTAAGCACTTTATTACTCCTATCTAAATTAAACCTGTCTTTAGGGTTCGTATCATCTAATAAACTATCCAATAACATATAGGCTTGAAACTTTGCTGCTCCTTTTCCGCTAAAATCACAGTGCCAATTGCCTTTAAATATCGGCAACCTGCTGTCGTACCCGCCATCAAAAGCCCTATACCTCCCCTTTACAGGTCTGATATTTATCAGCAGGTCGTCACCTGCTGTAATCCTTGTAGACGTGAGTATAGAGAATACAGGAAAAACATCTACTTTCTGATAAGGGAAGGCCAAGGTCACAAACGCATTCTCTGACACAGAATCCAAGGAAAAGGTAGCCCGACCATTCCTACAGACTATTGACTGTACTGCGAATGGGTCATATAGTGGATAGTGGCTTAGTCTGTCTTTCCAATAGTATAACTCTAAGGTATCCTGCTCCGACAAGTAATCAGACTGTACCGTGATCTTAGCTCCTTTTTGCTGTGCAACTACCTCTACACCTAGTAATAAGCCTATGAGGAATAATAGATATTTCATCATTTTAGCGTTCATTTTGTGGTATTCCCGTTATCTTGATCTCATTGGTCGGTATGGGGAACACCCATCGCTTATCTCCCACGGGCAAGGTGTAGACCTCTCCTCCCAGATTCCTTTGCAGACCAATGTTATAGCCATCACGATTCAACCGCTTTAGATCCGACCAACGCAATCCCCGAAATACCAACTCCTTTCGACGTTCTTCCAGCACCCATTTTAATACCTCTTCCTTATCCGTACTGACATAAGGAAGAAACTTTGTCGATTCAAAACGATGCTGAAGTAGAAAATTCAGATCGGCCAAGGCAATATCGGTATCTCCGGCACGTGCATAACACTCTGCTCGAATTAAGTATTGTTCATCTGCGTCAAGCCCAGAGAAACAAATATTAGAAATATTATAAAAACTGCGTTTATTCCAGATCTTCGAAGACTTTTTAACATAAAACTTATTCAACCTCAAATCATCAGGAGCGTAAGAGGCTATAAGAGTACTATCCATTATTGTTGTAGTCCATTCCCCTTTTATTTCATAAGCAGGTGATATTCTACGCAATAACAATGTCTGTTTAAAGTCTCTTATACTTTCTAGATTTAAATCTATAAGATCGTTAAACACGGATAGGGAGCGGTCGGCATATTTCCCTGCCAACTCATAGTTGCCCATATACAGGTACACTCTTGCCAGCAGCGCATTGGCTGCGGGCTTCGAAGCGCGAGAAAAGTCTGCAGTAGATTTCAGGAGCCCCTCCGCTTCTACCAAGCTGTTGATAATAAATTTAAAGGTGTAATGGTTTGTTGGTCGCTCCATTTTCTCGTTGACATCTGCCATCATCGGGATAGGTATGCCCAGATCCGTAGTTGCTGTTCCTTTATTATACACCGGAGCAAACAACTGCGCCAGGATATAGACCGCTTCTGCTTTATGGAATAATGCCTCTCCCCTGATCTGATCATAGCGTACAGCATTCTTTGCTGTACGTTCCAGTTTCTCCAGACCATCCAGCACCGCATTGGCATAAAACACTTTGCTGTACTGCTGATCCCAAGCCCTATTCGACTCCGAAGTACCATATACATCTTTAGCCCAGATATAGGTGTTTTTCGTAAGCAAATCCTGCATTCCAAACCAATAGTCTGTATCCAAATAGAAATCATCAGCCTGTAATTCCAATAACTCAGGAGATGTCGCTGATACCGTACTATAATTCAGCAACTGTTCAAAATCGTCCAATGTCGATGGAACCACCATATTCGACTGGGGCTTTACGTCCAGATACTGTTCACAGGATGAAAACACCATCAGTAGCGTAAAAAATATAAGTTTTGTAAAGTTTCGCATAATTTAAATTTTAAGATTAACACCCAGCGCGTATGTTCTTGGAGTAGGGTATGTTAACCCCATGCCCGGGATTTTCAATGGATCAACCCCACTCTCATTCGCAGTCCATAACAGCGCCACATTATCGACATAGCCGTACAACTGTAGATTCCTGATCAGGCTATTCTTTAGTCCCGGAAAAGAATACGACAGGCGAATATCCCGAAATCGGATGTGATCGCCCCGCTGTACATGATCCTCGGTCATGCCATAAAACACCTCTCTATTGCCATTTACAGGGTACACCGCTGCCGGCACACGGGTTGTCGCCTCATCACCTGCCTGTTGCCAACGCTGTAGATACTGCGACTGGAACACCGAGCTGCCATAGCCTGTAACCTGATATAATGCGGAGGATGAAAATGCCTGCTGACGGAAATAATAACCCAGCTGGTAAGAAAGCATAAAGGATAGCTCTGCACCCTTATAGCCAAAGCTATTGCGCAAGCTCCCAAAGGTATTGGGCGTAGCCCGTCCATGGTAGACATACTCCGAAAGCGGCGTATTGTTATAGATCTTGGCATAGTCTGTACTGATCTGTCCATCCACATAACCCAGCGGATCCCCTTTGTTGTCCAATCCGGCATAAGGCAATGAATAAATCACATTTAAAGGCTTACCTTCAATAGGATACTGACCGATAGCTGATGTAAGATATAACCTATCGCTGGTCGGCTTTTCGTAATAGTCCGTGACCCGATCTTTAATATAGCTAAAAATAAGGTTGCCGTTCCAAGAGAAATCGCCATAGCGCAAGTGGCTGTTCAAACTGATATCCCATCCGGATGACTTCATGGCCGACCAGTTGCCGTACAGTGTGGACACCCCGGAAGAGGGATTCATCGGGTTATAACTTAGGAGGTCAGTAGATGTCCTGTAATACCGCTCTACTGCACCGGAAAGCTTACTGTTAAGCAACGAAAAGTCCATCGCCACATTCAGCATACGCACCTTTTCCCAGCTCAGTAAGGGATTAGGTGCTGTGATTATACGTTGAAATTTCCTCCCGTTATCGGGATCTGCTATCGCCCCTACCTGCGAGGTAAGATAAGCCGAGGCCGTACTCACGTTGCCCATGGTACCCAGTGTACCACGCAGCGAAAGCTTCTGTAACCAAGGAAACTGTACAAAAGCCTCCTCGTGCAGGTTCCAGAGCATACCCGCCGACATAAAGGGCTTTCCCTTTTTATTGGCCTCTACACCGAAGATATTAGCACGGTCCTTACGTACCGAAAACGTAGCCGTATAGCGCCTGTCATAGCTGTAGGAAGCATTTCCGAACAGCAGCACATTCCGATTGTCCGTAGTCTCCCGCTGATTCTGCGTAGGCGACACCAACAGATTTCCCGAGGATGTCACATGATACTGCGGATAGCGGGCTGCCAGATCCATAGGCGTATACGTCTCGGTAGCGGGCTGATAGCCCAGCATGGTTTCCTGTACACTGCGGAAAGTCTGACTCTTGTTGATCTCTGCACCCAAGATCATATTAAACCGATGTGTATTCCAATCTTTATCCACAGCCAACTGTGCACGACCATGCTGATTGGAAAAAGTCGATTGTGTCGCATTCAACTGGCCACCTTCCGGTATAGCCGATTTCGCAGTACCTGCGGCATGGTTGATCTTGGTAAACTGGTTGTAGAGGTTACGCATCTGAAATGATGCGGCATCCCACAACCAATTGATTTCGGAAGTCCCCGAACCATATTGGTATTTACCGGATAAGACCAGCCAGTCCAAAGCTCTGTATTCAAATCCCGTATTCAACTGATAGTTTAGGCTGCGCGTTCTAGCATCGTTCATACCAATCTCTTCTACGGGACGATAGTTCCAATCCTTGAGCAGCCCATTGCCCGCGGTATCAATATAGCTCTGGCGAAATTTATTGCTTCCGCCAATTGATAATGGATTGCCATTGTCATCGACCAAGCGGTCGTACAGCACATTGTAGCCAACACTTGAACTTCGATCAGAACGATCCAGCGCTTTTGCAAACAGCAGGCCCACATCCAGTCTTAGTTTATCCTTCCATACCTCGTAACTGTTGCGCATATTGATGCTGATACGCTGATTGTCCGCCCCCACTTTATCCGACACGTTCTGGTCGTAGCCGGCAGAAAAATAATAGGTATTCTTTTTGCCCCCACCATTGAAACCCAAAAACGTCTTCCGCAGCGATGATGGGCGATAGAAATAGTTGGACAGATCGCGACGTACATCCTGCCCTTTCAAGACATCTAAAGCAGACTCCAATTCTATATCAGTAAGCTTTTTATCCCGATGCTGTTTAAGTAACTCTACAACAGGCGTGATATAGCTATACCCTTGATTGATGTATGGATTCCAGGCATTTTTGTTGAACAGAAAACGCTCTACTTCGATAAACTCATCCATCGGGATGGTGGGCGCATAATACAGATCAGGCTTGGCCGATATCGAATAATCCGAGCGTATACTTACCTGCAGCGGCTGCTCCCGATGTCCCTGTTTGGAGGTCAGGACAATCACCCCATTTCCTGCGCGTGCACCCCAAATGGAAGCAGCAGCGGCATCCTGCAATATCGTGACCGACTCGATATCCTCGGGATTGATATCTTCTATTTTACCCTCATAGGGAAAGTTATCGAGAATAACCAAGGGCTCGGCATTCCCTTTCATCGTACTGCGCCCACGTATGGAGATACTGGGCTCGTTACTTATGGTCGATTTGCCGATCTGACTTTGATTAAACGTCAATCCAGGCACCACATCCTTTAGCCGATCGATCACATTGGAACCCACCGAGCGGCTCAACAGCTCATTATTCACATGGGTGAAAGAACCCGTAGCACGTTCTTTGGGCACATTGAAGAACCCCGTACTGATGACCTCCACCTCCTCGATAGCGATCGCTTCAGGACGTAAAGCAACGTCATAAGGGCCATTCTGAGACAACGACATCGGGATCTCTTGCTTGATATATCCCGCTTTGCTAATCCTCAGGGTACCATGTGTGATATGCGCCCCTTTAAAATCAAAATCCCCATTGTCCAATGCATAGCGACCCGCATATTTTACCGAATCAATGTAAATCTCCACCCCGACTCCCGCTAACGGCTTCTTGGTCACAGCATCGATTACTGTACCGCGGATATCCTTTACAAACTCCTGTTTAGCCTTCGCAACAGCTCCAACTTTTGTCGGAGACTGCGCAAAGACATTGTTAAACAACACACAAAATATCGTTAAAGCTAATAGCTGATAGCCTTTGGCCAATTGCATACACCACACACTTCGTACGTTACCTCGATTCCCCCTCCCGTCATATCGATTGTATCCGCCAGTTGGCGGAGGAATAGAGAACCCCGAAGGGCTCTCGGAACGAATATCTAAAAACTTTGCAAAAGGATCGGCTTGTTTTAAAGCGATTTGCCGACCTCTATTTTCTTTTACGACCATAGACTCCACTTTGACCCTAAACTCCTCACAGAGCCCCCGAAAACCCTTTAAAATCAAACGTTTCTCCCGCAGCTCTTCCACCAACTCCCCGTCATTGCGCGTGTCCCGAGAATCGGGAAGGTGGGAAACTACGCCGAAGCAATCTCTATCCCTCTCCAAAGCCACTGCCGACTTACCGCCAGCATGTAGGTCTTTGGTACCTCTTTGGTAGCTCTCCAGTACCTCTTCAGTACCTTTACCCCCACTATTTAGTACCTCTCCCGTACCTTTACAGTACCTTTCCTGTGGCTTTTCATTACTTTTTATTGTGTCATTCATGTGTGGTTCATGTGTCAAACATGTACCGTTGTTGTCTTGAACATGTGTCGGACATGTGTCAGCGATGTGCCGTTTATGTTTGTTTCTTGTTCGCTGCATGTCTGTTTGATGTTCAGAGAAGGCGCATAGAAGGTTCAGAGGAAGTCTTGAGGCCTCTGCGCCCTCCGAATGATTCTGAAGGATTATGAACGATTTCGAAGGATTATGAATGCTTCCTAGTTCATTCCTAGTTGTTTGGTAGTTCATTCCCAGTTCAACCCTAGTTATAGCCTGTGTTAAGGCTAGTTCAACCTTAGTTCGAGCCCCCTCCGCTTCGACAACTCTTCGAGAGCTCTTCGACTGTCCTTCGACAGCGCTTCGGGACGTGTTCGAGACTTCTTCGACACACCTTCGGGTGCTGTTCGACTCCGCTTCGACTAGGCTTCGACTCGCTCTCGAACAGGACTCGAACAACGGTCGAACAACAGTCGAACCTGTCTGCACCCTAGTACGACCCCATCTCGAAGCCATACCGAACCAACCTGCTACTCTATCCGAAGCATTCTCCGTGTATTGCCTAAGTATTACCCAAGTATGCGCTAAGTAGTAACAGTGTATTGGGAGTGTATTAAAAGACCATACACTCCCCTTACTTATTCCCTGCTTATGCTCTGCCTGTTCTCTGCTTGTTCTCTGCCTATCCGTTGCCTGTTCTTTGCCTATTCTCTGCTCTTTCTCTGCACTTGGCTTGGGCTTCGTTTGGTATTTGTTTGCCTGTTCTTTGCCTATTCTTCGGTCTGTGCTTACCTCTACACCGAAGAATGAGCAACCAATAGGCCACCAATAAACAGAAAAAGCCCCTACTTGATACCTACCAAGACCTAACCACGTTCTACCTTTCCCCGATGAACTTCCGATCGATTCCCGATCAAACCCCGATGGTGATCGGGGATTCATCGGGAATCCATTGCGAATTGACCCGGTTTTGGTAGAACCAAGGCAGAACAAAGGCAGGTCCTGGGCAGAACGAAAACTCCCCATGTCTTCGCCTTCTCTACCGTCACTGCCCCTCACCTCACGCTCGTCATTGCGCTCCATCTCGTCACTGCGAAAGGCAGAGAAGCTTGTCCCGAATTTACTTCGGGAAAGCAGTCTATCATTAATATTTACTGGGCGACTAAAAAGGTCTTTGTCATCCGCCAGTAGTCGGACACGGCCCTCACCAAAAGACAGTCCTCTTCCACCCTTAAAATAATGTTTCATATTTAAGCTATATTAGCGACAAATAGATTGAAAGCCCTGTTTCAGACACAAGACGATTAAACTCTATTTATCAGATAATTAAATGATTGAAATCTTATCGCTATACCTAGATCGTGTGCTATCGAAAATAATTGGTTTATATCGGTATGAAAGCGATGATTTTGAATGAATAAAATGATCAATGAAATATACTATTCTGGAGGACAAATCAATAGTCTAAAGAGCCAACTTTTTAAGTTGCCCGTAAAATATAATGAACAGAAAAGGAACCTCCCTTGCTCAATGGTTGAGCGTGAGAAACTACGCGACCACGACCTTAAAAAATTAAGGGAGGCCCTATCTGGATATTACGGTTTGATTTGTGCCAGTCATTTCGGTCGGATGGTGCCAGCTATTACGGTTCAAATGATGCCACTTTAGTGGTTTAGTTTTCTTCCATCGCTCCGTTTTTTACGGTTCGAATTGTGCCACTTCAAAAAGATCGGGAAAGAATTACCTTGTCGCTCTAAATACAGCGATATGGCCAACAAACTTGATCCGATGGACTTAAAACAAATACTCACATTACATCTGGACGGTTACAGTAACCGTAAAATAGGTTCCGTTCTGGGTATTTCCCGCAATACGGTCAATACCTATATGCAGCTGTTTGCAGGCAGCGAATAC
>NZ_ATDL01000019.1 GCF_000416985.1 Sphingobacterium paucimobilis HER1398
ACCATGCGGAACTGCAATCTCATGCGGTGTTAATCCGAATTTCTTCGGGCTATCCCCCTGATATGGGCAGGTTGCTCACGCGTTACGCACCCGTGCGCCACTCTCACCATCTATAGCAAGCTACAGATGGATCCCGTTCGACTTGCATGTATTAGGCCTGCCGCTAGCGTTCATCCTGAGCCAGGATCAAACTCTCCATAGTAAAATGAAGTGTGAGATCAAGACTATTTATGAAAAATAGAATTGTCCTTATTTAAATAATTTCTGATTCTATGATCGTCAGGTTGAGTTTTTTAACTTTCGTTGTTTCTCAACACTACTCGTTACGTTACATGATCATTTCCTTAAAGAACTTTATCGCATCCGCTTCGCGCTTCTGCTTGTATCATCGACATCCGAAGATGTGACCTGTCATTTTTTTCCGGACTCCCTTGCGGAGACCGCCCTTCGTTTCCGTTGGGACTGCAAAGGTAGGAATCTTTTTCTAACCTCCAAATTTTATTTTAAAATAATTTCCGGAGAAGATTTTCAGAGGATAAAATAAAACGGATAAAACCGAAAAATCACCTCTCTGTCTACCTTATGTCATTGTTCCGAAGAACCGCCCCTCCCTCGCGGAGTGGTGCAAAGATAGGAACTTTCAGACCACATTTCAAAGACATAACACAGACTATTTTACCGCAAAAAGCATAAAACGCTGGAACAGCGAACAATAAAATACATCAAGAAAGACATTGGATCTAACAAAAAGCATAAATATTGGTTAAACAGAATAGATTTAAGCCTATTCTCAAACAAAGATCATTAGAATACTATCCTCATATTTTCCCGACACCTCTTTAATTAAAATCTAAAATCGGCTTAATTTTTCGCAATAAACTCTCATCATAAACTCAAAAATTCTGGAATTTATTTGAAATAAATTAGGTTTATTAATCAGTGACTCTTCTTTCATATCTGATTTATTCAATCACTACTATATTCATCTACCCCCTGAATCTGAATAATTTTTCTAAATAAAATAGCAGTAAGCGCTTCTCTAAAACTGTAATTATTTATCACATTGATCTTAGGACACAACGAATAGCTCAAAGAGGTAAACCATATTCTCCTATATCTTTCTAATCATCTCTAACGAAGCAGCTTCCTCTGATTAAAAAATATAAGACTCTATCCATTAGAAAATATGTTCAGAACAGGTCTCCGGACAGCATTCTGACGAAGGAGTTTGAGTATCTACATTCATACGGTAAAAGCCCCTAGGGCTTAGCTAGGGGCTTCGTAAGCAGTCTGCCGGCTGGCGGATACACTTCCACCTATTACCGCCATACTATAGATTGAGAAAAGTATGCACAAAACAAAAGCCCCTCCAGTTTCCTGAAGGGGCTTTGTATAAAAAAAGGCACCGACCTACTCTCCCACCTGTTACGGCAATACCATCGGCTCTGGCGGGCTTGACTTCTCTGTTCGGAATGGGAAGAGGTAGACACCGCCGATATAGGCACCTGAAATATCTTAAGCTCATCGCTGTTGCATAACAGCTATAGCCTGATTGACATGTTATTGAAAGAAAAAGAACAGTCAGAGAAGACAACAGGTCTATCTGCTTGGAAAGCTTCGGGCTATTAGTACTACTCGGCTTTGGTCTCTCAACCTTTACACCTGTAGCCTATCAACGTTGTCATCTCCAACGACCCTGTAAGGAAGTCTCATCTCGTGGCTAGTTTCGCACTTAGATGCTTTCAGCGCTTATCTATTCCCGACGTAGCTACCCAGCCGTACACCTGGCGGCATAACTGGTTCACCAGCGGTCAGTCCATC
>NZ_ATDL01000020.1 GCF_000416985.1 Sphingobacterium paucimobilis HER1398
AGGCACTTACCGCTTAGCGACTAAGCCTGATTAATTCTCTTACTTAAAAAACAACAACTATGCAGTATAAACTTACTTTCTTTACCATTGTGTTTGCTGGTATGCTGACACAGAGCTATGCGCAAAAGAACAAACAGCCTCAGGTACAACAAACCAGCATCTGGATGGAGGGCTTTGAGGCCGATGGTAAGTTGGACGAATGGCAGCAGCCTTTGCAGGCGTATAATGACGACACGCATATAGCCTACAGTTTGGCAAATGATGATCAGTATCTGTACTTGGCAGTGAAATCAGATAGAACAAGCAAGATATTTACAGGAGGCATCACATTGGAAATGGTCAAAGATGATAAAAATGTTGCGGTAACCTATCCCTATACTTTGATTACAAAGTCTTATTTATAGGATATGAAAAAGATAATTTCAATTACATGTCTTTTCATTATGCTTTTGAATAAAAGTGAAGCTCAGATTTCATCATGTTGGAAAGAATCTGTAGTTATCGACGGTGAGTTGGCGGAATGGAAAGGAGAAGAATTCGTATATGATGAATCAACATGGCTATGGTATACTATGGCCAATGATGAAAATTTTCTATATCTCGCTGTTCGGAAAAATAAACATGCGGGAAAGATATTCAATTGGGGAGGCCTAATGTTTACTGTGAATCGAAAAGGAAAAAAAAATCGTGCAAATGAGCCTTGGATAACTTTCCCGCGGGCAGTGGATGGATCGCGTAAAGTCCCCGAAAAGGAGTGGACTGTATTGGAAATAGATAATTTTGAAGGGATTAAGGAATCTAAACTGAATATTTATAACGAATATGGGATTCAAGTGGGCTGGACGAAATTTAAAGCAGAGGATGAGAAAGAAGATACCTATTGTTATGAGTTGGCGATTCCGCTGAGTCTGTTGAAGCTCAAAGCCAAGGAGATGATAAGCTTTAATATTTTGTTGCGAGGGTTTCGAGAAGATTCTCCGGCAAAAAGAGGGAGAGCAGGTATGTATTTTACCTTTGAGCAATTTAAAGATGTTCCTAATACAAGTCGCGAAGAAATTGAGATGATGGTTAGGGATATCAATGATTCTAACGACTGGACTGACTTTTGGGATACTTACCGCTTAGCGACTAAGCCTGATTAATTAGGTTACTTAATGAAATAACTATGCAGTATAAACTTACTTTCTTTACCATTGTGTTTGCTGGTATGCTGACACAGGGCTATGCGCAAAAGAACAAACAGCCTCAGGTACAACAAAACAGCATCTGGATGGAGGGCTTTGAAGCCGATGGTAAGTTGGACGAATGGCAGCAGCCTTTGCAGGCGTATAATGACGACACGCATATAGCCTACAGTTTGGCAAATGATGATCAGTATCTGTACTTGGCAGTGAAAACCAATCGTACGCAAAAGGTTTTTAGGGGAGGAGTGTCCTTATTATTAAAAGGAAAGAATAATATTGAGATAACGTATCCTTATAACCCAACGTATGATATGTCTTCTGATGAACTTATTATGAAAGCCTTCAATGATAATACACAGCCGAGGGTACTAGCAGATTTTGATAAAATTGAAACAGTTGGGCTGACCCAAGGTCGTGACTCTATCATATATTTGACTAATGAGTATGGAGTCGAAGCAGGTATCGAAAAAGAAACTATTGAGACTGAAATTTATAGAAATGGCGCAGATTTTTATAATATAGAAATTGCTATACCTATACAGTATTTACCTTTTTCGGATGATGGGATGGTAGAGTATATAATTACATTACGTGGAATCAAAGTGAATCAGCCTATTGGTCAGAAACCAATTATGCCCGCAGGTTATGATCCAAATGATACACCCCGAATACGAAATGATAAGGATATGAAAGCGGTGGATTCGGCTTCTCCTACTAAACTCACAGGCACTTACCGCTTAGCGACTAAGCCTGATTAATTCTCTTACTTAAAAAACAACAACTATGCAGTATAAACTTACTTTCTTTACCATTGTGTTTGCTGGTATGCTGACACAGGGCTATGCGCAAAAGAACAAACAGCCTCAGGTACAACAAACCAGCATCTGGATGGAGGGCTTTGAGGCCGATGGTAAATTGGACGAATGGCAGCAGCCTTTACAGGCGTATAATGACGATACACATATAGCCTACAGTCTGGCAAATGATGATACCTATTTGTATTTGGCGGTGAACTCAAATCGAACTAGTAAAATTTTCAACGGGGGAATTACATTAGAAGTAATGAATCAAAAGAAGCAGCCAGTATCTATAGTCTTTCCTTACGATTTTACCTATGATAGGCGTGCCAATCCTGAGATCGTATCACATCCAGACAAACCTTGGAATCTCATTGATCTTAAAGAAATAGAGATAGGCGGTATAGAAAATGTATTAACCAAAACAATACCTATAATCAACGAATACGGTATTCATGTGGGCATCTCATCCAATGTAGAATATACAGAACTTTATAAAGAAGACGGTGAACTTTACTATATAGTAGAGTTTGGTATTCCGCTAGAATACTTTGATATAAAATTAGTTGAAGGGGAGTCAAAGGCAGTAGATTATAAACTCAGACTTCGCGGAATTATTCCTCCAGCAACTTTTGTTGGAGTGTCTAGAGGAACGGGGAATGTAATGACATCTGATGGTCGGATTGTACAGAAATTTTCCGGAGCACAAATAGAGAGTCAATACAACAAGGATGTGGATTTATACAGAGCTACGGAATTAAAAGGCATCTATCGGTTGGCTACCAAAACCCAATAAGGGTCGAAATACGATTTCACAGAATAATTGAACTTAGGTTGTTCGCTGTATAGGTAAGAATCTATACCGAACTAACGCAGGAATTAAACCGGCATCGCAATCGGCGAACTTGTAATTTTTAAGTTTAAGAAAAATCAAATTATAGACAATGTTCATGCTGAGACTGAATTCAGATCTTTTTTTAGAAAAAGTTATATACTTCAATGTTATGATAAAGATATTTACCTATGTGTTCTTCTTATTTTTATCGGTAAGCTGTGCTAAGGAGAAAAAAGTAATTGCAAAATTCGACTTTCAGGAGAATAGGACGTTCACCGAATTTTTGGAGAAAGACAATGCCGATAGAAGCAATTATATTGTGACCATATTGGGCATTTCGAAATGTGATTTATGTGGCTTTGTAAAAGAAAAGATGGCCAGTTTCTCCGGTCTGCCTCCAAATGTATTATTTAGGTCGGTGGATCTGACAAAAAGCGAAAACAAATGGTTGGAACAACTGCTACGGGAATTTTCCTATCCGCTTATATTGATTACAAATCCCCAAAACGAATTAGTCGGTTTTGTTAAGGGGGCTAGACTAAATGTTTTGAAAGAAGCTTTTCAAAATACGTTCAATAAAAGAATATTTTTTGACGATGGCAAAGGTCTTTTTCTAAATCAATACGAAGCAAAGGAGGTTTCCTCTGCAGTAAAGATTGACTTTTTAAACACACAGATCCAGTCTTATCTTGACTATGAGAAAAAAGAGTCTTTGGATCCAGATGAGTTAGATCGTCTGAGGAAGAGTGTTAATGCCTATCCTTATTTCTTCAATACGTATTTACTATACCAGTTTACAAAGGAGAAGGAATTGTTGGACCAGTTGTTTCGTACTTATAATGCTAATGTAGATCAATTTCTTTATACGGGTTTAAAGAAGAATTTAATTTCTACTGAAGAACTGCAGTTCATAGATAGTTGGGGCCGAAGCTGGAGTTGGATAAATATACCTTACAATTTGGCGAAGGGCAGCCATCCGATAAAAAGACGGTGGTTGTCAAGGTAAAAAATGTAGGCGTTAAAGATTTACTATTGACAGAAGTGGTGCCTTCTTGTAATTGTGTAAGTGCAAATTGGGATAAAAAACCAATACCGCCAGGAGGACAAGGTACGGTAGCGCTAACTTATGAGCTTCGCAATATCGGAAACTATATTCAACAGGTGACGTTTTTTTCCAATGTTTTGGACGAACCAGCCGTTTTTACTATTGAAGGGGTCGTAAAGAATAAATAAATATTTAACAATTTTAAATTTTTGTATTATGAAAAAAAGAATTTTATACAGTATGGTATGCCTTTCGAGCCTATTGATAGTCAATACGGCAAAGGCGGATTGGATCATTGATATTAATCTGGATCATTGTAGTAAGTACGGTTTATCAAACGGATTTTATACAAACTATTCAGATTGCAGATGGTTTTATATTTGCTACGATGGAGTTACTGAAGCGCATCAATGTCTGGATGGGCTGATATATGATTCTTCAACATGGACTTGTGGTTGGCCATTCACAGCGACTAATTTTGCTGTTAATTGTCCGTATATGCGGATGCAGGATTATTAATTTTTTATTTGACCCCTTATTTTTTAAAATATTTATAATAACAATGAGAATAGTTTCAATTATTGTAGTCTTGTGCTTCTTTTATGTTTTTAAGTCTTTTGCACAGACCAACCCCAAAAAAGGGATGACCTATGACAAGGAAAATGCTATGTATTACCATATCAGTCATGATGATCAATATCTCTATCTGCATTTTTACAAAGATGAGTATGCCGGAAAGGCGATTGATGTGGGTGGGATAAAGTTGTTTTTCAATACGGCTGGTAAGAAAGATACTCTCCATGTACCAAGTATCGTCTATCCGGTGTACAAGCATCCTAAGAGAGACTATGAGATCATCGCTGCCTACGGCTTTCGGGATATTCCCGATGGGGAGATATCCGTGTACAACGAGTATGGCATTACTGGGGAAACCAGGATCACGGAGAATCCCGAAAAGAACCGGTATGCTAGGGATCGCTCGATTTTCGAAGGCAGGATAAGCATTCCACTTGAGCAGTTCAGGATGGGAGGAAATAAACAATTGTACATAATGGTACTATTGCGGGGTATTCGTCTTTTTGCCCGTCCTTCGGGAGTAGTCTCCCCTTTCACCGTATCTACGGGGGTAAACTCGACTGCAGAATCCAAAGCTTTCTTTTTGGATGTAGACACCTGGACACATACCTGGATTGATTATGAGCTGAAGTAAAATCATGAAAACAGTTGTTTTATTACTATCCCTTTTCTTTATATCTTCTTCCATTGCACAGACCAACCCCAAAAAAGGAATGACCTATGACAAAGAAGCGATGCTGTATTATAAGCTAGACCAAGATGAGAACAATCTCTATATATCCCTATTCAAAGATGAGTATGCTGTAAAAGTCAAAATGCCAGGAGGGATTAAGATTTATTTTAATCTCAAAGGGTGTAAAGATACTTTGGATATTCCGGTAATAAGGTACCCAATTGTCAAAAAAGCGGAGAATTGGGAGAGGTTAGAAATTAAGGATTTTAAAGATATATCAACTGGAGAATATGACGTATCTAATGAATTTGGAATAGGAGCTAGTGGAATAATGAAAGCAGTCGCAGGAAAAGAAAGTGACGAAAAAACTAATTTTATTTTTGAAGGGAAGATTACTTTGCCAAAGCTACATTTTGGTTTAGAAAAAGGTACTAATATCGCAATCCTCATCTTATTAATGGGACAGCGTCTAGTAGCGATTCCCCCAGGTCGGGTTTCGCCAATATTAAATTCAACATTTTATGGTACACAAGAGATGAAAGCTTATTTTTTACATGTAGATACCTGGTCGGAAACTTGGATCGATTATGTGTTGGAATAAATTGTTCATTTTTTAGTCAACGAATTATATTTTTTGTTATGCGTATAGTTTTATTTGTAATGTTTTTTACTTGTTATTTGGGAGTTGCAGCACAGAATAAGAATACATATGTCTGTACATGGGGTGAAGCAACCGCAATTGATACGAATCTAATAGACTGGTCCGACACCCAGTATTTACAAGATGATGTTAATGAACTCCGGATGGCATTCAAACAAGATTCAACTTTTGTCTATATGACTATTGATAAAACCTATAATGCCAAGAAAGCCATTCAATTGGGAGGTGTTCAGATTCATTTTAGTACTGTTGGAAAAGAACTGGCTGTTACTTATCCTGCATGTAAAAGAAACATCAATAATGGAATTGATTATGATTTCGATTATTTAGTGGTCGATCTATTGCCCCATATAAAAAGTGACACTATCCCTATTTATAATGATTTAGGGATTATTGCTAATGGTAAATATTCAATATCTACCAAGTCTGCTGTACCTGTCGTACGATCTTTAGAGAACTTGCAGGGAAACGATCGGTTTATTATGGAGTTACGTATTCCAAAAGAGCACCTTAGTGTCAAAGAAAGTCCTTCGCAAGAAATAAAAGTCGATGTTGCGGTACGGGGAAATGATATTGATAAAAGTGGCGCTATTTTCGAAGAATTTAGGGTAAGAGCAGAGCGGAATAATACGTCAGGTTCTCTTTTGTTTCAACGATATAAGCAGTTAAACCTATCTAGTGAAAATACCTTTTATATTCAAATGTAAAGTTAGACTGTTTTCTTCCAGAAGTTCAACATGCCATTGCAGGCTGAACCATCCAGTTCAAAGCTTCGGGGCACCTCGTCCCAGGTACCCCAGTATGTTGCCAGGCGGGTACCGATAGGTAGTTGATTCAGCTCATTTTTTAGATACCTTGTATAGACCTTAAACAGTTTTGTATCCGTCGGAATTAGATCATCAATCGGACAGGAGGTGTCTATATTTTCGTAGAAAGAATTGTAGAAATAAAAGGCATCGTAGTCTGCAAAGTTTACCTCACTGATATTACCATGCATAAATTCCACATTCTGTATATCATACTTTTCAGCAATATCCGTAGAAAGCTTTATTAAAGACTCCCGTTGTTCGATTCCATAGAACATACCATCCGTACACGAAGCGCCTACAAGGCAGAATTTGCCGACACCAGCGCCGATATCCAGCACCTTCTTCTTACCATCCTGTACCAGGTACTCTGCGGCAAGCTTAGCGACAGCCACAGGGGTCCAATGACGATCTGCAAGATCCTTTATATGCGAAGGATACAGATCGTTGAACAAACTGTCCTCGACATCGATATTTGATCGTAGTGCTTTAAAAATCATACGATAATGTTATGTTTTTGGTTCGCAAACTAGAATAACTACAAAGATAGCCACAATTTTATCTATACGTGCTTTTTACCTTAATTTAAGAATTAAATGTATCAGTATGATTACAGTGCTTTTGGTAGAAAGAGCTTTAAAAAGTGCTACCTTTATCCTTTACAAAGATGGTAAAGAAGATTTACATACTGTTATTCGCTGTTATAGCCCTTTTTATGGGGCCTCAATCAGCTATGGCCCGACCTGTTGAGGCCATCAAGGTATGTTGTAAGAAAATGTCTTCCGAAAAATCGTGCTGCAAGGAGAAAAAAAAGGAAGCGACCAAAACACACAATTGCAAAGGAGGTTGTAAACACTGTTCCTGTGTATCTTACGTAGTCGATGTAAAACCACCTTTGATACCAAGTGTCACGGATGATGTTGCCATTTTCGAGTTTTCAGCGAAAAAGCAAAAATATTTTTACGTAGAAATATTTCATCCCAACGATGCGGACAGCATCTGGCTACCCCCAAAAATAAGCTAGATTTTTTGTTGGACAGCCCATGGTCTGTCTTGTTCTAAGACCTTTTTAGGTCATATTCATTCATTTTATAAGCATCTTATGTAAAGAATCCTGAGCGTTAATGCCGCATTCTTATACACAAGATATAAATGTCGGATTATTATGAAGCCAATAAAATTTTTATGGGTTGTCGTGATCCTGTTTCTAGCTGTCCCAAGTTCTTATGCGCAGCTAAAAATAGGAGACACACTTCCCGATATTACATTGCCGAATGATAAAAATACTGAGACAGCACTTTCTTCCTTTGTAGGAAAGACGGTTTTGGTTGATTTTTGGGCCTCTTGGTGCTTACCATGCCGAAAAGCCAACAAGCACCTTGTAAAAATGTACGATAAGTACAAAAAACAGAATTTTGAAATCGTAGGGATTTCTATAGATACCGACAATGAGAAATGGCTTCAGGCTATTCAAAAAGACGGATTGAAGCATGTACAATTGATCGATCCAAAAGGATTTGATGCACCGTCTGCCCAGATGTTTGGAGTCGAGGCATTGCCGGCAGTCTATTTATTTGACAGCTCAGGCATGCTCATAGCAATCAACCCTACAGAAGAACAAATTATTTCACAAATTAAACAATAAATAGAGATGAACACTTTCACAATAAAATCATTTATAGCAGGTTTAGGTTTATTATTTACCAGTTTTGCTGGTTATGCACAGATTTCAAAAGTAGATATCATGGCTACAGGGCTTACCTGCTCGATGTGCTCCAATGCCATCAATAAGCAGTTAAAATCGTTGTCGCAGATAGCTGATGTTGCTACAGATTTGAATACCAATACTTTTACGATTTCTTTCAATGAAAACCAAACGGTAAGTCCTAAAGTGCTAAAGGATGCTGTTGAAAAAGCAGGCTTCTTTGTCGGTTCCATGGTTTTGACCTTGTCACCTGAAGCTGCAGCTGCGCAACAAGTTGCTGTTGGAGATGACTCTTTAGTATTTATCGAAGACAAGAAAGCCAGCTCAAACCAGTATAGAGTCGTTGACAAAGGCTTTGTAACACAAAAAGAGTATAAGAAGCTATCAAAGACCTATGCAAAACATGGTAGCTATTCCTCAGAAAACGATAAAGTATACCATATAGTAGCATTGTAGTATGAGGTATATCGTCATGTTTTTTTTCGTATGCAGCACTATAGCTGCATACGCGCAGGAATTATTTGTAGTAACAGAACCGGCCAGCAATGTGCCGGCCGGTTCACTTAGCGTACGTGTAGGTCAATCATTAATCAAGAATGACATAAAAGATAATTATATCTACGGCCTATCTCCCGAAGTAACATGGGGGATCAATAAGAGCCTTATGGTCCGTGCTTCCAGCTATTTTGACAATGCCACAAATGGCATGAACCTAGCTGGTGCCAGCGCTTATGCCAAGTATCGTTTCTATTCTGTAGATGATTTACAGAGCCATTTCCGGATGGCGGCCTTCGGAAGATACAGCTGGAACAAGAGCGCTATCCACCAGGAGTCCATAGATCTCATGGGCAAGAACTCCGGTTTTGAAGTCGGTTTGGTTGCCACGCAGCTTATCAAGAAGCTGGCACTCAGCTCCAATGTCAGCTATGGACGTGCCTTGGACAATGACGGCAACGACTTTCCCGAGTTATATGGAAGAGATGCCATCAATTATACTTTTTCGGCAGGAAGGTTAATGCACCCCAACCGCTATAAAAGTTACAAGCAGACCAATATCAATGCCATGATAGAACTAGTAGGGCAGACTATAACAAAGAACGGTCGTTCCTATATGGACATCGTACCGGCTGTACAATTTATTATCAATAGTCAGGCCCGTATAGATGTAGCCTACCAAAAGGAGCTGTACGGTTCCGTACATCGCCCGATAAAAGGCGGGGTATTTCTGAAATTGGAGTATACGTTTTTTAACGTGACCAATTAGTTTTTTTAGTTGTTACTTAGGGCGGTTTGATCAAACCGCCCTAAGTGTTTTTGGGATATATGTATTGTATTCCGAAATAGTTTGATGATCGGTGTGACAATCATCTGAACCTCCATCACAAAGCGTTTCTGCTTATATGATAGAGGCCCCTGCTCGGTTTTTTTGATTACAAATCTTAACCATCTGTAAAATATTTGTTAAGTTTAGCCCGATTAACTGACCGAGATCTAATGACCACAGTGTGTCCATACGATGAAAAAGAACTATTGCTCCAACTGCAAAGCGGGGACGAAGTCGCTTTTGGACATCTCTACGATCAGTATTGGTCTTCCCTCTATAGCTATGCATACAATAGGTTACGGTCAAAGGAATTATCTCAGGATGTCGTTCAAGAAGTGTTTATGGATATGTGGCGGAGAAGAGAAACGTTACAAATAGACAAACTGTCCGCATATCTACATACTGCAGTCCGGTTCTTGACCTATAAAGAACTCAAAAAACTACCTCTAGATCATCGTTATTACCTCGATTTCGAAGAGTATCTGGTTTCTTATATCTATGCAGATACCGCAGTCAAAGAAAAGGAATACCAAGAGCTGCTTGCTTCCTGGATAGAAGTACTTCCTGAGAAAAGAAGAAAAATATTCCTGATGCACTATTTAGACGGATTGTCGACAGAAACCATTGCAGACGACTTGGGTATTTCTCGTAAAACCGTTCAGAATCAGCTACAACGAGCCAAGACAGAACTTCAGGAAAGATATGCACATTACCTTACAACGCTTCTCATTATAACCACACTTTTAAAATAATTTTATTTTTTTCATATTCTTTTGGGACTTTCTGAGTTTTCCAGCACATATACTATAGACCGATCTATAAACCGGATCGGTATAAGTTATGAAGGAGCAAGCAAACAGTCAATATTTAAAGGAAATAATCGCCCGTTATCTGGCGGGTACAGCGACAGCTGCAGAGATTGAGTTTCTCCAACAGCGGGATATGCTTATCGATAAGGATGGTGGCGATTTTTCGAAAATAAGTGAACCAGAAAAACAAGATATCAAAGCAAAAATCAAACAGCGTCTTGATCTGGAGATTCATCGGTCTAGGCCTACTGTACCGTTTGTCCGATGGGCACGATATGCGGCGGCGGTTCTAGTTTTTGCTATGGTAGGAACAGGAATATATTACTATTCTCATTCCAACTCAACCCGGGTTAACGAAGAGCTTAAAACCGAAGCCAATATAACATCACCCACAACCATTGCGCCAGGCACCAATAGAGCTACGATCGTATTGGATGATGGCTCGGAGTACCAACTCAGCGAGTCGCAGTCCGGTATCATTAATGAAGCCAATGGGATCACTTATGAAGATGGAAACACCATCAGTACCGGCACATATGCCTCAGCAACAATCGTTGTACCTGCCGCAGGACAGTATCGTGTCACACTGAGCGATGGGACCAAAGTATGGCTCAATTCGATATCCTCTTTGCGTTATCCGGTGCAATTTAGCGGATCCGAACGTCGAGTCGTGCTCAGTGGCGAGGCCTACTTTGAGGTACAGAAGGATGCATCTCGTCCTTTCATTGTCGAGAGTGAAGGGCAGGAGGTCAAAGTGTTGGGTACCAAGTTCAATGTCTCAGCTTACCAAGCATTTCCTCTCATCACCACCCTTTTAGAAGGAGCAGTAGAGGTATCTACTGATGCTGCGATCCAGAAATTGACACCAGGACAACAGGTTCAGGTCTCCAAAGGAAAAATGAAGCTTATGAAAAGCAGCATTGATCTGGAAGAAGTAACCGCCTGGAAAAACGGATATTTCAAATTCAGTGGCAACCTGGAGAGTATCATGGATAAAGTAGCCCGATGGTATGATATTGAGGTGATCTATAAAGTCAAACCCGATCCCAATATGACTTTTGAAGGAAAGATATCGCGGGACAAGAATATAGAAGAGATTTTTGAAATCATGGAACTAACCAAAGAAATACATTTTGAAGTACAAGGAAGGAGCGTAATTGTTATGAAATAATCATTATTGACCATGGTTGGTTCGGAATGAAAAACTAGGAGTGTTGGTAGCACCCCTAGTCACAAATGCCGGATCCACCCTTCCCATTTTGGGATAAAGAAATTATGGATATAAACACTTTTGGATAAAACCCAAGCGACTTAAATTTATGAATTATAAATCAGACTTCAGGCGTGAAAGTCAAAAACACGTCCTGAATAAATTTTTGCTGAAGATGAAACTAGTTATGTTTTTTCTGACGGCGGCGATATTACAGGTAAGTGCCAACGGCTTTGCACAAAAAATTACCCTTAATAAAACCAATGTACCATTAGAAAGGGTTATCAATGACATTCGGGAACAGACCGGATACGACTTTTTTTACAATAAAAAACTGATAAAAAACGCGAATCCCGTTTCTGTAAATGTTAAGAACGAACCGCTTTCAAAAGCCTTAGAAGCCTGTCTGCAAGGACAAGAACTAACCTATGAGATTAAGAACAATGCCATTATTATTATGGCGAGCCCCGACAAGGTAACGCTTGAAAGACCCATTACAGGAGTCGTGACCAACAAATTTGATGATCAGGCTCTCGTGGGAGTCACCATTCAGGTCAAAGGTACCAAGACGATGGTTCAGACTGATGATAAAGGTCGGTTCTCTTTACAGCTCCCCGATGGAGCCACCACTTTGGTAATACGTTATGTCGGTTATAAGACACAAGAGATTGCAATCGCAGATTTTAAGCATTTTGTGATCCGGATGGTCGCAGATGACAACGAGTTAGACCAAGTTGTCGTGACAGGGATATTTGAACGACCAGAAGGTAATTTTACAGGATCGGCCTTGACGATCAAAGGAGACGAATTGCGGAAGATGGGAGTCACTGATATTTTCAAAAGTGTGTCTGCGCTAGATCCAGCATTTAATATTGTTGCCAATAATGTATTTGGAGGAGATATCAATCAGATGCCTGATATTCAGATACGAGGACAAAATTCGTTCCCTACATTAAAAGATGATGTCGCAACTAATCCTAATCTACCGTTGTTTATATTGGATGGTTTCGAGGTGAATATACAGCGTATCAAAGATTTAGATGTAAATATTATTGCGTCTGTAGTTATACTCAAAGATGCGTCTGCTACTACTATTTATGGATCAAGAGGCGCCAATGGGGTAATGGTAATTAATACTGTACCCCCTGAGCCAGGAAAACTACGACTTTCCGTTTTTAATGATATCAGTATATCTACTCCAGATCTGTCTGTATATAGGCTGCTCAACGGTAGAGAAAAGTTAGATTTTGAAAAGAGAGTTGGAATATATGAAAATAAGGATCCTAACCAACAATATGCTTTAGACCAATTATATAACACACGTTTAAAGGCGGTTGAAGGAGGTATTAATACAGATTGGCGCAGCCTAGCTGTACAGACTGGGATCAATAACCGGACGTCGGTCTCGCTGACGGGGGGGGATGAGGCTATTCGCTACAGCATTATTGCGGGGGCCAATCTTCAGAATGGAGTGATGAAAGGGCAGGATAGAATTAACTATAGTGGGCAGTTTGATTTTACGTATATGATCAACAAATTCCGCTTCAGTAATTCGGCAAGATTTTATCAGACCAAATCAAACGCTTCTCCTTACGGTTCGTTTTCTACCTATCTGAAGATGAATCCTTATTGGGCTCCCTATGATGAACAGGGGAACGTAAATTATCATCTCGAAGATTTTACAGCTGATGGACCTTACATATTTAATACGGTACAGACTAATCCGTTGTATGATGGTACACTCAATACTGTTGATAGGAACAAATTATTGGGTGTTCAAAACAATCTCAATATTCGATATGATGTCTTCCCGTCCTTTTTTATAGAGTCTAAGCTGGGTATTACAAAAGAAATAAGCTCATCTGATGAGTTTTTACCAGGCTCTCATACTTCCTTTAATAAGGAAAATGATCCTGCATTGAAGGGCAGTTATATTAAGGGGCAGAGTGAAAACTTGAATTACGAATTCTCTACTTATTTTAACTACAAAAAAGCATTTAACAAACAGCTCATTTTAGCTACAGCAGGAGCTGAACTAGGAAGTATTGCAAATGATGGCTATAAATTCAAGACTTTAGGTTTCTTGACTGATAATCTTGATCATCTTCTATACGCTACACAGTACGAGCCTAATGGTCGGCCTGCAGGTGTCGAAGGAAAGACCAATCGAGTAGGGTTTTTACTTAACGGTAGTTATAGTTATGATAATCGATATCTTGCTGATCTATCGGTAAGAAGGGATGGTTCTTCGGCATATGGTATAGATAAAAAATTTGGTGATTTTTGGTCGTTGGGACTCGGATGGAACATTCACAATGAACCTTTTTTTAAAGGCAATGAGCATATTAATCGATTAAAACTTCGGAGTACATATGGGTCGACAGGGACATTGGCAGTACCTGCCTACAGTTCTTTGACCCAATATAAATTCGATGTTGCCAATGGATATGACGGAGAGTTAGGGGTTTCGCATGTAGGTATCGGAAACCCAAGCTTGGGCTGGCAGGAGAAGAGAGAGTTAAATATTGGAGCAGATATAGAGGTTTTAAATAACCGGTTAAATTTACGATTCGAATACTATAATTCTATAACTAATCAGGCTATTACAGAGCTTAGTCTAGCGCCATCAATTGGTTTCTCCTCTTATTTTGAAAATTATGGAAAGATTAAGAATAAAGGAGTAGAACTAGCTATCCAATATAAGATTATTAATAATCTATCGCAAGGTACAGTATGGACCGTATTTGCTAACGGTTTGCATAATAAGAATACATTGTTAGAGATATCGGATCAGCTCAAGACGCTAAATAATAAACAGAATGATAAATCGAAATATATCCCAAACTTCTTATTTGAAGAAGGGCAATCCACGACAGCTTTGTATGCTGTGCAATCTTTGGGTATAGATCCTGCAACGGGAAAAGAAGTATATCGTAAAAAGGATGGGGCCAAGACCTACGACTGGTCTGCAGCAGACAAGATAGCCTATGGTGATACTTCGCCAAAAATACAAGGTAATTTTGGAACAAATGTCTATTATAAAGGATTTGAACTGGGGATATCACTGGATTATAGATTTGGTGGACAGCTATATAATCAGACTTTGGTAGATCGTGTAGAAAACATTAATCCTAAAGAAAATGTGGACAGGAGAGCCTATGATCTGGGATGGAAGTACCCTGGCGACGCGTCTCGCTATAGACAGATACATATAACGAATAATGAGCTCACGTATACGACGACACGATTTGTAGAAGATGAAAATTCAATTAATATAAATTCTATATCGCTCGGATATTTGATGAGTAACCAAACATTTCTGAAGAGAGCGGGTATAAGTTCTTTAAGAGTTAGGGCTGTCACGAATGACATTGCTCGTTTCAGCTCAGTGAGAATCGAAAGAGGAACCGATAATCCATTTGCAAGAGTCTATTCTTTATCTATTAACGCAACTTTTTAACGGCACCGACATGAGTATTAAATATTATATATATAGTGTAATCATAAGCAGTTTGACTTTGTCAGGTTGTACAAAATTTTTGGAGGTTACTCCCAGATCCACAGTATCCGACGATAAGCTTTTTGAAGATGAACCAGGTTTTCAACAAGCACTCAATGGCGTGTATAACGAAATGAGTGGTCGGTCTCTGTATGGTGACAACTTGAGTATGGGCTACCTCAGCGCGCTAGCCAAAAACTATACAATGACGCAATCATCGCATCGGTTTTACCTTACAAATACTTTTGATTATAAAAACTCGTCTAGTGTGGAGAGTGTTTGGAACAAAAGCTATACAGCGATAGCCACACTTAATAATGTGCTTAATCAGATGGAGAATCGTAAGGAGTTGTTCAAAGAAAATAATTACAGCCTGATCAAAGGAGAAGCGTTAGCCTTGCGTGCTTACCTACATTTTGATCTGTTGCGGTTATTTGGACAAAACTATCAGTCCAATCCCTCTGCCAAAGCTATCCCCTATAGAACCGTCTACGACTTGAATGTCAAGGAGGCTCAGACCAGCCAAGAGGTTATAGAAATGACTTTGAGAGACCTGGATGAGGCAGAGGAACTATTGGCAACAACCGATCCAATTGTGGTGAATAAGGATCTATACAGGAGATATCGGATCAACTATTACGCCGTATTGGGTCTGAAAGCTAGGGTATATAATTACATAAATGACGGTGTACAAGCATCCGAGTATGCTGATAAGGTCATTGCTAGTGATTTGTTTCCATTCGTCGAAAAGTCGGCCATAACAACTAAAGATGTTAAAAGAAAAGATCGATTATTTAGCTCAGAACTAGTTTTTTCTTTACGAGCAAAGGATATCGGCAAATGGGCTGATGGTAGTGTGGATAAAAAGAATGATGTTTATTTTCACTACACTATCAGTGGAGCAAGTAACTATACGTTGACTATGCCAGATGCTAATTATCGAAGTCTTTTTGAAGTCCCTGCCAACCCTGACACTGATCCTGTTGATTACAGGTATGCCCATTTGATTGAAAGAGAAGATATTTTGGCCAACGAAGTGTATCCCTCAAAATACTGGCAGACCTGGGAGCCGGGTAGTGGTGAGATAAGTCGAGACAGGAAAGATCAGACTATTCCGCTGATACGTATCTCGGAGATGTATTATATTCTGGCCAAGAATGCTACATCTATAGACAAAGCCTTAGGTTATCTCAATATTGTGAGACAAAACAGAGGGATCGTCAAAGACTTGACGACAAGCAATATTGTGCATGAGGGATTATTGTTGGATGAGATCACCAAGGAGTATCAGAAGGAATTTTATGCAGAAGGGCAGACCTTTTTCTGGTATAAGCAGATTGGCGCAACCTCGATTAAATTTTATGCAGGTACAGTGGTTCCTGAAAACTATGTGTTTCCGATACCTATTACCGAACAGGAGTACAATCCTAGTTATAATAATAAATAATACTAGAAAATTTGATATGATACACAAATTATATTTGTCGGTTGTTCTTTTGTTTATTCTGTGCGCTTGCAGCAAGAATGAATATATAACATATACCGAGAAGAATGCATTGATCTTTAAAAAGGGAGAAGACCTTACCACGGCAGATTCTCTGGTTTATTCTTTTATAAGTAAGGCTGTACAGGGAGACTTTGATACGGTTTGGATACCCATTGCTTTAACAGGATTGCCTAATGATAGCAACCGGTCGTTTGAGTTGGAGCTGGACAAAGAAAGTACAGCCCTAGAGAGTAAGCACTTTAGGCTTACTGAGACCGTATTCCCTAAAGGGGAAATAATAATGAATTACCCTATCGTGTTGTTGCGTTCGGAGGATCTCGCCTCGAAACGACAATCGTTTAAATTGTCGATTAAAGAAAATGAAAATTTTGGTGTAGGAGCAAAATCTTTTGATACGTATCCTGGGATTACTATTCACGTTGTAGACCAGGTGATTAAACCTTCTTGGTGGGCTAGTGCAGAAAACTATTATTATGGTATATATAGTCATGCTAAATATAGATTTATGATAGAGGTGGTCGGGATTTCTGATTTTTCACAAAAATCGCTGTCTTTTCCGCAGATTATGAACTATAGAGCTGCATTCAAAGCCGCTATAACCGAATATGAAAAAGAGCACGGAGGACCACTTTTGGACGAGAACAAACAAGTGGTAACCTTTCCATAACAACTGATCATCATGAAAAAGTACTTACTAATCATAGCCTTGGTAGGTCTGTTGCAAACAGGCTGTTACAAGGATAAAAATAATTACGTAGTTTCTCCTATAAATGAAGCTATTATCAAGACTGCTAGCGAAGAGTATGCGGTCGAACAGTTGACTGACTTAAATATTACGACAGAGATAAGTTATTCTCTAGACCGTAATGATACCTATTCTTATGAATGGAAGATCTTTGAATCTCGTGAAAAAAACGACTATACAGATAGAGTTCCGTATGGCGAGGTGATTGCAAATACCAAAGATCTGAATGAAAAGATCTTTACTCCGGCGGGCAAATATGTTTTACTGTATACGGTCATCAATAATAATACAGGCGTTCGAAACTTTAAAGAACTCAAGTTGACAGTGAACTCTGGATTTTACGAAGGTCTAGTGGTTGCCTATGACAAAGATGATCATGCAGAGTTGGGGTTTATTCGTAAAGATGATCAAATTGGATATGATCTGTTTCAGGCAATGAATGGCGAGAAAGCGGTAGGAACAGTTCAGAAGGTCAATTCTTTAGTCGTGAAGTCGTTGAGGATGCTAGCGTTGACTACTACAGTAAATCATTATCAACTTGGGGCAGATGAGTTTAGTCTTCTTGGATCAAAGAACACCTTATTCATTCAGGGAGTCAATAGTTTTGGGGACAGCTATTTTGGTGGAAATAAAATGTCTTATTATGATGCTCCTTCTGACGTTTTTTATATCAATAAAGGAAAGATTTACGCAGATATGGGACCGGACTTTGCTGGTCAGATGGCGGGTCAATACTCTCAACCTTTTTATTATAGTCACGGCGATTATCAGTTATACCCTTTTTTGTTTAATGGAAAAGGTGGTGGCAATATTATCTTTTATGATAACCTCAATAAGAAGTTCTTACAGGCGAAATATAATGAGAGGGAGCTTTACAATGTTGCTCAAAGACCAACTGATAGTTTTGATCCTAATAATGTAGGTAAAACTGCCGTGGGTGCGATGTTGGGATTTGGAGGCGAAGTGTATTATATTATGGAAAGTGGAACCGGACGTGATTTATACACAATGACACAATATAATGATGGTATAACCAATAGAATACTTCCTATCAATCTAGCGAATAGTCCAGGTTTAGATAAAGCAAAGATATTTGATGCTCGCTCCGAGAAGGGGCAAATTTACTATGCTTTAGACAACAAGTTATATCTGTATAATGTTGATGTTAATGCAGCACAGTTGATCAAAACATTTGGAGATGGCGAGCAGATTGCAGATATCCACGTGCACAGGGCAAATATGTGGCAAAATTCTATAGATGAAGCTTTTGATAAGCGAATATATATCGCGACTAATAGCGGAGAAAACGGTAAGGTCTACCAATATCAAATACAGGCAAATGGAACAATAGCTGATAGACCAGACAAAGAGTTTAAAGATTTTGGGAAAATTGTGAGTATCACCTACCGAAATCCAAATGAATAATAATCCAATTACCATGCAGTTACATAAAAAAGCAATTCTGGTTATCGTTTTATCAGCAGTCCTGGGCGGTACGGCCCAGGCACAATTGGCGAAGCGGTCAGACCTGACATTCAAAGATATTCAAGATCGCGTCAATGGCTTGCTGACCAGTAAGGATCCATTGGCACAAGATTTAATTAAATGGGAGGCATCCCATTTAATTGAATCCAAAAATGAAGAGTATATCAAACACGGTAAATCTGTTTTTGGTTTTTTGGGGGATAACAAGTCTGTAGAGCTGCTCATCAGAACCTATTAAAGAAGTTTCCTAAGAGTGCTTATGCTGCAGGTAGCCGTCTAGATGATATATTGCAAGATTATACAGACGAATCCAGTTTAGACAAAGATGTCAATACCTGGAAGAAGCAGTATAAGGCAGCTTTACAGACGGAGTCATTTGCAGATGCAAGCTACGCCAAGATTAGCGGCAAACTAGCAGACAATGATGCTGTGAGTGGTGCCAGAAGATATGCTGCTATGATCGTTAAAGACGGGCCGAAAGCAAATTTTGAGTTTAAGCTGGCACAGCTGACATTTGAACAAGGAGATTTCTCTCAAAGTGGGCAGCTCCTTGATGGACTTATTGCGAAGTATCCTAACGTGCTTCAGGAGAACAAATACCTTGCCCAGCAAGTATATACGCTACAGGCACAGTTATATAGCAAGCAACAGAAATGGGCAGAGGCCTTAAGCCTTATCGAAGAGCATAAACTTTCTCTGGAGGACATCAAGTTTCAGGGGCTCATGCAGACTGGTCGTAACTTTGATGCGTTCCTGTTGCTCGATACCCGATATGCTAAAACTGCCCTTACAGCAGTTCAAGAGCGCGAAGGGCCAGTATTGTTCGAAAATTTAGGCAGTACTGTCGCACAATGGGAAGCTTATAAGACGCGTATCGATCAGAAAAAAACTAAAGAAAATGAAGCCCATTGGAAAAATTCGATGATCAATGAGGAGTCTCTTGACTTTGAGCTCATGGATATGGACGGAAAAATCGTGAGGTCATCCGATTATAAGGGTAAGATCCTAATCCTGGATTTTTGGGCGACCTGGTGCGGACCATGTGTCAATTCTTTCCCCGGTATGCAGGCCGCTGTCGACAAGTATAAAGATAATCCGGAAGTCGTATTCCTATTTATCAATACCTGGGAGCGCAGTGAAGATTACAAGGAAAAGGTGAACGCTTTTATCCAAGAAAAAGGTTACCGTTTTCATGTGGTCTTTGATAAGATGGAAGGAGCTGGAGCATTGGTTGAGCAATACGGTATTACCGGCATTCCTACCAAAATTATTATAGATAAGAATGGTAAAGTCAGGTTCAAATCATCAGGCAGCTCATCTGTTGTAAAAGAAATCGTAGATGAAATCAGTTATAAGGTCGATCTGATTAAATAATAACCCCTCGATATAGGATTATAGCGAATAGCCGTTTGGATCATCAGTTCCAAGCGGCTATTGCCTTTAATGACTACCTCATTAAGAGAATCTGGATAAGATGGTCGATCCCACGATGAGGAGCACTACTGCAATCAGTAAAAAGAAAGTCCACCAAGGGGTTTTAGCCTGCTGTTTGACGATGGTATAGTCTTCCTGTAGCTCCGGCAAAAAATCCCTTTTTGTTAGCGTCTGCTTACAGTGTCCACAGACAGATACCGTAGACCTCCATAGGGGGAATGCCGGTATCCAGAATATATGGAAATAATGTTGGTAGACAAAGAGCCATACAGCCTCCTGTTGGCAATGTGTGCAGTTGGCCTTAGCCTCGTGGGCTGCAATCTGTGTTGAGCGAGTTCCGAAAAAGAATATCATACTATTTGAGTTCGTTGGTGGCAAAAGTATAATTTCTGAATTTAAGAAGGAAAGAAAAAATACTACAGAGAGACTACGGTATTATTGTTAAGCGTCTACAGAACGTATGTTTTGGTGTTTCTCGTCTGTTCTAGACTGTCGATTTCGTAAACAGTATTCTTTCCGGATCGATATATTTCTCTTTCGACTTCTACTACTATATGCAGTTGGCTCTAAGCCGCTTGCATAGTGCCAGCAGCTAGTAGCAAGAATAGTATGAAATAATTTGACTTCATGATCGTGTTTTTTTTAATTTAATAATTAGCTATGAGAATGCAGTATGTTATTTATCTCTTTTTTCATGCTTCCATTCTCTAAGGGCTTATTTCGGAAAGTAGGATTAAGGTTCTCTATCAATCAGATAGGAAATCACAAGGTAGATGCTGATGTTGTGCTCACGGATAAATGCGAGGGACTTTGTGATGTAATTTTCGACCGTTCGTTTGGAAATCTGTAGCTCCTCGGCAATTTCATCATTGCTCTTGTGTTCGAAGCGGCTCATTGTAAATACCTTTCGGCACTGGGGAGGCAATTGGGCTACCAGAGCCTCAATCTGTTCCATTATTTCTTTTGCTTCCAGGTATTTCTGAGGAGTGATCGAGTTGATATCCTGTAAGAAGTTGCTCAGATGGATCAGGTACTTCTCTTTTACTTTTTCGGATCGGTAATAGTTGAGTATCTGGTATTTAGTACTGTTGAAAAGATAGCCATATATGGATGTGTCAATACGGTCTAGTTTGCTCCAAAAATCAATAAACACCTCTTGCAGAATATCTTCGCTCCTTTTTTTGTCACCTGTTTTGGAGTAGATATAATACAACAGTTTTTCTGAATAAGCATCATACGCTTGTTCAAATGCTTTGACCGTATCCCGGCGAAGCGTCAAAAGCAAATCCTGTTCCTTCATCTCTTCACAATTGTTCACCACTGAATCATCTACAAAATAAATGCGTTTGCCTGTGTGTGTTCTTGGTTCGTTAAGTTACTATAGGACAAAGTTACTGATAACAGCCACATTTGAAAATGGAAAAAGATTATTTCGATAAGCTTATCGAACAATATAGCAACAACCAACTTTCGGAAGAGAAGAGACGACTACTGGATGATTGGTTTGAAGGAATTCAGCATTCATCAGGAGGAGGGCTATGGACGAATGAAGAAAAGAAAAATATTAAAGCGATGATCCTGTCGGAGACAAAACCAGTGAAAACCTTGGTGCCTTTGTGGAAGAAAATGGCGGTAGCAGCATCGGTACTGATCGTTGGTACGGCAGGACTATGGATATATCAGAAGAGTAATACGGAGATAAATTCTGTGGCACCAGTAGTGACCGTCGATGTGATCAAACCAGGAGAGGATAAAGGTATCCTGTACCACGCAGATCAAGAGCAGGTGCAGTTGAATACCCTGAGAAAAGATAGTTTATATGTATTCGGGAGAATTGCGGTAGAGCGGATTGCAGATAATGAGATCAGAGTAATGCCTGGAGCCGACAGCGGAATCGAAATGCAACATATACACGCACCCAAGGGGGGCAATTTTATTGTGCAGCTGGAAGATGGATCCAGACTGACCCTCAATGCTAACTCCAGTATCTCTTTTCCTTCTTCGTTTGACGGGAGGTTGCGCGAGGTTAGTACGTCGGGTGAAGTTTTCTTTGAGGTCGAGAAAGATCGGTACAAACGTCCTTTTATCGTTAATGCGGGAAGCAGCACCATCAAGGTACTGGGGACTAAATTTAACGTCAACTTTAAAGAAGGCGAGTTCTTGAGGACGGCGCTGTTTGAAGGCAGTGTGCAGGTATCGAATAAAGACTTTGAGGTTCGATTGGAGCCAGGAGAAGAACTGCGTGTGGATGCCAAAGGAAAATATACCGTACGCGAGTTTGACAGCGAGCGTGTGGGAGCTTGGAAAGAAGGATATTTCGCTTTGGATAACAAGAATGTTGAGGAGATCATGCAGGAAGTAGCCGACTGGTACAATGTTGAAGTAAGCTATGCCGATGTAAATCTAGATATCCGATATCAGGGTAGTATATCGAAATTTTCAGACATACATACAGTTTTGGAAATATTAGCACTAGCTAAAGGAAATACATTTGAAATCAAAGGAAGGAGGATTATGGTAAAGTAGTCCGTGATTAATACCAATTCAGAAAAACTTATTTTTTATAACTAACCTATAATTATTAAATAATGAAGTACCTATTGGGAGTTTGTCTGGCGATGCTGACCAATATAAGTTGGGCGGTGTCATTACAGCGAATTCATATTGAAAAAAAACAACCGACACTACAGGAGTGTCTAAATGAAATAAAGAAGCAAACAGGGTATTCTATTGTACATTTGGAGAATACCTTTGATAAATCGACTCTTGTTGACGAAGATTTAAAGAATTCATCATTAGATGAAGCATTAGAAAAATTATTTGCAGGCAAGGATGTCACTTATACCATAAGAAATAAGACGATAGTACTTGCAAAAAAGGATGCTGAAAAAAGCAATGTTCAAAGACCTATAGAGATAAAGGTAATGTCCACTAAAGGAGAGCCTATTTCAGGAGCGTCTATTATTTCTGTTGCTACAGGTCGAGCTATTGGACAAACCAATGCATCCGGTGTTTTTACAGGGGCTATTCTGGCTGAGGCAAATGAGTTGCTTGTGAAGCATCTCGAATACCAGGATTATAAACTTACTGTGGGCACGCAGACAAAAATTCGGATAAATCTTAAAGGTAAAGAAAATGAGATTGAGGAAACAGTAATTACAGGCATTTATTCTAGAGATAAAGAAAGCTTTACTGGGTCTTCAGCAACCTTCACAGCCAAAGAGCTGAAGATGATCGGGAACCAGAATATCTTACAGAGTCTAAGAACTTTAGATCCTTCGTTTGCAATTCAGGACAATAATCTCATGGGGTCGGATCCAAACACCTTACCCGATGTCGAGGTTCGCGGAAAGACTTCTGTAATAGGGTTAGGTCAAGAGTTTGAGAACGACCCTAATCAGCCCTTATTTATCCTAGATGGATATGAGACCACCTTAAAGGTGATCAATGACCTAAATATAGATCGGGTGGAAAGCATAACAATACTTAAAGATGCTTCTGCTACAGCTATTTATGGGTCAAAGTCAGCCAATGGAGTCATTGTGGTAGAAACGAAGAGGCCTGAAGCTGGAAAATTTAAAGTCAGTTATAATTTTAATAGTTCGTTTAACTTTGCGGACCTTTCTGATTATAATCTGATGAATTCGGAAGAGAAACTAAAGTTTGAGCGGCTTTCTGGGTATTATGGTGAAGTAGATGCAAATGGTCGTTTTTTAAAAGAATCAACCGAAACACAAAAATATAATTCGCGACTTGCTGAAGCTAAACGAGGGGTGGATACCTATTGGATGAACGAGCCCTTACGCTTTGCAATGACACAAAGTCATAACGTATACGCTGATGGTGGAGATGAGAAGATGCGTTACGGACTTGGATTAACTTATGGAAATACGCCTGGAGTTATGAAGGAATCGAACCGAAGTACTATTAATGGAAACTTGAGATTAATTTATCGTTCAGGCAATTTTTCTTTCTCAAATAACCTGTCAGTCGATCATTCAGATGGAGTTAGAGAGCCTGTTAGCTTTTCGGCTTATTCCTCAGCAAACCCTTATTTTAGGAAGTACGACGAGTTTGGTGCTGTATTGCGGGTATTGGAGAGCTTTACAGGGTCAATAGCGGATGAAGACCTAGGGAAGGTCGTAAATGTTTATAATCCTATGTATGATGCCTCGTTAAATTATGTCGATCGTAGCCCTAGCTTTGGCTTTGGAAACAACTTCGATATTGATTGGCGCGTAGTTTCGTCTTTCCGGTTGCGTGGAAGGGTTGGAATCAATAAGAACACAAGTAAGAGCGAACGCTTCGTGAGTCCATTGCATAGTCAATTTGAGGGAGCAAACTCGTTAGAGAAAGGATCTTTCAATTCATCTACCAATGAAAGCTTCCGTTATAATGGAGATGTGACAGCCACTTTTGGTAAGATGATTGCCAAAAAGCACATGGTCAACGTAGTAGCAGGTATGCGCATTGATCACACGACTCAAACCAACAACGGGTTTTCCGTTAGAGGATTTATGGAAGAGAGCTATCCTAATCCTGCGTTTTCGAATGGTTATGCTACAGGTGCTAAACCTACATATAATGAAAATTCACGGCGGTCGGCTAGTTATTTTGCAAATACAGGGTACTCTTTTAACAATAGATTCCTTTTTGATGCCAATTTCCGTTATGATGGTTCTTCCTTATTTGGTGTAGAAAACCAATTTACCTCGACTTGGTCTGCAGGAGTAGCTTGGAATGTTCACAACGAATCCTTTATGAAGAGTGTTCCTTATATCACCAATCTGAAGATTAGGGGTTCGTTAGGGAATCCAGGGAATCAGAATTTTGATGCTCGTATGACCATGAATATTTACACCTACGGAATAGAAAATCAAACCCCATTTGGTCTTAGTGCGTTAATAACGACCTGGGGAAATCAGAATCTAGACTGGCAGAAGACACTGGATAGGAATATAGGAATCGATTTCGAAATATTGAATAGAAAGCTACGTCTCAACGTAGACTATTTTAATAAACTGACAGACCCTCTACTCGTTTTTGTAGATGTGCCTACCTCTACCGGCACATCTACTGTGCCTCATAATATTGGCTCACAGACGACCAAGGGGGTTACTGTAACAGCCAATTGGCAAGTGTTGAAAACAGAAAATAGTATGTGGTCAATCAATGCCAATGCTAGGAAACTGAATATGATTTATAATGATTTTGGGAATGCTTTAGATCGTTATAACAAAGACAACCGATCAAAATCGCTACAACGTTATTACGATGGAGGTAGTCCTTCAGATATTTGGGCTGTGCGTTCAGGAGGGATTGATCCCAGCACTGGGCGTGAGATTTTTATCAAGAAAGACGGTACCCAGACTTTTGTCCATGATTACGCCGACGAAGTAATCGTTGGTAATACCAGTCCAAAATGGGAAGGCGTAATTGGTATGTCTTACTATTTTAAGGGGTTCAATTTCTCCATGAATTTCCGGTATAAATTGGGGTCACAGGTTTTCCAGAATGCATTATATAGTAAGGTCGAGAATATTGATATGTATGCTATAAAATCAAATCAGGATAAGCGAGCGTTGTACGATAGGTGGCAGAAGCCGGGGGATGTCACAAAGTTTAAAGGTTTATCCCTAACAGACCGAACGCAGATGTCGGATCGTTTTGTAGTAGACGAAAATGTCTTCAGTGCAGAATCTATTTCGGCAGGATATGATTTCAGAAACCCTAAATTATCGAAGTATGGGATTTCTGGTTTGACTTTGCGCGGTTATATGAATCAGATTTTCAGAATATCTACGGTGAAAGAAGAGCGCGGTATTAATTATCCTTTTGCCCGTTCATTTTCTTTTTCTGTAGGAGCGCGGTTCTAGATTAATAGATATGGATTTAAAATTAACATTATGAAATCAAGGATACTTTTTAGTTTTAAGCTTAGCCTGGTTGCGATCGTATTATTATTCTCCTGTAATAAATGGGTCGATCTTCCTCCAAAGGATAGGTTGACACAGACTGTTCTTTTTTCCACCAAAGAAGGATATTTAAAAGCTTTAACGGGCATATATGCAGAGTTTAATAATACCTCTTTATATGGAAGAGATCTGACCATGGGTATGTTGGATGCGATGGCTCAATATTATAATATGGGCGATAGCGAACATAGTTTGTTAGCCTTTACTAGTTTTGATTATGGTAGTGACACCTTTAAAAGTAAATCAAACACTATTTGGACCAAGCTTTATAATCTGATTGCAAACAGTAATGCTATTCTTGATCAATGTAAAGAAGGCAATACAGTACTACCTACAAAATACTACGGTATAATTAAAGGAGAGACACTCGCTTTGCGAGCGATGATGCATTTTGACCTTCTACGTATGTTTGGTCCTATTTATGATAAGGAGAAAGATAAAGCATGTATCCCTTATATCGAGTCATCAGATCGTTCTGTTCAACCTCTTATCAGTTCGGTTGAAGTAATTGCTAAAGTGGTACGAGATTTAGAAGAAGCGCAAATACTTTTACAGACAACAGATCCTGTTCTTGCAGAGGGGCCACTAAACTTTGCTGGAGATGTGAACAATCATTTTAATTATCGGCAGTACCGGTTGAATTATTTTGCCGTGACGGCACTTTTAGCGCGAGTACATTTATGGGCGGGTAATAAAGAAAAAGCTGTTCATTATGCCAAAGAAGTTATTGATAAAGGGCAAACAGCTGATGCTCCGTTTTTTCCGTTCGTAACCTTGGAAGAAATTAGACCTTCCAATCCAGATAATGTATCTGATCGAATATTTTCTAATGAAGTTCTTTTTGCTTGTTATAATCAGAGTCGGACAAGTTCATACAATGTGCTGTTTAGTCCGACTTTGAGCGCCAATAGTTTGCTTACATTGTCCGGCACATTGACAGATGGTCGTATCAATTTAATGTATGACAACCAAAATGATTTTCGGAGATCTTTTTGGGCGACACGTAGTATTTCTGAGGAAAAGGAAGTGCTTTACTTTAATAAGTACGAAGAACTTATTTCCAAAAATAATTCAAGTTCAGATGCCTTCCGTTTTATGATTCCATTGATTCGTATTAGTGAGATGTATTTAGTTGTCGCCGAATGTTCATCCGATTTGAATGAATGTGGCGCATACCTTAATAAGCTCAGACTGAATCGTGGACAGGCCCATATGGACTTTACAAGTATGGACCAGATTAATCTTGTTTTGGAAAATGAATTTATGAAAGAATTTTTAGGAGAAGGACAAATGTTCTATTTCTTCAAAAGAAAGGCGTATACAGAATTGCCCGAAGGGAGCAAAGTAGCAGGAGGAACCATTCCCATGCAGTTGTCCAACTATACTTTTCCATTACCAGAAAGTGAAACGAGTCAAAGACAATAACCTATATGAAAATGAAGAAAATATTAAAGTTTCTATATACTATGCTAGCGCTTGTAGTGGTTACAGGCTGTACCAAGGAAATCGAATTATATGACGGTGAAGAAGGGATTTATTTTAACGTACAATATGGTCCGGAGTGGGGTAATGAACGTGTATGGGCCAATCAACAATTGTCGAACGTTGAGTTTATCAATATTGCAGGAAATACAGACACATTACAATTAAAGGTAATGACGACTGGGCGCACCAAAGATTATGATCGTCATTTTCAGGTAGAGATAGTCATGGATTCTACAACAGCTATTGAAGGCGAGAATTATGAAAGGCTAAGTAGTAGATACACGGTCAAAGCTGGCGATTATTTTACCTATATCCCTGTTGTTTTAAATCGAACGGAAAACATTCAAGATGAAGCCAAAAGTATGCTGATCAGACTGATCCCTAGTGAGGATTTCAAAATTGGTATCCCAGTTTGGAAAAAGTTACCCAATCAATGGGATGGAGTCATAAAGGGTGATTTTCCAGCGGACTGTCATAAAGTGGTTATCACAGATTTTGTATCCAAGCCTATTCGATGGATCGGATTGGCGAATGATGGTTTGGAAGCAGGTCTATGGGGCGATTTTACGCAGAAGAAATATCGGTTGATATGCGAACAGTTTGGGCTAGTATATAGTGACTTTATGAGCACCACAGCTATGCCAGATGCAAAACGTACGGTGATTCGTGAGCATATGGCGAGGTTGTTACAGGACCTTTATAATAAAAAGACACCGATTCTCGAAGAAGACGGAAGGTTGATGTGGTTTATGGGAGTGACCTGGACATCAAGAGTAGGTGTGCCATGGAAAGGTTTTTAATGTAGACTAAAGAATATTGATAATGAAAAGATATTATTCGATGGGACTAGTTGTAGGACTTGTTCTTTTACTCTCTTCTTGTTTTAAAGATCTCGGAAATTATAATTATCAGGATATAAATGAGATTACAGTTGGTGGACTCGGAGGTCCTTATAACTTGCTGTATAAGGTAGATACTTTAAGGATAGAGCCTGATATTCAGTTTACTTTGGATACAGATGATCCCGATAGGTATCAATATGAGTGGCGGGTGGGGTTCCAGAATGAAGGAGCCACACGCCCTACAATCAGCACTGAGAGAAACCTGAATTTTCCAGTCAATTTGCTTCCAAAGGCTTATACTTTATACTTTAATGTATATGATAAAGTTACTGAGGTGACCTGGACATCTACAGCTAGCTTAACTGTTTCGACTGCTGTATCTCGAGGATTTCATCTCGCAGGAGACGATGAAGAGGGCTATGCTGATGCAGATATGATTGCTATGCCGTTGAATAAAGATACCATTATTGTAAAAAGAATAATGAGTGACAATGGTATGCCGAGGTATAAAGAGCCAATCAAATTATTTCATACGGGGACGACCTCAGATTCCAGTAAGGTCAAGCAATGGTTTATGACCAAAGAAGGGGCGTATTTTATGAATACCGCTACGATGGAAGTCAAACCGGGCAATACATTCAAGAATATGCTATACACAACATTCGAACTACCGTTAGACATCTATCCTGTTGCATTTGCTCCTTTGGTATCATCGATAGGAGGAATGTCTCCAGGTACCTATGGTAGGGTCGTCATTACGAATACTGGAGATTTGTTTTCGGCATCTCTAATGGGAGGTGATTTTTATTCAAATCCGATAAATAGAGTTTCCTCCAATCCTTTAGAATTATTGAAGCTATCACCATATATTATGCATTCGCCAGCCACATGGAATAGGTATATCGTTTATGATGATATAAACAATAGGTTTTTGCATGCGACAGGTAATTCTGTTCCGTCAGCGATGTTGACTGTATTTTGGGATACTGGCGGGCCGTTCCCGTGGAATCAAGGCGATACCGGACGAAAACTGGTATACGCTGAGAATACAAGAAATTATGAAGATGGTGGTACAGCAGGTAATTCTTTTGCTCTTATGAAAGATGCTGCAGGCGAATTTCACGTCTATAAGTTTTATGCAAACGGCTCGTTCGGTCCGTTAAAACTTGCGTATTTTAAAATTAAGCCTATAGCAGTTGACTTTGAAAAATCAAACATTTATGCCTTCTCCTCCGTGAGAAAGATTCTTTATTATGCGGTCGGATCAAAATTGTATGGCTATGATTACAATCCCAGTTTTGAGAAAAATTACCTAATCAAGGATTTTGGAGAAGAAATTACCATGCTGAATAGTGATATCCAAACTTCAAATGGTAGCCAACTGTACGTGGGTACGTACTCTACGGCGAATAAAGGAACAATCCGTAAGTATTCTTCAGGAGACGACCTTAACAATCTGGTCATGACACAGGACGAGTCTGTATTTTGGACAGGCTTACTTAAAGTAAAAAGCATGAGTTGGAGGAATTCAACCCAATAAACTAAAAACAATGAACAAACTACTATTTTGGATATATATTATCTGTTGCCCCCTATTGACGGTTGCGCAGCAGCAACCGCTTCAGGTTCTTACTTCTTATCAGGAAGCGCTGACAGCGGCTAGGAAGAACAACAAATTGATCTTTATCGATTTTTATACAACCTGGTGCGGTCCCTGCAAGACGATGGACAAGGAGGTATTTACTGATGGTGCGGTCAGCACTTATATGAATGAAAATTTTTTGACAGTCAAAATCGATGCCGAGAAAGGAGAGGGCATAGCGCTGGCAAAGCAGTACAAAGTAAGAGCTTATCCGACTTTTGTCGTCTTGGATGGGCAGGAAGTTGAAAAATTCCGATTCTCCGGTGCCCAGCCGGCAAAAGAATTTTTAGAAACCTTAGCGAAGAACTTGGATCCTACCCGTCAGCCTGCTGCGCTGGCGCAGCGTTATGAAAAGGGAGAGCGCACACCTGCACTGATCAATGATTATGTGCTTGAAATTATGAGGAGCGGTGACGAGAAAAAGGGCTTCGAAATCGTTAATGATTATTTCGGAAAATTGAGTGCCGATGAAAAAACGGATCCGGCCAATCTGTTTTTATACCAACGTTATGCTTTGGATATCAATGATGTCAAAACGAAGTATTTGATAGCCCATAAAGAGGCGTTTGCCAAGCGGATCGGAGCAGAGCAGGCCAATGCATTGGTGTATCGTTTTGTTCGTTCGGCTCTTATTCCCTATGCCAACGGGTATTACGTGAAAGAGAATAAATACGATGAGGCGACCTATCTATCGTTAAAGAAAACGCTTGCCGAAGTCGCACTGCCCGATAGCCTAGGAATAGGTGCGCTGTTAAAGATAGCAGATGCTCAGGTCACAGCTCAGCCATCGGTAATAATGGATGCCTATGTCTCTGAATTTCCTAAGATTACCAAGAGCGATCGCTTTCTGATGATGCTCCGGATGGGCGCTTTTAAAGATGATCGAGTGCTGGCAGACCGAGCGAAGGCACTGATTACAGCTTATATATCAGAGTCTGAAGGCAATTCGGTAGACATGTTGAGACGTATACTGTTTGAACTGGAAGAAAAAGGTCCATCAATCAATTTTCAGCAGCTTAGTTACCAAGAAGCTCTGAGCAAAGCTAAAAGTGAAGGTAAGTTAGTTTTTATCGACTGCTTTACCGATTGGTGCGGACCCTGTAAATGGTTGGACGAAAATACGTTTAGAGATCCTGGCATTGTCAAATACTTTGACGCTAACTTTATTAACTTAAAAATCGATATGGAGAAGGGAGAAGGCATAGCGTTATTTAAGAAGTTTGGGGTGACTTCTTTTCCAACGATGCTTTTTATCAATGGAGAAGGTACTATCCTGCACAAGGTGGCTGGTGCACTACCCGCAGAAAAGCTGATGAAAGAAGCGACAGCTGTACAGTAGAACAGGACTGTTGATCTTTTGGATTGTTTAATTGCCCCTACAGCAGATGTAGGGGCAATTTTTGTATCTATCGGATGATTATATTTCGTTTCCTGTAAATTTACAGATCGCCAAGATATTTAAGGATATGGGGATATCGAACGCTACGGAACCGGCATAAAGCGCGTCCGGTCTGTCAGAGTCAGAGTTTAAGCCTTGGCAAGTTTTTTTTGTCCGACTATCTTGCCGTGAAGAATTCTTGAAGCCGTACTGCGCGATTAATTGATCTCTAAGTAGCACTCGGTATTTCTTTTTTAAACTACTACCGTTTCAAATCTCCTCCTGTGGGACATGTTGTTGGCTTTTTCGCATGATGAATACAATACCGTCCAATGCGCCTGCACTGGTGGAGTGCGGGTGTTGTTTTGCTATGGTCTCTACCAGTTCGAAGTTCTTTTCTGCCATATAGTTGAGTATCGCTGCGTGCGATTCTTTGTTGTATAGCTCGTCAGAGAGACGGTTGCCCTCTTCCTGCTGCTCGGGCGTATCGCCGAGGTCAACATTTACCTTTAGCTTTTTTGATAGGGTTTTATTGCTCACAGTCACATAAGCATATGTAGTCGATGTTTTAGAGCTAGTTGCTTTCTGTTCTTGCGCCAAAGCGGTAAAGCCAATCGTCGTCGTTAGGAGTATTAATAGTAGTCTTTTCATGCCTGTTTTTGTATATAGTGTCTATGATAATAATTTAACTGTTTTTCTTCGTTCTCTCCGGAGTATTTATGAACGATACATTCGTCAGGTCTAGCTCTGGTCTTTTAGTTCGTATCTAACATCCCATCAGGGATTATGACCTCTTGAATAGATTTTGACATAATTTGCAATTGGTACTTTAGTTTATATAAGTTCTTGCATTTTGTCGGGCCTTAAGTTTCCTTTTACCTATTGGGTCTAAAAATAGAAAGCACCATCTGATGTTCTTGTACGAATCAATTGGTGAAATATATTACTTGAAGATAATAAGTTTATGAGATATAATCAATTTCGGGATATAAGGAAGTGTTTCGTCAAAATTGGTGAATATGATGACTTCTCATACTCTTTTTCTGGAGTAACTCTTCTATTTCTTTTTTTAATTTTAATATCGCATCAAATGTAGCGACTCCATTTTTGGCTGTTTCTATAATTCCAACCAAAAAAACTTCAACCACTGTTTGATATCGCTGTGTGTCCGGACACGCATTAAATTATCGTAATATAATCCTCGATGACGCTCGAAAAAATCTGATAAATACAGAATAGGTTTTTTAATTTAATCCTGCTTAACGTTACTTAAATCTTTAAATTGATTCGTACAATTGCCGTTAGCTTGTCTATGATTTTCTTCCTAGGGCTGTTATTTATGCTGTTTCGCTGTCTTCCTCCTATTTCAAGCGAAGTACCTATTTGCCCGTTTTGGTTGTGTAGTAACTTTGATTATTGGCATTGGTTTTTTCGGGGTTGGCCTGTTTTATTCCGTTGGTTTTTCTTTTTTTGGACCGTATATATTAGCTTTTTTCCCTTTCACAATTGTCTCTCCAACTATCTCAACTAAATCGGAATTTCTCAACATAGCTGTTGAAATATATCGACTTGTAAAGTCCCAATCCTTTTCAAGGAATACTGCTCTTATATCACCAGATCCAAGGCCTTCCGTTTTAAAAATAAGATGGTTAAGTAAAATAAACCTGATAGCGTGCCGTATTGTTGGCCTTTTTTCTAACAAAGTATAGTACTCTGTATTTTTTCTATGTTTAATAAGAAGTCTTTCTCTAAGGTCTGTTTCAGGCTCAAACTCAGCTTTATTAATTCTAGTAAGCGCTACATTAAAAAAATCGCATGCTTTGTTTAAATTATCTATGTTGAACTGAGCTTTATGCTTTTTTATTAGACGAAGTTGCTTCTCTGAAAAGCCTAATAGATTTGCAAAAGTGAGGTCACTAAGACCTGAATAATCCAGTAGCTTGAATATATTAGTGCTAATTATATTTAAATTAAGATGCTCCATAAGCAAACTTCAATTTCAAATAGGACTCAAAAGCGGTAAATAATTTCTTTTTTTGAATTTTATTTTTTAATTTTGAGTATTGATAATCAAGGTTTACTTTGGTTATTGGCATTGAACAAAAAGTCTCTCGTGCAAATTCCGAGTTTTGCTAAGGACGAGGCAGTAGGTTTTCAATGCCCGTAATGATATTTTATGTATTTTTGATGCATACTATAGCGTTATGGGCCCTATTGTTTATCGGTCCTAGGGCCCTCGGAAGCCTGCACGTCGGTAACATAGGGCCTGCTATAGTCGCTATCCGATTTAGAGACTCATAAGTTATAAATGAAATTTATGAGTATGGAAAAACAATTCAAAAAAAATCTAATTTCCGCACCCGAGTAGCTTGGGGAAGGATTTGGTCTCTGGGAGACCAGTCTAATCGGTTTTGCGCTCCAATTATAAAACCCGAAAATTACACCAATTAAAAACTTAAAAGAGAGCTCGCCCGATAACAAATCAATCAATTTTATTTTATGAACCGTGTGGTCTGCCTTAAGGTTATATGATTGTAGACCCGTTCGACTCCACTGCGTTTCGCTCAGGGTGACGGTCACATAGCTAGTAGGTCACACCTATTTACCAAAAAAATGACAAATTTTAATTGGGGTGGAAGAGGACTGTCCTATGGGCAGCCATTCAATATCTCGTTCATAAGCTTAGTAAGCAGATATGTCCTGCATGATTTTAGACCTCTCCGCTACGGTCGAGGTGACGCTATGGGGAAATGGCGGTCGCTATTTGCCAATAACCATAAGCTATCTGCTTTTATAATCATATTCTGTGTGTTGTTTAGTGGTCTTTTGGTATCTCCTGCTTGGGCGCAGGGGGCCAAAGACCTAGTTGAAATTCAACCTTTAAAAGTAGGTGATAAGATACCAGACGAGTTATGGGATCTCCCACTCAAAGTCGTCAATCATCCCGAAGGGAAAGATTATATTAAACTGAATGATTATCGGGACAAAAAGCTGATCATTCTTGACTTTTGGGCAACTTGGTGTGGTAGCTGTATCGCCTCCATACCGAAACTAGGTAAACTTCAAGAAGACTTCAAAAACGAAATACAGATAGTGCCAATTACCAAAGAGGAAGATAAAAAAGTTTTAAAATTTTATGATCAGCATGATTCCGACTTCTTAACGGTGGTTAATGACCGATATTTAAGTGAATGGTTTAAACATCTTTTTCTTCCGCATTACGTAATTATAAATGGTAATGGTATTGTTGTCGCTGTAACCTCGACTGACCAGCTTACAGTTGATAATATAAGTCAGTTACTTAAAGGGGCGGTATTGTCAATTAGTATAAAAAATGATAGAGACAACAGTCGTCCATTATTATTAACATCAGATGCACCTTATGATCGTGTCCAATACAGTTCAATGTTCTTTGAAGGCTTATTGGAGGGGTATCCTGCTGCTATAGAGCAGCGACAAGCAGAAAGTTTGGAGGGTGTGACTTTTACAAATCTATCTCTTCTTAAACTCTATAAAAAAGCGTATAGAAAGTTATACCCAGAATTTAATGATAAAAGATTCGTACTGGATGTTATTGACAGCTCGGGTCTGGTATATAATGTAGACACCCACGTCAACAAAATGGACTGGTACGCCCATAATTTGTACAGTTATGAGATACTTTTAAAAAGCGATAGGAAAGATGATTTATATAGTCTTATGTTGGAAGACCTCAATAGGTTTTCATCGTATCAAGGTAGCATAGTGCAGAGAAGCATGACTTGTCTAAAACTAATAAAAAGCAATGAAACGCCTTCAAGATCTTTGCTCAGCCAAGAGTGCAAGAACGGGATTAAGTATTTTAACCAGATATCACCTCGAACTTTCACTGCTTATTTGGATGGCTTTCCGCAAATTAAACAGATTATTGTAGATGATACAGGTTTAGATAAAATCGACATTGCGATCAGCGAGAAGATAACTGATACGGATGCTTTGAAAACAGAATTGACAGCTCAAGGTTTCGATCTAGAGAAGTCTATAATTGATCTCCCAGTCTTTGTTATAACGATGAAGGAGCGAAGAAAAACATCATTTCAATCGACTAATAGCCTTTTTTCTACAAAAAAATGAAAGTAAATATCTTACTAATTACATATGCTATACTCTCTTGCAGTATTGCAATGGCACAAACGGTTACTATAAAAGGAACCGTGTCAAATAGTATAAATAGTGACCTTTTACAGGGCGTAGCGGTTCGTTCCGGAACAGGAAGTTCTACCCGTAGTGATAACAAAGGGTATTTTGAAATTACTTTGCCAGCGAATAGCCATTCTATCTTGTTCAGTCATATAGGCTATGAAAACAGGGAAATCAAAATGCCTAAAGACGCAGGAGTTTTCCTGAAGGTAGTTCTTCAGGAAAAAAACAACTTACTTGAAGAAGTAAAGATTAATACGGGCTATCAGTCTTTACCGCGTGAACGTATGACGGGCTCGTTTTCTCAAATTGACAAAGCTCGGTTTAACGAACAAGTAGGTAGCCATGTGCTGGACAGGTTGCCGGCGATTGCAAATTCATATGGAGTGACCTCTGCAAGAACCAATCCTAACGGATATACATCAATTCGGGGATTCAGTACACTTACAGGGCCAAGAAACCCACTTATCGTGGTCGATAATTTTCCATATGAGGGTGATATCGATAATTTCAATCCCAATGATGTGGAAAACATAACATTTCTTAAAGACGCGGCCGCGGCATCAATATGGGGTACAAGAGCTGGGAATGGGGTAATCGTAATTACAACCAAAAAGGGCAAGCGTAGCATGCCGACCAATATCACGCTTAGTTCAAATATATCGATATTGGAAAAGCCAGACCTTTTCAAAATAAGAATGATATCCTCCGCTGATTACATTGATATGGAGAAAGATCTATTTAATAATAAGCATCGGTTTTCGGATACGGCTAATATGGGGAGGCCATCGTTTACACCTTTATATGAAATTCTATTCAAAGAAAAAAAACAGATGATTTCCGAGGGAGATGCGAGTAGGCAGATGGATGCCCTTCGTGGTCTGGATGTAAGAGACGATTATCTTCGGTATCTATACAGAACCGGATTTAATAGACAGTATGCGATCAATGCCAATGGGGGAACAAACAGTGTCGCATGGCTTTTGTCTGCAGGACACGATAAGAATGCTGGATTATCGGATGAAGGTTATAAACGTATGACGTTACGGAGCAATAATACATACTATATAAATGAACGTATGGATATTTCCATTGGTGCTTTCTATACACAAACGACCAATTTGTCGGGTAGGCCTACTTACAATTCTATAACAAACGGAACCCTAGTTCTTCCACCTTATACCCGAATGGTAGGGAACAACGGAGAACAGTTGCCGATTTATAAACGAAGGCAGGAATACGTAGACACAGCCGGAGATGGGAAGCTGTTGGACTGGAAATATTATCCTCTAGAAGATTATCAGTACAGCACAGTTACAGCAAATGTTAGAAACTTGCTTGCCAATTTTGGATTTCAATATAAAATAGGACAAGGACTCGTCATGGAGCTAAAATATCAGCACGAATGGCAAAATCTGAAAAGAGAGGTTTGGCAAGGTGAACAAAGCTATTATACACGTGACTTGATTAATAATTTCACGCAGATTAATACAGCAACTGGTGCAGTAGTTTACAAAGTGCCCCTGGGAGATATCATGGACCTGACTGATGTCGATATGCAGGCCTATAATTTCCGAGGTCAGTTAAATTACAGCAAACATTTCGGTGACCATAATTTTTTTGCTCTAGCAGGGTCAGAGATGCGTGAAAAAAAAGATAATAGCGCTACCCACCGTACATATGGACTGAATAAAGATATCCTTACAATTGTTCCTGTTGATTATGCAAATACTTACCCACAGTATCTGACTGGTTTTAATTCTTTTATACCGAATACTGCAAACTTTGAAGGTACGAACACGCGCTATCTTTCTATGTTCGGTAATTTTTCATACACGTATAAGTCCAGATATACGATTTCAGGTAGTGCTAGACGGGATGCTTCGAATACCTTCGGTATTGCTACCAATGATAAGTGGACACCGTTGTGGTCGGCAGGATTGGGCTGGGATATAGCTGCTGAGCGATTTTATAGTCTTAGCTTTGTTTCTTATTTAAAATTGAGAGGTACTTACGGTTTTAGCGGTAATGTAGATCCTTCGCGGACTGCTATGACGACAATAAAATATAGTTCAACCTCACCCTATACTCTAAGTCCGATTACGGATGTAGAGCGTTTCTATAACCCCAGTCTCCGTTGGGAAAAGGTACGGATGACCAATATCGGTCTTGATTTTAAGCTCGCAGGAAACAGGGTGTCTGGAAGTTTAGAATATTTTCAGAAGAAAGCCACGGATTTATATGGCCCTGTTTCACTGGATATGACAGTTGGTCTCCGGACAGCAACGATTACCAAGAATGTCGCTGTGTTGGCTGGAAATGGAGTGGATGTAGAAGTGAGTAGTGAGAATCTAAAAGGGGCGGTTAAATGGGAAACACAGCTTAATTTCTCATGGTACAGTGATAAGGTAATGAAACATTATACCCCTACATATGTGGGGAATAACTTTGTAGGAGGAGGGATGTTTGCTGTAGAGGGAAAGCCTCTGTATTCACTTTTTGCATATCAATGGCACGGTCTGAATCCTGAAAATGGAAATCCTATCGGGTTTATAAACGGCCACCAAAGTGAAAGTTATATGGCAATCACAGGCGATAGTACGCAGCTATCCGATTTAGTGTACAAAGGCTCCTTGATCCCATTGGAGTACGGATCTGTAGGTAACACGGTGCGTTGGAAGGGATTGTCACTTACAGCCCGGGTTAGCTTCGCTTTTGGACACTATTTCCGCAAACAGTCTATCGATTATTCGGGTTTGGTTTCCAGTGGAGTAGGACATTCGGACTTCGGTTTCCGATGGCAGAAAAAAGGAGATGAGGAACACACTAATATTCCATCATGGATCTATCCCTTGAATAATAATAGAGACATGTTCTATAAGTATGCAGAAGTGCTGACTGCAAGAGCAGACAACATACGTCTGCAATACATTAGTTTAGACTATGTATTACCGGAAAAAACCGTTGCCCGTATGGGCTGTTCTCTTGTTCGCTTTTTTTGCACAGCATCAAATTTGGGCTTGCTTTGGCGAAAAAACACGGATGGGATTGACCCGGATTATCCGGAAACAGACATACAGCCTTCAAGAACTTTTTCATTAGGTGTTAATATTGGTTTTTAATTGTTTAAAAAAAGAGTTTATGAAAACATATAGATGTATTGTTATATCAGTATCACTTGCATTGTTCGGTATGCTGGTGAGCTGTGAGCGTTTTTTGGATACTAAACCTGATCAAAAACTAGTGGTGCCTTCCACTATTCAGGATCTTCAGGGTATATTGGATTCTTACCTTAGAGTCAATCAATACGAACCCAGTGCTGCCGAAGTCAGCGCAGATAACTATTATCTCACGGATGCCGACTGGGATGGTTTAGCTAGAGAAGTGTATCGAAGGATGTACGTATGGGAAAAAGATAATCTGTTTGAGGCTGGTACAGGCGAGTGGTCTTATTGTTATGATAATGTATTTCGGGCAAATACAGTGCTTGATAACCTAGACAAGATTAAGCTGTCTACTGGAGAACAAGAAGCATTCGATAATCTTAAGGGGCAAGCTCTAGCCTTAAGGGCAAGGAGCTTCCTAAAGGTAGCAGGTGTGTGGGCACAGGCTTATGATGAGAAAACAGCAGATACAGATTTGGGTATTCCCATCCGGTTGAATTCAGATTTTAATACGATTTCTACTCGATCTACATTGCGGGAAACCTACATGCAGATTATTTCTGACTTGAAAGCATCTATCCCCTTGTTGCCTGTATCACAGCTTCATGTGCTTAGGACCAATAAGGCGGCAGCATATGGATTACTAGCCCGAACGTATCTGTTTATGGGGAAGTATGATGAGGCGGGAATTTATGCTGACTCTTGTTTACAGCTATATGATAAGCTGTTGGATTATAATTTACTGAATAAAGCCCTAGCATATCCCGTAAATCAATTCAATGAGGAGGTAATACTTTCGACCAGAATGTTAACTCCTTCGTCTATGGGAAATACGAAAGCTAAAATAGATCCTTTGTTAATTCAGTCTTATCACGCCCATGATCTTCGCAGTAGTATTTTTTTTAAAAGTAACAACAATGGAACTTATGGGTTTAAAGGGGGGTATGAAGGAGCTGGTTCTCTTTTTGATGGTATAGCGACGGATGAGATGTTCTTGATCCGTGCCGAATGTGCAGCACGGAGCGGTCAGATATCGGAGGCGATGAAAGATCTAAATCATTTAATGGTACACAGATGGGATAACGCAAAATTATTTGTTCCATACGTTGCTGATACAAAAGAAAAGACTGTAGAGCTTGTTTTATTGGAACGTAGAAAAGAACTTTTAATGCGCGGGCTTCGTTGGATGGATATTAAAAGGCTGAATAAAAAGGGGGCTGATATAACATTAAAAAGAACTGTCAAGGGCAAAGAATATTCGATAACTCCGAATGATGTACGATTTGCATTGCCAATTCCAAATGATGTTATAGCATTAACGGGGATGAAACAGAATCCCCGTTAATGTTGCGCCAAGCACAGATTTAATCTCTGTGCTTGGTTGCATTGTCTTCTACAAAGGCTACAGCTGCACTTGGCGAAAGTGTGTTTAGATAATTTGTCAGCTGTGTCTCGTTAGTTATCGAAGGCATGTTCGGTGCCACTACACAAGGGAGTTCTCCAAAATCACATTCTTCTGTCCCATCACTGGTTTCCCAGTTTGAGGGGTTAGTGATGCTATTAATACTTGTATCGCTACCCTTATAGCGGAACTCCGTATTTGCTGTTTTTGAAACAGATAAAATGTCATTACTGTTAGAAATAGCTTTGACGCCGAAAGATAGTGTTAGACCCAGTATCGAAAATAAGATGGCATGTAGCCAATTGTTTTTTGTTGCTCTCATCGCAATTTATTTAGATTATTAAAAATAATTGTCGCTGCTGCCTTTTATTTATACACCTGGGCACAGCCTGTGCGGTGTACCCTTTTGGCTGGTGCGCCCTTTCTTCAGATTACCTTGCATCCTCAGTCAGTTGTACTTGCGTTTTGATGAAGCTAAGGTAGGATGGTGCATCGGGGATAAATCGGGCGGGACGGTAGTATAATATCTAGCGCCCCAGTTCTTGTCTTCTGCTTCGGTACAGCGTCTTTGGATCGATGTTTAGGTATTGTGCCAGCTGCTTGTTATTGAGGGTTGCAGGGATGGCGGGTAGATGTTTCAGTGTCTCTCGGTAACGCTCGGTAGGAGGATGGCTCATTACCCGTAGCTTGAGATCACCTATGGTAGACCGTCGCTGTCGTAGGATATTGATCAATCGCATGATGGGCGCATGAATTTCCATTAGTCTGCGCAGCTCGGCAAGGTGTATCACTGCCAGTCGAGTATCTTTTAAGATATATATGTCAAGATCATGACTGCTGTCGCTGTATTCGTGTTTGGTTCCCGTAAATGATTGCCCCGGTAATGTCATCCAGTGCATATAAGGAGGATGGTTCTCGTAGTAATACAATGCACCGACTAATCCATCCAGTACGTAGCACCATTGCTGGCAGCGGTCTCTGTCGCGACAATAGATTTTATTTTTATCAAAGTGCTGTACTTTCGTCATACTAAGTAATGCATTGCTGGATGCTTCGCATTGCAGTAGCTTTACGACTTGGCTTCTGAATTTTTCCATAACTCCCCTTTACTGTTTCAGGATTTTATAATATGTTTCTGCAAAGTCGAATGGCTTTTGGAGCTGCTGCTCAAAAAAAAAGTGTGAACGGATATTATCATAATCGAGTGGTGTTTTTAAAGTTTATCAGATAGGGTTATATAACGGGCTGCTGGGTATATAACCGGTGTTGGTTTCTGTGTTTTACTGCCTGTTGAATTACGCATTATTTTTTGTTTCAATTAATCTTATGGGTACTATTTTTCTTTACTATTAATTTTTACTAATTTCAGGTTTTACTTTTAACAGTAAAGTTAATGCCTTTTGTAGGTCAGTGTGCCCGGTGGACAATGTATTATCGATGAAACAGGTCGTTGTTGCGGTGTAATTTGGATTTGCGAGATAGGAAATAAGTGGTTTTAATCGGTCTAGTGCTAGTTGTTCAACGGTTTTATAGCGTGATACCAGATTTCCTTTTTATGAAAAATATTCCGTTGAAATTCTTAGAACTTCCGTTTAAAACAATACGTTTTTTGCTCCGGTACGAGTGGGGCCTATGGGGAGTGCCGGCACTTCTTGGTGCTCATTTTCTTACGATCTATAGAAAACCAGGGCATGAAGTGACTATTGTGTGGGATAAATTCTATGTGGGCTGGTTGGTCTTTTGGTTTTTTCTGCTGTGGATCAGCCAGCTGTGTTGTGTATATGCGGTGCGCTATTTTTTCTACCTTAGGCGTACAGGTATCTCTGCTGTCGCGTTGTTTCTTTCCAAATCTCTTCTCTTTTTCATTATGTTGCAACTGGTCTATCCGTTCCTATTGGTGCAACTTTTCGCACTGATGCCCCATGAACACAGTGCCGAATATTGGAGACCGGGGTGTGTGGATATTGAATTGGGGGTAGTCTGCAGTTGGCTGTTTGCGTCTGTGACATTTCTGGTTTTCTATCATGCTTTTAGGAGCTATATGCGGAAAGAACGGCAGTTGCTTATAGCCTCTCAACGGAATAAATTGCAGCAGATGGAGATCGTGAGACTTGACCAGTGGGAGGATGTTGAGGCGACTTTTATGCTGATACGGCAAGGGGATAGGGGACTAAGGCTTAAGAATAATGGCATGCTTGTAAAGGATGCCAGAAAGGCAAAAGATATCAAAGCGATGTTAGATGTTTATTATTTCGAGATATCCAAGGGTATCAATCTCCATCGCAAATATGTCGTAAAGCTGGATGCACAAGAGAACAAAGTGTACTTAGCTGCGGACAAGTTGGAAGTGTTGCGTAAAATGGTACAGAAATATCCGGAGCTCCAGAGTATTCAGCAGGCTATAAAGTCTAAACATGGCTTGTTGTATCTATCTCCGACTATGTACAAGAAGATAATGAAGGAGAGAGAAGAGGAATAATTTTGATCTGTCTGTAAACTGTCTGCATTTATAAACCTTGCGGGGCATGACATGGCCTATTGGCCATAGGGCTGCGCCGTGTCCTGTCTAATATGTGTATGCATGTTGACTATCGACCAATTGAAAAGTATCCTTGATGCTGCTGGCCTTACTGTTGACCTCATCCAGTACCATCTGCAACCGGGGAGTAGTCTGTCTAGACAGCTCCGTCTGCTGCTGAATCTGATTGTTGAACATTCATCGTTGGATGAAGAAGAATGCTCCTTGATGGAGCAACTGATGTGCCGCGTCTATCCTGGAATAGATCCAGCAGTACTATCGAAATCTAAAGCCGAAATATCGGCACCTCCCGAACATGTAAGTACGCAATGGGTCATTGCTTATCTGGATCTTGTTAAGAGTACGTTCTATAAACAGGTGTTCAAAAAATTGTTGTTTCCTGTAGAAACGATCGGAAACAGACAGTATTATCTCAAGAGCGAGGTGCAGGCACTGATGGTAAGGCGTGAAAAGGGGGAATGGACCTACTCCAAACTGAACAAGGAACGGGTAGAAAAAGCTCGGAAAAAGTGATTGCTTCTTCGAGATGAGTGACTGCATGTCGGCATCCGGTGATTGCTTATTGCTATAGGGTGATCCCTATTCGCTGCGGAGTGATTCCTGTCTGGCGATCCGTGGCTGCCCTTTCCTAAGATGTGATCGCTAGTTGAGGTGCCGTGGTCACTTGTCTCGATTTAGTGTTTGCTGTTTCTGAAGCAGTGGTCGCTCTTTTGGGCGGAGTGTCCACAAGGTGTGATCCACTGACCACAAGGTGTAACCGACTGTTCACTTCTTGCTGTCGAGTGGTTGCGGTATGCGCTGAAGCGATCACCTTTCGTTCTCCAGTGGTCACTGGATGCTGTGGGGCAATCACCTTTTAGTAGCAAGGGGCTTCTTGTTTGCAAAATGTGGCCAGTTGTAGGCAAGGGGTGGTCATCGATTGACAGCAGGTGATTACATTTTTATAAAATGTGATCACTTTTCGCTGGATAGTGATCACTGGCTGGTATGTAGTGCCCCCTTTTCCCTGACAGGTGGGTACTTGTTCATTTATAGTGATCGGTGATCCTGATAATGTGGTCACTGAAAGCGAAAGACCAATCACTTTTTATGGGGGTTTTATAGAGAGTCTGTCCGAGTTTGCAGGGCATACTGTCCGTAGTAGTCCGACTTTGTCCGAGTATTGAACTTGGGGTGGGTATTGCAATATGTTTGTCGAGCATGGCAATCCGGAGTGCCGTGCGGTAAACAAATTGTATAATGGGAATAGTCCCACAAGAATAACGCTATGAGAAAGAAAAAAGTAGTATTGGATTATTCAGGTCTGAAAGATGACGAGCTGAATACACTGGCGGGCAAGGTGCTCGACTGTCTAAATGCACACCTGACATTTACCGATCCACCGGTAGAGTTGGCTGACCTAGAAGCCCAGGTCAAGGACTTTAGGAACAAGTGGCAGAAAGCCAGCCGTGGTGGTAGCTTATTGGAGATTGCTGAAAAGAATGACGCCAAAGAGCTGATCGCATTGAGCTTGAAAGACATTGCCTTTTATGTCAATAAGCTGAGTAAGGGCTCGCGGTCTCTCTTGTTGAGTTCGGGATTGATTCTAGAGGCTGATCAGAGACCTAATGAGGTGCCTGATAGGATGACTGGTGGCGAACTCTCGGACGGTAAGCAGATAGGGCAACTGCAGGTCAAATTCAAACCACAAAAAGGGGCGCTGATCTATGAGTATGAGATTGCAGATTCGTTGGGCGCCGACGGACAGCCGGATTGGAAGGAAAACTTTCAGACGGGTACAAGCCAAGGAAATATCTATGCGGTGGCAAAACCCAACTGTATGTATTACCTAAGGATCCGTGCGCGTAACAAAAAGGGGATAGGTGACTGGTCTGAGGTGGTCTCGCTGAAGACAAGATAGGTAATCCCTCAAGCCGGGAAGGCTCATACTTATCTTGCTTGATCAAGAAAGTATGCAAAGAAATCAAGGCTTGGAAACCGTTACGCTAAAAGATCATCATGATCCTAAAAGTATTTGAGACGCTTCGCTGTTAAATTCTTTTTTTATGGATCATGATGGTCTTTATTAACGCTACAATTTCCTAGGCCATAGTTTTCTACATTTAATCTTAATAATATGCAAACACTAACAAACAACTCTTCATGGCTGACCCAGGGCACTATATCGTCATCCCGCCGTGTCCCGATTGTTCGGGTACCGCAGTGGAGGGGTCTACAAACTATACAGAAATTAAAGCTCGGCTTCTTACTACTGATCATCGCTTGGGTAGGCCTATCGGTGGTACTGCAACTTATCGACCCGGCTATTGGTGTGCTGGACTTTGGTACACTGACCGTTGCGGTCTTTGGGCTGCTCGTAGGATGGCTCGCTATCTATATCAGTACCTGGCTGCAGGAGATGCTGTGGCATCCGTTTAAATCTTTTCGTAAACAGTTTGGGCATCATTTTAATCAACTATCATCATGGCAACAATGTATTATCTATTTTTCGGTTTTCTTTTTACTGCTTTATGCAGTGATAATGGTGATGGTAGTAGTGTTTTAAAGTTCGGTTATACTACTTTATTTGTCCCACCCAACACCGATCCGTCATTTTCCATGACGAGGACTTCATTTTTTTCCTTGATAAAAAAAACGAAGCAAAAAAAATCAAGACTTGGGCAATACGACGCTAAATATTTCTTGACAGGTCTAAACATCTCGGAGCCGTTGCACTTCGCTTCACTTCATCGATATGTTTTTAACGACCTGCAAAAAATATTCTTAACGCTGTATCACCCTAGGTCGTTGGATGACGAAACGCCTTCGGTGAGCTCGCAAGCTCGGTTTGTAGGCGATAGACAGAGGAAATGTAAGGGATTTGCTTCTATTAGTCATCACCCTAGGTCGTTGGACGACGAAACATCAAGAACTCAAACAGTCTCACAACCTAGGCCATTTTATTCAGGTAGTGCTAGTAGTCCCTTACAACCAAAATTAATGTCGCCTGTGAAGCTTTTGACATTAGTAGGGGGAGGCACTACAGTACGGTCAAAAGGTTCGAGCGACGATTTTTGCTTCTTTTTGGTAAAAAGAAGGAGCCCGTCTGGCGACGAAGACATGAAGATTAAAGATGATAAGATTCTTTTTGCTAGTATTCGTCAATCAATAATAACGATAGCTTCAAAAGAACTTGGCGTCCGTGAAGCCACGGGCAATAATGATGGTCCTCGTGTCGAAGAATATCTTCGCTACACCAATCTTGGTAAAGGCTACGAGTGGTGTGCGGCGTTTGTGTCTTGGGTTTATGGGCAAGCTGGATTTGACGTTCCACGTAACCCATGGTCTCCGGCCTTGTTTCCAAAGGCTCGGGTGTATTGGAGAAGTGGTGAGAAGGTTGAAAGATTAGATAGTGAGAGGGTAAAAGCGGATGTGTTCGGTATATATGGAGCTGGAGTGAAACGTATCAATCATGTGGGGATGGTCAAAGAACGTACAAACGATTACCTGATCACGATCGAGGGCAATAGTAATAACCGGGTGGAATCTCGACGTAGACATCTGCGGACGGTATATGCATTGGCGGGTTGGGTTGATCAGGTTAACGAGTTATGAAGTTATCGAGTTAACAAGTAAAGAGTCATGCCTGTCTGGCATAGAAGACAATAAAACATTACTATTATGGAAGGAAATATTACGATATCTCGAATTTACCTCAGTACGATCCTTATCACCCTTGTCACCTTCTCTTGTCGAATCAGTAAGCAGAAGCAAGAACAACTGGCAGTACATGCCAAGACACAGGAAGAAGTTCGTCAGTTGTCTGATAGGTTGGTATGGCAGCAACAGGACAGCAGTGAGTCCTATTGGATGCTGCAGACAGATTCTCTACTTTATTATCACCCACAATGGGGATTATGGACACAGGGTGGCATATTGCAGGGAAGTCATGCTCAAAGGCAACAATCGAGTGTGACTATGGAAAGAGATAGCATCGTAAGGGAGATGGAGCAAGAAGAAAATATGCGGTATAGCAGTTATTGGTCACGAAAGATTAAGGAGAATTGGGGATTTGTTATAGTGGCCGCTGTGCTCGCTATCGTATGGGTGATTTTTGGCTTTATAAAACCCCACCGACCATAACTATCGGTGGGGTTGTCCTTTATAAGTTTACTTCCAAAGACTGCGGGGAGCTTCGCCTTTGCGTATCGATGATAGGGATGCCTCGAGGCGATTTTTTACCTCTTCTGCTCCGGCTAGAAAGCTGTCCTGGCATGCTATTTCCATTTGTTTAACGGCTTCGGTCTGGTTCCCGTTCTTCAACAACAAGCCCGCGTATACTGCGGCCGATGAAAAGTGAGGGAAATAGGAGTTGGCTTGCCTGGCCCATTCTGTAGCCCGTTTTAACATTTTTGGATCCTCCGATTGATGGTAGATATATTCGGCAGCATCACGAAGACTATACGATAGATTTCCCATCTCTTGATTCCGCATTAGCCTTTTCATCATGGTATAATTGGGGTCGGTCAGGGAATCTGCTTTTCCTTCCACGTAAGGCTTCATAAATTCCTCAAAAGCCTTTTTATCCGACTCTATTTTTTTGGGGACATCGGTTTTCATCAATCCGTTGTCCACGTAGTCAATCGCTGCTGTAGCGAGCTTTTCCACCTGATTTGTGCCGTTGTAGTATTTCATGACGACTCCTTTGGCAGTAGCTGTCTGTTCGGCATCATTGACATCCGATGCTTTTAGTAGCTTACGGTAAGATGTGATCATGACGGGCAGCTGGTCTTCTCTTTCCTGTACGATGATATTTTTCTGGAAGTAGTTGTTGATTCCGGTCTCCAATATACCCAGAGCGTATTTTACAAGATCCAAAGAATCCAATTTCTCCCGGTTGTCATAGAGATAGTTGAACCCATGTCCGCCTGGAACAATCTGGACGGTAGGGTCTGCGAAATAGATCGCCCCAAGTATTTCCTTGTCCATAAGTTGTGTCGGAGACAGCTTGGGTACGAGTTCTTCAATAATCTCGGGCGAGGCTAGTTTTGATAGGGCGCGCTTTTTCATATAGCCGATCAGAAACTCGGTATCTCTGTTGCCTTTTTCATATTCTTCCTGCCATACGACCAATGGCTTGGGATCGTTTTTTTCCTGCAGTGCTATATTTGCTTCCTTCAGAAAGGGAACGGCAGGCATATAGCCTGATGTACGGTATACCAGCTTTCCATCCCCATCTATAAATAAATAAGTGGGATAGGAGCGTACACCATATTGCTTGGCGATGTCGATGCCTTCTCCCTTTTCGGCGTCAATCTTGTAGTTGACAAAGGAAGTGTTGAACAGATTGCCGACACTTTCTAGGGGAAATGTTTCGGCGGCCATCAGTTTACAGGGACCGCACCAGCTGGTGTATACATCGATGAATATCAATTTGTCCGCTGTTTTTGCTTTGGTCAAGATCTCGTTCCAGGTTCCTTCTACAAATTGTATACCCTGCTGTGCACACGCTGCGAATGCTATCACGGCCATGGTCAGGGTTAATGTTAATCTCTTCATCTATTTTTTTTAAAAGCCAAATATTTCTTTAATTTTTTCGTCAAATTGTGCAGACTCACCTACATAACGAGCGATGATCTTACCTTCCTGATCTAAAAGGATCTTGGTCGGGAAGGCCGTAATGCCATAAGCTTTGACAGCATCAAACTGTGCTATGCCTTCATTGTTGAGTACCTGTATCCAAGTCATCTGATCGTCGGCGATGGCTTTTTTCCAGATGCGTTTGTTGTCTTCGAGACTGCTACGTTGTTCGTGTGCTATGCCTACGATTTCTAGTCCGTGGCTCTGGTACTTGCTATATAACTCACGCAGATGGGGATGTGAATCACGGCATGGTCCGCACCAGCTTCCCCAAAAATCTAATAGCACATATTTGCCTTTTAGCGTCTCCAGATTGACGGGTTGGCCGTTGACATCTACCTTCTGTAGAGCTATGGCCTGTCTGCCGATAGCTGTGGCCTCCATACTGGCTATCTTGCTCTGGATAGCCAGTGCATAGTTGCTGTTTTTGTGTTGCTGGTCTAATGCGTTAAATTGTGTCTTCAGATCATCGAGTGAAAGGTCATTGATCAGGGTCGATAAAAAGTACATGCTCACCAGGGAGTGCGGGTGGGCTTTTATAAAGTTTTTTTGAAGGGCTAGGTTTTTCTCGGAATTCGCTTGGCTGATGCTCGTTGCTTCTTTGAAAACGGATGAGTCCTTGGATACCGCAAATGTTTCATAGGCTTTCTTCAGACCGGACCAATTCTGATCCTCGATCAGATTCTGTTGTTCCTTGATGGAAGCCCATTCCTTGTTCTCTTTTCCTCCTTTTACCTTAGCCATATGTACCTGGTCGACCGTTCCGGTAACCTCAATAGTGGTATTGGAAAGGAAAAAACTGAGAGAAGGGCCAGGGATAAATCCCATATCGGACTGTATTATTGAAGCCGGATTACCGCGGTAGCCCAGGCTGGCCAGTACAGGCTCCTCTACTTTTCCTTTGAATACGGCCCAGCCATTTTCGATGACATAGCTCGTGTCGATGGTATAGTCATCTCCGGAAGGAAAAGCCAAATACATGGTGTATTTCTTAGGATTGTCTATTTTGACTTTTACCGTATAGGAATCCTGTGCTTGGACGGATAAAAATCCTCCTAAGATTGTAATTATTGTGAGTAGGTATCGCATAGTATTACTTGTTTAAAAGTTCGGATAAACGTTCTATTAATTCTTCTCCACGAAGGTTTTTTGCAATGATGATACCGTTAGCGTCCAGTAAATAATTCTGTGGAACGGCATGTACACCATAGGTTGTAGCGACTTCATTTTTCCATCCTTTCAGATCACTGACATGAAGCCAGGGAAGGCCATCATCATGGATGGCTTTGAGCCACGCGTCTTTTTTGCTATCTAAAGAGACGCCCAGTATCTCGAAGTTTTTGTTTTTAAACTCGTCATAGGCCTTGACTAGATGGGGATTCTCGCCACGGCACGGTCCGCACCAGGAAGCCCAAAAATCAACGAGAACATATTTGCCTTTTAATGAAGACAGCGTTATTTTATGGCCATCAGCTGTCTCCTGACTAAAGTCTATCGCTGGTTGTCCGATATCCAGTAATTTGGCCAGCTTGAGTTGTTCGGCCGCCACTTTAGCTTGATCGGTATTGCGCAGTCTTTCGCTCAAACCGTTGAACAGGGGCTCAAAGGTCTTAGGATTGATCATGCCCAAATGGGACATGACCATATCGAAGCTTACATAAGAGTCGGGGTGCGACTTGATAAACTTATCATCGACTTTATTCATCTCTACGCGAATAGCCCGAAGTTGTGGGAAGAGTTCATTTTGTCCCTTTTCATCATTTGTCTCGAACAGTTCGCGCATCTTGGCGCTGAGGGGAGCCATCTGTTCCTGAAATGGTTTGAGCTGCTGTTGAAGCGCTAGATAATCGCTTTGGGTAGCTCCACCAGTAATCTGGGCCGTTTTCATCTTATCGACTCCTTTAACTGAGACCTTTCCCCCTTCTAAATAGAACTCCTGATTGTCTATTGCTGCCATCTCGTCCATGGTAGAAGGTTGGATCTTTTCTCCGACTTCTTTTAGCCTAAGGCCTGCTTTGACCGGTTGTGTGACGGTGCCCTGTAGGGAGAAAAGTCCTTTTTTGACAACAGCCGAATCCAAAATGTCCTGCCCATCTTGCGTATAGCTGAGCAGTATTATTTTTTGATCTGTTGCAGGACTTAACTTGCCTTGAATCTTAAATTGCTGCGCCTGTGCTGCGGATATCAATCCGAAGCACAGGGTTATGTATTTTAAGGTGTTATTCATCGTATCTATTTTTTAAGGATTATTGACGGTACCGGGATTAGCATCCATGACAATATCGGGGATGCGCAATGTAAGCCTCTCTGGCCTAAGTGGGAAGGTGTGAACCAAATCTCCAGACTCGGATAATACCTGATGGACGTGTTTTTGATCGGAGAATAGAGGATCTACAGAAAGACGACGCATATCGAACCATCTGTATCCCTGTAGTGCAAACTCTCGAATGCGCTCTTCTATGATATACTTTGTTAACGCCACTTGATCGGTTATATGGACCATAGCGTCATCTTCTTTCATACGGCTTTTGCGGAGTGTCTCCAAGTCTTCTGTTGCTCCATTTACATCTCCAGTTCGAGCGCGACATTCTGCCCGCATCAGAAAAAGATCAGGAAGCGTAATACCGATATGAATGTAGGGGAAACCTATTTTTCGCTTTACGCCAGGTGTTCCGATAGGATCTCCTCCAGACATCAGATCGCTATAAAGCTTTAACCGCTCATCTGAATTGTTAGGGGTTTTGAATAAATCCAGCGTTTCTTTTGATAAAACAAAGCTGTTGTCAAAGTAGCTGTAGGAGCTTAATATCGATTTGTAAAAAAGTACTTCTTGATTGCGGGGCTCATTATCTGGACCGACTATATCTTGCATAGGACTGAGCTGTGAATCATAGCCCCATTCGCCATTTTCTGCTAACATGGATTTGTAATCGAACAGTGCTAATGTATAATTCTTGGGCATATGTTCGAAAGCATTTTCAAACTGAACCAGGGCTAGATCATATTTGCCCATAAACCAGTATGTTTTTCCCAATAGGGCCTCCGCAGCACTTTTTGAAACACGCATGCGGCTTCCCTTGGATTCGGGAAGATGCATAATGGCTGTAGTCAGATCATTAATGATGAAGTCATATACCTTTTGAACGGACGAACGCTCAAAGTGATCGACTGTAACATCCGACTCTGTGATAATAAAATATCCCAAGTCCTTATCTGCGGTATTGGCATTATAAGGCTGACCGTAGTAGTTGATCAGATAAAGGTATATCCAAGCCCGATTGGTGAGTGCTTCGGCATGAAGGGAGAGTTTCTGTTGCTCCGTTCCTCCCTCGGAATCCATGACTTCGTTGATGATCTTATTGTAAGAATATAGCATTTTAAGAAACTCTGCCGATTCAGCGGGATTGGCCGTGGATAGGTATATGTTGTCAGCATATTGAAAGAGTAACTTAGCCTCTGGAGACCAAATGTTAGAATAATAGGGTTCTACAGAAACGATTTCGTCTCCTAATACAATTTGAGGGTAGTCAAAATTGATGAAATAGGACGCATTATTGAGTAGTAGATTGTAATCGTCTGTATTTTTAGCAATGAGTTTTCCTCTGGGATCGACCTCCAAGAAGCTCTTTTTACAGGCGACATTTAGCAGAATAACTGAGGCTACGATTGCTAATAAACATGCTTTTATATTGATATTTTTCATTTTCGTAAAGATTAGGCTAAAAAGAAATACTTGCTCCAAGAGTTACTGTGCCTTGATTGATTGGGGTTTTGCGGTATCCACCTTGGTATATTCCTAAAATTGTGGCAGAACCATCCCAACCTCCATAGGCATCTAAAAATTCGGGATCAATACCTACCGAGTTTGCTTTCCAGAGCATAATGTTGGATACCTGCAAACGTAAAGTAACTGCTTGCGTCCGTAATTTGTCTGTGATTGGTGTCGGTAGTTTATATCCTAAAGTGATGTCACGCAGTTTGATATAGGATGCGTTCAGTACATTTCGATCGGCATTGGTGTAGTAACTCATATTACCACGAGCCAATGAGGTAGAAGAGGTTGTGTATGCAGGGATATCCGTTATCAATTCATCCCCTGGTTTTTTCCATCTGTCAGAAAATTCTGCATTGACGTTTCCAGTGAACATTGCAAAGTAACCTTGATTGGCAACGAGGCCACGTCCGCCGAAAAGGGTGTTTACATCTCGTCTCATAACATGACCGAGGTTGTAAACAATGTTGGCCGCTAGGGACAGATTGCGATAGGTAAAACGGTTGGTCAATCCCCCGGACCATACTGGTTGGAATGTACCCATGTACCGCATGTCATCTACTGTTGTGACGCTACGTTGTTTGGTGATGGAACCGTCCTGCAAATAGATCTGTGGATCTCCAACTTGATCTAGGCCTGCATAATGATAAGAAAATACCGCAAATGCTGGATATCCTTCGACATAAGGATTTGATATCAATTGATCTCCTCTTGTGATCGGGCGTTCCCGATTAATCTTGGTAAGCTTGTTGCTATTATAGCCTAAATTCAGCAAAGTGCTCCAACTGAAGTCTTTATGGGAGATGTTGACTGTTGTGAGGTTAATGTCTAAACCTTTGTTGGTCAGGTTGCCCGCATTACCTGTAATAGTAGAGAATCCGGTCAGTGGATTTACAAACATAGGGGCGATTAGATTTTGGGTATGTTTGTCATAGACATCCACGCTTCCACTTATCCGATTGTTCAATAGAGAAAAATCAATTCCAAAGTTGAAGGTCTTAGTCGTCTCCCAGGTGAGTTTTTTATTGGCAGGCATTGCCAGTTCCAATCCGACTCCCTCTGGATAAACTACAGCGTTGCCGGCATAAAGTGTTGCTAGGATGTCTTGTGATGCTGCTTCTCCTGGATTTGGAGAATTACCAGTTAATCCAAAGCTGGTTCGCAGTCCCAACTGGTTTAGCCAATTAAACTGTTCCATAAATCGCTCTTTTCCGATCTGCCACCCTAGACCGACACTCCATAATGGTTTGTTTTGTGCTGATTTATCCTTCCCGAATAAATTAGACTGGTCAATTCTAGACGCGAGGTTAATGGTATACCTATTGTCGAAAGTATAGCCTGAATTGGCGTAGTAGGATGTAATTCGTACGAGGCTTTCCCCCTCTGTATAAAAATCGGGAGTCAATCTGCTTGTACCATCGGAGCTTGTGGGCATCACTACATTGTTGACACCGGTAGATAACAACTTGTAGTCTAAGTAATCTACGGTCATCAATTGATTGTTATACCCCCTTACTACGGAACGGTTGGTATTGTAGAGCTGTTCTTGAGCCTCTTGACCGGCCAATAGGATAAGACTGTGCTTGCCTTCAAGCCAGGTGTTGTCATAGACAAACTGGTTTCTGACGGTCCAATTCTTTTGACTTCCAAAAGAGTTGGTATGTCTTCCTCCCTTATTAGAAATATAAGGGGCTGAACCATCCAGTGGCGTAAAGGATACTAATTCAGAGCGTACATCATAGTTGTCCTGGGTTAGATCATTGATAGTCTTTGACTGCATTTTGCTCAGACTGAATACACCTTCATATCTCAGCCCCTTCAGTAGGTTGACGGTTACTCCACTATTTATTTTAGCTGTCCAGATGTTGTTGGAGGTGTTTCCTGTATTTATTTCGTCGAGTGGCGCATATCCCAGACTGGTACCGCTGAGTTGTTCGTAGTTTTTTCGGTTTTTTTCATCTCGGTAGAGCCAAGAAAGATCAGCACTGCTACCGTCTGCATTTTTATATAAAACATAGGGCAAAAACGCAGCTGTGGGCTGTATTGCATTGCTCAGTACAATGTCTTTGTTGCTGATATCAGTAATCAAGTGCAATTGAAGCCACTTATTAAAGGTATAGCTCTGATTTAGATTGATACTGTAGTTTTTATTCTTGTCGCCAATTTTGCTACTCTTATTATCAATGTAGGCTCCTGAACCATAATAGTTGTAACGCTCTGTACCTCCAGAAAGTGAAATATTGTGATTCATCAACACTGCATTGCGGTAAAAAAGGTCTTTCGCTTGTGCTATACCGTTCTGATTGGCAAGTGCCTCGAGTTTGGCATCTACTTGTTCCTGGGATAGATTCTCAAGGTTGTATAGGATTGTTTCATGAGGCATGATAGGGGCCAATCCTCCGCTTTGAGGCCTGGATATAGAGGCGTAATTGTTGAGCACTGGATCGAACACGTCTTTGGCCGCTTGTATAAATGCTCTGCTATCGAGTGTATTGAGTTTTTCGATTTGGGGTTTTCCCTGAAAATTGATAAAACCGTTGTAATTTACTTGGATGGCCTCCTTGTTCTTTCCTTTTTTTGTAGTGATTACGATGACACCATTGGCGGCTTTACTGCCCCAGATTGAGGCTGCTGTTGCATCTTTTAGGACGGTGATGTCTTCTACATCATTTGGATTGATGGCGCTTATATCGCTAGAGGGTACTCCGTTTAGCACGATTAGTGGCTCGCGGCTCGAGTTTAAGGTGTTGAGGCCACGTATCATAATCGAGTTGCCGCTGCTGCTGCTACCAACAGGCCCGTTAGTAGGACTAGAGGAGTTATTGATAACTAAGCCTGGAATGAGCCCGTCTAGACGCTGGATGATATCTATTGTACCGGATCTTTCCATTAACACTTTCATATCGGGCTTGGCATACGACCCTGCACTGCGTTCTTTGGATATTTTTTGATAACCAGTATTGACGACAGCCACAGCATCAAGGCTCTCAATTCTGTTTTTCAGTACGACGATAATACCAGGGCCATATTTTTCAATGGATTTGATTTCATGATAGTAGCCTAATAGCCTGCAGTTGAGCCGATCGCCAATAGCCGCTTCTATACGAAATCCCCCTTTGTTGTCGGTTTGTGTTCCTTTGTTTTGTCCCTCGATGACGATGGTCACGCCCACTAGTGGATTGCCTTTTTCATCCCTGACGGTACCGATGACAATACCTTGCTGACGACCATCGGTTAAAGTTGCTTTTCGGCTTTCTTTGCCTCGCACGGTGACGATCTTGTCCGTAATGCTGTAAGACAGTTGGTGGGAGCTCAATAGATGATCGAGCGTTTCTTCTAAGCTTTTGTTCTGGATATTTAGATTTAAGGGGCCTACACTTTTGATCAAAGATTCGTCATAGACGAAATCATAACCTGTTTGCTTTTTGATCTCTCCAAAAGTACGCTCGAGCGAAATACGGTCGGCACGCAAGGACACCCGTTGTGCGAGTGTGACAGCATGGAGCTGGAAAGTGCCTATAAGCAAGAGAATTGTGGATAGTTTCATAATTCGGATAGCTCTCCTAATAGAGGCATGGGAGTCCCTTCCCCCGTATTTTGTGATAAAAAATTTATACATTTGAATGGGATAATTAGTTAGTAAATTGTGTCTTCAATTTTTTTCTGTATTCCTGTTTAGCCCCGGAGGTGTTACGAGCACTTCCGGTTTTTTTTGGAAAACGTGTCTAGGTTATGGGCTTCTCTGTTTTTTCATCATTAGGTGTTTATTTGACTAGTATAGTTTTTCCATCAAACTCAAATTTGACGCTATGGGTCGATTCCATAGCTTTAAGTACGCTGGATAGGTTGTTTTTTCTAGAGATATTTCCTCCGATTTTTAGGTGTATAGGGGCATTGTCGGCGTATTCAATCTCTACGTCATACCAGCGGGCCAGTTGGCGCATCGTGGTCTTGAGGCTCTGCCCTCTAAAAATAAAGTCATTGTTTTTCCAGGCCATTACAGCATCGGTATCTATTTCACGGATCTGTACGCCCTGGGGGGTCAGCACGGACTGTGTACCCGGTGAAAGCTTGACGGATTGTTGACTATGAAGCGATGTGACTTGTACTGATCCTTCGAGGAGTGTCGTCTTGATATTGGACTCGTCTGCATAGGTATTGATATTAAAATGTGTGCCCAATACCTGTACTACCTGCTCTTTGCTGATAACCTTAAAGGGTTTGTCCGGATTTTTTGCCACTTCAAAATATCCTTCACCATCTAATTCTACAATTCGTTCTTTATTGGGGAAAGCAGTTGGATAGCGTAACGTAGAGGCGGCATTGAGCCATACTTTGGTGCCATCAGCCAATGTGATGCGGTATTGACCGCCACGAGGAATGCTGATGGTATTTAGGCGGGTGTTGGAAGTGACCTCAGCTACACTGGGACCGTCCTTGTATTTTACCTCATTGCCAGTGATGGTGATCCCTTCCTCACTTTCTTTCAGTTCAATGAGCTGCCCATCGGCCAATGTCAATACTGCGCGTGAGCGCCCTGGTTCTTGATCAGCCTTAAGCAGTGAAGTTTCGTTGACATTTCTATCACGTTCGGGAGCTGATAGCCAATATTGGGACAGGCCCCAACTGGCGACGATAAACACAGCCGCTGCTGCGGCCCAACGTACAATTGATAGGCGCTTACGGAATAGGGGCGTAGTATCTTCCTCGATGGTAACCGGTGCCAGGTGACCGTGGATACGAGTGTCGATGCGGGTTAAAATATCTTGCTCTATGGTCGATGCTTCGGAAGTATCTTCTCCCGAATCGCTTAGAGTGTCATCGATCAGCTGACGTAAGTCGTTTTCAGAGGCATTGCCAAAATAGTCGAATAGTTCATCCGTCTCTTTTTCGGATGCCCTTCGGCGCATATACCTATTGAATAGGGCTCGGATATGGTGGTTCTTTTCCAATGTTAGCTTTTATAAAATTTAGGGTCTATAATGCTATTACGTTTTGAAAAAGAAGAATCACTACATCGGGTGAAAAATTATTTTAAAATCGTTGAACATATTCCTGTGATGAGGATAAGGTGCTGGTGCTTGGTCATAAAATCCTGAATCTTTTTGGAAGCTCTGGTCATGTGGGTACTGATGGTGTGTACTGAGATGCCCAACAATAAGGATACTTCTTTATAGGATTTTCCGTCAAGTTTACAGAGGGTATAAATCTGTCGTTGCTGTTCAGATAGATTGTCTATGGCTTGATTCAGGATGTTTTGTGTTTCTTTTAAAAATAAAGCCTCGTCCGTAGGATTGTGGTCTTGTACTACAAACTGTCGTATTTCGTTTTGTAGGCGTTCGTCCCGTGCAATCTTACGGTAAAAATCATAGAGGATATGTTGTGCAATACGGTAGAGGTAGGATTTGAAGGATTGCTCGGGGTCGATCAGTTCTCTCTTGTCCCATATCCGGACGAATGCATCCTGTGTTAGTTCCTCGGCGAGGGACTCGATTTGTACCATCTTGAGCAATTTGCGGTAGATGGGCAGTTTGAAGGTGTCGTAAAAATAAATAAAGGCGCGCTGGTCCCCGTTTCGAAGTCGGTGTAGGTAGTCTAATTCGCTATTGTTGTCCAGCAGGTTCATTTATCCGATTTAAAAATGCTAAAGAAGGCTAATTATATACACTTGAACATAATATGTAGAATGGTCAGCTCGTGAATAAGCAAATATAACACCTGCTGTGATAAAACCAAAGGAGGGGATAAAAGTAAGGTATGGGTTGTGAAATTAAAAGCGCCTGCATCCAAAAGTCGATAATGATTTTGGACGCAGGCGCTTTCTTCCGTCAATACTAGCCTTTGTAATCGCCAATGAGAAGGACGGGCTTTATAGTTTTACCTGTCTCTGAATCTTCTATGGCCTGATTGATATCTTCGAAAGCATAGGTCTTGATCAATTTGTCAAATGGAAATTGACCATTCATATACATATCGACCAATCGTGGAATAAAGACATTGGGTACGCTGTCTCCTTCTACAATGCCGATGATCTGTAAGCCTGTAGCTACGAAACTGTTCATCTCTAGTTCAAGTGGTCGTTTTGCAACACCGACTATTCCCATTTTTCCGTGCGAGGCTAATGTAGCTAGTGAGTTTTGGATGACTTCAGGAATACCTGTGGTATCAAAACCATAGTCAAAACCTTTGGGGGCAATCTCCTTAAGTCGAGTTGTGACATCTTCTTTTTTGCTGTTGATGGTATGGGTAGCTCCAAGTTTGGTGGCGAAGGCTAGTCGCTCTTCGTTGATGTCGACCGCTACAATAGTTCCTGCAGATACTGCTTTAGCAGCCAGCAGGCCTGCGAGGCCAACCGCTCCTGTACCGGATATAATAATCGACTCACCAGCAGTAACTGCGAGTGAATTGAGGACGGCTCCTGAACCGGTCTGTATGCCGCAGCCCAAGGGGCCTAGTAGTTCCAGAGGAGCGTCTTTACGGACTTTAATCACATTGTTTTTATGAGCAATGGAATAGGTCGCAAAAGAGGATTGGGAGAAGAAATTGTCCTGTATTCCCTTGCCATTTTGGTGATGACTGTGAGATCCGTCCATGCGGCTGCCCCCAAAATTAAGAGGAAGGAAATTTTCACAGTAGGCAGGTAGTCCACGCTGACATTTGCCACAATCGCCACAGTAACCAAAGGTCAGCACGACATGGTCGCCGACTTGTAGGTGGTGTACGTTCTCGCCGACTTGCTCGATGATACCCGAGCCTTCATGTCCCAGTACAACGGGAAATGTAGGTGTACCCATAAGTTGGTCGCGTGCTGCCATATCGGTGTGGCAGGTCCCTGATGCGATAATTCTGACGAGTACCTCATCGCTCTTGGGAGCATCGAGTTGTATTTTTTCGAGATCGAAAGATCCTCCTTTTTGCTTGACAACTGCTGCTGTTATTTCCATAGTTGCTTGTATTTTAATGATGTTATAACTAATAAACAGAAAGGAGGTAGAGATTGTTTGGTGGTGGTTTCTTATCTTTGTGGTTATCTATTCGGTTTTGATATGGCTAAAGCAATTGTTGACCCTTCTTGGATTGATAGGTTGGCGGCTGGTGATCAGCAGGCTTTTGCCGATTTTTATGAACACTACTGGCAACCGGTATATAACAAAGTATATCGCAAAATCCAACAGGTCGAGGCCACAGAGGATATCGTACATGATTTGTTCCTGAGTATCTGGAAAAATAGAAGCCGAATTCATGAGGTACTGAATATGTCCGCTTATTTAATGAGCGGGGCTCGATATTTAACGTTCAAGTACCTCGATAAAGAAAAAAAGAAGTATGTAGAGATTGATAATATGGAGCAGGTATTGCCTGAGCCTCCCCTAGAAGATAGGCTTCACTACCGGTATATTCTGGATCTTATCCACGAAGAGATTGAGAATTTGCCTGAAAAGTGTAAACTTATATTTAAAGAAAGTCGATTCAACCACAAAACAATTGATGAAATTGCTGTGGAATATGGATTGTCTAAGAGTACTGTTGAAAATCAAATCAACAAAGCGATAAAAAGAATCCGTCTGAAAACCAGAGGGTTTTATACATTTCTCCATTTTTACGTATAAATTTTACTTTCCACGTAGGTGCTTGTCTTATTTGAGGTCACTATAAATGTAAGTAACCCGAAAAATAAGTTATATGCCGCTTTCTGAAAAAAATAAAAATATATTCAAGGCTTACTTTAAAGGATTTGAAAGTAAAGAAGAATGGTCTGACCTGAGCAGTTGGTTTGATGCTGAGGAGGAGGGGCTGTCTGCAGATCCTGTGCAACAAGAGCAGAGCGGATCAAGGATACGCTCGCGGTTGTTGGCTAATATTGAAAAGGACAAATCTCCGCTAAGAAGGATGTATATGCGACCGGCAATGCAGGTTGCTGCGGGTATAGCCGTCGTGTTTTCTGCTGCTTGGGGCTACTTGCACTATACAACCAACTATGTCTTCAGGGAACTGGATGGTGGTACAATAGCACAGATTAAACCTATAAAAGACTCCGTTAAGCTGACTTTCGAAGATGGCAAAGTGGTGTTTCTATCTACGGATAGCGGTGTGAATCAAGCGGTGGGCGAGGCACAACGTATTGTCGATGGAGAACTTATCTATAATAGCTCGTCCGATAGAATCGTAAATAACGTTGTAAGTACACCCAAAGGAAACATATTTAGGATAAGTCTGCCCGATGGTACTAAAGTGTGGATGAATGCAAAAAGTGTGCTTTCATTTCCTTCGAGATTTGTGGGGGAAGAACGACAGGTGCATTTACAAGGGGAGGCCTATTTTGAAGTCGCTAAAGATGATAAGCAGCCTTTTGTGGTGACTTTTGCCGATCAAAAGGTGAGGGTGCTGGGTACGCACTTTAACATATCAGCGTATGATGCTGCGGTGCAGCGTACCACGTTGATGGAAGGGCGTGTGCAGGTTGAGAAAGGCAGTGAGACTGTGTCCTTATTGCCCAATGAGCAGGTCGTAGCTTTAGGGAGTAAGATGGTAAAGAAATCGGTCGAAGCAGCAGAATATATGGCTTGGAAGGATGGTTCTTTTGTGTTTCATAATGCTACTCCTAATGAAATCATGCAGCAATTGGCGCTTTGGTATGACCTGCAGATCAAGTCTGATGAATCTGGAGCCAAAGAGCGATTCAGTGGTAAAATAAGTAAAGAAATGGATCTCGCTAAAGTATTGGAAGTATTGGCAGTAGCGGATATCCATTTTAAGATCTCAGAAAACAAGCTGAAACATAAAGAGATCGAACGTCGTAAATAATCATTTTTAATCACATAATTAACTTAACTAACCTAATGCAAGAGTACAGTGAAGCTCGCCCAATAGAATTGGGGCCGGGAGAGATCCTCGCAGCAATGCCGGTCAAAAAAGCACGAGCACAAGCAGAATTTTTAGGTGATAGCACGAAGTTGTCTGTAAGAAAGAGCAGTTGGAAGATACGTCTTTCTGTTGTGCTGCTATCGACGACCTTGTTGCAGTTGCCTATGTCTATCCATGCACAAAAAATTACATTGGAATTGAAGGACGCATCTATTAAGCAGATATTCCAACAGATGGAAAAGCAATCTGGTTATAGTTTTTTCTATAAGGATGTGGATGTTGCCAATTTCAAGAAAAGAGGAGTGTCTTTTAGCAATACCAATTTGAACCAGGTCTTGGAATCCATATTGAGACCGTATGGATTGGATTACGAGATTGTGAATAAAACGGTCGTTATCAAAAAGATGGTTGCTTCAGGAGAGAGAAATAAGGCTTCTGTAAATACTGCTCAGGCGCAGCAGTACCGAGGGCAGATCTTGAATGAGCAAGGCAAGGGTATGCCAGGGGTAAACGTGCGCCTGAAATCGAAACCATCGGTAGCGGTAACTACACAGAAAGACGGCTCCTTTGTATTGCCAGGAGGAGAGGCCGGTGAAATACTGGTCGTGTCTTATCTCGGCTATGAGACACGTGAAGTGATATTGGAAGGTGCGGATAAACTGGTGCGTATTACGTTAAAGAGTAAAGAAAATGAGGTCGAGGAGGTCATCATCACAGGAATGATGGAACGTCGGAAGGAGACCTTTACAGGAGCTACTTCATCTTTTAATGGTGAAGAACTCAAGGCGGTGTCTAATACCAATGTATTGCAATCCTTGAAGACATTGGATCCTTCATTTTTGATCATGGAGAATAATCTTGCCGGAGGAAACCCTAATGCGTTACCTACTATCGAGCTCCGTGGCCAGACTAGTATTTCGACAGAAGGACTGCGTGATGAGTTTTCGTCGGATCCGAACCAGCCTTTATTTATATTAGATGGTTTTGAGACTTCACTGAAAGCTATTGTGGATCTGGACATCAACCGTATCGCTTCGGTGACGTTATTGAAGGATGCCGCCTCTACTGCCGCATACGGTTCCCGTGCCTCTAACGGAGTGGTGGTTATCGAGACGATTAGACCTAAAGCTGGTGAGCTGATTTTCAATTATACGACGGATGGGAATATACAGTTTCCTGATCTATCAGGGTATAATATGATGAATGCTACGGAGAAAATCGAATTTGAACGTCTCTCCGGAAGATTTACAAGGCATTATCGTAATGATAGCTGGGAAAAACAGGAGAAGCTGGACTCGTTGTACTCATTTTATCAGAAGGAGCTAGCCCGTGGGGTAAATACCTACTGGCTGAATGAACCGTTGCAGACTAGTTTTTCGCAACGGCACTCGTTGATGGTGAGTGGGGGAGAGAATGCGCTGACCTATTCTATAGGTGGGGATTATAAATATTATAACGGCGTGATGAAAGGTTCGGGGGGTAAGAACTGGGGCGCCCGTCTGAATCTTGGTTACCGTGCAGGAAAGGTAAACATTATCAATCAGCTCTATCTGAGTGGTTTCGAAAGTGAGGAGTCTTCGTACGGTGAATTCTCCACTTGGGTCAATACGAATCCTTATTACGAGAAAAAAGATGCTTCCGTACGGTATCTTGCAGAACTTAAACAATATGAAACCACGGAAACAACATATATCCATAATCCGTTGTACGCCACTACACTGAGTAATTTTGATCGGTCTAGGAATTTCGATCTGACCAATAACTTTAAGGCGATCTACCAGCTAAACAATGATCTAAGGTTGGAGTCGTCGATACAAGTCAAAAAATTCAATACGAAGTCGGAAAGATTTCTTTCGCCATTGGATTTGAGTTTTGATAAGACAGCTATATTGGAACGTGGAACACTGCGTTCAAGAAATAGAGAGTCTTTTGGTTATACGGCCAATGTGGGAGCGCAGTATGGAAAGACATTTGGAAAGCATTTGGTCAATGCTGTGTTACGGTTTGAAGTGAGTGATCTGGATAATACGAGTGCAGGTTTCTTGGCTGTAGGATTTCCGACCAATAGTAACGGTAATCCGAGATTTGCTTACGGATATGCGCCTAATGGTAGACCAGAAGCTTCATCGAGCGTCAGTCGCAGGAATTCTATTGTGAGTTCTTTCAACTATTCGTACGATAGACGTTATAATGCCGATCTATCGCTGACCTATGATGGCTCGACTTCCTTCGGAACGAATAATGTGTACTCACCTTTCTTTTCGGCAGGACTGAGCTGGAACCTGAACCAAGAGGAGTTTCTAAAAGAACTGACATGGGTCGATTTATTGCGTCTGCGAGCGAATATAGGTCTTACTGGAAATCAAAGCTTTGCCAGCTATACTTCAATCAGTACCTACGATTATTACAAAGATTATAATTATTCGGGGCAGGGATTGTATTTGTCTTCATTAGGTAATCCAAACCTGCAATGGCAGAGTACGAGACAGACAAGTGTAGGACTTGATGCTAACTTGTTCAATAATAGGGTTTCGGTACAGGTTAACGCTTACCGGAAGTTTACGGATCCGCTTGTTGTCGGTATTACCTTGCCACCTTCAACAGCATTGTCCAACTATCCTATAAATGCGGGAGCATTGACTGTAGACGGTTTGGAACTTATTACGCGATATTCGCCGATCTATAGACCTTCAGAGCGTGTGGTATGGACTTTAGGGCTTACTTCTTCGACGGTAAAACAAACCTATTCCGGATTCAGAAGTGTGTTGGAGACGTTGAATAGAAGCCTGCGTGATAGCCGTACCTTGATGAAATATCGCGATGGCGGATCACCCAATGATATATGGGCTGTGCCTTCCTTGGGGATAGATCCAGCTACAGGAAACGAAGTTTTTAGAAAGAAGGACGGTTCTTATACCTTCCAGTATGATTGGGAAGATGAGGTCGTTGCGGCCAATTCTGCACCTAAATTTCAGGGAATATTGAGCAGTAATTTTTCGTTCAAAGGATTTACCATGGGAGTCAATTTTAGGTATATCCTTAACCAAGGAGCCTTTAACTCGGCACTGTTCAATAAAGTAGAAAATATCAACTGGAGCGATATGGTGAATAGCAATCAGGATAGACGTGCGCTTTATTCGCGGTGGAAAGAGATGGGAGATATTGCGGAGTTTAGAAAAATCCAGTTAAATGATTGGGATGAATCAACATCAAACGTAGACCAGTCGACCCAACCATCTTCGCGTTTTGTGCAAAAGGAAAACACACTTTCATTGGAGTCTGCAAGCGTAGGGTATGAGTTGCGTAATCGAGCATGGATGCAATCTGCACGATTGAGCAACCTCCGGTTTACAGGTTATGTGAATGAGATTTTTAGACTGTCTACGGTAAAAAGAGAGCGCGGTATCAGTTACCCATTTGCCCGTACAGTGTCGTTCAGTTTGTCGGCAAACTTTCAATAATAGAATATTATGAAACTAAAGAATATTAAACTAATCATTGCGTGCTCTATAGGGCTGGCTTTTAGTTCTTGTACCAAATGGCTAAATGTACAGCCAGAGGATCGATTCTCCGAAGAGCAGGTTTTTTCGACGGCACAGGGATTTGAAGAGACGCTGAATGGCGTGTATATCAAATTATCGTCAAACAACCTCTATGGGGATAATCTTACCTTGACTATTCCAGATATATTGGCGCAGTTGTACATGACCAACAGTGCTGCCACACATGCATTGGCCGCTTTAGGTCGCTATGAGTATGGAGAAACCAAGGTGGTCAAACCTCGTATAAAAGCGATTTGGGGGGATGCTTATGTTGCTATCGCTAATATCAACAAATTGATAGAGGCCATAGATACCAAAGGGGAGGCGGTACTGCAGCACGATCGGCTCCATACCATGAAAGGAGAGCTGTTGGGCCTGCGGGCATTTCTACATTTTGATATGTTGCGTCTGTATGGGCCGGTGTATGATAGCGCCGATTCGACACTCCATGCTATCCCTTATTACCGAGCGACAAATGTAGAAGTGCAGCCATTGTCTCCAGCGAATAAGGTGATAGATATGGTGCTAATGGATCTCAATGAAGCATTGTCTCTAATGAAGGATGATCCTGTGAAGAGTTTAGGTTATAAGGAGCAGAACAACCACCGTTTCAACTATTATGCGGTGTTGGGAACAAAAGCGCGGGCGCTATTGTATAGAAAAGATAAGGTGGGGGCACATCAGGCTGCCAAAGAAGTCGTCGAGCAATCTGATCTATTTCCATGGATAAAAGGGGCCAAAATCACGGCAGATGCAAAAAATCCAGACCGGATATTCCATACGGAGCTTCTTTTTGCAGCCTATTCAAATGACCTGTACAACAACTACAATGAGTACTTCTATTATGAACAGGGGGATAATATTTTGGCTGGAGGACCTCATAAATTCATAAATAGAGTCTTTGAGGAAAAAACAGCGGATTACCGTTATACTTATTTGTGGAAAACTCCTCCAGCGATAGTAGGGCACGAGGTATTTTTTAAGTACAGTGATATCGCGGATAAACGCGTGGGGGTAGAACAACAACGTAACCTGATTCCTCTCATCCGATTGAGTGAAATGTACTATATCTTGGCCGAAACGGACCCCACACCGGCAACAGGACTTGCTTATTTGAATAAAGTGCTGAATGCTAGAGGGCTGACTGCACTCACAACGACGACAAATCTGGATAATGAAATTCTGAAAGAATATCGAAAAGAGTTTTATGGAGAAGGGCAGTTGTGGTACTACTATAAGCGGAAAAAAATAGAGACAGTACTTTCTTCACTGACTACGGGTAACAGTAATATACCGAATACCGCTTGGGTAGTCCCAATTCCAGAAGAAGAATTAGCTAATCGATAACCTGACATATTATGAATAAAATAAAATTTTTGTATGTAGTATTTGCTGCCATTATTTTTTACTCTTGTAAGGAACAGTCGCTCGACGTGTTTGATGAAAGTGAAAATGGAGCGTCTATTTATTTTACAGAACTATATAGAACGGGGGCTAATACAATACCCTTAGATAGTCTAAGCATTAAGTTTGGCTTTATGCCTGTGGGAGTCACTTCTGCAATAGATAGTATATCCGTATCGGTCGCAGGGCCGACACATAGGGCAGATCGGGAATTCAAAATAAAAATTGATCCCGAGGGAACGCTGAAGGAAAATATACATTATCAGATATTGACAGATCGTTTGATAATTCCTGCCGGAAAAAACAAAGGTATCATCAAGCTTAAGGTGCTGAAAGCCGAGGAAATGAAACTCGCTCCGCTCTCGACTGCTTTTGAACTCGTTCCGAATGAAAATTTTAATACCAATATTGCTTATCGCTGGAGAGATAATCTACAGAAAAAGACATCGGTGTTAAAATTTCGCGTTGTAGCGGACAATAGATTTGATAAACCGTACTTATGGATTGCGAAGAAAGTTCAGGTTGAAGGGTATTTGGGAGAATACTCCGGCGCAAAAGTGAACCTTATCGTCGAACTGTTTGACGAAGACCTAGAGCACTTTATTAACCCACAATATGTTGCTGATAAGTATTTTACTGTAGCTAAGTTGTCGTTTTGGGGCTCATATATGTCCTATTGGCTAGCGAAAGAAGCTTCCGAAGGGCGTGTTCATCGAGATGAAAATGGTAAGGAAATAACAATGGGACCTAGCAATAATAACTCAAATTAGAAAAATGAAAACAGTTGCAAAATATATAGCATTATTGGCTCTTGTTGTTGTATTTGTAGGATGCAAAAAAGATTTGGGCAATTATGAATACACGACTATAGATAGTCTCTTTATAACAAACCTTGAAGAGCTGTACATCGCTAAAACAGCTACTAATCCACAGATTGAACCTGTAATCAAGTTGTCTTCGGGTAGGGAAGTGAATACGGACGATTATACTTATAGATGGACGGCATATCAGGTAGGAATGAACAAAGAACCTGTTATTCTAGGAGAACATGTTAATCTAGATGAAGCGATACCCTTGGGCTTCGGTACATATACGGTGTATTATACCGTTAAAGAAAAGAAAAGCAATATTAGCTGGACAAAAAAGTTTAAGATGCAGATTACAGCAGGATATAACGGCGGATGGATGATCTTGGCGGAAGATAATGGTAAATCGAGGATTGACTTCTTTGAGTACGATCATGCTACAGGTACCTATCCTAAGGCACATCGTAATTTTCAGGAAAATATTAAGGACCTTTCCGGTAAGCAGATTAATCTAGAGGGTAAACCAAAGTTTATTACAACTTGGAATAACCAAACTGAGGCCAGTGGAACAGGGGCTAAGTATATGGTGTATATCGGAACTGACCAACGCACGGAAAAGATTAACCTGACTGATGGCTTTATCTGGAATGAACAATACGCGTTCAAATTTGAGACAGCAAGGCCATCTGAGTTTGAAACTATCGATGCGATACGACCGACAGAACCCTCTGCAGGTTATGTCGTAAAAGGAAGTGATGTATATATTAAAAATCCAACATTTCAATGGTCGGTAGGTACTCCAGTTAATAGGCTATCGGATGGGAAGCATATAAAGGTATCTTCTTCTGTTGCTGTTTATCCTGGTTTTCTTATGGGGTGCCTTATGTATGACATAGCTAATAAACGTTTCATAAGAAATGGTGACATGTTGCAAACAGCAAGCTCTCCATTGCCCTACAATGCGAACAATTCGGCATTCAATCCAAATAATGTGGGGATGGATCTGGTGTGGATGAACCAAACTGTAGCATTTGGCGGTCAGGCTTATGCGGTGCTGACCAAGGACAATAAGTTCTTTTTGGCTCGGATGACCAATACTGAAACTTTCGCCGCGCGGTTTTGGGATGAAATAACGCATATTCCAGGAATAGCGCAAGCAACACATTTTGAAGTGGATCAACGCTACGGCTACCTTCAATATGTGGTAGGAGGTAAAATATACCAATACGATCCAAGCGAGAAGACAACAACCTTGATGAAGGACTATGGTAATAGGCAGATTTCGACGTTCAAATACCTGCGTAGTATATATGTAACATACGCTACAGTGACCAACCCTAGAAATGAGAAAACCCATGGCAAGCGCTTCCTTCCTTCGACTATAGGCCTGGTGGTAGCTACGTTTGATCCATCACAGCCACAGGCTTCGGGTAAAGTGGATGTGTGGGAGGCGCCGCAATTTAATGGGGCATTCAAGAGCCTATTATCTTTTGATGGTTTTGGAAAGGTCGCTGATGTGACGGAAGCAGAAGTACCGCTAGGTTGGTAAAAAGAAGAAAGAATGAAGTATCTATATATCATTGCAATCTTGCTGTTGGGAATTACAACGCTGCGTGCCCAAAAAGCAACGAATATTAATGGTGTGACCGAGGTCACACCGTTGAAAGAAATTAGTTTATTTAAGGTGTATAATGGCCGATTGGTCGAAATCGCAACTGCTATGCCGAATAGTCAGGGGGCTTTTGCTTTTCGCTTTATTCCTGAGTATGAGGGCTTGTATCTCGTGGGGACGGGTTCTACACAAGGGCAGCAGGGATTGAGCCGTTTTTATGTAAAAGGGGGCGAGTCCTTAAGCTTTAGACTGACTAAAGGGGGATACGAGTTAATGGGAAAGAATACGAAAGAGAATCAGACTTTATACACTTGGGATAAACAGGTTGCCAACTTTAAAGAGAAAGGGACTAACCTGGGTGGAATGAGTACGTATGTGGACTTCTTTCCCGAAGTAGAGGCTTTTAAAAATGAGGTTGTTAAAATCGGGAGGTCGGCGAGAACCGGAAATTCGAAATTTGACACCTTCTTTCGGACTTTGGTGGATTTTGATTTCGCTTATTATGCGATTTCTTATCTCTACATGCCTCGATCGACACATCCTGCCAAAGAGGAAATGAGTGATTATTATAAACGACTCGATATCGACGCCTATCTGAAAGATGAGTTGTTACTACTGCCGTATGGCGATCGTTTTATGAGCATTTTGGTGTACCAAAAAGTAGATTTAGCAAGTAAACCGCCTTTCGGAAAACAGGTGGAGGCTATACATTCGGATATACTGAAAGGACAATTTGTGCTGAACCGTTTGGAAGGAGCCCGTTCGTACAGTGATTTTCTGACAATGTATGAGCGGTATGAAAGCTACTTTACATTGGCGGAACAAAAAGAACGTGCGGCCGCAGTGGGGGCTAAGCTCGTGGAAACTAAGGTGGGAGTACCTGCATTTAAGTTTGTTTTCCAGGATTTAGAAGGAAAAGATGTCGCACTTGAGGATATGAAAGGAAAGGTGGTATTGGTAGATATGTGGGCGACTTGGTGTGGCCCTTGTCGTGGAGAAGAGCCATATTGGGAACAACTGAATGACTTGTTTAAAGACAAAGAGGTGGCCTTTGTAAGTGTTTCAACAGACAAAGACAAACCCAAATGGGAAGCGTATGTCAAGGAGAAAAAGCTTAAGGGAATACAGTTGCATGCAGGGCCGAATAATGGTCTTTCTAACGCATATAAAGTAACTAGTATTCCTCGTTATATCTTGATAGATAAGGAGGGTAATTTGATTACGGCAGACAGCCCTAGGCCATCTGATCCGAAGTTGAAGATACTCTTGGAGGAGTGGTTGAAAAAATAGAAAATCAGTATAAATAGTGTTTAGTTTGTGCAGAGGGCTGCTTGAAAGAGTAGTCCTCTTTTTGTAAGGCATACTATTGTTCTATAGGTAAATCTCTTCTTTTTTTCTAACTTAGTCCGATATAATAAGATGTATGTGATATGCATTTGGTTGAAAAAGAGACAATACGGAAGCTTCAAGAAGGTAGCCTAAGGGCCTTTGAACAGGTGTATGATACGCTAAGCCATGGCGTGTACAGTGTCTCTTTTAACCTGACACAAGATCGGTTCTTGGCAGAGGAGGTGGTGCAGGAGGTGTTTGTAAAGCTTTGGGGATCCTAGAGAGGAGGTATAAGCGAACCCATCAGAAGATATTTACGGGTTTTAATTAAATAGTTCGCCGGGATTGTCTATTTTTAAGATAAAGAATGCTTCTGTCATGACTTTATCTCAAAGAAATCTTGCTGCAATGATTGCCGTTACGGCTTGGTTTGCCATTGTCGCTCAGTTTTGTGTTGGTATTAATAGCGCTTCATTGTCTCCGGTTGTACGCACGATTCGGTTTTTCAGTTATTTTACGATACAGACCAATTTGATGGTGGCCATAAGTACGACCTGTCTGTGGTTGTCTCCCCAAAAGTGCGTTGGTGTATTTTTTGGGAAGAGCTCGACCCTGACAGCGATCACACTTTATATTTTTATCGTCGGTCTTGTGTATAATGTAGCTTTACGGTTCTTGTGGCAACCACAGGGCTTTGCTCGATTTACGGACGAATTGCTCCACTCCGTGATACCATTGCTGGTATTGTTCTATTGGTGGCGTAGTCCAGAAAAGGAGATGTTGAGATGGAAGTATATACTGGTCTGGCTCATCTACCCGCTCATCTACCTGTTGTATACGTTGGCTCATGGAGCTATCACGGGGTTCTATCCCTACCCGTTTGTAGATGTGAATGCACTGGGTATAACAATGGTATTGGTGAATTGTGGGGTCGTAGGGGCGGTTATTCTCTTGTTTTCGGCGCTATTGATTTGGATAGGTCGACGATCAAAACCTACAAATGTCTGAAAAAGGAAATTTGGAGTACCTTTCTTTCTTTTACTTAAAAATTGTTTACTTTGGTTAATATATACTTAACCTGTATATAACATACAGTTGAAATCTGTCCCCTATTTTAGCGGTGATTTTGATTTCGTGCCAAGTCCTAAAAAATCAAAGAACAAAATAGTAAGTAAGAAGCAGGTGTACCGTGTATAATCCGATAAAAGAACTTAAAGCAGGTAATGAAGCTGTATTGGTGTATATAATTGATCAGTACGCTAATGACTTGTATCGTCTTGCTTTTTCGCTTTTGAAAGATCAGTTTGAGAGTGAGGACTTGGTGCAAGATGTGGTTATCAGGCTTTGGAATGAACGCTGCAATCTGGACGGCTACGAAGAGGTATGGCCTCTTTTGTATACCATGGGAAAGCGGTTGAGCCTGAATCGTCTCCGAGACAAACACATGAAGACTAAACGGGAAGGGGTAGAGGTATTGGTCAATTATCGTGCGGAGAGCAGTGTGCATGAGGGACATCTGGCAGAAATGATAACACTTGAGCAGCGTGTCGTGGATATGCTCCCAGCAAAACAAAGGGAGGTCTACCTCCTTAGTCGTAAAGAAGGGCTTAGTTATAAGGAGATTGGGGAAAAGCTCGAAATTACTCCCAATACCGTAAAAAACCACTTGGTACAAGCCTTAAAAACCATGCGGCAGTACTTTCAAAAGTTTGGTTATTATATTTTTTTGTTTTTTTTCAATTTCCACTAGTCCATCTCTTTTTTTTCTGTGTTTTGCTAATGTAACCATAGGCATTAAATGAAAGAGAACAGACTGAAGCTGCTCCTCGATAAGCATGTTAAAGATCAATTGTCGTCAAAGGAACTTGACGAGATGTTTGCATTGATCGATGAACTGGGGGTGGAACGATACGAACAATTGTTGGACGAACTGCTGGAGCATCCGGAGAAGAGGTCTTCTTATATGATTTCGTCTGATCAAAAATCAAGGCTGATTCGTAATGTATTGAACATTGTTGGAGGGGAGTCTTCTACGAGAAGAAGAGAAATAGTTCTTCCGATTCTGAAATGGGCTTCGGCAATAGTGTTGATCGGCGCTATTTCTCTCTATTTTTTGCAAGATAATACAGATAAGAGTGCGCAGGAGTACGCCAGTGCATTGGAGCATATACCTTCTGATATATGGTTGACTCCGGATAGTCTGCCCCGATTGACATTGGATAATGGGAAAAGCTTTGTCGTTGATGCGCAAGGGCAGTCCTTATTACAGAAAAATGGATTGGAGTTGCAGTTTGACAATGAAAATCGGGTGCTTATTCAGCCGACAGGTGGAGCGGATGGGGTACAAAATCTTTGTTACTCCACACCAAAAGGATACACCAGTAAGGTGCTTTTGGCGGATGGCACAAAAATATGGCTCAATAGTAATACGAAAATCTATTATCCTACGGCATTTGCGAGCGGAGAGCGGAGAGTTCGTTTAGAGGGGGAAGCTTTTTTTGAGGTGAGCCATGATGCAGCTCAACCGTTCTATGTAGAATTGGGGTCGGGAAATATCAAAGTGTTAGGGACTTCGTTTAATGTATCCAATTATGTGACTACGAAAAAGACGACGACGACTTTGCTCACAGGACGTGTCGAATTTGAAAATGCAAATACTAAAACAGTATTGCTGCCAAATGAACAGGCGACTGTGGCTTCATCTGGATCCAGCATACAGAAAAAAAGGGTTAATGTCGATGAACACACCTCCTGGATGAAGGACTATTATCTGTTCAATGATAAAACTGTACAGGAGATATTGGCAACAATCCAAAACTGGTATGATATCGATGGGGTAGATGTGCAGGTGGCTGATCACGAGTTGTATACGGGTACTTTGAGACGTAGCAAGTCTCTCCGCAGTCTGCTAGCACACCTAGAAAAAATAAGCAACTTAAAGATCGAATTACAAGGAAGGAGGGTAGTTGTCATGAAGTAGATCTTGTACATAATTTAGGTTGAAAAAAAGCCAAGAACGCTGGAACCGTCCTTGGCCGTGTGGGAAATTCCAATTACAACCAGGAAAGATGCAATTATTAACGAATAACCCTTAAACAAATGTATAAAAAAAACAATTGTTCATATTGCCTATATCGGCAGTTTTTACTAAAACTGTTCCTTATTATGAAATTTTTATTTCTGTTCCTAACGATACTCCTTTCTCAAGCCAAAGCTGAAGTATTTGCACAACGGATTTCGATCCATGTCAAGAACAAACCAATAAAGGATGTCCTGATGGAGATCCAGCTCAAAACGGGGTATGATTTTTTCTATAAAAACAACACGTTGAAAAATGTGAACGCCGTTACTGTGAGTCTTCAAAATGCGGACCTGGGTAAAGTGCTGGACGCCTGTTTGGTCGGGTTGCCTCTGAAATACGAAATAGATCAAAAAACAGTGCTCATCACTCGAAAGGAAGATGTTGTGTCGACGAAAAGAGAGTTCCAGAGGATGGTCTCTGGTACGGTGTTGGATGAAAATGGACGGCCTCTTTCTGCCGTAAGTGTCCGGCTAGCAGGGCAGACCGCTGTTTTGGCCCAGACAGATGAGCGGGGTACATTTAATGTCAGTATAGAAGGTACTGTAAAGCAATTGGTTTTTAATAGTGTCGGCTATGAGGAGCTGGTGGTAGAACTGAAGGATAATGCTCCTCTACGGGTTCAGATGCAGCGAGCTCTCAATACGCTGGATGAAGTGGTGGCTTTGGGATTTGGAGTAAAACAGAAGAAAATAACGTCTACGGGATCTGTCGCGACAATATCCAATAAAGAACTGATGCAAAGTCCCACGAGTAATATAACGAATGCCTTGGCAGGGCGCCTTCCTGGGTTGATTACTATGCAACGGTCAGGGGAGCCGGGACGTGACAAGTCGGATCTCTATATCCGTGGGGTGGCAACATTGAATAGTGCTTCACCATTGGTCACTATTGACGGGGTGCAGAAAGATTATGCTGCTATTACGACATTGGATCCCAATGAAATAGAAAATATTACGATTCTAAAGGATGCTTCGTCGACTGCATTGTATGGAGTTAAAGGGGCAAATGGGGTGATTATTGTCACGACTAAACGAGGGGTAGAGGGCAAGTCTAAGATTACGCTTCGTACGCAGACGGCCGTACAGTCTCCGACACGGATTCCGAGATTTTTGGGGTCCTACGATTTTGCAACGTTGTACAATGAAGCTTATCTCAACGATAATCCAACCGGAACGCAGATTCCCTATAGTGAAGAAGCTCTTGAAGCCTACCGGACGGGGTCAGATCCTTTGAAGTATCCAGATGTAGATTGGGCAAAGGAATTGCTTCAGAACTCGCTGAGTTCGCAATCTAACTTCAGTATGAGCGGAGGAAATAAGAAGATCAGATATTTTGTCAATGTAGGCTATATGCATCAAGGGGGGATTTATAAAGTCGAAAAAAATGACCTCTACAATAACAACTTTGAGCTAAAGCGATATAATTTTAGAAATAACCTTGACATTGATTTTGATGACGATCTATCCATGACGTTAAATCTGTACGGGGCTATTGAGGACAGAAATTATCCCAATGTATCAGCAGCGACCATGTTTGGCGCGTTGATATCACGGATTCCTCCTAATGCTTTTCCTATAAAGTATCCTACGGGGTATTGGGGATTACATGCAACAGGCTACTCAAGCCCGCATGCACTATTGAATAACTCGGGGTTTTCGCAGGAGTTTAACTCCTCATTATCGGGAATGGCCAGTATGACTCGAAAGTTGAATTTCTTGACTGAGGGGCTATCAATCAAGGGAAGTTTTGCTTTTGATGGATATTTTAAGAATACTTTCAAACGTTCTATGAATGTGCAAAAGGCGGTATACTTAGGCTCTGGGGATTATAATGATCCTTCTAACTATATGTATAGAGATATTGACTCTCCTTTAAGTGCCCCTTCGTCAACTTATGGTCAGAACCGTGACGTATGGGTAGACGTAGGATTCAATTATAACCGTTCCTTTGGTAAGCATAATTTTATAGGGTTGTTGTTGGCAAATAGACAACAAAAAGTATTGGGGGGAGAGATTCCTTATGTATCGCAAGGGCTTGTAGGGCGTGTGGCCTATAACTATAATGATCGCTACTTTGCGGAGTTCAATGCCGGTTACAGTGGTACAGATAACTTTGCTAAGGAAAATAGATATGGATTTTTTCCTGCTCTTTCTGTAGGGTATATCGTGTTACGTGATCATGATCTGTTTAGTCTCTTGAAGGTAAGGGGATCCTATGGTATATCAGGAAATGATCAGCTCACGGTGACGAATAGACGTTGGTTGTTTATTGAAGAGTACCTGGCTGCCTCTGGATATTCATTTGGCGAGACTCTGTCTGCTATCGGTGGTATAGGGGAAGGACCACTGGCCAATAGGCTCGTTTCTTGGGAAAATGCCTATCGTGGCAACGTCGGAATAGATGTCAATCTGTTTGGAAATAGCCTGCTGAATGCGACCGTGGACTTCTTTCATGAAAAGCGAAAGGATATGTTGGTATTGCCGCAGAGCATCCCTTATATGCTGGGAATTCCTGCCTCTAACCTGCCGCCGGCTAACTTTGGAGAGACGGAAAATAAGGGGTTTGAGATTGAATTGAATCACCATAATAGGATTGGTAATGTACAGTATTTTGTTACTGCAAATACGTCTTTTGCCCGTAATAAGATATTGGCCATGGACGAAGAAACGAGATTGTACCCTAATCTATATAAAACAGGACAACGGATCAATCAGGAGTTCGGTATGAAAGCGATTGGTTTCTTTGAGAACCAGGAGGATATCATTACCAGTAGGCCACAGACCTTTGGTAAGGTTATCCCAGGGGATCTGAAGTATTACGACGCCAACGGTGATGGCGTGATCGATAATAATGATGTAATGCCGATTGGTAAAAGTACGATACCGGAATGGATGTTTGGTTTTTCGGGAGGGATGAATTATAAGAACTTCGATTTCAGCTTTTTGATTCAAGGGGCTGCTGGCTATACCTATACTCGGCAGCTGGAAACAGCTTATGAATTTTATAATGGAGGAAAGGTAATGGAAATACATAAGGACCGATGGACACCGCAGACTGCCGGAACAGCGACATATCCTGTCCTCCATCTGGGCTTTAACGATAATAACCATAGGGCATCGTCTTTTTATAACCGAAAAGGGGATTATATAAGACTGAAGAATTTAGAACTGGGATATACGTTCAAGAATGTACAATTATTTGGAACCAAGCGTGTGGATAATATCCGGTTGTATACTAATGGGATGAATCTGTTTACCTGGGATGCTACTGAAGGGGATTTTGATCCGGAATCACCAGGGGGAAGATATTGGACTTACCCACAGGTTAAAGTTTTCAATTTTGGAATTTCTACAAATTTTTAGCCATGAGAATTAGCTTTTTTTTAATATTTATAGTGCTCTTCGGCAGCTGTTCTAATATCGATAAGTATTTAGATAAGGCCGAGTCTGGAGGAATGACGATCGAGCAGGTTTTTGGAGATTACGTACAAGCAGAAAAATTCTTAGCCAATGTATACGCAAAACTGCTAGTGGATTATAGCAACAAATACAGCAATGCTTCGGACGATTCGGAAAGTCCACATGCGACATCTGCGGAAAATCAGATCAATAATGGGGTTTATTCTCCCTCTAGTAATCCTTTTAATAATTGGACTGCTTCGTATCAGGCAATCCGCGCCGCTAACATCTTTTTGAAATATGCGGATCTAATTCCAGTCATAAATACAGATCAGCAGGAGGGCAAACCGCGAATGGTGGCAGAAGCTACTTTTCTGCGTGCTTATTTTTATGCAGAGATGTTTAGACGCTGGGGAGGTGTGCCTCTTTTGTTGGAACCGATGGAGATTACGGATGAACTGCAAAGGGAGAAGGCATCGGCAGAGGAATTAGTGGGCTTTATCGTGAGTGAGCTGGACAAAGCAGCCGAGGTTTTGTCGGTTGAATATCCTCCTCAGCACAAGGGGCGTGTGACCAAAGGTGCCGCTTTGGCACTGAAATCGAGAGTGCTGTTGCACTATGCGAGTGCATTGCACAACCCGCAACAGGATATCGAACGCTGGAAGAGCGCAGCGGATGCGGCCAAAGGGGTAATGGACCTGGGTTACTATGAACTGCACAATGACTACAAGGGGCTGTTCCATACCCGTAATAGTAAGGAAATCATATTCCAAAATACCAGTAATTATACCAACTTTACGTTAGAGACTTTTGTTCCTTCCTTAAATGGACAGGTCGGTATTACTCCTCTGCAGAACTTGGTAGATGCTTATGAAATGACAAATGGAGAGTTGCCGTTTGCTGATGATAATCCTGGGATAAAACCAATCATAAATCCGGCATCAGGTTATAATCCGGATAATCCTTATGTAAACCGAGATCCTAGGTTTTATATGACGGTTTTGTATAATGGGTCTCGATTTAAACAGAAAGATATATTTACTTATGTGGGAGCTCCGGCAGATGGTCTGAATGGTGGCTTTAATAATACACCTACGGGTTATTATTTGGCAAAACTGGTGGATGAGAATGCGAGCCGTACACCGAGTGTGGTAAATGGTACGTATCATTGGACGTATATTCGATATGCTGAGGTATTGCTCGATTATGCTGAAGCATTAAATGAATATCTGTCAGAACCCAGCAGTGAGGTGTATGCAGCTATCAATAAAATACGTAAACGTCAAGGGGTAAATATGCCCAATCTACCGCTAGGACTTGATAAAAATGCTATGCGTAAGCGGATCCGCAACGAGCGTCGGGTCGAACTGGCTTTTGAAGGTCATCGTTATTTTGACATAAAACGGTGGCGCATCGGTACGCAGGTGATGCCTAATGCATACGGTATGCAGATCAGCAGGGACGGTAGCGGAAAGTTTGTATATGAGCGCTTTCTGGTAGAGAATAGGATTTATCAAACGCATTTTGATCTTTTCCCGATCATGCAGACAGAAATCAATAGAAACACGAAGTTAATTCAAAACCCAGGTTATTAATATTATGGATAGAAGAGCGTTTTTACAATCAGTAGGTGCAATAACACTGTTTGCCGCGTGTGGTAAATCAAAGGGCATTATTCCTGATGAAGTGGACAATACGGTCTTATTTCGCTTTGCCTTGGCCTCTGACGTGCATTATGGAGAGGCTGAAACGGATTATATCAATCATATAAATACGTTAAAGTCTGGATTTAAGACCTTTCAAAAGAACAATCCTTGTTCTTTCTTTGTGCTGAATGGCGATATTATCCATAATGACCCCAAATTTCTCGTTCCAGCTTATGAAGCGGTAAGAGGATTGCATGAAAACTTATATGTTACGCAGGGTAATCATGATCGTGTGTCGGATGAGGTGTGGAAACAAATATGGGGACATGATATGGATTTTGATGTTTCGTATGGTGATTATGCATTTGTTTTTGGGACAACATCAGATGCGGTAGGCGCACTGGCCTGTCCAAATCTAGTGAAGTTGAAGACATTATTGGATAAGCACAAGCAGAAGAAGCATGTCTTTATATTTTGGCATATCCATCCTCATGGTAGTATGAAATGTACTGGTGTAAAAGAATTGCTTGCTGACTATCCTAATGTATGTGCGGTGTTTAATGGACATGATCATAATGATGAAAGTATCCATACAGTAGCCAATATTCCCTACATGTTTAATGGTCGTGTGGCGGGTAGCTGGGGGTCATTTGATCGGAATTTTAGAGTAGTTGAGGTGACTAAGAACACGGTGGTCACTTACCTCATGACACCGCATGCCAAGAAAAAACAAACCACTTTAAATGTTTAAGAAATGAAATGTAAATATTATATACTTATTGTGATGCTCTGGACGCTAGGGAGCTGCTCCAAGTATGAGTTTGTCCGCTCTGGGCAAAATCCCGAGCCCTTTACAAAGGCGTTAGCAATAGAGGATTTGGTATACCTAAAAGAAAAAAGCGAAAAGGAGTCTTTTCCTGTAGGGCTGTACATAGAGGCCACGGTATGTGGTATATTTGGGGATATGCTATACCTCTCGGACAACTCTGCTTATGCACTGCACGGTCAGGTCGATGATTTGTCTACACTGAAAGTGGGGGATCTGGTACGTATTTCTGTAGGAGAAAACAGCTTGAATACAGGAGGACAGAGCTATCGATTACAGAATGAGATCTCTGCAGAATATGTGGGCACGGGGCTGATTGCGCAGACGATGGCGAGTCTTTCGGACGTGCTTGCTGATCCGATGTCATATAGTTCGAAACGAGTTGGAATCGAATCATTGGAAGGGATAACTTTGAAGGAGGATAAAGATAATGGTCGATACTATAGTTTTGAATCTGGCGGTAAGCAAGCGCTATTGTTTGTGCCTAATGCGCTGAATTATGAGGCTCCGGAAACATTAGTTTCTATTTTCGGTTTTCTTCGTTTTGATCAAGGAACAGCTGTTTTTCACATCAATGAGGTGGCGGACATGAAAGAGGTGTATGTGGAACCGATGATGATCGAGAAGATAATGAATAACAGTACACTGGTGAAGGCATTGTTGCAAAACTCAGAAGTAGAGTTGACTGCTGGAGTTAAATTTGCGCAGTTTTCTTATACCAACTCGAGTAATCTACTGACATCTGCTTCTGTCTTTGAAGTTGACTTGAGCAATCCTAATGTGAAAATAGAACCAGGTACACCTAACAACGGAGTTCCTCCGATTACTGTGTTGCAGCCATTGGCAACTATGGCACAGCACAAGAATGCTTATTATCAGGATTCATGGCGGGTGCTCGCTGCGATTAGTGGTGATTTTTATGTGAGCAACACTAATCCAACAACGTATATTCTAAACGGACCTATGGTAAGAAATGGGGAAATTCTCAAGTCTGATTTTATAGGAACTACAGACAACTTCCTCGGTGTGCTTAAAGATGGAGAGGGCTTTGTAGTCGGTGGCAGACAAGAATTTAATACCATAAAGGATAGATTGGATCAGGCTGTGGGAGGACGTATAATCTTGAAGGATGGGAATATTGTAGAGATACCTGCGATTCGAGAGCCTCGACCTGCCATTGGTTTTACCAAGAATAATAAAGTTTACCTTTTTGTTGGCAATGGACGTATGCTTTCTGTATCTAATGGTTACTCGCCCCTGGAGATTGCGGAACTAATGAAGGCCTTGGGTTGTGATGGTGCTGTATATATGAATGGTGGAGGAGCGACAGTGGGAGTCCGGGAAACTGAAGGAGGAGTTTACGAGAAATTTTCACAGAGTCATGCTACGAATGCAACGCACAATCCGTCGCTGGCTTCTGCTTGGATGATCGTAACAAAAAGATAATATGGGAATTATAATTAGAGGAGGGATAGCTATGCTATTCCTCCTATCTGGATTATGTGTGAATGCACAGTCTCCGCACAACTATTGGGGAGATAAGGACGGTTTTATGAAGGAGCAGTCGTCTGAGACGTTTAAGCTGATACAAGAATTGCTTGCAAAAGAGCCTCCTTCTGCACAAATAGGACTGTTGAGGCGATCAGCGTTGTTGCATATGGATTGGGTGCTACATGATGTGAGATTGGATAATTCGGAGACCATAAGGGCATTTTTGCAGAGCCGGATAGCAATGGTTGTTGAAGATATGAAGAGACCTGTGAAAAAAGGGATCCGGGTGTATAAGCTTTATAATCATTCCTTTATTGTTAAAACGAAAAGTGTAACTGTTGCATTTGATATTGTGAAAGGTGGAAAAGATAAAAGTGTGTTAATACCCGATAGTTTGATGCAAGAAGTGGTGAATGGCTGCGATGTCTTATTAATTTCGCATGAACACACTGACCATGCGGATGTGGAGGTGGGAAGGATGTTTGCAAAAGCAGGAAAACCTATCATTGCTCCTCCGAGTGTATGGGCAGACGAGGCAGGTGTCACCCATCTGCGATCGTCTGATATACTGCAGGATCGAATCAACTTGACTTCAAATCGTTATATAGATCTGAAAATATATCCAGGTTATCAAGGAAAAGTATTGAACAATGTATACCGGGTCCGTACGCCAGAGGGAATGACGGTGGCCCATACGGGGGATATGTCGAATTCGGCTATGAATGCATGGATCGACCGTAATGAGGAGGAAGGTAGAACAGATGTTTTATTACTACATAGTTGGGCAAGACCGGTTATACCTTTTGTGACTAAGTTTAGGCCTAGAGTCTTGATTACAGGGCATGAAAATGAACTCCATCATAGTATCGACCATCGAGAACCTTACTGGCTAAATTATAGACGTATGGAGGGGGTGAATACTCCAATCGTATATATGACCTGGGGAGAGTGGTTTAGTGTACAGCGGTAGGTTTTGTGAAAGGATAATGTGTTGATTTAATGCGTGTGCCAATTGTTCGGAACACGCATTCATGTTTTACTCCTCGGTGAGTATCCGTTTAAAATGGATAGAAAGGTGTTTGCGCATGGCTTCGCGCAGTGCATCCGCGTCTCTTTTTTTAATGATCTCCAAGAGCTCACGGTGGGAAATAAATCCGTCCTCGGGCTGAGCAGAGATAATAATTTTGCTTTTGTGAACGTACTCGAAGATAGGGATCAGCATGCGCTGAAAATCTATGACAGTTTGGTTTTTTGTAATTTCGTATAGACGGCCGTGAAAATTAATCTCATGGTCTATCTCAAAAAGTGTCTCATCAGAGTGTATCGGTTCATTTTGTATGATAGCCTCAAGATCTTGAATATCTTCCTCTGTAATGCGAGCAATAATGGAGTCTGCAAGTCCAACTTCAATAATCAATCGCAACTCAAATATTTCTTTTAAAGTCTGAGGTAGCAGGACATGTGGATTGAGTATACGCTTGATCGGGTTGATTACGTCTGGGTTGACCAGCACGGCTCCTTTGTGCTTCTTTGACTCTATTAATCCTATGGTGCGTAAGCGTAATAAAGCTTCACGAACTACAGTCCTGCTCACTCCAAAAAGTTCGGTCAGTTCCAGCTCTTTAGGTAGACTGTCGCCTATAGAAAGCTTCTTGCTATTGATCAATTCGATCAGCTTTTCTTCCACTTTGTCTACAAGACTGGTGGTATCAATATTATAACTCATTTATATTTTTTTTTGATAACTACAAATTACTTACTATACTTGCATTATGTAATACATAATACTTTTTATGTATAGCGTAAAGATAATAAAACTAATTATGATAAGATGTAAATTAATTTTTTTATTGAGCTTGGTAGGTATTGGTACTGTTAGTTATGCACAGACGGTACTGCACGGAAGGGTAGTCGATGAACAGGCAAAGGCACTGTCAGAAGCTAGCATTCGTAATCCCAAGCTGAGTCTACAGGTCAAGGCTGACGCCTTGGGGGCATTTAATATTAAAGGTGCTATCGGGGACACCTTGTATATCAGTTGTGTAGGCTATGAGCCATTACGGTATCGGATAGATAAGGAAAAGAATCACCTGATTACACTCGTATCTCAAAATCTCGTGATTGATGATGTGGTTGTAGTGGGGTATGGAACTCAGAAGAGATCCAAGCTCTCTGGGGCTGTATCGAGTGTCAATAAAGAAGCTCTGCTTTCTGCACCCAATACGAATGCGGCTACAGCATTGCAAGGGACGGTGTCTGGTCTTCGGGTGCAACAGACAACGGGTGATCCGGGGGCTTCGCCAACAATCTCGTTTCGCGGTGGTACGGAGTTTAATGGGAATGGAGCTCCTCTGTATGTTGTCGACGGGGTAATAGTACCATCTCTATATGGAATCAACTCCAGTGATATCGAAACTATTGATTTATTGAAGGATGCTGCTTCGACGGCAATTTATGGAGCGCGGGCGTCTAATGGTGTCGTATTGGTAACGACAAAAAAGGGAAAGAAAGGTACGACAAAAGTAGAGTACCAATTGAAGCACGCCAACAATTATATCCGACGTAATCCTGTAACTTATCTGGATGCGGCTGATTACATTGCATGGAATAGACAGGGAATAGCTAGTCGATATCAGGCGAATATTGCCGATGGTAATACCAGTCAGGCGACTAGTACGGCCAACCAGATGAACTCGGCGTCTTGGGGCTGGACAACAAATCCTTCCTATGGCTTCTCGGATGGGAAGTATACAACACAATTATTGTCCGATCAAAATAGACATCTTTTAGATCAACAGGGATGGAATTTGTTGGTCGATCGGAATCCGATAAAACCCTACTTGGCAGATTCTATTATCTATAAGGGCGTTGGGCAGCGGGAGTTAGAGGATCTGATTTTACAGCAAAGCAATTATAATGAGCATTACCTCAATTTTTCGGGGGGATCGGACATTTCTACTTTTAATCTTGGTATCGGTACCGTAAAAGATGTGGGAATGGTTGTTGGCTCCGAGTTACAACGCCATAATATTAATTTCAATGGTGGTCTGAAGGTTAATAAGGATCTGACAGTGAATGTCAATTTAGCGGCTTATTCTTTATCGTCAACACCCTCTTTTGTAAATGCCTCGAGTACGAGTAATCTAGGAGGGGTAATTCAACGATTTGGAGGGGCGGCGCCTACTCTCCGACTATATGATGACGTGACAGGGGTGCCAATTCCTGGTGGAGATGCTAATGGTATTGCTAATCCGTTGTACTTCAAGGATATTTATCAGAATAAAACAGGAGAAAATAGGTTTTCGGGAGGACTGAATCTGGAGTATCGTATTCTTGATAACTTGAAACTAATCGGAAATGCAAATGGTTTTCTTCGCTTTAATGAAACGGACGAATTTACTAAAGCCTACCAAAATGGATCTAGAGGGGATATGATCACGACTAGAAATGCCGCATTTGGAAGGAATAAGACACAACAATATACCCTGAACAGTTTCCTCCAGTATGATAGGTCTTTTGGCTTGCATCACTTGAGTGCACTGGCAGGAGGAGAATATTTTGAATATAAGCATTTTACGTCTTCTGCTAAAGGAATGGGGGCTGCTACAGATTTTATACCATGGCTGTCGGCATCGACTGAAGCTGTAGGTGTGCCTAGTTCGGCTTTCAGCCAATGGGAAAGAATGGTGTCGGGGATAGCACGTGTTGGATACGACTATGACTCGAGGGTATTGTTCACGATGAATTTACGCTATGATGGCACGTCCCGCTTGAGTGATAATAAATTTGGGTATTTTCCTGGGATGTCGTTGGGGTGGAATATGCATCGCGAGCAGTTTTTCAAAGAGTCTGTCCTGTCGGGCATTGTTAGCAACTTAAAACCAAGGGTGAGCTGGGGGCAAAATGGTAGCGTAAGCACTGTAGGTTATTTTGATACAGATGCTCCTTTTGGAAATGTCGGAACCTATGACGGTAATGCTGGTGTAGGTCCCGCAGGCTTTGTAAATACGGCCCTTAAATGGGAAAAAGTTTCTGCTACGAACTTTGGTGTAGACGTAGGGCTGTTGAATAACAGGTTGAATTTTAATGTGGATTATTTTGTCAGGGACGTGTATAACAAGGTGGCTTCTCTTGGTATCCCGTCGTGGACTGGGTTTAGCAATTATACAACTAATCTCGGACAGTTGAGAAATAAGGGGATAGAGCTAGAGGCACAGGTGTATGCGTTGAGAAATCATAATGGTTTTGACTGGAAATTGGGAGGGACTTTTACTCATGTGAAAAATTATGTTGTGGAACTGCCTAATAATGGGTTGGATGGTAACAGACAGAGTACAACAGAAGTGTGGAACCCTCAAAAGGCAAAGTATGAGCAGGTCGGTGGTCTGTATGAAGGAAGAAGAGTGGGGCTGGATGAGGTATGGGCTTATGTATATGATGGTATATATAGGACACAGGATCAACTGGATGAAGATGTTTTATTGTATAATTCAAATCTGTCGTATTCTAATAAAACGTTGAAATTCTTGGGAGATGCACGTTGGAGGGACCTTAATGAAGATGGGGTAATAGATTCGTATGATAGGGTGTACGTGGGAAGGACAACGCCAACGGTACAGGGAGGATTCCATAGTAATTTAACCTGGAAAGGTATTGGTCTGTATGCACAGTTTGATTATGCACTGGGATTTGTGATCCTTGATCAATCTTGGCTTAGAGGTATGGGGCAGGCACAGGGAAGTGCTAATATGCCAATAGATGTACAACACACTTACTCGGAGTATACTCCTACAGGTACCTTGCCGCGGTTTTATTGGGCTAATTATGGTGGAAATTATATTTCAGCCGCCAACTACTATCAAAAGGGAGATTATTTGGCCCTACGCGAAGTCACATTGAGTTATCAGGTAGACGAATCACTCTTGAACCGTCTTGTCAAAAATCGCATCAAAGGGTTCCGTGCTTATATTTCGGGATCGAATCTCCTGTATTTTACAAAATATAACGGTACGCTTCCGGAGGTGGGAGGAGATGATCCAGGACGATTCCCGTTACCAAGACGAATGACATTTGGGGTAAATATTGCTTTGTAGAACCTTTCAATTGATTAGAGATGAAAAAAATAATATATATAGGATTCTTGATTGTCAGTGCGCTATGTACATCATGTAGTAAATTGTTGGATGAGGTGGTGCCACAGACAAGCTTGAATGAACAATTGATAATAAATGACCCTGCTGCAACAAGGACCTTCTACTTTGGTTTGTATGGTTCTTTTCGGACCTATAATAAGGTTCTGTTAGAGTTGGGTGAGATGCGGTCTCAGTTGTGGGCGGATGGGTTGTTTTTAGAAAATGCTGATGCTGATTTGAGAAGATATTATACCCACAATTATGATGCAGAGAATGTATCAGCAAGTAATTGGGGTGGTTTTTACGGAATGGTGTTTCGACTCAATAGAGCTTTAAAACTGATTCCTCAAAGTAAGCTGCCCGAGTCGGAGAGAAATAAGATTCTTGCAGAAGTGTATGGTATGCGGTCGTTTGTCTATTATACGATGTTAAAGACTTGGGGAAAAGTACCTATCACAGATCAGGCCATTGATGGTGTAGATGATTTGGCTGGATTGTATAGACCGAGGGCAGATGAAGGGGAAGTCATGCAGTTGATCGAGGCTGATATTGAACGTTCGCTGGAGTTGTTTGGTAATACAAATGTGTTTGCCCCAAAACGTGTTTATTGGAATTTGGCAGCATCATTAATTTTGAAAGGGGACGTCTTGATTTGGAAGTATACCCACCAAAGTAAAAACAATGAGGACTTGATCAATGCAAAGGCAGCTCTGGAGCAGGTAAAGAATATGTCGGGAGCTACGTTGGGCTTACAGGATAACTATGGAGATATTTTTAATGCAGACAAAAAGTCAAATAATAAAGAAATAATCTTTGCAATCAATTATGAAAGAGATCAAACCGAAAATAAGGTTTTCAATGTTTTTCTTATAAATGCGAGTGCCGTTAATAATACTTGGTTAAATGCTAACTCTTCAAATGCGGGAATGGTAAGTACGCTGTATCCGAATATAGTAGGTGCAGGTAGTCGAGTGGGAATGGAAGCTAGTCTTGTTCATAAACTTAAAAATACACCCGTTGAAGACAAAAGGGTGAGTCATAGTATCGCTACGATGCATACGGATATTCCTTCTTATCCATTGATAGGAACCTTGCTGACCAAATATATAGGTAATGTATATGAAGGATTAAGGGTTTATAATAATGATTTTCCAATCTATAGATATGCTGATGTGTTATTGCTGATGGCAGAAACGAAGATAAAATTGGGAGAGAGCCCTGTTGAAGAGATGAATCAGCTTCGCAAACGAGCCTATGGAGCAGCTTATCCAGTGTTTGTAAATGGAAATGAAACACAGAATATGGATGCGGTTCTAGAGGAATATTTACGAGAGTTTATTGGAGAAGGGAAATTATGGTGGGCATTACGTAGGGCTGGAGATGATTATGTGTTTAAGAATATTAATCCGTTGTATCTATCCGAGGGGAACAGATATAAGCTGTTGCTACCGATCAGTCGAACAACACTGAATTCGGATCCACTGTTAGAGCAAACGGAAGGTTACCAGAAATAAGGTATTAAAAGTGACCACGAATTGGTGGGCATGAGACAATCAGATAGATATGAGAAATTTAAAAATACATGTACAGATTTTAGCTGTAATCAGTGTACTTCTATTTGTAGGCTGTCAGAAGACAGCTTTCTATTCGGGGGATGCTCCAGCAAGGGACACTTCATTGGCTCCTTTTCCGGTAGACACAGTGGAAGTACCCCATGCTTTTAAGCCGTATTTGGCACAAGTAAAAGCTTATGAAGCATTGGACAAAGAGAAACCAATAAAGGTGGGAGAGGTCGTATTGCTAGGGAACTCTTTGTTCTCTAACTGGAAGGATGTACAAGATTATTTTGATGAAGACATTATTTATAATCGCTCCATTACGGATATAGACATTGCTGCTCAACAGTTTTATTCCACTCGACTGACGGCACCTTATGAACCACGACAAGTGTTTCTATATGTGGGCGAACAGGAAGTAATGGAAGGGAAGACTGCGCTTTCTATTTTTAATCAAATTAGGCCTTTATTAGAAGAATTGAAATATAATCTTCCAAATGCTGAAGTGTCTTTTGTCTCTCTATTGAAGACCCCAGTAAACTTGAGCTTGCATAGTCGTTATGACGAGCTTGATCAACTGTTGAAAGGCTATTTGACTGACAAATCTAAAATGTCATATATCGATGTTAACGCGGCATTCGAAACTGAAACAGGCGATGTCGATTCGAAATATTTTACTGAAGAAATACTGAATGAACTTGGGACAAAGAAATTGGCTGATGTTCTTAAAGAAAAGCTGGATGTAGGAAAGCCTAAAGTATCCACCTATATGGAATTTGATGGAACGACCAATTATGTTCGTATTCCACATCATTCAGAGCTTGATATTAATCTCGGAGAAAGTATGACTATTACGTTTTGGGAAAGGGTGTCTGTGCATAATGGAGCTCGATTTGTGACAAAGAGAAATGGAAATGGTTATGAAATTGTCGCTAATGGAGCTGGGTTATTAGCGGCAAACGTACGCGGATTGGAAGGTAATCTAGGTACACCTTATAGCTCTTCGGCATTTACGGTCAACGGTAATCAATGGCATCATGTTGCATTTGTTTATGACCAAACTGGTTCTCAAAAGATGACTAAAGTTTATCTCGACGGTATTTTGGTCACCGAGTCGGCAGCTGCTAACATAAAGACAACTGACCAGGATTTGTCCGTACCTACGGCGGATTTGGTTATTGGAGCACAGAGCGATCCGGCGGGAACGAAGATGAAAGGCGCTATGGATAATATCCGCATTTATAAAAAAGCATTATCAGTCCAAGGTATTAAAGAGGATATGGCCACTCTTGAGCTGAAGAGTTATGATGACGTGATAGCTTCTTATGACTTTGAAGATATTGAAGGTAATCGCATAGAGAATAAGTCGGCCAATAAACACCACGGTATTGCTGCAGGTGCTATAAAAACAGGTCAACGGATCGTTCAATAAAGTGGGAGGATATATGAAAAATCGAAACGCTTTATGTTATGTGGCTCTCTTATTGGTCTTCGGCGTGTTGTCTTGTGGAGAACGTTATCTTGTACAGCCCTACGGCTTGGCTGCGATAGGACAGGTTGTTAGTGAAATCCCGATAGATAGTGTTAAAACGTATAACGCATTTACAGCGGGAGTTGATGGCGTAAACTCGTATAGGATTCCCTCCTTGGTGACGGCGTCTAATGGAGACTTGCTTTTGTTTTGTGAGGCTCGGAAAACCAGTTGGAGAGACAAGAGTCCTACAGATATTGTTTTAAAAACCAGTAGTGATAATGGGGTTAATTGGTCGACGATGCGTACGCTTCTGTCTGCCGGGGAAGATGCATTTATGGACCCTGTGGCAGTCGTTAATAAAAAAACAGGAAGGATTTTTCTTTTTAGTTGTTTATGGCCGAAGAATGATGTCTCTATGTTAAATAATTCGGTTTGGATGATGTACTCGGATGATGCCGGCGGGAGCTGGTCTACCGCAGCAGATTTAACGAATGCAGTAATACCCAGTGGATTCTATATCACGGGTTTTGGCCCGGGGTCAGGCTTTCAAATGAGTGATCAGAGTAATTTCCCTGGACGTCTGATTGTGCCAATACGTTTGTCGAATGGTACCATTAATCGAAACAGGGTGTTGTATAGTGATGATCAGGGGAGTACCTGGAATCTGGGACAGCAGATGGCAGATGGTGGTGAGTTTCAGATCGCAGAGTCTCCTGCTAACACTTTGATCTATAATCGTAGAGGAAACGCCAGTCGGTATAAAGGGACAAGTGTGGATGGAGGTGTTACCTGGACGGGCTATCAGCTGGATACCGCATTGAAAAGCGTAGAGGGTGGCTGCCAGGGGAGTATATTAGGAATAGATAGTGTTCTCTTGTATACAGGACCCGCTGGAGGAAATGCCAATTCGGAGGTGGACAATCGGGCAAACTTGACGCTGTACCGTAGTTTGGATGGAGGGATGACCTGGGGGCAAAAACAGCTGTTGTTTGATAAGGCGTCAGGTTATAGTTGTATCAGCCAGTTGAATAATGGTGATTTTGCCATCGTTTTTGAAAGTGCGAATACACCGGGATTTATTAAAAGTGCAACACGTGGGTATGATTGGATGCGTCTGGATGTGTTGATCGTGCCTAAGGAGATATTGAATAAGGATTATTGGTTTAATGCACCAGTGTCAACTTATTTCGAGTTGGATGGAAGTACGTATATATCCATTCCTGATCATGGTGAACTTAATATTGAGAATGGTCAAAGTAAAACCTTTACGTTTTGGTACAAACCTATCACAGGTAGTGCCGGACGTATTCTGAATAAGAGGGTAGGTAGTACAACGGGCTATGAATTTGTGCTTAATAGCACACTGACGATGGCGGCAAACATTAGAAGTAATTCTAATATGAATCTAGGGACTCCAAACTCTATTGAGCAGATGGAGCTTAATCAATGGAATCATATCGCAGTGATGTATGATCAGACTGGGGCAACGAAGCTTGGCAAGATCTATCTGAACGGAAATCTGATTGCACAGAGTACCTCGTTGGCCCAATCTACGAACCAATCTATAGAGCCGCTAGCTGAGCTTTTATTTGGTACGGCCAGTAGTAAGACCGCATTTCTGAAAGGGGCTATCGATGAGATTAGAATATATGATAAAGCGCTTACACTGACACAGATTAATACGGATATGCGTACTGCTAAACTTGTGGATTATACTGATATGATCGCTGTTTATGATTTCGAAAACATAACGAACGGTCAAGTTATAAATAGAGTGAAAAATCAGCATCATGGGGCGGTGATAGGAAATGTAAAAACGAATCAAAGAATTGTCCAGTAGAAATATAGTATAACATGAAATTGAATAAAAATATATATGCAATAATCATTGTTGCTCTGACAGGAATAGTTAGCACTTCGTGCTCAAAGAAAGAAGAGGTGCTTACTTCGCCTTCATTAATGAAATATCGCCCTTCGCATAATATTGATTTGAATGATGTCGAGATACATCATGTATTTACAGCAGGTGTGGATGGGAATAATGTGTATCGGATACCGTCACTTGTGACTGCACAGAATGGTGACTTATTATTGTTTAGTGAAGCGCGGAAGTTTAGTTGGAGGGATAAAAGTCCAACTGATTTGGTCTTGAAAAGTAGTAAGGATAATGGGGTGACATGGTCAGAAATGAAGGTGTTGCTTTCCGATGGCAATAATGCATATATGGATCCTGTCGCGGTCACTGATAAAGAGACGGGTAGAGTATTTGTTTTTGCTTGTTTGTGGCCAGCTGAAGATGTCTCGATGAAAAATAATACGGCATGGATGTTATATTCTGATGATCATGGAGAGACTTGGTCAGCACCTAAGAATGTAACGACAGACATTGTCCCCAATAGTTACAGTATCAATGGGTTTGGACCTGGATCAGGGTTTCAGATGAGTGCTGGTAGTGCGGATGGGGGACGACTGATTGTGCCAATACGTATGTATAATGGTACAGCTAATCGTAATCGAGTGCTATATAGTGATGACCATGGTGATACTTGGGCTCTTGGAAAGGAGATGTTTGATGGGGGTGAGTTTCAGATTGCAGAATCTCCCAATAATACGCTGATTTATAATAGAAGAGGAGACGCAACGCGTTATCGGGCTTTTAGTAAGGATGGCGGAATGACCTGGACAAACTTTGAGTTGGATAAAGCACTAAGAAGTGTTGCCGGAGGAGTGCAGGGGAGTGTATGGGGACGGGACAGTGTTCTGTTTTTTACAGGTCCTGCAGGTGGAGCAGTCACTGGTAATACAGATAATAGATCTAATCTGTTTATTTATAGAAGTTTGGATGGAGGTTTGACGTGGAATAATCAACAGCTCTTATTTAACAAAGCTGCTGGCTATAGTTGTATAACTCAAATGGCCAATGGTGATTTTGCGGTGGTTTTTGAGGCTGCAGATACACAGGGGTTTATTAAAGATGCTACCCGAGGCTACAATTGGATGCGGTTGGACGTAATCACTGTACCTAAAGAGATTTTGAACAAGGATTATTGGTTTAATGTGAAATAGATAAAATGATAGATGCTGTGTCCTTAAAGAATGTAAAGGCACAAAGAATAGAGAAGTACACAATTTTATTATTAGAGATAAACAACATAAAATGAAGATAGAGCATATTACAGGATTAGTATCCGCACCTTTTACACCATTTGATAGCGAAAACAATGTGGATTTAGAATTGATACCATCGTACTACGAGTCTTTGGTCAGGAATAATGTGAGTGGAGCATTTATCTGTGGGTCTACGGGAGAAGGCGTGTCATTGACCTATGAGGAGAAAGTCGCAGTAATGAAGAAATGGAGGCAAGTATCTCGCGAGAATAAATCCTTTAAACTCATCATGTTTTTAGGAGGTACGAATATTAAGGAATGTAAAGAACTGGCGATGGAGGCTGAGTCTATAGGCGTGGATGCAGTTTCATTAACTGCTCCCTTTTATTTTAAACCTAGAAATGCCCAGTATCTAGCTGAAATATGTCGAGAGGTCGCTGCCGCTTGCCCGAATACTCCATTCTATTATTATCATATTCCTGTGTTAACGGGCGTAAATTTTCCAATGATAGATCTTTTGCGGGAAGTGGATGCGAGTTGTCCAAACTTTGCCGGTATCAAGTATACTCACGAGGATTTTATGGATTTTCTGTCCTGCCTGAATTTTAAAAATGGTAAGTATGATATGCTGTGGGGACGAGATGAGAATATGTTATCGGCGTTGGTCCTGGGGAGTAAAGGAGCTGTAGGAAGTACCTACAATTATATTGCGCCGCTGTATAATGATTTGATTGCCGCTTATGAAAGTGGAAATGTCCAAAAGGCTAGAGATTTACAACAACGCTCTATTGATTTTATCACCTTATTGGGCAAATATGGTGGAATTTCTACAGGAAAGTTTTATATGAAATTATTGGGACTGGATTGTGGTTCTTTCAGATTGCCCGTGCATAATATGAATTTAGAGGAGTTTGAATTATTTTCTGCAGACGTGAAAGAGTTGGGCTTTGATACATTCAGGTCTAGATAATGAATGTTTTTATTAAAATATTGATTGGTTGTGTGATGATAAAAATGACAGGTTCTTGTGTGGAAAGTAAGGTCGAAAATTTGAGGATAGATTGGGACTCCGTGGAACTGCCAAAAGATCAAAATGGTGTTGCTCACCAAGGATTGGCTGGACCGGTGGTAGGTACGATTGGAGATTGTGTAATTATAGGAGGAGGAGCCAATTTCCCAGAGGGTATGCCTTGGGAAGGGGGAAGAAAGCAATATCACACGTCTTTCTATATATACAAGTGGAATGGACGACAACTGGAATATCAAAAAAGGGATGAACTGCCATTTGTGATAGGATATGCAGCTAGTTGTTCATGGGAGGATAGCGTGTATTTTGCGGGGGGAGAAGATGAAGGAGGTCCTTTGAAGACGGTGTATCGTGTCGGCCTAATGTCCGATTTGTCTTTAGCTCTAGACACTCTTCCCGACCTGCCTTTTGCGGTGAGTAATGCCGCGCTCTCTTGTGTGGAGGGTACACTATACTTAATCGGTGGAGACGGAGAAAAAATGACTTCGGATCGTGTGTTAAAACTAGATATTAAAGAAAGTAATAGTTGGCAGGAAATAGGTCGATTGCCCGAAGCTCTGAGCAATACCGTAAGTGGAGTTTATGGGACTGATATCTATATCGCCGGAGGTAGGCGTAAGGTGGAGGGGGATATAAGCCCTTTTAGTAATCGCTTGTATGTGTTCGATACAAAGGAGAATGTGGTTGAGAAGAGAAGTGATATGCCTCGAGCACTGGCTGCTGCGGTGGGAATGGTATATGGTGATCAGTTCCTGGTTTTTGGAGGAGACACTGGAGATACATTTCATCAGGTCGAACAGCTGATTTTCGAGGCTGCGAATACGGTAGACTCATCGACTAGATCACGTAAGATAGAACAGAAAAATGCACTTCAGATTGGGCATCCTGGGTTTAGCAAGCAACAACTGGTCTATTCGATGGAAGAGGATCTATGGAAGATACTCCCCATAGACTTCCCTTTTGCAATGCCAGTCACCACTACAGCTATAGTATTGGACGAAAATACAGTGATCCTACCCAGCGGAGAAGTCAAAGCGGGGGTACGTACGGATAATATATATATAGGACGCCTAAAAGAACAGCGTAAAAAGATATGAAGCAACAACAGAACACTTCTAGATATGCATGGGTCGTCGTCGCCCTGCTATGGGTTGTGGCCCTGCTAAATTATATGGATCGACAGATACTCTCGACTTTGCGCCCCACTATGCAAATGGATATAGTGGAATTGCAGAGTGCGCAGGTATTTGGAAACCTAATGGCGGTATTTTTATGGGTCTATGCTGTGATGAGTCCTATTTCTGGTATCGTATCGGATCGTTTCAATCGCAAGAACATCATTGTGGTGAGTCTTTTTATATGGTCTTTGGTGACTTTGCTCATGGGGTTTGCAAACAATCTTCCCCAATTGATGGTGTTGAGAAGTATAATGGGGGTGAGTGAGGCGATGTATATACCGGCAGCTTTGGCGTTAATAGCCGATTATCATAGTGATAGTACGAGATCATTGGCTGTAGGAATACACATGACTGGACTTTATATAGGGCAAGCTTTAGGAGGTTTTGGTGCTACTATTGCAGAGAGTTATTCGTGGCATTCGGTATTTAAAGTGTTTGGCTTTGTGGGGGTGATCTATGCTATTATTTTACTGTTTGCTTTGAAAGAAGTGCCGCAACGTTTTAAGAAGGAAAAAGAGGAAGATAAAAAAGAAAAGAAGAATGTATTTGGTGTACTTTCTCTTTTGTTCAGTAATGTTTCCTTCTGGGTGATACTCTTCTATTTTGCGATCCCAAGCTTGCCTGGATGGGCTACAAAGAACTGGCTGCCGACCTTATTTGCAGATAATCTGAATCTTCCTATGTCTGTGGCTGGGCCATTGTCTACTATAACCATAGCATTGTCTTCTTTTGTCGGTGTTATATTCGGAGGAATACTGTCAGATCGTTGGATTCTGAAGAATATAAGAGGACGTATCTATACCAGCGCTATTGGCTTGGCACTGACCGTACCTTCTATTTTATTGATTGGCTTTGGACATCATGTATATGCTATCGTGGGAGCTGGATTATTATTTGGGGTGGGGTTTGGCATGTTTGACGCGAATAATATGCCCATACTTTGTCAGTTTGTTGCGAAGGAATATCGAGCGACCGCTTATGGATTGATGAATTTTGTTGGCGTCTTATCAGGAGCGTTAATCACCAATATATTGGGAGCATCGGCTGAAAAAGGGGAGTTGGGAACAGATTTCGCTTGGCTGGCTGTCGTTGTATTTTTAGTTATTGTGCTCCAATTATTCACACTTAAACCGAAGAAGAATGAAGTATAGTTTTTTTCTCTTTTGCTTACTGTGGGGAATAGGGAGTTACGCACAGGAGAAAATAAAAGTGGCTTGCATCGGAAACTCTGTTACCGAAGCACTGAATGTACCAAAGGGGAAAGACTATCCAAGTGTTTTGCAAAACATGTTGGGTGATAGGTATGAGGTTCGAAATTTCGGCGTAAGTGGCTCTACGTTGCTAAGCAAAGGACATAGACCTTATATACGATCCGATAAATATGCCGCATCTATCGCGTTTGATGCTGATATCGTCGTTATATCTCTTGGCTTAAATGATACCGATCCACGTAATTGGCCCAACTTTGGGAATGATTTTTTTCCTGATTATAACCAGTTGATAGATAGTTATGTCGAAAAAGGATCGACGAAGAAGATATATGTGTGTATCAATACCCCTATTTTCAGTGGACATAAGCGCTTCTTGTCCGGCACCAAAGATTGGTATGATAAGATACAGCTTGAAATTAGGAAAATCAGTCAGTCAAGGAATATATCATTGATTAATCTTAATGAACCTTTATGCCAGAGGATAGATTTGTTTGACGATTTTATCCATCCTAATGAAGAGGGGACTCGAATTATTGCAGAGACTGTATTTGCCCATATTCAAAGTCCAGTGTTGCCTCTGTCGGTGGATGAAATATTTGGTTCGGGAATGGTTTTACAGCGAAACAGGGAATTGCTGCTAACAGGAAGGGGGAAATCTTTTGCTAAGGTGGGGCTATTGTTTGATAAACTTCACTTGACAACTGAGGTGGATTCACTTGGATATTGGAGGCTGCCTATTCCTAAACAAAAGGCAGGAGGTCCTTATGTGCTGTGGGTAGAAAGTGGTAATGAGAAAATAAAGATGGACTCTGTATATTTTGGAGATGTCTATTTTTCGTCAGGCCAATCGAATATGGCCTTCGAATTACAAGGGGATACAAATCAATATGATCAGTTGAAAAATAAAGACTGGCCAGCACATGTACGTTATTTTAAGAATCATAACCTTGTGGCAACCAATAAAGTGTCTTGGGATTCGGTGACATTGGATAAAGTTAACAAACTACAGTTTTTCTCTGGTGCTTGGGCAGGTTTGAATACGAGAGAACGCACTGATTACTCTGCAGTAAGTATAGCCTTTTTGAATGATCTGTCCAAGGCTATTCCAGAGGTGCCTATTGGTCTTGTGGAGATGGCGGTTGGAGGCTCAAACACAGAGTCTTGGATCGACAGGAAAACTTTGGAGCAAAATGCTATTACGGCAATGTATATACACAATTGGTTGACCTCTGATTTTGTACAGGATTTTTGTCGAACGAGAGCGGCATTGAATTTAAAAAATAGTACGCTGAAAAATGCGAGGCATCCTTATCAACCTGCTTACAATTTTGAAAGTGGTATTCACAAGTGGGGGGACTACGTGTTCAAAGGGGTACTGTGGTATCAGGGTGAGAGTAATGCACATAACCCAGAGTTGCATGATCTATTATTCCCTGTAATGATAGGTTCTTGGAGAAAATTATGGAAAAACGAGGAGCTGCCATTCTATTATGTGCAGTTGTCGGGTATAGATCGTCCCTCGTGGCCGAACTTTAGAAATAGCCAACGAGTGTTGGAAGGTCGTATCCACAATGCTTATATGATCCCCAGTTATGATGTTGGCGACTCAACAAATGTACACCCTACGAATAAAGTTCCTGTGGGAGTTCGGTTAAGTCAAGCCGTAAGAGGTACGTTATATAACGAGAGCTCCCATCTGCTGGCTCCAAGACTGATAAGGTTTGCTAGAGATGAGAGCGGGATTGTCCTGTATTTTGATCGGGTTTCAGAATTTAATACAGTAGGGATACCTAACGGGTTCGAGTGGTTAGATCATTTGGGTAATATCGTGCAGGCCGAACGTATTGAATTAAAAGGTGCTACACTGAAGGTGTATTGCCCAAAAGATGTAGTCGGGCCAGTGCAATTGAGGTACGCCTATAAACCTTATACGAGAGCGAATATTTATAATGAAAATTTAATTCCAATACCCACATTTAAAATTGATTTATGATTGTAGAAAAATATGAAAATGCTACAGCGCATCTTCAAGAACTAGCCGCATTTTATAAGAATCAACTTATAAATGACACCGTGCCATTCTGGTTTCCTCGTTCCTTTGATAAAGAATTTGGAGGTTTTTTATTCATGAGGGATCAGGATGGGCGATTGATCGACACCGATAAAGCAGTATGGATTCAAGGTAGGGCAACATGGTTGTTGTCAACCTTGTGCAACACTATCGAATATAGAGAAGAATGGCATGAGGGCGCACGTCTAGGCTATGAGTTTTTGAAGAATAAGTGCTTTGACAAAGATGGCCGAATGTTCTTTCATGTTACTAGGGAAGGTGACCCAATTCGAAAGCGAAGATACTTTTTCTCGGAGACTTTTGCTGTAATCGCGTTTGCTGCTTATGCTAGACTGACTGGAGATCAGAAAGTCAGACGAGAAGCGGTAGATCTATTCGAGAAATGTCGCCAATATGCAAAAGGTGAAATCGCATTGCCTAGTAAATATTATGACACGAGGCCAATGCGAGGCATAGGTGTAGAAATGATCATGTTGAATACAGCACAGCAACTTCGTGAGACCTTAGAGACCACAGAATATGATGATTATATATTGCAACTCATTGATAACATAGAGACCTATTTTGTAAAACCAGAGATAAGGTGTGTTATGGAGCAGGTTGCTATAGATGGCAGTATTGTAGACACCATAGATGGTAGAACATTAAATCCTGGCCATGCAATCGAGGGAGCTTGGTTTATTCTGCACGAAGCTAAATATAGACAAAACGATCCTCGACTTATTGAGTTAGGGTGCAATATGCTCGACTATATGTGGGATCGTGGTTGGGATACAGTGCATGGAGGTATTAAATACTTCTTGGACGTGTATGGAAATCCGGTGCAAGAATATTGGCATAACATGAAATTTTGGTGGCCGCAAAACGAGACGATAATTGCTTGTTTACTTGCTCATGTATTGACAGGAGAAAATAAATATTTGGAAATGCACGATCGTATAAAGCAATATGCTTATGACAATTTTCATGACAAGGAACATGGTGAGTGGTTTGGATACCTTAACTATGATAATACAGTGAGTCAAACCGCCAAAGGAAATCTCTTTAAGGGACCATTTCACTTACCAAGACAAGAATGGTACTGTTACCTCTTGTTAAAAAACCATCTTGTCAAAGTTTAAAAAAATAGTTTATATAACCGAATATCAATATATTATGTGTTCACGAAAAATAAATTTAGCAGTTTTTTTTATTCTGCTTTTTGCCTTGAATAGTTTTGGGCAAAAATCTGCTGTTGTATTTGAAGCAGGCAAGGACGGGTACGCTAGCTACCGTATTCCAGCGATCGTAAAACTACATGATAAAACAATAATTGCTTTTGCTGAAGGAAGAGTCGATAATGCAAAAGATTTTGGAAATGTAGATATCGTATACAAAATAAGTCATGATGAAGGAATGACCTGGGGCCCATTGCAAATCGCAGCTGATAATGGTGGCGATCAAGCAGGAAATGCGGCTCCGGTGGTTGATATGCAGGATCCAAAATACAAAAAAGGACGATTGTTTCTTTTCTACAACACTGGGAATAATCATGAAGGAGAGGTGAGAAAAGGGAATGGGTTGCGTGAGGCGTGGTATATTACCTCGACGGATGGTGCCAAGACTTGGTCGGATCCTATCAATATAACAACACAAGTGCATCGACCTTTACAACCACAGTTAAATAAGGATTATAGTTTTAAGGAGGATTGGCGAGCTTATGCGAATACACCTGGGCATGCTATACAGTTTGATTCGGGTAAATATAAAGGAAGATTGTATATTCCTGCCAATCATTCGGTAGGTGAGCCTAAACCTGCAGGGAGAGACTATTTTGCGCATGCTTATTATTCGGATGATCATGGTAAGAGCTTCGCTATCGCTGATCGAATAACTTTTGAGGGTGGGAATGAAACAATGGCTGCTCAGGTGACTGATACAGAGTTGTATATGAATACTCGAAATCAGCAAGGAAATGTGAAACAGAGAATTGTTTCTTATTCGTCTGATGGGGGAGCAACATGGGACACTACGTATTACGACAAAAATCTGCCTGATCCTGTCAATCAGGGGTCGACATTGTCATGGAGAAAAGGTAAAAAATACATACTGGCGGTATGTAATGCTGCAGATGAGAAAACTAGGGATAACCTCACCTTACGTATTTCAAGAGATAAAGGGAAGACATGGTATTTTAATCATGTGGTTGCCAAAGCTCCGAAAGGTTTCAAAGGATCTTATGCGGCTTATTCCGACATTGTTCTGTTAAATAAGAAGCAAGTGGGGGTTCTTTATGAAGCAGATAAATACACTAAGATTGTGTTTGTTGCGGTAGGAATAAAGTAGGTTCGATTTAGTTTATGAAGAGCCGTAACGCAATTGATACGCATATTAATAGGCACGTTATCTGAAAATCTTTAATTTCGTATGCGTTATGTCGAAGTTTCGACACTATTAAAAAACGGATTTAAACCGATGAAAAAAACAGTATTAACTATGGTGCTTGCTCTACCTCTAGCGGTATGGGCACAAGAAGGAGCTTTTAAAATTGAAGCTCAGATTAAGAAATCAAATGACAATGCTAAAGCATATCTGTCCTACCGTACAGGTAACGGTATGGAACAGGACAGCGCTGTCGTAAAGAAAGGCAAATTTACTTTTTCAGGGACAGTGCAAGGCCCTACGCAGATGACAATCACTTATGCGCCAACTGGTAAGTTGGATCGTCGTGCTGCTCAAGGTGCTGATTCTTATAGCTTATATATCGATAAGGGAACAGCAAAGTTAGTGGCTACAGATTCTATTAAGAATGCAAAAATATCCGGTGCTCCTCTCAGTGTTGAATACGCGCAATATGCGAAGCAATTAGAAAAAACAACGAAGGGAATGGCCGCTCTAGATGCGGAATGGTATGGTGCTACAGATGAGCAGCGTAAAGATGGTAAGCTGGCCGAGAGATTGAGAGGACTAGCTGGACCATTGATGGAAGAAAAGGAGCGTGTTCAGAAAGACTATCTAGCACAGCATCCGACTTCTTATTTTGCATTATTGGCTTTGCAGGATCTTTCTGGGTCACAGCTTGATGTTGCTTTTGCTGAACCTGCTTTTAACAAATTGAGTGCAGAGGTTAAAAGCACTCCTGCAGGGGAAGCTTTTAACAAGCGTATTGTTGCAGCGAAGGCTACAGCTGTAGGTGCAATGGCGCCAGACTTTACGCAGAACGATGTAAATGATAAACCTGTAAAATTGTCTGATTTTAGAGGGAAATATGTATTGCTTGATTTCTGGGCATCTTGGTGCGGACCATGCCGTCATGAAAATCCAAATGTGGTAGAGGCATATCATAAGTTTAAAGACAAAAACTTTACGGTATTGGGTGTTTCTTTGGACAACCCAGGTAAGAAAGATAACTGGTTGAAAGCTATCGCTGATGATAAATTGGAATGGACTAACGTAAGTGATCTACAGGGATGGAAAAATGCTGCATCGACGTTATATGGTGTGCGTGGTATTCCTCAGAATTACTTGATTGGTCCTGATGGTAAAATCGTAGCGAGTAATTTGAGAGGGGAAGAGCTTCACAAAAAATTAGCTGAATTGTTAAACTAAGATTAGTTTTAAACACCAGAAAGAGGGAAGTATCCAATACTTCCCTCTTTTTTTGTTAAAAATATTGAAGTAAAGGGGCTGATTGCTTAATCCCGATTAGATCATCTAAGTGTATGGGTTTGACCATGAAATCGATGACCATAGGATACGCTTCAGCTCTCTTTCGGTCTTTGGGATCAATGGAAGAGGTAATAATAATTATAAAGATATTTTTTTCCTTTTCGTCCCTTAACTTATCCAATACGTGCCAACCGTCTACTAATGGCATGTTTAGATCTAGAAATATAAGGGTGGCTTCTGAATCATTTTTATGTTTATGCCACCATTGAAGAAACTGTGCCCCCTCTAACAGGCATACAGGAGAGTTCGATATTTTACTTTCCTTGAGCATGATCTCCATTAAAAAATGGAAAATCCTATCATCGTCAACAACAGCAGTACTCATTTTCATAATTTTTTATTCTTTATCGTCAACAATTAACTGTTTTTCTCCAATAGTTCGGTTTGTAATATTATGAATGATAGCATCTAGCTCATGTGCAGAATGGCTCAGTGCATCAAAAAGCTGAGGCTCTATATTCCCATCATTGAATCGTTCTTTTAGGTGATGTACTAATGCTAGTATCCTTGCCAATGGAGCTCTTACCAAATGAGATTGGGCAAAAGCAATATACTTGAGATTGTTATGTTGGTTTTCTATCTTGTCCATATAAGCAAGTTTTTCAGATACATCTTTGGCGACTCCCCGTACACCTATGCAGATATTCTCGACAATGTCTGGTCTTCCGGTCAGTAAGAGCCATCGTTTATTGCCTTTGGCTGTTACAATTCGCAACAATTTCTTAAACATCTTCTTTTCGGCCATGGCTTTATTGACGGATCTGTAGAGGCTTGTCTCCTCATCAGGGCTGCTGTAAAATTGCTTTGTAGATTGTAGAGAGGGTTTGAAATAGGGAGGGACCTCTAAAATGTCCTTAAATCCAGAAGATAGTTCCATAGTCTGCTGTTGGGTATTGATCCACCAATTGCCATATTGAACTGACTTTTGAGATTCATCATAGAGCTCTTCTTGGATGACCTGTTGGGTTACATTAACGAGGGTGCGTATGATATATTCTATATTGCCCTCAGCAGTTAGGATTGGTGTATGATGTATCTCGTAGTACCTTACATCCAAGAATGTTGTTTCTGCATTGAGTGGATATACCAATTTTCGGATTCCTGTATTTACTTCAGTTTTTTGTGCTAATACAGAGTGAAAAGAATTTAACCAAATATTATCAGAGATATAGGGATTCAGGGGAAATAGAGAAAAGAACCCCTTGCCTTTCATATCTTTTAAATCCAATGCACATAATTTTAGGTAGGCGTCATTGGCATCAACGATATGAAAGTTTTCTTCGGTCACTTTAAGTATAACAGAAGGGCACCTCATCGATCTAAAAAATAGTTTGTACTCAAACTCTCTCTCCATTATAGCTTATAATTAAATTATACTATGCGCTCAGTTATAGATAGATGTTAATAAAAATCTAACAATTAGAGCATTATAGTTAAAGCGGATTGGACTAATAGTCCTATCAGCCACATGTTTTTCATATATAGCTCACAACTGTGGGCTAATGGTAGTTTCACATAAAGCTTATTTATACTTTTGTGAAAAATATAGTTAAATATACCTGAATAAAATCAAAACAACGATTCTTTTTGTTGCACAAATATAAAACACCTTTCGTCGAAGATTGTTTGTTATCTAGTATTGTACTGTTATAAAAGTATAAGTAATAGATATTTGTTATCTTAGTTTATATATTTACCTATATAGTTAGCTGGTGTAGTGCAGGGTGTTTGGAACCTGTGAATAAAGCTATTTTTAAGGAACTGATATGGATAAATCCTATGAAGAGTTGCAGGATACATTGACATTTTATGGAGTCGATTGTATTCGTCCATTTTATGTGTCTTCTGGTAATCCGATATCGGAATTTCCTAAAGAGTCTTTTCGCGTAGACTATTACGCTGTCTGTATATGTTTGTCGGGACAGATCGGTGTGGAGGTTGATAATCTTCAGTATCATTTGTCTTCTAATGAATTTGTCGTTTTTGCACCTTCAACCGTTTTGCGATTTGTTGAAACCAATGATAAACTGAGAATGAAGCTGCTTTTGTTCGATAAAAACTTCCTGTTAAAAAATATTGCAGATCCATTTTTTTTAGATAAACTGGGGCTGTTTGGAGAGCGATCTTTTTGTGTTGTCCGCTCGGATGAGGATAGTGTAAATCGACTCTCTCAGTTGATAGAATATCTACAAGAAGTGAGCTTAAGACATGGACGCTATATGTTGGATTTAGTGAGGACCCTCATTTTTAATGTCTTGCTGGAAGTCGCTACGATTGTAGATGATAAAAAAAGAGGAATGACATTAGAGAATGGAGAGGGCAGTTGTCTGTTTTATAGATTTACAAAGTTGGTAAAAGAACGAGTGTCTAGCTATAGAGAGGTGTCTTACTATGCAGACTGCCTGTCGGTGTCTAACAAATATCTTATACATCTGGTCAAGCGCGCATCAGGAAAAACACCACATGAAATTATTGATGAGTATATACTGAAAGAAGCTCTGGCTTTATTAGGAAACCCAGAGATGAGCGTATCTGATATAGCATATGCCGTTGGATTCAATTCGGTCTCAGCCTTTGGTCGTTTCTTTAAGAAGTATAGTTATGTATCACCATCTGAATATAGAAAAGGACAGGAGAGAGGGCAGGAAATATAGCATACGATTGACGAATTTAGGGATAACAGATGTTGATTAGTTCGGGGTAACTTTACATAAACGTTTAAATAATAAGTGTTATGAAAACAGTCACTTCAAAATTTGACAAAGTATTACAAGCTTCTTCTAGCAGGGAGAATGTAGAACATCAGCCTGACTCTAGCAAGGAAAGGCAGCGGAATGTACCTGAGAAATCAATGCCTTTTTCGGACCAGATCGGCAACTACCAGCGGAATAAAGGAATTCCTACAAAATCCTATCACGATAGTAAGGTGTATATCATCGGTAGCGGGATTGCAGGTATGTCTGCAGCTTACTATTTTATTCGTGATGGCCATGTTCCTGCGAAAAACATTGTTTTTTTAGAGCAGTTAGCTGTTGAAGGTGGTTCGCTGGATGGTGCAGGAAATGCAAAAGATGGCTATATTGTTAGAGGTGGACGGGAGATGGACATGACTTATGAGAATCTGTGGGATATGTTTCAGGATATTCCAGCTTTAGAAATGCCTGCTCCATATAGTGTTTTGGACGAATACCGTTTAATCAATGATAACGACCCTAACTTTTCGAAGGCTCGATTGATTCATAATAAGGGCAAAATACAAGATTTTAGCAAATTCGGTCTTAATAAGAAAGATCAGTTGACCCTGATTAGGCTTTTATTGGAGAAAAAAGAAGATCTGGACGATATAACTATTGAACAGTATTTTGGAAGTTCATTTTTATCCAGTAATTTTTGGACGTTTTGGCGTACCATGTTTGCCTTTGAAAACTGGCATAGTTTATTGGAATTTAAGCTGTATATGCATCGTTTTTTACATGCGATAGATGGTTTGAATGACTTATCGGCTTTGGTATTTCCTAAGTATAATCAATACGACACATTTGTGACTCCTCTTGGAAGATTTTTGAAAGATAAAGGAGTGGGGATACAGTTCAAAACCTTGGTAAAGGATTTGGATATTCATATTGATACTGAAGGGAAAACGGTAAAAGGAATTATTACAGAACAGAATGGTAAGGAGGTAACTATCCCTGTACGAGAACAGGATTATGTGATCGTGACGACTGGATCGATGACAGAAGATACTGCCTACGGAGATAATACTAAAGCGCCAATTGTTGGAATTGACAACTCCACTAGCGGACAGAGTGCGGGCTGGAAAATATGGAAAAATCTAGCGGCAAAATCGAGCGTATTTGGTAATCCGGACAAGTTCTGTGGTGATATCGAGAAGTCGGCTTGGGAATCTGCAACGCTGACATGTAGACCTTCGGCGCTGGTAGATAAGTTAAAAGAATACGCGGTTAATGACCCGTACTCGGGAAAAACGGTGACAGGAGGCATTATTACGGTGACAGACTCTAATTGGTTGATGAGTTTTACCTGTAATAGACAGCCCCATTTTCCGGAACAGCCCGATGATGTACTGGTGCTCTGGGTATATGCGCTCTTTATGGATAAAAAGGGTGACTATGTTAGGAAAACGATGCCTGAATGTACTGGGAATGAAATCTTAGCAGAGCTTTGTCATCACTTAGGGATCATTGATCAGTTGGACAATGTCGTAGAAAATACTATTGTTCGTACGGCTTTTATGCCCTATATTACTTCTATGTTTATGCCTAGAGCAAAAGGGGATAGACCAGCAATAGTACCTGAAGGGTGTAAAAACCTAGGTCTTGTCGGACAGTTTGTAGAGACCAATAATGATGTTGTCTTTACTATGGAGAGCTCTGTGCGTACAGCCCGCATTGCTGTGTACAAATTGTTGAATCTGAATAAGCAAGTACCAGATGTAAATCCATTACAATACGACATTCGGCATCTTTTGAAGGTGGCCAAAACATTGAATGATGATAAGCCGTTTATGGGTGAAGGGTTGTTGCGCAGAATATTGAAAGGGACTTATTTTGATCATGTGTTGCCATGGGAAGAGAAGGATGAACAAGAACAAGAGTCTTTCATTGGTGAACATTTAAGTAAATTTAAAGATTGGCTTAAAACTATCCGAGGGTAATCTCGGATAGTATATATAAAACAGATAAACTATGGATATAAAGAATGTAACAGTAGCAGGTAGTGGAGTATTGGGCTACCAAATCGCATTTCAGACAGCTTTTCATGGCTATAATGTCACTGTCTATGATATTAATGATGAAGTATTAGAAAAAGCAAAAGCAAAATTTGATATTTTGGGTGAAGCCTTTATAAAGGATTTGAATGCTACTCAAAGTCAGTTGGATGAAGCAAGGGGCAGAATGCAATATAGTGCAGATCTTGCGGTGGCTACACAGCATGCGGACTTGGTTATAGAGGCCGTCCCAGAAAGCCCACAGATTAAAACTGATTTTTATCATAAGCTGGCTAAGGTCGCACCAGAGAAAACTATTTTTGTGACGAATTCTTCCACATTGTTGCCTAGTCAATTTGCGGGAGAAACGGGGCGCCCGGCTAAGTTTTTGGCATTACATTTTGCCAATGAAATCTGGAAACATAATACAGCAGAGATCATGGGGCATCCTGGAACAGATAAAGAAGTCTTTGATACTATAGTGGGCTTTGCAAAGACAATAGGTATGGTTGCCTTGCCTTTGTATAAAGAGCAGCCCGGTTATATTGTCAATTCGCTTTTAGTACCTCTTCTGACTGCTGCTACTAACCTGCTAGTAAGTGGAGTGTCTGATGCGGAGACAATCGATAAGACATGGATGGTGGCTACAGGAGCTCCGATAGGACCATTTGCGATTTTGGATATAGTCGGGATTACGACGGCTTATAATATCAATAAGATGGCGGCTGATGCAACTGGAGATGCGCTTAAGGTGCAGACTGTTAAGTATCTGAAAGAGCAATTTATCGATAAAAATAAATTAGGCGTATCCACAGGTGAGGGATTCTATAGCTATCCAAATCCAGCTTATAAAGCGAAGGACTTTTTGAAATAGAGGGATCTGTAAAAAGTTTTAAGTAGAAATCGCCACAACATACGATCTGTTGTGGCGATCTTATGTAAGGTCTTAATTGTGTTCTTTTTTTAGAAGATACTTATATATCGCACTTCCAGCGATTGCTCCTAATATTGGCGCTACCCAGAATAACCAGAGCTGAGATAGGGCTGCTCCTCCAACGAATAGAGCCTGAGATGTACTGCGAGCAGGATTTACTGAGGTGTTTGTGATTGGGATAGATATTAAATGAATAAGTGTTAGAGCAAGTCCTATGCTAAGACCTGCAAACTTTCCGTTAGCCCATTTATCGGTAGCACCTAAGATTATAATTAAGAAAAAGGTGGTCAGTAAAAACTCGGTGAGGAATGCTGCGCCTACGCTGTAACTACGTTCGTAATAACCGGGCATTTCATAAAAGTTGGTCGCAAATGCACCAGGGCCATACGCGACAAACGCTGTTGCCCCATTAAGGATCGTATAAAGACAGCCTGCAGCAGCTATCGCTCCGAATAACTGAGAAATAATATAGGGAACTAAATCCCTTGCCGAAAACCGCCCTCCTATATACAATCCAATGGAAACAGCAGGATTAAAGTGTCCTCCTGAGATATGTCCTACAGCATATGCCATCGTCAGTACCGTAAGACCGAAGGCTAAGGAAACACCTAATAGGCCGATGCCTATATCGGGAACTCCAGCGGCAAAGACAGCGCTACCACATCCTCCGAAGACCAGCCAAAATGTACCGAAAAATTCAGCAAATAGTTTTTTTGTCATGATTTAAATAGTTGTAATAATGGAACCATCCGTTTTTTTATAAAATTTCTTTTTGAGAAACTTTTTGATTGTAAAGGTAGGTAAAAACAACTCTGTTAAAAGTAGGATTTCGTCTACAGATACAAAGTGTCTTTTAAATGAAAAAATCCCATTGAAATTAATCAACAGGATTCTTAAAAAGAGTATGTAGTTTATTTATTGTAATCGACTGGATATAACATCAATCACAGCTTGATCATTAGGGAAGTCTGCTGTGGAGGAGGCTTTCGCCCTTTTGCTGCTTGAGGGCTCTTCTCCATATAAGGTATCTCTACCTAGGACAATCTTTTTGTCTAGATCAAAATAGCTGATAATATAATTCCTTTGGTAGATTCTTTCTTTTTGACCAACCTTATTAAGGTATTCGCCTCTTTCTGACATATCTTTGGCAATCACGATCACGCCCTTAATATACTCTCCAGGATAGTTTTGTGTTGTGCCTAGCTTTTCGTTCCATTTCGCTTTATAAGTAATTCCTAATTCATCGTATCCGCCATTTTCAATCACCAGATAGTTCTTGTTCCACGCCACGTTTGAGTATTCGACTGGATATTTGTATAGGGATACATGATCTGGAAAGCAATCTAAAATACGTTTGGATAGATTTAGAGTTTGTTCTTTATCGTCTTCGATCTCGCTTAAGACGGAATCTGCCCAGAGGGCTATACCTATCCCGGCAATTGCCAATAAGCTAATTAGTATGACAATGGATTTTCTATTGTTCATAAACGAATTGCTCTAATTAGCTCGCAAAAGGGACTGATACTTTCAAGTTTGGATATTTTTCGCCAAGCCTTAATAGAAAGTCATTTGCTATAACATTTTCTTGGATCAGCTTTTGTGTATTCATGGAAAACATACTGGTCGTCGTCGTTGCATAAGTAAATACGAGTGCTGAAAACAGAATAAGTTCAATCGATTTCCCTTCTGTTGGCAAAGAAATTCTATAAGCTTTGACATTGTCGCCTTTCTGTTTCGCAAATGCCTGCATAGTTCCTTTCTGAGGAATTTCTTCTAAAGTCGCTTGAGCAAGCCTCTCTCCATTGAATACAAGGTGATTGCTTATATCTCCTTCAGTATCTGTATCTAGAAGGTGGAGTTCGTCACCGCTTAGAAGCAAGTATTTAGGGGTCTGTACTGTTTGGTATCTTACGGTACCTAGGGTTGCCGCGCTTTTTAAAGAGTCTTTCAGACCATCTTTAATAGCAGATTTGTTGCCGTAGTCTAAATTTGCAAAGTTAAAAGCATCTATAGGAAGACTGCCCATTTGCTTTTTGAGGTAGTCATACTCGCCGTCAAGAAAATTGTCGCGGTAAGTTTCTGCTTTTTGAAGCTCGGATTTAAAGTCTATGTTTTGCATAGCCTCTTTCAGTTTTTTCTTCTTTGCGTAGGTAAAGTAAAATATTCCTCCGTAGACAAGTACTACAGCTACAATAATTAATACGACTTGGATACTCATGATATCTGTTTATTTAAATGATTTATATATTTCTAGGTTCTACTTTCTTTTTCGAGGATGGGATAAATCCCCAAATGATAAAGGCGATCAATGCTAGGCCTACTAGTTTTCCTCCATATTGCGTATAAAAAGGCAATTTATTAAGGTTGGTCGATTTTAATTTCTGCTCCATTAGTAAGCTTTCCATCTCCTTATCCGGAATATCATAATATTCTTTTGTCTTTTCATCATAACCGACAAGTTTAGGGGCTACAGTGATATACAAAGGTAGGATATAAGCGATATTAAATTCGGTATGTAATGTTGCTAGGTCTAGATAGCTGCCGTTTTCTAGTTTGAATTCATCGGTATCAGGTAGGTCGTGCACTTTATTCAGCACTTCTCTTTCTCCAAGAGGGATTTTAACTTTTGCTAATGAAAGACTGAAGGTCCCTACAAGCAGAGCTAATACGAGGATGATGTGTTTTAATGATGCCATATCTTGATTTGATTTGAAACAAAATTAGAAACTACTATTCAGAAAAGGTAAACGGTTTACGATTCGTCGATGGCATTTTATGAAACGTCCAAAGAAAGCAGAAAAGATAGAAAGCAGCACACTAACCGATCAGATCTACAAAGGAAGCTTGGGTCATCGTGGCGAGATCCGTGGGCTGTAGGATGATCTGTAGACCACGTTTGCCAGCACTGATCGAAATAGTCTCCTCAAGTTGTGCAGCCTCTTCAATAAATGTAGGAAATTCCTTTTTCATTCCTATGGGAGAACAGCCACCGCGGATATAGCCTGTGACCTGTTGTAGGTCTTTCATAGGGAGCATTTCGCAGCTCTTATTGCCTGATACTTTTGCAAGCTTCTTAAAATCCAGGTGGCTGCTGCCAGGGATGACGGCCACCAGATAGGGGTCCTTTGTTCCTTTGAGCACCAGAGTTTTGTAGAGATGGTCGATATCTATACCCATAGACAGAGCTACATGCTCAGCACTTACATCTTGCTCGTCTACTTCATACTCTCTTAGTTTGTAATCAATTTTAGCGGTATCCAATAGCCGTACGGCATTTGTTTTTTGTGACATTGGTTTTAAACTGTTGTATTTTTCGTCCTGGTAAAATCCTTGCAGGTGGGATAGGTTTTACGGCTTAGTGTACTTAAAAATGATAAAGAGGAGGGGATGATGCCCTCCTCTTTATTGTAATGCTATATTTTTTCAAGGGCTTGCTGAATAAAAGCTAACTCTTCTGGTGCTAATTGTACTTGTGCAGCTTTCGCATTTTCAACTGCTTGTTGTGCATTGCGGGCTCCAGCGAGAACTAGGGTTATTCCAGGTTGTAAGCTAGTCCATCGAAGTACGAGCTGGGAAAGAGAGATGCCTTTTGTCGCAGCGATTGGCTCGATTTGTTGAAGGAAATGATTTACTTTTTTTAAATCAAAGCTTTTGAAATAGGTTTGACGATGATCTCCTTCCTGAAGATTAAACCCCTGGGTATATTTGCCTGTGAGTAGGCCACGTTCCATTGGACTATAGGCAATAATACTCAAATGATTGTTCAGTGCATAAGGGACCAATTCCGTTTCAATTCCCCTGTTTAGCATGCTGTATGGGACTTGATTGCTCACTATGGGGAGTGTGTGCCTCGCCTCTTTTACTTGTTCTGTTGTATAGTTACTGACTCCGGCTGCACGAATTTTGCCCTGTTGGATCAATATTTCTAGGGCCTCCATAGTTTCAGCTATCGGTGTGGTGACGTCTGGCCAATGTAGTTGCAAAAGGTCGATATAGTCGGTTTTTAGCCTTTTCAAACTTGCTTCAGTCTCTTTAATCACACTCTCCTTACCTGCATATTTATAGATGTCAATAGGCTGTCCGTTATTGTCTTTACTGTGCATTGCTAACGCACCTTGTGGGGTCGATAAATCCCAGCGCATACCAAATTTGGTGAGTATTTGTACTTTATCTCTAGCTATTCCGCGGATAGCTTCGCCGACAATTTCCTCACTTGTACCTTGCCCGTATATAGGGGCGGTATCGATAGAAGTCACACCTTCATCATAAGCTGCGATGATGGCTTCCGTTGCCTGTTTGCGGTCAGTACTGCCCCACATCCATCCGCCGGCAGCCCAAGCGCCAAATGTAATCACCGAGGCTTCTATGTCTGTATTTCCTATTTTTCTAAATTCCATATATCGTTATAAGCTCTAATCTGACAATGTGTTTTAACTATAAACCTACACAAAATGTAAGGTATTTATGCTGGCTAAGATAAAATATAAGGTCCGTTTATTGTAAATTTTGGAGAGTTGTTTTTCGTTTGGGCGATAAAGGGTACCTTTGGCGAAAATTTTTAATATGCAGTTACGGAAAAATCTGATTCTAGTATTAGCCTCTGTCGCAACTTTTGTTGAGGCACTGGATATTGCCATCATAAATCTTACCATTCCCTCGATACAGGAGCAGTTTCATATTGGGGTTGAACAGGCGCAATGGCTTCAGACCTTGTATGTTCTTTTGTTTGGTGGTTTTCTGATAATCGGTGGACGGATGTCGGATCAGCGTGGACGTAAGAAAGTGTTCCTTGTGGGGGGGCTGGTATTTATGTTGACCTCATTAGGTGCTGGATTATCTACTTCTTTCGAATCGCTGGCTGTGTTTAGAGCGTTGCAAGGTTTAGGGGCTGCTTTTATTATGCCGGCTTCTTCTTCTATTATTAACAATACATTTACAGAGACGCAGGAACGTAACCGTGCTATCGGCATCTTTAGCTCTTTTGCAGCGATAGGGTCGGGGAGCGGGCTTTCTATTGGAGGGTTATTGAGCACCTATCTAAGCTGGCATTGGGTATTTTTGATCAATGTGCCGATTCTAGCCGTGACACTGGTCCTTGCTTATATTTACTTTCCGAAAGACGAACCAACAAAGGAGCGTCAGCGTGTTGATATGGCTTCCGCCATTCTGTTGGTCGTTGGTCTCTTGTGTTTCACTTATGGCACGCATGAATTGCCTAGCGTGGGGAGTACACCAGTTATTATTATAGGTTCTATTTTAATTGGTGTGTTGTTGTTGGGTACGGTTATTTATAGATTGAAAACAGTCGAAGAACCGTTGATTAAACTTGATCTTTTTAATCAATCCTCCGTGCGGATATCAAATGGAATATTCTTTATACAAGGAGCCTTTTTTATCGGGTTTCTGTTTTTGATATCTTTGATGCTTCAGAGCGATATGGGACATACTGCGGCTTCGGCTGGTCTTTTATTGGTGCCTTTTAGTATACTTTCAGCTTTGATTGCTAAGTTTGCTCTGCCATTGGTTTCAAAGCGCTTAAACTCTGCACAAATGGGGATCTTTGGATGGTCATTTCTACTGCTTGGTGCTACGGTGCTGTGGACAGCTATTCATTTGGGACATCCATTACCGTTGATTTTAGTGGGTGTGGCCTGTATTTCTGGTATTGGGATTACCTTTTGCTTTACGAGTATGGCGGTATTGAGTATTAGGGATGTAGATTCTGCAAACTATGGTGTGATATCGAGCTTGACAAGTACGAGCTATTTCTTGGGCGGAGGAATAGGATTGGCATTTATGACCGTTTTAAATCAGCTGTTGCCATCCGAATGGGCTGTTGGTAATCTTAGTCTAGGGTTATTGTTTTTGTATGCATTGATGAGTGTATTGATTCTTTCTAAAATGGCTCGGAGCGAGCATGCTATCTCAAAAACAGCCTAATTATACTTTTATAAGATATAAGCCCTCCTATGAGACAAACTGTTTCATAGGAGGGCTTTTTTTATGCTTTTCGTTTGATATTAGGCAAGAATCCTGTGACGATACCAATTAGTGGTAAGAATGCACAAATTGAAAATACATATTCGATACTTGTGCGGTCTGCTAGCCAGCCCAAAACAGCCGAAGCGATACCTCCCATGCCAAATGCAAATCCGAAGAACAGTCCTGCAATCATGCCCACTTTACCTGGAATGAGATCGGTCGCGTAGACGAGGATTGCTGAGAAAGCAGATGAGATGATCAGGCCGATAACACCCGCAAGGATAACGGTTGCTGTCAATCCCACATGTGGCAACAATAGCGTAAATGGCGCAGCACCTAGAATAGAAATCCAAATGATGAGCTTGCGGCCATATCTATCACCTAGCGGTCCGCCTAGGATCGTTCCTGCGGCTACTGAAGCTAAGAAAACAAAGAGATAGATCTGTGACTGCTGCACTGTTACGCCAAACTTTTCGATCAGGAAGAAAGTAAAATAACTGGTCATCGATGCCATGTAGAAATATTTGGAAAAGATGAGAATCAGTAAAATAACAATAGAGATGGTTACCGTACGCTTGGGAAGTGTATGCTGCGGTGTATTGATCGCAGATCCAGCAGCTGATGTTTTAGTAATCATATTCTGCTGATACCAGTTGCCGACGATGGTCAGTATGAAAGCTCCTACAATGGCTAATGTACCGAACCAGCCAATGTAATTTTGTCCCATTGGAATGACGATCAGAGCAGCTAATAATGGGCCGATTGCACTACCCGCATTACCACCGACTTGAAAGATAGATTGTGCCAGTCCTTTGCGTCCTCCGGAAGCGAGATGAGCTACACGTGAGGCTTCTGGGTGGAATACAGATGACCCAATGCCTAGGAGACTGACAGAGGCTAGAATAAAATAAAAGTTGGACGCAAATGCCAGACATAGTAGCCCTGACAGTGAAAATAGCATGCCAATAGCCAATGAGCGCGGATTCGGATTTTTGTCGGTGTATGAGCCGACAAAGGGTTGCAGGACAGAGGCTGTTAATTGGAAAATGAGGGTGATGATACCGATTTGCGTAAATGTTAATCCATAATTCTCTTTCAGAAGTGGATAGACAGATGGTACGACAGATTGCATCAGATCATTGAGCAGATGCGAGAAGCTAATAGCGAATAGTATAGGATATACGGTTCTGTTTGCTGATATAGTGGACATAATATGTGTTAATAAACATCAGGTCATCTGACGATTTGGGGTAAAAAAATTATAATTTTCCAATTATTTTTGTTGCGATTTGGGTAGCGCTCGTGACATCTTTGTCCTCAATTGCCTTTAATAGTCTTTCATGTATATCCTGTGATTCGATAAATGTGCTGGTGTCCTTGTACATATTGGAGAAGAATTTGATGACATGTACAGACATTGTTTTATAAAGTTGATCGAGAATAGCATTGCCACAGCTCTCTGCAACTAGAATATGGAAGTCGACATCGGCTTGTATACAGTTGAGTGTATCTCCGCTTTGGGCATACTTTTGTCGCTTGGCAAGTTGTTTTTTCATCTTATCCAGTTGCGCTGAGCTTCTATTAGAAGCGGCTTTTTCAACTGTCTTGAGCTCGATTAATTGCCTTACTTCAAATATATCGGCAAAGTCTGCCCGCTCGATTTTGTCGTCAAGGGCACTGTTGCTATTGCTGCTTATGACAAATGTACCTAAACCTTGCTGAACCTTAACGAATCCCGATTGAGCGAGGTACTTGATGGCTTCGCGTATAGTTGATCGGCCTACATTGAACTTTTGCATAAGCTCAGGTTCTGTCGGCAGTTTTTCATTTATAGCAAATGCGCCTCGCTCAATACTATATTGAAGGGCCTCGGCTACTTCTTGTGCTAATGATTTTTTTTGTATTCTATTCATCATATCATCTGATGATTGCAAAAGTAGAAAAATAATTGATATTAAAAACAAAAAAAGCGACTTCTTTTGAAAGTCGCTTTTTTGTAGCCCGTAGGGGAATCGAACCCCTGTTTCAAGAATGAAAATCTTGCGTCCTAACCCCTAGACGAACGGGCCCTTTTGCTTTGGTGATGCAAATATATACGCTTTTATCAACTATCCAAAATAATTTTTAACCAAAACATGTAATTGATTGAAAGCTAAAATATTATTTTTTAAATCAAGTCAAAGCCAATGTCCGTCCGGAAATATTTTCCTTGAAAAAATATTCTTCCAGCGTCTGCTGTTGCCTGTTGAAGGGCTGTGAATAGGTCATCCTGCATCGTTGTGACTGCTATGACGCGTCCTCCTGCTGTGACGATTTCACCATCGACTAGTTTGGTGCCAGCATGAAATACGATGGACTCTTTTACATTTTCGATGTTGTTGATTACTTTTCCATTTTCGTAATCTCCAGGATAGCCTCCAGAAACTAACATCACGGTTACTGCTGTCTTTGGACTAAGTGTATAGGAGCGTTTGTCTAGATCGCCTTTGGCAACGCCTTCTAATAGATCAACAAGATCAGATTCGATACGTGGTAATACTGACTCTGTTTCAGGGTCTCCCATGCGTACGTTGTATTCAATAACAAAGGGGTCGCCATTGACATTCATCAATCCGATAAAGATAAAGCCTTTGTAAGGAATACCGTCTTTCTTTAAACCATCGACTGTGGGTTTGATGATGCGTTCTTCCACTTTATTTAGAAAAGATGCATCAGCAAAAGGGACAGGTGATATCGAACCCATTCCGCCAGTATTGAGACCTGTATCTCCTTCTCCTATTCGTTTATAATCCTTGGCTGAGGGCAGTACTTTATAGGAGTCTCCATCTGTCAATACGAAGACAGAAAGTTCTATACCTTTTAAGAACTCCTCAATAACAACAACTGAACTGGCCTGTCCAAATTTTGCTTCAGCCAACATGGCCGTTAATTCGGTCTTTGCGTCTTCCAAGGTCTCGCAGATCAAAACTCCCTTGCCCGCTGCTAGACCATCTGCTTTCAATACAATAGGCAACTTTTGTGTCTCAAGGTAAGCCAACCCCTCTTCGAGATTCGATAGCTCAAAAGATTTGTAGGCTGCTGTAGGAATATTATGCCTAAACATAAATTCCTTTGAAAAATCTTTAGATCCTTCGAGCTGCGCGCCTAATTTCTGAGGGCCTACTACGGCGATATGTTTAAGCTCGTCTCTTTCTAAAAAGAAATCGTGGATACCTTTTACCAAAGGCTCCTCAGGGCCAACGAGAATAAGGTTGATGTCATTTGCCAGTGCAAATGCTGCGATTCCTTCGAAATCCGTTACTTTAAGATCTATGTTTTGACCATACTGTTCTGTCCCGGCATTGCCTGGGGCAATGTACAGCTTCGTAAGTTTAGGGCTTTGTGCAATTTTATAGGCAAAGGCAGATTCGCGCCCGCCTGATCCAACGATTAAGATATTCATGTCACAAACTTAGAGAAATAAGCTTTAATTTTTGTTATCTTTCCCTAACATTTTATAAATCAATTGAGACGAATATGAGATTTCTCTTTGTTTTTCTTCTAGCTATGCTTAGCTACAGCTCTGTATCGGCTCAGGGGATACAGAAAGTCATAGACAATGTGATGACTAATGCTGAAAATAATCCACAGGAAAAGCTATACCTGCAGTTGGACAAATATGCCTATACTGCAGGTGAGACCATATGGTTTAAGGCGTATGCTACTATCGGTGTGCAGAATCTGTTTTCTAATCATAGCGGTGTGGCTTATGTAGAACTGATCGATGGGACGAAGAAAATCGTGAGCTCGATGACGATTCCGCTATTAATGGGCTTGGGGATGGGAGATATTAAGTTGAATGATACGATTACTGAAGGTTCATATAGACTGCGAGCCTATACGAATTGGATGCGCAATGCAGATGAAAAATACTTTTACGATCGCACTATTCACATTGCGAATGGCCGCTCTGACAATGTGAAGACCAAGACTTCGGTCCGTTTTGGTGAAAGGGAAAATGTGTGTCAGATTCAATTGAACAGTCTTTCGGGGGTGCCGTTAAGCAAGACTCAAGTACGGTATGAGCTGTGGTCTGAAGGTAAATCTGTCGAGCGAAAGCGCGGTAATACTAATGAAGACGGTGTACTGACAGTTGGTGTTAATAAAAAATATAAAGAAGCAGAGCTCAAGCTTCATTTTGAAAATCTTGAAAAATTGCCAGTAAATAAACTGGTGAAAATAAAAACAGCAGAGTCGCAGAATAGTGTGCAGCTACTGCCCGAAGGAGGAAAATTGTTGGTCGATAAGATTAATAATATGGCTATTAAGGCTGTGGGGAACGACGGGCTTGGGATTAAAGCTAAAGTGTATTTTACCGTTGGTAAGGATACGGCTGGGGTAATAGAAACAAATGAACTGGGGATGGGGGCAGGATTTCTTTTTATCACAGCAGTTGATGCTTTTGCGGTGCGTGCTGAATTTGAAGATGGTTCTAGTTGCGATATTCCAATGCCAGAGATACAGCAGTCGGGATTTGCTCTTGCTGTCAATAATCAGAATGGAAGTAAAATTTTCACACAGCTCAATGTTTCTCCTGATCTGATCAGTCAAAAGGAAGTATTTTTTGTAGTGCACCATTTGGGACAGGTATTATTTGTGTCCAAGCAGAAACTGACTAAAGATGAACTTGTCTTTTCAGTTGATAAAGCAGGCTTGCCTTCAGGTGTATTGACGATCAGTATATTGGATGATACATTTTTGCCTATCGTTGAACGTCCATTTTTTAGCTATAATACTGCTTATGACTTGCCGATAGATCTACAGTTAAATAAAAGAAGTTTTACGACTCGTGATCATGTGAAAGTGAATATGCATGTTGGAGAAGCCTCTGATTCAATTCGGTTTGGAGCTTTTTCGGCCTCCGTTGTTGATCTGTCCCCGATAAAAGATAGTGTGGCGCTGGCACCCAATATTTTGTCAACCTTATTATTGAGTGCTGATTTGAATGGATATATTGAGAATCCGGGGTATTATTTTGGTGCAGAAGGTGTTAAGACTAGGGATCTGGATCTGTTGATATTGACCCAGGGATGGCGGAATATTGATTGGAAAGGTGTGGGCACAATAACACCGCCAACTTATGAGGTGGAGAAAGCACTGAAGATAAGTGGGTACACCAAAAAGTTGGGGCGGACGAAGCCTGAGGCGGGAGCCAAAGTGCAGCTAATATCTACACGTAATTATATGGATTTCATGGATACTACTGCGAATGATCAGGGGTATTTTGAGTTTGATGACCTTTTTTTTCCAGACAGTGTTAAGTTTCTGGTGACAGCGCGCGATGCCAATAAAGGGAAGAAAAATATCGACATCGTGATTGATAATCCGGAGAAGCCCGCTGTCGGTGAGAATAGAAATCAATGGGATGAGCGATGGGATATTAACACGATGTATATGGACGAAATCAATCGGTCTAAACAGTTTTTTGCTGAGCTGGAAAACAAGGGGTTAATGGAGAAGGCTATTGCGATAGAAGAGGTTGTGGTGCGTGCATCTACGCGAAAGAAAGTAGCCGAGTATTCGAGCAATCTGAATGGGCCGGGCAATGCGGATCAGGTGTTGACAAGTGAAGATTTACAGAATTGCACCACGTTGGATATGTGCTTGGCTGGACGTCTGATGGGGGTGTTGTTTACGGGAGGGATACCTTATAATACACGAGGTAATGTTCCTATGCAGGTAGTACTGGATGGGATGTATATCGAGGGGGATCAGTTGTCGATGATCAATATCAATGATGTCGAGAGTATAGAGGTCTTGAGAAATGCGAATTATACGGCTATCTATGGTATGAATGGTGGGAATGGATTGTTGATTATCACTTCAAAAAGGGGTACCTCTGCGATGAACAATTATGTCCCTAAGGGCATCATGACTGTACAGCCTCAAGGCTTTTATATTAATAGAACGTTCTATAAACCGGTATATGATGTTGTGAACGAAACTCAGCTGAATCGAGATCTGCGCACTACGATACACTGGGAGCCAAGTATTGTGGCAGACAAGGAAGGTAAGGCTTCATTTGATTTTTTTACGGCCGATGGTAAGGGACGGTACATGATCATTGTAGAGGGATTAGACTTGAGCGGAAGAATATTACGGAAACTTGTGGAGTTTGATGTGCGGTAGGCTAGAATATTTTCTTATCTTGTTGTATCATTTTAAGTGGATAATTATGGATTATATACATACGAAGAAAGACGATCATATATTGCATATCCTGTTGGATCGAGGTCGGTCTAACGCTATGGATGTAAGGGTGATAGAGGAGTTGATTCAAGTATTGCAGGAAGCACAAGTCGACCCATCCATTGAGGCGATCGTTTTATCAGGCAAGGAAGGTTTCTTTTCATCAGGGCTAGATCTGATTACCTTATTCGCTTATAATGAAGAGGAGATGCGACATTTCTGGACCCGTTTTATGCAATTGCTCAGCGTCTTTGTAGCCTTTGAGAAGCCATCAGTTGCTGCTATTACTGGGCATAGTCCTGCTGGGGGCTGTGTGTTGGCACTGTGTTGCGACTATAGAGTAATGGCTGAGGGCGATTATATTATGGGACTGAATGAAGTGCCAGTTGGAATTGTCGTCCCTGAATCTATCTTCACCCTGTATAGTTTTTGGTTGGGACAAGGTGCTGCATATCGCAGCTTGTTAGAAGGCCGTTTGTTTAAACCTCAAGAAGCACTGTCTATAGGATTGGTAGACGAGGTTGTGCCTTTTGATCGGATACAGATTTCAGCCATCCGACGTGTAAAATCGGTTATGCAGTTTGAGAAGAATGCTTGGCGTAAGACCAAGTTGAATCTGAGAAGTGAACTAATCCGGGCTATGGATCGGGGGCAGGAGGAGGCTGTTGAACAGGTTTTAGAGCAGTGGTGGAAGCCTAGTACACGTGATATTCTTAAAACAATTATTCACAATCTGACGCAAAAGAGGTAGTGTGGGTTTGATTACGAAAATTTAAAACATAGATGCTATGGTACAAGGTGCACTAAAAGAAGATGCGCTATCCGGAAAGACTATTGTCGTCACTGGAGGGGGCACAGGTCTTGGTAAGGCGATGTCCGTTTATTTTTCTGAATTAGGAGCAAATCTAGTCATAACCAGCCGTAAAATGGACGTGCTGGAAGAGACTGCGAGGGAGATTGAAGACAAGACTGGCAATGACGTTCTGGCGGTGGCTTGTGATATCCGGGACATCGTTTCTGTAGAAGAGCTGTTGGCTGCAAGTATTGCCAGATTTGGGCGGGTCGACGTATTGGTGAATAATGCGGCAGGTAATTTCATCTCGCCTACTGAGCGTCTTTCTGCGAATGCTTTTTCTACCGTAATTGATATTGTGCTGAAAGGTACGGCTAATTGTACACTGACGTTTGGAAAGCACTGGATTGATAAAGGTGAGTCTGCAAACGTGCTTAATATTGTAACGACCTATGCGTTTACAGGTTCGGGATATGTTGTGCCTTCTGCTGCAGCTAAAGGCGGTGTGTTGACCATGACCCGTTCTTTGGCAGCAGAGTGGGGGAAGTATGGTATTCGGCATAATGCCATTGCTCCGGGACCGTTTCCTACAAAAGGGGCTTGGGACAGGCTGTTGCCAGGTGAGTTGGCTGCGAAATTTGATTTTAAGAATAGAGTTCCATTAAAAAGAGTCGGAGATCATCAGGAATTGGCTAACTTGGCCGCGTTTTTGGTGTCTGACTTTGCAGGTTATATCAACGGAGAGGTAATTACGATAGATGGTGGTGAATGGTTGCAGGGAGCGGGACAATTGAATGGGATGGAGGCCGTGCCAAACGAAATGTGGGACGATATAGAAAGAGCAATAAGGAAGAACAATAAATAGTGTATGTATAGGTTTTTAAGTGTTACAATTTTATTTTCGCTTTTTGTGCTGTCGTGTGGGCCAGGGAGCACAAAAAAGGAAGAAGAAAAAAAAGATAGTGTTGCTGGCGTAATTCCGTCCACAATTGATGAAAACAATGAACTTTCGGAAGTGATTACCCGTTTTGTACGGGCTTATGCGAGTAGGGATAATGATAAAGTCAATCGGCTTGTTCATCCTGATTTGGGATTTACCATTATTTATAGGCCTGGTGCTTCGGACACTTTTGTCCGTATCGATAGTATAAACTTCGCTAAGGCCATGCCTGAATATTATCCGTACCCCAACATACAAAATGACTATGTGCTCGTATTTGAAAAGTTGCCCGAGTTTGATTGTGGAACCGAGAAATGGAGTAAATTGGGCTTTTTCTGTGATACGACCTCTCATCCCAATCAGTTGTCAAATATAGCCGCTTTCGAAAAGGAATTTGACGAGTCGATATTTTCAGAAGAGCAGCTCGATAATTTGGAGAGAAATGAAGCCCAAAGCTATAGGATAATTGTGACGACAAAGGATCCCTTGATCTTCCATGTGCAAAGGTATAAAGGCGGATGGTATGTGACAGCGTTGGATCGAGCATATGCTGGATGCGACGCATGATATAAAAAATAAGTAAAATAAGATATAATGGTTTTTGATAAAGACACACAGGACAGGATAGATAGTTGGACATCATCAGAGTATGATCAGGATACTGTGAGACAAGTGAAAAGATTGGTCGATGATAAGGAAGAAACGGAGCTGTTGGACTCTTTTTATAAGAATTTAGAGTTTGGAACTGGTGGGCTACGTGGAATAATGGGGGTGGGGTCTAACCGAATGAATAAATATACGATAGGTAAGGCTACGCAGGGACTTGCCAATTATCTCAAGAAGCAGTTTCCTGACCAGGTTGTAAAGGTAGCAGTGTCTTACGACAGCAGAAATAATTCGAAGGTGTTTGGGCAATTAGTGGCAGACGTTTTTTCTGCTAATGATATTCATGTTTTTTTATTTGATGAACTTCGGCCTACTCCTATGTTGTCTTATGCAGTGCGATATTATGCGTGTCAGGGCGGGGTTATGTTGACGGCATCTCATAACCCAAAGGAATACAATGGTTATAAAGCCTATTGGAATGATGGGGGGCAGCTTGTAGCTCCACATGACAAGAATGTAATCGCGGAAGTTGATGCCATACAGTCTGTTTCAGCGATCAAGTTTGATCGATGCAGTGAAAATATCACCATGGTGGGCTCTGATTTTGATGACTTATATATTGCGGCAAATACGCGGCTAAGTATACATCCAGAAGCGGTAAGCGCCAATAAAGAGTTGAAAATTGTTTATTCTCCTATTCATGGAACAGGATTGACGATAGTTCCCAAGATGTTAAACGCCTGGGGGTTTGACAATGTTTATGTAGTTGAAGAGCAAGCAAAGCCTGACGGTAATTTTCCGACTGTCGTGTATCCTAATCCGGAAGAGGAGGAGGCCATGTCCATGGCAATGCGGAAAGGACAGGAGCTTGATGCTGATGTGGTCATGGCGACAGATCCAGACGCTGACCGGGTTGGGGTAGCTGTCAAAAATGGGAAAGGTCAATTCCAATTGTTAAATGGAAATCAGATTGGCAGCCTATTGGTTTACTATGTTTTGTCTTCTAAAAAAGACAAACTTGAGTTGAAAGAGAATGATTATAGTGTAAAAACCATCGTAACAACCAATCTAATCCGTGCTATTAGTGAGAGTTTTGATGTAAAGTGTTACGAGACATTGACGGGCTTCAAGTTTATTGGTGAAGTGATGACTGAGCTGTTAGGGAAAGAAAACTACTTGGTCGGGGGCGAGGAAAGTTATGGATTTTTAGTCGGAGATTTAGTTCGCGATAAGGATGCGGTCAACTCCTGTGCGTTTATAGCAGAGATGACGGCCTATTTTAAAGGAAAGGGAAAGACTTTGTTTGATGTACTGATCGATCTGTACACGCAGTATGGTTTTTATCAGGAAAAACTTATTTCGTTGACAAAAAAAGGCAAATCTGGAGCGGAGGAAATAAAACAAATGATGATCAATCTTCGGAAGGACGCTCCCAAGACATTGGGTGGGATACCAGTGAAAGAAATCCGTGATTATGAAAAACAGGAGGCATATGACTTGTTAACAGGAAGTAAGTGTGGTATTGACCTTCCTAAATCAGACGTGCTTCAGTTTATAACGGTTGAGGGGGATGTTATTTCTGCAAGACCATCGGGTACAGAGCCTAAGATTAAGTTTTATTGTTCTGTCAAAGAGACCTTGTTGGAGCCTTCTTCTTTTACGCATGTATCCGAATCGTTGGAAAAAAAGGTGCAGCGCATAATGGCGGATATAGTAAAAGACTAGTGTGATGAATAAATGGAAGTTGCTTGATTCTAGCTATATTATCCAAAGGCCTTGGGCTACATTGAGGGTGGATAAACTGGAGTTGCCTAATGGAAATATTAAGGACGAATATTATGTGCTTGAATATCCGACGTGGGTCAATATGATAGGTGTTACAGAGGAAGGCAACATCTTGTTTGTACGGCAATATAGACGTGGAGCCGATGAGATCATGGTGGAATTGCCTGCGGGTGTTGTGGAAGATGGAGAGAGTCCTCAGGATGCCGCCATCAGAGAGATGCTTGAGGAAACGGGCTACGCATTTGAGACAGTAGAATATCTATGTGAGCTGTATGCCAATCCTGCTACAAGTGGCAACATAACCTATAGTTATCTGTTGAGAGGCGGGAAAAAGGTGCAGGAGCAAAATCTAGACGATTCTGAAGATATCGAGGTGGTGGTCATGTCTTTGGAGGAGGCAAAAAGCTTTCTGTTCGAAAATAGAATTGGACAAGCGTTACATAGTGCGGCTTTGTTCTACGCTTTGAAAAAGTTGGAGCTGGCTTAGTCGAGGGACGATCGTCGGTTGGCGAGATTGCGCCCTTTCCTACGGAGCGCTGAAGTGTTTGCCGAATAATTTGCGGTATTTTCGTAGCTTTGCAAAATGGCAAGAGAGATATTCGAAACAAAGCGAAAGGCATTAAAGATTAACCTAGACGCGGCGATCTATGGTACATTTGCAGAGATTGGAGCGGGACAAGAAGTGGCCCGCAATTTTTTTGAAGCAGGGGCTGCATCAGGTACGATTGCAAAAACAATGTCAGCTTATGATATGGCCTTTAGTGATGCGATATATGGGGTGGAGGATTCGGGGAGGTATGTGAGTCGCGAACGCTTGACCAAAATGTTGTCGCATGAATTTAGCTTGTTGACAGAACGGTTGCATACGGAGAAGTATGAAAACAAGCGTTTTTTTGCTTTTGCAGATACAGTGACAACGCTGAATTTCACCAAGACCAATGATCCACACGGTTGGTTAGGGATTCGGTTTCAAAATGAAATAGATGGCCCTACAAATGATATTATTATCCATGTCCGTTTGTTGGATAGTGATAATCGCTTGCAATCTAAGGTGCTGGGGATATTGGGTGTTAACCTCGTCTTTGCCGCCTATTATTATGCACAGGATCCTCAGGTTATGATTGAGTCTCTAGTAGATAATCTTTCGATAGGCTCTGTGGAAATTGACTTGGTGAAGGTGAGTGGGCCTGTGTTTGAAAACGCAAATGAGCGTCTTCTGAATCTGTATCTTATAGCGAAAGGCTTCGCCAATGCTGCTATATTTAGACCTGATGGCAGAGCAGCGCAGATTAAAGATTTTTTGTATAAGAAAGATATCATTGTCTTGCGGACAAAGTATAAACAAAAGTCTTTGCCGAACTTTGACTTGTTTAATCTTGCCGTAGAGCAGTTTAGAAAAAATACAGGAGCAGATCCTGAAAATACAGTCGTACTGATTGAAGTATTAATGGGTAATGTATTAGATGAGGATCTGGATCTGACAGGTGAAGACTTGCAGTATTTTGCACAACGTGCTGAAGAGCTTTGTTCCACAGGAAACAACATTATGGTCTCTAATTTTAGGCGAAATAACCACTTGGCAGAGTTTGTCAAGACTTTTAAGCCTAGAAATGTGGGCATAGCGACAAACGTTTATAACTTACGGAATATCTTTAACTCGGACAATTATAATAAGGAAAACTATACTAACGAACTGTTGTCTTATATATCAGGTATGTTTAGTAAAAATGTGAAACTGTATGCGTATCCTTACCTCAATAAAAAGGAGAATAAGATTGTAACGACTAAAAATCTGAAGGTATCGGATGAAGCTAAACCCTTGTATGATTTTTTGATTCAGAATCATTATATTATAGATATTGAAAATTACGACGAGAAGTACGTTAAAACGGTATAGAAGACTTCTTTGTCCCGGAGTAATGTTAAACGTTATTGTCAAATGTTCGCTATAATTTGTATTTAGCACTACGCTTTTTTCAAAAAGATGTAACTTGTATTTTCGACAGATAATATTTTCTAGTACATGAAGGCAACCTATATCGATTACAAAGACACAAATAGTTTTTCTAAAACACTTCTGGGATATTTGGCTGGAAACGAAGATCTCCGTTCTTTCTACGGGAATGAGCCAGATATGGAGGGCTTTGAAGCTCAAATGGAATTGAAGTCTTCCTTTGCGCATAGAAAGATATTGGTGGAGACTCTTCAGAAGCAATATACAGGATTACTTGAAGAAGCCGCTGAGGTCGAGAAAAATATCAATCTGCTAAAGGAGAATAGTACATTTACGGTTACTACCGGGCATCAGCTCAATATTTTTACGGGGCCACTGTACTTTATTTTTAAAATAGCGTGTGCAATCCGATTGGCTAAAGATCTGAAAGAACGCTTTCCGAACAAGGATTTTGTTCCTGTGTATTGGATGGCTACTGAAGACCACGATTTTAAAGAAATAAACAATACGCGTGTATACGGCAAGAAAATAGTTTGGGACGTGCCTCGGGAATCTGGGACGGGACGTATGGACACGAGGTCGATGGCAGATGTTGTAAAACAGTACTGTGGCATGCTGGGACTATCCGAAAATTCGGCTCGGCTGACACATATTGTTGAAGGGGCTTATTTGGAGGGACGGAGTCTCGCTGATGCAACACGTTTTTTGGTACATCAGCTTTTTAAAACATATGGGCTTGTTATTTTAGATGCGGACAGTACTGCGCTGAAACAGTTGTATGCGCCGATCATCAAAGAGGATATTTTGTATGAAAAAAGCTTTCAAGCTATTTCAAATACATCTTCATTACTAGAATCAAGTGGATATACAGCTCAAGTATATGCACGCCCCTGTAATTTTTTCTATCTCACAGATGAGTTTAGGGAACGTATAGAGAAAACTGCGAGTGGCGATTTTGAAGTTTTGCACCAAGGAATTTATTTTACTCCCCAACAATTAGAGGAGGAAATCCAAAGACACCCGGAAAGATTCAGTCCCAATGTGGTGATGCGGCCTTTGTACCAAGAGGTTGTTCTGCCTAATCTGGCCTATATAGGGGGCGGGGCTGAAATCGTATATTGGTTGCAGCTAAAGGCTAATTTTGATCAATATGGAGTTCCGTTTCCAATACTTGTGCCCCGTAACTCGGCTCTGATAACTGAAGATAATGTGGTGAGTAAGATATACAGGTTGAATCTCACATTTAAAAGCGTTTTTAAATCTACTGCAGCCTTGCAGAATGAATATGTAAGACGACATACTACCCATCGACTTCACCTCAAAGATGAATGGATGGAGCTTAATGCTATTTTTGGAAAGATTAAACTGCGTGCTCATAAAATAGATCCAAGTCTAGGGCCTAGTACGGATGCCGTTAAGGCTCGGCTGAAAAAGGCGATAAATAATCTTGAAAAGAAGCTTTTGAAGGCAGATAAAAGAAATCATAAAGATGCGCTTTTACAAATAGAAAGAATAAAGGAGAAGTTGTTTCCAGGAGGTGGTTTGCAAGAAAGAACAGAGAATTTTGCTGTTTTGTATGTCAAATATGGGGAAGAGCTGATAGAGGAACTAATTAAACATTTCGATCCTTTGGCATTTAAGTTTACGGTTTTGTATTGATCGTATATTCCTTCGGAGAGCTTTCTTGAGTAAGATGTCTGTAAAGAGATTAATAGTCTGCCAATTTTGTTAATTATTTTTTATGAAAACACTTTTTTTTTTATTCAATGCTCAATGATTAGAACAATCGATTGATGTATTTGTAAAAGTGAGTGCTTATAGGTGTACCCTTAAAAAGTCTTATAAAAAGCGTATCTTTGCACATCGAAAAACAAACCGTTTGTGTGAATAAATGATTTGTTTGTCAAAGAGTTAATTACATATAGTCCTTGCAATTATCAAGCAAATGAGTAACGTATATTACCAAGAAAAATTTCAGGATCGCCACAATGGTCCTCGTGCTGCACAGGTAGAAGAAATGTTGGGTTTCTTAGGTGTAGGTTCATTAGAAGAGCTGATAGAACAAACTGTTCCTGCTCAAATCCGTTCAAAAAAAGCATTAAACCTTCCTGACGCTTTGGGTGAAGTTGCATACTTGGAGAAAGTAGCACAGATTGCTGAAAAGAACAAAGTATTCAAGTCCTATATAGGTCAGGGATATTACGATGTGATTTTGCCAGGTGTGATCCAACGTAATGTTTTTGAAAATCCAGGATGGTATACGCAATACACTCCCTATCAAGCTGAGATTGCACAAGGACGTTTACAAGCGTTGCTGAATTTCCAAACCGTTGTTTCGGATTTTACAGGCTTGGAAATAGCGAATGCCTCTCTATTGGATGAAGCGACTGCAGCTGCAGAAGGTATGTTTATGCTGTACAGCGCGCGTAAGAATAAAGATGCGAATACATTTTTAGTGTCTCCAAATGTATATCCTCAAACCTTAGATGTACTACAGACGCGTGCGGTGCCATTTGGCGTAGAGATACGTATTGCCGATATCAATGAAGCAAATCTTTCAGAGGATGTGTTTGCTGCATTTATTCAGTATCCGGCTGCGGATGGAACGGTAACAGATTATAAGAATTTTACTGCGGCAGCTCATGCCAAAAATATTACCGTCTGTGTGGCTGCAGATTTGATGTCATTAGCCTTATTGACGGCTCCAGGTGAGTGGGGAGCTGATGTCGTTGTCGGTAACTCTCAGCGTTTTGGGGTCCCTATGGGATTCGGGGGGCCACATGCAGCCTTCTTTGCAACAAAAGACGCTTATAAACGGAATATACCAGGACGTATTATCGGTGTTACATCGGATGCAAATGGAGGGTATGCACTCCGTATGGCCTTGCAGACCCGTGAACAGCATATACGTCGTGATAAAGCATCTTCTAATATCTGTACGGCCCAAGCTTTATTGGCAATTATGGCGTCCTTTTATGCGGTATACCACGGACCTCAGGGTATTAAAAATATTGCTTCACGTATTAATGATTTAGCGAAACTAACGGATAAAGCCATTCAGTCTTTAGGTTATGAGCAGTTGAACTCCACATACTTCGATACATTGCGTTTTAATGTAGGTAATGAAGTGGATGGGCTCAAATCAGAAGCTTTGAATCATGAATTGAATTTTTACTACGACCAAGGAATTGTTGGTATATCTATCGATGAAACAACAACATTTGCCGATGTACAGACTATTGTCAAGGTTTTTGCGAAAGTAAAAGGAAAGCACCAAAGTGACGTAGAGCTAGAAAGTCTTGTTGACTCTTTATCAAGTTCTATTCCTTCGGACTTAGAGCGTACATCCAGCTATCTGACTCACCCTATTTTTAATAGCTACCACTCCGAGCATGAGATGTTGCGTTATATAAAATCACTTGAGGCTAAAGATTTATCGCTATGTCATTCTATGATTCCGTTAGGGTCATGTACGATGAAGCTGAATGCAACAACAGAGATGGTGCCCGTTACTTGGGCTCGGTTTGGAGGATTGCACCCATTTGCGCCTGCTGACCAGACTTCAGGATATATGCAGTTGATCAATGAATTGGATGAGTGGTTGAGTGAGATCACAGGGTTCGCTAAAATGTCGTTCCAGTCTAATTCTGGTGCTCAGGGTGAATATGCTGGATTAATGGTTATCCGTGCTTATCATGAGAGCCGTGGTGAAGCGCACCGTAATATCTGTTTAATTCCGGCTTCGGCACATGGGACAAATCCGGCATCGGCATCGATGGCGGGATTAAAAGTGGTAGTTGTTAAAACGGACGAAAGAGGAAATATCGATGTAGAGGATTTGAAAGCAAAAGCAATCGAGCATGCGGCGAATCTAAACTCATTAATGGTTACTTATCCATCTACGCACGGGGTATTTGAAGAGACAATCATTGAGATCTGTAATATAATTCATGAAAATGGAGGTCAGGTGTATATGGATGGTGCAAATATGAATGCTCAGGTAGGTCTTACTAGCCCGGGATTGATCGGTGCCGATGTGTGTCACTTGAATTTACATAAAACGTTCTGTATTCCTCATGGTGGAGGTGGTCCAGGTATGGGGCCAATTGGTGTGGCTGCGCATTTAGTACCATTCTTACCGAACCATAAAGTCGTAGAGGTCTCTGGACCGGAAGGTATTTCTGCGGTTTCTGCAGCGCCATTCGGTTCGGCATCTATTCTTCTGATTTCACATGGCTATATTGCTATGATGGGTAGTGAGGGATTGACGACGGCAACAAAAACGGCAATCTTAAATGCAAACTATATTAAAGCGCGTCTTGAAAGTCATTATCCGGTATTATATGCTGGTGCTAATGGACGTTGTGCACACGAGATGATTTTGGATTGTCGTGGCTTTAAGAATGTGGGAATTGAGGTTGCTGATATTGCAAAACGTTTGATGGACTATGGTTTCCATGCGCCAACAGTATCATTCCCTGTAGCGGGTACACTAATGGTAGAGCCTACAGAGTCCGAGTCTAAGCCGGAATTAGATAGATTCTGTGATGCTTTGATTGCTATCCGTCAGGAGATTGCGGCAGTAGAAGCAGGTGAGGTTGATCAAACAGACAACGTTTTGAAGAACGCGCCGCATACAGCAGCAGTTGTTATTGATGATGAATGGAATAGGTCCTATTCGCGTCAAATAGCAGCTTATCCTCTTCCTTATTTAAAAGCCAATAAATTTTGGCCTTCTGTAGGACGTGTGAATGAATCGCAAGGTGATAGAACGTTGATCTGTTCTTGTCCGTCAATAGAAGAGTATGCAGAAGCATAACATCGCTGATATCTAGGATATTTATGGCCGCACCTTTTGGGGTGCGGCTTTTTATTTTTCCGATCTTGAAAACCAACATGCTTTTTGCGGGATATTTATTTTGGGTGCAGAATAACTGTTTTTTATGAATATAACACTTTTGGGGGGTGTCCGAGATCTGCAAATGTTATTTGAAGAGTATGTTAATGATTGCCAATAAGGTAGTTGTATAGCTACAAAAAAGCTTTTTTCTATTGTTCAGGCTTCTGCTTAGCTGTTTTTGAGCGCTATCTTTGCCAGCAGGTTATGGGTATAAAAAACTTTTTATGTAGGAGAATATTGGCCCTTTCTATTTTTATACTTATTACAACAGGATTTTCTTAGTGGCATTGTGGATCGTGCTGATTGACCCTAATGTGATTTTGCAGCTGATAAGTAAAAAGGAGGGTTTCCAATGCTCGGGTGACATAACCTAAAATTGGGAGATGTTGCACGGTTATGTGTTGATGTTGGGTTTTGAATAGGTTAGTGTATCTATATGTATAGTTTTGGTAGGTCGGGTTTAATTATAGGAGATGGAATATAGCCTTGTTATTTCTTTCCTCCATATAGCATGGATATAGAATTAAAGCTGAAATTGTAATCAAATTTTTAAAGTCTTGAAATACGATAAACATACCAAAGAAGCAGCGGTGCGGGATATTATGGAAGGGCGACTTCTGATTGGTGAAGTGATGGTGAAGTATGGTGTTTTGTCACAAGCAACTATAAAAAAATGGATGAGAGCATCTATTGCGAAAGAAAAGATGAATGAATCCTGTGAATGAATTTAATTTGTCTCGTATAGAGAACCATTAAAAAAAAGTATCATTCTTAATGATACTTTTTTTTTTGAATAAAGTAACTTCCTACCTTAGTATCAATGTAAGTTAAATTACATCTGCCGTAGCTGTATATACAGCTAACTATGAAAAAGTCCATTATTGACTGTTTTTCCTGTTGGATAGGAGATTGTCTGATGTTCTGATTTCTTGTTTAGTAAAATGATAGGAGCAATCTGATTTCATCAGAATAGACTTTAGGTGTAATGCTTAAAGATGTAAGTTCTGACTGCGCGGTTGATGTTTTTGGGAATAACCTACAAAATTGCCAAACTACTTTATTTCTAGAACTAGGGAATTATGGATATTAAAAGCCTTGTGTTAATTGGTGCTTTATTTGCCCTTTTAAGGGGAGTTGTTGCGCAGGAAAGACTGTCTGATGGAACAGTAAGTGGTAGCTCTCCGATTAATCAAAATGCCATTTTGGAGCTGTCGAGTAGGAATAAAGGGGTTCTCCATACAAGAGTTGCTTTAGAAATGACTACAAAAGCAACGCCTATGCAGTCTCATGTTGCAGGTCTTATGGTGTATAATACGGAGAGAAAAAATGATGTTGTTCCCGGGATCTATTATAACGATGGTACAAAGTGGGTGTTAGCATCAAAAGGATCAGCTACGAATATTTCATATCATCCCGAAACCTACGAAATCTCTTTTATAGATATTAATGGTAATCCAGTAAAGTTGGATTTCAGTAAGATTGTGAACGACAATCAAACGATTACTACTTTGGTAGATAATAAAGATGGAACTTATGTATATATATCGGAATCTGGACTACAGACGATAATAAATGTAACGGCTGATGCAACAAACATTTTCGAGCAAGTTTTTAATAGTGAAAAGATCAAGAATGAGTTTATTGAATTGATAAAGGATGCGGGAGGAAACGTATACTATAAGGATGGAAAGTTTACCTTTTTAACGAATGAAAGTGAATTCAAAGAGATCCTGTTAAAAGAATTGGTGGAGTCTAATGAAACCCTGACCGTTCTGAGCTATCTTCCTAGCGTTAACCAATTGACCTATCAGGATGAAAAGGGAGCCTCGCGTACTTTTGATCTAGGTACTGGTTCCCTCGTTTACAATGAGAAGACCAATGTACTGACCTATGTTGATGCGAAAGGGATTACGACTGATATTACCTTGAACAAGACAGATCTAGCGTACAACGCTGATAATAAAACCTTGAACTATAAGAATTCCAATGGCGTTGTTCAGACTGTTATGGTAGGCGATATAGTAAGGGCGAACGAGACTCTGACTGTTTTGGACTATCTTTCGGGTTCCAACCAGCTTAAATATCAGGATGAGAAAGGTGATCCTCATGTTCTCGATTTAGGTTCGGGTTCTATCGCTTACAATGAGAAAACGAATACATTGACTTATGTTGATGCGAAAGGGATTACGACTGATATTACCTTGAACAAGACCAATATGGAGTATAATCCTGATAATAAAACTTTGAACTATACGAGTTCCAATGGTGTTGTTCAAACTGTTATGCTGGGAGATATAGTGCGAACTAACGAGACTCTGACTGTTTTGGACTATCTTTCGGGTTCCAACCAGCTTAAATATCAGGATGAAAAAGGTACTCTCCATGTTCTCGATTTAGGTACAGGTTCTATCGCTTACAATGAGAAAACGAATACATTGACTTATGTTGATGCGAAAGGGATTACGACTGATATTACCTTGAACAAGACCAATATGGAGTATAATCCTGATAATAAAACTTTGAACTATACGAGTTCCAATGGTGTTGTTCAAACTGTTATGCTGGGAGATATAGTGCGAACTAACGAGACTCTGACTGTTTTGGACTATCTTTCGGGTTCCAACCAGCTTAAATATCAGGATGA
>NZ_ATDL01000021.1 GCF_000416985.1 Sphingobacterium paucimobilis HER1398
CAACGGAAGGAAAACATCATAATCTGTGGAGCTTCCGGCACTGGAAAAAGCTACCTGTCTCAGGCACTGGGACACCAGGCCTGTCTCACTGGAATAAAAACACTCTACACAGTAACTGCCCGGATCATCAAGAGACTGAAACTGAGCAAGGTTGACGGTACATATCTCAAGGAGCTGGAAAAACTGACCAAGTCGGAACTTTTGATACTCGATGACTTCGGACTGCAGGCCTTCGATAACCAGGATCGGGAAACATTGATGGATATCATAGACGATAGGCATGGCAAAAGATCCACCATAATATCTTCCCAGATACCGGTATCAGCCTGGTATGAAATCATCGGCGGTGAAGGGACTATCGCTGACGCAATACTGGACAGGATCGTAAACTCCTCGCATAGGATAGACCTGAAAGGTGAATCCTTAAGAAAAGGAATATTGAAAAAGGAATAATCACAGCTTTTTTATATAATTGTATGATCTTTTGAGTGGCACGGTTTGACCGAAATCACTGGCATCAACACTCCGAAATACCCAATTATAGTTTTTAATTCGTTTTTTCTTCTCATGAAATAAGACGCTAAGTTTATACTGTGCCTTTCCTGCTGCGCTAGTTTATTTAATGCTTTTTTCCGGAGTTGGCGATTGCTTATATTGTTTCGCTGTCTTCCTCCTGTTTCAAGCGAAGTATATCCTTGCCTGCTTCGGTGGTGTAATAGGCTTGAATGGGGCTATTTTTGGATCACCTCCCAGTGGCCACCTTTCGTGGGGCCGATGTGTTTTATTAGACCGGCATCTTTTAGCTTCTTTATATTTTTCTGAATGTTAGCGGAATTGATACCGACTGCCGCCGATAGCTTTTCGACAGTCGTGTATTTATTCTTGATGATCTCCTGTAGAATTCTCTCTTGATTAGGAGATAAGTTTATTGTATCTTTTATTGTATCTTTTTGTGATTGATCTTCTTCTTTCGGGACATATAGCTCTAGTATCTTTAATGCCAGATCATAAGTTGTATGCTTCGCTTCCTCAAAGAAATGTTCAAAAAGAACCAATGGTTCTACGCCGATGGCTACTGCGATTCCGTAAACTTCGTCTGCATATATTTCGTCTAATCTCCCAAGTTTTAATATCCTGCTAAATCTGGTTTTTTCTATGTCTGCCGAAGCGTAAAAGGTTTTTTGTGAGTTTAGAAATGGACTAAGAAGCAGAGTTAATCGATTAGTGGAATCCGTTGAAGATATTATCATTTTAGCTTTAGATGCAATAAAAACACTTTTGCAAAATGAATTTAAGTCAAAACCATACTCTTTGTATAGGTTATAAAATAACTTTCCGAATAAATATTTTTTTCCCTTGAATAACGCTTCAATTTCATCTATTTTTTTAGATACACTACCGACCTCAATATCATTAGCCTTAATGAACTCTATTAATGCTGTAACGAATTTTAAGATGTATTCTTTTTTTCTAGGGTCAATTTCCGGTTCTTTCATTTATTTAAGAGAAATTTGTTGCATATTATTATTTCTATTGCTACCTTTGTTCTAGATCAGTTAATCTGGTCGAGTCTCGGATATGGAAACGACGAAATTTCAATGACGCGAGACGTAGGGTTTGCGAACCCCCATTCTTTTTGTATTTTTACAAAGTGAAGGGGTAAGCCTCCCTATTTGAAACTGCGTCATGGGTTATTCGTCGTACCTCATATTCAGTCGAAGATAGCGGGGCTTACCTCTTTTTATATAGCTCCACTTTTCTTCCTCGAGATTCTTAAAGTGTGTAACCAAATTTTATAAACTATGACGACACAAGAGTCTTCCATTGCCAATGTACAGCAAGCGACCCAAGGTCGAGGCTGCTACCCAGCGCTACGCGTACTGATAAAGAACAAGCTTTGTCCCCCCGAGTAGTGTTTCAAAACATTAAAAACCAAGAAGGGGTACATAGACTACGGTCTATTTACACAGTACATGTTAAGGTCCGTATAGGGCAATAATTAGTACTTCTCTTTTGGTTTTTCCGACTTGTACCGATACGAATCCGGCACAGGACAGACGTATTTTCCACACATATGGACTTAAGCAATCTAAAAGTAGGAAAATATAAATGCACTTGCAAGGATTTGAATCAGAATTATATAGATTTTCTATAAATAAACAGGTCGGTTTTTATTCATGCGCAGATGAGGCGTCACCAATTATTAAACCCTTATGAGATAACCCGATAATCCTCGTCTGCCTTTCAATATTATTTTATTGCGGTAAAACCGTAAAGCTGAGAATTCGTAAAATTGCTGCGTCAAATTTACCTATTTGCTCTTTTACGGTTTTGCCTCAAATCTAAATCTTTAAAAAAATGAAGAATTTTTTAAGGGGTGGGAGAGGTACACTCTGTGATCAGAATATAAAGTCTGAACAACAAATAATTAAAAAACTCAGGAAGACACGCGAAGAACGGAAGTTGATGTCTCCTGAAGTAGCGAAATTTCGTGTAAATCGAACCAGAAGATATAACCGTCTTTTGTCACCGGTCCATGATAAATTTGAGTCGCTCGATCTAAATACATTTCGTCCATTTAAAGTTGTCGAAGAGTTTTGGTGGAAATATCGTTGTGATGGTGCAAAGTTTAATCTATATGATTTAATACTATCGGCAAGGAGTACTGTTCGAAAAAGTAATGGTAAGCTTGAAGACCTAAATAATTTCCTTGATGATTTCTCCTTATTTATGATTGCAAGTTATATCATTCATTATATGGATTATGATGATAGCGCTGTTGGTAAATATGTGTTTTTTGATGACCAAAAAAATATCAAGGAAGAGATAAGATTTAGCTTTTTAGAGACATTGGTAGGTATACAGAAAGGAGGGGGACATGTCTGATAAAATTAAACAAAATAGCAATTGTGCCTTGCTCATTTATAGACCTTCTGATGAGTCGGGTCAGATACTTCCCTGCGGTCGAAATGACATTACGGGAAAATGGTGGACGCTATTAGCTAAAAATCAAAAGCTATCAGCTTTATCAATAATATTCTGTGTGTTGTTTAGTTCGCTTGCGTTTACGCAGGTGGTCGCTCAGACGCAGTCGAGGTCAGTACTTCAGGGGGAGATACGCTCGGCTGCCGATGGGCACAATACTATAGATTCAAATATTGTACAGCCCTTGGCGTTGGGGATGAAAGTTCCTGAAGAATTTTGGACTACTAATCACTTGTTTTACAATAATGGGGATACTGTACGGACCAATTTGGAACAGTACCGAAATAAACTTCTGGTTTTGGATTTTTGGGCTACCTGGTGTGCTATCTGTATCGGTCAGATGGAGAAAAATGACAAACTATTTGCGCAGTTTCAAGAAGAAGCCAATATTTTATTGGTAAACCCCCGGGTTACACGTGATACCTATGAGAAAATTAAAACCCAGGAACCATCTATTTTGGAAGCGAGTAAGATGTCAGCGCTACAGTCCATAATAGATGATACTCTGATACAGCAGCTATTTCCGCACAAAATCTATCCACGGTACGTTTGGATCAGTCATGGTCGTTTTCTTGCCCATACCTTGGCTCCTTCTGTAAGTGCAGGGCATGTGGCCGATATGTTAAACATTTTAAGCCAAGGCAATCATGAAAAGTAGCATATCAATTATAGTTATTTACTTATTGACCATGGAGGCTCTTGGGGCACAGATCAGGGGTAGAGTGGTCGATGCGATCAATGGAATACCTATAGCAGGGGTAAATATTCAGGGAAAAGGTTTTAAGACAATGGTGTCTGGTCAGAACGGAGGATTTGACATCCCGAGTGTAGGAGCCGATGTGGTATTGAAGTTTAGTTATCTAGGTTATAAAGATACCAATATTGTCGTTGTCGATAAGTTAATGGAGTTGATCGTTCATCTGGTACCAGCTGGTACGCAGATAGAAGAGGTCTTGGTACGTACGGGCTATCAACAGTTGGACAAAAACAGTACGACCGGGGCTTTTTCGATAGTAGGGAAAGAACAGCTTGAACAACAGGTGGGGTTAGGGCTTACGGCTATGCTACCAGCTGTAGCCCCTGGAGTTATGTATGATAATAACAGTAACTCGACGGGGAGATTAATGGTGAGAGGTTTAAGTACAATAAGAGGGGAAAAGCAGCCGCTTGTTGTTGTCGATAACTTTCCCTATGAAGGTAGTCTCGATGATATCAACCCTATGGATGTGGAGTCTGTTACAGTATTAAAAGATGCAGCGGCCTCTGCTATCTGGGGAGTCCGTGCAGGCAATGGTGTAATTGTGGTGACCACTAAAAAAGGGAAGTATAATCAAAAAGCGCAGTTTCGGTTCTCTTCCTCTATGAAGATTGGTGAAAAACCGGACCTGATGCGCTTACCAGTTATGAGTTCTCCCGACTTTATAGCGATGGAAGAGTTTCTGTTTGATAAAGGATATTACGATTCTAGGATAAGCAATCCAGCAATGTTACCATTGACACCCATCATCGATGCGCTGGCTGAGCTGAGAACGGGTGCTATCGACAGCACCGATTACAAGATGTTAAGGGAGCGGTTGCTAGGTATTGATGTACGTAAAGATTATTTAAAATATCTATATAAACCATCGCTTCTCCAGCAGTATCACCTTGAGGGGCAGGGTGGCAGCGAACGCTACGCTTGGGCATCTTCATTGGGGGTTGATCGAGATCAATCTACCACGAATAATGACTTCCAAAGGGTAGGCTATCGGCTGTCCAACCAATGGAAGCTATCCAAATCTTTGACGTTATCTACCGATGTGAATTTTACATTTATCAAGAATGTAACCGGTAACTCTGGATATGGAGATATTAAACTTGGTACGTACGAACTTTATCCTTATGCAGAGTTTGTAGACTCGAATGGAAGGTCTCTACCGATTGCGCAGCGAAACAAAAGCTACATTGATCAGCTTAATAACGAAGGGCTTTTATTAAACTGGGACTTTGTTCCGTTGGAAGACCATAGCTACCTGGATAATAAAAGAAAGCAGTTCATTGTTAATTGGAATACTGGATTTAATTATAAGTTGTTTGATTGGCTTGCTCTAGACGTCAAGTATAATCTGGTGACTGATCGCAGCGAGCAGAAGAATCATCGCAACGAAAGGAGTTATTATGCCCGTAATCTGATTAATTCTTTTTCAGTGATTGATAAGGCTACAAATACAGTGAAGTATAATGTACCCAAGGGAGGAATAGTCGACCAAGGTTTTGCAAATCAATGGGCGCACAATGCTCGTCTTCAGGTGGATATCAATAAGCGGATAGGAGGTCACTTTTGGTCAGGGCTGTTGGGTTTCGAGGGTAGAAGTATGCGTAATGAGGGCTACTCAGATCGTTTGTATGGCTTTAATGCAGACAATCTTACAATTTCAGATGTCAATTATCTGGAAACTTTTCCAGATGTAGTGACGGGAACACGAAGCTATATTCCAAATGGACAATCAGTGATGAGAACTAACATTCGTTATGTGTCGGTATTTGCTAATGGGACATACTCTTATGGGCAAAAACTAAACGTGACGGGAAGCTTACGAAGAGATGCGACTAATCTATTTGGTTTACGAACTAATGATAAGTGGAATTTGTTATGGTCACTAGGGGCGAGTTACAAAATTATAGACAGCAAGATAGGCTGGGTAGATCGTTTGCGATTGCGAACCACTTATGGTTTTAGCGGCAATGTAGATCCCAGTATGGCATCTGTCAATACAATACGACATATTGGTTTTAGTTCTCAAACTAATAGTTCTATCGCAAACTTTGCAAGTTATGCTAACCCCGATCTGAAGTGGGAAAGCATTGGTACATTAAATTTGGGAGCGGATCTTGGTCTATGGGGAGGTCGTGCCGAAGTCATTTTTGATTGGTACCGTAAGTATGGTAGAGATCTGTATGGAATGGATGAGGTAGACCCGACAGCCGGTATCGGTGAGTCTGTCGTGCGAAATGTCGCTAAAATGAAAGGCCGCGGAGCTGACTTACAGCTGAATGTACATGCCATACAATCTAAGGACTGGGGGCTCACCTTCCAAACAAATGTAAGTAGGTCAGCAGATAAAGTAGAAAGTTACTACCTGACAAACCTATTTGGCAATCAGTTTATGTTTGAAGGAGCTATTTCTGGTCTAGAAGGACGTCCTGTATATGCTGTCTACGCTTTTCCCTGGAAATCATTGGATACGGATGGTAATCCTATTGGTTATTTTGAGGGGGAAGAGTCAAAAGATTATGCAAGTATTTATAATAATACATTGTTAAAAGATATGCACTACGGAGGGCCTTTGCTTCCAAGGTGGTTCGGTTCAGCAGGGAGCAGTATCCGCTATAAAGAACTTTCATTAGACTTTCGGATACTGTATAAAGCAGGTCATTCTATACGAAGGCAAAGTGTTGATTATCCAGTACTTTTTGGGCAGAATGTGATGCATGCTGACTACGGCAAGCGTTGGATGAAGGTCGGAGATGAGCAGAATACGCAGATTCCGGTGATGTTATATCCCTTAGATATAAATAGAGACAGTTATTATAAATATTCGTCTGTACTGGTCGACTCGGGGAGTCACATCCGCTTCCAATATGTTCATCTGAATTATGATTTTAAACAATTACTTCGTGGGACAATGAAACCGAGTTTATTTGTCCATGTAGATAATCTTGGGCTTATTTGGAGTGCCAATAAACAGGGAATAGACCCAGATTATGAAAACAGCTTAAATTCATTTAGGCCACCAACTCAATGGGCATTTGGTGTTCGGATGGCTTTTTAACGCTTAAATGTAAAATATTATGAATATGAAACCATTATATGTAGTCGCCTCGGTATTCTTGTTGAGTATAATTACTGGTTGTGATTCCTTTTTGGATGAAAAGCCTGATCAGAAATTGAGTATTCCTACTACTATAGAAGATCTTAACGCAATACTGAGCGGTACAGGTACTTTAAAGGGAGTTCAAGAGAGTGAGGTGATGACAGATGATTATTATCTTTTAGATGCAGATTATGATGCTTTATTCTGCATGACTGATATCGAGCTGTATAGTTGGAAAGATCCCAATTTTATACAGACCTGCGATGGTGATTCCGGATGGGGATATGGCTACAGTACGATTTACCGAGCTAATGTCGTACTGGAAGCATTAGAAAAGTATCAAGCGCAATATGGTGTGAGTCAAAAGTCGGAAGAGGTAAAAGGGCGAGCTTATTTTTTGAGAGCTATTAATCACCTGGAGATTGCTCAGGCTTGGGGTGAGGTGTATGTTGCCGAAGATGCGGATAAAAAGCAGGGGATCCCGCTTAAGCTAAATGCGGATTTCAATGAGAAAACGACAAGAGCTACACTTGCTGAGACATTCGGGCAAATAGAAGACGATTTTTTGAAAGCTTCTCAATTGCTCCCTGTTCGAGCAGAAAAAATACATCTCCCTAGCCGTGCGGCAGCACTGAGTTATATGGCGCGGATGTATTTGTATATGAACGATTTTCCTAAAGCAGCAGAATATGCTGACCTGACCTTGAAGGAAGGAGGAAGTTTACTCGACTATAATGAGTTTACCTTCTCAGGGCGGTATCCTTTTACCGTGGATGAACATAAGGAAGTTTTATATGGACGTGCTTTGAGTGGCGCTCATTATTCGATGAATGTGGGTATACGTAAGGTCAAACAGGACCTTTATGATAGTTATCCCATAAATGACCTGCGCAAAAAAATATTTTTCAGTGAAAACGTAGATGGAACAATAAGATTTATTGGATCTTACTCTGGAGCTTCACTTTTCTCAGGAACAACAGCTGCGGAGATGTATCTGATACTCGCAGAGACTCATGCACGTGAACAGAATTATGACCTGTCAAGAAGCCTCCTGCTTTCATTTCTACAGCATCGGTTACTGAAAAATACGGCTATACCCAATATCTTAGACGACAACTTGCTTGATGAAGTAATTGAACAGCGTAGGAAGGAACTTCTGTTTCGTGGCGTACGTTTTACTGATGTAAAGCGATTGAATAGCTTAGGAGCAGGTATCAAAATGAAAAGGATCATTAAAGGTAAAGAAGAAATTCTACCCTCTAATGATCCTCGATTTAATTTGCTTATTCCCGAACAAGTGGTCAGAATGTCTGGCGTCAAGCAGAATCGTAGGTAACTATTCGGCCCGACGTGTAGATGTCGCAGCTTCGACAGCTGATAGATTACCAAGGTCTGTCAAATGTTGACTGATAGTCTTACCTGCGGGCACTTGAAGGCTACAAGGCACATCAAGATTTTGATCATCCTCACAAGTAAATTGGGGAGCTTGGGTCGTACTCCAATTTGAGGCTACCATAATATTGGTTGCTAGGGATGCGGATGGACCGTTGTAATAGTATGTAGTTGGAGCTTGCTTGGCTTCCGTTTCTTCTTTTGCAACGGTTCTTTCGTTGATCACAAACATGAGACCCAGCATCAATGTTAGTCCCATGATGGCTTTTAGCCAATTTCTTTTTAAATTTTCCATTTTTTTAATGTTTATATGGTTCACTAATGCCAACCTATTTATACTCCGGGTTGGGCATTGGGAGTCATTTGCTATCATAAGCAGTCTCTACGTTGCACGATGTCAGAGCTGCCCATACTGATAGTCCGAAATACCTTTTGGCCGGTACGCCCTTTTCATTGATACCTGGTATCGCCGAGCCGTTGTACTTGCGTTTTGATAAAGCTAAGGTAGGCTGTAAAACAAAGCGGCTGTTAGGCCAAAGCTGATAGTCGATATAGACCGAAATTGATGTTGTGGTTTTGTAGGTCAGGTGGTTATCGGCGTTAGCGTAAGTTCTCTCGGTATTGGGCCGGCGTGGTGCCTGTTTGCTTTTTGAAAAACCTGATGAGGCTGTTGGAATCACTGAAACCGCAGCGTTCGCTTATATCCGATAAGCTATAAGAGGAGGATGTCAATAGTCCTTTGATCTTGTCGAGCAGTAGTTCGTCCCGGTAGGCCAGTAGGGTGGTTTTGTGTTGTTCTTTATGTATCCTGCAGAGATGCTCGAAGCTTACATGCAGTTGCTTGGCGATATTCTTGAGTATAACGGGCTGGGAGCTGTCCCTTATTTGGTCTGCTATACGCTGTCTGCACCGTCGGATCAGTTCCTCGGGGTCGGATGTGCGTTCGTACTCGTCATATATCTCGGTGCGGGCGAGCTGCAAAAGCGTGATCACGGTGTCCAGTATATATTTTTCGCTGTCAAGGTCTCCTTTTTTGACATTTCGGAGCAGCTGCTCGATATAATTTTTAGTCGTGTTGCCCACCTTAAAATCTACGCTGCACAGGGACTGTATCTGCCGGTTGCGGTGTGCATGTATCAAGGGGTGTAAAAACTTAAAAGGCCGCTCGTTATTATCGCGGAATAATTTGGGCTGAAAATAGAATCCAAAAAGTTGGATCCTTGCTGCTGGTACCTGGAGGTGATAGATTCGTGCTGGCAGATAGAAAAAGCGGGCCCGTTGGTCTGCTAGCGGATAGCATTGCTGCTGCACCGGATCGATAAGCATTAAAGGGGCAGCTGTGGACAGCGCATACATGGCATGTATATCTATTGCCAGTACCTGCAAGGGCAGCTGTATACTTGATGTCAGCGATAGATCCAGTTGGTAGATGTACCCCTCGCGACCATCGAATTCCTGTAGTATAGCCTCCCCCTGCTCATTTTTCCAGTACGTGACGAGATCGGTTTTCATCATGATATCAGGGCGCAGGTCTAGCCGTTCGGCCGTGCAGGGCTTGCCAAAGAGGAGTTCGAGCTGTATGTGTAAAGATTGTTTCATACGGTTAATAATCGAGGGATACCGGATTTCGGGACGGTATCCCTGATGAATAGAGCTATGGGTGTGCTACATCCTGTATTTGTAACGTATTTGGATCAACAGGGGAGGTATTGCCCCTGTGTTTTGTAACCTGTTATGCCCGGTCTCGGGATCATCCAACCCAAAGATGATAAGTTCTTTCAGATCGGGGACATCATCTTGGTCGCGGGTGTCTTTTTGAAAAGTAACCCGGACGTCAGATTCCCAGCTGCGAGCGATGCGATGTCCTAGCTGCTGTGTTAGCTCGGAAGGCATTTGCGCTAACTGGCTGTGCTGATTGGGATGCAGGTCAAAATTCGCGCGTAGCCAGGCGACAAGGTCCGATCGGATCTGGTCGCACTCGTGCTGGCGTAGCGCAGGCGTAAGGGACAGGATGTGGTTCTGCATGTGGTGCACACCCTGATTGTCGAATTTTTCGTTCATATGTATTTATATTTTGGTGTTTTTTACAAACTGGTTTGTCTAAAATTCCGAAATTAAATCGGATCATACAGCTCCTCAAGAGGGCTGAGGGATCCAACAACGTTGTTTTTGGTTTTTAATCCAGATTTCAGGATTGTACAGGGGAGTTTTGTTTTTCAATCCGGTATCGATTGTAATACAAATACCCGATCAGGGCTGGGTGTATCGGTAAAATTAAAATATTTGCTATTATGAAATTTGCTTCTTTAAGATTTGCTCTTTATATTTAGGGTTAATCAGTTAAAAACCAAATATGTAATTATGTTTCTTCGAAAGATCTTCTCAAGAAATTGGAGATATTATTTGATGCTATTGGTGTTCCCTTTTTTATATAATCATATCGGTTATGGGAAGATTATAGAGCACAGGATCTTTTCCTGGGGCTTTGCAATCTTATACCTCTGTATGTTCTTTCTCATGTTAGGTACCTTATTCTGGGTATCGTATGTCACCAAAGAAGGGATGAAAGATGTGGACTCTGGGCGATCGCGCAGAGGGTTGCATAGGCTGTTGTATTATGCGATATGTGTAGCTCCAGGGCTGTTGGCATTGCTGATTTTTGTAGCAGGTTCTTTTTTTGCTAATCCACAGCTCCCTGATATCTTGTATTACAATGTCAAGTATAGGCTTTGGGTTTATGCCTTAGCAGTGGTGTGTTTTGCATATTGGAGATTAAAAAGTGCGAAGCGACAGTTGACTGATCTGCAGGCATCCGCAGCTGAGCAGCCCCCCGCTCTGGTCGAGGCCGAAGTGCTGCCTGCAGCGGAGGCAGCCTCAAGGATGTACATTGTTGCTGCGGATAAGAATGAGGTGCGGGAAATAATCCAAGATGCTCTCGAGCCCATTATGCAGGATATGATAGCCCGTAGCTCTTCTCCCGGAACCGAAATTATCTCGGGGCAAGATGATGGTTTGCATGCGCTGTACCAGCGTTTGATCGTGTTGCGAGAAGATTCGCTGTACAATGCATCCGGGATTGTCCGTTTTTTTTACATCGTTCTCATACGTGTACGGAGCAAGGGGGGAGATGTCTATCTGATGGATGGAACCTGTATCCGCTGTAGTAATATACAGGAGACATTGAGGGAATTGGGGCTTTTGGAATGTATGGTACGCATCCACAAATCGTGCATGGTCAATATGATGCATGTCCATATGAACCATTATAAGGAAGGGGGACATCTGCTGCTGCAACGTGATACGATGGCTCGGATGACGGAGAATGGCCTGCGGAAGATGGATGTCATGAATCTATTGCAGTTTGGGCCTAATATCGGTACCGCCAATGTGGAGCAATTTATCGCGAATAGAGCTGACCGATGGTATGAAGTCTGGGATATCTTCGTGCCGATCAAGAAGAAACATAGTCCCGATCAGTAAATCAGATCAACTGGGGTGGGCCTCATTATCTTGACGCTTGTCCTGATTTCGGCGGTGGGTCACAACCACTACCAAACCATGGAAAATAAAGATTTTAAAGCTAGACAAGAGGCGGCATGGGCTCGCTATGCCGAACTGTCTCCCGAATTGTACATCCCCTTTATCATCGGACAAATCGACCAGCTCATGGATATATTTATATCTTGTCAGGCTTCTCAGGCAGAGTGTCTGGCTGGTATGCAGCTGCTTATAGAGCGATCGCTCTCGGGCAAGGCTGCAGCTCCTCGTGTGGAACATGCAACAGTTCCAACGCAAAAGGATGATGTCTTGGTGCCGGACAAGCGCCGTCTTATTCATATCCACGACCTGGTACTGGCCGAGGGCGATTGGCTCATGGATACCAGCGAAGCGCTCGATATACTGAAGATATCGCGAGGCACACTGGTGTCCCACCGGGATGAAGGCTTGCTCACGGAGGTACGGATCGGCAAGAAGGGCGGCGGCGTACGCTTTATCTCCAGCGAGGTAGCGCATCTGCGGGAGTGGTATTCGGTGCGTAAGGGGAAGGTGTAGTTTTTGGGTTATCAAGTGATCGAGTTATCTTGTTAGCTAGTGATGAGTGATCAGTAATGAGTGATAGGGGTAGATAGGTTAGAGAGTTAAGGGCAGAGATGGATTATCAAATTATCTTGTTAACTGGTGACCAGTGGTTCGTGACAAGTCTGATTTAACAAGTCATGCCCGAGGCAGTGTGTCTCGGGCATGTTATGTGGGATGAAATCCCTATTTTATGAATTCAAGGAGTGTTTTTTCCAAATGGTCTCCTCTTAGGTTTTTGGCGACAATTTTGCCGTCCGGCGATATCAAAAAGTTCTGGGGTATACCTACTATCCCATAGTTTTTGACCGCTTCGGTGCCCCATGCTTTCAGGTCTGAAAGATGGACCCAGCTTAATTGATCGTCCGCTACAGCTTTGAGCCAGGCATCCCGTTGCTTGTCGAGGGATATGCCGATGATTTCAAAGTTTTTGCTTTTATACTTTTTGTATAGCTCGACCAGAAAGGGGCTTTCCTCTCTACAGGGACCGCACCATGAAGCCCAGAAGTCTACCAGTACATACTTTCCCTTGTAGTCTGACAGTTTGACGATATGGCCATCTTGATCCGGCAATGCGATCTCGGTAGCTTCATCACCGACTTGTGCAAGCATTCTGCGATCCAGTTGTTCTTGAAAGGATTTCCCCTGTTTGCTCTGTCTGAGTTCGGGAGACAGCCCGTCAAATAATGCTTTAGGGATGCTGACGTCCTCATATACGTTGATGATTTCGGACAGTGCCCGGAGACTGAATGTAGAATTCGGGTTTTCGCGGATGTATTTTTTCTGGAGCTCGATCAGTTCTTGCTCGACTTTATTATAGGCTATATCCGTTTGGCGGACGTACTCGGGATCATTTTTCTCCTCGGCACTCGCGTAAAAAAACTTCGTATTGATAACTCTGATTTTTTCGATAACGGGTTGCAGCGGGGCTTTATAGCGCTCATGTTCTCTGTTGATAGCCGAGTTCTCTATCGTCGCCTGCTTAAAAGTAGAGTCGCTCGCAAGCCTTATGGTTTCGCCATCCAGGTAGAACATCTTTTTGTCCGACTTGGACGAATACTCCTGAAACCCCTGGTTGTTGCTGTCTAGCAACAGGGTGGCCAGCTGCGGCCCATCAATGGTGCCTTCAAAACGGAATTTGCCATGTTGGGAATAGAGGGAGTCCAGCACGTCACCCTGGGTCGAATTGTAATTGAAATATATCTTTTGACCATGGGTCGCTTTGCTCAGCTGTCCAATGACCGTAAATTTTTGTTCCTGGGCCTGAGCATCGTTGAGGTGGCAGACGGTGAGTAAGCCGATAGCTACGGTAGCTAATTTGTTTAACATTATTTTTTATTTAGTATACGTTGAAATGCTTTTTCCATACGCTCTCCACGAGCATCATTCTCCACTATGGTACCGTCTCTGTCTATGAGAAAAATATGGGGCACCCCACTGATATTATACTCTTTTGTGATCGGTCCCTGCCATGCTTTGAGGTCGCTCAGTGCCAGCCACGGGTAGTTTTCTTTGTTCAGATCGGCCTCCCAGGCTTCCTTGTCCTTGTCCAGCGAGATGTAGATGATCTCTAGGCCCATATCCTTATATTTATCATAGGCAGCCTGTAGATAGGGTTTTTGCATTTTGCACCAGTGGCACCATGAAGCACCAAAGTCAAGTAGGACCATCTTTCCTTTAAAATCAGACAGTTTGTACGATTTGCCGTGTCTGTCGCTCAGGGTAAAGTCAGGCGCTTTCTCGCCGATAGCCAGCTCTGCATCTTTTTTTATGTTATGGTACAGAAACTGTACATAGCATGATTCTTTTACTCCGTCATCGAGCAGGTCCAGTGTAGCTTTCAGTTTTTCATTGTCTTGCAGGATGGACCCGATATGGTTATAGACGATAAATGCTGCAGGTATGCTCTTGGAGTAAGCCTTGTCTGCAGTAAGGTAAGTGATGGTCTCGTCGAGCAGCTTTTTGCGCTCTTTCTGCAAACTGTCCACATCCGCTTGCCTTTGTTCTTTCATCGCCATCGAAATCTTGCCAGACAGTTTTTCAAGGCGGTCGAATAGATCGGTGCCTTGATACAGACGCTCGAATTCGCTATGGTTTTTACTGCCTTTTATCTCGGCTTTCTTGAGGTTCTTAAGGTCGGTCTTAACTTTTATTTTGCTGTTTTCCATAAAGATCTGAAAACCATAAGAAGGCAATCGATCATGGAGACCATCAAAATAGAAATAGATCATCTTGGGCATGTCGACCTCTCCTTTGTAGGTAAACTTGCCATCTTTGACTATTATCGTGTCCATCTTGTACAGATCGTGGTCGGGACCGGTAAACATGGTGAGTATCCTTCCGTCTTTCATGTTTGCGACCTCACCTTGGACTTCAAAGCCGCGAGATTTTTTCAGCGAAGTGAACAGTACGGTGCCAAGTAGGCACAGTACTGTTATCATAATGTTTGTTTTGTTCATTGTATGGATTGTTATCGTATGTAATAAGGATTCTGTCTAGCAAGGATATTGTACGAGATCTCGGCGCTGGGGATAGCACATACCCAACGGTTGGGGTCTGTGATAGCAGGTTTAAAGTCGGCTACCTTATTCATGCGGACCATAGCATACCATTCGTGTCCGATTTCAAAGGATAGCTCGTGGAATATTTCGTTCAATAGTTCTTCCTGCATCGTAGATTGGTTGGTCACGGCCACACGGTCGGTGCGCCCCGCTCTTTCGCGCAGGATATTGATCATATCGGCAGCTTCGGAAAGATTTTGATTGCTGCGGATCAGGGCTTCCGCATAGATCAGGTGCATCTCCGCAAGCCGGATGAATACGGTGCCAAAATCTGCCTTGTCGTTCCATGTTTTTAGGGTCTTCATACCATAGAATTTCTCCTCGCCTGTGTAGTAGTCTTCCATGATCGCGCTATCCGTATTGAGCTCATAGCGGGGATCATCTTTAAGAAGCTGTATGGCCAGGTCCGAAAGAACAAGACCTGCATTCTGGAATGACCATTTTTGATTATCGTATCGCTTGGCTTCTGTATCTAGTTTTCTGCCAAAAATCATCTCTTTGGCGGTAAGGTTCTTTTTGAAAACCTCGGCGTAGTTGCTTTCTAAGGCTACCCCGTCTGTATTGTCCAGTACCGCTTTGGCATATTTTGCAGCCAATTCAAAATTGCCCATATAGAGATATGTGCGTGCCAGTAGGGCTTTGGCTGCAAGGCGGCTCCCTCTATAATTGTTTTCTGATGCATACTCGGGTGCATGCTCGCTGGCATATATCAGGTCTTCGAGGATAAATTCGTACGATTCCTTGACACTCGATCTTTCTTTGGAGAGATCTTTGGTGCTGGAGGCTTCTTTTCGGAGGACAATGCCCAGTGGGGCGTTCATATCCCAGAAATAACCAAAGTAAGTCAGGAGATACAGGTTGGCATGTGCCCGTAGAAATCGAGCCTCTCCCAGCATCCGTTTTTTTGCTTCTTCTGTTACCGTTTTGTCGTCCGTAGCGGCCAGGGCCTTTTCGAAATAATTGACATAGTTCACCGTTTTGGACATCCCTGTCCACAGGTGTCCCGTTTGTGTGGTCGAAGCGGAGATTTCATTCCCCATAAAGCTGTGCTCGCCCACAAAAGACATGTTATCCCTGACCCCCTCTTTAAAGAAGCCTGCGGCACAGGACGGTGCCCATACCAGTGCATCGTTGTATGCTCTGCCACGCATTTCGGAATAGGCTCCAATCAAGAGCTTGTCGGCACTCTTTTCATCATTAATAACATTTTCTGGCACCAGGGCATGAGGCGGAAGCTCATCCATTACATCCACCAATGAACAGGAAGATACCGCTCCTGCCAGTACTATTAGTATATATTTAAAGTAGTTCATATATTTCGTTGTTTGGTAATCCGTGACTTGTGATTCGATTTGTTGTTATAGTTCAGCTTTGATACCAAAGGACCAGGTTTTGGTCATCGGGTAGTCTGTATAATCGATAGATCCGTTGTAAAATGCCCCATCGTATGATGCCGAGAACCCTTCGGGACTCATGCCTGGATATTTGGTAAAAGTGGCGATGTTACTCACGCTGGCATGAAGCATGAGATTGCGGGTTTTGAACTTTTTGGCAATGTTCGCAGGTAGCTTGTACGACAGATTGATGTCCTGTATCTTGAAATAGGAGTAATCATGAAGCCAGAATGTGGATACACGTGCGTTGTTAACACGGTCGCCTATCGAGAGCCTCGGTGCATCATTGGTCGGATTGTCTACTGTCCATCTGTCCAACATCAGGTGGGATTGATTTTGATCCGTGAAGGTATAGGCCGTACGCTTTGCATTCCACAGTTTTTTTCCACCTATGGAAAAGTTGGAATATACAGTCAGCGAGAAGTTGTCCAGAAATGTAAAGGTATTTGTAAGTCCTCCGGTCCATTTTGGAGAACTGTTGCCTATCACTTGCTGATCTTCGAAGTCTACCTTGCCGTCTCCGTTGACATCGACAAAGCGAATATCTCCAGGTGCCGTAAACTGTTCTTGGTAGTAGGCTTTCGGATTGCCCGTTTTTTCCCGTGCGGCCTGGTTGTATTGATCTACCTCGGCCTGTGTCTGGAATATGCCAGCAGCGACATAGCCCCACAGCGTACCTGCGGGCTCGCCTTCGATAAATCGGTTGTCATCGTAGTAGGAACCGACATCTTTGCCGTCATTCAGCTTTTCGATTTTCGCAACGTTTTTGGCGGCATTGGCTCCCATGTGCCACTTGAACTTGTCCCGTTTGAGCAGGTATCCGTTCAGAGCCATCTCAATACCTTTGTTGGAACTCTCCGATACGTTGCGCGTGACCGTATTGAAGCCCGTGCTCGTGGCTATGGTCGTACTCTGCAAGAGGTCTTTTGAATATTTGGAATAGACACCGATACTACCATTGAGCTGATAGTCGAATAGTGAAAATTCAAGCCCTGCATCAAACATGCTCGTGCGCTCCCATCTTAGAGCAGGGTTTTCGAGGTTTTGAGGTATTATCCCAGGCAGTCCAGCATATCCAGCGGAGGTATACTTGGTCCGCCATCTATAGGTTCCTAAGCTCGATCCGCCCACGATGCCGTAGCTTGATCTCAATTTGAGCTCATCAATCCATTCGGTCTGTTTTAGGAAAGATTCTTGATTGATTTTCCAGGCGGCGGCTACGGATGGGAAGAATCCATAGCGATTGTCGCTTCCAAATTTAGAGGAACCGTCCAGTCGGGCGGTAAATGTCAACAGGTAGCGGTCGTCGTAGATATAGTTCATCCTGGAGAAGTACGACGCCAATCCTACTTTTTCCTTATCACCGGATACGGCGTAGGCATTTGCAGCACTGGATAGATTATTCAGGACATAGTCATTGGGGTATCCTGTGCCGATCCCGGTAAAAAATTGGGCGGTCAATTGCTCAAAGGACATACCCAACAATGCGTTAAAGTCGTGCTTTTCGTTGAAAACACGGTTGTAGTTTAGCGTATTGTCAAATATTCTGTTCAGGTTCTCGGAGTGGCTTTGCTCGCCTATCCCACCTTCTCGACTGCCTTGTATGGTGGTTGTCGGAAAATATAACCTGGTCTTGCTCAGATCATAGCTGAATGAAAGGGCACTTTTCAAGAATAAGCCCGGCAGCACCTTCAGCTCTAAGTACCCTGACCCGTTAAGGGCTGTCGTAACAGCATTATTGATCTGTGTGCTCGCTGCAAGTGGGTTGTCGCTGTTTTCATACGAATAGTAGGATCCGTCTGCATTGTATATAGGGAGGTCGGGTCTCCAGGTTATCAGATTGGTGAGACCACCATTTTTGATGTCTGTATCGGAGTTGGAGACGTTTATATTGGCGCCCATGCGCAAGTTGGGGTTGATATAGGCATCGAGTTGTGCTTTCCCGGAATTTCGGGTCATCCCACTGCCTTTCAGCACACCGTTGTTTGAGTTGTTGGAATAGGATACATAATAGGTAATATTGTCCGAGCCACCTCTGCTGGAGATATTAAAGTTTTCTGCGGAGGATTTGTTATTGGTCATCAACTTGAGCCAATTGTTGTCCTCTGTTCCAAAATACTCGTCGGGCTTGTTCAAGATAAGCGCCATGTGCGGGTATACCGCCGACCACCATCCCTGCAGGCTGGGGCTTCCGTTGGTGGCTGCCTCGGTCATGATGTTCCTAAACTCCGCTGTATTTAATGGGCGGTATGCGTTATGCATTTTCTGAAACCCATAATCATAGCCTACGTTGATCAATGGTTTCTGTCCCTTGATGCCTTTTCGTGTCGTGATGATGACTACGCCGTTGGCCGCGCGCGACCCATAGATCGCCGAAGCGGATGCATCCTTTAGGACATCGATACTTTCTACGTCAGCTATATTGATGTTCAACAGCCCGGATAGATTTTCCCGGATATCTCCGCCTGTAGTCTGGTTGAACGCATAGTTGCGGTCGGTGATCACGGGTATACCATCGACAACATAGAGGGGTTCGGTATTGCCGATCAAGGAAGAATTGCCTCGGATGCGTACTTTTACAGCCGCACCGGGCATGCCCGAGCTTATCATGACATCGACACCTGCGACTTTTCCCTGTAACAGTTGGTCGACAGAGGAGACGGAGGTGTTCTCGATGGTTTCGCGGCCGATAGAACCAATCGCACCGGTCAGGTCTTTCCGTTTGACATTGCCATAGCCCATGGCGACTACGGCCTCGATTTCATGATCGGTTGGAACTAGGGTAAAATCATGGTTCTTTTTGTCTTTGGCAAGGTTGATTTGAAATTCTTGGGTGTTGTGACCGACGCAGCTGACGATTACTTTATAGTTTCCGGGAGGCATGCGGTCCAGTACGAACGAACCATCCTTGGCCGTTGAAATGTCACGTTTTGTGCCGTTTCCCTCTACGGTGATCGTACTTCCGGCAATTGGTTTGCCTTCCTTGTTTTTCACCTTGCCAGTCAATGCCAGAAGCTCTTGCAAAGGCGTCTCTTTTGCTGTAGGCTTGGTGTTTTCTTTTTGACGGATTACAACCGATTTATTGGTGATACTGTAGGTGATCGGCAGTGATTTGGCGAGCTGATCCATGGTTTCCTGGATGCTTGCGTTTTTTACATTGATACTCGCTGGCAATGCCCCCAGGTCATTTCCTTTCCAAAAAAAACGATAGCCACTTTTGTCCTTGATGGTATTCAACAATTCTTCGAGATCAACATTCTTTCTTTCGAGGGTGATCGTTTGTGCCTCTGCGAGCAAGATACTGCTGTTGCTTACGAGCATACTTACTGCCAGTAAGGACATCTTGAGCTTACGGTGTCTGCGTATGCGACACAGTAAGGCAATCCCTCCTTTTAAGGATAAGATCAATTTTTGTTTCATGATATTTATTTTAGGTTAGTTAAATAAAGTGCTCTAGTTAATGTGGGTTAGTCTTATTGCTTACGACAATCGTGTTTTTGCCATCTACCCGAAGGAGCTTGGAGGTGAGCCCACTCTGTTCAAGAATCTGCATGAGTTCTTTTAGGGAGTTGCTGCGTTCGATTTCTCCATTGAATACCTCTTTGAAATTGGCATTTTGATAGATGACATCGACGTCATACCACCTCTCGATGGTACTCATCAATTCCTCCAGAGGGGTATTGTTGAAGTAAAAAACGTCATTTCTCCATGCCGTTATGGCCTTCGTATTGGCTTTTTGCAATCGTACGATTTGTTGTTTCAGATGATGGATAGCTTCTTGCCCAGGAATCAGCTTTTTGCTGTCGATAAACTGATCGGTCTTTTTGTCCCGTATTGTCAGCGCTATCGATCCTTTTATCAATGTGGATCTTATCATGCCCATTTCGGGGTATGCATTGACGTTGAATGCTGTACCTAACACCCGTATCTCCTGTGTGCCCGAGGTTACAAAGAATGGTTTTGTCTTGTCGTGCGCAACTTCAAAATACAGCTCGCCCTGCATATTTACCCGGCGCTCATTGCCCCATTTTCTGGGGTATGTGATTTTACTTTTGGCATTGAGCCATACCTTCGTTCCGTCGCTCAATTGGAGCGTGTAGGTGCTGCCTGCCGGAGTGATGACGCTGATAGAGTCGGTCGATAGCAGCGACTCATCAATTTGGTCGCCATTGGCATAGCTTATGGACTGTTCGTCGACGATCAACTGTTGGTCCTTGCGCAGTGGGATGGACTTATTGTTGGCCAACTGGATATAGGCTGTCCCATTGAGCGGAACGACATCTTCCAACGGCTCTATATGGACTAAGGAGTCTGATGTGTGTTGGGCTAAAAACCAGGCGTATCCTGCAAAACCAACGGCGATCAGCACAGCTGCATATTTAATCCAGCTCCATGGTAGTGTCCGAACCTTCCTATTGTCGGTCTCCTGCTGGCTGCTGATATATTGATTTAGGTTCTCCTTAACATGCAATAGTGTGTTGTGATCCTCTGGCTGTGTATGATCTGTGCTGTTTCCCTCGCTGCTGAGTTCATCATGGATCAGGTTTTTGAGCTCGCTCGTATCTTCTGTTCCAAATAGGATGAATATCCGAAGTAATTCTTCGGGTGTGCAGGAGTTGGTTATAAATTTATGATACAGTTTTTTATTCACGGATTTCAGCAATTAAAAAAAGATAAATACACCCTATATACGGTTGGGAAACCGTAGGCATCTAGTCTGGTATGAAAAAAATATTATTTTAGTATCGAAAGCAACAGCAAACTCCATATGCCGGAGTTGGAAAGGTATAGTTTTACCTTTTTTGTAGCCGATACAATCTGTGCATTCACGGTAGATTCGGAGATTTGTAGAATCTCGCTGGCTTCTTTGTATGTTTTTCCTTCAATTTTGCACAGCTCAAAAATGAGACGCTGCTTAGGAGGGAGTTGCTGTATGGCCAGATCGATATGTTCCTGGACTTCTTTGTGCAATATCGTGTCGTCCTGAAAAGAAAAGCCCATGTGCATGGTGATTTCTTCTTGTGCTTTATGATCTAAGGAAACTCTCCGGTAATGGTCATATACTTCGTTCTGAGCGATACGGTATAAATAGGATTTAAAAGATTTGTCTTCTTGGATTTGCGCTCGTCTGTCCCAGATTTTAATAAAAACATCCTGTAAGATATCCTGGGCTATGGTATCTATTTTTACTAAGCTGCGAATTCTTTGATAAAAGAATAGGCTGTACCTATCATAGAGCGTGTTGTAGGCATCAGTATCTCCACTTTTGAGTCTTATCAGGAGTTCTCTTTCGGCGTTCGTCGTCAAAATCGGATCAGTTAGTTGTGTTGAAGGCAAATATAGGATTTTACTTTTTACTTTTTAATTTGTTGACGAAGTGGGGGGGATGATGTGATCGAGTTATCAAGTGATCGAGTTATCTTGTTAACTGGTTATGGAGTTATGTAGTTGTGAAGTGATCAAGTTATCTTGTTAACTAGTGATGAGTGATCAGTAATGAGTGACAGGGTTAGATAGGTTAGAGGGTGAGGTTGGATTCAAAAAAAATACGCCTGAAGTGATGTGCTTCATGCCGATGCGCCAAATTCCTTTATTAGCCACGTTTTTCCAACCTGCCTAGCGCCCCGTATTATCAAAGGTTTTCTTCTTGGAGAATCTTTCCATTTCAATAATTCTTCTAGCTGTGCTCTTTTCATGATTAATATTCTTTGTGTTAGGCAAATATACATAAACACAAAGGAGTTTTTGTGATTTTAAACATTAAATCGAAGGAGTTTTTGTGTTGTGTGTACACAAATACGAAGGAGTTTGTGGTTGATGAGTAACGAAGTGACTGGTGATGATAGGTTATCTAGTGATCGAGTTATCTTGTTAAGGAGTGGAGAGTGACGGGAATGTAAATAATAATACAAAATAAATCATTGTTTTTGTAATGGCCATTAACTTAATGGTGGTTAAGTTAATGGTTGTTACATTATTGGGACAGTAAGGGTATCAAAGTGATCGAGTTATCTTGTTAACTAGTGATGAGTGATCAGTAATGAGTGGCAGGGTTAGATAGGTTAGAGGCGGAGGTTGGATTCAAAAAAATACGCCTGAAGGGATGTGCTTCAGGCGTTCTTAGTTTAAATTCTTTTTCTCCTGAGGTAATAGACTCCTAGAGATCCTAGGCCAAGTAGCATAATCAAATAAATATACCAGGGGAGCTGCTTTTTCCGAATCGTTTTTTGTTGCGTTTTGGAAGAGTGCTGCTGGATGACTGTACTGTTGCTAACGCTGATGTTGGTCTTCTGCTCGTGGGTGTGTGCCGACTGCTCTTCGTAATAGAGTGTACCGCCCTGCCCCCAAAGGCCTCTATCAGGATGAAAGTAGAATATGGAGTCACTTGCAAAGTGCCAGTAGCGTATGGTGCTATCCTGTTGTAGGTACTGCTGCCATTCCTGCGATTCGGAGCGATGTACCTGTTGTGCGGCTTTTTGTTTCTCCACGCTGTGTTTGTTGGTACGGCAAGACAAGGCGAGGAGAATGATGAGGATGGGACTGAGGTAAATTCGGGATATCGTAATATTTCTTTCCATAATATGATTGTTTTATTGTCTTCCATGCTAGCCAGACATGACTCTTTACTTGTTAACTCGATAACTTCATAACTCGTTAACCTGATCAACCCAATCCGCCAACGCATACACCGTCCGCAGGTGTCTACGTCGGGATTCCACTCGGTTATTACTGTTACCTTCGATCGTGATCAGGTATTCATTGGACATTTCTTTGACCAGTCCCACGTGGTTGATACGTTTCACTTTGGTGCCGTATATCCCGAATACATCTGCTTTTACCTTCTCACTTTCTAATCTTTTAACCTTCTCGCCGCTTCTCCAATACGTTCTGGCTTTGGGAAACAGTGCCGGGCTCCATGGGTTGCGTGGGACAGGTAAGCCCGCTTGTCCATAGCACCACGACACGAAAGCGGCACACCACTCGTAGCCTTTACCAAGATGTGTATAGCGCAGGTATTCTTCAACACGTTTGCCATCATTGTTGCCCGTGGCTTCGGTGGTTCCCAGTTCTGCAGAAGCAATTGCTATTATTGATTGGCGAATACTAGCAAAAAGAATCTTATCATCTTTAATCTTCATGTCTTCGTCGCCAGACGGGCTCCTTCTTTTTCCCAAAAAGAAGCAAAAATCGTCGCTCGAACCTTCTGACCGTACGTTAGTGCCTCCCATTGCTATTGTCAGAATCTTCACAGGCGACATTAATCTAGGTTGTAAGGGACTACTAGGGTTACCTAAATAGGTTGAACTACTAGCACTACCTGAATAAAATGGCCTAGGTTGCGCGAGACGTAAACCATTCAGAATATCCCCCTGATGAGCTTGCGAGCTCACCGAAGGCGTTTCGTCGTCCAATGACCTAGGGTGATACAGCGTTAAGAATATTTTTTGCAGGTCGTTAAAAACATATCGATGAAGTGGAGCGAAGTGCAACGGCTCCGAGATGTTTAGACCTGTCAAGAAATATTTAGCGTCGTATTGCCCAAGTCTTGATTTTTTTTGCTTCGTTTTTTTCATCAAGAAAAAAAATGAAGTCCTCGTCATGGAAAATGACGGATTGGTATCGGGTAGGGTAAATAAAATAGTATAACCGAACTTTAAAACACCACTACCATCACCATTATCACTGCATATAGCAGTAAAAAGAAAACCGAAAAATAAAGAATACATTGTTGCCATGATGAAAGTGTATTGAAGTGATGACCAAATTTTTGACGGAACGATTTGAAGGGATGCCACAGGAGTTCCTGCAGCCATACGCTGATATATACTGCGAGCCATCCGACCAGCAGACCGAATAGCAGCAGTGTCAGGCTACCATAATCCAGTACGCCTATAGCCGGATCGAACAGCTGCAATACGGTAGAGACCATGATCCAGCCGATGATCAGCAGTAAAAAGCCAAAGAACAGCTTTTCTTTTAAAGAGAGTTCCCGCTGCCAGCCCTGGGCCAGCGAAGAAGGAGTTGTTATTGTTATCATGTTATGTAGTTATTAAGTGATGTAGTTAAAGTAAGTGACCAGTGACTAGTGACCAGTAACTTCGTCACTGTGTTACTTTGTCACTGTATCACTACTTTAAAACCCAAATTGATTCGCTATCGCACCATCATTGATACGGGATCAGACCAATCGCCCGTACCGATCTTATTGCGGCCACGCACACGTACATAATAGCGGGTGCCGGGTACCAGCGGCGCTATAATCGTATTCATACTGGAAGCTGTCAGGTGCATCTCACCCCAGATAATCCGCTCTGAGGAGCTATCCATCTCGCCGACCTGTATCTCATATTCATAGGCATTGTATATCCTATCAAAATCGACGCGCATTTGACCTGTCAGGCGACCATCCTTGAGTATGATCCTATCGGTGATGCCTGGTTCCTGCTGTGCAGTAGGCTGCTTATTAAACACAAGACCCGTACTGCTCAGTGCTACGGTATTGCCCTGAGCTTCTATATTGACCATATGGGCCAGATGTGTAAGCATATTCAAGAGCTTTGACTTTGCCTCTTTTTTGAGTTCTTTCTCGTGCGAGGAGCCCCCATTGATGGCTATCTCATGCTTGATACGGTAGTCTTCAGCCGCAGCCAGGAGCTCTGCCGCCGAGGGTTTGATGTCCGTACTAAAATTGGTGTTGCCTTCCATGAATCCGGCAATCTTGCCTGCCAGGATAGCCAGCTCGCTATCCTTCACTCCTGTATAATCTGTTTTTACTTTGTCTCTTCTCATGATTTAATTCATTGTTATGTAGTTATTCCCGACTATGTCGGGACTTCGTTGCACTACGCAAGTGAACGAGTTATCCAGTTAAGAGGGTTATAACTCTTGGCTTTGTTACTCATCACTCTTGTCCCTGCCTGTGCCGAATTGTCGGCAATTTTCGGGGTTTTCACCCTTTCCCATTACTCCAAGGGCGGCGCTCTGATCTGTTTTATTATTCCTTTCATACCCCGAAGTTGGGTTGAATATCAGCGGAGATCGATTTTTTGGACAAGATTGCACAAGATTATACAGCCATTGTACAAGCAGTATACAAGCGTTTGCAGAAACCTCTATTTTTGGCAGAAGGATCTCAAATTTGGATGTCCTTTTGCGCTGGAAGATCCATCAAGTGGAGCAGTCTATTGACCCAATGATGCAGATGATCCATCAAGTGAAGCAGGTGATCCATCAAATGTGCTGGGCGAACAATTAATTGAACGGGATGATTATTCGATAGGGATAGTTGATTAATCAAATGAGACGGATGATCAATCAAGCAAGGCAGAAGATGAATCAAATAGACTAATCTATTCATCAAGTGGCACACACGATTGATCAGGTCAGACAGTCGATTGATCAAGTGCTCCAGCCGATGAATCAAATAGGACGGCCTATTGTTCAAATGATCTCCGTGATGCATCAAGTTTATCTGGTGATTGATGGGATGGACCTTCCTATGGATCAAAAGCTACAGGTGTATCATCAAGTGGCCCGTATGATGAATCAAGTGATGCGTATGACTAATCACGAGGTACAGCTGAATGATCGTTGACGGTAAGTTATTTATAGGCAGAGACGGCTGATTGATCAAGTAAGATGACAGATGAAGCAGACGGAGCTTTCGATGTGTCATTTTTGCAGGTATTACCTGCATCCTTTATTCTGCTATCTGTTTTTTGAAGTGGAGTGTCCATCGGAAGGCAAGGGCGATGAAAAATGATATTACCAAACTCCATGTAAAGGTGGATGGATTCATGATTGTGGTGTATAGGCTATAGATCCCCACAATCGACATTAGTACAGAGCAGCTGATGTCGACTTTTGTGCTTAATCTGCTTTTGACGATATATAATGATTGGAGTACAAGGATTGCACTCATTGCGATGTAAACGATTGCGACGAGTGTCTGTTTAGCAGATTTCGAGCTTATTCATATTTCTAATTTTTTGTCTTTTCTTTTTGCCTTTTAAATTTGTAACGAGTACTTTTGTTGCTCAACACTATTAGCCAATGTTGGATTCATTGATTACGTCTAAGACGAGGTTAAAACTATTGATTAAATTTTTTGTATCGGCGAGCAATCGCGGGTATCTGCGTGGTATTGCCGAAGAGTTTAACGAGTCGACCAATGCTATTCGTAAGGAGTTGAATCAGTTGACAGAAGCCGGGTACCTCATTCGAGAAGAAGGTGAGCAAAAGGTGTATTATCGAGCCAATTCAGCGCACGCTCTTTTTGGATCGCTGCAAGGATTGATCCATCACTTTTTGGGTATTGATCAGGTGATAGAACAGGTGTTGGAGCGGGCAGGTGATGTAGAGCAGGTTGTGCTGTTTGGGGATTATGCTGTCGGGGTCAATTCGGGACATATCGAGGTGCTGGTGACGGGAAAAGATATCGATTCGGCATATTTATTGCAGGCTGCAGGGAAGGCTGAGAAGTTGTTGAACAAGAGGGTGAGTCTGTATCTGGAAGCACCCGGTCAAATAAAAACAAAAATTATTCTGTATCAAAAAGATAGCTTATAATATGGACGCGAAATATAATGAAGTCCCGATGAACGAAGCGAATCGGGAAGACAAGACACATAGGAAACAGGATTACAATCCGGGACCTCGAGTAGGTATCACCTTCTCGACCTTTGATTTGTTGCATGCAGGTCACATTATGATGTTGGCCGAAGCAAAGCGTCAGTGTGATTACTTGATCTGTGGATTACAGATGGATCCAACGTTGGACAGACCAGAGAAAAATGCGCCTACACAAACTGTTGTAGAGCGTTATATCCAGTTGCGGGGTTGTCAATATGTAGATGAGATCGTTCCCTATTCTACGGAACAGGATCTGGAAGATATCTTACGTTCGTTCAAATTGGATGTCCGTATTGTAGGAGATGAATATGAGAACAGAGATTTTACCGGCCGCCAATATTGCGAAGAGAAGGGGATTGAGCTGTATTTTAACAGCCGTGATCACCGTTTTTCGAGTTCTGGCTTGCGGAAGATCGTTGCGGATAAGGAGAATTTGAAGAACGGCAAGGGGTAATACCCCACTCGTCATTGCGAGCTCGGTTGTCGTCGAGGCGTGGCAATCTATTATGATCTGTAGCATTTTCTCATGCCGCTGAAGCCTGAATTTATTTGAGGATTGAGGTCTAGCCGGATGGAGAAGAGAAGGTCAAAAGCATCTTTGCTGCTTGGTAAAAAGAATAGAAAATATAAAAAATGAATAAAACCATATTGATCACAGGTGGAGCCGGTTTTATCGGTTCACATGTGGTGCGTGAATTCGTAAATAAATATCCAGCGTATCGCATTGTTAATCTAGATGCCTTGACGTATGCAGGCAATTTGGAGAATCTGAAAGATATCGAAGATAAACCCAACTATACCTTTGTAAAAGCAGATATCACAGATGCCAAGCATATAATGGAGGTTTTTCAGGAATATCAACCCGACGGCGTGATACACTTGGCAGCAGAGTCGCATGTGGATCGCTCGATTACGGACCCTTCGGCATTTGTAATGACCAATGTGATCGGTACAGTCAATCTGTTGAATGCCGCTCGTGAAATCTGGAAGGATAACTATGAAGGCAAGCGCTTTCATCACGTATCTACAGATGAGGTGTATGGTACGTTAGGAGAGACGGGCTTATTCACCGAAGAAACGGCTTACGATCCCCATTCACCCTATTCGGCTTCTAAGGCCTCTTCAGATCATTTCGTACGTGCATACCAAGATACCTACGGATTGCCTGTAGTTCTGACGAACTGTTCTAACAACTATGGCCCCAATCACTTTCCGGAAAAATTGATTCCGCTTTGTATCCATAATATTTTAAATACTAAGCCACTTCCCATCTATGGTGATGGCAAATTTACACGTGATTGGTTGTTCGTGATTGATCACGCCAAGGCGATTGATCTTGTATTCCATCAAGGAAAGAACGGACAATCCTATAATGTGGGCGGCTTTAACGAATGGCAGAATATCGATTTGGTCAAAGAACTGTGTAAGCAGATGGATGAGAAATTAGGCAGACCAGCAGGTACAGCCGCAGAGCTTATCACCTTTGTGAAAGATAGGCCAGGACACGATCTGCGCTATGCCATTGATGCAACGAAAATAAATCAAGAATTAGGCTATAAGCCATCTGTAACTTTCGAACAGGGATTGTCCATCACCATCGATTGGTTCCTTGCTAACCAAGAGTGGCTAGACAATGTCACCTCAGGAGAGTATCAGAGTTATTATGCTAAACAATACAATTAATCTAGATCACTTGTTAACAAGATAACTCGATAACTTTGATGAAAATTACCCCTACAAAACTAAAAGACTGCTATATCCTAGAACCAACCAAATTCGGTGATAGCCGTGGCTATTTTATGGAAAGCTTTAACGAAAAGACTTTTAATGAATTGACTGGTATGAAAACACACTTTGTGCAGGACAACCAGTCCTATTCTACAAGAGGCGTACTTCGCGGTTTACATGCCCAGGGTGGTCAGCATGCTCAGGCCAAGCTAGTGCGTGTCTTGCAAGGCGAAGTGCTGGATGTAGCTGTAGATGTACGTCTAGGTTCATCGACTTTTGGAGAGTATGTGGCCGTGCGACTTTCCGCAGAAAACAACTTGCAATTATTCGTTCCACGTGGCTTCCTTCATGGGTTTGTGGTATTAAGCGAAACAGCAACCTTCTTTTATAAATGCGATAATTTCTACAATAAAGAATCGGAGTGTGGCATAAACCCACTGGACCCCGTTCTAAACATAGATTGGCAAATCCCCGTTGAGGAAATGCTGTTATCAGATAAAGACAAAGAAGCGCAATCATTCGCCGAGTTTAAAGTAAGTCAGTTAGAGAGAGTGACGAAGTGATGAGTTACAGAGTTACGAAGAGAGATCAAAGCTTCTTGCTGTACAATTTATATAATGTCGCCTAATAAGCTTTTGAGGTTGCAGGAGTTTTACCTGCTTTACGTTCAAAAGGTTTCAGCGACGAGTTTTTTCCACCCTTTTTTGCGGAAAAAAAGGGTGAGCCTGTCACGGCTTGAGTGACATAAAGAGATTGATATGAAGATATTAATAACCGGCTCCAATGGCCAACTCGGTTCGGAGCTACAAGATATATTAAAAAGTCAGGCGGACAAGGAGTGTTACTTCTTGGACCGCAAGCAGCTCCCTTTGGATCAAACCCTGATCATTCAGGATATTTTAGGGATGTATCAACCGGATATTATTATCCATGCCGCAGCCTATACGGCGGTAGACAAGGCGGAATCAGAGCCGGTCTTAGCGGATATTGTAAATCATTTGGCGTCAGAGGAAATCGCACAATACTGTAGGTTGAATGGCGCAAAGCTAATTGCTATCTCCACCGATTACGTATTTGATGGCAATTCGGACACGGCGCTAACCGAAGATGCGCCAGTAGACCCGATCAATACCTATGGCTTGACTAAGTTGAAAGGAGAGCAAGCTGTTTTAAAATGGCATCCTGAGAGTATTGTGATTCGCACTTCATGGGTCTATTCAACTTATGGTAATAACTTCGTTAAGACGATGATCCGCCTGATGACTGAAAGAGAGGAGATATCCGTTATTGACGATCAGATAGGATCACCAACTTACGCCAAGGACTTGGCTCAGGCGATTGTAGATATTATTGAAGGTGAAGACTGGGTAGGAGGTGTATACCACTACTCGAATGAAGGCGAAATCTCCTGGTACGATTTTGCTGTAGCAATTAGAGAAATAAAAGGATTGGATTGTAGAATCAACCCTATCCCTACGGCACAGTATCCAACCCCAGCAAAGCGTCCAAAGTATTCATTGTTAGATAAATCAAAGATAAAACGTACATTTAAGGTAGAAGTGCCGGATTGGAGGACAAGCTTGCAAGCTATGCTTGCAAAAGTAACCAGTAACGAGTAACAAAGTAAACCGATTAGAATATGAAGAGTCACAAAGATCTTATTGTTTATCAACGGGCGATGACCTATGTGAAGAGTGTATACGATTGTAGTTCGACCTTTCCAGATTCAGAGAAATTCGGACTAATGAATCAATTGAGACGGGCCGCAGTATCCATACCATCAAATATTGCAGAGGGAGCTGCTCGGCAGACCAAGAAGGAATTTGTTCAATTTTTGTATATTGCTTTAGGATCATTATCAGAAGTAGAAACTCAGCTCGAATTGGCAAAATTACTAGGTTATTTAAAAGATAATATAATTCTTATTGATGAGAATAGTCAAATAAGACGTATGTTACTCAAGTTGATTGAAAGTTTAAGAAACGGCTAGCTGTTGTCACTTGTCACTCACTACTCGTCACTAAAGAATAAAACTATTAATAATGAATACGCGTAATTCGCATTAATCTGTGATAACTCGCGACAATTAGCACTACGATGAAAGGAATAATACTAGCCGGAGGTTCAGGAACAAGACTGCATCCATTGACATTAGCGGTGTCCAAGCAGTTGATGCCGGTCTACGATAAACCTATGATATACTACCCCTTGTCGACTTTGATGTTGGCGGGAATCAATGAAATACTGATTATCTCTACACCACAGGATCTGCCTAATTTTGAAAAGTTATTGGGCGATGGTTCACAATTGGGCTGTAAGTTCTCGTACAAGGAGCAGCCAAGTCCTGATGGATTAGCACAGGCTTTTATTTTAGGAGAAGAGTTTATTGGTGACGATAAGGTGGCGCTGATTTTGGGAGACAATATCTTTTACAGCTCGGGGCTGTCCAAATTGTTGCAGGCATCTGCCGATCCGGATGGAGGAGTCGTATTCGCTTATCCAGTACACGATCCTGAACGCTATGGTGTAGTCGAGTTTGATAAAGACAACAATGTCGTATCCATCGAAGAGAAGCCAGCAGAACCAAAATCAAATTATGCAGTACCTGGACTGTATTTCTATGATAATGATGTGGTAGAGATTGCCAAAAATATTAAGCCTTCGCAGCGCGGGGAGTTGGAAATTACGGATGTCAATAGAGAATATCTGAGAAGAGGAAAATTGAAAGTAGGAGTATTCGATCGGGGAACAGCTTGGCTGGATACCGGTACGATTCAGTCGTTGATGCAGGCAGGACAATTTGTACAGGTTATCGAGGAGCGTCAGGGCATGAAAATCGGGGCGATAGAAGAGGTTGCATATCGTATGGGCTGGATCAATAGAGAGCAATTAGCCCTAATCGCAGAGCCTTTGAAGAAATCAGGCTATGGGGAGTATTTATTGCGATTGCTTAAATAGAATTTAGCTACTTTTGTAAGAATGAAGTATATGTATATGAAGAAATTTTATTTTCTTGTTTTAGTTTTTTTTATTGCATTTCGTACACAAGCACAGGTCGATGTGAAACAAATTCGCGTCGATCAGCTGAGCGATAAGCAAATCGAGCAGTATATGAAACAGGCGGAGGCGATGGGCTATAGGGAAGAGGAGCTGCCTGCTCTGGCAAAGGCGCAGGGAATGGCACCCGTGGAAATTCAAAAGCTACAATCGCGTGTTGCCTTGATTAAAGCTGGCGAACTACAGGAAAAAGACGGCTCAATAAATTTGACTGGTAGAAAAGTAGTAGGGCAATCTCTATCGAATAAAGGTGGAAAAGATAGCCTAGCTACGAAACAGGACACCGTTTTTAAATCTAAAGTCTTTGGAGATGTACTGTTCCGGAACAAAGGGGTCACGTTTGAACCCAATCTACGTATGGCTACACCGAGCTCCTATGTTATTGGCCCTGATGATCAATTGCTAATTGATATTACGGGAGATAATGAAGCTTCTTATAAGCTTTCGGTCAGTACGGAAGGTAATATCAATGTACAGTATGCAGGAACTATTGCCGTCAACGGCCTTTCTGTGGAGGCTGCGCGTAATAAGATAGCGCAAAGATTATCATCTACTTATCCTGGAATTCGTTCTGGCAGAACACAAGTTTCGGTCAATCTGGGAGATATCCGGAGTATTCGTGTGACGTTGACAGGGGCAGCGACTAAACCGGGTACTTATACTTTGCCTTCTTTGGCAACAGCGTTTAACGCCTTATATGCAGCAGGCGGACCTGCAGAAAATGGTACCTACAGGAATATTCAGGTTATTCGAAATAATAGGGTCGTATCCACGATAGATGTCTATGACTTCCTAGTTAATGGCATGCAGAATGGAAATATACGCTTAGAAGATCAAGATATTATACATATACCTGTGTATGGCAATAGGGTAGAGGTTTTAGGGGAGGTAAAACGTCCAACAGTTTTCGAAGGTAAAGAAGGAGAAAGTTTACAGGATCTGATGCGTTATGCAGGCGGATTCTCGGAAAATGCGTATACCTCAAAAGTTAAAGTTTTTCAGAAGACTGATAAAGAACGACGGATTACAGATGTCTATGCCGATCAGTTTGCAACCTATAAGATAAAGAATGGCGATAGCTTTATGGTAGAGACACTGTTGGATCGTTTTGAGAACAGAGTCACTGTTTTGGGCGCTGTTTTTCGTCCTGGGGCTTACGGCCTAGAAGAAGGGATGAGTCTACGGGATGTATTACAGTCGGCGCAAGGAGTTCGTGAAGATGCCTTTTTAGAGCGAGGTATAATCAACAGGCTCAAAGCGGATAATACCTTGGAGATCGTTAATTTTAATTTGCGTCAGATTCTCTCAGGGGATGCTCCAGATATTTTGCTCCGTAGAGAAGATCAGATTGAGATTTCCTCAATTTTTGATCTGCGGGACGAGTATAAGTTTATTGTTCAGGGGCAAGTTCGCTTACCTGGTGATTTCCCTTTTGCAGAGAATACAACGATATCGGATATGATTCAAAAGGCGGGTGGATTAACCGAAGAAGCAAAGAATGCTCGTATTGAGATTGCCCGGAGAATACGCAATCGAGATGCACAGGATTCCATTTCAGCGCAGACCATATTGGTTAATATTTATAATGGGGTACTGGATCAACCAGATATTAAACTGAGGCCCTATGACGTAGTGACCGTATTGGGCGATGCTAATTACAGGTCTCAGCGTCAGGTAAAGATTGAGGGAGAGGTCATGTTTCCGGGGATATATACCATTAGCAGAGAAGATGAGCGTATCTCAGATCTCATTGAGCGTGCAGGAGGGCTGACCGTACACGCTTACGTGGAAGGAGCGTCGCTACGTCGTACCGGAAGTTCCAAGGTAAAAGAAGAAGCGCGTAAAGTGAGAGAAGAGCAACTGAAGGCAAGGGGAAAAGAAATGGACGAAAACAGTTTTGAAAGTGAGCTGTTGGATGCTGACCCGCGAGGTATGATGGGGCAAAAGGAGAAAACATTAGCTAAAGCATCGGAAAATGGAGCGACCATCACCTCTTTAGAATTCAACGATTTAGTGGGTATTGAATTAGAGAAAATCTTAAAGAAACCTGGTGCGGCTGGAGACCTGTTGCTTTTGGATGGTGATGTGATTACGGTGCCGAAAGAACTACAGACGGTTCGAGTAGTAGGTGAGGTACTACACCCCAATAATGTAGTCTTTAAAAAAGGACAGTCGTTACGCTATTATGTCAACCAAGCAGGAGGATATAGTTCAGAGGCACTCAAACGTAAGGTGTTCGTACAATATGCGAATGGTTCGGTTAAAGGCACGTCCGGACGTAACCCTGATATTAAGCCGGGAGCAGAGATTATCGTGCCTAAACGGGCTCCGCGTGAACGATTGACGGCACAAAGCTGGATAGGCTTAGGTACGGGGATAGCTTCCATGGCCGCTATTATTGTTTCATTGATACGGAGGTAGGTGATGGAAATGCAGTCGAATAAACAAGCAGGTATGGGACAAGAAGAAATTTCACTCAAGGAGTTAATTTTAAAGTTGCAAAGCTGGTCTCATTATTTATTGTCAAAGTGGTTGTTTCTGCTAATTGCAGGTATACTTGGGGGAACAATAGGCTTTTTGTATGCCCATTTCAAAAAACCTGTTTACACAGCTATCACTACCTTTGTTCTCGAGTCCGGAGATCAAGCGGGGGGGGCATTGTCGCAGTATGCGGGTATGGCGGCGATGGTAGGCATTGATCTCGGAGGTGGAAGTGAGGGACTCTTTCAGGGGGAGAATATTTTAGAATTATATAAATCCCGTAAAATGATTGAAGCGGCTTTGCTAAAATCAAGCATTAGTGATTCTACTAAATTATTGCTAGACTGTTATCTAAAGCTGAGTGATACTCAGGATAAATGGAAATCAGAACAATCAGAATTAGTAAATGTCAATTTTCGAGACGACAGTCAAAAGGAATTAAAGCGTGTAAAAGATAGTATAATACAAGGGGCTGTTCTAGATATCAATAAGGAGTATCTACAGGTAGAGAAATTAGACAAGAAGCTGTCTATAATTAAAGTCAATGTCAAATCAGAGAATGAGGTCTTTTCTAAGGAGTTTAATGAAGCTTTAGTAAAGGAAGTGAATGATTTTTATGTAGAAACGAAGACAAAAAAATCATTAGATAATATAAAAGTATTAGAACAAAAGACAGACTCGGTACGAGCCGTGATGAATGCTAATATCAGTACAGCAGCATCGATTATAGACGCTACTCCTAACTTGAATCCAACTAGGCAATCACAGCGTTTAGGGCCTACTCAAAAATCACAGTTCTCGATAGAGGCAAATAAAGCTATTTTGGGACATTTGGTACAAAATTTGGAGTTATCTAAAATGGCGTTAATGAAAGAAACTCCTTTAATACAAGTCGTCGACGAACCTAGGTACCCATTGGAAAAGGCTAGCTCTAGTAGAGTTGTTTTTAGCGTTTTGGTAGGTTTTTTATTCGTATTATTAACATCCTTTTACTTTATTGTTCAATATATCCTAAGAGACATTGGGGTTTTAGAGAATGAAGAAAAAGTTTTGTCTTAAATTATGTTTTTGGGAGAAAAATGGAGCAAAAAGAAAAAGATATTAGAATAGTAAATAACGTAAACATTGCTGTTATTGGCTTAGGTTATGTTGGATTGCCTTTGGCAATTGAATTTGCAAAAAAATATAAAGTGCTAGGCTTTGATATAAATCTAGAACGTGTAAATGAACTTAGTTCTGGTAGAGACAGAACCCAAGAAGCTGATCTTGATTTTTTACATCAAGTGATTGAAAAACAGGTTGATATTGAGGGGGCGGGTCTTTCTTTTTCTTCTGATATAGAGGATTTGAAAGAATGTAATACATATATAGTAACTGTTCCAACCCCAATTGATGAGTTTAAAGCTCCTGATTTGAGGCCGCTTATTAAGGCCTCAGAGATGTTGGGTAAAGTGTTGGGAATTGGAGATGTAGTAATCTATGAGTCTACAGTATATCCTGGCTGTACTGAAGAGGACTGTGTGCCAGTTTTAGAGCGTGTTTCAGGATTGGTTTTCAATAAAGATTTTTTTGCAGGTTATTCTCCAGAACGAATCAATCCGGGGGATAAAATCAATACTTTGACTAAAATCAAGAAAGTTACTTCTGGGTCTACAGTAGATATTGCTAATCATGTGGATGACCTATATCGGTCTATTATTACAGCAGGTACGCACAAAGCACCGTCAATTAAAGTTGCAGAAGCATCGAAAGCAATTGAGAATGCACAAAGAGATGTGAATATTTCTTTTGTCAATGAGCTTGCTTTAATTTTTGATAGAATTGGTATTGATACTAATGACGTGATTGAAGCTGCAGGGACAAAGTGGAATTTTTTGAAATATCAGCCAGGATTGGTTGGAGGACATTGTATAGGTGTAGATCCTTATTATTTAGCGCATAAGGCGCAGGCTCTTGGTTATCATCCTCAAGTAATTCTATCGGGAAGAAGGGTTAACGATAATATGGGGCCTTTTGTTGCAGATAAGGTAGTTAAGTTGATGATTCAGAAGGACCATAAGATTAAAGGAGCTAAGGCGTTGATTATGGGAATTACCTTTAAAGAAAATTGTCCGGATGTTCGTAATACTCGGGTTGTTGATATTTATCATGAACTTCTCAGTTTCGGGTTGGATGTAGATATCTATGACCCATGGGCCGATACAATTGAAGTTAAGCATGAATACGGTTTAGATATCGTGAATAAATTAGATGAGTCTGTTATCTATGATGCGGTAGTGATAGCTGTGGCACACAATGAATTTCTGAAGTTTGATTATAAAAAGATAAAACGCAATAACGGGGTAATCTTTGATACTAAAGCTTGTTTGGATAGATCTTTAGTAGACGCAAGGTTGTAAGTGATGACTGAAAAGTATGATATCATAATTATTGGAGCAGGTCTGGTTGGGTTAGCGACAGCGTATCAAGCAAAATTAAAATCGCCTGCTTTAAAGATTGCTATTTTAGAAAAAGAAGCAGTGGTTGCGGTGCACCAATCTGGCAATAATAGTGGTGTCATCCATAGTGGGATTTACTATAAACCTGGAAGTCTTAAAGCAAAAAATTGCATTGAAGGGTATACATCCATTGTGAGTTTTGCTCAAAAGCATAGTATTGCATATGATTTATGTGGTAAAATAATTGTTGCTACAAGTAAAGAAGAACTTCCACTATTAGATAATATATATAAACGTGGTGTGGAGAATGGACTTCAAAATCTTAAGTATTTAACGAAAGAAGAGTTTGGAGAAATAGAGCCCCACTGTGTAGGTTTGCGTGCGATAAGAGTTCCGCAGACAGGTATTATTGACTATCTAGCAATAGCAAAAAAACTGCAACAACTTTTTGAGGAGCTGGGAGGTCAGGTTTTATTTAATCAAAAGGTTGTCAGTTTAAAGAAAAATAGTCAAAGTTGTGTGATATTCACTGATAAGAAAGAATTCTTAACTGGTAAAGTCATATCCTGTGCAGGTTTATATTCGGATAAGATTACGGAGATGACAGAGGAAAAGAATGATGTGAGAATTATTCCTTTTAGGGGAGAATATTATGAGTTAAAGCTGGAACGTCAACACTTAGTCAAACATTTAATATATCCTGTTCCAGATCCAAGTTTTCCATTTTTAGGTGTGCATTTTACAAGAATGATCCATGGCGGTATTGAAGCAGGACCAAATGCAGTTTTGGCCTTCGGAAAGGAAAGTTATAAGTTTTTCGATATCAATATCGGGGAGTTAGCACAAGCATTATCTTGGCCGGGATTTCATAAAATTGTTAGTAAGTATGGTAAGACTGGGATGGGAGAAATGTATAGATCGCTATCAAAAACCGCATTTACAAAGGCATTACAAAAGCTTATACCAGAGATTCAGGAAACTGACCTAATTCCTGGGGGGGCAGGTATTCGAGCTCAAGCTTGTAGTCGTGATGGTATTTTGCTGGATGATTTTGATATTGTCCGCAGCGGAAATGTAATTCATGTACGTAATGCTCCATCTCCAGCAGCAACATCTTGTTTGTCCATAGGTAATACAATTAGTGATTTAGTTTTATAGAATGAAAAATATACAAATGGTTGACCTTAAGCGTCAATACGAACATATAAAAACAGAGATTGATAAAGGAATTCAAGAGGTAATAGACCAAACTGCTTTTATCAATGGACCACAGATTAAGACCTTCGCTACGAATTTAGGTGGTTATTTGGGAGGGACAAATGTGATTCCCTGTGGAAATGGTACGGATGCATTACAGATTGCTTTGATGGCCCTTAATTTACAGCCTGGGGACGAAATCATTGTTCCTGCTTTTACCTACGTGGCTACTGCAGAAGTTATAGGTTTGTTAAAACTTAAACCTGTGATGACGGAAGTAGATCCGAATACGTTTATGATTACTCCTGAGGAGATTGAGCGCGTAGTGACACCTAGATGTAAGGCTGTTGTTCCTGTTCATATGTACGGGCAGTGCGCACCAATGGAAGAAATCTTAGCGGTTGCAAAAAAATATAGCCTCTATGTCATTGAAGATACAGCGCAGGCCATTGGTGCAACGTACACTTTTTTCGATGGACGTAAAGCAAAGGCTGGGACTATGGGTGACATCGGATGTACATCCTTTTTTCCTTCCAAAAACTTAGGTTGTTATGGTGATGGAGGAGCTATGTATACAAATAGTTCTGAATTAGCACAAAAGTTGTATATGATTGCCAATCATGGTCAAGCTAAAAAATATCATCATTCCGTAATAGGCTGTAACTCTAGGTTGGATACTATTCAGGCTGCAATTTTAAATGTTAAATTAAAACATTTAGACCGATATTCTTCGGCTAGAAATTCTGTTGCGGATGCCTATGATAAAGCTTTTGAAAATTTGGGTTGGCTAAGAACGCCAAAAAGAGTTTCAAATTCTACACATGTGTACCATCAGTATACTATTCAATTGACTGATGCCCGAGACAGAGATCAGTTGAAGGTATATCTGCAAGAAAGGGGGATTCCGAGTATGGTATATTATCCCGTGTCATTGCATTTACAGGAAGCTTTTAGATCAGATGAATATGGAGTGGGCGCTTTCCCTATATGTGAAGATCTTTGTACCAGGGTACTATCTTTACCTATTCATACTGAAATGGATCAGGAAACATTAGAATATATTATTGAAACCATTAAAAGTTACAAATAATGAGTTATTATGTACATGATTCAGCTATCGTAGATGAAGGCTGTAAAATAGGTGAAGGAACAAAAATTTGGCATTTTTCACATATTATGCCTAACTGTATTATTGGTGAGAAGTGTAATATAGGTCAAAACGTGGTAGTTTCTCCTGAAGTTGTACTGGGTAATAATGTAAAGGTCCAAAACAATGTTTCTATCTATACCGGCGTGATCTGTGACGATGATGTTTTTTTAGGTCCTTCAATGGTATTTACCAATGTCATTAATCCCCGAAGTGCTATCAATAGAAGAAATCAGTATGCCAAAACCCATGTTGGTAAAGGAGCTTCTATTGGAGCTAATGCGACGATTGTTTGTGGGCATGATATAGGTCGATATGCTTTTATTGGAGCAGGTGCTGTTGTCACGAAAACAGTTCTAGATTTTGCGTTAGTAGTGGGTAATCCGGCCAAACAGATTGGTTGGGTAGGTGAATATGGTCATCGTCTAAATTTTAAGGATTGTGATGTAGCTGTGTGTCCTGAAAGCAATCAAGAATATAAATTAGAAAACAATCAAGTAATCCGTATTAAATAATCATGCAAGATAGAAAAATTAAATTTGCTGTACTTGGCTGCGGTCACATCGGGAAGCGCCATGCAGAAATGATTTCTCGCAATGACGAGGCTGAATTAGTGTCACTAATAGACGTAAAAGATAAATCAGAATTAGGAATTGAATCTTATGAGGTTCCTTTCTTCTCTAGTTTGGAGAATTTTTTTGAGGCTGGAATTGAATGTGATGTCATAAATGTCGCTACTCCAAATGGATGTCACGCGGAACAAGGGATGAAGATTCTAGATGCAGGAAAGCACTTGGTTATTGAAAAGCCAATGTCATTGACTAAAAAGGATTCAGAAGCATTAATTTTTAAAGGTTTACAGAAACAAAAACAAGTATTCTGCGTGATGCAAAACAGATATTCTCCCCCTTCAGTTTGGTTAAAAGATCTTATCGAATCCGATATACTTGGGGAAATATATATGGTCCAAATTAATTGTTACTGGAATAGAGATAATCGTTATTACAAGCCAGAGTCTTGGCATGGTAAAAAAGATTTAGATGGAGGAACTCTATTTACCCAGTTTTCTCACTTTATTGACTTAATGTATTGGTATTTTGGAGATATTACCAATATTCAGGCAAAGTTTGCTGATTTTAATCATAAACATCTTACTGATTTCGAAGACTCAGGTTTTGTGTCTTTTGACTTTGTAAATGGAGGTATGGGGGCGTTAAACTATTCAACTTCGGTTTGGAATAAAAACTTAGAGAGCTCCATCACGGTTATCGCTGAAAATGGTTCTTTGAAAGTGGGAGGACAATATATGAATGAGGTGGAATATTGCCATATTAAAGATTACGAAATGCCAATACTAGCTCCAACAAACCCTGGAAATGATTATGGTACCTACAAAGGATCAGCTGCAAATCACCATTATGTTATTGAGAATGTAGTAGATGTTTTGAAAGGACGGAATATGATTACTACAAATGCCCTTGAGGGGTTGAAGGTCGTTGATATTATTGAAAGAATATATAAGATTGATTATTGAATTAAATAGGTGGAATACAGATTTGAAAACATAATCGAGTCTATGAATTCAGATGGAATGTCTTGGTGTTAGAATTACAAAAGTAAAATTTGGTGATTATGAAAAAAAAAGTTGTTTTTATACTAGGGACTAGGCCCGAGGCAATTAAGCTAGCTCCAGTTATTGAATTTTTCCTTAAAAAGGGAGAGTTTTTGGTGGAAGTTTGTTCAACAGGGCAACATAAAGAAATGTTGTATCAAATATTAGATTATTATAATATAGTGCCAACTATTGATTTGAAGTTAATGGTTGATAATCAGAGTTTAGTAGGTCTAAATTCTTTGGCGCTAGTTAAAATATCCGAGTATCTAAGTACCTCTCGTCCCGATTTAATAGTTGTTCAGGGAGACACAACTACAGTTCAGGCAGCGGCAATGGCTGCCTTCTATAATAGAATACCTATTGCTCATGTTGAAGCTGGTTTAAGAACTAATGATTTGTATTCTCCTTTTCCAGAAGAAATGAATAGACTTGTAACATCTGTTTTGAGTAGTATTCATTTTGCCCCAACAACTTTATCTCGAGACAATTTATTGAGAGAGGGACACTTAGATTCTAATATTCATGTAACAGGAAATACAGTTATAGATGCTTTATTGAATATTAAAAAGAAGATGTCGAATGGAGAGTTGGATTTGGTTAAGTTTGATTTTCTTGATCCGTCAAGAAAAATGATACTGATTACGGGACATCGTAGAGAGAGTTTTGGCGATGGAATTAGAGAAATTTGCCAAGCAATTAAAAGATTGTCTAATGAATATCCTAATGTAGATTTCGTCTATCCTGTACATTTAAACCCTAATATTAAGCAACCAGTACTTAGTATTTTAGATAATCTTAAAAACGTTTTTCTTTTGGAGCCACAAAGTTATTTGTCTTTTATAACCTTGTTAGATAGGTCTTATTTAGTCCTTACAGATTCAGGTGGGGTACAGGAAGAAGCGCCCACATTAGGAAAACCTGTTTTAGTTATGAGGGACAAGTCCGAAAGACCAGAGGCTCTAATGAGTGGAACTTCTATTTTAGTTGGCAATACAGAAAAGTCTATTTATGAAAATACTGTTCGTTTATTAGAAGATCATCTTCAATATGAGAAAATGTCCAAAGCAATAAATCCTTATGGAGATGGCAAAGCCTGTGAAAAAATATATCAAATTATTTTAAATTATTTTAATGAGAATCTTAATAATTGATGACGGCTATCCAAGTGAAGAGAATCTTTATGGTGATGTCTTTGCACATGTAAGAGTTAAAGAGTATTTAAAATATTTTGATGAGGTATTGGTAGCAGCAAATATAACAAGTCCTAGAGAGGATTATACTTATGAGGGAGTAGAAGTGAAAGCTGTTAATTCTATTGACGGTTTGAAAAAATTGATAAATGAGTATAATCCTGATAAGATTCTGATTCATTTTGCTACTTATCCAATTATAAGAGAAATAATTTTTTGTTTTAATAAGCCTTACATCATTTGGGTACATGGTTACGAAGCATTATCGTGGCGTAGAAGACTTTTTAATTTTGATAAGAAACTTGCATTTTTAAAGTATATTAAAAACAATGTAATACAACTCTATTTTTTCAAGAAATTGATTAAGTTTTCTAATAATATAGAAAACAACGTTCGATTTGTATTTGTTTCTAATTGGATGAAAGAAATTGCTGAAAAGGATTGTGGTATAAAAGTTGTGAATTATAACATAATCCCGAATCCGATTAATGACATACTTTTTTATCCTGTTGAAAAGGCAGCTATAGAAAGGTTTAATTTTTTGATGATTAGACCTTTTTATAGTAAAAAATATGCAACTGATTTGGTGTATGAGGCTGTAAAGTTAATTCAGCATAAGCCATATTTTTCAGAACTTAATTTTACTATAGTTGGTAAAGGGGCTTTAGATAGTGATTTTAATAAAGACTTTGGCCATTTACCCAATGTGTCTATAAGTGAAGGTTTTTTAAGACAAGACTTGATAAAGAGCCTACACGATAAACACGGTGTTTTTTTATCATTAACTAGACAGGATGCTCAAGGCGTTTCAATGTGTGAAGCTATGTGTAGTGGCTTAGTCACGGTTAGTTCCAATAATACGGCGATACCCGAATTTATTACACATAATGAATCAGGGCTTTTAACCAATAATTCTCCGGAAGAAATAGCTCAAGTTATAGATTGGATTTATGAAAACCCAAAAGATTTTCAAAGATTGTCTAGACAAGGAGCGTTAAAGATTATTGAGATAGCAGGAATAAAGAGCGTGATTGATCGAGAGGTTAAACTGATTGAATACAGACAAAATGTTTAAGTTATTTGCCAAGTATTCTTTAGGAGGAGTATTATCTGCATTAATCTCATTATTCTCCACTCCTATTATTACAGCATTAATTATTCCTGTTGAAATGGGAAAAGCCTCGATGTATACCTTGGCTTTTAACTTCGTCCTTCAAATTGTACTTTTGGGAACAGATCAGAGTTATGTAAGAGAGTACTATCGGAAAACTAATAATAGTGAAAGGAAAAAATTGTTTATGAACTGTATGACACCTGGTTTAATTTGCACCTTTTTCTTTTTAATTCTGTTTTATCAGTTTCGAGAGTTTATTTCTAAAATGATTTTGAATGAACATTCTGATTTAATTGTTGTTTTACTTGGAATTAGTGTTTTTTTAGGTGTTTTGGAACGTTTTGTTATGTTGACGCTGCGATTAGAAAAAAAGGCGATTTCTTTTTCTTTTTTTCGATTCCTTGCAGCGGTAGTTAGTTTTTTTGTTACTTACTTGTATGCTATTTATATTGATAAAAACTTTTATGCAATTGTCTACGGTAACATAGCTGGTATATTTTTTACAGTAATTCTAGCAATAATAGTTACATCCGCTAATTGGAAATTTGGTTTGATTTCATGGAAAAAAATTAAACCACTACTGAGATACGGTATACCTTTTGTTCCTGCGTTTCTAGCTTCATGGATCTTTGAGGGCGTTGATAAAATTATTCTTAGGAATGTGGCGAGCTTTGAGGAGCTTGGGCTTTTTAGTGCTGCTTTTAAATTTGTCTATATTTTAAATATTTTACAGCTCGCATTTACTTCTTTTTGGGCACCAATGGCTATGGAGCTATACGAGTCAAACTCACCTACTACTAGAAATAGATTTAAAGAAGTCTTGTCAATTGGCTCAGCATTCTTATTCATAGGGGGATTGATTTTAATATCTTCAACAGACATTATAATGTACCTTTTTGATAAACAGTATGATGATAGTGCGCAAATAATGCCGTTCTTGTTACTCATACCAATAATGTATACACTATCTGAGATTACGGTGGGGGGGATCAATTTTAAAAATAAAACATATTGGCACTTAGTTATAGCAATATTAAGTGGGACAATTAATTTTTTGCTTTGCTTTCTTCTAGTCCCTATTTATGGTGCTAAGGGGGCCGCAATGAGTACAGGATTTTCTTACATTTTGTTTTTTATTCTTCGTACTATAATTTCAATGAATTATTTTTCATTTGAAATAGATATTTTTAGATTATTGAGTGCAGTTGTTTTATTTGTTAGTATTTGTTGGTTAAATACTTTTCTGGTTTTTGAAAAAGATGTCTTGTTGTATATTAATTTTTTAGGTGTTCTTTCTGTAGTTGCTTTATATTTTAAAGTAATTAAAAAAGCAGTATTTAGTAATGAACTGAAAGAACTTATTTGATAGTATGATTTCAGTAATAGATTATGGCCTGGGGAATTTAGGTTCCGTATGTAACATGTTTAAGAAGGTGGGATATGAAGCGATGATAATAACCAGTCCTGAAGACTTAAATAAAGCCACGAAAATTATCTTGCCGGGTGTGGGCGCATTCGACACAGGAATGAAAAACCTAAACGAAGGACAGTGGATAAAGGCTTTAAATAAGCGGGTTTTGGAAGATAAGATTCCAACATTAGGAATCTGTTTGGGGATGCAATTAATGTGTAGGAGTAGTGAAGAAGGTAGCCTGAGTGGGTTGGGCTGGATTAATGGTAGGACTAAAAAATTCCATTTCGAAAATAAGGATTTAAAATCTCCACATATGGGGTGGAATAACTGTTTGCCACAAAAGGAATCTAGTCTAATCATCGATGACTTTGAGGTGAGGAGGTATTATTTTGTACATTCTTATTTTGTAGAAATGACGAGTGCTTCTGATATTTTATTTACGACAGTATATGACAAAGAGTTTACATCTGCTTTTGAGGTTGATAATATTATAGGCGTTCAGTTTCATCCAGAGAAAAGCCATAAATTTGGCCTGTCACTATTTAAAAACTTTGCAGAGAGGTATTGATGATTAGAAATAGATATATACCGTGTCTCTTATTACATGATGACGGATTAGTGAAATCTGAGAGATTTAAAAACTACAAGTATATTGGTGATCCAATAAATGCTGTTAAAATATTCAACGACAAAGAAGCTGATGAGATCATTTTTTTGGACATAGATGCTTCGAAGTATAAGTCCGGTCCAAATTTTACGGTTTTGCAAGACCTGACATCTGAATGTTTTATGCCTCTAGCCTACGGAGGTGGTATAGAGAAACTTAATCAGATAGAACGTCTTTTAAAACTGGGAATTGAGAAGGTGATAATTAATCATATGGGCTTAGAATCTCAGACTTTTATAAAAGAAGCTGTATCTTATTTTGGGAGTTCGACAATAGTAGGAGCAATAGACGTAAAGAGAGATTTTTTTGGTAAAAAATTTGTTTATGACCATGTTAGCTCTAGGGTACTTAAAGTGCATCCCATTGATTTAGCTAAAAGATATTGTGAGACAGGTGTTGGCGAGATATTTCTGAATAGTGTAGATTTGGATGGAACTCTTAAGGGGTATGATCTCGAGCTCATTGCTAATGTTTCAAGAGAAATATCTGTACCCTTGATTGCATCAGGTGGTGCGTCGTCCATAGATAATCTAGAGCAGGGCATACGTGCTGGAGCATCTGCATGTGCTGCAGGCTCATTGTTTGTTTATCAAGGTTCTCACAAAGCAGTCTTAATATCGTATCCAAAAAATATTTAAAATTTATGAATCAGAATAAGTTATATCAGCAATGTACAAAATGTGTCATGGATACTCAGGATCCCGATATTTTTTTTGATAAAAAGGGAGTGTGCAATCATTGTTTGGATGCAGAATTGAAGCTTCCAATGTACAAGTATACAGCTAACCAGGAAGAAGAAAATATTTTACAAATTAAAAAGACTTTGTTGCGAGATAAGAAAGGGAAGTATGACAGCGTTATTGGACTTAGTGGAGGAGTTGATAGTTCATATGTTGCTTATCTAGCTAAGAAAATGGAGCTTAATCCTCTTTGTGTACATTTTGATAATGGGTGGAACTCGGAAGTTGCTGTTTCAAATATTAAAAAGATTGTTGATAAATGTGGATTTGATTTAGAAACATATGTTATAAACTGGCCTGAATTTAAGGATCTCCAGCGTTCTTTTTTTAAAGCTGGGGTTATTGATGTTGAAATGTTGTCGGATCATGCAATCATGGCTACGATGTATAAGCTTCGAAAAAAACATAACATTAAGTATATACTATCGGGTGCGAATTATGTTACAGAACATGGAATGCCCAATTCATGGGTTTGGAGAAAACAAGATTTAACTCAAATAGAAGCAATTCAAAAGCAGTTTGGTCAAAAAAGAATCAAGAATTTTCCAACTATGAGTTCTATAAGATATCAAATTAGTAGGAAATTAGGACTTGGAGGTAGTTATATAGAGCTTCTTAATAGTATTAATTATGAAAAGGAGACCGCTATGAAATTGTTAGAAACCGAGTTTGATTGGGAGTACTATGGAGGAAAACACTATGAGTCTGTCTTTACCAAGTTTTACCAGGCATATTATTTGCCTGAGAAGTTTGGCGTAGATAAACGAACAGTGCATTTATCTGCCCAAATCAGAAATGAAGAAATTAGTAGAGAGAAGGCTTTAAATGAACTTAAAAAGCCTTTATACTCTTCCTCTGACTTAAGCTCTGACTTAGACTATGTTTTGAAGAAGTTGTCTTTTACACAGGAGGAATTTGATCAGATTATGAAGCAAGAAGCCAAGTCACATTTGGATTATCCGAGTGATCAGTGGATATTTGATTTTTATATGAAAATTAAAGGATTGCTAAGATAATAGCTGTTGCTTGCGTAATAGCGATTGATTGTATACTAGATTATTGTTAGAGTGGAGTATGAAAATAGTTTATGTTTTGGATTGGGATATTATAGCTCAAAGCAGTGTTTTAAATAAAATTTGTGCTAAGATTTCTTATTGGGAAATGCAGGGGAACGAGGTTCATCTCATGATAGTTTCTTCTGGTACTGTGAACGACCATGTACCAAGAGTGAAAAATGTTCATGTTTTTGAAAGGCCAGGTTTATCCTTTCTGATACATTCTTCAATTCGAACTTTTATAGGAAGGAATATGGCATTTGGAAATTTATATGATAAAATTAAAGATATTGGACCAGATGTGGTTTATTTGAGGCCTGGGAGTATGTGGTATCCGAATGTTAGTAAAGTTGTTTCCAGATTTCCGTCAGTGTTAGAGCTCAATTCTATTGATGAGGAAGAGGTCCGGCTCTATTATCCTAAAGGTGATATTAGATATAGTATATTTAGTTTTGGGAGAGATAGGTTATTGAAGAAGTGTGTGGGCATAGTGGGATTGACTGATGAAATAGTCAACTACTATAGTAATTACAAGAAAAAGACTATAATGATATCGAATGGGGTTAACTTTAAAGCACCATTCGATAAAAAAAAATCGCAGAATGAGACTAATATAATCTTTGTTGGAACACCAGGGCAATTATGGCAAGGATTTGATCAGTTTGTCGAAATGGCTAGACTGCTTCCTGAGTTTAAGTTTCATTTGGTGGGACCCCAAAAAGATTTTGATTTGTTTCCTGATAATCTTATTTGTCATGGTTTTTTACAGGCGAATGAGTTGTCTGCTTTATATGAACAATGTCAAGTAGGAGTAGGTACTTTAGCTTTATTTAGAAAAAATATGAAAGAGGCTTGCCCGTTGAAAGTGAGAGAGTATGTTGCCAATAAATTATTTTTAATTCTAGGTTATATTGATAGTGATTTTCATGAGACACCATTTACATTATATATAGGGAACAATAAAGACAATGTAAGTAATAATATAGAAAGAATAAGATCTTTCGTTTTGAACACGGTTTCTTCAGGTGAAATAGACATTAATAGAGACAGGTACTCTATCGAAGCAAAAGAAAATATGCGATTGAGTTTTTTAAAAGATGTTATATAAACTTTCTGAGAATAATGTGACTAAGGACTGGCGAAACCCTTTTCTATTGATAAGTGTTGTATTGGTTATCATTGCATTACTAGATTCTATGATCATGTGGGGGGTTCCGACGACAGGTAAAATAGTAACCTATGTATTGAAGTTTCTTATTTTACTTTCATTGCCCTTCTTGATACATAGTAACAAGCAAGGTAATTTCGCTTGGGCATTAGCCGTATTGCCCTTTACTTGGATTTTATTTGATGAAAAATCCATTTTGTCTTTTTTTCAATATTTCTACTCTGGGGTTTTACCTATTCTTGCTTTTTTCTTGTTACCACCCTCGTTTCGTAAATGGTGTGTGTTGACATTTATGGATGTTGTTTGTAGACTTTTTGTTATTGGTTTTTTATTCTACTTAGTTCTCAACTTCTTTGGCGTACCTCCACATTTGACATATATAAGAGATTCAGATGGTAGAACATATTATAATTTTTTCTTTTTATACTATACCCAAGGTTTGGATCCTCTAACATTAATCAGATTTACATCTGCTTGGGACGAACCTGGAGTTGTAGGAACAATGTGTGGGATGATTCTGTTCTATTTTAGAAGTGAACTTTCAAAAAGACAGTTTTGGATTTATTTAATCGCAGGGACATTGTCACTATCCATGTTCTTTCTGTTGTTAATAATACCCGTATTATATTTTTCGAAATTTAGAGAACTGACAAGATATAAACAAGTTATTAAAGGTTCTCTTTTTTTATTGCTTATTATAATTGGGTATTTTTCTTTTTCTTTTTTAGCTAGTAAAACGGTTGATCACCCTGTATTGAAGTTTTCTATCCATAGCCGTTTCAAATGGGACGGACCATTTATTGTTGGAGTACATTCAAATCGAGATGTTATGGATGGATTTGAAGAAGCTTATCAGAAGTTTGTAAGGAAAGGAGGATTTGAGTATTGGTTAACGGGGAAAGGGAAAAATAGTACCGTAGAAGAATTTGGATCTACTGGTTTGTCACACAGAATTCTTATCTACGAAAAAGGGGTCGTTATTCTAATATATATAGCTGTTTTTTATATATTATTACACAATAATTGGCGTAAAGACTTTGTTTTTAACCTAGTATCTCTCGTGTTTCTTTTGCTTTTGTTTACGCAAAGGCCTTTACTTTATGGCCTTTACTTTGTTATGGTAATTTATTCGGGATTAAGGCTACATAATTATAGAAATATAGAATGGCTAAAATAATGCATGTTATTCCTTCATTAAGTAGAGGAGGGGCCGAGCGGTTTGTTGTTGATCTTTGTAATGAGCTCGCAAAGACTAATGAAGTTTATTTAGTGTCATTGTTTGACAATAATAAGGACTCCTTTAAAGATGAAGTTTCAGAAAATGTTCAAGTTATTTCAATCGGGAAGAAATCTGGTTTTGATATGAAGACTTTGTTGAGAACATTAAGACTGATTAACAATGTCAAACCAGATATTGTTAATTCTCATATAAATGCTTTGGAGTACATATTATTTTATCGGTTGTTTAAAGTGAAAAGCAAAACGATAAAGTTTTTTCATACTATTCATAACGAGGCTAATAAAGATGTGGCTAATTTCTTAGCTTTTTTTTTAAGAAAAAAGCTGTTCAGTTCAAAATTGGTGATACCCATAACTATATCTAAAACCATGAGTAAATCCTTTGAAGAGTTTTATGACTTGTTTGGATATGATATTCAAATTGACAATGGAAGACCATATAGGCAGTTTGATAAAACTAAGCGGGATGCGATTAAAGCCAAGTATAAAGGAAATGGTCAGCAATTGTTTGTCAACGTAGCTAGAATAGACGCGCAAAAAAATCAACTTAATTTAGTCAAAGCATTTAAATCTAAATGCTTAAGGATGAAAGGGGCAGTATTATTGGTGTTGGGAGACGTTAGGGATAAAGACCTTTATAACGAAATACTTACTGAGACGCAAGGCGAATGTAATATTCATTTAGTAGGGGGAGTATCAAATGTTGAAGATTATTTGGCTGCATGTGATGCTTTTATTTTACCAAGTATTTTTGAAGGGATGCCAATTTCTTTGATTGAGGCTTTATCTCACGGATGCGTGCCAATTTGTACTCCAGTTGGCGGTGTCGCTGATATGATCGAGGATAAAATAAACGGGTTCTTGATTTCAGGAACTTCAGCTGAGGATATTTCTAATGCTATATTAAGCTATATAGATTCAGAGAATATAAATTTAATTAGATATAATGCTAGGGAGAGTTTTCATAGTCGATATGATATAGAAACTACAAGTTTGAATTATTTAGATGCTTATGCAACATGAAAATGTATTGTTTTTGGCGCTAAAGCAAACGACAACACAAAAGATAATATAGCTGAAGAACCCGCTATGCTACAAAAATGGTCAACATTGTTAACAGCTGACATCTTAAAAAAACACTTGAGATTTGAGAGAAACATGTGTATCATTACGTGAATAATATGAATACTTTTTTCTTACGGGAAACTTTACAATACTTATGTCTTCAGGTTGATAGAGAGGGTATATAATGATAGTGAGGTTGATCACTTTGGCGCATCTCTATTTCATTCAAACAAATGACTTGTTTATAGAAAATATTAGTTGTAATTGTTTCAAAGCAGACGGCCTAATGAAAGCTAATGTGAGAGGGGATGATAATAGCATCAAAATTAAATGTTCTATTTTTGATTTTCATCGAAGGACAGGTATAGCTGTTGTAAGTCTATTACTATAGTGGATTATACAGTAAGTAGTAGAGAGCAGTTTTTATATATTGTGACGGGAAGGCTTCAGGAGGAAATACTAATAAAAAGAAAATTTTAAATCTTTCCAATTAATGAAAGTTCTACATATTATTAATAATCTTGGGAATGGAGGTGCAGAACGCTTGCTTGTAAATTTTTTGCCCAAATTAGCGACGAAGTGTGAATCTCTAGAATTATTGCTTCTCACTAAGAGAGGTAGTATAGATAAATATATAAGTGAACTAGAAGCTGCAAATGTACGTGTGCGCTTTTTGTCTGACGGCGGCTCACTCTATAATCCTATCATATTATGGTATCTTTATAGGTTCTTTAAAAAAAATCACTTTGATATTATCCATGTACACTTGTTTCCTTCTTTGTATTATCTGTCAATGATCCAGAAGATATGTAAATTGGATTCTAAGTTTTTTTTTACGGAGCATAGTATCGTGAATAAACGTTTGGGGAAGGCTAAGTATCGAATGCTAGAGGATTGGATTTATGCAACTTACACTAAAGTCGTAGTAATTTCTGAAAAAATTAAATTGAAATTGGATGATTGGTTTAGGAAATCAGATAGAACAGTCTTGATAGCAAATGGTATTGATCTTGAAAAAATCAGAAATCTTAGTCCCCTTGATCTTAAATCGTATAGTGATTGGAAGCCTGATTGTATATATATATTAATGGCAGCAAGATTCGAGTATCCTAAGCGACATGATCTTTTGGTAGAAGCCATAACTCATCTTCCCAAGCGGTATGTTCTTTTATTTGCTGGCGAAGGGCCTGATATAGACAAGTGTAGAAGTCTCGTAAAAGAGAAGGAAGTTCAAGATAGAGTTGTGTTTCTTGGTCACCGACAAGACATTCTATCTTTAATGAAGTTTGTCAATATTAATGTATTGCTTTCTGATTATGAGGGAATGTCTGGTGTTACAATTGAAGCATTAGCTTGTGGTCGTCCTTTTTTGGGTTCAGATGTTTTTGGTATTAATGATGTTGTTCCTTCAGGGGATAACTTGGTTGATAATACAGATATAAATCAGATTGTATCCGAAATAATTAATAAGTGCGAAACAAATCAAAAGGACCTAATTGATATTCAATATAAAAAGGCAAATACGTTAGATATAAGTAATATGGTTGAGAATTATTTTAAATTGTATAACTTGAGTTGATATTTGGTTCATGTTAAAGTTAGTTGTAGATTATTTGTATAATTGTTAAAAGCAGATGTCTATTAATAACCTAAATGTAAATAAAAGTTTTTTAGATATTTTATAGTGTTCAAAATAAAAGTTTTACAAGTTGTTAACGATGCTTTTGTCTTACCTTATTTTATAGGAGAGCAATTTCAGTATTTTTCAAATAAGGAAATTGATCAGTTTGTGGCGTGTACGGGGTCCGAGTTTTTAGAGAACTATTTGAAGAAAGTCAATATTCCCTATTTTGAAATTGCTATAACTCGTACTATAAGCCCTTTAAATGATTTAAAAGCAATATGTAGGCTGTTTAGAATCATAAAGAAAAATAAAATAACACATGTTTTTGGCCATACTCCGAAAGGAGCTATGGTTGCAATGATTGCGTCTTATCTTGCGGGGACAAAAAATAGAGTTTATTTTAGACATGGACTTGTATATGAAACTGCTACTGGGGCCAAAAGGAGGCTTTTGATTCTTATTGAGCACTTGACTGCTTACCTTTCCACTAAAGTGGTGAATGTTAGTGATTCTGTGCTAGAAAAAGTCAACTCCGATGGACTTGGCAGAAAGAAGAAAGATATTATCTTATCAAAAGGCACTTGTAATGGAATAAATACCGAGAGATATTCTCGCCTGAGATTTGAAAGCACGAATTCAGTTGGGTTTTTACGTAAGTCTCTAAATCTTGATAAGACAGATTTTGTTATTGGATTCGTTGGGCGTTTGGTAAAAGATAAAGGTATCATAGACTTAATGAATGCGTGGGAAGTGCTTCGAGACAGAGGTGTAAAAGCGAAACTTCTTTTAATAGGGCCATTTGAAACTAGAGATGGAATTCCAGAACGTATTAGGAGGCAAATAATGGAAGATTCACATATTATACATGTTGATTTCATTGAGGATGTAGCCGCATATTATATGTTAATAGACGTTCTGGTTCTGCCATCATATCGCGAGGGCTTCCCGACAGTCGTTTTGGAGGCTTCCTCAATGTCAATACCAGTATTGACCACGAGAGTGACGGGATGTGTGGACGCAATTATTGATAGTCATACAGGGGTGCACATAACTCATGAACCTAGGGATATAGCAAGTAAAATAGAAATCTACTATAAAAATCCAGAGCTAAGAAGGTTGCATGGCAAAAATGGAAGAGAATTTGTCGATAGGTTTTTTAGGCAAGAAGTTGTTTGGAAAGAAATTGAAGAAAAGTTAATTTTTAACTAATGAATGTTTGTGTTTCGGGTGTATCAGGTTTTGTAGGTAAATACCTATCTCAGTTTCTAAAAGACAATAGCATAGATATTCAAAGTCTTTCTTTGCGTGACGAAGGTTGGAAATTAGAAAGTAATAGCTCAATAGTAGCCCTCATCCATCTTGCAGGAAAGGCACACGACACTTCTAATACTTCTCAACCTGAGGAGTATTTTAAAGTCAACAGAGATTTAACGATTGAATTATTTAATCAATTTATTAACTCTAGTATTCGAGACTTCTTTTTTTTCTCTTCCGTAAAAGCTGTGGCAGATACTGTGGACGGAGTATTGGGAGAGGAAATATTGGCAAGTCCACAGACTCCTTATGGACAATCCAAGTGGGAAGCTGAAAAATACTTACAAGAGCAAGTGCTTCCAGCCGGAAAGAGGTTGTTTATCATTCGGCCCTGTATGATACATGGGCCTGACAACAAGGGAAATCTGAATCTCTTGTATCAGGTTGTTAGAAAGGGATTGCCTTGGCCCTTAGCTTCGTTTCATAATCAACGCTCTTTCCTTAGTATTGATAATCTTTGTTATCTAATTGCCGAGATGATACGGAAGGTAGATTTGCCGTCAGGAGTCTATAACTGTGCAGATGATGAAACGCTTTCTACGAACGAACTTGTGGCTTTAATTGCAACGATACTGGGTAAGATGCCTAGATTATGGCACATACCAGAAGGAGTAATCAAAGCGAGTGTTAAAATAGGTGATTTTTTACCATTACCATTGAACTCAGAGCGATTGAAAAAGTTAACGGAATCCTATGTGGTCTCCAACGCAAAGATAAAAGCCGCTTTGGGGATAGAGAAACTGCCCTTGACTGCTAAGGCAGGCTTGGAGAAGACGATAAGGAGTTTTAACGAAGATAAAAAGTAAATAGTAACTAGAACTGGAGAATAGAATAAAGATTGCTTCACTGGGGTTCCCGAGAGTCGGGACGCGGCGCAATGACGGTGTAGCGAGGGGAAAACAATTACAATGATATACGCATTAATTTTTATAGCTCTATTCATATTAGAGCTTGTTTATTTTAAGATAGCGGATCGGTTCAATATCATCGATAAGCCCAATGAGCGATCCTCACATACGACCGTTACGCTACGTGGTGGTGGGATTATATTTTATGTTGCGGTGTTGATCTATTTTATTCTTTCCAGATTTCAATACCCTTGGTTTTTTCTGGGGTTGACGATGATGACTGTGGTTTCATTTTTAGATGATATATTCACATTGTCGAATAAGATACGTCTGTTAGTTCACTTTGCTTCGGTCATGCTATTGGCTTATCAGCTTGACCTTTTCGAGATGCCCTGGTATTTTCTCCTAATCGGTTTTGTAGTGGCAGTGGGCGTCATCAATGCGTACAATTTTATGGACGGTATCAATGGTATTACCGCTTGTTACAGTCTTGCTGTCGGTGGGTTGTTGCTGCTCGTCAATCAGAAAGTAGGATTTATCGAATCCGACTTATTGGTATGCGTGCTGCTTGGTACTTTGGTATTTACTTTCTTTAATTTTCGAATGAGGGCAAAATGTTTTGCAGGGGATGTGGGCTCTGTCGCCATGGCTTATATCTTGCTGTTTGCATTGGGAATGTTGATTTTGACTACGGGTAAGTTAATCTATATTTTATTTCTAGCGATATACGGTGTCGATGCGGTATGGACCATAATCCGTCGTTTGTATCTTAGGGAAAACATATTCCAAGCGCATCGTTCGCATTTGTACCAATACCTGGGCAATGAGGCAGGCGTGAATAAGTTGTTGGTTTCGCTACTGTATGGAGTATTGCAGTTTGGTTTGGGATATATGGTGATTCGAATCGCGGAGCATGATGGGCAGACGCAATTGTTCTTTGCAATAGGTGTATTGTTGGGACTGAGTCTCCTTTATTTATTGGGCAAAGCCTATGTGATTCGGCGCTTTGTTGAGAGTGCCGAATAAAATAAACTTTAATAATTTGTTTAAAGAGTGTAGAGTTTTTCCTTATACGCCTAGATAAATTAATGAACTATATAATGCTACTACCACTATAAATAAGCCAAGGGCTACTGCAAAGACACGAGCCTCATTGGGCAGTGTTTTAAAAACTAAAGAAAATCTGCTCATATTAGTTTCAAGAAAATAGGTAAAATGTAGAGATTGTGCAGCAATATCCTTGCCAAAGTCGAATAAAGGCAAGATTGCAGTGCTGAAATCGAATAAAACGAATTGAAATGATAGAAATTATTCAAGGGGGCATAGCCTCTGACCATCGTGGCGCTATACGCTTTGTCAATGAATTTGACATGACACAGGTCAAACGGTTCTATATTATCCAAAATAAAGACACCGAATTGGTACGGGGCTGGCGTGCGCATCGGATCGAGCAACGTTGGTTTTATGTATTGTCGGGTTCTTTTATGTTGGACACGGTTCAGATCGATAATTGGGAGCAAGCGTCTCCAAATTTAGATATCGAACGTCGAGTTTTGAAAGCGGAGGACAAGCAGGTGATTCATATGCCAATAGGCTATGGTACAGCTTTTCAAGCTTTAGAAGAGGGATCGGAGCTATTGGTTTTTGCAGACTATGGGATTGAGCATGCACCACAGGATAATTATACCTGGCCTTCGGATTTTTTTGTGAAAAGGGGGAAAAAGGGTTAGAGAGGAAGTTAGAAAGTGAGAGCGTTAGAAACGGTTAAACCGTTAATGGGTTAAATGGTGAAAAGGTCAGCAGCTATTTACAGTTGCTGACCTTTTTCGTTGACTGTAGGGTTAACCCTTCATTTCCTTATAAAATTCGTCTTTTAAACTTTGGTATTTAGCTTTCCACTCTTCGGACATCGCTATGGTTTTATTCTTGATACCTTTTAGTTGGAATGCTAGGAAGCAGGCTGAAAAACCGATGGCAATAATGGCCATTCCTGTCCATATCACGAGCGATAGGCCGGCAAAAGCAGGGTTCCACAACAGGATAAAACTAAAGACTAGTCCCAATACGGCCCACACAGTGATCCATCCCCAGTTTTTACTGCCATAACTTTTGAGGTCGAAGGAGAAGGACATCAGCTGTATAGATCGGAACATCACATAGAAACCGACGATAAACGTCAATGATACGGCCGAAGCTCCCGGATTGCTCAATAACAGGATTCCCAATAACGTGTAAAGGATACCACCCGTCAGATACCATCCCCATCCCTCGATTTCGTCTTTATTCTGTATAGAAAAGATAATCTCCAGAAGACCAGATACAATAAATGACCAAGAGAAAATAAGAGTCAGCGCAAAGAAGGACGCTAACGGGGTACTGATGGTATAGAAGCCTAGGAGAATCAACAGGATTCCGATGATCAGCGGAATGTACCAATGTTTGACAGAATTGCGGACTGTTTTAAAAAATGAATGTTGCATAATAAAAATATTTAAGGTAATTCGATCTTGTTTTGCAGTACCCTGTGGGCCATTGTGAATATCCAAAGGCACTCTTCTCCTATAAACAAAATTTTTGCCCATAGGTTTTAATTAAATCCTTGCGATGCGATATCAAGTAAGTTACGTATTTAATGCAAATACCATTGAATATTTTTGTATATATTGCATGTTGTTAGACCTAAAAAGAAGCCTTTTGTGGATTTTTTGGTATTCTTTTTGTCAAAGTAAATGGTGTTAATTGGAAGTGTAATAATTTAATCGGCGAGACAGCCAAAAGGTGCGATTCCAATTGGGCAGAATAGCTTGATACATAGTAGGTAGAAGATACATGGTAAATATTTGGAGAGAGGGATTGCGGATGGATAAGCCGCGCTGGATGATTCTGTTAATAGATCTGGTACTGATGTCTGGCGCATTTGTGTTTAGTTTTGTCTTGATCTTTAAAGAGCGCAACGGTGTTGAAGTTCACAATATGATGGGGCAGTTTGACCGGATGCTGGGACAGTTGCTGATTGTTGGGACAATTTACTTCCTGTGTTTTCTGTCGTTTCAAACCTACAAGAGCGTCATACGGCGTACCGGCCTACGTGATATACAGCAGCTGGCGATAACGATAGTCGTTGCTTTTGCGATGTCGGTATTGGTGTCACACCTGATCGAATGGAAAATAGAATACTTGCCTCCTCTACGCGCTGTTACTCCTTTTTCGGATACTCAATTGTTGTTCCATGCCTTTGTAACAGGCTTTTCCATGTCTTTTGCGCGGGTCTTATACCGTGCATTGTACCACGAGATATTGTGGAATCGGAAGGATAATCGTATTCCTGTTATCCTGTTTGGTGCAGGTAATATGGGGAATACCACATTTCATTTTATTCAATCGACCTCCCGTAACAAGTATCGGGTGGTAGCGATTATGGACGATAATCCGGCACGTATAGGGAAGCGGATACAGGGATTTAAGGTCCAGGATGTGGCGCGATTGGACAAGGAATTTGTTCAGCAACACGGTAACGCACACGAACTCATCATTGCGACGGACCGACATAGTCCCGAGCGTTTGCAGCACGTTTTTAAATTGGCAGAACCTATTCCCTTGATTGTAAAGATTATTCCGGACTCGGCCAAGCTGTTGGCTGGGGAGGTGGCTACTCGGCAGATACGTAGCCTGCGTATCGAAGATCTGCTGGGGAGAAAGGCTATCGACCTGGACAACCCCAGTATACAGCAAGAAATGCAGGGGCAGGTGGTATTGGTGACGGGAGGAGCAGGATCCATAGGATCGGAATTGGTACGACAGATAGCAGCTACCAGGTGTAGACAGTTGATCGTATTGGATCAGGCAGAATCGGCTCTCTATGAAATACAGCAAGAGATATTGGACTGCAGCAATCGAAAACGTTTTAGATTTATAGTAGGTGATGTCCGCAATACGTCTTTCATGCAGCGGGTGTTTGAAAAATACAGACCAAATTATGTCTTTCATGCAGCGGCCTATAAGCATGTGCCGTTGATGGAGGAGAATCCATACGAAGCGATAATGACGAATGTATGGGGTTCTTGTAATGTAGCCCGTCTAGCTGATCAATATGAGGTAGACAAGTTTGTGATGGTGTCGACGGATAAGGCGGTAAACCCGACAAATGTAATGGGAGCTACCAAGCGTGTGGCGGAAATCATCGTATCTTGTATCAATGCTGAATCGAAGACCAACTATATCGTGACGCGTTTTGGAAATGTATTGGGTTCGAACGGTTCAGTCATCCCGCTATTTGAGAAACAGATGCTCAAGGGAGGGCCATTGACGATTACGCACCCGGATATTACCCGTTATTTTATGACTATTCCGGAAGCTTGCCAATTGGTACAGGAGGCAGGCGTGATGGGAAAAGGGGGAGAAGTCTTTGTGTTTGATATGGGGGAGCCTGTAAAAATCATGGATCTGGCGATACAGATGATACAGCTGAAGGGCTATAGCTACCCGGAGGATATCGGTATAGAGGTCGTGGGGCTGCGCCCGGGAGAGAAGACATTTGAAGAACTGCTCGCCACGGATGAAAACACTGAAAAGACACACCACGAGAAAATCATGATTGCTAAGGTGAGCCCGCATGATGCGCATCTTAAGAAGTCAAAAATAGAAGAACTCTGTGACTTGGTCAAAATAGCTGATCCGGACAAGCATAAGATGGAGCTAGTGCGCTTGATCAAGGAGATCGTTCCAGAATATAGGTCTCAGAATTCGGTGTTTGAGGAATTGGATGCCTAGATAACGAAGCTATTATAGCTCAAAAAAAAGTAACAGCTGTCACCATAAAAAGTAACGGCTGTTATTTTTTGCAGGTTTAAAAACCTTTATCTTCTCTTAATTTAATCAAAAAAATCATTTTATTTCTTGCGTGTTAAATGTCTGATAAACAGAAATCTAGTTTGCTGTAGTACTGTCGCTGGAGGAAAACACGGCATAGTGAGGTCAGATATGGTCTAATAATTGTGTAGCTACCCGCGTAAAAAAAGACGAATAAACGATGAAAAAAATCATGAAACGTAACGGCCTACTGGCTGTATTATTTTTTGCTCTTGTGAGCGTGGGTATATCCAGCTGTAGTAAAGATGACAAAGGACCTGAAGGTGGCAGTATTGATGCCGCTATAGGTACTTATGTAGGTACTATCGATGTAATTGGCGGAAAAAAATATTATGAAGCTGTAATTATAGTATCTAAAGTAGATAAAGATCATTTGAAAGTAGAAGCGAAAGCAGATCAGCCTTATTCTATTATTACAACAAAGACATTGCAGGTATCTGCCAATGGTAATATGTCAGTACAGGCATCGGCTGATCCTAACGGTCTTTTGATCTATACAATGGCAGAAAAAAATATAAAAATTGTCACTAAGGATACAAAAGAAGATGATGTGATCTATAGTTTTGACGGAAAGAAGCAATAAGAGAAGTAAATTTAAATAAATGAGAGTAGGTCCGATACTGTCGGATCAAGCAGGCGTCGGCGTAGAGTGGACGCCTGTTTTTTTGTTTAGATATTTATAGAAGCACTATTATGCAGCTCTTTCCTATAAGTCAGAAAAGTTGGTTATCTTAGGCCTTCGTAAGAACTAAGCCTATGCACCTTATCGACCGTGATACCATTGCTGACTTAAAAAAAGGGAATATTGATGCCTTTAATAAGGTGTACGAAATCCTGTCCAATGGGGTCTATAGTGTATGCTTTAAAATAACAAAAGACAAATATGCAGCCGAAGATATTTTGCAGGATGTCTTTATCAAACTGTGGAACTACCGAGAACAGCTCGATGTGGAGGGCAACCTGTGGGTATTCCTCTATGTGGTGTCTAAGCAGCTCAGTATAAACAAAATAAAGTCAGGTTCGCGAAGGCTCATACAGGATGAAGAAGCCGTCGATACGGAGCTGATGGCCCCCTCGCCCGAAGAGGAAGTATTCTATAAGGAGCTGAAATCTTTCGTGGATAAGACTATTGCCGAGCTGCCGCATCAACAGCGTACAGTGATCGAACTGAGTCGAAATGAAGCACTGACCCATCAACAGATTGCCCTACGACTGGGGATTGCTCCCAATACGGTAAAGAACCACATGACCCAGGCGCTGAAGAAGCTCCGTACGCATTTTGGCGATGCCCATCTCCATACTACCTTCCCGCTGATGGTATATTTTGAAATATTTTTTCCCAAGCACTAGTCGTATCCTCTTGTGCAATTGTTCTTCTAATAAAGAGTCTTGATTTTGAACACTACACGATTTAAACAATTATTGCAAAAGCGCTATGAAGAAAACCTCTCTGCTGAAGAGCAGGAGGAATTTGATATGCTCTTGAAGCAGTATTCGCGTGGTGAGGTGTCGGGTATGATCGATGAAACGATTATTGTCGATATGCAGATGCCTTTTGAGAAAGAAAAGATGCTTGAACAATTGCATGCTACGGTTGAGGGTACCGTCCGAAAGAATTCCAAAGTGAAGAAGTGGCTCGGATATGTTGCAGCAGCAAGTGTGATAGGTCTACTGTTTTGGTGGAGACTGGACGTGGAGAAGGGCCCGCATGGGGAGATGCAGGCTTCTGTCCATTCGAAAGACACAACGGAACTACTATTGCCCGATGACGTGGCAATAATCACGTTGGAGGATGGACGCTCGTTTGTCATGGCTGACACAACAGAAGAGATCAATAATGCTGCTGTACATGTGCAACGGATCGCTAGAGGAAGATACCGTCTGGACGTAAAAACTACCTACAAAACTGAGAAAGGCTTCCATACGTTTTCCACTCCTAAGGGGGTGAGTAACCGTGTACTGCTATCGGACGGCACGGAGGTACATCTCAACTCAGCATCGCGATTACAGATTTCATCGCGCTATGGCAGCGATAATAGGTCCGTCCGATTGGAAGGAGAGGCTTATTTTGACGTGAGAAAAGTTGACCCTGCAGTGTTTGATGTAGCCGCGAAAAATGTGAATGTACGGGTATTGGGTACAAAATTCAATATACGGGCATTATCGACGGAGGATTTGGTACAGACGACGCTGGAAGAGGGAAAAGTGTGTATGCAAAGAGGGGTGCAAGAGGTGATACTCGTGCCTGGGCAGCGGGCAACAGCCGACAGTAGTCTAGGGGAGATGACGGTCGAACCAGTCGATGTGGAGGAGATACTGGGCTGGAAGGACGGATATTTTGTATGTAACGATCAGCCGTTGCCTGTTTTACTGCAGGAGTTGGCGCGCTGGTATCATATAGATCGTATTATTTGGAATAAGAAAACTGATGAACGAGTGACATTGAGCCTGGCGAGAAGCAGAGACCTAAAAGAGCTCCTGGAACGAATCGAGTCTATAGCAGATGTCCGTTTTAAAATCAAAGGAAGAAATATCGTTGTACAATAAAGGCTGAATATACGGCAGCATGTAAAATAAAACGTTCTTTGAGTAACTCAATTATTCAAATTGTATACCATATTAACCAATAATGGCGTAAATTGCTATGCCTAAATAGTATGGATTAATATGTTAAGACTTGTTATTGTCGCATATAGCTTGATATTAATGCAATGGAGCGCTGATGTGTTTGCTCAGCGAATATCTATCGATGTGAAAAATGCGCGGTTGAAGCAGATTCTGAAACAGATACAGCGACAGACAAACTATGACTTCATGTATAATACGGAACAGCTGCGGGCGTTTGAACCAGTAACGGTAAAGTTCACGGATGTTCAGGTAGAAGAGGTGCTGGATTATTGCTTAAAGAGCCAAGGATTGTACTATGAAATCAAGAATAATATTGTCGTCATACGTAGTGGACTTGAAGAACAGGCGATAGGGAGAAGAGAGGGGATAAGAGGAAGGGTGCTGGATGAAAAGGAAGGCCCGTTTAAAGGAGCCTCGATACGGGTCAAGAATAAACCCCATATCGTAACTACGTCTGATGAAAAAGGGGAGTTCTATCTGCCCGATGCTGTAGAGAATCAACAACTCGTTATATCCTGTATTGGATACGAAACTAAAGAAATAAAAGCTACCTATGATAAGGGGAGGATGACGGTGCTGATCCTCCCCAAAAACATCGCCATGGATGAGGTCGTCACGACCGGAATCTTCAAAAAAGCACTGGCAAGTTTTACCGGGGCTTCGGTCACTATTACAGGAGACGAACTGCAGATGGCGGGAACTCGTAATCTGGTCTCGTCGATCCGAAATATAGATCCTTCTTTTAACCTCATTGAAAATAACCGGTATGGCTCTAACCCCAATAGCTTTCCGGAAATACAGATTCGTGGCAACAGTAATATCCCGAATGTCGACGAGTTGCAGAGCGATGCACGGATCAACCTAAATACCCCCCTGATTATTCTGGATGGATTTGAAACCAATCTCCAAAAGCTATTGGAGATCAATGAGAATGAAGTGGAGTTGATCACTTTGCTGAAGGATGCTTCGGCAACGGCGATATATGGGTCAAGAGGGGCCAATGGGGTGGTCGTGATCACGACGAAAAGTCCTCGAGAGGGAAAATTAAGAATAACCTATCGTGCCGATATGAATGTCGAGATACCGGATGTCAGTTCGTATAAGTTGTTGAATGCCGCGGATAAGTTGGAACTGGAAAAAAGGGTAGGGTACTACGATGAATCCGAATCGACTTCCTTGCAGCGTTATTACAGCTTTATACGCAACGAGGTCAATAGTGGGGTAAATACGGATTGGGTCAGTCTGCCTCTGCGTAATGGAATAGGACAGCGGCACAACTTGCGCTTGGATGGTGGTAGCCCAGAGTTTAGGTATGTGTTATCAGCACAGTACAACGATGTGCAGGGAGGTATGAAAGGGTCTTCTAAGAAGATCATCAACAGTACGATGGGGCTGTCTTATATCTATGACCATATCAAATTCAAGAACAATTTGATGGTGACACAGAATCTGCAGGCGAATTCGCCTTATGGTGCTTTTCATCAATATGTACGAATGAACCCGTATTGGGTGCCTTATGATGATAAGGGTAAGGCGTTGAAAGTACTGGGCGACCCCGGCAATCTGGATTATTTGAGGTTTTGGGGAGATAACCTACCTACTAATCCGCTGTATAATGCAACGCTCAATACCTTTGATACAGGAGAAACCTTTGAACTGACCAACAATACAAGTGTGGAATGGAATGTGCATCGTAATTTGCTCTTACGGGCGCAATTGGGCCTTACGAGGACCACACAGCAAACGGATCGGTTTAGGCCCGCAGAGCATACGGCATTTGCCCGGTACAGTGCAAAAGATATCGCTAGAAAAGGGGATTATCGATTCTCTACCGGAAAGGGATTTCGCTACGACGCCTCCCTCAATCTATCGTACAATAAGGTGTTCAATCAGGACCACATGCTGTTTGCCGGAGTGGATTATAATATCCGTCAGAACAAACGACTTTATTATGAGATTCTGGCAGAGGGCTTCAATAATCCCGATTTGGATTTCCTGCCTGCAGCACTGCAATATGCCAAGGATGGTAAACCTAATGGGAGTGAGATGCTGTCTCGGGCGGTTGGATTTACCGGTAACTTGAGTTATTCGTATGCAGATCGTTATTTTTCAGATGCGTCCCTGCGAATGGACGGAGCATCACAGTTTGGCGCTGAAAATCAGTTTGCGCCGTTTTGGTCGGTAGGAGCTGGTTGGAATTTGCATAAGGAAACACTCTTTACATTGCCCGAAGCTATAAATCGTTTAAAAATAAGGATGTCTACCGGTGTTACAGGCTCACAAAACTTCAGGGCTTATCAGTCCATTTCAACTTATAAATACTATACTGATGACCGATATTTTAATTGGACGGGGAGCTATATGATGGGACTCGGCAACGAGGAGCTCAGGTGGCAGCAGAACTATAAAAACAATATAGGTATTGAACTGGAAATGTTTGAGGGGTATTTTTCCATGATGGCGGACGTGTATAAAGAAACGTCCAGAGATATGGTGTCGTCGGTTATGCTCCCTCCATCCAATGGCTTTGGCAGTTATATCGACAATATCGGAAAAATGGAAAACAAAGGGATGGAGTTGATTGCTACAGCCTATCTATGGAAAAGGCCTGAGGAGGGGATAGCATGGAGTGTGACGGCGACAGCAGTACGGAATAAGAATAAGGTGCTAAAGACTTCTAAGGCGCTGAAGGAGGCACAGGAGGTGATTAAGAATGCGACGGGTAATCCCGAAGCGCTATTGTTTGTGGAGGGCTACTCGAGCAATACGATATGGGCGGTGCCTTCATTAGGAATAGATCCGAGCTCGGGAGAGGAATTTTTCATCGGAAAAGACGGTAAACCAACATCTGTCTGGAATGGCAGGGATGTCGTGGCGGTAGGAGGTACGGACCCGACCTTTTTCGGCAACTTCAGTACGATGTTGCGCTATAAATCTTTTACGTTCAACGCTTTCTTTGGCTATCGCTTCGGTGGGCAGCAATATAATGCAACATTGGGAGAGCGTATAGAGGTAATGGACTATAGATTCAATATGGATGCCCGGGTGTATGATAGCCGCTGGACGAAACCTGGGGATCAGGTGGCGTTTAAATCAACCTGTTCCTGTTCTCCAACTTATAAGACTTCACGGTTTGTGCAGAATGAGCGTACGCTGAGCCTGCAGAATATAAGCTTGCGCTATGATGTGGGACAGCGAGATTTTCTAAGACGCTATGGCGTGCAGGATTTAATAGTGACGGCTAATATGTCGGATGTATTTTATTTATCGACGATTAAAAGGGAGAGGGGGACGAATTATCCGTTTACCCGTTATTTTGGACTTAATTTTTCGGTTACATTCTAATGTTTGATATGATGAAGATGTATAGATGGATCTTGTATACGATAGTGGTGCTGCTGTCGGTCTCCTGTAAGAAGTTTTTGCAGGTAACTCCGCGCACAGAATTACCCGAAAAGGTGACCTATAGTACCGAAGAGGGGTTTAAAAAGGTACTCACCGGGGTATACATACAGATGAAGGATACAAGTTTGTATGGTAAGGAGCTGGTGTTTGGAACGATGGAGCACCTGGTGTCGAGTTGGGATGTGCGTCAGGGATCCGCTGAGGCTGGGATGAATAGACATGATTATACAGCACAGGATGTGGTGGCGAAGTTTGACACGATCTATGCACATATGTATGCTGCAGTCGCCAACCTCAATGCGTTATTAAGAAATATAGACGAAAGACGTGGCGCATTTTCATCCGAGATGATGTATAGACTGATCAAAGGAGAGGCGCTGGGACTACGGGCTTTTTTGCACCTGGATTTATTGCGCATCTATGGACCAGTTCCTTCAAGAGAAAACGCATCACCTATATTGTCCTATGTGAAGACGGTGTCTAAAGAAGTGCATCCTAAGGTGGATTTTAAAACGTTTATAGGAGAATTGCTAGGAGACTTAGAAACCGCCGAAGAGCTGTTGAGGGATATCGATCCGATAACGAAGTATTCTTTGCTTCAATTGCGTAACCCGGCTCAAAGTACTTCTTTTGACCCGGCGGATGATTTCTATTCGCATCGGATGTTGCGCATGAATGTGTATGCCGTAAAAGCATTGATGGCCAGAACCTATTTATGGGAGGGAGATGAGCGTAAGGCCTGTGCTATCGCAAAGGAATTAGTGAATGTAAAAGATGTTGATGGGACCGCCAAATTTAGGTTGGGGACTGATGTAGATCTGGGAAAGAATGACTTTGCCTTGATCAATGAGCACCTTTTTGGACTGTTTGACCATAATCTGGAGAGAAAATTTGATAAATATTTTGCATCAGGAAGTCTTAAAAAGGGAAACTCGCCCAATGCGGTCACAACGCAATTGTATGGCAATATAATGGAGGATATAAGAAATAATAGACTGTGGGAGATGCGGATACTTTCGAATACAGAACGGATTAATGTCCTGAAAAAGTATAACGTACAGGAATATGGCGGCAAAGAAGGTAATGGGACAATAAGGGATGAGGTCGAGTTGAAGCAGATTCCATTGATCAGAATATCTGAGATGTATCTCTTACTGGCAGAGGCTGGAGAAGAAAATGAGGCACAGCTGTATTGGAGTAGGTACCTCTCAAGTAGAGGCCTCCCGAATAGACCATTGCCCCAGGGAACCCCAGCGAGGAGAGATGAAATCATGAAGGAGTTCCGCAGAGAATTCTTTGGGGAGGGGCAGGCCTTTTATACGTATAAAAGAATGGAGGCAATGGCTAATAAAATTATATTTAAGTCGCCTAGCTCAGCAGTGGAGTATAAGATACCGGAACCTTTGAAAGAAACAGAGTATATCAAGAGAATCTATGGCGATGAGGAGAGTAATTGATAAATACCAAATAGTTGTGGTGCTGCTTGCACTTGTTGCGACCGCTTGTCAGAAAGAAGATTACAAATTCTATAAAGGAGAAGATTATCTGCAATTCGGCCCAGAATTGAAATGGGCAGGTGATCCACGTTTTCGATTAATGGATACCTTGAAAAGAATGACCTTTTATTATGATGAGCCTGCTATTGTACGGGATACGGTTTATTTTGACCTGTATACAGTAGGGCAAGTGGCAGATCATGATCGTGTTTATAAATTGACGCAGGAGACCGTTCCGGGACAGAAAAATGCTGTCGCGGATGTGCATTATATCGGGTTTCAGAATGCGACTATGGCTCCGGTGTATGTGATGAAGGCGGGACAACATCACGTGCGGGTGCCTATTGTGCTCTTGAGGGATAAGACGTTGAAAGAGCAGGAGGTAGTGCTGAAGTTTAAGATAGTAGATAATGAAAACTTTAAGGAGGGAAGTGTCAGTAATAGTTGGCGTAAGTTGGTTTTTAGTGATAAACTGAGTAGGCCAGAAGCTTGGGATACGGCAATGGAAGATTATTATCTGGGTAAATATAGCGTGCGAAAACATGAGTTTATGATTGAAGTCACAGGGAAGTTGTGGAATCAAGCATTTTTTGAAGAAGTGATGCCTTTGAGCTCGGTACTGGATTATTGGATGATCATATTGCGCAGGGCTTTGGCAGATTATAACCAGGATCATGGCGAACCGTTGCGGGATCCGGAGACAAATGAGTTGATCAGTTTCTAAGATGGTTGAACGGTATTTAGATGGTGAATAAGTGTTACCGATGAAAATGAAACATTGTATATATAACGTTTTTCTGATAATAGCATGGACTTCTTGTATAAAGGACAATAGTAGCTATGGACTACGGGAGAAGGAAGTCATCACAGTGACAGGTATAGAAAAGTCTTATAGTGGGCTATTGCATGGCGAAAATATAGTGATCGATCCGATTATTCAGGCTTCAGATGGACAGGCTGACCTGGAGTACCTCTGGGTGATGCTGCCCAATGATACTTTGGCCACAACAAGGGTGCTCGACTTAAAATTGGACAGGAAGCCAGGCTTATATCGGTTGCGCTTACAGGTGAGAAATAGAAGAACGGACTATTCGCACTATGAAACTGTAGAGTTTAAAGTCGGAACAGTGTATACACGAGGATGGTATGTGGCTAAGTCTACGCAGAGACAGACGGATCTAGACCTGTTTGTTCCAGGGGATACACTCCAGGAATATCAGCGTTTGGATGATGTGTTTAACCTAAATAATCATAGGAAATTAGAAGGGGATCCACTTTTGCTGAGCTTCTATCCACGGTATTTTGTGTGGGGTGGAGAGGAATACGTGCCTGCCCGTACCTTATTTGTGGTGTCAGAACGGGACGCCAGCTCGATTGATATCAATAGCTTTACGGAGTTCCGCTCTTTTGAGAGTTTGTTTTATATGACTCCATCTGTAAGGAAGCCTACGTTTATTATGAATGCGGCGGTTGCGCAATATGCTGCTAATGATGGGCAGTTGTACGTCTATTCAGCAGCTTCTAGGAGTACAGGACAGTTTGGGGCACCGAATGGTATAGATGATAGAAATACGCCTTATCACCTTTCTAAATATTTTATAGGTGCGGTATTGGGAAGTGGTGCGTATTTTTTTGATGAGATAAGTAGTTCGTTTGTGCAGGGGGTGAGTGGAGGAGGGATGTTGGCTCCCGTAAGAGATAGTTCGAAAACGGAGATCCCTGCCAATAGAAGTGACAAAAATCTGCTGTATATGGGACTTAAGACGGAGACGCCTACGACTGGTTATGCTGTATTCCAGGACAAAAGCGACGCCTCTAAAAAGGCTGTCGCTGAGATAATCCCCAGTGCCACGCATTTCATGATTAAAAGTAATCCTATCCGACCGACGGAAAAGCTCTATAATGCAAGTAGGTATATGTTGTTGGAGGGCGAGGAAAATCTACTGTTTTTTGTCGTTGGTAATGAGGTATGGTCCCGTAATCTTTCTAATCAAACAGAGCAATTGCAGTATACCGTGCCCCAAGGAGAGAAGATAACGCTGTTGAGACACCGTAAGTATACGTTGGAACCTGAATATGCCCATAGCTATATCGCTGTAGGCTCGGTAATCGGAGGGAAGTACAAAGTCCGAATGTTTACCAAGGATAGTGGCAAGTTGGCTCCCGAGCCGGCATTTATTTTAGAAGGTAATGGCGAGCATGTAGGTGATCTGTTGTATGTGGGGGATGGTTTAAAAGATTTTTTCAGTCATAATACGAGTTATTAGTATAAGATTATCCGTGTTTTTATGAAAACTGGTTTTGTTCTGTTTCGTATTCGAAAGAGGAAAGCTTGTTTTTTCTTTTGTTACCTTTCATAATTAATGATTTCTTAACATAGTCTCGTTACAATTGTCGTGTTGCTGGTAGTTAGGTAGTTAGAGTTTGTTTTTAGTAAAAAATAATGCTAACTAGTTTTTGTTTATTATATTTTTCAATAAAGTTTTGTTATCTATGTGAAATTAAAACCTAAGTAATAATAAACAAATGGTTAACTAAATGAAAGCAACTTTACTTTTTTTGATGGCTTGGTGTTCCATAACACTGGCTACCGCACAGACTGGACTTACCCTCGGGGGGAAGGTTAAGGATAACCTGAATCGACCAGTGGCGAACGCTTCTATTTTAATTAAGGGCTCCAATATCGGTACAGAGACCGATGCCGGAGGTAATTTCGATCTAAAATCGAAGTCCGAATCTGTCATTTTGATCATTTCGGCAGTAGGTTACGAAACGCAAGAACTCCAGGTTAAAGAGTCGTCATCACGTATCGCTGTGATATTGGAGGAAGCTCAGATGGGATTGGATGAGGTGGTTGTAATGGGGTATAATAAAGTCGATAGACAACACGTGGCCTCTTCTGTAGGACAACTGGATATGGAACAAACGAAGTCCAGGCCGATCATGAAGATGCAACAGGCTTTCAGTGGTACGATACCCGGAGTGACGATGATGCAAGGTAATTCGCTGCCAGGGAGTACTTTTGGTAGTATCAATATTCGCGGTGTAAGTACACTGCAGAATGCGGAGCCTCTTGTGATTGTGGACGGAATGGAAATGGATATATCAGATTTGGATCCCAATCAGATCAAGAGTCTAACGGTCCTAAAGGATGCTGCATCGGCTTCGATGTATGGATCGAGGGGAGCTAACGGGGTAATTATCATCGAGACCGAAAGAGGAACCACAGGCAAGTTTAAAGTAAACTTGAATGCATGGTCTGGCTTTAACAAAGCGATCGATTTGCCTCAGTTTGTCAATGCGGAGCAGTATATGCGCCTCAATAATGAAGCTAGCGGATATCAGGGCCAAGCATTGTCTTACTCGGATGAGGATATTGCAAAGGCACAGTCCGGTGAGATCAAATCGGTAGATTGGATGAAGGAAGTGATGCAGCGTACATCGATGGCGCACAATCAATCGGCTAATGTCTCAGGAGGTGGAGGGGTAGGTACCTTTAATCTGATGATGGGACATCTTCGGGAGACTGGGTTGAATGCTATTGAGGGATCCCAAAAATTCACAGCACGATTTAATACAAACGTCAATATTGCCAACAAATTTGTGTTATTGGCCGATTTTTATGCGCAGCGTCTACAAAACGACCGCTTATTGCAAAATGATAATGGCAATGGCCTTTATCAAATCGCCTGGCGGATGAATCCGACCCAACAGGTATACTACGATAGCGGTCTGCCAGAGCACTATATATTGCACGATGACCTCAATCCCGTAGCCCGTATTAAACGAGGTGGGATAAAAAACTATATGCACGATAAAAGTGTGATCAACCTTAGACCTCGCTATAATATTACCGATAAGCTGAATATCGAGGGAAATGTGTCGTATATGGTGAGCAAATCGGCGAATAAAGAAGAAGTAAAGTCTTTTAGATACCTTGACGAGAATGGTAAACCGATTCAAATCGTGTCTAATAAGGTGGATGCCTCGCAAGGGGTGAGTGAAAGCCAATTGACGGCTCGTGCGCTAGTCAATTATACGAACTCATTGCGTGAGGATAAGGACAAAATCTATTTTACGGCTGGTACTGAAGTGATGGACCTGACGTATACCAGTTATAAACAGATTTCGAAAGCTTCGTTTTTTGGTAAATTGAATTACGCATTTGATAACCGTTATATCCTGGAAGCTACGGGTCGTGCAGATGGTAGCAGTAAGTTTGCCCCTGGACATAAATGGGGTTTCTTCCCTTCGGCAGCGGTTGCATGGAATATCCACAACGAGAACTTTATGCAAGGACTGAAGGACGCTAAGGTGTTGTCTAATCTGAAATTGAGAGGATCATACGGATTGATCGGTAACGAGAATGTAGATCCTTACCTGTGGGAAGAAGTGGTGAATAATTATGGATGGACGATGCGGGTGCCAAATCCTGATTTCTCTTGGGAAAAGCAAAAGCAATGGAATGTGGGCGTAGATGTAACGACATTAAAAGACCGATTGACGTTGACTGCCGAAGTATATGATAAATTCTCGTATGATCTGATTTATTCTAAATTCCCAGTACCTCCACTTACTGGATCGCACTCATTGACGACCTCAGTGAATATCGGGGAGGTACGCAACAAAGGGGTGGAACTATCGGCAAACTGGAGCGATAAGATCGGAAATGTAACCTATAGTATCGGAGGTGCGTTCTTCGACAATAAAAATGAGGTATTGAAGGCCGGGTATAAGGATACCGATACCTTGGTCTTTACGGATAATACAGACAAGATATGGTACAAAGGAATTGCGATTGACAACTACTACGGATTCCAGACTAACGGTTTTTTCCGCGATGCGGACGACGTAGCAAATACAGCGGCTAAGATGGCCAATACACTGCCTGGAGATATTAAGTATGTGGATCAGAATGGCGACGGTATCATCAATGATGCAGACCGCGTCTATCTTGGAGACCCATCGCCGCGTTACAACTACAATGTCAATATGAGCTTGAAATATAAGGGCTTTGACTTTAGTATGGTCGGACAGGGTGTCGGTAAACGTACGGCGAGAATAAGCGATCAAGAGGGGTATCCTGTACGGGTGGATGGAAATACGAATGCCCTGGGCGCTCCTAGACAGTATTATGCGGATAATCGTTGGACTCCCGAAAACCAAAATAGCAGATTCCCTAGGGTATGGACGGGGACAAGTACGAATGCCTACCTGAGTGATGTATGGATGGGAAATGCTTCTTACTTCCGTATTAAAGTGTTGCAATTGGGCTATACCGTCAAGAAAATCGGAAAATCATTCCACAACACGAGGTTATACATCAATGCTCAGGATGCGATCACCTTTACTAAATGGGAGGGATTAGAGCCTGAGAGAAATGGTGGTGGTGGTAACTATCCACGTATGGCAACCTATACATTTGGTATAACTACTTCTATATTTTAAAGTTAATAATTGATACAGATGAAAAAATCAAATATATTCTACGTAATGCTCGCCTCGGCTACACTGTCTCTGACAGGATGTGAGAAGTTCTTGGACAAGACCGATCCTACGGCAACTGATTTTGCCGAGTTTTTTAATACGGAGGCGGATGTGCTAAGGGTGTTGTACAGTAGTTTTATGGATCCGTTTTCGCATGGTACCTATAGACATATCCTATTCTATATGGAGGATGGAAAGTCGGATAATGCGTATAGTCGTATGTCGGGCGACCGTCACCAACAGATCGCCAATGGTAATATTAACTCGAATACCGAACCGTTCTTGACCTACTACCAATTGCACATGAAGCACCTGGGACGCCTCAATACTTTTATCGCCAGTATGGATGTGCCCTATATGGAAGATGAAGCGCTGCGCAGTAGATACAAATCCATATTTGAGGCATTGCGTTGCTGGCACTACTTTAAGCTCACGAGCCGTTGGGGCGATGTGCCGTTTCACTTAGAACCGGCCGATCTAGGCTCGGCATTGCAGCCGACCAAAACCAAGGAAGAAATATTAGAGATATTATTTCCATTAGCGGAGGAGATTGCGAATAGATTGCCGAAGGAAATATATACGACAAATGCCTATCTTTTCAATCAATATTCGTTCAAAGCACTGATCATGCGCTATGCCCTGATCAATGGTCGTTACGAGCTGGCGGCTAAACTCGCTAAAGAGGTGATGGATGGTGGTCTGTATGAGCTGCATGGCAAATACGGTGATATATTTAACTATAAAGCGGATAAGACGAACAGGGAATTTGTGATGCGCTTTGATCGAGACAGTCGATCGGGAGGCAGTATTACATTCAATGTAATGGCTCCGCAATCGAAAACAGGACATGGACAATCCTACTTGGTGCCGCTTAAGTCGCTAGTGGATTCTTACTGGACAAAACAGGGAAGACCAATCGACGCCTGCCCACTGCATACTAAAGAGGAATATGAGCTCAACCCCAAGCTGAATCGGGATCCTCGCTTGGCGGAAAGTATATTTATGCACGGTGATACATTCAATGGTGAGAAGTTGGATATCTATGATCCGAGTACCTCGGTATACTATGAGAAAGCAAGAGCTGGTAAATCGGGATTTTGGTTTAAGAAATGGGTGGATCAAGCAGACGTAGCTAAATCGTCTGGAAATATGGATCTTGGTTTTTTACGTTATGCGGAGGTGTTATTGACGTATGCGGAAGCTAAAATCATGCTGAACGATGTGGATGATCTCGCTAAAAAATGTATTAACGATGTGCGCCGAAGAGCGGGACTGGATATGAGCCAGGCAGATGTCACGTTGACAGCAAAATCACAACAAGAGTGGATAGATCTTATACGCAATGAACGTCGTACGGAGTTTGCTGGAGAGGGACTGCGTTATGATGATATATTAAGATGGAGAATAGCTGAAGAGGTGATGAATAAACCGGCGATGGGACATAGTAGATTGGTAAATGGCAAGGTCGAAACGCTGAAAGTGGAAGACCGGTCGTTTAAAGAAAACAACTATCTATGGCCATTCCATGAAAATAGCCTGAAGGTAGAGCCTGCCTTGAAACAGAATCCTGGTTATTAGGAAAACTGTTTTTGGGAATAACAAAGGAGCTTCTTGATAAGAGAAGCTCCTTTGTTTGTTCCAGTAGTCTTGTGTGGATCAAGTGTACGTTCTCGACTAATCAAAGTCAAAGAAATCTGAAAGAAAGGATTTCTTTTTCTTGGGATAGCGTTGGTTGTAATCCCTACTGTCTCTCGAGTCGCGGTGGTCCCGGTAGTCGTTGCGGTCCGTACGATTGTAATGGTCGTCACGTGGGCGTTCGTCGTAGCGGGGGGCTGCTGGAGCCTGTCCTTGTGTGGAAGCATAGTCCATCAGCTTGTCTAATTCGCCACGATCCAACCAGATACCTCTACAGCTGGGACAGTAGTCTATTTCTACCTGATGACGCTCGGTCATCAGTAATGTTTCATTGCAGTTGGGACATTTCATAGTCTTTGTATTTAATTTTGATGTTTGCATTTTACAATTAGCAAGCTATGGATTTTGCCGGAAAACTAGGGCTATACCGTTAAAAATTTACGGTTTTTTAACAGATTTGATGGCTGATAGGGGATACTCTTCCGTTCTTAATATTCGCTTAACATTAGCGTTGTATCTTTGGGCAGATTGGATTTTTAGATAAATGTCTATACCTTTATCGGGAATCTAAATTAACAGCGACAATCGCTAGAACTCATGACAACAATTACAAAAGGTATATTACTGCGGATTAAGCAAGGTGACAGGCTCGCCTTTCGTGCGTTGTATGATGCCTATGCGCCACTGTTGTATGACTTGGGTTTTAGGCTCCTGAGGGATACGGCGGCAGCGGAAGAGTTGGTACAGGACTGTTTTGTGAAAGTGTGGTCCACCCGGGCGGAAATCCAGGAAGACCGAGATCTATGGCCGTTGATCTATGTGATGGCCAAGCGCTTGTGTTTTAATCAACTGCGCCATGCCCGAGTAACAAGAAAATACTTGGTGGAGGTGACGGATGTGCAGGTCAACGATGTGGAGCAGCGACTGGACGTACGGGAATTGGAGAGTCACTTGGAACATTCTATAGAAAGCCTGCCCGAACAGCAAAAAAGAGCGTTACGGTTGAGCCGCTTAGAAGGATATAGCCATCAGCAGATTGCCGCAGAAATGGGTATATCGCCCAATACGGTGAAAAATCATATTACACAGGCTCTTAAAAATATCAGAAAGACGCTTCCACAGGCGGATTATAACTACTTAATGATAGCATATGGCTTTTGGCTTATAGCTAATGGCTTATAGCTTTTGGCATATGGCTTTTGGCATATAGCAAAAAAAAGTACACCGTCGACTAGTCCTTTCGCCCGACTTGGGTGTACTACCTATAATCAAGGCGAAGAAAATTGGATAGAAATAGATTACAACTACTTTTTAATAAATACCTGAATGGTACGCTGACCGAGTCTGAACAACGAGAGTTGGATGTATTGATGGAGGAATTGGAGGAGGCTGAGTTTTCGGATTTGGTGGATCGATCGCTCCAACTAGAGGGAAATAGGGCTTTTCAAGAGGATGCTGTATTTGAACGCATTTTGAGCAAGACCGCGGAAGAAGATGCTGTCTTGGTGCCGTTTTATAAGCGATGGAGCTCCCTGGGAAAGGTCGCAGCGGTGGTGCTCTTGACCGGAATTGTAGGTGTCGTGGGCTATCAGCTGTGGAAGAACAGAGCAGTGGATAATGATCCGGTAGTCGCTACGGCTAAGGAGATAACAACGGATATCGAACTGCCAAAGGAGGATGCATTGATAACATTGGCGGATGGCAAGCAACTCTCGCTGGCTGATGTGGGGAAGGATACGCTTCATTATAAGGGCTTGGCGCTGCTGCGGGGCGGAGATGGTACGATCATTATGCAACAGAGTCAACAGGCAGATTTTTTTCAGGCCAATGAGAAACACCGCTTTGTAGCCCCGAAAGGAGTGACGCTACGTCTTATGTTGCCAGACGCATCTGTCGTCAATCTGAATTCAGATTCGCAGGTGGAAATCTCTAGTTTATTTGGTAAGAAACAACGCGAAGTGACGCTCTCGGGAGAAGCTTTCTTTGAGGTAGCCCACGATAAGACTTCGCCTTTTGTGGTACATGCCAAGAATGCAGCGATAACCGTATTGGGAACCCAGTTCAATATGTCGGCTTATAAAACGGATAAGGATGTGGCGACGACCTTGGTATCAGGTTCGGTACAGGTGGATGCCGCACAGGGGCAGGCTCGTATCAAACCGGGACAGCAGGCACGGGTTAATCATTCGGCGAGTATACAATTGCAAGATAAGGTGGATATGGGACAGGTGCTGGCCTGGAAGGAAGGTTATTTCCGATTTAAAGAGGAGTCTATAAAGAATATTATGGAAGACTTGGCCAAGTGGTATACGATTGCTGGGGTTGAATTTAAAGCGGGGTCGACAGATTTATTTACGGGGAGCTTCAAGCGCTCCAAAAAGCTGAGCGAGGTCTTGGCGAATATAGAACAAGTATCTGATTTACGTTTTGATATTCAAGAAGGGAGGGTGGTCGTGATGAAATAAGGACGGTTATCAGAACAGGAGAAGAGGGGATGCGCCAACACCCTCTCTTCGATAGTACCTGGAAATAGCATCAGTTTTGAATTAATAATATTTTACCAAATACCTATCAAATGTATAAAAATATTACCGCAATTGGAGGGGCTCCCCGCCGATTGCTAACATGTTTACTCATGATGAAGTTATATTCATTTTTGTTGCTGGGTCTTTTCATGCAGGCAAATGGAAGTACCTATGCACAGAAAGTAAGTCTGTCGGTAAAGCGAGCTGAGCTCGCTGATGTACTGACACAGATCCAAGAGCAGACCAATCTTGATTTTTTCTATAACAGCAGCCAACTGAAAGAGGTGGAGAAGATCGATCTGCATGTCAAAAATATGGACCTGAAGAAGGTCTTGGATGCTTGTCTGACGCCAAGGGGATTGTTCTACGTGGTGCAGAACAAGACGGTATTGATAAAAAAGGCGTCGGAGATGGAGGTTGCTGCTTCTGAATTGGGAGTGCAGCAAAAGCAGTTAAAAGGAAAGATTGTCGATAGTAAAGGCGCTCCGTTAACTGGTGCTTCGGTGCGGTTACAGCAGAGTAATATTGCCGCGGCTTCACTGGCCGATGGTTCTTTTACGGTACCTGTGGTACAGGACGAAGGACAGCTCCTGATTACTGCGTTGGGCTATGAAGATCAAGTCGTCCACTATAAAGTAGGAAAAGCGCTCGAGGTCCGTATGATCGAGGCAACAAGTGACCTGGATGAGGTCGTAATTGTCGGATATGGCGTTCAGAAGAAGGCCAACCTGACGGGTGCGGTCGCGCAGGTCAATGCCGAAGATATTGCATTGCGTCCTGACGCGAATATAGCAGCGACACTGCAGGGACTGATGCCCGGCCTGAATATTCAGATTAATAATGGTGATCCTGGAGCAACTCCTGATATCAATGTGAGGGGCTTCAATTCCATCAATGGTGGCAATCCATTGGTACTGATCGATGGTATTGAGGGCAATATCACTCGGGTCAATCCCAATGATATTGAATCGGTGACGGTGCTGAAAGATGCGGCTTCGTCAGCTATATATGGAGCGAGGGGTGCTTTTGGGGTGATCTTGATCACAACCAAGAGCGGTAAAGCAGGTAAAACGGAAATCAATTATTCTAATAATTTTGCCTGGACGACACCAGCTGCGCGTACCGATTTTATCACGGATCCGTATGTCTATGCAAAGACAGTGGATGCCGCTATTTCGGGGTACAATGGAAGTAGCTATAGTCAGTACAATGCGATGGACTGGGAAGCAATCAAGATGGTGTCTAAAGGTGAGATAGGACCATTTCACGAATTGCAGGCTGATGGAACCAATAAATTTTTCTACCAGACGGATTGGTGGGATTATCTGTTTCGCAAGTATCAAGCTTCCAATTTTCACAACATATCGATATCGGGTGGTACCGATAAATTGAAAGGGTATCTCTCTGGGCGCGTATATGACAGACAAAGTATCAATAATATCAACAAGGATGCTGGAATAGGGCGTCAAAATATGAAGGCTAATCTGGTATTCACACCTTATGATTGGCTGGAGGTTTCCAATAACGTGCAGTTTATCAATGAGAATGATAAAGATTATGGTGGTTTTTCGAATGGATTTGGGGGACTGTGGAGTACCACCACTTGGTATAACCTAATGCCGTTTTACCCGAACTTTGTCGATGGTATCCCTACGGATATCGGTACCGGTTCTGGCGGACAAGGTGGTAATGCAGGATTGGCTTCGGGCAAGAGTTGGAGAAATATAGATACCGAAGAGTTTACCAATACGTTTCGTATCGTAGCTCGGCCAATGAAAGGTTTGGAATTTAACTTTGACTATAGCAATAGAATCGAGAATAAGAGTCTCGCGCTACGCTTGAATCCTTTTACATACTTGGCCGGCAATAGGCTGAATCCATTGACGGTAGGACTGAACCGACTGGAGGAGCAACGTACAAAGGATAAATATAACGCACTCAATTTTTTCGGTACGTATAATAGGACTGTAGCGAATAAACATAATCTGCGCCTGTTGTTGGGTTTTAACCAAGAGGAGTATGATCAGGATTTTATCAGTGCGAAGGGAGACGACCTGCTGCTGGAGGACTTGTCCAATCTCTCTCTGGCGACGGTAATGAATGCAATGACCGGAAGTGCTACAAACTGGGCAGTGCGTGGGTTCTTCGGTCGCTTCAACTACGATTATGAGGGTAAATATCTAATGGAAATCAATGCGCGCTATGACGGCTCTTCGCGGTTTCCTGCAGATAGCCGATGGGGCTTTTTCCCGTCTATATCATTGGGATGGCAGATGGACAGAGAGCATTTTTGGCAAGAGATAAAACCGTATGTGTCTTCGTTCAAGCTGAGGGGATCTTATGGTAAACTGGGCAATCAGACGGTACCGGTGAATACATTTAAAGAATTAATGGCGGTGAAACGTGGAAATTGGCTGAACGGAGGAGAAAAGCTGACCGTTGCACAGATGCCAGGACCATTGCCGAGTGTGGTAACATGGGAAAGTACCAAAAGCTTGAACCTGGGAGCGGATATCGGTGTGCTTGACAATAAATTGTTTGTCAATGCGGATTGGTACCGTAAGAATGTGGAAGGCATGTACTTGCCGGGAGAACCGTTGCCAGGTGTATTTGGTGCTCGGGAACCACGTGAAAACTACGCTGCATTGCGTAATGATGGATGGGAAGTCGGTGTGTCCTACCGCGACAAGTTTGACGTGGCAGGAGCTCCGCTGCAGTTTAACGTGACAGCCAATCTATCAAACTTTAAAGGTACAATCACGAAATACAATAATACGAAAGGGCTCCTGAGCAGTTATTATGAAGGGCAGCGTTTGGGAGAAATATGGGGCTACCGCGTAGCAGGGCAATTCCAATCGGATGAAGAGGCGGCGGCTTACCAAAGTCATTTTGATATACCAGGTGGTGCACAGGCATCGGTCAATCTGGGGCAGGTATATGACGATATACTCAACGTGATGCAGAACAGTGAATGGAGTCACCTGCGTGCCGGTGATATCAAGTACTTGGATCTCAACGGTGATCGGAAAATAGATAAAGGGGATAACACTTTGGACAATCACGGTGATCTGGAGCGTATCGGTAATGCGATGCCTCAATATCTCTTTGGGCTTAACCTGAATGCGAAATGGAAAAACTTTGATTTTTCCACAGCGCTGTCTGGTGTAGGACGCCAAGATTGGTACCCTACAGGCGAGTTGTTCTGGGGTACGTATCAAAGACCTTATCTGTCATTTATCCGTAAAGATCTGATCGACAATGCGTGGACGCCCGACAAGCCGGGAAATACTTATCCGCAGATTTATAGAGGATATTCCTCGTTACAGGGGAGACGCTCACTCTATGAAGTCAATGATTACTACTTGACCAACCTTGGTTTTTTGCGTGTCAAAAATATGACGGTAGGGTATACGCTGCCACAGGAATGGACGAAGAAAGCTAAAATAGAGCGCCTGCGTGTGTTTTTCAGTGGTGAAAATATGTTTACATGGAGTTTTGGCAAGCTGACGAAATACATCGATCCGGAGCAGGCTGGAGCAGGGGTAAGTTATTCGGCACCAAAGGATGCCACTCAGCGCGGCGATCAACGGGTATACCCAATGGGTAAGACGTATTCTTTTGGGGTAATGATAGGGTTATAAATAGGAAGACATCATGAAAATTAAACTAATAACAATTGGATTAGGAGTTATATGGAGTGGGATGATGATGTCCTGTGACAAGGACTTCTTGGATAGACCATCGGAAGATCAGGTAGAGGCTCCTTTCTTTTTTAATACAGCCAAAGACCTAGAGGTCGCTACCAATGACTTTTATAGTGCGTTTTCTAGAAATTCTGACGAAAAAGAATGGACAGACAGCTATACAGATGATGCGGGCTCGGATAATCTGATGCCACTGAATCCAGCGGCCAAGGTGCGGGGATCGAGGGTCGTTCCAGTGGCCCGTGGTTCAGGTGGCTGGAACTGGGACGATCTGCGAAAGATCAATTATTTTTTGATCAATTATCATAAGGTAAAGGACGAAGCGGCCAAAGCAAAATATGGCGGCATAGCCCGTTTTTTTAGAGCATATTTCTATTACGATAAGGTCAAAACCTTTGGAGATGTGCCTTGGTACAGTGGTGTGTTGGATGCAAAGGATCCGGAATTATACAAAGCCAGAGACTCCCGTACGCTGGTCATGGATTCGGTCATGGCCGACCTTGACTTTGCCATAGCGAATATTCCAGCAGAGAAGCAGGTGAATCTGATAACACGCTATACGGCGATGTTGTTAAAAGCTCGTGTGGCTTTATTTGAAGGAACATTTCGTAAATACCATGGTTTGGAAGACGCCGATAAATACTTGACCTTGGCCGCAACAGCAGCACAGGATCTGATCACTTCCAATGCCTATACCTTGTATACGGAGGGTGGTGCCGAAAATGCGTATAGAAATCTTTTTGCACGAAACAACCAAGATAATATCGAGACGATATTGGCCATAGATTTTGAGTTGGGGCTTAAAGTACATTCCCTCGGCTCTTCTTTTACATCAGCTACACAGGGATCTTATGGTATACCCAAAGACTTGGTCAACAGTTACCTCATGCGGGACGGATCTCGATTTACTGATAAAGCCAACTACAAGACCATGGGCTTTCTGGACGAAATGAAAAACCGTGACCCTCGATTGACACAGACGACGGCGGGACCAGATTTTAAGGTGATTGGAGAGTCTAAGAATGAACCTGTCAACCTGTCAATTACAACAACGGGATATCGATTGATTAAAGCACTGCCAGATCGGAGCCAATGGGCGACCTCTGGAGCGTATTTTGATATTATATTATTCCGCTATGCAGAAGCTTTGTTGGTTTTTGCAGAAGCAAAGGCCGAGTTGGGTACCTTGACTCAAGCGGACTTGAATATCTCGATCAATAAATTGCGTAGCCGAGCGGGTATGCCGAATCTGGATATGGCACAGGCTAATGCGAATCCCGATCCGTATTTGTTGGCTATGTATCCCAATGTAAAGGGGATGCAGGGGGTGATATTGGAAATCAGGAGAGAGCGTCGTGCCGAGTTGTTTAATGAAGGATTCCGGTGGGACGATCTGATGCGGTGGAAAGAGGGATTGAAGGTAAACCAACCTATTGTAGGGGTATATTTCCCTGGCGTGGGAGCATACGATTTTACTGGAGATGGACAGCCGGATGTCTTCGTGCATACAGGCAGCACGGCGGGAGCACCTTCTTCGGTGACATCAATGGTGAATATTAAACAGCGGACACTATGGGACCCGATTACCGGTCAGCAAGGAGGAAATTCTGGAAATATAGATCCTTTTCCCAATCGGGGTGGTTTTAGAGAGGACAGGGATTATTTTGCACCTATCCCTTCGGAAGAGTTACTGCTGAATCGCAGCTTGAAGCAGAATGATAAATGGGACGAATAGGCTCGAGCAATAGGTAGAAAATTATTAAAAGATATGCGAAATGAAAAATATAAACTATATACTGCTGTGCTTACTCTTGGTGTTGGCAAGCTGTAAAAAAGATAAAGAGGGCTTTGAAGAAAAGCTGCTGATGAATGTCGATTATATGGAAGTCAGTAGTAAGACAAATGCCTATAGTTTTGAAGTGCTGTCCAATACAACCATTGGTGTAGAAACTGATGCCGACTGGATCTTGTTGGACACAACGGCCTATGAGAAAGGGAAACGACGGATTGGATTCTCCACAGTGACCAATGCGGAGGATGAACGATCAGGGACTATTTCTGTTCGTATCAATCAAGATGAATCCAGGCAAGTGCTCGTGGTGCAGGAGTCGGGTAAAGTGCCTGTATTCTATGTGACAGTAGACGGTACAGGGGATGGAAAGTCCTGGAATACACCTACAGATCTTAATACAGCGATAGAAAAGGCGACAACGAATAGTACGATTTATTTGGCGGAGGGAGTCTATAAGCCATCCAAAACAATCCGTAATGGAGATGCCAGCGAAGAATCCGACTATACTTTTGAGATATCAAAAAATATTACATTGATTGGCGGCTTTGCCGAAGATGCACTGCCAGGAGCCAAACCGAATGCTGCATTGTACAAAACAATATTGGATGGTCAATTGGCTTCGGGTAAAGAGGCATTCCATACGGTGACCATTACAGCCGCATTGGATACGGAATCTAAGGTTCATCTGGAAGGATTGACTATTCGGGGTGGACATGCAACGGATAGATCTACGAATACAACGATCAGTAGTGTAAAGTATAGCCGTGGACATGGTGGCGGTTTATTGATCGCGAATGCCAGAGTATACCTCAGACAGGTGGAGATAACGGACAATAAAGCATCCAATGCGAAAGGTACAGTAGGCTTTGCCGCAGGGATGTATGTGTTTGCAGGAGCTGATGTGACGATGGAAGACTCGAAAGTCAATGGCAATACAAATAGTAGTAACAACGGTGGTGGTGTATGGGTGGCAGATGCCACGCTAACAGCCTATCATTGTCAGTTCAACGATAATTATGCCAAAGGTACTGCCGGCGGTATTCATGGCTATCCAAATGCGAATATCTACCTGTATGATTCGGAGGTAATGAACAATAGCAATACGTCCTATGGAGCTGGTGTATATATGCGGGAAAACTCAAATGCAGTCCTTGTAAACTGCCTGATCGTAGGGAATAAAAGTACGTCGGCCAACGGCGGCGGTGGGGTGATGCAGTATGGAGGTACCAAGGTGGATATCATCAGTTCGACGATCACAGGCAATGAGGTCGTAGGACCGGGTGGAGGTGTATATCGAAGAGATAAAGTGAATAATCTGACAGTTGTCAATTCGATTATATCTGGCAATAAGCAAGCGGCGACATCGAAGGATGTGGATGCCCATACGGACAACGTAACAGTGATTCCAAGTATTAAGAATTCGGTGACGGGTGCATCGACTTATGGAGATGCAGGTACAGTTGTAGCTGGAGCTGTATTCGCTCCGTCTTCGATGTTGAATGCCGAATTTCTACCCATAGGTACCAATAATCCGGCATTGACCTATGGCCTTACAGGGACAAGCCTTGGTGCTATCGGACAGGGGTACAATCCGCAGTTGGATAAGCGAATTGAGAAAGATATCAATGGCGAGCCGCGGACAGGAACGTTTATGGGGGCAAAAGTAAAATAACATTAAAAGACAAGTTATACACCTATGAAAAAGCTTTTTTTGTTTCTGTTATGTGGTGGCTTCCTGCTTGAATTGGGCTTTGCTGCCAATCCCAAGACCATTATGTTGGTCTTGGGCTCGGCAGACGTGGACGTGCTGAACGAGCGGATAGCGATTGCGGCACGGCTGTACCGCACCCAGCCAATCCAAAAGATAATCGTAAGCGGTGGCTGTGGTGCACATGGATCGGGTATCTGTGAGGCTACAGCAATGCAGGAGGGATTGGTAAGGAACGGAGTGGAAAGTAAAAAGATATACAAAGAGGAAAATGCGAAGACAACGGTGCAAAATTATGTGTTCAGTAGGATTTTGCGCGATGAATCGGACCAACAGATTATCCAACCTGGAGATACGGTTTTTGTAGTATCCAATCACTGGCATGCCATTGCTGTGGCAGCACGTCTGCAACAGTATGATGCTGTGGTGGGGCGTTTCTATATTGAAGGTAATATTGTGCCAAAAGCAACGGACAAATTGGATTATGTGGGCATTTTTAATGCTCAGCCTGACAATGATAAATTCGTACTGCGGGGCTCTTGGCTTACGCCAGAGGCGTGTTGGTCTGTCGGTGATAGCCTGTATTATCTTCAAAACAATATGGTCTATGGTACCGATAAAGACAATAGGTCTTTTTCTTTACAACGAGCGGAGGATGTGCTGCATTCTTTGAATCTATTGGACGCTGCGCATTCAAGAGCATTTATCGATGGGGGTAAATTTTGGTGGGTGCGCCATGGGGACAGTCTATGGAAAGTGGAAAAGGGTTCAAAAAAGGTATCTGAGAAATTGGTGTGGTCGAATTGGATTGCAGGAATGCCTGATGTTTGGAAGAAGGGTGCCTTTAATACAGGAGTACTTTGGAACAACACTCTGCTATTGTTTGCTAATGAAAAGATATTGGTAGCTAGGCTTGAAAAGAAGGGATTTGTATTCGTTAAAGAGACAACTGCAGCTGAATATTTTGGAAATTGGCCCTTTACCTGGGGCAAAAGTAATGTAGCGGCAGCTATGGGGGATTCTTCTACGGGTAATCTGACGCTTTATCGGAACATGGAACGTATGGCAATAGATCAGGATTTGCAAGTGATAGCCCCACCTGTTGCGAATAAGTTAAAATGGATTGAAGATCCTAAATGATAACCTTATAATTTGATAAGCATGAAAAAGAATTTTATATATAGTTTAATGTTGCTTTTCCTCGTTTTTGCGTGCAGTAAGAAAGAGGAAGGAACACAGTTGCCATACGACTACTCGAATGTTGAAAAGGCAGGGCTTAAGGAGCTGCTTGAAAAAGCCGATTGGAAGAAAAAAGAGGTGTCTGGAGGGATAGTTTGGAAGTATTATCAATTTCCACAGATTTTTGACTCTAAGCAATATATCAATATTCTGGAAGTAGATTTGAACAAAGGACTGCATATCGAAATTCCTTATGTAAAAACGGGCTTTCTGAAGACGAGTACCGCAGCGGCAGCAAATAACGCCTTGGTAGCTTTCAATGGCAGTTACTTTAATACCAGTACTGGGGGGTCAACGACTTTTTTTAAGTACGACGGAAACCTGGTGAATAATACGGTTTCTGGATTTAGTGCCTATCGGGAAAATGGTGCAGTGGTGCTGGATAATAAAGGGGGAGCTAAGGTGATTGCTAAGCCTGGTTCGGGTTGGGCTGCAGTAGCAGAGCCTGTTGTATTGGCTGGAGGACCGTTGCTGCTATTGGACGGCAAACAACAGTCTCAGCTGAATGTGGATTTTAATACAGCGAGACACCCCAGAACTGCGTTTGGGGTGACGGCTGACAATAAAATGATTGTTGTCGTAGTGGATGGTCGATCCTCACAATCCCAAGGACTCACCATTGCGCAACTTTCTGAACTGATGGCTGCACTGGGCTGTACGCAAGCACTTAACCTCGACGGAGGAGGATCTTCTACAGCCTGGGTGAAGGGAGAAGGGGTGGTCAACTTTCCCTCAGATAATGGCAAATTCGATCATGAAGGCGAGCGTGGTGTAGCTACTGTCTTTACTGTTAAGTAATATAATCAACCTAACCATTAGACATTCCTGGATATAGCCTAGTCGTATCCAGGAATTGTTGTTATTAGAGGATTTAGTTTTATCAATAGACAGGGTGTGATATTGTCATAATAGGTGTCTAAAGGGTATAGGGGAATTAATAAGACCTGAACCAAATAGCCATTGACCTGTTCTCTTGGTATGGAAGTGAAGAAACAAAGGCATTTCGTGTTACCAAAATGGAGCAAATGGTTGATTGGCATAGTGGGGGTGATTTTCTTCACCATCCTTATAGGCAGCTGGTATCTGTCCTACAATTATCGCTCAATTATTGTTCAGAAGTTGAGTGACAAGGTCAAGACGGCATCGGAAGGACTGTATGACGTGGCCATTGGCGATGTAAGTATTAATCTATTGACGGGGTCTGCAGCGGTCAGTAATCTGAGGCTTACAGCTGATACGGGGACGTATACCCGACAGGTAAGCCAGCATACGGCCAAGAGCAATCGCTATGACTTTTATATACATCGAATGGAAATTGCTGATCTGAATTTTTGGAAATTATTGGCAGCCAAAGAGATCCGTCTACGATCTATAGGGATAGATTCATTGAAGCTTAAAGTCATAAAAACGGCACTGCCTTATGAGGAAAAGGAAGGTGATAAGGAGGTCCATGAGCGGTTGGGTAGTATAAAAGGTATCTGGATTGGCAAGGTAGACCTTAAAGATGCCGATGTGGAATTTCTGGAAACGGAGAAAGGGGATACAGCCCGTATGGAACATGTCGCTTTGTCGGTTTCGGACTTTATGCTCCATAAGGAGAGCAGCCAAGAGTTTGGTAGAACACTCTATAGCAAGAGGATCGTTCTAGAGATACCTGGATTTGAGGGGGCTATTCCTGGCAGTATCTATACATTGGCCTTTGATAAATTAAAACTCGACAGTGAACAGGGTGATATCGATGTCCACGGAATGCAGATTAAGCCTGCAAGGGATGAGGAGAAGTATTTTCGACAGGATAAGCTGAATAAGGCGTTGGTCTTTTTGAACTGGGATATGATAAGAGCCGAAGGAATAGATTTCAACAGTTTCTTTACAAGTGACCTTCTGTATGCCAAAAAGCTATATCTATATGACGGAGCGACAGTGTTTAAAAAGAATAAGCATTATCAGGAGGAACGCGTGAGTAAAATTGGAGAGGGGCCACACCAAAAGATCATGAAACTGCAGCAACGGCTGTGTATAGACAGTGTGACTGTAAAGAATGTTCTTGTCGAATACAGACAGGTTAATAAAGCGGGAACTGACGAGGGGATTATCTCTTTTCGAGATACGCATGGTGTATTGACTAATGTCACGAATGATACAGCAAAATTAGAGGAAGATAGGTATATGCGTGCTGATCTGCGAGCGGCTTTGTTGGGGCAGGGAGAATTGCATGCAAACTTTGGTTTTGATATGCTCAGTAAATATGGTGAATACAGCTATAAAGGTTCCTTGTCACCCATGTCGGCTCCCGCATTTAATAAGATCTTGACGCCGTTGGTCAATCTGGAAATTGCGTCGGGTAAGATACGTCGGATTGATTTTGATTTGAAGGGGAATGATCTCCGTAATTGGGGGAAATTTGAATTTAGGTATGATGGTTTTAAAGTTAACTTGCTGAAGAGGAGTAATGATCAAAGGAGAAACAAAAAGGGAGTCCTATCCTTCTTTATAAACTCATTTGTACTGAACGACAGTAATCCAGATGCCAATGAGGTATATCATGTGGGGCATGTGGATCGAAAACGGGTGCCGGAGCATCCTCATTTTAAAGCGATTTGGAAAAGCTTGGAGGATGGAATAATCCAGTGTACGGGTATACAGTCGGACTGGCTAAGGAAAATGTTGTAGGAGGATCGATTCCTGAACATAAAAGGAAGTGCCCATCAGACACTTCCTTTTATATTAGATACGTTCCTTTTTCTTCGGATCATCATAGATGCGGTAGCGTTTGTTTCCTTTGATCAGGAGTCCGCGGCTTGCTCCTTTTTCCCGGTTGGATTTATTGCTCACATTAACGCCATAGACTTTTCCTTCATAAAATGAAGTAACCTCAGGAAAGATGGTATGACCTACAAATAGATGTTTTACATCATACTGTTTCATGATTTGTTCGAGATCAGCTGTAGACAATGGATTATATTTTTCATCTGTCCGTACCATACCACGATACCACAGCGGGCCGTTACTGCCAAATAGGAATCGAGCTGCGGGAGAATGCTCCCGTTCTTCCTTGCGCTGGTGCACGTGCGCTCGTGTCGAATCATTGATGGCATTTATAGTCCAGACATTGCCGATAATATCGGCACTCAATCCTGCATGGACAAATAGATGGTCACCAATCTTTTCTATCGTATTTCGACTCAGTAGCCATCGCCCCAGTTCGGATTCCATGTCCCAGAGTTCTTGGTAATTGATGTCGAGATGTTGCGCGAGGTTGGTGTACTTTTCCTTAGCATATTTAAGATTGCCTCGTAAAGTCATTTCCTCGTGATTGCCCAAAAGAAAATGAACAGCACCTCCTGCTTGGGAAGCTTCGGCCTCTAATTTATAGAGCAACCAAAACAAGGGAAGGACATCGTCTCCACGGTCAAAGATGTCACCTATCACTACAAGATGTTTTTTGCCGAAGGTCCATTGATACTTTTCGTCAATGACCCGATGTGCTTTCAGCACAGCATGAAAGGAATCGAAATCTCCATGTGGATCAGAAAGCACAAGAATGTCGCTGTTGTGTTTGTAGGTGGCCTTAGGGATTTCTATAGGGTGCAATGTGACTTGAAACCGGTGATCACCTTTCTCGGAGATGACCTCAAACGTCGGGGCGATCTCTTGCTGCATTTCTAATTGTCCGCCACGAACGCGTATTAAATTAAGCTGCTCGGAGGTGTATAGAATATAAGGGCCATCATGTTGGGACAACGTTTTTTGTTGGGCAGTAAGGCCGCCGATATGGAAAAGGCTAAATAAAAAAGTGATCCATAAGGTATGCCCGCTGCACGTACAGCGGACATACCTTTGGATGATTGTTCTAATAATCATCATTCTGTGTAATGTTTGGATTGGCATCGATTTCTCTACGAGGGATAGCCATCACAGTCTTGAAATACGTGCGGTCAAAGGATTTGGTCTCTGCCCGGAGTAGCGGCGAATTGTGCGATGCTGCTTTGCGTTCTATCCGCATATTATTACGGGTAGCATCAAATAAACGGTGTCCTTCACCAACCAATTCCTTACGGCGCTCGTCCATTACACGCTCTAAAGTGACAGTTCCCGATACTGATTTAGCAGGGTTTGCACGACTGACGATAGCATTAAGGTACTTCAGCGCATTGGTGTTATCTCCGGTTTTTACAGCAGCTTCAGCAGCGATAAGGTATGCCTCCGATAGACGTAGGACAGGAATGTCTGCCTCTTGCGGAGTTTCACCTTCTGCAGGGTTGCCTGGGTACTTGTTGAGGTAATAGTAATCCACCTGTTTGCTGGTATATTTGGTGATGATTTTATGACGCACATCGTTCGGGTCAGCTTTCAATAAGTTCATGTAGTCGCCGGATAAAATGATGTCATTATACCCTTGGCGCCACAACAGATAGCCTACCCCTTCTTTCCCTGGACCACTTTCGGTTTTGACAACAGACAGCTGAAACAGAATCTCGCTGGTGAAATCTTTGGACCATACCGTGCTGTATTCCTCGTTGCTCCATAGCGCATATTGCCCTTTGCTGGAAGACGCTGATTTTTGAGCTTCTTCGATCATTTGACTGGCGGTGTTAAAAGCTTTTTGGTCCTGACCAGTATAGAGGTAGGCACGCGACAACAGTTGCTGTGCAGCAAAGCGGTTGATCTTGCCATTGTTACGAGCGGTGCTGAGCAATTTGCTGGCATCCTCTAGGTCCGTTATTACTTGATTGTAGACCTCTTTGACCGTATTGCGCGCAGGTTTGCTGCTTGAAGTATGCTTTTCTATTTCAATAGGCACGCCTAGAGATGCGCCGTTGTCCTTGGTAAATGGAACACCAAAAACTTTTACTAAATCAAAATGCGCCAAGGCACGTAGGGCTAATGCCTGTCCTTTGATATCCTTCAATTCCTCACTCAGCTCTTCTGCCGGAAGACCATTCGCAAAAGCTAAGATACCATTGACATTCCGTACTGCACGGTAGGGCTCCTGCCATAGCGAAGAAGGGGTATTGTCTTTGTTAAAGTCGAAAAGATAATATTTGGCTGCGCGTTTGGTATCCCCATTGGCCTGCAGATCTTCGCCTGTGACATCTCCATAGTAGGTCATACGGGCACCATAATATTCGTACTTGCGCAGGATGTCATACACACCGTTCAGGGCATATTGTGCTTCACGAGCAGACTTGATCGCCTCGCCACTCTCGGTATAGATGCTGGGCTGTGCCTCTTCCAACCATTTGTTGCCACAACTGCTGAACAACAGACCGGTAATAAATGCGATTGATAATATATAGTTCATATCTGAATAATCTTGTTGTTAGAATTTAATGTCCAATCCAAATGTTACTGTCTTTAACTTCGGGGTCTCGAAATATACGCTGCCACCGTTAGGTATCTCGGGATCGTAGTTTTTGTAGGCCGCGAATGTTAATAGGTTAACTCCCGAACAATACGCCCGTATGTTGCTGACTTTAAGTCGGCGAGCAAACTCTTGTGGAACAGCTACACCAAAAGTGAGGTTCTTCAGACGGATGTGGTCGGTAGAGTGTACCCTACGGGTGTTTGCTACGCTGCTCATGTCGTAGGAATTACCTACCATAAACATTTCGATGTCGGTGTTGTCACCCGGTTTTTGCCAGCGTCTTTCGTAGTACTGTGGAATATTATCGTATCCTGTTTTTCCCGCGAGTTCTGTTTTGCTGGCACCAGAGTCGTAGGAGTACCCACCTAAGGTATAGGTCCAGGTAAAGTTAAGATCCATAAATTTGTAACGGAATGTGTTGGTAAAACCACCTGTAAGTTTTGGGTCTACGCTTTTGTAGGCAATTCGGTTGGCCTCGTTGGCATCTTCCGTAATGTCCCGTGACCCTGGTTTGTTCGGGTCATTGATGTAGTACTGTGGTACGCCAGTTTCTTTGTTAATGCCCGCAAATTCTACGAGGTAGTAACTGTACCATGGCTGTCCGACACGGTGTATCAAAGTACCGTTGCGGAGTTCGGTGCTGCCATCAGCAAGAGCTACAGTCTTATTTTTATTCATTCCCAGATTCATGGAGGTCGTCCAGCTTAGTGCTTTGTCCCGCAAGATATCTGCACTGATGTCTACTTCTACCCCGGTATTGCGCATCGTACCGATATTGGTCAGGTAAGAAGAGAAACCTGTTGTGTAAGAGGTCGGCATATCGTTTAAGAGATCGGACGACTGTCTATTATACCATTCGAAGGTCAGGTCAATACGGTTCAATAGGCGTAGGTCCATTCCGATATTTAGATTGTTCTGTTTTTCCCACTTTAAGGATGGATTGCCGATCTGATACTCGCGTATGCCGGGATTGCTTCCATAGGGGTAGCCAAAGCCGGTCAGATCCATATAGGAAAAGTAATTGGACGGTAAGGTGCCGTTGGTTCCGTATGATACACGAAGCTTAGCATCGGATACAATAGGTTGTAAGGACTGCATGAAATCCTCATTGCCCAGCTTCCAAGCTCCGGATACGGACCAGAAGTTACCCCAACGACTATTACGGTGTAAACGGGAACTGCCATCTGCACGTATGCTGGCTCCTAAGAAATATTTGTTGTCGTAATTATAATTGGCACGGGATAGGTAGGACAGCAAACGCCACTCATTTGTATATCCAGATAAGTCTTTAAGAACTGAACCGTTGGACATAACGATCTTATCGACCGAAGGGAAGTTCTCTTTAGCACCATCTAGATCTTCTCGGGTGTATTTATTGATCTCGTATCCTCCTAAGATATCTAGATTATGTTTGTCCGCAAAGGTCTTCGTGTAGGTAAGGCTATTCTTCCATACAATCTGGTTATACTGTTTGAAACTAGAGCTCAATGCTCCATTTTGTTTCTCTCCATCAGAAGATCTAGGGTCGGACCAGGAATTGTATTTGGTCGTGGTGTTGTCTAGACTGAAAGTGGTGTTGAATACCAGTCCATCGATAAATTTGTAGTTAGCAAAAAGCGTATTGAAGGAGCGGTTAGCTTTCTCTGTCCTAAAATTGTACATGGAGGCTGCTACAGGATTGCGTGGCCCATTGGAGAAGAAATCCGTAAAGAAAGAGCCATCCTCGTTGTACACGGGCTCTGATCCTGTTATTTTGTGTCTAGAGGCGTATATAGGCGAAGTGTAGGTCCCGCCCTCTGCATTGACATCCTGAGCAACGTTAGAATAGAGAATATTGGCACCTACCTCCATTTTGTCCGTCATCTTATACTTCACATTCAGACGGCCTGAGAATCTTTCAAAGTCAGATTGGTAGGAGAGACCAGTTTGGTTCATGTAGGACAAAGAGTTGTAGTAAGATAGTTTACTATCTCCGCCAGATGCAGAAAAATCTACATTTTTGAAAGGTGCCTGATCACGGAACAGTTCTTTTTTCCAATCTGCCCACCCGCTCCAAGGCTCAGGCGCATATTTGTCGATATTGGCTTGTGCATATTCTTCGATTTTTGTCTCATCGGTCAGCTTATCGGTGTAACGTGCCTTATTACGAAGTCCTTCTAATAGCATCGCTCGACGTTCAGGTCCGCTCATTACCTCTCTAAAATCAGTGGCTTGGCTGGATACGCCATAATCTCCACGGATTGAAAATGTCGGTTTACCAGCTTTTCCTGATTTGGTAGTGATCAAGATGACCCCTCCAGCAGCACGTGAACCATATAGCGAAGCGGCAGCAGCATCTTTAATAACGGTAATCTGTTCGATATCCGAGTTGTTGAGCGTAGACATGACATCAAAACCAGCATTATTAGAGCTGCTCGAAGCCATATTACCGGACATGACGGGTACGCCATCGATAACATATAAAGGACTGTTGGAAGCGTTGATCGAACCCATGCCACGGATGCGGATACTCGTGGATCCACCAGGCTGACCCGATAGCGAATTGACCTGTACACCAGGTGCATTTCCCTGTAACATAGTCGAAAAATCTACCGCTGGGATATCTTTCATTCTATCGGTTTTAATCGTAGAGGCGGAGCCGGTATAGTCTGATTTTTTAAATGTACCATAACCTGTAATCACGACTTCTTCTAGATCAGCTTCGACAAATTGGAGACTGACATTAATTGTTGATGAATTGACTTCTATTTCTTTCTTTTCGTATCCGAGGATGCTGAATGTCAGGGTGGAACCACGTTCTGCAGCGATGTGGTAATTACCATTGTCGTCTGTTGCAGTAGATGTTTTTTTGCCCTTTATAGCGACGAGGACTCCTGGCAAGGCTTTCCCCTGATGGTCGGTCACCCGGCCTCGGGTATCCTGCTGTAGGGATACGGCATCAGAAAATGATGTTGTTTGTTTGTGTGAGTTTGCCGTTTCTGCTGAAGCTGTTTTGACTACGATGGACTTGCCGTCGATTACATAGGTTAGTGCCAGTGGTTTCAGGAGTGTATTCAATGCACTATTCAGCTCCGTATTGTTAAAGTTCACGTCAACATATGGCGTGTTTTTGATAACCTCTGATTTGCTCAGTATGGTATAGCCGGTTTGTTTCTTGATCTCCCGAAAGATGTCGGTGATGGGGCTGTTTTTCTTTCTAATGCTCACGGTTTGGGCCAGACCTTCTGCCTGGATTTGGCCAACGGTGATCAAAAGTAGCACAACGATCATTTTCATAATAATGAGGTGTTTACAAAGCTTATTTTTCATTACTTTTGATTGGTTTAGTTTTTTAATAAACGATTACATGGATTTTATTTGATACTGAGCCGAAAGCCGGGGAAGTGCCACCTTCTCCGGTATCTTTTGAAATTAACAGATCAAAGTTTCTTGTTTTTTGTCCGAATTATCTCATGATCTTAACCCTCCTCCCTTCGATCCTGATTTTAATATTGTCATCCGTCATTTTAATTATTTTTAATACTTTGTCAAAATTGTCTAATCGAGATACAGATCCCCAAAGTGCAAGTTGCTTCAACGATGGATCGACCTCGATTTCAATATCGTACCACCTTGCAACCTGCCTCATCGCGCTACCCAAAGATTCATTGTTGAAGGTGAACTCTCCATTTTTCCAGGCGATGCTTTCCTCTGCATTGATATTCTGAATTGCCATTTGGTTATTGCTGAAGAATGTCTGCTGTCCGGGATGCAGTGTGCTGGATTGTCTATTGTCTGCGACAACACGTACTTTTCCTTCTAAGAGGGCTACTTTGGAAGCTTCTTCATTACGATAGGAATTAATATTAAAATGGGTGCCCAGTACTTCGACCTGCTCGTTAGGGGTTTTAACGATAAAAGGTTGTTTCGGGTTGGAAGTGACTTCAAAGTAAGCTTCTCCGTCTAACTCAACTTCCCGAAGCGGGGCGGTAAATCGATTGGGGTATTTCAAGCGGCTATCGGCATTAAGCCAAACCTTACTCCCATCAGGTAAAGTGACATGGTACTGCCCCCCTTTTGGGGTAGATAATGTTAATTGTACCGTTTCTTCCTGTATGTCTTTTAACAATAGAGAACCGTCATTGTAAGTGATCTGATCGCCTATAACAATACCGCTCTGTGAGGCGTTGAGTTCGATGACTGATCCATCAGCTGCGAGTAAGGTCGCTCTATTGCTCCCTGGGCTTAGCTTTTCAGCCTCTTTCAGCGCCTGCAGATCGGGATTTAGATTCGGACGGCTCAACAGGTACCAGATGCCCATGGAAAGAATTGCAAGTATGGAGGCTGCGGCGGTATAGCGAAGCAAAGCTCGATAGGTACCTGATCGAACACCTTGCTTGGGCCCCTCTTCGATGCGATGGAGGATGTTTTGGAGCGTCTGTTCTTTATGATGTACAGTGTGTGCGCTGTGAAAATACCGATACTCTTGTAAGGCCTGTTGTAGATGGCTTGGGTCCTCTAGGCGGTGTACCAGATCAAAAAGATCGGGATATTCTTCAAATAGTTTTTTTAGTTCTATGTGATTGTCCGGATGTATAGTTCCCTTGAGATATTTCTTAAGAAGGTCAACGCGATATGTGGTCTCTTGCATGTCGTGAATGTTAATAACAGTGACTTGCATTAAAAACACAGTAGCCAATAGAATCTTACATAAAAACTTTAATTAATTTTTATGTGGTTGATTATGAGTTTGTTTGTTTCTTGTTTTAGTAGTTGATAAGAATTGCAAATGCGATGAGTACCATGTCGTTTTTTGATTTTAAGACGAGCCGGAGAGAACTTATGGCGCGTGATCTGTTGGCATAGACGGCAGTAGGACTCATTTCGAGTTGCTGCGCAATCTCCTCTACAGTCTTGTCCTCTAGGTAGGTTAGCTTAAACACTTCCTTCTGGCGGTTAGGAAGGCGCTCTACTTCCTCAAAAATAGATTGAAGAAGCTCCACATAAGTCATTTGGGTAAAAGTGTCTTTATCCTCTATCAGTAAATTCTCAAATGAAGTGATAGATTCTAAATAAGTCACCTTGTTAGGAGAGCGTAGTGTATTTAGACTAGCATTCTTTGCTGATATATAAAGGAAAGCTTGAAGATTCTCCATACTGTGAAAGTCCATTCTCCGATTCCACACCGTAACAAAGACATCTGCCAAAATTTCTTCTGCGACTTCCGGTTTTTTGACATATTTTGAAATGAAGTACAAAAGAGGAGTATAGAATCTATTATAGATTGCCACAAAGCCTTCTTGACTATCGCTTTTAAGGTGCTCTATCAATGTAGATTCTGTCATATGATTTCAAACATAAATAGGTTAGTACCGCCTGTTGCGTGTGTAAAATATGTCTATTATGGGCATGAGGCTATCTGTGTAAGGGTCTAAATTAGAAAAGACTTTCTATATTCCCAAATGGAGCCAGTAAACTTGACCTAAAATTAATATTGGATTTGACGCCGGACTTTTGGGAGATGTCACATCCTGTTGCACTGCATACTATTTGCCCATTATTGGACAGTCCTATGTTCAATATCGTACAGTGTTGAATCTGTCATTTTTATTTATTCTTCATGTATTCAGTTGTTTATGTTTTTGGTGTCGCGCTTGATAAAGAATGGCATACGATAAAATAGTCATGATTATATGTTGGTTATCGGCAAAATGTATACTGGAAAATTGACCGAAAAAGAGGACAGTTTTACCGAGAAAATCGATGTTCTGGTCTAATCACCATTCGTAGCCTGAGCGTAGCGTTATACCTTTGGTGTAACAAAACAATCAGGAGCGATTGCGATGATGTAGAGGAACGATTGGTTAAGATAAATAATAGACATAACGTACAGGTAATAGTACCCTAAAAAATTAAAAATACAAAACAATGAAAACGACTATCACAACAATCGCCACAGCATTTATTATGATGCTATCCCTGAATTCTTTTGCTAACGCAAATCCCCTGAAAGATATGAATACTGCTAAGATTATAATGACATACTTGGAAGCTGCAACTTCGGGGAGTGCAGACTTAAACAAATATCTGTTTGCAGATGATTTTCAGTATATGAATGCCGTGGATCGTAAAAGCTATGGAAAAAGAGAGTATACGACATTTCTAAAAGCTAACAAAGGACTAAAATACGATTGCGAAACCAGCTATGAAATATTGGATGAGTGTGGTAAAGCTTGCGTAGCTAAGGTAATTATGAAATTCAAAACCTTTACTCGTGTCGACTATGTCACCTTGAGTCAGGAGGCGGACAGCTGGAAGGTGAGTAAAGTGGTAACGACCTACCCATAGGAACTGGGTAATTTTTGTTCAAATTGTGTAAGAGCCTGCGCCGTAAATACGGACAGGCTCTTTTTGTGGGCTTACACAGCCATTAATGGATCTGTTGTACCAGCTTCTCCATTTTCTATTCTACCTGCATAACGTCTGCTGTAGGATGGTAATGGAGAGAGGCATTTTATTTCTACATCATACCAGCGCTGTGCTTTCTTGGTACTGATCTTGGCCGTGTGCTGGTTGGATGGTGCAATCCTTATGGGCCTGCTTTTTCCGTTTTCATAATGGTTGATAAGTTCCAGTCTGAGGTCTTGACGACTTTTGTTTTTTATGGTGAGAACAAGTTCGGAAGAGGCAATTGCATAGCGTTGCTCTATCTCTACTGACTGTGATTTTTCATCGCCCCGGTATTCTCTGTAGTAACCATTGGGGCCATGTAATGCGAGGTGATAAAGGGACTGCTCAAATTCACCCAAATTCCACTGATAGGAAACCGTTTTTCCTGCGGAGGCAGCAAATGCCCAGTTGGCATTCTCTCGCTTATGTCCATAGGCATATACATTGAATGGAGCTCCTAACGCGCTGGAACCAAAAAAATCTGTAGCGGCAGAAAGGTGCAGTGTCAACTGTTGTCCGTCAGATTGTTCCTGTACGTAGAGTTCGTAGGGCAAGGCATTGGAGGGCTTTGTGCCTGGTTCCTGCCGAGGCAGCAGGTTCGTGTTGATGCCTTGGCGTATGGCATTTATATTTTCGGTACTTAGTTTTTTGAAACTGTTGGGGATAGGTTTTTCACGTGCCCTGTTGATGTCCGAGATCTGTTGATTGCGATCGAGAAAGACCGGCAGCTTTTGCTCCTCGGGTTGGAAGGGTCTGAAAACCGATGTCAGATCTCCGGTAATGGCCCGACGCCATGTACTGATGTTGTCTTCTACAAGGTCGATTTTGAACTTTTTCTGTACAAAGTGCTCGATAAATTGGATGGTAGAGGTAATATCGCAGACTTCAGAATTGACCCAGCCACCACGGGACCAGGGAGAGGCAATGATCAGGGGAACGCGGTACCCCAGGCCAACGGGTCCCTCGGTTGCATAGGCAGGGGCTATACCATAGGCAAGTTCTTGTTCGCGGGTTACATACTCGGACGTGTAGTCGAGGTCAGGACTGGTTATCCCTGTGCTGGGGTCTCCTGGTTTTGGAGCGACAAAGGGAGGGATGTGGTCAAAGTAACCGTCATTCTCATCATAGTTAAGTATGAATATTGTCTTTTTCCAAATCTCTGGGTTTTCCGTAAGAATCTGTAAGATCTCGGATACATACCAAGCCCCATACATGGGTGCACTGGGATGATCTGAAAAATGCTGAGGTGCTACAAGCCATGATACTGTAGGCAATTGATCCTGGCGTACGTCTGCTCTGAATTGATGCAGTACATCTCCTTTGGGAACCGTCATTTCCTGCCCCTCAAATTCGACGGTTTGTACGTCATGGTAGTAAGGGTCACCTTCGTTGGTCTGAAAGGCTCGTTCGTGTAGAGATTTGGTGCGATCATCCAGCGCTTCAAACTTTTCGGCGTTATACTGTGCATATTCTTTTTCAAAGCTCAGCAGCTGTTGTTCCTTCTGTTCGATTTTCTGTCGCAGCTTTTGGTCATTACGGTTGCCAAGTGTGGTCTTCAACTCCTGGATTTCTGCGGGCAGCTCCTCGATACGCCGTTTGTAAAAGTCAATGTGGCTTTTCTTGAACCGTATTTTATATTGGCTGAACCATTCCAGGTTATTGTCGGTAAAGTTGCCGAGCCAGCTTTCAGCGGTACCACTGAGCGCAGTCTGCATGCTCACCTCGTTTTGATAGACCTTCCAGCTGATACCTTTTTTTTCAAGCAACTCCGGAAATGTCCGCCAATGGGCCTCTCGGTTAAAATAGACATCCGAGTTGCGGACAAGGGGCTTGGCACCTTTCTCGGGAACACAGGTCCCCGTCCAGAAGAAATGACGGTTGGTCGTCGTGCCCGTAATGGAGGAACAGAAATGCTGATCGCAGATCGTAAACGCATCAGCAAAGGCATAGTAAAACGGAATATCCGAACGCGTATAATATCCGAGCGTCAAAGGGAGGTCTCTGTAAAGTTTATTTCCGGACCGCTTGGATTCAAGCCAGTTGTCAAAATTGCCATGGTTCCATGCGCCAATTTGGTTTTCCCAGGAATGGGGGAGGTCACGTGTCCAAGCGGCATTTGAGTTCTTGATATCCAACCGAGACGGGACATACGTATCCCCATTTTTATACGATTGCAGCCATACAGGATTGCCGTTGGCCAGTCTGACAGCTCTGCGGTCATTGAATCCCCTGACGCCGCGAAGGCTGCCGAAGCTATGGTCAAAAGAACGGTTTTCCTGCATGACCATAACAATATGCTCTGCATCAAGATAGGTGCTTCCCGCCGCGGGATGTATTTTTAGAGCAGCCTGTATGGCCTGTGGTAAGCTTTGGAATAGTCCAAAAGAACCTGCCAATAGCCCTGCTTTTTTTATAAAGTCTCTTCTGCTTTCCATTTAAATTGATTGCGTATGATGTATTACTTTGGTGTCAATACAGCTCAACATTACCTAAATAGATTTTGTTATTAAAAATGAAAGCCGATTTATCCGATGGTCTGGATGGGGCGCTCCATGATAAAGTCTTCCATTAGAAAGCCGTTGCCGATCGCAATGTCTTCCTCGCCCACAATCTCGAAGCCGATCTGCCTATAGAAGCCCACTGCGGTATTGTCCCGGTTGACATTGAGGGATAGGGTTTCATTGCCATGCTGTAGCGCGATATTTGTCACTTCTTTAAATAGGCGTTTTCCCAGGCCACGCCCTTGTGTCTCCGGTAGAAGGTATATTTTATGGATCTTTGTTTTACTGGTTGACTTGTAGTCGAGCTCAAAGGAAAGATATCCTACAGATCGATTGTTTTCGTATGCTAATAGGAAGCGATGGCCAAGATTATCCATTTGGCTAATAAGAGCAGAATCAGAATACATCATCTTCATCATATAGGTTATTTGATCTTTCGACAGGATTTTATCAAAAGTAATCGGCCATATTTCTTCTGCTAAGGCCTGTATAGTGGGGATGTCACGAATACGAGCTTCTACGATTTTAATCATGTGTTTTGTTCTTTGAACAATAAAAATAAGGTTTTCGATCGGATATCTTTTTTTTATTTGCGTATAATAAATGGTGGAGTAGGACGTTATATAGATAGTTAAGTCAGAAATTTCATAATTTAGGTTAATAATTGGTTTGTATAGTCCTGAGCGCCTGCTTCAGGACTATTTTTTATATATGCGTTATTCAGGTAAATAGTAATGTTTTTTTACAGAACAATCAGAACTGAATGTGTTCCCCAATTACCCTATAATTGAATTTAATTATCCTAAATATAATAAATAGTTAATGTGAATAAGGGAATTGACCTCCTATGAAAATCGGTTCTTAAAACATCTTATTAGCATGATGCGTGAGACGAGAACGCATTTTGATGGGGGGTTGATAAAAAGATATTTAGTAGTATATTTATGTTATGAAAGTAAATAAAAAGACACTACAATCAGAGTCGACCAAGCGTAAACTGCTTCAGGCAGTGGAAGATATATTGGCTAATGAGGGGTTCGTCGCTTTGAAAGTCGAAAACATCAGCAAGGTTTCTGGCGTAGATAAAAAATTGATTTATTTCCATTTTGGTGACCTGCAAGGACTTTATAATGCATTCCTGAGAAGTAAAGATTTTTGGCTGTCGGAAGCTTTTGAAGAAATACCAAAAGAATTAAGTTGGGATGCTGTTATCGAAGTGCTGAAGAGACAGTTTTCAGAGATGAAAAGTAATAAGTTGCTTACTCAATTACTGATCTGGGAATTGAGTGAAAAAAATGAAATACTGTCCAAGCTGGCTGACGAACGGGATGAAGTGGGGAATGAGTTGCTGACAAAGATCGTAAAGCAAGAGAATTTTAAAGAAGATGTACAGCCGCTGATAGCCCTTTTAGTGAGTGGTATCTACTACCTATCCATGCACGCTACAATTAATGGCAGTCTATTTTGTGGGTTGGATATCAATAAAGAAGAAGATGCAAATCGAGTATCAGCTACTTTAGAAAGAGTGTTGAGGAATATCAAATAAAGATATCACGGATAGTATAACCGATATGCTTGGCGTTTTTTCCGTTGTAGTACAAATGCCAATGGAAAAAACGCTTTAAGTTGACAGAACCAAATAGGTGGGAATAATGAATTATTTCCTTGATCTTTTGTAAAGATCTTCGACCAATTTGGACGATCGATAGCCGAAATCAGCTCCAAAACTATTTATTACAAGTCCTTTGATGTTGTGTTCTTTGGAAGCGATGGCAAATACAATACTTTCGTCGCTTGGATCGGTCATACCTTCAAAACGATAGATTTCGTCGATCTGAAATTCGTCTGGAGAAAGCTCCAGTGAATTATTGGCGCAATAGATACACTCTTTTTCATCAGGAATTAGGAAATCATGTGTGTAGCCTCTTTTTTGTAAGTCGTTGACGGCTTGACTTAGTGTGTCATAAGAATACCTGGTTTTATTGTTTTCCATAATAGCTGTTTTGTTTCACTGTACTTGACTAAATAAAGATAACAAAAAATAGTTCAATAGGGTAATCGCCCTAGTCCACTTTATTAACGTAGTCTTTCTTGATCTTGCTCAGGTCTTGGCTTTTGCTCAGGTATTCGACCTTACGACCCTTGAATACCATTTTTGATGCAATACGCTCGCTATCTTTCACAAACTGGAGGAAGCTTTTGAAATTTCTTTTTCGAGTCTCTTTGTCAGACTGTGTACGCGTGTTGATGAGCTGTGTTAACTCATCGTTGGTATGGAGGGATGCGGTATCATCCCCCTCTCGCTCAAACCAGATAAGGGGTGCGGTATGATCGTCAAGGAAGATGCCGAAACAAATCTCTTGCCTATCGTTCTCAAAGATAAAACAGCGGAAAAGGAAAATCCCGATACAGATGGAGTCAACAAAAATAATATGCTTCATTAGCACTATTTATTGGTTCTTAAGCTATAAATTTACGTAAATTCAAGTGAATATGCAATGCATTTGAAATGAAATATTTACGTAATACAAGCTGCTCCAAGATGAATCAAGGTGCCTTCGGTGTAGAAAATTTACTCTCCGATGGCATAATATATGAAGCCTATCTCTTCTAGTTTTACTCGATCAAGCAGTTTTCTGCCGTCAAATATAAAAGAAGGGCTTTTCATATGACGTTTGATCCTAGCCCAGTCGTATTCTTTGAACTCGTCCCATTCCGTAAGGATAGCTATAGCATGAGCGTCTTTACAGGCCTCATAAGGGTCTTCGCTCACGGATACAAGGCGTCTTGTTTCCGCCGCTGGACGACTGTTTAGATACTCTAGATCTACAAAAACTTTTTCGGAAGGAACCTTGGGGTCATATACATGAATGTCCGCTTGTTCATTGAGCAGATGGTCTGCTACGTATATCGCAGCGGATTCCCGGGTGTCATTCGTGTCTTTCTTGAATGCCCAACCCAGTATGGCAATCTTTTTCCCATTGACGGTATTGAACAAGGTCTGAATGATATTGTCCGCAAAACGCTGTTTTTGATGGTTGTTCATAAGGATGACCTGTTCCCAATAATCTGCTACTTCATCAAGGTTGTAAGTACGTGCGATATAGACAAGGTTCAGGATGTCCTTCTGAAAACAGGAACCACCAAAGCCGACAGAAGCTTTTAAAAATTTAGATCCTATTCTCGAGTCCATTCCTATTGCGCGAGCTACCTCTTGCACATCAGCACCGGTTTTCTCACAGAGCTCAGAGATAGAGTTTATGGAAGAGACCCGTTGCGCAAGGAAAGCGTTTGCAGTCAGTTTTGAAAGTTCGGACGACCAGAGATTGGTCGTCAAAATACGATCTGTATCTACCCATCTCGAATAGATATCTACGAGTGCTTGGATAGCATCTTTATTTTCTCCCCCGATCAATACGCGGTCTGGATTTAGAAGGTCTTGCACCGCTGTGCCCTCTGCCAGAAACTCAGGATTGGAAAGGATATGGAAGTTTACTGCTGATCCTGTGTTATGTAGAATGCTTTTTAATGCAGCAGCTGTACGTACAGGAAGTGTAGATTTCTCTACGACGATCTTGTCTGATGTGGCAACAGCTGCGATCTGCCGTGCGCAGAGTTCAATATATTTTAGATCTGCTGCCATTCCTTTACCTTTACCATAGTTCTTGGTAGGTGTGTTGACAGAAATAAATATCATGTCAGCTTCTTCAATAGCGGCCTCTACATCTGTCGAAAAAAAGAGGTTCCGACCGCGTGCTTCCTCGACAATGGCGGAGAGGCCGGGCTCATAGATAGGAAGTTGGTCCAGATCAGGGTCATTCCAGGCCGCAATACGTTCCGCATTCATATCGACTAGGGTAATCTGTATATCGGGACATTGCTGCGCGATGACCGACATCGTAGGACCGCCTACGTAACCAGCACCAATACAGCATATTTTTTTTATTGTAAAAGCCATCTCTCACCAAGTTTTAGAAGCACAAAAATAGCTAATTAATTGCGAAATACTAACGTCCTGAAATCGTAAAGAAGTAAAACTGTTAATTGGCTTCTTTATAACCTGACCTCTTTATGCTTTTACCTCAAATATGAGAGATTCTAAGTTTTAATTTTTAATTTTGATGGGAAGTCACTTTAGTCATTGAGTATGGATGTGCAACAGATTTTTACTTATTTGTTTGGAATAATAGTTGTTCTTGTGCCACTCTTCGCACTGTACAAATGTATGGTGAATGTACATGTCAAGAATAGAAATAAAATGCTTTGGATGTTAGGGATTATAATAATTCCGGTATTCGGAGGATTGGTGTATCTATTTATGAATGAAGTAAAAGTGGATTAGTCTAGAAGGAAAATTAAAAAGGGGGAGGATAGTTGATTACAAAAGAAACCATAGATAAGGTCTTAGACTCTGCACGGATTGAAGAGGTCGTAGGAGAATTTGTCGATCTTAAAAAGCGAGGAACTTCACTTATTGGTAATTGCCCCTTTCATAACGAGAAAACACCATCTTTTCACGTATCCGTTGCCAAAGGTATTTACAAGTGCTTTGGTTGTGGGGCAGGTGGAGATTCTCTCAAGTTTGTCATGGAGCTGGAAAAGTTTTCCTATCCGGAAGCTATACGTTATCTAGCGAGTAAGTACAGCATAGAGATTGAGGAAGTCGAAAGAACTCCTGCGCAGATGGCTGCGCAAGACAAACGTGAAAGTCTCTATGTGTTGAGTCAGTGGGCTGGCAAGTTTTTCAAACAGCACCTGTGGGAGACCGACCTGGGCAAGTCGATAGGTTTATCTTATTTTAAGGAAAGAGGGTATAGGGAAGACATCATTAAGAAGTTTGACTTAGGCTACTCCCCCGACCAATGGACAGCCTTGGTGGATGCTGCAAAAAAGGACGGTTTCCATGAAGCTTACCTCTCGGATATCGGACTGGCCATAGAACGCGATGACAAGAGCTTGTACGATCGGTTCCGGGGGCGCGTCATTTTTCCCATCCACAATCTGACGGGAAGAATCATCGGCTTCGGAGGGCGGACCTTAAAAACGGAAAAATCGGTTCCTAAATATGTCAACTCGCCTGAAAGTGAGATCTATCACAAATCAGACGTTCTATACGGGCTGAATCATGCCAAGAAGGCGGTGATGGATGCCGACTTATGTTACCTGGTAGAAGGATATGCCGATGTCATCGCTATGCATCAGGCCGGTGTGGAAAATGTCGTGTCTTCTTCGGGGACCTCATTGACGACAGGGCAGATCAAACTTATATCTCGTTTTACCAAGAATGTCGTAATCCTCTATGATGGGGATGCGGCGGGAATAAAAGCTTCTCTCAGAGGAACGGATATGCTGCTCGAAGAAGGGCTCAACGTAAAAGTGCTCCTATTCCCAGATGGGAATGACCCGGATTCCTATATCAAGCAGGTGGGGTCTACCGCATTTATGGAATATCTAGCGGCTCATCAAGAGGATTTTATCTTCTATAAGACTCATATTCTGCTCAAGGATGCTAAGGACGATCCCATCAAACGTGCTGAAGTAATCCGGGAAGTGGTGGAGAGTATCGCCTTGATACCGGACGAAATCAAAGTATCTGTCTTTATACGGCAATGTAGTTCTTTGCTGGATATAGAAGAACGGGTGCTGTTGACCGAACTGAATAAAATCCGAATCAATAGAGCAAAAGCACAAGATAAAAAGGCGGCAGCTGCTAAAGCACCGTCTTCGCAAGGATCATTTGGCCCCGAGGGCGATATGCCTCCGGCGGATTTTTTCTTGACAGAGCAGGAACGCTCTGATGCAGGGCTGCCTGATGCCGTCGTCGAGACGGCGATTACGGCAGAGATCTTACAGGAAAGAGAAATTGTTCGGATTTTGTTGAACTATGGAAGAGAGCTGGTGAGTTGGGAAGGTGATGGGGATATTCCAGTAGCTCCCTATCTGCTCGGAAGTATAGAAGATCTGACATTTGACGATAAGGCAAGTGCCAAGATTGTCGAAATATTCAAGAAGCAGGCGGAGAAGTTTGAGGTGCCGGAAGCGAAGCTTTTTATTGGGCATGAGGATAGTGACGTGGCCAATCTTGCTGTGGACTGTATTGCTTCGCGCTATGAGATCAGTCCCAATTGGAATGATGATAAGCGAAAGATCTATGTGACCAGGGAGATAGAACATCTGAAAGAGCTTGTCATACAAGCGATATACCGGATCAAAAAGCGAAAATTTGCCTCCGAGATGCACAAGATCAGGGAAGAATTGAAACAGCCTCTAGGGCCTGAAGACATGGAAATAGCACTGCATAAATACCAGAAATTAAAAGAGGGGGAGCAAATGTTGGGAAACCTCTTGGGAAACACCATTGTCAAATAAAATCTTTTCCTAAAATCATTCTTCAAAACAAAGCTTTTTTTCTAAGTTTATAGGATGTAAATCTCGAAAATGGCACAGCATCTGGTATCCGGACAACATGGTGAGGAACTGGCGGTCAGTTATATCTGCAAGCAGGGGTATAGCGTATTGCACCGAAATTGGCGATATAAGTACTGGGAGGTAGATATTGTAGCGATGGATGCGGATACATTGGTGTTTATCGAAGTGAAGAGCCGAACAAATACTTCTTTTGGTGAACCAGCAGAATTTGTCGACTGGAAAAAGAAGCGAAATTTGGTTAAACTTGCCGAGGCCTACTTAAAGATAATGAGCTTTGAGGGAGAAATACGTTTTGATATTGTCGCAGTCTATCTGGAGACACAGCAGGTAGAGCTGATTAAAGATGCCTTTTGGAGCAGTTGATATAGGTTAAAAGCAGAGAAAAAATAGGTTGTTCCATCCCGACTGGTCGGGGCAAGTTAATGACCGTTAAAGGATAATACACATATGAAAAATAAATCAATACTAGGATTAGTGGTCACGGCGGCACTTATGGTAGTGGGCTGTAAAACACAAAAGGGAAAGTTGGAATTTGTTCATCCTGATTCAGGGAAAAGAATTGCCTATGGCGAGGAAGTCAAGTTGACGCTCAATTTTCCGAATGCGGTGGTTGATTCAGTTGTGTATTCTATTGACGGGAATGTTTTAGAGACAAAGCGTGATACGGGTTCGGTGGTATTTGATACCAAAAAATACGGATTAGGAGATCGATCATTGTCCGCTAAAGTGTATGCCGAAGGAAAAGAAGATATCGCATATAGCAATGTCATGGTGTTGCCACCGAATGCAAAGAATTACGGGTTTGAGGTGGTGAATACCTTCCCTCATGACGATCAGTCATTTACCCAGGGGCTTCAATTTCAGGACGGTGTCATGTATGAATCATCGGGTAGGTATGAGAAGTCGCAATTGCGAAAGGTGGATCTGCAGACAGGTAAGGTGTTGCAATCTATAGCGTTGGAGGATAAATATTTTGCGGAAGGGATGACGATTGTCGATGATAAGATTGTGCTGTTGACCTGGTTGGAGCATGTGGCTCTCATATATGATAAGCACAATCTGAAGCAGACGGGGGCTTTCAATTATGGAAGCAGTAAAGAAGGATGGGGATTGACCTACGATGGTGAAAAAATGATTAAGTCTGATGGAACCAACCGTCTTTACTTCCTGAATGCAAAGACCGGAGCAGAAGAGTCATCTATTGCAGTATACGATGAAAATGGTGCTGTTGACAACCTGAATGAACTGGAGTATATCGATGGTAAAGTGTATGCCAATGTATATCAGCAAGAGATTATTGTGATCATAAATCCAGTGAGTGGAGCGGTTGAGGGCCGTATCAATCTGGTGGGTATGTACAACGAGAATAGAAAGCCTGTTGACAACGAATTGAATGGTATTGCCTACGACCATAAAGCCAAACGGTTATTTGTGACCGGAAAACTATGGAGTAGTCTGTTTGAAATTAAATTGGTCGAGCGTTAGCCCGACCTTTTTTCGTTTAAGGGATTAGTGTGTTTTTTGGTATAGAAAAAGGGATTTTTTCATTCAGTTCCACCTGTTCGGATTCCTCCTGTTCTACTAAGCGATCTGGGTAGAGAATTCCGTAGAGATGATCCACTTCATGTTGGAATATCACCGCAGTGAACCCTTCAATATTCTCTTCTACGATTTGTCCCTTTTTATCTTGATAGGTAATGCGGATAGCGTAGCTCCGCAGTACATTTTCTTTGCGGTCAGGAATAGAAAGACAGCCTTCTGTACCCTGACGTGTGAGTTTTGATTTCCACGTGATTTTGGGATTGATATAGAACTCGAAAGGTTCTCCTTCTTTGTCAAAGCGCTGTACCCATATCAGATTCCTGTTGATTCCTACTTGAGGGGCTGCAATGCCTACGCCCGGATGGCTGGGGTTTTGCACGGTCTTTAGCATCCGCTCTTCAAGAACAGGGAGCAGTGGATCCGCATAGTCTATATCTATAGAGGTTTTTTTTAAAACCTTGAGCTCTTTTTTGTCTGTGATTAGATAGACAGGTAGTTCGCTGCCACTTTGTCCACGGAGGATGATGTCTTTTTCGACTTTGTTAAAGCCACTTGTTTTAGATTTTCCCATTTGATTGTTTTCCATTGTAGATGCTACAGGCACTTGCGAAAAAGAAGGCGCTGCGGACGTCGTCAGTGCGAGGCACCAGAGTATTGTATGTATGGTTTTTGCCGTCATCTTAAAATAAAACGAAACTAAATCTACACTTTTTTTCTGAAAGTAGCTTTTTCTGAAAAAGTCTTTTTGTAGATGTACAATTCATACGCATGAGTGGACTGGTCGCTCTTTGAATGCTAAACTATAGGGTATATTTTTTCAGTAACCTCAAAAAGGAATTGTACCTTTACCGAAAAAAAGACGATGCGGTTGATGGCTTTTGATTATGGAACCAAGCGGATTGGAATTGCCGTTTCAGACCCGTTGCAGATTATCGCAACGGCCTTGGATACGGTACACCCCGAAAAGGTGTGGGACTTTTTAGGAAGCTACCTTGCAACCGAGCAGGTAGAGACTTTTGTGGTGGGGCAGCCCTTACAGACAGACGGTACGGCATCTGAGTCCGCACAACATGTCGTGGGCTTCATAAGACGATTGAAACGAACCTACCCCACGATACCTATTGTCGAGGTGGATGAACGGTTTACGTCAAAGATGGCTTCCGCAGCTATTGCACAAAGCGGAATGAAAAAAAACAAGAAAAGGGATAAGGGATTGATAGATACGATATCTGCCACGCTTATTCTACAGACTTATATGGACACTCAAAAATACTAGTATGGCAATAAAGGATATTTCTTTTTTCTCAGAAGATATAGATTACACATTAAAAGAAAAAGCGAAAGTACGTGAATGGATTAACGCAGCGGTCCTGGGTGAGGGATTCAAAAGAGTGGGTGAACTCAATTTTATTTTTTGTTCTGATGAATACTTGCTGGATATCAATAAGGAATATCTGAATCACGATACATACACGGATATCGTAACCTTCGATTCGTCAGAAGACGAGGACGTAATAGCGGGAGATATTTTCATATCGATAGACCGGATTCGGGAGAATGCTGCAAAGTTTAATGTTTCTGAACGGGATGAATTGCATAGGGTCATTATTCATGGGGTAATGCATCTGTGTGGTTACCTGGATAAGAAGAAAGAAGAGAAGGAAGGTATGACAGCCAAGGAAAACGAATACCTGCTCAAACGGGCCTTTTAAGGAATAAAGACTTCTGTCAATCGTTGAAAAAGAAACAGCCCGAAGATATATATCTTCGGGCTGTTTTAATTTTTGCTGATTCGATTAGAATCTTTCGAAATGAGAAAAGAAGAAGCTTCCTTCGATAGCTGCATTTTCGTCAGAATCCGAACCATGGATAGCATTCGCATCGATAGATTTCGCGTATTTATTTCTGATCGTGCCTGCTTCAGCTTTAGAAGGGTCAGTAGCTCCGATCAATGTACGGAAATCTTCTACAGCGTTATCTTTCTCTAAAATTGCCGCTACGATAGGACCAGAAGTCATAAAGTCAACCAACTCTCCGTAAAAAGGTCTTTCTTTGTGAACAGCATAGAATGCGCCAGCAGTCTCTTTTGAAAGTTGAATGTACTTCATTGCAATGATTTTGAAGCCACCTGCAATAATATCATTCAAAATAGCTCCGATATGTCCATTTGCTACTGCATCTGGCTTAATCATCGTGAATGTTCTGTTTGTTGCCATTGTAATTATAAATTTTTTGCAAACCTACATAAATTCACCATTATACGCAATATTTGATGTTAGTAATCAGTAGTCAGTGATCAGCAGTCAGTTTGTCTCCATACGTACTACGCTATACGCATATCTCAATTCTAATACTTAACTTTGTACTATGTCAAAAAATCTGCAGGTGACCATCGATAAAGATTCCGGTTTTTGCTTCGGAGTCGTTTATGCCATTGATATGGCCGAAGAGATTCTAGAAGAAGAAGGATACCTTTACTGCCTAGGCGACATTGTCCACAATGACGAAGAAGTAGCACGGCTGAAAGCAAAGGGACTCCGTATTATCAATCACGAAGCGCTTCCTGATTTGCAGAACGAAAAAGTATTAATTCGGGCACATGGTGAAGCCCCCGAAACCTATCGTATTGCCTTGGAAAATAACATTACGCTGATTGATGCTTCTTGTCCGGTAGTACTCAAGTTACAGAATAGGATCAAAACCTCTTATGATGACTCGGAGAAAATTCTGATTTTTGGTAAACATGGCCATGCGGAAGTAATTGGACTTCAAGGGCAGACTAACAACGAGGCACTTGTTTTTCAAGACATCGATGAGCTTGATAATATCGAGCTGCCATCATCCTTTACGCTTTATAGTCAGACGACCAAGAGCGTCGATAAATTCTATGAAATCAAGAAGGAGCTTATCGATAGAGGTTATGAAGTCAAAGCCAATGATACGATATGTAGGCAGGTGTCTAATCGCTATGAAGATCTGGGCGATTTTGCCAAACAGTATGATCGTGTCGTGTTTGTGTCCGGCAAGAAATCCTCGAATGGGAAAGTCTTATATGATGTATGTAAGGCAGCCAATCCAAATTCTTATTTTATTTCAGAAGTAGAAGAGCTCGACCTTGAGTTGTTTAATGATGGAGAAGCTATAGGTATCTGTGGTGCGACTTCTACCCCGATGTGGTTAATGAAAGAGATAAAGGCCGCGCTCGAAAACCTATAGTAGGTCATGTTATTTTCATATTAAGCCCGCCTTCGCGGGAGAATCTATTTTTTTGTATAATTTTGTCTTAATGAACAAAAAGGCTAAAAAAGGTGTTTTGTTGGTGCAATTAGGTACACCCGACGCACCTGCTACCTCTGACGTGAGAAGATACCTTACAGAGTTTCTGATGGATGGACGTGTGATGGATATTCCATATATGGGGCGTACATTATTAGTAAAAGGTGTTATTGTGCCTAGAAGGGCACAAAATTCGGCAACAACCTATAAAACGATATGGGATGAGAATACCGGGTCGCCTTTGATGTACTATAGTCTATTACAACGGGATATGCTTCAGGAGCAATTGGGTGAGGAGTATCATGTCGAGCTGGCTATGCGCTATCAGAATCCATCGATAGAGTCTGCGCTCCGTAAAATGGAGGGGATGTTTCTTGAATCTATAAAAGTAGTTCCTTTGTTTCCGCAATATGCCTCTGCCACGACAGGCTCAGTGATCGAAAAGGTCATGGAGATTATGCGCAAGTGGCAGTATTTTCCCAATGTTTCATTTGTGAATAGCTATTGCCAAGATGAGGATATGGTGGCTGTGTTTGCAGAAAATGGAAAAAAACACAATATAGACGAGTTTGACCATATTTTGTTTAGTTATCATGGACTTCCGGTACGTCAATTGGGTAAGGTAGATCCTACGGGACAATTGCACTGTCCTGACAGCGGATGTGAAACCTGTAAAGTAGAGTTGAATTCATTCTGCTATCTTTCGCAATGTTATGCAACGACTAGAGCGATTACCTCAAAATTAGGTCTGGCTGCAGATCGATTTACCGTGTGTTTTCAATCTAGATTAGGGAAGACGCCCTGGATACAGCCTTATACGTCGGATGTACTGCACGATTTAGCTCAGAAAGGTGTTAAGAAACTATTGGTATTCAGCCCTGCTTTTGTAGCTGATTGTATAGAGACATTAGATGAGATACAAGTGGAGTATGCTGATGAGTTTAAGGCACTCGGAGGAGAAGAAGTGGTCATGGTGGAAAGCTTAAATGGTAATCCCAAATGGATCAACACCCTCAAAAGACTCGTACTCTCAAATTGATATAAACTATGTTGATTTTCAACGCAATTTTCTTATTCGTATTAGACTTTTATATATTCTTTGCACTACGTGGGACTAAAATCTCTTTCGTGCGAAAGAAATGGTTTACCATCGCTTGGTGGTTCTACTCCATTAGCCTGTTGATCGGTGTATTGGTGGCATTCAAGTTCAATATACCCCTTATGTATCGCTCTATCATTCTGGTTGCTTTTTTTATGACGGCCGTCAGCAAGTTTATCTATGTAGTGGTGGTTATGATCGATGATGTAAGACGTGGAGGGGTCTGGTTGTCGCGGGTGTTTACGTCTAGAAAAGGGCAGTCTATCGAGCAACGTGTGGAGGAGCTGGATAAGCCTCTTCCGGAGAAAACTAAAAACGGGATTACCCGATCTGATTTTCTTTTGAAATCGGGTGTGGTGGTGGCCTCTTTGCCGATCTTTCCGTTGGCATGGGGTGTCATATCCAGCGCCTATGATTATCGTATTAGAAGGCAGCGATTGGTGCTTCCCAATCTTCCAAAAGCTTTTCATGGATTTAAGATAGCACAGATTTCAGATGTACACTCAGGCTCGTTCTATAATCATAAAGCTGTCTTGGGAGGAGTAGAAATGTTGTTGGGAGAAAAGCCAGACGCTATATTTTTTACAGGCGATCTGGTGAATAATGTGGCCTCCGAAATGCGCGATTATCAAGATATTTTTTCCAAATTACACGCTGATTTTGGCGTTTTTTCGACACTGGGTAATCACGATTACGGAGATTATTACTATGGAAAGGAAGACAGCATGGCCAAGCGTAAAAACTTGAAAGACCTGATAGATGTACATAAGGTGATGGGATGGGATCTGTTGATGGATGAGAATAGGGTAATAAAAGTAGATAATGAAGAGTTGTCTATAGTAGGTGTGCAGAACTGGGGGACAGGGCGCTTTCCGAAAAAGGGAGACTTGAGCAAGGCGCTCCTAGGTACGGAAGACAAAGCGGTGAAATTATTGTTGTCACATGACCCTTCTCATTGGCGTGCCCAGGTATTGCATACGGATGTTGATGTCATGTTCGCTGGGCACACCCACGGTATGCAATTTGGTGTTCGTGGCGAGCATTTTAAATGGAGCCCGGCAAAGTATATTTATAAAGAATGGGCTGGATTGTATAAAGAAGGACAAAAACAACTTTATGTTAATACTGGTTATGGTTTTCTAGGTTATCCCGGAAGAGTTGGGATATTGCCAGAGATCACCATATTTGAATTGGTGACATCATAAAAAACAATTAAGCCTGCGGATATCCGCAGGCTTAATTGTTTTTTATAGAGATAGTATCTCTACAATCCGAGTGAGGTTATCATTGATCTTATCGATATGCTTGATTGCTTTTCCAAATGGCGTAAAATGAATCTGGCCACAGATTAATCCTGCCATTTCACCTCGTCGACCTTCCAATAGTCCCTCGACGGATGCTACACCTAATCGGCTGGCAAGTACGCGGTCCATACAGGAGGGTTTGCCTCCACGCTGGATGTGGCCTAGAATGGATACACGGACATCATAGTGCGGAAAGCTTTCTTTTATTTTTTCTGCCACAACCAGGCCGCCCTCATTGTCTCCTTCAGCGACAATAATGATACGGGACGATTTGTTTTTTCTCGTTTGATCGAGGCGTTTCATGATGGCCTGATAGTCTACGGTTAGTTCTGGAATCAAAACAGCTTCCGCTCCAGTACTTATGCCCGAGCGTAATGCGATAAGTCCCGAGTCGCGCCCCATCACCTCGACAACGAAAAGACGGTCGTGTGACTCCGCGGTATCCCTGATTTTATCTACAGCATCCACAACGGTGTTGATTGCTGTATCATAACCGATCGTAAAGTCGGTACCTGCTAGATCATTATCGATAGTCCCGGGTATGCCGACAATGGGAATGTCAAATTCTTCGATAAATTTGGACGCTCCAGTAAAGGTTCCATCACCGCCAATAACGACCAAACCATTGATGCCCAGTTTTTTTATGTTTTCGTAAGCCTTTGTACGACCTTCAATTGATTTAAATTCTTCGCTTCGAGCTGTTTTTAGAATGGTTCCACCACGTTGGATAATATTTGCTACAGACTTAGCATCCATTGGTATAATCTCTCCATTGACCAATCCGTCATAACCACGGCGTACACCAAACATGTTGGCTCCATGGTATATACCTGCCCGGACTACAGCGCGTATTGCAGCATTCATTCCCGGAGAATCCCCTCCTGATGTTAAAACAGCTATATTCTTAATTTCACTCATATGTCCAAACCTAGATAAATTTATTTTCAAGTGCAAAATAATTGTCAGATGCCTTTCAATAAAATAAGTATAATTTGCTTTTCGCTTTTAAGCTAGTCTAGATACAAAAATAACAACATTTATATGTAAATGTTGTTATTTTTGTATTAAAAGAATGTACGTCTTACTTTGCTTTGAAAGCGTCGATACCCGATTGTAGGAAAGCTCCATACTTCTCGATATCGTAGATGGCACCGCTTGTCGGAACCAACAGCTCTCCCTCATTGTCCAAAAGGGCATACAGAGGTTGTGAGTTACTTTCAAATTTGGTAATCTGAAAATCAGCATTGCGCTTGCTCACCGTATTGATAGTCTTGCCTGTTTTGTCAGACACATAGTGCTCGCTTTCTGGAAGCGTCAACACCTTGTCATCCACATACAGCTCGACCAAAATGAATTCGTTATTGAGCATTGCCCTGATCTTCGGACTGCTCCATACCTCAGCCTCCATCTTACGACAGTTGACACAGTTCCAGCCCGTGAAGTCCACCAACAACGGCTTCTTCTGTTCCTTTGCTGCTGCCAGCGCTTCGTCGTAATCGTAGTACGGATCCAATCCTTTGATCGTCGACTTGCTGTGGAAATAGGTATAATGCTTACGGCTATTGGCATCCGCTCCGCCTGTATGTGCCGGGCCAGCGGCGCTCAATGTCAGATTGTTCAGGTCAAAATCCTGTGTTCCGATCGGAGGAAGGAAGGCCGAGATCGCTTTCAAAGGCGCTCCCCATAATCCAGGAACCATGTACACCACGAAAGAGAACACCAAGATGGCGATCATCGTGCGCGGAATGGACAGGAACTGTAATGGACTGTCGTGTGAGAACTGGATCTTGCCGATCAGGTAGAGACCCAAAAGTCCGAATATCACGATCCACAGGGCCAGGTACACCTCACGGTCCAGGAAGTTCCAGTTGTAGGCCAGATCCACGTTGGAAAGGAATTTAAGCGCTAATGCCAATTCCAGGAATCCCAGAACGACCTTCACACTGTTCAACCAACCGCCCGATTTAGGCATGGACTTCAACATCGAAGGGAACATGGCGAACAATACGAAAGGAACAGCCAAAGCAATGGAGAATCCCAACATACCGATCGCAGGACCAAGGCGCTCACCGCGTGTCGCAGCTTCGACCAATAAAGTACCGATAATCGGTCCTGTACAGGAGAAAGACACCACTGCCAGACTCGCCGACATAAAGAACAGACCGATCAATCCCCCTTTGTCCGACTGCGCATCGATCTTGTTGACAAATGAACTCGGAAGTGTGATCTCGAAAGCTCCTAAGAAAGATGCCGCAAAAACAACCAATAACAGGAAGAAGAAGAAGTTGAAGATACCGTTTGTAGACAGTTCATTCAATGCTTCGGGGCCAAATGCAATCGTAATCAACATACCTAAGGCAACGTAGATCACGATGATAAAGACGCCATAAAGAAAGGCCTGTGATATCGCCTGCGAACGGCTTCCGGATTTCTTGGTAAAGAAACTCACCGTAAGCGGTACCATTGGGAAAATACAAGGCATAAAGAATGCCGCAAAGCCCCCCAAGAGACCGGCAATAAAGATGCCCCACATGGACTTGTCCTCGCCGTCGGCACCTGTTGGAGCAACTGCCCCCGCTGTATCATTGGGTATCGATGTACTGTCGACCTGGCTTTGGCCACTGTCCTGTCCGTCTGAAAAAACAAGATCATCAGGAACAGTGGTAAGCTGTGAACTGTCCACACTGTTTTCGTCAGAAAACGTGACATCTTCATAGGATACCAAAGAATCCTGTGTAGAAGCCGCTAGTGTCGTGACAAAGAAAATGGACAGCAAAAAAGAAAACAGATAAGTCTTCATAAAATTGATAAATGTTGTTGAAATATAAAAGTATAAAAAAAGGCAGTAAAATACTGCCTTCTCTATCTGGGTTGTGTAAAATCTACTTTACAGTAACAGTAAAGTTATATTCGTCAGGAGGAAGACATTGTGACTTGTCACATGCTTGCCATTCTACGGAACCTTTAACTGTAGCAGTACCTTTGTTCAATTTAACTTTTTGTTGGAATACGACCTCATTTGTGAAGTAAGGTACATTCATTTTGAATACCTCTTCGTATTTTGTTTTAGCGGTAGGCTCTAAAACTTTTCCATTTAAAGTGTAATCCGAAGATTTTGTAAAGTTGAATGACGTCGGGATTGGACCTCCATCAGCCACATTTTGCGAATAGATGTTCCATCCGTTCTGGATTGTAGCTTTAATGAAGATGACAGCCTCGTTTTTACTTGTTTTTTTGTGCGCAACACTCCATTTTACAGGTTGGTGGATCTGTGCAAAAGCACCAGTGATTGTCATTAAGACTGCAACGATTAGTAAGCTAAACTTTTTCATAATAATATTTCTTCTATAACTTGTATTTGATTCTATGACTCTCTTAAGTGTCATAAAGTTTAACGCTAAGGTACATTTATTCTTATCGTAAGAGCAAGTAAATTTTTTGTTATAACTGATAAATGATGTCTTTCAAGTCGTATTTCTGTATTCCATGATTGTGGGATACCGATAGCATGCCATCGGGGTCAACTCCTTGTATATTACCGTTCGTAGGTGTTCCGTCAATAATGAAAGGACTGTCTATACCTTTCAAAAAGAGACGACTGTTGTATAATTCGAGAAGGGAGTTAAAGTGTTCTTCCTCAAAGATATGTTGGTAATATCGGAGACGGCTTTGTACCCTTTTCACCAGATCCATGATGGTCAGGTTGATGTCCGAGTTTTCTAAAACTAGAGAGGTAGTTTTATGAGCGATTTCCGGATCGAATTTATCCTGATATATATTTATCCCGATACCTGCAATTACCGTTTTAATAAGATGGCCTGATATTTTGTTTTCTAAGAGTATGCCTGCTATCTTTCTTTTTCCCACCATAATGTCATTTGGCCATTTGATCCATACATCGTCCTGAACGATGTTCTGAATGACGTCATAAACCGCCAAGCTCGTATGTATGGTTAGAGAAAACTGCTTGGAAATGGAAAGCGAGGGAGGGGTGTATATAAAGCTAGCTGTCATATTCATATGGGCTGGCGCTAACCATGTGGTTCCCCTTTGACCCCGACCCTGCGATTGATGCTTTGCCATAATGGCAGTAAAGTCTATCTGTGGCTTGAAATTTGTCAACAATTGTTTTGAATAATCATTTGTGGAAGCAATTGCCTCCAAAACAATTATGGGTAGTGGCTGATAATGTCCGAAAAATGTATTATTTTGCAAAAGGAAAAAGATTTTAAAGTTTTTGAGTAAAACTATAACATTTCTTAATGAGTAAAAAGAAAAATTCAGAATTATCCAACAAATTGGCAGAAGTTGTCGTATTGGGGATGCAAGAGAAGAAAGGTAATGAGATTGTGAAGTTGGATATGCGTGAAGTCAATGCAACTATTTCTGATTATTTTGTAATCTGTCATGCCGACAGTAATGTCCAGGTTAATGCGATTGCACAGAGTGTCGAAGAAGAAGTCTACAAAGCTTTTGGTCAAGATCCGTGGCATAAAGAAGGACAAGGTAATGGAGAGTGGATTCTGCTCGATTTTGTGGATGTCGTTGTTCATATATTCAAAACGGATACTAGAAGCCGCTATCGTATAGAAGATCTTTGGGGAGATGCTAAAGCAGAATCCTACCAAAGCGCGTAAATAAGAAATTCAAAAGACACGTAAAATTGTAATGAAGAAAATTCCAAGTAAAAAGATAACCCCGACTCCTCCTAAATTTAATATGATGTGGCTGTATATTGCCATGATATTAGGTTTTATAGCATTGAATTTTTTGTATAATGGCAGTAGTACACAAGAGACTTCTTATGAGAATTTTGAGAAGAACATGCTTCGTACCGGGGATGTCGATAAACTAATCGCTTATAATAAAGGAAATATTGTTGAGGTAGAGGTCTACATAAAAAGTGACAAGCTTCAAAACGACCCTAAATATAAAGACCTGGCTCCTTCAGGAAATAGTTTGAGCTTCTCGGCAAATAAAGGTCCACAGTATGTTTTTTCAGAAGGATCAGCAGAGATTTTGAATCAAAAATTGATTGAATCTCAAAAAGACATGCCTGAAGATATGCCTAAGATATCTGCCAAATGGGAAGAACGCTCGAATGCATGGGGCGGCTTTTTTATCTCCTTTATCCTACCATTGATTATCATCGTAGCACTATGGATGTTCCTGATGCGCCGTATGGGTGGTGGTGCTGGAGGCGGTGGCGGACAGATTTTCAACATCGGTAAATCCAAAGCGCAACTTTTTGATAAAGAGTCACAGATCAATATCACTTTTAATGATGTTGCCGGCCTAGAAGAAGCGAAAACGGAAGTGATGGAAATAGTGGATTTTTTAAAAAATCCAAAGAAATACACGGATTTAGGAGGTAAGATTCCTAAGGGTGCGCTATTGGTAGGGCCTCCAGGTACAGGTAAAACCTTGTTAGCCAAAGCTGTTGCGGGAGAGGCACAGGTGCCTTTCTTCTCGCTGTCAGGTTCTGATTTCGTGGAGATGTTTGTCGGTGTAGGAGCATCACGGGTACGTGACTTATTTAAACAAGCAAAAGAAAAAGCACCATGTATCATCTTTATTGATGAAATTGATGCTATTGGTAGAGCACGTGGCAAGAACTCAGTGATGGGGGGGAATGATGAGCGTGAGAATACATTGAACCAGTTATTGGTAGAGATGGACGGGTTCGGAACGAACGTAGGCGTTATTATTCTTGCGGCGACCAACCGTTTGGACGTATTGGATTCGGCATTATTAAGACCGGGACGTTTTGATAGACAGATCTCCATTGATAAGCCAGATTTGATCGGTCGTGAGCAGATATTTAATGTACATCTTAAGCCGTTGAAACTAGCGGAAGAAGTTGATGCTAAAAAGCTATCGGCACAGACACCAGGTTTTGCAGGAGCGGAAATTGCTAACGTCTGTAATGAAGCTGCATTAATAGCTGCCCGTAAAAATAAACGGGCTATCGAGATGCAGGATTTTCAAGATGCCATCGATCGTGTAATCGGAGGGTTGGAGAAAAAGAATAAGATTATTTCCCCAGAGGAGAAGAAGATTGTTGCCTACCACGAAGCAGGTCATGCTATTGCAGGATGGTTCCTCGAGCATGCAGATCCGTTGGTCAAGGTCTCTATAGTACCGCGTGGCGTAGCAGCATTAGGTTATGCCCAGTATTTGCCTAAGGAGCAGTTCTTGTATACAACAGAGCAATTGTTGGACAGTATGTGCATGACTATGGGCGGACGTGTAGCGGAAGATATCACATTTGGTCGGATCAGTACTGGAGCACAAAACGACTTGGAGCGGATTACAAAACTAGCCTATGCAATGACTGCCGTATACGGTATGAATCACAAGGTCGGAAATGTTTCTTTCCGTGACAGTTCTGGTGAATCCCAATTCCAAAAGCCATATTCCGATCAGACCGCAGAGTTAATCGATGAAGAAGTAAGGGTATTGGTTGCAGCTGTCTATGAGAGAACAAGACAACTGTTGCTTGACAAACAGGATGGCTTGATCCGTATTGCTGAGAAGTTGTTGGAAAAAGAAATCTTATTCCAGGCAGATTTAGAGGAGATTTTAGGCAAGCGCCCCTTCTCTAATCGCACTACTTACGATGAGTTTGTCAATGGAGGTGCAGATGGAGGAGGAGTTCCTCAGACAGAATTACCTATTCCACCGATGCCAGAAGAGACTCAAAATTCGGAGCCATCGGAAAAATTGAACGAAGATAACGTATCATAAAAAATAGAGGGGTTAGCCCCTCTATTTTATCTTGAACATGTCCCATGTCGAAGATTCGACATCGATTTGCACTAACTAGGGAATACCCATTAGAGGATACATATGAATATCAGAAATACGACTGCCAAGGAAAAAATGCTGAAGAAGATACGGCAGGCCCTGCTTCAAAAAAAGGATAACCCACATCCAGATTTTGAAGATTCTGCTCTATATAAAGATGAAGAGGAATCTTTAGACCTAACCTTTGCACGGGAGTTGACAGATATTGGAGGACAATTTGTGTACTGTGATGGCGAGATTTCTGTTATAGAAAACTTAATTGGACTTGTCGAGGAATTGGGCGTAACCAAGATCTATGCCTGGGAGCCAGCGGTACAGGTACTATTGAAACACTATGGCTTCCCTTACCTCGCTACAGATAAAGACTTTGAAAGTGCTGAGGTCGGTATCACGGCATGCGAGGCATTGGTGGCGCGTAATGGAAGTGTCATGCTGTCCAATGCAAATGCAGGGGGGCGTCGACTGAGTATCTATCCGCCGATACATATCGTCTTAGCCAAAGCTTCGCAACTCGTAATGGATATAAGACATGGTTTGGCACAAATAAAGGATCGTTATCCAACTTACCTCCCTTCTATGATAACCACGATAACAGGACCGAGCCGCACAGCAGATATTGAGAAAAAAATAGTATTGGGTGCGCACGGACCAAAACAACTCTACGTTTTTTTGATTGAAGACAGATTCTAAAGACAAATGATTCAACAATATATATTACAGACACCGGTAGCTTCTATCCTATTTGCTGTTACGATAGCCACCAGTATATATGCTTTTTCAAACCCACAGCTTTACGCTTCCATGATGTTGCACCCTTATAGTGTACATCGCGATAAGCGTAAATGGTATACGGTATTTACCAGCGGTATTATACATGCCGATTGGGGGCATCTGCTCTTCAATATGATTACCTTTTACTATTTCGGTTTTGCGTTGGAGAGCTTTTTTGTACAGGTAAGTGGTGATATAGGACACCTGTATTTTGCGCTTTTGTATATCTTAAGTTTGGTGTTGAGTGATATTCCTACGATCGTACAACAGAAAAATAATCCTGGTTATTACAGTCTAGGAGCCTCTGGTGCGATATCCGCTGCTTTATTTGGCTATATTCTTTTTCAACCCAAAGCCATGCTCGGCATATTTATGATTATTCCCATGCCAGCATACGTGTTTGCAGTGCTCTATATAGGATACTGTATTTGGGCATCTAAGAATTCCAACGATCGTATTAATCACGATGCTCACCTATTCGGAGCGCTTTCGGGGATACTGATTACAATTCTGTTTTACCCATGGATCTTTAGACATTTTATTGATCAGTTCTAGCTTACCCTATCCAGGTCTCTCTATCCAGGTTCCTGAATTGTATGGCCTCCGCAAGATGCCGATTTAGGATGTGTGACTCTTCGTCCATATCAGCTATGGTCCGTGCGACTTTGAGTATACGATCGTAAGCTCGAGCAGACAAGTTGAGACGTTCCATTGCGTTCTTAAGAAGTTGTTTGCCCGACTCATCCAGTAAGCATAGTTTTTGGACATACTGTGTGGACATTTGTGCGTTGCAATGGATCAGCTTTTCGCTGATAAATCGTTGCTCTTGAATTGTTCGCGCTTGCATGACACGCTGTCTTATTGTTTCGCTTTTTTCTGACTCACCATGATCTGTCAATTCATCGAACGCTACTGGGGTGACTTCGATGTGCAAATCGATTCGATCCAATAATGGGCCAGAGATCTTACTCAAATAGCGCTGCACGGCGAGCGATCCGCAGAGGCACTCCTTGTCGGGGTGATTATAATATCCACAAGGGCAGGGATTCATAGCAGCAACCAGCATGAAACTGGCTGGGTAATCGACTGTGAATCGGGCTCGGGAGATGGTGATACTTCTTGATTCCAACGGTTGGCGCATGACCTCAAGAACTGAACGCTTAAATTCGGGCAGTTCATCCAAAAAGAGAACCCCATTATGTGCTAGTGATATTTCTCCAGGTTGTGGACTGCTGCCTCCGCCGACCAGAGCGATATCTGAAATAGTATGATGCGGAGCGAGAAATGGTCGCGTGGTCATCAGCGATTCCTTTTGCGAAAGATGGCCAGAGACCGAGTGTATTTTGGTTGTCTCTAGAGATTCTTCAAATGTGAGAGCAGGAAGTATGGAAGGAAGACGTTTGGCAAGCATTGTTTTTCCAGCTCCAGGAGGGCCGATCAATATGATATTGTGGCCACCAGCGGCAGCAATTTCCAATGCCCTTTTAATGTTTTGCTGCCCCTTGACGTCGGCAAAATCCAGTTCGGTTGTGACGAAATCGGTAGATGCATCGACCGCAGAATCTCTTTCGGTGTGTATTAGTGGGGTCTTTTCATTAAAGAAGTCAACAACCTGTTGTAGGTGTTCGATACCGAATGCGTCGATGCCGTTGACAACGGCAGCTTCGGCTGCATTGATATGAGGTAATATAATACCTTTGAAACCATCTTGTTTTGCTTGTATAGCGATAGGAAGAACACCTTTTACAGGTTGTACACTGCCATCTAAGGATAGTTCGCCCAAGATGATGTAATCGGCCAATTTTTGATCCGAGATCTGTGACGAAGCTGCAAGGATACCAATGGCTATAGTAAGATCATAAGCCGATCCCTCTTTACGGATGTCTGCGGGTGCCAAATTGACAACGATTTTCTGTCTTGGCATGCGGCATCCAATTGACAATATGGCGCTTTCTATACGTTGCAAGCTTTCTTTTATAGCGTTATCAGGAAGGCCTACGATATAATATTTAGTGCCAGTCGAAACATTAACCTCGACCGATATAGTGGTAGCTTCTATTCCGTAAACTGCACTACTAAAGGTTTTTACGAGCATAGGTCATAAAGTTGGTTTAGGCTAAAGATAAATAAAATAAACTAATCAAAGTTGTTAGTTTGGACTTGTTTTTGCTGTTTTCTGATAAATGTGCTATATTATAAGAGGAAAGATCTATTTGGTTTATTTATTTTAAACGATTTGGTCTTTTTATTGTTTATCTAATATACACACATACTCTGCTCTGATGATCAGAATAAGTAAATGACAGATAAAAAACAAATTAAACATATATGAAATACTCTTGGTTAGCGAAGAACAAAGCCCATGAGTATTCCATATGACAGAAAAAAACAAATTAAACATATATGAAAGATAGCGGTAAAGTTGTAGCAGCATTGCTTGCGGGATTGGCAGCAGGAGCAGTATTGGGTGTCTTATTTGCACCAGAGAAGGGAACAGAAACGAGAGAGAAGATCAATGAATCATTAGCAGATTTGGGAGATGCACTTAAAGAACGTGCAGAGGAGCAGCTGGATCAACTGAATGACTTTAAAGAAAAGGTTCTCGCTATGGTGAAAACAAAAGTTTCTAAGGCGGAAAACTTTTTGGATGAGGAGATTGAAGAACATGCTTAGTTTAGGCATGGGGTCAATTCAAAATCTAAAGAGACATAGTAGTTTATGAAGTACAGGTGCCAAAAATGCTGTACTTCATATTCATTTAAATAAAATAAAATGAGTGATCAAAAATTTTCGTTTTCAGGCAGTTTTCAAAAGGCAAAGGAATATGTCGATACACAGGTAGAATTGTTGAAGCTAAAAGCGATAGCCCGGGCAGGACGCATTATTGGTACATTGGTTTTGGATGCAACCAAGTTGTTGCTGACTTTGATAATTATCTTCTTCTTTTCCTTAGCTCTTGGTTTTTTTCTTGGAGAACTCTTGGGAAGTTATGCCCTAGGCTTTCTGGTCACAGGCGGAATTTTTTTGGTTATACTACTTATTATTCGTGCCTTTGAACCAAAGTTAGAGGCTAAGTTTATGGATCTGACGATACGTCGAGTTCTTGGTAAATGGCAAGACGACGATTTGTTCGAAGAAAACCAACAGGCAAGGAACTCTTACGAAGAAACGAGCGCTTTTGGAGGACAGAATGCACAAGCGGAGAACAAAACTACACAGGAAGATGAAATCAAAAATTAATAATATAGAAGATCTTAGGGTAGAGATAGCACGTCTAAGTCAACTCAAAAAAGAGCAAGAGTGCTATCTGGCTGATCAATATCTATTGCTTAAACATAAGGTAGAGGCACCTGCGCGACTTATCAATACACTGACGTCAAGTATACCTGGTGTTGATTTTGTAAAAGGTCTTTTCTCTGCATTTGGAGGAGGAGGGGCGACGAAAGTAGGTGCCGCAGATCAAAGTAACTGGATGGCACGTGCACTTCAATTGGGGCTACCTTTGATTTTGAACAGAACATTCCTCAAAAATTCGGGATGGTTAAAAAAAGCAATTGTATTACTGGCATCAGATAGTGCAGTAGCGCAGGTGACACAAGGTAAAGTAAGTTCGTTGGCATCCAAGTTAGCTAAGTTTGTAAGACCAAAGAAATCCAAAAAGAAACACAAAGATATAGCCCCTCTAGAAGAACTCGAGAGTCAGGATGTTGTTAACTTCGGAATACCGCCAGATAGCGAAACCTACTAACAGTGTTTCGCTATGAAATCCGCATAAGCAAGGCGTATTCCTTCTTCTAGACCAATTCGATGTTGCCAGCCCAACTGGTGCAATTTGCTTACATCCATGAGTTTGCGAGGTGTTCCATCTGGCTTACTGCTGTCAAAAGTTAATTCCCCCTCATAGCCAACAATCTTCTTGATCATAAGTGCGAGGTCTTTGATACTGATATCTTCGCCGACACCGATATTGATAAATTGCTCTTCATCATAGTTGTTCATCAAGAAGACACAGGCATCAGCAAGATCCGTTGAAAATAAGAACTCCCTTAAAGGAGTTCCCGTACCCCATATTACTACTTCCGGGACGTTACTGGTTTTGGCTTCATGAAAACGGCGAATCAAGGCAGGCAGTACATGTGAGTTCTCTGGATGGTAGTTGTCATTATAGCCATACAGATTGGTCGGCATTACCGAGATAAAATTGTCCCCATACTGGCTTCTGTATGCTTCACACATCTTTATACCCGCTATCTTAGCGATAGCATATGGTTCGTTGGTATGTTCCAATGTACCTGTCAATAGATAATCTTCCTTCAGAGGTTGAGGAGCAAGCTTAGGATAGATACAAGAAGAGCCTAGGAACAACAGTTTCTTGACTTCGTTAACATGTGCCTGGTGAATGATATTACTCTGTATAGCGATGTTCTCATAAATGAAATCGGCCCTATAGGTGTTGTTCGCAATGATGCCTCCTACTTTGGCAGCAGCCAAGAAGACATACTCAGGCTTTTCCGATGCAAAGAAAGTCGCTACATCCCCCTGGTTGCGAAGATCCAATTCCTTAGAGGTTCGAGTAACCACATTGGTATAACCTTCGCGCTTTAATTTCTCATATATCGCAGACCCCACCATACCCCTATGGCCGGCTACGTAGATCTTAGCATTTTTTTCCACGTCAATGTATTGAATGTTACTGCAAACCTACATAAATTCGGCATCGCACGCAATATAATCCGGGTGTAATATAAAATATCGACCTGCATACATAACGACAGACCCTAAAGCCCTATACAGGCCATTTCGCATCAGAAACCTACATGCTATAATACGAAGTATCCCATAAATCGATTTTTATACCAGTCCACTTCCAATTATATTTTTTATAGAGGAAATATAAGTTTATTTTTGCGACTTAATATTTGTTATGGGTAAGGATAAACTGAGAAAATTCGCAGAGATAGCGACTTTTAAAAATGTGGTACAATTGGATGCTGGCAAAGCATATAAAGGTAAATGGTCCAGTGCGTTCTTCGGAAACAACAAGCCATTGATCCTCGAATTGGCCTGTGGAAAAGGAGAATATACTGTCAATTTAGCTCAACTGTTCCCAGAAACGAACTTTATTGGCATTGATTATAAAGGGAACCGTATTTGGAGAGGTGCCAAGACAGCACTGGAAGAAGGGATCGATAATGTTGGTTTTTTACGTATTCAGATCGAAACCATTTTGGAATACTTCGAAGAGAATGAGGTATCCGAAATTTGGATCACGTTTCCCGACCCCCAACCCCAAGACAGCAGAGAGAAAAAGCGGTTGACAAACCCAACCTTTCTCAACCGGTACAAGATTATTTTGAAAGAAGGAGGTATTATGCACCTAAAAACTGATAATGACGGTTTTTACAACTATACCTTAGAGCAGATACAGCAGCAAAGCCTTCCTGTGCTTAAGGAAACAACAGACCTGTATAAGTCAGACCTCGTTGATCAGGTGCTTTCAATAAAGACCTATTACGAGAAAAAATACCTTGCCGTAGATAAAAACATAAACTACGTCGAATGGAAGTTCTAAAATAGCTCCCATAAAAAAAGCCTTAAGTGTACACTTAAGGCTTTTTTATATTAGTTGCTTTCCACTTTGGGGGCAAAATTCTTGTGCTTGCGCTTCGAGATCTTCTCTATGTTTACAGGTTGTGGAATTTTTACATAATAGCCAGTACCATCATATTCTCTCTTGTTGGGGCTCTCCATACAAGCTTCTGAGCAACAGCCATCCAGCTCTTCGCCACAGGCATCACACTGGGTGAAATGCTCATTACAGGTAGGATTGGCACAGTTGATCATTTTTGGCGTGGTCTTGCCACAGTTCTTGCATGTCGAGATGACGACAGGATTGGTCGAATTGACTTCAACGGTGACACGGTTGTCGAAAACATAGCATTTACCCTCAAAATCCTTTCCGCCTGCTTCCTTGCCATATTTGATAATACCACCATGCAACTGGTATACATCTTCAAATCCTTCCTTCAATAACAGTGCAGAGGCTTTCTCACATTTGATTCCACCGGTGCAGTACGTAAGGATCTTTTTACCTTTATATTGTTCGAGTTCTTTTACTTTCTCCGGGAATTCTCTGAAATTCTCGATGTCCAGCGTGATCGCATTCTTGAAGCGGCCTACATTATGCTCGTAGTTAGAACGTACATCCAGAATAACAACATCCTCGCGGTCCTTCATCGCCATAAAATCCTTTGGCTCCAAGTGTATGCCTGTCTGCTGATTCGGATCGATCTCCTTGGGATCACGAAGCCCCGAGTGTACGATCTCCGGTTTATAGCGGCAGTGCATTTTAATAAAGGAAGGCTCCTCGACATCGTCAATCTTAAATTCGGTGTGATTGAATCGTCCATCCGCATATATGGCGTCCATATAAGCCTTACAGGCTTCTGGTGTACCCGATACAGTGCCATTGAGGCCCTCATCGGCAACAATGATCCGTCCGACTAGATCGAGAGATTTACAGAATTCGAGGTGTTCTGAAGCAAATTGCTCCGCATTTTCGATGGGGCTGTAACAGTAGTACAGCAACGTTTGATAGTTTGTCATATGTGCATTGATACCGCTGCAAACGGCGTTTAATGTTTCAATTAATGAGGCAAAGTTAACTAAAAAGCAGAAATCAAAAAATGACGAATGTCACTTTTTGACCAAAGGATGTAATAAATATTCAAGACCATTGACTTTGATCTCGTAGAGGGTGGCTAGCAGAATGCCCATCTTGCCCGCTGGAAACCCTTTCTGCTTGTACCAAGCCAGGTAAGGTTCGGGAAGTTTGTATAGCGTCCACCCTTGGTATTTACCATAGGGCATCTTATTGTTTGCCAATTCGATAAGAAGCTCTGGATTGAGCATACTATTCTCTTGTTTTGCCATGTTTAAGTCTGTGTTTGATCAGTCGCAACGCGATAATACCATGATTGATCCAGTTAGAAAATACACCATAGTGTTTTCGAAATATGGCATAGCGTTCCTTTAGGCTTTTGCGATGCCGTTTTTGAGACATACCTCCGACAAGATACCGAGCCACATAATGTTGTACATTTTGCGTGGATTTCGCTTTTTTTGCAGCACGTATTACCCAATCGATGTCAGCACTTAATTTATATTGAAGGTCATAAGGATCTGCAATGTCCCTTTTGACATAGATAGCCTGATGGCAGATATTCATCCCATAGCGAAAGGACTTCCAGTCAAAATGCTCCGGTGCTTTGTGCCTGCGATCGGCGACAATATGCCGCTGTTCGTCCACCAATTTCGTCTCGCCGTAAATGATATCAGCTCCCTTGCCCTTTTCAACAATACACTGGATGGTGTCACGGTCATAAAGCTCATCCCCCGAGTTCAGGAAAAGAACATAATCGCCAGTTGCCAAGGCCAGGCCCTTATTCATCGCATCATAGATGCCTTCATCCTTCTCGGAAATGATCGTCGAGATACGGTCCGCATAACTACGGATGACCTCCATAGTACCATCTGTAGAAGCACCATCTACAATAATATATTCAATATTAGGGTACGATTGCTCCAATACGGAAGAAATCGTATAGGTAATATCCCTTACATTATTATAGACAATGGTAATTATTGATATTTTGACGTTGTTCACGGTTTTTCTAACGTTTGTTCCAATGTTTGCGCAGGTAGCGGACTATGCGCTTGGCAAAGGATCCCTTACGGGTCTTATAAAAATGTTTGATGGCCTCGTAAGCTTCTCTATGCTCTATGATCTCTATTGGAAAGTCGGATACCTTCTGGTTGGCCAGCGTGATCTGATAGGCTAGATCCGCATCCGAATGCGTGCCCGATCCATCTGTTCCGATATTCTGAATCATGGACGTTCTTGGATATAAAGCCAATCCGTTCTGATTAAATATCGACAGGTACCAACGGATAGCCCAGGAATTGATCTTACCGGCTTTAAATTGTTTGACCTGTTTCCAAAAATTCTCACTGTGGTCGATGCTGAAGCGCTTGATGTCGTCTTTTGAGAAGTTAGCTGTCAGTTTATCGATATCGGTTTCGAAGTGCTGCCATGCACGGCTCCACGTAGCCCAGCCCCAGCTGTTGGCTACTCTGAAAAAGAAACTCTCAGGAAGCTGCTCGGCATGGTTGACCGGGTACATATAGCCACTGATTTCCATCACCTTTTCATCTTCTTCATAGCAGGTAAGTGCATCATTGAAGTATTGTAATCCGAACTTCGAAATCTCCAGGTCATCTTCCAGCACAATCGCTTTACCATGTTTGGCGATAACTTCCGTGACGCCTTTTATGATATTGTTTGCAAGGCCAAGGTTCTTGGCTCTTTCGATAATATGTATGCTCTTAAATTCCCAGGGTTCGCGAATGAGCGCCCGTACGGTATTGACAGATTCGATTTCTTCTCCACTTTTCGCACCATCCGAATAGATATAGATATCGGTATCAGCTGCACCTATGCTTTTTTCCAAAGCCTGTAGTGTCTTTTTAGTATGTTTGGGCCTGTTATAAACAAATAAGATGACCGGTGCTAAACTACTATCCCTCAAACGAAAAAAATTAAACGGTTGTTGCTAAACTATTTTCCAGCCATAAATTTCGACATAACCTTTCACATTCACAAGTGCGATGGAATAGTACTGCTCCGCTGTCGGGGTGCTATATTACGCCAGATCGGCTTTGTGAAGGTAGGTTTGGAATATTGTAAACCTATGGATTATATAATAGATGGGGTGAAAATTACGCTTGCCCAGAGAATTTGCCTTTGATATTACAGCGCAATTGTATTGTGTATACAGGTGAATTTATGTAGGTTTGGAATCAGATTACTTATGAGTGAGAATATAAAAAGCTTAACACTAAAGGGCCTGTTTTGGAATGCCTTAGACCGCGTGGGATTCCAACTGGTAATCACGGTAGTCGGTATTATTACGGCACGGGTACTATCTGTGAGCGATTTTGCGGTGATGGCAGTTTTGGGTATTTTCTCTGTTATCGCCACATCGATCGTAGACAGTGGATTAGCAACTTCTTTGGTGAGATCAAAAGTTGTGACGGATAAGGACTACTCCAGTATGTTTGTTTTTAACTTAGTAGTTTCTGCAGTCATTTATTTGGTACTTTTTATCGCTGCTCCCTATCTCGAAAAATTTTACGGGATTGAGCAGCTCGCTTTATATGCACGTGTGCTCTTCTTGCAGCTGTTAATCAACGCTTTTGGTATCGTGCAGTATGTCAAAGTGCTCAAGCGTGCGCAGTTTAATATTACGGCGCGTGTCAATGTGTTTTCCGTGATTCTCTCAGGAGGAATAGCGGTGACTTTAGCGTTGACGGGCTTTGGAACTTGGGCACTGATTGTACAGCCTGTATTATATACGACATTTAGGTCGGCTATGTTTTGGGTATGGGGCGACTGGAAAATTAATTTTTCCTATAGCGCTTCCTCGATAAAGAAACATATGGAGTTCTCATTGTCCTTCATGACTGCTAATCTGCTAGGAAAGGTTCTCTCCCAATTGTATGGGAATGTAATTGTGAAATATTATGATCAGATACAAGCAGGACATTATTTTCAGGCAAATCGATGGGGAGAGACCCCTAATCTGTTGATTTCTTCCATCGTACAGGGGACGACATTGTCGACCTTAGCCCCTATTCAGGATGACTATGCGAGGTTTTTAAATGCTTGCCGCAAAGCTTTTTCCACATTAGCTTTTGTGTTGTTCCCGGTGAGCATGCTTGCCATCACCGTAGCTTATCCTGGCTTTATGTATGTCCTGACCGATAAGTATGAAAATGCCGTGGTGTATTTCCAGTTGTTATGTGCTGCCGGTATCTTTATCTCTTTTACGGATATGAACGTCAACTTCATCAATATCAAAGGGAGATCCAGGTATGCATTGATTCTGGAGGTTATAAAACTAGTTTCGGCAGCTGTTGTATTATTCCTGACGGTAGATCACGGTTTGATGACCATTATCTATGGCCAACTGTTGGTGAGATTATTATGTTATATATTGTCGACCCGTTGGAGCAAAAAGACCTATGGATACAGCTTGTTCCTACAACTTCGGGATCTTGCTCCTTACTTCTTTAATAGCTTGGTGGCGGCATGTATATCCTATCTCCCCTTGTATTTTTCTGTTGTTAATAACTATCTTGTCCTGCTTATTATACAATCGGTTCTGTTCGTATCTATATATATAGGGCTTAACCACGTGTTTAAGAATTCAATATGGGTAGAAGGCATACAGATGATAAAAGTTAAATTTAAAAAGGCATAGTCTACATGGAAATAGCCAGAGGAAATTGGGTTGGATTTGATACCGTTTTCTATAATGAAAGCACTGGAAAACACAGTTTGTCCATCAATGAGGTGATTGATTTCTCCAATTTAGAGATTGATCCCGAAGGATTAGCGGCCTATCTGGATTTTGGATATTGTGTATTTGGACGTACGCCCGTAAAACATGTCCATTACCTTTTACCCCATCAGGTATTAAAAAAAATCGATGGCAAGTTAGCGGTAGAAGAGGGGACAGATACCACATTGGCTTATCTGGATAAAGAGACCCATGAAGAAGATGTACTGGAGCTGTTGCGTCAGCGCGTGCAGCATTGGGAGTCTTCCTTTACCGAAGATATATTGATTCCCACAAGTGGGGGCTTTGATTCTCGCTTACTCAACCTGTTGATTGCCGACAAAAGTAGAATTCATGCCTATACCTATGGTACCTCAAATAATCAAGGCCGATCAAGAGAAGTCGTGTATGCAAAAGAACTTGCGACCCGCCTAGGGATACATTGGCAACGTGTCGATCTGGGATCATTTAATGGTTATCAAAATGATTGGTTCGATCTATTTGGCTGTTCGGTCGGAGCAGTAGGAACCTATCATATGGAGTTCTTTGATAAGATTCAAAGCCTAGAAAAAGGGAGACCACTCCATATGTTGAGCGGTATTATAGGTGATGCCTGGGCGGGAGCCGTAGCAGTCAGGCCCATTACATCCCCGGCAGATTATAGGATATTGGGGCATACCCATCAAATGACGGCCGATTCCCAAAGAGCGACCGGGGTGGATTATCGTAATTTGATCGAATCTGTGCATGATAAACAGAAAGATCTCTTGCGCGAACCAAAATATAGGATCATTACGGCGATGCGAACCAAAATGATGCTGTTGAAGTCGCTGATCAGCATACCACAGCACTTCGGATATCCGGGTTATTCTCCTTTCATAGAAGAAGACATTGCATTAGCTATGCTTAACCTTCCTGAAGACCGTAAAGCCAGTCGGATATGGCAGCGTGATTACTTCAGAAAGAATAATGTTCTTTTTGAAGAAGAGAAACATGCCTATACCTATCAGAATTCCTTAAACTATTATGCACTTACCCAGCATAAGCTGGAGCTACTGGATATTAACGTGCTAAAGGAGGTCATTCACATCAATTATCTCCAATGGATTAACGCTAAGTTGCAGCGAATAGGCAGTTTCCAGCGGATTTATCAAACGTTGATGCATACGCCTAAGGTAAAAGGAGTCATGAAGATGATGGGCTTTAAAAACGAACTGATACAAGCCTATTTTGCCTATACAACGTTAAAGCCTATTGAAAAACTTTTAAAGCAGCGGAACTATGGTACATAAGCTCATCTTCGTTGGTGATGTGGTCATGAATACAAAGCCACAGTTTTCGCCTGATGTTCAAGCGGCATTACAGGATGCTTCGGTTGTCTCTTGTAATGTGGAAGCCCCGCTAAGGGGGGATGGCCAGGCCAGTATCAAGACCGGACCCCTTGTCGATCAGCATCCCGATGCCGCAGATTGGCTGCTTGGATTAGGATTCAACTTATTTTCCCTAGCGAACAATCATATCGCAGACTTCGGCCCTGAAGCATTATTGGCAACAAAAAATGCCTTTCCAAAGGATACAGTCATAGGTGCGGGACCAGAGGAAGAAGCGTATGCCCTACTGGTAAGAACAATTGACGGCGTTCGATATGGGTTTTTAGCCTATGGAGAAAATGGATATGGTGCACTGAATGGAGACCGATCGGTCGGACACGCATGGGTCAATAGGCCCGGATTGGATCGGGATATCCAAGCCTACAAAGAGCAGGTAGATATCCTAATCGTACAGGTCCACGCCGGTGTAGAGCTGCTGGATGTGCCGATTCCCGAGTGGAGAGACCGATTCCGACAAATTATAGATAGCGGAGCTGATTTACTGGTCGCCCATCACCCACATGTGGTACAGGGGGTCGAATACTATAAGGATAAAGCAATCTGTTACAGCTTGGGCAATTTCTATTTTGACTATCCTAATAATCATCCCGAATGGAATAAGGGCGCTATATTGACGGTGGATGTGGCAGATAAAAAAATACAGACCGTTCATTTCGATATTGTCGAAAAGAAGGGAGAACATATTGGCTATTGTACAATCGAACAATCGAGCAAGAAGATGAAGACATTGAATGAAAGATTGTTGGGAGAGGGGTACCAAGACTATGTCGATCAGCAGGCGGTCGTGTTATGGAATCGCTATCATAAAGCTTATTATGCGAAAGTAACGAATGGACTGGTCGACTATTCGCTAAAGGGTATACTCAAACATATTAAAAGGGTCCTCTTTAATAGACAGGTAGACTATAATATGCTATGGCACAATCTTTTTATTGAGAGTAATATTTGGTTGGTACAGCGTGCTGGCAATCTACTGAAGAAATAGTAAAAAGGCATCAATTTTCTATCAATTGATGCCTTTTTTATAGTGAAGTATAGTTCTTAAATAACTTTAATACTACTTGCAAAATCTTTTAGCGATCTGTCATTTGGCGCAAGATCAGTAATAAGGTAGGTTACTTCCTTAAGCGGAACTACCCGCATTTTTTGATTGGAATTAAGTTTCTCTGCTATGCTTAAGATAGCGAGACTCTTGGAGCATTTGATCATCGCTCTCTTGATTTGTACAACTTCCCAATCCGAATCTGTAATTCCCTCCTCAATAGAGAGACTATTTGTCCCCAATAAGCAAAGGTCTACACGGATATCAGCCAGCTCATTGACTACTTGTGAACCCGTTACGATATTCGTGTTACGGGATAATTTTCCACCCAGTAAGAATACATCAATATTGTCTTTCTCTGCTAATTCGAGAGCGACTAACGGGCTTATAGTAAAAAAAGTACACTGTAGGTCATTAGGCACAAGGCGGGCCAATTCGATCATGGTTGTCCCACCTCCAATTAATACACTCATTCCGTTTGCGATCAAAGAAAGGGCCTTACTGGCTATTTCTTTTTTCCCTTCTTTGGCATATACGTTTCCCTCTTGAAATGGGAATTGGAAAGATTTTGATAAGGCACCGCCATACACTTTGATAACTTGGCCATTTTCTGCAAGTTCATTCAGGTCGCGGCGTATAGTATCCTCAGATACATTTAATTGTATGCTCAGGTCTGATGATAATACTTTGTTGTGAAGGTTTATTTGATGAACAATATAAGCCTGTCTTTCTTCTTTTAACATAATTTTAGCGAATTATATGAGGTTGCTTGTTTATTGCTATGCGTTGTCAGTAGGAGGGATGTTTTTAGTAACTCCAGCCTTAAACCTGGGCTTGAATCCTGTCGGTTTGTTGCTCGGCTCAGGCGTAGTTTTGACGCCCTCAGGAGTTTCCTCCTGTGCTTTTTGATCAGTTACCGCAGCCTCCGTTGGAGCTGTTTTGGTAACTCCAGCCTTGAACCTGGGTTTGAATCCTGCCGGTTTGTTGCTCGGTGCTGCTGTACTTTCTGCGTTCTCGGGAGTTTCCTCCTGTGCTTTTTGATCAGTTGCCGCAGCCTCCGTTGGAGCTGTTTTGGTAACTCCAGCCTTGAACCTGGGCTTGAATCCTGCCGGTTTGTTGCTCGGTGCTGCTGTACTTTCTGCGTTCTCGGGAGTTTCCTCCTGTGTTTTTTGATCAGTTGCCGCAGCCTCCGTTGGTGCCGTTTTGGTAACTCCAGATTTGAACCTGGGCTTGAATCCTGCTGGTTTGTTACTCGGTGCTGCTGTACTTTCTGCGTTCTTGGGAGTTTCCTCCTGTGCTTTTTGATCAGTTGCCGCAGGCTCTGTTGGAGCTGTTTTGGTAACTCCTGCCTTGAACCTGGGCTTGAATCCTGCCGGTTTGTTGCTCGGTACTGCTGTACCTTCTGTGTTCTCCGGAGTTTCCTCCTGTGCTTTTTGTTCGATCGGCGCAGCCTCTGTTGGTGCTGTTTTGGTAACTCCAGCCTTAAACCTGGGCTTGAATCCTGCCGGTTTGTTGCTCGGTACTGCTGTACCTTCTGTGTTCTCCGGAGTTTCCTCCTGTGCTTTTTGTTCGATCGGCGCAGCCTCTGTTGGTGCTGTTTTGGTAACTCCAGCCTTAAACCTGGGCTTGAATCCTGCCGGTTTGTTGCTCGGTACTGCTGTACCTTCTGTGTTCTCCGGAGTTTCCTCCTGTGCTTTTCGTTCGGTCGGCGCAGCCTCTGTTGGTGCTGTTTTGGTAACTCCAGTCTTGAACCTCGGCTTGAATCCAGCAGGAGCAGAAATCGATTGGCTTTCCTGTGTTTGTTCCTCGTTTGGTTTAGCGAAAGATTTAGAAATAGATTTTGGTTTGAAACCCAAAGTACTCACCTTGGTTGTCGGTTCCGCTGTTTTAGCGGTGCTCTCTTCGCGTACAGCAGTAGGAGCAGCTACAGTGTCCGTGAGTAAGTAACTTTTTCTGAGTTTGTTGAACCAAAATTTTTTGGTGTGGTCAAAACTCTTTTCACCCATGGAATTATAATGAACCCTAAATTCATTATACAGCTCTTCGTTTGCAGATTTCAATGCAAAAAGATCTATTTTCTTTTTTATAAAAAATTCTTCAAAACTGAGCATATTCAAACTTAAATAAAATGCTTTGCATTCGCACAATGTATCCTCGAAAAAATACCATAACCTGATCGCTGTCAGCAGTTCAATAATTGAAGTAGCATTGGCTAGGTAATTAAAAACCTTCATACGTATGAAGGTTCATATAATACAATTTTATTGCCTCTGCTTATTCCATGTTGTGATACACGGCTTGCACATCATCGTCTTCTTCGATCTTGTCGATAAGTTTTAACACATCGGCTGCTTGTTCTTCGCTGAGTGCGGTATGTGACAGGGAGATACGCTCCAGCTTGGCTGATGTTGTCTCGATGCCTTTCTCCTCTAAGAGGCGTTGCATATTACCAAAATCTTCGAAAGAAGTCTGAACGACAAAAACATCATTACCTTCTTCGTCAGACTCTACATAGAGTTCTTCCAGTCCACCATCGATAAGTTCAAGTTCCAACTCTTCCTCATTCATCTCATCAGTAGCCAGAAAGCGAAAGATAGATTTACGTTGAAATATAAAATCTAAGGATCCCGTTTTACCCAATGAACCACCCGATTTAGTGAAATAACTCCGAATGTTTGCAACCGTTCTATTGGTGTTGTCTGTAGCGGTTTCGATCAATACAGGAACACCGTGAGGGCCATACCCCTCATATACATATTCTTCATAACCTTTCGAATCCTTCTCAGAAGCACGTTTTATAGCTGCTTCTACGCGGTCTTTAGGCATATTTACAGCCTTTGCATTTTGGATGGCAGTACGTAAACGTGCGTTGTTTTCAGGGTGAGGGCCTCCTTCTTTTACAGAAATTGCGATTTCTTTCCCTAAGCGTGTAAATTGAACGGCCATTTTGGCCCAACGCTTAAATTTTCTTTCTTTTCTAAATTCAAAAGCTCTACCCATTTTTAATTGTTTGTTTTAAGATTTTTGATCATGTCCTTAGTCATGGCTTCCAGGTCATAAGCTATGTCCCAGTTCCAATCCTTACGGGCATATTCATCGTCAATACTTTGCGGCCAAGAGTCGGCAATAGCTTGGCGAGGATCTCCCGAGCTGTAGGACATCCCAAAATTAGGAAGAATTTTTTTAATTTCTTCGGCAATCATCTCTGGAGTGAAAGAAACACCTGCAAGATTATAACTTGAGCGGATACTCAGACTCTCTGCAGGAGCGTCCATAAGCTTTATGGTGGCGCGTACGGCATCGTCCATATACATCATCGGAAGTGCTGTCTGTGCAGAGAGAAAACTTTCATAGCTGCCTTTTGCCAATGCTTCAAAAAAGATGTGCACAGCGTAATCTGTAGTACCGCCGCCTGGAGCTGTTTTCCAGGATATAATACCCGGATAGCGGATGCTGCGGATATCCAGACCGTACTTCTCATGATAATATTCACAAAGGCGCTCGCCAGCTAATTTACTGATACCGTAGATACTGTTGGGATCCATGACACAATACTGAGGGGTGTTCACCTTTGGAGAGTGTGGACCGAAGACAGCAATGGAGCTCGGCCAAAAGATTTTCTTGATATTGCCCAGTTCGACAGCTAGATCCAACACATTCAACAGACCGTTCATATTCAAGTCCCAAGCTTTTTGCGGATATTGTTCGCCTGTCGCGGATAGCATAGCCGCTAATAAATAAACCTGTGTAGGCTTATGTTTCTCAAAAAGTGATTTCAAGGCTGCTTTATCAAGAACATTGATCGTCTCGAAATTTTGAATAGGAGATGGCGTCTGAGGCTCTCTAATATCAGTTGTGATAATGTTCTCTGCACCAAATTTAGTTCTTAAGGCTTCGGCTAATTCTGTGCCGATCTGACCGTTGGAGCCTAAGATTATAATAGTTTCTTTCATCAAATAAATATTTACGAGGGCATAGCTTTTAGTAGGATCTATGGTACTCGGTTTTCTGTTTAAAGCAATTAAGAGATTTGTGCTGTTTTCCTTTTTTTTATTCCAAATACAACCGCTCTGTTCTTGCCTTGCAAAGATAGGTGTTTTATAGCGTTTTTTTAATATTGATGTGATTTATGAACAATAACAAAAGCTCCCTTAAAGATCTCACGAAAGCCGTTTTCTCGGTATATTTCCGCCCAATAGATATAGTGACCGGGAGCTGCTTTTTGTGTGTTTTCATCCCTACAATCCCATTTGATTTTTCCATCAAAACCTACACTCTGTTGTTGAATCAATCGGTTGACTAGGGTTCCTTTTTCAGCGTAAATATTAAGGTTGAGCATGTAGTCCGCTCCGTTCAATCTATAGTTTATTTCCAGCTCATCTTCGAAGCCATCATCATCTGGAGAAACAGTTTTTGAAGTTAAAAACAGATCAATTTTTTTATTTGGATTGTCCGTATGTGTTGAATTTCGAAATCCCGGTGTCGATCCACCTGCTATTGTGGCTGCGGATTTAAAGTTTTCCGGAAGATTGCTGTCTTCTTCATACGATTGACGCTCCAAAGATATTCCCTTGGGATTTTTGATCCAGGAGGAGTGCATCGCGGCATGATAGTATACCGAGTCCACCAGACCCCCAGGCGAATATAAAGTGACGACTCCCTGTTGGTTGGGGTAGGCAGGGAGACTCGTCATCTCATAGACCCGATCAACAACTGCGTTAGCGTGTGTACGAATGATTTTTTCCTTCTCGGCCGTCAATACCAAAAAATCCTGAGACTCCAGCAAGAGTAGTTCGTCCGATATCGTACGATTGCCCAGAAGCCATCCCTGGAGGTTGATCGGTAGGTCCGTCCGGTTATAGATTTCAATAAAGTCGCTGCCTTCCTTTTGCGGGTTAAAGAGAATTTCATTGATTACAATATCATTATAACGTACCTGCGGCTGATCGAATAACAAATATTCGGGAACCTGAAGGAGCTGTCCGCACAGTTCGATTTCGTTGACGGTCAATGTGTAAATCTCTTGCGGGTTGATCGTTTGATCGAAATTCAGCAGAAGGAAATCCGAATCTTCCATCCAAGATATGGATACCGGAGTATTTACCCCGTGGTCGATGCTAAAATCTTCTTTTTGAAATTCAGGAAGAAACTGCCGTTCTATGTTAAAGCGCATACGGATTGCTTTTTCTAGTATTTCCATTTGAGCAATTGCTACTTTCGGCAAGTAGGTCTTATCCGTTATGGAGTTTGGACTCCCGGGTGTTCCTCCTTTACGCGCGATAGAAGAGGACCAATTGGATTTCATATTGCATGTCCAGTTCGGGTTTATTCGTTCCAGACTCCAACCGCCGCTTTTTTTTGAACTGTTTTGGTGCCAACTGTCTTTGTAGACAACTTCGTCCAGCAGCGTATTGCCCCGATACAATTGTATCGTAGCTCCTGAATTGTTTAACTGAGGCCAGTTTACCAATGGAATGACATTGCCATAGATAGCCAATTGCTCCTCTCCATCCTGTGCACATAGAATGACAAACTGCTGTGGGGCGAGTAGGTAGGTCGGAATCTGTAGGTTTTTCTTGTTGATATTTAAACTTAGTTTTCCGAGATCTTGAACCGATGTAGAGTTGTTCATGAGTTCGATATATTCCACGGCAGGAAGCTCACCATTTTTAGGGTTAGCCATTATTTCGTTGATCATGACATCTTGGCTATACGTATTTGTTGTTACTATTAGCCACATGCACAGTGCATAAAACTTGATTTTCATCCCGTTTATAATTGGTTCTCCTTACGAAGGTATAACTTCGCTATCTTATGCAATATAAAGAATATATTTTGCCTAAAGGCCGTATATGTATAGCAAATATTCGGTTCGGTAGCTGTTTGTATTGATAATTTAGTAATTTAAACAGGTTAAATATTGGTTTTGTGTCAATATTTAGCGCTATAAAATGATAAAAATGTAATTTTTGTATAAAATACTCCTGTTTATTTGTTATGTTTGGCATCGTGAAACTAAAAACAAGAATTCACGATACATACTAAACAGTAAAATTATATACAATGAAAGTAGCAGTAGTTGGCGCAACAGGTCTTGTTGGGTCCGAAATTTTGACGGTATTAGCGGAAAGAAACTTCCCCGTGACAGAATTGATTCCTGTAGCCTCCGAAAGAAGTAAGGGGAAGGAAATCGAATTCAAGGGTAAGAAGTTTAAGACGGTGACACCAGATGAAGCTATTGCAATGCAGCCAGATGTAGCGTTGTTCTCGGCAGGAGGAAGCGTGTCAACTGAATATGCGCCTTTGTTCGCATCTGCCGGAATTACCGTAGTTGACAACTCTTCGGCTTGGCGGATGGATCCATCAAAAAAACTTATCGTACCTGAAGTCAATGGAGATGTGTTGACGTCTCAAGATAAAATTATTGCGAATCCAAACTGTTCGACTATTCAGATGGTAGTGGTGTTAAAGCCTCTGCATGAAAAATATAAGATTAAACGTGTAGTCGTGTCTACCTATCAGTCGGTAACAGGTACTGGTGTTAAAGCGGTACAACAATTGAAAGATGAACGGGCTGGGGTAGAAGGAGAGAAAGCTTATCCTTATCAGATTGATTTGAATGTGATCCCTCATATTGATGTATTCCAGGAAAACGGATATACCAAAGAGGAAATGAAGATGATTCAGGAAACCAATAAAATCATGCAGGATGATGCTATTAAGGTTACCGCTACCACTGTACGTATTCCGGTGATGGGTGGACATTCCGAGTCTGTCAATATAGAGTTCGAAAATGATTTCGATGTACAGGAACTGCGTCAAGCGTTAGCCGCTCAGGAAGGCGTAATCGTAGTGGATGATCCGAGCAACCTGGCCTATCCAATGCCTAAAGATGCACACGGTAAAGATGAGGTCTTTGTAGGACGTATACGTAGAGATGAATCGCAAGCGAATACCGTAAACCTTTGGATTGTTGCGGACAACTTGAGAAAAGGGGCAGCTACCAATGCTGTACAAGTTGCTGAACTGTTGAATAAAAAAGGATTAATATAACGAACTAACCGTAATCATATATATACCAAAAAACGTCCTCCCAGGAGGACGTTTTTTATTGCAGTTAATTGGCGAATATAGAGTGCTTATTCGTTTCGAAAGCCTTCTGGTTTTAATCTTTACTCTGAAATGAGGCCGATTAGGAAACTACCTGTACAATATGCTTCAGGTCATCATAGCTCCCTAATACAAAGCTTAGGGATACTATATGTAGATGCAGTTATGTATTCGCAAAACCGTATCTTCATAAAAAAGGCGGATACTGCATGCAGTATCCGCCTTTTAAAGAATATTGTAATGTTAACTATCTGACTTGCGTGAATACCCAAGTATCGTCAAATTTTGTAGCACTGTTCATACCTGTTGTCAGGTAGCCTTTACCACCGATAGAAAATGAAACGGCACCTTCTCTTGCGTTCTGAGGCAATGCTTGGTGTTTGCTTTCCCATTTGTTAGCAGCTACATCGTATTTCCATACGTTACCTAATACAGAGCCTTTTTTACCACCTACTACATAACCGAACTTACCGATTACAAATGTAGATGCTGATTGACGAGTCAGGTCGTATGTATTAGATGCATCTTTCAAAGGAGCAACACCTTCATTCCAGTTACTTCCGTCAAAAGAATAGAAGTCTTCTGGGAACTGGTTGTTGTCCATACCACCACCGATATAAGCTTTACCGTCTACAACAAAAGCAAATGCGTTTACGCGTTTGTTTTTCAAAGGAGACGTCACATTCGTCCAAGTGTCTGTTTTAGGATCGTATTTCCAAAAATCCTTTAATGTTTTCTGTGTTTTAGTCGCTCCTGTACCTACGTAACCAAATCCATTTAATGTAAACGCAACTGCACCGTAACGAGCTTCTCCAGGGAAATCAGCGATTGGTGTCCATTTATTAGCAGCTGGGTCATACATGTAGAAGTCCTTCAACACGTCTGTACCGTTGAATCCTGTACCCACATATCCTTTGCCATCGATTGAAAAGCCTACAGCGCCATTACGTGCTTCGCCTTCAAACTCTGCAACTTCTTCCCATAAATTGTTTTTAAAAGACCATGCATCTTTAGTTCTTTCGTTTGTTGATAAGATACCTGTTGCCAAATATCCCACTTCGCCGATCTGGAAAGATGCAGCAGCAGATCTTGGATCTCCGTCAAAAGCTGAAGCTTTTACCCACTCCGTCGGGCCAGTATCCTCGGTGTCATTATCTTTGCTTTTTTTACAAGAGTTGAAAGCAGTTAACGAAAAAACACAGGCTACAACTACCAAAAGCCAATTTTTCTTATTCATACGATTATTTGAATTTAGTATATACAATGTTTAATTTAATTTTCGGTTTGCCATTTTCTGTCGCAATAATAGTATTATTTACAGTTCCAAACAAGGCTGGCGATGCAACTGACAACAATAATGAAGTGCCACGATAATCGGATTGATTGATGTTTTTGGTATAATCGATCAGATTAAAGATATAACGGCCATTTGTTCCGGAGTCGTTCCCTGGAATAAAAGTTGCCTGTTGAATCGTAGTAGCGAACGGTGCACGCACATAAGAGATTGGAACTCCATTGCTGTTTGCAATAAGTAACATCAACGCATTAGGGACAGGGTAATAACCATAATTATGTCCCTTTGTCTCTACGATCAGCTCCACTTTATTTATCGCTAAATTTTCTTCATGCATAAAATCATTTAACGATGGAATGTTGATTTTTGCTACAAGTCCCGAGCCAGCTTGCAATAATACTTCTCCGTTAGTTGCAGCACTTTTGAGCTCTCTGTTGACAGCATCAATACTCGCATATGCGGTACCTGTACGATCGTACTCAATATTGTTGTACTGAAAGGCTTTATGACTGGATGTTATTACTTTTGCGCCTTTCTTCATGAAACCATCCGATCCCATATAGGAGTAGTTAACATTGACTTGTACAGTGTCGTTCAACCCTAATATGGCGGTGTTTTGGTTCCCTGGAGTCAGTACCAAGCCTTTTAAGTATTGTTGAAAAGACTCGTTGGTCGTAACATTGTAGTCATTTGCTTTAACCATATCATAGATTTCTTGCCCAAAAGCATGATCAAGTTTGATACTGATACTATCTAGAGAGTTGACTCTAGGAACAAATGAATGTACACCAAGTGGAGTGCTGTCAAACGTAAACTTCTTGTCGTTGAAAATCGTAGGGCCAGTTACATATATTGGCGTATTGTATGGCTCTATGCTATTTGTGATATCTTTAAGAACAATCTCCTCGGTCACGCGGTGAACCGATATGGTTTGCGTTTTAGTGGTGTCGCCATAAAAATATTTATTGCTGCTGGGGCGTACGACCAGATTGATCGAGTCAAATGCTGCATTGGCAGGGATATCATTGATTAATGTTTGCAACTGTACGCGGAAGTAAGACGAAGAAGTGATCGATCCGCTTTCCGCTTGCGTAGACTTACCAACTAAAAAAGAACCCGTACCAGTGGACGGTAAATTCAGAAGTTGATACGTAGAGGTGTTGATGGTCATTGAATCAATAACAACGACCCCTAAATTATCATTGGAATTATCCAAAGAAACACTCATATCTTTATCACAGCTATAAAAGGAAACTGTTGTAGCAAGTAAGGATAAAAAGAAAAGGTATCTAAAATGTAATAATTGCCTCATATATATTAGTTGACATGCAAATGTAAGTAATACGTATTGTTAATATGTGTTATAATTTGTTAAATATGACCCTAAACAATTCGTCGTGCAAATCTAAGAATTTAAATTTGTTTTAATCATGTTAAAAAAGTATAAAATATTGGTGCTTATGATTGTTCTGTCCCTCGTGGGAATTGGAGGAATCGTGGTCGTTTGGTTGTATGGAGGATATGTAAATAAGCGCGAAGTTTTCGTAACAGAAGTCGAACGCAGCCTGTTTAATGCCATACAGGCTTATTATGATGAGCATCAGAATATGCTCAACGAAAAACGTGATCAGAACATTTCTAAAGAAGGAGCATTGTTTGCTGCACGCATCAAGACACTATATAATAATGTCGATGAAGACCGCATACAGACTCTTTGGGATAGCTTGGCACGAGAGCGGATGTTGCGGTATGCCAAGCGTAGGGAGGCTAAGAAAGAGGTTGGGGAACCGATGGCCATTATGCCTTCTTTTATGCTCCAAAACATTACCTTTAGTAAGGAGACCCTTGCAGAAATCAATATATTGTTGGCCGATATTTTGGAATCAAAAGGTATAACTACACCGGTACGGATTACGATCAAGACCATAAAGGAGGGGCATCGTGGGAAAGGGAAATACCAGCTCAGTGTCGGTTCAGATGGCACGATAGCCACGCGTCCCATACTGGTCAACCCCACAGAAGACGAATATCTTGTTGCTCAGTTTGAACATCCCGTTTTTTATCTCTTGAGCAAAATGGTAGTCCAGGTATTACTTTCGATTTTCTTGATTTTGGCGCTTATTGGTGCTTTTATATACTTGTTATGGACGATCAATCGACAGAACAAGTTAGCTTTGTTGCGCAAATCTTTTGTAAACAACATGACCCACGAACTGAAGACACCTGTCGCTACGGTGATGGCTGCATTGGAGTCTATTCAGCGTTATGGTGCGAGGGACGATAAAGAGAAGATGGAGCAATACTTGCGTATTTCTCATCGAGAGCTGGAGCATCTGGCCAATATGATAGAAAAAGTGCTGCAGCTTGATATCGATGAGGTGACAGGAGTGAATCTAAGAAGGGACCCCATAGACATCGTACAGTTGTTGGAAGAAGGTGTCGAAATTGCGCAATTGGGAGCCAAGAAAAATGTAAGTATTGATTTTGTGGGTAGCTTGCCGAGACTGACCCTTGTCGCTGATGCCGCTCATCTCAAGAATGTGATCAGTAACTTATTTGATAATGCAATCAAGTATTCTGGAGATACCGTCAAGATACAAGTCGGATTAAAGGAAGAGGCAGGAATGGTTATACTTTCGGTTTCTGATAATGGACATGGTATAGATCCCATTTATTTTAAAGATATATTCGAGGTGTTCTTTCGGGTGCCAAACGGAAATTTGCATCCTGTCAAGGGGTTTGGCCTAGGTTTGGCATATGTCAAACAAGTGGTAAAACAGCATCGTGGTACTATTAGAGTGGATAGTGTCTTGGGAAAAGGCACCGTATTTATTTTATCAATTCCAAAACAATGAGCAAAGTAAAAGTACTATATGTCGAAGACGAACTGAGTTTAGCCTTGATTGTTGCAGACAGTCTTGAAGACCACGGGTTTGAGGTGGTACACCGGGAGAACGGACAAGACGCATTGAATTATTTTAAAAAGGAAAATGCAGACGTTATTATTCTAGATGTGATGATGCCATTGATGGATGGTTTTACTGCCGCGGCTGAAATTCGAAAGACCAATCCCCATGTACCTATATTGTTCCTTTCGGCACTCACCCAGACGGAGGATGTAGTCAAAGGGTTCCATTTAGGGGCCAATGATTATATCCGTAAGCCTTTTAAGATAGAAGAACTCATCGTACGCATCGAAGCACTTTCTAGGCGAGTCAAGAGGCCTGTTCACGCGACGTATGTAATCGGGGACTATGTGTTGGATACGAATAAAAATGTCCTGAGGCATGCCGATGCTGAGGAAAAGCTGTCCTATAGAGAGATAGAGCTGGTTCGTAGGTTGTTTGAGAATAGGGACAACGTGGTGCCACGCGAAGATATTATTAAAGCCTATTGGGGAGACGATACCTATTTTACAGGACGTAGCCTCGATGTGTTTATCAGTAGAATACGCAAATATTTTGCACGAGATGCACGTATCAAGATTACCAACGTGAGAGGAATTGGCTATATTATGAATATTGACTAACTTAATGTTTTGAAATAGGAGTATATGGTGCTAAGGGGGCATGTACTTTGAGAACAATTATGGTATAAAATTTGGATGCCATTCCTGGTTAATATCTCCTGAATAGGAGATCCGTTAAAAAATATACAAATGAAGGCATTATTAATTGTTGATATTCAGAACGATTTCCTGCCCGGAGGAGCACTGGAAGTTCCCAATGGAGATCAGGTCATAGAAGTAATAAACAGCGTCCAGTCCAAATATGATTTGGTCATTGCAACCCAAGATTGGCACCCCTCTTTACATCAAAGCTTTGCCTCCCAACATATAGAGCACAATGTCTTTGATCAGATTGATCTAAATGGTTTGGAGCAGGTGCTATGGCCAGATCACTGTGTACAGGGGACCAAGGGAGCCGAATTGTCGGATAGTCTTGAACAGAGAACCATAGAAGCAGTGTTCCGAAAGGGCGTAGATCCTTTAATTGATAGTTACAGCGGATTTTATGACAATGGACGACGTAAAAACACCGGGTTGCATGGTTATTTGCAGGATCGATCCATAGCAGAAGTTCACGTGTGTGGTTTAGCAGCAGATTTTTGTGTACACTTTACCGCAATGGATGCGCTTAGTCTAGGGTATAGAACCGTTATCCTCTCGAAAGCGACAAAGCCTATAGATAGAGAACAATACATGGATAAAAAGCAAGCTTTTATTCAAGCAGGGGGGCTTTTTTTCTAGAATCCTTTTTTCCACCCATTGCATTATTGCCAAATTGACGTAGATTATAAGTGAAGGACAGTAAGAAATAGCGGTTTAATGTATTTGAGGTCACATCCGAAATGTTATCGATATTGACACGTCTACTGACATTTTGAGCATTGTTTAGCAAATCAAAACCCTTTAGTGCCAGTTCCGCATTTCTGCGTTTAAGAAGTTTGTAGCCTATAGAAGCTTGCCATAAGGTCGTTTCTATAGCAGAGGCGCTCCCTATTCCGCCGTTCAGCAAATATGTAAGTTGAGAAGACAGTACAAGTTTCTTGAGGAGTTCGATGGTAATATTGTTGTTGAGCCTATGCGTAAAGACCTCATATCGCGGTAACGTACCCAGGGGGTTGCGTGTGTATCTGCCATTGATATTGTAGCTTAGGGAAAAGATATATTCCTTGCTAAAGTTCGAGTTGACCCCGATACTCTGTCCAAATCCATAAGACGTACTATTGACCAGTTCGCCATTGCTTTCAGCGAGATCGTTGTCAAAAAACACTCTTGTGTTGGCATGTACATTGACTTTAAGCGGTTTTATGGGCAATCCGTAACTGTTCGTGAGTTTGAAGCTATAGGCGCCGTTGATATTGATGGGCACGGTGTATTGCCCGCCAGCACCCAGTCGGAAAGATGTATCTTTAAAAACCAGTGTCGTATCCCGGTTGGTCGTTAATATGGAATTTGTGATTTTGTTATTAACATACTCAAAGTTTACATTCGTCGTTAGTGTACGCCCCGAATTCTTGTTGACATCTTTATATTGAAGCTTTAAAGTATGCGCATATTCCTGATTAAGGTTAGGGTTGCCATTAGTAATGCGTAGTTCGTTGCTATTATTGACAAAATCCTGAAGCTGGTTGATATTCGGTGTATTGGTTTGGGTGTTATAATTGAATTCCACATTTCTGTCCTTGGAAAACTTATACACGGTGGTGAATTCAGGGAGTAAACTGTTAAAATCTGCAGTCGTCCGAAGGTTGATAGGGACAGTGCGATTATTAATGCGGATACCATTCTGATAGTTCAGCCCCATTTGTATACGTAATACATCTTTTCGGTTGTAGGAATAGGACAGTCCGCCACTGTGGTAATTGTAATCATTTCGGAACTCGTTGGAAAGGCGATCTCTTAATTTGCCCAATTGTCCCGTTTCGGCCAGAAACTGGAACGTCTCTCGATTGGAATAGTTTGCTGTGTTCCTAAAGTTATAATTAGCCTGCAGCCGACTGTATCGAGAGATCGATTCTGTAAAGGAAAGACGGCTATTTATACCGGATCCGTACCCCTCTGTCAAACTGCGGTTGTTGTTCGTGTCAATTCGACTTATAGTGGGGTCTGTATCGCCCCAACCTCCTGTGGGCGCATTTTTGTAGTAAGACGTGGTGGCGAGTGTAAGTCCCAGTGCATCGTTATTACTTTTGTTGCCGCTCATACTCAACGATAGTGAACGTCCCTTTTTGGCAAACCGATGCATGTAAGTGAGAGATCCGCCGATATTAAAACTTTTATTGTTACTATCGCCCGAACGTATAGAATGGTTGATCGGGTCGGTGTGATAACGATCTGTTCGGTTATCCGAACTATTCTGTTTGTGTACTTCGGTGTACCGGAAGTTTGGTGAAAAGTCAATCCGATTAGTCGAATCGATATTCCATTTTAAGCGAGCGTTAAACTTATGCTCCTTGTTCAGATCGTCGGATAGATTTTTTTGTTCACCAAATTGGTTTGCCCGTTTTTCACTCAGGTATTCAATATTTGATATCGTGTTGGTCAATGTGGAGAGCGAGCGAAAGTTGTAGTCCCCACTGACTTCCATTTTTTTATGCAAGTAGGTATTGGTAAAGTTAACGGCACCAGCGTAGGTCGTGGAAAGACCTCTTTCTGTATTGTTGTTGGCTCGTCGGTTACCACCGCGACCTTGTTCCGCAAAGTTGGTTTCATTAATATTGTTGGCCATCAGGTTGACGGCGTATTTCTTGTCTCCGTCAAATGTGTTCAAAGATGCGTTGATACCAAATTTATTACGATCCCCCTTTCCTCCGTTCAATTTTCCGAAATGCCCATGTCGCTTGTCCGGTTTAGTGACAATGTTGATTATCTTATTGCGTTTGCCATCATCAAAGCCTGAGAATCGAGCTTGTTCTGACTTCTCGTCAATCAGTTGGATTTTGGCAATGATTTCTGCAGGAAGATTCTTTAAGGCAATCCGGGGATCCGAACTGAAAAACTCCTTCCCATCTACTATGATACGTGTCACTTTTTCTCCATGCGCCTCTACATTACCTTCTTCATCAATCATCACACCAGGGATTTGAGCCACCAGTTCATCCGCCTCGGCATATTCTCGAGTAGAAAAGTTCTTGGCGTCAAACTCCATTGTATCTCCTTTTAAAACAATAGCAGGGGCGGCAATGATTTCGACCTCTTCAATCGCAATTTCTGAAGGCTCAAGTCTAAAAAAGAGGTAGACAGGTTTACCTTCAATAGAAATCGATCTGGATTCCGTCTTAAAGCCGATGATGTTGGTGCTGATCGTGTAATCTCCTTTTTTGAGATTCTGTTGCGAAAACACACCTTTTGCATTGGAAGATATACTGATAGTGGAGGAATCCTTTTGGTTTATTGCCCGTACCGTCACACCTGACAAAGGCTTGGATGTGGTCTTGTCCACGATATTGCCCGACAATACATGCTGAGCCCTTACGGCAAAAGCGTTGAGTATAAGACAGAGCAAAGCTGTCAAAAGAGTGAAGGTATTAGATTTCAAAAGGTTTAGTGTTTAATACTTTATCTCAAAAATAGCTAATTTTTGGGATAAAAAGCATAGCTGGATATTAAATATATATTAATTGTTGTTCTTGTAATAGATTCAATTAAATAAAGTCTCCATATTTGTATCTTTTGATAGGAAAACGCAGATTTCAGATGACGTCTCGAAAATGACATTTCGGTTAAACCCTACTATCGTATTCTGGGTCTAAAATCAATATCTTTGTACCGTTCTAAACTGTAATATGAAGGAGACCACATTAAGTAGAAAGGAAAAAATACTGCAGACAGCCTTGTCTCTGTTTGCTGAAAATGGGTATGCGGCTACTTCTACCAAGGAAATCGCTGCGTTGGCAGGGGTGTCAGAAGCTTTGATTTTCAAGCATTTTGGGAATAAGGATGCGTTATTGGCACACTTGATAAAATCGGGGTATAGAAGAGTATTGCAACACCATAGAGGGATGATGACCTACAAAAATGCAAAGGACTTTTTAAGAACGATGATATTTCTCCCGAGCAAATTGGTCTCGGACGAGCCTTTGTTTTGGAAATTACAGGAAAGATTGTCCCACACACCATTCTCCAGACAGCAGCACGAGCAGTTCATGAAGCCCGTACATCCCATCATACAGCGTGCCTTTGAGGAGCTGGGATATAAAGAACCCGAGCTAGAAACACAGTTTATGCTGCTTATTATCGATATGCTTTGGAAAAAGGAAGCCTGTGGTGATATCACAAACGCCATGGATCTGGCAATCATGCTGGAGGATAAGTATAATTTGATTTAATGCGTTTTTATGCATTATTGTGTAAAAGTTTTGCATATTATGCTTTACTTCTGCATATAAAGTGTTATTTTAGAGCCTTAATTATAAAACAAATAATATGCTAAAGTCAATTATAACCAGTGCATTTTTGTGCGGTTTGACAATGGCGGGATTCGCACAGAAGAAACCAGCCTTTGTCCCTTTTATCAATCAGCAACACCAATGGGTGGACTCGGTTTTTAATAGTCTAACCCCCAAAGAGCGTATTGGACAATTGTTTTTGGTACGTGCACATACCAATTTGGGACAAAAATATATCGATTCTGTAGCGACCGTGATCCAAAAAGAGCAACTTGGTGGATTGGTCGTTTTTCAGGGGGGTCCCGTACGGCATGTTGACATGTACAATCAATACCAAAAACTCACGAAAGTACCATTATTAATCACATTCGATGGGGAGTGGGGCTTAGGGATGCGTCTACCAGACTCAACACAGTCTTTCCCTTATCAGATGACATTGGGCGCTATTCAGGACAATAGCCTGATCTATGACATGGGGCGCGAAATCGCCAAAGATTTTCTACGCATGGGCATGCATTTTAATTTTGCTCCTGTGGTAGATGTGAACAACAATTCTAAAAATCCAGTGATTGGATTCCGTTCTTTTGGAGAGAACAAAGTGAATGTTACTAACAAAGCCAAAGCCTATATGGATGGAATGGTTGATGGTGGTATTATTGCTTCATTAAAACATTTTCCAGGACATGGCGATACGGATGTGGATTCGCATCATGATTTGCCACAGCTTAATTTCTCTAAAAAACGGTTGGAAGAACTAGAGATGTATCCTTTCAAAGAATTGATCAAACAAGGCGCACCTGCGGTAATGGTAGCCCATATGAACATTCCGGCCTTGGATAATACGCCTAATATGCCTTCTTCTATTTCCCGTAAGGTCGTTACAGATTTGCTTCGTAACGAGTTAGGGTTTAAGGGGCTTGCTGTGACTGATGCGATGGATATGAAAGGTGTTAAGAAGTATTTCCCCAATGGAGAAGCCGATGTAATGGCAATCGAAGCTGGACACGATTTATTGGAAGTGTCTGAGAATAGTGGCCGTGCTATTGATCTTGTAGAAAAGGCCATCAAAAGTGGAAGAATTAAACAAGCTGAGCTTGATGCACGTGTCAAACGTGTCTTAGCTGCAAAATACTGGTTGGGATTGAACAATTACCGTCCCACCAATCGTAACGGACTGATCAATGATCTGAACAGACCAGCGACAAAGTCTTTGATTCAACGAATGGCAGATGCGTCAGTGACCGTTTTGAAATCAAACAAACGTATCCAATCATTTGATCCTAAGCAAGAAACTGCTGTGGTCAGTATCGGTATAGATCAAGGTCAGGATTTTGAAAAAGGATTGAGTTTACAGCTGACACAGGGAACAAACTTTTACATTAAAGGCAACGAGACACAAGAAGAGTTGGATAGTTTAGTGAAAGTTATCAGAGATCATAAGCAGATTGTATTGGCCATACACGACAATCGCTCCCGTCCGCGTAGTGAATTGGATATAAAAGAACCAGTCAAGAAATTCATAGATAAAATGGCAGGGAGACGTACCATAACCGTCATGTTTACCAATCCATATGCCATCAATTCCGTTGACGTAGCACGTAGTGCATCGATCATTCTAGCTTACCAAAATGATGATTTTATGCAACGTGCGGCATTGAAAGTATTGTTGAAGCAGATCAAAGCAACAGGAAAATTGCCCGTTACAGTTAGCAAAGAATTCGCTTACGGAAAAGGTGTTTAGATCGTAAAAACGATAGTTTATTGAAACCGTAAAATTGTTAAAAGAATAACAGTTTTACGGTTTTCTTCTTTTACCCCCTAACCTAATCCAACTTCTTAACACCATCACTGCATAATTTCCATAACTCGATAACTTGTTAACACAATCACTCGTTAACATGATAACTTACCTCCCTACCGAAAGAATTCCCAAAGATCGGCTCCAAAGGCATCCGAATGTAAACATTTTCTTCTTTTGTGAGCGCTTCTTTTTATTTCATTCATATTAATGATAACTTTGAACCTGATTTATAAAATAGACTTAAGTTATCGGTAATGGCACAAGAGCAAATTTCTGTATTTGATATGTTTAAAATAGGTATCGGCCCTTCGAGTTCGCATACCTTGGGCCCCTGGAGGGCGGCGCAGCGTTTTGTACAGAAACTTGTAGATACCGCTGTTTTTGAAAGCGTGCAACAGGTCAATATCCTTCTGTATGGCTCTCTAGCCAAGACAGGGGTGGGGCATGGTACAGATATTGCCGTTTTGTTGGGCCTCAGTGGGGATGATCCTGTGACTTTTGATGTATCACAGGTGATGCCTAAAGTAGAGCATATAAAAACTGCTGGAAAGCTAGTTTTGGGTGGCAGCCATCAAATAGATTTTAGTTACGAAGAGCAGCTTCTTTTCCTATTTGACCAGAGCTTGCCATTTCACCCCAATGCGGTGACCTTCCAAGCCTTTTTGGCGGATAGTAAGGCTATTTCTGAAACCTATTATTCTATAGGTGGAGGCTTTGTCGTGCAAGAAAATGATTCCGAAACCGTGCTTTCCGAAGTTGATCTCGCTTTTCCGGTTGATACTGCGCAACAATTGATGAGTGCCTGTATGCGCACAGGATTGAAGATTTCGGAGATCGTATTGGAAAATGAGTGTGCTTGGCGTCCGGAGTCGGAAACCAAAGACGGTATTTTACGTATTTTCCAGACTATAAAAGAATGTATTTATAAGGGCTGTCATACCGATGGCGTCTTGCCAGGAGGATTGCATGTCGAACGTCGTGCCGCTAAGATGAACAAGCGCATGCTCAAAGGACGTGAATATAAAGATTATGACACATGGATTGACGCTATTCGTCAAGGTGGACGTGACTTTGGTTATATCCTAGACTGTGTGAGTTGTTTTGCACTCGCGGTCAACGAGGAGAATGCGTCTTTCGGACGTGTTGTTACTGCGCCGACCAATGGGGCAGCAGGGGTTATACCGGCTGTACTCCAGTATTACATCACTTTTCACGATGCCTATGAGGACGATAAGGTGATACAGTTCGTAGCGGCAGCGTCAGAGATAGGATCTATTTTTAAGAAAAATGCGACTATTTCAGCAGCTATGGGAGGCTGCCAGGCCGAGATCGGCGTATCTTCAGCTATGGCCGCAGGCGCGCTGACGGAGTGTTTGGGAGGATCCCAGCGACAAGCATTGATGGCTGCAGAAATCGCTATGGAGCATCATTTGGGACTTACCTGCGATCCGATCGGCGGATTGGTACAGATACCATGCATCGAACGTAATACCATGGGGGCGATTAAAGCTATTACAGCAGCTCAATTGGCGTTACAATCCAACCCCGATAAAGCAAAAGTTAGTCTAGATGCGGTAGTGTCTGCAATGTGGGAGACTGCTCAGGATATGAATGTCAAATACAAAGAAACAGCCGATGGCGGTCTAGCGGTAAAAGTACCGTTGAGCTTACCGGAGTGTTAATATAAGAGGTTCAAAAGCCTTAGCCTAACAAGCTAAGGCTTTTTTCTTTACTTTTGCAACTATGAAATACTCATGTTTAGCGAAACACAAACACCCATGAGTATTCCGTATGGCCATTAAAGAAAAAATTAAATACATATGAAATATCTATGTAGCAGAACTGCACAAACACTACTGATGTAATTTGGATATTCCATATGACAGATAAAAGACAAACCGAGCTTGCGAGCTCATCGAAGATAATTAAATACATATGAAATATGCCGCAATAGCTTCAGGGTCGAACGGGAACTGCTACTATGTAGCCAAGGGAGAGGATGTTGTATTGGTTGATATAGGAATCAATACCAAGCATGTGGAACTGCGTATGGCCAAGTTGGGCTTATCTCCTGCTGGGATCAAAGCTATTTTCATTACCCACGAACATGGTGACCATATCCGGGGACTCTCGGTATTCTGTAAGCGGTATCAAATACCAGTCTATCTGACAGAAGGAACATACAAAGGGACCAAGCTCAGGTTGCCAGAGCATTTAGTGCATATCATCAATGCCGATGCGCGAACCGCCGTCGGAGATCTGACAGTAATCGGTATTCCCAAGTATCACGATGCCAAAGAGCCTTGTAGCTTTGTGATTACCGATGGTATGACCAATGTGTCCATTTTAACTGACTTAGGGCGAGGTTGTGACAATGTGAAGCATGTCATACAGCACTCGGATGTATTGTTGTTGGAGTCCAACTATGACGAGGAGATGTTGCGTACAGGGCGTTATTCTTATTACCTCAAAAATAGGATCAGCTCCGGTTGGGGCCATATATCCAATAGAGAAGCACTGGAGTTACTGTTAGAGAACAGAAGCCCACGACTCCGGCACCTTATCCTGGGGCATCTGTCCGGCGAGAATAATACCGTGGATATCGTTGAACAGACCTTTGCACCACATTGTGAAGAAATTGAACTATCCATTGCGTTACGGACAGAAGAAACACCGCTGTACGAATACGTGCCGGCCATGCAGACTATATCCAGGTTTGTGTATGTAGAACAGCAGATAACGTTGACACAGTTTTAAAAAAGTCCCCAATAAGTTTTAACTTTGCACGGTCATTTTCAACGCAATATGTTAAAACAACAAACATTTCGGAAGCGTGTCATTCGTTACAACTATTTCAAGCTTTTTCTTTCCGTCGTCCTTGTTAGTCTAATATCCTGTATATTGGCTTTTAGTCTAAAGCATCTGACCGAGTTTTTTCAACACTATATCTATCATTATATTCAGGGGCAACAGGCCGCTCTATTTATTCTGTTGCCGTCAATCGGGATTACAAGCATCTACTTTCTGCGTAAGTATGTGTTTCAGAATCGTAAGAACAAAGGAATTAAGGAGATCTATACCACGTTAGAAACGCGAAAAGATCACCTGCCGTTCTTTAAGATTCCGTCTCATTTTATCAATGGTTTTTTAACCGTCATCTTTGGTGGATCGACCGGAGTGGAGGTATCTACGGTGGTCGCTACTGCGACAGTAGGCAATCAGGCCTATAAGCGGATACATTCAGCTTGGGCGTTTAAGACCGAACTGATTTGTGCTGCGGTTACGGCCGGTGTTACCGTACTGTTTGGAAGTGGCATAGGTGGTCTGCTCTTTGCTTTTGAAGTGATCGCACGCCGGTTCAGCAAAACACTTTTATTCAGTGGTATGGTGTCGATGATTTTAGCCTATGCATTTGTCTATTTTTTTGATGGTAAGCCGATCTTACCTTTTGAGGTGACACATTGGAACTTATCAGCCTTGCCTTATATATTTCTGTTGGCGATATTGGGAGGGATTTTAGCGCTGTATTTTACCAAGTTGGTCATCTATGCCAAGCACTATTTTGGGACGATCAAAAGCAATTTTATCCGGGTCAATCTGGGGGCGATAACGGTAGGTGCTTTAATATTCTTCCTGCCTCAGCTCTATGGCGACAGCTATGTTGGGTTGCATGAATTGCTCACCTTGGGGCAGCTCTATCCGATGAGCCAACTGACATGGCTGCCTTTGATGCTGTTGCTATTTCTTAAGCCACTGGCCGCATCATTGACACTGGGTGTTGGTGGAGACGGCGGGGTCTTTGCACCGAGTATCGTTGCGGGAGCCTTCTTGGGGATGTTATTTGCCCAGCTGTGCAACCATTGGTTCGGTACAGAGTTAATCCTGCTTAATTTTGCACTGTTTGGTGCTGTGGCGATGCTTTCTGCCGCTATACATGCACCGTTTGCGGCTTTGTTTATCATCATGAGTGTAGTACCTAATGGTATTCAGTTGTTTATCCCTTTATTGATCGCCAGTTTTATTGCTAAAGTCTTTGCCAAATGGGTATACCCCTATAATGTGTATACCTATAAAGAGGAACATTCCTTATCTTTACCTACTGGATTTCCTCTGAAGCAATGAAAACCTATAGCGGATATAGCGACGAATACCTGTTCTCCTTGGTTCAAAATGGAGATAATGTCGCTTTTGATGTGCTTTACGAACGCTTTTTTCCTTTATTATATGTACACGCCCTTCGCAAGTTAGACGATGCACAGGAAGCCAAGGATCTGGTACAGGATACATTTACAGCTTTATATCAGAAAAGAGAGATCATTGGAGAGTTACAGAATTTTTCCGGATACCTATATGTCTCGTTAAAGAACAACATTCTAAATTTCTTAGAAAAGAAAAATGTACGTAGCAGCTATTTAGAAACTTTGGATCAGCAGCAAAGCTACAGCTCCGTTGAGGGGTATGTGTTTGAAAAAGAGTTGAAAGCGCAGATCGAGGAGGGAATAGACCTTCTTCCCGAGAAGATGCGACTGGTGTTTGAGCTGAGTCGATTTGAGCATCTCAGCCATAAGGAAATAGGTGAACAGCTTAATATCTCCGATAAAACTGTAAAAAGACAGATTGTTAATGCCTTGAAAATCATACGATCCAAAATAAATTTACTTTTTTTCTAAAAATATCTACACCCCTTGTCCGAGCTACCTGTCTTATCTCAAAAGACAAGTTATGGACCACAACTTCCAAGATTTACTAAAGCGATATAACGAGGGCAATGTCTCTGAAGAGGAGAGAGAACAAGTCGAACGTTGGTACCTGGCTGTTGGAGAAAAGCCTAAGTCAATCCATCAAGATATTTTACAGGACCATTATACGCAGGGACGCGAAGAGATAAAGCAGTTGTACAAGGTTCGGAAGCTAACCCCTGTGTGGAAGCAGATTGCCGCCGCCGCTGCAGTATTGACACTTATAGTTGGTGTTTACCTTATGAGGACTACCACTCAAGACGCACAGCAGCAATTAGTTTCCCTAGACAGCATTCTGCCTGGAGAGGAGACAGCTGTTCTGCGGACAGATAATGGGCAGGAAGTCGATTTGAAGGCTATGCTTGTTGGTGCTAGACTCAACAAAGGAGGAATGGAGATTATTAAGCTGGCTACAGGAGGAATACAGATTCGACAGTTAGAAAATGGAGGCGAGAGTGTCGAACCTAGTGTGATAAAGACCCCTAAAGGAGGTGAGTTTGAGGTCACTTTGCCGGATGGCTCTTTGGTAAAGCTGAATGCTGATTCGGAGTTGAAATTATTGGCCGGCTACAATAAAAATGAGAGAAACGTTGATCTTTTGGGTGAAGCCTTTTTTGATGTGCAAAAATCAAGTAAACCTTTTGTTGTGGGTACAGCGAAGCAAAAAGTAACCGTGTTGGGGACACAATTTAACATTAAAGCTTATCCGATCGAGTCGGAAACCACAACCAAATTATTGCGCGGAAGTGTGAAGGTGAGCAATAAAGAAACAGGTAAGGAGATTATGATGAAGCCAGGAGATCAAGTCGTCAACAAAGGAAATGAACTGCTGCTGACATCAAGAGAGACACAGCAGGTCGATTGGGTGAATAAAGAATTCGTGTTCAATGAAAAACCTGCTGAGGAACTGATGAATGATATTGGGCGATGGTACAATCTAGAGGTAGAGTTTGAGCGTGAAGACCTAAAAGAGAAACGTTTTACAGGAAGTATCCCCCGATATTCAACATTCACTAAGGTTATAGCGGTATTAGAGGCTACAGATGTTTTAAGCTTTAAAATCGAAGGAAGAAAAATAATTATTAAATAACAATAAACTAACCATTGATAGACAAAAGAAGAGGCCAAATATGCTCGAACATATCTGACCTCGATGGCTGTCAATATTTAATACTATGTCGTGAGAACTAAATAACTAACAAAACCAATCAAATTTATGAATTACAAAAGAGGAATACTAATGAAAATCCATTTAGTATGTGTCCTTATTGGAGCTGCACTTTTGCAGACTAAGGCTGCTGTGTATGGACAGTTGATCAATGTTAGCGCCAAGAATATATCATTTAAGGAGCTGATTCAGAAAATTGAACGACAGTCTAGTTATAGATTCGTTTATGAAGACGAACTCATACGCTCCATGCGGGCTCAAGATGTCAGTTTTGAGCAGAAGGACGTTCGAGAAGTGCTGAGCACATCGATCGGAGATTTACCTATCCAATACGAGATAATCGATAATACCATCATTCTGAAAAAAGGAGCTAACCAACAGCAAACCAAAGAAATCGTCGGGTTTGTGTTTGATAAAGAAGGTGCGCCTGTTCATAATGCTACAGTACGTGTGAAAGGCACATTTCGGGCTTCTGCTACCAATGCGCAGGGGCGATTTGCTATCGGCGTGCTTCCGGGGGACAAATATATCGAAATCTCCATGTTGGGGTATCACACCAAAGAGTTGAGTGTCAGTAGTAATCTGTCGCATGTCGTTCTTGATGCCGTACAATACGCATTGGACGAATCGGTTGTTACTGTACAGACAGGTTACCGCGCATTGACCGATGCTCAATTGACAGGGGCCGTCGCTAATATTAACCGGGAGGATTATGATCAGCGTGTTGCCGTATCAGGCAATTTCTTGGAGAACCTCGAAGGTAAGTTAGCTGGGTTGGTTTACAATCCCCAGTCCAATGACCTTTCCATCCGTGGCGTGTCGACCTTCGATGCGGTGCGTAAGCCATTGATCGTATTGGATGGATTTCCGACAGAAATCGATATACAGAACATCAATCCAAATGATATTGTGTCGGTCAACGTGCTGAAAGATGCTGCTGCAGCTTCCATCTACGGTTCACGAGCTTCCAATGGGGTTATCGTTATCGAAACCAAACGGGGTAAAATGGGCGTAACAAAATTCAATCTACGTGCTACAACAGCCATACAGCCACGTCCGGACTTTGGCTACATGAACTATGCTGGTTCAGGAGCATTGGCATCTATCTTAAAGGACAATCTTTTGATCGACAAAACAGCTGTAAGGACGGAATATACCGGAAAGCTAATGGCGTCGACCCCTGTGCATGAGGCGGTATTTGATTTCAAAGAAGGTAAGATTACGCAGACCGAAATGAACGCACAGGTAGCTGCTTTGGGAGATTTTGATAATCTACAGCAGTACAAAGAACTATTCTATAGGAATGCATTGACCAATCAAATTGATTTTGACCTGAGCGGAGGATCGGATAAACATACCTATCTCTTGGGCGCTAACTACCTGGGAGAGTGGGGTGATTATATCGAGACGGATAACAAACGTATTTTGCTAAACTTTGCCTCAACACATAGTTTAAACCGATTGATGTACCTGGACTTCAAAGGAACCTATCAAAATCGAAAAAGTAACAGTCCTTATCGACGGGTGGGGATCAACGATTTCCAACCCTATGAAAGATTAGTGGATGAACATGGTGATGCATTACCAGTAATATGGGGCGTAAATACTTTCGGTGGCAGTAGCCGGTTTTCGAGTATCATTTCCGGTAATAATGATTTGAACATAGAGAACGGGCTCTATGATCAGTTGTATTACCCCTATGCCGATGTCTTTAGGGCAAACAATAAGACCAATACTTCGGCTGTCCGCTTTCAGGCGAGATTGAATACCAAGATCACCTCTTGGTTAGACTTTGATTTTGGAGGAGCTTACGAAGATGAACGTAATTTGGTCAGTAGCCTGAAGCAGGAGGATTTTTTTGATATGCGACGGTTAATGAATTATAGGGCATCCAAGGCCCCTGTTACTGGACGCCCTATATTTGACCAACTTCCAAAGGGAGACCTGCTATCGAGAGACAATGAATCTATCAAAAGCTATACCGTACGAGGACAGTTTAATTTTAACTACAGCAGTCCTTCTAAAGACCATCAACTGTCTGGAGTTGTAGGTTCTGAGATTCGTCGGATCGAAAATAGTAATTACCTGACCTCCGTATTCGGATATGATGGACAGACATTGATATATACGCCTATCGACTTTACGGCATTCAATGCCAGCCAAAAGCCTGCTTTCGATACCACATTGCCAAATACTTCGATACCTAGTGTAAGTTACCAAAATTATTTTGGTGAAAATTACGATGACAGACGTTTTGTATCCTTCTATGGCGATGCGACTTATTTATACAAGAACCGTTACGCATTGACGGGGAGTATCCGTACCGACCAATCCAATTTATTTGGGACGGATCCACAATATCGGTACAAACCTTTTTATTCCCTCGGAGCGAATTGGAGTATACATCAGGAGGAGTTTATGAAAGATCTAGATTGGGTTTCATTGTTGAAAATCCGTACGGCTTATGGCGTGAATGGAAATACACCAACATCAGCTAATGGCAAATACCTTATTCTCAATTCAGATATAAACTATACTTATTTTCCGTTCGAAAAATATTACGATGTACTATCACCAGAAAATAGCTCTATGCGTTGGGAGAGAACAGCCACCTACAATGTAGGTTTGGATTTTGCGTTATGGAAATATCGCTTGTCAGGAAGTTTAGATTACTACCGGAAAAACTCTACTGATGTTATTGGTCTATTGAGCTCAGATCCGACTTCTGGATTCAACTCCTACAATGCTAATACGGCGACTATTGTCAATAACGGCTTTGAGATGCAAGTGACATCAGCGAATATCCAACATTCTGGTTTCTCGTGGAAGACACAGCTTACAGGCTCTTTCAATTTTAATAATGTGAAAGAGGTAATGACCGCACAGCCTACAGGTATTGAGGCTCAGGTACCTTTGGTATCACAGATTGAATATGTGGCGACTAGGCCTATAGGTGCATTGTTTGCCTATAACTATGTAGGACTAAATGAGAAAGGGCAGCCCGAAATTATGGATAAGAACGGCAATCGCCGTATGGTAAGTACTTCGGCGAGCGGAGGAAATACGGAGATTACTATCGAAGATATGCAGTATATGGGGACTACTGCGCCGAGACATGTGATCGGGTTGAACAACCAGTTTAGTTTAGGACAGTTTGATCTATCTTTTCTGTTAATGTACTACGGTGGCCATGTCATGCGTACGCAGGCTCCGGATCCTTATGTCACCAATAGATCATTCCTAGAAGAAGGATTGAATTATTGGAAGCAGGCTGGTGATGAGGCTACTACGGATATACCTGGATTTATGGTGGTGGGATCACCCAATTATTTTAATACCTATGCGAAGACAGGGTATACGTATGCCAACAAATTCGTGAAGAAAGCAGATTTTATACGGTTACGGGATATCGTGTTGACCTATCGGCTAAAGGAAGATTTTACAAACAGATTCAAACTGTCTAATACGATGGTTCGTTTTCAGATTCAAAATCCACTCAAGTATACCTTTAGTGATAATAGTATAGATCCGGATGCCATAAATAGAGCTACCGGGGCTCGCTCATTGCCGAGGCAGGCGATGTACAGTATTTCTTTATACACTAATTTTTAATGGACCAACACATGAACTTTAAATATATATTAGGATTGATTTTCGCAGTAAGCTTGTTCTCTTCCTGCGATAAATATTTGGATGTCGAGCCCAAAGGTATTGTGATACCAAAGCGTTTTGAGGAATTCAATGGGATATTAAATGCAGCAGTCAATACCAATTGTTATCCCGATTATTTGGTATACGCTACGGACGATATCAATGCCTCTTATTCTCCGGTAGCACAGGACCCAATTGCAAACGCTTACTTCTGGAAATCAATTATCGATGTAGATAATGATGCAACACCTGCAATCTGGGGATCGCTATACCGACAGATTTATAACGCCAATATTATTATTAATAATATCATGGCTGTAACCGATGCCAGCGAAGCACAAAAAAAACGTCTATTGGGGGAAGCTCTTGTCGAACGGGCAAATGCACACTTTGTACTTGTTACTGCTTTTACCAAAGCATACGATCCAGTCACAGCAGGTAGCCTGCCAGGTATTCCTTGGGTGACCTATACGGATGTGACTACAAAGACTCCAGATCGTTCGACCTTGCAGGCTACCATGGATAAGATTGTCCATGATCTCAAAGAAGCAGAAGGCTACCTTGATGCGAATCGGCTGAACAAAGTACGGATTAATAAGGCCGTAGCTCAAGCCATATTATCCCGGGTAAATCTGTATATGGGAGATTTTCCTGAAGCAAAAAAATATGCAACACTAGCGCTGCAGGAACCACACGAAATCCTAGATTATAATGCGTATGAGTACCCAAGCCAGGAAGAAGATCCAGAAATGCTTTGGTTGAGGACTGCTACAGATTATACCATGAATTATTATGTGTATTATTCCAATGATCTGCTCCATCTTTTTGAAGGAGATGATCTAAGATTGTTGTTACTAGCGTATGATCTTGGTGATGGTCTTTACATGCGTGGAGAGAACGGTTGGGGAATGTATGGCATACGTTTTTCCGAGTTAAAACTCACCCAGGCGGAAGCGCTGGTACAGGATAATGATCTTGGAGGTGCCTTGGATATCGTTAATGAGCTCAGGGCTTTGCGGATAGCCGACTACGCCTATGAGCCATTGGTATCGTCCAGCAAAGCTGAGGTCATGAATTGGGTGATTAATGAGCGTAGAAGGGAGTTGGCATTTAGTTCTGCACGTTGGATGGATATGAAACGTCTGGCAAAATTGGGACTAGGATCAAAAGCTACACGACAGTCTTCCGATCATGAAGATCTGTTAAGTATTGATCCGGCGAACTACAGTTTCACGTTTGAAATTCCATCACGTGTATTGATGCTCAATCCGGGGATGCCAAAGAATTTTTAAACTGAAGAGAGTGGTCTACCAAGAAAGTAGACGTCATTCAGACCGTAGTGGAGGAATCTATGGACTAAAAAGAGTTAGCTCCTATAAGTTTTTAGATTTCTCCACAAGGTCGAAATGACGGTGCAGTTTACAAATTTTTTGCTGCTTTACTTCTTGGACGCCTTTTGATCGAAGAAATAAAAAGAAAAATACAGATGAACAAATTAATAACAGCAGCATTACTTCTATGCAGTATTGCTACCATTGCACAAGAGAAATATACAATTACAGGAACTATCGCTGGAAAAACAGAAGGTAACAAGGTGTATCTGTACAAAAATGATTATGCCGAAGATGTTAAGGTGGATAGCTCAGTGATTAAAAAAGGGAAATTCAAATTTGTGGGTTCTGTGCCTTCGCCCATGTACTACCGTGTCGTGATCGATCGTACCCCAAAAGGAAAAGAATCTTCACCTCGAAATTGGACGAGTACACATTTTTATTTAGAAAATTCGCCAATTACAATAGAAGGACACATTGATAGCATTAGTACCTACTACTATACTCCGCAAAAAAAGGCAGCTATGGTTAGAGGTTCCAAAACGGAAGATGAATACACAGCCTTTAAGGAGTCTTTAAAAGAGAAAAGAGTACAGATAGCCGCTTTAGATAAAGAATATATGGAAAAGTACCACCTGCCAACGATGGATGGTATTTATAATACGGAAGAGGGAATACGCCTTACGAAGGCAATGGAACCTCTTGCAAAGGATATCAAAGCCGCCACTTTCGAATATATACACAGCAATCCAGCCTCGATAGTAGCCTATGACCAAGCGCGAATGAATTTCTTGGGGATGTTTGTGGAATTGACTGAAGAAGAGATAACGGATCTGCAACAAATCATTAAAAAAGGATGGTACGGTACAGAACGCTATACGAGCTTTATGGAACTCTCCGAAAGGGCTAAAATGACGGCTTTGCATACCAAATACCAAGACTTTGAGTTATTAACACCAGAAGGTGGTAAAGCGAGGATATCATCCCTGGTACCTAACGGAGAATATTGTATGTTAGAATTTTGGGCTTCTTGGTGTGGACCTTGCCGTGGCGAAATCCCACATTTAGTAAAAATCAATGAGAAATATAAGGACTCCGGTTTTAAAATCATCAGCATTTCTATCGATGAAAAGGATGAGCACTGGAAGAAAGCAATGGAAGAGGAGAAGATGACCTGGACACAGCTCAACGATCCTAACGGATTCAAAGGAGAAATTTCTCAAGCTTATAACATTCAGGGTATTCCTTTTGCAATACTACTGGATCCAGAAGGGCGTATCGTAGATTTCAATATGCGGGGAGCCAAGTTGGATGCCGCATTGTTAGATATTTACGGATTTTAGTTTTGACATACGAACACACAAAAACAAACATACATGTAACAGCCTTAGATAAAGTATTATCTAAGGCATTTTTTTATGTACTGGTTTACGCTATGCCCTTCGGTAGTGCTTGCATGATGCTTCGAGAATGCTAGGGCACAGGTTCGAGACAGGTTCGGGTTATGGTCGCTTGTTCTTCGGCTGTCGTTTGCCTTCGAGCCAAGGCGTAACCGAAGAATCATCGAAGGGTAGTCGAAGCTGTCCCGAAGGAATCCCGAGGATGGTACGGAGGTGTATCGGAGCGTAGTCGAAGCTATAACGGAGTTGAGGGGACTTGAGCAGACTTAAGGAGACTTGAACGGACTTTGTGAGTGTTATTTGTTCTGCTGTCTAGTTTTTGTTAACTTGTAGGTTTTAAGTTTGTTATAGTTTTTTTTAAACCAATTGTCTCTTTTATGGACGAAATTATCAAAGAAGTTGTTTCCCAAAAATTGCGTAAGCGCGGTGCAGACTATAATCTTGGTGAAAATAGCAAGCTTGCGAATGTGGATTTTACCTATGCTAGCAGGGTGAGTTCTAAGATATATCAATACAGTAAAAAAAATTGGCGTGAGATGACCAGCCGATCTGTTTTTAATCGTTTGACGAAGAAGGTAAGTCAACTCGTTCGGCTGGACGAGGAGCATGAGCTAGGGCAGTTACGGATAGGGTACGGTAATAGCTCCACTTTGAAAGAGTTCCGTTGGAATAAGAAACGAACCTTCTACGGACTTGTTCCGTGGCAAACGGAGATTCGGTATAGAGAGGATCAAAGAGATATTTTAGTGAAAATTCTAGACGACAAGCTGTGGCGTGTTGCAAGCACTGATAAGGGGATAAGTTCGCTATGCATTCGTTATCATGCTTTGAAAGTGCCCTTTGAATTGGATGATGAAATTGACTTTCTCTACTCGAAGGAACTTCATGTGTTTCCAGGTAAAGAGCCGCCGGCAAAAGAAACAGAGTTTTCAGTGCCAGATTGGGACAATTGTTTGATTGTTGTAACAGGGGTGGTTCGTTGTCGTGTATGGCATGCTGGTGGTAAGGAAGATTATTTGTCCAATAGTCAGGCTTTTATGGCAGCGGATATACTGGAAGTTTTTCGGATCCGTAATGGAAAGTTGATGAAAGATGTGGTCCGCGAATCAACACCCGTGCAGAAATCTACTCAAGAAGGGGGAACAGAGTGGGTGTAATGCTGCAAAAAAAGCCTCGATGCGAAGATACACCAAGGCTTTTTAGTCTCTATTATGCGCATTGTTCGATGTTTTCGGTTTTATTGACTTCTTGTAGCTGTTTTTGTTCTTGGAAATAGTCTCTCATAAAGTAATCTGTGTCCTCTGAAAACTGTGTTATATTTTTGTTTAGTATTTCTATTTCTGTGACCCCACCAAAGAAACAATCGGAGTGCTTATATTGGCCTTGAGCTTCTGCTAATGCGGAGAAGTAAATTTGATTATGCTTATTGTGACGGACAAAAACTGAGCATAAATTGGGATAGAAAGCTTCGCAAAGATCCATCATGTAGTTTAGGTTGGTGCTACGTGGGGCATAGCGTAGGTGAGTGTTTAATAATCCTAAACAAATTTGTTCTAGCGAGAGAGCTAGTAGAAAGATAGTGGCTTCATATTCTACTTCATAGGCAAATTCGTTAGGTAAATATTTTAAATCGTGTGCTTTCTTTTGATGATTTTTCCATTTGTTTTCCAGTTTTAACCAATCTATAGTTTCTATTTCAAGATCTCCTACATCTTTTATATATTCCCTATCCCTATCCCTATTCCTATACCAACACTCTCCAGCTTGCATTAGGTTCGTACGAAATACATCACCCTTTTTCAGTTTCTTTTCAACCTGCTCCGGTGTCTCTTGGATTAAAGTCACTTTAATCTTCTCCGGTAGTAACTGCATAACACAGTTTTGAAGATCCATAATCGGTCTGTTCTGATTGGACATAATCGCGAAGAGATAATAATGATGAATCTCCTGGTGTGACTGCTGAACATTCAGTAGGTTGCACATACTGTCCTGACGTGTCACATAGGCAAAGCAGTAAAGCCCATGTACCTGTCCATAGGTTTCCAGCGCATTGTGGATAAGGTCGCGGTGGTTGTTGTTGATGTTTGTTGACTTTTCCATATCTATTTTGGTTTTAATAATGTTGCTTTGTTGATGAGGTTCCTGGATAGATGAAAACTTTTCCTCTATTTCTTGCAGTAGCTCCTGTTCGTAGTCCACTATCCAAGTCATTGTTCGGTCAGCTATGTCTTTGCAGAACGCGATTTTCTGAAGATCCATCGTAAAGTTGTTCTTGTAGCGGGAGCAGGTATATGACTCCGTTAATTTATGAACAGCGAGTTCCTCCTCTTTGGTGCTGATCAGCGTACTCAAGACGGGGTCATAGGGTCTGAAAAAATCTATGTTCTGCTTCAGGGAGTGCGAGCGCTCCTCGACACCTAGTAACAATTTCTGTGCTACGCGTAATGATATTTCAAGCGCTTGATGAAGCATAAATGCCGCATTGGGATAGTTTTCCTTGCTATAATAAAGATGGTATCCTTCCATAAAGGCGGTGATTTTGTCCTTTTCTCTTTTTATATATGATCTTGTTTGCTCAAGAAGCTCGTCGGAACCAAGCACCGGAAGGATTACTGTATTTATCGGTTCGGGATTTACATAAATCCGGTTTCTAGACTGACAGTTGAGGTATAAGCGGCCAAGTCCATCGTTGATTCTGGACTGTACTTCTTTGGTATTGTAGAAGGTAAAATAGTGGTCTTCCATGGGCTGCAGTGCACGTTGGCATCTTTCCCTTAGGGTGCTGCTGCGTTGCTTGTTGTGCGTATGTACTTGTACGATTGTTTGTACGATTCCGTTGCGGTTGTAGGTCCATAAGAATATCTCGTCGACGGTGAGATGTTTGAAAATGATCTCAAAATTGCTTTCTAGTGTTGTTGTCATGTCCAATAAGATTAAGGGTGAAAATAGGTTACATTGTCTTTGTGGATTTGTAGAAGAGCATCGGGAAGTAGGAGGATGAATTCGCGGGCTATCAGGAGCTCCTGGTCAATTTCATAATCCTGTTGCCTTTTATTGTTGATATCGCTGGATAGAAGTAACTCATCGAGGAAATTGTACCAACCGCTTAAGCTCATAAAGCCAAAGAAATCGCAGATGATGCGTTGTGCATCTACTTTTTCTTTCTCTAATAGTAATGCGTTTAATTCTCCAATATCTTTATACTGAAACAGTTTTTTCTTTGATGTCGGTTGCCAATTCCGCATTTTAAGTATAGTGTAGGCTGCTTCTATCATCTGCGCCAAATGAAGGTAGGTAAAACCATAATCGAAGACACGGTTTCTGTCCAACATGGGGCACATGGAGTAACTGAATAGAAATCCAAAATTAAGAGACCAATTGGTACCCCAACCGTGTACAATCTCCTTAAGAAATCGATTGGGTTCGCTTGCGTATTCTGGAGCGAGATACCGAAGCTTTTTGATTTTGTGTGTTTTTGTTTCCATTGTTGTGTGTGGTTTGTGATTGTTTTGTGCTACATTTCTAGTTTCTCTGATTCAGTTGGACTTATGAATTCTATTTCATCTTTGAAGGCTATAATGAAGCTGAGTTCAATGCATTTTTGGAGCTGTTGTAAGAACTTTAAATAGCCTCCATTACCTTCAAAACTTTCGTTATTATCTAAAGAGAGATAGATTTCTATAATTTCATTCAATTTGTCCTCCCACTCATATCCTGGAAGCTCTTCGAAAAGTTGGTATAAATAATATTCAGGTTGTGATATCTCAGAGTAAGATAGATACTTTAATGTAATGACTCTTCCTTCGTGAATGAACTGTTGGCAAGATTGTAGAGTGGTAATCGATTTAAATTGAAATTTATCAGGATCACATATATTCCGCACATTCTCATCGATGAATTTTATTATTTTATGAATACACACACAAAAGTAAAAGGTAGTTCCTGGATGGGATTCTTTGAATGCCTCATTCCAGTCATCGTGTTCTGTATGTATGCTTGTATGGAGGATTTGACATTCACTCTGCCATCCTTCTAAATCATTGTAAAGGAGTATCTTTCTAAGCTCCTCTAGGATCCTATCTCTATGAGGGTCACCAATCTGGGGTTTCCTGATTTCAGGGCTGGACTGGGTATCCAAGTCGTTTGAATCAGTCGCCGCGTTGGTGTTTTGATTGTTGTTTTTGGATACTACATTCTCTTCGAGCTGATCGTTAATTTCATATTTAGGGAACTCTCCTATTTCGTAGATATGGTGGAGAGAAATTGTCAGTCGCATGAACAGCTCTCTGATTGCGAGTACGTAGTCTTCGCCTAGAGCTTCGTGCATATCGATTTCTTCTCTTCTATCTATCATGTTTATCCACAGGGTATCAAGTGTGTCATACCATTTTTTTAAACTTTGAAAGGAAAAGAATTTACTGATGGAGTCGTAGGGTGTTTCTTCATTGTTTTTGGTTATGGATTTGTTCTCTCTAAAGTTTACATAATCCTGTCGGTTGTAGAAAAAGTCTAAAGGCTCCTTCTGTTTTGGGATATTGTACTTTTTGTAAATAACGTATGCAATTTCTACCCGACGGATGAGTTCTATAATGTTGTCTCCAAAGAACATCGATTTAGAACTCCTCATTTTTTTATTTATAGAGGCATTGATGATGGTATCTATATCCGCAAGGCATCGATTGAAATCTGATTCATGGGAGAAAAAATCGACGAGATATATCATCGGATTCTTCACGGTATCTTTATTTAAATACCTAAAGTGTTTCGCTTTTAGTTTCTTTTACGTATTTTTCATAATGTAAGTTTTGGGTAATTAACGCTTGTGTTTATAATTTACTTCTTTCAAAATCTAATATAAGAATTAATTATCTTCAAAACAAAGTTGTTGACGAAAAATATATTTGTATGAGCTCTTTAATGAAGAGAATTAAGATTTTGGCGGATAATGAAGGGATGAGTGTAACAGCTTTTGAAGCGGCAATTGGTGCGAGTAAGGGCGTTTTTTCAAGAGCTTTAGCTAATGGTACTGATATTCAAAGTAAATGGTTGTTGAATGTGGTGGAAAATTATCCGCAGTATTCTACGGATTGGTTATTGACAGGCAAAGGAGAGATGTTGCAGGGGGCGAATAAAACGGAAGATCGTGCAGAAACCTATTTAAATGCAGAGCTGGAGGGGGTGAGTAATGCGGTCATTCATTCTATGCAGCGCGTTATATCTTCTCAAGAAGTGACGATTAGATCACAGGAGAAGACAATTGTCTCTTTGGAGAAACAATTAGCGCTGTTGGAACGCGAAATATCGCTGCTAAGAAAAGACTAATTATTAAAAACCAAATTATATGGACAATCTATCACTTACTGTTAAAGAGCGTATATTGCTGATTGCAGGACACGCGAAGATGAGCAAAATTGAGTTTTTTAAGGACCTGGGGATGTCCTATGCTAATTTTAAAGGTGAGCAGAAGAAATCAGGTTTGAGTTCGGATGCGTTATTGAAAGTATTTTCTAAGTATCCTGAAATAAATCCATCATGGCTATTGCTTGGCGAAGGCGAGATGGTACGTAACCAATCGAGGAAAGAAGCTATTGTTGACGTCACGGAATCAGCGCAACAGGGACAAAAAATGATCGGTGCCGAAATGTCATTTGTAGGGATACAGACCCAACTTATCAAGGAGTTTAAAACACTTTTGAAGTTAGTTACCGAGCAGACATTATATATTATGGAACTGGAGAAGAGAGTGGAAATACTCGAGAAGAAGGGAAAGGACGAGAAAAAGAAGAAAAAGAAAAAGAAAAAGTAAAGATCGGCAGGCTCGCCGATAATCGGATGATGCGTATCAGTAAAAGAATTTTTGCAGGAATGGTAACCTGCGTATTGGCTGTGTTTTTAGGAAATGCACAGACTAAAGAATGGAGGCCGGTATATACTTCGAAATGGGATCACCTGCTGTCTTCACCGGACAATAAAAACTCCATATTAGGTGTCCTTTGTACCGAAGCATCGATTACGGTGCTGGATTCGACACGTACGCATTACAAAATCAGGGTCAGCAATGGCGATGTAGGCTATATAGCCAAGCAGCCGCTGGATACGCGGATGTTCAGTAAGACGTCTGCTGGTGAGCCGGCTCAGTATTTCTACCGGGGACCTGAAGGTCAGCAGGGGCCGCACCTCTATGTGCAGGTGGCCGAACTGCGTGTGCGTAATCAGCCTTCGACCGAAGGTAAGATCGTACGTAAGGCTAGGCTCAATGAACATACTTTGTTGGATTATTATCCACTGTATAATGATGGATGGGTATATATAGGTGATCATTTTCATGAACAGCCGGAGTATATACAGGCCAAGTACCTGGGAATGGAACTGACCTATTCAGAACTTTTGAAAGCGTATCTGAAAGTTAAAGATAAGGATATCACAGAAGAACTGAATGCGGCTAGCCGTCTGCGTGAAATCGGATGGTCGAGCAACAAAGCAGATATGTTGCAGGCGCTACGTTATTACAAAGAGTCTTGGGAGCGATCGGGACAGGCTAACCCCAAGGTGGATATCGAGTTTGAGCTCCTTCTAGCCTCTAAGCTCGAGAATCTGGACTATGAGGTTTATGAAAAGGAAATGCGTAAGCTTTCTATGTACTACCTAATACATGGCAGAAGGCTTTGGGATGGTAAGATTTCCGAAAGGGAAGCGGCTGATCTGAATCTGAAAAAAGTTAAAGATATTCCCGATTCACCGGAATGCGGTTGGGAACCGTTGTTCTTCTACCGATCGGCAGATTTGATTCTGGCATTTGAAGAGAATTATCCTGCAAAGAACAAAATGGTGGGTTCGGTGTATTCGATTAACTTTGCGGAGCAGCATGCTTTGGTGCTTGGAAAGGAAATTATAGATGGCAGCTATAGCGAGAAAGATTTCGTGACTAAATTTGGACATCTCCTGACGGTAGATTGGGCTGCGAACCCCCACTATTACCGTATCGCCAATGGGGATGCAGGCTTCTTTGCCATCACCTTCAAAAATGGTCTGCCTGTAACCTTCGAGTCGGTATATTACTGTTAAGGGAAGTTGAATAGCCCTATTGGTTATCAGTAAAGATTCTTGTGTGCCTTTGCAGATTTGATAATCAGATGCTTGAAATCGATAAAAAATTTATAATTTGGCATGTCTTGGAAACATTCTCCGAGTTCAGTTTTTGAAAATCTTAATTGATTGGGCATGTCGGGAATAGAAACGCTTTTCAAAGAGTATTTTGTACGGTTGACGGTTTATGCGTACCCCTTCGTAGACTCTGAAGAAGTCGCTAAAGATATAGTACAAGAAGCGTTTATTGTCTTAATGGATAGAACGGATATTCTTGCTCGTCCTGAGCGGGTTATCAAAAGCTTTCTGTATAGTACCGTCAAAAACCAATGCCTAAATTATAAGCGAAGACAAGCCACTGCAGAGAAGATACATGTTGAGTTGAAGGGAGAGGAGGAGAGTGAAACAGATCAACTCACTGATTTAATCCGTGCCGAAATAATAGGGGTTCTTCACAATGAACTTTCTACATTGCCCGATAAATGCCAGCACGTATGTAAACTCATCTATTTTGATGGAAAGAAATATGAAGAGGTTGCTAGGTTGTTGAATATAAGTCTAAATACAGTAAAGAGCCAACGGCAGCGGGCCCTCCGCCTGTTGAAAAGCAAACTTCTTCTTTATCTTGTTGCTTTCTTAAAAATTTTATTTATCTAATAGTCAGTTTGTTGAAGTTTTATTGTGAATAAGATAAACTTTCGCTCACCCTTTTTTGATTTTCAAGTTACTTAGTTACAAATTATGATAGAAACCGATAAAATTATATTTGCCGAGCTTGCCTCTATGTTGGTTGCAGGTGATAGTCTAAATGCTGAACAAGAAGAATTGTTGAGCAGCTTACTGGAAAAATATCCAGCGGGCAAGGCCTATCTGCAGCATATAGTGGAAAAAGGGGCAATCGAAACTCCAGTGGATTTAAGGAATATAGATTCCGATAACGAATGGGAGCGGTTTCAAACGGCTGTTTCTAAAGAGGTAAAGCCCTCTGCTGTTTTCCAATCCTATTGGAAGATGTATACATCTGTGGCTGCAGCACTGGTTGCTGTTTTACTATTGGGACTGTGGTGGTATACCAGCAGTGAGCAGCTCAGCTATATTGTTGAAGATAAGGTTTACGGGCAAAAAAATGACGTCCTCCCCAATGACGAACAAGCAATCTTTGAGGTCGATGGTAAGCTTTTTCAACGGCTGGGAAGGAAGGAGCTGGGACAGCGGCCGAGCACGCCGGATGCAGGTAACCGTAGACATAAGATTATTACACCGACTCGATCATCGTATTCTATTGTCTTATTGGATGGGACCAAAGTATGGCTTAGTCCAGAATCTGAAGTCGAATATTCAGCAGCATTTTCTTCGGCAGAGCGTCGGATAAGGCTCAAAGGAGAGGCTTTTTTCGAGGTCGCTAAAGACACAGTGCGACCTTTTATCGTAGAGGTAGACGGCTTGCAAGTACGTGCTCTGGGGACAGCTTTTTCGGTCAATAATTATGATAATAAAGAACCACAGGTATTGTTGACAGAAGGACGACTGCAGTTGACAGCCGAACATGGTGAGGCGGTTATAGAAGCGGGATATCAGGCAGATGTAATCGAGGGAAAACTGCATGCTGGGGTATCAAGCCATCTAGAGGACGCGCTGGGTATAAAAGATGGATTCTTTAATTTCAATAATAAGGATATCGAAACGATTCTGGAAGAGGTGAAACGATGGTATGGTGTGGATCTGGATGTCGAACGTAAACTGGAGCAGAAAAGATACTCGGGTAGTATCGAACGTAATGTGACGCTCGGGAGAGTGTGTGCTGTGCTGAAAGACCTTACTGGATATCAGTATCTAATAGATGGGAATAAACTAATTGTAAGATAATAAACCTAAAACATGGAGGGCGCTATATGAGATAGAAAACACTACCGATTGAAAAACTAAGCGAAGGTACTGCCATACCTCCGCTAAAGATGAATTCAAATTTGTTATAAACCATTAAATTCTTTACAAATTTATGAATATTAAAAAATATTCAAAAATCGACGTGTCCCTGACCAAGAGGGAAAGACGGTTTTTGAAAACGCTGATTAAGATGAAATTGACAGGTTTAATTTTAGTAACCTCAATGTTCACTAGCTTCGCTACGACCAATGGTCAGGTAACGTTAAATGTTAAAAACGGTAAAGTTGAGCAGGTTTTGGGTGCAATATCCAAACAGACAGGGGTACGTTTTGTGTATGAGCACGGATTGTTGGCTGCCGAGCGAACTTCCGTAAGCGTTAAGGATGAAACCTTGGACCAGTCGCTTCTGAAGGTATTGGGCGAACGTAACTTGATCTTTACCATACACGATAACACAGTAGTGATAAAAAGAGATGAACGGTCGACTGCTACTACTAAGTTGCAGAAGCCGATCTCTGGCCGTGTAGTGGATGCTCAGGGCAACCCGATATCTGGAGCTACGGTAGCCATACAGGGAGGCAAGTCGACGGCCTCTTCTGTAACAGGTGATTTTGCTGTGGCTGGTAAGCTGGGGGATGTTATTGAGGTACGGTACTTTGGGTTTAAGACGCAGCTTGTGACTGTAGATAAGATGGATGGGGTGCAGATTACCCTGGAAGAAGAGATCGATGCTTTGGATGAAGTGGTCGTGGTGGGGTACGGACGGCAGCGTAAAGCTAACTTGACAGGTCCGATAAGTTCGGTAAATGCGGATCAACTGAAGAATATCGCGCCGTCGAATCTGTCAAATACACTGGCTGGACGTGCACCTGGTGTAAATGTGACCAACACATCGGGAATGGCTGGCGCATCATCAAGCCTGCGTATACGGGGCAGTTTTGCGGAACCTCTGTATGTTATCGATGGTATCGTGAGGGATAAGGCTGCTTTTGATGCGCTCGAAGCGAATGAAGTGGATCAGATGAGTTTCTTGAAAGATGCGGCAACGGCCGCTGTATATGGAACGAGAGCGGGTAATGGGGTTGTTGTCGTGACGACTAAAAAGGGGACGAATCAAGCGCCGGTATTCAATGTGCAGAGTAGTTATAACTTCAGTGCGCCCACACAGACGTTGCTAGCGGACATTACGACTGCTGCCGATGAGCTGACCTATCAAAATAGGGTTGCTCAGTTTAACTGGGAGCAGGGGGATCGTAAGAATCCTTTTGTCGCACCGAATGGAAAGGAAGAGTTTGACTACTTTCTGGACAAGAAATATAGTGTCAATGATGTGATATGGCGTAATCCTTTCAGTCACCGACAGTCTATCTCAGTGAATGGTGGGGGCGATAAAATCACCTATTATAATCTGGTGAGCTATCGTAAAGAACTGGGATCCTATAAGACATTGGAGCATGAAAAGTTCAATCTGCGAAGCAATATCAGTGCGCAGCTTTCGGATGACTTTAGTGTGGATGTGAATGTTGCCATGAACCAGACGAATTCTGATCGTTTCTTTTGGCCGTTTAGTACGTCGGCTGATGATGACGATTTTGATGTGGCAGATTTTTATCGGGTGACGTTCAACTGGCCGAAGATGTATCCGTTTTATCTAAATGCTGATGGAACACCAAGCAATACGCCTACCGAATATCCGGTGCAGACACCGATGGGGTCTTGGCAGGCTTGGAATGTGATCGATCAGGTTATTGGAGATCGCTACGTTAATCGTAAAGTCAGACAGGTGAATCCGATTCTTACGCTGAATTATAAGTTGGATAAATTGATCGAAGGATTGTCAACAAAAGTGGTTGGTTCGTACGTCGCGGAAGACTATATGAAAAAACAGTTTATGACATTCCAGAAGAACTATACTTTTACTTCTTTAGATCCTAACGGAAATAGATTTATTCCAGCTCCGCCTTCGGAGGATAAAATCAATGTATTCACCTTCAGTCAGGCGCAGCCTTTTATGGATTACACACCAGAGCGAACCTGGCAATATCAGGTCAACTGGTTTTTGAACTATAGCCGTAAATTTAATAAACATGGTATCGATGCCGTATTGGTATATGAGCAGTTCAAGGAGGGCGGCACTTTTATCAATTCTCGCGCAGAGAGCCCGATTGTAAGTTTAGATCAGATGTTTATCTATCCAACGGATCGTAATTTTAGGTCGACGACGGCAAAAGAAACAGTGGATTCGCGCAGAGGGATAATTGGACGTGCAAATTATAACTTTGCCGATCGATATATTGCAGAGTTTTCTTTTAGATATGACGGTTCGCCATTATTTCCAAATGACAAGCGTTGGGGATTTTTTCCATCCATGTCGGCAGCTTGGCGTGTGTCGGAAGAAAGCTTCTTTGCTGATTTAAAAAATACGGTGAATGACCTGAAACTGCGAGCTTCTTATGGTTCGACGGGGAATGATTTGAATGTTGAGGCTAAGCGAATTGGACAGTTCCTGTATCGGGAGAAGTATACGCCAAGTGGTGGCTCTGTATTCGGAGACCGTTATTACAACGGGATTGCTTATGGAAATAATCCGACGCAAAATCTGACCTGGACGACTTCTAAAAGTTATAACCTCGGGATAGATTTTGCGATGTTAAACAGTAGGCTTAGCGGTTCATTGGATGGATTTGTGCGTAAGGAGACCGATATTCTCGGTCGTAGGCAGAATGCTTTGCCGGACACGTATGGGCGTGAACTGGCACCTGAAAACTATGCGGCCCGGAGTTATCGAGGTGGGGAAGTATCACTGAATTGGAATGACCGGATTGGTGAGGTATCCTATGGTATCACAGCAAACATGGGCTATGCAAAAGATAGGTGGGATATCTATGATGAGGAGCCTTCTTATGGGGCCGGTGGTGTTCAAAATTTCAGATCTAGAGTGGGTCGTGCGGAGAATAGAATCGTGGGACTCGAGGCTGTGGACATCGTACGTACCCAAGAACAATTGGACGCACTGAAAACACAGGGATTTAAAACATATGGAAGGGATCCTTACCTGGGAATGATCCTGTACAAAGATCAGCGCGGGTCAAATTACTCGGGCGGACCAGACGGAAAGATTGATGACAATGATATGGTCTTATTGTCTGAAAATAATACACCACGGATCAACTATGGCTTTGGTCTGAATGGGTCGTGGAAAGGAATCTCGGTGTCGGCATTGTTCCAAGGGGTATTGGCTTATGATCGTATTATCAGTAATCTGGATGGGCCTGGTATGCGTCAGCATGGAGGTGGGTTTAGACCGTACTATCCGATATGGGCAGATGATGTATGGACTGCCGAAAATCCAGGAGCCAAATATCCGCGTGCGGTAGGTGCCAATTGGGTCGAATCAGGAACTAATGCTTCTTCTTTCTGGATCCGTAATGGGGCTTATCTTCGTCTTCGTGATTTGAATGTCTCTTATAGTCTACCTCTGGCAATAACAGATCGTATGAAGATTAAAGGGGTGAATGTTTTCTTTAATGGGACGAATCTATTCGTCTTCTCTAAGATGACCGAATTCCACGATCCGGAGCAGAAAATGTATGATTCTTATCCGGTCATGAAAACGTATGCGGTAGGTATTGATGTTAAATTTTAAATGTGAACGACAATGAAGAAGATATTTTATATAATTATAGCATCGTTTCTAACTATTGCCTCTTGTAAAAATGTACTCGATATTGATGACTTGAACTCGCTGGATGAGGATAAGGTATGGAATGATCCGAATCTTGTGAATGCCTACTTGGCCAATCTGTATGGGGTTTTTGGTAATTGGTCAGTTAGTGCGGATAGGTATTCGGAGCAATTGATCGGAATTAATTTCCCCTTGGATGCGGTGACCGTAAATGATACCACATTCAAGTCTTGGAACTATACTAATATACGTAAAATTAATACGGCTATTCATAAGATCAATGAGGGGACGGGACTGGTTGCGGAGGTGAAGAATGACGCCTTGGGACAGTTGCTTTTTATGCGGGCATACCTGTATTTTGATATGGTGAAGCATCATGGTGGGGTTCCCTATATTACCACACCTCAGGATCGCTCTAAGGATGACCTACAGGTCACCCGTAACAGTACCAAAGAATGTTTTGATCTGATGATCAAAGACCTGGATGAGGCTACGGCCCTGTTGCCGAAAGTAATTGCCAAAAGCAGTGATAACTATGGGAAAATTGACGGTAACTTTGCGATAGCTTTTAAAGCTAAGGTACTGTTGTATAAGGCGTCTCCGCAGTTCAATCCCAGTAACCCTTTCGGGAATGCTTATTGGGCAGAAGCCTATACTGCCAATAAAGCGGCTTATGATCGTTTGAAGGCTGACGGCTATGCGTTGACGCCAGATTATCAGAATATTGCCTTACAGGAGAAGGGACCCGAAGTCGTATTTGCAGTAATCAACAAGTATCCAAATAAAGTGGCCAATTGGGATAATGGGGTACGCCCAGGGTCAGAAAGTAGGGGGCCGGCGGCAGCTGTGCCTTCTTGGGAATTTGTGAAAGCTTTTCCGATGAAGGATGGCAAGTTGTACAATGACCCTACGAGTACCTATTTTAAAACAGATGAACAGTTTTTACAGTCGTATTGGGAGAATAGAGATCCCCGTTTTGATAAGTCCATTGTCTGGAACGGTAAGATCTATGAAGTGTCGGGCAAGGCAGGCAAGCGTCAGTATACTTCGGTAGGCGTGGCTCCAGCACTGGATGACTTTGGTGTGAATCCAAAGGCCAATACGCCGTCAGAGAACCTGAATAGATATAGTGGCTTTTTTATCCTCAAGAACTCCAAGTTATCGCTGAAACAGACGGAGGTGCAGACGCAGTATGACGTGGATTATGTGGTAATGCGTTTTGCTGAGGTCATGTTGAACTATGCAGAAGCGGCCAATGAGACTGGTGACTTCAATACTGCAATGGATATTTTGAAAGAAATACGGATGCGTGCAGGAATAGAGGTTGGTAATGATGGCTTGTACGGAATAAAAGCAGTTGACAAGGCTGATCTTAGAGATGCAATCTTGGCAGAAAGAAATATTGAGTTCTGTTTTGAGGGACATCGATTCTGGGATCTGAGAAGAATGAGGAGATTGGACGTGCTGCATAATAAGACAAAATACGGGGTGGAAGCGATCGCCATCAATACGGACGGAACAGAAATGGATCTGACGGTTGCGGGAGGACTGGCTAAAACCTATCAACTGCAGGAGAATCAGTTTAAATATGTCCTGAGACAGGTACCTAACACCGGAGCAAAGGAGAATATCGTACCAGACAGTTATTACTTCTTTCCTATTTTACAGACATCGATTGATAAAAATCCCAAATTGTTGCAAAACAAAGATTGGGGAGGAACTTTTAATCCTACATTGGAATAACTGGTTCAAAATAAAGGCACCTCTCTGGGGTGCCTTTATTCATTGAAGGGAAAAGAGGGCTATTGAAGGAGGGGGGATGATAGGAAAGGTCTTTTTATTTTTTTAATAAAATGGAACAGAGGGGTAACAATCACGGAGTACTGTTGATATCTAACTGAACCAACAATTAAATGACATGAAAAGATTTACATTGAACTCTATTTTAATACTCTTATTGGGTATGGCATCCGTGGGATGCTCTAACGAAGGGGTAGAGCCCGAGCAACCAGCTGATGCGTGTGTGCTGAACAATCTGGTTATGCTCCGCGTGGCTTTTGATGGCAGTTATCAGGCCAGTGTTGCTTACAATAAGTTTGCGGTCAACGGACTGAATCCATCGTCGGGATCGCTCTTGGGTACCGTGGGCACGGACCATAGGCTTACCTTTGAACTTCCAACTAATGGCTCTTTTTACAATAAGGCTACAGGGGTACATGGTATGTTGATATCACGTGCAGAAGCCTATCTTAAATTTGATGTGAATACTGGAGTAGGACAAGCCTATGCGGTACAAACCAACTTTGCTGCACCAGCGCTCAGTAACGGGAATGCTTATGTGATAGCAGTGGATCAGAGCTATGCCTCTTCAGGAGTAGGGGAGCATTATATGATAAATAGCTTCAATATGCAAAACGGTACGACGGGTGCTGCACTACCTATACCAGTAGCGGATAGGACTTTTGATAATCATAGTTTCTTCGCAAATGAGAGTATGTCGTCGACCAGTAATGGTGTTGACAAGCTTTATTTCTTATCCGGAACTAATTTGATTACAGTCAATACGGCTACGAATACCGCAAGTCATATCGATCTATATCCATCGTTTTCACAGGCTAATGATTGGGTGGCTTTTTATGGAGTAAAGTATTCGCAGAGCCTTGGCTTAATCGCCCTAAAAAGGGATGCCAACGGATTTTCGTTGGTAAAGATAAATCCTAATACGGGAACCCATACCACCCTATTGGCGATCAATGCAGCAATCAATACGGAGTTTTATTCAGCGGCTTATCGCGAGTGTGACAAGACCTATTACCTGACGAGCATGAGCCAGAGCACTCCAACCGTGGAAACGAGCTATTACGAGTTTGATCTCAATAGTAATACGCTGGTGAATACGCAAGTGCTGACAGATTATGGCTTTGGAATTGAGGTGATACAATAGAACATCTTGAATAATGTTCAACTTTTAAAAATCAATATATTTCAACGCGAAAGGCACCGTTACGGGTGCCTTTTTTTGTTCTAATCCTGCAGTTCCATATGGAACAGGTCAGCGATGTGTTGTTTAAGTTTATCCTTGACCTCACTCATGTCGAGTTTACGTCCCAGCTCTCGCTCCATGGAGGTTACATCCTTGTCATCAATACCGCAGGGGATGATGTTGCCAAAGTATTCGAGATCGGCGTTGACATTGAAGGCAAAACCGTGCATGGTGACCCAGCGGGAAGCTCGTACGCCCATCGCACATATTTTACGGGCTTTATCATTGTCCGCATCAAGCCATACGCCTGTAAAACCGTCGTACCGTCCGGCTTGTATTCCGTAATCGGCCAATGTCAGTATAATGGCTTCTTCCAAAGTGCGCAGGTAGAGGTGGATGTCGGTGAAAAAGTTGTCCAAGTCTAAGATCGGATAACCGACAATCTGTCCAGGACCGTGATAGGTGATATCTCCACCGCGGTTTATTTTATAGAATCTAGCGTCTTTTGCTTTAAGTTCCTCCTCATCCAGTAAGAGGTATTCTGGATGTCCACTCTTTCCCAGCGTATACACATGAGGGTGCTCTGTGAATATAAGATGATTGGGGGTAGGGTGTTTGGTATCGTTGACCCGATTGTCATGCTTAATAGCCAATGTGTCCGCAAAGATTTTCTCTTGCCTGTCCCATGCCTCTTGGTAGTCTACCAAGCCCCAGTCGGTGAATTGTACTTTTTTGTTCATTGTAAAGTGATGACAGTTATAGAGGTTATGAAAGTTATGTTGTTGAGTTGTCTAGACTAGCTATCAACTTTGTCGCCATAATTCGTATGAACGTAACTCTGTCTATAATGATTTTATTTTCCTCTATGAAGCCTAGCATTTTGGCTATATCAATTTGGGTTTCGAGTTCTGAAAGAGAACCCAATGATATGTAGATAAATCGAACCCACTCTTTGTTCCCGCGTCTCCCAGCCCCCTCGGCTATATTGGAAGGTATAGAAATTGCTGAGCGTCGCATTTGCTGACCTAAAGTAAAACGCTCGTCTGGAGGAAAAGAATTGGTCATTTCGTATACATCTTTTACAAGAAGCATGCTCTCCTCCCAAACTTTTAAATCCTTATGTGACTTTACCATACCTATATAACTTCTTAACTCTTATAACTCTATAACCTAATATAGCAAATTATTATACGGATATCGTTTGTTATGTAAGTCTGAAATGACTTCGTAGAGCTTCTCTTTGAATTCCTCTATATTCGTTTTGTTAGTCGCTGATAGGAAAATCGCTGGATCGGAGTTCTTGGCCATCCAGGAGTTCTTAAAGTCGTTTAATGTTACTTTTATTTCTTCTCCGTTCTCGTCAAATTCTACCGCAGGCTTGAACATGTCGATTTTATTGAACACGGTAATTGTCGGTTTGTCCAACGCATTGATGTCTTTCAAGGTCTCATTGACTGCAATGATATGATGCTCAAAGTCGGGGTGAGAGATGTCAACGACATGGATCAGCACATCAGCTTCGCGAACTTCATCTAATGTGGATTTGAAGGATTCGACCAGGTGATGCGGTAGCTTACGGATAAAACCAACTGTATCGGACAGTAAAAAAGGAAGGTTGTCGATGACCACCTTGCGCACTGTTGTATCTAATGTTGCAAAGAGCTTGTTCTCAATCAGGACATCCGCTTTGGATATCATGTTGAGAATAGTCGATTTGCCCACGTTGGTATACCCCACTAACGCCACACGGATCATTTCGCCGCGATTCTTGCGTTGGGTCTCATTCTGTTTATCGATGACTTTTAAGCGTTCTTTTAGCAGAGAGATCTTATTTAAAATAATCCGTCTATCGGTCTCTATCTGTGACTCACCAGGACCACGCATACCGATACCACCTCGTTGGCGTTCCAAGTGGGTCCACATCCGGGTTAGACGGGGCAATAGATATTGCAGCTGAGCCAACTCCACTTGTGTCTTCGCTTGAGCTGTCTGTGCGTGTTTGGCAAAAATATCCAGGATCAGACTGGAGCGGTCCAATATCTTACGCTTCAATTCTTTTTCAATATTCCGCAGTTGAGAAGGAGTTAGCTCGTCATCAAAGACAATCATATCAATATCCTCGGCTTCTACATATTCTTTTATTTCCTGCAGCTTGCCAGTACCGACAAATGTAGCATGCTCTGGTTTCGCTAATTTTTGAGTGAATACACCTCTTGTATCTCCTCCTGCAGTCTCTACCAAAAACTGTAATTCCTCTAAATATTCCTGCGCAGTTTCTTCCGAAATGTCGGGTGTGATGACTGATACCAATACGGCGGTCTCTTGTTTTATGGCGGTGTCGTATATCTTCGTTTTTCCCATATATATCTTTTAGTACTTGTCTTACTGTCTACTAAGAACAAGGAAACAAAGATAATGGTTTTTTTACGGAGCTATTGAATAATTAAAAGATGAATGTTTTTTATAAAAAAATAAAATAGGGGGTAACATTTCAAGGGACGGGTTTATATCATAATACAAACAGAAGGAATGACAATATTTAAACTTATAATGATATGAAAACAAACTTTACTTCCAGACTATTAGTGGCATTGCTGGCCGTATCTTTTATCGCATCTTCATGTAAGAATGATGGTGCTGACCCGGCTCCGACCATAGCGGCACCATCTACAGCGAATTTTAAAGATATGAGAGCTAAGGCTCTGGCTGATCTGACACAGAAAAAAGATTTTAAAGTTGCTGATGGACTTGATTTTACGACAGCTAAAGGGGCTAGGATACAGATCAGTGCCAATTGTCTTCGTGATCAGAGTGGTGCTTTGGCGACAGGCGATGCGACATTGTCATTCGTCGAAATCTATGACCGTGGTAATATGGTTGTAGCCAATAAGCCTGTGATGGGTATCAATGCCGACGGCAAGAAAGAGCCGCTGGTGACTGGCGGGCAGTATAACCTCAAAATTACACAGGGGGATAAGGAGCTGACTTCAGGTTGTGTCTTTAGCGTATCTCTGCCTGCTTCACATACCGGAGGATTGGATAATGACATGAAACTTTGGAATGGTATTATCGATCAGGATGGAAACTTGGCCTGGGATGAAATCGAACCGGGAGATAAAGAAGGCGGTCTGAATATGAATGGTGAAAATACAACTTATTCGATATGGGGCACTGCGTTTGGTTGGACCAATGTAGACCGTTTTTATAGTGATCCGCGGCCTAAAACAAAGATTAAAGTGACTCTTCCGGCAGGATATAATAACGACAACACAGGTGTGTATCTTGCTTATGAGGATCAACCTAATCTGTTGGCTCAATTGGATACTTGGGATTCGGCAGGTAAATTTTTTACAGAGCACTATGGTTTTGTGCCTATCGGTATGTCTTTGCATGTGGTTTTTGTCTCAGAGAGTAATGGAGCGCTGGCTTACAGTATTAAGAAAGTGACTATTGCAGCCGATGCGGTTATTCATATCGAGCAGCAAGATATAGCTACCTCGACGAAACAAGAATTGATCAATCGGATTAATAGCTTGCAGTAGACCATACTATCCTCTATATATTTTTTGTAAATTAGCCGTTCTTAGGAATGGCTAATTTATCGTTAATAACTCCCATAGAATACCTCAAAGGGGTAGGTCCGCAGAAAGCTGATGTGTTAAAAAAAGAGCTGCTGCTCTTTACTATTGGTGACCTGTTGCAGTACTATCCATTTCGCTATATAGACCGTACCAAATTCCATAAAATCCGACAAGTACATGCTGATCTCATTGGAGCACAAGTGTTGGGGCGTTTGATTTCACTGAAAGAAGTAGGCGAGCGACGTGGTAAGCGGTTGGTCGCGGAGTTTCGGGATGAAACGGGTAGCATGGAACTGGTGTGGTTTCAGAGTATACCATGGCTCCGGAAAAGCCTCAAAATCGGCAGTCCTTATATTATTTATGGTAAGCCGACTGAGTTCAATGGAGCTATTTCGATGACACACCCCGAGATGGAGCTGTACAGTTCTGCCGAGAAGAAAGTCGGCAATATGACGATGCAGCCGGTGTATTCATCCACCGAAAAATTAAAGAAATTCAATCTGGATACGAAAGGTATTCAAAAGCTTCAGCAGACAGCGCTGGAAGCCGTATATCATAGTATTGAGGAAACCCTGCCTCCTTATATTCTGGAAAAGCATAGTCTTATGGGGCATAAGGAAGCGCTGCTGGCTATACATTTTCCCCAACAGGTCAACGATCTGAATGCAGCTACGAGGAGGTTGAAATTCGAGGAGCTGTTCTTTATACAGTTGCGTCTGCTGCGCAATAAGCAACTCAATACCCAAAAGTTTAAGGGACATCGCTTTGATAGGGTGGGCGATCGGTTCAATACTTTTTTTAACGAGCGACTGCCCTTTCCGCTGACGAATGCGCAAAAGCGGGTGATCAAGGAAATCCGGCAGGATACGAATACTGGTGCACAGATGAACCGTCTGGTACAGGGGGATGTAGGTTCTGGTAAAACGGTGGTGGCACTGATGAGTATGCTTATCGCCTTGGACAACGGTTGTCAGGCCTGTATGATGGCACCGACGGAGATTCTGGCAACGCAGCATTATAATGGTTTGAAAGAGCTTGTCGGTGATGATATCTGTTCCATTAAGCTGCTTACGGGTTCTACTCCTGCCAAAGAGCGGCGATTGATACATCAGGGCTTGGAAGAAGGGACATTGGATATTCTTATCGGAACCCATGCCTTGATAGAAGATAAGGTGAAGTTTAAGAATATAGGTTTTGTCGTGATCGATGAGCAGCATCGATTTGGTGTGGAGCAGCGGGCGAAGCTGTGGCGTAAGAATGTGATTCCGCCGCATATGCTGGTCATGACGGCGACTCCTATACCACGTACGCTGGCGATGACGCTGTACGGTGATCTTGATATCTCTATCATTGACGAACTGCCTGCCGGACGTAAGCCGATTAAGACGGTTCACTTTTTTGAAAATCAGCGCTTGCGTGTATTTGGTTTTATACGGGAAGAGGTGGCAAAGGGCAGACAGGTCTATATTGTATATCCACTGATTAAAGAGAGTGAAAAAATGGACCTGCTTTATCTAGAAGCAGGGCTGGAGGGATTGATGCGGGAATTCCCCCTGCCGCAATATCATATCAGTATTGTGCATGGAAAGATGCCCGTAAAAGATAAGGATTTTGAGATGCAGCGATTTGTAAAGGGAGAGACTCAGATCATGGTGGCTACGACGGTGATCGAGGTGGGGGTCAATGTACCCAATGCATCGGTTATGATCATTGAAAACTCGGAGCGGTTTGGCCTTTCTCAATTGCACCAGTTGCGTGGGCGTGTAGGCCGGGGGGCAGAGCAGTCCTTTTGTATCCTCATGTCGGGCAATAAACTGAGCAAAGAGGGACGTAAGCGCCTAGAAACTATGGTACGTACCAATGATGGTTTTGAGATTGCTGAAGTCGATCTGGAGCTTAGGGGGCCGGGTGATCTCTCTGGAACACAGCAGTCGGGCGTGTTGGAAATGAAAATTGCAGACCTGGCGAAGGATCAGGCTATATTGAGCGAGGCTCGCAGTCGGGTGATTGAAATCTTTAAAGAAGATGCGCAATTGCTGGCACCACAGCACCAGCAATTGGCAGCGTATCTGAATCAACGGGCTCCAGGGATATCCTGGGATAAGATTTCTTAATAAACAAGCGTAGCTTTTCCGTCTTTACAAATAACTTCTTTTGCAGGGTTTGCATTGCTGCTTGGACAATCCATTTCTGTGCGGTATTTTTTAACCTGATAAAGGTGGCTGTATTTGGTCGCTAATTCTCCGAAAGCACGAGAATCAGGGGTGTTAATAACGGGAAATTGTATAAATTCACAGTCCTTGAGAATAGTAGCGATAGACCATTTACTGGCATCGGTACAAGGAACATCATTAAAATAGCCAACGACTTGTGGAAATAGTTCATCTAATAATTGGTCAATCTCGGTGAGTTCAAGGTCCGTTGCGTTGGCCACAATCATTTTACCTTCTTTGCAGCGTAATCCAAAGTGGGGAGCCAACTCAACTGGTGTAGTGTTATATACTAAAGGGTCATTTTTTCCAGGTTTGTAAGCTTTGTATGCCTGCTCGGATAGTTCCCGGTATTCTTTGATAAGGCTGTTGTATTCTTTTTCAAAACTGGGATGTACGGGCACATATCGGTAGGGGAGTGTGTCTATCCGCCATTCTTCTATCGGTTTACAAGGTTGATTTTCCGCTAACTTGATAGCTTCTTGCAATTTGAGGTCAGCAAGACGAATGAGTTCATGGTATTTGTCGTTATTGTCGTCTTTGTTACAGGCAGCAAATAAGGTGATAATACCCAATAAGCAGCAAAATAAGAGGTTAGTTCTTGCCATTTTTTTTGAATTTATAGTTGTATTATAACTAGTACGGTGATCGGTATGAAATCGCTACAGCTATTTCTAATAAAAGAAAAGCCCTGTCTGGACAGGGCTAAAATTCGGTTGTAAAGATTGTGGTATTGGAGCTATGCCTTCCAGGCGATAACCGAAATCTCGACATTTACATTACGGGGCAATGTTTTTACTGCTACACACTCACGTGCAGGCTGGTTCTCGTTGAAGTACTGCGCATACACTTCATTGACTGTAGCGAAGTCATCCATGCTGGATAAGAAGATGGTCGCTTTGCAAACATCTTTGAAATCGTAGCCGGCATGATTTAAGATGGCGCCTACATTTTTTAATACCTGATGGGCTTCATCTGCTACGCCCGTAGTGACCAACTCCATCGTTTCTGGATTGAAAGGTACCTGACCGGATACATATAATGTTTTGTCTGCTTTGATAGCTTGGTTGTAAGGTCCGATCGCTGCAGGAGCCTTGTCTGTGTTGAAGATTTCTTTTTGTGACATTATTATTTAGCTATAAATATTTTATAAAGGATTCCTAAGACAAAAACGCTAATAGCAATGGTATTGATAATACGCATGGCTTTTATGCTGCCGTTTGTATGCTGTTTTGATTTCTCCATAGTCTGCGGTTTCGTGTGAAACGAAGTTACAAACTTTCTGTATTACTTTTGAACAGATGGTAAATTGATAAGGTCAAAGTTTTAAGAAGGTTTAAAATCAACATCTTCTTGTCGCTCGAGCCGCGACAGGGCTCTTCTTTCTCCTTGAACGAGAAAGAAGCAAAGAGTCAAGACTGTGTAACCTATGTTCATCATGGCACATAAAGCTATACGTGCGGTTTCCTAGGTCGCGACAACACTGCCCCGCCCATAGACTGGAAATCCTTGGTTACTGCAATATGTACGATAATCTGTGTGATAGCTTTACGGCCTTAGTCTCCATATGTTACAAGGTCGTCTTTTTCACGTGTAGATTATTGATTGCTTATTCCTTTTGCTATCCACAGGCTCCAAACCGGCCTAGGATGTTGTCGCGTTAAGAAAACAGAAGAAATCCAACGAGAATGGATTTAAGAAGTGAAACGGCTCAAATACATTCTGGATTTCGAACTGTTTTTAGCGTAACAATATCCAAGCCTTGACTTTTTTGCTTCGTTTTTGTGTCAAGACAAAAATGAAGGTCCCGTCCTGACAAGGACTATTTTAAACCTTCTTTTTTTTCTGAAAGTGTCTGTCTTTAATGGACATCAAGAACTTTCATGTCTGTTGGTGAACAGAAGGAATCATGAAAGTTTTTTATATTGCACTATGGAAAGAAAGCTGGCTTTACATAACGGAACAATCTATTCTGATTATGATATTATAAAAGATCAAGCGCTGTTGATTTCGGGCGATAAAGTAATGGGAACAGTGCCTGTCAGTGAGGTCTCTGATGAATTTGAAAAGGTGGATGTGGAGGGGTGCCATATTTGCCCTGGCCTTATCGATTTACAGATTTATGGTGCCGGGGGGAATCTATTCTCTGAGACTTTGAGTGCCGACGCATTGGATTATATCGAGAAGACCCTATTAAAACAAGGTTGTACTTCTTTTTACCTGACACTGGCAACGAATACCATTCAAGTATTCGATAAGGCTATTCGTGTTTTTAAAGATGCTTCGCCTCGTGTAGCACTAGGACTGCATTTGGAAGGCCCGTTCTTGAATCCGAAGAAGAGAGGTGCCCACCCCGCAGAATTGATTGTTAAAGCTGACCTGTCTACATTAAGACATCTGTTTGAAGGTAATGAAGATGTTGTCGGGATTATAACTGTTGCTCCCGAATTGTTGGCGCAGGAGTGTCTAGATTACCTGCTGTCGAAAGGCGTTTTGATCAGTGCCGGTCATACGGATGCTACATTTCAAGAAGCTTCGAAAGCATTTGACAAGGGGATAAAAGCGGCAACCCACCTTTGGAATGCCATGTCGTCCTTGCACCATCGACAGGCCGGAGTGCCTGGGGCAGTATTTAACCATAAGGCGGTGTGTGCTTCGATTGTGGCAGACGGTATCCATGTGGATTATGAGGTGGTCAAGATTAGTAAAAAACAATTGGGAGAACGTTTGTTTTTGATCACTGACGCGGTTACTAACTGTAATTCGGGAATTTATCAGCACCTGTTCAATGAAGACCATTACGTGCTTCCCGACGGAACCCTGAGTGGTTCGGCTTTGAGTATGTTGGCCGCTATTCGGAATTGTGTAGAGAAAGCAGAGATCCCATTGGATGAGGCTATTCGTATGGGGACTACTTATCCTGCTCGATTGATTGAACGAAAAGATATTGGACACTTAAATAAGGGAGCAATGGCAAATGTGCTGATTTTTGATCAGCAGTATAAAGTGAAGGAGGTGTATTTTGAAGGAAAGAAAGTTGAGTAGGGCTAACGAAAAAAGTGTAGTTTTGCATACTATGACTTTAAAGACGATTAAAAGCGCAGCGTTCGCTGCAATGTTAATTTCGGTATTTATGTTTTCTTGCGGTTCGCGTAAGAATAAGAAAACACAGTATACAAAGAAAGCCGAGACAGAAGTATCAAATCCACAGGCGCCTGTCGTTGTGCAGAAAGATACACCCAAGAAAGAGGCAAAGCCACCATTGGTAGCAACGTCTGCAGAGATGGCGCCCCCCGTAAAAGTGGTGAAAGAAGAGTCCCTCGTTGTTGACTTGCCGGTAATTCCACGTGAGTTTCGTGCTGCTTGGGTAGCGACTGTCGCTAATATCAATTGGCCTTCAAAACGTAATCTGACTACAGAGCAACAAAAACAGGAAGCGGTCGCTTTATTGGATATGCTCAAGGAGAATAATTTCAATGCAGTTATTTTTCAGGCGCGCCCTTCGGCGGATGCGATGTACAATAGTCAGTTCGAACCTTGGTCTTACTTTCTGACAGGTGAGATTGGTAAACGTCCGGAGCCTTATTATGATCCTTTAGAATTTTGGGTACAGGAAGCGCATAAACGTGGGCTCGAGTTGCACGTATGGTTGAACCCTTACCGTGCACATCACTCCAATGGTGGTGTAGTGACTTCGGAGTCGATGGTCAAGCGTACACCTGATAATGTCGTTCGGTTACGTAATGGTATGTATTGGTTTGATCCTGCCGATCAGCGCACTCAAGATCACGCAGCTAAGGTGGTCAACGATATCGTGAAACGCTATGATATAGACGGCGTCCACTTTGATGATTATTTTTATCCTTATGCCAGTTACAATGGTGGAGCTGATTTTCCAGATGATAAAACATGGAACGTCTATAAGAGAAATGGCGGGAGCCTGTCGCGGGCAGATTGGCGTAGAGATAATGTCAACCGCTTTATTAAACGTGTTTACGAAGAGATAAAGGTGGAGAAGAACTTTGTGAAGTTCGGCTTGAGTCCATTTGGAATATGGAAACCGGGATACCCTTCAGGTGTAACGGGTTCTTCTCAGTATGATGAGCTGTATGCTGATGCGAAGCTGTGGCTTAATGAGGGATGGATCGATTACTTCACACCGCAGCTGTATTGGCCTATAGAGCCACAGAGACAGAGTTTTACAGCGCTGCTAAAATGGTGGCAGTCGGAGAATAGATATAACAGACACCTGTGGCCAGGTCTGAATACGGTAGAGGTCAGAGCAGCAGATAAGACAAAGGAGATTGTGAATCAGGTTGCTGCATCTCGGGAAATTGTCCCGAACAGTCCTGGGGCTGTACACTGGAGTATAGCGGGGCTGACGAAAAATCCAGCTATGCTTCCTGCCCTAAAGAATGGTCCATATAAGGAAAAAGCGTTGATACCGAAAAGTCCATGGTTGAATGCAAATCCATTGCTGCGTCCAACGTTGTTGTTGACTAATCAGAAAAATACGGTATTTGCAAAATGGCTTCAAAAGCAACCGGATCAAGTGATGCATTGGGTAGTTTATACGAGGTATGGAGAGGTGTGGACTACTGATATCCTTGATGCTTCCGTAACTTCGTTAGAATTGCCAAAGCAAAAAGATGGAAAAACGCTGTATGATGTTGCCGTACGTGCGATCGACCGTCTTGGTAATGAGAGCGAGTATATTGCCAAGAGTGTACAACACAATTAAGAATAGCTTTTTTTAAAACAACGATACATGGGAGTAACTTGGAATATTAAGAAGAAGATACTTTCATGGATAATAACAGCAGTGATAGGCTTAGTCTTCGGAGGGGTATCTGAACTCTCTGCGCAGACTAAGCCTATTGTTGTAAAAAGACCTGTTCAATGGGATGCCGATCGAGAGCGTCTTTCGTTGGAATACCTGTTAAAGAGACATGGTATCCGCGCGGATACCGCCCTTATCGAACCACGCATAGTCGTAGTCCATTATACCGAAAATATGAGCGTAGAAGCTACGTTCAAAACTTTTAATCCCGTGTTTCTTCCCGGGAGGAGAGATTTGCAGACGGCCAGTTCTTTAAATGTTTCTGCGCAATTTGTGATCGGACGAGATGGTCGTATTTATCAGCTATTGGAAGAAAATCAATTTGCCCGACATACCATAGGGCTTAATTATTGTGCGATTGGGATAGAGAATATCGGTACACCAAGAAACCCATTGACAGAAAAGCAACTGCAAGCCAGTACAAAACTTATCAAGTACCTTCGTGAAAAGTATGCTATTGAATATGTCATAGGTCATCATGAATATCAGGCTTTCAAAAAGACACTTTGGTGGAAAGAGACGAATCCTACTTATATGACTTCAAAGCGGGATCCCGGAGATAAGTTTATGCATGCTTTGCGCAAAGAATTAGGGCTTCCGGTGACGCTTAAAATTGCTCCTTTGCCATCACAATAGTTTAGTGTGAGTGTTTAAATGAAGGATTTTTATGCGCCTCTCTGCCGGCGCGGGGCATGTTCGTTTCCTCCGGAGATTGCTGCGCAATTTTTCTTGATAAAAAGAAACCAAAAATCAAGGCTGTATCTTATTTGTTGCTCCAGTAACGTCATGGTGTTAAGCGCAGTCCCTAGGTCTCTTACACTCCAATCCCACGCAAGGACTGGGATCTGCTGGACATAGTGCAACATGCAAGAAGTAGCATACACCATGCCTACTTTCACGACCAAATAAGCTAAGGCCGTTTTAGGGCCTGTGAATAACAGAAGGGAACAAGCGATCAATAATCTACACGTGAAAAAGACGACCTTGTAACATATGGAGACTAAGGCCGTAAAGCTATCACATAGATTATCGTACATGTTGCAGTCACTAGAGGGTTCCAGTCATGGAGTGGGGCAGTGTTGTGGCGACCTAGGAAACCGCACGTGTAGCTTTATGTGCCGTGATGAACATAGGTTACACAGTCTTGATTTGTTTGCTTCTTTATTCATCAAGGAATAAAGAAGGTCCTGTCCTGACAAGGACTATTTTAATCCTTCATTTAAAAGCAACAATAGCCTATTACTCGAATGTTGTGTAGCATAAGTATTTATTAAAACGTTATTAATAAAAAATTTATAATTTTGTTGCGTTAAAAGTAATGTAGCTTGGAAAAGGAAGAATTTGGTGAAGGCAGATGGATCTCTGGTTTAATAGCGGGAGATAGAGAGGCTTTTTCTAAGCTTTATGAGTTGCATTCACCGTCTTTACTGCATAAATTAAATCAGTTACTTCCTGATGAAGACAGTGTGCTGGAAATCCATCAAATTTCGTTTGTTCGACTGTGGGATATTAGGGAGCGTATTCTACAAGAACACGGAGTGTGGCCTTTGCTGCATACCATTGCTCGTAATCTGGTGGTGGATTATTTCCGGAAATCCGCATCTAATGAGGCTGTTCGCAAGGCACTGTTGACACAAGCAACATTGTATTACGAAATGGAGGATGGGAGCGATCATATCGAATCAATGACGGAAGCACTGTCCGCAGCTATTGATCGATTGCCATCCAAGCGTAAGGAAATCTTTTTGTATTGTAAGTTTCAGGGGAAGAGCTATGAAGAGGCTGCTGAGGCTCACGGTGTGTCTGTGGGGACGATCAAAGATCACATGGCCAAAGCAATGCGCTTCCTGAAGAGTGAACTGGGCGAAAAGCTATTTGCCTTATTGGTAGCCTTGGTGGGGCTTTGGGTTAATAATAGATAGATTTCTCCATCTTCTGAAACGTCCCTTTGGAGGGATATCCCATATCATTTATATTTTTTTTGAAAAAAATAATTTTTAGAGCATAGACTTTGTCGTATCGCTGCGTATATAGATAAATGCGCATCACAGTGCGGCACAGGAAAACTGAAGTTATGTATAATAAAAAACAAGTTTTTGAACAATACTTGATGGGCAAATGTACGCCTGAGCAAGCTGCTTGGCTCGTGGATACATTTTCTGATGAGGAGTTCCGTGTCGAACTAGAACAGTATGTTGATGCGGTTTTTGAGGCAAAGGATGACGAGTCGGATCGGATAGCGGGTATTGTGGAGATATCCAGAGAAGAGTATCCTCAAATCGAGGCGGTCATTTTTGGCGAAGAGAGACCTGAGAAGATACATTTCTTGAGACCTCTGTGGCGATGGGTAGCGGTGGCAGCAGCAGTGGTGATCGGTTTTGTCGGCTATCAGCGAAATAAAGAGACCGTAACACCAGTAGCGGATAAAGTTAAAATCGCAGCGGAGCTACAAAAGCAAAAACCTGTATCGGATGGTGTGACATTAACATTGCCAAATGGTGAGGTTGTCGAGCTGTCGGATGGTCTGGAAACGGCATACACAAGTACAGAGAAAGAAAATGGTGATTCATTCTTTGAAATTAAAAAACTGAACGAAGCTACAGAGCCGATGATTCAAGTGGTGAGTGTGCCTGCTGGAAAGATAGGTGCCCTATTGCTGACGGATGGTACGAAAGTGTGGTTGAATGCGAGCTCTAAACTAACCTACGACGTAAACTTTATCGGAGGTGTCCGTAAAGTAGAGCTGGAGGGAGAGGCTTATTTTGAAGTTGCCAAGAATAAGGATAAGCCTTTCTTGGTGTTTTCTAACGATCAGAAGGTGCGAGTATTGGGCACGCACTTTAATGTGAAGGCTTATGGGGAGAATCGTACGACGACAACGTTGATGGAAGGAAGTGTGGAGGTTGCTACGGAACATAGGGCTTATACGTTAAAGCCTGGTCAGAGCAGTGTGGTCACTTGGGGAGGCGAAAATATTAAGGTCGGTCCCGCTCAGATGGACAAGGTGAATGCTTGGCGCGACAGTGAGTTTGCATTTTTCGACGCTGGTCTTGATCAGATTGGCAATGAATTGTCGAGGTGGTATGGTGTCGAGGTGCAGGTCGTGACCCGAGGAAAAGGTTATGGATTTACAGGTGCAATCTCTAAAAAACGAAGTTTAGAAGAAGTATTGGAAATACTCAATAGAACCGGTCAGATTCGATATCATATCGTACCTGTCGGTATAAAAGAAAGGAGGGTAGTCTTGATGGTGTAATTTTACGTGAATTCGAATTCAATCTAACTAACCGCTGCTTTGATGGGAATAAGCAGTCGTATACCGTAAATATTGAACTAATAAATTATTACTGAATGAATTTATCTAATGCTAGAGCATTACTGAGAAGTATAGCTTTGGGGAAACGTACAACTATCTTACTGGTTGCGCTAGCCTTTGCGCAAATGAGTATGGCGGCTTTCGCACAGCGCGTCAGCATCAAGAGAAAGGGCATGACACTTTCTCAAGTTTTTAATGAAATCAAGAAACAAAGTAACGTTGATTTCTTTTACAATGAATCATTGGTCAAATCCAATAGATCGGTCGATATCGATATGCAAAATGCAACGGTACAAGAGGTCTTAGATTATTGTTTTAGGGATCAGCCGTTGCAATATAGTATAGACAATAAGACGATTGTGATCTCCGCAAAGCCACAATCGATTGCACAGCAAAAAGTGCAAGTGCGCGGACGAGTGATGGATTACAAGGGTAAACCGCTAGCGGGTATCACAGTCAGCGAGAAAGACAATGCACGCAATACGGTAGGTACCGATGTGGATGGTACGTATGTGATCAATGTCAGCAATGGTAATGCTACGTTGGTATTCAAAAGTATGGGTTTTGAGACTTTGCAAATCCCATTACAAGGAAAAACCTGGACCGAGGTACGCCTTACAGCAGTAGAAAACCAATTGGAGGATGTCGTAGTTACAGGATATCAGAATTTGCAGAAAAAATCATTGACAGGATCGGTTGCTACTGTCAATATGGAACAATTGGAGACGATTTTTCAACCAAATATTGACAAGTTGCTTCAAGGACAGGTACCGGGAATGACGGTGATGAGTACTTCAGGTGCTCCAGGAGCAATGCCACAGATCCGTATCCGTGGTACAGCAACGTTAAGCGGTAATGCACAGCCGTTATGGGTGGTAGATGGTATTATACTGGATGATGCGGTGAATGTATCCGTAGATGATATCATGACCAACCGTAACCTGATTGCTTCGGGTATTGGCGGGGTCAACGTTGAGGATATTGAAAGTATCAACGTGTTGAAGGATGCGGCAGCTACTGCTATCTATGGTACGCGTGCTGCGAATGGTGTTATTGTCATTACATCGAAAAAAGGTAAAGCTGGTAAGACAAGAATTAATTTTACAAGTAACGCTACTCTAGGAGAGAGGCCCCGAATAGAAGATGCGTATATGATGAATTCGAAAGAGCGTATTGACGTAAATCGGGAAATGATCCGTCGTGGTGTTTTTGGGGCTACGACGCCTGGTCCTGGAGAATATAATACCGTGTCAGATTTCGAACGGTATTTTATCGATGTGATGGATAAACGGATGACCTGGGACGAGTTTAATCAAAAGGTTAACTATTTGGAAGAGGTAAATACAGATTGGTTCCAGCATCTATTCCGGAATTCGTTTTCAAACCGTCAGAATTTAAGTGTATCTGGTGGGGACGAGAAAACGACATTTTATGTTTCTGGTAGTTACCTGAATGATCAAGCTACAGCTAAAGATGTAGGTCAGAAAACATATACAGGGGCTGTAAAAGTGTACACTCATATTTTTAATAAGCTAAGGCTCGGAGCGACTATTGATGTCAATGCACGTGAAAATGATAGTTTCTTTGCGGTAGATTCGAAAGAGAATCCGTTTGAATATGCTATTTATACGACGCGAGCTATGCCGGCGTATCGTGAGGATGGTTCTTATAACCCTTTCTATATAAATGGTATGGAATATAACTTTTTGGAGAATAGGGACAGAGGATGGAGAGATTCCAGAAATTTTGGTATGAGAGGAAATTTGGATTTGGAGTATCGTATCATAAAAGATCTGACTTTTAGTTCCTTGTTCTCTTATGCTAAACAGAGTACGACGGATGAAGATATAGCTGTGGATGATAGTTATTTCGTACGTATGGGGAAACGTGCAAATCGCGAAATAGTCGAGGGTGACTATGTATATCCTTGGAAAGAAGGCGGCTATAGAAAAGATAGAAATGCTTATAATGGTTCCATTACTTTTCGTAATCAATTAATGTATAACCCTTTGATCAACAATGTACACTATCTGAATGTGATGGTAGGACAAGAAGTGAGAAAAAGTAAGACCACTAGTGTAACTACGGAGTTATATGGCTATTCGCATGATAGAGGACATCAATTGGTGCCGCAGTTTGACTACATGAAAAAAATGGGAATTCCTTATTGGAGAGAGAGTCTTGACGAAAGTGCCAACCTATCTTATTTTGGAGCCTTGAATTATACGTATGATAACAGATATACAGTAAGTTTTAATGTTCGGACAGATGGTTCGAATCGATTCGGCTTGAAGACAAATGAACTTTTTCAACCCTTATGGGCTGTTGGTGCAAACTATCAGATGAAAGAAGAAAAATTTCTTAGAGATATAGATTGGGTATCTTACCTTACTTTGCGTGGATCCTATGGTAGTCAAGGAAATGTTGCTGCTCAGGCTTACTCTGATCTAGTGGCTAGTATAGGTATTGTAGATCCAATAAATCCATCTAATTACTTAAGGATTAATGCTCCGAAGAACCCTAATCTAAAATGGGAGCAGACTTATACTGGAAATATTGCTTTGGAAATGGGCTTTTTCAAACGTAGGTTAATGGCCAATGTAGAGTGGTACCATAAAAAAGCACTCGATTTATTAGGTAGCCGTCAGGTATCGCAAGTAACAGGATTTGATCAAGTACAGGTTAACTGGGCGTCCATGCTAAACCAAGGATGGGAGTTCTCCTTTAATACGATCAATATCGATAACGAGAGTTTTAGATGGTCTACGAATATGAACTTTGGGTTTAACAAAAACAAAGTAATAGATATCTATGCTAAACCGACTGTTGCTGGAATGACAGATCAACGTCGTTCCAATTATTCGGCTACAGCAAAGATTGATTTCCCGATTGATGGAATTTGGTCTTACCGTTATGCAGGACTGAATGAGCAAGGACGTGCAACATTTTATACAGCTAAAGAGGGGGAAAAAGTGTTGAGCGGTATGATTAATACAGACGGGCTAGCTTATTCTGGTGTGATTAACCCGACTTCACAGGTCGGTTTTACTAATACGTTCTCCTATAAACGAGTGACATTGTCGGCATTATTCATCGGTAGTTTTGGTAATGTGATGCGTCTACGCAATTTATCTGATGGTCGTTATCTGACTTTCCCTGATCCTACCCAGAATATGTCAAAGGAATGGGTGAATAGGTGGCAAAATCCTGGAGATGAGTTAAATACGGATGTTCCTGTTTTGGAGACCAGAGAAGATATTGCTCTTACAGCGCTGAACCCTACGAATGGATCAATGTATGATAATTCTGATTTGCGCACGGTTTCGGCAGACTTTATTCGGTTACAGAATCTCTCCGTGAGTTATGATTATTTTACACCTCGTCTTCGTGCTGCTGGTATTCAAAATATTCGCTTGTCTTTGCAAGGCAATAATCTGCATGTATGGAAAAATAAAGCATTAAAAGGACAGGATCCCGAAGCGCAAGGGTCTGCGATGGCGTATAGAGATGCGACATCTGCAACCATTAATTTTGGGAATACTTTTTTGCCAGTTCCTCGTTCCTACTCGCTGTCTCTTATGGTTCAATTTTAAACCTCGAAGAATAATGAAAAAAATTTTAAAATATAGTTTGCTTTGTGTAGGGTTGTTGACCTTAAATGGATGTAAGGATATGTTAGATATCAAGCCCGTACATAGCATGATTCCAAAAACATTGGAGGATTTCGAAGCGGTTTTGTTGGGCGGCTACCCACGGTCTGACTTCTTTGTCAACACAGAAATGCTTACCGATAACGTGTATGTGAATTTAGAAGCAGATAATTATCCTGCGAGAGATCAGGTGCTATGGTATACTTTTGCTCCATCGATGTTGCAACCTGGTGTTTTGTCAGACCCTTATTGGGGGCAGTTATATAAAAGTATTTATTATGCAAACACCGTGTTGAGTTACTTGGATGAATATAGTGTTAAAGAAGGCGAAAAAGCTCTTTATGAGCAAGTAAAGGGAGAAGCTTACGCTTTACGTGCATACGCTTATTTTTATTTAGTTAACCTTTATGCAGATGTTTACAGTCCTGAAAATTTAAAATTACCAGGAGTACCTCTGTCTCTTGATGCCAGTGATGTAACAGAGACATCATCAAATAATACGAGAGCAACGATAGAAGCCGTGTGGAATCAGATTGTTGTGGATATAGATGAGGGAAGCCGACTATTATTAGGGAAACGTATTACCGATCGTTACCGTTTTTCGCATAATACCTTGCAATTGTTTCGTGCTCGGGTTGCGCTGATGATGGGCAATAATGAAGATGCTACTAAGTTTGCTGGACAAGTAATAGGAAACTATCCATTGGCCGATTTGAGTGGATTAGAAGAACGTATAGGAGAAGGAGTAGGGAAAGTCTTGAATTACCAATTTGGCTTTATTGATACGCAAGTTAATAAAGAATTAATGTTCTTTACCGGAGGAAAAGCTAATACAAACATTTATTATTTTTCTACAGGACCTCTTAAGCCCACAGAAGAACTATTGAATCTAACAAAACGCTACGGAGAAATGACCGATTATCGTCAATTGATTTATGATTCTTTTGAAGATCAGGGTACACAACAAGGAGTGAAGGTCGGAAGGACTGTTTATAAAATGTTTGCTTCGCAAGATTTGTTGTGGTACTATGTAGGTTTTAAGGCCTCGGAAGCTTATTTAATCCGCGCGGAAGCAAATGTACGTTTAGGGAAAAAGGACTTAGCTATAGCAGATGTTAATACGCTGTTGAGGAGCAGAATGCGCAAGGATCATATCGTCCAATTAAAGGTCGAGGATTACACTGAAAACAAGGATTTGCTAGATCGTATATTGGAAGAACGACGTTTAGAGCTGGCCTTCGATGGAGGACATCGTTTTATGGACCTTCGTCGCTTAGGAAAACCACAGATTCAACACGCATATAGAGATGCACAGGTGTATACTTTGGAAAAGAATGATCCTAGGTATATTTTGCAAATTCCACCCTCGGAAACAGAGAATAGTCCTGAAATGCCAATAAATCCAAGATAAAATGAAAGCAAAGAAATACTTATATAGTTTATTGTGTACAGTAGCAATAATGCAGCTAATAGGATGTACCAAAGAAGAAACGCCAATCCCCTCTGAGCATGTAGGAGTAGAAGAATTATTCAGCCCAGCTCTCGATGCTCATCCATTAGAGAAAAGCATGTTTAAAGAATATGGAGTCTGGGCTAGAATGGAGTTTAAAGACTCAAAAGAAGTCTACAATTCTTATTTAGGGGAGGATGTGAACAGCTCCCGTTATCCGGTAGAAAAAGTTGATGCTGGTATGCGTGAGAGTGCTTACATCTATTTGAATACCCTTTTATCTAATGTGAATAAAAAGTTCTCTAATGAACTAATGCCCAATGAGGTGTTCTTTGTGAAAACTTATGGAAATCCCTATTACCCACCCAAATTTACTACTATAGGGCGTAACCGTTTAGTGATAACTTGGCCTAATGCCGTCTCTGAATTACCAATAGTGGATCCGGAGATGTTGTATTATGCAGACGAAAGTCTGACCTGGGGGGTGTGGGATAAGCTTACAGAACTGATTTCACAAAGACTTTTGGATGAAATTGATGGTTTTGAAGAATTAGGTAAGCCTTATGACGGCGGTGTCGCTTTCACAAAGATTAGAGATCAGTATTTTATTGATTATGACATAGAAAAGAGAAATAGAGATTGGCAAACTTTGGCGGATGAAGGTGGTTATCTGGATCATTATTCTTCATTTTCTTTTAAAGCAGAGTATAAAGGATGGTTACAGCTGATTCTTACTGAATCATCAGAAAATATCAATGCTTGGTATTTAGATGGAAATCCTATGCGCAAAGCAAAGTATGAACTTTTTGTTACTTATTTTAAAGAGAAATACAACTGGGACATTCAGGCAGCAGGAAATAAATTTAGAGAAACTGCCGATAGCTTTCAATAAATGATAAGATCGGCAGGTACATTGACCTGCCGATCTTGATATATGCTAATACGTTAAAATTAATAGATAGATGAGAGTTTTAAAAATGATGTTGTTGTTGGCACTACCAGGTGCAGCGATGGCACAAAAGTCAAGTTTCAGTATTGAAGGAAAAATACAGTCCCCTCAAAAAGAAGGTAAGGTATTTATGTCCATCCGTACGCCAAGCAGTGAAGTGTTGGATTCAGTAGCGGTAGTAAAGGGTAAGTTTTCTTTTAAAGGGGAGGCTAATGGCCCTACGATGGTATACATGATCTACGATCAAGAAAATAAGGGTTGGAACCGTGTGAGCTATAATACGGATATGGTAGGTTTCTATGTAGACAAGGGCAAGACTGTCATCCAAGCAAAAGATTCTTTGAAAACGGCTGTTATCAAAGGTTCTGCATTGCAGACGGCTTATACAGCATATCAAAATATGCTGAAAGAGTCTGAGGATGGAATCAAGGATATCAATATGAAATACAGTAGCGCTACACCAGAGCAGCGCCAGGACGAATCATTTGCGACACCTCTTCGTGATCAGTACATGGTTTTTGCAAACAAGAAACGTGAATTGCAAGAAGATTATATCGCTAAAAACCCATCTTCTTATTTTAGCTTGATCGCTATACAAGATCAATTGCAGGCAGGAAAGACGGTGTTGGAAATGGAGCCGGCTTATAATGCTTTGGCAACATCAATACGCGAATCAGAGGTTGGATTGGAGTTTGCAAAGCAGATTCATGCGGCAAAAACTACAGCAGTAGGTGTGATGGCACCTGATTTCACACAGAACGATGTGAATGATAATCCTGTGAAATTATCCGATTTCCGAGGTAAATATGTGCTGTTGGATTTTTGGGCTTCATGGTGTGGACCTTGCCGTGCGGAGAACCCGAACGTGGTAGCTGCATTTGAAAAATTCAAAGACAAAAACTTCACAGTTCTAGGAGTTTCTTTAGATCAGCCGGGTAAGAAAGCAAATTGGTTGAAAGCTATAGAAGACGATAAGTTGACTTGGACAAATGTGAGTGACTTGAAGTTTTGGAATAATGAGGTTGCTAAAATGTACGGTGTACGTGGTGTGCCACAGAACTACTTGATCGACCCAACAGGGAAAATTGTTGCTAAAGATTTGAGAGGTGAGCAATTGCATGAGAAATTAGCAGAACTTTTAAACTAGTATACTATGATAAAGTTAAGATCAATTGTAGGTGTATTCACCTTATCGGTACTTTCGTTTTTCAGTGTACAGGCACAGACTTCGGATAAAGTAGTCTTGGTTGGGAAAGTCGACCCAAAGTACAATAGTACGAAAGTGTATTTATACAATAATATCACAGGAGATAACGATACGACAGTTGTTGAAAATGGGGCTTGGCGTATCGAACTTCCATTTACCGTTCCAACCAGACATATGTTGGCGTCAGAGGCTGAATCTAAGAAACACGGTGGCTATGCGCCTTTTGGGGTTTTAGTGGATGAGCCTGGGACGGTTGTGGTAGAAGGTGATCTAGAGTCATTCTACACGTCGAAGGTGTCTGGCTCTAAATCGCATGATGTGTTGAATCAGTATTTTGCACAGACACAGGAACAAGGAGGGAACAATGCGGCTATTATAGCCGATATCGTATCTAAAAATGCAAATGTCTTCGGCTCAGCATTTTTGTTAGAGCGTTATGGTAAAGTGATGACACCAGAAGATGCGTTAAAATCGTATGAAGGGCTTTCGGCGGAAGTGAAACAAACCTATTTTGGAAAGTCAGCAGGCAACCAAATTAAAGGAGCCTTACTTTCTAAAGAAGGCGCTATCGTCAAGGATTTTGCGTTGGCAAATGAAAAAGGAGAGCAGTTGAACTTCGCTTCGTTACGCGGTAATTATGTATTGTTGGACTTTTGGGCATCATGGTGCGGCCCTTGTATTGAAGAATTCAAGACGTTGAAAGAAGTGTATGCTAAGTATAAAGGCAAAGCTCCTTTTGAGATTCTGAGTATTTCAACCGATAAAAGTGAAGCCGCTTGGAAGAATGCGTTAAAGAATCAGCAATTGCCTTGGTTACAGATGCACGACAAATCAGGTGAGGATGCGATTGCAGTAAGCCAATTTGCAGTAACTACGTTGCCAACGACATTTCTAATCGGACCTGATGGTAAGATTGTTGCGAAGAACTTGCGTGGCGAGGAACTCGTAGCTTATTTAGTAAAGCTTTTTGGAAATTAGGCAATAGATTATTTTTAATAGTTAGTGTGTATAAGCCGTTGATGATTAATTTCATCAGCGGTTTTTTTATTGTAGGCTAGTCTGCTTAATGGAACAGCATATTTATGGTGCATACCTTATGAAAACAAAATTTATGAGGTATTCAAAAACGATCGGAGTACACTGTTACGCAAACGATTGAATTTTTTTTAAAAAAAGTAGATGAAAAATTAGTTTAATGAAAAAAGATTTCTATCTTAGCCTTATATCCCACGGGAATTTAGTTAACCAATACGTTTAGATTTACTTTATTATGATTAATTTCCATGTCAAGCAAAAGTATGTAAGCTGTTCAGATAACAATGTTGTTTGTTCGTTTTTTTGCGCGCTTGGTCAGATTAATACTGTCTGCTCAGTCGTTGCATAAATCTGATAGGAAAGTATTTTTAACTATTATTTCGGGTACGTTAACGATTTGCTTGGATTTGTCAAATCGATGTTAGAATTGCTTAAAACAGTTGAGAGTTAATGTTGAATCGGGTACGTTAACGTTTTATGTTTGAAAATGTTTCCTAAGGCTTACATTATGATTGAAATCTTAGGTGTGCAATATGAAGATTTTTAATGAATGAAACTTTTATAAACAATGAATTCAATTTACAATTTAAGATTAAACTTGCATGCATTGATAACAATATGTTTTATTGGACTCATTGTCAACAGTTCGTTTGCTGCTGGCGTGGTTCAACAATCTCATGTTGTAGGAAGAGTCTCTGATGTTAGGAAGGCACCGATTCACGGTGTTCTTGTTGAAGATGTGGATGGAAGCAACAAAACCTATACGGATAAGAATGGTCAGTATAGTATTGAAGTAGCCTCTTCGACTTCCAAATTAAGATTTTCACATGTTGCTTTTGATAGTAAAGAAGTCGGTGTGGGGTCCAAAACAATAATTAATCTGACACTTGCAGCAAAGAAGACCGCTTTGAATGAGGTTGTAAATCTCAACTACTACAATGTGGCAAAGCGTAATACCACAGGAGCCTTAGGTTACATGGATATGGAATCATTGAAATTGGCTCCGGTAACGCGATTTGATGAAGCCTTGGCAGGAAGAGTAGCAGGACTACGTGTTATTGCGCCACAAGGTCAGCCAGGTGATCCTTTAGCCTATGTTGTCCGTGGTGAAAACTCTGTGCAACACACGCAACCATTGTTGGTTGTAGACGGGATACCTGTAGAAAATCACCATAATTTAGTGCTTAATACAGATGATATTGCTAACCTAACAGTATTAAAAGATGCATCACAGCTTGCTTTGTACGGATCTAGAGGCGGTAATGGAGTGATCTTGATAGAAACTAACAAAGGCTTTGCAGGCAAATCCAGTATAAAGTTCAACAGTTTTTTGGGCTTCCAAAATATTGCAAAACAAATGGATATGATGTCGCCCTATGAGTTTGTACGTTACCAGATAGAACTTGATCCAGAACATACAAAACCGATGTATACACCTGCTGACCTTATACCCGGGTCTGTGGGTTACGATTCCCAAGGAAGGGTTTTGATGAACTATAAAGATATCGACGGTATTGATTGGCAAGATGAAGTGTTCCGTAATGCACTTATACAACGCTATAGTTTGTCTTTGTCAGGGGGAGATGCCAATACTAAGTTTGTGAGTTCGACATCTTTTAGTGATCAAAAGGGTGTGCTGATGAATTCGGGAGCAAAGACTTACCAAGGACGTGTAAACCTGACCCAACGTATAGGCCGATTCATTAATTCGGGATTTGGAATAAATTATGGTAAAAGGCCTAGAAATGGGCAATTACTGAATTTTGAGGAAGCTGTAGACTTATCAACCTACTCACTTTATAGAATGTGGGGAGCACGACCTGTTTCAGGAGATAATAACATTGATATCCTGACACCTTTCTTAGACCCAGATTATAATAAAGCACCACAGATAAAATATAATCCGGTTGTTTCTTTAGAAAATGAACAGAAAAAGCGAGCGAATTCCAATTTGTTAAGTCATATCTATCTTGATTTCGACATTCTTCCTAATCTAAAAGCTAAGGCACAAGGATCCTTTCTTTCTGATATGGTTGATGGAACCGGTTTTTACAACACAAAAACACCGTCGGGCTCGGGAGCTAATGGTGTGAATGGTACTTCGTATTATAGCAAGACGCGTCAAAGTACATTAGACTTTATGCTGTCTTACAATGAAGTGTTTAAAAGGGACCATACACTTGATGTACAAGGAGGGTATTCATACAATAAAGGAGTAACAGAAGCTTATGCATTTGATGTGACCCATTTGCCCAATGAGGGTATTGGAGAACATGGCTTTGATGAAGGACTTCCGGTATACACGCTATCCAAAAAATGGGATGATCGTTATTCTTCCTTTTATCTCAGAGGGGGATATAATTTTCGCTACAAATACTTTTTAAGTGGGGTGTTGCGAGGTGATGAAGTGATTGGCAATAAGTTTGTCTATTCGCCAGCTATTGCCCTGTCCTGGGATATGAAAAATGAAGATTTTCTGAGAAATTCAAAAACCATTTCTTCTTCCAAGCTAAGAGCCAGTTATGGTCGTTCGGGAATCCGTATGATGAATTCTTTGACTCCAGTTTTTGCAACGAATATCATAGCACCAGAGGGCACTCTTTGGGAAGCCGTAGATCAATTAGATATAGGTTATGACCTGGGGCTTTGGGGCGATAGATTGATCGTAAATCTAGACTACTACGATAAGGTGAACAGTGCAGATTCTAGGTTCTATAGCGCTGCTCGAATAGAGAATAGGGGAATCGAAATAGGCTTAACTTCCGTAAATATAAATCGTCCGAATTTAAAATGGCGTAGTCATTTTAACATTAGTTTCAATCGAAATAGAGTATTGTCCGTGCATGACCGATCTCCTACCATGAGCAGTATGTTCATTAGTGACTCACCACTTTATACTGTTGTTCCAGGAAAAGCTTTGGCTATGTTCTATGGTTATCAGTTTGATGGCGTATATCAGGTTGAAGATTTTGACGAAAATAATGGCGTTTACACACTCAAATCCGATATCAGTGGAAATGGGTCTTTTAGAGCGAATATACAGCCTGGAGATATCAGGTATGTTGACCAGAATAGTGACGGATTTATAGATGAAGAGGATCAGGTGACATTGGGAAGCAGTATGCCGAAGTATTTTGGAGGTTTTAATAATAGCGTAAATTACAAATCTTTCGATCTAAATATCTTTTTTCAATGGTCATACGGCAATAAAGTATTTAATGGTAATCGTATGGCATTTGAAGGGAACTATTTACAGCAGACCGGTTTGAATCAGTATGCCAGTTACCAAGAGCGATGGACCCCGGAGAACAGGTCTCAAACATTGTTTAGAACTGGAGGCCAGGGCGAGGCTGGAATGCTTTCCGATCGTACATTAGAAGATGGTTCATATCTGCGCTTGAAGACTGTTTCATTGGGGTATACCCTACCTAAAAAATGGCTTAAAGTCAAGTCTGTAAAGGATTTGAGATTGTCTTGCAGTGCACAGAATCTATTGACTTTTACAAAGTATAAAGGGATGGATCCCGAAGTGTCTGTCGGTCATTCTATTTTGACGCAAGGATTTGATTATGGAGCATATCCACAATTTAGGACCGTTTCTTTCGGACTGAATGCAACTTTTTAAAAGAAATTATAACCGAAAAAGTATGAAAATGAAAAGTGTTTTGCAGACTCATAATATAAGTTGGTTAGAACCTGTTTTTTGGAAGGTCTTGATGGCATTATGTTGTTTGGTGCCAACGACGACGAATCTTTCTGCTCATGACATGTATGTCTATCAACAAACTGTGGTTGTCACTGGTAAGGTAGTGGATGATAAAGGAGGGCCTCTAGAGGGGGTCAGCATACAAGTAAAAGGACAAAATAAAAAAACAGCAACTGACGCTAAAGGAAACTATAAGCTCCAGGGAATTCCTGTAAATTCCATATTGGTATTCAGTCATATTGGTTCAGCTCCACAGGAACATAAAGTATCTGTCTCGGGAGTAAAGAACGTGACAATGGTATTAGCGGAACGAGCATTGGAAGATGTCGTTGTCATTGGGTATGGTACCGTGAAGAAAGATGATCTGACGGGATCAGTAAGTCAGGTTGATATGAAAGACCTTATGGAAGCACCAGTCGGATCCTTTGACGAGGCCTTAGCTGGAAGAGTTGCAGGTGTTCAGGTATCTTCCAGTGATGGACAGCCAGGAGCAGGAATGAATATTGTTATTCGTGGGGCTAACTCTCTGACTCAAAGTAATGCACCATTATATGTTATTGATGGATTTCCAATCGAAGACCCTGATAATGCTGCTGTTAACCCCGAAGAAATCGAATCATTGACAATATTAAAAGATGCTTCGGCTACGGCTATTTACGGGGCTAGGGGTGCGAATGGCGTTATTATTATACAGACAAAAAAGGGAAAGGTAGGAAAACCAATAATATCACTGAATTCTTCTTTGGGCTTTCAGCAAGTGGCCAAGACGATGAAAATGATGACACCTTGGGAATTTGTAAACCTACAGATGGAGATATCGCCTAGCCGAGCGAAAGATATATATACAACTGCAGACCTGGATCCCTCCAATGAAAACTATGATCCTAATGGAAGAACCTTGGAAGATTATAGAAATTTAAAAGGTATCGATTGGCAGAACCTACTTTTTAGAAAGTCACTAAATCAGAACCATACATTATCTCTCCGTGGAGGTACTAAGACGACGAGGTATTCCTTCTCGGGATCTATTTTTGATCAACAAGGTATTATTATCAATACAGGCTCCAACAGGTATCAGGCACGGTTGACACTTGATCATGAGTTTAATAAAAAATTCAGAATAGGACTTAATGTCAACTATAGTGAAAACGAACGTACGGGGCAGATTGTGAATGCTGGAGGAGCTTCCAATTATACTGCTTTTGCGCTCTATAGAACTTGGGCATACCGTCCGGTCACCGGAAGGATTAATTATGACCTGATTGATGCCGGGTTTGATGACGAGTACGAAAATGAGTCCGATCTTCGTTTAAATCCAATCATCACCGCAAAGAATGATTATACGCACAGATTGAATTACTACTTTACACCAAATGTCAATCTAGAGTACGATATCAATAATAAATTGAAGTGGAAGTCCGTATTTTCCCTAAACAGTGTACGATCAGAAAATCAGACGTTTTATAACTCGGAGACTCCACATGGCAGTCCAAGAAATAGATTCCTAGCACGTGGTGTGCATGGTATTATGGGGTATTCACAAAGCAATGTTTGGTCTAACGAAAATACATTGACTTATAAAAGAACATTTGCTAAGGCGCATAATCTAGAAGTGATGGGTGGCTTCTCTGTTCAAGAAGGGAGCAGTATAAATAAGGGGTTTGGTACGATGGGAATTACCGACGAAACTTTGATTATGCAAGGTTTAGAGCTTGGGATTCCGTACACGTCCTCTGCCAGTGCGGGAGAGTTTGGCATGGTATCGGGTTTTGGCCGCTTGAACTACGACTTCAAATCTCGCTATTTGCTAACGATGACGTATCGGGCAGATGGTTCTTCCAAATTTGCTAAAGGCAATCGGTTCAGTTATTTTCCTTCATTTGCCGCAGCATGGAATATGAAGAGAGAAGAATTTTTAAAATACAGCGAGCTTATTTCCGAGGCTAAATTAAGGGTGAGTTATGGAGCTACTGGTAATAATAGAATAGGTAACTATGACACTTATGGAACGGTGAATACGGCTTTGTCAAATACATATTCATTTGGTAATAAGCTCCCTCCTGGAGGTGTCTACGTCTCCAAAATGGGGAATGATGAGTTAAGATGGGAGACTACAGAGCAATTGAATATTGGGTATGATTTAAGCTTTTTGAACAAACGAGTGAGCCTAACCTTGGATTATTACCAAAAGACAACAAAGGATCTCTTGCTAAATGCAGATATGCCGATATCGTCTGGGTTTGAGCGGGTGTTTAAAAACATTGGGTCCCTCCAAAATAACGGATTTGAGGTTACATTAAATACGACAAATATCAATAATGGCAAGTTCTCCTGGAGATCTAGTTTTAATATTGGATTCAACAACAATAAAATAATAAAACTGACTCGCAATCAACATAGTATGTTCAGTAATATGGTTGTAGGTGGAAACACGTCGGCATTGTACGTGTCTAGGGTTGGTTATCCTGCAGGTATGTTCTATGGATATATATTTGATGGTATCTATCAAGTTGAAGACTTTAATATTTCGTCTACTGGTAAGTATACATTAAAGTCGGATCTGCCAGAGTATGGCGAAGGTAGTCGCTCAAGTATTCAACCGGGATATATACGATTTAAGGATTTAAATGGTGATGGTAGAATTGACGATAAGGATATGTCCATTATTGGGCGTGGGCAGCCTATCCATGCAGGTGGATTTGCCAATAACTTTTCATATAAGGGATTTTATTTGCATGTTTTTCTGCAATGGTCTTACGGCAATGATGTTTTCAATGCAAACAGGATGATATTCGACGGTAACTATTCTGGGCTTTTCAATGTCAATCAGTACGCATCATACAATGATAGATGGACTCCTGAAAATAGGTCTAATACGTTATATAAACCATCAGGAGGAGGTCCTCCAGGATATCTGTCGAACAGAACGTTGGAAGATGGCTCTTTTTTACGCCTGAAAACGGTATCCCTGAGCTATACTATCCCTGCTCAGTTTTCGAAGAAAGCTTATATTAATAAGTTGAGTTTACGGATGGCTATACAGAATTTGTTGACATTCAGTAACTATTCGGGGATGGATCCCGAAGTGTCGACCCGCCATTCTGTGCTTACTCCAGGATTTGATTATTCACCTTATCCACAACCAAGAACGGTGACTTTTGGTTTAAATGCAACCTTGTAAATAGCTATATTATGAGAAAAATAGTTTATTATCTGATAGGCTTGGCCGCAATTTCGAGCTTTAGTGCTTGCGATAAAATATTAGACAAACAACCCAAGGATTTTTATCCTTCGGTGACGGATTATTATGATACAGAAGAACATTTGGAAGGGAGTATAAGGGGGGTATATAATACGTTGAAAGCTTCTATGTTATACGGCGGACAGATGCATTATATGTTGGGGTTTGAAGCAGATGAAGGCTATTATTCCCGAGATGGTGTGGCCATTGGTCCACACGCTAACAACTTTACTTCGGGACATTCCAGTGTGTACAACTTTTGGAAAGAATTATATACGGGCATAGGCCGGGCAAATATTTTTCTAGCCAACGTAGATCATAATAAGGAAATCGAACAGGCATTTCGAGACAAGCTAAGAGGAGAAGCTCTTTTTTTAAGAGCTTACTATTACTTTATGTTAGTAAAAACCTACGGAGGAGTACCTCTGTCTCTAGAACCTATCAAAGATGTCGAAGACATAGACAAACCTAGAGCAACAGCCAAGGAGGTGTATGAGCAGATAATCCGAGATATGACAGAAGCAGAGGGATTAGTAGACGGCATCCAAAAAATAGGACACGGTGGCCGTGTTAGCAAGTCCGCAGTACGTGGTATATTGGCACGTGTCTGCCTGCATATGGCGGGATATCCAGTTCGGGATTTGACAAAGTACGCAGAAGCGAAAGCGTGGGCTTTGAAAGTCATGAATGACCCTGAGTTCAGGCATGAGTTAAACCCAGATTTCAAACAGATCTTTATCAATTATGCACAAGATATCTATGATCCAAAAGAGAGTATTTGGGAGGTGGAGTTCATGGGCAATGGCTCTGATGCTTATTCCGAAACAGGACAGGTTGGTTACATGTCAGGACCAATATCTACTTCGGATGTGATTGGACAATGCTTTGGAGGGGTGCGGGTCACTTCCAAGCTGTATGACCTGTATACTACTCAGAGTATAAGAGGATCTCAGTCTAGTTCTACAGGTGATCTTAGAAGAGATTGGACTATTGCCAGTTTTACCTATGATGGCAGTAAGCATGATTTCTCTACTTCTTATTCTACATCTTTTACGGCAGTTTATCGGAATTATAGACATGTGGGAAAATTTAGAAGAGAATACGAAACGTTGCTGCCTAAGCACCGAACCCGTACGCCACAAAATTTTCCTTTACTGCGTTATGCCGACGTCCTGCTGATGTACGCAGAGGCAGACTATGAAACCGTTTACCAAGGCAATGAGCTGTCTAATGGAGTACCTAGTGCAGAAGCTGTAGATGCTATTCGGAAGGTACGTTTACGCTCGTACAACGTGGGTGGGATACGCAATTTTGGAATTAATAATCCAGGATCGGGTTATACGACACCACCGAAAATCGCTATGCCAGCAGGTACAGGATCAGGTGCTGTTATTACCGCACGTATACATACAACAGGAGTAAATAAAGGTCAGTTGGCCGGTTTTGACTTGGGAAGAGATCCGGTTACAGGATTTAAAATGGGGAAAGGCTATACAGCAGATAATAGTGGTAATATGCTCGTTATCACCCCTAGACAAGGGAGTGCCCGTGCAAATGCTCGTTTTTATGCAGCTTCAGATGTAGAATTACAAGCTTCAGAACTTGATGACTTTAGAAAAACAATACAAGACGAACGTATGCGCGAGCTGGCTTTTGAGACGATACGGAAGTGGGATCTTACACGATGGGGGATCTTCGAATTTGAAATGCGGCAGGTAAAGAATTTCTTAAACACAAGTGGGATGACGGATCGATATTTCTATAGCTATTTTGCAAATGCCAGAGACAAGCATAAGCTATGGCCTATCCCAGCACGGGAGTTGAATCTCAACAATGAATTGGTACAGAATCCAGGATGGTAAAAAAATAAAGTTATGAATGCAAAGTTAATTCTATATGGGAGTCTGTTGTGCTTCTTGATTATTTCCTGCGATAAAAAGATAGAGCTTTCGCCAGGATTGGACAGTTTTGACGTTACGACGGAGAAGGATGTTTACAAGGTCGATGAAGACGTTGTCTTTAATTTCAGTGGCGATCCCGATATGATTGCGTTTTATTCAGGCGAATTATATAGTGAATACGCCTATAAAGACGAACGTGTGGTCAATTTGGATAAGACCGTATTGAATTTTACAAGTATGCGACCTGAACTACAAAATGCACAGGTACCAGACTTCCAGGTATTGGTTTCCACCGATTTTAATGATACTTATACCTATGAAAATATTACGAATGCTTCTTGGACCGATATCACTTCCGAATTTACATTGGGCGGAACGGCCTATTTGCCTTCGGGTGATTACGAAATATCCAAACTCTATGAAAAGGGGAAACCTTTGTATGTAGCATTTCGGTATAAAAATAAAGCGCAGGAAATAGCAGGAGTTGTAAGAAGGTTGCTGATCCAAAGTTTTCAAATGGTAGGGCAATCCAATTGGGGAAGCCATCTAATCGGTGATCCTGTGTCATCGGATTTCAGAATAATTGAAAAAAATGCAGATTTCAAAACAGCCACATCTCTGACCAATACAACGATAACTTTAGCGGGGTATTCCAGAGAAAAGGGAAGTTCTGATCCAGACCCGGAAACGGATACTTGGACTGTGACCAAAGCGTTCGATTTAGATATATTAGACAATGGGCCAGATCGTCCGGTTGCGTTGAAAGGGAACCAGGATCCTAAAATGAAAAGTCATATCTACAATTTTAAAGAGCCAGGGGAGTACCTTGTGACTTTTATTGGTATCAATGCCAATATCAATGAAAATAAACAGGTGGTTAGACAGTTAAAGATAAAAGTAGAAAATCCTGATTAAGTCGGATAAAAACACATATAAGCAGATGAAGAAGATTTACTTTTACATAGGTATAGTACTGCTCGTCCTTGTTGGGTGCTCGAGGGATATCGAATCTATTTTGGTCGAGGAGTCTGTAGTAGAGAGCGAAACAAAAGTGTTGGCGGATGGAACACAACTGAGATTTAGTAATCTAGGACCGCAGATATTCAATACGGATATTAGTACCGCTGCCTTTTACGAAAACAATCAAGGCAATAAATATCTTTATGCCGTTGTGGCGGGAGAGCCAGCGCATTTGATCGGTTATGACTTGAGTGCAGGTGATAAGTTGATAACGGATATTGCGTTACCGCTAGGCAACACATCCAATTCCATGGTGTTTTCTACGGATGGCATTCTGTACTTTACTGGTGGCGGACGATTATATGCGCATACAGTGGGGAGCAGTACTATAGACGATCTTGGAGTTGCACTGAACAAGCAGACCTCCCTTTACGATCTGAATAAAGGGAAAAATGGTATTATCTATGGAGGAACTTACCCCGATGGAAAGATATTTGAATATCACCCTCAGACAGGCTTTAAGGATTTGGGAGCCATGGCAACAGGAAAGAACTATGTACGATCTATGGTATATCATGAAGCTTCCCATAAAATCTTTGCAGGAATGGGGACTGGAGCTCAGCTCATTGAGTTCGACCTCGGTACGGGGACCAAGAATAATATTCTTCCTGCCAACTTTGAAGATCAAGAGTTTTTGTACCAAATGAGTCTTGTTGAAGGTGTTGCAGGAGAGGACAGGCTGTTTATGACACTGCAGAATAGTAATGTTACATTGGCCTATAATATCAGTACAGGCAAGTTTGAATTTGAAGGGCCTGCGATATGGGTACCCAGTATAGTAAAGGCCCCTTCGTCCGATATTGTTTACTTTACCAAAGGAGCAAACGTATATGCTTTTGATAACCTTGCTGCTGGTAATTATGACCAGCGCGTGGTAACTCCGGTATCGGGCAGTGGACGCTCTTCTGTATTTTTTGGTAAGGTGTTGCACATGTTCTCCAATACCGGACAGTTGTTGCGATACGATATCGACCGAAGTACTGCTAATCCTTCTAATCTGGAGATACCGGGGCAGCCTCGGCAATTGAACGATGTGCATATCGGCCCTGGTCATACGATATGGACGTCTGGCTATCAATATGGAGATAATGCTGCATATAGTACTAAGACAAAGAAAACCACCCCATTTATAGGATTGCCACAGACGGAAAGTGCGGCAATGTATCTAGATAATATGTATTTTGGTACCTATACCAAAGCACGTATCTACAAGTACAATAGCCGGTTGCCTTGGAAAATGAACCAGAACCCCAAATTAGTTACGACTGTTTCTGGTCAAGACCGACCATTTGCTGGGACGGAAGTGTCTACGAAAGGTCGTGTGTTTTTCGGAACTGTACCAAACTATGGGGCCAACGGTGGAGTATTAGTTGAAATCGATGTCAAAAATAATGACCGGGTGACCAACCATAAACCTGTTCCTGATCAGTCCATCATATCTTTATTAGAGCACGAAGGAACTCTTTTCGGTGGTACATCGATTTGGGGAGGATTGGGGAGCGATCCTGTGGCCACAGAGGCCAAGCTATTTGTGTGGGATATTGAGAAAGGAGTCAAGTTACATGAGGTAGTGCCGGTAAGTGGTGCGCGATTTATCTCCTGTCTGTTGAAAGGTAATGATGGTTATATCTGGGGTATAGCGCAAGGAAATCTTTTTAAGATTGACCCAAAAAGCTATGAAGTCGTCTCTACAGTGAAGATCTGGAGTGATAATAGAGCCTCACATGTTTGGCGACCTGATCAATTAATTTTATCACCAAGAGATAATATGTACTACGGAGCTGTAGGAAGTAACTTGTTTCGGTTCAATCCAGAGACTACAGCGGTGGAAAGACTGAATCTGGTTGGAGGGCACTTAACATTGGGGGCTGACGGTGATTTTTATTTTATCCGTGCTTCCGATTTGTGGAAGATGGAAGTTAGATAGCATAGAAAGGCATAATGAAAAATAAAATTGAAATAAGATTAGGGATAATATGGTTTCTGTTTTTGACAGGGTTTATAGCATTTGCCCAGCAAGCTGCCTATCCCAAATTTCAAGAGCAGACCTTAGCGGACGGAAGGAAGATAACCTATACCAATCTTGGTGCCCAACTGTTAGACAAAACGATTGAAGGATCAGCTTTTTATGAAGATACAAAAGGAAAGAAGTACCTGTATACGGTCGTCCGTGGCCAACCAGCCCATTTATTGGGATACGAGTTGGAGAGTAATAATCTGATTGCCGATATCGCTATGCCTTCGAATAATGGGTCACCTTCACTTACCTTCTCTACGGATGGTACACTGTACATTAGCGGTCAGGGCGGTATACTGTATGCCCATACGCCAGGCAGCGACAGTGTTAGGCGTATTGGACAATGCTTGCCAAAGCAGACTGTGATGTATGATTTGAGAGCTGGAGTAGATGGTGAAATATATGGAGGAACCTACCCCAATTGCCAGGTTTTTAGATATCATCCTAAAGATGGGTTTACGGATGTGGGTAAAGGAACCTTAGTGAAGGGAGAGAGTTACGTCAGATCGATGGTCTATCACCAAAAAACAAATAAAATATACGCGGGAGTCGGAGCAAGGGCTTCTTTAATAGAGCTTGATCTATCGACAGGAGCTAAACGAGATATTTTACCAGAGGAATTCCGTGGAGAACAGTTTGTATATACGATGGCCTTGGTGGAGGGAGTATCTGGAGGAGACAGGATTTTTATTACCCTACAGAATTCCAATAATATATTGATTTTTAATATCGCTTCTGGTCGTTTTGAGCATCAGGTTAAAGGTCCTTATATCAAAGGTGCCATCAAATCACCATTAAGCGATGAAGTTTATTTTACCCAGGGAGCGAACAGATTATTACGTTATGATAACATCAATGCTTCGTCCCTTGATCCTGTTTTTGTGACGGATGTGTCTGCAAATGTCATTGTGTCGAAAGCTTACGGCAATCGTTTGTTTATGTTGACTGCCAAAGGACAGGTGATTATTTATGATACAGAAAAGAAAGAGGTGAACAAACAAGAATTGGCTATTGTCGGACAACCAAAGTTGCTCGGTATACTTCACGAAGGACCTGCTGAAAGTATTTGGACAGGTGGTTACTTGAATGGAGCCAATGCGTCTTACGATCCTAAAACAGGAAATAAGGTGGTATACGAAGGGTTGAATCAGACTGAGAGTGCAGCAAGCTATGGTGATAAAATATATTTTGGTACCTATACCAAAGCTAAGTTTTATAGCTACGACAGTAAACAGCCTTGGCACATGGGTAAAAATCCTAAGCAGATTGGTGTGGTCCCAGAGCAAGATAGACCATTTGGAGCCTTAAGTATTCCAGATATGGGTAAGGTTTTCTTCGGGACAGTACCGGGCTATGGTATGAATGGAGGGGTGCTTGTAGAATTCGATGTGTCGAATAGTAATAAAATGTCCTATTATAAGGATGTCGTCAAGGACCAATCGATCATCACTCTTCTGTATGATAATAAAAAGGTATTTGGAGGGTCTTCTATATGGGGTGGACTAGGGGGGCAGCCTCTTGCTGCTGAAGCGGTTCTTTTTGTGTGGGATATTGTTCAGAAAAAGAAAATACATGAAGTGGTACCAGTTAAAGGTGCAAAATCAATTACCTGTCTGATTCATGGTAACGATGGGTATATATGGGGACTTGCGAATGGTTATCTTTTTAAAGTCGATCCAGTCAGTTTTTCCGTTGTATCTCGTGTTCAGATTCTTTCGGATGGCCGATCTAGTCATGTCTGGCGACCGGATTACTTAGTTTTCTGTGGCGCTGATGGCATGTATTATGGTTCTATTGCTCATCAACTCTTTAGATTAAATCCAAAAACAATGGCGGTCGAAAAACTTAATCAGTCGATAAAAGGTCTCTTGGCCGGACCGGATAACGAAATGTATTTTTATCGAGAAGGGGATCTTTGGAGGATAGATGTAAAGTAGGTAGGGGTTCCCAATATGAATTAGTAGATATTTAAAATGACAATAATAAATCGTGTAATTATGAAAATCAAAGCAACATTATTTTTAGCAGCTCTATGTGCTGTATCTCTTAACTCTTATGCACAGCGGGGCGAGTGGACTGGTTCTAATACGGTATGGAGCTATGATATGACGAAAAAGACAGCAGGTCAGGATTCTGTTGGTGGAGATAACTTATCGTTAGTTTCGACAGGTGCTACGGAAGCATTTTTACCAAGTCCATCCTCTGGATCAGCTATAGTGACATCGACGAAGGGAAGTCCCTCCTTTATTCACCAATCGGGGTCTAATGCTTCAGTAAAGGTTAGGGCGGCAAATGAAGACGGATCTCCTGCCAAGTTCTCTCTGTTTGGTATCAAAGAAGCAACACCGGTGGCAGCAATTTCGTTTACTATTACTCCAAACCACCAGGCCAAAAAATCAGATTGGTATATCGTGTTAGGTAAAGAAGCCTTGTTCTTTAAAGATGGCAAGACAACGCTTCCAATCAATAAGACAGGATCATCGCCTAATGCTGCGGTTTTTGCTTCGTTTAGACTACAGTCTAGTGAAGGTTTTGGTGAAAAAGCAGCAGAAAAATATAGATTCCAAACACGTGAACAAGCGGAGTTGGAAGATGATATTACTTGGGCAAATAGTAACACTAACCTATTTACAAGAGGTAAGAAGCACGAAGTAGAGATCTACGCTAATAATACCATGGGAGAGCAGAGCTATACGCTTAACGGTACAACATATAAAGTTCCTAAAAGAAGTTATCATTTATGGATCGATGGCAAGAAAATAGGTGCGGATTTCCAGGCGAATGCGGTAAGACGTAATCAGCCGTTGGACTCTTTCCTGATTATGTCTCGTGATGCTGTATCTGGCAGTGTTGGCAGTAAAAATGCTTCAACGATCGAGGTTCGTGACGTGAAAATTAAATATGCTGCACGCTAATTTGTTCGAAAAGTCAAAATAGAATAGATAGTCTTCATCCGTCACGGATGAAGACTATCTCTAACTGTTTGATCATCATTAATTGAATACATATGAAATATCCATGTAGCAGCTGCTGCACAAACACGAATGAATATAGTTTGGATATACCATATGACAGATAAAAGACAAACCGAGCTTGCGAGCTCATCGAAGATAATTATATACATATGAAATCTAGGCTTATACTTAAACCTATTGGAAAGGTAGGACTGTTATTAGCACTTTGCTTATTATCTCTTGTTGTTTACTCACAACGGAAACCACAAGCTTTAACTTTTGGACTTTCCTTGGACCATTCCGATTGGGTTTACAAAGTAGGCGAGCCAGTTAAAGTGACTGGAGTAGTAAAATACAACGGTAACGTACTTCGAAATATAAAAATCAATTACGAGGCGGGGCCTGAAATGTTGTCTCCATTACTAAAAGATAGTACGTCATTGACCGATGGTACTTTTGCCGTAGATATGGGTACAATGGATCAGCCGGGATTTCTTCGGTTTGCTGTTAGCACTGAGTATGAGGGAACCAAGTACAGAGAGGTTATTACAGCGGGATTCGATCCTTACAGTATACAACCGACAGTAGAAATGCCAGTGGACTTTATGCAATTTTGGAACAATGCTATAGAACAGAATAGAAAGTTGCCCCTGGAAACAACGATGACACTATTGCCAGAGCGATCTACAGAAGATGTCAACGTATATGAAGTTTCTTTCCAAAACTATAAAGAAGGAAGTAGGATTTATGGAATCCTTTGTGTCCCCAAAGCAGAAGGAAAATATCCAGCGATATTCAACCCGCCAGGGGCAGGTATACACAAAATACAAGGTGATCTGAACACGGCGCAAAGTGGTTTCATCACCTTACAGATTGGAATTCATGGAATTCCACTAAATATGGATGCAGCAGAATATAAAAAGCTCGCTAATACTACATTCAAACGGTATCGGGTTGATGGTATGAACAATCGTGATACCTATTATTTCAAACGTGTCTATTTAGGCTGTGTTAGAGCTATAGATTTTATATACACGTTGCCACAGTTTGACGGAGAAAATATTGCTGCTGTAGGAGGTAGTCAAGGCGGAGCATTGTCTTTGGTTACGACAGCTCTTGACAGCAGAATTAAATATATATCGGCCTATGCACCTGCATTAGCAGACCTTCCAGGTTATTTGCACAATAGAGCAGGTGGCTGGCCGCACTTGTTTAAGAGTCATGTTAATGATAGTAACAGAGAAAGAGCGACGAAGAGTTTGCAGTACTATGATGCCGTAAACTTTGCCAAAAACATTAAAGTTCCTGGACTATACAGTTGGGGTTTTAATGACGAGACCACCCCTCCCACGACTATGTTTGCGGTTTACAATTCCATAACGGCTCCTAAAGAGCTTTTTATAGCCAAGGAGACAGGGCATTGGTACAGTAATGAACAGACGGGCTTGAGAAAGAAGTGGTTAAAAAAGACAATGAAAAAATAATAAAATAGGGATTAGGATGAAAGAAATGAAATTGACAGTCTATTTGTTTTTATTGATAGGAATCTGCAGTAGCGGTATGGTTGTCCATGCGCAACAATTGGACGAGTTTTTATATGATAAAGTCACTTATAATCTAAAGCGTACCCCTACAGCTCCTATTTCGGGAACGATGAAAGCCTATCACCCATCGGAATTTATCTCGCTAGCCACCAAAGGGAAGGCTAGTAATGTGGTGATTGTAAAAGCTGATAAAGCTGAAAATAATCATTGGGGAGAATTGTTGCGTACTGCACTCTCCAAGGCCTGGAAAGTCGATGTACCTCTTGTTGATTGGGAAGAAGCTCGACTGGGTAACCGTCACCTTATTCTTTTCGGAAAGCCTAATTATAATATGCCGCTTCGTGAATTGGAGGCAAATACATTACTTGGTAAGAATGAACGAGGCTATGAATTGCGGACTATTCCCAATGCACTTTCTTGGCAAAAAGATGTTTTATATATCAATGGTATAGACGAAGCAGACTTCAAACAAGCGATTCAGATACTACTTGAAAAAACATCCAATCCAGATAAGATTAAGCATTTTATTGCTTGTAAAGGCTGGGCTGGTGAGAACGTAGAAAAAGATAGCAAAGATTTTCTAAAAGAACTCGAAGACCATTATGCAAAGGATGATTCTCGGAGAAATAACCTAGCAATCCAAAATAATTTAGAAAAGGCCGTATATAAATATAAAATGACTGGTGATGAGCGCTATGCGGAGACTTTTTCCAAAATGATGAATTATATTTTGGACCGTTACGATGAATTTGTAGGACCTCAGAAAACTCCGCCTACTTTTGAGTTTCATGTATTCCCGGCCTATATGTATCACATGGAGAATACGAAAGCTTTTTCGGATGCTGACAGATTGAAAGCTATTGAATTCATGCGCCGGATTGGCGAGGAGGCCATGGATTATTGGGAGATGAAAGAACCCATGGAGTTTTATCAAGATGGATTTCAAGGGTATATTACCAACCACTCTTGCTTTGCGTCCCGGACCGTATTTTCTATCTCAAGATATTTGTTGTCGAGATACAATTACGAACCAGTACGCTATTGGAAGGAAGTTGCGGACAATGGGTTTGATGGAGTAGCACTTAATCCCTATTCGCCTGAGGATGCTGCTGGCTACCAATATTTGGTCTATCGAATCTTTGTCGATTATGCATTGATGAGCGGACGTTATAAGATGGATTTTTTTAGAGCTCCTTTATTTCAAGGTTACTTACAATTTGCGAAGGCTCAATACAACCATTTAGGCTATATGGCTGGTTATGGAGATGCTTTTGCCATCGGGCACTACAGTTCGCATCCATTCCTTTTGCAAGCTATTGAACTTTTTGATGATAACGAAGCCAAATATTTATTGGAACTTATCGAACGGAATAAAACAGGAAAGGGAATCGAGACCAAAATCAATCTTCCGCCACCAAGTCCAGAGACACATGGGATGCATTATTTTGTGCTCAACGAGTTTAAGAAGGAACAGTATAAGATAAAGAATTATTTTAAGACACCACTGTTGGACAAAGCTATCTTCAGAAGTGGTTGGGATGATAAAGCAGACTTCCTTACGGTAACGGGAATCAATGGTGATGGTCGTAACCATGGCCACTTTGATGCCAATGGTATCAGTCAATACATTGTCGGTGATAGACTATGGTTGTGGGAGGGGGATTATATCAAGAAATTTCCAGATGACCATAATTCGATGGTGGTGAATAGGGATGGTAAAAACTTTGATTTCAGCAGAAATTTTAAAGTGAGGAATAAATCTGCGGCTTCACAAGTAACAGCTGCATTGCAGAGTAAAGATAAATCACAGTCGTTGATGTCATTATTATTGGAAGAATATAATGGCGTCAATTGGACGCGTAATATCAATTATCTCGCTAAAAAGGGATTATGGGTTATTGATGAAGTGGATGTTCTTTTACCAGGAGACTACGGTATAGAGATTTATTGGAGGAGCGTTGGTAATATGCGTACAAAAGATCAGGGAGTACAGTTCACGCAACGTCCTTCTAGCGATGGAATACCGTATAACTTCTTTGTTGTTGAAGGAAGTGGAGCGAATGTGTTTACCAAGAGTTTCTTTGATTCAGGACATGGTAGAAAGGACGGGAATATCTCGGGCTACAAGAAAAACTTCGATGTCAATACCCGACAGGTCGTACAGCGTAGACAGGGACAGTATCAAAAGGGAGATAAACTCTACTATGTCAATTTTATGATGGCAGAAGCAGGTAAAAACCCACAAGCACCTCAAGTACAGCAAATAGATAAAAATGTATTTGCAGCAGCAGCTCGAAAAGAATATCATGTAGCGGTAATGGGACAATACAAATCAGGAAATATAGAGATCGATGCCGATCGATGCTTTATGGGGCCTGCAGGTATAATAGCCGCAGGTGCAAAAACTATTCGTATGGGCAGCTATACATGGACCTCCGATACGCCAAAAGATTTTGTACTGGACTACAATGAAGGTTTGGGTGAGGAATATTTGGGGTTATTAAAGAGCACTTTTGAGAAAGGTAGCTCGGCCTCCCTAGCGAAGGTAGCAGCGGTAGACGTCCCAGAAGTAAAGGCAAAGAAAATTAAAACATTGAAAAGTCATGTGTCAGCAATGGCACAACAGGGTAAACTTGTTGGTATAGGTACAGCAGACGGTACGTTTATGGTATTGGATGAGTCGGGCAATACCATTGCTGAACATACCTTCCCCAAGCAGATTACGGCTATCACACCGATTCGCACAGAAGCCGGAACGCGATGGGCAGTCGCTGTTTTCCCTGAAAGCCGATCTGCTGGTAAAGCTTCCTTGCATCTAATTGATGAAGAAGGAGCAATAGCCTGGACAAACAGTATAAATTCTTGGCACAACCGATATGGTACTATCACGACGATGTTTACGGCTCAGCTTGATAAGACTGGTGTACCTGCTATCATTGCGGGATCACAAGGCTGGCATTATTACGCTTTTGCACATCAAACCGGCAAACAAATCTTTAGGGCACCTATTACGCACGGAGCGACAGTAGGAGCAGCAGGCGATATGGATGGAGATGGTCTTGACGATATTGCGGCAGGAGCGGAATACTATTATCATCAGTTGACCAATCACAAGGGAGTGCCTTCGGAGCGGTTCTCCGCTTCACCGTGGAATTATTCCGTAGTCGTCAAAGATCTGGACGGCGATGGTATGAAAGAGGCTGTATTTGGCAGGGGCGATGGGTGGCTCTATGTCAATGTACCTAAGGGTAATAAGTTTAAGACCTGGCGGGCGAATGTTGGGGGGCGGCCTATAGCTATCGTGGATCTGGAAGCTGGCGCTACGAAGCTGGCAACTGCTACGGAGATGGGGGATGTAGTCTACTTGGACGGCAGTGGCAAGGTCTTGAAGTATGTTAAACTGCCTGGGCAATTAACTGACCTGAAGGTCAGTAATGGTATATTATTAGCGAGTTGTATAGATGGTTGGGTATACACCTTGAATGCTGATGGACAAGTGTTGGGAAAATCCAGTTATGCACACGATCCGACTTCTATTTATGCCACAAAAATTACTGTTGATTCGGATATGGCAGCTTTCTTTAATGGAAAGGATATTTATTACTTGACCGATTTTAAACGATAAGAATTAAAGATGTGCGGAATGGCACAGACGATATTAACCATTTAACCTAAGTCGTTATGATAAGATTTAATTCAATTCAACGTCTTCTAAAGACTGAATATACTAGCAGAGGCTTTGTTTTTAAACGAACGTCTCTACTGGTATATATCTGTGTTTCTATTCTTTCGTTGTCAATAGCGAAAGTTGGATATGCACAGGAACATACCTTTGACTGGGCTGTATCTATGAATGTGAACGCTACTAGAGGGGATGCTGCGTTGTTTTCTACGGCGGTGGACGCGAGCGGAAACGTTTATGTCGTTGGGCAGTTTGAAGGTACGAATGTCGATTTTGACCCTGGATCAGGGGCCTATTTGATGAGTTCAACCGGTGGGCAAGATATTTTTGTTCAAAAACTAGATGCTAATGGTAATTTTTTATGGGCAAGGAGATATGGTTCGGCTACCGATGATGTCGCTTATGGTATAGCCTTAGATAACATGGCAAATGTCTATTTGACAGGACGATTCACGCAAACGGTGGAATTTGATCCTTCTACCGTGCTTACCTCTAAAGGGGCAGCAGATGGGTTTGTACTGAAACTAAGTACAGAAGGAGATTTTATATGGGCCAAACAAATGGGAGGTACTGGCTTTGACATAGCTAATGGTATTGCAGTGGATGTTGACGGTGACGTGTATACCACAGGAAGTTTTGTGGGAACTGCAGATTTTGATCCAGGTTCTGGTGTTTATAATCTTGTCGGACAGGGGAGTACTACAGATATCTTTGTTCAAAAATTGGATCGTGATGGCAACTTTGTGTGGGCTATCGGCATGGGAGGGCCGACCAATGATGTGGGATATTCTTTAGGGGTTGATGCAGCGAAGAATGTATATGTTACTGGAAATTTTACAGGGATTGCTACTTTTGGGAATGTGACACTTAATGCTGGTACTACTGGTGCTAGAGATATTTTTGTAACTAAAATTAATGCCAATGGGACTGTTTCTTGGGCAAAAAGTATGGGACTTCCAGCTCCTCATGATGATAGCTTCGGTCTCGCAGTAGATCCGACCGGCAACGTATATGTGACAGGAGGGTTTCGCGGAAATAATGCGCCTTTCGGTCCATCGATAAAACTGACTTCTATTAGTGCAGGTGTACATGATGTTTTTGTACAAAAGCTCAATACAAATGGAACAGTGTTATGGGCCAAAAATATTGGTGGAGCTGCTGCTGATTCCGGATACTCCATTGCTTTAGATGGGGAGGGGAATGTTTACACAACAGGATATTTTACCGCTGGGGCTGATATTGATTTTGATCCAGGGGAAGGTAATTTTCCGTTGGTGTCTAATGGTTTAACAGATGCGTTTGTATTGGTGCTCAATAATGACGGTAACTTTGTCTGGGCGAAGTCGATGGGAGGAGCAGGAAGTGACGCTGGCCATTCTGTTACAGTAGATAAGCTTGGCAATGTTTACACAGCGGGTAGGTTCACTGGAACTGTAGATTTTAATTCTAATGGTAATGCGTTTCCTTTGACTGCGGGCAGTAGTACTACCTATGCGGCTTTCATACAGAAGTTAAAGCCTGTTATTAAAATCACAGCAACATGGAATGATGGTACAAATGAGATTCCTGTTGAGGCAGGCGATCCATTGGAGCTAGTCTATGGAGATCAAGGAACGTTGACACTATCACACAACAATCTTGATGTACCAGCTCCGGTTTTTTCCTTTGTCCAAGATCCAGCAGTAGACCCTTTACTCGCTGTCACTACACCATCTGTAGGCAATACGTATACCATCAAAGGTGTCAGAGCCAATGCCTCAGGTGAAGAGGGAACACTGAAAGTAACGTTACCAGGGACATCCAATCTCGATGGTGCTGAATTAGAATTTACTGTTGTGGTGAAAAAAAGACCGATAACTGTTTCATCAAATGTATTGACGAAATCATTTGGAACGGGAGAGCCGACTTTTAATTTTAGTGTTTCAGAAGGGACATTAAATACTGGGCATACGACAACGGGAGCACTGACTCGTAATGCTGGGGAGACCATGGGGTATTATGATTTTCACTTGGGTTCCTTGGCCGTGATGAGTGGATCGGACAATGTGACCAGTAATTATGTAGTCACAATAGATCCTGCACAGTTTCAGATTATTGGTATGCCGCTTACGATTACAGCCACAGGAGAGGTGAGCAAACTCTACGGGGCAAATGATCCGGCATTTACATACATCGTCAGTCAAGGTAGTCTTCCTTCTGGCTATAGTTTGACCGGAACATTGGAACGTGGTGCAGGTGAAGATGTAGGGCATTATCCTTTTATGACAGATGCGTTAGTAGTGAAGGATGGGAATGGACAAGATGTTACATCAAGTTATACGATTACTTCGGATCCTCAGGTATTATTTTCTATTAAGCCGGTAGCGTTAACGATATCTGCAGTAGCCAATACCAAAGTATATGGTCATGATGATCCTGTATTTGCATATACAGTGACAGGCTTAGTACATAATGAGGATCCCTTCAGCTTGTTTAGCGGTTCTTTAAAGCGTGAACCGGGTGAGGATGTTGGGGAATATCAGATCCAGCCTTATACACTTTCATTAAATAGTACGAATTATGAATGGAATCCCAATGATTTTATAGAAGCGATATTTAAGATTACAAAGGCATCACAGGTGATTACGCTATCAGTAGCGACACAGGTACAGTTGAACGCGGGAACACTACCTGTGGTGGCCACATCTGACAGTCAATTGCCAGTTACGTTGACAGTGGATGACGAGAGGTTGGCCACGGCAGTGGGCGCTGAGCTGGTATTGTTAAAAGGAGGAACGCTTACCGTGAAGGCATCACAGGTGGGAAATCATAACTATGAAGCAGCAACTGATGTGACAGCACTGGTTCAGATTATAGATCCTAAAAGCAGTCCGCTCATCGTCGTTCAACAGGCGGTGTCTCCTAATGGGGATGGAGTAAACGATTTTCTGACTATCGAAAATATCGAAAGATATCCTGAGAATCATTTAACAATCATTGACCGTAGTGGCAATCTGATTAAAGAAATCACGGGATATGATAATGATCAACGTGTATTTACGGGAATGGATGTTCCCGACGGTACTTATTTCTATAAGTTGAAAATTAAGATCAGTGGCAATTGGCAGTATTATCAAGGATTTATTGTCGTGAAAAAGAACTAACAGATGAAAAAATACATTATTCTTTTACTATATGTAGTCTCTATGTCATGGATACCCTTGATGAGCTACGGACAGCATAGTCTCAGTTACAATCAATTTGGACAGTTGAGAACTGCCTTTAATGGCTCGCTGAGTTTAATGGATCCAAACGGGGCCGCAACAATCCTCACCAGGCAGCAATGGGTTGGAATCGATGGTGCCCCCAAATCCTATTGGGTAAGTGGCCATATGGGGATCAAACGTTTCGGGGCGACTGTAGGACTAGATATGAGACAGGTCAGCCTTGGTGTTGAAAAAGAACGTGAGTTAAGCGCTTATGTGGCTTCGGCCGTGCGTCTTTCAGAAAAGGAATACTTGGGACTATCTCTAGGAGGAGGGATATTGATGCATACGGGCGAATATTCCAAGTTGGCGCCTTCAGACCCTTTGTTTGCTCAAGATACTCGTACCAATCAAGGTGTTGTAAGTATTAGTACTTCTTATTTTAAGGAAGACACTTATTATGTTGGTGTATCCATTCCACGTTTTGTCCTCAACAAGCGTCATCGTGACCAGGATTATCATTTTAGACAAGTATACTATGCCACAGGTGGGGCGCTATTGCGTATTGATGATGGTTTTCATGTTCGTCCTTCCTTTATTGTGAGCCATATGGAGGGCTCAGGAGCACGATTTGATGTTAATGCCTTAGCCTTCTTTGCCCAAAAGTTTGGTATAGGCTTGGGAGTACAGAATAAAGGAGATCTGGCAGGTCTGTTACAGCTTAATATTGGAAATATAGGAGTGGGATACAGCTATCAGTTTAGCCCTGGCAATGCGGTCAATAGCCAACGGATCTCGAGTAACACCCATGAGGTCGGCTTGCGTTATAGAGTGGGCGGTATAAAGATGCTATAATGTTTACAGGTATTATTGAGAAAAATAAAAACATGCATAAAATTAAATTAACCTTTATCCTGCTCTGCATCTGGAGCTTTCAGGGCCTGGCCCAAAATATAGACAACTATCTCTACTCGACCGTTACTTACGGTCTTCAGAGAGAAGTAACTACGGCAATTCCTGCAGGAACCCGAGCTTATAAAGGAAGAGTGAGTATAGCTATGGCAAAAAAGGGAGCTCAAGCAAATGCTGTGATTGTCAAGGCGGATAAGGATGCAAATAATCAAAAAGGATTGCTTTTGCAAAAGGAGCTGGAGAAAGCTTGGAAGGTAAAAGTTCCTTTAGTCGACTGGGATGAAGCGAGATCTGGAGATAAGAATATTATACTTTTTGGAGCCGCAAAATATAATATGCCCCTACGTGAGCTTGATGCCAATAACTTATTAGGGAATAATGACAGAGGCTATGAGGTACGGACTGTTCCCAATGCTTTGTCGTGGGGCAAAGACGTGCTATATATCAATGGCAATACGGACGCTGATTTTGACGAAGCGATCAAAATATTGGTCAAAAAATCATCTAAACCAGACAAGATCCCTTATTTTATAGCGTGTAAGGGGTGGGAGAATGAAGATGCGACCAAGGATCACAAAGTTTTTATTGAAGAACTGTTGGAGCACTACGCTAAGGATGATTCGCGTAGAAATAATATAGCTTTGGAGACATTCTTGGCAAAGCCTGTGCAAAAGTACAAGATGACAGGTGATGATGCTTATGTAAAGACTTTTGCCGAGATGATGAATATGATATTGGAGCGCTATGACAAATATGATGGTCCTAATAAGACACCGCCGACTTTTGAATTTCATATTTTTCCGACGTATATGTATACAGTCGAAAACTCGAAAGCTTTTTCGGATACGGATCGGTTGAAGGCCATTGAGTTTATGCGACGTATAGCCGAAGAGTCAATGAATTTTTGGGAGATGGTAGCGCCCATGAAGTTCTATGATGAAGGTACTAAAGGTTATATTACCAATCACTCTTGTTTTGCTTCGAGGACTGTCGCTGCTTCTGCTCGATATCTGTTGACGAGATACGATTATCAACCTGCGCGCTATTGGAAGGAAGTCGCAGATAATGGGTTTGATGGCGTGGCGCCACATCCCTATTCGCCTGAAGATGCAGCAGGTTATCAATATCTGGTGTATCGTATATTTATAGACTATGCTATTGTGAGCGGTCGGTATAAACTTGATTTTTTCAAATCACCATTGTTCCAGGGATATTTGCGCTTTGCAAAGGCTCAGTACAACCATCTTGGCTACTTGGCAGGATATGGCGATGCCAATGCGTTGGGACACTATAGTTCACATCCATTCCTCAAACAGGCTATCGATCTTTTTGATGATGAAGAAGCTAAGTATATCCTGAAGCTAATCAATAGAAACAATGCCGGTAAGGGGATTGAGACACCGATAGATATGGCTTCTCCGGGGGCAGATACGCATGGGCTGAGCTATTTCACTTTAGATGAATTCAAACAGACCCAATACAAAATAAAAGGATTGTTCAATAGACCCTTATTGGATAAGGCTATATTCAGGAGTGGTTGGGATGATAAGGCTGATTTCCTAACAGTTACTGGGATTAATGGTGATGGGCGTAACCATGGTCACTTTGATGCAAATGGCCTTGCTCAATATATGGTGGGCGATAGGGTGTGGTTATGGGAGGGAGATTACATCCGTAAATTTCCAGAAGACCACAATTCCATGGTAGTGAATAGGGATGGAAAGCACTTTGATTTTAGTCGTAACTTTAAAGTAAGGAATAAAGCCGCTGCCTCCCAGGTACGAGCCTCTTTAGAAAGCAGTAATAAGCAGCAATCTCTATTGTCGTTGCAGTTGGAACAGTATAATGGTGTCAATTGGACCCGAAATATTAATTACCTTGCTCGCAAGGGGCTTTGGATCATTGACGAAGTCGATGTGCTGACGCCTGGTAGTTATGGAATTGAGATTTCTTGGAAAAGTGTGGGAAACATGCAGGTCAAGGATCAAGCAGTGCAGTTGACACAGAAAAATTTGAATGATGGCATTCCTTATAACTTCTTTATTGTTGAAGGAAGTGGAGCGACGCGCTTTACAAAGACATTTTTTGAAAGTGGTGTGGGGCGTAAAGATGGTAACCTCATGGGGTACCAAAAGTCATTCGATCTGAACAGTCGACAAGTGGTGCAGCGCAAACAGGGGGCTTACAAGAAAGGAGATAAGTTGTATTATGTAAACTTTATGCATGCTGTAGAGGGAGAGAATCCGGTAGCTCCTCGTATCCATCAATTGGCGGGCCATGTATATGCCGTACAATCTGGATCAGAATATCATCTCGCCATTATTGGAAAGTATGTGGATAAAGATGTGGAAATAGATGCTGATCGGTGTTTTATGGGGCCAGAAGGAATATTGGCCTCAGGGGCGCGTACCGTAAAAATTGGAGACTATATATGGACATCAGAAACAGCAAGAGATATTGTTATCGATGCTAAAGAATTGCTTAGCGGGCCTTATTTAACAGTTCTCCGTACACAATTTTTAAAGGGTGTACAATTACAACCATCCAATCCTGTTCGTGTTGAAACAGCGGAAAGTAAGATTGCTACAATCAAAACACTGAATAGTAACATCTCCTATCTGGCAAAGCAGGGGAAAGAGATAGCGGTGGGTACTGGTAATGGAACTTTTGTCCTTATGGATGAAAAAGGGAATACGCTTTTTGAACATCAATTTGCTAAGGAGATTACAGCGATAGCTCCTATACAAACCGGAAAAGGAACAAAATGGGCTATTGCTGTTTTTCCGGAAAATCTAGACGATGCCAAGGCAATGGTATATCTGGTCGATGAGAACAGGAAAATAGCCTGGTCCAAGCCTATAGCTCCTTGGCATAGGCGATTTGGTACGGTGACTACGATGTTTCCTGCAAAATTGGATACCCAAGGGGATTTAGCTTTGATCGTGGGATCCCAAGGGTGGCACTATTATGCTTTTTCACCAACGACAGGCGAACTTATTTGGCGTTGTCCCATTACCCATGGAGCTACAGTAGGCGCTGCAGGAGATATGGATGGTGACGGATTCGATGATATTGCCATAGGAGCCGAATACTATTACCATCAATTAGCTAATCATAAAGGACAACCCTCTAAAGCATTTTCTGCTTCACCATGGAACTATTCGGTTGTTATTAAGGATTTGGATGGTGACGGGAAAAAAGAAGCTGTATTTGGAAGGGGTGACGGTTGGTTATATGTCAATGTTCCTGAAGGAAACAGCTTTAAGACTTGGCGGGCGAATGTTGGCGGACGCCCCATTGCTATTGTAGATGTGGAGGACGGTGAGACCAAGTTGGCTACTGCAACAGAGATGGGGGATGTGGTCTACTTGGATGGCGCAGGTAAGGTCTTGAAATATGTAAAGCTACCTGCACAATTGACTGACTTGAAGATACAGGGGGATAAACTTTTTGCGACGTGTATCGATGGGTTTGGTTATGTATTAAATACGGCAGGACAGGTATTGGGTAAGTATCCTTATCAACAGGATGTCAATTCATTATATCAACCCAAGATTGCAGCGGATGGAGGAGTAGCTTCTTTCTTCTCTGGAAGGAATATTTACGCCATTGGTTTATAGTTGTGTAGATACTAAATTTGGAACGAATGATAATCAATAAAAGAATGAACTTAAAGACTGTATTAGTAGCAGTTGTGCTGGCGACAGGGCTATCTATCGCGTGGTCACCTTTGCAGGCACAACATAATCTCGCAGGTATCGATGTAGAAGAGCCGAAGGTTGTAAAAACAGATGGAGTAGAATTTGCTGTTTTACCCGATAAGAAAGATTGGATCTATAAAATTGGCGAAAAGCCAATGTTTAAAATAAAGCTGTTCGTTGACGGAGAGCCTGTTGCTAATGCAAATATGACGTATATGGTAGGAATGGAGAAAATGGAACCTATTTCTAAAGGGACGATTTCCTTAGAGCAAGGTTATGCCGAGCTTCCCGGAGAAGTGGTCAGTACCGCTGGTTTTCTTCGTTGTGACGTACGTGTACGTGTAAAGGATAAGATTTATAAGTCAGTAGCGACTGTAGCTTTTGAACCTGAAACCATTAAACCTACGGTAGTGATGCCTACCGATTTTAAAGCTTTTTGGGCAGAGGCAATTGCTAAGTCAAAGACGACTCCACTAAATACAAAGCTCACTCCAATATCGGATAGAAGCACGAGTGATGTAGATGTTTACCAGGTTGAATATCAGTTTTATAATGATGGAGTAAAGAGCTTTTTTGGTGTGTTGTCGATTCCTAAGAAGGAAGGAAAGTATCCAGCTATTATTCGTTTTCCGGGAGCTGGGTGGGCGCCGCTTGGAGGGGATCCCGGTACAGCAGCAAAGGGATTTATAACACTGGATCTATATATTCATGGTAAACCTGTCATCCATGATAAAGCTTTCTATGCGGACCTACAGGTTAATGAGTTAAAGGATTACCAATATAAAGGTATTGCCAATAGAGACTCTTTTTATTACAAAAATGTGGTATTGGGTTGTGTGCGTTCGGTAGATTTAGTTTATTCCTTACCGCAATTCGACGGTAAGAATGTTGGCGGCTGGGGTTCCAGTCAGGGTGGAGCATTGTCCATTATTACCACCTCTCTGGAAAAACGGATCAATTATATGGTCGCATTGTGTCCAGCTATGTGTGATTTCACAGGATATCTGAATAACAGAGCAGGAGGATGGCCTCATTTCTTTACCAAGCCAGAATTGTATAAGGACAATCAAGAGACCGTAATGAAGAGTTTGTCTTATTTTGATGTGGTCAATTTCGCTAAAGACATTAGTGTCCCGGCCTATTTATCATGGGGATTCAACGATGTTACAACCCCACCGACGACCTGTTTTGCCGCTTATAATGCAATACAATCTCCAAAGCAGTTGTATATTATACCTGAGGGGGAACATAAAATATATCCAGCACAACGCACCAAAACCTACGCTTGGCTGACAAAAAATCTTGTGAAATAATAAATAATAAGTGAAGTTAGGCCCTTGGTAACTCGTTTTATCAGGGGCTTTTTTATTTATTTTTTTCTTTCACACTTGTTTTTTCTTATACTTGACATCTAAAATGTTACACTAACTAATCTGGACACGGATAAACTACTCATATTTTGAATAGGGAAGATCTTGAAATGGTACAGGCGATCAATGATGCTGATCCCATAGCTTTTAAAAAGCTATTCGACAGCTATTGGAAAAAAGTGTACCGTATGGCTCTTCAGAAACTTCCCCGAGAAGAAGATGCTTCGGATATAACCCAAGACGTGTTTTATATTATATGGAAAAATAGAGGATATTGGCATGTGAAGACTAATATACAGGGGTATCTATTATCTATGTTGAGGCATAAGATATATGATTTCTATGCACAGAGAGACAAGTTTCCGATTTTCGTTCCTCTTGATGAACAGGAAGAATATTGGGATTATAGCTTCCGCGAAGGTGAGGAGGATGATTTTTCGGAAGAAAACCAATTGGTAAAGAAGGAAATAGATGCTATGCCTGATAAGATGCGGGAAGTGTTTCTATTGAGCCGTTTTGAAAATCTTTCTGCCCAACAGATCGCCGACAAACTGGGTATATCGGTACAAACAGTGAGAAACCAAATCTCATCTGCTTTGAAACGTTTAAAGCTGCGGTTTGGAGATAAAGTTACTTGGTTGCTGTTTTTGTTTTTCATTAAGTTTTAAAAGGTGCGCCTCTCTGCCGGCGCGGGGCATGTTCGTTTCCTCTGGAGGTTGCTACGCAATTTTTCTTGATAAAAAGGAACAAGCGATCAATAATCAACACGTGAAAAGGCGACCTTGTAACATATGGAGACTAAGGCCATAAAGCTATCACAGATTATCGTACATATTGCAGTAACCAAGGATTTCCAGTCTATGGGTGGGCAGTGTTGCGGCGACCTAGGAAACCGCACGTATAGCTTTATGTGCCGTGATGAACATAGGTTACACAGTCTTGACTCTTTGCTTCTTTCTCGTTCAAGGAGAAAGAAGAGCCCTGTCGCGGCTCGAGCGACAAGATGATGTTGATTTTAATCCTTCCTTAAGCACCATATACCTCACTTTTCTACAAAGAATAAAAAAATAAAAATATTTCATTCCTACATAGTATGTTTTCAAAAAAAGACAGACTATACCTATAGAACTCAAAAATATGATGCTATCCAATAGGCCAAATAAGTATAAAAAGGAAGAACTGTGGAGAGGAATTGTTGCCAAAGCTCAGCAGGATGGAGATTACAGTCTCGATAGTATTGTCGATGCGAAGGTCGTTCCTTTTTATAGGAACCAATGGGCTGTAGCTGCTGCAGTAATGGTATTGTTTCTGTCCGTATCGGTATGGATGTATCGTAGTGCTACGAATCATCAGTATCTCGGCGAAAATCAGTTGAGAGAGGTTTTTGCGGATGCAGGCACGCTATCAAAGCTCGTGCTATCCAATGGAGACACCATTTTATTGGATGACCAAAATGGGTTAGATACTAATATTGCCTATTTGGCCATTGCCGATCAAGTCTTGGATTTTCGGAAGCTACATCAAGAGGATTTACTTGATCAGGAACAAATTGTAGAGACTGCGCGAGGAAAGCAACTGCGGATTATACTTTCTGATGGTACTGCAGTATGGCTTAACGCTTCTTCAAAGATTGTTTTTCCTGCTCGTTTTCAAGGTGACAGGCGGGAGGTAACGATTGATGGAGAAGCGTATTTTGAAGTTGCACATAATCGGAAGTCACCATTTATCGTAAAAACAGATGGGCAGCAAGTACGGGTGCTGGGTACTCATTTTAATATCAGGCAATATAAAGAAGAAGGAACAAAGGCGGTCACTTTACTAGAGGGGGCAGTACAAGTGACCAGTGCTGATAAAAGTAGTAGACCTGTTGTATTAAAGCCTGCTGAGCAGTTTATTCAGTTGGATGGAAAGACAGGACCTATTGTACAGACGTTGAGTAATCCGGGAGCGGTGATAGCCTGGAAAGACGGAGATTTCTATTTTGATGATGCTGATGCAGAGACTATTGTTAAGGAGTTGGAGCGATGGTATCCTGTGTCGATCGGTATAAAGCAGCAAGATACAACCAAGAAAATATCTGGACGTATCAAACGAACGGATTCGATGAAAGAAGTCGTTGATATGCTTCGATTCTTTGATATCGAAATACAAGTCGAAAAAAACTAACAATCAATTAATTATAATTTATTTAACCTCAAAACCATTATGAAGCATTTTTTCATGAAGTATAGGCACTGGAGAGCTTATCCAATACATTGGGTACTACTGTGTCTAGCTGTTTTTCACGTGGGGGTAGTGCTGGCTCAGATTAATATCTCCGTAAGGCAGAAGTCACTACCTGGTATTTTTAGCCAGATTGAAAAGCAAAGCAATTATGTCTTTCTGTATGATAAGGCTGTTGCTGCTGTACCAGCGATTTCAATCGATTGTACCAATTGTTCTATTGAACGTTTAATCCAACTCTTAGAGAAGGAAACCAAGTTGGAATTTAAGTTGTCCGGACAGCAAGTATTGGTGAAAAAGAAGACTGAAAAGTCCGCCGAAACTTCTACTCCTGCGGTAGCCATGCAAACTGATCAAAGAGATACCATCAAAGGAAAGGTTGTTGATGAAAACGGCAAGCCAGTTGTAGGAGCGACTTTATTGATTAAAGGAACTAAGATTGGAACGTCTACTGACAAGAATGGTAATTTCAAAATGCAGCGAATCTCGCCTGCACAGACTATCATTACGAACAGTATAGGCTACCACCCAATGGAGGTGCTGGTAGGAGCACAAAAAACATTGACGGTAGCTCTAAAAATCAAAGCACAGGAGATTGAAGATGTTGTTGTTTCCACAGGTTTGCAAAAACGTGAGAGAAGCAAGCTGGTAGGGAATGTTTCCTCGATCAAGGGAGAAGATTTGGAGGGGGCTGGAATTACGACTATCGATAAGGCACTACGTGGGAAAATGACAGGGGTGTATGTTCGGTCAAATTCTGGCCGTCCTGGAGAGACTGGTTCTATAGTGATTCGAGGTAGCAATACTATGACCGGTAATGCTGAACCATTAATTATTTTGGATGGAATGCCTTTACAGAATGGTGATGTGGCTGGCATGGATAAAACGAGTTCGAATATCAATAGCCTATTGACCAATGGTATTGGTAATATTCCGCCCGAAGATATCGCCACGATAGATATTCTCCGAGATGCTACTGCAGCCTCTATATATGGAGCACGTGCAGCCAATGGCGTTATTGTTATTACCACGAAACGTGGGGAGGTAGGTAAAGACTACATCAATTATTCCACGAAACAAGGATTGACGATGCGTCCTGAGAATTCATTTAGTTTTATGAATTCGGCAGAGAAGATTGCGTTTGAAAGACAAATATATGACGATTTTCATCCCGGATATGGTGGTCGCGTTAATCAGCTTTTGATGCAAGCAGATAATGGGACTATTACCCAAGACGAACTTGAAAGAAGGATAGGAGAATTAGGTGACATCAATACCGATTGGATGGGTGTCTTGTACAGTCCTGCTTATCAGCAAACGCATAATGTCTCCATGTCGGGGGGCAGTACTAAATTACAGTATAATGTATCCCTGAATTATCAAGACGCAAATGGCACTTTGATGGAGAATAAGTTTAAACAAGGTGGTATGAGTGCGAAACTGACCAGGAATATTAATGATAAGTTGTTGGTCGATTTTAACCTTTATACCACAATCAAAAAGAACAAAGAAGGCCAGTCTAAGTTAGATCCGTTCCGGTATGCTATGTTTGCTAACCCATACGAAAAGCCATATAATTCTGACGGCACCTATGCTTGGGATAAAAGCTATAGAAGTGTAGATAATGACCTTAACTATTACTCTGATCTCAATTACAAGACCTTTAATATTCTTAGAGAACTTCGCGAAAATACGTTGAGTACAGATTATGGTAATGCTAGAGGTCAATTAGGAGTAGAATGGAAGTTTTTAGATGGTTTTCAATACCGGGGGTCAGCTGTGTTGAATTATACGAATGTACAGTCTATGGATGAGTCTCGTGAGGGAACTTACCGTTCATGGGCAGATAACAGGCTTAATGGTGCAAAAACTACAGGAGCGGGTATATTGGAGAAATTCAACTATGGATTTTTGGAGGAAAATTCGGGGAAAACCATCGACTATACTGTGCGCAATACGATAGAGTATAATAAGACATTTGTGGAGAAGCACTATGTTCAAGGATTTTTTGCCAATGAGGTTTCCGAGCGTACAAATAATCGGTTTTCACACTTTAATCCGGTCTATCTGCAAGATTATCGGATGGCGGGATATCCATCTTGGGATGATATTCCTGCTTCTAACTATAAAAAAATGGATTTGAGTAGGTTGGGCGGTACATATTACGAAAAAGATCGTTCGGTTTCGTTCATTAGTTCGATCGCTTATGCTTATGCTAACCGATATGTGCTGAATGCCAATTTTCGGTCAGATGGTGTGGACATTATCGGATCAAAAAATCAATTTACACCCTTGTGGTCTGCCGGTGTTAAATGGAATGCGCATGAAGAAGCTTTTGTTCGGGAAAACCTTCCTTGGTTAAATCGTTTTGTGTTGGCGTATGGTTATGGGTATACTGGCAGTATCAACCGTTCGGTTTATCCGTTTCATACTTATGAATTGGGGGCCGTAATCTATGATGATATTGCTAAGGCAACTGCCTTTAATTATGGTAATCCTGTGTTGAAATGGGAAAGAAAGCGTGACATCAACTATGGGATTCATATGTCCGTATTGAATAGTCGTGTTAATATTGAAGCCAATTATTACGATAATAAAGTGACGGACCTATTGGATGATGTAGCTTTGCCAGCTTCAGTGGGGCGTACTTCTTCTATGATGAATGCCGGCATTTTGTCTAACAAAGGCTGGGAGTTATCTGCTCGTGTCGACGTTGTAAAAAATAGAGACTGGTTGTGGGAGGTGGGTGCCAACCTGACAACTGTGAAGAACAATTTGGATAAAGTATATAATAAACGAACACCGAATGTGTCCTCACTCGATCCTAGAAATGTTGAAAACTATGCAATGCGGTCGTGGTTTGGATATAAGTTTAGCCATATTGATCCGACTAATGGACATATGATGGTTAATGCACAGCGTATCGATGGGCAAGGGGCTGTCGTTGGTGATGAAGTCATTGATCTGTCCACGATTTCTACAGCTGATCTGCAAGCCAAGTATACAACCTATTATTTAGGCCAGCAGGATCCGAAGATGTATGGTGGATTTAATACACGCATTCGTTACAAAAATATAACCTTGACGAGCAACTTCGTATTTGCAGATGGTAATATGATCAAAGGTTTTCAGGATCGCCGTGAAGGACCAAGTGGAGAGACCGATGATGTGACGGCGAGTCGTACCAACCGTTTGAAAAATCAACAGTATCGCTGGAGGCAACACGGTGATGTGACGGATATTCCGTTTTATTCGCAAGGGACATCTAATTACACACGATACTTGGTGGATAAGGATATTGAGTCAGGCGCGTATATCAAATGTACTGAACTCGGTCTGAACTGGCGTGCAAATCCAGCAATGTTCAAGAAGTTTGTGAAACAGCTTCAAATAGGTTTGCTTGCCAACAACTTATTTACGATAACGCCTTATTCGGGTACTGATCCGGAAACTCAGATGGCATTTGGCTATCCGACAACGCGTAGTTATACATTTTCCTTAAACATTGGATTTTAATTGACATGAAGAAGCTATTTTTATTTTATATATTGATTGGAGGGGTATTGCTCCAGGGGTGTAAAGAATTTTTGGACCTACCTCCAAAAAATCAGCGGGCAGTCACGACCTTAAGTGATCTGAAGTCGGTACTTGCTGGGTACCTTGATGCCTTTGCTAAGTCGAACACACAACCAATTGTAGGTCCATATCCTATTGTCACGGAAGATCAGAACATGATGTTTGAAGCTTATTCGGATAATTTCGACTTCAAAGCTAATATGGGACAATATGTGAATCCGCAGAATAACAATAAAAACGAAAAGTTTTACGCGAATAATCTACTGTTTAACAATATAGAGACTGTAGATGCTATTTGGAATAAGTATTATGAAACAATTGGTTTTCTCAATGCATTGATCGATCAGAGCGATGAATTGGTAATAGCGGATCCGAATGAGTTACTACGTGTGAAAGGAGAGATGTTGGTACACCGAGCATATTATGTTTTCAAGTTACAACAATATTTTGCTCCAATGGATGATGAAAGCATGGGTATCCCTCTGTATCTGCATAGTGGCAAAGAGGTGATCGGTGTAGAGATGAAACGTAAGAAATCCTCTGAAGTATATACTGTGATTATTGAAGATTTGAAAAAATCGCTGGAATACTTTCATTCAGTTGGAGCCAAAGAAGGATACTCTCGGTTTTTCAATGAACGTTTTATCCAGAATCTATTGGCTCAGGTGTATTGGTTTAAGGCTGAAACCGCTTCTAAAGCACCAGATGATTATCAAAGTGCTATTCAATATGCGAAAGGAGCTATTGCCGGGGTGGATGAACGGATTCCTAGCACCCTAGCAGCCTTTCAAAGTGTACAACAGAATTTGGATACACAATATCCAGCAATCTATATGCAAGGCCGTAATTATGGTGGTATTGCGGGCTTTTTTGGATCACCCTGGGATTACATGGGGTTTGCGCCCGCTAACCTTATTGTAGCTTCAGATTTGTTGGCTTTATTTGATAATAATGATTTTCGTAAAGAGGCATATTTTGTTAATAATACGTTGTCTTCAGCCTGGCCAGATGGAGCAGCATATGGAGCTAAGTACGTACGCGTACACTTATTTACACCGGAGGAAGCTTATTTGATTCTTGCGGAAGCCTACTTCAGGAATAATGAAGAAGGAGAGGCTTTAAATACACTGAATAAATTTAAAGGTTTTCGAGGAGCGACGGTTAAAAACAATTTGACCGGAGAGAATTTATTAAATGAAATTATTAACGAACGTCGTAAAGAATTTTTTACGGATACGGACAAACGATGGATAGATTTGAAACGTTACAAAATTGGAAATATCTCTAGAAATTTGAGGTTTTTTGATAAGAATTTTGACGTTAAGGTGTCAGCCAATGATTACCATTATGCCTTGCCAATTCCTTTAGCAGAGCTTCAGGAAAATCCAGATATCGTGCCTAATGAGGGCTGGAATCCAATCATTTTTTAATCTAATCGAAATACGATAATGAAAAAGTTTTTTTTGTTTTTTATTGGATTGATCCTTTTACAAGGATGTAATAAAGAGTCCTTTAATTATGAACTGTATTCTCCTACGGGATCGGATATTGATTCACTATATTTTTCAACAGGGAGTCCCACTTTAATAGCCAACGGTCAAGCTAAATTACAGTTCGTGGTCGAGCTGTTTAGGAAGGTTAGGATTAAATCAGAGACTGGTGGAGAGAAAGATACTATGATGTTTGTGGATTATCGGAAGCTTCCGTCTGCTGCGTTGAAGATTTTTGTGAATGGTCAACTGGTAGACGGGATGGAATATGGGACTAAAGATATGAGTAATCCGAAGCTTGATATTTATGCTGAGTTAGGAGGATATAAATCTGAAGTGAAATCGGTGCAGCTTAAAGAGCCAACTCCTCTTCCGGTAAAGCGTTATGTTGATGTGGTTTTTCATGTCTTTGATCTCGCAACGACAGATGCCACGTACGATCCACTTACCTATCAGCTGATTCAACAGAAACATCTAGAGGGGGGAATAACTTATGCTAATGCGGTGTTTTCGAATGCAATGGGCAAGGATCCTAATGGCGGTAATGCACAAATTGAGTTTAGATTGGCTAAGTACTCCCCAAGTGGCGCGATACTGCCACGTCCTGGCTATAATAATATTGTGTATAATTCAACTTGGAGGGCTAGTTCTTTTTTTAGTCTGTCCGATTTCACCAATAGGATTAACACGACTTCTAGCTATCAATGGGACAAATCAAAGTATTTAAATATTTATGTTTTACCTATGACTGCTAATAGTTCTTTAGGGAATAACAGGGCAAATTATCAGATAGTCGGCGCTGGTGAGACTCCTTTGGGAGGTGTCGATAAAATAGTCGTTTCAGAATCCGAAGTGCCTCAGAACGATTTTTATACCACATATGGTTTAGGTGTCCACCGCAATGTTTTTATTCCAGGCATGGAAAAAGAGGTGGAATTAGCATCCTATCTAGGTACATATTATGGTGTCTTTAGAACTACTGTAGTCAATGATTTCGTATATGACACCCGGAAGTATAATACCAGTGACAACTCATTTAAGACATTGTTGAAAGTTGGACTTGATGGAGATAAGTTTTTGGCAAACAATGCGATGGATGATATTCGGTATCCTTCGTTGCGGAACTGCTTTACGCAAGGACAGGTGGATCGGATGCGTCTGGTGATGGATCGTTCTCCTGTACGTAAGGCTTGGAAAGAATAATAACAAATAATTATATGATGAGAATAATTTATACAGCGGTAGGTCTATTGGCAGCACAATTGGCTTTTGGACAGGTCAAGATCAAAGTGATAGGCCATGTAACAGGAGATACTGAAGGGCACAATAAAGTGTACATAGCCAATCGGATGGCAACAGATTCGGCAGTGATTAAAGATGGCCGCTTTGAAGTGGAGTTTGAAGATCAAGGTGTTGGTTCTCGGTCAATTTCTATAGAATACGACCGGGCCAAAAGAAGAATGTACTCTCCTTTGGTTGTTTTTTATGATCAGTCTGGTACTGTCGAAGTTGAATTTGATGTGGTGAAAGGCTTATCATCGGGAAAAGTAAAAGGATTGGAATCGGCAGCAGCATATTATAACTACAACCAGGAAAAATCAAAGATTTTTATGGCTGCTTTTAGTGCTGCTAAGGCAAAATATGGAGAAGATGCTCTAAAAAAAGAAAGCGCTCATTTTGACGAAGCTACGAGCTTTAAAGATGAGTTGATGGTGCGTCTTAATGATTCTCTATTAAATATTTTCGTCAAAGCAGACGCTATGGTATCACCTGTTTTTATCCTGTCTCAAGCTTCTAGTTTACCTGTCGATCGCTTAGAAGCATATTATAATCGATTGTCAGAACGTGTCAAAGCTGGTGATGATGCACAATCTTTGTATGCAAGGATACAAGGTCTTAGGAATGCCTACATAGGCGCTGTAGTTAAAGATTTTCAATTACCTGATCAGCATGGTAAGGCACAATCTTTTGAACAGTTCAAAGGTAAATACGTGCTGCTAGATTTCTGGGCGTCGTGGTGTTCGCCGTGTAGAGCTTCCTTTCCTCGTGTTCGAGAAGTGTATAGCAAGTTGCAAGGGAAGAGCTTTGAGATTGTGAATGTTTCTATTGACCAAAATAAGCAGGCTTGGCTGAAGGCGGTAGGCGAAGAGTCGAATCCTTGGCCTCAGCTATACGACGACAGTAAGATTTCGAGTGCACTATTTAACGTCAGTGCAGTTCCTACTTGCTATCTCATTGACCCGTCTGGCAAGATCATTATGAAAGAGATCGGTTTTGATCCCAAAGGGGGAGGAGAAATGGAGAAGAAACTCGAAGAAATATTCAAGGTGAAATTTTAAATATTTATAATTATATAAGATGAGAAGAATAATTTTAAGTGTAACAGCGGGTCTGTTGATGGCAACAAGTTTATTTGCACAGACACGTGATTATATTACAGTAAAAGGTAAGGTCAATTTCCCTCCAGCTAAAGAACATCAGGAGAAGTATCCGTTTACCTTGAAGGATAAACCGATGAAGGATGCAGAAGTATTCCAAACGATTCAATTGAAGGCAGATAGCACGTACGAGATTAAGGTCCCTGCTAAGACACCACGCTTGTACTCCTTGGATGTATTTGGTTGGGATCGTATTACATTTTGGGCGGGTAATGATGACCTAAAGATTGATTTTCGAGGAATGGATACAGCAAAAATTGTAATTAAAAATCCTCCCTATATTTTTATTGAATCCGAAGGTAAAGACAATCAACTGATCAACATGTTGAATTGGGAGACACACCAGAATTATCAAACTTCTATTGCTGCAGGTAAATCACAATATATGGCGATGCAGATTAAAGATACTGCGCTGACGAAAAATTTGCAGGATTTGGTCATGGATCAGTTTTCTAGAAACAGTGCTACAGCTAAAGTATTTGTCAAGGCTTTCAAAAATGACCCCCAGGTGGTATATGCATTAGGCTACGTGAGTCCACGTAGAGATCAGGATTTCATTCTAGAGTATGTCAATCCATTGATAGAAAAATACCCTTGGTTAACAGAAGCTAAAGAAGTGAAAGAGAATATCGACAAAGCTATTGCTGCTGCAAAGAAAACAGAAGACGGGGCTAAGTTTATTAATATCACACAGCCGGATCCTAATGGTAAAAACATTAACCTTTATGATTACCTAAAAGGCAAAAAATATGTATTGGTAGATTTTTGGGCATCGTGGTGTGGTCCATGTCGGGCAGAGAATCCTCATGTATTAAAAGTGTATGACAAATACAAAAACAAAGGATTTGATGTATTTGCAATCTCTTTGGATGATAAGAAGGATAGGTGGATTCAGGCAGTTAAAGATGATAAAATGCCATGGGCTCAGGTTTCTGACTTGAAAGGATGGAAGAATGAAGCTGCGCAATATTATAATATTACTGCCATTCCGATGAATTATCTGTTGGATGCTAATGGAAAGATCGTTGCTAAGAATCTTCGTGGCGAGGCTTTGGAGAAAGAGGTTGCGAAGCTTTTAGACAAATAACATCATGAAGAAGGTCTTATTATTATGCTGTGTCTTAGTAGGGATCGCTACTAAGTCTAGTTATGCCCAGATGGCGGCAGCACAGCAGGTACAGTGGGCGATTGATGAAAAAATGGAGGTCCCAGTAGAACGTGACGTCCTGTGGGCTGCAATGAAAGATTACAGCTTGGTAGAAAAGCTTTCCAATGGATTGGTACTATCCATCATCAACAAAGACGATATCATGCCTATTCTACGTGAGGTGACTTTCAAAGATGGTAGCAAGCGAGAAGAATTACTGAGTCAGGTCGAGGACCAACATCGCTTTCTGGTATTCAAGCTGAAAGACAGCTCTTTGCCCAAGGGAATTAAGTCTGCTCAGTTTGCTTTATTTACCAAGGAAAAGGGAGATGCAAGCTCGGAGCTCAATTGGCGTGTTCATATCGAAGGCTCCAAGGATGCTAAGGAATTGTTGATACAACAGTTCAAAACCGAGATCGAAGCATATAAGATTGGATATGCCAAATACTTGAGCAAGCCTAAGTCAGTTCCTGCTATGCGAATGAATTAGTACTGTTGCTAAAATGAGTTAATATGAAAGGTGTTCCTTGTGAGGAACACCTTTTTTTATACTAAAAAGGCTAATTGACAACATATCAGGATATATTTTGTTACAAAGTACATTGATTTGATGTGGTGTGCGGTATTGTGTCGGAATGCTTGTTTTTGCTGCTTTTTACAAGTTTAAAAACGTAATTCAACCGATTGATTGGTGTTGTTTGTGCGTTATATTGCAACTTTTATTTTATTTTGTTAAATAAAATGCAAGATTATAGAATATTAATCGCTATAATTGTTGTAACCAAATTATGATGATATGTGTGTCGGTAGTGCAAACATATTTGGCTGATTAATTTATACACCTAAAATCAATAAGTTTATGAAGGGATGATTAATTCCTGTTTAGATTATTTTCTAACCTAAATAAATATGTTTAGTAATAGCGAAGCATAAAGGAGTTCGTCTTTATTTCATAACGAGATTTGTAATAAAGCAAGTTATGATGTTTAACCATTTATTAAAAAGAAACCAATCATGAGGAAATCGATGTTATTTTCTGTGGTAGGAGTGGCATTAGCTATTTCACCTCAATTTTCTTATGGAACGCCAAGCCGAATGATCGGAAAACCGTTACTTCTTCTAGAGGGATCCAGTTTTACCAACACCGTTCTCCAACAAACGGTTAAGGGGCGCGTTTCAGGGCCAGCAGGTCCTATTGCAGGGGCCACAATTGCCATTGTTGGCGGAACGGTAGCAACAAAATCTGGGCCAGATGGGAGTTATTCTATTCAGGCACCTATAGGTTCTACGTTACGTTTTAGTTCTGTCGGATATCAATCTAAGCAGGTGGTTGTGTCTTCCAGTTCTTTGTCCGTCAGGCTTGAGGAAGGATCCGGTGATATTGAAGAGGTAATGGTGACGGCAGAGTTTGGAATGAAACGCGTTGGTCGTGCTATAGGTTCCTCTGTGCAACAGATTGACGGTGCGACAATAAGTGAGTCGGGAAGAGAAAATTTTATTTCTGCATTGGCCGGACGTGTACCAGGGCTTAATGTAACCTCAACAGGAGGTTCGCCTGGTTCTTCTTCAACTGTTATATTGAGGAATATTACCTCGATATCGGGCAATAACCAACCGCTGTATGTTGTGGATGGCGTACCAATGAATAATTCTACGTTTGATCCTTTGAGTGGAATGGCGGGTGGTGGAGTAGACACCTACTCCGTCAATAACCTGGACTTTGCGTCTCGAGGCAGTGACTTTAATCCAGAAGATATAGAGTCTATTACTGTTTTAAAAGGAGCGGCGGCAGCCGCTTTGTATGGATCTGATGCGTCTAACGGAGCAATTATTATCACTACAAAGAAAGGTAAAGCAGGGAAAGGAACGGTTACTTATGGAAACTATTTTAAATGGGATAAAGCGTATGGCTATCCAGATATGCAGACCAAATATGCCAATGGTAATTATGGCACGACCAATTACTATAATACGGCACGGTTTGGTGGACTGTATCCAGACGGTATGAAACTGTATGACAATATCGGTTCGATACTGCAGACGGGTACACAGCAAAGGCACAATATTTCTGTTGATGCTGGTACAGAAAAGGCGACTATACGTGCTAGTTTTTCTCAGCTGAATCAGGATGGAGTGTTGAAAACTACTGGATATGATAGAACCAGTTTGAGTTTGGCTGGGCAGGCTGCTGTGACTCCTTGGCTTAAGTTTGAGGGATCTATGCAATATACCAAGATGGGGAACGATAAGGTTTTGAGGGGTACCGACGGTCCTCTGTATAGAGCGATGTTATGGCCTGTCGTTGATGATATGAGCAACTATCTAGCGGCCGACGGAAGCCATATGAGAAAGCCGGATTATTATGTCGACGAAGATCTTTTGAACCCACTTTTTGCGATGTACAGGAACAAGTTCTATGATAAGTCGGATCGGTTTTTGAGTAATATTGCTATGAATTTAACACCTATCCAGAATATGTTCCTTCGTGCACAGGTAGGTTGGGATGTGGGTATGCAGACCTTTGAGACCTCTACACACCCCTATTACTATAATAAAAATCTAGGAACTGGCCAATATAATTTAGTACAATCCAATTTTTCAGACCCTACAATCAACATTCTTGCAGGATATAACAACAAGTTTTTGAACGAAAAACTTTCGTTCTCTGGGCAGGTAGGTTATCATCAGATGGAGAACGGGGTGACACGTTCGGCAATGAATGGTACAGATTTTACCGTGCCTGACTTTCAATCTATAAATAATACAAATCCGCTTACACAGACAGGGACACAGCGGAATACCAAACGGCGTATACAGGCGCTTTCTGCCCAGATGGAATTTGGATATGATAATATTGCCTTCATTACTCTCAGAGGTCGTAATGACTGGTCTTCTACCTTGCCAGTTCATAATAATAGGTATTTTTATCCAGCAATTGAAGGCTCCTTTATTTTGTCAGATTTAGAATTTATGAAGGCTATCCCTGCGATTAACTACTTGAAGTTAAGAGGTTCTGTGGCGCGTGTAGGTAAAGATGCTGGTCCGTTAGAGATTGAGCCACAGCTTGAGAATAGCGAATTGTCTGGAGGAGGTTTTCTTTATGGATATACAGGGCCAAACCCTAATCTGAAACCCGAGATGACGACTGCCCACGAGGGAGGTATAGATTTAAGGATGTTCAATAATAGAGTGAATGCTAGTTTTACTTATTTCGGTACAAGAAATGCGGATCAGATCGTTAAGGGGTTTCGTCTGAGTTATGCAACAGGATTCGTATTGAATACAATGAATGTAGGGTCGTTTAAAACCTGGGGATGGGAAGGGCATATCGATGGAGATATTATTAAGAAACCAAATGGTTTGACGTGGAATTTAGGGGTCAATGCTTCACAAGGAAAGTCTAAGGTTCTTTATCTTCCAGATAATGTCACAGAGTATTATAACCCTTATACATGGATTTCCGGGAATGTGCGAAATGGTATTATGGTTGGAGAGCCTATTACAACATTAACTGGCCGTGCTTATGAGAGAAATGATAAAGGAGATGTGCTGATCAGTCCGGGTACAGGTCTTCCAATTACAAAAGATACTTGGTCGGTTATTGGCGATCGAGAGCCGAAGGTACGGTTTGGCATTACGACATCGTTGACCTATAAAGATATTCGCCTCTCTGGTTTGTTTGCTGGTCGTTTTGGTGCTACAGTAATCAATGGTACGAAACGGACGATGATGACCAATGGTACAAGTTGGGAGTCTGTAAATCTCAGAGAAAGTGGTTCTTACGTTTTTAATGGTGTTTTGAGGGATGGAAATGAGAATACAGAGAATCCTACGCGTAATAATATTGCTGCTGATTTCAATACCTATGGTGCTACTATTTTCTTGGGGGGTGATGAAGACTGGTTAGAGAAAAATGTGAATTATGTCCGTATGCAAGAGTTACGCCTTTCTTATCGAATACCTAAGAAGGTTTTGAGCAAAAGCAGAATTATCTCAGCGATGGATGTTTATTTTGTTGGTAATGATTTGTTTACCTGGACAAATTATTCGGGTATTGATGCTGTTGGTAATACGGTATCAGCAGCAGCAGGGGGAACTGGTGGAGAAGGCTATGATCTTTGGTCTATACCTAATCCTCGGGGATTTTCAGTGGGATTGAGTTTAACCTTAAACTAAAGTAAATTAGGCAAACATGAAAAAGGGATTTATTTATATGCTCATGCCGTTTTTTTTGATGACGGGGAGCTGCAAAAAATATTTAGACGTTAATAAGAATATCGATGCGCCAGATTATGCAGATGGATATTTATATTTAGCTAATATTACACAACAGTATCAGGGAATATACTGGGATTATCGGGCAGTTGCACCTATGACACAGATGATGGGTACAACAGTAACTTTATATACAAATTTTGCGAATCACTCTTATGCATTGGGAAATGATGCCGGAGGAGAGGTTTGGAGATCGGTATACTGGACCCAAGGAATGAATTTGGAGAATCTGATTAATCAATCTGTGGAAGCCGAGGACTGGACATTAGCTGGTATCGGCTACGCAATAAAGGCCTTTAGCTGGGATGCTTTGACCAAATTGCATGGAGAGTTGCCATTGAAAGACGCCTTTGTTCCGAATATGTTGACGCATAGCTATGATTACCAAGATGAGGTATATGATCAAGTAAGGGCTTGGGCTCGCACAGCAATTGAACTGTTGGAACGGGAGGATAATCATAATTATGGAAATAAGATTAGTAAAAATGATTATATCTACGCTGGGGATAAGTCTAAATGGATTAAATTTGCTAATGCGGTAATCGTCCGGAATCTGGCTTCACTGAGTAATAAGAAAGATTTTAAAGATAAGTATGCACAGGAGTTGATTGATGCTGCAGCTAAGTCCTTTCAAAGTCCTGATGATGATGCTACGGTGAAGATTGACGCTGGCTCTCAGAGCGCGCCTTATTCTGGCTATAATAATTTCTGGGGTACGTCCCGTGGAAATCTAACCTATAATTATTTTCAGCATGAATACGCTGTTCAGGTACTAACAGGTACAGTTCCGGAGTACGGTCAAGTTGGGAACAACGAGTAACCCTACGTATAATAATCTCAATAATGAGGATAGTATTAAAGCATATAAATACTATGGAGGTACTGGTACAGGAAAAGTAGGTCCTATAGGACAAGCTCCGTCTTACTATGGACGTAACATTGCATCGGCTTATAGCGGCACAGAGCATGATGGTATTGGTCGTTGGATATATCGGGATGATGTACCGTACATTCTGACAACTTATGCGGAGGTTCAATTTTGTCTTGCTGAGGCATATTGGAAAGTAGGACGCAAGACAGATGCTTTCGAAGCTTTTAAAAAAGGTGTGGATGCGGATTTGAAAACAACAGCTCGTTATATCTATCCCGGTAAAGAAGGAAGTCCTACAGGGGGGGATAAAATCACCAAAGAGCTGTTCAATACACTGGGAGTTCAATATGTAAACGGACCCTTTGTCGGTGGCCTGTCGGAGCTTACGTTGTCTCATATTATGATGCAAAAGTGGGTTGCATTATATCCTTGGGGTGCAGCCGAGGCGTGGGTAGATATGCGTAAATACCATTACGATATTGACTATACAGGTGAGTATCCAAGTAATGGGAATGGCTGGATCCAAGCTTTATTGGAGCAAAAATGGGATACTGATCCTAATAAAGTGTATAAAGGTCTTTATTTGTCTCCTGCTCAGGTAGAAAATAGGAAGGGACGCTATGATATCCGAAATGACGGTTCGCCAAGTTATAGACTGAGGCCGCGATATAATTCGGAGTATATGTGGAATCTTCCTGCATTAGAAAGTCTCAAGCCTATCGCGGGCACAGCAGACAATTATCATACGTCCATTCCATGGTTTGCTTACCCTGGTGATATGCCTAAGTAAGAACTCTTGTATGACAAAAGATGTTTTATTTAAAACTATTGAGCAATGAAAAATCTAAATATACTATTAATAACTTTGGTCTTTTCCCTCTTTGTGACGAGTTGTGAAAAACATGTTGTCGAATATGATACTGTGAAAGTTGATGAGGAGACCACAGCACAATTTCAACTTTTTTATATGGTTCCGGTGACTACTGGTACTGCAAATAACATCAATAAAGTTGAATTGAATAATGAGCTTTTGACAAATGAAACTACGCCATTGTCAGCTTATAATTTCATACCCAGTGGGGCCGTTGGTAAGTTTTTTGTAGCCAAACCGGGTAAAGTAAATTTAAAGCTACATAGAGGGGCTATCACCAATTTAACATTGGCCTATGACCAAGATTTTGAACTGCCGGCAGGTAAATATGTTGTCGTGATCCATGATTTTACAAAGCCTCCGGTGTTTATCAAGAATGAAACTCCTTATCCTTCGGTGACGACCGAGTTTACAGGAAGTACAGCCTGGGTAAAGTTTTCTAATTTTCTTTATGAGAAGGCCGGAGAGCCTACTACCTTGAAGTTGCAATATCAGTTTCAATACACTGTAGACAATGCCACAGGACAGAAGAGTGATTGGGCGAATGTAGGTAAACCGGTAGCTTTTGGTGAAGCCACTGGATGGGAGCCCCTCCCTGTAAACAAAACGGTTGAGATTTCTGCTGGAACAGCACGGATCGATTATCGTATCCGGTTGATCGGGGCTGATGGTTCGGATCAGGGAAGCCTGAAGGTAAGAAATGCTGCCGGCAATACGGTAGATTATTCGGACTGGTGGAATGCCACTATTGGCCGTATTAATCATCATATGTTGGCGGGTTATCGTGCTGCGACTCCAGTAGCATCGATGAAGCAGTTAGGGGTTTTATAAATTTATTCAATAAGAAAGGAGGTGCTAGCACCTCCTTTCTTAAACAAGTGATCACTGGTTGCTAAAAAGAGAATGGTTATTCTGGGGTAGCGATGGATTGTGATCATCATTTTGCTCTGTGTGAAGAGCAAAATTTTAATAAATTGCTTTACTAATCTTTGTTCGTCTGGTAAAAATAAGTGCTGATCTGGCTAGAAAAGTAAATCATGGCATAGGCCAAGATAATCTTTAAGGCACTGGTCTCCACATTTGTAAGGTCGAAGCTTTTGCTTGGATCGTTGGCCTGCACTAATCTTATGTACTTGACGGTATTGATAATGAAATCTGGAAGATGGAGAACAATTACGGTGATGCCTATGATTACTAAAGCGGATCTTAACATATCTTTCTGCGTGTAGGGCGGGGAGAATTCTTGTGTATGATCATCTCTGTTTTTGATTAGTAGATTGGTTATTGAATCAGATTTGAACATTAATAGGGCAGCTAAGATCCACTGGATGATTATCGTGAATAATAGGACTCCTATAAAGGAAACGCACTCATCCACTGCGATACTATTGATTGGAAGAGCAAAATAGAATAATAGTTCCTTGATGGAATTGATACTGTACAAGAAAAGTATAATGCCGATTATTCGGATTGCAAGGTTTAATAAATCAGTTTTCTTCATGTTGGATCTTAAGATTTATGGCTGGTTCTGATAAAGATATTGATTTTCGGTGTTACTTTTCGATGCTTGTGGTTTTTGAATGTCCTTTTGGTCTGTATACTTGTAGAGGATGAACTCTTGCTAAAATGAGTTGATCTGAAAGGTGTTCCTTCTGAGGAATACTTTTTTGTGAACCTAAATTATACCTGGAAGGGAACGGTTTGTCTCTATAAGGAGCACCTTCTAGCGGTTTGGTGACTCCAAGTTAGCCATCTGTGACACCTTTTTGCAAAGTAGTCATCCCTTTTTGAAAACAAGATGTTGGTAGTTCACAAAAAGGGATTGCCTTTTAAGAATGAGTAGTCACTTTGCACAAATAAGGAATCGTTTTTTTCGAAAAATGGTTCCATTATTTTTAAAAAGGTCTACCTAGTTTGGTAGAAGGGGGACCTTTTTAATGAAAAGCATTTCCTTTTTTCAAACAATTGATTACTACTTGCCAAAAAGTAGTTCCTTGTTTAGAACAACCGATAACTTTGTAGAAAAAAGGGGACGGTTGTTTCAATATAGATGTTCCATTTTAGTAAAAAGGAGTCCCTTTTTACAGATAAGTGATTACAAGTTCACAACAAGTGACACCTTTTTCTGAAAAAGGTGTCACTTGTTTTCCAAAAGGGGATGGTTGTCTTGATGTTTTTACAGCAGTATCCCACGAAGTGTGTAAGCAAACTCGCTTTGCTTGGTAGAGACCTTCTGGTTTTCTATAGATGATGTTAAATGCGGGGGCCAGTACCATAGTTATACTATAGATAGTATTAAGAACCTATTAAGAAGGCAACTGCGTGCGAACTGTGCCTTAGGTGCTACAGCCCTGTGTCTAAGGTAGACTCGCTCTCAACACGGAGAGGACTCGGACTCAGCACGGATGCAAGGTGCTTTATGTAAGAGTCTAGTGTGTGTTAACTGTAGGGTCCTATCGAAGATGGGGAGTGTAGTTGAGATTATAAATAAGAACTTTATTTGTTTGCTTGGAGTGATTCAATCAGCGCTGCTTGGCTTTGGATCAATCGCTCTTTATCAAAAATGGAGTTTTCAAGAGTCTTGATTTTTTGAAGGAGGTCTTGGACCTGAGCGCTAACCACGGGAGCTACTGTTTCCATATTTTTGTAGTAATTGTAGTAGATATCTTCGTTTAGCAATACCGATAATAAAGCGACTCTGGACGTTGGGATTTCTTTGGCTGAATAGATATTGGGAACTGATCTTGCCGAAATATGTAAAGCCTCTGCAACAGCTTTATCTGTAATCCCCTTTAAGCGCACTCTCTCTTGTATAAATTTACCTAACGTCATTCTTCGGCTTTAATGTAAAACAAAATTCACAAACTTTTCTTATAATAAGCGTGAAGTATATGCGTTATGTTGACGTGTTTTATACGTTTAATTTGCGTATTACAATTGTATTTTTTATATTAGTGTGTCCGTAGGGATAGGGGCGCGGTGCTCTCTGTAGAAAACGATGACCAATTAGAATTAACATGTAATCACTTAAAATATTATCACTAACTGTAAAAATAACCTGTGTTGTTTAGTATGGCCTGAGGCGGTCTCTCTTATTGTGGAGACCGCTGGCGGCCTAACTGCGCATAAGGAACATTAGAGGCCTTGTTGGGGGCGCCTTATAAATACACAAAATATGGATCTGCTGGACTATCAATTCGTACTGATCGCTGTATTGGTTGTCATCTTGACGGCCTGTGGGATTTTCCTGCTCAAGAAGTCCGGAAAAGGATGACCTTGTTGTTAATCCTTTTCAAAGGATTGTAGATTGCCTTGTTCATCAAAGGATAGGGAATAGCTGCCCCTGGGTGTTCGCAGTGATCGTGGTGACCAATTGATCTTGTCGTTGTAGAAGGAAAAATAGACGGTAGGGTCACGTTCTTCGCTTTTGATTTCTTTTATTTTCTGTTTCAATGTCGTGTAGACTTTGTTGGCCGTAGCAAAGGAAACTCGGTCTAAGGGGAACAGCTGCTGATCCAATCGGTCGGCTTTGGTGATACGCACAGGCGTCGGGGTTTGCCACTTGCCTCGTTGGTATACATACCGGTCGATATTTTGAGGGGTGTCGGGGTTTTGTATGTTGAGTACAATACGGCCATCTCCGAAGAAATGTGCGGACTGTTGTACCATGATGGGTTTTCCGCTGAATTGTGGCAGCTGGCGTAGGGTCTCTTCCGCGGCTTGTAGGGCAGCGGTACTGGATACTGTTTTAATGACCCGCAGTGGAAAGCTGTTGCTCTCGTTCTGTTCCTTATGGGCAAGGTCTTGCTGTACTTCTTCTTCAGACTTCAAAGTGTCTCTGATGGATTGTGTAAATGGCTTACAGGACGACAGCAATATAACGGCTATGGGTATGTATAATCTGTTTTTCATCGTGATTAAATCTGTTTGTTTATAAATCTTCTTCCAGGACTATGGCTTGAGGATTGTCAGCTAGGTAGAGAATTTGCTTGCTTTTGGTGAGCTGTACTGCAGGGAGGTCCAGAAGAGATACGATTTTTTTGATAGCGACCTGATGACTGATGTTGTCGCTGTCGATAAAATTCATGTTAAATCTGATCTGGGGCTGTTCATTGATATATGTTCCAGTCTGTTGTACACTTATGATTTCTGCTGTCGCTCTTTTCCCCCATAATAAAAGCTGGGCCATGTCTTTATCTCCGCTGCCTTTACTGAGATTAGGTGATATCAGTTTGGCAAAGAATACATAAAAGATAGCTAAAAGGCTGTATAGAATAACGGGGGACAGGATGAGGGGATGGGTCAAAGAGAGGAATCGCCAGCCATAGCCTTGGCTTTGACTCGTGTAGGCGTAATAGAAATACGCGGCTATTGCGAGTATCGAGACTATCCAGATGCTGGTATAAAGAATCATTGTTTTTGAGTTTATATGGGTTTCTATGCCGTCGGGGACGACATAGGGGCGGTATTTCAGGTGGGGATCTGCTCGGAGGGCTATTTGCTGTCCGGTGTTATAGCGCTGTTGATGCGGTTTGCTGTCTGTCCATGTTAGCGGATAGTGAATTCGCGTATTGCTGAAATTATCAAATGATACTAGAATTTCCTTTTTCACAAAACCATTGGGAAGTTTTTTTTCTGATTTTACCTGGTCAATGGTAGCCTGTATCAGCCTGCCTTCTTGGCTTAAACGTTTGATGTCTCTTTGAAGCCCGTAGGTGTTTTTGTAGATCAGTCGTGCGAAAAGAATGAATGTGACAGACCAGAGAAATAGCGCTAATACAAGATAGATAAGGGCTGTGTAAGAATTTTGTGTAGAGGGATCAGGTGCTAAGTCACTGCTGTAATAGATGAGGGCTGGGTGTATGAAGACAAAATATAAGATGAATAGTCCCCAGAATAAATTAAAAAACTTCATTTTAACTCCTTCTTTTAGTTAGGGTTAAAACAAAAAGCTTACCATTTATGTTGTTTTAACAAAAGGTTAATATTGGAAGCTGCTATCTGATCAGTGAAACGTTACACAAGGGAATGTAGATTGTTAAAGTAAGGGATGCTTGAGTTGTTGGGTCAAAGTTTGCGTTTTTTGCGGTTTTACAAAGGTTGTATAGACAAGTGTTGATGATCAGGTGTTTATGGTTTTTTGATGTTTAATCTGTCTTTTGTTTTGGTTTAGAGGTCTTTGTTCGAATTTTATTCAAGATTTTGGGTGAGTGCTGGAATTTTTATTTGTGAATTTTAAAAAAATAGTTTCGCAAAAAAACGCATAAGCACTTTTTTTTTCGTAGACTTGCCTAACTAAATTACTGGTGTACAAATCTATATTTTAGAAAATAAACACAATTTTAACAAACTATCAAACACATGAAAAAGAGATTTTTACTTGCTTTTTTCGGGGTGTGCCTTTATGCATCCTGTTTGATGGCACAGCAAAAAGCAGTTTCGGGTAAGGTAACGTCTTCAGATGGAGATGGCCTGAGCAACGTAACTGTCATTGTAAAAGGTACTACACGCTCGGTGCAGACGAATGCAGATGGGTCCTTTTCTATTCAAGCTGCGCCAGGCGAAACATTGATCTTTAGAGCTATCGGTTCTGGAGAGACTTCACAGTTGGTGGGTTCAGGCAATGTCTACAACATCAAATTGAGCGGCTCGGAAGAGGCAATCGATGAGGTGGTCGTAACGGCATTGGGGATTAAGAAGGAAAAGAAAGCTTTGGGATATGCTGTACAGGATATCAAAGCTGATGAATTGATGAAGAATAAAAACCCCAACGTAATCAATTCTTTGAATGGTAAGATTGCGGGGGTTAATGTTACGAACTCAGGTGGTGCGCCAGGAGCTTCGGCAAGTATCATAATCCGTGGAGGTACATCGTTAGAACGGGACAATCAACCTCTTTTTGTAATCGATGGTATTCCAATGGATAACTCTACTGGACAAGGAGATAATTCTGCATTCGATGGTAACGTGAATACGTCTACTACGAACGGTAACCGTGCCTTAGATATTAACCCGGAAGATATCGAGTCGATGTCTGTATTGAAAGGCCCAGCAGCAGCAGCGTTGTATGGACTGCGCGCAGCAGCGGGAGCTATTGTAATCACGACAAAGAAAGGTGCGGAAGGACGTACCCAAGTAGGTATCACTTCGAGAGTCGGGGTTAACTGGGTGAACAAATTGCCTGAGCAGCAGACAAAATACAAACAAGGATCTTACTATAACAATAAGTATGTAGCGCAAACTTTTGAATCTTGGGGTGACCCATTCAAAGATGGAGATCTGCGTTATGATAATATGAAGGATTTTTACGAGACAGCAAGTATGTACGATAACTCCTTTAATATCTCCGGAGGTTCGGCTACTGGAAATTTCTTTCTTTCAGGATCGAACATCTACCAAACAGGTGTAGTGCCTACGACAGACTTTAATCGCTCGACGGTACGTTTTAACGGTGAGCAGAAGTATGGTAAGTTTACATTTGGTGCCAATGCGTCCTATTCGACCAGCGATACACGTAAGACGTTGACAGGTTCTGGACTTTGGGGTTCCTCCGGTAATGGGTATATGGAATCCGTATTGATATGGCCAGGAAACCATAATATGAAAGATTACCTTACGCCAGATGGCAGAAACAATCTGTTGTTGCCGCAGGTCGCTTTGGAAAACAATACCGACAATCCGTATTGGTTAATCCATAAGAATCCACAATCTGACAAAACTGATCGCATATTGGGAACGGTCTATACAAATGTGAATGTGACTGATTGGTTTGATATTACCTACCGTCTAGGTGTGGATAATTATACTTCGCAGTTCAATACATTAGTGGCTCCTGGATCTAGTGTGAAAGAAGCATGGCAGAATGGTATGATGTCCAATACCGATAAAAAATATCAGTATTTGAACAGCAACTTGATGTTAAATTTCAAGAAGCAGATAGAGGATTGGGATTTTAACTTGTTAGTCGGACATAATGCGGAAGATACGCGTGTTAAATCGTCTTCTTTGCGTGGTGAAAGCTTTGAGTTGAAAGGGGTCGAGAATATGGAGAACTTTAAGCAGGATAATAAGTATTATTCACAGATCTTTAATAATCGTAGGATTGTAGGTGTATACGGTGATTTACGTGTGGGATACAAAGGTATTGCTTACCTGAATGCTACAGGACGTAATGACTGGTCTTCTACATTGCCGGTGCAGAATCGTTCATTCTTTTATCCTTCAATTTCCGGATCTTTGATTTTTACAGAGTTGTTTGAAAAGAACGATATCTTGACGTATGGTAAGTTGCGGTCTTCGTGGGCATCAGTGGGTAAAGATGCACCAGCCTATGTGACGACTACAGGGTTATTTGGTCCAGAATTGACTATTGGAGGTGGATTTAGAAATCATTGGACAAGAGGTAACGATCAGTTGAAACCGGAAAGAACGAATTCGTTTGAGATTGGTACAGATTTACGTTTCTTGAAAAATGCTTTAGGACTAGAATTCACGTACTATAAGACGAGCTCTGTTGACCAAATCCTGCAACCTCGGGTTTCTAATGCCACAGGTTATATTATGACTTACTACAATATAGGTGAGTTGAATAATGAGGGGTTTGAAGTGTCGTTGAATGCTACTCCGGTAAAAAGAGGTGATTTTGCGTGGAATACAAGTCTGAATTTCTCTCATAATAAAGGTAAGGTTGCTAAGTTGGTTGGGGGCTTGGATATCCTTTATGTTACGGATGTACAGGTGGGTACCGGTAAGGCTGCTTCCTATAACAATGGTGACTTTATGGGGATAAGTGGCTCCGTATGGCAAAAAGATGCTCAAGGTAACTTGTTGTTGGACTGGAAAACTGGAAGGCCACTGACTTCGTCATCAACTACGACTTATGTTGGTAATCGTGAGCCCGATTTTATAGGAGGATGGAATAACTCATTCACTTATAAAAATTGGGATTTGTCCTTTCTGTTCGATTTTAGAAAAGGAGGAGATGTGTATAACGCTTCTGAGTATTTGATGACTACGTATGGTATGAGTAAAAATACAGAAAACAGAGGTGAGATGCTCCAATTTACAGGGATGTCGCTTAATCCGACTACTAAAGAGTACGAAATGGTGACAAGAGAGGTTGAAGCTAATGAAGCTTATTATAAAGATGTGTATTCTAAACATACACCTAACTTTATTGAGAAAGTGAATTGGTTCAGACTTCGCGCTGTCAATTTGAGCTATTCTTTGCCTAAAGATCTTTTGGCAAAATCGAAATTTATTAAAGGAGCTACCTTTAATGCCATGGGGACCAATCTTTGGTTGTTGACAAATTATTCTGGTGTGGATCCAGAAACATCGGCTGCAGGAGCAGGCGTCGTGGGCTCTGGGGCCGTTGGGATAGACTATGCAGGTGTACCAGCAACAGCAGGCTTCACGTTTGGTGTTAATTTAAAATTCTAATCGAATGAAAAAGATAATATATTTATTGGCGGCGACAGCTACTTTATCCTTGTCCTCCTGTGATAAGTGGCTTGATGTGAATGATAATCCCAATAGTGGTACTGCTGTTCAGCCCAATGCGGAACAGCGATTACCTTCTATATTAGCGCAGTTTGCAGATGCTTATGAAAGTGGCGGTACCAGATCGGCCCATATAACGCATCAGTTAGCGAATGTGTATGCTGCTAGCGCGAGAAATTATATGTTGACCCGTTGGTATTCTGATGCAGCTGCTGCGAATTGGCCATGGCAGGCATGGTATGTAAATACCGCTGTGAATATCCAGCCAATGATAGACGCAGCGAAAAAGGTCGATGCTCACCACTATGTAGGTGTAGGTCTGGTCATGAAAGCATGGGGTTTTGGGTACATGGCCGATTATTATGGCGTGGCTCCTTATACAGAGTTTGATAACAAGGATATTTTGACACCTAAGTTTGAGGATGCATCAGAGATCTATGTGGAGGTCTTTAAACTTTTGGATGAAGCCATCATTGAATTAGGAAAGACACAAGGACAGTATGCTGCTAACCTTTCAGTGGGTGATATTTACAATAAAGGAAACGTAGATAGTTGGATTAAGTTGGCCTATGGGTTAAAAGCAAGATTTTTATCGCATTTGAATAAGAAGTCGACTTATGATACAGATGCAATCTTAGCAGCATTGGATAAGGCGCCAAAAACGGTTGCGGAGTCTACTATAATGCACTATGTGGATCAGAGTGACAAAACAACGTCTACAGCGCAATCGGCATTACAGTATACGAATACCTCAGCATCGACTCGCGTGTCTAAGCTCTACATGGATTATATCTTGAATAATTACACTGGAGCACCTACAGGAAACAACGATATGCAGGACCCTCGATACGAGCTTTTGGTGCCTAGATCTCAAGAGGGAGATGGCTCTATGCGTACAACGCTAGGAGTGGATTTTGCATCAGATGAGGTGTTGACTGGACCTGAAGCGTATCTGTATGATTCGAAAAAAAATCAATTCGACAAAGCTGACTCGGTATTTGTTCAGTTGCGTGAGGCGAAGGGAGCAGGCGGTCGTATTCTTTCTACAGGTACTTGGTATAATAAGAAAGACTCAAAAGGATTATTCTTGACAGCATCAGAGATGAAATTTATAGAGGCAGAGGTTCGCTTGAGAAGAAATGAGCCTGGTCTAGCTCTGACAGCATACAAAGATGGGATAAGGAACCATATGGAGATTATGGGTATAAATGCCAGTGATATCAATGATTTCTTGGCCAGTACCTCTGTGGTGCAAAATGCTGGAGACTTGACAATGAGCCATATCATGATTCAGAAGTATATCGCTTTGTCTTATTCTCCAGAACAGTGGGTGGACATGCGTAGGATGGACTATTGTACGGACGGTAGCGGAAACTATAATGAAGCAACTGGTGTGTATAAAGGATACAAGCGTCCAAATCACGTGTATGCACAGTCTTATCCTGGGGCGACAGATTGGCCAAGAAGATTTGCGATGGCATCTTATGAGTTGAATTTTAATAGTGCTCAACTTAGATTGGTAGCTCCAAATTACGACAAGCCTACTTACATTAATGAACCGATATGGTGGGATAAAAAAGATTAATCTTATTTTTCTAAGTTTAGTATCTAGCCCCTTGCAGTTTTCTGCAAGGGGCTTTTTGGTGTTGATCTGAAAAGTTACAAATGTAACACTATTGTTGCTTTATAGTGTATATTTAACACTATGCACTTGTTCTGATGAACTTCGTAAAGTGGGTTTAACATTTATTTAACGTATAAATCTATACTTTTTTGTATGATTTTCTCTTTTTTTTGAATTCGTTTTTGTGCGGTTTTTGTAACTAAAATTGTCTTACATCTGCTTTTGTTTTGCTGTTTATGCGGTATTATGCGTTTTATTGTGTTATTTTTAGCCATCTAAGCTGTAATGTTGATAAATAACGCATAATAGACACTAACAAAACAAGCTGTATATATGAAGTTTTTACCTTTAGTAGCATCTAGTCTGATAGGCTCGATGTTTTTCTTCTGTGGATTGAAAACCCAAGCAAGGGATATCGCTAATCCACCCCTAAAATCAGATTTTATAGTAAACGATGAAATTAAGACTGGAGCCGACCAGTTGGAAGCTTATTTGCCGCTTTTGAAAGGAAAGAAGGTAGGTCTTATGGGCAATCAGACATCGATTGTTGGAGCGAGAAAGGAACATCTTGTCGATGTACTGCTCCGTGAAAAGGTCGATTTGAGATTTGGTTTTGCTCCAGAGCATGGTTTTCGTGGGGATATCGAACGTGGCGAAAAAGTCAGTAATGACAAGGATGCAAGAACAGGTCTTCCGCTGTACACGTTGTATGGTAAAAACGATAAGCAAGATTCAATCATACAATCGATAGATGTAATGATCTTTGATCTGCAGGATGTAGGTGCGCGTTTTTATACCTATATAGCTTCGATGCATCGGGTAATGGAATTGTGTGCAAAGCACAATAAAGAACTCATTGTATTGGATCGTCCTAATCCTTGCGGAGATCAGATCGATGGTCCCGTACGTAAAGACGATAAATTTAAATCTAACGTATCTCTTCATAAAATCGCGATGATACACGGATTGACCGTTGGTGAATTGGCACATATGATCAATGGGGAGGAATGGTTGGAGAATGGACGCCAGTGTCAAGTAACGGTGATACCCGTGAGAAACTGGGACCATTCGAAAATGTACGAGCTCCCTGTGATTCCATCACCATCGTTGCCAAATCATTTGTCGGTTCGTCTATATGGTGCATTGTGCCTGTTTGAAGGAACAGATATATCGGTAGGACGGGGAACGGACTGGCCTTTCCAGGTGGTGGGGTATGATAATCCTGTTTATGGTGATTTCAAATACACACCCGGTGAAAAAGCAGGAATGGTAAAGCATGTAGAAGGAAAGGGACAGACAATGTATGGGCAAGATCTACGTGGGCTAGATGCCGATCAACAAAAATTCACATTGAAGTATGTGCTGGATTTTTACAACAAAATGCCAGATAAATCAAAATTCTTCGCAAGGCCAGAGTTCTTCGATAAGCTGGCGGGTACAGATGAATTGAGAAAGCAGATTATTGCAGGCAAAACAGAAGATGAGATCAAAGCATCTTGGCAAAAAGAGCTGTCGGAGTATAAGCAGATGCGTAAGAAATATCTGTTGTATAATGACTTTGAATAAGATTATGGGTTAGGTCTGCTTTTTAAGTAGACCTTTCTAGGTTATGATTACAAGTAAAACAAGTTTATTAAATATGCTAAATATGAGAAATACTTTACTATTCTCTCTCGCATTGGGGTTGGCAATGACGACAGCAGAAGCGAAGGTTTCGAAAGTCTCGAATCCATCCAATCTTGCTGCGGCAACAGCCTATTCATCAAATAGGTTAGTTCAGAATACAGTAGCGGGTACTGTATCGGACGAAAATGGTCCTTTAGCAGGTGTTACGGTATCGGTGGTTGGGGTTCCTGGGGCTACAACAACAGATGCCAACGGCAGCTTTAAAATTTCAGCCACAGTAGGTTCAACACTGCGTTTTTCCAGTATCGGTTATATTTCGCAAGATGTAAAGGTTGGTGACAATACAATCAATGTCGTATTGGTTTCTGAAGACAATGCTTTGGAAGAAGTCGTTGTAGTCGGTTACGGTACACAAAAGAGAACAAATGTGACTGGAGCAGTATCAACTGTCGATACGAAAAAAACTTTTGAAACACGTCCTGTGACGGATGTCGGACGAGCATTGCAAGGTGCTGTATCAGGACTTTCAGTCTCGACAGCTAGTGGAGATTTAGGTGGGGATCCCAAGATTCGTCTACGTGGTGTGAGCGGATCGCTGAAAACAGAAGGTGGTGCTTCTCCGTTGATTTTGGTAGATGGCGTGGAGGTACCTAGTCTTTCGATGATAAATCCTACGGACATTGAGAGTATGTCTGTTATTAAAGATGCTTCGGCAGCAATCTATGGTGCAAGAGCAGCTTGGGGGGTAGTTTTGATCAAAACAAAGTCAGGAAAGAGGAATACAAAAACAGCGATAAATTATTCTAATAATTTTGCGTTGCAAACCTTGACTACAACTCCAGTGATCGCAGGTGGAGCAGCAGGTGCTAGAGCTGGTTTATTGGCAGCCATGCGCGAAGATCCAGGAAAACCGTATTATGATAATCTAGGGATACAATATGATGAGTATGCTATCCAAAAGATGGAAGAGTGGGAGCAATTGTATGGAGGACAGGATCTGGGTTTGGAAATGGTTAAAGGCCGTGATTACGAAGTAAAGGATGGTAAACTGTATTTCCACAGGCAGTGGGATGCGGAAAGTATGTTCATGAAGAAGCATACTCCACAGCAGAATCATAATTTGAGTATTTCTGGAGGATCGGATAAGATTAATTATAATGCCGGATTTGGCTTGATATCACAAACCGGTGTTTTGAAGGATAATACTGATAAATTTAACCGTTATAATTTTAACTTAGGTATCAATGCGGATATTACAGATTGGTTGACTGGGTATGCTAAGGTGTTGTATACGGCATCTGATGTAAGTAAGCCTTTTTCATTTGGTGGTGATATTTATGAACCGCTATTTTATCTGTATCGTTGGCCTAGAAACTTTCCGTATGGTACGATTGATGGGTTGCCTATGCGAAATGCAATTACTGATGTGCAGCAAGCGAATATGAATTCCAGAAATTCAAATATGGCGCGTTTTACATTCGGCGGGCAGGCTAAGATTATGCCCGGGCTAACGCTAGATGCGGATTATACCTATTCACAATATCTCCAAAAATATAATGAAAATGGAGGAACAGCTGAAGGATGGGATTTCTGGGGGAAAACGGATTTTACGTATATGACCTATACAGGGGCTGCTGCAAATCGTGCTCGTAAAGAACGTGCGGTTACAGATAGACATGTGGCCAATATGTATGCGACCTATGATAAGAGTTTCGAAGATCATAATTTTAAATTTATGGCTGGTGCAAATGCGGAGCTATTTAAGACAGATAAATTATGGGGACAGCGATTAGGACTTCTAGATCAAGGTTATCCAGAGTTGGGGTTGGCTACTGGCGATATGACAACGAGTTCGGAAGCTTCACACTGGTCTACGCTTGGTTTTTTCGGCCGGGTCAACTATGATTACAAAAGTAAGTATATCGTAGAGGTATTGGCGAGATATGATGGTTCCTCCCGTTTCAACAGGGATAATGTATGGGGGTTCTTCCCAGCAATGTCTGCGGGGTATGTAATCTCTCAAGAGGAGTTTATGGATTGGTCCAAGCCTTATATGGATTTCCTGAAAATACGTGGATCTTGGGGAAGTGTGGGTAATCAAACAGTGCCTAGTGGTCTTTATTTGTCAACCTTGAGCCAAGCGCCATCAGATTGGTTGGTAGGTGGTATTAATCAGAATACGATGACTACCCCTTCTATTGTGTCGCAAAATTTGACTTGGGAGACTGTTACTACAAAAGAAATAGGTGTAGATGCAGCATTTTTTAACAATAAGTTGAATGTAACATTCAATCGTTATAGAAGAACGGTTTCCGATCTGATTACGGGCGGAGAAGTGCTCACTTCTAATTACGGAGCACCTTCACCATTGCGTAATCATGGGAAGATGCAGACTAATGGCTGGGAGTTGGAGTTGGCCTATAACCATAGTTTTAATAATGGGCTTAATATGCGTTTGTCTGGTCAATTGTCTGATTACAAAGAGACAATCAGTAAATTTGACGGAATCGGTCAGATCAATGCTAATGGAACAAGTACAGACTATAAAGGTAAGATGATCGGGGAGATCTGGGGGTATGAGACGGACCGTCTCTTCCAGGTCGATGATTTTAACCAAAATGCAGATGGTTCGTATACATTGAAGCAAGGGATTCCTTCACAATCGTACTATGAGACTGGTAAGTTTAAATATGGTCCAGGGGATGTTAAGTACAAAGACCTGAATGGTGATGGAGTGATTGGTGTTGGAGATGGAACTGTTGTGGATCCGGGAGACCGTAGAATTATTGGTAATTCCAATCCAAGGTATCAATATGGGTTCCGTGCGGACTTTGAATACAAAGGTTTCGATTTAGGATTCTTCTTGCAAGGTGTTGGAAGCCGTAGTGCTTGGGTAGGTGGAGATTTTGCAGTACCTGGATGGAGACCTGCGGAAGCATGGTACGATCATCAGATGGATTACTGGACGCCTGAAAACACAGGGGCTTTCTATTATAGACCGACCAATCAAAATCAAAGCAACACCTCTATGAACCATATGCCGCAGACGAGATATCTATTGGATATGTCTTATTTAAGATTGAAAAATCTTACGGTTGGTTATGCATTGCCAAGTTCGGTGTTGGAAAAAGCAAAAATCGATAAGTTCAGAGTTTTCTTCTCCGGAGAGAATCTGTTTGAGTTCGATAGTTTGAATATTCCAATTGACCCAGAGACAGATTATACAGAAAACGGTATTAAAGACCCGAATTCATTTGGGAGGTCGTATCCTTATCGTAGAACATTCTCATTAGGACTTCAATTAACTTTTTAGACATGAAACTATTTAAATATATAGCTTTAGCAGGTGTGCTGTCTTTATCATCCTGCACAAAGGACTTTTTAGGAGATGGGTTTTTGGAAAAGGATCCTTTGGATCAGCTGACCGACCCTGCATTTTGGTCTTCCGAAAACAATATCAGGACATATACCTATGGCTTTTATAATTCTTATTTCAAAGGATATGGTAAGGGATTTGCTTGGGGTACATATTTTGCTGGTCAGTTCATCAACGATGATCATGTGCCTTCGACACCACTTGAAAATATTGTCACGGATTTTGTCCAGAATATTCCCACTTCTGGAGGCGGCTGGTCTCCAGCATTGCCTGCAAGTCAGACTCCTATAGGAGTGACCTCCTATTATTCTCGTATCCGCAAAGCCAATCATTTTATCGAAAGTGTGCCAAAGGCGCAATTGGCTGAAGAGGTACAAAATCATTGGTTGGGCATAGGCCGCTTTTTTCGCGGCTTAGAGTATGCTAACTTTGTGAATACTTTTGGTGATGTTCCATATATTGATAAAGTGCTCGGTGAAGCTGATCCGGATTTGTTTCGTAAACGTGACTCCCGGATTTTTGTGATGGACAAGGTGTTGGAAGATTTCAAATTTGCAGCACAATATGTACGATCTACTGATGGGCCGAGTCAGCAAGCGGTTAATAAATATGTGGTCTTGGCGTATATGTCTCGCGTATTTCTTTTTGAAGGTACATGGCTCAAGTATCATAAAATAGATGAGGTCAAGGCAAAAGAATATCTAGAAGCCGCTAAGTGGGCAGCCGAAGAGATTATTAATAGTGGAGCTTTTTCTGTCGCCAAAGACTATAGAGCATTGTTTAGTTCGCAGTCCCTTAAGGGAAATCCAGAAGTTATCTTGTTTAGAGAGTATGCTGAGGGAGTATTGGAGCATAGTCTGATGTCTTTTAATAATCTAGAACGTCAAGCTGGAATGACGAAAAACGCAATGGACAGCTACCTGTTGTCGGATGGTCTTCCTATTGGACTCTCTCCGTTATATAAAGGAGACAAGTCAATGGCGGATGTGTTGGCGGATCGTGATGGACGTTTGGCACAAACTACGGTGGGCGAATTGAGATTACAGAACAGTGTGTCCAATTTTAGTCTTTCTGGTTATTCGACTCACAAATTTTTGAATGAGTCGCTGAAAGACCAAGCTGTGGGATTGGGAAGTAAAAATATCACTGATGCACCAATAATTCGCTACGGTGAAGTTTTGTTGAATTATGCAGAAGCTGCTGCGGAACTCGGAGAGTTAGATCAGGCAGGTTTGAATAAATCGATAAATGTACTTCGAGGTAGAGATGGTGTGGGAGTAGCACCTTTACAGACGTTGGGCGGTCAGCCTGCCGTAAATGGCGTGGCCTATAACGATCCAGATCGCGATGCTACGGTACCTGCTCTTATCTGGGAAATCAGAAGAGAGCGCCGTACAGAAATGATGTTTGAGGGCTTGCGATTGAATGACTTGCGCCGTTGGGCGAAATTGGAATACGCAGATACAGAGAAGAATCCAACTATTAATAGAGGGGCTTATATCATAAAAGCTGACTATGCCCCAGGAAAGCTGGACGGAATCACTCTTGATGGAACGGATGAGGGTTATATTATTCCTGCTGTCAAAATCAAGCGGACTGTAATGAATAAATATTATTTAGACCCTATTCCTTTGGATCAGATTACACTATACAAAAATAACGGTTCGGAATTGACCCAAAACGAAGGTTGGTAATCCAATAAGATAGATTTTAAATCAGGGGGCTTGCATGAAAATGCAAGTCCCTTCTTTTTTTTGCTCGGATGAAACTAATGACGGCCTTTATTGTATCTTTAATGTTACAAAAAGGTGTCTAATTGACACTTTCTTTTTCTTAAATAGCGATTTAACATTATTTAACGCTTGAAAATGCAATAATCTTTCTGCAGTAATATTCTGTATTTTTACTGATTTGTGCAGTTTTTATGTAGTAAAAACGCTATAAGTTGTTTTATTTATAGCTCTTGTTGCTTTATTGTGCGTTTTTTGTATTATTTTTATCAGAGTTAATCTAAATTATTGATAATAGCGCAAATTGTAGATGAGCAATTCTTTATATATAAAGTTTTTAAGGCTTGGGTCTTTGCTGTGCCTAGGGGTAGCGTTGATGGCTTGTACTGGGGCAATGCGGCATAATGAAAAGCAGGTTGTTAACTCTGTTGTAGATTCTAGTGCGAGCCCTGTAATTGTACCTGCTGCTGATCAGTTGACAGCTTATTTGCCGCTATTGGAAGGAAAGAAAGTAGGGCTTATGGGGAATCAGACCTCCGTCGTCGGTGTGGATAATGAACATCTTGTCGATGTGCTGCTCCGTGAGAAGGTGGATTTGAAATTTGGATTTGCTCCGGAGCATGGGTTCCGGGGGGATATCGAGCGTGGTGAGAAAGTCAGTAATGACAAGGATGCAAAAACAGGTCTACCACTTTATACTTTATATGGAGGAAACGAGAAGCAAGATTCGATCGTGCAATCGATTGATGTGATGATCTTTGACCTGCAAGATGTTGGCGCTCGTTTTTATACCTATATAACTTCATTGCACCGAGTGATGGAACTGTGCGCTAAACATAATAAGGAACTTATCGTCTTGGATCGTCCAAATCCCTGTGGCGACCAGGTCGATGGTCCTGTACGTAAGGATGATAAGTTTAAATCGACTGTGTCCTATCATAAAATTGCTATGGTTCATGGATTGACGATAGGCGAACTGGCGAATATGATCAATGGCGAAAAATGGTTGGAAGAAGGCCGTCAATGTAAGGTGACGGTTGTTCCTGTCCAGAACTGGGATCACACTAAAATGTACGACTTGCCTGTAATTCCATCTCCGTCACTGCCAAACCATCTATCGGTAAGATTATATGCGTCGTTGTGCCTGTTTGAAGGTACGGAGATTTCGGTGGGACGTGGTACGGAATGGCCATTCCAGGTCGTGGGATATGATAATCCAGTATATGGTGATTTTGAATATACGCCGGGTGAAAAGGCGGGAATGAAGAAGCATGTAGAGGGTAAGGGACAGACCATGTATGGCATCGATTTACGAAGCTTGAATGCGGATGAGCAAACATTTACCCTTAAGTATGTGTTAGACTTTTATAAGAAGATGCCGGATAAGTCAAAATTCTTTACGAGAGCAGAGTTTTTTGATAAGCTGGCAGGTACCGACGAATTGAGAAAGCAGATTATTGCTGGTAAAACCGAAGATGAAATTAAAGCTTCCTGGCAACAGGAATTGACCGAATATAAGGAGATGCGCAAAAAGTATCTGCTTTACAAAGACTTTGAATAAGGTTATGGGATAGGTCTGCTTTTAATAAAGTAGACCTTCCTGGATTATGATTTACGTAAACAAGTTTATTTTAATATGCTAAATATGAGAAATACTTTACTATTCTCTCTTGCATTAGGGCTGGCGGTGACGACTGTGGAAGCGAAGGTTTCTAAAGTCGCAAATCCTTCCAACCTTGCTGCAGCAACAGCCTATTCGTCCGATAGGTTGGTTCAGAATACAGTAACGGGTACTGTATCTGATGCAAATGGACCTATGCCAGGTGTCACGGTATCTGTTGTTGGTGTACCAGGTTCGGCTCGCACAGACGCTGACGGTAAGTTTAAGATTACGGCGGCATTAGGGGCGACTTTACGATTCACAAGTATTGGTTATGTTTCACAGGATTTAAAAGTGACAGGTAATACGCTGAATGTGGTCTTGAAAGAAGAAGATAACGCTTTGGAAGAGGTTGTTGTTGTTGGTTATGGACAGCAAAAAAAGGAGCATCTGACAGGCGCGGTTTCTTCTATCAATGTACAAGAGGTAATGGGGAGTAGGCCTATTCCTGATGCTGGACGTGGTATGCAGGGGACAATACCAGGGTTGTCTGTTGTGATTCCGAGTGGTGAAGTTGGGTCTGATCCCGTGATGAAAATACGTGGACAGGTAGCTTCTATCTCAGGTTCAAGTAAGCCCTTGATTTTAGTGGATAACGTAGAGATTCCAAGTATCAATATGATTAATCCTAGTGATATTGAATCTATTTCTGTGTTAAAGGATGCTGCTTCAAGTTCCATTTATGGAGCTAAGGCTGCTTTTGGAGTAATCTTGATTACGACTCGTAAAGGTTCCAAAACCGATTCGCATAATATTAGCTATTCGAATAATTTTTCTATGCAAGCGCCGTTTAAACCAATTGATCTTGCTGGCTTAGATGGTTTGGAGTATACATTAGAAGCTGCTGAAACTCAATTAGAAAATCCAGCAGGAGGATTTTGGCGCTTAAACCGAGAATCATTTGAAAAATCAAAGGAATGGCAGAAAAAATACGGCGGCATTGTAAAATATAATGATCCAGTACTGTATGGTAGGGATTGGTACATCGATGATTCAGGCAATAAGCTAGGAGTTCGTCTATATGACCCTGTAAAAGCTATGCTTAAAGATAATCCTATTTCTCATTTGCATAATCTTGGGCTTAACGGAAAGAGTGGCGCAACAAATTATAATCTTAGTGTCGGATTTTTGAATCAACAAGGGATGATGAAACCGGCTGAACATGATGATTTTAGACGCTATAATGCTACTCTTAATGTGTCTACGAAAGTAAATGAGATGCTGACTTTAAGAGGTGGAGCTATGTATTCTGATGGAACCAAACGCTATCCATACTCTTTGACAGGGTTCGGAGCAAACGGCGACCCTTGGGTTTATTTATATAGATGGTCACGATTACATCCTATCGGCGTCACCGAGCATGGAGAGACATTGAAAGATGCGGCTTCAATGGCAAGCTTAGCCCATACAGCAAGAAATGTCGATCGATATTTAAATTTAAATTTTGGTACTACGCTAGATATTATGAAAGGATGGGATGTGAAGGCCGATTATGCATATAGCACTCAAAACAATCATGTCAATACTTCGTTGCCTGTAGTCGATAAAATAGTAGATCCTTGGTATACGCCTGTACAGTGGTTTGATGAAGAGGGAACTCGAGTTTATGTAGATGAGAATGGTGTTCCTACTGACCTTGGTGGTATGCCTGCCTTTAGATTTCCTACCGGAAATATTACAAATTTATATGAGCCAATGGGTAATATTTACCGAAAATCTATTTTCTCAAAAAGACATACATTTAACATGTTTACAACTTACTCTACGAAGTTTGATGAGGTACATGATGTTAAGTTTATGGCGGGTACAAATATTGTTGCTTATCAATATGAAGACTTTTGGGGACGTAAGATGGGGCTGTTGAATAATGATAATCCACAGTTTAATTTTGCGACTAAAGAAGCAGAAAGTGGCGGCGATAAAAAGTGGGACTCTCAGGCGGGTTTTTTTGGTCGGGTCAACTATGCTTATAAAGATCGTTATTTAGTAGAAGCTAATTTACGTTACGATGGAACATCAAAGTTTCCAAAACATTTAGCTTGGAAATGGTATCCTTCGGTGTCTGCAGGCTGGGTATTGACTAATGAATCATTTATGAAAGACATTTCAAATGTATTAAGTTTTGCCAAAGTTCGTGGGTCTTGGGGTAGTATTGGGGATCAGTCTGTTTCCAACTCATTATATGTGCCAACAATGGCTATTATCCAGAATAACTGGCTGGATGGCTCCGGTGCCAAATTTTACCAATTAGGAACCCCGGCAGCAGTATCTAGAGAAATCGGTTGGCAGAATATTGAACATGCGAATTTGGGTGCTGATTTGAGGTTCTTTAACAAGTTAGGTGTTACGTTCGAACTGTTTCAACGGACGACAAAAGATATGATTGTTGCTGGTGATGCACTTCCTGATACTTATGGAGTTACGGTTCCTCCTAGAGGAAACTATGGTACGTTACGCACGAGAGGATGGGAATTGAATTTAGACTATACGCATAAGTTTGATAACGGTCTACGGCTGACAGCGAATGCAAACTTAGCTGATGCTGTATCTGTTACTACTAAGGGAGCAGATTGGAGAACTCCATGGGAAAGCCGTCTATTAAAAGAAGATTATTCTACAGGACGGAGATATGGTGATATATATGGCTATGTATCCGATCGTTTGTATCAAGCAAGTGACTTTGTGTACGATGATCAAGGTAATCATGTAACGACATCCATCATCCATAAAGGATCTGCAAAGACTACCAATCTTTTAAGTGGCGAAAATCCTGTTTATCAAACTCAGTTTCAAACTGGCCAAGCTGTTTGGGGATATATTTCTCCAGGAGATATGAAATTTGTTGATGTGGATGGGGATGGTTACATCACACCTGGAGAGGGAACAAATGGAGATCCTGGAGACCGAGTGGTAATAGGTAACTCTACACCTCGTTATGAGTACGGATTCCGTTTAGGTGCCGATTATAAGGGGTTTGATTTATCTGTATTTATGCAAGGAGTTGGTAAGAGGGAGATATGGGGGGTAGGTCAATTGGCGACAGCAGGATATCATGTTAAAGATGGGGCAATGCCACAGGCAATCGCCCAGGATTTTTGGAAAAAAGATCGACTAGACGCGTTCTATCCTCGAGCATTGAATGCTAATGGGGCAAATGACTATCAAACAATGGTACCTCAGTCTAGATATATTCTGGATATGTCATACTTCAAAATAAAGAATATCACTGTTGGATATGCATTGTCTGAAAATGTATTGAAAAAAGCTGGATTGAAGAATGCACGTATCTATGTATCACTGGAGAACTATTTTACTTTTGACAATTTAAGAGGTTTGCCTATTGATCCTGAGACTATCTCTGGAGAAAGTATGTTAGCAGAGAAGTATAATCAAGGTAGAACAGGTATTGGAAATCCATCGTTTAAATCAGCTTCCTTGGGACTTCAAATTGGTTTATAATCATTAAAGTGAATCGTTATGAAATTTAAGTATTTTAGTGTTTTTATAGTTGTCTCATTGGTTTTTACTAGTTGTGAGAAATTTTTAGAGAGAGGACAGTTGACTGCTGAAAATGATGATACGGCATGGACAACCGAAGCAAAAGTTCGCCTTTATGCAAATAAATATTATACAGACTATTTTGTTGGGTATGGGGCTGGTTTTACCACCACTGATGCGCTTCTAGAATCGTATACAAAGAGTGATGATATTCTGAGCGAAGGTACACAAGCTGACTTTCTAAATAGTGTACCTGTTGATAAGAAATGGAAGTATGAGAATGTCAGGTCGATCAACATAATGATTGATCGAGTCGAAAATAGAATGAGTAACATTCTAGCTGCAGATGCTTATAGTCATTGGTTAGGGATAGGTAAGTTCTTTAGAGCGATGGCTTATGTTAAATTGGTTAATGAGTTTGGCGATGTGCCTTATTACGATAAACCAATTGATGAGACTGATGTAGAGCAATTGTATAAGCAACGTACACCACGTAATGAGGTGATGGATGCTGTTTATGATGATATGAAATTCGCTTTTGAAAACGTGAGAGTTGACGACGGAAAACAGAATGTGAATCGTTACATTGTTGCGGGGTTTATTTCTCGGATGTCGTTAGCAGAAGGAGCATGGCAAAAATACTATTACAAGAATAATGAAAGGGCTAAAAAGTTTTTCGAATTAGCGAAATCTGCAGGTGATTATGTGATTAATAGTGGAAAATATGCTATTAGTACTCCCTATAGAGAGCAGTTTACTTCAGATAATATCGAGAATAATAAGGACATATTGTTGTCTAGGACTTACAATGCGGCCATAGCTGTACAGCATTCAATAGCTTCTAAAAGTAATTTGACTGAAATCCGTACGAATGGGCCAACTACTGATTTAATCAAGTCTTATTTGTGTACAGATGGTCAAGTTTGGCAAAATTCAACAGCACCTGAAGCGGATAATTTTGAGGTAGAGAAAATGATGGGAACGCGTGATCCTAGGTTTGAAGCGACTTTTCACTACAATACTTCTGATAAAAACAGAGCGTCCTATCTGTATGTGACTAAGTTTCTGCCGCGGACTGAGCAGAATAGTGTCGCTTCGGGTAAGCCCTCAAGTCCGAATTTTCAAGGAGCAAATAATACCACTGCTGCACCTATACTACGTTATGCCGAAGTGTTGTTAAATTGGATTGAAGCCAAAGCAGAGTTGGAACTGCTTGGGGAAGGTGCCGTTGCACAGGTGGATATCGATCAGTCTATCAATAAGATAAGGCAGAGGCCCCTAGGAGGAGCGCCTGCGTATGTGAAGCAGGTTGCTGATATGAAATTGAACGCTTTGCCCCATGATCCAGATAGGGACATCTCGGTAACTCCATTATTGTGGGAAATTCGTCGTGAAAGAAGGGTCGAGATGACTTTTGAATATTCTCGTTTAGAAGACTTAAAGCGTTGGTCTAAGTTGGAATACATGGAGATGAGTCGAAATCCTGATATCCTTTCAGGGGCATGGGTGAATTTCCCAGCTAAATTTCCAAACAATATTACAAATGATGTTGCCGTAATAAAGATGGACGGAACAGTAGTGAAATATGATGGAGATAAAACTAAGATGATAGGATTCTATAGAAATCTTAAAGCTAAGCCTAGAATAGAGTTTATTGGTTTGAGTAATACAAATCCTTATTTGGCTCCTGTTGGTTTGAATCAAATTGACTTTTATAAAACGAGGGGATATGTGCTGAAACAAACTGAGGGATGGCCTCAGAATTAAACTAATCATTAATGAAGATTATTATGAAAAATATATTATATAACTCTATCCGGGGAGTATCGATACTAGCAGTGGTTAGTGCGTTTTTTTCTTCCTGTTCAGAAGATTTTCCTAGTAGCGTAGAGTCAAAGCAATTTGCTGACATTGAGTCAATCCGAATAGTAAATGCTGGTGCTGGTGGAAATCAAATACTAGAAGGGAATGTTGATGAGCTAACTAAAATAATCACATTTCCTCGTCTAGATACCTTAACCGACTTCTCTAAGTTAAAGTTTGAAGCGACTACTTCTAATGGATCGAAGTTGGAGCAGGATGAGTTTTCTGTTCCTTACCAAAGTGGGGATACGGAGAAAAGTGTGTATCTGAAAGTTGTGAATTCTCCTAGATTTAAAGAATATCGAGCCCAAATTAGGTTTAAGGTGGCTGTTCTAGGAGCTGATTTTACGCTACCCAAAATCTATGATTATTCTAGTAATCCTTTAGGAAACCCTCCTTATGCATCGTTTACTGGTCAAAGTACACGTGGAACAGGTTTTGATGGCGAGCATATCTTAATCGTTAATAGAGGAGCAGGTGGTACGCATTTGTTAAAAGTTGAAGACTTGAAACACGATGTGATTACCCGTATTCCTTTAAATATGACGTCGGTAGGTGAGGGTACATTGACCTATAACATGGGGGCACAGATTAATGGACACACTTATGTAGCAAATTTATCTGGCGGAAAGACTTCTCCTCTTAAATTATATCATTGGTCAACACCTAGCCAGGTTCCTGATTTAGTAGCAAAAATTGATGTAAATAGTTTAGCTGGGGCGGGAGATAGGCATGGAGATAATTTGTCTGTAAATGTTGATAAGGATGGTAATGGGTATGCATTTTTTTTATGTGCCACAGCTCCAATTATACGTTTAAAGATCACGAACTTTTCCGTTGGATCAGAACCTACGGTGATTACACCACAGATAAATTATGAGCAATGGGGCCATTTTAATAGAGTGGGTGAAACAGATTCTTATATATTGTCTGGACATAGTAAACCTATGGCTTTGGTAACCAATACGGCGTCGACTCTATTTACAGCTAAGGCTACGACTTTCCCTATTGGTAGTTCAGACTTTAGAGTTATTCAATTTAATGGTGAGCGGTATTTATTAGCGATTACTGTTAATAGAGGGGCTCCGAATGGAACAAGTGTTGTGATGAATATTTACAATATAACTAAGGGCGGTAATATGGTAGACGCTCTGACTGCTTTCGAGCAGGGAGAAATGAAAGCGGTTTTTACCTACATGATTTCAGGTGTGACGAATACTGCGCCGGGTACGCAAGCTAATTTTTACGTTCAAAAAGGAGCTGATGGAAAAGACGAGAAACTCTTAGTATACGGAGCTGGTACTGATGCTGGGTTTGCAATAGTAGAGTTTCCGATTAATACAGATAAAGAAGAATAAAGGTATTAGGGATGATGAAATTAAGTTGTGTAGATAAATTGTCATTACTTAATTTTATTTTAAGATATTTTAATATTGGTAAATTATGAAGATTTTTTTTAAACTCTCATCGGTTGCTATTTTGCTAGTTATGACTTTTCTTAGCAGCTGTAGCAAAAAATCTGATGATACGATAGAGCCTTCTGTTCCAGAAGGATTGAAATTCCCTAAAAAGGAAATGCGTGCAGCTTGGTTTGCAACGGTATGGTCTTTAGATTGGCCTGCTAAAGAGGTAGGCGAAGTTGCTCAAAAACAGAAATATGTAAGAATGTTAGATAGTCTGCAGAATTTGAAATTTAATACAGTTATTTTTCAAGTGAAGGGCATGGCCGATGCGTTCTATAATTCACCATACGAACCTTGGTCTGTAGCGATCTCTGGTACGCGAGGTGTCGATCCTGGTTATGACGTGTTGAAATTCTTAATTGATGAAACACATGCTAGAGGAATGGAGTTTCATGCATGGATGAACCCTTATCGGATTGCTACAAGAGCGAAGGAAACCGATGCTTTTGCATCATTGCCCTCGACTATTCCTGCTAGTTGGACAATAGACCTCCCTACCATCCGTATTTATAATCCAGCTATGCCAGAGGTGCGTGAAAGATTAAATGATATCGTTAAAGATTTAATCCTGAAATATCCAGTAGATGGAATTCATTTTGATGACTATTTTTATCCCTCAGGATTTTCTTATAATGATGATGTAGATTTTGTTAAATATGGAGCAGCTTACTCTAAGAAAGACGATTTTAGAAGGGGAAATGTCGATCAAGCTATTGAAGGGGTGTATAATACTATTGTAGCAACAAAGCCTGAAGTAGTATTTTCAGTATCTCCAGCTGCTAGTCGTTCATATAATTTTAAAACCATGTATGCGGATGTGCCTAAATGGACCTTTTCTGGTTGGGTAGATATTTTGATGCCGCAATTGTACCAAGAAATAGGGAATCCGTCGAACCCTTTTGAAGCTAATCTAACGGATTGGTCGCAGTTTAGAGGAAAATCTAAATTAGTGATAGGGCATGCTCTCTATAAATTTGGAGCTACAGATGGAGGGGCAGCATTTCAAAGTGTGGAACAGTTGACAAAACAGTTTGCATTAACAAAAAAGAATAAATATGCCGAGGGTTCAGCGATGTACTCTGCTCGTGATATCGGAATAAATAGGATTGGTATTACGGATAAGTTAAAGGAGCTCTATGCTCATAATGCGGTGATGCCTTTTGCCGGACGTGAAGTCGCGCCCAAACCTACTATGCCAACAAACTTGACCCTAAATGGAGGGCAGCTGAGTTGGACGGTAACAGGCGCTAATCAAAAATCTGTGGTCTATCATTTTACAGATTTAAAGGCAGTTGGTACAGTGGTTGCCGTGACAGGTGATTCGAAGATTGATGTAACAGAGAATGGTTTTTATTGTGTCACTACTATCAATATTGATAATCTTGAAAGTAAAGCGACAGAGACAATAGAGAAGAAGTAATTTTTCGAAACTGAGAGAGCCTGATGAAGTTAACTGAATCAGGCTCTTTTTTATTGAAGCTTATTTTATGAAATATACATTTATTTTAGTTTTCCTTTCCTTTTCAGTTCTATGGGATCTGTATGCCCAAACTTCCTTCAAATTTGCCCAGGTGACCGATACGCATGTGGGCGGTGCTACAGGTGCTGATGACCTGAGGCGTACTGTTGCGGATTTGAATAAGCAGAAAGGGATTGACTTTGTTATTTTATCGGGTGATGTCACTGAGTTTGGATCCGATGACGAACTGGCGCTGGCTAAGCAAATATTGGACAGTCTTAAATTGCCGTTATACGTAATCCCTGGGAATCATGATAGCAACTGGTCTGAAAGTGGTGCCAATTCCTTTCGTAGGGTATTTGGAGGAGAGACGTTCTTTTTCGAGCATAAGGGCTACCAGTTTATAGGGACAACGTCGGGGCCTAATATGCGAATGAGTCCGGGGCAGATTCCACGTGAAAATCTAGTTTGGATGGATTCTGTATTTAAAGCAAACCCTGATTCGAATAAACCTTTGATATCTATTAATCATTATCCACTGGATTCTTCCCTGAACAATTGGTTTGAACTGGTGGATCGTTTGCAGCAACGCAATGTACAATTGGCCTTATGTGGTCATGGACATATCAACAAGCATTATAGCTGGGACGATATCCCTGGAGTGATGGCTAGGTCTAATCTGCGGGCGAAAGAAGATGTGGGAGGATACAATATTATAACAATGACAGGTGATTCTGTGTTTTTCCAGGTACGTAAGCCTAACCTTGTTACAGAAGACTATTGGCTCAAGCTGCCATTGCAAAAAATAAGCTTTAACACGACGTATTATCGTCCATCTTACGCAGTAAATAAGACCACCAAAGCAAAGCTCGTCTGGGAGTATGAGGATCATGGAGATATTGGAGCGGGAATCAGTTCTGATGGAAAACAGTTGTTTACCGCGAATACGGTGGGCGAGGTGTATGCATTGGATCTAAAGACTGGTAGTCGGAATTGGTCTTTTAAGACCGGAGGGAAGGTGTACTCGACACCAGAAGTGCATAAGGGAATCGTTGTAGTGGGATCATCAGATCATAGTATTTACGGGATTGATGCAAAAACTGGTCGCCAGAGATGGAGAATTGAAACGGGTAAAGCGGTATTGGGTACAGCTTCCTTATATGGTGGTAATGCCTATATCGGAGGTTCGGACGGTGCCTTTCGTTGTGTTCGAGTATCGGATGGCAAGCTACTGTGGATTTTTGATCAAGTAAAAGGATATGTTTCGACCAAACCGACAATAGCGGATGGCAAAGTGATATTTGGAAGCTGGCAGAACGGGTTTTATGCATTGGACCTGAAAACGGGTAAAAAGGTTTGGGAATGGGAGAGCGGAGCGAGCAATCGGATGTTTTCTGCTGCTGCGTGTTATCCTGTGGTAGCTAATAATCGCGTTTTTATCGTGGCACCGGATCGGTTTATGACTGCATTGGATTTAAAAACTGGTAAACAGTTGTGGCGTGAGAAAAAAGGGAATTTGAAAGTGCGAGAGTCCATGGGGCTGTCATCGGATGAAAAGTTGGTGTATGTGAAGACTATGGATGGTGAATTATTAGGTGTTTCAGTCTCCAAAGATAGCATGTCTGTGGATTGGAAGTCTAAATTGCACTTGCCGTATGAACTTGTTCCTACTGCGATATATAGTAACAAGACAGCGGTGTTTGTGCCTAGTCATTCGGGATTATTGTCCGCAATAGAGCCGAATGCAGGCGATGTGCTGTGGCAATATAAAATTTCCAATGGGATGATCAATCCGCTATTGGTGCTTGAAGATAAAATCGTCGTGAGTACCATGGATGGAAAAATTGTTATGTTGAGTTTTTAAACAAAAAAACTATAAATTCGTGACATTGAAAAAATTATATATGCGTTTTTTTGCATGTTTTTCAAAAAAGTAGCATATTTACGAAATGTTACCAAGTGATACTATATTTTCGGAACCGATGATAAATACAACAGAGAAAGATTCTAACTACCAAGACCTGGACAAAATGTCGGTTCTTGAGTTACTTAATAACATTAATAAAGAGGATAAAACCGTTCCCCTAGCCGTTGAGAAATCTATACCACAGATTGAAGCATTAGTAAAGGTAGCTGTCGATCGTATGAAAAAGGGTGGACGGTTGTTTTATATCGGAGCAGGGACAAGTGGTCGCCTTGGAATATTGGACGCTTCGGAGTGTCCGCCGACTTATGGCGTTCCTTTTGATTGGGTGATCGGTCTGATTGCTGGAGGGGATATCGCTATACGTAAAGCGGTGGAGTTTGCTGAGGATGATATGGAACAGGCATGGATTGATCTGGAAGAGTATGCGATTAACTCAAACGACGTGGTTATCGGAATCGCCGCCTCTGGAGGTACTCCTTATGTGATCGGAGGTCTAGAGAAAGCCAATGAAAAAGGTATAGCTACAGGGTGTATTGTATGTAACGGCAATTCTCCGATTGCCGAAATAGCACAGTATCCTGTGGAAGTAATTGTAGGACCTGAATTTGTAACAGGGTCTACTAGGATGAAGGCTGGAACAGCACAAAAACTCGTGTTGAATATGATCAGTACTTCAGTGATGATACAATTGGGAAGAGTAAAAGGAAACAAGATGGTGGATATGCAGCTTTCAAACCATAAGTTGGTCGCAAGAGGGGTGCGTATGGTAATGGCGGAGACAGGAGCAGGTGAAGAGATCGCTACGATGTTACTGGAAGAGTTTGGAAATGTGCGTAAAGCTATTGAAGCTTTTAAAATGAAACAACAGCTCTAAAACCTTAACGTATGTCACCTATTATATTATTATCTTTTTTACTGGTCTATTTCGGCGTATTGCTGGCGGTAGCTCATTTTACCTCTAAAGGATCGTCTGACAATTCTACTTTCTTTGTTGCAAATCGTAACTCGAAGTGGTACATGGTTGCCTTTGGAATGATCGGTACGGCATTGTCTGGGGTGACCTTTATTTCGGTGCCTGGTGCGGTAGGGGCTTCAAATTTTAGCTACTTTCAGTTTGTTCTGGGAAATGCTGTGGGCTTCGTAATCATTGCTTATGTATTGTTGCCTCTTTATTATAGAATGAATCTTACTTCTATCTATACGTACCTGGAGGAGCGATTTGGGCATATGACTTACAAAACGGGGGCCGCAATTTTCTTGGTATCAAGAACAATAGGTTCGGCTTTTCGTCTATATTTGGTTGCTATTGTACTGCAACATTTTATTTTTGACGCTTGGAATGTCCCTTTTGCCATAACTGTAGTTATCTGTCTGGTGCTTATTTGGTTATATACTAATAAGGGTGGGTTGAAAACTATTATCGTGACAGATACTTTGCAGACAACATTTTTGATAACCGCAGTTATTCTATCTATCTATTTTATGGCCAAAGGTCTTGATTTTGGTGTAGTGGATACATTTGAAGCGGTTAAAGAAAGTTCCTATTCTAAAATTTTCTTCTGGGAGGATTTTGTGGGCAGTAAGGCTAACTTTTGGAAACAGTTCCTAGGTGGTATCTTCGTGACTATTGCGATGACAGGACTGGATCAGGATCTGATGCAAAAGAACCTGTCCATGGGCACGATAAAAGAGGCGCAAAAGAATATGATTACATTTACCAGTGTATTCGTAGTCATTAATATCTTTTTCCTTGCGGTAGGGGCATTGTTGTATATCTATGCGGAAAAGAATGGTATAGATATTTCGACGTTAGCAACCCGAGATTATCTCTATCCAGAAATCGCATTGAACCATCTTGCTATATTGCCTGCAATCATCTTCATGATGGGATTGACTGCTGCGACTTTTGCAACAACGGACTCTGCCCTGACAGCCCTGACAACTTCATACTGTATTGATTTTTTAAACTTTAATAAGAAGGAAAACCCGAATGATCCGGCATTGGTGAAGAAAAGGAATTACGTCCATTTCGGTTTTTCGATAGTCATGCTGTTGGTTATCCTTGTCTTTAAGCTTATCAATAATGATTCCGTGGTGAATGCCATATTTACGGCAGCAAGTTATACCTATGGCCCTCTATTGGGATTGTTTACATTTGGTATGCTGACCAAAAGGGCGGTGAATGATAGATTGGTGCCGTATATCTGTATACTGTCGCCTTTGTTATTATTTGTACTGAATACTTATGTGATTTCGGTATATACACCGTATGTCATTGGCCTAGACCTGATCATCCACAATGGATTGATTACGTTCTTATTGTTGCTCGTGACATCACCAGGACAAGCGACCGAGAAGGCATTGTCGCATAAATAGATTATCTGTTGCTACAGGTAGAAAGACCTTCAAAAGGTGACTCGTGGTGGTCTTCTTTTGAAGGTCTTTTTGTTAGTAGGTCTGCAGGTGGAACAGTCGCTGTTTTAACCTAAAATAACGTGGAGATCAAAGAAAACTTCGATATAATAAGTATCTTTATTCGGTATTAACTGTTATATTATACGATATGTATCACTTGATTGACGACACGGTTGCTGCGATCCGCCGGAAAATTGGAGATTTTGATCCTGAGTTTGGAATTATATTGGGAACTGGGCTTGGCGGCTTGGTGGAAGAGATAGAAATTGTACATCAGATTATGTATGCTAATATCCCCAATTTTCCAATATCAACCGTCGAGTTTCATACCGGAAAACTCATATTTGGCAGTTTGAATGGGAGAAATGTGGTCGCTATGCAGGGAAGGTTGCATTATTATGAGGGCTACAGTATGCAAGAGGTTACCTTTCCCGTGCGGGTAATGAAAGCTCTAGGTATTCAGAAACTGTTTGTATCGAATGCTTCGGGCTCTTTGAATCCGGACATCAAGAGGGGGGATATAGGGGTAATCGAGGATCATATCAACTTATTGCCGGATAATCCGTTAAGAGGAGGAAATGATGCTAGCTTTGGTCCTCGTTTTCCGGATATGAGTGCACCTTACGATAGAAAAATGATGGAACAGGGGTTGGGAATCGCCGCTAAAATTGGAGCGAGAGCACATAAGGTGGTATATGTTTCGACTATGGGGCCTAATTTAGAAACTAAGGCAGAGTATCGTTATATGCGTATTATTGGAGGTGATATTGTAGGCATGAGTACAGTACCTGAGGTTATCGTGGCTAACCATATGGGCTTGCCAGTGTTTGCGATATCCGTCATAACAGATGAAGGGTTCCATTCTGATCTCAAGCCGGTGTCTCTTCATGATATCGTTCGTGTCGCTGCTGAGGCTGAACCGAAAATGACTTCTATTTTAAAAGAATTAATTGCCATGCAGTAAAATCTAATTTATCCTTTATTTTTGCAGGAACATTTAAAAAAGATTCATGAATAGTAGCCTACGTAGTTTTTTTATTTTCTTGATATTCTTGGCTATCGGTTTCAAGGGATTTGCACAAGAAGAAGAGGGCTTTAGTAGCGCTTTGGATTCCGCTCGTGCATTAGAGGATAATAAGAAGGATTCTGTCGTGTTTTCCGCTAAATATGTACGCTATGCGACTCTTGAAATGTTGAAGTATGCGACTCATACCAAGCAGATAGATACTACGCATCATAATTTCCAATATTTTAATAAGCAAAATCTACCCTGGAATCCAAGTATGAATCTAGGCTCGTATGGGTTGGCAACGCGTGATTTGTTGTTCACTCCCGACAAGAGGATTGGATTTCAGCCGGGCTTTCACGCCTTGGAACGGTATCTGATTACTTCGGATTCTGTGAATTATTATCGTGCACGAGCACGCTATTCGGAACTCTATGCAGTTGGTTTTTTTTTCGATGATCAAGTGTTTAGGGCAAAATTAGCGCAGAATATTACCCCGCATTGGAATATAGGCGCAGAATACCATGCTGCGAATACAGAAGGCTATTACCTGAATCAAAATTATGCCGATCGAAAAGGTGCTGTGTTTTCCTGGTATGAATCGCCGAGCAAGCGTTATAATATGCTTGCCAATTTTACTTTTAATAAATTGGATGCAACGGAAAATGGATCTGTGACGAATGATAGTTTGTTTAGGGATGAAAAGGTCGGTGCGCTGTATAGTGTTCCCGTACGGCTTACAGGGCAACAGAAGAATAGACCTTACAATAAATGGAATGATTACGGACTCTTTCTGAGGCAGTCGTATTTTCTGGGTAGATTAGATACGCTTCACAAAGGATTGCCTGAAATGGAAATACACCCTACGAATTCTGTTGCTCATAACTCTTCTTTTAGACAACGTAAATATACTTTTTTTAAGAATGAAGCGGATCGGTCAGAAGCTTTTCCTTTTGGAAATGCAGAGCTCGTAAAAGACACTACGACGGTGACAACTATCAGTAATGAGTTTACGTATTCGTTTTACTTGCGAAACAAGTCGTTGCTTAAAAATGAGGCCAAGTTAAACCTAGGATTTCAGAATGATTTGATTTGGTATAAGGATAGTCTTACCAATGATTTTTTTCAGAACAGTACAGTAAAAGGAGAATTGACTTATAAATTTAGTGATCGCATCGATGTAAAGGTATCCGGAGATCAAATTGTCGTTGGACGAAATTTTGGGGATTTCTTGTATGAGGCGAACGCAGATATCTCGATAGGGGATAAAATAGGGACGGTTTCCCTAGGTGCTTACAGCCAGAATAAATCTCCAGAGATGGTGTTCGATAGGATGAACTATACTTATCACCAATGGTCGAATAGCTTTGATAAGACAAAAACTCAGAATCTCTCTTTTTCCTATACCAATAAGGTGCTGGGGTTTAGTGGTAAGGCAGAGTATTTTCTTATTAATAAGTATTTGTATTTTAGAGAAGTGGATAATCCAAACAATGATGTACGTCTAGATCGTATTATTGAACCTACTCAGACTGGAGCACTGAATTTATTGAAGATCACAGCATCTCAGAAGTTTAAATTCGGCGATTTTACATTCGACAATAAAGTGGTGTATCAAAAATCTGATGCGATGGCGGTATTGATGACTCCAGAACTATATACTTGGCATAGCTTATATTACAGTGGATTCTGGTATAATGTTCTCGATTTTAGAATTGGTACTGACGTAAGATTCAATACTCCATTTAGAGCTCCGTCCTATGCAATAAATGCAGGACAATTCTACCACGATAACGCAGGTATTGAGTTTTCGACCTACCCTATTGTGGATTTCTGGATTACCGCGAATATTCAACGTGTCAATTTGTTTGTGAGCAGTAATTTTACAAATCAGTATCTTGCACCTAAAGGGTATTATACTGTACGAAGATACCCAATGAACCCTGCTAATTTTAGATTTGGTGTTTCTTGGAAGTTCTATGATTAAAATTATCTGATTGTTTTATAGTATATTGTGTAGATTGAGTGAAAAATGTTTCTTAAATGTTTTGAAAATCAAAATTTAGACCTATATTTGCACACGCAATCAGAGAAACGGATTGCTTAGTTCTTAGAATGAATGAATAGTAAAAAGGAGAATTAGCTCAGCTGGTTCAGAGCATTCCGACTTTCGGAAGTGGTCACTGACAAGAGCTATTCGTTCTTAAACATAAAACAATGGAGAATTAGCTCAGCTGGTTCAGAGCACCTGCCTTACAAGCAGGGGGTCACTGGTTCGAACCCAGTATTCTCCACCAAAGTCTCGGAGGATTAGCTCAGCTGGTTCAGAGCACCTGCCTTACAAGCAGGGGGTCACTGGTTCGAACCCAGTATCCTCCACACAGAGCATCAAGTAATTGATGCTTTTTTTTTACCGGGAGTTTAGCTCAGTTGGTTTAGAGCACTACCTCGACAAGGTAGGGGTCACTGGTTCGAGCCCAGTAATTCCCACGATATTTTAAAGCATCAGTTTACTGGTGCTTTTTTGCTGTATACCAATTTTGAGCTTTATGTTCACTGTTTACATTCTTTATTCTGTAAGTCTTGATCGCTATTATGTCGGTTTCACGGGTAATCTGGTTGAGCGCCTGCGTCGGCATAATTCGTATTCCAAGGGGTATACTGGTCGGGCCAAAGATTGGGTGGTGGTCTATCGGGAAGCCTTTGCGGATAAATCTGCTGCAATGGAACGGGAGGGTGCAATTAAAAGCTGGAAGAGCCGTGTTCTTATCGAGGAGTTGATCCGCTCCGTTGGTTTGGAGCATCCCGACTAGTCGGGAGTGGTCACTGGTTCGAGCCCAGTAATTCCCACGATATTTTAAAGCATCAGTTTACTGGTGCTTTTTTGCTGTATACCAATTTTGAGCTTTATGTTCACTGTTTACATTCTTTATTCTGTAAGTCTTGATCGCTATTATGTCGGTTTCACGGGTAATCTGGTTGAGCGCCTGCGTCGGCATAATTCGTATTCCAAGGGGTATACTGGTCGGGCCAAAGATTGGGTGGTGGTCTATGAGGAAGCCTTTGCGGATAAATCTGCTGCAATGGAACGGGAGGG
>NZ_ATDL01000022.1 GCF_000416985.1 Sphingobacterium paucimobilis HER1398
AAGAAAACTAAACCACTAAAGTGGCATCATTTGAACCGTAATAGCTGGCACCATCCGACCGAAATGACTGGCACAAATCAAACCGTAATATCCAAAACAGACCTTCTCATCCTGGATGACTTCGGTATCGTGCGACTGGAACAACAGCAACGGCTGGATCTCATGGAGATCTTTGAGGACAGGCATGGCAGAAAAGCGACCATCATAGCCAGTCAGCTACCCGTGGCAAGTTGGTATGATATAATCGGTGAGGATACCATTGCAGATGCAATACTGGATAGAATTGTCCATGTATCACACAGGATTGAACTTAAAGGAGAAAGTCTAAGAAAAAAAAGGTAATATTGTCAGGTCATTGGTAATGACATCCCTTGAACCAAAATCAGGGGGTCAGTATCCCCGGAATGGGGTCAACATCCCCGGAATATGCAGAAGCCACTGGCTTTGGAACCAGAAAATCTGGATTACAGATTAGAACAAAGATTAGGAACCTATTAAATGCAAAACAAAATTATCCTATAATTATTGATTGGGAAGGGGTACCTGTAATATCAAGTAGCTTCGCGGATGAGTTAATAGGTAAACTTTTCCTTGAAATGGGAGCTATGACATTCTCTTCTTATGTAAAAAATAGAAATATGGAAAGTCTTGTGAGAAACTTACTTGATAAAGCCGTTGCCCAAAGATTAACCCAGGAGATTGATTAATATGATTGCTAATCGGCAGCGGAATGTTTCCAGTACCTCATATAGAGATGACCAAAGCCGCTGGTAAAGATGGGAAATTTAAAGGGCTACAACCAAGACATGCAAAACTTTCTGTTGGGTCTGCATCAAGATTGGCAATATATCTTCTAGAACCCCATCAGCTTAGAAGATATATCTAAAAAAAGCTGTCTAATAAAGACAGCTTTGAAAATCCATCTCGTCCTTAATGAATGGGCGTATTTTGATTCGTGGTAAACAAAAACAAAATCCTTTATGCTTGTGTGTGGCAAACTAATGCCAACTATGTTAGACGATGCATAATCAAATATACAAAAATTATTCAAGTTGCATCGTGCCCCATCAATATACTTCTTGACCCAACTTACTTTCTAATTCATTCTCAAAATTAAAGCCTTTCCATTTGACAAACCATCTATCCTTAAATTCGGTAATATTTTTAACATTAGTCAACTTGTAAAAGGACAAAACTTCACCTTTAAATATTTCATCAACAAATGGACAAGTCATTAAATCCAACGTAAGCATAGTTAGCTCGGTACTGAGTTCAAATTCTTGCCTATTCATTTGGTGATATTTTCCTAATATATACCCTTTAATGGCATCTTTGATTTCGCTATACCTAGCTTTATTTTCAATATAGAAGAGCACTACAATAATCTCAAAGTAATTTAGTTCCCGGTCTATACTAATACGACCTTCTTTAAGCTCCCAGCGTAAATATTCGACAAGGGCATCCTTATCTAACCAATAATCTCGACCTAACTCTTTAAGCAAGACAAGAAAATAAAGAGATTCAATACTAAAATGATTTGAAGTTTTATATTTACTAAGTAAGAAGCAAATATTATCATAAATCTTCTTGTACACGAGATCTTTATAATCACTATTAACTAAACCGCCTTTGCGTAAAAGCTTAATCAGTACTGTTAAAATCTTAGATACTTTAATTGCTGTATTAACTCGTGGTGAAACGGAAAAGAGAAAAAATATAAAATCCAGAATTTCTAAAATTGCCTTTACAAGCATCTTTTCCTTGTTTCTTTTATCTATAATTTCTTTATAATCGGCAAGAATTTTAATTACTTTCTTTAGTAAAACAGAAAAGGTAAAATTCAAGATATCCTTATAAGCAACGTTTGATTGCTTTACTATGATTTTGAATTTGGTAATTAAGCTATTTGAACTAACATAAATATTGCCATCCTTTTCTGCTTTCCCCTCGGCGTCCTCCTCATTGGAAATCTCAATTATTTTATATTTGACATATTTATCTAAAAAACTGATGATTTGCTCTTTAGCCACTGTAATCTCAGTAATAATGGGCTTCTCATACTTAACACTCTTCTCGTCGTTCAAATACAATTTAAATTCCTGAAGCGCTAAACGGAATTCCTTAATTATCAGCGCCTTTGTACTTTCATCATTACAAAATAAAAAGTAATCGTCCACGTACCGAAATATCTCATAATCCCTCTTGCATTTTAAACCATAACCATCAAGTCGCTTTAATACATTGAGATCCACAGATTGAAGGATAATCTCAGCAAAAATTCTGGAAAATTCTGGTCCAATTACAATTCCGTTCGTCTCATTATGATTGAGATCCATCAATAGCCTATCGAAAGTTGCTGCAAATGTACCTTTGTCTTTGCCTAATATGCGTTTAGTAAACTGCTTGCCAAGAACGGCCCAGGATATAGAATGTGTATAAATGCTGGCGAAACACTTGGAGACATCAAACTTATACAAATTATTGTATTTCTTTTCGCACCTGTGGTATTTGTAAGACTCGTAAAATTTGTGAATATTATTATAGGACTTATATACAAAGTAAGTTTTCAGACTTTCATACTCCCTATCGTTCTGTTCAAATTTTTCTATGTCTTCTAAAAATGATAATTTCTTATAATGTGTTCGATCTTTAAAGTAATAGCATTTGGCAACTTTGTGAGGGTACCTAATTGAAAATGGGCTTCGGCTACATAGATAAATAATCAAGTCTCGATATCTACTATAAAACTCACTCACCATCAGTTGATTTTTACAGTGAGCAATATCCAAAGTTCTAAAATCATCCGCTTTGTGCGCTATTTTGTACGAAAATGGTATTGAGATTAAGTTACCTTTAGCGGCAAAATTAGGAAGTCTACCATTCTGTATATTCTTTCGTCGATTTTCGTCGTGAATTCCAAATACAATTTTCAATACATCTTCAATCCCTAGATGATTTTTATATACAACATCTTCATTCTCGAGGCGTACTTCAAAATCTGTTAAAAATTCGTAAAAACCTCGATTTGAAAAGATAATAGGCGTTTCGTAAGGTAATATGTCTGAAAGAACCGTTCTATGAGTTTTTAATTTAATTGGATATAATTTTCTTTTCATCTTTTATCTTTCCAAATAGTAAGTATTCGTTTCATTTGTAAAGGCTTAAAAGCGACGAATTTTTTGCTTTCAAATCCGATCTTAAAGCTATATCCCTTATTTTTAACGTATTCGAAAAGTTTATCTGCTTGAACAGAGGTAAACTTATTTTGGACATACTTGTCCAGTTCATTCCAAATTCCTGAATTTGTCAATAACGTATTGGAATAATATACACCTATTAAAACGTTGCTTTTATTATTTATCAATCTAGTATTACCTGTTAAAAATCTGATCCCATTTACTAACAACTTTTTATCTCCTTTACTCCGCGAACTCTTTGCATATAATCTGAATAGTTTATCGATCTTCAATCGATAGTTTTTTATCTTTTTCTCACTAAGTGATATTTCTATCCCTTTTTCTTTGATTAAAAACTTATAGCCTAAATATTCTATTTCTTTCGGTACACGTAAATCTGTTTTCAGATCACGAATGATGCTAACCGAAGTTTTCTCCATGTTTAACTTTAAACCACTTGTACGCATAAGAACTTCGGAAATCAGCGTCTTGAGCTTGTCTTCTTCATCACTATCGTCATTAGCACAAAGAATCAATATGTCGTCAACATATCTTGCGTAATAGAAAACATTTGGCATCCGACGAATTTCATTATCAAATTCTCTAAGATAAAGTTCGCTTAAGTATGCACTGATACCAATTCCTCTAGGTACTCCAATTGTGCTATTTGACAACCTATGGTAGCTATTGATTGTTCTGCTTATAATCTTCTTTGCCAACTGACTCAGTAGATTGTCTTTATTAATTTTTCGTAAAAGCTCAGCTATTGGAATTGATTCAAAGAAGTTTTTTATGTCTGCTCTGATGATTACTTTAGGGGCTCCATCACTTAATAGTAGCTTTACTTGATTGACAATATTATTTCTATGTGACTGTTTAACCTTGTATAGTTTTTTAATACAATACTGAGTTTGCTTAAGCGCAAAGAATGTTTCTGGTGTGGCCCCTGTCAAGTAAATATATTTTTGAGATGAACTATCGAAATGCTGGCGGAGCTCTAGTTGCCAATTGTCTTTAACAATATTATCACTCACGTCATGAAGCTCTGAAAGAAGTAGCTCTTTCTTTTCTTCATTCATGTCTTTTAACTTTTCTCGAAAGAGAGACCTATTAATTTTCTTTTGCTCTATGTCGCGTGTTGTCTTTTTGTTATTTCGGTATTCAGTTTTAACTTCCTTTAAATCATTATTAATTTGTTGGATACTCTCAAAAAAATCACCTTCTTTATAGTTACCCTTACGATTTTCGTAATCAAGTAATCTATAAAAATTATCTGCTGAATATGATTGGTCTATCATTGAATTATATACTTTTATGAAAGTTTACTGATTGCCTCTGTAAGAAGCTTGCCTAATTGATGCAAATTAAATATTTTGACACCAGCAGGCTTTTGAACAATTATAGTATTCTTGATTCTGTCTTCCAGATCGATTAAGAAAATCCTATCTTCCACCAAGAACTTTTTTATATTGCTTACACTACAATACCTTTCGTGGAGAAGATTGCAGAATAATGCAAGGCATTTGTTCTCCGCGAGTAATAGACTCGAAAACAACTCTTCCACTTTTATATTACTAACGAGCAACGGACTGTGTCTATATTCCTCAAATAATGCTCTCAATGACTCTGTATCACCTTCGATAAGGGATTTATTTACTTGTTGATTGATACTATCCTGTCCCTTGGCTAATATTTCGTTATGGAGATCTACTACTTTTGATTTCACCAATTCCGTCTCAGAGTTTTCCTTTTTGAAATGGATCATATTTCCAAAGTGATCTTTGTTAATCTCTTTTCTCTGTTTCGCAATATTCAATCCTCGGTCAACTACCGCGTTAATATCCTTATATGTCAAAGACGTCAAACCATGGTCCGAAAAAAAGAAATAGAAATCTGCAAACTGAGCATATTCGTATATACTAAAAACTCCATTTTCAGCACTTCTCTTTACACGATTGAGTAATTCAGTGAATCGTTCTTCAGATAACCTTCTGAAATTATAAGTTATTAGCTCATTGAATTCTTGTTGCTCAATAGTAGCATTCAGTTTCTTTCGGTCTTGTAATTCTTTATTAAATTCATCCTTATCTAAATAACCTGAAAGTATGTATCTATAAAGTGATGTGTAGAAAGTAAAGTGATATCTTTCTGACAACGAAAATCTCCTACAAAATGATCGTGCGTAAATTTTCGATGCATCGACTTCACTATCCTCTTCTTTCAAATCGAATATCACATGACTTAAAGCATTCAAACCTTTATAGTCCTGGTAATCACTTGAAACAAGTCGTCCTTCCTTGAAATCAATTGCTATCAGTAGGACAAATTCTAAAACTTCCTTTAAAACAATTTCATCTTCAAGTTCTTCAAGTGCCCTAAAAAGCTTCTCTATGATATCCAAACAGAAGAATATGGTTCTGAGATTTCGTAATTTGGTAGTGTGAAATTGTGAAAGTATATAGCCGTTGTACTTTAAAAGAAAGCTTTTGTATTCTTTATTATTTTCATAAGCTGTAAGTAACGAGATTAGAATACCTGATAAGTCCTGTTCGAAATTTAATACCCGCCCAATCAGCTTTTCTTTGATGTCAGAATAATTATTGTCAGTAGAATCAATTTTGGTTTCATCTGATAGGATTAGAATCTTAGCTCCTCGATGTTCAGCTAAATTGTTTAGATATCCTAATAATTGTCTTAAAGGTATATCACATCTTTCTAGATCATCAAAACATAATATTTTGTTCTCGAAAGGAACAAAGTTTACAACCGTATCAGAAAGAAGACTTTCAGCTGAACGATTTACGAATATACTTGATATTGTATTTAAGACCTTTTCTCCTACCTTGATTGTTTTTCGAATCTCTTTGTTATCCGTCTTCACAAAAAGACTTACAAGTAGCGCTTGTTCCAACGCAGCAACTGTTGACAATCCATTTAACGATACGTAATAGGGTTTAAATTTAGCTTTCTTTATAATAGGTTCAAGCTCCTGTTTGTAAAAATAGGTCTTTCCACTTCCCCACTCTCCATTTATCAGTAGCGCGTTCTTTGAGTTTGATTTTAAATAATCGTCAAATATTTTTTTTATAAATCTTGGTTCCATTTATATTTACAAGTAATAATAGTCAATATATTTAATGAATTAAGTTAGAGATGAAATCCTTCGCATTTCAAATGTCTTTTCATTAAATGTAATATGATCAGTCCCAGTCAAAATAGTATAGTCACTATTCCATTTAAGGTTACCAAAGAAAAAAAGACCTTTACCATAAACATCACCAACACCTTTGGTATACTCTGTTTGAATATGAATGTGTAAGGCCACTTGCATGGAGTACGGATTGAACACATATGAAGAGATAGCCACAGAGTTATCGCCCTCACCGATCCCAATCAGAAAACCATCTTCAGCAATATTATTTTTGAACGCAACGTCCAAATCAATTTCTAGACCTTCATAATCTTTAATAGAAACATTCCATTTTCCCAAAAATATTTTTCTAGAAGAAATACGGATTAAGCTTTTATCATTTTCATACTTATTGCTAGATGTCTTCTCAACTAACAAATTCTTTTCCACCTCTATTTCAGAGAGCTTAGTCCGTAAATTCAAATTTTCATTTATAACTTCGCTTTCTTTACTTATTACATCAGATAGCTTTTGAATATTTGTTTCATACTGCTCTCTTAAATCCAAGAATTTTTGCGTGGGTATATACCCTTTGCCCGAAAGGCGTTTGGTTGTTCTTTCATCAATAGCATTTACGGTGGTCTGTAGCGCGCTAAAAGCTAACTTTAAATATGGATAGGCAATTGCAAAACCAAGCGGTAAGACGTAGTTCTTCCAGACATCAGCATTGTCTATGATCAAGGCTTTGTAATTAGGATATCCGTATAACTGGAGTGTCTTCGCATTATACCATAGCAATCCTACTACAATTGGCCAGTTCCAAAAGATCCATGAAATGATAAAAGAAAGAATAAAAGGGTTATTGAGTCTTAGATTAATAGATTTGAGCAGATCATTCATAAATTCATGCAGTTCGTATATTCAGTTTGGCTTCTCCTAAAATACTCAAAACTTATTGAGTAATCCAACTCTATTCAACAAATTATTGCACAAAGGTCATATCTTATCTGTTATCTCCTTTACGGGAAGCCGTAATAACCTGTGTTATATTATTATTAAAAATTGATAATATTGTAAAACAGATTGTAATTGAATTAAAAATCAATTGATTTCATGAGGTTAATTATATAGCTTTAGGGGAATCATTAACCGAATCAAATACTGACATTATGGAATACAAAGTAGTAATTGAGAATCTGCTAGTAAAGATGATAGAAAAATAATATTTATATGCATTACGGAAAACCGGAACATGTAATTTAACTTATTTGATAGCTTTGTGAAGAGTATAAATATAGTAGTTATTAGAATTGAAAAACCTGTTATTAACCCTTGCCTTCTTATGCTGTTCGATATGTCTTGGACAGACAGGATCGTCTATCAGACGCTGTATTGATGTTGTAAAATCTGACGATGGCAAATACTATGCATTGTATAGCGACAACACCTGGGAGGAAAGCACCTATGCGACATCGGAGCTTATAAAGGCAATGCGCAAGAAAGATACTGCTCCCACAAAGACAATATCTCCAACAAACACGTACGGAATAGCAAGCTCCTCTCCTACTAAGGCAACGAGTTCTCCGAGTAGAACATCTGGCTCAAGCAGATCCTACCATAGCAGCAGAACATCAAACACAAGAAAATCAACATCAAGAACATATATCCGAGGACCACGCGGAGGCTGCTACTATATCAATAGTAACGGTGGCAAGACCTATGTGGATAGGAGTATGTGTAATTGATAAACAGAAAATCGTAACAGAATGAGTTATAGTGAGAGAATATTTGGTAAAAATTTAAGAGATTTATCTTTCGACGATATTTCAACTTACTTTCAAGAACCACGTGAAGAGTCTGAAATTTTAGAGTTCAAAAGTGGGCATGGTGATTTCGAAGGAGTATTTGTAAACAATATACTTCGCACAATCAATGCTTTTTTAAATTCATCTGGTGGTCTTTTGATTTGGGGTGCTCCAAAAGATATTGTAATCGAAAACGGCAAGCCAAAGGTATGTGTAGGAGATTTGATACCACTGACAATATTAAAAGAAAAAGACCATCTTATCAATAGAATATCGAGTTCTATTTCCTACATGCCTATCGGAATCCGTGCAGAAAGGCTTGAAAAAGATGGCCAATATCTCTATGTGTTCGAAGTTGATGAGAGTGCTTCTAAACCTCATCAATATAATGGGCTGTACCATATCAGACTGGACGGGCAATCCAAACCTGCGCCTCATTACATTGTAGATGCTTTATTTAAACAAGTGAAATTTGCTGATCTTGAATGTAAAATAGATTTCAAATTAATAAAGAAGCTCGATGAAGATACAGTTATTGAGTTCAATGTAAATATCTGGAACAGATCTAAGTATATCATCGAAAAGTCCTTATCAGTCACTGCATTCACCACAATGGGTTACTTTGATTATAGTAAAAATGACACATTGAATTTAAACCAAAGTACACCATTCCACTATGGCCCACCAAGATCATTTAATAACCAGATCGTTTTTAAGCAGATTGATTTATTCAATTCTACTACTTGTAAAATATATCTAATGTTTGGAGGTGAAAATTCAATGGCAAAGACATCACAATACGAATTAGATTTAAAACCACTAGCTGACGGTAACTTCGATTTAGAACCAAATTTACTTGTCAAGGAATCTAAAGAGAATACATTAATTGATTGATATTTCGAACACCAACTGTAACACGTAATAATAAACAACAATGAGTTTTCACGATCCAATACGTCAATCCAAATATCTGAGACAAACTTTACCCCAAGATAAAAAGCCTATAGGTTTCTTTGTCTTCGCTGAATGCCAGCTTGCTGTAAATATGCCAGAAGGCCAATGGCCTTTAATTTCAGATGTTGCTGGATTAACAAAATATGTTAAAGAGGAAATAAATAAAGAGATAGACACCAAAGAGGGTCTATTACCTATTATCAACTCTCAAAAAGGTAACTACTCCAATATGGCAATCGCCTGCATGCCAGCAAGAGACATAGCTTTAAACGCAAAACAAATCGAACTAGACAAAGATCTATTAGTTATCCTAATAAATAGGCTTATCAAAGATATCAATGAAATAACGACTAGTAAATACCTTTTATTCAGTTAAGAAAATTTCACACCAACTCTTGGTCTGATAATAATAACTTCTAAAGTTTGAATTAATGAAGATTGAATACTTACAATTGTTCATTCCAGTTCTACTCATACTGCTTGCGGGAATTGGATGGCTTTACAGACATGAAAAGGAAAGACGATTAGAAATCGAGAAACAATTGTCAGACAAAAAGTATGATGTTTACATCAGATTACTAACGGTATTTTTCGATTTACTAAAACAAGTAAAAAAAGGACAACCTACGAATTCTGCAAAACTGATAGACAAAATGCTAGATATAAAAAAGGAAATAATAATATTTGGAAATGATGAAGTCCTTTTCGCTTTTTTCAAATGGGAACGCGATTCACAAACAAAAAGAAATCTCAAAGCTCTTGCTGAATTAATTATTGAAATCAGGAGAGATATGGGAAACAACAAAACAAGCGTTACTACCAAAGACTTTTTAAAGTCTTTGGTTTCTACAGATGAAGATTTTAAATATCTTCAGGAACAAGGATATGAATTGTCTTAATTTTAAAACAGATGGATTACATTACACATTCGTGAAAACAATCATAAGTATAAAAATAGTTAAGCCTGAATGGTTAACGATGACGAAAGAAGACAAAGATTACTTTGCCTCTATTAATGAAGCGGATGACTTAGAAAACATGAAATACGGCGAAGGGTGGAAATTTACATTCGACTACCCTATCACTGAAGTGTCGATAAAACGTAATGCTTCATTTTCCTTGCAATTGAAATCTAAAATCGACGAGCAGATAAAAACGGTTACGCTGGACGATATGCTGCTATTAGAGTTTATAGGAGATGATGAAAAACAGCAGCTGGCGATATCAAATAGCCTCTTGGAATCGGATTTCAGCACTAAAAATAAAAAAGGAACGCAGTATTACTACTTTCACCTGGATGGGCGTATCCCCTATCAAAAGTTTGGCGAATTGATCTATATAACTGAAAAGGTATGAAAAATATTATATTTATAATTTCTCTCCTACTATCTAGCATTACGGCAAGAGCTCAGGAGAACATCAAAGAGCTACAGTATGCAAATATCAAGGTAGCGGTACCCGAAGGATGTATGGCCGTATCAGATTATGAACTAATGGACTGTAATGGCTTCTCGGTTCAATGGCTGTATCTGAGTAAAGAAATGGTGCAGCAAGGAGTTCATAAAAGCTTCCTGGATCAAATGGCTCAGCAGTTCGATTATAGAACTAAAAAAAAGATAAATTTTTCATCGCAAAAACAGCCTTTCAAAGGAACAAAATTTGAGATGAAGGACGGAACTTTTCGCATCGTCGGATTTGGGGTGGTAACGGATGTCCCGCTGATCCTGAATCTTAAATTCGCAAAAGAGCCAAAAGATAACACTAGCCTCTCGGAGCTTGAAAAGAATTTCATTGAATTGGAATGATTTGATAATGAGTTTATCTTGATTAAAACAACAAGTAACATATATGCCACAATTTGACCTGGACAAGATCGTCCAATACCTTGCCCCCTATCGCGACCGCCTGCATGAGCAGTACAACTGGAATGCGGATCTGAGCAAGCTCATCGATATGCAGATACTATCAGCAGAGGACCGCAACAGACTGGACGCTCACAGCCGCTATGATAAGGAGGTGCAGCTGAAAGCCCTCGTAAGGACAGCGATATGGAAGGCGCAAAGTGATGATCCGGGCCTATTCGACCAACTGAGTCTGTGGATCATCAAGGACTGGGGCGGTATAAAGACGGCCAAAGAGGACGCAACGAAGGTGCTGATAGCGGATTTCCTAAGGGAGAGGAATGCAGGATTTGACCGGATAGCGAGTGTCTCGAAGGTGGCAGCGTATATGTACCCCGAGGAGTATATTATCTACGATTCGCGGGTGGCGTACTCGCTCAACTGGATACTCCTGTCGCAGGATGCAGGTGACCGCTTCTTCCCTATCCCGGATGGCCGCAACTCGAAGATGATGGCTTTTAACATGGATACGCTGATACGCCTGAGGTATGTGGACCGATATCATCCGGAAAGTCTGGAAAAGCTGACGGAAAAGAAGAATTATATAAGCAGGCTGGACAGATCGCTGTACATCGACAGGGATAGCGCGTATAAGGAGATAAATAGCCTCATGAAGGAGATAAGTGTGCGGCTGTGGCATGATGATGCGGAAAAGGCAAAGCATCTGTTCTACACAGAAATGCTGCTGTTCTCGATAGCGGATCGGGAGGTATTCATGGATATTACCCTACATTTCAGCAGGATCGGCGCTACGCTGTACGGTATGCCCCGCCCGAGGACGGAATCTTCGTTGCCTGCCTCGGTGAAAGGCCGCAGTATCTTTTCGCGGATCGTACCTACGGTGTGCAACCTGGAGCCGATGCTGCATAACCTCCGTGAGCAGGACTGGAACTGGTCGATGCTGCGGGACTGAGAACGTGCGCAGTACCGTGCCTATCGCATGGATGATATCGTCACGAAACTGAAGCAGACGCCCGAGCTGCAATGGAAGGATATTATAAAGCAACATCTACTGGAATGTGATGTGCATGAACTGGGACCGCATCCTATGGATATATACCTAATGGCCTACTATGCCAAGTCGAACCGCAAAAGGAGCCGCAAGGATTTTATCGCTTTTGTGAAAGAAAGCGGTATCTCGGAAAAGGATCTGTCGGGATCAGCGATATGGCAGGTGGGACTGAAAGATGGTGTCTACCTGGGTATACTGAAAGAGGACGGCTCGGTGCAGGACTGGGATTTTGTAAACAGATTTTGCGATAATGGGGATTAAAGCTATAGTATTCTTGATCTCCTGCCAGGAGTGCCGAATGTAGAAGTCCTATATGCCTTGACGCATATCGGACTTCTTGGTTATATAGTATCAGACAGTGATATCGACATTCAGCCTGGCGATTGATTAAACTCTCAAAGAACTTTTTATCTAAAATATCGCGACTTATGATACCTATTTCACCTGTTATAACGTATAGCCAGTTTTACTTTACGGAATTCACTTCTAGTAAAGAGTTAAATACTCTCTACAAATACAAAATTGAAGATACTATACTATTTCTTATCGGAGTGAGAAACGGGTTTAGTTCAAAAAAAAATTCCCAATATCAATTTGATCTAGTAAAAGCCTTTTTTGATTTCTTGCCTATTCAAAAAAAGAAGAGGCTTCTTCAGCTTTTAGATGGCTCTAATTCAGTACTAGTGACACATACTGTGGTGAACAGAATAATTGTAGATCTATTTAATCAAATAAACTATTCGCAGGACAATGTAAGCTTGAATTCAGAGAGTTTCGCATCAGATGTCTTAGATACTCTACTCGCTTATAACGAAAGTCAATATCAATCCGTTGATATCTTAGAGCGCCCAGACACTCCTGAACTAGCTTGGGATATTTTTTTAATGCAAGACAATAATTCACTAGACGAGGTTCATCTCTCTAGAACGTCCGCTCCTAAACACTTAATTTTTAATAAATTTATCAAAAAATCGACCTCTATCGATGACTTAACTCTTTACTTGAATGAAAATTTCTATGTTAATAGCACTCATGAATTGAACCTTCACCTCCTTCAAGTTTTTATTCAAAACACAGCAAACCTTGAAAGCAAAAACACTTTATTAAAGATACCTCCAAGTGAAAAAATACATCAAGTATTAATAAAGATGGAATATGTCTTTGGAAAGGGAATAACCAAAAACAATAGTTTTAATGTCGGAGAATTGATTACCAAACCATTTTTCTTACACTCAGATGGAAATCTCTATTTAACAAGCTCTAGAGACTTTGCTCTGATAATGGACAAGATATGGACTTTTTTCTTGTATAAAAGTAAAGCAATTCAAAAGATCAACACTCAAATCAAAAATGTAAATGATTTCTTAAGCTTCATAGGAAAAGAATATTACGAAAAATTCCTTCTACTGAAAATATTCAATGATTTTTCTAAGAAATATGTTAGAGTACTCTCCTCTGATGATCAGTACCTGCCAGACCTCTCAATGATAGTAGATAATAAAACAGTATATCTTATCGAAATAAAGTCTTCTTCACTGAATTACAGAACCTTTCTAAATAGAAACACTCAAGAGTTTAAACAATTTATTGATGAAAATTTTGCATTAAAGAAAAAGGGCGTTAGACAATTAATTAATAACATTCGGCATCTAGCTGATAAATCCAATGAACTTTATAATATACGAAGTACCAATAAGCTCACGATCGTACCGATTCTCATATACACTGAACATCACTTAACTAAGCCAATGGTCAACAGATATGTAGAAGATCATTTTAAAAAAGAACTTGCTGAAATAAATCTGCCTTTTAAAGAGGTTTTGCCCGTTACAATGATTTATTACGAGTTTTTTATCGAAAACGCAGACTATGTTAAAAAGAAGCCCAATATTCTGAAAGGTCTAATTCGTGATTACTGGAGGTATATCCGGAAAAAAGAAAGGGAGTATGTAAAATTTAAGTCTACCCAAAATTATGTTGAAAGTAGTGTGTCATTTGATGATTATTTAATATACAATCCTAATGTTTATAAAAGTGAGGCCAAGCATATACTTGATAATATGACAAGGATATTTGATTTAAAAGGAACAAGCGAATAAAATATCACGTGCTGTTGGTCCGATAAACAAGATGTCAACCTCTCTAGGTTGCAATACGAAATCGAAAAAGAAATACGGATAGTGCTTAATCCTTCGGTCGATTCTTAAGTAAATTTTCGAAGAACTCACCCGTCTTCATTTTTTGAAGATCGTCCAAGAGCCTTTTCTTGAAAGATTCATCAGGAAGATTAGTCGATAAAGCAATTATTTTTTCAATAATCGTACTTACATTATCAATAGCCTTCTTGTTTTCTATTTCTTCTCGCGTCTCAATAAGCAGCATACACTGATTAAGAATATTGTAAATCTTATGCATTAACTGCAGCAATTGTGTACTTTTTGATAGTTCTATAAATGGATTTAATCCTTGAAGCATATCATATATCATTGGGATACCTTTGTCGTAGTGGACGGAAAGTTGCCTCTGAGATGCATATTTTTTGAATATTGGTGCAAGCTCTTCAAGTTCTTGCTCTAAAATATCTACCTCCCTACAAAATCTATCGTCTTTAATCGTCGAAACAAAAGGAATAATTCTATCATGCCAAAAAGACCCATTTGATTCTTCATTTAATGAATAGAGCTTATTGAATCCTTCATATACAATGACATTAATCATTTTAAGGTTAAATAGCTTTTCCATAATATATTCAGAATGCAAAAAAGCTCTGATAGCTGAGGCTAAATCTATATAAAGATAACTTAACTGCATGACGACCTTACTTAGTTCGACCATACTAATAATTGTGTCGTTTAAGTCTTGTTTAAAAAACTCTTTAAATTTATCGGGCGTATCTTGCTGTCGAGCAAATTCATCTAATTTTTTACTATGTGTTTCTATGACGCCATATAAAGTATCAGACAATTTACCTTCGTCATCTAAGAAGAACTGCTCTAACCCGATTATTGGTAAATCAATAGCTGGCGACATTTCGGAGATCAATACATTAGTTAGATTTGATTTTTGCAAATATTTACTTGAAAAAACGGTCAACTCCTCCATCAATGTACTGAAGGTAATCAAGCGCTGATACTCATCTTCCTCACTTAGTGCTACCAAATGTCTGTACATCTCCATAGGATCTAAATCATAATGGAAACTTAGTTTTCTACCAGTCCAATCTGTGATATTACTTTCGCCAAACTGCCTTATCTTAAGTTCTAACGAATTATACTCATTCCTAAATCCCTGGTAGTCTATGAGCTCAACTAATGGTTTTATCTTTTTTACCCAAAGTGATTTCTTTTGAGCCTTGCCATAGCCATAAAGGTACTTGTAGGCTTCAAGGATTACACAATTGATATATTTAACGTTATACCTTTTTTCTGCAGGCAATACAGCTCTGAAGTTAGAGCGGCTTACCGAGCACAACTCTAAGCTGATATAATTTGTAAAATTAGACAGTGTCTGAAATCCCTCAAAAATTAGCTCCTTCTCATTTTTATCTCGATTACTAAGCTGTCTAAGTACACCAATCTCCAACAACAAATGGGACGACAAATCTCTTAAACTAAATCCTTGCTGTTCATACAGCTTCTTTACAAAATCAGGGGTTGATTCGTGTAGTTTTGAATTCATTTAAAGCAATTTGTGTTTAAACTAACTCTACAGCCTGTAGCTCAGCAGCCAGACGGTGAAGCCCATCTTCTATCTTCTTAAGCTGCGGCTGACGGGGCTTTTTCAATCCTGATGAGTAATGTTGTAGCTGACGCTGATTAATGCCTGTAATCTTCTCTAAAGCGGCATTGGTGAATATGCCTTTGTAATAGTTGAGAAAGCTTTCGGCATCGAAGTGGTATACGATATCGTACCTGCCTTTGAGAATAGATGGTATGTTGTCGGGAGTAAACTCTTCAGTAATAATAGCTATCGCATCCAAGATGGATTGCTTGGCTTCCTCAACGGTATCACCGCCCCCATAAATGCCTTCAGCATTCTCTGCATAGGCGCTGAACATGTCTTCGCTGCGCTCGATTACGATCTTTAATGTTTTCATATGAATGTTGTTTGTCCTTTATAGGCCATATGGATTATCCAAGATATTTCCTTAACTAAACTTATGTCGCCTGGATAATTCATATTCATTTCCCTTTCTTTTATCATGGGGATCGGGAGCTAATTAAAGCCCCAGATCCTTCATGATTTTCTTGCGAAGGCCCTCTCCCATCTCTTTGCTACCATGATAAGGAATTGAACGGGTTTTTCCGTCCTTCTCATAAATGTAATGAGATCCTTTGGTACGGATATGGATCCAGCCATTATTTCGCAAGAACCTGTGGAATTCACTTGATTTCATATCGAAATAGTTAAAAATGTAATTTGGACAATCTATCCCTTAAATCGCCAATCACATCTCGAACCCCACAACACAAAGGTAGTACATTTACTACTATATTTCAAAATAATTTTTCTGTATATTTTTATTTAATAAGGACTTGTCATTAAAAGCCAATTTCAAAACTGATCAAACTTATTATAAAAGAGTAGCCGCATGGATTTTATCGCTTTGGTGAAAGAAAGCGGTATCACGGAAAAGGACCTGTCAGGATCGGCGATATCGCAGGTGGAACTAGAAGGCTCACAGATTGTAAAAGCGATCCTCAGAGAGCATATCCCCTCGCCTAAGATTGCCTTCAGGGATACGCAGTCGTACTTTGGGATATTGCTGGATGATAATAATAGAAAACCGTTGGCAAGGCTACATTTCAACTCCGCAAATAAATACCTGGAGGTATTCCATAATGGTAAGGACAAGGGCGAAAAGAAGCTGCTACAGGATATTGATGATATATTTACCTACAAAAAGGAACTGGTCGAGACGCTGAAACAGTATGAGTAGAGGCTGTACAGGAAAGGATTATCATTATCTAGGAAATAAATTCGTTGCACATATAGCGCAATAATCATGTTTTTGCATTATATGTGCAACGAATGAACTTCTCGGATACGCTTAATGATTAATCATACAATTCAGCCAGCTTTTGATCCAGTGCATCACCTCTCAAGTCTTTAGCGATAATCTTTCCGGAAGGGTCGACCAATAAATTGCTTGGAATAAATTCGATAGCATAGGCAATAGCAACGTCATTTTTTGCGCCTTTGAGATCGGAGACATTTACCCAGGGCAGTTTATCATCTCGAATAGCTTTTTTCCAACTTTGCATTTTATCATCTAAGGAAATACCTATCACTTCAAATCCCTTTTCTTTATATTTATTGTAAACCTTCAACACGTTAGGATTTTCCACGCGGCATGGTATACACCAACTAGCCCAAAAGTCTATTAAAACATAGTGTCCCTTAAACTCGTTGAATGAAATAGAATTGCCTAAAGTATCGGGTTGTGTAAAGTCCTTGATTTGCTCACCTACCTGACTTCTGGACAAGGCGCCTAGCTTCTTTGCAACTTTATCACCAGCAAATGTTTGTTTGACGGAATCGTCCAGCAAGCTATATAGATATCGTATTCTGCTAAAATCCCGTTCTAGTCCTATTAAATACAAACTGTAAGAACTCGCTGGGTTATTCAAAATGAATGCCTCGACTCTTTTGTCATTTTGGCTTCGCACAACTTTGCGTTCTTTTTCAATTATTGCCTTTTGCTCTGCAGGCGCTTCGCGGAGTGCAGTATACAAAGAGTCCCAAGTATGCCTTAGATCTTTTGTAAAAGCATCAAACAGATCTGCATCACGTTGTACAGAGGAACCTTTAAGAACATATGTATCCGTCCTGTCAGCAATACCATTTAGTTGAATATTACCTGGCTCAGCAAAAAAATGATAAAAGCTAGACCCCACTGTCAATGTAATACGTGTGGGCTCCAATAGATCAGTACTCCATTCAAATCTTTCATTCTGGATAAGAGAAGTGTCAACAATGGAAAGACCATCTTTCATATAGAACAACGTAACAGCGCCATTTGACAGCTCTTTGAGATGGGCCGATAATGTGGTATTCTGCCCACTCCCTGTTAGACTCAAAATGGATAATATGGCAAATAAAATATAGCGGGAGAAATTCTTCTTCTTCATTGGGATATCGTTTAAATTCATTTTGTATTTGTGTGTTAATTGTAACCAGGATTCTGCTCCAGCAAATTGTTCAACTGTCGCTGTCCCTGGGGAATAGGATACAGCGCTGCATCAGATGTATAACCAGTCTTTTCATCGCCAAGTACAGTGGATGCCGAACTCTCTATGGTTACATTTCTCTTTAAATCAAACCAACGATTACCCCACTCAAAGCACAACTCTAACTGCCGTTCTTTCATAATCGCATTCAACACTACTTGCTGTGAAGTCTTGTCTATGATACTATTCTCCAATCCTGCTCTCTTACGGATGACATCTAGATCTATCACCGCTTGTTCTAGATTGTGTAGATGCGCCGCCGCCTCAGCACGTATCAGTAATACTTCTCCAAGCCGAACTATCATCAAATTCTCTAGAGGGAGGCTTGATGCCTGCTTGTTCTTATATTTGAATGGATAATAAAAGCTATCCCCCTTGACAATGGATACTCCTACCCAATGCTGAAGACGTTGATCAGATTTTTCAAATTGATTGAGAAGAAATGGAGTTACCAAATATTTTGGCAATACTCCGGCTGACGGGACAAAAGTCTGAGCGTCATCAGTCTGCCTATAAGAGTTCTTTACAGGTAATTGCCAAATCGCTTCGTCGCTACCTTCTAAGAAAGCTGCGTGTACGGCTACATCGCTGATACTGTAGATCCCACTTTTGATCACATCATCGGCTGCATCATATGCCTCCTTCCAATTTCCGCGGTATAGAAACACTTTGGACAACAATGCTTTTGCTGTGTAAAGATTCGGGCGCTGGCGTCCACTCGATGGATAATCGGGAGATAAATCGATAACGGCCTCCTCTAAATCTTGGATAACCTGTCGATAGACCTCGTCAACGGAAGCCCTTGGAAAACGAGCCGTATGTTGATAATCTGTCGACGTGACTAAAGGTACCCCTCCAAATATATTTACCATATTAAAATAGTATAGGGCCCTGAGAACTTTCATCTCGCCTGATATCTGCCTGATAAACGATTGTGAAAGACCTTTGCTATGTGACACACCCTCCAGAATATCGTTTACTTTGTATACTCCTTGATAAGGATATTGCCATAGAGAGACTATGCCTCCACTCAAAGGTGTCAGCATATAATTATAGAAATGAGTATAATCGGTGTTGCTAGCTGTAACGGAGATTTCGTCGGCAGAAAGCCCTGTGGCCACAGTAAAATTGGCATCGCTATAACCAAATCCTTTGCCTTGACTATAAGAATATGCGCCTACCACCGCAGACATCGCAGTGGCACTATCGGCAAATTGTTGTTCTTTGGTGATGAAGGTCGGCGGGTTGCCCGGTATCTCTATCAGCTTTTTGCAGCTTCCGAAGAGGTATAATGCGGTAAATAAGAAGCTGATTTTGATTATATATATATAAGCGCTTTTTTTCATGATAATAACTGCTTAAAATTTAAGATTCAGACCTAACGCAACAATCCGCTGTAAAGGTAAAGCCGTAATAGTGCCGGGCTGCTCAGGATCGCCAACCTTATAATTTGTAATGGTAAACAAGTTTTGGGCATTGGCATATATCCCTCCCCCTTTTACATGTATGTGCTTCAGGATTCTTTCTGGCAATGTGTAGGACAGAGCTACAGTCTTGACTCTCAAATATGTATTATTGCTATATACGCCGTCAGATTGGGTAAAAATAGGTATAGTACGAAGAGAGCTCGAATTATAACTGCTTGCTAAGCGCTGGATGAGAGCATCATCTCCGGGTTGCTGCCAATAGTTATCTAATATCGCTACAGGTTGATTAGTAGGTGCGCCGGGGAAATCTGACGTGTAAAGAGCAGAAAGATAGTTGGGCGAGTAACTACTTGAAAACTGGCAAAATATATATAGACCAAAATCTTTATATGTAAAATTGTTACCAATTCCCCCCATATACTTGATATCCATATTGCCTATAGGCACCTGGTCTCCCCCATTGGCTGCCATCCCAAACTTTGGATTATAGGTGGTGTTACCGTCTTTGTCATAAAATTCATATAATCCGGTGTCTGGATTGACCCCCTTATATTTATATCCTATTATTATAGAAGTCGGTTGTCCAATAATATATTTATTTGCATAAGCAGAGGATGCTAAATCTGGAAAATCAAGCAGTTTATTCCGGTTAAAGGTCAGATTAAAAGTAGAAGACCACGAGAAATTATCATTCTTAACATTACTCGACATGATTGTAAACTCCCACCCTTTGTTTTGTACAAGTGCATCTAGGTTACCAAATACGCGTGTAAAACCCGTCTGTACCGGTAGTGGCATATCCACTAACTGATTGCCCTGTCTGTTTCTATAAAAAGTGGTGTTTACGGATATTCTATTATCGATGAAGCTTAAATCTAACGCTAGGTTCAGAGATTTTTTTGTCGCCCAACTAAAATCTGGGTTATAGAGGTTATAAGCATAGGCTGGTTTAATCCCCTGAAATGGTAGAACTCCTGATAAATTTTCGTACAATGCCTGATAAGAGTAGGCTTTGGAAGCATCGCCGCCGGTAGTACCATAGCTTCCAGAAAACTTGCCATAACCTAAAAAGGAAACAAGATCTCTGATAATCTTTTCTTCTGAAAAAATCCAAGCAGCTCCTATTGACGCGAAATTACCGAACTGACGACCAGGTCCAAAGTTGCTAGAACCGTCCCTTCTCCCCGAAGCTTCTAGGATATATTTCTGATCGTAAATGTATTTAAGACGGGCAAACCCTGCACTATATTTAAATAGATTTTTGGTTTCAAAGGGGTAAGTATCGGTAGCTCCGATAATAGACCCTAAGAAGTTATCATTTGAATAACCATATCCTTCTACCTGGTAAGCATCATTTGTAACCTTCTTATAGGTGCCCCCAAGTAAAGCGGTCAGTATCCCTCCACCAATCGAAAGGTTATAATTCAGTTGTGGCTCAACATTGATCGCCTGTGAGACATTACTGCCAAAGCCCGCGCTTGCTTCTGCAAAGGAAGGATTTTGCGAACGGGCAGGATTTTCAGACCGCTCGTCTGTATTACTCCTACTAAAGCCCACATTAGTACCTATCGTTAATCCTTTCGCTATCTTATAGTTGATCCTCAAGGAACTATTGAAATTATAGTTTTGTAAATACACAGGTTGCATTAGCGAACTATAAAAGTTCTGAACTTCTAAAGGATAACCGTTATAATTCCATACCAGATCTCCATTAGGGGTCACCAAATCAGGCATATTGGGTGCTAGTAGTACTCCTTGCCTGCCTTGATAATTGGCTGAATTATTTTGGTCATATCCATAATCAGCGACTAAATCAAGTGTGAAGCGATCATTGGCTGAGGTATTGTGTATAGCGCTGTGTAACGTAAAACGCTTGTCCGAAAAATCACCAGGATAGTTGTAATCAGAACTTGTATATCCTGCTGCCACAAGGAATGTATTGGAAGCAGAACCTCCGGATAGGGTGGCGTGCATATCTGTATTACGTGTCATCTTACCTGTGATTATTTTTTGCCAGTTGGTGTATTTATCCTGTTCAAAAATTGTAAGATCAGGTGCAAATCCCTCATAATCGTTAGGATCATCAGAAGGTACTAGCCCGTCTATCGCATACGCCTCTCGCCGTAACTGAAGATATTGCTGCGTATTCATCAGACGTGACGGCCGAGCGGTGGAATTAAACTGTGTATTTAGATTTATATCAAGTGTAGTTTTTCCAGACTTACCCCGCTTTGTCGTTATTAAAACAACTCCATTAGCAGCCTGAGATCCGTAGATGGAGGTAGCGGCGGCATCCTTCAATATACTTATACTTTCAATGTCATTGGGATTGATACTATTGAATGGACTGAGCCCTGTTGGCTGGCTTATTCCTCCATTGAAAGACTGTGCCGTGGCAAGATTATTCAACTGATTGATATTGACATTTTGAGGTGCAAACGGAACACCATCAATGATAAATAAGGGTTGGTCATAAGGCTTGACCTGTAGTGTTGTGCCTAAGGTATTCTGCCCACGGACTTGCACCAATGCAGTAGAGCCGGGTACGCCATTGGTAGCAGAAATTGCCAAGCCAGCGACCTGGCCCTGTAATGCCAATAACGGATTGGTGACAGGTTGACGTGCGATTTCATCTGCAGATACGCTTGATACAGCGCCAACACTGAGGCGCTTGGATTCCGTTCCATAAGCGATCACCTGAACTTCGTCTACGGGATTATCATTTAATCTTAATCTGACAGAACCTATATCTCCTGCTCCATTAACTTCTCGATCCAGATAGCCTATAAAAGAGATAATTAGTACACATGAATTCTCTACATTATTCAAAACGAAATACCCCTCATCGTCGGTTGTAGTACCTATTTTTGTATTCTTGACCTTGATGCTAGCTCCAACAAGGGGCTCTCCTCTATCATTCGTCACTCTCCCCTTAATGAGGCTTTGGACTATTAACTCGTCTATAGGCATAGAAGCAGAAATTGCAGGTTTAGACTTGCGAGATATCATAATAGATTTCCCCTGAATGGTATATTGTAGGGATTGCCCCTCTAGTAGTAGATCCAAAGCGGCGGAAAGATCTTTATTGCTAAAGCGCTGGTTTACCTTTTTTGCATCTTTAAAATCCTTATCATCATAAATGAGGATATGTTTGGACTGTTTTCCGATATCGATCAATACTTTTTGGAGGGGTACACCCTTTACGTCAATATGGACCCGCTGCGCAGTCACACCGCCCATAGCTCCTAAAATGGAAATAAAGAATATACATATGGTCAATTTCATCATCAAAAAGATATATGGAGAGATTATTCCCCTGCCGGTTCGATACGGTTTGTTTTTATACTTCATAAATTGTTCATAAATGAACAATACGCCACCTAATAACAGATATAATACAGTACTTCCAATGAATTTGTAGTGGTACTGTATAATCCGTAAGTTTGTATTGTCCGATTAAAAAATTAAGTTAGTTGCTTAAAATGTGATCTGACATCACTGCCGTTGGTGTTTGCTGCACGACGGCAGTACTTAAAATGCCTAGACAACTGCTGGGTTCGCTAGTTCTTTATTCTTGTACTGTTATCCTCCTTCCTTCTATTTTAAATTGTATGCCTGTTTTTAATTCAATGGCCTGGATTACCTCCGATAGGTTAACGTCGCGTGGAATCATGGCAGATAAGCGCAGATCTCCCTTACTACCCATTTCTATATCCACATTGTACCAGCGCTCGATCTGTTTGCTGAATAACGAAAGTGGCTGGTTCTGAATGATGTAAAAACCTTCCTTCCAAGAAAGAACTTGCTCAATATCTGCTTTTTCAACCCAAAGGCCTTTTTTATTCGAAAGCACGGACTGCTCGCCAGGCTTGAGCTGTACGTTGCTACCATCCACTTTACTAGTCACTTTTAAGCTTCCCTCAGCAAGCGTCGTGTATGTATTCCCATCGTCCGCATAGCTATTGATATTGAAATGGGTACCCAGGACTTCGATTTCCTGTTGGTTGGCGACCACTACGAAGCGTTTTGGTGCATCTCTACTGACTTCGAGATAAACTTCGCCTGTGACGGTTATCTTGCGTACATCACTCTCAAAACGTGCAGGATAGCTGATCGAAGACAAAGCATTAAGCCATGCCTTGGTGCCATCGGGCAGTTGAATCTGATACTGTCCTGCGGCTGGAGTCGTCAGTGTGAGCTGTTGCAACATGTTGACCTCCTTTATAGCAGTGCCATCGGTATAGCTGATCATTCCATCCAGAGCAAGTAGTCCCTCTTGCTGTTCGCTCAACGTAATCTCTTCGCCACTCTCCAACATCAGCATAGCACGATTTGTCCCTGGAGCAATATTAACAGCCAATATGGGATCGGTAGCGGAATACCTTAAAGATAGGTAGGATACCGTCCCAACAATCAAGACAAGTGCAGCTGCCAAGTAAGGTAACAGTCTCCTGATAGTAGTTTTTTCTTTCGGTGGCGCCATTGATACGGCAACCCGAAGCTTTTCTCGAACATTGCTGACCGTATGGGTAATCTGTTGTCGGTGATTGAGGTAGATATCTACCGCATCATCGCTTTCCAGTTCTTGTAGAACGATCTCATGCAGATATTCGGGTTCTATATCGGAACCGAAGTATGCCAACAATTGATGGTAATCCTCTTCGGTGATCGAATTGTCGAGGAGTTTATAATATAAGGGTTTGATGGCGTGATTCTCTTCCAAAATATTTGTTTATAGGTAATACGCTGTTGCTCGTAAAACCTATTGCTCTATTTTTAAAAAAAAGAACATAAAAAACATAACAAACTGATATACAGAAACAATAAAATCAATCTAAAAGAGAAGTTGCATAGATAAGAGATAGCATAAAGATAGACTTATCATAATTATTGTAGATAAATCTATTGGCTTTTGCGATATGGTCACCTATAGTCGCTTCAGAGATGGAAAGTATGCGGCTTACCTCGGCATAACTTTTTCCTTCAAGTTTGCAGAGTTTAAAAACGGCTTTGCGTTGTGGCGGAAGCTTATCAATGGTACGCATCAGCTCTTCATCGGCCTGTATCTGTGCTGTAAGATTATCAGGATGGTATAATAGCGAGATTTGTCGGAGCAAACTCTTGGAAAGTTCTTTATCCTTGGACAGCTTTCGGTAGTAATCGACAGCGATATTGCTGGCTATCTTGTATAGATAAGCCTGAAATGACCTTCCCGGATCAATATTTTCTCTGTTTTCCCAGACCTTGACAAAGAGCTGCTGCAAAGCTTCTTCTACCTCATTCCAGGATTTGAGTAAGCGGAATAGTTGAGCACTCAGTTTGTCGGCATATCGTAGATAAAGTGACTCGAAAGCTAATGCATCCCCGTTCCGAAGCTGGAGGAGAAGTTCTTTTTCATCGATATCAACATGCGGTATCATTCCTAGGGTTAACTGTTAGTCTTTGCGTAAAAAATTTTGCTAAAGTTAATCAGTATGTAGTGTAGTTGCAAATAGCACTCTATATCGGACAGTAGTCTATCATCTGTGATTAATAAGATGTGTATTACGGGAATCCGTAATATACCTGTGATCGGTTTGTTTAGTTTCGCGACAAATTATTAAAGTATAGAAATCATGATTTTATCAAAGCAAACATTACAAACCATGCGCTCGTATTGGTTATCTCTATTGGCAGGAGCTGTTTTTCTGTCTTCGTGCAGCAAAAAAGAAGAGGCGCCTGTGGAGGAATATGAAGAATATGCTTATGAAGTAGAATGTGATTTTTGTGAGATTTCATATATCGATAAATCGAACAATACCAAAACGATAAAGAATAACCGTGGTAAATGGGAATACAGATTCGATAGCAAGATTACTTTCGAGCTAAAACTGGAAATAAAAACAACCTTGAGCGACAGACAGACCATACAGGCCTATATCCTGAAAGACCGGGAGGTGGTATTCGGTGACATCGGTTACAATACTGCTATTATAACTTACAATACTCAAAAAGCGAATGGAACGGGCAGTTATGGCGCTCGGCAAAACAATGGTACTGAAAGCCCTTCTAATGGTGGGGGAAATAATGGTGGAAGCACTACTCCTACCTCATCAGTATGTGGAGCTAAAAATAAGACTGGTGGCTACTGCAAGCGTGTAGTAGTTGATGGCGGCCGTTGTTGGCAACATCGTTAGAGCAACCTTATGCTGTAACAGATTTAGCAAATATTTGTTACATCGAGAACAGTATTCGGAATTAATATTTTAGAGGACCGTCCTGAAATAGCTATACAGTTTTTCTAAATCTGGTTGCATGCTGTAAAATATCTAGATATGAGGGGGGACTGAAAGATGGGATCTACCTGGGGATACTGAAAGAGGACAGCTCGGTGCTGGACTGGGATTTTGTAAACAGATTTTGCGGTAATGGGGATTAGAAAGATGGCTCTGGACTCAACCGACAGCTAGCTGCGGGGGGAATCCTGACTAATAGGCTATCGTGAGGATGCTAGGCAGCATAACATAAAAAGCTGAACGTAGTGTTCAGCTTTTTTGTATTTATGATCCTGAGGGTATCTATTTCAGGTGTTCTATTTCTTCGATACGGAGGCCTGTGATTTCCTGAATATCCTCTTTGCTAAAGCCCTTTCCCAACATCTTACGGGCGGTCTCAAGGGCTTGCTCATGCTTGCCTTCAGCCATTGCCTCTTTTTTTGCGAAAGCTATGGTATTATTATAATCGCGTTTGCGATCTAAGCTAGATATGTATGCCATCTGTTCTGCAGGCGATAAGTTTGCCACCTCTCCTACCTCAAAACTAATCTAAATTTCAATACAAAGGAAATTTAAATTACTCTCATCGGCCAATTAAACAACAGACTCTGAGATGAATATACGAGAGAATATTCTTTTGTCCAAATAGCTAGGTAACTCATCGATCTCGTTGAGATGCTTCATCAGGTACATCCACTGATCCATAATGGTTGATAGTTCAGTCTTTGACTTATTAAAATTGAGCAATATGAGCATCTTGTAGCTCAGCTTTTCATAGAGAATCTCTTGGTCAAACTGATCTGCGATCTTGGCACTGTAGTAGTGTTTGGCATCATTGGCCTTGTCCAGCTGAAAGCCCAGTACTGCTACGAAATATACCGGTGGCAATTCATATCCATTGCCCTCAGCTCCTTTCTTGGCTAGACGGCTGATCGTGCGTGAGGTATAGGTGACGGCACGGTCGAAAAAGAAGTCTTGGTTCTGTAACTGCATCTCCACAAGGAAGTGTTCACCTCCATCCCCTATACAGCGTAGATCAAAGACGACCTTGCGCTCGCTGCTATGCTCGCCATCTTTCTCGACATTGGCATATTGGAGGTCTGTAATGATGTGCTCGCCCTCTAGTAGGCTGTTTAGAAAGTTGATGAGGTTGATTTTATTCTCCTCCCGGCCGAAATAGTGTTTCCAGCCAAAACCGATTCCGACCTAGTCGGATGAGCTCATGAGTACCTTAAAAAACTTACTCTCACGAATAGTCACTAAGAATTTCGATGTATCGGCTTGTTTTGATTCGTCTCTGCATAATATGGAAGTTTACTTTGAAACAGTATGTTAATTCATAAAGTAAACCTCCATAAACTAAAATTATTAGCCGTACGTTAACCGTTTATATCCGTGTATAAACGGATATAAACGGTTAACATTGGCATCGTGGTGCAATATTTAAAGACTTAAAATTGATAGTTGGAACATAAGAATATTTACAAAGTCTTATGAAAAGAAAGAAACTAATATCCTATTGCCTCATTCAAACTAGTTGTAATTAAATCTTGTGTATAAATTTTTCCAAAACGATCTGTGGCTACAACTTTCAATGTATTATCAGGACTTGTCACTTCAAAAGTATAAAGGTGCTTTGTGGTTGTTGTATAATTAGCAGCATTACGATTCAAAACGCCCAAATGATAACCCAATGACCAAGCATCAGTATTCAATGAAGAATTTAACACCATATCACCTAACTTCTTATCATTCATGAACACTTCAACCTTCCACGAAGGATCTGCATTCCACACATTAGCGATTAACGTTCTTGAAGTTTTCCCATACGTATATACTCCATATTGACCACCAAAATTTGCATCTCCCCAGTGCAGTCTCAATTGATATTCTTTTGCTAATTTAGTAGGCTTATAATACCAATTCTTAATACTCGTGCCATCAATTTCATATACCCCATATCCATTCGGTGTTCCATCACCATTGATTGTTGACTTCCACCAAGCTCCACAGGTTGCAGCATGCACGTGCTCATATATTTCGATACCATTTACTTTATGAATATAATTTTCATTATAGTGTGTGTGACCTGCAAAAAAGTGTATATTCTTAAAATCTTTTATTATATCAAATAAACGAGATCGTGTAGCAAAAGAGCTGTTTCGAATAGGCATATGATAAGAGATAATTAATAATTTGTCTTTAGAAACAAAGCTTAAATCTTTCTCTAGCCAATCCAATTGCTCATTACTGAATCCCAAACTATAATCAGTGTCATTCTTAAAAACAACATTATCTAAAACTACAAAATGTACATTGCCCCTATTAAACGAGAAATCTAGCGGTCCAAAAGAACTTTCAAAGGAAAGACTATTTCTAGGAACAGCTGGAGATCCTCCAGTTTTATCATGATTTCCAATGGTAGTAAACACCGGCATAGCTGTAGACCCTAATACTGTCTTCATAGTATTAAACAGGTTAGGTTTGTCGGCAACCACATCCCCCAGTGATATACCATAAACTGGTAATTTAGACTTTGCTAATTCCTGTTTAATATCTTCAATTGTCTCTTCTTTAAATCGTACAACCTCTGCATCATTAGCAACTTGAGGATCCCCAATCGCATAAACCAAGAATTGCTCTTCTTTATTCTTCAATTTGCTCAAAAAGAAATTATGCTGCTGAGGAATAGTCGAATTGTTCAATGGTTGATAGAACAAAGCCATATTCCGATCATCAGATGTATTAACTGTATAATCGCTGGGCGTAGAATAATATACAAATCTTGCTTTATTAGATTTTTTGAATTGGTACTCTCCCTTAGCATTAGTCGTTACCAAATTAAAACCATCTGACACAACAACACCTTCTATAGGCTTCAACTCTTCATCCAATACATATCCATAAACATCATTCTCAGGCAGCACATTGATTTTTGGCAACTGTTTGATGGGTTCCGTAATTACAGTATTATCAATGAAATCATCATCATTTTTAGAACAACTTGAACATAACAAACCAATAAACAACGCGATAAACAACAGTTGTGTAATTAGAAAATTAACCTTTATCATAATTTAATATTTGATTCTATATACTTAATTGCTTTACTGATCTCTGGACTGGTATAGCACTCAGAAGTTAAGCGTTTAGTTTTAACAAAGTAATACCGCTATGTTTAGATAATGTTAATAGAGTTAATGCCGAATTCTCTTGAACAATTTTTCTATAGTTTTTAAGTGGCATACCTAATTGCGAGGCCATAAAAAACCTATTTAAACCGTTATGACCGACAATTAACACAGTTTTACCTGCATATTTATCCATTAATTCCTTATAAAATGAATCCAATCTTTGTACTACTTCATAAGCTGTTTCCCCTGTTGATCCCGCCTTATTATTCTCAGGATCCCCCAACCAATTGTTCCAACTTTCAGCGTCGTCTACTTGAAACTCTTCAGATCTTCTTCCTTCCCACTCTCCAAAATCTACTTCAATCAAACGGTCATCAATGATTATATCCTCTCTAAAACCCGAAGCTATCATAGCTGTATCCTTCGCTCTTTTAAGTGGAGAAGAAAAGACAGCATCAAATACATAATCCTCCAAAAGTTCAGTCATTCTTTTTGCTTGACTTATCCCCTTAGGAGTTAACTCAATATCAGTACGCCCACAATACCTATTTCCATCAGCATTATATGCTGTCTCTCCATGTCTTAACAAACAAATAGTAACCATTTTACAAATAATTTAATTCAATTAACTTTTTCTTAAACAGCGCGTATTGCAACTCATAGGAGTTCACTAAGCTTTCATTAGGTAATACTTCTCTTTCAATTGAGGTCATTTTCATGGCTGCGGCAGACAAGCTATCATAATAGGTATGTGAAGCTGCCATAATAGCAGCACCTAGCGCTCCACTTGCTTCTTTGCATTTATAGATGGGTACATTCAGTACTGAAGATCTAATCCTGAGCCACAAATCACTATTACTTCCTCCTCCAGCTGTATACACTGCTGTTAACTTTTCTAAAGACAAATCTTCTATAATCTCATAGGCTAGACGCTCAACAAATGCAACACCTTCCAAGTTAGCCGCAAACAGCTCTGCCCTATTTTCAGTAACAGGAACAATTTCCTTAGCTTCAGGAGCCAAAATTGGGTATCGCTCTCCACTTTGTTTTAAAGGCCAAGCTACCTTTCCTGTCGGAATCAAGGATTCAGCTTCCGCTGTCAATTGATCCAATTGCTCAATAAAGTCTAGTGTTATCCAATCTGCACCTGTATTACTTGCTCCACCAGGCATCCAATAACCTTCAGGATGTCGGTGACTATACAATCTCCCTAAATCATCTACTACCTTATTTCTTGTAACACCTTTAATGACGAGAGTAGTACCAATAGTCGTATTCCAATCACCAGGATTGACAGCTCCAGAAGCAATTTGACTTGAGCAGCCATCTGTAATGCCTACAACAACATCAATCTGAGGTATTGACCATCTCTCCGACAAATCACAAGACAAACTACCAACAACAGTCCCCGAAGGAACAACCTCCTGCATCCACCCCTTTTGAAAACCAAACTCATCAAAAATATAATCAGGCCATTCCAGTTTATCCAAATCATAACCTGATTTTAATACATTAGTATAATCTGTGGTACCATAGTTACCGCACAGCTTACCCACAATAAAATCGGAAGCATGCACCCAAAGGTGGATATCCTGCTTTTTTTCAGGAAAAGACTCTTGAAACCAAAGTATCTTACTTATACCAGAAGAAGCATTAAATCCAGTATAGCCTTGACTTACATATTTACAAGCAATCTTTTTGATACGTAAACCTTGCTCAGCCGATCGCAAATCACTATACATAATCGCATTATGCAGTGGATTCATATTAGCATCTAATGGAATTACAGTTCCTGAGGTAGACGTAACGGAAGCCGCTATTATCGACTCACGATTAAAACCATCAGGCAAATTCAAAACAATTTCATCTATCAACTGATAACAATACTCCCACCACAAGTCTGGAGACTGTTCCTCTCTAAACGAATTATTTATTACAAATTTTTTAGATCTAGAATCTACAATTCCACCCTCATGATCAACCAAAATAACACGAGCACCTTGAGTACCAACATCAATTCCTAAAAAAAATGCCATGATTATACTTCAATATGTTTAAATGTTTTACGTGCATTCTTCCATTCCAAATACAACTTTTCAAACTTCTCATGTTCTTCGGGAATCGTCTCCTCCAAAAGATAAGGTTTCAGCTTAGGACCATTAAGAGCCTCATTACATATATATACTCCTCCTAATACCGAAGCTTGACGATAGGTATCCATTATTCTAATGCGCTTTCCTAGCAAGTTCGCCAAGAATTGACGCAATTTTTTGCTTTCCATTCCACCGCCACACGCCCAGATATAAGGCTCCTGATGAGGTGAAACATCCGTCAAAAACTTATAATTCTCATAAATAGAACAAGCAATGTCCCAGAGTACTGAAAACACAAAACTACCGCGCGTCAATTGATGAGAGACAGGTGCGTTAAATATGAAGCCACCTTTCGTCAATGGTCTATCTTCATCTGCAATCAATGACCCTAGTGATGCAATACACTGGGAGTAACCAGTTTCTTCTAATTCCTTTTCAATAATGTCATATCCTTCATTTGGATAGAATATTTCCTTAAGACGTTGATAGTTTAAGCCAGTAACCCCTGCATTGGCCTCTAATATGAAATTATCTTCATCAATATACCTACTCGTCCATGTCCGTTGTTCCTTATCTTTCTCAAACGTATTGACAAGCTTTATAATTGGAGTTGTAGTTCCCGAAACAACAATAACATCATTAGAAGATGGTTCCATACTTCTAATCGCTAATTGAGTGTCTGCTCCTCCAACTACCACTTGAGCTTCTTTAGATACATCTAAAAGTATCGCTATATCATTTCTAATTTTACCTAGTATAGTACCCGAATTCTTAAGCTCAGGCAATATATTAGGAGATAAATCAAAAAGTGACAATAATTCAGAAGACCAACATTTGTCTTGTACACTATATAACAATGTTTCTGATGCTTGCGAGTGTTCATAACAAGCTGCTCCCGAAAACTTATATTGTATCCAGTCAGAAATACTCATTACTGTGGCAACCTGGTCAAATAACTCTGGATATACCTCACGCAATCCAACAAGTTTAAAAGCAGAAAACAAAGAAGTAGGAAATCTTCCAGACATTTGGTAAACAAAATCTTTATCAAGAAGATCATTCTCCCAATTACGTCCACGATGATCAATATTAGGCATACCCAACAAAGAATTACCAGATTCATTAACAACAACGATTCCTTCCCGCTGACTAGTTGCTGTAATCGCTTTGACTACCACATCCCCAGCCTCAAGTAACGCTTCTCTTGACAAACTAACTATTTGATGCCACAACTCTTCTGGTTCGAAATATATAGACTCTTCATAATTCGTATCTGCGACATAATTAACATTCTCCCGCTTTATAGATAATATCTGTCCCGTTGTCGTAGATACTGCTACACGTGCATTACCTGTTCCGATATCTACAACTAAATAAACGCTCTGTGCCATCTCTATTACTTTATCAATTCGATTATTTGCTTATTTACCAATTGTTTAATTGATTTATTATCCTTGTAGAAAAACTCACGTAAACTATTATTCATAATAAAAGCATGATGATCTTCTACTTCATGAGTAGCACCCGCAATATGTGGAGTAGCTAGTACATTTTTATGTGAAATCATTTTATAATCTACCGAATCAGGTGGCTCATTATAATATACATCTAAGACCGCACCTCTGATTTTCTCAGACTCAATTACCTCTAACAGATCAGCTCTATTTACCACAGTAGCCCTTGCTGTATTCACAAATATTGCATTAGAATGCATTAGTGAAAGGTACTTCTTATCGATCATCCCGATAGTCTCAGGAGTAACTGGTAGATGAATCCCAATAACATCACATGTTGAAAACAACTCTTCTAACTCTACCTTTGTATAATTCTCATTAGGATCCAAATAATAAGGATCATAATAATATATATCAGCAGGAAAGCTCAATAACATACGGGCAATATATTGGCCGACAGCACCAAAGCCTACCATACCTACTTTTTTGCCTGCTAATTCATTTCCTTTAAATTCCAGATAAGAAGTATGCGCTCCCTCATCCCAATTCTTTGCCTCTAGCCAATTTATAGCAGGTATAGTATTACGCATTAGAGTAATTACATTTGCTATAAACATTTCTGCAACCGCCTGGGCATTACGAGCTGGAGTATTGAAGACAGGAATACCTAATTCAGTTGCTACTTTGACATTAATATTTGATGGAGTACCTCTGCAAACACCAACAAATTTCAACTGCGGATTATTACGCAAAACTTCCTCCGTAATATCATCATGTTCTACAATCAACCCATCAGCTCTTGTTTCAGCAAGCATAAGATTAATTTCATCAGCATTAAAAGCTCTTCCGTGCGGCTTCCAGGGTTTATAAATAACTTCATCAAACAAACCCTCTAACTCGTTCAAAGCCTTAGTATTCTCGTAAGGAGCTGTAAGTAAAATTCTCATATATAATGTATTATAGTTTCTTATTTAATCTCTATTATCACTAGGAAGACTGATGTATTTTGTAAGGATAGCGCTTATTAAATAGAGTCCCGCCAACAACCAAATTATAACCTCACTTCCAATAATCCCAATACACAACCCCACCAAAGCCGGCCCAATAAAAACAGGCAATCCCGCTCCAAGATTCAGAATTGACATAGCAGCCCCTTTATCTTCCTTTACCAAAGATGGTACTAAAGCAGACAACGGTACGTAGCCAGCTAATAATGCACCCCAAAATCCAGCTTAGCCATACCAAGCCCAACAAAACCAATTGCAATAGCAACTCCATAAATAGCAAATAGACTAGCGGATTGCTGCATACTCATGCCATGTTCAATCAAATATGGACTTAGCCACCCCTGCTCAACCCCATCCCCCATCATGAAAATCAAAACTCCTGGATACCCCCACTTCAATTGACTTGGGATCCCAAACGTAGATGCATTTACTTTATTACTCATATTAGATTCATTTAGTAATTGGTATTATGGCACTAATATAAACATTAATAAAGAAAATTAAATAAAATTTAAACAAAAAAAAGAATATTATAATTTAATATTCTTTTTCTTCACAAATACTAATACTCTAATATAGCCTCCAAAAAATAATGATCACTAGGGTAAACCCCATGATAACTATCCTTAATAATCGTAGATGAAATAGCCGAAACAGGTCCCTTAGTAAAAATATAATCTATCTTTTTCGCCCGCTTTGCCCTCTCTGCATCATGCGGCATAAAAGCATGTGTAGTGCCTCCAGCAACACCTTGAGCAGCACTAACATCAAAGGAGTCTGACCATCCTGAACTCAAAACTTCATTTATTACCGCAGAATCAGGAGCAGCATTAAAATCACCAGTCAAAATCTGCACAAACTCATTTTGATATTGACTAGCCTCTTTCAAGACCATTTTTACCTGTTCGACCCTAGCCTCTTGTTTTACGTGATCTAAATGAAGATTAATAATACGTAACTCTTTATTCGTTTTCTTATCCAACAACCTAACCCAACTCAGGTTTCTAGCCCTAGCCGAACCCCAAGATATACTCCCCGCTTCAAGAGGTGTCTCCGAAAGCCAATATCCACCTGCATTGAGAAGTTCAAAACGCTTTTTAGAAAAGAAAATAGGGTTTTTAGCAATACCATGGTAACCAACCTGACGCACATCCATCTCTGGTCCATCAAAGCCAAAAGCATAATAACCAGTCAACGAACTCTTGAGATCCAAAAACTGCGAACGCAGCACCTCTTGAAAGCTTACAACATCCGCTTTTTTACTTTTTATAATTTGGATACACGCTTCACGCCTATCCTTCCAGCCCACCCCCTTTTGTTCATCCTCCAACAAGTCAACCCTTATATTACAGGTTAATATTTTAAGACGTTTTTCAAATGACACACTATTTTCATCAGCACTAGCCAATTGAAAATCAACAAAAGGCAACAAAGAAAGAACTCCAATTTTTTGCAAAAAGCCCCTTCGAGAAGAGGCTTTATTATCGTTATTGTTAGATATCATAACTATACAAAATATATTATACTAACTCTTCTTCATACAAATACGCTCCTGATGATCGAAGATCAGCACGTAATTCATTCACATCAACATCACCTGGCGTCACTCCATGACGAACAGCCAACTTAGCAGCCCTACCAGCAGCTTCGCCCATTGCCATACAAGGAGCCATTACACGTATAGCAGACATAGCCTCATGAGTAGTAGAAATAGAGCGTCCGGCGACTAACAAATTCTTAACACCAAGTGGTACTAATGAACGATAAGGAATATCATAACTATCACCACACCAAGTCAAGGTACAACCGCCACCTTCTGGGTGATGAATATCCAAAGGATAACTAGCAACCGCCACAGCATCCTCAAAACGCTTACAAGACAGTATATCATCAGCAGTCATCACATACTCACCAACAATTCTTCTCGTCTCACGAATACCCAAAAAAGGAGCCATTTTAGTGAAATATGATCTCTCAAAACCCGGAACATACTCCGTCAAATAGCGTTGAATTTCTTCAACTTGTTTTCGTCCTTCTACCTCGCCATGTGTCAAGCTCTCAGGATTTGTTCCATCCACCCCATTAATACGAGACATATTAACCCAAACCTCACCTTCACGCAAACCTGTAATTAAGATAGTTCGCTCTACAGGCAATGCGTATCCATTACCTCTTGCTTTCTCCATCAACGAACGCAAACCAACAACTATAAACTGATTATTCTGTCCAAAATACTCCGCAGGAATAAAATCGGTCAAATAAGTCCGAGGCTCCTCTGCAATAGACATTCTTAACTTCTCCGTATCCACCCCCGACATACAGAACATCAAAGTTGGAGGCTGTACCCCACCTACATCATTACCTTGCTCACACGGAACTCCTGCCTTAAATGCAATATCAGCATCCCCAGTACAGTCAATAACAGTTTTAGCTAAAATAATTTCACGTCCAGACTTACTTTCAATAATAACCCCTTTCAATTCATCATTATCCATCACAACACCAGCCGCAAACACATACAAAAGAACCTTCACACCCGCCTCTTGCAAGACCTCTAGCCCTACATTTTTGACTGCTTCTGGCTCGACCAAAGTTAAGCTCATGTGCAATGGACATGGACGGTGTTCCGAAGCCGCACCAACAGCCTTAAGTTGATCTATAAACTTTTGTGGCAAACCCTTAATAATCTGATTTCCCTTTTGTCCTAAAAAACCCAAAACCGGCAAACCGATTGTCATATTACCACCGACAAAGCTTCTATTATCGATTAACGCAACTTTCAATCCATCAGACGCAGCAGCCTCAGCTGCAATAATCCCAGCAGGCCCACCACCTACAACTAAAATATCTACTTCCATACGCACTGGAGTCTCTCTCGCTGGCTCTTGAATCGTTTTAATTTGGCTCATAGCTTAAATTGTTTTAACTGTATAATTCTTTTATTTAAAATCTTAGACTACTTTCTGAGGAACTTTCTCTCGTTTCACCATTCCCCATAAAATCAATACTGCAATTGGATGCATAAATGCCATCACAATAAATATATTCGCAGAGCCAAGCGTCCCCATCATCTGGCCTACGAAATAATTAAATATAACTGCTCCCAAAGCACCAAAACCACCTGCAATTCCTAAAACTGAAGCAACATTCTTAACCGGAAATGCTTCCGCAATAACAACGCTCAATGTAAACAACCAACTTAGACATGCTACTGCTACTAAAGCGAAAATCAAAATTGTAACGAACGGATTAGAGACATAATTCGTAAGACAACACAAAGGAGCCAGCACCGCAACAACAGAAAGCATGATTTTGCGCGCTAACAAAGGCTCTTTGCCTTTTCTAACCATTTTATCTGACCAAGCCGCAGTACCAATCGCCCCTAGATCAGCCACCAAAAATGGGATCCAACCAAACATCCCTATCTGTGCCAAAGACAAACCAGATTCTTCCTGCAAATAGCCTGGCAACCAAAACAGACAAAAATACCAAACCGGATCACTCACAAAACGAATCAATATAATCCCCCACAATGATTTAGTAGTCCACAGTCTTCCCCAAGAAAATTTTTCGTCCGACTTAACCCCCACCAACACATTATCCGCTTCCACCTCCTTGACAATCTCAGCTGGCGGTTCTATATATATCAAAAACCACAACAGAGCGATCACCAAGCCAATAACACCAGCAATTATAAATACCGTATGAAAATCATACTTCATTGCCAACCAAGCAACCATTGGAGGCGCTATAATCGCACCGATAGAACTCCCTGCAACGCAGAGACTATTAGCCGTAGCCCTCATTTTCCCAGAGAACCAAATCGTCACCACCCTGATCTGCGCAGGAAAATTAGTCGGCTCAGCAGCACCTAACATGCCTCGGAAAAACAAAAATGAACCAAAGGTTCTAGAAAGCCCTCCGCCAAAACAAGCCAATGACCAACCTATTATCCCCCCCAACATTATTTTCCGTTCACCAAATCTATCCACCAACCAACCTGACACCGGATACATCAACGCATAGAACAACGTAAACACATTCAACACCATTGCAAAACCATCATCCCCTAAATTATACTCCTCTTTCAACATCGGCTTTAGAATAGACACAATCTGCCTATCATAATAATTGAAAACAATCGCTAAAAAAATAACGGATATAATAAACCAACGACGTTTAGTTGGCTTCATGCTTATTACGAATCTGGACATAACTTAAAATAGGTTGTCTATTAGTTTATTGAAATCAAATATAAACAATAAAACGCACTTATTAAAGAGAATTAAATATAATTAAAGATAATTAAAACATATCGAATGTAAACTCACTATCATTATCCGTTTCATATATAACCTCAGTTGCTGATTTAGGCACAAAAGTCTTCACATGAACCTTATTATTAGGTATATCAAACGTCATAGTACGCATCAATCCCCCACCTCCATTTCTATCACTATCACCATACGGAGCATCTCTTCTCGATTGATAGTCACTCAAAACAGATTTAATCTTATTTCCTTTATAAAGATCAACGCGAAACGACTCACCAGAAATATGACCTCCGAGCATCAAAAACACATTATTATAATCCTTAACAAAATTATAAATAGACTTACCCTGCGGCATGAAGTTCGGCTTTTCTTTACCTACATAATCGACATTTGGCAATGTTGCACTCTCACTACCTTCTGTCCTTCTCAACAAAGAATGACTAACAATAATTGCCTTTCTGTCCTTATACTTCTTTAGTAATTTGCCCGTCCATTTGAACACCTCATCTTCCAAATCCTCATTTTTTTCCAGCTTAGTAGTTTTCTCATTGTAACCAATAAAAACCACTATAAAATCCTGTCCACTAGCCGAGAACAGCGAGTAATGATTCTCACTTGTCTGCTGATCTTTGAACGCACCTCCATAATAAGACTTGCCCTTAAAATGGTTCAATCCAAAATAACGAGGATAGCCATCCTTCATCGCACCTGGAGTCCCCATCGGCGATGTATCATGATTTCCGACAGCCACCCCGTAAGGAATTCCTTCAGGATAGCCTTCTATCGGTTTTTCTAATTGATGCATCACACTAGCAGCCCGCTCCCATTCCTTCATTTTATCCTCTCCATGGTCAACCACATCCCCAAGATGGACCACATAAGCTATATTATTTGACTTAGCATTTCCAATTATCCAATCAATTTGACGTTGAAACATATCCATTGTCCCATTATGTTTTAGAGCAGTGTAGTATTGTGTATCTGGCAATACTGCAATCGTAAAAACACCTGGAGATTCTTGTGCAAAAGCACGAATCAGAAAGAAGAACACCGAGAGTGTTGCAAAAAATAACTTTTTCATTTTTTTTATATTTTCATTCATTAGGTAACACTATAAAAGTATTTAAATTTAATGTTTTTAAACAAAAAAAAAGATTATTTTATTATCAACCTCGTAACAATTATATCATAAAAAATATGTATTTTCGGTTATATTAATCAGTTAAACATGAAGAATATCACAGATAGACATGAATATATTTTAAAAAAAATTAAAGAGAACAATAAAGTTACTATACAAGAGTTGAGTGACGAAATGAATGTCTCTAGTGTCACAATCCGTAAAGATCTTAAATTACTAGAAGAAAAAAATCTACTTTTCAGAACCAAAGGTGGCGCGTCCAACAACAATCCTTATGCTGGCGACCGTCCCATCCTTGTCAAAGAATACATCAATTCTGATGAAAAAAGTAAAATTGGAAAAAAAGCAGTAGAAATGATTCAAGACAATGATTCCATTTTAATAGGCTCAGGCACTACAGCTTATGCTGTTGCCCGTCATTTGGAATCTACCGAACGAATCACTGTCATAACACCCGCATTAAAAGTTGCTTTAGAATTATGCAACAAACCTAATATCGAAGTCTTACAACTTGGCGGGCTGATCAGACCCAACTCATCATCTGTAGCTGGACAATATGCCATGCGCATATTAGATGAAGTATCCTGCGGTATTTTATTCTTAGGTGTTGATGGGATTGACCTTGACTTTGGAATTACTATAAGCAATATCACCGAAGCAACATTAAATCAAAAAATGCTGACCACCTCTCAAAAGGTCATCATACTAGCAGACAGTACAAAGTTTGGACGTCGAGGACTAGGAAAAGTATGCAATATAGAAGACATAGACTGTGTAATAACTGATAAAAATACATCCAGAAAATACATCAAAGCACTTGAAGATGCTGGAATAAAAGTAGAAATAGCAGACTAAATCTCTATAAGTAAAAAAAACTCACTTCAAGAAGTGAGTTTTTTTTACTATTCCGCTTTCGCTTTACTTTTGATAGATATTAAAGTAATCAACTCCCAACCTTCCTCCAGCTGTACTTTCTAAATACACTCTAAAACGTACAATCCCTGTTATATCAACATCTACTGGCAATTCTAAATAACGTTTATTATCCGTAATCTTCACCTCAGACCCTACCATTTTCCAAGTATTCCCGTTATCTTGAGAATACTCTAGACGGGCAACGATTGGGAGTTTAGCGGCAGTTGCATCAGTAGCTGTAGCAGGATACAAATACACATGAACCTTACTTGCGCCATAATACAAGTTTTTGTTCAACTCAATATACGATCCAGCCCCACCAGTCATCATTGCACCAACCCTATCTCCTGCCGAACCTCCATTTGTATGAACAAAACTTCCCGAAGTCAAAGTATAAGCCCCTTTGAATTTCCAAGGCAATTTGGATGTCGGAAATATCGTTTCAAAGTTCAAATTAGTAGAACTACCTATTCTATCTGTAAAATCCTCAGGAAAACCCTCATAAGGCAGACCAGGTTTATGCTCCTCCATCTCTAGAGCTTTGACATCATTTATATTTTGAAGCAATAGCTTAGGCTTTCCATCATTACCTTTAAGCAAAAGAAACACATAATTTGCCAAATTATTCACCTCCTCATTTGCAAATAACGCTTCTTTCAAAACAGGGACATCAATCTCTTCCACCCAGTCCGTTAGTTTCAAATCAGAACCATACGTCTTCCCTACCTTTGGATCCACTACAAACATCGAGTTGAGTCCTATCAAAGTACTTTCATACTTATCGACATTATTCATAATATCAGCAATAGAAGACAATCGAGCACTGACCAATGGCTTTTTACCAGCAGCTATTTTTTGAATCATAGACCCTTTCACGCCACTAACCTCCAATATTCCATCTTTCTTTTGCAACTGCAATCCTTCTACCTGTACAGTTATAGAATCCCCATATTGATAGTTTTTCGCCTCGGCTCCGGCCTCCAATACTACTCCATTGACGTTTTTACCTTTGTACCCCTGCAACACGATCTTTCCTTGCGGGCTATTACCATTTTCACTATCAGAAACCACCACCCCTGTGATCGAAACAGCCTGCTTCATCAGATCCTTACTTAGCACCACTGGACTATCTTTATAAATACTCCTCAAATCATACAGCGATAGATTTGGATTCGCCTCACCTGTTACCGGTATTTCCGCTTCACACCCAGTTGTTAATAGTATAGCCAAACAAGAAGCCACTAAAAATAAATTCTTTCTTTTCATAACAATTTCTTTATTAATTAAAAGGTATGATTCTCCCACCAAATCAATGTTGTTAATAAATCCGGTCCTTGCTTAGCTATAGCATTAGCATAATTTTGAGGGTTTGCAGCCTGTACAGATGATGGATAATACAGACGAGTTGGCATTATCTTATCATTCATCAAGCCATTCCCCTTTGGCATCACAGGATAACCCGTACGACGATATTCCGCCCAATTCTGAATATCCGTAAATATCGTTGCAAGGAATTTTTGATAAATTACCTTTTCCAATTTAGCCTCGTAGCTCAAGTTATTATTCCAAACGACACGTTGATTTGACAAGTAAGTTGATGCTTCTACCGAAGACTTACCCCACCATGTAACCCTTGCCAACACCCCACTGTCATAATAATTTTTAACCGAACTAGCATTTGTAGGAATCAACTCCCTCAAGCCGATTTCTGCCTGCATAAGCTGAACCTCCCCATAATTCAATATATTCCCCATCAACGGGCTTGATTTTAAGATTGGATTCATAGTAGACCTTCCCTCAGGAGTTTGTCCAATAGTATAGCCACTCTCTATCCCTTCATACTCACCATTCGATTTCACCAACCACAAATCAATACAAGGGTCCTCTTTAAACAACAAGCTATCCACAAAAACCTTCCCTGCCTTCTGCTGCTTCCACTGTGCATCCGTAAGCGTAACGAATGGCGAAGCGTATGGCGCTACCCCAGTCCAGCGCAATACTGCCGACTCCTCATTGTTACTGATTATTGGATAATTACTTTTTTCAGAATCTAGTATTTTTTGAATTTTATCCAAAACAAAAGCCGATGTTTCTTCTTTCTGAGAAGCCCTTAGTAGCAATCTCAAATACAGCGAATTACCGAACTTACGCCAATTAGCGATATTCCCTTTATAGACAGGATCACTTGTCACAGGAATATTCGATGCAGCAGCTAACATAACATTTGCCGAATCCAATTTATCAAAAAAGTCAAGATAAATACTCTTCTGCGTATCGAATGCAGGAGTATACGTACCATCCACCCCAGCTTTATTCGAGTTAAAATACGGAATATCCCCGTAAGTATCTGTAATCATGGAATAAACCCAAGTCTGCATAATCAGTGAAATACCTTTAAAAGCGTTCGCTTTCTTAGGATCAGCCACATAACCTTTATCCGCAGAGTCATACATATCTTTGAAGTTCGTTAATTGCAGGTACCAGCCATTCCAAGGAGCCTCAGACACACTATTTGCAATATCATAACGAAATATTCTATCCGTTTCGACCAAAGTATTAACCGTCACCTGCATGAGTTCATTCGTCAATCCCCGCGAACGTGTCATATTATTTTTGACCGTTTCTACAATTGCTCTAGCCATTAAATATTCTGGCAAAGCCTTCTCACTTGAGTTAGGATCTGTATTTAACTCTTTAAAATCTTTTGTACAAGCTCCCAAAAGTATAACAGCAAGAAAAACAAGTACTATATTTTTTCTCTTATTCATTTCAATCAAATTAAAAAGTAACATTCAAATTCACACCAAATGTTTTTGTCGACGGGAACTGACCAATTTCAAAACCTCTACTAATTTCAGAACCACTCAGCGTCCCAAACTCCGGATCAAAACCAGGCCACTTAGACCAGATAAACAGATCACGTCCATATACCCCGATCGCCAGTTTTTGAAGTTTCATTTTTTGAACTAGACTTGTTTTCAAGGTATAATCAAAACGAACCTCTCTTAATTTAATAAAATCAGTAGTAAACACCGCTCCCTCCACATTCGAAACCCCAAAGTGCTGATCATAATAAGAAGACATGTCATATACCGCTACCGTATTAGGGCTATACGTTCCATCTCCATTATCCACTACACCATTTCCGACAATACCGTTCTCACGACCAGGCAATGTAGATTTTGTTTTTCCCTGAACCGCCATTTTACCTTGAGTCAAAGAATATGCAACACCTCCCATTTGGGCATCAAACAAGAAACCAAATGAAAAACCTTTATACTTAAATTTATTCTGGATACTCCCTTTTACATCAGCCGTAGTATTTCCCAAATACAACAAATCCTCTGACAATACCGGCAGACCAGCTTCATATATTATATCTCCAGCAGCAGTTCTTTTATATCCACGTCCATACAGGTCACCCATACCACCACCAACATAGGCCATCACATAACCATTACTACCTGGGCCAGTCTGCAGGATCAAAGACTCCGTATTCTTCGCTAATGACAATATTTTATTATCATTTTTCGAGAAAGTACCATTAACTGTCCAAGTCAATCCATTTCTTTTTTTAATAGGCGTACCTGTCAATGCAATTTCAATCCCTCGGTTACGAACCTCCCCAGCATTCACAACCATACTATTATACCCCGAAGATCGATCAAGTATAGTAGTTAGAATCTGATCCCTAGTATTCGAATTGTAAACCGTAATATCCAAACCTAAGCGGTTTTTCAACATTTTCAATTCAAAACCTGTCTCATAACTCATTGTAAAGAGAGGCTTAAGATGCTCATTACTCAAGCTAACCGGATTATACAAGCCTCCACCAGTATACAATGCGCTCGACAAATAAGGATTAGAAGTTTGGTAAGGATTAGTTCCTCCACTTCCTACCCCAGCGACAGAAGCTCTCCACTTCAAATAGTTTATAGAACGAGGCAATCGCACAAGATCAGACAACACCAAACTACCATTAACAGAAGGGTAGAAGTACGAAACATTCGCTGTACTTGTAGGCGTAGCCAGCAAACTACTCCAATCATTACGGAACGTAAAGTCCAAGAACGCAAAATTCTTATAATCCCCAGCCACCAATGCATACACACTATTAGTAGCATAGGTCGACTTATAAGGGCTAGCCACTACAGCACTCGCCGCATTAGCAAACGAGAATACCCCAGGATACAACAATGAATCTGCAGTCATAGCCACACGACTATAGTTATTTCTAAGCAAAGCCCCACCAACAGAAGCATTAACGTTGATATCCTCCGTCACCTTCGTTTTGTACTTCAACAATACATCCGTATTGATTTCTCTACTTACCACATTTTGCTGCCTATACATTCCCTTCGGAAAATTGTACGTATCAAATGGTCTTTGTTGAGTACGCTCATCCGTAGCCTGATCTACCGCAGTCCTAATGGTAAAATCAAGTTGCTTATTAACAATAAAAGTCGCAGCTACATTCCCAGTTAGAGCATTTCTATCTTGCGTGTTCAACATTTGATACGCAATCAAATAAGGATTATCTCTACCAGTTGATAGCGGCGTATTTTGAAGTACATTTTCGTAGCCATTTTTCCAATAATTCTTTAACCAATTGATGTTCCCGTTAGGTTGCCAAAAAATATAACCATACATAATAGTTTGATTGTTATACCCTCCTGAAGGCAAATTATCCGAATTTTTATTAGTGTAATCTACCTTAGCACTTATTTTCAAATATTTAGAAGGATTAGAATTTACAGATACCGACACCGTATGTCTATTGTAACCCGTATTCGGCACAATCCATTTATTCTGCACATTAGTATAAGAGAAACGGGCAGTTGTCTTATCCGTCCCACCATCTACCGAGATACTGTTGGTAGAAGTTTTTGCAGTTTCAAAAAAGGCATTAAAACCTTCATCCTTATACGGTCTCCACAACGTGCGCTCAGGCCCTCTCCCCTGCAGAACAGGATCATATTGATAATAGTACTGACCATCAAACTTAGCACCATAGGCTTTAGAAGTCCCTCCCGTATTAGCCCCATCAGCAGTCGCTCCATAAGAATAATAATCCACCATATCCCCTTGGCCATACTCATATTGTAGATCCGGTACTTTATTTATCTTAGCAATAGAGTTATTACTATTAAATGAAATACCTATCCCCTTATCTTTTTTCTTTCCAGACTTTGTTGTGATTATTATAGCACCATTGGCACCTCTCGAGCCATACAAAGCTGCTGCACCCGGTCCTTTTAAAATGGTCACATTCTCGATGTCATCAGGATTGATATCATCAATATTACTTCCATAATCCACAACAGACTCATCCAAGTAAGCTCCCGATCCGCCCACCTTACGACCTGAACCACCATTAATAATAACCCCATCCACTACTATCAATGCGTCATTATTGCCCGTAAGATTACTTTCTCCTCTCAAAATAATAGAGTTAGAACCTGTAGGCCCAGCATTAGATCGCACCAAATTCAATCCCGCTACTTTACCAGACAACGCTTCCGTCCAGTTATTCGGCATTGTCTCCGTCAGCTCTTCATTCTTTAATGTAGTAACCGCATAGCCTAATGCCTTTTGATCGCGTTCGATATTCAATGCCGTCACTACAACCTCATCAATAGCTGTATTTTTGGGTTCCAATATATATACAACATGAGTTGAATCCTTTGAAATAGTTTCAAACTGTTTCTCATAGCCCACCATCGTCAAAACAATAATATCCTTATCTTTGGCTTTAAAAAAGAATTTACCAGACACATCAGTCACCCCTAAGACTTTATTCTGTTGATTTTCTATTTTTACACCTGGAATAGGCTTTTTAGAAGAAGCATCTAGAACTTTTCCATTCACAGATACTACTGTTTGTGCTCGAGAAACATTGCTAGATAAAAGAATAAAAACAAATGCTAATAATAAGAAGCAACTGTTTTTAATAAATCCTACATGCTGAAAGCCAAAACTCTCTCGAGAAAAATAATAATTAAAATTAATTTTCATACAGACCCCTTTTAGGTTAATTTAATTATAAAAAAAATGATACTTATCTTTCGGTTTATATTGGGTTATGAATAAGTATTACAACAAATATAAAACAAAATTAAATATTAAAAAACATTTTGCAATATTTTTAAACCAAATATAGTTTCATTAAGTTAAATTATCACTATCAAAAGGTTAAATAAATATTAATTGGCATTCTCTTCTTTCAACGCTCTGTTCACGTGCTTCCTATAAATACGGCCGATGAATAATATACTTTTATTATTTTTTTTATTCCTAATATGAGGTTCATTGAATGTTTTGCACGAATCATAAATCTCTTCCAATAGCGGATCCAACATTACACGTTCATTATTACCCACTACCTGTATAGATTTTATAAAAGCTCTATTGACAGAGACCCATCGATTGATCGTCACCATCTGCTCATCAGCGCATAGTGTCGCTACCAGATCGCGATTACCGAGATACACTTCACAAGTTCCATCTTTCTTGCCTTCGTAAAGGCCTTTCATTGCTTCCTCTTTTTTCATTTCCTGTGTCTAATATAAAAATTCTTTATCTGACACAGTTTAGTTTACGCCCTCATTTCCGTAGAGTAGCTATAACTCATTCAGTTCAAAGAGCTCGCACATGGTTAGTTTGAACCACTCACCTCTAACACGTAGGTGAGAATATTTTTTGTGTAATGGTGTTTCAAATTCTCCATCGTGTTCCCATATTTTCAGCAAGGAGATGTCTGGTAGAAAAGCGACCATCATAGCCAGTCAGCTACCCGTGGCAAGCTGGTATGATATAATCGGTGAGGACACCATTGCAGATGGCATACTCGATAGGATCGTGCATGTATCATACCGGATTGAACTTAAGGAGAAAGTCTAAGAAAAAAAAAGGTAATATTGTCAGGTCATTGGTGATGACAACCCTTGAATCAAAATCAGGGGGTCAATATCCTCGGAATTGGGGCAGCATCCCCGGAATATGCACTATATAACTGAAAAGGTATGAAAAATATTATATTTATAATTTCTCTCCTACTATCTAGCATTACTGCAAGGGCTCAGGAGAACATCAAAGAGCTACAGTATGCGCATGTCAAGATAGCGGTACCCGAAGGATGTACGGCCGTATCAGATTATGAACTAATGGACTGTAATGGCTTCTCGGTTCAATGGCTGTATTTGAGTAAAGAAATGTTGCAGCAAGGAGTTCATAAAAGCTTCCTGGATCAAATGGCTCAGCAGTTCGATTATAGAACTAAAAAAAAGATAAATTTTTCATCGCAAAAACAGCCTTTCAAAGGAACAAAATTTGAGATGAAGGACGGAACTTTTCGCATCGTCGGATTTGGGGTGGTAACGGATGTCCCGCTGATCCTGAATCTTAAATTCGCAAAAGAGCCGAAAGATAACACTAGCCTCTCGGAGCTTGAAAAGAATTTCATTGAATTGGAATAATTTGATAATGAGTTTATCTTGATTAAAAACGACAAGTAACATATATGCCACAATTTGACCTGGACAAGATCGTCCAAAAATAGATGGTGGATCATTGTTGTCATTATAGCAGCGCTGTGGTATTGGTTCTCGAGGGGGTAAAAGTTGTGACCGAGAAAAAGAAGATGCACAGAAAGCCCATCAATTGATCAACACAATACTTGAGGGGCTTACCTTCAAAGAGCAGGATATATACCTACTGGCCTACTATGCCAAGTCGAACCGCAAAAGGAGCCGCAAGGATTTTATCGCGTTTGTGAAAGAAGGCGGTATCTCGGGAAAGGATCTGTCGGGATCGGCGATATGGCAGGTGGGACTGAAAGATGGTATCTACCTGGGCATACTGAAAGAGGATGGCTCGGTGCAGGATTGGGATTTTGTAAACAGATTTTGCGGTAATGGGGATTAGAAAGATGGTTATGGACTCAACCGACAGCTAGCTGCAGGGTAATCCTGACTAATAGAATATCGTGAGGGATGCCAGGTAGCATAATAGAAAAAGCTGAACGTGGTGTTCAGCTTTTTTGTATTTATGATCCTGAGGGTATCTATTTCAGGTGTTCTATTTCTTCGATACGGAGGCCTGTGATCTCCAGAATATCCTCTTTGCTAAAGCCCTTACCCAACATCTTACGGGCGGTCTCAAGGGCTTTTTTACGTTCGCCTTTAGCCTCCCCTTTTGCCATTGCCTCCTTTTTTGCGAAAGCAATTGTATTGTTATAGTCTCTCTTCCGATCTAAGCTGGATATATATGCCATCTGTTCTGCAGGCGATAAGTTTGCCACCTCTCCTACCTCAAAACTAATCTAAATTTCAATACAAAGGAAATTTAAATTACTCTCATCGGCCAATTAAACAACAGACTCTGAGATGAATATACGAGAGAATATTCTTTTGTCCAAATAATTAGGTAACTCATCGATCTCGTTGAGATGCTTCATCAAGTACATCCACTGATCCATAATGGTTGATAGTTCAGTCTTTGACTTATTAAAATTGGGCAATACGAGCATCTTGTAGCTCAGCTTTTCATAGAGAACCTCTTGGTCAAACTGATCTACGATCTTGGCACTGTAGTAGTGTTTGGCATCATTGGCCTTGTTCAGCTGAAAGCCCAGTACTGCTACGAAATATACCGGTGGCAATTCATATCCATTGCCCTCAGCTCCTTTCTTGGCTAGACGGCTGATCGTGCGTGAGGTATAGGTGACGGCACGGTCGAAAAAGAAGTCTTGATTCTGTAACTGCATCTCCACCAAGAAGTGTTCACCTCCATCCCCTATACAGCGTAGATCAAAGACAACCTTGCGCTCGCTGCTATGCTCGCCATCTTCCTCGACATTGGCATAATGGAGGTCTGTAATGATGTGCTCGCCCTCTAGTAGGCTGTTTAGAAAGTTGATGAGGTTGATTTTGTTCTCCTCCCGGCCGAAATAGTGTTTCCAGCCAAAGTCACTAAGAATTTCGATGTACCGGCTTGTTTTGATTCGTCTCTGCATAATATGGAAGTTTACTTTGAAACAGTATGTTAATTCATAAAGCAAACCTCCATAAACTAAAATTATTAGCCGTACGTTAACCGTTTATATCCGTGTATAAACGGATATAAACGGTTAGCATTGGCATCGTGGTGCAATATTTAAAGACTTAAAATTGATGGCCTGGACCTAGAGACGACTTAAGTTCCTGCTATCTCCCGATAAATTTGATATCTTAGTACAATACCACGGTGTAAGCTATATATTATTAACCTATTATTCGGATGGCGACATTAAATGGAATCATACGCTCCTATCAGGCCAGTGCAAGACGTGCTGAAAGGGTAATAAAACAGTATTACAGCAACATGTCCAGTTGGGTTCTGATACGGTTATCTGAAGGCCGGGCAGCATTGGGATCAACTATCCGCCCTTGATCATCCAACAAAACAAAGCGAGGTATCTGTAAGATATTGAATGCTTTTGATATCTGCTTGTTATTGACCGCATCCAGCCATACCTGTATACCGCCGAGTTTTTCCTTTTCTATAAAGTCCACCCATTTCTGTCTATCATTTTCCCTATCCATGGAAATACTTACAAAAACGATGTTTTTGTCTGCATAATCATGCTCCAGCTTTTTAAGATGGGGGATCTCTTGTATACATGGTCCGCACCAAGTGGCCCAAAAATCAATATATATGTATTTGCCCTTCCAGTTTTCAAATGTGAAGTTCTTACCTGTCGTATCTTGCAATACTACTAGAGGTGCTTTATTGCCTTCGAGCATCCCCTCCATGGCATGGTATTTTTCTTTCACTTTTTTTGCGATATCTGGATAAGGTGCAGAGCTGCCAAATTTGTCGTACAGTTTTCGTTTGAAATTTGTCCGTAATGCAAAGGCATAATATTCATACAGGGGTCGGTCGCTGATCTGTGCTGCTACAAAATCGAAGTAGTCTGCCTTGGAACCGGATATTCGGTAGGACTCTTTAAGATAGAAATCTAAAAAGTAGAAATAGGCTATTCCTTTCTCCATTTTGCTATTATCGGTCTTCACATCCGCCAGAAAATCATAATACCCCTGCTCTGCCACGTAATTATCAGACCTATAGGTAGCGCGCATAGTGGGGTATTGTAGTCTTGCCATAATGGCATCGGTATATATAGTCCATTCGCTGACATGTATCAGGTGCTTGGACAATTTATACTTTTTAGTAAATTCCGCCAGCAGCTCCGCACGTGCCCCACGACGCTGCTCCACATAACTATTATACTGTACCGGATCGTAGTATACATAACCAAAGTAGTTCTTCAGGTGCTTGTCGCGATATTGATTGAACAACCAGTCTTCTTCATTGAGGTAGCGGCTGTCTGCGCTGTGCTTGCCGCTAATCTGTAAGGTATTTGGAATATCTCCTAGGGTAACTTCGATATGCTGCTTGTCTCTAGGGTTAAGATAGAGATAAATGAGCTCTGGCCGATTGGTGGTGCTGCTGATTGTAGTGTCCTTGCCGTCTCCTTTGATAAGGGAAAACTTTTCCTCGGTAGGTGTAGACCCCACAATAAGGAATACCCGAGCTGGTCCAGACAAGGCTACTTCGAAACGAAATACACCATCTGCGCTTACTTCGATCTCTTGTTTTTCCTGGCTGCTCAATAGTGCATATTCTTGATAACTAAAGGACACCACTCCGCCTTTAAAGCCATTAATCTTGCCCGTAACCAGGGCTTTGCCTGTAACTGCATGAGCTGCACAAACAAGAATAAAGAAACAGCTAAAAAGTAGTACGATTTTCTTATATAACATGGTCTTGGATCTAATGAATAAAAATCTTCTGTATCTGCTAAAAAGCAGATACAGAAGATAGACGCTATAGATTGGGATTGAACGCTGCTGCATCCGATGGTATCGGTAAATAGATGGCACTGGATTTCCAGGTTGGCTTTAGTGCCGGAAGGATATCATCTGCCCTGGTCTTGTCTGCCTCTCCGCTTACACTTGGCCAGCGACGCAAATCGTACCAGCGGTGTCCCCACTCGGCAAATAGCTCTACACGACGCTCTTGTTCTATGGCCTCGCGAACGGCAGCATCGGCATTGCCAAGGGAAAGTGCTGTCAGCCCCGAACGCTCGCGTATATCATTGATATCATCCTGGGCTAGATTGTATTTCTTCTGGTTATAACGTGCCTCGGCGCGTATCAAATACTGCTCGCCTAAACGTAAGACCATCGTATATTCGACTGTAGGTGTGACACCGAAACGGACCTTGTATTTGTAAGGATACTTGTGGGTCACGCCTGCTGCAGTGGTGATCATGCCTACCCAGTTCTCGTGACGCTGATCGCCTGCCTCGAATGCATTGTACAGGTGATTGGGAATAAGGCGAAATAATGGTGTACCTGTAACTATATTTGCGGGTACAATCAAAAATCCTTCCCAGGTATTGCGCCCGCCGGAAACATTGACGGCTTGTATCTGCCAGATGGCTTCATCACTGTTTTTCAAAAATACATTGTTCATATCGGCAGTTGGCATGAGCTTGTACAATGGATTGGTGATGACTTCGGTAGCTTCAATCTCAGCTAAATCCCATTTTTTGGTATACAGGTAAGCTCGAGCCAGAAGCGCTGTTGCCGCTCCTTTGTTGGGGCGGATCCGCTGTCCGTTTGCATTTACTGCAACACCATTTGGATAGCCATCTAGCAATTTACTCTTTGCATCTTTAAGGTCTTCAATAATCGCGGTGTATACCTCTGCCTCGGGTGAGCGGTTTTTGAAATTGTTTTCATCTACATTGGTATTCAAGACTAACGGCACTCCGCCAAAATTATTGACCAGGTAGAAGTAACAGAATGCGCGCAAAAACTTGGCTTCACCAATCAGCTGACTTTTTACCTCAGGAGATAATGAGGTTGCCTTTTCCAACCCTTCAATACACATATTCGCTTGTGCGATATATTGATAGGGCTCTGACCATAGTGTAGCCAAAAACTGGTTGGACGGAAGCACCGCATTGGCTTTGAACTCGTCGTAGGCCGCATATTGCGCGGCATAAGCAAATTCATCGGCCTCCATGGCTGGAAGTACCATGGACAGGACATTGGCAAACTGGTAGTTCAGTTGATTCATACGTGAATATACACCTGTGACGGATGCTGTGGCTGCTTTATCGTCCGAAAACGCTAAACCGGCAGCGACCTCGTCTTTGGGTACACCTACGTCTAGGTAGCTTTCGCATGAATGGAGTCCTAAACTTAATCCTACTATTGCTATATATTTTAAAAATCTCATAACTCTTCTCTTTAATATGTAAATCGGATACCTATGGTGTACTGTTTCATCGGTGGCATTAATCGACCTTGTGTCTCGGGATCAAATCCATCGTACTTAGTAAAAGTCAACAAATTTTGTCCCTGCCCATACAGCATAATACGCTGTGTCTTAATAGCTGGCAGCAGTGAGGTGAAGTCATAACTTACCATGAGGTTTTTCAAACGAATGTAGGATGCATCTCCCCATTGTGCGTCTGAATGACGATAATAGGTATTGTAGGTGCTGTAAGCCTCGTCTGCAGATGTGGATGCTGATCTCGGAATGGCTGTCACCTGCCCTGCTTGTGTCCAACGGTCAAGTACGGAGGTATCAAAATTGGTCATGATACCTAATGCCCCGGGTGCCATGTAACCAAAGTTCAACAGTTCTCCTTCTTGCTTTACAAATTGCAATAAGAAACTCAGATTGAAATTTTTATAGGTAAAGCTATTATTAAGACCTCCGAAAAACTTAGGTAACCGCGTACCCATTACATATTTATCTTCTAACCCATCGGACAGCTCGCCATCTCCGCTAAGGTCTTCAAATTGGGCAATACCGGTCTGCGGGTCTACACCATTGAATTTGTAGCCATATACGCTACCCATAGAGTATCCTACTGCATATAATTCTCGTTCGTACTCACGGAACGATTCTAAGCCAGGGTAATCAATCAACTTGCTGGTCGAAATCGTTAAGTTGGCCGATGTATTCCATTCGAAATTAATGTTCTTAAAATTGGTGGAACTGACTTCAAACTCCCAGCCTCTATTCTGTACAATGCCTGGAAGATTGGCTGTAAATCCTTCAAAACCTGTCTGCGGTGACAATTTTTTAGTGATGAGCTGATTGTCAGTTTTATTGTAATAGCGGTTTACGTTTACCGTTAATCTATTGTTCCAAAAGCCTGTTTCTAAGCCGAACTCCAGTTTACGCGTCGTCTCCCAGCTGTATAGCGGATTGGCTACCCGTGTAGGGTATAATCCTGCGACGGCATCGTAAGGATAATTATTGAAGCTCCAAGTATCCATGTAGCCGTAATCACCAATCTGGTCATTACCTGTAACCCCATAACTACTACGCAGCTTACCAAAGCTTAAGAATGGAATATGGTCACTTACGAATCCTTCTTCGGAAAAGACCCAAGCCGCCCCCACTGAACCAAAGTTGCCTACGCGGCGATCCGGACCGAAACGTGAAGAACCGTCCCGTCTAAAGGTACCGTTGACAATATATTTATTCTGAATATTATAGGTGGCTCGTGCAAATCCTGCCTGATAACGGTATTTGCTGTAGCGCATACCTTCGGACCGTACGGAGACAGCGGCATTAATATTGTTCAGTTGGCTCTCCAGAGTAAAGTCCTCGCCAACAAAATAGTTTCCATCGTTGATCCCTTCTTGATAGGTCAAGCCTCCTAATAGATCCAGCTTGCCTACTCCTAGCTCTAATGCATAGTTGACTTGTGGTTCTATACTGTAGGAAGAATATGATCCATTACCTAAGTGACTGGTGCTGACAGCACCAGCATCGGGTTTGAAGGATGATAATGGAAGCATACGTAGCTGATTTAGCGTGGTATTGTTATAACCGATAGTAGCTGATAGATTCAGGTTGTGAATAGGGCTATAACGTAAGGTACCGCTCGTCAAAAGGGTCTTATTACGGGTTTCTTGTTTACGTCTTAAAAGTGCATAGGGGTTTTGCAGGTTACCATACCAATATAATGTTCCATCTTCATTATAAATCGGCATATTGGGTGGCAAATCGTAAAACTGACTGATGTCTGATGCCATTGCATTGTTAAAGTCGCCCGTGTAATTGGCTGTAGCAGTGATAGAGAACTTACCATCGGAAGAACTATGGTTAACGCTCAACATACCGGCACCTTTTTTATAACCATTGTCTCCTGGCTGAACGGTGCTCTCATTGCGCAAGGTACCTGTCAGTAAGAAATTGGTGGTTTCTGAACCACCACCTATCGACATGTTGGCTTCTGTAACCTTGCCTGTACCACCCATCATTTTCTTCTGCCAACGCTGATCTAAGTTTTGATCCCATTCGAAGAGATCAGGCGCATCAGGATCTGGCGTGACGCCCGAGTTTTGATAGGCTTCTTTACGAAGCTGTAGATACTCGCCTGTATTCAACATATCGACCATATTAGTGACTTTTCCTCCGCCAGTATAGGCATTGAAATTGACACGGGTGCTGCCAGATTTCCCTTTCTTCGTAGTAATCAAGATGACTCCATTGGCTCCCCGCGAACCGTAAATTGCAGTTGCATCGGCATCCTTTAGTACATCAATACGATCGATATCGCTCGGATTTATACCTGCAATAGGACTTTGGGTACCATTGTCTCCTGTAAACATATTGAGGGATTCCGAAAAGAACGGCACTCCATCGACGATGTATAGTGGTGAACTATTTGCCGCAATGGAGTTTATACCACGAAGACGTACATTCATGGCTGCTCCTGGCAGTCCATTGCTGCTGTTGATATCGAGTCCTGCTACACGCCCTTGTAAAGCTTCCATAACGTTATTGACGGGAGCACGGGACAGTTCTTCGCTCGTAACACTAGCCGTAGAACCGGTACTGACACGCTTACTGGTAGTACCATAGGCTATGACGGTCACAGCATCTAAACTTCCGAAATCGGAAACAAGCACAATGTCCTGCATGCCGGTGGTATACGGTAACTCTTGAGTTTTGTAACCTACGGATGAAATGATTAATGTGACATTTCCCTCTTCTTTGATTGTAAAATGACCTTGCTGATCTGTCGATGTAACTCTATTGGTGCCTTTGACACGAACAGTGACGCCTGGCAGTGGTATACCAGATTCATTGAGAATACGGCCCTGACGTTGCTGCTGTGCTGCCAACGAACTGCGATCGGTGTTTGTATCATTACCTACGCTGGTACTATGCCGCTTGATCACGACTGTTTTGCCAACTTGCTGATAAATTAGATCGGTATTTTTCAGCAGATCATCTAGTAGCATGGCTACATTATCACTAATGGAAGCTACATGGCTCTGTCTGTATTTATCGACATCGCTGCTTACATAGGTGAAGCGAATATTTGTCTGCTTTTCCAATTGCTTCAAGGCGTCCTTCAGTACGACTGTACCTGTTGGTAACGATGCTTTTATTTGGGCCAAATTTTGGGCCGTTGAACTGGCTGCTACAACCGTAGCAAACCATGTCAATAATATTGCTAACGAGGATATTTTCATAAATAAGCTCTTAGTGCACTTGTTTCGGATTAAATGCATAATTTTGATATTGATTTAGTATAATGTAATCAGTTTATTGAATCCTTAAGTCATCTCGGGGACCAGCCGAGGTGACTTTATTCTTTTTTCGTATCTTTCTATATCATAAGCTATTTTCTTTATTTAGGTTAAAAAATAATGTAGTTGTTTTCTGATTTTTTGAATTTGCAATCTGTTAATGTTGTCAAGATTTCTAGTACATATTGGGGATCACTGTCCTTGGCTACGGATAAGGTAATAACCTTATCTCCAAGCGATGGATGGCGCAGATCAATGGAGATCTTAAAATAGCGCTCCAAATCAGCAATGATGGAAGAAATGGATTCGTCTTCGTATTCGAGGTAACCGGCTGTCCAACTACCGGCGACCTTGCTCTTTAGATCTTTCTCCCCTATAGCGCTCTTCGAGATTGAGTTTGTTAGTAACGGCACCCTTAATTCCTGATTTTTGACGAGGGTCGCTAATATTTTATTCTCTTTGCTAACCATAACTTTCCCACTCTTAACGGTGACCAATATGTCTTTCATGTCTGAATAGGCCTTCACATTAAACTTAGTACCCAGCACTTTGGTACTTACATCGCCTGTATGGACGATAAAAGGCCAGTCTTCAGCGTGTTCGACTTCAAAATAAGCTTCTCCAATCAAGGTAACTTCCCGAGGTTCTCCTTTTTTGAACGCTTTTGGATACTCTAGTGTTGAAGAAGAATTTAACCAGACCTTGGTACCGTCATCCAGCACAACTATTTTATCATCGTCCTGTCCGATACTGTTGATAACCTGAATCTGCTGATCCGTATTATTGGTCCGCCACTGCTGTCCGTAGAAAAAACCTACAATCAACATCGCCGCAGAGACTGCCACACCGATGTATATCAAATAACTATTCCTGTTTTTTCTTTTCTTATCGGCTGTCAATGAGTAATGTTGGTTATTTTGATTGTCTTTAAAGTCTAACAACCTCCCATCGTCATCCACGTAGGTCAAGGATGGGTCTTGCCGCTTGAGCTCTTCGTACAGCTCTTTTATTAAAAGACTAAGCTCTTCATCGTACTTTGCCGATCGAATCATTGCGAACAATTCATCCAACTCCAAACGGCTGGATTTATTGTGAAAATATTGTCTTAGTAAATAGTTTATACGTTCTTTCATTATGCTATCTATACTAAAGACGTAACATCTTGCCTTATGTCCTATTGGGGGTAAAGATTTTATTAAAATTTCTTTGGGTGATTGATTAAAACACGAGAGTGCGGTATTATTCGTATATTTATACTGAACTTTCCAATAAAAATGAAGAATGATAATATCCCTTTAAAGAAAATAGCCTATTCTGATGAAGATGAGCGGTTCTCGAAATCTGAGGAGGAAGCCTTACGGCTTTTGTTCAACGATATTTTTATCAGCTACGAGAAATCTCTCTTTAAGCTCGCACACAACTTAACTAAAGACAAGGATATTGCACGTGATATTGTTCATGATGTGTTCATGAAATTATGGGAAATACGTGCTAAAATTCATGAATTAAAGTCTATCGAGTCTTTTTTATTTATCCTCACACGTAACAAGGTGATGGACCACCTTCGAAAAATCTCATCTGATAATAGATTAAAAGAGGCGATTTGGAAATCAATGCAGCATATAGTCGTCGAACAGGAATCGACTATGGAACAAAAGGAATTTCAGGAGCAACTCCAGAAGGCGATTAATGATCTTCCACCACAACGCAAAGTAATTTATATGATGCGTGATGAGGGGTATAACTACAATGAGATAGCTGACGAATTGCATATCTCAAGACATACGGTAAAAAATCAGATCAGTGCTGCGATAAAATCTATCCGAAAGCTAATTAGTAATTTTCATATTTTATGAATCGACTCTTCGAATTGTCGATCTAAAGAATCTAAATGGGTGCCCCCGCATCTACTCAGCAACAGTATTAAAGTAACTCGCATACTAAGCCCCCTCCCTAAAACGATTATTTTGCAAAAACAGGGTTGATACTTACTTAAATCTAGATCCCTATATACCCGCATCAACTCTCGGTTTCGAGGAAACGAAACACCATCGAAAAACGCTTCTTCGCTCAATCCCTCAGGCAATATCCCTGCTGAGGTAATTTCTATTCTGTCGGCTATCTTCTTAAGCTATCCAAGACGTATTGTTAAATAAAGGAATGAATTCAGTGTTACAGGTAACTTACTCTTTAGCACTCGGTTTTTCAGCCATTGCAATCAATGACTCTGCGGTAAGCAGAAAAATACTTTTCTTCGAAATAGATCCCAGCGCATAACCTGCGTTCAAAAGAGCGGGTACCATGGAATCATATATTCTCTTTGTCTTCATTACCCTACGCTTCACAGCTTCAATTTTGTCCGACGATGCGTAATAGATGTCTATCAAATAGAGTAGCCGCTCCTCTTCTTTGGTATACTCTACACTATCCCATTCATCGATAGCCTCATCCAGTGCTAAAATCCACAAGCATATTTTATTGTACTTTTGCTGTTCTACATAATCTGCATCAGTTGTCAATTGCTCAACCTCCACTAGAAGCAGTAGTGAAAGGTCATCTCGTTGGTAGGCTTGATCTATAACTCGGATAAGATCGCTTTTTTTAAAATCTCCGCTATCTGTTATAGTGAGTTCATCGACCATATGTTGCATCAGCAGATGGTAGAGTTCAACCACTTTTGGAGTTTTGTCGATTTCGCCTCTTTCTTTAAAATGTGATAATGGTTTGAACCCAAATTCGTCCTGCATATATTGCTCCAGGATAGCTGATCCTTTTCTGGTCCCGTCCAGTTTGTCCAAAGGCAGATTAATATCTGGGATAAACATATCCAGTATTTGGCCAAACTCCCTCATCTCTAGATCACCGACATAGGGTTGTCCGGTATAGCTTGTGTAAAAATGAAGCTGATCCATATAGGGGGCTCTTAGTTCAAAGGACTGGTCGCATAAGGTTAGGATGGCTTTTACCACAGTAGCCTTCTCTTTGTCGGTCAAGTCGAATCTTTTCATTTCCTCCGCTAACTTTTCAGCCATCCAGAAATAGGACTCAGCAAGGATGTCAGCAGACTTGCCCATGACGCTATGATAAGAATTCGCAATATTTTTCATAACTGCATTATACTCGGCTCTATCTTCTTTCCGCTCTTCAAATTCTTTTTTGCGCTCATAGAATTCGGCAATCAACCGATCTCTTTTAAAATAACGTTTGTTACTCTCTACTCTTAATTTTTGTTCGTCCGTAAGCTCATGGTCATCCAGTACGGAAAAAGCACTGTCATGCGTCCGCCGTAACGTATCTGATGGAAATGGCTCTACCTCTACAGCCAAGCCCATGGATTGGAGTAATAGACACTCACATAAATGAGTATAACGCTGGTCGCTTGTATGGTAGTCCCTGACTTCGTGCAATATAGCGTCAATAAAAGCGAGTCGGCTCTCGTCGGCATTGCTGATATAGAAATCGAGTATGCCGAATGGAGATAAAGTGACTTGCGCAGCAAATTCTGTCAATAGTGGGAATCGGTGTGACATATCTAAAAAGTGACTGGACCGAAAATGTAACGTAAAAAAATCTGATTCATATTGCGGCAGTTCACAGCAAAGAATATGATCATTTTGCCAAAATAAAGAGCATTGTCCTTTAATATAGGGCCTGCTGTCTTGCTCTTCAACAAATTTCATCTTGAAATCTCCGTACACTTGTATATGAAAGCTAACTACTGGCTGTGCTGGAATAGTAAATATTTTCTGTTCTGCTTCCGTAAAACACATGAACTGTTGCAACAGGACATTTTTACCTTCAACAGTATGGCATTTGACCCAGGAATCTCCGAAAATGTGTTCCTGAAAATTAACAGCAGGATCCTGACATGGGGAACTGGAATCTCTCCGAATGTTTGGAAACTCTGGTTTATCATGGAGATATACTCTTAATTTTGATTCGTGGTTTAATAATTGTTGGCCCATAATGTTATCGATAATTTAAGCACTATTTGTCAATACATACATATTTGTATATGAACATATTAAGTTAGCAAAAATTAATCAGTATGCCGAAATAGAAAAAGCTGAACGTGGTGTTCAGCTTTTTTGTATTTATGATCCTGAGGGTATCTATTTCAGGAGTTCTGTTTCTTCGATACGGAGACCTGTGATCTCCTGAAATTATTATGCAACACGGGACAACATCTCTTCGGCGCTTATTTGAGGGGGTGTTTAGTTAAAGATGCCTAATGTACTATTGGGTTTTATATCAACTCCGCAGCCTGTAGCTCTGCTGCCAGACGGTGAAGCCCTCTTCTAACTTCTTAAGCTGCGGCTGGCGGGGCTTTTTCAATCCTGATGAGAATATTGCAGCTGACGCTGATTGATGCCTGTAATCTTCTCTAAAGCGGCAGTGGTGAAGATGCCTTTGTAATAGTTGATAAAGCTCTCCTTACCTTAATCGCTTGTAAAATATCCTCCATAGTTTCCCTAATTCAATACGCAGACGGGACATGATACTGTATACGCAGGTAGCCTTTTGTAGCTTTGTAGGGATCAAACCCTACTTTCACTTCTTGGTCATACCAATCGGACCTAATATCAATATCAATTGGGCCACCGGGAATGCGTATTCCATGAACCTTAATAGAATCGTCTGCATATCCTTTGACTTTAAGCAGTATAACTGCAACAGACTTGGCTGTTGTGCTTGCGGTGAGCAGGGTATCCTGTGAGAGATCGGTAATCTCCCACTCGCCAATATTATTCCGATCACAAGACGTCAGCATAATCAGACCGAAAAAGGTCAGTATAAGTGTGGAAATACTTTTGTGCATGTTCATAATGAAAAGAGGTTTTCTAGAAAAAATAATATGCTGCATTGTAGCTATTGATAAACTATAAAGATATAACTATCTATTGAGCGGCATTGGTAAATTTTCTTTCCCTCCAGCTTTTATATATGCCTCTGTTCTATGTGGCAATATTGTATCATCCTGATCAAACAGATATTTCTTAATCACTTGATATAATTCCAATCGAGTGATGGAATGCAAATCCGAATCATATGGAAGAGCAAAGTTTACGTAGTCATAAACAATGTTAGGTGGTCCATCATACTCTACCTTATTCTTTTGAATACTACTATTTATAAGCGTCAGATACCTATCAGGAGACTTTCGTATGTATTCAATCTGACCAGTATACAATTTATAAATCGAGTCTTTTTTATTAATATTTTTTTTGGTAAAATCATTTTTCACATTTGCAAACGCACTGTATTTTTCATACTCTCGTTTATAATACAACAACCAATCAATTTCTTGATCTACACTAAGATTTGTTCCCTTCTGTTGTCCGTGAATGGCCGAATATAAAAAAGACAAAATGACCATAATAAGCATAATTTTTTTCATATACTTAATTGTTATTTTCAGTTGTGAATAGGATATCAGATTTATTTGTTTTCCTATAAAGTTATAAAAACGCATTGATTTCCAATCTCCTGAGTTAGTTGTTTTTTTTACAATACGCTTATCAATAGTCGTATCTTGGTATGACCAAATAACTAGATTATTGAATCAATAGCTTTAAAACTATGAACACAGATAAAAATAAAAGCAATAAGGATATAGATGACACGACGGCACTAGAGCGTCAAAGAATTTATAGTAATTCTACATTCTTTAAAAAGAAAAATGAGGAGGCTATAGAATTTTTAAAAAAGCATCCTATACCTAAAGAATTTTTAAAACGCTAGGCGTTTAACATTATATTTTTCATACTACCACTTTAGGAGTAATGAATTTCGAAGTCCGATATGCCCAGATGTATATCGGACTTCGCGGTTATATTAGGTATTATGCCTTAAGGAATAGGGGTTAATTTAGATCTTTCACCAGATATATCAAGGTAGGAAAGTGATCTGAATAGCCATTTAGAAAAACATTTCCCGAGAATGTACGCAAGGGATATCCTTTATATCTTCCCTCTTGCGTAATTAAATACTCTGGGTTATAGATTTCTGATTTCCAATAACGGAGAGTGGAGCGATCCTCTCCCAATAAGGAAGCTGATACTATTATTTGATCAAAAAGATTCCATTTGCCCTGATAGCCCAGCGAGCCCACTCCCCTATCATAATGTTTCCACATCGTATTAAACAATCCTCCTTCTGCTACTTCTTCTGGATTCTTTTTAGCCCCCAGTACCTCCCGTACGCTTCTATCCACAGGGTCGTCATTAAGATCTCCCATGATTACAATCTTTGTCTCTGGATTCTGCTTGTATAGTGAATCGGTAACATGACGTACCATGCTGGCGGCGTGCTCGCGCAGTGCGGACGACTTTCCCCCATAGCGCGAAGGCCAATGATTGACCAAGACATGCATTTCCTCCCCTGCCAGTTTGCCGCTCACCAACAAGATGTCGCGGGTCGTATAATCCGGTAGATCTTCTTTATGGTACGCAAATACCTTCGACCCCTGTACCTCAAAAAGACGAGGGTTATACAAAAGTCCTACATCTACGCCTCTGCGGTCTGGCGAGTCATAATGCACTATTTCATAGCCAGAAGATGCCAGTGCCGGTTGGCGGACGAGGTCCTCCAGAACCCTGCGGTTTTCAATCTCGCATACGCCGATAAAAGCTGGCCCGCTACTACTGTATTTGCGTCCGATACGCGACAGGACCTTGGCCATGTTAGCTTGTTTCTTACGGTATTTTTCGGGTGTCCAATGATTAGCACCATGAGGTGTAAACTCCGTGTCCATTATAGCTGAATCCAGTTCCGTGTCAAACAGGTTTTCCAAATTATAGAACGCGGCCGTATATACCTGATACTTTTTCTGCTGGGCACAAAGGCTAAGGCTCCCTGCCAATAGCAGCAGGGAAGCCATAATATATCTTATATTATTAGTCAATATTCTCATATCTATGTGTTACTTAGCCGGACCCACGATGATTGGATCACCCGAACCACCTGTCGATGCTCCTCCGATCAATTCGATATTATCCAAACGGAATCCTACCTTATTGGCTTCTGCACCGGATACAAATTCGAGTATCAGTTGTTCACTCTTCGCAATGTTTGGAATAGATACGGTATAGAACTTACCATTATCCCCATTGGCATTCGATAAAGCCTTATCAGGTACATTAACAAATGCCCCATTCACTTTAACCTTAATGTTATTCATATTAGCTGTAGTTCCTGGGTCAAATAGATTAGCGGCCAGTTGGAATTTCAGGGTAATATCGCCCTTGTTCAAGCTGTTTATACCAGTGATCTTCACCGTGGCATCTTTCGTAGCCGGAAGCCATATATACGCATTGTTGTCTCCAGTCACAGTCCGTATGTCAACCAATCCTGATGCATCACTGTACTGAATAGGAGCCTTCATATCGAAACCCGTAAAATCTGCCAACTTTGGCCTATTGCCCGACAGGTATGGGCCAATACCGAACGTTTCCTTAAAAAAACTTCCCTCCTGTGGTTTCTCTGGTTCTGGAGCCTTGCCGTCGAAATCTTTAACATCGGCTTTAGTGCGTAACAACAATTGCCATCCCCCATTAAAGCGTCCCAGTATACCGATCAATGTTCCCTTTCCTTGTGGTAAGATGTCTTTGGCAAAGTCCGAATAGTTGCTGGTGCGCACATCCAATACATTGCCCGATGCATTCTTGATCTGTTCATTGGTCGTCGCATCGCCGGTTGTAAAAGGCTTCTTACCTCCATTTGTAAAGGTAACATCACGTATTTCCACAAGCTGATGCACCATGTCGTCGGTCAAAGCATTCAACTGAACAAGTCTAGGTTGCGCTTTAGCGGCATTGGGCCAAGAGTTTGTAAAAGTTTTTGACTTGAATATTTCCCAGGCAATACGGTTGGCATTTGTTTTATTCATGCCGATCTGTAATTCTCCCCCATACTTGACGATATATAGGTCTTTCAGATGGAGGTAGACCTCCTGTCCCACTTGGTAGCTGGCATACATCGCATTCTGGTCGACACCGATATTGATTGCTGCCGAACCGTCCTGTAGATAGAGCTGCTTGTAGATGTTGCCCGATTCGTCATTTCCAGTTATGATCCCTTTGATGATGAGGTCTTCTTCGATCAGCTGCGGATCGGTTATTTTTTCAAAGCGTTTTTTTAGTTGTTGGATGGTGATATTGTCGAGTGCCCCTTCATACTTGGGTTCATTCAATGGAGGAGCGGCGTATTCTCGTTCGCAAGAGGTATTGAGCGCAACAAATAACAGCGCAAAGAGTAAATATTTTATCGTATTCATATTCATCGTATGTTAGAATCTATAACTAGCATTCAAAAAGACATTCAGTCCCTGCATATAGAAATAGCGGGACGCAAAACGGTTAGGGTAAGTCGTATCCAAGCGTCCCTGTTCGTAGCCACCGGTACGGATATTCTTATTGTTCAGCAGATTGATAACGGAGAAATTGAAGTTAACCGCCCTTCTGTTTGCCAGATAGAACATCTTACCGATTGAGGCATCAAAAGTGACTACATCATCCAGACGCTCCTGCTGTGTCAGCGCATTGTAGGCTGCTAGGTCCTTTTCATTGTTTGGGTTGATTGCGGTATAGTTCGATGCCAATCTTCGCAGAGGCGCCGCCGAAAGGTAGTTCCGGCCGATGGCATTGGCACTGAGTTCGAAGAACCAATAGTTGTAGAAATAACGTGCTGCCAGTACACCGGCAAACTGTGGAGTACCGGAGACATAAAGATTCTTCATGTAGACCTGTTCCTCCTGGTCGATGATTTTACCGTTTTCTGCATTCATGATACCCAGCGGATTATTGTTATAGAAGTACTCCGCCATCGTGCCGATAAAATCAAAGCTCCAATTGTCATCCAGGCGATACGTAGCTGCGGCCTCTATCCCGCGGTTTATTTTATCTACACCTGTCAGATTGTGGAATACAAATGTCCGTTGAGAATCGTGGTAATAGGCCATTCGTTCCTGCTGGTCGTAAAAATTGGTCTGAAAAAGAGATACCCGTCCAGATAAACTGGGCATGGAGAAGATATAGTTGATATCAGTCGCAAATACCTTACCGCTCTGTAGTCCTTTGACGGCTTGATCCGTAACACGCGACATCGCATAAGCGCGGTCTGGTATAGGTGCTTCGGTATGGTAGCTCATATTGGCCGATAGATAGTGCCTACCGCTGAATTTGTAGGTGGCTCCACCTTTGAGCATATAGTCTACGAAACTGTGCTTCTTGCCTGGTCCGTATGAACTGTTCGGGAAACGTCCATTTTTCATGTTGCCCGTACGCTGAAAATCGGTGTAGGTCAATTTCGTTCCATAGTAGAAATCGATAGTTGAGGTCTGGTACTGATTGGTGATCCAGGCATTGACGGACTGGATATCGATGTCAAAGTCGTAACCAAAGATGTCTCCTACATAAGCCTTACGGTCCGGATATAGTAGGTCGTTCTGTTTGATGGCATCATCTCCTGGATTATCTCGTTCGGCAAATTTATCTTTATCCAGCACAAAGTCTGCCCCTAAGAGGTCACTAACAGTTTTGTATTGATATGATCTGGATTTGCGGGCTTCCACACCAGCTAATAGACGCATATTATTATCATATAGCTTGTTGAATGTCGAACTCAACGTTCCTTCCAGAAGGTCTGAATGTCTCTTTTCTACCATATATAGTGCGGCTCCATTATTTTTATACCTATTTTCTGGATCCATGTTCTGGCGGTACAGTTCATCCCAATTTACTTGCGTGACACGCGTATCGTTTGATTTCCATAAGTTATAGTAGAAATCAACGGTATTCGGGTCTGTCGTGTTGGGGTCCATACTATGGTAAGAAGGCAGGTAGCGGTAGTAATCGGGACGCGGGTCCATCGCGTTGTACCAGTTTAACGCTGAGCTGGCATAGCGACCATAATGTAACAGACCGCCTGATGTCAATGTCGTCTTCTCATCTATTTTCCAGATATGTGAGAGTACCGCTGTAGGATCGTAGGCCGTTACCATGCGTGAGTTGCGTACCTTACCATCCTGATAGCCCCAGTTTGGGTTGTATAGGTTATTGCCCACTAGATCATATACCTCTTGAAAGGAAGCGCCTTGCTGTCCACGGACGACAGGTGATCCGTATGTGACCAGAGAGAGCGAATGCGCGCCTTCAGCCCATTGTTTCTCCATAGAAAGTGCATAAGATACATTTTCATAAGAGGTACCCTCAATGAATCCTTTGTCTGCATATCGGCCACCAACAGCACCTGTAAAGGCCCAGCCATTGTCCATAAGACCTGTTGAATAGCTGAATATACCTCGTGAATAATAGTTCCTGTTCGTGTAAGAACCCGTGATTTTTCCGCCTTTGGCGTAGGAACTGGCCCGCATATTTATATTTTCAGCTCCACCGATGGAACCGAAAGTGAAACTGCCACTGTTATTGTAATTGACCACATCTCCATTACGGGTCAGGTCATTGAGTGCACCGATAGATGCATAATTAAATACCTTTCGGTATTGATCGTTGGCCAGTACTCCATTGATATAGGTCTGTTCATAAAAGGGATCGTATCCTCTCACGCGAAACCGAAATGGAGAAAGTTTGAATCCAACTTTATTCAAATAGATATCATTGGATAGGATGACGGACGAACGTATATCCTGTCCTTGAACATTACCCTCATCCTGCAGGATATCATCGTCGATGACTCCCATTGTTGTTTGCATGTCGATCTGAGGGACTGAGGTTAATAAAATCGGTTCGAGTGTATTATCACTTCCCTTCTTTAGCTCTACTTTAACCCTGTAAGGGCGTATTCCTGCTCCCGTTACCGAGAGGTAGTCTTCGCCAGGCTCGACGCTGACAAAGAGAAATGCCCCTTCCATGTTGCTGATCGTCTGTTGTTTATTCTTCTCCAGCGATACAGTCAACCCAGGTAGGGGTATGTTGTTTTTTTCATCGATCAGTATACCACGGAGCTCTGTTTTTTGCTGTGCATAGCCCACACTGATGTAACCGATGAGAAAAAATAATACGTACAAAGTCTGCCGCATAATCTTATTTTAGGTAAAAAGTATACAAGAGGAGGCATAATGCCCCCTCTTGGGTTTGAACTGTGTTCTGTTGTTTATTTTGTACCGACCAGCTTAATATTGTCGATACGGTAACCCACTGTGTTTTCGGTATTCGTAGTTGAAAATTCTAATGTCAGGCTGTTCCCTGTCGGAATTCCAGCGTCGATGTTTACCGCTACATAGGTATTACTAGTTGCGATACTCCCTGCAGGAACCGTGAGTTCTTGTCCATTTGCACGTACCTTGATGACTTTAACTGAAGCGCCACCACCGTTTGCAGTTATATCATAAGATAACTTAAGCTTGGTAGCTCCGGTTGTATTGATACCTTCAATCTTGAAGCCTGTAGTTCTATTAGCAGGTATCCATACATGTGGATCCATGGTTGAAGTAGCACGTATATCGACATAATTAGCAGGATCTTGATCTGAATATTTCACTCCTTTCTCGGAGAAATCTAGAAACTCTGCAATTCTGGATTTTGGAAAATCTTTAGATGCAGGAGCTGTTCCAAAGGTCTCTAAAAACAACGTTTGCTCCGTACCCGTTCCGGGGTCTGGTCCTGGATCTGTGCCTCCATCACCATCCACATTGAATGAACCACCTGGTACTGTTGTCCAGTCTGTAATGGTACCAGCACCAGTCACTGCGACCTCATTACCAGTCGATCCTGTACTCAATTGGATATCGTAGGTGTATTTTTTACCTGCTTCGAACGACGTATTTGCCGGAATTGCCCATTTGAACGTTCCCGATGCCAAGGTGAATATCACCTCTTTAGCAGCGTAGCTTCCAGGGATAACAATCGCTTCTACCAATTGGCTTCCTGTACCAGCCGTTGCTTTAGCTGTCACATTCTTAGCATTTGCGGCACCCGTCACCGTACCTGTAGCAAGGTCCATTGTAGCGGTAGTATTGATTCCATTGTAAACAACCTGTAGTCCGTTTACATTTGGCACTCCCGTTCCACCTTTTACAGTTAGTTCTATTTTAGCTAGCTTATGGCTAAAGCTAAGATTAGCCGTTGGCGAAGCCTTTGTCAATCCTGTAGCATTGTTAGCGTACAGTACATCGATAGCAGCTGGATTGGTTTGCGTTGTTACATCAATAGGTAGATTTGTACCGGATAGCGTAGCAGAGTATGGGTAGTAAGCGATAAAATCCACAGCACCGGTTTCTGGGTAGTTGATGATCTCGGCGCCTTGGCCTGTGAAGTTGCCATTACCGCTAGTCGTATATTTTTTGTTTGTTGCGAGAGGGCTGGCTAAGCCTGCTCCTTGTTTCATAAATACACCTATAGCATCGTTGGCATCCCAGTTATTGCCCGATACACGTGTACTGATGCCGTTTCCTATTGAAGACGTAAAGGAAACTTTACCATCGTTTTCTGGACCTACATTCCTGTAGTCATCGTTCTTACAGGAGTTACCCAGAACGATCAGTGCTAAAGCAGCACCTAAAAGTTGCTTTTTTTTCATTTTCTCAAATTATCAGTATCAATTAATAGATTATTGTATATTTCTATATCTTACTTTCTCCACACAGTTTCGTCAATCTTACCTTTGGATTCCTTGCTCAAGGCTGGAAAAAATGTAAAACCGGTCTCTTTTTCCAGCTCCTCGACCTTTACTTTATAGGTCATATAATCCTTTGACGAAGGATTAGCATTATTCATTCTAAACCCTATCGTATAGTAGGTGTTTCCTTTTTTCATGGCGAGGGCCTTATAGTAGTATTTTGGTTTGGCTACATTAGTATTGGCGTTATCTTTCACGTAATCAATATTCTGGTCTGCCGCAGTAGTTACCATAGCGCCGGTTACTACATACATCGTATCCACTCCAGATTGTCCGGTCCAGGTTCTTATCTTATTCTCCAGCTCCGCCCATACTCCTTGATTAAGTGGCCTGTTCTGCGGAGTCATATTGGTATAGTAAAATGTCGAAGCATTTTCCTGATAAGTTTTCGTTCGGTCACCACTAGGCAGCTGATGTCCGCGGTCGATAAGCAAGGACTGATTATTGGGGTAGCCTTTGGACAGCAATGCCTGCAATGTACTGTTATAATCAGGGTCGTATCCCCAATCATCGGTACGGTCCTGTCCGCCCAAATAGTCACTGCTTAATGGGTAAGCCACCCATAGGGCCAGTTTATTCTTCGTATCATACAACATGGAGTAATTACGCTTGGTGGCTGTACTCATCTTTAGGCTGTATTTCAATGTTGCTGTTTCTTGAACTAGAGGTAGCTCCATATAGGATCCCGTTGGTATCGGTGTGACGTCATCGTCTTTGCCGAGCGTTATATCATACTGATAGCGGTGTCCTTTAGCAAAGGTCGTTCCTGCAGGCAATTTCCAGATATAGCTCTTACCATCCGATTTGGTAAATACGACCTGCCCCGGATCCTTTACCGCACCTGGGAATAACGTCCATTCCACGAGTGTCTCCCCTGTTCCATTGACTGATATTTTAGCGTTAATATCCTGTAGGCTTGTCGCGTCTACGAGCAGCTGACCAGTAGCAAGGTCAAAAGTACCTGTTGACGCACTGTTTTTGAATACCGCTTTTACGTCAGTAAGAGCACTTCCTTTCAACTTGATCTCAATTTTGGTCATCTGTCGGCTGAATGACAGGGCTACAGGCCCTTGTGCTCCGGTCCATCCTGTGGTCTGTTGGGCATACATAAAGTCTAAAGCTGTTTGATTGCTCTGGTCTGTGATGCTTATCGCCGGAGTTAAGCTGGCCGTGGACTGGTAAGGATAGTATGCTACAAAACTTACTTTACTGCCAGATGGGTACGTTAGTTGTTCTGTTGCGGAGACAGGAGAAAAATTACCATTGCCAGTAGTGGTATATTTCTTGTTAAAGCCATTGTCGACTACAGCGTCTGTTGTCAGTGTGGAGCCATGGGAGTACATGAAAATTCCAACAGCATCCCCCATATCCCATTTTGTACCACTGGTACGGGTCATCGGGAGCCCTTCGATTGCACTTGTAAAAGAAACTTTGTTCTGAATATCCTTGACGGAAAAATCATTGTCCTTGCGACAGGAAACAACCAATAAAGCGAAACAAAAGAAAAGGGTAAACGAGTTTTTAGTTTTTAAATTCAATTTCTGCACCACTACTTGTAATTAATTAAATTAAATTTTAAATTGTTGATTATCGATAAAAGAATATTTGCAACCGAAATGTTTAACAAACATAACCTTGAGAGAAAAACAAATAGTAAAGAGATTATTAACAATAGATTAAATATTGTATGACGAGTCGGACAATGATACAGTTATCCTATTGTGCGATGGGGAAAGCTGTTAATTAAGCACAACAGTAAACTGCAGCTTATAGCAACTGGTTTTGCGCGAACACTGCTCACACCTATTGCCTACTTGATGATGGGAGGTTATGATATCACCACTCCAAAAAAATCGGAGTTGCTTGCCTGGTTCTTAAATTTTGTGTTTTCGGATCGGTACACGGGTGCTAGCTTCAAGCCTGTGGATTTACTCCCTCAGGAGCTTAAATGATATAATCAGCACCGCGTGACCTAGCCCTATCTGTATAAGATACCTCATAAACTTGAAAAACGCTTCAAATAGATATTTGAAATATAGTCTTTAGGCTTTAAACCATTGATTTTACGTGTGCGGAAATATAGATTATAGGTTTTATTTAATTCTTTGTCAGGGTAGTAATTCTTTTTAGAGTTGTAAAAATAATCTAGAAAATTACCGTTGATAATACCTAATCCATCCATAAACTCGAAGTCGCCTATACCATCAATCGCATACCATTTATTGTCCATGCCTGCTAATTTACCTTGTGTGGCAGACGCTAAATAAATAATATTTGTCCAGTATCTTCTAATGCGATATTTGGGATAAAAGGGATTGGTTACAATAGTATCTAATAAAATCTTTCCCTCGTACCTTTTATGATGCGCACCGATAGGTCCCCATTTGCCCTTCAGATAGCTTTCCTTGTTTTCAAATCGGATTGAGCGCAATATCCCACATGCATCCATCAAAGCAGGTTCTATAACAACATTGAGATCGATATAATAAGCTTCGGTCAACGCTTCGCTTTCTAGATGAAAATACTGCCCTCCCTCCTTCACAACTAACTCATAATCGGTACGTTTCAAATTAACCTCTACCTTTCTTTCAAAAATACCTAATGGAGCATACTGAGCATAGAATATATCTTGCTTTGCCCGAGTCAATACACTGTCTATTGGTAGAAATGTAATCTCCCCTGTAGATACCGCTTGTGTGATGTTTTTTTTACCAATTTTATCCTTTGACAATGGAGTAATTGTAATCAATATATCATATGGATATTCATTCAAAATACCTAAAGAATTCTTTATTTCTAAATACCGTTTTGTGTAAAGATCATAGTTACCACTATTCTTCACAAATCTAAAGTAGTAGTTGTAAATAGTGATATCGGGAAACTTATCTTCTATAGGCTCAAGATCTGCATACATACGATTTATTGTAATGCCTTGGTATTTCTCACTTAAAATATCTTTATCAAAAAGCACGTACTCAGCACGCTGTGCTAATAATGAAAAATGACCAAAAAAAATATAAAAGAAAATAATACAGTAGTTTTTCATTATTCTCATGCTAATTTTTTATCTCGTAACTCCAAATCGTTATCATTAACGATCGTATGTCTTATTTAAAAATCTTTGAATTCTCCCTCTGAAAGACCAAACATAGATAAAACATTATTAAATCTACCTGGGCATACTGATTCTTTTTTTAAAATCATTCATCTTCTTGCTTACGGTAGGTTTTTAGTTGTTGTTTGAGGCTATCTTTGATTATCTTGGCGCTAATTTTCTTGCTACAATACAATAATTCAGCAGTAAAATCAACCCGTTGATTGGCCAGTAACGCATCAGCCGTAAAGGACCACAAATTGTCTTTTAAACTAAAGTCTGAGGGAGCCCATCGCACTCTAGCTGGAATTGCATCCAACAGCTGCTGTAAGAGAACAAAGTTCGCAGGGGTTTGATTGGCTTTGTTATAGCGAAAAGCATTTGTCAGGATCATTTCCTGCAAGTACAGACCAGGAACTTCAAACGCTGGAGCATTCAATAGTGTTTGAATAGCATTAAACGGCTCCTTTTTCACTAAAGGCAAGAAAGCCGCCACATAATACGCAGGGCCAAAGGGTTTGCTCTGAACTAGCGCTATTACCTCTTCTAAAAGATGTTGAGCAGCATAGTTTTCAATAAAAATGGTCTTGATTTCCTCCAAGTCATAAATATCTTTTCGCGCATCACATTTTTTCAAGACCTGAAGAAAATTTGCTTTATCTCCACGACCAGCATAATAGTGGGCCAGCAGTCGATAACTGCTGTAGTGATACGACGTGTCCTTTATTTTAGGAATCAGCGTTAGGCTTGTTTTTATATCGTCCTCCAACACTAGTTTTTCAATGGTAAAATTGACCAATCGACTCTGCAAAATTTCATCCGTTGACGCTTCTATATAGCCTTGTAAAGAACTGGTAGATACGTTCTCATTTTCACAGGCTTGCAACAAGCGATAGACCACATCGAGAAAGGAATACGGATACCGTTGGTTGTGTACCTCAAGTGCTGGATCCGCCTGTTCAAGCGCTTCAAGGGCTTGTCTTACTAGCTGTTGTAATGATTTTCCTAGCGTTTTCCCCTTTCTTTGTCGATCGAGAATAAGGGATTTAGCCAGAAAGTCTTGGGTATCAATACGCGATATGATCACTTCATTGGGCAAGGTATAGTCTTGCATCCAATTGATCAATTGGATGCAGATCGTTATTTCTTCTTCTTGTTTCATAACAGCAAGCAAAAAAGACAAGTTGACTCGTCCTTCGTTTTTCTTTTTTATAAAAGTAAAAAGAAAACTTAGTTTGATATTCATTTTTAATCATAGCCTACTTTCTTTTTTATCTTTATTTTTACGGAAAAAAGAAGAAAATAAAAATCAGTACGAAATAGAATGAATACTCCAGCATTTGAACTTTCAAATAAACAACGCAAGTATTTAGGTCTTGAACCTGTTGAAGCTCATTGGGAACGGGTTTCATTGTTTGACAAATACTATTACTTTGAGGGAGATACGATACGCAAAGAAATAAGTGTGGGCGAACAGGGCTATACCGAGCGCAGTCTCCATGAAAAAACAGCAGAGAATCGAAGCATCCTCCTACCTAAAACTGCTAAAGGCAAGAGCAAAAAGCTCAATTTTACGGCCTCTCAATCCTTTAAGGGTATTGGTGTTTATTTTTCCTTTTGGAATGAATACCTATCGCTGTCCAATTATACCACACAGACCTCGTTTTACAGCGAACAGTTGCCCAATCAAAAGCTAAAAGACCTGCCGCTGTGGTTAGACCGATGGATCGCAGATACCACCCCTCAAGAGTTAGAGGCGATTACGCAATTCAGTCAAGCCCATCGACAGCATTGTAAGTATGCTGAGGGTGACTTTTTTGCTTTCAAGATAGGAAGAAACCAATGGGGATTTGGACGTATCCTCCTCGATGTTCAAAAGCAGATTAAAACCAATAAAATAAAGCGAGACGAACATTTTGGTTTGACAAACCTCATGGGAAAATGCCTTCTTGTCAAGATATACCACCAAATAAGTGATACCCGAACCATAGATTTACAAGCACTTGCTCAAATGCCTGCGCTGCCTTCTCAAATCATCATGGACAATCATTTTTACTACGGACAAAACCCCATAATTGGCCATCTTCCCTTGCAAACACAAGAGTATGATATGCTGATTTCTTATAGTAAAAGTATCAGTAGCGACTCACCGCGGACCGTTTATCTTCAATATGGAATGTTGTTTCGCACTCTAGATATACAAGTGTTTGATCGCTACCTCCTACATGAAGATGACAGCCTCTATTTGGGCTATGAAGAAAATCCGTATCGCAAAGAAAGTTCGGGCTTTGGTCTGGATACTGCTAGCCTTGAAGACTGTATCAAGGCCAAATCGAATTTACCTTATTGGCAGAGTGAAGCCGCAAAATACGACACTCAGTTTGACCTAAGAAATCCAACGAACCTTGCCATAAAGCGAGAAATATTCAAGGCTTTTGGCTTAGATGCGGATAAAAGTTATACCGAAAATTTGCTCCTAGTGGAAAATGAACACCTAACGAAAAAACAACAATAAATCAGATAGTTAAGATGGTATTATCTACGATTAGGTAATATGGCAAACTGTAGTAAAGCAATTTAACAACTAATTATCAGACCATACAATGAGCTTTTTCAGAAAGATACTGGGTTCGAAAACGAACAAAGAAGATCATACTGATGGAGAAGAACTAGAGAACGTATATTGCTTGATTGAAATGAAAAATATTGACAAGATAGACACATTGGAGACAACGGTCGAAAGGACGAACTTTGGAGTAATAACTACGTTGCTTACGGAAGTCGAAATCTCGGCTAAAGACAGTATTTCATTTGGTACACAAAGCCTTTTGACTAATTATGTATACAATGAGAATGGGTCTTATAATTTGGTTTACACCATCGTTGGTATAGATGGTACGATAGAAAGTTTTGTAGAAGATGATGGAATTCTTCCTACACAGTTTTTAACCCCAGACGGAGAAAATTATATTTCTCTTGTCCCCTACCATCCTGACAAGGAACTGGAAATCAGCATCCCTGTTTTCAATAGGGAAAACATAGATTTACCGAAAGGAAATAGACCTTTTGTCGGTGATTTTGTCGGAGTTTCAAACCAGTTTTCAATTTTTTATGATGTTGACTTTTGGTCGGATACCAAACCGGACAAAATGCTGGCAATCGAATTTAAGAACGGTGTGATAAAAAAGAAGCATAATATTAAAGTACAGCTTCCGAGAGACAACAAGATCTTTATTGAAAACAACGAAATCCATTTGCTTACAAAAGAAGGAAATAGTTGGCTGCACAGGCAAATAGACGAGAAAGGTAATGAAATCAGGCAGCGAAGATTTAAAACCAGTTCAAAATTCTTTTTGCAGATCCTGAGTCTATCTTTTAACAAAAGGTCCTACCTGCTTGCTCAAGAAAAAGGAAAAATCAGTATAGAGATGGTGGATGAAAATGGTGAAAATTCACGCATGGAGCTCCTTGATATAAAGGATCCGTTTTTCAATACATGGCGACCTGTTAAAATAGCGGAAGATACTTTTGTCACGAGGTTTAATGGGGAATTTGGCAATGGTTGGTTCACCACGAAGAATGACCTGTTACTAGAAATATTTTACAGTAAAGGAGAAAAGGGATATAAAAACTTGTTGACGGAGGAAGTTTTGGAGCTAAAACGATCCAACTTGGTTATTTCGAGTATCAACAAGACTCAGGATAACAGCTATGCAGTTGTATTCTACCCGATGACAGAAGGACGAGATAAAAACAGGGAACTGATAATCTTAAACCGCAAGATAGAATAGGTAACCAAAATAAATGCCTGGCTCAGTTGGACAGTCGTAAGTTGCAAGAGTATTGCCTCAGTATAGTATTTAGCGAAAGGCAATAAATAAATACGGTACTAATTAATAAATCTTGTTTATATTTGCTTTGTTAATCTCTCTTAATCAAAAAGCATATTAATCAAGTCATTTAGCTCTTTATGTTTAATTTTTGCAGACTTCTATTTGTCTACATAGCTTTCTTTGTTACTACTGTTGGATTTGCTCAAAAAACCAATCCAGACTCTTTAAAGGTGGAAATATTAGGTCTCAATGATAAAAACCAACATGAGCAGTCTATTTTAGTGCTTGATAGAATAATAGGCAGCTCTAGTTCTACGGCTCATGACTTATTTCACGCCTACTTGCTGCGGTCATTAACTTATAAAAGTCTATACAATTATACTGGCGCACTTATCAATTTAGATCTTGCGGATAAAGTCGGACAGGGAACTGACTTTGCAGAATCAGCAAGCAGCCGTGTCCTTATTGAAAAGCTCTTTATTTATTTTGACACTAAAAGAAACGAAGAATTTGCTGCACTTCTACAACAGGTCACACCCGAAAAACTAAAACATATTGATGGCGAGACCCGCGCTATTTATGAATGTATTATGGGACATTTGGAAATGCATAAGGGCAATTATTCTGTTGCAAATGCTATTTATGACAATTGTATTCTGCTTTTGGAGAAAGAGAGTCCCAAGCATCTTCCGATAGTGTATAAAGTAAAGGTAGAACTTTACAATTTAATGGGGCAGCAGGATAAAGCGATTGCCGCTTATGAGAAAGGGATGTCGTATGCCGAACAGTTTGGCATTGATCTTTATAAGATTACCATGCTGGAAACTATTATCTATTTTTACGCAGACAATGGAAATTATAAAGACGCTTATTTAGCTCAACTTGAAGTAACAAAACAACGCAGAAAGTATGATGCAGCTAATCGTAGCGGTAAGCTAAATGATTTAGAAAAAGAACTGCTGCAACAAAGGAATGATATAACGTTAAAGAACAGAAAGAATATGACGATTGCACTAACGGGCGTCATTGTATTATTATCTGCATTGCTGTTTCTTCTCTTTAAGCTTTTGAAGTCGAATAAGCAGCGAAGAATATTAATGGAAAACGAGGTCGTGCATATGCGGGCGCGGCTTGAGTCGTATGTCAATAGAAAGGAACATCGCGAAGAAGATGATAATGTGCTTTTGAATCTGGAGAAATATGACCTTAAAAAGCGGCATATTGAAATTATAGATCTGATTCGAGAAGGAAAAACGAATAAGGAAATAGGAGATATTCTTTTTATTTCTGAGAATACGGTGAAGTATCATCTAAAGGTGATCTTTGAAAAACTCAACATTGACAATCGCTCTTCTCTTAGGGGATAAATCAATACGTATATCAAAACCTGTTTAGAGACTGTATAGTTTACATCAGCCTTTTCAGCCACTTCATTTTTTTGTCGGAATAAGGCGGATATTTTAAGTCAGGCTCTCCCCAAGTTGTCTTTTCAATAACTGATTTTTGGTGCGTAAAAGCGAGAAAACCATATGCACCGTGATAGTTGCCTATCCCCGAATTTCCTATCCCACCAAATGGCAGATAATCACTCGCAATGTGCATCAAGGTATCATTGATACAGCCCCCACCGAAGGAGACAAGGTGGAGTAACTTGGATTTGTCCTCTTCGTTTTTTGTAAACAGGTAGGCTGCCAACGGTTTTTCTCCTTCTACTATTTTTTGCAACACGTCATCGTAGTTATTGAAACTGATTACGGGGAATACTGGTCCAAATATTTCATCCTGCATCACGGCATCATCCCAATCAACATGGTCCAATATGGTAGGTTCGATATACAAAGTGTCGTCGTTGGTGTGACCTCCGAAGAAGATTTTATCCTTATCGATAAGGGAAGTAACACGGTCAAAATTCCTTTTGTTGATGATACTGGTATAATGTTCTGCACCATCATAATAATTGGCTTCCTCCAATTTTTCTTTTATCAATTGCAACAACTGGGGCTTCACACTTTCTTCTACCAAAAGATAATCTGGTGCAATACAGGTCTGTCCTGCGTTGAGGAATTTGCCCCAAACGAGTCGCTTTACGGCGACTTCTAAATCGGCTGTCTTCGTAACGATAGCAGGTGATTTTCCGCCCAACTCGAGCACTACAGGAACTAAGTTTTTGGCAGCAGCTTCATAAACTATTTTCCCGACTTTCGGACTTCCTGTAAAGAAGATCTTATCGAAACGAAGCTGTATCAGTTCTGTTGTTTCAGGAACACCACCTTCTGCCACGAATAAGTAATCTGAAGGGAAATTGTCGTTGATCAATTCGGATAAAAGGTGCATTGTATTTTCGGGAAGTTCACTTGGTTTCACAATACAGGTATTGCCCGCTGCAATGGAACTTATCATCGGAACCAGTGTAAGCTGATAGGGATAGTTCCAAGCACCGATCACCAATGTTACACCCAATGGGTCGTAGTGGATATGGCTTTTACCGGGCTGCAGGCTCAATGCTGTTTTTTACTTTTTTGGGCTTGCTCAATTTGTCCAGGTTCTTCAGGAAAAAATCGATTTCATTATAGATGAGATTGAGTTCCGTTAAGGAAGTATCGAATTTTCCTTTTCTAAAATCCTTGTAAATGGCATCGTACAAACGGTTTTCATTGGCCTTTAAAATGCCTTTCAACTTTTTCAGGGTTTCCTTTCTAAAGCCAATATCTTTTGTCTGGTGTGAATTGAAAAACGTCTTCTGCGATTGAAATATGTTACTGAGTTCCATTTGTGTAAATTTTAAGTATGGGATGGTTTCTTTTCGTCCTTCACTTAACCTGTGTTCTTAAAGCTAGCGATTTAAATTATGTTGACAAAGGACCATCCGACAGATATAGCTGAATATAAAAGTCCGATATGCTTTGACGCCTATCGGACTTCGTAGTTATATGGGGAGAGAACATTACAGCTCTCGTTTGCCTGTCAATGATAAAAACGTGTCCCTCTCTATACGGAAACTTTATAATGCAACTGAACCAGGCCTGTTTCAAAGCTTTTACTTCCCTGCAATTGCAGATCTTGAGAAGGGTACACAGCATTAAACAATCGTGTCCCTCCACCCAACAGAACGGGAATAATAGAGATGATCAGCTCGTCGAAAAGTCCTTCTTTGAGCAACTCATTGACGACAAAGGCTCCTCCATCGCAAAATATATCCGTCCAGCGAACATGATATGTACAATATTAGTTTTCTCATTTGTATTTTCTTTATCAAATTTATAAAATTCGACATTATTATAATCATACACAACACAGACAAAACGGGACTTTTCACAGTATATAGAGCAGCCTTTGTCTCTATTCGGCCAATGGCACTGACTATACACACAACTATGATCACCCTGGCTGCAGAAAACTTGTCTGGCATCTACCGGGATCAACTAATGCTACCGAGAATATAATGATGCGTTATTCATCCCCTTTTTGATTTAATAAACTATACCGCTATATTTGTCAGTAGTTACGTAGTAGAATAACGTCGAAATAACCAATAAGCATAAACTTAACACAGAAACAATCTTATTTTAATACTAATTGTGGTAATTCGTCATACAGCTTTGTAAAATGAAGTCGACAGAAAACTTGGAATCGGATGAGGTCTTATGGAACGAGATTGTAAAGGACAATCAAGGTGCATTTGCTGCACTTTATCATAAGTACAGTAATTCTGTTTTTACGGCTACATTAAACCTGATCAAAGACCGCAATTGTAGCGAAGACATCATACAAGAGGTATTTACGACAATCTGGGTAAAAAGAAAGGAATTGGAGATCTCTAATATCCGTGGCTACCTCTATAGAGCCGCCCGCAATAAAGTCATAGACCTACTACGGTCCAAAAAGGTGCATATCCGTATCGAGGAGGTAAAAGATTTGATCGCTCGCGAACAAACAGACTCTTCGCTGCTACAGAAGGAAGTAAATGACCTCCTCAACCAAGGTATCAAAGAGCTGCCTCAACGCTGTGGTGAGATTCTCTTCTTAAAAAAAGAAGAGCAACTCAGTAATCATGAAATTGCACAAAGACTCAAAATATCGCCCAAAACCGTAGAGAACCAAACAACTATAGCAATTAAAAAACTTAAAATAGCGCTTTCTAACAAGTTGGACATCTTAATGTTTATTATATTTTATATTTTTTAATCTTTCCTTTGGGGGTACCTGTCTTTTATCTCGTCTAGTTAGGTAGATGAAAGATAAAAATAACGCTAAAGATATATCAAAAACAGAAGAGGCTGTCCACGATTACTTCTCCCTGATGGAAAGTAAGGGCGAAGCTTATTCGCCTGATTTTGACGAAAGTGGGGTACTGGGACGCATACAGCATGACATCAATAAAAGCCCTGTAAGACTATCGAAAAATTGGCGCAGATGGATCGCTGTCGCTTCTTGCATAACACTGTTGGCAGGCTCGATAGTAGCTTGGCAGTTATGGAACAACAGATCGCATTTTGAACTGGTATCGCTGGAGGATGTAAAGATACTCCCCGCCCATGGTACGGCCATACTGACACTGGCAAATGGAGAAAAAATAAGCCTGGACCAATTGCAGCCCAACAGCTTAATTACTACAGTAGACGGTATACGGGTTTCAAAGAACGCTAATGGCGAAATAACCTATAGTGCAGCGGACAATTTAAAGCTAAACCATATCGCTAATCACCATATTGAAACGCCTAAGGGTGGCTTCTACACCTTATTGCTACCTGACGGTTCGAAGGTATGGCTGAATGCGGAAACCAAAATCAAGTATCCCATCCATTTTGGAGGTAGCGAACGACGTATAGAATTACAGGGTGAAGCTTATTTCAAGGTGACTCATGACGCGACCAAACCTTTTATAGTCAAAACGGATAAGCAAGAAATCACCGTACTCGGCACATCCTTCAATGTAGAAGCTTATGGAAAAGATCTCGAGGCAACGACATTGGTGGAGGGGTCTGTAAAAATATCGAGCGGACAGAGACGTCTTCTGCTCGAGCCGGGACAACAAGCTATAGTGGACAGTAAAAACGCTATCCAGAAGAAGCAGGTTGACGATAGCCAATACACTGCTTGGATAAATGGAGATTTCAGCTTCGTAGACACGGAAATAAATGAGGTAATGTCCCAAATATCAAGATGGTACAATATCGACATCGTGTATGACCAAAAGGGAAATGACCTGCGGCTCAGCGGCATGGTGGCACGCAACAAACCATTGGATACGGTATTGAATATACTGGAAATGACGGGTAAAGTGAAATTTGAACTAGAAGTAAACCCAAATAATCAAGAAAGGAGGATACGGGTAAAAATCATATAATCCCAATCCATCCAAAAGCAAAAAATCAGAAGTGCTGGCACACTCCTGATCGTCAGTCTTTCGGATGATCAAATTGAGTAGCAACACAAATCGGAAAACCGTAAAACTTTAAATCAAATGTATGAAATTTTATTCAAACCGTTGATCGGTCTCCTTATTCCTATAAACGGAAAGGGGTATCGATCATCCACCTCGAGAGTCGAAAATTCGCTATGCAGGACCAATATACTCTCGCTTAAACATGTCTTTATGCGTATCACTTTGCTAAGTTTATTCTTGGGAGCTGTATTGGTACATGCCAGCCCAAACGTAAATGCTCAACGCATCACTCTAAACAAAAAGTCGATAAGTGTCATTGATTTCTTTAGAGAGGTCAGAAAACAGACGGCTTATGACTTTGTATATGACCATTCTATCGTAAAGGACAAACGGATATCGCTTGTCGTAAACGAAATGCCACTGGAACAACTGTTGGAAAAGGTGCTCCCCGAAATTCAGCTTTCCTGGAAAGTAAAAGATCGAGTGATTGTCATCGATGAAATAGCATCTACTTCTTCAAGGCTCGTGGCTCAACAGTCCATAACAGGTAAAGTGACGAATGAAAAAGGAGATCCTTTGATAGGGGCTTCTGTATTCAGCGCACAGCAGAATACCCTGACCGACGAATCTGGCAAGTTTAGTATTGTGGCTAAAACCGGAGATGTAATCACTATCCGTTATGTAGGCTATGAAACGAAAACAGTTTCAATTGTAAACAATGAGCCGTTGAGAATTCAAATGCATGCGCAACTGGAAGAAATGGAAGATGTCGTCGTAACGGCGCTGGGATTGAAAAAATCAGAATCCAGTCTCGGCTACGCTGTCGAAAATGTAAAAGGAGAGATTTTTGAAAAAGTAAAATCAGATAAGGTAATCGATATGTTGGCAGGACGGGTCGCTGGCCTGCGTGTCAATAGCCGATCGGGAGTATTACAGGATGCTGCTATCACGCTCCGCGGACGAGAGCCTCTCTATGTCGTAAATGGTAATCCTGTAAATGTCGGCTTTAGAGGGATTGCAGCCGACGATATAGAAAGTGTCACGGTTCTGAAAGGCCCACAGGCATCGGTTCTCTATGGTTCCAGAGGTATTGATGGTGCTATAGTTATTACCACGAAAAACTCGGGAAAGAGCGATGAGGTAGAAATAGCGGTCAACTCATCCAATATGTTGGCTGCTGGTTTTATTTCATTTCCAGAGGTACAGGAAGTATATGGACAAGGCGAATTTGGTCAATATGCTTTTAAAGATGGTAAAGGTGGCGGATTGTATGATGATATCTGGATATGGGGGCCTAAATTAAATCAAAAAGATCCTAATACACCAAGCGGCTACTGGGAAACGACTCAATACAATAGCCCTAAAGATCCGACAACGGGAGAGCTGATACCACTGCCCTGGGTGTCCAATAAAAATAATCTGAAGCGTTTTTTACTGCGTGGTGCCACGACCAACAATAATGTATCGCTGTCGCAACGTCTAAAAGATGGTGGATACAGTATAGGCCTTAACCAGATGTACAGACAGGGTATGGTGCCGAATACTTCGGTCAACCAGATAGGACTTAACGTGGGCGGTAACTACACCATCCGAAAGCGGTTGAAGGTAGACGTGAATGTCAATTACAGCAATCTGTTTACGGACAATTACCCACCAGTAGGATATGCCAATGACCAGGTGTTCTATAATACGGTAATGTATATGGGTGCCAATACGGATATCATGGACCTGAGAAACTACTGGAAAGAGGGACGGGAAGGATATGAACAGCGCAATTATAACTACGCCTGGTTCCAAAACCCGTGGTTCATCGCCTACGAATACATCAGGCCCTACGCCAAAAAAAGGGTGATATCATCGATCAACTTTGACTATGATTTTGGGAAAAACACACATTTCATCTTAAAAGCAGGTAATGACTATCAATTCACCAATAATGAAACTTTTCAACCTTATGCCTGGGTAAATGGCGAAACTGGCAAGTACAGCAAGGCAACCTATGATGAGACCCTACTGGATATCAATGCCATGGTAACCACAAAGCAACAGTTTGGAAAATGGTCCGTGGATGCGATGGCTGGTGTAAACTGGAATGAGTTGGATCGAAATACCATGACTGGTGAAACCAATGGTGGCTTGATAGTACCCAATGTATACAATTTTACAAATTCGAAAAAACAGGCTACCGTATCCAACTACCGCACTGACAAGCGTATGTATGGTCTTTATGGATCACTGACCATGGATTGGGACGCTACACTTTTCTTGACCTTTACGGGGCGGAATGACTGGTCTTCGGCACTGATAAAGAACAACAGATCTTACTTCTACCCTTCGGTGTCCTCCAGTATCATTGTTTCCAATCTTGTAAAATTACCTGAACCTATCAGTTTCTTAAAAGTACGTGGATCTTGGGTAAACGTAGGTCGTGATATGGATGCTTACAATCTATCGACCAATTATTACCTGTCACAAGTCTGGGGCTCGGAACCTGCATTTGCCCCAGAAGATAGAGTCATCGACCCTAATATCGAACCGAGCATGACAGATTCGTACGAGATGGGATTGGATATTCGCTTTTTTAATAACAAGCTCCGCCTAGATGCTTCCTACTTCAATACATTAGACAAGAACTGGATACAGGAAGTCAATATCCCCCACCCTTCTGGACACAGCAAGATGCTGACGAATGGGAATGCTTATCTCCGAGATGGATATGAGTTTATTCTAAGTGGAAAGCTGAAGGAAAACAAGGACTTTTCCTGGGAAGCATCTGCCAATTTCTCGAGCTTTAAAACCGTACTATATGACATCTATAACGATCAATATAATTACGGAAACTTTAAGATCGGTGACAGATCTGATGCTTTCTACGCTACTGTATATATGCGTGAGCCTGGCACCGAAAACTTTGTAGTCGGAAATAACGGACTGCCATTGGTCGATAAATTCAGCCGTAATATGGGCAATAAAGATCCCAAATGGGAAGCTGGATTGACAAATAATATCCGCTATAAGGACTGGAACCTAAGCTTTAATGTCAGTGGCAGATTCGGAGGTCTGATATACTCCCAATTAAATGCTCGCATGCTTGAAACTGGCGCCGACAAGCGTACCGCCAGCCTAGAGCGAGAAGAAGATTGGGACAGAGTTCCATCCTTTGTCCCGAACGATGCTGTGGTAGTGAGCAGTGGTGATATTAAATACAGCCCTACTGGCGAAGTCCTCGAAGACACACGGGTATTCGAGAAAAGTACTGTCCCAGTTATGTACAAAGACTGGATGCGACAAATGGGCAGCCTCGGCGGACGCATGACGAAGGGGTGGAATGTGTATGATGCCAGCTTCATCAAACTGAGAGATATAGCCATCACTTATACATTGGATAAGCACCTGGTCCATTGGAAAGCCTTCAAATCGGCCAATGTATCCTTGATCGGAAACAATGTTCTGATGTGGAAAAAATTACCGCACGAGGACCCCGATGGTAATGTAAGTACACTCGGTTATCCGACAGAAAGATACCTCGGTTTAAATCTAAATGTCAAATTCTAAAAGATAGATCTATGTCACATATACACAAAACAATACTCATTATTCTTGTCGTGGGGCTTAGTATCGCTATGCCGGGATGCCGTAGCAATATGGACGAAATCAGCAAAAACCCAAACCGATCAGAAGTTATCAATCCGAACAACCTGCTGACTTATCTCTGCCTGTATACCTTTAGTCCAGACTATTTTGGTTTGAACAGGCAGCTCGACAGTTACTTTATAGATTGGCGCTTTGGTGGGAGCCATCTTAATTGGTTACGTCGTAACTTTAATGGGGAGTACCGCTTTCTGACGGTGTCAAACAGTATGAAGTCTGAAGCGGAGCGACTGAACCAACCCGAGTATCTGTCGCTGGCCCGCTTCTTCGACGCACACTGGATATTTACATTGACGCGTCTGTATGGTGATGTCCCTTATTCCGAAGCCAACAGGATAAACCAAGGGATTACCCAACCTAAATATGACGAACAAGAGGAGATTATAGTCAAGGTATTGGAAGAATTGGCTACAGCAAATGACGAGCTGTCCAAACTGGGAGACAAAACTATAGCGGGGGATATCATTTTTGGAGGTGACCTCAAAAAATGGCGAAAAATGATCAACAGCTATCGTCTAAAAGTTCTGATAAATCTGAGCCAACAACAACAATTAAAAGGTACATCGATCGCAAGCAGATTTGCAGATATCGTCAACAATCCTACAGAAAACCCGATTATGGAGCACCTCGAAGACTCGCCCATACGCGACGAGAGCAATAATCCGAACAACTATTACTTGTACCTTGACAATAATTTTATATCAGGCTATCGAATCACTCAGTTTACAGCGGAGTACATGAAGGATAGAAATGACTATCGCCTCACTAAGTTTGCTCAACCTACAATCTTGGCCGAAAATGGAAATCTTGACCCCAACAATCTGCAAAATTATGCAGGAACGAATCCGTGGCCCAATAAGGAGAACAATGTAAATTATCAATACGAGGACAGTAAAAAGATATCGCGAGTAAATAACAGATACCACCGCGAACCTATAGGCCCTCCGACTATGATATTTGGTTATCCCGAGCAGGAATTTATACTTGCGGAAGCGGCACTAAGAGGATGGATAAACGGCGATGTAGCGCAACATTACAAAAACGGAATATTAGCATCTTTCAAATACTTTGGACTGGAAAACAGAGGTTCGGCTTTCATTCAACAACCTAAAGTGCAGCTTGCAGGAAGCGATAGTGAGAAGTTGGGACAAATCATCACCCAAAAGTTCTTAAACTTCTTTATGCAAGGAGGATATGAACCTTATTTCGAGCTAAGGCGTACGGGGTATCCTGATTTTGCCGCTTACGTTACGCCTGATATATCGACCTTGTACAACAATGGGCAGCTACCGCTCCGATATCTATATCCTTTGGGCGAGTTGACTGATAATAAAGCGAATGTAACAACTGCAATCTCGCGTCTTCCGGGCGGAGATCAAATATTTTCAAAAATGTGGCTATTAAGAGGTTCGGACAACCTTCGGAATCCCCAACCTTTTCCTTACCAATAAAATCATGACAATGAAAAGAATAACATTTCTCAAAAATCTATCTTACGGACTCGGATCGACACTCTTAGGAACAACACTACTATCTTGTTCTAAAGGTACAGATGGTCCAACAGTAGAAATTCCCAGCAAAGTCCTCCCTATAACCACGAAGGGTAAGCTACGGATTGGCGTTATTACGGACGTACATAAAGACTTCTTCCCTGATGCAGATCTATATCTGCAAAAGTTTATTGATACGGCCAAACAAAGTAATGTAGATCTGATAATCCAGATCGGTGACTTTGTATATCCTCATTTTAAAAATGACGGTTTCATGCAGATATGGAACTCTTTCGAAGGCCCCAAATACCATGTACTGGGCAACCATGATATGGACACTGCAAGTAAGAGTGATTTTCTGACTTATGTCAACCAAAAACAGCTGGGCAACTATTACTCCTTTGACAGCAATGGCTTTCACTTGGTGGTAATGGACACGAACTACATCAAAAGTGGCGGAATATACACCGATTACAACGCTAAAAACTATACGAAACACCCTGCAAACGAAATAGGCTATGTATCGAAAGAACAGCTGGATTGGCTGCGCGAAGATCTACGCAAGACGGACAAACCTTGTATTATATTCTCGCACCAGCCATTCAATGGCTCGGCAGGCAACAGTAAAGAAGTACAAGAGATACTGAAAGAAGAAAATAAAAAGGGTAAAAAAATCATTGCGGCATTCAGTGGGCACCTGCACAAAAACTGGTTGATTGATATCGATGAGGTCAGTCACATACAAGTCAACAGTGCTTCCTATTTTTATGTCGGTAAAAACCATCCAACAGTCACTGGACGGTTTCCAGCGAGTGTAGAGGCCAACTATCCGATCATGAAAGAGTCTGCTCCTTATGATGATTCGCTGTTCGCAATCATTGACTTCGATGGGCCAGACAGAGAAATAAAGATCCAGGGAAGGAAATCTAACTTTATAGCTCCGACTCCGTACGACCTCAACTACTATACGTACGTAGATCAGCAAAGTCCTTCTTCTAATATTGACAACCGTATAATTAAATTTTAAGGAAATGAAGATGCACACTATACTATGGGGCGTAGTCCTAGCCCTACTAATCGGCTCGTCATCCTGTACAAAAGACGGTGATACGGGACCGGTAGGTGAAAATGGAGTGAAGGGACCGCAAGGACCTACGGGAGATAAGGGACCTAATGGTGATGATGCAGATATCAGTAATGTTGAGATATTTGGCTCGGAATGGTCGGACGCAGTTTTTACAGGATCCGGTACGGATTGGAAGTTTAAGATTGCCGCTCCTCAAATCACACAGGAAGTACTCGACAAATATGTTGTCCACGTCTACTTTTTCAACAATAGCGGAAATTATCTTTATAAACTACCTTATAAAGGGACTTATGCTTCTACAAATAAGATCATCTCCAAGATTTCTGTTGGTGAAGTAGAAATACAAAGTACCTATAAAGCAAACGCAAAATTCCGGTTTGTGATCATAGACCCAAATAAGAGTTAAACATTTAATCGTCACGAGTTATGAAAAATAAATTTATATACCTGATCTGCCTAACACTACTTATCTCTGCTGTGGGATGTACGAAAGAATCGCCCGTCGGCCCTCCTGGACCACAGGGAGAACAGGGCGACCCTGGCAAGAAAGGAAATACGGGTGAGAAAGGCGAAAATGGTGATGATGAAGGAGCCAACGTAGTCGTGTCGGACTGGAGCACACAGGCTTTCACCGGTGCACAAAGGAAATGGTCCGCTAACATAACCGATAACCGCATCACCGAAGCGATATTGGATAAAGGCGATGTATCCGTATATGTAAAAATAGATGGTGCTGTCTACGAACTGAACTATTTTACCAACAGTGCAAATATTATCCAGTCGGTGTCTATGGGTAAAATACAGCTTCAAAGTACGTTTGATGCATCAACTATCGAATTCAGGTATATTCTTATTCCTGCAGGCGCGAAGTCGACATCTTTAAGCAGTACCTCAATGGGACTGCGGACTGAAAAACGCCCCTCTTATAAGGAGTATCAAAAAATATATGGTTTTAACAACTAAAAAAAGACAATGAAAGCAAAAGTTGCAAACATCCATGTATTGTTATGGATTGGATTAGTAGTGTCGATATGCCTAACTAATTGCAGAAAGCCCTTACTGCCCGGCCCAATGGGGACTCAAGGAGAGAAAGGAGAACCTGGTGACCAAGGAACCGATGGCAACAAGGGCGACCCAGGAAAAGGTGGTGGATTGGGAAATGTGTATTACTCCGATTGGAAATATTATGATTTCACCAGTTTGAATACGGGCTACTGGAGAGCTACAGTGAGCGAACCGGTTATCTCTAATGAGATCTTAACGAAAGGAACGACTATCGTGTATTTCAAGAGAGACGGGCAGGTTTTTAAAACAGACTATCTAACTGATAGTGAAAGTTTGACGCAGCGATTAGAACTGGGGCAGATATGGTTATACAGCAGCTGGGATCCCAGCTCAACCATGTTCAGGTATATCATTATACCTCCCAGTAAAACGATAGCAGCAAAAGCCATACAGGCTAAAAGCAAGTCGACGGGACAGGCATATGTTGAACTTTGTGAAATGCTCAAAATAGAGCTTTAATAAAGACCTCCACCTTGAGAATTCGTTCGCTCAGGGTGGAGGTTTACACAACCTACTTTACGAAACATGTTATGAAATACACCTGTTTAGTGAAGCACAAACACCTGAGAGTCCGCCAGCCGGCGGATCATGAAAAAATAATAAGCATATGAAAAAAAACATTATTTTATTGATACTATTCTGTACGCTGGTGGTGCATACGCAAAGTCAGACGAAAACTACAGTAATTGCGCATAGAGGCGCCTGGACTGCTCCGCATATACCGGAGAACAGTATCGCTTCTTTGAAAAAAGCTATTGAAATAGGATGTGGGGGATCAGAGTTTGATGTATGGCTAACAAAAGACAATATCGCTGTGGTGCACCACGATCCTACTATCGATGGTCTCTCTATCGAAAATTCGGAATGGAAGGAACTGAAAAAAAAGAAACTCTCTAACGGAGAAAGGATGCCTACTTTGAAAGAATATATCAAGACAGGCATGAAGCAGCGTGGTACACGGTTGGTACTTGAGTTTAAATCTTCAAAATTGAACAAAGAACGGACACTACAGTTAGCCCAACACTGTGTAGACCTTGTCAAAAAAATGAAAGCAGAGACTTACGTAGACTACATCGGATTTGATTATGAAGGCTGCAAACTCATCAAAAAATTGGATCCAAAGGCAAAAATCACCTACGTGAATTGGAAACATGACAAAGATCCTGCGCAATTGAAAACAGATGGCTTTTATGCGGTAGACTATAATTATAAGGTATATCTAGAGAACCCTGCATTAATCAAATCTTTCCGGGATCTCGGAATAAAGCTCAACGTATGGACTGTCAACACGGCGGACGATATGAAATGGTTTGTGGACAAGGATTTTGACTATATCACTACAGATCACCCCCATTTGCTATTTGAAACGCTGAAAGAAAACTAGAGGTATTACTGACAGCGGAAAAATAAGCCTTGGCCATTGCATAAGCCAAGGCTTATTTTTTTAAGAAATCGGTTATTCTTGCCGCTATATCCGGCCTACTTCCTTTGCATTCTCGCCTATTGTGGCGCAAGGAGATATTGGACACACAGAAACCGAATCAATTGATCGATTCAATATTTACTCAACTTACTTTCAAAGAGTAGGATGTATATTGCAATGGCTTTAAGACGTGTACAACCGGAAAACTTATCTGACGGAGATCATCGAGAAAGCAGTATTTTTAAATAAGACAAACCTTTTTATTAAAAAATAATTTATAAATTTGTCAGCACAAAACATCAATTAAGCAAAAAATGTAACAACTAATTTCTTTCAAACCAATCAGAGTGACTGTCCAAAAGAGGTTGCCTTATTGTTCTCTCCTTAAAGAAAGAAATTTTGCTTACTGCCCAAATTTACCACATACATAGCGTACAGGAATTTACTGCTTTGAGGGGAACATATCAGCCTTTCAGTCAACAATCGCAATAAAATAAATTTTAATCGGTAACTATTCCGTGAAAAACTAAATATTATGACACAGAAAATGAATGTATCTGGATTATTGCCCAATCCGCCAACAGGTGGCATATTAGAGAATATACAATCCTACCTGAAAAACAGCGGTATACCATCCTATCGCTTCCAGCAACTGGTCTATTCCTTACAACAAGGCTGCATAGATTTTAAAGATGCAAAGGAACTTCCCAAACCACTACGTGAACAACTGATTTCTGAATTTGGCACAACCCCGATACCACTCCATATTATAGAAAGTCACAGCTCAAAACAGGTTGAAAAAGTGCTCTTCGAAACAAAGGCGAAAGCAAAAATCGAGACCGTACTATCTCATTATCGAACGGGCTGGACATCCATGTGTATTTCCTCCCAATGTGGATGTGGATTAGGATGCAGTTTTTGTGCCACTGCTGCAATGGGACTTATGAAGAATCTTACTGCAGATGAGATTTGTGCGCAGGTTTTTCATCCCTATTGGCAAAAAAGGTTGCCCGATAGTATCGCATTCATGGGAATGGGAGAAGCTCTTGCCAATCCCAATATATTTACTGCTATTGAGGCTTTTACTGCGAAAGGCTATGGGGGGATTTCCCAACGAAGAATCACGGTATCAACCGTTGGCTTCGCTCCTAACCTAGAGCAACTGGTTCAAAAGTACCCTCATGTAACTATTACATTATCGGTTCATTCTCCATTTTCAAAACAACGAGCAGAATTAATCCCTCTTGAGAATAAGTTTCCATTGGCTGATAACCTTGCTGTTTTGAACAGTTATGTCAAGGCTTTTAATCGCAAGGTGTATCTTGCCTATTTGCTGATTAAAGGTATAAATGATACAGACGAACATCTAAATGCACTTGTTGATTTAATAAAGTCTCAATATAGACCGGAACTGTACCATGTGAGTGTTATTCGGTATAATAATGCATTGGGTGCTAATCCTGCTTATCAACAGCCATCGGCAGAGGGTATATCAAAATTTGTGGAGCGCTTGCAATCCCAAGGCATTCATGCTACTAGGAGAACTCAATTCGGCTCGGGGATAGAGGCTGCTTGCGGCCAACTGCATGCTAAATATGAGCAAAAAAGGAAGGGCAACAAATAATGATTGTGAACTCCTGAGCCATAAAAGGACAATATAAGCCTCATCGAGAGATCAATATAGAAGTCCGATATGCCGTGATGTATATCGGACTTTGCCCTTTAAATTAACCTAAGTACCTACAAGAGCGTAGCTTCAATCCCCTTGGCTTTGAGGGCATCCAATACAGATTCTTCGGTCTGGAACAGGGTCATTTTTTTCAGGTTGGGAAATTGATCGATGTCCGCAAAGGATCCAATGGTAAAAGTATCGTCTTCCCCATCCCAAAAAGGACATATAGTCCTGTAGATCTCGTTCCCTCCATCCTGGTAGATTTCGGTAACGGAATCGGCCCATTTCTTATCAATCTTTAATGCTTTAAAATAGGCAACGAGTTCGGGGATGGGATCATAACCTTCTGCGTCTACATCAATACTTCGCCCCTTGTATAGATTAGCAAATTCATACACTTCTACCATGGGCTTCAACACTTCTTGGACATACATCAACTCATCGATAACAGCTAATTTGAAATTGAAATCGGAAAAGGTTATGCTGTCTTTCACATTGTTTTTGACAGCGTATATATTCTTCTTTTTTGCAGACGCCACGTAGCTATAATTCTTTCCGAGTTGATAACTGTAAACAGGGCTGTTACCTTCTAATCCATAACATAAGGCATATAAGGCCCAGGGGCCTATTTTTCCATCAAAATCTTTTTTCCCTCGGACGGATACGCCATTAAGGTAGATGTCTCCTTCATAAAGTCCGATGGAACGGTATTTAACTTCTTCTTGTGGATGCTGTAAAAAGCTAAGACTTATAACATTATCCATAACCCCATATTCTGTATAAATACCTAGATCATCCCAAGCGACGTGCCACATATTGTCGTCCCAATACTCGCGAGATGGTTCGCCCAAAATAGAATTTAAATAGGTGATGGAAGTCGGAAAGGTAAGGGAATGTGCGTCCAACCATATCCCCTGCTCATTCAATTCAATTTTCATTCGTTCTTTGGTTTCCTTTTTACGGCCAAAAAGCTTGTCTAATAATCCCATTAGTGCTGTTATTTTTTTTATATGCTTCAAGTGACAATATAAATCCTAGTCCCCAAAGTTGATGCCAGCTTGTCCTCTTTTGCTAAGATACCGATTTGTTTTACGCTACACTCTGATTGACTGCTGTAAACTTCTGCAGGGCGACCTGGATCAAGCTTATGTTGCTCAACATTCTTATTTAATTAACTCAAAAGTAACAATCACAACTTGCTTTGTCACAAAACATTGAATATCTTAGGTGTGATAAAGAACCCTATTAAAAATCTTAAATAAACAAAGTTATGAGGCATTCCTTTTCACTGCACCACTTTCCAGACGCTGTAATGGAGATCGACACCTCAGTATGGACAGGTCGAACAAGCCTATTTAAAGATGGCGTAAAACTGGAACGTTCTTCGGAAAAAGGAAAGCCTTTCCTGGCGGAATCAGACGCTGGAGAGCTGATTAAAATATACCCTAAAGCGACCCTTACGGAACTCACACCTGCATTGGAGATTGATGGTATCAAGTACTGTACACAGACCAAGCTTCCTTGGCATCAGAGTGTGGTGGCTCTCCTGCCCATGCTATTGATTTTTGTCGGTGGCGGCTTGGGTGGTGGCATAGGCGCAGTAGCTACCATGCTGAACGTTAAAACTTTCAGAGGAAGCGAATCTCCCATAACCAAGTACTTCAAGGTAATAGGGATATCTGCACTCTCCTATGTATTGTATTCGCTTGTCGCGTATCTGCTGATAAAGATGATCGAAAGATAAACCTGATGTACACTACCCTGCTTCGATAGTGACGAGATGATGGAAGACATAAAATGTAACACGTAATATTTATTATGTTAAATAACAAGAGCATTACAAAGGGGAATACATTGTACTCCCCTTTAAAATAGTTACAATACTTCGCTTAGTTTTTTCGCTAGAGCATCGCTATGCAGGTTCTTCGCTATAATTTTACCATTCGGATCTATGAGAAAATTCTGTGGAATGGCTTTAATACCGTACATAGCCGTAACTTCGGAATTCCATCCTTTCAGCTCACTGACATGATGCCAAGGCAGTCCATCCTTTTCGATGGCATTCAACCAATCTTGTTTTTTACCTTCTTTGTCCAAGGAAACACCCAAAATAGTGAAGTTCTTATCCTTAAAAGCATGATAAGCTTTTACCAGATTCGGATTGTCTGCGCGGCATGGTCCACACCAGGATGCCCAAAAGTCGACCAACACATATTGTCCCTTGAAATCAGCTAAATTGATCATGCGTCCTTCGGTGTCGGGCTGGCTGAACAAAGGCGCTTGTTTGCCTATTCCTACGATCTTGGTTACTGCAATATCTGATGCCAGCTGCTTTCCATGCTGCTGTGCTTGTAACTGTGGAGACAACGATAACAGCAATGGCTCGATGTAATCGGTATCAATATCGTATCCTGCTAATTCTTTTAATGCCAAAAGACTGAAAAAAGAACTTGGGTTAGCTTTTATATAGTGTTCCTTTGCTTTATTGCGTTCTTGTTCTAGTTTTTCAATACGACCGATAACTTGCTTCATTCCAACAGTATCAGTCCCTTGCTCCTGATAGAGCTTTGAACGCTCGCCCATAAGTTCGTCCAGTTGCTTATCCAGTGTACGCATATGTTGCGCATAGCCTGCATAATCCCGTTGTATAGCCGTTCCTACAATTTTAGCATCTGCAATTTTCTCCTTAAAATCTACTTTAGTTACCCCTTTGTCGACATACAAATTGACTTTGTCCCAAGTACCGACACGGCCCCTACTGAAAAAAGAGGCGCCCGATGGCGAATAGTATAGGTTAACTAATGTTGCTTCATTAGCTTTTCCTTTATAGGTCTGTGCCTTCCCATCAAATACCACCGAATCCAGTACCAAGTCCCGACCTATAAAATAACGAACAAAGACTTTTGCCGTCTTAGGCACATCTTTCCCCGGTTTAATCTGAATACTAAAATCATGATCCTGTGCAGACACACTATGAAATGCCAAAGCACTAACGAGTAAGCTCCAAAATATTTTCTTCATCGTATCTATTGATTTATAGGAACTAAATAGCCTGTGCTCTAGCTAATAACGCATCGGCTATCTTTACAATTTTAGAGGTCTCCAGCTCTGCCAAAGCACGTGCGGCTTCAGCAGCTTTCACCGCTTCCTTTTTCTTTTTTAAGGTGATACAGATCTCTGCAAAAGTACCTTGATTGGAATAGGAGTTCTCATTTAGGGCAACGGCTTGCTTTGCCAATACATAAGACTGCTTCAGTATTTTTGCAGAAGGCTCTTTACCTGTTCCATACTTGCCCGAATAGCGTCGAGCGATAAAGCTTAACCGCTCATCCTCCTGTTTAAACAAACCTTTGCGCAACTGATTGGTATAATCGATAAATTCCTTATCGGTGCCATGAGCTCCTATCCATTCGACCTTAAACATTGCCGCATCAACCTGACTCGCCTCGTCCGTTTTACTTGAAAAATAAGCTAACCCTTCTTTAAATTGTGCCTCATCTTTAGTGCGGATATAATCATACATCGCATATTTCATCAGATGAGCTTCTTTCTTTTCAAAAGCCTCTGCGGAAAGTATTCCTTTGAAATATGGGCGATTGTCCATAAAGAATTTACCATACTTATCTTTTGGACTTTGTCCAAATAGCTCAATAATATTCCAGCCTGCTTCAGACTTTAAGAAGGAAGGATCCGCAATTTCATCCAAAGCGTTTTTAGCTTCCGCTGTCGAAGCGGGATCCACCTTGGTCATCGTTGTAATATAAGCGGCTAAAAAGCTGGGGCTTCGCTCGCCTGCCTCGTAACGAGCACGAATAGTTGGGATCTGAAAGTTAGGATCTAATGCACGCTTGCCCTCGGCGATAAATTCCGGTGTTTCCATCCTAGACTGCGAGCGATACATTAACTCACCTTCTGCATCCAAAAATAGATAAGTCGGAAAACTACGGATATTGTACTGCTTGGCCACATCGATTCCCTCTCCTACTTCACAGTCAAACTTGATATTGATATAATTGGCATTGTAAAACTTGGCTGCAACGGCCTGATTGAAGACATTCCCTTCCATCCATTTGCAGGGCGCACACCAAGAGGTATAACCATCGATAAATATCAACTTGCCACTTGCCTTCGCTTGTGCCTTGGCTTCAGAAAGGCTTATTTTTTGAAAATTGATAGCTTCTTGGGCTTGTACAATCGTACAAGCCACAAGGAAAACTAAACTAAATATAATACGGTTCATAGGTATTAATCTGTTTTTATAAGGTCCTATTAATTTGCTTTTAAAATTTTTAAAGGCGTATTACCTTTGCTCGATCTGCTTGGTAATACGCCTTTGGATTTATCTTTTGTATTGTGGCATGGTAGGGTTAATATCCAATGCCTTGGGGGCAACAGGAAAGATCATTCGTGCATCCCCCGATGACATACGGAATTCCTCTCCTTCTACGTAATGTACGATATCCTTGGTTAGGTCGCCCGTCAGGTGTAAACGCTTTAAATCTATCAATCGCGTACTCGCTGTTAATGGCATTTCCCTATTGCGTTCGTCCAAAACCAGCTGCAAAGTCTGATCTTTGTTCAAACCCGTAATAGGCTTATTGTTTTCAATACGTTTATCTCTTAACGTGTTAATCAAACGCAATGCTTCGGCTGTAGAGCCAATACGGGCTTCGGCTTCCGCCGCAATCAGGTACAGCTCAGGCGTTCCGAAACCAGTGTTAAAGTCTATCCATGGCGCCCATAACACCCGGCCAGGAAAGCGGATTACATTTGCGCCGAAGGAAGCACTGTCACGACAGAAAAATAATTCGTACCGCATGTCCTTAGCATGTGCATCCAAGTTACGCTTGTAAGTTTCCATCAAATCATTTGAAGCATAGACCTCTGTATTTAATGATCCGTTTGATGCTGTCCCCATTCGTCCCCAAAGAACCTCATTGTTATCTCTGATTTCTGGAAATTCTTCGTCTACATCTGTTTTTAGATGTACCCTTCCCCAAGTAGACTTTTCTTTGGTCGTATACAGATTATAATCTTCCAAATAATCGTTCAGCTTCAGTGCTTCGGTGGCATTTTCCAAGGCCGCTTTAAAGTCCCCCTGATATAGAGCCATTCTACTTAGAAACCCATATCCAACAGACTTTAGGGCTTGGTACTTGTTATTTGAATGGGTTGCAAGATGAGGTAAAGCGTCTTCTAAATCCTGTCGTACCAATTCGTAAATCTTTGCTACTGATACACGCTCATAGGTCTTTGTAATATCCTCAGTAAGTACCAAAGGCACACCTAAATCCGTATCTGCTGTAGCTGCATCATAATGCTTACTATAGATATTGACTAAAGATAAATACTCAAAAGCCCTACCTACTTTCGCTTCTGCCCACACTCGTTTCTTTTCAGACTCCTTACCATCCTTGGCAGCGAGTACGTTATTAATAATTACATTGAACGTAAAAATATGAGAATATGCAGTTTCCCAATAAATCTCATATTGTCCATCTTCGAATATCGGACCATGTTCAAAAGTGTACAAACGCTTTTGGAATGTCGAATAGTAGTCAAAACTTGCTGATCTATTCACGTCAACCCTAGTGCCTGACAGAATGTTGTCCGTTATGTAGTTAGAAAACACTGGCGAGGCACGTATCAGACCTTGATCATTCAAAAGTAACTGATAGTCATTGAGCAACTCAGGTATCGTAAACCCTTTAGGCTTCACGTCCAGGTAAGAATTACAACTTGAAAGGAATATAGAAGCTACTAAAGCTATAGAAAATATTTTCTTCATGTTTTTTGATAATTAAATGAATTATAAACCAACCGATACACCGAAACTGTAAGTTACTGGAGCCAAAACACCTCTCGTTGGTGAATCCGGTGGACGATATCCCTCAGGAAGCTTTAAATTGTTGGGGGTTCTACCGTAACCGAACCATACTTCTGGATCGATATTGTGCTTGTTAGCTGCCCAACGCCACGCATTCATCACCTGACCGGTAATACGAACATAACGCAATGGTGTTTTTTCTACTAACTTGGCTGGTAAATTATAGCTTAACGAGATATCGCGCAACTTGATATAATCCGCACTTTCCACAAATCGATCACCTGCAGAGTAAATATCCGTTACCGTGTTAGAAGCACCAGCCATATAACGCGGAGCGATATCGGCATCCACTTCGTCACCAGGGTTTCTCCAGTAGTTTAACCAAAGTCTATCAAAGTTGGCGGTATAATTCAACATCGGATATTTAGTCAAAGGCTCTGGTCGTACGGAGCGCATCACATGACCACCATTGAAAATAAACATAAAGTTTAAGGAGAAATCTTTATAGTCAAAACCATTTCGGAAAGCTACACTATAGGGAGGAATAGTCGTACCATTATAGATCAAATCATCTACACTCAACTGCTGTGTTGTCTTGACCAGTGTGCCATCCGCCTTACGGGCTTGTGGCGCTCCAGTAGCGTCAAGCCCCGCATAGTCAATACTATACAAGCTACCTATTGGCTTACCTACACGCTCCTGTACGGTATTATAGTAGCTGTAAGGCGTGCTCTGCTGGGTATAAAGATTTGTTATTTCATTTTTATTATAGCTAAAATTCAATGTAGAATTCCATCTAAAATTATCGTACTGTATCACTTTAGCATTCAAAGCTACCTCGATCCCGCGATTACGCATATTACCGTAATTCATGTTGACGACAGACCAACCTAAAGTAGGATCCACTGCTGTAGGTCCTAACAAATCAGCTGTACTTTTGTTATAAATATCTACTGAGGCTGTCAATCGATTAAATACGGAAACATCTATACCAAAATTGAAAATATCGGTGCGTTCCCAACGTAAAGAAGGATTGGGTGGAGATGTAATACCAGCCTGCATTTCTCCTGTAAAGTAATTTAATCGTGAATTGACCTGAGATATGAGGTATGGGCCATTACCTTTAGGTACATTACCATTTACACCATAAGTCATACGTACTGCCAAGCGATCCAGCCAATCTTGCTCGAACGTAGGTAATTTATATAAAGCCCCAACTGACCATAAAGGTTTATACTGATTCTTGACATCCGTACCAAAGAGGTTGGATTGATCCATACGAATACTAGCTGACAAGGTTAAATTACGATTGTAGGTATAAGACCCGTTAGCATAGAACGAAATAAAACGATCCAGTAGATCCTCAAAACCTTTTTCCTTTTTCTCTAGTGTATAATTTCCAAACAAAGACTCTGTGTTTTTTAAATTAACCCCAAATAAGTCTTCATTAATACCTTTATACACTAAAGAACTCGGGTCATAGCCGTATTTGTATAGATCAGTAAAGCGACTATTGATCTGACGTCGCTCTGCTCCAGCTATCACATTGATGTCATGCTTATCTCCAAAGGTATTTTCGTAATTCAACTGTCCACGTAAGGTATACGAGTTGATATCATTGCGACGCTCTGACAACTGCGCACCCTGTGGTACGTTACGCTTGATGATTCCATCTTTATCAATCTGCGTAGCGTCATTAATTTGACGGCTTACCGTATTGTTGTCTTTCGCGTAGGTGGTAGCCTTGTATCCTTCGGTACGCTCGGTCTGGTACATCAGATCAAAAGTTAAGCCTTTCATTAGCTTAAAATTAGCTCCTACATTAATATTGAGGTATTTGTTAAAGAAGTTGACATGGGTTTTATTAACATGTTCAATAGGCATATAACTCTCGTCTTCTAGCCCAAGACCATTTAGTCGGTCTATTTCAAACTGTGACTTATCACTGTACCATTGTGCTGGTGAGCCATCCGCATTGCGAAGCATAAAGTAAGAAGCTCTACCTCCTACATAGTTGTCATAATAATTAAAACCTATATCACCATCTTGTTTCTGATTCTTACCCAATACATTCAGGTTCACATTCATCCAATCGGTAAGTTTTACACTATTTTTGACATTAAAACCGATCCCCTTATTCACTGGACGTCCTTTGTTATATTCTCCTGGCTGTGTATAATTCAAGGAATAACTGTATTTGTAACGATCGGTACCTCCCGAGAGCGATAGATTGTGCTGTTGGTCCATTATGGTACTGTTCAAAAACTCATCCATATTATCCCAGCGGCTTCTATTACGATATACATCTAGCTTGCTCTCCAATTCCGCATCAGATAACATACCTGCTTTATGCTCATGCAATATCAGGTATACATCGTTCATATATCGCTCTTTTTGTATCGACGAATAATCCGTAGAATTGTATCCAAACATTTGCCTTTGGAAATCTACAAGCTCTGCGGAACTCATTTGGTTTTGGTACTTTTTACTAGGCAATCCTTTAAAAGATAGCGTGTTAGAGTAATCGATCCTAGCAGGTCCTTCTTTTCCCATTTTTGTCGTAATGACAATAACCCCATTGGAAGAACGTACCCCATAGATAGAAGCTGCTGAAGCATCCTTCAATACGGTCATCGTCTCGATATCATTGGGATTGAGTGCTGTCAAATCGCCTTGATAAGGCATGCCGTCAACAACAATCAAGGGAGCTGCTTCCGCATTAAGTGTCGCTCTACCACGAACTTCAATCCCTACTGAATTATTTTTATTCTGAGGGTTAAGTAATGAAGTATTCAAATTGAGACTCATACCTGGCAACAAACCTTCCGCTCTTTCCAAAAAGCTAGTCTGTAGCCTACCTTCCATATCTTTGGATGTAATCTGAGCAAAGGAACCTGCGGCACGTTCTTTACTGATTTTTTGATAACCCGTGTTAACCACAATATCAACCGTCTCAACTTCAGCACTCAGATCCTGAAGTACAATCGTCCCCATATTGGTGGACGCCGTCACTTCCATGGATTTGTAGCCCAGACAAGAACACTCTAGCTTTTGCCCGACATCGACCGTTTGGTTGAACTTAAAGTAACCTTGCTCATCGGTCACCGTACCCAGATCTGTTCCTTTGACACGGATACTGACACCACGAACCGGCTTGCCCTGTGCATCTACGATGCGACCGGATACCTGTTTTTGCTGTACTTCTGCCAAAGCATTAACTGGACTTGCAGTATTGTTAGATACAACTCTTCCTTTTTCCTTGATTACGATGGTTTTATTATCAATCTCGTAACTTAAATTCAAGCTGTTCAAAATCGAAACCAAAGCTTGATCCAGTGGCTTTTGCTCGATATCGACCGAGATCTTGGTATTCGGATCTACATCCCGGGCAGACCATACGTAGTGGTATCCTGTCTGCTTGTTGATCGCCATAAAGACTTGGCGTACTGATGTTGACTTTGCCTTTAATGTAACCTGCTGAGCAATGCCGCTGGCAGAAAGTTGCATCAGGCAAAACGTCATAAAAATCGAAGTCAATGACACTCGCATAATTCTTCTCCTCCATGTCCTACTACCTCTTAGCAGATGGTAGCAGACAACTTGTTTTAATCCCGCAAAATAACCCTTAGAGACAGGGGTATCTTGTCCATAATTTTCATACATTTGATTAGGTTTTAAAAATTTGTTGTACTACAGTTTTAGGCCTTCGGGTAGAGGCGCCGCAATCGCTTCTACCTTACTTTCTTTTAAAAATTATTTCTCTTTTACATATATATTTCTGTCTTCATATCTGAATTTAATCTTTCCGGTTTTTTGCAACAACTCGAGGAGTTCTTTCAATTGGCCAAAACGAGGTACCATCACCTCAAACTTTTCGGCCTTTAAGGCTTCGTTCTCGATTCTAAAATCGACGTCATACCAGCGCCCTACCTGACGTAAGATCTCGTCCAGACGCTCCGAATTAAACACAAAGTTTCCTTCCTTCCAAGCCATTACCGCAGCCACATCGACCTTTGCTTTGTGCAACGAATTGCCTTGAGCAATACTTTGCTCTCCAGGAGTCAGCAGGAGCTGGCCTTCGGCAGCAGCAATATGAACTGAGCCTTCCAATAAGGTGGTATAGCTTCTTTGATCCTCTTGATAAGACTTAACATTAAAATGGGTTCCCAAAACGGAAATCTCCTGATCATTGCTGGATATCCTAAATGGCTTTGCTTCTCCCGATTGCACGCTTTTTTCCTTGGACTTATGAGCTACCTCAAAATAGGCCTCTCCTGTCATGTCCACATGTCGCTCCTCTGCGTTTTCATGGTAAGCCAGACTGGTCTCGGCATTCAGCCATACTTTAGTGCCATCCGGAAGTGTCATCCGATACTGCCCTCCTCGTGGTGTACTCATTTCAAACGACGAGAAGTTGGTGCTGGTAACACCAGGCACTTTTTTTCCGTCCTCGTACACCAGGCCATCGTTGATCAACAAGCCATCACCTGCATCGCTCAAGGCTACTACCGTACCATCTGCAAGCCGTATCGTGGCCTGGCTTGCGCCTGGTTGAATCGCCGCAATTGGCTCCTGTTGCAGCGTGGTCTTATCCTGATTGACGAAAAGCACCACGCCCAAGATGATAACAATAGAGGCCGCCATATAGAAAAAATACCTCCATGGATATCCGCCAGGCAACCGGCTCGGATGAGAATCGACCTTCAATAGGGACTGCTGTCTTTCCCAGGCTTTTTCCGCATCAAAACTTCGGAATAGCTCCAGGTCTCTGGACAATTGTTGCTTGTTCAAGATCGCATCCAGCACAGCTTGGTTATGCTTGTCTTCCAGTAGCCAAGCGTCCACCAATGCCTTTTCTTCCGCCGTCCATTCCCTGAGATGAGCCGCCGATAGAATATTTGTTATCTGCTGTGGATATCTAACCATAATCACCTTGTATAACAGAAAAAGGGATTAAAATCTCTAAAGAGTTTCTAAAAAATATTACAAACAACTCGTAATCAACGTCTTTATTTTACAGAACTGTATAGGATGTCTGCAAAAAGAAGGGTAAAAACGAATAGCTGATCTCTGTTCAGCACATTACGGAGCAGCTGGACGCCACGCATTTTCTGATTGTAAACTGTACTGCTGCTGATCCCTAACTCGTCCGCTACTTCCTGGGGCGTATACCCCTCAATAAATAAGAGCTGTATCACCTTCTGACATTGATCCGGCAAGGTACCTATCGCCTGATGTATCTCCTGTATGGTCTCCGTATAGATGATCTGTTGGGTCACCGGAAAATCTACCCAGTCTTGACTGTGCTGATAGCCTTCTTCCTTGATCCGCAATCTTTTTTCCTTATCTAACAGATTGAGCGCTGCATTCTTACAGCTGACATACAGGAAGGAACGCAGACTGTTAATTTCTGAAAAATCAGCACTTTTGTTCCACAGCTTCAAAAAGGTATCGTGAACGATCTCTTCTGTCACGAAGCTATTCAATCCCATTTTGGAGAGAAATAAGCAAAGAGGACGATAGAAAAGATGAAAGATATGCTGGTAGGCCTCAGGGTTACCCGCCTGAAAATCCACAACTACCTGGTTCATCTTATTATTTTTTAGGACTCTTTGCACATCAAAATTCCCCAAATCTAAGAATTATAACGTAAAAAGATGCTGATTCGAGACAGTCGCCTCCCAACTATTTTTTTGGGGGAGCAGATTCCTCCTCTTATTTCTTCTTGTCAATCAGCAATAATGTCGATGGTGCATCCTTCAGCCAGGCGACTTCTTTGGCCACCAGCTCCTCCCAAACGGTGAGATGGATAAGCATCAAATCCTGCTTTGCCCACATATCTGAAGTGATTTCCTGATCCGTATATACCACCAAATGGTTGGGAGCCTGTTGCTCCAATTGGCGCAGTCGCTCACGAAATACCTCATTGTTTTTCAATACATTCTTAAAATCAACAACAATGATTTGAGAGTCACTATTATGGATGAGTTTTTGGATGTACGTCAGCATGAATATATCCTGGGGCTGAAAAACAGGTACAATCACCTGATCTACGTGCATAAGGTTTTTGTCAATCAGAATACCTACAGCGGAGGTTACCCGTGCATTGATCTGATCGTTGCGGCTATAGGTCACAAATGGAGATTCGGCCTGTTTGACAGTATGTAGCAACCTTTCTGGATTAATAATACGTGAGGTAAAATCCAGGAACCGTCCCAAGAGACTTCCTTCGTAGATAGACTCGCTCACGCCCAACAATAGGAGATCCGTATCTTCCTCGCGTGTGGTCTGGATAATCTCGGTATCGATATCTCCAGATATCTTAAAAACGGAGGACATGGACTGCTCCAGTTTTTTGGCCACTTCTTTGATCTCTCTAAAAGTGTCCTCTTCCTGCTCTTCGACCTCATAGTGGTGCAGCTCATTGGAGGGGGCAATATGTAGGGCTGTGATCACGGAATTGTCTTTGGATTGTGCAGTAAGACCATTCGCCAATCGGAATAGGGATATACCGGTACTGCTTTTCGCAAAGGAAAGAAGTATTTTAAACTTTGTCCTGTCCTGTATCCGGCTACCGGCCGCACTTTTCTTAGACTTAAATAATCTATTGATAAGATCGAGTGAAGGCCCTGTCATAAAAGTCGTAACCAAAGCCATCAACACCATCATAGAGAAGAGCTCGGCACTCAACACGCCCAAATCATACCCGATATTCAAGACGATCAATTCCATGAGGCCCCGGGTGTTCATCAATGCGCCAATGCTCAGGCTGTCCTTCCAGCTCTGTCCTACAAACCGTGCTGCCAGCGCACTGCCGACAAACTTGCCCACGACAGCAACCAAGATGATAACGCCTGCGATCAGCCAGTGTTCGACATCGTTGAGCAGACCGATCTGCGTACGTAAACCAGTAAATACAAAAAATAAAGGCAGCAGCAATAAGACAGCGACATCCTCTACCTTCTCGATAAACAACGAGCGGAAGCGACTGCTCTCCGGCATTATCGCTCCGGCCATAAATGCTCCAAAAAGTGCATGTATGCCAATGACCTCTGTAGCGTATGCCGAAAGCAGGAGAACAATGAAAAAGATAGCAACTACCGGTTTGCCCAAGCTCTCCTTAGCGGAGTTCAACTCGCCGATACGCAGTAAAAACGGACGGACTATCTTGATCATCACAAACACGTAAGCCACGGCCAAAAAGACGGTGTAGATCGCACTTGTAGCCGCGCCGGCCTTCACAATTGCAATAACCACAGCAAGGATACACCAAGCAGTAATATCATCTGCCGCTGCACAGGTAATGATCAAAGCACCCAATTTGGATTTTTGAAGACCCCGCTCCTGGATAATCCGAGCCAGAACGGGAAATGCAGTAATACTTAAGGAAATCCCTATGAACAGACTGTAGGATAGAAACTCTACATTGGCCGGAGCATAGTGCTGATATAAGAAATAGGCCAGCCCCACCCCCAGCGTAAAGGGAATAACAATACTCGCATGCGATATCACGACGGCATCATGTGCCTTGTTCTTGAGCACGCTTAGATCGAGTTCCATACCGATAATAAACATGAATAGAATTAGTCCGATCTGGCTCAGAAATTGCAAATTGCTCAATGAATCTATCGGAAACAATACCGCTGAAACTTCTGGAAAATGTAGCCCAAGCAAGGAAGGTCCTAATATAATTCCGGCCAACATTTCCCCAATGACGACGGGTTGCTTGATCTTAATACATATCCAGCCCATAATCCGAGCCGCAATGATAATGGTGACGATCTGCGCTAACAATATCGCCAAGGGATGTCTGAGACTGTGCTGGATAGAATCTACAAAATCCTGCCATGCGCTCACACTGGTTGCTTTACCGACGATAGCCTCGGTATCCTGTAAACGCGTACCGAGTACGATGACACCATACATCACGGCCAACAGACCTCCGACCAAAACCACGTAGAATATCGTATTCTTATAATCCTTCATATTATTATCCTGCTTATGCTCCTTTATAGAATTACAAAAATACCATTAAGTTGATGGGCCTTGGATACTTCGCAAGGTATGGGGCAAAAAATGTAACAAAGCCGAGAAAAAATGTAACTAACCTCCTGCTGTGATCAACTCCATAAAGGTTTTGCGGTATGTTTCACTCAAGCCTAAGACCAGAGGTTTGTCCAATTGGTCTTTTAGGGTGGTCACGATCTCTTCCGAATTGAAGAACTTGACGATGCGCAAAGAGATGATCTCACGCTTATTAATACGGATAAAACCAGAAGCAGGCAAGATCGCGAGCAAGCCACCAAAACTGATGTTTTTGACCATTACATCGGTATCGTCATCAAAAAAGAAAACCTTGTCCCTGCTGTCTACATCGGAATTGCGTATAAATAGAACCCTGTCAAAGTGGATCAGTGCCTTGCCTTTGTCGGTGTTAAACTGCGCGTATGGCTGCTCGGATACGACGCTCTTGGAGACCTGTATCCTGACCTTGTCTACAGCTTGCTTAAGCCGCTGTAAAGAAATGGGTTTGGTGATATAATCTACAGCATTGATATTGAAAGCTTCGCTCGCATATTGCTTATAAGCAGTCGCAAAAATTATCGGATAATCCTGAAGAATCTCGGCCAGATCAAAGCCTGTCAATTGCGGCATTTCGATATCCAAGATACAAAAATCGAACTCGAGCTCCTTGTACTCCCGCACGACGGCCAAAGGGTCATTGAAGACCTTGACAATCTCCACATTTTCCACTTGGTCGAGTAATATCTTCAGAAATTTTAAACTGGGTATCTCGTCGTCGAGGATAATACACCGTAATTTATTATGACTCATATAATTGAATTTGCAAATAGGCGCTATAGATGTCATTTTCGACAAACCGATGGAGTTCATGCCTCCCAGCATAATAGCGCATCAACCGCTCTTCTAAAGCTTTACTGCCGATCCCTCCCTTTCTTTTGGCCAGTGGGGATTTCTTCGAAATCGTATTATTGACCGTAATCTCCAGAATTCCGTTTTCGAAGCTTATAGCAATCGCAATAAAAGAATTTGCACTCTGTATATCCGCATGCTTAAAGGCATTTTCGATCAGGTCAATGGTAATCAGGGGAATCATCACGGGTGCCGAGAACAACGGTTCATGCTCTTCCTCTACGTCTACCTTGACCTGTATATCGAATAAAGGACTCAATTTTATTTTATTGATCTCGATCAGATTGAGGGCAAATGCGACTTCTTCTTTGGGAGAGACTAGTTTATTGGGGCTTTCATACAGCACGTAGTCCAGCACCTGAGCCAACTTGTCCATCGTAAAGTAAGTTTGATAAGCGTGCGACAGGATAGCATTTAACGAATTCTTTAAAAGATGTGGGTTCAATTCTGTACGATGTACATCATCCAATCGATCGTTTAACCGTTTGTAAATATCCTCTTGGCGCTTGCCTTCCAGTCTTATTCTACGATTTTCACGACTTAAAAAAACGGCATAGACCGCAAGTGCCCCCACTAGCGTCGCAAGGATAGCAACCAGGATATATAGCAGGTGTTCAGACATGTATAATGATACCGTTAAAGACTTGTTTTCCTTCAAACTTAGATAAAAAGCGGCATATTCCCGAATTTCAAAAGCAAAAACAGGCCCTGACCAAAAGACATTTTACAAAACTCCCTTTTCCGCTAGAAGTTATTACATTTTTCGACCTACATATTACATACTATCGCAAGGCGTACCTTTTCTTTCTTGGGATATACGTAATTTAAGCATGCTTCAACAATAATTCGACAGGATTAATACACGTAACGGTGCACTTTTGATGTCCCGTATTAAAACTTTAATAATCATGGAAAAACTCATTTTTGAAACAAACATCAACACGCCCCAATTAGCACAAAAAGTACAGGATGCATTGCAGCGTATCGCTAAGATTCGACACTGGAAAATCGATTTTGACTCCATCTACAACCTGTTGATCGTGGAAGGAATACGACTGGACCATACCGAAATAGTTTCCAGCCTCGCCACGCACGGTATTGAAGCTTGTCGACTATACGAGGAGTAGTGATCTATTGGTATAACCCTCGTAAGCTATAAATCGTACAGACAATGTGATAAAATATACCTACAACTCCGGAGACTGTGTGCTATTTTTGTATAAAAACAACAAATGAACAGTGGTCCTATAACGCGAAAAGACTTCATCCGGAGTTCAGCCCTTACTGTAGCGGGTCTCACCATGGGACCTACCCTACTGGCGGCAGATCGCATACACAACGATAATACAGTCATGAATACAAAAAAACTGAAGTTAAAAAATGTTCGACTGGAGACTGGCTTTGAATACGAGGGCGATACGATTATCGCTACTAAGACTGCTCTCTTTGCCCTGGAGATCGAGAATGGCAGATTTACCAAGATAAGCGCTCAGCAGGAGGATATCGCTGATGCTATCGATGCCAAGGGGATGCTCTTGCTCCCCTCCTTCAAGGATATGCATATCCACTTGGACAAGACCTATTACGGCGAGCGTTGGCAAGCGACCAGGAGAACAGGTGGAGGTGTCAAAGGTATGATAGCCCTCGAACAGCAGATATTGCCTTCGTTGCTCGAAAAATCAACATACAAGGCGGAAAAACTTATCGAGCTCTTACAGTCGAAGGGAACCTCTTTTGCCCGCAGTCATGTCAATATAGAACCCACATCCAAGTTGGACTCTCTGAAGAATCTAGAGCAGGCATTAGAAAACAAGAAGAAGGGCTTCGGTGCTGAACTGGTTGCTTTCCCACAGCATGGTGTGTTTTATACCGATACAGCTCCTTACCTGCGGGAAGCCGCGAAGATGGATATTGACTTTATCGGTGGTGTAGACCCTTATTCTATAGACGGGGCTATCGAGAAGACAATGGACTTTACGGTACAACTGGCGCTGGACCATAATAAAGGAATCGACATACACTTACATGAGTCTGGCGAATCTGGTTTAAAGACGGTAGAATATCTGATCCAAAAGGTGGAGGAAAACCCCGTTTTAAAGGGTAAAACCTACCTCAGCCACGCTTTTGTACTAGGTCGTATCGACAGTACCAAACAGGAGGAACTCGCAGAAAAACTGGCGCACTCGCAGATCGGTATCGTATCTACCGTCCCTTTTGGCGGCTTGACGATGCCTATTCCAACCTTATTGAAACACCATGTCCAGGTCATGCTGGGCAATGACAGTATTGTCGACCACTGGAATACTTTTGGCAGTGGCAGTGTATTGCAAAAGGCGAACCTCGCGGCGCAGCTGTATGGCTATACCAGTGAATTTGCTTTGTCCAGAATACTGAAATTGGCGACCGTAGGTATAGTGCCGCTCGATGACAAGGGCGTACAGCAATGGCCGGCTGTTGGACAGGATGCTGATGCGATACTGGTGGAAGCCAGCTGCTCGGCCGAAGCCGTCTCCCGGATATCGAATATTGCATCTTTGATGTACAAAGGTAACATCGTATACTAAAACGTTTTGATGATGAGGAATTTATTAATCGTGCTGTTGATGGCGACTTTTACGACGGCCTGTCAAGCAGAACAGCACAACGAAAACACAAAAAACAATGATCATATGCAACAGCAGGATATACAGACTGCAGTGCTCCGAGGGGATAGCGCAGCTTTAAAATCAGCCTTGTCAAAAGGCGCAGACGTCAATACACGAGATGAAAACGGACGGACGCTCTTGCTTATAGCGACGAACAATCAGCAATTGGAAATAGCCAAGATCTTGGTCGCACATGGAGCTGACGTCAATCTACAGTCCAATAATCTGGACAGCCCATTTCTGTATGCGGGTGCCAGTGGACAGCTCGAACTGGTCAAGTTGTACCTGGAGCATGGTGCTCGATTTGACATTTTCAATAGATACAACGGCACAGCACTGATTCCGGCCTGTGAGCGTGGACATGTAGAGACCGTACGCCTATTGGCTCATACCAAGGACTTCCCGATAGACCATGTCAATCGACTGGGCTGGACAGCCTTAATGGAGGCAGTCATACTGGGTGATGGCACAGAAAAATTCCAGCAGATCGTACAAATACTAAAAGATGCAGGCGCAAAACTGGACATTCCTGATCATGATAACCGAACGCCCCTACAGCATGCAGAAGCCAAAGGCTATCAGAAGATTGTCCAATTGCTGAAATAGTATCGTTATAAGATGTGTGTCCGAAAAGTTTATCTTTCACACACACCTTATTATTTTATACCTATTTTTATGGGAAACTAAATGATATGCAGCAGGGCCATGACTTCTTCCCTACATTGGGGCTTCAGGAATTTAAGGAAAAGCATTCCAATAGCAGCCAGGTGCTCTATCACGAACTTCGAGGAAAACGTCTGATAGATGCTCCCCACAAACATGATTTCTTTATCATCATGCTATTCGAAAAAGGAGGAGGCACGCATACCATAGACTTTGTCAACTACCCGATCGAAGACCATCACATTCATTTGCTGTTTCCTGGCCAAGTGCACGAATGGCAGATCACAGCGGACAGTATTGGCTATCAGCTGATGGTAAGCAGGGAATGGTTTGAACATTTTATTCCCCATTTACGATTTGCCACACCTTATTACCAAAATCATCCCGTTATTGGCACCAGTCCAACGGATTATAGCGCTCTCAAACAGGAGTTCGCAGCGATACAGGATGAAATATCGAAAAAAGACGTTCTCTGGGATATCGTACAGACACGGATCAAACTGATTGCCCTGCTCTTGAGTCGATGCGCAGAGACGCAGTTTAAAGATTTTGAAAAATACACTACCAATCCTATTATATCGAAGTTCTTGCTGTATATAGACCGCTACTACGTCGAGCAACGGCTGGTATCTTTCTATGCGGACAAGCTCCATATCACCCCCAACTACCTGAACATTCTGACCAAAAAGGTTCTTGATGTCCCGGCCTCTTCTTTGATCCAGGATAGGTTGATCTTAGAAGCAAAACGCTTGCTCAAAAGTACGGAGCTGTCCATGAAGGAAATCGTTTATAGCCTGGGCTTTTATGACCATGCCAACTTCTCCAAGTTCTTCAAAAAAAGAACGGGAATGACGCCTTCTGCCTTCAGAGAAGGAGACTAGCGCTATTTTTTCTTCAGAATCATGCCGTGGTCGAAGCTCAGGTGATCTATATCACTAAAGACCATCTTGCCATTGCTTTCCTCGATCTCGCCATAGCCCTCTACCAATCCTTGCTCAGTCAGTCTAAAAACCACTTGACGAACCGAGGTTACTCCTTCCGACACAAAGCTGTATTCGCCCGTTATCAAGCTATCTTTGAGTAAACCGGTTATCTTGCCTATATTCCTGTCCTTACCAGAGAAGGCATATTTTAAATCACCAAATACAGAATCCTTTTGTTGCTGTAGAGCCATATTGATCGTATCGCCTTCCGATTGGAACAGGTACTCCCCAGCTATCGTATCTTTACCTGCTTCAGGACTAGCCGAGTTACACGCTGCAGTCAGACAACATCCCAAGCCCAACATATAGAAAAATCCTTTAAAAACAATTCTCATAAATCCTTTATTAGAATACATTAAAATTTTATAGTCAAAAAAACGATTTCGTCTATCCAATATAAGCATAAGTGATGCCATCTCCACCACGATCGGCATGTTCATCTTCAAAACGGCTCACATGATTATACTTGCGCAAATAATCCCGGACAAATTTGCGTAATATTCCATCTCCTTTACCATGTACAATTTTTAATGACGGGTAGCCGATCATCACCGCTCGATCCAGCACCAGCTCAATCTTATGCAGCGCATCTTCGGTTCGCATCCCCCGTACATCGACTTCGGGATGGAAATCCGCTGCGGATGTGGTCGAGACTCCCCCGATACGCTTTATAGCCTTTGATTTCTCTTTGCTGCGCAACTTCGTCACACGATTTGCTTTGACCACTGTACGAAGCTCACCTAAAGCAACAATCAAACTGTTATTCTTGGTTACTTCAATAATCTCCCCTTCAGAGCCCGAGTCATCAATCCGTATCCAGTCCCCGACCTCAAAGCCTTCCGACTCTTTCTTCACCAAGGTCTTCGATTCTTTAGGCTTGGTCGTGGCAGCACTGTGCTGATCCAAGGACTGATTGAGCTTGGAACGGATGGCTTTCGTTTTTTCCTTATCAGCCTTGACCGATCGGATTTCCGATATGGTATTCTCAACTAAGCGATTGGCGTCTTTCAGGATAACCTTTGCTTCCTCCTTCGCTTTTTTCAAGATCTCTTTCTTGTTCTCTTCGATATAAGCCTGCAGGGACTCGTATTTGGCTTTCAGCTCAATAAGTTCCTTCTCGCGCTTGGTCACGGCAAACTTCGTGTCCAACACTTCTTTTTTGTCTCTTTCTAGGTCTACCAAAAGGGTGTCAATCTTTTTCTGTTGTACACCGATCTTTGTCTTAGCGGATTCCAAAATCTCCTTTGAAAGACCGATTTTCTGTGCAATCTCAAAGGCGTAGGAGCTCCCAGGCTTACCGACTTGTAGAATATACAGGGGCTTCATCTGGGTATTGTCAAACAACATCGATGCATTCTCCAATCCATCCGTATGGCTGGCAAACAGTTTGAGGTTGGAGTAGTGTGTGGTGACCACGCCTCGAACCTGCTTTTTATTCAACTGCTCTAATACCGCCTCGGCAATCGGACCGCCAAACTGTGGATCCGTCCCCGTACCGAACTCATCGATCAGAATCAACGTCCGTGCATTGGCAAAAGTCGAAAAATGCTTCATCTTCGATAAATGCGCACTGTAGGTACTCAAGTCGCTCTCGATGGACTGGTCATCACCGATATCCGCAAAGATCTGCTTAAAGACGCCCATAGAGGAGGTATCATCGGCCGGGATCAATAATCCCGATTGAAGCATCAATTGCAATAATCCTACCGTCTTCATACAGACCGACTTTCCACCAGCATTGGGACCTGAAACCAAGATAATACGATCTGTATCATCAATTTTGATATTCAACGGTACCACCGTATGTGATTTGTCCCGGATGGCGTTCAACAACAGCAAGGGATGCTTGGCCTGGACCAAGTTGATTCCCGCATCTTTGGTCAGAATAGGCATATTGGCCTGGATATCGATGGCAAATAATGCCTTTGCCCGCACAAAATCCAATTTGGTCAACAAGCCGTGATAAGCCAACAATAAAGGCACGTGCGGACGCAGCTCGCTGGTCAGATCGGTGAGTATACGAATTACCTCTCGCCTACGCTCAAACTCCAGATCGCGGACTTTATTATTGAGGTGGAATACCTCTTCGGGCTCGATATAAGCCGTTTGTCCAGTCGCTGACTCGTCGTGGATCAGGCCTTTCAATTTTCGCTTATTCTCGGCAAGGATAGGAATACACATCCTGCCATCCCGAATTGTGAGATTGCCATCAGCCGTCCAGCCTTGGGCTTGAGCCTGCTTAAATACACTGTCCAGTCGCTTACGTGCTTCTTGCTCACTTTTTGTAATCTGCTGCGTAAGATCAAGCAACAGTCGGGAAGCATTGTCTTTCAAACGGCCCCTATCGTCCAGCACCTGCTCGATCGAACGCACAATAGCCTTTTCTATAGGGAGGTGTTCAAACAACAACTCCAAGTGGGCATACTGCCCTTCTCGTTCGTTAAAGTATCTGATAATAGCATAGACAGTCCGTAGGGACAATAATATACGATAGAACTCTTCCTCGCTCAGAAAAGCTCCTTCCACCTTGGCTTTTTCGGCCAAAGGCTTTATCGCATATATATGATCCACCGGTAGTGGTGCATCATGTGTCAATAAATTTTTGAATTCGTTGGTTTGCTTTAAAAAGCGATCTATCTGGTCCGCTTTGACCTGTGGCTGTATCTTATCGACCATCTGTCGCCCAGCCTCGCTTAAACATTTCTCTTTCACCAGTTCACGTATTTCCGTGAAGCCTAGTTTTTCTATCGCATTCTGAGGGTAAATCATTAATTAGCAGGTTTTCGCAGCACCTTCTTTATTTTTGTCGTATCTAATTTTTCAAAGCTCTTGGTGGTATCCGAGCTCTCCTTATCCACTCGCTCTTCGGTATCCGATTCAGTCTCTGCCGGAGGAGGTGGCGTTATCACCGGCACCTGAATGCCGTAGGCGTTGAGCTGCAGTTCGGCTTTCGTCAAGAAGTCCGTACCATTCTGCACATAGGTATACGCGGTACTGTCCCGATGTACATTGCTGATCATATCTTTGAGCATCGCCGTATAACGCTGCAAACGCATGGCTTGCTGTATACTGTCTTGTACGACAGCGTTACGGATGGAATCTTCTTGTTGATACATTCTATCTTGTTTGGAAAGCGTAGTATTGACATCCGTATAGATCTTTTCGGTCAAAATGGGATTTCCAAGATAATAGTCAAGATTATGGATAAACAATGTAGAATCCAATTTGAATTTTTCAAAAGCACGTTCGTACAAAACAGGCATCACCTTACGACCGCTATCTATTGGCAACGTATTCAGGTAGGCATCAATAAGTGATACCTCCGTCATCAACTCGGTCATATCCTTTTCTGACAATATACCTTTTGGTTTTTGTTTGCTACACGAGACAAACAAAAAAAACAATAGAATAATGGTAAAATATAAGCGCTGCATTATTTAAATTTGTACAAATTTACAAAATGCCTTTGTAATAGGTACCTTTGTGGATCATATCTCCAAAAATAATTTTCGAATACATGGACATTACTGCAAACATTCAGGAAGTACAACAAGAACTAACCCCTATAGGTGTCACATTAGTAGCTATTTCTAAGACTAAACCTGTAGAAGACATACAAGAAGCTTATAACGCAGGGCAGCGCATATTTGGCGAGAATATGGTGCAGGAGCTGGTTGAAAAACAGGAAAAATTACCACAGGACATCCAATGGCATCTAGTCGGACACTTACAGACCAACAAAGTCAAGTATATCGCCCCCTTTATCAGCTTGATCCAATCGGTAGATTCGTTGAAGCTTCTTGCAGAAATAAACAAACATGCTATCAAACACAAACGGGTGATCGACTGTCTACTGCAGGTAGATATCGCTCAAGAGGATACTAAATTCGGTCTTGACCATCCCGAAGTCATTGAGCTTTTGGAAAGCGAAGAGTTCAAAGCCATGAAAAATGTACGTATACGCGGTTTGATGGGAATAGCAACCAATACGGAAAAAGAGAAAGAGGTAAAAGAGGAATTTTATGAACTCAAGATGCTCTTCGATGGTATTAAGGTAAGTTACTACCGCAAGGAAGACAGCTTTGACACCTTGTCCATGGGGATGTCCTCAGACTATAAGCTTGCTATCGAACAGGGAGGTAATATGGTACGATTGGGAAGTACAATTTTCGGTAAGCGAGTCATAAAACATTTTAAAGCGAAGTAGATGGCGATTACAATACGCACAGCTCGGAAAGAAGATTGTCCAGCGATGATGGCTCTTATTAAAGAACTCGCTGTTTTTGAAAAAGAGCCCGACGCTGTAACGGTGAGCATGAGTGAGTTTGAAAAATCCGGATTCGGTGACAATCCCGTATGGTGGGCTTTTGTAGCTGTAGATGACCTTAAGGTGATAGGCATGTCGCTTTTTTACATACGATACTCGACCTGGAAAGGTCGACGCTTGTATTTAGAAGATTTGATCATCCATGAGCCTTATCGTGGACGAGGTGTGGGCAAGATGCTTTTGGATCGTACCATTGCACATGCCAAGGAACAAGGGTACTCGGGTATGATGTGGCAGGTACTGGACTGGAACACGCCAGCCATCAAATTTTATGAATCGTACCAAGCGACACTTGACGGAGAATGGATTAATGTAAGTTTAAATTTTTGATTAGGTAAATGCGAGTTGGAATACTATTGCTAATTTTAATTTCTACCCTATCCTGCGCGAATGAACACAACAGGACGACCCAACGTGCAACTTCGCCCGAATATTCGCTCAAGGATACCCTTGATTACACCTATCATACGAAAAAGGAAATCAGTTCTTACTTCGTGGGGGACTCCGTACGTACCGATACTGCTTATTACAAGATCACGTACCCTGTCTTTGGAAACACGCAAATAGACCAGGCTCTACACGGGTCGATCTTCATCGAACATGAAAATAATGCCGAGGAAGGTGCGCGTGCTTTTTTGGATGGTTATAATGAGTTTGTCGAGGAAAACAGCACCACGTATGTCAATGCAGTATGGTACAAAGATGCGAACAGTAAAATCATATTAAATACACCTTTATTTCTCACACTCCGGACTTCCATTGACGAATACACCGGAGGAGCACATGGCAATCACCTTACTTTTTTTTCTGTTTTTGACCTGGATCTATCAAAAAAAATGGAATTGACCGACCTGATTGCTACGGACAAACTAAAGGATCTGACCAAATTGGCAGAAAAACATTTCCGCAGGAAGGAAAACCTATCAGACACCAGCAATCTTGCTAAAGATTTTTTCTTTCCAGACGGAATATTCGCATTAAATGATAACTTTGGCCTCACGAAAGAAAAGTTGATTATTTATTACAATGAATACGAAATAAGACCTTATGCAGAAGGCATTACAACAATCGAAATCCCTTACCAAGAGGTTTTGGAAATGCTAAATGCACGGGCCAAAAGATATATAAAAAGTATTCAGTAATACCGTACTCCAACTATCCGTAACTCTTATACAACATATTAATGCAGGTTTTTAAATTTGGTGGCGCATCTGTAAAAAGTGCCGATAACATTAAAAATGTAACTTCTATATTATCGAAATACAAGTCGTCTGAGCTACTTGTTGTTGTCTCTGCCATAAATAAGACAACAAACAAATTGGAAGAGCTTGCACAAGCTTATTATACAGGTGAGAAAGATCCTTTCGAACTGCTGCATGAAGTAAAGGCTGATCATTTTACGATCTTACAGGGCTTATTTGAGGATGCGAATCACCCCACATTTGACGATATCAACAATTCTTTTGTAGAAATCGAGTGGATTCTTGAAGAAGAACCTCAGGATACTTATGATTATCTTTTTGATCAGATTGTATCTATTGGAGAGTTGGTCTCCACCAAGATACTTGCCGCCTATTGCACGCATATCGGAATCCCTACACAATGGGTCGATGCTCGGGATTATATACAGACGGACAATACATATCGCGAGGCACAGGTAAACTGGGAACTTACCGAAGAGAAAATCAGAAAGGATCTCCCCAGCATATTAGATGATCATGTCGTCATGACACAAGGCTTTATAGGATCGACCTCCGAAAATTTCACAACCACTTTAGGACGTGAAGGATCGGACTATTCGGCTGCTATTTTTGCCTCCTGCCTCAATGCCGAAGATATCACCATCTGGAAGGATGTACCTGGGGTATTGAATGCGGATCCGAAATGGTTCGAAAAAACAGAACTGATTCCAGAACTGTCTTATACCGATGCAATCGAACTGACGTATTACGGTGCGACAGTAATACACCCCAAGACCATAAAACCCTTACAGAATAAGAAAATAACACTCAGCGTACGTTCATTTTTAGATCCGGAAAGTCCGGGTACTAAAATCAGGACTACCAATCAGACGCTACCTGTGCCCTCTTTTATCTTTAAGGTCGACCAAGTATTTATCAGTATACTGCCGCGAGATTTTTCTTTTATTGTGGAGGACAATCTCAGCCATATATTCAACCTTTTCCACCAGCACCGTATCAAGGTCAATATGATGCACAATAGTGCGATCAGCTTTTCGGTCGCTATCGATGATACCGGTAAGAACATAGAGACACTATTGGTAGAATTGGAGAAAAGATATAAAGTTTCGGTCGCCCGTGGCTTGGAATTAATAACCATCCGCTACTACAATCAGCAAACAATCGATCGAGTATTAGTAAATAAGGAAATAATTCGCGAACTTAAGGACAGTTATACCTGTCAAATGTTAGTGAAAAATATTGATGAATAACCGTATACTGGATAAAGAGGTACAAGCTTACATTAAAGTTAACCGGGAAAAATCTCCCAGTGAAATCGCTTTAAAGAAAAGTCCATTCAGCGATGTGAGTTCGTCCGAAATCGCAGCGCAGATCGATGGTTGGCAGCGTGCAGTAAAAAAACTGCCTACCTGGGCCTTCTCTGCCGGCATCTATTATCCCGACAAAATCAATCTCGAACAGTGCTCTTCGGAACATACCGCACTCATCAAGCAGACGCTGATAACCAAAGGCAGCAAGGTCGTCGATGTCACAGGGGGCTTTGGCGTAGACAGCTGTTACATGGCCCAAGAAGCGGAGATTGTCGTCCACTGTGAGCTTAATGAACGACTTTCAGCGATTGTCAAGCACAATGCTACAGTATTGGGAGTGAACAATGTGGTATGTATCGCTACCAATGGTGTCGATTTTGTCCAACAACAGGAAGATGGATCCCTGGACTATATTCTCATCGACCCCTCCAGACGAATCAACCATGCCAAGGTATTCCTATTGGAAGATTGCGTACCGAATATCATCGCAGCACAAGATATGTTCTTTCGCAAATCCCGTTTTACGATATGCAAACTGTCCCCTCTCCTTGACATCAGCACGGCACTGCAAAAGCTCAAGCATGTCAAGTTAATCTATATCATCAGCGTCGACAGCGACTGCAAGGAACTGCTTTTTATTCAGGATGCCAATTACACGGAAGCTCCAAAACTCGTAGCTATACGTCTTTTTCTAGATCAGATACAAACGCTCGTATTAACACAAGAGGAAGAGAAACAAACCCTGATACGTACCTCACAGCCCCTGACTTACCTGTATGATCCCGATGTCAGTATCACCAAAGCAGGAGCTTTTAAAACTGTAGCCAAGCGATTCAATCTTTTCAAGCTCCATACACACTCGCATCTGTACACCTCCAGCGACCTGGAGCCAGACTTCCCGGGAAGGGCATTCCTTATACAGGAGGTGTTCGAACTGTCTGCTTTCAAAAAGAGAACCTCTCTGGAGAAAGCAAATGTTTCGGCCAAAAACTTCCCAATGAAAGTCGAAGAAATCAAGAAAAAGTTCAAAATCAAAGATGGAGGAAACGAATATTTATTTTTCACCACCGACTATCTGGGTAATCCTATTGTCATACATGGACACAAAGTCTAAGAAAAGACAAAGCCATTACAATTCCTGTTTTTCATTTCTTGTATCTTTATTCTATGGAAAAAATAAAGATTTCAGCACTAGAATTGGCTACCATTTGCAAGAATAGTAATGCTTCAGAAGCGATACAACGCGCTGTAACTGGTGCTCAACATATAGAAAATTTAGGATTTCACCGTATCTGGCTTGCCGAACACCATAATATGCCGCATATCGCCAGCTCAGCTACTGCGGTGCTCATCGGACATATCGCGGGCAAAACGTCGACGATACGTGTAGGATCCGGAGGTATTATGCTGCCAAACCATACGCCACTGGTCGTGGCCGAACAATTCGGCACCCTGGAGAGTATCTATCCGGGTCGGATCGATATGGGGCTAGGTAGAGCCCCCGGCACTGATCAGCTTACTGCTATGGCCCTGCGCCGCAATAATCTGAATACATCCTTCTACTTTAAGGATGATATACTCGAACTGCAACGCTATCTGGACGAAAACAATGTAGATGCCAAAGTCCGGGCGTTTCCAGGAGAAGGACTCGATGTGCCGATCTATATATTGGGTTCCAGTACGGACAGTGCCTATCTGGCAGCAGAGCTGGGACTACCCTATGCCTTTGCGGCACATTTTGCCCCTGCCATGCTGGAACAGGCGTCTGAAATATACTACAGTAATTTCAAGCCCTCCCCTGCATTGGCTGCACCTTATTTCATGATCTGTGTCAATATCGTGGCAGCGAAAAGTGTCGAAGAAGCACAATTCCTATCCACCAGTCTCTTTAACATGTTTGCCGGTATATTGACTAACCTTCGCAAGCCATTGTCTCCGCCTACGGAAAAACCCATCTATCACGGTATTCCAGAAATAGAAGAAGCTGTCAATCGGATGGTGAGCTGTACATTTATAGGGACCGAATCATCGATTCAGGCTGAGGTGTTGGCTTTTGCTAAAAAACACAAAGCACATGAAATAATGACGACAAATTATATCTTTGATGACGCAAAGCGATTGGAATCTTTCGATATCATCGCGAGTGCCTTGTTATAGATATTTAGACATGAAAAAATACGGCTATCTCTTTTTACTGGCGGCTATGGTGATGGCCTGTCAGAATAAATCAAATAACAAACAGCAACAGACAGAGGACCTCCCGAAACAGGATACAGTCGCAGAGCAAGCTCCAACAGACTCGCTCGCTGCTCCTGACAAAGAGATCGTTTACAGTGCAGATGTCGATTCGATTATAGATGGCCGTATTTTATTGCCCTCGACCTATAGGGTATGGGAGAATAACGATGTCTCCAAAATCATCAATGGAAATTGGTTAGAGCTTCATCACAAAAACGGCTCATACTATGTCCAATCTGCTTCCTACCATATCGAAAATGAAGATGAAGAACCTTGCTCCGGCCTCCCCACAGAGACCATTGTCCCCAAAGAAGACGTACTTGTTTTCTTCAATATCCCTACTGTACAGAAAGGTGCGGTCGATAGCGTAGCTTTCAAAAATCCGATCATAGAACCGGGCAAACCTTTCGAATTCACCTTCCAGCACGACAACTATAAACTGCAGGCCACGGGTATCCAATTCCATAAAGATCAGGAGCGCGGCAATCCCCATGCAAGATATACGCTTAAACTCTATAAAAACGGTCAATATATACGCACGATCATAGACCAAACGCAATACAACGATACCGCTAGCGAGCTCGCCTTTATCGGTGACCTGGATAAAGATGGACTTCCTGACTTCATTTTCTCCAGCCCACGGGACTACGAGGAGCAACGCATGATCATCATATTATCCGGCAGTGCATACGCCTATGATGGCAATGTACAGTTCGACTGTTAGCCTTATATATTCAGCAAGCTGTGCTGACTTGCGGTAAATATATTGCGAAACACGGTATTGATCTCTTGACCATTCTGTGCGGCATTGATCCCCAGTAGAGGAAACAGCGTCACGACATCGGCAAGGATATGTTTTACGATTCCACGGGCAGTAGATGTAATCTCGGATGCCAGTGCCGCATCCAATGGAGAATCCTGAAGCGCCAGTGCCCACAGCTGCTCTGTAAGCGCTGCGACTTTGGTTCTATCGGATTCCAACTGCTGCTGCAATCCATCTAAGCGCTTAAAATAGTCCCTACCGTATTTTGTATGCCAGTTTTCATCTGCAGATTTCTCAAAGAAAAACTTTTCCACCAGATCCAGGTAACGCCTGTACATGCCCATATAATTGACCAATAATGTCAATTCTGCGAAAGGAACAAAAGGGATTCGATAGAGCACGTGATCGTCAATGCGATGCTGGGGATCGATTTGAAAAGCATGATGCGCTTCTACAGTTGCATTTTCTAACGAGAAACTATGACTGGCTGTACAAGCCAATCCGAAAGAATCCCAATCGTAGTGAATCAACACTTTGTCTCGAGGGACGAAGAAAGAGTAGAACACCGGATTACCGTCCTTATCCACACGAGCTTTATCCCCATCATAGACAAAGCTGTTCAAGGTAAAATGGGATAAGTGTGGTGCACCAGTAGCAAATCTCCAAAAGCCTGTTATGCTATATTGTGTTCCATCCCATACTGCTTTTCCGGTAGCACGTCCAGATCCTCCAAAACAAACTTTACGATCTGCGAAAACCTTTCTCGCCAGATCTTTGTCCAGATACCCGGCAAACATATTCGCCCCAGCACATAAAGTCACGGTCCAGCCCAATCCCCCATCCCAATAAGCCAATTCTTCGAGCAATGCTAAACCATCTTGCAGGCTCAGTTCTTTTCCTCCCAATATCTGCGGAACCCATATATTGAACCAGTTGTTATCATATATCAGAGACAACTGCTCGTCGACCAATGTCTTGCTGTCGATAGACAGGGCTTGCTTATCTTTTATAAGCTGTATAGCTTCTTCACTTATCATCATACTCATTTTGGGGTATTCATCAGCTTACGCCAGTTAAAATAGCCGAATATCGCGACTGTAAATAAAAAGGTCGTGAGTCCAGCAAACAAATAAAGATCCTTATGAATCAACAGAGGGACAGCAAATAGATTACTGATATTGAGCAATATCCAATTCTCCAGCTTCCGCTTGGCCAATAACCACATACCGGCCCAAGCTGTAGCGGCCACCCAAGCATCCCATGCTGGTACATCCGAATCTGTCACATGTTCCAATATCAGATACAACACCCCGAAACCGACTAGGCTGATCAAAGCTACCACGCGCCAATCTTTGGCACTACAGCTCGTAATGGGCTGTTGTCGCGCTTGGATATTGTGGGTCCAATACCACCATCCATAAATACTCATAATCAGGTAATACATATTCAATGCGATCTCCGCATAGAGTTTGGCGCCAAACAGCACATACATCCCCGACACTATTCCCATAATGCCAAAGAAGTAATTAGAAACCTTATTATTTTTGGAAAGCAGTACCTGTATAATACCACAAAGTACAGAAAAACGCTCCAACCAGGAAGTCTGTAGAAATGCGTTACTTATATTTTCAAAAATAGTCTCCATAAACAATGTATCGAAGACATAATGTACAGGAATGCTATTTTGAAAAAATTACTCCCTACGCCAGCATTACCTGGATCAGGTTCCTCCTACCAAGGTAGGATTGGGTATAATCTCAGCTTTTGTTCCGTACCATCAAATGATACGGAACCGCACCCCATTAAAAATGTCTATTTTTAATATTAATCTAATTGCAATACGTGGTGTGTATGCGAACGTATCTCTGCACACAGCTCCGGATTATCGTTCAATGACTGTCCCCAAGAAGGGATCATCTCCCGCAGTTTTTTTCGATATTCATCTGATTTTGCACGTTCCGGAAAGCACCGCTTTAACAGCTGTATCATAATCGCTACGGAGGTAGATGCCCCAGGAGAAGCTCCTAACAATGCGGCAATCGAACCATCTGCACTTGATACGACTTCAGTACCGAATTCTAAAACACCACCGTGTTTCGGATCTTTCTTAATAACCTGTACCCGTTGGCCTGCTTTTTCTATCGCCCAGTCTTCCAAACGCGCGGTAGGCATAAATTGCTTCAAAGCGTCCAATTTGTCCTTCGGTTTTTTCATAACCTCTGTAATCAGATATTTGGTCAGCGGAAGATTGTCCAGACCAGCAGACAACATCGGTTTTATATTCGATAGCTTTATAGAAGCCGGAAGGTCAAAATAAGAGCCTTGCTTTAAGAACTTGGTTGAAAAACCAGCGTAAGGACCAAACAATAATGCTTGCTTGCCATCAATGTAACGGGTATCCAAATGTGGAACTGACATCGGTGGTGCACCTACGGATGCTTTGCCATATACTTTGGCGCGATGCTGAGCGATGATTTCTGGGTTTGTACAACGCAACCATTGCCCGCCCACAGGGAATCCACCGTAGCCCTTAGCCTCAGGGATACCTGATTTTTCTAATAACAACAACGAGTGCCCACCTGCTCCAATAAACACGAACTGTGCTTTGATATCCCGCTTCTCTCCGGTCTTGAGGTCTTTTACCTCTACTTCCCAACGGCCATCATCCTCTCGTTCGATATCTTTGACTTCTTGGTGCAGGGATAACTTAATATTATCTTTAGTGCGCAGGTAGTTGATCAAATCCTTGGTCAGTGCCCCGAAATTCACATCCGTACCAATATCCATTCTTGTAGCAGCCATTGGTTCGTTAGCAGCTCTGTCTTTCATCATCAATGGAATCCATTGCTCCAATAGGGATTTGTCTTCTGTATATTTCATCCCCTTGAACAAAGTCTCTTTTTCCATCGTTTCGAAACGTGTCTTCAAGAAACGCACATCTTTCTCGCCAAACACAGCACTCATGTGGGGTACCTGACGGATAAAATGAGAAGGATCTTGGATAACTCCCTTTTCTACAAGGTAAGCCCAAAATTGTTTCGAAACCTCAAATTGCTCTGCTATTTTGATGGCTTTTTCAACTTTGACTGAACCATCAGCCTGCTCTGGGGTATAATTTAATTCACATAAGGCCGAGTGACCTGTCCCTGCATTATTCCATGCATCCGAACTCTCTGCTGCAACAACATCCAAACGCTCGACAATCTCGATATTGATATCTGGATTTAACTCATTGATCAATGCTCCTAGTGTTGCACTCATGATGCCCCCACCTATCAGAACGACGTCAACTTCGGTATTTTGTTTTTTCTTGCCCATGACTTCTTTAAATTGTTGCAAAATTAACATTCGTTTTTCGTTATTACGAATCATTTTGTCAAAATTCTCTCATTTCCACCACATTTTATTCGGAGAAACCAACTTCATTTTGAATTAAAAAAACAGAATAACTGTTCAAACAAGTTTTATATAGCACAAATGTTCAACATTGATCGTTGAATGGAATCGAAACATTGAAAATTACACATAAGATATATTCACGGACTGCCAATTAGGTATTTATACGGCTTATTGAGACGAAGAAATCGGAAACTGTGTAAAATGAGAAGGTATGTACAGGGAATACATCTTCTCATTTTCTCTACCGATTTAAAATCCATGGGATGACCACATTCTTTCCTATGCCGAGACGAATAAGATCATTAAAACATAGGACAGACGGCTAGTATTGATCAATAAAGTATTTCAATAAATCTGTTGTGGTAACGATTCCTACCAATTCTTCATCTTTCACCACTGGTATCGAATGGAAAGTAACCTTGGATAGCGTTTCTGTTACTTCTTTAATTGTTGCATCAGGACCTACTATAACCGGTGATTTGGCCATTAACTGAGGAATAGTGTACATATCATACACCACAGCTTCAATATCATTTTCTTCTGTTACATCGGCGTAGCTGATTTTCAGCAGATCAGAGTAACTTACAACGCCGACCAATTTCTTATCTTCAACAATAGGAAGATGACGGATATGGTGTTTCTTAAATAGTTTTTCCGCCTCATACAAACTGTCTTTCGGAGTTAGGGCAACCAACTCTCTTGTCATAATCTCGGATACGGGGACTCGCTGTTTCATACTATTTTATTTTAGTGATTTCCTTTATTTCTATACTCAAATATCGGCATCTTTACACACTAAAAACAGGATATAAATCACTTAAAAAAATGATTTATAAACAGATATATGTTGATTATTAGTTGTAAGCTTGAATGCTTGTCTTATTTTCTTTCTGATTTTACAGTTTTGCGCCAAATTTTAGGATTGATGGAAGTCTGGGCCCATTACACTGATTCGCATTTTAAAATATGAAATTCCTTTTTCAATAAACTTAATGTTCTGTCAAAATTTACCTATTTTTGCGAATTACAGAATACATATGAACTATCTACGCAACTCAGCATGCACAAGTATAGACAGCTAACGTGTAGATATTCCATTCCGATAAACCGACGCAAGGAGCTCGTCGGAGACAATCGGAACAAGTTAATGACAGATAAAAAATAAACCGATCCGACAGTTGGCGGATCATGAAATAATTAATTTACATATGAAATTACTCGAAGGAAAAACGGCATTAATTACTGGTGCTTCCAAAGGAATTGGCCGCAAGATAGCCGAAGTGTTCGCACAACATGGTGCTAATGTGGCATTCACCTACCTATCGTCTGTAGAAAAAGGGCAAGCTTTAGAAAGTGAGTTACAAGCTTTTGGTACAAAAGTAAAAGGCTACCGTTCGGATGCTTCTAAATTTGATGAAGCAGAACAACTCATCAATGATATCGTCACCGAATTTGGTACGCTGGATATTGTAGTCAACAATGCCGGAATTACAAAGGATGGTCTTTTGATGCGTATGACAGAAGAAAACTGGGACGATGTCATCAACATCAACCTCAAATCTATTTTCAACGTTACGAAAGCAGCTTCCAAAGTGATGATGAAAAACAGAAAAGGTTCCTTCATCAATATGTCTTCCGTAGTCGGTGTACAAGGCAACGCAGGACAAGCGAACTATGCTGCTTCTAAAGCTGGTATCATTGGTTTCACCAAGTCTGTAGCAAAGGAACTGGGTTCTAGAAATATCAGAGCAAACGTCATCGCTCCAGGATTTATCCGTACAGAGATGACCGAAGTATTAGACCCTAAGGTTGTAGCAGGATGGGAAGCCGGCATTCCACTAAAACGTGGCGGTGAGCCAGAAGATGTCGCAAATGCTTGTCTTTTCTTAGCGTCGGATCTATCTGCCTATGTTACGGGACAGGTACTTCCCGTAGATGGCGGTATGTTATAAAACATATAAGTTCTTTTGACCTAAAGGTCAAAAGAACTTATACTTTAACACTGCTTTTACCCCAAAAAAGTGATTACTTCGAGCAAATCGGTAACCACTTTCTGCCAAACAGGAACCACTAAAAGCCAACAAGTGACCCCTCCTTACCAAAAGGTAACCACTAAAAGCCAACAAGTGATCACTTCTTACCAAAAGGTAACCACTAAAAGCCAACAAGTGATCACTCTTTACCAAAAAGTAATCACTAAAAGCCAACAAGTGACCACTCCTTACATAAAGGCAACCACCAAAAGCCACCAAATGATCACTCTTTACCAAAAGGCGACCACTAAAAGCCAACGAGTGACCCCTCCTTACCAAAAGGCAATCCCTAAGAGCCGACAAGTGACCACTCCTTATCAAAAGGCAATCACTAAGAGCCAACAAGTAGTCACTCTTTACCAAAAGGCAATCCCTAAGAGCCAACAAGTGACCACTCCTCCCCAAAAAGCAATCCCTAAGAGCTAACAAGTGATCAGTCCTCACCAAAAGGCAACCACCAAAGACCAACAAGGGACCACTCCTCACCAAAAGGCAATCACCAAAGACCAACAAGGGACCACTCCTCACCAAAAGGCAATCACTGAAAGCCAACAAACAGTCACTTTTTTACCGTATTTTCTGTTTTTTTCGATTAAGTTTGCAGTCAATATGCAAAGGCAACAAGTTTTCAATATACAGACAGCGGACGATTTTAATACAACTGCCCTACAGGTTTTCAACTTTCAGGCCCAGCACACTCCTGTATATCGAGATTATATACACGCCTTGCGCATAGACCTAAAGACAATCGTCGACTATAGACAGATTCCCTTTCTGCCCATTCAGTTTTTCAAAACACAGCAAGTAGTAGCCGAAAACCGTACCCCAGAGATCGTGTTCAGCAGTTCGGGCACGACCGGAATGATCAATAGCAAACACCTGGTTCCCGATCTACATTGGTATATAGACAGTTACCGAAAAGCCTTTGATCTATTTTACGGAGACGTAGCAGAGACCGCTATTCTGGCGCTGCTTCCTGCCTATCTCGAACGCGAAGGTTCATCGCTCATCTACATGGTGGATGACCTGATCCAATCTTCGCAGCAAGCCGAAAGCGGTTATTTTTTATACAACCACCAAGAGCTCTACGATACGCTGAAAAGCCTACAACAGAAAGGGACAAAAACGATATTGATAGGTGTCACCTATGCCTTACTCGACTTTGTAGATGACCACAGCATTGATTTTCCGGAACTCATTGTCATGGAGACAGGTGGCATGAAGGGAAAACGCAAAGAGATGGTGCGCGAAGAGCTTCACCTCCAATTGAAAAGAGGTTTTGGGGTACAAGAAATACATTCCGAATACGGTATGACGGAGTTGCTGTCCCAGGGATACTCCTATGGAGATGGCATCTTCCGAACACCACCATGGATGAAAATCCTTATTCGAGATACCAATGATCCCCTGACGCTGTTATCCGATAAAAGAACAGGAGCTATCAATGTGATTGATCTCGCAAACTATTATTCCTGTTCTTTTATCGCAACGCAGGACTTGGGCAAGATTCACCCAGATGAATCGTTCGAAATCCTGGGCCGGTTTGACAATGCCGACATTCGTGGTTGTAACCTGCTGGTGCAATAAAGCTATTGCAGGCTACGATCATCAAAGGTATTTCCCGCATTCAGATCACCAGTATCGTATCCTTTCTTAAACCAATAAGTCCTTTGCTTAGAAGTACCGTGCGTAAAGGACTCGGGGTTACTGTGCCCCTGCGCCTGCTCCTGGATATGATCATCCCCTACAGCTGCTGCTGCCTGCATACCGTCCACAATATCCGCATATGTCAATTCGATATCCGAATTCTTGTTGACATAATGTGCCCATACTCCCGCATAAAAATCAGCCTGTAATTCCGTCATCACAGAGATTTTGTTATACTCCCTTTCGGACATTTTTGCACGCATCGCATTCGTTTGCTTGAGCACCCCCAAGATATTCTGAATATGATGGCCTACCTCGTGCGCTATGACATAGGCTAGCGCAAACTCTCCCTTAGCACCAAAACGTTGCTTCAATTCGTCATTGAACGTCAGATCCATATAAATCGTCTGGTCCGCCGGACAATAAAAGGGGCCATAGACAGATTGTCCCATCCCACATCCGTCTGTCGGAGTATTACGATCATACACAACAAGCTTAGCCGGTGGATAGTCGGTATTTGCCTGCTCACGGAACAACTTGCCCCATACATCTTCGGTACTCTGCAGCACCACCCGCGAAAATTCGGTCAACTGCTGTTCCTCTGCACTCAATTCCCGCACCTCACCTGTTGTCGTTTCTTGCCCCGCTCCCATCTGCTGCAACAGCTGGCCTGGATCACCTCCCATAAAAAGCCCAATCAACAGGACTATTACACCACCAATACCTCCAATTGCGACCTTTCCACCCGAAGACATACCTCTTCTATCTTCAAAATTACCGCTTTGTCGACCACCTTGCCATTTCATAATTTCTATATTTAAGTTAAAATCTTTTCATCTTCTACATCAAATTCTTTGCCAAAGGAAAACAAAAACCTTACATTTTTTATTGATATCTATAACATCAAGTATCTTCAACACAAAGAGATAAGAACACAAAACCTTTCATTAAAAAATCGTATATTTGGCCCATGAGTTTAGAAAAGTTATTAGCCGAAAGAAGTGGAAATAAATGCGAGCTATGTGCGAGCACTTCAGACTTATCTATGTATGAAGTTCCACCTACCTCCAATGCCAACTTGGACAACAGTATCTGGGTCTGTGAGGTATGCAAGTCACAAATAGAGAAAAGAGAACAAATCGATCCAGAACACTGGAAAGTATTGTCAGATACGATGTGGTCGGAGTACGCTCCTGTACAGGTGGTCGCTTGGCGTATGTTGAGCCGACTGCGCAATGAAGGCTGGGCTGCTGATAATTTGGACATCCTATACCTGGATGATGACAATCTAGAGTGGGCAAAGAAAACAGGCGATCATGAACAAGACGGTACAGTTGATTTCCATCAGGATTCGAACGGCACAAGATTACACGAAGGAGACACGGTGGTATTGATCAAAACACTGGATGTAAAGGGCTCTTCATTAAATGCCAAATTAGGAACTGTCGTTAAAAACATCCGTTTGGTACCTGATAACACCGAGCAGATTGAAGGTAAAATAGAAGGTCAGACTATTGTAATACTGACCAAATACCTACGCAAAGGACAATAACAAAAGGAACCCAGGTTCCTTTTGTTATTTAATAGTGATTACATTCCGATTTAAGATCAGAAAATCTTGCTTCTCAAGCGATTTCAATAATCTTGAAATCACCACACGCGAGGTATTCAGCTCGTTTGCGATTTCGAGATGTGTTTTTGTAATAACATTGCCTTTGTTAATAGTAGCCACATTTAACAGATAATTCTTTAGCCTACCAGACATATCATTGAAAGCCAGATTATCTATCGCTTCCAACATTTCGTCCATACGATTATTATAGCTGTCAAACACGTATTTACGCCAAGACGGATATTGGGCCAACCAATCCTCCATTTTCTGAACAGGAATCAGGAGTACGCGACCATCTGTCTCTCCTATAGCCCGAATATTGCTCCGTTTGTCCCCTAGACAACAGGCCATCGTCATCGCACAAGTATCTCCTCTTTCCAAAAAATACAACAGCAATTCTCCTTCCCCATAATCATCCCGCATAATCTTTATCGCACCGTCCAACAATATGGGCATGACTGTAACTGTCTGCCCCATATCAATCAGGATATCCTGCGGGTGAAATTTTTTTAATTGTGCTACCTTTTCAATCTCTTCAATAAGCGCTGCTTCAAACTGTTGCGGGTAATATTCTTCTATAATTTCCTTTATCTGCATACCTAGTCTCTAATGCGGCAACTTGTCTTTTACAAGGCCGTAGATAAAGGTACCAAATAAAGCGCTTACAATCACTATCAACATGGGTAATATACCTGCACCTAACAGGACAAACATAGGCCCAGGACAAGCTCCTACCAATGCCCAGCCCAATCCAAAAAAGATACCGCCCAATAGATACCGCGCTACAGACTTGTCTTTAGGCGCTACAACGACCTGCTGCCCGTCTATATTCTTGGCAGAACGCTTCATCCATTGCACTCCAGTAACTCCAATGACCAACGCACTTCCCATGAAACCGTACATATGAAAGGATTGAAAGTTGAACATCTCATATATTCTGAACCAAGAAGCTGCCTCCGCTTTATACATGACCACGCCAAAAAGAATTCCTAAAACTATAAATACAAGCTGTCTCATAATATTAAAAAAGTAATGGAAACAAGCCATGAACCATCAGCAAGCCTCCAATAAAAAATCCAACTACTGCAATCAACGACGGCAACTGCAGATCACTCAATCCCGATATCGCGTGTCCAGATGTACAACCGCCGGCATAACGTGTTCCAAAACCAATTAATAACCCACCAATGACCAACAGAAACACGTTCATAACAGACATATCGCCATATATCTCGACAGGTACATAGGCTTGTCCAGCACTCTCAAAATCCATCGTCTTCAACTTAGCAATGGTCTCGGCAGAGATCGCTGGGATCTGATTGTCCGACAAATAATGTGCTGCGACATAACCGCCGATTACGGATCCCAAGAGAAACAGCAAATTCCAACGCTGAGCCCACCAATCGAAATCAAAGAAACTACAGGATTTGCCTGCACCTGCCATCGCACACATCGTTCGAAAATTAGAAGAGAACCCAAAGCTCTTCCCCAAATAAATCAAGGTTAGCATAATCAGTGCCACCAATGGACCTCCAACATACCAAGGCCAAGCATTATAAATCCATTCCATATGTAAAAAATATTTCATATCTGCACAAATATAATCAGTAAACTTAATTTACTCGGTTACTTTTGTTACATTTGCATCGGCAAAAATCAGAATTAACACACAGTATATTAATTCTTTAATTCCAATAGGTTTTACACATTACAAATAAGACTAAGTCCGTGTCCGACAAATCAAATTTAACTTTAAGAAGAATAGTATTATTCAGTCTTATCGTATCTTTCGCTATATTAAGTACAATATTCGTCTATCAATACCAACAGTACAAAAAGGTAGAAAGCAGACTTAATGCGGCCTATTCATCGGGGCAATTACAATCCCCAGCCCTATATAAACTGTTCTCGACATTCAGTGAAGCTGACAATTTGTTTCGCCTGTACACCATCCACTTTGACAAAAACGATTTTAACGGGTACCGGGCAAAATTAGACACCATCAAGATGGTCGTTGATTCGCTGGCGGCACTTCCCATCGAAAAAAATCCAATTAAAAACAGCGCAGGCAATAGTGTTACTGATGGTAATTTGGCCCTGCAATATGTTGCGCTGAAAAAACAAGTCGATGATATCGTTTATTATGCGCAGGATTCTTTGCAGGTACTGACAGACAGAAGTAATCCTGCTAAACAGAAACCGAGGATCACACAGTCCGATTCGGTCATCAGTAAAATATTGAGGGACACTCTTAAAGTATTACAGGAACAAGATACCGTCGTAAAAAAGAAAGAAGCGCTTTTTAATCGAATATTCAAAGCTAAAAATGACACCTTGGTCAACCAGAAGACGAATGAAGTATTGAACATTAGTCAAATTGACCTGGTACAACGCAATATAGACCAGCTTATCTCGACGAATGAGAGAATCTATAAAAACAACCTGCGTGACCTACGGTCTGTATTCGAAAAGCTCCAGCAGGCAGAACAAGAGCTCATCATCTCCAACTATAGTCTCTTGAACAACCTAAAAGTAGGCATAGAGAATCTACGCCAAATAGAATTGGATGGAATACGTAAAGCGGAGGAACGGGATTTTGCGCTGTACAAAGAAAACTCGACCAATTTTGGAAATCAATTGATCATTGCCTTATCTATTATGCTGTTGATGATCGTTTTCTTGATCTATTACCAGTATCAGGTCGCCTCCTACGAACGTAAGCTTTTGGAAGAGAAAGACTATGCTTCGAAAATTGCAGAAGAAAAGACCAACGTACTGGCCAATATTAGCCATGAAGTACGTTCTCCTCTAGTATCGCTACAAGGCGTGGTCAATCTTCTAAAAAACAACAACGATGCAAAAACCATTGACAAAGAGATCATACAGACCATCGACAATGATATCAATGTCATCAATAGCACAGTCAATGACATATTGAACCTGAGCAAACTGGAAGCTGGCTCCTTGGATATTAAATTTGGCTATATCTCCCCTCACAAGTTGATAGAAGACAGCATAGCTCTTCATCAGTATCAAGCAGAGACGAAAAAGCTTGAATTGATCAATGCCAACCAAATAGACCCTCAATTGATGATATGGGGAAATTCTTTCCGTTTCAAGCAGGTACTATCCAACCTTATTTCCAATGCTATTAAATACACGCAAAAAGGAACAATCACTGTCAAGGCCGAAATCAAGAAGATAGGCGACAAAAAACGTGTTGTCATTCGTGTCATAGATACCGGAATAGGCATTACAGAAAACAAAAAAGATCAAGTATTCAGAAAATACTATATCGCTGACAATAAAAACAAGTCTGGTGGCTTTGGGTTAGGTCTTTACATTTCAAAAATACTGAGCGAACAAATAAAAGGCTCCATCTCATTTGTCAGTGAAACTGGTAAAGGAACCACATTTACCTTCGAAATCCCAATAGAAAAAAGTCATCTTGAAACGAATGAATTACAGCAACTTTCTATAGCTGACCTGCCAGCAGGATTGAAAATTGTCTTTATCGATGATAGTCGTATCGGATTATTTTTCATCCAACAATTGTTCAGCAACAATCAGAACGTGCGCTTATTCGACAACAGCCAACAAGCTTGGGCATACTTAGCATCAACCCCTGTAGATATCGTCGTAACGGATCTGGTAATGCCTGAATTGGACGGATGGGAAATACTGAATCGGATCAAATCTACAGCATCATTGGCAGACACGAAGGTATTTGTATGCACTGCAGAGAACATGCTTTTAGAAGGAAAGTCAAATCAGAAATACTATTTTGATGGCGTCATCAACAAGCCTATCAGTGAAAGCAACTTGGTCGCTACACTACTCGAAATAAAAAGCAATCCTTAAAGCCTATAGAATGGTGTACTACAGATCAACAGGATAGTACACCATTCCTAATGCTTCCAACTCCTGCAGATCGATCCTACTTTCAAAAATACCAAATACCGCCGAACCCGAACCCGACATAGCCGCATAGATGGCCCCTTTCTCATAAAGCGAATGCTTTATTTTTTCGATCAACGGATACCTTTCAAAGACACCCAGTTCAAAATCATTCACCAGGTGGTACTTCCATTCTTGTATCGGCAATTGGATAGCCCTTTTCAAATCTGAAACAGGGGTTTGAGGCACGACACACTGATAAGCTTCTACTGTAGAAATATGAATATCTGGCTTTACAACAGCAATAAAATAATTAGAAAGATCCAATTCGACATCTTCAAATGTGGTACCGATCCCCGAAGCAAACACCGGCTTGTTCGTTACAAAGAATGGGCAGTCGGCTCCCAATTGCGCAGCATAGGATTGCAGTTGTTCTGTAGACAGGTCCAACGAATTGTAGGTACTGAGCATCTTGAGGACATGGGCTGCATCCGAAGACCCCCCGCCTAAGCCTGCCCCTATAGGTATATTTTTCAAAAGATGGATATGTACTGGAGCTATACCATATGCTGCATCCAATAACTGGAATGCCTTTTCGCACAGGTTGCTGCCGCCATCTGGAATAGCCAGACCATCCACCTGAAATGTCATTCGTTCCGACGGTGTTATCTCGATGACATCATACAACTTTACAGGAAAGAAAACAGTTTCTATATTGTGGTAGCCGTCACCTCGCTTTTCAGTGACCAAAAGCCCCAAATTGATCTTAGCGTTTGCAAATGAAATCATATGCCAATTTAGGATAAAATATGGCAAACAGCGCAGTGTTTTACAATTTTTATCGAAATAGACTGCACTCAGTCCTCCTCGTTATGAGGAGGGGGAAGATGCCTTTTTCTGCTTATTAAAATTTCCTTTTTTGTTAAAAGGCTTGCGTTTCTTCTTATTATTGGACTTTAATCTGGGTTCGTAGGCAGGCCCCTCAGCAAATCCTTCCGGCAATGCTACTTTTTTGATTTCATATTCAACAAGCTTCTCAATGAGAGCAAACTTAGTTTGGTCTTTCACATTTATAAACGTGATCGCCGTTCCAGTGGTCGCTGCACGCGCCGTACGTCCTACCCTGTGTACATAGTCCTCAGGATCCGGTGGTACGTCATAGTTGACCACCAAGCTAATTCCTACAATATCTATTCCCCTAGAAATCACATCCGTACCGATAAGCACATTTATTTTTTTTGCTCTAAATCTGCTCATGATATCCTCACGCTCCGATTGGTTCAAATCGGAATGGAACCCCTCCACAGCTAGACCACTTTTATTCAGATCTCGAGCTAATGTTTTAACAATATCCTTTTTAGAGGCAAACACAATCGCTGTATTATATTTCGGGTCTCTGAGAATATGTTGGATCAACGCATTTTTATGTTCATCATAAACAAGATAAGCATGCTGATCTATCCCTTCAGAAGGCTTAGAAATTGCAATATTAATCTCCTCAGGGTTGCTCAATATTTTCTTTGCCAACCCCCTTATTTTAGTTGGCATTGTAGCCGAAAATAACAGCGTTTGTCTTTTTTCAGGCAAATAACTGATGATACGGATAATATCGTCGTAAAAGCCCATATCCAACATGGTATCGGCCTCATCAAGCACCAAATGTTTTAGATGACTAAAGTCAAATTTACCGGACGACATATGGCTGATAAGACGCCCAGGAGTAGCTACAATAATATTCGCTCCTTCCCGGATTGCCCGTTTTTGCTGTTCGTAGCCCATACCATCTCCGCCACCATATACCGCAATAGAGGTCGTACCTGTAAAATATCCAAGGCCCATGACCTGCTGATCGATCTGCAAAGCCAATTCACGTGTCGGCACCAGTATGATCGTATCGACACGCTCCTTTTGGTCTTTTCCATTCTTATGCAGAATAGGAAGCAAATAGGCCGCTGTCTTCCCTGTACCCGTTTGAGCACAGGCTATTAAATCTTTATTCTCTAATATAACCGGTATGGTCTGTTCTTGTATCGGGGTTGCTTCTACAAAGCCCATGGTGTCGAGCCCTTCGTCCAATGTAGGAATGAAGCCAAATTCGTCAAATCTCAAAATGTTGAACTATCTATTTATTATAAAATTACTCGAAGTTACTAATTTTTAAGCAATAATGTTCGTTTGTTTACCGACCAATCTACCATTTTTACCGATAGAGCTTCCGAGCTAACCTATTTTATATAGACTGACTTTACCATTGTCCCTACCTTTGGACTATACAAACAATAAAACAAAACAGATATGGCAACTAAAACAACATTCGATTTCAACAATGAAAATATAACAAGCGGAGTTCAAAAAATATTTTACTCCATCCAAGAATCTAAAGTGACAGTATCTTCTGTTTCTGGCAAAGAATGGTTAACTATTCCACTGATTTTCGCACTGTTGATAGGCTTAATATTTCCGTTTGTCGCTATCATCGCGCTGGGATTAATTCTACTTCGAATCATCAAAGTATCCATCGTCCGAGAAGTACAGAACCGTATAGATACACAGAAAACAATCGACTCCAAGTAGACTACTTGGAATATATAGGAAGAAACACACAATAAGTAGTCTTTATTGAAAAGAAATAAAATTTCGTTAAAAATATGTTAAGTCAGTTCGTTACATGAACCTATTGGGCGCTTACTTGTCCTAGAAGCGTAACAACAATTTTTTGTATAACTAAATTACATACGCATGAAAACGACATTTAAAATCTTGAGCCTACTATTGATTACCGTATTTATGGCTACCTCTTGCAGCAAGGATGATGATCCAGCAGACAATGACCTATTTATAGGCAAGTATGAAGGCACGATTTCTTTCAAGGACACCAATGATAAGGACAAAGATGTGTCTTCTACAGAAGGTTCGGTGACAGTCACTAAAGTCGGAGACAACTATTCTTTTAATTTTTCAAATGGAATTCCAACTATCAAGGATATCAGTATGAAAAAAGGAGACAACAATACGATTATGTTCAGCGACAATGGCATTGGAACGATCACGGTCACCGCTTCTAAACTATCGATCGCTTTTACAAGAGATGGGCAAGCATGGCTAGCCGATTGTAAAAGATAAGTCATATCATGAAAAAAATAAAAAAAAGCTTTACTTAGTGTAAAATATACACTATATTTGTATCATCATAATTTAGGTTTATAATTGGTTACTAAAGGTTTTCATTCTCCCCGTTTGAAAACCTTTATTTCAACAAACAAAACTTAAGATATAGGTCAAAAAGAATTAGATTTTTTTAAATTATACTGTTTAAGCAAGTAGTCTTCTGTGCGTTGGAAAACTACAAAAAAGAGGAAAGCGATGTAAATCACCTTCCTCTTTTTACAATATCCCCCTTAGCCTAATTATTTCCGTATGCGGAGTGCCCTGTTGTATTCATAGTTCATCCGTGCGATATTCAGAACCGATATGCCTTGTGGACACTCGACTTCACAGGCTTCCGTATTCGAACAGTGTCCAAATTCTTCTCCATCCATCTGCGCTACCATTCGTATTACCCGCTCCTGTCGCTCCTCTTTACCTTGAGGGAGCAGTACCAAATGGTTTATTTTTGCCGACGTAAACAAGGCTGCACTGCTGTTTTTACAAGTTGCCACACAGGCACCGCATCCGATACAAGCAGCGGCATCAAAGGCTTCTTCGGTAGTTTGGTGACTGATAGGCAAAGCATGTGCGTCGGGAGCCTGTCCTGTATTGGTCGATACAAACCCTCCGCTCGAAATAATCCGATCAAATGCAGAGCGATCCACGCGCAAATCGCGCTTTATTGGAAACGCCTGTGATCTGAAAGGTTCGATAAATACCGTCTCATTGTCCTGAAACGATCGGAGATGCAATTGACAGGTCGTCGTATTTTGCAAAGGTCCATGAGCGATACCATTGATCATCATTCCACATTGGCCACAGATGCCTTCACGGCAATCGTGATCAAATTCTACAGGCTCCTCTCCTGTTACGATCAGTCTTTCATTCAGGCTGTCCAACATCTCCAAAAAAGACATGTGGGGATTCAGATCCTCCAAAACATAATCCACCAATTTGCCTTGCGATTGTCGGTCTTTTTGACGCCAAATTTTTAGATTCAACTTCATATATAATTCCTTTCTGAGCCTCCTAACAATAGGGCGCTCTGCTATTAAATTCTACTTATAACTACGTACAATCGGTTTCAAAACTTCAAATATCAGTTCCTCCTTATGCAGTATAGGATCGCTTCCCTCTCCTGCCCATTCCCAGGCTGAAATAAACTGAAACTCTTCATCATTACGCATAGCCTCTCCTTCAGCCGTTTGGTATTCTTCCCTAAAATGTGCACCACACGATTCTTTTCGTTCTAACGCATCAAAACACATGAGCTCACCAATCTCCAGATAATCGGCCACCCTTCCTGCTTTTTCGAGTTCACTATTCATCGATACCGTATCTCCGGGGATCTTGACGTTCTTGTAAAAATCCTCGCGAAGCTTCCTGATCTCCACGATAGCACCTTTTAATCCCGCTTCATTACGAGCCAGCCCACAATAATCGTATAGAATCTTCCCTAATGTCTTATGGTAATAGTCCACCGTCTTGGTACCAGCAATACCGAGCAACTTCTTTAGATTTGTCTCTACTTCGGTCTGTGCTTTATCAAAAGCCGGATGATTGGTATCAATTTTTCCAGTATGTATGTCTCCAGAAAGATAATTAGCCACCGTATAAGGTGCGATGAAGTACCCATCTACGGAAGCCTGTAACAAGGAGTTGGCACCTAATCGGTTGGCACCATGATCGGCAAAATTGGCCTCTCCTAATGCAAATAATCCAGAGACAGTAGTCATCAGTTCATAGTCTACCCACAGTCCCCCCATAGAAAAGTGCGCAGAGGGCGAAATCATCATCGGCTCTTCGTAGGCATCAAATCCCGTTATCTTGCGGTACATATCAAACAGATTGCCGTATTTTTCCTCAATCTTAGCGCGTCCCTGCTCCTTGATGGCTTTCGCAAAATCAAGATACACCGCATTCTTCAGTGGCCCGATTCCAAAACCAGCATCAATCCGTTCTTTAGCAGCCCTGGAAGATATATCACGAGGTGCCAGGTTACCGAATGCAGGATACCTTCTTTCCAAGTAATAGTCTCTCTCCTGTTCAGGAATATCATTCGGCTTTCTGCTTTCATCCGCTTTAAGAGGTACCCATATCCGTCCATCATTACGGAGCGATTCGGACATGAGCGTCAGCTTCGACTGATAGTCTCCTGACTGTGGCAGGGAAGTCGGGTGGATCTGTATCCAGCTCGGGCTGGCCATCAAGGCTCCCTTCTTATGTGCGCGCCATATGGCAGACCCATTACAGCCCATTGCCAATGTCGATAGGTAATATATCTTCCCATATCCTCCTGTAGCCAAAATAACCGCATGTCCGGCATGTCTTTCTAAAACTCCTGTATCGAGGTTACGCACGATGATCCCCCTCGCTTTTCCATCGATCAATACCAGATCAAGCATCTCATGCCGCGAATACAGCTTTACAGTTCCTTTTCCAACCTGCCGCATCAGCGCCTGATAAGCACCCAACAACAACTGCTGCCCTGTCTGTCCACGTGCATAGAAAGTTCTGCTCACCTGCACCCCACCAAAAGAGCGATTATTTAGGTAGCCACCGTATTCCCGACCAAAAGGAACTCCTTGCGCCACCGCCTGATCGATCAGATTCAACGAACATTCTGCCATACGGTACACATTTGCCTCCCGAGCCCTAAAATCTCCACCTTTCAAGGTATCCACAAACATACGATACACACTATCGCCATCATTCTTATAGTTTTTAGCGGCATTCACTCCTCCCTGCGCAGCGACAGAATGCGCCCGTCTTGGGCTATCCTGAAAACAAAAAGCCTTCACCTGATACCCCATCTCGGCCAGCGAAGCCGCAATCGAGCTCCCTGCCAGTCCTGTACCTACTACAATAACTTCCAATTTCTTACGGTTTGCTGGATTGACCAACTTAGCCGTTTTCTTAAAATTCTCCCATTTTTGCTCTAACGAGCCTTCAGGGATTTTAGCATCTAAGTTCATTCTATTCAATCTTAAGTTTAACCCGTAGTGATAAATATATAAATAGGCATCATGGCAAATCCTGCACAGACCAGGATCGCATAAACCGCACCTGCAACCTTTATCCAACGTACATATTTAGGATGAAATACCCCCAGGGTACGTAGCGCACTATGCACCCCGTGAATCAGATGATAGCACAGTGCCACCATGGACAATACATAAATAACCACATACCACCATTCCTGAAATGTGGTTACAACCAACTGGTAGAGGTCCTTATTTCCATTGCTATCTACCGGTAGTGTCCCAAATTTGTACACGTACCAAAAATTCTGAAAATGGATGACCAAAAAGATCAGTATCAGCGTACCGAGCACGCCCATATTACGGCTATACCACTTACTGGCGCGCCCCCTTCGGTCTTTTTGATAGGGCTTAGCAGCCTTTTTATTTTTTGAGGTAATAATCAAGGCATCTATCACATGGACGATAATACTCAGATAAAGTATGTAAGAAACCATCTTTATCAATCCGTTGCCTGATAGAAAATGAGAATACCAGTTAAATTGCAGGCGGGCTTCTTCTACCGGCAAGAACAACTGTAGATTTCCTAATAAATGTATAATTAGAAAGAAACCCAGAAAAAGCCCAGTCAGACATAAAAGCATTTTACGAGATAATGTTGTCAACATCGCAATACATATTTTAATAATAACCAATTACTTTCATCCACAATCCACCCACTGCCATATAGATCACCAGCAGCAGAATACCGATTTCCAGTCCCCTTAGCCACCAGGCTTTCAGCTCAACATAGCCGCTACCAAAATATACCGGTGCAGGCCCATGCCCATAATGGGTCAGCACGCCATAGATCGAGCCCATGAACCCCAGCATCATCGCCAGCAGCATTCCTGGTATACCTAAAGATATCCCCACACTCAGCAAGGCCGCATACATAGCCGCCACATGAGCTGTAGCACTAGCAAAAATATAATGGCTGAAAAAGTAGACCAATACGATCACCGGAAATGCTACCATCCAGCTGAGCCCACCGATCTGCACTTTGACCAAGTCGCTAAACCAGCCTATAAAACCGAGCTCATTGAGCGAGCTGGCCATCATCACCAGTACAGCAAACCATACGATCGTATCCCAGGCCCCTTTCTCCGCCTTCACATCTTCCCAGGTCAGGACCGACGTCAACAACAGCAACGTCAATCCAATAAATGCCGTAGTCGTCGCATCTATGGAAAGTGCTCCTCCAAAAATCCATAGCGCCAATAACACAAAAAATGCAAGCAACATCAGCCATTCGTTGACTTTTATTGGTCCCATTTCTTTCAACTTTTCACTTGCCATCTTAGGCGCATCACCGGTTTTCTTCAATTCGGGAGGGTATATTTTATACATCACCAACGGTACGATAAAAAATGCCGCAAGACCAGGGATGAAACCAGCTGCCGCCCAGGACATCCAGGTGATATCAACTCCCAGATTGGCAGCAAACTTTTGGCACATCGGATTACTGGCTGTACCCGTCAGGAACATCGACGAGGTAATCAAGTTCATGTAATAACTATTGAGTGTCAAAAAAGAACCTAACTTACGGTGCGTCTTCGGATCATCGGGTACAGATCCAAAACTCATCGCCATGGACTTCATGATTGGATATATAATCCCTCCTCCTCGTGCCGTATTGCTCGGTATCGCCGGCGCTAAACACATATCTGCCAAGCCCAATCCATACGCTAGTCCGAGCGAACTTTTACCAAACACCTTAATAAAAAGGAAAGCGATCCGGTTTCCGAGTCCCGTCTTAATAAAACCACGGGCAATAAAAAAGGAAATACCGATCAGCCAGATTACCTTATCGCCAAAGCCGCTCAATGCCTTTACAATAGAAGCACCGGGGTTGCCCGGAGCAAGCACCTGTGTTAATGCCGTAAAACCGATGGCCATCATACACATAGTCCCCATAGGGGCTGCCTTGAGGATGATTCCCAGAATTGTAGAGGCAAATATGGCAAACAGATGCCAGGCCTCAGGTGTCACCCCTTCAGGTGCGGGGATAAACCAAAGCGCCAGCGCAATTAAAAAGGTAATCCCTACTCTCTTGATGTTTATTTCTTTCATATGTAAATAATTTGTCTTTTATCTGTCATATGGAATATCCAAAGTATTTTCATTGGTCTTTGTGTAGCCTGTACTACATGGATATTTCATATTTAAATGATTTATTTCTCTTTCATTAAAGCCTACTCTGAACCTGCACGATAAACAAGTTGCCGTTATAAGTAGTCGTATTGGCTACCTGATGCTTATAGCGGTCCATCTGCATTCCGATCTGTATACGGGCACCGTAATCTTTCAAAAACTCTAATCCCAGCATCGGAGTCAGCGTCTGCCGTGGATTAGAATCCCTACTGAAGCTTCTATCCAGGTACTCATAACGGCAAGAAGCCTCTATGGATCCTAAGTTTTTATGTCTGATCTGATAACGCAAATTAGGCAAGAAGTAGACACCCCGTACGAGATAACTATTGATATCACCTGGGCGATCTTCCTCTAGAATAGTTTTGTACAGCGCATGATTAGTCGCTTGCTTACCTTCCAGCTGTAGGTCTAGATTCCATTTGGCCGAAAAAGGAATATTGCCAACAACATCCGCCCCCCAAGCATATACATTCTTTTTAATGACCTCACCGACACCACCGTTCAAGCCAATATTCACCCCATATTTTTTCGAGAGTCCAAAAACTAGACGCGTCATATATTGCTTCCCGTTGTCGCTGTCAGAGACCTGGTTCTTTCCATTTCCATTGACTACCGAGACCGCATATTGAAAGGGCATCTTTCCGAGATGCAGTGTCCCTCCTATTGAAGCTCCTATCTGAAAGCTGGTCCAGCCTAGCTTACCGAATTCGCTGTATTGATTCGACCAATCCAAAGACTTAATAATGTCTGCCGGAATTGTTTCTTCAATACCAAACCAAGGCCTGAACTGTCCCACAGTTATGGCCGCTTTAGGACTAAACGTGTATTTCAGATAGGCATTTTCCAATACACGGGTCTTCGGATCATTTTTAAAATCGGCAAGATTTACCAATGCCACGACCTCCGTACGTTGGCTTATTTTAGCCTGCACCTGCGCGCGCATATACTTCAGCGCAAAAGAATTACTAGTTCCAGAACGGTCCTCGTGATGCTGCCCTCCCACATCAACATCCTCATTCGTGCTCACCACATAACGGGCCTGAAACAATCCTTTAAACTTGAATGTCGGGTAATTTTCAAATTTTTTGCCCCAAGTGCTATCCGGTACCTGCGCATAAACAGATGCAGGCCCCAGCAAGGCGATCAAGAAATAAAAAACAAGGTAAAGACATGTTCTTTTCATAGGCTAATACACAGTTACAGTTTTTCATATAGTAGATGGTTATAGTAGATACATGAATTGTCATCAAATTGTTTTAAAAAATATTAATTATAAAAAAAAACCGTTACGGAAAGTAACGGTTGACAAGCTGAAACATCTTATATGGGCTGTATTATCTACCAAAGGCAAATGCCTCCTGTAGGGGATGTACCTTCCCCTTTAGCCAAAAAGAAAGCATTTCCATGCCTACCACGGAGAAAGTAATGCCATTACCTCCAAATCCCAGCACGAAGTAAGCATTTTTAAAGTCTTGATGGGGTCCAATATACGGAAGCCCATCTTTGGTCTCACCAAACGTACCGGTCCATGAAAAGTCCGTATAAAATGTCCTTTTAGGAAATAAGCGTTCAAAACTATTGCTGAGTTTACGCGCTTTACGTGCCAATAGGGCGTCCCTCCTTTTTGGGTTGCTAAATTTTTCGTCACCGCCTCCTATCAATACCCGCCCATCGTCCGTACAACGCATATAGATATAGGGGGTATCTGTATTCCAGACCAGTAGATTTCTGATCGGTTTACAGGCATCAGCATCGACTTCTGAGACAATGGCATACGTACTCAATAAGTCCACGAACTTTTCCTTGATCATGCTTTTACTTTCGTACCCCACACAATACACCACTTTCTGCGCCTGAATCTTTGCTCCGGTACCTACCGTACAGAGACTATGCCCTTTACGCTGCCTCACCTTTTTGAGTTCCGTCCGGTCAAAGACCCGCAATCCCCGCTTATGGTTATAAGCCAACAATTCATGCAATAGACAGAAAGCATCTACACTAGCCCCTTGTTGAGACAGAATACCTCCGTACGTCTTCTCTAATCCAAAACGCTGGGATAAATCCTCCTTCGAAATCCATTCTACATCAAAGCCACCCGCTGCACGTGCTTCCAGCTCCTTCTTCAAACCGGCAACGTCTTTTCGCTTTGCCGCAAAATACAGTGACTCCTTCCGTACAAAACCAGCCTTCGACGCGATTTCCTGGCTAATATCTTCCAATTGGTCAATAGCCTCTGAGCAGGCTATATAACTTGACAAGGCCTTTTCCGCACCGATGAGCTTACACAGCTTGTACAGCGGTACGTCAATTTCATACTGCAACATAGCGGTTGTCGCAGACGAACTGCCGTAGCCAATCTCTCGCTTATCGATTAGAACAGTATCGTAGCCATCTGCAATACATTGATGTGCAATCAACGCCCCTGTTATCCCTCCTCCTACCACGAGAATTTCACATTCCATATCTTCCTTCAGGGAAGGATAAGAATCCAGCAAACCGTTTTTTACCAGCCAAAACGGCTCGGATGATTTCAAGTCCATATCAATAATCTAACTATCGAAGCCAACATCATTTTTAAAAAACACAAAATAGATAATGGCCAATATTACTACTGCAATAACAATCGCCCACATGATACCTTTCCCTGCGGGCTTGTCATCCGCTTCTTCCTTGACCACCTCAGGCACCTGTCCTTCATTTTCCTCTTTATCGTTCTTTTCCATAACTCTGTTTTTTATTATAAAATGAACAGCTCAATTCCTATTTAGTTTTTACCACCTCATGAACTTACGCAAACTTCTCCCTGAGCAGCAGTTAATACGGTACCTCCCACCGAACTTTTACCTGATCTCCCGTAACTAATACCCCTATTCGATTCATCCCTCAACTATATGCTCCTATAGCTGTCCTCTATGCAAACAAAAAAATAACGATATGGAAAACTTACATCAAGACACGGCAGACCTTTTGAATCAACTTATAGAAATAAACAACGATCGTATCGAAGGCTATGAAAAAGCTATTTCTCTATTGCCCGAAGAGGGCAACTATGGCTTACAGGACGTTTTTGAAAAATACCGCGACCAATCTATTCAGTTTAAAAATGAACTAAAGCCTTTGGTTATCCGCGAGGGTGACATGCCCACAGAAGAGACCCGTACCAGCGGTAAACTATTCAGAACATGGATGGAGATTAAATCTGCAGTAGCTCCTTATACCGTAAAAGCAATCCTCGAGAGCTGTGAGCGTGGGGAGGATGAATTCAAAAAAGTCTATAAAGAAGGGATGACAAAGCACGCGCAAACTTCGTCTGCCATTCTTTCGATTATCCAGAGCCAAGCAAACTTACAGCTCGAAGCACATGACCACATCAAAGAATTGCGGGACAACATTGATCTATAATGGATTCCTAAAGATCAAGTAAGGATATATTACCGCTTTATATAGATGGTCGTATGTCCTTACTCTACCAACCTATTTACGACCGCGTATTTAATCAAAGAAGCCGAATTCTTAACTCCCGTTTTTTCGATCAGGTTCTGACGGTGTCCTTCGACCGTTCGTTTACTCAAGAATAATTTATCCGCTATTTCCACATTGGTATACCCATCACTGATCAGCTGCAGCACCTCCACTTCACGCTCACTGAGTTCAATTCCATCTGCTCCTCCCTCCTCACGCTCGTAGCCCCCAAATGCCGGAGGTTGCGCAATAACACGTTCTAGCAAGAGCATCGCAAGCTCCTCACAGAGATAACGGCCTCCGTTACCGATATGTGCTATCGCAAAGAGTAACTCATCGTAACTCACATTCTTTACGAGATAGCCTTTAGCACCTTTCTCAAATGCCTGTGCGACATTCTGCGTATTATTCAACATCGACAATACAATAATTTTTATATCCGGGTATTGCTCCACCAGTTTTTCAGTCAGTTGCAGCCCATCCATACCTGGCATATTGATATCTGTAATAATAACATCCGGGACCACTCCCTCCGCCAAATAAGCAATTGCCTCTTTACCATTATTAGCTTCGGCAATCACCTCCATATTCTCTTGTGTATCCAATAATAACTTTATACCATTGCGGACCACCAGATGGTCCTCTACCAAAATTATCTTAATCATATTGTTAGTTATACATCGTTATTAATACCTGACTGCTTTCTGAAACACGATTTACCTCCAAAGTACCGTCATATAGACCGATTCTATTGTGCACATTGTGCAATACAGACTCTGGATAGTGCTGAAAGCTCTCCTCTCCAACTCCCCTAGATTCACTTAAGTTAATATTTATTTTGTTCCCTTTTACGGTTATTGTTAGGGAAGCCTCGTAGGGGCGGGCATTCACCTTCCAGCTTTGCAATAATGCCTGCACAACACGGTAGCAGCAAAACTGAAACTCTGGCGATTTGTCTGCTATACGTGCATCTATTTTATAGCGGAGATCGTAACCCAATCGTTTCACACCAAATATCATATCTTCCATCGCGGGCAAAAATCCGACATGTACAAACACATTCGGCAGCAGGTCATTAGAAAGCGTTGTAATCTTTCTAATCGTATCATTCAATCTTTTCTTCAATGCGGATATCTCATCTTCATAACCGTTTGAAATTATAAAATTCTGCATACTCACACGCAGGGCATAAAGCTCTTGTGCCACATCATCGCGTAGTGTCAGTCCGATCTGCGCCAGCTCGGATTCATACATATCGAAAAAAGAGCGGTACAAGGTATCGAATTTATCAGTAGTCAATGTTGCAAAACTATCTTCTTCATCCAAGAAAACAATACCGTACCCCCAGCTTCCCTCCTTCAGTTGCTCTTTCTTACCGTATATACTGATCCATTTTGAACTGCTTTTCCCCCTACGTAACTGTATATAAGACAATACTGTAAGATATTCGAAGTTTGCTTGTTCAAAAAAATGTTGCAAACGCATCTTCTCTTTACCAGCAAAAAGATCAAAAAAGGTCTTTCCTAAAACATCCTCTTTATGGGCGTATTCCATTCGATCCAAGACCGGACCATAGGCTTCGGTTATTTCAAAGGCATTGTTCAACAGCATTCGACCTTGTGCCCCGTGTGGAAATACCTCTTTCATAACAAAAACTTCGTTGGGCCGATGGTTTAACATCAGCTTGGACCGTTCGAAGAGTTCCTGTTCCTTTTGTTTTCTGTGTATCTCCATTCACTCCAAAGATTAATTTCTTCTCCAATACCTAGCATAGCAATGGAGTAATATGGTGAAGAAGCAAAAACCAAACCTATTCTCCCCTATTAAATACCTGTTATTAATTTATTTTTTTGCGGTTTATACGTGTCGGAAAATATTTTTACCTGATATCAAATGCAAAAACACCTTTTTTTAAATTCAGGCAAGCATGCCGATAACGACAATTGCCCCTGCACAGCGCAGAAACTAAAACAACAAAACACTGTAATACAGGTAGATAAAAACAAAAAGATAGATATACCTCTTCTACCGTATTTTTCCCTAGCGCCTTATACGAGCTCGATTCATACCTATTTATGCCAGTAATCCTGCACCATATTTGATGTATTCCAATAAACAAACATAAACTTACAACTTAGAAAATATCGATATGAGAACAGCACAATTAAACTTGACGATTTTAGAAAACAGTCCTATTCTAAATAGTATAGCGCAGAAGTTCACGAGCGATCCTTATGAAAAAGAAGAGTTGGTCCAGGAGACATTCATACGTTCTCTCAATTATCTGGAGAAGTTTGTTCACAACCCCAAATTGGTCGCTTGGCTCTATACAATAATGAAAAATATATACATTAATAAATACCGTAGACAGGTCAAGTACCGGACTATCGAATCGGAACTCCAACATACCACACATTTCGAGAATACATCCTATAACGGGGGTGAATCCAAATTTGTAATGGAAGATATACAAGAAGCCCTCTCCAAACTCCCAGCTTCCAACTACATAGCCTTCACCATGTTTGTAGAAGGCTACAAGTACAATGAGATTGCAGAACACCTACAAGTGCCCGAAGGAACCGTAAAAACCAGAATCCATATGGCCCGCAAATTATTGAAGGAAAGCCTTAGTGGGTATGTATCTTAATACGAGTATAAAGTACTATAAAATGCCCTTCTATAATTCTATAGAAGGGCATTTTATTTAAATCGTAACGCGCCCCCCTGTAGCTGGGATCGTAGCTCCAGACACATAAGATGCCGCATCCGAGGCTAAAAATACATATACCGGCGCAATTTCTACAGGTTGTCCCGGTCTACCAATAGGCGTATTGGCTCCAAATTTTTCATGATCAGGTATAGTACTCGGGATCAGAGGCGTCCATACCGGTCCCGGAGCTACTGCGTTGACACGTATTCCTGAGCCATCCTCTAAGAATAGTTGTGCCAAGCTAGCTGTAAAATTCTGGATTGCGCCTTTACTCGCTGCATAAGGCAAGAGCGTAGGGTTCGGATCATATGCATTCACGGAAGTTGTATTTATAATACTACTTCCTGGTCTCATATATTTTTTAGCCGCTTTTACGAGATAGAACATTGCACTCATATTCGTTTCAAAAGTTTTATTCCATTCCGATGCACTGATTTCTTCTACGTTGTTATACGTCATCTGATACGCCGCATTATTAATCAAGACATCGATCCTACCCAATGTAGCTACACAGGTACGGACAACAGTCTCACAGTGTGATTCTGAGCGAATATCACCACGAATTAACACACAGGTACGACCTGCTTTTTCTACCCAGTCTTTCGTGTCAAGAGCATCTTCATCCTCAACCTCTTCTTTGTACGCTACCACAATATCTGCACCTTCCCGAGCCATAGCGATTGCAACAGCTTTACCAATACCCGAATCGCCTCCTGTAATAAGAACAACCTTTTCTTTTAACATCCCCCTACCTTCATAGGATTCTTCGCCATGATCAGGAACTGGACTCATTGCACTAGAGATACCAGGTACAGCTTGATCCTGTTTTTCAAAGGGCGGTTTCGCGTATTTATCAATTGGATTATTTTCTTCTTCTTTCATAGTCTTTTATTTTAAGTTCAAAAGTTAACAATGAACAGCTCCGGCATCAAATTGTTAATAAAATTAGAGGTACAGGTATTTACCCCTAGTGTCAGTACCGTAATAAATACCCCTTTCCGCCTTTATACCTGAATCGCCCCCGTCTTTTACAAACTATTCCTCCTAAGAGACGTTAGACAAGTATAGTATTACATCTATTCAGGCCAATCTTGGCCTATCACCTTACCTTGTATGCAAACAAAACGAACTATAATCATCTCCAATCGATTACCTATACGTATCGAAAAACAGGATGGTAAATTACTTTTTATTCCGAGCGAAGGCGGTCTCGCCACAGGTCTCGGCTCTTACTATAAAAAAGGCGGAAGTATCTGGGTCGGCTGGCCGGGGTACATCCCGGAAACTCCGGAAGAAGAACAGCTCATTCGGGAAGAACTGGCCAGACATAACCTCATCCCGGTTTTCCTGAGTGCCCAAGAACTGGAAGACTACTATGAAGGCTTTTCGAATGAAATATTATGGCCCATCTGTCATTACAGATTATCCTACGCCGTATTTGACAAGTCCTATTGGGCGGCCTATCAACAAGTAAATCAAAAATTCTGCGATGCTACGCTAGCACAGCATATCACCGAAAAAGATGAGATATGGGTCCATGATTATCAATTGATGTTGCTTCCACAATTATTACGACAGCAGAACAATTACCTGACCATTGGCTACTTTCAGCATATCCCCTTTCCTGCCGATGAGATTTTCAGATGTATCCCCTGGCGCAATGAATTACTAAAAGGTCTGTTGGGGGCCGACCTCATCGCCTTCCACACCTATCATGATGCCCAACATTTTCTAAATTCCTGCTTAAACCTCCTCCATCTCTCGCCCAAGAACAACAGCGTACGCTGCCGGGACCGTAGAGTACATGTAGAGGTATTCCCGATGGGCATCGATTTTGAAAAATTTGAGCAGCTGTCCAAATCTGCCGATGTGCTTTCTAGAGTACAGGCGCTACAGGAGCAGTATCAAAATCGCAAAATCATTCTTTCCATCGATCGACTGGATTACAGCAAGGGGATTCTGGAACGGCTGGCCGCCTACGAAAATCTCCTACAGACCTATCCTGAATTACGCAACCGCGTAGTTTTATATATGCTTGTCGTACCTTCTCGCGACAATGTCGCCCAATACAAGCTATTGCGTGACGAGATCGACCGTATGGTGGGGCATATCAATGCGGTATACGGTTCGGACGAATGGATCCCTATTACCTACTTCTACAACTCGCTATCCATTGAAGACCTCTCTGCCCTATACGTTGCGGCAGACATCTGCCTTGTCACCTCCCTTCGCGATGGCATGAACCTAGTCTGCAAAGAATATATAGCCAGCAAATCCCAACAACAGGATGGTGTACTCATTCTCAGCGAATTCGCAGGCGCTGCCAAAGAGCTTCCTGAAACAATACAGATCAATCCCTATTCCATTGACGACATTACAGAAGCAATACACCTTGCTCTCTATATGCCCAGAAGAGAACAGCAGCAACGGATGAAAAGCAACATTACACTGGTCAAAAAATTCAATATCTCCCATTGGGTAAAATTATTTTTCAACCGCCTACATGAAATCAAGCGCGAGCAAAAAGCCCATGCCAGTAGAAAGCTACAAGGCAGTACCCTCAAAAAGATTACAGACAAGCTGGCCCAATCCAAAAGAAGACTCCTATTTCTCGACTACGACGGCACCTTGGTCGGATTCCAAAAAGAGGCCAATGCAGCGCGTCCGACCGCAGCAGTACTCCAGGTCCTGGCCGATTTGCAAAGTGATACGGCCAATCAGATTACCATCATCAGTGGCCGTCCGCATACCGATTTACGCAAGTGGTTTGGTAATACCGACTACTTCCTTATTGGCGAGCATGGTGCCTGGAGCAATTTTCCTGATGGACAGTGGCGCGATAAACCTGATATGCCTACTGCCTGGAAAACCCCAGTACGCCGTATCATGTCCAAATTTACAGATCGTACACCAGGAGCGAATATCGAAGAGAAAAACTACTCCCTAGCCTGGCACTACCGAAAGGTCCATACCGGTCTGGGTCTTATGCGCGCCCAGGAACTGGCAGATGCCCTACGCTACCTGTTGCCACAATATGGTCTTCAGTTGCTCCTAGGGGATAAAGTTATTGAAGTCAAAATCAATGTACTGAACAAAGGAAAAGCAGCTTTGGAGATTGTAGAACAGTACAAACCCGATTTTATATTCGCCATGGGCGACGACTCCACCGACGAAGACATGTTTTTCGAATTGCAGGATTCGGCCGTAACCGTCAAAGTCGGCAATAAACAGACACTGGCACAGTACTACATCGAAAACCAAGAGGACGTACTTACCTTGCTCCAGCAGCTCCGTGGATAACAGAACAAAAGCAATGACCTCTCAACAGGCCTTTGATTCCTAAGGCCTGTCGTACTTAAACTAGACAATATGACAAAACAGAAGCATCTTTACAACAGCGGAATTATCGGAAACTGTGCCTATATCGCACATGTAGGCAAAGACAGCAACATCAATTGGTTATGCTGGCCATCTTTCGAAGACTCTTTTGTATTTGGTACACTACTGGATGAGCATAAAGGAGGACGCTTTAGTATTACTCCTCCTGGAGATATCCTACATTCGAGCCAACACTATATCGAGAATACAAACATCCTATGCACGACAATAGAAAGCGCCGAAGGAAGCTACCGCATCACCGATTTCGCCCCCCGCTTTGAGCAGTACGAGCGCTATTACAAGCCACTGGTCTTAATCCGCAAGATAGAGCCCATCTCAGGCCACCCCAAAGTACGGGTAGTCTGTGATCCCAAATACCACTATGGTGAAGCTTCCTTTCAAAAAAGTAGAGGGAGCAACCATATCCAGTTTGAATGTGGCGAAGTCAAGATGCGCCTGGCGACCAATATGCCCATCAGTCATTTCTTCAATGACGTAAGCTATCTGATTAATAAACCGGTTTATTTAATCCTGACCTTTAGCAATTCATTTGAGGCGCCTATCGCGCGTACTGCCGAAGACTTCCTGACCCGTACCCGTCAATATTGGCACCGCTGGGTGAAAAACGCCTCTATTCCGGCCTTCTATCAAAAGGAAGTAATACGCTCTGCACTCACCCTTAAACTACATCAATATGAGGATACTGGTGCTATAATCGCCGCCAGCACCACCAGTCTGCCAGAGCATCCCGGTGCGGGGCGTAACTGGGATTATAGGTTCTGCTGGGTCCGGGACAGTTACTACGTACTTACGGCATTGAGCCATATCGGTCATTTCGAAGAGATGGAACGCTATGCTTCCTATATCGCCAATATCACCCAGTCGGATCCCGGCCGGCTACAACCGCTATATGGTATCCTGGGCCAGTCCGACCTCGAAGAGAAAACACTGGATTCCCTTAGCGGATACCTGGGCAATCAGCCCATCCGCATAGGCAATCAAGCCTCCGAACATATCCAAAACGATGTATACGGTCAGGCCATGATAGCCTTACTTCCCTTATTTACCGATCATCGCTTCCGCCACCAAAACACCGGATTCGCAGCCGAATGGACACGTTTTATACTCCGCAAGATGGAACTCACCATTGATGAGAAAGATGCCGGTATCTGGGAGTTCCGGAATATGGAAAAACGGCACTGCTATTCCAACCTCTTTCAGTGGGCAGGCGCCACAGCAGCTTTGAAAATAGCACGGCAATATGACCTAGAAGACATCAGTAGGCAGGCCAATGTAATCCGCGACAAAGCGGCACAGCACATCGAGAGCTGCTATGACCCAGAGCGCATGGTTTATACCAATGCCCATGAGAGCACAGACCTCGATGCCTCGACCTTACAGCTTATTATGATGGGCTACCTTGATCCCAACTCGGAAAAAGCTAAAGAACATCTCAAACAATTAGAAAAAGTATTGAAAGGCGATCGGGGGTTATTCTACCGCTACCTTCACAAAGATGACTTTGGACGTCCACGGTCTACCTTTCTGGTCTGTGCATTTTGGTACGTCGAAGCATTAGCCTGTGTCGGCAGACTCGATGAAGCCCAAGAAGTGTTCAAGCAGTTGCTATCCTTTGCCAATCACCTGATGCTATTCAGTGAAGACGTCGATGACTACGATGGTAGCCAATGGGGTAATTTCCCGCAGGCCTACAGCCACGTCGGACTGGTCAACGCCGCCTATCGCATTGCTATCAAGCTTGATAGTCCTACTTTTTTCGACAACACCAACAGCTAGCGCGAGTTTGCACCGCTCTGCGATGTTACGGTTTTTACGCACTACTGCGACAAATACGTAGTTCCAAAAGCGTAGATTTTGAGACTAAAACAAGTATTCTGCACCGCTATTTCGGTCTGTTTTTTGAAGTTAGTTTAACGTAAACAACTCAACATACTATTATGGATATACAAGATTTGAAAATTACCGCAGGACAGATGAGAAGCTTGATCATTGCCATGATCAATGTAGACACACAAAATAATAAGAGCATGACAAAGAACCATGGAAAACAGATAAAAGATGATGCCAAATACGAAGCATTACGTCGTGAAGGAGCCAGCAAAGAAAAAGCTGCCCGCATTGCCAATTCGCCCAGTGCCAGTAAAAAAGGAGGTAAAAGTAGCCCAATGGAAGAACGTACCAAAAAAGAACTCTTAGAAGAGGCTAAAAAAATCGGTATCACCGGACGGCATGACATGGACAAAACAACATTGATCAATGCCATCCGAAACCACTAATTGCTCCACAGCAGACAAAGCTATTGTTGTGAAACAGGCCCTGCAAGAAGCAGGGCTTCGTTATATAACCTGCGATGGCAAAGGCTACTCCCGCGTAAGACGTGGTTCTGGTTTCGCCTATATGGATCCTCAGGGCAGGCCCTTAAAAAACGAAAAGATACTTCAGCGTATCCAGGCATTAGTCATCCCGCCTGCCTGGCAAGACGTCTGGATATGCTCCCTACCCAACGGCCATATCCAGGCTACCGGATTGGACGCACGCGGACGTAAACAATACCGATACCATCCCCAGTGGGTTGCCTTGCGCAACAAAACAAAGTTTAATAGCTTACAGGCTTTTGGACGAAGGTTACCCTATCTCGACAGACGTATTTTAAGGGATCTTAAGCGGCCTGAACTATCTAAAACACATGTCTGTGCATTGGCTTTGGCCATTATGAGCAAAACCTACTTTCGCGTAGGTAATGACATCTATGAGAAGGAAAACAAATCATATGGTCTCACCACCCTTCGGAACCGACATTTAAAACAGATCTCCTCACAGAAAGTCTTTTTTAAATTTGTTGGCAAAAAAGGAATCCAGCAACAAAGCTACCTCAGAGAAAAATCATTAATCAACCAACTTAATAAAGTGAAAGAAATCCCTGGACAGCGTCTCTTTCAATATTATGATGGGAATAAGAGAGCCACTCCTTTAGATTCTGGAGACCTGAACCAATATATCAAAGAGGTTATGGGCGAAGATTTTACCTGCAAGACCCTGCGCACCTGGTATGCCAGTATACTTGCACTGTATTACCTCCGTCAAATAACAACAGCACCTACAAACGAAAAAAATCGAAAGCACCTGCTCCTGACCGTCATTGATGCTGTAGCTGAGCAGCTTGGAAATACACGAGCAATCACCCGAAGTCATTACATCCATCCCTATATTCTAGAAACCTACCTGTCAGGAAAGCTCGATTCCTGGATTTCCCGCACGAACAAGCGCCCTCTAGCTCCTACTTCCGACTCCTCTTATAAACGAAAACTCTTACAACTACTACAAGATTCGACTCAGTTGCAGTAGCAGCGTCTGCATCATATTACAGACTATCTTTTAGCGTATCCGTACTATCCTGGTTGGCGGAATCTAAGGTTCCATACCTTAATTCATCTGTCGGATTCAGGTTATACCTCGACTTATCTGACTCGGTCACCGGCCCTGGCTTACTGCCAGTATCTTTTTGTGGGCCTTTACAGCCGGTCATCCATATAACACTGGTTATGGTGATGAGAAAGTAACTGTTTATTTTCTTCATGGTATCTCCTTATTAATTTATAACTTATTTAATAACAAGTCAAAGGATCATTGGTTGGCCTCTTACGTTGATTAGCGTAGTAATACGGCAACCGTAGCGGTAAACACCTAATATCTCTTGTTTGTCAACAAATTCCCCCTTCCATTGTTGGCATAATATCACTATAAATAGCAGTGGTGCATTTTGTTTGTAATTTGACCTACATAGCACTAAAACAATATATATCAACTTTTTACGTTTAAAAATAAACTTAAAAGTTCGAAAGCGCCTTTATGAAAAACACGGTACAGCAGGTTGATATCAACTCTTTGCAGCAATTTGGCAATCTAATTATTACAGACAATAAGATGGTCATGGTCGCAATAAGCGATTCGGCACAGTCTTTTACCAATATAGCCATACAGCAGCTATTGGGACTTCCCCTTACTGACTTTTTACACCACCTATGGGGTAGCAATCATCAAAAGTTTTTAGCAACCGTCCAGGCGCTCATCGCTAAACAAATTCCCAGTCAGGTATTTTCAAAAAAAATCAAGAGTCAATACTATTATTTTAAACTCAACCTTAACAAAGGTTTTGTTTATATCGAATGGGAAGAACAGCATCGTAAGCATATTTCTGTATCTCGCATGAATGAACTGGGCTTTCTATTCGACGAAATTTATGTCAATAACTGGAACTTTCTATGCAAAGCCTTACAGAAAATATTAAAGTTTGAACGTGTTTTTGTGCTCCAGATTCAAGAAACAGGTCAAAGCAGTATTATTGCCGAATCCTTAAAAGCAGATAAACCCTCCTTCTGTGGTAAAGAGTTTGCCCAAAGCTTCTTTCCGCCAGAACTTACTCCTTACTATAACAGTCTAGCCTATCGCTATATTCCCAATCTAGACAAACTGGACCAAAAGTTATATAGTCTCGATCCCGGCATACACCTACTTTGCAGTCAACTGGCGGTCCCACCCGAGCTGCATGAAATCTACCTCAGAAGTATCGGTGTGAAAGCAGCTCTCTTCTTTCCTTTATACTTAGAAGGTAACTTCTGGGGACTTGTAGTGGCTCAACACCCGAAGGCTAAGAAAATCGATCTTCAACAGCGCAAATTATGCATCTTTATCATACAGAGCGCAATGAGTAAGTTTGAAAACCTGTTTAAACAGGGGCTCATCGACGAAAACCAACAGCTTTCGGAAGCAGAATTGATCTTAAAACATTCTTTGGCCGATAACAAAACGGTTAATTGTGCGCTCGTCCAAAATATGGAGCTGCTTACCAATATGGTCAAAGCTGACGGTTTTGGTATCTATAATCAGGGAGACGTTTTTTTTCATGGCGATGTACCCCATACTGACCTTTTTTATGACATAGTGGATTACTTAAAAATTGCAAGTAACAAAACACTTTTCAAAGATTACAATTTCAAACTCAACCACGGTTCCCACTTCCAGGAGGAGCTACCATTTGCAGGCCTACTCTACTATACTCTAGGTATCGAAAAAGACTATTACCTCATCTGGTTCCGAAAAGAACACAACAGCAAGATTGTCCAACTCAACCTAGACAAACAGAAGAATGGTACGCAAATACGCACTTGGGAACAGCCTATTTACGATTCTGCCCTGCCTTGGGACGACAGCGATTTAAGGTTTATCACGATGCTCCAACAGACGATCAAGGAATCTATCGTCATCCGATCGGCAGAGAAACAGATGCTGACCAATGAACTTCAGCTATTGAACAACGAGCTGGAAATGTTTACCTTCAGTCTTTCGCACGATCTTAAAAATCCACTTTCCATACTTAAAATGGGTCTACAGTTTCTAAAATCTGTCGGTCATACCCTCAGCCTTGAAAAGAAAAACGACTGGTTTCAAAACTTATCGGGCAGTGTTACGAATATAGAAGATATCATAGACAATATTGTCCTTATCAGTCAAAGCAAGACCACAGCGATGGCCAAAGATCCTATTCCGATGTCGTACACCATCAAAAAGATATCTCAGGAAGCCAAGTTAATACACCAAGCACCCGACTGTCAGATGGATTTTGGAAAGCTCCTGCCTCTTTGGGGAGAAAAAAGTGCTCTATACCAAGTCTTTCTCAACATCATCAATAATGCCGTTAAGTACTCGAGTAAAAATCCATTACCCAAAGTTTGTATCCACAGTACAATGGACGAGCATCTTGTATGCTATAGTATACAAGACAATGGTGTCGGAATCCCGAAGGAAAACCTTCCACACGTTTTTGATATTTTCATCCGTGCCGGTAATTCACAGTCCTTTCAAGGGACAGGTGTAGGACTATCGCTGGTCAAGCGTATCATGGATAGACTTGGTGGCACTATCGAGATCCAATCTATCGAAGGCACGGGGACAACAGTCAACCTCATCTTTCCGATCAGCTCACCTTTTCCAGATTCTATGTTATAAGCTAGAATCTTCTTTTTTATGAACCAATCCTATCCACAGCTGTTCGCAGTTTAAGTAATCCTATTTTTTACATAAAAAAGAAAAGCTATGGAAGAGAAAATGAGAGCATGTATAGAAAAATGCTTAGAGTGCGCCAATGCCTGCATGCATTGCGCCGCATCCTGCCTAAAAGAATCAGAAGTCAATATGCTACGTGACTGTATACGCTTAGATTTAGAATGTGCTACAATATGCAACACTACTGCCAAGCTTATGCAATTAGAGAGCAGCTATTCCAATACCGTTGCCGAGCTCTGTGCACAGCTATGTAATGCCTGTGCTGAAGAGTGCGAAAAACACGCCGCGCATGGCATGGAGCACTGTGCCCAATGCGCACGTATATGTCGGGAATGCGCAGACCTATGCATGTCGATGAGCACTGCTGCATAGTACACCTTACAATGATCCTATTAAAGCTGGAGCGTTCCAGCTTTAATAGGATTTATTCTTTCGTTCTGACTTCGGCTAAAGCGCCTAGCCACTGGCGCAGATCTGACAGCAGACTATTACAGGTAGCCAAAATAATCTCTGCGGCTGTACCACTGAATTTCTTTTTAAAAATAACCTTCTCATCTCCCAAAGCAAACGCATAATACACCGTACCTATGGGCCGTCTCTGTTTAGGGTTATCGGTTTCATAAGCCAACCCCGTCACACTGACGTATACTGACTTTTGTGGCATTAATTTACTTAACCCATCCAATATCCGCAGTGTCACAACCGCCGATTCTGCACAATACTTATTTATTTTAGAAGTAGATACCCCCAAAAGCTTTTCTTTGACAATGTTATCATAACAAACGACCGAGCCTAAATAATAATCACCACTATTTACCTCCATTGCAATCACAGCACTTAAAAAACCGGAACTCATACTTTCCACACAGCTAAGTTTCAAATCATTACTAACTAATAACTTTCCACAATGTCTTAATATCTGTTCATTGATTTGTTTTTCCATCCCCCTTTATATACTTATTCAAAAGCTTTAAACGTCTGACACTACCTATAAGTTGCAATGGCTTAATTATTTACTAACAAACAAGTAGATTCTACGCTATCTATTAATTATCTCAGGTACTTTACCCTCTCATTTAGGTATTTAACCCTACAACCAAAGCAAGCTCAAGGCGTTCATACAGCAAACATTTAAAACTAAAACACCATGAACGTTTACACCACAGTACCTACCGAGAGACCAGGTCTCATCGTAGCCATTATGCTGACAAATAGTAATCCAGGCATGCCAGGAGAAGGTGAGGATATTCCTTATTCTTCCCAAAAGACCGAAGAGTCCAGTGGCCTATCCCCAGATGAACATGAGGTTGAGAATTTACCACCGGAACAGCCTGATGTTGATCCATTAAAACGCGAAAATCCGGACATTACAGAAATCGACGAAAACGAGCCTATGGATCGGCCGGAAAGTGATCCATTAGAAGCGCCTGTCCCCGATATTGACGAAATCGAGCCGGATACAGATCGAGAGATTGATACCGATTATCTCGACGATCAGCAAGAAAATGATGATGAGCAGGACAATATTGATCGAGATCCTACTATCGCGCCGGGAACAGATCCCATGAAAACAGACAACTCACAAATCATCTAAATGGCTATAGCAGTGACTTATTCACTGCTATAATCTATTGGATCCCATAAAAAAGGAGAAAACGTGCAAATTGAAACCCCAAGACCTCGAATTTTTACCTGGAACATCCACGGCTCATACCTATACTATCTATCATTAGGAGATTATATCATCTATGTACCTTACGATGAGGAGCGGAGCGAACGCTATAATGGACGAGGGACCACATTCCCTTTTCCCAACAATGTCATTGAAGTTCCCATACAGGAAGTGCAAAATATCACTTTCGATATTATCTTATTCCAATGTGATGAAAACTATTTAGTAGACCAGTACGAGGTACTATCCGAACATCAGCGTGGGCTTGCTCAGATTTATATCGAACATGACCCACCTTGGGAGCATCCTACCGATGCCATTCACCCCGTACAGGACAGTAAAGTAAGCCTGGTACATGTCACTCATTATAACAGGCTGATGTGGAAGACCAGCCTTCCTGATGTGCGTGTCATTAGTCACGGCGTATCCATCCCTACCGTGCCCTATCAGGGCACCTTAAAAAAGGGAATTGTCGTCATCAACAATCTACCGAGCCGCGGGCGTATGTTGGGGTTTGATCTATTTGAGGAAGTTCGCCAACATATCCCTTTAGACCTTGTCGGCATGGGTGCAGAAGAATATGGTATAGGCGAAGTACTGCATCCCCAATTACCCGCATTCATGAGCCAGTATCGATTTTTCTTTAATCCCATACGCTATACCAGTCTTGGCCTTTCCATCTGTGAAGCCATGATGATTGGCATGCCGGTAGTAGGCTTGGCAACAACAGAACTGAGTACAGTCATCAAGAATGAAGTAACCGGATTTGTACATACGGATGTAAAATACCTTATAGAGAAGATGCAACTTTTGCTTGACGTACCATCGGTAGCCTACGACATCAGCCATTCGGCCACTCAGAGCGCAAAGGAACTTTTTGATATCGAACGTTTTACCCGACAATGGAAAGAACTATTTATTGAAAAAACAAAATTCTAAAAAAGAATTATGAAAACGCCGAAAAAAGCATAGATGCCTAAAAGCAAAATCGGCTAATGAATAAACAAACTTAGAGATGAAAAAGAAAATAGCATTTATTAGTGACCACGCGTCTCCATTAGCTACTCTTGGAGGAATAGATAGTGGTGGACAGAATGTATATGTCGCCGAAGTAGCCCGTTATCTTGGTAGCATAGATCAACAGATCGATATTTTTACAAGACGTGAAGATACAACGACTCCCGAAATCGTCGAGTTCTCTCCAAACGTTCGGGTTATACAGGTACCCGCAGGTCCTGCTGCCGTTTTACCTAAAGAAGAATTGTATATGTATATGCAAGAATTTGCAGATCATATGCTGCATTTTATCGACGAAGAGCGAATAGATTATGATTTAATACATGCTCATTTTTGGTTATCGGGTATGGTCGCTATGGAAATCAAAAAAGAACTCGATGTTCCGTTTGTCATTACATTTCACGCCTTAGGCATTGTACGGCGTCTACACCAAGGTGCAGAAGACAAATTTCCTTTACAACGCGAGCAGATAGAGCAGGATATTATGTGGCATGCCGACAAAATTATTGCAGAATGTCCCAATGACGTCAAAGACCTCATGCAATACTATCATGCCCCACAGGAAAAATTGGAAATTATTCCCTGCGGATATAACCCGGACGACTTTTATCCCATCGACAGAAAAACAGCATTAGCCCATATCGGATTAACCGACGACTGTGATTATATCCTGCAATTGGGACGTATTGTACCTCGAAAGGGTATAGACAATGTAATTAAAGCACTTGCAGAACTACATGAATCTTTTCCGCGTTTACGACTTATTATTGTAGGCGGTAGTCTCGATGATCTCAATCAGGATACCGAACTAGCGCGTCTGCAACAACAGGCAGTGCAAGCTGGCCTTGAATCAAAAATCATTTTCACAGGACAGAAGAGCCGCGACGAACTTAAATACTATTATAGCGCCGCCGACATTTTTGTAACCACTCCATGGTACGAACCTTTTGGCATTACCCCTCTAGAGTCCATGGCCTGCGGTACCCCTGTAATAGGCTCCGATGTCGGGGGCATTTCCTTTACTGTGCGTCACGGAGAGACCGGCTTATTAGTGCCACCCCATGCCCCAGAGCAACTATCCGCAGCAATTAAAATGCTTCAGACCGATATTGCCAAACGTAAAAAAATGGGAGAATATGCATTAAACTATGTACAGAAAACATTTACATGGGGGCACGTCAGTAAACAAATCGACACCCTGTACAATCAGGTGATTCCGGTACACCGTCACCATAAAATCCTCAATCAGCTTAAGAAAAATTTTCACGAAGCCTCCCAGACCTTTATACGTTCGGCCGATTTATTGCCCACTCAGATTACCAAGGTTGCACAGGAGATGTGCAACACATTTGTAAATGGACATAAAATAATGGTATGTGGCAATGGAGGAAGTGCAGCTGAGAGCCAACACTTTGTAGCGGAACTCGTAGGCCGTTTCGAAATTCCGGAGCGTCCTGGTTACCCTGTACTATCCTTAAATGCTGATAATGCAGTACTGACCGCCTGGGCTAATGATTTTGGCTACGAATATGTATTCCAACGCCAAGTACAGGCACTTGGACAAGCTGGTGATATGCTTATCTGTCTCAGTACAAGTGGCAATTCACCCAATATCCTGCACGCTTTACAACAGGGAGTTGACCAAGGTATAACAACTGTCAATATACTGGGCAAATCGGGGGGAAGAGCTGCACCACTCGCCGATTACAATATCATTATACCGTCACAGGATACAGCCCGTATACAAGAGGTTCATCTGCATATTATCCATCAGTTGTGCTGGTTGGTAGAAACTCAGCTAGAGGGTGTAAATAAGCATACATCTACAACAAAAGTCAACAAATTAACAGCCTGATCTGATGAAAAGATGTATTTTCTTAGACAAAGATGGTACCCTAATACGGGATGTTCCTTACAATGTCGACATTTCAAAAATCAGTTTCTATGAGGATATTTTTGAATCATTGCAACAGTTAGTGGCATCAGGTTATTCGCTTATCCTCATCAGTAATCAATCCGGCATCGCGCGGAGATACTTTGACGAACGGGCTCTTCGATTGGCTTTCGATCATATAGGTAATGAGTTCTTACATCAAGGCCTACCCATTTTGGACTATTACTTTTGCCCGCACCTAGAGACCAGCACCTGTAGTTGCAGAAAGCCTTTACCAGGGATGATCGAACAGGCCGCTCTAAAACATCAGATCAATCTTTCACAATCCTGGATGGTCGGCGATATTCTCGCCGACACTGCCGCAGGACGGGCTGCAGGATGTAGAACCATACTCATTGACCGCAGTGGGTTAGAGCGATCCCTTCCTTTGGCCAACCACCCCTCCTTCGCACCCGATTATGTGTTGGACGACTTTAAGAATGTAAGTTATACGATATCGAACTTTAACCATACACACGATGAATACACAAGAAAAGCAAATACTAAGAACCTTTAGCGATAAACATATCTTGGTAATCGGAGATTTTATGTTGGACCGTTACCTTGATGGAAGCTGTAACCGATTGGCCCCCGAGGGCAGTGTTCCCATACTCGATATAAAATCCGAAATGACCTGCTTGGGCGGATCCGCCAATGTCGCTGCAAACCTACAACAACTCGGAGCACAGGTTACCTATATAACCTATCTTGGACAGGATGAAGCTGCAAAAGCAGCTATTGCCAAGTTGCATGAGAAAGGAATACCTTCCCTTTGCCTGCATTTTACAGAAAGCGATCCTACGCTCACGAAAACCCGATTATTGAAAGATGGTCAACTATTGTACCGGATGGATGTAGGCAACCGAATGAATCCCTCCGAGTCCATTCAGGAAGGATTTCTTAAAGACTTCGAAAAAGCTTATGCAAATTGTGACGCGCTTTTTATCTCCGATTATGACAAAGGGGCTATCACCTCTGCAGTTATTAATGGACTGGCCCAACTCCGCGAGAAAGAACACAAAACTTTGGTTGTAGATGCTAAAAACTACAGTAAATACAAGCATTTGGCCCCGGATATCATAAAACCCAATTACAAAGAGGCATTACAGATTACGGGCGAGCAAGCGATGGAAGACCGTATCAGGCAAGCTTCCAACTGGTCCAATACGCTCGCAAAAAATACGCAGGCGAAGACCATATTAGTAACTTTGGATCAGGATGGTGTCGTTGTCAGTAGACGGAAGCTCACTTCCTTTCATTATGTGTCCCCTAGAGTCGACGTCAATAATGTATCTGGTGCTGGCGACACTTTTTTGTCAGCTTATCTTCTTGCCCATCTTTCTGGTGCTTCTGATTATGAAGCGAGTAGAATAGCCTGTACTGCAGCGGCCGTCGCTATACAAAAGCCAACCACAGCTTCCTGTACACTCGCTGAGTTACGCTATGCTTTGATTCCTACAGACACCAAAGTACTGGACAACATGGAAGACCTGAAATGCCTATCTGAAACCTTACGGCATGAGAAAAAGATTGTGTTTACCAATGGCTGTTTTGACATCTTCCATTCCGGACACGCGCATTACCTAAGACAGGCTCGTGCATTGGGTGATCTATTGGTCGTGGGAGTCAATACCGATGCCAGTGTGTCTCGTCTTAAGGGGCCTCATCGTCCTGTTAACATTCTTTCTGACCGCATCGAAGTCCTACGAGGTTTAGCGTGTGTCGATTACATAGTCCCTTTTGGGAACCAAGAAAACGACACCCCCGAAATGATCATAAAAGCACTTCAACCCGCTATATTTGTAAAAGGTGAAGATTATAAAAACAAGGCCCTACCTGAGCGCGAACTCTTAGAGTCGCTAGGTGCCAAAGTCGAGCTCCTACCCTATATTCCCCATCAGTCTACTACAAAGATTATCGCCAGGGTACAACATGATGACAATACTGTACTAAAAAAGATAAGCTAATGGAGGCTTGGAATGCATGTAAAAATTTACTGATTGTCCGTTTAGACAATATGGGAGATGTCATCATGAACAATGCAGCTTTATCAGAGCTCCGTGATTATTTTCCGGAGAGCTCACTGACGTTGCTTACCTCTAGCATGGCGGCTCCTATTACCTCCTTCTTAGGTAGTGTAGATCATGTTATGCTCTTTGATACGCCATGGATGAAACTCGAAGATTCAGATCAGCGGGCCAGTCTTCAACAACTGATTGCCGCTATCAAAAGTCAACAATTTGATGCCTGTATCATTTTTAGTGTCTATAGTCAGAGTAGCATGCCTGCAGCATTAATTGCGTATTTGGCGGAGATTCCACTTCGGGCGGGTTACTCCCGCGAGAATCCTTATCATCTACTTACCCATTGGTATCCAGACCCCGAACCACTATTTGAGATCAGACACCAAATACAACGTGATCTAAAACTTCTTGAAATAATAGGCATTCAACCGGATATGACACGTTTGCCCAGCTTAAAAAAGGTCGGACATACTGTTCCTATTGTACGCAACGATCTTTGGGCTGATTTCGTAACCGCCCCCTATCACCTAGTACACTTAGAAGTTTCCGAAACCAAACGTCAGTATCCAGCATTGCAGGCCCGAGAACTGATACAGGGACTACTGGCCGAGGGGAAAAAGATTGTGTATACGGGACAACAACAGAGCCCCTATCTGGACAGCTGTATTCAGGGTATCAGTGACCCAAATTTGCTAGACTTGCGTGGACACACCGATATAGCCCAACTCTTGACTCTTATTGAGCATGCTACCGGAGTAGTCTGTGTCAATACCAGCGTAATGCATATAGCATGTGCTTATGAGCGCCCCCTTTTAGCGTTGTATGCTGACAGCAATCCTCAACATACACCATGGAACCAGCAGCACATTCAGATTATATTTGACGTCCCAGAACAATTTCGCAGTAAAAACCAGATTATCACCTACACCCATTTCCGCCATCAAATGCCGATTACTTCCCCTAGTGATATTCCTACACTTCTTTATCAGTATAATTCACTATTCTAGTAGACGGAGTGGCATCGTCTAATGCACTTGCAACATACGATCTATAACCGCCTCCATGTCCACTAGGTCAAGCTCCTCTCGGCCGTTATAAGTAGTGTGAAGCGATTTATTGATTGGCCCCCAGCGGTTAGGTTCTCCATCTAGGCTGATGACAATACTGCATGTTTCCAAAGCGGCTGCAACATGGGATATCCCCGTACAATTGCACACCAGCATAGCTGCATTTCGCACCAAGCAACCGAGCACCCCCAAATCAGTCTTACCAGCAAGATTGATTACCGGTATTTCCAATAATTGTTCCATTTCATCAACAAGATTTTCTTCAGCAACAGTTCCCGTCAATACAATTTGTAATCCCCGATGATGCAGATATTCAGCTAAGTATTTAAAATTAGACAAAGGCCATTGCCTATCAACATTACGACTTCCCACATGGACAATCGCATAATGACGTAGGTTCACTTGCCGCTCCAGCACATGGAAACCTTCCCAATCAGAAAACTTAAGGGGAAATAAAATCCTCCTATCGGTCGATTCTACTTTTAACCCCATATGTTCTAGCAATGCCAGATGGCGATCAACCTCATGAAGATCATCTGGATAATGTAGCCAATCCTTATTAGCATTCCTGCGATCAGGGCAGAAGCCGATCAAACGCTTGGCCTCCCATAACTTTAAGAAATCATTCACAATTGTACCGCTGCCATGCATCTGTAATAAGAGGTCGAAATCCCTTTTTTGCATTTCTTGTACAAATCGATCTATTTCCGCCAAATCAGGCGTGGGTAGCTCAGGCAAACCGGCATATCCTGGAAATACGATAAACTCATCAATGAAATCATAACGCTCTACCAATGACTTCATATGCGGTAGACCTATCATATACAATATAGAGTCTGGAAAGCATCTTTTCAGATGGGCTACCGCAGGCAATGCACATAACAGATCACCTAATTGTAAAGCACGAAATACAGCTATTTTTAAAGGTACAGGCATAGGTTTGGCATTCAAGGTATAGCCTTTGCAAGTGGATTAGGATACTGTTTTCTTACTTTGCGTATCTCCTGCTGCAGGTTAAACAATTCGGGCAGCGCCTTAAAAGAAAAATAAGAGATATCCTCCGAAGCCGCATCCTGCACCAGTTGCGTATAGAAGGTAATACTTTTGTTGATATGATCCTCACAGACTTCAAGATAGGCTCCCTCTTTTTGGGAATCATAGCCTTCAAATCCCTTCTGCAAGCGGCCGTATAGCAATTCAAACTCTGACTCTGCCAACTGCAGATTCTTACCTGTACAGAGTTCTACAGCATCCGGCTGTGTAGCGGTATAATACGACTTAATCCTACTACACAGTTCCCTAATCTTTTTATCCTTGCTATGGCTATAAAAAAGCTCCGCCATTCCCAATCCTTCGGTCCGCATAAATACAATATTGCGGATCACCCTACCCTCCACCTGCTCATTTTGCGCTTCGGTGCGTGGTATGGGGACTATAAAAAGAAAAAAGAGTACGAAAGCCTGAATATACATAATTAGTTGTTATCTATTTCTCTAGTAACAAATGATATACCGTATTGTTCAGCACAATGGGTGCTATATATAAATACCCGTATTTTTTGAACAAAAAATGACATAAACACCTATAAAAGAACACTTCAGCGAGCGACAGTGATTCTAACAAAGGGTATTTTTCTCCACCCTTGCCGTATATATATCCTTTTTTACTGTGCGAATACCCAAACGCATCAGATTGGGTACTTCTTGCACTTTTTTTGTAACAGACCTGGTACATCTAAAAATAACTTCAACATGGAAAACAAAGATTTAAATTTACAGCTCAATGAATACCGTTCGGTATTGAAGAATCTTGCCTACAAGTTTACCAATGACCCGGAAGACATCCAGGACTTGGTACAGGAAACCCTGCTTCGCGCATTAAAGTACATTGATCAGTTTTTTCACAACCCCCGGGTAGTTTCTTGGTTGTTCGTTATCATGAAGAACATATACATCAACCATTACCGTCACCGTAAGCAGAAATACCGCTATGAAAACCACAAGGCCAATGAATATCAAGATCTGGGTTGCCATGAGCCCTTTACCGAAAATACCGTCGAAAAAAGCCTCGCGCTAAAGGATGTAAAACAGGCTTTGACCCAATTACCCAAGGAGCACAAAGAGATGTTCGACCATTATATCAATGGGTATAAGTACAAAGAACTCTCGGATCTCTATGGTATCCCAGAGGGTACGATAAAATCCAGAATTTTCCTCATACGGAAAGGACTGCAGAAGCAGTTTCCACAATACATATAATTCCTTCAACACCTTCACAAACGGTGAAATACGGGTGGACCAAAACCAACCTGTATTTCACTTGTTCAATTAGCATACTAAACAGCATATATTATGAGAGCCATATGGACAGGAGCTATCGGTTTTGGTTTGGTCAACATACCCATTAAAATATACAGTGCTACACAGAGCAGTTCATTAGATCTGGATATGTTGGATCGGAAAGACAAGTCAAACATTAAGTACAAACGTGTCAATGAAACCACAGGCAAGGAAGTCAGCTGGGACAATATCGTAAAAGGCTATTTACTTAACGAGCAGTATATCGTGCTGGAAAGCGTAGATTTCGAGGAAGCAAGTCCCGAAAAGAACAAAATGATCAACCTGCATTCCTTTGTCAAAACCGAAGAAATAGACAGTATTTACTTTGAGACGCCCTATTATCTTGAGCCCGCCAAAGGAGGTGAAAAAGCGTATGATCTTCTTCTAAAAGCATTAACAAAAAGTAAGACCGCGGGCTTAGGGTCCTTTGTCATGCGTAACGTCGAAAATCTTGCTTTGGTCAAGCCTCATGGGAATTCCCTATTGCTCAACAAGCTTCGGTTTGAAGAAGAGATCCGCGACAGCGAAGAGCTGCGCCTACCCCAGAATACGAAAATCAAAAAAGAAGAGATGGATATGGCTCTTCAACTGATAAAGCAACATTCCCAACCTTTTGACATCTCGAAATACAAGAACGAATATACCGCAGAATTACTCAATATCATCAAGCAGAAAGCCAAAGGGAAGCATACCTCTATCCGTAAGATAAACGTAGAGTACACGAAATCTAGTGATCTCCTCGCCAAGTTAAAAGCCAGCTTAGCCTAAGCTCACAGCCTAGCGAGTGCCTGCTTTATATTAACGGGCTTATCCCAGATTGCCGCCCACGGATCTTTCTTATCTTTCACACGCTTTAGCATACTCCGGATATTAAAAACCTTGATCTGTAGCCCTACCTTAAGTTCTTCCCAAAATAAGGGGGCACTTGCTGTAGCTCCTTCCTTAGGCCGCAACGAATAGGGTGCCGCAATAGTCTGCCCCCTTCTATTTTGTAAAAAATCCAAATAAATCAGCCCCTTTCGCTTTTTGGGATCTCGTACGATACTGGTCGTTTCCTGGTGCCGCTCATGGAGTATGGATGCCAATAACTGTATAAAATCGCGTACGATATCGTAATCATACTTCGCCTTTACATACAGGTAGATATGTAATCCTGTCGATCCAGAAGTTTTCAGAAATGCGGGTACACCTATCTTATCCAATAGCTTTTTAGCATCTTGAGCGATACGGACGACCTCATCAAAGTCTGCTCCATTAGGATCCAGGTCCAGCACCCCGAAATCGGGCTTCTCCGGCTTTTTATAAGTGGCCAACCAAGGATTTATTTCAATAGATCCCAGATTAGCGATATACAACAACGTCTGTTTGTCATTACAGACGATATAATCGATTTCCTTACCGGTACTTTCTGCATGGACAGGTACTGTTTTGATCCATTCCGGTATCTTGTCAGGATCCACATCCTTCTGAAAAAAACCATCCTTCTCGATTCCATTCGGGAAGCGGTGCAGAGAGATCGGTTTGTCTTTGAGATAGGGCAATATCCAATCCGCCATTTCTTCATAATAGGCGATCATCTGCCCTTTCAGATAATTATCCTTAGGCCAGTAGACCTTATCCAGGTTGGTCAGTTCTACAGTCTTACCTCCGATCTTAAGTGTCTCTTCATTTCTGTCTATATCCATAGCTTCTTCCGTTTTGATCTCCTTTGCTTTCTTATCTTCCCGTAGCATCTTAAATACGGGGTGTCTTAAATGTTCTTCTTTTGTCCATTCTGAATAGTATACCTCCGCTATCAATATCGGTTTTAGCCAGATCACCTCCTTCTCCTTAGCCACCTTTGTCCCTCGGGCAAATGGCTTCCTTCCATTCTCCAACCGTTGCATCGTTGTATAGAGCGACTGCAGCAAAGCATCGCTAAACCCCGTTCCACAGTTACCGATATAAACCAGTTGACCTTCCTTATAGAGACCCAGCACCAATGCGCCGAAAAAGTCCCGACTCCCTTGAGGGCGGGTATAACCGCAAATAATCACCTCCTGGCTATGCCTCAGCTTGTATTTTACCCAACTTGTACTCCGCGTTCCTTCGAGGTAACGGCTATCCTTTTCTTTGGCCACTATACCTTCCCAGTTGTTATCCTTTGCAATCTGCTGTACCTCTACGCTATTTCCCTTCAGTGACTCTACTTTCTGTATAACCTTCACTCCATCCATCCGTTTAAGCAGTAGATTTAGTAAATCTCTACGCTCTTCCAAGCCATAGGCAGTCACTTCTTCTTTCTCCAAGCGCAGGATATCAAACACATAATAATGTAACTTCAGTGCACTAGGGATAGGCTCCCCACTGGCTATCAGCTGAAAGTGGGCCTTTTTGTCCATATCTTCGATCACCAATTCCCCATCCAAGCAAACATCCCGATCCAATCCATCAATTTCCTCTATTAATGAAGGAAACAGATGGTTCATCAGCTTCCCATTACGGGAGTAAAGATGCGTGCCTTGGCTATCATGTACCGCCAGTATCCGGAACCCATCATATTTTTTTTCATACAGCCAATCCCCTCCCTCCGGCAGTTTCTCAACCAGCTTGGTCAACATCGGTTTTGGAGGAGGCCCACTCTTGAATGCCAGTCCTGCGATTTTTACCGGTTCAGCTACCCTATCTTCACTATTATACGGCTTATCTGTAGCGTATTTATCCTGATGCTTGATCAGCAACCACGCTTTTTCATCGCCTCCTTTCATACGTACCAAGGCAAACTCACCACGTAAAATATGACCCCATAGTTTAAACTTAATTGACCCCTTCTCCCAATTTTTCAAAAACTCCCTTTCATTTTCCACATCTGTAAACTCATAGTAGCCCGAATCAAAAATGTGCACTGTACCAGCGCCATAATTTCCCTTAGGAATATTGCCTTCAAAAGAGGCATAATCTACAGGGTGATCCTCCACCTGCATGGCAAGTCGCTTATCCTTAGGATACAGTGATGGTCCCTTCGGCACCGCCCAACTTTTCAGAACACCATCCAGCTCCAATCTGAAATCATAATGTAGCCGTGAGGCATGATGACGTTGTACCACGAAGCGCAATTTATGTTTAGCTTGCTTTTTTATAGGGCTCTTTCCCTGAGGTTCATCCGTCTTTTCAAAATTTCTCTTTCTTGTATATGTTTCTAATTTGGCCATGCTGTCTGTCTTTACGTTAAGTGCTGAACACTTAAAGATGCCTAAGGTTCATAAAAACAACAAACTAAAATGCGATACAACAAGCCTTTAACACGTACTTATCGCTCACATTTACGTATTTCATCCCACAACTTCTTACTGACCTAACCGTTCATGGCGTACAACATTTAATAGAAACATAATGCGAACACCTATTCCCGAACAGATTGAAGGCAAGGCCTTAGACTGTTTTAAGACCATAGATTTCCCGAGCTTACAGGACTCAGCACGTTTTTTCGAGCAAGCAAAAACCAAACTGCTCGATATCAACAACTGGCATCAGATTACCGGTAGACCGTCTGCCGAATTTCAGATTATGGATTCCTTCGGCCTCCCCTTGGATCGGACCGTCGAAAGAGGAGACTATATACGTATTGACATTCCAGGACCGGGTCTGCCTTCAGCCGATGGCTACGATTGGGTACAGGTAGAAAGCATAGACAAGCAGAGCGAAGGACAAAACCAGCGCCTTACCCTTACTTTAAGGCCTAGTCCTGATCCCACAAATGAGCATACCGATACCGCACATTTTTTTAAGCGTCTTGCTACTTCGTCTATTTTGTTAGAACAGACAGGCAAACGTATTTTCATTCATTACGCCGGACGCAATGAAATCATAAATACCGACAACAGCTCCATCCTTGACAATTTCAGAAATTTCATGGTAGGACTAGGCGCCAAAATGGGAGCTTCTTTCCCACAATGGCAGGCATTGGTTGACGGATTGGGCAACAGTAGGACAATGAATAGTAATTAATTTAACACTTTTAAAACAATAGAACACATGAAAAACGAGAAAAACAACAAAACGACAACAGAGAAAGAGCAGGAGTACAAAGACCGCAATCAGAAGACCAAGGTAGAGGATAATACAGGCAAGCGTCCAGAAAAAGATACTAATCCACTTCCTCCTAATCCGAATCAGGTAGACAACCACGAAGAATAAAAAAAAGCGTGCCGGTATTATCCGACACGCTTCCCATTATAACAGCTATACTCGGAACCTAGGTTCCTTTTTCTTTATGCCGCTTTTCAAGCGGTCTATCCGTTGGATCGTTGGGCATATCATTGAGTTGTTCGTCTTGGGGATCCACTCCTGCTTCTGCATCACCGTCATGTTTGGCATCTACATCCTCCAGCACCTTCCCTTCACTGCTCAGGCGTACTTTTTTGGTCTTCTGCATCTTATTCCCTACCAATTTATTCTCATCTTTTGTCGCCATATTCCTTACATTTTATTATTCTTGACCGTATCTACTATCGGGGGAGTCTCTTTATTTACAGGAGCAGTATCATCCAGTTTTAATTCCTGGGCCTGCGTTAGATGAGACTTTAATGCAGGCAATTTATCCGCGGCCCATATCTTCAACGTTTCGTCGGTCATCGTATTATCACCATTCACCCCCTCATACAATGCAATCGAATTTTCGTGAGAAGCTACCGCAGCATCCTTAAACGCCTGATCATATTGTCCTGCTTCGGTTCCTTCCAATACTCCCAATTGGCCATGATGGCTTTGATCTAGCTCAGTAGATATAGTCCAGCCTTTAGCTTCTGCATACTGCCGCAACTCATTCAGGATCTGCTGATGTTCGTCAACCAGCATACGCGAGTATGCTTTAATCCCCTCATTAGACGACCTTTGTCCTGCTTGCTGTGCTAGCGCGACTTCATATTGATTGGCCATCACCGCCTTGTTAACAAAGTCCTGTTCCGGATTTTGCTGTCCGAAAGACATAAATGTTATAATCCCTAGAATTACAACAGCCCAATTTACATACTTTTTCATGGAGTTATCTTCTTAAATGTTAAACTTCAATTTTCTTCTTCTACAGCTTTCGAACACACCAGCAAAACATTGGTTGCCATAATTTACATTTCAAGTATTTATACGTTACACGATGGGTCTTACACCTTTTAAGCGCTTTTTATACGTTAATAATCAAGCAAATGAACTATATAACCGATCGTACGTTTTTACTAAAACCTCCAGCTAGCCCCTTTGGGCGACTGGAACTTCATTAAAACAACTTTTCTATGAATATGATGATTTACTACGGCCTTAGTCTGTTATTCGCGACCAGCATATCGCTCCAATCCAATGTCGATCAGTTAAGAAAAAACTACCTTGCAGCGAGTCAGGACGAATCCATCTGTAAGCAGGAAATAGAACGCATAAAAGATTCTTCCGGTGAATCTCCTATAGAAATGGCCTACCATGGAGCCTACCATATGCTATGGGCCCAATACCTTAATGCGCCACTGAGCAAACTCAACAGCTTTAAAAAAGGAAAAAAACTTATGGACAGCGCTTTACAAAAACGCTATGGAGATCCGGAGATTCACTTCTTACGCCTCACGATCCAACAACATGCACCCGGCATACTTAAATACAACACCAATATCCAAGAGGATGTGGATCAGATTACCAAACATTGGGAATCTCTACCCTCTGCACCAGTAAAAAAACAGGTAAAAGACTTTCTGACCTCCAACCAGCTACTCCATGACACGCAGCTAAAAAAGCTCCAGATTTAACCGCATCGCTATACTAAGCGAGTTGATTATTTCCTACACAAACGAAAGAGGGCATATATATGCCCTCTTTCGTTTTGCTTACTACCTCATTTCAATTTTTAATCGTGTCCCTGGGTCTTCACAATTTTATTGTAGATCCCAAATAACAAAAATGGTGCTACCCACTGTCCTACAAACAGTGACGTATGTTTATGCCCGATACATTTAAGCGCCAGTGAAGCCGCCATCGCTGTCAATGCAGTACAGAGGTATATCTTTGAAGGCACCTGCGCTGTTTTGCTTTCTATTTCCTTGGTCATCTGACCTTCTTCCAATTTTTTGTTTTCAACATTTTCCATAGTCATTACTGATTTTAGTGTTCATAAATTAATTTTCTATTCTTTTATAAAATTTCTTCATCATTATGTTCCCAGTCCCACTTTTTCAACGGTGCGAGAGCAGGACCATTCAATAGATGCCCTTCACAGTCATATCTTGCACCATGGCAGGGACAGTCCCAACTCTTTTCTGCGGTATTCCATTTGACAATACAGGCCGCATGGCGACATACGGGATCCACTCCATATAATTTACCGTTTTCATCTTTGTACACTCCTATTTTGTCTCCTTCATATCGGATTACGCTCGCCTGTCCTCTACCTAATTCTGCCAGCTCCTCCATATCTTCTGCCCGCAGCCGGCCCTTGACAAAACTTTTTATGACGTCTAGATTTTCAATCAGCAGATCCCTCACGGCGGATAGCGGTCCTACACGTGTAGGCGAATACAGTTTTTCGTATTTACTTTTACCCTTTATGATCAGATCTGACAGGATCCTGGCCGCCAGTGTTCCGAATATCATTCCGTTACCACCATATCCAGTTGCCAGCAATTCATTTTTATGTGTACGTGATGTACAATATCCAATAAAGGGCAAGGCATCCTGGCTTTCATAATACTGCGATGACCATTCATATTTCTTCTCTTTCACCTCATACTTACCTCGCACAAAAGCCTCCAGTTCACTGAAGTTATAACGCTCGTTGGCATCATGCGCAGTCTTATGATCCTGTCCTCCTACCATGAGCAAAGGTTTGCCCTCATGCCATACCGTACGATAATAATGGAATGGCTCGTCCATATCATAGATCACTGCCTCCGGGCAGTCCGCATCATTCTGTAGTTCGAACACTTGAATGTAACTCCGATAAGGCGCCAGTCGAAAATTCATCCACTGTACACCCGGCGGTGTATGTGTGGCGTAGACTATCTTTCGAGCCAACCAAAGCTGCCCATTTGCCGTTTTCACCTCCAACTTATCGTCTGCACCAGCATTGACCTGCTGGACCAGTGAATTCTCAACCAATTGCCCACCTAGGTCCAGAAAGGCCCTGCGCAAACCCAGCATATACTTTGTAGGATGAAATGTTCCCTGTCCCTCAAATACGATTGCCTGTGTGTAATCAAAAGGTATTGGTACATCCTTTGCTTCCGCTACGTCGATCTTTACCTTAGCTATGGCCTCTTTCAACCGGTGCAATTCTGTTTCCTGTTCTTCGTCCTGCGCATACATATACCCTTTGCAACGGCGTAGGTCACAGTCAATACCATATGTCTCTAAATTCACTTCAATATCCAATATGGCCTGCCGGGCCGATCTCGCCACCTGTATTGCTTTGTCGATTCCATGTTGTCTAATAATATCGGTATATGGGGTGTCCAACACCGTATTCAGATGTGCAGAAGTACCACTGCTCGTACCAAAAGCCATATTATGGGCATCAATAAGCAGGCAATTCAGACCTTCCCGCTGTAAGCGCAGTCCAGTAGAAAGTCCTGTTATACCAGCACCAATGATCAATACATCATAACATAAACTTTTATCCATTCCTGCTAGCGGAAACTCCACCGTATCCTGCCATATACTTATTTTATTTCCGTCTCTCTTCATCATATCATCTATTGTGCCTTATTATTGCCTGCGAGATTAAATATTCCTTCACCTATATAAGATTTGATGGCAAATCCTCTGACATCCCTTGCCAAGTCGGTGAATCCCTTAGACCCGACCCCAGTAGAGAAACGAACGAATACCTCCGTTTCCCTTTTCGTATTGGTCAAAAACCCGGCTTGTGTAAATTTCGGAATCGGTGTATGTAGCTTGAATACGACTCGAGCGCCAGCGCCCCTAGCATGCACTACGCGTCTGGGGATACGCTCACAGGGATCTCTACTGCCTTCAGGCAGTGTATTAAAATCATCTTGAATAGTAGTCCCTTGATTGAAAGTCAGTGGCAAATTACTGCCTTCTCCTTTGGGTTTTGTTCCATTCTTATCATTTTGTTTCATGGCAAATGTTGTTTTTTTGGTTACACCTTTATGTACAGGCGAGCGTCCAAAAAGTTGATACCAAACAAAAAAGGGGTACTTACCCCTTTATTACCGTACTAATACGACATTTGCCTTGTTTATTAGCGTATACTCTTCCCGCGGTAACGTACAATCCCGTCAAAACGCACTTTAGGGGATTCTGCACATAACACATCATCTATGCGTAGCAATGGTGCATCTTCCGAGCCAGTGACCTTACAATGCAGCATAAAGTCCTGCAGACTATCCGCTTTTTCGGGAAGCCAGTATGTTTCCGAATCCCGTGCTCCAACATAGGCCTTTAGGATATCATATCCTTCCATTTTGAGACTGACCAATAGGTCTCTAACACGTTTCTTAATCATATTTATCAGCTTAATTGTTATAGTAAATAACAAGCTAACTCAAAAAGTGTTCATCGGCTCTCAACTATTTTGTCATTACACTGTTCGTGCTACTATATTCATCAAAAAAATAAGCATATGTTTTTATCTATTCTAATCGGCGTCCTATTTATTGTATCAGTATGGTATCTCATCGTAAGATTCAAAAAGAGAGGTGAACTCCATAACAGAAAGAATGAATAGTTAGCCCGAAGCAATCCTTATTTGCTTCGTTTCCATTTCACGCTGTATTATTTCCAGAAAGTTACTTCTAAACTTTTCTATTAATTGTACATTTCGGATACCTACCTGTATAGATATCTGATAACTATCTGCGGTCATTCCCTGGGTCCATATTTTTATAGGTATTGCCCTATCTACTTCTTCAAAGGATTTAATCTTTGTCCGCAGCCAGGCTTTCCATTCATTAAGCTCGACCGACTTATCGACAATCAATTGCATATTCAGACGTATATCCGAATCAGAGAATGTCCAGTTGACCAGCCTACCGGACAATAGGTCGCCGTTAGGTATGATTACGCGCGCTCCCTGATCGGTCAGCAACGTACTCGAGCGGATACCTACTTCCATCACCTGCCCTTTCTTATCAGCAAGCTCCACATAATCTCCAATTTTGAAAGGCTTCTCAAAGACCAATATAATACCCGATACAAAGTTGTTAATGATATTCTGAAGCCCCAGTCCTATTCCCACACTCAATGCCCCGATAATAACCGTGAGCTTATCCATACCAAGTCCCAATATGCTTATTCCAATCAGGAAGCCCACTACGATTATCGCTAATCTGAAAAGAGGAAACAGCGTCATTTTTTGCATATGTTTTTCAGACCCATTCGGAATATCAATAATCCGCTTTAACGTTTTTTGGAGCCAATTGGAAGCGGCTACCACGACCACTGCGAGGAACAGGTCCCCATATGAAAAGTTAATGCTACCCAGCCTATGCGAGCTATTAAAAATGCGATCAAAAACCGTAGCCACTTCACGCGTAAGATGTAGCCCATTGAATAATACCAAAAGCACTAATATGGCAAAACAGAAGCGGATAATCCGGTCTACCGTAGCCAACATCTGCTTGGGATCAAACCGCCTAAACCACGAATCCTCTTTTGATAGCTGATATTGCTTTTGCAAATCGTGCAGCAACATATCCCTGATTGCACGCAAAGATAATCCCTGCAACATACCGATAGCTGCTATCAGGCTCCACATGCGTCCCATATCAAGATAACCGAGTACCAAGAAAAGAATTGCCAAAGCATGTGCCAGAGCGATAGCCATACGTGCATAGCCGGGTAGATAACCTATTGGATTTTTCAGATCGGTACGCTGCCCGATACGCCAGAGTAGATATACACCGACAAGATTTACTGTAAGCGCCAACAACTTTGTCCAATGCTCATCAGACAACAACAGGTTTGCCAGCAACATTGCTATATAATATGCAAAGGTAAAAAGCATGATCCGCCTCTTCATGACGGATAGTTCAGAATAAAGAATTAGGCACAGCAATATGAATATGATTAAATAACTTATTTCGAGAACCACAATTGGCACCGTAAGAGAGGTAATCGGCAATAACACCAAAAATAAAAGTAAAGCCTTTAATATCGGTATCCACAGCGGTTCGTTTTTATGAAGTGTAAGCTCGTCTACATGTTCTGGCGTCTTTCTGCCTAACCTAAATATCCAATAAAAGTAGAATAGGCTAATAAGCAGGATAAATAGTCGGTTACCCCAGGTGGATATTGCGAAATAAGAGGTCGAAGCACCATCTTTGACCCAATTTTTTTCCATAGTCTTCAATACCTGCTCTCTGCTGGGGCGTTGAGCAGTGGGGGTAGCCTGGATAGCGGCCAGTTCCTCCCTTCGGTGTATAGTGGTCCGCTGTAGGTATTCGACATCCAGCACTAACCTATTTATTCCACTCTCCATACGGCGGAGTGTATCGAGGAGTTGAGGAACCTGTAGTTTCAGTGAATCGGCTACTGTTATTTCTAGAACCCCTGTCGTATCCGTTACCTGATCTTTCTTCCGATTTACTTCCTCGCTGAGCTGCGCTGCTTTCACTGACTTTCCCAATGCGAGCATCTCTGTCCTTGCGGTTGTAAAAAAAATAAGGGTACTGTCAATGAATGCTTTATCCGCCTGATTTCTGACCCAAGACAGTTTTCGTTTTACACTATCCAATTTGCCAGACCAAAGATTCAATACACTTTGCCATTGCCGGATGTGACCATTAGGCTGCACTATATCTTCACTGCCTAGCACTTGATTTAATGTATCTGTTCCTTGGAGTTGTGTTCCCTGCACATTACAGCAAAACACCATGAAATTTAGTACAAAAAAAATAAACTGTTTTTTCATATTAAATAAATCCAAGTTTATCAAAGCCAGCCTGCAATAATTCGTAATAAGAATCGGTCATCTCTTCAAGCCAAGCTCTTGTTTTATCCTCACTGTAATGTGAGGTCAGTACGAGTAGCACCGCGTTTCTTCGTTCCATTTTTTCTATCTTTAATGCTCATTTATGGACAAAAGCGGAGCTTTGCTGACATGCAAATGCTCCGCTTTTCTATTTAAATCAAAAGAACGGACTATATCAGGGCATGATTGGCGTAGGCGGTATCAGACTGTCAATACTATCTTTTGTCGATGTCGCCGAGGTATCGATCGGACTATCGTAAGTATTATCCGGCATACGTTCGCTTCTGTCCGCACCCTCCGTTGTATTGTCTCTGTTTCCACATGCTGCTGTTCCTAAAACAACAAGCATAGTTACACTAAATAAGATCTGTTTCATAGCTCTCTCGTTTATATATAAGTTTCTGTTTCTCCATAGCGAACAATACAATAGCTCTAGGGTTGAAGTCAAGAAAAATTAGGGTGTTTTATACGGCTATCAGCAAGTATAAACACGCATCTTTCATCTTGTTACGAACCAAGTCCCAAAAAAGAAGTTATTTAGTTCAAACGCCTTATATACAGATATATGAAAGAGAAACAGAAAAAGAGCGATAAAGGTAAAAAAGAAGACAAGCATCCTTCTAAATCGAAGAACAGCAAACGGTTAGTACAGTTATACCGAACCGGACTACGGGGGTACTCTCTAGTTGATGAGACTGGAGAAGGTAAATTTGAAAAATGAATATAATAACCTATATTTAACGTTTGGAGGTCTCGCTATGAATAAAATATCAATGCGCTGCGAAGATGAACAGATTCATCTTTGTGGACAAGTTCAAGAGTTTGGTTTTTTATTGGTATTCGGTCCGGATCTCTCCTGTACGGCTGTAAGCGAGAACGTTGCAAAATGGTTAGACCTTTCTATCCAAGATCTTTTAGGATCTCCCATTGCCGTCTGCTTGGACAAACTACCCTTGCCCCCGATCAATTTCCAACAACTCTTTTCCTCGTTTGAAAAAGACCCTTTATTCCGAGAGGTATCCGAAGTTATCATCCAAGCTATTCCCTTTTACCTGAGTATACATCAACGAGGGGAATTACTGTATCTGGAGTTTGAGCAATGCAATCCCTCCAAACCCAGTAGCACCAAGTTATACTCTCATGCACGTAGTTTAGATGGGGCCGGCGAAAACCTATGGTTTGCACTATGCGAAAGCATCTACCATGTTATCGGCTTCGACCGTGTGATGATCTACAAGTTTATGGATGACGGCAGCGGCCAAGTAATCGCCGAGAAAACGGCCGATGATATGAACTCCTTGCTAGGCTACCGATACCCCGAGTCCGATATTCCGGCACAAGCGCGACAGCTGTATAGCCAATTTATTGCGAGACATACTGTAGACGTCAATGCCCCTACCTATCCTATTTTGGGCAGAGATATCAGCACACTCGATCTTGGGCGATGCAGCATACGTGCACTATCCCCTATACACTTACAATACCTACGTAACGCAGAAGTAGAGGCCAGTGCCAGCTTTTCCATCTTGGTAGACGGACACCTATGGGGGCTGGTCACCTGCCAGCGCCGTAAGCCCAGAATGATAGATCTCGGCCAGCGGCATCTCTGCGTATTCCTCGTACAATATACCGTAAATAGGTTTCTGGCCTATCAACGCAATTTAGATTTACAATACAATAAGCGTATCAAAACCCTGGAACTGGATCTTAAAGAAAAACTACTGGTAAATCCCGATATCCGGACTGTACTGTGCGATCATGCAGGCCCTATGTGCGAGATGGCCGGCGCGGATGGGCTGATCATCCATCATCCTGAAGGCACCTATCGCTATGGTTCATGCCCCGATCGGAAGCATTTCGAAAAGATACAGCAGGTCATTAGTCAACGGAGTAAAAAAGAACTTGCTGCCTACCAGCAGATACAAGTAGATAATCCGGATGGATCTTTATTTCCGGGCGTAGCTAAGGTCAACATCTTGAATATTCCTCGACTGACCCTATACTGGTTCCGCAAGGCTATTGAAGCCGAAGAAACATGGGCAGGCAACCCCGAGAAACACTACCGCTACGATACGAGTACGGGATTGAACTATCCTTCCCCACGTACTTCTTTCGAAGCCTGGAAACAGACCATACAGGGACAGGCTCCCTCCTGGAAAAAACGGGAGCTTTTGTTTATGCGGCGTGTACGCTATACCGTACAGGATGCTGTCATGAAGCGTATGTCAGAAATCCAGGTGCTTAATGAAAAACTCGTCGAACTGAACAGTACACTTGACACCTATAGCCATACCCTGAGCCACGACCTCAAAAATCCGCTTTCGGCGATCAAATTGGCAGCCCAGATTATCCAACAGCGCAGTAACCTTCCAGACGAATTTCTAAAAAAAATAAGCGGGAACGTACTCGATGCCGTTCAGCTCATGTCCGATATGATGCAGCGAATCTCGGAATTTTCAAAATCCAAGAGCTTCGATTTCACCCCTCGCCTGGTCGACCCCGAAGTATTGATCCATAAAATCATCTCAGATAGCAAAAAGGCTTACCCCAATACTGTGATAGATATTAAAATTGGCAAATTACACCCTTTTTTAGGTGAAACAAACCTGGTCTATCAGTTATTTTCCAATGTACTGACTAATGCCATCAAATACAGTAGTAGAGAACAACAGCCCCAGGTACATATAGAAAGCTATAAGGGTCAAGGATATATCACCTACCGTGTCATAGACAATGGGATCGGTATTCCTGCAGAAGAGTTGGATACTGTGTTCGAAATTTTCAAACGGACGAGCAATGCCTTAGCGTTTGAGGGTGCAGGCATAGGTCTCTCCGTGGCCAAGCGTATCGCTGACCGATTACAAGCACAGCTTCAGATCGAAAGCCAGCTGGGCAAAGGCTCGCTGTTCATCCTAAAATTTAAAGACCTGCCGGAGGAACCTGAAGAAAATATAGCGTCAGAAGATCAAACGGAACAGAAGCAGCATCAGAACCACGCGTTATAACACTCATTTACAACACCTTTTACATAAGAGATCACGATAAACCACATGCGATTGGCATGGTTTGTGTCTACTAAGAGTTTGAATTATACCCTAAAATTGCAGTATGGAAAAAATAAATCTGAACCTATTAGACGTTTTGGATCATTGTCCTTTAGCCACGGCTATCTATGACACAGCAGATTTACGGATTACCTACGCCAATACAGCCATGCTTGATATGTGGTGTATGAGTACAGATATTTTAGGCCAGTGTTTTTCAGAGGTTTTCCCGGGTTTCACAGAAGAGGGATTTACCAGCATCCTAGAAAAGGTATGGTATACCGGTATCACCTATCGTGCTACAGATACACCCGCTGTAATCGTGGACGGCAACAGCAAATACACCCGTTATTTTGATTTTGAGTACAAAGCATTAGTCGATTCAGAGGGCATTACATACGCCATCTTGCATACCGCTACAGATGTCACCAAACATCAGATTGCCACTAGCCAACTGCGCTTACGTGAAGAGCAATTGTCATTCAACAATGATCTGGAAACACTCACTTATACCCTTTCTCACGACCTAAAAAACCCCTTATCCATAGCAAAAATGGGGATCGGATATTTGAAAAGCCAAAAAGACGTCCTTGCCTTCCATAATCTACAATGGTACGACACTATCGCCCAGGCGCTGAACAATGTCGAAAACATTGTCAATCAAACCGTACAACTCAGCGCAGCACGTTCTATCGCCAATGTACAGGAGATGAATCAACTCGACGAACGGATAGCCACCTGGTGTCAAGAAGTCAAACTACTCTATCCCCAATTCAAGGGTAATATTTCCTTAGGGCAGCTCCTACCCGTGTACGGTGATATCGGTGCAATCTATCAGATATTCATTAATACCATCAGCAATGCGGTCAAGTATTCCACCTGCATACAGCAACCCGAAATCGAAATCTATAGTGAGCAGATTGACAAAGGAGTAGTTTATTTTATCCGAGACAATGGCATAGGTATTCCAGAGAATGAACTGGATGAGATATTCTGTGTACATGGGCGTGGGAGCAATGCCAGCAAACAGCAAGGTACGGGCATCGGCCTCTGCTTGGTCAAGCGTCTTCTCGAGCGGTATCGAGGTACCATCAATATCTCGAGCAAAGAAGGCAAAGGCACCCTAGTACGTCTTTTTTTTCCTAAACTAAGTGCCTTTGAGAATAATTAATCTTCGGTACTGAAGCTAATGATTTCCTGTGAATCCCGGTGTCTAAAGCTTAATGATAACCGCTCCTTATAACCGTGCAGTTTCTCATACGATGGATTCTCACTATACTGATCTTCCAAATTACGCAGGACTTTTAATACCTCCCCGTCGTCTGGATATTCCCCATACAATACCTCGGTATGAGTCAGCTTATCCGGCGCCTGCACACTCTTTATCACTTTAATATTCCGTTGATTGAGGACCTGTTCCATAATGAATACTGTATTATAAATAATTTTAGGCCACCCTGAAATCATCTTTTTCAAACAGCGTGTAAAACAATTAATAGCGGAGAATCGTTATGTGGGGTGGCCTAATAGCTTGTTTATGTTATTCTGCTTTTGAATTCAGATTCGTATCTGCCAAACTGGTCAGTAACTCATCACATTTCTTCTCTTCCTTCAATGTCTGCAGCAATAGTTTCAATGCTTTTTCCAATTCCAATACCTTCGCAAATGCAGCCAGCGTACCATAGGTCGCGATCTCGTAGTGCTCCACCTTCTGCGCCGCTGCAATGATGCCGGCATCGCGTACCGCTCCTGCTTCTGTTTCCTCCATGATACTCTTTCCCTCATCAATCAGTCCGGCCATAGCATCGCATTTCTCTGCTTTTGCCTTTTGTCCCATACTCTCAAAACACTGCTCCAAGCGTTGTACATGCATCTCCGTCTCTTCGATATGCTGCGTAATCGCCTTTTTCAATCGCTCAGAAGTCGCATTTTTCTCCATTTTAGGCAATGCTTTCAACAGTTCTTTCTCGGCCCAGAATATATCTTTCAGTCCATCTTCAAATAAGTCCTGTAAGTTCTTTGCAGCACCTGATTTTGCTTTTTCCTTTTGTCCCTCTTTCATTGGAGCCTTTTTGCTAGCGGTAGTACCAGCGTTTGTCTTTGCTTTAGTGTCTGCAGTAGCACTCTTAGCTGCAGTCTTGGTTTGAGCCTTTGTTGGGGTTTTTGTTGTTGTTGCCATAGTTCTCAATGTTTAAGTATTTAATGCTTATTACTTGGAGAACCCCCAACTGTCCAGGGCGTTGAGCTAGAACGGGGCAAATCCGTATTAGTTACGACAGATTACGTACAAACACCTACACCTCATCCCGGTTTCCCTTTGCCTTGTCATCCTCTGTCAACGGCGCCGGCGGTACCACACGCACCTCCCGTTCTATTTCTCTCACCTCTACATAAACCGCAAATTCCGAAGGCTCTATAGGTGTTCCTTTGCAGATCGCATATTCCCGGGTGTATACTGCACCAAAATAGAGAATCGCGGAGGTATAGTACACCCACAGCAAAATCAGTACAATCGCACTGGCTGTCCCGTATGTACTTTCTGTATCCGAATTTCCGATATACAGGCCGATAAGGAAATGGCCGATAACAAAGAGAACAGCCGTAAATAGGGCGCCCGAGCGCACTGTACGCCACTTGATATTCACATCCGGCAATACCTTAAATACGATACAGAACATGAGGAATATAATGCCAAAAGACACCAGGAAATTAATCCCATTAAACAATTGTACCGAAGCATCCGGGAAGAAACGCTGCAGGCGGTCAGTCAATGCCATCACGATACCATTGACGATCAGCGTCACCACCAGCAAAAAGCCAAGCCCGATGACCAGTGAGGAGGACAGCAAGCGGTCCTTTACAATCTTCAGCCATCCTTTTTTGACCTTTGGCCGCACATGCCAGATATTATTAATAGAATTCTGGATATCGCCAAATACCGTCGTAGCCCCTATCAGTAGCGTGACCACACTGATGATCAGCGCCATATTCGACTTGCCGGAGAGTGACAGGTTCTTGATAATATCCTGCACCTGTAGGGCGACACTACTCCCAATCAGTCCCCTGAGCTCCGTAAAAACCTTTCCCTGAATCGCTTCCTCGCCCAAAAATATACCGGCCAGCGAAATCATGAGTACCAAAATCGGCCCCACGGAAAAGACCGTGTAATAGGCTAGAGAAGCGCTGTACTTTAAGGCCGACTCATTCATAAATCCCAGTACGGTATTCTTCAATATTGTAAAATGTGTCTTGATTATATTTTTCTGTTCTTTTGCCATAATTATCCCAGGTGTGTCATTTACAGAACCCCTAAACACCCTGAATAGTTCACAAACAGTTAAAAGCTATCGATGAGGTACCAGCTCAGTATAAAACCGATCACGGCAATCAATATCGCTATAACACTGATAATAGAGGAACTGGGGGCAAACTCTCCTTCTTCTATCTGCTTCCCGATCTTTCGATATTTGAGGTAAGCCAACAATGCAGTCACAGCTCCAATGATAACGATTGCCGTACCGACCTCACTGGAGTACCCGTGAGGTGCAGGTTCACTCGTCTGCGGACTCAGCATGGCCGTAATCTGCCGCATGAACAGTGAAAATTTAACGACTACAAAACCAAAGCCCATTATTCCTAAACTGGTCCGTATCCAGGACAAAAATGTTCTTTCATTGGCCAGGTGGTCGTTTACTTTCTTAGAACTGTTCGTATCTAACATTATTTGTAAGTATAGCTGTGTAGTATTTATTATTATTATCCAGCTAAAGAACATCTGACCTCCTATTAAGTTTTAACAGGTGTATGCAACTATTATCTTCTACGGCTGTTAAATAATTATTAAAAGATAAATGAAAAATAATATAGCTTTTCATTTGCCCGTTATCATAATATAAAAGACACTTAAACACAATAATTTGGATACAACAACCATAGGACACACACCTCTCGAACCATGTTCCTATCTTTCAGATAGGCATCAGTGCAATATACTGATCAAAAAAGAATACCATAATCTCAATAAAACTTCCAAAGATCGTCCTGCTTGGCATATGATTCAACAAGCAATCAAAAGCGGCAAGCTGAAACCTGGCTATACCATTGTTGAGGCAAGCAGCGGTAATACCGGTATAGGTATTGCTCAAATAGCACAGCAATTAGGTTACCCCTGCTGTATTTTTGTCACTAAAGACTGTGCTAGGGAGAAACTTGCTCTTCTACGACAGCTCGGTGCACAAATCTTCATCTGCGACAACTCCAACGGTATAGATGACCTACTCTCCAGTCAGTTTCAAGCAGCCCATTATGCAGCCAACAATCCTTCCTGTTTTTTTACCGATCAATATAACAACCCCCAAAATCCGTTAGCGCATTATCTAACTACAGGTCCCGAAATATGGGATCAATCTCACGGCAAGGTGAGCCACTTTTTTGCAGGCATCGGCACAGGGGGAACGATATCAGGAATAGGCCAATATTTGAAAAGCAAGAATAATACGATTCAGATATGCGGTATTGAACCCCATGGGTCCATACTTCAGTATTACAAGGAACACGGCTCCGCACCGCCGAAAACGTCCACCATGGACAAAATAGATGGCATTGGTCGCCGATTCATTCCCGGTACATTTGCGCCCAATCATATCGATAACATTCTCCAAGTGAGCCGTCAAGAAACCATATCATGCGCTCATGACTATTATGAAGCAACCGGTACACTACTGGGGTTCTCGAGTGCAGCTGTCCTCGTTGGGCTTGAACAATATCTTCAGCAAGACAACCCACACCCTCCTCAGGATATGGTACTACTCTTCGCAGACTATGGCGATCGTTACCTGAACAGCCTTTACCCTAGTTTAAAAGAAAAACAAGTACAGTATGATAAGCTTTAATGATTTTGCTATTCCGTTAGCATGGCCAGATAAAACAGCATTCGGTGACGAACGCTGGATGGCCTTTCTAAAGAAATGTGGTATCGTTAAGAATCTCAATTTCAAAGTAGGTCATGCTGCACTCCTGCTGATATCCCGTCATACTGGCGCTATTGATTACTATGACTTTGGCCGATATGTAACACCGCGTGGCGATGGACGTGCGCGCTCCAAAGTCTTTGATCCCCGGTTAAAAATCGATACCGTAGCTCAATTTTCCAGCGGCAACATCAGCAACTTAGACCATATACTCCGCAATTTATCTGCTATCGAAGAGGCAACGCACGGAGGAGGCCGTCTGCTTTTTTCGATTGTCAACAACATCTCCTATATAACTTGTCGAAAATTTGCAGACTCCCTGGTCGCTAAAGGGCCGATTCCCTATGGCGCTTTCGCAGCTGGCAACAATAGCTGTTCGCGATTTGTAGCACAGGTTCTCATCGCTGGCATGCCTCCTAATGACCCGCGTATTCGCAGGTTAAAATACCCAGAAACCCTAAAGCCCAGTCCCGTCAGTAATATAGTGAATACCCGTAACGGAGGTTTCGTCCATTGTTATGAGAACGGAGATTTACAGCGTTGGAAATCCAACCGTTTCCATTCCCTCAAATTTCATTGGCAATTACTGAAAGAAAATCTATCCCACAGCCATTTTGAAACATTGGGCTGCGATATAGGCAATGGTCAACTGGATAATCCCAGCCGACCGCCCCATCTCCAAGATAACGCGCAATGGCTTGGAGGTATCGGCGAAGGAATGTGGTTTCAGATTTTGCCAATTCCACACCCCTTATGCTATCTGATAGAAAGTTATAATGCACAAGGACAATTGATCAATCAAGTAAACACCTTATGCCCACAGGATACTTTTGACATACAAAAAGATTTCGAAATCACCAGGCAAATGGATGGAGCATACTTTACAATTATACAAAACGGCATGAAGCATTTATTTAAAAAAACAGAAAACAAATACTATAAAAAATATCTTAACGTAATTTAACAATGGAATTGACCTTATTAAAAGCAAAAATCCACACGGTAACAGTTACCGAGGCAAACGTCGCATATAACGGCTCGATCACAGTAGATGCTGATCTATTAGATGCCGCAGGGATCAAAAAATACGAGCAGGTTTACATCAACAACGCGGTAAGCGGCAGTCGTATTATGACGTATGTCATTCCTGGCAGGCGAGGCAGTGGGGAAGTGTGCATGAATGGGGGTGCAGCATTGCATGCACAGGTAGGTGATACCGTACATATACTTTCATTTGTACATATGTCTCCAGAAGAGGCAGACAGCTATCAACCCACATTGGTATTTACAGAAGGCAACAATCAGATTAAATCGATTGAAAAATACGATTATTAGCTATATCTTTTCGTATTTAATGCTTTAGTCCATTTTGATTTTCCGCAACGGTTACATTGCGGAAAATCTTCCTTGATATATTGTACAATACAGCCACAATACATACAGGCGAATGGCCCGTTTGTCGTGCTGACATTTACCTGTTTATAGAAAGTCGGAAATAAAGGTAACCCGTACCTCACCTCTTCATCGGCGTAGAACAATACGCTCAGCGTACCATCCACTTCCAATACGGCATCACGGACCTGCCCGAGATGCTCCACATTGAGGTTACGCAACTCCGCAAAAAACTCCATTTTAGAAAAGTTATTATCATCTTCGTGCTGTAGGTCAAATGTCCCGTTCTTCACTACCGATAATACCTTGCCTTCCAGCACATGGGTCAGCTTTTCAGAACGGGATGCCAGCCATGTAATGGTTTTGTACACCAGCATCACACAGGCAAAGACAATAACAGCATATACAATCGGTAGATCTTCTTGAAACATGGGGTCGCCTGCTGCCGATCCCAGACTGATGATAATGGCTACCTCAAAAACCGTGAGCTGGCGTACGCCCCTTCTTCCCGAGAGACGGAGGATCGTCAGAATCAGTACAAACATGATTACTGTTCGGATCGCTATCTCTATCAGAAAGTCCCCTTGAGAATCAGGGCCTATAAGGTCGTCCATTTCCATCATAACATTTTTCTTCTGTACAAAAAAGTGGTGCCTCTTTAAGAAACACCACCAATCATTAATACTGTTTTAAACTTTGCTAACATTGCGCATTAGTAAGTTCTGGGAGAATAATCGGTATATCGATTATTCCCGCTGATAGAACAGCCCTAATCACTAAACGTTCATTTATTTTTTATTTTCTTTATCATTTATTTAGAAAGTAGCTCTTTTAGGCGATTTGCATTTTCTATTGCATGCCCATGCATATCATTATTAAAATAGATATAGCTATCCTGCACCTCTGGATGTACCTCGATCGCTTTGACCAACCCCTTCAGCTCTTCATCCGTATAGCTAGATCCATACAACTTGGTACTACCGTGCATCCGGTAATAGACCATAGACGTATTCACGACCACTTCGTCTGGCAGGTTAGGGTGGCTCATCCCGCAGAAAGTGATGTTGTGATTTCCTAATTTTTCGTATACTTCCGGTCGCCACCAACTCGCATGCCTGAACTCTAATACATTTGGATAATTGCTATCCAAAGCATCTATAATCCGTTGGAGCGTCATATCATCATATGCCATACTCGGAGGGAGCTGGAATAGCACACACTTTAACTTTTCGGCTAAGCCATGCTGCACCGTATTATAAAAGTCCGCTATCAGAATCTGGGTATCTACAAATTTCTTATAGTGCGTAATCAAGCGTGGTGCTTTAACCGCAAAACGAAATTTTTCCGGTGTCCGCTTATACCAGTTCTGTAAAAAAGCGAGCTGTGGAAAGCGGTAAAAAGTCACATTTGACTCCAAGGTTTCAAAATGCCTGCAATAATAATCCAACCAGTCCTTCTGTGGTAGATTGCTAGGATAAAATTTACCTTTCCAATCCTTATAATAGAACCCCGAACACCCGATATGCCAATTCTTCATTTTTATACTTAATGATGTCGTGGAGTTATATGTCCGATAGATGACAATTGCTGTTTACTAAAATGAGGGTGTTCGTAAAAGGTATCAGGGTCGTACTCCATCGTAATCAGACCACTCTCACCCAACACCTTTCGAATGGCAATCTCATCGCTCGGACTTACAAAATCTGGATCGTAAGAAGGCAACTGCATTACCTGTTGCAGGGTAACCGGTACGACTACCACATCCACCTCTGAATCGTACGTGACCTTGCTGCCATCATGTAGTGGGATATTTTCAGGATGCACCGAATCGTCGACAATCGCAGATGGCGTATGATCTACCTCCTGGATCTCCTCCTTGCTAAATACTGCTATTCCTATCGGTATCAGAATCTGTTTCTCCAGACCCGCAGAATAATTGTCATAATCTACCTCTACCACGATATAGCGCACACGCTGTGATACCTCATCAAATAAAAGTTCATCTACCTCACCAATTTTCTTTCCCTGTAGGTCTTTGACATCCCAGCCCCTGATATCAGGCTCTCCGTCTACAATCTCATAATCACTGCCTGTCAATTCGATCAGGCGGTTATTTCTTATTTCTTGATGTTCCATAGTCCTTCTTATTTAATTTCCTTTTCTCGTGTTGCATCTTCAAATACCACAATCTGTACATTGCGATTCTGCGCCCTACCTTCCGCCGTCTTATTGCTTGCAATAGGTTGTCGTTCACCTATAGAATGAACAGAAATTTTCCGATAATCTACCCCGCCGTGGTCGACCAGCCAGTTTTTAACTTCCGCAGCACGATCAGCCGCCAATGTATTATTATGGGCAGGGCTACCTGTAGCGTCTGCACTTCCATATACTCCTATGTACGCACCATCAAATCGCTTTTTAAGAATCGTGGCGATCGCTCTCAGTTTCGGTTCCGAAGCAGCCTGTATATTCTTTTGATCTTTGGGGAACAGTATATTTTCTCCCAGGGTATAAATGGTGTAGTCCGTTCCCTTCCGTATAGATATATCCGGATCTGTAATCTCCGGATCAGTAGTTGCCGGAGCATTGAAATCAATGCTATTCCAATCCGGCTCGGTAATCGCAATAGCCTCTCCTTGATCCGAAGCGAGGTCGGCATTGCTATCCACTATTGCGGCGTCTCCAGTAGTTTCGGTATTATGCCCCCGTATCCATAGCATGACGACAATCAATGCGACGATTGCCAGTAACAACCATAGCCACCAGCCCGTCCTATTCTTTCTCTGTACTTCTAAATGTGCCATATCATTTTCTTTTTAGCGTTATTTTATTGAAATGAACAGGAACCGACAGCAAAAGTTCAAAACCAATATTAATTTAAGTTAGAAATCCGATCTGCATTCTTGAGGCCAACCATACGTTTAACAACTGATAATCAATAGTGAACTTTTTCGACACGTAGCTGTTATAGAATAGCACATTAACTACAGAACTATGAATACGATTCTCCGGACAAAACTGATCATCTATTATTTCACGGTCTTATTGACAACATCCGGCCTATTCTATGGCTGCCACCACGATAATAGTACCTACAACGATAACCAAGGTTTTATCAATAAAGCACATAGTTCCTTACAACTAAAGATCGCCGCTGGTAATCTAGCCGTTCAAAAAGGCCAAGCGGACAATATACAGGACTATGGAGAAGAAGTCGTAAAAGAACACAGCGGGACCTACGAAGAGATAAAAGAAATGGCCATTGCCAATAGCTGGATCGTTACTGAAGAGCTGTTGACTACCCACCAGAAAAAGTTCAGTGATTTACAGGAACAAGAGATATCGAAATTTGACCTCGCTTTTGCGAAATTGATGGTGAGCTCGCATGAGGAAGTAATCAATCTGTTCCAAATCGCCAGCGTTAACGAGAATGGGGTCTACGATACCGATGTACAAACATTTGCCCGAACCACCCTGCCTGTACTTCAGTCACAGCTCATCGGAGCAAAAGAAATTCTCGACCAAGTGGACGAGATTTAAGCGTTCACGTTGTTCATAGCGAGGAGAATCGACTATCCCACACAGACGCACCTAAAAATGTACTTTTAATATCTTCACGTCTTACGAAAGAAATTCTAACAAGGAAACCACCAGTGCATAAAATAGACCATATCATTCTTAAAAAACAGCTTGATATGGCCGTCAGACATACCGGTATCATCTTCCCTTAGCTTAATCACCCAAAGCGTTCCTTCTTTGTCCAGCCCCAGTCTTCCTTTCACTGCGGTAGGAAAAAGGCGTTGTATCTCATCCATCGTGGTGCTAGCGTCGATTTTGACTCCTTTATAGGTGATAAAGTTTCCGTTTTTAAACCAGAACTCATCTACAGCGACACTGTCTTTACTGGTTTCAAAGCGCGAACCGTCTTTGTAAATGTAGGTATCGTCTGGCGCTTCGGTATCAAAGATCGTGAAACAAGGAGCTTCATCTTTTAACCATTTGACACTATCGGGCTTTCCGAAGTTATCTTTAAACTCCGTAAGGGTGAAGTAGCGCCCCACTTTACCATTGAACCGGATATCTTTTTCCAGCATCACATCACTCCATCCACTATGCTGAGAAGGTCTGGTCGGAGTAGTCACCGCGTTACATGACTCTAAAAGGTTATATCCTTCAAGAATGGACTTGTCATATTTTAGCTCCTTCGGATTATCGGGGTCATGAGTAATGTCCATGAGCTTATTCCTCTTACTAAAAAACTCCAGCCAACCGACGGTATTCTCCATCTCGCGTTCCGATCCGGTACGGTCAGAAATGTCCGATTTATAAAGCTCTATCGTCAGCTTATCAGTCTCCGTGGCAATAATCCTAGCCTGTACCTCTGATTTATTAAAGCTTTCAAATGCGAGCGCATTACTCGACCTTACAAGTGCTGTAAGCAACTCCGTGCAGGAATAATCTTTAATAGTTGCTATCTCCTCACTGCTGGTAATGGGTTGATCATTTTGAACAGGTTTCTTATTTGGTGCACCTGAGCAGGATAAGAAGATAAATGGAATTAAAATAAAAATTCTTCGCATAAACCACATTTTTAATCTATCGTTGATTGCAACGCTAAAGTTATGCCATTTTTCTCTCCATTTACTTTAGAATCTGCCCCACCATCTCCGATTTAAGGCAACTGCTATTCAAAAGAAGCACTAACACAACGTATTTATACGGACGGGTTTGATTTAATACGGCATTTTTAGTTTTCGGGTTTTGTCTTACAACATAGTCCTTAGTTTTCTGTTCTTTATTCAGAATAAGAACGAAACATAACGTCACTATGAATATCGCCATTATAGGAACATACCCACCAAGGCAGTGCGGTATCGCCACATTTACGCAGGATTTATTCAGATCTCTAAGCCTGGATCCGAGCATAACACCCGCTATTATTGCCATTTCGGATGGTAGCGAAGGCATCTTTCCTTCTGAAGTATCCGCAAGCATTGAAAAAAACAACGTTTCCAGTTATCTGAAGGCCGCGGCACATATCAACGAGACTTACGATGCCGTTATCATCCAGCATGAGTACGGCATATTCGGAGGCGAAAGCGGCGACTACATATTATCATTAGCCAAAGCTCTTTCCGTCCCTATCGTTAGTAACTTTCATACGGTGCTCCAACGCCCCAGTGACGCGGAGCTCCGGGTACTTAAACAGCTTGCAGCCTACAGCCATAGCATTACCGTCATGACTGATACTGCTGTAGAAATGCTCAAGCGCATTTACAATATCCCGGCCCGTAAGATAGAGCTCATTCCTCACGGCGTGCCCCATTTTTCCTACCGTCAAAGCGAGGCCAAACAACAGCTTGGCCTGACCGGTAAGAAAGTAATGCTCAGTTTCGGATTTCTGGGCCCCAGTAAGGGCTTCGAGACCGCTATTGAAGCCGTAGCGGCTGTACCGCAGGATGATTTTGTCTATATTATTTTGGGCAGTACACATCCCAATATCTTGCGGGAGGCAGGAGAATCCTATCGCGAATACCTACAGACAAAAGCACAGGAACTGGGTATAGCCGACAAGGTCTGCTTTATCAACGAGTTTGCTTCCGAAAAACTACTTACGCAGTACCTCAGCGCCTGTGATATCTATGTCACGCCCTATCCCAATGAGAACCAGATCAGCAGCGGTACGCTTTCCTTTGCAATCGGTGCAGGCGCGGCCGTAATATCTACACCATACTGGTATGCCAAAGATTTATTAAAAGACGAACGTGGGCTGTTATTTGACTTTAAAGACAGCAAAGCACTCAGCCTGATCATCCGCACCCTATTAGAAGAGCCTCAGGTATTAGCGAAGTACCGGTATAATGCGGCCCGTTATGGCGCGTCGATGAGCTGGAGCAATATAGGTAAGCTACAATCCAAACTTCTTAAACGGATTATAGCACATGAGGTGTCCGCCCCAGTGACCTTACCCCGCAGCAGCGCTCCGCACCATGTTAATAATCTATTACATACATCCACTCATAAACTGTCCTCTTAAGTAAAGATCAATGAAGCAAGAAGTACATACCCTCGACTCCATTTTTGATTTTGACATGCTGCAGGAGATCATCCCTGAGCTTCCAGCATTTGATCTCGCTCATATCCGCCGGATGACCAATCTGGTTTCTATCGTACAGCATGCGACCTATAGCATCCCCAATTACAAACACGGCTACTGTCTCGATGACACCGCACGGGCCCTGCTATTGACCACATTAGCTGCTCAGGTACACCCATCCGAGAAATATAAAAACCTCGCTTACACCTACCTTGCTTACATACAGTACATGCAGCGCGATTGTGGCCGATTCCGAAATCTCCTTTCCTTTGACCATCAGTTTTTAGATGAGTACGGTACCGAAGATAGCTACGGGCGTACCGTATGGGCATTAGGCCATTTCCTACGCTATAACCGTGAGCCTGAATTAGTTTTTCTCGCTGAAGCGATGCTGCAGCAGGCCCTCCCCCATTGTGTAGCGCTTAAATCTGTCAGAGCAGTAAGCTACACCCTCTTAGGGCTACAGCATTACTACGCTTCCAACCGATCGGACGATAAAATATTACCCTATATAAAACAGCTCAGCTATTACTTGGCCGATGAATATCAGGGCAGTCACAGCCCCGATTGGAACTGGTACGAGCAGGTACTTGCCTATGATAATGCGATTATTCCTTTAGCGGTACTGCGTAGCGGTGTACTGCTCAGACAAGAATCTTTACTGACCATAGGCCGACAGACAGCGGAATTTCTCGATGGCCTTATATTTGAAAAAGGATACCCCTCCACCATCGGAAATGAAAACTGGTATGTACGCGGTGGCAAACGGAGCACATTTGCCCAACAGCCTATAGAAGTGCCCTCGAGCATACTCCTATACAAAGAGCTTTTCAGCCTATCTGGCGATAATCACTATAAACAGCGTATGATCCAATGTCTACACTGGTATTTTGGAAAAAATGAACTTGGCCTTACCCTGTACGACCCACTCACAAAGGGCTGTTGCGACGGTTTAGAACGGTTCGGGCTGAATCTCAACCAAGGCGCAGAAAGCAGTCTCAGTTTCTGGCAAGCTTATCTACACCTATGTCACGGCCTAGACGGTTAGCGGTCTGAAATTGGTGAGCGCATCCAGTAAATCGTCCAAACATAAAGTCGCATAGGTAGATGCATGGTCAGACATCGCGTATGGAATTATTAAATGGCCATTATGCAGGATCTGACCACAAGAATAAACTACATTGGGGACATATCCTTCCCGCTCTTCGGCATTAGGATAGAGGAGCGGTTCACTCAGCTTGCCTACTATTTTTGTAGGATCTTCCAGATCAAGCAATATCGCTCCGAGCGTATACTCGCGCATTGGCCCTACGCTATGCGTCAATACCAACCAGCCTTTGGCGGTTTCTATAGGCGACCCGCAGTTGCCCAATTGCACAAACTCCCATGGGAATTCCGGTTCTTTGAGCAGCGTCACATCCTGCTGCCAATTTATCAAGTCTTCTGAAAAAGCGATGTAATTGCTTTCTCCATCTACCCGACACAACATCGCATATTTACCATTGATCTTTCTAGGGAAGAGTGCCGCTCCCTTATTGGCAATTTTGCCGTTAATAGGCTGTACTTTAAAACGCACGAAATCCGTTGTCGAAAGCAATTTGGGTAATATCGTGAGGCCATCATATGCTGTATAGGTCGCATAATACATCGGCCTCCCTTTATCACTGATAAACCGTACAAAACGGGCATCTTCAATACCATTCTTCTCCGTATCCGATATCGGGAATATTACTCTTTCCGATAAGGCCGTGTCCAAAGAATAAGTCATTTCATAATGCGACGAAGCTAGCCAGGTCATATGCGTCATCAACGTCTGGCCTTCCATATCCAGATTATTTTCCTGTTGGATCTCCTGCACAAAGCGGCGCAGCTCCTCATAGGTAAAACTATCGGTCAGCTTAGCGTTGATAAGATCCAGCATATCTTTTTCGGGGTCGTGTATCTGGAGTAATTTATCGATAAAATCCGACTTTAGATACCGGTGGCTTTTTACCTGCTTTGGTTTTTCCAATAGTCTGCCCACTTCTTCAACATGTACATTTAGCTCCTTGTCGATAATAGCCGATCGAAACACAATCGAAGACACATGCCCTTCCCCGGTCGCTCTAAAGCTCAGTATGATCCGTTTTTCACCATCCCGCAATTGCGTTTGATCGGGAGATTCGACGATCGAAGGGTTGAAAAAAGCGGCAGCTTCGACAGAATACTCCATTGTAAAATAAGCCCCGATCAGTAACCGTTCCCTTTGTGAATAATCGCGATCACGAAGCTCCAGATCCAATAACCTTCCTTCCGTACGTTTAAAGTTTTTTTCCCATATATCCAGTATACTCCGATGCCGCTTCGAAAAATTACGGAGAAGCTGATTCAGCATATCTGTCTGATCCTGCTTTGAGCTTTTTAGGATACGGTTTACTATTTTAGTGGTACGCTCAATATTTATATTAAAATATCTCGCCAGCACCCTTTTGGAATCGGGTTTGAAGAATATACTTTTACGGACTACCTGTAAGGACATAGTATCATATTTTTAGATTAGAACCATCCTTTTCCGTATTTAGTTTTGCACAGACTACTATTTTTCAATTCTTTCCTGATCCTAAGTTTCTGTACCAATCTCCGTATTTCCCTTCTCATTTTCAGTATATAATCTGACAACCAAAACATTATCTAAACGTTCATACAGCACATATTTAAAACTAGACGACATGGAAAACCAAGCATTCGAGTGGCCAAGTCTGTTCTTAAACCACAACACAGTTATATCTCTACTATGACGAACGTTTCTATAACAGCACAAGTAAGTAAATCGCATTTAATAAATGGCGAATATCATAGACTCTATCAGGACGATCTAGGGGGATACGATTACACACTCTTTCGGACACCTTCTGAAATTTTATTGGAAGTAAATCTTCGGAATGGCAGACTGCTCTTAGCCCGGCTGTCAGAACTTTCTGATCCCTCGAGTACAACAATCCACTGCAAAAGCATAGAATCTCATAGGCTTGACTTAGAGATTGAATGCAGCATAGGCCTATACCGTATTCATGTACAACTACATGGCGGTGAATCCGTATTTATACACTACACAATGCATTTGGAACCCAAAAATCATTTAACAAAGTTGCCCAACAATCCCGAAGTCTTGATCCTGGAAGATCAAAACTATAAGATACCGCCCGAGGGAACAACCTACCATATGCAAAAACAGCTAAGATCTGGTGCATGTTTCACCGATTTTGGACAAAAAAGTAAAGGTACCTTACTCTATTTTCAAGATCTCAGCTCATTAAACAAATATGCCGAGCATACCCAGCAGAGCTTAAGCGACGTCGTAAGTATGCAATGGCCAGAACTCGGCCTTTCACTCCCACAATCCGACCAACGTGCTATCCAAAAAGGAGAACGATATAAACTTTGCCACGCTTATCTTATATTCGAGCCCACGCAACCCAAAGATAGTATAGCGATGTCCCGACGTTACATACGGGGTCTAGCTTCCATATACGAACAGCTGGAACGTCCAGCCATCCGCACCCTTCCCCTGCCGAGATATGCTCACTATGCATTGCAAGGACTCGTCCGCACGCATGGCTGTTGGCAGCAGGTCGAAGAAAACGCCTATTTGAATGCCTACCTCAACGACTACGAAACGCCACCTGAGAGCATGGTACAGCTTGCTGTATTGACACCTCTGGTATTGCATAGTACGCTAGAGCGCTCCAACCATGCCCAACAGGTCATCGGTAGCCTTACAGCAGGTTTAAGTAATTTCTTCGACCCGATTCTGAAAGCCTTTGTACGGTGGATACCAAACAAGGAGCATCATCTCGATCATTCCGAAGAACAGAAGAAACCCCGTGTTATGGATTCCTGGTACCTCCAGCATCCATTGATCCAACTCGCCTCACTTCTTGAAGCCAAACATCTGGATGCGGACCTGGAAAATAAATTTTATCAATCCCTTCGATTCTGTATTAAGGTTGCTCACCATTTTGAGTACAACTGGCCCATCTTTTATGATCTGGATACCTTAGAAATCATTAAGGAAGAAGCACAGCCCGGTCAGGGCGGTGAGAAAGATGTCGCTGGCATGTACGCCTATTTAATGTTAAAGGCCTATACGCTGAGTGGCAAGAAGATTTATCTGACGGAAGCCAAGCGCGCAGCAAAAACTCTATTTCGATTTGGATTTGACCTTATCTACCAATCCAATAATACAGCATATGCTGCCGAGGCACTTTTGCAACTATGGGTATTGACAAAAGAAAAAAAGTATCTTGATTACAGCGAGCTATGTTTGGGCAACCTGTTACGCAATACCGGTATCTGGCAAAGAGCTTATGGTAATTCCAAAGAATACCCTACTTTTTTTTGCCTCTATCCATTGACTGATGCGCCTTATTCCGCTGTATTTGAAGAACAGGAAACGCTTGCCAGTTTTCACCGTTACCTGCGGATGGCACACACTGAAAAAGCGCCTGTAGCCGAGGACCTGCAAGCCCTGATGGCCGAATATACCTATTACGCATCTTGTCGACTGGCCTATTATCTACCATCGCTTTTACCCAAAGATATCTTAGCGACCAGGGTAAAAACCGGATATCTCGATGCGGAGCTATGGATGCCGATAGAAGATCTGGGTGATGGCTGGGAAGCTGTCGGGCAGGTAGGTCAAGAAGTATACGGAGCGGGCTTCCTATTTCAATTGATAAGATACCACTACCTATCTCTAGACGATACGAGCAGCTGCTGCTACATTGGTTACCCCTATATAGAAATCGACCGCAAAGATCAGCAGGTAAAGATACAGGTGCTCGGCAGCTCGGATTACGGCTGTATAGTGCAAGTGTACGGAATGAAAAGCAATGCCTGTACCATTACTTTAAAAGATGGATCACACTACGATCTAACAAAAGATAACAACCGCCTTAAAATAAAGGGCGCACAAGAAATCACTATAAAATGGAAATCATGAACAGACAAACGACTAAAAGGGTATTCCTGACGGGCGGTACAGCCGGGATAGGCCGCGCCACCGCATTACAATTGGCGGCCAAAGGCTACTATGTATTTATAATCGGCCGCAGTGCCGACAAGCTGGAAGATTTTCTGAAGGACGCAGCAGCTCAAGACCTACACCACAATATTGGCTATCTCCTGCAGGATCTCACTGACCAAGAGGCATTAGAACGCTTGCTTCCCGAGATCTGGTCATCACATGGTCCTTTTGATGTACTGATCAACAATGCGGCGCTGGGATTTGCAGGTGTATACGGTGTCGAAATCAATCAACTGTCATATATGACAAAAACAAACATGGACGCCTACCTCCTTTTATCCGGATTTTTTGCCCAACAGATGGCAGAATCCAATATTGCAGGAGATATTATCAACATTGGTTCGATGAGTGCGGATAGCCGGGAAGGAAAAAGCAGTGGCTATGTAGCGACCAAAGCAGGCATACAGGGATTTACAGAAGCACTGCGAAAAGAACTCAATCCTAAAAACATTCGTGTATCTCTTATTGAACCTGGTGCCGTGGGAACCGATATGCAGCCCTCCTCTCCTGAAGAACAGCGCGAACTGGAAGAAAAACTGGAAATGCTAAAAGCAGAAGATATCGCCGAGGCGATAAACTTTGTACTGGGTCAGGACCGACGAGTCTCTATCGTATCCATGCAAATAAAAGCCCTGCGGCAATTTATTTAATTCACCTCATAACGATGTACCATGAAACACCCTTTTTTATACCGGAACAGTCTATCCATCGTCTTTTTGGTGCTATTTGCTTTTGCCCTGTTAGCACAGGCTTACTTTGGATGGAAAGAGCAGCAGGAAACTTATCAAGAACATGGCGAATATCTTGCGCTGAGTTCTTACCTGCGCAGTGGCCATTTCGTTGCAGCTACTTTTGAAAATTTTCAAAGTGAATTTCTACAGATGGCGCTTTATGTAGTCCTGACTATTTTCTTACGGCAGATCGGGTCGGCCGAATCCAAGAGCCTGAACGAAAAAGAAGAAGTGGACAGAGAGCCTGTAAATCGCCCAGATGCGCCCTCTGCCGTAAAAAAGGGCGGGTGGCGCCTCGCCATCTATAAGCACTCCCTATCACTCGCCTTTTTGATGCTATTTATCTGTTCATGGATCGGTCATCTGTACGGTAGCTATCACAGTTTGTTGGAAGAGAACCGATTGGAAGGAAAAGCCCCTATTGCTATGCGCAAATTTTTAATGGAACCCCAATTTTGGTTCGAGACTTTTCAGAATTGGCAAAGCGAATTTCTCTCCGTAGCCTCCATTGTTATTTTATCCATTTACTTACGACAAAAAGGGTCTCCAGAATCAAAGCCTGTTGATAGTCCGCATATGGAAACCGGAAAATAAATTAAAGCGCTATGGATACCTGATATCTAAAAAACACAGCCATGAAAATGATAAACAAAATGCAAGGATATTATTACTTTCTTAGTGGTATCTGGCCCCTAAGACGCCTCCATTCAACTCGTCTTCATCGCTGGATACGTGTTTTTATATTACAAGCGTATTTTAAGCCACCTGCGAAGGCATAACAGCATCCCTCTAGATTAAGGTTTATAGGACTAAGGCAACGAAAATGGTTTATAGGTGTTCATTCTTTAAAAACACGATATTGCATGACAGAGAGCGAAAGATTAGAAGCAACATCCTTTTATAAAGATGTATTGCTATTGCTCCATGAGAGCGAATATGACTACATGCTAGGGGGTGCATTTGCAATGTACCACTATGCGGGCATCTACCGTGACACAAAAGATCTCGATATCTTTTGCAAAAGCAGTGAGTACCCAAAAATCCTCAAACTATTTGAGCAGGCAGGCTATCAGATAGAACTGACAGATGTCCGTTGGCTGGCCAAAGTCTTTAAAGGTTCCTATTTTATCGACATCATATTCGATAGCGTCAACCACATCTGCACTGTTGAAGACAGTTGGTATGAGCGTGCTATGGAAGGCCACTTTTCAGATATCCCTGTCCGCTTCATCCCTGTGGAGGAGCTGATCTGGTGCAAAATGTATGTTCAGAACCGCGAGCGTTATGATAATGCCGATATCAATCATATCCTGTTGAGATACGGGAAGCAGCTCGATTGGGACCATCTACTATATCGCCTGGACGGGCATTGGCATCTGTTACTGGCAGCTCTCTTGATATTCCAGTTTGTGTATCCTTCCGATTATCGGGATATCATTCCAAAAAGGATATTTGATGAATTGCTCGGCCGTGCCCAGGAACAATATGACCTTCCACCGCCCTTAGAAAAAGTATGCCGGGGCCCGCTTATCGATCAGACCCAGTACCAGGTGGATATCAAAGAATGGGATTACAAGTCCTATACCATTACTACAATCTAATTTTACTATGGAAAGAACCAAGAAAAGAGTAGCCGCTATGGCCGATATTCACGTCAAAACCAGCGATCGCGGTATATGGAAAGACACCTTTGAGCAACTAAATACAGAAGCCGATGTACTGATCATCTGTGGCGACCTTACCGACACAGGCGATGAGGATGAAGCCCGGGTGTTGGGTGAAGCTTTACATGGTCTGCATATTCCTGTAATAGGCGTATTAGGCAACCATGATTTTGAAAAAGGCCGTCAGAAAATTATTAAGCAGATCCTTACCGAGCATAAGATGACGCTCCTCGACGGCGAATTTACCGTTGCCAGCGACATAGGCTTTGCAGGCACCAAGGGGTTCGGCGGAGGATTCGATCAATTTATGCTGTCGATATTCGGTGAAGATATGATGAAGGAATTTGTCCATGAAGCTGTAAACGAATCCCTACAGCTCGACCGTGCGCTGACACGACTAGAACAAGAACATCCCGATTTGCCCAAAGTAGCCCTTTTACATTATGCGCCGATAAAAAACACCGTCAAAGGAGAACCCGAGCAATTATATCCCTTTCTCGGCTCCTCCCATCTTGCAGAAGCACTAAACAGGCGACAGGTCACTGTAGCCTTTCATGGTCATGCGCATGGAGGAACCATCTTTGGTCAGACATCAGGTAATATCCCTGTTTATAATGTAGCACTACCATTGCTCAGAAACGAGCATCCAGGCACCTCCTATATGATCGTGGAGGTATAAAGAAAGAGAACACACATGAATTTTTAAAAACAAAATAAGAAAAGTTATGACACAATTAACCGACAAAAAAATAGCGATCTTGGTCGCAGATGGTTTTGAAGAAGTAGAATTGACAAGTCCCAAAGAAGCCTTGGAGCAAGCAGGCGCCAAGGTAGAAATAGTATCCCTAAAATCCGGAAGTGTATGGGCTAAGGAAGGACTAGAATGGACGAATGATTATAAAGTAGATGTTAGTATAGATAGCGCATCGGTCGAAGCATACGATGGACTAATGCTTCCGGGTGGCGTGATCAGTCCAGATACGCTACGTACCAATGAACAGGCCTTAGCTTTTGTAACATCCTTTTTCAATAGTCATAAGCCGGTTGCCGCAATATGCCATGGGCCTCAGGTATTAATCAATGCTGAAGTGGTAAAAGGCCGGAAAATGACATCCGTCGAAGCGATAAAACTCGATCTTATCCACGCTGGAGCACAGTGGGAAGACACTGAAGTCATTGTAGACCAAGGATTGGTAACTAGCCGCACCCCAAAAGATCTCCCCGCCTTTAATCGAAAAATGATCGAAGAGTTTGCAGAAGGCAAACACAGCGGGCAAGATGCTTAAAGGTTAAACGCGTCCTTGATTAAAAGGACGCGTTCTGTTTTTAGCTAGCGCTGTTATTAATGTGTTACTGCCTTCGTCTCCTGTCCAGCAGCTGCGACATCAGATAGCTCACCAGCGTACCCAGCGCCGCCATGATCACCGTCTGTAATAAATCTCCAAGCGTAACCGACGCCCAGATACTACATAAAGTACCTCCTAAGGTACCTGCACGTATTTCGTTTAATTTCATGCCTTTTGATGTTATGGTGATTATAGTAGTTATGATAGTTATAAAGGCCTCGAAGAGATTACCTATTTTCGTCATTGCGCGGAGTGTAACGACAAAGCAATCTCATTCAATAACTAGATAACTCCGTTACTCTTCACTCTTTACTGGGTCACTTTTGTCACTCGTCACTCCGTCACTCCTTTCCTGCTCCTCCGTCTCACTCGTCATTGCCTCCAGTACCCCCAACCCTACAGCGACGTATTTGATAATATGCAGCGCCTTACCTGGCAGCTTGATCGGAGCCAGTAGCAACACCTGTACCGCCTGGCTTATTTTCTTGATGATTTTGTGCATTTTTTTTAATAATTAAAGTTAGAAGGGCTAGCGTTAAACCGTAAATAAGCTAAATCGTGAAGCCTTTACTTTTTAACAGTTTTACGATTTCACCCTTCCTAACTCTCTAACCTTGTAACTTTATAACCCTGTAACCTACTTTCTAACCTTGTAACTAGATAACTCGTTCACTCGATAACTTGTTAACATGATAACTCGTTCACTTGTTAACTCCCTCACTTAATAACCAAATACACCTCTCCACCCATATCCCACAGTCCATACACCAGTGCTTTCAGTTCGGCGAGTGCCTTTCGGCTTTCGGTTCCGGTACCTTCTCCTGTCAGCTTCGTAACAGGGGCTATACAGCCCAGTAGCTCCCGAGAGGCATCATTGGCAGCATGGATCAGGATCGCTTCCCGCCCCAGTACATTCGGTATGCCTATCTGTTCACCGTGCTTGGTATAGGTACGCTTGACCAACTTGTAGCGTCCCGTAGGGATGCAGCTCATGCGTGGCATGTTATTGCGCCAGGGCAATTCGATGGTATGACTGATCTGCTCGCCCTGATACGAGATCGTCCCATTTGTCCCCCGCTCTCCGTATATCCGTCGGAGATGTAAGGTGTGTTGATTGTTCATTGCTTTTTTAAGATTAAGTAATGGAGGTGAGCCTTATATCGGCCTAGAACTGTTACACAGGCTTCCCGAAGACAGGTTCGTAAACTATCTCGTCATCCCGACTAAAGTGGAGGGATCTAAAAGCTATATTTTTAACCCTATACAGCTAATAGACCTCTCCACAAGGTCGAGGTGACGGGTTAACGTAATTTACTTCACTCCTCTCACCTTCTCGTCACCTTCACTTATGGTCTGTCCACCGCTGCAAAAGTCAGCGCATTGTACAATCCGTTAGCCAGCGGATAGTAAGCACCGTTGACCTCCTGAAAGTACCCGATACCTACCAGTACGATCACCGCCTTGGCCGGATCAGCTGTCAGTGCTGCCGTCAGATCCACCTGCTCAGGGCCCATCGACAGCACATCGATGTACGGTGAGCTTTCGACCACGACAGGCACATCTTCCGAATCGGCACTGTACTCTAGTACAGCTAGGCTAAATCGTGCATGTGTGGCTCCCTCCAGCCTGGCGATCTTACTGCGAGGCGAAAATGCCCCCGTAGTCAGCGTCGCTTCACCCCCGGTACGGTCGTACGCATACTGCAGCTTACCGTAGAACACCGTCGTCAGCGAAGCCGTCGTGTTGCACTCCAGACCGGTCAGCATCGGCAGGTTCTCCGCCAGCACACGGCGCTCGCCACGCTCATTGACCGAATCCGCCTTGATCACGGCCGACATCCGCGACGATAGGCGCTGCGAGATACGGCTGTCCACATTCTGCTCAAAGAGCTCCCGCAGCTGATCGCGCATTTTTTTGGAGGCCGCCGCCGCACGACCAAACTCGGCGCCATTCTCCCGTGTACGCTGGAACCTGGGATCCGTTGCGATACGTTCGCCCGATACGCCACCTTTCATGCGTACCTGATAGCTGCCATCTTTCGTTTTGAAGAAAGTCAGATCCCCGATCTGCCCTTTCATCTTGATCAATCCTTCTAATCTTGCCATTTCATTTATCTGATGTTGACAGGTCAAAGATGGCACAGTCGATCCGAAACACTGTTCAGGATGGTCACATACAGGCCAAGTGCATACAAATAGTTCGATATGCGCGAAATGATCAGAAATGGCATTTGCAGCCCCTTTGATTATTAATTACTTTAGCCTCTGCCAACATACAAGGCCACGCTCCGGAGAGGGAGCCTACCGTATGCCAGGTGTATAGCCTAAGTATTGCCCAAGTATGCGTGAAGTATTAACAGTGTATAAGGAGAGTATTAAACCGACATACACTCTGCCTACTTCATCAACGCCTGACAGGAGCATACATACCGCACTGCACCCGCATGCCTACGCAGAGCAGGTCTTATAAAAATCAAGGAATATGAAACCACAAAGACTATGCATATACGCCCAGGACGTAAGCAATATCCTGGGCAAGAGCCTCTCCCAGTCGAGACGCATACTGACCTGTATCCGAGATGCCTACGGCAAAAAAGACAAGCAGTATGTCAGCATTGAAGAATTTGCAGAATATACAGGACTGGCGATAGAAGAGGTCAGGAAACACTGCAAGTGACCATAGCTACAAGGCATCTGTTGAGGGATTTAGATGCCTTTATTTCGCTCTGCCAGTGCCTTTGTGACTTTAGCACTTATCCCCTTCCAGCGATTCATAGACACCCTGATCGGTTCGTCCTGAAAGTCGACTTTCAGGATATTTCGACCATTCGTCTCTGGGCTCAATCCCGTCAGCGTGTGTGCGCCGACCAACAGATTACGCCCCACGTGTATCATATCCGTGTATATACCAGCCAGTTCCGTCAAGCTGCTTTCGGGGATCAAGATTTTTTCCTTCGTATTGAGAATCAGGTAAATTATAGGCTTCTTGTTCTGACGGTCTACAATCTGGAACCGACTGATCTCCTGCTGTGTAAAAAAACGGCTCTCTTTTCCCGGAGTACACAGTTCATAGATACGTTGCGGTTCCTGACTGAGTTTAATCTCCAACTGTGCGGTCTTATCCGCCAGCTCGGCGACCAGCGTGAGCTCCCGCTCCCGGAGCCCTTCCGCCTCTTTATGTAGCTTTTCATTTTCCAGCTGCGCGATCCGGAGCTGTTCCTCCAAGCCGTGCATCCTTTCCATCGCCAGGCGTAATTCCGTAACCGCTTCCTGTGTCTGTCCATGTGCCAGGGAAAGTTCCTCCGTGAGCGTATCGATCTTCTTCTTGTGCGTTGCGATTTTATTCAGCAGATATACAATATACCCCTGCCGATTCAGGATAACCAAGAATATCACAAACAGTGCATAGACAAAATGCATATACTCCGTCATCATCATCTCTGCACCGTATGCCAGCCAGAGGTAGAGCAGCAGCAGTGCAAATGGAATCATCACACCCTGCCACACCTGCAGCACCAGGCGGCGGCTCAGTTTCTTGTGCCAGTCATACCTGCGATCCAGTGTATAGCTTACCAGCATGACCCAGCCTATGATAGCTGCAATGATCAGCATCGCCTCTACTGCAGTAGCCCGTACTGCAGGACGCAGAATATACCTCACCGACATATCCTCAAAGGGAAATAAGGCATAAGCATAGCCCAGGAAAAAAGGCCACAGCGCTCCGATACGCCATCCATAATAAGGCGACAGTACAAAACGGAGAACACTTACAACTATCCTTTTCAACCGAGGCGGCAGGGAGAGACGATCGACACGCGACAAGAGGTTTTTCTTCATAATTTTGAGTTTAGGTAGCTCAATATTAGCTAATTATGACGATTATTTCAATTTTAAACTACCAATATGTAGCCTGATCACTACACTGTCACAGATATTTAACGTCTTCCCTCCCTGTTTTTGACACTTCCCGACATCGGGAAATACCCTCCCTCCATTTGGTACGGATTCCTTTCATTTCGGATATAAAAGCCTCTAGATTTGCTAAGGCCAAGGCACGATGCCTTAAGGACATTTTTGATAAACTTAAAATCAGATAATATGAAGAAACAATTCACATTGACCGGTATCGGTGTCGACGAATGGATCACCTACATCTATGCAGGTGGCGACCATCGTATTCATGAAGAGTGTGCCTATATCGCGCATGACTTTGTCGGGTGGATCAGCTACCGCTTTCAGCTGGCCGCCAGTCAGATCGAATTTGTGATCAGTCTGGGCGAGTTGGTGCACGAGTCCTACAGCAGCGATATACAGAATACGCTGCTGCTACGCGGCACCATCAGCCTGGACAAAGAGCAGGAACCCATTCTGTCCGATAAGATACAGAATGCCAAAGCCCAAAATCCCAAAGTCGTATGGAAGGAAAAGCAAAATGCTGTTGCGCGAGCGATGGCAACAGAAGGGAAGCAAAAAGACAAGCATAACGAGCAGAAGGCCAGCCTTCGGTTCCGTATCAGCTATCCGGATATAAACGTAAACTAGAGAAGCCAATAGCGGTGTACCCTCTCCCATTGCTACAGCCTCTCTCAGCGATAAATAATAACAGAATGAAAACGAAGACATACCATAGCCATCAGGTAGCCCCCAGTATGACTCCAGACAGAACCAATCACACTGGACACGATCTTACTATCGCTGTCTACACCATCGCCGTGCGATGCAGACTGGACTCAGCTGGAAAGGCACTCGCTGAGCTATGGCCTGTCGCCAGCCTTACCGTAGCCCGGTACAGGCGTAGATTTGCGGTATTCCCCCGTAGGATACGGGGAAAGATATGAAGCCCTGCTGTGATGCCTTTAAAAAAGCAGTACCCGATAGTCGGGACACGGCAGGCCGAGACGTACAGCTATTCTAGAACGATGTACGCGCTTGTAGCCAATATATAAACTGAATTGAGATAGTGAAAAGATCGGAGGAAAAATGGCATGGTTTGAATTAACCGGCTCTAGTCCTATCGCTCCTAGCAACTATACATTCCGTAACTCACCACCTACATGTGGTGGTCAAGATCAAATCTGTGCTGTACAGGCTAACAATGTCGGTGGACAACCCGACCTTACACCTGCATTGAAAGATGAGATGATCACGGCCTTACACGATGGCGTAGAGTCTACGAATGTAAAGTTACGGGACAGATAGTCTAGAGACCGATATAAAATTTTGGTTAAAGGGGTGGATGAAGAGTCCACCCCTTATTGTTTACTATTCCAAGTCTTCAAATACGAGAACCTCAACCTTTCTTAACTCTTCTTCTAATATCATCCCGTACTTTTTCAGCTGCTTATTCAAATTTTCAAGCGTAGAGAAGTCCTCTATCTTCATCCGGACGTCCGAATTAACCTCATCCACCACAGGAGGAAAACTATCCTTATAATCTATCATAAAGGCCAGTACCGAGGTACCTTCTAGCTCACCTTCGTCTGAAGACAGTTCCTTTTTCGCTTTAGGCAATCGCTTTAAGACAAGACAGGGTATTTCTTTTTCAGACCAATAGACACGAAGTCCAAGTGCATTGCTCAAATCCCCGATCATAATCTCTGCCAATTCTGACAGCTCCGTTTTTCTAGAATAGGTTCTATGGTAACTGATGCCATTGCTTAAAAGCCACTCATTCTTTCCCCCTTTCCCTAGGTAACGATATCTATCGTGTTCCTTAGCTTTCCATACTACCCGTTGCGCCTTCAACACAAAGGTGGGCTTTTTGATTTTGCTCCATGCAGCTACATAGGCTCCAAATATATCTGCATTATGAAAATAAACCTTCCCAACATTGCGTAAGCTATCCCATTCCATCTTAATGCCCTGCCATACCGCTCCGTCCTGATACCCCGTGATACGTAGTGATGTGATCAGGCCAGATTCGGGGACTGATCCCCCCAAAAGGGTATCCTCTGTTCCAAAATCAGATTTTAAAGGCAAGTTAATCTTGCCTTTAAAATAGAGTTCCTCTATATTTTGGCGTTGTACAAAATCAGAGAAAGTAACAGCCTGCACCTTGTTATTCAGTAGCCAAGCGGTATGTGGGATGCCCTGATGCGGAAAATAACTGCGCAATAAGGTGTCACTGTATATCGTGACGAGCTTAATGCTGTGTTCTCGGACATAGGGATGGCTAGCGAAAAACTTTTCGATGGTTTCTCTATCCTGCCATGTCACCAGTACGATCTGCAACTTATCCTCCATCTCCTCCTGTAGTTGCTGAAGATTAGGCATGGCTGCAATACAATTAACACAGTAGGTATCAAAGAAATCCAGTATCAACACTTTATCTTTTATACTTCCCAACGCTATCTCGCTTTTTTCATAGTTTAAAACTGGGAACACCGGAAGCGATGGTAGGGATTGTCCTACCTTTAGCTCCAAACTACGATTTATTGTACTCTGTGCTTTTCCTATTGCTCCATAGCAGAGGGAGAGCATTATAACTATTATAATCTTTTGCATAGTGTTAACGTTTGTTCTGTGGCATCCCTGATTCTGTAATCACCAAATCAGGAATCAATAAAGCATATTTAGGGGTATTCGGTTCTAAGGTATATATCTTACCATCGATCGTCCTATTCAGGGTTTTTCTAAAAGACTCCTCCTGATTCAGCCTCCGTAAATCGCCCCAACGTAGACCTCTAAACACCAATTCCTTTCTTCGCTCATTAATAATTATAGATAGTAACCGCTTTGGATCCGTTTCAGATACCGGGGCAAAATCCGTATGCACTATTCTATGCTCTAGGAGTTTATTAATGTCAGCCAAAGCCATAGCGCTTTTACCTGTCCTTACGGCCGATTCTGCCCGTATCAAATAAACCTCACTGCTCGTTAATCCCACAAAGGGAGCTCCTGTTGTATTATCATAAGACCCCTTAAAGGCATAAGTGCCTGCATCCGATTCGTTTTCCTCAAAAAACAACTTTTTGCGAAGATCGGAATCCTCATAACTTGTAAACAGCTCCGGAGTAATACGCGCATAATAGGGGCCTAATGCATTAGTGAATACCATGGTAGCTGCAAAAAGAACCTCTTTGTTAAAACGGGCGATTGGTAATGGTGATTCCGCATCTAGCTCCTGATAGTTCAAAAGATCACTTTTGAACATCAGACAAGAGTCAGCATAACGATAAGCTTTTTCATAGTCTTGCATATCGAGATAAACGCGGGCCAGACCAGCATACGCCGCCGCTTTATGTGGCCTTCCGCTACGAGGCTCTGTGATCGGCAGTTGCTTGATGGCATCCTTATAATCTGCTATAATCTGATCGTAGGTCGCCTGTAAGGTGCTGCGCACAGATTTGTAATCCAATGCAGGACTCAGTCGAAGCGGTATACCCAGTTCCTGATCTGCGGTACTGGATTGATAAGGCAAAGTATATACACCAGCCAACTGATGCAAAGCAAAGGCTCGGAAGAAGTGCGCTCCACCGAGTACATGACCATAGCGTACCGGTTCCATATTCCGCGCTACATTATCCAATATCTCCAGCACCTGATTGGCTACATAAACCGTTTTATAGGCATTCTGCCACTGCGTATGCATCATCATAATCTGATCCGACCAGGTATATGCAGCCTTCTCGTCTTCCTCGGGCAAGGCATTCCAGTCTTCAGTATTCAAGTAGTACTCATCACAGGCCACCTGACCTAGACTCGGATATCCTGTATTCATCGTACTGTAATCACTAAGTAACAGATCGGCATGATTGAGGGTATTGGGGACAGCCATTTTCTGATCCGGCTTAAGTTCCAAAAATTCAGCGCAGCCCATCATGGTCAAAGTCACGAATAGGCTATATAATAGTATCGTTTTCATCTTAGATTGTCTTTATAAGTTAAAATTGAATCCCAGTGAGGTATACATCGGATCAGGCACAGACATACCATATTCTGGATCAATCCCTAGTTTATTTGCACGCCATATTGTCCCTACATTTTGTATATAGGCATATACCCGGGCATTCTTCAAGCCGACCCGTTTGAGCTGACCTAAGTTATAGCTCAGTTGGATATCCCGCAGTTTGATCTGATCCCCCCGTTCGACCAATGCAGATGAATAATAGTAGAGATCGGACGCAGCGCTAGAATTAGGATATACAAAGGCGGGCACATTGGTCCATTGCTCATCCCCCGGTTTTTGCCACCTCTTGGCATAGTCGGCATGTCCTACGTCATTATTGATAAAAAAGCTATTGTAAAACGAAGTACGTACAAACTTAAAGCCCAACTGATAGGAGATGTTAAAGGATAGTTCTAGTTTTTTATATGTGAAACCATTGCGCAGAGAGCCAAAATAAGTTGGCTTAGAAGAACCATGATTATCCAGATCATCTACTTCCGAACCGTATACTATCCCGAAATAGTCATCTGACACCTCACCATTCAGATAACCTCTAGGCATGCCTGTATTGGGATTCAGTCCTGCCCATTTGTAGGTCAGTAGGCTATAGAGATCATATCCTTCTATAGGTGTCCTCGCACCATAAAACGATCCCGATCTAAAACTATCTGACCTACGGTCAGCATTGTACGATTTAGTGACTTTGGTTCTATTATAAGCAAAGACGAGATTAGAATTCCATCTGAAGTTCTGCTTTTGGATATTTATCGTATTCATAGCGATATCCATACCTCTCCCGTCCAGGTCGGCCGAATTAATGGCTAGGGTAGAATATCCTGTAGAAGGATCCAGTTTTGCCCCTGCAATCAGGTCTTTTGGTCGCTTGATATAATATTCTATTGCCCCCGTAACACGGTTTTTAAAGTTAAAATCCAAGCCCATGTTGAGCATACCCACACGCTCCCAGCGCAGAGATGGATTGGGGGGCGATTGCATCTGTGCATAGGGATTACCAGTGATATAATGAGGTGTGGACTCCACCCTGATGATCGGGTAAGCAGCAGTGCTGTTGTTGACATTACCATTATAACCATAGGTGGCACGTAATTTCAATGACGGAAAAACCGATTCATCTATAAAATCTTCTTTAGATAATGACCAAGCTCCCCCAAATGACCAGAACGGCTGGAATTTATCATTTGTCTTTACACCAAATAGATTGGAAGCATCTTGTCGCGCACTCCCACTCACTGTATAGCGTCCATTGTAGGTATAAGAGGCATTAGCAAAATAGGATACATAGCGATTGGTATAGGATTCTACCTGCGAGAAGTCCTCTAGTCTAGTTGTCCCGGCTATCCCGTTAAGAGTACGGATCTCCTTACCATACTCTACAGGAATATGGGTCAGTGTCTCGGGGTCGTATCCAAAGAATACGGCACTTTTCATACTACTGCCGATCTGCCTTATCTCCCCACCTGCTATAGCATATAGACTATGCCTTTCAGACCAATCTTTATTATAATCCACCTGTGCACGTCCCTGATGCATTTTATTCGTTCTATAAAGCGTATTCATCATATCCCCCACAGGTATATTCCATATTACTTCGTCCTTATTCCAGCCTGCCCTATAATTGATATATTGCCTATGATAGACCGATCCGATCCCCTTCCATACCTCAGTGGGCTGACTGGCAAACTGATAAGCATATAATCCCGAAACCTTGAGCGAAGGCGATACTTGATAGGCAGCCAGCATATTGATAAAAGTCTCTCTGATATTGGTTATCTCGTGTGTCTCATAAAGCTCTTTCAATGGTCTGTACTGCCAGTCGAGGAGTCTCCCTCCTGCTACCGTATCCCTAAATGTCGGGTTATATGCTATAGCATCCACGATCAGTGGATTGCCCTGCTCATCGGCAAGCCGCATATAGGGATAGTTGCCCTCTCCTCTAGCCATTAGATTTAATCCCATTGGTCTTTCACTATCTTTCTTCTTGGACTCCGTATAGGTAATTCCTATATCCAGACTCAGATTTTTGATCGGACGCAGCTGTGTGTTATTCTTAACTGTTAGCCTACTGTAAGAAGATGTCACCAATTCCTGAAGATTCTTGTCATAGCCCAACGAAAAGGAAGTATTTATCTTTTCCGAGCCACCCCGTAGCTGTACGCTGTACTGCTGTTTAGTAGAATTACGATAGATATACTTCAGAAAATCGTCACGAAGATCTATAGTTCCCAGATAATCGAGTTCTTGCTCCAAATCCGCGTCATCTATCTCCTTGTTTTTATGTTTCTTTAATAGCTGTATCACGGGAGTTAGTCCTGAACTATACCTGTTCATTCTACTATTCCAATATCCTTTGTCAAACAGAAACCTTTCGGCTTCGATATAATCCGAGCTACGCATCTGAGGATAGTAGTAGAGATCAGGCTTCTGCCCCATAGTTACATTGCTATTTACGGACAATTCAAAAGGTTGATTGTACCTACCACGCTTCGTGGTAACTATTATCACACCATTACCTGATTGAGCTCCCCATATAGACGAAGCTGCCGCATCTTTTAGTACGGTTACATTTTCAATGTCATTTGGATTAATATTATAGAAAGTACCTGTATACTGATCAAATGACCATTGATAAGGAACACCATCAACAACAACCAAAGGATTAAGTTCAGAATATATAGTACTTTCCCCCCTCACCTTCACCCCCAAATACCTCCCTCTATTAGGGGCATATGTTTTGTCGGAAACCATGCCTGGCACTACGTCCTCTAGCCTGCTTACAAAGTCCGTCGATACCTTCCGGTTAAATAATGCCGAGTCGATAAATTCAAAGCTCCCCGTAGCTCTTTCCTTGGGTATCTTCTGGTATCCGGTAGATAGGACTTCGACTTCTTCGATCTGTTTTTCATTGGCCTGTAGGGCGATATTCAATATTGTAGCTGTATTCTCATAGGCAACCCGTTGCTCCTTATATCCGATATGTTTTATAGTTAATATCCCTGTAGGCTTATCCACGCCGATGGTAAACCTGCCCTCCTTATCCGTGCGCGCATGCTTCTTCTCTACTGTGACCGAAGCCCCTTCGATAGGCTTTCCATCTTGATGAGATGATACTATACCTGTCAGTACGGTTTGAGTTAGGCCTTTGGTCCCGAGTTCACCTCGGGATCCTTGAGCCACCGCTTGTGTAAACACAAGCGAACTAAACAACACACAGAAAATCATTAATACCATCTGCCCCACTATCCCCTCGTCATTGCGAGGAGCTTGGCGACGAAGCAATCTATCACTATTATTTATTTCTTTTGGGCGACCAGAACGGTCTTGATAACTCGTTAACATGTTAACTCGTTCACTTTTCCCAAAGGGCAGTTCTCTCCCACCCCTAAAAAATTGTCTCATTTTTTGGATTCATTAGGTGTGACCTAATGAGGGCGGGTCAGAGCGTTACTTTTATAAACAATCTACACGTACCTGATCCTCGATCAGGTCACACTGTTTTAAATAAAAAATTAATTGAATGAAATCGAGGAAATGCCTTTGCGGTCTATAATTGGGATCTTAGGTTTTAATTGGCAAATACAACGATCTAAGTCGTTAAGAATGACTTCTGCTCCTTTAGCCTTAAGGAGGCACTTTAATCGCTTTTCTTGCTTGATTTTTTTTCATAACCCGTTATAGTAACGAGTCTAGGACGAGCAGTAACAATAAGTGTGGGACTACACGCCGTGGTTGCGAAAAGTTTCTGAAGCCTGACGTAACACGGACTGACAGTAGGCCCACACCTATCTTACTGAGCAAATATAAGAAAATGCTATAAGTTAAGAATAGATATGGGTATTTAAACTACCATCCTGCGTTACGGCTTCAGAAATGCAACCGCAAGACTCTTTATTTTAAATACTAAACAAATAAAGACAATACATCCTTATTAACAAACCAAATATACAAAAAAAACAACAAAAACAACATTAAAAAGAACAAATAATTCTTTTACGAGAACAATACAAACTTATTATCTGTATTGAATTCATTATATAACCAACTTGTCTAAATTAAATTTATCACTATGGCAATTTGGGAAAACAAATTCACAACAGAAATCAAGCTTGATCCAGTTTTCGCAGCTTTAAAATCTTTAATTTCAGACGGAACAATTACCGAAATGATTTCCCTTCGAGAGTACAGTCCAACTAAACTTATGGCAGTGCTCAAAATGAATCATCAAACCTTTATTGAAAAATGTGAAGAACCTTGGAAATTCTCAACCGAACACATTCTACTATTATCTTATATAATTGACATTGATCCGATTCTTCTCTTTGAAATAATTCAAAAGGAATCTTTAAATCATCTCAAAAAACAAGCAGGTGTTTATCTCGACAAGATACAAAAAAAGAAGTAATCGCAAAAGGTAAAGACTTAACGACTGAAACTGTAAGAAAAGAACTTGAAAGAATGTATGCAGATAGACTTTTAGAAAGAGAAGGCAGATCTGGTGCGGGAGCAGTATTCTAATATAAGGTTAAGAAATAACTATCTAAGCAAGACTATTTGATAATTACGTCATAAAGAATAGTTTAATCATCATGGCTTACTACGTAGAAAATATCCTCGTATTGGGTATTAAGAATTTCACAAATTTTTTGAGCTAAAAAAGATTTATAATCTAAGCTTTGAGCATGCGGAGCAAGGTTAAAAATATCTTTAAGGGCATACTGACCATTATATACAAAAACCATATCATTCTCAAAAAGGTAGCGCACCGTTGGGTTATCGGTGTCGACACTAACAATATTACACCAACCACAGAATCCAGAATCTCTATGCTTTTTCAGATATTCTTCCCCCAATCTTTTAGCCTCGCTCCTACAAAAATCCAACACCTTGTGCAATGTTTCAATTCTTTCTTGCTCTAAAGGCGTATACTTGAAAGTATAAAATGCCGCCTCCGATAAGTCTTCTATGCTTTTGACTTTTCCTCCATTAAACTCTTTTAATGCAAGGTCTAAAACAAGAAATTTAATTTTCGAGGAAAACTCTCCGAAAGGAGTATATCCACCTTCCTGTATTGTTCTAACATGTCGTTCCAATGCCAGTGCCTCTGTCTTACTTTTTACAATGAGAATAACTTCACTAAAATCATCAACATCAAAAAGATGAAGGCCATCGAGATAAAGTTCATCATTAATCCATATTTCATCCTGCCCAATGATTCGCCATTCTCTTTCGTGAGTCCAATCTATTTCCTTTTTTTCGCCCAATTGAAAAGCTACATAACGATACTGTTCTTTTATGGGCAGAATAGAATCTTTAATAATCCTAAAACTCGAATTATCGTTTGAGGATTCGTCAAATTCAAAATTATTGTTTGCTGAAAGACCGTAAATTACTGGCCTCCCTCCTCGTTTAAAAAATTCATTTTTTCTAATAGCGATTCCATAATTAGATACTCGATAAGTATTCCTTCTAACATTACGATACTCTAACAGATTAACAATCGGCATTTCGGTAAAACAAATCGCGGGTTCAAATCCATAGATCGTTGCTTTCCCACGTCTAAAGGAAAAACTCCCTCTAAGACCTCCTTCCGAAACGATGTTAAATAAACATTCCATCTCTGTCATGCTAGCCGTATTATTATCTTCAGCAAACCACATTTGGCCCCCAAGCTCATAAACAAATGGAAGATCTTTGATATCTTGCCTTCGCAAAAAATGGATTATATACTCCGAAATATCCGTTCTTTTCAATGCCATAATATATTTGTGACCTGTTTAATAATCATTCATGTTTTAAATACAATGCCTCACAAAATCCTCCGAGAGCAGCATTTTGATCATAAATCTTTACCGTCATATCAGCTTTTGGCATCCATACCCGTCCAAATTCGACGGCTAAGGCGACGGGCATTGCTGGAAATAGATGGATGATCATATCTTGTCCATATTTCTTTTTTAAATCATTTAATACGTATTTCAACTTATTTCCAAAATCCTTGATTTGTTTCCTTGATTTTACGAAATCATTATGAGGATCCGCTATTCTAACAGAATAAATTGAAACATCATTACCCATTACTTTCTCAATTCTATCATCCGTAATATCTCCACTCAACTCAATTTTTAGGGCAATCAAATTAGCATTCCTTATTTTCTCTTCGTAAATATAATCTGTTTCAATCTCAGAATCAAACGCCCAAGTATCTGGCACCCGTCGTTTCTGACGTACATCGACGATTAAAATATCGTTCAAAAGAACACCTAAATGAATCAACAATGGAATAGGTGCGAATCCAAATAACGATATATGGTTAATTTCTCCAGATTTTATCCTAGGCAAAAGGAACCTATCGAATTTTTGCTTTAAATTTTTTATTTCTATTTCCCAAAAATCCGGGTCGGAATCTTTATTCAAGCTATTTACGACCCCTAGTTCGATCGAACTGTCTTGTGCTGGAAAATAATCTGGCAATAAGAAGTTACTTACATATAGATAAGAGACATTAGGTGTATTAGCGCCAATATTAGCATTATAACTAACTATAAAACTTTTCCTATCCGGATGTATACTTGTTACATTTTGAATTCGCAGCTCATGGTCTCTTTTCATTGCCAACAGAATTGGTTCTGAATGAGCATCTACTTCAATCTTGTCAATTAATCTGTGATGACTATCGCACAGCAACATTAAATTGTCAATATCATCAGCTAGTTGAGGCGATCTGATAACATCCCCTCTAGGACCATTCGGTTGATCGGCCACTATGTGAGCGATATATGATTGATTAAACCTCTTTTTTGTCAGTATATCGGTATGCAATTCTTTATTACATCCTATGTATTGACATCTGCCAGCAGAACGTATCCATATTAGGTATTTGTTCATAGACGATATAGTTGTTCTACTCATTTTCTACTAAATTTTAATTATTAATGCACTGTGCCGCCACCTTTCCAATTTCCATCAATAAGCCATAACTCATAATGGAATAGCCAATCCACAATCCAAGGAACTATCGTATAAGCGATCATTCTGCGTTTGCTCCACTCATTGTGAACAAAAAGACATAATTGCTGTTCTTCATGATCATAAACGTGAGGTAACCTATCTTCTCCTTCAGCCAACTTTAGTGGCTTTGGTTCGACAACATATATTTTCGGATGACTTCCTCGAGAATATTCCATTTTCACCTTATATTCCTGACCTAAGGGAGAAGACTTTAATGTCTGCTCCCAGGTAAAATAAGTTTCCATGTCCGATACCAATACTGCGTCAGGAAAGCTCCTCTTTAAAGCAATGTATTGTTCTTTCAACGTAGGCACTTTTGCCTTAATCTGTCGATTTCCCATGGAATGTATGTGCTGGAACTTTACTAATAAGAGCGCTCGCTGCTGATGCCGTTCCAATGATTCCTTCCTTTTTGGAATAATAATTTGATTGATCTGCAGTTGAGGTCCTTGAACGATCTCCAATTTGAGTAAATGTATCAACCACCACTTTATTTCCGAAGGACTTTTTAAGTGACTCAGCAATGTTATGCATTCCGTTTTGTGATCTTGCTATATCTAGGTCCTCTCGAATCTGTCTCAACCATCTATAGAAGTTATCTCTACGAACTGAGCCCGAATCGTTCCAACGGTCAGCGAAGTTTTCGGCTTTATTGACTGGATTGGATATCCATTCATAACGATTTCCATAGTGATCCTCTTTCCATTCGATTTCGCTTTCCATTCGTGAAATCACTCCGAAAATAGCATCTGACAGATTTACTTCTCCTTGATATGCTCTAGCAGCCAAAGTAGTTATGATACAAGATATCGGTTTTTGCTTTCTAATATCTTCATTACTTTCCGCAGTAAACATAATATCTCTATGTCTTTTTAATAGTTGTACAGCTCTTTGGAGGGGCAATCTATTCTCTTGATATCTTGGAGTTGGTTTTACTGCCTCATTTAAAGAAAAAGCCTTTAATACAGCTCCCTTATACATTTGAACTCTACTCATAAACCATTTCGCGTATCCAAATGGATTGCTTTGATACCATCTTGATGGATCAGTCTCACTACTGTAATTCGAGCTTTCCTTGTCAGTAATTGACAATTTTAGACTTTCATAATCATCCTTCTGCAAATTGGAAAAAGACTTCTCTAACAGTATTTGATAACCTTGTGAGATTACACTCGGTAAGATATCCATGTGATATTTATCATTTCTATCCGAATCAGAACGATACTTCAATGTCCAACAGCGTCTGCCCTCTTTATCTAACAATGATTCATAAGTCATATGGGATCTCAACTGTTCGCCCACTACATTTTTAACATCTTCTTGCGTCCAATGCAACTTCTTACCGTGCAACTCACACACTATATCCAAATCCAAATCGTCTTCTGGATTTACTGGTTGTACTGTCGTGCCTATTATAAATGATCCCTGAGGTTTTATTTCAGGATTAAAGGGCTTTAATAAAGAATCATCTTTACTAAGCCAATTTCCAACTGCATTATAACTTCTAACTGCAGCATTGTGTTGAGTTTCCGTAATGCTCAAATTTTCAGATAATGTTTCTAAAATATCAGCAAATTGCTCTTTTTTTAAATCTGTCATATTTTTTAAGTTAAAATGCCCAGAAATTCTGGGCACTTAGATTCTACTTCTCTTCTCTTATTCCTTTAAATTTTCCACCGGATGTCTTAACATCCATAATCTGTCCCGTTTGTGTATCACGCTTAGCCCATAATCCCGTAGTTGGATTTTGGAATTGCGTACGCCCACCGACGTAACCATGGCGACGGTTGTCGCCAGATTTACCATTTCCCGCCATAATTTTTAAGCTTAGAAATTACATACCTAACTATAGCTAAACTCAGTAACCAGATATAAATATCCCATAAAAGACATCATACCCTAGCTCTGAAGAGTAGCGTTAGTTCATTAATTACTCCAATAAATAACGTGACTTGTGGTAAAGGAAATCGGTCTGCGCTGAACCCGACCGTAGTTAGAAAAAAGAAAGTATTAATACGGTTTCCCGAATTATTTTTTTGGTTTGCAAAACAATTTTCGTTATTTCGCAGTTCAATTACTACAGAAATACTTTCATTTCTACTTTTCTAAGTACGAATGATAAAATTTAAAGGGCTAAGTATTAGCACTACTTGGCTCTTCTTTTTATCCTCTCCTCTTTTACTATATCTTAACTTTTCATTTCTCTTTTTGTTATTATTTCTATTACTTCTCTAACTCCTTAAAATAAGCGACTAGTTTATGTACAGAAGTAAAGGGATTGAATTCAGATTTTATGTTATCATCCTCATATTTCTTCTGAAGTTGTGCTGCTCTAATTAAAGCTGTTTCCAGATAGCTTCCCAATTCTACGAAGTGGTTCAACTTTGTCTTATGGTAAGATGGCCATAGCTTTTTGAGATAACGCAAGCATTCTTCTCCATCCTTAAATGCCCTACCACAATCTTCAAAGTGAAGGATGAACCAAAACTCAAGACTAATGGCTGTAAATGCTAGCCTATACCCTTCCTCTTTAGATATAGAAAACACCTCAGTAAGGTGAGGTGAATGATCGTGGTCAAAAAACAGCCAAACATCTTCATATGGAGCTTTCTCCTTATTCGCTTGTTTAACACGTTTCTTTGCTTCCGCAATCAGATTAAGAGGGTCGTTCTTCTTATGGCGAACAACTTCTACAGTGACACTGCGTTGCATAGCACGAGACAAAAAGGCACTACGAAGAGATTTAGCATAAATTTCTTCAGTAAATCCTTCGCACAGGATCAAAATACGCCTATATACAACAGCCCGTCTCTTCATTACCTTAATCCTGCATCTCTATTAAAAAGTCTTCATCTCTTATGATAGGTGTTGCACCTAGACGTCCTGCCATATACCACTTATCTAAAGGAGTATCTGCACGCACGCCTTCAATATCAGAGCAACGGAACATACTAGATGCACCGGTTTCATCTTTTTCCACGAACCATACCTGATCTCTCCGAAAGATATCGTGCGATAGCTGACTAACATCATGCGTCGCAAAAATCAACTGCGCGTTATTCCTATTAATATCCGGCCTATGGAACAATTTAATCAAGAAAGTAGTAATATCAGGATGTAGATTTTTTTCCAACTCATCCACGATCAAAACATGCCCTTCTTCCAATGCTTCTAATAGAATACCACCTAAAGCAAACAAATTCTTTGTCCCCGCCGATTCTTGCGCAACTTCGAATGCCTTTTGAGTTATGACTGCGCCATCCTGATAGACATTATGATAAGTTTTTATATCATACTTAAATTTATCCAACAAAGAAACTCTCACTTCCTCTGGTATACTAGCTGGAAACTTAAACATCTCAGGATTTGTTTCCTCCGCAGACACCATTGATATTCCAGTATCCAATGCACATATGAGCGCATTGAACCTTCTCGAAAAACGAGAAGATGAATCTTCGGCCAATCGTCTTGCGTACAATCGCTTCAAATCTTCCTCAGCCATTCCTTCAATAAGCGGATACACCCTTAAACTAGTATCAAAGAAGCGGTAAGCATCCGAAAGAGCTTCTACATTATTCTCTACCGCCTTAGAAAGAAAAAGCTGATTCTTAAGAGTCAATTTTTCTATGGTCTTTTTTGCTCCCTTATAATAATCTCCAAATTTGATATCAAGCCCAGACTCACGACTAAACAACAATGACTTATAATTCCCTTTAAAGAAACTAAGCTCCTCGAACTCAATCTGATACTTTGAAAACCAAACGTGGTACTCATATTGAACTTCGTTAGATACAAAATCTATCCCTAATTTTACAGGCTTTTCTTCTGACTCTACATCCAACAGAAAAGGCTCATATGCTGAAATGGATTTATCTAGCTTAAAGCCCGAAGATTTCAATACCAAAAATTCTAATGCTCTAAAGGCAGTCAAAAAACCACTTTTACCCGAAGCATTGGGACCATAAATAACAGAAGTCGCAAGGACCGTATTATCTTTTGTTTTAAAATAGTTACTAGAATGCCCCTTCAAAGCAGCCTTTGTCATATCCATCTCTACCGGGTCCCGCAACGATCTGAAGTTCTCAACTGTAAATCTTAATAACATATTCCATCAATTTATTCACAAATATAAGGAATAAAATCCGATAATACTAGTAAAAAAACAAAAAACACGAAAATAAATAAACTATATCAATGTTTGAGCAGTAAAATACCCCTTAAAATAAGAAAACGACGCTTTTATAGACGTCTGTATACAACTTCTATCTCCCTCATCCCCTCTCATCTTCCCTACTTAACAGGCAACACCATCCGATAATCCGGTAGCTTCAACAGCTCCTCTATCCGAGACCGTTGCAGATCGATGCCCACCAGTAGATCTATAGACACGTGAAAGTATCGCGATATACGCTGCAGCAGCTCTATAGGTGGTTCAGAAGCCCCCTCTTCGTACTTGGCATACCTCGACCGGGTGATGATGAGATCATCAGCGACCCGCTGCTGGGAAAGGCCCCGACGCCCCCGCAGAAAACGCATATTATCAGCTAGTAATGACATAACCCTCCTATATTGCTACAAATATTAGCAACAAATATACAATTCTTAGCTATAGTTTATACTAATTTTGTTAGTAATTTAAATAATCAGTGATGGAGAGGCATATCGTACATTGTGACCTGGATACTTTCTTTGTATCGGTAGAGCGGTTGATAAATTCGGATCTCATGGGCAAGCCTGTGCTGATCGGTGGCAATGGGGATCGTGGCGTGGTGGCTTCCTGCTCGTACGAGGCCCGCAAATATGGGGTGCACTCGGCAATGCCGATGAAGCTGGCACTACGGATGTGCCCCGAAGCGGTGGTGGTGCGGGGTGACCATGACCTGTACTCCAAATATTCGGGCACGGTGACGGAGATCATCGAGGAGATAACACCTATCGTGGAAAAGGCTTCAATTGATGAGCACTACCTCGATATCACGGGAATGGACAAGTTCTTTGGCTGCTGGAAATGGACGCAGGAGCTGCGCGGAAAGATCATCAAGGAGACGGGGCTACCGATTTCTTTTGGCCTATCGGTCAATAAAACGGTCTCCAAAATAGCTACGGGCGAGGCAAAACCCTGCGGCGAGAAACAAGTGGTAGGTGGTATGGAAAAGATGTTCCTGGCACCGCTCTCGATCCGTAAGATCCCGATGGTGGGCGAAAAGTCGTACCTCACGCTGCGCAATATGGGGATATCGCAAATCGAGACGCTACAACAGATGGAGGTATTTACGATGCGCAGGGTGCTGGGTGAAAACGGGGTATCGATATGGAACAAGGCCAACGGGGTGGATCACAGTGCGGTAGTGCCATTCCGCGAGCAGAAGAGTATGAGCAAGGAGAATACTTTTCTGGCGGATACGATAAATATGGACATCCTGCGCAAGACACTGGTCGCGATGGTGGATGAACTGGCCTATGACCTGAGGCATCAGCAGAAACTAACGGGCTGTATAACACTAAAAATCCGCTACTCGAACTTTGATACGCATACGCAGCAGCTCGCTATCCCGTATACGAATTCGGACCGGATGATAACGGAGAAGATTCTGGAGCTGTTCAAAAAGCTGTATACTCGCCGGATGCTGATACGTCTGATCGGTGTGAAATTCAGCAAACTGATCCATGGTTCGTACCAGGTGGATCTATTCAATGATACGCTGGAGGAGATACGTCTGATGCAGGCTATCGACAAGATCAGGAACCGCTATGGTGTGGAGCTGATAAAGAAAGGTATCTGTCTGTTGGATAAAAAAGGAGGTGCAGATGATGCTCAACCTGCATAGCTATTTTAGCCTGCGCTACGGCACGCTGAGTCTGGAGGATATGGTGGAGGGCCTGCTGGCTACGGGACATGATACGGCGGTGCTGACGGATATCAACAATTCGTCGGGTTCGTTGGATTTGCTGCGGCTGGGGATGAAGGCGGGGTTGAATATTCTCGGTGGCATGGAGTTCAGGAATGAGGACCAGCTGCTGTATATCGGTATCGCACGGAATAACGAGGGATTCAGGCAGCTGAATGAGCTGATGACGACGCACAACAGGGAGGCTTCGCGGCTACCGGACTCGCCTCCTTTTTTAAATCAGGTGTATATGATCTACCCCTACGGCAGCAGGTCGGTGAAGGATCTACGGGAGAATGAGTATATCGGTATAAAGCCGAACGAGCGTAATCTGATCCGACTGGAACCTGCGGCAAACTGGGAGCGCTATGTGATCCTGACACCGGTCTCTTTCATCCCGGAGGATTATAAACTGCACTGCCAGCTACGGGCGATAGACCATAATATTCTGTTCTCGCAATTGGACAAACGAATGGTAGCAGATAAGGAGGAGGTGCTGATACCGAAGGTGCGGCTCCTGGAAATGTACCGGGACTTTCCGATGCTGATACGTAATACGAACCGCCTGCTTGGCTCCTGCTCTTTTGAGCTGGATTTTAAGAAAATGAAGAATAAGGAGTCGTTTACGGGCAACCCTGTCAATGATAAGCAGCTGCTGCATAAATATACGATGGAGGGGTCCATGCGCAGGTATAGCAAGACAGATAAGGTAGCACTGGAGCGTATCAAAAGGGAACTGGAGATTATCGAGAATCTACGCTTCTCGAGCTATTTTCTGATCACGGATGATATATGCCGCTATGCACGCAGCCGGGACTTTCACTATGTGGGGCGTGGCTCGGGAGCCAACTCGGCAGTAGCGTACTGCCTGGGGATTACGGATGTGGATCCGATAGACCTCAAGCTGCCCTTTGAGCGTTTCCTGAATCCAAAAAGGCAGTCGCCACCGGACTTTGATATCGACTTTAGCTGGAATGAGCGGGACGATATCTATGATTATATTTTCAACCGCTACCAGACGGGACATACTGCCCTGATGGGTGCGATGAGTACCTTCCGCTCGCGGAGTATCCTGCGCGAACTGGGTAAGGTGTACGGGCTGCCCAAAGCGGAGATAGACCGACTGGTGCATGAACCGGAAAATATGCTGAATAAGAATGAGGTGACCAACACGATCCTGTCGGTGTATAACCGGATGGCGGATTTTCCAAACCAGCGGACGATACATGCCAGTGGTGTGCTGATCTCGGAACAGCCCCTCACCTACTATTCGGCACTGGACTATCCACCCAAAGGGCTACCGACGATGCAGTTTGATATGTATGTATCGGAGGATATCGGCTTTGAAAAGTTTGATATCCTATCGCAGCGGGGTATCGGCCATATCAAGGACTGTCGGGAGATCGTAAAACAGAACAGGGGTATCAGCATCGATACGGGCAACCCAAAACGCTTTTTTGAGGATCCGAAGATTGCGGATCAGCTCCGGTCGGCCAATACGATCGGTTGCTTTTATGTGGAGTCGCCGGCGATGCGGCAGCTGATTACCAAACTCCGCTGTGATGATTACCTGACACTGGTCGCGGCTTCGTCGATTATCCGCCCGGGGGTGGCCTCGTCGGGGATGATGGCGGAATTTATCCGTCGCCACCATAATCCGGAAGCGGTGGTGTACCCACACCCTGTATTCAAGGAGCAGCTGGAAGAGACTTACGGCGTGATGGTGTATCAGGAGGATGTGATGAAGATCGGCCATGCCTACGGTGGCCTGGATATGTCGGATGCGGATGTACTGCGCAGGATGATGTCGGGCAAGTACCGTAGCAAGGAGCATCTATTGGAAATTGAAAGTAAGTTTTTCGAGCATTGCCGCAAGCAGGGCTACCCCGAAAGTGCGAGCCGGGAGATATGGCGGCAGATGGAGAGCTTTGCGGGGTATTCTTTCAACAAGGCGCACTCGGCTTCCTTTGCGGTGGAAAGCTATCAGAGTCTGTTTCTGAAGACGTACTACCCGAAGGAGTTTATGGTGGCGGTGCTGAACAATTATGGGGGCTTCTACAACCGCAAGGTGTATGTCAATGAAGCTAAGCGTGCAGGTGCCCGAGTGAACCTGCCTTGTGTGAACAGGTCGGTATTTGCGGCAACGATCTATGGGGATGACATCTTTCTAGGATTTGACGCGCTGCTGAATCTGAATGATAAGCTGGCGCTGCGTATCCCGGCCGAACGAATGGCCAATGGGGAATATACGAGTTTGGATAACTTTGTACTGCGTACGGGTGCCAAGCTGGAGCAGCTGATTATCCTTATCCGGACGGGGGCTTTCCGCTTTATGGGACTGGGCAAGAAGGAACTGCTATGGGAAGCGCATCTACTGCTGTCGAAGGATAAACGGGCGGAGACAGTACCGCTACTCTTTGAAATGGCGAGCCGTAAACCGGTACTACCGAAGTTGCAAAGCTCGGTACTGGAAGATTATTACGATGAAATAGAGCTGATCGGTTTTGGGATATCGGGTTCGCTGTTCGATCTGGCCCGCAGTGATTATAAAGGGGATGCCAAGGCTGCGGATCTAATGAATCAGGAAGGAAAAATGATCCGTATGGTGGGGGATTTTGTAGTCGAAAAGTATGTACGTACGAAAAGCGAGAAGCTGATGAAATTCGGCACTTTCCTCGATGCAGCGGGAGATTTTTTTGACACGGTACACTTCCCTCCTTCGCTGGCCCAATACCCCTTGCGGGGCAATGGCCTATACCTGATCGAGGGTAAGGTGGTCGTCGAATTTGGATGCCCTGCCATCGAGGTGGCCCGATGTGGCAAGATGCCACTGAAACCTGATCCGAGAAGTGTTTAATAATGATGAAATTGGAATACGCAATTGTAGATATTGAAACTACGGGCGGGAATGCCCGAGGTAGCCGTATGACGGAGATCGCGATCCGCATACACAATGGTAAGGAAGTGATTGAATCCTTCGATTCGCTGATCAACCCGGAAAAGGATATTCCGCTTGCCATATTTGCTCTCACAGGCATAGACAACGAGATGGTTCGGCATGCACCTGTCTTTGGTGATATTGCTAAGCGTGTGTTTGAAATGCTGGAAGGTCGAATCTTTGTGGCGCATAATGTGAACTTTGATTACTCTTTTATCAAACATCAGCTGGCCGAATGTGGTATCAAATGGGCTGCAAAGAAGCTCTGCACGGTTCGCATGGCACGCAAGATAAAGCCCGGCCACCGCTCCTACAGCCTTGGCTACCTCTGCGATGATCTGGACATCCCTATCCTGAACAGACACCGTGCAGGTGGCGATTGTGAGGCTACGGCAATCCTCTTCAGCCGCTTACTGCAATGGGACGAAGACGGAGTAATAGCAGGAATGATTAAAAAGTCGTCGAAAGATCAACGCCTCCCCCCTAACCTTCCCGCGGATCAGTTTGAAGCCTTGCCGGAACGCCCAGGGGTATACTACTTTCATGACCTGAAAGGTAAGGTGATCTATGTGGGCAAGGCGCTAAATATTAAGAAACGGGTGGGACAGCACTTCTCTGGACACAATATCAATCCGCAGAGGCAGAACTTTATGAGGGAGATATATGCGATATCTTCGGAAATATGCGCTACGGAGCTCATGGCGCTCTTGCTCGAATGTGCGGAGATAAAAAGGTTATGGCCTGCACATAATCGTGCGCTGAAAAAGTATGAACCGAAGTTTGGGCTATTTGTGTACGAGGATATGGCTGGCTACAAACGCCTAGCCGTGGGTAAACTCTCTAAATTTCACACCTGCTGTATGATGGTGAACCGCGAATATGATGCCGTGAAATTACTCTCGGGACTGGTGGATAGGTACGGTATAGATACGCGCCTATGTTCGTTTACCAATACGAAGCTATCCCGCCAGGATATCGCACAGACGGCCATCATGGCGCACCTACCTCCTGTAGATGAACATAATGCGCTGGTGGAGTCGGCTCTCGAGGAACTGCAACGTTGCCGCCCTACATTTGCGCTATTTGATAAGGGGCGCGATGGCAATGAGAAAAGCTGTGTATTTATTGAAAAAGGCAATTTCTACGGCATGGGCTACATCGATAGCGGGTGTCAGCTCAGCGACATCGATGATGTACGCGACAACCTGACCCGCTATGCCGGAAATCACTATATGGCACAGCTGATCATTAACTATGCGGAGAGGTATCCTAGGAAGGTGATGAATTTAGCTCATCAATAAGCATTACGATAATTAAACATGGTGCTGTGAGAATCAATTATGAGCTAGCAATTCCACGTTCCCATCTCCTCACCCCCCTAATTCAACAAACATCATCACCCTACAAATAAGCAACTTAAACAACCCTTCTATACTTAACACATCTCGACAGCGTGATGGTAAGATCATCAGCGCCCCAATGCTGGAGTAGCCCCCAACTCCCTCTCGGAAAACGCATATTATCAAAGAAATAATGGCATTTCGAATCGAACCAGCAATTAATAGACCTAAAATTAAAAAACTATTTATAAGCAATAATGGTTATTTATAACAAAAAGATTATGAGAAATGAAATTATAATTCTGGAAAAGAAATACTGGGATGCAATGGCAAACCATGACTTCGAAACAGTAAAGGAACTAACATTTTTTCCTTGCATAGTCGCCGGAAAACAAGGTGTGCGGAATATTGATGAAGATACTTTTGCCAAGATGTTTGAGGATACTAAAAATGATACAATCAGCTCTGTAGATATCACAGACGAACAGGTCAGTATCGTTTCTGAAGACTATGTAGTATTGGGATACAACATTACGTTAGAATACACGACAAAGGGACGGACTACTAAATTAGATTGTGTGTGTACTTCTGCCTGGGTGCGTACCGATGGCCGCTGGCAATGTCCATTACATACGGAAACAGAAATAACAAGACAGTGATAAACTAATTTTGATTTGTCTTGTTCTTTAAATATACAAACAGTTTGCTTGTCGAAAGATAAGATCTATTCTGGGGTTAAACTTCCAGATTTTTCCTAGCATTACTATTCTTAACAAAAACAATTATACTATGAGTGAGGAAAACATTAACAACCGAAAAGATGCTATAGCAAAATTGAAAGAGCTAGCAGAAGAAATAGACTTTTGCTTCTTTTGTACGAACATCAAATCCGAACAATCTGACTCTACCCCGATGAGCGTGCAAGAAGTGGATGACGAAGGGGCAATTTGGTTTCTAGCATCACTCGACAGTAACAAATGTGAAAATATAAAAGCAGATAGTGCGATACAACTATACTTTTCATCACCTAAAGACTTCAAATTTCTTGCTGTTACTGGAGATGCAGATCTCGTACGGGACGAAAAAAGAGTTGACAGGTACTGGAATAAGATGGTGGAAGGGTGGTTTGAAAAGGGGCGTGAAGATCCTAACATTATATTGATACGTGTAAAACCTCAAAAAGCGCATTATTGGAACACTAAACATCATAAACTATTATCCTATGCCCTTACAATGTACAGTGCAATAACTGGAAATAAAAATGACCAAGGCCTTCATGGAGAGATTGATATCCCGAATTAAGTTCGGGATACCTGCTCCTCACACTCATTGTATATGTAAAAGACCTTCCCTGTCAAGTCTTCATCTTTGAACTTAAGTAATGCTTCTTCAATAAATAGGACTTTTTGCTGTTCAGAATCTAGAACCCCGACATTAGCATGATCGCCAGTACTTCCTACACAAACATCGAGATTAACTCTTCCGGGTATCCAATTCGGATCATTATCATCTGGAGAAGCTGAAGAACGAAGAATATTAAACCCTAAAGCCCTAAGTTCCCTTAATATGGAGATACGCAGTTTTACAAATCCTAACATAATTAGATCTATTTCATAAAGGTTTTACAACTATATAACAAACTGTAATCCAAAAAGTTATTTAAAACATAAAAAACACGAACAAGTAGCTCAAGGCTAATAGCTATATATATATATCAAACAGGGGATGTAAATGTATACGAAAAACAGATTTAAACTACATACCTAAGAAGTTATTGAGACATAGCCTTAATAGATTACTATTTTTATCAAGCGTCGGCAATACCCAAAAGAGCTATTTCCTGACACATCTCACATTTCTATAGCCTTCTGCAGCGATCAGACTGAGCCCTAAAAGCTCAACATCCCCAAGTAATGTAGTGGATACATTTCTTGTCCTTGTATTACTCAGTCCCAAAGCTCCTCCAAATTGATGGTTTTCACCTTTAAAATAACTTATTCCCAAATTGGCCAGGCCTAGCAGATCAATCGTTCTGTTATCTGACCATATCTCTACAGTTCTATCCTCTCCACTATGCACAAGTATTCCGAGTAATCCTCCGTTTATCCTCCCGTTTAGGTTGAAGTGGAGTTTGGAATGCGGGTAGGGTGCTGCAGTATTCTCGTTGATAGGTGTAAAACTAATATTTGTACCATAGTTACCAAAGATTACTGAAGTCGAATTTTTAAGGCTTTCAAGTTGGTCTTTAGTTGGTGTTGCCCATAAACCTTGGGGATAAACAAATTCGCATGGATCCCCCGCTACACGGTTACCAACACCTCTCGGATGAATTGTAAATGCTGTAAAGAAAGTGTTATCTGCACGACTCTTTCGATTCATATGTCCAAATCTGTAAGGATTATGCCCTGCCTGATAATACAAATTAGATCTCGCCCACGCTACCCCGCCTACGGTCAATGCCGACTCTACAAGATCAATCTTGGCTAATACGGATCTTCCGAGTGCTCCTGCGGGCAATTTTGCAAAAGTATATGTAACAGGTGTATTGAATTCTCGGGTAAGACCAGGTTCGTCCAATGCTATTTTAAACCGCTTTAGAGTGACCCTAAAATTATTGATATCATCTGTTCTTGTGGTGTAAAAATAGAACGCCCGTCGATCATTATACTCATACCCGTCAACAGCCTTATGGGTAGTCTGGGCTCGCTTTCCTGTGATCACCTGCTGATCCACTACAACCCCACTGGAGACATTCATAACACCTTTTCTGAAATAATCATCCATCAACTCTATCTCTGCTTCCAAAAGGTTGGCAAACATTCCCATCGTATTGAGCTCTACCATGACGCGGCGCAGGCTGTGCTTGAAGACGATTCCCAAGGGCATGACAATCGGAGCGTTGGGACTGGCTGTATTTACTACAGTGACTTCTCCAGTAGCGTGAAGTAGGTCTTCTCCCTCGCCGGTAGTTATTGTGGCATTGGCTAAATTTGAAGATGAGGGAGCCGGAGGTACAGTCTCGCTGTTATAAGAGTAAGCTATCCATTCGTAAGTCTGACCTTTCACGACATCAATTTTAAAATCTGCACCAGAAGTCATTACATCGTTATACACTACGTGTCCATTACTTTTCTGCCGGAGTATAAGTCGATATTTTACGCCTTGAGCCATTGGTTTTGAAGTTACATTCTGCAAATTCGCCAATGGACGATGGGAAGAATAAAGTTTGTCTACAGATAAGTTGTGTCGATCAGAAAAAGAACCAACAGACAACACGGCATCAAAGTCCACATGTGTAACTATATCTATTGCAGTTCCATCATTAGATTGTTGAGAAAGACGACGTTCACCCGCATTACTGGACATTTTTAATGTAGTATTAATATTAAAATCTTCCTGAATACCTTTTACGGAAATAGCTAAGGAAGCATCAGTAGTGAGATTTTTCAATCCGTCATCATCTGATTTTTTAGAACAACCTGGAAGGGCCAAAGCAAGAACACAAAAAATCAAACCCTGTTTATAAGCAAATGTTGACAACATATACATTCAAAATTTATTGGTTTAAAATAGAATTAATAATCGCCTCGCTGTTTTCCTCCATCGATTTCTTCTCCCCACAGATGCACCCCCGGTGTATGGAGATTGTCCTGATTCTCGCCACCAGTGACTTTCGCTGAACTCGCAGCAATACTCTCTTCAAGACTTATATACTCAATATATAGAGAAGGGGCTACATATGGTTTTTTCTTGTTCATACTATCTTTTAAGTCATATTTCGTTTCTCATCTTCAATTAAGGATAAATATCAAATTATATCACTAGTACTATGATAAAACAAAAGACTGATAACCTACCTAAAAAGATATACTCAAATCTACTCAGTCACAAAAAAAACAAGATAATAACACTTTTTAGAATTTGCTTTTTATTAGAAGTGAATCTATCAATGTATCCGAAATCACTCCGTTCGTAAAGACATTCTTCTATCTTATAATAATACCTTTCGCTTCAGCGCTACATACTGCAAATAAACTACCATGCTATAGCACCCCTAAAATCATTCCTTCCAGCTTTTAAACATCCTTTGAGTATTTTTGAGTATATAAAGAACGGTAGTTAATTAAACAACCTTCGTTATCTTCGCTAACAAACAAGTTGAATCATTTCGAGTTGAAAGTATTGTACCACTAAAGCTTTCTTCAGAAAAAGCAAAATACCTTAAAATGTATTTTGAACAGCACATACGTAATTTAAGATGCACTTTATTCGATAAAACCTATTCTATATGGATCTACCTCCTTATAGAATATAGGATATCAACTCTTAGCCGTCGCGAAAAACATGAACAAAAAAAAGAAACACTACATCCCGCCACAAATTACTACTGTAAAAATTGAATTAGAACACAGCATTGCCGCCTCATCGGTAAGAGTTAGCCCAGGTGGCGGTGGGACAAACAATCAACCTTGGATAACAGAGGAAGAGGTCGAAACAATCGAAAAAGACTGGGTTTTTTAATGAGAAATAATATGATAAAAACACAATTAGATATCAGGAGAACGGTATCTAGGATATCCTGTTCTTTAACATTAATCACTTTGGTCATTCTAGTATTTTCTTCTTGTTCAAAAGAGATGGACACAGAGGTACTGCCCGATGGTTCGACCAAACTAAGCATCACTGTGGGGAGCGTCACAGGCGAAGATCTTATTCCTGGTACAAAAGGCAGAGCTTCGTCGAGTACTGTCAGACTATCCAGCGGAGAAACTATTTTCAAAAAGGAAACCGTCAAATTGGATGATATAGAAATGGATATCACGGCTGCAGTAGGAGACGATCTTTCTTTTGGAAAAAACAACTTCCAAAAAACCCTTGATAAAGTCAAACAACAGCCGTCACCTAGCAAACAGATGGCAGTTGCAGGAATCAATCCCCTAGCGATAGATATTCCTATGGAAGTAGGGGTAAAATACTGGTTCGTACTTTTCAATACAGCAACTCAAAAGATTGATCATTCGGTACAAGCCGTATCGGGTACTAAGCTCGAACTGGATGTCGTAAAGAACCAATCGTATGAATGGTACGCCTATTCCTACGACAGCCAAGAAAACATCTCCCCTTTAAACTCGAACAATCCAGAAGTACAGACGAGAGCGGACAGGCCTTTTCTATATGCACGAGGAACGGTAACTGCTACCGCTACGGGTAATACCCCTGTAGCAATCGTGTTTAAGCACCAATTGCAACAGGTAAAAGTGCGATTGGATACCCGTGGGCTATTCGGCAACATATCTACCCTATTGGCTAAATTTGCACAGAATACGAGTATCAAGACTGGGGCTTTCAACATAAAAAACGGTACTATGGGGGCTGCACTCTCTACAGTGCCGCTTAATAATCTGACATTTACTGTGGTAGAAGATGATTCGCAGCGTCAGGTAGAAGCTCGGTATTACACAGCAGAGCTCACAGCGCGTAGTTATACACTTGACATAGATCAACTCTCCGTCATACTACCTAACGGGATCACAGAAAACTTACCGGTCGAAAACTTAAGTGTCCAAAACCGGACCTTCGCATTCAGTACAGGAGGAAAAGGAAAGGTACACTATGCCAAAATCGATATCTACAAAGTGATACCTAGAAAGACTATTCTGCATATCGAAGGTAATTCGGTATACAGCTATGCCGCATCCAACCCCGACAAAGCATCAGGAGCATTCCTACGGGATGTAAGAAACTTCAGCTCTGTCAGCGAATACTTACGGGTGGAAGGATTTACACATGATGTACAGACCTCTGGAGCAAATAAGCTACGGGATGCCTTAGCCAATCCGGCAAACTATCCTGACATTATAATAGCTGGTATGTTTTCGGGATTCACAGTGGCAGATTATGATGCTTTGGAAAAATACATCCGACGAGGAGGAGTTGTATTCTTAATGATAGAAAATGCAAATTATGGACGACCGGAAGCTTTCTTCCAACGGATATTTAACTCTTCTGCGGTAACGATGAAATTATATGATGTAAGTGGTTCTATTTACAAATTAAATAATGTAGACTCTGACGTACTGGGCTGGCCATTTGGTGACACCCGCGGAAAATACTGGGGGCAGGATGGTTCATCGACTTTCTATATAGAAAACATACCAGCGAGTGAAAAGCAGAAAATATTTGTTTATACGGAATCAGCGGTGAATAGAAACAATCAACAGCCAGGTAGTGTATCTATGTTCCGTCATAAGACATTTAATTTATTCTATGTAGGTGATACCGGATTTCTATCCAACGAAAAGCAATGGGGCCAATACAGCAGTACCACCATTGAGCCCTATGCAACCAACCAGCAGAACTTCCCCGTCGCGCATACTGCATATGGAAGAGCGGCACAGTCGAGTTCGCCAGAAGCGGGTACTTCTGCAGGAGGATGGCATGTACATAACTCAATCATATTCGGGAATGTTTTTGCTTTTCTCGTAGCCCAGGCACACTACATGGAATTGGATAGATCACCCTGAATAAACAGAAACATTAAATAAAAGAAAGCCGTCCGGAATTAAATTCGGGACGGCTTTCTTTTACAGTACAACCCGTTCTCCGAAAAGTATTCAGTTCTCACTCTCAGCTTTTTATCCGATTATAGAATTCTTAAAACTTTTCCATTTAAAACTTGTTATTCTTTTGATGCCAGGTATCTAAAACAAGGAATAAACGATCGCTATAAAATAGGGGCAATATTTCCCAAACCAAAACCTGATGAATCAAAATACCCCATTACGATTAGAGAATATACAACCAGCTTATAAATAAATATTGTGCCATGAAAAATAAAAACACAAACAAAAAAACAGAAATCATCGATAGCCATGTGATAGATAACAGCAGTAAGCGAATGACAACAAATGATGGGGTTCCTATTCATGACAACAATAACACGCTGAAAGCAGGCGAAAGAGGACCATCATTGTTGGAAGATTTTATATACCAGGATAAGCTGGCCCACTTTGATAGAGAACGGATTCCTGAACGTGTTGTACATGCTCGAGGGTCTGGTGCACACGGAATATTTGAAGCAACGGCAGATATATCGAAATATACTAAAGCTCAGTTTTTGGAGAAAGGGACTAAAACTCCTGTATTTGTACGTTTCTCTACTGTGGCCGGATTTAAGGGCTCTACAGATCTGGCTCGGGATGTCAGAGGGTTTTCGGTTAAATTTTATACGGAACAAGGTAATTATGATCTCGTAGGGAACAATATTCCAGTGTTTTTTATACAGGATGCGATGAATTTTCCCGATGTGGTCCACGCAGTAAAACCTGAGCCGAATAATGAAATGCCACAAGCGGCATCGGCCCATGATACTTTTTGGGACTTCATATCATTGATGCCTGAAGCTGCACATATGTCCCTTTGGATAATGTCCGATAGAGCGATACCGAGATCATTGCGCATGATGGAAGGCTTTGGTGTACATACTTTTAAATTGATAAACGAAAAAGGGAAAGCTACGTTTGTTAAATTTCACTGGAAGCCTAGACTGGGCGTGCATCAGGTTGCTTGGCAGGAAGCTCAGAAAATATCAGGATATGATGCGGATTTCCATCGTAGGGATCTTTGGGAGGCTATTGACAAGGGGAACTACCCGCAGTGGGATCTGGGCGTACAATTGATACCTGAAGAAGATGAAATGAAATTTTCCTTTGATATATTGGATCCTACCAAATTGATCCCTGAGGAGCTGGTTCCTGTAAAACTAATCGGGACGATGACACTGAACCGTAATCCAGAGAACTTTTTCGCGGAAACGGAACAGGTAGCGTTTGATCCGGGCCGGTTAGTCCCAGGAATCGATTTCAGTAACGATCCGCTACTACAGGGACGTATGTTTTCATACGCCGATACACAGAATTATCGCCTGGGTGGTCCTAACTTTCATGAATTGCCTATCAATAGACCCGTAGAAGGTAAGTTCAACAATCAAAAAGATGGAATCGGCAGGCAGGATATTCTGAAAGGCAAGGTGTCCTATTTTCCAAACAGCCTAGGTGGTGGTTGCCCATACCATGCGCTACTGAAGGGAGAAAAAGGATTTGAATCGCATAACGAAAAGATAGACGCAAAAAAAATAAGAGGAAGAAGTCCTTCGTTTGCAGATCATTTTACCCAAGCTAGACTTTTCTACCATTCGCAGACCACACCTGAACAAAAACATATCATAAGCGCATTTAGCTTTGAACTTTCTAAAGTAAATGATATTGACGTGCGGCGTCGAGAATTGGCTGTGTTATATCAGGTGGAACCCGAACTGGCAATTGCGGTCGGAAAGAATCTGGGCTTAGAACCGTCAAAAACCCTAGATGAGCTGACATTGCAATTCGCAAGAGCCAACCATCCCAATTACCCAATCAAAGCGCCTAAACCAGAAATCATGACTTCTGCTGCCTTAAGTATGGCTACGAAACCAGGCCAAGGAACAATAGCGACTCGTAAAATTGCGTTCCTCGTAGCTGACGGGGTCAGTAAAAGCAGTATTGATAAATTGAGAATACCTTTGCAAAAAGAAGGTGCAGAAGTAGTATTGGTAAGTACAAAAGTCGGTATGCTATCTTTTATGGAAGGAGGCCAGGAAGAAATACAGCACACTTATCTGACGGATGCTTCAGTATGCTTCGATGCATTTTATACGCCTGCAGGTGATTCTATCCATCTGTTGGCGCAGGAACCTGATTATATACAGTTTATAAATGAAGCTTTCAGACATTGCAAAGCAATAGCTTTTGCAAAACAGGCAGAAGATTTATTGAGATTGACATTGATTAGCGCAAAGAATATAGATAATGGTATTGTATTGGAATCTGATGGAGAAATCAAAGATCGTTTCATAACGATCATGAAAGGTCATCGGATATGGGAGCGCGAAAATGAACGTAAAGTCGCTGTTTAATATTCTTTTATAATATATGGTCATGTACACTGATTAGTATAGGTTTTATTTTCAGTGTGCATGACCATTACTCATTTCATTAATATGATAAGTAAAATCTGTGCAGATGATAATATCTTTAGCGCCGAAATGCTTACCCCCTTTTCGCTTCAAGAGCAACAACACTACAGGAGTTCTGATGTATACCATAGTCAATTCAAAAAATTGTATGCCCTCTACCTAATCCTGTATCGACATAAATCGTAGGATCTAATTGTACTACTACGTAACCTTGTGTTACAAAAGTCAAAGACAAATATACCCCACTATCCCCTATTCATATCGAATTTCAAAATACCGACAAAGTATATTTATGTTAAATGGTGATCATTTTGTCTCTTCCCTTTGGCAAGTTACTTACTAACCAACAGTGAAGTATAAAGCACAGCACGATCTTTAACAAATTGCTAGTAAAACACAACCCGACTCTGTACAGCGAGGTAATTTTATAATCTGTGCCTTATTTGATATATTTAAGAAAGCAAAATCATGAAGCTGATAGCAGAAACACCTCGACTTATATTAAGAGAACTAGATTTTAGTGATGAAAAAGATCTCTTTGAAATGGATTCTGATCCTGCAGTACACTTATACATTGAAAACAAACCCGTAGAATCAATTGCTGAAATTACGGCGGTAATCAAAATGCTAAAACGGCAATACAAAGAAAATGGAGTAGCGCGCTGGGCTGTGATCAATAAAGAGACGAATGAATGCATAGGCTGGGCTGGATTGAAATATTATAGGGAACCGCTGAATAATCGTATTAATTTTTATGAGTTGGGATACCGATTTAAAACAAAGCATTGGGGTAAAGGATATGCAAGCGAGTCTTCAAGAGCAATTTTAGATTATGCTTTTAAACAGTTAAGGATTGACGTCGTTTTTGCGATAACTGACCCTGATAATAAAAAATCAAAAAACGTTTTGACGAAACTAGGCTTTGAACTTACGGAGACTTTTGACTATGATGGTGACATAACAGATTGGTTTGAACTGAAGAAGAGTCAGTACCGCTCTTAAACCTTTTTGATGTTTATATTCTTAGTAACAGAATGAATACTCTCGAGAACCTTACTGAAATCCAGCATTGAACTGCTCACCATCGCTTTAGGACGGGACAAAAATATTTATTAAAAAAAGTAAGAGGCGCAATTTTTTTAAAATTATACTTGACGCAAATATCTACAAAAGCTAATTTTGGATTCTAGACCTAAAAAGGTACAATTTTATTCAAGACATTTTCTAAAAGCTATTAATATATAATTGTTAGTTATTACATCATGTTTAAAGGATTCATTATTACCGAACATCTGAAGTCGAGAATCGTATCAAAAGCTTTAATTCTCGCATGTATCCCTGCATCACTCGCTGTCCAAAATGTAGCGGCTCAGGAAGCCAACAATGCTTTAAGTCCAAATTTCAAAGTGAGATTGATCAATCTGGAGGCTCCTTCTACAGAGGTATTCCGATATAATGGTTCTATCACTAACCCAAGTGGACAGGAAAAAATATATGAGCTACAATCTAGCTTGCCCCCGGGATGGTCAGTTGCCTATAAAACCGAGGGTATGCAGGTAACGTCAATCAACGTAGAGCCAAATACCAGTAAAGAGATTAGTATAGAAATAACACCATCGTATACTGCGGATATAAAAAAACATATCATCCCAGTTAGAGCTATAAACCAAGGTGATACCGCGGTGGTCAAGCTGGAATCTGTTATAAAGGGCACCTACAAAATGGAAATCTCTACTCAAAACCAGGTACTAAGCGGTAATACGACAACTGGAAGTAAGAAAGAGATATTCCTTACGATAAAAAATACGGGGTCCATGCCTTTGGAGAATATTGAACTGACGACACAATTGCCTTCAAAATGGGAATCGAGCTTCGAAGTGGATAAAATAGACAAACTCGAACCTGGTAAGACAAAGGATGTAAAAGTCAATATTAAAGTTCCAGACAAAACTATAGCCGGTGATTATATGGTCAATGTATCGGCTAAAAACAGTAACCTCGAATCTTCTTTGGCATACCGGATGGAGATCAAAACTTCGCTCCTGACCGGTTGGCTGGGCATGTTATTGATCATTCTGGCTATTGGCTTTATTTATATATTGATTCGAAAATACGGTAGGCGGTAAGCTGGTTAAAAACAATTGAAAATCGAACAGATATGAATAATCCTATTATAAAACTAAGAGGGTTATCCAAGCATTATAAAAATAAAATTGCTGTAGACAACCTTTTCCTTGATATAAACAAGGGTGAAATATATGGCCTTTTGGGGCCAAATGGAGCTGGCAAGACGACAACAATCCTTATGCTGCTGGGGCTTAGCGAACCTACATCGGGACAAGCGCATGTATGTGGGCATGATGCTACACGTAACCCTATTGCCGTAAAACAGAAAGTCGGATACTTACCTGATAACTTAGGATTTTATGGACATATGACTGCGCTCGAGAATCTTTCTTTTATCGGTAGGCTAAACGGTCTTTCTGAAAATGAAGCCCAAATAAAGGCTATCGAATTGCTGGATATCGTTGGACTGAAAAACAATATGCACCAAAAAACTGCTACATTTTCCAGAGGCATGAAGCAGCGCTTAGGGCTCGCTGATGTGTTGATCAAAAAGCCTGAAGTGATTATCCTGGACGAACCTACGCTCGGTATTGATCCGAGCGGTGTGAAGGACTTTCTTGCTCTCATCAAAAAACTGAACGAAGAAGAACAGTTGACCGTGCTCCTATCCTCGCACCACCTCCATCATGTACAGCAGGTCTGCGATCGTGTTGGAATATTTGTGGATGGTAAGCTGTTGGCAAATGGTGATATCCCCAGTTTATCAAAACAATTATTTAATAAAAACGGATACGTCACCGTCCTGCGATTTCCAAGCGACAAACCTGTATCCGATCAATTGGAAAAGGACATGCAAGCTCTATCTGGTGTGCAGGAGGTAATTGTACACGAAGACGAACTGGAAATAATGTCTACCCATGACCAGACCGCTGAGATGGTACGATATGTAGTTCAAAAGGGATATGATTTAATAGGTGTCCAACAGAAAACCTATGGATTGGATGAAATCTATCTCGAATATTTCAAAAACGAAAAAAATCTAAGTGTTAGTAATGAAAAATCTAAAGGAGTCTTTAAAAAGACGTTTTTCAGAAAGCAACGGGGGTAACGAAGTCCGATCTCCCCTGCGTGTCTTGTTGCGCAAAGAAGTGGCCGAGCATATCAGAAGCTGGAGATTCATCATATTGTTAACATTGATTGTATTGACATTTATCGCATCAATGTACTCGTCATTAAGCAATATTAAATCCGCATTTGTAGCCACTGATAACAGCAGTACTTCATTTTTCTACCTCAAGCTATTGACATTGACAGATGATTCCATTCCTGCATTTCATATATTCCTCAGCTTCCTTGCACCTATATTAGGCATTAGCCTGGGATTCGATGCAGTCAACTCGGAAAACAATAATGGATCATTAATACGTCTAATGGCTCAGCCGCTGTATAGAGACAATCTTATCTTAGCCAAATTTCTCGCCCCTTTATTGATTGTCGCTATATTATTCTTCTCTCTGACTTTTCTAATTGTGGGTTATGCTATGTGCATCAGTGGTATCCCTATCGAATGGCAGGAAGTCGTCCGTATACTAGCTTTTAATGGGATGACTGTGCTATACGTAGGTTTTTGGCTTAGTATTGCAGTCCTGTTATCCATTCGCTTCAGGCAACCTGCCACCTCGGCATTGACAGCAATAGGTATATGGCTATTCTTCACGGTTTTTTTTCAAGTGGTTATCAATATTGCGATAAAAGCTTTTATTCCAGATCCAAATTATCTTTCTGCAGACAAAATAGCTTATTATAATGAGGTAATCCTAAATATTCTTCGGATATCTCCAAGTCAACTCTATGTGGATGCTTCTACAACGCTTCTGATGCCGATGGTCAGAAGTTTGGGTCCCGTATCTATGGAACAAATGGCCGGAGCTATACCAAGTAGTATATCGCTAAGAAATAGTTTAATGCTGGTATGGCCTCAATTGAGTGGGCTGATCGCATTTACGCTACTTCTATTCGCCGTATCCTATGCTCTTTTCATGCGACGGGAGATTAGATCCTAATGCTTTCTTCTCATATACATACGGTGGCACTTCATCATAGCGGTGCCCCCGTATAAAAGCAAACTATAACACCTCTACAATTTCGTCGCCCATAATAGCGAACAACCTATTATGGACTGTTTTTCTACATATATGCAGCCCTGTCCACTGACCGAATGCTGGAAGCGTAAGCACATTACCCTGCAGATGATAACAAGGAAGCCTAAAGCGTTGCCTTCCCTTGGCATAGATTTCCGTCCCGGGATGTACATGCCCCACAATATTCAAGATTTCGGGGGACACATGGACCGGTTCATGGGACAAGACCACTCCTTCCTCGAGCGAAAGGCTGTCTACCACGATCAGGGGAGAGTCCCGTAAAAAAGCATCGGGAAGTACATCATGGTTCCCGATGGTTAGAATAAAGTCCACCCCCTTAACTCCCTGCAAGTATTCCATAAGGTCATCCCATTCCCGATTCCAGGCCGAATGAAACAGATCACCCAGAAATACCACCTGCCGTACAGGAAGCCTTTCCAACAATCCACTCAGCCTCGCCAGCTCCCCTTGCAGTTGCATAGGCGGGACGAATATCCCCTCTTGTCTGAAGTGACCTAATTTACCCAGATGCCAATCGGACAACACCAGCATACCATACGCTGAGATATATAAGACCTTGTCCACCAGCATCTGTAATTCCAATCCCCGCCAATACAGTAGCCTTTCCATTATTCGATTTTTCCTTCCAATTGCAATTTTAAGTTTTCCAGGCGACTTTGCCAATCTTCATTACTGTACCGCTCCCGAAACGACTCCGAGAAGATAGGAAATGCAAATGGCGTCAACTTATCGGGGAAAGTCAGGACAATGCGGTGACTACTGATGCGATCAAAGGCACGCTGCATCCGTCCTTCCTCCAGCTGAAAGTCAAAAACCTCATCATAAGCCTGCCGCAATAGGAGATTCTGGGGATCGTAGTCCTCAAAAACCGAAAAGAACAGTCCCGCATTGGCCTGTAGATGCTTACTCTTCATCTGCTTTCCGGGATACCCCTGAAACACCAAACCGGCAATACCGGCAATATCCCTAAAGCGTCGCCGTGCCATTTCCTGTACATTAATACCTGCCGTAATATCCTGATGCAGGTGGCTTGGAGCAAGCAATTCGGTAATCAGCTTTTGGTCGATCGAAAACGGTGTAGCGGACAGCAGTTCAAAGCCATATTCATTACTTGCGATACTGAAAGTCACGGGTTGTATCTTTCCAAAGCGATACGCCAATACCTGCGCCACGCCCTCATGCACAAGTTTTCCTTCAAATGGGTACACAAAAAGATGATATCCATACCTGGTATGGATATACTCGACCAATAATTCATCTTCCTGAGGCAATCCCGATCGCTTCTCCTGCTCCTTAAATAAAGGTTGCAGGAATTTGATTTCGTCGCTTTTCCCCGATCTCTTATGGATATGGCTAAAGCTATGCCGGATAGCGACACCTAGATCCGGCGATATAGAAAAGCGCCCACCCATCCACGAAGGGACTACCCCCGTCTTGCGTGTACTGGGCTTGACGATCGCCTCGATATTGCGAACCTGTATCAGTTCCAGCTGTCTTCCGGAAAACCAGAACACATCCCCTGCTTTCAATCGGGAGATAAAGGACTCCTCGATACTCCCCAAGTATTTCCCAGACATAAATTTCACACGCATCATGAGATCAGATACGATAGCGCCAACACTGAGGCGATGCCGCATCGCCAACTTGCGACTTTCGACCTTATACAGTCCATCGACCAATACCAAGCGGTGAAAATCAGCGTAAGCTGACAATGATTTACCACCGTGGACCAGCATAGCCATACACTGTGCAAATTCGTCCTCCGTGATACTTTCAAAACAATGCGTCTTCTTGACCTCCTCAAAAACCACATTTGCCTCTAGACCATCCCCTACCGCCAAGGTCATCAGGTATTGCAGGAGTACATCAAAGCTGCGGATATACGGTATGCGCTGCTCGACAATATGATGTGCAACTGCGTATTTCAGCGAATCACCCTCAATAATCTCCAGCGAATTGGTAGGGACATAGTAAATATGCGAGGTTTCATAAGGGCGGTGCCCCGAGCGGCCAGCACGTTGTAAAAAGCGCGCTATCCCTTTAGGTGAGCCGATCTGTACGACACAGTCCACAGGGCGAAAATCAACACCCAGGTCCAGGCTGCTGGTACACACCACAGCTTTGAGTTTACCCTCATGCAGGGCCTGCTCGACCCACTGCCTGATCTCATCGCTCAAGGAGCCGTGGTGTATGGCCAATAGTCCTGCAAACTCCGGATAGGCCGTAATGATATGCTGATACCATATTTCAGCCTGCGATCGTGTATTGGTAAAGATCAGTGTCGTTCCATAGCGATTCACGATATCGACCACCTTATCCAAGAGTTTGATCCCCAGATGACCTGCCCAGGGAAATCGCTCCAAATTGTCCGGAAACACAGTTTCGATCGATAGTTTCTTCTGTATTTGCGCCCGTACCAATACCCCTTTATGGTCTTTCCCCAACAATATTTTCTGCGCTTCCTCGAGATTTCCGATGGTAGCCGACACGCCCCATATCTTCAGTTTGGGATTGATGGCCTTCAATCGGCTTAATGCCAACTCGACAAGTACACCACGCTTACTGCCCATCAACTCATGCCATTCATCGACCACGATAAACTCCAGGTGCTTAAAATAATCCGCTGCCCCTTTGGATGCTAAGATCAAGTGGACACTTTCTGGCGTGGTGATCAGTGCCTGCGGCGGAGATGTACGTTGCTTCTGCCGTTGCGCAGTAGTCGTATCCCCTGTACGCAATTCGATCCGATAATCCAGTTCCAGCTCGGCACTCACCGCCTGTGTGGCTTTATATATTTCCTTCGACAAGGCCCGCAGCGGTGTTATCCATAGCGCATGCAGCTTAGTTGTTTTAAATTTCTTCTGCCGTCGGCGAAAGTGTTTGTCTTCATAATAATGCTGCAGAATGCCAAACCACAGGGCAAAGGTCTTACCGAAGCCCGTCGGTGCATTCAATAGGCCGGATCTCCCCGCTGCAATAGCCTTCCAGGTCTCCTTCTGAAAACCATGCGGCTGCCACCCTTGATTAAAAAACCAAACCTCAGCTATTGGATTCATGCTTAGCGTTTATCAAATTTAACAAATCCTGCTTGGTGTTCGCTTCCGCCGCAGTCTTATCCTTGCGCCAGCGCAAGATCCGTGGAAATCGAAGGGCGATTCCCGACTTGTGCCGCGAACTCCGGCTGATTCCTTCAAACGCCAACTCAAATACCAGCACTGGCTGGACACTGCGTACAGGGCCAAATTTTTCTACCGTATGGCGTTTGATCCATTGGTCAATCTGTAACAGTTCTTTATCCGTCAGTCCCGAGTAAGCCTTCGCAAAAGGCACCAAGGCATCCCCATCCCATACCGCAAAGGTATAATCCGTGAATAAATTAGCACGTCGGCCATGCCCCGACTGCGCATATATAAGTACGCCATCTACCGTCATCGGATCCGTCTTCCACTTCCACCAATTGCCCCGTTTGCGCCCTACCTCGTAGGGACTGTCCTTACGCTTGAGCATCAGTCCCTCGGCCTGTTGCTGCCGGGCTTCGACCCGAAATAGATCTGCCGCTTCCCAACTGTCAAACGTCTTTATCTCGGATAATTTCAATCTATTTTCTACTGGGTAGGTCTGTAAGACCTGCTCCAAGAGCGCACGCCGTTCGAGCAGCGGTCGATCACGTTGATCGATACCCTTCCACTCCAGGATATCATAACAGACCATCACCAGTGGCACATCCTCCAGATGCCTTCGGCTTATCTTCTTGCGGCCGATACGGGTCTGCATCAATTGAAAATCCAATGGTCGCCCATTCTTCCAGGGAATGATCTCCCCATCCAGGACGGTACCATCGGGCAATATCGTGGTGAGTTCGTCAAACTCGACAAACTTCTCGGTCATCAAGTCCTCTCCCCGGCTCCATACAAATAGTTCGCCCTGCCGGACGATGATCTGCCCACGAATCCCATCGAGCTTAGGCTCCACGATCCAATCTTCAATCGCTGCACCATCAAAAAGAACAGGATCCACGGGATAAGCCAGAAAAAAAGGATAAGGTAAGAAGTGCTTTTCCTCCAGCAGTTGCTGATGGAACAGGGTATTAAAACTTTCTTCGAAGGGATCCCATTTGCCCATGACACGGTGCTCCACCACGGCTTCTTCCATCGCCAGATATTCCGAAAGCGCCCTGACCACTAATTTTCGCGATACCCCTACTCTGAAATTGCCGGTCAATAACTTGTTGAACAGAAACAGACTTGTACCCCCAAACTTTTTCCAATAGGCCTCTATAGCCTGTCGCTGTTGTGCAGGAGAATAGGTCGGCATCAGCATGATATCCTGCAAAATAGCCCGCAGCTCGAACACATCCGAAGCGTGATCCGCAGTGAGCAGCAGCGCAAGCGTCTCCGCCAGATCCCCTACCACATAATACGACTCCTCCAGCAGCCACAGTGGTATTTCCGTTATCTCAGCAGCCCAGAGCCGGAGTTCGGTTGTCTTGACAGGTCTTTTGGGCTTATACCCCATTAATACGGCGACTGCCAACAATTTTTCCGTTTCATCCGCAGCGTGAAGATAATCCGTTATCGCGGTTACCTTTTCCGAGGTCTTTGTCGTGCTGTCCAGATGTTCAAACAAGGTTACGAAATCCATCCCTCCTCCTCCATCTCATCGTTATAAAGCGTTTTCAATACAGCCGACTGCTTACCATATCGTTCGGCTACCCAACGTGCAAAATTACTTTCATAGCCATGCGTCAGGTAAATATGTGAAGCACCGCTCCGTTCCACAGCGCTGTTCAACTGATTCCAATCGCAATGATCCGACAGCGCAAACCCCTTGTCTACCGATCGTCTTCTCCGCGATCCCCGGAGTTGCATCCAGCCACTGCACATCCCCTCTCTATAGGGCTTTAGCTTCCTCACCCAGGGCGTATTATCAGCCGATGGCGGCGCCACGATCAACGCCCCCTCCATAGTACGCCGGTCACTATCTGTCGCTATACGCCTACCCGGGAACTGATAACCGACCTCTTCGAGCGCATCATTGACATTCGCAACTGCCCCATGGAGATAAATATCACCAATCGCCCCGTCGAGATGAGCCAATATATTCTGCGCCTTACCCAATGCATAACCGTACAGCACGGTATTATATCCCTGTTGCGCATTAGACCGCCACCAATCATTAATCTCCTGATAGAGCAGGGTCTGTGCTGGAAAACGATAGATAGGCAGGCCAAATGTACATTCAGAAATAAAGTGATCGCATGGTACCGATTCAAACGGCACACTAACGCCATCGGGTTCCATCTTATAATCCCCGGTAAATACCCATACCTCACCTTGATAGGAAAGTCGTATCTGTGCCGATCCAATAATATGTCCCGCCGGATGAAAAGAGACCGAGACGCCATTCATCTCCAATGCCTCGCCGTATTCCACTCCCTCTACCGACTGTTCTATGCCCAATCGCAATTTCAGGATAGGTACCGTGTGGTGATGGCAGATATAATGTTTCATCCCCCACCGCATGTGGTCGCTGTGTCCATGCGTGATTAACGCCACTTTTACAGGTCGCCAGGGATCGATATAAAAATCCCCCTGTTTGCAGTACAATCCATTTTCATTTACCGTAAGTAAAGACATAGGCAAGTCGTATCTGAATAATTGTTACTTTATTTAAGCTAACAAGCCATTGGCGTTATTGTTCAGTCCTTTCCTTACTTTCTCCCTATTGTTACAGATAAATTTAATTATGTTAAACAGAAGAAAAACCACATTAGTTACCTAAGCAATTAAATGCTTTTTTTTTATAACTTTGTATACAACAAATATATGTACAATGGAAAAAAGATACTGGAGCCTATTGCTCATGGGCGCTTTATTGGGTACAACCGCTTGCCAGAATGGCAATAAGCAAACTACGGAAGATCAATCTACAACCATAGAAACTCCTGTAAAGACAGAGGAAACCAAGCTTATCGTGGATTCTTTGACCGACGACAAGGGAAACAAGCTCAACTTGACGTTTGACAATACAGCTGGTACCGCTACTGTTGTTTTTGGTCAGGACACGATTCATATGACGCAAGACACTACTGCTTCGGGTATTCAGTATAGCAATGAGAACTATACCTTTACCGAACACCAGGCCGAAGCCATCCTTACAAAAAATGGCACCGTGGTATTTTTCAAAAGCAAATAATAAACCGTGTTAGATTGCACGATCTACACGCCGCTATAAAATAAAACCGTAAAGCTTCATCGCTTCACGGTTTTATCTTATCAGCTTGTACGGCCTAGTCTCCCTACAATAATCCTATTCCTCCAATGCGATAGCGGAAACCTACCTCATGTGTATTGGTCGATATCTTTTGGTTGAGCGTATGCCCATTGACACTGAACTGATAACTGTAGCCCACGCCAAAGTTGCCAAAATTGAGCTGCAGCAGTCCCGATAGATCACCCTGATTCTGTACGCCCATCCCCAGGCCGATCTTCGGCCCCGCAAAGGCCAGCACACTGATATCATATCGTGGCGACATTTCCTGCATGTGACTCACCAAGAAAGACGGGCGCAGCTTGAAGGTATCATCCAAGCGGATCAGCATCCCTCCCGTCACATAGATCACATCCCGGAATTCGTACTCCCGATCTGTATTCCGCTTGAGGGAAAAGCGCGGCATCGCCACACCGATATAAAACTTATCTTTTTGGTAGTAGGACGTACTGACACTCAGCACACCCGCCGTACCCCGTACATCTTCCCAGAAGGCGGGATCCTGATCGTCCAGTTGGCGGTAATTGCCCTCGTACAAGAGTACGCCTCCCCCCATGGACAGACTCAGGTATTCATTTTCGCTCAGCTGTACCGCCTTAGCTGCGTAGGCTGTGATTTCATTCTCCCGTACCACGCCCAGTGAAGCGTGCTTAAAATCTCCACCGATGGCCAGTCCCAAGTTTTTGATCATACCATGCCCGGTAACCCACACCGATTTGGGCGCCCCATCGACCCCTGTCCACTGGCTGCGTCCCAGCGTAGCAAGGCTTCCTCCTTCATCCATCGTACTGAGGGACGGGTTGAACGAGTTACGAAGTTGCCCAAACTGATTGTAACTCACCCCGTGCTGGGCTATCCCCGCCAAAGGAAGCAGGGACAGTATACCTAGGATTATTTTCTTTGTTATCATGTTATCAAGTTATCGTGTCTAGTGTCTTCCGATTTATCGGAATCCCGATTTTTCATCGGGATTATCTTGTTATCTTGTTATGTAGTTATCGAGTAATGAGGTTACGTAGTTATGGAAGTCATAACCTCCATAACTACGTAACCTGATAACCTAACTTTACAACCTTATCTCCATATTATCTCCTTACTACAAAATATCCTTTCTCCCTTCTCCACTTACCGTTCTCCTTGACATCCAAGTAGTAATAATAAGTACCGTCCCGGTGCCACTCGCCGGTATACTTCTTATCCTGATTGTTGTACCCGACAATTTCCGCCATTACCACACCGTTCTTGTCGAAGATCGTCACCTTATTGTCCAGATGATCTTCAATACCGTCCAGTTGGAAGAATTCATTGATACCGTCATAGTTAGGTGACACAGCCCTATGTGGACGAATGACCGTACTCTTTTCGTCATCGACAATACGGATAGTAGCTTCCACTGGAACAGCCGCCTCATAATTCTCATTGCCTGGTTGTACTGCCGTGACTACCAACGTCGCCCCCTTCAAAAGCTCTCGTATTTCCTCCTTGGTCGACATCTTGATTGGTGCTCCATTCACATGTAGAGCTACCTGTAACCCCGACGTAGCAATAGCCTCCAAAGTGATCGTCGGTGTACTTCTTTTGATCTCCTCTGGCGCATGGAAAGTAATGGTCTGCTTAGCTTTATGGATCAACAAAGTTGCTGTAAACACACCACCCTCATGATTGGCATTCGCCTTTACTTCGGCAGTCACTTTATAACTGCCCGCATTGATCTGATTATTGCCATGATACTCTACATCCAGCAGTTCAATTCCTGTTCCTTTCAACAGCAGGCTTTTTGCCGTACCATCGTAATCGAACTCAACGTCCTCTAGCAGAAGCCCCGTCAACGCAGCTTTGGTAATCTCCAAGTTGGCACCCACGTAATCAATCGTATAATTGGTTGCCTCTAGGCTGCCAAGTTCGATGGGGTAAGTTCCCACGTCTTCTCCTGGGATACGGGTCAACTTACCGGTAAGCACCGCATCGGTATCCCCGTTCTTCAGATCATTGGTATTAACCATATAACTAAGTTCCGGATCACGATCACCGTACATCTTTGTTTTCGCTTGTGCAGCAACAGTAAGCGCTGCCGGTTTGACGGTCAATTCAAAAGTAACATCCGGTGCGGCCAGGTACTTAACGCTGCCCGGTTGCTGAGCGGTAATCCTTACGACACCTACTTTTTTGATTTCGATTACTTTATTGGCGCTGTTGTACTCAGCAATACTATTATCAGCCGACACATAGCTCACTTCCAGCCCTGATGTCGCCGTAGCTCCAGGGTCAAAAGCTGGATCGCCGTATATTTTCACAATATCCGCTATCGGATCAATAGTTTGCGCTACCTGTGCGGCACAGTATTCCATTCCGGCGATATCGTCAGGGATATCCCACCCTTTATCAGAGACCAGCCTATCGTGTGCTTCCGTAGCACTAAGACCATAGGTGAGCCCTGCTCCCCCCAGAGGCAGGTCAACGGGCGTATTCAGATTCGCTGCCCAACCGTTGAGCGTACTTGAGTAATTGAAACAGTCCATACCCGAACTGTCCAAGATAAGATACAAGTCAGTAACAGCACTCAGATTCCATCCACCCAGATCCTGGTTGAATGCTTTGGCATTATACAACATCATTGTCATCGCCTGTACATTCTGGACATCCCACTTGCTCAAGTCTTGATTGAAGACTGACGCTTCCGAAAACATGCTTTCCATATTCTCTACTTGCTCGATATTCCATCCTGTTATATCCCGATTGAAAGCCGATGCACCAGAGAACATCGATCCCATCGTTGTCACCTTTTGGGTATCCCAATTATCGATATTCCCATTAAATAATGACGCATAGTTAAACATCCGCTCCATATTTTCTACACTTCCAACATTCCATTTATCAAGGTTCTGATTAAATGCTTCGGCCTCCGAAAACATAGTCGACATATCCTTTACTTTTTCAGTATTCCAGTTTCCAATATCCTGATTAAAGGACTTTGCCCACAAGAACATCGCTGACATATCCTCAACATTCTTCGTATTCCAGCTACCGATATTCTGATTAAACTGAGTAGATCCACGGAAAAGACAAGCCATTTTCGTGATATGTTCTGTATTCCATAATTCCATATTGGTTACAGAAACCAATGTTTTACAACCATCGAACATATACCACATACTCCTCACTTGCGATAAATCTGGGATATCCTTTGCCGTAACTACAGTTAGACTTTCCGCACCTGAAAAAGCCCATTCCATATTCGTCCATGTACTGGTTCCCCACTGCCTGACATCGACCAGGTGCGCTTTAACACCCCCTGAAATCGAGAAATATTTTAAATTTTGAGATTCTAGATTCAACACGACTTTACTCCCCACAGGCAGTCCTGAAATATAAACATCAGTCTGTCCGTTAGATATCGTCCCGTCTCCCGATTTTGTACCGTCCGTGGTGACCCATGTATAGCTTACCTCTCCCGAAACCTCAACTTTGAAGCGAATATAACCCGCGATTAAATTTTTACTGAGATCCCATTCCGTAATAAACAAATTGGGTGACACACAAGCCTCTATACCTGCTACATCATCTGCTATTTCCCAGCCCTTAGCTACCGTCAAGACATTGTGGGCAGCTTGGGCATTGGTACCGTAAGTCAGTCCTTCCCCACCCAGGAACAGGTCATCTGGTGTATCGGGGTTCGTAGCCCAGCCGATCAGTGTGTTCGAGTAATTGATACAATCCATACCCGAATTATCAAAAATATTGGATATACCATTTACATTGCTCAAGTTCCATCTACCAAGATTCTGATTGAATGCCTTGGCTTCATTAAACATGAAGCCCATCACCGTGACATTCTCTGTGTTCCATTGGCTAAGATCCTGATTGAATACTTTGGCATGCTGAAACATATACTCCATATTATCAGCTGCATCTATTTTCCAATTGCTGATGTTTTGGTTAAAGCTCTCTGTACTTTCAAACATCATTGACATATTGGTTACATTTCGGATATCCCAACTGCCTATATTTCCATTAAATGCCTTAGCTCCTTCGAACATACCGTGCATATCTGTCACGCTGCTGGTATTCCAACTGTCAAGATCTTGGTTAAACACTTCTGCACCACAAAACATATTCGACATGGTAGTTACATTCTTAGTATTCCAACTGTCAAGAGCGTGGTTAAAAGCTCCTGCCTGCCAAAACATGAATGACATATTCTCTACATTACTGGTCTTCCAATGGCTAATATCTTCATTGAACAATGCTGCAGAGCTGAAAAGACTTGACATATTCTTTACGTTGTCGGTATCCCATAGCCCGATATGTCTTACCGACAACAAGCTACCGCTGGAACGAAACATACCTTCCATACTTGTTACCCCTGATAAATCAGGAATATCTTCAGCACTGACATTTTCCAGGCTGGAATTGGAATAGGCATTCTCCATCGACTTCCATTTACTGGTCCCCCACTGCTTGACATCGACCAAGCGTCTGGAATCGGCATTATATAGAGCAAAATAGGTTAAATTGGAAGATCCCAGACTTAATACAAATCTACTACCTACTGGTATATTTGGGATCGTAGCTCTAGAGTTGTTCACAGCAAGGACACCAGACTCCGTTGTTCCATCCAATGTTGTCCAAATATAATCGACAGGCCCATTTGCCTCCACATTAAATGTAATAGCTGTAGGACTATTTACCGCTGAGCTCCCCGTTTTGCTCATATCCCATTCGGTGATAAAGTCTCTTCCAGATTCACAAATACCTTTACCGTCAACATCACCGTAAATCTGCCATCCGTTTTCACCAGTCAACTTCGTACGTGCAGCTTGAGCATTGGTACCGTACTCGATCCCCGTAGCGCCCAAATGGAGGCTACCGTCGGTAATGATATTCGTATTGGGATTCGCAGCCCAGCCCATCAATGTCGCTGAATAGTTCATACAATCCATACCTGAATTGTCAAACACTCCAATCAGGTTAGTAACTTCTTTCAAATTCCACGAACCAAGATTTTGATTGAAAGAAGTGGCTCCCGAAAACATATCGGACATATCTGTGCCGGAAGAAACATCCCAAGCACTGATATTCTGGTTGAAGGAGCTCGCATCTTTGAAGATGCCTGACATATAAATCATTTCGCTTATATCCCACGCGGCTATATTCTGAGGACCAGTTAAGGAACTACATCCCGTAAACATTTCCTGCACACTGCCTGTACTGCTTAAGTCAGGTATATCCACAGCATCTATATCTAGACTAATACATCCGTAGAGCATATACGCCATAGACGACCATTTAGCAGTACCCCATTGTGCTACATTCACCAGTCGCTGTTTATCGTCTGACTTATTCATATAGAACCCCGTTAAATTCGCGGGCTCGAGTTCTAACGTAATCTTACCATCTTGGGGCAGCTCACGTATCTCAAGTTTTGGCGTACTGGCAGTGATAGTCCCTGAACCACTCTCACCTGCACTACTCCTCCATGTATAGTGAACTGTACCACTGACATTCACACCAAAATTGATGCTCGTTGTCACCCCCGCACTAGGATGTCGCGGTTTACTCAAATCCCATTCTGTAATAAAATTACCTGAAACTAGGCTGTTTTTACGTTTTGCTTCTCCATCTTTTGCATAGGCCGCGCCTGTCCCAAGACCAAGACCGACAAAAAACAGCATAACAAACCTGCATACGGTCGAAATACCTTTTGTTGTTGTTTTCATATTTATGTTTTTCATAGCGTCATCCTGTAGATGAGATGACTCTTTATTTTAGTTTGGATTTATGTCTTCATACACACAGCGAATGGGCATGTATATAATGTAATACAATAAAAAAGAAAGAATTGTTTTAGTTTTTATTTTTTTCTAAAAAATAAAAATATCCATATCTGAAATTGACACTTAATTGGATATAAACATTGACAAACAGGACAAGAAGCCCTATATTTGCTGACGAACTATATTAAAATGCCTTTGGCATGCTCTTATTATGTTTAGATTCCCAGTGATCTAGACATTCTTTTTAAACCGAGTTTCATCACTGCTTTACAAAAGTGTTTTTCTGTATGCTACCATACGGGAAACTATTTTTTTTAGCCTGATCTACCTACGGTACTCGTGTTTTCTATGCCGAGAGTTTAATAAAATAAAATCTATGTCTGCAAAAAAAACATCATCTACACCCCAAAAAACATCAAGATTTGTTGTACACAAACCAGTCTTCATCCCCACGCTGATCATTATTGTGGTCAGTGTGACTCTCGCCTTATTATTCCACAAAGAATCCGAAGTCGTCTTTGCGCGCATGCAGGACTTTGTTTCTGAAAAAGGCGGATGGATCTACACCCTTTCTGTCAATTCCTTTATTCTATTCTGTCTATACCTGGCTTTTGGCAAATATGGCGATGTGCGCATCGGTGGTCCCGATGCCAAGCCCGAGTTCAAAGGAATAGCCTGGTTTGCCATGCTATTCAGTGCCGGAATCGGGAATGGACTTGTCTTATTCAGTATCGCCGATCCCGTACGGGATTTTATCGATCCACCCCGACTTGCACCAGATGCCGATCCTTCACTTATCGCTCAGGAGGCGATCAACTTCTCCTTTCTGCATCACGGTATTCATGGGTGGGCCATCTACTCTGTAATCGGTCTTGCATTGGCTTATTTTACTTACAACCGTAAGATGCCTCTTACGATACGTTCGGTTTTCTATCCTATTCTTGGCGACCGCATCTACAGTTGGATGGGCGATGCCATTGATGTCGTCGCCGTCGTGGCCACCCTATTCGGCCTTGCCACGACACTGGGTTTTGGGGTAGGCCAGATCAATGCCGGTATGAGCCACGTATTTGGCATTCCTAGCTCCTTGTTATTCCAATACGGCATTATCCTAGCCATCACTGGGATAGCTACCATATCGGTCGTCTCTGGTGTCAATAAAGGTGTCAAATTCCTCAGCGAACTCAATATCGGCATTGCCGTCGTCCTCTTTCTTCTCGTTTTATTCCTCGGCCCTACCGCCTTTATCCTGAAAGGGTATATACAGAATATCGGCAGCTACCTCCACAACTTTGTGGATATGGCCACCTGGTCCGGTAATTATGGTGAAAGCAACTGGCACAATAATGTAACCCTTATGTATTGGGGCTGGTGGGCTTCCTGGTCTCCTTTCGTAGGAACCTTTATAGCCCGTGTATCCCGAGGACGTACCATCAAGCAATTTGTCCTAGGCGTACTGCTCCTGCCTGCCTTAGTTACTTTCCTTTGGTTCTCCGCTTTCGGTGGCACCACCATGCAGGGATTGATCGGCGGGGATTATGCACTTGTAGATGCTGTCAAGGAAAACATCTCTACCGCGCTGTTTGTATTCTTCGAAAAGTTCCCTTTCGCCATTATCTTCAAGATCCTGGGCATGCTCCTGATCTGTAGTTTTATCATCACTTCTGCCGATTCAGGTGCGCTGGTTGTAGACAGCATTACCTCCGGTGGACAGCGCCGTACACCCGCGATACAGCGTGTGCTCTGGGCATCACTATCCGGGATTATTGCTGCGGCACTACTGACAGGAGGTGGCCTCAATACCTTACAGGCGGCGGTCACGATATCGGGTATGCCATTTGCCATTCTATTGGTTGTCATGTGTATATCTCTCCTTATCGGTATACGCGAAGATTATACCATGGAACAGCGGCGTGCCAAGATGAAGCAGACCGAATCGTACAAAGCTTCTATCACCAAGATTATGCGCGAAGAAGACGCCGTCACTACTGCAAAAGAGAACAATGCCGAGCTATCGAATGGAACTGCAGTGGAATCAGATACAACTCCCTCTACGGATAATGGACATAAATAATTAAAACGAACAAACGACAGAGACATGAACAAGATATTAGTAGTCGCATTAGACCTTACGGATCACGACCACACATTGATACGGTACGCCAAACAGCTGCAGTCCCATTATAATATCGGACACATCCATTTTATACACAACATCAAAGTATCCGAATTGGACGAACTCCTCACCGAGATGCTCGAAGACATACAGATCGCTCCCATTATACAGCGCAATCTAGAACACAAAGTACAGCAGATATTCCACGATGAGACCACATACACCCTTACCCTTTTAGAGGGCGACAACACCGAGTTTGGGATCAACGAATGGGTAAAAACACATAAGGAAACAGCGACGATTCTATTAGGCTGGAAGACTGCCGAAAACGGCACTGGCGCCATGGCACAGAAACTTATCCGACTATCTCAGGCCGATATTCTATTGGTACCCAAGGAGCATACTTTCGCTATCGAGCGGTTGCTTATTCCAAGCGACTTCAGTGCCACCTTTTCCAAAGTAAAGATTAAAGTCGAAAAGCTGGGCGCCCAGCAGGTGCAAGTATTGAAAGTATACAACATACCGAGTGTATTCTTCCCTTTCATCGACGATGAGGCTACACAGCTGAAAGCTGAAAAACTCGCAAAGACACAGTATGCAGAGTTCAGCAAAAAACTGAATATACCACCGACCTGGCAATTAAAAACACAATATCGAAAAGAAAAGAGTGTCGCCGATATCATTGCCCGGGAGAGCAGGCTATTTCAGGCAAACCTAGTCGTTCTAGCAGCAAAAGGCAGTAACAGTATTCCCTCTATATTTCTGGGTAGCACCACCAATGAACTGATCAATAAAGAGCCCTTTCATGCGGCCATCTATGTGGTCAAATAATTTTTTTATATATCCTTTAGCTATGTGCAGAACACATAGCTAAAGGATACCACTATTTCACAAACTGATGCCAAAGGATGTGAAGTCCAAGAATATGGTTCAATAAAGCATCCTTTCGGGTCAACGAAACCGGATTTTTATCTTTTTTGTACAGATCCACAAAAGTATTGAGCTTCTTTATATCGAATATCCCTACTTCTCTTATACTTTCTTCGTTCATATAAGTGGCCATGAGCTGTTGTAAGCCATTCTGTTTATTCGTATCAGTATGACCGGGTGGAGCCATAAAAGCAAATTTCTCCCGGGTATACAGTTCCTGCGGGATAATACGCTTCATCGCTTCACGCAGCACCCATTTTTCCGTATTTCCATTAATCCGGAGATGAGGCGGGATCTGTACAGCCATATCGACCACCTCCTGATCCAAAAAGGGAGGTCTCGACTCCATTCCATTTGCCATATCTACGCGATCACCACCCCAGTTCAATATCTGACACTCCAGCATCGTTTTACACCAGGTATACTGCGCCTTATCCAATACATGTCTATCTTCGAGTTTCTTCGTATCCAAGGAATCTGCTATTCCTGCTATAGGATCATAACCCTGCAGTTGATCTGTAAGATCGTCGTGCAGTAACGGTCTTGCCAATTCCAGTGTCTGCATCCAAGGTTGAATCCACGAAGGCGTAAAACCACATACATCGTCCATAGCTTCATGAGCAAGTACCCTATCTGATAAAATCGCTCCAGTAAATAATTTATTGGTCTGATCCATCAGCTTATGATAAGACTTAGCTTCATCGCCCTGTAGCTGGTTACTCATCCCATACCTCAACATATCTCTTTTAAAACTGGGATAACCCCCAAATAATTCGTCCGAACCTTCGCCCGTCAATGCCACGCGGCACCCCTTTCCTACTACGGTATGGCTCATCAGTTTTTTAGCAACGCCCAGTGTATTGTAAAACGTGCGTTCGGAATGCCACACCGTATCGACATAGTTAGGTCCGTACAGATCTTCGGCTGTGAGTACAATTTTAGTATGGTCAGCACCCACACTATTGGCCATCCGCTTGGCAATAGCGGCCTCGTCATAATCTGCATTGTCAAAGCTGATCGTAAAAGCTTTCAGCGGGTCCTGACTCCACGCGGATGCCATTCCCAGTATGGCGCAACTGTCTATCCCTCCCGATAGATATGCTGCTACCTCGACGTCTGCATCCATCCTTACCGCTACAGCATTCGAAAGCCTTTGCTGCACTTCTTCTATATATACCGCATCTGGAATGCCCTGTAACCTTTCTTCTTTTTTGGGAAAATCCAGATCCCAGTATTTAACTTCGTTGGCCTCGATACTACCTGTTGAAAAATCCACTATCAGCATATGGCCGGGACGTACTGCGTGAATATCCTTAAAAGCGGTAGAGCCCGATACCATGGTCTGCATCAGCTGATGCACAATCCCCTTAGCATCCAGACTACGCCTTACAGCAGGATGTGCAAAAATTGACTTTATTTCCGATCCCCAATACAGCGTTCCATCAGCGATATGATAAAACAACGGTTTGACTCCAAATCGATCTCTCGCCAAAATCATTTTTTTATTTTTCAGATCCAAAAGTGAAATCGCAAACTCTCCATTTAAATGCTCCACGAATGCCTGTCCATACTTGAGATATAGCGGAAGTATGATTTCATTATCATTTTTGGATAGAAACCGATGACCTTCAAACTGTAGCTCCAAACGGGTCCTTTTATAATCATAAAACCGTCCGTTGGCCGTTACGATGACCTCATTTTCTTTTTCAAATATTGGATTTGCGGTAGCACGATCACCATTCACATGCAGGTACTGATGCCCCATAGCTATCCCTTTCTGACTATCTGCATACCTATACGCTCCATCTGAACCGCGATGTGCTATCGCTTTGAGCATCCCGTTTAATAGGTTCTTACTATTTTCTCCAATTCCTTTAGGATTAAAAAATCCGGTTATTCCACTCATTAAATATTATACTTTTAAACAGTTTGTAATTCCAGTTCATTTTCTTTCACCACATTGATCCTATCACCAATATCTTTTACCCTATCCAGTACCGCCATATACAGGGCCTGCCGCACAAACACAGCACCATGTGCCTGATCAAAGTAAAGATTGTGTCTACTATCATCAAGGCTATGGTCCAGTTCGCCGAGACGCGCCAGCGGATGCAAGATAATCGCATCCTCTTTCAGTGGACTACCAGCGTGCAGCTTGAAGTTGCTATCCATCGCCTTGTACGAATCCCCCAAGAATGCAATTGAATTCATATAGATGACATCAAGCTCTTCAACTGTACCTTCCATATCATGAGTACACAACCATGGTATTCCAGCCTCAGATAACAGCTTATTTAATTCGTCCCCTAATGGATCTGCCAATTCCGATACGATCGTTATCTTTTGGATATTATCCTTAAATAATAGTGCCATGCGCAAAAAAGAGTTGACGGCACGCATACTTCCCGGACTCCCTAGTATACCAAGGTTTATTTTCTCTGATTCAGGCAATTCCTCATTTAAGATAGTCGGTTTCCATTTCAAGATGGCGTACCAATCTGCTAGGGCCTGCGTAGGATGTTCGCCTGAGCCATTGCCCGCATTGACAAGAGGAATCCGTAAATTCTCTCCAATCGCTGCAATCGCATCCGTTTCCGTATGCCTCAATACTACCAGATCTCCATAAGCGTTAAACATTTCACCAATATCTGATAACGACTCCCCTTTGGCCACCCCGGTATTACGGGCACCTTCAGGTATGCTTATAATCTTGGCTTCTTGGCGCAGGGCTGCACTTTCGAAAGACAAACGTGTACGCGTACTGGGTTCGAAGAATGCTGTAATAATAATATTTCCTTTCAGGGCATCGGCCAGTTCCAGCTTTTTAGATTCCAATAGGGCAGCTAACTTACACAGCGTACCGACCATCTCCCTGCTGAACTGATTCACACTGACTACAGACTGCCCGACAATTTCTCCCAACAGGGAGAAGTCTATATTGGCATTCCGAATTAAGTTTTCTGGATCAGGTTTTATCCCCTTAAACTTGTTTGTTGTTCTAGACTTCATGTTACTCTATTTATATCACCACACTTGTTTGTTGATCACATCCCTTATAAATAATACGATAAGTATCATCACACTGATTCCAATTATCACTATAGCTGTAAGAATCAGGACCTGAATAAAATTTTCAGAAAAATTCATATATACGTTGTTTAATCGTTAAAAACCGTCAATCAGCGACTGTACCTAACTCGTAGGCTCCTCATCCAATTTCTTCCAATCAAAATCTGCAGGGAATAGATACGTGCAGAGTACCACCGTAATCATGGAAACCGCTGCTCCTACCAGCGACGAGGTGTACCATCCGATGTACATATAACTCCATAATCCGGCAACAGATCCCAGTATCATCCCCCATAATGCGCCTTTAGTATTGGCTTTTTTCCAAAACAGTCCTGTTGCAATCGGCCATATCGTACTTCCCACCATAGGCCCTGCTAGAAACAGGATACTTGCGAGTGTACCGATATTGGGGAGACAGAGCATCCACGCCACAAAACCAACAAGAAGTATCATATAAGTAGCAAACTTCTTAAGCTGTCGTTCAGTAGCCTGTGGCCTAAACAATTTTCGGTACACATCCTGGGTAATCAGATCCGATATCGCCGCCAATACCGCATCGATACTGGAAGCCAGCGAACAGAACAATACAATAAACACCACAATAGCACCTACAGGTCCTAACACTTCGGCCGCTACTGTAGGGCCCACCATATCCGGACGTGTAATATTGATACCCAGCGAATCACTCGCCAAAGCGATAAACCCTGCTGCAATGGGGATCGGTATCCATAATAATCCTGCCAGGCGGAATGCTTTCTTCCCCACGCCCTTGCGTAGCGCAAACGTACGGCTCCACCATACATTGCTATGGAAAACCTCGCCCATGCTAAATAACAGGTTGTTAAAAATAGCCATCAGCGCTGCTGGGAAAAAGAGGCTCAGTAACATAGGCCTATCCTGCTCAAGGCCAGTGTATATCGTATCAAAATCGACATAACTATAGATACCTATACCGACCACCACAATACCTATCATAATTAATAACGATTGTATATAATCTGTACCAATCACAGCGTATAGCCCTCCAAACAGGGTGTATCCCACGCAGACTGCGATAATGACCGTCATTCCCATGTCGTAGGGAATACCCGCTATCGAATGCATCAATATCCCTCCTGCCATCCCCATACTGACCAACCAGATCAGACTGTAGAATACACTGATAAATAGAAACAATATCCAGGCTGTTTTGCCATATCTCAACCGTATAAAGTCGCCACTGGTATATCCTTTGGGCATCAATTGACGGATACGCTGTGCCAATGGTGCAAACAGGAGAAGGCCTATCGCTGCCGTAGCATAGGCCAACATCCCCCACGCCCCCATTTCCAAGACAAATTGAGGTGCGAGCATGGTGGTATTGGAAGTCACCCAAGTAGCCATTACTGTAGCCGTTCCCAAGGCCATGCCCACATTACGGCCAGCCAGCATATGTCCATCCAGATTCTTTGATTTACGTCCCCAATAGAGCCCGAGTCCAAGCCAAAGTATACTCAAAACAGCGAGCAGCCCCCACCCGACAGACGAAGGTACTATGTATAATATATGTATCATTTAATTACTAATTAGGCGAGTTAAGATTTAAATAATTTCTCACCACCAACACTGTGGTGAGAATAAATACCAAGGCACCGAGCATGAGTAGAGAAATTGCTAATTGGATGGGATGATGTTTGACTTCTAATTCGACTACATTAGAATAATCACCATGTTGGTTACGTAGGCGGTAATAATAGGTTCCATCATTTAGGCCTGATAAAAAGGTTCCCTGGTCAGGCCCTGAATATCTTATTTTAGGTTCATAAAAGCGTTGATCACTAGCCTCTTCGAGCTCGTACAGCTGTTTGTCGGAACTTTTCCAAGCGAGCTTAATAATGCCCTGTTGAGTCTGTGTCCCCTTGACCACTTCGAGCACAGGAATATCCGATCGTGCACAACGCACGAATAAAACAAAAAATACAGCAATCAATAAGTAATACTTAAGCATAATTCTTATTTAATTAATAAAATTTTAGATTATTGTTGACGGGAGCTTATTACGGCCGGGGTCAACACCCATGAATTTTGTAGAACGTACTACAAAGGTTGAAGTAATGATCTGGAATTCCAAAGAATAATCCGACTTTTTTCCCTAAAAAGTAAGATTATTTTTTTCAAAAAAGCGTAGAAAATAGGGTACTTTTTTTACATGACCTAGCATTGCTGATCACTTTTCTTTATAGTTGAAAAATGATTATATTGTTTGTCACTATTTCATAAAAAACCGAAACAATAACTTAACATACAATCTTTGTCTAAGGGGATGAATTTATGTAGGTTTGGCTAATCAAGAATATCTTATGCACGAACAGGTTCGTCTTTGGGACATAGCCATACTTTTTCTAAAACTTGGGATCATCGGATTTGGTGGCCCTGCTGCCCACATCGCCATGATGCGGGATGAGGTCGTACACAAAAGGAAATGGATGAACGACCAAAAGTTTGTTGATCTATTGGGAGCAACCAACCTTATTCCCGGTCCCAACAGTACAGAACTTGCAATCCATATCGGATATGATAAGGGAGGATGGCGCGGACTGATAATAGCTGGTTTATGCTTTATTCTGCCAGCAGTACTGATTACTGGTGTATTTGCCTGGTTATACAAAAAATATGGACATCTCCCCGTAGTACACCAATTCGTATACGGCATAAAGCCCGCCATAATCGCTGTTATACTGAACGCCCTGATTCCCCTGCTCAGGACATCCTTCAAAAATGCCCTATTGATAACCCTCGGCGTATCCGTTTTTATCCTTTCATTTTTAGGTATTTCTGAACTCTACCTGATGTTTGGAGCAGGTCTATTGGCTATGGTCATCCATCACTACCGCTATACGAACCGCAGTCACTTTCGGAGTATCGCACCCTTATTTCTGATGACCGGATTCCAACAAAGCTTCTTCAGTTCAAAAAACATCGAATTGTTTTGGATATTCCTTAAAATAGGCTCGATACTTTACGGCAGTGGCTACGTCCTTTTTGCCTTTCTCGACACAGAATTGGTTGCGACAGGCATGCTCTCGCGCCAAGAGCTTATTGATGCCATTGCCGTGGGACAATTTAGTCCCGGTCCGGTATTTTCATCCGTCACATTTATAGGCTATCAGATTAATGGCTTCACAGGTGCAGTCCTATCGACTATCGCTATTTTTACCCCTTCCTTTCTACTGGTGGCTCTACTCGTTCCGTTGGTCAAAAAGATGCGCAATTCCGCAGCTTTCTCTTCGTTTTTGGACGCCGTAAATGTAAGCGCTATTGCTATGATTGCTGTTATATGTTTCGAAATGGGAAAAGAAACCATCTATAACTGGCAGACATTATCTATTGCACTACTCACTATGGTCATACTTCTTCGTTTTCGAAAGACAAACAGCGCTTTTATTATTATAGGAGGCGCAGTGATGGGCTACCTCTTAACGCAATTGTAAGTTCCTATTTGTTCGGCAAAGTACTGATTACTACAAAAAAGATTTTATATGATCGTTGTAACCATAAATTGCTAAGATATCCCCTCTTTCCAGCTTGGTATCCGGTTTGGGTATACCATGCAATACTGTAGTGACCACACTTCGTCCAAAGGTAGTTTCCTTTTCCGTACTTTTTAATATCGTCAGTACCAGCAATTCATACTTTTCCCGGAAACCAATTTCCTGAATCGTCTTGCCAATATACTTTTCAGGCACCAAAGCCTCTACAATCGAGTAGTTGCTGTTCAATTCAAAAGAATCTACCAACCCCGACATGCATAAGCGTTTAGACCAGCGCTCGGCCGATTCCTCTTCTGGGTGGGCTATTTCTGAAACCCCCAAGGCACCCAAGACCTTTTCATGCAGTCTATTCACGGCTCTACTGATGAGCCGCTTTACATTGGCTTCTTTACACAATGCCGTAACCATGATATTAGCACCTTCATCCTCGCCTATTGCCACGATAAATACATCCGTATTTTTGTGAGGCAATGAATAGAAAGCAGCTTCATCTGTGGCGTCTAGGCAGACTGTATGCGTTATTTTTTCCTTGAGTGCGGTTACCTTTTCAAGGCGGCGATCCACACCGATTACCTCATTGCCCTGCATGGTCAGTTTTTCTGCCAAAGAGGCTCCAAAATTACCAAGACCTATAATTATAAATTTCATCTTCTTAATATATTGTAAGCTCTTCTGGAGCGTATCTATACTGTATATAATTCACTTTTTTTATAAATGCAATCAATACCGACAACATAGTGACCCGTCCGATAAACATAAGCATGATCAACACTATTTTGCTCCCTGTCAAAAGAGTCCCTGTAACTCCCAGGGAGAGTCCTACTGTGCTATAGGCCGAAAAACATTCAAATGCAATATCCAACAAAGGTCTCTCTGGTTCAATAAATGAAATGGCAAAAACCGCCAATCCTATCACCATCAAAGACAGGAACATAGTAGCAAAAGCACGTTGGATCGTGATCGAAGCGATCTCCCGGCGAAATACATCTGTCCTGTTCTTCCCCCTTGCCATACTCCATACATTCAGCACCGCTACAGCAAACGTACTGGTCTTGATACCACCACCTGTCGAATTCGGTGAAGCCCCAATCCACATCAACAACATCACAAATAAGATACTGGAAAAATGGAGCTGTGCGAAATCAATACTATTAAACCCTGCGGTCCTCGGTGTAGTTGCCGTTGCAAATGCAATGACCAATTTGCCCAGTCCCTCATGGCCGGAAAATACATGACCATATTCATTGAGATAGAGCACTATCGTAGCTATCACTGTAATCAGCCCCGTCGTAATCAGGTTGACCTTACTGTTCATCGTCATAATCCAAGGTCGGTAATAGTTTTCATTGAGCGTCCATTTTTTCAACAATCTATTGACCACATGCTTGAGGTATTTCAGCACATTGATTACAATGGGGAATCCCAAGCCTCCAAAAATATAAATACAGGCTATGATAAACTGAAAACCATAATTATGAATCACCATACCATCCATAAGCCCCAAGGGTAAGGTTGAAAAGCCTGCATTACAGAAAGATGAAACGGCATGAAATAGCGAAACAAAGATCTTTTCTCCTACGCCGATATAAGTCAGCCCATGGAGACTCCAATAGATTGCAGCGGCACCCACTAACTCGATACCGAATGTTATTAATATCGTACGTTTTAACAAAACAAACACTTCTCCTAGACGTTCGGTATTCGAAAAATCCCGTATAGCCAACTGATTTTCGTAGCTACTCCCCCCCTTTAAGAAATACGTAAATAATCCGGCAAACGATAAAATACCGATTCCACCTGCCTGTATCAACAATAGAATAAAGAGATGGCCCCAACCTGTAAAATGACTCGCCGTGTCTACAACGACCAAACCTGTGACACATACCGCACTAGTAGCCGTAAACAATGCATCTACCCACGAAATCGGTTCTTTCAGTGCTATAGGTACCTTTAACAAAAATGTTCCAAATAGAATCAGCCCCAAAAAACTAGATATAAATAGCTGCGCTGGATTAAATAGACGTTTTCGAATCACCGTTTTAAATTATACACAAAACTAAAAAAATATCATAAGCATCACCGCTCATATCAAAAGAAAATAACACCCTATTTTCTGTCTATCAAGCTGACAAACCTAGAAATAATTAAACATTCCTTTTCATCATAAACATTACATATATATCAAAAGACATTCCATAAACACAATCTATGCAGTAATTCAAGCAATGCCGAACTGTTTTAATTATTTTAGCAAGCTATGAACCTATGCAACTGCAATACATGGAAGATTTGATAACCAAAGTTTATAATGTGATATGGAGTGATGCGCTGGTCTATCTTTGTCTTATCACAGGTATCTATTTTACGGTCCGGTTTAAATTTCCGCAACTCACACAACTCCGAGAGATGGTACGTCTCCTTTTCAAAGGCAGTAGTTCGGACAAAGGGATATCCTCCTTTCAGGCCTTTTCACTAGCGATCTCAGGCCGGGTCGGCACGGGTAATATCGCAGGTGTCGCTACCGCCATAGGGATGGGAGGACCGGGCGCCGTATTCTGGATGTGGATCATTGCATTTCTAGGCAGTGCATCGGCTATCGTTGAGGCTACTCTGGGACAGATGTACAAGGAAGTAGACCAGGGAGAATATCGCGGAGGGCCGGCGTTCTATATCTTAAAAGGACTACGTTCCAAAATATTTGCCTGGACATTTGCCATCGTTACCATCATTAGCACAGGCTTCCTTCTTCCGAGCGTACAGAGCAATAGCATTAGTGTCGCTGTCGAGAAGGCATTCGCTATCCCTCCCCTCTTCACCGCCCTATTCCTAGCGGGTTTATTAGGCTTTATTATCATCGGTGGGGTAAAGCGTATCAGCAAGGTCGCCGAATTTGTTGTTCCTTTTATGGCCGGAGCCTACATCCTTATGGCTATCGTTATTATCGTCCTCAACCTTCAAGAGGTGCCCAGTGTTTTGGCACTCATAGTTAAATCGGCCTTTAACATGGAGGCCACTTTTGGTGCCGTGGCCGGCAGCGCCATAGCCTGGGGCGTAAAACGCGGCATCTATAGCAATGAAGCCGGTCAAGGTACTGCTCCTCACGCAGCAGCAGCGGCCGAGGTTTCGCACCCGATCAAACAAGGTCTGGTACAAGGTTTTTCGGTTTATGTAGACACTCTGTTCGTATGCACCGCCACTGCATTGATGATTCTATTCACTGGACAGTACAATGTACAGACACCCGAAGGAGGCTTTATCGTCGAACATATTCCAGGTGTAGAAATGGGTCCTGCGTTCACGCAACAGGCCGTAGCGCATCACTTCCCGGCGTTTGGGAATATCTTTGTAGCCCTGGCACTGACATTTTTCGCTTTCACCACGATCATGGCCTACTATTACATCGCCGAAAGTAATGTCAGCTTTATCAGCAAACAGGCCTCAAAACGTATTATCGTCTGGTTACTACGTATACTTATTCTTATCTCTGTCTACATGGGCTGTGTGAGCACTGCCGAATCTGCATGGACTTTGGGTGATATCGGTGTAGGAATGATGGCGTGGCTCAATCTTGTTGCGATCATACTACTCCACAACAAGGTGTATAAACTCTATAAAGATTATCAAGAACAATTGTCTCGTAAGGAAGACCCTATATTTGACAACAGTAAATTAAACTTTAGAAATATGGGCTTTTGGTCGGGAAGAAAAGAATAATTATTCTCCTGGCGCCGACGGGCTTCTAAATATGCCGTTATCCGCTATTATCAAAGGATCCGTATTACTGATACCATTCAAATCGGCGTTAATCCATTCAAGCGCACCGTTACTCGCATTCAATGCCATCAGTCCTACGGACTCACTCTGAGCCGTCAAATTATTACCATAGGCATACAATCGTCCGTTGGCATAAGTCGCAGAGGCATCCAGTCCGATATTATCATTCTGCCATAGTTTGGCACCGTCTTCCAGGTGTACCATATAAGGCCGGCCGTTGGCATTAACAGTACTTCCATTTTCGTAGATTCCGAGGACATACTTGCCATCGATTACAGTTGGCGTATAATATCCTACCATATCCCCCCCGCTATCCTTCTCCCAGACGACCTGTCCGTTATTAATGTTTATGCAAAAAAGCTTACCTCCCATACCTACACTACGGCTCCCATGTAAAAGCACTTTGCTACCCGAAATAATTGGCGTACCTGCTCCATAACTTGCATCGGGCATAGGTATCCGCCACAGCTCCTTACCGCTAGAGAGGTCTATCGCCACTAGATCATTCATAGGTACGAGCAATGTATTCCCTGAAATCTTGGCTCTACCGGTTACGGCCGTCTCGGCTGGAAGAGTAAATGTCTGTATAGGCTTGCCATTTGTTTTATCCAATAGATATAGCTTATTCCGTTCGTCGCCCCAGAATGCGGTACGACTTGACCCCACGATCACATATTTACCCTGCACGCTCAGGTAAGTCGGATAATAACTGTTGCGTGCGCCATCGAAATCAGGATCCAGGGGGCGCGACCAAAGTAACGTGCCGTCACCTTTCAGAGCAACGGCTATTCCCGAATGGCCGATGCTATAGCAAACACCATCTTTGAAGCCAGTCTGCACCTCGCTGGCTGTTATGGACTCTTCTTTAAAGAAAGACTTACGCCATAGCAGTTGTTTGCTATTCAGATCAATAGCGTTGATCGTATTGCTTTCATCTCCATTGTAAATTTTAGTTCCATCCGAATCCAGCCCCGATACATCATTTTGCCGTCCGAAATCAAATAGCATATTAGCCTTACCATCAGTAGCACTGACACGATACACCTTTCCATCACTGCTGGTAAGAATAGATTTATTGGTTCCATTGTTATCAAATATCGGTTCTTTTTCTGTATCTGTTGAACCATCCTTGCTGCAGGATATTAGAAATGGAATAAATACCATAACAAAAGGTACGGTTAAGAATTTCTTCATAAGTAAGACGTTGATCGAATAAAAGGACTACTAGTCCCCACCATTAGATATACAACGAAAACAACTGTAATATAGTATATTACAAATCAAAATTAAGGCTCAAATATTTCAGGATCGGACATCAAGAAAAACAGAAAATCTACTCAACTATCTCCAAAATGGGAAGACATAGAGAATTTATCACATCAACAAGCTATGTAGATCCTTTAGAACGGGAGATACCGACACGTACAGAATATCAGTATCGTTTTAGCGAGAGCTTTAGATATCCCCGCAACGACCTAATCCGCCTCCCTAGCTAGCGTGGCATCACTTAATCCAATAAAGCTTTTGCCTGATTAAGGTCATCATTCCATGTATCAGTTCACTTCGGATTATCCAATTTCTTAATAGCAGCATCCAGCGCCCTCAGTTTATCCTGATCTTTGGTATCGGTCCACTTCTTACGCAGCAAAGCTACTTTTTCGTAGTCTTGTATACCTTCCAGCATACGCTCAAAGCGTATTGAGCTTCTATTTTGCGGATATACAATGTAGGTATCTCCAGCAGGCCATGTCCGGAACCGGGAATCCTGCAGGGGTGTTTCGACCCAGGAATTATAGGCCCAATGCAGCACCCCATCTAAACCTGCGGCCATATATACCTCCATCATATCAAAAAGATTAACAAGGAATGGTACAATGGCCTCTCGCACATCATTTACAGCGAGGATGGCGACGGACCCCGTGTCATCTGGAAGAAGAAATAGGCTCCGAAAGGTACGACACGCAAAACAAGCCAGTCGCTCTTTGCCATGCTCAAGCAATGGGTAGCTGACGGTTATTTCAACCAGAACCGAAATGTATTGGAAATATACAAAAAGCTGAAGGTTGAAAATGTAGCATTCCGCATCAGCTAGCACAAAAATTACCTCAAGGTATTATGTGGTACAGGCAAACGGCTTTTACAAAAAGAATCTATTGACGAGGTGTTGATGTATTGGAATCCATTATGACAGACTATTTGATTTCTATATCATTTACGTAATCGGTTAGTTCTGTATACATAATTTCGGAATACATGGTCTTACAAAGTGTCCAATAAATAGGCGGAACAATATGAAGTTGAAAAATATATTTTTAACCTCTTTCGATCAGAGGCTGCCCTTTCAGGACAGCCTCTTTGATATTTTTTTCGCATTAAGAGTTTGAATTATGACTCATTGTAGAAAATCTATTTACTGAAATTTGGATTCTGAATCCACTCTGGATTCAACAAAAACTCATCGTGTGGTATAGGAAACAATTGATGCTTTGATTTCACAAAATTAGCAACATAGGGTTTATTATGAGCTTTCAATGCCTCTTCTGTAATCCCCCACCGAATCAAGTCATACCACCTCCCTCCTTCCAATGCTAATTCGCTAGGTCGCTCAATATCCTGTAGGTGTTTTAACACTTGTTCTTTTGTCAATGAAGAGGCTATTGGAATAACATTAACTCGGCCTCTGACCGTATTAATCAGATCGATAGCTGTTGTCGTTGCCCCCCTATTATTCAAACACTCGGCATAAAGAAGTAGGACATCAGCATAACGCACTAAAGGAAAATTAAATGCACTCTGCGTCCAGTGCTCGCTTAAAGAAGGATCCCAGGAAACAAATTTTTTCCAAAAGATCTCACCATCGCGGTGGTAGTCCAAAAAGCTTTTGCCATTTTCAAAATAAAAGGCATCTGACTTGGGATCATTAAAAATTATTGTTGAATATAATCGATCGCTGTACCCTCCGTTAAGAGTCTTGTCCTTTTTTAACGTTTCAAAAAGCCAGGTCGAGGGATAAGCTTCCTCGTAACCTTCGGCATTGGATGACGCCAAATGCAGGGCTATCCGATTGAATTCCCTACGACCAGCGGTGCGATCTCCTGAATACTGCACTTCAAAAATGGATTCCTTATTATTCTTGTGCAATCCATCAAAGTTGTGCTCGTAATTGTCCATAAGTTCAAACTTGCCGATGATCTTCGCAAACTCGGTTTCGGCCTTGTCTAATTGATGGACAAACATATATAACTTACCTAGAATTGCCGATGCTGCATATCTATTTATTCTCCCTGCGTCCTTGGCGGAATAAAACCCAGGCTCTGGAAGGATGGCCTGAATTTCGCTCAGTTCCTTGACAAGAAAAGCTATTATCTCTCCTGGAGCTGCTTGTTTCGGAAAAAACTCCTCATCTGTTCCTTTAATCTCTTTGGTATAGAGTGGTATGTTCTCCCCATAATTTAAGTACAATCGATAGTAATAATAGGCTCGTAAGAACCTTGCCTCGGCAATAGCCCTGGCACGGAAATCATCCGCAGCGCTAACAACTTTTGGAATATTGTCTATACATTGATTGGCATAATTAATACCTCTATACAATAATGTCCATTCGCTTTTGGAAATGCTATTAGTAGATGTATTCACAAAGGTTGCAACCTGTAACCAAGCTGTCACATCAGCTCTAAAGTCTAGTTCATCGCTTCGATAATTGTCTACAACGATATGCCTCTCAAATGGCGTTCCCCAACTCATATTGGGCTGAAGGTGTGAATAAGCACTAGTCAATCCTTTTATGATATCTCCTTCTGTCTTCCAAAAATTAGTCAACGTCAAATAATTGGGATCAGTTTCTTCCTTTAAAAAACTTTTACTACAGCTGGTCGTTCCTAGAAAGATGCTAACGAGATATACTATTATATATTTTGCTTTCATGATTTGTCCTGTTTTACTTTTAAAACCCTATTCGTAATCCCAACATGAATGTCCTACTTAATGGATAGATTGCATCATCGACTCCCATAAGTCCGTTTTCGGCTCCGGTCCCCGGATCGTATCCTTTATACTTTGTTAAGGTAAATAAGCGTGTAGCCCCTGCGTAAATTCTACAATCACTCAATTTTAGCTTATCCCTAAGTACTACTGGCAGATTGTATCCAATCTGCAGGTTATTTAATCTTAAATAATCTCCATTTTCGACAAACCTATCTGATGTACTGATATTACCGTTGGGATCGCCAATAACCGCTCGCGGAATATCCGTATTGGTATTTTCTGGCGTCCATGCAGCTAAAGCATCTTTACCATAGTTAAAATTCTTGTCCATACGTTGCAGTTGACGTTTCATGTAATTGTAACGTTTGGCCCCAAAATTACCGTAGAAATTGGCCGTCAGATCAAAAGATCTGTAACTTAAGTTGACATTGAAACCTAATACTAAATCGGGATTTCCACTACCAATAAAAACACGATCATAAGAATCCAACTTGCCATCTCCATTCTGATCAATAAAACGGATATCACCCGGTTTTGCGGCCGGTTGCAGTGGTATCCATTGTCCTGAGGCGTCTTTCGATCCATGATCCTGGTTCCAGCGATTTACTTCATCCTGATTTTGGAAAATACCGGCTGTCTGCCAGACCCAAAACTCACCTATCTCGCCCCCGACATACGTCCTCGCAGGGCCTGACTCATATCGATATCCTGGATCAGACATCTTTCTCAATACGCTCTTGTAATGAGAAAGGTTGATATCAAAATTATACTTAAAGTCGTTTGAGCTGCCTTTGTAGCTCGCCTGTAACTCCAAACCCTTGGTTTGCAGCTTTCCTTCGTTGACTATTAATGGGCCGAACCCTGTAGCTAAACTAACATTTTTTGAAGATAACATATCATATGTATCTTTAACATAAGCTTCTATGCTAACATCTAATCTGTTTTTCAAAAAGGCCATATCTAATCCTATATTTTTATACCTGGTCGTCTCCCACTTGATATTCGTGGATGGCAGCCCTGTCACGGCATAGCCAAGATTTATACCATCACCGCTTAATGGATAGTTGGTGTTATCGGTATTATACGTAAGTCTAGAGATATACATATAGTTTCCAATAGATTGATTTCCTAAATTACCAAAACTTGCTCTCAATTTTAAGGTGCTAACTTTGTCTTTGATACCTTCCCAAAAGCTTTCGTTTGCTATGTTCCATCCCAAAGAAGCTGAAGGAAAGAATCCCCATTCGTTGCCTTCTCCAAAACGAGAAGAACCGTCATAACGGGCCGACAACATAGCCATATATTTATAATCGTAGTTATAGTTCAACCGGCCAAATGCCGAGCGTAATGCTCCACGGAGATACCCTCCTTTAACAGCGGCATTTTCCTGTCCATGAATCAGATAACGCATGTCGTTATTTTCGAATCTGGAAACACTACCTGTCTGATCATCAAAAACACTTTCTTCCTGTGAAAGACCAAGTAATCCTTCAATATGATGCCTATCCCTAACCACGGTAACATAATTAGCTGTCAACTCCAATATGTCCTCCATATTTTTACTCCTGATTTCAGATAGGGAAGCGATTGTATTGACGCTGTTTGCTCCAACATAGTAGGTCGGTCTGAAGGACTTGTAATGACGGAAGTCTATATTTCTACCTGCTTGAAACTTGACAGTAAGATCTTTGATAGGGCTGTAAGAAATATAGCCTGAAGCTGAAAGATAATCATTTGCATCTTTTGTGTCTATCAATTGATTAAATGCTACTGGATTGGCGGCATCTGTCATTCCTAAACCAGGTATAGCGCCCCCAAAACCTCCTTCATTGTCGGAATTATATACATGGATAAGGGGCTGTATATTGGTAGTCTGATACATCCCTGGAAATCCCGTATCCGCTTCAGGCTTTTCGGTCTTTCTTCCATAATTGATCGACTCTCCTATTTTGAATTTACCTCGTCTGATGTCCGAATTAATACGAAATCCATATTTATCCGCCTCTGTCCCCGTCACTATGCCCTTTGTTTTGGAATAAAATCCGGAAAATGCAAGATTCATGTTCTCACCACCTGCACTATATCCCAGATTGTATTTACTATTGCTACCACTTCTATAGTATTCTTTTTGCCAATCAGTGTCCGCAAAATCCGTTGGATTGGCTTCGTAAGCTGCAATGTACTTGGGCCATCTGCTTTCCACTATTCCAGCATTCTGCAGTGCCATTTTATTAATCTTAATGTACTCTGCAGAATTAGCAACTTCCATTCGCTTAGGAAGGTCATTAATACCATAATAAACCGAAAAACTGAGTTTAGGAGGCTTATTAACACCTCGATGGGTCTCGACGAGAATAACCCCAGCGGCTGATCGGGCTCCGTAAATGGAAGCGAGAGCCGCATCCTTTAAAACACTTACAGATTTAATATCCTCCGGATTAACAAACGACATATCTCCAGGTATCCCATCTATAATTACCAGAGGATCATTACTAGACCCCCAGGTAGTCACCCCCCTAACCATCATTGTAGGCTTAGCTCCAGGAGCTCCGCTTCCCATATTAATGGATAACCCTGATGCCATACCTTGCAATGCTTCCTCTGCACCTGCTGTTGGAAGGTTAGCAAGCTTGTCGCCAGAAACGGTCGTTACAGAACCTGTTACATCAGCTTTTTTTTGCGTACCATAACCTATAACCACTACTTCATCCAAATTAGAAACATCTTCGTCCAATGTGATTTGTACATACCGTGTATCGTTCAATGATATTTCTTTAGCAAGATATCCAACGTAACTGATGACCAGTGTTGGCTTTCCGCCATACTCGATAGAAAACTCTCCCTTTTGATTAGTTGAAACCCCTAAGTTAGTCCCTTTAATCTTAATACTAACACCAGAAAGTGGCACTCCTTGCCTATCAACAACCAATCCTGATATGGTCTGTTGCATAAAGACAGCCTCTTTAATCGTCTTTTTCTTTATCACAATAGCTTTATCTGTGATAGAATAGCCTAGGGGATGATCTTTCAAAAGCTGTGGCAACGCGTCAGTCAATGCTACGTCTTTGAGGTCAACAGATACTTCGGCAATGCCTGTCAGGGCTGTACGATCTAATACTAAATCGTGTTTGCTTTGTTTACTAAATTCTACAAGTGCATCACGCAAAGTGATATTATCTCTTACCAAATTAATTTTTTGAGCATATGAAAAAGCTGTCGGAGTTAAGAACGCTAAACCGACTACTAGTGTTCGCTTTATCCAAAGGGGACTTTTAAAGAAAAGAGCATAGTCTTTCCTCTCCATGTTTTGTTCCATAATTTATAAGTTAGATGTTTAAAATAGGTTTCTACACTCGAACAATCTTGAGTATGATTTTTCGAAAGATATCGTTAAGTATTATTCTGTGACTATTACCCTCCTTCCTTCAATTTTAAAACGAACTGTTTCTGTTAATTCGATGATGGTTAGAATTTGATCAAGGCTCTTTTTCCGTGAGACAAAAACGTCAAATAGCCTGCCATCGAGGTTTCCTCTATATTCTACCTCAACATCATACCATCTTGAGATTTCCTTCATTATAGTTTTAATATCCTGGTTCTTGAACACAAAATCATTGTTCTTCCATGCGATAATTTCTTCTAAGTCGGCTCTGGACGTTTCCATCTTATCTGAAACTGAATTCACAGCGACACGTTGACCTGGTAGTACAGTCTGTTTTTTGATTGATGACTGTAGCTCTATGCTTCCTTCAATCAATGTAGTTACATTTTCGTTTTCATAGGCATTTACATTAAAAGATGTCCCTAAGACTTTAATCTGAGTCTTGCCTGTATGAACTATAAAAGGCTTATTCTTATTTTTGGCGACTTCGAAATAGGCCTCGCCTTTAATAGCGACTTCACGCGTAGAAGCGACAAAGGTATTAGGAAAAGTCAGCGTAGACGCACTATTCATCCAGACTTTGGTTCCATCAGCCAACACAACCGTCAATCGTCCACCCATCGGGGTCGTGAATGTATTCTGTATTAAATGATCCTGCTCTCCATCTTCTGCTACGCTTGAAAAAAAATAAGATATCTCACCTTCCTCATTTCTACTTATAGATATACCTCCCTGTTCAAGACTTTCGCCAACTTCAAGACTCTCCAGGTTAATACATAAGCCATTGCTCAATGTTAGTGTACCTTTTTCAGAGCCGGGTAAGATGACCTCATTTGCTATTATATCAATAGGCACATTACGTGTTGACTTTTCATATAACAACCAGGATACCGAGATAATAACGAGAATAGCCGCGGCATACTTTACTGACGATGGCAGTCGGTTGAAGATATATTTTCTTCGCTTTAATCCATTCAAACGGTATCTTAAATTGCTTTCTAGTCTTTGTCTGACCAATTGCTTTTGTCCCATAGCGTCTTCATCCCATTCCGAGCTAACTGCATGCTGGCTAAAGTAGTTCTGGACAAACTTTTCATCCTCATCAGAAGCTTGTCCGTCAATAATTTTTTTTATCAAATAGGAAATTTTTTCTTTCTCTTCCACAGAATTGGTTATTTAATACAGTGAAGAGTAAAAAAAGCAATACTATCCCCTACGCCAATAAAAATTATTTTAAAAATTGAAACAAAACTGTAGCTAATGGTACATTTGCTAGGGATTTTCTTAGTATCCGAAGTGCTTTGGTTAATTGGTTTTCTACTGTTTTTGTAGAAATATTCATCAATTGGGAAATTTCTTTATGTGACAACTGCTTTTCACGACTTAAGATATAGACCTCCTTACACCGAATAGGTAGACTCTCTACGACCTTATTTATTTGTGCCCTTAAATCCTTATATATCAAATTATCAATAAGTGACTCACTTACTGCGATCTCTAATTGATCTATAGTCTCACCTTTCTCTATAAAAATGCGTCTCCATTCTTTATAAGAAGCATACCTGACAACAGAAAACAGATATGCCTTTAATGAATGTTGAATAGCTAATTCCAAACGTTTATCCCAAATGGTGATTAATGTCTCCTGTACAATATCTTCAGCAGATGAACGATTCTTTACAATATTAAATGAAGTAAGAAATAAACTCTCCCAATAAGTATCAAATATCCTCCACATGACTTCCTCTTCACTGTTTTGCAACTGAATTATCATCTCATGGTCTGTGTAAGTTTTTGAAGCCATTTATTAAGCTTTGGTCAATTGGTATGAATTCTATAAATACAGTAATAGCCTACAATATAGGGTATTTAGCATATGTTTCCAAACTAAGATAAATTCCTAACAAGCTCGATCTGCTAGAAATTTATCTTACGTATCAGCTTTAAATAGGTATTCGTTATTCCATTTTGCTTTTTCTTCTTTTGGCTTCCCAACTAGATTTACTTAATAAATCTCCTTTTATAATGTTCACTTTAATTATTTATCGAAACTAGGAGTGCCGCAAAAACGGATAAGTCTACCATCGAATAATTCTTAAATAGTATTATCGGATTCATTTTTTGTATGTATATCTATTTCCTCTTTTGAAGACACATTAAACAAACCTTTTAATCCAAAACTATGCGTATTCCAGCTTTGTTGGTATAGAATCTGCAAAAAGGCAAAAATCATAGCAGTCGACCAGCCAATCAGCATGATTCCGTTAACTGCTTCCAAACCGGCCATAATACGCCATTCTGAATTAATAGTAACATCGCCATAACAAATTGTCGTAAAGGTAATCATGGAAAAATAAATCGCCTGATCGAAACTACTAAGGTCAGATATATAGGGGTAAAAATAGTAAGCTACAGCCCAAAGTGTACATTGAGAAGCATGCAACAAAGTAAGATACGAAAAAAATAGACAGTGGAAAAGACTTGTACAATGACATTTATGGTGATAATTATTAAGCCTGTAAAAATTGCTATCAACATAAGTTACACGAAGTAAGAACCTCTGAGACTGTTCACGTCTCTAATAGGTTATCTATTATATATAGAAATATAATTAAATATCCTTTATTTTATCAGAGTGTTAGGAGATACGCAAAATTGAATAGTACAATGAGGCGATAAACATAAACTACTATTTTTAATGAATCCACCATATCCAGTAGCCTGTTCCATGTTAAGGATTTCACTAATGCTCTCCAAGATTCTATGACCTTTATATCAATTTACTATGTAAAAATAGATTTGGCACAGCTTTTGCTATTATTTTAGTATTCATAATTTAGGTTAATAATTGGTTAGTTAAAATACCTGAAGCTCCCCGCTTCAGGTATTTTTTATATTGATTATACCTGACGAATGTTTAATGCTTATATAAAGAGGGAACTTTATCGAATGAAAGATATTGAATTTGAGGAATACTGGAATAGCTTAAGCTTGCTTTGGCAGGCTAATATCAGTCACGGATTGGGAAATGATTATTCTTTGCGAGGTAAAATACCGTCATCGTTTGAAGAGTTTGACAAGGTCAAGCAACTCGATCTAAGTCAACATGCCAACTTAGAACCTTTGTCATACTTTGCTAATCTCGAGGCGCTGTCCCTATCAGCATGGACAGATATAGATTATACAAATCTAAGTAAGTGCATAAATTTAAAGGAACTGGAATTGGCCAATACAGACATAAGTGATCTGAATTGGATCAGCCCTTTGAAGAAGTTAAAGAAACTGCGGATAAGTAAAACCAGTATCAAAAGTATTGCCCCCTTGTCCACACTGCCAGAACTTCAAAAGATAGATATATCGGAAACTGAAATCGACGACTGGAAGCCATTAGAAAGTATCCCTAAGCTGTCTGAGTTGTATGCCATACATTGTAATACAGCTATAGACCTGGACACTGTATCAAAACTCAAAAATCTTAAACTACTCGATATACGTGGTAATGAAATCGAAAGTCTAGATTTTATCGCTGCATTGAAAAAAATAAAATGCATATGGGATGTAGACTGTAACGACAGCAATTATGAAATACTAAAAACCCTTCCAAAGCTTAATCAAATAGGTTGTCGCAAAGAAGTGTTTGAAGAAATTAAAGATTGGTTTGCCGACAGAAAGATGTATTATAATGTGGAAGGAAAAGAAATTACGTTGGCCTAATTTTTCGTTGACCGAGAAAAAGCTATTGTAAATTTTGGTGCAAAAAAACGTTTAGAGGTTAACTTATCAGCTGTATTGTTCAAGCAGGTCGGCTATTTCTTCCTGTTTATTTTTTGTTGCAAAAGTAAGGGCTTTATAACCGCCTTTTTCCTCGGCGCGAACATCCGCCCCAGCTGAAATCAATAATTTGACACTTTCAATATCCCCCTTAATGGTTGCTGACATTAAAGGTGTAATTCCCTTTTTACTTTTGACATTAACATCTGCCTTACCTTTGATCAGTGCACGTATACTTTCTGCTTTTCCGTTTTGTGCTGCCCATGTCAATGCCGTAAACCCGCCTTTGTCTTTGATATTCGGATCAACCCCTGCCTCTAACAGCGCATTGATCAAGTCTACCCTCCCATTATAGGCGGGTAAAAACAAGGCTGTTTGTTTATCTTTATCTTGTACCTTTAAATCTGCCCCTGCATCGATTACCATTTTCAGGATAGCAACATTCGGCTGTGCACAAGCATAGTGCAGAGCAGCCTTTCCGTAAATATCTTGGATATCGGTCTTCGCATTTGCTTTTAACAAGCTATTAACGACATCGATATATCCTCCTCTCAACGCTCCTTTTATAGCGGTAAATCCCTGTATATTGGAAAGATCGACATCCGCTCCAGACGCTATCAATAACGACACCAAATCCAAATAACCAAAATTCGAAGCTATCATCAGGGCTGTAGTGCCAGTATGGAATGGCTCATAATTTTTCGCTTCTCCTTCTTGCAATGTGGCATTCAGGCCATCTGCGATAAGTTTCTTAATCTCAGGAATTCCTTTGTCCGTCTCGGAATAGGCATCTATCTGTGCTAACAGTTGACTTGTATGACTCACTATAATGAAATAATATGCTTGTAGGGCTAAGATAGGCAAAATATCAACTTAATTGATCATACGGAGTATTTATGCTGAAGAGAACATGTCAAAATAGCCCCTCTAACAATTTTCTCAGTGCTGATGTTCTGTTGGAAGGGCTCACCTGTGATAGCTTCAAAGAAGTACATCCGTTAAAAAGGACAAATTGCTTGATGCGTTCCGCAAAAGGCTTTGCCCATAAATCAAGGTCAACCGACTGATTTTCCACATGCAGATGGATAATTTCAAATTGCTGCTGCTTTCGGTGCGCCTTGCAGTCTACACGACCTACAAATGTATTACCAAATAAGATTGGCAAACAAAAGTAACCATACTGTCGCTTCTCTTTTGGTGCATAGCATTCCATACGATAATCAAAATCAAAGAATTGCTTGAGTCGATCGCGGTGTATGATCGCATTATCGAATGGTGATAGAAGTCTGACCTCTGGAATATTTCGTTCTGCTTTTACCTCCATCAAATCACATCGTACGAATACAGGCGGATAACATTTGATATGGATTGATTCGACCATTCGTCCTTCGAGCATGACCGACAAAACTTCTTTTACATCTTTCCTTACCCCCTCTCCGGTCTTGAGATGCATAATCTGCTTGACCGTAGTCCATCCATAGGCATTCAGATAGGTCTTGACCAGATAGTTTGCGAACTCCATTGGACTAGGCACCGTTAGGTCTAGAGTCGCAGGTAAAACCCGCTCAGGCAAATCGTAAGTCTTCTGCATACCTTCACGTCCTGAAACCATCAAATCACCTTGTAAAAAAAGGCGTTCCAAAGCAATCTTTGTTGGCTTCCAATCCCACCAACTCCCTTTTTTCTTAGCTTGATTTTCAAAGTCACGGACCCTTTTTGGTCCTTCTGCGCGAATCGTATCTATGATGTATTGCATCACCGTAGAATCGGCCTTATAATAATGAGAATCATTATCCCTAACTTCCAGCATCTGTGCTTGAGCAAAACGATAGTCTCGCATCGGAAGATAAGAAGCAGCATGAAACCAGTACTCGAAAATCTGGCGTTCTTGCACCAACTCGTCTAAGTAATCTGTCTTGTAATCAGGAATCCGCGTCCAAAGCGTGTGATGATGAGCTCTTTCGACAACCGATAGGGTATCTATTTGTAGATAACCGAGCTGTTCTAGCGCCTGGCCTACAGCAGCTTTTCCCTCTCCAAATGGAGCATCATAACGTAATCCCTGTCTTTCTAATGTAATAGACTGTAACTCCTCTATCGTCAACATTTTGTGCGCTATAATTAAGCAAAATTATTCGTAAAAGATAAGCTTCTATGAGCGTATCTCAGCTATCTCTTTACTTTTTATTTGCTTACAAGGTAGGTGTATCTGTGACAGCCCTATGGCAGGAGGATATTGAGCCATGGTCCAATGCTGGCCTGTGCAGATGACCCGAAGCTCGAAAATGACACGAGTTGCTCTTCACCAAGAGACGAATTGTAAATACTGCTCTTCGAATCGAAGATAGGTCTTGCCCCGTAGCAGTAATTGGCATAAGTTTGGTTAACTATTTTAAAACACATAACAGCAAAACAGAATATATGAGTTACGATATCGCCTTATTTAGGATAGAGACCAAAGAAAAGGAGGAAATCTCTACCAATGACGATTTTTTTGAAAGTACTGACAACCTGCTCCCATTTACAGAACAGCAGTACCTCGACCTCAAGCAGCGACTCTTGAACTACGACTATCTACTGGCTGAAGAAACGAATACAGGACTACACTTCAACCATGAGGACGAAGATTTTGGGCAAGCCCTATTGACTGCACATGCTCTTTATTTCACCGCGGCATGGGGTGAAAATTCCATCTTTGAAGTAGGCATAGTCGCTTCCGAATTTACCGATACCGGAGAATACGCTAAGTACGATTTTCAGAATGGAGGATGGGAAACATGGGACTAAGGCTACGCTATCTAAAACAGGTGCTGGCTCTGTCCTTAGCGATGCTGGCATTGCCTTTTCATTCCTGTACACAGATGAACAAACAGGCAACGAACGAGACCGAAGAACTCCTACCAGCGAATCAAGGACAGTTAAATGACTCTCTGCAAGAACTCGAAGAACAGCTGTCCCCCGACCAACCGCTACCACTCCCAACCTATACCAAACTGAAGGCTGATATGTTAGCCCGATTTAAGCTGTTATTGTCCGAAGAAATGATCACTTCCTTGGAGTACAGACACTACACAGAAACCATAACAAAAGATATTAGATTCTGCGAAACCAACACTGATACGGCAAAGGTAAAGTTACAACTGTTGGATGGTCTCCAAAAAATGGAAAATGCAGAACTCGACACCGAAGACAGAGAAGCTATTGTAGATTGTTACTTCATACTTTCAGAAAAGCATGGAATCGATATAAAACGACAGCTCCATAAATGGCTCTATGGCTCCATAATACCCTAACCATGTGCATACTGCAAGATATTTCGATATGCTATATCTTAAAGAAAAAATGTATATTAGTTGTGTATAAAAAAGTAGAATGAAGGGTTGATAATGTGGCAATTAATCAAAAAGAAGCGTATATATGAAAATACTTATTATCTTTTTAATCACACTGGCTGTGGCACCATCATTTGCACAAATGACAGTAAGTCAAAAATATGATTCATCGACTACGGAGCGAAGAGACACTGCATTTCGTGTTATAAATATGAATAACACCAAGAAACCAGTCCCAGTAGCGTTTTTTCTCAATGGAAAATTTATCGGCTCTCATTATTTCATCAAACCGGATCTTATAGAGAATATCAACATCGTAAAGCGAGACACGCTGATCGGAGCAAAAAACTATATGGCCCAAATCTACGTCAAGGTAAAAAGTGATTACACGCCCAGGCTTATCTCTCTAGCCGATATAAAAGCTAAATATACCGATTTTAAACAAACGCCCGTTGTATTTATGCTTGATGCGGATGTTATAAATTCCGAACCCGACAGCTATTTCGTAGACGAAAACATGCTTCTATCTGTAGTCGTCGACAACCTGGATACTATTGAAATAGGTGTAATAAAATTGATCACAAGGACTGAAGAAAACATAAAAAAACGTAATAACATTATCCTTCGTGGGAAAGAACTCGCGGATAATAAAGAGACAGCTGCGCTGAGCAATGACAGAACATCTAAAATACTATAAATTTGGCCTTTGAGTTGATTTAACAGATACCATCGTCCATCTTAATCCTCTGGTGAATAGGCCAGCTATCTCTTACAAAGCATAATTATCGGAATAACGAAGCTCTATAAAACACAATAAGCTTTTTCGAGAAAATACTTGGCTCTAAAGAAAACAAAGTGGCGCGAGCAGAAAACTCGCGCCAGTCCGATCACAAGGTCCTATTCTTGGCTTGAAATGCAACATATACAATAACTCCGCTAATCGCTGTCAATACGAAACCGAGAAAAAATGGGGCTCCAGCAAATTCAAAAGAGGCATCATCAAGCGTAAAGCAGTAAAATAGATTGGTCATCACGGGAGGACCTATCATCGAAGCAGCACTCATCAAACTTGTAAGTGCTCCCTGAAGCTCTCCCTGTTCGTTTGCAGGCACACTTTTAGAAATAACAGATTGAAGAGCAGATCCACAGATGCCCCCTAGACTATAGGGTATGAGAAATACGAACATCATCCAGCCCTGTGTAGCAAATGAGAACAGAAGCAACCCAAATGCATAAAATGATAATCCATAATAAATACTTGCTCGTTCGCCCAGCTTGGGAATCGTCCAGCGGATCAAGACCCCTTGGACCAAACCCAACAATAATCCCAACAGGCCTAACGAAAGACCTACGATGCGCTCTGTCCAATTAAACTGGTACATCGTAAAAAAATGCCAGTTGCTCTGGACGGCATGTAATGCGATATACGTAAGGAATAATGCGATAACCAGTCCCGATATTTGGGGATGTCGGCGTAAGAACTTAAATGAACCTATGGGATTGGCCCGCTTCCACTCAAATGGACGTCGACTCGCAGCATTCAGACTCTCGGGCAGGACAAAGTAGCCATACAGGAAGTTTAGGAAGCATAAAGCAGCAGCCATATAGAAGGGAACTCTCGCTCCATATTGTCCCAATAAGCCACCTATCACTGGTCCTATTATAAACCCCAGTCCCATTGCTGCGCCTATCATTCCAAAATTCTTAGCCCTATTTTCGTCTGTGGATATATCCGCAATATAGGCAGTAGCAGTAGACATACTGGCTCCGGTCACTCCTGCAATAATCCGTCCTAGAAACAGCCAACCTATAGAAGGTGCAAGTGCAAGGAAAATGTAATCTATGGCAAAGCCAAAGAGGGAGAGCAGAATGATGGGACGCCTGCCATATCGGTCGCTGAGATTACCTATAATGGGAGAGCATACAAACTGTGTGAATGCATATGCAAAAGCTAACCATCCGCCGTAGGTGGCGGCATCACTGATATCACTATGGATCAATTCTTTGATAAGCTTAGGTACAACGGGCAGTATGATACCCCATCCTATAATATCAAGCAACAGCGTGATAAATATGAAGCTAATGGCGGCTTCTTTTTGTGATTTTTTCATGCTGTAAAAGTAAACAGCATCTGGAAGGCTTTTTTGTCAATTCTTGGGTGACTTCATACCATTTGTAAGATGAAGGCAGTATTTTTGGTTTGATCTGCTACATTCCGTTTCTATAAGCTTTGGGAGATAATCCGGCAATCCGTTTAAAAAATCTAGAGAAGAGACTGGTGTCTCCAAAATTCAGTTCGGCGCTTATCTGCTTTATAGACAGATCAGAGGATTTGAGTAATGTTTTGGCGTGAATGATCATGATGTGATCGATCCACTGCAAGACTGATCTTCCTGTATTTTCTTTTAAAAAGGAAGTTAAGTACTGCGGAGTGAGATTTAATTTTTCGGCATAGAACTTTACACTACGTTCTTGGTGTGCATACTTTGAGATCAGCGTATAAAAATCATCGATGATCTCGTGCGTACGATTTTTGACGGTATTGTTCTTGGGTATGGAGCCTATATATTTTTCGGAAATCATACACATCAGCACCGCTACCAGATGTTGCAGCATTTCCATTTTTTTATGGCTATGGCGCTTGTTATAGAATCCCTGGAGCAATCCTACCAGCTCAGTCTGTAACTTGACTTCTTCTGGATCAAGCCTTACAACAGGTTGCCATCGAATCTGATTGTTCATGACAAAGTCGCGCAGTATGGGAAGATTGGTCAGAAAATCCAAGGAAAGTCCAATACTTACTACCTCCGCATCGTCACTCAACTCCTCTGTCTCAATCATGAGCTGAGGCTGCAATACGGCTATATCTCCTGCACTGATGGTGTACTCTAGAAAATGTATACGAGCTTTCATTGTACCCTTTACCATAAATGCCAGCAGTAGACCGTCAAATAGCCGACTGTGGGTATGGTAACTCTGTTCGGAGTCATTGGACTGATGTAAAATAACCAGTCCTTCCGTTTTACTGGATCGGTCAATACCATAAAGCTTGTGGATATTTTCCAACGTGATCAATAATGCCATATTCAAATTTCGAAAAAAACAGGCATTTATTGCAAGAAAGTAAAGAATATACCAGGTCAGGTATTACAAGCGAATCGAGTAGGAAAGTAGGGATTATTTCCCTACTTGTCCTCTCACACCACCGTACGTACCGATCGGTATACGGCGGTTTGTTAGAATAACTTCGTTTGATGTGTTGTTTTCCAGTAATAATAGTCCGCAAATCCTTCATAACCTAGTCTAGTGAAGTAGCTGTTCGTTAGGGTTGTTTCAAGTATGACACTAGTCCCTGTTCGAGTGTAGGATTTACGAGTATTCGCATGCTGGTAGGCGAGCCAGTGTTTCGTTCCTAGTTTCACTAAGTTTCTAATTCGATTATCAATTGTTTTCCATTGTTTCCACAGGAGAACACGTAAACGTCTTCGTACTAGCCTGTCCAGTGCCATCATCACGGTCTTACCCCTTGCAACACGGAAATAGTTCACCCAGCCACGGCTGATCTGTCGAAGATTACCCAGACGTTCACGCATAGGAGTCGCCGAGTTTCGTCGAGTATTTTGGCGTACCTTCTCTCGGATACGCCCGATACTCTTGGGCGAAATCCGAATCTGCCAGCGTCCCTGAGCTTTGAAGAAGCTAAAACCTAACAGACTACTCTGAGTGGGGCTACTTACTTTACTTTTCTCACGGTTTACTTTCAGCTTGAGCTTGTCTTCGATGTAACCAGTGATATTCATCATAATACGATGTGCAGATTTACTGCTCTTCGTGTAGATGCTACAATCATCAGCATAGCGTACAAAAAGGTGGCCCCGTGAGCTGAGTTCCATATCCAGTTCATCCAAAATGATGTTAGACAGAAGAGGACTTAGGGGGCTTCCCTGAGGAGTACCTTGGTGTCGTTTCTGCTCAAGACCGTTTTCCATAATACCACAGCGAAGGTATCTTCCGATCAGCTGTAACGTCCTGCGATCCTTGATCTTCTTGCTCAGAAGATGCATAAGTTTATCGTGGTTAACCTGATCGAAGAATTGCTCCAGATCAAGCTCTACGATCCAGATATAGCCCGAATTGAGGTATTCCTGTCCTTTAATGACTGCCTGATGAGCGTTCCGATTGGGACGAAAACCGTAGCTGTTGCCATGAAAATATCCCTCGTACTTTAACCCAAGCCATTGGGAAATGCTCTGCTGGATAACACGGTCAATAACCGTAGGGATACCAAGCATACGCTTACCCCCGCTTGCTTTAGGAATCTCTACTTTCCGAACAGCTTGCGGACGGTAAGTACCGGAGAGAATATCCGATCGCAGGATTTCCCAGTGCGTGTTTAGGTAGTCACGAAGTTCATCGATCTGCATACCGTCAACTCCGCTGGAACCTCCGTTGGAGATAACACGATTGACTGCGTGTTCAACGTTACGGATGTGTAATATCTCTTCCAGCATATTATTACTAAAAAAAAAAAAAAACTCAGGCATTGTGTCCATTGGCTGCACGACTCGGCTAAGCTCCTCTTACACTTTACTATCAGTTTCCGGCCTACCCTCATGTAAGCAGTTCTCTTATGTGGTTCTGCTCTTGACGCTCCGTCATAAACTTATTGGTTCCTTTGCCATTCTAACATTCAGCCCTTCCCTTGTTCGTAATAGAGAAACAGGGTACTATGGCATCTGCTGACTTCTGACTAGACCATCATCGCATTGCTGCGGGATGTTTCTTCGTAGGCATTCGCGCATACCCTTGACAGAATTTAGTCAGATCTCCCCAGGTAAGAACGATAACTTTCATCTCATATATCCGCTACATTTACCATAGTGCTTCCGTACAGTATAGGACTTCGGTTTGTTCAGCAACCTCATCCAGCACTTGCGGCCTTATATGTAGTTTCTGTTCGTCGGACCGAGATTTTGCCGCCGACTTCCTTCAGATTCCACCTCGCGGTGGACACCCTTGTCTTAAGCTAACACTTCCAACTGTAATGGCGTGTTCGGGACTTACACCCTAGAGTTATCGCCCATGCTGGGCGCACTAAAAAAGCCGCTCCAAATTTGAAGCGGCTTTCGATATCTTATTTAGCGCAGGTGCCGATATAATCCAATATTACTTGTTTCACATGCTATGAAGAAACATCCTTCGGGTATGCTATAGGGAGGTAATTTAGAATTTTAAAATAGGATGAAGTGCGAGTTCTATACCTAGAATTGCAATAAATACAAAAAAACAAACCCGGCAATAAAAAAACGTTATTAAGATTAATAGAATATGTAAGGTAGAGTCATCGCCCATGCTCGAATATTTAGTTTATTATCACAATCCAGCTTATGTCTCTAAAGTAAACAAAAAGCACCAAATACAAAAAGCATTTATTAGCTATCCTGGATAATTCGGTGACAGAAGCTGGATTGAACAATAATAGCGTGACGATATACTATACCTACGATTTTATCGCTGATAATAAACGACTATGCTTGCCTTGGCGAGTGTTTGATTCCAAAGGTTGAATCCTACAATAGCTGGATTTATATTTTCGTCAAGTCCTATTTTTTCTGTTTTCAGGGCATGGACGGTTATTATATATTGATGAAATCCGTGTCCTACTGGTGGACAGGGCCCTCCAAATCCCTTGATACCATAATCGGTCAGGCTTTGGATAGCTCCCTTTGGCGCTAAATCGAGTGTTGTATTTCCGGCGTTCGTTACCAGTTCGTTGACACTGGCCGGAATATCGAACACGACCCAATGCCAAAACCCGCTTCCCGTGGGCGCATCAGGATCGTACATGGTGACAGCAAAGCTCTTGGTTCCTTCGGGGGCATTTTCCCAAGCCAACTGAGGTGATATATTGTCTCCTGAGCCACCAAACCCGTTGAATTCCTGCGTCTTTGTTGCCTGCCCACCCACGTCTGTGCTCGTGAGGGTGAATGTGTGTTGTCCGTTTGCTTGTTTCATTTTATTACGATTTTAAATTTTAAGCAAATCTAGCTAGTGTATCGTCAACAAAACCTTGAAAACCGTTCAAAAACTATCGCAAAAAGTTCAATTATTTATGGTGTTGCTTGGGTGTAACTCCATACTTAGCTTTATAGGCGTGGATAAAGCTAGATAGATTTTCATATCCGACTTCTACATATATCTCCGACGAAATCTTTTGTTGGTGCTGAAGCAAATAATGTGCATGTTCTAGTCTTTTATTTTGAAACCATTTAATGGGCGATTCGGCGTAGTGCTTCTCAAATTCTCTTTTGAAAGTAGAAGTGCTCATATTACACAGAAAGGCCAGCTCTTTTAGTGTCAATCGGCTCAATTGATTGCTTTCTACGGTACGTATAAATCGCTGTGTCACATCGTCATTTTTTTCTACTAATGCATATAGAAAATCAGGCCCGTATAACTCGACCAGATACCACATAATCTCTCTAAACTTGATTTCAAGCAACCTGTGCTGGGTATCTTCTGAAAGCATAGCGATATCCAGTAAGCTCTGTACAAAGCGTAGGATAAATTCGTCATATTTGAAAGAAAAAACGGACGGATTGTCGCTCTGCAGAGGTTTGCTAAAACCACCATCTCTGATAAATCTCGCTAGTGATTCATTGTTGAAAAACAACAGTAAACTTCTGTAATTATTTACCTCCGAAAGTCTCTCGGTCATCAGACAATGTCCATTCCGCATGATAATGAACTTGGAATGATCTATCGATAGTGCTGAATTATTAAACAGAACTTCTTTCTTCCCCTCGATCAAAAAACTAATCGTATTTTGATTCAGCACGATCTGTTGTCTGGACATCTCTCTGGAACTGTGGTAATCGAAAATCTGAACGGGATGACCGTTTTCTATATTCAGGGCGTCAGGTAGCGTAATCGTCTTCATCAGTACCGACAAGATAAGATGATATCTTAAAAAAACCATAAAAACATTCCTAAAATCTGAAAGAATCATGCTGATCTAAAGAGTGACGAAAATGATAGTTTTTTATATAGGTACAGAAACAGCAATCGTAGCAAATATATTTTAGTTAACTTTGCTGTTTCATATTCATTTAACAATTCAACAGTGTCCTTAGATAAATTAAAGCTCAGTAAACGTCTTCATAGATCCATGAATGATCTAGGGTATTTTACAGCAAAAGAATTTCAACTACAAGCGCTATCCCGTATCATCGGTGGACATAGTATTATTGGTATCGCACCTGAAGGTGCGGGCAAAACGACCACGTATGTACTGGGGGTATTGATGCGCTTGAAATATACACGTGACGAAGCTCCTAAGGTATTGGTATTGGCACCGAACGAGGAGCGTGTCAACGAGATCGTAGATCGGTTTAAAACCGTAAGCGCAAATAAAGATCTTTATATCATGGGCCTCAAAGCAAGTGGTAGTACGGAAGATGAAATCATAGATTTGGTACGCGGGGTAGATATCGTGGTGGCCACACCTAACCGCGCACGAGCTATATACCTCAAATTAGGCCTTAATTTAAACCGTATTCAGACATTTATCATTGATGATGCTGAGGAAATCGTAAAACAGGGTATGTCGACTCCCGTAAGAGAGTTGGCACAGAGTTGTGGCAAGGTGCAATACTTGGCTTTCAGCACAGTGGAACATGATAAGCTGCATCACATGATCGATGATTTCATGTCACTAGCTACTGTCGTGGAGGTCGATGAACTGAGCGGGAAGACTGCAGAGACACACGAGCTCATGCTGTACCATGTTCCCAATTTCACGACGAAGGTCAACTTACTCAATCTCCTGATGCGCGATGAAGAGGTTTTTGATAAAGTAGTTGTATTTGTCAATAGCCGCCTGACAGCGCAAAAACTAAGTCAGAGCTTGCACGCTAAAAAAGGAGAAGTCACGGTATTGAATCCTTTTTTCCATGACGATGCTGGTATTGACAATATCGATGATTTCAAGCAGATACCGGAATGTCGGATCCTGATCGTTGCCAATGAAGGTACCACGTCTATTGATCTGAGTGGAATTCCATTTATATTCCATTTTGAGATCCCTGAAAGTGGAGATGTCTTTATGGAGCATGTCGCGAAGACCAATGAGGAAGATGTGATCGCTATCACATTTGCTACTGATCTGGAACTTCCAGAGGTCAAAAAACTGGAACAATCTCTAGGGGAGAAAATACCTGTTGTGCCGCTTCCGGATGATCTTACCATCTATAGACCATCGAACGCACCAAAGAGTAAACCCGCGATAGATGAGTCCCAGGGAGGAGCTTTTCATCAGAAAAAAGAAAGTAACAGCAAGACATACAATTATGGTGGTGGCGCAAAAGCCAAAATGACCATGAAGAACAAAAAAAGGTAGGCTTTTGCCTACCTTTTTTTGTTCCTTCCGACGCGGAACTTGTCCGCGTTATAGGATTCAGATTGTCCTTTGGGGATCGATAAGGACTGCCATCTCAAATCACAAAGCATTTTTCCGATGTATACAATCTGGCCCACGTGATAGGGATAGTGCGCCAATTGTCGATTGATAGCTTCCAGGACGCTGTGTTCTTGATTCCTGATATAAACGGTCTTGGATAAATCATCCGCAGTCAGTGAATGGAGTACCTCAAAAAGACATTGCCACCCTTCATTCCACTTTTCCAACAGCTCTTTCTTCGTCGTAATGGCACTGTCAAATTCGGAGTCTCTGTTTCTCCATTCTTTTTCGCCATCTGATGTTAAAAAATCGGTCCATCTGCTGTTCATATTTCCCGAGAGGTGCTTTACTATGGTTGCAATACTATTGCTCTCCCCATTAGTTTGATAAAACAACTGTTCGTCACTTAATTGGTCAAATGTTTTTTCGGCCAACAGTTTATAATACTCAAACTGTTTAATGGCACTCGAAAGATAGTTCATTTCCATATCCTGGTTACTTGAATTAAAACCGTATAGTGTATTTCGAATATATGTATTTTCGTTAAAAATAACCAGCATTTCTTAGATAGGCTGATCTGTCATGGTGCTTGATTTCAAAAGGTAGTATGGTAGAGCTCCAGGAGAATTCAGGTAATAAAATGTCCCAAAGCCGATCAAGCGGCGGTATCGTTATATACGATTTCTTCTGTTTTAATAGTTGCTTCTATTTACGGATCAAATGGATTCCTGTGGCGAGTCCGCTTCCGAGCAGCGCTCCTGCCGCTATATCGGAAGGATAGTGCACACCGAGGTACATTCTCGAATAGGCTACACTGGAGGACCACACCAGCGAAGGTGCAATAACGTACCACTTGGGATAGGATTGTGAAAGGGAGACTGCCGTAGAAAAAGCAGACGATGTATGGCCTGATGGGAAGGAATATCCGCTAGCTTGGGTCACTGCTACAAAATTGTTATACTTCCGAAAGGGTCGCGCCCGTTTAAAAATTTGCTTGAGTCCATAATTGACCACCGCAGTAATCGCTGTACTGGTGCCTATATATACGGCATTCTGACGCATGGTCTTATCGTCACTGATAGCCCCGGCAGCGAACAGGCCGATGGGAACTCCGATATTTACATAGTTGTTGGCATCGGAAATAGTTCGAAATACCTGGTGCTGTATCTCGGTACGTGTACGAGCAATATGCCTCAAGGTCTTAATATCAAAATTTTCCTGCGGTAAAACCTCCTGCCCAACTGCTTGTGAAAAACAGGACAGTCCACAAAAAAACAGCAAAAAATTCCTCATCCAAAGCATAAGCGACTATATTAGAATTGAAATATAAACATTTATTGGCAAACATACTAAAAAAGGAAATCATCCCCGCGGCAGCGGCCTCACTGTGTCTAGGACTACCGCATGTGGGTTCACCAGCAGACGCAAGCCAACAATAGTGAAATAATGATGGGATATTGATACATTATTTTGCACAAAAGACAATTACTTCCTGTAGCTTTGCAGCTCAAACTTCTTTGCTATGCCCTATCAGAATGTATTTGTTGAATTTTGTGAACAGATAAAGTCAAGTATCGATCAAGGAACTTTTGCCAAATTAACTTTTGCCAAAACAATGGGCGATACGGAGCTTAAAAATATTTATGTGCAACTCCGCCATCTAGAGAATGGTGCTTATGACTTTGCGTTAAACCTGAGGTATAAGACGGAAGAAATTGAACAGTTCTATCCGGCTGAGGAGGTCTTCACGGCCTTAGGTACCTACATAAGAAATCCCTTTACGAGTGTAGTCTTATTTACCACGGAAATGGACCTTACATTCAAAGTGAATAAAAAAGGTGCCGGCAGCCTGATTGAACAGGATCCTACATTTAAACATGCTTCGCCTGCTATGCTGGAAATAGGCAAACGTAATCCAGCACACTGATCTACTAACAAATGCTGTTGTAGCCCCGTACTGTCTTTAGAAGATGCTAAGCCAAGATGAGTAAGATCGCTTACTCGTCTTCTTCCAGGTACACACTGTGAACGACAAATTTGATTTTTTTGTTTGGCAGAAGCATATCATCCACATCTTCGGAATCTATGGGATAAAGGGTGTCATGCCCTCCGCCATCTAAAAGTTCAGAATCGGGTATAAGCTCATAAAAAGTGGTACCATCAATGTTGGACAATTCTTCCACCTTAATATAAGACACATCTTGGCTAGTCCACATAGACAGTATCTCTCTCGTGAATAATTGGTAGGGACTTTCTTTTTCTGACATGGCGCAAGTTACTAAAAAGACAGCTTATTATTTTAAATAGCTCACTTATGAAGTATATTAAATATACATCGGAATGCTAAGGTCATTAAAACTAAAACGAGCAGTGATAAGAGCTAGAGCCAACACTCTTTTTTATTATAGTAATTTTCTTTTGTAAACTTTGATATTGCTAAATTTGCACGAAAATGAACACGTTCCCCGCCATTGTCTTCGTAATGGTCACCAGCATAGAAACACGAACAATGGAAAGGGACAACATAGACTGGAGGAAGTAAGGTGTACGGGAGAATAGATAATCCCAATGACATCGAACAGTTAAAAACAACAAACATGAAAAAAAGTAAGATTGTATATAGTAAATACACATCTTCTGACTTTGGAAGTTTCGAAACCTTGGTCTATAACGACGATGTAATGCGTTATATTTCGGGCAGCGCACTTACGACGCCTCAAGCGAGGGATAAATTTGATTCCATTTTAGCGATTAACGATCAGGAAGAACTTCTTGGCTATTTCAAAGTCTATAACAGCGATAAGGAGTTTTTGGGAGACTGTAAGTTGGAACGCTGTAAGTATGATTCGAGGAAGTTGGAAATTGGCTACATCTTAAAAAAAAGCTATTGGGGTCAGGGTTATGGTACTCAGATCTGTGCGGCGATGCTCGCACTTGCGAAGAAGGTATCACCTGAAAAAGATATCCTAGGAATCATCGATCCTGATAATATAGCATCAAAGAAACTTCTTGAGAAATTCGGTTTTGAAAGTTATTTCATTGGTGTAGAAGATAATCTGCCGACAGAAAAACTTATCCTAAAAGCGCACAGTTCCGATCGTTAAAGTATCCGCAATATCAACGACCTAAGGCACTGTCAATAAAACCCAATCATACATAACGACATGTTTAGATACTACTACGGTTGGGCACATCTGTCAACCTATAACCTCGTCGTGTATAAATACTTCTCCTATCAGCTCCTCATCGGTATTGTTGGCCAAAGCATCATCAATCAATAAAAAGTGCTTGCCAACAAGTGGTCCTGATATTTTAGAGATCTCTTCGCTATCCAATTCAAAAAAACGGGTGACATCAACGTAGTCGGGTATCCAAGTGGGATTGGTATCGGAAAGATAAGACGTAGAACGAAGAATATTATATCCCCTCCCCTTTAAATCTATCAATGTGCTAAAACTTAACTTTACAAATCCTATCATATCCGTTTCTCTTTATATCCTGCGGCAGCCCCAAAAGATTTTTGCTTGCAGCACATACCTTATGGATCGATTACCAATCGTTATTTTTTGTAAGAGAACAACGGAACTGGAAAAATGTTCAATACCAAACTTAGCCAAACCTGTCTATGGTTCAGACCTAAGATCATAAATGACAACGGTCTTCTTAAAAAAGAAGACCGCTGCTATATCTGTACCAATCTGTGGTATTTACCAGCGATAGGTGATCGCATTGATGTTCATCCCCGCTCCCACGGAAGCAAACATAATCAAGTCTCCCTTATTGACTTTAAAATCTCCAATCTCTTTGTTCATCACTTGATGCAAGAGCGTAGGTATAGTCGCAACGGAACTATTCCCCATATGCGAGATATTCATGGGCATTACATTTTCTGGGAGCTCCGCTATATCGTATAGTTCAAAAAATCTTTTGACAATAGCCTCGTCCATTTTGTCATTGGCTTGATGTAAGAATATCATCTTGAGATCATGGATGTCCTCACCACTCCGGTCAAAGCATTCTTTCATCGCCTGCGGTACATACTTAAGGGCATACTCATAGACCTTACGCCCTTTCATCTTTATAAATCGGGGTTCTTCCACTGCCCCACTATTCTCGCCAGCCGAAATGATGTAGTCTAGCTCGATTCCTGTATCCGACCTTACGGCCGTATTGATAATCCCAGAGCTGGAACTGTTGTCAGCCTGTACTATACATGCTCCCGCACCGTCCGAAAATATCATGCTGTCACGATCTGAAGAATCCAATACCCTAGAAAGCGTATCTGTACCGATCACCAAACATGTACGCACATCGCCACAACGTATAGCCATATCGGCTTGAATCAGCCCCTGTACCCATCCTGGACAACCAAAGATGATATCATAGGGGATGCAGGAAGTACTTTGGATCTCCAGTTTATTTTTAATACGTGATGCTACCGAGGGAACCATGTCACGAGGTGCACCTGGATGATCCATTTCTCCATAATTGTGTGCAACAATGATCAAGTCTATGGATTCGCGGTCTATCCCAGACCTCTTAATTGCTTCTTCGGCTGCAAATGCTCCCATATCAGATGCTGAAATCCCTTGACGCGCATAACGCCGCTGTTCGATTCCGGTAATGGCCTTAAACTTGCGTATGATGGTCTCTGTAGATTGTTCTATCTTACTGCCATCATCCGTAAAAAAATCACTATTCAAAAAACAATGATTAGCAATTACCTCTGTCGGAATATAGGCTCCTGTACCTATTATTTTTGATCGAATCATTTCTAATTTCTACAAACATTTCAACTTTTGAAGATAATTCTCCTAAAAGCCCTTAATAATTACAATTTAGCAATAAATAACGATATTTATTTTGAATCAAACAAAACATATAACATATTAAGAAAAGAAAAAGCCGTCCTAACGCGAACGGCTTTAACAATATATGCAAGAATAATCTTTAAATCAATTTTACATTTACTGCATTTGGACCTTTTTTACCTTCTTGGATATCAAAAGATACGTGATCATTCTCGCGTACATTCTGAGTAAGTCCTGTAACGTGTACAAATACCTCGCTACTTCCATCATTCGGAGTAATAAATCCGAAACCTTTGGATTCGTTAAAAAACTTTACAATACCTTCTTTCATAGATAATTTAAAAAAACATAAATAATTAATTCCTTCATAAAGATATGATAATTAATTTAACTCTAAGCAAATTTAACATAAAAAACATTTAAGTAGCGATAAAAATATAGCCTTCCACTTCTTCCTCTTCTTTTACTTTTTCCAATGCCTCTTCTATTCGTAACAAAGTCGGCTGGCTGAGCGGCGGTTCATAGCCGAGATTATTGAGGTATCTCATATATCCTCTGGTACTGTCTATACGCTCCGGAAACCAATAGATTACAGAATCGATCACTTCATTATTAGAGGTCAGAATATTATATCCCTTCTTCTTTAAATACATTAATACCCCTCGGGTCACTTTTTCAAATTTCACCATACACTATTAATACAACACTCCACTCGGAAAAACGTTTCATTTAATCAAAATGTTATGCGAGATGGTATAATTTCGTAATTTTATCCCACATAGAGTAGGGTTTTAAGCGGAATCTTTTATTTATATCAACGACCAATGAACAGAAAGCTCCATATACGTTTTAAATGCATCATCTCGGTTGCTATCCTTTTATTAGCTAACCAATCAGGAAGTTTTGCACAGAAAAATAATAGCGCAGATATCAGCACCTCCACGCTGTCATCCATTCTCGAAAAGAATAAACACTATTATAAGGATGGTGCTGTAGCTGACTATATTCCCGAATTGAGTAAAGTAAATCCCGTATCGGTCGCTTTATCGGTTGTAGACAACAACGGTAAAATTATAAGTGTAGGTGACAGCAATCAAAAATTCACCATGCAGAGTGTGTCCAAAATCATTGCGCTTATGCTAGCTGTAATGGAAAACAGTGAGGAATCGGTTTTTGAAAAAATGGGGTACTATGGAACAGATAGACCTTTTAATCATTTTGCAAATCTGGAAACTACAGGCAAACCCCTCAACCCGATGATGAATGCAGGAGCTATCCTTACGACCAGCTTGATCTCGGGACAAGGTGAAGAAGCCTTTGTGAAGATACTGGAAATGATACGGTATATTACGAACAATCCCTCAATCAATTACAGTCAAGCCGTATACCAATCCGAAAAAGAAACGGGCCACCGTAATCGGGGGATGTTCTATCTGATGAAAAACACAGGAGCTATCACCGGTTCCGAAGAGCAGTTGGATAACTATTTCCGTCAATGTTCGATCGAAATTACCACGGAGGATCTTGCCAAAATAGGCTACTTTTTCGCCAATCAATGTACCCGGTATGATGGAGATCGTCGGTATGAGAATAGCGCATTGGCAAAACTTATTCTATCACAGATGCTGATTGCCGGAATGTATGAATTCAGTGGAGAGTATGCGCGTACTGTAGGATTACCGAGCAAATCTGGAGTCGGGGGCGGTATCGTGGTCAGTGTACCGCATCGTATAGGTATAGGGGTTTTCAGTCCTGCCCTGGACAGTCACGGCAATTCACTAGCTGGGTACCACATGATTTTGGATCTGGCAAAAACATATGAATTGAGCATATTTTAAATACAGAGCCCCCTTACTTCTTTCCCGAGTCCTCTGCATTGATTTTGATTTCTATTTGCCGTGCTCGTAAGGTGTAGAAGCATCCGCCACCTGACTGATCTCCATCTCTAGGACAGAAATTTTTTCTACCAAATATGCTTTTTGTTCTCTAAGCAGGCGATTATCTTCTTCCAGTTCTTGGATCTTTTGGTAGATCGCCGCCACGAGAACAGTTTCGTCCTTGACCTTCCGTTGGTCTAAGAAGTCGCTAGTCATGCGCATTCTGCTCTCTACCTGTGAGCGGTATTCTTTAATCCAGTTGATAATACTGATTTCATTACGAATACCATATTTTACCATAGCCTCTTCCAAAAAGAGTTCTCCGGAGAGGATGGCATGCACTATTTCCAGTTTTACTTCCTTATGTACTCTATTTCGCTTCCCTGTATTGGTCGCCCGCATCTTTTCTTTATTATTGCCAATAATTATAATCTATCATCAAATTAAACAGAAGTATTCCATACTTTATAAACGTAAAAGGTGTCTCATATCCTCGAATACAAAATAACCTGTTCAAAGGCACCAGGAGTCAATTTATAAAACTCTTATTTTCGATAAAAGGGAAATGTTTCTTCCGATAGAAGCGCTGCTTTTTCAGGGTGCTTTCTCATCGCGCTCTTTTTTGATAAAATGTACGTAGGCGGACGGTGGCGTACCCGTCACCAGTTTAAATGCAGTCGAAAATTTACTCAGCGAAGTAAACCCACAGAGATCTGCGAGATAGGACAGTTTAAACCCAAGCAAATCAGGAGATTTATGCAACTGATCGATAATATACTCAATACGCTTGGTCTGTATGTATTCGTAGAAATCCTTTTCTCTATATCTTTGGATCATATAGGTTACATAACGGGGATTGGTTCCCATAATACTGGCTATTTGATTGAGGGTAATGCTTTTTTCCAGATAAAAGTGTTCTTTTTCCAACTTGTCTAATTGCTCGCGCAGTCGCTCCTCTGTGTCCTTGGAGATATTGACCTCTCTGGCCTTGACCGCAAGAATATTCTCTCCTTCATCAGTCCGCTTGTCGCTATTGACAACTGATGAAAATGGAAGTTTGCTCACACTTACTGATGCTGGTTTACTAAGATCCTTATCTTCGCTACCGATATAGGTTACCCCAGGTGTTTTGCAACGTAATTTGTATATATTTTTGCGGCGACAGATATATAATATGGCAAACGTTGTACCTACCAGGACGAAAAGTATACCACCTACAGCATAAATATACTTCACACGATAGGCTTGCTTAGTCGAATGAAGTGAGATAATCATTTCATCCGATAACTGTTTTGCATCCTTATCTCTCTTAGTTTTGATTTCGCCAGCTTTTACTCGATATATAACTGACTTATCCAAATTCCCAACCTTTTCATAGTACTTGGCCCAGGTACGGTAAGTCAGCATTATCAATTCTTCTACGCCTCCGGAAGCGAGATAATGCTCTACCTTTTCCAGGCATTCCTTTGCTTTCGTTGTTTGATTTTCCGCTAGAGCGACCTCCGCTTGCATACGATAGATATATGGCGTTAAATTGGTCTCTACGTTACCCATTTTAGCCAAGGCCTGATCTAGAAAAACACCTGCTTCGCTGAAATTCCCAAGTCGAAATTCACAGACGCCCATCAGCTGGTCATTGGTAGCTTTAACCAAAAGGGCACTTTTATGGTCCTTATCACTGATATTGATGGAAGTCGCTGCTTTTTTAGCACATTCACTGGCCTCTTCAAAGTTGCCCTGTTCTAAATTATGAAAAACCCGTTCGTGCAGAATATTGATTCGGGTCAAATGCTGCATCACCCTGTCTTCCTGGTTTTCATTTGCACGTTCTGCTTTCTCCAGATAACTCATGGACACACCGAGCAGGCCTACCTGTCTAAATGCTGTGGCCAGAAAGCCTGCGGTGTTGCTTTGCCAAGAAAAGTTCATTGTCGCATTGGCAATAGTATCGGCTTTCATTCCTTTATAGATACTAGACTTTATATCGCCTTGATTCTCGAATATCTTAGCTAGTAACATCAACGATTTTATCTTTTGCTCGTCCGTCACGGCTATATTATAGAGGGAATCTGCGGCTCTATGCGCCGCATGTATGTCCGTAGCCACGAGTGACACGATCACCTCGACATACCGCTCATGGAACGAGTCATTGCTAGCAGTTTCCTGCCCATATACAGACGACACCAATACCGTCACTCCTAAAAGGAAATAACAAATCAACTTCATACTTACTTGCTAACGCTTCTTTTCTATCAACTAAACAAAATGAAATAGAATTGATGAAAAGTTCTCTGGTATATCACCAAAAGAATAAAGCGACAGTAACGAGTAATCCAATTATAAATGTGATCAGAAAAGCTACGTTGGTATTCCAACGTTTGTTCGGGACAGAATCTATTCCTACCTGCATTTTATGAGCCTTACTAAAGTCATGACATGCACGAAGGTTATTAGAATCCACGACCACTCCAATGGTTTTTTCTACTTCTCGCTGGAGATGTAACAAAGCTAATTGAGAAGACAAATAAGCGACCTCGTCGCCCGTCTCACTCTTAAGTTCTAAAAACTGCTCTAGCGCCTTGTCCAAATCATCGGAAAGTATTAATCCCCTATCAGGGCAATGCTTATCGATCGAACACTTGAGCCTCCCCTCCAATTCCGTCAGGGTAGACAGTATTTCTTTTGGATTATAAGATACTGAATTCATACGTAGATATTTAGCGCCATTAACTGGATATAATGATGCAAACTGTGCTAAATATCTGCAATTCTATTCATTTAAAAAACTATTTAAACCACTATTATGATTAAAAAATTAATACTCAACACAATAAAATACGTCTAGAAGTGCCTATTTATTGTCATGTATACTTTTACTGAAATCTTCGTCCATGTAATATCCCTTATTGCTTGCATCACCATCGACAAACTCTTTAAAACCTCCCTGGGCCTTGATTTCGTCCGAATAGAGCTCTTCATAGTCCTTGGTATACATGGCATTCGGAACGACATTGATGTCAAAAACAAGCTCCTTGAACGGAACGTCTTCAAAATTTCCATAGAGGGTGATGTAATGTTTGACATAGCCGATATTTTTAGCGCTATTGTAACTAAGGGTCAACAGACGTTCTTTGCCCGGAGGCACGGTAAAGGCTGCCGCTCCTTCATCCACCTTTAGGCATCCACAGGAAGTGATGATATCTGTAATCATCAATGGATTCTTACCGACATTCTTCAATTTGAAAGAAAGGTCTTTTTGCTGCCCCGCCAATATGGGATAATAATGTCGCTCATTGTCTTCGACCTCCATTATGGTCTTACGCTTGGAAAGATCTACACAAGAAGTGAGTATGAAGATCGCTCCGAAAACAAAAAAATAATTAATATAACTGTATTTCATCACACGCTATTACCGAGTTTTTCAACTCTCTATTTTTATAAATCTTTATTTCTAGCTCTTTATATTTCGACAGATCGATATTCTTTTTTAAAGTCGCAGTATCCCCCAGCACTACAAAATCTGCAGCAGCAAATTCGACAAGCTTGGCTCCAGCACTCCATAGCTCTATTCGATCTGGCACAAGCATACGATGCCTGACATTCACCAAAAACCGCATCTCTACATGTGTATCTCCTTGGTCTTTATTTTCTTTCTTTCCCATCACGTTGACATCTTCACCTGCCAAAAACCAACCGATATTGAAGTCAGATACAAACCCCACTTTGTTATCACACAGCAGCTCTGCATCCTCCATAACCTCTGCTGAAGATATTCCAACAGCTTTATTTACTTTAAATGCATTAACTGGCCTAGAAATAGTTCTCAACTGATCCCATTCTTTGAGATAGATCTGCAGGTCTCCCTTTTCTTCTTTATAATTCACTACACCTTCTTTCAAGACTCCACGCAGTCTATCGATGGCTAGGTCTTGTTGAGATGAAAGTTGGACTCTCCCCTCCTTGACTTCTAAAAAGTTATTGGCAACGGTGCCCTTATGATAGGCAAGCTGTAGCTTGGTGTAGCTCAAAGCACCGAGCATCAATCTAATACGACGCTCCTCATCACCTGCTAAGCGGGGTAAGACAGCTTCTAGATTTGAATAAAATGTATTAAATCGATCTATCGCGAAGTAGTCTCTCATCAATTGGCGAAAAGAACTATATAGAGCGATATCCTTGTTTTGATTGTACTGGCTATCCTCTATTTCCAAAAGATAATCGGTCAATAGTCCTGCTGATATCGGATAGAAGCGCTCGTGGTATCGCTTCACCAAATCGGGTACTGACAGTGAGGGATCCAGCATGACAGCACTCAAAACGTAGGTTTTGACATCGTCAAATGGCGAATAATCGTAACCGCTTCCATTGAGGAACATCCCGTTGACTCCCAGCTCTCTAAAGTACGATAACTGTGTCTGAACGCGGCGCAGTGTAGGAAAAGGAGTGATGTAATCGTCAAAATTGGAAATATAGTCCCACAAATAAATATGATTGGTCTGTTCTTTCCAAGAGGTCAACAATGTGCTGAACTCTTGCACTAACGGTGCATCCACTTTGAGCTCAGGTGATTTAGGCAGATCGATGGTACTCACGAGCACCCCTACATGATCGGCCAATCGAATTGTCGGAGCTGTACGTGTCGTCCGATAAGCCGTGGTATAAAAATAGTCCTCTGGAAACTCTGTCGCTAATCTATTCAACAGTAGGACAACAGCCGCTGTGGCACTCTCTGAGGTATTACCTTGTTTCTTACAGGACGCACAGGTACATACCTTATCATTATCATTAGGAGCTATCATAAACCATTTCCCCTCACGGGATCCACTACCGTATTCTTCAAGAATAAAATCTTTGATAGCCTGAAAGGTCTTTTGCGACGAGAAGCAATATTGTTCAACATCTCGTTTTCCATCCACCAGGGCCATGGCATTCGTATCAGTGCCTTTTGTAAATACTTTTCTCAGATTATGTCCCCATAAGCCCCAGTCTCGATCTACATTATGAGTGAGCAGGATACCAGAAATATCCTGATCCATATTCGGCAGTAAATGTGGGTCTCTATATCTGAGTGCAAAATCTGCTTTACCGGTTTTGAATTCTAAGTAACCTGGTGGAACGTCGGCAATGTCCAGCGTATGATACTCTCCCAGTTTATCAATCAACATATATGTCAGCCAACGTAATATAGAGCGATTTTTACCAAAAAGCGATAACCGTCCATATTCATTGACTATTTCATAATCGCTCTGCAGATCTTCTACAACTTCGATATAGATAACCACTCCCTTAAGACTTTCTATAAGGGAATCCGAGCGCTTGACCTGGAAGACTGTTTGTGCGGTGTTCCGTTTCTGTAAATGCTGAAATAGATAATCCGCCGCTTGTACACTCTCTTTGTCTCCATTTGAAAGAACCAATAGCCGCTGTGCTGCGAAATCAAAAGACTCCCCCTTACAACCTGAGGACAGCAATGAGAATAGTCCCCAGAGCCATACTATCCGCTTAAAATGAGACATTGAACTGAAAGTATAGGTTATAAAGGTTTCTATAATTTGCAATATCTACAGGTTTGTCTGTTTGAAAATTATACCATGTCCCCATAACACTAGCCCCTATATTCTTAGTTATAGATCGTCCTATCCCTGCCCCGACCATCGCATTAAATACATTGAAACTATTATAAAACTGGGTATCCAGTAAATCGATATCTGGAGAATTACCGATACTACCTACAGCTAAAAGATAGTTTTTTGGATTATTCATGATGTACTGAGCTTTGCCCCCTAGGCTATAGAGATAGATACTCTGCCCCTCACTATTAAGTAGGAAATTACTCCATTTTGCAGACAGTCTGAAATCTTCGATATCTTTGGTCATTCCAAGATTGAGATTGAGTAGATTCTGTCCGGTAAATAGCCTTCTATACCCGATTCCCCCTTCGGCTTCCCAGGTAGGCTTAAAAGCATAAAGAGCAGCACCATTTACAGCCAGCTTGGCAAAAAACTTATTCGCCAAGGCAAGATCGATTCTTGTAGACAGTTTTTCTGTCCAAGGTGCCGACCATTCGACCTGTCCCTGTAAACCTTTTCCATCCTCTCTACCGGCGTAATTTAACCTTCCAGTATAGACGTTGCCATTGCGTAATAAGCGACTATATTCTACCGATGAGATCGATGTAATAGCGTAATCGTCACCATACCTGGCCCGTACGTGAGAGATACCAACGTTATTCTGATAGGACTTTTGTCCAAGATAATCCAAATGGTTCTTAAAGTCTGTGAACTCCAATAGGGATGGTTCATAAAACTGTTGATACCGATAAGCTGAATCATATAGTTTCAACCCTTCATAGGCCAATCCCTTCATATACTTTAGCGTCTTATTATCGTCTTTATAATACAAGGCCGTATCAATCACTGTCAACGCTTGACTATATTCCTTTTGTTTTAATAACTGACCTGCAAACTCCTCAGTGGTATGACTGAATGTCTTGACCAGAGGCTCGTGGTAGGGATTCAATTGTACCTGCCTATGCAACAATGCCCAGGAATCTGGACGTTTTTCTGGCGTGTGGTTCATTGCTTCAGCGAGCTTGATCTTGAAGGCCATATCATCTCCATAACGATCCTCAGCAATCTGAGCGTAGCGCAGCATCGCATCGTGATCTTTTAACTGATAGCAGATGTTGATCATATAGAGTAGGGCATCTTGATTTCTATCATCAACAGTCAACCACCTGTCGCATAGTTGCCTTGCCTCAGCAAGCTGATAACGCTCTTTTAGATTCTTTGTCCAGGGTTGGATCATATCGCCATACCCCTGTAAGAGCCGATCTCTATCCTGTTGAGAAGCAGCACCCAAAACCTGTTCATATATATTGAGCGCATACTCGTAACGTCCTTCTTTATTATACAGGTCTGACTTTTTAAGTAACAAATCTCTGTCTCCAGGCCTGTCCAACAGCATATCATCCAAGATCATTATCGCTTCGTGATAGCGATTTTCGGTCACATAGGAATTGTATAGACCGCTTTGGGCAATTGCTACAGACTCTTCATCTCCATAGCGAATGATATCCTTCCAGTCATTTATAGCCATTCCTATCTTACCATCTTGCATATTAGATTTGGCCTGTCGAAGTGTCACCGCTACATACGAATCCCTTAACTCAATATCCGCTGGGTACCTGACAAAATACTCTCTGGTCAATGCCGCTACTTTTCCTTCATTGCCCATCCGCTTATACGCCATCAGCTCTTTCATATCCAACTCCTTGCTCATACCGACACTATATCTGTGTCTGTGCAATGCAGCGATCGCTTCTTCATATTGCTCCTTGGCGATCTGGTCGTTAAAAACATAGTCGAATGCTTCTTTGTTGCCTGGAGATCCTTCAAATATTTTGCCGTACAGACTTGCCGGATCATTGTTTTTCGCATTACGCGCAGCCTCCAATAGGAAGTAATTGTATTGTGAACGCAAGTTTCCCCCTCCTCTTTTCATCTGAGACTCCAAGAAGGACAGAAGCTCGGGATAGCGTTGTTGGTGTTCTAGAATTGCAATCTTTTTTTGTACAAACCCTCTGTTGCCCGGAAACTCGTTCAAGGCACGTTCTGTATACACCAATGCATTATTATAATCTCCCGCTTTGATATAATTATCGACCACAGCGAAGTAACTATCCTGTTGGCGCGGATGTTCATCAATTCTCTTCTTGGATACATCGATAGTCTCGTCGATCCGTCCTGCTTTGGCCACGGCGACTGCTCTTTGTTCCTGAGCATACACCTGATCTCCTTTCAACTCGCTGTCTTCGGGATAGATCTGGGAGATGCGCTTCAACAAACGATCCGCCTCTACGTGGTTGCCCATGGTTCTGTAAAGCTCTATTTTCTTACGCCATAGGCCTTTCCAATAAGGGTTTACTTCTAGGAGTTCATTGATATAACAGATTGCACTTGAATAACGCTGTGTTTCAGTTTCTACAGTCACCAACATGTGCTTAGACTCCACATTTGTCGGGGCATATTCGAGTGATTTGACCAATTCATAGCGCGCCTTGTCATACTGCTGCTTGTGTGTATAATACTTACCCACCAGCATTCGCATATCCGAGTCCTTTGGATTCTTCTTGAGATGTACTTCAGCTTTGCTCTTTCCCTCTTCCCATTTCCCCTGTTTATACAAATCGTTGATTTCCTTGGCTTCGTCATTTCGCTCTATAGTAGTACCTGCTCGCTGCGCTTCCACAGGCTGGCAGAATGATAGTGCCCCACAAAAAACAATCAGTATTTTAGCGTATTTAAATTTTTTAAGCATTATTATGTACGGTATTAGCATTTTTCGATGGAGAGAATCCCTGTCTTGTCATCTGTCCCCATTTAAAATTCTTACGTGTTAAGTATTGAACGTAGCCTCTCAACGTGAATATCACGACTAAAGGATGATATAGGATCGCTTCAAACGCTGAGAAAAGCACGAGTTTGAGGTACTCCCAAAAGTTTTTATAGAGCTTGCCTAAAACCAGATCGTAGGACACCGTAATAATCGATACGGACAGTCCGATCAAATAGGCATAAGCGATCATCATCCAGAATGTATCAAAGTTTACCTGATTCGTAAATAAGAGAAACAACAGAAAAAGGAATCCGGTGAACTCGATAATTGGGGCCAGAAACTCGAAGAAAACAATATAGGGCATGACAAGAAAACCTAATCTGCCATAGTCTCTGTTGAGGAAGAACTTTCGGTGATCGATAATAAACTGTAACATGCCTCGCCCCCAACGCGTACGCTGTCTGTTTAGAACTTTTATATTAGGCGGTCCTTCTGTCCAGCAAAGACTATAAGGGCACTGTACTATTCGGTAAGCTTTTTTATTTTCACGCATATAAGCGACCATACGCACCGTCATATCCATATCTTCGGCATGAGAAGCAGAGTCAAATCCCCCTGCAGATATGACTATATTTCGGTCAAATAATCCAAAGCCTCCAGATACGTTGGGAATAGCATTGACCATCGACCAGCCCATCTTTGCAACCAGATAGGAACGCAGATATTCTGTCTCCTGAAAAAGTGGGATCAAGCGATTTGGCGGTTTTACACGCGTGATACGGCCTTTGTCAATTGTACAGCCATTCACCATACGCATCGTAGCTCCTACTGCAATTACATGCTTGTCCGAATCGAGAACGGGAAGAATAATCTTACTCAATGTATCCTCAGCAAGGATGCAATCGACATCTGTATTGATGAAGTAGTCATATTGTGCAACATTAACCCCAGCATTCATAGCATCCGCTTTAGTTCCCCCGTTTTCTTTGTCTACAACTTTCAATTTGCTGTAGGCTGGATTTTTCGAACGAAAGACCCGATTTACAGGCCTACAGTATACCTTATAAGCATAGTAATAAGGCATCTCTTCAAGTTCAAACTCCTCAATCAGGATTTCCAATGTCTTGTCCTTACTCCCATCATTCACAATAATCACCTCAAAAGTGGGGTAATCCAGGTTCAACAAGGAGTTAACGCTATCGTAGATAATCACTTCTTCATTGAATGCAGGAGCAACGATAGATATACCTGGCGCTTCCTCCGGAAAGTCTTTGAGATAGTTTTCCTCTCTTTCGGTATACCTATATTTATAGCGCAGGGTATTATAATAACTCATAATCATTAGCCCTAAATAGAAAAGAGCTAGCGCAGTAGCATAAAAATAAATTAGATATGTAAAAAAATAAATCATCTAAGTGAGATTGGTTAAACGGGTAAGATTGCTGTTTCGGAAAACACCTGATTCAAAAGCGTATTTTCATTTTCATTGGATTGAACATGGGCCTCCTGCTGCAGACGTAACAGTTCACGATTCCCCTGTTCACCGTGACTTTTGATAGCTCTGGCAATCACCAGCTTCGAGTTTATATCTTCTGTACCGCTATAGGTGTCCACAAGAAAACGTAAATTTGTACTGCCATGTAGTCGTCCCATTGTTGTTATGATGGCCTCCCTAACTACATTAGTTTCCAAATGAAACCTTTGAATTAGTCTGGGAGCACATTCGAGATACCCCAGCTCACCCAGGGTCAATATAATCTGTGCTCTAACATCTCTATTCTCCTGTCTATCCAACATCTCCATCAACGTAGGCGCTGCCTCATATTGGTTGAAAAAGCCTACTTCTCGCAAAATGAAAACAATATAATTGGGATTTTTTGAATTATTGATCCATCGCAATAAATTGGGAAGACGCCCTTCCTTGGATCGTTTGATCAGCGTCGAATGTAAACGCAACTTATCCAACTGGGTGAAAGCCTCATCAAAATTCTCTTCCATAAATCGAAATGGATTATAACTATCCTGGCTGGTATGTAGATCCCGAGCAGTCTTTCTCAAGTGCTTGTTCTTGTGGAAAGTAGACTTTGACAGAATACCACTGTTAACGCCATTATCTATAGCGCCCACGACCTGCAATGCTTGTTTGCGTTTATCAGGGCCTGATGTACGGATCCTCTTCTCCCAAAATCCCATTAAACGTAAGGCTTCGATACAATTCTTGTAATTGATTTCGTTCAATTCGCCTTCCTTATACACTGCATTCTTAACAGTCAAGACGACATCTGTCAAAACATCGGACTTCCATCGTTTCGCTTTACTCGTATCGTACTGTAGCAGTTCTTGAATCTCATCGACTTCATAATTTACCTTATTCCGCATGACGAATGTCAACTTCTCCTCGAAGTGCTCCTGCGTGTTTCTTTTTGTTTTGTCTTTCCGGTTAATTTGAAAACCGATATACAACAATCGGAATACACCAAACAAAGTAATCGTCGCAAGCACCATCACCATAACGACGGTGATTCGAATAATCAATGGATATCCATTGTACAATGAACTTAAATAGCTCAAATAATACAGATAGTAGTCGTAATACATAACTCGTTCTTTTACTATTTTTAATACGCTATTTTTTTCGGATTGATGCACTATTGGCACAACGTCTTTGCATTTTCATGCCGGATCAATACAAAAGACATCCCATAAAAAATAATGTTCTACAAAGTTTGCAATTGCCTGAAACAATAGCGTCTCAAAACACTCTTGCTCAAGTGGACATCCTGTACAACTAAGCAAAAACAAAGAAATAAGACAAGAATAAAAACATCTAAAATACAGAAAAAGAGATAATTACATAACGACAAGAAATCTCATAAAAACAACTCTACAAAACACTGTTTTTCGCTAAAAGGAAAACATTTCTTTTACCAACAAAGCGCTTACTCAAACAAAACAAGACAGAAAAAACCAAGAATCAAACCCCTGTAGACAGAATTCTACAAACGCACTTTATTGCAGCACAGACAGGAACGAGCATAGGTTTGTTAGGATCAAAACGGTAAAAACAGCTGTCCCTAGACTACAATATCACCTTACCTATACAGCTTCAATAAGTAAAGTGAGAATATCTAAGAGAAAGTCAGATGGACCGACAGGCCATAGCATAGCGAACGAAAGTAATAATGAGAACGCTGTAACATTGGCGTAAGGAAATTAATAAAGGAGACTAGTCAATTGACACTACGTAGTCCATGCGATACTGATGAGGAGAACAGCCAAACTCTGCCTGAAAATTTCGATAAAATGAGGCTCTGGAACTAAAACCACAAATCATAGACAGGTCTTCTATAGTATATGTCAGATCTTGGCTCTTAAGTTGTCGAATAGCATAGTTCAACCGCAACTGATTAATAAAACCGTTAAATCCTTTACCAAATTCCTGCTTTAAGAAGGGAGCAATATGTTGTAAAGGAATCTCTAATTGACTACTGAATTTATCCTTATTAAGATCACTGTCCAAATAGGCCAATGTCTGTATAAATAGTTCAACTTTATTTCGATAAGAGATTTCCTGTTCCCTTGTCAATGAAATTAGCACATGGGGATTCCTTTTTTTGAGTTTTTGAGGTTTGGATTCTTCTGCTTCTTCTTTAACGATATCTGTTGTGACAGATATCGTTTTGATTCTCTCCTGCATGAAATATACAAATGAAGCACCTAACAAAAACATACCATATAGCAAAAGTGAAAAAACTCTATGGATATGACTATTTCCTACCTCGACGATCATATCCACCAACGACGCCAACAGACAAATGATCAATACGATAAAAGATAAGTACCAAATAGTTTTTTGTTTCTTATTCTTATCAAAACGTCTCCCCACTATGCGGGAGATACTCGGTCTAAGGTAGAGTAAATAGCAACACAAATGTAACAATGTGATAAACTGTAAGCCTAGCGTATAATCTGTACTATAACGATAGTGCCATGCAGAATCTTGAACGATAAGCAAATAAATAACCAATGCCGCAAAGAACGGAACAAAGTGTATCCAAAATGGCTTGGTTCTCGTATGATTTTGGGGCAAACTATGGATCAATAGCAACAGTCCAGGACCATACAATAAGCCTATCGGAAATACCAGAACCAAATGTAGCCAAGGTGATACCAGTATTTGGGATATATATTCCAACATTAGAAAGAAAATACCACCCAAGAGCATCAACAACAGATAACGGTTGAATACCATCTTCTCCTTTCCTATATTTAGGAAAATAAAAGAAGCATTCAGAGTTAGTACCGTAAATGTCAAGACGGTTAGTAAGATATTCATCTCAATATCGTTTTAGATAATTTAACGTTATAGACAACCAGCTTGCCGGCGGAGTGTTTATTTATCTGCCGTTACTATGTCTTCATAAGTTGTGACTCAACATCAAATTTAACTGAAATAATAGCTTTAAAAACCTAAACATGAAGTAGAAATTATATATGTAGCATAAAAACTACATTTATTAAGTATCAATCAATCAATCAATCAATCAATCAATCAATCAATCAATCAATCAATCAATCAATCAATCAATCAATATGTCTATGGGGTTTGTCTGTTACAACGTATAGAAATAAAAACGATACTTATACCTATCCTGAGAAAAGATAACGAGGATATACTCCTGCCTTGACAAGTTCGAGTATCGATTGCTGAACGATTGGCTTATCTTCTCTGTAGGTGACCCCAAACCATTTGGCATTCGTGCCGATTACGGCAAAATCTGTCAGAGAATTGCGTATCATATAGTCCGCCACTGTGGGAATAAAAAACTCAGCTTTAGGATTTTCCAAATTTTGCTCGACAAAAATGGTGAATAAATCCAGCGCAATCTTAAAAATCCTAGGCGTAAATCCCCAAAAATTCATCGATACCGGTATCTCAGGATCCAATACATGTTCCTGCTCATCTTCCTTATAGACGATATTGTTAACACCATCACTGTTGTTATAATATATTTGCATACGTTCGACGATAGCTTCTAGAGTTCCAGCAGTACTTAGTGTGCATACTCCTCGCGATACAGCACCATGGTCAGATAATGTATTGGCCAATCGAAAACCAATCATCCCCATGTGCATATGCGAGATCTCTGTACGAAGAAAATCAGCCATTTTCTGAAAAGCGTCGCGGCCATAAAAATCATCTGCATTGATTACTGCAAATGGCTCATCGATACATTCAAACGCACTCAGTACTGCATGTCCTGTCCCCCAAGGCTTGATCCGTGATACATCATGCTTGATTCCAAATTTTCTTAAATCGAGATCTTGCACAGCATAGCGTATCTCGATCTTATGCGCCAACTTTTCTTCATAAAGGCTGCGTATCGTAGGTAGCGACTCCGCGCGTACTACAAACACAATCTTTCCAAAGCCTGCTGCAATAGCGTCATAAATCGAATAGTCAAGAATAGTCTCTCCTGCCGGCCCAAAATCATCGAACTGTTTGAGGGTACCGTAGCGACTCCCCATTCCTGCAGCCATGATTAATAAAGTCGGTTTACCCATCATATTTGATCTCATATCTAAATTATTGTCCAATCTATATTTTACCAACGAATCTTGCAGCTTCATACAACCGCATGATAACATAAGAAAGAAGTGGTCGATATGACCACTCCCTCATACACGATTTATTAGAAAATTTATAACGGTAATAGGAAATCTCCCATCAAAGTCTAATCCTATAGCCAAATTCTACAAGACATCAATTAACAGGACGAAGATAGTGATGTAACTCAAAATTAGTGGAAGTTTAGCTTGTCTCAAATTGTCTCCATTTGGCTTTATTGCCTCCCAAAAAAGTGAGTTTTGTGATGTATTCTTCAAAATACCAGCTTTACCTACAAACTATACCGAAGAAGGAGCGTGTTAAATTTTCGGGCAACGTTAAAACTTTCTGTCACTAAGAAAAGACTATTACATAGATTTTTTGCTTAGGCTTCAAGAGGAAAGAAGCTATCTCTACAATGGCGACGTTTTTTCAACCATTACACGACGTAAGTCATCAGAAGCAGGCAACTCGAATACTTCGAGATGAAAATACTTAATGGCTGCAAACAGATGATCGAAGAGATCGGACATCGTATCCTCGAAAAAAGCCCACTGGGTGCCTTTTGTAAACATATAGAGTTCCAGTGGAAGCCCGTGCTCGGTAGGGGCCAACTGACGTACCAAAAGCGTCAGCTCTTGATGGATACCTGGATTCTTACGCGCGTAGGCCATTGCATAGGCACGGAACAATCCAATATTGGTCATCCGTCGTCCATTGACCAACACGGTTTCATCGATCCCTTCTTTTTTGTTAAAAGCTGCTATCTCTTCTTCCCTTTTTTCTATATAAGGTTTCAATAGGGCTATTTTCTTTAACTCCTGCACTTCTTCTAAAGTCACATAACGGATAGAAGAAATCTTGATATTAATAGCGCGCTTTATACGCCGACCGCCACTGTCCTGCATACCTCTGTAATTCTTGAATGAATCGCTGAGCAGTGTGTAGGTTGGAATAGTTACAATAGTTTTATCCCAGTTTTGTATACGTACATTATTTAGATTGATCTGCAAGACATCGCCATCAACGCCATATTTGGGCATCTCGATCCAGTCTCCAACGCGTACGGAGTCATTGGCCGACACTTGTATACTTGCTACAAATCCTAGGATCGTATCTTTAAACACCAACATGAGAATGGCAGAGGCAGCACCTAAGGATGCCAGAAACAACCAAGGAGATTTTCCGGTCAGCAACGATACGATCAGCATTCCTACTACAAAAATCAAGAAAATCTGTATAACCTGGAGGTAACTGTCTACCGGTTTGTTGCCGAAAGCTTTGGTGCTCCGGAGAATGTCTCTTACTGTCCGAAGAATACTATTAATCAGGGCATAGATTGCGAAGATCATCAAAATACTGAGAAGGGTACTCAATGTACTGCTGAACACCGGAAACCCAACGAATATAAAAGGGAATACCTGCTGGGCGATAAGAACCAAGAACAAGCGACTCAGATGTACCTGCACTCTATTGTCCAACAAACGGTCATCCCAGTCTGTATTTGTCTTTTTAATAAAACTACTGGCCAGGGTATTGAAGAGATACCGTGTGATATAATAGACAATCGCCAAAAGTATACATGTTGCTAAAAACAGGGTAGCAGAAACCAGCAAATGATTAACATGATCTGCTAACCCAAAGCTCTTAATCCATTCAAATGTTTCCTGGTAAACTGCACTAGTCGATTGTTCACTAAAATTAAGTATCGTTGTTTCTTTCATTTTTATCTTTTTGTAGATCTCTTTTACACCTTACTCTTTCGCCCTAACCTTTCCTCATACCACACCAATGATCTATTTTAAGACAGCCCCTCGCCGATCAAGTAAAAAAGATAACGGCTATTTAATACCGCAATCTTTTAACCATAGCAAGCAATGATCAAACCACTTGTCCTGCGTGGTACGATTATTAAGCCCAAATCCGTGCCCTCCTTCAGGATAGATATGCATCTGCGCTTTTACCTGATGCTGGAGTAAAGCTTGATAGAATGCTATTGTATTCTCCACCTTTACAATCTTATCATTGCCTGCATGCACGAGAAAGGCCGGTGGTGTATCCGTTGTCACGTTTTCTTCGCTAGAAAAAGCAGTAATCATCTCTGCTGGTGGATTTTTTCCGATCAAGTTGTTTCGAGATCCTATATGCCCAATGGAATCCTTAAAAGAAATCACTGGATACATTAAAATCACAAAATCGGGCCTGACATTCGATGTATTCCCCTCCAACACCGGTTTATGAAAACGGGTCGCTAAGCTGGATGCAAGGTGTCCGCCCGCCGAAAAACCAATAACACCTACCTTACCCGGATCGACCTGCCATCTATCTGCATTACTTCGAATCACAGCCATTGCCTGCTGTGCATCCTGTAATGGCCCTTTACTCTTATCGATCATAGTACGCTCACTGGGCATTCTATACTTTAACACGAATGCCGAAATACCATTTTTCTGAAAAGCCAATGCGATATCATGTCCTTCCTTTTCTATTGCTAAGCCCCCGTACCCACCACCTGGACAGATCAAGATAGCAGGAGACGGTTTCTCGCTTCCCTGGACAAGATAAGAAGTCAGTGTAGGCTGGGATACTTTCGTAATCCAAGCTCCTCCAGACTGGCGTGGGTTCTGTGTTTCTATATTCTCTGCCGACAATGCATCGGGAATGGCTCCTTCATATAAATTGATTTCCTCTTGTGAAAAAGACCATTTTCCAAGTAGAACAAAAAACAGGCACAGTAATAATGGTCTGTTCATTAATATCGTAATCTGTTTCATTTTATTAGCTTAATATAAAAATCACCAACTTAAATCTTTTTTATCATAATACATAATGCGTCCAGTCTCTACACCGATCAAAAGTGCTTTTTTACTTTCTCCAATAGCTCCTACCGTCGGGGTAAGTTTAAATATACTTTTACAGACTACTTATTTATGAAATCTTTTTTACGGAAACGGAGAAGCTCTATATCTGATTTCAAATATAGTATAAGCGTATCTATTTCCAAAATAAAGACAATGCGAATTTACAGAGTTCGGAAAGACCTAAAAACACAGAAAACATCCGTATTAAACATCTGATCGACCAAAAAAATAAAATATTTAATCAATGATTATTTCCAAAACCACGGTATGAGAACCGCCTGAAACCTATTTGGACATATGAAATACTCATGTTTAGCGAAGCGCAAACACCCATAAGTATTCCATATGACAGATAAAAAACAGATTATACACATATGAAATGTGGGTCTGTTCAGCGAGCGCTATACTTTTCTTTTATAAATCAAATAGACACCCCTATCTCCTCTTGAGCTTTGTCCATTATTCAAGCTTAATATAACCGCTTGGTTTTTCGCAGATGTGGTAGGTACTTCAAACAATTTTGCTTCTAGCTGATAGCCATAATCGGTATTGCTGGTCTCCGTCTTAAAATCAACATCTCCTTCCTGCATGTTTAGCGTTAGATATGCAATACCGTCCCAATAAGAAATAGGTTGAAAATCAAAATTATCCTTTTCATAGATACGAAGAGGATTTAACACACGCCAATTAAAGTGATTACGTTTAAAATAGGATAGATAAAGCGGACCTTCTCCTTTATCCAACCTAAAGCTTTGGGCAGCCAACTTATCCATAACAAAATATCCTCCTTCTGCAGGCATTTCCTTTTCTCCAAGCACTTGCAATACATTTCCTTCAAAATCAATTTCCGTCCAAAATGACCGATCATAAAAAACATGATCTTCAATGGTTCTCACACTCGCCACTGATAGATACCATATACTCTCTCCTTTGGGATCTAAATATAAAGCATCTTCATCCTTTTTATTTCCCAACGACAGACAGGGCACATAGTCAAGTTCAGTAGCGGATAATCTCTTAATAACATACGGTCCACTTTTTCTTATCTCTGAAAGATAACGATAGCTCTGATAGGATATCTTATTACTACTCTGCGGGAATGCACACCACATCACCAATGATGTCATCACCAGCAGTGACAGCAAGATAACCTGTTTAGGGGTCAGTTTCATATATAGGGTCTTTACATAGCTATACACAGATACATCAAAATGTTACCCTTGTTATAGAAGAAACAGAAACAAAAAAAACCGTATCTTCTTAAGATACGGCTTTTCTACACTATTTATTCCACCATACTTTCGTACTGATGACATCGTCGCCCTGGCGAGCCAGCGCTTCTCTATAGCTGGTCCTATTGGTACTCTGCTCTTTCAATGGATAGATAAACCGATTAGGAATCTCCTCACCTACCTCTGGCAAGAATTGATAAGACACCTGTGCACCTTTCACCTCACCTGTCCACACAACCTCTCCTTTTTTCACCAAAAACAGCGGATAGCCTGTTCTTCGTATTTCCGACCACCCCTCTATTCCCTGATTGAATAAGGCCAGATATTTCTGACTCAACACATTTTCCTTGTTAGCGACAGACAACAGGTTCACATAGTCATCGACTTCATTCTGGCCAATCTGCCACTTCTCTAAAGACGCGCGCACCCCTTTTCTATACGCTTGGTCATCCCACCCCTTTATCTCCGAAATCAAGAATTCCACCTCCGCATACTCCATCAACACTTCTCCGTAGTTGGCCGCATTAATAACGGCTCCTGGAAGCGATATAGAGTCCACAGGGAATAAATCAGCTGCCTCCAAGGGCAGACCGTACGGCTGTCCAAAATATATGCCTTTGCTATTAGGCTTCGCAAATATTGGCAAGCGTGGATCCGCTATTCCAAAAGGCCCTCTATCCCCCTTCAATACATCGACAATAACATGCGATACCGCAAAGTCCTTTCTGTTAGCAGTCACCGTCGCCTGATATAAAGGCGCTTGATTGGGAGAAGAATTTGAATATTTCAATACGGCATTATCAGCATTGGATTCAAAAACACCTTTGGCCAATGCATCGTTGATATGCTCCGTGGCCAAAGTCGGCAGTTTATGCGCGATACGATTCGCCAGGCGCAACCTCAGACTGTTCGCAAACTTAGCCCATTTCAGGTTATTGCCATCATAAATAATATCTGCATTTTTAAAAGTCTGTAATGTCTTGTATTTAAGCAACGTATCTGCTGACTGTTTCAATTCATTCAAGATGTCCGTATATATCTTCTCCTGGGGAGCATACTTCGGAGTAAGATTATCCGGATTCTGCTGTAATGCCTCAAAATCGGGATCTTTACTACTATACGACTGATACGGGATATCCCCAAAAACATCGGTCAGGTTATGAAAGGCATAGGATTTCAATATACGAGCTATAGCTATCTGATTCGCATTTGTACCGACCCCGCCGATAGTCACCCATTCCTTGGTTTGTCCGTCTACATTCAACTTAATAATCTCATTGATATTATTCAATGCCCGATTAATACCTGTCCAAAAATCATCCGAATAGTTGACTGGCATCATATAACGCGATTGATCGGTATAGATATTCTGGCTGAAATATTGCGCATACAATTGTGCGCCACGGAGATTCAAATCAGGATTGCGAACCGTATTTACCAAAAGTCGCTCACTGCTCACCAACAGGCTTGCAGTACTGACCGCAGCAGGTCTGTTGGGATCTGTATTGATTTCTTCAAAAATACGATCAGAACATCCGACAAACACGGAAGTTGTCCACAATAGTCCTATAATATATTTATATACTTTCATCACGTTCTAAAATTTAACATTTACATTAAAACCATAAGTCACTGGTGTAGGAATATTTCCGCCCTCGATCCCCTGCACATTACCACCACTCGATGTAAATTCAGGATCGATATATTTGCTCTTCGTATAGATATTCCACAGATTACGACCGTACAGCGACACCCCAATATCTTTAATGGTATTCGTATTGTTGATTTTGAAATTGTATCCCAGTGTAAGCTCCCGCAATTTGACGAAAGTAGCATCAAAAATGGAGAACGCCGTAGGTCCGTTATATTCGTTTCTAGCCCACTGTTGTGCTGTCACCCGAGTATCGTTTTCCTTCACATTGCTTACCGTATAGGTCCCATCTGCATTAAAATTGACATCAGCTTTTACGCCATCCAATACGACACCCGTTTCGCGGATATTATTAGCCGCTGTCTTGTCCAATATCCCAGCATACATACCTACCTTATACGTTTGGGAGAAGAACCTACCACCGACTCGACCATCAATCAGAAAACCCAGGTTAAAGCGTTTGTAGCGAAATTGATTCTGGAATCCAAATATATACTTAGGCAATACCGAGCCCAGTGGTGTCAATTGAGACGTCTTCATATACAAGCCATCTTTGTCCAACACTTTACGTCCATCATTTGCATACACAAAATCGTATCCCAGGAACTGACCATAAGCTTCCCCTTCCCGTGCGACCAGATTAACCAGGACATCACTTAGCGTCAGGGTATTGACCATCTCATCGATCTCCACGATTTCATTCCGATTTCTAGACCAGTTCAACATGGTATTCCACTCGAAGTCCGTCTGTTTGACCGGAGTACCAGTCAGTGTGATCTCCAGTCCCTTATTGTTGATTTTCCCTGCATTAAGCACTTTTGTTTCGTAACCAAAAGACGAAGAAACCGGAACAGCTAATATCTGATTACGCGAATCATTATTATAATAGGTTACATCCAGCCCCAATCTGTTACGGAACAACTGTACCTGTAACCCTGTCTCCCAGGAGCTTGTCATCTCTGGCTTTAAGAATTCATTATTCAACTTTTGCGACAGGCTGTTAGCTGGTCTGCCATCAAAAGCCTGTTCTACGTCATACGCCTTAGCCAATTGATAAGGCTCTGTAGCGTTACCTACCTGTGCCCATCCCAACCGTATTTTAGCAAAAGAAAGCCATTCCAATTGCTTCAATGCTTCCAACTGGCTCAGGATAACACTACCTGTTACTGAGGGATACAGAAACGAGTTGTTGTCAATTGGTAATGTCGATGACCAATCGTTGCGCAGTGTAGCATCCAAGAACAGATAGTCAGCGTAGCCGACAGACACACTGGCGTATAGAGACGGTGTCCTCGTATGATACCGGAAGTTGTCGACCTTCACGGACGATGCATTTTTTAAATTGTAATAGTTAGGCACTACCAGTCCTCCCTGTGTGATGGCATAATCCACTTTACGCTGCTGATCTCTCAAATTGGCCCCGACATTGGCTACCAAAGACCAATCATTCCATCTCTTATTGGCAGTTGCCAAAAATTCATAATTATACTCGTTCAATGTATTTGCCGCTTCTTCATATTGCGATGTACTTCTGGAATAAACCGCGATCCGGTCTTGCGATCTAAATTGATAAATATCACCATGCGCTTTGGCATTCAGCGTCAACCAATCGCTGACCTCGTACTGCAATCCCACATTACCATAGAACCGATCCCTCTGCTCCTCGAGATAACTCTCATAAGCAGACCAGAATGGATTATCGATAAAACGTGTTGCTTCTGCTGCTGTGGTATTCTGCCAGCCCGTCCTGTTCCAGGCTTTTGGTGTCCCATCAGCGCGTTTATAATCTTCCAATATCTTATAGTCGACTTGTACCGCTCCCCATTGAAAAGCTTCTAACATGATATTTCTGTTGGACGCCCCCGACCATGGTTTACCTACAGAGCCATTCCTTACATAGTTCAGATTAGAGGTAATACGTATCTTTCCCACCTGCGTGCCCCCCGAAAAATTCAACGTATTCCTGTTCAATGTAGCGTTCGGAACCGTACCACGTACATTCTTGTTGGTATACGAAAATCTGTAATTTGTATTATTACTCGTCCCTGCTATCGCAATATTATTGGTATTAGCCAGTCCTGTTCGAAAGAAATAACCTACATCATGTTTGGGATACACCCAGGGCGTAGGTTGTAGATAAGCTGCCTCATCTTCTGGATCCAATGCATACCACTGCAACACCTGCCGCCCATCCAGACGCGGCCCCCAACTTTCGTCCGAAGCATAATCTACAATCTGATAATCCTTTCCTTCGATCGCTTGCGTTTTGAAATCTGTAGAATAGCCCTGTCCATATAGTTTCTGACGTTGAGGCAGACGAACCACATTTTCAAACTCCAGTCCGGTATTTACCGAGATATCTACCCGTTCATGTTTGGCTGCTTTTTTGGTTGTAATCAAGATCACACCATTGGCAGCCCTCGAGCCATACAATGCTGCTGCTGTCGGACCTTTCAACACAGTGACATTCTCGATATCGTCCGGATTAATATCCTGGATCAAATTTCCAACATCTTTTCCGGCACTCCCGTTGATAGTCGATGCCGTATTCAGGTCACTATTATCTATAGGCGTACCATCGATGACGTACAGAGGCTGATTATTACCTGCAATAGAGTTAATACCCCGTAAGAGTACGCGAGAAGAACCGCCCATATTACCTCCCGAAGAAATGACCTGCAGGCCTGCAACCTTACCCGACAGTGCACTGACCGCATTGGTAGGCCTGGTTTGTAATTCTGCCCCTTTTACCTCCTGTACGGCATATCCCAAGGCTTTCTTTTCCCGAGATATCCCCAAGGCTGTAACGACTACCTCACTCAATTGCTCCGATGCAGGATCCAATGTGATCAGTAGATTTTCCGACAGTGAAAAATTACGTAATACCTGCTCCTCGTAGCCGACATAACGCACGCTAATACTCGGTTTGTCTGACTTGATAGACAATGAAAAACGTCCTTCAGCATCGGTCTGCGTCTGTACCAGGGTAGCTAAATCGGTAATGGTAGCGCCCGAGACAGCCTGTCCCTGCTGATTTATGACTCTCCCCGTAAGGGTAGATTGGGCATAGATTTTTCCTGTCCCTAGGGCAATAGCGGCCCACACGAGACTTGTATGTAAAGCTCTGTTCATACTAAAAAAACAATAATTAATGGGTTAAAAATTAATGGTTAATGTCTCTGGGGATAATTCTTTCCTCCTATATTATCCCCTCAACACATTCGTAAAAAAGGTTGTCCTATCATGTTTTGACTATTAGAAATACAAATATACATTAAGTCTACCAAAATAGTAGATATTATTACAAAATATTTTATAACCGGATCATGGACCTGTACAATCCATTCTAATACAACAACAAAAACAAGGCATTTTTGTTTGAGTCCATCCACAACATAAATTCTCCATTTTACGGTTTCCCATATTTTCATGCCGATCATAAACTTATCTTTGCCCATTACGATCTTATATTTAAATCGCAGTTAGAATACATGCAGCTACCTTTTTTTTATACAACAGAGCTCTTATTGATTATGATTGCACTGTTCAGCTTCTTCGTCTATACCGTTTACCATGCGTTAAACAATCCTCGTCTTTACAATACGCAGCGACTTATCTGGGTCTTAATTATTCTTTTAGCTACGCTTTTGGGATGGATTGCCTATTGGAGCTACGGTAAAAACGGTAATATCAAAAAGTGACTATAAACAACGGGCTCCTCAAAAGAGGAGCCCGTTTCGATTCGCATCGTATTATTGCATATAAACAGAGCGACTTGGAGCCGCTAATTTACACGGACAAGCTTGATCTGTATATATTCCGTTCCATGTTGATCGACGAATTGGTTAAAAGCAATTTTATCGTCCTTTCTCGAAAATACCGGTGCCCCCACTACTTTTAGATCCGCAGGCGTATTGGCAGTCAAGCGGTCGAGTCCTTTTGACTCCAAGTCAAACACGTAGACATCATTATTCGCTACAAACGTCGCTCTATCCCCGCTATTACTGATATTTATCGGCGAAGAGACAGAAAAGTCAAAACTCGATATATAATCAAAATCACCAGTAGCTACCTCACATCGAACCAACTGATTACGTCCCTGCTCATCCTTTGCCAAGGCATAGATATAGCGACCATCGGGCGAGCTTCGCAACCAATGTCTCAAATCGGACAGCCCTTTAGATGTACGCGACAGTCGCTGCTGCTGTACGCCGCTCGGCACATGGGGACGCTCCCCCATTCGACCTACCGCTACGGTATCCTTCGTGATCGTTGCGGGATCTATCGCCACGGTATAAATCTCTGTTATGGTCTCGCCCTTATCATTTCGTGTATTTCCTTGAAACGCTATTTTAGAGGAACCATGAACACCGACCCAACATTCATCAAAAGCCTTTGATATTTCGTCCGACCCCGGCTTGGGCTCCCGCACCACATCACTCACTATCGCCGAATACAGCGCTCCATTATTATTCCCCTTGCCCTTAGGCACAGCTACCCCACCGACACTCGGCACCATCACGCCTACCGTCCGCAAATCAGGATCTACAAACTCATCGTTGTACGTAAAACTGATCAGCTTTCCGTCACCGCTCCAGCCATGCGAATGCGTCCCGCCCCGTAAGGCTCCTGCAGTATATGGCGCCATCACATCACGGGCATCCATATGTATCCCCTGCATAGGCTTGTCCGTACGTATGGCCAGGCCAAATCGCCTCGTCATATCATAAGGCTCTGCCTCGTTGGCATCGTACAGACCGTGTATAAACACGACTGTATTTTCCTTCGGACTGAAAGAGGCCGCCCCTACACCCGGACCGTAGATCGTCTGATGATCTGTTTTGTAAAGTATACGCTCTTCTCCCGTATGCACATGGACCATCCCGATGACCGAAGTCTCTCCGATTTTGGTATCGTCATTACGTCCATCAAAAACAATCCATTCATCATCTGGAGAAAAAACACCATTATGGTGTATGGTATGGCCAGCGGCCGATATGGTCAAGGTTGACACCTTAGATTCACTCATGCAACTATTGAAAATAACAGGTAAAAAACAAAAAAACAAACCGCTAAACCGCAAACTCATCCTATCAAGATTAATGAACTTATAACTTTCTAAATTCTTCTATGCGATGAAAAGTCAAAAAATTAGCATCATGGTTATTTTTAGCATCCGTCTTGCCATCGTTAAAAGCTGTTCTGCACAGTACAATGATATCCTTTCCATCGAACAACCAGTCCACATATTGAAATCCATGATTGACCACATCTTCATGTTCCAGAATCACCTTTACATCCTCCCAGTGCTGCAGATCCTTAGACTTGCGCAACATCAGTACATTCCTGTAACTTGCAGGATTTTTCCTTTTGGGATTAGCAAGGCGGTATCGCTCAGGAATAGAATTCGTCAATGTATAATAGTACCCGCTTTCTGTATCCTGCTTAATGACAAATTTTTTACTTCCCCCATCAAACGGAATAAACCCACTGACTGGATCAAAGCTAAGTTTCTTTCCATCTGTAGAGATCTTCACCATTGCTGCTTTTTCGTCAAGGGTGGTTTTATCATCTACGCGCAGTATATTCCACATCTGCTTGTCCGGTCCCACCACAAAATTGCCTTCCAACCAACCCGTAAAATTTCCATTCAGATAGCTTTTGTCAAAAAACAAAGTCGAGCTCGTCTGCCAGGCCTTTGCGCTCAACAGATCAGCATCCACTGTTGCAGACATCACCATCGCACCATAGCGTTCGCCCCACTTCAGCACCGGTCCATGTGCCGTCTCCATGGGACGCCATAGACGTCCATTATATTCCACCACAGGCATTGGAGCACAGTGAAACTCACCAGTCAACAGTACCCCATTTTCTTTGTTCGTAGGTTGGGTCCAAGACTTTCCGCCATCCTGAGATTTACGGATCAGTACCGAACCGTGATGCCGATCTGGCCCCAACAAGTACAAATCACCTTTATGCACAAACAAAGAGCTCCAAAAGGCACCACTGATCTCACTTACTTTTTTCCAGCTGCGTCCCTTGTTTTTAGACCGATAGACCGTCGTTACCGCCTGTTGCCATTCTGAACTTTGAGGGCCAAAAAAATCATGGGAGGCCACATAGTCACCATTAGGCAATACCGCCAAGCTCGGCGAACCGATATACTTCTTGGTACTTGTCGGCTGATAATGTACCACAGTACCCGGCACCTGCGGAAATCGCTGGGCAAAAGCCGCCGTCTGTGAAAATAAAAAGAGCACGTATATAAAAAATAATCTTTGCATCATATCACTTGTTTTATAATCCATTGAACTAAAATACAATTCTCTTAGGCTATTTCAAGATTTTCGTAGTCTACTTTTAGTTTATTCAGTTTAATCTTGGTGTCTTCGTCCAATTCTTCGATATCCGTACGACGACAGACCGTATTTATATCCACCCCTGTCAATTGCAGATAGTACTTTGCCGAGTTGGGATACGCGTAGTGCATCACCCCCATATTATCGGAGAGAAACTGTTGCACCTGATCCACCTTATCCCTTTGCGCAGCATCACTGTAGTTATGACACAGCCATACGATCAGCTCAGGAAAATAATTGCCCTGAATACACGACAGGCCAGCTGATCCTGCTTCCAGGGTAGCTACCGCATGCCCCATGTAGGCATCATACAAACCAAAATCATCAGCACCTGCTGTACCCCCTATTTTGGCACTCACATTATTAATATCCAGAGAGGTATCCTTGTGATAGGTAATACGACCAGTCTTGACGAGCTCTCCTAAAAAATCAGGAGCAATCACCCGCTTATAAGGCACCGGACATTCATAAAAACCCAAAGGCACCCCATCCGTCAGTGCCAGCAAGGCTTTCACATTGGATCTAAAAGTCGCTTCATCATCCTTCTCCTCCGCCATCAGGCTTGTGATCACAATAACAGCATCGATACCCGTTGCATATATTTCTTTTACAAAAGCAGCTTGTTCTTCAACAGTCTCTGAAAAAGTACCCGTCGCTACCACCGGCACCCTTCCGGCGACCTTTTTGACGATAAAGGAGACCGACTCCAGCATTTCCTGCTTCGAGAGCTCAAACATCTCACTCGACAGGCAGTTCGCAAACAGTCCCTCTGCCCCCGCTTTTAAATAGAGTTCTACCAGATTTTCCAAGGCCGCGTAGTCTATACTCTTGTCTTCACAAAAGGGCATAAGCATCACGGGAATAAATTTTTTATTATTCCTATTCATCATTTTCTATATGTTTTATTACGTTATTTGGTTCTTAATTTGCGGCTTATATTACCGACTAAAAAAATGGTTAGTGTACCCACTACTATAATCATATTGGCATGCAAAGGATTTCGCAGATAAGCCATATCTTCCGGAATGAGGTATGAAAAAGTCATCCAGAGAATGACACAGATACCCACGATTGTACCTATAATAGCATCACTGTTAGTCGCCTTTTTACTGATGAGTCCCAGCAGGAAAAGCCCCAACATCCCTCCGGCAAAAATACCCGACAGCGTCCACCATACATCCAACAAGCTCTTTATTCCGATCATGGCGATACCGCAGATCATACCGATCACCCCTACGATAACGGTAGCGATATACAGCACTTTCAAGCTATTCTGATCCGAGGACTCCCTATTGAAATACCTCTTGTAGATATCCTCCGTAAATACAGTCGCAGAAGCATTCATTCCCGAGCTGATCGTACTCATGGCAGCCGACAGTATGGCCGACACAATAAGACCCAGCAATCCCGTTGGAATCATATACACCATAAAATGCGGCATGATCTTGTCCCCATAATCCGAAGGCTTTAAAGTCGCAGCCAGTTCGGCTACCTTCGAATTCTCAACAGCCAGCCCCAATTGTTCCGATGCCGCCTGCAACTTGATTGTATCCAACAAGGCAGGATTTTGGAGATAATAAGTATAAAGGCAAGTTCCAATGACAAAAAACAACAGCGATACCGGCACATAGATCCATACACAGAGCCACACTGATTTATTTGCTTCCTTAGGATTTGATGCCGTGTGATAGCGCTGCACATAGTTTTGGTCCATTCCGAAGTTATTCAGGTTGATAAAGAACCCGTACAGCAGTACAACCCAGAACGATGAGTTGACAAAATCAAAATCCAGTGTCCCCAGACTGAATTTATTCTCTGCCATTCCGACATCGATAATGTCCTTAAAGCCGCCCGGTACCTCTCGCACGACCAGGTAAATGATGATCAGTGCGCCGAGTGTCTTTAATATTCCCTGTACGACCTCCGTCCAGATTACAGCTTCTATCCCCCCCATCACCGTATAGATGACTATACATATCCCAGTCACGACCATGATCATCACCATGCTGTATCCCGTGAGCGCCTGCAGAGTCAGGGATATTCCAAAGAAAATAGAACCGATACGGGCCAACTGTGTCAACAGAAAACAGACGACAGCGTATGTACGGGCCCAGGTACCAAATCTTTTTTCCAGGTTAGTATAAGCAGACACCTCCCCAGTACTCCTATAGAAGGGCACAAAATACTTCGTTGCCAGCCAAGCCGCCAAGGGCATCGACAGACTGAAAGCAAATGCATTCCAATTACCCCCAAAAGCCTTTCCAGGTACGCCCAGAAAAGTATTGGAGCTCAAAAATGTCGCATAGATCGATATACCGATAGCCCAGCCCGGTATCCGTCCCGCAGCCCTTGTAAACTCATCGGCCGACTTATTTCTTCGCGAGAAATAAACGCCTACAAGTACCATCGCTACGAGATAGACCAGGATTATGGCAATATCGAGTATAGGGAGATTCTTCATAATTTAAATTGTGTTAGTTCTTTATAACCTTGATATAATTTTTCATAAACAGCGGCACGTTCCGCATTAAAATGATATGTTTTTGAAACCCTAGCCGCAAGTTTTAATTTTGCCTGATCGATATCCCCGTATATCCCCGAGGCCAGCGCTGCAAAGATGACAGATCCCAGGGCACAGGTCTGATCGCTATCCACCACCTGCACGTCACAGCCAAGCACATCGGCCAATACCTGCACGACATAAGGCGCCTTGTTGGGTATTCCCCCCGTAGCGATTACCGTTTTGATAGGAATATGGTAAGACCTGAACCGATCGATGATCGCCTTGGAGCCAAAGGCTGTCCCCTCGACCAGTGCTTTAAAGATATGTCCGGCCTGCGTAGCCAATGTAAACCCGCTCGCAATGCCCCTCTTGGTAAAGTCTGCATCGGGAGTCCGTCTTCCATTGTGATATTCGGTAAAGAGCATATCTCCTTCCGTCAATGGAACAGCTTCTGCAGCGGCCGTGATATAGTCAAAAAAACCATCTTCTACCGCTAGCCGCTGCTGCTCCGAAAGCCCCAATCCGTCTATGTCCATCACCGGTCTAAGCATCATCTTTTTAAACCAGTTATAGATATCGCCAAATGCAGACTGTCCGGCTTCAAAGCCAATCATCCCCGGATCAATAGAACCCTCGACCTGTCCGCAGATCCCTTCCACCAGAGGCGGATTGTCCTCTTTTGGAACCACCAACATATCGCAGGTCGATGTACCGATCACCTTGATCAAGGTATACGCCTCGCTCCCGGCTCCGACCGCCCCGTGGTGCGCATCGATAGCCCCCACTGTGATCAGGGTATCCTCATCAAAACCAAATCTTGCTACCATCTCCTTGGAGATCTTACCAAATACCTGGTCCGATGTATACGTATCGGTATAAAACCGATTGACCAAATGATAGAAAGAAGAGTCCAGCGAACAGAGAAATTCGGTCGAAGGCAAGCCACCATGTCCCTCATTCCACATCGCCTTGTGCCCTGCTGCACAGCGGTTACGCTTTATCTGCGCAGGCACGGTCGTACCCGAAAGATACGTTGGAATCCAATCCGATTGTTCTACCCAGGTAAAGGCATTATTCTTGACCTCCCCATCTGCACGATTGACATGCAGGATCTTGGACCAAAACCATTCCGAGGAGTATATACCTCCGCTATACCGTGTATAGTCTATAGACCATTTCCTGGCGAGTGCATTTATCTCATCCGCTTCTTTGATAGCCGTATGGTCTTTCCATAGGATAAACATCGCATTCGGATTGTCCTCCATTCCTTCGCATAAGGCCAGCGGTCGACAATTAGCGTCTATCGCTACCGGAGTAGATCCTGTAGTATTCGTGCCTATGGCCTTTATCTGTTTAATGGCCTCCGAAGACAGCCCTTTAAGCAGCTCCGCAAAGACCCGATCGATCGACTCGATATAGTCCAGGGGATGTTGCCTATATTGATCTTTGGCGGAATCACAGTACATGCCTTTTTTCCATCGTTCAAAGTAGGCTACCGAAGTAGCGACCACCTCTCCTGAGACCGCATTGACCAACAGACCCCGCACCGAATCCGTCCCAAAATCCATCCCTATGACCAACTTCTCTTTCATAACAGCGCCTTATTAGCTTATTCCACAAAAATTGACTTTAATACCCAGCTCCTGCATGGTCGCTGCTTTTATCTCTGCGGCACGTCTGACATCAAACTCACCATCCACATAGACAACCTGTATATGATTGGCCTTATGTTTGGCCATCATCTGGTCACGGCTTACCCCATCCAACACGCCATGCATGATAGGCCACTGCTTATCGGTCAGGTTCCACCGACGTTCCGTTTCTTCAGCCGGCAGCTCCATCACTTTACCAGTACCGATATCGCAGAACAGTTCATTATTGTCGATATAAATACGGCTCCATACGATCTTGCCCGGGCGACTTATCCCCCGCAATGTACCTCCGCCCTTTTTAAAGAACATCGCAGGTTGTCTTAGACTGTCTGCACCTTGATAACCATTGATAAAATGAGATGCAGGTGCCGCTCCAGATATCAAGAATACCCATACAAATTCATCCACACCATTCACCTTATAATCCTCGCCATAGCGCAGGTCGTGCAAGGTATTATCACCATCCAAGCCCAACTTGTTCCACAAATGGTACGTTACATAACCGTCTATTCCTGCACATTCGTCTACTTCATTGAAATGAGGCAGCGCTTTGCCCGCATAGAGCTCACTTCCCTTGTCATTATATACAGGAGGTCTCTCGGTATTATTCAACAAGCCCTCTACCAGATCGCTGGCGGCTACCAGATCCTTCAATCCCTGTTGATATTGAATCCCGATCGTATCACAGCCAAATTCATCTGCCAATCGTAGCGCTGCAATATACATCTTGCACTGCTCGATAGTCTGTTCGCGGGTCAGTTCGGTAACCGGGTCTTGTCCCCAGTCAAACTTCATTCCCTTGTCCAGCATCCATGTAAGCACGCTTTCCGCATCACTATCCGACACCGTCAACATCTTCGCATATAATGTAGACTGACTCAGACGCTCCTTAAAGATTCCCAATTTATGGATCAGAGCATCCGGAACGATCGCGTTGAACATTCCCATACAGCCCTCATCGAATACCCCCATCACGATGCGATCCTCAAGAATACGCTGAGCCAAATCTTTTGCTATATGACGATCTGCATCCGCTAGATTATCGGCTTTAAAAGGATGTACATGCGAATAATCATGTGTTATTGTTCCCTTTTCCGTCCACTCTTCAAGTTTCTCCATAAAGAAACTGTCCGTAAAATCCTTGCTCCATAAAAAACTGTACGCTACCTCTGCCTTCGTCAGGGATCCCGTCAGATTCATCGCTCCCACCAGTCCCGGATAGGTACCATCCCAATTGGCCACTACCAATATCGGTCCACGGTGTGCGATCAGACCCGCCAATACATGGTGACTGTACTGCCACACACTCTCTGCTACGATCAGTGGTGCATCTTTGTCTATATTCCGGAATACTTTTATCCCTTCGTGTTGATAATCGATAAATCCATGTCCCTTTTCGGCATTATAATCATGGGCACGCGTGATACTCCATCCCAATTTATCAAAAGCAGTCTGGAGCATTTCTTCCATTTTCTGCTGCATCGGCCAGCAGTTCAGATTTGCTGATGGCCTCAGATCTCCACTACATACAAGTATTGCCTGTTTATTATTTTTTGCTGTCATAGTAAACTTTTTTTTATAACCGGTATTACAAATATCTGTGAAGATCAGGGGGAAATAGTTTAATAATTTAGCCACTTATTCCCACATCTTATCATAAAGTTGATTATATCAGTTCCTTTTCTCAACTTTAGTAAGAATATAACACACACTGATTATGAAAGCGAAATTTCATCAAGTTCCCAAGACCAGCGACCATACCTTCAAGATCCGCCATGACGTGTTGCCTCATTTTGGCACGATATGGCACTATCATCCAGAGATCGAGCTGCACTATCTGATCAAAGGAGAAGGCATTCGCTTTATTGGAGAGAACATCGCTAACTTTGAAAAGGACGAACTCATCCTCCTGGGAAGCAATATCCCCCACACCTGGAAATGCAAACCAAAATCAGATGGCGAGTACTATGTTGAAGCGCTCGTACTTCACTTTCACCCGGAGTCGCTAGGCCACAACTTTCTTAACCTCCCTGAAACTTTAAAAGTCCAGAAACTGTTGGCGCTGGCCCGGCAGGGCATGATCGTACAGGGGGATTCCAAAAAGAAGGTCATCAAGCTTATGGAAAAAATGAAAGAATCACAGGGCATCAACAAGATTGTCTATTTATTAAAGATCTTCGACCTGCTGAGCAACAATACCGATTATGAAATTATCTCTCCAAACTATGCTGCCGAATCGTCGGATAGCTTTGATTCGGATCGGGTCAACAAGATCTTCAACTACACTTTCAACAATTTTGAAAAAAACATCAGCCTGGAAACAATGGCCGAGCTGAGCAACCTGAGCGTAACTTCCTTCTGTCGTTTTTTCAAAAACCTGACCCAGAAGTCATATTATGATTTTCTGACCGAAATCCGGATCAATCACGCCTGCCGGTTGCTTATCAATAGTCCGATGAAAATCGGTGCTATCGCCGAAGAGAGCGGTTTCGAAAATACCTCCAACTTCTACAGACACTTCAGACGCTTCAAGAATACTACACCGAGCACCTTTAAAAAAGACTATCTAAGTGATTTTGCCAATCGTTGATCACAGAATCCGTCTCCTTGTACTACCTGTGACAGGCTATCGCTTTTAAGTCTTCCTATTGTAAAAAGAGTGTGCCACGACCAGCAATAAACCTTTTTCAGCGAAAAACATAGTACAAGGCATTATCTTTGTATAACATACTCCATAAGGTCAATTATGCTCTTATGACAATGGGATAGACAATGAAACAGCTACTGGCACTAATTTCCCTTGCGATCGGCATTTTTTTGCTTGGTAAGATTGGCTTTTCGCAGAAGACATCGGATTTGAAATCGTCAAAACAACAACATACTATGGACAATACAAACGCACACAATCAGGTTATATATTTTGCAGGCGGATGCTTTTGGGGCACCGAGCACTTCTTCAAGCAAGTACGCGGCGTGACGGCGACAGAGGTAGGCTATGCCAACGGAGATACGGAAAATCCTTCTTACAAGGAGGTATGCACCGGCCACACGGGATTTGCCGAAGCGGTCAAGGTGATCTATGATCCGGCGGTCATCGACCTTAAATTATTAATAGACCTCTTCTTTAAGACTATCGATCCTACCACCCTCAACAGACAGGGCAATGACATCGGTACCCAATACCGCACCGGCATCTATTATACCAATGCGGCAGATATACCTGTCATCGAGGAGCGCCTGACAGACCTTAAGAAACAGTACAATGCTGATATCGTTGTCGAGCTGGAGCCCTTGAAAAACTACTATGATGCGGAGACCTACCATCAGAAGTACCTGGACAAAAATCCAGGCGGATACTGCCATATCGGTCCAGACCTATTTGAAATAGCAAGACAGGCCAATCCAGCACCAGCTACATTGACCTATCAGAAAGCGGACAAAGAGACGTTGAAAAAGACCCTCACTCCGCTTCAGTATGAGGTGACACAGAATAATGCCACCGAGCGTCCTTTCCAAAATGAATACGACAGCGAATTCAGAGAGGGTATCTATGTCGATATCACGACAGGAGAACCGCTCTTTATCTCTACCGACAAGTTTGATGCCGGTTGTGGATGGCCAGCATTCTCCAAGCCGATCAACAACAGCCTGATCGAAGAGGTATCCGATAATTCGCACGGCATGAGACGTGTAGAGGTACGCAGCAAAACCGGAGATGCACATCTTGGCCATGTATTCAATGATGGTCCAGCCGACAAGGGCGGACTGCGTTACTGCATCAACAGCGCCTCGCTCAAGTTTGTTCCCAAAGAAGAAATGAAAGCAGCTGGTTATGAAAAGTACATTCAGCTACTAGATAAAAAATAAGCAAAAGGAAGCCCGACAACAGCTATGTCGGGCTTTCTTTTTCATCTCTTCCGATACACCCATCCTACAATCGCCAGGGGAATCAACAATAACCACAACCACCTTCGGATCGGGGGCCTTGTTTCTGTATGAACGGAGTCGCTCTGCAACCTGCTGTCTATGGTACCCAAGCTGTCGTAAACCATATCCAACCTACCCGCGCTCCTTTCACCTCCTTTTCGCTCGATATAAGCGACTTTTCCGGATCGACCCCACAATCCCTCATCGGGATGGAAATAAAAGCTAGAATCGCTTAAAAACATCCAATAACGAGAAGCGCTGTCTCGACCAGCGTACTGCGCCCAGGTCATACTCGCGGCGACCTGCCTTTCGATCTGCTGGTCATGCGCTATGTTTTGACGGGATTCCTTGCTTGTTCTGCAGGAAGCAAAGCAGCCTATAAGGCACAAAACACATATCAATATTTTATTTATATAAACAATCATATCATTCTGATAATAAAAGAAATTAACACTATAAAAAACCAAACACAAAATTTAATTTGGGCATACAGAACCCCAACTTTTTGACATAGAGGCTACTGCTTTCCTACCCAGTCTGCATACCTGTAGACCGTACGCACATGCCGCCGCCTGGATTCTACCCGGTCGTTGCTATTGCCCTCTATGGTCAGGATGTACTGTCCCTGCCTCTGCTTGATCAGCCCCACGTGATGGATGCGCTTCAGCTTGGCACTGTAGATAGCGAACAGGTCTGCAGGCTGTACCCTATCCATCTGCACATAGCTTCTGGCTTGGGGGAATAACGCCGGGCTCCACGGATTGCGCGGAGCCTCCAGCCCCGCCTGCCCATAGCACCAGCTCACAAAGGCAGCACACCATTCATGGCCAGAGCCCAGATCGGTGTATCGAAGGTATTGTTCGATGCGTGGGCCGTCATTATTGCCAGTGGCTTCTTTTACGCCCAGTTCTGCAGAAGCTATAGTTATTATTAAGTTTCTTTTGTCTTCAATGGCAGAATGCTTACCTATTATGCCACTCAAGCCGTGGCGGGGCTCGTACTTTTTTCCGCAAAAAGTACGCAAAAACTCGTCGCTGGATATTTTTAAAACAATGGATTGTGCCTCCTCCTTCAAATTTTTAAAAATATCGAAGGCGACATTTTTCGATATTGTACAGATAGAGCGAATAGCACTAACTGAATAAAACGGCCTAGGGCTATATAGCGTCAAGAATACTTTTTGCTGATCGTTAAAAACAGATCGATGGAGTGTAGCGAAGCGTAACGGCTCCGAGATGTTTAGAGCTGTCAAAAAGTATTCAGCGTCATATCGCCCAAGCCTTGATTTTTTTTGCTTCGTTTTTTTCATCAAGGAAAAAAATGAAGTCCTCGTCATGGAAAATGACGGATGGGTATTGGAAGGGACAAAAACATCTTGAAAAAAAGGTCTTAAAAAACTCCCCCCATCACCAGGATCACTGCAAACAGCAGCAAGAAGAAAACCGAGAAGTATAGAATACATTGTTGCCATGATGTCAATTGATTAAAATGTAAAAGAAAGTCCTTGCGGAATGCTTTAAAAGGTTGCCATAGGAGCTCCTGCAACCATAGGCTGCATAGGATCGCGGCGAGCCCTATCAAGAAGCCCAACAGGCCTACCGTGAGGATACCGAGATCGAGCACCGCAGCTGTAGGATCTATAAGAGGCAGCACTTTTATCATTAAAGTAAAAGTTAATATGAAAACTAACAAAATATTAAATATCAAAAACTTAATATTCAAAGTATAGATTTTCTGTACGTTATAAAAACGTGATTTTACGGCTGTTATCGTTGTCATGTTATATAGTAATTAGTTGTTAGCATTCAGACATTAGACAAGTGACGCGCAAACCTTGTTACGCGTCACGCTGTCACTTGACCTATGGAATATCCACATCCACGATACTCATCGTGTTATACGGATTATCCATCAAAGGGTAATACACACCATTGACGAATTGATACATATCAATACCAATCATCATATAGATTACCTTAGTCGAATCCACGGGTACATGAACCGTGAGGAGCTCTTCCAGGTGTGTACCGATCAACGGAATATAGTCCGTCTCCGCCACATCAGGCCGAGGGATGACCAGCGGATCCAGCGTCTGTTCGACGGCAGCCAATGTAAAGCGTACATGCGTAGCTCCAGGTAACAAAGTGACCGTAGACCGAGGATCAAACTCTGGAATAACAAGCTCTACCTCGCCTGTAGTCCGCTCATACGCGACAGGCAGATTTAAACCAAACATAAAGGTCAGACTACTGTTGACATTAAATTCCAAGCCTTTAAGAAGAAGCGAGTTTTCTGGTTTGAATACACGCTCTCCACGCGCACTGACCGTATCTGCTTTTTGGATACGATGCACGACCGATGTCAGCCTGTTGCGCAGCGTCTTCTCTCCAAAGCGCATCATCAGGTTGTTGAGCTGTATACGGATCAGCTTGGCGACCGATGCCGCCGAGCCAAACTCCGCCATATTCTCTCTCGTCCGTTGGAAATTCGGATCGGTCATGATCCGCTGCTTGTCCGCCCCACCAGGTGTACGCACCTCGTAGCCACGCGTCCTGCTCTTGCTGAAAGAAAGGTCTCCCACCTTCCCTTGCATTTTGATAAAACTCTTTTGTTTTGCCATGATATTTAATTTTTGTTGACAATCCAAAGGTGCAACACTCCATATGGGGGGCTGTCCAAAATGGCAGGATGTGACAGAAAGAAGCAGGAAGCGACAAGAAAATAGTTATCAGGTTAACAAGATCACAGACGTAGGGAGACGAAATCCTAATATCATCGGAAATAACTCAACAACTAGATGATAACGGTAAATAATTAATGGATAACGAATTACCCTTGATAACTGGATAACTTCATAACTGGATAACTTCATAACTTCATAACTTCATAACTTCATAACCTGACAACTCGGTAACAAAGCACTATAAAAGTACTTTAGAAGTACGGGAAAGGTACTAAAAAGGTACCCTAAAGGTACTGAAGAGGTACTAAGGAGGTACTAAAAAGCTACTATGCGCCGTAGCTCTGGCGGCTGTCTTCTGTGGAAAATGAGACCAATCGCTGTGTCTTGTACTCCGATTGCGAAAACAATAACTAAAGAATTACGTTACATCAATATTATTAACATTCTCCAATACAGAGCCATTGTGCAAATCATTTGATGGTAAACAATTGGGAGGTATCTTGCTGACAGGAGGATCATGGTCTCACCATGGGCAGCCCCAGCCAGGCCTACTATTGCCTAGCCCCTGCCCTCCCAATCCATGCTATCATGTCCAAAAAACCAAGATTATGTATATACCCCAAGGATGTAGAAATCATACTAGACCTCAGCCCACGGCAGGCCTTCAGACGCTATCAGACCGTCAAGGATGCTTACGGAAAGCTCAAACATCAGGAGCTTACTTTCCGCGAATTTGCCGACTACTACGGCCTGCCGCTGGACGATGTTTATGACAAACTGCAGCCTTAGTCACGGCAATACATCCCGCATGGAGCTGTTATTTTTTACCTGCTATTCCTCTTCACCCTGCACATCCCAATTCCTTTTCAACAGCTCCTTTGCCTTGTCCATCGCACGCTCCAATTCATCCAGATAAATACGCAGGCGCTCCCAATATACCTTACCGACTTCCACTATTTCGCCACCAAAAAGATCAAGATATGCCCTGTCCTCTTTGATCTCCACCGTGCGTATCGACAATATATTGATCAATTCGTCCGTCTTATTTTTCACCAGTATAGAAGGACATAAAGCCTCCAGACCAGACAACGAATTAATATTTAACAGCACCTCCCTTTCATTGAGCAGCTTCGCATAGAAAAGCTTAACACCATCCTTCTTTTGAATATACACCTTCGATAAAAAACGTACAGGTATATGGACAAAAGCTGTTTCGTCGAAGCTCACTTCTATCTCCTTATACATATCCGACAGTATGCTCCAGGCATATATCAAATACATGGCACAATCTCCACAGCCTGCCCGCTGTGCCTCCAGCTCGCCCCGTATCGCCGCTCCCTCTTCTATCAGTCTCTGTTCTTTCTCCTCATACATCAACACACTTTTATGGAGATCTTCGATTTCTCGCCACATACCATACACCAGATAATACACCTGCTGCAACAGGATACACATCATCACGAGCACAAAGTCTCGCTCGATATACCCGATCTCAAACAGGTCTTCATCAAACAGCCCCAGATAGACCCAACGCACGGTGCGCAATATGACTGCCCCTAGGACCGGGCACAACATCAAGAGCTGAAATATCCATCTACCCGTTTTGTACCTGCTCCAGTACGCACTCTTGTCCAAGCTGTACACGGTCATACCGACAACCAGTACAACCGGCACCATCAGTACAATATTGAACAGGAAAGTCATGGTATGCTGCTTGATCAAGAGCGATTCCAATACCGGAAAAGATTTCGTAAAACATGTCACCAGAAAAGCTGAAGACACCAACATTATACCCAAAGCAACTGGACGCCCATACCAAGAACTAAAAAAGGAAACGACAAACTGGCCAACAGAGCTAAAACCGTCTTTGACAGACTTAAAAAGAGATTGCCTCATAATATTATTTGTATTTAGGTCAAACACAAGTTTATACAAATAACTTAGCACAAAAAATGAGCAGCATCACTCTTTTCTATGATATATAACACCCAAACTCACTCTCACTGAGGACTTTTTACTATTACAAACGAGCTATTGTGCTTTTCGGCAGAATTTTTATTTTACCCTCGAAAAAATAAAAACAGCGATTGGGACGCGTATGCATCGATTTTCTAGTCTCGAGAATTTCTCCGACCAGCCTCAGGAATTCTCCACCACATTTCCTCTTTTTCATTTGCATTCTACCCTACTTTCATACTGGAGACATCAGAACCATGTCCAATGTAAGTACAATTAAACCTTTAAAAATGAAAACTTACCCTTTTACACAACCAACGGCTTACGAGTCCTGTCCGAACAGACAGGCTTATACTCCGGAAAAACCATCCGACAGCCACCCCAAGAGAACCGTATTGCCCCAAAAAGGCCTATTGACCATGCGTACACGTTATAGATCGCCTTAAATATCACAGCAATACCGCATACCGCCATGCGCTATACCTCCGTGTGGCGGTCAATGAACAACTAAATAACATAAACAGTCACCATGATACGAAGCCTTTTGATACAGCCTCAGCGCTACTATCCCCATGCCCGCGAGAGCCGGCAACTACCACCAGGCAGCAGCTACCGTATGGCCTATGGCGAGAGCAAGAGCTGGCATATCGGCGACAGCTGGTGCAGTATACAATGGTACAAGAGCAAGTACATCCTGCCCTATTGTATCGAGATCGAAGCCAAGGCGCCTTTATATCTACCTGTATCGATCAGGCATCCCGATATACACTGGCAGTATATGCTACAGGGCGGCTACGGCATCAGCGAGATCGTGGATCAGGGGCTCCTTCTGACCGAAGGCTATCAGCATCAGATCTATGCCGCTTGTGGTGATTTCTTGAGCTATGTACCTATCGGGCGCCATCTGATCGTAGGCTACACTATCGTGACCGACTGGCTGGCCAAACACAGGGAGCCAGCAGCTGCCGAGCTGGAGCACCTCCATCATATCTTACTGCCAGACCAGCTCTATCGCAGCGAGCCAGCGCTTATCACCGCCGATATGCGCACCGAGCTCTACTACATACTGGAGCATCCCCAAATAACCGGCATCCAGCAGGATACCAACATCTATGCGGCTGTGGGACGCTTGCAGAGCGCTCACGATCGGCAAAATGCTGCTGCTAGCCCATCTCCATGCAGTATAGAAGAAGTAATAAAAGCAGTACGTCAGTATATCGAGGATTTATTGGACAATGAGAAGGAAATCCCTACGATAGCTCAAATCGCCGATCTATACCATATCGACAAAGACCATCTGAGCAAAATGCATAAAAAGTTCTATCAGCAGCAAAGCCTACAAGAATATATTAGCGAGAAAAGGCTGGAACGTGCCGCCCTACTCCTTAAAAATGGTATAGGCATCGTTGCAGTGTCTTACCGACTACACTATCACGACATCTCCGCCTTTAGCAATGCCTTTAAGAACAAGTACGGCGTACGTCCGAGTGAGTTCCCTTTATGAGCCCGTACCCCTCCTGCACACGGATTTTTACAAGCAATTTCACGGATACTTACAACAATCAGCCAGCATATCGTCCCTACCTTTGATTTATCAATACAGCGAAGGTCGTTGTACGGAATTGAACAAAAGGGTTATGATCATTAAACAAGACATAAAGATAAGGATACTACTGACTGTGCTATCTGTAGCTATGCTGGCCATGATCCTGTTATTTGGTTATTTCAACCGCAATAAATCCTATGGCTGTACCATCCAAATTGTAGACGCCGATAATGGTACAGTACTTATGCGCTTCGAGGCAACCTGCAAAGATGGTGGTCAAGAAACAGATCGAGACCCTTATTATACGAATCGTGTTTACAGCGTTGAGGCCTATAGCGTCGAAGATGAAAAACAGCGAAACGATAACATCCATGAAAACAACTTTTGGAACGCCGAGCGGGATGCCTGGCACCAAGCAGACATAAAATAACGCTTATAAAACGATTAGAAGCATGAACAAATTAAAACGCATCATCATCCAAGCACCGCGCTATATAATAGCTTTCTTGCTGTTCTATACGGCCGCCAAGAAATTCGTGAACTATGACGCCCATCTGGCGCATATCAGAGATGTCGGGATTGTACCCGCAGGCATAGCCGATAGCGCAGCAATAGCCAGTATAGCTGTAGAAGCAGGGGTAGCCTTGCTGCTGGTACTCAACTACAGAAAGGCGCAGGTACTGGGATGCTGTATTTTGATCCTGCTCATGCTGGCCTACAGCCGCTACGTGTATTTTATCCAGAATAAGGCACTATTTGTCCCTTGTTCTTGCGAGGGTATACACGGAAAACTAAGCTGGACAATGCACTACTGGATCAACGGCAGCATTGCTGTCTTAGCTCTAGCGATGCTGTACATGCTGTATCGTATGCATAAGCAAAAAAATGATGAAGCCCTAGGAAAAGGCTCCATCAAAACAGTACAAACAATTTAAATAATTGCGTATGAAATATCCATGTAGCAATAACTACTCAAACAACACTAAAAATACATTGGATATTCCATATGCCCATTTAAAAGCAAATCATTAACATATGAACACGCTAAAATCAATTTTATTAGGAACATTCATCGCTGTTGGCGGCATAGCGCTAGCGATGAATGCGAAAACACAAGAGTCGATATGTTCAGAGGTTGGACATAATGGTTATAGTTATCCTCAGGGACAAACCCCTCCAGCAACATCCAATCCGAGCAATTTGCCTGCAGGAATGGCATATGCTGGAAAATATGAAGTACCGGGTGGTTTTTCTTGTACAACAAACGACGAAAGAACCTGTCACTGGGCATATAACACGGCTACTTCCTCATGGGTCCCTTGTGACGGTGACTACGTTGATTTACCCTAGACTGGATAAAATAGTAGTAATAACAAAGTATTAACCAATCCTCTAGCGAAGCTACCCCCGTTAGAGGATTTTATTATTTTAATGCGCGCTCTATTGCTTCTTTAAGCCCTTCCCTAGTCCGGATATTAAAATCACCATTTACTAATCTGTAATCTTTGCCGTACAGCAAAGGATAAGGGTATGCCGTTATTTGATAATATTCTATCATAGGATGTTTATAGCCTTTATTTTCTGTAAACAAATGTACACCGCTCTTCGGAAGAAAGTCTTGCTTGTTCAACATTCTTTTAAAAGTTTCGTAATTATCTGTTGATATCGTAATAAAGACAACATTGGGATTATCCTTATATAACTCTTTTATTGGCCCAACGACATCCCTCATATAATGGTGACAAGCTAAGCAGGAGGCAAACCAAAAGTCTATAAAAACTATTTTTCCCCTATACTCTTCGGCTTTATGGTATCTTCCATTAACATCGGGTAAAGAAAAGGAGTAACCTATCTCTCCCTCTAATAGCCCCTTTAATATAGACACTTTTTCTAGACTATAGGGCTCCTTAATCAAACTCAGTGCATCACTCAAGACCTCCTCATTGGGACTAAACTGAAACCAATTTAACAAAAAAGAAGCTATGACTCGATCTCTAACTTTTAAGGGCTTAATAAAATTCTTAATATAATAGTAGCATTTTTCCACATCCATTTTGCCATTATTTAGACTTCTAAATGATGCCATCGAATACTTCAACAAATAATCCATATACTTAGGGGAAAGGATATCCTTATCGCGTGTATGTCCAAGGTCATATCCTCCCTGATCAAGGTACCGTTGCAACTCTATTCGTAAAGCAGAATCCACAGCTCCACTGTTTTCTCTGTAAAAATGCAAGTGATGCATCTGCCTTCCAATAAAGTCACCATAGTAGCCCTTTACCTGTCTTTCTAGCAAACTATAAATCTCACTACTCCAAGTATGTTTGTAATTAAGCAGCAGAGACAAAGCCCTATCCTGAAGTTTATAAAGCAGGTCAAATTGGTTAGTTGGGTAGACTGAACTTAAGGAGTCCATCGCTTTCATTCTATAATCTTCTTCACCTAATAGTTTTACTTGCCATAATGCGTCATATTTAGATGCCCCCCTCCCAGTAAACATGCCTTCCCAGTTATCATTTATTATCGGAACATTACCGTCGTACCCAACTTCTGATGGTTTAAAGCTACCTTTCTTAGGTTTTAAAAAAACATGTACACTATCACCTTGCTGAAGTAAAAACTCGCGTAAAATCGTAAAGAAAGGAGTTTGACCTCTTTTTTGAAAACTTAGTCCCATGCTTATCCAAGTATGCTCATCTAAATCATCAATATTAAAACTATACACGCCGTCCTTATTATCAGCGGCAAGCATCTGAATAGGATTTCTAAACGGCTCTGTAATACGGTCTTTTTGCATATATAAAATCAAAGTGTCGTCAGGTGCCAATACTGGAGCATGGACAAATAATTGAGCATCCCCTTGAGCTAACAGAGCCACCATGCTCCATTGAAAGAGTATATAAATAATTATCTTTTTCATAAGAATTTCTTTATTTCCTCAAGTTCTGAGGAATTCCAGAGGACTTAATTTCATTAACTGGTATAGGAAAGAGCCATTTCGGACTGTTAGGTGACAACGTATAAGTCTTTTCACCTAAGGTTCTAGTTAAGGTAATATTAGCCCCATCTCTGTTATAACGCTTTAAATCCGACCAACGGAGTCCACGAAAAATCAATTGCTTTCTTCGCTCTTGCAGTATGATACTTAAAGCTTCCTCTTTTGTGCCAGCTACTTTATCTACGTAAGAACTATGAACATGCTTTAATAAATGATTCAACGTAGCTATTGCCTGATCCTTATCTCCTAATCGAACCTCACACTCCGCTTTTATTAAATATTGCTCATCGCTATCTAAACCCCTAAAAAAATAATTACCTAATTTATAGGGTGATATATAATACGTGTTTCCATTTGTATTAAGCTTAAAAAAACTTTGTCTAAGATCGCTAAGCTCAAATGTTATGACAAGGTCGCTTTTGATTTGAATATTTTGGTTGTTTGAGTGAATAAAAGGTCCGTTACCATCTAAACCCATGTATAATGTCTTCTTATAATCAAGGGAACCCGTATTCAGATCTACTAAGCCATCATGCGCATTTATAGAACTTGTAGACTTGATTAAAGCCTCCTCATAATTCCCCATAGCAAGAAGCACTCTTGCCCACAAGGCATAAACAGCTGCTTGTGATGGTCGTCCAAAATCCACTTCCGATTGCACCAAAGGTGCTGCATCTTTCAGATCGTTTAAGAGACGGGCATAAACCTCTTCAACGGAGTTGCGCTGGACTTTTTCGTTCACATCGGACAGCAAAGGGATAGGAACTCCAGGATCTTTATTTGCTGTAGGTTTATTATAAGCAGGTGCATATAGCTGAGCTAGGTTGTATAGCGCCCAAGCACGCAGGAACAAAGCCGTTCCATGTACCTGATTGTGTTGCTTTTTATTTCCATCAGTAACTGTTATCTTCTCTAAACCCTCCAGGACCACATTCGAATAAAATATCTGCGAGTAGCTTCGCTCCCAGTTAGCCAAGTCGCTTTCTATGGTTTCATAAATATCATTCGCCCATATGTAGGAGTTTTTTATCAATGTAGGTCGAGACAACCAATATGTCTCTTCCAGATAATAGTCATCTGCTAACACATCCAGCATATCCGGATAGGCGTAAACCAGATTTCCATAGTTCATCAATTGTTCAAAATCATCTAGAGTCGTCGGCACGACCGTACTAGAACTTGGCTTGATATCCAAGAATCCATCGCCACAGGACATCAACCCCATGACGATAAAAAATATAATTAGCTTTTTCATCATTTTCTTTTTTTATTAAACATTAGCTAGTTGCCATTAGCTATAAGCCATAAGCTGTTCCTAAAAATTAGCATTCACACCCAAGGAATAAGTTCGCACAGCTGGATAAACCATCGTATTCCCATAAACGGCATCAGGATCAAATCCCAACCTGTTGGCAGCCCATAGTAGCCCAAGGTTATTGGCATAGCCATAAACCTGTAAGGAAGAAAATCCCATTTTAGGTAGCTTGACGGTATATCCCAATCGGATATCACGCAAACGAATATGATCTCCCCGGTCGACAAGATGTTCTGTCATATTATAGAATGTCTCCCGATTAGCGACGACTGGATAGATAGCTGCTGGCACATGTGTATTTAACTCATCCCCTGCCTTCTGCCAACGGTTCATATAATCGTATTGAAATGGCATATTCATATAAGATGAAACGTCATAAAGTAATCCATAACTCAGTCCTTTACGACGGACATAATATCCAAACTGGGCAGAGATATTAAAAGAAAGATCAAATGCCTTATACTGAAAAGTATTACGAATGGAACCAAACAGATTCGGCGTAGCACGACCCCGGTATACATAATCATCCAATCTTGTGTTATTATAGATATTCGTATAATCCTGTGATAGCTGTCCATGGAGATATCCTTGCGGTTGTCCGTGTGCATCCAAACCTGCAGAAGCAAAGGAATACATCCCATATAATGGCTTACCTTCAATAGGATACTCTCCTAGATTACTCGTAAGGTACATGCGATCTGAACTTGGCTTTCTTTTATAATCCGTCACCTTTTCATTCGTATAGGATAAGATCAAATCGGACTGCCAGAGGAAATCCTGTGTTTGGATGTTTTTTCCAGTCAAATTCAAATCCCAACCCGATCCCTTTAGCGAAGACCAATTACCATATAGCGTCGTTACTCCAGACGAAGGGTTGATCGGAGAAGAACTCAATAAGTCAGTAGCTTTCTTGCGGTAGTACTCCAAAGATCCCGATAGCCTACTATTAAAAGCAGAGAAATCGGCAGCTAAATTACTCATCCTTACATTCTCCCAACTCAGCTGAGGATTTGGAGGGTTAGTTATTGTTTGATATATTTTGTTGGTATAGTAAAATGGACTGGATGAGATAGCAGAAGTAATATAAGCCGATCTTCCACTCACATTTCCCGTGTAGCCATGTGTGGCTCGTATCACGAGTTTTGATAGCCAATCCACTTTGTAAAAATCTTCTTCATGCAATTGCCAACGGGCTCCTGCCGACCAAAATGGACGTCCACGCTGATTGATATCCACACCAAATATGTTTGCCTCGTCCTTACGTGCGGAGAATGTCACGGTATAGCGCTTATCGTAGGTATAGGAAGCATTTCCGAAATACAATCTGTTTCTATTTAAAGTCGTAAGACGAGACAGATTTATTGGGATCACATTATTAGCCACCCCTAAATTACCGGTCAGGTATTGTCCATATCGCTCGGTAGCATCAAACGGAACATAAGTCTCCGTCTCCTCTTGATACCCCATCATGACAGGCATAATGCGCTCTAAAGTATTTCTGCTGTTAACCTCTATCCCACCGACTAAATGAAAATCATGAATGTCCTTCCATTTTTTATCGACATTAAAACTACCACGAAAATAATGTGCGCTCTGACCGAAGTTTGTCTGATTGAGACGGGCACCATCGGGTATAGCCGAGGTTGCAATCCCAGTGGTATAATCAATCTGTGTGAACCGATTGTACAGATCACGCATTTCAAAATAGTTCGCCTCTTGCAATGTATTGTTCTCGCTATAGCTCCGTCTATATTGATAATTTGCAGAAAACCCTAACCAGTCCAACGGTTTATAACTGATACTGGGCCTAAGCTGATAGCTGACCTGATCGATAACTCGTTTGAATTGTCCTGGATTTTCTAAAGGATAAAAGCCCCAGTCTTTCAGTAGTCCCATCCCAACGGTATCTATATAACTTTGCCGAAGCCCTTGTGCATTAAATCCTCCTCCAATTGATAGCGGATTACCATTTTCATCTGCTATCTTATCATAAAGCACCTGAAACATAGGATTTGCGCCTATATTTTGTTTATCTGACGAAAACTGCAAGTCTGTATCAAATACCAATTTGTTATTCAACATTTTATAGCTATTACGTGCCTGTAGGGTAACTCGCTGCGTATTTTGACCGGAGATATTACCCAGATTCTTGTCATATCCGGCCGAGAAGTAATAATTATGCTGCTTGGCTCCCCCGCTGAAATTGACAGCTCCTTTGTACAGCTGTACCGAACGGTATACATATCTATTCAAATCACGACGTACATCCTGCGTCTTGAGTTGTGCGATACGTCTTTCCATCTCGGCCTTATCGATATGTCCATTCCTTTCAGCTAGCAAAGCTTCAATGGTTGGGGTGATATATGGATAGATTTGATTGATGGTTCCATCCCAAGCTCCCTCTCCGTATAAAAAGCGTTCGATATCGATCACCTCGTTCATAGGTATTGTAGGGTTGTAATAGAGATTGGGCTTTTCGCTGATCGACATATCGGTTCGTACCGACACCTTAAGGGGCTGTTCAAAGCGCCCCTTTTTAGATGTCAGTACAATCACACCGTTACCAGCTCGTGCTCCCCAAATAGACGAAGCTGCGGCATCTTGCAATACCGTAACGGACTCAATATCCTCCGGATTGATGGTATTAATATCCCCTTCAAATGGAAAGTTGTCCAGAATGATTAGCGGCTCGGCATTCGCAAATAAAGTACTGATACCACGAATGGACATCGAAGGCCTGTTAGAAGCAAATGTCGTTGCCCCTACCTGATTATTATTAAAAATCAATCCCCGAGTCACGCCATTTAACCGATCCAAGATATTGGAACCGACGGTACGACTTAACAACTTATTATCGATATGAACGAACGAACCTGTAGCTCTTTCTTCAGGAACTCGGAAATAACCCGTTTCTGCTACGATAGCAACAGTATCAATTTGCTTCGTATCTCTTTCTAAGACTTCCAGTAGATTGATTATAAAAGGTCCGCGATTAATAGTATCAAATGGAACATATATTGGTTTAGTAAGCTTATTATGTCCAATGCGCAATACGCCAGATTCAAGGTATACACCCCGAAAAGAAAAGGTTCCATCATTTTGTGAGTAAACATAGATATCTGTTCCTTCTATACTGATATGACTTCTTAGGCTAAGCGTACTATCTGAAGATACCACCTTACCTTTTAAATACGGTCTATACACTTGACTGATCTCAGGAGCCTTTACGGCAGTCCCGAGTTTACCTCGGGGCTGCGCAAAGACTTTACTAAACAACACACAGAAAATCATAGGTAGCATGTATATGATCAGCGAAACACGCTTCTTTTTTTGTTTTATAGATTGGACATAACGTTGTCGATAGGGCAATTCACTTCCACCCCTAAAAAAATCTTTCATTTTTAAGTTCATTAGGTGTGACCTAATGAAGGCGGGTCAGAGCGTTACTTCTATCAATAACCAACCGTACCTAATCCTCGATCAGGTCACACGGTTTAAATAAAATCTATTAATTGATTTGTCTAGCGCTTTTTTTTTGATGTATAATTTGGTTTAATCGGCTATAATATACGCGTAGATCTTGAAATTGTACGAATCAGTTGCGAACCTATTCAGGTCCTTTGATGATGTTTTTTTGTAGTTGCTTATTAGTTCTTATCATAACTCACTTTTATTAGGGTATCAAAGCGAGTCTCCTTGAGAAAAACAGGGACAGTCCTGTGTTCCATGGCCGATTCCAGAAAATTTTGAGCCCAGAGCAGCACATGAAACAGCAAGACCCGTCCCTGAAAATGTAAAAATATACATTTTTTTAAAAAGTTCTGGGTTTACCTTGCCGCCTTCATCCCTGGGCTCAATCATGGAATCTGAAGACTCTTATATATATAATTTGGACTACACTGTCCTACCTTCCTGTTTTACATGTTATTAAATAATTAATTTCCTTCACAAATATAATAAAACAATTTCAAAATGAATAATATTTTATACAAAATGTCACTATTTAAATCTTTCCATTTGTATAATGGAGTTAACAATAGAAGTTTTGCAACCCAATATCATAGAAATCCGAGATGCAACAGGATTAAGTCAAGAGAATTTTGCTCTACTTTGCGAGTTTTCAAGGGCTACTTTAACCAATATCGAAAATGGTAAATCTCTTCCTTCAACTACTACATTAAATAAAATATCAAGTTTCACTAATATTGGTATAGAAAAAATAACGAAGAGAGACTTTATCCCACCTATTAACTTACGAGAGAAACTACAAAAGAAATACTCTAACGACCCAACAAAATCGGTACTCTTGGAACAAGTACCATCTGTTCCCTATATAATTAAATATAGATTACTTAAAACTACTTTTCTAGATTCGTTTCGGGAGAGGTTAGAAATATTAACATATATTAAAAACAAGTATGGATGGGAAATCAATCCTAATACATTAACTACTAACTTAAAACGGTTAAATAACAAATTGATAATAGAACCAAACCCTAAGCATAATAAAGGGTATGTATATAAAAAGTTATAGGTTCCCTAAAGTCCTAGATATAACACCAAAAGTCTATAACGACATCTAAGCAAATATTGCCGATGTTACCATTACTCGTCTGTTCGAATTGGTCCATATTTTTGGATGCACTGCTGAGTATATTTTAGGGTATCATCAAAAGCCGTCCGGTATTACTAACAACTTCAACAACTACGAGGGTAATGCAGGCGTGACCATTATGTATCAAAAACGGTAAGCCTTCATACTCCCGAACATAATAAATTTAATAGTGCTTTTCAAAAACTATAAAGATTAACTTTCGAACTTTAAACCTGAATCTGATCAATCTGACTTATTCGGCAACTTCTAATAAAGCCAATATCTACTTCGAAAGCAGGACTAAAAACTGATATACATAATTTTTAGTGAAAAATATAAAAAACAATTAAAATAACTTATTTTCGTTAAAAAAAAAGAAATGAAAAAAGAAATAACCACATTCCTAGTATTATGTTCCCTAAGCACAGCTGCTATAGCTCAGATAAATTATGGTGTTAAAGGAGGAGTAAATCTGGGTAAATCTAGTTATTCTGAAGCTAATTTTAAAGACTATCAGACAAATAACGTATCTTTTTACATTACAGGATATAGCGAGTTTAGTATAGCAAAAAATACAGCTATGCAACCTGGGATATCCTTGCAAGGTAAAGGTGATAAATACAAGTTTGATAAAAATAATTTGGATGGCAGTGTCACTTGGAGCACTATGTCCATAGAAATCCCTGTCAATGCAGTTTATTATATTCCTACTGGTGCATCAGGATCTTTTTTTCTGGGAGCAGGTCCTTATATTGGCTTTAATATCAGTGGAAAACAAAAAGCTACAGGTAATATTGACAATTGGGTGAGCAATGGTAGTAAAAACCTAAAATTCACTGGTAGTGAAAAGGATATGAACCTTATAGATGCAGGTTTGAATTTTATGGGCGGCTATAAGTTGAACAATGGATTATTAGTCAATGTAGGTTATGGTTTAGGTTTAAGTAATCTATCACCGAGTAATGACTCCGAAAGAAAATTATCAAATAGAACATTTTCGTTCGGGATCGGGTATCAACTTTAAGGATACCCGATATAGGTCTGGGGCTTGGCATTTATCAAGGATGAGGGCCTAGTCTACCAAACTAAACGGCCTTATATCTTGTATGAACAATAACATTTTATGGATTACCGATCCACTAGACACTTGACCTCATTACCGTATGCATCTAATGTGGTCCTAGGTAATCTTGACAAATAAAACCACTTTACGAACGTACCTGTAAAGACAATGGCCATTAATGACATAGCAATGGCAGCTATTTTGATCCTTCCTGCTAATAATTAAGAAAACAGTAATAAAGTTTTACAATTTTCCTTAATATTGAAATTGTAGATTTACAACTTCACCAACAACAACAGCCTGTTGTTTAATGTCCTTTACAACATCTCCGTTGATCTCTGCCTTATAACTGTAAACAATAGGCGAACTCAAACTTCCTCCATCCGCAGAATTATTATTAACAATGCTTAAACCAGCCGTTATGGTTACGACAGGGTTTAAGAGCTCAACAACACAAACAGCTCCAGACTTTAACACGTCTTCAGTTACATGTATCAGATTTTGATTAGATTTAGTTTCACCATTCACTTTCCATATTGTCGTATTTCCCTCTGCGTTGGCTGAAGAAAAACCAAAATGACCAATATCATCTTTCTCTAGTCCTTCTATTGAAAAGGTAAACTTTGCTGTCTTCACTTTGTTCGAATGTATATCTTGTTGCTCATTCTTACTACAACTTGCCAAAGAAAAACACAACAATGTTGCCATTATAAAAAGCAATTTAAAGTTTTTCATAAATCATATATTTATTATTGCATTGACAAAACTAATTTTTTAATCACTTTTCGACAATACCTATAAGTAGGAGTTTTAAACCTACTATTTATAGGTAGTTCGTGAAGTTTGATACTGATCCTAGTGACTTCGGAGCGGCTTTATACATCTTATGGGGTCAAAGCTCTTGGAGCTATGCTCTTAGCTACTCCCCAATCACTCATAGGCTTTGGGAGACCTAGCCTGCAAGTAAGAGCTATCTTCGCCATGTCTTCATCCAATCCAAATACTGTTGTCTGTAGGGGTTGTCGTTCAGTAAGGTAATCATATCCTTCAGCTTCTCCCGATCGTATTCATAATCTGTTACCGAAAACATTAGGAAAATATCCCTACCGGCCAGTTTTCTAAAAAAATCCTCCTGTTTTAGCTTTAACAATACATCATGGCAGGTTTGATACAAGGTCTGCTGGAATTCCACGAATTCTTCGTCATCTTCATCATCCTCGTCATCGTCGTCACTATCTTCGTCGTCATCCTCTGGAAAGTCGGCTTCAATGGCATCGTACAGTTCATTGCAGATTTTGTTGAACTCCTTGTCTGCCCCATCGGCTTCGTAACGCCATTCGGCAGGCTCAAAGGTGTAATATACCAGGTCTCTCTGGGGGGCAGTTGCCAGAAACTCTTTCGTGTTGGTCGATGGGCAAACGGTCATAGCTCCCTCGTCGCTGTATAAAGCAAAAGCATATATTCCCTCATCGGCATGATCGGCCACTATCTCCTGAAAGGCTTTCCGAGTGGCGACTTCTATCTTTATCGCCAGATTGTCAAAATCAAAGTTCTTTTTTTAAGTCATTATTATCGGTTACAATGTCATCCGTTCCAAAATCATTTTCGATCCAGCCGTGGAATCCCATACACATGCCGTCCCCATGAAGAGTATCCAACTCTTCCACGACCTTATCTTCCTTATAAAGCACGATATTCGTTTGTAGAGCTAATCGATAGCTTTCATTTTCTAAATCACCGAAGACCCCGTCCATCTGCATCATCATACCATATAGGGTGTTGTCAATCGCTGCCAGCTGGGCCGCACGTAGAGCGTCATCTGTATCGGGAGGAATTTTACCAATAGCGTATTTTCGAATATTCTCAAAAATAATATAACCTGCTCCATGTTGAAGCCAAAGCTCGCGGTCTCGCTCGCCAGATGGTGGTTGGGCTAATTCTTTATTCATTAGCCCAAGGTATTAAATATTATTGTTATCATACTTTAAAATTCCGTTTCATGCTGACAGGCAATATTACAACCTAATACTGAAAATGACAATCCCTATTGTCAGCTATATTTTGCTGTTATTGGCAATTAGTTAGACAAGGATCTCTTGGAGTTATAGATAGACATTTTATTGAAATTAATTGGTTCAAGGTTTATTTCTTTTTGTATTTTAGTCATAGTTAACCAATTAACGCATGCAAGTAAAATTTTACGAAACCGATCCATTACTAAAAGATCATATACTCATGTTTGCTTTTGCCGAGCTATCGGCCGAAGAACTGTCTATGACCAAGTTTCTTCCAGATAATGCGACTTCACTAACTTTGTTTTTGAATACTGATCCTTTTGTAAGAGACCATTTTACAGGAGATATCGTTAATTACAGAATTGCTTTTGCGGGACAGTATTCAAAATCGGTACTATATACACCTAAGGAAGATATTCGTATCATCAATGTAGACTTTCTTCCATGGGGAGCTTATTCTATTTTTGGAATCGAACAATCGCAATTGCATAATGTCACTTCTGATGCTACAGAACTATTTCCCGAGCTTAAAAAACTCTTGCCTGATTTGGAAAATCACTTACACGATGATGCATATTGCGTGCGTATTTTAGAGTCTTTTTTAATTGACGAACTGCGAAAAAGAACACAAACAACCGATGAAAGGATTATTAAATCCTGTCAACAGATTACAGAGAACCTTGGTCGAGTCCGGATAAAAGATCTTTGCAAAAATGTAGGTATGTCACATTCGGGATTTACTAATTATTTTACAGCAATGATAGGTGTTAACCCCAAATTATTTGGACGTGTCGCCCGGTTTACAGCCGTTCAGAACTTTCTGGGAGAGAATCCAAATGCGGGTTGGAGTGATATTGTCTATCAATTCGACTACTTCGATCAAAACCATTTCATCCGAGAGTTTAAAAAATTTACTGGAGCAGTTCCCAAAGACAGAAGACAATGGGAAGCCTTGTTTGATCCGCTCAAGAGAGCCATAGAAGAGGGCTTGACCGTAGATAATGAGCAGATGAAAAAATATCGGGATGCTTCACTATATCAGATTTTGCACTACATGGATGAGGACGTCTAATGATACCGTTGGAGAACGCCTCAAGAAATATTTATAGCATAAAGTCAATTTTACGATTTTATGCTATTTTTTTTTCGTCTCTTTTTTTTGCTTTGCTTATTGTTTTATGAACTTAAAAACATCACCCTAATTATAAAAAAAGAAAAAGATATGAAAACAATGACTAAAATAGCTTTCGCGATGCTAGCGATGATGCTCACCTTTACTTCTTGTGATCCTGAAGACGGTATTGATGGAATTGATGGTATCGACGGGATTGATGGAAAAAATGGAGAACAAGGTATTCCAGGGCAAAACGGGAATGCCAACGTGAATGTTGATGTTTTTGAGCTAAAGAGTACCGATTGGCAATGGAATTCATTTTATGGATTTTCAACATCGCCTTCATCATTCACCGAATATTATACTAGATTTTATGACAGGAACATCCCCTCTTTGACGGAAGATTTTATCACAAAGGAAGGTATTGTGCTGGTATATATGCAGAACTCCCCCCTATCAAGTCCTCTGTCTTATACACCGTTACCTTTTGTAATACTTAATGCTGATCAAGAGTATGAATATCATTATAGATATGAAATAAGGAAAGGCAAGCTGCGGTTCCATTTTTTCCTCAGTGCTCTACGCAATAACGCTGTACTACCCCAACTGAGTACTTATAACATGCCTACAGCTAAATTCAAAGTTGTTGTCTTAACAGGTACGATGAAGACGGATTTGACTGCTGCTAAAATAGATATCAATAATCTAGAAGCTGTCCATAAATTTTTAAAGAGTGCTGATAAAAATAAATAATGAAAGACGCTGTTTTAAGGAGAAATGAATACTCTTAGGCTGATATTTAATCTATGCTGCTTAGATAATAATCATAAACTTCCCTGCTGAAAACAGGGAAGTTTATGATTTACAGAAGCTACTTTCAGCGACTTCTCAAGAAAAATTTCGCTAATCCAACTCTGGCAGAGAGGGACGTTTTACACTCATCGGAACAGAAGAAATAGCCTCAAGAAAACGAACAATAGCATTTCGTTCCTCTATCGTAAGATTTAGTGGCTTTAGTAATGGATCTTGTTTGGGAAATAAAGGAGATTCTTCCTGCCCTTTTCGCGGTCTTGGCTGAGGCATTCCTGCGTTATACATATTGACCACCAAAAACAAATCCTGAAATGAACCATCGTGAAACCATGGACCAGTTCTAGCAGCATTGCGCAGCGAAGGGGTTCTGAATTTACCTACATCTTCTGGGTTGCCAGTGACATCATAGCGACCTAAATCTTGCTTCTCAGTACCGAAGCGAGAAAACCCTAAATTATGATAGCTAAAATCTGTAAAAAATGGTCCATTATGACAATTTATGCACCTTGCCTTGGTGCGAAAAAGGTGTAAACCATATACTTGCTCATCGGAGAGCGCTCGATATCTACCATCTAAAAAATTATCAAACCGGGTACGATGTGAGGCTAAGCTTTTGATATAACTACTCAGCGCTATACCCAAACTTTCTTCGTCTAGGGTTTTCTTAGCAAAAGCACGATGTATAAAAGGAGTATAACCGGATACGGCATTAATATGCTCCAAAGCGACCTCTATGGGGGTATTCATTTCTAACGGATCGACCAATGGCTGTAAAGCTCCCTTTCCAGAATTCTCGACCCGCCCCAACCAGAATAACTCTTGCTGAATCCATACATTCTGCAAAGACATAGTGTTCCTTTTACCAACGCGGTGATTGTGTCCTATGGCTATCTGACGCCCATCGGTCCAACTAAGATCTGGGGCGTGGCAGGAAGAACAGGATATTTGCTTTGTTGCACTCAGACGAGGTTCAAAAAACAGCATCTTGCCCAATAATTGTCGCGCCCGCTCTACCGAGTCCAAAGTAGACAATGCAGGCGGGGATACCAAAGTACCAAGTTCGACCCAATGAACTCCGCTATCTACAAATGGGGCAGGCCACAATCGGCTGTCTTGTTCATATGACTTCCTGAGCAAAGCAAGATCAGGAGTTTCCTCTTTCTTGTTAAAGGCAACTATGATGACGACGCCCAATAACAAAAACAATAAAACGACAAACCTTCTTTTCAACCTATTAATCTCCTGCTTTTATATCTCTAACTAAACGAAGGCTCAGAAATTTAGTACTGATAATACTTTCCCGTAGCACATTAGGCGAATATAAGGAAATCTGACGGATCATATAGTTATCAAAATCGTTAAATTTAAGCTTATCCCGTGTAGCACTCCAGTAAAAGCCATAGATGTCTTTAAACGCATAATCTGCAGAACGAGTACCTCTCATCCCTCCGAGATCCAGGTGGAAAGAGGACTTCTTGTCCCGTAATAATGTCCCCACTCCTGCTCCTCGCCAACCCGTCTGGTCAATTTCTTCTTCAGACACCCCTATATTACGTTCTAGACGTTGCCAGTCTTCATCTGTAGGAATTCTCCATCCACCCTCTTTAGGTACGGCTGCAATTGCGGATTCCATGTTGTACAGCCTACCGTGAGTCTTTACGAAGTCTTCGACTTCTGACGCCGTAAGCGTACTACTCTCTATGTAATGTAAAGCTCCTGCAGAAGCGTATCTAAAATTCTCGGTCATCCATTCTAGCTCACCTACCCGCACCCAGCCATAGGTATTTCCATCGCGTTCGTCTACAAACTGTCCTTGATCGACAACAGGTACTTCAGGTACTAATGTTTCTTTTTTACTGCAACTCATCATTACGATTGCAGTCCATATGATAAATAGATAGTTTCTCATTTTTCAACTTTCCAATTAAATCCCATTTCCTTAATAACCTTACCGATTTCCTCTAACTTTTTAAGGACTAACGGGTAATCCTTATATTTAGCCCGCCATTTGTCTTCACTACTGCCCATATACGCATTGATATAATCAGTTCTATCGGTAGCAAAAAGAGGAAATTTATTTCCCGCACGTGTGTAACTCAGAAAGCCATTCGTCCATAAAAAAGCGTCATTAATAGTTGTAGCGGTAATAGCTTGCCCATAGTTCTGCTTCGATACATTCTGAAACTCCTCGAAATACGAAACATCTGCAATAGGTAGCTTATACGTTAGATAAGCTGTGACAAATGAATATACTTCTTTACGTACCTGAGTTTCATTGGCAGTAGACAAAAGGGACTCCGAAATATTCCATACGCTAGCGCCACGGAAATGTAGTGAACTGTATTTTTTATTGTCCGTTAAATAACGTTTTTGGGTACTGTTATAAGCATAGCCGGCTATTTTATCAACGATCAGTAACGACTTTGAAAACTCCTTTGGATCCGAAACCAAAGGAACCATAAAGCGGTCCAAATAATCCATCAACTGCATCTTGTGCGCATCGTCACGCAATAGATCGTACCGATAAACGGTAGTTGCGGGAGGTTGCCCATAGACTTCGTAATTCGGTATGAAAACACGCCAACCATCTTGTTTCTCCACTGTATCGGTAAATAAAAGATAGGTATCGAATCTTTCGTTGATTTCACTGATACGCGATTTTACAACGGGAGATTCTCCTACCCCATGCAAGCTTGGATCATGCTCACCGGTCGGACGTATGGCGGATTCTTTTTTACAGGATCCAAAGATCAAAATGATGCCTGTAAAAAGTACAAATACTATATTTTTCATCTTCTGTTTCATTATTAATAGGTGATGATTTCTTTTGGATCATTCTCACCACGGTGGTTATTGATAATACCTGGTTCCTTTTGTACCACGGAAGCTGGTATAGGGAGTGTGTATCGAACTGGCTCCAGCGATAGCTCATAAACATACTTCATAGCAGGTGTCCATAATTGTAAAACTCCCGTCGGAGCTCCATTCAATTGAAAGGTTGTAAAAGTCTGACGGAGTATTTTGCTATATGCAAATGAAGACCGAACCATATATCTTCGCAGGTCGAACCAACGGTGTCCCTCGAAGCAGAACTCTCTTCTGCGCTCATTGATGATGAACAAAGACAGATCTGCATCGGACAAGGTATTCAAATCTAAAACACTCCGATAACGGGTCTGTAGAAATGTATTTAACACACTTTTAGCCTCGACGATCTGCCCGTTCATAAATAATGCTTCAGCAGCATTAAGGTAGGCTTCTGATACGCGAAGATTAAAAACATCAGAAACATCACCACGTGTCAAGCTCCTATTAAACTTATTAAGTGCCATATATTTACCGGTTATCGTTTCGGTCAGATTACGTTCCTGGAAAATCTTTTCTTCAAAAAACATTCCTTTCCGAAGATCCTGATCACTAAATAAATCCAGCAACTCTGGGGCGATCACAAGCCCCTTGCCTCCTTCTGATAGATGTGTGTAGGAGCTTACTCCGCCCATACTAAAAATAATCTCTGGTGAGGTAGCCTGTAAATAACCAGCTGTTCCCTGATGAAACGTACGCAAATCCAACAAATGATTGGAACTCTGGCCGGATATGACTTTCTGGGCATATACAGCAGACTGCTGATAGGACTGCTGATACAAGAACACCCTACTTTTGAGGAGATAGACAGCTGTCAGACTAGCACGATATTTAGAGTTTTTGTCTGGTACACGCTTAAAAATATCTTCTGCTTGATCCAAGTCCGAAAGAATACGTGCATAGACATCCTCCAGATTGTCTCTTGTAAATCTAACATCCTCGACTTGACTACTCGTTTTCAGAGGAACAGCATCTGTCTGACTAGCCTGACCTGTCTGATAAGGTTGAGCATATAGGTTGGCTAACATAAAGTAAGAAGAAGCGCGGACGAAATAGGACTCTGCCCGTATACGTTCATACTGTGCGATAGGTCCAGTCTCTTTCAATGTTTCGACCTGATCTAGAATAGAATTTGCAACTGCAATATGTCTGTAAAGATTAAGCCAGGAATCAGAATCGTCTGTTATTTTAGTGCCGGCATGATTGGCTCCAAGATTTTGTTGCCAGGTGTAGAAGCCAAAAATATCATCTCGGATATCAGGACTATTCAGGGAAGGATTCTTATAATCCCTGCTCACCTCACGAGTTTCGTCGGAGATAAAATGAATAAACGGATAGTAATAATTTGCATTTTTATAAGTGGTACTTTTGGAAAACACCTTAAAGTACCCATCTCCTAATAAAAGTTTATCCAGATCATCTAGATTAACAGGATAGGAAAGGTTGAATGATTTTTCTTCAATAAACTTTTTACATGATACCAGACTACTCAAAGGAATCAGGAGCAGTAAAAAGTATCGCAATATCTTATTCATAATATCGTTATTTAGAAACTAAAACGTAATTGTAAACTATAAACAGGTCTTTCAGATAAATTGATATCTGTAAATCCACCTTGATTAGGGGTCTGCCCTTTTAGTTCCTTTGCGGAGAAGGTATGTAGATTACCCGTATAGGCTGTCACGCTTGCGTTGGAAAAACCTAATCGCTTCATATATACCGGAGGTATCTGATAGGTAAGACTTACATTGGCGATACTGAGATAATTGGCAGACACAACCCGGATATCCGAATAATTGTACATATCCCATGCAGAATTTGCAATTCGGACCATTTTACTACTGATCAATGTAGAATAATGTAAGTTATAATCTCTGGCAACAAAAGAAGTAGGATCACTGATTATGGCTGGTACATTTGTCCAGGCTTCGTCAACAGGTTGTTGCCAGCGATCAGCAAAAATACGATTGATATTCATTTCAGGATTGAAAGATTGATCCGGTTCATAGACGCGGAACAGACGGGTTTTAGCTCCCAATCCAAAAATGGCATTGAACCGTAATGAAAAGGCTTTGTAACGGAATGTATTATTAATATTTCCAGATATATTAGGCATTCTCGAGCCTGAAGGGGTCAGAATAGTGGTAAATACATCATAGGCAGATTTTCCATACAGGTCTTCCTGACGCTCTTTGTAGTCGTCAAAAATAGGTCCTCCATCCTTAGGACTCAAGCCCAAAAACTTGTAGGAGAAAAATGTACCTACTGGATGCCCTTCTACTAATGCTTGACCATTCAAATAATTGCTATAAGTGACATTCAGATCATCCCGATCTTTGGGCAATGTATTCAAACGATTAGAATTCATCGAATAGGACGTAGACACATCCCAGCTAAAGTCTTGTTTACGTATAGGGCGAACTGAAACACTAACATTAAATCCTTTATTTACAATATCGCCAGAATTGATCACGTATGACCGGATTCCATTGACTAAACTGATGTCTTTATTCAGAAACGCATCTTCGGTATGTTTATAATAATATTCAGCATTTACAGAAACCCGATTATCAAACATCGCGAAAAACAGTCCTAAATTAGTGGTCGTTGTCTTTTCCCAATCTAAATTAGGGTTTGGAAAAGCATCAACAGTTGCAGTATACTCTTTATAATATGGATCATAAGGGCTGTTCTGAATAACCATTCTTGGCGATTGTTTAGGCAGCATATTGCCTTGATACCCATATGAAGTCCGTAAAGACAGACTATTCAGGAATGGTAGCCTAGTCGCTGGTATTGATTCATCAATGTTCCACACTCCAGATACCGACCAGATAGGAAGACGCTTGCGGTTACTGATGTCACCAAAGCGGTTACTTGCCTCCACACGCATATTGGAATTGACTGTAAAAAATCGATCATAACTATAAGAAAGCGTAGCATAACTCGCCAAGCGATTGAAATGATCGCGCTCGAGCTGTGGCTGAGCTGCTTTTGAAATCAGCCATTCGGCATATTTGGTATAATTAGTCAGGTTTTCGGGTGCGATGAAAAACTCGCCGTACTCATCCGTATATCCACGATGGAGTGTAGAGCCGCCATCTGCTCGCTTGGCCTGTACTTCAAAACCGGCATTTGCCTCAATTCCATGCTGCTTGCTCGCTCCAAAATTTTTGCGATAAGCGGCCTGCAATCGACCTACATAATTGTCCTGACTATTAGATTTGGTAGCGCGCTCTCCTCCAAAAGGCAATAATGTCCTGGCCACATCGTAACTTTCGCGAAAATTGCTACCTCTTAATTGCGCTGCATACAACGTATTTTCCTTGTGAATGGTTTCTGAATCATAAGCAGAACGGGTATACGATAGGTTAGCAGAAAGAGAAAAGGCATCTGTAAATCGATATTGAAGACGGCTACCAAAAATCAAACCCATCGTATTCTGACTGAATAAATTATTCTCTAATTCGTTTTGGACATTGAACAGATAACTTCCTCGGTTGTAATAGAATAAAGATGCATCATCCTGATATAATGGAATAGCCCGACTAGTCTGATAGGCATAGGTAATCGGAGAGATATCAGAAGCGCTATAATGACGTTTACCACTATTTGCATTCAGATTCAAAGCAATGTCAAATTTCTTAGACAATTGCGAACGTACCGATATATTAGAAGTTATGCGGTTGTTCTTACTGGTTTTCAATACATCGAGTTCCCTATCCCAGCCCAAGGAGGCATAGTAGGAAGTTCGGTCTTTGGATCCTCCCAAGGATAGATTATGTTGTTGGGAAAGCGCATCTGTTGTTAGCTCTTTAAACCAATCTGTATTACGTGTTTCTAGGGCAGTGGTAGCCGCCAAAAACTCTTTCTCGGTAATAGATTTGTCCATCCATTTTAACAGTAGACTTTCATAGCCTAAATTTTGTCGGTTGAATGCGTCTCCATAATCAAAGACATATCCTGACTCGGCCATTTCCCTAGAAAAGCGAACACGCTCAGCAGAATTCATGACATCAATATTCCGATCTGTATAACGGGGCCTCCGCTTAAAATTAAGCCCTATATTATAGGAAACTGTCGGTTTATCGTAACCACTACCTGATTTGGTAGTCACCACAATAACTCCATTGGCAGCCCGTGGGCCATAAAGCGCGGTAGAAGCGGCGTCCTTGAGGACATCGATTCGTTCGATGTCAAAAGGATTGATACCTGCAATAGAATTGCCCATTCGATTAATAAAATCTGGATCATTCAGCTGATCTGCATTAATGGGAATGGCTTCTTCTAATAAGACACCATCTACGACCCAGACGGGTTCCCTGACGCCCAAAATTGTAGAAGTACCCCGGATACGGATAGAAGGTGTCACACCGATCTCTCCTGAGGGGTTATAAGCCACCATGTCTGGAATCTGACCAATCAATGCTTGATCAATGGAAGTCATACCCGGGAATAGAATATCTTCGGCGCGGACACTATGCGCTGAGCCAGTCCATTTTTTGCGATCTATAGTCTGATAACCGGTGATGACTACTTCTTCTAGCGACTGCTGATCAGGTACCATTCGGTACCGATTGATACTATCTGTAGTAGCTGTAACGTTTAATGAGGTATAGCCTAGAAAATTTATATGCAAGCTATTGCGCCTTTCATTTACCGTTATACTAAAATACCCTTTGCCATTCGTCGAGGCTCCAATACGTTCGTCGGCTGCTAAGCGAACGTGCACACCTTCAAGAGGAACTCCTGTTTTTTGATCATAAACGTATCCTTCTAATACGTTATTGCCTTTTTTCACTTGTGAAAAACTCAGCATTGGAATCATGATCAGAACAAAACTCACCCTTATAAAAGAAATCATTACTACAATTGTTTTTAATTAATCTAAATAAAGTGCAAAGATAAACCTTCAACTTAATAATCCAAACAAAAAATATTCTATTTAGAATAGGTTTCTTAAGGCAGTAAATCGGAAAAACACCCCTCTCGGTTGAATATAACTCCTCTTCAAGAAATATTGATTAACGACAAATTAATATATAACCAAAGGTCTCATCTAAGAAATGATTACTAGAGATCGGTGTATAACCATGTTTCCCTTCGAGGAAGATCTTCAAGCAAAGGACTATAAAGGTGTTTTGTAATGTTGAAAGTATATAGTAGGCAAATGTCCTTAAAGGATAAACAAAAAAAATACAAACAACTAAAAAACAATACTTTATATAAAGAAAATACTTATCTTCATCTATTGATAAATACACATTCCTCTCTATCGAACTTATTTGCTATTAACGGCATTATTGTAAAATAGAGGTGAATGAAGTGATATACTTGCCGTAAAAGGACGAAATAACCAAACACAATTATAAACGAATTAGTTATGAATTTACTATTTGTTAAGTACCGAAGACAATCTCTTGTAGGAAATCCACCCTTCATTTTCTATACGACCAACAGCAACAGTCTAATAAAGAAGCGGATTCTAACCCTGCATTACACCTCCATGATACAGCTATGAAGAGAAGAGATTCGGAAACAAAGCATGAATATGCAGATGCATATTTTAAAGAAAATAAGATATATGATCTACAAGGTTTGTTAAGAGAAAATGAGACTTATACCTGTGGAGTAGAAAGCTATGTATACCCAATGGGGCATAGTTTTGACCCGACTATTCTTAACTATGAGGAAGAGTCTGCCAGATATAGATTCTGTCTTTACTTAAATATCCCGTATTATATTATAGCAATCGAACAGGGATCCGAAGTATTTGAGATTTATCTCATCTCAGAAAACGATAATACGATTTGTTGTAACCTGAACGAAACTCTTAACAAGTCTGCATTCGTATGCTGGTGGAAGCAACATCAATCTTTTACGCAAAAAAAAGAGATGACAGAGGCAGCCCCCAGAATCGAAGGTAGTATTATTGATAATATACTGTTTGCAAACAATCTTGCATGGGGTGTTAATATCGATGGGTTTACATTGGATACCAACGGAAAGCCTTTGGCAATTTTTGAAAAGAGAATTACAAACAAATCTCAGGTAGAGCAGTACGATCCGAGAAAATATTTCTTTGGTACAAACAAGAAGTCCGGAGACTTTCCATCATGGAACATTCTGAAAACTCTGGCAGACCACTTAGAAATTACACTCTATCTTTTAACATTCGAACGAAGCAATAGAAAAATCATGGGCAAGACACAGATCAAAGAGGTACATCCATCAAATGGGCTAACCTATACCTCTCCTATCAAGTTTATTATACCCTAGCAAAAATTAAACATCAAACGCTTGTCCATTGTATAGCCATAGCTTTTGCCATGCCTTCAAATGTCTTGCTACGCAGTGTTCTTCTTTCAGCCGCCGATTTGGCTTTTGTCAATGCATCAGAATACCATTTGGGCAGACTCTTACCACTACTGAGAACTAATCTATCTCCTTTTCCGACAACATCAGTAGGTTTCAATAAAGGTAGATTTTTGAGCCATAAACAGGTAGCTTTGGAAGCCTCATCACCAAACATCCAAGGGTGCACCGTTTGATCTGGTTTTCTATAACGTGTACTAATGATACCAACAGGATTTTCGACGGCAATTTTTTCTATTGGAGCCTCCAATAAGCGAATAAAAAATGCAACAGCGTCTTCTCTGTCCTGTGCTCTGTTTGGAAACCTGGGGTGTGGTCTCCTCAAAGAGAAAGGCATATCCCAATCCTCAGGATGGTAATACCATCTTGCACCGCTGACGGCAAGGAAGGTGCATGGTGGATGTGCAATCATCATTTCCCAACCGCCATCAAGATTAACCTTATCCCCCGACTGGGTAACTCCTCCTTCTTCTTCTATAACTTTAAAAACATCATAATTAAAATGCCATTCTGGATGTCCTCCGCTGCAGGGCAATAAATCACAACTGTAAGCATTATGCCCCAAAAGTCGCAACTCCTTAGTAATGGCTTGACTCTCTTCGCATGCTACTAAAACATTCATTCTTTTGATCTTAAATAATTATAAATTTCGACAGTTATTTTTTCAATCATCAGAGTAATTAGGCTTTACAAAACCGTCTGTTTCCTGATTACCCAAACATACCAAAGCTTTAAAGCACCCACTTAACTATTATACATAGCATTCAGCTTATAGACCATCAAATCGTTTGGCACTAACGGATAAAAGTATGGAATTGTTAAAAGAATATCAACTATATTCGTCTATTCTAAAATACACGCTTCAAGTTACCGACATCCAAAATAACAGTATCCTGAATTATAGCTGGGTAGAGACTAAAATACTTATTATAAACGTTCAGTTATTGCTAAGGATAAAAAGGTCTTATCCGTAGAGGCTGGAAAAACCATCCTTTTCTACCTGTTGATTATTTACCTTCGTAGACAACAAATTGTGCCTCTTCAATAACCGTATAGTGGGAGACTCAAATCTCCAATTCATCGGCTTGTCTAGAAAGTAGTGTTTATCGCCATTGACCATCTTGATCTCAACAAGATACAGATAGTATTTATCCAATGCGTTGACAAGTCTGACACTCGCTATCTGATCGATCTGATCTGATTGATATATTACATCATCGATCCGGAGATGTTCATCCTCCAATATTACTCTACACAAATGAATATTCTTTTTTAATCGGAAGTATTCAGAGATACATAAATAAGATACAAATACCGCACAGGTGAGAAGAACGCAGAGCAACAACACTGGATCTCTTTCATTTGTCATAAAATATATGACCGAGACAGGTACAGCCACCCACAATACAATCGGGCCAAGTCTAGAACAAGAAAAAGCTAAATAAGTCGGGCTCAAGAATTTTCTATTCATCGAAATCACCTAAAATGGTCTCCGATGACAAAACTACAAATTTCAACAGCTATCTGCCATAAACTTATTAGAAAGTTTAGTCACTTCAGTATCGAATACACTTCTGTCCATTCTATGCTGCATTGTTTAGAATTCAAGAGAAAAGCTTTTAACCTCTTACCGAGTTTATTACTGAATAACAATAAAAAAGATACTATACGTATTAGGTTAGAAACATAAATATTACAATATTAGGAAATACTTATTTCCATAGAAATTGGTTAACTTGTGAATATTGATTCTGCTAAATCTTATACGTATGACAAAACTCTTTTATACGCTATTAATGATCTGTAGTATACCTACATTTGGTCAATCCCTGAAAATCACCCCTAATGGGTTTGTAGATCTGCACGACAGTTCCAAGAAATATGTCATCCTGGATTTTCCAAGTATTTCAAAAGAAGAGCTTTTCAAGGAAACCATCAAATACATCAATGCAAATTATGATCGTCCAGAAGAGATTACGAATCTATTGCCTGAAGAGCAGATTGTAATAACCTATTTTGATCTGATTAAAGTCAATGCCGGTTTTTTAGGAGGTGGTAGCATCGATTTACAATACTATTACAAGTACGACATACAATTCAAGGATGGCAAAATTCGCTTCGAACCAAAATTTGATTATCTGAAGTATTGGAGATCAGAAACGATTATCAGTTTGATTGGTGACAAACCTTTCGCAAACGGAGCTACGGGATTATTTAATCGTAAAGGCAAGGCTACCAATGATAAAATGATTCAGGCTGTCGAAGACAAAACAAATGAATTTATACGATCACTGAAGGAAAAGATAAACTCACTAAATGATCGTAATTGGTCGTAATCTAAAAAAATCAATACATAAAAAGCTTTTACCAAGATATCTTAGGTCTATACCCCCTAATGGAAAAGGTGTAAACACTTGCTCTAAAACTGAGTCTATTTTCTCTTCAGTTCTTTCATCGACTCAAAACCTGTTGGATACAACAGTCTATCTTCCTTAATACGTATATCGTAAGCACTACCGATATCCGCTGGCAACATACGGAGACCTATGTTCCTATTAAAACTATAAATGTTTTTAACTTTAAGAGCGTCGTAACTATTATTGTAATGCCAGCTTCCTAACTCCCAAGTGCCAATTTCTTCGTTCATAAAAAAATAGCTATCACGTTCATTGGAATGCTGAGCATGGTATATCTTCGCATCATCCAGTCGAATTGTAGTCGTCCCTTTGGAGAAGTTAGAAGAAACCATGTACTCTCCAATGTATTGCTTTTCTTCGGAGCGAAGTGTTCGGACAATGCCTGTCAGTAGTTCGAAATTGTCTTCTAAAAATAAATCATTGGTGACACTAATAACAGATTCTTCACTGTCCAAAGAATCTATCAATGCAAATAACGCCATAAGGTTTACTCTGTTTTGCTGTATAAGCACAGTGTCCCTAATACCTTTCACCATATGGGAAAAATAAATGTATTGATGTGCTCTAAGCTTATCTTCTTTAAATTCTATTCCATAAGAATTAAGAATTCTCGCACCTTCTTTATTACTCCTTTCAATTTGCACGGACTGCTCGGGACTAAAAGACTCGTCATCAAACCGATAATACAATGTCTTGATAACAGTCTTACATATTGCTTTTCCAAAAAAATTGACACCTTGCCCGTGAACGGTATGTAAGAACAAAACAACAAAAACAGTAAGTATATATTTCATATATAATTATTCGTAGATTTAAATGTTTTCTTGATAGAACTTATGAATGCTTCGCATTTATTTCATGACCGCCAGTTGGCGGATCTATTAATTGCTCTCTACCACTCGAGCTGGTGGACCTTCCCTAACATCGTCATGATAAATAGCGCTATAGAGGTTAAATACATGGTCTCCCCCATAGTAGGTCAAGTCATAGTTCCGCGAAAAAACAAACTGAAAATAAGCAGGTGTATCCTTGATTTTCTCCAACTGCTCTAATGAGTAATACTGGGGGGCCAAAGGTATTTCTTCATACAAAGGTTTTCCATTCACATAACGTTCTATTTTTTCTTTCTCTGCCTCACAGGTAAATCCAATGCTGGTGTAGCCATAGCTATATGTCCCACCGATAGTTTGTGTCTTTTTGTTCTTTCCAACATAGCTTACTTTAAAACGGACATCATCTATAAAATCAATCTTATAGGGTTGCTCTTCTTGCGTTAAGACTAATTTTACTTTTTCTTGAGAAGAATAGGAAGTCGCTTCATCGAAGCTGACTTTGACATACCAAGAAGTGTTGTGTAGTGGATAAACACCATTCATAGGAAATGTAAAATCTTCTGTCGAAAAATTAAACCTCGCATCCTTAGGATACTTTAATACAAATTGCACAGGGTGTAATAACACATTACGAATCAAAGTGTCCTCACCGATAATAAATGCATTGCTCACTTTTCCAAATATACCTTGATAGCAATCTGGAGTTATCTGCTTGAGATAGGATGACTCCTCCTGCAGACGTTTTCGCACTTGATTCAGGTTACTAGTACTAAAGTAGCATACAGCTATTTCGTTTATTCCCTCGATCTGCTTAACAGAAAGCTCAATGCGCTCCTGTGTCTGGGGGTTAATGTGCAATGTATCATTCACATAATCAAATCCTTTTCTAGAAAGATACCAACTATTTAGCCTAACAACCTGACCCGCTTCTGCTCCCTCATCAGTAAACAATTCCTTAAAATGTATAGGATAAAATTCCTGCGCCTGTGGCACACCAACAAAGCTGCAGGCGAGCACCAAAAATAGGCTCATGATAAAACGTCTAATCATGCTTCAAAATTAACGATTGTAGCTAAGAAAATAAGATACCTTTACAATTCGCTATATGTCTTTTACGATGTGATTTAAGCCATAATATCTCCGCTACATCATAAAGAATTAGAACACCTCTCCCAACCCTAAGCTCAAACCTCGATATCCCTTACTAAAACCATAATCAATGGCAATATTAGTACCTGAAGCCTTATTAAACTTTATTCGCGCCCCCGCCCCTGTAGCGAGGTTCCAGTTACCAAACAACGTGGATTTAGGGCCACTTACAGTAGTCGCATTCGCAAAAACAACAAATCCTAACAGTCCATTTGTCGTGATATCCCGTCTATATTCTCCCTCTAGATAGTAAAGAGATTTCCCTCTATATCTGCTTAAAGGGAGTCCTCGGCCAGAACTGTTATAGGGGTCCCAGCTCAAATTTGGTAAATCGAGGTAGGGAGTCTTAGAATTGAACACAGTCCAGAAGAAATTGCGGAAGGCCAACATATTCTGTTTATTGAAATCATCGGTTAGCCTATAATATTTCCGAACTTCCATATAGAGTGAACTCCAATTGTCAGAACTCCCCATAAAAGTCGGGTTGATACGAAATTGGAGATTAGCATAATTACCATCCAGTGTGTTAATGGAATTAGAACGGGTATCAAAAATCAAATTCAAGCTAAGTCCGGAGGAAACACTAGACCCAGCTTCAGAAGTCCCCCAAGAATAACCTGTAAAATCGGCCAGCGATTGGTCACTCTTGCTCCGGATATTTACACGGTAGTCCAAATCATACCCCATCCCCATGAAGAAGCCTCCACGGATACGCTTCAATATATGTTGATAGAACCGTACATAGGTATAATCCAGATTGATATTCTCATCAGAGCCATGTTCTGTGCCTAGCCCCCAGGTCTCGTGCGGGTACTTAAGCCATCTAATATCGCCATCGATTACCCATTTATTCTCTTTAAGCCACACATAAGAGCGAATAGGAAAACCAAAACGCTTACCAAAATTAGTATAGGGGGTAAATGTCACTTGAGACAAATAAGTATCGCTCCTATCTCCAAGATAGAAGCCTGCTGTAGTCGAGGTTATTAAAGCAGTACCACCACCAGGCACACTTGTAGAAAAAGGCAAAAAGGAAAAATACATTTTCTTTCCGGTGCTCTTTTGGCCTTCGGGGGGTCTGATATCAAGAATCTCTCTACCTATATCGATCAAATCCCGCTGTCGGCTAGTATCAGACTCGAAGGAGGTTTTCTCAATTTCATTGACAAGACTCTGCGCCGAACAGACTGTCGAAAACAAAAAAGTGAATGGCAAAAACAAAAACAGGCACTTATTCATGTAATAACGATATAGCAACACTACACTAAGATACACTAACCATACCAAAGACAATCCAAAAATCATACAGTTTTTAAAAGGACCATAAATATGAACGGCTTCACATCTTCTTTGACCTATTCCGAATTATTGTATTTTTCTTAATTTAGTTCTTATAAAAAATATATTATGGGATTTTTAGATAAACTGTTTGGAAAAAACAACACCAAAAATGCAGAGGCGTCAACTACAACAAAAGAAGTACCAACCCCTATTTTGACAGAAGAAGGACTACTAGAACAGTATGGTGGAATTGCGCTCGAAAAACAGCTTGATTTTGGAGAACTAATCGGTGATAATAATTGGAATGTAGATATGACCGCTGGGACTATAAGTTTTGGTGATAGCCTGAGTTTCCCACTACAGGTACTGGGTACATTCTCCCATTCTTCGGAAACATGGCTCTGGGCTTGGGCAAATCAACAGTCTGACCTGCCCGATTCCATCCAACAGAACGCCCTACAGCTAAAAAAATATGGAGATGACAATGACTTTGGACTTCTCAGAAATCCAAGATTTGATTTTTCAACAAACGAACTGCACATTTTAGGCATAATAGCGACTGGTCTTTGTCATGCTGATGCTTATTACATAGCAGACTACGGACAGGGGGCTATGCTATTGACCATAACAGATTCCCGTATTAAACAAGTACGCCATGACATACACGATAGGGTACGTGTTGTGTTTCCACAGTTAATCAGTCAATTTGAAATTGACCACCAAAATGCGTTGAGGTCCTACCTCCGTACAAAAGGATATACTATTGAGGAAACTAAAACAACTTTGACAGCAACGAAAGACAGTGATATCATTCGGGCAGAGTTTGATGACCTTTCCAGATTAACCAATCTCCAAGGATAAGCGAATCTCTAGAATTAACATTTATGAAGTTTGAGATTCAAGATATCGATAGTGGACAAGCAACAACAGATGCTGTAATCACCAACTTCAAAAATACGCTAAAGAAAATACATCCTGATCTAGAACAGAACTATCCCTAGCTGATCAGCTCAAGCATATAAGAAAAAAACGTATAGAACACAAAAGCCGTATTTATTTAATACGGCTTTTGTTATATAGAGGAGAATATCCCTTATTTCTCCAACCTAGTCAAAATCGCTTCCATCTCAGCCATTACCTTATTGATTTTGGCAATAGTTAGATCAAACGGTTCAGAGGTATTCATATCTACTCCAGCGTCTACCAAAAGGTCTACAGGATATTTGGTACTACCCGATGAAAGAAAGTTAAGGTACTTTTTACGATCCTCATCTGTACCACGTAGTACTTTTTCTGAAAGTGCCGTTGATGCCGTGAAAGAGGTTGCGTACTGATATACGTAGAAGTTATAGTAAAAATGTGGAATATAAGACCATTCTGATTTTACATTATCATCCACGATACAAACATTCTTATCATGGCCATAATAACGGCGCGTTAGTTCCAAATACATCTTATCAAAGTCTTCACCTGTTAAAGCTTCCCCTTTTGCAACGCGATCATGAATCATAGATTCAAACTCTGCAAATTGGGTCTGACGGAATAAAGTTCCTTTAGCTCCTTCAAGGTAATTACCTAAAATGGCTAACCTTACTTTGTCGTCTTTGATCTGCTTCAACATATAATCATTCAACAGTTCTTCATTCAATGTAGAAGCCACTTCAGCAACGAAAATAGAATAATCAGCGTTAGCAAAATGTTGCTTTTTATTGGTCAGATAACTATGCATAGTATGCCCCAATTCGTGGGTCAATGTCGACATATCATTATACTTTCCATTATAGTTCATCAGGATATAAGGATGCACATCATAGGCCGACCCATTGGAATATGCTCCAGAACGCTTACCTTCATTAGGATACATATCAATCCAACGCTCGTTGAATGCCTTATTCGAAACATCGACATAATCTTTACCCAAAGGTTTCAGGGATTTTAAAATATTACCCACTGCCTCGTCTACCGTATAAGCCAAATCTACCTGCTCCACTAACGGTGCATATAGGTCATAGTAGTGCAGTGTATCAATCCCCATCATACGCTTACGAAGATTAAGGTAACGGTGAAAGGTATTCAGGTTTCCATTCACATTCTTCACGAGATTATGATAAACCGCGGTCGGAATATTACCATCATCTAAGGCACGCTCCAAAGTACTGTTATAGTTTCGTGCTTTGGTAGCAAACAGCCCTGCATTAATATTACCGTATAGCTGTGCCCCGAAAGTACGTTGAAACTCGTTCAATTTATTGAAATACGCATCAAATACTTTGCTACGCACGGCTCTATCCTCGCTGGCTCTATACAATGCGAAATTAGCGGAATTAAGCGTTATCGATTTTCCATTCAGCTCAATTTCTGGATATGGAAATTCCGCATTAGAAAATGTGCTGAAAATATTGGCTGCATTGCCTGACATCAATGACGAGTAAGCCATTATCTTTTCAACTTCTTCGGAACCACGATGCGCGCGCTTACGCAGTAGATCCATAAGATAAAACTTGTACGTTGCCAATCCTTTCTCTGCTGCGAAAAAAGTATTTAATTTGCTCTCTTCTAAAGTCAACAACTCCGGTTCCATATAGGATACCAAAGCGCCATACTCCGCAAAAAGTTGCTGCAGTTCTTGCTTCATACCTGCATATTTAGTCACTCGAGTATCCTGATCAGATTTCATCGATGCATATGAGGACAGTCGGACCATTTCCTTGGCCAATCCGCTGTTCAACTCTAAAGCTTCCAAAAGCGTAGCAGCAGACTGTGTAAGTTTGCCCTTATACGAGGCAACTTGTTTCATTTGCTGTTGTACACGCTCTTTCTCGACTTTCCAACTTTCATCTGTGGAATATAAATCGGTCAGATTCCATTTATATTTCGCAGGGACTTCGTCACGAACTTTCATTTGGCTGACGGCTATGGAAGTTGAAAATAACATCACAGCGGTCATTAATTGTGTTTTTTTACGCATAATTTATGATTATATAAAATGCTCCTAATTTACGAAAAATCTATTTGACATTATTAAATCAGATGAGTGAGAAAGTACTGATGACTTTTTACAGGTTTCTATCTTCACCTGCTAACGAAAACTTTATCGCCTTTTGCGGATACTCTTCAATACTCTTGCCACTAGTATTGCTTACTATTTTTTTGATACTCACTTTATCTCCCAACTTAAAGTTCGCTTCAGTGAGCTTGTAATCTAATAAGTAAGGACCACAATAATAGTTTCCCTTTTCATCCTGTTCAACTATTCCTTGGTATAGCCCTCTCTTTGTTTCTCTAGCCATATTCTGTTTTTGTTAGATTACAAAGATAGGGAGATTAAAAACATTTTCTTGCTATTATAACATGTACTTGATACGTATATGATTTTAAATTGCCTAAAAAATACTTAGATCTTGTATCCCCTATAGCGTTCTACGTCGGCCAACAACTCTTTCAGGATATCTGCTGTCGATCGCTCACTAAACCGAGGCAATGATTGTCCCATCCATAGATTCAAGAAATCTACTTTTTCATTACGTTTTGCTACAGCACGAAGCACTCCCGTAATTTTATTTTGATAGGGATAGGGAAGAATGTAACCACTATCGTCTATCGCGTCTGTAAACGTATTCTTTATTCCCCGTGCATATCTACCAGAGAAACTCTTTGTAAGAATAACATCACCTTCCTTAGCACTAATCAATCGTTGTTTTTCAAAATATTTCAGGGAGCTTTCAGCAGAAGCACATAATAAACTTCCGATCTGAAATCCTTTTGCACCCAAAACCTGAGCAGCTAATATTGTTCTTCCGTTGGATAGACCTCCTGCATAGATTAAAGGTACATCTACCGTATCATACAGCTGCGATAATAGCGAAAATCCTCCAATCTGTGGAATCTCCTCATCAACAAAGCTACCTCTATGGCCTCCGGCTTCGATCCCCTGCACACAAATAAGGTCGATACCGGATTTTTCTAAAATCTTAGCCTCCCGCACACTGGTACATGTACCAATCAATATACACCCCACAGCTTTGAGACGTGCAATACTGGTTTCATCTAAGTTTCCAAAAGTGAAACTGACAATCTTGCACTTCTCTTCAATAGCAACGTCCACTAGGCTATGATATTCATTGATCTTGAATGCGGATAGTTCAGGAATAACAACTTCAATGCTATGCTGAGCTGCAAAAGTCTCTAAAAATGCTTTGACCTCTCCATATTTCCTTACTAATTCGGGGGTAACTTCTGGTATGCGATGCACAAATAAATCAACCGCAAAAGGCTTGTCGGTAAGTTTCCTGGTCGCTCGAATCACCTGTACCGCTGCATCCGCATCGATATCAGCCAACGCTAATGAACCCAAACAACCAGCTTGTGTTGCTGCCACTGCCATATCTACGGTAGAAACCCCAAACATCGGTGCTTGTATCAATGGATATTGTATTCCTAATAATTGTATAAATTCCTTATCCCAATGCATATGTAAAAGATTACTTATCGCCTAATAAAGGTGTTCCTACAAAAATAGTACTATTTCGCTCAAGCTTCATTCCTTCCAAACAAACATTTTTAACGTATCTTGCATCATGACAAAAGATTTATTCCAACATATCAATCAATTTGTAAAAGTCGAAGAAGAGGAATTTATAGAGATGATTTCCTATTTTGAACACGAAGTCTTTCGTAAAAAAGACCTTGTGATGCAGCTAGGTGAACACCATCCCAAAGAATATTTTGTCGTAGCAGGTTGTCTTCATATGTACTTTATAGATCCACAGGGAATAGAACATACGGTTCAATTTGGTTTGCCAAAGTGGTGGATAGCAGACTACCTCGCCCTTCAAAGGAAACAACCTGCCGAATTTTATATACAAGCCGTAGAAAACACCCAATTATACAGCATTACCGCAACAAAAAGAGAAAAATTACTAGCCGCTTTCCCAAAGATGGAGTCTTACTTTCGAACAGTATATCAGATTGCTTACGGTGCCTTTCAAACTCGCATGAAATACATCTTGAGCTACAGTAAGGAAGATATATATCTTCAGTTCAAAGATGCTTTTCCTGACTTCGTAAACAGTGTTCCACAATACCTCATCGCGAGTTACCTCGGACTTTCGGCCGAGTATGTCAGTAAACTAAGGCGTAAAATCACTTCTTGAACCTGTTCAAGTTTTTAAACATGTCATAACTGTACCTTTGATATATCAAAAAATAATAGATCATGGCACAACGATTAAACTACAGTTCATTCATTCCTGCGACCTATGGCAAACTCATAGAACTAGATACCCTAGCAGGCAATTCATCATTAGACAATCTTCTTATACATTTGGTACGTTTGCGGGCATCCCAAATAAATGGGTGCTTATTCTGTGTCGATATCCATGCTAAACAAGCTGTCCGTGATGGTGAAAACCGTCTTCGTTTATTACATCTCACAGGCTGGCAAGAGTCCGACCTATTTTCAGAAAAAGAGAGAGCTGCCCTGTTATGGACAGAAGCTTTGACACGCCTTAGCCCAGAAAGCACGAACGACAACCTATATCAATCGGTAAAAGCACATTTCTCTGATGCAGAGATTGCTCAATTGACGATGATTATTACTCTTATCAATGCGTTGAATCGCTTTGGTGTGGGATTCCGTGCACAACCTGGCACGTTGGATAAAATATTGGGATTGGATGGCGTAACGCTATAAAAGAGAATTAAAGATAAAATAATACACCAAAAATACTAATAATATTAGTATTTTTGGTGTTATGGAAAGACTCGAAGAAAAACTAAAAATTCTTGCTGATGCCGCAAAATATGATGTGAGTTGCAGTTCATCGGGATCCAAAAGGAAAAATACAGGAGGTATAGGTGATGCCTCCTATTCAGGGATTTGTCACACCTATACAGAAGACGGACGATGTGTATCCCTTCTAAAGATACTTTTGACCAATCATTGTATCTATGACTGCGCTTTCTGTGTCAGTAGACGTTCAAACGATATTCAACGGGCAGCTTTTACTGTCGAAGAAGTTGTACAACTAACAATGAACTTCTATCGGCGCAATTACATCGAAGGACTATTCCTGAGTTCCGGTATATTCAAAAATGCAGACTACACTATGGAGCGGCTACTCCGTATTGCCAAAAAGCTTCGCACCGAAGAGCGCTATAATGGATATATACATCTCAAGACTATCCCTGGAGCAAGCGAAGAACTCATACAGCAAGCCGGGCTATATGTAGACAGGATGAGTATCAATCTGGAGCTTCCTACAGATGCTGGATTAAAACTAGTAGCTCCAGAAAAGGACCACGATTCAGTTAGAAAACCGTTGGCTTTTGTGAACGACAAATTAAAACAATATAAAAACGAAAAAAAGAGCCTCAAACATATCCCTTCTTTTGTTCCGGCAGGACAAAGTACACAAATGGTAATTGGTGCAACTCCCGAGAACGACTATGAGATTATGCAGGTGGCTGACGATTTTTACACCAACTATAACTTAAAAAGAGTCTACTACTCCGGATATATTCCGATTGCAAATACAGATAGTCTACTCCCGCAAATAGGAACGAAACCTCCCCTTGTTCGAGAAAACAGATTGTACCAGACCGATTGGTTAATGCGTTTCTACGGATTTAAGATTCACGAGATTTTAAATCCTGAATTCCAGAATCTAGATCTAGAGATAGATCCTAAATTAAGCTGGGCATTACGTCACCCCCATCTGTTCCCAATCGATATAAACACAGCAGACTATTGGACTATTATACGCATCCCAGGTGTAGGAAGACAATCAGCAATGAAAATAATCCAAGCACGAAAATTTGGAAAACTCCGCGAGTACCAGTTAAAAAAAATGGGCATAGCCTACAATCGCGCCCGGCACTTTATGATATGTGCAGACTCCCTGATCACTTTGGGCGATATAAAAATGGAGAATGTGCGCAGGCATATTCTACAGGGCACACTTCATAACCAGTCTTCAGCAACACAACTATCTTTATTTTAGTATGATCTATAGTTACGACGGCAGTTATCAAGGACTTCTTACAGCTGTATTCACCGCTTTTGAATACAAAGAGTATAATGTAAAACTAGCGCTAGATTCTGAGCTACAAGGAGCCTTGTTTGATCAAATCAAACACATCAGCTCCGACGCTACCAAATCAAACCGTGTATATCAAGGATTATATAAAATACTTCCCCCAAACAAAGCTATGGACTTTTGGAGGGCTTTTCTTTCCGAAGACCCCGAAATACGGCAGACCATCTTCGAATTGATAATAAAAAGTTTTAAAAACGACATTACCATCCTTCAAAATTATGGTGACGAAAGGGTATTAAGATTCCACCAGGCACTACGAAAAGTCAATCGAGAACGCCATCGCATGAAAGCTTTTGTCAGATTCCAAAAAGATGCCACTGGGATGTACGTCTCCATCGTAGAACCGGACTTTAATGTCTTACCTTTAATCATTTCCTTTTTCAAAAACCGATATGCCGATCAACCGTGGTTAATATATGACAACAAACGCCAATACGGTATACTTTATGACCTGTACACAGTAACCGAAGTGACCATAACCAAAGAACAGTCAAAGGCATTACAACATCCCGCACAGCATATAGAAGTAGATGCGACGGATAGCCTATACACAAAATTATGGCAAAGCTATTTCAAAAGCACAAACATCGAAGCTCGAAAAAATCTAAAACTACACCTACAGCATGTACCCAAAAGGTATTGGAAATATCTGCCCGAAAAATTAAATAAAGATTAAAGCAACTGAAATCTGCATTCCCCCTTCTTTTTCCGAATGTATCCGTATGCTTCATATCCCAGAACTGCCTCATTCGATTCATGTCTCTAGGTGATTCAAAGGGATCATAAAAGTTTTTTTGTAAATTCGCTCCTTCAAACTTAAACACTAATTTTTAATCTCAACATGAACAATAAAGATATTTTGAAGATAGGTATCGTGGGATACGGCAACCTTGGAAGAGGCGTAGAAAAAGCAATCAAGCAGAATCCAGATATGGAACTCATTGCGATATTTACAAGACGACCTCCGGAGACACTGGATTGCGAAGGCCCTGCTATCGCGATGGACTACATAACAGACTATCAGGACAAAATAGATGTAATGATACTCTGTGGCGGTTCGTCTACGGACCTCCCTGAACAAGTATTGGAAGTTTCTAAGTTATTTAATACCGTTGACAGTTTTGATACACACGCCAAGATACCCGAATACTTCGACAAAGTAAACGATTGTACCAAAGCATCTAATACGTTAAGTCTTATTTCTACGGGATGGGATCCGGGCTTATTTTCCTTAGCAAGATTGATTGGACAGAGCGTACTTCCCGAAGGTGAAGATTACACCTTTTGGGGCAAAGGATTGAGCCAAGGACACTCTGATGCAGTGAGAAGAGTAACTGGTGTAAAAAATGGCGTACAGTACACCATACCTATCGAGAATGCTTTAGAACGGGTCCGCTCAGGTGAAAACCCAATCCTATCGACAGCCGAAAAACACAAACGTGTATGCTATCTTGTAGCAGAAGAAGGAGCAAATCAAGAGGAAATTGAAAAAACAATAAAAACAATGCCTAATTACTTTGCTGACTATGACACAACAGTCCATTTTATCAGTGAAGAAGAGTTGACAAAAAACCACAATACAATGCCGCATGGAGGAATCGTATTCCGTTCTGGCGTGTCTGGCAGTGGAGCCAAGCAACGTATTGAATTTAGTCTGACATTGGAAAGCAATCCTGAGTTTACAGCCAGTGTATTGGTAGCATGTGCTCGCGCAGTAGGCAAAATGGCTAAACAAGGACAGACGGGTGCCCGCACCGTATTGGATATCCCCCTCTCCTATCTATCTCCCAAATCAGAAGAGGAATTACGTCGCACATTGCTATAGAACGTAGCAACATGTGATAACATCATAAAAAATCGAGCTCTACTATTTCTAGTAAAGCTCGATTCCCTAGCTTATTCACGACTAAAACCGATAGCCGATAGATAATCCTGAACGAATACCAGCCCATGGACTGTTCGAAACTTTCACATCCACACCTTCTCCGTGTACTTCATAGTTCATCTTAACAGACACTGGCAGATCGGATAAAGCATCTTTGATATCATCTAATTCTTGTCGAACTTGCTGTTGTTCATCAGCACTCAGTTTCTTCTGTCCACTCAAAGTACCTTTTGCAAATCCATAGCCAGGTCCTATCAATCGCCAATCCAAATGCAAATTATCCATCAATCGGAAATTGAAACCTATCGAAAATCCGGCCGTATAAGCATTCAGATTTCCTTTAACAGGTATAGAACCGCTTTCTTTCAACGTTTGTCCTCCTGCTGACAACTCAAGATCATAATTTAGAGGTGCCTTCAAGGAATAATTTGCATACTTAAGGTATGGAGCGACGTAAAACCCACGAAACGGACCGCGTTTAGACGTATAAAATCTCGCCTCAGGGGTAATGGAAAAATTACCACTTTTAAAACCATCCAAAAATTCGTTTAAATCATCATTATCAACTACATCCCGAATCGTAGATAAAAAAGGCAACCCCTTACTTGGTCTAAAGCTCACGGTCCCACCTACAGTAATCCGTTCCTTAATCATACGCTCGTACTCGAATGCAAACTTCCCACTGATTAAAGGAAGTACATTCAGTTTAACCATGTTTTTCGGTTCATTATCACTTTGCTGAGCAAACACTCCCGTTTTTGCAGACAGCACAAAGATACTGGAAATAACCAGTAGAGATTTTAATTTCATATAATTGATATTTGGTTGGGCCAAATATAAGTAATACAAAATAATCTAGCCATACCCACAACTGGGTATTTACATATTGACATCACTAAACAGATTCGCAAGCAATATCATTAAAGAAACAGGACAAAATAATGCGATTTCAACGGCAAATCACCAAGTTTTCATATGTACCCCTCTTAAAAGTAACCTTTCAAAAGTAAGATTTATTTCCTTTCGAAAGCACATCCTGAACGCCCTGATTTCGTATATTTTTTATGAAACCATACATTATAGTACAAGAGATTAACTACCTTTGCCCCCATGAAAAAAATAGCGGATTACAGAAGACTATTGGACGTGGATAGCAAAGTTGACCTTACCACATTGAAGGCACGCTACCGACAAATTATGAAGGAATGTCATCCGGATCGATTTGCCAATGATCAGGAAGGCCTAGCAGCGGCAGAAGAAAAAAGTAAAGAAATGATAGAAGCCTACCATTTTTTGGTAAGTATATGTCCAGAAACATTGAGTAATCAGCTACCTATATATCAAGATACCATAACGAACTCAGCAATAGTAGACTTTGAATGGGAAAGTCAGATATTGACGATCACATTTTTAAACGGCAGCAAGTACGAATATTTCAGTGTACCGAAAAACGAGTATATCAAATTTGTCAATGCAGATTCGCCGGCTCGTTTTGCGAAACGTCACATATACCCCAAATACACCTACAGAAATATACTAAAGACCACTGCTTAATACCATAAACCCCATTATTTCAACTTCTACGGACTGAAATAATGGGGTTAATATAAATGGTCTAAAAGTCGTCTAACACTCTTTATCCCTAGTCAGAGGCTAGTTCAAGACGAATCATCTTGATATTGCTCTGAAGCTCACCAAAAGCAACTTTTCCTAAGCTACCCTGTATTTCCATTAAGATACCCACGATCTGTTGTCCTTTTACACGCACCTTATCTCCCTTCTTTAACGACCGTATCGTATTATTTTTCAAAGCATTATCTACAATTATAATATCAGTGAAAATTTCTTCGGCAATCTGCACTCCAACTGTCTCCACAGTATCCTGAACCACCTCAGTAACCACGCCTTCCAGTGGATCCGTCAATACGAGATCTACATCAACCACCTTATGCGAAGCTTCTAATAATACATCCTCGGGTAGACCTATACGTCGTGCTACTTCAAAAGCGAAAGCACTTCCAGCAGTACCGATAGCCAGCTTATAAAGAGGACGCATACCGACAAGGTCATACAGCATCGCTGCATTTCTGACGCCTTCTGTTTGATAGGCATAGCGTTTCAAATTCTGAAAGTGCGTGGTAATCAATCCAAAACTTCTTTTCGAGTTAAATCGTTCCAATAAGGTCTCAGCTATAGCACCACCAACCTGTGGTTCGGTTCCACCGCCAAACTCATCGATAAGAATAAGGCTTCGATCATCATGATACGATAAGATGTTACGCATATGCGTGAGATGAGAAGTATAAGTACTCAAACTACTTTCCAGACTTTGACCATCCCCAATATCCAAAAATAGGCGTTCGAAGATACCTCCTTCAGCATTCTTACCAACAGGGACTAAAATCCCACATTGAAGCATGTACTGTAATAAAGCCGTAGTTTTTAGACAAAGCGATTTACCTCCAGCATTAACACCCGAAATAATCAAAATACGGTGTTCTTCCGTAAGATAAATCCCCAAAGGCTCAGCTCTCTTATTTTCTTGCCGCAACATCATATCCAGTAAAGGATGTATGGCCTGGTGCCAATAAATGTGTGGTCGATTTTTCATCGATGGCATTACGCCGTTGATACGTATAGCAAAAAGCGCTTTGGCTCGAATAAAGTCAATCGCTCCCATAAAACCGTAGGCATGCATTAATGCCATCAGTTCTCCTCGTACCAAATTGGTAAAAACCGTTAATAGACGAGCGATCTCCCGTCTTTCGTCGTTTTCCAATTCGTGTAGCCTGCGACTAGCTTCTACGACAGTTTCGGGCTCTATAAAAAAAGTCTTACCACTGCCGGAACTATCCCGTACCACCCCTTTAATCTTACGTTTATTAGATGCATTGACTGGGATCAAGAAGTGCCCACCTCGCATATCAATAGGCACATCTTTAGCCACAAGCCCCTGACTCTGTGCACTTCGAAGTGCTGTCTGTATACTTCTGACAACATCTTTCTCCGCTTCTATTTTACGCTTGCGGATGGTAGCAAGGTCACGGGAGGCATTGTCCCTAATCTGTCCAGTTTTATCAAGAAGCTTCCCGCCCTCCTCAAGGATGGTAGGAAAAACAGCAACTTTATCTGCTAGTTTCTTAAGCTCAGGATAAACAGCCTCTGTTGTCGATAAAACAAAGAAGTCGACAATCGATGTTATTGTTTCCAAAGAATTTACTAAATCTCCTACCTCTTCCGCCGATAGCCAGACAGACAAGTCTCTTTCTACGCCAATCAGTATATGGCGCATATCCAAAAAGTAAGCTGTAGGAAAATCCATCTTGGATTGAATGATTTGCACAAATTCATGGGTTTGTGCAAGATATGTTGTGACTGTTTCGTAATCCGACGAAAAAGACATAGCAAAAACTAATTCCTCCCCCAAGGGGCTCAGACATTTCGCAACTATATGTTCACGGATTGCATTAAAATTCAGCTTCTCTTCAAAGTTTTCCGGATAAATATTCATCTCAAATTCTAGTATAAATAGTCTACTCCACAACATAAACGTTGTAGATGGACAGTAAAAAAAATATATTATAAAAAATTGAGTGGGTCCATATCGAATCGGAGATCCTATACCTTATTGCTCGACAAAAGATAACAGTATGGTCTCGACACCCCTAGGCGTGGCGTGTAAAATTGCGATATGGTAATTATACGGAAAGAAACGACATGACAGACATTACTTAAAAATCAACGGCAAAGATAGCCTATTTTAGGAAACTCTCAAAGTAGTAAAATCGAATCGCACAAGCTTACTTCTTCCCGTTCTAAAAAATCAAGAAAATCAAACATCTTATCGGATTCTTATACACTAGGCATGTAACAATTGTATTTATTCTACTGCCTTTGTTTTAAAAACAATAAAAACCCACTAAGTTTACCTCGACTTTAGGGCCACTTAGTTTTATAGCACATAAGCTATCGAATCCCATAAAACGATAAATATGACAATACTTACTTTTACACTGATTTTATTCCTCGGAACCTTCATTGCTGGATTACTTGGCTCGCTCACGGGACTGGGGGGAGGTGTCGTCGTTATTCCACTCCTTACCCTACTGTTTCATGTTGACATACGTTATGCCATAGGCGCGGCCTTACTAGCTTCCATTGCTACATCCTCAGGTGCGGCCACAGCTTATGTAAAAGAGGGAATTACCAACATAAGATTGGGAATGTTTTTAGAAATAGCGACTACCATAGGAGCCGTCGTAGGCGCACTGATTGCCATATACATGCCGACCAATACCATTGCTATAATTTTTGGGGTAGTACTTATTTTCTCTGCAATCATGACATTGCGTAAGAAAAACGAACACGCTTTAGCGGGAGGCTCTCCCCTAGCCGAAAAACTAAAACTCAATAGCACCTATCCTGTAGATGGTCAAAAAGTACCTTACAAACTTACAAACATAGTCGGAGGGTTCTCTCTGATGGGTGTAGCTGGAGTACTATCCGGACTACTCGGTATAGGGTCAGGATCCCTAAAGGTATTGGCAATGGACGGACTAATGAAAATCCCCTTTAAAGTAAGTACAACGACAAGTAACTTTATGATTGGTGTGACCGCAGCAGCATCGGCAGTCGTATACCTACAGAGAGGTTATATGGACCCAGGAATTGCTTTCCCTGTCATACTAGGCGTACTCTGCGGAGCTATAACAGGTTCAAAACTTCTAAAAAAGATGAATCCAAAAACATTACGTTTGATATTTGCCGTAGCCATCACCCTAGTTGCATTACAGATGATCTATAATGGTGTCCAAAACAAGTTTTAAATCCACCGAACTGTAAGCTCATCAAATAAACAGACAGATTCATCCATGCTATAAACAAATAGTATTCGAATAACTAAAACATATATGAAACAAGTATTCTCAAAACATTATTGGAATGATAAAGATATATCGCTCTTAGTAGGACAGATTCTCCGTATTGGAGTTTTATTGGCATCCGTTACCCTAATAATAGGCGGTGTACTTTATTTAACAGTACATGGAAAAGATCCTATACCCGACTATACCAAATTTATAGCAGAAACAAATGCTAACACCACCTTATCAGGGATAATAGCGGGTGTCATGCAGATCAATGTACCACAGATTATACAACTAGGCGTTTTACTTCTTATCTGTACCCCCATTGTTCGCGTGATCGGATCATTAGTTGGATTTATTATCGAAAAAGATACGATGTATATTATCATTACGCTTATTGTTCTAAGCGTAATAGCAGGAAGTATAATCAGTGGTTTAAAAGGTTAAAAACACAGGGAAACATAAATATAATTTCAACACATCCTCTTATATCCAAATTAAATACTATGTAACAACAATGAAACAAAACAAATATTAACAAAGCCTTAACACTTCAAATCAGATTTCTGGCTTATATTTGTGTATTCATAATTTAGGTTAATAATTGGTTAGTTAAGAACGCCTGTAGCTCCCCGCTATAGGCGTTTTTTATGATTATTAAAAGACTTTCAAGCCAACGATTCCCACAACAATCAACACCGCAGAAAGCAGTCGAAAAACACTGGCAGAATCTCCAAAAAATGTGATTCCAACCAATAATGTCCCTACGGCCCCTAATCCTGTCCATACCGCATAAGCAGTACCTATTGGAATAGCTTTTTGAGCATAGAACAATAAACTTCCACTAATCGCCATAGACACTATAGCCAACAGTATCCATCCGACCTTATTACCTTCTCCACTTTGAGCCATTTTTAACCCCAAAGGCCAACCAATCTCAAAAATACCCGCAGCAACCAATGCAATCCAATTCATTTTCAAATAGTTAAATTATACACCACAAAAATAGAGTCCAAAAAGGCAACATTTTTTGATGTATATCAAAATCAACTAATATCTTCGGATTCGGCTCAATGTCTCCTGAGTAATGCCTAGATAAGACGCAATATGTCCGAGGTTGATACGAGTTAGCAGTCTAGGTTGCAAGCGGATCAATGACTGGTATCGTTCGGAAGCAGATTCGATATGGAGCGAAATACTACGTTCTTCTAAAATCACGCAAACCTCTTCAGCTATCTTACGCCCGATGAGGTTTAATTCGGGATACATCCGATACAATTCATTTAGATCCTCTACAGAAATAGCATATACCTCAGAATCCTCTAAAAACTGTATATTCTCAAAAGAAGGCCGATTCGTATACACAGGGAGTATAGAACCGAAAATCTGATTCTCTTCACCAAACCAAGTATTCACCTCCTTGCCATCACGATAAAAGTAAGCCCGGATCAAGCCCTTTTCCAAAACAAAATAACTTGACAATACCTGTCCTGATTTCAGAAAATGATCATGCTTCTTCTTAAAAAAGTGCTTGGTTCTCTCCTCAATAGCTGTTTCCGCCTCTGAACTGAGAAAACCATATCTTTTAAACTGCTGAATAATGGGATTCATCCAAAATAGTTAAACATTCCACGAAGCCTAAAAGTAATCATAGATCAGGAAATAAAAAAACTACGTTTGTCTAAACGTAGTTTTTTTAGGTGGATAGTCAACAGTATACTACAGCATCATACGCATAGACATACTGAACGGAATAAGGCCCTCTCGTTGATAAAGAGCTATTGCTGCAATATTGCCTGTCAAAACAGTAAGTTCGAAATAATCCACCTGATTAGATTTCCCCCAATCTTTGACCTGTTCAAGAAGCAACTTCCCAATTCCCTTACCTTGCATCTCTTCCGCTACAATAATATCCATAAGATACACAGATCTCAGAGGCTTCAAACAATTATAAGGATCAGTGGATTGTATCTGAGCGACAGCCAAGCCACACACAATCCCTTCCTTTTCATACACAAAGCCAATAAAATTGTCTTCACCTGCAATGATTTTCTTTATAAAAGTTTCATCCTGTCTAGCAGCATTCATATAGTTCGGTTCATAAACCGCCATCTGCTTGAACAACGAAAGGTAAAGCGCATCGAGTGCAAAAAGATCAGTCAATTCTGCTTTTCTGATATTCATATATTAGTCTTTAGAAAGTACACCATTAGCCTCATAAGCCTGAACCTGTCTACGTAGTTCTGATATATCTGCCGAGGTCAGATAAGGGCGAAGTGCGCCAAACTTAGCACTAGACCATTCATACATACGAAGAGCCAGCAGTTCCTCAACGACATCCTTCTCAAAACGATACCCAATAACCTTCGCCGGATTTCCACCTACTATCGCATACGGAGGCACATCTTTGGTTACTACAGCAGCTGCGGCAACTACAGCTCCTTCACCGATATGAACACCAGGCATAATAATGGAACGAATACCAAGCCAGGTTCCGTCATCAATACGGGTATCTCCTTTCTGCTTATAAGATTCCAAAATCGATTCCGCAAAAGGATACAAACTGAACCAATCTGTACGATGGGTATTATTCCCTCCCATTAAGATAAGCACCTCGGCACCTATGCATACATAATTGCCAATATACAATTGATCAATATCCCAGATAGGTTCCCAGTTGGCGACACTGTACTGGTCACCATATAAATAACGTACCACACTTTCTTCAAACGAACCTGTCCAGGCGTTACTATAGTAACTTTTTGTCCCTCTAACATGGATATTACAATTTGTAACCACCTCATGTAGATATTCTACCTTTGACCAATGTTTCTCTGCTTTATCTTTCATATTGTTATTCATTGCACTGTATCCCTTTTCAAATCATCATCAATCACAACTTTCAAAAATACATCATTTCCAAAACAACATGATAGGCATTCTGTAGGATAAAGTATTCCTTTTTAAATATTTTCAGAGACCTATCCTACCGCAGTTGATTCCATTTTCTAAAGTGTATAAGCCAAGGAAAAAGAAAAGCCCCGATTATATATCCGTATACGATCTTTAGAATCACCAACATCGTAACTACTAGCATATTGGAACATACTCGATAATCCCTGCATATAATTAAGTCCCAACAAAAAACGACGATTCAGTTGCCAAGCTATCCCACCGTTAAACCCCATTTCCATCTTCTGCAAATACTTATTCTCCGATTCATCATCTCCAGCACTTCCATAAATCTGCTTATCCTTAAACCAAGTACCATCTTCTTCTTTACGTTGGATATCCGCATGCAACAAAGTACTGACATAAGGTCCTGCATAGACACGTACCGGACCGACCGCATAATTCAAATTAATAGGCGTAAGGACAATAGACTGCATAGCAATTCTTGAACTATAGTCTCCTCCATCATCAGCAAGAGATACCCCGAATTTCCGCTGGCTAAACATAAGCTCATGCCCCAATGCAAACCGCTTATTCAATGTTGTCCGAACAAATACTCCGGCCTGAAAACCTACTTTATAAGCAGACTCATCATTGGAAAATAAATAACCTATATCCTTACCATGTAGATTAGTATAATTTACGCCAGCTTTCAAGCCCCACGACACCCTGCCTACGGTCAACAAATCATCTGCAAAAACTGCAATAGAATCGACATCCTCATATCTTGTTGCAACCTGTGCAACCACCACCTTCTGGCCCAATAACAAACTAACTAGCCCAAGGAAAAGTATATTTCTTGTCACGTTCATAACCAATAATCTTTTAAAAATTAATATCCCAAATTCCCACTGCACGCTCCAATTCAACCAATGCAGCTGCGCAATTATACCGCGTTACATAATAGTTCTGCTGTACTTCAATATAGGTCCGCTGTGCATCTAGCAATTCCAACAAAGAACTCTCGCCACGTTGATAACTGTAGATTTTACCATCCAAAATAGCTTGTGCATCTGTTAACAGACCGGTTTCAAATTGTGCGACCTGCTTTTGAGCGGCCCGATAACCGTGGTAAGCTTGTGTCACTTCGCTTTGGATAACCAAAGTAGTTTGTTTATGTTCTTTCTCTGCCTGCAAAATTCCCCATTGAGCAGACCGGACCTCTGCGGGATGCTTATTGGAAAATTTGAGAGGTACACTGACACCGACCTTTACAGTAGTCATTGAAGGAGTAGGCGCTATAACATTATTCACATACGAGGCATAATCCATACCTAAGGAAAGTCCCAGATCTATTGCCCTATTTGCTTTAGCCAGTTTTAATAAACTTGAAGAAAGGTTCTTCTGCTGTAGCGCAGCCTGTAAATCTGCTCTATTCACCTTTGCGTCGCCGATTAGTTCACTTAATACAAAATCACGCCCCAGGCCCTTCAGATCACCGGTAGGATTCCAAAGAAAATCAATTTGGTCATCACCAAGAAGTGTCGACAAATCAGCTAGAGAGCTTTTCCATTCCGCTTCTGCAGCAAATACCTCATTCAACATTGTAGAGGCTTCCAGTTTGGACTGCCGTGCATCTACCTGTGAAATACTCCCCAGCCCATAGCGGATGCTATCCGCCTCGGATAGTTTCTTCATCTGTTCGTAGGAAGTTTGCTGTACGTCCAATAGCATCTTATTTTGCAGGGCTGTTAAATAAGCCAATGTGGCGTCAGCCCGTAAATTCCTAAAATAATCTTCCAACAGCAATTGCGTGAGCTGTACCTGTCCTTTGGCGACATCCATTCGAGCATGGCGTTTACCGCCAAGCTCAACAGTCCAAGATAACTCAGAAGCAAAACCATATCCCATCTTCATCCGTCGTTGCCCATTATCAGAAGCTTCAAACGACAATTCAGGATCTGGAAAAACCCGGGCCTGTAGAATTTCAGCCTCTGCAATATCGACATTAAACTTCTCTGCCGAATAAGCTAGGTTATTCTTTCCGACCAAACTTACAAACGTAGCATAATCGATATTTTTATAAGCAAAGGAAGGATCCAAGACCTGAGCCGACAGCTGCGTGCCGACAGATAGAAAAGCCAGGGCAAGTATGATATTTATATATTTATTCATCTCCGTATAATTTAATCCTGTTTAGAAGCCGTATAGTTTTTTCCCCATTTACGTTCCACCAAATAATACAATGCGGGCAAAGCAAATAAAGTAATAATCGTAGAAAACAATAAGCCATATACAATCACAGTAGCCAATGGACGCTGTACATCAGAACCAATCCCAGTAGCTAACGATGCAGGAAACAATCCGAGAACAGCTACCGTTGCCGTCATGAGGACAGGTCTAAAACGATGCGCCGCTCCCTCAATAACTGAGCGGGAAAGATCACATCCCTTTCGTCTCAGTTCATTAATATGTGATATCATAATCACCCCATTCTGAATCGCCACTCCAAACAAAGCAATGAAACCAACAGCCGACGAAACATTCAAAGACATGCCACGGACATTCAGGGCCAGCATACCTCCAAACAAAGCCAGGGGAACAATACTCATCAAAAGGCCTGCCTGACGGAACGAACCGAAGGCGCTGTATAGCAAAATAAACATGATAGCCAATGCCAGCGGCACTATAACAGCCAGACGTTCATAAGCCCGGTTCTGGTTCTCAAACTGTCCACCCCAGCTGATATGATATTTATCATGATCATACGTAACATTCTTATCAATTGCTTGCTGTGCTTCCGCTAATAAGGAATTCAGATCTCGGTTACGCACATTCAACTTCACGGTAAGGTGTCGTTTATTCATTTCACGGGTAATTGTACTTTCACCTGTACTTAAACGTACATCAGCAATCTGGGATAATGGAATCTTAGCGCCAGTTTGAGAAGTCAACATCAGGTTCGATATTTTTTCTGGTGTATTACGACTTGCTTCGCTATACCGACATATAATATCATAGACCTTATGTCCAATAAATAACTGGGATACAGCTTTACCACCAATGGCAACCTCAATCAATTCAGCGACATCAGATACATTAAGCCCATACTGTGCTATTTTATCGCGATCTGCATGAATCTGCAACTGAGGTAAAGGAGGCTCTTGATCAATATCCAAATCTACAGCACCGGGAATAGTAGCCAATGTCCCCAACACCTCCTCTGCAATACGTCGTGTTTCTTTAAAATCATCACCATAGACTTTGACTACTAACTCACTGTGCGCACCGGATATCTTATCCATCACCCCATCGATCATAGGCTGGGAGAACCCAACTGTAAATCCAGGCATACTATCATATACAGCAGCCAACTCGTCGATCAGGTCATATTTTGTCTTTCCCTTAGGCCATTCTTTATACGGCTTTATACCTATAGAAACCTCGAAATGAGAAGCTGTCCATGGATCTGTACCATCATCATTACGTCCTGCCTGCACCATAATATAAGTCACCTCATCAAATTCCATCGTTCTAGCACGAAGACTATCACTCATCTCGCTCGCCTTCTGTACAGAGATACCAGGAGGCAACTGTACCTGTAACCATATCGATCCTTCATCAAGAGGTGGCAGAAAATCTTTGCCCACCCGTACAGCCAAAAAGGAAGTGGCCGCTAGAATCAAAACTAAAGGAATAAAAACCTGCTTTGGTTTCTGCATGATACGATTTATACCTTTTGAGTAGGAGTCCGAAATCTTTTCAAGCCACTTATTATGATAGATTTTTTGTGGTTTTTTATAGATAACATAAGCAATACCAGGAATGACCAATAAGGCAACTGCCAGAGCCCCCAACAAAGCATATCCCACAGTGAATGCCATAGGCGTAAAAAGCTTCTTCTCTACACGCTCAAAAGCAAATAATGGCAAGTAAGCTGTGATAATAATAATCGTCGAGAAGAATACCGGCTTAGCTACCTCTGCTGCGCGCTGCGCTATGCTTTTTTCTTCCAATTCAAGATCTGGATTATCCTCACGCTTCTTGAGAATGGTCTCTAACATGACAATCGCACCATCCACAATAATACCGAAGTCGATAGCCCCTAGCGATAGTAGATTGGCAGGGATATCCGTAAAGTGCATCAGAATAAAGGCAGTCAACAGCGAAAGTGGAATCGTTACAGCCACCAAAAGAGCTCCTCTCCAGCTGCCTAAGAATACGATCAAAACCACAATAACCAACGCCATCCCTTCCAATAGAGTATGCGAAACGGTATTCAGCGTTGTATTAACCAGATCCGTACGATCCATAAACGTATGGATATGCACTCCTTCCGGCAATCCGCCATTATTCAATTCCTCTACAGCCTCATGTATGCCTTCCAATACAGAAGAAGGGTTCTGTCCTTTGAGCAATAGTACAATCCCCTCCAGACTATCCGAATAATCCCGCTCTCGGTCTGTATAGCCCAGTACTCCTTTCCGTTCCAACATGCCGTACTTAAGTTCTCCGATATCCTGTAAAAAGATAGGCACTCCCTTTTCAGATTTTACCACGATCTTTCCCAGATCTTCTAAATCCCGTACTAATCCGATACCACGCACGACATACCCCAACTCACCACGAGGAAGCACACTCCCTCCAGCATTAATATTGTTATTTTCGATAGTTTCAATGACCTCCGTCAGCGTTAGAGAATACTGCTCTAATTTTCGCGGATCCACCTCGACCTGAAATTGCGTCGTAATCCCGCCGAAATTAGTCACATCGGCCACACCTGACACCTGTTTGATACGAGGCATAATGGTAAAATTCTGTAAATCTGTAAGGGCTCTTAAATCGTGACCTCCTTTACTCTCTACAATATACCGATACACCTCACCTGTCGGCGAAGTAAGCGGGTCTAACCCAGGAACCGCATCATAAGGCAACTCGACCTCATTCAATCGTTCCTCAATTCGTAATCTAGCCCAATAATCATCAACACCATCCTGAAAAACAATAGTAATAATAGATAGACCGAACGTACTTTTACTACGCATAACATGCATTCCTGGAAGACCATTCAATGCACGCTCAACAGGAATAGTAATCTGTTGTTCAATCTCTTCTGCCGCCAGTCCTGGCACCTGAGTTACCACTTGAGACGTCACATCCGCAATATCCGGATAGGCCTCAACAGCAAGTTGCTTCCACGAATAATATCCAAAAAAAGCAATAAGTGTAAACAAAGCCACCATCACCCAGCGCTTAGCTACACCATTATGTATTAATTTATTCATCGCTTAATCCTTAATCTATAAACTGTTCACTATGTACACTTCAAGCCTAATAGCTTCTCAACATCAACGATCCACCACTCGTCACTATAGTCTCTCCAGCGTCAAGGCCAAACACGACTACAACACGTTCGTTAGAAGTTCCCGAAATATTCACTTCTCTTTTCACAAACTTGTTATCTCCCTCTTTTACAAAAACAAACTGCCTGTCATTAGCCTGGAATACAGCACTACTAGGTATAAGAATAGATTTCTGTGGTGTATCTCTAAAAAGTACCGTTACATACATACCCGGTTTAAGCTCATGATTGATATTATCACACTCTATCAATACCTCAACACTCCGTGTTTCTTCATCGACAATTTCATTAACGTGGTATACTTTTCCTTTTATCAACCGATCTGGATAGGCCGCAACTTTCACTTCCACCTCATCCAACTCGTGTATAAAACGAATATCCTTTTCCTTCACCTGCCCCACAATCCATACCTTAGAAAGTTCGGCGACCACCGCAATAGGTTCGGCATCCTCCTTCAAATATTGTCCGATTACAATATTATTATCGACAATCTCTCCTTTGATAGGAGATCTTACAATCATCGGCTTCCCAAGAGACATCTTCTCTGGGTTGACATTAAATATTTTTAAAGCAGATAAAGAGTTTGATAATGCAGATTTTTTAATTTCATAATCGGTTTCGGCATCCTCCAACTCCCGTTGTATCCCTACACCATTTTTTAAAAGATCTTGCTGCCGTTTCAAATTCAATTCTGCTTGACGAAATTCCTGACGGGCGTCAGTATATTCTTTCTCCGCATTAAAATAGTCTGGAGAACTCAATTCAAAAATCGGCGAACCAGGTTGTACCTTCTGTCCTAAACGAACAAATGACCGTAATATCCGACCTGCAAATGGAGAAGCAATCTCAGCATAGGCATTGGGGATCGTCCGAACCGTACCTGCGCTAGTCATTTCCAAAATAAAGTCTTCCTCTGCGACCGTCTCAAATCCCAACTTAGCGTAAATCGGAGATTCTGCGTTCAATAAGACCGCATCACCTTCAATACGGTAAGCCGCAGTCTCCCCCTGTTCTTCATTCTTTGTACTACTGCAAGAAAAAAGAACAAATAGATTGATTATGACCAATAATACCAGTTTTCCCTTTTTAAGACTGACGTCCCTAGTTGTAACTTTCATTGTTTTGCCTTTAATTGATTTTATATTCAAATTAGAATCTAATGCAAAAGTGATACTCTTGGTCTAGTTGTAAGGTTAGAGGAACAATAGAAAAATATTAGAAATTCATTAGATTCTTCCTGACACCATATAATATTTAGTTGCTTTGGACGTTATATAGATAATAAAAGCACGTGAAGATTGTTATTACAATATAACAGCACACAGATAAACGCTTTTTTGTAGGATCTGCAAAGTACGGACAAACGGTCCATACGAAAAAAGAAACGACGAAACAGAAAAAAAAGACATCTACAAAAAAGCTAGAAAGGGTTTAGATACATCTAAACCCTTTCGCTTTTTCTAAAATAAAAAATGTAATGTCAGCTCTTTTTTACCTTAGTAGGAATGTCTTTAACAAAATATCAAATACGTCCTAGAACCGAACCAGCGAGGGAAATGATTAAATTAGAAAAGAAATAACTTAGGCTAAGGAAAGTTTTGCTAACTTACACCAGAAATATTTACAACTATAAATATTAAAATACAACTTTCTTAAAATGGTAGTAATAAACAATTACGAGGAGTACAAATCGTTTGAAGGAAAACAGTTAGGCTCTTCCAATTGGCACAAAATCGATCAAGAGCAAATCAATAGATTTGCAGACGCCACGCTAGATCACCAATGGATACATATTGATCAGGAAAAAGCAAAAACAGACAGTCCCTTCAAAAGCACAATTGCACACGGTTACCTGACCCTTTCCTTGATTCCTTACCTCTGGAAACAAATCGCTGATGTAAGAAATCTAAAAATGGAAATCAACTATGGGATTGAGAATCTAAAGTTCGGACAGGCAGTATTGGTAGACAGCGAGGTACAGCTACAGGCTAAAGTAAAATCAATACTCAACCTTAGAGGAACTGTCAAAGCATCCATAGAAGCTACTTTAATCATCAAAGACAATCCAAAGCCAGCTTATGTAGGTGATGTCGTATTTTTATACCATTTCCAAGACTAAAAAGTACACTTGCAAAAGTAGGACAATCTCCTACTTTTGCTAAAGAATAATACCACTTACGATAAAGACATGCTCCGTAACGGAATTCCCATCAAGAAACTATCCAGTTCCTCACATTTAAAATTGTACTCATCCACCTTTCCAACAATCAAAGGTACTATATGCTCATTCGCCTCCACACGTAACACTCGATCTTCATCTTCTAGATCCAAGCTCACAATAAGAGGAGATTTCAGCGACTTTAATCCTTCCAATATGAGGATTTTATCGGTCAAAGTTTGGATATTTGTTTTGAAAACACTTACAAATTTATACATAGTCGTAATCGTTGTCATCGTTATACTTGAATAACTCACAACCCAAACATCCATAAAATAAACGAAATAAAAGATACGTTTCGGCGTCAAACGGACAAAATCAGGGGCGAGCCGTTCCGCTTATTAGGAGGACAGTTCTTTAGCTTCCAGCCAACGCAAGAATGTAGAAGCTTTCTCCCTGCTGACATATACACGAGAGTTATGTGCTACAACAAAGTCCAGAGACAGCTTTCTCGACAAGGTATAACTGGCATGAAGCAATGCCGTTCTATTCACCAAATGTTGCCGATTTGCTCGAAAAAAAAGCCCTCCCAATATCTTTTCAAGATCATCTAAACTTTTATTGACAGCATATTCTTTACCGTCAAAAGTCTTAACAAATACATTCTCATATTCGATATAACAGAGTGCCACATCTTCCGCAACCAAGGGAATAATCCGCCCATGATGGTGAACAACAAGAGAGTTTTGCTTCGATTGAGTCTGCGTCATCAGATCTTTATAGAGATCATTATGAATAGTATGGTCTATCGGACTGGGAGCGAGCTGCCGTTGCAAACTAAAATATTTTTTCATCGTAGATTCAACAGCCCCGTTCGAGATCGGCTTCAAGATATAATCAATACCATTTGTCTTAAAAGCTTCTAACAAATAATCGTCATAAGCAGTACAAAAAACAATAGGCGCAGCAACGGGTACTTCCTTAAAAATTTCAAAACTCAAACCATCTCCCAATTGGATATCCGAAAAAATAAGGTCTATTTTAGGAGCATCACAAAAAAAAGAAATTCCCTCCTGCACAGACTGCACGCACTTTATAATTTCGACCTGTGGTAATACCATTTGCAACGTCTGTGACAGATCGTCGGCGGCTAACTGTTCGTCTTCTACTAAAACAACTCTCATTACACAATCTTAATCCGTACTTCAAAAAACGCATCCGACTCCTCGATTTCTACCCCCTGCACAAACAGATATTTATAGCGTTCAATCAAGTTACGCAATCCGCTGCCGTTTGAATCCTCCTTTTGATATTTTATATTTTTATTATTACGAACCGATATCCATCCGTCACGCTCCTCCACATCAATCCGAACCGGATCCGCCACTGTAAAAGCGTTATGCTTCAAAACATTATCAACCAGTGGTTGGATAGAGAAAATAGGAAGCTGTTTCATTCGTATATCTGCCGAAATATTTACCTGATAATGCAAAGCCTCACCAAAACGGATCTTCTGCATGGTAAGATAGTCCTCACAAAGTTTAATTTCCTGATCTATACTAGCCAACTCACCGTTCTTCACAGAAGCAATAGTAATGCGTAAAAAATCAGAAAGTTGAACCAAATAACTCTGAGCCATATCGGGATCCTTGCGTATCAATGTCTTTAAAGTAGCTAAGGCATTAAACAAAAAATGAGGTTGAATCTGTTGACGCATCATCAAATTAATAGCCTCCTCACGAGCACGTTCCAACCGAGAGCGTTCCAATTTATGATGTACCTTAGCATGTTCTGACATCAGAAAGTAAAGCCATAGCAGTACAACGACATTTAGTAAACTCCCCTGAACACTGATAAATGTAAAATTACGTACAGGATTCTGAATCAAAAAACTATGTAACCGATAGTCCAGAACTCCAAAAAAACGCTCGATATAATGAAAACCCCAAACGATTAAAATAGTACTCACAAAACTAACAATCTTGACGTACAACGGAGATTTGACAGGGTCCTCCACCCGAAAATAAACGTGAATACAGATATTATTGAAGGCGACAATCAGGATAACCACAAACGTAATACAAATCTGTACAACGCTGCGCGTACTCATAAACCCTCCTGTGAAAGAAGCCAATGCAATAAGTAATGTTGCTGTAAGCGCAAAGACAAAACTTTGTTTAATCCATAGTCCAAAAGGATAATCTATATGGCTACATCTCATTGTCAGTGTATTAAACTACTCATAATTTTCCTCTATGTTAAAATCGAAAACGACCAAAGTGTGGTAAAATTGTAAAAAAAAACATTATTGCAATAAAAAATTGTCTTTTAACACAATAAAACCAATCGATTAGCGTTTTACTTGTAATTCATAATTTAGGTTAAAAATGGTTAGTTAGAAACGCCTGTTGCTCCCAGCTTCCGGCGTTTTTTATACCATTCCTTTACCTACAATCACTCAGGAAAACCATCACAATAGCAATTGCTATGATTTAATTGGATAACAATTAAGAATTTTGATCCCTAAGACTTCCCAGATTCGGAACATTTTTTAAATCAAAAGGAGTTTCCTGATATACAAAATAATTGAGCCAATTATTAAATAACAAATTCGCATGACTAACCCACCTAACCTTCGGAGGTAAAGCAGGATTATCATCTGTATAATAATTACATGGCACATCGATCTCTAAGCCTTTCTCTACATCCCGTACATATTCCTGATGTAGTGTATAAGGCGCATACTCTGAATGTCCCGTCAGGTAGAATTCACGCCCTCCTCTCGAACTCGCTATCGCAATCCCCGCTCCTTCCGACTCCGAAAGAATATCTACTTCTCCACTCTTTAACAAATCCTCTTTTGAAACGGTAGTATGCCTGCTATGAGGGATAAAGAATTCATCATCAAACCCTCTAAAAAGAGGATTTGTCTTATCTAAAGCAGTATGTTGAAAAACACCAAAAAGCTTCTTATCCAAAGGTTGCTTTTCTACATCATAAAAATGATACAATGCAGCTTGAGAGGCCCAACAGATATATAACGTAGAGGTTACATGCGTACGCGCCCAATCGAAAATCCGAGTTACTTCTTCCCAATAAGTTACCTCCTCAAAAGGGAGCATCTCTACAGGGGCTCCAGTAATGATCATCCCGTCATAAAAATCATCGGCAATATCAGAAAATCCTTTGTAAAACATTTCCAAATGCTCTGCAGGAGTATTCTTAGATGTATGCGATTCCAGGTTTAAGAATTCCACCTCAATCTGTAAAGGATTATTAGACAATAAGCGGACGAAATCTGTCTCTGCAGAAATCTTCAACGGCATAAGATTCAGAATAACAAGTCGCAGGGGACGAATATCCTGTTCACTGGCACGCAGATCACTCATTACAAATATACTTTCGTTTTTTAACAGCTCTATCGCTGGTAAACTGTCTGGTATCTTAACTGGCATACGATATACACTTATTTCACCTTATAATAAACCGTAAAAGTACCAAAAATAAGCAGGAATAAAAAAATGGGAACCAGCTTTCTACAACAAAGAGTCTCCGTAAGGCACAAATGTAAAGACCTCGTTATCTTCTTGTGAAAAGGTTAAAACTGTTGTAAATTGCATCCTATAACCTATTATATAAATAAAGCAACAAAACATGTATAAAAAAACAATCACCAAGACATTAGCCATCTTATCACTATGCTTGGCTTTTACCATCAGCCAGGCACAAGAAAGCAATAATGGCAAAAAATTGTGGGCAAAATCTATCTTAAATGAGAAGGCACCTGAACTACAGGTCGAACAATGGCTTTCCGATGCTCCAAACACCAAAGGAAAATTTGTGCTTGTTGACTTTTGGGCAACCTGGTGTGGTCCATGCCGAAGAGTGATTCCAGAACTAAACGAATGGCAGGAAAAATATAAAGATCAATTGGTAATTGTAGGAATATCCGACGAGACTGCAGACAAAGTGCAAAATGCCAAAGACATTAAAATTGACTATTACAATGCGATAGATACGCAGGCAAGACTAAAAAAAGAGCTTGAAGTAAAAGGAATACCACACTGTATACTGTTGGACCCTCAGGGAATCGTGCGCTGGGAAGGATTCCCAACACTCGCTGATCACGAACTTACAGCTGATGTTCTTGAAACAATCATTAAAAAATATAGCAAATAAATAATAAAAAAGGGACTTTAATATTAAAGTCCCTTTTCTTTTTGACTAAATCAATTGCCGTAAAGCAATCTCATAAGCCTTCGAAGATAGCTGTCTGCGCTCTTTCGAAACATCGTAAATCGCTTTCAATGCTTGTTGTATCACTTTTGAAACATCAGAAAACAAAGCGTCGTCACTGATTTCAATATTTGGCTGCATCAAATAAGCAAATACACGAGCCATACCGCAATTAGCCACAAAATCCGGAATAACAGACACCTGTTGATCGGCATACTCCATCACAGGACCATAGAAGATTTCTTTATCCGCAAAAGGCACATTTGCGCCACTAGCGATTAGCTCTAAGCCGTTATCCACCAATTGCTGAACATGAGATTTAGACACTAGACGAGATGCCGCAGCAGGGATAAAGATTTCCGCTCCGATCCCCCAAACTTCTTCCTGCAATTTATCCGATGGAATCATATCGGGAGATACCAGCTCATTGCCATTACGATTAAGGAACAAATCTGTTATCGCCTTTTCATCAAATCCGTCCGTATTAATCAGGCCGCCCATGCGATCTATAATACCGACGACACGAACCCCCATCTTAGATAGATAAAACGCGGCTGCCGCAGCAACATTCCCCCAGCCCTGGATAATAGCTCTCTTTCCTTGGCATCCTGATTCATAGAGATCATAAAAATGACGAACAGATTCCGCTACACCAAAACCCGTAATCATATCTGCAACTTTATACTTGCGCTTTAGATCTGGCGTATAAAAAGCATCCTCCAACACTTTAGAGACACCATACCGCAACTGTCCGATCTGACGGATACGTTCACTCTCACGGACATTAAAATGTCCATTCAACACCCCCTCTTGAGGATGCCAGAGACCATACTCCTCCGTCATCGGGATTACATCGTGGATTTCATCAATATTGAGGTCTCCACCTGTTCCGTAATAGTTTTTCAACAAAGGCGTCACCGCTTTAAACCAACGAGCCAAAACGTCCTTTTTCCGAGGATCTTTTGGATCAAAATTAATCCCGGATTTGGCACCCCCTATTGCTGGTCCAGATACCGTAAATTTCACCTCCATTGTTTTGGCAAGCGACTCTACTTCATTCCTATCCAACCCCGCACGCATCCGCGTACCACCACCAGCTGCTCCTCCACGTAAAGAATTAATAACAACCCATCCTTCAGCCTCCGTCTCACTATCCTTCCATTCAAATACAATCTCCGGTCTTTTGTGTTCAAAATCCCTAAGTAATTCCTTCATATTATTTTAAAATCCTAAAATAGACACCTTATCTTATAAATTACCTCTTCTCTCCTGTTCGCGTTCTATAGCCTCAAACAACGCTTTAAAGTTTCCTGCACCAAAACTCTGCGCACCTTTTCGTTGGATGATTTCAAAAAATAAGGTAGGACGATCCTGAACCGGTTTTGTAAAAATCTGAAGAAGATACCCTTCCTCATCCCGATCTACCAAAATCCCCAAATCTTGGATGATTTTAATTTCTTCGTCAATTACCCCCACACGGTCCGGCAACATATCGTAATAAGCCTCAGGAGGAGCACCTAAAAACTCAACACCACGAGCCTTTAAAGCTTTGACCGTAGAAACAATGTCATTAGTAGCTAAGGCAGCATGTTGTACGCCCTCGCCTTCGTAAAACTCCAGATATTCTTCAATTTGAGACTTTTTCTTTCCTTCTGCAGGTTCATTGATCGGAAATTTCACATAACCATTACCATTACTCATCACCTTACTCATCAAAGCCGAGTACTCCGTGTTGATCTGTTTGTCATCAAACGAAAGGATATTTACAAATCCCATCACATTTTGATACCACTCAACAGTCTCATTCATTTTATTCCAATCGACGTTGCCCACACAGTGGTCTACATACAAAAGACCAGTCTCTTCAGGATTATAGTCGCTAACCCAAGCCTCGTATCCAGGTAAAAATGCACCTTTATAGTTTTTACGTTCTACAAACATATGCACTGTCTCTCCATAGGTATAGATACCTGCTGTCCAGACTTCACCATGCTCATCCTGTGTACATAATGGTTCCTGGTATACGCGAGCTCCACGCTTAGTGGTTTCTTCAAAAGATTTTCGTGCATCATCAACCCATAAAGCCAATATCTTGACCCCGTCACCATGTTTTTTGACATGCTCCGAAATAGAATGATCCGAGCGCAGAGCAGATGTCAATACCAACCTGATTTTATTCTGCTTCAATACATAAGATGCACGATCCCGCACTCCAGTCTCTGGACCAGCGTAAGCTTCCGACTGAAAACCAAAAGCGGTCTTGTAATAATGCGCAGCTTGTTTCGCATTCCCCACATAAAACTCAATGTAATCCGTACCATTAATAGGAAGAAAATCTTGTGCTGTTGCAATTTTCTCCGCAAAAGTTTGTGCCATGATAATATATTATTGTTTATTAATTAGTTACTAATTCATCCATGATTTGTAATAATCAGGGTCTTCCAGTGCTAACGCATCCTCTGTCAACATCAACGGCCTAAAAGGATCAATCATTACTGCCAATTCATCTGTCCGCGTTTGTCCGATACTTTTTTCAACAGTACCTGGATGCGGTCCATGTGGTATCCCTCCGGGATGCAACGTAATCTGCCCTTTCTCCACCGATTTACGGCTCATAAAATCACCATCCACGTAGTACAAAAGTTCATCCGAATCGACATTACTATGGTTGTAAGGAGCTGGAACTGCTAATGGGTGATAATCATATAAGCGAGGGCAAAAACTACACAATACAAAAGCATCGGTTTCGAAAGTCTGATGCACTGGAGGAGGTTGGTGCAACATACCTGTAATAGGCATAAAGTCATGAATAGAAAATGCCCAAGGATAGTGATAGCCATCCCATCCAACAAAATCAAATGGATGACTGCCATACACATACGGATAGATCAATCCCTCTTTTTTGATCTTGACCTCAAAATCACCTACTTCATCAAAAGTCTCCAGGTTTTCAGGAATGCGGATATCACGTTCATAAAATGGAGCGTGCTCCATCAATTGTCCAAATTCATTGCGGTAACGCTTTGGCGTGCGGACTGGAGAAAAAGACTCTACGATCAACAAACGATTTGCCGTATCCTCAAAGTGCAACTGGTAAATTGTACCCCTCGGGATCACCAGATAGTCCCCGTAAGAAAATGTGATCTGTCCATATCCGGTTTTTAAAACACCTCGTCCCTCATGGATAAAGATGATTTCATCCGCCTGACTATTCTTATAAAAATAGTCTGTCATCGAATGTCGGGGAGCAGCTAAGGAGATGTGAAGATCCTGATTCACCAATACGGGCTTACGACTTTCCAAATAATCATCGGCAGGGGCCAATGAAAATCCTTTCAGACTGGTATGCTTCAGATGCTTCTCTCGTGCAATTTTTGGAGAAACATCATAAGGTTCTCTTATTTGTCGCACCAAAGTTGGCGGATGACAGTGATATACAAGAGAGTAAACACTAGAAAAACCATGTGTTGAAACCAATTCTTCGGCGTATAAATCGCCATTTTCTTTTTTAAATACGGTATGTCGCTTGTTGGGGACCTTCCCAAGCTTATGATAAAATGCCATAATCCTCTGGTTTAAAACAGTTAAAAAACAAAAAATGAAATACTCGATAAGCCTAGTTACGAGTTAAGTGAAATAAGGGGCTTAATACTGTGCAAACACAATCTCTGCTAGCATCGCTTTAATAAAAGCAATCAATCCTAAGGATAACTTTGGGGTATATACACAAAGATTGTACATAGCAGGGTTTATAATATGGTATAAAGATAAAAATATTTTCCAATATAATCCGACGAAAAAATTTTAATATTTATAATCATATGTATATTTGCACCGTAAATCTATAATTGAACCCTTTTTAATGCCGCTCTTTTTATGAGAATTGTAACCTGTCTTCATGACAACGCCGAACATCTCGCTATTTTAATAGATACAACAGTTTACCGTTGCGCTGAAATCAGCGATCAACTTCCCACCTCTATGCAGGAATTCTTAAATGGAGGCCATCCAAACATACTTACCTTGCAGCAGGCAGAAAAGAAAATTAAAAATGGCTCCATCAATATAAAAGGGACAAACATAACAGAAGCTCAATTAATCGCACCTGTACCCCACCCGACTTCCTGTAGAGATGCCTATGCTTTTAGACAGCATGTAGCCACCTCAAGACGTAATCGGGGCTTAGACATGATTCCGGAGTTCGATCAATTTCCCGTATTCTATTTCACAAACCATAACGCTATTTATGGCCCTGGAGATATCCCCTGTATGCCTCTCCATATGCAACAATTGGACTTCGAATTGGAAGTAGCAATAGTCATTAATAAAAGAGGAAAAAATATTAAAGCAGCGGAGGCTGACGACTATATAGCAGGCTATATGATCATGAACGACATCAGTGCCCGTAAGCTACAGATGGAAGAAATGAAACTAAATTTAGGTCCAGCAAAAGGGAAAGACTTCGCGACCGTAATAGGTCCTTATTTGGTCACAAAAGACGAATTATTACCCTATAAAACACCTCACTACAAAGGTCATACGGGTGACTCTTACAATCTAGAAATGACATGTAAAGTAAACGGAAAGCAGTTTTCTCTAGGCAATTTTGCAGATATGGACTGGACCTTTGCAGAAATCATAGAGCGTGCATCCTATGGTGTAGAACTTTTTCCAGGCGATGTAATAGGATCCGGAACCGTAGGAACTGGTTGCTTTCTCGAGCTCAATGGCACCGCACGCCTAGAAAACCCAAACCATACAGACCAATGGCTACAGAATGGCGATACGGTTACGCTTGAAGTAACAGGGCTTGGCCTATTGGAAAACAAAATAGTATTAACAAACGAATAACGACCCTTATAAGTAGCGAAAATGAGTAATATAATAAGCTTCGACCCGAAAAAAGATCAGGCAATATTCGACAATCTGATCAAATATGCAATTGCACCTAGGCCTATATGTTTCGCCAGTACCATATCAAAAAATGGACAGGTCAACCTTAGCCCCTTCAGCTATTTCAATCTCATGTCGCACCAACCTCCCGTATGCGTATTCTCTCCATTGAGGCGTATGCGAGATGGCTCCACCAAACACACGCTCGAGAATATCTTGGAAGTAGACGAAGTCGTCATCAACATCGTAAACTATGATCTAGTACAACAACAATCTTTAGCAAGTACCGAATATGCCGAAGGAGTCGACGAGTTCAAAAAAGCAGGCCTCACTCCACTCCCTTCCAGTTATATAAAACCACCTCGCGTAGCCGAGTCCCCAATTCAACTCGAATGCAAGGTGCAACGCGTCATACCGCTGAGTGATCTTCCTGGCGCTGGAAATCTTGTCATTGCTGAAGTATTGGCCATGCATGTGCAGGCTCATCTGTTGGACGACAAAAATAATGTCAAACAACATGAACTGGACCTAGTAGCTAGACTTGGAGGCGATTGGTACTGTCGGGTGACACAGGACAACCTATTTATCGTCCCCAAACCACTTCGTAATTTAGGTATTGGGGTAGACAACCTACCCGAAGCCATCCGTCTATCTAAAGTACTGACCGGAAATCATCTAGGCTTACTGGCCAATGTAGAAATCATCCCGTCCCTAGACAATACAGTAGACGTAAATATCGATTACAGTGATTCAACGCACATACATAGCTTTGCCGCGCAATTGCTAGATCAAGGAAAATTACAAGAAGCCTGGCAAGTGCTATTACGAAGTATATAGGGATGTTTAAAAAGTTAGCCTGTTGACTTTCTAAAAACGAGCGCTCAATTCAACAAGAATGAGCGCTCGTGTTATGTAAATGGAGCGCTCATTTTTTAAAAAAGGAGCGACCGCCAATGTGCACCTTTAGTTACTCTGCAATCAGCTTCAACAATCCATCCTTAATATTAGGGTTACCAAAATCCACCATCCCCGTATGCTGTACAGCGACCTCGCCACGCTTGTCCAAAATCACAGTCATCGGAATGGAGCTCGTCTCCAATTCAGAAGGTAATGGGCCGTGCAAGGTATATAACGGGAGATCAAATTTATTCTTCGCCATAAACTTAGAAGCCCCCTTAATATCCTCATCCACATCGATAGCCATGAATACGATATCCTTATTTGACTTCAAATCCAAAAATAACGTATTCAATGAAGGCATTTCCCGGATACAGGGAGGACACCAAGTCGCCCAAAAATTCATAACCACCACCTTCCCGCGAAGGGAGTCCAAGGTCGTAACCCGATTATTGATATCTACAAAACTTGCACTCACGCCAACTGTAACCTCTTTCACATCCGTTCCTACTTTTTCCATAGCGATCGAATCTGCTAGAATAGTATTTTCTTTATCACCTGTCTCTTTAGTGTTGTTGGCACAACCAACAACCAGTAGTGCCCCGGCAATCATCATCAACAATTTTCTTTCCATATCTGTATAATATTAATAGTGTTACTTCATTAAAGCCTTGACAACCTTTCCATCCGTAAGCTCTTCAGACGCGCGGTTTACAACCCGATCTTCTGTCGTTATAGGCCCAAATACCTCAACCAGGTTTTCGTGCGAGATACCCAAGCGTACCGGAACTCGTTCTGTCTTCCCATCTTCTCCTACCCGTATTACAAACACGCCAGACTGTGCATTGACCACAGCTTCTTTAGGTACAAACATAGTCTTCTGTGCCCGCTTCAAGGAAAGCTGTACATCAGCAAAATCTCCACCAATCAGGCTTTTATCTCCATTAGGCACTTCAAATTCCAAACTCAATGAGCGCGTTGTAGGGTCTATAAATTTAGCATTTCTCTTCAATTTGGTTGTAAACGTTCGATTAGGAATACTCAACACCTGAAATTCAGCAACAGTACTATCTGACACTGCCTGTCCATGCACCTCAGGTACGACAACTTTCAACTTCAGTTTATCATTGGCTACCAAATTGAACATAGGTATACCACTGTCACCCAGCAACGCTCCCGTAGAAAAATTACGTTGCGTAATAACACCGGAAAAAGGTGCACGGATCAATAAATAATCCTCCATATACTTCGATTTTTGATAAGCACCTCCTGCCTCTACAACCGCGGCACTATCCCGTAGCATATCACCATAGGCACGTTCCAGTTCCAGCGCCGATATCGCCCCTTTTTTGCGCCCATCGACATCATGCAAACGCTTATAACGTAATTTACTAACCTCATAATTCGCTACTAACTGATGTTGCTTTGCACGATCGGATGTACTCTGTACATCCATTTCCGGAGCCTCCATTCGAGCGAGGAGTTGCCCTTTTTGCACATAATCGCCTACATCGACATGAATCTGCCGAACGAACCCCTTGACCTTTGAAAATAACGCCACCGACTCCTGTGGCTGTAGTTCCCCCGTCAACTTAATACGATACTGCGGTTGTAACGATTGAGGATGAGAGACTGCTAGCTCCAGCGTCTCCCCTTTCTTGTCTGTCTGCTCCTGTTTATCACTACCTTGTTGCTTACACCCAAGGAATACCATGAAAACTAACAAAAAACTATATCTTATCATCTTTTTAATTATTATAAAACTTACTATTTACATCATCGGGATCTAGAGAAGGTTCCAAATACGTAGCCTTCTTCATCATCAGTGAGAAAATAAGAGGAATCATCAATAAAATCACTAACGTAGAGCTAATCAAACCTCCAATTACTGCTTGACCAAGAGGTGCAATCTGCTCGCCTCCGTCGCCCATACCCAATGCCATCGGGATCATCCCCGCTACCATAGCTGCAGCTGTCATCAGAATAGGACGCAGACGGGATTTTGCGGCGATTATCGCCGCAAAACGGGCTGAAATAAAATATTTCTTACGATTCTGCTCTGCTTGATTCACCAAAAGAACCGCATTCGAAACCGACACCCCGATAGACATGATAATCCCCATATAAGACTGCAAGTTCAACGTACTTCCAAATATCCAAATGAAAAAAGAACTACCTGCAATCACAGCCGGGACAACGGATAGAATAACAAGACTGACACGTACCGATTGGTAGTAAGCACTCATCATAAAGAAAATAACTACAATCGCGATCGAAAGCCCTACCAAAAGCCCGGACAATGTTTCTTCTAATAACGTCAACGTTCCTTCCTTCCAAACCCGCATCCCCTTCGGAACCTCACCTATTTCGCTTAGCGCCTGATCAACGGCTTTATTCGCAGTACCTAAATCCGTCTGGTGAAGGTCTGCCAAAATCGTAACATAACGATTCGGTCCTCTACGATTTACCTGTCCCGCTACAGTGCTATGGGTAATAGTAGCCACGTCCTCCAATATCGGATAACTCTTTCCTTTTTGTAATGGCATCGCACGCAGATCTTCAACAGCTTGTATTAGATTTTCAGGAACCTGTACCTGAACCTGAAACACCAGCCCCGATTTGGGATCTACCCAAAGGTTCTTGTCTGTAAATCGAGTCGAAGACGTCGTTGCAGAGATGTTACGTGACACCTCTTGAACGGTCAAACCATATTGTGCAAGACGCGTACGGTCCAGCTTGATATCAATAATGGGATAATGCAAAGGTTCTGCAATCTGTACATCCCTCAAAAAGTCATAATCTGACAGTTTAGACACCAACTTTTTAGCATAAGATTCGGCAGCCATCAGCTGTGGTGCACTCACCTTCACTTCAACTGGTGTCATCGAACCTTGGCCTATGATTTTATCCATCAGCTCCATCGGTTCGAAGTTGATGGTTACCGTAGGAAAATCTTTATCAATCCGTTCGCGGATCTGTTCTTTTAATACATCATTCTTTAGACCGATTTTCTTTTTATCCAAAGACAATTGTAAAACGCCCTCGCCAGTCGTACTGTTAAAAAGAAAAATAGGGTTAATAGGATTTGCAGAAGGGTGCATACCGACAAAAGCTGAACTTATCTTCACACTATTTTCAGGTAGCATTGCTGTAATAGATTCTCCAATTTTACGAACGGTCTCTTCTGTATGTTCGAGACGTGTACCTTCCGGAAGCCGTATACGCAACTGAAAGTCACCACCTTCAGAACGTGGCAAAATATCCGTCCCCAAAAGTGAAAACATCAAAAAGATAGCTCCAAAACTCAGGATCAAATAACCTATTGTAGGCACTATCGAACGACGCACCAGGCGACGTACCAAAAAGGCATACTTCACATTCACACGCTCCATAAATGACCTCTTCCGACGAACGAACTGCCCGTGTACCTTAGACTTCATAATCCAATTGGCCATAATAGGCACAAAAGTCTGCGAAGCAATAAAAGAAGCGATCATCGCGAATGCAACAGCAAGCGACAGGGGCATAAACATATCCCGAGGTATACCACTCATCATAAATGCAGGAGTAAGCACGGCTAGGATACTTAATAAAATCAACAACTTGGGTGCTGAAATCTCTAACAATGCATCCAGGATAGCTCGGGCTTTAGACTTACCCAATTCCATATGTTGGTGAATATTCTCAATGGTAACTGTAGCTTCATCCACCAGAATACCAATCGAAAGAGCCAAACCGCTTAAGGTCATAATATTGACACTCTGCCCAAAGAAATAGAGTGTGATCACAGCTGTAATAATAGCGATGGGAATGGTCAAAACCACAATTAACGCCCCTCGGACATCTCCTAGGAAAAGAAAAACCATCAGGCCTGTCAGCAACGCACCCAAAGCTCCCTCAAAAATCAGATTAGATAACGAACGGGAGATATACACCGACTGGTCAAAAGCATAACTGATTTTAACCCCTTCAGGCAATAGATTCTCCAGCATGGGCAACGATTTCTTAAGATTGTCTACTGCTGTTAGTGTCGATGCATCAGGCTTCTTAATAATAGGAAGATAAACAGATCGCTTACCATTGATTAAGGCATAACCTACCGTTTGATCCGCCGCATCCATCACCGTAGCGACATCTCCAACCAACAATGTCCGATCAGCAATTGTCTTTATGGGTGTCTGGAGGAACTCCTCTACACCATCTGCAATAGAATTGACTGGTGCCATAAGATTTTTGTCTCCCAATCGCACATTACCTGCCGGCGAGGGAACCGAGTTTTTAGTAATCGCCAATGTAACCTCTTCTGGACTCAAGCCTGCAGCCTTCATCTTTTGAGGATCAATATTCACCACCAAACTACGCATATTACCCCCAAATGGAGCTGGAGCTGTAATACCAGGTATATTGACAAACATAGGCCTTACTTTAGTAATCGCCATGGTCTGAAGTTCCGTCACAGAGTGTTTTTCACTATCAAAAACCAATTGTCCTACGGGAAGAGAGCTCCCGTCAAAACGCACCACCATAGGTGGCACGGCACCTGGTGGCAAAAAACCCATGGCACGCGATACCTGCATACTCAGCTCGGCCGAAGCCTGGGACATATCCGTACCCGGATAAAAAGTCAATTTCATTAGCGAAAGACCTTGGATGCTTTTAAAATCCAATTCCTTAACACCGTTGACAAAAAGTAAAACCTTCTGAAACTCATTCGCCATAAAACCGTCCATATAGGCAGGCGAAAGCCCCCCATAGGGCATCGCTATATACATAGCAGGCGACTCAATCTCAGGAAAGATATCCACCTTAATCTTTTGAATAACCGGCCACGAAAAATAAGCAATCGCTATGATAACCATAATAAATGCAATAGGCTTCCGAAGCGCTGTTCTAATAATATTCATATGTGTAACACGATTTAAAAATGTTGGATAACGGGGTTAATATTCGCCTCCAGAAAAGCACGCTTTAAGACAATATTCCAATAGTTATAATACTGCAATAGATTTTGCTTCTCATTCTGAAGTAAGATAGCTTGAACCTGTAAAAGTTCGGCCAAATTAATAAGACCACCTTCATAGCGTACCTTATACATCTCATAAGCCTCAGAAGCCTGTTGCTTACTACGATCCGACTCCACCAGACCGGCAGCAGTCTGCCGCTCCTGAGTCGACAGATCCAGCAAACGCTGCTCCAATTCATTATCTAACAATCGGTATTCGTCCTCGACTTTGCTCCGCTTGGCTTCGAAAATCTTACGATTAGACTTAGCCGTAAATAGCTGTTGTAAATTCCAGTTCACCCCTACGCCAACAAAATAATTATGGGCATAGTTCTGAAACATATCTCCATAACTATTGGAGGCCACACCTGATGACGAGACTCCCGAACTCCGGCTAGAAAGAGCTCCTATCCCTATAATTTGAGGCAATACTTGTTTGCTGGATTTCTTGACCAATTGGTCTAATTTTTCCGCTTCAGTCTTCTTGATCTCTAACAGGGGCTGGAGCACATCTCCCTCTGTTTCCGCTTTCAACAAAACAAAAAAACGAGCTGCAGACTGAGCTGCTGGATTGACCGCCCCTCCCACAAATTCCGAAAGCGCATACACGCCACCTTTCAACTGTCCAGAAACATGAGATAGCTCAGACTGCACATTATTTAATGAAGAAGATACAAGCAGCGTATCCGCACTTGGAACAATACCACTGGTCGCCAGATCCCGAGTGAGTTCCAAAATATCCTGATACCTCTTCAGGTGCTCATGATACCAATCCGAAAGAATCTGGTAATACAGGTAATTTATATAGCGTTGAGAAAGTTCATTCTGTACCAATAGCGTATATTGATTTGCTTCCCAGGTAGACTGCTTTATTGCTGTAGATCCCAGAGCTTTGTCTAAATTTTTCCGTCCAAAATTGACCAAATCCCAATTTAGACTACTTGTAGCATATTGATTAAACGTATTAGAAGAGCCACCCGAGGTATTTGAGCCACTGATATTAAAAATACCCGGCATGGGATAAAAGGCCCCCGAAACATTATTCAACGAGCTTAATCCCTGTTGGTACTGGAGCCATACCTGTGGTTTATAACGCTCCAATGAAGACGCACTATCCAATCGGGAAATACCGATTTCTTGGTCTTTTATAGAAAATCCTTTATAATTTGCTTTTGTCTGCTGCCAATAGTCCTCGAGTACTTGACCATGCACATTATTAGTGATAAGTCCTGTCCCAATGACGAGCAAACAAGCACATAACTTGTTGATCATCGATTAAAATTTATAGTAAAAAACACAATTAGAATAAAGAGCCCGTCGGCTTAACTTTAACAGTGTTTAAATCCTATAAATTGAACCGTTTTATAAAAAGGAATAGATTATTGGAGCCATAATAATAGGCCCGTGGTGGGTAAACTCTAGAACTTTTTTGGGGAACACCTAAAAATAGAACAAAAAAGAAAGCCAATAACAATACCGAAGGAGAAAAATCGATATCAGAATGACCTACCTTCACTAAATTTTCTTTAATCTCCAATACACAAGGTGCTTCTAAAGGCGTAATCAATTTAGAATGCTTGATGGTCAATCCCGAAGAAGGTTGTGATGTAGAGCTAAGCTTAATAGATGCCTTAATAGGACAAGAGGTCAGAATAAACACCATAAAAATGCCTATGATTCGCATTATACATGCAAATGAGCTACTTTTTATAGTATATAAATTATTCATCAGTACAAATATAGACTATTCCTCCTCAGAATAAAATAGATGTAACGCCTATTTTACCTTTTCAAGACATCATTTGACACGCTAGAGGTATCCCTCCCAATAAGATATTGACAGAATTAACTTTCAAAACTTTCCATTTTGCCATCTATACGACTTAAAAAATATCTTTTTGAAAAAACAGACAACGCAATCGATTGTTTAGAAGGAATTATTTATTTTTGTAGTCCTATTAACAGATTAAACTTGATACTATGTGTGGAATTGTCGGCTATGTAGGCCATCGACAAGCATACCCCTATTTAATAGAGGGATTGCGTAAACTAGAATACCGCGGATACGATAGCGCAGGAATCGCGCTCCATTCTCAACAACAATTACTAATATCCAAAACAGCTGGTAAGGTGGCTGCATTAGAAGAGTTGACGAAAACAATAGACCTTTCGGCCAAAACAGGAATAGGACATACCAGATGGGCTACCCATGGGGTACCATCCGATCACAATGCCCATCCGCATCGTTCGCAGAATGGAAAACTGGCATTGGTACACAATGGTATTATTGAGAATTACGCAACAATAAAAGAAGAGCTACTCAAAAAAGGCTATACCTTCAAAAGTGATACAGACTCTGAAGTACTGCTCAATTTCATTGAAGACATCAAAACAAATAATGCCTGTACGCTCGAAGAAGCAATACGTATCGCCTTAAAACGTATTACAGGAGCTTATGTCATCCTCGTACTGGACGAAGACAGCCCAAACACGATTATAGCTGCAAGAAAAGGTAGCCCACTGGTCATCGGAATTGGCAATGGTGAACATTTCTTAGGCTCTGATGCATCCCCTATGTTGGGACATACCAAAGAAGTCGTTTATATCAATGACTATGAGCTGGCAATTATAAAACCTGATGAGCTGATCCTAAAAAACCTAGGTAACGATATCGTAACGCCATTCGTACAAAAATTGGATATGGAATTGGCCAGCATAGAAAAAGCAGGCTACCCGCACTTCATGTTGAAAGAGATATTTGAGCAACCTAAAGCAATTCAGGATTGTCTAAGAGGAAGATTAGATAGCACCACGCACCAGATTACCCTAAGCGGGTTAGAAAAAGTAAAAGACAAACTTCTAGCTGCACATCGCATCATTATCGTCGCCTGTGGAACCAGCTGGCATGCTGCACTCCTAGCAGAATATTGGATTGAAGAGCTCTGTCGTATTCCTGTTGAAGTAGAATACGCCTCTGAATTCAGATACAGAAATCCAATCGTGGGACCAGATGATCTGATCATAGCCATATCCCAAAGTGGAGAAACCGCGGATACACTCGTCGCACTTGAAAACGCAAAACAACATGGTGCTACTATATTCGGGGTCGTCAATGTTGTCGGATCCTCCATTGCCAGACTATCTGATTCGGGCATCTACACACACGCCGGACCAGAAATAGGAGTAGCCAGTACAAAAGCATTTACAACTCAGCTTGCAGCTCTTTTATTATTCGCAATCAAGCTCGCGCAATACAAACAAAAAATAGATACCGCTACCAGCGACACGCTTATCAACGAACTACAGGCTGTACCCGATAAGGTACAGGAGATCTTAAATTCACAACTCGAAAAGATAAAGAGTATAGCCCATAAATATGTGGACGCAAAAGATTTTCTATACCTAGGTCGTGGATATAACTTTCCGATAGCATTAGAAGGCGCTCTAAAACTCAAAGAAATCTCTTACATCCATGCAGAAGGCTATCCAGCAGCTGAAATGAAACATGGACCGATTGCATTGGTAGACGAAAATCTACCGGTATTGTTCATTGCTACAAAAGATAAAATACAGGAAAAGATAATCAGCAATATGCAAGAGATAAAAGCCCGTTCGGGACAGCTCATTGCACTGGTATCAACCGATGACACTTTCGTATCTTCCATGGCCGACGACAGTATCGAAATACCTGAAGCACACGAAATCATAGCGCCTATACTATCCACTATTCCTCTACAGCTATTGGCTTACTATATCGGTATTGCCAGAGGCTGTGACGTGGACAAACCTAGAAATTTAGCTAAATCAGTAACGGTAGAATAGACGATGACATTCATTTCAAAAGAGCCGCTACACGCATTGGGATATGGCTTTATAACTGAAAAAGAGGTATCTGGACTAACAAACGAGTACGATATGCGTAATCAACAGTTGGGAACAGATAAGGAATTCAGACAGCTCACAGCCCAAGAGATTCAACAGCTAACCAACCAGCTCAATTACAGTTCGGACTGGTCGAAGGTATGGGTTAGCGAACCCTTTTTCCCGGAACAGATCCAGCATTCCAAATTTTATGGATTGGTAAGGATAGGTGCTATGGAACAGACTTACCTTTCTTATAGGGACCTACGCCTTCCTACAGGAATATACAATTCGACCATAGTAAGCTCCGATATCGGAGCATGTTCTGCTATACATCATGTACGTTATATGGCACATTTCATCATTGGAGAACAGGTTCTGCTCTCCAATATCAATGAAATGGAAACCAGCAATAACGCCAAATTTGGAAACGGTATACTCAAAGAAGGAGAATCTCCAGACAAAAGGATCTGGATGGAATTATGTAATGAAAATGGAGGGCGATCCGTCGTTCCCTTCGATGGCATGCAAGCGGCAGATGTCTACCTATGGTCACGCCATCGAGAAGATTCCATATTCCAAAACCGCCTATTAGAAATAACGGATAGGCATTTCTCCACACAACGGGGATACTATAGCACCCTAGCCGACAATGTGGTATTGAAGAACTCAAATACGATCAAGGATGTTAAAATAGGTCCTTATGCATACATAAAAGGAGTAAATAAGCTGAAAAACGTAACGGTAAACTCCAGTAAAGAAGCATTCACACAAATCGGAGAAGGATGTGAAATTGTAAATGGAATAATTGGTTACGGTTGCCGCGTTTTCTATGGTGTCAAAGCCGTTAGGTTTATATTATCTTCACATTCACAGCTGAAATATGGAGCCAGACTGATCAACTCTTTTTTAGGCGACAACTCCACTATATCCTGTTGCGAAGTACTCAACTCGTTACTGTTCCCTTCTCACGAGCAACATCACAATAACTCCTTCCTATGCGCAGCATTGATAAAAGGACAAAGCAATATGGCTGCTGGAGCCACAATAGGTTCCAATCATAATTCAAGAGCTGCAGATGGTGAGATAATAGCAGGAAGAGGGTTTTGGCCTGGTCTATGTGTCAGTATCAAACATAATTCAAAATTTGCCTCTTATACCCTACTTGTAAAAGGCGACTTTCTACATGAGCTTGATATCAGAATACCATTCTCTCTCGTCAGCAATGAAGCCGACAAAAACCGATTATTGATAGTTCCTGGATATTGGTTTCTCTACAATATGTATGCGCTGATGCGTAATACAACCAAATTCAACGATCGCGACAAACGAACACTAAAAAATCAATACCTCGAATATGATGTTTTAGCACCAGATACCGTTAATGAAATGTTTGATGCCCTACACGAGATAGAAATGGCGGTAGGCCAGGCCTGGCCGGAGATAGAACCCGAAGCCACAGCTCAAATCCGTGGACGTCGACTCTTAATGGACCCAAATTTTGATTTAAACCAACGTGAGGTATATCTCACGAATACAGAATTCTCAAATCGCAAAGTTGTAGTAGTGAAAGCGAGAGCATGTTATCATACTTTCAAGCGTATGATTCATTATTATGGGGCAGTACACCTTGCTGATTGTCTTGAGAAGGACACATGTGGAACATCCGCTCCAAGTGCTATTCCGGAACAAAGAGAGCAATTTGAAAATGTGGGAGGCCAATTGATTCCACAAAAACATATAAAGACACTGATAGAGGATATCAAAACGCAAAAAATTGATTCCTGGACTGAGGTGCACGAACGTTATCATACCTGGAGTAAATTATACCCAAAAAGTAAAATCGATCACGCTTTAGCTTCCCTAGCACAGATTACAGAGACCTCACCGGCAGACTGGGATACCGATTTTATCAACCACACATTAGCGCAGAGCCTTGATACTAAAAAGTGGATTTACAGCGAAATCAAAAAATCAAGAGGAAAAGATTATGAAAACCCATTCCGGATGTTAACCTATAACTCCAAAGAAGAAATGGAAAAAGTAGTCGGAAAATTAGAAGAAAATAGTTTCTTGATCAAGCAACAAGCGGAGTTCACTTGCTACGAAGAAAAAATCGCTAAAATAACAACAAAATAAATATTGTATCTTAGTTGTATCATAAATTAAGCTTACCATGTCAAACACAAGTACAGGCCATATAAAAGTTAAAAGCATCCAAGACACTGCAGCACCATATGGCTTGTACACGACATACATAACCCAGAGTGACAAAGAACTGAAAGGATCTGTCTTAGTTCTTCACGGCATGCAAGAACATAGTGGAAGGTATATACAATTTGCAGAATACCTCGCCTCTGTTGGATTCGCCGTCTTGCTTTATGACCATATAGGTCATGGCAATACCGCTACCGATGATACCGCACAGGGTTACTTCCAACAAGAAAGACCGCAGGAGAGATTAATTAATGATGCTATAGCGCTACATCACTATTTAAAGGACAAACACCCCGATCATCCGCATTTTATCATCGGACACTCCATGGGCTCCTTTATTACCCGATGTGTATTACAACGAATAGGAAACGAATTTGATGGAAGTATATGGATCGGTACCGGAGCCAAAACACCAGGAGCCGAAGCTTTTAGGGCGCTCCTAGCTTTACTCCAGAAAATAAGTCCTAGAAAACGGAGCAAACTGATCAATGGTATCTTCAGCAAAATGAACAATACAAAATTTCGGCATGAACCCGACTTTGATGATACCAGTTGGCTGAGTCTAAGTAAAACAAATAGGAAGCGTTTCCAAGAAGATCCACTTTGTGGCATCCCTTTTACCAACAACGCCTTCTATACCCTCCTGACCATACTGTTGACAGCAACAAAAAAAGGATGGCAGCATTCCATCCCAAAAAGTCTTCCGATTCTCTTAGTCAGCGGGCAAGATGACCCAATTGGTGGCTTTTCCAAGGGAATAGAAAAAACAGAAAAACAACTTAAAGAAAGCGGCTTCCAAGAGGTAGATATCATTACTTATCCAAAGAAAAGACATGAAATCCTGCAGGAAGAAAACAGCATAGAGGTTTTTGAAGCTATCGCACAATGGTTATTGTCCCATGCCAAATTACACCTGATCCAATAACTTTTCAAAAGCTTTACGTTGCGCCCCGCCCCGAAAGTACACCTCACCACAATATACATACCCCAATTTATCAAACACCCGTAACATGCCTGCGTTATCGTAATTTGTGTCTACTTTAATACTTAATCGATCCTGGGATAAACTAACTTTTTCAGCCTCCAGCATCATCCAGGTTCCCAGTCCCTTTATTACATCACGCTGCGAAACAGCTAGCCGGTGTATCACGGTATATGGACGCTCTGTAAGCCACTTACCAGTCAGCGCCTCGTAGGCAGGCTCGACAGCACCGATTACTGCGATATAAGCCACTATGGGCCCTTCTATGCGCTCAGCTACAAATCCATACCCCTTTTCAACATCTTCCATTATGACTTCCCGATTGGGATAACCATCCTGCCATTGATCCGACCCATCGTTACGGCGCTTCGCTATCGCCTCCTCTAGTACTGCCCAGACAGCATCCACATCCGAAATGGTAGCCTTACGAAAAATAATACCTGAGAACATATCTTTATATCTATGCTAGGCTTTTTCAGCCTTTTTAACCTTATTAATTTTAAATTGTAAAAGTACGATGGAGGCGACTAAAGAAACACCACCGATCCACACCAATCCCCATACAGGCCCTTTTATAAGATCTGCTGTTCCCTGCTCTATAATCATCGTTCTAAAGATCTGAAGGTAATGGGTAAGCGGAATCAATTTAGACAACCAGACAATCCAATCCGGCATCTGGCTCAATGGCCAGGTAAAACCACTTAATATAAACGAGGGAGTAGCAATAACCATCAATATCTCCGTAGCCTTCAACTGGCTTGGAATAGCAATACTGACCAATATCCCCAAGAAAGCAACAGCAAGCAAAAACAGAAAAGAAGCCCCAAAAAACGCAAATCCTTCAACATGTAAAGGCATCCTATAAAAAACAGAATAACCGTAGTACAAACCATAAATTAAAAAGGACATCAGCACATAGGGAGTAATCTTAACCAGAATCAGCACAAAGACGTTGGAAGTCTTCCCCACAAGCTCACGGAAAGTATTGTTTTCGAATTCAGACGCAAAGCTCAAGGCCAGTCCCAACATCATCACCTGCTGCAGAACAGTCAGCAAAACACCCGGCAGCATAAAGTACAAGTAATTACCACTCCGTATATTCTGTTTCACAATAGTCGTCTTAAAAGGCTCATACTGTTGTTCGGCGACGTAAGCAGGAACACCTTTCTTCTCCTGAGATTTGATTTGTATACCCGCTTTCATGGTCCCTGCACACACATTGACCGCCATCATAGCATAATTTGATGTCAACGTATTAGAAGCATTGACAAATAACGTCAACTCTGTACTGCGGTTATAATTAACATCTGATGAAAAATTCTTCGGAATATGAACAACCACAGTAGCCTCTTTCTCCAATGCAGCCTCTTTGGCGCCAAAAGGATCAGCCATCAGTTCGGCAACATAGATCACCTCATTCTCATTGAACATATCAATAAGTTGCCTAGACAAAGGACTACGATCCTCGTCCACCACTATAATCGGCAGATGCGTCACCTTACCTTTCTTATACACCCCTCCTACAAGAACACCATACATAACAGGGGCTCCTAAAAAAAGAATGAGTAAAACCTTATTCTGATAGAATAAAGCGAACTCTCTCTTAATCAAACTCCAAAAGTTACCCATAATTACTTCTCGTCTTTAACGATAAATGTCGCTTTAGTTAACAATTCTTTATCATCCGTAGCACTTGTAGGACGCAAACGCACTTCAAATAAAGTCTCCTGTTGTTCAAAGTCAGGATATGCTGTACTAATACTCGCATAATTACTCAATGATTTGATAGTCTCTACCCGTGCACTCAATGTTTTATTTTCTAAGTAAGGAATAGCCAATGTCTTTACAGCTCCCTTCTGAAAATCCTTAATACGGCTTTCTGGGATTGTAACCCTAAAGTAAGCGCCATCCGATACATAGCCAGAAGCTAAGCTATATCCTGCCAAAGCCAGCTCTCCAACCTTGAGGTTGATCGTTTCGATAGACATATCTTGAGGAGCAATCACATAACGCTCCTTTGCTGCGACATTGACCTCCGAAACTGCTCCTATCGCGCGCTCCTTCTGTCCTAATGCCATTTTCTGCTGCTCAATACGAGCACCATTCTTAACATCAGCCAACTCGGCCTGAGCGGCCAAATATTGATTTTTGGCACCTTGGTATTTAGCGTATATCTCGTCATATTTTTGCTGTGCAACCAAAGAATCACGAAGTAGATTTTTCATCCGGTCAAGAGACTTCTGTGCAAAATCATATTGCTCTTTCAGTCCCGCTACCTTAGCATTTAGCTGTGTCAACTGTCCGTCCGTTGCCCCCTTTACCGCCATTTCATACTGCGCTTGAGCTGCCTCGAGAGCACCCTGCGCCTGTACGGATTTTGCATCGACCTCAGGCAGCTCCAAAACAATCAGAGTATCACCTTTATGCACCAATTGCCCCTCTTCGACTAGAATCCGATGGATTTTACCGGGTATCTTTGTGGTTACCGAAATCTGATCCCGCTCGATTTTTCCTTCTAGAGCCTTCTGCTGCTTCGCATCTTTGTTTGAACACCCCTGGACCAATAATGCGACAAAAGCTATATAAAATGTGTTTTTCATTATTATTAATTATTTATAACGATGCTGACTATCGTATTAACAGGTTGCTCTTCTTTTTTCTAAACCGTAATAAGACTGTATCATCTCTTTTTGTTTATTCTATCTATATATTCTTAAAGCCGATCCTAACGGACAGACACGAAATCCGTACCTATCTTGTAATCGTATCGTAAAGGTTTCCATTAGCCTTCAACAACTCCGTTACCGCATTACGCTGATTCAGAATCTGACTATAATAACCCAAGGATTGTTTATAAAACTCATTCTCTGCCTCCAAGCGCTCAGTCACATCACTCAACCCCTCCTCAAACTGACGCGAAGCCAAATGCAGGTTATTCTTAGCGATTGCTACCTGTTGCTGATTCACACCAATTTTCTTAAGTCCCAGCTCATAGTCAGCACGTGTCTTACGTTGCAATAGGCTTAGCTTTTCCTTTGTATCTTCCAATTTATTCTCATTGATCTGAATGTCCAGCTTAGCACGTTCGATAGCACTCTTATGCGTCTTACCTTCGAAAACATTCCACTTCATACCAATCCCTACAGCGTAATTTGGAGCCAACTGCAAATGGTTCGTCTTCATTTTTACATCGCCTACCTGCCCAATATCCTTCAATGTAAAATGAGAATCAAAAGCATTCAGATAAGAAACACTACCAAAAGCAAAGACTAGTGGTAACTTTCCACCTTTTTCTTTCTTCAATGCAAAGTCATAAGCTTTTTGTGAAGCCTCAAGAGCCTGCAACTCTTTACGGTTCATTACCGTAGCTTCATCCAAGGCGAGCACAATCTCGGATAATGGGTATACAACAGTCTCCAATTCAGCTTTATCCAGTCCAGTCAGTTCTTGCAATTTATAATACAACAACTCGCGGTTACTTTCGACTTCCGCTTTTTTATTTTCCAATTCCAGCATCGCTAACTTCAGCTTATCCCGATCATAAGGAATAGCTAATCCATTATCAATGGCCTTGACAACCTTCTGATGCTCTTTATTCAATCGCTTTTCAGAATCCGCAATAAGCACATCTACCTCACGCAATAGCATCAATTGATCGAAAGAGAACAACACCTCTTGTGCAATTTGATCACGTCCTGCCTCTTGCATCAGCGACTGGGCGATAAATTTCTGTTCTAATGCCTTTTGCCCGTTCGTAATCTGCAAACCGCTAAAAATAACCTGCTTAGCAGTCACACCTGCCAGTGCTACCTGTGTAGACAGGTTCGATCTTTGCGATCCCTCAAACAGATTAAAACCAGTAATAGGAAGATGATGTGTTGGCAAATCTAGATCAACACTGCTGTTAAGATAACCATATCCACCATGCAGGGATACTGTTGGAAGAAACTTACCTTTTACTTCCTCCCGCTCCAAAGCTACTTTTTGGTTTTCCAGATAAGCATTTTGCATCCCCTTATTATGCCTTACAGCCTGTTCAACAGGTGCCTTAAAACTGGTCAACTGCTCCTGTGCCAGCAAACTCCCGGAGATACTGCTTCCTAAAGAAAAGAAGAAAAAAAGACAACAATACCTATATTTCATACTAATTTAATTTCATACTATTTTTATAAACAAGACAAAACTACGTCTAAATTGTTATTAAAAATTTAAGATATCTTAAAAAAATCACTTCAAACCACGTATAACCGAAAGAGTCTGCTGCGAAACGCCTAAAAAAGAAGCAATATGTCCCAATGTAGCCTTCTGAAAAAGAGCCGGATTCTCGGCGATTAGCGACTGATAACGTTCGCTAGCGGTTTCAAACTGCATATTATAAAAACGTTTCGAAAAATTGATTAAAGAATCCAACAGAATCCGTTGTATAATACGGTTCATCGTAATGTCCGTTGCTGCTAGATCTTGTATCGCGGAAAATGGAACCCGAGTAATACAGGTCTCGCTAAGCGCTTGAAACCCGAAAACCGAAGGCTTATCATAATAAAGGCTCTCTATACCGGTACCAAAAGTATCAGGACCGAAAAAATAATGTGTTATATCTTTCTTCCCCTTATTATAGTAAATCCGTGTAAAACCACTCTCTACAAAATAAACATGCTTTAAATAACTTCCTGGAGAAAAAATAACCGCTCCTTTATCATATTTTTTCGTCTCTGACATCGCCGTAAATACAAATTCAATTTCATCATTTATAGGGTATAGACTTTTTAAATAGTCAATAATTCTCATAGTTTATCTTTAAACATAGCCATCGGCCAATCCAATTTGAATATATCTATTTTAACACGAAATACACAAGTCTTACGCAAAAGAAATTTAAAAGTATAAAATCAGAGAGTATATTAACAACATGAAAAAACATTTTTTTATACCCATATAATAATAGAAAGAAAAATATTTCTATCTTTGCACTTCCGTAAGTACGGAAAGTTTAAATTAACATAATTATTTAAAAAAAATGCAACAGTACGAATCTGTAATCATTCTTACCCCGTTGCTTTCAGAAGATGCTGCGAAAGAAACAATCGCAAAATTCAAAAGCATTCTTACAGAAGGCGGAGCCGAAATTATCGCTGAAGATAATTGGGGTTTGAAAAAATTAGCGTATCCAATCCAGAAAAAAACAACTGGATTCTATCACTTAACTGAATTCAAGGCTCCAGGTGAATTAATTAAAAAATTAGAGCTTGAATACAAGCGCGATGAGCGTGTGATGCGCTTTTTAACTATCGCTTTAGATAAGCACGCTGTTGCTTATAGCGAGAAAAAACGCAGCGGTGCATTCAACAAGAAAGCTGAAACTAAAACTGAGGAGGTAGCAAACTAATGTCAAAAGAGAACATTCAATACGTGACAGCTCCTAAAGTAGAGGACAACCGTAAAAAATACTGTCGTTTCAAGAAAAACGGTATTAAGTACATCGACTACAAAGACGCAAACTTCTTAATGAAATTTGTTAACGATCAAGGTAAAATCTTACCTCGTCGTCTTACTGGTACATCATTGAAATTCCAACGTAAAGTAGCGCAAGCGGTGAAACGTGCACGTATCATCGGACTTATGCCTTACGTAGCTGATTCATTAAAATAAGGAGGATACGATAAATGGAAATTATATTAAAACAAGATGTTAAACACCTTGGTGAAAAAGACGATATCGTAGTAGTAAAACCTGGCTTCGGACGTAACTACTTAATCCCTCAAGGCTTCGCTATTTTAGCGACATCATCAGCAAAAAAAGTATTGGCTGAGAATATCAAACAAGCTCAGTTCAAGCAAGATAAAATCAAGAAAGACGCTACAGAGTTAGCAACTAAATTAGAAAACGTTAAGCTTTCTATTGGTGCTAAAGCTGGTGAAACAGGAAAAATCTTTGGTAAAGTAAACAGCATTCAAATTGCAGATGCATTGAAAGCACAAGGTTACGAAGTAGATCGTCGCCGTATTACTTTCGAAGTAGAACCTAAAACACTTGGTGAATACGTAGCTAACTTAAACTTACACAAAGAAGTTAAAGTACAAGTTCCTTTCGAAGTAGTAGCTGAATAAGCAATACATTGATTAAAAATATAGAGGAGATAATTTTCATTATCTCCTCTTTTTTTATATCAGATCACCGCTAATCGCTCTTGGCAAAAATACAACCACGGCTCCAAGACTAGCAGATAAAGAAAGTTTTCATTATTTTTGGCCAGAACACAAAACACATATCTAATATGAGACCAAAAACAATCATTATTGCAATCCTATTAGCAATTGTTGCCCTTATCTTATTTAATAATAAAGAAGAAAGCACCTTTTGGTTTTTTGGAGAAATTAGAACTTCCAAACTGATCATACTCGCAACATTTTATATACTGGGAATCATTACAGGTGGTATCCTATTTAGACGTCGTAAAAAACATCCAAAAGAATATGCCGTGACAAACCCTAATCCGCCCATAACAGAAACCATAGAATCAAATAACTCTATATCTTCACCATATGCACCTAATGCCCTAAGTGACGAAGATCGTGAGTTTATTAGAAGAGACTAAAAAAACATGCAGGAACTTGCTTTATTATTCGATATGGATGGTGTAATAGCACATACCAACCCCTATCATTCAAAAGCCTTTGAGGCTTTCTTTGACAAATACAAAATACCCTACAGCCTTGCAGAGTTTGAAGAACATATGTATGGAAAACATAATTCATACATCATGTCTCATTTTTTCAAGAGACCTATTGCTGGAGATGAGTTGCTACAGCTAGAGCAAGAAAAAGAAGAAATGTTTAGACAGGTATATGCACAACATGTCGAGGGAATCCCTGGATACGTAAATTTTCTAAAAAAAATAAAGCAAGCAGGGATTAAGACAGGAGTAGCCACTTCGGCACCCCGTGCCAATATGGACCTTATTATCGATGGTTTAGAAATACGGAACATGCTGGACTCCTTTATGTCCAGCGAGAATGTTAGCCAACATAAACCAAACCCAGAGGTCTACATAAAATCAGCGGTAAACCTCCAAATACCTTACCATAGGTGTATCGTATTCGAAGACTCTTTCTCCGGAATCACAGCTGCAATCAATGCCAATATGAAAGTTGTAGGCGTATTGAGTTCTCACACTAAAAGTGAACTTCCTCCCTGTGATTTGTACATCGAAGATTATACGGAAATAGAACTCAACAGCCTCTTTAATCTTATAGATTAACTAAAAAACTACTTATCTTTGTCTGTGATGAATGTTCAAAATATACTAGAGCGTGCGCTCCAATTTGACTTCCTTTCCAAGGAAGAAGGCATCTTTCTATATCAGAATGCTGCGACCGCCCAACTCGCACATGTGGCCAACATCTTGAGAAAAAAACAAGTTCCACATGGCAAAGTAACATGGCAAATTGACAGAAATGTAAATACAACAAATGTCTGTATAGCAAACTGTAAATTTTGTAATTTCTTCAGAAGGCCGGGACACGAAGACAGTTATATCACAGACATTGAAACGTATAAAACAAAAATAGAGGAAACCTTCAAATATGGCGGGGATCAGCTCCTTTTACAAGGCGGTCACCACCCAGATTTAGGAATCGAGTTTTATCGAGACCTATTTCAAAAACTAAAAGAACTATATCCTACACTAAAGCTACACTCTTTAGGCCCTCCCGAAATAGCGCATATCTCAAAACTAGAGGGTATGTCTCATATTGATGTCCTTACCATACTAAAAGAAGCAGGTTTAGACTCACTACCCGGTGCCGGTGCAGAAATACTCAACGACCGCGTGAGGAGATTGATCTCTAAGGGAAAATGCGGAGGACAGGAATGGCTCGATGTAATGCGTGCAGCCCATAAGATCAACCTACCAACATCAGCTACAATGATGTTTGGCCATATCGAGACGATCGAAGAACGCTTTGAACACCTCGTATGGATCCGAGAAGTACAGAGTGAAAAGCCAAAAGATAGCCACGGTTTTATAGCCTTCATCCCTTGGCCTTTTCAAGATGATGGTACACTGTTAAAAAGATTAAGAGGAATTGCCAATAATGTGACATCAGATGAGTATATCAGAATGATTGCATTGAGTAGAATAATGCTTCCAAACATAAAAAATATACAAGCCTCTTGGCTTACTGTCGGCAAACCAACAGCACAAGTATGTTTGCACAGCGGTGCCAACGACTTTGGCTCTATCATGATCGAAGAAAATGTGGTCTCTGCAGCAGGAGCCCCTCACCGCTTCACATCTAAATCAATTCAAGATGCGATTAAAGAAGCTGGATTTGAACCACAATTACGTACACAGACATACCAGTTTAGAGAGATTCCAGAATCTATGGTCGAACAAGTAATCAATTATTGATGAAAGATATTATGCTCAACATTGAAGCATTAATTTTTGCTTCAGAAGAAGGTATTTCAGCAATTGAAATCAAGAATGTACTCCACGAAGCGCTATTGATAGAGATTAATAAAGATGAAGTGCTGACTTTCCTGGATAAAATAAAGGTGAAATATGAAAACGAAGACTCCATATTCTCCTTATCCCCGATAAACAATAAATACCAATTTCTGACGAAGGTAATATATCACGATGCGATTAATCAACTGCAAGCACACAGGGACCGTAAAAAACTAAGTCAAGCAGGACTGGAAACCTTGTCTATCATCGCCTACAGACAACCTATTACCAAGCTCGAAGTGGAACAGATTCGAGGGGTAAACTGTGATTATTCAATACAACGTCTATTAGAAAAAGACCTGATAAAAATTGTTGGAAAGGCAGAAACAATAGGCAAGCCCCTATTGTATGCAACGAGTGATCAGTTCATGAATCACTTTGGCATCAATTCTGTGAAAGACCTTCCTCAACTTAAGGATATTATCAACGAAGAAAATAGCATCGGCGAGATTATAGAATAAGGCAAAACCAAAACAACAAAACAAAACACTGATAATCAGCCGCATATTTTTAAAAAAAAGTTTTAAGTTTTGATTTTCTTATCTAATTTTACGCTAGAATTAATAACAGAAAGAATTAGCTTACTATGATGAACGAGAGTGTCGAAAAGTTTGAAATTGAAGAGGAATTAATCAATTTTAATGGTCCAGAGGACGATTCTGATGACTTTGATGATGATGATTTCGGATTAGAAATTGACTCTATAGGTGGGTTTGACGATTTTGATGATGAGGATGAAGATGATTTCTAAATCTCCGTTATAAAGATAGTCCACCTATACAGAAAAAGCGATTTTAAAAATCGCCTTTTCTATTTTTGGTGTAGTTGCTCGTACAGATCTATAACTTTCTTTTGCAAATCTATAACTTCAATTTCTCGAAGTTGCAACTTCCTTCCCAACTCATTCATTTCATCTATCCGATCCTTATCATCATCTGTATCAGAGGTAGACAATAGCTGAACTAACGACAGTCCAAATAATTTAGAAATCTGATTCAAACGTGATAAATTCACATCTGTGATACCAGTTTCAATTTTCGAAAAAGCAGGAATAGATATATCTAACCGCTTTGCAACATCTTCTTGGCTCCAGCCTTTCTGATGTCTTAATAATCTAATTTTCTTTCCTAAAGCATTCATTTGGTAAATGTTAATGTTTTACCTCAAAAGTAAAAATAAATTGTTAAAATAAAAAGAAAATCAAAAACAGTTTAGTCTATTTTCGTTAAAAATTTATCCGCAAACTTGAGCATATTAATACCACTGTAATTACTTGAACTCATAAACAACATATTATACCCTTGACTATCAAACACTTCCAAAAAACCATACAAATCAACAGTGTCAGTTATCACCAGTAAATTTGGATGGTTAAACACCTTTACAATTTTATCAACAATATTATCTAAAACTACATTTTTTTCTTTTATACTGCTTTTATTGATGAAAACAACCGAAGTATCCGACTCCATCATACTTCTATCATACTGTTCCATTTTATCCCCTTCTATTACATCATAGGGATTTAACTCAATAATAGTCAATAATTTAAAAGAAGAAAACTGTTCTTTAATAGCGTGTATACTGGATTTCAACTTAGTAGGCGTATGGGCAAAGTCTTGATAGACCACACTCCCATCGGCACTGGCTACAAATTCCAGATAACGAATGGAACTCTTAAAATCTCTTATCGCCCGATAAAAATCATCTCGCTTTATACCCAACCATTCACACACGGTATATGCACCAGCAATATTCGATAGATTTTGTTTACCTATGATTTGCAAAGGAATCTCCTCTTCTCCAACCTGTAGGTAAGTCACCCCTTTATTAATCGTATAATTGGGCAATCGATACCCATGTCGATTGATCTTACAATCCTTGGTCTCTCCTACGATTTTCACCACATTATTATCTTCCTTATTATAGATCAATGTCCCTTTGGGAACAATCGTATCGATAAAAGTTTCAAATTGATGCAGATACTCTTCCTCCGTCATTAACATCTTAAAATTATCCCATTGAATATTACTGATCAAAGCAATATTGGGATGATAATAATGAAACTTCGAATGGGAATCGATAGAAGAAGCATAGAATTCGTCTCCCTCAATAAGCATTATTGGCGCACTTGAGGTCAGCTTAATTAAAGAGTCAAAGCCCTCCAATTTCGCTCCCACAAGATAGTCAAAATCTCGACCTAAATACTTTAACACATGCATGACCATACTCGTAATAGTAGTCTTGCCGTACGTACCGGCAATAACTACCCGAGTCTTATCAATACTGTGCTCATACACAAACTCCGGAAATGAATAAATCTTAACACCTAACTCTTGTGCCTTTGCCAATTCAACATTATCTGCTGAAGCATGTTTACCCAAAATCACGGCATCAATATCAGAGGTAATCCGGTCTCCATCCCAACCAATTTTTGCAGGCAATAAACCAGCCTCTTGAAGTCGAGATTTGGAAGGTTCCACAATCTGATCATCAGAACCAGTCACCTGATGTCCTAACTTAGCTAAACTAATAGCCAAATTATGCATCACACTACCTCCAATAGCTATAAAATGTATCCGCATGATTATCCTTTAACAAACTTGGCCGCGCACCAACTATCCATTAATTTCATCTCTTGAAAAGAAAAGCCGATAGTATCACATTTATCCCTTAAGATGTTGAGGTCGTCTCCCTCATAAAAACCACTTAGGTACAACTGCCCCCCCATTTCCAAAACACTCGCATAAGTATCCAATTGGTCTAACAAAATATTCCTATTAATGTTTGCCAATATCACATCGTACTTTTCACCTACAATAACATCCTTAGAACCTAAGCGACTTTCTAAATTTGTGATGTTGTTGAGTTGCTTATTCTCTTCTACACTGTCTACACAAATAGGATCATAGTCGACCGCTACCAAAGAAGCAGCGCCACGCTTGGCAGCCAGAATAGCCAAAATACCAGTACCACAGCCCATGTCCAATACTCGCTTGCCTTCAAAATCATTGGCCAAAACAAAAGAAAGCATCATCGAAGTAGTTTGATGATGCCCTGTACCAAAAGACATCTTAGGATCAATGACAATCTCGTAATCGTAAGCAGGCTTAGCCTCATGAAAAGTAGCCCGAACATAACAAGCATCATCAACCAAAATTGGATTGAAATTACTTTCCCAAAGGGTATTCCAATTCTGTTCTTCGATGTCGTTTACCGTGTAATCCAGCTGATAATCCGATACCTGTACCAACAGCAAAGTCTCTAGCGCTTGGATATCCAAATTCGAACTCGGAATATAGCCTACAAAACCATCTTCGTTATCCTCAAAGGTATCAAAACCAATATCTCCAAGCTCTGCAATAAGCAAATCTTTCTGCCACTCCTCAATGTCGGCACTTACAAAATTAACAGCTGTATATTTCATTATTTTAGTTAAATACTTTCACAATTTCCAAGAAATCTCTCGACTTCAAAGAAGCACCTCCAATCAACCCTCCATCAATATCCTTTTGAGCAAATAAAGTAGATGCATTAGAAGGATTTGCACTCCCCCCGTAAAGAATAGTAGTCGCATCCGCAACCTCGGCACCATACTGTTGTGCAATAGTCTCACGAATAAAAGCATGCACCTCCTGCGCCTCTTCTGGCGAAGCAGTCAACCCTGTTCCAATAGCCCAAACGGGTTCATAAGCAAGAACAACAGATGCAAAGTCGTCTTGACCTAAATGGAAAACGCCAGCTTCCAATTGCGTTTTTATAACATCAAAGAAACGACCAGATTCACGCTCCTCTTTTGTCTCTCCAATACAAAAAATAGGCTTCAAGCCATGTTTCAATGCAGCATTTAACTTCTCGGCAAGAAGAGCATCTGTCTCCCCAAAATAAGCTCTACGCTCCGAATGTCCTAAGATAACATATTGAGCACCTACGGATTTAACCTGAGAAGCTGAAACTTCGCCCGTATAAGCACCTGACTCCGCTTGGTGAATATTCTGAGCACCAATATGCACATTAGGGACTGAAGCACTTAATTTAGCAATAGAAGAAAGATGGATAAATGGACTGCAAACCACAACCTCTTGATTACCGATTACCTCATCCTTAACCATATTCACAATCTCCGAAAAAAGGCTAACCCCTTCTTCGTAACCAAGATTCATTTTCCAATTTCCTGCTACAATGTTTTTACGCATGATAATATATGTTTAGTGTTGATTAATTTTAGTTATATCTTGTACCCTTCTGGTATAGAAAGGAAAAAACAGCTTCATCCTCCTCTGTAAATAATTCTTGCTTCAAAACTGATTTACGCTGCATCATAGCGAGAAAACGATCTAAAATATACCTCTCCTCCCCGTTATCTGTCAACCAGCTAAAATCTCGTACAAATTTCGGAATAAAATTCGACATTGCAATCTGACAACCTACCCCAATTACCGTTCCCGTATTAATTTTTGAGTTAATCCCCAACATCACCTGATCTCCCATAATCAATCCACACTTTTGCATTCTCGTATCCCGCATTTTCTTCGTAGAATAGTCATAAAGATATACACTCTTCCAATCATTCCGTAGATTAGAATTACTACTGCCAGCACCAATATTGCATCCTTCTCCCAGCACAGCACATCCAAGATACCCCAAATGCCCCTTAGCCGAATTACCCCAGATTACCGTATTATTAATCTCGCCACATACGGTACTATACGGCCCAATACTAACGTTTGGGTAAAGTACCGTTCCGCTCTTTATCCGACACCCTGAACCAATAGAAACTGGGCCATACACGACCACACCGGCTTCCAACACGGCATCTGGTCCAATATAAATAGGTCCTTTACTGGAGTCCAGCATACATTGGCCCAACACGGCCGATTCGGCAATATAAAAAGCAGATCCAACAAACGAATGATTAATATAATCCGATGCAGCAGAAACATGACTGTCGATATAAGCTAAATCAAAAACAATCTGGTCAGCATTGTATAGGTAAATATCTTCTGGATATATTAGTCGCTGGTTTTCCTGAACAGAAGTAACCGCTAGCGCACGTGCTAAACATCCGTCATCAAAATCATCTACGCTAGACAGACGAATCGCAATCCATTCTCCTGTAGCAGAAACCAGTTTCTGCCCGACCTCAAGTTTACCTAGTTCACCAATTAATCCTGCATTCGGCAAAATCGAACCATCAATAACCAGCACATCTCCTTCACTACGAACTGCTAACGGAAACTTCTCCTGCAGATAATCCTTCGTAACATAACCAACATCAACGCCAAAGATAGCCTGCCATTTCTGGTCAATAGTAAATATGCCAACGCGCAGATTGCCCGTAGGACGGGTCGCAGTCAAAGGCATCAATTGCTCACGAAAGGAATAATCGTCAAATAATAGGACAGAAAAAGACATAACTCTAAAATACAAAAAATCCCGATAATACACTTATCGGGATTCTTTACCATGATATAATACGGTAATTATTTCTTGTTGTAACGAGTACGGAACTTATCGATACGTCCTGCTGTATCAACCAATTTCATCTTACCTGTATAGAAAGGGTGTGAAGTATGAGAAATCTCTAATTTCACCAATGGATACTCATTTCCATCTTCCCAAGTGATTGTTTCTTTTGTATCTACACATGATTTAGTTATAAAAGAATATTCATTGGACATGTCTTTAAAAACAACTAATCTGTAGTTTGATGGATGCAAATCTTTTTTCATTTTATCTTATGATTACTACTATATATTCAACAATTGAGGTGCAAAGATAATCTATTTAACAATTATTTGCAAAATAATATTTATCCACATGCTGTTAGTTTTCAACTATACAGACACAGGATTCTTTGACGACAGGCAAAAATAGCAATATTTTAAAATATAACGACATTATTCAAGCTTTTTTATCCATGTTTTTGCTATTTTTGCTGATTATTTGAAACGACCTTCATAGTCAGCTTATTAATAGCACTGCCAAAGGGTCTTTTCTACCCAGATAAGGAAACATACATTTTCAAAAAAACAACAAATGAGTATTGCATTATCCGAACAGGAACTACAACGTAGGCAAAACCTACAGAGCATCATCGACCTAGGCATCAACCCCTTCCCTGCCGATGAATTCAAGGTGAATGTCACTGCTGCAGATATATTAGAGAACTACGAACGGGATAAGATTAACTATAAGCATATTTTAATCGCCGGCCGTATCATGAGTCGTCGCATCATGGGTAATGCATCTTTTATTGAAATTCAGGACGCAACCGATCGGATCCAAGTCTACATAAAAAGAGACGACCTATGTCCCGATGAAGATAAAACATTCTACAACACCGTATTCAAAAAACTATTGGATATAGGTGACATCATCGGGATAGAAGGATTTGTATTTACCACACAAAGTGGTGAAATATCAGTCCATGCTGAAAAACTGACCATACTAACCAAGTCTCTTCGGCCACTACCGGTTGTGAAAGAAGCAGACGGCAAAACATTCGATGCTTTTACAGATCCTGAGCAACGCTACAGAATGCGCTATGTGGACCTCATCGTCAACGCTCAGAACAAAGAGATATTTGTAAAGCGCACGAAACTTTTCAGTGCTATGCGCAACTTTTTCAACGATGCAGGTTATATGGAAGTAGAAACACCGGTTCTACAAGCAATTCCGGGAGGTGCAGCAGCAAGACCCTTCATCACGCACCACAATGCTTTAGATATCCCATTGTACTTACGTATAGCCAATGAATTATATCTAAAGCGTCTAATTGTTGGTGGATTTGATGGGGTATATGAGTTTTCCAAAAACTTCAGAAACGAAGGAATGGACCGCACACACAATCCGGAATTCACTGCAATGGAAATATATGTAGCCTACAAAGACTACAATTGGATGATGGATTTTACGGAAAGACTTCTTGAGCACTGCGCTCAACAGGTCAACGGTAACACGAAAACCGTATTTGGTGAACACCAGATTGACTTCAAAGCTCCATACCCACGTGTCACCATGACTGATGCCATCAAACAGTTTACTGGTTTTGACATCACCGGAAAAACCGAAGATGAAATCCGTTTAGCTGCAAAAGGAATGGGAATCGATGTAAACGATACTATGGGCAAAGGCAAATTGATCGATGAAATCTTTGGCGAAAAATGTGAAGGCAATTTCATACAACCGACGTTTATCACAGACTACCCTGTCGAAATGTCTCCGCTTACGAAAAAACACCGCAATAACCCAGAACTTACGGAACGCTTTGAACTCATGATCTGTGGAAAAGAAGTCGCAAATGCTTACTCGGAGCTTAACGACCCTATTGATCAACGCGAACGCTTTGAAGAACAACTCCGTCTTTCAGAAAACGGGGATGACGAAGCAATGTTTATCGACCAGGATTTCTTGAGAGCATTAGAGTACGGAATGCCACCAACTTCAGGGCTCGGTATCGGAATGGATAGACTCATCATGTTCTTAACGAACAATGCATCTATACAAGAGGTTCTCTTCTTCCCGCAGATGCGTCCAGAGAAGAAAGAAACAACAGTAGAGTTAAACGCTGATGAAAAAACAGTATTAAACCTACTTTGCGAAGAGCGCAAATCTCTGACGGATATCAAAGAACAGTCAGGTTTAAGCGGCAAAAAGTGGGATAATGCGACCAAGAACTTGCGCCAAAAAGACCTGATAGACATTATCGTCGAAGGCGACAATAAATATATCACAACGAAATAAATCTTAATAAAGTCGTGCTTTTTAGAAAAGAGCACGACTTTTCTTTTACCTCCAGTTTCCCCATCTTAAAACGAAACCTTGAATAACTTGAATAATATGTCAAAGACACTTCTGTATAGCTTATTCACATTTGTCCTTCTTTTTCTTTCCAATTGCAGCCACTCTTTGGACAAAGGACAGATACTACCTTTTTCGGATGCATCAGCAGTATGGGAAAACCTTCAGCAAAAAAACGAGCTCCACGAAAAACGTATTGCACTAAAAGGATTCATCAGCCTTGACCAACTTCGGATACGAGGCAATGCGTTTCATTGCCAACTGGTAGACCACGAAGGCCACCACCTCTTGCACCTCATCTTAGAAAAAGGAAGGAAGAACTCATTAAAGCTAGATATAAAAAATACAGAAAAAGCAAATAACCTTCACTACATCGATATAGATATGCAAAACAGCTATATACTGGACAATGAAGGAAACAATATCCCACTACAACAAAACATTCTACTTTCCTTTAATATACGATACAGTAAAAACGCAGAAACCAAAAAATTTGTACAGCTACAAGTAACTGAAGACGGAAAACATGCCTTCTTCGAGGAATATGCAAAAAAAGGACAGCAATATTATCTCTTTACAGCAGACAGCCCACGTATCGATTCTCTACACCCCTAGAGACAACAAAAAAACACTCACTAACAACAACTTAAGCACCTGACTTCATATTTATTTTCATTTTTTTCACATACGTCTGTAGCTTTTAACAAAAAGGCAGCGTTATATCAAAAAAGCATAGAAAAAGATGAAAACACAAACTATTAAATTATTCTTCATTGCGCTTCTAAGTGTATCAGTCTTAAGTGGATGTCTTAAAGATAATGACAATATCAACGACCTTCCAAGAGCTTTCCTTTTGATGGTCAATGCGTATACCCCAAGCCCTTCTGTTATCCATGTAGTAGACAACAATAACCTACAATCTTGGCACGACCCGTTAAAATACAGCACATACAGACCAGCACCCGGGTACCTATATGTAGGAAATCGTAAGATTAAAACTATATCTCCAGAGAACAAAGTTCTAATCGATACCGTCTATACCTTCAAAGACAAGTCAACTTACACTTCTTTTGTATTTGGAACAGCAGAGCAACCAAAACAAATCATAACAGATGACAAGGCCATCGAAAACCTAGGTGACAAAGCAGCTTTACGCTTCTTCCATTTAGCAAATAACACACCCAAAGTCAACGTCTACTTGGACAGCAAAGAAACTCCCATCTATAGCAATAGGGAAATTGAAAGCGAATTGACCGGAGAAAATGCTAAACACGCTAATTTTACGGCACAAAAAAGCGGAAAAATCAATATTATCATCACAGATGAAAACAATAATACACTGATAGAGAAATCTAAAGACCTAGTCGCCGGACGGTATTACAGCATCATATTGACAGGCGATAAAAATTCAACAGAAAAACCGTTATACATAGGTCTTATAGAACAATAGAAAAATTCCATTTTAGTTAACACGGAGGGTATGTTCATCTGAACATACCTTCTTTTGTTTACGTTCATACCGAAGATCACCCAATAGCACGAACAAAAAAAAGGATCCTCATTGAGAATCCTTTTTTTTGTGCGCTCCAAGGGAGTCGAACCCCTAACCTTCTGATCCGTAGTCAGATGCTCTATCCAATTAAGCTAGGAGCGCGTCGACCAAAACATCAGGCTTCTTCCGTTTTGGTGATGCAAATATCAACACTTTTTTCAATATTTCAAATATTTTTATACCTTTTTTATAGACAAGACTCACTATTTTTTATATATTGCTGATAGCAATAGAATTACATTTTCATTTTTATGGCACAACGCATTATACGCACCAACAAAATAAGAATAGAAGACGTCAGCCTATCTTATTACATCAAAAAGGCAACCGAAAAAGAAAGACATACTATCATCTTTCTACACGGATTTCCATTCAGTAAAAACTCATGGCGCCCGCAACTTGAGGCATTGGAAGACGATATCACAGGTATCGCCATAGACGTTCGGGGACATGGATTATCCACCAGCGGACATGGCTTTTTTAGCATTGATGTATTTGCGAAGGACATTATCGCCTTTATCAATAAACTCGACATTGAAAAAGTAACACTATGTGGAGTATCCATGGGTGGCTACATCGCTTTACGGATATACCAACTGATCCCCGATCGCATAGAGGGCCTTATCCTCTCTGACACACACTCCAGAGCAGACGACAACACAGCTAAACAAAAGCGATTCGACAGCATCCAGGCAATTCTAAGACACGGCAGGAGACCCTTTGCGCTCGGGTTTATCGACAGCCTGTTTGCTCCAAAAACAATCCTTGAAAATCCAGAAGCAGTAGAATTGATAAAAAGTAGTATAAGACGCAACCCTATACGAACCATATGCGCCACAATGCTCGCACTCGCCTCTCGAACGGATACATCAGATTCCCTAGCAAACATAAAAGTCCCAACATTGCTGATCCGAGGCACAGAGGACAAAATAACGGCAAAACTCCTGATGGAAGAGATGCATCAATGTATTCCAGAAGCAAGGTACATCGAAATTGAAGAAGCTGGGCATCTTCCAAACCTGGAACAGCCTTTAGCCTTCAACAAAGAAATAAATGCTTTTTTATTGACGTAGATTAGGATAAATAACATCCTACTACGTCAATAAATCTTTAAGGACAGCTAACCAATGCCCTCTATAGTCAGCGCACCCACCGTAAGGTTATTCCTGGGATCAATCAATATCGCTCGCGCATTAGCAGCTAGCTCATTGTTCAGATCAAACACAACCTCATCGGCAGCTTTTACCAAAATCCGTCCAATATCATTTAGACCTATACCACCGTCATACACCTTATCCTGACTATGAACATCATACCGATATAGAACCTCCAACACCTTAACCTTTGTCACCTGTGTCTGATTTTGCAAAATATACACCTGATTGGTATCCAATGGTCGATTTTCAAACCAACTCACATTTGCTTCAAAACTTCGTTCTGAACGGGACACCTTGGTTGCGCTACTAACAAAGTCTCCTCTTGAGACATCGACATCATCCGTCAGATGCAAAACAACGGATTGTCCATCCACGGCATACAATAGGTCCTTCTGATCAAACTCAATAGCTTGCACCCGACTGCGAACGCCGCTCGGCAGCACCACAACTTCTTCTCCGACCGTCAATCCGTCTCCAATCACACGCCCGGCATATCCCCGATAATCAGGCAAATCTGCACTCTGCGGACGAATCACCCATTGAACAGGAAGACGCCAGGCATTGCTCACCTCCTCTTCCCAGGTTACTGTTTCCAGATACGTTAAAAGCGTAGGCCCCGTATACCACCCCATTCGATCAGAACTGTACACAATATTATCTCCTTTCAATGCAGATACAGGAACAAAATCAACATCTTTAATACCGAGCCTATCTGCCAGTAGCTGATAGTCCGATTTAATGGTTTCAAAAACAGACGCACTATAATCCACCATATCCATCTTATTGACACAAACAAGAACTTTTCGTAACGATAACAACTTCGCAATAAACGAATGTCGTTTAGTCTGCTCTATCACCCCTTTTCGCGCATCAATAAGAACAATGATTAAATCAGAATTCGAAGCTCCTGTCACCATATTACGCGTATACTGTATATGCCCAGGAGCATCGGCAATAATAAACTTACGTGCTTCCGTCTGAAAATACTTATAGGCCACATCAATGGTAATTCCCTGCTCACGCTCCGCCTTTAGACCATCCGTTAATATCGCCAGATCAACCGTACCATCATCATTTTTACGATTAGCCTTTTGAATCGCCTCAAGCTGATCATCCAGTATAGAATTCGTATCATATAGCAACCGGCCTATCAAGGTACTTTTACCATCGTCAACAGAACCTGCTGTAATAAATTTTAATATATTCATTTCTGATTGTCTAACATCTAAATACTATATACCCAATACCATACGCTAAAAATACCCCTGTTTCTTACGTTCCTCCATAGCTGCCTCCGATACCTTATCATCCATCCGAGCCCCCCGTTCACTGACTGTCGACGCTTTTATCTCAGCAATGATATCATCCAACTCCACCGCGTGCGAATCCACAGCCGCCGTACAGGTCATATCACCTACCGTCCGGAAGCGCACAGCCCGACGCTCAACTCGATCATCTGCATCCACCTGTAAACAGTCCGCACTCGCCATCCATTGCCCATTACGCCATACCACATCCCGACTATGGCTAAAGTAAATAGAAGGCAAAGCGATCCCTTCCCGCTTGATATAGTTCCAAACATCAAGCTCCGTCCAATTCGAAATCGGAAATACACGGACGTTCTCTCCTTTATTTATCTTCCCATTAAAAATATTCCACAACTCCGGACGCTGCCGTTTGGGATCCCATTGCCCGAACTCATCACGCACAGAAAAAACACGCTCTTTGGCACGAGCCTTCTCTTCATCCCTACGCGCCCCCCCGATACAAGCATCGAAACCGTATGCAGCTATCGTATCCAACAATGTCACCGTCTGTAAAGCATTGCGGCTGGCATTCTTCCCTGTAGACTCCAGCACCCGCCCCTGATCGATACTTTCCTGTACTGACCCTACAATCAACCGCTCACCAACCTGCTCCACCAACCAGTCGCGGAATACAATCGTCTCTGGGAAATTATGCCCTGTATCAATATGAACAAGCGGAAACGGAAATTTACCTGGCTTAAATGCCTTCTTCGCCAGATGCACCAACGTAATACTGTCTTTACCTCCCGAAAACAACAAAGCTGGATTTTCAAATTGCCCAGCTACCTCCCGAAGAATATAAATAGCCTCTGCTTCTAAATGATCTAAATAATCCATTTATAAATATTTTTATTTTCTTTTATCTTTCACCATGTAAACCACACTCTTTTTTACTCTTGTCTTCCCACCACCATCTGCCTGCACGAAAGTCCTCGCCAGCACCTACAGACCGCGTACAAGGCTGACACCCGATACTTAAAAACCCTTTATCATGAAGCGGATTATAAGGCACATTAAATGCCTTCAAGAATCCCTCTACCTCTGTCAGAGTCCAGTGAAACAAAGGGTGAACCTTAATAATAGCATTACCTTCATCCCACTCCACAATCCCCATATCTTCTCTATTCGAAGATTGCTCTGCCCGAATTCCTGTAATCCAAACATCAAACCCCTTAATAGCACGCCGCAAAGGCTCTATCTTACGGATAAAACAACATTCCTTACGATTTTCTACGCTCTCATAAAAACTTGTTGGCCCCTTATCACTCACCATAACTTCCAAAGTATCGGTCTGAGGGTAGAAAGCCCTAATAGGCATATTGTAGCGCTCTAATGTCCTATTCCAAACGTAATAAGTCTCCGGAAACAAACGACCGGTCTCTAAGGTAAACACCGAAGTATCCCGAGCTTTCGCGGCAAGCATATGGGTCAAAACCTGATCCTCTACCCCGAATGAAGTAGAGAAAACAACTCGATTTCCATACTGCGCCGCCACATACGCAATAATTTCCTCCGCCTGCAAACCATTCAACACACGTTTCAGTTCATCAATCATTTTTGACTCCTTTCCAATAACTCTCGTGTATGGGCATTTAATAACCGTACCTTCTCTCCAAAATCGCCCCGAAGCTGCTCACGCATCTCATACATCAATCCCAAGGTCTCATCAATCTCCTCCGGTAACAATCCTTGTAAAAACTCCTTCAACCGCTTTGCAATAGTCGGCGACTTTCCGTTGGTAGAGATACCAATCTTTAAATCCCCCTTCATCACGACAGATCCCAAATAAAAATCACATAAATCCGGTTTATCGGCCACATTGAGTAATACATTACGCTTCCTTGCCAACCCCTGTATATGTTGATTCAATAGCGTGTTATTACTCGCGACCACAACCAGATCCACCCCATCCAAATCCACATCTTCAAAACTACGTTCGTACAGATCAACATGCTCTTGCCCTTTCACAAATGCTCTAAAATCCCCAGAAACATCCTTAGCAACGACCCGAACCTTCGCTTTGGGACTCTGCTGCAATAACGCGCTTATCTTTTCCAACCCCACCGGGCCAGCTCCAATCAACAGAACCTGTAACTGCTCAAGCTTAAGAAATATAGGAAACAACCTGTTCATCACACCTGTAAATAATGAATCTCGTTCCGTATCCTACTGAACGCTGCATGCTTGCTGACCACCTCTCCAATCACAATAATAGCGGGCACACCAACACCACTGCATTCCACAGCTTCAACAATAGAGCTTATCGTCCCCAACACAACACGTTCAGTAGCCAAAGAGCCATTCTGAATAACAGCAATCGGCAAAGTAGACTTTCCACTGGCCTCATACAAGGAAACAATCTCCCGCAATTTACCATACCCCATCAATACCACTATCGTAGCATCTGTCCCTACTGCCAACTGAAGATCGGAGGACAGGCTTCCGTCAGACTTAGACCCCGTAATTACCCAAAAGCTCTCACTGACGCCTCTATAAGTTAAAGGAATCTTTTGAATCCCTGTCAATCCAATCGCTGAAGATATCCCCGGAATGACTGCAGTAGGAATACCAAAACCATGTACATAGTCCAACTCTTCACCACCACGACCAAATACAAAAGAATCTCCTCCCTTCAACCGAACCACATGCCCATGCGTCAACGCATAATCCACCATCAGTCTATTGATGTAATCCTGTGAAGTGGACAGCCGCTCTGCCCGTTTCCCCACATACACTTTTGTACAGTTAGGTCTAGCATAAGACAATAAAGCATCATTCACCAAAGCATCATAAAGAATAACATCAGCACATGCGATAGCTTTCACTCCTTTCAATGTAATCAAGTCAGGATCGCCCGGACCGGCTCCTACCAATGTTACAAATGGTTGTATTTTATTCATTTTCAAATATCCTTTAAGAATTAACCCTTAGCGCCGACCTACGTTCGGCGGCGTCATAGTAAAAAGCAGTAGCCTGTATCAAATAAGCCTCCGCAAATTCCTTAGAAGGCTCGTATTTATTAATCTGGAGTACGCGTTCCGAAAAAGAAGTCAGAAAACGAAATTCCCCACTCGCGACATACACGTCATCAAACCCATTAATAACTGCAATCTGTGTACTCGCATTGACACCACGATCAAGCAACAAAGCCTTGGCCCCCCAAACAAAGGCACTATAGCTGTGATAAATAGCATCAGCATACTGACCGAGTTCCAAAGCCTGTTTTGCCCAATCAATCTTTTCCTCAGCTTCAAAAAGTAAAGTAGCCACCAGATCAATCACCACCCCAGCACATTCCCCAACACCGATTGCCGTAGCAAAAGTATCCTGATGCCCCCAATCAATAAACTCATCTGCAGTCAATGTCGTCAGATCAGACAACGGCTTCAACAACCGATAGAAATAATCCTTTCCAACACGATCATAATACCCATGAAAATTCTCTTCGACCGATTTATGGATCTTATAATCGGAAAGAACAAGATCAACAACCTGAAGAACACGTTTCGTAGGCACCTTGATGACACGTTCGGCAACGCGTCCTTTACCATCACCAACAGTACCTCCTCCCAACATCACCTGCGCAGCAGGAACCACCTTACCCTCTGCTTTAACTGAGCTTCCATGAAAACCTATATGCGCCAAACCGTGCTGACCACAAGAATTCATACAGCCCGAAATCTTAATCTTCAATCCCTGCTCAAAAACAAAATCTGTATAAAATTCATGAACATACCCCTCCAATACACGGGCCATCTCCGTAGAATTAGATATCCCTAGATTACAAGTATCGGTCCCCGGACAAGTCGTAATATCAGCCGTACTATCAAAACCCGGTTTCGACAAACCTAATTCAACCAATAAATTGAATAAATGCGGAAGAGAAGCCTCACGGACAAACTTAAAAAGCAAATTCTGCCCTTGAGTAATACGGATATCATCTGCCACATGCCCCTGTATACCCGATACCAATCGCCTAGCCTTATCAGTAGATAAATCTCCTGTCTGCACATTTACATACACCCCGTAATAACCTGACTGCTTTTGAGCGAATACATTTGTTTTTTGCCATACCTGAAAAGCTCTTTCGTCGACTACAGGTACCGCATCGATTGCCGTTTCAGGCAGAACAGGCGCTTCCACCAGTCTACGATCGACCACAAAAACAGTATTCCTGTTTGCTATTCGCTCCTCCTCAATAAGACGCAACACCTCCGAAAGTCCAACCTTCTGGACCAAATATTTAAAACGAGCCTTATTCCGATTATTACGCTCCCCATAACGATCGAAAACACGCAACGTAGCCTCTATATATGGAATAACCTGATCCTCTGGAAGAAAATCATAAACTTCCTCCGCAAGAACAGGCTGAGCCCCCAGACCACCTCCCATCAACACCTTGAAACCACGCTCCTCTACCCCATCACTCCATCTTACTTTAGGAATAAAACCAAAGTCATGAATATAAGAAAATGCGGTATCCTTGTCCGAAGACGAAAAGGAGATCTTGAATTTCCGTCCCATTTCAGCGCAGACTGGATTACGAAGAAAATAAGCAAATGTCTGCTGCGCATAAGGAGATACATCAAATGGCTCATCCGGATCTACCCCTGCTGTAGCAGATGCAGTCACATTACGGACCGTATTCCCACAGGCCTCTCTCAAAGTAATATCATCAGCTGCCAATTTAGCCCAGAGCTCAGGAGTCTTTGCCAAACTCACATAGTGAATCTGTATATCCTGACGTGTTGTAAGGTGAAGATTACGACTCGCATATTCATCAGAGATAGCAGCAATCTTCAGCAACTGTCTAAAGGTTACCTTTCCAAAAGGCAATTTAATACGAACCATCTGCACTCCAGGCTGACGCTGACCATACACCCCCCGAGCCAAACGAAGCGACCTAAACTTCTCTTCTGGCAAAGAACCTTCCTGATAAGCCCTAATCTTTTTATCTAGCTCAATAATCTCCTGTGCAACCACAGGATTCTCTAATTCAGTACGAAAACTATGCATATTTTTTACCTAAAAATGTGTCAATCCAAGCTTTATAATTACGGTTCACAAAACAAGAACGCAACAAATGTATAAAACAAAATCAACAATAACTACATAATCTACCAAATTAGTATATATTTGTAAAAAAATATATTTACAACTCTTTTCGATAACGCAAACAAAAGGATGAAACAACTACGTATTAGCATATTAGCATCCATAATAATATCAAGCTGTGCACCAAAAGCACAAAACAGCTATGACCCAAAGACAGGATATTCAGGCAACATATCCCTATCTGGTGCATTCGCGCTATACCCCATTGTGGTTTTATGGAGTGAGGATTTTAAAAAAACACACCCCAATGTCCGTTTCAATATTTCGGCAGGAGGAGCAGGTAAAGGAATAACAGATGTTCTCACAGATATGATGGATATCGGCCTTGTATCCCGAGATTTTCATGAGCAAGAATTAAAAAAAGGAGCATTCCCTATTTTTGTTGCAAAAGACGCTGTGCTAGGAACATTTAATACCAACCACTCCAATGCCACACTCCTAAAAAAGAGGGGACTTACGCAACAGGAACTCGAAGGAATCTTTGTCACACAATCCTATCAGAAATGGAGCGATATTGACCCTAGGTTTACAACCGCTCCCATAATCACCTATGTCCGTTCAGATGCGGCAGGTGCGGCAGAGACATGGGCCAAATACCTAGGCCAAAATCAAGAAGACTTAAAAGGTATTGGTATATATGGTGACCCAGGCTTGGCGCAAGCCATCAAGGAAGAGCCAAATAGTATCGGTTTTAACAACATCAACTATGTCTATGATCTAAACCTAAAAAAAACTGCAGCGCACATAAGTGTCATACCAATCGATAAAAACAAGAATGGAAAAATTGACACAGCGGAAGACTTCTACAACAATCTAGATCAATTGACCGAAGCAGTAGCATCAGGAAAGTACCCTTCCCCTCCCTCCAGGCCCTTGGCATTTGTAGTAAAAAAAGGAAACACTAACGCATTGATACGAGAGTTTATACACTTCGTCCTAAAAAAAGAACAACAAGAGCACCTATTGAGCAACGGATATATTCCACTTACAGACGACCAACTTAAAGTCGAAAGAGAGAAAATAAACACTATTCCTAGCAACTAAAAAGCCGAGCCTCGCTCCGTAAAAAACAAACACATTAAGCAAATGAGACTACGCATTCTAAAAGACCTATGGATACGCCACACATTTCGAATCCTACTCCTCTTGACGCTGTCCATGGTAGTTTTCATAGGCATTGGACTGTTTATTAAATCACTGCCCTTATTAAAAGACCAGAACCTATTCACCATCCTAAGTGGAAGCACCTGGTCTCCACTGAAAGGACAGTTTGGTTTTCTACCCTTTATCACTGGCACAGTATCGGTTACATTGATAGCCCTGGTTATCGCAGCCCCACTATGTCTCCTATCTTCGATTTACCTGGTTGAATATGCATCCGCTCTCTTAAAAAAAACAGTACTCCCTTTAATAAATGTACTGGCAGCTATCCCCCCCGTACTGTATGGCGTGTGGGGAATTCTATTTGTCGTACCCTTGATATCAAACTATATAGGGTCTATTTTTGGGAGCACGAACGCGGGGTACTCTATTCTCTCCGGTGGAATAGTACTCGCTGTTATGATATTTCCGATTATGATCAGCATCATAGTAGAAGTACTACAGACTATACCTCCGGATCTAAAAGCAGCATCACTATCACTCGGCGCTACACGATGGGAAACCATACAAAAAGTCATTTTAAAAAAAGCTCGTCCTGGAATAATCGCTGCTATAGTACTGGCAACATCACGTGCTTTTGGAGAAACAATAGCAGTACTCATGGTCTGCGGCAACATACCCCAAATCCCAAAGTCTCTATTCGATGCCGGATATCCTATCCCCGCACTCATAGCCAACAACTTTGGAGAGATGATGTCCATACCACATTATGATGCCGCATTAATGTTCGCGGCCCTACTATTGCTGACGATCATCTTTCTATTCAATCTTATTTCGCGACTAATACTAAATAAACTGGAGGAAAAAGCATAATGTCAACCATTAAATCAAGACTGCGACGGGAAAAAATCGCAAAAATATTAATGCAACTCGCGGGTATAGGAATTACAGGTTCCCTTTTTCTAATTATAGGGATTATCCTTTTCAAAGGGCTCCCCTACCTCACTTGGGACATGATCAGCCAGACACCTCAAGGCGGTTTCTATATTGGTAAAGAAGGAGGGATACTCAATGCAATTTTGGGTTCCTTTTATCTAGCGGGCCTATCTACAATACTAGCTTGCTTAATAGGGTTACCTATCGCCATCTACCTCAATGCCTACGTCGATCAGACCTCTACCCTGGCCCGGGTATCAAAACTCTTGTTTGATATACTATTTGGCATACCATCAATTGTATATGGAGCCATTGCCTTCAGTATGATGATTACATTAGGAATTCGTGCTTCCCTATTGGGGGGTGTCATTACGATCACACTCCTCACCATCCCTATAGTGGTACGTACGCTGGATGAACTTTTAAAAACCATTCCTTTAGACCTCAAAAACACCGCTACCTCATTGGGGGCTACACGATGGCAGACCGCCCAGATACTATTGAAGTATATCAAACCAGGTCTATTCACAGCCCTTCTACTCGCCTTTGGAAGAGCAATCGGAGATGTAGCAGGGGTATTGCTAACTACAGGGTTCAGCGATAATCTTCCCTTATATCTCGACGAACCAGCAGCAACATTGCCACTAGCCATTTTTTTTCAGCTTAGCAGCCCGATCCCCGAAGTACAGGGAAGAGCTTATGCCTCCGCGCTTATATTAACATTTATCATTCTAATCATTGTCATATGCACACATATACTAGCCTCGCGACAAAAGAAACACAGACTGTAACGCAGATGCAACTGCCACACATACAAATCAAGGATCTGAATGTACACATCGAAGGGAAACACATTCTTAAAAACATAAATTTAGCAATCCCCAATAACTCGATCACATCTATTATAGGACCGTCAGGTTGTGGAAAAACAACATTACTGAAAACACTGAATAGATTGATGGATGACAGCAAAAACGTAAAAATAAATGGCTCCGTACTGGTTAATGGGGAAGACATTTACGCTAAAGACGCCGAAGTCACACACATCAGAAAAAAAATGGGGCTACTCTCCCAACGCCCCTTCCCATTACCTATGTCTATTTTTGAAAATATCACCTATGGACCACGCATACATGGTCAACGGGACAAAACAGTCTTAAAAGAAATTGTAGAAACCCAATTAAAAAACGTGGGACTGTGGGAGGAGGTGAAAGACAGACTCCACCATTCTGCGACGACATTGTCTATAGGGCAGCAGCAACGTCTTTGTCTAGCCCGCGGCCTAGCTGTGCAGCCTGAGATTATACTTGGTGACGAAAGTACGTCGGCCTTGGATCCTATATCTACACAGACTATCGAAAATCTATTGATAGACCTGAAAAGCGAATACACCATCGTATTAGTAACTCATATACTTCGTCAGGCACGAAGAGTCTCTGACTACATCATCTTTGTATACAATGGCGAAATAATAGAGTTTGGAAAAACAGAAGACATTCTCCTGAACCCTCAAAATGAGATCACCAAACAGTATGTCAAGGGATTTATAAGCTAAAAAGGAGCGACCTAGACAGGTCGCTCCTTTTATATATCTTAGCTCTTAAGATAGCAACAGTAATCAATTAAATGACTCCAGCCTTGATAAGCTCCAATTCCATTTCTTTCTGTAACTTTTGTGCCTCTTCTCTAGCCCGCTCCGCAAAGTCCTTACCACTCGAAGCATAGATAATACCGCGGGTACTATTCACCAACAAACCACAATCCTTATTCATCCCATACTGACATACATCCTGAAGCGATCCTCCCTGAGCTCCCACTCCGGGAACAAGTAAAAAATGATCTGGCGCATGCTCACGAATCTTCAAAAAAGCTTCCCCACGCGTAGCTCCCACCACATACATCAGATTCTCTACAGTACCCCAAGTATTGACTTTATCGATTACCTCTTCAAACAACTGCTTACCATCTGTATTGGAAAAATTCTGGAAATCCTTGCTTCCGGAATTGGAAGTCAGCGCAAGCACTATCGCCCATTTCCCTTCAAAATCTAAAAACGGCGTCACAGAATCCTTACCCATATAAGGTGCTATAGTAATCGAATCGAATCCCATCCCCGACACAGCCTCGTCAAAAAAAGCCTGCGCATACATATTAGATGTATTACCGATATCTCCACGTTTGGCATCTGCTATACTAAAACAGCTCTTGGGAATTGCTTGCCATGTTTTTTGCAACGAATGCCAGCCACGAACACCATAACTTTCATAAAACGCAATATTAGGCTTATACGCAACACAGAGATCTTCAGTAGCTTCTATGATAGCTTTATTAAAAGCAAAAATAGGATCCTCTTCATCAAGAAGATGAGCCGGTATCTTAGTAATGTCCGTATCTAAACCAACACAAAGAAAAGATTGCTTCTCTTTAATCTGTTCTATTAACTCCTGTCTATTCATTTAACTTTTATTGATCAATAAGATTCTGCACGAATGCTTCAACCTCTTTAGTCGAGTAATCATACATACCTTCTTCTTTTGCAGCAATCTTCCCATTCTTATCCAATATCACAGTAGTAGGAATGGCTCCTCCCAACCAATTGGAAGGAATTTCACCATTAGGATATACGATAGGTAGTTTCAATTTTTGGTCTGTTAAAAACTTCTCCGTCCCTTCTACATCTCCTTCAATCTCCACAATCAAAAACTCGATGTTATCGTTAGCCTTAAATTTATCATACAATTTCTGGATTGACGGCATTTCTGCTCGACAAGGTGGGCACCATGTCGCCCAAAAATTGATAAACAGCACCTTACCTTTGAGCTGTTCCGTATCATAGACAATATTATCTGCACTAGAGAATGATGCTTTGTCACCGATGAAATCGGGAGCACTCTCCTTATCACCGGCCTGAGCCTCAACAGGCTTTTCCAATTTTGGCTTAAAAAAGCCGATTTTCATCAGCTGCTGCTGTATAAAAATTCGACTCGGTGACCATAGGACCAAGCCCATCAGCACCACGAAAACAATCCAACTGACAATATTTTTAATTTTCTTCTTTTCTGCCATCATTTCCAGAAATTAGGTGTCAAATTTTTCCAATTGCTTAAGTAAAGTAGCAAAATCCTTCGGATACTCCGCATCAAAAGCATAACTCTTTCCATCAATAGTAAAGGCTACACTTTTTGAATGAAGTGCAAAACGCTTCATTATTGGCAATTCCTCCTCATCTTTGGACATCGTAAAACCACGCCTTTTTATCTGCGATAGAAAAACAGGCTTACCCCGATACATCGAATCCCCTACGATAGCAGCATGTTGTGTTGCCAAATGTATACGGATCTGGTGCATCCGCCCTGTAATAGGCCGACATTCCACAAGTGTAAAATGTTTAAAATAACGTATACTGTTAAAAATCGTTTCTGCCTGCTTACCATTTGCCCGATCAATACTCACATTCTTATTTCCCTGGTTCAAGATAGGCAAATCAACGGTAAGGTTATCAAAAGTATGGGTTCCCTGTATAATAGCATGATACACTTTATTCACCCTTCTCTTTTCAAACTCAATAGAAACCAAACGATAAGTCTCTGGATTCTTTGCTATAAGAAGCACTCCAGAAGTATCCTTGTCCAATCGGTGACAAATCTGCGCATCACCATAATAACGTTTTGCTAAACGAAGGATGTTAACTTCTCCCCCCTCACGCTCATCTAAAGAAGCAATAAAAGGGGGTTTATTGATAACAATAAGATTATCATCTTCGTAAATGATAAGATCGTTGAATTTCGGAAATTTAAATAAACGGTTGTCGTTTTGAATCATAGTGCAAAAATATAAAAACTAGGCGACTATTTAGCAACATAAGGTTTTTACATTAATATGCAGACAGCACCTTTATTATTTATAATTTTGCAACAAAACAATTATATCATGTCCGTAAATAAAATCATTAAGCGCGTCACTACTTCTAGCATCAAGGAAATGAAACTTCGTGGCGAAAAAATAAGTATGCTGACTGGCTATGACTATACTATGGCGAGAGCTTTAGATGAATCAGGAGTAGACGTTATTCTAGTAGGCGACTCTGCAGCAAATGTGTTTGCCGGGTACGAAACCACTCTCCCAATTACGCTCGACAATATGATCTATCATACATCAGCGGTAGCTAGAGGATGCCAACGCGCACTCGTTTTAGCTGATCTTCCCTTTGGTGAGTATCAGGGATCGACTGACAAAGCATACGAAGCTGCAGTAAGAATGATGAAAGAATCAGGAGCACATGCACTTAAACTAGAAGGTGGTGAAGAAATAATTGATAACATCAAAAAAATAATAAACGCTGGTATCCCCGTATGTGGTCACCTCGGACTAACACCACAGTCCATCAATAAATTTGGAACATTTGGTGTCCGTGCAAAAGACGAGGCTGAAGCAGAAAAACTAAAAACCGATGCACTCGCTCTACAGGAAGCAGGCTGTTTTGCTATCGTACTAGAGAAAATACCAGCGCAACTGGCAGAAGAGGTTTCAAAATCCTTACACATCCCTACAATAGGTATCGGGGCCGGCAATGGTTGTGATGGACAAGTTTTGGTTGTTAATGATATGCTCGGAATGACCAAAGATTTTAAACCTAAATTTTTACGTCAATACCTCAACCTCTATCAAGAGATTACCAATGCAGCAGCACAATATGTAGCTGATGTCAAGGCGTTAGATTATCCAAATGAGAATGAACAGTATTAACCCATTATATTAAGACCATACTTTGGGAAAAATAATCATCATAGGTATTTTGCTGGCGGTGTTGATATACTTCACACTCCGCCGGCTTAATTTTTTCAACTTCAATAAACCATCGCAGCGAATAAACTCTTCCCGAATTATTGAAGTCACAGCTCCAACACAGCTCCTAAAAAGAGGGTTAAAACGCACCTTATATACGGTAGGTTCTGGATTAGTACTATTGATTCTCATAGTAGCCCTAGCTGCAAAATTCAAGATTGCATTAATTATGCTACCTATAAGCATATACCTAATCGCTCAGTTCTTTGTACTCAATAATCACGTCAAAACAATACGGGACCAACAGATACATTATGACTCAGAAACCCAAGATGTACATATAGAATGGATTAATGGCAAATCTCTCGAATTCAACTTACTAAAAGATGTAACAGAACTAAAAGAAGTTCGTGCCGTACAAAAAAACAATGGTCTACATATGGGTTATTACCAACTTTCAACAAACACCAAGGTAATCTACCTACCATACCTTTTACAGGAAAACCCGGTCAATAAACCGTTTTTCGACAAGTTACAGCTGTTCAATAGGTCAATCGAGACCAAACTATTCCCTATTATCTAGGATCGTCCAATATCCAATCAAAAACACGTCATTGCTGCCGAAAATCCTCTAGAAATCTCTTTGCTACACACCAGCTAAACACTACCTATAACGGATTTGAGCGGACTTTAACGGACTTATGGGGACTTGAGCGGACTTATCATGCCACAATCTTTTAACTAGCTGAAACCAGCGATTTTTCAAACGAAAACCCTAATAAAAAGACGTTCAATCATTTTTGGTACAAACGTTGCTATACTTTTTCTGATTATTAAGTTTAACCCTTATATGAAATACTTACGTAGCATAAGCCGCGCTAACAGTTTTATGGTCTTTACCATTGCGCTTACATTATTTTATTCCTGTGACCGCAAGGCATCACCTCAAACTGTAGATAAGGAAAAATTAAAAATAGATAGTATTGCCCAAGCAAAAAAAGAAGAAGAGGAAAAAGAGAAAATGCGTCCACGGACAGCGGCAGACATCACGCTCACCAAAGAGCTTATATATGACAAATACACACTAGAAGACAAGTACAAATACAAAGATACATTCCGCGTATTCCAGTGGGATAAAATCAAAGAGAAATTGGCCTACATCGAAAACTTCCAACGCGAGCATAACAATTATGCTTTAGTCGCAAACTACAAACATAAAAATGGAGAAGCTCCAACAGTAGCAAATTTCAAGCGAAATGCCTATAAAAGGGTGTCGGACACACTCGGAACGGAACGCTATCAGTCTGCCCCTCTTTATAAAATCGGTGAGACCAAAGTACCAACGATATACGGTCGGGATGGTTCACTGGTCAAATTGCTATCAAGCGACACCTTAAATATGGTTCGTATTAAAGGTCTTACGAACATCGAAGGCGAATGGGATATCCCAAAACGCTATATAAAAGCCATAGGGGACACCGCTTCCTTCAAACATATTGTTGTCGTAGACGTGACCAATCAAAATATATGTGCCTTGGAACATAAAAATGACAGCTGGATCATACGAAGTATGAATCCCTCCACGACAGGCAAACACAATCCGCCCTATGGTATGGAAACACCCGTGGGCATTTATCTACTACAAGAACAAAAACCAAAAATGTTCTATTATGCAGACGGAACGACCAATATAGCAGGCTATGCCCCATGGGCAAGTCGGTTTACCAACGGAGCATATATACATGGTGTCCCCACAAATGACCCCAAAGCGAAGATCATCGAGTACAGCTGGACATTAGGCACAACCCCTCGTTCACATATGTGTGTAAGAAATGCATCATCCCATGCGAAGTTCGTTTATGACTGGATAAAGCCGTTTTCGTCGCTTGTAATTGTCATAGATTAATCCTATCGAAAAGAATTAACATTTCTTAACATTTTTATAACACATTGGTAACGACCTTTGTATGCGGAAGGAAAATGTGTGTATATGAAAAAAACAATAGCTATTATAGGATTGACATCACTGGCGGGCTTTTATGCCATATTCAGCAAACCTAATCAACTTAAACCTCAAACTATCCCTACAGCGCAACATGTAGATTCACTCAAAGAAGATGAAAGTGAGTCTTCCATTGTAAAACTCTACAAGGAAATAGCCTTAGAAGGAAAACTTAAGTTTGAAGCATTCGAAATGGCCATGAAAGGTTATCAAAACATGTCCTTTAAAAATAAGGACATAATCACCGTAATCGACTTTTCGCTACCCTCTACGGAAAAACGTATGGCCGTAATTGATTTAAAAAACAAAAAAATGCTCTTTCATACCATTGTATCTCACGGAAGAAACAGTGGAGAAAAGTATGCCACATCTTTTTCTAACAGTCATGGTTCCCACCAGAGTTCGCTCGGATTTTACAAAACCTCGAATACCTATCAAGGAGGAAACGGATACTCTTTAGTGCTTGACGGACTGGAAAAAGGAATTAATGACCAGGCCAAGCCTAGAGCGGTAGTGGTACACGGAGCTGATTACTGCAGCCAGTCAATAATCAATTCTACAGGCAGACTGGGACGCAGTTATGGATGCCCAGCTCTACCAAGGGATTTAGCCAAGCCGATCATAAATACGATTAAAGACGGGACAATGCTTTTTATTTATGCAGAAAATAAGACTTATTTAGCGCAATCAAAAGTATTAAAAGCAAAACCAACGACGTTAATCGCACAAAAAGACATCGCAGAAATACAAGCAGGTCAAGGGGTGATGAATTAGCCCCTCCTTGCTTTTCCATAACTAATTCGCTATTTTTAGCTTCAAGCAACAAGAAGAAATGAAGCGAATACTTTCCATTGATGGCGGCGGAATACGGGGAATAATCCCCGGTATGCTGATAGTCGCCCTTGAAGACAGACTAAAAGAAATCAGTGGAAATCCCCAAACCCATATTTCCGAATACTTCGACTTTTTCTCAGGGACCAGTACCGGTGGCATATTAACATCAATTCTGCTATTTCCCTCCGAACAAGATCCCTCTAAACCAAAATACTCTGCGAGAGAAGCTTTAGATATCTACCTCGAACACGGAGAAAGTATATTTTCAGCCAGCAAGTGGAGAAAATTCTTAAGCAAATTTGGCTTAGTCAGTGAAATATATAACGAAGAGGTTATCGAAAAAATACTCGCTGATTATTTTGGAGACACCAAACTGAGTGAGCTCATCAAACCCTGTATCATAACAGCATACAATATTGAGCTTCGCAAAAACCACCTTTTCAGACAACAAAAAGCCATAAGTCACGGTGACTCAAGAGACTTTTACCTGCGAGACGTATGTAGGGCCACCTCCGCTGCACCAACTTTTTTTTCAGTAGCTGAGATATTCTCCCTCGCCAATACGCGCTATGTACTCGTCGATGGCGGACTATTCGCGCACAACCCGGCGATATCTGCCCTTATTGAAGTATTAAAAAACTTTAACACTTTCAGCATAAATGACATACACATTCTTTCACTAGGCACAGGAATCACAAAAAACGCCTACAATTACGAAGATTTTAAGAAAAAATGGGCCATCTCTATTGGCCCCGCTTTAGTGGATATCATGACTTCGAGCTCCTCAGAGAGTAATGATTATTTTATTAAACAACTATTTCGCTCTGTAAACCATGCAGGCAATTACATCCGCATAGAACCAAGCAACCTGTCCTCTATTGATCCTGGAATGGATGCCGCCAGTAAATCAAACATTCAAAAGATAGTAGCCCTGTCCGATAAATTGATCAGTGAAAACGAATTGGTCATCGACAAACTCGCGCATGAGCTCATACATGACAGAAAAGAAGTGGAACGGAGAAAAAAATCTGTTTGGAACTTCTTATATAAATAGAAAGTTACGTTATCCCATAAAACCGTACAGCATTTCGCCCCCAAAAATCAGCCTGCTCGACTTCGCCAAACCCTTCCACACATCTTTCTGCAATCGAAAGTACCTCTTCATATGTAGCCGCCACTAAACTTTTCGGCCAATCTGACCCAAAACAAACGCGATGCTTTCCAAAACAAGATATAACATGTTTTACATAAGGCACACAATCATTAAAGGTCCAATTCTCCCCATCAACCTGAGTAACAAGTCCTGAAATTTTACAGTATACATTGGGGAATACAGATAGGCTCTCTATAAAAGATGCCCATGCATCAAAATCTCCAGCCTCAATAGCTGGTTTAGCCATATGGTCCAACATAAATGCCTGGTCGGGGTTACTGGCCACACATTGTAATGTACTGGTGTAATGTCGTGGATGTATTAACAGATCGTAGGTATAATGATGTTGTGTAAGCGCCCTAATTCCTCGCTGAATAGAATCCTGCATCAAAAAATCAACATCCATCTCTGCTTCCACATTATGCTGAAAACCTTTCACAACGGGAACTCCGGAAAACTTCAAAAGCTGCTCCTCTATATCTTCTGCCCCTAGATCGATCCACCCGATAACGGCTTTGACCATCTTATAAGCATCTGCCAACTCGATCAGAAAATCGGTCTCTCTTAGAGACTGATGAGCTTGTACTAAAACTGCTCCATCTAAACGATGATCTTTAAGCGTCTTCGAAATGTCGTTGGGCAGAAAATTACGCTGGATTACCTTCATTTCTTCTGTAATCCAAGTATCCGTCAACGGATCAAACAACCAAAAATATTGGTGGGCATCTATACGCATATCCTATTCTTTGATAATACTCTTTTCTAATGTACGGCTGTAATTAGCCCGAGACAACCCACTGCCTCTGATCGCCTAAAAAAGCTTTATCTAGATTAGCTCTAACCTCTCTTGGGGCAAACTAACTATTAAAAGCTTTCCTTCTACAGGTATTCCGTCGATGCATCTAATTTAACAATTTATTATCGTTTTTAGATGGTATCATCCCTTCTACCGTTTCTATTTACTAAGGGAAAACGGCAAATCTTCTGGATCGATTCCCCTACCCTTATTAGGCACTGCATCCATTAAAAAATTAATGCGCCCTCCTTTTGTTATTTCGCCATGAATAAGATAGTTTTTGCTATAGCTTTTATCATTAACGCGCATAGACTTTATATACCTATTCTTGTCACTGTTATTTTCCGCAGTAATGATTAATTTCTTTCCTTTGTCAAAATGTAAGGTGACTTTATCAAATAAAGGTGTTCCTATGATATATTCATCAGTAGATGGAGTCACGGGGTAAAACCCTAAAGCCGAGAATACATACCAAGCTGATGTCTGTCCATTATCTTCATCACCACAATAACCATCAGGATTAGGAGTATACATTCGATTCATAGTCTCTCTGACCCAATACTGCGCTTTCCAAGGAGCTCCTATATAATTGTATACATAAGGCATATGCTGTATAGGTTGATTACCATGTGCATATTGTCCCATATTTGCAATTTGCATCTCCCTTATCTCATGAATAGGGAAACCATAATAAGAATCATCAAAAACAGGCGGCAAAGTAAAAACAGAATCCAGTTTAGCTTCCAACGCTTTATGCCCGCCCGACAACTGTGCTAATCCTTCAAAGTCCTGAAATACAGACCAACTGTAATGCCAACTATTGCCCTCGGTAAATGCATCGCCCCATTTGAAAGGATTGAAAGGATGTTGAAAATGGCCGTCTTCATTCTTTCCACGCATCAGTCCCGATTCGGGGTCAAAAAGATGCTTGTAATTGAAAGAACGCTGCTTATAAAAATCAATCTCTTCCTTTGTCTTATTCAGTGATTTTGCCAATTGATAAATCGAAAAATCATCATAAGCATACTCTAGGCTCCGCGCTACATTTTCATGTATTTTCACATCATAAGGTACATAGCCCAATGTATTGTAATAAGGAGCACCAGCACGACCTACAGCAGTAAGCGGTCCCTCGTGCATCGATCCTTTTTTTACAGCTTCGAACAACACATCTATATCTTTAGAGCGCACGCCCTTTATCCAAGCATCAGCCACCACAGACGCTGAATTGTTGCCGACCATAATATCTCTATAACCTGGACTGGCCCATTCAGGCAACCATCCCCCCTCACGATAGGCATTGGCAAGCCCCTCCTGCATCTTCAGACTCATTTCGGGGTACATCAAGTTCAGAAAAGGAAATAAAGCTCTAAACGTGTCCCAAAAACCTGTATCTGTAAACAAGTACCCTGGTAGAACCTCACCATTATAAGGAGAATAATGCATCACTTTGCCTGCTGCATCATACTCATAAAACATACGTGGAAAAAGCAGAGAGCGGTATAAGCAAGAATAAAAAGTTCGTATCTGATCTACAGTTCCCCCTTCTATCTCTAATTTCCCTAATTCTTTATTCCAGACAGTAGCTCCTTTTTCTACCGCTTGATCAAAACTGAGTCCATCCAGTTCTTTGAGGTTCAAGCGCGCCTGATCATGTGAAATAAAAGAAGAAGCGATCTTAACTAAAACCGGGTCCTTTCTATCAGCAGTACGCACACCTACTATAGCCCCCACATGTTCCGCTTTAACTTTAAACCGTCCATTTTGTAAAATAGAATCAGCAAACGTGGATATAGCAGAGAAAGGGCGATCGAATTCCAAGACAAAGTAATTTTTAAAATTATCAGGGACACCGCCACTATTTTTTGTAGAGTATCCAACGATTTTTCTTTCATCAGGGATGACCTCTACAAAAGAACCTTTGTCAAAAGCATCGATAAGTATAAAAGCAGAGTCAGTCTTTGGAAAAGTAAATCGGAAATAAGCAGCACGGGCTGTCGGCGTGACCTCTACTTGTGTATCATAATCGGCTAAATACACAGAATAATAATGAGGCTTTGCAATTTCCGCCTTATGTGAAAAATAACTTGCTCTTTCACTTTCATCAAAAGTAGGCTTCCCTACCATAGCCATGACACTGAATTGTCCGTAATCGTTCATCCATGGAGAGGGTTGATGCGTCTGCTTAAATCCTCTGATTTTTTCAGCCGTATAGGTATACATCCACCCATCGCCCATCTTTCCAGTCTGCGGACTCCAAAAATTCATTCCCCAAGGCATAGCAATTGCAGGGTAGGTATTTCCACTGGAAAGAAAATAAGTAGATTGTGTACCTACTAACGTACTTACATATTCAAGAGGCGCTTCGGTCTTACTAATTTTTTGGCCAAAACTATAGGGGGCAAACAAGGAAAAAAACACCAATAATACTAAATTCAGTTTCATGCTGGTTATATTTTGAAAACATAAATATCCAAAAATATTCCGACAAAGCAAACTGCTAAATTATTTTAGCAGCATCAAAAACCTAAAATAATTTTTCCTTGGAAAAAACGACTCTCCATAAGCGCATGGGCAGCGGATGCGTCTTTGTAAGAAAAAACTTCCGCTATTGGAGTTTTGTACGCTCCTTTATCTACAAGAGGCATGACCTGTCTGCGTATTGCATCGGCCAGACTCCTCTTAAACTCTATGGATCGACTACGCAATGTACTTCCTGTAAGATGAACACGCTTTTGCATCATTTTAATCAGGTTAAGTTCGACTTTAGCCCCTTGCATCGCATTGATAACGACAAGTCGTCCCTCCTCAGACAAGATATTGATATTCTTCTCAAAGTAAGAACCTCCGATACTGTCCAAAATGACATCCATACCGACTCCGCTCCACACCTCTTCGAAATCAGACTCTTTATAATTGACGATAGCTGAAGCCCCCAACTCCTGGACGAAAGATATTTTATCAGATGAACCAACCGTCGTAAACACCTCTGCTCCGAAAAGATGGGCTAATTGAATGGCTGCACTTCCAATCCCACCAGCACCTCCATGAACCAAAAAGCGCTCCCCTTTGACCAATTCCCCTCTTTCAAAAACATTGTGCCATACCGTAAATATAGTTTCTGGCATACCCGCGGCTTCCACAAAGGGCAAATGATCGGGGATAACGATACAAAGCATAGCGTCAACTGCCACATATTGTGCATATCCTCCACCTGCCAGCAATGCCATCACTCGATCGCCTACTTTAACCCCACGAGCAGCTTTCCCCACACCAACAACTACTCCCGCTACCTCAAGGCCAGAAATATCTGCAACAACACCCGCTGGTGCAGGATAATTACCCTTACGTTGAAAGATGTCTGGTCTATTCACTCCAGCAGCACTCACTTCTATCAAGACTTCATTATCGCCTACCTCAGGAATCTCCCGTTCCTCTACTTGCAACACTTCGGGGCCACCGAATTCAGTTATAACAACGGCATACATCATTATTTTTTAGGAAATTTTTGTAAACGAACATTTAGAGAGAGCATAAAGTACCGTCCCAATCTGCTGTTTTTAGCTTCATAGACATCATTTCCTATATATTCAGAAACAATCCCCATGGTCTTATTTTGATCAAATAAATCATAGCCTTGAAGCCTTAACAAAGCAGATTTATTACGAAAGAAAGTCAACTCCACAAAACCATTCATTATCGTTTGGTTTTTATTCATAAAGTCATTGGTATAACCATTATTATAACGTTGGGACATTTCTAAGCCCAGCGACAGATTATCATTTAGATAGCCCCTGGCTCCCAATCCCCAAAACATAGTCTCTACATTAATATTCGTTCTAAAAGGAATATCGTACCTTGTATTATTCCACATATAGTTGGCATTAAAAACAGATTCAACATAGTCGCTCCACAAGTACTTCAACTGAACTGATTGATTGAAAATCAGCTGCTTCGTTGTACGTTTCTTTTCATCAATAAAAGATAGGTTATTAAAATAGTCGCTATTCCCTGTAAGGTCTAATTGAAAATCATCATTGATAAACGGGGTATTAAACATATAATACCATCGACAATCATAGTATCCTGTTGTATTCCTAAAAGTAGTCTCCTGAATAGTCGAGTTAATGTTCGAACGCTTATCACTGACAATTTTATTGAGTATAAAATTATAGGCAAAATTAGTCTCAAAATACTGCATACTAGAGGAAAAACTCTTTCTCAACGTAGTTGCAATCCGATGGGCTGATTCTGCTTTCAATTCAGGATTTCCGATAATAATGTTTCTAGAATTTGTATTATCGACCACAGGGACTATCTGGTTAAAAGAGGGCTGATTATTTTTCCCCTTATAATCCAGCTGCCAGTCCATTTCTTTAGAAAAACGATAAATAATTTTTGCAGTCGGCATCAAGTTAATATTATCGTACTTATATGTCATCGTATCGTTAGTCAATTTTCCTTCCATGTACAGCGGCTGCACGGCAAATCCAACAATCATTCTAAATCTCTTATTGGGCTCATACTGATACGTTACTCCTGTCTTATTGTTTTTAAAGAAGTAATCATAATCAACGGTCAGCGAATCAATATACCTGGGCATCATCGAGACAGACCTATCCTCAACTAGCCTTACAGCTTCTATTCGTGTTACATCAAACTCATAACTAAACTCGAACAAACTATGGTCTAAAAAAGGTTCCACGTAGGATACCGATGCTTTTGTGGAATTCGTATAATTGTTCTGTTTGATAAACTGATTTTGAAGGAATCCCTCAGCAGGATCTCGAGTCGCCTCATCATACTCCTCAAACACACTCTCCCGCTTCTCTACATTATTAGAATTCAAAACGACATGCCCCACTAATTTACGTCCTTTTTTTTCGAATGATCTAGAATAGGTCGCTTCAAAATCTCCATTTGGGCTAAGCTGATTAGACTCATCCTCATACCGTCCAAGATTCTCTGTACTTGCATTGGTGAGTCGAGTCCTTTTGACATTCGTTCCACGGAGTTTATTAAAAGTCAGATTACCATCAATCTTCAATAAATCTGAATTATCAAATTTTGTATCAAAACCAAGTTTTAACTTATGATTTTGATCAATATTATTGATTTTATAAGACTCTTCTCGTTCGATTTTGTTACCGATATAAGTCGATGTCAACTTCGATATACCTTCCGTTTCGTTATTCTGTCGCACAAAACTGTAACTCGCATTGAAACTGGTATTATTGCCCCATCGATCCGAGAAATTAATTCCTGCAGAACTAACCTCGTTCAATCCGTCAATAGGATCTGCATAGTCCCCAATATCCATAGAACTGCGGTTACGATTACCTCCTTCTGGACTACCAAAACTAAAAAGATTCGTATTCGTATTATTAAACGAACCTAAAACAGACACCTCCCTACCATCGTCAAACTTATTAGCACCAAAACTCCCCAGATAACGAGAGTTCGTACCGCCTCCACCCGTTACTTGTCCAAAGTATATCTTTTTATGATCTTCCTTTAAGGAGATGTTAAGAATTTTCTCTGCATCACCTTTTTTAACACCTGTTTCCTCCTCTTTATCTCCATAAAAATCAATCGCTTGAACATTTTTTATAAAATCTACAGGTAGGTTACGGGTTGCAGTCAATAAGTCCCCCCCAAAAAACACCTTGTTATCCACCTTTACCTTCTTGATTGGTTGTCCATTGAAAGTGACAGAACCGTCCCTTGCCACCTGGAAACCAGGGAGACTTTTTAAAGCATCTTCCAACAATGAATTTTTTCGAAACTCAAAAGCATTGAAATTAAATTGCACAGTATCCCCATTTACAACAACGGGTATAACCTTTAAAATATTGACATCGGCTATTTCGACAGCAAAAGGCTCCAAACAAAGAGTCGGAGCTTCCACCTTCCCCTCGGTACCATCGATAAAAAAAGATCTAGTCTCACTTTTATATCCCAACATGGAATAACTAAGCAGAACGTTTTTCCCGCTAAAATTCGAAAACGTAAAATAACCTAAGAAATCCGTCATTTGATTCAAGGTGTCCGATTCAGTTGCCAACCGAATACTTGCAGACTTAAGAGGATTACCGGCCGTATCCAATACACGCCCATATACACTTTGCTGTGCAAAAGCAGTATTCACGAGCACTTGGCAAGCAAATACAATAAAAACAACTGCTATTTTACACCACGAGAATTTCACGAATCGGCTTGCAAAATCTAATTAGTTCAATATACTAAAATATTGCTATCCAAAAAAAAGATAGAAAAGTTTATACTATAAAACGATAAATCTTGATTTATCGTATACACAAAAGGCTATCGGTATACCGATAGCCTTTTATATTTTTTATGAATGTAAAAACTATTCTCCGTCGTAAGCTACCTTAACAAGGTGCTTATCAATTTCCCAACGGCCAGTCCCTTCTTCGCCGATAACATCGAACAACTCAAGAATACGTCTAGCTACATACTCCTCTTCTACTTGCTCTGCTAAGAACCATTGTAAGAAATTGAAAGTAACATAATCTTTCGCTTTCATACATTTGTCAGCCATATTATTGAACTGTTCTGTAACAAACATTTCCTGCTCTAGCGTTTGCTCAAAAACACCACGGAATGATTCAAAATCAACAGGGATATTCGTAATCTCAGGAGAGATAGCTCTGCCGCCACGATCATTGATGTAGTTAAAAAGCTTCAGCATATGCTCACGCTCCTCATCCGATTGCTTTGCAAAGAACTTCGATGAATTGTCTAAGCCTTGGTCATCACACCAAGCCGACATAGCTAGGTATAATGCGGATGAATGAGCTTCGATTTTTACTTGCGCGTTTAATATATTTTCTATCTCTTCGGCTAGCGATGATTTTAATTTTAATAAATCTTTCATATCGTTATTTTTTATTTTTTACACTTTATTTAAACATAACAAATGACATAAATCCTTTGTTTGTTATTACAAAGATAAAGGCTAAGCAAGCGATATCGATAAAAAATATGCAATACAAATTCAGTCTAAATTACAACCTAAAAAAGCTAAGTTGTTTAGACTCAATATGATTTAAAATAATTACACTTAGATTGCTAATACAGCGTCGCGTCGTAAGATAGAGCGAATCTGACCATTTAATTCAAGCATGAACTTCGCACCGGCCAATAAATCTCGCAAGTTAAGCACATCTTCTACGGAGAGTAGAAAACAGCGTTCCGTACGAAATGGCATAATCAATTCAAAGTCAAAAGAACGGGAGGAGTTATTCAGCATAGCTTCGATATCAATCTGATCAACACTTCGCTTGAATACAAAAAAATCACTGACCTTAAACGCCGTAGTGTTACCTTGAAACTCTAACCAATAACAGTTTTTTCGACTGCACTGGTAAACCGCCCCCTGTGAGGTTGCAAACACCTCTTCTACACTCGCTAATGGACAAATCATTTCTTACTACCTTATTTTGTTTAGACCGCTATTTTTAAATGATGAGCAAATATAAACTTAATCAAGAATTAATCCAAATAAAACCAGTAAAGAAAAAAAGCGGCTTATTAACAAGCCGCTTTTGCCTAGGAAAATATCCGATTTAGAATTCCTCTTCCTCCGTGGAAATTATCTCTTTGTGATTACTAGCGTTGGTTCTAGTTTTTGTCTTATGCTTGTTGATCTGCCGTCTCAAAGACTCTACAGCGATATCCGTTGCCTCTTCAAAACTTTTCGCCTGTGCTTTGGCAAAAAGCTGGCTGCCTGGAATATTAAACTTCAACTCTACCACTTTATTCTCTTCGTCATCCACATTCTCCAGACGAAGATAACATACGCCTTCAATGATATTGTCCAAATACTGTTCTAATTTGCTCGTTTTTCTCTTGATAAAATCTACCAATTTTTGATCTGCGTCGAATTTGATTGATTGCACAGTAATGTTCATTTTTCCTCCTTTTTTAAGCCTTTGGATGTGCTTGTTTGTAAATTGATTTTAACCGTTCAGCTGAATTATGCGTATAAACCTGAGTCGCCGCCAATCCAGCATGACCTAGTAATTCTTTGATTGCATTGAGGTCAGCACCGTTGTCCAATAAAGAGGTAGCAAAACTATGTCTTAAGACATGTGGACTTCTTTTTTGCTGAGAAGTGATCATACTCAAGTATTTTTTTACCACCCTATAAATTAACAAGCGATACGCCCTCTTTCCTTCTTTAGTAACGACTAAATATTCGGAAATGTTTTCTAAATTCTGAATTTTCTTTTTCTCTAAATACTTTTTTAGTTCTTCGATTAAGGTTAAATGTAAAGGAACAAATCGTTCCTTATTCCTTTTTCCTAATATAAGGATTTTTTTATTGTAAAAGTCAATATCACTCTCTTTTATTTCTAAAAGTTCTGCAAGCCGAATACCCGTCCCAAAAAGTAATTCCATGATGACAAAGTCACGCAACGATTCGAAATCATCAGCGACAGCATCCATATGATCCAATAGTTGGTTCATTTTATCCTTGTCTACAACTACAGGCAATTTCTTTGGTGTCTTCAATGCTTGGACCAAACGAACAGGATTTTTCTCCACCAATTGCTCCCGCTGCAAAAACTTATAATAAGAACGCAAGGTAGAAATAGCTCGATTCACAGAGCTTGCTTCTTTACCCTTCTCCCGCAACAGAGAAAAATAATACCGCATCAGCTTATGATCGACTTCCTCAAAGGGAACATTTTCAGCTTCCAAAAAGTCTAAAAAACCTTTAACCTCCATTTCATACGCTTTTATAGTATGTGGCGAATAACGTTTCTCAAACGTCAAAAAACTAATAAACCGATCTTTAAACATAGTATCCTACTGTCCCTCTCCTATCAAACTTAAGTAAAATGATTTAGATTCGCCAACATACAATCCGAAAAAAACAAATCGCAGGAAATCTATATCATTTCTTAAAAATTATATAACATCCTGCCCAACATTAACCCGAAATTAGTGTTATCATTATTATAACAGTATTATACACCATGATCTATTATGCATAAACACACCTATTATATCAGTGGTATGACCTGCGATGGTTGTCGTACACAAATAGAAAACAAGCTCCAGGAAATACCTGGCATAAATGCTCGTATCTCATTAGAAGAAGGAAAAGCAGAAATAGAAAGCGAAGGCCACTTGGACCTTGCCAAACTTCAAGACAAAATCAACGAAATAGGCAATAGCTATCAAATCCACGAGCACGCACATAATCACCCTCAGAATCCTCCAAAACAAGTTAATGATTCGCCAAGTGGACAATACATCTGTCCAATGTTTTGTGAGGGACATGACAAAATATATACCGAAAAAGGCCGCTGTCCTGTATGTAACATGTTCTTACAACCAATAGAACAGGTCCACCAAACGCATGTACCTCAACAGTACGCCAAATCACCAGAAAGTGACAATTCTAATGTGGGAAAATATTACTGTCCTATGCATTGTGAAGGCGACAAAGTATATGATAATGCTGGCACATGCCCAATATGCGGTATGAATCTCGAAAAAATCCCTGAGACAAACCTGAAAATCATATTCAGCTGCCCGATGCATCCGGAAATCCAACAGGATACACCGGGTGCCTGCCCTATCTGTGGTATGGACCTCGTCCCTAACCAACAAACAGAAACTGAAGATGACGCCTATCAAGAATGGAAAAAGAAGCTGATAATCAGCGTCATCTTTACCTTACCCGTTTTCATCCTCTCTATGGGCGATATGCTCCCAGGAAAACCAATAAGCCAACTGATTCCGCCCCATATCAACGGCTGGGTACAATTCATTCTTACCTTGCCAGTTATCTTTTATACCGGCTGGACTTTCTTTCAACGAGGCTGGACTTCCTTTAAAACGTGGAATCTCAATATGTTCAGTTTGATTGCATTGGGAACTGGAGCGGCCTTTATTTTCAGTATAGTCGCTCTACTTTTTCCACAGGTTCTTCCTTCAGAGATGCGCGAACATAATGCTCATCCACACCTTTACTTTGAATCCGTTGTCGTCATCATCACCCTAGTGATACTCGGACAACTCATGGAGGCAAAAGCTCATTCCAAAACCAACTCAGCCATCAAGGCGCTCATAAAACTCACACCAGCCGAGGCTATATGGGTACAGGAAGGAAACGAAAAACGCATCGCAGTAGCGGATATAAAAAAGGGGTATATACTACGCGTACGCCCTGGTGACAAAGTTCCTATCGATGGTATTATCACGGAAGGCAGCTCATCTGTAGACGAGTCAATGATCACAGGAGAATCTCTACCTATAGAAAAAAACAAAGGAGATAACGTAATTGGTGGAACCATCAATGGCAATCAAAGCTTCGTCATGCAGGCTACCCATATCGGATCGGAAACCTTACTCTCACAGATCATACAGCTGGTCAATGACGCCAGTAGAAGCCAGGCTCCCATTCAAAAGCTTACAGACCGAATATCGCGAATATTTGTCCCTATTGTCATATTGATAGCCATAGTAACCTTTGCAATATGGTTAATGAGCGGATCAGAAGACAGGTTGGCATACGCTATTACCAATGCCCTGGCTATTTTAATTGTAGCATGTCCATGTGCACTGGGACTAGCCACTCCGATGTCTGTGATGGTAAGTATAGGTAAAGGTGCAAAAAACGGAATTCTGGTAAAAAAAGCTGAAGCACTCGAACAACTTCACAAAATAGACTATCTTATCCTCGATAAGACCGGTACCATCACAGAGGGCAAGCCTGAAGTAACTATGTATGAGGGGTCAGAAAATATCATTGATGACGATATACTCCAGATAGCTGCTTCAATCAACAGCCACAGTTCCCATCCGCTAGCTGAAGCCATGGTCAATAAAGCGGAAGAAAAATCCATTTCCCTCTCAACGATTGAGGATTTCCTAAATATCACTGGAAAGGGAGTTTCTGCCCGCATAGGAGATCGACATGCGTACCTGGGGAATGAAGCCTTACTTCATGACAACGAGGCGAGCATTCCAACTTCCATAAAAGATAAAGTAGCTCAATTGCAAGCCAACGGATCTAGTGTATCCTATCTCGCTATAGACCAAAAATATGCTGGTTTCATAGCAGTGAAAGACAAGATAAAATCCAATGCTAAAGAAATCATATCCCATGTACAAAATCTAGGTATCCAGGTATTGATGCTCACAGGTGACAATGAACTTACAGCACATTCCGTGGCTAAGGAAACAGGTATAAACGAGTTTAAAGCCAAACTGCTTCCCCATGACAAATTAAATGAAATCAACAAACTGCAACAGCAAGGAAAGGTTGTAGCAATGACAGGCGATGGGATTAATGATGCTCCAGCTCTGACCCAAGCTGATGTAGGTATTGCCATGGGATCAGGCACTGATGTTGCCATACAAAGCTCAGATATCACTCTCTTAAAAGGAGAACTGACAGGTGTTTCCAAAGCGATAGACCTAAGCCGTATGATGATGCGCAACATCAAAGAGAATCTACTCTTTGCTTTTTTATATAATGTAATCGGAATACCGATAGCAGCAGGGCTATTGTTCCCAGCATTTGGTATACTCATGTCTCCAATGATCGCAGCTGCAGCCATGAGCTTAAGTTCCGTATCAGTTATATTGAATTCATTACGTCTCAATCTAAAAAAACTATAGCAAAACAATTATTCACCCCATATCGTTAACATCAGTTAAATCTATCAACGTAAAGTTATCAAACGAGTATTCCAAGCACTTATTGGAATACTCCAAGAAAACTGCCTATTTTTACGGCAAATTAGATTACTTATATATGAAATTCGGACAGGTAGCAGATCCTTCAGTTATTGACTTCACAATACCACCAACGCCGCAGGAATCTTTGATTTTATTACAACAAAACAGACAGCATACTCCCATGGAAGTATATGTAGGCTGTGCCAAATGGAATAAAAATGATTTAAAGGGCTTTTATCCCCGTGGCACAAAGGATGAATTAGCCTATTATTCTACCCAATTCAATGCTATTGAATTGAATGCTACATTCTACAACTCGCCTTCCAAAGCACAAGTTGAAACCTGGAAGAATAAAACTCCTGAAGGATTCAAATTTTTCCCTAAGATTCCTCAATCCATCAGTCATTTTGGAAGATTGTTGAATTCAGACGAAAAGGTCAATACTTTTGTAGATTCAACTGTACTATTCGAAGAAAAGTTAGGTATGGCATTTCTCCAATTGATAGATAATTTTAAGCCTAAAGATTTTGACCGTCTAGAATCTTTTTTAAAAAACTTTCCAAAAGGATATCCATTAGCCGTAGAGGTACGGAATGAGGAATGGTTCTCTCCATCCGTAGCCGAACGTTTCTATGCATTATTAAAAGAAACAAACAAGACCAACGTCCTCGTCGATACCGCTGGGAGACGCGACATGATGCACATGCGCCTCACCACACCGACCGCTTTTGTTCGCTATGTAGGCGCCAACCATCCTTCTGACTATACCCGATTAGACGAATGGATAGAAACCATTGTAGAATGGAAAGAAGCAGGCTTGCAACAACTTTACTTTTTCATACATCAGAACATAGAAGTAGAATCTCCCTTATTAGCAGCACATTTTATAGAAAAGCTAAATAAAACTATCGGCACCGACTTGAATATTCCGAAGAAACCCGTGGATGCTAAAAGCAATTCAACGCCTACACTATTCTAATATAAAGTTAATGACCATCAAGAAACAAACCTATCCGCCAGTTGGCGGATCATGAAATAAATGCGAAGCATTCATAAGTCCCATCAAGAAAACATTCAAATGCACGAATAATTATATACATATGAAAATAAAAGGCATTCATCATATCGCTATTATCGCCAGTGATTATGCTCGGTCTTAGGATTTCTACACACAAATATTGGGGTTGGAAATCCTTAGCGAAGTATATCGAGAAGACCGCTGTTCCTTCAAGTTGGACCTCGCTATTGACAACAATTATGTCATTGAGCTTTTTACCTTTCCTTCTCATGTGCCACGTCCATCCTATCCTGAAGCACTAGGATTACGTCATCTCGCTTTCGCTGTAGACCATATTGACAAATGGGTGCTCCGATTACAACAGCAGAATATCGCTGTCGAACCTATACGTATAGATGAATACACGGGAAAGAAATTCACTTTTTTAAATGATCCTGACGGATTGCCATTAGAACTTTACCAACAGCTATAGCACAAAACTAAAGGCCACAAATTTTCTCCAAATAGTGTACGTCTATTCCAAAATAGGCCTTCGTTGCATGGAGTTTGTTTAGAACTTCCTGTTGCTTCTGAGAAGTTGTTGCTCTCTTCTCTGCAATAATCATTACATTTTTAGGGGTATGTGCATCGGAGATAAATTGCATCACCTTCGTCTGATAACCATAATATTCAAGGATTAATGCTCGAATACTATCCGTCAGCATCTCAGCATGCCTTTCCAGAAAAATGCCGTGTCTAATCATAAAATCAAGTTCATTCTTTTTCCTTACCCGTTCTAATTCCCGACGTACCTGCTTATGACAACAAGGAGCAACGACAATAAGTTTAGCATGATGTTGGATACCTTTAAATATCGCATCATCTGTCGCCGTATCGCAAGCATGCAACGCGATCAGAATATCAAGCTCCTCTTTAGAACTATAAGCATCTATTGTTCCCTGTGAAAAATGCAGGCCGTCAAAACCAGCGTCTCCAGCGATACCATTACAAAGCTCTACCAAATCTTCTCTATATTCGATCCCCTCAACAACACTTTTCTTATTTAACTGGTTATTAAGATAATCATACAAAGCAAAAGTAAGATAGCCCTTCCCCGCCCCCATATCTACGACCTTAAGCAAATGATCTGCACTCAACCCTGCTAAAGACGAACTCAAAAGCTCAATATAATGGTTAATCTGACGCCATTTATCCTGAGCTGCCTTATAGACTTCCCCTCTTTCATCTGTCAGACGCAATGCCTGAAGATAGGATTTCTTGGTATCACCTATTTTACGTTGTTTTTGCACATCATGACTTAAATCGGATGGTTTCTTAGCCGTTGGCTTTTCACTTCGTTCTGACCAGACTCCTTTCTTATTTTGTTGACATACAATATTAGCTTCTTCAGCAAACAAGGTAACTATCTTAAATTGTCCTGCTGCTAAATAATCTTTTATAGTCTCTACACCATCCTTTATCGCATAGTTTTTAGTGATATCTCTTGTTTGGTATCGAAAGGTAAATGACAGATTGATCTCACGTTTTATAGAAGCTAACTTCACATGAATCTGTTTCAGTCCTTTTTCAGAACCTTGGTAATTCCCTAATGACAGTTTTATAAAATTTCCCTGTTCTATATGCTGATTTAGCTTTTCAAAAAAAGAAGACAATACCATACCTCAAATAATGATTTTAGGCTACAAAGATACAAAATCCATTATTGCTCATCCTATTTTTATAGGATATACTAATCACCGACATCCTGTTTTTCATACAAATTTAACAGTGGAAATTCGTCATTGCCGAGCATTTTCTTTAAGTTTGAGATAGACACAGATTTACTATGCACAACCCAGAAATTGAAGCCGTATTCTTTGATATAGACGGTACCTTACTAAGTTTCAAAACCCACGAAGTATCCCCATCCACAGAAGAAGCACTTGCACAATTACAAGATAAAGGAATTAAGATCATACTTTCTACAGGACGTTCCATCAATAGCATTGACCATGTAAGATATTTAGGTTTCGACGGATATATCACTTTCAATGGAGGCTATTGTGTCTCTCAGGAAGGACATGTTCTCTTTAAAAAAGCTATTGATTCGAAAGATATCAAAAGCCTTCTCCAATATGCGACCGAACAACCGTTAAGTTTTTCGTTTATGTCCGAAAAAGAAGTGACCATACATGACGTCACACCCGAGATCGCAGGAATGTATGCTCATCTCAACCTACCTGTCCCACCGTTAGTTGACATGAACAATGTAGAACATGATTCCATTCTTCAGACCAATATCTTTTTAGGTCCAGAGCAAGAAGAACAGTTTATGCGCGAAGTAATGCCAAATTCATTAGCCTCTCGGTGGACCCCCTTATTTGCGGATGTCAACCCCAAGGGGCAAAGCAAGAAAGTAGGTATAGATATCTTCTGCGAACACTTTGGAATTGATATCAAAAAGACAATGGCTTTTGGTGATGGCGGAAATGACATTACAATGCTCCAACATGTAGCATTGGGAGTGGCTATGGGCAATGCAAACCCCGAAGTGAAAACCATAGCTGACTATATCACGGACGATGTTGATAGCGACGGTATCTGGAATGCCTTAAAGCATTTCAAAGTATTGTAGACCAAATTAAGAAAGGGTAAAGTTATAGACTTTACCCTTTCTTAATTTATGCGCTATTTTGATTAGTTAAAAAACTGATAAAGCGCATGTATGCTCTTCTCGTTGAGCTCGACCTCCATATCAAACCTATTGCTACTCCCCGTTCCTCTTCCACTGATTTCCATTTTTTCAATTTTATCTAACTGAGGAATCCATCCCAAGTATCGCTTAGCATCGTCATGACGTACATAAGAAAAAAGAAAAGCTCGGTCACTAGAGAGGTAGGCATATTCATTTTTGACATTCGACGCTGTACTTAAGCTAATCTGATTACCTTGAATCACTTTATTAAACTTATAGAACATTTTTTCCGGTAAATACCCAGCCAAATGTGGCGATGCTATACAAGTAAATACGATATTGGGCACCTGCTCTTCCCTTAACTCCGCTTTCTCAATCGGATTGAAATTTTCGTCATAGTCATAAGCAATAATACTATCTGTTTGAAGTACTTCGCCAGTCCGCCATTGCAAATCTAAATACCCACCATAGTAGTTATTTAACGTATCTACTGGCACATTATAACGCAGGAGGCTCGCTCTATACTTCTCCAAAAGAGGTCTGATATCTGCTTGACAGTAAATATTCAACACATTAGAAGCGGGTAGTTCACGCACCTTTGCCTCTTTCGGCAAACGAAGAAGACTATTGGATACGGATAAATCACCGCTTATCATTCCTTTCGCAAAAGACAAACTCCCAACAACTTTCTTACCTCTTTGCATCCATTGAACATCACCCGAACTTTCAAACTTGAAGTCTGTCAATGTTTTAATCGCTGTCATCGATGTGGCTTGTTGTTTCCAGATGCCCAACATTCGTTCTTTTTTATCTGTCTTGTCCGTACTTAAGGCGACCAATACATTTTTGGAATCTCCCAGCATTACAACCTTGTCATCATTCCCACGAATCCACCACAGTTCATTTTCTTCTTCGATATCAGCACTTTCTTTACCCAACAGATCGCTTGCAAAAAGATGCAACTTGCTCTGATCTTCCACAGTCAGCCAAGCATACCATACATTCGTATCATTTTTCAATGAAAACAAATACACACTTGAAGGTATGGATACACCCCAGTCCGTTCGTTTTCCTAAACCATCCTTAACTCTCTGAGTACTATCTGTACCGCTATAATATCCAGGATTCAAAATAGCATTCCAGGCGATATCCGTCAGTATATTATCGACGGCTATCTTCATCACGTATTCACTTTCCCGATGCACCAAGCTATTCTTTGAACGCGACTCGCGTACCTTCAAGAATAAATAAAGGCCTATCGCTATCAAAGCGATAAGCCCTATTACTATAAATACTATTTTTTTCAACAGCTTCATTATTCTTTGATTTTCAAAGACCAACGGTCGATGACGTCAAACAAAAATGCGAGTGCATTTCCTTTTTTATTTGGAAACTCTACAGCGATTTCACCTGTCACACGATTCCCTTTCACGCCAGTAGAAGTCATCGAAAAATCACCATATTGCTGTAGATCTGCGACAGTCTCTTCAATAGAACGTTCGACAGGAATATCCAATTCATCCAACAATACTGGGATACGTTTTGTGTTAAACAATAAACTTAGGTTATTCTTCTTCGCAAGAGCCACATACGGTGCATGTCCTTTACCAGAATACTGGTTTGACTGGATTGATTCCATTTTTTCAAAATCATTCCCTATAAAAACCATTCCTTGCTTAATCAAAAGATAAACTGTTATACCCGAATTACCATTTTCCTTAACCTGGTAGATACCGTCATGATCAATCAACTCATTTTCCTGTACACCAATCTGGATTATCTTTTCAAAAATACGGGTATCATCTGATGAGAACATCCATAAAAACTGAGGTATAGTTTCTGTCTTTGTCTTCTCGACTTCCTTATAGTCATAATTGTCATCATATTCGTAGTCCGTATAGGTGACATCCACTTTGGTAACACCATTTAGAACAAATAGATTATCTCCTTTAATAACTTTCGCAATAGCTTTTTGATCTAATGCAACATCAAACAACAAAGCTCCCAAGCTCACAAAATTTGAATATCTCGGCATAAACGATCCGTAGTAACTTTCCATAATCTTTGGAAGATTCTTCAGATATGCTTCTGTATTTACATTGAAAGAAAAGAAACCCAATATATCCTTGTCTAAAAATGGATAGAATTTAGGGTTTAATTTTTTATTGTAGATCTCCTTATAATAAGAAGCCATCGTCTTATCAAGCGTAGCGGAACCAACCAACTTCAGTTTGTTACCTTGTACTACGACACTCGCATCGATACCGTCTATACCATAGTTAAACTTAGGCTTAACACCAAACAGATCCGTCATTATTTCCTCTGGATAAAGATATTTATAGTACGAAAAAACATCTTTAGCGTGGATATGAGCTATTGTATTTGCATCTAACTTAGGCAGCCTTTTGGGATCGAAAGATTTATAACTGTCGGTCAGCATAAGCGCCATTTCCGCATTCACCCATTGTTTTACCAATTCATTCTTAATAGAGTCATTATGTCTAGTAATGCTATCATAACGGGTATAATAATCATCAGCATATTCGTCCTGATTCAGAATAGAATCAACGACACCATATTCATCATATCCAACAGTGTCAACCCCTGCCAGAGTTGGCGGACCTACTATATGATAGTCGAGTTCCTCTTCCTCAGCACTTGCTGCTGCGGCCGCAGCAGCAGCGTCAGCCACAGAATCGAAGTCATAGGCTTCCCATTCGGTTGCAGCAGAATCAACCAATGCTTCTTCCGCATACTCCGCTTCATAAGCATCATAAGCATTAGCAATCAGCCCATATCTATTGATTACTTCTTCTTTTCTAAAATAATAATCCATCGCTAGACCGCCCAATACATACACCGTATGATCATCCCAACTCAACCTCATTGTCCGATCTGCTGAATAGATAGTCGGAAGTGAATTGACCAGCTCTACCTTTTTATGTTTGGGAATGATAGACTCAAACTGACTTCTATTGGAAAGTGGAATTAAAGCGCCGATATACTGCACACTGTCTGTACCACGTACATAAGCATATGCTTTAGCCTTAAGGTCGATTCCAAGCTCTTCTATTTTGGAAGTTTGCAATCCATTATCACCATTTATTTTTTGAAAAAGTCCTAACCGTGTTAAGGTAAGATTCAGATCAGCTATATTCAAATGATCAAATACCGCCTTATTATTGAAAGAAACAACCACAGTAGCATCATGCGGTACTTTACGAATTAAATCCTGCGCATTTGATGCGAACGCCACCAATACGCCAAAGATCAGTGCAACAAATTTGTGTAGATACATATATAAATTATAAAATTTTTAAACCTTTATTTTAATGATATTTGATTAGACAAGCTGACTTTTCCATTAACCAGATCCAATACACCTACGCGCATCATCACAGCCTTCTTGTTATCCGACACTTTTCCCATCTTATTATCTTGCTTGAGGACATTGTCTTCAAATCTATAGATACTCGTAAAAAAAGCGTCCGAAAAGGACTTTTGATTTTCAGGCTTGAGCTTAGCCAGTCCTTTCTTGGCTTCATCGCTATAGGCCGAAGTCCTTGCGAAAATCTTGGTCTTAGCATCGTATGAATAACTTGAATAGCTGGATACTTTAGCCTTAAAATGCGTAGACAATGTCTTTGTAAATGTATTCAATGCTGTCACATTGGTAAAATCACAAGATAGGGTACCGATGAAATTGTTGAAATCTAAACTATGCTGCACATTCGAGATACCAGGAGTCTGTCTTAAAAGCTTTACTACATCATTCACCTCATTCTGTATCTCCCCTTTAGAAGGCACCTTCATACCATCAACCTTATCAAGTTTCATCAAAGAGGCGACCTTTACCTTGCTCTTGCTCAGGTTGACCGTTGCCTTTATGCTTCCCGAACCGTTTGACTTCAGACTGACATCCTCCACCACATCAAAGCAGCTTGTCAAACTGAAAGCAAAAACAAACATAGACAGATATACAAAAAAAACAGACCTCTTTCTTATTGGGTGAACCATATACGTATCAAATTTCATAATGTTGCAAAGGTAATAAGCACCTTCAAAAAATAATGAATGCATAAGTACAAAAGCTATTCCAAACCCTGCCATTAAGTTAAAAAAATACAATATTCACGGTTTTCAGGGATAATGGTTCAGAAAAAATGACAGGTAAAAAGAATCATGTACAAATAAAATATTACAAAAACTTAATTTGTTCCTAACCGCATTCTTCTTAGCTTCGCATATTATATTTTAATGCTATGCGCACTTTCAAGACACTATCATTAGTATTAGTAATTGCATGTACATTAGTCGGTTGTAGAACTTCCTACCTCCCCAAGATCAGCAAACCGACTACATATGCCATCAACTCATCCCTATCGGAAGACAGTACTATTATTAAATACTATACTCCCTTTAAAATACAAATGGAGAAGGAAATGAATAGAACAATTGGCTATTCAACATATTCCTTAAATAAAAGTAGAGTCGATGCCGAAAGCCTTGCAGGCAATTTTTTTGCAGAAGCACTGCTGACTATGGGAAAAAAAATAGATCCCGATGTACAGATGGCCATTGCTACCAAAGGAGGAATACGCTCTGAGGTACAACAAGGCCCCATTACTGTAGGTTCCATGTTTGAGCTCATGCCTTTTGAAAACACGGTCACCGTACTCGAATTATCTGCTCAGGATATCACTGTCCTTGCTGATTTTATAGCCAAAACTGGGGGACAACCGATAGCAGGCTTTACCTTAAAGATTAAAGACAACAAAGCCATCGATTTGCGTATAGGCAATAAGGAAATCAATCCCAACCAGTCGTACAAACTGGTAACTTATGATTATCTAGCAAATGGAGGCGATTACATCGAAGGCATCACTACACCTTTAAAGCGAAAAGACAGCAGCATACGCGTTAGAGAAGGGTTAATAGACTACGTACAGGGATTAACAAAAGAAGGTAAAAATATAGAGACTAAGCTAGATGGAAGAATTACAATCATTAAATAGAAGATTATTTCTTAAAAAAGCTACGGCTTTAGGTGTTGTTGCTTCACTAGCCTCATTAGATAGCTTTGCTGAAACAAAAGCATCCAAAGATGTAAAATTGACCATACTCCATAGCAATGATGTACATAGCCGTATAGAACCATTTCCTATGGACGGCTCAAGAATGCAGGGCCTAGGCGGGGTCGCGCGCCGTAGTACTTTGATTCAAAAAATAAGAGCTGAAGAGAAGAATGTACTGTTGTTTGATGCAGGTGACATGTTTCAGGGCACCCCCTATTTCAATTTATTTGATGGGCAGGTGGAACTGGAGTTAATGTCAAAACTAAAGTACGATGCAGGTACATTTGGCAATCATGAATTTGATAACGGCCTTCAAGGTATATTAAAACACTTTGACAAAGCTAATTTTCCTTTTATCACTTCCAATTACGATTTTTCGGAGACCGTCCTCGCAGGTAAAACGAAAGAATATCTTGTATTTGAAAGAGATGGGGTAAAAATCGGCGTATTTGCACTTGGAGTAGATGTAGAAGGCTTAGTAGACCCTAATGGCTACAAAGGAATGAAATACCTAGATCCTTTAGAAGTCACCAACCGTCTTGTTCCTAAATTAAAAAAAGACTTGAAATGCGATCTCGTGATTTGCCTTTCTCATATGGGGTATTCTTACAAAGACGACACGATATCTGATTTAAAACTTGCTGCCAACAGTAGAGACATTGATTTAATCATCGGCGGGCATACCCATACTTTTTTAGAGAAACCCACAGAAGTCAAAAATCTAGATGGCAAAATCACCTTAGTAAATCAAGTTGGATTTGGAGGAGCAAGTTTTGGAAGGATCGATTTCATTCTCAATCCCCGGACAAAGCGTAAGCAGGTATTACTAAGTAGTAATTATACCATTGACAAGAAACTAGAACAATCACTCGCTTAGAATTTTATCTTCCTATTGAAAGCACTTGTACGGCTCTACATAAACTCTTATAAAGGACTATCTCCTGCTGCTTGGCTGTTGGCATTGGTCATGCTTATCAATCGTACAGGATCTATGGTCATTCCTTTTCTGGGTATATATATGTCTTCAGAACTTGGTTTTTCCAAAACACAGATCGGCCTGGTACTGGGTTGTTTTGGCTTAGGCTCAGTAGCTGGTTCCTGGCTTGGCGGCTGGCTCACCGATCGATTCGGCAACTTCAAAGTACAGAGTTGGAGTCTGGTTCTAGTCATCCCCCTGTTTTTAATACTTCCTTTATTTCGTTCGTTTGAGGGGCTAGCGGGTATGATCTTTATATTGACACTCGTAGCGGATACATTTAGACCTGCCAACTCGGTGTCTGTTGCCCGATATGCAAAACCAGAGAATATCACTAGAGCATATTCCTTAAACCGTATGGCTGTCAACTTGGGGTTTTCGATAGGTCCTGCCCTTGGTGGGTTCTTGGCTACTTTTTCCTACAACTGGATATTCTATGGAAATGCGATTGCTGCGAGTATAGCTGTCGTTGTCTTTATTTACTTTTTTAGAAATAAGAAAGGAAATAGTCAATATACTCATCAAGAAACCAAAAAATCTTCGGAACAGCAGACTATCCCTGAAAGGAATGCATACCGAGATGGATTGTTTATCGGATTCAACTTCTTCTGTTTCTTATTTTCCATGGCATTCTTTCAATTGATAACGACTTTACCTTTATTTTACAGAGATGTCCATCAACTAGATTCTAGTCAAATTGGATTACTACTAGGCTTCAGTGGCTTCGTCATTGTACTATTTGAGATGGTTTTGATACATTTGATCGAAAATCGAATGACAGTGAGACAGATCATGCTTATGGGGACAGCTATTGCAGCTGCATCTTATTACATGCTCAATTTTGATTTTGGAATGATCTGGCTGTTCTTAGCAATGCTTGTACTTTCCACAGGGGAGATGCTGACGCTACCTTTCACTGCTACGATATCGATACAGCGGGCAGGAAAGAATAATCAGGGTGCGTACATGGGTTTTAATTCATTGGCATTTGCCGCTGCCAATATCTTCTCGCCCTACCTAGGCACCTACATTGCGGAACACTTTGGCTACAACGTACTATGGACAACTACCGGAACGGTCTTGTTAGTTGTAAGCATAGCATTCTATTGGATTATTTCCAAGATGAATTTCGTTCATAAGGCACACGAGTTAGGATAGAACGCCCCAATGTTATCTCATCCACATATTCCAATTCTCCACCAAAGGCAATACCACGAGCAATTGTACTTACCTCTACATCAAACTCACGAAGCTTACGATACAGATAGAATATAGTCGTATCACCTTCCATAGTTGCACTGAGAGCCAATATAACTTCTTTCACCTCTCCTTTACGCAAGCGCTCCAAAAGACCTTCTATTTTTAAATCAGAAGGTCCTATACCATCCATTGGCGATATCAATCCTCCTAGAACATGGTACACCCCTTGGTATTGATTTGTATTTTCAATAGCCATTACATCCCGAGTATCTTCGACCACACATATCGTAGACTTGTCCCGCTTTATCGACCGACAGATTTCACAGATAGGCTCATCAGAAATATTATAACATTCCTGACAATATTGAATTTTTTCCTTCAACTGGTCAATAGCTTGGGTAAAGCGGCTTACCTCTTGATCCGACTGTTTCAATAGGTGCAATACCAAACGTAATGCTGTCTTGTTGCCGATTCCAGGCAGGCGACCAAACTCTTCGACTGCATGCTGCAATAATTTGGAGGAGAAATTCATTACACAAAAGTAAAAAGTAATTTCCTATTTTCAGCATTGACGAACTCTTTTCAATACTGGTATTGCATACTCTTTCCTGTTTCGCTATATTGTGGCATATTGTTCACGATATCATAAGTATATATGACAGGAGAGACTAGAATCAGAAATTCATTTGCCAATAAGACATGGCAAGAAATAAAAGTGAAAGACTCATGGCAGATTTTCAAAATTATGTCTGAGTTTGTAGATGGTTTTGAAAAACTGGCCAAGATAGGTCCTTGTGTATCTATATTTGGTTCAGCACGCACACCCGAAACACACCATTACTATGAGATGGCTGTAGAAATAGCAAAACTTCTCGCTGAAAAAGGCTACGGTGTAATCTCAGGTGGAGGCCCTGGCATCATGGAAGCTGCTAATAAAGGTGCTTATCTAGCTGGTGGTAAATCAGTAGGTTTGAACATTGAGCTCCCCTTCGAGCAATTTCATAACAAATACATCGACAGGGACAAGATCATGGAGTTCAACTACTTCTTCGTCCGTAAAGTAATGTTTATGAAATACTCGCAAGGATATATTGTTATGCCTGGAGGGTTCGGTACCATGGACGAGTTGTTTGAAGCGATAACGCTAATTCAGACTGGAAAAATTGCTCGATTCCCTATTATTTTAGTAGGATCAGACTATTGGGGAGGATTAATAGAATGGGTAGAAAAAACAATGCTCTCCAACGCTTATATCGCCTCAGAAGATCTAAAATTATTCCGCTTGGTAGATACTGCAGAAGAAGCTGTGGAACATATCTTCCGCTTCTATGACAAATACCTGTTGAAACCGAATTTTTAGAAACTAAAAAAGCCACCAATACGGTGGCTTTTCCATTATATCAAGTGAATGACTAATTAAAGATATATCTAATACCAAATTGTCCTTGCCATCTAGATGCTATTGATGACACTGAATATGGCTGATTATCTTTTGGAGCTGCAAAATTGAATCCTTTTTCATTACTGTTGTAAGAAACTAGTTGATAAGCTCCATTACTTACAGAATAACTACGTCCCCAATCTTTATTCAAAAGGTTTCCTACATTAAAAATGTCAAATGTCAGCTGCAATCTGTTTTTCGAACCATTAAAGACGCCACCGATATCTTGTGCGATACGCAAATCAAACTGATGTTCCCACGGCATGAAAGCACCATTACGCTCAGCATACTGTCCTCTTCTTGTTTTCAAATATTCATCTCCCTCGATGAAAGCATTATAAGCTTCCCATTGTTGTTGAGGTGTAGCAATGACCTTTTTATCCTTGTCTTTTAAATCAACAAATTTGATTTCGTTGGCATTATTGGGCACATACAATAAATCGTTACCATTTGCTCCATCCCCATTGAGATCTCCATTGTAAAGATAGGTGAACGCTCCTCCTGATCTACCCGCATAAAACAAGTTGATTGATGTGCCAAACATTTTATCTTTACCATAACTGATACTATATCCTAAGTTACCAACAATACGGTGCCTTAAATCAAAATTAGAATTAGATAATGATGGATTATTGGGATCGTCAACAATCTGCACAAACTGCCAGTTCGAACGGGCTGTACTACTAGAACCGTCGTTAACAGCTTTTGAATGTCCATATGTATAAGCAACCATAGCATTAAAACCACTATTAAAGCTTTTCTGCAACTGACCTGTCAGACTATACGTATATCCCTTATTCGTGTTATCTATTAAAATAACGTTAGTAAAATCCTTGCTATTAACACGCTTACCTCCATAATTAGGTCTTAAGTCAACTCCTCCTGACAGATCTTTGTCAATTGTTCCATTGGCACCAGCGATATTAATATCAGAGTATACAATATTATTAATTGTCTTTGAATAAATTCCTTCAACTGTTGCCAAAATACCATAAGGAAGCTTGAAATCACCAGCAAGATTAAAACGTCCGACCTGAGGTATTTTAAAATCTTCACTAACTAAGTTAACCTCAGCTCGCGTAGACCCCGCCCCCATATTTTTTTGGTTTTCTATACTAGGATCAAAACCATTCCCTCCATTGATGTCATTCCCTCTAGCAAACACTGTCCCAAAATCAACACCGTTGTTGCTAAACTGATTCGACAACCACACAAATGGTACTCGTCCTGTAAATATACCCGCGCCACCTCGGATTACAATCGAGCGATCTCCCTGTACATCATAATTAAAACCAATACGAGGAGAGAACAACAGTTTACCACTTGGAGTACGGTCGGTACGATAGCCAGGGAAAGACTCCTCAATTTTTTCGTTACGCAACGGCTTATCATTGAATACTGGAACATCTACACGTAAACCGTAAGTAAGCTTTAAATTAGAATTCAATAATGATTCCCCTTGAGCATAAAACCCTAATTGGGCAGCATTAAATTTTGCTTCGGGTTGAACACCGTCGTCATTTAATGCATAAGTTACTTCAACCTGATTTGGCTTATTATTTATATAATCTTGCACCGAGTTGAATTGCCAATATCCATTCGCGTTATTAATAAACAAATTCCTGAATTTGAAAAACTCATTATGCGTACCAAAAGTAAAAGTATGATTTCCAACATTCCATTTAAAATTATTGGTAAATTCAAACACATTTTGGTCTAAACTATTAGCCGTTGAACTCCTTTGTGAGCCAAAATCGACAGAGTTACCAGAAATATTATCTATGTTTCGGATAGTGATCTGAGGAAACAAACTTCCTGAAATATCACGACTATCTTTTACAGAGGTATAACCCACAATTAGATTATTAGAAAACCTACTATTAAAATTACTTCTTAACTCTGCAACAAAACCATGTTGTTTGTTAGAGAACTTATACGCATTATTACCAAAACGTAAATAAGAAGAGCCTCGTCCTATATTATCGTCAAAAGCATCAATGAAATTATATCGCGCCGAAAGCTGATGTTTATCTGAAATATTATAATCAATTTTGGCAAAAATCTTATTATTCTCTGTTCGCGCGTCCATAGGCCCATAAGAACCTACGTCATATCCGTATTTATCTAACGTATGTTTCGCTATAAGCTCAGCTGTTTCTACAGAAATAGCAGCGCCTGGTTCCCCCGCCGCATAAGACAATGGAGCGGTACGTCGTCCCATCTCTCCATTTAGGAAGAAAAACAATTTATCTTTTATAATTGGTCCCCCAACACGAAAACCAAACTGATTGTCTGTAAATTTATCAGACTTCTGTCTAGTTAACACGTCCTTACCTATAGTGTTTTGATTTCTCCCGAAAAAATATACCGATCCTTCTACCGTATTCGTTCCTGATCGTGTAACAGCATTGACACCACCACCAGTGAAGTTACCAAATGTCACATCATAAGGCGCCAATACAACCTGAATCTCCTGTATTGCATCAAGTGATATAGGTTGTGTACTAGCTTGTCCACCAGGTGTACCAGAGCCTGCTAATCCAAATACATCATTATTAACGGCCCCATCAATGGTAATGTTATTATAACGATTATTTGCTCCACCAAAAGAGTTACCATTAGCTTGAGGTGTTAACCTGGTAAAATCCTGAAGACTACGACTAAGAGTAGGCATACTTTCCAACTGACGTTTAGACACTGTGGTGGATGCTCCTGTTTTCGTTCCTCTCGTCACAGTAGCATTAACCATAACCTCTTCTAAGGCAGTTGATGAAGCGCCAAATATAGGATTCAACACAAAAGGCTGCCCCAATTGAAGATATACATCTTCATAAACTATCGGACTTTGTCCAACATAAGTGATCTCTACACGGTAGGGGCCACCAACCCGCATATTAGCAAGATTAAAGCGTCCTGCTGAGTTAGCAGAGCCAGAATAAGCTGTTCCCGAGGGCACGTGGACAGCTTTAATAGTTGCACCAACAGTCACCTGTCCTGAGGACTCCGTTACGACCCCATTCATGCTACTTGTTGTTACCTGGGCTTGGATAGTACCATAGCTGGCCAAAACCAAAGCGAAAAAAAGTAAAGATTTTTTCATATTAATTTTTAGATAGTTATATCGGCAGCAAAATTAATAAGAGTATTATCAAAACAATACGGTTAACATAAATTTAATACACAGAACATCAGCACATAACAACACTCCAATGACAACTTATGCAACAAAAAATCCATTTATTTCAAAATACAATCCCAACAAACATCTTTTTTTGAAAACTCATTCAAAAACTAAAGAATAAATTATAATTTTAACAATAATTAACACTTGAATAATTTCTAAAATAAGTTATGCACATATAGTCATTCGTAACAAACCTTGGTTACAAAAACAACTAAACAAAAAGAAAACAAGATATTTAAATAAAAAAAAGACTGATTTAAATAACTTCAATATCCTATGGTATCGAAAAAAATTATTAGAAAGAGATGAAGTCTATGATATATTACTGAAGGAATCCACATACTCCAAAGAGATGATCTTTTCATTCATCATACGAACGCGCTGTCGACGGCTGGAAATATCATATACAACCGTCAATTTTTCTCCATTCTTTTCAATTCCCTTACGTATCGCATCGACTCCTTGATCTATCAAAAATGTCTCGAATTCGTACAGACGCCCTACCCTATTATCAATAAAAGTCACATAAATCGTCCTAGAAAAGTACACATTGGACAAGAAAGTTTCCATCTTCTGGAATAACGAAAGGACGACCACCATCAGCACAGCTAGTGAAATACCCAGTATAAACTGGCCAAATCCCACCAACATTCCTACCGCAGCCACAGTCCATATCACTGCTGCGGTAGTCAATCCCTGAACGGAAAATTTACCTCTAAAAATAACGCCTGCTCCCAAGAATCCAATTCCTGTAACGATATTCGCAGCAATCCGATCATCTGAAAGATTTCCTAAACGAGACGCCATAGTAAATATTGTGGCACCTAGACAAATCAAGATCACCGTTCGGAATCCAGCAGACTTATTTCTATACTCCCGCTCCATCCCCACAATAGAACCACATAGAAGAGACACCAGAACCGTTTGTAAATTCTCATTGGAGAAAAAAACTTCTAACATAACGCTCGAAAAATAAAATTCACTACTATTTATATAGGTCCTATTCAAGCACCGCTACACGTGTCTGGAAAGTTATCCATAAACAGATAAAAAAACAAGAAGATTATTGTGCCTTATTAAACTAAAGTTTACATTTATAACAACTTTAATATCGAACCTTATGATCTTACAAGGACGTCTACCCAAAATGACAGGAATTGTGCTTACCCTCTTGTTATTAAATTCTTGCGCATCCTATAATTATTCTTCTTTTTCGTCCCAATTGAGACACAGTAACTGTAACCAACAAAATGTATACAATTATCACGCAAGCGATCTTCCAATCCCACTGCATCAGTTGAAAATAGACACGATATTAAGTTCTAAGATATCAAAGAAAAGTCTGAACATAGCGAATGCAATAGGCATCTTAGATCAACTGACTCAATACACGCACGCTAAAAACAGCGTAAAAACCGCATCCGTCGAACACAAATTAGACATGATGAGTTTGAGGCTTGATATCTTTCAGAAAATAAACAACGCATCCCTTATCGTATCTGCAGTTTCTTCAGAACTAGACTGCGAAGAAGAACGAACCAGTCAAATCGCAAATTTTTTGGAAGGCAAACAAAGTGATCTAGAGTCTAAACTTACCATTAGCGCCATCGTTATAGGGGCTAGTGGAGCCATTGCTACGGGAGGAACTATCAGTAATGAACGTGTGAGCAATACGATTGGCATCGGGACAGGTATTGCCGAGGCTTCTATTGGTCTATTTATGCTGTTCAATAAGCGTAAAATAGAGTTCTATCACGAGAGAAATGCGTTAAGAGATATATGGTTCGGAAGCGAGACATCCGCCAACTTCCCTCCTTTTATCTGGTACTATCTAAACTATGCTGACCCCAACGAAGCGGATACCAAATCAGTCAGAAAACAGATTATCGAAAAGTGGAAAAATTTCGGACAAATAGACGAAGAAGATGAAGAGCTGGTACTAGATAAACTCTATTTTGGTAAAGGTGGCAGATACAAAGCTGAAGAACTTAATAACCGTGCAGATATGTATGACCAAGTCGAATCACACATCAACTTACTCAAACAAGAGCTTATGGCCCTATCGCTAGAGATCGAAAAAATTTAATAGGATTAACGGATCCACCTAATGTAATAATTCTGTCGAAAAAGATCAGAAATATTAAATCTTAATCGCTATTTAACATGGATATTGTTAATATTGGGTATAATTAAAACTAAAAACTCATGAAACTAGTTAAAACAGCATTATTTGCAGCGGCATTATTTTCCGCACAGTTTACATTCGCACAATTTAAGCAGACCCCTTTACCATATGGATACAATGCATTCGAAAATGCGATTGATGCCAAGACTATGGAGATACATTATTCTAAACATGCCGCTGCCTATACAGCCAATTTAAACAAAGCAATTGCAGGAACTGCTGCTGAAAAAGGAAGTATTGAGCAACTGTTATCAAAAATATCAGGTCAAAGTGCAGCAGTCAGAAATAATGGCGGTGGCCACTACAACCATGAGCTTTTTTGGACGATCTTGACTCCAGAGAAAAACACAAAACCTTCAGATAAATTAGCAAAAGCCATCAACGAAACTTTCGGTTCTGTAGATGCTATGAAAGAAAAAGTAAATGCTGCCGGAGTTTCTCGTTTCGGTTCAGGTTGGGCTTGGCTTTCTGTTGACAAAAACGGTAAATTGTTCGTTAGTTCGACACCTAACCAAGACAACCCACTAATGGATGTGGTTGAAGAAAAAGGAACACCTATTTTAGGTCTTGACGTTTGGGAACATGCCTATTACCTAAAATATCAAAACAAACGTCCTGATTATTTAGCAGCTATCTGGAGCATTATAAACTGGAAAGAAGTAAGCAACAGATACGAACAAGCATTAAAGAAATAACAACTCAATAAAATAAATAAGCATCCCTAGGGATGCTTATTTATTTTTACAGTGTTTTAAATTCCTTATATAGCAAGAAGAGGTGTGCCGCCGACCAGCTGAAATGTGGAGCTTTCAAGCGCTTACCTGTACGAGCTTCATAGTTTTCGTGGATTGCACCTTCATCTTTCAATCCATCGAGTCGATCAAATACCTGTTCTGTATAAGCGTCTGCAAGCGATGTATAACCATAACGTCTCAATCCCGATACAGCAAAATAAACCTGATCTAACCATATCGGTCCCCTCCAATATCCCCTATCCATAAATTTTTCTTCTGAAATAGCGGCTGTAGGAAAAGGTATAAATGTAGAGAACCTTGTTGTATCCCTCATCACCTTTACCACAGCATCGGCCTGCTTTTGTGTTGCTAAACCAGTCCACAGTGGTGCCCATCCCTCTGGGCCAAAGTGTTCAATCCAATTTCCTCCCAGCCTACGATCAAAAAAATAACCTCTATTCTCATCAAAGAAAGGAGCTACGACATCCTCATTACTATCTTCAAACGATCGCCCCAGAATAGCGGCAAACTTTTTCAGATATCCCTTTTCCAGTTTTAAGTATGCATTCAGTTCAACCGATTCCTGATCCATACTCCATGCCCCCGGACTATTCTGAAGCATTTTTGCATCGTCAAAACGGATCGCATTATCCATACCACTTTCCCATTTTGCCGCCTCCAATGTTCCATCGGTTGCACCATACTCACAAATACCGTTATGGTCATGATCCCTATTAGCATACCACCAGTTATGGTAGCGCAACAACTTATCATACATCTCCGCAACAAATTCCTTATCCTGATTGACTTCATAGATCTCATTTACAGCCCAAGCTGCCAATGGTGGCTTAGAGTCTCTATAATTATTTTCCTTACTGTCTGGATAAATACAATCCACCACCATTCCAGCACTATCCTGAAAATCAAACATGGCACGTACCTGATTTTTCGCCAGATTAATATCTACATGAGCTACGGCTACAGCATGCTTCCAAGAGTCCCAAGCCCATAAACCAACAAAATAATCAGCAACATGAGAAGGTACAATACCATCATGCTTTATATCTCCCCTTGCTGAACGCCAATTGCTCATCAATGTAGCCACACTCTTGATCATTACTCGATGAGTTTCAAAAGATAGTTCCGCTCTAAAATTTGGTTTCAAATAATTCTCCCACCTTATACGCTGTGCTTCGACTAGCCTCTGCTCCTCGCGAATAATCCTAGCTCCGTCTTTTATAGCATCCTCTCTATGGAAACCGTTACGGAAATGCGTAATCGCAACGACATGATGCTTTCCCATCAGACAGCCTACATATCTTCCTGACTTAGTGTTTAGCGTCCCCCCTTCCGGAAATGACAACATAATAACCTCCCCCTTCTCATTCTCCGTCCAGATATGATTTCCGTCCTGCTCCCATCCCCCTTTCAAAAGTGCCCCAGAAACCCAAACAGGATCAGCTGAACTATTCGCTATCACCAACAAAGACGTTGAATCCGACAACAATCGAAGCGTCTGTTCAACCTTCCCTCCTTTATAATTAGACCGCATCCACAAACGGTCCACATAAGAGACGATACTATCCCGTCCCAACCGCTCGAGTTCTCCCTCTACGATCGGCTCCGCACCCAACACTTCCACAATTGCAGAACTCCACCAATTCCGTGAAGCTAAATCATAAGGGCCGCAGAAAGCCGCGATATTCGTATCCAAAGGAATACCATATCCCAACCATGCCCCTCCATCCGTATATAGGGGATTGGTAAGACGTTTTCCCGCTAGAGGATCCTGACTTATATCAAATAGATTATTATAGTCGTCCATATTAAAAGCAGTCTTATTCCCCATAGTCTCTGAATCAGAACAAGCCATACTGAAGACTGATAAAACGAACATTCCTATCCAAGAAAAATATCTCAACATATTAAATTATTTAAAAAGAACAAAAGAAAGTAACCAAAAAAGGCACCGTGAGATCCACGATGATACCGTGCGAAATAGCTATCACCACATACGCTCTTCCACTATATTGTGTGATAATAGGCAAACTCGTATCCATACTGGTCGCGCCTGCGGCTGATATAGGTGCTAACCGACCAAACCAACGCACCAATAGCGGAGTAGCCAAAAGGGCAAATATCTCCCGCATGATGTTAGACATCAATGCAATCGTCCCTAGAGCTGCACCTTTATACTTTGTAATAAAAATGCTTGATAAGGAGTAATAACCAAATCCAGATCCCACAGCCATACTTTCCGTTATTGACCACTGAGGTATAAATACTCCTATCACAGCTGTTCCAAGCAAAGTCCCTATTATAGTACCTATAGGGACCAACAAAATCTTCCAGTTGGTCTGCCGCAAAGAATGAATCAACTCTTTATCGTAGCCTATGCTCAGGCCTACCAAAAACATGAGCACATACAGCACATATTGGCTAGCATGTATAGAAAAAAAGTCTGGAGGAAATATATCGCCTATTCCCGAAAGAACCCCGAGAACAAAAAAACCGACAATAATCAGGCTACCTTTCATCGTTTTGAAAAAGAAACTTATAAATCCCCCATGCGAAAAATACACTTCCGACCAACGCACCAGAGGTAATCAACAAAGCTTGTATTCCTAACGTACTCAGGCTGGACAACAGTTGGTCATTCGTCCCAACTTCCCTTCCCAATAAAAAGAGTAAAAAGTAAATAGCTCCCGAAATCCATTTTCCAACATGTCGGAAATGAGGGATTGACCTGACGCCAATCCCTACACCTACTCCGACCACCATGATAAAGAATACAACCAACATATTTTTAGTTCACCTTATCGTTAGACTTAATTTCCAACAAAGGTATTGGATAAAAATTATGTTTATTCGGATCAAAGTTCGTTCTTCCTATCGCGTGCAATGCTTCTTTCGTTTTGCCCCATCTTCTCAAATCGTAAAAACGCGTATTTTCCAATGCAAATTCAAGAATACGTTCATGTTCGATTTGCTTTCTTACCTGTTCCTTATCCAGTCCTGAAGACAGTGCTGGCATATCCGCACGTTCCCGTACCTCATTCATAAGAGGAATAGCATCGCTAGGCTTACCTTGTTCATTTAGCGTTTCCGCCAATAGCAAGAGTACATCTGCATAGCGCATTAGAGGTAAGTTGACTGCGGTTCTAGATTTATTCAGGTCATCAAATGTTGCTGGAAGATATTTCCTGAAGCACATACGACCAGACCCCTGCTCAAACTTTTCATTGTACGTCTTTCCATAGACCCTTGGTGTGTTGACATCATTAAAATAAGGGTCCTCGCAGAATAAGGTTTGATAGAGGCGCGAATCATAATTTCCAGTAGTAGCCACCCTTCCCTCTTTTTTGAACTCGGCCAGCAACATATCACTTGGCGTGATCTCGTCCCAGCCTTCGAGTTCGCCTGTAGCAATCCACTTGTGTATAGCTGTGCGATAACTTGCTCCATTGGCCGTATTATCTGTAAACTGAAGTTCGAAGATAGATTCTTTACTATTCTTATTGGTACCATCAAACATAGACAGAAAGTTCTTCTCCAGACTATAACCAGTTACATTTCTAAACGCTTTTTCTGCCTTTTCCAACATTTCGTCCCGTCTCGCAACCTCTTCATAGGCACGGGTGAGGTAACAATATCCCAAGTAAGCATAGCCAGCACCTTTCGTTGCTCGACCTACATTAGCTTCCGTATGCTTTGGTGCCATGCCAACTATTGCTTCCTCGTAATCCTTTATAATAAAATCCCATACTTCTGTACGCGATGATAGTTCTTTATTAATCTGACTTTCATTCGTTATATATACATCCCGCAAAACTATTTTTTCCCAGTTGAGTAACAACTTCATGTGGTAGTAAGCCCGTAAGAACTTTGCCTCCGCAATGATCTGATCGCGATACGTTACATCCATATCGATCGTTGCCACTTTCTCGATGACTTGATTTGTAAAAGCTATTCCCGTGTAGTTGATATCCCAATACCTCGAAAATTGGCTATTTCCATTGGTATAGGTAAAGTTGTAGAGCTCCACCCAAGTCTGATAATTCATCGCATCACTCCCTATAACACAGATATCCTCCCTATAGGCTTCAACAGGAAACTTAATTTCAGAAAACTCCCATACATCCGTAGAGGATTCCAATTGGGAATAGGCAGATGCTAATCCAGCCTCCGCATCAGATGCATTACGCCAGAAATTAGCTGATGTCAATTGATCTGGTGCAGATAACTCCAATCTATCACTGCAGGACATGGTCGCTGATGACAAAATCAAGCAGAGAACTATATATTTAAGTGTTGTTCTTTTCATCTTTATTATTTTTAGTTAGCTATACTCATCTATTATCTTAGAATAGAAACTGTACGCCCAAAGTATAAGATTTAGTAAATGGAAATATATAACGGTCTACACCTGTACTTAATACGCTTGAGCCATCAACTGTTGGACTCCCAAACTCAGGGTCAACACCATTATACTTGGTCCATGTAAATAGATTCTGTCCACTGATATAGAATCTTAGATTTTCTGATTTGATTGCCCCAAGAACATGCTTCGGCAATGTATATCCCAGCTGTACCTGACGTAGACGGATAAAATCACCTGCTTCCAGAAAACGGGTAGATTCCCTGCTATTGCCATTAGGATCACCTAATACAGCTCTAGGCACACTCGTATTTCTATTGCTTTCAGTCCACGCATCAAGCGTCGAACTCAGAAAATTAGAACCTGAACTCATCGCCTCAAAGAAGTAACGGTTACCGTTATATAGCTTGTGGCCCCATCCACTTCCCAACAATGCAGACATATCGAAGCCTTTATAAGATGCGCCCAATGTAATACCGACTTCCACCTTAGGCAGACCAGTACCGCTGTATTGCTTATCATCATCATTTATGGTACCATTGCCGTCGCTATCGACAAAACGAATATCCCCAGGTTTGGCATTAGGCTGTAATAATTCTCCTTCAGAATTGACATAATCGTTCACCTCATCCATATTTTGGAAAATGCCATCGGTCTGATACAAGAAGAATCCGCCTATAGGAGATCCGATACGGGTCTGGTTGGGAAAGTGCTCGGCCCCAAATTTAAGCCCTACTCCATATAGCGTTTGATCCTCTCCACCTAGGGAGATTACTTTATTCTTCAAGGTCGCGAGATTAACACCTACATTATAGGCAAAAGGATTATTTTGATTAGTATACTTCAATTCCAACTCAAATCCACTATTCCGAATTTTACCCACATTCAATACGGGGTCTACCAAACCAGACGAAGGCGCTATCTTTTTCGTAATCAATAGATCTTCAGTGGTATTGGAATAATAGTTTATTGCCCCCTTTAAAGCGTTATTAAACAAACCAAAATCTGCACCTATGTTTTGAGATACAGTAGTCTCCCAACCAATCTCTCTATTCTCCAGATTAGTAGCGATACTTCCTGGCCAAGGGTTTCCTCCTCCACGTACATAACCTCTTATCAAACTATTATCGGAGTAGATTAAAGCCTGATGGTCATAATATCTCAAAGCGGCTTCATTCCCCAGTTTACCCCAGCTACCGCGCAGTTTCAGTTGATTCACCAATCCCCCTTTAGGAAAAAATTCCTCTTCATCAATCTTCCATCCCAATGCTAAAGAAGGAAAATTACCATATCTATTATCTGGTCCAAATTTAGAAGAGCCGTCTCTTCGCAAAGTAAATTGAAGTAAATAACGATTAGCATAGGTATAATTAACACGACCAAACACAGAAAAACGATTGTATTGGTACTTCGATCCTGTACCGCTGTATGTTCCCCCTTGTCCGGCATCGATTGTCATAAAATAAGGATCCAAAAACCCTTCTGCAGCCTCCCTCGTAACTAATCCACCATTCTCAACCGAGTATACGATATTCTTTCCTTCTACACCGATCGCATTCCAATTGGACTCCTGCAGTGTTAATGATGTACCCAGCAAAGCGTTAATGCTATGCTTACCAAAATCGGCTTGATAATTCAAGAGGTTGTCCACAACCTGCTCCTGCCAGTAACTTCTTTCCTCGCTGTAATAGGGATATTCGTAAGGGTTCTTTTCATCCGAGGTAAATGCTGGAGTATGATAATAGTTCTGGCTATTTATTCCATTAAACGCATAACTCGTCTTAAAAGTAAGACCTTTCCAGATATCTACATTTACGAATGCATTCCCTGCAAACTCCTGATTCTTGGTCCAGCTCGTTTTGAAATGCTCATCGGCCACAACATTTACATTATTCGGTATACCACCCCAGTTAGTTAAGCCGAAACCTCCAGCCTGTTTATCGTCATAAATAGGTACCAAAGGTGATATCATATAAGCTTCCTTTAAAGAAAAATTAGGCCCCTGATATTTGGAATTAGTATAAGCCATATTTCCTTCTATCGTAAATATATTCTTACGTGTATTGAGCTTCATCCGAACATTTTCCTTTTTAAAATTATTCGCTATGACCACACCTTTATCGTTTCCAAGATTAGCGGATAAGGAATATCGAGTGTCTTCAAATCCGCCACGCACCGCCACGCTATGCGCTGTACTTACTCCCTTCCGAAAGACCGCATCCTGCCAATCGGTATTGGCAGTTCCTGGATTATTAATGTAATTAGGTAATGCTACAGGAGTAGAAGAGTATTTATTATTCTCCTCGTACATTTGGCGATGCAACTTGACATAACCACTGGCATCCAATACTTCTAGACGATTGGCTGTAGAAGTGATATTGGCAAAACTATTGATATCCACCAATACCTTCCCAGACTTCCCCGCTTTCGTTGTTACAATCACAACTCCATTGGCGGCGACTGAACCATATATCGCCGCGGCTGCTCCATCCTTAAGGATTTCCATACTCTCGATATCGTTAGGATTCACATTACTGATAGACCCCGGGAATCCATCAATAATATATAGTGGATTATTGCTACCGAAGGTATTAACCCCTCTAATCTTCACCTGTATTCCTGCACCTGCAATACCACTATTTTTCTGCACATTGACTCCAGCCGCCATTCCCTGTAGCGCTTCAACTGGATTCGATGTTGCACGTTTTGCTAAATCTTTTGCATCAATAGTTGTAATGGCCCCTGTTACATCAGATTTTTTGAGCGTACCATAACCGATTACTACGACTTCTTCCAGCTCCTCATTCCCCGGAAGCAAGGTTATGTTTAGGTATTTTCCTGCTGAAGCTGCTACTTCTTGGTCCAAGTACCCCACATAACTGATTTTTAAACGTTCATTACCATCCACTTCTATAGTAAAAGCCCCATTTCGATCCGTAACGGTATTCTTACCACTTTTCAGCGTAGATATACTTACTCCTGCCAACGCGTTTCCCTGCTCGTCACGGATTAGCCCTTTTACTTCATTTTCTTGTGTTCCCTTTCTAGCCTTCTTTAATAGAACGCGTTTGCCCGATATTTCATAGGACACCCCACTATTTCCTAAAGCATTCTTTAATAACGCCTCCAGATTACTGGCATGTTCGTCATAAGCGACCAGGGTATTGACATCGATATCAGAGTTACTAAACATGAAGGAGTACCCATATTTCTTTTCAACCACTTCAATCAGTGATTTTAGGTTTACCGACTTTTTGTCTTTACCACTCACCTCCTGAGCATTAAGGCCAAAAAGTGTCTGGCTGAGGAACAAAAAGCTCATCAGAATTGGTTTTTTCAGCATAATTTGTTTATTTAAGTGATTACATAATTTGTGTTTTTCAGTCTTATTTTAACGCTGCCTAACGGTTACCTGCTTCCCTTCGATTCTATAATCGAGTGGAGTTATAACATTGATTAACTGTAACATTTCACGTAGACTTTCGGTCTTCACCTTGAAAGTATACCTCTTAGCAGATTTAGCATGCTCCCAATCCATTTCTACACCATACCACCTCTCAAGCTTTTTAACGACGACATCCAACGATTCATTCTCAAAAATCAGCTCTTCATTCTTCCAGGCACTATACTGTATGGCATTATTATCCTGACGGAAAGCATATACATTTTTCTCTTTATCATATCGAATCAAATCATTCGGTAATAATTTCCGAACCAATTCGCCTTTCTTATTTTGTATATCTACCTTTCCACGAACAAGCGAAACCTCCGTATGCCTATCCTCTGGGTAGGCCGAGACATCAAATGCTGTCCCCTTAACCACTACATCCAAACTAGCAGTCTCTACTACAAAAAGCAGATCTTCGTTTTCTTTGACATCAAAAAAAGCTTCTCCTTCCAAGATGACCTTACGGTCATTTTGATTAAAAGTATTATGATACGAAATCTTCGATCCTGCATTCAACCACACAACAGACCCATCAGGCAACAGGACTTCTGATTTTTGGCCTGTGTTCGTTTTTATAGTGGTGAGCTGATGCTGCAGTTGCTCTTGTATTGCATTCTTTTGGATAAAGAAAACAGTCCCTCCTCCTAGGAAAAATAAAATCATGGCCACTGCGGCAGCGCCATACCAAAATCGCTTTGGATTAAAAACAACAACTCTCGGTCTAGGACGCAGTTTTCCATAAACATGATCCCATATTTTATTTTTTGATTTGGTATCTAATTGAATAGGTTCTTCATCGATATATCGCCATTCTGTTCTAAGCTGATCCATATAAACACCATTTTTGGGATCTATAGACAACCACGCATTGATCTTATCCTTATCTTCCTGATTACATCGATTGGAAAGGTACGCAGCCAACAGCTCTAAAGAAGGTTTATAATTACTATTCATCGTACTTGGTTTACTATCTAATAGACACAGACGATAAGAGAAACCCCTAAAAGAATTTTATTTTTTTTAAAATAAAATTACACAGCCCATATGGCGCCCTGCATTGTCAACAACAATAACAACGATCCAGGGTCGGAGATTTGATACTTATAGATAATATGGGATTTGATTTTTCGGTAGGCAATAGACATCTGGCCTTCAATGGTCTTTACCGAGAGTTGAAGTTCTTCGGCCACCTGTTTATAAGATTTATGGGCATCTTTACAGTATTGATAGATCATTTTACACTTTTCAGGAAGAGCTTCAACAGCTTCATTATAGAATAGAGCAAACTCCTCCATATTAACACATTCCTGTGCATAGGTTCTGCTCATTTCCTCTGTTGCCCAGATTTCTTCCCGTAACAGCCTGCTATTTTGCGCCCTCAAGACATTCAGCATTCTATTTCGTGAAGATTTATAAAGATAGGTCTTAATATGAAATATACTCAGTGTAGCTCGATCTTCCCACAGTTTTACAAATATATCTTGAAGACAATCTTCGATTAACTCCCTATCTCGAGTATAGTATCCTAAAAAACGACACAAGTCATCGAAGTAAAGGTTAAATACCTCTTCTACCAATTCTTCATTAAGAAAAAATTCTTTCAGAATGGACTGCTTGTTCATAATTCGGCTTTAAACGAAGCTAAAGAAAAATTATGAAATAACAAATTTTTGGTTTTATTGCTATTATACCAAGGCTGCTATTGTCTTTTCCAGATCCTCGAGATCAAAAGGTTTCGGCAAATAAGCCTCTGCACCAGCCTGAGCAGCAAGTGAAGCAATATCACTATTCGCAGAGCAATAGACTACAGGAATATGATTAAACTTAGGGTTACCTTTAAGCAGCTTCGTCGCCTCAATCCCCCCTATCTCAGGAATCCAGTTGTCCATAATAATCACATCCGGCATCACTTCTTCCAACCGCTCGAGTATATCGTGCGATGTCTCCGAACTCTCGACATGGTACCCAGACGCTTCCAATACGATAGAAAATATACTGAGGATTGTCTTGTCATCATCAAAAATCATTACCTTCTTTCCCATACTATAAAGATTTAAATAAGAACTTACAATTTACTGTTTAACGCGTTGATATAATCTGCAATATCGGATGGAGACAACACCATGTCAACATCCAACTGCTTCAAAGCTTGCTTTGGCATAAAATCGACCTCAGCGGTATTCGGATCCTGTACACATATACTACCACCATATTGTGTAATATAGGAAAGTCCTTCGACGCCATCACTATTAGCGCCCGACAATAAAACACCTATTGCATTTTCTCCGAACACCTGAGCCGCAGAATAAAAGGCCACGTCAATAGACGGTCTCGAAAAATTAACCTTCTCTGATACATCTAATGACATATAGGAATCAGGTTCAAAAAGAAGATGATAGTCTGCTGGTGCGAGATATATTTTACCACTTTCCAATAGCATCTTATCAGTTACCTCAATTACGGGCAATTCGCTATAAGCATTTAACAGCATACTTAGCGTACTTTCCGGATGTGCCTTACGATGTAGTATGATGACGATGCTCAACATGAGATCGACCTTCAAAAGGGGTAAAATCTCAATCAGCGCATGTATGCTGCCCGCCGATCCTCCAATCAATACGACCTTCTTTCCCATGGTTATTTTCTTAGTGCTTACGCCATATTTTTTCGTCCTTCAACTGTCTATACCGGTTTTCAAGAGGAGAAAAACGCAGCGTTTCCTTTGTCCCCAAAGCCAGATATCCCAAATTTTGCAGACTCTCATCAAAAACTCGAAACACCCTATCTTGCAGCTCTTTATCAAAGTATATAAGGACGTTGCGACACAATATCAGTTGAAATTCATTAAAAGAAGTATCGGACACTAGATTATGTGTCGAAAAAATCATACGTTCTTTTAAACAGGCATCAAACTTTACATTATCATATCCGGCGACATAATAAGTCGAAAAGTCACTCTTTCCTCCAGATAGAATATAATTTTCAGAATACAACCTCATCTGACTTAAAGGAAAAATCCCCCTAGCAGCCTTTTCCAGTACGCTGGGATTTATATCTGTAGCATACATCAACGACTTGTGATAAAGATTAGCTTCTTTAAGCAAGATTGCAACTGAATATGCCTCTTCACCTGTAGAGCAACCTGCTATCCAGATCCGAATGAGTGGGTATGTTCCTAATCTAGGAATAACTTCATTACGAAGCGTTTTATAAAAACCAGGATCCCGAAACATCTCTGTCACATTGACCGTGATCTCTTCTACAAAACGTTGTAAATAAGACGCATCGTTGACTACCCGATAGCGGAGTTCAGCAAAACTGGAAAACCGATCTACAAGACAGATTCTATTTAACCTACGCTTTAGCGATGCTCTGCTGTACTGACTAAAGTCATAGCCATACAAGGTTGCTACATCGTTAAGCAGCAATGTAATCTCTCCATCTTTTAATATATCCGGTTCTAGCATTATATCCACTCTCTTACAACATCCATAAGGATATCTACTTGAATAGGCTTCGAAATATAATCATTAGCGCCTGCCTCTATACATTTTTCTCGGTCTCCAGCCATTGCCTGAGCCGTGACCGCTATTATGGGGATATCTGCTCTTCCCTCGACTTTCCTCATCATACCAATGGCTTCATACCCGTCCATTTCAGGCATCATCATATCCAACAGTACCAGCCCAATCTGATCTTCAGCCAAAAGCAGCTCCAATGCTTCCTTTGCACTTTGGGAGGTGATCACCTTATAACCTTTTGCTTGTAGCGTTAGCTTTAGGGCAAAAATATTACGCGCATCATCATCCACTATTAATATCATTTTCTTGATTCCCATCTTCTATAAATCATACTTTAGACTCATACAACCATACACGTAGCAATGACAGCAGTTGATCCTTATCCACAGGTTTTGAAATATAGTCAGATGCTCCTGCCTGTATACATTTCTCCCGATCTCCGATCATCGCTTTTGCCGTAACCGCAATTATCGGCAAACGGGAGAATTTCGGTATGCTCCTGATTTCTCTCGTAGTCTCATACCCATCCATTTCTGGCATCATCATATCCATCAGCACTACTGATATCTTTGGGTTTTCTTTTACAATTTCAAGCGCTTCCCTACCATTGGTAGCAGACAATACCTCCATCTGATAAGGTTCTAATGTCTTAGTCAGCGAAAATATATTACGTACATCGTCATCGGCAACCAAAACAGTCTTGCCTATTAGCACCTCGCTAAGCGATCCCAACTTATTCACTTTCTTTTTGTCAACATGTCCATTATTCTCTTCGACAAGATGCAAGAATAGTCCCACCTCATCTAAAATACGTTGAAAAGAATGTGCTGTTTTTACGACAATGGAATCGGCAAACTGTTTGATTTTCAACTCTTCAATCTGTGACAACTGTTTTCCAGTAAATACAATAATAGGAAGATTTTCCAGCCCTTTATTCGATTTTATCGCCTCCAGTGTTTGATAACCAACCTTGTCCGGCACACCCATATCTAAGATTACACAATTTACATTTTCAGACATTAGAGCATCTACCGTTTCGGACACGTTTTCTTTTATCTCCGACTGTATATTGAAGTTGCTCAAAAAATAGGACAGTGCAGTGGCATGCTTGGCATTCTCCTCTACAATTAGTACTTTCTTCGGATTACGCGTGAGCGCATCTTCGATACGTTCAAAAATACGCCCCATTTCCTCGATAGCTATCGGCTTATTGATAAAGTCTATAGCTCCCTTCATCAAACTTTCCCGTTTCATTTTTAGCGAAGACATCATATGCACCGGAATATGTCTTGTCTTGGGATTGTTCTTCAAGTCATCCATCACTTGCCAACCATCTTTTACGGGCAATTGTATATCCAACAACACGGCCAAAGGCTGGTATCTCTCTGCAAATTCCAATACCAAGTCACCGCGAACCAATACAATTCCCTTATAGTTCTGTTGCCGTGTATACTTTAAAAGTGCTTTTGCAAAATTCGTATCATCCTCCACGATCAAGATCAGCTTATCCCCCTGTTGGATATTATTCCTATCATCAGGCACATCCTCCGGTATTTCGATGGTCTGATAAGAAAGCGCTGTCTCCCCATCTGTTAGCACACTTACGGTAGATTGTTCTTTTATTACTGTAGGTAAGGATGGTATCATTTCCCCCTTATTCGCTCGGGCCAGCGGTATGGCAATAGTAAATGTACTACCTTCATTAAGCTGACTTTGGAGATCAATATGTCCACCAAGCAGGCGCATGATCTCCCTACTTATCGAGAGTCCCAATCCAGTACCTCCAAATTTTCTTCTTGTTGAACCATCTGCCTGTTGAAAGGCTTCAAAAATCAATTTTTGATTTTCCTCACTGATACCTATTCCCGAGTCCTTCACCGCAAACCGTACAAAGTTCGGATTCTTCGTACACATGCTGATATGTAGACTAACCTCTCCTTCCATCGTAAACTTGATTGCATTAGACAAAAGATTGCGAAGGACCTGCTCCAAGCGCAACTTGTCGGTATCCATAAAATCAGGAACAGATTCGTCAATTTCCACCTTAAACGCAATACCTTTTTCTTTAACGATAGGTACGAATAAGCCCTCCAGCTCCCTACACAGTGCGGCTAGGTTGACTTCTTCATACTCCAATTTCATCTTACCAGCCTCAATCTTAGAGAGGTCTAAGATTTCATCAATCAAGGTCAGCAGCCCCGTACCAGAGCTCTGGATCACATTAGCCGATTCTATCTGCTCATCCGTTAAGTTCCGTTCCACGTTTTCAGACAACAAACGTGAAAGCAATAAAATGGAATTTAGAGGCGTGCGCAGCTCATGGGACATATTGGCCAAGAACTCTGATTTATATTTGGTAGTCAAGGCTAACTCTTCCGCCTTTTTTTGAATCTCCAGGTTTCGACTTGCTATCAGGTCATTCGTTTCTTCCAACAGCTTCGATCGTTCCTCAAGTTCCTGGTTACTCTGCAGCAACTCTTCTTGTTGTACGCGCAGTTCCTCTTCAGAAGCCTGTAGTTTTTGAGCCTGAGCCTCCAGTTCTGTATTCAGATTTTCCAGCTCACTATGTTGCGTCTGTAACTCTTCCGACTGCGCCTGTGTTTCTTCCAACAAACTCTGTATATAGCTACGTCCTCTTGCCGCCAAAAGCTCTAAGGCCACAATCCTTCCTGCTTCTTCTAAGAAAGAAATTTCTAAGGCTTCAAATTTATCCAACGCTCCCAGCTCCACGACACCGTAACATTGTCCCTCCAGCACCAGTGGCAGCCATAGAACATGCTTTAATTTCAATTGCCCGTTGGTAAAACTAACCACAAAGCTATTATCATCAATATCTTCCAACAACTTGACACGTTTATCCACGAACACCTGCCCTACCATTCCTTCTCCCGGAGCATACGAATTGCGCATTTGACCTTCTAATCCATAGTGACTACGTAAGACCAATTTTTCCTTGTCCAATAGATACAGGGCACCATTCATACATTCTCCGTAATTGATGAGGTGAGCCAACACATCTTCAGCAATCAGTTTATCATTCTTATTGCCTCCCAACACTTCGTTCAATAAAGCCAACCCAGTTTGCTTCCATTCATTATTATGAATTTCATCAAATGATTTTTCCAACGAGGCAGTCATTCGATTCAATGAATTAGCCAGATTGCCAAGATCATCCTCGCCGGTATCGGTAACACGCACCGAATAATCTCCCGCAGACACTTGCTTAGCGACACGTTCAATCATGCGGACACGAGCACGCATATCACTTTCCTTCTTCGCAAGGATATCTTGCAGCTTTTCTCTTTTTCTAAATTCCCTACGAATCTGCAAATAGAAGAAAACAGTTACCCCTAGAGACAGTATTGCTGCAATCACAATAAAAATAGAAGTAACTTGAGATGATTCGTCTAGGTCTGCGTTCTGTGCATTCAATACCGCGGTCTCTTTATCTAGAAAACGGTTGATCAAATTGCGGCAACTATCCATATACACTTTACCTTCCACCAGCTGCTCCGAACTTATTACTTTACCTTCCTTTTTTTCCCTTTCCCACTTCTCCAAAATTCCCATCCTAGCCTCTACCAATAAGGATAAGCTATCCACCACATTCTTCTGTTCCACGTTTTCCTTTACCAAATCTCGGGTTTCTCGAAAAGATTCTGGCAAAGACACCTGGCTTTTAAAAAAAGGCTCTAAAAAAGCATCATTATTGGTGAGATAAAATCCTCGTTGTCCTGTTTCCGCATTTTGTAGATCAATAAGAATATGATTTACTGCTTGTATCAACTCTTGTGTGTGTACAACTTGCTTTCGATTGTCGATCTGCTTCTTTATACTCACGTAAGATGCGATCGAACTTGCAAGAAGTATAAGTAGTGATATTCCAAAACCAAACTGCAGTTTTCTAATGACTTGCTTAGGCATCCTTATTTAATTTAATGGTATACTAAAATAAAACGTTGTTCCTTCCCCCTCTTCACTTTCCACTCCATAAGTACCGTTATGCTGCCGTACTATTTCGGCACATATATATAGACCTATGCCTAATCCCTGAAATTTCACCGAAGATTCCTCCACTCTATAAAATTTGGAAAATACATGCTCTTGCTTCTCTTTCGGTATTCCTATTCCAAAATCCCGCACTTTTACATAAGCTTGTCCATTCTTGATTTCCGTCCGAACAATGACTTTTTCCGTACCTGGTGAATACTTGATGGCATTCGTCAAAAAATTGATCAAGACCTGTTCAATACGAATAACATCCGCACAAACATCTACATTCAGAGGTTCGCCCTCTCTTTCGATTCGAATATCCAAATGCTCATGGGTATGCAAAATGGTATCGATTGCATTCTCAACCAGGCTTTCCAAATCAAATGGAGCAAAGTTTACTTTTAGCTTTCCATTTTCTATTTTTGAAATATCCAACAGATCTGCGATAAGACTCTCCAGTTTTATCACCTGATCCTGAGCTCGATGAATATAAGTCGAGACATTTTCATTCCCCTCCTGCCTGACTAATCTCTCCAATAGCTGTATATACGCCTTAATACTTGTCAATGGAGTTTTAAGTTCATGGCTTGCTATACTTAGAAACTCGTCTTTTTTACTCTCTACCTGCTTCTGGTCTTCAATGTCGGTAAAGGTCCCCACCCAACTACTGACTCTCCCTCCTTCTTTTATCGGAATAATTCGCAACAAATGAAAACGATATACGTTACTAATCACACTTTTTATTCGAATCTCGGCTTCAAACGGTTCTCCTGATTCGATATGTTTCTCAAAAAAAGTATGGATAAGGGTGTCTTCCGGATGGAATTCAGGAAGGTCAACTGTGGATCTGGAATACTTGAACCAATTTTCATTCACAAATGTGATATGTCCGTTAGAATCTGCAGTGAATGCTATTTGGGGTATCGTTTCTAACACGGTATGCAAAAAATCAACCTTGATTTTGAGTTCCTCCTGTGCTTGCTTTCTACTTTCCACTTCCTGTTGTAGCTTCCGTTTTACTTCATTGAGTGCCAATGTCTGTTCGTACAAACGATAAAAAGTCTTTACCTTCAGCATCAAGATATCAGGATCTACAGGCTTGGTAATATAATCTATGCCCCCTGAAGCATACCCTTTGGTTATAAATTTTTTATCTGTATTAACTGCAGATAGAAATATAATTGGAATCTCTTTGGTTTTACTATAGCCAGCTAAGGTTTCTGCAACCTCAAAACCGTCCATCCCCGGCATTTGTACATCTAATATTATAAGCGCATAATCCTTCTTCAAAACATTTTTCAGTGCTTCCTCTCCAGACAATGCTGTATCTACCTGAAAACCTTTGGTCTCCAACAAACTCCGCAGTGAAAAAATATTCTCAGGTTTATCATCTACAATCAAAATCATCAATCAACAATTAGTTAGACGGTTTAAATTCAACAACGATAACACCTATCCTTCTAGGCGTCACTACCAAAATAAATAAAAAAAATAGAAAAGAGGATATTCCTAACCCTTTATGAAATCTTTTCGAGTATAAAAGACTGTTTATTAAACTCGACATTTTCCCCTAATTGCTTACCCAACAGTAGCTGCCCAATCGGCGATCGGGGCGATATGACATATACATTCGGATAAGCAGAGAGCTTTCCAATACTGACTGCGACAAAGTATACGTTATCCTTATTCGTTTCAATCAAACTGCCCAACGACACCGTGGTCGTCGGTTTGGCCTGTCTGATCCATTCCAAAGTTTTCAAATCTTCTTCTGCCAAAGCCAACTGCTGTTGAAATCGGTTTAGATCCTGTTGAATCATTTCTCTTCCCGTCTCATACTTATCTCCAGCACTGCTCTTAGTATCTTCTTTCAGCGAGTTGTCTGCTGACTCTATCGCCAATGTTATCTCTTTGATTCGATTATTTACAAATTCGAAACAAGCGTCCAATATATTTTCTTTGTTCATCCGTATCAGCGTGCATATAAATAGTAAACGCCCGTTTATACCGGGCGTTTACAAAAGTATTAATCCTTAAAATTTAGTTTTTCAAAGATTCTTTTAAGTTTTTAGCTTTTTTATCAGCTTCATTAGCTACGTCTTTTATAGCTCCTTCTGCCTTATCTCCAGCATCCTTCAATTTTTCTCCGGCTTTATCTGCTGTATTTTCTATAGCATCGCCTGTTTTCTTAGCAGCCTCTTTCGTAGCATCTACCGCATCGTTAACACCAGACTCTACTTTGTCACCTGCTTCCTTTACAGCTTCTTTGGTTTTGTTCCAAGCAGCCTCTGCATCAGCCAACGCTTTACGTGCAGTTTCTTCAGCTTGTTTATCTCCTTTCGCTACCGCAGCATCCAAATCAGCCTTAGCTTTATTGTAATCAGCTTCTGTCTGTGCTACCGCATCTTTAGATATTTGATCCATCTTATCTAAAGAGTGATCTAATTGTTCACCTGCCGTAACCTCACCGTCCGCATTTTTGTCCTTCGAAGGAGAATTGTTGCACGATGCAAATGTGATTGCTGCCGCGACTACCGCTAATAATGCAATTTTTTTCATTGGAATATATTTTTTAAAATGGCGATGAATCGACCACAGGCATAACCTCAATTTTGCTGGTAATATACCTATGATGGTTCATACAAATGAATTTAGTTAACCTCAGATAACAATCAATTTGTATGCCAAAACAAAAAATTAACCTTTAGCGTAAATCGTACCCTTTGCGGCCTCCAATGTATTCTTCAGGAGTCCAACAATGGTCATCAGACCTACGCCCCCCGGTACCGGAGTGATCCATGATGCTTTTGGTGCGACATTATCAAAATCCACATCACCGTACAACTTAAATCCCGATTTAGTTTCGGTAGAGTTTTCTCTATTAATACCCACATCTATGACAATCGCTCCTTCTTTCACCATATCCGCTGTCACAAAATTCTTCTTACCAATAGCAGCGACAACGATGTCTCCACGCAACACTTCTGTTTTGAGATCTTTCGTTCTACTATGTGTCAATGTCACGGTACAATTTCCAGGGTTACTGTTTCTCGCCAATAAAATACTCATGGGAGAGCCGACAATATTACTGCGTCCTACGACTACAGCATGTTTTCCAGCAGTATCAATACCATAATGTGCCAGCATCAACATAATACCATATGGTGTCGCCGGAATGAAACAAGGCAGATTGCGCTGCATACGGCCCAAGTTTATTGGGTGAAAACCATCTACATCTTTTCTGTGATCGATAGCTTCTGTCACTTTATCCGGATCAATATGAGCTGGCAACGGCAATTGCACGATCAATCCATCGATATTAGGGTCTTTGTTTATTTCTTGAATCTTAGCAATCAGTTCTGCTTCAGAAACCTCTACATCGTACCGTATATTAGTAGACTCAAACCCCACCAACTCACAGTTTCTCATCTTGCTCGCCACGTAAGTTTCACTACCTCCATCATTTCCTACCAAAATAGCAACAAGGTGAGGTTTTCTTCCTGCAGCAGCAGTAAAAGCTGCAGCTTCGACTTTTATATCTTCTTTAATCTTTGCAGATACTTCTTTACCGTCTAGTATATTCATAGTTTTTAGTATTCACTAGTTAGCAGTTAGCCACTTTCTTAACTTTATAACTCTTTTTAGTCTAATTTTAACACCGCCATAAACGCCGATTGAGGAATTTCAACATTTCCTACCTGACGCATACGCTTTTTACCTTTTTTCTGTTTTTCCAATAATTTACGCTTACGGGAGATATCACCTCCGTAACACTTCGCTGTCACATCTTTACGCAAAGCGGAGATTGTTTCACGCGCAATGATCTTAGCGCCTATAGAAGCCTGGATACGAATTTCGAATTGCTGTCTAGGCAACAGTTCCTTCAACTTCTCACATATTTTCTTTCCGAAGTCGTAAGCATTGCTTCGGTGAATAAGCGATGACAGCGCATCTACCGGTTCATCATTCAGACGTATATCCAATTTGACCAAGTCGGATTGGCGATATCCGATCTGATGGTAATCAAAGGAAGCATATCCCTTCGAAATTGTCTTCAGCTTATCATAAAAGTCAAATACAATCTCACCCATCGGCATCTCAAACACCAACTCTACACGATCCGACGTGAGGTAAGACTGATTGATGATCGTTCCTCTTTTCTGAATACAAAGAGACATCACAGGGCCTACAAATTCAGCTTTGGTAATAATATTAGCTTTGATATAAGGTTCTTCAATAAAGTCCAATTTACTTGGATCAGGCAAATCAGATGGGTTGTGAACCACAATTTCCTCTTTATCCTTACTTAAGAAAGCACGGTACGACACGTTGGGCACGGTAGTAATTACCGTCATATCAAATTCCCGTTCGAGACGTTCTTGGATGATTTCCATGTGGAGCATTCCCAAGAATCCACAACGGAATCCAAATCCTAAAGCTGCAGAAGATTCTGGTTCGAATACTAAGGAAGCATCATTCAACTGCAGACGGTGCATAGACTCACGCAACTCTTCATAATCCTCCGTATCGACTGGATATATACCTGCGAAGACCATCGGCTTCACCTCTTCAAATCCTTTGATCGCTTCAGCACAAGGGCGCTCTTTATGCGTAATCGTATCCCCCACTTTCACCTCACGGGCTTCTTTAATCCCCGATATGATATAGCCTACATCTCCGGTCTTGATCACGTTTTTAGCAACCTGATTCAGCTTCAACGTACCAATTTCATCGGCATAATACTCTTTACCTGTTGCGACGAACTTAACCTTATCTCCCTTCTTTATCTCTCCATTTTCAACTTTAAAGTACGCCATAATCCCCCTAAAGGAGTTAAATACCGAGTCAAAAATCAATGCCTGTAGCGGTGCATCTGGATCACCTACCGGTGCCGGCACACGTTCTACGATCGCGCGTAAGATATCAGGTATTCCCAGTCCGGTTTTTCCGGATGCAGGAATAATTTCTTCACGTTTACCACCGATCAGATCTATGATCTGGTCTTTCACCTCTTCAGGCATAGCGCCCGGAAGATCCATTTTATTTAGTATAGGTATGATTTCCAGATCGTGCTCCATGGCTAGATACAGATTTGAAATCGTCTGTGCCTGTATCCCTTGTGACGCATCCACAATCAACAAAGCTCCTTCACAAGCGGCAATAGATCTGGATACTTCATAAGAAAAATCCACGTGTCCTGGAGTATCGATGAGGTTCAATATATATTGTTGTCCATCCTGGGTATATTCCATCTGAATGGCGTGACTCTTAATCGTGATACCTCTTTCTCGTTCCAAGTCCATACTGTCCAACAGTTGAGCCTGTGCCTCACGCTGTGAGATGGTATTCGTGTATTCCAATAATCTATCTGCCAAGGTACTTTTGCCATGGTCGATATGTGCTATTATACAAAAATTACGTATATGCTTCATATAGGGGTTATGCCTTCTTTTATAAACGGCAAATATACTGTATTTAAGTGAAGTTTTTTTTCGAAAACACTTGTTTTTTTAACGATTCTTTTTTAATTGCGCGCCCACAACAAATCCGCTCTGCAAAGCCGTAAAGAAAAACAAAGAGGCTATCCCTTATAAGGGATAGCCTCTTTAAAACCTATTATCCAGCTGGAGTTATAGTTTACTGTTCACGTCTACGGCATTCAATTCTTCAAAAGCCTGTTTCAAACGAGTAACAAATGCTTCTTCTCCTTTACGCAACCATACACGTGGGTCATAGTACTTCTTATTTGGAGAATCTGCACCTTCTGGGTTACCAATCTGTCCTTGTAGATAGTCGTGGTTTTTCGCTTCATAACCGCGTACACCATCCCAGAATGCCCACTGCATATCAGTATCAATATTCATCTTGATAGCACCGTATGAGATCGCCTCTTCGATTTCCTCTGGAGATGATCCCGAGCCACCATGGAACACAAAGTTCACCGGTTTTTCGGCAGTTAACTTATATTTTTCACGGATATGCTCTTGCGAATTATGAAGAATAACCGGCTGTAACTTCACATTACCTGGTTTATAAACTCCATGCACATTACCAAAAGCAGCTGCTACCGTGAATTTATCGGAAACTTTGGACAGCTCTTCATAAGCATAAGCCACTTCTTCCGGCTGCGTATATAACTTAGAACTATCAACATCCGTATTATCTACTCCATCTTCTTCTCCACCAGTGACACCCAATTCGATCTCTACGGTCATACCCAGAGGTTTCATACGCTCCAAGTAACGTTTAGATATTTCTATATTTTCTTCAATAGGCTCTTCTGAAAGATCCAGCATGTGCGAAGAGAATAAAGGTTTACCATTTGCTGCGAAAAATTTCTCTCCTGCATCCAAAAGACCATCAATCCAAGGCAATAATTTCTTTGCAGCATGATCCGTATGCAAAATAACAGCTACGCCATAGTGCTCTGCCAACAAATGCACGTGCTGTGCTGCAGAAACAGCGCCCAACACACAGGCCTTAAGCCCATCATTATTCAATGTCTTGCCCGCATAAAATTGAGCGCCCCCATTAGACAACTGAATAATTACAGGAGAGTTTACCGCCTTTGCCGTTTCCATTACTGCATTGATAGAATTGGTACCTATCACATTTACAGCAGGAAGCGCAAACTTGTGCGTTTTAGCAATCTCAAACAATTCTTGAACTTGATCACCGGTCAGTACACCTTTATAATCTTTTAGGGTCATGTTTTTTCTAATTTTAGTTTTACTTCTTTGATTCGATAAAGTTAAGTGTTTTAAATGACAATGAAAACATTAGTGTAAAAAATACACTAAGACAACTGACAAAACGATCTACAGCTGGTACAACACGATTCTGTTACATAGATTCTTATTGCATATAAGGTCAAAATTGGCTAAGTTTAACAAAATAAAACAATCAAAATATAGTATGCTTGACATATACGGAATCAAAAACTGCAACACAGTAAAAAAAGCACTGGATTGGCTGGACACGAACAACATAGCCTATACTTTTCATGATTACAAAAAAGAACCTGCTACACGCGAGAAACTTGAAAAATGGGAAAAAAGTGTGAGCTGGGAGTCTTTGGTCAACAAAAAGGGCACTACTTGGAAAAAACTCTCTACAGAAGAACAAGCACAAGTAATCGATGCTTCATCGGCCAACACCGTACTTCTTGCCAACAACTCTATGATCAAAAGACCAGTGATTGAACTGAAGGATGACATTATCCTTGGTTTTGACGAAGCTATTTACCAAGAAAAACTACTGAAGAAATGATATACAAACCATTCAGATACCTGCTCTATCTAGGTCTGGCTGCTACACCTCTGTTGTCCCAAGCCCAGCAAAAGAGCCAATACAATTACTCCGAAGCTTTCGGTCCTAATTTCTACACTGAAAATGGCACAACTTATCGGTCTGCCAGTGGCAAGCCCGGCCCTGCTTATTGGCAGAATTCGGCCAGCTATTCCATCAAAGCAAAGCTCAACGACCAGCAAGATCAAATCAAGGGCTCCGTTCAGATTACCTATACCAACAATAGTCCCGAAGACCTGGACTTCATCTGGTTTCAATTGGACCAGAACCTGTTCAACAATGATTCCAGAGGACAGGCGACCATTCCGCTATCCGACAGCCGCTATGGCAGTTCAAGCAACAGCTTTGAAGGAGGCTACCAATTGAACAACCTCGCCATAGATGGAAAGTCCCTGGCAACGGCATATACTATCACCGACACCAGAATGCGAGTGGATCTTCCCAACCCCCTAAAAGCTAAAGGAGGGAAAACCACGATCAGCATGGATTTTCAATTTTCCATTCCCGAATATGGCGCCGATCGTACAGGTATTCTGAATACGTCAAACGGCAAAATATATGCTATTGCGCAATGGTATCCTCGCGTTTGTGTATTTGATGATATCCTGGGATGGAATACCCATCCTTATACCGGACCAGGTGAATTCTATCTTGAATTTGGTGATTATAACATCGAAATCACGGCACCTGCCAATCATATTGTCGTATCAGGCGGCGAACTCTTAAATCCCGATGAAGTATGGACTCCAGAACAGCTAAAACGCTATAACGCCGCAAAGAGCTCTGACGAAACGCTCCTGATACGCAGCGCAGCAGAGGTCGCCAACAAATCCTCTCGTCCAGACAAGAAAGAGCTTACCTGGAAATACAGGCTAGATAATGCGCATGATGTCGCATGGGCCTCATCTCCTGCTTTCATCATCGATGCGGCGAAGATAAACCTGCCTTCTGGCAAAACATCTCTTGCAATGTCTGCCTATCCCAAGGAAAGCAACGGGGGAAATGCCTGGGAGCGTTCGACAGAATACACAAAAGCTGCTATAGAGCATTATTCAAAAAAATGGTTTGAGTACCCCTATCCTATTGCGGTAAATGTCGCATCCAACGTAGGTGGCATGGAGTACCCTGCACTTTCGTTTTGTGGCCACAAAGCCAAAGCGGCCAACCTATGGGGAGTCACAGACCATGAATTTGGGCACAACTGGTTTCCTATGATTGTAGGAAGCAACGAAAGGTTACATGGATGGATGGATGAAGGGTTCAACACCTTTATCAACGATATTTCTACTGAGGCCTTTAACAAGGGAGAATACGCCATGAAGTATGGCAAGAAAAATGCATTAGCATTGACCTTATTCAACCCGACATTAGAACCCGTGGTAAACAGTCCGCAAACCATGAAAGAGCGTAACATCGGCTACTTGGTATATTACAAACCTGCCTATGCACTACATCTTCTACGCGACGAGATTATCGGACGGGACCGATTCGACAAAGCTTTCCGCAAGTATATCGAACACTGGGCTTACAAGCACCCTGCACCCAATGATTTCTTCCGCACGATAGAAAACGAAACTGGTGAAAACCTAAACTGGTTTTGGAGAGGTCTTTTCCAGAACAACTGGCAGATGGATCAAGCGATCACTGAGGTACGCTATATCGAACTAAATCCTGAAAAAGGAGCAATTGTGACCGTTGAAAATCTAGATAAACTCCCCATGCCTGTAGAGATAGAAGCGACTACAGTAAGTGGCAAAAAAATCACCGTCAAACTTCCTGTTGAAATATGGGAGCGCAACAACAAGTGGACATTTAAACTACCTTCTACAGAACAACTAACCGAAGTCAGGTTAGACCCCCGCAGCGTCTTTCCTGATATCAATCCAGACAATAACATATGGCGATCCAAATAACAATGAAATCAATACGATTAATAATAACGACCTGTCTATTGATCGGACTACAGCAGTCCTTTGCACAGGCACAAGAGATCAAGGGCTATGTCTATGAATTGGTAAGCAGCACACCATTGTGGAACACCAGCATTAAGAATATCAGAACACAGGAAGTGGTACAGTCCGATCGTGATGGCAGTTTCAAAATCGCAGGCCGACTCAACGACTACCTCGTCTTTACCAACCCCGGTTACAAACAAGACACGATATTCTATTACGAAGACAATATCCGTCGGGTATACATGACGCGGGACGAGAGTTTGATCTCTATCGATGAGGTCATCGTTAGCCGCATGACAGACAGCAGGTTGGCTGCAGAGATTGCAAAAGCTCAAAATCAAGGGAAAGCGGTAGATGTGGGACAAGATCGTGGCGGATTACGCGTATCGCCGTCACGATTGTTTGGCAAGAAGGCAAAGGAGGCACGAAAAAATCTTAGCCTGCTGGTCGCCGAGCAAGAAAAAAGAGAGGTTGACCGCCGATTTACCACACAACTGATTGCAGCGACTGTGCCGCTCAACCCGGATGAAACAGCTCTGTTCAGAGAACGTTTCAGACCTAGCGCAGAATTCATGAAGAAAGCTTCCAACGAAGATTTAAAAGTATACATACTTGACTCTTATAAAAAATTCAAATCCAACAAATAGCACAGTACTATGAATTTACGCTTTAAAAGCATACTCACGCTCTTATTATTAACGGTTGCAGCAGCACATGCTCAGAAGGTGGATATTAAGCTCGAACAAAAATTAAAGCAAGAAATAACTCATTTCCAAGGAGACATTGGCATATATGTGCATCAACTGAAGAGCAACAAGATCGTAGCGATCAATGCCGATACGATCTTCCCTACGGCCAGTATTGTAAAGGTTCCTATTCTAGCTGGAGTTTTTCAAAAGATCGCACAGGGTGAGCTCAAATTAGAACAGCCTTTTCAATATTCAGACAAAAGAGCGTATGGAGGATCAGGTCTTATGCAGTTTTACAAAGACAGTGCACAGACCGATTTATCCACCATGATTTCGCTCATGCTGACCTATAGTGATAATGTAACTTCTATCTGGTTACAAGAACTGGCAGGCGGTGGAGCTCAGATCAACCCTCTTATGGACCAACTGGGGCTGACGCATACGAAAGTAAACTCCAAAACCAAGGGGCGTGAAAAGATATGGGAGGAATATGGCTGGGGACAAACCACCCCCCGCGAGATGGCCAAACTGTTTACATTGATCCGCAATGGAGCAGTTATTGATCCACGCCATTCCGATAAGATGTACCGCTATCTTAAAAATCAATTTTACAACGAACGATCCTTGTCCCAAATTCCGGCCTGGGTCAGCACGATTGCCAAAACAGGATCTGTAGACCGTGCCCGAGGCGAGGTGGTATTGGTCAATGCACCTGGTGGTGATTATGTGTTCTGTATATTGACGAAAAACAATCAGGATGCAAGTTGGACAGACAAAAATGAAGCAGAAGAATTAACAAGGAGACTATCCAGTATTATCTGGAATCACTTTGAACCGAAACATCCGTTTCAAAGCTTTGCGCCGATAAAATAAGAGAAGGCATCCTTTATCGGATGCCTTCTCTTATTTTATGTCTCTTATGCAAATGTAATCTCACCAAAAAACTCCGGCAGATGGAAATTAGGTTTATCATGATGGATGGTATTCCATGAGATAAAATGAGGCTTTGGCAATCCATCGCCACACTTATAAAAGTTGGCATGAAAGGTTTTTCCTGTATAGGAAATATTGCCAAACAGCTGTTTCGGAATCTGCAAGAATATCTCCCATACCTTCACCCCGTTTCTTTTCACCACTTTCGTACACGCATCGACACTTTCTACAGCTTCTTTGCTCAAGCGATTACGAAGAGATTTATCCGCCGGTCCATATCCTATCAATCCTGTAGCCAACACGTTGAACTCAAAATTATAATAGGTCTGCTTTTGATCAAAGGAAACGAAGAACTCCACACAACTATCCTCCCACACATTTTCATTCGGACGAATATATTGCCCTTTTACAAACTCCTCATTCACCTTGTAATGCAAATAAATAAATTGCTCAGAGTGGGCTATTTGAAAACGGGCCTCTGGATGATATGGATACATACCCTGCCATGGACACTGGTCTATACTATTCCACGACAATCTCTCAAAGGCCTCTTCCAGCGCTTCAAAATCATTATTTAAATCAGCAATCTTTTCTACAAAGAGTCTATTCATACAGGTACGATTTGTTTTTATGTCTATAACAGTTGTTGCAGAGCCAAACTTAATTAAAATGTACCGTATTCACCAATATTATTGATTAACCAAGCTTTGATGGAGTATATCGATCAACTGTTCTTCGTGTGCTTCCAGTTCCTTAACCAATTTCAACTGCGTATTCGTTCTCACCAAGTTATGGTCGGCGTAGTGTACTTTATAATAGCGGTCTCCCTCAATGTAATCCGTCAAAAAACGCACCGCCTGCATATAAGGCAATAATAAAACACCATACCACAGCGATTCAATTTCCTTCTCAGTCAGAAAGTCTTTGGCTTCACTAAAGTAGCCTTCAGTATACGCCTGAAACAGAGGAACATTCAAAACGACATTATTTACGTCTTTTTCATCTTCCGCTGCCGCGTTAATAATGGTACGTATGGCATCTCCAAAATCATAGGCAATGTATCCTGGCATCACTGTATCGAGATCGATCACACATCGCACATTATCATCTTGATCCAACAGCACATTATTAAACTTCGTATCATTGTGTGTAATGCGCAGTGGCAAATCTCCATTTTTTGCCATCACAATAATGCGGCGCATACGCTCCTCCCGTTCGAAGATATAGCTCAAAAGATCCACTACTTCACTTAGTCTTCCCACCTTATCATCTGCCATCGCCTTTCTTAGGTTAGATAGGCGAAAATCAATATTATGAAAATTAGGAAGTATCTCGATCAATTGTGTGGCATCCAGGGTTGACAATTGCTTCTGAAATCTTCCAAATGCCGTACCTCCGGAGAAAGCCTGCTTGGGTGTCTCCACGATATCATAGCTTTTCGTTCCATCCAACAGGATAAAAACACGCCAATAATCGCCACTGGCCGCCTTAAGGTATTTAGCACCTTCATTCGTAGGAATAATTGTCAGCGTATACCTGTCTACATCCTCCACTTCATTTTTCAATACCGACTTCAGGTGTGTCGTTACCAGATCAATATTATTCATCAATCCATCGACATCTGGAAATATATGATGGTTGATTCTTTGCAACAGATAAGATACGCCTCCATCTTCCATACGGAGCCTAAAAGTATCATTTATATGTCCCGAGCCAAAACGTTCTATACCAACAACCTTACTATTAAGTTTAAAATTACTTGCTACTCGCTCCACTTCCTCGGAATCGTACACTGACATAGATAAGATTTATAATTATTTTATTCAAAAACCGTTTAATTATTGCAATATCTATAATTCGAAACATTAAATAAAGTTTTTTTTTCAATCAAACGATTGCACTATTTAAACAATAATAAACGAAAATATTCTACGTTTTACTTTTGCGATTTGTTATATTCGTAAATACACCTCGTATATTCATATGATAACTGAAATAGTCATAATATTTGTGCTCATTTTATTAAATGGCATTCTTTCCGCTTCCGAAATCGCAATTGTATCTGCCCGAAAAGCCCGCTTACAGGCTTCAGCGGCCAATAATCTGGGAGCAAAGCGCGCGCTAAAACTCAAACAACAACCAAATCAGTTTCTTTCTACCGTACAGATCGGTATTACTTTGATAGGTATCCTGACTGGTTTTTTCTCTGGGGGTTCTATATCGACCTACCTTGCCGAAGTATTGAATAATGTACCTGCTCTGGCACCCTACAGCCAGTCCCTTTCGGTGCTGATAGTCGTTATTATCATAACCTACCTATCTTTGGTTATTGGAGAATTGGTTCCAAAACGTATAGGAATGGCAATTCCGGAAAAATATGCTTCCTTGATAGCCATACCGATGGATACGCTCAGTAAAATAGTAAAACCATTTGTGTGGGCACTGTCTGTATCGACCGACTTTATTGTCAAACTCCTTAACATCAAAGTCTCCAACAATAGCGTTACAGAAGAAGAGATCAAAGCCCTCGTCGACGAAGGTGTCGACAGTGGTATTATCGAAGACTTTGAGCACGATATGGTGGACCGACTGCTTAATATCGGTGACAAAAGAGCGATCAATATGATGGTACACCGTAGTGACATAGCCTACCTAGACCTTGAAGACTCGATGGAGGATATCAAAGCATACATTATCAAAAACGAACATACAGAGTATCCTGTCTGCGATGGCAACTTTGACCAGATAAAGGGTATCATACATACCAAGAGTCTTCTCAAAGCTGTTTTAATTAATGACAAAATAGACCTCGAAAAGCTGATACAACCGATCCCCTTCGTCAACGAAAACAGCAGTATCTATTCTGTTCTTGACGTATTAAAATCAGGCAAGGTGTTACAAGCCGTCGTCATCGACGAATACGGAAGCCCACAAGGCATCATTACGGTAAAAGATATCATGGCAGGTCTAGTGGGAGGATTTGACGACAATTCGTCGAGCAGCCGATCCAAACTGTTCAGGCAGCGTGAAGATGGTACATTTGTACTTGAGGGACGCTACCAACTCGATGACTTTTTTGAGAAATTCAAGATCATCCTCACTGAAGAAGACGAAGATGAACTGGGCAATATCACGACCTTAGCAGGCTTGGTGTTCTTACTGCTCGATCATATGCCGACCGAAGGAGAAACTGTATTCTACAAAGGATACCGTCTAGAAGTGCTGGATATGGACGGCAACCGTATAGATAAAATAGCGCTCTCCCTCTTAGAGGACCACAGCGCCACCGAAATATCCAATATCGATTAATTCAGATGCTGACCAATAATTGTCAGCATTTGAGATTTCGTCAGCAGGCCGCTTTGTCTCCATACCTGCGCTCCATCGCGGTATAGAATCATCGTCGGCACCCCTTGGACTGCAAAGTTTTTTGCCAATGCCTGATTTCGATCGACATCAACTTTCAAAATCGACAATTGATCACCAAAATGGTCTTTGACCTCCTTTAAGATAGGAGCCAATGTTTGACAAGGCCCACACCATTCTGCAGAAAAGTCAACAAGAACCAACTTGCTTTTATTTATTAATTCATTAAAATTTGCCATAATTATTACAACAACGAATAAAATTGCCTTTTGTTTTTCTCCCTTTAGGACAGCATACCGCTACCGTTCAAAAGGAATACATAATTTCTCCAATTCTTCTATGTCCCCTTGAAACATATTCAAGTCGACATAGCCTTTGATTCCCGAAACAGCTCCGCGTTCGGAGAACTGCCAAAAGTTCCAATGCCCCTTAGGCTTTTCGACCCAAAAGTTATAATTGGCGATCCACAGCGTATAGTCACGAAACTCCTTTTCCAAGAAATCAGAGAAATAGCTGTCGCCCGAATATACAATAGGCTTCACTTTATAGTGATCCTCCACTCTGTCCAACCAACGCTTCAGACCGACCTTCAGACTATCCATAGATTGACTTTTTGGGCGTTCTTCAATATCCAATACCGGAGGCAGATCTCCTGATGACAGCTTCACCGTACGGATAAAATTCTCTGCCTGCTTTACCGAGTTTTCATTAGGTCTGAAATAGTGATAAGCGCCACGCAACTTATTCCGCCCCTGTGCCCCTTTCCAATTCGTCTGGAACTTTTTATCTTTATTTTTCTGCCCCATTGTAGCACGTACAAAGACAAAATCTACTGGAAACTCCTGATTGATAAGTTCTACTTCGTCCCAATTGATTTTCCCTTGGTATTCACTGATATCGATTCCAAAAACCTTATCCCGATGTTCAGACATCAAAAAGATATTACGCGCATCATGCTTATTCTTATCTGAGTCCGTAAAACGAGCCTCCTTACCGACCAAAGCTTTAACGTAATAGAATATACCTGCACGATAATGCCAAACAGCAAATAAAAAAATCAGACCAATAGGAATAAGAATACTCCACATCAAATAAGGTTTTCTATCACTCGCCGTTGAGACCAACTTCTCCTTACTCCTTTTCTGATACTTTGCCATAGTGCACCGAAAATACTGTATTTATTAGATTCAAGCAAGATTTTTAACATGACAAAAGGTAAAGAATACCGTGCTTTCTTAGTTTTTTTGCCTTCCCAAAGACCTGAAAACAGACAAGAACAAAATAATTCATCTCATTTTCAATGGTTAATATAATATAAGCGCTTTTAGTTTTGCAGAATTAGTTAGTTTTTCTACTTTTGTGGCGGAGAGCTGGCAGAGTGGTCGAATGCGGCGGTCTTGAAAACCGTTAACTGTAACAGGTTCGGGGGTTCGAATCCCTCGCTCTCCGCAGAGAAACCTTCATCGAAAGATGGAGGTTTTTTGCGTTTAAGAGGGATGAGAACCAGAAGGGATGGACTGGGTTCGATTCTTGAAGGTTCAGGATAGAGTCTGGGGATGGAGGGACTGAACCAATCCCTCGCTCTCCGCCAAAGAAACACAAAGCCCGACGTTAGTCGGGTTTTGTCGTTTTATAGCTTTTTGACAAACGCAGTTTGATAAAAAAGATGAAAACGACGAAAGAAATGAGCAAAGCGAAGGCTTTGGGTTTATTTGAAGCCACCCCCCAATGGGGATGACCGCAGGTAATCCCTCGCTCTCCGCCAAAGAAACCTTCATCGAAAGATGGAGGTTTTTTGCGTTTAAGAGGGATGAGAACCAGAAGGGATGGACTGGGTTCGATTCTTGAAGGTTCAGGATAGAGTCTGGGGATGGAGGGGCTGAACCAATCCCTCGCTCTCCGCAGAGAAACCTTCATCGAAAGATGGAGTTTTTTTGCATTTAAGAGGGATGAGAACCAGAACCTACAACATCCTAAAAGGTTTTGAAATTAATAATGGTTCAAACCCGATCTATTCAAGTCGTAAACGTTAAGAGCCACTATTAAGGGACAATAACCTCCCCAAACCGTCTCTAACATTGATTCACATTAATAACATAACATATGCGATTACACTTTAACTTCTTATTATTGGGGCTATTTGCTAGCGTGATGATAAGTACTGCCCAAGAGACCATTGATGAAAATGACCTCTTTATGAACCTAGTCAGGCAAGTTCGAGCCCCAAGCTTCAACATCAAGACACTCGATAAAGTCTACCAGACGGCCTATATCGATAAAACCAATCTAAAAATCAGTATAAATACGATTTCTCCATCCAAAAAAGCATTAACAAGACCTGAATTATATAAAAGCAAGGCGCCACAGGTTTATCGTTTTGTAAAAGTTTTTCGAGACGATTCAGGTCAATTGATCATCGAGAATATAGCTACAGCATTTCCCATTTCCGAAGACGGTTACTTCTGCATGAACTACCATATGGCAGAGCTATTCGGTGTTGGCTCAGGAATACCCGCCTCCTTAGATTCTGTAGAACACTATTTTCTAGCAGACTATGCCGGCAATATAGTCACTATTGATTCAATTTGTAGCTACAATCAACAGGCCGATGTAGCGATTGTGAAAGCGGATACAAAAGGTCAAAAAATAACTGCTTTTGCTCTTGGAGATGATCTTCAAACCGGAGACGATGTCTTTATTATTGCTCATCCCAAAGCTTATCTTTACTATTTCAGCACAGGTATGATCAACCGCTTTACCCAACAGGGTAATAATATCTATTCACGTAAAATGGAAATTGCTGCTGATTATGCCGGTGGCTCTAGTGGGGGACCTATTTTCGATAGTAAAGGCAATATCGCGGGGATGGTATCGCTGACACAATCTTTTTACTATCATCAAAAAGAGCAGCGCAGCCTACAAATGGTAGTAAAACAAGCTGTCCCGGTATCCGTTATCAAAGCTCTCATCAAATAATGCAAAAAAGATGGGCCTATCCAGTGGGGAACTTTCAAGGCCCTTCATCTACCAAAATGAATTTTTTCTATTTTAACACCTCTGCCAATTTCTCCTCCAGCTCATTGCCTCTTAAATTCTGTGCAATGATTTTTCCTTGCGGATCGATGAGATAATTTGCTGGAATCCCCCTTATGGCATACAGTGTAGATGCTGCATTTTGCCAACCTTTTAGATCAGAGACATGGTACCAAGGTAATTTATCCTCCTCAATTGCTTTCAGCCAGTTCTCTTTTTCATTGTCCAATGATACAGCTAGAATCTCGAAGTTTTTATCGTGAAATCGATCGTAGGCTTTAAGCACATTAGGGTTTTCATTTCGGCATGGTACGCACCAAGAAGCCCAAAAATCCAACAGTACATATTTACCCCTAAAATCAGACAATTTAATCAACTTTCCGTTAGCGTCAGGTTGTGCAAAATCAAATGCATTTTCCCCAGGTACCAATATCTCTGCCTGAAAACGCAGTCCTAGCTTTTGACCACGCACAGATTTCTTCAACTCATCGCTAAGTCCGGCGTACAACGCCTTGATATCAACTTCGTTATTATCTTGCCCAGCTACATATTCCAAATAGAGTAAACTCAATGGATTATCCGGATATTGCTTAATAAAGCTGATCTTATTGTTAAAAAAGAGATCTTCTCTAACACCATATATCTGCTTAAGATTTGTTTCAGCTTTAAGTAGTTCCAATCTTAATGTCTCCATTTTTTGTAACTCTTTCTGATAGGTAGACGATTCAAAGACATTTTTGTCCCGTTCTAATTTCTCTTCATAAGCCAAATATTGCTGAGTTAAGATATCACCACCTACAATCTTGCCTCTTTCGACTCCACCACTTGCATCCACTATGGTCTTCCCAGCATTCAGGTAAAACCAAAACTCAGGACAAGCGTTTCTATTGTGTTGCTCAGAAGTCTCCTTAAAATATAAACCTGCATAGGCTGCTCCTTCTAGACTGCCTTTAAATACGAATTTACCATCCTCTACTATCGTAGAGTCCAAATGTGTATCATCTGTATTGTAATCGTAATAGAGTAATATTATTTCTTTAAACTCCCTAGGCACAGTACCTTCTAGCTGAAAAAACTTTGCGGTTTGGGCACTGCCCATGAGAGGTAAGGCAAACAAACCTAAACACAGTATTTTTATTTTATTCATCGTGATTATTTATCATACATTTACTAGAAGCCAAAACCTTAATCTGATTACTCTACATATATCAAAAAGCTTATTGCACTCCCAATTCCAAATCTACCGCCTTATCAATCTGATATAGATCTTTAGAAATTAAAGTCAAAGGTTTATCCTCCTCATCTTTTTTAATTTCATAATAATACACGGATCCTTTTTTCCCATTATTTGAATTAGGATTATAAGTAGCCACACCGAAATAGAGAATCCCATCATGGTAAGACCTGTCAAAGTTAAAAGCAACAATATCACCAGAACCATCATCCGGAAGCTTATAATACTCTTGTACAACAAGGTTGCTGGAATGAAAACGATAAATCGTACGATCTACTGCGTAATAATAATAATTAGAACTTATATGATGTTTAAACCCTACAGCCCTATCTATATTAGGTACAACATCCCCTTCTTTTGTACTAATGGAGTCTATTCTTAATGGAGCTATATAGCCAGTAATTCCAATGTGCCTAAATAGCTTATTTCCCTTCCTTGTGATCACGCTATATGTTCGTGTATAATCTTCACCAGATCCTAAAAACTCATGCCCAGAAAGTTTCTCAGAATAAATGGCACTGTAGTTATCATAATTAAATGCATTATATGTTGCGTTAAAAACAGTAACTTTTTCTGTCGCTTTATCAAAACCAAAAATAAACCCACCTGCCCAATCTCTAACCAAAGTCATGAAAGAAAATCCACCTTTTCCAAAATCATACGAATTATTCGTGCCCGTATACGTATCTGGTGTCAAAAAGCCATTTAAAACACGGCGGACTTTACCTTTTTCCAACACATAGCCTGCACCAAACTCAACACCAGTGCTATCGTTACCATAAAAATCAGGATGAAAGTCTCCTCCATCCAAGCCATTTCCCTTTGCTGCATACAGTCGGGTCGGCAATAAGGAGGCCTTATCTACAATCATTATTGGATAATCTCCATTCCGAGTTGCGATACTAAACTCTCTGTACAATCCTTCTCTAGGATTAATTTGAATTGCCAATGGATTTTTCCCTATCTTGTATTCTTCTGAGCCAAAATAATCGTACCTAAGGTATTGAGGCTTTTTACTAACAGTTGATTTTAAGTAGACGACCCCATTCTGTTCTTCATCTTCAGCCAGAATAAAAAGTCCTTTGGTAATTGACTGCGAAACATTAATAAAAAAATAGCGAATGTACTCCATTCCACTACCTGAATCTAAAGCTTTTAAATACATCGTATTTCTCCCCCCTTTAAACTGCTTAGGTAATAAGCTTACCTTTGGTCCTATTCCGACAATTTCCTCATCAAGTACCCACTTGAAATCTATCGTACTGGGATCAAACCCTTTAAGAGTACCCTGCGTCATTACTTCAATTGATAGGGTGTCACCAAAAGTAAGGTCAAAAGAACTACCTTCTAGAGCCGTACCATCCAAAAGACTTATTGTCAACTCATTAACCTCCGAATAAGTATAATTCCCAGAATCTTTAGAACAAGCTCCTAGCAGCATCAAAAGGATAGAAAAATAGAAAATAACATAATATTTCATTTCAAATGGTATTAAGGTAATTTAATAGGATTTCTAGAAGAATCTCCATCTGGATAGACTGAGTTTTCTTCAAAATACTCCTTTAACTTCTGAATAAACACATAAGTTATAGGGCTATTCTGGGCTAAATATTCAACCTGATAAGTAGGCATATTATCCCAATACAAATAAGGTTCTCTTGTATCGACGTCTGGGGTTGGATCCGCCCCTAGATAATACATTTCAATCCACTTTTGATACACTTCTGGGTAGAATGTCCCCATGTATCTAGTATACAAAGACCACCAGTCAGGCTCAACAAGCATATTGGATAATTTGATTCCCAACGAGATGTTTTCTTTATCGCCCAATTTGAAGTTATTGTTTTCAACCATCCTAAGACCAATTCTTAACTCTCTCTCGCGCAATAGGTCAATTTTATCCACCGTAAGAAAAAGAGTATCAACAAAGATCCCCTTTCTGAATACTGTTTTATCCAACTCAAAATTGGTTATAGGAAAATCTGTCTTCTCTTTATCCACTTGAACAACATACTCCCGGTCTTGTTCAAGCAATGAACCTGTCAAAATTATAGGTATTGCCAATCTTTTCTTTACAAGATTTACATCTTCACTTAAAAAAGAAAAACTTGTTTCAGCTAAATAAATGGGTTCTCCCCATCTCCTGTTTTCATTTTTCACACCAAAAGACAGAAAATGTTCATTTTGGTCAAATATTGTAATATCAGCATTCTCCTTACACGAAAAAAGAAGTGTATTGAGAAATAACACCAGTATAAAGGCTTTATTCTTCATAATTACTTATTGTATATATTCTCATCCAAAGGGATCGGAAATTTAAAAATTGCTAAACTAGGTTGGATATCCGCACCATTCTTAGGGCTTTGGTGTATTGTATTAAAAGTTCGTTTATAAAAGCTATATAGATATCCTTCGCCAATGTATTCTCTACGCACCTCTTCGATGAGCATTTTTTTTAATTCAGCAGGAGAGTTTGCTTCCAGCTCGGAATAAATATCTCTAGATTCTCTAAATTCATTCAACAAAGTCAATGCCCCTTTAAGGTTCGACTCCATTTGAGATTCAATAGCTATAAAATACATTTCTGGTAAACCGATCATTTGCAGCTCGTATAGATCGAACTTTTTGTCATCAACGTCCTTTTGATCCAAAGTCAGTTTTATAAACTTTGTACCAACTGAATTATTTTTATCTATAGAAAACCATTTATTGTAGCGCGTGTCAAAATTCCCATTTACTCTATCTTCATAAAATATTTTTTCCAGAAAACCTCCAAAATCAAAAGGAATATTATTGGAAACAAAATCTCGATCGATAGCTGGCTTAGGGTTTCTAGGGACTAGACCAAAAATATTTTCAATTGTGAACCGTTTCACATCGTCTTCCCATGTTTTCAAATGGATAGCCTCCGTTTCTTTCAGTTCCTCGATAACTACATTTGCTCTTTCGTAAGCCTTAGGAAGATCTCCTTCCCATTGAGACTTTCGGGCCAGCGTAGCTTTGGCAGCGTAATAGTTGAATCGAGCCCCCCTTCTGTCCAGCAACCCAGTGTACTCTGCTATTAGACTATTATTTGCATTCTCTTTTCTGCCTATAGTCTTAATTGGATCTTCTTCTAAAAACTTTATTGATCGTTGCAGATCCTCCTCTAAAAGTTTCAGAACTTCTTTGGCTGGCAAAAATTTAGCAGGAGAACGGTCGGCAGTCAGATAATAAGGTATAGCCTGAGCATCTAGCCCTTCTTCCTTGATAACTGGACCAAACAACTTCAGTATTTCTAAATGTAGGTAAGCACGTAAACCATATACCTCTCCAGCAATTAGATTATACCTGGCATCGTCTTCGATATTAGAAAGATTCCTAATAATTAGATTGGTTTGATGTATAGCTTTATATAGTTCGTTCCAAAACATATCAATTCGTTTCTCCACCTGTTGGTCTTTAAAGTTAAACTTCTGCAATTGAGAGTATAAAGACATTTCATTAACAGTTGGCATCCAATATCCTCCTAGCACATCCAAACTCCCATATTTCAACTCCCGACCGTATAAATCGCCATGCCCCAACTGGACATAAATCCCATTCAGGGCTTTTGTAAATCCTCGTTCATTTTTAAATAGTTCTTTCTCATATACTGTATCATCCGGAAGAACATCTAGAAACTTCTTACAGCTGCTAATCATAAATGCTGTAAGCATAATTACATATGTTAAAATTCTTTTCATCTTATATTAGATTAATATTGTATAGACAGACCAAAATTAAACGTACGGGCAAAAGGATAGCCAGTACCCCGTTCCATTTTGACTGTACTAAGTTTAAACAAATCATTTGTGGAAAAATTCAGCTGCAAGCGTTGTATTTTATACCGATCTATCCACTTTCCTGTTACATCATAATTTACATTTATGGACGATAAATGAAAATAGCTTTCCTTCTGAACAAACCTACTAGACAATTTGGTGGTCTCTGTATTTCTGATGTCTTTGAACATCACCCTGTCTCCTGGATTTTTCCAACGATCAGACCATACTCGGGTATCAACATTATCGTGAGGGTCTGCATTCTCTACTTTTCCGACCAGTGTTGAATTATAAGTATCCGCTCCAATAGAATAATTGAAAAATGCCGAGACCGAAAGTCTATAGTAATTAAAACTAGCGCCAAAGCCTCCAAAGAGCTTTGGATCGGTGACACCAATAATCTGAATATCATCAGCGTTATAGATAAAGGTCTTGTTGCCGTCTAAATCCACAAACAACTCTCTTCCTGAGGCAGGATCGATTCCTAAAGATCTAACACCACGCAAAGTACTCAAAGACTCCCCTTCTTGATAGTAAGGCTTTTGTGAGATAGGTCGTGAACTTCCTGATTCCTTTTCTTGATCAGTTAGCTCGTTTAGTTGCTTCAATTCCTCGGAAATCTTACTCAATCGATTGACATTGTACGCTGCCGATCCGTTCAAATACAAGGACATACCATGTTCGGGTAGATTAAGAACTTTAATATTAGCATACCCTTCAAATCCCTTATTAACAACCTCCCCTAAGTTTTCATAATAATTCTGTCCATTAAGACCGATCGACGGAGCTACTTTAATTGTAGAAACCATATTGGTAGTTTTTTTGCTATAAGCATTAAAACGAAGGTTTAATACATTATTCCATAATCCCACTTCAATACCTCCACTCAATGAGTATATCTTTGGCCATCTAAGATCTGGATTCCCTTCAGATTCATATCTTAAACTACCTTGATTTACATAAGTACCATCCGAAGGTATTGTGTAGGCAGTTGCTGTCATATTTTTAGAAAAGGACTCAGATCCAGATATACCGTAGTTTCCAAAGACACGGAACAAATCAACTATCTTAGTCTGCTCTATAAACTTCTCGCGATGCAAGTTATAGGCCACCCCTGTGCTCCAATAACCAGTAAACCTTTTATTCTCTCCAAACTTCGAAGACCCATCTCTTCTTAACGTTCCTTCTAAAACAAGACGCCCATCATAAGTATAATTCAAATTCAACAAGGACCCAACAAGTCTATCATTACTATTCACATAGATAGGCAGATTATCAGAATACTTTGTAGCCATCCTAGGTGAGATAAAGTCATCGTCCGTATAACCAGTAACTGCAAAATTCACCGAACTAAATGTTCTTCCTGAAATTTCTCCCAGAATCATAGCATTAAGAACATTCTTTCCAAATGTTTGTGCATAATTGATTCGCATATTACCTGAATAACCAAAGCCATCTGAGTTGTCTTGCGTATAAGCTCCTTTAATAGTTGGATCTGTTTCTCCATAATACTGTGAATGATTAGGAGAAGTGAAAGATTCATATTTACTAATCGACTTGTTCACATTGGCATTAGCTGTAATCTGTAATGACTGTATTGGATACCATTCCAATGATAGATTGTTTAAAATATTGATATCTTTTCTCTCGTTAAGATAAGGCAATTGCGCATCATATAGTGGATTATACTCCATTACAGCCAAACTTGGACCGTCTGATCCCCCCACAAGCTGGGCCAATTCGAGATTATATACTTTAATCAGATTTCCACTTCCATCATGTATTCGATAATAGGGATTCATTTGAGCATAGGTAGAGAAGTCTCCATAAGGGCTTTCATAGGCTTTAGAAGATTGAAAAGAAGCATGGTTACGGAAAGTAAATTTCTGAGGAACACGGTACATTAGATTAAATCCAGCTCCCGATCTTTGTCTTCCCGATTCTTTAATTACTCCCTTAGTATCACCATAACTACCATCGATACTATAGCGTACGCGATCATTCCCTCCTTCAACACGAACAGAATGATCAAAAGAAGTTTTACTCTGTACAGGTTGAAACAACCAATCCGTATTTACGCCAGACGCAGCGTCCAAGTATTTGGATTCATAAATAGCTATCAACTTACTCTGCATCGGTAAATTAGCATTATCGTAAACACCTACTAACTTTTCATATTCAAGTTTTTGAAAAGAATTCATCAGAGAATAATCGGAAAGATCTACAAACGAACTTGAAGAACGAATATCATATCCTACCGTAAACTTACCATCTTTCGGCAGCCGAGTTTCAATAACCAAAACACCATTCCCACCTCTTGATCCATATAACGCAGTAGCGCTGGCATCCTTTAACAAAGTAATGGACTCTATCCGATTTACATCTAGATCATAAACCCGTTGCATACTGCTTTCAAAGCCATCCATAATAACCAGAGGTGCGTTGACAGCATACTCACCAACCATATTGGTACCACGAATGGTAATTTCTGGCAAAGCATTTGGGTTAGAGCCCTGTTCATTATTTATCGCAATTTTAAAAGCCGGATCTAAACTTTGAATAATCGAAAAAATATTACGGTTATTAAACTTTTCCAAATCTTGCCTTGTAACAGTCGTCGTTGCTCCGGTAAACGATTCTCTTTTTCTAGTGCCGTACCCGGTCACTACAGCCTCATCCATTACATTATCAGCACGTTTCAATCGGACATTGATATGATTTCGACCGGCTACTTTAATAATCTGTGATTCGTAGCCAACCATAGAAAACTGCACCTCACCATCCTCTACGACCTGTACAGAATAACTACCGTCATCGGAGGTCACACTTGCCCAATTTGTCGAATTCAACAATTTGACCGTCACCCCTGCAAGCACGTTACCTCCTTCATCAGTTACCGTCCCGACCAAATTATAATACCGCTGTTGCATATCGGAGCTCTCGATGGATCTTTTGGTCTTTTGTGAGATTATTCCATTTTCAGGTTTCACCAAAATAGTCTTTTGATCAAGCTCCAACTCAAAAGACTGTCCCGCTGCAAGCTTTTTTAACACCTGCTCAATAGGTTTATCCACCATATTGATACTGACCTTTTTGGCGTTGCGTACCAAAGTTATATCCCCAAGGATATCTAACCCATACTGTTTACGCAGACTGTTCAAGACCTGTTGAATAGGCACATTATTTTCACGAACCGTCACTGTCTGGGCTTCGATTCGTCCAAAGCTTTGGATCGAGAGCAGGGCAGCAAGAAGAGTTCGAGACGTAAATTTTCCAAATGGCAAGCCCATACACCTCTTTTTTTTAAGAGTGGATTTATAATTCGTTATTTTCATAAAATTTAAGTAATACTAATTATCTCTAGCTTTTATATTTAGTTTATTCTCTTTTAACTGGTAGTCTATAGGGATTACTTTTCCTATAAGCGCCATGACCTGACCTAGGCTTTTGTCCCGGCTGACCTGACCATACAGCATTTTATTTTTCATTTCTCCAGAGACCTCTATTTCGATACCATACCACTGCGAAAGCTTCTGTGCCACCTTTTCCATACTGAGGTCAGTCATCTCAAAGTACCCTGATTTCCAATCTACAAATCGATTGATATCAGTAGCTTCTATTACCCTATGGCCATCAAAGTATTGACCAGGCTGCAACACAGCAGAAAAATTATCGGGAACAGCAGCATACATTTCACTCGCCTGCGAGGCTATGCTGACTTTACCTTCCAGAAGTGAGGCTTGATATTGTCCATTCCACGTATTGAGATTAAAGTGCGTACCTAACACCTGGAGCGTATGCCCAAGAGAATGCACATAAAACGGCACCCGACGTCCGGAAATTTCCAGCTGTTTGATTTCGAAATATGCTTCGCCCTCCACTTTGACATCACGTCGATCTCCGACAAAAGACACAGGATAGGTTACCGAGGAGTTGGCATTGACCCACATCTTCGAACCATCCGACAAGACCATGTTCACAAAACCTCCTGCAGCTGTCTTTACAGTATTATAAGTAATACCTTCATCGGTCTGAATATTGATATAATTAAACTGTCCATTAGCAGATTTGACGATAAGGAACTTACCTGTATTCAGCGTATCCCCCTCCTTGAGCAAAGAAAGGTCATACTCTTCTTGATTGTCTAGAACAATCTTAACATTGGCCTCTATCGGTGCCGTAATCTGATCTAAATCTACTAGCTCTAGAGGCTTTATTTGTTGCTTGATCCAAAATATGCCGCCCACTACCAAAACAAGAGCCGCCGCAATGGAGCTCCATTTTCTCCAAGGTATAACACCATCTTGTTTCGGAATTTTGTACACCCTACGGTCCAAGCCCTTCATGACACGGTTCAGCTGTGCAGGAGATATTTTCTTATCCACATTCAAATCTGAATACCAAGCTTCAACAAGCTCACACTCCTCTTCGGAGCAAACATTTGCCAAGTATCGTTTTAACAGATCTTTATTTGGTTCCATTTTAATTCGTCAGCTCTATAGTTTACAATTACTAAAGAAAACAGTAATCTTCCCTTAACATATAAAACTAGACGAGCAACTTAAAACTTTGTCCCTAGAAAAGTAAAAAAAGGTAGAGGATGAATAATTTGGATTTCAATTTCTTCAGTATAGCACTATACTGATTACGCACTGTTTTTTCAGAAATCCCCAACTGCTCGGCTATTTCGGGATTTTTATACCCTTCCATACGTAGTTTCAGAAGCTGTTGCTCTCTTTCAGAAAATTCAGCCATAACCTGATCGATTTGTTCCAAAAACATTTTTTCACGTACGCGGTAATCCGTCTTTTCGACCACAAAAGATGAAGCGTAAGATTTTAAGGAGTTGATATACTTCTGTCCATGGTTAGAATGAATCAGAATATCAATAATCCGGTTACGTAATGCTGTATAAAGATAAGCCCTAACACTAATCTGAACAATAAATTCTTGCCTGCTATCCCACAGCTTAGCCAGAACATCATGCACAGCATCTTCTGCTTGCTCAGAATCAATCTTTTGAAGAGCATGAAGCAACAACGGTCTCTTAAACCGTTCATACAAACACGTAAAGGCTTCTTGGTCATTTGAGCGAATCAATTCAACCAACTCGATATCGGACAACTCACTGTACTGAAACATCAACGAATCAAACAATTACAGAAAAAAGTTAATAATTAATGCTATTTTTCAAATGTACACAATTACATCTGAAAACAAACTTTTACTATTGTTTAGTTTCTAAGGCATATTCTTTAATGTTACCTCAATTTAAATTCCATCTGTTGCAGCAATTGCGGCACGAAACGAAATCTCAGCAAAACACCCTGTAGAAAACTGCCCATCCCGAGTGGCATTAATAGATCAAAATGCACACATACTTTATGAGTTAATTTCTTATTTTGCAACAAGTCAATCGTAAAAACGGGACCACAAGTCTTAGCCTCATTTCAAAAAGCTTAAAAACATGATTTTAGAAGTAGCAGTATTAAACGTAAAGCCTGGCAGAACCCAAGACTTTGAAAAAGACTTTCAAATAGCTACTCAATATATTTCGTCCATAGAGGGCTATCTGAAACACTCCTTACAGAAGTGCATAGAAGTAGATAACCAATATCTCTTATTGGTAGAATGGACTTCAGTCGAAGCACATGAAGTAGGATTTCGTCAGTCACCGCAATACCAACAGTGGAAAGCCTTACTGCACCATTATTACGACCCTTTTCCCCAAGTTCTACATTACGAAAGCATATAACCAACTATGATAAACTACAATAACAAAACATTTGTTGCTGTTGCCAACAGTGATAACGGAGAAACATCCGCTGATACCGTATTTAACTACAAACAAGAAGGCTCAATGCTTACGGCACATTATCAAGGCGGTAAAATAATTTATGGTCATCTGATTGGAATTGTGGACGAAGCAGGTATTATAGATATGCGCTACCACCAAATAAACAGTGAAGGTAAATTAATGACCGGAAAATGTATTTCTCGACCGGAAATTCTAACGAATGGAAAAATACGGTTGCATGAAGAGTGGCAGTGGACATCAGGGGACTTATCTTCTGGTCAATCTATTGTGGAAGAGATCTAACCTACTGTTGCAATCATTATATTCTAGGTAGTGGCTATAGTCTACGCCCTGCTATAAACAAGATGGTTCCCTATGAAGTTGAGACAATCTCTCGCTCAAAGTCCCCTTAAGTCCGTACAAGTCCGCTAAAGTCCGTTCAAGTCCGTCCTACCTTCGGTATAGCTGGGGTATAGCCGGTATTATCCCTTATACATTCTATATTACGATATATCTGATCAACTGAACACATTCCAACGAATCCATAGAAGCCTACGGCAACCGACTCAGAACAAGACACCGCGAAATGGTGAATCTTATGGGTTTTGATATGAGTGTATAGGGAAAGAGGAAATAGATATCAGTTCGGCAATACTTCTACCGAACTGATATTTTAAGCAGCTAAGTGTACTCTTTCGTCAATGTAATTCCGATGAGTCGAATTCGTTGAAAGCTTCATTTCGCTTACTCGAGTCCGTGTCCTTACCTAGTTTCATACTGCATTCACTATACATATACTGTCTATACACGCTATAGCAAGGGTAAAAGCGAGTTGTATCTATAGTCTCTGCGCCTCTAATCCACGCTATACTCGGACTCAACACGGAGTTGACACGGACTCAGCATGGAGACACTGTACTTTGGACTAGTATCCACAGTACCTCTTTAGTACATCAGACAGCCTATAGAAAGGTATTGCATAAACAAACAACAAACGCTGAACCCATTCTTGTCAATTGACAGCTGTTAATAAAACCGTTTACCAGACGACGCGGTGTGACGATCAAGACCACAAACTGCAATATCATTTCTAATCTTTATTCCTTTGCAAACTGTTTAGTTGTCAAATGCTCGCCAAAATGATGAACAATTTCGCTTAACACATAATCCTGTTGCATACGGTTAAATGCCGATGTCGCATCAGAAATTAAAAATGTATTGTACCCCTTTTCGTGGGCATCACGCAGAGTGCTTTCTACGCAAACGTGGGTGGCATATCCAACTAAATACAAGTTTTCGATTTTGTTGTTACGTAGATATGCGTCCAAATTTGAACCAGTAAAGCCACTTGCACCAACACGGCCTGTAACTATAAATTCGCTTTCCATCGGTTTTACCGTTTCATAGAATTGTGAACCAAATTCATTAATAGGGAAAGTTCCCGCACTTGGTATAGCTTTGCGCAGACCGCTTTTGCCGTTTGCTAATTCGGGATAGCCTTTTTCAAAACGTAATCCCACGTGAATAACTTCTATATTGTTCTTTCTTGCGTAATCCAATGCCTTTTCGATATTAGCTATTGAGTTGTGCATCATTTCCTTATCCTTTACCAATGCTTTATACAATTTACCATCTTGGTGCATCCATTCGTTTTGTGTTTCGATAAGGATAAGTGCTGATTTTTCTTGTGCATGTACGTAATTCACACTTAAATAGGTTAGTATAATTAGAATTGTCGTTCTCATATTATTTGATTAAAAAAAGTGAACTACTTATTTTCGGGCCAGCCAACCATCGTGTAACCATTTTTCAGTAATGCGTTTATGCTCGCTGTTATTCCATTTTATGTTTCGTTCAAATGTAATTACAGAGCCATCAAAACCAACAATTACCCACGCATAATCATTTTGTGATGCTCGATAACATTTGTACTTCATTCCTGCTATCACTGTTTTGATTCCGTTAACCAAAATTTCTTCATCGTGTCTTTCTATCCAAAGATTTTTCAGTTCATTAGCTAATGAGTTGTCTAACTTCAACAAAAAGTCTTTTGCTATTTTTTCAGTTTCCGATTTTGAAAGCATCTTGGTATTGGAATACCTTTTATCCATATTGGTAAATCCCAAAACTTGTTTATCCTTTTCTGAAATTACAAAGGAGTAATGTTCGCCTTCGACACCCTTGTTTTCTGTTTTTTCAAAACGAAACAGGTAAGCCTGAACATCATCTGCTTTTACTTTATTTACAGAAAGGAATGAATATCCATTGGGAATTTTTACTGTCTTTTGAAATGCTTCCAAATATGGTTGTGCATCATTCCAAGAAACTTCTTGTGTAGATACAGGGCTTAAACGATTTGCTTTTACAGTCATAGCTATTGTTATTAAAATTGTCAGTAATACTGTTAAAATAATGATTGTCTTTTTCATACCTAAAATGTTCAAAAAATTCAATAATTGTAAATTATTTACAATTGCAAAACAAAGACTATTATTTTATATTTGCAACATTAATTGTAAATAATTTACAAAATGAGCAAAAAGGAATCAAATAAAGATCTGTCATTTGACTTTGACTTTTTAGATAAATTAGTTGTCGGGATTGGTGAGGTATCGCAGATTACGGGTATTCCTACACGTCAAATTCGGTATTGGGAAGAGAAAGGAATTATTACAAGTCTGACTGAAGAAGAAGGTAAAAACAGACGCTACAATTATGAAAACATAAAAAAAATGTTACTCATAAAAGAAATGATTGACGAAGGATATACGCTTGATGCTTCTGCTGAAAAGGTCAAAAAGAGAATGGAAATGATTGAGGAAACGCTGAATAAGCTTACAAAACAGTAATTGCTATACAGATTTTTGTAATAGCAGTCTAAATTGAACCGTGCCACATCACTTCTTTTAGGGCTGGCAACCAGAAGTTCCAAACCTCCGTTTACCAACCCTAAGAGAAACTGCCAAAGGACTTATTTCTATCTCCAAGATACTACATGAAACCTATGACATTGAACGGACTTGCAGTTATCCTCTTACTTATGATTGGCTTTGAGGGGATTTGTCAACAACAGGATAGCATAAAGCTATCGGAGACATATCAAGCTGCTCTGAAGGAATATCATACTTTTGAAGAGCAACACCGCCATTATCATACGACTAAGAATATCCGTTTATCCTATCTGGACTGGGGCGACAACAATAATAAAGATCGTGTCTTCGTATGGTTACATGGGAGTTTAAGCAATGCTTGGGAATTTGCACCGTTTGCGGAGCAATTGGTCGATCGCGGATACCGCGTGATCTCTATTGATCAATATAATTCGGGCAAAACCCCACTTCCCCCATTTGATGCCTCTTTTGATGATCTCTGTCAAGACATTAAAAGTGTATTGGATTCTCTGGAAATATCTTCGGTTATACTAGGAGGTTTTTCAAGAGGCGGCTTCTTAGCGACCAACTTCTATAAATTACACCCCACTTATGTCAAAGGATTGTTTTTAGAAGATGGGGGCTCTGCCGCATTTCATACGAGCTATTTCAAACTCAACTCGAAAGAGCTTCGTCGAAAATTAGCGGAAGTTAATACTCCAAAAGAGATTGAAGAGCAATACTTCGGAATTTATGACAATCGATTTGAAGCGTTTAAAAGTCTATACAATACACAGGATAACGGCAATCAGCCGGAGCTGTTCAGCTTTATTAGACCCTATCAAGAGAAATGGGTGACCTACAGGGGGCAATCGGAATATTACCATATGCAGGATAGCTTACATATGGCAGAGGTCTTGTTCGCTAGTCCGAACGTGAGTCGCTATGCATCCTCTATTGTGCAAGTCGATCCACTAGCCATCTTTCAAAATCTTGGTATTCCCATTCTCCTCTTAGACCCTATTTCCGATCAGGACCCTATACCAGTGTATGAGGAAAACAAATTATTGGCGGCTGCTCATCCACAGTGGATAACACATATCGTCGTCAACAATGTAGAACATAATGTGCACTATACCGAACCTCAGATCTTTATACGAGAAATGATGAATTTTCTAAAACAAATCCATTTAGAAAACATTGATTAAGTCGTTTCTGAAGTAAGTAGGTTTTGGTTTATTTTGATGTTTTTTAGAGCTGTTTTTCAGATTTTTTAATTGTTGACTTTAGTTTCTCAATCTCCGTATTTGCGGTTTCCAGTAATTGGTTCTTTTCCTCTAGCTCCCGCTGCAGGGCCACCATCCTCATCTCCAACACACTAATCTTACGAGAATTTGTCCTTCTGACAGCAGTCAGTAGCTCTTCTAACGTATATAACAGGTATGAACGAAGTCCTACGCGATCTACTTCAACGAGATAAACAGCAGATTCTTTGGAGGTTGCTCCTTCTTTTTCACAAACGATGTTCGCATCCTTCAACCAAGCAATACCTTCTTTATCTGCGTCAGCTACATTGGTATTCTTTTTGATTTTAATCGATTTCTTGCCCCGCTCTAAATTTTTCGATCTCAGCACCCTTATAATAGGCATCAGTCGATGTTCTAATAGTGCTAGCAATTGATTAGGCGAATCATTGGAAAGGATTTTCTTGGACAGCTCCGCTGGTTCACTACTATTCATCCCTACGAAGAAGTTCACCCAGGTACTGGAAGACATTTCCTTTTTAGGAGGCATATTCCAATTGATCCCCATATTGCTCTGTATAAAGACAGTTGGGTACCATACTAACCTATCTAAATCCTCACTGGTCTCTTGAAATGTTCTTAAGCTCATTATTATAACTTAATTAATAATTGTTTCTATAACACCAAATAGTGAAACTGCTACTTGGAGATTCCAACACTGATCCCCTACGCTAAAATTCATTCTAAATATATTCATTTCGAGGTATACCGTCTTTTGATGTTCAAAACTTTAAACCAAAAACTCACTTTTACGACAATTATTAAAACTAAGGTTAAACCTAGATCGGAGTTACTATAATTAAAATATTTTTTGATTATGGGGTAACATTTGACCGACTCTGTTTATATCAATACAGACAATTAAAAAATATAAACTTTTAAATTTTTGAACTATGAAAAATTTTATCAAACCCCTGGGATTAATTGCACTAGTGCTGGTTGCTCTATTTTCTTGTGATAAGAAAGACAGTGTTCCTGTCGAAGAGCCAAAAGAACAAATGTATGCTGTCAATTTTCAATTAGAAGGTGCGGCCTCTTCAAAAGGAGTTCTTGTTGGAACGAAACCAGAATTAGAAAAAGCACTAAAACAATCGGACGGACCTCTAGTGGTCAAGAAGGTATCCAAAAACAACAATATTTTCGAACCCGTTGTAGGAACTACCAATCCGTCATTTGATCAATGTTGGGCAGAAATCCATAATTACTATGAGGCTCATTACGCAGAATGGTTACAAACTGCCAACCAGAATTGTAAGAAAGTGATGATTTGTCTGACCTGTCCTGAGGCTGGAGAAGGGCTCTTTGTTCTTTATGAAATCAAACCTACGGCTCCAAAATGTCTGGAAGCTGTACTTGCTGACGTAGTCTTTTCTCCATTTAATTTTGGAAAAGGTCAGTATGAATCTGGCGAAGTTGGTAAATTCATTGATTCAAAAACTCGATAAATAGACGTTTGAAATATTCCACTCCTTTGAGCGACCATTTTTGAAATGGTCGCTCTTTTACTTACTCTAGGATTCGATCTTTGGTTTTTCCTTCTTTTTTTTCTTACTTTTGCAAAAAAAATATTATGTTTTTCTATTTAAAAATTAGCTAAATAAACTCACTGGCTCTTGTCTCACGATAAGAGATATACCTGTTATTGGAAACCATTGTCTGGTTTCCAGAAGAGTTTTATTATCTAATATTTTTAAAATGAAAAATCAAAAAAAGTCATTCATTTGGCTTATTATATTTCTTGTTGGGTTTCCTCAAATAAGTGAAACCATATACACTCCCTCGCTTTCCGAACTCGCATCATATTATCAAGTCACGGGCAATCAGATTCAGCAAACCTTAAGTATGTATTTTGTTGGCTTCGCAATTGGTGTCTTCTTATGGGGTATACTCTCGGATTTCATCGGACGTAAAGTATCTATGCTGATCGGGATTGTAGTATACATCGTTGGTTCATTTCTATGCCTACATGCAGTCGATTTCCAGGCCTTGCTCTTAGCACGTTTTATCCAAGCTTTGGGTGCTGCCGTAGGATCTAATGTCAGCCAAACCATCCTTCGTGACACCTATAGTGACAAAGAGCGTATTTCGGTTTTTAGTAAAATATCGGCTGTACTCGCTTTCTCTCCTGCGATCGGTCCGCTACTTGGTAGCGTAGTTGTTTCCATATGGGACATCTCGATGTTATTCAAGCTCTTAATTCTAATAGGAAGTATAGCCCTACTTTGGTCAATCAGCAGCTTAGAAGAAACCCTGGACTTTCAAGCGAAGCCACATTACAACTTAAAAAATATTGCTGGCAACATACTTGCTGACCGGACTTTTTGGGTATTGGGTGGACTTATCGGAACAATAAATGGTATTATCTTCAGTTACTATGGAGAAGCGCCATTTATTTTTATAGAGCAGCTGGACTTCTCCCTTATTGAATATGGAAGTATAGGCTTTTTGGTAGCACTGGCTAGCTTCTGTGGGGCTAGGTTCTGTAAGACCATCAGTACCAAATACTCCAATCAATATGTTCTTAATACTGGAAATTTCGTCTTTTTACTGGGAACCTGTACCTATTTGTTAGATGTCTTTTTTCTTTCAGAATGGCGATTCGCATTCATCATCATCTTGCTATTATCGGTTTTTGTGATCATGTTTGGTATTACTTGCATGCTTCCTATCTGCCTAAGCAATGCTTTGATGCAACATAAGCCTTATCTAGGTATAGCAGGCGCTGTTTTAGGTCTGTATTACTACGCTATAGTAGGTAGCATTACCTGGGTGACAAGTTATTTTCACAGCTCATCGTTCCTGACCTTTCCATTACTGCTTTTGTTCTGGTTTGTGGTCAATAGTGGGCTAATAGCATTGAACAGAAAATAAAGACCATCATGATAAGCAAAGAGTCATTCTCTTCGAGAGAATGACTCTTTGCTGTTTATTCATCTTTGCTATTTTGCGTATCGCTTTAACATATCGATATGTTCTATTCCGTCTTCATCATAGGGCTGCCCCTCTGGTTCAAACCCCAATGACTGGTACATAGCTAACAGGTGGTACTGTGCCCCTATTTTTATATCAGCTTTGCCTAGAATAGCATAACAGGCCTCTATCGTTTCTTGCACAATGAGCTTTCCTAATCCCTGTCCTCTGAAATCCGGATTGACGAGAACTCTCCCTAGAGAGATCTCCGTATAAGAAAGTCCCGCGGGTACAACCCGACTGTAAGCCGCAAGCATATTCCCTATATACAGCATCACATGATGGCACGACAGATCTTTGCCGTCTATATCTTGATAAATACAAGTTTGCTCTACCACAAAAACCTCACTCCTCAGTCGTAGTATTTCATAAAGTTCGACATTGGTCAACTCCTCAAAAGCCTTGATTACTATACGTTGCTCCATTTTATCACTTGCTATTTTATGTTTTCAAACCTACATAAATTCACCTTTACCCCCATATAATTTCTTTGAAATAGTAAAAGCGTACACTGTAGTGAACATCTGGACATTTAAGGAACAATTAGAGTTGCATATGCAGAATCGGATAGGCTTTGCCCTGTCCATCTCGTTCGGATCTCCCAACCGTATGGAACCCGACATGTTCGTAAAAACCTACGGCTTGCCGATTCTGCTCATTAACATCCACTTTTACTACATCTAGATTGGCTATACCATACGCTATCAACTTCCGGCCTATTCCCTTGCCCCGCGAGTCATCATGGATAAACAACATCTCCAAGCAACCATCTGCTACTCCCATGAATCCCTGCAAGCCCGCTTCGTCCTCAACACCGTACAATGTCACATAACCGAAATAAACTGGTAATTGTTCTTTATAAAACACAAAATCTTCTTCTTTCAGAAAATCATGGGTATGCTGCACTGCACTAATCCATATTTCTATCAACCGTGGGTAATCCGCCTTTTCTATTTTTCTAATCATAACTATTCATTAAGAGCTACAAAAGTCGCTACTTCATCACTATAAACACTGAACCTGGGTTAAAAAATTCGTTTACGTATTCTGCTTAATGCCTGTGGTGTAATTCCTAAATAGGAGGCAATGTCTTTTAAAGGAATGCTATTGAAAACAGGTCCATACTCTTCCATCATATAGAGATAATACTGCTCTGGCGAATATTTAATTAAGTCAATATTTCTCTTTAACAATCGACTTAGTAGCCTCGCAGTTAAATCGCCAAATGTTATTTTCAAAGGAGGAATAGCTGCATATAGATCATTAACTTTTTCCGTATTGATTCGATAGATAACACTATCTACCAAAAGCTGCACACTGAATTCCGACTTTTCCTGTAGTGTAAAGGATATATTGGACATAGAGAATGTACCTGCTTTACAGAACCAGAATGTCTGTTCCTCTCCTTTATGATTTAACGTCCAACATCGCGCCATACCTTCAGCTATAAAGTAACTATAACGCTCTACCTCACCTTCCTGAATCAGGAAGGTATTCCGCTTGAGGGACATTTTTTCAAAAAAAGAGTCATACAAACGGGATTGCTCGGGATTGATCATACCGAGATCCATATGAAACTCTTCCAATAGTTTTTCTAGAAGCATACCAAGCTATATCTAAAAACAAAATTAATGACTAATCGATCCAATCCCTAAAAAAACAGTTCCTTGATCCAACATCTTTAAACCAAAAAGACAGTAAATAGCAAAAAAAGCCGATATTGTCTCAAAAAAGGAATGGAAGCAATTTTCACGAAAGTCTCCAGCGATTGGAAAAGAAAGCCGTATTTCGATTATTTCTACTATACAATCAAGACGAAATATAATATAACCCACCACCTGGATATTACTACTTTTCTTTCTAAAATCAAGCGTAATGATTTCAAGTTTTACCCTTCATTTCTTTTTGTCATCATGAAGGCTATCAATCAAAATGAGGCATTTAGGATGAGTTTTAATGAAGATGGAGATCTGGGAATCTGGAACTATGTAAATCCCTCTTATACCATTTTTCATGACGATGACAAGACATTTTCTGATGTATGGAGCTATTACAAACCTGACTTCCGTGAATTTTATCAGGAGGTAACGAGTGATATCGAAAAATACAAAGACGTCAAAAAGATTAAGGCGAGAGAAGGTAGACCCGCGAATTTCTGTCCGCTATCCGTACTGCCCTGGTTGAGTTTTGAAAGCTTTAGTCAGGATACCTATCAGGAGAGCAACCTCCTTTTTCCTATCATCCGCTTTGGGAAGTATTATGAGCGGGATGGCAGACACCTCATCCCTGTTTCCGTATTCGTCAACCATGCTGTAGCTGACGGTTACCATACCTCCAAGTTGATAAACGACATCGAAGAACTGGGGAATACCATCAACGGGTGGATGTAGGCTCTTGCTTACTGCCTGTATAGTCGTAGACATTACCCCTGCTATCTTCGAATGTGATATTGCGCTTTGTAGAACCTGTCACTTTTCTGAATCCAGCAACATCAGATATGTCAAGTTTTTGATCTTCAAAATAGACCGCATTATTATCTTTACCTACCCGCCCCTCTAACAATTGGTAGGTTTTTGAATCAGCACCTGGTATACGTCTTAGGTTGTAATAGACATAATTTTTATCTTTTGCGATCAACTCGTTATTGGTCTTAAACAGTACCTGCAAGCTTTTGGGATCGGCATACGGAATCAGCTCACCAAAAACAAAAACGGTGGTTTGGGTTTTCAAAAGGTCATCGTCAATCACTTCAATGGGAAGACTCGTACCCGGTATTTCATTTTCTATAATCCCTCTTTTCTGGAAGGGCTGATAATACCACAACTTGTTCCCGTTGACCAGTATGTATTCTTTATTTACCGCCTCTGCCTTATCCACAGATTTGCTCACGTTCAAAAAACCATTGCTGTTAATTAGATAAATACCTTCTTTATCCTTCATAAAACGTTCGTTGAGGAACTCAAAGCTAGAATAATCTACATTAATAGGGCTATTACGATAATAATAATGTTGCTTATCCTTTGCAAATGAACTGTAAGGACTACTTAATCGTTGAAATGAAACGGGGTCGGCCTGATCTATTGGCGATAGTATATCTTCCCCATGTCGATTGAAATCTATCACATCACCACTGTAGCAATATACATGTGATTTGTCTTTAATTACACCTTTTTCAACGCTAAAAGACGCAACATCTATATCCTCCTGCTTACTTCCCCGAAAATAAACATGGCGACTATCTTTTCCATAAGTTTCCGCAATCGGTTCAAAGGATGCCGGGTCTGCATCCATTTTCTTGGAGCCCCGCTCGAAGCTGTTTCCTCCAGGAATAAAATAGACATTGCCACGCTTGATGTAGTAAGATTCTGACTTGGTAGAGTCAATTACCTTTCCACAGGAAGCACAGGTCACCATCATCGTCAATAATTGAACAGCAGAAAAAATCTTGTTTCGCATGCAGGTTTCTATTTTTCCATAAAGCTAGGAATTACGATCAAAACAATGTTTTGCTTTTTACGATCCGTCACTTTCATTTATAATCTGCCCCTGTCTACAGCATCTTTTTATTAGAATAATTATATATTTAGCACTGTACTAAAAATAAGATGCATAAAGCGTATGAATGATAAGGAAAATAAAGATGCTATGCAAGAACTGGCATCGCAGCTCCGCTGTCCTTCGGGACATCAGGCCGAAGCCATTGCAGACAATATGTCCACCTCCAACCATACCATGATACAGGAAGCGATCTATACATTGACCTTAATGGATAAGAGCACGATACTGGAGATCGGTTTCGGTAATGGTAAGCATATCGCTCAACTACTCGATGTATCGCCCAACATAAAATACCACGGCATCGAGGTGTCTGAGGCCATGCACGATCTCGCTGTCCGCCACAACCAATCTGCCGTCGAGACCGGCAGGGCTCACTTCACTAAAGTAGATGGCAGTGGCTCGCTCCCTTTCCCGGACAATCATTTTACGCATATTTTTTCGGTAAACACCTTGTACTTCTGGCCCGATATTGAGCTTTCACTACGAGAAATACACCGCACATTACAAGATGAAGGCCAGCTGGTACTCACATTCGTAGAAAAGGAGTTTGGATCGAAGCTTCCTTTTACACAACATGGGTTTACTTTGTATACGGACGACGAGCTTGCAGAATACCTCTATGAGATTGGATTTGAAGAGATACAATCTATGACGTACCATGATGATACCATCAGTAAAGATGGAACGCCTGTAAAACGTACTTTCCTAACGGTACATGCTGTGAAAAGTGAAAATGGATAATAGCTGGACTACATGATACTAAAGTGCCGAAACATCATCAGTCCACCGATACCGATAGAAACAAAAGGATAGCCTTTCTGTAGGGGCATCGCATAATCATAGCCTACTCTACAGTGGAAAAATCCCTGATACTCTACATAGAGGTGTGGACTCACACGAAACTGATTGTCCATTCCTTTATTAAAATCAAATAGGTAGCCGGTCTGCACATTAGCTGAGACCAAGAAGTCTTTGTATCTATTATCAACTATATACCGGACAAAACCGAGTTGTGGGGCTAAGCCTGAAGGCTGTTTAGAATTTTTACTGGTGTAATCTACCCCTACCGTAAAGTCGTAATTCTTATCGGTGTTAAATACGAGAGGCACATTTAGTGCGGCCTGAAACATAGGCCTTTTATCTTGCTTCATTCCTAAACTGAAAATTTGGGCAACAGCTCCCGATATACCAAAAAACACAGCTAGTATTAGACACAGACAATATCTCTCCATGAATAAAGTACAGCAATATATATGCCTTAATTTATCATTTAGATTATTTCTTGTCAGACAAACCATTACAAATCGAACATTAGTCTATAAAAATTGAACATGTATTGCTTTTGGGAAAAGTTAACTTTGTAAACTATACCCTTACGGTTACCAAAAGAACAATGCAATGAAATTACCCTTTGAATCTTATACCTCTCGTTGGAAAACAATGTTTGAAACGCTTAAAGAAGAGCTGAGCGAAAAGCTATCCATTCTTTCTCCCGCTATCGAACATATCGGAAGTACATCGGTAGAAGGTCTCTCTGCCAAGCCGATCATTGATATCATGATTGGTGTGGCAGATAATAAGGACTTGGATAAGGTACCTCCTCTTTTGAACAATGGGAGTTATGTATACTATGAAAAGTATAATGACGATATGCCTTACCGCCGATTTTTCGTTCGTTTGACAAATAATGCGGTAGACCTAGGCTTGCCTCTTGTTATCCAGACGAAAGACGAAATCCCCGAACGTATGCATGACCACACTTTCCGTATGGCGCACATCCATGTCATGCCCAGCAGTTCGGAACATTGGTTGAGACATCTTGCTTTTCGGGATTATTTACGTGAACATCCAGCTGTTCTCCACGAATATCAAACCCTTAAGGAGCGTTTGGTTCAAAAGGAATGGGCTGATGGTAACGACTATAATGCCGGAAAAGATGTATTTTTAAAGAAAGAAGAGCAAAATGCCATAACATGGTATAAAAAGCTACATCACAAATGAAAAAAGAAAACATACACTTAAAAGGAGAAAACTATATCCTATATATACAATACCAACAAGATAACACTCTGCGTCAGGAATTTAACCGACTGACACAGCAGTTTTGGGGCTTTGATTTTGAAAACTATTACCAGTCAGGATACTGGGACGAAAGTTGTATCCTATATTCACTCTTTGATGGAGATAAAATTGTCTCGCATGCTACAGTGAGTTTCTTTGACTCTGTAATAATGGACAAATCCAAGAGACTGATTCAGATTGGTACCGTGATGACGGATGAAAACTATCAGAAAAGAGGCCTGGGTCGCTTTCTAATGGAACGTATTCAAGCAGACTTTGAACAATCCACTGATGGCATGTTCTTATTTGCAAATGAAACGGTTTTGGATTATTACCCCAAATTCGGATTGGTTCCGGTTCCTGAGTTTAAAGCTGTACAGAGCGCAGTTAAGGCACATGGCAATCCACTAATACTTGCACAAAAATTAGATCTAGACGTTTCACAAGAGTTAAGCCTGTTCGAACGCTTAGTTGAAAATAGTGTTTCCAACAGCCAAATGACCTGTAAGAGCAAAGGATTGAGCTTTTTTTACACGTATGCCTATCCTGAAATGGGGTATAAAGATTCTCTCTATTACATTCCGTCACTGGATTGCGCTGTACTGGCCGAAATTGATGAAGATACATTACATATAACAGAACTATTCAGTACCCAAAGGGTAGATTTAAGTGCGGTTATATCGGCCTTTACATCCTTCGAATTTGATAGCATTTCTTTAGGCTTTACGCCCCTACAGGATGGCTTTGCGCTGGAAAGCTGGAAGGATGATGACCTACAGCTTTTTGTTTCGGCCCATTTACAGCAGCTATTTGAAGAAAATAAACTGATAGTACCTTTACTTTCACATACCTAGCATAAAAAAAGAACATGCAGATACGAAGACTTACCACAGAAGATATTCCTGCTTTACTGGAATCGGTTAATGGTGCCTTTGCGGACTATATCGTCCCTTTTCAACTTAATGCCGAACAACTGGAATTTAAGATACGTTCGGAGGACATTCTTATGGATTATTCCGTAGCTGTGTTTGATGAAGAGAAACTTATTGCATTCATTATGCATGGTGTACGTCATCATAATGGCGCTTATGTTGTCTACAATGGAGGTACAGGAGTACTTCCCGATTATCGGGGCAAAGGGCTTGTAGGAAAAATGTATGCGCATATTCTTCCTTTCCTGAAAGACAAAAAAACAGAAAAAATAGTACTGGAGGTTATTGAAAGCAACCAATCTGCCATCCGAGCTTATGAAAAACAGGGCTTCAACGTCAATCGTAAGCTGCTGTGTTTTTCCGGGCAATTCGCGTTACATCCTACTCCACAGGCAGCTGCTATAGTACCTCTAGAAACACTTCCCTGGATGGATCTTCCTACTTTCTGGGATATTACTCCAAGCTGGCAAAGTGATATACCAAGCATGATGACTACGGCTCCGAACATAATGGGGGCTTTCGTAGAGGAACAACTTATTGGTTATGTACTTTTTAATCCAACTAAAAAAAGGATATATCAACTGGCTGTGGCTCCTGCATATCGTCGTAAAGGTATTGGCCAGCAGCTTTGTGCTGCTGTACAAAGTCTTATTCCGAATGATACACTAGAGATCAATAATGTAGACGAGGCCAGCACTGGTTTAAAACTATTTTTCGAAAGACAAAGACTGACCAACGATATCAATCAATTGGAAATGGTTATGGCAATAGTGAAGTAATGATACGATTAGCACAGGAAAAAGATTATGACCGTATGGTCGAGATTTGGCTGGAAGCGTCCATCAAAGCGCATGACTTCATTCCTTCAACATATTGGGAAGATGGAGTTTCTGATATGCGAACGGTGTACCTACCGCAGAGCCAATCTTGGGTTTATGAGGATGAACAACAGCAGATACAGGGCTTCGCTTCGGTATTGGACCATCATATAGCCGCATTATTTGTCAATAGTCAATTGCAGGGCCAAGGAATAGGATCTCTCTTGATCCGGTTTTTAAAAACAACATCCCGAAAACTCTCCTTGAATGTATATGCAGATAATAAGGAAGCTGTAGATTTTTATAAAAAACATGGATTCCAAGTTGAGGAGGAGACGATGGATGAGGCCACTTTCGCTAAGGATCTGGTGATGAGTTGGACTACTGAGTTATACACCCCTTAAAGTATTACAATGGAAGAGCACCTACATAACTTCTATCTCGATAAATCGGAACCGAGTAAAAGTTGCTTGTTAGCCTTGCGTTCAATCATCCTTCGTAGAGATACTCATATGGTGGAAACCACCAAATATGGTATGCCTTGCTTTTGTTATAAAAACAAGGCATGCTGTTATCTTTGGGTTGATAAAAAGAACGCTGAGCCTTACATTCTTTTTGTCGAAGGAAACTTATTGGCACATCCTGAACTTGAGGTAGGCGACCGCTCACGTATGAAAATATTACGTATTGATCCCACTCAGGACATTGCGATTGATACCGTGACCGAAATACTAGATGACGCTTTGGAACTGTATCGCAACGGTACGATTAAAACCAAGGGCTAAGTTTTACTTAGCCCCTAGCCTGAACTCTGTACATTCCGAAAACCACTAATACTAATAATATCGCGAAGAGCAAATAGCGTACCGCCAGATCTGCCTGTGTAGATACATTACCGCTGATAGAAATTAACGAACTTGCTATCGAGGTAATAATATATACCAATCCTCCCATCAGCCCTCCTGCCGTACCGGCATTTGCTGGAAAAAACAGCATACTACTCGTAAAAAATGTAGTAAATAAAACACCCGAGATAATATGGATTAAGAACGCAAAGCTTACCATAATGTAGATACTCTGATAAAAGCAGCTTACTACCAATAGACTCACTATGGCCGTCAACTGAACAGCTATAGGATAGGCGACCCGTTTTTTGAATGCCATGTTCATACGACGCTTTGCGATAAGCCCTCCAATCACCCACGAAAACCCGAGCAGTAAAGTACAGTAGCCGATCGTTACCGAGGTAAAATGAAAGGTGTTCTCAATAATAAATGGACCTGTTATATTAAATAACATGACGATGGAATAGCTCAGCCCCAGTACAAGAATACCAAGGATAAACAGCTTGTTCTGTAGCATTGTTTTATACACCTTGACATTCTCGCCAATACTTATCTTTTTCTTCTGTGCTATGCTTTCTCCACTGTAAAACAACTCCAGCAAGAGCAATACAGCTGCATATCCCGCCAGGAAATAAAAATTGGCTTTCCAATGGAATATCTTTTCGAGGTAGCCTCCTAAAAACGGCGCCAATATAGGACCACAAGACCATACAATGGTAAAATAACTTAAGTAATTTTTAAGACGCTCCCCTTGGTATAAGTCGGCAAATAATGCCCTAGTAGCCACTACCAGTATAGATACAGCTATTCCCTGTATCGCTCTCCATAGACAGATAATAAAAACACTATCGGTATAGGTGATAGCCATGCTGCTCAACAAAAGGATGAACAAGGCTAATAATCTAGGGCGATAACGACCAATGCTATCCAAGATACTGCCGATAAACAGCTGCGAGATACCATAACTCAACAAGTATGTCGTCAAGGTCAATTGAATATCTCGCTCGTCAACACCAAGGTTTCTGGCCATTGCCGGAAATGAAGGTAAATAAATATCCGTTACAAACCCCGATAGCGGCATCGATATAAATGCCATCAGTGTTACCAATTTAATCCGTTCCTGCGAAGCCTGTCTCAACATATCATTTGATTTATTATGGAACAAAAGTAGAGACTATCTCCTATTCACACATTTTACCTGACAAAGCAATAATTATAAAAATCAAAGATTACTTACTTTCCTGACGAAACCGTAGCGGAGCAACCTGCGCATTCTTCTTAAAAAAGTTATTGAAATGTGTTGGTTCCTCAAAACCCAAGGTATATCCGATTTCTGCGACATTCCAGTCGGTATAGGTTAGCAGATTCTTGGCTTCTTCGAATACCTTTCTTTTGATAAGCTGGGTCGTCGTTAGATTCGTAACTGATTTGACAGAAGCATTCAGGTGGTTGACATGCACATGTAAGCGAGTGGCAAAATCTGCTGCTGTACGCAATTCGAGTGGATAAGCGGGCGAATCCAACGGAAACTGTTTATGAAGCAACTCATCAAACATACGGTAAAGGCGTACAGGCCCCGACTGATTCTCTACCTCCAAATCATCAACACGCCATTCCAATGCCAAGTGCAATATCGCGGCGAGATTGCTTTTTATAGCATTACATCGAAATGGGTAATTGGAATGGTTCAATCGGTACATATTGTTTAAAAACGTCGTTACCGTCTGCAGCTGCTCTTCATCCAGGAAGATAATCGGTTTACTCCACTCTTTGAAAAGGGATGTTTTCTTGAAGGGTTCGAAAGCCTGACTTCCCGAAAAAAATTCTTGGTTAAACAGGCAGAAATAGCCTTCTTGCTGATTGGTGTCGCAGACCCAGGAATAAGGAATATTAAGTGCCGGCAAGAATAAAACAGGACGGTCTATATACAGTTCATGTTTACCATACTTGAACCATCCCTTCCCGATGATTAAACTAATTTTATAAAAATCGCGACGATTATAAGGGGTTTTAAAATCGCAGTATTTGCGTGGCGAAATATTAAAATGTGATTTTCCAATTTCGAAATCATTGATTTCACCGTTGCTATCGTGTAGATGGCTCAACCGTTTGTAGTAATCTTCTAATGTTTCTAGCCGTTCACTCATGTAAACACAAAACTACAAAAATCAAACATTAATCGTTAAAACCAAAAATCTATCTAATGTAAAGATTGCTTCGCACAGCTCGCAATGACGTACTAGTATAGGCGTCACTGCGAGGGTTAAGTTTTTTAACAAACACAGAGGAGGTTTGATGACAGTAAAAGTAAACGTCACCTCGACCTTGTGGAGAGGTCTATTAACTGCATAGGGTTAATACATAGCTTGTAGATCTCTCCACTACGGTCGAGAGGACGACATAGTTTCCAAACGAAGCTCGCGAGCTCACCGTAGATAATCTGTCATTGGTAGGGAATGAAGCAGTCTCTATAAAACAGATTGCTTCGCACAGCTACCAAGGACGTACTAATGATTACTTCTTGTATTCTCTTTGCAATACGGCAAAAATCTCTCCATCGACAAAACGTCCTTTTTCAAAGAAGTAATCCCGCAGTATACCTTCGGATGAAAGTCCTACTTTTTCCAATAATTTACGCGAAGCGATATTTGCAGGATCGATAAAGGCTTCTATACGATTCAACTTAAACTGCGAAAAACCGTAATCCAATATACATTGAATTGCTTCGGTCATCATTCCTTTTTGCCAAAACCGGGGATGCAGTTCATATCCTATCTCTGCCCGGCTATGCTCGGTGGCAAAATTATGAAAACCACAGGTACCGATCAGTGCTTCAGGCTCTTCCTTTAGGCAGATAGCCCAACGGATGCTATCTTTCTGGGCATAGCGATCCTCCCAGCTCTTAACGAGGTCATGTGCTTCCTTAATATCCTGAAATGTAGGTAGGTCGAAAAATTCTGTAACCTCATCTTTGGAAAAATAGGAATACAGCGCCTCCGCATCGGAGGGCTGTATTTGTCTTAACTGTAAGCGTTCAGTACTTAACAGTGGAAATTTATCAAAACTCATAAGCCATAAAAGTACCTAAAATTACAACCAGGTGTTGAACTTTTTAATAAACCAATTCTTGACTACCTGGGTAAGTAAGCAATACGATACTAATATTCCGATCAACCAAGGGAAGTAACTAAGTGGCAATGGCTGCATCTTTAATGCTTCTGCAAATGGTGAGAATGGCAATAGAATACCGATCAACATAATCAGTGAAGTCAACGCTACTACCGGTGCCGCTGCCCAGCTCTGTATAAATGGAATCTTACGGGTACGTATCATGTGAATAATCAACGTCTGCGACAGCAATCCTTCTACAAACCAACCCGTCTGAAACAGGGTTTCATGCTCTGGGCTATTGGCTTTAAAGACGAAATACAATACGGCAAACGTCGCAAAATCGAATATAGAACTAATCGGGCCTATATATATCATAAATCTGGATACACCTGCCGCATCCCATTTACGTGGCTTTTGGATGAAATCTTCGTCCATTTTATCCCAAGGGATAGATATCTGCGAGATATCGTACAACAGGTTCTGGATCAACAGGTGCATGGGCAACATCGGCAGGAAGGGCAAAAAAGCACTCGCCCCCAACATACTGAACATGTTTCCAAAGTTACTGCTAGTCGTCATATTGATATACTTGATAATATTACCAAAGGTCCGTCTTCCGTAGATGACACCTTTACGCAATACCATGAGATCCTTCTCTAATAAAATAATATCTGCACTTTCTTTAGCAACATCGACAGCGGTATCAACACTGATACCAACATCAGCTTCTTTCAATGCTGCGGCATCGTTGATACCATCCCCCATAAAGCCAACGGTATGTCCTTTATCCCGTAATGCTTTGACAACACGTACTTTTTGAAGCGGGTTGAGCTTAGCGAATACCGACACGGACTCCACACAGTTACTCAAATCCTCATCCGACATCTGCTCCAATTCGGCTCCACGTACAATATGCTGTACAGGAATACCGATATCTTTACATATCTTCTGGGTCACTGTTTCATTATCTCCTGTCACCACTTTTACTTCTACGCCCAACTTATGCAACGCCTCGATAGCTGGTTGAGCTGATGGCTTGGCGGGATCCAAGAAACCGATGAAACCTGTTAAAGTCATTCCTTTTTCATCTCCAATACCATAAGTCAGCGGGTGTGATGCATCAAACTCTTTAATAGCTACAAGGAGTACACGCAGACCTTCATCGTTCATTTTCTTGGAAGTCTGCAATACAATCCTACGCATGGTATCATCCATTGGAATGGCCTTATCATTCTCGACATGGAGGCTTCTATCTTCTCCTGGCTCAAAAGCATAATCACAAAGTGCCAACATTTCCTCTACTGCACCTTTACAGATCAACAAGTGTTTGCCATCGTGTTTTTTCAGGATGACCGACATACGACGGCGCTCAAAATCAAAAGGTATCTCATCTACTTTCAGATACTGCTCCTCGACCTTCAGGTAATCATGCAATTCGACATGTTCCAACACGGCTTTATCCATTAGATTTTTAAGTCCGGTCTGATGAAAGCTATTCAAATAAGCCCATTTCAACACCTCATCGTCTTCAATACCATACACATTAAGGTGTTTTTCAAGGACGATTTTATCAAGGGTCAATGTACCTGTCTTGTCTGTACATAACACATCCATCGCTCCGATATTCTGTATAGAGTTCAGGCGTTTGACGATCACCTTACGCTTGCTCATATTGACGGCTCCCTTTGCCAGGTTAGCGGTGACAATCATGGGTAGCATCTCTGGTGTCAACCCTACGGCTATTGCTATCGCAAATAGTAGCGCTTCCAGCCAGTCTCCTTTGACTAAACCATTGATCAGGAATATGACCGGAACCATCACTAACATGAAACGGATCAGCAACAGACTGACATTATTGATTCCCTTATCAAAGCTGGTCTCTGGTCTTTCACTGGTAATGGATTTACTGATACTACCGAAATAAGTGTAATTGCCCGTAGCCACGACTACAGCCATCGCTGCACCACTCACCACATTGGTTCCCATAAAACAAAGGTTACGCAATTCTATGACCTGCATATTTTCTGCGTCGCGCACAGGCAGATGATGCTTTTCTACAGGCAATGCCTCTCCTGTGAGCATACTCTCACTCACAAAAAGATCCTTACTGGTAAGGATACGGCAGTCTGCAGGAATCATATCTCCTGCAGACAGGTAGACGATATCTCCAGGTACCAACTCCGCAATTGGAATTTCCCTTTTTACCTTAGACTTACGCGACACGGTAGCAGTGGTTTTCACCATTCCCTTAAGCTTTTCGGCGGCGCTATTGCTTCTAAACTCTTGGATAAAACGTAATAGTACGCTTAGGAATACCATAACCAATACGACTGTAACGGTCATATAATCCTTCTCGTGCGTAGGAGCTAACCATACATCAATGATAAAAGATACTAAGGCTATTGCCAATAATATATAAATAAAGGGGTTGGCAAAAGCCTGGAGCAACTGTATATACCACTTGGGCGCCTTTTGATGCTGTACCTCATTAGGGCCAAATTTTGCACGTCGGTCTTCGGCGATACGATCGGTAATGCCCTCCTCATTGGTCTCCAACATAGCATACACCCATTTGTCATCCTGTGCAGAAGCATTCCGCAATTTGGTCACGGTTCCTAGGTTCATACCGCTAGAGCCTAGTGTTGTTTGGAGTGCATCCTTAATCCTGTTGTTCATCTTTAATGCCATAAGATTCTCTGTTTATTGTAATTTCAATGCGTCAAAATCTGTTAATAATCGTCTCTATTGGAATTTCTCTTCCTATAATTCCGACTGCGCGCCTATAATCTCCCAGCTCACCTTCGCTACTTTTTCCTGTATCGTCAGGCGGCTGGCAACACTTTCGATTAAGCTATCCTGCGGGGTCACTGCTCTGATAATAGCTGTGATTATAACATACGACTTATCTTCGCTATCGTCACTGGCCAATGACTTTAGCAGTACTCTGTCCTCATTGCTCAACATCTGCATCAAGGATACCCGAACGGCATTCTCCACATCTGTATTACATTTGAGCTTAATCATATAATCCACCTGTTCGTGCTCCGACTTGGAGAAGCTAATGCGTCCTAAAAACAAACCAAGCGGTCGTAACAACAAGTGGGTCAATATTATTGCCAGAGCTACCAAAGTCGCCTGTGGATACAATCCTACTCCACATAGGGCACCTACAGCAGCAGAACACCAAATGGTAGCCGCTGTATTCAAGCCCTGTACCGTCCCCCCATCTTTCATGATAACACCTGCCCCCAAGAAACCGATACCACTGACGATATAGGATGCTACTCGACCAGTCGCATCTCCAGCAATCTCGGCAGCGAGTAATAAGAAAGAGGCAGCACCCAATGATACTAATGTATTGGTACGGAGTCCGGCGCTTCGCTGGCGCCATTGTCTCTCTATACCTATTAATGCGCCTAATAAAAAAGCGACGGCAAGTCGTGTTGCAAAGTCAAGAATTCCCATTGTCACAGATTTTTATTGTTTACAAAAACAAAGATCCTATAACAACAACAAAATAACCGTTAGAGTGTTGGTAGAAAAAGATTAGAATTTTATTAGAAAGGGATGGGGTGGTTTATAAATGTGGTAATTTGAGATGAAATGTTGTTCCTTTCTGCGGGGTAGAATCGATCTGTATGCTTCCGTGATGTAAGGAGACAATTTTATGGGTCAGGGAGAGACCGATACCATTGCCGTCAGTAAAAGTTTTGTTCTCCCCTCTAAAAAAAGGCGTAAATATGCGCTCGATATCTTCTGCTGAGATTCCGATGCCATTATCCTCAAATGTCAGAAAGACATCTGTTTTATCAAATCCAATGGATACGGTACACTTGTGTTCGTCAGAGAATTTGCACCCATTGTCGATAAGGTTGGCAAAAGCCACTTTGAGTAGATAGGCATTCCCCTGAACAGAGATGAAGGTATCGTCTTCAATCTCGCCATCGAATTCCAGACCTATTCTATAGGAGGGCTCAGCCGACTGTACCTGTTGCAGCGCATCGATCAATACTTCGTCTATACGTGTCGGCTTGAATGTTATTTCTGTTGGATCATAACTTGCCTTGGCCAGATCCAGTAGACTATTGGACAATTTGGTCAAGCGTTTAGCATCATTTAGCGCTCTATCAATAATCAATTTATAATCTGCAATAGCCTGGTCCTTGGAAGTCGATAGTTCCAATTCAGCGATTATAGCAGCCAAGGGGGTACGTAGCTCGTGGGCGATATTAGACACGAAATGCTTCTGGGCATCAAAAGAACTCTCTAAACGATCCAACATACCGTTGAATGTATCGGCCAAGCGTGCCAATTCGTCGCCATTAGCCGAACTCTCGATACGTAAATCTAAATTCGTAGCTGATATATTCCGTGCCCGCTCTGTCATGGCATTTATCGGCCGGAAGAAGCGTCTGGAGAAATACTTACCCGCTATATATATAATCAACAGCGCTACGACCAACCCGACCAGCATCGCCTTTAAGAGATAATCAAGCTTACGGTAGCCGTATTCATCATAGGCTGCCGCTGTCACGATATAGTCTTTACCCTCATACGGATATAATAAACCTATTACCTGCCATTTGTCCTGATAGAAATATAGCTTTTGCTCCTTTGCCAACTTGCTGAGCATATCGGGTGTTTCCTTCACAAAATCGATATCAACCGCATCATGGTATAGGAGGTTGTGCTCGGTATCATATATCGCAACCTCGACCTCATTTAGAATCTTACGGTTATTGTGGTATATATCCTGCAGAGTCTGCTTATCGACGCGTGCATTCAAAAAAACATTGGCCTTCGTAATGGCCTCTTTCTCTAAAAGTGCATAGAATTCCCGTTCGCGGTTATTCACTGAAGTGTGATATACCGCAAAAGCGAACAACAAGAGAATAGCTCCTGTAATCGCTGTAAAAACTAAGGTAAGCTGCGTCCGAATCTGCATTAATCCTGCTTTAATATGAACCCCATTCCCGATTTAGTATGAATGAGCTTCGTATCAAAATTCTCATCCACCTTTTTTCGGAGGTAATTTATATATACATTGATAAAATTAGTCCCTGTATCAAAATGCGTATCCCATACTTTCTCTGCTATTTCTACGCGAGACAATACCCGTTCTGGATTCTGCATCATGTACTCTAAAAGCTTAAATTCCTTAGGTGTCAGATTAAGCTCCACCTCTCCCCTTTTTACCACCTTGGTATGTAGATTCATTTCCAGATCACCATATTTCAAAATGAATCCTGTTGGTGATGCAGGTCTTCCATTACGTTTTAATAATGCCCTTACCCGCACCATGAGCTCGCGCATTTCAAACGGTTTGACCAAATAATCATCTGCTCCAGCATCAAAGCCTTCAACTTTATCGTCTGTTGTCCCTAAAGCAGTAAGCATTATAATAGGCACATCGGGTTTAATCTGTCGGATTTCTTTACATAAATCCAATCCATCCATTTTCGGCAAGATGATATCCGTAATGATTAATTCGTAATCGTTCTGTAACGCCAATTTTTTAGCAGACAATCCATCATAGGCAATCATCGATGTAAATCCTTGTTCGTCCAACCCCCGTTGAATCAACTCTGCTACACGAATATCGTCTTCGACTATTAAGATGTTCATACGTAAATACTGTTAATAGTAGTCCAAAACTAAGTAAATATATTCAATTTGACTATCCTCTGAAGCTTTGCTTTTACCCATTGTCCGAAATAGGAAGTAGACATGTTATAAAATACCTGCACTTTGATATATAATTAACTTCCCTTGTAGCTTAATTGTTTTAAGCACCGTTATAGTTCTACAATCAGAAACTAAGTTATTATGAGAAAAATCATTATCCTATTGATAGCCGTAACCTTTGTATTGGGCTGTAAGAAATCAGAAGAGAAAGTAGACATTCCCGATTGTATTGGAGAGATGGTCAAACGTTATGAGAAGGAGTTGAAATGCACCAAACAAGGATCTATGGAGACCAATCTATACCGTGGTACCTATAAAAATCAGCAGGTATATTTCGCTCACACAATATGCCAAAACTGTAATGTAGTCCCTCCTCAACATGGTTACGACTGCTCGGGAAAGAAGATTGATTTCAGTGACTACCAAGAGGTAAGTGATATAAAAGAAGTGTACAACAGTTGCACCAAAAAGGTGACCGAATAAACTCTACTTGATTTTGAGGTTATGTCTTTTATCGAAAGGCATAACCTCACTTTCACTTGCTAGACCATCACATTATAAGTCGGGTCTTCTATTATATTGACATCGATCACTCCCTCGGCATTTTTCAACAGCTTACGGCAGTCTGCGCTGAGGTAACGTAATCGAAGCGTTTTACCTTGTTGATGATATTTTTCGGTCAGCTTATGCAGTGCATCTATCGCTGACATATCTGCTACTTTACTCGCTTTAAAATCTACGATTACTTCATTCGGGTCTTCTGCCACATCAAACTTCTCCATAAAAGCCGTAGTCGAACCGAAAAAAAGAGGTCCCATTATTTCGTAATACTTCACCCCCTGCTCATCGGTGTATTTGCGTGCGCGAATCCGTTTTGCATTCTCCCAAGCAAATACCAAAGCGGATACAACCACACCGACCAACACAGCCAATGCCAGATTATGAAGGATTACCGTTATTGCAGCTACCAGAATACCGACAAAAATATCTGATTTGGGAAATTTATTGATCACCCGCAGGCTAACCCATTGAAAAGTCTTAATAGCGACGATCATCATCACACCGACCAATGCGGCCATAGGAATCTGTTCAATAAATGGAGCGCCAAATAATATCACCAACATAATGGTAATAGCACCAATGAAAGCAGATAGACGGGTACGGGCTCCTGCTCCGATATTGACCAAAGTTTGCGCAACCATAGCGCAGCCTCCCATACCACCGAAAAAACCGTTTGTGATGTTAGCGATACCTTGAGCTACTGCTTCACGGTTGGACTGTCCTTTTGTATTGGTAATTTCGTCTACCATATTCAATGTCAACAGCGATTCGATAAGACCTACCCCCGCCATAACCAATGCGTAGGGAAAGATAATCTGTAGTGTCTCTAGGGTAAATGGAAGCTGTGGTATATGAAATGAGGGTAAAGAACCGCTTACAGATGCTATATCTATTACTTTTTTGGTATCGATGTGAAAGAACGATACCAATGCAAAGATGATTAAGATAGCAATTAGTGAAGCCGGTACAGCTTTTGTAATTTTGGGCCACAACAATACGATAGCAATAGTCAATACCGTCAACCCAAGCATCCAATATAAGGGAATACCTTGCATCCAGACAGCGACACCATTTTCTACGGTTTTAAACTGTGCGACCTGTGCCATAAATATTATTATAGCGAGGCCATTCAGAAAACCATACATAACAGACTGAGGGATAAGACGGACAAATTTCCCTAACTTAAATAATCCGACCAAAGTCTGTAACAACCCGGCCAAGATAACTGCAGCAAATAGATATTGTACACCATAAGACGAAGCTAAAGCAATCAACACGACTACAGTAGCACCGGCACCTCCTGAGACCATACCTGGCCGCCCCCCTAAGATTGCAGTTACCAATCCCATTAAAAAAGCAGCATAAAGACCAGTAAGTGGTGAAAGCCCAGCAAGTATGGCAAATGACAATGATTCTGGAATCATGGTCATTGCAACAGTCAATCCTGCTAAAATCTCGTTTCTATAATTTATTCCTTTGTTGAAACCCAAGACTACCTGTATTCTCTGCATAAACTCAAACAAAACTAAAAACGTAGACCGATACGGATATAGGGCAATACGGCTTCATTGGAAATACCCCAAGCAGCCTGTATCAGCATCAGATCAGCAGGGATAAAATAGACACCACCACCATAACCATGATGCCATGACTGCGATTTTTCCTGCGACATCCAAACACGACCTACGTCATAAAAGCCGACTAGACCTACAGTGCCTGGTACAAGATAGGAATCGTAACTAAATAATTTGGCACGCATCTCTAGATTATTATAGACCATCGTCTTACCTGTAAAGCGTCTGGAATTAAATCCTCGAAGACTGCCTTCGCCTCCAAGCTGAGCATGCTGAAAGAAGTAGGGATCGCCCCATACCGCCTCTAGGCCAGTACGGTTCGCTAATGTAGCTACATCTTTTCCAAAAGTATGGTAAAAGCTAAATGCGGTATTCAGATAGGTATGCTGTTTCCTATCACCTCCTGTCTCTGACTGCCAACTCACCTTAGCATAGGCATGCATTCCTTCTTTGGTATTTTCCATATTGTCTCGTCCATCGTAGTCTATCCCCACTTTGGCTCCCGTAAAGAATTTACTTCCGTAAAAACTTTCTGTGGGATGTTCGTTTTGATAGTCACCCAAGAACCGTCCGTTATTTTTACTTTCTTGTGCATTAAAATAGGTGGAAGACGAACCATAGCCCAACCGCAACTTGTTAGAGAGTGGGTATAGCAAGGCTACATCCGCATCCACTACATCGTAACGGTTTCGGTAATAATGTATACCTCTGTCTTCTCCTTTTTCATACACAGTATTATTGCCGTAACCAAAGAAGTTGCTCAGATTGAATGGTCCTTGGGATTCGATATCGATGTACAGATCCTGCTTTCCCCAGATTGATTTTGCTATCCCCTGATAACTTAACATAAAAGACTCTCTCCCTGTTAGATAACTTGCCTTAAGAATATGCTTGATGGCAAATGGAGATTTTCGGAACCCCTGATTCTCGATGATATAACCAAGCCCCATGATCAGCCCACGGTCAATACCGTAATTGACATCTACCAGGACTCCTTTACGATCGTATACAAATGAATTATAATCGTATGCGTGAATAGCGGTATCATTACGTAATCGATACTTTATACCCATTTTACGGGGAATCGTATTTAATGATGCATCCTTGTCATCGTATAGATACAATTTCTTCCTATTGGAAAATGAGGGTTCGATGTTGTAATCATCTTTTCCATCACCACCGACTATACGCACCTTTATTGGTGACTTGCCGTTGCCATCGATGGTATAGCTATCTGTACCGCCTATTCCATAAATCCGTAATTCCTTGGTTTCATGTGGAAAGAAGTTTCGTTCTAAAAGCTTTCGGCCTTCGGTACCATCTTTCTTTTTATTATTGACCTTCAATGCTACTGTACCGTCTTCCCTATAGTCGAGTTTTACGAACTCGTTTTTAGCAGACAATGGAATATCTACAACATTTGCCAAAGCTTTATAATACGCTATCCCTGTCGTCTCCATATCATCCCTTCTGGAACGGATGTTATGCACCAATTCTTCGGCACTGAGCTTTACTATGGTATCCGGCATAGCTAACATCGCACGCTGAATCAACGAATCGGTCAATGCCTGTTGAACAAAACGAATCTCTTTCTCCCAATCCGATTGGCTCAAGTGATTCAAAAAGAAACGGTCAAAATGTCTAGCATTGAAATTCCAATGGGAGATATTTCTGATATGGGGGCTAAACGGCTGCAGATGTGCTTTCAACCATTGATGAGACAATAAAACAGGGAATACTCCGGAAGTTTTGTAATACACCTTATCCCGATCTCTAGGAACTGGTGTATAGGTCTTTTTGCCCTTTTCCTTTTCTGGATCCCAACGCCAATTGTCTTCATGCCTATCCCAATCTCCCAGTATCATATCCAGTAATCTGGCCCGTAATGTCAGGTCTTGTTCTACCTGGGTATCGTTGTCTTCGAGTACCTTACGGATTACCTTGAGGGTATTGTCTGTCTTGCTATCTTCAAAAGGCATCCGAGGTTCAAAAATATAAGCTCTATTCTTGAAAATGTCCCTAAATTCGCCCAAGCGCGGATCATCTCCTACATACACCAACTCGGGTTTAGCATGAGGAATATCCAAGGCTTCATTAAAAGGAGGCACCGTCAATGCGCCGAAAGGATGGGTAATAGAAATCTGATCTTGAACGATATCTTTTATAATCGTCTTTCTAAGACTCTCCGGTAGACTCCGTTCAGGATACTTTTGGATAGAACGTAGTACCCATTCGCGACCATTAGGGTCTACCAAACGTAAAGACTGGGTCTGCATCCCTCCCCCGAGCTTGACAATCTCCAATCCTCCCTTTTCGATGCTCAAATCCATTACCCGCATAGGGACAGGTGTGTTATATAGTTTTCGGTAACTATCGCCAAACCAAAACCGACGGACTGGACCTACTTTGTCATACTCGGGAGCAATCAATGCTGTAGTACTATCTGCCTTTTGGGCATATGTATCCGTGCCGAATGTACAGCCCAACAAACCTAAAAACAGGATATACTGGATTTTATTTCCGACTGATATCATCTTTTTCCTGTGAACTTGCATAAATAAGTGCTTTTTATTTTATAAAATAACATCTACACGTAATGCGTGCAGCCCACTAACTCCCTGTAATTCTTCCAATTCTAACTCTTCTATATCAGGTTTAATCAATCCCATATCCGCTACCGAGAGTAGATCTTCGATCAAAATAGACACTTCTGCTTCTCCCTGTACGACAACCGCTATTTTCCCTGGCTGAACAAGTCGCTCATCTGTACCACGGATCAAGACCTTATCGATTCTCTTTTTGATCATCTGATAGCGGATATTATAACCGCCTTCGACATCAAACCGTCTTTCGTCTCTCCTAAACGAAATATCGATTGCAGTAGGGTGTACAAAAATCAACTGGGTCGTATTCATCGCTATAGGCAATGAATCCTGCAATCTATCAACCTGTTGGCTGATTTGTGCCATAGAGACCAACTGTTGCCTTCTGAATGTTCTCAAAATAGTTGGATTAAACACCATAGACGGTGTTATGGACTGTCCGATATAAAAATCGTACTCAATGCCATCGGTTCTGAATTTTTCGAAATAGGAAGGAAAACGCTCTTGAACAAACTCATTCAGCTTGTTAATATTACCAGCTATCAAAGTATTTACCTGTTTTAAGGATTCTTCAAAAGCATCCTGGTAATAGGTTATACCCAATGACTCTGCATATATTTTAATCTGTCTATCCAATTCATCATCCAACCAAGATAATGTCAGAATAAATGTAGCGACTTCCTCTTGGAAAAAGGCTGTAATGTCATGCATCCGCTCGACCTTACGATCTGTTGCCAACCAGGTGTCTACCTTATCCATCTTGCGTTTAAAACTTTTCAACGCAGCCAAATCAGGGAACAAACCTTCAGGCAAGTATTTCATAAGGCTTCGCAGTCTATCCAGATGAAGCTTATTATCTTTCCTAAAGGCAATATTGCGAAGCTTCGTAGAATCTTTGATATCCACCCCTCCATACAGCGGATATACATTTGAAAAGCTGATCCGCTCCAATGGCAACGACTCATGGGTGTTTTCGTAATCCTTCAGATACTTTGCTGCAGCCTGATTGAAACGCCACTGCACTGCAGGCTGGAGTGCAGTATAGTTCTGCAAAATCACGGTATCTAACCTATTCTTGAACTTTAAACGTAAATCATATCCCAATTGGATTAATACAGGAAAAAGTGGTGATAAACGAGTCAGAATAGAAGGCGACAACGTAGACTCTTCCTTCGTATATAACTCCAAGAAACCAACAAGTTCCTCTTGGTGTTTTAAGGGAAAACAGACGTAACTACTCACGTCCAACGCCTCGATCTTCGCTCGGAAATATTCCAGCTTGGTATCAAAATCGGGGTGAATATTATACGACAGAATAAAAGGAGATTCTAAATATCTAAGTACATATTCTTCGATATTATCGATATTTCCTCCGATATATTCGTTAAAAAGCAAATAACTTTTGGCCACCCCTTCCTTTAGAATAGGCATGCCATTGAGGTATAAAACAGGAAAAAGTGAACAGTTGACATCCTGCTTGCCAAGTACACTCTTTATTTTATCCAGAAGACTATGAACAAATTCGTTGCGTGTGTAGGTATTAAAGTTCAATATCATATCCTGTATACTATCCAGGACAAAGCTCTCGGTTGCATCCGTAAACCTTAGCATAGAAAAGCCTTCAAATATAAAATTATCCAAGTGTATACTTTGGAGAAGAGGCTGCACATTGGCCTCATCAAGCATTTCCCGATTATTGACACATGAAAAATCTAACGTCGGTAATACAGTCTTGGGGCGCACCGTGACAAAACTGAAATCAACCTCTAACTTCAAATATTTGGTAACTTCTTCCTCTCCTATATATTCAAAGATGTAAGGAGTTGCAGTCATTGGGATACCGTACAGTCTATCAAGTACCAACTCGTACATAATCTTATCGGTATGAATCACATCCCTACAAAATAGATGCGCACGCTGATCTATAACCGGAGATAATGTTTGTTCAAGCAGATCGTACATCGGAACTGTTCCAGCAAATAGAACCGAAGGGATAGGCGTAGACATACCCCAAGCCTGAGGTGTATCTGTTGCTAAATTATTTGCCCAACCAAAGATCAACTCAAAAGCTTCTAAAAAATCCTGAGCATTGTCTACAGACAGCTCTCCCTTTTCTTTTTCTATTTCTGCAATACGCTGTTGTACCAATTGGGACATGCTTTGCCCGATTGAGCCAACATCTATAGTCCGCAAATGTTCATATAGCTTAGCGAAAGATAAATCACTATATGCACTTGTTACAGCAATTAATTTATTTATATAGACATTTCTTGTCTCTATCATTACTTTTTCACCTGTTGTATTTTACAAATTTCGGCATGGCCTTTATCCCCAGCTTCACTGGATATATAGAGATTTAAATGCTCGTCAAACACCATTCCCTCAGGCTGCTCGAAGGTTTTCCTATCGAATCGCACTACTTGTTTCAACCGGAATGTTTCATCCGTAACAATCAATGCTTTATCTATGGAAGATATAATATACCATTCGTCATTTATAGGATGTTTGGCCATAGCCGATGGCTTAAAAGACTTAGCCATTCTCTTGTCCAACTGTCTGATTTCGTCTGTATGAATAGAAAATGTTTTCTCTACTGTAAGCTCTCCGTCGGAAGAGTGACTGAGTATGTATCCGGTTGTGCTAGCAGTCTTTTTATCTATTTTACAGCTTTTGCACAATACATATAAGCGGTTAGTCTTCGAATCAAAAGCCATAGATTCATATTCTCCTGACGGCAACACCCCTGTATGATGTGTGACCTTGGACCGATCCGTCGTACCGATGGCGAAGCTATAAATCGAACCATTACTCTTCAATATGAAAAACTCTTTTCCATCGTTGGCAATACCCTCATAGTCTCCTGAACCTGCAAATTGAAACTGCGCTGTAACCTCTCCCCTTTCCAGGTCATAAGTAAAGAGAATTCCATCCTCATCTTGGATCGCAAAGACAGTCTGTGGTATCGTAGAAAGATAAGTCAAACCCGATATTTCCTCCAATACATCTGGCAAAACATAAGTCTTCCCGGAGGCTAATGGATAGGGAAAACCGGTCGTATCTGTTTCCAATTGGCTATCCTGTTGAGAAGCCGTTTTGAAATTACAACTGAGTAAGCTATGTACAATTAGCACAAAAAGAAAGCCTAAAATGACTTTTAGCTTTCTTTGTTTTGGTAGGGAGTAATGCTCAATCATATCGTTAATAGGTAATAATGGCTATAAAAAATGCTATTACGGATAGGACCAGCCCAAACATAAACACGCCATACGCATAACGGAGCAGTCTATACTTACGCCCTAGAACTACCCCTTGGGAATACACATCCTTGGTCATCATACCGTATAAGAATTCGCTATCTTCCATTGCTTGCTGCATTCCATCCTGATAGGTATGAAATGGCATTCTAAAGAAATTACCAAAGAACAGAAGATTTACGGTTTTATTTTGGACCTCTTCGTCCTTAAAGTAACCTGCAGGAATTTTAGGTATAGTTGCTAAAATCGCCAACACCATTGTAATGACAACTGCAGTCATCAAAGTAAAAGTAGGGATAATGAGATGTTGGTTACTATCCAGTTTTCGCAAGAGTCCCGCAGCCACCACAGATAGAATAATAGAGTTGACAGTCAACAATATGTTGGCTTTATTATCAGCCATATCACTCAATCGTTGATTATTGGATGAGGTAATCCGAAACATTGTTTCAATGCCACGTTCAGGTCTAGACTTCTTACCACCTACTTTAATGGCCTTTTGTTGGGATATCTTATCACCATTTCCTTTATTGTTTTTCTCCAACAGTGTATTCAAATTGTGCTTTTTTATGCTTTCGCGTCGTTCCTGAGCATATTGTGTGTGGTAGTGATGGTTTTCCATAAGCCGAATAGTCTGCCTCCTCCACATTTCCTTGTCTATCGTTTGTCCTGTGACCAATTCCGACTCCTTACGCATGAGTTTATTACGTTCGGCAAAATTCATCCCTCCTAAATGAAAGAGATCAGCGTCGCAGACAATCTGTTGTAATAACCCCTCAGGTTTCTGGGGCATTCTGGTTGCCAATATACAAGCCATGACTTGCTTGCGTGCATCCTCCTCCACATCATATTTAATCAGAAACTGATCAGCAAACTCTGCACTCCGTTCTTCATGCCCCACTGCACCACCATTCGCATAGCCAACGTCGTGAAAATAAGCAGCACAGATAACAATAAAACGGTCTGTAGGCGACAAGAGATAATAATCAGCCATTTCGCGTACCGCTGCCACGACATCCAGCACATGAGTCTCATCGTGAAAACAATACGTCATACCTTCTGTAGACTGCCGTATGTTTTCCTTGATAAAAGAAGGTATCTGCGCTACAATATGTTCATATTCCATAAGTATCTGTGTTAAGCATATTATACATATCTGATATAAAATAAGCACAAAAAGTCCAAAGAACAAAAAATACTATGCAGTTTGAACAATTGTTTCAAACAGGTGTATATACGTTTCAGTAGGAATTATTCTCGTCTTGGCCGATAACAATGGGTAAGCCCCATATTATTGCTTACTTTTAAAGTGGTTTATATACTGGTTTTTACACATTTTTGTAGATGAAAGATTAAACGGCAACAACGACATTGAAGGAAAAATTTAAAGTAATCAATCGCACAGCTTCACAGAAGGATGCTTTTTTTACCGATATGGGCAAACGGATTCTCATTGCTACATCGGCATTCTTCTTATACAATATCGTTTCCTATATTGTGGATCCTTTATCTTATTTCTGGCAAAACTATTTTCAACACGGATGGCGCTATATTCTAGCCGATTGTATTATCTCTTTTTTATTTTGTTTTGCGGTTTCAGAAGCAAGTATATTAATTGGCAGAAAACTAGATAACTTCATCTCCTGGAAAGATAGTCCCATAAAACGATTATTGCTTGAATCTACTACTACCCTAGCTACAGTACTTATCCTCCTCTATATACAGACTTTTATCTTTATCACTTTTTTTGAAGATGGAAACGGGAAGGCAACCCCACCTACCGTACAGGATACGGTAGAATCTATCCGATGGCTTGTTGTCAGTCTAATTATCTCTTTTGCTATAATGGCCATTAATACTGGTGACTATCTCATAGCCAGTTGGAAAAATGCGGCCTTAAATGCTTTAGAATTAAATCAGCTTGCTGTAGAGGCCGAACTACAATCGCTAAAACTACAACTGGACCCTCACTTTGTTTTTAACAACCTCAGCGTACTGTCAGAGCTTATTCTGACAAATCAACAATTGGGGCATGAATATGCTGAAAACTTCACCAAGCTATACCGATATCTCCTTATACATTCCAAAAAAGATCTTGTCCAGCTGGAAGATGAAATCAAATTTTTAAACGCTTACATTTTTCTACTAGAACAACGCATCGGGAGTGGCGTACGTTTTGAAATTGCGATTGACGAAGCTTATTACGGACTTTCACTCCCCCCTATGACCTTGCAAATGTTGGTTGAGAACGCGCTTAAACATAACAAGACCCTCCGAACGGATCCTTTATTGATCCGTATAGAATCAGATGACAAGGAATGTATCGTGGTCGAGAATAGCCGACGTCCTCTCGAGCATACAACGTTATCCTCTGGGATTGGCATCTCTAATATCATCCGACGTTACCGCCTTCTAGGAAGCCTAGTTCCATCTATAGACACAAGCGAACAAACTTTTAGTGTAACCATTCCCCTATTAAAGTAGCCTATATGAATGTATTAATAATTGAAGACGAACAGCCAAATGCCGAAAGGCTAAAAAGACTGATACTGGAGATCCGCCCTCAGGCTGTGATCCTAGATGTTCTGGAAAGTATTGTAGAAAGCGTAGATTGGCTATCCAACAACCCTTTTCCAGATGTCATTATGATGGATATACAGCTCTCTGATGGCGTGAGCTTTGAAATCTTTAATCAAATCAAACTAGAAGTTCCAATTATCTTCGTTACCGCCTATGACGAATATGCTATTAAAGCGTTTAAACAATATAGTGTTGACTACCTCTTAAAACCTGTAGACAGGGATGAATTGGTCGCAGCATTTGAAAAACTAGATTATATCACGCAGATTTCCGATCGACAATCTTTCGAAAAGCTTTTGACAGCTTTTCAGCCCAAAGAATATAGGAACCGTTTTCTGATACCTTTTCGAGATGAATTCAAAACCATACTCGTCTCCGACATTCATTATTTTTCTTCTGAAATGCGGATTACCAAAGCTTACCTTATCGATGGCAGTGAGATCATTATTCCACAGACGCTAGATGAGTTGGAGAAACAATTAGACCCTCGTTTATTTTTTAGAGCAAATCGGCAGTTTATTGTACACATAGATTCTATTTCCCGAGTGTTCAATTATTTCAATTCCAAACTAAAAGTCATACTAAAAAACAATTCCTCGATCGAGATCATCGTGAGCAGAGATAAAGCACCTCTTCTAAAAAGTTGGCTTGGCTATTAAAAACACCTTTTAGGCTAATCAATCCATCAGTAATTCCGTCAATTCAGTCGTTAATATCTACGTTTCAGTAAGATTATAAACATAATACATCAAAGGTCTACGTTTATTTGCATCCTTAAAATACAAAGAAGTAGAATCTATGATGACAATGAATCATGTAAAAATCGCTTTAATCTACACATCGGCAATTGCCCTGTTCCTGACCTCTTGTGGACCATCTACATCAGAACACCATGGAGCGGAACAGCCTGCTGTAGAAACGGATTTTATCCGCCTTGAAGTTGAAGATGTAAACACACATAAAGAATATCCCGGTGCTATAGAAGGTATTGTGAATATAGAAATCAAACCTCAGGTCACAGGCTATCTTTCGGAAGTACTGGTGCGGGAAGGAGATTTTGTGCAGAAAGGACAGACACTATTCCGTATCAGTCCGGAGGTATATACAGAGCAGGTCAAGAATGGACAGGCGGCAGTTAAAGCTGCAATAGCAGCTCAAGAAACGGCCCGCTTAGAGATCGAGAAACTAAGACCTCTGGTGGATGGCAAAGTAGTAACAGAGATACAGCTAAAAACGGCGATGGCTACTTATGAGTCTGCCATTGCTCAGGTCGAACAAGCTAAAGCCAGTCTCGGATCTTCAAAAATAAACGTAGACTTTACAGTAGTAAAAGCCCCAGTAAGCGGCTATATCGGACGCATTCCTAATCGTAAAGGTGCCCTTGTGTCTCCTGCAGATCCTATTGCACTAACGACACTCTCGGATATCAGTTCGGTACAGGTTTATTTTTCATTGAGCGAAGCCGATTACCTCAGTTATCAAAAGTCAAACCTGCTATCCCAAAGCGGAAAACAGGTCACATTAATTCTTGCGGACGGGTCGGCTTATGACCAACAAGGAACCTTGGAAAGCGCCAGTGGAAATATTGATAAAGCAACTGGAAGTATCACGATGAAGGCTGTCTTTAGCAATCCGCACAAATTGTTGCGTTCAGGGGGAGCAGCCAAGGTGATGCTCAACCGTACAGTCAACAATATTATCCAGCTTCCGAAATTGAGCGTTAAAGACATTCAGGACAAGTTTTTTGTATTCAGGCTATCGGATAGCAGTACCGTAAACATGGTTCCCATCGAAATTGAAGGTGGAACAAAAGACCTCTATTTTGTCAAGGCTGGTGTACAGCAGGGCGACAAAATAGCCATTAACAGAATCGATATGTTACAAGACGGCTTAAAAGTAGCCGCTAAGGACACGACACTATCGATTCAGTAAGCAAAGCTAATACAAGTATCATGTTAAAGAAATTTATAGACCGTCCGGTACTTGCGACGGTAATCTCCATAATCATTGTAATACTGGGTGTACTGGGTCTTAGCCGACTGGCTATCACCCGATTCCCAGATATTGCTCCTCCTACCGTATCCGTCTGGGGTTCATTCCCTGGTGGTAATTGTGAAACGGTAATCCGTTCGGTCGTCACACCGCTTGAGGAACAGATCAATGGTGTAGAGGATATGGAATACATGCGGTCCACAGCCAGCAATGACGGTTCCTTTTCGATCACTATTGTATTCAAACAAGGGGTAAATCCTGACCAAGCGGCTGTCAACGTGCAGAACCGCGTACAACAGGCTACACCGATCCTACCTCAGGAAGTTGTCCGCATGGGACTCACCACATCCAAACAACAAAACAGTATGGTTTTGCTGTTCAACCTGTATACGGAAGATAACTCGCGCTATGATGAGACTTTCTTACAGAACTATGCCAATATCAACCTGCTGCCACAGATAAAGAGGGTAAAAGGCGTTGGAAAGGCAGAGGTATATGGTATGAAAGACTACTCGATGCGTATCTGGCTGGATCCACAAAAAATGGCGTCCCATGGGCTTCAGCCTTCGGATATATCGGCAGCAATTGCAGACCAAAGCTTGGAAGCTGCACCAGGAAAACTAGGCGTAGAATCAAATGCCGCGTTGGAATATGTCATTCGCTATAAAGGAAAGAAAAATCTTCCTGAGCAATATGAAGATATCATTGTCAAAAATGAGGAGTCGAATTTAGTACGTCTTCGCGATGTAGCCCGGATTGAATTTGGGTCGATATCCTATAGTGGAGACAATACGACCAATGGCAAAAATGCGGTATCCGTAGCTATCATGCAGGCTACAGGCTCTAATGCCAATGAGATTGAGATAGGTATCAACAAAGAAGTTGAAAAATTGTCTAAATCTTTTCCTCCTGGCGTTAAATACTCTAAGGTAATCAGTTCGAAAGAACGCCTTGATGAGGCTACCAGTCAGGTAAAAGCGACTTTAATAGAAGCGTTTATACTGGTATTTATCATTGTATTCTTGTTTTTACAAGACTTGCGGTCGACTATCATTCCCGCTATAGCTGTTCCGGTAGCAATTATAGGGACTTTCTTTTTTCTATTGGTATTTGGCTTTACAATCAATGTGCTGACCCTATTCGCTCTTGTACTTGCTATCGGAATTGTTGTCGATGACGCTATCGTCGTCGTAGAGGCTGTGCATGGCAAAATGGAAGGCACCAATCTCAGTCCTCGAGAGGCTACTTATAGCGCTATGGGTGAGATCACCGGAGCTGTAATCTCCATCACCTTAGTGATGTCTGCGGTATTTGTACCGATTGGCTTTATGTCTGGTTCGGCAGGTCTCTTCTATAAGCAATTTGCGTATACACTAGCTATCGCTATTATTATATCGGCGGTCAATGCCCTGACGCTTACTCCTGCCCTATGTGCATTGTTCTTGAAAAATGATCATGCAGAAGGACATGATAATAGGAAGAAAGGTTTTGTGAAACGATTCACAACGGCGTTCAACGCTGGATTTGAGAACCTAACCGGAAAGTATGTATCGGGTATTCAGCTTCTATTCCGAAAGAAATGGCTTGCGGGTGGAATGATTATAGGTACGATCGGACTAGCGGGATTTCTCATGATGAGTACCCCAAAGAGTTTTGTACCTATGGAAGATGATGGTTTACTGATGTATGTCCTTAACATGCCTCCAGGAACGGGGTTAAGTAAAACAACCGAAGTGGCAGAGAAAATCAATGAAATGCTGAAAAGCAACGAAGCTATACAAGAAAACACATCCATCACTGGTTACAATCTACTAAGTGGTAGTGCCGGATCAGGATATGGTATGGGATTCGTCAAACTCAAGCCTCAAAAGGAACGTGGCGCGGTTAAGGACATCAATGTCATCACAGAAGCGATCTCTCAACAATTGACAACGGTAAAGGAAGGTACTATTCTTACTTTTAGAATGCCTCCAGTAGAGGGATATGGTATTACAAATGACGCCGAGATTGCGTTACAAGACAGAGTAGGCCGTAGTCCACAGGTTCTAAAAGCTAAAGCTGATGAATTAATTGGGGAGTTGATGGCTACACCTGGTGTCGCTTACGCCTATACCATGTTTCGTACAGACTATCCACAATTGGAACTGGAAGTCGATGAAGACAAGGCAAAACAAATGCAAGTAAGTGTTGCAGGGCTGTTAAATACGATCCAGACTTATTTTTCGGGTGATCAGTCGGCTGATTTTTCCCGCTTTGGAAAATTCTATCGGGTGAGCATAAAGTCTGATGGCGTATTCCGTATGGATGAACAAGCTTTCAACAATGTATTTGTAAGAAGTCAAACGGGAGAAATGGTACCTGTCAATACATTGGTAACATTAAACAAGGTTTATGGTCCGGAAGCAGTCAATAGGTACAATCTCTACAATGCACTGACGATTAATGTATCTCCGCAACCTGGGATCAGCAATGGAGAGCTTATGAGTCGTATAGAACCGATACTTGACCGCTTACCTTCGGACTATAGCTATGAATGGACAGGGCTTAGTCTCGAAGAAAAGTCAGCAGGTAATCAAACGATTATCATACTTAGTTTATGTATATTCTTTGTTTATCTGATTCTTTCAGCACAGTATGAAAGTTACCTTCTTCCACTTTCTGTCATTTTATCGATTCCTACTGGAGTGATCGGTGCTTTCCTTGGAATACGGGCTATTGGTCTAGACAACAACATCTTTGTTCAGGTAAGTTTGATTATGCTGGTCGGACTACTTGCTAAGAATGCGATTCTAATTGTCGAATATGCGGTACAACGTAGAAAAATAGGATTATCGATTATAGAATCGGCTATCGCTGGAGCACAGTCGCGTCTACGTCCTATCGTGATGACGTCTCTCGCCTTTATAGCAGGTATGATTCCATTGATGGCTTCATCCGGAGGAATGGCAGTTGGAAATATTTCGATCAGTATCAGCGCGGCTCTGGGCATGCTGAGCGGTGTGATACTTGGGGTATTTATTATCCCCGTTCTATATGCATTGTTCCAATTTTTACAAGAGAAGGCATCTGGAAAAAAAGAACAGCATGAGATAAATACTAAATCATAATACAAAGGAACACCATGAAAATATTATATAGCGCAATCGCAACCATTCTGTTTGTGAGTTCCTGCTCGGTAACGCAGCAATACAAACATCCTGAGCTCGATTTGCCCGAGAACTACCGCACAGACTTAACGCTGACGGCGGATAGCGTACAACTACCCTGGAAATCATTTTTCCAGGACCCGTTGTTGATTACCTTAATCGATAAGGCGCTCGAGAACAATCATGACTTGCAGATGGCTCTAAAAAGCATAGATCAACTCGATTTACTGATGAAGCAGGCTAAACTGGCCTTGTTCCCTACTGCTGCTTTTAATGCTAATGGTAGTAGAGGCTGGTCATCGAACAATAGTCTAAATGGAGCTATGAGCAGTCAGTTTACAAACAGCAAATACATAGACGACTATAGCGCAGGAATAACTGTTTCTTGGGAGGCAGATATCTGGGGCAAATCCCAACTGTATAAGGAACAGGCTAGAGCTGCTTACTTCGGTCAAAAGGAAAATTATGCTGCATTACGTACCCGTATCATTGCTCAGGTAGCTCAGGCCTACTACCGCTTGATAGCGCTGGACGAACAATTGAAAATAGCACAGGAAAACGTAAAACTAAGTGAGGAGCTACTACGTATCACACATCTGCAATATCAGTCAGGTCAGGTCAACTCGCTTGCTATTGAACAATCGGAAGCACAGAAGAAAACCGCAGAACTGATTGTACCGCTTTCAATACAATCAATTAACGTTCAAGAAAATGCTTTATTGATTCTATGTGGTGTGTATCCCGACCGTGTACAACGAGGAGTGCAATTGGTTAACCTCCTCCCTCAGGGACTATTCAATACGGGTGTGCCGGCACATCTGTTGAGCCGACGTCCAGACCTAAAGGCTGCAGAATATGACGTCATAGCACTTAATGCCAAAACCGGACTTGCAAAAACGGCAATGTATCCTTCATTAAGTCTTTCGGCTCAAGCTGGATTAAACTCTTTCTTATTTAAAAACTGGTTCGATTTACCGGGGTCTATTACAAAAAATCTTGCGGCAAATCTAACGCAGCCTATATTCCAAAAGAAAGAACTGCAAACAGCCTATCAAACAGCCGTATTGGAGCAGGAGAAAGCCGCTATACAATTTCAAAAGACGACCCTGCTAGCGGTAGCTGAGGTATCTGACGGCCTAGCCAACTATAAGGGGAGTTCAGATAGGTTAGCTTTGACATTGGAAAGAGGTTTAGCTTTGGATAAAGCTACAAATGATGCCCTGCTGTTGTATAAAAGCGGTATGGCAACCTATCTCGAAGTCATAAGTGCGCAGAATGCTAAATTGCAGAATGATCTGGAGCGCAATAACCTTGAACAGGAAAAACTAAATAGTATAATTGACCTGTACCGTTCGTTGGGAGGCGGTGCAGAATAAACAATAAAAAGCGGTCTTTAGGACCGCTTTTTATTGTTTATTCTTTTTCTTTGGCTTTGATCGGAGCTTTATTACCATCTTTATCCATTACATAATACCAGCCATCCTTTTTCACGATAATGGGCCATGTTTTGTCTTTGCCGTGATAATTTCTACGGATGTCATCATAAATAGCAGGGACAACCCTATTTCCGTTTTTATCGGCCATACCTGACTTCCCGTCCTGCGTAAGCATAATATTCGGATAGCTGGCACTCAGCTCTACATAATCAAAAATAGGTTCCAGTAAGATAAGACCGTCACGACGTGCCAAGCCATAGTGCATTCCCTTCTGTATTTGCAAAATACCGTCTTCGCTCCCTGTGGCATACACATTATCATACTCAAAAGGCAATACCACGCGACCTGCTACATCAATCATCCCATATTTATATTTCCTTCTTTCACCTTCTCTCCCGACATCACGCTTAGCAGCCAATGCCACTCCTTCATAGAATGCATCGACCTGCTCTATGCCCTCGAATCGTTTTTCTTCCCCGCGGTCATTGATAAACAGATTCCCTTCTTCGCCATATATTTTCTTCAATCCGCTGTAAAATCCGCCATGATTTTTATCATTGTAGGTCGGAAAACGAAGTAAGTTATACCCTGCATCAGTCCTCCATGTTGGATTTTTATAGATCAGTCTACCTTGTAGATCGACGAGCTTATACTCCTTATTCTGCATCTCGAGCAGCCAATAGCGATTATCTACCAAATGACATTCCGCTATTTGCTGTAACAAGCTGTCCATCCGATTTTGCTTTATATTATAACTGTAAAAAGCATTATCATAGTTTTCCAAACGCTTACGCACCAGCATCCACTCTTCATTTAGTATATCGATATACTGCTCAGCTATTGGTAGAATTAGCTTTTTCGTCTCCAGATCGAAGAGTCCGATTTGCTCAAGGTAACTTCCTTCCCGCTTTCCTTTAGAGAAAGCCAAATACCGCTTAAGCACCTGAGGTTGGTATTCTACGCCCCTATTTGAAAACTGATAGGAGTTTTCAACAACATAATCCAGAGGAAGAATTTCCTCGCCAAGCTCATCAGCTACTCCTATTTTACCTTGATTTTCTACTCGATAGAATGTCTTTCCATTATAGTAATGTGCGTCTATACCGCTATACTTGCCCATAGGAAGAATGGGGTGCCCCTCCCAGTTATAAATCCCCTTCTGTCCGTCATTCATTGCTGCTATTAAATAAGGCATTTTATGAACTTCGCTTTCGTAGTCCATACGGGCTTTCCATCTGGGGTCACGATCGTAAGCACTCGCTCGCCCGCCCAAAGAAATCGTTGGGACAGATTCATCGGTATATCTGCCATCAGCCTTTAAGAAGCTGACTTCATCGTATTCAAAATCAAGCACTATCTCTCCTTGTGCACCAATCACACCGTATTGCCCTTTCTTTTTTGCTCTCGCTAGATTACGATTAAATCCGCCAATATACTCCAACGAAGCCGGTACAATCACTTTTTTGGACACAGGGTCTATAATACCTAAATAATCCTTTTCTTTAAACACCAATAAACTAGAGCCTTCGATAGCCCGATAGAGCTCATGACCGGAGATCAGCACATTCCCGGTAGTATCAAAGACATAGGAACAAGTTGAGATATTCGCTTCAAAGCGGACCTCCTCCCCATCGTAAAGTATACGCATATAATCATCGTACTTTATAGGGATAATGACATCACCTGTCGCTTTTGCCAGTCCGGCCTGTTCGCCGTTCCTAATCTCTACGAAATCATCACTATAGAAATTTGTTACATACTCGAATTGTGGTTCTTGTAATAATTGTCCCGTCTGCGCGGAAACCCAGCCCCATACTCCTTTTCGAGATACTGCTATCACTGCCTTATTGATGACTTTAGCGTCTTCGTAATCAAAGGGAACAATAATATTTCCTTGTTCGTCTGCTACCCCAACGCTACCTTTACGCTTCAAAACCGCAAATTTATAGTCATAAGCTATCCCTTCCTCCCATTGTCCTTCATAACGTGTCTCGAGCTTGATATGATCGTATACACAGGGCAACAGTACTTTTCCATCCTCTCTCAACATACCATATTTACCGTCCTTAACAACAACAAACAAATCTGCGGCATGCTCTTCGACGTCATCGATCCAAAAATCACTAGCTGGATGGTAATAATACGTTTTACCTGATTTCTTAATTTTCATTAGGGGAGAAAGGTAGTCCCCGAACTCAATAGATTCTACAACTTGATATTCCTGAGTGTAACTCAAGCTCAACTGAAATAATAAAAAAAGGCAGATCAGGTACTTCATATACAACAAAATATACTCAAATATCGCTATTATTTGTCACTATAAAATCCCTGAATACAGTTAATCTATAGTTTATAACCGTCCTACCTGAGTATAGTTCTAGCCCTCCAGCCTCCCATCAAAAGACTGGATAAGCATCAAAAAACGGACTAAGCGGTCAAACTATCCTTGGAAATACCGATGTACATCCTTCCAGTCCTGCAGACGTTCAAACCGATGTTCATTGATATTGTGAAAACTATTGAACATTAAACCTTTTCCTTTAAAAGTAAGCAAATTCTTCACATGATCATCGATTAGATAGTCGGTATGGATAATATGTTTATGTCCACAGAAGACAATATTATGCCAAGAGATAAATGGAAAATACTCAGCTAACCAGTCTCTTTTTTCCCGAAGGCTCCACGGAAACTCCATCGCTGCCGATACCACAAAAACATCGTATCTATCGTGCAGTTCTTTCACGACCTCTTGTGCATCCTTTGCTACAGGCAGTGTTCTAAAAAAGCCTTCAGAGCCAATGTAACGTCTCACCGCTGTTTTATCGGGAACACATTCTCCTTCAGGTAATCCTAACACATCCGCATCAGTAAGCTGTATACCTGTCTCTTGATGATAATAATTGAGATAATGATCCAGGTTGTTGGCCAAGACCCCATCCATATCCAACGCTATTGTTTTTCTATTGTGCATATCTTATAATTTTAATCAAATATAGCAAAAATTAGAAATATAAAGCAAAACATTGCAAACAACAGCAATATATAGAAACAATAATCTTATCAATTTTACATTAACACGCGATTATATTGCGTACAATATTGAATTTATGTAGGTTTGCCTTATGTTAAAAGAGGATCGTCATAATATTATTGTTGAAGAGACCGTTACCAATGGCTCGTCTTCCTTTCAATCGCTATCTAAAAAACTAGCTGTTTCAGAGGACACAATAAGACGAGATATCAAAGAACTAGATAACAAAGGCTTATTACGTGCAGTTCGTGGTGGGGCGGTATCTGTATCCCGTATTCCCCATCATTATCGGGATCGAGAGAATACCGATATCGATCAAAAGAAAATTATCGCACAGAAAGCAGTATCACTCATCAAAAGTGGACAAGTGTTATTCTTTGACGGCGGAACATCTGTTTTAGAATTAGCTAAAATTCTACCTCTAGACTTAAAAGTAACAATCATCACCAATAGTTTTCCCGTAGCTAATGCTATTGAAGACCATCCTACTGCGGAGCTTATTTTTTTAGGCGGAAAGCTCAATAAAACTTCGTTTGCAACCTACGGCAACGAGACACTGCAAGGTATTGCTAAATTTAAAGTGGATATCTACTTTTTAGGTATATGCAGCATCGCCCCAGATAACCTTTCCTGCAAAGACCTGGAAGACGCAGAAATAAAGCTGGCGATGATGAGGCACAGCGTCAAAACCGTGGGTTTATGTACTTCGGACAAGATAAATAGTGAATCGCCCTATTTTATAGCCCAGACCGACCGTATGCATACCTTAATAACAGAGAATTCCAAAGGTACGCCAGGAACTAAAGCTCTGACAAAACTGGGAATAGAAATTCTATAGTCTCTGATTTCTTCGTATAAACTTAATCTTTTAATAACATATAATTGACAGTAAATCAGTAGATTTATGTAAACATTATTCCAAAACAGGATTAACAAATTTACATGGCCATGAAAACAATAATCTACTTTTTTCAGAACGTTGTCTCTCGTCTATTTTTAGCCCGGTTCAGCTCATTTTATTCGCCACTTCGGTCACACAGAAGCTAATCGAACAAATTGAAATAGATGTTAATAACTAAAAACACTTTTGGTAAGGATTTTATTTGGGGTGTTTCTACCGCAGCTTATCAAATAGAAGGTGCGCATGACCATGATGCAAAAGGTCCCTCCATCTGGGATATTTTTGTCCAAAAGAAAAATAAAATTGTACATAATCAGAACGGCAATGTCGCTTGCGATTTCTACTATCGGTATGAAGATGACCTGAAACTGATGCGGAGTCTGCATATTCCTAATTATAGATTTTCTATTGCTTGGAGCAGAATACAACCTGATGGGATGGGAAACGTAAATCAGGCTGGTATCGATTTTTACAATAGACTTATCGATTATTCCCTTAGTCTGGGAATCACTCCTTGGGTTACACTCTATCACTGGGACCTCCCTCATACACTTGAAGAAAAGGGTGGTTGGACAAACCGAGATGTAAAAGATTGGTTTGGCGAGTATGTAGCTCTCTGTGTCAAGTATTTTGGCGATCGTGTAAAAAACTGGATAGTCCTCAATGAGCCTACGGTATTTACAGCTGCGGGTTATTTTTTTGGAGTACACGCACCCGGTAGAAAAGGCTTGAACAACTTTCTAGCTGCGGCGCATCACGCCGCATTGGCTCAAGCCCATGGTGGCAGAATCATCAAATCTCTGCAAAAAGAAAGTCGTGTCGGCACGACCTTCTCCTGCTCCCATGTGGAACCTTACTCTACGAAGGAAAGGGACATCATTGCCGCAAGAAAAGCAGATGTACTGCTCAATCGCTTTTTCATTGAGCCTTTGTTGGGAATGGGATACCCTACTCAAGAGATCAAAGTCTTAAATCGAATCGAACGCTATATGAAACAGGGAGACGATACGGATTTAAAATTTGATATGGACTTTATTGGTATACAGAATTATACCCGAGAGGTGATACGGCATTCGCTATTTGTTCCCTTCTTACGTGCTAAGATTGTAAGTGCAAAAAAACGAAAGGTTGAAACGACGGCTATGAACTGGGAAATCTATCCTGAGTCGATGTACCATATACTTAAGAAATTTGATGCCTACCCGAATATTCCTCCACTTATTATCACCGAAAATGGAGCAGCATTTGAGGATCTGGTTGAAGATGGCCGTGTCGATGATTTACAAAGGACACAATACCTAAAAGATGTTATCGAACAGGTATTCCGCGCGAAAAGTGAAGGTGTAAATATTAAAGGTTATTTTGTCTGGACTTTCTTAGACAACTTTGAATGGGCTGAAGGATATCATCCCCGATTTGGACTCGTACATATTGATTTTAAAACTCAGCAACGTATTATCAAAGCATCGGGACATTGGTACGGAAACTTTCTCCGCTAAATAATTAGCGAAACAAAGCCACTAAAGTATGCTCTTTAGTGGCTTTATATTCAATCAAACGAAGTTATTATTTTCTAATACCCCCATTTGACATTCAATTGATGCTTATCGGCATATTTCTTTCCTAAATCATAAACATTCTCGAACAAACCATCTACTTTAGGCAAGTATTCCTTTTCAATTTTTTGAAGAAGTTGTTGTTTTTCTTCATCCGTACCCTTGGTATCGCAAAGCTTCGCGTAAGCTGCGTACTCATTTTTATAAACAGGAAGTACCGCTTCAAATAATTGAATAGATTGCTCTTGTAAAACCTTTGCGTCATCATCCGATACCGTTAACCCCTTGATGTCTTTGATGGCCTTCTCTACCGTTAGGACCTTCAGATTGACAATCTGTTGTGCTTCGTCCCCATTCTTTTTACTGGCTGGTACATCAGGAAACTCTCGAGTCTCCTGCTCTAGTCGCTTACCAAATGTTACAGGATCAAAATCGGCTATAAGGTTGGTATTCAACACAACCTGTCCAAAAAATTTATCTGGACTAGCAGACTGACAGGCTATAAAAAATAAACTCGTTAATGTGAAAATAATAAAACGGAACTGCTTCATATATAAATAAATTTTAGTGTGCAAATTAACGAAATCATCAATGGATATTCAAACATAGGTCTACACAGCATATCGCTCAAATCCTAATCCTCTTAAATATCCAACGAATACATCAACTCATCATCCGTTGATCCATCTGGCCAAGTAACCTTTTCGGAATGTGTATACACAAAACCAAATCGTTGATTCGCCGCTTTAGAAGCTTCATTTCCGGCTCGATGCGATACTAGAATAGAACGACAGTTTTTCTGACGTGCCCAGGCCATGCGTTCTTCATAGAATAAAGTAGACAACCCTTTTCCTCTATGCTCTGATTTGATGTAAGAGGAAAACAATAGCGCTTTGGAATGGTCTCCATAAAAAAGGGCCACACCAGTCAGACCAACCAAATTACTTTGATGATACAGCCCAAAAATTGCACGGTTGTCATTTTCCAACAAAGTTGACCACTCTTGATCACTGTAGTTCGATTCTTTTGCATAATTACTTCCAAACTTGCCAGGTTCAGCCTGCAGTGCTTCAAGTCGAATATCCTTATATGCTTGCCATTGGTCTGCTGACAGACGTATTAGGTCGTATTGTCCAATATTATTTTTCACTAATCATAATTCTATGATGATACATCTCTTTAAAACATTACAAAAATAAATATTCTAGGCTATTATCGCCTATGCTTGACTTTATGATTTGTAATTCCATATTATTTTCCGATTTTTATTTCAGACTTTATTGGTTTGATATTTGTTCTCTAAAATCAAATTGTGGATATGACGAAATTCTTAACTCTTCCGTTTTACATCAAATTAGCCTGTACGTTAATCAGCATTATTGCAATCGTCTATATTGCACGTGTAGGCCAAGCCATCATTGTCCCTTTTATTTTAGGAAGTCTTTTTGCCCTGCTGTTAACCCCACTTGGGTCTTGGATGGAAAGAAAGTTAAGAATGCCTCGCGTCTTGGCATCTCTCATTTCGCTACTGCTTTTTTTTACTTTACTCATCGGTGTAGTTGTTTTATTAGGCTCACAGATGACCAATCTAAAGGAAGATTGGCCTGCGTTTGAACGGCAGGTGGTGCAAGGTATGGAAGTATTTCAGGATTGGATTTCCAAAAATCTGCATATCAACTATTCGGATCAGATGGAATACCTTTCCGATACGTTGACCAAATCCGTGAGTCGCGGTACCGCTATCCTAGGGGTAGCTCTTCTATCTATGTCTTCCACATTTATCCTACTGGTATTTACTTTTTTATATACTTTTTTCATCTTGGTCTATCGCCGCCATATTGTACGTTTTCTCCTATTGCTGAACCATGACAGCCATCACAACATTGTGCTTGACATTGTCTCACAAGTACAATATGTGGTAAAGCGTTACCTTATTGGTCTATTTTTGCAAATGATTATCGTGGCCACAATGACTTTTATTGCGCTCACGGCTATAGGTGTCAAATACAGCCTGATGCTGGCCATATTTACAGGGATTTTCAACGTACTCCCTTATGTGGGTATATTTCTTTCTATGTTGATTATTGCCCTGATAACTTTTGCTACCTCATCGTTAATGCATGTCATTCTGGTTCTGGTCGCATTGGTTGTCATCCATTTTATCGACAGTAACTTTGTCGTCCCGAAAATAGTAGGCTCCAAAGTTCAGGTAAACTCTATGGTGGCTATGATGGCTATCTTTTTCGGTGAGCTGCTGTGGGGAATATCAGGAATGTTTTTGGCTATCCCCATCCTTGCAATCTGCAAAATTGTCTTTGACCGTATCTTAGAATTAAAGCCTTGGGGATTCCTCTTGGGAGAAGACGATGACAAAGATCATTATATGAAACTCAAAAAGGAGATCTGCGACAGAAAATCATGACTTCAATAAGAAATCGGCATAGAAATCAGGAATCTCACTGTTGTAGATAGCATCTGCTACCGCGTGTATCGGATATTCCACTTTCTGTATTTCGGCCATTATGCTATCGGCAGAAATAGTCAAAATGGTGTATGTCGCTTTCCTATCTGCTTCCTTACTACGACCTACTGACCCGCAATTGACTAAAAGAGCTTCGGAAAATTGCTGTATGTAGGAATGATGGGTATGCCCCATGACGAGGACGTCCATGCCTCTCCTTGCTAATTCCGACAGTACAGTTCCTTTATCATCTTCTTCAAATAGGTATTCTTCATTACTAGCAGGGGTTGCATGCACTAATAAAACACGCTTGAATATACCCTCTACTTTAAAAGTCAGAGACAGTTCAAAAGGAAGGTTGGAAAGCCATAATTTATTTTCCGGAGAAATAGTCCGTTTGGAGAATGCAATGGCAATATCACGATTTGCGGTCTCTACCGCGTCATGATGTGTCAAAGGTACCACCGGATAATCGAAAGCAATACGCTCATCGTGATTGCCCAGTAAGCAAGGGATCCCCCTCTGTTTAAATAGAGAAATCACTTCATCGCCCCAAGGTGCAAAGTCTACCAAATCCCCTAAACAATATATTTGATGTATCCCCTTTTGACAAATATCGGCCAGAACATGTTCTAACGCTGTAAGATTGCCATGGATATCACTAATTATTGCTACTTGTATTGATTTCATCGAATTTGCTTATTTATGAGAAAACAAAGATACCGAATCATCTTTCTGCGAAGAAGTGTTTTTGGCCTATTCTGTGGTACAATTGGAATAGTTCGGACAATAGGCCCGAACTACCTAGGTAAAACGCACCTTAGCCTAAAAAGGCGAATTTGTTTTCAAAGAGTCCACCGATTACGGGAATAGGTTTCTTCTGTTCATTTACTGCATTTATAATGCCGAATATCCAAAGAATAAAAAGCACTATACCTACATAGTTTATGAAAGCTAATGTTGGAATAATAGTAACGATAATAGAAAGCCCCACATTAACAACTAGCGACAGAATAAAGAAGCCCAACCCTTGACGCAAGTGGTAACTTACTAAATCGCTTTTAGGCTGAATATCTTTGCTCTTTGTATAGGCGATAATCCAACCAATAATGGTCACGTAACTTAAAATAGAAATAGTTTTATTGCTCATGATTAAAAATAATTTTAGCCAAATCTATGCGCTAGGAACGGCATCTACGATAGCCAATCTGTATTCTGCTATTTTCAGTTTGCATATACATCCTTTGACTTTGAATCATCAAAAGAGTCTCCCTCTAATGCAAGGATAGTTTAGGAAGGCTTCATCTGTTTAAAAAACATTTCTTTATTAGCCCTAGATATAGGTATCGAGGTACCATCACACATTTGCACCATTCCCTCTCTGGAATAACTAACGATATAGTGTAAATTAATCAGATGTGACTGATGTATTCGCATAAACTTCGGAAGAGCGAGAATTTCTTCGTAGTGCTTAAGCGGCTTTGACACAATAATATTTTTACCATCTACAAGCATAAAGGTGGTATATGATCCAGAAGTTTCGCATCGCACAATATTATCCACCTTGACAACATGCATAGCCTCTTGCGTCGGTAATATAATCCGATCCGGTATTACTTTATAATCTGCTGTGATGTGCTCCAGTTGCGTATCAGAGATCTTCCGCCACGCCTGATCTGCCAAGCGGTCTATTGCTTCTTCGAGTTCTTGGGAATCAATAGGCTTCAATAAATAATCTAGCGCATTAAACTTGAAAGCACGAACAGCATGCTCCTCATAGGCCGTAGTAATAACCAGTTGAAAATCTTTATAGGCGACTTGGTTAAGTACATCAAATCCGGTCCCTCGTTTTAACATAATATCCATAAACACCAAATCTGGTTTGAGTCGATCTATTATTCTGACCGCTTCTACTATATCCTCTGCATAACCGATGACCTGTATCTTATCTGGAGCAACCATTTCCAATAAAATGGATAATGCTTCTCTCAAATGGTATTCGTCTTCTACAATGATGGTTTTATACATAAAAATCAAATTAAAGGGATGGATAAAAAGACCACGCAACCAGCCCCTTCTTCTTCATTTCTATCTGTCACTTTTAATTGAACAGATGGATTATTGGGATACAGAAGCGCTAACCTTTCATCTGTTATCCTCGTAGACAAGGAGGTGTGTGATGCGTCTATTTTTCTACTTTTAGACGCTCCTAACCCTATCCCATTGTCGGTAATCGTACATTCAAGGATATCAGCGTCTATATCAAGGTGAAAAGCAACTTTTAAAAATCCACGTCGCCTATCTACCAAGGGTTTCAGTCCATGTTCAATCGCATTTTCGACAAATGGTTGCAAGAGCAAAGGGGGGATATATACAGTCGAATCAACAGTCTCATCCACTTGAATCTCGTAATCAAAACTATGATTAAGACGCAACTGTTGCAGTTCTATATAATTTTTTAAGGTCTGTATTTCTTGTTCGATGCAAATGCGGTCCATACGGGATTGCTCCAGTACCTGTCGAGTGAGTTTAGCAAATTTACCGAGATAAGAAACAGCAACTACTCTATCATTTTGGAGAATCATACTTTGGATATTCCCCAACAGATTAAAAATAAAATGAGGATCCATCTGCGATTGCAGCAATCTTCGTTCAAGAGACAATTTCTCAGCTAAAACCTCCAATGATTCCTTTTCCATCAACTGTACCTTTAGTTCACTATTAGTTTGCTGTTCTTGAAGAATATCTTCTCTATTTTGGAAATAGCGCTGTCTATAATAATACGATCGGTACATAAATACCAAACCAATCAAGAGAATCGCCGAAATGCCATAACCGAGGAACTTATTCTTCCGTTCCAGTTCATTTTCCTTTTCCAGCTGCTCAATCAGTGCCAATTTCTTCTCCGATTCAAACCGCGCATCTGTATTCTGCAAGATCTTTTGTGTGGCCTCATCGTATTTTAGCTTATTATACTTATTGAAATAGGTGTCATACTCGTGATACGCCGCATAGTCTTTCTCTTGTGCAGCCAATTCTTTGAGACAACCGAAGAATGTCGCTAATAAATCGTTGTCTTTATAGGGTAGCGTCTGTTGATAAGCAATGCCCTCTTTAAATAGATTTTCGGCAGTTCTATAATCCCCTTTTTGCATAAAAAACTGTCCCTGGAGTCCTAGTGAGCTGCGATATATATTCCGCAGACTATATTGCCTACCGATATAGGTAGCTTGTTCCAGATGGGAAAGAAATGCTTTTTCGTCAATCGGCTTAGGTCCATTCATATACAATACAGCAAGATTAATATGCGCAATGCCAATATTGCTCTTACTTACAATAGCATCTTCAACCTGCTCTGCTTGACGGATTGTCTCTTTAAAAAACAAGACTGCTTTCTGCCATTGTTCTAAATCTCCTCCACCAGCACTATCCAAGAGATAACTCCCCACCGCCAGTCGCGCATGCAATATACTTTCTGGATCTTTAGATTGCATCGCATAGCGGAATGCTTCATCTGCGTATTTCGTTACGTTTGCTTCTGAGCCTGGATAAAAGAGATAAGAAACATCTGCTCCTATTTTAGCACAGTAAGCGTATTCCTTCAATTGCACAAATAAACCATATGCTTTCAACATATAATCAACAGCGCTGGCCTTGTCGTCGATATAAGACCGCAGCAACCCCATTGCCCAATTAGAATAAGCCACAGCCCGATTATCAGCGGCTTGATTCGCTGTTTCATAAGATAAATCGGCATAGCGCGTAAATTCCTTTAGTTGAAGAAGCCTTCTGTAGGTCATAGCCAGATAGGCGTAACATATGGCTTCATCGGTCTTACTATTCTTCGTTTTTGCCAATGTAAGAGCTTCCGTCTGTATACGAACACTGGCTGTCGTATCAGAAAACCGCAAAGCATAACCGTCTGCAGCCATCTTTTCAATGGAGGTCTGTCCTTGTACCACTCCCATAGGGGTCCAAAGCTGTATAAGCAAAAGGAAAACAACCGACATTAGTGTACAGCCTGAATGCCTATAACTATTCAAAATATTAAAAGCTCCGTTCATGGAATTCATTAAAAGCCTGCTAATTTAATCAATAAACTCACAACTCACTCCTATGAGGAACCCTACAACTTTTTCTTCTCTCCATTACATGTCCACAGAAACGTTATTACCCACTCTTGCGAGTATCGACAAAGCCTCTCCTGAATCCAAATACAAATTCAAACCTACCGATTGCAAATCCATCAAAGGAGGTGTCCCAATGAATTTTTAATCTTGCTCTACTAAAACTCAGGAACTATGAAAATCACAAATCAGCTCAAGGGCGCTCTACTTCTATTCATCATCACATTGTGTTTTGTATCCGGCTCCCAAGCTCAACAATGGGATCGAAATAGAATGAAAATTGAACTATCGGTCCAGGATGGAAAAGAAACGGTTCTTTCCAACCTTACCACACTTTCTATCTCCTTCAGTAAGCCTTCCACGACGACAGCCGTCGATTCCGCCATTCAACAAACTGTCGATGATTATAATCCCTGTTATATCGTCATCACATTTGATCGCTTAGATATCCCACTGTTGCGTCTATTGATGAAAAAGAACACAACCTTGACTGGTAAGATCATGGTCACGGATTCTTATGGTAAACTTCCTACACGAAAAATAGAATTGAATTCTATAGTAATGGATGGGATAAATGATAATTTTATCAACGATGAAGAGACTTCCTATATGAACCTGAGTTGTAAAGAATTGATCATTGACGGTGTGGTGCTAAAGAAGTAAATTCACAAGCTATAAAACAACGACTCTTTTAACAAAAGTAATACCGTACACGATCTCCATGAATACCATAAAACAAAGCGAGCTAATAGCATTGATAGGTTTATCTTCTACCAACGCAAGATTAGTCGATTTTTTTGAACGGCATGATTTAGGAAAGCTACCGAAAAGCCTCACGCCTAATCAAGGAACTAAAAGTATAATTTATAAACCCTTAAATATTTCATTTTGGTTTAAATATGATATAAAAAATGACATTTTCCAACCACCTATAAGTCCTCGAAACGACAATTATAAGTTTGTAGCATATCTATCCAGTATTCTGTTTACTCATGTCGATCATTCCAACAAACGACCTGATCCCAAGCCGCAGGACTTTTGGGACGTACTTCCTTCGCCTGGTCTACATCCACAGGAGATCGAACACCTTATAGGTTCACCGCTATATGAGAATGAAGTTGAAAAAGCTTATGAAAAGCCTGAAGGAAAGGAAAATATATTAACCATAAAATACACTAAAAATGGAAAAGACAATATATCTTACAGTAGCTGGATTGCTATAAGAGAGCAATTAGAAATTGTCAACCGGGACTTTTTCAATCGCTCCATTGAGTTAGAAAGTTTTCCATTTTTACGAAGAGCGTATACCGCAATTATCAAATGGTTATTCGACAGCCGGTTCTTATCGATTGATGACAATCTATATCAGCTTCCTCTAAAAGCTGAACAGGACCACATTTTAGATTTTGTTGACCAACACCTGAACAGTCACCTTTGGAAAAATCAACTAAAAGATCTGCCCTATTTACCTTCCTTTTTATACGCCATAACAACCAATAGAAAGCTGACTGATCCTAAGGGAAATACCGTATCATTCTATATACGCGACATCATTTTGACGGCTTTAGATCAAAAGGAAACCTTTGAAGATTTATATGAGGATAGTTTTAATGCTGTTGATCAATTTCTGAATGGAATTGTATTCGATGATAATCTTTACAAACAACTCTCCATTTTATTAACCGAGAAATTCAACGTGTTCCACAATTGGAAAACAAATCGATAACAATATTATTCTTTATACGACAATATGCAACGACATATACATCAACAAGCCGAAGAAGCATTGCTGCAAGGAGATTACGACACAGCTGCCAAAATATGGATACAAGGCAATGCTTTGCCTCAAGATTTGAATGCCGTAAGCGCAATTTTCCAACAGGTATCTACCTTAAATGCTGAATCCCCAAGCCCCAATCTATATGCCATACTAGGCATTATTGCTTTGGATTACAATGAAGTATTTGAGAGTGACCGACAGAAAGCACTTATAGAATGTATACAATGGAGCAAGAATGGACTAGAAATAGATCCAGACAATTATAACTGTAACCGACACGCAGGCTCAGCACTTTACTGGCTTGGCGATAGGGATGCTGCGACAAAGTACTACAAAAAAGCCATAGAATTGGCTCCCTCTCCGGTTTTACAAATCCGCTTATTCAATATTCAGAATCAACACAATCCCAATCCTGATTTCTCCATGTTGCAGGTGGATAACAATACCAAATCGGCAATGGAAGCTTATAATGCAGGGGTCGAAATCAACTACCTGCTGGAGCAATATATCAATATGCCTACGCAGGAGGCGCAACGACTAACTACGCTTAAACAACAATGCTACGAACAGGCATACTACCTATACAAGGGAGCGATTATACAAGATAATGGAGACATCATCAATGATGATCCACATACATTCGCTATGTGCTGCAATAATCTTGCACGGGAATACAGGCTTCAGGGAGCACATGAAAAAGCAATCGCCATCTGTAATGAGGGTATCGAGCAATCCTCCTTTATGGTTATTCTACAAAATAGGTTTGGTGCCTATTCAGATGCCGGACAGCTACAACTGGCGATTCAAGATGGCGAACTTCTGATTGAAGAATTTGGAGCGGAAATGGATCTACTGACCTACTTCGCCACAATAGATACAATCTGTAGCTGTTACATGGAATTAAAAAACTATGAAGACGGATTAGAATGGATCAATCTAGGGTTGGAAACCTATTATGAGCTCGAACCTACAGACCCCATAAGCCAGGAACAGGAGGTAGTACGTTGTTTTACCAACTTCTTTATTTATAAAGCCAACGCAGAAAGTGGGCTGGGTACACATACACCAACTGAGGTCGCTTCGCAAGAGACAGATCGATTGTTGGAAAATATGCCGGACAACCCAAGCTTACTCATCAGCAGAGCGAATGCATTTATTGAGGGGGGAGATTACAGCAAAGCCATGGAGTGCTATGAATATGCGCTGCATTTTGCAACAGAGAAAAAGCAGGAAAGGTCAGTGCAGGTTGCACTATACAATATGGGCTACCTGCAAGTAGCTTATATGAAAGACAATGAGGGCGCCTGCGACAGTTTTGAAGGCAGTATATCTTCTGGAAATCAAGATTTTTGGTGTTATTATTGGGCTACCCATTGCACCTATCATCTGGGAGAAAATGAAAAAACAATATATTATGGTCAATTGGCTCTACAGACACTAAACCAACAGGATAACGTAACAGATGATGTGATTGCCGAAATATATGAACATATAGGCACATCCTTCTTGGATCTTGAACGCTACGACGAGTCGATACAATATCTCCAAAAATCACTAAATTATAATGATACACCAACTACGCGTGAGAATTTAAAGACCGCCGAAGCTACCAAGCAGGGTTCCAAAGGGTTCTTTGGAAAATTATTTGGCAAATAAAAAGTCATTCACAAGTTTTTGTACCTTGGTACGATTTTAGCACGAAAGCTGAAACGAAAACTTAGTTTATGGAAATATTATTAATTGTACTTGGATTTGCTGTTCTTGCGTACTTGTTAAACAGGCAGAGAGATGAGATCAAGGGGTTGCGGGAAGGTCTGTCACACACTTTTGAGCAGCTAAACGTACTAAAGAATCTTCTAGAAGATGGCAAAACCATCCGGACTACCGAAGAGCTAGACCAAGTACCTTTAATAACGGAAGATATTCCGGTAAAGGAGACTGATTCTACACCGGAACCTATCCTGATGGAAGAAGAGGTCACGCTAACTCCTCCTCCTATTCCCGATTTTCTGCTGCAAGAAGCAACAGAAATTCAATTTCAAGCAGAAGACCAATCCAACACTATACAGGATCCTTTTCCTTTTCAACCCATTGTTGAAGAGGAAAAGCTGTCTTGGTTTGAAAAATTTAAACAAAAGAACCCGGATATTGAAAAGTTCATTGGTGAAAATCTCATCAATAAAATCGGTATTATTATCCTGGTCCTTGGAATTAGCTTTTTTGTAAAATACGCTATTGATAAAGAATGGATCAATGAACCTGCACGTGTTGGTATCGGAATATTAGCAGGAGGCATACTCTTGGGGGTCGCTCACCGTATGCGCGCCCAGTTTAAGGCTTTTAGCTCGGTATTAGTGGCCGGAGCCATCGCTGTATTCTATTTCACCATTGGAATAGCATTTCATGATTATCATTTGTTCAGCCAGACGACGACTTTTATCATCATGGTTATGATCACGATGTTCAGTACATTCGTTTCGATGGCTTATAACCGACAGGAGTTGGCTGTAATGTCTGTCATAGGCGGATTTGCAGTACCATTTATGGTCAGTACAGGTCATGGGAACTATCACGTGCTCCTGACCTATATTACCCTTCTGAATGTAGGTATGTTAACGATTTCCTATTTCAGACGATGGTTTGTGGTAAACTTTACCGCATTTATACTGACGACACTTATCGTCGCGGTCTGGTATATCGTATTGCCTTCATCAACTCCTACGATCCTGTTGCATGTATTTGGTTATTGCACCCTGCTCTATATCCTATTCATGGTTGCATTTGTAATCAACAATGTCGTTCATAAAAACAAGTTTTCTACGTATGAAATTGGAGCAGTGATATCGAACACATCGGCTTTTTATGCCATAGGGTATCATATTGTCCACAGTTATAACCCAAACTACGTAGGTCTTTTCACTATACTACTCGCTGGTTTTAACATTATATTTGCTTACTTAATTTTCAAAAAGTATAGATTTGACAAAACGATAGTTTTTGTACTTATTGGACTCGCTTTGACCTTGGCTACGATCACGATTCCGGTTCAATTTGAAGGTAATTATGTAACGATTTTCTGGGCATGTGAGGCTGTACTCCTTCTGTGGCTAACGCACAAATCTCAATTAAAAGGCTTTCTACTGGGTGCGATACTTGTGCAGTGGCTCGCCATCATTAGCCTAGTACAGGACCTAGCAGCCTATGTAGAAGACGAAGTTGCGCATACACTTGTCCTTAATACGGTATGCATTACCGGACTAGTGATCATTGGGTCGCTCGTTGCCAGCTACAAACTATTACAAAAACACAGCTATACGTACACGCTATCAGCGATCATTTTCAATCAGATAGCCTACCGAAAGTTCATATTCGTCTGCGCACTCGTATTGGCCTATATATTACCTATCATCGAAATCAGCTATCAGGCATCTTTCCGATTCGACAATGCGGGTACCGTTTATTTCTTCATCTATCTCTATCATATGATATTCAGTACTCTTCTTATTTACTTTGGAAGATACAAGACTAAATCTATAGAGACCCTATCAGATGTACTCATTATAGCTAACGCTATTTTCTATATCATTGTAGGTTACCGTATTCCTATAATTGAAAAATATACAACGTTTATTTATAATGACGGAGCTTTCCCGTTTGCTTTTAATTTGCATTACTTATCACTCACGGCCTTACTATTACAGATCTGGTGGTATCTGAAGCGTGATTTTTTCGGGTCCGTCGAACTTGGAAAACGAAATACCTATACAGCTTGGTTGGTAGCTTTCTTTATCGTGTATCTCTGCAGTGCTGAGGTTAATATTGTCTTTCTATTTCAAGCAACAGATTTTGACAGTTACTTTACTACACGAGAATTTGTAATGAAGGTTATCTTCCCTATATTATGGGGATTACTATCTTTTGCCTTTCTTATTTATGGCATCAAGAAAAGCCTTAAAACAGCCCGTGTTATTGCATTGAGCCTTTTGGGGATTACAATTCTAAAACTTTTCATCTATGACATCCGGGATGTGTCCGAGACTGGAAAAATTATAGCCTTTATCTTATTGGGTGCGTTGATATTGACGATTTCCTTTGTATATCAAAAAATTAAAAAACTTGTAGTAGATAATAACAATGAAAAGCTTTAAACATCTCTTACTTCTTCTGTTCTTTGTTATTGCCACTTGCTCCTATACCGTCAGGGCACAACAATTGCAAGCGCAGGTAAGCGTCAATGTAAATGGTTACCACAGTATAGTTGTACCTCAGGAATTTAGAGCCAGAGTGGCTAATAATATGGGAATGCTTAGATTGAAAGATGCTAAAGGCAATGAAGTTCCCTTTATTCTACAAGCCACCGCTCCACAGTCTTCCTATTTCTCACCTATTCCTTATGAACAGGACAAAAACAAAGTGGATAGCACGGAGTTGTTTCTAATTGACAATAAAGTCAAGAAAAAAAACAGTGGATATATCATACAGGTCGCCAATACCGATAATAGTAAAAAATATCGAGTAGAAGGTAGTGATGATAAGGAAAACTGGTTTGGCATTATCAACAATGGTATTCTTACGGACCTGAAAGACGATAGTCAGACATTCACCAACAAGTCTATCCAGTTTCCTTTGGTAGATTATCGCTACATCCGTATTATTTTGGATGACAAGAACTCTCCTCCGATCAAAGTTCTCCATATTGGTGAAATAAAAAGTGATGAGACAGCGCCTCAACTAGAAAGAGTCAAACACGTAGCATACCAACAGATGAATAATCTTGATCGCAAAACGACTACCATAGCCATTACCAAGGAGATGTGGTCTCCTATTGACTATTTCCAAATCTATACCAGTACACCGAAGCAGTACTACCGCACGGCGCATACCTACACGGAGCAACAAAGATCAAACACAGACAAAAGGCATTCGGGATCTCGATATAGCAACAGTGAGTACCTCGAGTTACATAGTAACGTCAATGGTATATACATGCTGCAAAAGGCTTACCCGAGTAGCTTTTTCCTGGAGATTGAAAATGAAGATAGCCCAGCCCTGCAAATAGACAGTATAGTATTCTATCAAACCCCCATACGTTTGATCGCTGATATGGACAAACAACAGGAGTACAGCTTGCAGGCAGACACGAATTGGACTTCTCCGAATTACGACTTGGCTAAGATAACACTGAATCTTCCTAGCGATATACCCACCGTCACTATCGGCACCATTCAAAATCTCGAAACAAATTCAACTTCAGGAAATAAGAACTATGGCAATTACATCTTAATTGCTTGTTCGATTCTTGGCGTATGCTTAGTTTTTTATTTTGGTAGAGGTCTCATAAAAGATGTAAATAAAGACAAATAATATTTACACGTACTAATACGGTTTCCCGTAAATAGTGTTATATTTATGACGCATCTTTGTAGCTAGATTAGTAAGGATAATTTCTAGCGTAAAAAAAACTGAGTACCACATCAAAACAAATCCTGACCTATGACTGCAAGAGAATTTGTATCTAGTATTCGGGCCAATCAGCCTGAGCGTTCCAATTTGGAACATCGACTAAACACGGAAACACTACATGGTATCTTAAGTGATGCCCAGATTTCGGATTCGGCGTCTATTTATGAAGACCATGGTAATGAAATATTAAACCTTCTCCACAATTTTGACCTATCGAGATTGAATATCTATGATATTACTTTTGACCATGATCTGGAAGTATATCAAGATTACTTATTTTTCGGTTGGGATACTATAGGAGACCGTCTAGGCTACCACATCCCTTCAGGAGAAGTAGTGAGCTACTATCTGCATGGAGATTGTATTAATTATAAATGTGCAAAAGACGATAGACAATTCCTCCAATTATTTTTTGAATTATACCTTTTACTGAAAGGTCGTTTGGAAACAGAAGATCAAAAAACAAAAGAGAAAATAGAACAACAGTTTTGGCTCAATACCACCTCTGCTACATCTGAATCGTATTGGGAACATTATCAGCGATTCTTGAGTTTTTCCTAGCTTTTTCTACACTCTGGACCAGTCCGCTTCGAAGTAAACTTGCTATATTTCCTCCGCAAAAAAATGTATAAGGAGAAATTTAAGTAGGTTTACTCCGAAATTGGTTAAAGAGCTATCATGTATAATTTTAAGAACGACTACTCCGAAGGCGCACACGCGAATATTCTAAACAAATTATTAGAGACAAACCTTGTCCAACAGCTAGGGTATGGTGACGATGAATATACCTCAGCGGCCAAGGCTCTTTTAAAAGCTAAAATAGATAATCCGCAAGTTGACATACATTTCCTTTCGGCAGGAACTCAAACCAATTTATTGGTCATATCTTGTCTCCTTAAATCACACGAAGCTGTGATAAGTGTCCAATCAGGGCATATTTATGCACATGAGGCTGGAGCTATCGAAGCTACAGGACACCGAATAATAACGGTAGAGAGCATGGATGGCAAACTAAGACCAGGAAATATTGAGCAAATCGTACAACAGCATACGCTAAGACCACATGTAGTCAAACCTAGACTGGTATATATATCTAACTCGACTGAAATCGGAACAATCTACCAAAAAGCCGAACTGGAAGCACTTTCGCATTGTTGTAAACAGTACAATTTACTTTTATTTCTCGACGGAGCGCGACTTGGTAATGCATTGACTGCAACAAACAATGATCTAACGCTTGCTGAAATCAGTAGACTGACGGATGTTTTCTACATAGGAGCTACAAAAAATGGAGCTCTACTAGGGGAAGCTGTTGTATTCAACAGACCAGATATATATCCCGATTTTGATTACGCCTTGAAGCAAAAAGGAGCTCTTTTGGCTAAGGGAAGGTTATTAGGGATTCAATTTTTAGAACTATTCAAGAGTAACCTTTATTTTGAACTCGCAGACCATGCCAACAAAATGGCGATGAAGATAGCTGATGCGACACGCGAATTGGGATACGATTTCTTGACACATTCGACAACTAATCAAATATTTCCTATTTTTCCGCGACATACCATCAACGAACTTCACAAAAAGTACCTCTTCTTTGAGTGGAAACAGGTGGATGAAGATCACTCCGCAGTACGACTCTTAACCTCCTGGGCTACGCCAGAAAAGGTCGTTGACGAGTTTATATTTGATTTAAAGGCACTACAGTAATGTACGAACCTGCATCTAACATTTATCAAAAATAATAGAGTATAAATAACAACGATGGTATTGCTATCAATCCCCATAGTACAAGTCCTAAAACAAATGGTTTGGTACCTACGGACTTTAACACTTTGGCAGAAAGTCCAGCCCCAATCAAGAACAATACTGCTGTAAGTCCACTTTTGGACAGATATACAATGTAAGGAGCAATTTTGTGTAGTGGAGCGACATAAGTATTACCAATAATAGCTAATATAAACAGCCCGATAAAGTAAGGAATCTGTACTCGGCTTCCCTTATTTTTAAAAACCAAAGCACTAAAAAATGTAACGGGTATGATCCACAGCGCACGAGTCAACTTGACAGAGGTCGCGATCTGCAGCGCCTCTTCTCCATATTTACTAGCTGCACCGACTACAGAACTGGTATCTTGAATAGCCACGGCACTCCAAAGACCAAACTGTCCTTGTGAAAGGCTAAAGAAATGCCCAACTACAGGGAATACAAATAAGGCAATGGAATTCAGAATAAAAATAGTAGCCAATGCTACACTGATCTGCGCTTCCTTGGCCTTTATCACAGGAGATATGGCAGCAATAGCGCTCCCTCCGCATATTGCGGTACCCACGGTAATCAAAAAAGCTATTTTCTTATCAATGTGTAACATCTTACCTATAAAATGTCCTAGAAATAGTATCCCAAGTAAAGAGACTACAGTTAAAAGAAAACCGTTTTTACTGGCATGAATGGCAGACTCTACATCCATCCCAAACCCCAAGCCAACGACAGATACCTGTAATAGACTATGTGTCAATTTTCCTGTAATATTTGAAAACGGATTCCCTAACCACTGTGCCGTAATAATCCCAATTAATAATGCTATAGGAGGTGACACAAAAGGGCTTATACAAAGTAGCCCCAAACCGATAAAAATAAGCTCACGAATACTTAAATTTTTATTTAAAATTCCTTTTTTTAAAAAATGACTATTGTTCATCTTACAATCTCTTTTGATTAAACAATACAAAGTTGCGTCCTATGGATTTCAAAAGAAAATGATTAAAAACCATACCCCATAACCAATAGTTATGCTTCCCAACGTTGAAAAAACAGCACTAATTCAACGAAAAGATTCCTATCTTTGAACACAGGCAGAAATCTGCATCAACTGATAAAAATTTTATGGAATTATATGATTTTGGCATAGTTGGTCTTGGTGTTATGGGAAGAAACCTCCTATTAAACATGGCCGACAATAAATTTGCCGTAGCGGGATTAGACCTTGACGCCGCTAAAGTAGAGTCTTTAGAGAACGAAATTAATGATACCCATCAAGTAAAAGCAACGACTCAGGTAGCTGAATTTACGCAAGCAATCCGAAAACCTAGAGCTATTATGTTGTTAGTTCCGGCTGGAAAACCTGTGGATGGTGCTATCAACAGTCTTCTTCCTCACCTAGAAGAAGGCGATATTATCATTGATGGTGGTAATTCTTATTTCCCAGATACAGATCGTAGATTTTTAGAACTCTCTCAGAAAAATATTCATTTTTTCGGGATGGGGATATCAGGAGGAGAAAAGGGTGCGCGTTTCGGCCCTAGCTTAATGCCAGGAGGAGATAAAGGCGCTTACGAACGTCTACGTCCAATCTTTGAAGCAGTATCAGCGAAAGTTAATGGAGAGCCTTGTGTAGCTTATCTAGGTAATGGCTCTGCTGGCAACTATGTAAAAATGGTACATAATGGCATCGAATATGGCATCATGCAGCTGATTGCGGAAACTTATGATTTGATGAAACGTGGTTTTGGAATCGATGATGAAAAGATACAACAAACCTTCGTTCAATGGAACAACACGGAATTGCAATCCTTCCTCGTAGAAATCACAGGTGAAATACTCAACAAATTTGACGAAGACGGACAACGTCTGGTAAATGTTATATCCGATTGGGCAAAATCTAAAGGAACAGGTAAATGGACCTCACAGAATGCCATGGATTTGCAGGCACCAGTACCCGTTATAGACGCGGCAGTAACTATGCGTGACATGTCCAAATTCAAACCTGAACGTATACAGGCAGCTAAAAAATTAAATTGGACGCCAGCTGAAAAAAGCATAGATGAAGACCAGGTTATCGGACAATTAAAAGACGCTTTCTACTTTGCCATGCTAAACACCTATGCACAGGGATTAGCACAACTGACGATCGCTTCGGAAACTTATAACTATGGGCTTAACCTGGAAGAAGTAGCCAAAATATGGCGTGGAGGATGTATTATCCGAGCGGCGGCACTAGAAGATTTCAGACAGGCTTACAGCCGGGACGCTTCCTTGCGTAATATTCTTTTGGATGATACTATTGCTAAAGATATTTCATCTAGACAAGCTAATACGAGAGAAATCGTAAAACAAGCTGTTGAGCATGGTATTCCATTTGCCGCTTATATGAATGCGTTGGCTTACTTTGACTCTTACCGATCGGAGCGTATGCCAACGAATATCATACAGGCACAACGTGATTACTTTGGAGCACATACCTATGAGCGCATCGACCGCGAAGGCTCGTTTCATACACAGTGGGACTAAAATAAATTGAACACATTTTTAATAATACAATGAAGACCAGTAAAAAAGCCAGACCTTCTATTATAGTGATTTTTGGAGGTACGGGAGATTTGGCGAAGCGTAAATTAATTCCCGCTTTTTACAATTTATTTTTGGACGACTGGATGCCAGAGAAGTTTGCTATCATCGGTTTGGGGCGTACGGAACTTGATAATGCAACTTATAGGACACATCTGGCAGAGGGACTATCTGAATTTTCTCGTACAGGTACACCGGAACAACAGAAATGGGAGGAATTCAGTCCGAATATCACCTATTTCCCTTCTAATATCGACGATATTGACTCATACAAAGAGCTAGCGAGCCAACTGGATGCATTGGACGAGTTGTGGGGGGAGCGCGCCAATAGGTTGTTTTACCTATCTGTAGCACCACGTTTTATCGAAGCGGCAACTCTACATATCAATGAATCTGGTCTTGCAAGTATACCGGACAAAGACCGTATCGTTATCGAGAAACCGTTTGGGAGTGACAAACAGACAGCAATCGCTCTTAATAAATTACTAAGACAAACTTTTCAAGAGAAACAAATCTATAGAATAGATCATTATCTGGGAAAAGAAACAGTTCAAAACATACTGGCTTTTAGATTTGGCAATGCTCTTTTTGAACCACTTTGGAATAGAAACTTTATCGACTCGGTACAGATTACGGTAGCAGAACAGGTAGGTGTTGAGAATCGCGGAGGATTTTACGAAAGTGCAGGAGCGCTCAAAGATATGGTTCAGAACCACCTTCTACAGATACTCTGCATGGTGGCTATGGAAGCACCAGCTTCATTCAAATCGGAAGAGATACGTAATCGCAAAGTAGATGTATTACGAGCCGTACGCCGTATTAAACCTGAGGAAGTGCAACGCTACGCCGTAAGAGGTCAGTATGGTGAAGGATGGCTGCAAGGCAAAAAAGTACCTGGCTACCGCGAAGAAGAGGGAGTGAATCCTAAATCAAATACAGAGACATTTGTTGCTGTCAAATTCTTCTTGGACAATTGGCGCTGGCAAGGAGTACCATTCTATTTACGTACAGGAAAACGTATGCAGGAGAAACATTCATCGATTACGATACAATTTAAACCGGTCCCGCATTCAACCTTCTCCGAAGGACAAATGGACAACCTTATGCCTAATAAGCTGACCATTAATATACAGCCTCAGATGGATATCCGTCTACGCTTTATGACGAAACGTCCAGGCTTAACGATGGCATTGAATCCATCGGAAATGGTTTTTGATTATGACACCTGTTCTACCCAATCACCAGAGGCTTACGAAACATTGTTATTGGATGCATTGAACGGGGATGCTACCCTATTTATGCGCTCCGATCAAGTGGAAGAAGCTTGGGATGTAATCACTCCGATCCAAGAAGCTTGGGAAAGCAGAAATACATTAGATTTTCCGAACTATGCATCAGGAACCTGGGGGCCTGAAAATGCAGAGGCACTGGTCGCTCAAAACGGTCATGTATGGGCTGTAAATGCACACCATAAAACGCGATAACAAGATTTGAGCCTGACGAGTATAATTTAATATTGACTACTAAAAGTTTGAAGAATTGATACAGATATTTGAGAATACACAACAATTGACGGAAGCTGCTGCAGCTCTATTTATAGATACGGCAAAAGAAGCTATTGCCAAGAACAATAAATTTACCGTTGCGCTGACTGGAGGTTCATCTCCTATAGCCCTGCATAAATTGCTTGCATCTCCAGACTATCAGCAAATGATCGATTGGAAAAAGGTCTATGTTTTTTGGGGCGATGAACGTTGGGTGCCATTTGAAGATGATCGTAGCAACACGAAAATGGCTTTTGAGACCTTATTGAATCATGTTCCAATTCCACAGGATAATATCTTTAAAATGTATTCGGAGACAGTCTCACCTGAAAAGTATGCTACGCAATATGAAGCAGATATCAAGAAGGTTGTTGGCGAAGATGGAGCCTTTGATCTGATTCTGCTCGGCATGGGTGACGATGGTCATACGGCATCTCTATTTCCGCACACAGCAGTATTGGCTGAAGATAAAAAATGGGTAGACGCCTATTACCTTGGACCACAAAGCATGTATCGGATTACATTAACAGCTCCACTCATCAATAAAGCGAAAAACATCGCTGTGCTCACTTTTGGAGACAAAAAGACAGACGCGCTGTATGAAGTATTAGAAGGCGCAAGAAATGTGCAACAATACCCTTCGCAACTACTGGCTCCAAGCCACGGAAAGCTTGTGTTCATGACAGATCAAGCTGCAGCAAAACGGTTGAAAAAATCGTACTAAAACATAAATAGAGGTCATGTCTATAGACATGACCTCTATTATTTTCTCACGGCTCCCCCTCTTCTATCTGCCAATGCCAAGAGAACATACACTCTCCTCTGAAGAAAAACTATAATATCCCATAGACGCCGCGGCTATCACTGTATACTCCCACTATCCCTCGGTATAGCCCAACATCACTAAGGAAAACATATGACATACCTAATACAAGCTCTTAAGTCCCGAGGTTAATTACTGTTCATCGAGCTTTAACGACGTTCTGTGAAGCCACAGTAGAAACTGCTTACCGTGATACAAAAATTAATCCAAATCCACAAAGATAAAGGAAAGGAGCTAAAGCATATGCCTTCCTCAGAAACCAGCCAGATGTTTTAAGATGATTTCGGCAGTTTCTTGCGGATGAGAAACAAGCCCCCCATGTCCAGCTCCTTCTATCGTATGTAATTGTATATGTTCTACCTTGTCTTTGATCTCTTTTGCCACTGCTGGATAGACCGCAATGGAACTACCTCCCGTAATAAGAGTGATTGGTTTTTTAAATTGATTTAGGTTTTCAGGCCTGATATTTAGTCGTTCAGGATCGTTAGCCTGATCCAGCCAGGTTCTATAACTGGCTACCATGGTATTTCTTGCTCGCTCATCAAAAATAGAACACCAGCTCCCCTTACCAAAAGCGACGTTCTCAATAAAATTAAAAGTACCCAATTCAATATTCCCTTTTTCCAATAGCTGTTTGCTTTTCTGCATTTCGGCCTGTACTTCGTTTAGCATTTCCTTGTATTGGGCTTTGCCTTTTAGCAACCCGAAGATTGGAGGTTCGTAGATAACGATACTCTCGACGTGATTCGCATAAGTATTGGCGATCTCTACTGCTATATTTGCTCCATATGAATGTCCTATAAAATGTGCTTTTTCAAAGCCTAAAGTACGTAGCAGAGACAGCGCATCTTGAACATCCATAGAAATAGTGCCCTGCTTTGTATCTGGGGTAGACGTACTGTGCCCTCGCCTGTCGTATACGACAATAGGGTTAGTTACTTTGCCAGTCAACTGTTCTGCTACAGATATCCAAGAGTTATGATCATCCCAAGACCCGTGTATAAAAACGATAGGAACACCTTGGCCTTTTTTATACCTGACACCCAACTCTACCTCTCCGGTATTAATCAGATGAAGGGGCGCATGCTCTTTGGTATAATATTCGGTTCCCGTCTTTCGTGCAGTTTGAGCAAATAATTCGGAAGAAAAGAAATGAGCTATTATTAAAGCAAATAATATAAAACCTTTATTATGCAATATATTCATGTCATAAATTGAGTTAATACGATGAAATAGATAAATATCGGAAATATTCAATTCTCTTTTGTCATCTGGGAATCTCTTTTGCTGCCCCATCTATACCCCTCTAGGCTAGCCCCGAAAGGCCCCAACTTCCCCCTGATCCTTCTATGAATCGAACCCCTATGGGTTCGACCCTAAAGGGCACAAAAAAAGCCTCACTTTGCAGTGAAGCATTTTTTGTGATCCCGCTGGGATTCGAACCCAGGACCCATACATTAAAAGTGTATTGCTCTACCAGCTGAGCTACGGAATCCTAATTCTTTAACGAATTACCCTTCGTTGTTTGAAGTGATGCAAAGGTAAGAAAAATATATTTAAATGCAAGCCCTAATTAGATATAACGCAGTTTTTTAATAAAAAAACACAAACCAATAAATAAACCCCTGAAAAACAACATATTAAAAAATACATATGTAAAATATGTCCTTGATATCACCTCTAAGGGATACAAAAAAGCCTGACTTTTCAATGAAGCTTTTTCTTGTGATCCCGCTAGGATTGGTTCAGCCCCGCAAGACCCCAAGCTATACCATGAACCTTCTATGAATCGAACCCCTATGGATTCGCCCCTGAAGGGCACAAAAAAAGCCTCACTTTGCAGTGAAGCTTTTCTTGTGATCCCGCTGGGATTGGTTCAGCCCCGCAGGGTCCCCAAGCTATACCGTGAACCTTCTATGAATCGAACCCCTATGGATTCGACCCTAAAGGGCACAAAAAAAGCCTCACTTTGCAGTGAAGCTTTTTTGTGATCCCGCTGGGATTGGTTCAGCCCCGCAGGCCCCAAGCTATACCGTGAACCTTCTATGAATCGAACCCCTATGGATTCGACCCTAAAGGGCACAAAAAAAGCCTCACTTTGCAGTGAAGCTTTTTTGTGATCCCGCTGGGATT
>NZ_ATDL01000023.1 GCF_000416985.1 Sphingobacterium paucimobilis HER1398
CGGGCGACTCTTCCGATGAATCGGAATATGCTAACCAGCTGAACTACCAGGCCTAAGTATTTTAATTGTTGTTGAAGGATTTTTAAGGATTTGGCTATAAACAACAAAAGGCATCCACAATGGACACCTTTATTGTTTTCTTAGCGGTCTGGACGTGACTCGAGCGGGCGACTCTTCCGATGAATCGGAATATGCTAACCAGCTGAACTACCAGGCCTAAGTATTTTAATTGTTGTTGAAGGATTTTTAAGGATTTGGCTATAAACAACAAAAGGCATCCTCAATGGACACCTTTATTGTTTTCTTAGCGGTCTGGACGTGACTCGAGCGGGCGACTCTTCCGATGAATCGGAATATGCTAACCAGCTGAACTACCAGGCCTAAGTATTTTAATTGTTGTTGAAGGATTTTTAAGGATTTGGCTATAAACAACAAAAGGCATCCACAATGGACACCTTTATTGTTTTCTTAGCGGTCTGGACGTGACTCGAGCGGGCGACTCTTCCGATGAATCGGAATATGCTAACCAGCTGAACTGCCAGGCCTGGGTATTTTTAATTGTTGTTGAAGAATCTTTAAGGATTTGGCTATAAACAACAAAAGGCATCCACAATGGACACCTTTTTTGTTTTCTTAGCGGTCTGGACGGGACTCGAGCGGGCGATTCTTCCGATGAATCGGAATATTCTAACCAGCTGAACTACCAGACCTAAGAATTTTAATTGTTGTTGAGGGATTTTTAAGGATTTGGCTATAAACAACAAAAGGCATCCTCAATGGACACCTTTATTGTTTTCTTAGCGGTCTGGACGGGACTCGAACCCGCGACCCCATGCGTGACAGGCATGTATTCTAACCAGCTGAACTACCAGACCTAAGAATTTTAATTGTTGTTAAAGATATTTAGCGGTCTGGACGGGACTCGAACCCGCGACCCCATGCGTGACAGGCATGTATTCTAACCAGCTGAACTACCAGACCTAAAATCTTTTAATCTTCTAAAGAACATACGTCTAACGTAGATTCGAACGGGCGACTCTTCCGATGAATCGGAATATTCTAACCAGCTGAACTACCAGACCTAAAATCTTTTTAATCTTCTAAAGAACATACGTCTAATGTAGACTCAAACGGGCGACTCTTCCGATGAATCGGAATATGCTAACCAGCTGAACTACCAGACTAAATTCTTTATTTTTACTATTTTTAAGAACGATGAAAAGACGATTCTTTTCTTTGTTTTTAGCGGTCTGGACGGGACTCGAACCCGCGACCCCATGCGTGACAGGCATGTATTCTAACCAGCTGAACTACCAGACCTAAA